>NZ_FZOU01000024.1 GCF_900188085.1 Granulicella rosea
GGAGACAGGCATGGCAACGAATGACGAACGGATTGTCACGCTCAATGTTCAAGAGGACTTTGCGGAGAAACTGACGACCGGGCGCCCGGTGCAGGCAATCGCCGAACTTATCTGGAACGGGCTTGATGCAGAGGCCACCTCCATCAAGGTTACCGCCGAGGATGGGCAAATCGGTCTTCAGTCGGTCACTGTGCAGGACAACGGGCACGGCATGACCTACGAGGAAGGGCTCAAGTTCTTCGAGAATCTGGGGGGCTCGTGGAAGAAGGCGAACAATCTCTCAAAGAATGGCGAGCGACATCTCCATGGAAAGGAAGGTCGTGGACGCTTGAGGGCTCTTGCGCTGGGCCGGGTTGCTGAATGGACATCTACGGCAAAAGACGCCAACGGAGATCTCCAAACTTTCACGGTCACTATCGTCCGCGACAACGTGAGAACTGCAAAGCTAATGGCTGCGTCACGGGCAGAGGAGGGTGCGAGACCTGGCACCCGCGTCCACATAAGCGAACTGGATAAGGATTGGCAACTTGATACCGATGCCGTCGCTCAAGAGTTTTCCGAGTTCTTTGCTCTATACATGACGGAGTATCCGGGACTTTCCATCTCGGTCGTCGGACGCACCATCGAACCGGCTGCCGCCATCGCTCTCTCAAAAAGTTTTTCCCTGAAACCAATCGAACGAAATGGCGAGTCTTTCCCCGCATCCTTGGACATAATCGAGTGGCAGTTGCCAACGGAGCGGATGCTTTACCTCTGCGATGAAGGCGGTCTCCCTCTTCATCGCGTTCCTCCGGGCATTCATGCTCCCGGCTTTGAGTTCTCCGCTTACCTCAAGAGTTCCTACAATTCAAGGCTGAGTCAGGAAGGAACGCTAGACCTAGCGGAACTCGACGCCGGCTTGGAGGGAGCGATTGAAGACGGAAAAGAGCAGCTCCGCTCGCACTTCAAGAGCCGTCTAGCGGAGGATACTCGCTCCCGCGTCGAACGTTGGAAGGAAGAGGCGGT
>NZ_FZOU01000023.1 GCF_900188085.1 Granulicella rosea
TACTTGATGATCTCGGAGATCGTGCCCGCGCCGACGGTACGTCCACCCTCACGGATGGCGAAGCGCAGACCCTTCTCCATCGCGACCGGCGTGTGCAGCGTGATCTCGAGCTGGATGTTGTCGCCCGGCATGCACATCTCGGTGCCGGTCGGCAGCTTCGCCGAACCCGTCACGTCCGTGGTGCGGAAGTAGAACTGCGGGCGGTAGCCGTTGAAGAACGGCGTGTGACGGCCGCCCTCTTCCTTGCTCAGAACGTAAACCTCGCCCTTGAACTCGGTGTGCGGCTTGATCGAACCCGGCTTGGCCAGAACCATGCCGCGCTGTACCGCTTCCTTCGCCACGCCGCGCAGCAGTAGACCCGCGTTGTCGCCCGCCAGACCCTCATCGAGCTGCTTCTTGAACATCTCGACGCCGGTGCAGACCGTCGCCTGCGTGTCGCCAAAGCCGACGATCTCGCAAGCCTCGCCCACCTTGACCTTGCCGCGCTCGATACGGCCCGTGACCACCGTGCCGCGGCCCGAGATCGAGAAGATGTCTTCGATCGGCATCAGGAACGGCAGGTTCACCGCGCGCTCCGGCTGCGGAATGTACTTGTCCACAGCGTCCATCAGCTCGTCGATCTTGGCCTCCCACTGGGCTTCGCCGTTCAGCGCGCCGAGTGCCGAGCCGCGGATGATCGGGGTGTCGTCGCCGGGGTAGTCGTACTTCGAAAGAAGCTCACGAACCTCCATCTCGACCAGCTCGATCAGCTCCTCGTCCTCGACCGCATCGCACTTGTTCAGGAACACGACGATGTACGGAACGCCGACCTGACGCGCGAGCAGCACGTGCTCCTTGGTCTGGGGCATCGGACCGTCGGTCGCCGCGACCACCAGGATCGCGCCATCCATCTGCGCCGCGCCGGTGATCATGTTCTTGATGTAGTCGGCGTGGCCCGGGCAGTCGACGTGCGCGTAGTGACGGTTCGGCGTCTCATACTCGACGTGCGAGGTCGCGATCGTGATACCGCGCTCACGCTCTTCCGGAGCGTTGTCGATCGTGTCGAACGAACGGAAGGTGTTGTTCGGGTTGTGCTTCGACAATACCTTCGTGATCGCAGCCGTCAGCGTCGTCTTGCCATGGTCGATGTGACCAACGGTTCCGATGTTTACGTGCGGCTTAGACCGGTCAAACTTTTCCTTGCCCATGTTGCT
>NZ_FZOU01000003.1 GCF_900188085.1 Granulicella rosea
GGCGGATCGGGAATCTTCACCTTCTCGAGCACGATCTTCGGCGGAACCGGCTTGATCACCGGCGGCTTGGGTAGAGGCTTCGGTGGCGGCTTCGGAGGCTCCGGCGGCTTCGGCTTCGGCTCATCCTTGATCGGAACCACCAGCGTGACCGCTTCCTTCTGCTTTTGAATCTGCACCTTCGTCGCTGCGCCGATCACGATCGCGATCAGCACCAGCGCGGCATTCAGGCCGAGCGAGGTAAAGATGGAGCCTTTGCCCTGAGAGCCGGAGTCGAGCACGCCGAAGTGGGCGAACTGGACGTCCTTGGGGCGGGTATTTTCTTCACTGCGCAACGGTTTTGCCATGGAAAGAAGATCCTTTATGCAAGTCTCGCGAATGGGCGAGGCGGGAGTTGTGGAAGACGCCAGTCGAGAACTTCAAGAGATTCAAGGTCCAGCGAGCATCGTCAGGGCGGCTTACTTCATTTGGTAACCGTACTGGGGAGCCCGAAAATATTTTGTCGTTTCAGGTCATCTTATGGCGCCCGTACAGGAATGCAAGAGGAAAAACCATGAATCTCCCATTTGAGGGCTTTCATTCAAAACAACTTCAACGCATTTCGGCAGCGAATGCAAACTTTAGTAACACGTTTACAGTCTTGCAGAGAATGGCAAGAGCAGACACTATACTTTGGTTGCACCCGGTACCCAGAAAGTTTCAGGGGGTACGGGCAACCAGGAGATCTGAGAATGAATGTATTGGTAACAGGCGGCGCGGGTTACATTGGCGGCACGGTCTGCCGTCTGCTTCTCGCACAGGGACACACGGTCACGATCTTCGACAGCCTCTGCCATAGCCGCCGTGAGGCCCTGCCTGCGGGTGCAACCTTCGTTGAGGGCGATCTTGCCGATAGGGCGCTACTTGAGAAAACATTTTCCAACGGGCCGTTCGATGGGGTGATGCACTTTGCCGCCCTGATCGAGGCTGGCGACAGCATGAAGAAGCCCGAGGTCTACTTCCGCAACAACACGGCCGGCACGCTTTCGCTGCTCGAAGCCATGCTGGCGACCGGTCACGACAAGATCGTCTTCAGCTCGACGGCCGCCTGCTACGGCGAGCCGGAGTCCGCGCCGATCTTCGAAGACGCCCGCCTGAAGCCGACCAATCCATATGGCGAAAGCAAGCTGCTGGTCGAGTACATGCTGCAGTGGATGAACTCGCAGCGCGGTCTGCGCTATGCCAGCCTGCGCTACTTCAACGTCGCGGGCGCGATCGAGGGCTACGGCGAGGCGCACGAGCCGGAGTCGCACCTGATTCCGCTGATTCTGGACGTGGCGCTAGGCAAGCGCGCGAGCATCAAGATCTTCGGCCAGGACTACCCGACCAAAGACGGCACCTGCATCCGCGACTATATTCATGTGCAGGATCTGGCCGACGCGCACCTGCTGGCGCTGGACGCGCTTTCGACGACCGAGAAGATTATCTGCAACATCGGCAACGGCCAGGGCTTCACGGTGCTCGAGGTGATCGAATCGGTGAAGCGCGTGACCGGCAAGCCGATCGCGGTCGAACTCTGCGACCGCCGCGCCGGCGACCCGGCGGTGCTGGTCGCCAGCTCGGACAAGATCAAGGCGGAGCTGGGGTGGAAGCCGCGGTTTGCCGAACTCGACGCCATCATCGCCAGCGCCTGGAAGTGGCATCAGATTCATAACGCCTGAGACAGCTTCACGCGGCAAGACCCGGAGGTTCCGATTTGTTCGACAGTATGTTCCACCTGCATCTGCCGCTGCTCGAAAAGATCATCCGGCCAGCGATCGTCTACGTGGCGTTGATCGCCTACCTGCGCCTGTTCGGGAAACGCGAACTGGCGCAGTTGAACCCGTTCGACCTGGTGGTGCTGCTCAGCCTGTCGAATACGGTGCAGAACGCGATCATTGGCGACGACAACTCGGTGACGGGCGGGTTGGTGGGTGCGTTCGCGCTGCTGTCGGTCAACTGGCTGGTCATGCGGCTGCTCTTCCATATGCCGAAGTTGAATGCAGCGGCCGAGGGTTCGTCCACCATGCTGATCTGCGACGGCGTGGTGGACGAGGCCGCGCTGAAGAAAGAGACGATGACCCGGCAGGAGCTGCTTTCGGTGCTGCACCGGCAGAGCTTCGACAGCTTCGGCGAGGTGCGCAAGTGCGTGCTCGAACCGAACGGCACCTTCTACATTGAAGCGGTGCAGCCTTCTGCCGACGAGGCGCAGCGGGCGGAGCTGATGGAGGCGCTCGAACGCCTGACCCGCGAGGTGCAGGATATGCGGAAGCAGTTGGCGGCGAAGGGCTGATTTCAGGAGTTAAGAGCTGCCTTTAGGCCGTGCCAGCTCTTTTGCCAGTCTCTCGGGCGGTGTGGGAAGTTTGAAATCCCGCACTGCGGCCCGGTAGCCACCCATATAGATGGAGTACATGACCGCCAGCGCGCAGCCTACCCCGAAGGCGAAGCCCAGAAAGAATCCGATCGAAGCTGGCCAGTAAAATCCCACGCAAGCTGAGTGTAGCAGCCGGTGCGCGGACTACACCCGGCGTCGCGCTCGCAGAACCCGGCCACCGGCCCGGGGATACTCGCCGGAGTCGAACTGTTTGGTCCAGACGATCTTCACGGTCTGCATCTCGCCGGAGCGGACCCTGGCCGGACGAACGAAGTCGGCGGACTCCACTCGAACCTCGGACTTGGCTTCGAGCGGCGCCGGGTCCGTTGCGGTCTCGTCCTTCGGCTGTCGCGCCGCCTTGCTTGCCACCAGCGCTACAACGCAGGGAGCCATCAGCATCACGACAAAACAACCGATAATCAGCCAATCACGCATGGCAACCTGCTTTCTGCCGCGAAACCCGATACAACCTTGGAATCCACGGCAACCGGTATTTACTCTACAGTTACTCCCGGCTTCAGACAAGCATAACCTGCACCAAAGTTGGTGCTGGTTGTGCTGGGTTACTTCGGCGCCGCAGCCGCTGTGTTACCTGCGGTGAAGATCTTCAAAGCGTTGCGTACGGTGTAGTTCAATCCCCAGGCCGCCGGAAGGATCACCAGCAGCCAGGCTGCGCCGATCAGCAGGGGAGAAGATTTTGCGTGGACGGTCTCGTTTGCCATCTCGGGAATCCTTTTCGTCTGAAGCGTGTGAATGCTATGCCGATGTTGCGTCTGTGTCTACGGGCGGGCCGAAATCAGTGTCCGCCGCCGACCGGCGCGAGCGTCTGATCCTTCATCCAGTGCTTTGCGTCCACCGGCCGCACCAGCAGGTTGGCGACAAAGCCGACGACGAGCAGGCCGGACATAATGTGCAGGATCAGCGGGTATGCGTCCTGCTTGCTCATATGGTTGGCGACGTAGTGGTCGAGGATGCCGTTGACGATGAGCGGGCCGACGATGCCCGCGGTCGACCACGCCGTCAGCAGGCGGCCGTGGATCGCCGAGACGTTGTAGCCGCCGAAGAGATCCTTCAGGTAGGCCGGAATCGTCGCGAAGCCGCCGCCATACATCGAGATGACCAGTACCGCGATGCTGACGAAGAGCGGCACGGAGTTCAGATGGTCGGCACGCGAGAGCGGCAGCACAAAGAACAGGACGGCGCCCAGCGTGAAGAAGGTGAAGTAGGTGGTCTTGCGTCCGAGTTTATCCGAGACCGAAGCCCAGAAGAAGCGACCGGCCATATTAAAGATGCTGAGCAGACCGACGAACCCGACGGCTGCGTCCTTTCCGACGGAGCCTTTAAACAGGTCCTGAATCATCGGCGAAGCCTGCTCCAGGATGCCGATGCCTGCGGTGACATTGCAGAAGAGGATGATCCAGAGGAGCGCGAACTGCGGCGTCCGCCACGCCTGCCCGACGGCGACGCTGTGGGTCGAGATAAGCGCGGAGACCTTGTTCGTGCCGGACCAGCCCTCGGGCTTCCAGCCGTCGCGCGGCACGCGGATGGTGAAGACGCCGAACATCATGAAGATAAAGTAGAGCGTACCCATGACGAGAAAGGTCGACGGGATGGCTGGCTTGCCGGCAGCTTTAAAGTGCGCCATCAGTTGGTTGGCCAGCGGGCTGCCGATGAGCGCGCCACCGCCGAAGCCCATGATCGCCAACCCGGTCGCAAGGCCCGGCCGGTCGGGGAACCACTTGATGAGCGTGGAGACGGGCGAGATGTAACCCAGCCCCAGGCCCACGCCACCGACCACGCCGTACCCAAGATAGATGAGCGCAATCTGATGCGTATCCGCGCCGATCGCGGCAATGTAGAAGCCTGCGGCGAAGCAGATGGCGGCATAGAACATCGCGCGCCGTGGGCCGACTTTTTCAAGCCACGCGCCGAAGATCGCAGCCGACAGGCCCAGCACGGCGATCGCAATGGAGAAGATGTAGCCGAGGCTCTTCAGGTCCCAGTGCGATCCGTCCGCTGCCGTCAGGGCTTGTAGAGGGTTCTTGAAGACGGAGAAGGCGTAGACCTGTCCGATCGAAAGATGGATGGCAAGTGCGGCAGGCGGGACCAGCCAGCGGCTGTACCCCTCATGTGCGACCGAACGTTCCCGATCGAGAAAAGAAAGCGCCATAACCTTAAACTCCTGGGAATCCAATTCCTGGGGCGGACCACGCCCTCTTATCGACTTCGATTGCACTGGAAGCGGGACAGATGCAACCGTGAATTGTTTTGTACTCCTATGGATCAAGGTTTGAACAGCCTTTTCACGATCTTTTCTCAAGTCCAACGGAATGTGTGCGGTAAACGTCTTCCCGCTTGCCCGGCGCAATTCACAGTTGCTCGACTTTGCTGTCGTAAGGTACCTTTTGCGTGAACGAAATTTGGAGGAAACGCGTGTCTCTAACAGCCGAGGGTCTATCTGTAGGTACGAACATGCAGTCATTGCTGCGCGAGAACCGCCTCTTTCCTCCACCGGCGGACTTCGCCGCGAAGGCGCATATCCAGAACCTCGAACAGTACGAGAGCATGTACCGCAAGAGCGTCGAGGAGCCCGAGGAGTTCTGGGCCGAGGCCGCGTCGGAGCTCGACTGGTTCGAGAAGTGGACCACCGTGCTCGAAGGCGAAATGGGATCGGCGAAGTGGTTCGTCGGCGGCAAGCTGAACCTGTCGCACAACTGTGTCGACCGCCACGCGCTCAGCAACGCGCGGGATAAGGTGGCGCTGCTGTGGGAGGGCGAGCCCGGCGAGGTCCGCAAGATCACCTACGGCGAGCTGCACGTCATGGTGCAGCAGTTCGCCAATGTCTTAAAGGGTTTGGGCGTGGGCAAGGGCGATCGCGTGGCCATCTATATGGGTATGTGCCCGGAGCTGGCGATTGCGCTGCTGTCATGCGCGCGCATCGGCGCGATCCATAACGTGATCTTCGGCGGCTTCGCGTCACACGCGCTGGTCGACCGCATCAACGACTCGCAGTGCGTGGCCGTGCTGACCCAGGATGTCAGCTATCGCCGCGGCGGCGAGGTCAAGCTGAAGGCCATCGTCGATGAGGCGCTGGGCAAGTGTCCGACCGTGAAGAACGTTGTCGTCTACCAGCGATCGACGGTCGAGGGTTCGCCCGAGCGCAAGACGCCGGTGAGCATGGTCGAAGGCCGCGACATCTGGTGGCACGAGGCCGTCGCAACCGCCAGCGCGGAGTGCCCGCCAGAGTGGATGGACTCCGAAGACCCGCTCTACATTCTCTATACCTCCGGCACGACCGGCAAGCCCAAAGGCCTGGTCCACACCACCGGGGGATACTCGGTTGGTACGTACCTGACCTCGAAGTACATCTTCGACCTGCAGAAGGACGACGTGTACTTCTGCACGGCCGACATCGGCTGGGTCACCGGCCACAGCTACGTCGTCTATGGCCCGCTGCAGAACGGCACGACCGTGCTGATGTACGAAGGCGCGCCCAACTGGCCGGACTGCGATCGCTTCTGGCGCATCGTGGACACGCATAAAGTCTCTGTTTTCTATACCGCGCCGACGGCGATCCGCGCCTTCATCAAGTGGGGCGACGCATACCTGGCTCCTTACACGCTGGATTCGCTGCGTCTGCTGGGCACGGTCGGCGAGCCGATCAACCCCGAGGCCTGGATGTGGTATCACACCAACATCGGCAAGGAGCGCTGCCCGATCGTCGACACCTGGTGGCAGACCGAGACGGGAGCCATCCTCATTGCGCCGATTCCGGGCGCCGTCGGGACGAAGCCCGGCTCGGCCACGCGGCCGTTCTTCGGCATCGTGCCGGAGGTCGTCACCAAGGAAGGCGAGCCCGTACCCAAGGGGCAAGGTGGTCTGCTGGTCATCCGCAAGCCGTGGCCATCCATCGCGCGCTCGATCTACGGCGATCCGGACCGTTACAAGTCGGCCTACTTTTCGGAGATTCCCGGCAGTTACTTCACCGGCGACGGTGCGCGGCAGGACGAGGACGGCTACTTCTGGCTGATGGGCCGGGTCGACGACGTCATCAACGTCAGCGGCCACCGGCTGGGCTCGGCCGAGATCGAGTCGGCGCTCGTCGCGCACCCGAAGGTCGCCGAGGCGGCCGTCGTCGGGCGGCCGGACGAGATGAAGGGACAGGCGATCGCCGCGTTCGTCTCGCTCGAAGAGGGCCACGAGGCCAGCGACGCGCTGAAGCAGGAGCTGCGCCAGTGGGTCGCGAAGGAGATCGGCGCACTGGCCCGGCCGGACGACCTGCGCTTCACCCCGACGCTGCCGAAGACGCGCTCCGGCAAGATCATGCGGCGCCTCCTGCGGGAACTTGCGACGACCGGAACGGTGACGGGCGACACGACGACGCTTGAGGATTTCGGCGTGATCGCCAAGCTGCGTGAAGGGGACGAGTAGTTGATGGAAGCGCAGGGCTGAAGCCCCATGCTTCCACCGAAAACCTACCCCAGGTGCTGGCTGGCCTTGGTTGGCAGGGTGAAGTGGAAGGTCGCGCCGTCGCCCGGAGGGCTGGTGGCCCAGATGTGCCCGCGGTGCTGCGTGACGATGCTGCGGCAGATGGCGAGGCCCAGACCCGTGCCGCCGCGGATGCGGGAGTCCGAGGCGTCCACCTGCTGGAAGCGGTTGAAGATGTTCTCGAGCTGGCCGGCGGGGATGCCCTGGCCCTGGTCGTGCACATCGAACTGCGCCTCGTTTTCGTCGAGCGCCTTCACCGAGAGCGCGATCTCGCCGCCGACGGGGGAGAATTTGATCGCATTCGAGATCAGGTTGCTCAGCGTCTGCGCGATGCGGTCTGGGTCGGCCCAGACCTGAATGCCCGACATATGCCCCGGCCCAAGCGCGAAGTGCAGGTGCAGCTTATCCGCAGCGGACTGCTGCGTGGAGGCCGCGCGGCGCAGCAGGTCGTCGGCGGAGCACATCGTGTAGTGCAACTCCGCCTTGCCGCTGCTGATCCGCTCGATGTCGAGGATGTCGTTGACGAGGCGCGCCAGCCGGTCGGTGTTGCCGATGGCGATCTCGAGCATCTGCTGCATCTTTTCGGGCCGCGTGGCCAGCGCTCCGCCCGAGACCAGACCCAGCGCGGCGCGCAGCGAGGTCAGCGGCGTACGCAGCTCGTGCGAGACGGTGGAGATGAACTCGTCCTTCATCCGGTCGAGCGCGCGTCGTTCGGTCGTGTCGGTGAAGGCGACGACCACGCCGACGCACTTCGTGGTGCGTTCACCGGATCCGTCGGCGCCGGCGCCTTCGCGGACGATGTCGATCTGGGGACGCGCGACATACTCTACCGGGAAGCTGGTGCCGTCCTTGCGCCAGAAGACCTCGTCCGAGACGCGCACCGTGTCGAGCTTGCGGATGCTGTTCGCGATGGGCGAGTCCCCGGCGGGGTAGGGTGTTCCGTCGGGCCGGGTGTGATGGATCAGCTCGTGCATGCGCCGCCCCAGCAGTTCGCCGGCCTTGTAGCCGAGCATCTGCGAGGCGGCCGGGTTCACCACCGTCACGCGTCCTTCCAGGTCGATGCCGTAGATGCCGTCTCCGACCGATTCGAGGATGGAGTTCGACTGCCGGATGAGCGTGCGCAGCTTCTCTTCCGCGCGCACCTGTTCGGTGATGTCGACGCCGAAGCTGAGGATATAGGGCAGCTTGCCGGGCGCCTCGATCAGCTTGTTGCTGAAGGCCATCACGCGGACTTCGCCGTTCTTGTTGCAGAAGTAGTGCAGGCCCTGCGATTCGCCGTTCGCGACGACCTCCTCCAGATACGGCTGCACGTCGCGCTTGCGCTCGCGCGGCATCAGATCCGCAAGATTGCGTCCGACGATCTCTTCGACGGTGAAGCCGAGGCTCTGCGCGCCAGTCGTATTGATGGAGATCATCTTGCCGTTGAGGTCGTGCGTGCCCACCATGCCCAGCGAGCCTTCGACGAGCTGACGGTAGCGCGCCTCGCTCTCGCGCAGGGTCGCCTCCGCGCCGCGCTGCGTGGTGACGTCGATGCCGGTGGAGATGAGGAAGGTCGTCTGGCCCTGGCGGTCGACGAGCGCGGTCGCGGTCCAGGCGATGCGGCGGATGCTGCCGTCGCGGCACTTCCACTGGTTCTCGAAGCTGGCGGGGAACTTGCCGCCGCGCAGCCGTTCGAAGCTGGCGATGGCCTCGGGAATGTCGGCGACGGGGATCAGTTTTTCCCACAGGTAGCGCCCGACCAGCGAGGCGAAGTCGTAGCCGGAGGCCACCTCGCAGGCGCGGTTGAAGCGCACGATGCGGCCCGCGGTGTCGAAGACCGCGACCAGCGCGCCGACTGTGTCCAGCACGGTGGAGACGAAGTTGCGCTCGACCGTCAGGGCCGATTCCACGCGATGGCTGGCGCGGCTGGCCTTGTCCATCTGGCGGATGCGGCAGTTGAGTTCGTAGTGCGCAACGACCTGGCGGCCCAGCACGGCGAGGCTGTCGATCTGCGCGAGCGTCAGCTTGCGTGGCGCAACATCCTGCACGAACAGACAGCCGATGGTGACGCCGGCGGGCGTGGTCAACGGAGCGCCGGCAAAAAAGCGATAGGTGCGACCGGCGATCATGATGCCGTCGGGGGAGAAGTCCGCGTGATAGCGCGCGTCGGGCACCTCGTAGACGGTGTCGCCGAGAATGGTCTGTTCGATCGGGGTGTTTCCCCGTGGCACGCGCGATGGGCCGGGGCCTACGCGGGAGTTGACGAAGAGGCTCTCCGCCCCCACCATGGCGACGCCGGCCATGGGCACGCCGCACAACTGCGCGGCCAGGCGGACGAGGTCGTCGACGACCGGATCGGGCGCGGCTTCGACCAGCCCGTACTGCTCCAGGGCTTCCGCTCGCAACGCATCGTCTTTGACCAGGGTCGGATTCATCATGACTCTAGGCCAAATGTTAGGGCTCGACGCACGCGAAGACACTCCAACTTTCGACGTACCTGCGGGTTCGGAGGGGTAAGCGATGCGGCTCATCGGCGTCAGGGCTTCGGCAGCGCGCAGCAATCGCCGGCGTTCGGTGCTTCGTTTGCGCTGGCTTCGAGCGAGACCTTCCACGCGCCGCCCGGCAACTTCTTCCAGACAGTCATATATCGGCCCGTCAGGACGATCGGCTGACCGTTGTTGTCCTTTGCCTTACCCTCATAGTGGCCCCAGGTGTAGCCCATGTCGTTCGACGGACCCATCTGCGCGCCCTGCGGAGTCCAGGTAAGCTGATAGGTCGCGGGATCCCACACGGCCTGCTGGGCGATGGCGGAACGGCCAAGCACGGGCGGCTTGCCGTTGTTCAGCACGACGGCGTCGTCGGTAAACCATGCGGCGAAGGCCTTGCCGCCACCTTTTGCGACATCCGCCGCGAATCGACTTTCGAGTTCCATCAACTGTAGGACGCCAGGCGTCAGCGTTGGTTGTGTCAGCGGGCTGATGAGCACGTGGCCGCCGCTGTCGGGGGCGCCGGAAGAGAACGGATTGAGCGGTATCTGCTGCCCGGTCAGCCTGGTCGTGGCCGAGGCGCAAAAGGCGAAAGACAGGATCGACGCGATCGTACGCATGCGCGGCATGCGCCGATGCTAGCAGTTGCGGCGATGTGGATTGCGGGTATGTTACCAAAGAATAAATCCCCGCTCCAAAAATGCGTTTCAACTGCTATTCTTCGACCACAATGAACAAATCAAAGAGGCAGCCGGTGTTGTTGGGCGCGGGAATTGGGCTGGTCGTGTTTGGAATCGCGATGCAGGCCGCGGTTCCCGGGATGCCGCTCTTCGGGCCGCTGACGCTGCGCTGGCTCGGCATCCTGATGCTGGCGGCCTTTGCAACCGACCGCCGCTCGATCTCGCCGTGGATCTTCGTCGCCATGGTCGCCGGCGCCGAGATTGGCTTCGACGCGCCCGCCTTCGCCATTCACCTGCGGGTCTTCTCGGATATCTTTCTCCGCCTGATCAAAACCATCGTCGCTCCGCTGATCCTCGCGACGCTGATCACCGGCATCGCCGGGCACGGGGATCTGAAGTCCGTCGGCCGCATGGGCGTCAAGAGCATCGTCTATTTTGAGGTAGTGACGACGCTCGCGCTCGCCATCGGGCTCGGGGCCATCCACCTGACGAAGGCTGGCGTCGGCCTCGTCATCCCGACCGTCGCGGGCGCGGGCGAGGCCATCAAGGCAGCACCCATGCACTGGGACGAGTTCCTGCTGCACGTCTTTCCCGAGAACATCGCCAAGTCCGTCGCCGAGGGCCAGGTGCTGCAGGTCGCCGTCTTCGCCGTCTTCTTCGGCATCGCGCTGGCCATGCTGAGCGAAGAAAAGCGCGCCCCGGTGCTGCGTTTCTGCGAGAGCCTGAGCGAGGGCATGTTCAAGTTCACCAATGTCGTCATGTACTTCGCCCCCATCGGCGTGGGCGCCGCGATGGCGTTCACGGTCGGCCACATGGGGTTGAGCGTGCTGGTGAACCTCGGAAAACTGCTGCTGACCTTATATGGTGCGCTGATCGCCTTCGGCCTGGTGGTGCTGCTGCCGGCGGCGTTGATCGCGCGCGTGCCGGTGAAGCGATTCCTCGCGGCGGTGCTTGAACCGGCGACGATCGCCTTCGCCACAGCCAGCAGCGAGGCTGCGCTGCCCCGCGCGATGGAGGCGATGGAGGCGCTCGGCGTGCCGCGCCGCATCGTGTCGTTCGTCATTCCGGCCGGATACAGCTTCAACCTCGATGGGTCAACCTTATATCTTGCGGTCTCGTCTATCTTCGTAGTGCAGGCGGCGGGCATTCACATGCCGTTTGGCGAGCAGTTGATGATGATGGGCACGCTGATCCTGACCAGCAAGGGCGTCGCCGGCGTGCCGCGTGCGACGCTGGTCGTTCTGCTGGCGACGGCGGCCACCTTCCGTCTGCCGACCGAGCCGATCTTCGTCATCATGGGCATCGACGCCCTGATGGACATGGCCCGTACGATGGTGAACGTGGTGGGCAACTGTCTGGCCAGCGTAGTGGTCGCGCAATGGGAGGGCGAGTTCGGTACGGAGCCGATTTCGGCGGTCGTGCTCGAAGGAATGGCCGAGTAGGCTACCCGGAATCCGGGAGCAGTCGTATACTGAGAAATCGAACGTCGTACGTCGAATATTTGGAAAAGCAATTTGTACGCGGCAACAGGACCGGAAACGTACGACCCGGCAAGCTGCGGAATGGGTTTGGATGAGCACGATTCTTGAGACGATTGAGTCGCCGGCGGATGTAAAGAAGCTGTCGATCGCAGAGCTGACCACACTGGCGGAAGAGATCCGCGAGCGCCTGATCGTCGGCGTATCGAAGACCGGTGGCCATATCGGCCCGAACCTCGGCGTGGTCGAACTGACCATCGCGATGCACTACTGTTTCGATACGCCGACCGACAGCTTCGTCTTCGACGTGAGCCATCAGGCGTACGTGCATAAGCTGCTGACCGGCCGCGAAAAGCTCTTCCACACGATCCGCCAGCCGGGTGGGCTGAACGGCTTCATGCTGCGGACCGAGAGCGTCCACGACAGCTTCGGCGCGGGCCACGCGGGCACGGCGCTGAGCGCGGCGCTGGGCATGGCTGTGGGACGCGACATGGCGGGCGGCTCGGAGCACATCGTCGCTCTGGCCGGCGACGCCGCCTTCACCAACGGCGTTTCTTTTGAAGCACTTAATAACATCGCCGCGCAGACCAAGCGCATGATCGTCGTGCTGAACGACAACGCCTGGTCGATCGACAAAAACGTCGGCGCCATTGCGGAATACTTCCACAAGCTGACCGCGAATCCCACCTATCTGAACCTGCACGACCGCGCGGCGGGCCTGCTGGAGCGCTTTGGCGGCAAGGCTGCGCGACATGTCGCACGCCGGGCAGAGGAGGCCGCGAAGGGCATCGTCGGACGCGGCATGTTGTTCGAGGAGTTCGGCATCAGCTACTACGGCCCGATCGACGGCCACAACCTGCCGCTGCTGATCGAGACCTTCAACTTCCTGAAGACGCTCGACCGCCCGGTCGTGCTGCACGCGATCACCCAGAAGGGCCGCGGCTTCCAGCCGGCGCTCGACAAGCAGAAGAAGTTCCACGGCCTGGGGCCCTATAACCCGGAGACGGGCGAGACCACGGCCGCGGGGCAGAAGACCTACTCGGAGATCTTCGCCGAATCGCTCACCCGGCTCGCCGACCGCAACGACAAGGTCGTGGCCATCACGGGCGCCATGCCGAACGGCACCGCGCTCGACCTCTTCCGCCCGCACCATCCGGATCGGTACTTCGACGTCGGCATCGCGGAGGAGCATGCGGTGATCTTCGCCGCCGGTCTGGCGACCAAGGGCTTCAAGCCGTATTGCGCGATCTACTCGACCTTCCTGCAGCGCGCCTACGACATGATCATCCATGACGTCTGCCTGCAGAACCTGCCGGTGGTCTTCTGCATGGACCGCGGCGGTCTGTCGGGCGACGACGGCCCGACGCACCATGGGCTGTTCGACATCAGCTACCTGCGTTGCGTGCCGAACATCATCCACATGGTGCCGAAGGACGAAGACGAACTCGCCGACATGATGTACACGGCGATGCTGCACGAGGGCCCGTCGGCGATTCGTTATCCGCGCGGAACTGGACCGGCGTCGGTCGTAAAAGACCAGCCCGTCGCGCTTCCGATCGGCAAGGCGGAGGTGCTGAAGGACGGCTCCGACGTCGCCATCCTCGCGTTGGGCGGGATGATGGGTGAAGGCAAGCGCCTGCAGACGATGCTCGAAGCCGAAGGCCTCTCGGTCGCGCTGATCAATCCGCGCTTCGCGAAGCCGATCGACCGCGAGAATGCAGAGCTTTACGGCCGCCGCTGCGGCCTGCTGATCACGCTCGAAGACCATGTGCTGGCTGGCGGCTACGGCTCGGCAGTGCTCGAAACGGTCAGCGAACTCGAACTCTCGACCCCCGTGGTGCGTGTAGGATGGCCGGACGACTTCATCGAACACGGCAAGCCCGAAGCTCTGCGCGCCAAGTACGGCCTGACCGCCGAAGGCGCCATGGAGAAGGCTGCACTCTACGTGCGTTCGATCGTGGAGTCGCGGCTTTCGGTACGCTAGCCCAGCCCTTCCCAAAGCGCCTCGATATATGCGGGACTCAGTACGAGCGAATACTGAAAGTAGGGCCAGCTTCTTTTCTTCTGCACGATACGCCAGCGGCCATCTTCGCTGTAATACAGCGAAGATGGCACCGCAGGAGCGCGAAGTGCTCGGTCCGTGCGTCGAGCTACGATCGTGACATACTCGATTCCCGTCCTGCCGGAGTGTGTGGCGTAAACGGGGATGTCGAAAGCGACGAGGAGCTTGTCGTTCCGGAGCCCTGAGACTACATTCCTGGGCTTGCCATAGTCGCGCCTGCCTTCCACAAGTCCGACAGCCCAGTCGTCCGTCCATTTCACTGGATACGGATTGTGGTAATCCGGAAAATCCGATGGAAGCTCATGTTCCATGAACGAGAGACCGCTGTTCTCCGCCAGTCGATGCATCGACCTTCTGCGCAGCTTCGATCTGCTTATATCAATCAGCCCTGAAATGAGGACGGCGCCCACGCCAAATAGAACACACGCGGCGATTTCAGCAGGAGTGGCAGGTTCTTTGGAAAGCGCGAGGAGCATCGGAGTAGGCCTATGGTAGCAAAGCCGTCGTTAGGGCCGAACTGCTACTCGTCCGAACATCATCGCCATCAGCTCTTCCGTGCGCTTGTGACGGTATTCGAAGATGCTCCTGAACTGCCCCGGCACGACCAGCCTGTTCGCCAGCTCGCCCAGCGGGCCGAGGTGCATCTCGTAGTCCACGTGGTCATGCACGCGCGTGCCTGGCCTGCCGTCTTTCTCGACGGATGACAGCCGGTGGCAGTGCTTCCAGTAGGCGAATGGCCCGCGATGCTGGACGTCGCAGAAGTGGTCGTTCCAGACGAATTCGGTGATCTCCGCCTCCCACGGCACTCGAACTGGGCAGAAGGGGAAGGGTTTGAAGCTGATCGTCATCCGCGTGCCTGCGCCGGCGGCGACCCCTGGCAGACGCGGCGTGCCCTCGGGGCGCGGCGGCGGGGGCGCGAACGAGGCCTCTTCGATCCGTGCCTTCTGCCACGCGGGCATCAGTCGCGGCAGGTTCTCGGGGTTCGAGAAGAATCCAAAGACAAACTCGACCGGGTAGGGAAGCCATTGCTCGGCCTCGAACGTGTGGCGCATGCGTACCTCTGTATCGGTTATACGCGGTCGGCGGAGACACGCGTTTCGCGGGAGCAAACGTAGATGACAAAACGTTCAGAAAATTTAACCCATCGCGGACCACTCCGGTCCTAGATCGTGTACATTATTCATATCGGACCTAAGCAGTCCTAGATCGCTCGCCCGGCGGATTGGCTCCGTCACGGGTTCGCGGCTCTGCGTCTGCGGTTCGACGAGATCTGTATCTGGCGCGTGTTGAGGGACCGCGCCGCACCATGGCAGACAGGCGTGTGAGGGCGCGGCTGCTTTAGCGATCGAGGAGAGAGAACGTGACGAGCACCAGGAACGAACGAAAAGAGATCTTCAACAGCAGGCTGGCGGCCTTGGCCATGATGGCGGCATGTGGCGGCTCGCTCGCCCTGGCGCAGGGGCCTCTGGTCCCCGTGGATGGCGGCGCCGATGCTCCGGCCGCAGCCCCCACCGCCGCGCCGCAACAGTTCCAGATCCCCGCGGGCTCCCTCAGCGAAGGTCTGGAGGCGTATCACAAGGCGACCGGCATCGGCGTCTCCGTGAAGATCGGCAAGGAGCGTCTGGCGACCTTTCAGACGCCGGGCGTCTCGGGCAGCTACACCGATGCGGCTGCGCTGACGAAGCTGCTCGAAGGCACAGGCCTGTCGGCGCAGTTTGTGAGCGAGCACGAGGCGATCGTGACGATCCGCCATATGGACGCGGTGGACGTGACCGCCGGCCTGCAGGACGAGATGCCGCTTGCGAAGTTCACCGAGCCATTGCTGGATACGCCGCAGACGGTCAGCGTCGTGCCGAAGTTCATCCTCGAGGATCAGGGTACGTCGACGCTGAAAGACGCGCTGCGCAACGTGCCCGGTATCAGCATGGCGGCAGGCGAGAGCGGCGCGCAGGGCGACAACCTCACCATTCGCGGCTTCACGGCGCGCAACGACATCTTCCTCGACGGCATCCGCGACTTTGGCAGCTACTACCGCGACTCGTTCAACTTCGAAGCAGTCGAGGCGCTCGAAGGCCCGGCCGGCGTGCAGTTCGGACGCGGCTCCACCGGCGGCGTCATCAACCAGGAGAGCAAGGTTCCGCAGGCCCAGCAGTTCGTGCGCATCGGCACGCAGTTCGGTACGGACGCGACGCGGCGCATCACCGCCGACATCAACGAGCCTCTGCCGGATGTCGCCGGCGGCGCCGTCGTGCGCGTGAACATCATGGGGCAGGAGGGCGGCGTCGCCGGCCGTCCGTTCGATGCGCTGCGCCGCTTCGGCCTGGCGCCGTCGCTCGAACTGGGCATGAATTCGAAGGCGCCGTTTACGTTGAGCTACCTGCACATGTCCGAGAACGACACGCCGGACTACGGTCTGCCGTGGTTCTACAACAAGCTCGCGCCGGGCGTCAGCCGCCACGCCTACTTCGGCTTCCCGGACCAGAACTACCTGCGTACGAACGCGGACATTCTGACCGCGAAGGCGGCTTACAACTTCACGCCGAACGTCTCGCTGCAGACCATTGCGCGCGCGGCGAACTATCCGCGCAGCGTGCAGATTACGGAGCCGCAGATCTGTACCGCCCCGTCGGCCAGCACGCCCGTCGGCGGCTGGGTAACCGCGCTGCCAACCTCGTCGATCAACACGACGCAGACCTGCCCGTATGTTCCGGGCGCGGTCAATCCCAGCTCGATCCTTGTCAATCGCAACCAGATCCAGGTCAAGAGCGTCGAAGGCGACCTGTGGGATCAAACGCAGATCGTTGCGCGGTTCCGCACCTTCGGCATCCGGCACAGCTTCGTCGGCGGCGTGGAGGGCGGTCAGGAGATCTCGAACCCGATCCGTTATAGCTACACGATCAGCAGCGCGAACACCGTTCCTTCGACAACGCTCATCAACCCAAACACAGCGGCAGTCTTCAGCGGCACGGGCTACATCACCTCCGTCGTGCATACCAAGGTGGAGAGCGTCGGTCTCTACTTCGTCGATACGGTCCACCTGGGCCGGTTTTTCGAGCTGAGCGGCGGTATGCGCTGGGACCGTATGGATACGGGCTACAACATCTATCAGCCGGTTGCGCCTCCGGCCGGCGGCACGGTCACCGCTACGGTCCTGACCAATGGCGTTCCGGGGCTCAGCCTGGTGGAGTCGCAGCCGACCTATCGCGCGGCGCTGGTCTTCAAGCCGAACAGCCACGGCAGCGTCTACTTCGACTACGGCACCAGCTTCAACCCCGCGGCGGAGTCCATCAGCCTCAGCGCGACCCTCACCTCGGCCGGCCTGAAGCCGGAGGAGAACGAGAGCTACGAGCTTGGCGCGAAGTACTCCTTCTTCGCCGAGAAGCTGCAGGTCGAAGGCGCGATCTTCCGCACCGAGAAGGACAACGCACGCGAGACCAGCGCGACCAATAGCACTCTCACGGTCAACGCCGGCAACCAGGCAGTCAAGGGCATCCAGGTCAGCGCGGTGGGCCGTCTGCCGCAGGGCATGGACCTGGTGGTGGGCTATGCCTACCTCGATAGCCGGGTGATCTCGTCGCCGGACTATCCGACCTCGGTCGGTCAGCCGCTGGCGAACGTACCGACGCAGACCTTCAACTTCTTCGCGACGCACCGCGTGCCTTCGCATGTGATCGTGGGCGTTGGCGGCAACTATGTGGGCAGCCGCACGGCCAGCTCGACGGTGCCGTTCATCCCGCTGACCTATGGCCCTGCAACGACCTTTGCGGCTGGCTCCGCGCCCTGCGGCACGGCGTCCACGACGACCTGCTACCAGGTGCTTTCAACCGCGGAGAAGCAGGTTCCGGGCTACTGGGTCTTCAACGCGATGGTGAAGCGTCCGGTCACGGACCGGCTTGAGCTGCAGGCCAACGTCTACAACGCGCTGAACCGGTTCTACATCGATCTGCCGCACCCCAGCCACCTTATCCCCGGCGCGGGCGTGTCCGCTCTGATCGGCGTGAACTTCAAGTTCTAACCGTCAATACAGGGGCCGGAGCAGGTCGCTTCGGCCCTCGCGTTGTATGTAACTGAAGTGGATACAAACTGTATTTGTAATAAAAGAAAGCACATATGTTGATCGAGATTCCCAATGTACTCACCGCCGAACAGGTCGCCGAGGCGAGGCGCATGCTGGACCAGGCCGAGTGGGTCGACGGCCGCGTCACCTCGGGTTATCAGGCGGCGAGCGTGAAGCGCAACCTGCAGGTCGCCGAGGGCAGCAAAGCTGCGATCGCGCTGGGCGAGATGGTGCTGACCGGCCTCGCGCGCAGTCCGCTCTTCATGTCCGCCGCGCTGCCGCTGCGGGTCTTTCCGCCCATGTTCAACAGCTACTCCGGCGGCCAGACCTTCGGTACGCATGTGGACACGGCCATTCGACAGGTCGCCACGACAGGGCAGCGCATCCGCACCGACCTTTCGGCGACGCTCTTCCTGACCCCGCCCGAGGACTACGACGGCGGCGAGCTGGTCGTCGAGGACGCCTACGGCTCGCACAGCGTGAAGCTGCCGGTGGGCCACATGGTGCTCTATCCCGCGACCAGCCTGCACCACGTCACGCCGGTGACACGCGGCGCGCGCGTCAGCTCCTTCTTCTGGATTCAAAGCATGATCCGCCACGACGCGCAGCGCACGATGCTGTTCGACCTCGACACCGCGATCCAGCGCATCGCAGGCGAGCAGACGGAGGCGGTAAAGACCTCCGCCGTGCAGTTGACGGGGGTGTATCACAACCTGCTCAGAGAATGGGCGGAGATGTAATCCAAAGATCGAGATTGCCCATGCTTCGGCGTGGGCAATGGCCGGCGCTCGTGCCGGTCGAAGGTGCGTCCGCATCACCCTCATGGTGCGGGCGCACTTTCAAATGCAGGGCATAGGGAATGAAAAAGGACGCCTCGATATCGAGGCGTCCTTTTCAATTTCCGAAGCCCTATTGCCTGCTTTAGGGCATCAGCACCGTGTCGATCACGTGGATGACGCCGTTCGACTGATACACATCGGCGGTGGTGACCATGGCCGTGCCGCCCTTGGCGTCGGTGATCATGATGCCCTTGCCCATCATGGTGAAGGTGAGCGACTCACCGTTGACGGTCTTCACGACCGCCTTGCCGCCGCCTGCCTTGATCAACTTCGCCAGCTCCTTCGAGCTGATCTTGCCGGGTACGACGTGGTAGGTGAGGATCGAGGTCAGCGTCGCCTTGTTCTCCGGCTTGACGAGCGTATCGACCGTGCCCGCGGGCAGCTTGGCGAAGGCGTCGTTGGTCGGCGCGAAGACGGTGAAGGGACCGGCGGAGTTCAGCGTGTCGACAAGCCCGGCAGCCTTCACCGCAGCGACCAGCGTCGTGTGGATCGGCGAGTTGACCGCGTTCTCGACGATGGTCTTCGTGGGATACATCGCGGCGCCGCCGACATCGGGATCCTTCATCTGGGCGGAGGCGGTAAGCGAGGTAACGGCCAGCGTGGCGACGGCAACGGCGGTGAGGAAGCTCTTCTTCATGTTCATGGTGTTCGTCCTTTGTGTGCTGTCTGCTTGCTAAGGTGTCCCTCTCATCAGGGCGTTCAATCACATCTACGAAGCGCTTTCGCGGATGGATTGAAGCTATGCTAAAAAGTTTGTCAATAGAGCAAACATGTTCGGCTTACTTGAGGGCGCTGAAATCCGAGGCGCCATCCATTCATGAGAGCAACTTGGCCAGGCCGTTGACATTTAGAGCCGTTGCCCGTCAACTGGAGGAAGCCTTCATGCGAGAACACGATACAACCGAGGAAACGCTGGGCCAGCAGGCAGCGGGACGCAGGACCGGAACCCATGACCGCGGTCTGTTGCTGATCGGCATCTTCAAGGTGCTGAAGTCGCTGTTCTTCTTCTGCCTTGGCATCGGCGTCTTCCACCTGCTGCACAAAGACCTGTCGGATGAGGTGATGCGCGTCGCCACCGCGCTTCGGTTCGACACGGACGGCCGCTTCGTCAGCTTCATCCTCAGCAAGGTCAGCCTCGTCGATGTACATCGCCTGCGGCAGATCGGCCTGTTCGACTTCGGCTACTCGGTCGTCGCGCTGGTCGAAGGCTACGGTCTCGTAACGGAGAAGGTATGGGCTGAATACCTGACGCTGACGCTTACGGTCTGCTTCATGCCTTACGAGATCTATGAGTTGATTCGCAAGCCGAGCTGGCTCTGGTTCGGCCTGCTCCTCATCAACCTCGGCGTTCTGCTGTACCTGGTCTGGATGCTGCAGCGGAAGAAGACGCGGGTGGAGCAGGCGTCGGCGTAGTCCTTTCCCATGTATTGGATACGCAATTTCCACTGGTTTGTCGGGAAATACACAGGCGATGCATCTGGACTTTCGCTTTTACTTCGCTTACCAGATGTGGTTTCACTCAGCAAGTGATCAACTTGCCCTGAACCAACAGCCTCAACACTACCGGTAGTGCGATCCCAGTCAGCCAGCCCAACGGGCTGGTTTTTCCACATTTTGCGCGAAGGAATCCTCGCTCTGTCTCAATTTAGTGCTGGACAGCGGGGGTAGCGCGCGAGACGATGTGGTTGGAAGTGGTCAAAAGGGGAGCAAAGTGGCTAAGAAATGCCCTCCGCTGACCAAAGTTTACGCTTCCCGGACCTCCCCAGTGTCCTCGATGTGCTGGCAAGTCTGGTTCTGCACCGGTAGAGGTTCAAAATGTTCCGTGGCAATCACCCAACGCGCGTAGACGACAAGGGTCGGCTGAAGCTGCCGGCTGCGTTCAAGTCGCGTGTGGATGAACTCTACGGACCTCAGTTCTACATCACCAGCAAGGACGGCAAGCGGGCCGAGATCTATCCGTTGAAGGAATGGGAGTACATCGAGGAGAAGCTGGCGAAGATCCCCTCCATGAATCCCGCGAAGAAGAAGTTTCTGGACGTGACGAACTACTACGGCCAGATGGTGGAGATGGACAACCAGGGCCGGCTGCTGCTGCCGCAGTTGCTCCGGGAGTCGGCTGCGATCACTGCGGAGGTGGTGGTCTTCGGCGCACAGACGTATCTCGAGGTCGTGAACCACGCCTCGATCAAGGCGGAGCTGGAAGCGGCGCCGCTGTCGGAAGCCGATTCGATCGCGCTCTCCGAGTTTGGACTGTAAGTGGTGGACGAGAACGGTACGGTCAGTTTCACCCCCCAGGGGGAGCACATCGCAGAGGCAAAGCCAGCGCATGTGCCGGTTCTTTTAGATGAAGTTTTGGAGTACCTCAATGTGCGGTCGGGCGGCGTGTATGTCGACGCCACGCTCGGGCTGGCGGGACACACCTCGGCGATCGTTCGCCGGCTGGGCGCAAAGGGCAAGATGATCTGCTTCGATCGCGACCCGGAGGCGCTGGAGAAGGCGAAGGCAAGACTCGCCGAGGTCGCCCAGGAGCTGGGGGATGCGATGCCGAAGATGGTGTTCGAGCCAAGGGCATTCTCGGAGGCGGCCCAGGCGATGAAGCCACGCAGCGTGGATGGTCTGCTGGCCGACTTCGGCGTCAGCAGCATGCAGCTCGACGAGGCGCACAGAGGTTTCAGTTTTCGGTCCGACGGACCGCTGGACATGCGGATGGATACGCGCAGCGGACTGACGGCCGAGCAAGTGGTAAATCAGTTTGGCGAAAACGAACTCGCCGATCTGATTTACGAATTCGGAGAGGAAAGGAGGTCGCGGAGAATCGCCAGAGCCTTGGTACGGGCCCGGCCGATTACGACGACAGCGGAGTTAGCTCGAATCGTATCGGCCGTGGCCCCATCCATGAAAGGCGACAAGATTCATCCGGCGACGAGAACCTTCCAGGCAATCCGAATTCGCGTGAATGATGAGTTGGGAGAGATTCAATCGCTGCTCCAATGCGCGGGGTCTCTGTTGAAGCCGGCCGGAAGACTGGTGCTGATCAGCTTCCACTCGTTGGAAGACCGGCTGGTCAAAGATGCGTTCAAGGCAGCCAAGGACGCGAAGGTGATGGAAACCCTGACGAAGAAGCCGGTTGTGGCTTCGGAGCAGGAATCACTGAGAAATCCAAGGTCGCGCAGCGCCAAGTTACGGGCTGCCGAGAAGCTCTAAAGTTTAGACGTACTGTTTACTGCACCGTTACTAGTGCAACGGTGCATACACAGACGCAACAGATCGGGCCGGGGTTGTCCCACCTTCTTTCAGGCGAAAGACAACTTTGCACCACCCATCCCATCCCCCATAGCGATCCCGGCCCGGATCGTCTTCGAACACGAAGAGGGGATGGCGATTCAAGTTTCAGCAGCAAGGGGACACGGCAATGGCGACGATGATGGCAGGCATGGACATGACGGTTGCAGCTCCCCGCAAGGTATCGCGGACGCGTGCGGAGTCGCTGGCGGAGCGTAACCGCGAGCTGTTCGAACTGCAGCACCGCGCACGCCGCGGCCCGACGCCCGAGGTCTTCTTCACCAAGCACCTCGACAACAGCCGCATCGTCAAGCAGGACGACCCCGAGCGCCGCAAGGAGATGCGCTCGTTCGCGGTCGCGATGACGGTCCTGTTCGCGCTCGTGATGGTGTTCGTGTGGCAGCACTTCTCGGCCATCGAGATCGGCTACAAGATCGAAGCGCAGAAGACGCAGGTGGAGCAGTTGCGCGAAGAGAATCGCCAGCTTCGCCTGAACGAGGCGCAGCTTACCGATCCGGGCCGCATCGACAAGATCGCCAAACAGCTTGGGCTGGATCAGCCGCAGCCCGGTCAGGTCGTCCGTACCGATGGCATGGACGCCAATGCGCCGGCTTCGGTGGCAGAGGTCAGCACGCCTGCTCCGGCGAATGTGAATTAGGTTTCTGTCGTCTTTGGCTCGCAAAAGAGCTGGCCATCCTGAGCGAAGCGAAGGACCTGTGTCTCGCTCGGGCCGGGTTATAGCTTCAAACGAAGTACGCAAGCAGGTCCTTCGCCACACTCAGGATGACAGGCACTTTTTTGCCGGGACATTCTGAAAACCAGAACATCAACTCAGGGATCACACCATGAACTACCAGGCGCCACGACAGACGTTGACCGCTCCCATCCGGAGAAAGCGGTTCACGTACGTGGCGCTTTTTTTCTGCATCTGGGTGATTGCGCTGGCCAGCCGGCTGACGTGGCTGCAGGTCTTTCAGCACAAGGTCTGGGTGGATCGCGCGATGCGGCAGCAGCAGGCGGGCTTCGAGGTCGCTCCGCGTCGCGGCGTCTTGTACGACCGCAACCTGCGCGAGCTGGCCATGACCGTGCTGGTCGACTCGGTCTACGCGGTGCCGAGCGAACTGGGGGAGAACCGCCAGAGCGCGGCCGAGATGCTCTCGCGCATCGTCCACACCGATCCGCAGGACAACTTTACGTCGGAGCACCAGATGCTGGCGCGCTTCAACGCCTCGCGCGGCTTCGCCTGGGTGGGACGACGGCTCGACCCGCAGACGGCCGACCGCATTCGCGAGCTGAACCTGAAGGGCGTTTACTTCCAGAAGGAGTTCAAGCGCTTCTACCCGAACCAGGAGCTCGCCGCGCAGGTGCTGGGCTACGTCGGCACGGACGACACCGGTCTGGGTGGGCTCGAGCGGCAGTTCGACGACGACATGCATGGCGTTCCCGGCCACATGCTGACTGCGCTCGACGCCAAGCGGCATCGCCTCGGCAGCGAGGTGAACGAGCCGCAGCCGGGCGAGAATCTCGTCCTGACCATCGACGCCAATATTCAGTACATGGCCGAGCGCGCGCTCGATGAGCAGATGGCTAAGGTCAAAGCCCTTCACGGAACGGTCGTCGTGCAGGATCCGCATACGGGCAATATCCTTGCGCTGGCCGTCTCGCCGCGCTTCAATCCGAACGACTCGAAGCACATGGACGCAGGCTCGCTTGAAAACCTTGCCGTCAGCGACGTCTACGAGCCGGGTTCGACCTTCAAGCTGGTGACCTACTCCGCCGCGCTCGACGCCGCCGGCGTGAAGCCGACCGACATCGTCGACTGCCAGGGCGGCGTGATGACCATGTACGGCCGCACCTTCCACGACGACAAGTCCGATCACTTCGGCCGCGTGACGGTGCAGTTCGCGCTCGAGCATTCGAGCGACGTCGGCGCGGCCAAGATGGCCATGAAGGTCGGCAACCAGAAGTTTTACGACTACATGCGCGGCTTCGGCTTCGGCGACCGCTCGGGCATCGAGCTGCCCAGCGAGACGCGCGGGCTGCTGCGTGCGCCGCGCAAGTGGGGCGCGACGAGCATTCTTTCGCTGTCCATCGGGCAGGAGGTCGGCGTGACGCCGGTGCAGCTTTCGACCATGGTGAGCACCATCGCCAACGGAGGCATCTACATGCCGCCGCACGTGCTGCTGAAGTCCACCGACGAGATGAAGGGCGACCCGCGCCTGGCGCCGATGCCGTTCCACCCGACCAGCCAGTTGCCGGACAAGCTGCCCGAGGGCTCGCGCCGCGTCATCAAGGAAGAGACCTCGGCAACCATGCGCATGATGATGCGCGGCATCGTCGACGAGGGCACCGGATCGCAGGCCAAGCTGAACGGCTACAGCGCCGGCGGCAAGACCGGTACGGCGCAGAAGATCGACGTCGCGACCCACACGTACAGCCACACCAAGCTGGTCGCCAGCTTCGCCGGCATGGCGCCGGTCTCGAACCCGGCGATTACGGTTGCGGTGGTGATCGACACGCCGACGGTCGGCACGGGCTACGGCGGAACGGTTTCGGCGCCGGTCTTCGCGGAGGTCGCGCAGCAGGTGCTTGAATATCTCGGCGTGCCGCACGACATGCCGCTGAAGACCAAGAAGCAGATGCAGCAACAGCAGACGGTCGAGATCGCCGCGCTGGACGACGAGCCGAAGGACAACGGCGCGGACCTGAATGCGATGTTCGCCGACGTGAACAACCTGCCGGCGGACGACCCGCTTCGCGCGACGGTGGATGTGAATCCGACCGCACCGGCGCAGACCGCGTCGGTCGAAAAGAAGCAGACGGGTGTGCTGGGCCTGCTTCCGGAGAAGGTGCTGGCCGCGTTCCAGGCCAACGGCGGCAGCTCGATCATGCCGGACTCCATCGTGCCGAAGGCGCCGCTGGCCGCGCCGAAGATCGCTCCGCTGGCGGTGGCGCGCGCAGGTGGCGGCGTGGTGGTGGACGCCGGACAACGCGTCGCTGTGCCGGTCTTCCTGGGTCTGCCGCTGCGAGGCGTCATCGAGCACGCGGATGCTGCCGGACTGCGTGTGCAGCCGGTCGGCAGCGGGCTGGCGACGGAGCAGGTTCCGGCGGCTGGAACGATGGTGCCGGTCGGGACCGAGGTTGTGGTGCGCTTCGCGCGGTAGGTGATCGTAGGGCGCACGCTTCGATCCGCGGATTAGAATGCTGAGATGCAGATGGATGAGGCTTTACGCGGGGTTGAGGTTTCGGCTGATCGCACCCGGACGGCGGTGGACGTGACGGGAGTGCAGTACGATTCGCGCCGGGTCCAGCCGGGCGATGTCTTCGTCGCGATGCGCGGAGAGTCCACAGACGGGAACCGGTACATTGACGCGGCGCTGGAACGGGGTGCACGCGCGATCGTGACCGATTCACCCGGGACCTGGGAGCTGCGTACACAAAGACAGAATGTTCCCATGTGGCGCGTCGACAACGGTCGCCGCGCGCTCGCCGGTATCAGTGCGAATCTCTTCGGACACCCAGAACAAAAGCTCAAAGTCAGCGCCGTCACCGGCACCAATGGCAAGACGACGACGGCCTTCCTGCTCGAACAGATGCTGCGGTCGGTCCATCGGCGATGCGTGCTGATCGGGACGATAGAAACGCATATCGGCGACGAGGTGCGGGCGAGCGAGCACACCACGCCCGAGTCGCGCGACCTGCTGGCGCTCTTCGCCGATGGCGTAAGGGCGGGCGCGACCGAGGCGGTGATGGAGATGTCCTCGCATGCGCTCGAGCAGGAGCGCGTCTGGGGCGTGCCGGTCGATGTGGCGATGTTTACGAATCTCACGCAGGATCACCTGGACTACCACCGGACGATGGACGCGTATTTCGCGGCCAAGGCGCGGCTGTTTGCGGGCGTTGGCGCGCCGCCGCCGCGCGTCGCCGTGGTGAACGAGGATGACGACGCAGGCGGCGTGCGCCTGCTCGCGAGCAAGCTGCCGTCACAGGTGATGACCTATGGGCTGGACCTCGGCGAGTATCGTGCCGAGCGGGTGAAGCTCGCCGCTGGACGGACGGAGTTTCACTGGAAGACTCCTGGCGGCAACGTACACATCGTCTCGCCGCTGACGGGCCGGGTGAACGTGTATAACCTTCTGGCGGCCGGATGCGCGGCGCTGGCGCGTGGGCTGACGCTGGCGCAGATCGCGTCTGCCGCGTCGAAGCTGCGGCAGGTTCCGGGCCGGTTTCAGACTGTGCCGAACACGCTTGGCTTCACGGTGGTCGTCGACTACGCGCATACGGACGACGCGCTGCGCAACCTGATCGCGCTGGCCCGCGAACTCGCCGGCCCGGGCCGCGTCATCACGCTCTTCGGCTGCGGCGGAGATCGCGACAAGACCAAGCGTCCGAAGATGGGCCGCGCGGCGGCGGAGGGCAGCGACCTCGTCATTCTGACCAGCGACAACCCTCGCACGGAAGATCCTGCCACGATCCTCGACGAGGCGTACAGCGGCGTGATGGAGGTGGGGACGACCTGTATTGTCGAGGAGGATCGCGCGGGCGCCATCGAGATCGCGCTACGCGCGGCCGAGGCGGGCGACATCGTGCTGCTGGCGGGCAAAGGCCATGAGAAGGTGCAAATTTTGAAGGATGGGACGGTTCCGTTCGACGATGTGGCGGTAGCGGCTGGGGTGCTGGCGGAGCTGTCTTAGAGTGTTGACGTTTTGTTAAGGGCACGGCTTCAGCCGTGCCGTGTACATTGCGGGGAGTGCGGCTTTAGCCGCTGAGGTACGCTTTGTGACTGGTGAACATAAGAACTGAAGGCAGTAGCAGGTCCTCTTCGAGGATGACAAACAAGAAAAGCGACAGCAAATGCAAGAGCCAATACGGGGGTTCTTCGCTTCGCTCAGAATGACGAGCGTTTGTGACGCAAACAAAGCGGAGAGATATACATGAAGCTGACGCTGGGACAAATCGCAGACTGGATTCACGCCGAGGGCGACTTCACCACGAGCCTCGAAGCCGTCGGCTACTCGATCGATTCGCGCACCATCGGCGCGGGCGAGCTTTTCTTCGCCGTCACCGGGGAGAAGATGGACGGCCACGACTATGTAGAGGCGGCGTTCGCGAATGGCGCGGTCGCGGCCGTCGTCAGCAACCGCTGGCTCGCGCCGGACACGCTCGACCCCTGCCGGCTGCTCTACGTGCCCGAGGGCGAGGACTGCGTGCTCGCCGCGATGCAGACGCTGGCGAATCGCGTTCGCCGCGCATGGGGCAAGCGGGTGATCGGCGTCACCGGCTCGGCGGGCAAGACGACGACCAAGGAGTGCGTCGCGACCGTGCTGGCTGCTCAGTTCAACGTGCTGAGGTCGGCGGGGAATCTGAACAACCACTTCGGCGTGCCGCTGCAACTGCTGCGGCTGGAGCCGGAGCACGAGGTCGCCGTGATCGAGATGGGCATGAACCATGCGGGCGAGATCGCGCGGCTGGCGCAGATCGCCGAGCCCGACTGGGCCGTTGTCTCGAACGTCGCGGCGGTGCATCTGGAGTTCTTTCCCGAAGGCATCGCGGGCATCGCAAAGGCGAAGTACGAGCTGGTGGAGTCGCTGCCCGCCGAGGGCGTCGCCTTCCTGAACGCGGACGACCGCTTTGTCGCGGCCTTTGCGCGCGGACTGGGCGAGCGGGCCGTCCTCTACGGCTTCGGCCTGGATGCGCAGGTGCGCGCGGTCAATATCGAGGAGCGTGGGCTGGATGGGACGGACTTCGACCTGTCCATCGGTACGCCAGGGGAATATGACCGGGACTGGCCCGTGTCGCTGCGTCTGCCGGGGCGGCACAATGTGATGAACGCGCTGGCCGCCACCGCGGTGGGGCTGCGCAGCGGCCTTGATCGGGCGACGATGGTCGGCGCGCTCGAGAGCATGCGGCCGGGCGAGAAGCGTGGCAACATGATCGAGTGGCGCGGCGCGCAGATCGTCAACGATACCTATAATTCCAACCCTTCGGCGTTGAACTCGATGGTCGAGGCGCTGCGCCGGACCGAGGCCACGCGGCGGATCGTGGTCGCGGGCGAGATGCTGGAGCTAGGCCCGGACGCGGCTTCGCTGCACGCCGACTGCGGACGCAAGATGGCTGGGCTGGACGTCGTGATCGGCGTGCGTGGACACGCACATGACCTCGTCCTGGGCGCGGCGGAGGCTGGCGTGCCGACGGCGTTCGTCGACACCCCGGCAGAGGCCGGCGCGTGGCTGGCCGCCAACCTGCGGGCTGGCGACGCGGTGCTGTTGAAGGCCTCGCGGGGCGTGCGGCTGGAGGGCGCGCTGGCGGTTTTGGAGACGCATTGAGATCGCCGCTTCAAGAATCTGCATCCTAGTTCGTCATGGCGAACGGTCTGGTACGGGTTGGGGGCGGGGCAATCAAGCAGGCGGCGAAGAAGGCGATCGCCAAAAAGGCCGCGAAGCATGCGGTGGCGAAGCACGCTGCGAAGAAGCACGCGGCGAAGAAGCATCCCGCGAAAAAGCACGCCGAGAAGGCTGCCAAACATCCCGGCAAGAAGGCGGCAAAGCACGCGCATGAGCACGGCGGAGCCGACTTCGAGCGGAAGCACGCGCCGGCCGAAGATCACGAGCTGGCGCTCGCCTTCCACCATCTCAACCGCGCCGCGACGGTGGTGTCTCTGCTGGAGCACGACTCGGGCGGGGATCTGCGCATGCTGCTGGAGCAGGGAATGGTGCTCTACCGCGGCTGCTGCAACAGTCCGAACGCCGAGGCCGACAAGGTTCGCTGTGCGCTGGGTCTGCTGCGCGCGGCAGACCATCTCGGCATGGCGGCTTTGTATGCGGCGCGGCAGGAGCATCGGCCAAATGTGGAGCATCCCTCGACGGCGAAGCTCGAACGGAGTCTGCGCGAGCTGAAGCCTCGGTTGGAGGCGCTGGGCGCGGGACGTCGCGGCATCGGCGAGCGGCTGCTTGGCATGGCGTGGCAGTTGCTCGAACAGGCGCACGCGGCGGAAGACCCGCACCTGTCGAACGAGCTGCTGCAAGCCGCCGGCGGACTCTGCCTCGCGCTCGAAGCGGGGCTGTAACCGCCGTAGATTCTGCCCTGTTCCACAGCCCGCCTGTTAAGATAGGCAGGAGTTTCGACAGGCGGAGAATCCTTGCTCTATTGGCTGCTGTACCAGAAGCTGTTTCCATACTTTCGGCTGTTCCGGATCTTTCGCTACCTGACCTTCCGCACCGTCTTCGCCAGTCTGACGGCGCTGCTGATCGGGCTGCTGATCGGGCCGTTCGTCATTGAACGGCTGCGCGAGTTTCATGTCGGGCAGTACATCCGCGAGGAAGGGCCGCAGTCCCACCAGAAGAAGGGCGGCACGCCGACCATGGGCGGGGTGCTGATCCTGATCTCGATCCTGGTGCCGACGCTGCTTTGGGCCGACCTCTCGAACCCCTACGTCTGGGTGGTCTGCCTGTCGACGCTGGCCTTTGGCGCCATTGGCTTCGCCGACGACTACACCAAGGTCGTTCACAAGCATAATCAGGGCCTTACAGGCAGGCAGAAGCTCGCTTGCCAGTTCCTCGCGAGCGGCGCGGTGGCCGTGGCGCTGCTGCTGATGGGCGGCCGCGGAGGCTACTCCACACGCCTGATGGTGCCGTTCGCGAAGAACTTCCGCCCGGACCTGGTCTGGGAGTGGATGGGCGGCATCCCGCATATGCACTGGCTGGCCTTCGTGCCATTCGTGGTCTTCGTGATGCTGGTCATCACGCTGACGTCGAACGCGGTCAATCTTACGGACGGGCTCGACGGCCTGGCGATCGGTTGCACGATCATCGCCGCCGGCGCGCTCACGGTGCTGACCTATGTCAGCGGCCACGTCGTCTTTTCGGACTACCTGGAGCTGCAGCGCATGCCGCTGGTCGGCGAACTGACGGTCTTCTGCGGAGCCATGGTCGGCGGCTCGATCGGCTTCCTCTGGTACAACGCGCATCCGGCGGAGGTCTTCATGGGCGACGTAGGCTCGCTGGCGCTGGGCGGCGCGATCGGCACGGTTGCGGTGGTCATCAAGCAGGAGCTGCTGCTGCCGTTCATCGGCGGCGTCTTCATCCTCGAAGCCGTGAGTGTGATGCTGCAGGTGGGCAGCTACAAGCTGAGGAACGGCAAACGCATCTTCAAGATGGCGCCGCTGCACCACCACTTCGAGCTGCTGGGGTGGAGCGAGTCGAAGGTGATCGCGCGGTTCTGGATTCTGGCGCTGGTGTTCGCGCTGCTGGCCTTGACCACGTTGAAGTTGAGGTAGGCAGTGCTACGGATTGGCTGGCTGAATCAGGCTGACGACAGAGTCTCGAACGTCTTTGAGCATTCCGTCGGCAAGTTTGCCCAACGATCGAACGAAGATCGACTCATTGGCCGTAAATAGCTTGCCGGGACGAGCATAACTCAGCAGTTGCAGACCTCCCTGGGTGAATGAGGCCGGCGTCAGAACGACAGCATGCGGATCGGAGTATGGGTTGCTGGTGATCTGACAGCCGATCCAATCCGCACGGCTCACACTGACCAGTAGCAGGACCGGACGAAGTTTATTGCCGCTAAGATCGGAAAATGGGAAGGGAAACAGCACTACTTCGCCGGCTGCAAATAGGCCCATGCCTCATCCTCTTCCGGTCGAAGCCAGTCTTCGGCTAGCGCCGCCTCCGAAAGAAGTAGAGTCTCATCTACCTCTGAAGTCTGCCAAGTGAGCAGGGCGCGGCCCCTGGGAAGAGGCGATGACGATTCCAGGGGACGTACGACACCGACTGCGTCGATCTCTACCTCAATGGTATGGGTCACGATATTCCTCCTTGTCCAATACGATACCAAACCGAGCATGTGCGACCTTCCTTGATGTTTCTGGTCCAATCGCCATGCGCGACCTCGAAAGCAAACGCTGGATCAAGCTGAAAGCGTTCTTCTTCCTGTTGACGGGCCTGCTCGCCTGCGGGCTTCTGCTGCTGGACCGGCCAACGCTGCGCACGGCGACGCTGCTTGTCATTGCTATCTGGAGTTTTTGCCGCCTTTACTACTTTGCCTTCTACGTCATCGAGCGATATCTCGATCCGGAGTACCGGTATGCGGGCGTTCTTTCGGCGATTCGCGCGTGGTTCTCCACAGGGCGTTGATCCTGCCTTGGTGACGCGAATTTCGCGTTCGCGGTAGGCTTTACGCATGGAGCTGAGCATCGAGCGCGGGTTGGTGGCGGGTCTGGTGACCGAATATAAGAACCCGTCAGGTCCCAGAGTCTTTGCGGCCCCGCTGAATCATGAGACCCGTCGCGAGCGGTTTATCGCATCGCTGGTGCAATCTCCCCTCGCCATCGTCTGGAGCAGTATTCGCGGAGGCGGCTACTGGGAGAGCGATGCCGGGGGCCAGGACCGGCGTACCACCTTGCTGACTGCGGAAACCCAGCCGCTACTGCTTGCCGATCTTGCGGACACAAGCGCGGATGACGTGGGGAGACGGTATGAGATTGCCGCAGTCCTGCGTGGCGAGAATCTACCCGATGTCGACATTGGTCTGTATATGAGTTTGTCCGTCCAGACGTTTCTTCGGGAAGGAAGTGGGATGGAATGGCTGATTCACCAACCGAATGACTCGCTGGATTATGTTTTTGTCAGCCGAAGTCCTTCGTCTGCCACCGTCCAACTGCTTGGGGGCGAATGGGGGCTGTTTGATCATGCGAAGCTGGAGCGAGCACCCATCTGGCTTCGTTCTACGCAACGATATGGCGAGCTGCCGCCGTAAGAAGAAAAGCAGATCCTCCGCTGCGCGAAGGATGACAACCAAAAGCGAAGGACGACAAGAAAGGATTTCGAGGCCTGGCGGATGATGGAGCTGAAGAACAAGCGGGTACTGGTCGTAGGTCTGGGCAAGTCGGGGTTGGCGGCGGCGATGTTTCTGCGCGATCGCGGCGCGCGGGTGACGGTGTCGGATACACGCAGCGCGCAGGCGCTGGCGAAGGATATTCCGGCGCTGCTCGAGGCGGGCATTATGGTTGAGTCCGGCGGCCACGGGCTGCTGACGTTTCGGCGGCAGGACCTCATCGTCGTCTCGCCGGGCGTGCCGCTCACGACGCCGGAGGTCGCGCAGGCCATTCGCAACGGCTTGCCGGTGATCGGCGAGCTGGAGCTGGCGAGCCGCTTCCTGGAGGGTAAGACCGTCGCCATTACCGGCTCGAACGGCAAGACCACCACGACCACGCTCACGGGCAAGATCTTCGCCGACGCGGGCCGGCAGACGCTGGTCGGCGGCAACATCGGCCTGCCGGTGATCGAGCTGATCGCCGAGAGCACGCCCGAGAGCTGGGATGTGCTCGAGGTTTCGAGCTTCCAACTGGAGACCATCGCCGAGTTCAAGCCACACATCGCCGCCGTGCTGAACCTGACGCCCGACCACCTCGATCGCCACGGCAGCTTTGCGCAGTACGCCGCCGCGAAGGCCCGCATCACGGAGAACCAGGGGCCCGAGGACTACCTCGTGCTGAACGCCGAGGACGTCGCGACGCAGAAGATCGCCGGCAAGACCAAGGCGCAGATCTACTGGTTCAGCGGCCGCCGCCAGATCAAGCAGGGCGCCTTTGTCCACGGCGAGAGCGTCTTCTTCACGGAGAAGGAGGGCGGCAAGCCCGAGCCGATCCTGCCGGTCGTTGAGATCGGTCTGAAGGGCGCGCACAACATCGAGAATGTGCTGGCGGCGGTGACGATGGCGCGGCTGGCGGGCATTTCGGCCGAGTCGATTCGCCGGTCGGTCGCGAGCTTCCACGCGGTCGAGCATCGGCTGGAGTTCGTCCGCACGCTCGATGGCGTGGACTACTTCAACGATTCGAAGGCCACCAACGTCGATGCGACGATCAAGGCGGTCGAGTCCTTCCCGGGCGGCGTCCACCTCATTCTCGGCGGCAAGGACAAGGATTCGGATTACACGCAGCTCGCCGGTCTGCTGCGCGAGCGGGTGAAGACTGTTTACACCATTGGTTCGGCGGCGGAAAAGATTGAGCATCAGCTTGCCGGTGTGGTGAAGATAGTATCTGCGAAGACAATAGCAGTTGCGTTATCGGATGCCTCCCAGGCGGCTGTGGCCGGGGATGTCGTTCTGCTGGCGCCGGCGTGTTCGAGCTTCGATCAGTTTGAGAACTACGAGCACCGCGGCCGCGTCTTTCGCGAGCTGGTGTTGGGCCTGAAGGAATGAGATGGCAAAGCGGGTTGGGGTCGATAAATGGCTGTTCGGCGTGGTGCTGCTGCTGGTCCTCTTCGGACTGGTGATGGTCTTTTCGGCCTCGGCGGTCATGGCGACGGCGGAGTCCGGCTCGCCCTATAAATATGTCGCGAAGCAGGCGATGTTCGCGCTGCTGGGGATGGGCGCTCTCACCATCCTGATGCGCGTGGACTATCGCCGCTACAACAATCCCAAGGTCGTCTTTCCGGGGCTGGCGCTGACGACGCTGCTGCTGGTCAGCGTCTTCGCGATGCCGAAGCTCAACCATACGCATCGCTGGTTCAAGGCCGGTTTCTTTACCTTCCAGCCGTCGGAGCTGGCGACGCCGCTGGTCATCCTCTTCCTTGCATACTTTCTGCAGACGCGCATCCACAAGATGGACGACTGGCGCGGGACGATTCTGCGCGCCGCGCTGCCGCCGCTGGTCTTCATCGGCCTCATCATGAAGCAGCCGGACCTGGGTACGGCGCTGGTCTGCGCGGGTGTCACGCTGGCGATGCTCTATCTCGCAGGCATGCAGGTCAAGTGGATCGGCGTCGGTATGCTGGCCTCCACGCCCATCATGTACTACATGCTCTGGATGGTGCCGTTCCGCCGCGCGCGTATCCAGACCTACCTGAACCCGGAGTCGGACCCGCTGGGCAAGGGCTTCCACATCATGCAGTCGCTCATCGCGGTCGGCACAGGCGGCTTTCGGGGCCTCGGCCTGATGGAGGGCCGGCAGAAGCTCTACTTCCTGCCCGAGGCCTGGACGGACTTCATCTTCGCCAATATCAGCGAAGAACTCGGCTTGCTCGGCGCGCTGACCCTGGTCGGCCTCTTCGTCATGTTCGGCTACCGTGGCATGCGCGCGGCGTTTCTTTCGACCGACCCGTTCGCCCGCTTCATGGCCTTCGGGCTGACGACCGCGATTCTGATTCAGGCGTTCTTCAACATGAGCGTCGCGGTCGCACTGCTGCCGACCAAGGGCATCACGCTGCCGTTCATCTCGTTCGGCGGAACGTCGTTGTTCGTGACGCTGGCGGGTATGGGCGTGCTGCTGAACATTACGCGAGAGATTGACTAAGTGCCGCTGCGCGTTCTGATCGCAGGTGGAGGCACGGGCGGGCACGTGATCCCGGCGCTCGCGATTGCGCGCGAACTGCGCGACTCCGCCGGCGCCGAGGTGCGGTTTGTCGGCACGGCGCGGGGGCTTGAGACCAAGCTGGTGCCCGAGGCCGGCTTCCGGCTGGAGTTGATTCACGTCGGCCAGTTGAAGGGCGTCAGCCTGATGACGCGGCTGCGTACGCTGGGCGATCTGCCGCTGGGCATCCTGCGTTGCATGGGCCTGCTGCGGGAGTTCAAGCCGCAGGTGGTCGTCGGGGTGGGCGGATACGCCTCCGGTCCGGCGATGATGGCGGCGATCCTGCTCGGCATCCCGACCCTGGCGTTTGAGCCGAACGCCGTGCCGGGGCTCGCGAACCGGCTGGTAGGGAAGCGTGTCCGCGCGGCTGCGGTGAACTTTCAGCAGACGACGCGCTACTTTCGGAACGCCGTCGTTACCGGCATCCCGGTGAGGAAAGAGTTCTTCGCGCTGCGGCCGAAGACGAGCGGCCCGCTGCGCCTGCTGGTCTTCGGCGGCAGCCAGGGAGCGCGTGTGTTGAACGAGATTCTGCCGAAGGTAGCGGGCGGGCTGCTGACGCGTTTTCCAGAACTGGAGATCGTCCACCAGGTCGGCGGGCGCAACGTGGAGTCTTCGGCAGCGGCGTACGCTGCAAGCGCGGTGAGTTCGGATCGCCTGCTTGTCCTGCCCTATCTGGACGCCATGGTCGACGCGATCGACGCAGCCGACCTCGTCGTCTGCCGCAGCGGCGCGAGCACAGTGGCGGAGCTGGCCGCGGCGGGCAAGCCTTCGGTCTTGGTGCCCTTCGCGGCGGCGGCCGACGATCACCAGCGCAAGAACGCCGACGTGCTGGTCGCGGCGGGCGCGGCGTCGATGATCACGGAGGCGCAACTGACGCCTGAACGGCTGATCGCTGAGGTCTCCGCGCTGCTGGAGGATGAGGCGATGCGGCTTGCGATGGGCGAGGCCGCGCGGAGGCTGGCCCACACGGACGCGGCGGGGGAGATTGCGCGAATGTGTTTGCGGCTGGCCGGGCGGGCCTGAGATAAGCGGGCGGGCCTTAGAGAAGACAGAGAAGCAGATTCCCTTTGGGAATGACAACAAGAATGACAACGATAAAAGGCGGACCCGGTGATGGGTCCGCCTTTTATCGTTTCGGGGTTGGATTACCTGTGTCCGCCGCCGCTGGCATGAGCGCCGCCTCCGCCGCCGCTCGGGTGGACTCCGCCGCCGCTGGGAGCCGCCGGACGTGCTCCACCGCCGCCGCTATAGCCGCCGCTGGGGCGCGGAGCGCTGTATCCGCCCGCGCTGCCGCCGCTGAAGCTCCGGGCTGGCTGCGCATTGCCGCCGCCGGCGTAGCCCCGGTTGGCGTAGCCGGAGGCGTTCGGCACAGCGCTACCGCGTGCTGCGTACCCGCCATTGCCGACGCGGGCGCCGCCGTTGAAGCTCTCGCCCCGGTTGCCGACGAAGCCGCCACGCGGGCCGCTGGCCGCCGCGAAGCTGTGTCCGCCGGGATGCACATTGCCGATGCCCGTAAACCGCTGGTTATAGAAGTAGCGGTTGCTCAGGCCGACGTGCGAGTAGTAGCGGTTGTAGAAGAAGTGGTTGCCATACCAGTAGCCGCCGTAGAAGCCCACACCGAAGTAGCCGAAGCCGTAGTCGACGCCGCCGTAGTAACCCACGACCGGACCCCAGTAGCCGGGGTTCCAGTAGTAGCCGCCGTTGTAAGCGCCCCAGTAGCCCGGCGTCCACAGAGCGCCGTCATAAGGAGCTTCGACCCATGCGCCGGGGATCCACTGGTACTGGAAGCCGGTCCAGGCCCAGTAGCCGGGGGTCCAGATATATCCGTCGCCGGGCGCTTCGGGCTGGTCGTAGTCCGGGATCGGCGGCGGCGCCTGGTTGGCGGTCTGCACCTGTCCATCCTGCGGCGGCTCCTGCTGCTGGCCGAATGCCTGGGGCGGTACATACTGGTCCGGCGACGGCGCGTGCGCGGCCTGCCCCTGCTGGGGGTAGCCCTGCTGCTGGCCTTGCTGCGGCTGGCCTTGCTGCGGCTGGCCTTGCTGCGGCTGGTCCTGCGGCGCCTGGTCCTGATAGTAGTTCTGCGCGGGCGTGCTGTAGTTCTGCGGGTCCTGGCTGTTGTAGCTCTGGACGCCCTGGTTGTAGGACGGAGTCTGCGCGGCGAGCGGCGCGGCAAGCAGCGCGGCAACGATTGCGGCGGTGAACGTATTTTTCGCGGCGTTCGGCGTCATCATGGTGGTGGTGTCCTGTGGCTTGTCTCAACCCTCTCCCTGCCCGGCATTGCCAGTTGCGGCAGCCGGGTTGTTCGGGGGGATCAGCAAGCTGTGGAGCCCGGCGCAAGCAGGTTTGCTCGAATCGGCCTCACTCTATTAGACACAAGGCGGGTGAATTTGTTGCATTTTCGCAGCGCCGCGCTCAGCGCCGGGTCATGGGTCTCGAGCCGTCAGCTGGGCAGCTCTGAGCTGACAGCTCGCGGAGACCATTCTGTAGACTTGAACCAGCGCATACGCACTCTGGAGCCTCAAGACGATGTTCGTACCGGGTCACATTCTCTTCGCCGCCTCGCAGCGGGTTCACTTCATCGGCATCGGCGGCATCGGGATGAGCGGCATCGCCGAGATCCTGCTCTCGATGGGCTATAGCGTCTCCGGGTCGGACCTGCGGCGTTCGCCGACGACCGACCGCCTGGCCGCCATGGGCGCGATCATCTTCGAGGGCCACGAGGCGGGCAACGCCGCGGCGAGCGACGTGGTCGTCACCAGCTCGGCCGTCTCGAAGTCGAACCCCGAGGTGCTGGAGGCGCGCGCGCGCAAGATCCCCGTCATTCAGCGCGCGGAGATGCTCGCCGAGCTGATGCGTCTGAAGTACGGCATCGCCGTCGCGGGCATGCACGGCAAGACGACGACGACGTCGATGGTCGCGGCCGTGTTGACGGCAGGCACGCTCGATCCCACGGTCGTGGTCGGCGGCAGGGTCGACGCACTCGGCTCGAACGCGCGCCTGGGCGCGAGCCAGTACCTGGTCGCCGAGGCCGACGAGAGCGACCGCTCGTTCCTGAAGCTGTCGCCCATCCTCGCCATCGTCACCAACCTCGACCGCGAGCACATGGACTGCTACAAGAGCATGGACGACGTCGACGACGCCTTCGTCCAGTTCATGGACTCGGTGCCGTTCTACGGCGCGACGACGGCCTGCATCGACAACGAACGCCTGCGCGGCATCGTGAACCGGGCCCGCCGCAAAGTCTTCACCTACGGCGAGCATCCGGAGGCCGACTTCCGTATCGAGCGGCTTCCGGCGCGCGCGGGCGTGCAGTCGAGCTTCGGAGTCAACTACCGGGGCATTCTGCTGGGGCCGTTCTCGCTGCGCGTGCCCGGATGGCACAACGTGCTGAACGCGACGGCCGCGATCGCCATCGGCCTGCAGCTTGGCGTCGCGCCGCAGCAGATCGCCGCCGGCATCGCCAGCTTTACGGGCGTCGACCGCCGCTTCCAGGTGAAGGGCAAGGTCGCCGGCGTCACGGTCGTCGACGACTACGGCCACCACCCGACGGAGATTCTCGCCACCCTGCGCGCGGCGCGCGAATGCGGCTACGGCAAGGTCCACGTCATCTTCCAGCCGCACCGCTTCACCCGCACGCGCGACCTGATCGAGGAGTTCGCCGCCGCCTTCAAGGACGCCGACTCGGTCGCGATGCTCGACATCTACGCCGCCAGCGAGGAGCCGATTCCGGGCATCACCGGCGCCGCCCTGGCGGACCGGGTTCGCGGCTCAGGGGTGGGACAGGTGGTATACGCGCCGTCGATGGCCGAGGCGGTCGCCCTCACGGTTGCCGGCGCGGAGGAGGGGGACGTCGTGCTGACGCTCGGCGCGGGCAATGTCTCGCAGGCTTCGGGACTGCTGCTGGCGGCGCTGGGGGATCGGGTCTCGATCTAGCGTACTCGCTTGAAAAGAACCTAAGTTCTACTGAGAACGTATCGGTTGAAGAGAGCCGTGCCGAAATGCTTCACGAAGACCAGGCCTGCGATCGTCTCGACCCGGCTGAAGCAGAGGTTTAGCCCGCTTGCTCCGAGCTGTCGCCAGCCTATGATGAACAGAAAGCAGCCGACAGCCAGCCCCACCGTCTGCATCGACAAGTCCAGCCAGGTCTTGAACCTCTTGCCAGTCTCGCTCTGCACGGCCGACTGTGCGCGAATCGCCGCCAACGTTGCGGCATCGGGCATGAAGCTCCACCTGCCACGCCGTACGCGGAAGAGAATCGTGCGCAAGGCAAAGATGCCGGGGATAACGAGAAGCAACGCGACGGAGGCTGCCACAATGGAACGATTGACGACGCTCAGATTCCGGTCGAACGCTCTCGGAAGCAGCCAGGCCGCCGTCGAGACGAAGGCAATGATCATTCCGGACACGATGTTGTTGCGCCTGCGGGGCGATAGCTGCGTCGGGGCCGCTGCCGCAGGGTTCGGATTTTGATTCGGCTCGGTCATATGGCCAGTCTGCCGAGGCGGCTTGCCGCTCTGCGGTATAGACTCCGCCCATAAAAGTAAAGTACGACCGACCAGAACGCGAAGCCCAAACCGTTGAAGAGGCTCCACGGGGAGTGTAGGTCGTTCCATAAGCTTAGGACGCCGTTGAACGTAATGATGAGGTCCAGATACACATCCCAGCGGTCTGTATTCTTCAGAAGCTTCAAAGAACCGGAGGTTGGCTCGGTCCATTTGGCGACGAGTTCGACGCGTTCTTCCTGGGTGGGGCGAAGCGCCCACTCGCCCGTTCGCACGCGCCGCCTGGCGATGACATAAGCGATTCTGCCGGGCAGTATGAGCAGCACGGCGGCGATGACCAGCGCGAAACCGCGCACATACAGATTGCAATCGCAGCCCACTTTGAATGCGGCGTAAACAATCTCGACGGCAGGAACCATGAAAAAGGCCGCGATCACCGTCATGACCAGGACGCGGGTACGCATGCTGGGACCGTCGTGCAACCGCTGTCGCACTCTTTGCATACGCTCGTCGTACTCGGGTGTGCCGGGTTCTAGAAGGCGCGCCATGGTGCGGCCAGAATACGCCTGGCCGAATGGGGCGGGCAAGGGAATTCCGAGTGTTTCCAGACAAAAGGAGATTCCCTTTCGGGAATGACAACCAAGAAAAGCAAGGACAAAAGCAGATTCTCTGCAGGAATGACGACAAGAGTTGCTGCGCGGGTACTCCCCCAAATGGTCATGCGCGGGCGAAGAGACGGCGGGGTATAGTGAGGGCTGGCGGTTCTTCGCGGCCTTGCTCGGGTCTGCGTGCGGATAGGGAAATTGTCTTCGAAGGGTGGGGCTACGGTGCTTGACGCGCCACAGGTGAGTCGTGTGCAGAAGGCGGCAGCGCCGCGGCGGTTTGCCGGTGCGCCTTCGCTGCGTCGCGATCTGGCCGAGGACTTCGAGGCGCCGGACGACGCCGACGGCGAAGGCTACGTCAGCAAGCGCAGCCGGAGCGCCATGCGTCTGCGGCTGGGCAGCGGTCTGCTGCGCACCAACGCCGGACGCGGCATCGCAGCCGGAGCGGTTGTCGCCGCGCTTGCGGCTGTCGCTGGCGCTATCTTCGGGGTGCGTCACTATCTTCTGCATAATGAACGGTTTGTGATCCAAAACTCGGCCTCCGTCCAGATCATCGGCAACAGCCACCTGACCCGGCCACAGTTGCTCAGCATCTTCGGCGAGGACGTCGACCGCAACATCCTGACCGTCTCGCTGGCCGATCGCCGGGCCGAGCTCGAACGCCTGCCCTGGGTCGAGCATGCGACCGTCATGCGTCTTCTGCCGGACAAGCTCCGCGTCTCGATCGTCGAGCGAACGCCCGTGGCGTTCGTGCGTCAGGGCGGCCACATCGGGCTGGTCGACAAGACCGGCGTGCTGCTCGATATGTCGGTCGACGACGACACGGCGGCGCAGCGTCCGCACTACTCGTTCCCGGTGGTTACGGGTCTTTCGGGCGACGATCCGGAGTCGACCCGCTCCGCGCGCATGCGGCTCTTCACCAGCTTCACGGCGGACCTCGACAGCGAGGGCAAGAAGCTCTCGGACAAGCTCTCCGAGGTCGACGTCTCGAACCCCGAGGATGTGAAGGCGCTTATCCCGGAAGGCTCGGTCGATATTCTCGTCCACTTCGGCGACCATGACTTCCTCGACCGCTACAAGAAGTTTGAAGAGAACCTGCCGAAGTGGCGGGTGGATTACCCCAAGCTCGCCTCCGCCGACATGCGCTACGAGCGCCAGGTGGTGCTGGAGATGCAGCGCGGCGCCGAGGTTCCGGTGAAGTCCGCCGACGATGCAGCGGCGCCGGCGCCGAAGGCAGCGGAGAAGCCGGCGGCTAAAACGGTTGCAGCCGCGAAGGCCAAGTCCGTGGCGAAGAAGCCCGTCGCGAAGGCGGTCGCCGCGAAGCCTCAGGCGAAACCGGCGGCTCATCTGCAGACGGCATTCGATGTGAAGAAGCACCCGCAGGCGGGCCCACAATGACACCCAAGCCGGAAAACCTCATCACCGTTCTCGACGCCGGCAGCCAGAAGAGCTGCGTGCTGGTCGCCGAGGTGCAGGACGGCGTGCTGCGCTATCGCGGCCACGGCGTGGAGCCATCCAAAGGCATGCGCAAGGGTTTGATCGCGGAGCTGGGACCGGCGGCGGAGGCCATCAACCGCGCCGCCCTGACCGCCGAGCGTGGGGCGAAGACCGGCATCGAGACCGCCATCGTCGGCATCGGCGGCACGCACGTGCGCGGCATCAACAGCCGCGGCGGCATCAGCATGGGTAGCCGCATGCGCGAGATCACGCGCGACGAGGTCCGCGCCGCGGTCGACCGCGCCCGCTCGGTCGCTCTACCGCCCGACCGCGAGGTGTTGCATCTGCTGCCGCAGGAGTTCATCCTCGACGACCAGGCCGGCATTCACGACCCGGTCGGCATGGTGGGCAACCGGCTGGAGGTCAACCTCCACCTTTCGACCTGCTCCGGCGGCGTTGCGCAGAGCGTCATCACCTGCGCCAACCGCGCCGGACTCGAGGTGCAGGACACGGTGTTTGAAGGCATCGCCGCGGCCGAGGCCGTGCTCTCGGCGGACGAGCGCGAACTGGGCGTCTGCATCGCCGACATCGGCGCCAGCACGACCGAGATCGCCGTCTTCTTCGAGGGTTCGATCGCCCACACGGCCGTGCTGCCGATCGGCGGCGACCACTTCACGAACGACCTCGCCGTCGGTCTGCAGGTCTCAGTCGAAGAGGCCGAGTACCTGAAGAAGGAGTACGGCAACTGTGTCGTCACCTCCGTGCCGTCGCTGGCGGAGATCGAGGTGGGCGGCAGCCTTGCAACCGGCAGTCTGGCTGGCGGCCCGCCGCAGGGCCGGCTCGTCCGCCAGCGCTTTCTGGCGGAGATTCTGGAGCCGCGCGCCCGCGAACTCTTCACTATGCTGCGCGACAACCTGCGCAACGGCGGCGTGCTCGAGGCGCTGGGCGCGGGCATCGTCCTGACCGGCGGCGGCGCGAACCTGGTCGGTCTGCTGGACAACGCGGAAAGCCTGCTGCGCGTGCCTGCGCGCATCGGCGTGCCGGTGCCGCTCAGCCGCATGCCGCAGGAGCTGGTGAAGCCGGAGTTCGCAGCCGCCATCGGCATGCTGCTCTACACGCATCGCACGCAGATTCGGCGGGCCAGCGAAGAGATGGGGTTGAAAGCGAAGTTGAAGGCCATGTTCGCGGGTAGCTTCTAAACGTTCAATCCGGATCTGCTGTCCAAGAAGAGAGGGGATTATGGAGACGGGGGAACGGACTTCTAAAGGATTCAGCGATAAGGCCAAACTTTTTCAGCAACGTGCGTTTCAGGCACTTCCGCTGCTGATTCGCCAAGCAAAAGCCGGATCGACAATCTACTACTCAGATCTTGCGCCGCAACTTGGAATGTCAAATCCCAGAAGCTTGGGCGCCGTGCTTGGAGTCGTCGGGAATGAAATGAAGATTCTTGGTGCGCTCTGGAAGGTGGAAATACCGCCGATCCAATGCTTGGTCGTAAATAAATCCCATGGTTTGCCTGGGGATGGCATAGGCCACTTTATAGATCCCAAGAATTTTAGGAAAAAAACCTCAAGCGAAAAGCGAAGACTCGTAGATCAGAAGATCTCTGAAGTGCGTGATTATGCTGGCTGGGATGCTGTTTTAGAACACTATGGCATGCAGCCTGCCATACTGATAACGCCGGCGGATTTGATTCGCGAAGCAGAGACGATTAAAGCGAAATTCAATGGTGTTGGAGAGGGCAAAGAACACCGCGCACTGAAGCAATATATCTCGGAGAATCCTTCGCTATTCGGATTGCCAAGAGATTGCGTTTCTATCTTGGAGTACACATTCGACTCCTGCGACACAATCGACGTCTTGTTTCAAAATGGATCGGAATGGGTCGGGGTAGAGGTGAAAGGACCTGTCTCCGACGACGCGGACATTATCCGTGGAATGTTTCAATGTGCTAAGTATCTTGCATTGATGGAAGCCACTCAAAAGCTCTTGCAGACAGGCCTGAACAGCCGTGTCGTGCTGGCAATCGGACGAGATTTTCCAAAATCACTGGATGCACGTAGAGTCACCCTCCAAACCGAAGTTCAACGCGTTCTGCTCCGTTGAATTCAGAGAGGATATGAGAACACTTCAAGTCGAAGGCCCTGATTTGGAACCAAGTTGGATACGCCAGTGGAAAAGGTGTACCACCTTTTTGACCCTCGGGTGACAGAATTGAGTTGGCTGCAAATGGCGTTCGCTATTTCACATTTGCCTTGGAGAAACCCCACCCTATGTCCCACGAGCCCGAGATGCCCGAAGACCTTCGCATTCAGTATCACGACGAGATGCCTCGCGGCGCGCGGATCAAGGTGATCGGCGTCGGCGGCGGCGGCAACAACGCCGTCAACCGCATGATCGCGGCCAAGGTCGAGGGTGTCGAGTTCATCGCGGCCAACACCGACGTGCAGGCGCTTGCGGTCTCGAACGCTCCCGTGAAGCTGCAGCTTGGCGTGAAGCTGACCTCCGGTCTGGGCGCGGGCGCGAACCCCGACGTAGGCCGCCGCGCGGCTCTGGAGGATTCAGACAAGATCATCGAGGCGCTTGAGGGCGCGGACATGGTCTTCGTCACCGCCGGTCTCGGCGGAGGCACGGGCACGGGGGCCGCTCCGGTCATCGCGTCGCTCGCCAGCGAGATGGGCGCGCTCACTGTCGCGGTCGTCACCCGGCCGTTTGCGTTCGAGGGCAAGCGCCGCATGATGCAGGCCGAGCGCGGCATGCAGGAGCTGCTCGACTCGGTCGACACGGTCATCGTCATCCCGAACGAAAAGCTGCTGGCCGTCGCCAAGGATGCGGGCTTCTTCGAGAGCTTCCGCATCGCCGACGACGTGCTGCGCCAGGGCGTGCAGGGCATCTCGGACATCATCACCATCCCCGGCGTCATCAACCGCGACTTCGCCGACGTACGCACGACGATGGCCGGCATGGGCTACGCCGTCATGGGCACCTCGCAGCGTTCCGGGCCGAACCGGGCGATGGACGCGGCGGTTGCGGCGATGGCTTCGCCGCTGCTCGAAGCCGGCGCCATCGACGGCGCGCGCGGCATCCTGATCAACATCACCGGCTCGAGCTCGTTGAAGCTGAGCGAGGTGAACGAGGCGTCCAGCGTGATCCAGAACGCGGCGCACGAGGACGCGAACATCATCTTCGGCGCGGTGCTGGACGAGAGCATGGGCGACGAGGTGAAGATCACGGTCATCGCCACGGGATTCAAGGATCAGCAGACGCAGCAGCCGCGGCGGGACCGGATGCTCGACCAGGCGACCCTGCCGACCGTCCGCTACGATGTGCCGATCCAGCCGCGCATCACCATCGCCCGGCAGGAACTGCCAGTGACAGTTGTGCCGCCGGTTGCACCCCACGTTCCGCCCGCCGCGGCGCCCGTTCCGGTCGTGGCCGCGACGCCGGAGCCGATCTTCTCCGTGCCGGAGCCGCTCGAGTACGAGAGCCAGCACCCGGTTGAGGTTGCGGAGTCGCATCTGCCTGAGCCTGAGGCAGTGGTGGCTCCGCTGATTCCGGTCTCGCCGACCCCGCAGGAGCTGGTGCCCGTACCGGCGTCGGTCTTCGACGACGATTTCTTCCGCAGCGTCACGCGCGATCGTGTCGGCGAGGTCTATCCGTTCGAACCGCGTCCGGCCAGCACGCCGGCAAACCCGCGCATCGCGGAGAGCCACGACTTCACGCCCGAGCCGCCCGCGCGGCCCACGTTCAACCCGCCGTCGCACGAGAACCACGACGCCGACGAACTCGATATCCCGGCCTTTCTGCGACGGGGCAACTGACGCCAAGGTGGTAGCGCCTACCCAGCGCACCGGATACTACGTCCAACTAAGATAAAAGTCAGGGTTTTGGATATCGACTTGCCTCCCCTGAAAGGTACGGCTGTTCATCTTTTTGCCTTGGGGTAGTGAAATGGGACGATTTTCTTTGATCCGGAACGGCTTGCTGGGCGGCGTTGTGCTCGCGGCAAATTGCTTCGCCCTCATTGCGACCGGGACCGCTGCGGTCGCCGCGCCGGTGAAACATCACGCCAGGTCCGCCGCCAAGGCCGCTCCCGCAAAGTCCACGCACGGCAAGGCTGCGGCGACGCATGCGAAGACTTCGGTGAAGGCCTCTACGGCGCATGGCAGGGCGAAGGCGAGCGCAGCTCCCGCGATCGTTCGTACGCGGCACGGCCGGGTGATCGCCGCCGCCTCGACCCGGCGTATCCGCTATGCGGAGCGCTTTACCGCAAGCTCTTTCTCGGACGATCTGGTGAGCGGCGATGTGACCGTGGGTGAAGACCCCATCGTTCGCGAGGCAGCCATCGCGGCGCTTGGCAATATGAACGGCACGGCGCTGGCCATCGATCCCGCGAGCGGCCGCATCCTCGCGATGGTCAACCAGAAGCTCGCGCTTTCAAGCGGCGCGGAGCCCTGTTCGACGATCAAGCTCTCGGTCGCGCTCGCGGCTTTGCAGGAAGGAATCGTCAAAAAAGATACGCCAGTCGCCCTGGGCGGCGGCTATCACCTGACCTTGACGGAGGCGCTGGCGCACTCGAACAACCTTTACTTTGAAACACTTGGCCGCTCGCTCGGCTTCGAGCGCGTGAAGCACTATGCGAATCAGCTTGGGCTGGGCGAACTGGCCGGATACCACATCGCGGGCGAGCAGCTCGGCGCCTATCCCGACCAGGAGCTGCCGGCGGCGCTTGGCGGCGTGGGCCGCATGTGTTCGTTTGGCGAAAGCGTCAGCATGACGCCGCTGCAGCTTGGCGCGCTGGTCGCGGCCATCGCCAACGGAGGCACTCTTTACTACCTGCAGCATCCGCAGACCGACGAGGAGATCGCCGCCTTCGAGCCGAAGGTGAAGCGCACGCTCGACATCGCCGCGCTGATCCCCGAGATGCAGGACGGCATGCAGGCGGCCGTGCAGTACGGCACCGCGCGCAGCCTGCGGGCGAACTTCAAGGAGTTTCCCGTGATGGGGAAGACCGGCACCTGCTCGAACAACGGCACCCGCTTCGGCTGGTTCGCGTCCTTCGCGGAGACGCCGAACGGACGCATCGTGACGGTCATCTTTCTCGAAGGCGGACGTCCGACCTTCGGGCCAAAGGCCGCCGAGCTGACGGGCCAGTTCTACCGCGCGCTGTGGGATAAAAGCTACTTCCAGCCGAAGCCCGCGCCGTCGCCGGGCAGTCCGTTAGGAACGCAGTAGAAGTTACGTCGCCTCTATCCGCCGCGAAACGCGATATCCTAAAAGACGTGGCAACCTCCGCAACCTCCGATCTGACCGCTCCGGCCATGGCTGCACCCTCGCTGGTCTCGGACTATGTGGCGCTGTTCAAGCCGCGAGTCTCGGCGATGTCGGTTCTGACGGCCGGCGCGGGGCTGTACCTGGGCGATCTGCACTCGGGGATCAGCCCGTTTCACGTCAGCTCCGTGATCGCCATGGCGGGCATCGCCATCGTCACCTGCGGTTCGAGCGTTTTGAATCAGGCACTTGAGCGCAAAAGCGATGCGCGCATGAAGCGTACCGCCAACCGTCCGATGGTTACGGGACGCATCGGTCTGGTGCATGGTCTGCTGCTGGGCTTCGCGGCCATCTTTCTCGGCTCGCTCTGGCTCGCGGTCTCGACCAACCTGCTGACCGGCACCCTGACCCTGCTGACCGCGACCAGCTACGTGGCGATCTACACGCCGCTGAAGCGGATCAGCAGCGTCAACACCTTCATCGGCGCGTTTCCCGGCGCTCTGCCGCCGCTGATTGGCTGGACCGCCGCGCGCGGGCTGATCGAGTGGCCCGCTGTCGCGCTCTTTGCCGTGATCTTCGTCTGGCAGTTTCCGCACTTCATGGCCATCGGCTGGATGTACCGCGAGGACTACCGCAACGGCGGCATCCGCGTCGCCGCCAACCAGACGCCGCTGGTCTGGGCCGCGCGTTCGACCGTAGCGCAGGCGCTGTTTTACGCTGTGCTGATGATTCCGGTCAGTCTGTGGACGACCTGGCTCGGCATCACCGGCATCCCGTACGCGGTGGTCGCGACCGTCCTCGGCCTTGGCTACCTCTGGTACACCGTCCGTTTCGCAGCCATTCTGAAGAATCCCGCCGACCCGGCCAGCCGCATCCTCGCACGCAATCTTTTGAAGGCCAGCGTGATATACCTGCCGCTTCTGTTGGCCGCAATGATTTTGAATGCACGCGGCCGGCTGCTCTTCTAGACGCTTAGCCGTAAACTGAACTGAGACTATGCCAACCGTCGCCGCAAAATCCGATCTCGAACAGGCCCGCACGCCACCCGCCGTCATCGCCGCCATCGTCGGCGTCAGCGTCGTGGCGAGCATCTTCATCTTCTGGCTCGTCTATATTCATCCGCCGGTGGACGCGGCCGGGGCGAGCTTCAACTTCCTGCCCGGACTCAACGCCGCGCTGAACGCCGCCTCCGCCTTTGCGCTCTTCGCCGGATACCGCTTCATCCGCGCGCGGCTGGTGCAGCAGCATCGCAATGCTATGTTCGCGGCGTTCGTCTTCTCGTCGGCGTTTCTCGTCAGCTACCTGGCGACCTACTTCCTGCACGGAGAGACGCACCTGCCGATCGCCCACACCGGCCTGCTCTGGTACACCTACGCGATCGTGCTATTTGCCACGCATATTCCGCTGGCGATCGTCGCGCTGCCGCTGATTCTTATCACCTTCTTCCTCTCGCTGACCGGTCGCTTTCCCGCGCATCGCCGCCTCGCTCGCTGGACGTATCCGATCTGGCTCTACGTCTCGGTCAGCGGTGTCTTCGTCTACTTCATCCAAGCGGTCGTGCGGCGCTGATGCAAAACGATACCCGCAAGCTGCTCACGACTGGCACGGCCATCTTCCTTACCGGACTGACGGCGGGTCTGCTGATGCTCTTTGCCTTCGGCGGCGTCGAACGCCGGCAGGGACCGCACACCACCGCCGGCTGGCTGGCCCTGATGGTCGCCATGGGATGCCTGCCGACCGGCAGCCTGACCCTTCTGCTCGGCTTTGCCAAACTGGCCGGCGACCAGAAACGCGATTCCAGCCGCCTCGAAGACTGGCCGTGAAGCGGCTGGCCCTCGTCGTTCTCTGCCTGAGTCTCGGCTGGTCCGGGGAGGGAAGCGGCCAAACCGGCAGCCAGACCGAATCCTTTGCCGTGCCGCCCGCTCACGAACTGGCCCAGACGCTCGAAGCGCTCCGCGATCCGGCGTCCTCCGCGCCGCTCGACCAGCTCTACGCGCGTGGCCTGGAGTACGCCGCCGCCCAGCAACTGAACGGCGAGAGCCGTGCGGCCGCCGGAACCGCGCAGAGCGTCGAAGCAGCCCTGGCCACGGCCGAAACGCTCCACCCAGCCACACTGGAGATCGAAGAAAAAGTAGCCGCCGCCCGCCGGCGGTACGCCCTGCTGGGCAAGCCGCTGCCCGCTCTTCCGCTGGCCGAATCGCTCTTCGCGGCGAACGAGACGCCGCGGATCAACCGCGACTACGGCTCCGCGACGATCCTGCTGGCCTTTCCCGATAGCTGCAGCCTCTGTGTGGAGATGGCGCGCGGTCTGCGTGCAGCGCTCTTCCGCGATTCGGACCGTAATGTGCGACTCTACGGCCTGCTGGCCCAGCCTACGTCGCCGGTTGCCGCAGCCGGAGCGCCGCCGATCGTGCCTGACCCGCGCAGCCCGGTTGCTCGCCTGCGCGGCACCCCGACCCTCACCGTTCCGCCGGGAACTCTTCAGGTCTTTGGTGCGACAGACCGGGGCGCGCCGGAATGGCCGCTGGCGATCGCGACCGACTGCCGCGGCATCGTGCGTTTCGTCGGCCCGGCGCCGCTGACGGCGCTGCTGCCGGGCGGCTTCGTCGACCGCCTGGCCGAGCATCTGGCGAAGATCTGGCCGCAGGACGCATCCAAACCGGCCCGCAAGTAACGACCCGGATACCCACCGGAGATTCTGCTATGCTCAACTTTTCAGAGCTTACGGAGCAAAACTCATGGCAAAAGGCGTCAACAAAGTCTTCCTTCTCGGCAACGTCGGCAAAGACCCCGAGATCCGCGCAACCGCCGGCGGAATGAACGTCGCATCGTTCTCGCTCGCCACCGCCGAGCGCGCCAAGGGCGCCGATGGCCAGTGGACCGACAAGACCGAGTGGCACAATATCGTCTGCTTCCAGCGGACAGCCGAGGTCGTGCGCGACTACGTCAAGAAGGGCACGCAAGTCCTCATCGAAGGCAAGATCCAGACCCGCTCCTGGGATGACAAGACCAGCGGCGAGAAGAAGTACAAGACCGAGATCCTGTGCAACGAGCTGACCCTGCTGGGCGGCGGCGCCGGGCGCGGCGGAGAGGGCGGATCGTCCTACAGCGGCGGTTCGAGCTACTCCAAGCCCGCGGCGACGAACTACGATCAGCGCACCCCGGCGTCGCAGCCCGACTACGCCGACCAGGGCATCACCGACGACGATATCCCCTTCTAAATCTTCAACCTGTTAGACGCCGCCGACGTACGCGCTGGCGGCGTCTTTGTCTGTCCCAAGCACAATTCCACCACGACCGGTAGACTGAACCCATGATCGACGAAGCCCAGTTTCGCCGCGAATCCGACCGCGCCTTCCACCATCTGAAGCAGTCCCTGATCGAGGCCGAGGAAGACGGCGGCTTCGAGGCCGAGGACAACAATGGCGTCCTGAACGTCCTCTTCGAGGATGGCTCGACGAAGTTCGTCTTCACGCCGCAGACGCCCGTGCGCCAGATCTGGATCTCGGCGCGCACCTCCAGCTTCAAGCTGGAGTGGTCGGAAGAGGCTGCGGCCTTCGTGCTGGCGAAGACCGGCGAGACCTTGAAGGCGCTGACGCAACGGCTTCTGCGAGAACAGACCGGCGACGACGCGATCGTTCTCACGTAATGCCGCCGGCCGCCGTTTCTTTCAATTCTCATTAAGGTTCTGCTTCCCACCTTCGCCGGGGCAGGCTAGAATTGGCCTGAACTCTGCAAAATTACGGCGCGAGCTGCACGGAAGGCTTCCGTGTTTGAACGCGGTGGCGCGTGACCGGACTTAAATTTCAACGCTTCAACGGAGGACCAGCCCCAATGCCGCCCATGCTCTCCGTCGCGATCATCACGCTGAACGAAGAGGAAAACCTCGGCCGCACGCTGGCCAGCGTCAGTTTTGCCGATGAGATTATCGTGATCGACTCGAACTCCACCGACCGGACGGTCGAGATCGCGGAGTCGTTCGGCGCGAAGGTGTTCCAGGAGCCTTGGCAGGGATTCGCCGCCCAGAAGAACTCCGCCATCGCCAAGTGCAGCGGCGTCTGGGTCCTGTCGCTCGACGCGGACGAGGAGTTGAGCCCGGAGCTGCGGACGCAGATTCGCACGCTGCTGCCCAGCAATCCGCCGGCGGACGCCTACTTTCTGAAGCGGCGCAACCTGTTTCTCGGCCGCTGGATCAAGCATGGCGGCTATTATCCGGACCCCAAGCTACGTCTCTTCCGGCGCGCGGCGGCGAACTTCACCAGCTCGCCCAAGTTTCAGGACCGCCCCGTTCACGAGACCATCTCCTTCGACGGCTCGTCGGCGACGCTGGACTACGACCTGATCCACCACGCCTATCCGACGCTTGAAAATTACCTGGAGCACATGGACCGCTACAGCACGCTGGGCGCGAAGCTGCTGATCGCAAATGGCCGCACCAGCAAGTCGTGGCTCGCCTTTTACTGGAACGTGCTCTTCGTCCCGCATTGGACGTTTACGTGGAACTACATCTTCCGGCTGGGTTTTCTGGATGGACGTGAAGGCCTGCTGCTGCACCTGTACCACTCGGCCTACGTAAGCTGGAAGTACGCCAAGGCCTGGCACACGACGCATGCTCCGCGCGGACGGTAAATTTCAGAGAACCGACACCGCCGTCGCCGCAAGAAACGCCTCCGCATACCGCTCCGGCATCCGCCGCCGCTTCATATCGCGTCCCACGACCACGTGCGTCGTCGACCCTTCGCAGAGCAGCGTCTCATCGGCCTCGCGGACGACGGCGTAGCCGAAGCGCACGATCGGGCCGCGCGCCTCGACCAACCGCGTGCGGATGGTGAGTTCGTCGTCGTACCGCGCTGGCGCCTTGTATCGCGCAGTGGCCTCGACCACGGCGATCAGGCAGCCCTCGTCGCGCTCCATGGCCTTGTAGTCCAGGCCAAGCTGCCGCATCAGCTCCACGCGGCCGATCTCGAACCAGACGAGGTAGTTTGCGTGGTAGACGACGCCCATCTGATCCGTCTCGGCGTAGCGGACGCGCACCCGCGCCTCGCCCACAATCTCTGTGCTCATATCTCCAGTTTAGAGCAAAGGCTCAACACCGATCGTCGCCGAGAGCACCGATAAAACAGATCAAACCAAAAACATGATTTTAAGATTCTGTCCTGTTCGTGATCGGTGTCCTCGGTGCGGATCGGTCTTACGCCTCATTGCACTTGTACTCCGAACTTCTTTTCCATCGCGGCCGCAGCCGAGATCAGTCCGTCGAGCGGACGCATATCCGGCAGCTCAGCGCCCAGTCGCTTCAGTTCGGCGATCAGCGTCTCGGTGGCGATGTTCGTCACCAGCAGATCGTCGGCCAGCGGCGCGCCGCCGATGCCGCCGATCGACGAGTCGAACCGTCTGCAGCCCGCGCCATACGCGGCCTCGATCTTCGCCGCGGCCAACTCGGCCCGCGCATGCAGATGTACGCCGATCTCGATGCGGTCGTGTACCGCGATGATGTCGCTGAGCACCTCGGCCACGAGCTTCGGTGAAGCCAGCCCGGTCGTATCGGCCAGCACGATCTGCTGCACGCCGCAGTCGACCAGCAGGTCGCAGGCGGCGACCACCTCGTCGATCGACCAATCTTCGCCGTACGGGTTGCCGAAGGCCATCGAGAGGTACGCGACAACCTCCATCCCGCCCTTGTAGGCCAGCGTCCCGACCGCCTCCAGCGCCTCGAGCGACTCCTCCGGCGTCTGGTTCTGCGAGGTCTTCAGCAGGCGCGGCGAAAGCGAGTAGGGGAAGGCCAGCGTCTGGATGGCGCCCGTCTTGGCCGCGCGCTTGGCCCCGTCCTCGTTCGTCACCAGCGCGATGATTTCGGTGTCGTCCGGCGGGTCGAGATACTCGAGCACGCGCTCGGAGTCGGCCATCTGGGGCATGACATCCTTGGCGAGGAAGCTGACCGCGTCGATCTGCTTGAAGCCCGCGGCGATGAGGATGCGGAGGTAGTCCGCCTTCACCTCCGGCGGCATGACTTTCGGAAGGCTCTGCCACGCGTCGCGCGGGCACTCGATGATCTTGACGGCATTACTCATCTCTCCATTATCAGCGATACCATAGCGTTATGAGCATCGCCATCGGTAGCCAGGACGCGCTCCTCCTCATCGACCTCCAGCCGGACTTCATGCCCGGCGGCGCGCTCGCGGTCGCCGGCGGAGACGAGATTCTGCCGCTCATCAACGCCCTCGCCACGAAGTTCGACCATGTGCTGCTGACGCAGGACTGGCATCCGCCGCAACACATCTCCTTTGCCAGCTCGCACGCGGGCACGCAGCCATTCGAGATGACCGAGGTCGACTACGGCCCGCAGACGCTGTGGCCCGATCACTGCCTGCAGCGCACGGCGGGCGCGGCGATCCATCCGGCGGTCGACATTCCGCATGCCGAGCTGATCCTCCGCAAGGGCTTTCGCCGGGAGATCGATAGCTATTCGGCCTTCCTCGAAAACGACCATGCCACGCCGACCGGTCTGGCTGGCTACCTGCGCGAGCGCGGGCTGAAGCGGCTCTTCATCGCCGGACTGGCGTACGACTACTGCGTGCGTTTCTCGGCCGAGGACGGCGCCAGGCTGGGCTTCGAATGCCTCGTGATCGAAGACGCATGCCGCGCCGTCGACCTGCCGGGCAGCGTGGACGCGGCCAACTCCGCCTTTGCCTCCGCCAGCATACGCCGCATTCGGGGCGGGGATCTATGACGAGGAAGCACAAGGAAGTACGTGAGCCCAATCTCTTCCGTGATTGGTTAGAGCGGCTTCTCGCATGGGCGCTCGGCAGAACATCGTGGCCGGTGACAGAGGCGACACTCGAATCCCACCTTGCCATTCCCGCCGCTGGTATCACTCCAACCGCTCCAGGAGGCGGTTATCAGGCGATGTCGAGGTCTTCTTACGCGATGGTGAGCTACGAAGTCGCAGGAAAGATCTACTCGGCTGCCATACCGGAGATAGCCGCACCTGAGGCGACATTTCCATATCCCGGGAAGACGATCATAATTCGATATCACCCTACAAACCCCAGCCGTTCGTACTATCCGCCGGCTTGTACGCTCACCAGCAAATTCATTCTCATCATGGCCATCACGGTTTCAGTTCTAGGATTTCTTTTCGCTATTTATCGTGAGCGTTCAGGTCTACAGCCATGACCGAGCCCACCCACCCATGGATCGAGACCCAGGCGACCGTCACCGGCTGCAGGTATCAGTTCGCGCGCATGAACACCCTCACCCTCGGCTTTCAGACGCAGGACAAGTTCCGCATCGCCTTCGACTACTACGCGCACGGCCAGCTCTATTCGGATGAGTTTCAATCGCCCGTCGCCATCGCGCAGAACGAGACGATCCCCGTCCGCTACAATCCGCTGAATCCGGTCGAGAACAGCCGCTCCGGGCAGGCGGGCAGTGGGCGCACGCCTCTGATGGCGATCGGGATCGCGGGTTCGATCGTCCTCTCGCTGATCTGGCTGGCGATGCTGCGTGGGTGCTCTTAGCGCCGTTGTGTTGTCCCGATTCAGTCCTTACGCCCGCGGCGTCCCCAGGGTGGGAACGCCGCAAGACAGACGGCGGCAAGAATGGTGAGCAGAACCGCGAGTTTCACAGGCCTTATCCCGCATCGTGGGCAGTCTGTTCTGTCTTGGAACGATGAGCGCAAAAAAGCACGATTTTCACTGATGTTCCTGGCCCTCTTGCACTCCTGTCGCAACCCGTCGCTACAGCGCTCTCGCCAGAGCCTCGTTCTGCGCCACGAACAGGCTGCGGATGCCGCCCTCGGCGAGGTCGAGCAGTTGGTTCAACTCGGCGCGGCTGTAGGAGTCCTTTTCAGCGGTAGCCTGGGTCTCGACCAGCCCGCCGTCGGCCAGCATCACCACGTTCATGTCGACCGTCGCGCGCGAGTCTTCCTCGTATGCCAGGTCCAGCAGAACGTTGCCGTCGACGATGCCGACCGAGGTGGCGGCGATCATCTGGCGCAGCGGCGAGGTCTTGAGCGTGCCGGCGGCCACGAGCTTTCCGAGTGCGATGGCCAGGGCCACGCAGGCGCCGGTAATCGCGGCGGTGCGGGTGCCTCCGTCGGCCTGCAGCACGTCGCAGTCGAGGATGATCGTGCGTTCGCCGAGCGCGCGCATATCCACGACCGAGCGCAGCGAACGGCCGATCAGCCGCTGAATCTCATGCGTGCGTCCGCCGACCTTGCCCCGTTCGCTCTCGCGCGCGGTGCGGGTCAGCGTGGCGCGGGGCAGCATGCCATACTCGGCCGTGACCCAGCCGCGGCCGGAGTTGCGCAGCCATCCGGGAACGCCTTGTTCGATGGTCGCGTTGCACAGGACGCGGGTGTTGCCGCACTCGATGAGGACGGAGCCCTCGGCGGTGGAGACATAGCCGGGCGTGATGCGGAGGGTGCGGAGGGTGTCGGCGGAGCGCTGATCGGGACGAAAGATGGGCGAGGCAATAGACGGCATGCTCCGATTATAGGCGCCTTGGCAGACACGGAGCGGACCGTTCGATGGCGATGTGGAAGGCTGTGGAAGGAGCCTTTTTTCGTTACGATTCCCAAATCGGGAATCGATGGCTGAAAGTAATTTACGTGCATTACCAAAATTTCAAAATAAGGATAGATTGAATCCTTATGGTGCACCTACAGAGCAGCACAGCGCCGCATTTACCTTTGTTTCCTTTTGACTTGGGGCTTCCCGAAGAACATTTTTCTTTTTGGAACAAAACTCGACTTACTGAACGCCCACGCCAGCCGGTCCGGGGTGGGAGGAGGTCGAAATGCACATGAAACCGCGCCCCAGTATCGACGGTTTGCCGCCGGATAGTTCGCGCACCCCGGGATCGGCGTCCGCGTCTGGAACGCCTTCCCTGGCGACTGCTCGTCCCACTGCGGGGGTTGGAGTGGGCGCGGCCTCCGGGTTGCTGGTCGGGATGGCGTCTCGTGAGCAGTTGCGCGATCTGCAGGTCAGCGCGGTGACGGCGACCTACAAGACGGCGTCGCTGCACCTGCTGGTGGTCGACGACGATGAGTCGATCCGGCAGGCGTGCAGCGAGATCGCGACGCAGATGGGCTTCGTGGTGGTCTCGGCCGAGAGCGCGACCGAGGCGCGCGCGATCCTGAAGCATCAGCGCATGGACATGATCCTGATGGATCTGAAGCTGCCGGGCGGCGGCGGCCTGCCGCTGCTGGAGGAGGTCAAGAGCCTGCACCCGGAGGCCGGCGTGGTCGTGATGACGGCGTTTGCGACGGTCTCATCCGCGGTGGAGGCGATGCGGATCGGCGCGGGCGATTACCTGACCAAGCCGTTCTCGCTCGAGGAGCTGACGACGATCCTCGACCGCACGGGGCGTCGCGTGGTCTTCGACGCGGAGAGCCGGCGTCTGCGCGAGAAGCTGCGCGCGCAAAAGGGAATGGGCCACCTGATCGGCAGCTCGCCCGAGATGGAAAAGCTTTACCGAATCCTCTCGAAGGTCGCCGGATCGACGCATCCGGTCATGATCCTGGGCGAGGCGGGCACGGGCAAGGAGCGTGTGGCGCGTACGATCCACTTCAACGGGCCGAACAGCACCGCGCCGTTCGTGCCGGTGGACTGCGGCTCGCTGCTGCCGGCGCTGATCGAAAGCGAACTCTTCGGACATGTGAAGGGCGCGTTTCCGGGGGCGATGCGCGCGAAGGACGGGCTGCTCTCGGCGCCGACGGGCGGCACGCTGTTCCTGGACGAGATCGGCGAACTGCCGCTCGACCTGCAGGCCAAGCTGCTGCGCGCGCTGCAGGAACGCGAGGTGCGGCCGATGGGCGGAACGACGCCGGCGCCGATTACGGTGCGTGTGCTGGCGGCGACCAACCGCGATCTGAGTGCGATGGTCGATCAGGGGCGCTTTCGCCGGGATCTCTACTTCCGGCTGAATGTGGTGAACCTGCGCATCCCCGCGCTGCGGGACCGGCGGCAGGATATTCCGGAGCTGGCGCAGTATGTGCTGGACAGAGTGCAGCGCGAGACGGGCGTCTTTCACACCTTCTCGGACGATGCGCTGCGCGCCATGACGGCCTACGACTGGCCGGGCAATCTGCGAGAGCTGGAGAGCGCCATCGAGCGTGCCTGCGCTCTCTCGAGCGGTCCGGTGGTCCACATGGGCGACCTGCCGACGCAGTTGCAGAGCGTCGCCTTGCGTGAGGCGCCGGTTGCTGCCGCCGCTCATCCGCCGGTCGCGGGAGAGGCGGCGGCCAATGCCTTCGCGGCCTCACAGGAGGGCATCGCCGCACCGGCCGGAATCGTTTCGATCGCCGAGATGGAGAAGCACGCCATCCTGGGAACGATTCGTCAACTGAAGGGAGACAAGCTGATGGCGGCGAAGCTGCTCGGCATCGGCAAAACAACTCTATATCGCAAGCTGAAGGAGTACGGCATCACGGAGGATATCGAAACGGGCGATTGAACGTCCGCGGATCGTGGGAATCGGGTAGGAAACATGGGCGCTGTATACAGAGCTGGAGACAGGCTATGAGCGGAAATATTCTGATTATTTCGACTATGCAGGGTATGGAACAGTGCGCGGCTTCGATCTCACAGGAGACGAAGACCGACGTCCAGGTGGCTACCACGCGGCGGGCTGGAATCGCGGCTCTGCGGCGAACCGAGTACGATGTGGTGGTCGTCGAGGAGGGGTTGGCCGAGGGCGATCCCGAGTGGGCCGACCAGGTGTGGCATAACGCCTCCATGGCGATGCCGCTTCAGTTGAACTTCGGCATCTCCGGCTGTGCGCGGCTGAGCCGGGAGATACGCGCCGCGCTGGCCAGGCGGATGGCGGATAAGAATCTGGCGCGCAGGGCGGCGGCCGTCGATATCGCCAACGAGCTGAAGTCGCCGGTGACGGGGCTGCTGCTGGAGTCCGAGCTGGCCTTGCGCGATCCTGGCGTCTCGCCGACGCTCGAGCCGAAGCTGCGTCATCTGGTGGAGCTGGCAGGCTCCATCCGGGAGCGTCTTCGAGCAGACGCTGAGGGACTTGGAGCCCGCGCCTAGGTCCGGCTGAGCCTCCTCGGTCGAAAAGGTTGTAGGCTAGGGGCGAGGGCTGCCATGGTCTGCAACCATTTCGACGAGCTGGAAGAGTTTGCCCCGCTGCCACCCAAAGGCGCGGGGTGCGAGGAGTGCCTGAAGATCCATCAGCGCTGGGTTCATCTGCGCGAGTGCCTGGTCTGCGGGCATGTGGGTTGCTGCGATTCGTCGATCGGCAAGCATGCGACGAAGCACTTTCATTCAACCAAACATCCCGTGATGCGCAGCATCGAACCCGGCGAGAGCTGGGCCTGGTGCTTTGTGGACGAGGTGACGGTCGAGCTGGACTGAAGTCCGGCGGGTGGAGGCATGGGCTTCAGCCCCATGAAACGCGTGGTGAAACGCACGGGGCTTTCGCCTCGGGCTTTGCTATGCTGAAGCTGTCTGGGAGCTTCGGCGCCAGACCCAAGGAGTTTCATGTCCGACGAATCGTTGAAGGTTGTTCCCGAGGTTGAGGCGGCTGTGCCGTCGGTCAAGATTACGGTTCGCCCGAACGGCCCCTTCCGGGTCGAGGGATTGATTGCGCTGGTCGATGTGAACGGCGTGGAGTGGGATCTGACGGGCAAGCCCGCCATCTCGCTCTGCCGTTGCGGCCTGTCGTCCAAGCGTCCGTTCTGCGACGGCACGCATGGGCGCGAGGGTTGGAAGTGCGATGCGAGCCCGATTCCCGCGGCTCCCGTGGCGCTCGGCTAGTTGCGGCGTCTGCTCTTTCTTTGTGCGAGGAACCGCCTCCGCAGCCCGACCGCGGAGGCGATCTTCTCGGAGATGGCCGGCTTCGAGGTCGCGTCCGCGGGCACCGCGCCGGATGCCGAGTGCGTCGTCGACGCGGACTTGGTCGAGTGGGCGGATACGATCTTCTGCATGGAGAATCGGCAGAAGAAGCTGCTTCAGACCCGGTTTCCCCATGCGTTGCAAGCGAAGCGGCTGGTCGTGCTCGGCATTCCCGACCGCTATGGATTCATGCAGCAGGAGCTGGTCGAACTGCTCCGGGCCAGAGTTTTGCCGTTGTTGCGATGACATATTTTTGGAGATTATTTTGACGCCGATCCGCTCCCGTCTCTGCCTCTGCGTGCCGATTCTGGCGCTTGCCTGTGTCTCCACCGTCTGCCTGCCGCATGGCTGGGCGCAGGCGCCGAAGGTCTCGGCGGAGAGAGCCGACGCGCCGTACACGCGCTCGGAGGCGATGATTCCCGCGCGCGACGGCGTGAAACTGCATGTGGTGATCCTGCGGCCGACGGGCTCGGAGTCCAGGGGCGAGCCGCTGCCGTTCCTCATCACGCGTACGCCGTATGGCGTCGACGGCGCGAGCGAGAAGCGTGTGAACGGCTCCAAGCCGGAGCTGGCGGCGAGCGGCTATATCTTTGTTTTCTGCGACATACGCGGCCGGTATAAGTCCGAAGGCCAGTTCGTCATGAACCGGCCCATCGTGCCGCACCTGGCGCCGACCGACGTCGACGAGACGACCGACACGCGCGACACGGTCGACTGGGTGCTGAAGAACGTGCCGAACAACAGCGGCAAGGCGGGTGTGCTGGGCGTGTCCTACCCCGGATTTCTGGCCATGATGGCCGGCATCGACGCGCATCCGGCGGTGAAGGCCGTATCGCCCCAGGCCCCAATGACCGATGTGTGGATGGGCGACGACTTCTTCCACAACGGCGCCTTCCGCGAGACCTACGGCTTCGACTACGTGCAGGAGCTGGAGGCGCAGAAGACCGACGGGACCGTCGACATGAAGGGAGACATGTACGACTTCTTCCTGAAGAACGGCAACTTCGCCGGCGCCGCAGCGACCGCCGGCATGACCAACCTGCCCACGGCGAAGATGTTCCTGGACCAGCCGGCGTATACGAAGTTCTGGCAGGATATGGCGGTCGAGAAGCGGCTGACAAAGGTCGAGGTTCCGACGCTTGAGGTCGGCGGCTGGTGGGACCAGGAGGATATGTGGGGCACGCAGGCCGAGTACGAGGCGCTGAAGCCGCACGACAAGAAGGGCGAGGTCTTCATGGTGCTCGGCCCATGGAACCACGGCGGATGGGCCGGTCCGGGGCAGACGCTGGGTTCGAACTTCGGCTCGCAGGACTTCGGCGAGCCCACCGGCACGGAGTATCGCAAGACGATCGAGGCGCCGTTCTTCGAGAAGTACCTGAAGGGCCGCCCCGGCTACGATCTGAAGGATGTTGCGAGCTTCCGCACCGGCGTGAACAAGTGGATGCGCTACGACGCGTGGCCGCCGCATAAGGGATTCAAAGAGGAGAACCTCTACCTGCTGCCGGCCCAGAACCTGTCGCGGGTGGAGGCGGCGGACAAGACCGTGGTCGCGGCGACCTATGTGGCAGACCCGGCTGACCCGGTGCCGTATCGCAACCGGCCCATCCAGTCGACCTACGGCGATGGCTCGAAGTGGCGGACGTGGCTCGTGGAAGATCAGCGCTTCGTCGACGCCCGCAAGGATCTGGCGAAGTTCTCGACGCCCGTGCTGGACAAGCCCGTGACCGTGACGGGCGATGTGAAGGCGGACCTCTTCGCCGCGACGACCGGTTCGGACGCGGACTGGATCGTCAAGCTGATCGACGTGGCGCCGGACGGCACACAGACCATGATCGTCGACGAGATCTTCCGCGGCCGTTACCGCAAGAGCTTCGAGTCTCCGGAGCCGATTGTCCCCGGAAAAATAGAAGAGTACAAGTGGAGCCTTCACGGCGCCGACCACACCTTCCTGAAGGGCCACAAGATCATGGTGGAGGTGCAGTCGAGCTGGTTCCCGCTCTATGACCGCAACCCCCAGACCTTCGTGCCGAACATCATGTCCGCCCCGGCCGACGCCTACAAGAAGGCGACGGTCAGTCTGTACGCGGGCAGCCATCTTGAGATCGCGGTGGCCGACTAGCCATGTCCGTGCCCTCCATCAAGACCATCAGCACCCGCGAGGTCTATCGCAACCCCTGGACGAGTGTCCGGGAGGATGTCATCGAGCGCTCGAACGGCAAGCGCGGCATCTATGGCGTCATCGACAAGGACCCGGCCTGCATCATCATCCCGCTCGAAACCACGCCGGAGGGTGAGTTCGTCTATCTGATCGAGCAATACCGCTACACCGTGCAGGGCCGTTATCTGGAGTTTCCGCAAGGCGGATGGGAGACGGCGGAGATCGTCCCCGAGGAGCTTGCGCGTGGCGAGCTGGCCGAGGAGACCGGTCTGACCGCCGAGACCATGGTCCAGCTCGGGACCCATTGGATCGCCTACGGGGTGATGCACCAGAAGCACCACGTCTTCCTGGCCGAGGGGCTGCGGCACGGCGAGACCGACCCCGATCCCGAGGAGCACGACCTCGTCCTGCATCGGGTGCCGGTGCGCGAGTTCGAGGATATGGTGCTCGACAGCCGCATCATGGACAACTGCACCGTCGCTGCGTGGGGTCTGTATAAAGTGTGGCGCGAACGGCAAGGATAGCCGGCTGCGCGGCGCCCCACATCTCGATTCCGAGACACGGGGCGCTTTGAATCGTGATGAACCTTGAAGATCGGCCGGCGCCTAGAAGTGGCAGGTCTGGCTGGCGCTCGCCTGGGTGACGTTGAAGGTCAGGGTCGCGGTCTGGGTCTTGCCGGTGTTCACGCCCTGAACGTTCAACTGCACATAGTAGGTGCCGGGCGGGGTAGGGAACCAGATCTCCGTGCCGCAGCCAGTCAGCGCGTTGGTCGCGGCGAAGAGTAGCAGCAGCGCCGTCAGCAGCCGCGCGCGACCCAGCTTCTTCGAACCGCCACATCCAGCCAGAGCCACAAGTCCCAGCGGAAACAGCAACGCGAAGACCGTTCGCGAGCCGTGCAAGTCCTGGTGGGCGGCGCCGGCCTGGTCGTAGTTGCCGCAGTTGCGGCCGCCGCTGGTGTCGAGCACGACCGACCCAAGCAGCACCTCATGCGCGGCCAGCGTGGGCGAGACGCTCGCGAAGCTGCAGCTCGCCGAGATGGGAAGGTTCGAGCAGCTCAGATGCAGCGTATCGGCGAACGATCCGATGCTGGTGATCGCGTAGGGCGCGGGCGCGGTGTGGGCCGTCTCGGCGGTCAGGGTCGGCGGCGTGAAGGCGACGGTGAAGGTCGAGGGCGCGATGGTGACCGTAAGCGCCGCGGAGTTGGAAGGCAGAAAGTCCGTCGTGCCCGCATAGCTGGCGAGCAGTTGGTGCGTCCCGAGGGAGAGGGTGCTGAGGGTGATCGAGGCTGTGCCGTTCGCGGCGAGCGTACCCGAGCCCAGTGTGGCGCCGGTGGCGGGTTCGGTAAAGACGACCGGACCGCCCGGAAGCTGGGTCGAGGGCGCGTCCGCGATGGTGGCCGCCAGCGTCAGCGGCGCATTCTGGTTTCCGGGATTCGGCGTGGCTGCCAGGCTGAGAACGGTAGGCGCGGGGTTTACGGTTTGGAGCAAAGGCGAGGACGCGGCGGCGGTGGTCACGGACTCATCGCTATACACCGCGGAACCGGTGAAGGTCGCGACGACCGGGTAGCGTCCGGCGCCGAGGCTGCTGGTGGTGAAGGTGGCCGTTCCGTTGGCTCCCAGCGATGCCGTGCCCAGCATCTCGTAGAGGCCCGACAAGTTTGTCGACGAGAAGGTCACAGCGCCGGTGAGGGTGGGCAACGCTCCCTGCGTCTGCACGGCGACCGCCGCGGTAAACTGCACGGGCTGGAAGGCGACCGAGGGATTCGGCGTGCTGGCGATGGTTACCGTCAATACCGGCGCGGTGACTACCTCCGCGATTGCCTGCGAGGTGCTCGCGGCCAGCAGCGTGTTGCCGGAGTAGACGGCGGTCAGGTTGTGGGTGCGGGGCGAGAGCGTGCTGGTCGTCATCGAGGCATGACCGGCGGCGTCGAGCGGCACAGTCGCGAGCGGCGCCGCGCCGTCGTAGAAGGTGATGGAGCCGGTGGCGATGGTCGCGGAACCGGTTGGAGCCGTCGCGGCCGAGAGGGTGACGGTCTGGCCGTAGGCGGCGGGGTTGGGGCTGACCGTCAGGCTCGTGGTCGTGGGGTGGCCGACGACCACCTCGCTGCAGGTCGCGGAGCTTGCGGCGTATCCCGACGCGGGAACGTAGGCAGCGGTGATGGGGTGCGTGCCGATGGGTAGAAGCGCAGCATAGCTGGCCGCTCCGTTCGCCAGGGTCAGCGTGGCGAGCAGGCTGGCGCCGTCGCTGATCGTCACTGTACCGGAGGGTGTGCCGGATGCGCTGCCTGCCATCGCGACCGCGGCCGCAAAGGCGACGGACTGGTCGGGATACGCTGGGTTTGGTGCGCAGGCGAGAGCCGTGGTGGTGGCGAGGCCAGAGAGTACGGTTTGGTTGAGAGTTGCTGACGAACTGGCATACGTATTTGCCGGGACGTAGGTAGCCGAGATGGGATGGGATCCAACCGAGAGAGAGCTGGTTGTGTATGTGGCGGTCCCCTTGCCTGTTCCTGGGATCAAGTTGACCGAACCCAGTGCGGTTGCCCCGTCTGAGAAGAGAATGCTGCCGCCGGGGGTACCGCTATTGCTCGAAACCGTCGCAGTGAATGTGATGGACTGCCCAGTCACCGAGGGATTCAGGCTGGAGACGAGCGTGGTATTGGAGGCGAGGCCTGTCACTACCTGCTGTGAGACACTGGCCGCGACGCCATCATGCAACGCATCGCCGGCGTAGCTGACCTGTACATAATGGTAGCCGACCGTCAACGTGCTGGAGGTGAAGGTGGCGACGCCGGCGGAGTTTGGAGTCAGCGTCGCGAGAACGGTATTGGTGCTGGTATCGGTGAGGGTGAGTGGTGAGAGTACGGCGTTATCCGCCAGGGACGTGATCGTCGCGGTGAAGGTGACGGGGCTTCCGAGAATCGAAGGGTTCGGGGCTGAACTCAGCTTGATGGACGGCGTATATTTCGGCACCAACAGATAAAACTTGACGGAAACAGCCGGTGGAAATGAAGCCATACCCGGATAGGTCGCGAGGTAGGCGTGCAGACCCGGAACGATTCCTGAGCCGGTATAGGTTGCAATGCCCGACGGGCCGACCATGACGACACCAAGAGGAACGTTGTCCTGAAGAATGGTCACGGGTCCGGTCGGGGCGCCGGCTGCGGAGGTCAGGGCGACGGTAAATGTCAAGGGCTGCGTCGAGGAAGGATAGTAGGTGGATGGCGTAAGCGTCAGGATCGTCGGCGTGGCATCGAGCACGCCGGCGTACTCATAGGCTCCCATATCCACCTGGGGATAACCCTTGCCTGTGGCGTCCTGGATGCGAGCAGCACCCGACAGATCGGTCGCCGTCATCTGCGGCGCGCTGTTATTTCCTGTATCGATTGCGGGCGAACCGGAACGAAGCTGAAAGTTAGCCTGGGATGGATCGATAAATTGAGGATCGGCGGAGATATTGCCGTATGTGCCTGTCTGATCGGGGCAAACGCCGCCGTAGGCCGCACCGGCGGGATTATAGAGGTCGTTATGGTCGAAGACGAGTGGGGTATAGCTGAGGTAGTTGTAGATGGAGCCGCACGAGACAGCAACTCCTCCGGCTGAACCAACCACGATGTTGTTCACCAGAACATACTGCCCCAGATTTCCTTCCAGATAGACCTGAGAGGGAGGCGCGTCACCGAAGGCTCCTCCCTCCGTCGAAGTCTGCTTGTTGCCGTAGACGGTATTGGAGGCCAGGATTCCAATGAACGGCCCTGCCGACTCATCGGGCGGCCTGAGGGAGATTGCGCCATCTGTCGCTGCCTGATTTCCGTAGATCAGGTTGCCGATGATGACGACTTCATCCGTGTTGAAGGCAATGATGGCGCCGCCGTCGCCGAGCGTCAAATTATTGCGGATCGTATTCCCTACGATCGAAGCGTCTGCTCCCCAGACGGCGACTCCCGGTCCGCCATTACCGCCTGCATCCTCACGCCCAGACTGGACATTATTCTGAATGATATTGCCAACGACGCGCGCGTAAGGAGTATTGGCCGCTGTACCCCCATTGTAATAAGCGAGGGAGCCTGAAAGCCAGATGGCGGCTCCGCCCGCAAAGGAGCATAGGCCCTTGGCATCCAGGGTATTGTCGATCTCGTTGCCGACGATAAGCGGCGAACTGCCATCGGATTCAATCGAATAGCAGTGGTTATGAGTGATGACATTGTTAGAGATCGTCGGCGTACCGACAGAGATCCAGATGCCCGCCACGTTGTAGGTGGTGCTCGGCGTCGGATAGCCTTCGAATCCGCCTCCCTGGATCGTAAGTCCATTCAAAATCGAGTTCGGACCTTCCTTCGTCCTGAAGGTCACGGCCGGGTTGTTGCCTAGACTGCCGTCTAGGATCGTGCTGGCTGGGCCAGCCGAGGAAGTGACCGTGATCGCCTTACCTTTAAAATCGATGTTTTCGTAGTAAGTGCCGGGCGCGATGAGGACGGTATCGCCGTTGTTCGCCGCATTGATGCCCGCCTGGATCGTCGGCTGGTCCGCCGGGACATGGATCGTCTTCTGGGCCTGAGCTTGTGACGCCATGAATGCAAAAAGACAGACAAACAGCAGACGGAAACCCTGGGGAAAGAGACGGGAAAGGCTCATGAAGCTCAGCGGACCTCGGAAACTTGTTGGATAGCCCACAATACCATCCGCGGTGTGATCGGCAAGAAAAAAATCCCACCCGTCGCGGCTGTGCGATGGGTGGGATCGGTATTGATTCCAAAATGGGTTAGCGGGTGTATTCCTGCGGGATGATCGTGTCCGGCACGGGCTTCTTGCGCTTCCGTTTCACCGGCGGGGCGGAGCTGGGCGGCTTGCGTTTGCCGTTGCTGCGCTTCTTTGCCAGCGTCGGTTCGACTACGGCGCGCATCCAGTAGTCGCCCTGCGCGTCGACCTCGATGCCGTGGACCTCGCGCTCGAAGCCGGGGAAGCGCTTGCCGAACTCCTCGTACGCCAGGATCAGTTTGACGACGGGCGAATCGATCGCGCCCAGCCGCTCGCCCGGCATCGACAGCGGAATGCCCGGTGGGTAGGGAACGAGCATGACGGCGGCGATGCGGCCGGCGATGTCCGAGAACTTTACCTTCTCGGTCTCGTTGCGCAACAGCCTCTGGTAGGTCTGGGCGGGGGTCAGCACCTGTTCGGGGTCGACCTCGCAGGCATCCTCGACCAGGTCGACCAACTGCAGCTCGAGCATGGCGGCGTGCATCTCGTCCGACAGCTCCTTGAGCGTGACGTTGCGGTAGCGATGCGGGAAGCGCGCGACCAGCTCGGGCAGCGCCTCGTCCAGAGTGGCTTCGGAGTCGTAGAGACGCTTGAACTCGAAGAGATTTTCAAGCAGACTGCCCCATTTACCCTTCGACGTGCCGACCGAGAAGAGCACCAGCACGGTGTAGTCGCCGGTGCGGGCGATCTCCACGCGGCGGGCGTCGAGGAACTCCGTCAGGATCGCCGCCGGAATGCCCCAGCCGGAGACATTGCCCTGCGCGTCCACGCCCGGCGTCAGAATGGTCACCTTGGTCGGGTCGAGCATGCAGTAGTCGTCCGCGACATCGTCGTCGTCGAAGCCGTGCCACTCCTCGCCCGGTTTCAGCGTCCAGCAGGAGGCGTTCTCGGCCAGCAGGTCGTCGGGCGCTTCTTCAAAGATATAGGTAAGCTCGGTCTTCGGATCGGTGACGATATCGGGCTGGAAGAGCCGGAAGAACCAGCCGTCGCCGTTGTGCTCGGCCGCGCGCAGGCGGTGCGCGATCGACGACATGGCCTTGCGGAAGCTGACTGCGTCCTGAATCGTCTCGTCCATCAGGGTCGGACCGGCGGGCTCGTCCATCATCGCGGCGGCGACGTCGAGCGACGCGATCAGCGGGTAGAAGGGCGAGGTCGTGCCATGCATCATGAAGGCTTCGTTGAACTGGTCGAAGTCGAGCGGCGCGCGCGGGCTCAGCTTCACATGCACCATCGAACCCATGGAGAACGCCGCCAGCATCTTGTGCGTGGACTGCACGGCGAAGAGCTGTGGACGGTCCGGCATGTCGTCCGGCACGTCCATCGCAAAGCGGCCCTTGTAGATGTGGTGGAACTTCGCATAGGCGTACCAGGCCTCGTCGAAGTGGATGCGCGGTACGGACTTGGCCAGCTCGGTCGCGACCTTGTTCACGTCGTAACAGAGGCCGTCGTAGGTGGAGTTGGTGACTGCGGCGTAGGTCGGGGTCTGCGAGTGCGCGCCGGCCGAGAAGGGGCTGTTCTTGATGAGTTCCTTGATCGACTCCGGGCTGAACCGCTTCAGCGGCACCAGGCCGATCATGCCGTAGCCGTTGCGCGTGGGCGTCAGGTAGACGGGGCGGGCGCCGGTGACGGTCAGCGAGTGGCAGATCGACTTGTGGCAGTTCGCGTCGGCGAGGACGATGTCGTCCTGCCCAATCACGCCGTGGCCGACGATCTGGTTGGAGGTGCTCGATCCGCCGAGGACGTAGAAGGTCCAGTCCGCGCCGAAGATGCGCGCCGCGTTGCGCTCGCTCTCGCCCGGAGGCCCGATGTGGTCGAGCCACGAGCCGAGCGGCGCGGTGGAGATGCCGAGGTCCGAGCGCAGCAGGTTTTCGCCGAAGAAGCGGTGGAACTCCATGCCGACGGGGTGCTTCAGGTAGGCGACGCCGCCCATGTGGCCGGGCGCGTCCCAGGAGTACGCGCCCTGGTCGGTGTACTTCTTCAGCTCGCGGAAGTAGGGCGGCAGCAACTGCTCGTGATAGCGCTCGACGGCGAAGTCGACGCGGTTGGCGATGAAGGCCGGCGTGTCGCCGAAGAGGTGGATGTACTCGTGTACCTGCTTGACGACTTCGAGCGGCAGGTCGGAGACCAGCGTGCGGTCGGCGATCAGGAAGATCGGAATCTTCTTGTTGCGGCTACGAATGGCGCGGATGATCTTCAGCGCGGCGCGTTCGTCGAACTGGTGATCGCCGGCGAGATCCCAGTCCAGCAGGATGGCCGAGTGCGATGGGTCGGACTTCACAAGCGATAGGCCGTCCTCAGGCGTTGACGTACGGACGACCTCGTAGCCTTCTTCGCCGATCGCGTCGACGAGACGCTCCATGGCGCGGTCCGACACGGAGTCGGTGCGCCCTACTTCGCTTGCAATCATCAATACCCAACGGCCTTCGTTCATCTCACCTCGTGTTTGTTGCGACGTTTTAGTTTATCGCGGATGCGTTACGAAACTGTGCATAGGGCCAGAACGTCTGAAATTGCATGCCAGTTCGGTTTTCGCCGTGCTAGATTGGCTGGGAATCGCCGGAGTCGCCATGTTCGCGTCCAAACTTCGCTTTTTGCCTCTGCTCCTCGTCTGCGTTTCGACCTTCCTGACCGCACAGCAGCCTGCGCCCGCGCCCGCTCCGGACAAGATTCCCACACTGAAGATTACCTCCCGCGAGGTCGTGCTCGATGTGCTGGTGCTCGACAAGAAGGGGCATTCGATTCAGGGGCTGAAGGCGGGCGACTTCCAGGTGGTCGAGGATGGCGCGCCGCAGGTGGTCAGAGCCGTGAGCGAGCATCGCGCGCTGACCCCGGAAGAGGTCGCCAGACTTGCACCGGATCCGCTTGCGCCGAACGAGTTCACGAACTACGCGCCCGCCGGCAATACCAACTCGGTCTCCGTCATCCTCATCGACGCGCTCGACAGCCCGACCACCGCGCAGATGTATCTGCGCCAGCAACTGATCGCGTTCATGAAGTCCATGCCGCCGGGGAACACCTTCGCCATCTTCCAGATGGACCGCCGGATGCATCTGGTGCAGGGCTTTACCTCGGACCCGCAGGTGCTGCTGAAGGCGGTCGAAGGCAAACGCGACGAGATCAGCCTGCCTGCCAATCTGAACAGCGCCACGCGCGAGGCGATGATGCACGTCGGGTTGAAGATGATGGGGCAGTATCTGGCCGGCTTCAGCGGGCGAAAGAACCTGATCTGGTTTACCGGGAGCGTTCCGCACGAGGTCTTCAGCCTGACCGGCAATCCCTTTCCCGATTCCGTCGACTTCGACAATATGCGCGCGCGATTTGCGAACGCGCTCTCGCTCAGCCGGGTCGCGGTCTATCCGGTCGACGACCGGGGTCTGGAGGTCTTTCGGGAGCACGAGTACAGCCATGCGGTGCTCGACGAGATCGCCGAGAGAACGGGCGGCCGATCCTTCCACGACACGAACGGCCTGAAGGAGGCGCTCGCGCAGATCACGGAGACCGGGTCGAACTACTACACGCTCGCGTTTTCGCCGACCAATCCCGTCTGGCTTGCGCATAAGCGGCATCTCACGATCACCGTCGCTGGCAGGGAGCACGCCACGCTGCTCTACCGGCATGTCTACTTTGCGCGCAGCGGCCGAAAGGCCTACTGGAAGAAGCACGCCCAGGACAACATCGCCGAGTTGAAACCCCCGCCGCCGCCCGCCGATATCGTCCAGACTGCGGGAGATGGTTTGGACGCGGCGCTCGAACTGGGCTCCATGATCTCCGGCGAGCTGCCGTTCCGGCTGAGTGCGATGCCCGCGCCCAGGCCGTTGAAGCTGGCGAAGGACGCGCCCTGGCCGAAGGATAACTACCTCGAACCTTCGCTTCGGACGAAGCCGTTTCGAGAGTTCGAGCTGCTGTATACGGTCGATCCGCACAACGTCGGCTTCACCCAGACCGAGGACGGCGTCTCCCACGCGCAGTTGGAGTTTCTGGTCGCCGTCTACGACGCCCAGGGGGCGATGGTGAACTCTCTGAAGACGACGCGGGTGAGCGAAATCGGCGACGCAAACTATCGCCGGATGCTGGAAAGCGGGACGAAGCTGACTCTGCGCCAGACCATCGCCGTGCCGGAGAAGGGCAACTACTTCCTGCGTCTGGTCGTCCACAATCCCGACGCCGATCAGACCGGGTCGCTCGAAATTCCGGTCGACAACATACAGCGTGGCGTCGCGGGACCGGGGCAGCAGCTCATCTCGTCCAGCCAACTTCCCTGATTCCCGCGCAACTGCTGAAAACAGGCGGGGTTGAAGCGAGTGGGAGAACCTGCATGAGACAACCCTGCCGTATCCTGCTGCTGGCCGCCGCCGTGTGTCTCGCCGGCTGCGAACGTACCGAGCTGGCGCCGCCGCCGGGAGCTGCCTATGCGCCCCAGCCGGTTCCGCAGGGCGATCTGCATTCGCTTTGGGAGGGAACGCAAGTCGCCCTCACGGACCGTCCTTACGCCTGCGGCCCGGCCCGTTTCATCTCGCCGGATATCTCGGTCGCCACAACCAACAGCCAGCGCGTCCCGCTCTCACCCGCGACCCGGCAGGCGGTCTACGCGGAGTCGGACGCAGCGCTGCGCGACCTGACGGCGCGGTCCGTGGCTGCGGCGAATCACTTCCGTTCCACAGGCAGCCGTGCCGCTGCGGGCTGCGTCTTCGCCCTGCTGGCGACCGCGGCGCGCACCCACGGCATGGCCGGCTATATGTCGAGCGACGCGGCCTTTCAGGAGCAGAATCGAGCCCTGCGATCGATCTCGATCGCCTACCTGAAGGTGCGGGACACCGGGATCGGCCGCGCCTACGACGAAGGGTTGATCGATGCCTGGCTGGACGACATCGCACGGCAGGAGCGCGATCACATCCTCGCCGAGAGCTGCGGCAAGACCTTCTGCGGCCAGCGCGGACATCTGGGGCTGGCGGTCGCGTCCGCCGCCGCCGCTGCGGCAGTGGCCTCGAACGACCGCGAGCTGTACGACTGGGCGATCGTCCAGTACAAGACCGCCGTCAAGAGCATCGACGAACGCGGCATGCTGCCGGACGACACCCGGGGTCCGAACGCGCTGCGGTTCAATCTGATTGCCGCCGCCGCTCTCGTCCAGATCGCGGAGTTCGGCGAGGCCAACAACGAGGGCATGTACGCCTTCGACAACGGCGGGATTCACCTGCTGATCCACGCCGTCTCACGCGGTCTGATCGATCCGGCGCCCTTCGCCAGCGCCACCGGCATGCAGCAGACGATGTCGCGGCGCATCGAACCGTGGCAGGTAAGCTGGGCCGCCGTCTACGATCGCCGCTTCCCGGACCCTGTGCTGAACGGCCTACTCGCGCAGGTCGGTGCACGCAACGCGGATATGTGGTCGGGCGAGCCTTGGGGTATGACCGAATAAGCGGCTCGATTTAGAGATCGTGAAACATGACGCCGAGTTCACGCGCGCCATGGACGACGCGTTCTATTCGTACCGCATCGGCCACCACATGGAACAGAATCACATAACGTCCATGAATTGCCATCCGTGCGGTTGGTCCGATCTCGGGCCGCAGTCTGTACTGCAGGGGGCCGGCGCCAATCTGGCGGAATTTCTCGCGGATCTCTCGGATGAATGACAAGGCACGTGTAGGGTTGTCGAGCGCAATGTAGGACGCGATCTCCTCCAGGTCATCTTCGATAAAGCGTGAGACTACCACCTTCATCCTTTGGCGCGCTCCCGATTGGCGATCATTTCATACTTGCGCTCCAAGCGGTCGAAGACCTCGTCGGAGGGGATCCCAGGCGTCTCATCCAGCATCGCCTCCTGCCAGACCGCACGCAACTCCTCTATCCCATGGCGGCGAAGGTTGCGTTTTAATGTCCAGTCACGGAGCGCGTCGCGAATGACCTCGCTGCTCGACGCGTACTCTCCCGTATCCACGGCCTGTCGGACCGAGGCGACCATCTCTTGCGGGAGCGCGATGCTGATCTTCTCAATCGTAGCGGCCAATGGCGCCTCCGGTATGACTTCTTCCTACCAGCTTAGCGCACTTTCCGACCTTTACAAGCGGCGCTATGGGATCCGTTCACTGTCCGCTGCCGACCGGCGGATAGGTGAACTCGAACAGCTCTCCGGAGATGGGCAGCACCAGGCTCATCTCGGTCGCCTTGCCGGGATGCTGGAAGTAGACGCGGCCGCTCTCGCGCTCGCTCGGCCCCAGCGCCCGGGGCTTGAGAGGCGGCACGGGGATGGCGGCGGCCTCTTTTTGCTTGTCCTGCGTGTGCTTGTCCGAGGTGAAGTACGACGGCGGAGGGAGATCCTTGACCTTCTTCGATGTCTTCGACGTCTTCTCCACCCGCTTCGGATCGAGGTAGGAGAGTCGCCTGTACTTCGGCTGCACCACGTCGATGCGGAACTCCGCCGGGATCAACTGCAGCTTGTTCGGCGAGTTGTTGACGATCGTGACATCGGCGTGGCTGAAGCGCTGGTCCACCTGGAAGTCGGCCTCGACGATGTAGCCGTCCGCCTCGAGGATGTAGGTGTGGTGGCCGTCGGGTCCGGTCCGGTCGGTGCAACCCAGGTTCACCCGGCAGGGGATGACCTCACCCGAGCGGATCGCGACCTTTGGCTTGGCCGGAGCGGGCGCTGCGGGAACGGACTGCGCGGAGACGCTGTTGCAGACGGCGAAAAGCGTGATACAGGATAGTGCGCGGAAGAACATGAGGGCCCCTCTTGCTGGAAACACGCCGACAGTAAAAATCGGCACAGTGTGTTCTATCACTTCCAGCAAGCCGCAGTCATTGACCCATTTCGGGCAGTTGCCGGCGGCGTGGGGGATATCCGCGTCGCGCCGCAGGTCTTCGGCGTGATCGAAACCTCCCACCTTCCTTAGTTCACCGTCTTCATACGCCGGTTCATGAAGTCCATCAGCAGGTAGCTGCCCAGCTTCTCGGGCGTGGTGAAGTAGGCCTTGCCCCGGCACATCGCGCTCACCTGCTGGACGAACTGCATCAGCGCGAAGTCCTGCGCGAGCATGAAGGTGTTGATCATGATGTTCGAACGCTTGCAGCGGCTCACCTCTTCGAGCGTCTCGGAGATGACGAGCGGGTCCAGGCCGAAGGCGTTCTTATAGATGCGTCCGTCGGGCAGCGTCAGCGCGCTGGGCTTGCCGTCGGTGATCATCACGATCTGCTTCATGTCTTTGTTCGACCGCTGCAGAATGCGCTGGGCCACACGCAGGCCTTCGCGGGTGTTGGTGTAGTGCGGGCCGACCTTCACGCGGGGAAGCTGGCCGATGGGAATCTCCTCGGCCGAGTCGTGGAAGAGCACCAGCGAGATGGTGTCGCCGGGGAACTGCGTGCGGATGAGGTGCGAGAGCGCCATGGCGACGCGCTTGGCCGGCGTGAACCGGTCTTCTCCGTAGAGGATCATCGAGTGCGAGCAGTCGAGCAGCACGACCGTCGCGCAGCTCGACTGGTAATCCGACTGCTGCACCTGCAGGTCGGAGTACTGAATATTCTTGAGGCCGTTGATGCCGCCGTTCTCGATCCCCTCGCGGGCGAAGACGTTCGACAGCGTCGCCGTGATGTCGAGGTTCAGCGTGTCGCCGAACTCGTACTGCTTCGAACTGCCGTTGGTCTCGACGCCCGCGGCCTCGTGGCGCGTATCGTGCTTGCCGAGCGACGAGCGCCCAAGCGGCCCAAGCAGCTCGCGCAGCGCCTTGTAGCCGAGGAAGTCCATGCCCTTGTCGGTGACCTCGAACTTGGCCTGACCGTCGCCGTCGCCTGCCTCGCCCTGACCCGCGCCGGGCTCCTCGGCGTTGATGAAGTTCTGCTCCTGCATCTTCTGGATGATCTGGTCGACGAGCTCTTCGACCTGCTCCTCGTCGAGCTCATCGAACTTCTCTTGCGCCTCGTCGTCGAGCAGTTCGCCGCTTTCGAGCGCCTGCCGGATGGCCTCGCGCAGGTTCTCCATCGTCTGCTCGCCGTCGAAGTCCTGAAAGCGCGAGAGCGGGTCCTGGAAGCCGGAGTCGAGCAAAAAGTCCGACAGCGCCTGCATGAGGTCTTCGAGCCCGAAGGAGCTGGCCAGGTCGCCGGTGAACTTGGTATACCGAATCCGCTTCATAGGTATCAGTTTAGACGCTCGGGCGGCCGAAGCGATGCAAAGGCTACCGCGTGCCCGCCATCACGGCGAAGCGGTTGTCCTTATACCAGCAGTTGGCGTCGGCGAATCCCGCCTCGCGCATCCAGTCGAGCTGCGTTTGGACCGGCGCGCAGCGGTCCTCCTGCTGACGGAAAAGGGATGCTTCGATCTGCGGCTCGGTCGCGCCCAGCTCGCGCACCTGCTTCAGCCACAAGGCTTTGTACCGCTCTTCGAGCTCCGGCGTCGGCCCGGAGATCTGGTCCGCATTGACGAAGACGCCGCGCGGCTTCAATGCCGCGTGGATGCGACTGAAGAGCGCGCGCTTGCCGGCGTCGTCGAGGTGGTGGATCGACAGCGACGAGGCCACGGCGCAGAGGCCTTCGGGAAGCGGGGTAGCGCTGTAGTCCACCTGGTGGAAGGTGATGTTTGCGTCTCCCGCCATGCGTTCGCGCGCCTTGTCGAGCATCGGCGCCGAGAAGTCGATCACATGAATGTGCGCCGTGGGGAAGCGGTCGCGGAGCAGACGCGTCAACAGGCCGGAGCCCGCGCCGAGGTCGACGATGGTCTTCGCGCGCACCGGAATCAGTTCGAGCGCCCAGCGGTAGAACGCATCGCAGCCCGGAATCAGTCGCGCGCGGTCGTTGTCGTACGTGGAGGCGGTGGCGTCGAAGACGGCCTGGGTCTTGTTTGGGGCTGCTGCGGTCGTTTGGCTCATGGGTTCAACCATAAGCTGTTGCGATGGAAAATTCATTTTATATAAATAAAATGCATGTTCTTATCGGCGACGGAACCGGATCTTAGAAATGCACCACCACACCCGTATTGAGGGTGAAGACGCCGATTCGGTTGCTGCTGCTGGAGAGTAGGCTGCCGCTCGAGCTGGGGTTGCCGACGCTGTATCCATTGCCGCCGCCAACCTCGATCAGGCGCAGGTCGACGAAGGGCGCGAGGGCGTAGTCGACCCCGCCCAGCACCTCCCACGCCGCGTACTGGTTGCCGTAGGTGGGGTTGAAGCTCACTGTGCTCGTAGACGTCGAAGAGGATGTGACGATGTAGTTCGAGTTGTTGAAGGTGCGGGTGGCCACGTAGCCGCCGGCGACTTCGGCATACGGTTTAAACCGGATGAAGGGCGCTTTGAAGGCGATTTTGAGGCCCGCCATGGCGGTGTCGGCGCCGACCGTTCGCGGCCGGGAGGAGCCGCGCAGATCGACGCCCAGCTTCACCGGCCCGACGGGGACGAAGTTGTAGGTGACGCCTCCGCCGAAGCCTGACGCCCAGAAGCTGGTGTACTGCGGGGCGACGGTATAGGCGGAGCTTGTGCCAGCCTGGTTGAGGAGGCTCCCGGTCAGGACGTTCGAGCCATGCAGCGGCGAAAATGTGCCGTAGACGGCGAACTGCGCATGAGCGGCGTTGGCTGCTGGCAGGAGGAAGAGAGCGGCGGTCAGGGTAAACAGGCGCATGAGGGATGCCTCGAAGAACTCGGGAATGGAAGAAGCTTACTGCGGAGCGGGTGCGGGAGCGTTACTGGTCGATATGGCGCATGTTCACGACGCCGAGGACCGGACAGCCGGTCTGCTTCATCAGCTCTGCCTGCGTGAAGGCGTGGCCGCCGGAGCTGCGGCGGATCTGCCGTTGCAGCGGCTGCATATTGGCGAACTGGAAGACCACGCAGCCATGCATGAAGTCCACGATATCGCCGCTGACCCGGTGGATGGAGTACATGCGTACGAGGTGGCGGTTCAGGTAGAGCCCGATGGAGTCGAAGCCGTCGTCGGCCGAGAGCGGGCGCATGGTGTCGAAGCTGTAACCGGGTTTCTCGATCGGGTAGCCCTCGTCGAGCGCGAGCGTGTGCGCCGCAACCAGCAGCGTCTTGAGGGAGAGCGGCGCGGGCTTGGGCGCAGGCTTCGGGGCAAGCAGCAAGAAGGCGGCCAGGATCATGAGTCTGATAGACGTCTCAGGTCTCTATTGGTTGCGGACAGGCTGCCACGTGTGGGTGTGAAGGGCAGCCCGCCGATCGGGAAAGGTACGAAGAGATGCCGGCGGGCTGTCTCCATGAGGACGAATGTAATGTATGCAACTGGTACTTTCGATACGACTTTGGTGTTGTCGAAGAACTAGGTGGGTAATGTTCGGCTAACAGGATGCCGATCTACTTCCGGCCGCGCGAGGGAAAGTGGTAGACGACGCCCGTGTTGACGAAGGCCACGGAGGGCGAGTTGACCGACGAAGCTCCCGCCGCAGCGCCCCATTCGAGCGCGCGCAGGTCGAACGAATCGGTGAGGCGGACGTCCAGCCCGAAGAGGATCTCCGCCGCGCCGCTGGTATAGCGGGTGGATTGCAGGGTGTAGCCGGTGTAGGCGCCGGTCGGGGAGTAGTGGTAGACCGTCTGCTGCTCGGACGAGCTCACCACGCCGCCGCCAATCTGAAAGTAGGGCCGCAGCCGGACCTTGTGCGGCACGAAGCCGATGCGGAGCCCGACCAGCTCCGCCGTGCCGCCGTTGTTTCCGGGGCTGTAGGTGGCGCGCGCATCGATTCCGGCGCTTAGCCTGCTCTGGATGGGAAAGTTGTAGAACACGCCGCCGGTGGGGCCGCCGCTGTCTTTCTTGAATGCGGTATTTCCGTTGCCGTCGTTGAAGCCATAGCCGGTAAGAGAGGCCGTCCCATAGACGGCATACTGGGCATGTGCGGCGGGAATCAGGAAGGCAGAGAAGGCGAGAAACAGGGCCGGGAGTGAACGCACAGAGATCTCCTGAAGGCAGCGGTGCTGGCTTCCATGGGAGGGGATTTGGTTTCCGATGAGATTTACTATACCCGACGACTGCGGAGACGACGCCACATCCGCAAAACAAACGATGAGAGAACAGGTAGTGGAACATTCGCGGAATGGTCTTTCCGCCAATCGGAGATCTGAACGAGAGTCTCCGGGTCGGAGCCGCGATAGCAGACCGCGCAGACGCAGCTTTGTTTCATCGCTAAGATCGCCTGCTCCACCTCTCCGGGCGTCTCCGGTTGCTTGTAAAAGTAGCAGCTCCCATCAGGCTCGGGACGTGCGCGTATCAGGTCTGGCGCCATGGCCGCAGGCACGCCACACTGGATGCATTCGTGCTCTTCCACGTAGAAATCGCCGGGACCATACGGGCCATGAGTGCGCTCGTATAGCTCCGGCGAGTAGGTTGGCGTTGCGTCCATGGGCCGGCTCCGCTGTGTGCAAAGTGCAAAGGCGAGAAGCAGATTCCCTTCGGGAATGACAAAAAGCGGCTAGTTGAAGCCCCGCCGCGTCCGGTTCTTGGCGTCTTCGCGTTCGATCTCCCGTTCGCGCATCTTTTCGCCGTACTGGCTGGCCTGTTCGTTGCGGCTCTTCTTTTCGGCGGCGGAGAAGACGCGCTCTTCCGCGCGGCTCAAACGCTTGTGCGCGGTCATGCCTTCGAGCAGGAACTCCGCGCCGCTAACCGCGATTTCGGCGGGTGACTTTGCGGTGATGTGGAAGGGCGCCAGCTTCTCGAAGAGTCCCTGGATCTGCTTCAGCTCGGCGAGCGAGGCGGCCGAGGGCTGCGCGTCGTTCAACTGCACGGTGCCGCCCAGGTTGAACCACTGCTCGATCTGCTGCGTGTTGACGCCGGTGAAATACTGGTCGAAGACGCTGGCGACGGTCTGGCGGATGATCTCGCGGACGACCGTGTCCGCGCCGCGCATCTCGCCCTCATACTCCAGCTCGATCTTGCCCGTGATGCCGGGCAGTGCGGCGTAGATGTCGCCGACACGCGGCACGACGACGCTCTCGCCGTGAATCAAGGCGCGACGTTCGGCGTTCGAGACCACCAGCTCCATGGTCGAGATGGGCAGTCGCTGCGAGACGCCCGAGCGCTTGTCGACCTTCTTATCCTCGCGCGCCGTAAAGGCGATGCCTTCGACGATCTGCCGGATGTAGTGCGGGATTTCGATCTTCTGGATCAGGTCATCGCCGGCGTAGCTGCGCGCCGTCCAGGCCTCCTGCTCGGTGATCGCGATGCCCTCGTCGACCGACTCCGGATAGTGCGTGCGAATCTCCGAGCCGATACGGTCCTTCAAGGGCGTGACGATCTTGCCGCGGGCGGTGTAGTCCTCGGGGTTGGCCGAGAAGACGATCGCCACGTCGAGCTCCAGCCGGACGGGATAACCCTTAATCTGGACGTCGCCCTCCTGCATGATGTTGAAGAGCGCGACCTGGATCTTGCCCGCGAGATCCGGCACCTCGTTGATGGCGAAGATGCCGCGGTTGGCGCGGGGCAGCAGGCCGTAGTGCATGGTCAGCTCGGAGCCCAGCTCCTGGCCGGAGCGCGCGGCCTTGATCGGGTCGACGTCGCCGATCAGGTCGGCCACGGTCACGTCCGGTGTGGCGAGCTTCTCGATGTAGCGTTCGGCAGGCGTCATCCAAGCGATGGGCGTCTCATCGCCCAGCTCGGCGATCAGGTCTTTCGAAAATTTGCTTAGCGGCGCGTAAGGGTTGTCGCGCAGCTCGGAGCCCGCGACGTACGGCGCATGGGCGTCCAGCAGGTGCGTCAGCGAGCGCAGAATCCGCGACTTCGCCTGTCCGCGCAGGCCGAGCAGGATGAAGTTGTGGCGGGAGAGCACCGCGTTGACGATCTGCGGCATGACCGTGTCTTCGTAGCCGACGATGCCGGGGAAGAGCGGTTCCTTGGTCTTGGCCGTCTCGCGCAGACGCACGATCAGGTTGTCGCGGAGCTCATCCTTGACGGAGCGAGAGACTCGCTCGGGGGTGTATTCGCTTTTCTTGAGGCCGCCGAGGGTGTTTGGTAATGCGGAGATCGCCATGTGTAGCAGTATAGATGTTCAGACTCATGGAAGGATGCGACCGAGGTCTGGGTGCCCCATCCTTTCGATCTCATCGAAGGGGTGGGACGTAAACTGCTCGGGGTCCGAGCATCTTACGTCCCACCCATCGCGATGATACTGCGATGGATGGGGCACCCCAGCATTTATGCGTTGTCGGCGGCGACCAACTCATCCCGCAGCGCGTCCATCTCGGCGAGCGCGTGCTGGTTGCCGGTGCGGTTGGCGGCGGCGATGCCGGCGTGCAGGCGGGCGATGGCGTCGGCCGGGCGGTCGAGTTTGGCCATCGTCTGCGCGGACATCTGGTAGGCGGGCACGTAGTCCGGGTTCAGCTCGATCAGCTTGTCGAACTCGGCGAGTCCGGCGTCGGTATTGCCCTGCGAGACATGCTCCATCGCCAGGCCGTAGCGGGCGAAGGCGTCGTTCGGGTTCATGCTGAGGATTTCGGTGAGCATTGCGAGCTTGTCCATCCCTCGATTGTAGATCGCCAAGGCTTCACACCGATCCGCACCGATTGGACCGATTTACAAAACAATCCAGTTTATTTTTAAGATCGGTGTACTCGGTGCAGATCGGTGTTAAGCCTTCTTCGGAGGCGGGTTAGACTGGTAGGGATGAGCGACGACAGGAACATCCGGGCAGTGAGCGAGTCGCAGGCGGAGCGGAACGAGATCATCTTTCCGGCCGATGCGAATCCTCTGGGCAATCTCTTTGGCGGCAAGCTGATGCAGTTCATCGACCTGGTGGGCGCGGTCGCGGCCGGGCGTCATGCGCGGGCGTACACCGTGACGGCCAGCATGGATCACCTGGACTTCGTCGGCCCGGTGCGGGTGGGCGAGCTGCTGATCCTGCGCGCGAGCGTCAACCGCGCCTTCCGCACCTCGATGGAGGTGGGGGTGAAGGCGATGGTAGAGGATATTCTCTCGGGCCAGTATCGCCACGTAGCCTCGGCCTACCTGACCTACGTCGCCGTGGATATGACCGGCAAATCGGTCGAGGTTCCGCAGCTTGTGCCGGAGACCGAGCACCAGAAGCGCCGGTTCGAGGATGCGGGCAAGCGGCGGGAGTTGAACTCGGTCGAGGTGAAGCGCAAGAAGGAGCTGCGGGCTAGCCTTGCGCCGGATTGGTATGTGTAGAAGCAGGGAATAGGAATTTTGAGGTGGGTGAGAATGACCGCTGATGCGGAGGTTGCGATGTTGCTTAAGGGCACGGCTTGAGCCGTGCCGCAAACGTAACGGCTGCAACGCGGCTTTAGCCGCTGAGGTACGCTTTCGTTGGCTTTGCCGATGCTGCAACGAGGAGGCTGTGATGGAAGGTGCAAGTTTGGATTCGATGGCCGCTCCGAAGCAATCGAGGTGGTTGCAGGAGTACGATCTGCGCTGGTCGAAAGGCATCTTCATCGTCGGAATCCTTCTGCCTGTCTTTATGCTCTGGAAGGCTTGTAGGCATGTTCCGGAGACGTCTGACAAAATTGGCCTGATGTTCCTCGTCGGCATTCCCCTCATGCTCGGCGTTGAGATATGGAAGCGCGAGAAGCGTGCCGAGATTGAGAGGAATTTTGCACGGTCTACGCTGTCGTCCATCGGCCTCATGGGAATCTTTCTGGCGCAGGCTCTGAAGTGGATCATTCACTACGCACAGGCTGCTGAATCGGCAACGCAATATTTGAAATAGAAGAAGGAAGAACGAATATGGCAGCTTCAGGACAGGGAATGCCGCAGGGGCCTCAGCCGCTGCCAGGTGTAGCGCATGTTGTAGCGGTGGGTTCGGGCAAGGGTGGCGTTGGCAAGACGACCATCGCGGTGAATCTGGCGATTTCGCTGGGTAAGCTGGGGTATAAGGTCGGGCTGATCGACGCGGACATCTACGGCCCGAACGTGCCGATGATGCTGGGCGTGACGCGCCAGCCGAACATTGTGGGCGAGAACCGCATCGAGCCGATTCTGTCGCATGGGGTCAAGTTCATCTCGGTGGGTCTGATCTCGCCCGGCGACAAGCCGATGGTGATGCGCGGGCCGATGCTGCACCAGATCATCCGCCAGTTTCTCCAGCAGGTGGAGTGGGGCGAGCTCGACTTCCTCATCATCGATCTGCCGCCGGGAACCGGCGACGTCGTCATCTCTCTGGTGCAGACCGTCCCGCTGACCGGGGCCGTGGTCGTTTCGACTGGCTCCAGCGTCGCTCTGCAGGACGCGCGCAAGGCGCTCGAGATGTTCCACCAGGTAAAGGTGGAGGTCATCGGCATGGTAGAAAACATGTCGCAGATGACGCTGCCCGACGGCACGGTGCTGGACGTCTTCGGCGCGGGCGGCACGGAGGCGACAGCGCGGCAGTTTGGGCTGGAGTTCCTGGGCTCGGTTGACCTGGACCCGGCGATTCGTGCCGGCGGCGATCGCGGCATGCCCGTAACGCTGGCCGGGCCGGACTCGGAGCTGCGCAAGCCCTTCTACGACATCGCCCGCAAGATCGCGGCACGGGCGATCGAGCTGGAAGAGGGTGTGGAGGACGTGCTGGAGATCAGCTAGGTAGACACAGTTGTCATCCTGAACGAAGTGAAGGATCCGCGTTTTGCCCGGGGCGCCATCGCTGCGGTGGAAGAGACGCAGGTCCTTCGCTACGCTCAGGATGACAGCATTTGTGGTGTTGCAAATCGGAACCTGCGTGTCTTGCACTCACATTTCTGGCGTTCGACTTGACGTCTGTCGTAGACTATTCCCGGGACCATAATCAGGGAGGGGACGATGGCTGATGCGGAGCGTTGCACGGCGCGGCAGAGAGCGATTCTGACGGCCATTGTCGAGAGCTATATCGAGACCGGCGAACCGGTCGGCTCGGGCGCCATCGCGCGGCTGCAGGGATTGCAGCACGAAGGGCCGGGGATGAGTCCGGCGACGATTCGGAACGAGATGGCTGTGCTGTCGGACTACGGCCTGCTTGAACAGCCGCATACCTCGGCCGGCCGCATTCCCACGGCGCGGGCGTTTCGCATGTATGTGGAGCGGCTCGGCGTCAAAGTGGCGAACGGGCGTTCGCAGCGAGAGATGAACGCGCGTATCGATTCGCGCTTCCTCGACGTGAGCGGCACGCAAGCGGTGCTGGAGCGCACGTCGCATGTGCTGGCGACGCTTTCGAGCGGCGTCGGCGTGGCGATCGCCTCCGCGCCGGATGGCGACCTTCTGGAGCATGTGCATTTTTCGCGGCTGGCGGCGGCGCGTGTGCTGGCGGTGGTTGTGACGCGCGGCGGCATGGTGCGCGACCGGGTGCTGGCGCTCGACCGCGACCTGACGCTGGTGGAACTGGAGACGGCGGCAAACTTCCTGAACGAGAATTTTCGCGGTTGGAGCATGGAGCGGGTGCGTGCGGAGATTGCTCTGCGGGTCGAGCGGGAACGCAGCGAGTATCAGCGTATCTTGAACTCCGTGCAGCAGCTATGGACCAAAGCCGTGCCCGATCTGCCGTCGAGGGCGGTCTTCGTCGAGGGCGTGGCGAACCTGATCGGCAGCCACCCGATGGTGACGTCCGACGACCGGGAGCGGCTGCGCGAGATGCTCAGCGCGCTCGAAGCCAAGCAGCGACTGGTCGATCTGCTGAACGCGTATATCGATGCGCGGCAGGAGAGTGTGCGCGTGGTCTTCGACTTGGACGAGCACGCGCCGGAGATGGCCGGACTGGTGCTGATTGCGGCGCCGGCGCGGATGGGCGGCGAGAGTCGCGGCATGGTCGGGGTGATTGGGCCGAAGCGGATGCAGTACGAACGGACGATGCATGCGGTGGGCTACATCGCGCAGGTCTTCGACCGGATGCTGGACGTAAGGGAATAAGGACTGAGGCGGGAATGGCTGAGTCGAAAACGTGGAACCGGGTCGCGCGTTGGGCCGGAATGGGCAACAATAGTAACGAGACAGTAACGGAAAGAAGCGAGGAAGAGATGGCGGAAGAGACGACCGGAGTGTACGAGCCGGAAGCAGTGGAGGCGGCAGTGGAAGAGACCCAGGTGAACCCGCTCGAGGCCGAGCTGGCGCAGTTGAAGACGGAGCGGGACCAGTTGTTCGACCGTCTGGCGCGGCTGCAGGCGGAGTTCGACAATGCACGCAAGCGCGCGGAGAAGGAGCGTCAGGATGCGCGGGAGTACGCGGTTGGCGGCGCGATCGAACCGTTCCTGGGCGTGATGGACAACTTCCAGCTTGCGCTGAAGGCGCAGGGTTCGGCGGACCAGTTGCGTGCTGGCGTCGAACTGATTCTCAAGCAGATGGAAGGAGCGCTTGCATCGCTGAACGTCGTCCCGGTCGAGACCGTCGGCGCGCAGTTCGACCCGCGCGTCCACGAGGCGCTGGGAAGTGTTGAGACTTTGGAGTTTCCCGATCATCAGGTATTGGAGGAGATTCGTCGCGGATACAAGCTGCGCGAGAAGCTGCTGCGTCCGGCGATGGTGAAGATTGCGTCGAATCCTTCGCAGGTTTCGGACTAGGACGAGAGAGCAGATTCCCTTCGGGAATGAAAACAAGAAAAGCGACACCGCTAGAGAGAATTTGAAGAGATGAGTGCGACGGCCAACGTGAAGATCGACTACTACGAGCTATTGATGGTTTCGAAGACCGCGAGCGATCAGGAGTTGAAGACTGCCTATCGCAAGCTCGCGATGCAGTACCATCCCGACCGCAACCCGGACAATCCGGAGGCGGAGGAGAAGTTCAAGGCCTGCAGCGAGGCCTACCAGGTGCTTTCGGACCCGGAAAAGCGCGCGGCATACGACCGTTACGGTCATGCGGCGTTCAATGGGTCGAGTTCGGGCGGCGGAAATCCGTTCCAGGGCGGCGGCTTCGGCGGCAACGCCCAGGATCTGGGCGACATCTTCGGCGATCTCTTTGGCGAGATGTTCAACATGGGCGGGCAGCGGCAGGGCTCGCGCGTGCAGCGTGGGCGCGACCTGCGTTACGACCTGACGATCGAGTTCGAGGAAGCGGTCTTCGGCAAGGAGCGCGAGATCAACATCCGCCGGGCCGAAACCTGCACCGACTGCCGCGGAACGGGCGCGGCCAAGGGCAAGCAGCCGACCACCTGCCCGCAGTGCAAGGGCGCGGGGCAGATGCGTTTCCAGCAGGGCTTCTTCTCGGTCGCGCGCACCTGCACGCAGTGCAACGGGACGGGCACGATCATCACCGATCCGTGCAAGACCTGCTCGGGGCAGACGACGGTGCAGAAGGAGCACAGCATCCTGGTCAAGATTCCCGGCGGCGTGGAGCAGGATACGCGCATCCGCTATCAGGGCGAGGGCGAATCGGGCAAGTTTGGCGGACCGGCGGGCGATCTGTACGTCGTGTTGAACGTAAAGCCGCACTCGTTCTTCGAGCGCGATGGCGACGATCTGCACTGCGTGATGCCGATCTCATTCCCGCAGGCGACGCTCGGCACCGAGGTAAAGATCGAGACGCTGCACGGGCCGGAGACGATCAAGGTGCCCGAAGGCACGCAGAGCGGACGCGAGTTCAAGCTGCGCGGCAAGGGCGTTCCGCACCTGAACGAGCATGGCAAGGGTGACCTGATCGTCGAGATCCGGGTGGCGACGCCGACCAAGCTGACCAAGACGCAGCGCGATCTGATGAAGCAGCTTGAGGAGACGATGACGGTCGAGAACGAGCCGCAGTCGCGCAGCATCTTCTCGAAGGTCAAGGACATGTTCAGCTAGAGGTTTTTTCGGGAGCTGTAAGCTCAAGGCTGTTCAGCTTACAGCTTCCGATCATGCCCTAAGCAAAGTGAGTTCCCGCGATGGCGATGGCTGCGATGGCCGCGGTTTCGGCGCGCAGGATGCGTGGCCCGAGCGTGACGTGCTGCCACTTGTGCTCGGCGAAGAGGGCCATCTCTTCGGGCGTCCAGCCTCCTTCGGGGCCGATGGCGAGGGCGATGGAGTCGTCTGTTGGAACCCACGTCTCGGACTCCTGGCCTGGATCGCGCAGCGACTTGGCGCGGTCGAGCGCGTAGGTGATGGTGGTCTCCTGCTCGGTCTCGCTCAACAGGATGCGGGTGGGGCTGGACTCCTGGGTGAGCGCGAGCTTCAGGGCAAGCGGGTCGGCGATGGCGGGGACGTCGGTCCGGCGGGACTGCTGCGCGGCCTCGTGCGCGATCTTTCGCCAGCGTTCCACCCGTTTTACGGCGGCCTGTGCGAGGTGCTTTTCCGTGCGGCGCGCGAGAATCGGCGTGATGCGGCCGACGCCCAGTTCGGTGGACTTTTCGATCGCCCACTCGAAGTGGTCGAACTTGAAGACGGCGAGGTAGAGGTGCAGAGGCAGCGCGGCTTCGGCCTCGAGCTCCTCGTGCAACGCGAACTCGACTGCCTCGGGTGAGACGGAGACGATCTCGGCCCGGTGCAGGAATCCGCCCGCGACGACGTCGAAGATCTGCCCTGTCTGGGCGCGGAGTACGCGTGCGAGGTGGTTGGCCTGCTCGCCGGTGAGGGTGGCGGTGGTGGGGCTCCAGTTGTCGGCGATCCAGCGGCGTCTTGTCATTTTTGGGGTGCGGCCTTTGGGGTTGCGTCGTTTTTCGTAGCGTCAGGGGGGATGTCGTAGAAGAACGGCGGCTGGTGGTAGAAGTCGATCCGCACGGTGGCGGACTTGCGCGTGTCCCAGACGGCCTGAGAGATAGGGAAGGGCAGCAGGATCATGCCTTCGGCGTTGTGGCCGGGTTCGATGGTGAGCTCGCGCTCGAGCGCCGGGGTGATGAGCGGCTTGAGCGCGGGAAAGGTGAGCTGGACGGCTGCGATCTCTTTCTTGTCGAGACCCTTCGCGGTGATCTCGGAGCCGTCCTGTTCGACGATCGTGGCGTGGAAGCTGTCGAGGAAGATCGGCATGTGCAGGTTGTCGCTCACGCGGGCGCGCGTGAGCACATAGAGCATCGACTGCGTGTGGTCCACGCCGAGGACGGCGACGTTCGAGTCGGACTTGAACTCGGTCTTCGTCGCCAGGATGTCGGTGTGAAGGTGCTCCGCTTTGATGGAGGTGGCGGCGAAGAAGTGACGCGCGATGACCAGCGCGCCGACGATGGCGGCCAGCGCGAGGATCAGCGGGCCGGCGTAGCTGCGGCGCTCGGATTGGGCGAAGGCGAGATCGGCCATGTGGGTAGGATAAACGGTCACGCGTTTTCGTTCAGCGCGCGCGCTTTGCGGCCCTCTTCGCAGGCTTAGACTTCGTCTTGCCGTTCAACTGGATGCGGCGATTCCATGCGGTGTGGAGAGCGCCGGCGAGCTGGTCTTCGTTTGCCTGGGCCAGCCGGATATGGGTCGCGCCCATGCGTCCCCAGCCGCCATGAACGGGCAGGAAGAGCTTCGGCTGGTCGGCGAGAAACGCCGCCTGCTGTTCGGGCGAGAGCATCAGGTTGCCGTAACCCTGCGCCTGCATGGCGAGCGTGGCGAAGATTCTGCCGCCGACCCGAAAGTCGGGCGAACCCATGTGCGAACTCTCCTCCACGCCTTCGAGGCTGAGCGCAATGCGGCGAAAGTCGGCGACGTTCATGCTGGGTATTTTTACTTGCGTACGGCGTATTCGTCCAGCAGCACGGTGATGAGCGCGGCGGTGGGTACGGCTACGAGCGCGCCGACGATGCCGGCCAGCGCGGTGCCGATGAGCAGCGAGACCAGCACGGTCAGACCCATCAGGTTGACCGACGAGCGCATGATTCGCGGCGTCAGCACCGCGTTTTCGAGGTTCACATAGATGCCGTAGAAGATCAGCACGCCGGCCATCTTGGTCCAGCTATCGAGCGCCGCGACGCCCGCCGCGAGAATAATCGTAATCACGCCGCCGGCGATGGGGATGATGTTCAGCAGACCCATCAGCGCGCCCAGCAGGATGAAGTAGCGTACATGCAGCAGGCCGAAGACGGTCAGGCTGCAGACGCCGAGCGTCAGCATGAGCAGACCCTGGCCGATCAGCCACTTGCTCATCTTTACCTCGGCCTTCTTCAGCGTCAGGTCCAGCCGGATGCGGCTTTCGCGACCGAAGAGCGAGAGAAAGAAAGCATAGGCGTGCTCGCCTTCGAGCATGAAGTAGATACAGAGGAAGGCGCAGGTGAGGATGTCGAAGACGTGCGAGAGCCAGTTGGGCAGCGATGAAAAGACGTACGAGCCGACCGCGGCGGCGGCGTTTTCGGCCTTGGCGGCGATGGTGTCGACGCCGATCTGGTTCGCGATGGGCAGCTTCTTCAGCTTGCCGACGGCGGTGGGGATGCGCTTCGGCAGCTCGGTCATGAACTCGTGCAGATCGCGCATGACCGGCGGCAGACCGATGGTGAAGAAGAGCGTCAGGGCGGCGAGCACGCCGACGATCAGGATGACGATGGCGGCCGCGCGCGGAAGCTGCCGGCGGCCGAAGTGCAGATGCCGGATCTTGTCCACGATGGGCATCAGCACGACGGCAAAGAGCGCGCTGACGTAGAGCATCTCCAGCTCTTTGGTCAGATGCCAGGCGAGAAAGAGCAGCAGGATGACGGTAAAGAAGAAGACGATGTTGGCCCGCGTGGCCTGCTCCCTGACCTTGAGGTCGGTTTCGGGGCTCCGGGTTGCGTTTTCGGCTTCGTTCGGCGTGGTCAAGTCGTTCTCCTGCAAGGGGCTTTCTCCGTTGGATGCAGAAAAATCCGCCGCGCCAAAGACTATTTGCGAGTCTGCAATGAGTGTACGAGGAGGTCGACCGTCTCGCGCGGGGAAAGCGCGGCGGTGTCGACGATGAGTCGCGCGAGCCGCCGGTAGTGCGGCTGACGCTGGTGGAAGCGCGCCTCGGCGATGGCGGGGTCGGCCAGCACGGGGCGCGCGATGGCCTGCAGGACGCATCGGTCGAAGAGGACGGGGAACGGCGCGTCGAGGAAGATGGTGTGAGTGCCGGGCGTCTGCTCGATCAGCAGGCGGTTGGTCAACTGCTCCGGAGCGCCGCCGCCAAGGGACAGGACGACGTTCCTGCGGCCGAGCGCGTTGGCGAGTGCGGAGGACTCCAGCAGCCGGAAGTGCGGCTCGCCGTGATTGGCGAAGAGATCGCGGACGGAGGAGCCGGAGCGCGCCTCGATGTGCGCGTCGAGATCGAGAAACTCCCAGCCCAGCCGCTCGGCCAGCAAGGCGCCGACGGTCGATTTGCCCGAGCCCATGAAGCCCGTGAGGACGATGCGACGGATGGTGGGCGGGATGGCGGGGTTCGTCTGGAGTTCGGGCTGGGTCTGGATGTCGGTTTGCGTGGCGGTCATGTTGCGTCTCCGTTCAAGGTTACAACGCGGTTCTGGATTCGGCGCAAAGCAAAAGCCGCGACCTTGTGGGTCGCGGCTCGGGTGGATGGGGTGAATGTTCTCGTGGATCAGGAGACAGACACATTTCCAGCCGGAGCCGCGCTCCGCCAGTAGCTAAAGCAGCTAAAGGAGGCGTCGGCGAGGTGGAGACGTGCGTTCATTCTGTCCATGAGAGTACATCGGCGGGTGCAAGGGTTGCAAATGGTTTTCGATCTAGAATGAGTGCGGAGTGATTTTGCCATGGGTCTGAGCGACGAGACGTTTGAGGTGATGTGTCCGGATTGCGGGGGGATGCTGACGATCGACCCGGTGACGCGGTCAATCGTGGCGCACAAGTCCGCGCCGAAGAAGAAGATGTTCGAGGACTTCGGCGAGGCCGCGAAGGCGCTGCGCGAGGCCGACCAGCGGCGCGACTCGCTGTTTGCCCAGAGTGTGAACGCGCAGAAGAACTCGCAGGAGCTGCTGTCGAAGAAGTTCGCCGATGCGGTGAAGAAGGCGAAAGAGACGCCGATGACGGGCAAGCCGCTCAGGGATTTCGACCTGGATTAGGGTTGTGTCGTCTTCAGGAGTTCGTATGACAGCGCTTTTCCGATCCTTCATCGCGGTCTGCGCGGCTTTTGTCGCGACGGTGATCTGCATCGTCGAGCGGCATTTTTACGTGACGATCTCGCGGCCTTCGACGTGGGTCAATCCGTTTCAGCACAAGTGCGGCCTGCTGGCCGTAATGTGTCTGACGTGGATGACATTGGAACTGATTGGGCTTGGCCTGAAGGTGGAGGCACGATGAGAAAGCTGCATCCCATCTTCGCGGCCGCTGGAGCAGCGTTTCTCTGCCCGCCTGGAGCAATCTTTCTTTTCATCTGGGCGGAAAATTCCGTGCCGATTTGGTTACGCTGTCTGATCAGTCCTGGGTACTACCCTGGGCTATGGTTTCCGGGCCATCCCAACCATTGGGATTTCCTGTACGTTCCGCCCGTCGCGCTCGCGATTGATATGGTGTATTGCGGGGTGCTCCTATACCTCGTACTGCGACAGGTCCTGCGCGTACCTAGACGGTGGGATCGTACGAGGACGGCGAAGGCCAGGTTAAGCAGTCATGATGCCTTTTGGACCCAATACTGAATTGGTATCCAATACCGAATTGGTATGTAGACCGGCAGTCGAGGAAAGCCGACAGCTCAACGCGTAAGTCTACGTCGACGAAAGTTTTAAGGTTCAGGTGGCGCTATGCCCGATGCACAGAGTTATATGAGTCAACCAGATGGTCCGGCCTACTACGAAACACCCAGCGTGGAGCCGGTCGCGGTCTTCACTCCCGTTGTCACCTACGCGACGATTGCGCTCAACGTGGCGGTCTTCTTCGTCATGGTGGCTCGCGGCGTCGGCTTTGTCGATCCGACGGCGGAGCAGGTGCTGCCGTGGGGCGCGAACTTCGGGCCTCTGACGGCTTCGGGCCAGTGGTGGCGGCTGTTGACGGCCTGCTACCTGCACTTCGGCATCATCCACATCGGCATGAATATGTACGTGCTGTGGCAGGTGGGGCCGTTTGCGGAGAAGCTCTACGGCCGTGCGCGGTATCTTCTGCTGTATCTGGCGGCTGGGGTCGGCGGCAATCTTGCCGGGTTGTACATCCATCCGCTGACGGTGGCGGCGGGCGCCTCAGGCGCGATCTTCGGCGTGTACGGCGGCGTGCTGGGCTTTCTGCTGGTGCGGCGCAACGTGATCGCGACGGAGCGGGCGTGGGCGATTGCGAAGTCGGCGGGCATCTTTCTGGCCTACAACCTGATCTATGGCGTCGCGAGCGTGAAGACGGACCTGACGGCGCACGTCGGCGGACTGATCGTCGGCTTCGTCGTCGGGTGCCTGCTGGCCTGGGCCGGGCCGGAGGAGCCGATGCGGCTGCTGGCAGCGGTCGCGGCCATCGCCCTTGCGCTGGCCGGCGCGGTGACGAAGGCCCCGAGGGTCACCAGCACCCAGGCGGAGGAGCTTATGGGCGTGGCGGACGGCGCCACGGTCACGGTGGGTCAGAACGATCGCGTCATCTATAGCGGCGACGCCACGAAGGCGGACGCCGAGTCGCTGGCGAAGGCGCTGGTGTTGACCAGGGTCTTTGCGAGTCCCAATGTGACGTTGCTGTTGAGCAAGGAGGAAGGCAAGACGACGATATCGCTCTCGCTGAAGGGTGACGAGACGCAATCGGGCGCGAACGGCAAGCCGCTGCCGTGGAAGAGCCCGTCGTTCCTGCTGTATCTGCGTGAGATCGGGCCGGTGCTGGCCTCGGCCGCCGGCGGGCCGCCGCTCGACATCGAGCTCGACAACAAGAAAGGTGAGCGGCGGGGCGAGGTCGAGATCGACGCCGGCGCCGTGATGATCAACGCAAGCGACAGCGTCGGGTATGCCGGGATGGCGACGGCGGCCGAGGCCAAGGCGATGGGCGACGCGCTGGTCGCGGCGGGCTATATGAATGGGCAGGGGTCGAGACCGTTGCTGACGAAGGACGAGCACGGCACGGTGGTGACCTACTACTTCAAGGACGCGACGGTGCAGAATCCCGACCTGTGGAAGGACATGGAGATCGCCGGGCGCAAGATCGCGCCGGTGGTCGGCGGGCTGCCGTTGACGATGCATCTGCTTGGAACCTCCGGCACGGTGAGCAAGGACATTCTCGTTCAGTAAGCCGGGCAGGGTAGACTGGAGAAATGCCACCAATCCTCAACGCGCAGGGCATCACCAAGGCCTTTGGCGCGACGCCCCTGTTTCGCGATATCTCGTTTACCGTCTCCGATGGCGACCGGATCGGCCTGATTGGGCCGAACGGCGCGGGTAAGTCCACGCTGATGAAGGTTCTTGCCGGAGAAGAAGACGCCGACGAGGGCGATGTCGCCACGCGCAAGCGCGCACGCGTCGGTTATGTGCAGCAGGAGTCGACCTTTGCCGCGGGGCTGACGATTCGCGACGTGCTCGAAAAGGCGCTTGTCCGGGCCGGCGTGCCGGAGGGCGAACGCGAAGGGCGCCTGCGCGAGACCAGCGGGCGGACGGGCTTCCCCGACATGGCGGCCGAGGCCTGCCGTCTCTCGGGCGGCTGGCGCAAGCGGCTGGCGATTGCCGAGGCCATCGTGCGCGGGCCGGATGTGCTGATGCTCGACGAACCGACGAACCATCTCGACCTGGCCGGCATCGCGTGGCTGGAAGAGACGCTGAGCCAAGCCGAGTTCGCCTGCGTGATGGTCAGCCACGACCGGTACTTCCTCGAAAACGTCGCGACCGAAATGGTGGAGCTGAACCGGGTCTACGCCGACGGCCTGCTGCGGGTGAAGGGTTCGTACAACAAGTTTCTCGAAGGCAAGGAGCAGTACCTCGACGCGCAGTCGCGCCTGCAGGACGCGCTGAAGAATCGCGTGAAGATCGAGACCGAGTGGCTGCGCCGCGGCCCCAAGGCCCGGACGACTAAGTCCAAGGCCCGCATCGACAGCGCGCAGGAGCTGATCGGCCAGTTGAAGGATGTGAACTCGCGCACGCAGGTCAACTCCGCCGGGATCGATTTTTCAGCCACCGAGCGCCAGACCAAGCGGCTGGTGGAGTTCGAAGGCGTCAGCGTGACGCTGGGCGAGGGCGCGAACCAGCGCAAGATCGTCGAGAATCTGGACTTCCTCATCACCTCGGGCATGCGCGTCGGCCTGGTCGGGCCGAACGGCTCGGGCAAGACGACGCTGCTGCGCCTGCTGACGGGCGAACTGGAGCCGAGCGCGGGCACGATCAAGAAGGCGGCGATGTTGAAGATCGTCTACTTCTCGCAGACCCGCGAGCTGGACGAGGGGCTGACGCTGCGGCGTGCGCTCGCGCCGGATTCGGACTCGGTCGTCTACCAGGGACGGGTCGTCCACGTGGCCAGCTACGCGACGAAGTTTCTCTTTACGAGCGAGCAGCTCAATCAGCCGGTCGAACGGCTGAGCGGAGGCGAGCGCGCTCGCGTGCTGATCGCCAAACTGATGCTCGAACCGGCCGACCTGCTGCTGCTGGACGAGCCGACGAACGACCTCGACATTCAGACGCTCGAGATTCTGGAAGAGAGCCTGCTCGAATACACCGGCGCGCTGGTTCTCGTCACGCACGATCGCTACATGCTCGATCGCGTCTCGACGATTGTGCTCGGCCTGGACGGCAAGGGCGGCACGCAACGCTTTGCGGACTACACTCAGTGGGAGCAGTGGCGCGGCGAAAAGGTGGAGGAGTCGATCGTCCCGGGCGGCGCGGGGGTGGCGGTCAATCCTGCCGCGGCTGAGCCTGCTTCGGGCGGCAAGAAGAAGCTCTCGTACCTCGATGCGCGGGAGTTCGCGGGGATCGAGGCGAAGGTCGACGAGGCGGAGAATCGCCTGCAGGCCGCGCGCGAGGCGCTGGACGACAATGCCGTCGCGACCGATCCGGTGAAGCTGACCGCCGCGCTGAAGGAGATGGACGATGCTCAGGAGGCTGCCGATGCTCTCTACGCACGGTGGGCGGAGCTGAGCGAGAAGGCCGGGGTGTAGCGGGGGCGCCCAGTGATCGCGAGGGCAAAGTCCCCGGCGATCGCTGGGCAACCTGATTACTTCTCGTCGGCGGTGGGGCCGAAGGTGGCGGGAACGGGAATGTCCAGCAGTCGCAGGTAGACGCCAAGCTGGGCGCGGTGGTGGATCATGTGGTTCTGGTTCATCTGGCGGTACGCCGTGTAGCGCGTGCCGTTGAAGACGGGCGTGCCTTGCTTGCTCAGGAACCAGTGTTCGGCGAAGGCCTCGTCGGTGGTGGCTTTGAGAGCGGCGACGGCTTTGGCGGCCATCTCGTCGTACTCGGCCAGCAGCTCATCCTTTGTCGTCATGCGGATGATCTTGCGTGGATCCTGCGGCGTGCCCATGTCGATGCCGGGCGTGGTGAGGATGAGCGAGGTGAAGCCGACCAGCTCCGCCGTGTGTCCGGCGAGGCGGTTCAGCAGCATGGACTTCTCGTGCGGTTTGTAGTCGTTCTTGCCGTCCGGGACGTTGGCCAGGACCTTGCGGGTCTTGGCGAGTTCGGATTCGAGTTCGGGGAGGAGCAGGGCACTGAGGGACATGGGGCTCCTTGAAACAAAAGACAACAGCAGATCCTCCGCTTTGCGAAGGATGACAAACAAAAAGAGGGTTACAGGCCGGTGATGTTGTATCCGCAGTCGACGAAGGTCACTTCGCCGGTGATGCCGCTGGCGAGGTCGCTGGAGAGGAAGAGCGCGGTCTTGCCGACCTCGATGGCCTCGACGTTGCGGTGCAGCGGGCTGCGCTCTTCGACCGCGTTCAGGATCTTCGAGAAGTCGCCGATGCCGCGCGCGGCCAGCGTCTTGATCGGCCCGGCGGAGATGGCGTTGACGCGGATGTTCTTCGGGCCGAGCGAGGCGGCGAGATACCGGACCGAGGATTCAAGCCCGGCCTTCGCCACGCCCATGACGTTGTAGTTCGGGAAGACCTTGTCCGAGCCGAAGTAGGTGAGGGTGAGGATGGAGCCGCCCTCGGTCATCAGCGGGGCCGCGGCGCGCGCGACGGCGATCAGCGAGTAGACGCTGACGTCCATGGCGATGCGGAAGTCGTCGCGTTTGGTGAGCAGGAAGTCGTTCTTGATGGCGTCGGCCGGCGCGAAGGCCACGGCGTGGACGACGGTGTAGATGACCGGGAAGTCGGCGGCGATCTGGGCGAAGACGGCGTCGATCTCCTCGTCGGAGGAGACGTCGCAGCGGTAGGTCTTCGCGGAGGGAAGCTCGGCGGCGAGGGTTTCGGCGTCGCGCTGCAGGCGCTCGGACTGGTAGCAGATGGCGAGGGTGGCGCCGGCTTCGGAGAGCTTCTGGCAGATGGCCCAGGCGATGCTGCGCTTGTTGGCGAGGCCGAAGACGACGGCGACTTTGCCCTTGAGATCGATCATTTTGCTTGGAACTCCTTCGAAAACTGCAAGCCAAGGATAGCAGTTGGCGGGCTTACGGGGTATGCTTTGGGGCAATGAGCCTTACTGCGAAGTCTGGAGCGGAGATGGTCGCCAATTCGCTCGTCGCCTATCGGGGGGACGAGCTGCCATGGCCACCACCTCCGGATTCGATTGTTCTCATCGCCGAATACACTACGGATGCGGGGCCTTTTGCGGTGGATGACTATTTCCTGGTGATTCATAGCCTTGAAGCCGAAATGAGCTACAGGACGGTTCTCAGCAGCAATTTTGAGCCCCTGCTTCGTGACCTGAGTAAGAGCTGGGGAACAGAGCTCTCACTTGCTCTGACATCGTCGACGGAATGGCAATCTCGTGTGATCTGGCCGGTGGAGTTACAGAACCAGCGTTACTTCAAACTGACGCCTGTACCGAGTAGAAGTGCGTTGGAATGGCTGAAATCGAAGGTGTTCGGACCTGCGCTTGATCTGGCGCTGACCGATGAGGTGCGGGTGTATCTCGAGCAGGAGCGCTTACGGCGGAGTGAATAGAATCCGCAATACTCCCTTGAAGTTACGGGGCCCCTCGAAAGCCAATGCAAGGGTCTCTCCACTTCGCTGCGCTTCGGTTGAGATGACGGGCTTTCGAAGTGGGTTACGCGACCAGCCAGTCGTACTGCTCGTCCGTGATCGGCACGACCGAGAGGCGGAACTGGCGGAACATGATGGAGTCCGTGAAGACTGCGGCGGAGCGGATGGCGTCGAGGGGCTTTTCGGTCTTCAGGCGCTTTACGGGGGCGATGACAACCTTGGGGTTCTTCGGGTCGCTGGCGTCTACGCTGACGACCTTCGCCGTGCCGATGGCGGCCTTGCCGATGTTCGAGTGGTAGATGACGAGCTTTTCGCCCTTCTTCATGCCGCGCAGGTAGAGCAGCGCCTGGTTGTTGGCGATGCCGTCCCATACGGTTTCGCCGTCGCGGAGCAGGTCGTCGTAGCTGTACTTGTTGGGTTCGGTCTTAAGAAGATAAGGCATAGGATTCAGTCTTTCTTGTCTGTCATTTCCGCAGGGAATCTGCTTCCGTTTTTGTCTCTTTCAGTCTAGCCGCCCAGGTCGATCAGTTCCACCTTTGGCAGGGTCTGGCCGAGGAACTGGCTTCCCAGCCGCTGGAACTTCTCGACCGAATCGGTCGCGTAGAACTCGCAGGTCGGCGCCTCCGTGCTCGCCGTGGCGGGTAGCACCAGCGACGCGGCTTGCGCGGTCGCGGTGGCGGAGTCGACGATGCGCAGCGGATGGCCCAGCTCGGCGAGGGTGCGGCGGACGAGCGGTTCGATCAGCGGATAGTGCGTGCAGCCGAGCAGGAGGGTCGTCACGGTGGGCGCGGCTGCGAGCGCCTCTTTGAGGTAGATGCGGAGGACATCCGCCGTGACCGGGTGGTCGATCCAGCCCTCTTCGACCAGCGGAACGAGCAGCGGGCAGGCCTTTTCGTACGCCTTGAGGCCGAGCGCCTCGCAGGCCTGGGCGTAGGCGTGGGATTGGACGGTGGCTGCGGTGGCCAGGACGAGCACGGTCGGCTCGGTTGAATCCCACGTCGCAGAGGCGAGACGTGGGGCGCCCGCATGGTCGGCTGGCCCAGCGGCCTGGACGCCGGGTTCGATGACGCCTACGACCGGGATCGACAGGCCGGCCTTCAGCTCCGCCATTGCCAGCGCGGAGGCGGTATTGCATGCGACGACCAGCATTTCGGCGCCTTGCTGCTCGAGAAACTGCGCGCTCGAAAGCGTGTACCGCGCGATGGTCTGCTGCGATTTGGCGCCGTAGGGCAGGCGGGCTGTGTCGCCGAGGTAGATGTAGTGCGCGCCGGGGATGAGCGGCAGCAGGCGCCGCAGGACGGTCAGGCCGCCGAAGCCGGAGTCGAAGACGCCGATCGTCGGACCGGCTTTGGAAGGATTGCTCATTGGCGTGTACCGTCTGGCGCGAGGTTGTGCAGCGGGTGGTCGACGGTGTCGACCGCCGGATAAGGCTGGCTGAGGTCGGCATGGCCGTTCAGCGTATCGCGCGGCTGGCCGTCGACGACGAAGCGAACCTGCTCGACCATGGGGAAGTTGGTGTGTAAAGTGCCGATGATCGAGCGCAGCGTCAGTTCCTCGCTCTCGATGCCCGACGGGTGCGCGTCGGCGAAGCTGCCCTTCAGGTTCACCACGGCAAGCTGTGCGCCGGTGGGGTGGGCATAGGACGTGTGCGTGCCTGGGAGGTCGAGGAAGAAGACGTCGGCGACCGCCGAGCCGGCCGGCAGGGGATGGACGGAGCCGGGCAGGGCGTAGTCGGTCAGCAGGCGTTCGAGCAGCGCGCGGGCCCTCCCGCTGGGCTCGTGCGGCAGCGCGATCAGGCGTTGCTCCTGCGTAATGAAGCCGTTGGCGTCGTTGGCGAGTTCGAGCGTGGTCGGCTCTTCCGGGGCGTCGATGGGCGCGGCAATGGGACTATCGTCCTGGATGGCGTTCAGCCGGGCATGCGCCTTCTCGCAGCCGCGCGCGAGCAGGCCGGCCATCAGCAGGATGGCGAAGGCCATGGTCCAGAAAAGGATGCGCTGGTAGCGGGGAATCATGGCTTGTCCCCGTCTTCCTGCTTCGCCGGCGCGGCGGGTTTGGCGGGTGCGGGCTTCGGCGAGGCAGGCTTTGCCGGCTTTTCGGGCGTGACGGTCTTTTCGGCAGCCTCGGCCGGCGCGGCGTGGCTGCGCCAGGAGATCAGTCCGTTGGCGATGGCCTCGGCGACGTTCTGCTGATACGTCGCGTCGCTGACCGGCGTCTTCGCGCCCCCCTCGCCCTCAAGCGGCGCGACCTCGATCAGGATCGCCGGGCAGGTGAGCGAGTCGATCGGCCGGATGGAGGCTCGGCCCACGACCAGCGGCAGGCGCGCGCTGTTGAAGGAGGACGAAAGCTCGTTGACCAGGCGCAGGCTCTGCGGGATGGACCCGGCCTGCGCCGTCTCCCAGTTCAGCACGGCCTTTGGCTCGTCGATCATGGTCAGCGGTATCAGGGACGAGGTGAAGAGGTGTACGCCGTGTCCGCCGTTGGTGGCGTGCAGCAGCAGGCAGGCCAGCGGATGTGCGTGGTTGGCTGTCTCGGCGCGCTGGTCCGTGGTGACCGCGGGCGGGCGCGAGCCGTCGGCCTGTGCGGGTGGATCGTCCTCGCGGGTGAAGACGACGTTGAAGCCGCGTTCGGCGAGCAGGCTGCGAAGCCGCTGAGCGAGGGCGAGGTTCACGTCTTTCTCGACGAGATCGGCCGCCAGCCGTGCGCCGTTATCCGGCCCGCCGTGCGCCGGGTCGATCAGAATGGTGCTGCGTGGCGGATTCGGCGCCTGGGCATGCAACGCCGCGCACGAAAGCCCCAGCAGCAGGGCTGACTGGAACAGACGTGCGCGGCTTGGGTTTCGGGTCACTGGTTGAGTTTACTTGGCTACAGTCGTAATGCTTACGGCAAACCGCGAAAGCAGATTCTCTTCGGGAATGACAACAAAGGGAACTAGTCGAGCGCGTAGATGGCCAGCCCGCTCAGCAGCTTGGGGTAGAAATCGGTCGACTTCTGCGGCATCACGTCGCCCGAGAGCGAGATGTCTTTCAACTGCTGCAGGGTCACGGGCTTGATGAGGAAGGCCATGTTCGCCTTGCCGGACTGCACCTGCTCGATGGCCTCCTCCGCCGAGCGGATGTAGCGGATGTTCTCGAGGTTGGCGATCGACTCGTGCGTCAGGGCGAGCAGGTCTTCGAGCACGATGCGGTGAAGCTGAACGACGTCCAGCTCCGCCTGCCGGTCGGTGATCTCCGGGTGTAGCTCCTTCAGACGCGCCTTGACGACGTCGTGCCGGGCGCGGAAGAGGTCGAAGCCGTCCGGATGCGCGACGATGAAGGCGACGCCGTCGGTCCGCTTCAGCTCGACCATGTCGGCTGTCTCCAGCTTTTCCATGTCGAAGTAGGTGGCGGCGGCGTCGGTGAAGTCTTCGTAGTCGAAGTCGTCGTGGAGGCCGAAGACGACGCGGTGCGTGGGCAGAATGGTGATGCCCGGCGCGTCCATATTGACCAGCGTCATCATCATGGCGGCCTCGGGGAAGGCGGGCACGGGCAGCGGATTTTCCTCGGGCACGCTGCCGAGCGCGTCGTCGTCGGCCTCGGGCGAGATGGCGCGGCCCAGCTCGGCGGCGCGCTCCTTCATGTAGGTGACGGATGTCTCGTAGCGGTGGTGGCCGTCGGCGATGATGAGCTTCTTGTCCGCCATCGCGGTCACGATCAGGTTGATGAGCTTCGGGTCGGTCAGCTTCCAGACGCGATGCAGCACGTTGTACTCATCGGTGATGCGCAGGTCGGCGGGACGGGCATGCTCGCCTTCATCGCCGAAGATGAGCTTTTCCGCCGTGAACGCCGGGTCGGAGTAGAGCATGTAGATCTGCTCGCAGTAGGCGCGGGTGGCCTTGAAGAGCGCGAGCCGGTCGGATTTGTGCTTGGGGAAGGTCTGCTCGTGCCGGTAGACGACCTTTTCGGCGTAGTCGTAGAGCTGGCCGAGGGCGATGAAGCCGCGGCGTTCCTGGATCTCTTCGGTGCCGGGAACCTGGTAGGTTTGCGAGTAGCCGTAGAGCGCGGGCTCGGCCTCGGGCTTCAGAATCGCCTTCTTGCGCCAGCTCGTCAGCGACTCGGCGGCGCGGGTGTAGACGTTCTGCGGGACCACGTCGGGGTCGGTCGGCGGGTTGAAGGCGTCGGTGTCCCCCGGCTCCTTCTTGCCCAGGATGACGCGGATGAGATTGTACTTCGACCGGTCGTAGTAGGCCTGCTGCATCTCGGGCGTGATCTTGTCGTAGGGCTGGGTGACGACATCTTCCATCTGAACTTTATCGGTGTCGTAGCGGAGGGCGCGGAAAGGGTAGATGCGTGCCATGTGCGGGTGAAGTCTCCAGGGGGCGCCGTCGATCTGGACGTTATGTCGCCTCCGCCATTGTACGAGGTTCGGCGTGAAAGGGAGATGAGGCTAGGCACGACGCCGGGATTGGTGTAGTCTGCAGGCCAACCGGAAGCTGCATCCAACGTCACAACCCGAGCTGGGCAGCAGCGCGGATTCGAGATACTTCGCGAGGGCGGCATGGAGACCGTGAGGCGAATGCGATGGACAAAAGTCCGGTGGGGCGGGTTGCTGGCGATGCTGTTGCTGGCCCTGGTCGCCGTGGCGCGGGCGCAGGAGAATCCGCTGAGCAACGTCCACACCGAGACGCCCGCGCCGAAGCCGGCGGCTCCGCCGACGCCTTTGGGTCTGTCGGGCAAGCCGGGCGGCATCTCCACCCTGCGCGTCGATGTAAACCTGGTGCTGGTCCCCATGACCGTCACCGACCCGCTGAACCGGCTGGTGACCGGCCTTGAAAAAGAAAACTTCGAGATCTTCGACAATAACAACGGCCAGGTGATCAAGACCTTCTCGACCCAGGATGCGCCGGTGACGATCGGCATCGTCTTCGACCTGAGCGGGTCGATGGAGTCGAAGTTCCTGCGCGCGCGCAAGGCGCTCAGCGAGTTCATGCGGACCTCGAACCCGGCGGACGAGTTCTTCGTCGTCGGCTTCAACGACCGGCCGGCGGTCATCGTCGATTACACCTCGGACGTCGACGACGTGGAGGCCAGGATGGTGATGTTGAAGCCGGAGAACCGGACAGCCCTGATCGACGCGGTCTATCTGGGGGTGAACAAGCTGAAGCAGGCCAAGTACGACCGCAAGGCGCTGCTCATTATCTCGGACGGCGGCGACAACCGCAGCCGCTACACCGAGGGCGAGTTGAAGCGCGCGGTGCGGGAGAGCGACGTGCAGATCTATTCGATCGGCATCTTCGACGCCTATGCGCCGACGACCGAGGAGCAGCTCGGGCCGATCCTGCTGACCGACATCTGCGAGCTCACCGGCGGGCGCATGTTCAAGGTGCTCGACCTCGGCGATATGGGCGACATCGCCACGCGCATCAGCGCGGAGCTGCGGAATGAGTATGTTGCAGGCTATCGTCCGTCCGAGGTGAACAAGGATGGCAACTGGCGTAAATTAAAGGTTCGACTCGTGCCGCCGCCGGGCCTGCCGCCACTGAATGTACATTTTCGACAGGGATACTATGCGCCTTCACAATAACTGGATCGGACGTTTGAGCCTTGGGCTTGCGCTGCTTTCGTGCGCGCTGCCCGCGATCGGTCAGGTGGATCTTTCGAGCTGGCCGCAGGTGAAGATGGAGGTGCTCGCGGTCGACGCGGACGGCCGGCCGCTGCCGCCGCCGGTGACTGCGGACTCGCTTGAGGCTTACATCGGCGGCAAGAAGACGCCGGTCGTCGAACTGACGCCGGTGGCCGAGCCGCAGAGCGTCTGCATCCTGATCGACGGGTCGGACTCGGTGGGCGACGGGTTGACGCTGGTGCGGAACAAGGCGCGCCGCCTGCTCGCCAGGCTGCCGGCGGAGGACGAGGTCTGCGTGGCGGCGTTTTCGACCAGCCTGTGGGTCGTCCAGCCGTTGACCGGGGATCGGGCCGCGGACCAGCAGGCGCTGCCGCAGATCTATCCCGCGCGCGGGACGCAGTTGCGCGACGCGCTGCTCGACCTCTCCACCTATATGCGCGAGAAGTCTCAGCATCGCAGCCGGGTTATCATCTTGTTCAGCGATGGCATCGACGAACACTCGAAGTCCAGCCGCGAAGCATTCAAGCGCGGCATGGAGATGGCGGGAGGCCCGGTGGTGCATATGATCTGTCTGCCGGAGGCCTTCGGTCACGCGCTGAGAAAGCAGGGTAACCCGAGGTTGAACGCGGCCTTTACCATCACCGACTTTGGCGGCGGCATGACCTACGTGCCGCACACCATGGCCGATCTGAATGCGATCGTCGAGGCTCTGCCGCAGGCGATGCGCTCCCGCTACAGCCTGACCCTGACCGCGCGGAAGCCGGCCAGGGACGGTCACGAGGAACAGATACATATCGCGTTCGCCAAGGCGCATCGAAGTGAGGGGGCCGAGATTCGCGCTCCCGAGGGATACTATGCACCTTCGCAGTAAAGGTCTTCTGGCCTGCATCGCCACGATCTTCCTGATGGCTCCTTTGGCTACGGCCCATGGTCAGGCGCCGGCCCAGCAGCCGTCGCTCACGGTCGACCGCGACCCCGTGCCATCGCCCGACCCTGAGCCGGTAGTGGCGCCGACGCTTGCCCCTGGGCAGCAGGGGACCGGAGCCATCGGCGGCGTCTCCAAGGGCGCGAACGGCACCTACACGCTGCGGTCGGACGCTTACGAGGTGGCGCTGAACGCCACAGTGCTCGACGGCGGCGGCCACTCCATCCAGACGCTTGACAAGGACGCCTTCCACGTCTACGAAGATGGCGTGCCGCAGCAGATCGCGGCCTTCCGGCATGAGGACCTGCCGGTCTCGATCGGACTGCTGATCGACAGCTCGGGTTCGATGTACGACAAGCGCAGCGCGGTCGATCAGGCGGCGCTCGACCTGGTGAAGCTGTCCAATCCTGTCGACGAGGCGTTTCTGGTCGACTTCAGCTTCGAGGCCTTCATCGACCAGGATCTGACGAGCGATATCAACAAGTTGAAGCAGGGGCTGACCTACATCAAGAGCTCGGGGGGCACGGCGATCTACGATGCGCTGGTCGCCTCGGCCGACTACCTGACCAAGAACGCCAAGCATCCCAAGCAGGTGCTGGTGATCGTGACCGACGGCGAGGACAACGCGTCGAGCGCGACCATCGAACAGGCGATCCGCCGCATTCAGGATCTCGATGGCCCGGTGATCTATTCGATCGGCCTGCTCTTCGGCGAGGATACGGACAAGCGCGAGAGCCGCCACGCCCGCCGCGTGCTCGAACAGTTGAGCGAGCAGACCGGCGGACAGGCCTACTTTCCCAAGAGCCTGAAAGAGGTCGACTCCATCGCGGCGCTCGTCGCTCAGGATATCCGGACGCAGTACACCATCGCCTACCACTCGACCAACCCGCCGCAGAACGGCGGCTACCGCCAGGTGCATGTCGAGGCCAAGGCCAAGGGCTATGGCAGGCTGACGGTGCGGACGCGCAGCGGCTACTTTCCCAAGTCCAACAAGAGTGCGGCGGCGGCGCTGACGACGAACGCGAAGCGGCCATGAGCTTCGGTCGAGATGACGCGACTTGAGGCTCCGCAAACGACAAAGCCCCCGCAGTCCGCGCAGGGGCTTTGTCGTTTGCAAGTGACTGCGAGGGTTACGGTTTTTCGCCCAGGGTTCCGGCGGCGAGGGCTGCGGAGAACGGCGTCACGGTCGGCACGCCCGCGCCAACGACCTCCGTTACGGTGTAGACGCTGCCTTGCGCGGTGGTGAAGATATTCGGGAAGCTGTTGTTGAACCAGACATTGCCCGACGGATCGACCGCGACGTTGGACGAGGTTCCGAGGACGGTCTCATTCTGCACCAGCGTGCTGCTGAACTCGGTCGAGGTGGCTGGCTTGGTGATGCCGTAGGGCGTGATGAGCGAGGTTCCGGCGCTATTGTCCACGATGGAGAAGCCGGAGTTGACGCCGTTGATGTTGTAGCTTCCTTCGTTGGCGGAGAAGAGGTTGACGGCTCCGTCGAAGGCGAGGCCGTTCTGCGCGAAGACGCCCGTGAAGTTGGTGAAGGTATAGGCGCCAGGTGTGCCCCTGACAACGCCGTAGTAGTAGTTCGGGCTGATGTAGTAAGGGAAGACGACGGCTCCGTCGATCCGCACGGCGGCCTGCGGCACGGTGAAGCCGTAGGTCGAGCCGGTTCCGGGAACCAGCGCGGCGGCGTAACCGGCGGGTTTGTAGAGCTCGTAGAGTCCGGCGCCGCTGGCCGAGACCCAGATGTTGCCGGATTGATCGGCCACCAGGAAGTTGGGTGTGCCGCCTACGGTGGCGATCAGGGTAGAGCTGGATGTGGGTAGGCTGCCCACGGCAGAGGCGATCGAAGCGGCGGCGATCTCGTAGATACCGTTGTTCGTGGTCGAGGAGTAAAAGATGTTTCCGGCGCCGTCGGACGCGATCGCCCAGGGGCTGACGGGAGTGTTGATGAGCGTGAAGGCGGGCGCGTTCGTGACAAGGATCTCGTTATAACCGCTGCTGATCGTGGTGAAGATATTCCCACTCGGGTCGACGGTCGCCTGATGGCCGTTATAGGCGGAAGAGCAGATGTAGCTGTAGCTGCCGAGGAGACCGCCGGGCCTCAGCACAACGGAGCCGCCATAGCCGTTCCCGTTGGCGGTGACGACGACGTTGCCGCTCTTGTCGATGGAGATGGCGGATTCGGAGTGGATGACCGGCAATCCGGTGCTGCACTCCAGATTTCCGGGCGTGCCGTAGTACGAGATGCCAACGGTCCAGTCGGTCGGCGTGGCGGTGATCGACGGCTGGAAGGGCGCGGCCGCGGAGCTGAGTCCGAAGAGCGTGGCAAGCCGTGCGCTGCTGCCGTCGGATGGATTGGTCAACATGTAGTACGCGGCCTGGAGGACGTCGGTCGCGGTGGCGAAGGTCGTCGACGGCTGGCTGGTGACTGCGGGCGAAGGCGGCGTGGCGTTCGCGAAGAGCGTGTTGCACGAGGTATTCGAAGCGCTCGCGTTGTTGATGCAGGCGGCCAGGATGTTGGCGATGGTATTGACCTTCGGCGCCTCGGCAATCGCGGTGAAGGCAGGATTCGTGGTGGTGGTCTGGGCGACGCCGGTGGAGAGCGTGGCGAGCAGCGGAATGGTCGTGAAGGCGTTCGCGAGTCCGGTCTGCGCCTGCGTGCTTGAGGGCGCGCCGACGCTCTCGGCGCCGGGGTTGAAGTACTGCTGCAGCGCGGCGAGCGAGGCGACGGTGGTGACCTCGTTCATGTCGTAGAAGCTGGCGCTGGTGATGGAGCTGCACGGACCCAGGCCGATCAGCGACACGGCGGCGGTGTTGGTGGTGGCGGAGTTGTGCGTGCCCTGCGTGTTGCCGCCGCGCGCGATGAGGTACATGAACGGATTGCTGCTGGCGGGGCAGGCCCAGGTGTTGCCCGTGGGAGTGTAGGGCGTATCGGTGTTGGCTTGCTTGCTGAAGCTCCACGAACCTCTGCCGTCGTCGGCCGAGGTGGTGGTCGCGTAGAGCGTGCCGGCGGAGCCATAGCCCGTCGTTCCGGCGGCGTAGAGCTGGATGCTGGCGAAGGCGATCGGCTGGTTGCCGCCGTGGATATGTCCCTGGATCGCGCCCGCGACCGCGAAGGCATCGGTCGAAGGCGCGGTGGTCGTCATGTTGGCGCAGCCGGTGGCGAGGAAGAAGAGCGCAGACGCAGATGCAGCGAGACGCAGACGGGAGAGCAGAGATGGCATGGAGCCTCCGAGATGGCTGAGTGCAACGAGTAGATCTCAGCCTAAAGACATTTCGGAAGTTCGAAACCACCCATCCGGGAGTTTTGACTTACAGCGTCTCGTCGATCTCGACCGCCTCCAGCTTGTCCTGAAACTCCTGATCCTTTGCGGCGCGCTCGGCGCGCAGGCTGTCGAGTTCCTTGTGCAGCGTGGCGAGCGTGTCCTCCTGCGCGTTCATCTCGGTGGTGTAGCGTTTGGCGAGCGACCGCTCCTCGGCCGTTCCTTTCAGCGCCTTCAGGTTCTCGCGCAGCCGGTTCTGGTCCTCGGTGATGGTCTTCACCTTTGCCTCGCGATCGTTGATCTGGTCGTCGAACGCGATCACCTGGTGGTGCAGGTCGAAGACCGGTTGGAGCGCGGCGAGCGTCGCCGGGCCGACGTTGGCTTCCTTGATGAGCAGGCGAATCTGGTCTTCGTTGCGGTCGACCAGGCGGATGTACTCGTAGTTGGTGTGGCGCTCGCCGATGTGCAGGCGCGCCGTCTGGCCCGGCGCGGCTTCGATGCGGAAGCGGTTGACTGTGGCTGTCGTTTCTACCGGCTTCGGGTCGGAGTCGACGCTCCAGCCCTGCCGGACCGGATGCTCGATGACCACCGAGCGAGTCTCCGGCGCGGCGTTGTGGACGAGGTACTCCACCTCGTTCACGTCGAGCGAGGTCTCGCGGATGACGCCCTTGCTGATCTTGAACTGCTTGATCTTGCGCGAGTTGCTAAGATGATCGGACGTGACCCGGATGGCCTGGTCGGCCGCGTAGGAGAGCAACCGCTTCTCCGCCGGATGGATGGGGTCGAGCAGGCCTTCGCCGCCGAAGCTGCCGTTCTCGACGATGGAGAACGAGCCGCGGTCGAGTGTGAGGTCGCTGGTGTTGGTGATCCAGAGCGCGCGCAATGGCGTGGGCTGGGCCTGCGACCAGAGCGTGACGCGCTCGGCGGTGATCTTCGTCTGGAGGATCGGGACGAGCGCGGACTCGTTCTTGCGGATGGTGATCGGGTCGGTGATCTTGTACTCGAAGAAGTCGTCGAAGGCGTTGGTGGTGGTGCTGGGAGCTATGGACTGGCTGGCGGCTTCTTCGTACTCGATGGGCGGGGCGGCGGTGAACCTGGCGTCGGCGCCCATGCCTTCGCCGAGGCGGGCTTTCATGCTTGCCTTGGGAGCTGCGAGCGCCATACCGTACCGGGCAATGCCGCCGCCCGCGTTACCGCCGCTGACTGCGCCTATGCTGTTGCCGTGGCCTGAGCCTAATCCGCCACCTGAGCCGCCGCCTCCACTCGTCACTCCGACCATGGGGACGTTCGCATCGCCGGACTCGTGCGTCTGCGGCGTGAGCTGCGCCTCCTGCGGCAGGCCGATCTCCGGGCGGCGGCTGTAATAGGGAATCGACAGCGGCTGGATGAAGCTCTGCGGCGCGCCCGCGACCAGCGAGAGCTGCACGTTGTTCCAGTCCGTGCCGGTTGTGTTGTCGACGACCGACCAGCCCTGCAGCGTTGCCGTCTGCGTATTCGATTTGGTTTTGGGATCGGTGAAGAGGATGCGGTAGGTCGACTTCCAGATTGGCACCTCGGAGATGTAGCTGACGCGCAGGTCGCGGGCGCCGGTGCCATTGTCCTGGAGCGTCAGGTGGCGCAGGCCGGAGTTGCGCGTGCTGGCCAGCAGTTCGAGGTAGCGCGTGACGTCGGTGTGCAGGCTGGTGTCGAGCAGCCGGACCTCGGTGGTCGGCAGCAGCTCCAGCGTGCGCACCGCGCCGGAGTCGCCGATGACGGTGACGAATCGCTTTTCTGGATTTCCAGCCGCGGGCGCTGTCGGCTCGCCCTCTTTCGGCGGAGATGTGCGCAGGTCGATCGAGAGCAGGCGTCCGGTGATGGTCGCGCCTGCCGCATGCACCTCGACCCGCGCGCCGCGGATGGCGTTGTAGAAGTCCACGTCCGAGGCGTCCGCCCCGAGCGCCAGCGGCAGCGACTTCAACTGCTGTTCAAGCGGCGTGGTGGAGTTGTAGCCCGCGCCCGAGATGCGTCCACCGTTCAGATCGATGGCGGTCAGCGATTGCAGCACATCGTTCAACTGCGCGGTGGTGAAGTCAATGGTGACGGCCTGGTTTCCGGTGACATGGCCGTCGTGCTCGAAGAAGCCGACGCCGTTCTTGTAGAGCGCGACGCGCGTGACGGGAAGCTGCGTGGCGGTGGATGCCTTCGCGGTTGCCGGATGAGGTTTGGTCTGGGCTGCTGCGGTGATACCGAATCCAACTCCGGCGACGAGGACGGCGTAATGAGGGCGCATGGATCTCCTTATGCAGCGTTGTTATAGACCGCTTGCACGAGGATTCCGTTCCCGGATTTCGAAGTTTATTTTTGGCCGCGCTTAGCCTTGCAACAATGCCTGTCATCCTGAGCGCAGCGAAGGATCTGCGTCCTGCTCGGGCAGCCATCGCGATCCAGGCAAGACGCAGGTCCTTCGGCTGCGGTCTTCGCGATGAGACTGTGAAGACCTTCGCTCAGGATGACAAGTCATTTCAGGCAGCTTGAAGAAAGCTCAGCAGCCCACGCGGCGGCGTGGACCCTTCAGCTTCACGGTATTGCCGACCGGGGCCACGGTGCTCTGTCCGGCGACTGGAACCCAGGGTTGGCACGAGGGGCACCAGTAGGTGCTGCGCGCCTGCTCGCCCTGCTTGCGCATCTCGACGATTGCGCCGCAGCGCCTGCACTCCTGTCCCTGCCGTCCGTAGACCCACAGGCGGTCGCTGCGATCCATGGCATGCGTGGTGCGGCGGTTGCCCGCGTAGGTCACGATGCCGTCGCCCGCGCCGTCGACGACGTTGGCCTTCATCCAGCGCTGCGCGACGTCGGCCATCACCTCGAACTCGCGATCCTTGATCGTGCTCATGGCGCGGAAGGGATTCACGCCGGCGGCAAAGGCAACCTCGGATTTGTACACGTTGCCCAGCCCAGCCAGCACGCGCTGGTTCAGCAGCACGACGGCGATCTCGGCGGCCGGATGCTCGCGCGCATACTCCTTCAACCGCGCGATGCCTGCGCCGACGGTGTACTCGTTCGAGAGCAGATCCGGCCCGAGCTTCGGCACCTGCGTGCTGCGTTCGAGCGAACGCGCCGTGTGGAACTGCGCGATGGGCACGTTGAAGGCGACGGCCTGCCAGTCCGCCGTATGCAGCGCGACGCGCATGCTGCTGTGGCGCATGCGCCAGCGCTCGCCGGTGCGATAGAGATGCCACGAACCGCTCATCAGCATGTGCGTGACGAGGATGAGGTCTCCCGAGAGGTAAAGGAGGCACCACTTGCCGCGCGCCTCCACCTTCTCGACCGTCCGGCCCACGATGGGCGTGTTGTCGTTCACGCTGGCGAGCGGCGCCAGGCCGGTCTCGAAGCTCGTGACGACCTTGCCCGCGAGCGCCTTGTGCAGGGCGCGCGCGGCTCGGTAGATGGTGTCGCCTTCAGGCATGTGGATTGGATGCGCGCGATGGCATCAGGAGGCCTTGGCTGTATCTTCTTTCGGCCGGGCAAGGTCTTCGAACTGGTTGATCAGCACCTCGCCCTCGGGGAAGACAGCGCGAATCTGTACATCGCCGCCCATGGCGCGGACGTAGCTGCGCAGTGTGCTGATGTACATATCCGCACGCCGTTCGACCTTCGAGACTGCGCCCTGCGAGATATTCAAGACCTGCGCGAGCTGCGTCTGGGTAAGCTCGCGGGCCTCGCGCAATTCTTCGAGAGGCATCGCCTCGAGTGCTTCCTTGACGCGCTGTGCGTTGCGCTCGCGTCGTTCGGGAGACATCTTTGTGCGAAGTTCATTGAAGTTACGGGCCATCGGTCTGTTCCTCCACGGGATCTACCCGTTACGGACGTTCGGTTGAACGTCACTTTCTTTGAGATGCTGCTCGTAGATCTTTTCCGCTCGCGGGACAAACTCTTCATACCAGCGCGGATTGCCTGTCTTGTCTCCGCCGATGAGCAACATGGCGGTGCGCCTTGGGTCAAAGGCGTAGAGGACACGATAGGGTCGGCCCTCATGCTGACAGCGAAGCTCCCGCATATTGCCGACCTTTGAGCCGTGAATCGTATCCGCGTGCGGGCGCTTCAGATTGACGCCGTGTTCCTCCAGCAAGCCGACGGAATAGTCCACGCTGTCCTGCTCGTCTTCCGTCAGGCTATTCCACCACTGCTCAAATTCTTCAGTGAATTCGACCTCATACGGCATGGCTAATATTCCATCAAAGGAATACATTCCGTCAAGGTTATATCAATTTCTCCTGCCAAATCCCCGCCCACGATGTAGTCTTACCCAAACACATGGAGGCAGCATGACCCCGATCGTCGAGACCCAGCGGCTCTCGAAGCAGTATCGCGCGGAGACGGCTTTGCGCGAGGTGTCGCTCGCGATTCCACCCGGCGCGGTGTATGCGCTGGTGGGCGCGAACGGCGCGGGCAAGAGCACGTTCATCAAGCTGCTGATGAATATCGTGCAGCCGACCGCGGGTGCAGCGACGGTGCTGGGCTTCGCCTCGACCGAGGTGGCCGGCGCGGTCTTCGAGCGCATCGGCTATGTCTCCGAGAATCAGGAGATGCCGGAAGCCATGACGGTGGGGGACTTCCTGGCTTATGTGCGTGGCTTTTATCCCACGTGGGACCGCGCGCTGGAGGCGGACCTCGTCGAACGGCTCGACCTGCCGCTGAAGCGACGGCTGAAGAACCTTTCGCGCGGCATGAAGATGAAGGCCGCGCTGGCGAGCGTGCTGGCTTATCGTCCGGCGTTCATCGTGCTGGACGAGCCCTTTTCCGGCCTCGACCCACTGGTTCGCGACGAGCTGATCGAAAGCCTGCGCGAGCGCAAGGGCGAAAGCACCATCCTGCTCTCGTCGCACGACCTGGAAGAGGTGGAGAGCTTCGCCACGCATGTGGGGTATCTGCAGGATGGCCGGCTGCTCTTTTCGGAGGAGCTGTCGACGCTGGGCGATCGCTTCCGCGAGGTAACCGTCGTGGTCGGCGATGGCGCGACCCTGCCGCCCAACCTGCCGGAGACCTGGCTGACGCCAAAGCTGGCGGATGGCGTGTTTCACTTTGTCGACTCCAGCTATGACGAGGCGGCCGGCTTGCGGACCGGAAGATTCTTTCCGCAGAGCGTCGATGCGTCCGTCGCGCCGATGAACCTGCGGTCCATCTTTGTGGCGATCGCACGCGCGGGCCGGGCCAGCGCGCGGGAGAAGGCGGAGGCAGCGCGATGAAGCAGATACTCCATATCTTCGCCAAGGATGTGCGCCGGCTGTGGCCAGAGATCTTGATTTCGTTGGCGACGCTTAGCGCGTTCGTCTGGATCTTTCCGTCGGAATGGGGTGTGCGGTCGGTCGTCCTGCCGCAGTTCCGGTGGCTGCCGGGCGCGACCGTCTTCCTTGTCATCTTTGGCTGGCTGCTGATGATCACGCGCGACATCCACGGCGAGACGCTGGTGGGCGAACGCCAGTTCTGGATCACGCGTCCCTATCGCTGGCCTCTGCTGCTAGGCGCGAAGGCGCTCTTTCTGTTCGTCTTTCTTCTGTTTCCGTTTTTCCTGGTGCAACTGATCTTGTTGCATATCGCCGGCTTTCCGGCGCTGCCGTCTCTTCCCGGCGTCGCTTGGAACATGCTGTTTCTCGTAGCGATCGCGGTGGTTCCGATGGCGGCCATCGCCACCATGACGAGCAACTTCGGCAGGATGCTGCTGGGGATTCTGTTCGTGATTCTCTATATCGGGCTTGTCGCCTATATCGATTCGCGGCTGCCGACCTCCGGCTTTGCCGACGATTACATGGGAACCCTCACCAGTCTGGTGCTGTTGGGCGTTCTGATCACGGTGATCGTGCTGCAGTATGCGCAGCGCCGCACTGGCTTGTCGCGCCTGCTGACGGCCGGAATGGCGCTGATCATCGGACTGCTTACACTCTTCGGGCCGGAGAACCTGCCGATGCGGTTGAGCTATCCGTCGCAGGCCGGCAGCGCGGCGGTGAGCGTGGATATCGCCTTCAAACCGGAGGCCAAGAAGAGCGAGGATCATCCGTTTGTCTTCGACGACAAGCGGGAGATCGCGCTGAACGTGCCGCTCAAGATCGGGGGCATCCAGTCGCGCACCGCGATCCGCGAAGACTACGCCAAGGTGGAGATCACGTCCGCATCGGGCGAGCGCTGGGTCTCGCACTGGCAGAGCATTCATTCGGACTGGGGTCCGGCGACGACGCAAGCCTCTCTTGGATTGAAGATCAGCAACGCCTTCTACGAGCGGGCCAAGGGCAAGCCGGTGACGGCCTCGATTACACTGGCGATGACCGCGCTCGAAGCCGGCAAGACCGCCTATACCACCATGCCGAGCGGCAAGCTCGCCCTTGCGGGAGGCGGCACCTGCTCCCTGAGCGAATGGGGAGGCTTGAGTTGCCTGGCGCCTTTGCGTCCGCCGGCGCTCATGCTGGCGGTTGTGCAGGCTTCGCAGTCGAAGTGTTTCCAAGGCGAGCCGCGCGACGACGAAGGCGGCTATGGCGAGACCTGGGTGGGCATGCCCAATCCTTCGGTGGAGTTCGGATTGACGCCCATCTGGCGGTCGTATATCAACTTCCAGTTTCGGGCGCTGGATGAGAATCACCGCGCGTACATCTGCGCGGGCGCTCCACTCTCTTTCACTCCCTACTCCGTCGTTTGGAAGGGTCAGCGGAAGGTGCCCATCGGCGTCATCAACCTTCAGGATTACGCCTACCGGAACACGCGCTACTAGGGCGGAAGGCGACAACAAGAACGAAATACAGGGGTCCTTCACCGCGCTCAGGATGACGAGCGTTTGTGCCGCGATACGCCAATAGCTTGACTGCAATCGATTTACTGCTGGGGTGCATCTCCTTGCTGCTTGTCGCCGCCGGTGAAGAGCCGTTTGATGAAGTTCTTCTTCTTCGGCGGGCCGGGTTCGCTGGCCTCGTTCAGGTCGGCTGCGGCGGGTGGGACGCTCTGCTCCGGCTGCGGTGAGTTGCTGCCGTCGCCGGTCATGCGGTCGATGAAGTTCTGCGTGCTGTCGCCCATGCGGCTGCAGGTACCGGCAGGGGCGGTGCCGTCAAGGAAGGCGACCGTGATGTCGTTCGGGCAGGTGGCGTCGGCGGGCAGGTTGGTGGCGCGGTCGATGCGGACGATGGAGACGCCGTCCGGCGGCGTGAACGGATGCACGTCGGAGTACTGCGGGAGCTGGATGGCGCGCTTCATGAACTCCGCCCAGAGCGGTGCGGCAGCCTGTGCGCCCTGTAGCTTCACGTCCGTGTAGTCGTCGTTGCCGATCCAGACGATGCAGATCAGGTTTGAGGTGTAGCCCGCGAACCAGGCGTCGTGCGAGGTGCCGGTCTTGCCGGCGGCGGGTGCGGTAAAGCCATGCGCGCGAACGGCCGCGGCGGTTCCGCGCTGCATGACGCCCTCCATCAGCGACTGCGTCAGGAAGGCCACGCGCGGGTCGATGGTCTGCTTGGCGACGGGCGCGAAGTCGGCGACGATATCGCCAGCGTTGTTGCGCACGCTGGCGAGCATCCAAGGCGTCAGGTGGACGCCGCTGTTGGCGAAGGTGGTGTAGGCGCCGGCCATGTCGATGGGCGTGGCGCTGTAGGTGCCGATGGCCATCGACGGCGTGGGACGGGCGGAGACGATACCCGCGGCGTGGGCCAGGGCGGCGACGTTCTCGAAGCCGACCTTCTGCGCGAGGGCGATGGTCGCGATGTTGAGCGAGTGAGCGAGCGCGTCCGCGGCGGTAACCATACCGGGGTACTCGCCCTTTTCGAAGTTGCCGGGAACGTAAGACTGTCCGTTGCGGCCGAAGTCCTGCGGGTCGTCGTTGATGCGGGTGATGGCGGTGAAGACGCCGTTGCCGTCGATCGCTGTGCCGCGCAGGGAGGAGTTGAAGGCGGTCGCGTAGACGAAGGGCTTGAAGATCGAACCGGTGGGCCGCTCGGAGGTAGCGTGGTTCAACTGCGAGACGCCGTAGTTGCGTCCGCCGACCAGCGCGAGGATCTGTCCGGTGTGCGGATCGAGCGCGACGAGCGAGACCTGCGGGTAGGTGATCGGTTCGCCGGGCGCGTGCTTGCGCTTGCGGACGAGTTCGTCGACGTTCTTCATGCCGATGGCGACTGCCTCGGCGGCGGCGCGCTGCAGTTCGGGGTCGAGCGAGGTGTAGATGCGCAGCGACTGCTTGTTGAGGTCGTCGCCCAGTCGCTGGACGAGCTGCTCATGCACGAGGTCGACGAAGTAGGGGGCTTCGCTGGCGTCCACGTTCGGCGGCGCCAGGTTCAGCGGCTCAGCCTTGGCGCGGATGGCGTCGGAGTCGGAGATGGCGCCGGTCTCGACCATCGAGTCCAGCACGACGTTGCGGCGCTCCATGGCGCGCTCGGGGTGGCGATAGGGATTCAGGCGGTTCGGACTCTGGATGGTGCCCGCGAGCAGCGCGTACTGCGCGGTGTCGAGCTGGCGAAGATCCTTGCCGAAGAAGGCCTGCGCGGCCTCGCCGAATCCGTTGATGGCGAAGCTGCCGCGCTGGCCCAAGTTGATCTGGTTGGCGTACATCTCGAAGATCTGCTGCTTGGTGAAGCGCGATTCGAGCTGAAAGGTGATCATGATCTCGCGCAGCTTGCGCACGATGTTCTTGTCGGGCGAAAGGAAGAAGCCGCGTGCGAGCTGCTGGGTCAGGGTCGAGCCGCCGCAGCTCATCTTGTGCGAGACGATGTCCTCGAAGCCGCACTTCGCGGTGCGGACGTAGTTGATGCCGCCGTGCTCGAAGAAGCGGCGGTCCTCGATGGCGACCACGGCTTCGACCATGCGCTGCGGAATCTCGTTGTAGCTGACGAGCCGGCGCTTGGTGCGATTCTTGTCTTCGGAGAGCGCGGTGATGAGCTGCGGTTCGAGGTCGTAGGCCTTGAGCGCGACGCCGGTCTCGCCCGTGATGGCGGTGACGATGCCGTCGGAGGTGGAGATGGTCGCGCCGTCGGTGGAGTGATAGGACTGCGGGCCGGGCTTGATGAGGATCGACTCCGACCGCTGCTCGAAGGTGCCGAGCTGCGGGTTGGAGTTGTAGCCGGTGGCGCGCAGATCCTGCGCGATGAGCTCGACGGTTTGGTGTTGGCCCACGCGGACCTCGCGCGGCGCGGCGTAGATCTGCGCGATGGAGGCGAAGAGCGGGCCGTTGCGCAGGCGCTCGTCCACCACTTCCTGGAAGTGGAAGTAGAAATAGCCGAAGACGGCCACGCCCACGAGCAGGCAGAAGACGAACGCGACCACGCAGACGCGCAGCAGGCTCGTGAAGAAGCCGACCTTCGGGCGATTCGGACCGAGTTTCAGTTTGACGGGCATAGAGGACCAGGGAATAGGGTTTAGGAAATAGGGAAAAACAGGCCCGGCGACTTGCGATGCTTCGCCGGGCTCTGGTTGCTTAGACGCCTAGTTTGGTCTGCAGGGCATGGACTACATCGGGTACGGCTACGTCGGCGGTTTCGTTCTTGAGGCGGTCGAGCAGCTCCACCTGTCCTTCGGACAGCTTCTTGCCGACGGCGATGCGGTACGGCACTCCGGTCAGGTCGGCGTCCTTGAACTTCACGCCGGCGCGTTCGTCGCGGTCGTCCAGCAACACGTCGACGCCCGCCTTCGTCAGGTCGGCGGCGAGCTTTTCGCCGGCTTCGAGCAGCGCTGGCTCCTTGATGTTCGTCACGGTCACGATCACCTGGAAGGGGGCGATGGTTGGGGGCAGAGCATAGGCCTCGCCCCCGTTCTTTGCGGCGGAGGTTTCGATCGCCGCCGTCAGGATGCGCTCGATGCCGATGCCGTAGCTGCCCATGATCGGCGTGACCTCCTTGCCGTTCTGGTCGAGCACGCGCGCGCCCATGCTCTCGGAGTATTTGTAGCCGAGTTTGAAGATGTGGCCGATCTCGACCGCTTTGCCCAGACGCAGGGGCGAGCCGTCGATGGGGTCGGCCTCGCCTTCGATCACGTTGCGGATGTCCGCCGCGAGCGAGGGCTTGAAGTCGCGCATCGGCGTGACGTTGCGCAGGTGATACTCCGCCTTGTTCGCGCCGGCGATGAGGTTTTTGCGGCCTTCGAGCGCCTTGTCGAGGATGACGATGACGCCGGGCTTCTTCGGATGCGGAGCCACGCCGGTCAGGCCGATGGGGCCAAGGTAGCCGGCGGGCGCGTGGAAGACATCGGCGATCTCCTCGGGCGTCATGGGACGCAGCTCGCCGCCGGTGACGGCCGAGAGTTTGGCCTCGTTCACCGTGTGGTCTCCGCGCAGGAAGGCTACGACGGGGCGCAGCACGCCGAGCTTCTCGGCCTCCTTCGTGCCGGGCGTGTAGGCGGCCATGTAGGCCATGGTCTTCATCTGGTGGTGCGGCTGTGTGTTCAGGAATGCGCCGACCTCGTCGATGGTGCGGAAGCCGGGGGTGTGAATCTCCTCGGGCGCGTCTGAAGTTGCCTCCAGATCTTCGACCGGGGAAAGGATGCTGGTGGCCTTTTCGAGGTTCGCGGCATAGCCCGACGCCGAGCTGGCGATCAGGTCTTCGCCGGCCTCGGTGTAGACCATGAACTCCTGCGACTGCGAGCCGCCCATGGCGCCGGAGTCGGCCTCGACCGCGACGAACTCCAGGCCGCAGCGGTTGAAGATCTTCCGGTAGACGCGGTCGTGGGCATCGTAGCTGGCGTCCAGTCCCGCGGCGTCGATGTCGAAGGAGTAGGCGTCCTTCATGATGAACTGGCGCACGCGGAGCAGGCCGGACTTGGGCCGGGGCTCGTCGCGGAATTTGGTCTGGATCTGGTACCAGATCTGCGGCAACTGCTTGTAGCTGCGCAGCTCGTTGCGCGCGATGGAGGTCATGACCTCCTCGTGCGTCATGCCGAGGCAGAGTTCGGCGCCCTTGCGATCCTTCAGGCGAAACATATTGTCGCCCATGCCGGTCCAGCGGCCGCTCTGCTCCCAGACCTCCTTCGGGTGGATGGTCGGCAGCAGGAACTCCTGGCCGATGGCGTCCATCTCCTCGCGGATGATCGCGACGATCTTGTTGATGCTGCGATTGCCGAGGAACAGGTAACTGTAGATGCCGGCGCCGAGCTGGCGCACGTAACCGGCGCGCAGCAGCAGCTTGTGGCTTGCGACCTCCGCGTCGGCGGGCGCCTCGCGAAGGGTGGGGATGAAGAGTTTGGACCAGCGCTGCATTGTTTTCTCGTGCCTTCCGGGTTCCGCTCGGTGCGGAACCTGACCTTGAGCTTCCATTCTAACTTCCAGGCGCGACGGAGCGCTGGAGCGCGTGCGATGCACGAAAAAAAGATCTGAGGATGCGCTGCACAGAAATAGTTGCACGCAAGAGAGATTGTGTTCGGTAACAGACAGACGCCTGAGCTACTAATCCATAAAGTTGGGGAATCGCCACGGTTGCCAGATTCATAAAGGCAAATAACTTGTGTACGAGGGAAGAACCCAATCCATGTCCTACGAGCAAGTGACGATCGATGGCGCCGCTCGGAATGGGGTCTCCACCAGGCCGAAAAATCTCATCCTGACCAAGATGCCCGAGGCGCAGTTCGCCTTCATCCAGAGATCTCTGGTCCCGTGCGAACTGCCTTTGGGAACCCGTCTTTCCGAACCCAATCAGCCGATCGAGTTCGTCTACTTTCTCACCAGCGGCCTGGTCTCGATCGACGCGCTGACGGCCAAGGGCGAGTCGGTGGAGGTGGGCGTGCTGGGCCGTGAAGGCTTTACAGGATTGCCGGCGCTCCTGGGTCATCCGCAGATGGCGCACGATGCCGTCATGCAGGGTTCGGGCGCGGGATTTCGAATTCGCGCCTCCATCCTGCGCGAGGAGTTTCTCAAGGGTGGGGTCTTCGCTCAGCTCGTCTACGACTTTATCTATCTGCAGACCGTGCAGGCGGCGCAGTCGGTGCTTTGCAATCGTCTGCATACGGTCGAGGCGCGGATGGCGCGCTGGCTGCTGACCGCCAGCGACCGCCAGCAGACCGAGATACTGCAGTTGACGCAGGAGTATCTGGCCCAGATGCTCGGCACCAGGCGATCCACCGTGACCGTCGCCGCCGGCAAGCTGCAGCGCCGCAAGCTGATCGACTACACTCGGGGTAAGGTAAGAATTGCCGACCGTCCGGCGCTCGAGGGCGCGGCCTGCGAGTGCTACGGGATCGTGCGCGGAGCATACGACCGGATGATCGGCCGGAACTATTAGCGCTGGGAACTGGGCTTTGCTCAGGACGACAAGGTTCTGGGCGGGTGCGGTCCTGCTAACCTGCCTTCGGATCGATGAGGTCGTGCAGGTGGACGACTCCTTCGACGCGCCCGTCCAGCGGGTTCACCACGATCAGCGACGTAATCTTCTTCTGCTCCATCAGCACGAGCGCGGTCTCGGCGAAGGTCTCGGGTGAGATGGTCTTCGGGTGCGGATTCATGATCTCGCCCGCGGTCTTTTCCATGGCGTGGGCGCCATCCCGTTCGAGCAGCCGCCGCAGGTCGCCGTCGCTGATGATGCCGGCCAGACGTCCGCTCTCGTCGAGCACGGTCGTCATGCCCAGGTGCTTGCGCGACATCTCGTAGATGACCTCGGGCATGGGCGTCTGCGGGCGCACGCCGGGTAGAGCCTCGCCTGCGTGCATCAGGTCGCGCACGCGCGCTAGCCGCCGACCGAGATTTCCCCCCGGATGCAGATCGGCGAAGTCCTCGGGCTGGAATCCGCGCCGGCGGCTCAGCTCCAGCGCCAGCGCATCGCCCAGCGCGAGCATGGCGGTGGTGGAGGCGGTCGGGGCGAGGTTGTTGCTGCAGGCCTCCTCCGAGACGCCGACGTCGAGCGAGACGGCGCTTGCCGCGGCCAGCGTGCCGGTTGCGCAGCCGGTCAGCGAGATGACCTTCGCCCCGATGCGGGCGAAGGCCGGCAGCAGATGCAGCACCTCGGCCGTCTCCCCGGAGTAGGAGAGCGCGAGGACCAGGTCGCCCGGCGCCACCATGCCGAGGTCGCCGTGGAGCGCCTCCGCCGGATGCAGAAAGTGAGCGGGCGTGCCGGTCGAACGCAGTGTCGCGGCGATCTTGCGCGCGACGATGCCGCTCTTGCCGATGCCGGTGACGACGACGCGATGGCCGCCGCTCGCGCAGCCTTCGAGCAGTTGCAGCGCGGCTTCGAGCGCCGCCCGCTGATCGTTCTCCAGCCGAGCCGCCAGCTCCAGCAGCGCCGCCGCCTCCACGCGGACGAAGCGCGCGGCGGAGTTGTCTTTGCCAGGGAGCGGAGTTGCGGATTCGTTCGCCATACGGTCGCTGTCCGATGCTAGCAGAGACTCTGTAACTTCTTCGCCTGTGGGCGCGTCTATGTCCTAGCTGCTTTGCAGATAGACTTGAAGATGCTGGAGAACCGCGCGCGAAGCGGCTCCCGAATGAGGTTGAACGTGAAGCGAAGTGCGGCGGTTGTGGCAGCGGTAGTGGTGTTGATTGCGCTTTTGATCTGGGCTGGCGTTCATAACCGGCGTGAGCGCATGCTCGCCGAGCAGAAGGCCGAGGCCGATCACATCGTATTGCAGAAGGCCGCGCCGGCAGGCGACGCCAGCACCAGCACGGACTCGCCCGTGCCCGCGCTGAGGGGCAAGGCGGCACCGGCGTTCACGCTCGTCAACCTCGAGGGCAAGAAGGTTTCGCTGGCCGACTACAAGGGCAAGCCGGTGCTGGTCAACTTCTGGGCGACATGGTGCGCGCCCTGCAAGCTGGAGATGCCGTGGTTCGAGGAGTTCCGTACGAAGTACGCCGCGCAGGGCTTTGAGATTCTCGGCGTCTCGATGGACGACGAGACGGTGGGCAAGGACGAGATCGGCAAGGTCGCCAAAAAGGCCGGCGTCACCTACCCGATCCTGCTGCAGGATGACAAGATCGGCAAGCAGTACGGCGGCGTGGACTACCTGCCGATGTCGTTCTATGTCGGCAAGGACGGCGTGGTGGTCGAAGAGACTGCCGGACTTGCGGACAAGGATCAGGTCGAGGCGCACATCAAACGGCTGCTCGCGGCAGGTGGCCAGTGATCGGGCGCGTGCTGCTGGCGGGTGCGCTGCTGCCAGGTCTTTTCCTGCCGGCCCAGAGCTTCGACGCTCCGGCGAAGAAGAGCTACGTGACGTACCAGGCGGAGTCGCAGGTCGTCCCGGCGGGTAAGAAGGCGGAGCTGGAGCTTCGCTTCCACGTGCAGCCGGGCTTCCACGTGAACTCGCACACGCCGAAGTCGGAGTTCCTGATCCCGACGCGGCTGGAGTTTCAGCCCGCGAACGGAGTCAAGGCTGGGCCGGTCGAGTATCCGGTGGGCAAGAGCTACAGCTTCAGCTTCTCGCCCGCCGAGAAGCTCGACGTGTATTCGGAGGTGTTCACGGTGAAGCTGCCGGTGACCGCCACGGCCGGGGAGCACCAGGTCGACGGAGTGCTGAAGTATCAGGCCTGCGACACGGCCGCGTGCTACCCGCCGAAGACGCTGCCGGTGCAGGTTCTGTTTACCGCGAAGTAGGCCGGCTCCGTTTTGGGTTCAAAGCGCAAAAGCAGATTCCCTGCGGGAATGACAAACCAAAGCGACAGCCGGTCAGCTCTCAACGAGTGACCGGCTGTTGTTCTTTGTTTGTCTTCTACTTCCGCCCGTTCGCCAGCTTCTTCTGCCCATCCACAAATCGCCGCACGCGATCGAGCGACCGCGCCTTGCCGAAGACGATCAGGCTTTCGAGCAGCGGCGGGCTGGTCGTGCGGCCGGTGACGATGGCGCGCAGCAGCATGAAGTTCTCCTTCACCGACCACTCCTTCGCCGTGCCCAGCGCCTTCAGGGTGGTTTCCAGGGCTTCGAGGCTCCAGTCGCAGCCCTCGAGGACCGCGAGTTGTTCGCCGGCGAAGGCGACCGTTTCTTCCAGCGTCCGCTTCTTCGGCACGAAGACCTCGGCCGCGGGCGTGACGTCGTCGCGGAAGAAGAAGTCCGCGAGGTCGCCGAACTGGCCCAGCGTCTCGATGCGCGTCTGGACGAGCGGCGCGATCTGGCGCAGGTAGTCGTCCGAGAAGAGGACGTGGCGCAGTTGATGGAAGAAGGCCTCCGGCGTGAGCTTGCGCAGGTACTCGCCGTTCAGCCACTTCAGCTTGACGAGGTCGAAGACCGGTCCGCCGAGCGAGATCTTGGCGAAATCGAAGCGCTCCAGCATGCCGGCGATGTCGAAGATCTCGGCGGTGTCGTTCTTCTCGGTGGGCGCGGGCATGCCGCCGCCCATCAGGCCCAGGAAGTTGATGACCGCCTCGGGCAGGAAGCCGGCCTGCCGGTAGAAGATGAGCGAGACGGGGTTCTTGCGCTTCGAGATCTTGCCCTTGTCGGCGTTGCGCAGCAGAGGCATATGCCAGAAGCGCGGCAGATCCCAGCCGAACGCCTTGTAGAGCAGCACGTGCTTGGGCGTGGACGAGATCCACTCCTCGGCGCGGATCACGTCGGTGATCCGCATCAGGTGGTCGTCGACGACGTTCGCCAGGTGGTACGTGGGGAAGCCGTCTGACTTCATCAGCACCTGGTCGTCCACCTGCTTGTGGGCAAAGGCGATGTTGCCGCGCAGCTCGTCGCGGAAGACGGTCTCGCCGTCGACCGGAACCTTGAGGCGGACGACATACGGCCGGCCCTCGGCCTCAAACGCGGCGATCTGCGCGGCGGTCAGCTCGCGGTGCGCGCCGTTGTAGCGCGAGGGCAGCTTGGCGGCCATCTGCGACTGGCGGACCGCCTCGAGCTCTTCGGCGGTCTCGAATGCTTTGTAGGCTGTGCCGTTGGCGAGCAGCAACTCGACATGCTCGCGGTAGATCTCGGTGCGCTCGGACTGGCGGTACGGGCCATAGGGGCCGCCAACGTCCGGGCCTTCGTCCCACTGCAGGCCCAGCCAGTGCAGGGAGTCGAAGATCTCCTGCTCGGAGGTGGCGACGAAGCGGGTGCGGTCCGTGTCCTCGATGCGCAGGACAAACTGCCCGCCGCGCTGTTTGGCGTAGATGTAGTTCAGAAGCCCGATATAGGCGGTGCCGACGTGCGGGTCGCCGGTGGGCGAAGGGGCGATGCGGACGCGGATGGGTGCGGCGGAGCTGGTGCTGTGGTCGGTCATGAGTTCGTTAGGTCCAGAGATCATGGTATCAGGATGGGCCGGAGGGGGCGCGTGGCCCGATTTGGTTCCGATTCATCCTCCGTTCCAATCTTCTCCTGCGGATTCCCTGGGCGAGGGTGTAATCTTTTCTCTGGCGCCCCACATCCAAGTAAGCTCTATGCTGACCTACGCGATCGGCTTCATCCAGAACGTGCAACTGATCTGCTTTGCCGCCGTCTTCATTTTGATGGCGTGGGACGACCGCGAGAACCGCAGTCTGCGCTGGCTGGCATGCGCCTATGTGGCGGGTTTGGTCTATGGCGTCGCCGGACTCGCGGGCCACGCCTTGCCGCACTGGCTGCGCGTGACGGTGATGATGGAGGCGACGCCGATCGCGTACGCGTTCCACTATGCCGGGGTCGCGCACTTTCTCGGCCGGGGCAAGCGCCTGTTGTGGATCTCGGCGGCTATGGCGATCGTCTCTCTGCCGTTCTACCTCTATATGGGGCTGGCCGGGAATGGGTGGTCGGCTGAGCTTTCCACGCTGAACGACCTCATCCTCGCCCTGCAGACGACCTTGACGGCGTGGCTGCTCTTCACCACCAGCGACCACGTCACACGGTGGGCGCGCGCCACGATGGGCGGCTTCCTCTCCGTCTACGCGCTGGTCGAGTACCTTCGTGTGGCGGTCTATCTGCGCACCGGCCACATGCCCGGCGAGTTGCCCGGCGGGTTCGCCAACCGGGTGGAGATCGCAAGCGGCATCGTCTATGTCGTCGCCTGCTCGATCCTGCCGCTGGCCTTCATCTGGATGATGAATGTACGGCTGCACGCAAACCTGAACCTGAAGATGCTCTCGGACCCGTTGACCGAGCTGCTGAACCGGCGCGGACTGCAGTTGGCGGGTGAAAGGGAGCTGGCCCGGTACGTGCGCTTCGGCATGGACTTCGCTCTCGTCGTCGCCGACCTCGACCACTTCAAGCGCATCAACGACACCTTCGGCCATGCCGCGGGAGATATGGTGCTCACCCGCACGGCTGGGCTCTTGCAGCATTATCTGCGCCAGACGGACGTGCTCGGACGGCTGGGCGGCGAGGAGTTTGTGCTGCTGCTGGCCGGCACCGAGCTGCCCGGCGCACGGTTGCTGGTCGAACGGCTGCGCATCGCGCTCGCCGAGACCGCCTTTCCCCTGGGCGAAGAGGGCCTGCAGGTCACGTCGAGCTTCGGCATCACCTTTACCGGAGGGCGCAAGGGGCTGACGTGGAGCGGTCTGCTGAACGAGGCGGATCTGGCGCTTTACGCCGCCAAACGAGCCGGGCGCAACACCTGCCGGATCTATCCGGAAGGCCCCGAGAGCGCTTTGCTGGGCGTGGAGAAGAGACCCAGCCAGGTCGCGTAACTGCCCTCCGCCGCGGGGTTTCGCACGCGCCAGCTTTCGTTCGGCCCGCTCCCACCAAAGGGGGATGGAGAGGTACGAAGGTACCCATCTAATCTTGTGTTTGTTGAGGCCATACCACAACTCCCTTCAAGAGACGTCTTCTCCCTTACCGGCGACGACAACGTGGCCGTCATCGATTCGAACACGACACTTGAAAGGTGCAAACCATGAGCGAAAGATTGAACCCCAATACTGAGAATGAGGTCCGGGATCGTCGGGGACCGAAGGGAACAAGACGCTTCGCTCCACAGGATCCCACCGTTGCGCCAGCGCATCAGTTGGACCCCATCATGCCCGCGCGCTCGCCCTTCGCGAAGCCCAAGCTGGTCTCGATGGTCTCCGGCGGAGTGCTCTTCACGGCCTACGTCTTCAACTTCGGCGGGACGCAGAACTTCTTCGACAACCTATTCAGCGGCTTTTACAGCAGCTCGCAGGCCCATACCGAACAGGTAGGCAAGGCGTATAACGCCGCGCTGCCCTTCGTGCTGATCGGCATGTTCGCGGTGGTCGGCTACGCCTTCTGGCTCAGCCGCAAGCAGGCTGCGTGGAGCAAGGAGAAGAATCGTCCGCTGACGTGGCGCGAGGCGGTGACGCTGAACGGCTTCGTCTCGTCGGCCGCCAAGCACGAGGTTCAGCCCGAGGTAGCGCGCGAGGCCTTCCGCCTGCTGCTGCCCTTCTGCCGCTACGGCCTGCGCACGCGCATGGCGGACACGCTCCGCGGCGACCTGCGCATGCGCGACGCGGAGGTCGACGACCTCTTCTCCGACCTGATGGCGAAGACCGGCCGCAAGTACGACCAGAAGCTCGGCCAGCTCAGCATCGAAACCGTGCAGGACCTGCTCGTGACTGCTCAGAAATGCCCCAAGGCCTACAAGGCCGAGAACGAAGGCGCAGCCCTCTCCGAGCGCCGCGGGGAAGAGAACTGGGTCGTACGTCCGGTCCAGCAGTAAATAAGTTTTAGAACGCAGTACCCGCTCCGCACCTCACAACCGAGGTGCGGAGCTTATGGTTTATCAGCGTCTTTTTACGCGGTCGGCTGACCGCTTCGCGGCAGCGTCTGCACCCAGCTCCAGAACGCCTTGTCCTTCTTCAGCTTCAGGATGGAGTCATCCTTTACCGGGTCGGGCATCTGTTCGCCGGGCAGAACGTTGGCGCGCTGGTCGAAGGCCTGCTGCAGGTGGAGTCTCGCTTCGGCCGCTTTGCCTTCCTCGGCGTCGGCGCAGGCAAGGTTGTAGTAGTTGAGCGGGTAGTCCGGATCCTTTGCGACGGCCATCTCCGCCACCGCGCGGCTGTTCTTGAGATCGCCGCTCATGCCCAGCGAGATCACCAGTTGATCCGTCGCGACACGCCTTGGCGTGATGGATTCAGGTCCGTCGGACATTCTGTCCAGCGACTCCTTGTAGTAGGGCGCGGCTGAGCCCGGCTCGGTGGGGAAGAGGAGCGACGCGAGCGTGAAGTAGTCCATCGCGTTTGGCTGGTAGGCAAGTTCAGGCCTGAAGGCTGCAAGGGTCTCAGCCATGACAGTCTCATCCGCCGGATTGCTGGTGACATTCGAAAGATGGATCTCGAAGCAGGTCTTCGCCGTACCGACAAAGCCGAAGAGATTGTGCTGCTTCTGCTTGACGCCCGGCGCAAGCTCCAGCAGATACGAGGTCGTGGCCATTGCGTTGCCGGCTGCGTCCTTGACCTCGCCGTCCGCGCGCCCGGAGATTGTCTTTTTGAAGTGCTCCGCGAGCGGGTCGATCACGTCTCCCTGGCAGCCCTTGCCGGTCGGCTGGCCGGATAGATTCTCGAAGACAATATACGAGAGCGTGACGGAGTTGTCTTCGCGATGATAGGTAGCCACCGGCCGCTGGCCTTTGTCGTAGACCTTCACCCCTTCCAGCTTCCACGGCGTGCCTGCCGGCAACGGAATGGCGCCCACGCCAAACCAGGTGGAGAGCATAACCGGCCTGTCTGGCTTCGCCTGAGCAGGTGCGGTAAGAGACGTAGAGACAAGCAGCGATGCGACCGCTGCAACGGCGATGCGAGACCCGACAGATTTGCGCATGGCCGCTATCGTACAACGGAATGAAAGGTTTATCGATCACTTTGGTCGATGTGGATATACTGAGGTCGAGCAGGAGGTTCGCGATGGCCAGTGTCGTGGCTTTGCAGGAAGCGCAGGAGAAGCTGGCGGAGTTGCTCGACAGGGTCGAAAGCGGCGAAGAGATCGTCATCGAGCGCGCCGGTCGCGCTGCGACGAAGCTGGTGCTGATTCCTCGTCTCGAACTGCCTCCAGGCAGCCGCGTTGGCGGCCAGAATCTTTTAGGCATCACCTACATTGCCCCGGATTTCGATGAGCCGATGAGCGACGAAGAGCTGAAAGATTGGGGCTACTGACGCGTGCGTCTGCTATTGGACTCGCATATCGCCCTCTGGTGGGACTCGGACCTAAGGAGACTTTCCGAAGCTCAACGCGTCGCGATTGGTGACCGGGAGAATGAAGTTTTCGTCAGCGCCGCGAGTGAGTGGGAGCTCAGCATTAAGAAGGCGAGCGGGAAGCTAATACTCGTGGATTCGCTGCAGACTCTTTGCCGCCGCTTCGGATTTATCGAACTGCCGATCACCTTAAATCATGGACAGCGAGCTGCCGCTCTGCCCATGATTCATAAGGATCCCTTCGATAGAATGCTCGTGGCCCAAGCAATCGCAGAAGATCTGGTCTTTGCGACTGTAGATGGCCGCGTCGCGGAGTACGGAATTCAACTCCTGCTATAGCTCCATCGCGAACTGATTCAGCAGCTCCGGCGTCTGCGGTCTGGGCTCGCTGGCCAGCGCGAGGATCAGCCGCTCCAGCACCAGCCGCTTATCCGGCGGGGAGCTGCGGATCTCGAGGTCGGCCTTGGCGATCAGGCGTAGCGCGCGCGTGAGGTCACTGCGGCTCTGGTAGCGGCGGGCCTGGCGGATGAGGTCTTCGGCGGCGAACGGCGGCATACGGAAGCCCTGCCACAGCACACCCCAGATCGCGCGCGAGTCGCGGACGTTCTTTTCGAGGATGATGAGCATCTGGCGGAAGGTCCGGGCCAGCATGTAGAGGTGACCGATGGCCGAATCCTCGCCGCCGTCCGATGCGTTCAGCAGCCCGTGCAGCAGCGCCACGGCGCGCGGCCGGTCCTTCGAGCTGATGGCGTCGGTCAGCTCGTACAGGCTGCGCTGTTTGGCCGCGAGCACCATCGTCTCGACGTCGCCGAGGGTGATGTTCTGGGGGATGTCCTCTTTGCTGACAAGCAGGTGCTTGCCCTGCACGTACAGGCAGAGTTTCTCGAACTCGCTCGAGATCAGCATCATGTCCGCGCCAAGGGCGTCGACCAGCTCGCGGGCGGCGTCGGAGTCGAAGCGGATGTTGCGTGCGAGCGCGGCCTCGGCGAGCCAGCGTACGGCGTCGCCCTCTTCCACGCGGGCGAGCTCGACCATGCCGCACCACTCGCCCAGCGTCTCGCGGATGCGCTCGTAGCGCTCCTTGTCCTGCATATCCATGCGGCGCAGGTCGGTGGGGATGTGCAGGTGCTCGGCGACGAAGAGCAAGAGCGCCTGCGGGTTCGGGCGGCGGAAGTACGCGTCGATGGCGGCAAACTCTTCCTTCTTCGCGCCGCGGGTGTAGAGCGTCTTCAGGTTGCGGACGAAGATGACCTGGAACGGCGCCATCAGCGACGGCGTCTGCGCGCGGTCGAGGATATCGAAGATGGTCGTCTCGGCGAGGTCGAGATCGTGCAGGCAGAAGTCGCGCTGGTCCGGCGGCGCGAGCGTTTCGAGCACGCCCGCGCGACAGCGCTGGTAGAGGAACGCCTCATCCCCGGCGAGCACGTAGCCGGGCCGGATCTGCGGCGTCTGAATCTCGGCAAGGAACCGGTCGGAGCTGGCAAACGACTTGATGGCGGCCATTAGAAGGACTCCAGAATATCGGAGACGAGCGCCTGGGCGAAGTCGCGCGAGAGGCGCTGTACCGCCGGCGCATCCTCCTGGATGAAGCCGCTGAGATCCTGCGTGGACTGGTACTGCTCGCGATAGGCCAGCGCATCGTTCTCGTAGAGTACACGGCCGTCGTGCGCCTTGAGCACCACCTTCGCCCTGATCGTGATGAGGTAGCTGGAGGTCTGGCCGGAGGATGAATCGTAGGTCAGGGGCGAGGCCGACTGCGAGAGGATCGTCCCGGTCAGCGTCGCGTCGGCGTCGGGCATGTCTTTGTCGGACTGCAGCACGCGGTACTTCGTGCGCGTGTCCAGCTCGCGCACGACGGCTTTGGTGAAGGACATCTCGGTGTGGAAGGCCTGCGCCCTGGTCTGGAAGACGGGCACGGCGAGGGTCCGCACATTGGCGGGCAGATGCGTCGCCGAGCCGGCGGTGTGATAGTCGCAGCCGGTTAGCGCGGGGATGAGGAGGCAGAGAGTGAGAAGATTTCCACGCATGCTTGCTGGTCTATTGTCGCACCAGCAGGCTGTGGGGATGCTGTGGGAAGGGGTAGTGGGGATGGTACGGGGCGATGGGCGGTTATGTTCTGGAAGACGACGATGAGAAACGCCTGCGTAGGCTGTCTTTGAAGGCAAGGCTGGGAGATTCGATGAAATGCCATGAAACGATCGCGGCGACGAGCGAGATCGGATAACTGATGGCAAACAGAGCGAGCGGCCGGTTGAAATGCGTCAGGAAGATTTGTTGGATCGGAAACGCGAAAATGTAGAGCCCGTAGGAGTAATCGCCGATCCGATGAAATTTCGCGTAGTGGACCTTCGGATGGAAGCCGAAGGTCAAGAGAGAGTAACCAAAGGTGATCATGAAAAAGACTAAGCGCAGGCCGCGAACGTGGTAGTGCAAGGCTGTCAGCGATAAGGTCGACCCGAGTAGCGCAAGTGGAATCGACAGGCGGATGTGCCTCCTGAATAGATAGCCGGTCGACCCCAGCGCGAACGCCTCTATCCATACTGTAGGAAAGGGCCATTGCAGAGGCATCATCTGCAGCGTAAGCAGGATGGCGAAAAGGACTGCCGCGCCGGTCGCCAGGCTGATCGATCGAGAGAGAACCTCCATTTATGCAGGAGACAGATCGTCATGACGGTCGTATACATCGTCCATTCGGTCGGCAGGGTCCAGAGCGGCGCGTTGACCTCCTGAAGACGTCGTCCGTCCTGAAAGACGCCAGGCAGCGCGAGGTGCACCTTGTGCAGGGTGGCTTGCCAAAAAAACTGCCGCGTAAGTGGGTTCAACACGTAATCCGGGATCGAAAGCTTCGTCGCGAAAGGTCCGAGGACGACGGCGCATAGAACTACGGAAAGCAGGAGTGCGGGGAAGATACGCAGAGCACGAGCCGCCACGTAGTGTTGTGGGCTGCTCCACCGTAAGCCGCTCTTCAGGATCAGATAGCCACTGATGAAGAAGAAGCCAATGACGCTTACGCCGCCCAGATCCAGATTGCCAGTCAGTCTGTACAGCGGTTCGGTCTCCACTCCCCCGAGCAGGATCCAGCAGTGAGAAAGGATCACCAGGGAGGCAAGAATCAGTCGAATCAGATTCAGATTGTTGTTCTTCCCGTGTTCATGCTCGTCGAGGCGAACGCTGGTCATGGATTTCGAAACTCTGAAGAGGGAGACTGGCATCTCTAGAAAATAGCAAAGGCACAGCTCGGAAGCTGTGCCTTTGCCATTTGACATGCAATAAAAACTACGCCGGGCTGGGCTGTCCTTCGTTGAAGCCGGTCTTGCGACCGTTCTCGGGCTTCAGCACCTTCTGGACGTCTCCGCCGGCGCCGGGGTCCGGGGCCGAGAGAGGCGACTTGGCGGCGGGCAGCTCCTTGCCTTCGATGATCAGCTTGATCTCGATGGCGTCGAGCGTCTCACGCTCCAGCAGGGCGGTGGCCATGCGGTGCATGATGTCCTGGTTGTTGTTGAGGATCGAATAGGCCGAGTTGTAGGCCGCATCCACGAAGCTGCGCACCTCGGCGTCGATCTTGCGGGCGGTGTCTTCGGAGTAGTCGCGGGCCTGAGCCAGATCGCGTCCGAGGAATACCTCCTGCTCCTTCTTGCCATAGGTCAGCGGTCCCATGTCCGACATGCCGAACTCGCACACCATGCGGCGGGCCAGCTCGGTGGCGCGCACGATGTCGTTGCCGGCGCCGGTCGTCTTGCGGCCCATGAAGATCTCCTCCGCGCAACGTCCGCCCATCAGCACGGCGAGCTGCGTATCGAGGTAGTCCTTGGTGACGGTGTGCTTGTCTTCCTCGGGAAGATGCATCGTGACGCCCAGAGCCATACCGCGCGGGATGATCGTGACCTTGTGGAGCGGGTCGGAGTGATCGCGCATGGCGGCGACGAGAACGTGACCGGCTTCGTGATAGGCCGTGTCCTTCTTGTCGTCGTCCGAGAGCAGCATGGACTTGCGCTCGGCGCCCATCATGACCTTGTCCTTGGCGACTTCGAAGTCGTACATATGGACGGCCTTGCGGTTGAACCGTGCAGCGGTCAGCGCAGCCTCGTTGACCATGTTGGCCAGGTCGGCGCCGGAGAAGCCCGGTGTTCCGCGTGCGAGTACGCCGAGGTTGACGTCCTCCGCCATCGGTACCTTCTTCGAGTGGACGCGCAGAACCTCTTCGCGGCCGCGGATGTCGGGGCGATCGACCATGACGCGGCGGTCGAAGCGGCCCGGACGCAGCAGCGCGGGATCGAGCACGTCGGGGCGGTTGGTCGCGGCGACGAGGATGACGCCGTCGTTCGACTCGAATCCGTCCATCTCGACCAGAAGCTGGTTCAGGGTCTGCTCGCGCTCGTCATGTCCGCCGCCGAGACCTGCGCCGCGGTGACGTCCCACGGCATCGATTTCGTCGATGAAGATGATGCAGGGCGCGTTCTTCTTGCCCTGCTCGAACAGGTCGCGGACGCGGCTGGCGCCGACGCCGACGAACATTTCCACGAAGTCCGAACCGGAGATCGAGAAGAACGGCACGTTCGCCTCACCCGCGACGGCGCGGGCAAGCAGGGTCTTGCCGGTTCCCGGAGGTCCGACGAGCAGCACGCCCTTGGGGATGCGACCGCCGAGGCGCTGGAACTTCTGAGCCTCGCGCAGGAACTCGATGATCTCCTTGAGCTCCTCCTTGGCCTCGTCCACGCCGGCGACGTCCTTGAAGGTGATCTTCTTCTGCTGCATGGAGAGCAGGCGGGCGCGCGACTTGCCGAAGCTCATCGCCTTGTTTCCGCCGGACTGCATCTGCCGCATCATGAACAGGAAGAGCAAAAGCAGCAGGGCCACGGGAGCGAGCGAGATGAGGGCGTTCACCCACACACTCTGGCTCTGATCCTTGTTGGTGACGCTGACGCCGTGCTGGATCAGATCCTTGTAGAGATCGGGGTAGCTGGCCGGAATGGTGGTGTGGAACTCGTTTTTATCGTCGCCGCGGTAATGGCCGGTAACGTCGGTGCCATTGATGGTGACGTCGTTGATCTTGCCCTGGTCCGCGTCGTTCTGCAGTTGCGACAGATTGACGCTCTTTTCCTTGCCCACGCCAGCGCTTTTGGCCACAAACTGCCAAAGAATGACGCAGCAGGCTACCAGGAAGACCCACATCAGAATTTGTTTGACGGTCGAGTTCAAGCGGATTTCCCTCATGGTTGGTACGAAAGCCCTTATATTACTTCACTTGCCGAACTTCGGAGGAGATGCCTGCAACCTCCGGCGTCCTCTGCGGCGTCCTGCTACAGCGTTAGACGCCTTCATTTCGATCTGGCGTACCGGCACTCACCAGTCTATTTGATATACGCCTGCTCAATCACATAAGATTCTACGCCTTGTGTGTGAGATGCACACTTAAGAAGCCTCTAACCCGGCTGGAAGCCTACCGTTTGGGCTGAACTCAACCGCCGGTTCAGCCCCTGGCCATGCGAATTTCGCGCGCGGAGCGCTCCGCGACCACGCCGTTGGCCAGCTTCAGGATCGCTCCGGGCTTGCTCGGGACGGTCGGATCTGCCTGGAATCCGCCCAGCGCGAGAATGCGGCCGGTCTCCTCGAACGAGATGCGCGCCCCGATCTGCCGGGCGGCCGCGCGGATTACCCGCCGGCGCAGGGCCGGGTCCATTGCGCGCAGACGCTCCAGCTCAATGGCCACAGCGGCTTCGCCCGGCGCGGTGGAGTTCGACCGACCGCCGCCACGCACCGGCTTGCCCGGCAGGACGACCTGCGGGAGCAGACGGGCGAGTTCGACCTGCCAGCGGGCCTCCTCGTCGCGGGCGATCTCGGCCATGTTGGCAAGGGTCTGGTCGAGGCCAGGATTTTCCTCGCGGAGAAGCGGCAGGACGGTATGCCGGATGCGGTTGCGGGTGAAGGCCTCGTCGGCGTTGGAGGAGTCCTCGCGCCAGGGCTGCTCCTTCGATTTCAGGTACGTCCGCAGGTCGTCCCGCCGCAGACCGAGCAGCGGACGAAGAATTTTGCCCCTCGGGAGCGCAAGTGCCGGGTGAATCGCGCTGAGGCCCTCGGTCCAGGCGCCGCGCAGCAGCTTCATCAGAACGGTCTCGGCCTGATCGTCGAGGGTGTGCGCGGTTAGGATCGTGTCCTCTTTGCCCTCGTTCAATAAGGTGTGGAAGGCGGCGTAACGCAGGTTGCGGGCGGCCTCTTCGATTCCGAGGCGGTTGGCCGAGGCGTGGGCCAGCGTGTCGACTCCGTGCAGGTGGAGGGGGATTTCGAGCCGCTGACAGAGTTCGACGACGAACTGCTGATCGCCGTCCGACTCCTCGGCACGCAGACCGTGGTGGATGTGGACGGCGGACAACCCGACGCCCAGCGCGTTGCGGGCGGCGGTGTTCGCCTCGTGCAACAGCAGCAGCAGGGCGACGGAATCGGCGCCGCCGGAGATGGCGACGCAGAGACGGTCGCCCGGGGTGAAGTGGTGGCGGGGTAGGGTAAGCATTCAACCTCAAGAATAGATGGACCACGGCTTTCGCCGCCGGTCTTGTTATAGTGGATGGGCTATGCGTGTCTTTGTGATTCTTCCAGCAGCGGGTATCGGAACGCGGATGTCTTCGGGCGGCAGCACGCCCGTGGCCGCGAAGCAGTTTCTGGCAATCGCCGGCGTGCCGGTGCTGGTGCATACGCTGCGTGCGTTTGCGGCGGTGGCCTCGGTCGCGTCGGTGCTGGTCGCGGTGCGCGCGACCGAGATCGACCGGGTGCAGGCGCTGGTGGCCGAATACGGGCTCGACGGCAAGGTCGAGGTCGTCGAAGGCGGCGCGCAGCGGCAGGACTCGGTCGCGAACGGCATTGCGCTGCTCGAAGCCGAGGCGGACGACATCGTGCTGGTGCATGACGCTGTGCGGCCGCTGATCGACCCCGCGACGATCGAGCGGACGATCGACGCGGTCGAAAAGCATGGCGCCGCCATCGTCGGGCTGCCTGCGGTCGATACGATCAAGCAGGTGGAGCGGACGGCGGACGGCGCGATCGTCACCTCGACCATTCCACGCGAGCGCGTGGTCCATGCGCAGACGCCGCAGGGCGCGAAGTACGGCTTGCTGAAGAAGGCCTTCGACGAAGCCAAAGCCGACGGCTTTGAAGGTACGGACGAGGCGAGCGTGCTCGAACGCGCTGGGATTGAGGTCCACGTCGTCGCCGGTTCAGCGAAAAACTTCAAGATCACACAGCCGGGAGACCTCGAACTCGCGGAGTTTTACCTGGGGCAGGCGAAGGCTTAACGCCGATTTTCACCGATTGAACCGATCAAAACCAGATCATGATGAAAGACTTTAAGGCATGAGCGTTGAGAATCGGCCAGTTCGCGGTAAGCATGACGAGCTTACTCAGAGCATCATTGGGGTCTTCTTTGATGTGTATAACGAACTGGGCTATGGCTTTTTCGAATCGGTGTATCGGGAGGCCATGCGGCTGGCATTGGTCCAATCTGGATTTACAGTGGCTGTAGAGGTTCCGGTGCCTGTTCATTTCCGCGGCGCGGTGGTAGGAATCTTTCGGGCCGATCTGATCGTGAACGATAGAGTTTTGATTGAGTTGAAGGCTTGCGATGCCTTGGTACGCGAGCACGAAAGCCAGACATTGCATTATCTGAGAGCGACAACAATCGAAGTAGCTCTGCTCATGAACTTTGGAACCGCACCCAGGTTCAAGAGATTTGTAATGGATAACGAAGCCAAGAAGCGGATAGAAAAATCGGTGAACTCGGTGCAGATCGGTGTCAAGCCTTCTGCCGAAGTGAGGTAAAGATGGGGATGAGAATTGGGCAGGGGTTTGACTCGCATGCGTTCAAGCCTGGCGTTCCGCTGGTCATCGGCGGGCTGAAGATCGAGCATACGGAGGGTCTTGCGGGCCACTCGGACGGCGACGTGCTGCTGCATGCGATCACCGACGCTCTACTGGGCGCGGTCTCGGCCGGCGATATCGGAACGTTCTTCCCGCCGAGCGACCCGCGCTGGAAGGGCGCCGATTCGAGCGTCTTTCTGGAGACGGCGCTCGAAGAGGTTGCAACCGCCGGCTACCGCATCGTCAACATCGACACCGTGCTCGTGCTGATGCGGCCGAAGATTGTCCCCATCGCAGGCGAGATGCGTCAGCGCGTGGCCGATCTGCTGGGGGTGAAGCCGGGCGACGTCGGCATCAAGGCCAAGACGCCTGAGGGGCTGAATCAGGATGGCGTCGCCGTGGCCTATGCGACGGTGCTGCTCGAAAGCCTCGCCGAGCCGGGCGAGCCGCGTGCGATGACCGCCACTGCCGATATCGGCGAGGTCAATGAGGTCGTCGAAAGCCTGGTCGTCGGGGTGCGGGACACTTCGGCGCTTGGGCGGAAGATGCCTGCGTTCGATACGGACGACCTGACGTAAGAGCAGGGAGCAGGGCTTAGACAACCGGCCAGCCGCGAGAGATCGTGGCTGGCCGATTTATTTGTGGCATGCGTTCACCCGAACGGATGCTCCAGCCCAGGACTCTGCGGCGTAAAGAGCTTGCCGCCGTCGGGCGTCATGTGCCAGTCGTCCTCCAGCCGGATGCCGAACTCGCCGGGGATATAGATGCCCGGCTCGTCCGAGAAGCACATACCCACTTCGAGCGGCTGCATATTGCCGCCGACCAGATACGGCCACTCGTGCATGTCCATGCCGATGCCGTGGCCCAGCCGGTGCGAGAAGAATTTGTAGCCCGGCCCGAAGCCCGCGTCCGTGACGACCTTGCGCGCGGCGATGTCGATGGTCTGGCACGGCGCGCCGGGTCGTGCGGCTGCCAGAGCCGCGGCCTGTGCGCGGTGGACCGTCTCGAAGACCCTCTGCTGCTTGTCGGTCGGCTTGCCGTAGACGAAGCTGCGCGAGATGTCCGACTGGTAGCCCTCGACGACGCAGCCATCGTCGATGAGGACGATCTCGCCCTCGCGGATCACCTGCGGCTTGAGCGAGCCGTGCGGCAGCGCGGACCACTCGCCCACCTGGCAGGATGCCTCGCCCTCGACGCCGCAACGTGCGTAGCCCCGGTCGATCAGATCGGTGAAGCCGCGATTGGTGATGCCCGGTCCTGCCGATTGCCAGGCCGCGCGGTAGACCGAAAGCGTGATGTCGTTCGCAAGCTGCATCAGGGCCAGCTCGGCGGGCGACTTGATCGCGCGGCAGCCGGCCGTGATCGGGATGCCGGAGACGATCCGGCGCGTGGGGTCGGCCTCGGCGATGCGCTGGGCGAAGACGAACTGCACGCGCTCGTCGATGGCGAGCGAGCCCGCGGGCAGATGCTGCACCAGCAGCTTGTGGGGATCTTCGTCCTCGTTCCAGGTGTAGATCTTCGTGCGGGCGCCGTCGGGGATCTGCGCCAGTTGCTCGGTCATGCGAGCCTCTTCAAACGCCGGGCAGACGATATACGGTGCGGCGCTGGAAGGCAGGATCCAGGCGAAGAGCCGCTCCGACTGCCCCGCATGGATGCCGGTGAAGTAGCTGAGCGAGGCGCCGCCGGTGATGCAGAGCGCGCCGATCTTCTTTTCGGCCATCAGCGCGCGTGCTCTGTCTGCGCGCGCCTGCCGCTCGGCGGTGGAGATCGGCGCGGCCTCGCGGCTGCGGTCTTTCAACGCTGCGATGGGCGGCGGCAATGCGCTGGCCGTTGGCGCGGTCTCACCCACCACGGGCATGGCGAGGACGGCAGGCAGAGCAGCGGCGGAGCGGAGGAATCGGCGTCGTGTCGGCATGGTAATCCTCAGTGTACGGGGCGGTTAGCGGTCTGCATTCTCGAAATTGTTTCCGGTTGCGGATAGGATGGTGTGGCGAGGAAAGTTTCCCAACATGATCATCACCGTGCAGCAGCACCTTCAGCAGCAGCAACAGGAGTTTGGCTCGGAGGCCAGCGGGACCTTCAGCTATCTGCTCAGCGGCATCACGCTGGCGACCAAGATCATCGAAGCCAAGATCCGCACCGCCGGTCTGGGCGACGTGCTGGGGGCCTTTGGCGCCGAAAACGTGCAGGGCGAGCAGCAGCAGAAGCTCGACGTCTACGCCAATCAGGTGATGTTGCACTGCCTGGGCCTGCGCGACACCGTCGCCGCGCTCGTCTCTGAAGAAGACGAAGAGCCGGTCACCTTCGACCGCAGTCCCGAGACCGGCAAATACATCATCATCTTCGACCCGCTCGACGGCTCGTCGAACATCGACGTGAACGTGAATGTCGGAACGATCTTCAGCATTCACAAGCGGCTGCCGGCGGCCGAGGGCGATCTCGACGCCTCGATCCTGCAGCCGGGAACGAAGCAGGTCGCGGCAGGCTACGTCGTCTACGGCCCGTCGACGGTCTTCGTCTACACGGCCGGCAATGGCGTGCATTCGTTCACGCTCGACCCGACGATCGGCGCCTTCGTGACCACGCAGGAGAACATGAAGATGCCCGAGCAGGGCCAGTACTACAGCGTGAACGAGGCCAACGCCAGCCAGTTTCCGGCTGGCTACCAGGAGTATTTGCGCCAGCTCCGCGAGGGCGAGGCGGGCAAGGCCTACAGTTCGCGCTACATTGGCAGCCTGGTCGCGGACTTCCACCGCACCCTGCTGAAGGGCGGCGTCTTCCTCTATCCGCCGACCGCGAAACAGCCCGGCGGCAAGCTGCGCCTGCTGTACGAGGCCAACCCGCTCGCCTTCATCGCCGAGCAGGCCGGCGGTATGGCCACGAACGGCACGGGACGCATCCTTGAGATCGAGCCCAGGGGCATCCACCAGCGGACGCCGTTCATGGTCGGCAGCAGGTTCGAGATGGAGACGCTCGCGAAATGTCTGGAGGCGTAGTGGCAGATTCGTTCGCAGCAGTGGTCGCCGATATCCGGCTGGAGTCGCGTACTGGCATCCACGGCCGTTGGCAGATGTCGCTCGACCGCACGGAGTTCGTCCCCGGCGATACGGGCGTCCTCGAGGCCGTCACACGCAGCGGCACGCGGCTCGAAATTCCTGTCGTAGCGGTGTCGGTCGACGAGGAGGGCGTCGTCTGGCATATGGTGGAAAAACCGCTGGCTGCCGGAACCGACGTGGTCGGCAGCCGGCATGTGGCCGCTTGAGCCGCATGGCAAACACTGTTACACTGACGTAGGTCCACCGGGATAGCGATGCCTGCATAAGGCGGCGGTCACGGCATGGGGTTGTAGCTCAGTTGGGAGAGCGCCTCGTTCGCAACGAGGAGGTCAGCGGTTCGATCCCGCTCAACTCCACCAAAGAATCTGCGCGGGAGACGAGACGGCGACACTTCGGTGTCGCCGTATGCTTTTTATGACGCGGTCGTGAATCTGGCCCCTTGATCGCGTCTGCCGCGTGGATGCCAAGTAGAATAGGGAAGAATCTTTCAGCGTTCGCTGAAACCCTTAGAGGTCTCAAAACACATGTCCGTCATTCTCGAAACCCTGCCCCTTGGCCAGAAGGTGGGCATCGCCTTCTCGGGCGGGCTCGACACCAGCGCCGCGCTTCACTGGATGAAGCAGAAGGGCGCCCTGCCGTACGCCTACACCGCCAACCTCGGCCAGCCCGACGAGGCCGATTACGAAGAGATTCCGCGCAAGGCGCTCGAATACGGCGCCGAGAAGGCTCGCCTGATCGACTGCCGTGGGCCGCTCGTGCGCGAGGGCATCGCCGCGCTGCAGTCCGGCGCCTTCCACATCACCACCGCCGGCGTCACGTACTTCAACACCACGCCCATCGGCCGGGCTGTGACCGGAACCATGCTCGTCACGGCGATGAAGGAAGACGACGTCAACATCTGGGGCGACGGCTCGACCTTCAAGGGCAACGACATCGAGCGCTTCTACCGCTACGGCCTGCTGGTCAATCCGGAGCTGAAGGTCTATAAGCCGTGGCTCGACGCGACGTTTATCGACGAGCTTGGCGGCCGGGCGGAGATGTCGGCCTTCATGGCGAAGTCCGGCTTCGGTTACAAGATGTCGTCCGAAAAGGCGTACTCGACGGATTCGAACATCCTCGGCGCGACGCACGAAGCCAAGGACCTCGAACTCTTGACCAGCTCGATGAAGATCGTCGTTCCGATCATGGGCGCCGCCTTCTGGAAGGATGACGTCGAGATCAAGCGCGAAGAGATCACGGTCCGCTTCGAAGAGGGATTCCCGGTCGCGCTGAATGGCGTCGAGTACCCCGATCCGGTCGAGCTGATGCTCGAGGCCAACCGCATCGGCGGCCGCCACGGCCTCGGCATGTCCGACCAGATCGAAAACCGCATCATCGAGGCCAAGAGCCGCGGCATCTACGAGTCGCCCGGCCTGGCGTTGCTCTTCATCGCGTACGAGCGACTGATCACCGGCATCCACAACGAGGACACGATCGAGCAGTATCGCGACAGCGGCCGCAAGCTGGGCCGTCTGCTCTACCAGGGACGCTGGTTCGATCCGCAGGCCATCATGCTGCGCGAGGCCGCACAGCGCTGGGTCGCCAAGCCCATCACCGGCACGGTGACGCTCGAGCTGCGTCGCGGCAACGACTACACCATCCTGAATACCGACTCGCCGAACCTGACCTTCCAGCCTGAGCGGCTGACGATGGAGAAGGGCGAATCGACCTTTTCGCCACGCGATCGCATCGGCCAGCTCACGATGCGCAATCTTGACATCACGGACACCCGCGCCAAGCTGCTCACCTACGCGCAGACCGGTCTGCTGACCCTGAGCAAGGGAACCGAGATGCCGCAACTGAGCAGCGCGGGCGATAAGGAATAAGACCAAAAACTTAACACCGATTTAAACCGATGAAACCGATCAGGAACGGAGAAAAGTATATCTTCCGTCTTTGATCGGTTTCATCGGTTTAAATCGGTGTCAGGCCTTTTCTTACTGTGCCGCGGTCTTCACAGCCGTAACCGCTGCCTGCAGGTAATTGCCGTAGCCGACGATGATGGTCGAGCCGATCAGCAGCGCCAGGCCGATTGCTACCAGGCCCTTGGTGCGTGCGCTGGTGCCGCGCCACTCCTTCAGGGCCAGGCCCCACAGCGTGGCGAAGATGATGATGCTCGCCATGTGCAGCGTCCAACTGGAGAAGTCGTACTTGCCCATCTTCGTCTGGCCCATGGAGTAGAAGAAGAACTGGAAGTACCAGATGACGCCGGCCATCGCCGCGAAGATGTAGTTGCGAACGAGCGTGCCGCCCGAAAGCCGCAGCGAGAAGTCCGGACCCATGTCCAGCGGGTTGAAGTCGGCCAGCGTATCGCCCGAGGGAGCGGCTGCGCGCATCGGGTTGCGTCCCGGCTCGCCCAGGAACTGGCCGCCGCTGTGATTCTTCAGGATCAGGATCGCCGTCCAGACGAAGTTGGTGATGAAGCCTCCCCACAGGACGACGACCAGCACGGGCAGGTTCTGCCACAGATCGGATTTGTGCTGTGCCAGAAGCTCGGCTTTGGCAAGCTCCGCGATCGGCGCGCCGGCGGAGAGTCCGAAGGCGAAGAACGAGCTCATGAAGCCGGCCAGCACCGCGATGGTGATGCCTTTGACGAAGGAGAAGTCGCGCTCGCCTGCCTCGGCCTTCTCTTCCGGGGTGATCTCTTTTTCCTTCGACAGACCGGCCATACCGTTGACCGCGACGGCGATCACGCAGACCAGGATGCCCAGCAGGATGTACTGGCCGGAGCGCTCATGCGCGATGGCGCCCATCTGCCCGTTGTAGATGGGCGGAATGAGCGTGCCGAATACCGTGCAGAGGCCCAGCGCGATGGCGTATCCGAGCGCGATGCCGAGGTAGCGGATCGCCAGCCCGAAGGTCAGGCCGCCGACGCCCCAGAGCGCGCCGAAGAGGATCGCATAGCCAAGGCTCTTCGACGGGGCATTATGCAGGATGGTAAAAAGGTGGGGCACCAGCAGCGACGCCAGCACGATCGGAGCGAAGAGCCAGGCGGCAATGCCCTGGATGAGCCAGTAGATCTCCCACGACCACCGCTTGATTCCGCGGAATGGGATGAAGTTGGTGGCGGAGGCGAAGCCGCCGATCCAATGAAAGATAACGCCAAGAAACGGATTTGGACCCACGGAAGCCTCAGGGTGAAGAGTTTAGTGTGAAAGCGGTACCATCTTAGCTGACGCAAAGTGCGTATGGGAAATATACTCTCTATTGAATAGGTTGCCGGTCACGGCGCGCCACGGTCTTCGGAGGTTTGTCTGCGAGTCTCGCTCTTCATCACCTGCTATAACGACACGTTGTTTCCAGATACGGGTAAATCCGTGGTGCGGGTGCTGGAACGGCTCGGCCATACGGTCGAGTTTCCCGCCGGACAGACCTGTTGCGGCCAGATGCACTATAACACCGGCTATCAGGCCGAGGCCATGCCGCTGCTCGAACGCTTCGTCGCCCAGTTCAAGGGGGCGGAGGCGGTCGTCGTGCCGTCGTCCTCCTGCGTTGCGATGATGCGCGATCATTACCCGATCATGGCCGAGCACATCGGCAAGCCGGAGCTGACGGCCGAGCTGAACAAGCTGCTGCCGAACGTCTACGAGTTCTCGGAGTTCCTGACCAAGCGGTTGGGCCTGACCGACGTCGGCGCCTACTACCCGCACAAGGTGACCTACCACGCGAGCTGCCACGGCCTGCGCAACCTCGGTCTGGGCGACGGTCCGCAGCAGCTTCTGCGCGCGGTGAAGGGAATCGACCTCGTCGAGATCGCAGGACTCGAACAGTGCTGCGGCTTCGGCGGCACCTTCGCGGTCAAGAACGCGGAGGTCTCGAGCGCCATGCTGGCTGAAAAAACCAACGCAATTTTGAATACCAAGGCGGAAGCATGTACCGCCTGCGACAATAGCTGCCTGATGCACATCCAGGGCGCGCTGCATCGCCAGCGGACGCCGGTGCGCACGATCCATCTCGCGGAGATTCTTGCGAGCGAAGACGGGGCGGTGATCGCATGAGCGGAACGGCGTTAGACCCACGGACGGCACCCACCTTCCCCATGGCCGCCCACAAGCTGATGGGCGACACGCAGTTGCGCAAGAACGTGCGCCACGCGACCGACGTCATCCAGAACAAGCGCGCCAAGGTCGTCGGCGAGATGCCCGACTGGCAAGGCCTGCGCGAGGCCGGCAAGAGCCTGCGCGAGCACACCATGAAGCACCTCGACGTGTACCTCGAACAGTTCGAGCGCAACTGCACGGCTGCGGGTGGCGTCGTGCACTGGGCGCGCAACGGCGAAGAGGCGAAGCGCATCGTCATCGACCTGGTGAAGGCCTCGGGATCGAATGAGGTCATCAAGATCAAGTCCATGACGACGGAGGAGATTCAGCTCAACACGGCGCTCGAAGCCGCGGGCATTCGTCCCTACGAGACCGACCTCGCCGAGCTCATCATCCAGCTTGGTAAAGACCAGCCCTCGCACATCGTCGTCCCGGCGCTGCATAAGAACCGCCAGCAGATTCGCGAGATCTTCCAGCGCGAGATGAACCTGCCCGACCTCGGCAACACCCCGCAGGACCTCGCCGACGCGGCGCGGCTCTTCCTGCGCGAGAAGTTCCTGAAGGTGAAAACCGGCGTCAGCGGCGCGAACTTCCTCATCGCCGAGACCGGCGGCGTCTGCGTCGTCGAAAGCGAGGGCAACGGGCGCATGTGTCTCACGCTGCCGGAGACACTCATCACGATCGCTGGCATCGACAAGGTCGTCCCGCGCTTCCAGGACCTCGAAGTTCTGTTGCAGCTTCTGCCACGTTCGGCCACCGGCGAGCGCATGAATCCGTACAACTCGGTCTGGACCGGCGTCCACCCCGGCGACGGCCCGAAGGCCTTCCACGTCATTCTGATGGACAATGCGCGCACGGAGATTCTGGCCGACGAAGAGGGCCGCCAGACGCTGAACTGCATCCGCTGCGGCGCCTGCCAGAACGCCTGCCCGGTCTACCGGCAGACCGGTGGGCATGCGTATGGCTCGGTCTACGCCGGGCCCATCGGCGCCATCCTGACGCCGCAGTTGCAGGAGATGCACCACGCGCAGACGCTGCCCTATGCTTCGTCCTTGTGCGGCGCCTGCTACGAGGTCTGCCCGGTCAAGATCAACATCCCGGAGGTGCTCATCCACCTGCGCAACAAGGTGGTGAAGCAGAACGGGCCGTTCGGTCCGGAGGCGCTCGCGATGCGCGGCATGGCGATGATCTTCCGCAGCGAGGCCCGCTTCCGCGCGGCGCAGCGCTTCGGCCGCATGGCCGAGACGCCGCTGGTGCGCAAGGACGGGAACGGCGAAGGCTGGATCGGCTGGCTGCCCGGCCTGCTCGGCGGCTGGACCCAGGTGCGCGACCTGCAGGAGATGCCGAAGGAGACCTTCCGCGACTGGTGGGAGAAGCGTGCGGATGCCAAGGGAGGCAAGCATGGCAACTGACGCACGCACCGCAATCCTCTCGAAGATCCGATCCGCGCTGGGCACGAAGGCGACACCCGAGGCTGCCGCAGCCGCCTGGGCCGGGCTGCCGCGCGACTACGTTCGTGTCTCCACCGGCACGAAGTCCGAGCTGATCGAGCGCCTCATCGACCGCCTGCACGACTACGACGCGCAGGTGCTGGAGGTCGAAGCGACCGACCTCAAGGCCGGCGTCGCGAAGATGCTGACCGCGCGCGGCGCGACGAAGATGTTGATTCCGCTAGGCTTGTCCAATGCGCTGCTGCCGGAGGGCGTCGACTTTACCGTCGACACAGGTCTGTCGGCAGCGGAATTGGACGCCTGCGGCGGCGTACTGACCGAGGCGACGCTCGCCATCGCCGAGACCGGCTCGCTGGTGCTCCAGAACGTCGCCGGACAGGGTCGCCGCGCGGGTTCGCTGGTGCCGGACTACCACCTCTGCGTCGTCGATGTGGCGAAGGTGGTCGGTACGGTGCCGGAGGCGATCTCCGCGCTGCAGGCCACCGCCGGACTGGCGACCACCTTCATCTCCGGCCCGTCGGCGACGGCGGATATCGAGATGACGCGCATCAAGGGCGTCCACGGACCACGGTTTCTGGATGTGATTCTGGTCCACTGAAAGTGAAAGCGTCTCCTATGCCGGTGTTGGACGAGCCGCCCTGGAGACGCTATCATTCGAAGTACGAGCGGGAGTAGTTCAGTGGCAGAACGTCAGCTTCCCAAGCTGAATGTCGCCGGTTCGATCCCGGTCTCCCGCTCCAAGAATTGAAGGCGTCGCTCGCATGAGTGACGCCTTCGTGTTTTAGCTGTCCTTGCGGTACAGCAGATTCTTCATCGCCGCGCGGCGGGCTTCGTTGGCTTCGGCGATGGATTTGCGTTCGTCGGCGTCCATCTTTTGCTTGCCGCCATCGTCGTCGGCCTCCGCGGTGCTGCACTCCCAGCAGCGATTGGCGAAGCCGGGCTTGTCGGGCTTCAACTCGAACTCTTCGGAACAGACGACGCAGACTTTGATGGGAAAAGGCATTTCAGACTCCAGTGTTTCAAGGCAGTAGGAAAGGCCGTGCTCTTGGGGAGCACGGCCTTTCGTGTGGATCGGGTCGTGCAGGTTATTTCTGATTCTGCGCGGTGGTGACGTTCTTCTGTGCGGCCTTCAGGTGCTCTTCGAGCGCCTGGGCCTGGGGCATGAAGCTGACGGCCTTGTTGATCTGCGGATCCCACTCGGCGCGCACCTTCAGCCCCTCGAACTGGCCGAACTGCGAGGTGAAGAGGTCGCTCTTGATGCTCTCCTTCACCCAGTCCAGATTGGCGGTGATGTCGGCGTCGGTGTAGTCGATCTTCTTTGCCTTCAGGAAGTCCTTGAACTGGTTGAGGACTGCGTCGTCGACCACGAAGTTCTTGTCGACCGTGTGGCTGGCCAGGTAGTGCTTCGAGAAGTTGAAGAAGGCGTAGTGCTGCAGCAGCACGTCCTGCTCGTGGTTGCTCTTCACCTGCTCGATGCTCTCGTCCGGCGTGATGCCGCCTCCGCCGTAGACGGTGCGTCCGCTGTCGGTCAGTTTGACCTCGCGATTCTTGTTGTCCTTGGGGTTCGAGGCGTCGCGGACGTAGTAGTAGTCGTAGAGGCTCATGTGGTCGTAGGGGCGCTGGATGAGCCGTCCCGACGGCGTGTAGTAGTGGAAGGTCGTCAGCGCGAGGCCGGTATTCTGGCTGATCGAGAAGACGGTCTGGACGAGGCCCTTGCCGAAGGTCGTCTCGCCGACGATCAGGGCGCGGTCATGATCCTGCAGCGCGCCGGAGACGATCTCGGCCGCCGAGGCCGTGTTGCGGTTTACGAGGATGACGATCGGGTACTTACCCTGGCCCTCTTCACCCTTCGAAGCGCGATAGACCTGATCCGGGAAGCTGCGGCCATGCTGCGAGACGACGATCTGTCCCTTCTGCAGGAATTTGTCGCTCATATTGACGGCCTCGTTCAGCAGACCGCCGGGGTTGCCGCGCAGGTCGATGACCAGGCCCTTGAGCGGGGCATCCTTCTGGAAGTTTTCGAGCGCGTCGCCGACCTCGCGGGAGGTCGTCTCCATGAACTGAGTCACGTGCATGTAGCCGATGCCGGGCTTGAGCTGGAAGGCGAGGTCGACGGAGTGGCGTGGAATCTCATCGCGCATCAGGTCGAACGAGAGAAACTTGTCCTTGCCCTCGCGCGACATCTGCACGATGACATGGGTGCCGCGCGGTCCCTTGAGCAGGGCGGCGACGGCGGCGGAGTCCAGGCCATCGGCCGACTTGCCATCGACCGTCTCGATGATGTCGCCGGGGCGGATGCCGGCGCGGTAGGCGGGCGTGCCCTCGGCCGGAACCAGCACGACGATCTTCATCTTGCCTTCGATATTCTGCGGCTGGATGGTCATGCCGACGCCGTAGTAGCGTCCGTGCTGATCCTCCCGCATCTGGGCGTAGGCCTTTGGATCGTAGAAGTTAGAGTGCGGGTCGAGCGTGTGGAGCATGCCCGGGATGGCACCGTCGTAGATGGCCTTGTCGACGTGATCGGCATCCAGCTTGTCGGCGTAGTTCTGCTCGACGAGCGAGTAGACATTGGTGAAGGAGTGCAGCGAGTCGCGCAGAGTGGACTCGTCCGACGCGGACTGCGCGGCGACCTTCTGGCTGATGACGCTGCCCAGAACGCCGCAGGTGGCGAGGAAGACGGTGACGGAGAAGAGTGCGCGGCGTGTGCTGGTAACCATCAGTCGGGGTATCCTCGGCGGCGCTGCCGGGCAGATTCCGGACCTGCGCCGCTATCCTGCTTTGGACGGAGTATACACCGCAGGGTGAGCAGAATGCTCGATTTGCACTCCACCCGGCCACCCACAGCGGAGACAGATATAGAATGGTGGGACCGGATACCCACTGTGCGGCTCGTGAGTCCAACGACTGTGATTCCAACGACGGGGCCCGGTGTGTTCGAGAGAAGTGTGGCCGAAGGGCATCTGGAAGCGAGAGAGATTTGACTTTGAACTTTTATTCGACGCGTACGTGGGGTTGGGTCCCGAGCCGGAAGGCGATTCAGCAGGCGGCGTTTGCCGTGGTGGCAAGCACGTTGCTGGCCGGAACCGGCTTCGCCCAGGTAGTCAAGGCGCCCAGGTATCAGAGCGGCATGAACGCGCCCACCCCGCAGGTTGTGGCGGCGCCGCTGCCCCCCGCGATTACGCCCGGCGCGACGGTCGTCGAGGATGTGGTGGTCCGGGTGAACGACCAGATCATCAGCCGCAGCGATCTCGAACGCAGCCAGGCGCAGCTGATTCAGGAGTTGCAGCAGAGTAACGCCGGCTCCGCCGAGGCCGCCCAGAAGCAGAAGGACATGCTGCGCGACATGATCGACCAGCAGTTGCTGCTGTCGCGCGCGAAGGAGCTTGGCCTGAACGCCGACGCCGAGGTCATCCGCCGGCTGGACGAGATTCGCAAGCAGAACAAGCTGGACTCGATGGAGGATCTTGAAAAGGCCGCCCGCTCCCAGGGCGTCAGCTTCGAGGACTTCAAGGCGCAGATCCGAAACGGCCTGCTGACCCAGCAGGTCGTCCGCGACGAGGTGGGCCGGCGTCTGCAGATGTCGCAGTCCGAAGAGGTTGCGTACTACAACGCGCACAAGGCCGAGCTGAGCCAGCCGGAGCAGGTGCGGTTGAGCGAGATTCTCATCCCGGTGCCGGAGAACGCGACGCCCGAGGTGGTGGCGCAGGCTCAGGCGAAGGCGAACGAAGTCAAGAGCAAGGCCGCGGCTGGCGCGAGCTTCGACGATCTGGCGAAGCAGTACTCTGGCGGCCCCACGGCGACGCAGGGCGGCGACCTGGGCCTGTTCAAGCGCGGCGCGCTGGCGAAGGTGCTGGAGGATCAGACCTTTGCCCTGAAGGCGGGCGACAGCACGCAGCCGATCCGCACGCGGCAGGGATACGTGATTCTGAAGGTGACCGAGCACATGCAGGCCGGCGCGCCGCCCATGAAGGATGTGGAGCCGCAGATTCAGGAGGCGCTCTACATGCAGGCCATGCAGCCCGCGCTGCGCGCCTATCTGACCAAGCTGCGCGAAGATGCGTACATCGACATCAAGCCGGGCTTTGTGGACTCCGGCGCCAGCCCGAAGGAGACGAAGCCGGTGTTCTCGGCGTACTCCGCGCCGGTCGTCAAGAAGAAGAAGGTCGTGCAGAAGGCGCGCTTCGATAGCGCGCGCGGTGCGAAGCCGGTGGTTGCTTCGCCCGATACGACGGGCGGCCGTACGCTGACGGGCGCCGATGCGCAGCCCGCTCCGGCGGTCGACAAGAAGACGGGCCTTGCGGTGATTACGCCGGTAAGCACGGCCAGCAAGCCAGGCGCTCCGGGCAAGCGGCACAAGATCAAGCGGGAGAAGGTCCGCTTCGGACAGGCGCCGCGGAACTCGCTGCCGGCCGGTACGGCGACGGCTTCGGTGGGCAGCGACATCGGCGGCTCGACGACGCTGGCGGGACAGAGCGGCTCCGGTACGACGATCGCCCCAGGCGCGGCGATCGCCTCGATCGGCACATCGCCCGAGATCGCGAACCCCGAGAATCCGCTGGCGCAGCAGGAGCAGGCGCCGACCAAGAAGACGCGTTTCGCGGCGCGTCCGGACGTCCATAAGGAGTCGGCCGCGAAGGCGCTCTCGGCCAAGCGGCTGGAGAAGCTGAACTCCACCCCGGTCGCCATGACGGACGAAGAGAAGGCCGCCGCGCAGACGCAGGCCGCTCCGCTGGGTCTGAACGGCGATACGACCAAGAAGAAGAAGGTGAAGCCGACCAAGCGCAAGAAGGGCGATCCGAAGCCGGACAAGGCTCGTCTGCAGGAGAAGCCGAAGGATGTGGCGGCTCCCGCGCCAGAGATTGCGCCGACGGCCAATCCATTGCTCGCGCCGACCTCCGATCTGCCGCCTTCGACCAAGACGGCGCCGACCTCCAACCAGACGACTCTGCCGCCGGCGAATGCGCCGGTTCCGGGTGCGAATCCGACCGGTCAGCCGGTTCCGGCAACGCAGCCTCAGCCTCCGCAGTAAGCAGCGGTTTCAACTTCGTTTTCAACACGCGAGGGCTTCGGCTCTCACGTTTTGTTTATGCTGAAAGGGATGAAAGACTTTTATATCTCCGACGCCGTTCGCTTTGAAAACGAGGTGGTGACGAGCTACTTCTGCCTGACCTCGATCGCGACGCGCGAAAAAAAGACCGGCGGCGGCCAGTACCTGGCGATCACACTGGGCGACAGGACAGGCACGTTCGAGGCGCGGATGTGGGACAACTTCGCCGACACGGTCGCGCAGTGCAATGAGGGTTGCTACGTCAAGGCCAAGGGCCAGGTCTCGAAGTACCAGGGCAAGTTCCAGATCACGCTGCAGCAGATGAGGTTGGCGAGCGAGTCCGAGGTCGACGCGAGCGACTTTCAGCCGGTCTCGCGCTTCGACCCGGCGGAGATGGAGGCCGAGCTGCGGCGGTACGTCGCCGAGTTCCGGAACGACGACCTCAGGCGGCTGGTGCTGGCGTTTCTGGACGACGTGAAGATTGGCGCGGCCTTCCGCGTCGCGCCCGCGGCCAAGTATCTCCACCACGCGTGGCTGCACGGGCTGCTGGAGCATGTGCTGACGCTGGTGCGGGTGTGCCGGGCGACGGCGCCGTTCTACCCGGATGTTGACCCGGACCTGCTCGTGACGGGGGCGATCCTGCACGACATCGGCAAGACGCGCGAGCTGCACTGGAAGCCGAGCTTCGGCTACACGATCGAAGGCCAGATGATCGGGCATATCTCGATCGCGCAGGGCATGCTGCGGGAGAAGCTGCGAGACCTGTCGCCGTTTCCCGAGCGGCTGGGCGTGCTGGTCGAGCATATGATCCTGAGCCACCACGGCAAGTACGAGTTCGGCTCGCCCAAGCTGCCGATGACGCCGGAGGCGCTGTTGCTGAACGTGCTCGACGATCTGGAGGCGAAGATGCAGAACATGCGGTCGGAGTTCGACCGCGAACTCGCCGCCGGCAAGAGCGGCGCGGGGATGACGGAGTGGGTGCGCAGCATGGAGCGCCCGCTGCTGAACTCGCAGGCGTATCTGGCGGAGGGAACGAAGGAGGCCGCGGTGGCCACTCCCCCTGCACCCGTCGCGCCGGCGAAGGTGGTGGAAAGGGAAGTGGTGATCGAGGCGCCTCCTTCGCTGTTCGACTAGGCTCTGTTGACTGCCGTATCGCCACGCGATACGCATTTCGCGGATGATCAAGTCATTCAGGCATGCCGGGCTCGAGGACCTTTTCAAGACGGGTTCGAAGAAAGGGATCAACCCGAGTCACGCGACGAAGCTCAACGATCAACTCTTTGCCCTGAACAATGCCAAGGTACCGGTTGAAATGAATCTGCCGAGCTGGCGGCTTCATGCGCTCAAAGGCGATATGCCTGGCCACTGGTCCGTGAAGGTGAACGGAAATTGGCGGCTGACGTTCCGCTTCGAGGCGGAAATGCAATCCCACATCCCGGCGGGGTCGTAAAGCGCGCGTTGAAAGAGCTTTCTATTTCCGTTACAAACTTCGCCGCTCACATTGGCGTGTCCCGCGTCGCGCTTTCACGTGTTCTGAACGGCCACGCAGGAATCACCCCTCTCATGTCGTTGAAGCTCAGCGAGGCATTCGGGCAAGGCTCGTCCGATATCTGGTTCCGGATGCAAAACGAGTACGACTTCTGGCATGCCTCGCACGCCAAACGCAAGAAAGTTCGTCCGCTGAAGTTCGCTTCCGACGATCTCGCCGCATAAGAACTTGTCACAGGACCAAGGTGGGTTACTATCTTCCAACGGGTCTTTCATAAGGAGCGGAACAGCTCTAATGGCGAGAGGACCCGGGGGCTGGGTGAGGTCATGCGGTATCGAATCGGATGGGCGGGCGCGCTTGCCCTGTCGATCATTTTTAGCCTTGGAACGGCGGCGCCGGTGCGCGCGCAGAAGATTGCCCTGACCGTGGACGACCTGCCGGAGACGGGCGATCTGCCGCCCGACATGTCGCGTGCGCAGATTGCGGCCCGCATCACGAAGGCGCTCAAGGACGCGCACGCCCCGCAGGTCTACGGGTTCGTCAACGCCGGCACGCTGGACGATCCCGATGTCGCGCACCTGCTGGAGCGCTGGCGAGCGGCGGGGTTCCTGCTGGGCAACCATACCTGGTCGCACTACAGCGCGGACGAGAAGCCGCTGGCGGTCTATGAGCGCGACATCGCGCGCAACGAGCCCGTGCTGCGCAAGCTGATGGTCGGCCAGGACTGGCACTGGTTTCGCTACCCGTTCCTGGCCGAAGGTGCGACGTTGGAACGCCGTGTCGCCATCCGCAAGTACCTCTCGGACCACGGCTACAAGATCGCCGAGGTCACCATCGACTTCGAGGACCACGCCTTCAACGATCCCTACGCGCGCTGCATCGCGAAGGGCGACAACGCCTCCATCGTCCGCATGCACACGCTGTATATGGATGCGGCGAAGGAGTCGATCCGGCTCTCGCGCGCGCGGTCGCAGATGCTCTTTCATCGGGAGATCTCCTACGTGATGCTGCTGCACTTCGGCTCGTTCGAGGCGGTGATGCTGCCGCAGTTGCTCGATCTGTTGAAGCAGCAGGGCTTTACGCTCGTCACGCTGCCCGAGGCGCAGGCCGACCCGGTCTACGCCCTGGACCCCGGCATGGTGAACGATGGCGGCACCTTTCTGGACGACCTGATGCAGGCCAGCACGATGGACGACGCGCCCCACCCGGAGCTGCCCACCCCCATCCTCGAGAAGATGTGCAAGTAGATTCGTTCTCCGCCCTGATGCGGCCCTCCGAATTGGTACAATCGGGGTTTGGGTAGAGTGAGCGAATGTTGAGATTTTCTACAGCAGGTGAGAGCCACGGCGAGAGCCTGGTGGCGCTGGTAAGCGGTTTGCCGGCGGGTGTGCCGGTCAGCCAGGAGTTCGTTGACCGTGAGCTTTGGCGGCGGCAGCAGGGTTATGGGCGCGGCGGACGCATGCGGATCGAGCGCGACACGGCGCACATCCTCAGCGGCGTGCGGCACGGCAAGACGATCGGGTCGCCCGTGGCGATGACGCTCGCCAACAACGACTGGAAGAACTGGAACGAGATTCTGCCGGTCGAAGAGGGCGACGCCGAGAAGCACAAGGCGGTCAAGAGTCCGCGTCCGGGCCACGCCGACCTTCCGGGCTCGCTCAAATACGATTTCAAGGACGCGCGCTACGTGCTGGAGCGCGCCAGCGCCCGCGAGAGCGCAGCGCGCGTGGCCTGTGGGGCGATGGCGAAGTCGCTGCTGCGCGAGCTGGGAATCTTCGTCGGCAGCCACGTCATCCGCGTGGGCAAGCAGGAGCTGGGGCGCGATGCGACGTGGGCCGAGGTCGCCGCGTCGAACGCGAAGGATGAGGTTCTGCTGAACTGCGTGGACCCCGAGGCCGAGGCGCGGATGAAGTCCGAGGTGGACGCCGCGTTGCGCACGGGCGACACCGTCGGCGGCGTGTTTGAGGTCGTGGTCCACGGCCTGCCTCCCGGCGTCGGTACGCATGTGAACTGGGACGAGCGGCTGGACGGTCTGCTGGCGCAGGCGGTGATGAGTCTGCAGGCGGTGAAGGCGGTCGAACTGGGCCGCGGCGTCACGGCGGCGGAGTCGATGGGTTCGACTGTGCACGACGCGATCAGTTATGACGGATCGGGCGATGGCTTCACGAAGTTTTCGCGCGAAAAGAACAACGCTGGCGGCATGGAAGGCGGCATCTCGAACGGCGAGGACGTGATCGTGCGCGGGTATCTGAAGCCGATCTCGACCCTGCGCAGGCCGCTGGGTTCGGTCAGCTTCGAGACGCGCGAGCCGGTCAAGGCGGCGTACGAACGGTCGGACGTGTGTGTCGTCCCGGCTGGCGGCGTGGCGGCGGAGGCGATGGTCGCGCTCACGATTGCGCGGCTGGTGATCGATAAGTTCGGTGGCGACTCAATCCGCGAGCTGAAGCGGAACTTCGACGGGTACCGCGAACAGATCAAGGCGTACTAGGAACAGGGAAGGCGAATGGCGTGGCGAATACGAGCGTAGCGGCAAAGAAGACTCCGGCGAAGAGGCACGCAGCGAAGAAGCTGGTGCGGATTCACCAGGTGGTGAAGTATCCCGACCCGGTGCTGGCCGCGCGCGGGGAAGAGGTCACCGTCTTCGACGAAGAGCTGAAGACCTTCGTCGAGGAGATGTTCGAGAGCATGTACGAGGCGCAGGGCATCGGCCTGGCGGCGCCGCAGATCGCCGTCTCGAAGCGCATCGCCGTGATCGACCTCAGCTTCAAGAAGAATCCCGAGGAGAAGATCGCGCTGGTCAACCCGCAGATCGTCGAGATGCAGGGCAAGCAGCTCGAAGAAGAGGGCTGCCTGAGCCTGCCGGAGATTCGCGAAAAGGTGTCGCGCGCCGCGTGGGTCAAGGTCCGCGCGCAGGACGTCCACGGCGAGTGGTTCGAAGTCGAAGGCGAAGAGCTGCTCGCACGCGCGCTGCAGCATGAGATCGACCACCTCGACGGCATCCTCTTCATTGACAAGATCAGCCGGCTGAAGCGCGAACTGGTCATGCGCAAGATCAAGAAAGCGCAAAAGAACGGCGAATGGTAGGCACTTCGTGCCGTCTTGGACCGCTTCGCGGTGAAACCTTAAAGGACCGCAGCAACGGCAAGAGCAACCGCAAAATACAGGATTTTTCCCCCTTCGGCATCGCTCAGGTGGAAGGCAACAAGCTTAAATATTTGTCATCCTGAGCGTAGCGAAGGATCTGCTTTTCGGGCCGGCGACAACCTTTCCGCCGGTCGTCTTGCTTAAGGGCACGGCTTCAGCCGTGCCATCACCGCCGCAGCGAGTGCGCGGCTTTAGCCGCTGAGGTACGCTTCTTTGCCGCTGGAGCAGCCGCTGCCGGCAAGAGATGGAGCATCCATGAAGCTCGTATTCTGTGGAACACCCGAATTCGCCGTACCCGTCCTCGACGCCGTGATCGCCGCCGGCCATGAGGTCTCGCTCGTCGTCACCCAGCCCGACCGCGCCGCAGGCCGAGGCATGGAGACGCACATCTCCGCCGTCAAGGCGGCAGCCCTGCGCCACGGTCTGCCGATCGTGCAGCCGGAGAAGATCAAGAACAACCTCGAATTCCGCGCGCAGCTTGAGAGCCTTCAGCCGGACGCGATCCTCGTCGTCGCCTACGGACGCATCATCCCAGACTGGATGCTGCAGCTTCCGCGCTTTGGCAACATCAATCTGCACGGCTCGCTACTGCCGAAGTACCGCGGCGCCGCGCCGATTCAGTGGGCGGTGGCGAACGGCGAGACCATCACCGGCGTGACCACGATGCTGCTCGAAGCCGGCCTCGACACCGGGCCGATGCTGCTGGCGGAAAAACGCGCGATTGCCCCGGAAGAGACCGCGGCGGACCTCTTCGAGAGCCTCGCCAAGGTAGGCGCCCGGCTGATGGTGAAGACGCTCGCCGGCCTCGCATGCGGCGAGATCGAGCCGGTCGCGCAGGACCACTCGCAAGCCACGCTGGCGCCGATTCTGACCCGCGAAGATGGCCGCATGGACTTCGACCGCACGGCGCAGGTGCTGGTGAATCGCTGGCGCGGTTTCCAGCCGTGGCCGGGGGCGTTTACGAACTTTCGTGGAAAGAAACTTGTCGTTCACAGCATGAAGGTCTCCGACGCGCGCGCTGTCGCGACCGGGGAGTTCGAAGTACGGGATGGACATCTGCTTGCCGGATGTGGAGAAGGAACGGTTTTGGAACTGATCGAAGTGCAGTTGGAAGGCAAGAAACGGATGAGCGCGGCGGATCTGCTGAATGGCTACCAGGTGAAGAGCGGCGAGAGGTTGGGGCTGTGAGCGAAAGATCGAAGACCGATAAGGCGCCGAAGAAGTTCGTGAAGGCGCGTCCGGCGCAGGCTGGCCCGACGCTCGGGATGAAGCAGGCGCAGGCGAAGATCACGCCCGCGCGCCGAGTCGCGTATGAGATTCTGACGCTGGTCGGCGAGGGCAAGGGCCACTCGGACGAGCTGCTGCACGGCGTCCGCACAGACGCGCTTTCGCCGGAAGACCGCAACCTGGCGACGGCGCTCGTGATGGGTGTGCTGCGCTGGCAGATCGCGCTGGACGCGCGGGTGCGGATGTATCTCGCGCGCCCGGACGAGAACCTGCCGGAGCCGGTGGCGCTGGCCCTTCGGCTGGGCGCGTTTCAACTGCTTCACATGGACCGCATCCCCGCGCACGCGGCGCTGAGCGAGAGCGTGGAGATGTGTCGCGTCGGCGGCGCGCCCTACGCGACCGGCATGGTGAACGCGATTCTGCGCAAGGTGGCCTCGGCCGCCGCGCCAGGCAAGAAGCTCTTCGAGACGCCGGCGGCGTTTGCCGAGCGGCTGGGGCATCCGGCATGGCTGGTCGAGCGCTGGGCGAAGAACTATGGGCGCGACGCGGCGTTGAAGATCTGCGAGGCCGACCAGGCGGAGCCTGCCTCTGGCGGCCTCTTCGCTGCGCTGACGGACGACGAAGCCAACGGCGCGGCGGGAGCGGCAGGCGGCCGCATGCCGCAGATGGACGAGGGTTCGCGGCTGGTGGCGGAGCTGGCCGCTGCGGCTGCGCCTGCCGTCGAAGGGCGCAAGCTGCGGGTGTGGGATTGCTGTGCCGCGCCGGGCGGCAAGACGCTGATGCTGGCGCTGCGGCTCGCCGGGGCGGATATCTTCGCGACCGACGTGAGCGGCAAGCGCATGGACCAGATGGAGGCCCGGATGCGGCGGTACGGGTATGCGTCCGAGGTTCGCTACGGCGTCGGAGATGCGGCGCAGTTGCCGGAGGATGAAGGGCTCTTCGACCTGATTCTGTGCGACGCGCCGTGCAGCGGGACGGGCACGCTCGCGCGGAATCCGGAGATTCGGCTTCGACTCCAGCCTGAAGAGCTGGCACGACAATCGGCCCGCCAGCGGGGTCTGCTGGCCGCGGGGTTGAAGCGGCTGGCGCCGGGTGGCCGGCTGGTCTATTCGACCTGCTCGCTGGAGCCGGAGGAGAACGAGGTGGTGGTTTCAGCCGCTGCGGGCGCCGCTGTGCGGGTGCCTGTCGCGGAGTTGATGAAGCGTGTCCCAGGGCTGACGCCCGAGGCCGCCGGGCTCGTCCGCGAGGGCGTGCTGCGGACTCTGCCCGGAGTGGATGGATGCGACGGCTTCTACGCGGTCGTACTGGAGCGCTGACTACTGCTGGATGGCGACCGACGAGGTGCTGGTCAGCACGAACGCATTCTTCGGCATGAAGGGAAACAGGAAGTTGAACGGGTAGTGGATGTTTGTGGTGACGACGCAGCCGGGACTGGCGTTGGACGTGCCGTAGCACGATCCGCCGGCTGGCGAGGTGCCGGGCCAGGTGGTGTTGACGCTGACGTTCGCGAGGGTGACGCCGGTGGGGACCGTGCTCTGGATGTAGGCGGCGATGTCGCTGGCGGTCGCGAAGCAGTTGACCGCGGTGGTGCTGCTGCAGGAGGTTCCGGTCCAGGTGTAGCCGCGCACCATCGCGTAGCGGGTGGCGTTGCGCGCGGCGTTGGCGACGAAGTGCTCCGCGTAGATGGCGCGGCAGCAGTCGAGGATGCCGAAGATCACGGTGAGCATGACGAGTGAGCTGACGGCAAACTCGATGAGGATGCTGCCGCTTTCGTCGCGATAGAGCTTCGAAATTTGGATGTTTTGCAGGTTCGGCATGATAACTCCCGACTTAGACGAACTTACTCAACTTAGTGAGCGGATCGCATGCGAACGACGCTGGTAAGTGGAATATGAATCGGTATTCCGGGGAAGCGCAGGATCGAGGTGTAAGTCGCCGTGGTGGACACCTGGACATAGTTCACGATGTTGGACGAGCAGTTCGTCGGTGCGTACGAGCAGTTGGCTGAGACGCCGGTCCCATCGGAGCATTGGCAGCCATAAGTGGCGACGGCGGCGATGGTGGCGACGTCCGGCGCATCGAGAATCGCCGCGGCCTGCATGCCTGCGGTGTCGGTGGGCTGTTGCACGCCGTACAGCGCGCCTGCCTCCGCCGCGGACGAGACTTCGATCGCGGCATAGTAGGCCTGGCCGAAGTCGACCGCGCCGACCAGCAACAGAAGCAGCACAGGCATGATGATCGCAACCTCGATGAGACTTGCGCCGTCGTCCCGTCGCAGGTAAGCGCGGAGCCGCCTGGACTTATAAGTCGCCTGCCTGATCGGACCTGATATTTTCTTCGTCATCGAACTGCTCCGGGTGTGACGAGGGGCTGAGAGATGCAGCCTTGCCGCTGTCATCAAGGTAATGTTACCGATAGGTGCGGCAACATAGCACTTTCTGGGCAGCGTCCCGGATCGTGTACGCGATCGCGTATAGATCGCTTACTTCTCGGCCAGCACGGGCGCCGCGAGCGAGTGGGGCTGGCGTTTCCATATGTGGGCCAGCAGGCGGCCGAAGCGCGAGAAATACAGATAGAGAACAGGCGTCGTGAAAAGCGTAAGCAGCAGCGAAAGCGCAAGGCCGCCGACGATGCTGATGCCCAGCGGACGCCGCAGCTCGAAGCCGATGCCCGAGCCGAGCGCGAGCGGCAGCGCGCCGAGCAGCGCCGTCATGGTCGTCATCAGGATGGGCCGGAAGCGCAGCCTGCAGGCCTCGTAGATGCTCGCCTCGGGCGTCTTGCCTTCGGTGCGCTCGGCCTGTAGCGCAAAGTCGATCAGCATGATGGAGTTCTTCTGCACAATGCCGATCAGCAGCACGACGCCGATCATCGCGATGACCGAAAAGTCGTTGCCCGAGACGTTGAGCGCCAGCAGCGCGCCCACGCTCGCAGAGGGCAGCGTCGCGAGGATCGTGATCGGATGGACCATGCTCTCGTACAGCATGCCGAGCACGAGGTAGATGGTGATGAGCGCGAGCAGGATGAGCGTGGGCTGCGAGGCCAGCGAGGCCTGGAAGACCTGCGCCGTTCCCGCGAAGTGCGCATGCACGGCCTCGGGCATGCCGATCTCCGGGCCGAGGTTCTGGATCGCGTCCGCCGCGTCGCCAAGCGAGACGCCCGGCGCGAGGTTGAACGAGATGGTTGCGGCGGGGAACTGGCCCTGGTGGTTGACGACGATGGGCGTCTTCTCGGTCGCGAAGTGGGTGAAGACGGAGAGTGGAATCATCGCGCCATTGCTGGCCGGCACATACACATGGTCGAGCGCGGTGGGGTTTGCCTGGTACTCGGGCGAGACCTCCATGACGACGTGGTACTGGTTCGCGAGCCCGTAGATGGTCGAGACCTGGCGCTGGCCGAAGGCGTCGTACAGCGTGTCGTCGATCGTCTGCGGGCTGACGCCGAGACGGCTCGCCGTATCGCGGTCGATCACGAGGTTGGCGATCAGGCCGTTGTTCAACTGGTCGCTGGTGACGTCGCGGACCAGCGGCAGCTTCTGCAGGCGGGCGGTCATCTTCGGCGCCCACTCGTTCAGCAGGTCCAGTTTTTCGCTCGACAGCGTGTACTGAAACTGCGCGGCGGAGGAGCGCGCGCCGACATTCAGCTCCTGCTGCTCGGTCAGGACGACGGTCGCGCCGGGAATCTTCGCGAGCTGCGGCTGCAGCCGCTTGATGACCTCGAGCGAACCGACGCCGTGGCGTTCGTCCTCCTTCTTCAACACCATGAAGATGCTGGCCGAGTTCGGCGACGCGCCGTAGCTGCCAACGCCGTAGAAGGAGCTTGCATCCTGCACGGCGGGGTCCTTCGCGATGATGTCCTCTACCTGCTTGGCCTTGCTTTCGAGCTCGTCGTACGAGACATCCTGCGCGAGGCGGATCTGGCCGGTGATGCGGCCCGTATCCTGAATGGGAAAGAAGCCCTTGGGAATCTGAATGTATTGATAGACGGTCAGCGCGCAGGTGAAGAGCGCGACGCCGAAGACCACGGCCTGGTAACGCAGGACGAGGCGCACGCCGGCCGCGTACCAGTCTTCGAGCTTCTTCAGAAACACCTCGCCGGCCATGTAGACGCGTCCGTGGGTGCGCGTGCCGTGCGGCTCCAGCAGCACGGAGCAGAGCATCGGCGTCACCGTCAGCGAGACCGCCAGCGAGATGCCGATGGCAATCGACAGCACGATCGCGAACTCGCGGAAGAGCCGCCCGACGATGCCGCCCATCAGCAGCATCGGGATGAACGCCGCGACCAGCGAGATGCTCATCGTCACGACGGTGAAGCCCACCTCGCTCGACCCGCGAATGGCCGCGGCGACGGGCTTCATGCCCTGGCGTAGGTAGCGGTCGACGTTCTCGATCACCACGATGGCGTCGTCGACGACGAACCCCGTCGCGATCGTGATCGCCATCAGCGACAGATTGTCCAGCGTGTAGTTGCAGACCTTCATGACCGCGAAGGTGCCCAGCAACGACAGCGGCACGGAGACGGTTGGGATGAGCGTCGACCGGACCTCGCGCAGAAAAGCCAGCACGACCAGCACCACCAGCAGGATCGAAAGGATCAGGGTAAAGGTGATGTCCTTGATCGACGCGCGGATCGTCGTCGTGCGATCCATCATGGGGTAGAGCCGGATGGCGGGCGAGAGGCCCGCGCGAATCTCGGGCAGCATCGCGAGAATGCTGTCCACCGTGACGATCACGTTCGCGCCGGGCGCCTTGCTGACGATGATCTGGATGGCGTGGCGGCCGTTGATCAGGCCGCCGGTGTAGATGTTTTCGACCGAGTCGTCCACCCGTGCGATGTCCTCGACCCGCACCGCGGCGCCGTGGTTGTTGTAAACGATCAGCGGCCGGTACTGGTCGGCGCGGGTGAGCTGGTCGGTGGCGGCAAGGTTGAACTGGCGCGTCTCGTCGAGCAGGCGTCCCTTGGGCTGGTTGACGTTCACCTGTCCGAGCACGGTGCGGAGCCGCTCGAAGCCAAGGCCGTAGCCGTTGAGCGCGAGCGGGTTGACCTCGACCCGGACGGCGGGCTTGGCGCTGCCGTTCAGCGTCACCTGCCCGACGCCCTGCACCTGCGCTATTTTCTGGCCGATGGTCGTGTCGGCGATGTCGTACAGCTCGCGCAGGGGGATCGTGTCGGACTCGATGACGAGGATGAGGATCGAGGGCTCGGCGGGGTTGACCTTGCGGTAGCTGGGCTCGGCCGGCAGGTCGGACGGAAGCTGGCTGCGCGCGGCGTTAATGGCGGCCTGCACATCGCGCGCGGCGCCGTTGAGGCTGCGGTCGAGGTCGAACTGGAGGTTGACGGTGGTGGCGCCCTGGCTGCTGACGCTGGTCATCTCGTTGACGCCGGCGATGCGCCCGAACTGGCGTTCGAGCGGCGTGGCGATGGACGACGCCATCACCGCCGGACTCGCGCCGGGGAACTGCGCCTGCACGGAGATGGTGGGGAACTCCGTCTGGGGCAGCGACGCGACAGGGAGATACACCAGCGCCAGCACGCCCGCCAGCATCAACGCCAGCGCAAGCAGCGTCGTGGCGATGGGGCGTCGGATGAAGGGCGCGGAGATGTGCGTCACGTGTGCTGAAGGGCCTTCGGGCTTGAAAATGAACGGACTGACTCCACCATACGACACTCGCGGAGGCTCGGAGGAGCGCTTGCGCGAGGGCGTATCGGCTGGATTGGATTGGCGAATTTTGGCTTGAATCTGGGTGCGCCATGATCGCTCGAACGAAGCGAAAGCGATCGTGGGCTTGGGATTTTGAAAAGGCTAAAGCGCTCTGCGCCGACGATCACGGGGCGCCCAGCGCGACCTTCGGCCATCCGTCGACCCAATCGATCGGCGAGATCTGTAGATAAGGCTTGCCGGTCGTCGCGTCGTAGGCGTGAAAGACCAGCAGGTCGCCGGTTGCCGTGGCATAGGCAGTCTCGCCACCCGGCCCGGCCCAGCGGGCGTTGCCGGTCAGAAGCTCGGTTCCGCCGCCTTCGAGCAGCGGTTTGCCGGACCGGTCGAGGTACGGCCCGGCGATACGACGGGAGCGGCCAACCACCGTCCGGTAGGTGCTCTTCGCGCCGCGGCAGCAGGCGTCCCACGAGGTGAAGAGGTAGAACCAGCCGTCGTGGTGGAGGATCGACGGCGCCTCCACCGCGTGGCCGTCCTCCTTCGACCGTCGGGCGAGGGGGTAGACCATGACGCCGGTGACGGGCGTGGGCAGCTTGCCAGTGGCGTCGTCCAGCCGGACGAGCTGGATGCCGCTCCAGAAGCTGCCGAAGGTCAGCCACCCGTGGCCCTGCTCGTCGGCGACCCAGGCCGGGTCGATGGCGTTGAAGTCGTCTCCAGCGCGGGACTGCAGGACGAGCCCCTCGTCGACCCAGCGATAGTCCGGGCTGGCCGGGTCGAGCGTCTTGTTGGTCGCGAGCGCGATGCCGGAGGCGTTCTTCCCGAAGAGCGAGTAACAGTAATAGAGCCGGTAGACGCCGTTCGCGAACGTGATGTCCGGCGCCCAGAGGTCGTGCGTGCCTGGGCTGCGCTGGGCGATCCAGGCCGGCATTGTGTCGAAGACATGCCCGCAGAGCCTCCACTCATGCGCGTCGGACGAGCAGCGGATGCCCAGCAGACCGCCGTCGCGGGTCTTGCCGGTGGTGAAGACATACCAGCGATCGCCCTGGCGGATGATGGACGGATCGTGCGCGCCCGCGACATCGCCGGAGAGCCGATAGGCCTCAGGGCTTTGCGCGAAGGTTGAGGTAATCGCCGTAAATAAAAGAATCGAAAGAGAAATCGCTCGTATCGTTGCAGGGCCTTTCAATCTGAGCGAAGCGCAGCGCAGCCGAAGAATCTGCGTCTTGCCTGCGCCACCAACCATCCTCACCGACCAGCCGCTCCCAGTGCGGTGAGCAGAAACTGGGTGAGGAACAACGTATCGTCCTCGGTCGAGCGCGCATCCTGATCGGCGAAGACGCGGCGCTCGTTCACCCCGCGGATCGCGTCCATGGTGGTCCATGCGGCGGCCAGAAAGTCCTGCGGCGGAATCTCACCGGCTGCTGCGGCCGTCTCGAAGATTGCCTGAAGCTGCCGGACCGCTCCCAGTTGCCAGGCCATGCTGCGCTGGCGGTGGTGGTTGTCGCGGCTCAGCGACAGGATGACCCGGTAGAGCGACTGCTTCTCCTGCCAGAACGCGATGCGGACGCGGATGAACGCGGCGAACCGGCCGGCAAAGTGAGACTCCTTGCCGATGTGCTCCTCGGTGAGCGCGGCCAGCTCGACGATGGCCTGCTGCACGGTGGCCTGGTAGATCTCGTCCTTGGATTGAAAATAAAGGTAGAGGGTGCCCTTGGCGAGCTGCGCCGCCCGGGCGATCTCCTCCATGCGCGTGGCTTCGAAGCCGTTGTCGCCGAAGACCTGGGTCGCGGCGGCGAGGATCTCCGACCGGCGAAGGTCTGCGACGAGCTGCTGCTTGCGGTCTTTGATCTCGAGGATGGGGGGAGCGGAACTCATCTTATTCAGAGTAAACCGGCGAACCTTGATTTGGCGTGGGCGCGTCGAGCGCCGTTCAGGGAGATAGACGACCTTTATATCATCCAGGAAAATACTCCTGCGACCAAAATGACCGACCGGTCATCTCATAGACCGAAGAGTCATTTCACATGCCAGCTACCGCAGAACCGCACGAACACGTCATCGCCGAGGCCGAGCAATCGCTCGCCGAGGCCGCTCCCGCCTTCGACAACCAACCGGCGGCCGCGCCGCGCGTCTTCAACCCGTGGATTGTCGCGCTGGTGGTCACGATCGGCACCTTCATGGAGGTGCTCGACACCTCGATCGCGAACGTGGCGCTGCCTCACATCTCTGGCAGTCTCTCCGCCTCGCAGGACGAGGGCGCATGGGTGCTGACGAGCTATCTTGTTGCAAACGCAATCGTTCTACCCATCAGCGGATGGTTGTCGTCGATCCTGGGCCGGAAGCGCTTCTACCTGATCTCGGTCTTCTTCTTCACCGTCTTCTCCGCCGCGTGCGGCCTGGCGCCGACGCTTGGGATGTTGATCCTCTTCCGCGTGGCGCAGGGGCTGGCCGGCGGTGGGTTGCAGCCGTCTGTCCAGGCGATTCTCGCGGACACCTTCTCCGCGCAGAAACGCGGCATGGCGATGGCGCTCTACACGGTTGCGATTCTGGTTGCGCCGGTGCTGGGGCCGACGCTCGGGGGCTGGATCACAGACAACTACTCCTGGCGCTGGATCTTCTACATCAACATTCCCGTCGGCATGCTCTGCGTCTTTCTGACCCGTATGGTCCTGCAGGATCCGCCGCATATGATCGAGGCGAAGGCCAGGGCGCGCAAGCTCTCGGTCGACTGGGCCGGCCTGGGCTTCATCTCGATCGGCCTCGCGACGCTTGAGATTGTCCTCGACAAAGGGCAGGAGTTGGACTGGTTCGGTTCATCCTTTATTGTAGCTTTTGCTTCCATCTCATTGATTGCGCTCGTCTCTGCGGTTCTATGGGAGCTTTATACGGATCACCCCGTGGTGAACCTTCGGCTGCTGAAGGAGCGGAACTTTCTCTTCTGCTGCCTCATCATTCTGGGGCTCTACGGCGTGCTGTACGCGACGACCTACCTGCTGCCGGTCTTCATGCAGCAGATGCTGGGTTACGACGCGACCACCGCCGGCCTGGCTCTTTCGCCTGCGGGACTCTTCACGATGATCGAGGTGCCCATCGTCGGATTCGTGCTGACGCGAGGGTACGACCCGCGCAAGATGGTCTTCTCGGGCATGATCCTGATCGCCTCCGCGTGCTGGTGGATGGGCTCGCTGAACCTGGATATCTCGGAGAAGAGCATGATCCTGCCGCGCATCGTGCAGGTGCTGGGACTTGGGTTGATCACGGTGCCGGTCAGCACGATGGTCTTCCGTTTCATCCCGAAAACGGAGAGCTCGCAGGCGGCGGGTCTATACGCGTTGGTGCGGAACGAGGGCGGCAGCCTGGGCATTGCGCTGGTCAGCACCATGTTGCAGCGCCGGACGCAGATGTTTCAGATGACGCTGGGCCAGCATATTACGGCTACGACCGGCGCGGTCCAGCAGGCGGTGCGCGGCCAGGGGCCGGATCAGGCTTACTTCACCCTGGCCAACCTGTACGCGCAGATGCAGCGGCAGGCCACGCTGCTGGCCTACATGGACCAGTTCAAGATGCTGGCGGTCATGATGCTTTGCATGCTGCCGCTCGTCTTCTTTTTGAAGCGTCCGCCGGTCCAGAAGCATATAGAACTAGACGCGCACTGATTTTCATTCTGAGCGCGCGAGTTTGTTGGCTGGCGCGGAACCGTCTGGCGAATCTCCTTTTCTTTCAGGCGCCTGCGGCGGCATAATTGGGCACTGGCTTCGAGTTGGTGGCGGCGCTGTACGAGGAGACCGCGATGCGTGTGTGGATGATGTTGGCCCTGGGTTTGGGTTGTACGGCTTCGGCGTGGGGCCAGACGGCCCCTGCGCCTGCGTCTGCCGCGCCGCCGGCTCCCGCAACGGCGTCGCCGGTTCCGGGCGCGCCTTCGGTGCGGCTGGGATTGTGGGAAAACTCGGCGGTGACGAAGCTGCCGCCGCAGTTGGCGGAGCTGAAGAAGAAGTACTCCACCACGACGACCACGGACGATGGCAGCACCGTTTCGGCCAAGACGCAGACCTGCCTGACGGCCGACACGTGGCAGAAGCTGCTGAACCTGACCAGCACACCGACCAATGGTTGCGCCGCGGCCAAGACGGTCCCGACGCCGAAGGGTATCTTCTCCCGCATGACCTGCGCGGCGGGCAAGGCGGTGACGATGGAGGTGCAGGCCACGACCACCGTCGACAGCACCGAGAAGGCGCACTCCCACGTCCACACGACGACGACCTACGCGGCCTTCGGGCCGATTGCCGGAGGAACGATGATCGCCGACACCGAGGTGCTGAGCCACTTCGTGAGCGATGACTGCGGGACGGTCGGACCGGGTAAAGTTGTGTCGGTGAAGTAGCTGGCGCTCCGCTACGGACCAGCGTCCTGGCTGTTTTATAGCAAGGCTGTATCTACCTTAAGCGCCATGCGGATTCCCCAGGGATCGGCGAAGGTATTGTCCGCGGCGGGATAGCCCGCAGCTTCGAGGCTCGCTTTGGTCTGTCGGATCGACTCCGCGTCGGGCAGGATCAGCTCCCACCAGAGCAGGCGCGCATCCTGATCGGTCGCGGGGCCTGAGCGCGCTGCCCAGGTGTTGAACCCGACGTGATGGTGGTAGCCGCCGGCGGAGACGAAGAGCGCGTTCGGCAGGCTCCAACTGGCGATGCTCATGCCGAGGGCGGCGTGGTAGAAGGCGCGTCCCTGGGCGAGGTCGCCGACGTAGAAGTGCATGTGGCCGACGGTGGTTCCGGCGGGCGCGCCCTGCCATTTTTCGGGCGGGGTCTGCAGGAGATGGGCGAAGTTCAGCGGTTTGACGGCGCCGATTAGTTCGACTCCCTCCGCGCGCCGCTCGTAGACCCAGCGGTCGCGGCGGATGTCGGCGTAGACCTCGACCTCAAGCCCGTCCGGGTCGGTGAGGTAAAGGGCCTCGCTGAAGAGATGGTCGGCCGCGCCGAACTGCGCGCCCCGATCGGCGAGGTGCTGGACGAAGCTGGCGAGCGCGTCGCGCGTTGGCAGCAGAAATGCCGTGTGGTACAGGCCGAGGCGGCTGCGGGCGCGGACAGGCTTCAAGCCGGGCTGCTCCTCAAGCTCCAGCAAAACTTTGTCCGTATCGTGCGGGCCGAGCGAGGCCGTGTGCGCGTCGCTGCTCTGGACGGCAAGGCCGATGATGTCGCGGTAGAAGGCGATGGAGCGCTCGAGGTTCGAGACCGCCAGGCGGACGCGGCCCACGTGGGCGGTTGCGGGCAGGCGATAGCTTGGCGGGTGGATGCCCGGGTCTTGGTGGCTCATGTTGATTCGATGATAGCGGGTCGCTAGAGCTTCAGAAGCAGTTCGCAGGCGCGGTCGAGGTCGACGGCCTGTTTGCCGAAGCAGAGGCGCAGCAGATGTTCGCCGCCGCCGGGGCGGAAGAAGGCAGAGCCCGCGACGGCGGCGACGCCGGTCTCGCGCAGCAGTGCGCGGGCCTTTTCCTTGGCGGTGGCGCCGGGGATGCGGCTGACGTCGGCCAGGATATAGTAGGCGCCCTTCGGAATCGCGGGCGGCAGGCCGGCGTCGGCGAGCGCGGCGCAGAGCTGGTCGCGCTTATGCTGGTGCTCGCTGGCGAGCGCGGTGTAGAAGCCGGTGTCGGCGAGCTGGCGCAGACCGGCGGCGGCGCCCATCTGCAGCGGGGCTGGCGCGCAGATATAGGTGAGGTCGTGGAAGTAGCCGATGGCGGCGATCCAGCGGGGCGAGGCGGTCAGGTAGCCAATGCGCCAGCCGGTGATGCTGAAGGTCTTCGACAGGCCGGAGATGGTGATCGTCCGGTCGGCCATGCCGGGCAGCGTGGCGATCGAGAGGTGCTCGGCGCCGTTGTAGACAAAGTATTCGTAAATTTCGTCGGTGATGACGAAGAGGTCATGCTGCTCGGCGAGCGCGGCGACGGCTTCGAGCTCCGCACGGCTGAAGATCTTGCCCGCCGGGTTCGACGGTGTATTGATGAGGATGGCGCGGGTGTTCGGCGTGATGGCGGCGGCGAGTTTTTCGGGGTCGAGCGTCCAGTCCGGCTCGTCGAGCGGCACGATGACCGGGTTGATGCGCTGCGAGAGCAGGGTGCTGACGTGATAACCGTAAAACGGCTCGAAGAGGATAACCTCGTCGCCGGGATTGAGCAGGGCAAGCGCGGTGGCGTAGAGCGCGCCGGTGGCGCCGGAGGTAACGAGGATCTGGGTCTCGGGGTCGACGGTGAGGTGGTTCCAGCGCTGGAGTTTGTCGGCCACCGCCTGCCGGAGCGTCGCGAAGCCGTCGAGGCGGGTGTAGATGTTGAAGCCGTTCTGAATCGCCTGCGTAGCCGCTTTGCCGACGATGGGCGGCAGCGGCGTGTCGCAGATGCCCTGCGCGAGGTTGATGCCGCCGACCCGGTCGCACTCGACCGACATGGCGCGGATCTCCGACTGAATGACGGTGGGGGCGATGTCGGAGAGGCGGAGATTGGTCGGCATGATTCTCATTCTAGTGGCGTCAAGTCGTGTTAAGGGCACGGCTTCAGCCGTGCCGTCACCGCATGGATTGCAATGCGGCTTCAGCCGCTGAGGCACGTTTCGCTTCCGGCGTGAGCCCAAATCAAAGCGTACCCCAGCGGCTGAAGCCGGATTTGTGGTGGCTCTTTTCGGCATGGCTGAAGCCATGCCCTTAAGCAATGCGCTTCAGCCATACCGCACGTTTCTTTACAGGTGATAGTAGTGGTCCGCGCCGAGCACCAGCACCAGCGTGATGACGGCGATGGCGATCTCGCCGATGGCGCCGACGAGGAACGGCTTCACGCCTTGCTTCAGCAGGGCTTTGAAGTTCGTCTGCAGGCCCACGCCGGCGAAGGTGAGCAGGAAGGCCCAGCGGCTGAGGTTGCCAAGCGCGGCGATCTGCGGGCGGGTGAAGCCGTACTTGATCAGCCCGGCGAGCGACGGGTAGAGCTTCGGATCGAGCGTGCCGATGGTCGCCACCAGCGAGATGAACAGGAAGCCCAGCACGAACTTGGGGAACTTCTTCCAGAGGAAGGCGCCCTTGTTCTCGATGACGGCGGCCTGTCCCTTGCGCGCCCAGTAGATGGCGTAACCCAGCACGATGAAGCCGATGCAGGCGTTGCGGCAGGTCTTGGCGAGCACGGCGAACTTGCCTGCGGCGTCCGAGTAGAGGGCGCCGGCGGCGGTCGCTTCGGCGGTGTTGTCGACCGCCAGTCCGGTCCACAGACCGTAGGCGTGATCGGACATATGCAGCGTGTGACCGACGAGCGGGAAGAAGACCAGCGAGATCGCGCCGAGCGCGAGGATGGCCGCGATGGCGACTGAGGAGTCTTCCTCGTCGGCCTCGATGGCGCCCTGCGTGGCGATGATGGCGGAGACGCCGCAGACGCTCGACCCCACGGCCAGCAGGGTGATGAGCTTCGGCGGCAGGTTGAAGCCGCGGCCGAGGTACGTCATGAACGTCAGCGCCAGCACCAGCTCGATAAAGATGAGCACGAAGGAGATGCCGCTGAGGTGGAGGATGTCGCCCAGGATGAAGCGCGCGCCCAGCAGGATGATGCCGGCTTTAAGCCAGAACTCGTACGTCGCGACGCCGGCGCGGAAGATACGCGGCAGGGTGATGGTGTTGGCGATGATCACGCCGATGACGATCGCCCATAGGACGTACTCGATGTTGGGCAGGACGAGGTGGTGAGCCTTGCCGTAGCGCGCGATGGACTGTTCGATGAACTTGCCTGCATAGCCGACGGCGGCCAGCAGGGCGATGCCGGGGATCAGGCCCACAATGCCGTACGGATTGTCGGGCGCGGTCTTGCTGGATACGGATTCGATGGGTGGGGCGAGGGTGGCTTCAGACATGAATTTTCCTTGGGTCTGCGTTCCCTGGATTACCAGGATACGGAGTGGATGACGCCAGCCTTGACCAGTACGGCCAGCGCGAGCGAGAGGATGACGGCCCAGACATCGAGCGAAAGGGCGGATTTTTTTGCAGGGACTGACATGGAGAACTCTCCTGGAGTGGAAGACAAACGCGCGTACACGAACGACCGTGTGCGGCTTTTTTAGATGGAGATGTGCGAGGGTGCGCCGTTGTCTAACGACAACAGCGGGGGGCGATGCGGCACGGCACAACGAATTGGCGGGTGCTCTGCATGTTCTTACAGATGTACCACGTGGCGCGTTGAGTCACAAATGAATTTTCCGCTTACACTGGACGAAAGCTCTTCCATTCTTCAGTGTGAGGTCCTATGCGTTTTGCTTGGATGGTGGTCGGTCTGGCTCTGGCAACGCCTGTTTTAGCGCAGGATCATACGTTGCTGGCGACGCCCACGACCGTGGCGTGGGGATACTACTCCGGTCTCGCGAAGCCCGCGCTGACCGTGCATACGGGCGAGACGGTGAAGATGCAGACGCTCTCCACCTGCGGCTCGCCTGAGCGCATGATCGCCAATGGAGTGAAGCCGGAAGAGATTCCGCCGTATACCGCCGCCATCTACAAGGAGGTGAGGGCCGAAGACAAGGGGCCGGGTGGGCACATTCTGACCGGACCGGTCGCCATCGCCGAGGCCGAGCCGGGCGATGTGCTGGAGGTGCAGATCCTCAAAATCGACCTCGACGCGGACTTCGCCTGCAACAGCTTCGGGCTGAACCGCGGCTTCCTGCCGATGGAGTATCCCTATGGCAAGACGAAGATCATCCCGCTGGACCGGACGAAGATGATCGGACACTTCGCGCCCGGCATCGACCTGCCGCTGCATCCGTTCTTTGGCAGCATGGGCGTGGCGCCGGCGGGCGGCAAGATCGACTCCGCGCCGCCATTCGCGCATGCGGGCAACATGGACAATAAGGAGCTTGTCGCCGGCACGACGCTGTACATTCCTGTCGCGGCCAAGGGCGCGTTGTTCGAGGCAGGCGACGGTCACGCCGGGCAGGGCAACGGCGAGGTCGATATTACGGCGCTCGAGACCTACCTCACGGGCACCTTCAAGTTCATCGTCCACAAGGAAAAGCATCTGATCTGGCCGCGCGCGGAGACGCCGGATTACTACATCTCCATGGGCTTCAGCAAGGATCTGAAGGAGGCGACCGAGCACGCACTGCGCGATATGATCGACTTCCTGATGACCGAAAAGCACCTCAGCCGGGACGAGGCGTACATGCTCTCGAGCGTCGCGGTGGATCTGGACATCACGCAGCTGGTGGATGGAAATGTGGGTGTCCACGCCATGTGTCCGAAGAAGATCTTCGCTGGCCGCTAGAGCCGTGTCTTGAGCATTCAGCCCTCCACGCCTGTCGTCCTGAGCGTAGCGAAGGATCTGCTTTTGGGGACTGCCGCAGGAGTTTGGGTGCGTCCGAGAAGCAGGTCTTTCGCTTCGCTCAAGAGGACAAGCCAGCCTGGACTGGATGACAAGATTGGGCTAGAAGAAGCGGAAGATCAGACCGGTGCTGAGCTGGTCGCGCTTGTCCTCGGACGAGTTGATGACGCCGCCGTGGCTGTACTCGAGCACCCGCCAGTCGACATGCGGCAGTACGGCGTGGTCGACGCCGAAGACGTACTGGTACTCCACATGCGTGGTGAAGGGACCGGTGTTGGTCGAGCGCACACCGATCACTCCGATCAGCACCTCGGCATATGGGCGGATCGGTACGACGGGCAGCTTGAACGAGGCGCGCGGGCCGACGGCGAAGGAGTTAACGCCGACGCCGTCGCGGCGCAGGAACGAAGCGCGCAGATCGCCGCCCAGCTTGAGGATGTGGCCGTGCTCGTCCTGCAGCGAGATCGTGGGACCGTAGATCCACTCCGACGCGCCGGGCGTGTAGTACTGAGACAGATTCTGGCCGGTGATGGAGATGCCGGCGGCGATCTGCGCATGAGCCGTGCGCGCCGTCGCCGCCACGGCAAGCAGGAGCAGAAGTACAGATTTACGGTTCATAGCCAGAGGCCCTCCAATCCTCAATGATGCCGAATTGCATCGTGGAATGGAGGCCAAAACCGCCGGAGGTAACCGATCCGCCAACGGCTAGAAGTGGAAGATCAGGTCGGTCGCCAGGGTGAACTGGGTCTGCTTCGTGCCGCGATCGTAAGCCCTGCGATCCCAGGCGTGATCGAGCCGTATCTCGGGCCGCATCTGGATGGTAGTGCCGATCCAGTGGCTGAGCATGAGGGTGTTCTCGGTATATTTCGTGTTGTAGCCCGTGCGCTGGCCTTTCTCATCGTTCAGAAAGTCGCTGCGAAAGCCGACGAAGTTATGCGGGGATAACTCCTTATTGACATAGTTCACGACGGCCCACTCCGGCGCGAAGCAGGCTGTCTGGCCGGCCTGGCAGACGGCGCCGTTGGTGTTGGTCTGGATGGGAAGCGACCCGCCGACGGTGGGCACGTCGCGCTGATACATGCCAAACGCCTCGGTCGCCATGTGCCAGCTCTTCGAGAACTTGTGGTACCAGGTAGCGTCGTATTGCTGGGTGTTGTTATATGCATATTTTCCGTCGTTGATACCATTCGCGCAAACATAAAAATTATTATCGACCGACTTTGTCGTATAACTCGCGCAGCCGGTAAAGGTAGGCTGCGCGTCCACGGTCCAGGGCGCGACATCGTGGCTGGCGGTGATGCCGGCCTGCACGAGCCACTGATCGGATAACTGCACCGTGGCAAGGACTCCAGTGTCGGTAAACGGATCGATGGAGTAAAGCAGCGAGTGGCTGTACATATAGTTGTTCGGAGTAAGTTGCGCCTCGATGCCGGGGATGGAGATAAATCGGCCGGCACGGATATTCATCCCCTTGGCTATCTTTGGAAGATACAAATCGACATACTCCAGAGCAGGATCGAAGCCATACTGATGGTTATGCACGAGTAACTGGTTGCTGAGATATCCCTTGTCCAGCGTGTATCGATAGTCTGTCCCATAGAGCGCTGTAAAGTGATAGCCGATATCGATGTGTTCGCGCTGCACGGTATTGGGCAGACGCTCCAGGTAGAAGACGATCTGGCCAAGTTCAACGCGGTTGGAGTAAGCATCGTCTCCGGTCGGCGAGTTACTGTGCGCGGAGGTGCTGACGTTGCCTGTGGGCGACACCCAGCCGTAGAACTTCGTCCGGCTGCCGGCGAGCTTCAGCGCGGTCATGATCGGGTAGCTGTTGGTATCCGGTTCGCCCAGGACCGGCGAGCCGCCATAGGACCAGTCCGAACTGGGAAAGGGCGGAGAGTCGAGCGGCGAGGCTAGACCGCGGCGCTCGGGCGCGGGATCGGCGGTCGGCGCCGGATGCCAGTCCTGGCGGTAGAAATCGGTGAAGCGTCCGAGGAAGGACTCGGGATGCGGAGCTTCCGGCAGCGTGGCGGCGGCTGCCGTTTGAGGTTGCGGCTGGGTCACTGTCTGGGCGTGAGAATTTGTACACCAGAACAGGATAGACAACGGTATCATATGCCTACTGCACGTCGAGAATACGACTTTCATCAGAAGATAGATGCAATGGCCGCATCCGGCGAGCGGCCGGAGCTGGGATTTGTCACGGATGGGTGGTACACCGGCGGCTGGGAACGGGAACAGAGTGGGGGAGATGTTTTGACACGGATTGGTGTGGATCTGGGTGGCACGAAGATTGAGGCGCTGGCGATGGATGGCGCGGGCGTGGAACTGGCGCGGTATCGGGTGGCGACGCCGCGCGGCGACTACGATGGCACGGTGAAGGCGGTTGAAGGACTTGTGCGCAGACTGGAGTCTGAGGTTGGACCGGCGACGGTCGGCGTCGGCATACCGGGCACGATGGAGTTCCATGGCGTAGGCGCGGAGCGCGTGGGCAAGGTGAAGAATGCGAACTCGACCTGGTTGAACGGGCGGCCGTTCGACCGGGATCTCTCCGTCGCGCTGAACCGCGAGGTGCGCGTGGCGAACGATGCGAACTGCTTCGTGGTGTCGGAGGCGACGGACGGCGCGGCGGCTGGACTTGGGGTGGTCTTCGGAGTGATCCTGGGCACGGGCTGTGGCGGCGGGATTGCATTGAACGGCCAGGTGCATGCAGGCCGCAATGGCGTGGCGGGCGAGTGGGGACACATGCCGCTGCCCTGGGCCACAGAGGAGGAGTTTCCCGGTCCGGCCTGTTTTTGCGGACGCAGGGGATGCATGGAGATGTGGATCTCGGGTACCGGCCTGATGCAGGACTATGAGCGCGCCACGGGTCGTGCGAAGACCGGCGCGGAGATCGTGGCGGCTGCCGAGGCCGGGGAGGCTTCGGCCGACGCTGCGTTGGTGAGGCTTGAAGATCGGATCGCGCGTGGACTGGCCTGCATCGTCGACGTACTGGACCCGGATGCGATCGTGATTGGCGGCGGCGTCAGCCGGATTGGAAGGATCTATCCCGCGATTGCGGCGGCGCTGCCTGGACTGGTCTTCGGTGGCGGCGCCGATACGCCGGTGCTGCAAGCCAAGCATGGCGACTCCAGCGGCGTGCGCGGCGCCGCATGGCTGTGGCCGCTCGAGAAGAAGGGCTAGGACTGCTTGGCCGGGCCTTGCATCGCTTGGCGTAGAGCTTCGATGAGGCGTTCGTTTGCTGGCTCGGTGCGGATGGCCGCGCGCAGATGGCCGGGCGCGAGCGCCTCGTAATTGGCGCAGTCGCGCAGCACGATGCCGTGCTCGCGGATGAGGCGCTGCCACAGGTTGTTCGTGTCCATGTGCGACGGCGGACGAAGCAGCAGATAGTTGGCCGCGGCGGGGTAAGTGGCGATGCCGAGATTATGTAACTCGTGTTGCACATATTCGCGGCGCTCCCGGTTCAGCATGCGGGTGCGTTCTGCATATGGCAGGTCGGTAAGAGCCGCGCGGACAGCTTCGGCGGCCAGCGTGGTGATGGGCCACGGCGGCAGGTTGAGTTCCATCTCCGCCGTCAGCGCGGGGTTTGCAGCAAGGTAGGCCACGCGAAGACCTGGGATGCCATGGAACTTCGTCACCGAGCGAAAGACGATCAGGTTGGGATAGCGTTCAACCAGCGGCGCGAGCGAGTGCTCCGGCGTGTAGTCGATGAAGGCCTCGTCGAGCAGGACATGGACGCCCTCGCGCGCTGCCCGTTTCACGATCGCGAGGATGGTTGCAAGATCGTGGAGCACGCCGGTGGGGTTCTGCGGATTGGCCATCAGGATCGCGTCTGTGCGGGGAGCGCTGTCTAGGTCGTAGCGAAAGTTCAAGTGCTCCGACAAGGGGTGCGGTACGACCTCCACACGCGCACGCGCGAGCGCCTTACGGTACTCGTTGAACGCGGGTACGGGCAGCAGGCAGCGGCGAATCGGCAGGGTACGCAGCACAGCTTCGAGCAGCGGCACAAAGCCGTTGGCAACGACGATATTCTGCGCCGTGACCTGCGCGTAGCTGGCAATGGCTTGCTTCAACGCGCTCTGTTGCAGGTCGGGATAATCGGTCAGCGTGGCGGGGTCTTCAAGCGCCTTATGCAGCGTTGTGAAGACGCTTGCCGGCGGGCCTTCTGGGTTGATATTGGCGCTGAAGTCGAGCAGGCCCTCGAGCGGAAGACCGAAGCGCTCGGCGATAGGACGGAGCTGGCCTCCGTGGGGCGGAATCATCGCGCGCACCGGCGCGCCGCGCCAGCTGCAAGCAGCATCGCGGCGGCCAATCCCAGAAGCGATGCTGCGGTGGTCAGGCGGATGGCGCGGCGCGCGCTGTCGAGGTTGGGCGCGATGAACTCCGCGCCCATCACCGGCGATTCGATGAGCTCGCCGGCATAGGTATTGGCGCCGCCAAGTCGTACGGCAAGCGCGCCCGAGATTGCAGCCTCCGGCTGGCCTGCGTTCGGGCTCTTGTGTTTGTAACCGTCGCGATGCCAAATGTCGAGCGCGCGCTTTGGAGCCGGCGAAGCCATCGCGATGGCAAGCGCCGTAAGCCGCGCGGGCAGCAGGTTGGCGGCGTCGTCAAGCCGAGCGGCGAACTTGCCGAAGTAGAGATAACGCGCATCCGCATGGCCGATCATGGAGTCCAGCGTGTTGACGGCCTTGTACGCCATCGCAAGGGGCACACCGCCAAGCGCCATGTAGAACATCGGCGCCACGACTCCATCGGAGGCGCTCTCGGCGAGTGTCTCGATGACGGCGCGGCTGATCTCGCATTCGTCCAGCGACGCTGTATCGCGGCCTACGATGCGTGCGAGGCGCGTGCGCGCACAGGGCAGATCGCCGGTAGTGAGCGCATCGGCGACAGATGTCGCTTCCTGTTCAAGATTGCGTGCGGCAAGGCAGGTCCACGCAAGCAGGACTTCGACGAACGAGCCCAGAACGGCAGAGCGACGGCGAGCCAGCTCGATTGCAGCCGCGCTGAGGCAGTAGCTCGACGCCACGACCGCAAGGGCCAGGGTTGCGCCCTTCGCCAGCGCCACGCGATCGCCTTCGCCATCGTACCGGAGCATCGTTTCACCTTGCGAGATGGCGTGGCCGATGAGCCGCACGGGATGCGGAAACCACTCGGGATCGCCGGCAATTCGATCCGCCGCGTACGCTAATGGGAGCAGGATGACGGGCTTCAAACCGCACGCTCTCTATCTGTAACCGAATCGGTAGCGATTGGCGTCTGACCCGCAAGGGCAAAGAGCCGGGGCAGATCGAGCGCATCGGCCACCACGTCCGCAAGGCGGTTGAGCGACTCTTCGCGGCGTTGCTTCCAGCTCTCGTAACGAGCCGCCGGACTCAGGCTGTAGTGCGCGCGGGCGGCTGTCAGGAAAGCATGACGAAAAGCGTCCTCACCGAAGAGCCCGTGCAGGTAGGTGCCGAAGACACAGCCATCGGACGCGATGCAGCCATCGCTTAGTTGCATCTCATCGTTGGCTGTGCGGCGGGTGAGCTCCGCGAAGGGTTGAGCGCCCGCAAGATAGAGAGTCTCGCCAATGTGAATCTCATAGCCCGCAAGCACAACCGCCGGCATCGGTTGGCCGAACAGGCTCGGCACGGAGAGCTGCCCAGTGGCGAGCGTAGTAATCTTGCTCGGCTGCATGATGGTGTGAATGGGCAGCAGACCGAGCGCGGGCATGGCGCCGAGATGCTCGATGCCCGCAGGGTCGGTAATCCGTTGCCCAAGCATCTGCAGGCCTCCACAGATGCCGACGATAAGCCCGGTCCGAGCGCGTGCAACGACTGCCTCCGCAAGACCCTGCGCCTGCATCCAGCACAGATCGTCGACGGTTTGCTTGCTTCCGGGCAGAATGATGATGTCCGCTTGTGCGATGTGCTCCGCCGAGCGTGTAAAGCATAGCGATACGGAAGGCTCAGCGCGCAAGGCGTCGAAGTCGGTGAAGTTCGAGAAGGTCGGCAGAGCGATGACGGCGATGCGCAGCATCCGCTCCGAGGCTTCATCGCGTGGGAAGCCTGCGTCTCTGCGTTCGGAGAGTGGAAGGCTATCCTCCTCTTCAAGCGTTAGCTCCGGCAGCCAGGGAACGACGCCGAGACATGGCTTACCCAGGCGTTCTTCGATCATGCGGATGCCGGGCTCTAGCAGCGTGACATCGCCGCGAAACTTGTTGATGAGGAAGCCCGCGATGCGCGCCTGCTCATGCGGTTCGAGTAGCGCAAAGGTGCCGTAGAGCGAAGCGAAGACGCCGCCGCGATCGATATCGCCGACGAGGATGCAAGGCGCATCGGCAAGCGCGGCCATGCGCATGTTGACGATGTCGTGCTCCTTGAGATTGATCTCCGCAGGGGAGCCTGCGCCTTCGAGCACGATGAGGTCGTGGCGCTCGGCGAGGATCTCGTACGACTCGCGCACAAGGGGCAGCAGCTCTTCGACGCGGCGAAGATGATAGTCGCGCGCGGAGATCTGACCCCAGATCTTGCCGCGCACGACGACCTGCGAGCTCATATCGCCGGAAGGCTTCAGCAGAATTGGATTCATATGAACGGAGGCCGGTGTGCATGCGGCCTCGGCCTGCAGAGCCTGCGCGCGGCCTATCTCCAGACCCTCGATGGTGGCGGCCGAGTTCAACGACATGTTCTGCGATTTGAAGGGCGCGACGTTGATGCCGGCGCGTGCGAAGATGCGGCAGAGCGCCGCCGTCAGCAAGGACTTGCCGACATGCGAGCTTGTGCCGAGAACCATGACGGCGCGCGCTCTCACGGCGTCTCCTTGAAGCTTTCATAGCTGACGACATCGTCGAGCGCGATGCGCTGCTCCCAGCCGTAACGCTCCAGGTCGGGCTCGGCCGCGAAGCTGTCGACAAAGCCCAGGCAGAGATAAGCCACGGGCGTAAGGTGCGTGGGGATGGCGAGTGCAACGCGCAGTGCATCCGGCGCCAGGATGCTGACCCAGCCCACGCCGACGCCCTCCGCGCGTGCTGCGAGCCAAAGGTTCTGGATCGCGCATACGGTCGAGTAGAGCGCGGTCTCGGGCATGGTGTGGCGGCCAAGCCCGTGGCCACGTTGCGACTGCGTATCGGAGAGGATGCAGAGGTTCTGCGGCGCTTCGAGTATGCCCTCCAGCTTGAGGCTGCTGTAATGCTCGCGCCGCTCGCCGGTATAAGTTGCGGCAGCATCTTCGTTGGCTCGTTGAAAGGCTTCATGGACTCGTCTGCGTGTATCAAGCGAGCGGATCACAAGGAAGCGCGTGGGCTGCATGAGTCCCACGGAGGGCGCACTGTGCGCGGCTGCGAGCAGCTTCGTAAGCAAAGACTCGGGCAGCGGCTCAGGCAGGTAGCCGCGCCGCACATCGCGCCGCTCAGCGATGACGCGGTGGATGGCTGCGCGGTCTTCCGGGTTATAGGGTGTGGCCTGAGGCATGGCTCTGCTCGACGTTGGAGTGGATTGCTCTACCAGGCGCGCGACCACTTCGGTCCGCCCTTGGTTTCTTCGCGCAGACGCGAGACGACGCCGGCGCGATGCTCGATGAGCCGGCCGAAGAGCCAGATGACGTCGGAGAGCCGGTTGAGGTACATGACGACCTCAGGCTGCACGACGCCGCCATGCTCGACGAAGCGTACGGCGGCCCGTTCGGCGCGGCGACAGACGGTGCGCGCCACCTCATACGCCGCGGACTCGGTATGCGCGCCGGGCAACGACCAATCGGAGAGGATGCCTTCGGTGGCCTCGATCGTGTGGACCAGGTCGGTCAGCTTGTCGACATCTTCGGTTGTGATGACGGGCGGCTTCTTCGCGCTCTCGGGCGGTGTGGCCAGCGCGCTGCCGATGCGAAAGAGCGTGCGTTGAATCTCTTCGGTCCATGTCGCGATCTCCTTGTCTTGGCAGATGCTGCGGGCGAAGCCGAGAAAGGTGTTGAGTTCGTCGACGGAGCCATAGGACTCGACGCGAAGGTCGGACTTCGAGACGCGGATGCCGCCGGCCAGACCGGTCTGTCCGCCGTCGCCGCGTTTGGTTGCGATGCTCATGATGGTTCTCCTTGTGCTGCTTGCGAAGAGGCGAGCTTGTAGCTCTCCTCTATCGTGACATGAAGCGTCTTGATGAGGGGCGGGCGAGTGTATTCGATGTTCAGCGCATCATCGAGAAAGTCGGTGACATGCGGTGGATGAGAGGAGAAGAGGACATCCTCGGAAAAGAACCATGGCTGGGTCGCGCCAAGCTCCGCAAGACTGCGCGCGCGTATGATGACGGCGGCCGACTGTGTGATGCCTGCACGCAACATGGCGTAAGCGCGGTGATATCCATCGCGCAGAAACCAGCGGCCACGATACTCCGCAACCTCGAAAAAAGGGCTCCCGGTGTGCAGTTGCGGTTGCTGGCCGACGATACGCAGATGCAGGTTTGGATCGGTGGTCGTGATCGTGAAGCTCCTGCCGGATTGCGTCGTGTCGCACGCGATGGGTTTTGGAGCGCCGAACGCTTCGAGCTGAAGACGGTGGTTCGGATGGAAGCTCAGCCGGCGTTGAAAGGCGAGCAACTTCGTGAGGTCGACGATGCCGAGAGACCAGTCGAGGCCCTGCATCTCGTCCAGCAGATCGGCGCGGCTCGCCTGTACGGCGAAGGCCGCCTGATTCGCGTCCGTCTCGTGCTGCAGCAGTGCGGCCGCAGCACGATAAGGTTGCCGCGTGGCGAGCGCCGCCTTTGCCTGTGCGATCGCGACATGACTCGTCTTGGGGCGGTAGGTATAGTCGTCGAGCGGCCATGCGATCAGTTCGCGTACGGGAATATCTATATTAGGCATGCCGCACCGCACGCGTGCATTCGAAGCAAGGCTGAAAGCGCACGATGCTGCAGTAGTCGCGCGTGCGGTTATAGGCATCTTGCGGTGTGTGGCCGCACAGCTCTGTCAGTAGAAGTTGCATGACTCCGGCATGCGTCACAATGGCGATATCGCCCGTGTCCTGGCCAGCTTCGATGTTCGCGAAGGCTTGCAGAACGCGGGTGCGGAAGCCTTCGTACGACTCCCCTTCCGGCGCCGCGAGGTGCGGGTAACCATCGATCCAACGCTGGGCGTAGACGGAATCGCGCTGCTCGATCTGTGTCCATGTAAGTCCCTCCCAGTGGCCGAAGCCAATCTCGCGTAGCCCTGGGTTTGTATGGGTAGGCGTTACAAATTCCATCGCGATCGCTCGCGCAGTGGAGTCGGCGCGCACCAGATCGCTGGTGTGAACAGCGGCGATCTTGTAAGGGCGAAGACCTTCAAATAAGATTTGTAACTGAAGTTGACCTTTTTGATTGAGCGGCGGATTGGAGTGGCCGCAGAAGGTTCCGCGAAGGTCGGTCTCTGCATGACGGATGAGGAGAATGGAGCTCATAGCACCCACGCTCCGCAGAGGTAGACGGCGATCTCGGTGAGTTGGTTGGTGGCTCCGAAGCAGTCCCCGGTGACGCCCTGGATGCGGCGTCGATAGTAGAGGCCCGAGAGCGCCGTAACCGCGATGGCGGCGAGGATGGGCGCGGCGGCCTGCATCCGCAGCGCATAGATCGCGATGGCGAAGGCCGTGACGGTGCCGAAGACGAGTGTGCCTGCCGTGGTGAGTTTCGCGATGCGGCTGCCTTGTCCCTGCGCGCCGGCTCGCGCGTCGGCCATGAGATAGCTGAGGGGGAGCGTCGTCCAGCGGCAGAGCACATGCGCGGCGATGAGGTACTGCGCTACATGCGCGAGAGGCAGGCTCGCAATCAGGGTGAGACGCGCGAGCAGGCTGAGCGCCAGGGCCGCGCCGCCATAGGCGCCGATGCGGCTGTCTTTCAGGATGGCGAGCACCTGTTCGCGATGCCAGCCGCCGCCAAAGCCGTCCGCGACATCGGCGAGCGCGTCTTCGTGGAAGCATCCGGTGATGAGGACGAGGAAGGTCAGTGTGAGCGATGCTGCTGCGGGGCGGGATAGATGCAATGCGAAGATACGATGAAGCACAGCAGCAAGCACGCCAACGACAAGCCCGACGATGGGAAAGAACTTGACCGCGCGCGAGAGCGAGCCTTCGTCGTACGGCGGCGACGGCACGGGGATGCGGGTGAGGAATTGCGTAGCGGAAAGTAGATCGTGCCACAGCGAAAGCCCATGTCTCAAGGGCGAGACACGTGGCGTTCGCGTTTGTGACGCTGTCACTGCGAAGCCTCGCTGATGTTCGCCGATGCAAAGGTGGCCATGCGTGAATAGAGCGCGAGCGCGGACTCGATGACGGGCATTGCAAGCACGGCGCCTGTGCCTTCACCGAGACGCATGTTGAGTGTGAGGACGGGCATGAGGTCAAGGTATGAGAGAAGCAGCGCATGCCCCGGCTCTTCGGAGCGGTGGCCCGCGATAAGGTAGCCCTTGACCTCGGGCGCGATAGCCGCGGCGAGCGCGGCGGCCGCAGTGGAGATGAAGCCGTCGCATACGATGGTGATGCGATGCGTGGCCGCGGCAAGGACCATGCCGGTCATGGCGGCAATCTCGAGACCACCCACGCGTTGCAGGATCGCGAGTGGAGGTGTGTTCTCGGGGCAGTGCTTTGTTACAACCCGTTCAACGATATGGATCTTATGCGCGTGGGCAGCGTGGTCGACGCCTGTGCCGCGACCCGTGGCTTTGGCTGCCGAGGCGCCGGTGAGAGCGCAGGTGATGGCTGAGGCTGAGGTCGTGTTGCCGATGCCCATCTCGCCGATGGCGATGAGCTGCATGCCTGCGGCAGACGCCTGCTGCGCCAGCTCCGCGCCGACGGCGATGGCCTTTGCAAGTTCCTCGTCGGACATGGCCGGCTCATGCAGCATGTTGCGAGAGCCGTTGCGAACCTTGCGATGGATGAGGTTGGGGATGCCTCCGAAGTCCGCGTCCACGCCCGCATCGACGACATGCAATGCAACGCCATGCAGCCGCGCGAGCACGTTGATGGCGGCGCCTCCGTGGAGGAAGTTCAGCACCATCTGGCGTGTGACCGCGCGTGGATACGCGCTGACGCCTTCATCTGCGATGCCGTGGTCGGCCGCGAAGGTGTAGACGGCCTTGCGCAGCGGCAGAGAAGGCGCCGCGCCATGGATCGCGATGAGTTGTGCGGCGATGTCTTCCAACCGGCCCAGGCTTCCTAACGGCTTGGTCAAAGTGTCGAGATGCGCGCGAGCTTGTGTGCGAGCCTGTTCGTCCGGTGGGGTCAGGTCTTTGACGATACGGTCGATGTGGCTTTGGCTTATCGGGATCATAAGGCTTCCTGCAGTAGTGGGTGACGTCCGGGCGTACAGTGAAACGCGCGGCTCAACTGGCTGGGCGTCAGGATGATCTCGGGCGAGCCGGAGACGAGGGGTTGTCCGGGCTCAAGCAAATGCACTGCGGCAAAGTTGCCGGGGACAAGATGCAGGTCGTGGATGGAGGCGAGCACCGTAACGCCTTCATGATGCAGTGACGCGAGCAGGTCGATGAGTTCGACCTGACGGCCGATGTCGAGGCTTTGCGTGGGTTCGTCCAGCAGGAGCAGACGAGGCTGTTGCGCGAGGCCGAGCGCGATCTTCACGCGCTGACGCTCGCCGCCGGAGAGTTCGTTGAAGATGCGATGGCGCAGGCTGGCCAGGTCGGTGAGATCAACGGCGCGATCGACAGCGATGCGGTCCTCGCGCATCAACCCACGCAGCATGCCGAGGTAGGGCGTGCGGCCTTGTTCGACGATCTGCTGCACGGTGAATTCGAAGGGCACATCGAGGCTCTGGGGCACGAGCGCTATGTGCTTCGCGCGCTCCCTGCGTGGCATGTTTGTAAAGCTGCGGCCTTCGAGCAGCACCTCGCCCGCGCTCGGCGTAAGCGTGCCGGCGAGGATGCGGAGTAGCGTGGTCTTGCCCGCGCCGTTGGGGCCGATGAGCGCGCCCGTCGTGCCCTGGTCGATGTCGAGTTCGATGTGGTTGAGGATGGCGCGTTCGCCGAAGTGGAAGCTCAGATCGCGTATCTGCACAAGCGGGATCATAGGGTGTACTCCCGCTTGGATTTGCGCAGCAGGTAAAGGAAGAACGGGCCGCCGAGGAAGACCATGAGTACGCCGACGGGCAGCTCGGACGGTGCGAAGAGCGTACGCGCGGCGGTGTCGGTGAGGACGAGAAAGATGGCGCCGCCAAGCGTTGCGACGGGCAGCAGGCGCGTGTGATTGGGGCCGAGGATGAGGCGCGCCATGTGCGGCACGATCAGTCCCGCGAAGCTGATGAGTCCGCCCAGCGAGACGGCCAGCGCAGTGAGCAGCGAGCCGACAAGGATGATGGCGATGCGTGTCGTCTCGACCCGTATGCCGAGCTGGTGGGCGTACTCGTCGCCCAGTGCGAGCGTGTTGAGACGGCGCATAAGCGGGATGGCCGCGACGATGGCAAGCGCGAGCAGCAGGGTGGTCGCGCCAAGCTGTCTCCACTGCGGGATGCCGATGGCGCCGTGCAGCCATGCGTCCACGATGCGCACGCTGTTGGTTGAGTCCGGTCCGTACAGCTCGAACAGATAGGTGGAGTTGGTGAGGATGGCGCTGGTGACGAAGCCTGCAAGCAGCAGCGTGACGACGTTGGTGCGCCCGCGCGAACGGGCCAGCCAGTAGACGACCGCCATGGTGAGGAAGGCGCCGAGAAAGGCGAGCATCGCCGGCGCGCTGAAACCGAAGAAGGCAAGGCGCGACAGAAAGACGATGCCGATGCATGCGCCAAGAGCCGCGCCGCCAGACGCGCCGACGATGTAGGAGTCGGCCATGGGGTTGCGGAAGAGGCCCTGAAACATGAGTCCCGAGAGGGCGAGCGCGGCGCCCACGATGGCTGAAGCGAGTACGCGCGGCAGGCGGATGCTGAAGAGGATGGCCTGCTGTGTCTCAGTGAGCGGATGGCGCGCGAAGATGGCCGCAAGGATGTCGTGCGGCGGGATGCGGATGGCGCCGAGCGAGACGGAGAACAGGATGCTTGCGAGTAGAACAAGGAGCAGCACCGCATTGATGCCGAGGTCCGCAATCTGCGACGCGGGGATGCGTGGCGCGCGAGCGCCTGCGGGCGCCGCGGCGAGCATCGGGGTGACGGGTTGGACGGTGGTGGGCATCGTGTGTTGGTTGAACCCACGATCGTCGATCTTAAGGCGACCGTGGGTTTTGTTCCTCGTTTTGCTACAAATGCAGATGCTGCGACAAGCCTAGCCTGCCTGCTCGTAACGTGCTAGTTCCACTTCCATGACTCGCCTCCAAAGTTGAGCTTGATGCCCGAGCGGAAGGTCAACGGAAGAGAAGGATATCCGAAGGCTTCGAAGTAATGTTCGCTCAGCAGATTCTGAATGTCGGTGTAGACGCTGACACGTGGCGTAATCCGGTAGCCGCCGTTCAACTCCAGCCGTTGATAGGCGCCCAGAAGATTGCGGTTGGGCAGCAGCATGGTGTTGCCGAAGCTCGTGTCGCTGGCGAAGGTGCTGTCGTCGCGCCTGCCGACGAGTGTGCCGGTGAGCGAAGTATAGAACTTCGAGCGGCTGTAGTTGACGCCGAAGTAGCCGGTGTGTGGCGCGATGCGGAAAGGACGCGCGCCGGCCAGCGGAGCATAGGCGCCGATGGCGATCGTGGGGAAGTCCGTCCCGCTTGCCGCAGTGGCGAAAGACTTCTGCACGACCGCATCGGTGTAGGTGTAGCCGCCGCGCGCGAAGAGGTGGCTGTTGATCCGGTACTCGCTCTCGAACTCGATGCCCTGCGCGCGGAAGGAGCTGGCGTTGAGATAGACGCCGTAAGGATACTTCGCTGGATCGACCTTCGGAAACGCGGAGAGAGCCGAGTTCGGCACATCCTGAATGACGTTGGTGAACTCGTTGTGGAAGTAGGTGACGCCCAAACGTACGCGGCCGTTCAGCAGTTGCTGATCGAGTCCGCCATCGAAGGTCCGTGAGGTTTCGGGGCCAAGCGGCGTCGCAGTGGGGTCCGCGCTCACAAGCGAGTTGGACTGCTGGAAGATGCTCGGCTCCTTGATGCCCTTGCCGAAGCTGCCGTGCAGCTTGGTGCCGGTGAAGAGGCCATTGCTCGATGGGCGCAGCAGATAGTAGGCGAGCGACGCGCGCGGCGTACCGGCGAAGCCGAAGAGGCCGTTGTCCTCGAGACCCGTGCCGACGCTGTAGAAGAGTCGGTTGAAGAAGTCGCCCGAGAACTGAATCGTATAGCTGTAGTTGCCGCGCTGGATGGTCTCGGGCGAAGTGCCCTGATTGCCGGAAGAGCCGCTTTCGTTCTCGTACTTGAAGCCGCCCAGCGCGACGACATGCGGGTTCAAGCGGTAGTCTGTCTGCGCGTAGACGAAGTCGCGCTTCGTGACGGAGACGAACGGCGTCGCAGGTCCGAACTGGAAGGCGGTCTGGCCCGTGACGCTGTAGCCATTCGCGCCGGTGATCGTGACGACCGCGCCGTCATAGTCGCCGAAGCCATCGGGGATGCCGGTGGGCGCGCCGGTGTAGTAAGTCGAGTTCAGCCGGATGCCGCCATAGCGAAGGAGATTGTGCCAGCGGGTCGTCGCCTGGTTGTCCCAGGTTCCGGTGTAGTAGTGGTCCTGCTCCTTCTCGATGCCGTCGTCGGCGATGCCGTTCAGCGCGATGGCGCCGGGCTGGCCTCCGGAGACCGCGATCTGCCGCGTCGTGAAGCGGAGGTCGTTTGCGGCGTTGGGCGCGTAGCCGAAGTTGCCCGCATAGGTCGCATTGTGGAACTTGCTGTTCGGCAGGCTGTTGCGTGTGTCCACCCGCGCGAAGGCGGAGTAGAGGTCGAACTGCCGATAGACCTCGCTGCCCGTCACCTCGTTGCGATAGGTGCGGAAGTTGCCGCCGTCGCCCGCGTAAGTAAAGAGCGGCAGAGGTGTCAATGCAGCGCGCGTGCTGGTCAGCGCCACCACGCCCGCGAGCGCATCCGATCCGTAGAGCGCGCTGTTGGGCTCGCGCAGCACCTCGATGGACGAGATGCCGACAGACGCAAGGTTGGCGAACTCCACGCCGCCGCCGATCTGGTTGGCGGAGACGCCGTCGATCAGCAGTTTGTTGGCGTCGGTGTCGCCGCCGCGGATGTTCAGCCCGCTGGTGCCGCCCATCTGGCCGGTCTGCGTGATCTGCACGCCAGCGATGAGGCGCAGCGGATCCTGCACCTCCAGCTTGTCGGTCAGATCCTCCGTGGAGAGGATCGTGAGCGACGCGCCGATCTGCGCCTCGGGCGTGGCCGTGCCGGTCGCGGTGACGCTGACCTGCTGGGTGTCGGTCGGCGTCGCGAGCGTCAGGTCGAGGCGCATGTCGGAGGCGAGACGCAGCACCTTGACCGGAGTATCGGTCGCGTCGAAGCTCGGTGCGGTCGCGCGGACGATGTAAGGGCCCGTGTGCGTAGCCACCACGTCGTAAACCCCGCGTGCGTTCGAGTTCGCGGAGGTCCGGACGTGACCATCGGAGATGAGTTCGATATGCGCATTGGCGACGACCGCTCCAAGCGGATCGCGCACCGTTCCGTGGATGTGTTCGCCGAACGCCATGTTGTCGGTGATAGCGGACTGTGCGAGCAGTGGAGCGGCGATGCTGCATGCGGCAAGACTGAGCGATCTGAGACGTGTATTGCGGTAGAGCATGTTCCCCCTCGGGTCTGGTTGCAGCTCGGGCCGGTCTCCTGGCTTGCGCGTCATCGAGGTCCATGCGGCCTTCCCAGAGGCTTGCGCCTCCAGTGGCGTTGACGTGCGTGCATGGCCTCTCGGCGCTTACAGTTACGGGGTAGTGGCGGATTCGCACCGCGCTTCCCGACACCCTGCTGGTTGGTTGCGGTTGACGGCCGGAGGACAACGGCTCCTGCCGAGGAAAACTCTATGGATGAAACTGCTTCGCCAGATCCTCCAGCGCATCGATGGCGACCGGGCTGGGGAAGTCGATGCGGCGGTCCACGTAGTACGCGCGGTTTGCCTTTACTGCCGGCAGCGTCGACCAGCCGGGACGCGTGCGCAGCAGGTCGAGCGTGATTTTGCCATCCTTGACCAGCAGCAGCGCCTGCGGGGCGCGGCTGATGACGGTCTCCATCGATACGATGGGCCACTCCTGCGCGATGTCGTCGGTGATGGAGTGGCCGCCGGCCGCGTCGACGATGTCGGTGATGAAAGCGCCTTTGCCGATGGTGTGGATGGGGTCGTACCAGACCGGCATCAGGATGCTGACGACTGGCTTGCCCTGCACGCTGGCGCGCACGGCGTCGATACGGCGCTGCAGTTGCGCGACCAGCGCGGTCGCCTGGGGCTGCCGGTTCAATGCATCGCCCAGCAGCGCGATGGTGTGCAGAATGCCCTTGAGCCCATGCGGTTCCGCGAGGAAGACCGGGATGCCGAGGGCCGCGAGCTTGTCGAGCGTGGCCTGGTCGTTGGCCTTGGGCATGCCCAGCACGAGGTCCGGATGCAGCGAGAGGATGGTCTCGATCGACGGCTTCATGATGGAGCCGACGCTCGGCTTCTTTTTCGCCTCGGCGGGATACTGCACGTAGTCGCTGACCGCGACCACATCGTCTCCCGCGCCAAGCGAGAAGACGTCGTCGGTGATGTTCGGCACGAGCGAGACGATGCGATGCGGATGGTCGGGTAGCGTGACCTTGCGGCCGGTCTCGTCGGTCACGATGCGGCTGGCATGCGCCGGAATCGCGCTGAGCGCGAGGAGGATGAGGAGCTTCTTCATGCGGGTACCTGCCGGCTTGCTTGAATGGAGTGGACCAGGTGCTCGGCTACGCCCGGAGCGGTGCGAAAGTGCAAGTGGATGTAGCTCGCGAGGACGTTGCGCAATGTGAAGCCTTCGAACTCCTGTTTGCCGGAGAGCGAGTAGGCGACCCGATAGCTTGTGGACATCTCGACAGGTTCGGCGCTCTGCGGCGCGATGCGGGAGTAGTGAAAGCTGTGTCCGCGCAGTTCGTCGCCTGCTTTGCCCAGCAGGCAGTCGCGCGTGAGTTCTACCGTGGTGTAGCCGAAGCGGACCAGCTTCGGGGTCATCTCCATCGCAAAGGGAAGCACGCCTGTCATGGGGTAGTTCGCGCCGTCGAGCGTGGAGATTGCGCGTGAGAGGTAGATCATGCCGCCGCATTCGGCGTAGATCGGTCCGTCCTCCGCGGCGAAGCTCCGGATGGATGCGAGCATCGCGCTGTTCGCGCTGAGCTGTGCGGCGTGGAGTTCAGGGTATCCTCCGCCGAGATAGAGCGCGTCGAGGTCTGGCGGCAGCGCCGCGTCGGCGAGTGGGCTGAAGGGAACGATCGCCGCGCCGTGCTGCCGCAGCAGGTCGAGGTTGTCCTCGTAGTAGAAGCTGAAGGCGCGGTCGCGAGCGACGCCGATGCGAACCTGTCCTTTTCGTGCAGGAACTGAAGGCGAAGGTGTCAGCTCGAGCCCACACTCCAGTTTAAAGATGCGGTCGAGGTCAAGATGCTTCTCCGCAAGATCGGCGAGCGCCGCACGCTGTGTCTCTGTTTCGCCGGCCTCTTCGGCGGTTTGAAGCCCGAGGTGCCGCTCCGGAATCGCAATCGCCGGTTCGCGCGGCAGCCATCCGAGGATGGGCGTCTTGCAGCGCTGCTCGATGGCCGTCCGCAGCAGACGCAGATGATTTTCGCTGGCGACGCGGTTCAGGATGACGCCCGCGAGTGGCAACTCCGGGTCGAAGCTCTCGAAACCCAGCACCACGGCGGCGATCGAGCGCGCGCTCTTGCCCGCGTCGAGCACCAGCACGACCGGCAGTCGCAGCAGCTTCGCGATCTCGGCCGAGCTGCCTTTGTCCGAGTCGCCGCTCTTGCCGTCGAAGAGCCCCATCATGCCCTCGGCGACCAGCAGGTCCGCCCCCACCGCGCTCTGTCGCAGCACGTCCCGATTCGCCTCGTGCGAGAGCATCCACGTATCGAGATTGCGCGCGGTGCGTCCCGCGATACGGCTGTGGTGGCCGGTGTCGAGAAAGTCCGGGCCGCCTTTGAACGGCTGCGCTGCCCATCCGCGCCTGCGCGCGGCTGCGAGGATAGCCAGCGTAACCGTGGTCTTGCCGACGCCGCTCGCGGATCCGGCGATCATCAGCCCCCTCATGCCGCGCCCTTCAGAACCAGCGGCAACCCGGCGACCATCAGCAGCACGTTGTCGGCAATCGCGGCGACGCGCTGATTCAGCTCGCCGGCGACGTCGCGAAACCGCCGGCCCAGCTCATACGCCGGCACGATGCCGCTGCCGACCTCGTTCGCAACCAGCACGAGGTTGCAGGGAGCTTCACGCAGCACATCGCCGAGCGCGGCAAAGTGAGCGTCGAGCCTGTCCGTGTCTGAGCCGCAAAGATGCAGCAGGTTCGCCGCGTAGAGGGTAAGGCAGTCGACCAGAATGACATCCGACCACGTCGCCGCGGACCGGATCGCGGCCGGAAGCTGCACCGGCTCTTCCACCGTGGTCCAGGTCGTGGGCCGGTCGAGCTGATGGCGGTCGATCCTGGCGTTCATCTCGTCATCCGAACGCCGCGCCGTCGCGATGACCGTAACGCGGGCGTGGCGCGCGGCCAGTTGCTGCGCATAGCGGCTCTTGCCGCTGCGTACCCCGCCCAGCACCAGCGTCACCGGATTGACTTGAATCTCCTGCATGATGCTCCTCATCCGCTCGGCGTTTGAGCCGGACGGCGTCGAACGAGCGCACATCGGCGCCAATTCGAGAAGCGGGAACGAAAATCAGGCAGAGCCACGTACGGTCCGGCGATGACCCCTAGGGTCCAGACCCGTGGATATGCTCTTCCACTCTCCCAGCGAAGTGGATTTGAAGCGTGCTGCGCATCTGGCCGGTCTCCTGACTTGCGCTTCGTCGAGCCTGAACGGCCTTCCCAGGAGCATCCGCTCCCAGTGGCTTTTTGGACACCTTGTCCAGACTCTCAACGCTTACAGTTACGGGGTAGCGACGGACTCTCACCGTCTTCCCGAACACCAGATAGCTCGACTATATCTTGGGCCGTTCCGGAGGGTCAATCCGCCGGCAAGATGCAGACATATCGATTTCCGTCGCCAAATCCATTTGCGATCCGTCAAAGAGGTACATCGAATCGAACGGACCCTGCACCTCTTTCCTGGGTGGGAGCTCCCGGTCTGCCCAGATGCATCCCCGGTACAACGAAGAAGAGGATCATGAGCTCAGCTTGGAGTGGTAGCGCACGAGTATGCGTCGCGGCGGCGATGTTGGTGGGAGTTCCGGCGTGTCTGCACGCCCAGCAACTGGCCGAAGCGTTGCCGGAGGCTCCGATGCCGCAATCGAGCAGCCAGTCGGACGCGCAAAAGCCGCAGCCCGGCGAGCAGGTCCTGACCGAGGATGGCAAGGTCGTCGTCGCCAAGCCCATGCCCGGCCCCGTCGCCGGAGACGCCATCTTCGCGCCGCTCGCCACCGGTGGCCCGGACACGCTGCACCGCAAGACGATGTCGTACGTGTACGTGGCCTTCGGACCCAGGGCGCTGATCACGCCGGCTATCGGCGCCGCGTTTCGGCAGGCCTTCCCGAACAACAATTATCCGCCGGAGTGGCGGCGCGGCATCGGCGCCTTTGGCCGCAACTACGGCAGCGACGTAGGCACGAAGACGACGATCCTGACCACGCGCTACGCCGTCGGCGCGCTGACCCATGAGGACTTTCGCTACCGGCCGACGTGGATCGCGGCCATGGGCGAGACCATGCGCAAGAATGCCGAGCAGCGCGCGGTGGAAGGGAACGACACCCCACGTCCTGGGCATACTGGAGGCCGCAACGACATCATGCTGCAGCTTCCGAAGTCGGATAAGAGCGTCGCGCACCGGCTCTTCTACGCCATCGGGTATACGTTTGTGGATCGCTCGGACGACGGCCACTACCGTCTCGCGCTGGCGAATATCTCGTCGGCCGCGGCGGGTGGATTCGTAGCGAACGCGTATCTGCCGGACGGCTTCAATGACGTCTCGCACGGCGCGCGGCGCATGGGCTCGAGGTTCGGCAGCTACGCCTTCCAGAATGTGACGCGCGAGTTTTCACCGGAGATCGTGCGCGGCTTCCACGCGCTGCACCTGCCGACTCCCGGCCTGCATCTTCCCGAGTGGTGGACGAAGACGAGCGGGCCTGCGCCGAAGCAGTAAAGTGGTGAGATGGCATGGACTCCGGAGCTGCTCGACTGGATGCGCGCGCAGGCGGTCGCGGCGGGCTTCGACCTGGCAGGCGTAGCTCCGGCGCATTCCGCTGGCGAACCAGCCGGCGCGCTCACGGCAGAGCGCTTCGCCGCGTGGGTCGAAGCCGGTCGCGCGGGAGAGATGGAGTATCTGAAGCGACGCGACGAGGCCGGCGAGCTGCTCCGCACCTCCGTGCAGGTGGCGATTCCGTGGGCGCGGTCGGTCTTGGTCTGCGCGATGAGCTACAACGCCGCGGCCCCTCGCTCGGTCGAGCCTGCGCCGGCGACGGCGGGCTGGATCGCCCGCTACGCCTGGAGCGGTACGCCGGACGGCGCGCCGATGGACTACCACGACGACATGCTGGCGCGGCTGCGCGTGGTGGAGGCGGCGCTGCTCGGAAAGACCGGCTGCGAGACCCGCTGCTACGTCGATACCGGGCCGATCCTCGAGCGGGATCTCGCCGCCAAGGCTGGGATCGGCTGGATCGGGAAGAACACCTGCGTGCTCAACCAGCAGCTTGGATCGTGGCTGCTGCTGGGCGTCATTGCGACCTCGCTGCCGGCCTTTGAGGGCGAACTGGCGCTCGCCCCGGACCGCTGCGGAAGCTGCACGCGCTGCATCGACGCCTGTCCCACCGATGCGCTGATCGCGCCGCGCCAGATGGACGCCTCGCTCTGCATCGCCTATCTGACGATCGAAAAGAAAGGAATGATCGCCGAGGAGCTGCGAGCGAAGGTCGGCCGGCAGGTCTTCGGGTGCGACATCTGCCAGGATGTCTGCCCCTGGAACCGGCGCTCGCCCGTCGCCGTCAAGCAAGGCCTGATGACCCGGACGGAGCTGGTGAACCCGGACCTGGAGCAGCTCGCGAGCCTCGATGCGGCGGAGTTCAAACTCTGGTTCAAGGGTTCTCCGCTCGAACGGACGAAGCGCCACCGGCTCCATCGGAACGTCGCGATCGCCATGGGCAACAGCGGCGACCGGCGGTTTGCCGCACGGCTGGAGAGATGGTCCGCGAGCGAGGACGCGGTGCTCGCCGAGGCGGCGCGGTGGGCGCTCACGCGGCTGGCGATTTTGACGGAAGAATCCAATTTGGCGGAAGAATCCAAAGACCGCCTTTAGAATCACGTCATGGATGATCTGAAGATCGTGCCCGCGGACGCCTCGAAGCCCGCGCCGGAACCGAAGTCCGAACTGGAATCGAAGCCCGCGCCTGCGGGGCCTGACCCGAAGCCCGAGCTGGAAAAGCAGGCTGTGCCGCTCGAAGAGGTGAAGCCCGTCGTCGCGAAGCCGGGGCTTGGCCCGCAGATGCTCGCGCTCGGCAAATACATGGCCGGCACGGAGGTCCATACCTACGCCTTCAGCGTCGCGGCGAATGTCATCCTGTCACTATTTCCGTTCATCGTGCTGCTTTTGACGATCAGCCGCAACGTCTTTCATTCCAAGCAGATGGAGGCGGTCGTCGGCGACCTGATGACCAGTCTGCTGCCCACCGGCGCGGCTATGGTGATGCGCAACGCGCATCCGCAGAAGGGCATGCAGATCTTCTCGATCGCCATGCTGCTGATCTCGTCGACCGGTGTCTTTTTGCCGCTCGAGGTCGCGTTGAACGCGGTCTGGGGTGTGAAGAAGAACCGCAACTACCTGCAGAATCAGATCGTTTCGATCGGCCTCGCGGCGGCGGTTGGAGCGCTAGCGCTGGCCTCGGTCGGGCTGACCGCCGGGCAGCGCGGCATGATGCGCTGGATCTTCTTCGGCCACACGGAGAATGTCGTCTTCAACATGCTGGCGGGCGGCGTACTGAACTTCTTCGCCATCATTGCGAGCATCCTGCTCTTCTTCCTGATCTACTGGATCCTGCCCAACCGCAAGATTCCCGCGCGCGCCGTGCTGCCGACGGCCATCGTCATCGGCGTGCTGTGGGAGATCGCCAAGTACATCTACGTGCTGATGCTGCCCCGGCTGGACTTCCGCAACGTCTACGGGCCATTCCAGACGACGGTCGGCCTGATGATGTGGTCGTTCCTCTCCGGTCTGCTGCTGCTGGCCGGGGCGCACTTCTCGGCGACGCGGTATGCGCTGGAGACGGCGGTGGAAGAGACAACCTAGGAGCGGCCGCTCGTTCTTGCCCTAATGCCCGCCATCCGTCATCGCCTTGGTCACGATCGCGCTCGGCGCCTGGCCAGCCGGCAGCATCGTGAAGAGCGCCGGGCCGAGCTTGCCCTGGGTCCGGATGACCGCCACGTCGCCCGAGTGCTGGTCGGCGGCGAGCAACAGATGCTCGTCGGCCGAGAAGGCAAGCGAGTCGGGCGAGCTGCCCGTGTGCAGGCTGCTGACCAGCTTGCCGTCCTCGATGCTGTAGAGGCCGATGGCGTCCGCGCCGGAGTTCGAGACCCAGAGCGTGGAGTTGTCGTCGCTCACCACGCCGTGCGCGGGCCGGCTGCCGATGGGATACGTGCCGCCGACCTCGCAGGTATAGGTGGAGATCTCGGAGACTGAGTCCGAGAGGGTGTTCGAGACGAAGATCTCGCCGCCGTTCGGCTTCATGGCGATGTGCTCCGGCTGCTGGCCGACGTCGAGGAAGGCGAGCAGATGGTCGGTCAGCGCGGCGGAGTCCTGTTTGACCGCCCAGGAATCCGGCGCCTGCGCAAGCGCGATGCCCATCACCTGGTGGCCGCCCGAGCAGGCGACGAAGGCCCGCGAGTCGTCCGGCAGAATCGCCGCGTCGCTCGCGCCCGGGCAGTTGCCGAAGGTGGCTCGGAGCTTCAGCGGCGGGTCGGCCTTTCCGGTAGGTTTGGCGTCCGGCTCGGGCGGCAGGGCGGCGTCGTAGATTGAGACGCTGCCGCTGCCGCGGTTGGTGACGATCAGGGTGCGTCCGTTGGCGGCGATGCGAACCACGCCCGGCTGCTCGCCGGTGGAGGCCACGGCGATCTGGCGGCGCTGGTCGAGATCGAGCACGGAGATGTTGTTCGACCCGGAGTTGACGACGAAGGCGCGACGACCGGACGAGTCGACCGCGATGGCCACCGGCTGACGGTTGACCGGGATCGTCGCGGCGATCCGGTTTTTCGTGGTGTCGACGACGGAGATGGAACCGCTGGTCTGGCGCGTCTGCGTGTTGACGACGTAGACCTCGTCGCGGTGTCCGTTCACGGCCAGCGCGGTCGGCTCCGCGCCTACCTGCAGGACGCGATCCTGGCGCAGGTAGACGAGGTCGAGTACGGAGACGGTGTTGCCGCCGCTGTTGGCGACATAGGCAAACTCGCGGAATCCGGCCGGAATGTCCGGAAAGCCGCTGCGGCGGCAGGCAGCCAGCGGCAGCAGGCACAGAGTGGCGATCGAGAGGCCGGCAATTCGGTTGGAAAGAGGTCTGTACACTTCTGCGAGTCTAGTGCATTCCGCCCTGCGTATGACGCGGGAGAAATTTTTTCGAATAGCCGCAACTTCCGCCAGCGGCTGGGTTCAAATAAGTGGAAGCCGGAGACAGCACCTGACGGAGTTGTCTCCAAGTCATCTGCAAAACTCCTCGGACAACGAAGTCGGCCTAGCTGACTTCGTTGATTTTTTTTGCGCTGAAGGATTTTGTCTTGAACCACTCCTTCGCGACCCAGGCGATGTATCCGCCCTGGATGAGGAAGACGGCGGCGTAGGCGTAGACGAGGTGACGTCCGCCCATGGTCTGGAATTCATAGTGCATTGGCGTTTGGAATTCAAAGTGCATTGGGGGGCTCCTGCGTAAATCGCGGCTGAATGGGTTCGAGCGAGGCCTCGAGGACCGAAAGCGCCAGCTCCTGCTGCTGTAGCTGGCGTCGGCGTTCGAGCGCGAAGCGGAATGCAATCAGGAAGATACCCCACATCGCCCAACCGAGCACGTTCCAGCCGAAGGCGACGTACATGGAGTGATCGAGGCTGCCCTCGCCGGTCAGAACCGGCGCCGGATGTTGCGTGCGCCACCACTGGATCGACATGTAAACGATTGGTACGTCGATGGCCGCGAAGACCGAGATGACCGCGCCCACGGTCGACGTCTCCCCCGAAAGCGACAGCCGGCGCGTCAGCAGGTAGGCGACGTAGAGCAGCCAGAGCAGCAGCAGCGAAGTCAGGCGCGCGTCCCATGCCCACCAGATACCCCAGGCCGCGCGTCCCCAGAGCATGCCGGTCGCAAGGCACAGGCTCACGTAGACGACCGTCACCTCCGCCGAGGCCAGCGCGAGCGCGTCCGCCGTCAGCGCGCTCAGCGGGTTGCGGCGGCGCAGAATCAGGTATGCGACCGACGCGCCGAAGTTCACGTACGGGAAGATGAGCCCGAGGATCGCCAGCGGCACATGGTAGTAGAAGATGCGCTGCATGTTGCCCATCGTGGCTTCGGTGGGCGCGATGAAGATGGCCTGGCGAAAGCCGATGACGAGGACGACCAGCGTTGCGGCCAGCCAGAGCAGGCCGAGGATCTGGCCGGTGCTGGAGCTCTGCTCGGCGGGTGCGTCGGGGCCGGAGATGGTGTGGGTGCGCTGCGGCATACGGATATTTTACGCGCTTTGCCGGCTGCTGGCCGTTATTCGGCGTTCAGAACGATGTCGAAGAGCAGCAGGCAGACCGTCGTGAAGACGACGTTGTAGCCGAAGAGCATCTTCACCCAGAGCTCGGGGTCGGACTCGCCGGTCAGAATGGCGGTCGTTGCCTGGATCATCGCCAGCAGCGCGGGCAGCGAGATAGGGAAGAGCACGAGCGGCAGCATCAGCTCGCGATTGCGCGTGCGCAGACCCAGCGCGGCGAAGAACGTCCCGTTGCAGACCAGCGCCCAGGTGCCCAGCGGAAGCACCAGGAACATCATCCAACCCTCGCCCAACGCGTGCAGATTGTAGAAGATGACGAAGAGCGGCGCGAGCACCAGCTCCACCGCCGAGACGAAGATGAGGTTCGCGAGCGCCTTGCCGAGGAAGAGCGCGGAGGCCGGCGCGGGCGTCAGACGCTGCGCGTCCAGCACGTGATTGCGCACCTCGCGCGCCCAGCCCTGGTTCAAGGCCGTGATCGAGGCAAACAGCAGCGCCACCCACAGAATGCCGCCCGCGATCTGGCGCGAGGCCGCCGCCGTCGGATCGAAGGCCATCGAAAAGATGACGACGACCAGCAGCGAAAAGAACAGCATTCCGTTGATGGCGTCACGCGACCGCCATTCGAGGCGGAGGTCTTTGCGCAGATGGGTCAGGACGTGGTGAAGGTAGTTCATCCGGCCGCCCGTGTCATGTCGGCGACGGAGGCCTCGGCGGCGCGGAGGTAGTCCTCGGGCTTCAACAGCATCTGCAGGCCGCGCTGCCCGGCGGAGATGGAGATGACGTCGAAGAGTTCGATGGTCTCGTCCGCGAAGGCCGGGTAGGACTTCTTTGCGGCCAGCACGGTGACGCCGCCGCGAATGTATCCGGTCAGCGGCTCGACCTCTTTGAGCGGGGCGAGTTCGACCTTCTTGACGCCGGCTGCGGTCGCGAGTTTCTTGGGGTCGAGCTCGGCGTCGCCCGGCACGACGGCGAAGAGATAGTCGCGCCCACCCGCGTGGGTCAGCAGCGTCTTGAAGACCTGTTCGGGGGGCAGGCCGATCTTTTTGGCGACGGAGAGGGCGGTCAGGTCGTCGAGGTCGACCTCGTAGGGACGAAGTTCGTAGGCGATGCCGAGCTGGTCGAGCAGACGTGCCGCGTTCGTTTTGGTGGACGCCACTGCCTTCATGCGGCGGTCTCGCGGAGCGTGTGGGCGACGATCGTGCCCTGGCGCACGGTGACGGTCGAGTCCGCAAGCGGCTCGGCAAGCTGCGCCAAGTGCGTCGTCAGGACGATGGTGCGGCGGCCGCCGCCGGTCACCGGCCAGGTGCGGAAGTCGGCCAGCAGCTCGACCATCTGCGATGCGGAACTTACGTCGAGATTCGAAAACGGCTCGTCCAGCAGCAGCAGTTCCGGGTCGGACTGCAGCACGCGGGCGAGCGACGTGCGCTGGCGCATCCCCTGCGAGTACTGGCCGACAGGTCGCGTCAGGTGTGGATCGAGTCCGACCGCGCGCAGCGCCATCTCGGGGCTGGCGACGCAGCCGCAGGAGTCGCCCGTGCGCTGCAGGCTGGCGAAGTACTTCAGGTTTTCCATGGCGGAGAGTTCGTCGTAGAGCATCGGCGCGTGGCTCATGTAGGCGACGCGCCCGCGCTGCTCGCCGGGCTGGCCGCCGAAGAGCGAGACCGTGCCGCGCGTCGGTGTGATAAGGCCGGCGAGCAGGCGCAGCAGCGTCGATTTGCCGGCGCCGTTCTCGCCCAGAATCATGGTGCAGGAGCCGGTTGCGAGCGTCAGCGTGGCGTTCTTGACGGCGGCGAATCCGCCGTAGATCTTCGAGACGCCGGCGAGCGAGATGGCGGGCGCGGTCGTGGAATGCAGCGGGGCAGCGGCCTTGCAGGATGTCTGCTGCATCTCCATGTCGTTCCCGTCTCCCGATGCGCCGATTTTACTGCTTAGCCTTGCTTAAGGGCACGGCTTCAGCCGTGCTGTGACGCCTGGAGCTATCTGCGGCTTCAGCCGCTGAGGTACGATTTCGTCGACGAACCCAAAAAACAAGCGACGACCAATACGGGGGTCCTTCGCTGCGCTCAGGATGACGAGCATTTTTGCTAGTTCAAGGAAGCAGTGACCGCAGGTTTTGACACGGGCGCGGCCGTGGGCGTTCCCGGCGGCGTCGCTCCGGGAGCCGCTGGCGCGTACTTGCTGGCGCACTTGGCCTGGAGTTGCGTGGCGTGGAAGACGCCGTCGCGGCCATAGGTTCCGATGGCGAGCGCCTGCGCGTCGTCCTTGAAGGTATCCGGCGGCGGCTCCGCGCCCTGGTACGAGACCTCGAGCCGCTTGCCCTGTTCGATCAGAGCGAAGTGCGCGTTGGTGCCGTTGCGCTGGATGCTGCCCGGCGCAACATTGCCGGCCACGCGCAGGTGACGCTTGTGAGCCACGTCGCCCATCTTCTGCATCTCCGAGATCGTGACGTAGTAGCTCTTGTTCTCGGCGATGCCCGAGTAGGTCAGGTATCCGATGGTCGACAGGATCACGACGCTGGCGATGACGATCTTCGACGAACCGCGTTGCTGCGTTGGGCTTGGCATGGCTGTAGATAGTTTAGCAGCGTCGAAGCGAGAATCCGTGCGGCGCCCAGGTGGCCGATACGGCGCCAGTTCCCGGCGTATACTCAATCGATAACCAGTACACGCCTTGCGGCGGACGGAACTCTACGAGATCAGGGGTAAATGCATGAGTTTGAACGGAAATGGACATGCTTCGCATGGCAATGGGAATGGCAACGGTCTGACCGCGACGGGCAATGACTATCCGGTTCCGACGGCTCGCGCGGAGTGGATCGTGAAGCGCAAGGAAGAGGCGGCGCGCACCGGCGACACCAACATGAGCCAGATGCACTTTGCGCGCAAGGGATTGATTACAGAAGAGATGGCCTACATCGCCAAGCTCGAGAAGCTCTCGCCGGAGTTCATCCGCGATGAGGTGGCGATCGGCCGCATGATTATTCCCGCGAACATCAACCACCCGGAGCTGGAGCCGATGGCGATCGGCGTCGGTTCGCTGTGCAAGATCAATGCGAATATCGGCAACTCGGCCCTGACCTCGAACGTGGATGAAGAGTTGCGCAAGCTGCACACGGCGGTGCACTACGGCGCCGACACCGTCATGGACCTCTCGACCGGCGGCGACATCCCGATGATCCGGGAGCAGATCCTCCGCCACTCGCCCGTGCCGATCGGCACCGTGCCGCTGTACGAGGCGCTGAACCGCGTGAAGCGGCTGGAGGACCTGAACATCGACGTCTACCTCGAGGTCATCGAGGAGCAGGCGAAGCAGGGTGTCGACTACTTCACCATCCACGCCGGCGTTCTGGTCGAGTACATTCCGCTGGTGGCGAAGCGCATCACCGGCATCGTCAGCCGCGGCGGCGCCATCATGGCGCAGTGGATGACGCATCACCACAAGCAGAACTTCCTCTACGAGAACTTCGACCGCATCACGGAGATTATGGCGAAGTACGACGTCAGCTACTCGCTCGGCGACGGTCTGCGTCCCGGCTGTCTGGCGGACGCCTCCGACGAGGCGCAGTTCGCCGAGCTGAAGACGCTGGGCGAACTCACCCGCCGCGCCTGGAAGTCCGACGTGCAGGTGATGATCGAAGGCCCCGGCCACATTCCGATGGACCAGATCAAGCTGCAGGTGGACAAGGAGGTCGAACTCTGCGACGGCGCTCCGTTCTACGTTCTCGGGCCGCTGGTCACGGATATCGCACCGGGCTACGATCACATCACGTCGGCGATCGGCGCGGCGATGATCGGCTGGCACGGCGCGGCGATGCTCTGCTACGTCACCCCGAAGGAGCACCTGGGTCTCCCGAATGAGAAGGATGTGAAGGACGGCATCATCGCGTACAAGATCGCTGCGCATGCGGCGGACGTGGCGCGTCACCGGCCCGGCGCGCGCGACCGCGACGACGCGATCTCGCATGCACGCTACACCTTCGACTGGGACAAGCAGTTCGCGCTGTCGCTGGACCCGGAGACGGCGCGCAGTATGCACGACGAGACGCTGCCGGACGACTACTACAAGGAAGCGGCGTTCTGCAGCATGTGCGGCCCGAAGTTCTGCTCGATGAACTGGTCGAGCAAGGTGGACAAGTTCAATGAGTCGGAGTTTGGCCTGAAGAAGCCGGACCTGACCCAGATCGTCACCGAGCAGATGGCTTTGCGCGGGTAGGACAAAGGCACGACAAATACAGAAGCAGATTCCCTTCGGGAATGACAAACAAAGTCCCTGCGAGAATGACAAACAGGGAAGGTCAAACAAAAGACAAGAGCCACGTCCCATTGAGGGAGGTGGCGCTTGTCTTTGCTGCCGGGGGAGGGCTTGGTGTTACAGGTGCTAAACCTGAGGGAAGAGATTTGTTGCGCCGGCGGAGCGGGGAGTCAGCCTAACGGGGTGGCGCGGGGCTCCGGCGGGTAAGGGCGCTTAGATGGAGTCTGCTTCTTCGCCGTTCGAGTTCATCGAGATGAGCGCGGGGGCCACGATCATGGCCAGGAAAACCAGTGCGAGAACAACGTCATGAACCATCGGGGGAGTTCCTCTGCTTTCTGGGGCAGGTGAACTGCCTCTGAAAACAATCTTCCGCCGATGCTCGAAAACGCTGTATCCCACGGAGGCAGTTTCTCGATGACGCTTTCGTGGGATGTGCCGAAAAGGTCATATTCTTCGAATTTTCAAAGGAAAACGCTATGCCCGAGGTCCGGCATAGCGTTTGTGGTTACCGCGAAGAAGCGAAACGGGTTACCGCGTTGTCGATCGCGTCAGGCGAGTTGCGAGGTGCAGAACTTGCAGCGCCTGGCCGCGATCGGCACGTCGGAGAGGCACTCCGGGCAGGGCTTGGTCGTCGGTGCGACGACCTCAGCAGGCTTCTTCACCTTGGCCAGCAGATAGTTGAGCGGCACGACGACGAAGAAGTACACCACACCCGCGACGATCAGGAAATTGATGACGGCGTTCAGGAAGCTGCCGTACTGGATCGGCGTGCCGTTCAGGTCGAAGACGACCTTTGAGAAGTCGGGCTTCTTGATGATGGCGGCGATGAACTGCATCAGGATGTTATTGGTCAGCGCCGTGACGACCGCGCCGAACGCGCCGCCGATGATGACGGCGACGGCCAGATCGACAACATTGCCGCGGAGGATGAAATCGCGAAAGCCTTTAAGCATGGTTTCTCCGGTTGAAACAAAGATGAGCCCGTCGGGTATGGGTTGGAGTATACCCCAGAGGTGGTATGGCGGAGCGTGGGAAAACCTGGCCAAAAACCACCTAAGGGCGAACCGATTTGCCCCCGGCAAACCACAGCGCATACGGATAGGCGAGCAAAAAGAAGATCATCGCCAGCGCCATCAGGTCCATGTAGATGCAGAGCACGACGCCTCCGTGGTAGAAGCTCCAGCGGCGTTGAATGCAGCGAATCGTGTCGATCGTCCCGGCGATGCAAACGGCAAGCGGCAGCAGGAGCAGCAGCGTGGTGCGGTTGTGCGGGAAGTCCGAGAGCGGGAACGACCAGGCCAGGCTCGCGACCACCAGCACGTTCCCCCGGATGAGGGAACGCCGGCGCGGGTTGAGGTATTCGAAGATCAAAACCGGTTGCGGTCCTCTGCTTCCAGCATATGCCTCCGGCTTGCGATCAAGCCTAATGCGGTGCGTTTACAGGCGTGTCCGCAGCCGGTTTCGGCGGCACGGGTGCGGCGGATGCAGTAACCGGCGGCAGATTTTTGACGGCGTCGACGGGAATTTCAACCGCGCCGATGTGGCTGTCCAGCGCGTCGTGGACCGCGATGCGCAGGTAGTACTCGCCCTTGGCCGGGACGCTGACCTCCTGGTGAAAGGGCACGCCGCCGTGCATCGTCGCGTTGTACTGCGCGGCGGTGATGTTGGCCTCGGTGTCGCGCAGGGAGATGTTGATCAACTGGCCCTCGGGATCGTAGACATAGACGACCCACTGCAGCGAGCAGTGGTACTTGCCCTCGGCCGTGTGTTCGAAGGTAATCATGCGCGGATCGGCGGCGTAGTCGACCGCATAGCGGCGATACGGACCGTGCGCCTTTTTGGGGTCGGGGTTGACCTGGTTGCCGGGCGCGACCTCGGGCTCGTTCTCGGCGGAGACGGGCAGGGCGCGCACCTTGAAGATGATCTGCGTCGAGCCGGGCGAGCCATGCATCATGGCGGTGTGGACGGCGGGCGGGGTCGGCGTGGCGGTGGCCGCGGTCTCGGTGTGTCCCTTCTTTGGCGGCGCGTCGGGGTCGTCGGAGTAGTATCCGTGGCGATAGGAGAGGTTGTACCCCTGCTGCGCGAGCGTAACTTTGATGGGGCGGTAGTCGCCGTTCCACTTCGTGTCCGACGGCGCGTAGGTCAGGGTGTAGTAGTTGGAGCCGTTTTCGATAGCCTTGGTGACTGCCTGCGCGAGGCCGTTGGTGTTGATGTACGCCTCGCCGCCCGTATCCTGCGCCATGCGCTGCATGGTGGCGTGTTCGCCGGTGGTCTTGTTGAAGAAGGCGGTGTTGGCCTGGCCGAAGGCTGCGGGGTTGCGCGCGAACTTCGCGCCGGAGGTGGACGCGTCGAACATGGGCGCGACCATCAGGCCGCGCGCGTCCACGGGATAGACCGCGACCTGGCTGCGTGCGAGCAGGTTGGTCGTCTCGCGGTACTCATCTTCCATCTCCAGAACCGCCGCGAAGGGATCGCCACCCGCCGCGCCAACCTCGCCATCGGGCAGGATGTCGAGCGGGAAGGAGCCGGAGAACCAGATGAGATTCTTGCGGCCGGGTAGATTCGACAGGTAGCGCGCAAGGTTGTTCATCGCGTCCAGCGTGTACTCCACGCGCTGCTGAATCATGAAGGACTGCTCGATGGATTCGAAGGTGGAGACGTTGGCCGAGATCTGGGCCATGCCGAAGTCGCTCAGATCGCCGCTATCCGCGGTGGCGCCGTTGGCGGGATCGTCGAGCAGCAGCGAGGCGCGGATGCTCTTCGTCTTGTTGATCGCCGTCTTCAGCACATCGGGATCGGAGGTAAAGCCTTGCAGCAGAACGAGCTTCGAGGTGAGGCCGAAGATGGCGACGCGGGTGCCGGGCTTCGCATGCTTCAGATAGTCGAGCAGTTGGTTGCGGACGAACATCTGGTCCTTCAACGGCGTGTTCAGCGTATCGAGCAGCACGATGTTCAGCGCGCTGTTAACGGGCGCGGGCTCGAAGTTGGTGAAGATGCCGGGCGGCATCTTGGGCATCGGCTCGAACTTGGCGGCGGCCGCGTCGGTCAGGGCCGAGTGTTCGTCGAAGCTCTTGATCTGCTGCGGCTTCTTGCTCTCGAGCAGGGTGAAGTCGCTCTGCTTCAAGCCGTGGACGGGGTGATGATCGCGATCGGTCACGACCACATCCACGACGACCAGCTTGGCGGTCGAGTGCAGTGTCGTGATGCCCTCGTCTTTTACGAGCTGAGTCGTGGGCGCGGCGGCCGTTTTGGCGGGCGCTTGAGCCGTGGTTTGGGACGGCGCCTGGGCAGCGGTTTGTGCGATGGCCGGGATGCCGGCGAACGTCGCAAGAGCAAGGGCAGCGGGTAGAAGACGCGGCATCGGGGACCTCGGGCTACGGGGGAATTGTAACCCGAGGCGATGCGTATTTAGGCGAGAATCGCAGCATCGGCGATGCGCGCAATCGACTCCTCGAAGGGCGCCGTGAGCACGCCGCGCTCCGTGATGATGGCGGTGATGTATTTTGAAGGAGTTACGTCGAAGGCAGGATTTTCGATGCCCACATTGTCCGGCGTCATCTGCTTTCCGTTCGAGTGCGTGACCTCTTTGCGGTCGCGCTGTTCGATGGGAATCAGGTCGCCGTGTGCGGTGTTCACATCGATCGTCGCCCAGGGCGCGGCGACATAGAACGGGATGCCGAACTCCTTCGCAAGGATCGCGACGCCGAAGGTGCCGATCTTGTTCGCCGTGTCGCCGTTGGCCGCGATGCGGTCCGCGCCGACGATGCAGGCCTGGATGCGGCCCTTGCTCATCAGGTACGCGGCCATGTTGTCGCAGGCGACGGTGGTGGGGATGTTGTCCTTCATCAGCTCCCACGCGGTCAGCCGAGCGCCTTGCAGATAGGGCCGGGTTTCGTCGGCGATGACGTCGATCTTGTGCCCCTGCTCGACCGCCGCGCGGATGACGCCGAGAGCCGACCCGTAGCCACAGGCCGCCAGCGCACCGGCGTTGCAGTGGGTCAGGATGGTGCCCTCCTGCGGAAGCAGGGCGGCGCCGTTCGCCCCGAGAGTCTTGCAGTTGGCGATGTCCTCGTCGTACATCTCGTTCGCGAGCGCGATGACGGCCAGCTTGATCTCGGGAATCGGCGTGTTCTTCGCCGCGAGCGAGTTGTAAAGATCGCGGACGCGGTCGATGCCCCAGAAAAGGTTGACGGCAGTGGGACGTGTGGCGGCAAGGTGCGCGCAGATCTCGGCGACCTCGGCGTTCAGTGTCGGGATGTCGGTCGCGGTCGACCGGTCGATGCCGATCGCCACGCCCATGGCGCCGGAGACGCCGATGGCCATCGCGCCACGCGTGATCATGTCGCGGATGACGGTCGCAACCTGTTTGTAATCGGTGGCGAGGACGTAGACCTCCTCGTGCGGGAGCTTGGTTTGATCGAGGAAGTTAACGCCTTCAGGGAGCCATTCGAGGGTAGGAATCATGTCGTATTTAGTTTATCGCGGATGAGCTTGGGCGTAGGATTTCGGTATGGGGTCGTTGCGGTTCGACGGAGTAAGATTTTTCGTTTACGTCGATGACCACCCGCCCCCGCACGTGCACGCAAAGTATGCGGAGACGGAGGCTGTTCTCGATCTTTTACCAGACAGTGGGATTGCGATCTCAAGCAGACCCTTCGCAATCGATCCGCCGAACGCGAAGGCTAGCGATTTGAAGAAGATACTCAAAGTCGCGCGCGATCACGAGGCGGTCCTTCGAGAACTTTGGCAGAGCATCCATGGAGGGAAGTGAGATGACGGAAGAAGAGATCGACACTGCGACCAAGGAGATGATCGAAGGGGCTTTGGAGCGCGCGAAGAGCGAGCCTAAGGACGACCGCGTGACAGCTACGGCTGTGCGCTTCGACGCCGCGTTGCGACTGCTTCTGATCACACTGTCCAATGGACGGCGGCTAACGATTCCTCAGGAGGATTTGCAGCATCTCGCGAATGCAAGCGTTGAAGATGCATCAGATGTGACGATTGAGATGCGCGGGCGTGGAATTCATTGGGAGAAGCTGGACTTGGATTTCTCTGTCCAGGGGCTGATTGAAGGTAGGCGTGGAAATGCTCAGTGGATGAAAGATTTCAATGCGAGATTGCAAACCAACGTCGCTGCATGATCTTTAGTAAAAGCTCCACGGTGAATGCGGAAATATGACTGACGCGATTGTGATCCATCGTCCGGAAGAGATTGCTCAGCATATGGATCAAGTTCGTGAAGCGGCTCGAAGGGCTCACGATTGGATATCGCTCCAGAGTACCGATCCAATCGAGTTTTTGAAGAACGTTAAGTTTGAAAAAAAGGGATATCACCCTGTCACTCATGAGCCTTTAAATCTCATCGAGCAGGTCAATCAGACCTGGACGTATTTGGTTGCTCTGCATGCTACGGAGTTGCTCTTCAAAGAACACCCCAGCGCCGGTGGGTTCAGGCTCGCTCCAGGCGCAAACGCATCTCAGGAATTGGACATCATGAGTGTAGTCCCCGGAATGGTGGGAGCTGAAACGTTTGCTGCGACTTCACCTGGAAGCAATGGCAAGCTGAAAAGAGATTTGGAGAAAATGGCTGGCCGCAGCGAATTGCATCGTTATGTCTTCTTCGCATGCCCACAAGAACGCTACCGGGAAACCCAAAAACAACTAAATCACTGCTCGAGTGGCGTGGAAGTCTGGTCGATAGCAATTTAGCTACTTTAGCGCGATATGCGCCTTCCGCACGTCCGTCGCGGTAAACACACTGACAAACTTAGCCTTCCCCGCAGCCGCTTCGATGGCCGCCCGCCCACCCTGTTCGCGGTCGACCAGACAGAGCACCCCGATGACCTCCATCCCCGCCTCGCGTGCGGCTTCGATGGCCGTGATGGTCGAGCCGCCGGTCGTGCAGACGTCGTCCACGATGACCACCTTGGCGCCCGGCTTCAGGAAGCCTTCTACCTTGCGGCCGGTGCCGTGGGTCTTCTCGGACTTGCGGACGAGGAAGCCGTGGATGAGCTTCGGCTCGTCGCCGGGGTCTTCGGTCTCGTCGAGGTCCATCTCGGCGGCGAGCTGCTGAATCTCGTGCCAGTCGGCGAGCGCCCATGCGCTGGCGCTGGCGGTGTTCGAGACCAGCGGATCGGCGCCCATGGTCAGGCCCCCGACGGCCTCGGCCTTCGGCATGTGCTTCTGGATGAGGTCGTAGAGCACCAGCCCGGCCAGGCGGCCACCCTCGGCGTGCAGCGTCGTGGTGCGGCAATCGATATAGTAGTCCGACTTCTTGCCGCTCGCGAGCGTGAAGTCGCCCAGCTTGAAGGAGTGGGTGGCGATGAGGTCGAGTAGCGCGGCGCGGGTATCCATGGCTCTACGCTAATTGGTTCTGCGGCGCGGGCGTGTGGAAAAGCTAGTCCTTCATCTTGTCGAGATGGCGGAAGGCGCCAGTCTGGATGAAGAGCACGAAGAAGATGGTGAAGTTATAGGTCGCATGCAGCAGGGTGGAGGCCGCGACCGACTTCAACCGAACACGCACGGCGGTGAGAACCCAGGACACGACCATGAGCACTGCAACCGAACGCCATGCATAGCCGATCTGCGCGGCGTGGATGGCGGCGAAGCACGCGCTGCTGATGAGGCCCGAGACGACGAGAGCCGGCGTCGACAGCGTGTCGGTCGTGATCCATGCCTGATAGGCGTCCGCGTTGCGCTTCAGCGAGATCCAGTCGAAGGCGATGGCGAGCGCCGGCAGCAGAAAGCCGCGGAAGATAATCTCTTCGGTCAGTGGCGCCAGCAGTGTGCCGAAGGCGACGATGAGCCACACGTCCGACTGCGTCTTGAAGAACTCCTCGATCGGCGCGGACTTTGGCGGCGTCAGCACCGTTTGCAACGCCTGCACGGCGATGCTAAGCACGACGCCTGCCGGGATGATCCGCAGCGCGTATTTCCGAGCGGCGGCGGCATTCCATTGCAGGCCGATGGCGAAGCCGCGCTTCCACATCAGCGGGAAGAACGCCCATGCCGTCAGCAGGGAGACGATGTAGGTCGCGCCCAGCGTCGCGAGCTGAATCTTCGGGTTCATCAGCCCTGGCAGCACCTGATCCAGGCCGCTCTTCCGACCGCCCGTGTGCATCAGGAGCAAGCCTGCCGCGACGCCCTGCGAGAGGAGCAGCAGGATAAAGATCGTGACGCCAAACAGCGCGGCATGCCCGAGGTGTGGCACGCGAGCGAGGACTGGCGGCGGAGGCGGAGCAGGCGAGTTCCACTCGCTGAGGCCAATGGACTCAGCGGGAGGCGGAGCGGGGCTAGAGGAGGTATGGGCTTCCGGCGGGAGTGGCTCGATCATGCAGGCTTCCTAAAAGCTGATTGAAGAACTAAACGAAAACCGTACCTCGGTGCTAGAGCCGCAGTGCTCTTTCAGTGCTTGTAGCATGACTGAATTTGCGTCATCGGCAGAGCGGATCATTTCTTCGGACGACCTGCGGCCTTCTTCGCCGCAGTCCTGGTGGCCGGTTTCGCGGCGGCCTTGACAGCTTTCTTTGCGGCCTTTTTCGCTGGCTTCTTTTCGGGTTTTTCCTTGGAGGCAGTGGGTACGCCGGTCTTCTTCTCGGGCGCGACGAACTTGCTCTTGGTCTTGATCGCATCGGCCTCGGCGCGGATGCTGTCGGGCTGGGCGCCGGCGTAGCTCCTGCCGGACTCCAGAACCGTCCGGAGTTCTTCCGAGCTGTAGTGGTTACGCAGGAACTGGCCGGTGTAGCTTGCGGCGACCGTGGCGAGCTGTTCCGGCGTGCCATGGCCGACGACCGTGCCGCCGCCCTCACCGCCTTCCGGGCCCATGTCCAGTAGGTAGTCGGCGTTGCGGATGATGTCGAGATTGTGCTCGATGATGACGACCGTGTTGCCGAGGTCGGTAAGGCGGTGCAGGACCTCAAGCAGCCGCCGCACATCGTCGAAGTGCAGGCCGGTGGTCGGCTCGTCGAGCAGGTAGAGCGTGCGCCCGGTCTGGCGTTTGGACAACTCGCGGGCCAGCTTCATGCGCTGGGCCTCGCCGCCCGAGAGCGTCGTCGCGGACTGGCCGAGATGGATGTAGCCGAGGCCGACGTCGACCAGCGTCTGCAGCTTGACGTTGACCGAGGGGATGTCCTTGAGGATCGGCACGGCGTCGGCGATGGCGAGGTCGAGCAAGTCGGCGATGGAGTAGCCGTTGAACTTGACCGAGAGCGTCTCCTGATTGTAACGGCGACCGTTACATACCTCGCAGAGCACATAGACGTCGGGCAGGAAGTTCATCTCGATGCGCCGCTGGCCTTCGCCCTGGCAGGCCTCGCAGCGTCCACCGACGACGTTGAAGGAGAAGCGGCCTGGCTTGTAGCCGCGCTCGCGCGACTCCGGCAGCATCGCGAAGAGATCGCGGATCGCGGCGAAGACGCCGGTGTACGTCGCGGGGTTCGAGCGCGGCGTTCGGCCGATGGGGGTCTGGTCGATCTGGATGACCTTGTCGAGCTGGTCGATGCCGATGACCTTGCCATGCTGGCCGGGCTCTTCCTTCGAGCCATACAGTTCTTTGGCGAGCGACCGGTAGAGAATGTCGTTCACCAGCGTCGACTTGCCCGAGCCGCTGACGCCGGTGATGACGGTCATGACGCCGATGGGGAAGTGCGCGGTGACGTGCTGCAGGTTGTGCGAGTGCGCGTCCTCGACGGTAATCCAGCGGCCGGTGAGCGGACGCGGCGCCTTGTCCTCGCTGCCGTCCTCGCGGATGCGCGTGGGCCGGGTGACGATTTCGATCTTTCCGGCGAGGTACTGCCCGGTGACCGAGTTCGGGTTGTCCATGATCTCCTGCGGGGTGCCCGAGGCCATGATGTGGCCGCCGTGCTTGCCCGCGCCGGGGCCGATGTCGAGGATGTAGTCGGCCTTGCGCATGGTGTCTTCGTCGTGCTCGACGACGAGGACGGTGTTGCCGAGATCGCGCAGGGCTTCGAGCGCCGTGATGAGCTTCTGGTTGTCGCGCTGGTGCAGGCCGATGCTCGGCTCGTCCAGCACGTAGAGCACGCCGCGCAGGCGCGAGCCGATCTGTGTCGCGAGGCGGATGCGCTGGCCTTCGCCGCCCGAGAGCGTCGCCGCGGAGCGATCCAGAGACAGGTAGCCGAGACCCACTGCGTTCAGGAATTCGAGGCGTTCGATCACCTCGCGCTGCAGCCGGTCGGCGATGATGCGGTCGCGGCCAGTAAAGTTCATGCCCTGCGCCGCGACCAGTGCGCGGGTGAGCGACAGGCCGGTGAAGTCGGCGATGGAGGCGTCGTTCACCGTCACGGCCAGCGATTCCGGCCTCAGGCGTTTGCCCTTGCACCGCGGGCAGACGCTGGCGGACATGTACTGCATCATGTACTCGCGATAGCCCTCGGACTTGGTCTCTTCAAGGTTCGAGCGAAGATAGGCGAAGATGCCATGGAAGCCGGTGCGGCTGGCCTCGGTCTTCGGCGGTCCGTAAAGCAGAATCTCGCGGTCTTCGAGCTTCAGCTCGCTGAACGGAACCTTGAGGTTGATCTTGTAGCGGTCGGCCGCGAGCTTGATGAGGCGCAGCAGGTACTGCGAACCCGACCCCGGGCCCATCGCTCCGTCGAGCAGGGGTTTGGACCAGTCGGTGATGGTCTTGCCGGGGTCGAAGTCGTAGATGCTGCCCAGGCCGTGGCACTCCGGGCAGGCGCCGTAGTTGGAGTTGAAGGAGAAGCTGCGCGGCTCGAGCTTGGGCACGTTGATGCCGCAGTCCGGGCAGGCCATCGACGAACTGTAGAGCGTCTCGTCCATGCCGTGGATGGCGATCAGGACCAGGCCGTTGGCCATGCCGAGCGCCTTCTGGACGCTGGCCTCGAGACGGCGCGTGTCGTACTTCGGCGGCAGGCCGGCCAGGGTCGAATTGACGTCGTTCGGATCGGCGGGCAGCGGCTTCAGGATAATGCGGTCGACGACGGCTTCGATAGTGTGGTTCTTGCGCTTTTCAAGGCGCATGCCCTCGGTCAGCTCGGTCATCTCGCCATCGATGCGGGCGCGGAAGCCCTGCTGGTCGAGCGCTTCGAGCTCCTCGCGGAACTCGCCCTTGCGGCCCCGGACGATGGGCGCGAAGACGGTGATGCGTTCACCGGGCGCCAGCGCCGCGATGCGCTCGACGATCTGGTCGGCGGACTGGCGCGAGATGGCGTGGCCGCAGTTGGGGCAGTGCGGCTGGCCGACGCTGGCGTAGAGCAGGCGCAGGTAGTCGTAGATCTCCGTGATGGTGCCGACGGTCGAGCGCGGGCTGCGCGAGGTCGTCTTCTGCTCGATCGAAATCGCCGGCGACAGGCCGTCGATGGCGTCGACGTCGGGCCGCTCCATCTGGTCGAGGAACTGGCGCGCGTAGGCCGAGAGGGTCTCGACGTAGCGGCGCTGTCCCTCAGCGTAGATGGTGTCGAAGGCGAGCGAGGATTTGCCGGAGCCCGAAAGCCCGGTGACGACCGTGAGCGTGTTGCGCGGGATGGCCACGCTGACGTTCTTCAGGTTGTGCTGCCGTGCGCCGCGCACGGTGATGTGGGTGATGCCGGGCCGTCTGGGTCTTGCCGTCGAGATTTCCGTCGTGTTCATGGTGTGCGCGCTGCCGCCTTTCGGCCAAAGCTCTAGGATACGGCATCCAGAGGGAATGAAGTGAGATGGGACATTTGTGAGTCCCTCGTTAAAATGTACCGAAATGCACAACAGCGGCTAAGAATTCTAGCGTCTGACTGGCAGTAGGTTTGCGAGAATAAGGCTGTTGCACCTTTCGTGGTACATCGGGGCGTTTTTTGAGCCTTCCGCGAAAGTGATTGGCTGAGCGAAGAGGAGTTTCCCGTGGATCTGTCGATTGTCTTGGTTGCCGCTGTTCTGGCCTCGCTGGCGCTGGGTGTTCTGCTCGCGCATGGCATCTGCGTGGCGATGTTCCAGATCTTCCGGATTCACTCGCGCCAGGTGGCGATGACGCGGTCGGCGCGCACGGCGATGAAGCCTGCGGTGACGGGCGGCGTGGTCGAAGGTTAGAATTTTCAACGGTTTCGCTGACGTTTCCTGGGGTTGAGTCCCGCTGCGGATGTCAGTCGTCCTGACCGCGGCGAACCTGCCTCAGCAACCGAAGCCGCAACGCAAATGCACCACTTGTGGCAGGGCTGAAGCCTTGTCCTCAAGCAAAACCCACATTTTTCATTTTTATTCCTGCGGGGCAGTCTTTTTCTGCTGCATCTGCAAGAGCTGCTCGTAGATCTGCTGCGGCGTCTTGACGCCGTTGGGGGATTGGTCCGTCGTCGTCGCGGTGGAAGCGGCGGGGGTAGCGCTTGCATCGGATGAGGTCGCCGCTGCCGGGTTGTCACTCGTTACGGCTGTGGCCGCGGTGGCGGGCGACGGGGGCGGCTCGGAGACCGGCGGCGTCGGCGCGGACAGACGCATGGGAGGCTTGAAGCCCGATACCGGCCCAGGGCGTTGCTGTTGCGGCGGACGGTCGTCGTCCTGATCGCGGTCGTCCGACGCGCCGGCGCTGGGGCTCGGCGGGGTGGCGCCGCCGTGGCGCGGGGTCAGGATCAGCTCCGCGGGCAGCCGCGCGTCGTCTTCGACCAGCAGCATATTGCTGCCCGCGCCGTCCAGTAGCGCGTTCAACACCTCGCCGGGGCTGGCCGGGCCGTAGGCGCCGTAGACGCGCTCTTCGGTCACGCCGCCGGTGATCTTCATCCCGGTCTTCTGGGCGATGCTGCGCAGAATCTGGTTCAGGCTGGAGTTCTCCGCCTGCACGGTAAGCTGTCCGCCGGACCAGGTGACGGTCGCGCGGCGAGCGGGCTGCTGCTCCGGACGCAGCGGCACGGGTGGCGCAACGGGGGCGGCGGGCAGTACCGTGGGCGCGGTGGCCGGAATGGCGGCCGAAGGCTTCGCCTGGCCGGTCGGCGTCAGTTGCGCATGTCCCGCAAACGGCGCGAGCGCCAGCGCGGCGAATCCCAGGAGCGAGTGATGAAGACGGGTTGACGGATGGGCCGGCATATCTTGGATAGTCAGGTATAGGACGGGCTGGCGAGCGCAACGTCATCGCAGCGCAGCCCTGCTGTTAATAGTCTACTGCGCAATCTGCCGGATCGCCGGGCGGAGCGCCGAACATATGTACTAGACTGGCAGAGCATTCGTACTGCGAACGGCTGAGGAGACGCCTCGCACAGGACCACTCTATGGAGAAGAATTTGCTGAAGCAACTGGCTGCGGGAGTATTGTTGTCGGTGGCGTGCGCCGTCTCGCCTGCGGGCGCGGCCTTTGGCGAGACCTGCACGCCGCAGTCGCAGATGCAGCCCGGCGACCGCAACGACCTGGTGACGTCCTCGACCATGCTGGCGAAGGCGATCCAGAACGACGACCAGGCGTCGGTGAAGAGCACGACCATCGCCGAGTACGCCACGAACTTCGGCCAACTGGGCGACGCGATCGGCCGGATTGCCCCGAAGCTGAAGGGCGGCGCGCTGACGGTGGAGCAGGTCTACCTGCTGGACGCGTCGCTGCTCAAGAAGAATCCCGACGGTTCGTCGCCGGATGCGCAGTTTTTCTGCTCGCTGAACCGCACGACGGCGGAGGCGGACTTCAACATTCCCGGGCTGCCGCCGGGACGTTATGCCTTCTCGATGGTGAATATCGCGACGCCCGCGCCGTACCGGCTCTCGCTGCTGCTCCGGCAGGATGGCGGAAAGTGGCTGATGGCTGGCTTCTACCCCAAGGCGACGACCGCGGCCGGGCACGACGGGCTGTGGTTCTGGAAGGAAGCGCGGACGTATACCGCGCAGAAGCATCCGTGGGATGCCTGGCTCTACTACCAGCAGGCGCGCGCGCTGCTGGAGCCGGCGGGCTTTGTCGATAGCACGCACCTCGAAAAGCTGAAGACGGAGCTGGCCTCGGCCGCGCCGCCGGCGGTTGCGGACGGCGTCGGACAGGATAATCCGCTGGTGGTGAAGGGCGCGGACGGCGTCGAGTACCGGTTCACCGGCATCTTCGCGGATAACTCGCTGGACGCGCGCAATCTGGACGTGGCTTTGCATATGAAGGTCGACCCGCTGAGCGATGCGGCCGCCGCGCGGAAGCGCAATCTCGCCGCCATGACAGCGGTGCTCGCGGCGTATCCGGAGTTGAAGACGGCCTTCCACGGGCTTTGGATCTTCGCCGAAGCCGATGGCCAGAACCCCTATGCCACCGAACTTTCGATGGCGGAGATTCCGTAAAACGAACGTTTCCATCACTTTTACCGATTTTTTAGAAGCGTCACTGTAGTCTGATTCAGCGCAGATCTTTCACAAGGGGTTAGGGCCATGCCGAAGCCGGTAAAGACATTGAGCGAAGCGATCTGGAGCCGGCGGGCCACGCCCAGCTTCGACGGCGCTCCAATGCCGGCGGCGGATCTGCAGGCGATCATCGACGCTGGTCTGCAGGCTCCCAGCGGATACAACATGCAGCCCTGGCGGTTCGTGGTGGTGCAGGCGCCGGAGCAACTGCGCAGGCTGCGCGGCGCGAGCTACAACCAGGCCAAGGTGGAAGAGGCCTCGGCCGTGATCGTCGCATGCGGCGACATGGACGGCTGGCGCAAGGATCTGGACCTGATGCTGCAGATGGGGCGCGAGGGCGGCATGCCCGAGGCCTACGCCGAGCAGGCCCGGACGAGCGTGCCGAACTACCTTTCGAGCTTCAACCAGGACGCCATGCGCGGCTGGCTGAACAAGATGGTCATGATCTCCTTCACCCATATGTTGCTGATGGCGGAGGTGATGGGCTACGACACGGCGCCGATGGAAGGCTTCGAACAGGATAAGGTGCATGAGGTGCTGCGGCTGCCCATGAGCTACTGGGTGGTGGCGATGCTCGCCATCGGACATGCGAAGGGGCCGGACAAGTTCAACGGTGGGCGGTTCGACCGGAACCACACGGTCTTCGGCGAAGAGTACGGCAAGCCCCTGAAATAAATATTTAGATTCGGAGTGTTCGGAGGGAGCGTCCGATACGCATGAAACTCTTCCTGAAGAGCATGTCTTTTTTGCTCCTTGTACTGTTTGCCGCCGGGGTGGTCTTTTTCACCAACCCGCTCTGGGTGAACGACCAGGTTGTCGCTCTGCGGCTTTGGCGCGCCGGCGTGCACAGCCACTACGCCACGGTCGATGGCAACCGGATTCACTACCTCGAAGCGAAGCCCGGCGCGGACGGCAGGACGCTGGTGCTGGTGCATGGCCTGGGAGCGCGCGCGGAGGACTGGGCGCCGCTGATTCCGCGGCTGAAGGCGCAGGGCTATCACGTCTACGCGCTCGACCTGCTGGGGTACGGCCGTTCGGCACGGCCCGCCGATGCGGACTACTCGGTCTCACTCGAAGAGAAGACGGTGGTCGACTTCATGCAGACGCTGCACCTCGACCACGCGATCGTGGGCGGCTGGTCGATGGGTGGATGGGTGGTGTTGAAGCTGGCACTCGACCACCCGGAGCTGGCCGACACGCTGATGGTCTACGACTCGGCGGGGGTCTATTTTCCTCCCACCTGGGCTGCGGACCTCTTTACGCCCAGCGATCCCGCCGGACTCTTTCGCCTGCAGGAGATGCTGACCCCCGCCGCGAAGCCGCTGCCGGGCTTCGTCGGCCGGGACGCGATCCGCAAGCTGCAGCGCAATGCCTGGATCGTCAACCGCAGCCTGGCCTCGATGACCGCCGGGCGCGACCTGCTGGACTTTCGTCTGCACAGCCTGAAGCAGCCGACGCTGTTGATGTGGGGCGGGGAGGACAGGCTGATTCCGCCCGCAACCGGCGAGGCGATGCAGCGGGAGATTCCGCACGCTGAGCTGGCGATCGTGCCCGGATGCGGGCATCTCGCACCGAGCGAGTGCTCCGGGGCGGTGTTCGCCGGGACGCTGAAGTTTCTGAAAGCAGGGAATACGGAATAGAGCTTAGGGGATGAGCGGCTACAGTTCCTGGTCCCTGGTTCCCGCTTCCTCATCACTGCGCCACTGATACGCCCCCGCCTGCGGCAGCCCGACATGCGCGAGCACCCGCTGGACGAACTGCTTCGCCATCTCGGACGTGCTCTGCGGCAGGTTGTAGAGCGTTGGCATCACCGGGTAGATGACGGCGCCGGCTTCGGCCGCGAGCGTCATATTGCGCAGGTGGATGCGGTTGAAGGGCGTCTCGCGAATGCAGAGCAGCAGCGACCGTCGCTCCTTCAGACAGACGTCCGCCGCGCGTTCGATCAGGTTGCCGGCCATGCCGTTGGCGATACCGGCAAGCGTGCCCATGGAGCAGGGCAGAACGATCATCCCATCCGATGGATAGCTGCCGCTGGCGATGTTCGCGCCGATGTCGACGTTCGTATGTTGTTGAATCTTCGTGGATGGACGACCGATCAATCGCTCGACGAGGTCGTTGCGGCCGGCTATCTGGAGTTCTTCGGCGAGCACGCGCAGGCAGGAATCGGAGACGACGAAGTTGACGCGGATGACGCGCTCGTCGGCCTCAAGCGCGCGCAACATCTCCACGGTGAAGACGGCTCCGCTGGCGCCGGTGGCGGCGAGGGTCAGGTTTTGCGGGTATTGACGGGATGAACTCACAGGGTTCGATTATCTACGATCCCGATCTTTTTCCGTCTACCGGATCGCGAGGCGTCAAAAAAACCGCATCAAACTTGTTGTAACAGGGTTATTTCGAAATAGAGGGATTCGTGCATGCTTGGTGGCGCGCGTTGGTCGAAATGCATCGCTGGGCTGGCTTTGTGCCTGGGAGTGGTGGCGGCGCACGCCTCCGTCGCGCTATTGATGGAAGAGCCGTATGGCGAGTTTGGCACCTTCAACCCCACGGGACACGCCGCCGTCTACCTGAACCATGTCTGCGCCCAGACGCCGACGGAGCTGCGTATGTGCCGGCCCGGCGAGCTTGGCGTCGTCATCAGCCGTTACCACAAGGTGAACGGGTACGACTGGGTCGCGATCCCGCTGATCCCGTACCTCTATTCGGTCGATACCGCCGCCGAAGTCCCGACAAGCGTGACGAAGGAACAGGTGGCGGCCATCCGCGACGCCTATCGGCGCGAGCATCTACTGGGTATCGCGCCCAGCACCCCGGACGGCGCCGCTCCCAAGGGCGAATGGATTCAACTGGTTGGCTCCTCCTATGACCGCACCATCCACGGCTTCATGGTCGAGACCACGCGCGAGCAGGACGAGCGCTTTATCGCGCTGCAGAACGACAAGCGCAACCACGGGCACTTCAACCTGCTCTTTCACAACTGCGCGGACTTCTCGCGCGTGGTGCTGGACACCTACTTCCCGCACTCGATCCATCGCAATTTCATCGCCGACGTGGGCATGACGACTCCCAAGCAGGTGGCGAAGTCGCTGGTGAAGTACAGCCGCAAACATCCCGAGCTGAAGATGAGCGCCTTCGACATCCGGCAGGTGGCGGGCACGGTGCCGCGCAGCCAGAAGATCGACGGCGTGACGGAGTCGGTGGTGAAGCGCAAGCGCTACCTGATTCCGATGGTCGTGCTGATGCCGGAGTTTACGGGCGGTGTGGTGGTGGCGTACCTGGTCGACGGACGCGGCAGCCTGCCGAAGGAGGCGTCGGTGTTCCAGGTGAACGACCCGCAGTCGCTGGTGGATGGACGCGCCCAAGCCAGCGCGGCACCGGCCATCACGACCACGAGCGGTCAGGTCTCGCGTTCCACTGCAAATGCGAAGCCGATCTAAGCTCCGCGCAATGCGTAGGCGATCAGTGTTTCGCCGCGCGTGCCGTGCGCCGCGTCGAAGGCCTCGTTGCTGGCGGCTTCGATCTCCGGGATCGCCGGGTCCAGTTCGCAGGCTTCAATCTCCTCGGTCGAAGCATAGATAAAGCATAGTTCGCAGGTGCCAAGGTTGACCTCGCCGTTGTCGCCTTCGGCGCGCATGGGCGGCCCGAAGGTCCGGCAGAGGATGGGGCGATGCTCGTAGAGGTCGCATGTGCCGGTTTCGAGATCGAGCACAGGGCAGGGTTCGTCGTTCGCATACTCCTCGAAGAGAATGGTCTCTTCGTAGTCCTCGGCCAGGATGCCCGTCTCAAGATTGCCGGGGAACCATGGGTCGAGTCGCGCCAGCCCTTCCAGCACACGGGCGCGGATGCGGGTCGCACGCTCCGGATCGGAATCCGTCAGGAGTCCTAAACCTTCGCGCAGACGCGCCGCATCCTGATGCGCGATGGGGAAGACGCCGATGCAGCACTGCGCGCAGCCGGGCCTGCAGACCAGGTGCGCACCGCTGCGGCGGGCGGAGTCGGCCAGCGCCGCGTCTACGATCTGGGTCAATGCTTCAGGAATCGGTCTCGCCTCCACTTCCAGTGTAAGGCTCAGGCGAAGATGACGGTCTTGTTCGCGTAGGAGAGGATGCGGTGCTCCAGGTGCCACTGCACGGCGCGCGAGAGGACCAACCGCTCGAGGTCGCGTCCTTTCTGGATCAGGGAGGGGAGCTGGTCGTTCTGCGTGACGCGTGCGACGTCCTGCTCGATGATCGGGCCTTCGTCCAGCACCTCGGTGACGTAGTGGCTGGTCGAGCCGATGAGCTTGACCCCGCGCGCAAACGCCGCGTGATACGGCTTCGCGCCGGTGAAGGCGGGCAGAAACGAGTGGTGGACGTTGATGATGCGCTGCGGATATGCGTCGACGAAGGCCGGAGAAAGAATCTGCATGTAGCGCGCGAGGACGATGAGGTCGATCCTGTGCTCGGCCAGCAGGTCGAGCTGCGCGGTCTCGACCTGCGGCCGGGTCTCGCGCGTGACCGGCAGGTGATGAAACGGGATGCCGTAGAACTCGGCCAGCGGACGCGCATTCTCATGATTGCTGACGATGAGCGACAGGTTGCAGCGAAACTCGCCGGCCTGGTGGCGTTGCAGCAGGTCCGCAAGGCAATGCAGGTACTGCGAGACGAAGAGTGCGACGTTGCGCGGGGCGTCGGCGAACTCAATGCGCCAGTTCATGTGCAACTTCGCGGCCAGCGGCCCGAAGGCGGAGTGGAAGTGCTTCAGCGTGCAGGTGGGGTCGTCGGTGGCGAACTCCACGCGCATGAAGAAGAGCCCAAGCTCGGCGTCCTGGTGCTGGTCGGAGTTCAGAATGTTGACGTCGTACTGGCGAACGAGAAAATCGACGATAGCGACGACGAGGCCCTTGCGGTCCGGGCAGTCGATGAGGAGGATGGCGGTCTTGGGCATGAGGTCTTCTCGAGCTTTAAGCTCCAAGCTGTCAAGCTTACAGCTCGTCTATTGTCCGCTTGAGTTCACGTGGAGCTACTCTGAGTCCGCGTGACTATTCCGACCCCAGCACCCGCGCGAAGATCGCATCCACATTGGCCAGTTGCCGTGTGTAGTCGAAGGCATGGGCCAGTTTCTCCGGACTCAGGCGTTCGGTGATGGCTGGTTCGTTAGCGACCTCATCGCGGAAGACAAGCTCATTCTTCCACGAGTTCATCGCGTGGCCCTGGACGAGGCGGTAGGCGTCCTCGCGGCTCATGCCGGATTCGGCGAGGTCGAGCAGCAGTTGGCCGGAGAAGATCAGACCGCCGGTGGATTCCAGGTTCTTCAGCATGCGCTTCGGGTAGACCAGCAGCTTCTCGATCAGGCCGGCGGTCTTTTGCAGCAGGTAGTCGCTCAGGATCGTCGAGTCGGGGATGATGACGCGCTCGGCGGACGAGTGCGAGATGTCGCGCTCGTGCCACAGGGCTACGTTCTCAAGCGCGGTCTGCGAGTTGGCGCGGATGACGCGCGCCAGGCCCGAGATCTGCTCGCTGGCGATGGGGTTGCGCTTGTGCGGCATCGCGCTCGAACCCTTCTGCTTCTCGGAGAAGAACTCCTCGGCCTCGCGGACCTCGGTGCGTTGCAGGTGGCGGACCTCGGTGGCGATCTTATCCAATGTCGACGCAAGCACAGCGAGCGTGCCGATATAGGCCGCGTGCAGGTCGCGCTGGACGACCTGGGTGGCGATGTCGACCGGCTTCAGGCCGAGCGCGGCGCAGATGGCCTCTTCGTGCGCGGGCTTCAGGTGACCGAAGGTGCCGACCGCGCCCGACAGCTTGCCAACGCGCAGAGCCTCCGCGGCGGCGTCGAAGCGGACCAGATTGCGCTGCATCTCGGAGTACCAGAGCAGCAGCTTCAGGCCGAAGGTGGTGGGTTCGGCGTGAACGCCGTGCGTGCGGCCGATGACAGGGGTGTGCTTGAACTCGAGCGCGCGCGTCTTCAGCACATCCGCCAGGCGCAGGATGCCCTTGCGAATGATGGCGTTCGCCTCGACGAGCTGGAGCGACTGCGCGGTGTCGACCACGTCCGTGCTGGTCAGTCCGTAGTGGAACCAGCGCGAGGCGTTCGGGTCCGCGATGTGCTCGGCGACCGTGGTGGTGAAGGCGATGACGTCGTGCTTGACCTCATCCTCGATCTGGGTGATGCGCTCGACGGTGAAGGCGCCCTTGTCGCGGATGGCGTCGGCGGCCTCCTGCGGGACGAGTCCGGCGGCGGCGAGCGCCTGCGAGGCAGCGGTTTCGACACGCAGCCAGCAGGTGTACTTGTTCTCTTCAGACCAGATGCGGCCCATCTCGGGGCGGGTATAGCGGGCAATCATTGTCGTCCTTTTGATTCTGTTCCGATGGCTACTGAGTCGATCCAGATCAACTCAGTCCAGTTCGGTCGTCTGTTGTGTGTCCTGGAGGTTTGAAGGGCGCAATCGCTTGCGGTCCCTGTCGAAAACCTGCCAGGAACCCAGGAGCGTTCCGTATACTCCGGATCCAACCAACCCATTCCAGTGGAACGGCTGCGCAGTGTTGAACCATCCCGTGAGGAAAAATAGATAGCGTCCGAGATCGGTGAGAACTCCGGCGCAAACGAAGGTCGCGGCATATAGCGCCACGACGCCTGCGGGACCAAGAGTGCTGTTCCATCGACGAAAACGCTTCAACCAGATCATCGCGCTACCTCGAATTTACGGGTGCGGTACACCGAAGAGCTGCGCCATCTCCGCATGCAGGAAGCCCTGGCCCGGGCGGTACGGCTGCACCCATTTGCCGTCGATGACGAACTGCGGAATCGCCTTCTTGCCTACGTGCTCGAAGACCTCTTCGGCGGCGCCGGGGGTGTTTTCGATGTCGATCTCTTTGTAGGCGATGTTGTGCTTGGCGAGAAACTTCTTGGCCTCGCGGCAGTCGCGGCACCAGCTGGCGGAGTAAACGAGTAATTCCATGCTCTCAGTTTACTCCGCCCGAAGCTGTTTCAGCCCGATTTACTGCTCTTTGTAGTTCCGCATCAGTCCGCCGTCGACGACGTAGGTCGAGCCGGTGGTGTAGGCCGCCTCATCCGACGCGAGGAAGGCGACCAGCGCCGCGACCTCGTCCGGCGTGCCCAGCCGGCCCAGCGGGATGTTGTTCAGCAGCGCATCGAGCTTCGGCTTGTTCGCCAGCAGGGATGCATTGATCGGCGTGTTGATCGCGCCCGGCGCTACGTTGTTGACCGTGATGCCGACCGGCCCCAGCTCCATCGCGAGGTCACGCATCAGCATCCGCATGCCGCCCTTGGCCGCGCAGTAGCTGGCGAAGTTGGGGAAGACCATGTCTTCGTGGACGGAGCTGATGTTGATGACGCGGCCCGGCTTCTTCGCCGCGACCAGCTTGCGCACGAAGGCTTGCGTGAGGAAGAACGCGCCCTTCAGGTTCGTGTTCAGCACCATGTCGTAGTCGGCCTCGGTCACGTCGACGAAGGCTGCATTCTTCTCGACGCCAGCGTTGTTGACGAGGATGTCGCATCCGCCAAGTTGGGCGTAGGCCTGGTCGACGAGGTTCTGCACGTCGGTCAGCTTCGAGACGTCGGCCTGGACGGTGATGGCCTTGCTGCCGGCGGCCTCGATCTTGGCCTTCGTGTCTTCGGCGCCCTCGGGGTGCGAGTGGTAGTCGACGACGATGGCCGCGCCCTCGCTGGCGAGACGGATGGCGATGGACTGTCCGATGCCGGAGGAGGATCCGGTGACGATGGCGACCTTACCTGTGAAGCGTGCGGACATGCGTATCTCCTGTGTGTGCTGTCAGGATAGATGCAATTCTGGCCGGCCGCGACGTGCGCGGAAGAAACTGGTCAGCATGGAGCTGCATTCCTCGGCCAGTAGACCGGAGACGACCTCAACCCGGTGGTTGAGCTTCGGATGATTCATCACTTCGAGCACCGAGCCGCAGGCACCGGCCTTGGGGTCGGGCGCGGCATAGACCAGCCGCCGGATGCGCGCGTGCAGGATGGCCGAGGCGCACATGGCGCAGGGTTCGAGCGTGACGTAGAGGTCGCAGCCGAGCAGACGATAGTTGCCGAGGATGCTGCCGGCCGCGCGCATGGCGACGATCTCGGCGTGTGCGGTGGGGTCGGAGTCGGTGATGACGCGGTTGCGTCCGGTGGCGATGACCTCGCCATCGCGCATGATGACCGCGCCTACGGGAACCTCGCCGGCGGCCTCGGCTGCGCGGGCTTCGGCGATGGCGGCGCGGAGGTAGTCTTCGTCGGTCATGATCTCAAATCACCCACGAACCTGCGGTTTGGCTTCAGGTCCGAAGAAGCGTTCAATCTGCTGAGCCAGTGACAGTAGCGCTGGGCGGCGTTCCGCCATGGCGGCTGAATCCAGCGCAAAGCTCTGCTGCCAGATCGGCTCGATGATCGGCAGCAGGTTCTCAGCCAGTAGATCCGCGGTTGCGATGTGTTGGATAGCCTCGAAGATCAGCTCCTCCTCGGGCTCGTACTCGTCCGCAGGTGCGCCGTCGGCGATGTGGCCTTCGGGATCGGCGGTGCGTACGAGCTCCTGGATGGAGGCGAGGTCGGGCGGCGGGGGCCAGGGTTTGGACACTATGCAGGCTCCTGCTGGGTCATGCAATGCAGCGCCCCAAGGCCCCAGATCAGGTCGACGCAGTGGATGCCCACGATCTCGCGGTCGGGGAAGCAGTCGGCGATGATGTTCAGCGCGCAGCGGTCGTTGGGGTCGTTGAAGGTGGGTACGAGTACGAGGCCGTTGGCGATGTAGAAGTTCGCGTAGCTGGCCGGCAGGCGCTGGCCCTCGAAGACGACCGGCGCGGGCATGGGCAGTTCGACGATCTCGAACGGCTCGCCTTTGAGGTTGCGGGCCTGGCGCAGGCGGTCGCGGTTTTCGGCCAGCGGCAGGTGGTTTTCGTCGCGGTGGTTGCGCTCGCAGGCGGTCAGAATCTTGTTCTCGCCGACGAAGCGGGTGATGTCGTCGACGTGGCCGTGCGTATCGTCGCCGGCGCAGCCGCGGTTCAGCCAGATGGTCTTCTCAATGCCGAGATACTCGTGGAAGGCTGCCTCCAACTGCTCGCGGGAGACGCCGGGGTTGCGCTGCTGCACCTCGCTCAACAGACATTCTTCGGTGGTCAGCAGGATGCCGGCGCCGTTGGTGTCGATCGAGCCGCCTTCGAGCACCAGGCGATGCTTCGTGCCGTCGGCGAGCGTGATCTCCGGCCGCCGCTCGGGCATGTCGTAGAGCTTCGCTACGTGCTGCGGAATCTGGTCGTCGCGGCGCCAGTTGTCGTACTTGGCCCAGGCGTTGAAGCGCCAGTTGGTGATGCTGGTGTCGCCCTTCTCGTCGTGGACGAAGATCGGGCCGGAGTCGCGCAGCCAGACGCGGTCGGTCTGGATGTGGCGGAAGTGGATGCGGGCGAGGTTCGCGCCGGCGCGCTTGAGGAACAGCGTGGCTCGCTTCTCGGCGGCCAGATCCTGAACGAGGATATTGACATCCTCCACGCGCGAGAGATAGCGAACGATCTCGGAGTAGACCCAGGGGATGGGTTGGAACTTGCCGGGCCAGTCCTCGACGTTGTGGGGCCAGGCGATCCAGGTGGCGGCGTGGGGCGCCCATTCGGCGGGCATGCGGTAGCGGGGTGTGGTCTTCGTCATCGGCTATCTCTTTAGGGAGTATAGCGAGTGGCGAGGTTTGGGTTGTGAATGGGGCGTGGTGGACCGGGCAAAAGCGAAAAGCAGATCCTCCGCTGCGCGAAGGATGACAACAAAAGGGGCTTTAGCGATGGGCGACGAGCGTTGCGGATGGCGTCGTCTCGGCGCGTTTGGCGATCTCCGCGCGCGAGACGAAGACAGCGGCCAGCCTATCCTCGTACGTGAGCTGGAAGCGCTGGTCGTTACGCAGGAGCTGCGTGAGTGGCGCGGTGACGGGTGCGACGACCAGCCCGGCGCCGGCAAGCTGCGGGTCGGTCGCCCAGTCCGGCTGCGCGGACCACGTTGCGATGGAGCGGTCGATGCGCTGATCGCCGTGCAGCGCGGCGCGACCGTCGATCGAGACCGGCATGCGCAGCTTCCAGATGAGATAGCCGCCCCAGTCGAAGTTGTTGTAGAGCCGACCGGTGAAGCCCTTCCGCTGGATATCTTCGAGCGCACGGACGGGCATGGCGGCGGCGAGCTGCGGGCTCAGGCTCGCGTCCGTGATGCGCATCGCCTTGAAGCCGATGAGCAGGAGCAGCGAGGCAGCGACCGCGGCGAGCGTGGGCGCGAAGGCCGGCAGGCGGTCCTTCGCCTTTTCGCTGCCCGGAACGGCGGCGGCGAGGATGGCGATGGCGACCGTGGCCATCACCCAGACGTCCCGCTGCGAGCGGAAGCTGATGACGGCGGCGAAGAGAAACAGGCCGGTCTCGAACAGCGGCAGACGCTTCGCGCGAGCCAGCGCGGCGGCTGCGCCAAGCGCGAGGAAGAGTGTCGCGAAGTCGGCGAGCTGGCGGAAGGGAATCGCCTTCAGCTCGTCGATCTTATTCAGCACGCCGGGCTGCGAGGCCAGATCGTAGGCGACCTGGTAGATGTGCCAGCCGTAGGGGTTCACGCAGGTGGCGGCGAGGCTCGCGGCCAGCGCGGCGCCCATCCAAAGCGCGCCTTTCGATTCCTTGCGCCACTCCTCATACGCCGCGACGGTGAAGGCGAGTCCCAGCACCAGCAGTCCGTCGATGAATTGAATGTGCGTGTTGGCCCAGAGGCAGAAGATCGCGGGCAGCCAGAGCAGCTCGCGCTGCCGGCCGGTCCTGCGCACGTGCAGAAGGATGTCGACTTCGAGCACGAAGAAGAGAATGGTGAACATCCACGGGCGCGGCGTAAAGAGGTGTCCAAGGGCGAAGGTCGCGAGCCACGTCATGACGATGACGAGCGAAAAATCTCGCTGGCGGCGGCGGACGAGGTGGTGCAGCGCGGCGGTGATGGCCAGCACCATGCCGCCCGAATAGGCGACGATGCCCGGCATCCCGAAGGCGGTGTAGAGCCTATAAATCAGCAGTTCGAAGAGCCAGCTATAGGCCTGCCACGGCTGTCCGGCGACGTCGCTGGTGAAGGGATCGGTGCGCGGGATGGCGTGGTGCTGCAGAATCCACTCGCCGGTGCGAAGGTGCCACCAGATGTCGGGGTCGCTGACGCAGGCGATGTGGATGCAGAAGAGCGCGGGCGCGGCGTAGAGGACGATCAGCGCGATGAGCTGCGCCCAGCGCTCGGATGGGTTGTGCGTCGTGCTGGCTGAGGCGTCCACTACCTTACGGTATCGGCCTCGCGGGGGATGGGGAATAGCACGAAGGTGTGTTCCTGATTGGCGTTAGAATTTGGAGAGAGGTGGCGCGTGGACTGGAGCGGATGCGAACTTGTCGAGACTGTTTCGGATGGGGCGTCGAGCGTTCCTTTCATCAGAGGCACACATATCTCCGCGGATGCGATCCTCAACGACCTGCAGCAGGGAGTGCGATTTGAAGCGCTCGCCGCTCGCCATCCCTCGATTCCTGTGGAAGCGATTCGAGAGATCTTGACCTATGGGCTTGAACGCGCGGGTTGGGATACGAAGACGCTGGTCAATTGGCGCGGATGCGCGCTGGTGGAGCAGGTTCCCGGGCGCTACTCCGGCGCCCCGACGATTCTCAATACACGAATACCGCCGGACATCGTCGCCGAATACTACTGGTCGGGCGCAACGGTGGCGGAGATTCGGGAAGACTATCCTAGCCTCTCGGAAGAAACGATCCTTGGCTTGATCGAGTACGTGAGATCGCAAGAGGCTTCTGCGGCATGATCGTGCTGCTGGATGAAAATCTGCCACACTCTCTTCGGCTTGCCCTTGCAGGCCACGATGTTCGGACGGTCGCTTACATGGGATGGGCGGGCGTCAAGAACGGTGAACTGCTGGCTCTGGCTGAGGCCGCTCAGTTTCAGGTGTTCGTGACTGCAGACCAGAATCTTAAGTATCAGCAAAACTTCACGGGAAGATGGATTGCGATGATTTACCTGACTGCACAGACGTGGCCTATGATTTCACCTCACGTCGCATTGATCGCGAAGGCGATCAATGCGGAGCCAGATTCCTTTCAAATCGTCGATTGTGGTGAGTTTCGTCGGCGATAGCGTCAAATTGGGTCTGTTGCAGAGCAGAGCTTCATCGCTTGCCTGAGCGCATAACCCATTTCACCGGAGATCCCGTAGTGGGCGGCTTTCTCGAGCAAGATGTTGATGAGGACATCGTCGGGATACCGCTTCTCGTTTTCCTCGTCGTGATGTCCGAGCTCAGAGCTGAGATGATGCTGCAACTCATTCGCTCCTTGCAGGCGTCTCGCACGTTTTTCGGAATCGGTAAGGTCATACAAGCCCCGCATCCCCACAGTAAGGCTAAAAGAGCAAAGGGCGAGGAATTGAACCTTTGCTCTCGAACTCATGGCGGAGTAACCGTCGATTAGTTCCTGCTTCGTCATTAGTCCAAATACCGGCTCGTGATCCCCTGATAGGCGTCGATCCGCCGATCCCGCAGGAAGGGCCAGTTGCGCCGCGTATCTTCGAGCAGCTTCAGGTCGATCTCGGCGATCAGGATCTCTTCCTTGTCGTGGCTGGCCTGGGCGATGACGCGGCCGAAGGGGTCTGCGATGAAGCTGCCGCCCCAGAACTCCAGGCCTGCGCCCTCCGGACCCTTCATCAGGATGCCGTCGTGCTGGACGTCGCCGTACTCGTGGCCGACGCGGTTGACCGCGCCGACGAAGACGCCATTCGAGATGGCGTGCGCGCGCTGCATCGTCTGCCAGGCGCTGTACTGGGCCTCGCCGAACTCAGCCTTTTCGGATGGGTGCCAGCCGATGGCGGTGGGGTAGAAGAGCGTCTCGGCGCCCTTGAGCGCGGTGACGCGAGCGGCCTCGGGGTACCACTGGTCCCAGCAGACGAGCGTGCCGATGTTACCCTGGCTGGTCTTCTGGGCCTGGAAACCGAGGTCGCCGGGGGTAAAGTAGAACTTCTCGTAGTAGAGCGGGTCGTCGGGGATGTGCATCTTGCGATACTTCCCAGCCAGGGATCCGTCGGATTCCAGGACCGCGGCGGTGTTGTGGTACAGGCCCGCGGCGCGGCGTTCGAAGAGGCTGGCGATGACGACCACGCCCTCTTCCTTCGCGATGGCGCCGAGGCGATCGGTGCTGGGGCCGGGGATGGACTCGGCGGTGTCGAAGAGGGCGTGCTCCTCGCGCTGGCAGAAGTATTGCGCGCGGAAGAGCTCAGGCAGGCAGATGACGTTCGCCCCGGCGCGTGCCGCCTCGCGAACGCGGTCGGCGGCCTTATCGAGGTTCTCCTGCGTGTCGACGCCGCAGGACATCTGGATGAGTGCGATTTTCTTGTGCTTCTTGGTCATTTCAGGTTCCGATCGGAAAAAATTAGGCAGGCAGGCATATCAGCCCAATCGCCTCTGCGCAGTTGAGGATAGCGCGATCTCGTGTCACGAGTGTCAATCTTTCGACGCGCGCGGAGGCTACGAGGATTCGGTCGGCAGGGTCTTTGTGCATCGGCTCCTTGAGATAGACGGAGTCGATCGCGATCTGCGGGGAGAGCGGCAAAAGTGCGATGCCCGGTTTTGCAAGAGCTTCCCGGCACCAACGGTCTACTCCGCCATCCAATTCAAGTTTGCCATCTCGTTCGAGCATGGCAAACTCCCAGATCGAGATGACGGAGACGAAGACCTCGTTCCTCTCGGCAGCTTGGTCGATCGCATCGACGATTGCTGGCTTCAAGAGGTGGGGCAGTGTCTGATGCTTGAACCAAATGTGCGTGTCGAGCAAGAGAGCGCTATTGGTCACCAGCAGTCCACTCGATTTCCAACGGAGATTCAATATCGCCGAGAATGCGCCCTGTGCCCGACATGGAGCCGCTCAGCTTGGGCGCGGATTTATGCGCGATGGGAATGATCTGCGCGATGGGGATACCGCGCCGCGAGATTGTCACAGGCCTACGGAGATTTTCTACGCCGTTGAGGATGGAGGAGAGATGGGCCTTCGCTTCCGCGATAGAAACCTCTTCCATCGCCGGCCTGGCGGAGTGGGCGCCAGGTGCTTTGGATGCGATCGCCATATGGGTCATCTCCTTATGACTAAGTATACATTCGCCGCAAAGTGAAGAGCCACCGCGACGGTATCGCGGTGGCTCCCTTGCTTCGTTGGTAAGCGCCTAAGGCTTCGGTACGCTCTCGATCGTCTTCAGCACGCGGGCGACGAGCTGGTACGGATCGGCCTCGGAGTTCGGGCGGCGATCTTCGAGGTAGCCCTTGTAGCCGTCCTTGATGAAGTTGATCGGCATGCGGATCGACGCGCCGCGGTCCGACAGGCCGTAGCTGAACTTGTCGATCGACTGGGTCTCGTGATGGCCGGTCAGGCGCAGGTGATTGTCCGGGCCGTAGACCGCGATGTGCTCCTTCACGTTGTCCTTGAAGGCGCCCATGAGAGCCTCGAAGTACTCCTTGCCGCCGACTTCGCGAATGTACTTGGTCGAGAAATTACAGTGCATGCCGGAGCCGTTCCAGTCGCCCTTGATCGGCTTGCAGTGGAATTCGACATCGACGCCGTACTTCTCGCATAGGCGCAGCAGCAGATAGCGCGCGGTCCAGGTGTCGTCGGCCGCCTTGGCGGATCCCTTGCCGAAGATCTGGAACTCCCACTGGCCCTTCGCCACCTCGGCGTTGATGCCCTCGTGGTTGATGCCGGCGTTCAGGCACAGGTCCAGATGCTCTTCGACGATCTGGCGCGCGATGCCGCCCATGTACTTGTAGCCGACGCCGCAGTAGTACGGACCCTGCGGAACGTTCGGGTAGCCACCCTCGGGGAAGCCCAGCGGACGGCCGTCCTTATAGAGGAAGTACTCCTGTTCGAGGCCGACCCAGAAGTCCGGGTCGTCGACGATGGTCGCGCGGTGGTTGCTGGGGTGAGCCTCTCCGCTGGCGAGCAGGACCTCGCACATCACGATGTAGGCGTCCTTGCGCGCGCCGTCCGGATAGAGGGCGACCGGCTTCAGCACGCAGTCGGAGCTCTTGCCCTCGGCCTGGAGGGTGGAGCTGCCGTCAAATCCCCAGAGCGGCAGGTCGGCCAGCGTCGGAGGGGTCGCGAACGACTTGAGCTGAGTCTTCCCACGCAGACCGGGGACGGGTGTGTTGCCATCGAGCCAGATGTATTCGAGTTTGTATTTAGTCATAGCCTTTTCAGAATCAGTGGGTTAGGGCAGCAAGACGCCCGTTTTCGTTGAAGGATGCGACGAAAGAGACCGAGAGCGTGGGCCGGTATGGGTGGTTATTTCAATGGCTTTGTGAAACGAGGTTAACACACTTTTCATGCCTGGCTGAGAGCGTGAAAGACGAAAATCGCCATATTTTATGGGTTTTATATGACTTTCTATCGCTCCCATAGCCGTCTGCGATCGAAATGCCACCGGCGGACATTTCCGTTGGAGCCGGTGCGCGAAGCGCGGCCCGGTAGTAAACTTGAGGCGTGGAAACGGCTCGCGCCCTTCTCACTCCAAGCCGATCCGGGCCGTTTTACCAAGCAGTCTTTCAGGGCCTTCTACGGGCTGCATTCCATCTTCAAGACTCACCTCAAGGAGCATCATGTCGAGCGAATATCGTGATTTTCTGGAACTTTCGTATGCGGAGCTGGAAGAACTGAACCTGGCGGGCAAGGAACAGCGCAAGGCGCGCGTTCCGGCCGAAGAGATTCAGGCAGCGCGTCTGCATGACCTGACCGAAGGGCCCTATGCGTCGCAGATCAAGGCCGTGACGGTCGTCTTCTCCGACCTCGAAGGCCGTCTGCACATGTTGGACTACGACAAGAAGTTCCTGGTGAAGAGCTATGACAACCTGACGTTCGACGGTTCGTCGATTCGCGGCTTTACCGCTCAGCGTGAGAGCGACCTGCGCCTCGGCCTCGACTGGTCGGCCTTCTACTGGACTCCGGCCGACGTCTTCGGCGCGGGCAAGGTGCTGGTCTTCGGCGAGGTGATCGACAAGAACGGCGAGCACTACTCGGGCGACCTGCGCGGCGTGCTGAAGAGCTACGCGAAGGAGCAGTTCGAGAAGAACGGCTACACCCTGAACGCGGCGAACGAGATCGAGGGCTTCCTCTTCGAGGGCATCGACGCCGAGCGCAGCTTCCACGAGACCGGCACGTTCGAGTATGTGAACAAGGGCGGCTACTACCACTCGCTGCCAGGCGATCCGCTTCGCGAGTTCATCGACACCGTCTCCGAGGTCCAGCGCGCGATGGGCTTCGAGAACGAAAAGGATCACCCCGAGGTCGCTCCCTCGCAGTTCGAGATCAACTACACCTATGGCGACGTGGTTGCCGCCGCCGACCAGATCCAGCTCTACAAGCTGATCTGCCGCCAGGTTGCGACGCAGATGGGCATGACGGCCAGCTTCCTGCCGAAGCCGGTGACCGGCGTCAACGGCTCGGGCATGCACACCAACGTGTCCATCACGAAGGAAGGCAAGAACCTGATGTACGACGCGGCGGGCGAGGAGAAGATCTCGAAGCTCGGCTGGGAGTTCGTCGACCGCATCCTGACGCATGGCAACGACATCTGCCTGCTGTTGAACGCCAGCGTCAATGCCTATCGCCGTCTCGATCCGCACTTCGAGGCGCCGAACCAGATCAAGGCCTCGGCGACGGATCGCGGCTCGATGGTCCGCATTCCGATCGGCAACGAGAAGAGCTCGCGCGTCGAGGTTCGTTCGGTCGGACCGGATGCGAACCCTTACATGGTGCTGTACTCGGTCTTCAAGACCGGCCTCGATGGCGAGACCGCGCAGATCGACAACCTGCGCCAGGCGAGCCGCTACCTGCCGGACAACATCTACACGGCGATCGAGGACTTCCGCAAGGCGGACTGGGCGACCAAGTTGCTGGGCGAGGACGTGAAGGCGCGCTACGCGGACCTGAAGCAGGCCTCCGCTGACCGCTGCCCGCGCCTGCTGGGCACGATCGTCAAGTCGAGCGAGGTACAGTTCCACCACGATGTCTACAACCAGCTGCTCTGGAACATCTTCTAGTTCAGAGCGCATGCAGCAGGGAAGGGCCGGCGCATCTCGCCGGCCCTTTTTGTTTCTCGTCGCAGGCGGAAGTCGAGAAAATTCGCAAAAAGTTTTCTGAGACGAAGACAAACGCAGCTTGGCGGGCGTATGGTGTTTGGCGCTAGTCAACCGGTTGAATTAAGGGATTTGGCGATTCTCCCGGAGAAGGCTGGCGCACCGCCATGTCGCAGATACTCAAAGGAGCTTTGTCCGTTATGCGAAACAGTTTCCGATCCGTCCGCGTCCTTCTGCCCGCCATCCTGTTCACCGTATGCACCCCGCTTTCGACCGCCTGCGCGCAGACGACCGCCAGCTTCACCGTCGATCCCACCGCCACGCAGACGCCCGTGAACACCGGCTTCCTGGGGCTGTCGCTCGACCTTGCGGAGACCAAGTACATGGTGGGCACCTCGACCAGTCCGAACCCCATCTTTCGCCAGCTCCTGACGAACCTGACGACCTATCAGAACGGTCCGCTGCAGATGCGCGAGCTAAGCGATGAGGCGTTCACCACGGACACGACCGACGCGTTCACGACGCTTTCGAATCTCTACAACGCCACCCACACGACGAACGGCGGGGTGAAGTACTTCGTCGGGGTCGACTTCGCGGGCGACGTGAACTCGACCGGCGGCAGCAACGGCACGGCGGCCGCGCAGGCGCATACGATCTACTCCAGCTTGCCCACGGGCAGCGTGCTGAGCTACGAGGTCGGCAACGAGCCCGATCTCTACGTCTCGCCCACCCGCACCGGAACGTGGAACTACTCCACCTTCAAGACGCAGTATGAAAACACTGTCGCGTCGATCGAGGCGGAGAATACGGGCATTCCCATGGACGCGCCGGTCTTCTCCGGCGGCTCGAACAGTTTCTCGACCACGACGAACATCAACGACTTCATCAACTCGGAGCAGGCGCATCTGGGGCTGTTCGATCTGCACTACTACGCGGGCAATCACTGCAACGGCAACTCGGTCGCGGCGGATTACCTGATGACGTCGGCGGCGGTGAACAGCACGTCGATGGTCTCGCGTCCGAACAACGCCTCCACCTGGCTTGCGACGCTGCATGGCGTCAGCCGCTCGAACTTCCGCATCGGCGAGATGAACTCCATCGCCTGCCAGGGTCAGGCCGGGGTCAGCGACACCTTTCAGTCGGCGCTGTGGTTTCTCGACGAGGCGATGAGCTACGCCCAGCACTACGTCAGCGGCATCAACCTGTTTACGATTGCGGCGACCTCTTATTACAGCCCGTTCCAGTTCACCCATTCCGGGACCTTCCCGAACTACACCTATGGGGTTTCGAAGATCAATCCGATCTATTACGGCATGATCGCCACGGCGATGATGCTGCAGAATAACGCGGCCCTGCTGCCGGCCATCACGCCCACCACGTCGAAGAACATCGTGGCCTACGCGACGCTCGACGCCTCGAACAACGTCCGCATCCTGCTGCTGAACAAGGAGGAGACCTCGACCGGCGATGGCAATGTGGTCATCACCATGACCGGCGGAGGCAACGCCTCGCTGTGGAAGCTGCTGGTGACCGGCAACAACTACGCGGCCAGCGACTACACGAACCTCTCGGGCAGCGGAGACGAGATCACGCTCGGCGGCCTGACCTTCAAGGGCAGCACGGACGGTACGTCTTCCGGAACGCAGAGCATCTCGACCGTCGTGCCGTCGAACTCGGTCTATACGATTCCGTTGAATCATTCGAGCGCGATGGTGGTGAAGATCCCGCTGTCGTAAGGGGGCAGGACACGGCTATCGCACACACTGTGCGATAGCCGGTCACCGAAGATGCCGGAGTTGGAGCTGCGCGACTATGATGGTGGAGTTGAAATACAACCCTCACCCGGAGCCTTTTACACATGCGTAAAAAAGTAACGATCGTCGGAGCCGGCAACGTCGGCGCCACCGCTGCCCACTGGATCGCCGCCAAGGAACTCGCCGACGTCGTACTGCTGGACGTGATGGAGGGCACCCCGCAGGGTAAGGCGCTCGACCTGATGCAGGCCATGCCGATCGAGAAGCTGGACTGTACCATCACCGGCACGAACGACTACGCCGACACCGCGAACTCGGACATCGTCGTCATCACGGCGGGCATTCCGCGCAAGCCGGGCATGAGCCGCGACGACCTGCTCAACACCAACGCCGGCATCATGAGCACCGTCGTCAAGCAGGTGGTGGCGCACTCGCCGAACACCATCATCATCGTCGTTTCGAACCCGCTGGACGCGATGGCGCAGGCGGCGTTCAAGCACTCCGGCTTCCCGCGCGAACGCGTGATTGGCATGGCCGGCGTGCTGGACTCGGCTCGCTTCCGCACCTTCATCGCGATGGAACTGGACTGCTCGGTCGAGAACGTCACGGCGTTTGTGCTGGGTGGCCACGGCGACACGATGGTGCCGCTCTCGCGCTACTCGACCATGGCCGGCATCCCGATTACGGAGCTGATCCCCGCCGATCGCCTGAAGGAGCTCGAGACCCGCACGGCCAACGGCGGCGCGGAGATCGTGAAGTTCCTCAAGACCGGCTCGGCCTACTATGCGCCTTCGTCGGCCGCGGTCGAGATGGTCGAAGCGATCCTGAAGGACAAGAAGAAGATTCTGCCCTGCGCGGCGTACCTCCAGGGCGAGTACGGCATCGACGGCCTCTTCGTCGGCGTGCCCTGCAAGCTGGGCGCGAACGGCCTGGAAAAGATCATCGAGATCAAGCTCACCGCCGAGGAGCAGGCTGCGCTGCAGAAGTCGGCCGACTCGGTGAAGGAGCTGTGCACGGTGATCGGGGTTCAGTAGCTGGGTTTCAGCAAGGGAATAAAGGGGCGGCCTTGCGAGGCTGCCTCTTCGTTTCTACGATTCGATTCAGCTGGCGTTGCATCTTATAAGCTGTCCTACAAGGAGGACTCAAAACCAGATGGCACTCGAAAAAGTAGTCTACACAGCGCACGCGACGGCCACCGGCGGCCGCGAGGGAGTGGCGAAGACCGACGACGGCAAGGTGGATGTGAAGCTCGATCCGCCAAAGGAGATGGGCGGCGGCGGCACGGGCACCAACCCCGAGCAGCTCTTCGCGATGGGCTACGCGGCTTGCTTCATCGGCGCGCTGAAGTTTGTTGGGAGCTCGCAGAAGATCCACGTCCCGAAGGATGCGTCCATCGACTCGAGCGTGAGCTTCGGCCCCCTGGCGAACGGCGCCAAGGGCTTCGGCATCGCGGTCGAGCTGGTCGTGCACATCCCCGGCATGGAGAAGGAACTGGCGGAGAAGCTGGTCCACGAGGCGCACGAGGTCTGCCCGTACTCGAACGCGACGCGGGGTAATATCGATGTGAAGCTGTCGGTGGCTTAGTCAGTCTGAGATTGGCTGCAAAGCAAAGGACCTGCCGAGGCAGGTCCTTTGTGCGTGGACGCGACTTCCGTTACGCGACGCGCTCGATCGTAACCGACTCCAGCACGACCGGCTTCTTGGGCCGGTCCATACCGTCGCGGGCGACTTTGCTGATCTTCTCGACGATGTCGTAGCCTTCGACCACTTCACCGAAGATGGTGTGCTTGCCCGTCAGCCAGCTGGTGTCGGTGACGGTGATGAAGAACTGGCTGCCGTTGGTGTTGGGGCCGGCGTTGGCCATGGCGAGCTTGCCGGGCGTCTTGAAGTGGTGCGGGCTGCCCTTGGTCTCGTCTGCGAACTTGTAGCCGGGGCCGCCCATGCCGGAGCCCTCGGGATCTCCGCCCTGGATCATGAAGGCCGGGATGACGCGGTGGAAGATGGTGCCGTCATAGAGCTTGTCGCCCTTCTTGCTGCGGCTGTTCCACTCCTTGGTTCCTTCGGCGAGACCGATGAAGTTGGCGACGGTAATGGGCGCGTCCTTCTCGAACAGTTCGCAGACAATGGCGCCTTCGCTGGTCTTGAAGGTGGCGTAAGTGCCGGGCTTGGTAGGCATGATTTAAGTGTTCTCCTTACAGTGCTGGGGCGAGTTTCCGCGTTGATGGACCCGTGAAATGACGAACACGCCATTCTAACGCGGTCGGGTGAATTCTTACTGCTTCTGCGGCGGCAACGGCGCTGCAGGCAGCGAGATGGGCGCGACCGGCAGCGGCGGCATCGGCTGTCCGTCGCGGACGATGTAAACGTGGTTCATCACCACGGGTACATCCGGCTTGTCGTCGTGGTTGCGCGAGACGCGGGCGATGGAGGCGACCAGCAGGACGGTGTGGGCGTCGCACTGGCCGAAGATGTTGTACTTGCCGTCGAGGTCCGGCTGTGGCTCTTCGGTGATGAAGAACTGCGTGCCGTTGGTGTTCGGCCCGGCGTTGGCCATGGCGAGTCGGCCGGCGACGTCGAAGTTCAAGCCCGGCACGATCTCCTGGTCGAAGAAGTAGCCGCCGTCGCCCGACCCATTGCCCAGCCGGTCGCCTCCCTGGATCATGAAGGTTGGGATGACCCGGTGGAAGGTCACGCCGTCGTAGAACCTTACGCCGTGCATCTTCTTCTGCGTGCTGGGGTCGGTCCAGTCCTTCGTGCCCTCGGCGAGGCCGATGAAGTTGGCGGTGGAGACCGGCGCCTCCTTCTCGAAGAGCTTGCAGGTCAGCCGGCCCATGGTCGTGTCGATGACGACGGTGGGGCCAGTGGGAACCATCGGCGGTTTGATCTGCGCGGCCGTGCTGGGGGCGTCGGGGAACTGCTCGGCGGCGGCCGGCGCCGGGGTGGTCGCCGCGGGCGCTGTCTTCTCCGGTTGAGCGGCTGGCGCGGCGGCTTGTGCCTGAAGAGCTGCAGGGGCGGCAAGCATCGTCAGGCCAAACGCAAGGCGGAGGGCGGTCTTACCGGAGTCTCGGATCGTCTTTTCGAACATCACCTCACAAGGCTAACGCCTCGCGGCAAAGGCTACAAGTGCAGGTGACCGATGGGGCGCGGCGGGCGTCCAACGCAGTTGGAGGATTTTATGGCAAAGTTTGCGCTGTACGCGGAGTTGAAGCCGAAGCCGGGCAAGGAAGCCGAGATCGAAGCGTTTCTGAAGCTGGGTGGCGAGATGTCCCACGCCGAGCCGGGAACCGTCTCATGGTACGGATTCAAAGAGGATAACGGCACATACGGCGTCTTCGACACGTTCGACGATGAGGCGGGGCGCGATGCACACCTGACCGGCGAGATCGCCAAGGCCCTGATGGCAAAGGCGGACGAGTATTTCGCCGAGCAGCCGAAGATTCACAAGATTGCGATTCTGGCGGAGAAATAACTCTAAGGTTGCGTCGTGGCGGCGGCCTGCACTTCGGCGAAGACCCGGAGCAGGTTGCCGCCAAGCAGCTTTTCCAGGTCATCCTCGGAATACCTGCGCTCGCGCAGCGCGTCCGCGATCTTCGGCAGATCGGCTGCCGAATCGATGCCTTCGGGCAATGACGGAATGCCGTCGAAGTCCGTCCCAATGCCGACATGGTCGATGCCCGCTACCTTTGCCACGTGGTCGATGTGATCGATCAACGACGCAAAGGGCGCTCGCGGCAGGCGGGCAGCAAACCTCCGATCCACACCATCCGAGACATAAAACGGAATAGGCAAATTTCGTTCGCGCCATGGCTTCGCTGCGTGTTCGTGGGCTTCGCGTCGTTCGGGACGCTGCCGATTCCAGGCTGCGTGCCAGTCCTCGTCGATGAAGGCAGGGAAGAAGTTGACCATGCAGGCGCCGCCCGCATTCGCCAGGGCGCGGAGCATCTCGTCCGTCAGGTTGCGGGGTACATCCGTAAGCGAGCGGGCGCTCGAATGCGTCGCGAGGATCGGCGCGCGGGAGCATGCGAGCACCTGCCAGAAGGTCTCGTCCGACGCGTGGCTGACGTCGACGATCATGCCGAGCCGGTTCATCTCCGCAATCACCTCGCGACCGAAGCCGGTCAGACCGCCGTGGCGCCGCACGGAGTCGTCGTGCAGGTCTCCGCAGGAGTCGGCCCACTCATGCGTGTTCGACCACGTCAGCGTCATATAACGGATGCCGAGCCGATGGTAGACGCGTAGCAGCGACAGCGAATTCTCGATGGAGTGGCCGCCTTCGAGGCCCAGGAGGACGGCGAATCTGCCCTCGGCATACGCCTCACGGATGTCTTCGGGCGAAAGGCACAGCCGCAGCTCCTCTGGGTGCTTGCGGACCTGTTCGAGCACGCCGTCGATCAACTGCAGCGTTCGGTGGGCATAGCGTCCCTTCCACTCGGAGGGTTCGGCCCAGATGGCGAAGAACTCCGCGCCCAGGCCGCCGGCGCGCGCCGTGGCGAGGTCGATCATGCCGGGGCCGAGCGGCCCGTCGACGAAGTCCCAGCCCTGATCGGCGAAGCGCTGCGGCGTGTCGGCATGGGTGTCGATGGTCAGCATGGCTGATTGGAGTTTACCGGCTGGCGGAGCAACCTGTGTGCGGTCGCAGGCTTCTTATAGTGCGAGGTGCAATATGGCTCTTGACTTTGGAAACAACGACACGACAGCACGTCCCTCGCTCCAGAACATTTCGCCCGAGGGCGAGGACACGACCGACGAGCAGCGTCTGAAGGCCATCGCGGATGCCGCCGCCAAGCATGGCAAGCACAGACTTCATGAGAATGAAAAGCATGTTCCAGGCGACACGATCTTTACCAAGTAGTTCCGAGTTCGTTCCACACATCAAAGCCCCGCTCAACGTTGAGTGGGGCTTTGATGTGTCTTTCTACTGCTTGTCGTTCATATCCACTACAAGCGTGCCAGACCCGCCTCAGCTACCGCATGATCCTGCTCGCCGGATCCGCCACTGACTCCGATTGCGCCAATGACCTTACCCTCCATGACGATCGGCAGACCGCCGGCGAAGATCATGATTCTGCCGCCGTTCGAGGCGTGGATACCGAAGAACTGATCGCCCGACTGCGAGTTTGCACCGAGATCTTTTGTAGTAATGTCGAAGGCTCGCGAGGTGAACGCCTTCTTCTGTGCAATGTCGATGGAGCCGATCCAGGCGTTGGTCATGCGTTCGAAGGCGAGCAGGTTGCCGCCCGCGTCGACGACAGCGATACACATGGGCTGGCCGATGGCTTCCGCCTTCGTTTCGGCTGCGGTGATGAGGCGGCGTGCATCTTCGAGGGTCAGGGTAGGGATGGTGCTGGGCATTCGATGGGGCTCCTAGTGGCTGCTGAATATGCAAACGATGCAGTGCTGAGTAGCTTATAAGTCTCTGAGGATGTCGTCTCGCGTAACATCCTTGTGTGCTGCAACCATTCTCACGATCGCAATGAGTGTGCCGGTGCGCAGAGGTTTGTGAGCCGGGATGGGGAGCGTCTGTCCCGTAGGAATGTCGGTGCGCAGAATGATGTGGCTGCCTGCCTGTCGTTCTTCGCGGTAGTCCCACCGACGGAGGAGATGATCGGCAAGCTCTCGACCGAAGATATCTCGCGGAGTCCTCACGCGACAGCCAGAACCTGCTCAACATGAAGGGATAGACGTATGCGCGTGGGCGGTTCTGAGTCGTAGAAATAACCCTTCACGGCATCCAGAACCATGTAGCAGAGTTCATCCCAGGTATCGCCCTGAGTGGCGATACTCTCGCCAACTGCCACGGCAACGTAGCCGCCATCCGATTCTTGCGTCACGTTGAAGACAAGTTCGCTCATAAGGGAAGAGTACGCCCTGCCGGGATTTCCCGGCAAGGAGCGCACCGATATTACAACGAGAAGAAGTCCTTCACCTGCTGGATGACCACATCGCGGCTGACATCCGAGATCGCTTCGATCAGCGGAAGCTGCTTGGGGCAGGCTGCAACGCAGTTCTGCGCCATGCCGCACTCCTGCACGCCGCCGTCCCCGGCCAGCGCGCGAAGGCGCTCTTCCTTCAGGACAGAGCCCGCGGGGTCCATGTTGAAGAGCTTCACCTGCGCAATCGTCGCTGCGCCGACGAATGACGTTGAATCATTGAATTGGGGGCAGACCTCCATGCAGATGGTGCAGGAGATGCAGTTCGACAACGGATAGCGCTGTTCCTGAATCTGCGGCTGCTGGCGAGGGCCGGAGCCGAGATCGTATGAGCCGTCGATCGGCACCCAGGCCTTGACCGCCTTCAGGTTCTCGAACAGCACGGAGCGGTCGACCGCGAGGTCGCGCACCACGGGGAACTTCGACAGCGGCGCCAGCCGGATCGGCTGCTCAAGCTTGTCGACCAGCGCGGAGCAGGCCATGCGCGCCTTGCCGTTGATCAACATCGCGCACGAGCCGCAGATCTCCTCCAGGCAGTTGGAGTCATAGGTGATCGGCGTGGTGGGCTTGCCGGTCACCTCGACCGGGTTCAGCGCGATCTCGCCGAGAAGCGAGGTAATGTTCATGTTCGGGCGATAGGGAATCTCGAACTTCTCGGTGGTCGCCGGCTGGTCCGGGCTGGACTGGCGCTTGATCTCGACTTGGATGGTGCGGGCTGCGGTTGCCATGCTTGTTTTCCCTCAATCTCTATCGCGTGTTGTATCCGTGTTCGCTTCGATTCCTGAAGAAGATGTTCTGCGATCCAGCTCGTGAGTGCCTTTCACGATTGCGTTCGATACGAACCATCCGCCGAGCAGTAAAGCCGGGAGAAACAACACCGAGGCGCATACCGCCAGAACGATGATGATTCCGAGCTTGTCAAAGCCGAACATGATGCGCCTCGTTAAGTGCTGGAGTAGACGCGCGGACGCGGCTTGATGTGGCTGATGTCGACATCCTCGAACGAGATGCTCGGCGCGCCGTCGACGAACGCCGCCTTGGTCGTCTTCAGGAACTGCTCGTCGTTGCGATTCGGAAAGTCCGGCTTGTAGTGTGCGCCGCGGCTCTCGTCGCGCTGGCGAGCGCCCTGCACGATCACGCGTGCGAGCTCCAGCATGTTGTAGAGCTGGCGCGTGAAGGCGAAGCTCGTATTCGCCCACTGGCTCTTGTCCGAGAGGTTGACGTTCTTGTAGCGGCCCAGCAGTTCGACGATCTTCGCATCCGCCTCGTCCAGGCCTGCGTTGTAGCGGACGATGGTCGCGTGCTTGGTCATCGTCTCGCCCAGTTCGCGCCAGATCTTGAACGGGTTCTCCGTGCCGGCGTTGTTCAGCAGGCCGGAGTTCTTCTGCTTCTGACGCGCCAGCTCTTCGGCGTGTCCGCCATCGCCCACCTGCGCGGGCAGAGCCTTGGCGTACTGCAGCGCCTGCGGGCCCGCGACAAAGCCGCCGTAGATGCACGACAGCAGCGAGTTCGCACCCAGGCGGTTCGCGCCGTGGATCGAGTAGTCGGCCTCACCCGCCGCAAAGACGCCGGGGATATTCGTCTGTTGCTGGAAGTCCACCCACAGGCCGCCCATCGTGTAGTGCATGCCGGGGAAGATCTTCATCGGCACCTCGCGCGGATCGTCGCCGACGAACTTCTCGTAGATCTCCAGAATTCCCTCGAGCTTGTGCAGCCGGGCCTTCGGCAGGTGCGTCAGGTCGAGATAAACCATCGGCTGACCGTCGATACCCATGTTGTCTTCGTAGACGATCTTGAAGATCTCGCGGGTGGCGATGTCGCGCGGCACCAGGTTGCCGTACTTCGGATAACGCTCTTCGAGGAAGTAGTAGCGGTCGGCCTCGGGGATCGAGCGGGCGACGCGCTTATCGTTTCGGTCGCGCGGAACCCACACGCGTCCGCCCTCGCCGCGCGCAGACTCGGACATGAGGCGCAGCTTATCTTCGCCGGGGATGGCGGTCGGGTGTACCTGGATGAACTCGCCGTTCGCGTAGAACGCGCCCTGCTGGTACAGCGCCGACTGCGCCGAGCCGGTGCAGACGACCGAGTTCGTGCTCTTGCCGAAGATCGCGCCGTTGCCGCCGGTGCAGATAATGACCGCGTCGGCGGGGAAGGTGCGTGTCTCCATCGAGCGGAGGTCCATGGCGCAGATGCCGCGTGCCTCGCCCTTCGAGCCCAGCACGGCGGAGAGGAACTCCCAGCCCTCGTACTTCTTGACCTTGCCCTCGGCCTCGTAGCGGCGAACCTGTTCATCCAGCGCATAAAGCAGCTGTTGACCCGTCGTCGCGCCGGCGAAGGCCGTGCGCTGGTACAGCGTGCCGCCGAAGCGGCGGAAGTCCAGCAGGCCCTCGGGCGTGCGGTTGAAGGGCACGCCCATGCGGTCGAGCAGGTCGATGATGGCCGGACCCTGCGCGGTCATGTTCTTGACCGGCGTCTGGTTGGCGAGGAAGTCGCCGCCGTAGACGGTGTCGTCGAAGTGCTTGAGGACGGAGTCGCCCTCGCCCTTGAGGTCCTTGGCCGCGTTGATGCCGCCCTGCGCGCAGACCGAGTGCGACCGCTTGACGGGCACGATGGAGAAGAGGTCGACCGTGCCGCCGGCCTCGGCGATCTTGATGACGGCGGCGAGGCCGGCGAGGCCTCCGCCTACGACGATGATTCTTGGTGTGGCTGCCATGTGCGATTCCTATTCAGAGATTCCAAGAGCCTGTTCAAAAAAGATTTGCTACGACCTCAAGAGCAAGCCAGGATAGTCTGGAGCTTCTTTCAAGCCACTTGATGCGAGTACGAAGGGAACCCTTTGGAAGCTTCTCCTCGATTTGTGCGATTGCAGCGGAGGTCAAAGGTTTTTCGGAAACTTCTGTTTCATGGTGTCTGGCGAATTCTTTCAGCAGAGAGCGGCGCCGAAGGTCGGCAGCCATTGCCAAGGTGAAAAGTGCGAGGGCGACGGCTATGAAGGTTGTCGTTCCTATCATTTTCGTACCTCAAGGGCTAAAGCCCCGTTCTATCCTGGGCGTCGAACGGCACGGCTGAAGCCGTGCCCTTAACAAGGCGCATGCGGCAAAACTGTTATTACTGGCGCGAGCCGTAATTCTCCGGATGCCTGAACTCTGTTGAAGGCGATGCCTGCGCCGTAACCGCAGGCTTCTCCGGCATCACATCATCCGGAGCGGGCGGCGCCATCACGATCGAAACAATGCTGGCCAGACCCATGATGCAGAGCGCCGTGCCGAACGCCGCGCAGATATAGCCGAAGCGCTTGCGGGCCTTGTCGCCAGGCGTGATTCCCCATTTGGCTGCGAAGAGCCAGATGCCGTAGGCGAAGTGCCAGGTCGTCGCGATCATCGCGATGACGTAGATCGCGAGCATCCAGGGATTTGAGAGCTCATGCTGCACCTTGGCGAATGCCGCGCCGGGATGCTCCGGCAGGCTGACGCCCGAAAAGCGCTGCCGCCAGACGTGCTGCCCGATATAGAGCAGCGCGATGATGCCCGTGACGCGCTGCATCACGTACATGTAGTTGCCGGCCCACGGGTAGACGTTGACGGTCGAGCGGCCCCGGAAGGCGATGAAGACGCCGTAGAGCGCGTGGAAGGCCAGCGGAATGAAGATGAACGCCCACTCCAGCACGCGGACCAGCGGCAGGGAGTTGAGGAACTGGACCTGCTTGGCGTAGGCCAGCGGCCCGTTCAGGATCTCGAAGTTCGAGATGATGTGCTCGATCAGGAACGCGCCGATGGGCACGATGCCCGAGAGCGAGTGCAGGCGGCGCCACAGGAAGGAGTTGCCCTGTCCGGCGCGCAAGGGCTGGACGCCTTTGCGGATCGTGTTTGCGGGAGGTGCGGTGGTGGCCATGGACAGGCTCCTGGGTGTTGCGTGTCGCGAATGCTTAACAGGTGCGGCAGGCTGATTATTCCGCTCCGGTTGTGGGAGCGTCAAGAAAACTGGCGGGATTGGTGCGATTAGCGGAAGGTTTGTGCGAATTCTATGATCACGCGAAATCTGCGCTCTTCAATTTCGCCAGCAGATCGGCCAGCGCCCGCCCGCGATGGCTCAGCGACAGCCGGGTTTCGATATCCAGCTCGGCCATCGTCTCGTCGTGCTCGGAGATCAGGAAGATAGGGTCGTAGCCGAAGCCGCCGTTGCCGGTGGGCGTGTCGAGCAGGATGCCGTCGACGTCGCCCGTGCCGATGGCGATCACCTCGCCGTCGCGTGCTGCGATGAGGACGCAGCGGTAGCGGGCGTAGCGGTCTTCTCCGGTGAGGTGCCGCGTGCGGTCGAGCAGGCAGGCGAGGTTGCGCTGGTCGGTTGTGACCCCCGGCGTGGCGGGGAAGCCTTCGTCGTCGGCGTAGCGCGCGGAGCGGACGCCGGGTGCACCGCCGAGCGCGTCCAGCTCGATGCCGGAGTCGTCGGCCAGCACGATCTGGCCCGGCGCGATGGCCGAGTAGGCGAGCGCCTTGATGCGCGCGTTGCCTTCGAAGGTGTCGGCGGTCTCGTCCGGTGCGGGGATGCTGGCGATGTTCGGCAGCGGCGCGATGGTGACGCCGGGCGTGGCGGCTGCGGCGAAGTCGCGGAGCTTGCCGGGGTTGGTCGTGGCGACGTAGAGGATCATGCTTCAAGGTTAGTACAGATGTCCGGGCGCCCCATCCTTTCCAGGCTTCATCGGAAAGGGTGGGACGTATTCGGTTCGAGCCTGTTGCGTCCCACCCTTCGCAAAGGTGCGAAGGATGGGGCACCCTGGTATCTTCACTGCACGATGCGGAAGCGCACGAACGCCACCGCGCCCAACGGAGTGCGTCCATAGGTGGAGACCAGCGCATCCGGCGCTCGATAGACCGTGAACTGTGCCCCAGGTGCGGCCAGAAGGTGCGGCGCGACCTTGTAGTCGCGGTCGTAGCCCAGCGTATACGCCTGTACATGGCCGACGGGCAGCTCCGGGCCGGTTGGGTTCACGAGCTCGCTGGTGCGCGCGGCGGATTCGATCCGCACCCAGGCATAGTTGCGCGTGTGGAACTTGAGCAGCGACTCGGCGAGGTAGCTGTCGGCGATGGTGTTGTCGGCGAGCGATCTGGTATGGCCCCAGAGCAGCGTGTTGGACCAGTCGCCGGTCGCGTGTGTCGCCATGTCCATGCCGGGCATGGAGGTCGTATCGTGATGCGCGCCGAGGGGCCGGTTATACATGACGCTGGCGGTCTGGCGCTGCTGATCTTCGGTGGGGTGCAACTGCTCTGGGGCCGTAATGTGCGCGACGGAGTACTGCCCGGACCAGTTGCGCGTGGGCGAGATCGTCAGTCGCGCGGAGTAGCTGTCGACCGCATGGCCGTTGGCCGAGGGCTCCGGCTGCCAGCGCGCCTCGGTGGGTTCTTCGCCGTGGAAGCCCGAGCCTTCGATCCGCGCCCATTTATACGTCAGGCCGGCGGTGACGACGTTCATCGCGATGTGGCTGGAGTCCTGCTGGTGGTGCCCGAGCGCGGCGATGGGATCTTCCGAAGCCGAGAGCCGGTGCGGATACGCGGTCGGGCCCAGCGCGGGGTCGCCCACCGGCGCGGCGTAGAGGCTCAGCAGCGCGTGCTGGCCCAGGCGCAGGTCGTAGAGCGCGGTGATCTCCATGAAGAAGTCGTGCGGGTGCTGGCCGTCGACGATGGGCCTGCCAAAGGCGGTCTCGCCCTGCTGAAAGAGCTCCGGATAGAAACGCCCAGTGACGGTCGCGGGTTCAAGCGAGAACATCGCGCGCAGCGTGATCTGCCCGTTGCCGCCGAGCGGATGCATGGCCATGGGCATGATCCAGTTGGTCGAGAAGAGCTTGTCGCCGCCGCGGGAGTTGTCGGCTTGCTGCTGCGTGTCCGCGACGAAGGCGTTGCCGTGCAGCATGGTCATCCAGCCATGGTGCTGGCCCATCCACATGGGCGCGGGCGTGCTGGCTGGCTCGGTGCTGGTGCCGGAGTCGGTGTGCTGCCAGATCGTGCCTGAGAGCGGGTCGGCGTGCTTCGTGCCGGGCGCGCTCATGTTCATGCCTGGCATATCGGGCATGATGCTTTGCTGGGCTGTTGCAAGCGTTACAAACGATGCGAAGAACAGGCACGCAACTGCGCGCGTAGCGATACGGGGGAACGGCATGGGTCTACTCTCCGGGGCTCGTGTGCGATGTTTTGCGGGATGGTCGAGACGCTGGCGGATGAAGTAGGAAATCAGATGCGGAGTGCGACCAGCCTGGGCGGTGGAGGAGAGGTCGCGGCGATGCGTGTGGCGCGTACGAACGACGCAGGCCTCAGCATGGGCAGCGGCTCAAGCGACGCGAAGATGAGCGCAGGTTGAATCGTGGCTGCAGCCGCGATATGCGCAGGCGGTAGGTCCTGCGGTGCGGTGCAGCAGCCGAGTTCGACGCTCGCCGGAGTCTGGCGCGAGCAGCACGGGCTGCAGTCTGCCTCGACGCTGGCGGCCTGCGCGATGGGCATGTGAGGCATGGTTGCCAGGCATGTCGTCGGGCCTGTGGCAAAGGCGATCAGGCACAGCATCGCGAGGAGGATGCGAAGCCGCATCGTCACGCGCGCCGGGTTGGCCCTGTTCGCCATAGACTGAGTATAACGCTACGCAACCACAATTCAGGAGAGAACATGGCCTCGATGAAGGCGCACACCGAGTATCTGACATTCAACACCAGCAAGCGTTACGAGATGGTTCACATCACCGATCAGGTGGAGCGCATCGTACGCCAGAGCGGAGTGATCGATGGCCTGTGCTTCGTCTCGCCGATGCACATCACGGCGGCGATCTACGTGAACGACCATGAGAATGGGTTGATCGAAGACATCGGCACGTGGCTTGAAAAGCTGGCGCCCTCGTGGCCCGGCTACAAGCATCACCAGACCGGCGAGGATAACGCCGATGCGCACCTGAAGGCCTTGCTGCTTCACCATGAGACGACGCTGCCCATCACGCGTGGCCGGTTGGATCTCGGGCAGTGGCAACGCATCTTCTATGCGGAGTTCGACGGTCAGCGCAGCAAGCGCGTCATTGTGAAGATTCTGGGCGTTTCAGCAGAATGATGTCGACGCGCCGGTTCTGCGCGCGGCCCTCTTCGGTGGCGTTGCTGGCCGCGGGTTGATACTCCGCGAAGCCGGTGGCCGAGATGAGCTTTGGCGATACCTTGCCGGCGGCGAGCACCATGCGCGTGATCGTCGCCGCGCGCGCGGTCGAAAGCTCCCAGTTGGTGGCGAACTGCTGGTTGTGGATGGGCACGTTGTCGGTGTGGCCTTCTACGTGGATGGCCTGATCCGGCAGCGCGCTCGCCACCTCGGCGACGATCTCTTCGGCGCCCGCGCGCACATCGGCCGAGCCCGAAGGGAAGAAGCCCGCCTCGCGCAGGCTGATGACCAGCCCATCATCGGTGGTGTGCATGCTGATGGCGCCTGCGGCAAGACGCTTGCGTTCGACCGCCTTCTTCATCACCTCGCTGACATGCTCCTGCACGCGCTTCTGCGCCAGCTCCTGCGGCGTGGGGATGGGCAGGCCGAAGGGCGCGGGCTTCGACGAGCGGCCCACCGCGGCGTCCTGCGCGATGGGCGGCGTCTTCGAGTGCTGATCGAAGATGCCGTCGTGCGTGAAGGCGGACTGCATCGCGATGGCAAGCTGCACCTGCTTGCGCTTGTCCGTCTGGCCGGCCGCGAACAGAACGACGAAGAACGCAAACAGCAGCGTGATGAAGTCCGCGTAAGAGACCAGCCAGCGCTCATGATTCACATGCTCGGGATGCTTCTTCTTGCTCATGCCTGCGCCTCCTGCGGCTGGCGCGCGCCCTCTGCCGCCGGCTTGTGTCCGGTCTCGAAGAGATAGGTGCGCAGCTTGGTCTCGATCATGCGCGGGTTCATGCCTTCGAGGATGGAGATGACGCCCTCGAGCATCATCTCCTTGATCATGGTCTCTTCGCGGTGGCGAAACTTCAGTTTGCCCGCGGCGGGGAGACAGATCAGATTGGCCATCGCGACGCCGTAGATGGTGGCGACGAAGGCCGTTGCAATGCCGCGTCCGACCTCGTCGATGTTGTCGAGATTCTTCATCACCTGGATGAGTCCGAGCACGGCGCCGATGATGCCGACGGTCGGCGAGTAGCCTCCCATGGCTTCGAAGACCGCGGGGATCTTCTCTTCGATCTCGCTCTTATTCTCAAGCTCAAGCTGCATGATCTTGCGCACCTCGCTCGACTCCGTGCCGTCGACCGCGAGCATCAAAGCCTGCTTGAGGAAAGGGTCGTTGACCTGCGCGAGGTCGCCGTCGAGCGAGACGATGCCGCTTTTGCGCGCCTTGTTGGCGAACTCGACGATCTGCATCAGGATGGCCTCGCCATCGGCGCCCTTGTGCAGGAAGACCTTGACGAGATCCTTGCATGCCGCGAGAAAGATGTTCATGGGAAACTGCAGCATGACCGCGCCGATGGTTCCGCCGACGACGATCATCGCCGCCGTGGGCTGGGTGATCTGGCCGATGTTGCCGCCTTCGATCATCATCCCGGCGAGGATGCCGACGATGGCGAGGATGATGCCGCCTATGCTGGCGATGTCCATTGCTTGAACTCCTTTGGCGCGTGTGACAAATGTGGGGTCGAACTCAATATGTAACGCAGTGTGAACTTATTCCGAGGTTGCCCGAACGGCTTCAAGCGCGGAGACGGCGCCGCGCGAAGGATAGCGCCAGGCCTGGCTGAGAATGCTGCTGTGATAGTTGAGGATGAGCTCTTCCAGCGTCTCGCAGGATTCGAGCACGATGAGTTTTTCGCCCGTCACCAGCGTCAGCGTGGTGTCGGGGGTGGCCTCGGCAAACTTGATGAGGTCGCAGTTGACGACCAGCCGGTGACCGTTGAGACGGGTAAGTTCGATCATGGTTCGATACGCTCCCTGCGTGATGTATCGGCGGGGAAGAGCGCGGCGATAGTCGCGGAGCGAGCTGCGATTGCGTACCCGCGGACGCCGTCCGGCGGATCGCCGCCTCTATTGTCGTTACCGGCGAGCGATTCGAGATAACTCGCCCAACCTGTAACTAAGAGGAATGTTACTTTTCGCGCGGCGCTTGCATTTACAGGGCCACTGGTGCTAATGGTGTCCGACCCAACGCCGATGTAGTGAAAGAACGCGGGGCCAACCGCACGCTGAACCGGTAAGAACAAGGCAATCCTGCTTTGTTCGTCACGCTGGCGCAGCACCCGGGCAAGGCGTTGCGGTAACTCAAATTCGGATCAGTACAGGAGCGGAATCCATGTCCTTGGGCATTTTGAACAACATCGCTGCAATCTACGCGCAGAACAACCTGAACCAGACTCAGGCGTCTTTGCAGACGACCCTGAATCAGCTCTCTTCGGGCTCGCGTATCAACTCCGGTGCGGATGACGCAGCCGGTCTCGCGGTCGTCGATGGACTTGGCGCCAACATTGCCGCACTTACCCAGTCTTCGCAGAATGCGACCGACGGCATCGGACTGCTGCAGACCGCCGATGGCGCCCTCTCGCAGGTCACCAACCTGCTCGACCGCGCGGTCACCCTCTCGACCGAAGCGGCCAACGGCACGCTGAACAGCAACCAGGTAAGCTCGGCCAACCAGGAGTATCAGAACATCCTGAACGAAATCGGCGACATCGGCACGACCACCAACTTCAACAGCAACAGCGTCTTCTCGAACATCGCCAACACGGTCTTCGTCTCGGACGGCACCGGCAGCGGCGCGAACGTGTACAGCGACATCGTCGGCGTACTGAGCAAGAGCAATGTCGGCCAGTCGGCTCCGGTCGGCGCGGGCGTTGCGCTTACTTCGGGCACGGCGACCACCTCGTCCCTGACGGTGGGTTCTTCGGTCACCTTCTCGGCGCTGACGAACTACAACGACACCATCGCGGGCACCCTGAGCGTCTCGGTGGCGGGCGGTACGGCCATCAACTCGACGATCGCCACCGGCACCAGCCTGACCGATGCCGTCAACCAGTTGAACGATCAGTACAACGCGGATGGTTCGGGCATCGTGGCGAGCATCGGCTCGGGCAACAAGCTCGTGCTCACCGGTCCGGAGGATGCGGAGAACACCACCGCAGGCACGAACGTGCTGGCTGTCAGCACGAACACGCTCGAAGACTACGCTCCGGCCGCGGCTGGCGCGACTGCGGGCGCGGGCATCGACTTCACCAACTCGGACGTCTCAACCCTCACCCAGTCCAGCGCACAGACGGTGCTGACCACGGTGACCTCGGCGATTGCCGGCGTGGCCTATCAGCGCGGCATCATCGGCGCGGACATCAACCAGTTGACCGCGGCCTCGAACGTCGCTTCGGCGGAGTCGGAGAACCTGACCTCGGCGCAGAGCAGCATTCAGTCCACCAACTACGGCCAGGCCACCAGCGATCTCGCCAAGTACCAGGTGCTCTCGCAGACCGGTATCAGCGCGCTCGCCCAGGCAAACAGCGTGCAGCAGGAAGTTCTCAAGCTGCTTCAATAGTCGGTTGAGGGGTAGCGGACGTGGGCATCGGCCCATGTCCGCTCTTCTCGCTTTAACCTTCTTTTTCCATCGAGTTGTATTGGACAAGCGATCTCTAATGTTGGGCTTCCAGCGTTGGCCCAACGCGTGCATTCCTCCTGTTGCAAGCAAGCAATCACAGCAAGGGACAAAGCGTATGGCTACCGTTGGACTCAGTTTTGGTTCGCCCACAAGCGGCGCCGGTTTCGATGTCGCATCGACCGTCACCTCGATCCTCGCCACGCAGTCGGGCGTGGAGACAGCCTGGAAGTCGCAGCTCTCGACGCTGCAGACGCAGGATACGGCCTTCACCTCGCTCGGAACCGATCTTGCGACCCTGTCGACCTCGCTTTCATCGCTCACCTCGTTCGATGGCCTGTTTGCCTCGAAGGAGGGTTCGAGTTCAAATCCCGACGTGCTCAGCCTCTCGTCCGCCAGCACCACCGCGGTCGCGGGCAGCCATACGGTGGTCGTCAACTCCCTCGCCACGACCTCGTCGAAGTACACCGGCAGCATCACGGCGACCGACACGCTCAGCGGTACGCTGAGCATCCAGGTCGGCTCCGGCACGGCCAAGACCATCACCATCGGCAGCGGCAACAACACGCTGGCCACGCTGGCTTCTGCGATCAACCAGGGCTCCTACGGCGTGACCGCCAGCGTCATCACGGACGCGAACGGGTCGCGCCTCTCGCTGGTGAGCAGCACCAGCGGTGCGGCGGGATCCATCACGCTCGGCGGCGCCCTGACCGATTCCACCACCAGCTCCGCCATCAACTTCACCACCGGCCAGCCCGGCGCCGACGCCAGCCTGACTGTCGACGGACTCGATACGACCAGCGCCTCGAACACCGTGACCGGTGCCATCTCCGGCGTCACCTTCCAGCTTCTTGCCGCCTCCACGACGCCCGTTCAGGTGCAGATCACCAACGACAACAGCTCCATCGAGACCGCCGTGCAGAGCGTGGTGACGGCCTATAACGCGGTCGTCGCGGACATCAAGACGCAGGAGGGGAAGGATTCTACCGGCGCCGCCGAGCCGCTCTTCGGCAACCCCACGCTCTCGCTCATCCAGACGCGTCTTTCGCAGGCGCTGAGCGGCGGCGCGGCCAGCGGCAGCATCGCGACCATCGACCAGATCGGGCTGAGCATCGGCCAGGATGGCACGCTCACGCTCGACACAAGCGCGCTCGACACCGCGCTGAACAGCCACTTCAGCGACGTGGAGGGTTTCTTCGAGACCGCCGGAAGCTGGGGCCAGACGTTGACGACCACGCTCAACCAGCTTGGAAGCTCATCCACCCAGGGCGCCGTCTCACTCGCGCTGGCGCAGAACTCCACGGTCGAGACCTCGTTGAACACGGACGTCAGCAACGAGGACGCGCTGCTCGCCACGGAGAAGACCACCCTTACCGCCGAGCTGAACACGGCGAACGAAACTCTCCAATCCATCCCCGCGCAGCTCAACGAGCAGAACATCCTTTACAGCTCGCTGACGGGCTACGTCGCTTCGACTCTTTAGGCAATACCGAACCGGAAAGGCTCTCCCATGGCGGAAATGACGTATCAACAGCAGTCTCTCGTCGGTGCAACCGGCATCGAACTCGTCGTCGCGCTCTATGACGGCGCACTGCGTTTCCTCTATCGCGCGGCGCAGTGCTGCGTGGAAGACGACACCATTGGCCGGCGCATCGCGGTCAAGAAGGTGGTCGACATCCTGATGTACCTGCAGGCCCGGCTGCGGCCGGAGCTTGGACAGGCCGCGGCGTCCGCGCTCTCGGACTTCTATGCGGCCATGTTCACCATGACGCTTGAGGCCTCGCATCTGGCGAGCCGCGAGCAGTTCGAGGAGGTCATCGGCTGCGTGCGCAACGTGCGCGAGGCCTGGGCCCTCGCCGCCAAGGATCCGCTTGTCGGCCGCGTGCTGCCGCGCGAGCTGAAGACGACCGAGGAGAAGTTCACGCGTCTCAACCCGCAACCGGTCTTCGACTCCGAGGCGCCGGCCTCGCGCTGGAGCGCGTAAAGAGCGAGTGGTTCGTGGCGATGGCTTCGTGGTGAGTGAGCGGTTGTCGCCGCTCGCTCACCACTACGTCGTTACCGCCAGCTCTTCTTCCAGCCGCTGCTTCTCATACAGCCGCGCATAGTAGCCATCGAGCGCCAGCAGATCGTCGTGCGTGCCGCGCTCGGCGATCGAACCGTCGACCAGCACGGCGATCTGGTCCGCGTTGCGCGCGGTCGAGATGCGATGGGAGATCAGGATTGTCGTCCGCCCCTGCATCACGCGTCCGAGGCCGCTGAGGATGCGCTCCTCGGTGTAGGTGTCCACGCTGGCTAGCGCATCGTCGAGGATCAGGATCTTCGGATCGCGCAGCACCGCGCGTGCGATGGCGGTGCGCTGCTTCTGTCCGCCGGAGAGCGTCACCCCGCGCTCGCCCACCGCCGTTTCGAAGCCCTTGGGGAATTCGAGGATCTCAGTCGCGATGTGCGCGACGGTTGCGGCTTCGACCACCTGCTCATGTGTTGCCTCGGGCACGCCGAAGGATACGTTATGAAGAATCGTATCGGAGAACAGGAACGTCTCTTGGGGAACGAAACCAATTCCGCCGCGCAGCGTATCGAGCGCCAGTTGCCGGATCGGCTTGCCGTCGATCAACACCATGCCGGGTTCGGCGTCGTAGAGCCGCGGAATCAGATTGACCAGCGTCGATTTGCCCGCTCCGGTCGGGCCTACGATGGCGAGGCTCGAACCGGCGGGGATCGTCAGGTTGATGTCCTTCAAGGTGGGCGCCATCTCGCCATAACCGAAGGTGAGATGGCGAAATTCAATAGCGCCATCGATCTGATCGGGGGCTGCGCCCGCGAGGGCTGGGTCGTCCTGGATCGTGGGCTCTTCCTTGAGCAACTCGTCGATCCGTACGATGGACGCCGTGCCGCGCTGGAAGAGATTGACGACCCAGCCGACCGCGATCATCGGCCACGTTAGTTGCACCATGTAGACCATGAACGAGGTGAAGTCGCCGACCGTGATGCGGTGTTCGACCACCTCGTGTCCGCCGACCAGCAGCGTAATCACGAGGGAGAGCCCAAGCACCAGTTCGAGCGTCGGCCAGAGCATCGCCATCAGCCGGACCAGATGCAGGCTGCGTCCGATGTACTCGATGTTCGCCGTCTCGAACGAGGCGATCTCAGCCTCCTCCTGCGCAAAGGCGCGGATCAGCCGCGCGCCGGAGAAGTTCTCCTGCGCCTTGGCGGAGATATCCGAGAACATGGCCTGAATGCGCTCGAAACGCACATGAATCTTGTTGCCGAAGTACTGCACCAGAAGCGACGCAAGCGGCAGCGGAACGAAGGCGATAAAGGTCAGCTTCGGGCTGATCTTCACCATGTAGGGCAGGGCCGTGACGGTAAAAAACACGGTATTGGCGGAATAAAGAATGGCCGGCCCGAGCAACTGGCGAACCGCGCTCAGGTCGTTGGTCGTGCGGGCCATGATGTCGCCGGTGCGGTGGCGCTGATAGAAGGCCGCCGACTGCCGTTCGAGGTTGGCGAAGATATCGTTGCGGAGATCGAACTCGATCTCGCGCGAGGCGCCGATGAGAATCTGGCGGCTGAGATAGAGGAAGACGGCCATCAACACGGCGACGATCAGCAGCCGCGATGCGTGCATCAGCAGCGCGCGATCGGTGATGCCGTGCTGCATCTCGTCGATGGCGTGGCCGATGATTGGCGGCAGACTCGCCTTGATGGCGTTATACAAAATGACCGAGACCCCGCCCCAGGCGAGGTGCTTCCAATATCGCCTGAGGTACGGGGCCAGCGGTCGTAGACGTTCGAACATACTTCCTTAGATGTTGAAACGCGGTTAGGGTTTCGCGGATGTTGCCGGCGGGGTCGCCGGCGCCGCGGCAGGAGCGGGCGTTGCTGCCGGAGGGGGCGTCATAGCAGGCTTGGCCGGAGCGGCGCCAGCGGCCGGCGGAGGCGTCGAGCCTGCGGGCGGAGCCGGAGGCGTCTTCGGCGCGGGAGGCGTGTTCGAAACCGAGACCAGCTCGACGTCGAAGACCAGCGTCGACTTGGCCGGAATCGGACCATGCGCGGTCGTGCCGTAAGCGAGCTGGAAGGGGATGATGAGACGGCGCTTGCCGCCGACCTTCATGCCGCCAAAGCCGGTGTCCCAGCCGGGGATGACCTGGTGCTCGCCGTACGGAATGCTGATCGGCTCGCCGCGATCGAGCGACGAATCGAACTTCGTGCCGTCCAGCAGGTAGCCCGAGTAGTGCAGCGTGTAGTACTTATAGCCCGCGGCGGCGATGCCCGTGCCGACCTTCGTATCCTGGTAGAGCAGCGAGAAGCTCGTCGACTCGAGGCCGAGCGCCTCCTTCAGGCCGGGATCGGCGACAGGAGAGATGTATTCCAGCTTGACCGTCGGCTGGGTCGTGATGGTGTAAAGCGGCTTGGCGCAGGGCGTACCTGCGGGCAGGGCGGGGATCTTCGTCGACAGCTCCGGCAGCTTGGCGCAGGCAGCCGGAGCGGCAGCCGTCGCAGCCTTGTGCACGGGCGTGGTCGTGGACTTGACGTGAGGGGCGGTTGCGGCGGTCTGCGCAAGCGCAGGCACGGCAAAGGAGAGCAGAAGGAGTCCGGCGGAAGGCTTCATGATTGCACCCATAATACCCGAACCGCCAAAGGCTTAACACCGATCTGAAGAGATCAAACACCGTTCTGATCGGTTCAATCGGTGAAAATCGGTGTTAAGCCTCTTTTTTTTAGGTCGGCGTACGCAGCAGCAGGTAGCCGCCGGCCAGCGCGAACAAGGCATCCGGCGTCCACGCGGCCAGCGCGGGGGGCAGCGTATTGACGTTGCCCATCGCCTCGAACAACCCGGCGACGGCGAGGTACGAGATCGCCATCAGGATCGCGATAGCGAATCCGGCCACCCCGCCGCGCTTACCGGCTGAGAGCGAAAAGGGAATCGCCAGGATCGCCATCACCAGCGTGATGGCCGGATAGGCGATCTTGCGGTTGAGCTGCACGCTCAGCCGCTTGGTGTCGAAGCCGGACTGACGCAGGTCGGCGATGTAGCCGGAGAGCTCGCCAAAGCTCATCTCCTGCGACTGCCGGTCTTCCTTCTTGAAGTATCCCGGTTGCTCGTGAATTTCGGGGAAGGTGCTGAGGCTGAACGAGTTATAGCCAGCCGTGGACTCGCCGGAGAAGGTGCGTTCCCAGCCGTTTTCGAAGATCCAGCCGTTCACCTTGTCGTCCCAGCGCGCGCTGGCGGCGAAGATGCGCCGGGTCAGGGTGAAGCTGTGCGGATCCAGCTCGAAGACGGTCAGGTTGGCGAAGACATTCTTGTCGGGGTCGAAGAACTGGTAGTAGAAGACGCGCGCTGGTCCGCCGGGATGCTCGACGCGCACGCTGTTGAAGGCCTGTTCGGGCGGCAGCGAGCTCTGGCCGGAGATCCACTTGCGATCGGGGCGCAGGAAGGTCTGGGCCGGCTTGCCCTTGATCTCGGATCGCAGCGCCTCCTGCCGGCGGTTCGCGGCGGGCAGGTAGAACTCGTCGAAGGCGAAGAGCGCGCAGGCGATCACCGCCGTCAGCACCAGCACGGGCGCGACGATGCGGTAGAGCGAAAGCCCGGCGGACTTCATCGCCGTCAGCTCGGAGGTCTTCGACAGCGCGCCGAAGGTAATGAGCACCGCCACCAGCGAGCACAGCGGCGTGACGTTATAGAGGATGTAGGGAATCAGGTTCAGCAGGTAGTCGCCGACCGTCACCAGCGCCGAGCGGTTGCGGATGATGTCGCCGATCAGCTCGAAGAACGTGAAGATCAGGAAGAGCGTCGAAAATGAACCCAGCACGAGCGCGAAGTTTGCCGCGTATTCGCGCAAAATATAGTCGTCCAGAATGAGCGGAAAGCGGGTGTGGAAGGCGCCGCGAAAGCGCTGCGCGGTGGTCTTGTGCTCGCGGCTGGCGTTCTCGGCGCGCTCGCGGTTGGGCCGCAGCCGGTCCAGCGCGCTCTTCAGCCAGACGCCGATGGTCGATACCAGGCTCAGCGCCACGCCGCCCCGCGACATCTGCTGCAGCAGCAGCGCGCCCGCCGCGGCGAAGATCAGGTTCGCGCCCCAGACGCCGAGAAACGGCGACAGCTTGCCCTGCTTCGCCAGCGCGACCCCCACCGACGACAGGAAGTAGTAGACGAAGACCAGCAAAATCGTCAGCACAAAGCCGGTCGATTTGCCGCCGCGCTTCGACGACAGTCCCAACGGCACGCCGACCAGCATCAGCACCAGGCAGGCGAACGGATACGAGAAGCGCCGGTTGAACTCGATCCGGTAGGGTCGCGCGGCGGCGACCTGCGCGGGCGTGCTGTGGCTGCCGGTGCTTGCCAGCGCTAACAGGCGGTCGAGCGGAAGCGCAAGATTCACGGTATCGGACCGCGAGATGTGCGTGTCCTCCTGCGCGCCGGTCTGGATCGGCATCTCGGTCGTGGCGAAGGTGCTGATGTTGTACTGGTTCGGATCCTTGGTCGAGATGTCGTGCTGGCTGCCGTCGCGCAGATGCAGTGTCAGCGTGCCCGGTCCGCCGGGTGTGACCAGCGCCTGGTCCGCCGTCGTGATGTGCGGGGTCGCGGGCTTGGTCAGGTCGGCGAGGAAGACGTGCTTCCAGATCGCCGCGCCGGCGACCGGCTTCACATCCTGCACATACAGCACGTAGTTCTTGAAGTTCTCGTAGAAGACGCGCGGCTGCACCTCGAAGCTGCCCTGCGAGGACTTCAGCGAATCCTCCAGCGCAAGCAGGCTGGCGGCGCCCTTCGGCTCGAGGTAGAGCGTGTTCAGCAGGCCCAGCGCCAGCGCGACCGTCGACAGAATGCTGATGATGCGGACGAAGTCCAACGCGCCCATGCCTGCCGCGCGCATCGCCGTAATTTCGGAGTCCGACGCCAGCCGTGAAAGCCCCAGCAGAATGCCGACCAGCACGGCCATGGGAATCGTCACGGTCAGGAAGCCGGGCAAGGTGTAGAGAATCATTCGCGCTACGTCGGGAACCGAGGCGGTCCCGTTCACCAGCAGCTCCAGCAGCTTGCCGATGATGCGCATGAACAGCACAAATGTAAACAGCACACCACCCAGCAACGCGTGGGAGAGGACTTCGCCGAGGATGTAACGGGTGAGAATGCGCATCGTTTGGAACGGGGAGGACCGTGTACTCCTTCGATGATATGTTGTCTTCGCTTTTCTTGTTTATCCTCCTCGCGGAGGATCCGGTTTTGTCGCTTGCAATCAGCGGAACCGGCGCAGCCGCAGCGAATTCAGCAGCACTGACGTGCTCGAAAGCGCCATCGCCGCCGAGGCCAGAATTGGGCTGAGCAGGATGTGGAAGTGCGGATACAGCACACCCGCCGCGATCGGCAGCCCCAGCGCGTTGTAGCCGACGGCCCAGCCGAGATTCTGCCGCATCGTCTTGACGGTGCGGCGCGCGAGCCGAATGCTTGCGGGGATAGCCGTCAGGTCGGGTGTCAGCAGGACGAGGTCGGCGGCCCCGCGCGTCAGGTCGGTGCCCGCGTCGCCGCCCATGGCGAGACCGGTGTCGGCCTGGGCGAGCGCTGCGGCGTCGTTCAGCCCGTCGCCCGCCATGGCGACGACCCGGCCTGCCTGCTGGAGCTGCTTGATTCGCTCCAGCTTCCCGGCAGGCAGGAGTCCGGCGGCGGTCTCCTGCGGGGTAAGCCCGGCCTCGGCGGCGATGGCTGCGGCGGTCGCGGGGTTGTCGCCGGTCAGCATCTGCGGCGTGATGTGCAGCGCGCGTAGCTGTGCGATGGCCGACGCAGCCGTGGGCCGGAGCGTATCCTCCGCGCGCAGCGTCAGGACGTGGCGGTCGCCGATGGCCAGATAAAGGGCAGTCGCATTACCGTCCTGCCCCAGCGTCGCGAGCGGAACGCCGAGGCCGGTGAGCAGAGCAGCGTTGCCGATGGCGACTGGCTGGTTCTCGAAGCTGGCCGTAATTCCTTGCCCCGGAATCGTCTTCACGGCCGACAGCGCAGGCAACGGACGGTCTGCGGCGTAAGCGATCACGGCCCTCGCCAGCGGGTGTTCCGAGTGCTTCTCCAGCGCCGCGGCAAGGCCGAGCAGGGCATCTTCATCCACTCCCGCGGCTAAGTCTGCCGAGACGATGCGCGGCTGGCCGAGCGTCAGCGTGCCGGTCTTGTCGAGCGCAACCGTGTCGGTCTTCGCCAGCCGTTCGAGCGCCTCGCCGTTCTTCACCAGGAAGCCGAGCTGCGCCGCGCGGCCGATCCCCACGGTCAAGGCGGCGGGCACGGCGAGCCCCATCGCACAGGGGCACGCGATGACCAGCACGGCAATCGCGATACCAAAGGCGCGCGGCAGGGAATGATCCGGCGCGAAGACCAGCCACGCCGCAAAGGTCAGCGCGGCCAGTCCCAAGACGGCCGGGACGAAGATGGCGGAGGCGCGGTCGGCCAGCTTCTGCATGGGCGCGCGGCTGGCCTGGGCGTCGGCCAGCAGGCGGCTGAGCTGGGAGAGTACGCTGGCCGCGCCGAGCGTGGTCGCTGTCAGGGTCAGCGGTCCGTCGAGGTTGATCGAGCCGCCGATGAGCTTGCCGCCCGGCTCCTTCAGGACCGGGTGGGACTCGCCGGTGAGCAGGGACTCGTCCACCGTGGATGAGCCGGTGAGCACGACGCCATCGACCGGCACGCGCTCGCCGGGACGCAGTTGGACGGTGTCGCCAGGCCGTACCTCGGCGATCTGGACCTCGGTCTCGACGCCGTTGCGCAGCACGCGCGCGGAGCTGGATTGCAACTGCGCAAATCCGGTCAGGGCGTCCTGCGTGCGGGTGCGGGCACGTGCATCCAGCACGCTGCCGACCAGCAGGAACGCCAGGATGAAGAGCACCGCCTCGTAGTAGACATCGGGCGCCAGGCCGTGGCGCAGGAAGAGGCTTGGCGCGATGGTCGCCGTCGCCGAGTAGCCCAGCGCCGCCAGCGTGCCGATGGCGACCAGCGTGTTCATGTTCGTCGAACGATGCCGCGCGGCCTGCCATGCGCGCAGGTAGGTCTCGGGGCTGCAGAAGAGCATGACCGCGACGGTCATCGCCAGCAGCAGCCAGCGGATGGGCGCGGCGGGAAGCTGCATCAGCACGGCGGGCATCACCGGCATCAGCAGCCGGTTCATCCAGTTGAGCAGGGGATCGGCGGTGTCGGACGCCATCATCAGCGGCATGGAAAGCGCCATGGCGACCGCAGCCGCGATGAGCGCCAGCACCGCCCGCAGGCCGGTATGGGTCTCGGCCATGTCCATCGCCATCATGTTCATATGGTCCATGTCCATGTGGCTGTGGGGATTGGCGCCGTCGGAGGCGCCGGGCAAAGGGCACTCGTAACCCGCCTCTTCCACCGCCTGCTGCATCGCCTGCATCGTCGTTCCGGCGGGATCGTAGCGAACGGTCGCACGGTTCGCCAGCAGGCTGACCTCGGCCGACGCGACGCCGGGCAGCTCGCGCAGCGCGCGCTCCACATGGCCCTGGCAGGAGGCGCAGGTCATGCCGCCGATGGGAAGCGTGACGGTCTCGACCGCGCCGCTCATTCGACGCGGGCCGGGTAGCCCGCCTTGTCGAGCGCCGCGAGAATCTCAGGCGGAGTCGCCGTCGTCGCAATGCGCGCCGCGCCGATCTGGACCTCTTCCACCTGCGTGCCGGGCAGCTTGTTCAGCGCCATGGTGACGCGGCGAACACAGGCGCCGCAGTGCATATTTTCGATCTTCAGAGTCGTCGTCATGGAAATTGGATGCTCCTGGGTTTCGGTGCGGTGCGAACGTCGGCGATAAGGACGGAAGCAGATCCTCCGCTTCGCGAAGGATGACAACCAAAACACGAGGCGGTTATCCCTGCGGCGCCGCCATGAACCGATAGCCGACGCCGCGCACCGTGAGCAGATGGGCCGGCGCGCTTGGGTCGTCTTCGATGTAGCGCCGCAGCCGGACGATGAAGTTGTCGATCGCGCGCGTGTCGGTGTCCTCGTGAACGCGCCACACCTGCTCGAGGATGTCCTTGCGCGGCACGATGGCTCCTTCGCGGTCGGTCAGGTAGCGGAGCAGGTCGGCCTCCATCACGGTCAGGTGGGTGATCTTGCCCTCCGGGCCCTGCAGTTCCAGCGTGTCGAAGTGGATCGACCGCCCGTTGAAGTCGTAGTGGTCCTGCGAGGGCTTCGGCGGCGGTGGCGCGGCGGCGGGAGCTGGAAGCTGCCAGCTCGCGCGGCGCATCAGCGTCTTCAGCCGGACGAGCAGCAGCGACAGGTCGAAGGGCTTGGGCAGGTAGTCGTCCGCGCCGGCGTTCAGGCCTTCGAGCACATCCTCGGGTCGCGAACGCGCGGTCAGCATCAGGACGGGGAAGTAGCGCTCATGCTCGCGCAGCGCGGCGACGATCTCGAAGCCGTCCTTGCCCGGCAGCATGACGTCGAGCAGGATGGCGCCGATGTTCTCGGTGGTCTCGAGCAGCCAGGTGAGCGCGGCCTCGCCGTCGGCCTCATGCCGCGTGCGGTAGCCCTCGGCCTGCAGGTTGAAGATCAGCCCCTGGGCGAGGTGGTCTTCGTCTTCGACGAGTACGATCAGCGGTGCGGGCGAGTCCATGAACTCCATTATCGTCCGGATGCCGAATGGAGAGCTATATCGTTTTGCTCATCACCCGCCAAGATGCGCGCGCTGCATAAGACTGCCGAGCAGCACCGACAGGCCGTTCCAACCGATCTGCACGCCGATGCAGAGCAGAATGAACGCCACCACGCGCAGGAATCCATGCGCGGTCGACGGCGGAATCGCTCGTGTGATCGTCGGCGCATATGCGTAGCAGAGGTAGACCAACGCGCTCAGCACGATCGCCGCGGCGAAGATGCCCAGGTGGTTCTCGATGTTGTGCGAGAGCACCGGGTCGGAGGCGTGCGCGGTCAGCGTCAGCGTGACGACCAGCGTGCCCGGACCGGCGGTGACGGGAAAGGTGAACGGGTAGAAGGCCTTTTCCTCGAGCGCACGTGCGTCGGGTTCGGTGCGCACCTCGATCTCCTCCTGCTTGTTGCGTGCGTTGGCGCCGGCGTCCGGCTCGTTCAGCAGGCCCCATGCCATGGCGGCGATCACCATGCCGCCCGAGAGCTGCACGATGGGCAGGGAGATGCCGAAGAAGTTCAGCAGCGCCGAGCCCAGCAGCTCAATGACCGCGAGGAAGATGATCGTGTTGATGGCGATCCGCCGCGCCAGCGACCGGTAAACCTCCACCGGCGCGTCCCCCACCAGGCCGAGGAAGACCAGCGCCGAACCCAGCGGGTTGATGAGCGGCAGCAGCGCGCTGAAGGCCAGTAAAAATGATTCCCAGACAAGCATCGTACAAGGTTAGATCATGCGGCTACGCAATGCGATGCACGCCGGAGTTTTGCTCCGGCAGCGCGGAGTCGTTTCCCGCAAGCGGAAGCTCCAGGCTGAGCGTCGAACCCTGTCGAGAGCCAGGGCTGGCCGCCGTCACCTTGCCGCCATGCTGCCGCGCAATCGTGCGGACGAGGAACAGCCCGATGCCCGTGCCCTTGATCTTGACCGAGTACCGGCCCGGAATCCGGTAGAAGCGGTTGAAGATGCGCTTCAACTGGTCGGCCGGGATGCCCACGCCCTGGTCCGTCACCGCGATCTTCACAAAGCTGTAGTCCGCGATCGACAGCGCCACCCGCACCTTCACGCCATCGGGCGAGTACTTCACGGCGTTGTCGAGCAGGTTCAGCAGGGCGATCCGCAGATCCTCGGCGACGCCTACGACGCGCAGCTTGACGGCGCCGGGGACGGGTTCGAGCACTACCGCTTCCGGCGAAAGGCGATGCCGGCGCAGCGTCGTCGCCACGCACTCGGCCACCAGCGGCTCGATGTCGATCAGGGTCTTGTTCTGCTGGCGGATGCGCTGGCCCAGCTCGCCGGCCTTCAACACCTGCTCCACCGTCGCGAGCAGACGGTCGGAGTCGGCGTGCATGATCTTGTAAAACTCCTGCTTCTGCTCCTCGGTGGTCGAACGCCGTTGCAGGGTTTCGAGATACAGCCGGATGCTGGCGATGGGCGTCTTCAACTCGTGCGTGACGGCGTTCAGAAACGAGTCCTGCCGTTCGTTCCGGCGAATCTCGCGCACGAGGAAGATCGTATTCAGCACCACGCCCGCCACCAGCACGGCGAAGAGGATGATGCCGAGGATCATGTAGAGCAGCCGCGCCTCGTTCAGCACGATCCAGCCGATGTTCAGCGTGATCGCCAACCCGCAGAGCAGCACGCCGAGCGTGATGAAGGTGGCGATGGCTCCGCGGCGGCGTGAGATATTCATGGTCGAAATAGTCGGCTTCGTCTCTGGCTTACGGCTGCCCTGATAGCAGTAGAGTACAACGCCGGGCGCTCGCCGGGTTAGCCTAGGGAGGCAGAAAAGGGAGCAACCATGAACATCCGTAGCCTTGGGCTGGCGTTCGCCGCCGCCGTATTCCTCAACTTCGCCGCCGTCGCGCAGCAGCCGGAGCACGGCGCGCTGCTGGTTGTCACCAAGCAGAGCCATGCCCTGGCCATTGTGGACGCCGATACCCTGAAGGTGATCGCGCAGGTTCCGATCGGTGAAGACCCGCATGAGGTGGTCGTTGGCCCGGACGGACGCACCGCTTATGTCTCGAACTACGGCGAAGGCACGCTGCACACGCTTGCGGTGGTCGATCTGATCGGCCGCAAGCCGCTGCCGCCGATCGACATCACCCCGCTACGTGGCGCGCATGGTCTGTTCGTTCACGAAGGCAAGCTCTGGTTTACGGCGGAGGGTTCGAAGGCGGTGGCGACGCTCGACCCGGTGACCGGTAAAGTGGAGTCCGTGCTCGGCACGGGGCAGGACAAGACGCATCTTGTCTGGGTATCACGTAGCGGATGGTGGGTCATCGCTTCAAACGCCGGCTCAGGTACGCTCAGCGTCTTCGGGCGGACGCTGGGGGGCTTACCCGTGATGGTTCCGGGCGCGCCTGCCGCTCCAGCGTCTTATAGCGTTCCGGGCTGGAAGCATACGCTCATCCCGGACGGAGCCGGTGCGGAGGGCTTTGCCGTCTCCCCGGACGAGCGCGATGTCTGGGTTGGTGCCGCGGACGGGACAATCTCCGTGATCAGGTTTGGCTTTGACCACAAGCGAAGGGCGGGACACCGGGCCCGGCCTGACGAGTTGCTTTTGGATGGCGTTCTGGAGCCGGCGACGACAATAGCGACGATCACGCCGGATGTAGTGGGTGCGAACCGGCTGAAGTTTACTCCCGACGGCAAGCTCGTGCTCATTACGACGCACACCGGCAAGGATTTGGTTGTCGTCGACGCGCACACACGGCAAGTGGTCAAGCGCATTCCCATCGAAGAGCGCGGCGCATCCGGCATCCAGGTTCAGCCGGACGGCAAGCGGGCCTTCATCGCCTGCCCGCGCGACCACTACGTCGCGGTCGTCGATCTGGAACGGCTGGAGATGATCGCAAAGATCGATGCCGGCCGCGAACCCGACGGTTTGGCCTGGTGGGGCAGGTAGCTCTTTCAGGATCCCTGCAAAAAAAGCCTGTCATCCTGAGCGCAGCGAAGGATCTGCTTTTTGTTCAGGTTGCCGATCCCGTCCGATCGGCTCACACATGCCAGGCGGCTTTCAGGCTAAGATGGTCGGCGAAGATCTGAAGAGGATTGGTCCGACCATGAAACCCGTCTCCCGCCGCACCCTGCTGCAGTACGCCGGTCTCGTCGCCGCCGCGCAGCCGTTCGTGAGCCAGCCGCTGGCCTTGGCCTATCCCGATCAGCAGCCCATCGCCGCGACTCGCGCGGGCAAGGTGCTGGGCCGTGCGGACGCGGGCATCTTCGTCTTCCAGGGCATCCCCTACGGCGCGGATACCCGGACGACGCGCTTCAGGCCGCCGGTTCCACCCGCGCCGTGGAAGACCCCGCTGCAATGCACTGCCTGGCCGGCGCGCGCGCCGCAGCAGCAGGCGGATCGCGGCGCGCGCGTCTCCGGCGAGGCCGAAAAGCACTACCACCTGCCGCCCGATCTCGGACCGCAGAGAGAGGACTGCCTGCACGTCAACGTCTGGACGCCCGGCCTGCGCGACGGCAGGAAGCGGCCGGTGCTCTTCTACATCCACGGCGGCGCGTACAACAACGGCACGGTGAACGCGGAGCTCTACGACGGCGCGCGGCTGGCGCGGCGCGGGGACGTGGTTGTCGTCACGGTCAACCACCGTTTGAACGCCTTCGGCTACCTCTACCTCGGCGAATTGGCCGGACCGGAGTACAAGGACTCCGGCAACGTGGGCCAGCTCGACCTGGTGCTCGCGCTCCAGTGGGTGCGCGACAACATCGCGGAGTTCGGCGGCGATCCCGGCTCGGTCACGATCTTCGGTCAATCCGGCGGCGGCGCCAAGTGCGCCACACTGATGGCGATGCCCGCCGCGAAGGGTCTTTTCCACCGCGTGCTGACGATGTCGGGCCAGCAGGTCTGGGCCGCGCCGAAGCGGCTCGCGACGGAGCGGGCGAAGGCCGCGCTTGCCGCCATGGGCATCACCGGCGAGATCACCGCTGCGAAGCTCGACGCCCTGACCATGGAGCAGGTGCAGAAGGGCGCGCCCACCACCGGCGCATGGCTGCCCGTGATGGACGGCGGCGTGCTGCCGCGCGATCCCTTCGATCCGGACGCGCCGCCGCAGTCTTTATCCGTGCCGATGATCTTAGGCAATACAAAAGACGAGCTGCAGGGCGGCAACGCCTGGCGCATGGCTTCGCTTACGTGGGAGCAGCTTCCGGCGCAGCTCGGTCCGGCGCTGAAGGAGTTCATGGGGCCGTACACGCCGGAGGCCATCGTGAAGCGCTACCGCGAACTCTACCCGGCGTACCAGCCGGTCGACGTCTTCATCGCCGCCACGGCTGCGTTCCGGTCAGGGCCGGGGCAGGTGATCGAGGCCGAACGTCGCGCCGCGAATCCGGAGAGCGCGAAGCGGACATGGGTCTACCAGATGGACTACGGCTCGCCGACCGCCGACGGCCGCGCGCCGCACACGATCGACATTGCGTTTGTCTTCGACAACCTGAAGCTCTCGCCCGGAATGATCGGCGCGACGGAGGCGGACATCGCCGCTGCCCAGCCGCTTGCGACGTTGATGTCGACCATGCTGATCCGGTTTGCGAAGACCGGGGATCCGAATGGCGCAGGCATGCCGAAGTGGCCGACCTACGACCTGAAGGCGCGGAGCACGATGCTCTTCGATCGCGTCTCGAAGGTGCAGGACGACCCACGTGGGGAGGAACGGCGGATGGTGGCGGAGGCGCACTATCGCCAGCCGGGTACGGCTTAGGTCGCACCGCGGGAATGACAAAACAAAAGCCGCCACCCTTTCGGATGGCGGCTTTTTGTTTCGGCGGCAGGAGTTAGTTGGTGCCGGCCGGCTTGGGGTTGAGTTTGTCGAACTTCGCGATCTGGACCTTTTCGGCGAGGCCGATCTTCGAGAGCACCCAGATGCCGTAGTAGTTGATGTCGAACTCGTACCAGGCGAGGCCATGGCGCGCGCTGACCGGGTGGGCGTGGTGGTTGTTGTGCCAGCCCTCGCCGCCGGTCAGGAGCGCGACCCACCAGTTGTTGCGCGAGTCGTCGCGGGTCTCGAAGCGGCGCTGGCCCCACAGGTGGCTGGCCGAGTTGACGAGCCAGGTCGCGTGGAGGCCGATGGTGGTCCGGAGGAAGGTGCCCCACAGCACCATGCCGAGCGCGCCGACGACGCGGTGGCCGGGAGCGGCGATCGCCGCGCCGAGCGCAATCTGCAGCAGGCCCGTGACGACCAGCGGCAGGTAATGGAACTTCGAGAGCCAGACATGGCCCTTGTCGCGGGTCAGGTCGGGGGCGTAGCGGCCCAGCAGGGCGGTCTCGGAGTGCATGGCGCGGCCGGAGAGGATCCAGCCTGCGTGCGCCCACCAGCTACCGTCGTGCGGCGTGTGCGGATCGCCTTCGTGGTCCGAGTTCTGGTGGTGGACGCGGTGCGTCGCCACCCAGAAGATCGGTCCGCCCTCAAGCGCGAGGCAGCCGCAGGCGGTAATCAGGTACTCGACCCACTTCGGAGTCTTGTAGCCGCGGTGCGTCAGCAGGCGGTGGTAGCACATGCCGATGCCCACGTTGATGGCGAGGAAGTACATGACGAAGAAGACCGCCAGATTCGCCCACGAGAAGAAGAAGAACGCGGCGATGGCGCCCACATGGAACAGGCCCATGGCGATCGACGTAATCCAGTTGATGCGTCCCTGCTGGTGCTCGCGGCCCATGCGCAGGTCCTGCTTCACCTTGGCGGCTACGGCCTTGGCGGTCGCGCGCTCGGACATCGGAATCACCGGCGCCTTGGCGATGTGGTTGCTGCTGATGTCCTGGATCACACCTTCGTGCTCAGGCGCCCAGACGGTGTCTTCGTAGCTCTTTTTCGGAGCTTTGATCGCTTCGGATTCGGTGTTCAGCGTTGCTGGTGTCATGTCGTTCGATTCCTCTGGTGTTGCTATCGACAAAGCTATCAGGGGCTGCAGCGCGGCGTTGTAAGACTTTTGTAATGGCCCCTGACACATTGCATGCGCGAGCTTTGGTAGCTTAAGAAACAACAGGCAGAGCAACTTGCAGGTATCCTGACTCTGCGCATCACTCTGCATCGGGAGACGAGGGAATGACGTTGGATCACACAGCTTTGGGAACAGGCGGCCTGGCCGAGGACTTCAGCGATATCCGCCCGGTTGACGCGGTTTTGATGCCCTTCCGCCTTGCGCCGGTCTTCAGCAAACGCATCTGGGGCAAGCCGGATCTGAAGCCCTGGTATGCGTCCACGGGCACCGACGAACTCGTCGGAGAAGCGTGGCTCACCGGCCCGGACTGCATCGTCGAGACAGGGCCGTTTACCGGCCAGACGTTGGCTGCGGTGGCTGCACAACTGGGTACGGCGCTGCTCGGACCGGCCAGCCAGGGCGAGTTTCCGCTGCTCATCAAGATTCTTTTCCCGAACGATAAGCTCTCCGTGCAGGTGCATCCGAACGATGCGCAGGCGCAGGCCATGGGCGTGGCGCGGGGCAAGACCGAGTGCTGGTATGTGCTCGAGGCCGAGCCCGGCGCGACCGTCGCGCTGGGGCTGAAGCCAGGCGTCGATGTCGCCGCGCTCGGCGCCGCGGCCAAGGACAACACGATGGAGTCGCTCATCGAGCAGGTGCCGGTGAAGGTTGGCGATATGGTCTTCGTCGACGCCGGCACCGTGCATGCGATCGGGCCTGGCGTGGTGCTGCTGGAGACACAGCAGACCTGCGACGTCACCTATCGGCTGTACGACTACGGCCGCCCGCGCGAGCTGCATCTGGAGGCCGGTCTGGCCGTCACGAGCACCTCGACCAAAGCCGGTAAGATCGCGCCGGTCGCGATGCACGGCTTCACCCGCCTGATCGACCAGCAGTACTTCATCGTCGACCGCTTCGAGGGCGCCATGGCGCTCGATGCGGTCGGCGCATCCTGCCTCGTGAGTCTGAAGGGAACCGCAACGGTGACGGCGCATGGCGCCTCGGTGGAGATGCCGGCAGGGCAGGCGGTGATCGTTCCGGCTGGCCTGGAGGTCTCGGTTGCGGGCGAGGATATCGCCTTCGTGCGCTGCTCGGAGCCTGCGTAGAGCGGCGTGAGGGCAAAAAAGAGGCCGCTTGTCCGGAATGGACGAGCGGCCTCTTTCATGGCTGAAGATCGTTACGCGAGCACGGGTTCCTGCTCATTCTGCAGCTCGAACTCGCTCTGGTCCGGCTCGGTCTGGCGATCCGAACCCGTCCCGAAGAAGCCGACCGTGACGAGCACGATGATCATCGGTTCGAGCGGCTGGCGATAGTCCATGGAGGCGTGCGTCAGGTAGTACGGCAGCGGGAAGAGGATCAGCGCACAGAGATAGGGCACGAGCGAGCCCGGATTCTCCCGCCACCAGCGGCGGATGCCGCGCTGCAGCGCCCAGATCAGCACCAGGCAGAAAGGGACGTTGGGCAGGTCGAACGGCTCGTACTTCAGGTAGCTGGGGCTGAAGGACCAGAAGCCGGTCCAGAACCGCACCACGCGCCGCACCGTGGCGACGGCGAAGAATCCCGGGTGGTGCTTGACGAAGTCCACCGCCAGATCGTGCTTCGAGGCCATGTAGGCGATCTCGCCCATCTGCTCGTACTTCACCATCTCGGCCGGGTTGCTGGCCGGGTGCGCGAAGGCGGAGTTGGACTCGTGCGTGTCGCCGTTGTTGCCCGCGTAGAACTCCAGCCAGAAGCCGTCGCGCATGAAGAAGCTGGCGTGCATGACGCGCTGATTGCGGATCGTCCAGGGCGTGCATACCGCGATGAAGGCGAGCGAGGCGATCAGTCCCTTGGTGAACCACGCGCCGCCGACGCGCCAGACCTTGAAGAGCGCGATCAGCAGCAGCACCGGCAGCATGGAGACGATGGACGGGTTCGACAGCACGGCGACGCCATACAGCAGGCCGAACCCTGCCCACGCCAGGCGGCCGCGCAGATGAAGCCGCTGCGCCATCAGCAGGCAGCAGCTAAAGAGCAGCGCGGTGAGCGCGTAGTCCCACACCCGGTCGGCCGAGAAGTAGATGGAGAACGGATAGACGGCCCAGCCGAAGGCGGCGATGCGTCCCGCGCGCTCCGTGAGCGCATTGCGCGTCAGCAGATAAAGCGGCAGGCAGGTCAGAGCCGAGCAGATACTGTTAAAGCCCAGCACCGCGAACGCCGATTTAAGCGTGTAGAGACCGAGCAGTTTGAAGACGCCGGCCAGAAAGTAGGGGTAGAGCGGAGGAACCAGCGCGGTTGGGCCGGTGTTGGTCGGCAGGAACGGCGAGCTGAAGCCGTGGCCGAGGAAGATGCTGCGGGCGGTCCAGCCCATCTCCCAGCTCTCCCAGCCGAAGTCGTTGATGTTGATCGCCTGCGACGCCGCATCGTGGATCAGAAACGCAACCACGGCCAGCCGGAGAAAGATGGCCAGCAGGACGGTGCCGAGGAGAAACACCTTCAGGTCGGTGACGAGCAAAAACGTCTTCAGTGCCGCGAACGGTCTCATAGGCTGCGAGACCGGGACGCCGCGCATTGGATGCGCCTGAACTCTATTGCGCTGCTTCGTTTGGGTCAGAATGGCTACTTTTCCTTGCTGCTGTTCTTCCACTGAGTCTATCGTGAATCGGATTGAAGCTGCATAACATTTTCCGGTTACCTATGGTGGACCGCGCCATCTGGATTAAGATAAACGTACCTTGAAACTGCCGAGCGTTCTTCTCGTCCAAACAACAATGAGGCTGACTTCCCGGTCGATTGAAATGGGTTCCGAACCCTCTGAACTCCAGGAGCAGCTTTCATGACGACCCGCTTTCCCGGCGCCCGCAAGGTTCCGTATGTCTTTTGGATTCTTGCGCTTACGGCCATCGTGGCATGGAGCCTGGTTCCCGGATATGTGGTCGGCTGGGATCTCAACATCTATCGCGCGGCGATTGCGTCGATGCATGCCGGGCACGATCCGTACGCGGATGCGACGGCCGCCCAGCGGGCTTACTACGCCGATCTGCCGGCCCACGCGCACGATCCCATCCCCTACTGTTACGTGTATTCGCCGGTTACCTTGCCAGCGCTGCGCCTGATCGGAATGCTGCCGCCGCTGGTCAGCGGAACGCTCTTCTGGCTGATCTACGCTGCGGGAATTGCCGCTGCGATCTGGTTCGGTTTTCAGTGGACGGAGGGCCGCGAACGACGGGTCTTTGCGCTGCTGGCGCCGGTCGTGGTCTTCTTTCCCGGGCTGCTGGAACAGGACGCCTTCTTCAGCGGCAACATCGCCTACATCCTCTATGGGCTCGCGTTCGCGATGGCCTGGGTCGGTCTCCGCCGAGGGCAGTGGGGCTGGTTCTACGCGGCGGTGCTCGCCGCCTCCTGCGTCAAGGCGCCGCTGCTGAGCCTGGTGGCGATTCCGATCCTGTCGGCCCGGCGGCAGGTGCTGCCGGCTGTTCTGACGGGCGTCGCCGGGGTTGCGCTCTTCGCACTGCAGCCGCACATCTGGCCGGCTGCGTTTCACAACTATCTGGACGCGGTCGAGTTGCAGTTCAGCTTCAATCGCGACTTCAGCAGCAGCCCGGCGGGTCTGCTGGCGAATGCGTTTTTCCACCGCATTCCCTATCAGGTGACGAGCGGCGTCTCCTACCTGCTGTACGGCGGGGCGATCTTTGCGGCGATGTGGGTGCTGTCGCGGCGGTTTCTGGCGGGCGCGCTGACGCTCGCGCAGTGGATGCCGGTGCTGCTGCTGGGCACGATCCTGCTGAATCCCCGCATCATGGAATACGACGCGGCGCCGATTACACTGCCGATGGCGCTGGTGGCGTGGCGGCTGTGCGCGCGCAGCGGAACGTTCGGACGTACGATCGTCTGGATGGCGGTGTTCTTCGCCGCGATCAACGTCGCCGCCGTCTTCGACTGGAGGATTACCGAGGGTCTTACGCTTACGGGTCTGTTCGTCGGCGGCGCACGGGAACTCTTCACGCAGAGCAAGTTGGTGAGCGAAATCGAGCCTGTGGAGGCTGTCGCTTAGGACGGCCCTCTGGTGAGGGCTTCGACCTTTACTTCATACACTCGTAGTAGTCCATCCGGGCCGTCGCCTGCTCGGTCTTCGTCTCGCGGCAGAAGATCGGGAAGCGTCCCAGTCCCAGTCTTTCCAGGCGGAACTTCAGCGATACGGAGAGCACCTCCAGCCCGTACTTCACGCTGCGCGAGAAGTTGATCGAGGAGGCCTCCTCGAAGTACTTCGTCGGGCAGGAGATCTCGCCCAGCCGGTAGCCGAAGAAGATTGCCTGCGCGAGCATCTCGTTGTCGAAGGAGAAGTCGTCCGTGTTCTGGTGGAGCGGCAGCTTTTCGAGCACGTCGCGCGTGAAGGCGCGGTAGCCCGTGTGGTACTCCGACAGCTTGTAGTTGAGCAGGATGTTCTGGGTCAGGGTCAGGAAGCGGTTGGCGACATATTTATAGAGCGGCATGCCGCCCTTGCGCGCGCCGACGCCCAGGATGCGCGAGGCGAGCGCGACGTCGTAGACCCCGTAGGCGAGCATGCCGGCCATGGAAGTCACCAGTTCCGGCGAGTACTGGTAGTCCGGATGCACCATGATGACGATGTCGGCGCCGAGGCGCAGCGCCTCCGCGTAGCAGGTCTTCTGGTTGCGGCCATAGCCGAAGTTCGCCTTGTGGGCGAAGGTGTGGATGCCGAGCTCGCGGGCGATCCTGACGGTCTCGTCGCGGCTGTTGTCGTCGACCAGAATGACGGTGTCGACGATCTCGTGCGGCAGATGATCGTAGGTAAGCGAGAGGGTCTTGGCGGCGTTATAGGCCGGCATGACCACGGCGATGTTTTTTCCGTTCAACATAATAGAAGGTTTAGCTCTCTTCTTTCGGTGTCGATGTGTCGAGCCGTTCTGGTGGGTTAGACGACATCTTTCGAGCGAAGTTGCGGCCTCAGCGAGATACTGGGCATCGCCGCGACGGCAAGCAGCAAAAGATTGCCGATCAGGAAAAAGTAGTTGCAGAAGGCCTGCTTGCTGGTCGCCACGAAGATTAGCATGGCGAGCGCATAGCCCGCCGCAAAGGTGGCGAAGCGGTGCGGCCCCTTGCGTATGTACCAGAGGACAAAGGCGATGACGAAGAGCGGGCCGACCTTGAGCATCCACGGAAACGGCACGGCCATGCTCAGGGCGTCGTCGCGGAAGGGCTGCGCGAGGTGGAAGAGGACGATGTCGTGGACGAGCGCCTTCGCGTTCCAGAGCAGGAAAGGCAGGGCGGTGGCGAGGCCAACCAGCATCGCGTATCCCGCGAGCTTGCGGTAGGTTCGCCAGCCGAGCGGCGGCGCGAGGTAGCCCAGGAACGGCAGCGCGAGGAAGTTGTACTGCTTCGACCCCAGCAAAAGGCCGGCGGCGAGGGGCAGCCACCAGCGCTTGTGAACGGCGGCGTAGAGCGCGGCCGCGGCCAGCATCAGCACCAGCGGCTCGGTCCAGCCGCGGTCTTCGACGTAGTAGGTCAGCGGATTGAGCAGGAGAAACGCCGCCAGGCCGAGGCTGCGTCCGCCGGGATAGATCCCGTAAAGCAGCAGCGCCGCGGCGACGATCGCCAGCACGTAGCTGTAGCGGACATCGCCCAGCAAATAACCCGGCAGCGCCCAGGCAAGCGTCAGCGGAGGGTACTGAAAGCCGACCTGGACGCGTCCATCGACGACCATGCCGGGTCCATAGAACTTCTTCGTCAGCTCCGGGCTGTAGATGTTGGCCTGCGTCTGGCCGTAGGGATCGACGCCGTGGAGGAGGTTTCGGACTGCGTCGCGCTGGAAGGTGATGCAGTCGATCGTCTCCGGCGAGACCGAATGGATACAGTAGACGGCAAGGACGATGTGAAAGAGCGCAAGACCGGCGAGGATGCGCCACGAACCGCGCACCGGGAGTGCGATCGAAGGCCGCTCGACCTCCCGGAGGCTGACGATGGCTGCGGCTATGCCGATCGCCACAGCAGCCGCGACGAGCAGGCGCCCGGCCGTGGGTAGGTCGAGATCGTACTGGCCGAACATGCTGCCGAGCAGGATGGTGAGCGCGGCGAGCAGGAGCAGAGTCGAAGACGATAGGGGCCGGCCGGCGGCGGAGTGGTCAGTCAAAGAACCTCACGTGCGGATTACGGGACGAGCTCGGAGTCGTAGGCAGGGATCTCGAGCGGCGGCGCGGGGCGTGCGCGCTTCGGCATCTGCCAGGTGAAGAGGTTCGCGATGGAGTAGTTCCAGACCGAGCCGAGGATGATGCCGGCGATTCCGGCCATGTACCAGCGCGCGCCCGACTGCACCAGCGAGCGCGCCACCACCACATTGGCCCACGCGCCAAACGAACACGCCACCCAGAAGGAGAACAGACCCGTCACCATGCGAAGTCCGCGCAGGCTGCGGTCGCGCCAGGTGATCAGGTTGTTCAGAAAGAAGTTCTCGGTCATGGCGACGAAGGTGGCGGCGACCTGCGCGGACATGAAATGCCACTGGAAGTGGAACATCAGCAGCGCGACCAACGCGAGGTGGGTGGCGGCGCCGGCCGCTCCGACGAGTGAAAACGCGGCGAAGCGAATTGGGATGAGGAAGCCGGTCAGCTTGTCGATGATGAGGAAGAGGTACTCGACGCCGGTGTTCACGTCCAGCTTGCTGGTCCCGTGCTTGCGCGAGCGGAAGGTGTATCCCACCTCGGCGAAGCGTACGGGCCGCTCGGATGAGGCAAGCATGTCGACCAGGATCTTGAATCCGCCACCGTGAAGCTGGCGCACGACCTCGTTGAAGAAGCTGCGATTGAAGAGGAAGAAGCCGCTCATTGGGTCGCTGATGCGGCACTGGCAGACGGTATTGCTGATCTTCTGGCCCATGCGGCTGAGCATCACGCGCGCCTGGCCGAACTGGCCCATGCTGCCCCCCTCGGCGTTTCGCGTGCCGATAACGAGGTCGAGCGAGTCCTGGCGCAGCGTTTCGAGCATGCGCGGCAGGATGGTCTCGTCGTGCTGCATGTCGGCGTCCATGATGGCGACGTAGTTCGAGGTCGTGGCGAGGATGCCCTCGATGCAGGCGGAGGAGAGGCCGCGCCGTCCGATGCGGTGGATGAGCCGGATGCGGCAGTCGCGGCAGGCGTACTCGCGAATGACCTCGGCGGTCTCGTCGGGCGAGTCGTCGTCGACGAAGATGAGCTCCCAGTCGAGCCCGGTGAGCGCCTCTTCGATCCGTGCGACCAGCTCGGGGATGTTTCCACGTTCGTTATAGGTTGGAATGACGACCGCGAGATCGATGCGCGGGCAGTACGCGATCTCCGCATTCGAGGCTTCAAAACTCATCCGCAAAGCATTCCTTTCCGAAAACTCGTCGTTCAAAGGTGGTCCCCATCGGGGAAAAACGGTATGGGGCCAGAATTTTTACGGAAGGTAGCGCGAATCCTCTTCGGAAGGCTGTGTGCGGTTTATGGTCGATAGCATGTTCCAACGTCCTGCGGCAGGGCTTGACCGCCGCTGGAAATATAGACGCGCCAGTTTGCGAGACGAGCACCAGCCCTCAAATAAAAACCATCCTACGACGGATTGCCTCATTTGCGGCATGCAATTTGTGATGCGGGGAGGAATCTCCGGCGGCGACAGGGCGCCGTCCGCCGGAGTTGCCGGTAACTACCGGAGAAACGCGCTCAGCTCGCTGGCCGCGTTGCGCAGCGGCGCCAGGAAGTGCGTCTGCATGTCGTAGACCGGCATGCGTGGGGCGTTGCCGGAGAGGTTGACGGTCGCGACCACGCGTCCCGACGGCGCGTAGACCGGTACGGCCAGCGAGCGCAGCCCAACCTCCAGCTCCTGATCGACCAGCGCGTAGCCCAGCCGGCGGACGTTGCGCAGCGCCAGCCGCAGTTTTTCCACGCTTGTGATGGTGCGGGTGGTATGCGGAATCAGGTCGACGCGGGAGAGATATTGCTCCAACTGCTCGGTCGGAAGATACGCGAGGAGAACGCGTCCCATGCTGGTGCAGTAGGCCGGCAGCCGCGAGCCGATGTGCAGATCGACCGCCATCACCCGCGAGACCTGCGTGCGGGCGATGTAGACGATGTCGTCGCCGTCGAGCGTCGCGACCGAGAACGACTCGCGGAAGGTGGCGGACATGCGTTCCAGAATGGGCTGCGCGGAGGTGGAGAGCGAGCTGGAGGTGGTATAGGTGTGCGAGAGCGAGAGCATGCGCGGGCGCAGGCCGTAGCGCTGGCCGTCCTCTGCGCCGGCGAAGCCCAGCTTGGTGAGGGTGTAGAGGCAGCGGCGCACGGCCGCGCGCGAGAGGCCGGTCTTCACACTGAGCTGCGAGATCGTCATCTGCGGGTGCTGCTGGGTGAAGGCCTGGATGACGATGAGTCCGCGGGCGAGCGAGGTCATGAAGTTGGGGTCGCCGACATAAGCGTCGAGGGTCGAGGCCGGGGTGGGCTTGGCGACCGGCGGAGCGACGGGCAGCTCCTGTGGCGGGGTGGAGGCGGGACGGGCGAGTGCGGAAGGCATGGAGCGAATCTCCTGAATCAAATCTCCGGCGTGCGGCGGCTGGAGGGAATGGGCCTCAGGATCGACTGGGATCTGGCCATTTGACACGTACAGTGCGATAGACGAACTGATGTAACGATAAACGCACGAAGCGACCCAAGGCAAATCGAGGTCGGTTACCGGCCTGAAATCCGTAGAGCGTACTCTGCTTCTGTGCGGAAAACGGACGGCGTCGTATTTGTACACCCGCATTTGCCTCGGAGCTATCTAAACTAGGTGTGACGCAAGATCGCTGGCGCGGCTTCGGGCCGCGGCCTTTTGCAGGACAAAAGATTTCAGCCGTATTTCTAAGGAGATGGGAACGTATGCAGACCGCAACCACAGTGCTGCCCCTGGGCGAGCGTAAGGCCTGGAAGGCGCTTCAGAGCCACTTTGAGCAGATCTCCCCGAAGCACCTGAAGGACCTTTTTGCCGCCGACCCCACGCGCGGCGAGCGCTACACGGCCGAGGCCGCCGGCATCTTCCTCGACTACTCGAAGAACCGCGTGGACGACGAGACGCTGAAGCTGCTGGTCGAGCTGGCCGAGGAGTCGGGCGTGCGCGCGAAGATCGAGGCCATGTTCACCGGCGCGAAGATCAACATCACCGAGGGCCGCGCCGTGCTGCATGTCGCCCTGCGTGCGCCGAAGTCCGAGTCGATTCTGGTAGACGGCGAGGATGTCGTTCCCGCGGTTCACGAAGTGCTTGAAAAGATGGGCGGCTTCGCCGACAAGATCCGCTCGGGCGAGTGGAAGGGCTTCACTGGCAAGAAGATCAAGAACGTGGTCAACATCGGCATCGGCGGCTCGGACCTGGGTCCGGTGATGGCGTACGAGGCGCTGAAGCACTACTCGCAGCGCGACCTGACCTTCCGCTTCGTCTCGAACGTGGACGGCTCGGACTTCGCGGAGGCGGTCCACGATCTGAACGCCGACGAGACGGTCTTCCTCGTCGCCTCGAAGACCTTCACCACGCAGGAGACGATGACCAACGCGCACTCGGCGCGCGACTGGACGCTGGCCTCGCTGAAGGACGAGAAGGCGATTGCGAGCCACTTCGTCGCGATCTCGACCAACGCGCAGGCAGTCGGCAAGTTCGGCATCGACACGGCGAACATGTTCGGCTTCTGGGACTGGGTCGGCGGACGCTACTCCATGGACTCGGCCATTGGCCTTTCGACGATGATCGCCATCGGGCCGAAGAACTTCGAGTCGCTGCTGGCCGGATTCCACGAGATGGACGTCCACTTCCGCACCGCGCCGTTCGAAAAGAATCTGCCCGTGCTGATGGGCCTGCTCTCGGTCTGGTACACGGACTTCTTCGACGCTCAGACGGTCGCGATTCTGCCGTATGAGAACTACCTGAAGCGTTTCCCGGCCTATCTGCAGCAGTTGACGATGGAGTCGAACGGCAAGCACGTCACGCTGGACGGCACGCATGTGGACTATGAGACCGGTCCGGTCTACTGGGGCGAGCCCGGCACGAACGGTCAGCACAGCTTCTACCAGCTGATCCACCAGGGCACGCGGCTGATTCCGGCGGACTTCATCGGCTTCTACAAGACGCTGAATCCGCTGGGCCGCCACCACGACATGCTGATGGCGAACGTCTTCGCGCAGTCCGAGGCGCTGGCCTTCGGCAAGACCGCCGAGCAGGTGCGCGCCGAGGGTGTGGCCGAGGCGCTGGTCCCGCACAAGGTCTTCGAGGGCAACCGCCCGTCGAACACGATCCTGACCGAGGTTCTGACGCCGAATGTTCTGGGTAAGCTCGTCGCGCTGTACGAGCACGTCGTCTTCACCCAGGGCGCGGTTTGGAACATCGACTCGTTCGACCAGTGGGGCGTGGAGCTGGGCAAGGTGCTGGCGACGAAGATCCTTGGCGAGCTGGAGTCGGTGGAGGCTCCGGCTGGTGCGCATGACTCTTCGACCAATAGCCTGATTGCGAAGTATCGGGCGAATAAGTAGCTCTTCGCAGTGCAGAAGTGGCCGCGGGTCTTCGGACTCGCGGCCGTTTTGTTTGAGAGTTATGTGGCGATGGGAACAAACGCAGATCCTTCGACTACGCTTCGCTCCGCTCAGGATGACAGGCCTTTGTAATGATCTCAACCACCCAAAAAAATTGCTGTCAGCGTTGTTTGACCCGTCTAAAAGCCTGTCATCCTGAGCGCAGCGAAGGATCCGCGTGTCGCTGGAAGCACCCATAAACTACAGCAGCGCCAGAATCTCCGTGGGCTCCGGCCGCACGCGCGAGTCGGCGTGGGCCTCGGCGAAGGCGATGGTTCCATCCTGCCGGATGACGAAGACGGCGGGCAGAGGCAGGCGCCAGTCGGCCTCGCAGGCTGTGTCGTAGCTTCGGCCGGCGTTGTTGAAGGGGATGTTGACCAGGATCGAGCGGTAGTACGCGCGCGCATCGATCGGGACGCTGTACGCGATGCCGAACTGCTCGGCCAATGCGGCGCCGGGGTCGGAGAGCAGCGGAAAGGGCAGTTTGTGCTGCTGCACGGCGAAGTCGTTCTGCCGGCGCGTCTGCGGCGAGATGCCTACCAGCAGCGCGCCGCGTGCGCGCAGCTCGGGGTAGATATCGCGCCAGGTTTCCAGCTCCGTGACGCAGTACGGACACCAGCGGCCGCGGAAGAAGTTCACCACCAGCGGGCCCAGCGCGAGTAGGTCGGCCGAGCGGACGAGCTTGCCCGTGGCGCCGTCTTCAAGCGTGAACTCCGGGGCCAGCGCGCCGGCGCCAAGTATGCGGTCCTCGATACCGCTTTCAAAGAGCGCCGCAGTGGCCTGCTCGGAAAAGGCTAGCCGCTCGGGCTGTACAAGCGTTCGTGTGCGAGCCGTGATGGCGTCCAACTCGTCCTGCAAAGACATACCCCAGTTTACCAAGCCGTCCGGCCGCCGGATGGTTCGAAGCTGTGGGAGTCTGCATCCAAATAGGAGAGGTTAAGTGCCATGATTCGTGCATGTTCAAGCTGTGGGCAGAAAAATCGGATCGCGCCGGGGCATTTGGCGGACACTGGCCGCTGCGGCGCCTGCAAGGCGGAGCTTCCGCCGGTCGCGGAGCCGATCGCCGTCAGCGGCGCGGAGTTCGACGAGATCGTCGGCCAGGCGAAGGTGCCGGTACTGGTGGATTTCTGGGCCGCGTGGTGCGGCCCGTGTCGCGCCGCGGCGCCCGAGGTGGCGAAGACCGCGAAGGAGATGGCTGGCAAGGCCGTCGTCCTGAAGGTCGACACAGAGAAAGACCCGGCGCTCTCGGCGCGCTATCGCATTCAGGGCATCCCGAACTTCATGGTCTTCGCCGGCGGCAAGCCGGTGCGCCAGCAGGCCGGGCTGGTGGGTTCGGACGTGATGAGCGGCTGGCTGCGGGCGGCTTTGTAAATGCTTTCCTGACTGAGCGGACAAAACGCCTGTCATCCTGACACAACGCCCGTCATCCTGACACAACGCCTGTCATCCTGACACAACGCCCGTCATCCTGACACAACGCCTGTCATCCTGAGCGCAGCGAAGGACCTGCGTCTTGCTTGAAGCGACGAGGGCGCGCCTGGAGAGACGCAGGTCCTTCGCTGCGCTCAGGATGACAAGCCTTTTCAATCTTCTTAAACTCTATTGCCTAAGCCCTATTCCATGTATCACTGCGTGAGCTCGATCGAGACGATCTGGCTCGCGCTGTTGGCGTCTTCGCTTGGGGTATAGACGACGCTGGCCTTCGCGCCCTCGAAGTTTTTGCAGGGGTCGATGGCCGCGTGGCTGGCCGAGGTGAATGCGATCTTCGAGAGGTCGCTCGAGAATAGTTTGACGTTCCTGCCGGTCTCTTCGAGATTCAGGGTCAGTCCCGGACCGGCGCAGTGGACGTCGCGGAGAACGCCCTTCGCGTTGGCCGGCTCGGGTTCGGCGTTCAGGTCGACGGTGGCGGTCTTGCCGTCGGCGCTTAGCTCCACCTGGGTGTGCGCGGGGTGGCTCTCGGTCAGCGAGTTGTGCAGCCCTGTGATGCGCGCGGCATTTCGCGCCTCGGCCTCCGACTGGCCCTGCGCCGGAGCGACGGTGACCTGCTCCGACTCCACCGCGATCACCGGTCCGGGGCGCTCGGAGATCGAGGCGGTCAGGGCGCGGTCCGGCGTCTCTCCCATGGCCTTGTAGCGTTCGATGGAGTCGATACGGCCCTGCAGCATGGTCTTTTCGCCTGCGCCGTGCGCGATCTTGAGCGCTGTTTTGAGGACGTTCACGGCGTTGTCCGGCTGTTGGTCCTGCTGGAGCACGGCCGCCGCGTTCATCCGGTAGTGCATGTTCGCGGGATCGTTCTCGATCGCCCGGACGGTCAGCCGGTGCGCCTCGCCCAGATCCCGGCCGCGGCTCATGTAAAACATGGCGAGCGAGTCGTACGGCGGCGCGAAGGTGGGGTTGAGCTTAATGGCTTCGCGCAGGCTCGCTTCGACGGCTGCGTCGCGATCGTGGCCGCCGCCGCGCAGCGAAAGCATCGCGTACTGAAACTGGACCATATAGTTTTGCGAGCCAAGCTGCACGGCCTCGCCGTACCACTTCTGGGCGCCGTCGGGATCGTTCACGCGCAGACGCAGATTGCCCATCACCTCGTGCGCGGCGGCGCTCTTCGGGTCGTCGCGCAGAACGGCTTCGATCAGCGTCTCCGCCTCCTGCGTGCGTCGGGTGGAGACGAGCACGTCCGCGCGCACCGTGTCGGCCTCCGACTGGGAGGCGGGCCGCGCCTGCAGAGCGGAGTCGTCCAGCGCGAAGCCTGAGTTCATGCGGAACTCCGAGAAGGTCGCGCCGCTGATGTAGCCATTGAGAGACTGCTCCAGCTTCTTCAGATCGCCGAAGGCGTGCTGCGCGGCGACGACCGGATCCTCGTAGTTCTGCACCAGATGCATGTACTGCGTGAGCATGTGGGTGTTGTTTTTGCGATCGTTCACGATGAGGTAGTGGGTCAGCGCCCAGGACTCGGCGTAAAAGGCCGAGCCCTTCTGCTCCTCGTGGTAATAGGGCGAGTTGTGGTCGACGGCGAGCAGGGTAGCCAGCGGCAGCAGATGCTGCTCGCGCAGGTAGAGAATCTCGTTGACGCTCGCCTGGCCGAGCCGGACCTCCTTGTTCTCGATCTCCGTATTCTCGTAGAACTGGGCGAGCCCTTCGTTCAACCACAGCGGCAGAAAGCTGTCGGCCTTGCGCAGCATGTAGTGCGTGTACTCGTGGTACACGGTGGAAAAAGGGTGTTCGCCCTGATTGTCGAGCCGCATCAGGATGTAGTTTTTATCCGGCGTGCGCAGGAACATGCCGGCGAGGTCGAGCGCGCCCTTGGCGAGATAGGACTCCGGCTCGATGCTCTGGAAGGACTTCTTGTCCTTCAGGGCCAGCACGGTGATGGGCGGCTCGTTGTCGCTGGCGGCGCCCGGAAGCAGCGTGTGGAAGACGGAGCGCATGCGCTCGAACTGCCCGGCTACGCGCCGTCCGTCGTGCTCTCCGGCGTTGGTGTAGACGATGAAGTGCGGGCTGCGCACCTCGGTCCAGGGGGTGGGAGCTGCCGAGGCGAAGCTCGTCGCAAAGAACAGAAGGATGGCCGGGAGACGTCTTCGCATGATGTTGTGAGGTTAGCGAAAGATGCGTGGCGGGGAAAGCGAAATCGCAGCCGCTAAAATGGTCCATACGGAGCGTGATTCGATGAGCATTGCAACGACACGACGGGATCTGCTGGCGGACTCGCTGGCGTTGATGGCCGGGGGGATGGCGACGCGGTTGTTTGCGCAGGAGCTGCCTATGCTGGAGGCGGCATCCGCCGGCTCCTTCCGCGCGATGCTGGACGGCCCTTTGAAGACAGCGGCCGCGCGGAAGCTGGGCCTGAATCTGCGCAGCCATTCGCAGGGCGCGGACGCGGTGGCGAAGCAGATCGTCACCGGCGCCTTGATGGCCGATGTCTTTATCCCCATCACCGCCGGGCCGATGGAGACGGTGATGCACGCCGGCTTTGCCGAGACTGCCGTTCCGGTCGCTCGCACCGAGATGGTGATCGTGTACAGCCCGAAGAGCCGCTTCGCCGCGAAGCTGGACAAGGCCGCGAAGGGCGATGGCGCATGGTGGGAGATCCTGCAGGAGCCTGGCTTTCACCTCGTGCGTTCGAACCCGGCTGGCGATCCCGGCGGCCGCAACATCATCTTCGCGATGATGCTGGCGGCAAAGAAGTATGGACAGCCCGAGTTGGTGGATCGCGTGCTAGGCCCTACGTTGAACCCCGCGCAGATTCTTACCACCGGCAACAATCAGGACCGGCTCCAGTCCGGCGAGGTCGACGCCATGGCGACCTACAGGATGGGCGCGGTCGCGTCGAAGATGCCTTACATCGTGCTGCCAGCCGATGTGAATCTGAGTGGCGATCGCATCCACGAGGAGCATCCGGAGATACTGCTTGCGATCGACGGTAAGACCTTCCTGCCGGAGCCGCTGGTCTTCTATGCGGCTGCGCTCAGGAACGCCCCCAACCCCAAAGGGGCGAAGGCGTTCGTGGACTGGCTCCAGACGGCGGAGGCTCAGGCAATTTTGTTACAGAATGCGTTTGGGGCGCCGGGTGCGGCGCAACCGCTTCGCGCCTGACCAGGGAGCATGAGGAGTGGACCTGTTAGGGGCATGGCTTCAGCCATGCCGGTCCGGTCAGGCGACGGATTCGGCTTCAGCCGCTGGGGTACGATTCTTGTTCGAGCCGCCACAGAGCGAAAGGCGTACCTCAGCGGCTGAAGCCGCATTGGGTCGGGGAGAGATGGCACGGCTAAAGCCGTGCCCTGAACAAAGCCGCTACACCCTACGTCGCAAGAACATACCCTAAAACGCGAACTGCAGTGAGCTGGAGATCGTTCGCGGCGTGCCGAGGTGGGCGGTGTTGGCGCTGGCGTTTGTACCCGTGATATCGCCCGCGGCGATGGTCGAGTAGTACCGCGTATCGGTGATGTTGTTGCAGGTGAAGCGCAGCGTCGCCAGCCGGGTGAAGATGGCGTGCGAGTAGCGGAACCCGAAGTCGAAGGTGTTGTAGCCGGTCGTGGTGTGCAGGTTCTGGTCGTCCTGCGGCCGCTTGCCGACGAACTGCCAGTCGCCCGTGACGCTCAGGTTGGCGACATACGGAACGCGGAACTCGCTCAGCAGGTTCGACTTGTAGGCAGGGATGCCGACGAAGCGCTTGCCGTCGGTCGAGGGGACGTTGGTGTTGTTCAGCCGCGCGTTCAGCGCCGTGAAGCCGCCGTCGATCAGCAGGCGATGGAAGAGCGTGCCCTGGCCGGAGATCTCGGCGCCGAAGTTCACCTGCTGGCCCACGATGGCGTAAATGTTCTCGGTCGTGCTGCCGTTGTAGGCGATGGTGTCGGCGAAGGGGCGCTGCAGCCGGAAGAGCGCCGTGGTGATGGCCAGCGGATGGTTCTCGGTCTTGAAGCCGACCTCCCACTCCTTGCTGCGATAGGGCGAGAGCGACTGGTTAGCGTTGATCAGGTTCGTGCTGCCGGGAGCGATGTCGCCCTGCTGCAGGCTGCTGGCATAGGTGGCGTAGGCCGTGCTCCAACTGGTCGGCTTGTACATCACGCTGGCCGACGGGCTGATGCCTTGCTTGTTCGATCCGCTCAGCCGCGCGGTCGCGGAGTTGTTGTCGACGCCGATCCAGTCCTGGCTGGCCGAGAGGCGCACCAGGAAGCGGTTGCGGTAGGAGATCAGGTCGCCGAGGTTGAAACCCTGCTGATGAACCACTGCCGACTGGTAGAGTCCGCGATTCTGAGGCAGACCGGCCAGCGGAGCGGCGAAGAGCTTCGGCGCGTCGACGTTCGCCGTGCCCAGCAGAAGATTCGCGGCGAGATTCGCGGTATAGGAGTACTGGTTGAACCGGTAGCCCTCGCTGGCAAGTACGACGTCCTGCTTGATGCCGAACTTCTGGATGACGCCGGTGATGTAGCCGAGGTCGCTCTCCACGCCGAAGCGCGGCGCGAAGCCGCTGGCGAGGGACGAGCTGTAGTCGCCGGCGTTGTCGGTGATGGTGTTGACGGGCGTGTCGATGAAGCGGTCCAGCCGCTGCGCCAGGCCGCCTGCCATGGCGTGCCAGTTGGGCGAAAAGTCGTGCAGAACGCGTGCGCTGGTGGACTGCGTCGTCAGGTTCACGCCGGCGTAGACCTGACCGTAGCCCATGCGGGTCGGGTCGGGCGCGTTGGGCAGAATGTAGTCCGGCGCGGCGGCATTGGTCTTCGACGAAGGCCCGTAGCTGAACCAGCCCGGATAGCCGCGCTGCACGAGGTCGTAGACGCTGTAGTGCGCGTCGATGGTGGTGTGTTCGGTGGGACGGATGTCGAAGGCGAACTCAGCCAGGCGCCGGCGCAGGCGGCTGCCTTCGACGAACTGCGTGCCGTCGCCGAAGAGCAGGTTGGTGCGATAGCCGAAGATCTTGTGCGGGCCGAGGCGTCCGCCGGCGTCGCCGTAGATGGTGCCGACGGTCGAGCCGTCCTGTTCGAGGTAGAGGTTCGCCGTGCGCTCCTCGGTCGGCCGCTTGAGGACGAAGTCGAACATGCCGGAGGGGTTCGCCGGGCCGTACATGGCCGCGCCCAGGCCGTTCTCGACCTGCAACGCCTGGTACTGCTCCATCGGGTTGCCGCCGGTGATGGCCATGGCCATGCCGTCCATGCGGGTGTTCTGCGCGATGCTGCCCTGCACGCCGCGTGTCGCGGGCCGCAGGATTTCGGGCCCCTGCTGCTCGGTGAAGGAGACCAGCGGAAGGTACTTGATGGCGTCGCGCAGGCTCTTGACCTGGGTGTTGGCGATCTCTTCGGCGGGCATGACGGTGATGGTGTACGGCTGGTCGACCAGCGGAGCGTTGCCCATGACGCCGTGGTCGACGCTGCCGACGGCGTATCCGTCGGCAACCGCGCCGGCGGCCGTGCCGTTGACTGTAACGGAGGCGGTCGCGCCCGCGAGCGAAAGGGTGAGGTCTCGCGTCAGCGATCCGCCGGCGTGTAGGCTGAGGCCCGGGATCGAGACGGGGGCGAAGCGCGGCTTCTGAATTTCGAGCCGGTACACGCCCGGGGCGACGGAGACGAAGGTGTACTGGCCGGCGGAGTTCGTAATGGTCCGCAGCGTGAGGCCGGACTCCGTGTCGATCAGCGTGACGGCGGCGTCGGCGACGAATGCCTGGGACTGGTCACGGACAGTTCCGCTGAGCTGCGGCGCGGTCTGCGCGACGCTTGCGGCTGGAGACAGCAGAAGAGCGCAGAAGGGAAGCGACATCTGTAGAACAAAAGCGGGCCGGGAGACAGCGGTGGTGCGGGGCATCGGATTCCTTTTCAAGCAGGCTCTCAGGTCTCACGCACGCGGCGGAGACAGTTGCGGAGAGGGTGAACGAGGCAGGGCGAGACCGTGACAGGCCGATCTGCGCATCGGGAAAGTTGGGGTTCGCGTGCGAAGGAAATCGAAAAATATCGATTCTTCATAGCGACTTTATAAGTTTTCAAGGGGTGGGTCAACCGGCTGCGGGGCGGTCGGCCCGGCCTTCGGCTACTGCAGGATGGGCAGCGCCGGCTCGCTCTGGAAGTGGCTTTGAATCTTCGCCGCAGTCGCCTTGGTGACGACGGCGGTCAGCGCGTCGGGATTCTGTTCGGCCGCCTGCTTGATGCCGCGTACGCTGCCGAAGTGCTGGATGAGCCGCTGCCGGGTGCGTGCGCCGACGCCGGGGATGGCGTCCAGCTCGGACTCGCGGTCGCGGATCTGGCGGCGTTTGCGGTGGTAGGTGACGGCGAAGCGATGGGATTCGTCGCGGATCTTCTGGACGAGGTGCAGCACGGGCGAGCGGCGGTCGAGCACGACCGGCTCGTCTTCCTGCCCGTGGACGTAGATGATCTCTTCCTTCTTAGCGATGCTGGCGAGCGGCTGCAGCGTGACGCCAATCTCTTCGAGCGCCATGTAGGCCGCGTGAAGCTGGCCGAGTCCGCCGTCGATCAGGACGAGGCTCGGGAATGGCTTTTTGTCGTCGAGGAGCCGTTTGTAGCGGCGCTGGATGACCTCGCGCATGCTGGCGAAGTCGTCGTTGCCGGAGACGGTCTTGATCTGGAACTTGCGGTAGTCGGCCTTCTTCATCTCGCCGTTCTCCCAGACGACCATGCTGGCGACCGTCTCCGCGCCCTGGATGTGCGAGATGTCGAAGCACTCGATGCGGGTGGGCAGCTCGCCGAGCATCAGCGCGTCTTGTAGCGCCTGCTGGATGGCTTTTTGATTGGGCTGCAGCACGCGGAAGCGCTGGTCGTAGGACTGTTTGGCGTTCTGGCAGACGAGGTCGACCAGCGAACGCTTGTCGCCGCGCTGCGGGGCGGCCAGCTCGATGCGGTGCTTGGTGCGTTCACTGAGCAGGTCGGCCAGCACGGCGCGGTCGGGGAAGTCGACCGGCACAAGAATGCTGCGCGGGACGTAGGACTGGTCTAAGTAGAGCTGCTTCAGGAGCGCGCTGAAGAAGACGGCGGGGGAGAAGGCCTCGCCCAGCTCGGTGCCCATATCGGTCAAGGCGGCGCGCTGGATGGGCGCGCGGGCGTCGATGTTCTCCTGTTCGATCTGGGGCGCGGAATGATCGGGGCTGGGTTCGAGGGTTGAGATGGACGCCTCCTCGAGCGGCGGAGACGCAGGTCCTTCGCTGCGCTCAGGATGACAAACCTCCTCTTGCTCCGATTCCAATTCGTCGTTCAGCGACGTATTGAGGAACTCCGGCAGATCCTCCCAGAAGAAGTCGCGGCGGTCGACCATCTTGCCGCCGCGCATGTGGAAGAGGTTCACGGCGAGCATCTGGTTCTCGTAGTGGAAGCCGAAGACGTCGGCGTCCTCGTTGTCCGCGCTGGCCATGCGCTGCTTGTCCTGCATCTGGTGGACGGTGACGATCTGGTCGCGCAGCCGGGCGGCCAGCTCGAACTGCATGTCTTCGGCGGCCTGGGCCATGCGCTGGCTCAGCTTCTTTTCGAGCTCCTCCGTCCGGCCTTCGAGGAAGAGCTGGACGTCGCGGATGGTCTCGCGGTAAGCCTCGTTCGTGACGAGGTCCTGCACGCATGGGCCGAGGCAGCGCTTGATGTAGTACTGCAGACAGGCGCGCGGGTGGTAGCGGTTCAGGTCCACCTTGCAGCTTGGGATCAGGAAGGAGCGGTGGATCAGGTCGACCAGCCGGTAGGCCAGGTTGCCGGGGAAGAACGGACCGAAGTACGCCGAGCCGTCCTTGCGCAGCTTGCGCGTGACGAAGACCTTCGGGTGACGGTCGTGCAGGGTGAGCTTGATATAAGGATAGGTCTTGTCGTCCCGCAGCAGGATGTTGAAGCGCGGCTTGCGCTGCTTGATGAGGTTGTTCTCAAGCGCCAGCGCCTCGCGCTCGTTGTCGACGACGATGTACTCGACGTCGACCGCCTCACGCATGAGCGAGCCGGTCTTCGGATTCTGCCGCTGGTTCGCCTCCAGAAAGTAGCTGCGCACGCGCGAGCGCAGGTTCTTCGCCTTGCCCACGTAAATCACGACGCCCTCGGCGTTCTTGTAGAGGTAGCAGCCCGGCTTGGTGGGGAGCGTCCGGATTTTTTCGTAGAGATCCATGCGGGTTCTGGGGCGACGAGGCGTTCTCTTCAGTGTATGCGTCTTCGGGCCGGAAGATTTGACGCGCGAGCGGGAGAAAAGTTCCGGGTTCTGCGGGCGCCTGGGACGGTGCGAAATTGGCAAACCGTTGAACGTAAATGACTTATCGATTTGGCGCGGGGATTGCTATCTCTCCGATTGTTGTGATGTGTCATGCAAGATTTGTTGCCACAAAGGTTATGACCAAGGAGAAGCCATGAGATCGAATATGAGCGAAGTTGTCCGAACCGACCGGATGCGTATGATGTTGGCTGCTGCCGCAACCTCCGCCCTGCTTGCCTGTGTCACGGTGACGGGCTGCTCGTCGAAGAACTACGTGCGTGCGCAGACGGCGCCGCTGATCCAGCAGACCAATGAACTGGACGCGAAGACGGCGGCCGACCACCGCAATATTCTGGATACGGATGATCGTGCGCAGCGCGGCATCGCCAATGCGCAGAACGCGGCGAATACGGCGGATCAGCATGCCCTTGCGGCTGGCCAGTCGGCCGACGCGGCGGGGAAGAACGCGCAGGAGGCCTACAACCGCGTGGACTCGCTCAGCGGTGTGGTCGCCAATCTGGACAACTACAAGTCGCTCGCGGACACCAGCGTAACCTTCGGCTTCGACAAAGCGGTGCTGACGGCCGCGGACAAGAAGCAGCTCGACTCGCTGGCCGACCAGTTGGCTTCGACGCAGCACTATATTCTGCAGGTGACGGGCGGTACGGACTCAGTCGGCGATGCGGAGTATAACTATCGCCTGAGCCAGCGTCGCGCGGACGCGGTTGTGACCTATCTGTCCGCGAAGTACAACGTTCCGCCGCACAAGTTCTACCTTGTGGGGATAGGCAAGGATGTACAGGTAGCGTCTGATAAGACTGCAGCCGGACGAGCGAAGAATCGCCGCGTGGAGATTCAGCTGCTTTCGAATATGACGGGTTCTTAGGATTTTTCGAGCGTCTTGCTCTCAAGCTTTCGGCGGATTCGCCGATAGGTTCTGCAACACCCTTCTGCTTCAAAGATTCACCCTGCACGACCACTCTTACCTCAAGCGATCCGCCGGCGTGCTGCCGGCGGAGACGCTCCTACCACCCGGCGGCGGGGCAGCATGTGCAATGCCCTGCCAGCCGCCTTTTTATTTAAGGTCCTCTGTTGTTATAGATTTAGCGCTTCTTCTTGCGTATTTTCCCACGAGTCTTGGCCAGCCTGAGCTGTAAACGCAGTAAGCGAAGTCGTTCTGGGTGGCCCGGCGGGTAATGGGGATAGTTAGAAAACGGCCAGTCAATGTCTTTTGACATCTGCAGGTCCTCCGAATTCAATCCTCGCTCTTGTGCCAGCAAAGTCAATGGCTCACGCACGGAAAAATTGGATTCACAGGAAGGGCGACGGAGCACAGTCGCTAATACTTCAGCTTCTTATAGACCAGAGCCATAATCGCCGACGCCAGCGCCACCCATGCAAACTGGTACCAGTAGAAGAACGGAAAGCCCATGAGCACGGGCGTATTGCGGGCGTAGAGCGCGGGGAAGCACAGGCCGAGGTAGGGCAGGATCAGCAGCAGCTTCCAGCGGGTTCTCGTGGCGGATGTGGGCTCGGTGGGCATGTTGTTGGTCAGAATACACCGAAAAAGGCAAAAGCAGATTCTCTTCGAGGATGACAAACAGGAAAGGCCAATGCGTAAAGGCGATAGGCCGGATAAACTGGACGTATGGTCTCTGCGTTGGAAGAAGCGGTTGCATTGATGGCTCGGCTGCGTGGGCCGGATGGGTGTCCCTGGGATCGTGAGCAGACCTTCGACTCCATCAAGCGGCATACGCTCGAAGAAACCTACGAGGTCTTCGACGCGATCGAGCGGCGCGCGTGGCCGGACCTGAAGGACGAGCTTGGCGATCTGCTTCTGCAGGTGCTTTTTTACGCCCAGATGGCGCAGGACGCAGGCTACTTCAACATCGAGGATGTCGCGGCGAACCTGAATGCGAAGCTGATCCGGCGCCACCCGCACATCTTCTCCGACGGAACGGTCGACAACGCCGACCAGGTGAATCGCAACTGGGAGGCGGTCAAGAAGCAGGAGAAGGCCGCGCGAGGCGTCTCCGGCGGCCTGCTGGAGGATGTTCCACGGTCCATGCCGGCGATGATCGAGGCGGCGAAGATCGGCTCGAAGGCCGCGAAGGTGGGCTTCGACTGGCCGGATGTGTCGGGGCTATTCGACAAGCTGGATGAAGAGATCGGCGAGCTGAAGGCGGAGCTTGCGCCCGGTTCATCGGAGCGAGCCTTCGACGAACTGGGCGACCTGCTGTTTACCGCGGTCAATCTTTCACGCCATCTGAAGCTCGATCCGGAGTTCGCCCTGCGCGCCGCGAATGCGAAGTTTCGTGCGCGGTTTGGCGCGATGGAAGCTTTGGCGGGTGGAGCGTCCGCGCTGGAACAGCTTTCGGCGGCCGAACTGGAGGCGCTTTGGGTGGTTGCCAAGGCGAAGACAAAGACGGAAGCAGATTCTTCGCTTCGCTCAGAATGACAGACGATTTGCGGACGACAGCCAAAATGCAAGATACTCCAGAGATTCGAATCGAAGTGCTCGACACGCTTCCCGCCTTCGAGCGCTGCGTAGAGCTACAGCTTGCCACCTGGGGATACGATGGCGGCGACGTCATTCCGCGGAAGATGTTTCTGGTGGCTCACAAGATCGGCGGCATGGTGCTGGGGGCGTTCGACGGCGACGTCATGATCGGCTTCGCGATGGGCCTGCCGGGCTTCCGCAAGGGCGTGCCGTATCTGCACTCGCATATGCTGGCCGTGCTGCCGGAGTATCGCAACGCGGGCATCGGACGGCGGCTGAAGCTGGCGCAGCGCGACGTGGCACTGGAGCGCGGCTTCGACCTGATGGAGTGGACCTTCGACCCGTTGGAGATCAAGAACGCGTACCTGAACATCGCGAAGCTGGGCGCGATCGCGCGGCGGTACGAGCCGGACTTTTACGGGGCTTCGAGTTCGCCGCTGCAGGGCGGCCTGCCGACCGACCGGCTGTGCGCGGAGTGGTGGCTGCGTTCGCCGCGCGTGAAGGCCGTGCTGGCCGGCGCTCCACTGGCCATCGACGCAATCGAGACGATCGAGGTGCCGGCCGCGGTCTATCGCTGGAAGCAGAGCGAGGCCGACAGAGGGCTGGCCGCCGACCTGCAACGGTTGAACCGGTTGGCTTTGCAGGATTCTTTCGTGCGCGGGCTGGCGGTTGTGGGTTATGCTCTCGATGGCGAGCGGAATGGGCGATTTTTGATCGGCAGGACGGATTTGTAGCGGTTTTGGTGCAAACCGAAGCAAAGTAGATTCCCTGCGGGAATGACAAACAGGAAAGCAAGGACGAACGATGTTCAAGATCGATGCCATTCATCTCCGAGAGATCAACATGCCGCTGGCTCATCCGTTTCGGACGAGCTTTGGTCTGACCACGCAACGCCGCATCCTGCTGGTCGAGATCGAAAGCGACGGCCTGACCGCGTGGGGCGAGTGCGTCGCGGGCGAGCACCCTTACTTCAGCGAGGAGATGATCGACACCGCGTGGACGATCACCGAGCATGAGCTTGCGCCGAAGCTGCTGGGAGCGGAGCTGAAGGGTGGCGGAAGCTGTCCTGACGTCTTCAAGCAGGTGCGCGGCAACCGAATGGCCAAGGCGGCGCTTGAGAACGCGGTGTGGGATCTGGAGTCGCAGCGGCAGGGTGTGCCGCTGGCGCAGTTGCTGGGCGGCACGCGGGAGAAGATCGCCTGCGGCGTCTCGATCGGCATGCAGAACTCGCCCGAACTGCTGATGGAGAAGATCGAGACGGAGCTGGCGGCGGGCTATCAGCGCATCAAGCTGAAGTGCCAGCCGGGTACGGATACGAAGATCTTCGAGCAGGTGCGCGAGCGCTGGCCGGAGATTCTGTTGAGCTGCGACGCCAACTCGGCCTATCGGATGAAGGACTTCGACCACATCGTGGACTGGGACCGGTTCAACCTGCTGATGATCGAGCAGCCGCTCTGGTACGACGACTTTTACTTCCACTCCATGTTGCAGAAGCGGTTGAAGACGGCCATCTGCCTGGACGAGTCGATTCGCAACCGGCGCGATGCGCTGGCGGCAATCGACATGGAGTCGTGCCGGATTGTGAACATCAAGGTTGGGCGGGTGGGCGGCTTCTCCGAGGCGATCGCGATCCATAATGCGACGGCTGAACGTGGAATCCCGGTGTGGTGCGGAGGCATGCTGGAGACCGGAATCGGCCGCGCGCACAATGTGGCGCTGTCGTCGCTGTCGAACTTCCGGCTGCCGGGCGATGTGTCCGCCTCCGCGCGCTACTGGGCGGAGGATGTGATCGAGCCGGCGGTGACGGTGAGCGCGGAGGGCGAGATCGTCGTGCCGACGACGCCGGGCAGCGGCTACGAGGTGCGTCGCGACCGGATCGAGAAGATCACGGTGCGGCGGCGGACGTTGATTGCAGCGGCGCGCACAAGTTCGTTCATCGGCTAGAGATGTCTGGTCGCTCAGGTCATTGGAGCTTCGCCGGCAGCGGCGTTGCGAGCAGTAGCCGGATGGCGTCCGGGTAGGGCATCGACGGGATCACCTGGAAGCCGGAGGCGGCGATCTCGCTGTTCTCGCGCACGGTTTTGACCATCAGGGCGCGGACGGTAACGTGCTGGATGAAGTGCGAGAAGATCCAGCGCTGATTCGGGCTGCCCGCGGCGGCGACATCGGTCTGTTCGAGGATGACGTGTCCGCCGGGATAGATATGCGCGAGCATGCCCCAGCCGAAGTTGACGCCCTGGAAGATGTCGGCGTCGAGCCGCAGCATGCGGTGGCTCTGCGGGTCGATCCAGACGCGTCCGCGCAGTCCGGTGAGCGCTTCGGAGGTCATGGTCGGCGGATGCCACCTGGGATTGGGGACGAAGTCCAGCACGACCTGACCGGAGGAGCTGCCCGGCATGGGAAACTGCGGCTGACCGGGAACCCAGGTGTAGGTCATGGCGTCCGGCATCAGACTGACCAGGTCGACCGCGAGCTTCTTGCCGGTGACGTCGCCGCGCACGTGCTTGGCGAAGGCGGCGGGCGAGTCGATCATGGCCTTCAGGCGCTCGTGCTCGGCCTGATCCTCCTCGGGCGTGAGCGGGCGGCCTTCCTTGAAGATGAGGCGCGCGACGGTGCCGTCTTTCGATTCGATGACGTCGCGGTACTGGTCGCCGTGGCCGTTGACGATGTGGACGCGATAGCGGACGAAGACGCCGTTGAACTGGATGATTTCGAGTTCATGTTTCGCGGCTTGCGCGATCAGGTCGTGCGCGGCCTCGGGTGTCATCTGCGACGGAGCGCGAAGCGCGGAACCAAGCATCAGGACCAGGCCGGCCAGCGTACGAAATGGGGTGCGGGGGTGGCGGCGCATGGACGTCACTGGCTCTTTCCCGGTTTCTCGCACGCGGCCCCTCGCTTTCCCCTTAGTATCAAGCTCAGGGTATTCGACGCGCCAGACGCAGCGAAAGTTTTACGGTTTGCCTCGATGGTTGTGGATGGGTAGAGTTAGGGCAACGAGCGGCGACTCTTCGGAGCACGCCGCGGGGAAAAGAGGATCGATGAAGCCAGCAGAGGGTTCGACCGTCATTGGGAAGTCCGTTACGATTCGTGGGGAGCTTTCGGGCAGCGAGGATCTGTTCATGGACGGGGTGATCGAAGGTACGATCCATCTCGCGGAGGGACGCCTGACCGTGGGTCCGAATGCGAAGATCCAGGCCGATATCGCCGTGCGCGACCTGATCGTATACGGGCAGGTGGACGGGAACGTGATGGCCTCGGGCCGCATGGAGCTGCGCCAGACCGCGGTGGTAAACGGCGATATCCACGCCGCGCGGCTGTCGGTGGAAGAGAGTGCGAGCATTCGCGGACGGGTCGAGCTGACCGGCGGCAAGCTCGACGCGGCGCAGTAGGGAACGGGCCATGAGTCTTTTCGGCAGGAAAGACGGCGGTAGCTCGCGCCCGGCGCAGGATCGCAGTTCACGCCACTCCAGCGGTTGGGCGCAGATGCTGAAGCATTTGAAGTCGACCGACGGGCTGCGTGTGCTGGACATTGGTCCAACCTCTTCGAGCAATATCAACTTCCTCACGGGGCTTGGGCATAGCATCTACATGGCCAGCGTCGTGCCGGAGGCGGCGGAGTTTCGCCGCGAGGGCGCCGACGGCGTCGAGTACGATGTGGACGGCTTCCTGAGCCACAACCTCAGCTTTTCGGGTCGCGTCTTCGATGTGGTGATGCTGTGGGATGCGCTCGACTATCTGCCGGAGCCGCTGGTGGCGCCGACGCTGGCGCGCCTGCTCGAGGTGATGACGCCGGGCGCGCAGATGCTGGCGTACTTCCACTCGAAGCCCGATGGGCCCGAGACGGTCTTTACCCGCTATCACCTGACCGAGACCGAGGATGTGTCGATGCAGCGCGTCGGAGGATTTACGGTGCTGCAGACCTTCACCAACCGGCAGGTCGAACAGATGCTGAAGGAGTACGCGAGCTACCGGTTTTTCCTTGCGAAGGACGCTCTGCGCGAGGTGATGGTGACGCGGTGAATATTGCATGCGAGTAGGTGTAGAAAGAAGAACGGCGCCGGAGAGTGATCTCCCGCGCCGTTCTTCTTTGCCTGTTGCCTTATTCGGTGAGTTAGCTGGCGGTTGCGCTGCGTCGTGCGGCCCAGCGGCGCTTCATTGCGTCCGCGATCGCCTTGCGGCCTTCGGGGGTCAGTTCACGCTTTGCCTTCTTCGCGACCGCGGGGGCTTTGGTCGGGACTTTGGTGGTGGCGTTCTTGCTGCCCTTGGGACGGCCGCGTCTCGGCTTGTCGGCGGCAGCGACGACCTCTGTGCCTGCAAGCAGCGCGCGCGCCTGCTGCAGCTTCGATATCTGTGAATCGAGTTCTGCGATGATTTTGCTGACTTCCACTATGTCCTCCCGTGCAAGCCAAGCTAGGTAACAGTGGGGAGCTCTGTACCGTACCTGCCGGGCAATACAACAGCTTTCAAGATACAGACAAAGAATATCCCAGCGCAAATGGGAGATATCTTTTCTATATACAAAATAGCGATTGAGAACGAAGGATTGCCCCATCTTTTTCAAGCCAGACAAATTGAGCCTGGGACTTAGAGCGGATTACCTTTAGATCTCAAGCAGCAGCCCGCAATGCTTGTCATCCTGAACGAAGTGAAGGATCTGCTTCAGGCTTTCGTCGTTGCCTGTTCATGCTCGAGTCAGAGGCGGAAGGCAAGCAACAGCAAGAACAAAAGCAGGTCCTTCGGCTACGCTCAGGATGACAGGCAGTTGGGGCTGCTCGCCAGCAAAAGGTAATCCGTCCTGGGGTGGGAAATAATCTGCCGCGACGAGGTAAGACGAGCTTTCCACGCTCGATCGCGGCGTGGAATAAATCTGCCCAGCACAAAGCCAGGGCGGTAGCCCTGGCTTAGGTGAAAGTAAAGTAGGTATAAATCACTGATTTAGGTGAGTACCTTTGTCTCCTTCGTTGGATCCACGGCCGGCTTCGACAGAGAGTAACCCGGTCCTGCATCTTCGACCGAGTCGTAACGCGAAGAGCCGAGATGAGGCTTGGAGGCGGGCTTCTGCATGCACTCCTTCAGGCCATTCAACGTGTGCTGCTGGTTGTCCGCGAACTCCTTCGCCATGTTGGTGAGGGCGTAGGTGATAATGTCGCTGTGATGTAAGTCGTGCATCTGCGGCATGCGGCGCAGGTTGAGCCAGAGCCGGTGTACGAGTTGCACCTCGTCGGGATTGATGGTGGGAGCATGCGGTCCGATGTGATAGCTGAGCGCCTCGCCATCGGGCTTGACGACATAGAAGGTGAACTGCCGTTTGGGTTCGGGCAGCGCCTCCCACGCTTGTCCGACGTGGTAAGCCTGTTCGTGCGCGGTGAGCTTGGTGGACTGGCCGGAGACGACCGCCGCGCAGTCGAGCGAGTTAGCCGTCTGCGCCAGGGCGGCGAAGATATCGCCCGCGGGTACGACCAGCAGCGAGATATGCTTGCCGAAGCTTTCGGCGACCGAGACAGCCTTCGTGAAGAGCATCTGCTCGTGCTCGCTGAAGAGCTGCTCGGTGGCTTCGAGATAGTCCGGTCCGCCGGCGCCGGTCATGCGCGCGGCAAGTACGACTAAGTCCTGCTCGACCGTATTGGTATGGGTCAGCGCCCACTTCAGCGCGATCGGCGCGGTCGAATCGCGCATGGTGACGATGACCGAGCCGGGACGAATGTCGAGCGCCTCGCGACCGACCGTGTCCTGATGCTCGAGCTGGAAGTGCTCTTTCATCTGGCGCTTGGTCATATCGTGGCGACGCTTGTTATCGCGCTCGGAAAGCGAAAATATGACGAAGAACGTAGCGGCGAAGAGTACGCCACTTACGGTTGCAACCGACTTGGTGAATAAGTTGACGATGGCCGTGGTGAGCAGGACCAGGAAGACGGAGATAAGTCCGAGGGGTAGCTCGGTCTTGCCGATCTTCAGGTTCAGCGGCACCTTCCAGCCTCGCTCGCCCTTGTACTTCCAGCGGAGGACAAGCATGGCGAGGCAGTTGAAGGTGAAGCTCCAGATGACGCCGAAGGCATAGGCCTCGCCCAGCATGATGACGTCGCCGCGGGTGACGATGATGGTGAATAACTGCAGACCCGCGACTAAGTTGACGATGCGATAGCTGGTGCCGAACTTATGCTGTGGCTTGCGGAACCAGTCGGTGAGGACGCCGTCTTCCGCCACGCGCATCAGCACGCCGGTCGAGCCGACGATGGCGGTATTGACCGCGCCGCCCAGGATGAGGAAGCCGACGATGACGACGAAGACGCGGAAGGCGATGCGCATCGCCATGGGCCCGACCATGTACATGGCCATGCCGGCGATGAGGTTGTCGCGGTAGACGGGCACGCGGACGGCGTCCGGAATGAGCATGACGGCCAGCAGCGAGCCCAGGCCGGTGAAGATGGTGCTGTAGATGGCGATGACGATCGCGGCGCGCTTGAGGTTCTTGAGCTTGGGGTGGCGAATCTCGCGATTGACCTGCGCGAGCGATTCTTCGCCGCTCATGGCGAGCACCGAGTGGCCGAAGGCCATCAGCACGCCGAAGAGGCCGACGGTGCGCATGAAGCCGGTATGGAAGAGGAAGCCCTGGGCGTCTTTGCTGAAGTGCAGGTTGGCCGGGGTGGGCCAGGGCGGCAGGTGCGCGCCGAGGTGGATGGCCGAGAAGATGCCCCAGCCGAGCAGCAAAACGACCATGACGGTCGTGATCTTCATGACCTTCAGGGCCTTATCGCTCGATTCCTCGATGCCCTTGATGTTCTGCCACCAGAAGTACACGGTGACGATGACCGCGATGACGGCGGATGCGCCGTCGACGGGGAACTGGCGGGCCGCCCCGGAGGCGTGGGTGAAGGCGCCGTGCAGCCAGTGCTGACTGCTGCCGAGGCGGAGCAGTTCGTTGAAGAGACCGATGATGTACTGTCCGGCGGAGACGCCGGAGATCGGTCCGGTGAGGATGTAGTCGAACATCAGCGCCGAGACGCTGAGCTTGGCGAAGGTTCCGCCGAGCGCCTCTTTGACGATGCGGTAGACTCCGCCGCGGGTGAACATCGAGCAGGATTCGACGTAGACGGCGCGCACGGCGAAGGAAAACAGCATCACGCCGAGGATGAACCAGGGCGCGGACTTGCCGACGGCCTCCTCCGCGATGCCGCCGGCGTAGAAGGCCGATGATCCTAAATCATTGAGAACAATAGCCGCAGCGCGCCAGAAGGAGATGAAGGTCAGCATCACGGAAGATGCAATGACGAGGCGGACGCGTGTCTGGGCGGCAGGAGTGGCGGGAAGTGGGATGGTTGATTTAGATGCCATGGTTGGGTCGGTGCGGGCGGGCGGAGCGGCCGGTTGTGCTGGCCTAGTCTTCGTCTCCGAATAGCTCCTTCATGTCTTCCGCGAAGCTCACCACGATGACGATAGCGCTGCCGGCCATTCCGAGGAAGAAGAGGGGCACGACGGCCGATGCGATGACGTGTAGCAGCGAATCCATATTTTTATTGTAACTCCCGATATTGCAGCGTGTGCGTGAATGTTCCGGCGCCGGCGCGAATGATTGGATGCAGTTGGCAATGTTAGACTTCGTTGCGATGCGACAAATTCCTGTGCGACTTTGGCTTCTGGCGGTGGTTTCGGGCGTTCTGCAGGTGCTGGCGTTTCCGCTCACCCAGCAGATACAAGGGTGGCCTGTGCTGGCCTGGGCGGGGCCTGTTTTTCTGCTGCTTGCACTTTTGGACACGAACGCAGAGGGCCAGGCGCTCACCGTGAAGCAGGGCGCGGCGGTTGGGTATGCCTGCGGCATTGTCTGGTATATCGGCAACTGCTGGTGGATTTATCAGACGATGTATCTCTACGGCGGTCTGCCGAAGCCGGTGGCTGCGGTGATTCTGCTGCTGTTTGCGATGTACCTGGGTCTCTATCATGCGCTGTTCGGCGCGCTGATGGCCGGGCTGCGGCGGCTTGGGACGGGCTGGGCGCTGGCGCTGGCGCCGTTCTGCTGGGTCGCGGTGGAGCTGGCCAGGGCGAGGATCACGGGGTTTCCGTGGGATCTGCTGGGGAACTCGCAGGTGGACAATGCATTGCCGTCGCATTTGGCTCCTTTCGCTGGGGTGATGGCCGTCAGCTTTGTCGTGGCTGGGGTGAATGCATCGGTCGCCTCCGTATTTTTCCAGAGAACCCGGCTTCGCCTGTCTTTGGCGGCGGTGTTCGTTCTCGTGGCTGGCGGGCTGACAGTTTTGCCGCCGCTCGATATGCCATTGCTGAATAAGCATCAATTTTCGACGGCTGTTCTGTTGCAAGAGAATCTGGAAGTTGGAGCGGTGGGTAAGGAAGCCGCGCCATTGACCATGGAGGAGAAGTATCGCGAATTTTCCCGGTTGAGCGAGCATCCGCTCTGGTCTCCAGCGGCGACCGCCGATGGCTTTGCGGCATGGCAACAGGCCGAGCCTGCTCCTGCACCTGCCTTAGTCGTCTGGCCAGAAGCGCCAGCGGATTTTCTTACTTCCGACGAACGCTTTCGCGGCATCTTGGGCGATGTGGCGCGCGCCACAAGGGCGCCGGTGATTGCAGGCAGCCTTGGCGTGGATCGCGATCCCGGGGTCCAGCGCGGGTACAAGCTGTACGACTCGGCGGCTTTGATTGCTCCTGACGGCGGCTTTCAGGGGCGGTACGACAAGATTCATCTGGTGCCGTGGGGGGAGTATGTGCCGTTCAAGGAGTTATTCTTCTTTGCCGGTAAATTGACTGCGGGCGTAGGCAATATGGACCCCGGTTCACGGCGCGATCTCTTTCACGCCGGGGGCCATGTTTATGGTGTTTTCATCTGCTATGAGTCGATCTTCGGGGATGAGGTGCGGGAGTTTGTGAAGAATGGCGCCGAGGTATTGGTCAATATCTCCGACGATGGATGGTATGGGGATACCGGTGCTCCGTGGCAGCATCTGAATATGGCTCGAATGAGGGCAATCGAGAATCGTCGTTGGGTAATTCGGGATACGAATACCGGGGTGACGACAACGATCGATCCTTTCGGGCGTACTATGTTGGAGGCTCCGCGGCATGTGCGTGGGGCATATGCGATGCCGTTCGAGTATAAGTCGAGAGTTACTTTCTATACGCGCCACGGAGATTGGTTTGCGTGGGTTTGTCTGTGCGTTACGCTCGCGGGGCTCGGATGGGCTCGACTTACTCAGACAAAGGTAGAAGCAGATGCTCTTCGAGGATGACAAACAAGAGGATTGGCAAGTACAAACGCAGGTCCTTCGCTGCGCTCAGGATGACAGCGTGGGGGAGTCAGGCTCGGACGATCATGACCTCGGTCGCCTTCATCAACGCGGCTGCGGTCTGGCCTTTGCGGAGCTGCATCTCGCGGGCTGCGTCGGAGGTGATGATGGAGGTGATGCGCTGGTCGCCTATCTCCAGCACGACCTGCGCCAGCAGGCCGCTGATCTTCACCTCGATAATGGTGCCCACTAATTGATTGCGTCCGCTGACGTTGCGGAAACGCTCGCGGGAGGACCTGCTGCCTTCGCCTGGCGCTGCTTTTAGAAAGGGCTTCAGGTCGCTCTGCGCGATGCGATGGTGACCGCCCGGGGTCTTGATGGTCTTCAGCGTTCCGGCGAGTATCCACTGCTTTAGCGTGGGGTAGCTGACGCCCAGGGCGGCGGCCGCTTCGCTCGGTTTCAACAGGACATCCGCATCTGGCATCGACGTGCGCCTCGTAACGCTGAGGGCAGTATAACTCCCATATCTGAACGGGCTTAGCCGGGAGTCCAGAGGCACGGAACAGGGAATGAGGAACTGTCTTCCGGAATGGGCTAGAATCGAACTCTATGATTACCGATCTTGAATACGCCTACTCCCCGGTCCGCGACAAAGTGCGCGATCTGCGGGAGTATCTTTGACTCGTCCCGCCTGAAGCGTGAACTGGCAAGCATTGAAGAGAAGATCGCCGACCCCGCCGTGTGGGCCGACGCCGCGCGTTCGCAGCCGTTGATGCGCGAACGCAAGCGGCTGGAGACGCTGCTCGCGGACGACCGCGAGATCGAACGCCGGGCCGACGATATCCAGGCCTACTTCGACCTCGCGAAGGAAGATCCTGCGAGCGAAGTGGAGATGGCGACCGAGCTCGAACGCGAGATTCCTGCGCTGCGCGACTTCGTCGAAAAGCTGGAGTCGAAGACGATGCTCTCGGAGGAGACCGATCCGCTGAACGCCATCGTCACCGTCCACCCCGGCGCCGGCGGCACGGAGAGCCAGGACTGGGCCGAGATGCTGATGCGCATGTACCTGCGCTGGGCCGAGCGCGAAGGCTTCAAGACCGAGATCAACGAGATTCAGGATGGCGACGAGGCGGGCATCAAGTCGGCCACGTTCACCATCACGGGCGACTACGCCTTCGGCCTGCTGAGCGGGGAGACGGGCGTGCATCGCCTTGTGCGTATCTCGCCCTTCGATTCGGCCAAGCGGCGGCATACCAGCTTCGCCAGCGCCTTCGTCTCGCCCGAGATCGACGACACGATCGTGATCGACATCAAGACCGAAGACCTGCGCATCGATACCTACCGCTCGGGTGGCAAGGGCGGACAGCATGTGAATACGACCGACTCCGCCGTACGCATTACGCACATCCCGACGGGCCTGGTGACCGGCTGCCAGAACGAGCGCTCGCAGCACAAGAACAAGGAGCGCGCCATGAAGATGATGCGCTCCAAGCTGTACGAGTATGAGCTGGACAAGAAGAAGGCCGTGACGCGCAAAATCGAGGACTCGAAGCTGGACATCGGCTTCGGCTCGCAGATTCGCAGTTATGTACTGCAGCCGTATCGTATGGCGAAGGATCTGCGCACGCGCGTGGAAGTCGGCGATGTGGACAAGGTGTTGGATGGCGCGCTGGAGCCGTTTATCCGCGGCTATCTGAAGATGCGGCGCGAGGGCCATATGCCGGCGCCGGTGGACGACGCGGACGATCTGTAGCTCCTGTTTGTGAACCGGTGTCTGTCCGCCTGCATCCTATCGGTGAGGAGAACGGACCGATGGCGGATGCAAATGCGGGTTTGGTGAAGCAGCTTATCGCGCTGCTGAAGGGCGGGCAGGCGCACGCGGACTTCGAGACGGCGGTGAAGGATTTTCCTGTCGAGCTGCGTGGGGTCGTGGTCGATAAGCTGCCGTATTCGGCGTGGCAGATCCTCGAGCATATGCGGTTCACGCAGCGGGATATTCTGGACTTCAGCGCCCCGCCGACGGGTGGATATCAGCATCATGCCTGGCCGGACGCGTACTGGCCGAAGTCTCCGGAGCCGCCGTCGGCGCATGCATGGGACCATGCGATCGTGGAGATCCGGGCGGATCGCGCGAAGTTCGAGGCGCTGCTGACGAAGCCGAACGTCGATCTCTACAAGCCCTTCATGTGGGGCGAAGGACAGAACCTGCTGCGCGAGGCTCTGCTGATCGCCGACCACAATGCGTATCATCTGGGCGAGCTGATCGTGCTGCGGCGGTTGCTGGGTTGCTGGCACAAATAGCAGAGGGGATAGCGTGAACGAGTCGGGAACGATCCAATCGATGCTGACGGCGAAGACGATTGCCGTGGTGGGGCTGTCGGACAATCCTGCCAAGGCGAGCTATCGCGTGTCGGCCTACATGCAGGCGCATGGATACCGCATTCTGCCGGTGAATCCGGCGGTCGAAAGCGTACTGGGCGAGAAGTCCTATGCGTCGCTGAGCGAATTGCCCGAGAAGCCCGCCGTGGTGAACGTCTTTCGCCTGCCGGCGGCGATTCCGGCCATCGTGGATGAGATGTTGACGCTCGGGTTGACCGACCTGTGGTTGCAGCAGGGCATCGTCAACGCCGAAGCCGCGGCAAAGGCCGAGGCGGGCGGCATCCGCGTTGTGATGGATCGCTGCATCATGGTCGAGCATGCGCACCGGTTGTAAGGACTTTGTAACCGGCTTGGGGCGCCGCGCGTCGAACCCCTACAATCGATGGATATGATACGTACGCCAAATCGCCTGTCTCTTCGCCTCTTTGCGGTGCTGTTTTTACTTGCCGGTATCGCGCGGGCGCAGTTTGCGGCGGTGGGCGATGGCGGTCCCGGGCCGGTGAAGGCGCAGCATCTGACGGCGGAGCTGGTTTCCCTGGCGCCCGCCGTTTCGCCGGGCGGAACGGTGCAGGTCGGATTGGTGCTGGCGCTTGAAGAGCACTGGCATGTCTACTGGCTCAACGCCGGGGATTCGGGCGAGCCGCCGAAGATCGTGTGGACGCTTCCGGCAGGTGTGACCGCCGGCCCGATGCAGTTCGCGGCGCCGTCGCGGCTACCGCTCGGGCCGCTGATGGACTTCGGATATGAGGAGACGGCGGCGTTTCCGTTGACGATCTCGGTTGCGCCGGACGTGAAGCCGGGCAAGGTGCATCTGGATGCGAAGGTAAGCTGGCTGGTCTGCGCGCAGGTGTGTATCCCCGGCAAGGCGCACCTGGGGCTGGATCTCGACGTTCAGCCGAACGCGCCCGCGGGGCAAGCGGCAGGCGCGCTTGGCACGGCCATCTCGTTGATTCCGAAGCCGATGACGCCGGCGATGAAGTTCTCGGTCGTGGGCGGCAAGACCGATCTGGTATTGACCCTTCTGACCGGCCACGACGAGACGGATGCGGAGTTTTATCCCATCGATCCGGATATCATCGCGAACGCCGCCCCGCAGATGGGAGAGGGTATTAAGGATGGCGTGCGAATTCGCGTGAAGCGCGCGCCGGAGTTGACGGCGCTGCCCGCGACGCTGCACGGCGTGGTCAAATTTTCGGACACGCTCTCGTATGAGGTGAATGGACCGGTGACGGCAGGCGAGGTTGCGCCTTCGGCCGGAATGTCCATCTCTTCGAGCAAGCCCGGCGCACCTGCCGGGGCGGACGGTGTGACCTGGATCGGCGCGATCGGTCTTGCGTTCGTCGGCGGCATCATTCTGAACCTGATGCCGTGCGTCTTTCCGGTTCTGTTTCTGAAGGGGCTGGCGTTGGTGCAGTCGTCGGGCGAGGAACGCGGCCGCATGCGGTCGCATGGACTGGTCTACACGCTGGGGATTCTGGTTTCGTTCTGGGTGATCGTCGGCGTGCTGCTGGGTCTGCGCGCGGGCGGCAGTCAGGCCGGATGGGGCTTCCAACTGCAGTCGCCGGTATTTATCGCGGTGCTGGCTTCGGGGCTGTTCTTCTTCGCGCTGTCGCTGGCGGGACAGTTCGACATGGGGCTTTCGATGACCTCGGTCGGCGGCGAACTGGCGAAGAAGGAGGGGTTCGCGGGCAGCTTCTTTACCGGCGTGCTGGCGACGATTGTCGCCACGCCCTGCACGGCTCCGCTGATGGGCGCGGCGATCGGCTTCGCGCTGGCGCAGCCGCCGGGCGTGACCTTTGCGGTATTTACCGCCCTCGGTCTTGGGCTGGCCCTGCCGTATCTGCTGCTGACGCTGCAGCCCGCGTGGACGCGTATTCTGCCGCGTCCCGGAGCGTGGATGGAGACGCTGAAGCAGGCGACGGCGGTGCCGCTCTTCGGTACGGTGATCTGGCTCGCGTGGGTCTACGGTCAGCTCTTCGCGGGCGAGTCCGGCGAGAGCGTCAACCACCTGGCGATGCTGCTGACCTGCTTTCTGTTGTTGGCGATCGCGGGCTGGGTGATGGGCCGCTGGCCGGGCAAGTGGTCGAGCGCCATCGTGGCCGGCGTGCTGATTCTGGTCGGGCTGGCGATCCCGCTCTCGCAGCGGGCGGATGCGGGGCCATCGGCGACGAAGGCCGGAAGCTCCGCTTCGAAGGATGGCTTGCTGACGTGGGCGCCGTACTCGCAGGCGGCGGTGGACGCGGCGCGCAAGGACGGGCATCCGGTCTTCATCGACTTCACGGCGGCATGGTGCTTGAGCTGCCAGGTGAACGAGCGGCTGGTGCTGAAGTCGGACGAGGTCCAGAAGGATCTGCGCGACCGCAAGGTGACGCTGCTGAAGGCCGACTGGACGAAGTACGACGAGACGATCACGCAGGCGCTGGCGGCCGTGGGTCGCAGCGGAGTACCGACGTACGTGATCTATCCCGCTGGTTCCGGCGCGCCGGATGTGCTGCCCGAGGTGCTGACGAAGGCGATTGTGCTCGACGCGATCAAGAAGGACGCGGGCAAGTAGAAGATGAGCTCTCAGCCATATCCAGACGCGATTGACGTGAGTCTGGTTGGGTCATACCCGGCGGTCGTCTGGAATGGGGGAGGCTACGTCTGGGATGAGGTCTTAGAGTACCGAGTATGGTGCCATCCTAAAGGTGGTGCTCCAGACGAACATGAGGGCAATGACTATTACTATGCGTATGCCAGTTATGCTGAGGCAGTTGCAGCCTCAAAGAGAATCGAAGGCGCGGAAGAGCCTGTCGCGCTGATTCGGCAGTTAGAGTATCTGGCAGAGGACGAGCCGGGGGAGTATCAGCACATAAAAGACGTGCGCCTGACTGAGTGGCCTGTCGAATTCTTGACACGTCCAAAGCGCACGGCGGATACGATCCTCGCCTTCCTGTCATCCGATGCTCCCGCCAATCGTCTCGACATTCTGCGAGGTTTGGCAGGTCGTGGAGAGTGAGCTTCACTCCCGGAGCGCATGGAATGAGAGTGCCGCGATGGAGAGGAAGGCTTACCCAGGGGCTGAAGCCCATTCTTTGCAGGGTTCGTGTGCCAAGGCTGAAGCCTTGGCCTACCTCGAAACAAAGACGCTGAAGCCTTGGCCTACCTGGAAGCTGGACCACGACACGACATCATCCATGACGCGGAAAGATAGCTATTTGCCGTTGTTGTGCAGGTACTTTTCCGGCAGCGGATTCTCGGGGCTCTCCCAGTCCCAGTAGATCTGCACGATGTACCAGCGGCCTGCGCTGTGGAGCAGTTCGAACGATTTGATGCCTCGCGCGATCGGCTTGGGCTCGTCCTCGCGATTGCGCGACTCGTAGGTCGAATAGACGTGCGCCATGACGCCGAACTGTTCGATCTGGTTGGCGGGGCTGCGGTCGAAGAAGCCCTTCTGCGCGGTCGCTGCGTTGGAGCCCGCCGCGTACTCTTCCGGCGTCAGGTAGATCACGTCCGCGGGGCGGGAGCCGCGGGCGGCCAGGCCGACCACGATGCGTCCGCCTGGAGTGAACAGGGAGCGCAGACGGGTCCGATCGAGCTTGCCTCCGGCCGGCGCGGAGATGGCGCTGTAAAACGCATGCACGGTGCTCTGGATGGTTGCGACGTCGGCCGGATCTGCCTTCGGCCACTCCGGATGCGCGCTGAGATCGGGCTTCGGAGCCTGCGGTTTAGCGGACGAAGTTTGAGCGGCAAGCAAGCCGGCGGGGCAGAGGGCAAGCGAGAGAATCAAGGTGCGAATGGCCGGTCTCCTGCGGTCGTGATAGTTACAGTCCCTCTGACGATTGGATCGGCTATAGGTCATGCTCCGGCGACTCGCCCCTGGCGCTCGCGTCCACCTGCGTCTGCAGGCGTTGCGGCGGATGCCGTTGCCCGCCGGAGGAAAAGCGCGCGCAAATTGAAACCGAACCCGATACAGCCCCAACCAACCTGTTAGACATCGAAAGGTATCGTAGCGGCGGAAAGCCTGCCGACCGCAATCGCCGGATGTCCTGGGGAGTTCATGGGTTTTCTGTTGGAACGCTGGCCGAAGCCTGCGCGGGTCTTGCTGCTGATTCCATTTCTGGGCCTGTATTATGTGCAGCTCGTCCACCATCAGTTATGGCGGGACGAGATCAATGTGTGGGGCATCGCGTGCGTCAGCCAGAGCTACGCGGAGCTGCTGCGGCGCGTCCACTACGAAGCGCATCCCGCGCTCTGGTACACCCTTTGCTACGCGGCCAGCCGCATCACGCGCGAGCCGTGGATGTTGAAGGTCGTGCAGGGCGTGATCGGCACCGCGATCTACCTCATGCTCGCGCTGACGACGCCCTTCCGGCTGCGCGAGCTGGCGCTGATCTTCATGGGCTACTATGTCTTCTTTCAATACACGGTCATGTGCCGGATGTACGGATTGGAGCTGCTGTTCGCGCTGGTCTATGTCTGGTTCCGCATGCGGCGTCCGGAGTGGATGGTGCGGAACACGCTATGGCTCGCGCTGATCGCGAATGTGGATATCACCGGCGCCATTCTGGGATCGGGCCTGCTGCTGGAGTATGGGGTCGAACGCTACCGGGCGCAACGGGCTGCGGGCCGGGTTGAGGCGCGTCGTTATGTCTCGGCGGCGGCGGTCTATGCGGCTGGCATTGCGCTGGCGATGTTTACGGCTTGCCCGGCGAAGGACATCAGCTGGACCTCGACCGGCCATGCATTCTCGCAGTTCTGGGATCTCGAGCACCTGGGCGAGGGCTTCGCGAAGTGGGCGGGCGTGGCGTGGTTTCCGCAGGTGTCGGACCCGGTGAGCTTCTGGGGTGGCGATCCCGTGTGGCCGACTTCGCTCTTCGTACCGATCGCGCTGGTGTTGCTGTACCTGATGTTCCGCCGGCAGCGCCACCTGGGAATGATGGTCGGCAGCGTCCTGGCGATCGGCGTGCTGTTTTCGCAGGTCAGCGGCGTAGCCGGCATCCGGCATGTGGGCGTGATGTATATCGCGTTCCTGGTCGCGTTGTGGATGATGCGTTACCGTCACGAGCAGGTCTCCGCCGCCAGCTACGTGCTGCTGGGGCTGATCGTCATCTCGAGTGGATACGAGGTGGCGCGCCAGTGGGGGAGGCCGTATACCGACGACCAGGCCGCGGCGCAGTGGATCGTGGCGCATCATCTGGAGAACGAGCCGCTGATGGGAGAGCCGGATACGCATGTGATCGGCGTCCCCGAGCGGCTGCAACGGCCGATCTACCAGATCGAATGCCAGTGCGTCGACCGCGTGATGACCTTCGCGGGACGACGCGACTGGATGGTGATGCACCGGGATGTGCCGGCGGGCGTGATCGAAGGGCTGAGGCGGCTCGATGCGCCCGAGGTGCTGTTTCTGATGAACCGCACCTTGAGCGCGCAGGAGACGGACGCGTTGGCGAACGGAGAGGTCGAGGCCGATCTGCTGGCGCAATTCGACCGGGGCTACGTCGAGGATGAGCACTTCTACGTGTACCGGCTGCGGCGGAGCGGCTCGCCCGCGCGTGCGATCGTCCAAACGGCTGCGAAGCAGGCTCCTGGGGCCAGGACTCAGGGGTCGGAGGGCTTGGGGGCTTTCTAAATTCTTAGCCCTGCCGCTTCGAGGCCTTGATCCGCGCAATCTCCTCCATGCGCTGGGCGAGCAGCTTTTCGCGGCCCTCCTGCGTGGGGTGATAGTAGCGGCGGTTCGCGAGCGAGGGCGGCAGGCAGACCATGTCGGCGACACGGCCCTCCACGTCGTGCGCGTACTGGTACTCCTTGCCGTAGTCGAGCGACTTCATCAGCTTCGTGGGCGCATTGCGCAGGTGCAGCGGCACGGGCTCGGCGACGGTGTTGCGCATGTCCTGTTGAACGGCGTTGTAGGCCGTATACACGGCGTTCGACTTCGGCGCGAGCGCAAGGTAGACGACCGCCTGTCCGAGCGCGAGACCGCCCTCCGGCTGGCCGAGGAAGTGCATCGCGTCGCGCGCGGAGAGGCAGAGGTTCAACGCCTCCGGCGCGGCCAAACCGATGTCCTCGACCGCCATGCGGACGACACGGCGCGCCACATACATGGGGTCCTCTCCCGCTTCCAACATGCGAAGCAACCAATAGAGCGCCGCGTCGGGATCGGAGTTGCGCACGGACTTGTGCAGCGCGGAGATGATGTCGTAGTGCTGCTCGCCCTGCTTGTCGTAGAGCAGCATGCGCCGCTGCATGGCCTCGGCGGCGACGGGCTTGGCGATGGTGGTTTCGCCGCGTCCCTGCGCGAGCTTCGCGGCGACTTCGAGTGCATTCAGCGCGTTGCGTGCGTCGCCGCTGGCGTAGCTGGCGATCAGCGCGAGAGCTTCGTCGTCGGCCTCAAGCGCCAGTTTGCCGAGGCCGCGTTCCGGATCGGTCAGGGCGCGGTTCAGCAGGGCGATAATCTGGTCTTCGGTGAGCGCGACCAGCGTGTAGACGCGGCAGCGGGAGAGCAGCGCGGCGTTGATCTCGAAGGACGGATTTTCGGTCGTCGCGCCGATCAGCCGGATGGTTCCGCGCTCGACGTAGGGCAGGAAGGCGTCCTGCTGGGCCTTGTTGAAGCGATGGATCTCGTCGACGAAGAGGATGGTGCGCGAACCGAAGCCGGCGGCCTTTTCGGCGTCGATCATGACCTGCTTGATCTCCTTGATGCCGGAGAGCACGGCCGAGAACTCAATGAAGCTCGCGCTGGTGACCTGCGCGATGATCTTGGCGAGGGTGGTCTTGCCGACGCCGGGCGGACCCCAGAAGATCATGGAGGCGGAGTCGTCCTGCTCGATGGCGATGCGCAGCGGCTTGCCGGAGCCGAGCAGGTGCACCTGCCCGGTGTATTCGTCGAGCGTGCGAGGGCGCATGCGCTCGGCGAGTGGCGTCTGTTTGGTGGTCTTCGCGGGTTGGGCGTGCTCGGTGTCGAAGAGGCTCATGCGTTCTGGAGTATGTTTACGAATGCTGCGGTTGCCGTTTTTGCTTCTAGGCCGAGGCTTTAGCCTCGGCACTCAACGTCGGTAACAATGCGGGCTTTAGCCCCTGGGGTATGCTCTTTTTTCGCAAGCTACGGAAACAGTAAAAGGATCGTACGATATTTTTGCGGCGGTCTGAGAGTGCATACCCCAGGGGCTGAAGCCCCTTTTCCCGCCAAGAATTTGGATGCCAAGGCTGAAGCCTTGGCCTACCTGGAAGCTCTTTGCCGGGATGCTTCGTAGAGGAGCAGCGACCCGGCGACGGCGGCGTTCAGGCTTTCGACGCGGCCTGGCGTCGGGATGGTGATGCGCCGGTCGGCGAGCGCGGTCCACTCGGCGTCGAGACCCGCGCCTTCGTTGCCGATCAGCAGCGCGGTGGGCAGCTTGAGGTCGGCCTGCTCGATGGGGATGGCGTTGGTGGGCATTGCGGCGAGGAACTGGACCTTGTGCGATTTCAGCAGCGCTACGGCTGCTTCGTCGGCCTGTGCGACCGGCAGGCGGAAGACCGAGCCGGCGGAGGCGCGGATGCACTTCTGGTTCCACGGGCTGACGCCGCCCAGCGTGGTCAGGACGCCGGTCGCGCCGAAGGCTTCGGCCGAGCGGACGAGCGTGCCAAGATTTCCCGGGTCTTGTAATGCCTGGGCGACCAGGATCAGCGGGGTATTTCGGAGCATCTTTTCCACACTGCCGACCGGCGGTACGAGCAGCGCGGCGATGCCCTGCGGCGACTGCGTCTCGACGCAACTGCGGAAGACGTCGTTCGCGAGGCGGAGGACTTCGACCGACTTCGGCACTTCGTCCGGTACAGGCCGGCGCTCGCTGATGAAGACGGTTTTGAGCACCATGCCGCTCTGCAGCGCCTCCAGGACGAGGTGGTCGCCTTCGATGGCGACGAGGCCGCCCGAGAGGCGAGCCTGTCCGGCGAAGGCGGCGCGGAGCTGCTTGACGGAGGGATTGGCGCGGCTGGTGATGACGTAGGTCGGGGCTGGCATCTTGCTGCAGTTTACAGGTTTGACCGGGCAGTCAGGGGTTATGCTAAGGTGCGAAGATGTTTGGGAAGAGGGAGCGAGCCATTTGACGGCAGAGATTCTGCGTATCGATCCGGACGAACCGGAACCGACCTTGATCGACTATGTCGTGAAGAGCCTGAACGGAGGCAGCGTCGTGGCGTTGCCGACCGACACCTTCTACGGTCTTGCAGTCGACCCGGTTAACCTGCAGGCGGTCGACCGGATCTACGACCTGAAGAACCGCGCGCGGCATAAGCCGCTGTCGCTGCTGATCGGCGATGTGGCGCATGCGTACGAGCTGGCGCGCAATCTGGACACGGCATTCGACCGGCTGGCCGAACGCTTCTGGCCGGGGCCGCTGACGCTGATCGTCAAGGCGGGCTCGAAGCTGCCGCTGCGTGTGACCGCCAATACCGGCAACGTCGCGCTGCGCGTGCCGGAGGCGGAGATCGCGCGGGCGGTCGTCCAGAAGCTGGGGCTACCGATCACGGCGACCTCGGCGAATCTGCACGGGATGCCGGAGTGTACCTACGCGAACTGCGTGCGGGAGCAGCTTGGCGAGAAGATTCCGCTGATCGTGGATGGCGGTCCGACGGCGCGCGCGGTGCCGACGACGATCGTCGACCTGTCGGGCGGCGGCAACTCGTGGATGATTCTGCGCGAGGGCGCGATTCCGACGCACGAGATCGCGCTTTGTCTCTCCCGCTGAAGGCTTTGTCTCCCCGCGCTAAAGGCTCTGCCTCCAGCGGGAACGTTTGCGCATCCTATTGCAGACCGTCGAATCCCCGATAAGATAGGGGAATCTCGCGGCTTTTTTCAAAGACACTCATGGCATCTTCGACTGCCAATTCGCGAAGCTCTGTGCCGGCGCGCGCGCCAGGACGCGGCGGCGCGTTCCTGCGGCGGCTGCTGGGGCTGGTGCTGCTGGTCGCGCTGGTCTGGACGTTGTGGGTCGTCCACGAGATCAACGCCGTGGCCGATCAGGAGCAGGCGCAGCCGGCGGATGCGATCGCGGTCTTCGGCGCGGCGGAGTATCTCGGGCATCCGTCGCCGGTGCTGCATGCGCGACTGGACCACGTGGTGACGCTGTATAAGCGGCAGATCGCGCCGGTGATCGTCACGCTCGGCGGCGGCAGCGACAAGGACTCCGGCAACACGGAGGGCGCGGTGGGGCGCGACTACCTGCTGGCGAACGGCGTGCCCTTCGACAAGATCATCGCGGAGACGCGGTCGGTCGATACGGAGCAGCAGGTCAACCGCCTCGCCGAGATCGCGCGCGAGAACCACTTCCAGCACATCGTGGTGGTCAGCGACGGCACCCATCTTTTCCGCATCAAGCGGCTGTGCGAGGACGCCGGGCTGGACGTCTACACCTCGCCCCGACCGCCGCTGGGCCACATCGGCTCGTACGACCTGTTCATGCGGTACATGCACGAGGTGCTGAGCTACACGTCACTGGCGCTGGGGTTGAATGCCAGCTTTTTGCATCGGTGGCTTGAGGGTAAGGCGGATTGAGTTTGGCAAAAGGCTAATTCGAGAGCTGTAAGCTCTAAGCGTTTCAGCTTACAGCTAAAGCTTTGTTTTTTTGTTTGTCATTCCCGCAGGGAATCTGCTTCCGTCTTTCGCGCGCTCAACCACGGCAGCCCGGGTGCCCCATCCTTCGCGCCTTTGCGAAGGGTGGGAAGTCAAAAGCCCGGAGTTCGAGCGTCTTACGTCCCACCCTTTCGATAAAGCCGAAAAATTGGGGCACCCGGGCTTTGTCCTACCGCATCAGTCCGTCGAATAGCCGGATGCCAATCATGCTGACAAGGGCGGCGAACGCGGTTGAGGTGAAGTTCACCAGATCATTTCCCAGCCAGCCCTTGCGTTCGACTGTGGCTCCCAGGACGCTGTCGAAGAGCAGGCCCAGGACGCCCGAAGCAAACACCAATGTGCAACTGGAGAGATCTAGACCGGAAGCCGGAATTCCTACATAGGCTACGATGGCTGCGGCCATGATTCCGGCGGTCGTCCCGATCAGGCTGACCGCGCCATCGGTTCCCGGAGGCACTTGGCGAAAACTTGCTAGCAGGTAGGTTTTTCCGCCGAAGGCTTGTCCGATCTCGGAAGAGACCGTATCGGCGGTGGCCTCAGCGAGGGCAGCGAGGACCGGCAGGTTGTAAATCACCATCCCATCTAAAACGGAGTGCAACGAGCCTGTGATGGTTCCCCCGTAACCCATAACGAGAGAGACTCCGAAGAAACCCCAGTAAGAGCTCAAGGCTCCAGCTACGCCAAGGTTTGCCACAATCTGCGCGGTCGTCCGGCCTCTGCGGTGTTCCGCAGAACTGGCTTCGGATTTTCGCTCGCGCCGGAAGCGTGTTGCGGAGAACGTGAGCAGGAAGAGAAAGATAAGTGGGGTGAGGCAGGAGTGGAAGATGGAGCCCCCGCCATGCATGAAAAGTCCCACCAGCGGGCCGGTGTAGAGCGTGATCAGAAAGCAAATTACGGCCCCGGTGAAGGCGGCAAACCAAGTGGCAGCTCGCATGCGCCACGTAGCCAGCGCAAAAAAGATGCTGACTGCAAAGACTTGTTCCAGATAGGCCACCGTCCGGTGATCGGCGAACGATTCCGTTCTGGTCTCAAACGCCAGCCAGCACAACACTGGCACGGCGATCCACACCAGAATCTTCGACTGGAGCCGGTCTCTTGCCTCGGGGATCGCTTTTTTCCACGGTCTGGCTTCGGGGATTGGGCTTACGTCCTGTGTCATTTGAGAGTCCAACGTCCGTCCCTGTCCGCATTGATTTAGAATCGTGACTTGAGCATAGCCAACATCGGCACGTCCGTGGGAGCAGTTTTGATTCGAGTAGATATGCACGTAGAAGGCGCGGCCACGCGGTCCACCGTTACATCCGGGCGGATTCGTCGACAGATTGCAGGTTTGGCCCTTTCGGCGGTGGCTCTGGCCGCCGTCGGCTGTGGAAATAACTACCGTCCGGTGGTCAGCGCGATCAATCCGGTGGGTCCGGCGGCGCAGCCGACCAAGTACGCGGTGGCGATCTCGAACCCGGGTTCGACGACCCCCGGCCAGGTGACGCTCGTCGATTTTTCGGGCGACACGATCATGGTCACGCCCAACATCGCGGCGAATCCGCAGTACCTGGCGCTCGATTCGGGCGGCGTTACCGGCTTCACGCTGCATGCGGACGGCACGCTGAACAGCTTCAGCATCTCGACCAGCCTGCAGACGCGCAATGTGCTGCAGTCGACGCTGCTCTCGGGCGCGGCGCCGGTCAGCATCTTTCCGGAGGGCACCTACGACTACGTCGCGCAGAGCGGACGGAACTCGATTGCGCAGATGACCGGTTCGCCACCGGCGCTGCGGCAGGAGATCTCGACCGGCGCCGGCACGGTCTATACCGTGGGCATCGCCTCGGCCCCGCGTGTGTACGCGCTGAGCCAGGGCACGGCGACCGGCGGCGTCTACCCGGCGGGTACGGCGACCGCCATCGACACGAGCACGAATACGGCGACGAACTCGATCACGGTCGGGTCGCAGCCGGTATACGGCGTCATGAGCGCGGATGCGCGGCGGGCGTTCATTCTGAACAAGGGATCGAACACGGTGTCGGTCATCAATGCGCAGACCAACCAGCTCGACTCGTTCCCCAATAGCCTGGGCGTTGCGGGCAGCACGATTCCGGTGGGCACGGCGCCGGTCTGGGCGGACTTTGCCCCGACACGGTCGGAGATGCTGGTGCTGAACGCGGGCAACGGCACGACGGCCGGCTCGGTGAGCATCATCAGCGTGCCGCTCTGCTCGCAGACGACGCTGGTGACGAACCCGAACTGCGACGTGACCAATCCGATCGACGCGAACGGCTTCGGCACGGTGTTGGCGACGGTGCCGGTGGGGATCAATCCGTCGGTGATCGCGGTGCTGCAGGATGGAACGCAGGCGTTCGTCTGCAACCAGGGCAACGCGGCTGCCGGCATTCAGGGCTCGGTCAGCGTCATCAACCTCGATTCGAATACGGTCACGGTGACGATTCCGGCCTCGAACGCGAGCACGGTGACGGCGACGGACCTGCTGGTTCACGGCAATCCGAACTTCCTTGCGGCCACGACCGGCACCCCTACGGGCAAGGTCTACGTGACGGCCGGGAACTCGACCGACCTGACGATCATCGAAACCGATACCGATACGGTGAAGACGCATCTGCCGCTCGGCGGGACGGGTGTGATGGTTCGGGTGACAGCCCAGTAAAGGCACGGAAACGGGAAAAGCAAGGGCCCGGCGAGATGATCGCCGGGCCCTTGCCTGTTTGAAGTTGCAGGGAACAGGGCGGAGATTGCTCCCCAGGCCCTGTTCGCTGTCTTTAGGTCGCCAAACCCTGCAGAACCACAGCGCCCTTGGTCGGCGCGCTGGTTCCGCCATCCTGCTCGATGCTGACGGCAAAGGCCTTGGCCTGGACGCCCTTCGGCAGCGTGGGCAAGACGACCGTGGCGCTGCCGTGGATGTCGGGCTTGAAGATGCCCGCCGGGATGGGGTCGTGGTTGTCGGCCGGAACCAGCCACAGCTCGTAGGTCTTGTACGGCTCCAACGGCTCCAGGTTGCTGGCGATGAAGACCAGCGAGCCCTTGTCGGCGAGGTACGCGGCGCGTCCCTCCGGCGGCGCCTTGGCTCCGGTTGCCGTGAGCGAGAAGCGCACCGCGGACGGATCCTGGATGGCTTCGAGGACGTTCTTCGAGAGCTCGGCGTCGGTGGAGAGCTTTGCAAGCTGCGTGCTCTGCGAGGTGACGGTGGTGCGCAGGCTCTGGCGCTGCTGGTAGAGGCTGCTGGCCTCGACCGCCAGACCGGCGGCGACGGCCCAGCCCACCCAGGGCAGCACGCGGGCGGCAGCGGACTTCTTGACCGGCTCATCGTCGAGCAGGGTGGATTCGCGCGGCGCGTAGGTGGCCACGGGCGCGAAGCGGTCGATCGGCACCGGCTTCTTCTCGCGTGCGACGTGCTTCATCAGACGCTGGCGTGCAAGCGCCGGCGGCGAGTGCATCTCGGCAGTGTGCGCGAGCGCGGCGAGGTCGCCCTGAATCTCGGCGAGTACGCGGCGCGCCTCGGCGCTGTGCTGCAGGTGCAGCGTGATCTCCGCGGTCTCCTCCGGGGAGAGCAGTTGCATCGCGTAAAGCGGCAGATCTTCTGGATCGATATGTTTGACCGGGATCATGATTGGAAGGCCTTTCTCAGAGTCAGCAAGGCGCTGCGGATTCTTGTTTTTACTGTTCCCAATGGGTCGCCGGTCATCTCTGCGATTTCGGAGTGCGTGAGTCCGTCGAAAAAGGCCATCTCAAGCGTCTTGCGCTGTTCGGGGGGCAGTACGGTGATGTGGGTTCTGGCGCGCTCGATCATGATATTGCGCTCGGCCTCGTCGGCGAGGTTGCAGGGCGCGGCGAGGGCGACATCGTCGATCGAATCCGACGGCCGTTTGCGGCGCAGGGCGTCGATCGAACGATTCCGGGACACAACCGCGAGCCAGCCGCCCAGGCTGCCGCGTGTTGCGATGAAGCTCTCCGGATTGCGCCAGATCTGCATGAAAATCTCCTGTAAAACGTCCTCCGCCGATGCCGGATCGCGCAGCACGCGCAACGCCACGGAGTAAACCACCTTGGAGTAGCGATCGAACAGCGAGGCCATCGCCTGCTCGTCACCTCGCTGGACCAGCGCCAGCAACGTGGCGTCGTCTTGTGGCGACGCCGGCGGCGTGTTCAGCATTCCCGTCTCTCTATACATAAAACGCACCTATGGTGAAAGCAGATTGCCGTTCGGAGTAAACACTTTATACATCAGGCAACTCTTCCAAATTTACGGGCAGACGCCGACTCGAAGATTACACGATGTTACCCACTTTACCGGAGATGCATGCGGATACGGTAGTCCTCTCGATCCACATGGCGCCGCGCGTTGATGGGGTCGTATCTGCGAAGATGAGTCTTGCGAGGAAATGCGTGAAGATTCGTTTGGATAAGTTGATGGTCGACCTGGGGCTGGCGGCGTCGCGGGAGCGGGCGCAGGCGCTGATTCTGGCTGGGCGCGTGCTGGTGGAAGAGCAAAAGGTCGAAAAGCCGGGGACGCCGGTCTCGGAAGAGGCCAATGTCCGGATGCTGGGCGAGGATCTGAAGTACGTCAGCCGCGGCGGGCTGAAGCTCGAAAAGGCGCTGGCGCACTGGAAGATCGATGTGGCGGGGCTGTCGTGTCTGGATGTGGGGACGTCGACGGGCGGGTTCATCGACTGCATGCTGCAGGCGGGCGCGGCGCAGGTGCTGGGCGTGGATACGGGCTACGGCCAGATGGCGGAGAAGCTGCGACAGGATGCGCGGGTGACGCTGCGCGAACGCTGCAACGCGCGGCTGCTGGGCGCGGGCGATCTGGTGATCGAGCCGGCGATCAGGTTCCTTGCCATGGATGTCTCGTTCATCTCGGCGACGCTGGTGCTGCCCTCCGTGCTGAAGGCGCTGGCCGCGGAGGACGAGATCTGGCGTGGCGGCGCGGTGATTCTGATCAAGCCGCAGTTCGAGGCGGGCAAGGAGAACGTCGGCAAGGGCGGCATCGTGCGGGATCAGGCGGCGCGGCAGATGGCGATCGACCGGGTCTGCCATGCGGCGCTCGATCTGGGAGGCACGGAGCTGGAACTGATCGATTCGCCGATCAAGGGGATGGAAGGCAATCACGAGTATCTGCTGTATGTGAAGTTCGGAGAAGCGGGGAATAGGGCTTAGGGAATAGGGTCTGTGGCCGAAAGCCGTTACACTGGAGAGACGATGCCCAAGGTTGCGATCATCTCCAAACCGCAGAAGCCCGAAGTGGCGCAGCTTCTGCCGGATCTGCTGTCCTGGCTGGATGGCCATGGATGCGAGCCTTTGATGGATCGCGAGAGCGCGGCGTCGATCCATTCGCCGCATGGCGTGGATCGCAAGCAGATGGCGACCTTCGCGCCGGACCTGATCATCGTGCTGGGGGGCGATGGCACGTTGCTGTCGGCCTCGCGCGCGTTCGCCCGCATGGAGATGCCGATCCTGTCGGTCAACCTCGGCTCGCTGGGCTTCCTTACGGAGATTCCGATCAGCGACCTGTATGCGACGCTCGAGGCATGGCTGGACGCAACGGCCGATATCGACGCGCGTTTCATGATGCATGCGGAGCTGTTTCGCGGCGGCGAGATGATCCGCTGCTGGGACGCGCTGAACGACGTGGTCGTCGCCAAGGGCACGATCGCCCGCATGGCGGACTACACGGTCAACATCGACCAGCAGTTTGTGGCGACCTTTCGCGCGGACGGCATCATCGTCTCGACTCCGACGGGCTCGACTGCCTACAATCTGGCGGCGAACGGGCCGATCATGATGCCGAGCGTGGATGCGATGATGCTGACGCCGATTTGCCCGCACCTGTTGACGATCCGGCCGATCGTGGTGCCGGCGGCGTCGACGATCAGCGTGCAGATCGATGGCGTGCCGAACCAGACCTTCCTGACGGTCGACGGGCAGGAGGCGGTGGAGTTGCAGCTTGGCGACCAGATCCACTGCTGCAAGTCGGAGTATAGCGTGCGGCTGCTGAGGCTGCGGCCGAATGGGTTGTTCAATGTGCTGCGGTCGAAGCTGAAGTGGGGCGTTCGGTAGGCTGCTTAAAGTTCCCAGGGATTGAGGAGATCGACGCCAAGGTTGGCGAAGTCTCTTGTGTTGCGGGTTACCAGCACCAGGTCGTGTTCGAGCGCGGTGGCGGCGATAAGACCGTCCACGAGCGCCAGAGGTCTTCCTGAAAGTTTGGCGTCGGCAGCCAGCCTGCCCCATCGTTCTGCGACCTCTTCTGTGATCGGAAGTATACGACCGGCGAACCAATGTCGTACGTCACCATCGAGCCACTGTTGCAGCTCCGTTCGCTTGCGGCTTACAGGGAGTGTGTCGATGCCCTTGCAGATCTCTCCGATGGTCATCACGCTGAGGAGTATGTTCCCCTGAGGAGTTCGATTGAGAAAGTCTGCAATCCGCAGATCGGGCCTTTCACGTGTAAGTTCGGAGGGGATGTTTGTGTCGACGAGAAAGCGCTTCACAGGTCGATGTCTCGGCCAAAGTCGCTCTTTCGATCGGCTTCAAAATCGATATTGAGGCCCCTCAGCGGCGCGAAAAGCTCGACAAAGCTCTTCGTTTCGGGGTGTGAAACAGTGGAGGAGACATCCTTGCGTGTCGCGTCCTCAAGCAGGCTGAGAGCATACGCGTCGATTTCCAATCCGCGCACTGCCGCCTGTTGAGCAAGTCTTTGCTCCATCTCCGGCAGAATGTCGAGAGTAATGGTCATAGCCTTACCTCCATCCACATTATGCCCGAGATCAAATCAACAGGCGTGATTTCATGGACTCCACGTAAGCCTGTTGGAAGCAGATTCTCTTCGAGAATGACAAATAAGAAAGGCCAGTGCAACAGCCGAAGCAGATCCTCCGCTGCACGAAGGATGACAATCCTTGCGGACTGGGCGTCGTCTAGCGCCTTAGCGACACTACTGGCCCGCCGATGGGGTGGCAGAAGACCTTGCCGTGGCTCAGGGCGATCTTGCGTTGCGCGAGCGCGGCCATCTCGGGGTCGTGCGTGACCATGACGATGGTGTGGCCTGTCTGGTGCAGATCCTTGAGCAGGTTGGCGACGATCTTCTGATTGGCCTGGTCCAGATTTCCCGTGGGTTCGTCGGCAAGCAGGATCGGCGGGTTGTTGATCAGCGCGCGGGCGATGCAGACGCGCTGCTGTTCGCCGCCCGAGAGCTCGCTTGGCAGGTGCTGCGCGCGGTGGCCCATGCCCACGCGTTCGAGCGAGGCGCGGGCCTCTTTTTCGTCCGTCATGGAGTGGAAGTACTGGGCCAGCATGACGTTTTCGAGCGCCGAGAGGTACGGGATCAGGTGGAACTGCTGGAAGATGAAGCCGATCTTGTCGGCGCGGAAGCGGTCGAGCTCTGTGGGGCTCATGGCGGCGAGGTCGGCGCCGTCGATCTTCAGCGTGCCGGCGGTGGGTCGGTCGAGGCACCCGAGCATGTTGACCAGCGTTGACTTGCCGGAGCCCGAGGGGCCGGTGATCGCGACCCACTCCCCGGCGACGATCGAGAAGGTGGCGTCGTCGAGCGCGCGGACGGAGGCGCCGCGGCCGGTGTACTCGCGGCTGACGTGCTCGAGCGCGATGACGGCGCACTCGGCGCGGGTCTGGTTCTCGTTGAGGCTGGTGGTGACGACTTCTGCCATGACTCTTCTATTCTCTCACTCGCCCTTCAGGAGCGAGGCGGGTTCCAGCGTGCTGAGGGCGCGCGCCGGGAGGAGCGCGGCCATGGCGGCGATGGCGAGGTTGAGCAACAGGACCAGCGGCAGCACCTGCGGACGGGGCAGCGTGGCGGTATGGAAGTTGGTCTCGCTGATGGCCCATGCGGCGGCCGAGCCGAGCAGCCAGCCGGTGGCGACGCCGGCGCTGGCGAGCAGTACGGTTTCAAGCAGGAAGAGCGCCATCATCTGGAGCTGGGTGCCGCCGAGCGCCTTCATCAGGGCGAAGTCGCGGCGGCGTTCGAGCACGCTGGCCGAGAGGGTCGCGAGGACCGAGACGCCGACGGTGAGCGCGATGAGCAGGACCGCGCCGAACATGAGCGCGTGGGTCTTGTCGACGATGCGGGACTCGCCCTCGACGAGCTGGCGAACGGGCTCGACCTCAAGGCCTGGGAGCTGGGCGCGGAGACGGCCGAGCGCGGCTTCGACCTGTGGGGCGCCGCCGGGAATCTGGACTTCCACGACGGTGGGGGAAGCGTGGGTCCAACCCGCAAAATCTGCCTGTGAGATATAGATGCGGGAGTCCTCGTCGCCGCCGGTGCGCAAGTGTCCGGCGCTGGCGAAGGTCTGCTTCTGCCCGGCGAAGGTGAGTGCGAGGGTGCGTTCGTCGGCGATGAAGTTCGCGGCCTTCTGGCCGACGAGGGCGGCGTTGGGCGCGGTGGGCCAGGCGTCGGCCTGCCAGGTGGAATCGATGGCGCGGACGGCGGGGAAGTCGACCCCGGCGACGACGACAGGCGTGCCCCGGTCGGTGGTGGCGACGGCGTAGGCGAAGGGCGCGGTGAGGGCTTCGGGTCCGGCTGCTTTCTTTACCTGCTCGGCGAGGTTTGGGGTGTTGGCCGGTGCGGTGACGACGATGTTTGCGCCGAAGCTGCGGAACTCCTTGTGGAGCTTGGTGTCGAGGCTGGCGTAGAGGGTGAGGAGCGCGGTGGCGACGCCGGCCGAAACGGTCATGGCGGTGAGGGCCGAGAGGCTGCGCGAGCGCCGGTGGATGAGCGAGCGGCGGATGATGCTGCCAAGGGTGAGCTTCATGCGTCCCCCCGGAGGATGGCGCTCGGGTCCTGCTTGAGGGCCGCGCGGATGCTGGGCGTGCTGCCGGCGATGGCGACGATGAGCGCCAGGGCCACGACGATGGGGAGCAGGACGGGGTTTAGCGCGTGGGTGGTCGAAACACCGCTGAAGATGTGTGCGCCGAGGGTGTAGGCCAGGGCCGATCCGGCGAGGTAGCCGATGGCTCCGGCGACGATGGCGAGGAGTCCGTTTTCGGCGTAGAAGAGCAGCGCGATGGCGGTGCGGCTGGCGCCGAGCGAGCGCATGAGGCCGATCTCACCACGGCGTTCGAGGACGGCGGTGGCCATGGCGGCAGAGACGGCGAATCCGGCGGCGAGCAAGGCGGCTGCGCTGATGAGCCACATGAGTCCAGAGATGCGTTCGAGGACTGTCCCCTCGGATTGCTCGACTTTGCGGACTTGCTGGGCGTCGGCGCCGGGGATGGCCTCGCGGATCTGGTACGCGATGGAGTTGGCGTAGGGGCGGCAGTACCAGATCTCGCGCTTGGCCGGGGTGAGGGTGTCGGGGTCCTGGCGGGCGAAGGCGTCTTCTGGCTTGGTTTGGGCGGAGATGTCTACGCGGGAGATAGCGTCGGGAGTTCCGTTGAGATTTTGGGCGGTATTCAATGTCATGAAAACTTTGTTCTCGGAGTCGTCACCAGAATCGAGAATGCCGTAGATAACCACATCGTCAATTCCGTTCTGTGCTCCCGGAATCGCTAGTCCCGCCCTCATGGGGACATGAATGTTGTACTTGGTTGCCAACGCACGTCCTACGACCAACTGACCGGGGCCTTTTGGCCACGAGCCCTCGATTTTCCACCATGGATGCAGTTGCGGCGCGCCAGTCATCGTGCCGCCTGTCAATGGGTGATCGAACCATAGGCCAATTCCAAGTAAGTCGTTCGCAGTAGCACCGCCGTAGATGGAGAGATCGACTTTAATTGGCAGTTCCGGACTGATGCCGGTGATGTTGTTGGCCCAGAAGATCGTCTTCAGCTTGGCGAGGTCGGACTCTTTCAGATAGGCGCCGCCGGTGGCAGGCTTGATGTCGACTCCGCCAATCTTCACGGCGAGCTGGTCGGCTTTGGGGGTGACGACGATGTTGGCGCCGTAGACGGCCAGCTCCTGGTGGATGCGGTCGCCGATGGTGGTCGCGAGGGCGAGCATTGCGGTGACGGCGGTGGTGCCGAGCAGAATGGCAAGGCCGGCGAGGAGCTTGCGGCGGCGCTGGCGGGCGAAGGATTCGTAGAGGAGGCGGAGGAACATCTTATGCGGCCTCCTGAAAAGCAACAGCAGATTCCCTGCGGGAATGACAAACAAAAAGGCGCAACGGCAAAGTTAAGGGCACGGCTTTAGCCGTGCCGACACCGCTGGTCGAGTCGCACGGCTTGAGCCGCTGAGGGCCTGGGCGGCGACCGTTGCCTGTGGAGATGAAAGCGTACCTCAGCGGCTGAAGCCGCAAACCTCCACGGCTTCTACGGCACGGCTGAAGCCGTGCCCTTAAGCAGGACCGTGTCGCGGGTGATGGCATTAGCGTTCGAAGACCGGGACTAGCGTCTTAAGGTCGGCGGCGGCGATGGTGATCTGGCCGTGCTCGTTGGTGCTCTTCAGCTGGACGGGGTTGCAGCCGCCGGGCGTGCCCATGCTCTGGGCGTTCAGTGGGCTGGCGCACATCTTGCAGGTGATGCCCTGCGAGCCGATGTAGAAGCCGACCGGGCCGCAGATCTGGCAGGCGTCGCCGACCGAGACGATGTTGCCGTCGGGCTTTTTGAAGAGCAGGAAGCGGACCTCGACGGAGCCGCCCTTGCCGTCGTCGACGTGGACGCCGTAGCGGTGCAGCTTGTCGTCGTTGATGTCGGCCGTGGGCACGGTGACCTGCTGGCCGACGAGGGTGACGGCCGAGGTCGGGCTGAGGGCGGTGCTCGATTTCGCGTAGATGAACTCGGCGGTCGAGAGGAAGATGAAGAGGAAGCTGGTCGAGACGACGGCGGTCATCCACATCTTCTCGCGGCGGGCGGTCCACTCGGCGCGGCGCTTGTCTGCCGGGGTGGCGTCGGCGGCGAGGGCTACCGGCTGGCGGCGGCGCTGTTCCATCAGGATCATCAGGCCGGCGAGCGCGAGCATCGTGACGAAGAAGAAGAGATCGTTGCGGACGATGGGGCCGATATAGCGCATCTCGGCGGTGCTGCTGGGCAGGACGCCGTTCTCGGATAGCTCATGCAGCCCGCTGACGACCAGCTGGAAGGTGACGAAGTAGAGAATGACGGTCGTGACGCGGAAGAAGCGCTGCAGGTTGATGCGGACGCTGCCACGGATGAAGAGCACGCCGAAGACGACCGAGACGGCGACGCCGAGGAGTGTGCCGGTGAAGCTGAGGATCTCGGAGGAGTTCAGCGAGACGGCCGATAGGATCAGAACGGTCTCGACGCCTTCGCGCAGGACGAGCAGGAAGACGAAGAAGAAGAGGCCGATCTGGCTGACGCCCTTCTCACCGCCGGTGTATTTCGCGACCTTCGATTCGATGTCGCCCTTCATGGAGCGGGCGGTCTTGTGCATGAACCAGATCATGCTGACGACGAAGAAGGCGGCGACGAGCATGACCCAGCCTTCGAAGATGTCGGAGTTGAACTGGGTGCGGGCGAGTACGACGGCGCCGGCGACGGAGGCTGCAATGGCTGCGGCGAGCGCCCAGAAGACGGTCTTTTTCAGCTCCTGGCGGCCGATCTTGGTGAGGTAGGCGAAGACGATGCCCACGATCAGGGACGCTTCCACACCTTCGCGGAGCGTGATAATGAATGCCTGCAACATTGCGAATCCCCGTACTTTCGGGCCGCTCGGATGGGGTCTGGAGCGGCGGTTGGCCTTGCGGTAAAGCAGTTTGCCGAAGCGGTGTAGGAGATCTTCGGTCCGAATTTAAGTGTAATGCGGACCAAATTGGTCGTCAATTTCCGCGGCGATGGAATTTGCAGCGTGTTCACAAACCAGAACAGTTTTTGGGTGATGCTGGAGCTATGGACAAACGTTGGTTGCGCAAAGTGTCTCTCGGAGTAGTTTTGCTGGCGGTGTTGCTGGGGCTTGGAACCGGCGCCGGAGTAGCCCAGGCGGGCAAACCGCCGGCGACCGTCTATCTGATTCGCCATGCCGAGAAGCCGGCGGGCAAGGAGGATATCAACCTGACGCCGGTTGGGTTCAAGCGTGCTGGGCTGATTCCGCTGCTCTTCAACCCTCCGGCGGCGAGCGGGCGGGTTGCGCTGCCGAAGCCGGATGCGATCTTCGCGACGCACCGCAGCAAGCACAGCGACCGACCGTATGAGACGGTCGCTCCACTGGGTCAGGCGTTGAATCTGCCGGTGAATCATGAGTATCTGGAGGAGGATTACCCGGCGTTGGCCCGGCTGCTGCTGAGCGGGCAGTACGCGGGCAAGGTGGTGCTGGTGGCCTGGCATCACGGGGTGCTGCCGCAGTTCGCGAAGGAGTTTGGCGTGACTCCGCCGTATACGCCGTGGCCGGATACGCAGTTCGATCGCATCTGGCGGATCGATTGGCCGGCGGGCGGCGGTGCGCCGGTCATTACAGATATTCCACAGTTCATTTTGCCGGGGGATTCGAAGTGAGGCTTCTCTCCAAAGGAGTTCCACGTCCCGGAAGCGAGACGCGGAACTCCCGGATCTCGAGCTACGAGATGGAGAGGATAGGGCAGGTGGCCTCGGCGAGCAGGCGCGGGGTCAGGCCGCGCTCGACGTGCTTGAGCCAGAAGCTGGACCGGCGGGAGCCGACGACGATGAGGTCGGCGTCGACCCTGGCGGCGAGGTTCAGGATGGCCTCCGCCGGGTCGCCCGAGGCGACGACGCATTTTGGATCGCACCAGTCGTAGACGTCCTCCGGGATCATGCTCTGCAGCGCCTTCATCGCGATCTCGCAGCCGGCCTCCCGTTGCGCGGGGTCTTCCGGCTGGTTCTTCGCGACGAAGCAGCAATGGAGCTTTGCGTTGCTGTCCTCGGCGAAGGAGAAGGCGTAGACGGCGGCCCTGGCTGCCTGCGGCGAGAGATCGGTGGCGTAGAGGATGGAGCGGAAGACAAGTGGGTCTTCGTTGGGGTCGCGGGCCAGCGGGCCGACGGTGAGAACGGGGCATTCCGCGCTGCGGATGAGTTCCTCGGAGGTGGATCCGAGGATCATTTTTTCGAGGCCGGACTTGGCGTGGGCGCCGGCGACGATGAGTCCGGCGGCGTGAGTCTTCGCCAGCGCGAGGATCTCTTTGGTCGGCTGGTGGCCGGTTGCGGTGACTGCCTCCGCCTTGATGCCGTCCGCGGAGAGCTCATACTCGAGCGCTTCAAGATTTTCCGCGGCGGCGCGCTGGCGGTAGTCGGCGGGGAAGCCCATGATGGCCTCCTCGTAGGTGATGACGTTGGCTGGGTCGAAGACGTTGACGACCTCCAGTGTGGACCCGAAGCGGCGGGTAAGCGCCTTCGCATAGGCGAGCGCCTTGTGGGAGACCATGGAAAAGTCGGTGGCGACCAGGATGTTGTCGACGGTGATCGAGACTTGTTCTGCGATGACGGGCATAGACACCTCGCGGACGTGGTGAACTCGCGTCCCGAGTACGATTGAACTCCCTGTGAAGCGACGGCGCTGTGACCGCCATCACACATGGCCGGGCATCGCTGTACAACGATCCACGCATCCTAGATTGGGGAGGGATCCGGATGAAAATTCTTGCATCGGTCTTGGCGGTTGGGTTGTTGGGGGCTTCTGCGTTTGCGCAGCAGGCTGCGGCGGTTCACGGTTGGATTGAAGATGGCATCGTGCATACGGCGGGAACGTCTTCCACGGATGTGAAGAAGAGCATTGCGGGCGGCGCGCCCTATGTGTTCGTCGACGATAAGTCGAAGAACGTATGGCGGATCGACAACCCGGATGTGGTGAAGGGGCACGAGGGACACCATGTGGAGTTTACGGGCAGCATGGATAAGGTGGCGATGACGATCCACATCGACAAACTTTCCATGCTGAAGAATCAAAAGCCTGGGCCTGAGCCGGAGGCGGTTGGGCACTGAGGCCGGTGGCGATTCGAGAAGCGGATCCTTCGCTTCGCTCAGGATGACACACGATGCTTAGGATGACACGCTATCAGGGTATGCAAAAAGAAGCGCCGCGAGATTCGCGGCGCTTTTCATTTGCTCATTTGTTCACACGAGGTTGTTAGAAGAGAAGGCGTCCACCCACCTGAATCTGGCGCATGTTGGCGCCGGAGTTGATGACGCCGAAGGTGCTGGTGCCCAGCGTTCCGCCAGGTGCGTTGGGGTTGACGAGGTTGAAGACGTTGGTGGACTCGCCGCGAAACTGGAACTTCACCCGGTCGTAGATGGGGAAGTCGCGGAAGATCGAGGCGTCGACGTTGCGGAAGCCCGGTGCGCTGAGGGAGTTCTCCCGGACGGTGCCGTCGAGTCCCGAGGGGCCTGCGCCCGCCGGGCATCCTGCCGCGCCGTTCTTGCAGTAGACCGAGGTGTCGAAGTACTTTGCGATCTCCGATGAGCGCGGTCCCTTGAGGGTGCGGGCCGTCGTGCCGGGCAGCAGGTTGGGCCGGTCGTTGTTGTCGCCGTCTAGGTTGTCGTCCGACCCGGTGGTGATGTTGAAGGGCTTGCCGGTGCGGAAGGTGACGATGGCGGAGATGGTCCAGCCGTTGAGCAGGGTGCGGACCACGGGGTTGAAGTGGCTGAAGTAGTCCGGCTTCCAGACGACCGAGGTCGAGCTCTGGTGGCGGATATCGTTGTCGCTGCGCTGCCGCTCGAGGCCGAGGTTGTAGTAGTCCTCGGGCTCGGTGCCGCCGGAGTTGCCGATGTTGCCGGTGGTCTGGAGCGACGCGCTCGCGAGAGAATGGCTCCAGATGTAGAAGCTCTTTACGCTGATGTGCTGGCTGAGGCGTTTTTCCAGCGTGATCTGCAGGCCGTGGTAGTTGGTGTTCTGTCCGTCCTCGATGACGTAGGCGTTCGAGTAGTACTTGGCGCCGACGGCGGGGTTGGCGCAGGCGGTTCCGGTACCGAAGGGCAGCGCCTGGTACGGACGGCGGCAGTTGTAGTTGGTCGCCGTGTTCATGCTGGGGTTGGCGGTGTTGTAGACGGGCGCGTTCCGGTCGATGAAGAGCGGAATCTTGCGGCTGAAGGCGCCCACGTAGTTGATGCTGATCGCCAGATCCCTGGTGAACTGCTGCTGCACGCCGAAGTTTGCCTGGGTGTTATACGGCCAGCGCATGCCCTGCTGGACGAAGACGAGCGACGAAGGCGAGACGTAACGCGGGTTGGTCTTGCTGTAATAGAAGGGGAAGGGCGAGACGCAGCCGGCGAAGTCCGCGCAGTCGGTGGAGTAGATGTGCTGCAGGCTGGAGACGTGGCTGAAGGCCGCGGTCTCGCGCACGGCGAAGGGCTGGAAGTTCTGCGAGAGCATCCACTCGTTGCCGGAGACGGAGTCGAAGAAGAGGCCTGCGCCGCCGTGGAAGACTGTGTGTCCTGTATTGAAGGGATCGAAGGTGAAGCCGAGACGCGGCGAGACATGGTTGTAGTTGGTGGCGACGCCGCCATCGGGTACGCCTGGGTCGCCGGGGAAGAGCTGACCGGGGATGGCGCTGGGCGAGACGCTGGACTGCGTGCCCGGGCTGAAGACCGCGATGCGGTGCTGGTTGTCGACCGGCGCGGTCTGGACGTCGTAGCGGATGCCGAGGTTGAAGGTCAGGTTGGGGATGACGCGGTAGTCGTCCTGCAGGAAGAAGCCGTAGTTCCAGTAGAGTTCGTTGGCGTCGTCGGGCGAATCCTGTCCCATGGTGTTGGGGTGGCCGATCAGCATATCGGCCATGCCGTTGCCGGTCTTGATATAGGTGGACTGGCCGGCGGCGGTGTTGGGGACGGTCGTGTTGGCGAAGGAGAAGGTTCCGTAGTTGTTCAGCAGCGTCTCGAGGCGATCCCGTTCGAGGTAGACCTCCGCGCCGATGTTGATCGTGTGTTTTCCCTTGGTGGTGCTGAAGACGTCCCGCAGGCCGTAGACGTTATCGCCCGCGACCGGGCCGCTGATGGCGTTGGCGAGGTGGAAGAAGCCGGCGACGCTGATGTCCGGCAAGGACGGCGTGCCCTGCACGGAGATGTCCGAGCCGTAGGCTGCTAGCGACTTTGCCGGTGTGCTGACGCGGCCGGCGAGCATGCGGGAGTAGCTGATCCAAAGCTGGTTGACCGAGCTCGGCGTTACCGTCCAGACGTCCGAGATGTTGGCGTTCTGCTGGCGGTAGACGTAGTTGTTGATGGCCCAGCCGGGAAGGTTCGAGCCGGAGGGAAGGCTGTTCTGCGTGCCGATGGACTGGAAGTAGTCCAGCGTGACGCGATGCTTCGGAAAGATCTGGAAGTCGCCCTTGATGAGGTACTCGTCGGTCTGGTTTCTCAGGCCGATGTTGCCGATGTAGTAGTTGTTATTGTTGCCGGTGTTGGGCGTCGGCATGGGGACGTTCTGGGCAAGGACGGCCGCCGCGACGGGGTCGGGCACGAAGTTCGGATCGAGGTCGAGGCGGTTGCCGGCGACTGGCTGGTGGGTGACCGGGTCGCAGACGAAGAACTTGCCGCCAAAGGCGGTGGTGGCTTTATCGGTCGCGTTCAACGTGGTGGCGCATGCGCCCAGACCGGTGGCCGGCGCCGTGGTGGGCAGGTTTTCGGAGAAGTTTCCGGCGCGTTGCAGAGCGTCCGGGACGACGGTCTTGAAGTTCTGCGGGGTGATCTGCCGCAGGCCGCCGTAGCTGCCGAAGAGGAAGATCTTGTCCTTCATGATCGGGCCGCCGACGGTCGCGCCGAAGCGGTTGATATGGTACGGGGTGCGCGTGGTCTGCTGATACGCGTTGGAGTTGAAGTTCGTCTCCTGGTGGAACTCGAAGACGGAGCCGTGTACGGTGTTGGTGCCGGACTTGGTAAGGACCGACATGACGCCCGCGCCGGTGCGGCCGTAGACGGCCGAGAAGTTGTTGGTCTCGAGGGTGAACTGCTCGATCGCGTCGGGGTTGGGGATGACGTTGCCGGTGTTGCGGACGCCGGTCATGTTCAGGCCGCCGTCGAGGTAGTAGCTCACCTGGCCGACCATGTTGTCGGACGCGCCGTTGATGATCACATGCTCCATGGGCACGCCGATGGAGTTCTCCTGCGTAACGTTCTGGACGCCGGGAACGAGGTTCAGCAGGGTGTAGGTGTCGCGGTTGACCAGAGGCAGGTTGTCGACCTCGCGGTTGTCGATGGTGCGGCTCATGGTCGAGTTGCCGATGTTGACGAGCGGGACTTCCTCGGTCACCGTGACGGAGGTGTCGGTGCTGCCAACCTCGAGCTTGTAGTCGAGCGAGACCTGCTGGGCGCCGTTGAGCACGATGCCCGAGCGCAGCTCCTGCTTGAAGCCAGCGGCGTCGATCTTGACGGTGTAGGGTCCGATGGGCAGGAACTCGGCGCGGTACTCGCCCTGACCGTTGGTGACGATGGTGCGGCTGAAGTTGGTCAGCGTCTGAGTGAGGACCACGTTCGCGTTGGGAATGGCCGCGCCGGTGGAGTCCGTGACGCTGCCGAACATCGTGGCCGTCGTGAGTTGCGCGTGCGCTCCGGCCGCGCTGGCGGTTATGAGCGCTGCGGTGAAGATTTTAGTGCCGAACCTGCTGTTCATCTACTGCCTCCTGAAGATACTTCCATTGCGGTCACCGGTCTGGCGCCGGGTGTTTCCTGTTACAGGTTGTAGTGTTGTGGCGTCTCAACCATCCTGACACCGAAGTTGAACTTTGATCCGCCTGCCTTGCTCAAAAGTGATGACGAGAGGCAGGCACTCGAAGCCGGGAACCAAGTTGAAGGTCCGTTCGTCCGAGAAGGCATGGAATCCATTGGGCGCATCGGTGTGGACGACCAGGCTGCCCGTCCGCCGGCGTATCCGTACGGTTCCCGAGTCGATCCGCTCGACCCGCTCGCCGGTGCGCGAGACGATGGGCAGGATATAGCGTGCGCCAGGCGCGTCCGGGATCTCCGCGGCGATCTCGACGGCATCCGCCGTCAGCGCATACGCGAGCTGATATTGGACGTCGCCCTGGGGTGGCGCGGCGTGGGCCGCGGTCAGGAGACGACCGGTCGCCTCGAAGTCGATCCGCGACGGCGTGGCCCTGGCGGTGAGCGTGGCGGAGCGGTCGTTGACACTGGTGAAGGCCGGTTTGCCCGGCATCTCGATGCGCGCGGTCAAGTCCATGTGCGGTCCGCCGCGAAAGGCCTGCTGGTTGGAGATCTCGACGATCTGGTACTCGGTCATGCTGGCGACGAGGACGGGCCCGAGGCGTTGGTGGTAGAGCATGGTCAAGGCTCCGCCGGTGGCGTGTCCGCCAGCCTTGGTGCTGCCGGGTTCGGTGTACTCCCAGTCGTAGTCGGTGAGGGTGGCGCGCCAGTCTCCGATGGAGGCGAGATGCATGCCGATCTCCTTATACGACCTAAGGCCGAACGCCGCATCCCTCGGAATGGCTACATATTTATCCCTCGCGAGGAGGTTGACGTCCGCCCGGTCGAGCACCGTCGCAAGCGCCTTGGCGTGGGTGAAGGTGTGGTGGATGCAGGGCAGATCGCCGTGCGTGAAGTAGTCCGGGCCGCCGTAGAGCAGGCCGTCGTGGGTGCAGGCGGCCATCAGCTCGGTGTTGCGGCGGGCGGCCTCAAGGAACGCCGGATCCTCCTTCGAGAGCAGGACATAGCCGGGCTGGCAGCCGTCGCTGGTGCGACTGCCCCACCAGGACCACTTGTAGTTGCGCGTGCCCCAGGAGTTGTCCCAGGCGCCATCCGGCAGCATGAACTCCAGGTGCGCGCGCAGGGCCGAGACGGCGCGCGCGCGGATCGTCTGGTCTCCCGTGACGATGGAGTAGAGGGCGAGCGCGGGGAGCGACTCCTCGACGTTGTAGCCGAGGTCGACCGGGCGGTAGCCCTTGGCGCTCGGCTTGGTGAACGGATGGCCTTCGCCGTAGAGCAGGCCGCCGGGGGTGAAGTAGTCGAGGCTGGCGTGGGCGAGTTCGTGACCGCGATCGAGGTAGTGTTGTTCTTCGAGAAGCTGTCCGGCGAGCGCGAAGCTGAGCGACGCCGTGACCGGGTAGTTGATGTTGCCGGTCTCGATGGAGATGAAGCCGTCGAGGAACTTCATCGCCGCGGCGAGGCGGCCGGTCCAGCGCGCGCGGGTGGCGGCGTCGAGCAGGTCGCCGTGGTGCGCCAGCGCCTCCGCCAGCGCGATGGCGCGGAAGACGGTGATCCCTTTCCACGAGCTGAGCATGACGTCGTTGATCCAGCTTCCGTCCGGCTGGCTGACCTGCCGTTCCGACCAGTCGTGTGCAAAGATCGCCGCCTGCACGTATTTGGTCTGACCGGTTGCGCGTGCTGCCGCCAGCAGAGGATAGACTGCGTCGCCGCAGCGCCCGTGGATCATCGCGCAGGACGGGCAGAGGAACGCACCGTGCGACGCCGGATCGGAGACGTTCGTCACCTGGTGGGCGATCAGGCCGTCGCACCAGCTTCGCAGCAGATCGGCGTACAGGCTGGGCGCGGCGGGACGGGCAGCCGCCGGTTCGGCGAAGGCGGGCCCAGCAGCAAACCCCGTGGCGAGCGCCGTCGCACCAGCGGTGGAGAGCCGGAGAAAGTCTCTGCGGTTGAATCCCGTATTGGAGTTGGCTGGGTTCACGTTGCGAAATACTCTTATCTCAAAACGCCACCCACACTGCGCCCTGAAAAGTGCCCTGACAAGTGACACACGGTTTGCCACCCGGTGGCTACCTCAAACCATTGCAAGGTATGGAGTTATGGTCTTGTGACAAACCGTTTTTCAAGCTCCGGACTGGCAGCGGAAACTGTGGTCTCTTCGCCACACCTGCCGCCAGCGAACCGGGCGCGGCGGGCGCTGTCTCGCGGAGGAAACGGCCTCCCGGAAGCAGGATGCCGTTTGGGCGGAGTGAAGTTTTCGGAGCCTACGCGCTCAGCACGGGGTCGACCCAGAGCAACGGCTGGCGGATGGGCAGGTTGCGGATGACCTCCAGCACGGTCGGGCTGGCGTCGAGACGCTGCCAGGTGGCGAGGTACTCGGGCCGGTGGGCGGCCTCGCCGGCAAAGAGCAGGCAGGGGCGGCGCGAGGGGAAGTCGTCGAAGTATTCGACGTCCCTCGGGTAGGACCACTTCGCCTTGTCCGCGATGGCCGGGTAGAGGAAGGCGATAGCCGTGGCCACTCCGGCGCCGTTCGGACCTTTGAACTGCCATAGGTCTTCGGAGGATGTGGACAGCGACTGGCAGAGGCCGGCGAAGACGTCCGCGTCGAAGAGGCTGTAGCTATAGGGCTTGGTGCGGGCAAGCTCCTGCGGCAGGCTGCCGTCGGCGGCGATCTGGCCGGGGACGAGCAGCGTCTTGAACCGCTCGCGACAGAGGGTGGTCATATCCGGGCGGCGGGCAAACTGCGAGAACTCCGCCATCTGGAGCACCCAGCATGTGCCGTGGTTGTTCTTCGCCTCTTCTTCTTCCTTGCCGTTCTTCGAGGTCGCCATCCAGTCGACGTAGCCGGCGAACCAGGCGCGGATGGGTTCGATCTCGTCTTTTGGCAGACCGCCAAGCGTGTCGACGACGCGGAGCGCACGCACGACATCGACAAGCTGCAGGGTATCGATGACGCCGATGCCGCGGCCCCTGGTGACGCCGGTGATGGCCTGGGCGTACTCGAGGTTCGGGTTCATCCGCGTGGCTGGATCGACGAACCAGGCGTGCAGATGGAGCGCGAAGTGCCGGAGGTAGCGCGGGTCGTGGGTGAGCCGCCAGGCTGCGGCGAGCGTCGGCGCCTGGACGCTGAGGCGGATCAGCGCCTCGCGGTGGTCGTTGAAGTTGGCGGGATTGGAGAAGCCGTCGCGGCGGATGTAGGGGCCGGCGGGATTCTTCGGGTCGGGCCACCAGTAGTCGCCCTCGGAGAAGTAATCGTGCGGACCGCCCTCACTGCGCGGGCTATGGGAGGCGGTAACGGTGATGGGTTTCTCCTTGAGATACTGCCGCGCCGCGGCGACGATTCGTTCGCGGTCGACCCTGGCGACGAGGTTGTAGGCGGATTTCGAGGTGGGGCCGGTCTGGGCAGGGCTACGCAGAGCGAGCGATCCGGTGGTGGCGGCGATGCCGGTCAGGAAGCTGCGTCGTGTGAGTGGCTGCATGCGCTGGTTCTCCAGTCATCACTCTGGGGCTATCGGTCGCCGTTGGCAAGTGACACACGGTTTGCATCGGAAAGCTCGCCAAGATCAATGGAATGTGCGGCATGCGCAGAGGCGCTCAACGTGTCAAACGTGTGGGAGACGGACTTTCGAGCGCCTGCATCGTATGGCGCGACGGGCGGCTGGAGATCTCGCATGCGCTTCAAGGTAGAAAAGAAGACCGGCGGAAGATGGTGTGCTCACATCTTCCGCCGGTCTTCTTTTCTTTTTGTCTAAGAAATTGTGTAGAGAATCTCGATGATGGTGCGCCCGGAAGGATTCGAACCTCCGACCCTTTGGTTCGTAGCCAAATGCTCTATCCAGCTGAGCTACGGGCGCACATTGCTTTGTTGCAACTGATTTAGATTATCGAACTTTTTCCCTCAGGGCAAGCCCAAGTTTTCCACTGCCGGCGCTAGGCGGCGGGAGCCTCGACCGGCGGCGGCGGTGGCGGGGGAACGATGAGCGGCACGTTCTCGACGATATCGAGGCCGGCGCGGCGCAGCAACTGGTGCACCACAGGCTCCGACAGGCGGGTGGCGTCGTACTCGATGCGGACGGTCTTCTCGACCTCAAGAAAGTCGATGCGGCGGATGCCGTAGACATCGCGAACCTTGGCGAGGGCGAGCATGGCGGCTTCGGACGGGAGTTTGCCGTAGCGGTAGAGAACATCGACTGGCGTCATGGCTTTGATTTTAGCAGCAACAGCAAAGACAGATGCAGATCCTTCGCTTCGTTCAGGATGACAAACTTCCTGGGTTATTTAGAGCTTGTTGATGTAGTCGACGATCTCGGAGCTGGTCCATTTCTGGGACGAGACGAACTTGCGCCGAACGACGCCGGTCCTGTCGATGATGTAGCTCTCGGGAATCTTGGCCGTGCCGTAGAGCGCGGGGATGCGGCCCGAAGGATCGCGCAGGCTGAGCAGGTCGACGTGGTACTGGTCGAGGAAGTTTTTGTAGACGACAGGGTCCTCGTCCTGGCTGATGGCGACGATGTCGACGTTCGGCATCTGGCGCTGGAGCGCGAGCAGGCTGGGCAGCTCGTCGACGCAGGGCAGGCACCAGGTGGCCCAGAAGTTGACGATGACGACGTGCCCGCGCAGTTTGGCGAGGTCGACCGAGCGGCTTCCGTCGGCGAGGGTGAACTGAGGCGCGGGGGAGCCGATGAGGCCGGGGTGGTCGCCGCGGTCGCAACCGGCGGCGAGGGTGAGAAATGTCAATGCGGCGAACAGGGTTCGGAATGCTTTCGGCACGGTTTGCTCCCACTTCCTATAATACGAAGCTGTGAGCGATAACGCGGAAGAGTTGGAACTGGAGACGGGCGGGCCGGCGCTGGAGCTGACGGTGATTGTGCCGGCGCGCAACGAAGAGGAGTCGCTGGCGGCGTGCCTGCAATCGCTGGTCGCGCAGTCGGAGCCGGGGTTTGCGCTGGGGACGGAGTGGGAGCTGATCGTCGTGGACGACCACTCGACCGACCGGACGCGCGCCATCGCGGAGGGCTTCGCCGGGGTGACGGTGCTGGCCGCGCCGGAGCTGCTGACGGGGGAACGCGGCGGATTCACCGGCAAGAACAACGCCTGCTGGGCGGGCGCGCAGGCGGCGCATGGGTCGGTGCTGCTGTTTACCGATGCGGACACGATCCACGAGATGGGCGATCTCTCGCGCGCCCGGCGCGAACTGGTGAAGTATGAGGCGAGCCTGCTCTCGTACTCGCCGCGGCAACTGACGACGGGGCTTGCGCAGCGGGTGGTGATGCCGCTGGTCTTCGCGGAGCTGTCGAAGGCGTATCCGATGAAGAAGGTGAACGACCCGAACAGCTCGATCGCGGCGGCGAACGGACAGTTCCTGATGGTGACGGAGGAGGCTTACTTCGCCGTCGGCGGGCATCGCGCGGTGGGCATGCAGGTGCTCGAAGATGTCGAACTGGCGCGGAGGATCAAGCGGGCGAAGCGCGAGATACGCTTCCGCTACGCGCCGGACGCGCTCTCGACCCGGATGTACCGGACGACCGGGGAGATGATCGAGGGCTGGACGAAGAACCTGGCGCTGCTGTTTCCGTTTCCGCTGGTGATGGCGGCGTCATTTACGCTGATGCTGCTGTTGATGGTCGCGCTGCCGTTGCTGGCGCTGGGGCCGGTCCTTCCCAATAGCTGGCAGAGGGTGGCGATCTGGATCGTCTGGCTGCGCGGGATGTGGGGCTTCTACACGCGAGCGGCGAAGTCGAACTTTCCCGCGGGGGATGTGGCCTTGTCGGTGCTGGGGATGCCGCTGATGATCTATCTGCTGGTGCAGAGTTATGTGCAGGTGAAGGTGAAGAAGGCTGTCGAGTGGAAGGGCAGAAGCTATCCGACTGGGCGGTGAGCAGCTTCGAGGCAGAGACAGAAGCAGATCCTCTTCGAGGACGACAGACAAGAAAAGCAGGAGCAGATCCTCCGCTGCGCGAAGGATGACAACACAGAGGGACCGAGTGAGGGCGTATGCGATTTCTGCAATCGGTGGCGGCGGGAACGATGACCGTGATGATCGTGGCCTTCGGGATGATCTTCTATCTCTTCAACCGGGTGGCGAAGGTGGGCGGGCAGGTGCGCATCGGGGCGGACCTGGTGCATACGCCGGTGCTGCTGGCGCCGCTGGTGGTGGCGTTCGTGCTTGGCTTTGGGCTGGGCTGGTGGAATCTTCGGCCGGAGTGACGCGGCCTGCAACCTCACGGGCTTCGGCTCATCCAATCGTTTGAGAGTCCAATGATCTTTTTGACCCGTAAAGCCGAGTTCTCTGCCGCGCACTACTACTGGAACGACACGCTGTCGCCCGAGGAGAACGAGCGCATCTTCGGCAAGTGCGCGAACCGTAACGGGCATGGGCACAACTACACGATCGAGGTGACGGTTGCGGGCGAGATCGACCCGGTCTCGGGCTTCGTCGTCGACCTGAAGGAGTTGAAGGCGATCCTCGAGCGCGAGGTGGTGAGCGTCTACGATCATCGCCATCTGAACCTCGAAGTGCCGGAGTTCGCCACGGCGATTCCGACGACGGAGAACATCGCGGTGGCGATCTGGCGCCGGCTCGACGGGAAGATTCCGAACTCGCGGCTGCATCGCGTGCGGGTGTACGAGATGGCGGACTTATTCGCGGACTTCTATGGGGAGTTCGCATGAAAGCGCACCTGACCCGGCGGTATCACTTCAGCGCCTCGCATCGGCTGCACTCGGATGCTTATACGGCTGAGGAGAATCAGGCTGTCTTCGGCAAGTGCAATAACCCGCATGGGCATGGTCACAACTATGTCGTCGCGGTGACTTTGGCCGGCGAGATCGATCCGGCCACGGGCATGGTCTGCAACCTGGGCGATCTGGATGCGTTCGCACGGGAGCATCTGCTGGCGCGTTTCGATCACATGAATCTGAATACGCTCGAGCCCTTCCTAACGCTGGTGCCGACGACGGAGAATCTGACTATCGAGGTGAACCGGATTTTTCAGGATTTTCCGTTTGCGCGGCTGGAGCGCGTGGTGGTGGAGGAGACGGGGAATAATTCGTTTGTGTTCGGCGGATAGAGTTGTAAGGACGAAGACAGAAGCCGATCCTCCGCTTTGCGAAGGATGACAAACAAGGTAGGGAAGGGCTGCAGACAATGGCAATCGCAAGCGCACCACCGGAGCTGACGCTCGAATCCGCAACGACGCAGGATCTGTACCGCGAACTGTTGAGCCGGATCGGCGAGGATCCCACGCGCGACGGGCTGCTGGGCACGCCGGAGCGCATGGAGAAGTCCATGGCCTACCTGACGCGCGGCTACACCATGGACGTGACCGAGGTGCTGCACAACGCGCTCTTCGACGTGGACTACGACGAGATGGTGATCGTGAAGGACATCGAGTTCTACTCCATGTGCGAGCATCATCTGCTGCCGTTCTTCGGCAAGGCGCATGTGGCGTATGTCCCGAAGGGCAAGGTGATCGGGTTGAGCAAGGTGGCGCGGCTGGTGGACGTCTTCGCGCGGCGGCTTCAGGTACAGGAACGCCTGACCCGGCAGGTGGCAGACGCGATCGAAGAGGCGATTCAGCCACAGGGCGTGGCCGTCATCATGGAGGCGAGCCACCTGTGCATGATGATGCGCGGTGTCGAGAAGCAGCACTCGGCGACCGTCACCTCAGCGATGCTCGGGGTCTTCAAGACTCAGTTACAGACGCGAAATGAGTTTCTGTCGCTGGTGCGGAGAGGCAGGGACTAGAGAGGCAGGGAAGAGGAATTGGGGACTGGGAATGGCTTCATTCCCTCCGCCTTCGTTCCCGTTCCCTGTTTTCCGTCCCCATTCCCTGTACGCTAGTACCTGCTTATGAATGGTCTTTTGGTAGTCGATAAACCTGCGGGCATGACCTCGCACGACGTTGTTTCACTGGTTCGCCGGGCCGCCGGAGAGAAGTCCATCGGGCACCTGGGCACGCTGGACCCCATGGCGACCGGCGTGTTGCCGCTGCTGCTGGGCAAGTACACGCGGCTGGCGCAGTACTTCGGGCAGAACGAAAAGATTTACACCGGGCACATTCGCTTCGGCTTTGCGACCGATACCTTCGACGCAGAGGGCAAGCCCGCGGGCGAGGCTCAACCTTTGACGCGCACGCTGGACGAACTGCAGGAGCTGGCGAAGCACTTCGCCGGCGCGATGGACCAGATGCCGCCGGTCTTTTCGGCCAAAAAGCTGAACGGCGTGCCGGCGCATCAACTGGCGCGCGCGGGGCTGCCCGTGCCGGTGAAGCCCGCGCGGATCTTCATCCACAACTTTCAGGTGCTCTCGCTCGCTGGCGATACGGCGAGCTTCACGATGCACGTCTCGGCGGGCGGGTATGTGCGCTCGGTCGCGCATGAGCTGGGCGAGATGGCTGGGTGCGGCGCGCATCTTTCGAGTCTGCGGCGGACGCGCGCGGGGCTGTTTACGCTCGACCAGGCGGTGACGGTCGACGCGCTGAAGCAGGCCTCGACCGATGGGGCGTTTGAGCAACTGATGCCACATCCCAGAACGCTGCTGCCGGATATGCCCTCGGTGACCTGCGACGAGCAGACGGCGGGGCGCATTCGCAACGGCATGCAGGTGAACCTGCCGGAGTTTTCAGCCGCGCCGCTGGTGAAGGTGTTCACCGGGCCGACGGAGATGATCGCGGTGGCGAAGCGCGTGGCCGGGACGCTGATGCAGCCGGTGGTGGTGATGGGGTAGCAGGGAACAGGGACGTAGGGAATAGAGAATGAGGCCAGCCGCAGGCACGGTTATTCCCTGAGCCCTACTCCCTGCTTTTCTCCAACTGCGGCGACAGCATCTGCAGCACATTTTTCGCGACGATCTCGTTGCCTTTGTTCGTGGCGTGGGTTCTGTCGGCCTGCATCATGCCGGGGACGCCGTAGACGTCCTTCAGCAGGAAGGGCAGCAGCGGCGTCTTGAACTGCTTCGCCAGCGCGGGGTAGTTGGCGGTGAAGGCATTGACGTAGTCCGCGCCGAAGTCCGGCGGCAGGCTGATGCCGGCAAGGACGACCTTCGTGCCCGAGGCCTGCAGCGTCTGGATGATCTGCGCGAGGTTGGCGCGGGTGATCTCGGTCTTGAGGCCGCGCAGGCCGTCGTTGCCGCCGAACTCCACGACGACGACAGCGGCGTGCATCGCCGCGATGCCTGCGACGCGGTCGATGCCGTCCTTGGTAGTGGCGCCGCTGACGCCCTCGTTGACGACGCGGTAGCGGTAGCCCTGGGCGTCGAGGTCTTTCTGGAGATAGTCCGGGTAGGACTGGCCGGGGTCGGCGCCGTAACCCGCGGTGAGCGAGTCGCCGAAGCAGACGACGAGCGGCCGGGTGTCCGCCTCTCTTGCCGCTGTGGCGGGCTGCGAGGGAGCCGTAGACGCCCGGGCATCCATCTGCGAGGACTCGTGGGAGGCCTGATCCGTCTTGCAGCCGGTGAGGGCGAGGAGACTTGCCGCTAGAATGAGAGCTGAAATCGAACGCATTCCATGACCATAGCAAATGTGCCGCGTCCAAGCTGCATCGGGCGCATCGGATCGTAAGTGGCGTCTACCGCCAGGGGAGTGTTGCGCGTGAGTGAGACGATGATCTCGGTGGTGGGTCTGCGGAAGTCGATCCGCAATGGAAGCCGCACGGTGGACATTCTGAAGGGCATCGACTTCAGCGTGCCGAAGGGCCAGTTCGCGGCGATCATGGGTTCGTCGGGTTCGGGAAAGAGTACGCTGCTGGGGCTGCTGGCGGGGCTCGACACGCCGTCGGCGGGCGACGTGCATCTGAACGGCGTCGCCATCAGCTACCTGGCGGAGGACAAGCTGGCGCAGGTGCGCGGGAAGACGCTTGGGTTCGTCTTTCAGTCGTATCAACTGATCCCGACGCTGACGGCGCTCGAAAACGTGCTGCTGCCGTATGAGCTGAACTCCGACGCGCCGGAGAGCGATGGGCTGGCGCGGGCGAAGCAGCTGCTGGTCAGCGTGGGGCTGGGGGACAGGCTGGATCATTATCCAGTGCAGCTCTCGGGCGGCGAGCAGCAGCGCGTGGCGCTGGCAAGGGCGTTCGTGCTGCGTCCGCCGATCGTGCTGGCGGATGAGCCCACGGGGAATCTCGATACCGTCAATGGCAAGGCTGTTTTGGATCTGCTCCTCAATCTGAACAAGATCGAAGGGACGACGCTGGTGCTGGTGACGCACGATCCCGTGCTGGCTACGTTTGCGGATCGGCGGATTGTGCTGCGGGATGGTCTCGTGGTGTCGGATGAGTTGAATGAGGCGCCCGTGGTGCAACCCTCGGATGAGACTTATCTGAGTGGGTGAGGGCCGTGCCGCCTCGGGCGAGAAGCGGTTCCTTCGCTTCGCTCAGGATGACAGGCTTCTGTGGTGGGTACAGGCGAACGACAGAAGCGGATTCCCTGCGGGAATGACAAACAAAAGGGCAACGACAAACTCAAGAGCAACGGCAACTATAAAGCGAGATGCATGGCCAGTCTTTCGTATCGAACCGCCGCCCGGATTGCCGCCCGCGAGATGCGTTCTTCGCGGGGCAAGTTCTTCTTCGTCATCCTCTCGGTGGCTATCGGCGTGGCTGCGCTGACCGGCGTGCGGGGCTTCTCGTCGTCCTTTCGCGGGACGCTGCTGACGCGCGCGCGGTCGATCATGGCGGCCGATCTTTCGGCGCGCATGCAGGGCGAACCGACGCCTGAGGAGGCGAAGGGGCTCGCCGCTATTCAGGCTGAAGGCGTCGAGGTGACGCTCGTGACCGAGCAGCTCTCGATGGCCTCCGCGGTCAAGACGATGGATCCGCTGCTGGTGTCGGTGAAGGCCGTCGATGCGGCGAAGTATCCGTTCTATGGCGAGGTCGATCTGGAGCCGGCGGCGAAGCTGACCGACGTGCTTCAAGGCGATAACGTCGCCGTGGCGGACGACCTGCTGGTGCGGCTGAAGCTGCAGCGCGGCGATCAGATCAGGATCGGCAACACGAGCTTTCGCATTGCGTCGGTGGTGACCAACGAGCCGGACCGGCTCTCGGGCAGCTTCGCCGCGGGTCCGCGCGTGCTGATGTCGCGGACGGCGCTCGAGAGCACGGGGCTGCTGGCGCCGGGTAATCATGCGACCGAGCGCTATCTGTTCAAGGTGCCCGCGCCGAAGAACGGTTCGCCCATCTCGGACGACGCCGTGGCTGAGTTGAAGACGCGGCTGGTGGCGCTGCTGCCGGAGGCGCAGGTGATCGACTATCGCGAGACCAACCCGGCGCTGACGCAGGGGCTGGACCAGGCGACGAGTCTGCTCTCGCTGATGTCGCTGGTCGCGCTGGTGCTGGGCGCGGTGGGCGTCGCGATGGCGATGCGGGCGCACCTGGCGCAGCGGCTGGATACGATCGCGATCATGAAGTCGCTGGGCGCGCAGTCCGGCCAGATCGTGAAGATCTACCTGCTGCAGACGCTGCTGCTGGGCACGCTTGGCGGGCTGATCGGCGTGGTGATGGGCGTGGGCGTGCAGATGGCGTTTCCGTACCTGCTGAAGAACCTGATCAACGTGGCGCCCGACCTGCACATCGATCCGCGCGCGATCGCGGCGGGTCTGGGCGCGGGCATTCTGACGACGCTGCTCTTCACGCTGCCGCCGCTGCTCGACATCCGCGACGTACGGCCGATCCTGATTCTGCGTCGCGCGATGGACGAAGAGGATGGTCCGTTCCTTGCCGGGCTCGCGAAAAAGATCTGGGACAGTATCGCGCAGATCGTGGCGTTCGCATTCATCCTGCTGGGGCTTACGTTGATCGCGCTGCGGGTGTCGGACTCGCCCGTCGTCGGCAAGTGGTTTGCCGTCGGGCTGGCCGGAGTGCTGGGCGTATTGCTGGCCGCGTCGTTCGTCGTGCTGCGGACGCTGCGATTCTTTCTCTCGCGTACGCGGCTGCATCTGCCGTCGGCGGTGCGGCATGGGTTGGCGAATCTATATCGGCCGGGCAATCCCTCGGCGGCGCTGCTGGCCGCGCTGGGCATGGGCGTGATGCAGATCATGATGGTCTTCCTGATGCAGCATGCGGTCGTTACGTCGCTTGCGATTACGTCGCGGCCGAACCTGCCGAATGTCTTCCTGGTCGACATTGCGCACGACGAGATCGACGGGATGCGAAAGCTGCTCGCGGCCTCGCCCGAGATCACGGCGCCGCCGGAGCTGCTGCCGGTGGCGACCTCGCGGATCGCGGCGGTGGACGGCGTGCCGGCGAGCGAGCTGAAGCTGAAGAACTTCCCCAAACGCATGCTGCAGACGGTGCAACTGACCTGGGCCGCCGCGCCGCCTCCGGGCACGACGATCGCGAAGGGCGCTTGGTGGACGGACGCGCAGGCCGCCGACGGCGCCGCGCATCCGCTGGTCGCGGTGGCGGAGCGCCCGGCCGAGCGGCTGGGGTTACACGTCGGCTCGACCGTCAGCTTCGCGGCGCAGGATCGCGAGTTCACCGCGACGGTGGCGGCGATTACGAAGTCCGACGGCCAGCATGCGTTCAGCCGCGCGGAGTTCTACCTGCCGGAGAAGACGCTGGCCGGGCTGCCGGTGGTCTGGTACGGCGGCGTCCATGCCGATCCGGCGAAGGTCGCGCTGCTGCAGCGCGCGCTCTACGCCGCCTACCCCACCGTGACCGTCATCAATGTCGCGCAGGCGCTCGAGACGATCCGTTCGGTCGTGATCCAGATCATCTACGTGGTGCAGTTTCTGGCGGCGTTCTCGATCTTCGCGGGCGTGGTCATCCTGGCGTCGAGCATCGCGGGCACGCGCTACCGCCGCATGCGAGAGGTGGTGGTGCTGAAGACGCTGGGCGCGACGCGGACCCGGATCGCCACGGTGTTTTCGATCGAGTTCGCGGTGCTAGGGCTGGTCGCGGGCGTGGTGGGCATCTTCTTCGCGGACGTGATTGTCCACTTCCTGCTCAAATCGCTCTCGGTGCCGGACGGGGTGGAGTGGGGACTCAGCTTCGCCGGCCTGCTGTTGACGGCGGTGTTGACGGTTGGTACGGGATGGCTGGCGAGCCACCGCATCCTGGGTCAGAAGCCGCTCGAGGTTCTGCGCGAGGAGTAACCGGGTGAGAGAACTCTAAGTCGGCGATATTTTCGTTTGGCGCGTCGATTGCAACTTTGGTGCCCAGAGCGCACGGCGCAGCGCCGTGCATGGGGGATCACGATGGGTTCAGCGATCAGCGCATTGGCTTCACTTGCAACCACCTTCGGCGCGTCGACGCAGGCGGTCAATCAGCAGACGGCGGCAAAGGATCTCGCTCAGCTCATACTCGACATCTCGGCCGGCGATACGACTGCTGCGCAGAAGGACCTGACGACGCTGACCAAGGATCTGGGCACGAGCGCGGCGAGCGGAACTTCGGACGCGAGCAGTCCGTTGGGGAAGCTGTTGACGGCATTGACCAAAGACCTCGGCTCGAACGATATCGGCGCGGCGCAGAAGGATGTGGAGAGCTTTCTGAGCACGCTCGAAAGCGCGGCGGCGACGGCGAAGGCGGCGAATCACACGGTCGCCGACACCGCCAGCTTGTCGTCGGCCAGCTCCACAACTTCGACGGGCAGCGGTACGAGTTCGGACAGCACGAGCACTGATCTCACCTCGTTGTCCGATTATCTGGCGACCCTTTTGCTGAATCTGCAGGCCACTGGCGTCTCTCCGGTGGCTACCTCGGCCAGCTCGGGCACGGCGTGAACGAACCTGTTGCTTGAGCTGGCAGCTTACTCCCGGGCCCCCTTGGAGGTGTTTATGCACGGTCATCACATCGCGCCAATGAACGCGAATCAGTTGAGTCTCTACTCCGCGCTGGCCGCGGAAAAAGCCGCCAACGCGCAACGCGCAGCCGAGGTGCGGCGCAAGCTGCTCGGCCAGCCGGTCTTGCTGGAAGAGGATGAGTTCCGGGTATCGGGGGGGAACGAGGGCGCCCCCGATCAACATTCGCGCCGGCAGCACGCCAAAGCCGCGGCGGTTGAGGGAGAAGAGAGCGGCGAGCCGATCTCGATGTGGGCCTAGCGCCCAAACAGATGCGCAGACAAAAGCCCACGTTCACCGAGCGGAAGCGCGAGGTGAACGTGGGCTTTGGTTGCGGCGGCTTTTACGCCAGTTCGAGTCTGATCTTCTTGCCTTCGGCTTCGAGTTCGACCAGCTTGAAGCTGCGGATCTGGCCGGGGTAGGGGGCGTCGCTGCTGGCTGCCGGTTTGGTTGGCGCCTTGGCCTTGGCGGGCTTGGCGCTGACGTCGGTCTTCCACTTATTGGCGAAGAGCGAGCCGAGCGCGGAGAAGTCGACCGGGCCTGCGGCGGGTGCGGCTTCGGCTGCGGGCGCTGCGGTAGCGGGCAGGGCGCAGGGCGCCAGGATGCCTTCGCCGAGTTCGACGCGAGCCGTGTTGGCTGCGGCGTCGATGTCGATGATGCGTCCCGTGACCAGATCGCCGACCTTGTGCTCCGCGATGAACTCATCGTGGCCGGTGGGGATGAGCTGCTTGATCGAAAGGCGCATCTGGCGGCGTTCCTTGTCGATCTCGAGCACCTGGGCCTTCACCTTTTCGCCGACGCGCAGCACGTCCGAGGGGTGGTTGAGGCGCTTCTCGGCGGTGATCTCCGAGATGTGGATCATGCACTGAATGCCCTCGGCGACTTCGAGGAAGGCGCCGAACTTGGTCATGCTGGAGATGGTTCCTTCGACGACCGAGCCGACGCCGACGGTCTTGACCATCTCAGCCCACGGGTCGCCCAGCGCCTGCTTCAGGCCGAGCGAGATGCGCTTCGCGTCGAGGTCGATGCCGAGGATGATGGCCTCGACCGTGTCGCCGACCTTGACGATGTCCGACGGCTTGCGAACCTTCTTGCCCCAGGCCATCTCGGAGATGTGGATGAGGCCTTCGATGCCGGGCGCAAGCTCGACGAAGGCGCCGAAGTCGGCGTCGCGCGTGACCGTGCCCGAGACCTTCTGGCCGAGCTGGAAGCGCTCGGAGACGGTCTCCCACGGGTGTGGCTGCAACTGCTTCAGGCCGACGGCGATGCGCCGCTTCTCCGGGTTCGCGCTGTCGATCTTGAGAATCTTGACTTCGAGCTGGTCGCCGACGGAGAGAACGTCGGCCGGATTCGCGATGCGATTCCAGGCGATGTCCGAGATGTGCAGCAGGGCGTCCGCGCCGCCCAGGTCCACGAAGGCGCCGAAGTCGGTGAGCGAGCGGACGGTGCCGGAGACGATCTGTCCCTCGGCCAGCTCTGCAAACCGAAGGTCGCCAGCGGCCTTCGCCTCCTCTTCCAGGACAGACCGGCGGTCGACGACGGCGTCGTTCTTGCCCGCGCCGGTGTCGTCCAGGTCGAGCGAGGTGATACGGACGCGAATCTCCTGGCCGACGAGCTTTTCAAGCTCCGCCGTATCGCGCGTGCCGGTGCGGGAGGCAGGCAGAAAGGCGCGCATGCCGATGTCGACCGTCAGGCCGCCCTTGACGACGCCGGTGACGGTGCCGAGGACAGTTCCCTTGGCCGCGAAGGCCTCTTCGAGCGAGCTGTAGTCCTTGGGCGTCGCGACGCGCTGGCGGGTGAGCTGGTAGTAACCGTCCTCGATGCCGCCCTTGACCGTGACGCGCACCTTGTCGCCCGGCTCGACGGCCTTTTCGGTCGCGGCGAAGGCGGTCAGGGGCAGCACGCCCTCGGTCTTGTAGCCGATGTCGAGGTAGACGGCGTCGGCGGTGACGGCGACGACGGTGGCGTCGATCTGTTTGTTGCCGCCGGAGCGGTCGACAGCGCTGGCGCGCGCGAGGTCGTTCTCGCGCAGCAGGTCGGCAAAGGATTCGGTGGTTTCAGTCTCGGGCAGGAGTTCTTCGGGGGCGTTCGGCGTCGGGGTATCCACCTATTGATTCTTGCATAAGGAGAATCGAGTTGGTAGAGGCTCCGACGCCAAAGGACGAGAAGCGGCGCCACTTCGTGCAGGGCGAAACAGGAAAATCAACGACAAAGGCAAAAAAGCAACGGCAACCGCTCCGGCCCTAGCCCGTCTGCGTACCGTCGCTCAACAGCACCAGCGACCGGCCGCCGACGATGATCTTCTTGTCGAGCGGCGCTTCGGCGAAGGGGTCTTCGATGTTGGCGGTGTTCATGATGTGCCGCCAGGGTGTGCCGTCGGGCGGTTCGGGCAGGGTGAACTCCACGCCCTCGTGCCAGGAGTTGATGAGGATCAGGAACGAGTCGTCGATGAGCGGGTTGCCGTCGTCGTCGCTGGCGTTCAGGGTCTTGCCGTTCAGCATCAGGCCGAGCGAGCGGTTCCACTCGGCGTTCCAGTTGCCCTCCTGAAACTCGTCGCCGTTCGTGTTGCACCATGCGATGTCGCGCACGATGGAGCCGCGGATGGTGCGGTCCTGGAAGAACTTGCGACGGTGCAGGTTGGGGTGGGCGCGGCGCAACTGGATGAGCTTGCCGGTAAACTCCATCAGGCGTTTGCGCGGCGCATCCAGATTCCAGTCGTACCAGTTGAGTTCGTTGTCCTGGCAGTAGGTATTGTTGTTTCCCATCTGCGAGCGCGCCACCTCGTCGCCGCCCGAGAGCATCGGCACGCCCTGCGAGAGCATCAGCGTGGCGAGGAAGTTGCGGGTCTGGCGCTCGCGCAGTTCGTTGATGGCGGGGTCGTCGGTCGGGCCTTCGGCGCCCATGTTCCAGGAGTCGTTATTGTCCGTGCCGTCCTGGTTGTTCTCGCCGTTGGCCTCGTTGTGCTTGTGGTCGTAGCTGACGAGGTCGCACAGGGTGAATCCATCGTGCGCGGTGACGAAGTTGATGCTCGCGTAGGGCTTGCGGCCGTCGTACTGGTAAAGGTCCGAAGAGCCGGTAAGCCGGTACGCGAAGTCCGAAAGCTGACCGGCGTCGCCCTTCCAGAACTTGCGTACGGTGTCGCGGTACTTGCCGTTCCACTCTGCCCAGAGGACGGGGAACTGACCGACCTGATAGCCGCCCTCGCCGACGTCCCACGGTTCGGCAATAAGTTTTACGTCGGCAAGCGTCGGGTCCTGGTGGATGGTGTCGAAGAAGGAAGAGAGCTTCGAGACATCGTGCAACTGGCGCGCGAGCGTGGCGGCGAGGTCGAAGCGGAAGCCGTCGACATGCATCTCGGTCACCCAGTAGCGCAGCGAGTCCATCAGCAGCTTGAGCACCTGCGGGTTGTAGACGTTCAGCGTGTTGCCGGTGCCGGTGTAGTCCATGTAGAAGCGGGGGTTGCCGGTGACGGTGCGGTAGTAGGTGGTGTTATCGATGCCTTTGAACGAGAGCGTGGGGCCGCGCTCGTTGCCCTCGCAGGTGTGGTTGTAGACGACGTCGAGGATGACCTCGATGCCGGCCGCGTGCAGATCCTTGACCATCTGCTTGAACTCGTTCACCTGCCCGCCTGCCTCGCCGACCGAGCTGTAGCGGGCGTGCGGCGCGAAGAAGCCCAGCGTGTTGTAGCCCCAGTAGTTGTTCAGGCCCTGCTCGGCCAGGTGGCCGTCGTTGACGAAGTGGTGGACGGGCAGCAGCTCGACCGCGGTGATGCCGAGCTTCTTCAGGTACTTGATGCTCTCCGGGTGTGCGAGTCCGGCGTACGTGCCGCGCTGATGCTCGGGCACGCGCGGGTTGCGCATGGAGTAGCCCTTGACGTGGACCTCGTAGATGACCGAGTCCGCAAGCGGCGTCTCGGGCGGGCAGTCGCCGGACCAGTCGAAGTCGTGTTTGACGATGATGGATTTGGGCACGCCGGCGGCGGAGTCCTCGTCGCAGCGCACCATGTCGTCGCCGGAGGCGAGGCTGTAGGGAAAGATGGGCTTGCCCCAGTCGACGCGGCCTTCGATGGCCTCGGCGTAGGGGTCGACAAGCAGCTTGGCCTTGTTGAAGCGGTGGCCGTTGGCGGGATCCCAGGGCCCGTCGACGCGGTACCCATAGCGCTGGCCGGGGGGCACGCCGTTGACGAAGCCGTGCCAGACGAAGGCGGTGCGCTCGGTCAGGTCGACGGCGTCGGTCTGGTTGCCCTGTTCGTCGAAGAAACAGACCTGGACGCCGGTGGCAAACTCGGAGTAGAGGGCGAAGTTCGTCCCCCTGGAGTTGCACTTGGCTCCAAGGGGGTAGGGACGGCCGGGAAGTACGGTGCGGGACAAAGGCTGCCTCCAGGCATGAAGCGGATCGATTTTACGCGCGAGGCGTGACAACTAATGTAGATGCAGGGAAGCGGCCTGGGGATTTTTTGGCTTTGTGATGTATGTCTTGCGGGCGGCTGTACTCTGGAAGGACGATGACCGAAAGAGCGGAGCAGATTCGGCGGCAGATTCTGGAGCTGACAGCGGCGTACCACGCGGAGGCGTTTCCGGAGCGCGTCTTCGAGGCGGGGCGGTCGGCGGTGCCGGTGTCGGGCAAGGTGATCGGCCCGGACGACCTGTGCGCGGTGGTGGAGGCCGGCCTCGACGGCTGGTTTACGACCGGACGCTGGTCGAAGATCTTCGAGAAGAAGCTGGCCGCGTTCTTCGGGGTGCGCTCGGCGAGTCTCGTGAACTCGGGTTCGTCGGCGAACCTCGTGGCGCTGAGCGCGCTGACCTCGCCGAAGCTGGGCGAGCGCGCGCTACGGCCAGGCGACGAGGTCATCACCGTCGCGGCGGGCTTTCCGACGACGGTGAACCCGATCATTCAGAACCGGCTCGTCCCGGTGTTTCTCGATGTGACGCTGCCCACCTTCGAAATCGACGTGACGCAGCTCGAGGCGGCTTATAGCCCGAAGGTGAAGGCGGTGATGATCGCGCACACTTTGGGCAATGTTTTCAACCTGGGCGCGATTACGGATTTTTGTAAGAGATACAACCTGTGGCTCATCGAAGATTGCTGCGATGCGCTGGGCTCGACGTATAAAGGCCAGAAGGTCGGAACCTTTGGCGATATCGCGACGGTGAGTTTTTATCCCGCGCATCACATCACCATGGGCGAGGGAGGCGCGGTGCTGACGGACAAGCCCGCGCTGCAGGTGCTGATCGACAGCTTCCGCGACTGGGGCCGCGATTGCTGGTGCGAGCCTGGCGTGGATAACACCTGCGGCAAGCGCTTCGACTGGCAATTAGGCGAACTACCCTGCGGATACGACCATAAGTACACTTACTCGCACATCGGCTACAACCTGAAGGCGACCGACATGCAGGCCGCGCTGGGTTTAAGTCAGATCGCTAAGTTGCCCGAGTTTATTGCGAAGCGCAAGGCTAACTTCACTTACTTGAAAAATGCGCTGGAGCCGCTGTCCCACGTGCTCGTTCTCCCCGTGGCCGGCGAAGACTCGGAGCCAAGCTGGTTCGGATTTCCCATCGCGGTGAGAGAGGACGCGCCGTTCACACGCGATCAACTGACGCGCTTCTTCGATGGGAAGAAGATCGCTACACGGTTGATGTTTGCTGGAAACCTGTTGCGGCAACCGGCTTACCAGGGCATCGCATGCCGCGTGATCGGCGACATGAAGAATACCGATTATGTGATGGACCGGGTCTTCTGGCTGGGAGTCTTTCCGGGACTCACGGAGGAGATGCTGGATTATATTGCGGCTTGTGCGACTGAGTTTGTCGCTAATCCGCAAGGCCTAACGCCGATAGCACCGATGAAAAGATAAGTACAAATAAAAACTTAGAGCGAATTGTCTTTATGGATCAAGTACTCGATCACAACGCTTGTCATCCTGAACGCAGTGAAGGATCTGCTTTGGCTTTTGTCGTTGCTTGTTTCTGCTATAGCTCGAAGCGAAAGACGAGCACGGCAAGAACGGAAAAGCAGATCCTTCGCTATGCTCAGGATGACAAGTATCATCGGTGGGCCTAAGGTATGCAGCGATGATCCGTTTCGTCTTGAGTCGCTGCTATCCGTGACGATCGGTGTTAAGCCTTGATATCTTCAAAGTTGACCCGTTCCAGCTCCGCAACATAAGGCCGTTTTTGCACCTGCGTATAAATAGCGCCGACATATTCCCCAAGTATTCCGAGAAAGACTAACTGCAGGCTGGCGATAAAGAAGACGCCGATGAGCATGGGCGCCAGTCCGAAGCTGAAGGTATTCCAGAAGACGAGCTTCAGCACCAGGTAGATCATCGCGATCGAAAACGAGCCTGCCGCGCCGATGAATCCTGCGAAGACGGCCAGCCGCAGCGGTACGCGGGAGTGGTTGATGATGCCAAGCATGCCGAGATCGTAGAGCGTGTACCAGTTATTCTTCGTGATGCCGAACTTGCGACTGGGCTGGTCGTACGGGATCTTGACGAAGGGCAGGCCGACCTCGGCGATCATGCCTCGAAAGTAGGGGTAGGGGTCGCCGAAGGATTTGACGATGTCCATGACGCGACGGTCGTAGAGTCCGAAGCCGGTAAAGTTCTGGAAGGTCTCGATGCTCGAAAGCCGCTCCGCGACCTTGTAATATTGCTTGCGCAGCCAGAAGACGAGCGAGTTCTCTTCGCTGGCGCGCTTGATGCAGAGCACCATGAAGGCTCCCTCTTCCCAGTTGCGGACCAGCGTCGGGATGAGCTCGGGCGGGTCCTGCAGGTCGGCGACGATGGAGATGACGGCGTCGCCCGTAGCCTGGAAGAGCGCGTGGATGGGCGATCGGATGTGGCCGAAGTTGCGCGCGTTGACGATGATGCGGACGTTGGCGTCGACGGCCGCGATGCGCTTGAGGATGGAGACGGTTGCGTCGGCCGAGCTATTGTCGATGAAGATGTGCTCGTAGGCGTAGGGCATCGTCTCCATGACCGCGCGGACGCGGCTGTAGAGAAGCTCGACGTTGGCCTCTTCGTTGTAGCAGGCGGTGACGATGCTGAGCTTGCTGTCGGGTCTGCGGCTGTTCAAGCTGCCCCCTTTGCAGGGTAGTCGATGAGATAAAGGCTAGGTTTTAAAAGAGAACTTCTTATGCCCCAGGTAGCTCAGTATAGCGGTCAGAACGGAGACGATGAGACCTGCAAGATACGGCGCCGGGTGTCGAGGAAGGTGCAGCAGATGCTGCAGGCCCAACATCTGAAAGTGCAGCAGGCCCTTGGTGATCAGGGGCAGCGCAATCAACTCCGGGATCATGCCGACGCCGTAGACCGCGAAGCAGCGCAGCCACTCCCGCAGGTAGTTGCCCTTGGTGCGGAAGACGATGAATTTGTAACAAAAGAAGGCCACGGTGATGCCGATGGGCTTGGCCGAGATGGAGGCGAGATCCGGCACGGCGAGAATCCACTTGTGCGGCAACAGGTGTCCGTAGACCGTGACCAGCACCATGTAGCAACCGAGGGCGAAGACGGTGTTGAAGACGCCGACGGCGAGGAAGCGAACGACCTCGCCCTTGGGCATGAGGCGGCGCATGCTGCCGAAAGGGCCGGTGGCGTTGGGTTCGACCTGTTGCTCGGGAATCGGTTGGTTCAATGTGCTCATGGTTATCTTTCCTGCGCGCTGTGCCACTCCGCCGTTCGGCGTATGGCCTCTTCGAAGGGGACGTGTTGTTTCAAGTTTAGTTTCGTTTGCGCCTTTTGGGTGGACGGGATGTAACGATGTTGCGGGCCGGCGCCGGGCGCGCGTGCGACGTGAATCTCGGTGGCCGGATTCAGGATCTGGGCGACCGAGCGGGCGAGGTCGCGGATGCTGAGCGCCTCCTCCGAGCCGACGTTGAAGGCCTCGAGCGACGGCGCGCGCAAGAGCATCGTCCAGAGCCAGATGGCGAGGTCGGCGGCATAGAGGTACGAGCGCGCGGGCGTGCCGTCGCCGGCGATGCGGATAGGCCGGCCGGCGAGCGCGTCGGCGATGAAGTTGCCGATGGCGAAGTGCGTGTCGAGCGGCAGGTGCGGGCCGACGAAGGCGAAGCAGCGTGCGATCTTGATCTCGACAGGAACGGAGCTGGCCAGGAGCGCGCACATCAGCTCGGAGGTGCGCTTGCCCTCGGCGTAGACGCTGGCCGGATCGAGCGGGTTGGGCGCGCCGGTGTAGTCCTCGCCGATGTGGCTGAGGCCGGCGGGCTGGCGCCCATAGACCGCGCCGGAGCTGGTGAGCAGCAGCTTGCGAGCGCCGTGCGTGGCGGCGAATTCGAGCACTCGGGCAGTGCCGTCGAGGATCGTCGAGAGCATCGCCAGTGGCTCCTCGGCGAGCTGCGCGGCGGAGGCCGCGGTCGCCGCGTGGATGACGTAGGCGTAGCTGCCGATGGGCGGATCGAAGGTGCGGACGTCGCCCTTGACCAGCGTTAGCGCCGTGTCGAGGACCAGATGCGGACACTTGCGCGCAAAGGCCTCCGGCCCACGCGTCAGCACGGTGATGCTGGCGTTCAAACGCAGCGCGCGGTTGATGTGGAGGAAGCTCTCGACCAGCCAGCAGCCGAAGAAGCCCGTGCCGCCGGTGAGGAAGATGCGCTGGCTGCGCAGCTCGTCCCACAGCGGGGCGGTCTCGCGGAGGATCAGGTCGAGGTCTTCCTGGGGGAGTGGCGGCATCCTTCGTAGTCTAACCGCAAGCCCGAGCGACGGTCTTACAGGTAGCGGAAGACCGTCGCCGCCGTTTCGTCGTCGAGGTCCGGGGTCATCCGGTGGAGTGGGTTCGACTCCATCGAGCCCGATGCGGTGATGCGCGAGGTGATCTTCGGGAAGTAGGTCTGGGCCGGGTCGATGTGGACGAGGAAGGCTGCGGGGCCGGGCGCGTTGAAGGCCTCAAGGAAGGCCGGGTCGGCTTCGAAGCCGGGCAACACGGTCTGGACCGGGATCTCGTAGGCGGCGAAGAGATGCCGCCACTTCGGAATACCGAGGCCGGTCTGCGTATCGCAGCCCACGTAGCGTCCGCCGAAGTAGTTGATCTGCGTCATGCGGATGCTGGCGTAGCCGTTGTCGTCGAAGATAAAGATCTTCAGGTTCAGATCGTTGGCCCGGACGGTGCCGAGCTCCTGCAGGTTCTGGATGAAGCCGCCGTCGCCTTCGACGAGGATCGTACGGCGCGGCCTTGCTGCGAAGGCTGCGCCGATGGCGCCGGAGAGTCCGTAGCCCATGCTGGCCAGGCCCTTGTTGGTCACGATGAGCTGGCCCTGCTTCTGCGCGAAGGTCTGCATCATGACCGTGAAGGCGCTGCCGCTGGAGCAGGGGATGACGATGTCGTCTTCGGTCGCAAGCGTGGAGAGCTTTTCGGCGAAGACGTAAGGGCTGAGGTAGCCCGCGCCGGTGTGATTGACGGGCTCGACGAGCGGCAGCGCGGCCTGCACCTGGCGGCAAAACGCAAGCCACGCGGTGTGGTCGCCGAGCTTGAAGTCGGCGAGTGCATCGAGCACCTCGTTCGCGTCTCCGCGGAGCGCGGTGGCGATGGCGGGGTGTCCCTTGGTCAGCTCGGCGGCGTCGCAGTCGACCTGCACGATGCGGCCGGCGGGGATGAACTGCTGCCAGTTGAAGCCGCTCTGCTGCAGGCTGAGCCGTGTGCCGAGCGCGATAAGCAGGTCGGCCTGCTGGACGAGGATGTTCGCATAGCGCTGGCCCCAGGTGTTGGGCCGTCCGAAGTAGAGCGGGTGATCGGCCGGGATGCGGTCCATGGCGTTCCACGTCGTCATGATGGGCACGCCGAGGCGCGAGAGGCGACCGTCGGCGAGCAGCGCCTGCGTGGTGGCGCGGTCGATGCCCGCTCCCAGCAGGATCACCGGCCGCTCCGCCTGTTTGATCTGTTCGAGCAGAGCTTCGATGGCCTCGGGCGAGATAGGTGCAAAAGCAGGTGCGAAGGCGGGGACGGGTTCGCTGAGCGACGCCGCGTCCACCTGCGCCCCTTGGATGTCTAGCGGAATCTCCAGGAAAACGGGCCCCTTGCGACCGCGTTCGCCGGAGCGTGTGAGCGCGGAGAAGATAGTCTGGTCGGACACGATTGTGTAGAGGACGGCGCGCTCGGTAATGGGCGTCGCGATGGCGACGCCGTCGATCTCCTGGATGCCGCGCTGCCGAACCTTGCCGCGTGAGAGGTCGGTGGTCTTCACCTGCCCGCCGATGACGAGCAGCTCGCGCGATTCGAGCCACGCGCCGGCCATCGCGGTGACGATGTTGGTCAGGCCCGGTCCGGCGGTGACGAGCGCGAAGGCCTTATGTCCCAGTCCCAGCTCATTGAAATATTCGGCGGCGATGCCGGCCGCGACCTCATGCACCACAGGGATGCAGGTCAGCTTGTGGCTGCACGACTCCAGCAGGTGCATGATGTTGCCGCCCGCGACGAAGAAGCAGTGGGTGTAGCCGAGATCGACGAGCCAGTCGGCGAGCAGGTCGGAGTATTTGGTCATGCGATGGGTCGCTCCAGTTGCGCGGCGGCGATGCGATCGATCATCAGTTCGATCGAATGCTTGAGCTGGGCGTCGGTCTCGGACGTGCGCGGCACGCGGTCGAGGATGACCTCCCCGGCGCTATCGACCAGGATGAGGGTGTAGTGGCTGGCGGTGTGCTTCTTGTCGCTGGCCATGCGTTCGAGCACCTCGTCGAGCGAGAGCGTACGGACGTAGTGCTGCAGGTCGTCGAGCGCCTGCACCATGTAGGCCAGGTGATGCTCCAGTTGGGCTACTCGCGGAGATGCCGCGAAGGAGACGCCGCGCAGTCGCTGAAAGGCCAGCGCGCACAGGATGCCGAGGCCGACCGCGATGCCATGCGGAATCGCGTAGTGCGAGGCGCCTTCGATGGCATGGCCGAAGGTGTGGCCGAAGTTCAACAGCAGCCGCTCCTTCTTGTCGAACTCATCGATCTGGATGAAGTGCTGCTTGGCGCCGAGCGAGTTGAGCACGATGGCTTCGAGCGCGTCTTCGCCGTCGGGGTCCTGCGCGAGGTAGCGGGCGAAGGACTCCGGTCCGCGGCAGAAGGTGATCTTGGCGGCCTCGATCAGGCCTCCGGCGAACTGGTCGCGCGGCAGTGTCGCCGCGACGCCGGGGTCGATCAGGATGCGCTGCGGCGGATGAAAAGTTCCGACGAGATTCTTGTACGGGCCGACATTGATGCTCGACTTGCCGCCGATGCAGGAGTCCACCATGGCGAGCACCGTCGTCGGAATGTAGCTCCACTCCAGCCCGCGCATGTAGATGCTGGCGATGAAGGCGGCGAGGTCCTGGATCACGCCGCCGCCGATGGCGATCAGGTGGGTCTGCCGGTTGGCGCCGAGCTGGCGCATCTGTTCGATCAGCGCGGGCGCGGCGTCGAGCGACTTGCTGGCCTCGGTGGCTTCGACGAAGAGAGCGGGCAGGCCCTGAGCCTCGATGGCCGGGCGGAAGTAGGCATCGGCCAGCAGCAGCGTGCCGGCTCCCGCGGTCTTCAGCTCGGCGAGCGTCCCGGCGAAGCTGCGGCTGGCGACCGCGACGGTGTAGCTGCCGGTCGAGCTCGTGATGGTCAATACATTTGGATCAGAGTATGCGGACATGGCTGAACCCCAGGTCGGCCGCGATGAACTGGCCGGTGATGCCCGTGTTTTCGGGCGAGCAGAGGAAGCAGACGAGACTGGACACGTCCGTAAGCGTGGGCATGCGGCCGAAGCCGGTGGCGGCCGAGAGAGCTTCGATCTGGTCGCGATGGAGGTTGTGCCGCGTCATGGGCGTGTCGATCGCGCCGGGCAGCACGGCGTTGATCAGATGGCCGTCGACGGCGAGATCCGCGGCGGCCGAGAGCACCAGGCCCTGCAGCGCGGACTTCGAGACGCAGTAGCTCAGCTTCGACTGCTTGGCAAGATTCTGCCAGATGGAGCTGATGACGACCATGCGGGCCTTCGGCGCCAGCAGATCGTGTTCGAGCAGCGCCTTCATGGTTGCGAGAATGTAGACGACATTGGCCTCGTAGATCTGGCGGTGTTTGTCGAGGTCGACGTTGTAGACGCTGTCGTTGAGGTTTGCGCCCTGCGCCCAGCAGACAGCGGTGTAGGGTGTGTCCGTCCTCAGTTGTTCCGGCTCGAAGTGTTTTGAGAGCGGATCGACGGCGAGGTAGGTGACTTCTTCGAGGCCTTCGAGCGCGATCTCCGGAATGGCGCGCGCGGCGCCGGTGACCATCCATCCGCGCGCAAGGCCGGCGAGGCAGACGGCATGGCCGATCGCGCCCGATGCGCCGAGGACGAGCAGGTGTTCCGTGGGGTCGATCTGGGTCTCAATCTGGGGCATCGATGGGGCCATCAGCGATTCAGCACCGACCAGCGCTGCTCCAGCATATCGATGCGTTTGGCGTCCTCCTGCTGGATCCGGCCGTAGTAATCGCGCTTGTTGAGCAGCCAGAGCAGTTCGAAGTGGACGGCGTTCAGCAGGCCTTCGCCGATGTGTTTTTCCCTGGCGGCCTGCGCGTCGAAGATGACCTTGCGGGTCTCGAAGCGGGTGAGGTGGACGTCGACCATGCGGCGCAGCACCGGGATGGAGTCCGACGAGACGCCGCCGCCGACGACGAGGTCGAGTCCGCGCGCCTTGCAGGCGGCAGCCGTGGCGAGCACGCACTCGGTCACCTCTTCGCCGTTGATCGCGTCGCGGCCAAGGCCGGCAGAAAGCGAGAAGTCGACCCGGCCGAAGACTACGCCGGCGAGCTCCTCGGCGCGCAGAGTCTCATCGGCCAGCGCGTCGAGCTGCTGGTAGGCGGTGATGGTCTCGAGGTTGAAGAGGAAGTCGGTGCCCATCTGCTCGTCGACGTTGTAGACCTTGCCGACGGCTTCGGCGAACTTGCTGAGCGCGTAGGTGCTCTCGATCATGGGTGCGATGATGTAATCGACGCCGATCTGCTTGCTTTCGATCAGATCGCGCATGGCCTCGCAGCCGCCGATCTTGAGGCCGAGCTTGAGGTCGGCCCTGCGGCAGATCTCGACCAGCCGCAGCAGCTCGTCGACCCGCGTGCCCTCGGCCTCGAACTCCGCCTTGACGGCGACGTAGCCGAACTCCTCCCTGCCGGTCTTCAGCAGTTCGAGCATCTTGCGTTCGCGTGTGTTCATGAAGCTCCTGACTCTGAAGTTTGGGCCGAACGCCGACGCGCAAGTGCGTCTCCGATGACTCAGTATAGATGGCCTGGGCGGGGCGTGGTCGAGTGCCTAACAGAGGGCGTGTCCCTGCGGTAGAATGGGCGCGTTCGGGCGCCGGTCATTTCAGGGCGCCCGCCGGAGGGGTCGTGCGCATGTCGGGAAGCGGATTCGAGGTACTGCGGGGCGCCTTGCTGGCGATGACGTTGACGTTGGCGGGTTCGGCCGAGGGACAAGGCCCTGCTCCGGCTCCGGCGCCCCAGCCGCTCTGGGCGGGCGCAGCGCCGGGCGCACTCGGAACCGAGGCGGTCGACATCCCGACCCTGACGGCGTTTCTGCCGACGTCGAACCCGACGAAGACGGCGGTCATCGTCGCGCCGGGCGGCGGGTACCTGAACCTGTCGATGAAGAAAGAGGGAACCGACATCGCCGCGTGGCTGAACGCGCGCGGCATCGCGGCGTTCGTGCTGAAGTACCGGCTGGGGCCGAGGTATCACAACCCCGTCGAGCTGCAGGACGCGCAGCGCGCCATTCGCACGGTTCGCGCCCATGCGGCGGAGTACGGCGTGGCGACCGATCACATCGGCATGTGGGGTTTTTCGGCGGGCGGACATCTGGCGGCGACCGCCGGAACGCAGTTCGATGCTGGAAAGGCCGATGCCTCCGACGCGATCGACCGGCAGTCGAGCCGCCCGGACTTTCTCGTGCTCGCCTACCCGGTCATCACGCTCGAGCCGCCCTACATGCACGCCGGCTCGCGAAAATACCTGCTGGGCGACGACGCGACGCCCGAGCTTGCGGCGTCCATGTCCGCCGAGAAGCACGTGACGAAGGAGACGCCGCCGGCGTTTCTCTACGCGACCTACGACGACAAGACCGTGCCGGTGATGAACTCCGTGCTGTTTTACGAGGCGATGGTGAAGGCCGGCGCTCCGGCGGAGATGCATCTGTATAAACAGGGTCCGCATGGAACGGGATTGGCGGCGGGTTTTCCACTGCTGAAGGGCTGGCCGGATGTGCTGGCGAAGTGGCTGGCGGGCAACGGATGGATGGACCCAGCTGCGGCGGCCAACGTGACGACGCCGTAGTCTCCCGGTTTGGTTCTCGCGCGGGCATTGTGTAGAGTAGGCGAAAAGGCAACAGAACTGCGCGAACGGAGACAGAGCCCTGTGGCCGTGCGTTGCACAGGGAGATTTGGATGCGTTTTGCAGCACTGTCGAGGCGTTCTTGCTGGATGAAGCTGTGTCTGGCGTTGGTTCTTGCGATGGCCGCCGGAGTGCGGCCGATGCCAATGGCGGCTCAGGCCCCGGCTGCAACTCAGACAGTTGCGGCGCCCGCGAGTCAGGACGCTCGGATCGCCGCGCTGGAAAAGCAGGTAGCCGATAACGCCACGGCGGTCGCCGCCGCGCAGAGCGCGGGCGACAACGGCTGGATGCTGGTCTCCGCCGCGCTGGTGCTGATGATGAGCGGCCCCGGACTTGCGCTCTTCTACGGCGGTCTGGTGCGCAAAAAGAACATCCTCGGCACGATGATGCAGACCTTCGCGATGATGGCCGTCATCACCGTCCTGTGGGCGCTGGTGACGTACTCGCTGGCCTTCGGGACGGGCAATGCGTTTATCGGCGGACTGCATAACGCGTTTCTGCACGGCGTCGGCCTCCTGCCGGACAAGGACTACGCGGCGACGATTCCGCTTCAGACCTTCATGGTCTACCAGTTGATGTTCGCGATCATCACCCCGGCGCTGATCACCGGCGCATTCGCCGAGCGCATGAAGTTTTCGGCGATGCTGGTCTTCATGATCCTGTGGGCGTTCCTCGTCTACAGCCCCATGGCGCACATGGTCTGGGGCAAGGGCGGTCTGCTGAATGCGACCCTCGGCGGCAGGTTTCCGTGCCTGGACTTCGCCGGCGGAACGGTCGTGCATGTGACGTCGGGCGTCTCGGCGCTGGTGACGGCGCTCTATCTCGGCAAGCGCATCGGCTACCCGAAGATTCCCATGCCGCCGCACTCGATGGTGTTGAGCTTCATCGGCGCGTGTCTGCTGTGGGTGGGCTGGTTCGGCTTCAACGCCGGCAGCGCGCTGGCTGCCGGTACGCTCGCGACCTCGGCGTTCGTGGCGACGCACTTCGCGGCTGCCGCCGCCGCGATCGGGTGGAGCATCGCGGAGTGGATCAACCACGGCAAGCCGTCCGCGCTGGGCGCGATCTCGGGCGCGGTGGCGGGTCTGGTCGGCATCACGCCGGCCGCCGGCTTCGTCTCCCCGATGTCCGCGCTCTGGATCGGCCTGATCGTCGGCGTCTTCTGCTTCTTCATGGTCTTCTTCGTGAAGAAGATCTTCGGCTACGACGACTCGCTCGACGCGTTCGGCGTACACGGCGCGGGCGGAACGCTGGGCGCGGTGCTGACCGGCATCTTCGCCAACAGCGCGATCAACCCGATCTTCGGCGCGGGCAAGGCGACGGGCCTGCTCGAGGGCAACGCGCATCAGGTGGTGAACCAGGTTGTGGGCATCGCGATTGCATGGGGTTTATCCATTGTTGGTACGCTGGTGATATTGTTCGTCGTGGACAAGACGCTGGGCCTGCGGGTCAGCGAGGCGGACGAGCGCGAGGGGCTGGATCTCTCGCAGCACGGCGAAGAGGGTTACGACTGGGCTCACTAAGCCTGGCCGCGTAGCCGAAGAGACTGGTAAGATGCGCTAGACGCAGAGGGATCTAAAGATGCAGAAGATTGAAGCCGTGATTCAGCCCTCGAAGTTGGATGAGGTGAAGGACGCGCTGCTCGAAATCGGCGTGGAAGGCATGACGATTCTGGAGGCGCGCGGACATGGCCGCCAGAAGGGTCATACCGAGTTCTATCGCGGTCGCGAGTATGCGGTGGATCTGCTGCCGAAGGTGAAGCTGGAGCTGGTCGTGCGCGACGAACTGGTCGAGCCGGCGGTGCAGGCCATCATCACCGCGGCGCGTACGGGCAAGATCGGCGACGGCAAGATCTTCATCTCGAAGATCGACGAAGCGATCCGGATTCGAAACGACGAGCGCGGCGAGATCGCGGTCTAACCGACGCCTCCGCCCCGGTCCGGTGCGGGGGCGTTCGATTTTCGTTCGAAAGATTTTCGTTTTGAAAAATAGAACGTTTCAGAGGCTCTTGCCGGCCTTGATGGCGATTCCGCATTTTCCAGTCCAGACAGGCTGTATGCTTTAGTTTCAACGAGCAGATCAGCATGATTCAGGAAGAGCCCTCACAACTCGACAGGCGCGAAGCGTACAAGCGCGCGATGGCCGCGATCCGTACGGATCTGACGGGCCGCCCGGGTTCGCCCGAGGCCGGGATGACCGCGGTCGCGGCGCGCTCTTTCGCCGTCGACGAGCTGGTGCGCGAGCTCTGGGCGGAGGCGGTGAAGCGCGATGCGCGCCTGGCCGCGGGCGTGGCGGTGCTGGCCGTGGGCGGCTATGGGAGGCGTCAGCTCTTTCCCTACTCCGATGTCGATGTCATCTTCCTGCTCGACGGCAAGCTGGCCGAAAAAGATGTCAAAGACGCGATTCGAACCGTGAATCAGGCGCTGTGGGACGCCGGGCTGCGCGTCTCGCCCATGACGCGAACGCTGGCCGAGTGCGATCAGTTCGATCCCGAGAACGTAGAGTTCACGCTTTCCCTGCTGGACCAGCGGTCGATCGCCGGCAACGCGGAGTTGCAGGCGAAGCTCGCCGACAAGGTGTTGCCGAAGCTGATCGCGCGCGACCGGAAGAAGATTGTCGTGCGTCTGCTGGAGATCACGCGCGCCCGCCATGCCAAGTACGGCGACACGCTCTTTCACCTGGAGCCGAATGTGAAGGAGTGTCCCGGCGGCCTGCGCGACATCCACGTCTGCGAGTGGCTGGCGAAGCTCTCGCCCGAGGACAGGATCGTTGAGGTCGAGAATGAGGAGTTCCGCGAGGCGCGCGAGTTTTTGTGCCTGGTGCGATGTTTTCTCCATCTGCGCCACGAGCGCGACGACAACATGCTGGACTGGTACGCGCAGGATGCGGCGGCCGCGGCGGGCGTGGGCATCGGACGTCCCGGACATGCCGAAGCCGCCTACTGGATGCGTTTCTACTTCCGCCACGCGCGTTCGGTCGAGCGCCGCGCGACGCTGGCGATGGACGAGGCTGCTGCCGGAGCGGGTTCGAAGGCTCTGCCCGGCTGGCGGATCTTCCGCCGGGTCGCGGCGCCCGAGGAGCGCGGTTTTCAGATCACCCAGGGGCGCGTGGAGCTGGCGCCCGCGACGGCAGGCTTCGAAGGCGATCCCGCGCACGATCCGGACGTGGTGCTGCGCATCTTTGCCGTGATGGCGCAGACGGGTTCGCGACTGGGTTCGGCGGCGGAGGCGAGGCTGGCGCATGGGCTGCCGCTGATCTCGGCCAATCTCGAGGACGGGCCGGCGCTGTGGCACCAGTTGAAGACGATCCTCACCGGCCGGCATGCGGGCGAATCGCTCCGCGCGATGCATGCGCTCGGCATCCTCGAGTTGTTGATTCCCGAGTTCCACGGCATCGACGCGCTGGTCATCCGCGACGCCTACCACCGCTATACGGTGGATGAGCACACCTTCGTCCTGATCGACACGCTGCACGGGCTGGACACCGCGCCCGAGCCGAACGGCAAGCTGGCCGCGAAGCCCGGGCCGGGCATCGGCGAATGGGCCAGCCGCTTCGGCGGAGTCCTCCGCGAGCTGCCGCACCCGGAGCTGCTTTACCTGGCCGCGCTGCTCCACGATACGGGCAAGGGACGCAGTTCGACCGACCACCCGCATGAGAGCGCGCGCATGGCCGAGAGCGTGCTGAGCCGGTTGGAACTCGACTCCTATGAGTGCGGCCTGGTGCTCTCGCTCATCCGGAACCATCTGGAGATGCCCGCCGCCCTGCGTCGCGACGTCTTCGACGCGGAGACCGTCCGCGCCTTCGCCGCCAAGGTGCCCACGCCCGAGGCGCTGCGCATGCTCGCGCTCTTCACCTATGCCGACATCTGCGCCGTGCATCCCGATGCTCTTACGCCGTGGAAGGCCGAGAATCTGTGGCGGCTCTACATCACGACGGCGAACTTCCTCGACCGCAGCGTGGACGACGAGCGCGTGGGCGCGCAGCCGGAGAGCGAACTGGTGCATCGGCTGACGGCGCTCTTGCCTGGACAGAAGACGCAGGTGATGGAGTTCCTCGAAGGCTTCCCGGAGCGGTACGTGCTGACGCGCACGCCGGAGCAGGTGCGCACGCACTTCCTCATGGCTCAGAAGCTCGCCGAGGAGTCCGTGCAGCTCGACTTTCGCTACGCGCCGGGCATCAGCGAGATCACCCTGGTGACGCCGGATCGCGAGCTGCTCTTCGCCCGCGTGGCCGGCGCGCTGGCGGGCTGGGGAATGAATATCGTCTCGGCCGACGCGTTCTCGAACCGGCAGGGGATCGTCGTCGACAGCTTTCGCTTCACGGACAGCTTCAAGACGCTGGAGATGAACGCATCCGAGCATGAGCGCTTCGTCGCGAGCGTCCACGATGTGATGACCGGGAAGGTGCCGGTCGAGCGTCTGCTGGGCGGGCGACGGCGAACCAAGCGCAAGGCGCCGAAGGTGCTGGTGGAGGCGCGCGTCGACTTCGACGACGAGGCCTCCTCGCACAGCACGCTGCTTCAGGTCGTCGCGCAGGATACGCCCGGTCTGCTGCGCGCGCTCAGCCTGACGATCGGCGAACGCGGCTGCAATATCGAGGTGGCGCTGGTCGATACCGAAGGCGAGATGGCGATCGACGTCTTTTATATCCGGCGCGCCGGCGCGAAGCTCGACGTGGCCGAACAAGAGTCGATGCGGCAGGAGCTGTTGCAGGCGATGGAGGAAAATGCACGTTCGTAGTGGATTGGCGATGGGACTCGCGTTGGCGCTTGGGTCGGCTTCGGTGGTGTGGGCCGCGCCCGCTGTCTGCCGGACCGGTGTGATCGAGGGCGAGGTGAAGGCAGGGGAGAGCTTCACACGGCCGCTGGGCAATGGCCTGGAGCTGAAGCTCGAGCCACTGGCTTCGGGCTGGATCCTGCGGGTCGTACCCACGGCCGGGCAGCGCGGCGATCACGACTACGCCGAGCTGGCGACGCCGCCGTATCACTCGGTCAGCCCCCTGCTCATCAGCACCGACTTCGCCTTTCGCGCGCAGGATGCGGTGGGCTGGAATCCGCGACGCTTCCGCTTCGCGCCGAATGCGGCCACGTACGCGGCGTTGCGCGCGGCTTATCAGCCTTATGAGAGCGCCGCGTCGAAGCCAACCCCGGCAGAGGAACAGCGGTTGAGCGCGGCTTTGAGCAGCGCGACGAGTGCGGTCTTTCAGATCGTGGATGCGCGCCTGATCGGCGGCACTGCGGACCAGTGGCAGATGGCAGGCGCGGTGGCCTCGCACTTCACCACCACGGCGCATACCGTGGTCGATGCGCCCGAGGGCAAGACGACTCCGTTAGGCAAGCTGCTGTGGCTGCGCTTTCGCGTGCGGATAGATCTTCCTCCGGCCTCGGTGCTGAAGCCGGACCGTACGCTGAAGCTCGAATCGGCGCCTTGTCCGTTCTAGTGATGGGCCGGCGGCCGAAATAGAACCAACCAGCAGCGGAAACAGTGCATCGAACCGAATATCTGCATTACGAGTGGGCACATTTTTCCGGGCTGCAACCTGCAATCGTTGTTCAACAAACCACGAACGGCACTATCATTACTTTATGACCACCCCTGCGCAACAGACGACAGCCAACGGCCGCCCCTCGGACGGACCGCAGAAAGACGACCGGTATTTTTTCGGCACACTCGACAGCTTCGGCAAGAACCGCGAGAAGCTGAACGAGGTGAGCTGGGGGTATGACCAGCCGGAGGGGATCGTGCTGGCGTCGATGGACGCGGCCATCAACTGGGTTCGCAAGAACTCGGTGTGGCCGATGACCTTTGGGCTGGCGTGCTGCGCGATCGAGATGATGTCGATGGGTGGGTCGCGGTACGACATTGCGCGTTTCGGCGCGGAGGTGTTTCGTCCGTCGCCGCGGCAGAGCGATCTGATGATCATTGCCGGGCGGGTCTCGCAGAAGATGGCCCCGGTGATCCGTCGGCTGTACGAGCAGATGCCGGAGCCTAAGTGGGTGATCTCGATGGGCGCATGCGCGACCTCGGGCGGCGTGTTCAACAACTACGCGCTATTGCAGGGTGTGAACCAGGTGATTCCGGTGGACATTTATGTGCCTGGATGTCCGCCTCGCCCGGAACAACTGCTGTATGCGATCACGCTTTTGCAGGAGAAGATTCAGCAGGAGAAGGGTACGGTTCGCCGTACGTTGAACCTGAGTTGAACTGTTGTACTGATGGTTAAGAATAACTTTGCAGGTTCCAAGGCCTCGTCAGAGAGTACAAATGAATCGCTTTGCTGATAAATTGCATGAACAGGTCAGCAGGGAAATTTGTTTTCTGGCAAACCGGGGAACTTGCGATAGACTTTGATGGACCCAGCAACCTAGAGCAGAGTTGATCCAGCCGAGATCAAAAAATTTAGTTACACGTTTCGCGGAGGAAGTCGAATGGTTTATCGCCCGTTTCATAGTATTGGCCGGTTTTTGCTGGCTGCATGCGCAGTCAGCCTTGGTGCTGCGAGCCTGAATGCGCAGACTGCTGCCCCGATGGGGCCTAACCCGTCGCGCGTCGATATCTTCGCCGGTTACTCCTATTTCGGCGCGCACGGCGTGGTCAAGCCGTCGGGCGTAGCGTACTCCTCGGTCAACGAAGGCGAGATCCTGAGCGGCGCGTACTACTTCAACAAGTATGCCGGTTTCGAGATTGACGGCGCAGCGCACCCGGACGGCAAGAACGACGCTCTGTTCACGGGTGTCGCAGGTCCGGTATTCCGCGCTCCGATGCAGGGCTTCACCCTCTTCGCGCACGGTCTGGTCGGCGGTGGGCGTATCGGCGGTCCGAACAGCGAAGGCCCTGTGATCTATCACGAGGCCTACACCTGGGGTCCGGTGATCAAGGCCGGCGGCGGCATGGACTACGATCTGCCGTTCTTTCACAACCGCTTTTCGCTTCGCCTCTTCCAGGCCGACTATCAATGGATTCACGCGGACTTCGGTCCGTATGAGACCGACGCCATCGGCCAGTCCGTGGGCGGACGCACGAACATGAGCGGCGTCGTTTTGAGCACGGGTCTCGTCGCTCACTTCGGCCACATCATCCCTCCGCCGCCGGTCACCTACACCTGCGCGGTTGCGCCGACCACGGTCTTCCCGGGCGACCCCGTCACGGTCACCGGCACCGCGGTCAATCTGAATCCGAAGAAGACGGCGACCTACACCTGGTCCTCGACCGGCGGCACGGTCTCTGGCTCGTCCAGCGTAGCCAACGTCGACACCAAGGATTTGGCGCCTGGCAGCTACACGGTCAAGGGCCACGTCTCCGAGGGCGCGAAGATCGGCCAGTTCGCGGACTGCTCCGGCGACTTCACGGTCAAGGCCTTCGAGCCGCCGACCATCGGTTGCTCGGCTAACCCGTCGACCGTCAACCCCGGCGACTCCTCGACAATCACCGCAACCGGTGTGAGCCCGCAGAACCGTCCGCTGACCTACAGCTACAGCGCGACTGCCGGCACCGTCAGCGGCTCCACCAACACGGCGACCCTGTCGACCGCTGGTGCGGCTCCTGGCACCATCACCGTCACCTGCAACGTCGTCGACGACAAGGGCCAGACCGCCACGCAGATGACCACGGTGACCGTGGTTGCTCCGCCGAAACCGCCTGCTCCGACGACCAGCAGCCTCTGCTCCGTCAGCTTCGAGCGCGATAAGAAGCGTCCGGCGCGCGTGGACAACGAGGGCAAGGCCTGCCTCGACGACCTCGCACTGAACCTGCAGCGCACCACCGACTCGAAGCTGGCTGTTGTGGGTAACGGCGCAACCTCCGAGAAGAAGGCCGCTGCGAAGCTCGCCGCTGAGCGCGCTGTCAACACCAAGGACTACCTGGTTACCGAGAAGGGCATCGATGCTTCGCGCATCCAGGTCTACACCGGCTCCCAGGATGCCAAGACCGTCACCACCACCCTGGTTCCGGCTGGCGCAACCCTCGACAGCACTGGAACGACCCCTGTGGATGAGGCAGCCGTCAAGCCCCAGCCCCGCAAGGCCATGGCAGCGAAGAAGCACCACCACAAGAAGTAGTCGGAACGCAGTAAGCGCCAAGGCTGACTGGGCAACAAGCCCAGTCAGCCTTTGTGCTGTAAAACCGGATTTCCCGGTATTCTGGATGTAACGAAGATCTCATCGCCGCCGAAGAGAGCAAGCGGCCTGCGACACAAATTGCGGTACGGAATGAGGGATGGACAGGTTGACACTGCGTAATCTTGGGTTGAATGTGGCACGGGCGGCGGCTGTCTTGTTTGCGTTGGCGATTCCTGGAGCGGCGCATGCCGTCTCCTGGTTTCCGTTCGGTCCGGATGGTGGCGACGCGCGCTCCTTCGCGGCCGATCCACAGGATCACCAGCACATCTTTCTCGGCACGATCAACGGTTGGATCTACGAGTCGCACGACTCCGGCGCAAAGTGGATTCGGCTCGCGAATGTCGGCAAACGCGACGATCTTGCGCTCGACAACATCCTCGTCGACCCCCTGAATCCGAAGCACATCCTGGTCGGCGCATGGGTGCTCGATCATCCCGACGGCGGCCTCTTCGTCAGCAACGACGGCGGCCACACCTGGGAGAATCTGCCGCAGATGCGCGGTCAGTCGATCCGCTCGATGACGGAGTCGCACTCCGATCCGAAGACCATGTTGGCCGGGACGCTCGAAGGCGTCTACCGCTCGGTCGACAGCGGCCGGCACTGGCGCCAGATCAGCCCTGTGGGTTCGAAGGAGCTGCACGAGGTGGAGTCGGTCGCGATCGATACCGCCGATCCCAACACGCTTTACGCCGGCACCTGGCATCTGCCGTGGAAGTCGACCGACGGCGGCGAGCACTGGGCGAATATGAAGGAAGGCATCATCGAGGACTCGGATGTCTTCTCGATCATCGTCGATCCGGTGACTCCGCAGAACGTTTATCTCAGCGCCTGCTCGGGCATTTATAAGAGCGAGGATCGCGGCGGCCGGTTCGTCAAGGTGCAGGGCATTCCGTCGTCCGCGCGACGCACACGTGTGCTGATGCAGGACCCGAGCCATCAGGCGACGGTCTTCGCCGGCACCACCGAGGGACTCTTTCGCTCGGACGACTCCGGCAAGAACTGGATTCGGACGACCGGCCCGGAGGTGATCGTCAACGATGTCTACATCGACGAAAAGGATCCGCGCCACGTGCTGCTGGCGACCGATCGCGGCGGCGTGCTGGCATCGGACGACGGCGGCGACAGCTTTCGCGCCTCGAACAACGGCTTCTCCGCGCGACAGATTACGACCTTTGCCGCGGACGCGAAGCACCCGGCAACGGTCTACGTCGGCGTGGTGAACGATAAGGACTGGGGCGGCGTCTTTCAGAGCACCGACGGCGGTCTACGCTGGCAGCAGCAAAGCGTCGGCCTGCAGGGGCGCGATGTCTTCAGCCTGGTCGAAAGCCACACCGGGACGCTGCTTGCGGGAACCGCGCACGGCATCTTCGTCCTGAAGGAAGGCGTCTGGACGCGCGTGGATGGCATGCCCGTGGCGAAGAAGGCTCCCGCTGCGAAGCCTGCGGCCAGGAAGACGGCGAAGGGCAAGGCCGTGACCCACCGCGCACCTGAACCCCGGGTCATTCCGATCCCCGCGGCGAAGAGCTTCGACCCCAGCGTCAACGCTCTGGCCGCGACGGACATCGGCGTCATCGCCGCGACCAGCGCGGGTCTGCTGACTAGCGACGACGACGGCGCGAGTTGGGCGACGGCAAAGGGGACGTCGGCTGAACCCTGGCGCTTCGTCGCCGCATCGCACCGCATGGTGGTTGCCGCGACGCTGCATGGCATGGAGTATTCGGTCGACAGCGGCGCCACCTGGAAGCCCGCGAAGCTGCCCGAAAAACTCACGCAGGTCGCGGCGGTCGCGGTCGAGACGACGGGCGAGTTGTGGGTCGGCGGTCGCGAGGGCGTCTTCGTCTCAGCCGATGGCGGCGCAAGCTGGAGCGTGCCCGAGAACCTCTTCATCAGCGGTGTGAATAGCATCTTCTACGACGGGCAGAACAAGCGCATTCTGTTGACGGCGCTCGGCGCGACGACCATGGCCTTCTCGGTGCAGATGCCGGAGCGCAAGGTCAGCTTCGTCGATACAGGTTGGAACCTGCGCTTCGTGCGCCCGGTGGGCGATCACCTGGTGGGCGCGACGCTTTTTGACGGTATCGTCGTCCAGCCGAAGATGGTCGCCTCTCCCATGAATACCGCGCAGACGGCGAGCCGGTAAAGAGGGCGCACGGAGGAATAGAATAGAGCTATGAACAACGCATTGACGAGCAAGCCGCGCCACTCCTTCCAGACCGATGATGCCCGGCTGCTGCCGATCGCCGAAAAGGTGCAGGCCGGCGAACGGCTCAGCTTCGAAGACGGCGTAACGCTCTATCGCAGCGGCGACATTCTCGCCGTGGGCTGGCTGGCGAACCTCGTCCGTGAGCGCCTGCACGGCGATACGACCTATTTCAACGTGAACCGGCACATCAATCCGACCAACGTCTGCGTCGCGTCCTGCCGGCTGTGCGCCTTCGGCCGCAAGAAGGGCGCGGCGGACACCTACACGATGGCGCTCGAAGAGGCGTGGGAGACCGCGGCTACCGGCCTGACCGAGGCGGTGACGGAGTTCCACATCGTCGGCGGCCTGCACCCGGACCTGCCCTTCGAGTACTTTATGGACCTGGTCAAGGGGCTGAAGGTCCGCTTTCCAAAGGTCCATGTCAAAGCCTTCACGATGGTCGAGATCGCCTTCCTCGCCAAGCGCGGCAAGATGACGATCCCCGAGGCGCTGCAGAAGATGAAGGATGCGGGCGTCGATTCGATGCCCGGCGGCGGCGCGGAGATCTTCGCCGACCGCGTGCGGCACATCATCTGCGACCACAAGATCGACGGCAGCGAGTGGCTCGACACGGCGCGGATGGCGCACCAGATGGGCTTCCGCTCGAACGCGACCATGCTCTACGGCCATGTCGAAAATGAAGAGGATCGCGTCGACCACCTCGTCAAGCTGCGCGAGGTGCAGGATGAGACCGGCGGCTTCCAGACCTTCATCCCGCTCTCGTTTCACCCGGATCACACCGCGCTGGCGCATATTCCGAAGTCGACCGGCATGCTCGACATGCGGCAGATCGCGGTCGGCCGCCTGATGCTCGACAATTTCAGCCACATCAAGAGCTACTGGCAGATGGTCACACCGAAGATGGCGCAGATTTCGTTGCGCTTCGGCGCGGACGACATCGACGGCACCGTGATCGAGGAGAAGATCTACCACGACGCTGGAGCGACGACGCCGCAGGGCATGCGCCGCGCCGACCTCGTACGGCTCATCACTGAGGCGGGCCGTGTGCCCTTCGAGCGCGACACGATGTATCGCAAGATCACCCGCAGCGAGGACACCTTCACGGTCGGCGTCTAGCCTTGGTCACGTACCGCGACTATCTTTCCGGCGACGCTACGGCGATGTATGCTCTCGACCGTGTCTGCTTCGACGCGCGCTTTCGCTTCAGCCTGAGGTCGATGCGGGAGTTCGCCGAGGAACCTGGCGCGATCGTCCGTATCGCCGAGCAGGCCGGCGAAATGGCTGGCTTCGTCATCGCGCAGCCGGAGCCCGAGGGCGTCTACCTCGTCACGCTGGATGTGGCGCCGGAGCAGCGCCGGCAGGGAATCGCCGGGGCGCTGATCGATCATGTGGAGGCCTGCGCCATCGCGCTCGACGCGGATGTTCTGCTGCATGTCTTCACGGAAAACTCCGCCGCTATTGCGTTCTACGAACGTCGCGGATACCTCCGTCAAGGCGTCGTTCCGGGGTTCTACGGTCGCGGTTTGCAGGCGTATCTCTACCGTCGCGGGCGGTTGTAACGCTGCCCCGAGAGAGCCTCGCCGGTGAAAATTCTCGATTGCCCGCAAACCTCATTCTGAAGCACTTGTAGTTTCTGTCTGGGAACTATTTCCAATTTGTATATCGCTGGGTGTATAACTCTCCCGGCGTATCCTTGTGGCCGGCGGCGAACAGTCAAGTCAGCCGAGGCGCCGGATCGGATGCCGCTCCACTCGGAGCCAGGAGATTCAACGTGCTGTCTGCTCTTCGCATCGTCTCACTGCTCGGCGTGTTCTCGCTGGGTTCGTCGCTCGCGGTCGCCCAGGCCACGCCGCCCCGGACATGGGTGGATAAGGACACCGGTCACCGCGTCTATCGCCTGTCGGACGAGCCCGGTTCCTCGGGCTTCTATTTCAACGTGAACGCCTACTCGCCCGACAAGAAGCTGATGGTCTATACCGCGCCCGACGGCATTCACACGCTGGAACTGGCGACGAAGAAGACGCGGTTGCTGGTCGCAAACGCTCCACGTCCCGCGACCGGCGACCGGCCCGGCTTTCGCGGAGGCGTCCGCACCATCGTCGTTGGCAGCAAGACGAACAGCGTCTTCTTTACGAAGTTCGACCCGGAGACCGAGGCCAATACGGCCTACAAGGCGGATCTGATCACGGGTGCGGTGACGAGGCTTGTGGCGTTGCCGCCGCGCGCCAGCATCACCAGCGTGAATGCCGACGAGACGCTCGCCGCCGGCACCTACGACGAGAACGAAGAGGACGTGGCGAAGGAGTACGGCGGCAATCGCCCGCTGACCACCCCCGGGGCGCCGAACAACGCGCCGCCGCAGGCCGGCAACCTCGTCCAGCCGGAGGGGAAGGGCGCGATGATGGAGCGCCGCCTGGCCTCGCGTATTCCGGTCGTGCTGTACACCATCAACCTGAAGACCGGCTCCGTGAAGGAACTGCTGCACTCGACCGACTGGATCGGCCACCTGCTCTTCTCTCCCACCGACCCGCAACTGCTGATGTACTGCCACGAAGGCCCGTGGCAGAAGGTCGACCGCATCTGGATGATCCACACCGACGGCACGCACAATACGCTCATCCACAAGCGGACGATGCTGATGGAGATCGCCGGGCATGAGTTCTGGGGGCTCGACGGACGGACTATCTGGTACGACTGGCAGTACCCCAAAGGCGAAGACTTCTTCCTCGCCGGCTACAACCTGGAGACGCACCGTCGCACGGCGTACCACATGCAGCGCAACGAGTGGTCCATCCACTTCAACCTGACGCACGACCTCAGCCTCTTCACCGGCGACGGCGGGGATCCCGGCCAGGTAGCCAAGGCGCCCGACGGCGAGTGGATCGAGCTCTTCCGCCCGCGCGAGATCCGGGGCGAAGGCGCGCTCGACGATCCGAACTTCTGGCAGCCCGGCGTCTTCGAGTCCGAGCATCTGGTCAACATGGCGCACCACAACTACAAGCTGGAGCCCAACGTCCGCTTCACCCCGGACAAGAGCATGGTGATCTTCACCAGCAATATGTTCGGCGCGAGCTACGTGATCGGCGTCGATGTGGCGAAGGCGATGGATGCGAAGCCGGACGAAGTCGTATCGACGCCCGAGCTGGCGTCGCGGTTCAATCCGTCGAAGCCGACGCCCACGCCGAACGACAAGTAAGGTGGTGGCGAGGGGGGATACGTGCATAGTATCTACCTCGCCACCCCTATCCACCGCAAAGCTCCGTAAAATCGTAGGATGGACAAGTTTGTAGTACGCGGCGGCAACCCCCTTCTCGGCACGATCAAGGTCTCCGGAGCGAAGAACTCAGCGCTCCCTTGCATGGCGGCGGCGATTCTGACCGAGGACGAGGTCATCCTCGAAAACATCCCCCAGGTGCGCGACATCGAGACTGAGCGCAAGCTGCTCGAGTCCATGGGCGCCGAGGTGGAACTGGGCTACGGTCGCGCGCAGCACCGCACGCACATTCAGTGCGCCATTCTGTCCGATCCGGTCGCCAAGTACGAGATTGTAAAGACGATGCGCGCCAGCTCGCTCGTCCTGGGGCCGCTGATCGCACGCACTGGCATCGCCCGCGTCGCCATGCCTGGCGGATGCGCCATCGGCGGTCGTCCGATCGATCTGCACATCAAAGGCCTCGAAGCCATGGGCGCGAAGATCACCCAGGACCACGGCTACCTCGAGGCCCGCACCGACCGCCTGAAGGGCGCGCACATCGTCTTCGACAAGATCACCGTCACCGGCACCGAAGACCTGCTGATGGCGGCCGTGCTTGCCGACGGCGAGACGCTCTTCGAGAATTGCGCACGCGAGCCCGAGGTTACCGACCTCGCCGCTCTGCTGACCGCCATGGGCGCGAAGATCGAAGGCGCCGGCACCTCGACCATCCGGGTGCAGGGCGTCGCGAAGCTGCACGGCGCGCGCCACCGCATCAACCCCGACCGCATCGAGGCCGGAACCTTTCTGATCGCGGGCGCCATCACGGGCGGCGACCTGAACGTGGACTGCTGCGACCCGAGCCATCTCGGCTCGCTGCTCTCGAAGCTGGAGCAGTGCGGCGTGCGGCTGGACGTCGGCAAGGATGCAATTCGCGTGCGCTCCGAAGGCGCCGCGAGCGGCCAGTTGAAGGCCGTCAACATCTCCACCGAGGAGTACCCCGGCTTTCCAACCGATATGCAGGCGCAGTTCATGGCGCTGGCCACGCAGGCCGACGGAGCCAGCACCATCACCGAAAACATCTTCGAAAACCGGTTCATGCACGTGCAGGAGCTGAACCGCATGGGCGCGAACATCACCGTGCAGGGCCGCACCGCAACTGTGCGCGGGCGCACGCCGCTCGAGTCCGCCGCTGTGATGTGCTCGGACCTGCGCGCCAGCGCCTCGCTGGTGCTGGCCGCGCTCGTCGCCGATGGCGAGAGCATCCTCGACCGCGTCTACCACATGGACCGCGGCTACGAGCGCATCGAAGAGAAGCTGCGCGGAGTGGGCGCGCAGATTCGCCGCATGGGCGACGTCTTCGGCAAAAAATAGCTGACTTGCGCTGCAGGCGGGAGCATACTGAGTTCAGAGGTGTATCGATCATGGCGGCTGCAGTCACGCTCATCTCCATCGACGAGTACCTCAAGACGCCCTATCATCCCGACTGTGAATTTGTTGACGGACAGCTTGAGGAGCGTAACGTGGGCGAGTACGAACACAGCCGTCTACAGTCTCTTCTGACGATCTGGTTTGGGAACCGAGAGTCCGAGTGGCACGTTCGGGTTGTGACAGAACTTCGGACGCGCGTCTCCGACATGCGAGTACGAGTACCAGACGTATGCCTTATCCGAGCAAGTGCTCCGCGTGAGCGAGTCACGCTCACACCACCCTTGCTCTGCGTAGAAATCTTATCTCCTGAAGACCGTCTGCCTCGCGCGGCTAAAGTGATGGAAGACTATGCCCGCATGGGAGTCGAGAATCTCTGGATTCTCGATCCTATCGAACGGGTGGCCTATGTCTATAAGAGCGATGGGGAGCTGCGACTGACCAGCGACCGCCTTAGCATTCCTGGAACTCCTATCTACGTCGACCTGCCGGCGCTCTTCGCCAATCTCGACTAACGCAGATTCCTGATGGCTATGCCGAGCCACAAAGGCTCGTCATCTCGACCGGAGCGCAGTGAAGGGGATCAGCGCCCGTGCCCCAGCATCCGGTCGCGCGTCTGGATGCTGGTCCGCTCGACCAGGAAGTAGAAGACGACGCCGATCCCCAGCGTCGCAGCGAGGATCAACCCGGTCCTCGCCGCGCCACGCGCCATATGCTCGCCCAGAGCCATGCGGATGGGCTGGTCGAAGGTCGTGTGCGTCAGGTAGATGCTGTAGGCGCAGAGCGCGAGGCCCTGAATGGCCTTGTATGCAAAGCGGCCAAGGGCTCCGGCAGGAGTCCAGCGCAGGTCGTAAAGTACGCGCAGCCACGCCGCATAGCCCACAGCCAGCAGCGTGAAGACGAAGACGTTCACCTGCGGACTGCGTTTCCACACCGGCAGAACGATCAGCAGCAGGGGAATGAGCGGCAGCAGCGCCAGCGCCACGGGCTTCAGCCGGTCGAACTGCTGGCGGCGCTCGACGAAGAGATAGGCCAGCCAAAGTCCCTCGACCATGCCCTCGCAGTGCAGGTGGCTCATCCAGAACCAGAATGGCGGGAGCGCGCCCGTGGCGCTCAGCGTGAGGATCCGCAGCGCCAACGGGACGAAAAAGGCTACGGGAAGCGTCCAGCGAAAGGCCTCGCGCCCCAGCGTGCGTTCGACGGCGTAGGCCAGCAGCGGTAGGAGCAGGTAGAAGTGCTCCTCGACGCATAGGCTCCAGCTTGGTCCGAAGGCGGGCACCCCGAAGTAGTTCTGGAGGAAGAAGAGGTAGTGCCAGTCGAGCGGCGCCTGCTGCGGCGCAACCGTCGCCCGGACGGCGGCGTACACCGCCAGCGCAACCAGATACGGCGGCAGAGTCCGCCACCAGCGCGCTCGCCAGAAGCCGAGCAGGCTGAAGTGCGTCGCCGCATCCTTACGCGAAGAGCGAAAGTAAATGCGACCGATCAAAAATCCCGAGAGGACGAAGAAGAGGTCGACGCCCGTGCCGAACTCGCCAACGAACGGCTTGCCTTCGAGTCCGACGCCATGCGCCAGGAAGACCATCGAGATCGCCGTCGCACGCAGCACGTCCAGCCCGATATTGCGCCGGCTGGCTGCGACCGCATGCTGACCTGTCTGTTCGAGTACGACGGCCCGCGAGGCCATTCCGATCTCCCTTGCAACGAGTGTAGTTTCAAGTCGCACTGCGGGGCGATACAACTTCGCCGCCACGTCCGCCGGGGTTGACCGGAAGGCCGCTAAACCGTATAGTCAGTACAGGTTGTCAGCGCGCTACCAGTCGCGACACCTGAAGTTTGTTGCCCCCTCGTTCAATGGTAGGACTAGCGACTCTGACTCGCTCGATCGGGGTTCGAATCCCTGGGGGGCAACCAAAAGCATGTAAACGCGCCCACGAGGCGCGTTTTTCTTTGCCCCTTCTGGCACCTCCTAGCACCTCGCAGAACGCATATAAGACAATGTAAATGAATAGTTTAGGCCTGTCGTTGCCTAGCCGCCGTCGAGATTTCTCGTCCGAGGAGGTGCGAGCCGGTGCGAGGACAGCCAAGACTTTTTGTGGGTACCGTTGCGGGTATCATTAGGAGAATTTGTGGGTACGGAAACCGTACCCCCTCCTGGAGCAGCGCCCATGGCACTCACCATCAAAGAAATCGACGGCGCAAAGCCGACCGGCAAACCTTACAAGCTGTCAGATGGTGGCGGCCTCTGTCTCCTTATCGCACCTTCCGGTGCCAAACTCTGGCGCTGGCGCTATCGCTTCGATGGCAAGGAGAAGATGATGGCGTTGGGAGAGTACCCCGTCGTCACCCTCAAGGACGCCCGCGAGCGTCACTCAGATGCGCGTAAGGCGCTGGCGAACGGGACCGATCCAATGGCCGAACGCAAGTCTGAAGGCGAGGCCAAGCAGAAGGAATCCGAAGCTAAGCAGCGTGAAGAGGAAAACAGCTTCGAGAATGTCGCCCGCGATTGGTGGAAGTGGTGGTTGATCGGCAAGTCGCCTCGACACGCTGACACCACGATGCGGCGCATGGAAGCTGACGTGTTCCCCGCGTATGGACACAAGTCCATTAATGCTGTGACGGCATCTGACGTGCGCCAACTCATGATCGCCGTCGAGAAACGGGATGCCCGCGACGTTGCCAAACGTATCCACGAGACGACATCGCAGATCTTTCGATTTGCGATTGCTCGCGAGATTGCAAGTCGGAATCCGGCGGCGGATTTCAAGCCGAGAGACATCCTGGCCGAAGCCCAGACAGAAAACCGTGCTCGTGTGGATGCCAAGGACCTGCCCGAACTGCTGGTGAAGATCGACGACTACAACGGCGACGTAATAACGCGCTTAGCGATCAAGTTAATGGCGTACACATTCGTCCGTACCAGCGAAGAGATCGAGGCCCCTTGGCCGGAGTTCGATTTGGACGAGGCTCGCTGGACTATCCCGGCGGAGCGCATGAAGATGAAGACCCCGCATATCGTTCCGCTGTCCCGTCAAGCCGTGGAAGTCTTGCGGGCGCTCAAGCAGATCACAGGCAACGGCAAGTTTGTATTTGCCGGCTCTCGCGACAAGAAAAAGCCCATCAGCAACAACACCATTCTCTATGCTCTCTACCGGCTCGGCTATCGCGACCGGATGACTGGGCACGGATTCCGTGGACTGGCATCAACCATTCTCAATGAGCATGAGTTCGATGAGGCGCACATCGAGTTGCAGCTCGCCCACACGAAACGCAACAAGGTCGCTGCCGCCTACAACCATGCGAAGTACCTGAAGCAGCGCACAGAGATGATGCAATGGTGGGCGGACTATCTGGACGCACAGCTCGCTAAGGGCAGGAAGAAACTAGCGGCCTAAGCATACTTCTTTGATATTGCCCAAGATTCCCCATGCGCGCGTTGCGGTGCCCGTCTGTCCCCGGTGCCTGGGGACTCGGATCGTGACTTGGATATGCGCTCTGCGGCCCATTGTCTGACTTCAGACCTTACCCAAGCGACCGTTCGCGGTCCTAGTTGAACCGACGCAGGAAAACTGTGCGCCCGGATCAATGCGTAGAGGCTGGATTTCGATAGTCCGGTCACTGACTTCAATTCTGGTAGACGCAGGAAACTAACTTCATCTTGAAGGTTCGGTGGCGTGATTAGCTGCTTATTCGCCGCAGGGTAATCGACGGTCTCTCGGCTGGTGGAAAGCATTTCAGCGGCCTCATCCCCTTCAACCAGCAGCTTTTCATCGGCAGGTACGCTGGCACGACCAGGTCTCTTTCGCTCGGTTGCGTTTCTCTCTGCCATTGGCGGGACTCCAGGGGTTTCCTGCGGTATCGAGTGCTGCGATACCCAGGGAAGGATGTTTCAAGGATGGGGCCGCGGAACGCCGCTGTCCAATACATATATCCGATGGCAAATTCCGGGTTGGTATCGGCTTTTCCGATAGCGGCGTTTCGACTCAGATTTGCCCCTCGCGGCAATGCACTGCATTGACTTCATTGGTACATGCGCCCACAATTAGATTGACTTCGGACCTGACTTGCATTGTGGATTGAGCCGCTCTCCGAATCGCGCACGGCGCTATCAGAGAGGTACTCCCACTATGTCAGACCTCATCGAACTCCGGCACCTCAAGAACTTCATCGCAGTTGCCGAAGCGGGCAACATCAGCCGCGCAGCGGAAAACCTCTTCATATCGCAATCTTGCCTCAGCGGACAGATGAAGCAGCTTGAAGAGGCTGCTCAGGTCTGCCTATTGGTGCGGCACAGTGGCGGAGTCCAGGCGACACCAGCCGCACAGATATTGATTGCCGGCAGCAAGCATATTCTCAAGCTGCGTGACGACCTGCTGATCGCTACGCGCTCCGCCGATACCGTAGCAGTTCTCCCCATGCGCCTCGGCTTCTCTTCGTTCGTGGACCATGACCTGTACGAGATGGTCTGCTCCGTTCACACCGCTCTCTACCCGACGTGCGAGATCAAGTCGCAAGGCGGCGACAACGTAGAACTTTTGTCCTTGCTCGACAGAGGCGAAATCGACGCCGCGTTGCTGACGCTTCCCGTATCAGGTGCGGGTTTGAAGACATATCCATTTACCCATAGCCGTCTCGTTGTGTGCATGAGAGCCGACGATCCCTTGGCGAAGTTGAAGGAGATTACACCGGCTGATCTTGGCTCGAAGTTGACGATCTTCCGTGAACCGAAACAGCATCCCGAAGCGCACGACCGGTTGATTGAGATGCTGAACGAAGTCGGGATTACAGGCGACGTTGCCAGCACCAACAAGACCCCTCACGAACTCCAATGGATGGTCGAATCGAGCTACAGCTATGCGCTCATACCGGAAGGTTCGGCTTTGCAGAAGGGCCTCGTGACGCGGCCCATCGCTGGTGTGACCTGGACAGTCGATAGTGCGCTCATCCTGGGTCGGTCAACATCGCAGAAGACGTTGCCGCAGTTGATAAAGGAACTGCGAAGGAGGTTCCGGTTGCAAATCAAGCTGCCACCAGCTAAACCGGTTCGCTCCGTTCGACCATCATTGCGCGACAGAATCCTTCCACTTTTCGCCTAAACATTTGCTATCGGGATTCCCGATAGCAAAGTCGCTTTTGGCCTAAATCGGTATCGGATATATGTATTGGACGCGAGAGGAATCGCGGCCTAGTGTCATGGCTATCACGACCATCCCGGTCGTTGGAGGTGCCAATGACACGTATCCGAATCATCATCCCAGCAGCCACGATTGAGCGCACCAAGCTCTATCTTGTACGCGGAGCAGTCCTGCTCCTATGCGTATTGATCTTCCCACTCGCCGCTCACGCGTCGCCGTTCGATAGCGGCATCAGTTCAATCCAAACACTGTTTACCGGAACGATTGCGAAGGCCGCCAGCCTCATCGCCATCGTGATCGGCGGATACCCAACGCTAATTTCTCTACGGGCGGACGGCCTCACGCCGTTCGCTCAAACGCAACCGAACGCCTACCCGCACAAGGAGTCACCATGAACCCCAACACCGCAACCGAGTACCGCAACCTTCCCCTTAATGTCCTCACCGAGTCCACCACCAACCCGCGCCGGATATTCGAGGATGCCGCTCTCAAGGAATTGGCAGCCAGTATCAAAGTCCAGGGCGTTCTCTCGCCCTTGCTTGTTCGGCCTCTCACCGGGCAGAACTTCGAGATCGTCGCCGGAGCCAGACGCTACCGCGCAGCGCAGATCGCCGAGACCGCTACCGTTCCGGTTCGTATCGTCAACCTCACCGATGCCGAAGCCTTAGAAGCGGCCTTGGTGGAAAATCTCATTAGGTCTGATGTGCATCCGATGGAAGAGGCCAACGGCTTCTTTGCGCTTCTCGCCTTGGAGGAGCCGAAATACTCCATTGAACAAATTGCTTCCCGCACCGGCAAAAGTGCTACGTTCATCGCCGCTCGTTTAAGACTTACCGAGCTTACACCTTTGATCGTCGAAGCCTTCTACCGCGAGGAGATCGGCGTTGGACACGCGCTGCTACTGGCGAAGTTGCAACCAGCCCAGCAGGAGCAAGCTCTGCCCAACTGCTTCCGTGAGGATTGGGGTGGGAGCAGCGGCAAAGCCAAGCGCATCCTGCTTCCCGTGCGGCATCTCCAACTCTGGATAGAGCATAACGTCCTCTTGCTCTTGAAACAGGCACCGTTCAACAAGCGCGATGCCCAACTCGTTCCCGCAGCCGGAAGCTGTGTCGATTGCCCCAAACGCACCGGAAACAATAAGCTGCTCTTCGCAGAGTGGGCGTCCGACAATGAATCGCAATGCACCGATCCAACCTGCTATGCCGTGAAGGTCGAAGCATTCCTGCAAAAGCAGATCGCAACGAAGCCGGAGCTTGTGCAGATCAGCACAGCCTACGGCCAGCAGCAGGAAGGCAGCAAGATCATTACCCGCAGCAAGTACGTCGAGATCAAGTCGGAGAAGCCCGATACGCCGGAGAAGGCGAAGTGGCCGGAGTTCAAGACGTGCAGGTACACCACTGAGGCCATCGTCTCCGAGGGCATCGACAAAGGCGAATTGCGGAAGGTTTGTGCCGAAGCGGATTGCCCGATTCATCACCCCAAGAAGCAATCCACCAAGGCCGATTCCAGCTTCAAGGCGGAGCAGGACAAACGCCGCAGAGAAGAAGCACTGGCGAACGCCACCGGAATGCGTGTCCTGCAAACCATCGTCGCCGCCGTTCCAGTCCGGTTGATGAAGCGGGATTTTCTCTTCATCGCAGAACAGATGCTCCCGTTGCTTGACGACAAGCGGCGGGAGATGGTAGCCCGGAACCAAGGCATCAAAGCGAAGGAAGGCGAATCCGCAGCCAAGCTGCTATCCGCGTTTCTCCGTAAGGCCGAGGAAGGCGTTATCGGCAAGTTGATCGTCGAAGCCGTCATCCTGCTTTCAGCCAGCAAGCAAGCGGATGGAGGTAAGGTTATCCGTGCCGCAGCCCAGGCGTACAAGGTGGACACCGATGCGATTGCCCTCAAGGTAAGGCATGAGGTCGCGGCCAAGGAGAAAGCGAGGTCCGCTGCAAAGATAGAGCCGAAGCCAGCAGCAAAAGCATTGAAGAAAACTGCTTGAGCGACATACTCTCGAATGCGCCTGTCTTCGGACAGGCGCATCTCTTTTGTCGGCCCGTCTTTCCCACCCTGAAGGTCGCTCTCCGAAGTGCGAGAGCGTCATGTTCTGCCCACCCGACGGGCAGTAGCCAATCAACGCAAACTCTGGAGGAATGCTCGGGACATCTGCCCCGGCAGATAATCATTTTGGTAAGCGTTAGCGACACTGTCTACTCGAATGAATTCCCGCGCCCACAACTAAATAGCGTAGAATAGGCGAACATTCGCGAGTCACATGATTTCAGAATTGGCGTCGCGCGGTTTAGCATTGTTTGCCGCTGAACCGGAACATTTATTGTTCTCCACAATGGCAAAGAGAAAGTCGCAAGACCGCCCGTGCAGTTGCTTTGTGCCAAAGTAGCGATGAGAACGAGTTGCCCATGACGAGCACTGACAAACCGCCGAGCCCAGCCAAAGACGATTACCTGATTCACCTCAATTTCCTGCCGGTTGAGATGAGCGCAAGTCCATGCACAATTTATCGACGGCTCTGTTCATCCGCCCAAGAGGAACGTCCGAGTGCTCTGGCAACCGCTCATCGCTTGCCGGTATTGTCCCCTACCGAGGTAGAGTGGCAGTCTTACTGGGTACTTCATGAACCGGCAGAAGGGTTTGCTCCGTTTGATTATCAGGCAAGCTGGAGCACAGATGTGTCACGACGCATCCTCTTTGAGTGTCTGCGCCGTTCGGTGATGGCATCGCTCTCGCCTCAGCAATATCGCTTCCCGCAGAACAATTTCATTCAGGAGGTTTCGCTGATTATGGCGAACTATCCTGAAGGCAATGAAGCGCTGGTGATCCAGCCATACTTCTTGAAGGCATCGCGTCAGATTGGACTTCTCGTTGATTTTCATTTTGATCTGGGCCAGGATGTTCCCTTTAGCCGCAGAATTCAGCAACTCAGTCTCAGCCTCGATAGGAATTTTCGACGGAACGTAGACTATTATGTTGACCGTTCTTCAAGGGTGCGCAAGTTTCTTGAATCCAGATGGTCCGTTCTACAGAACATGTCACTTCCCGGCGCGGCAGGCCCCTTGGCAATATCAAAAGATTTCGTATCGCTTACGGCTGAACGTCTCCGTCCCAAGAGTTACGTCTTCGCAGGCGGCAAAGAATCTCGAAGTCAGTTCACGGGGCTACGTGATTTTGGTCCGCTTCAGGCGCTCGAACGACCGCCCCGACTGCTCTTTGTTTTCCGTGAGCAAGATCGCCTCCCAGCTCGCCGCCTTGCGCTCGCTCTAAAGGGCCTCAAGCAACGCGGGCAATACAATTTCCCTGGTTTCAATGAGCTATTCAAGACAACACTAGAGATCGATGCCAACCCGATAGTATTACCCGACCTTAGTTCTGCCTCTATGGAAGCTGCACTCCAGCAGGCCACAGAGGCAGCGAAGGCTTCACCGAACATCCTGCCCGTTATCGTTCTGCCTAACGGCGACGACAACGGATACCTCGCCCAGAAGGCGCATTTCTCACATGCAGGGATGCCCACTCAGGTCTGTACCCTCAGAATCCTTGAGGATGAAGAGTCCCTGAAATGGGCCGTAGCCAATCTGGCGCTCCAGATATTCTGCAAGGCGGGAGGCAGGCCTTGGAAGGTACGCCCTACTGCCGAACGGTCGCTCATCATCGGCATAAGCCAATCCCACAAAATCCGATTTACGGATGACCAAGCGCATGTCGATAAGTATTTTGCCTTCTCGGTCTTGACTGATAGCAGCGGCCTATTCCAGCAGATACAGGTGTTGGGGGATTCGCCCGACCACAACTCCTACGTTTCGGCCTTACGTGCCAACCTCAAACAGGTCTTAGAGGCGAACGCAGGTGCATTCAATCGAGTGGTCATCCACACGTCGTTCAAGCTGAAACATGAGGAAATCAGAGCGATCGAACAGACCACCCGTGAGGTCGCTGCTGCGACGGATAAATCCAAGTGCAGGTTTTCCGTCATCAAGGTTAATCACAAGAGCCGATTCTTCGGGATCAACCGCTCCGTCAACAGTCTTGTTCCCTACGAAGCCACCAAGGTCCGACTGGGACCTCACGAGTATCTTGTCTGGTTTGAAGGCATCTATCCAGACAAGCCCACAGTCACAAAAGCTTTTCCCGGACCGACACACCTTCAGTTTCTTCGCGTGAATGACGAAGCAACTGAGCCAGCGGAGGAGCGGGAGCTGTTACAGGATCTTGTGAATCTCTCTGGCGCAAACTGGCGGGGATTCAATGCAAAGAGTTCACCCGTATCTGTTTTCTATTGTCATTTAGTCGCCGACCTTGTTCATAATTTCCATGAACGCGGACTTCCGATGCCTGCGGTGCAGGACATTCAACCTTGGTTCTTGTGAGTCATCTTATGATGAGCCGCTCTAAAGACATCATTTTCCTGCTCGGGGCAGGCGCGAGCGCTGAGGCGGGTATCCCTGTCTCGGCGCAGATGATTAGCCATGTAGAACAGATGCTGAACGGGAAGGCAGAGCGCGAGCTTTACAACCACGTCAAGAGCGCAATTCACTTTTCGGCTGGACTCAAGGGCCGCTTCGGCGATGCTGTGCCGTTCAACATCGAGATTCTTGTCAACACGTTATACGAGTTGGAGCGAAACGAAGAGCATCCCCTTTATCCCTTCATCGCCTCGTGGAATTCACGATTCGTTGCGCTGGCAGGCTCGGACTTCAGCGAAGTGCGTCGGTTTCGGCAGCGTATTTTGGATGCTCTGAAGAAATGGATGTGCCCCGAAGATGCGAACAAAGGCAACTACTATCGCGGTCTTGTCACCCTTCAGAAGGAACTGAACTATCCTCTGCATGTCTTCTCGCTCAATTACGATCTATGCGTTGAACGCCTGAATCAATCAGAGTTTAGAGTCGAGACGGGCTTTGAGGACTATGGACCTGATTACTCATGGGACTGGGAGCGGTTTGTTGATTTGGAAAGCAGCAACAATCTTGCCCCACAGCTTGTTCTCTACAAACTGCACGGCTCAATTAACTGGAAGCGGAATCCGGCGACCAAGGAGCTGTTTTCCGTCGAGCAAATACAAACCGTTGATGCGGACAAGATGGAATTGATCTTCGGTCGTGAGTTCAAGCTGGAAGCCGCCGATCCTTACCTGTTTTTTGCATACAAGTTTCGTGATCTCTCCCTGGAGAGCAAGTTGATTGTGACGCTTGGCTATGGCTTTGGAGACGGGCACATCAATAAAATGCTGACACAGAGCCTACGAAACGACCCGGAGCGTCGGCTGCTCGTCATACAGCGCTGCACGGAGAACGATTGCGCGGCAAAAGTAGGTGAGGTTGTCAGCTTCTTAGAACTCGATCCTAACCAGACAGAGCAGGTTGTCGTGCGCGCGGGCTCCGCAAAGGATTTCTTGGAGTCGGCAAATTTTGCAGAATTGCTCGTCTCATACATCCCACGGAGTGAAGACGTTCCGTTCTGATCCAATCCTTGATGCGGTCGCTTGCCCGTTTCAGGTCGATCTCCTCCTGTCCGCATTGATGCTCAGAATCACTCTCTCGTTCTGTCGCCCCAGAACGAGAGAGGTAGTTTTGCACGATCTCCTGTTTGCACGTTCATTCGGCCACCGCTTCGGTGCAGGAGCTGCGCCCTGCGGCTCTGCGTTCAGAACTCGCGTGCCGCGCCCTCCGGGTTTCGGACTCCTCCCCCCTCGCAAGCTCCGGGTCCCTTTCCAAAAACTTCTTCTCTTGGCAACGCGGGCATGCCGCGACTTGGGAGCAGCGCACCTTCGCGCCCTTTGGGATGTGTCCCGATTGACCGGGCAAAAAGGAGAAACACCATGCAGACTCAACAGACCATCACCCTCTTCGGCACCGTCAGCAACTCAGCCACCAGCCGCATCTCCAAGAACGGCCGCAAGTACACCGCCTTCGGAGTCGCCATCATCTCAGACCGCAACCACGAAGCCTTTCACTACAACGTCGTTGCCTTCGGCAAGCAGGGCCACTTCGCCAAGCCTTTCCAGACTGGCACTCGTATCAAGCTGGTAGTCCAAGCGCAATCTCAGCCAGACAACATCGCCACTCTCCCACTTCTCACCGCAGCCTTCGTGCGACCGGTTCGTCCGGTTGCAACTCCACCCTCTCCCTGGTTCTCTATTTAGATTTCGGAGGTTCACATGCCCGAGAGACTGCAGTTCTCGGAGACCTCGAAATCCTTAGCTTTTACGGGACGATTTACGGGGTTCGGGGAAGCGTCTCTCTTCTTCAGGCTTGTGAACGCCCAACAGCCGTCGTTCCAAAGAATGCAACGTCCGTTCGCTGAAACCTAAGATCATGGCCACGCCTAAAGCGATCAAAATTTTGACCGCCGATCCGGGCAAGGTCGAAGGCGCAGCGCACGCATTCAGAGCGTCTGTAAAGGTTTGATTCTGTATCGCAACCGGGAAGACCCCCCACCCGAGGAACGCACAGCCGATGAGGCTGGCGATAGCACCCGCAACAGTGCCACTGAATATCCGCCGTTCGAAGGTATCGAGTTCTCCTGAGAGGCTCTCGTCCAGTGCTGGAAGCTTCGCTACGGTGCCAATAGAGCTGCCCGCACCACCCGCAAAGAAGAGGCCTAGCCAAAGCAAAGGAGAAAAATACCGCGCGCAGTAAAGAGCCGTCATTGACAGCAGTACCAGAATGATCGCAATGCCGCCGAGTTGCCAGTGATATGACTTCGAACTGTCGGCATACCCGTCAACGTAATCACTCCATGAGTCCTGTTCAGAGAAAATGGCGTGCAAGGCGGAGCGCGCATTTTCGGGGTTCTTGCTCGCATTTTTCAAGCGGTCGGTGAACAGCTCGCGCAGTTTCCTGACCGCAGATTTCGGGATTCCCCAACCCTCTAGATTGTCGATGACTAGGGTGCCTTCGTCTTGGATATCGTCCACCGGGCAGAAATAAGCCGCAAACAATCCCTGCAACACCCCATCAGCCTTGAGGTCATCCAGCTCATCAGCATGAGCTGCATTTCTGGCCTTCTGCTCAATATCGTCGATTTGCGCCAACACCCTTGCTAACAACGCATCGTTTTGAGGATCGTCAGGCTTCCTCGGACGCTGGGCCATCAGTTGGACATGCACCCGGTCGCCGGTGATGCTGGATAGCGCCTCGGCACGGCGCTCCTCTAACTTCCATTTCGTACGTGCCGCGCCGGGCAACCATCGCAAAGCGCTCATGAATCCTCCGCTCTGATGGTAACGCGTCCCCCCGCCGGGTACTAAATTGCCGAGTTCCCCGCTGATTCATCTGAGTATGTCAATATCGTTCAACAATTGAACGATATTGACGGAGTGGCGTCAGGTTGCCTGCATCCAGCATCAGGAAGACTTCGGCACAGCCGGCAACGGCACTCCCGCGAGCCCTTACGGAGAAGGCTTCTGGAGCTTGGCAAGTGGGCATCCATTGAATGCCCCAGTTTCTCGGACGGTTTGGCCAAGTTGCTTCGTTATCTTTTCCTGCTGCACGTAAATTATCTTTTTCTGCTGTACGAGTTTTATCTTGTTGCTTCGGGTTGCTGCCGGTGCAGTGCTTGCGCTCCCGCCTTTACCCGCATAATGGCTTGGATTTCATCGAAATGCCAAGGTCGGAAGTCGTGGCTGTCCACTCCAACGTCCATTGAAAGCGTTAGCGGATCGTCCGGCAGGTTGCCGTGTGAATGACCGTAGAGTTGCCAGGCTCCGCCCGAGTGATGCGGCCAGACCTTCATCGCATAGTGGCAAAGGACGATCCCTTGTGTGCCCACTTTGATCTCAGAGAGAGAACTCCAGGACGTGAAGAGATGCTGCGCTTTCCGCGCAGTTTTGTCGTGATTTCCGTCGATGAAGTGAACCGCCTTACAGGCAATCTGCTCGCGAAAGGAGGCTACGGCCTTCGGTCCACCCATGCAAAAGTCGCCGAGGAAATAGAGCACATCATTCGGTTTCACCGAAGCATTCAGGCGCTCCAAGATGGCCGCGTTCATCTCCTGCGTGTCCGCGAACGGACGATTGCAGTAGCGAATGATGTTGAAGTGCCCAAGGTGAAAGTCGGAGGTGAACCAAACATCGGCCATCATCAAATTATCTAGCAGGGTTCGGATAGCAGGGTGACGAGCCGCTTTTCAAGACTCCATCATTTTTAGCCAGAGCGAGTTTCGACCCAGTATCCCCAAGAAGAAAGGTCTTCGACCAGTTAACGCTGATTTTCGACCGCTGCGGGTGTATATTGATTTTCGACCTCGCAATGCTATTTGCATTGTTTTTCGACCAGACAAGGAGCTTTTCGACCGTGGCGACCAAAAATCATTCCGACCAAGTTCGGGCTGCAATCTTTCAGGAAAGGACTGTGCCGCGTGAGACCCGACTTGCTGGCTGGGCTGCCCTTGTCGAAACCTTTCACCTCCAGGTTCCAGTTCGGCATCCGACCGCAGTATCGGAGCAGCACATTAAGGGAAGCCGCCGCACCGAGGGGGAGTGGACTGTCCTCGACAAGCGGTACTGGCCGGGCGATTCCGTAGCCGAACAGCTCGACTTCGCGCTTCGCAACGAAGACCTCGACTTGCTCGCTCTCAAGCGTCTCTTCGAGGCAATTCCACAGGAGACAATCACTGCGTTCGTGACTAGCGCACCGAACGGCACCTCCAATCGCCGCGCATGGTTTTTGTACGAATTTCTCACCGGCAACGCACTCGATCTTCCCGATGCAGTGGGGCCGAGTTTCACCGATCTGCTCGACGCCAGTCGCTATTTCACTTCCACGCCGCGACCTTCCCGCCGCCACAAAGTCCGGGACAACCTGCTCGGCACCCCGGCGTTTTGTCCGATCATTCGTAGAACGAAGACGCTCGAAGAGTTCAGCGCGCGTTCTCTCGGAAGTAAAGCGAATGAAGTGATCGGACAGACCGGAGCCAGTATCGTTTCTCGCGCTGCGAGCTTCCTCTTGCTGGCAGACAGCCGCGCTAGTTTTGAGATTGAGGGCGAGAAGCCTCCCCGCAACCGATTGGAGCGGTGGGGGAGGGCGGTTCTACAGGCCGGCAAGAATCCGTTGACGCTTGATGAAATCGTTCGCTTGCATACAGTCTTGATTGAGGACACGCGCTTCACGCAACCGGGTTTGCGACAAGACGGCGTATTCCTGGGCGAGCGAGACCATGAAGGCGACCCACTTCCCGAGTTCATCGGCGCTCGCCCTCAAGATCTGGAATCCTTGGTGCAGGGCATGATTGACGCAAACGAGAGGATGCGAGAAGGAACACTTGACTCAGTTCTCCAGGCAGCGGCGACCGCCTTCGGTTTCGTCTATATCCATCCGCTACAGGACGGCAACGGTCGTCTCCACCGCTGCCTCATTCATCACGTTTTGGCCGAAAGAAAGTTCACGCCACCGGGCATGGTGTTCCCGGTTTCGCCGGTCATGCTTGATCGAATAGAAACCTACCGCGACACCCTGCGAGCTCACTCGGGCCCCCTGATGAACTTCATCGAATGGAGGCCGACGCCCGAAAGAAACGTCGAGGTCCTGAACGACACTGCCGACCTCTATCGGTACTTCGATTGCACAGGGGCGGCAGAGTTTCTTTACGGCTGTGTTGCACACGCCATCGACGAGGACCTGCCTCACGAGATCGACTTCCTGCGCCGCAATGACGAAGCTAAGCGTCGCATCATGAATCTGGTTGAGATGCCGGATCGCATGACGGAAAACCTAGTCAGGTTGATTCGCGTAAACGAAGGCAAGCTAGGCCGCAAACGGCGTGAAGGCGAGTTTGAGAAGTTGACCGATGATGAAGTCGTCTCCATTGAGGTCATTGTGCGAGAAGCTTTCGAGGGATTCTAGGCCTAATGAAAACAAGTGCCTCTTTTCAGGAATACCAAATGTCCACCACTGCGGTTGACATTCGTGGTGGAATAGTCAGATGCCCAACATCGGATATGAAAGCGCTGGCTTTCAACCAGCTTTAGCGGGACTCAACGGCGGTGGCGTTCTCACATGCACTTGGCCTCAGTTAGTTTGGGCTGCGGTTACGGTCGGGAAGGCATTTGGCGATGAGGCAGCATTCGGCGTGTTTTCAACTTTCGAGCGCATACATCGCAGCTCTCTGTTGTACGCCTACCTGGTAGAGGCACCTTCAGGTGCGATTATGAAAGCTGATACCTACTTAGGAGCCGATCCCAGCGAGAAGGGAAACATCTCTTATTCGCTTGGCATGACCGTCGCGAAGCTATACAGCGAGCTCCTACTATCAACGCCACGCCTCCTTCACTACGCAACCTATGCAGGGGGGTATGCGATCACGACTGGAGCGGGAGGATCGCGCCCCGACCTGATCGGGCTAACATCCACCGGCGATTGGGTCGTGCTTGAAGCCAAGGGAAGATCAAATGCACTCGAAGCCGGGGTGGTTGCAACCGCAAAGCTGCAGTCGCTACAGATTCTTACAATCGACGGCCTGCCTCCAGTTTGCAGAGTTGGAATGGCCGCGTATTTTGCTCCCAGCGGGCTGAGGTTTTCAGTCGAGGATCCTGTTGGAGGCGGGAGCCGGAAAGTTGACATCACTCAAGACAAATTCGCGATGAGGTACGACAGCGCTCTCCGCCGACTCATCCAAACCCGAACACCGAATGCCAGCCGCCGAATAGCTGGGCATCAATACCTCGGAGCTGAATACCCCGAAGCAGACCTATTTCTAAGCATTCCTGAAGACCAAATGCTTGATCGAGGCAGAATGCTTGACGATACAACCTATCTCGGAAGAGACGGTCTGCTCATTGAGTTGGGTTCTTCTTGGCGCGAAGGGAAAATGTTGCTCCAACCTCAGCTAAGGTAGGCTTGTGGGACAGCAAAGCTGCATCTCCTTGGTGCTGATTTGGGAGGGGGTGCGTGAGCGTTTTCACTAATCAAGTCCAGATACTGAAAGGAGTAGCCCAGATGCCGCTTCCAGTGACAGATGTGACGCTATTGAAAGCTTACTTGGCAGGAGTGATGCAGCGTGCCGACCACCATGCGAACGAGGTCGAAATGATAGCGTTGGCGCTTACTGGTGCCATCATCTGGAAAAAAGACGCGGATCGAGATATTGAGGTCATGCAACAACAGGGAGAGACGAAGAACGTTCTCTGGGTTTATATCCATGGAAGTCGCTACGCCTTTTCCTATAATCACGCGGCCAAGGCGATCGAAATGCGCGAGGGGACAACAAGGGGGGCCATCCTCCATTCCTTCTCTAACGGCACAACCCTAAGCGATCTTCACGCAGTGTTCGCGCTGCTCTAGGCGAGCGATTCATTCAACAACGTTCGGAACGATCAGCTTCTGCTTAGGTGTCGAAAGAAACCGGCTGCGAGCACCCAGCTCTTGGGACTGAGGTTTCGATTGAAGGGTGGGCCAACGGGTGCTGATCGCAACACCATTTTTAAGTCAGATCCCAATGGTCCAAAGCGGCTTCGAGAAGTGCGTGAAGGTGCAGAAGTAATCGGCGTGTGAATCCCCTTTTCAGCGTAGGGTATTTATGCGGGTATCGCTGTGGAAAATACGGCTAAGTCCCTTACTTGCAATGCTTCTGAATCCCTGGGGGGCAACCACAACTCGCGCAGGTGACACTTCCTCGCACTTCCCTGAACCTCCCCGAACATGGGGAGGTTCTTTCGTTTCAATGACTCACGCGAAAATAGTGTCTGAAGAAGTGCGAGACTGTGCGACGATACCCGGGGTTTTCTGTGGGGGCTATTGTGGGGTACGACCAGCCAAAGTGTGGGGGCTGAGAATTCCCCCACTCTGGAGCGCTCGTCATGGAACTAACCATCAAGGAAATCGAAAACGCAAAGCCAAGGGACAAGAGATACAAGATGGCCGATGGTGGAGGGGTGTGTCTGCTTATCTCACCGTCCGGTGCGAAGCTCTGGGTCTGGCGCTACCGAATCGGCGGCGCGGAAAAGAACATGGCATTTGGGGAGTACCTGCTGGTCACGCTCAAGGAAGCTCGTGAGCTGCACTTCGCCGCTCGAAAGACTTTGGATAGTGGCATTGATCCGATGGCGGAGCTCCCGAATGCGTTCTTGAGTTAAGGGGCGCGCCGGTCATTGAGAAACCTCTAGGGTCAGAATCCGTTCTCGTACCCTCCAACTTCTTCCCGACACGCAAAACTTTCCAATGAAAATCTGGCCGATGGCTATTCCACGTTGGAATAGTTCAAGATTCGCGGCGCAGTACATTTTCCTAGTTCTGCAGGCGATCATGCCGGAGGTCCATGAGCCTATTCCGGGTTTTGTCGATTGAGAGCGCCGGATAAATAGCTTCCGACAAGCCGACTTATGAGGACTAACTGGGCTGCCGCGTGACGGAGATGGGTTTTGCTAGCTGAATTACTTTGCCGCCTGAATACTACAGTTAGTCAGTTTGTAGTGCCAATTTTCGTGATGGCTTTCTCGGTTTATAGCCACTTGTTCTGGTAGCTGAAACCCGCCCACGTTTTGATATGTGTAGGTGAGGACGACTCTATTGCCTAGCCTGAAATCTCCATCTTCGCCTTGTCTGAATGAACTCAGGAGAAAACCCTGTGGTCCCGGGCGGAAGTCTGTCTCACGCGTATCCGAGGGCGATCCCTTCACTCCTTCACTCTGAAGACCTAAATCGGGTGTGAACAGCATCTCGACATCGAAGGTCTGAATTCTGAGGCCGAGCTTGTAGCCTGAAGCCGACGGTTCGATATGCGCGGAGGCGCCTGCCGGTGGAAGCAGTGCAGTGCCGCTTGCAGCCAACCAGTTGTTCAAGCTGTACTGCACTGCATGTTTGAGAAGGCCCTCTGCCATGCCTCCATGAGGGAGCTTGTGTTCTTCATCTTCCGTCATCCCCGATGACACTACAGTGTTCTGTCGAGTAACCGTGACGCGAGTCCTGATGGGCTGAATGGATTGGGCGATCTCCTCGTCAGTCCCTTCGTCTCCGAGGCGTATCACTTCAGTAAAGTGCTGTTTCCAGTTGAACTCTACAGTGCAGGTGAAGGCCTGGAGGTTCCTTTCAAACGGAGTGTCGTATTTCGCCCGGATCTGGTTTAGATCGGGAACACTGACCGCTGCCTGCGCGTGGCAAGACACGGCGCAAAGGCTAAGCACGAATGATGAGCAGAAAGGCCGCATGACGCATAGTACTTCATTACTCCCGATAAACGCCGTTGTGGCCAGTTTAGCTAATGAATGACGATGAGCCTCTCGATAGTCATACCCTCAGTGAGTGCATCGACGAAAATGCACTCACCCATGCAGCGATTGAGATGGTTAAAGCCTGGGAATCGCGTCCATCTCCGAGGCCCGCGCCAGGGCTTGGGTGTCGATATACTCGCGGATCTTCGTCACCTTGCCACTTCGAACGATGATGTCAAAAACCCAGTCGTCCTTGAACGGCTTGTTCGTGGCTTTGATCTTTCCTATCGCAACGCCGATGACAAGAACGCGATCTCCCTGCGCCACAAATTCAGGAGGCTTTGGGTAGGTCATTTCGATCTCTTTGGATGCCTTCTGGAACACGGCTTCTAGTCCAGTATGCCCACGGTGCGTGCCAGCAAGCGGCCAGTCCTCGCCTGGAATGATCCATTCGATATCTTCGGCTGACAACGCCAGCAGACCTTGCTTGTCGCCGCTGCCCATTGCTGCGAAAAAGCTCTTCACACTTTCGATATTCTCTTCTGTGCTCATCGAATTACCTCCGTCCCCTTGGATCGGAACGTGTTCGATCCAAGGGGACATCTTCGAAATCGCAGTTCTCGGTGGAAACACGCGGTCGTAGATCGATCACTGTTGTTTCTTGAACAGATCCTGGAAGATGAGTGGACCCCAGGTACGACCGCGCGCTTGCACCAGTGCGCCACCCTCGTTGAGTTTGCCCAGATTGACAGGCGCGAAGCCAAGTTGTTTGGCCAGATTCGCCACGGGAACAATGGCGTCCTCCTCGTCGCTCGACAAAAACACGACGCGGTGGCCGCCTTCTACGGCTGGATCTGTTGCGAGCGTGCCCGCACCCAAATGATTGAAGCCTTTGACGAGCTTGGCGCCGTCGAACGCCTTCGCGACGAAGGCAGAGGACGGGAGGCCATCGAGATCTTCGGGAGGCACGCCAAAGGCATTCGTCGTGTCGATGATCGTCTTACCCTGCCAATTCCGCATGGCTTTTGCAACTTCGGGATGTTGTTCGAACAGAATCGCCAGGAAGATGATGTCGGCCCGGAGCGCATCCTGGAGCGACTTCGGAGTCACGGTTGGCCCGATTGCTTGAGCTTGCGGCGCCAGTTCCTCGGGCGGCCGGCGGCTTGCGACGGTCACGTTGATGTTCTTGCGGGCGAAGGCTTGGGCAAGCGCCTGGCCGATCTTTCCGAATCCTACGATTGCGTAGCTCATCTGTTTCTCCCATCAGTGTTGCTATGACTTCCAACCTTCGTTGGCTGCTCTATCAAGTTCTGTGCTGTGACGGCCTCCCCGGTAGCCGGAAGGTGTCAGCCACAGACAGGTCGGCAGACGTTTAGATCGCCGTCATGCCGCCGTCGACGAACAACTCCTGCCCGTTCACGAAGCTGGAATCATTCGAAGCAAGAAACAGCGCAACCGTTGCAACTTCCTCGGGCTGGCCCATCGTGCCGCGCGGGATCAGGGATTCGAAGTACTGCTTCGCCTCCGGGGTCAGAACCGACTCCTGCATCGTTGTGGCGATGGCGCCGGGGACCAACAGGTTCACACGAATCTTTCTTTCTTTCAGTTCGTTGAGCCAGGTGCGCGCGAAAGAGCGCAGCGCCAGCTTGCTCGCTGCATAGACGCCGAAGCCGGGGAAACCCTTCGCCGCGGCGTTGGACCCGGTCATGAAGATCGATCCGCCGTCGTTGAACAGAGGCAATGCCTTCTGCACCGTAAAGAGGGTCCCGCGCACGTTCAGGTCGAAGGTCCTGTCGAAGTGCTCCTCGGTGATCTGTCCCAGCGGGACAGGTTCACCGATGCCGGCGCTTGCGAACAGAACGTCGATCTTGCCTTTCTCTCGCTTGACCGTTTTGAAAAGACGGTCGAGATCGTCAAGGTTGGCTGCATCCCCTTGTACTCCGGTCACGTTCCGGCCGATCAACTTGACGGCCTTATCGAGCGTCTCCTGCTTCCGTCCCGTGATAAAGACGTAGGCGCCCTCTTCGACGAACAGTCTGGCGCTTGCTAACGCCATGCCGTCGGTTCCACCCGTGATGACTGCGACTTTTCCTTCAAGCTTTCCCATGATTGCTCCCTTTGGTGGATGTCCAGCATCCACTCCTGAGGAATAGAGTTCTTTATGTGTGGACGGGAACTGCTCGCGCGTCCAAGGATTTTGTCTATTCGTCCAGAAAAGGAATACTGCTTGGATCCCATCAGCGACATCTTCAGAACGATGCACATCACAGCTTTCGGTCAGCACAGGCTGGAGGCTACAGCTCCGTGGGGCTTGATCCAGGCGAAACAGGCAAACGAGCGGCTCCCACCTTCCGGCAAGAGGATTTCGCCATCAGACGTAGCTCACTTCGCGATGTTGTCGCGGGGTAATTGTTGGCTCAGCGTCGAAGGCATTTCAGACCCGATTCCCCTCACCGGCGGCGACTGCTTCCTGTTGGATCGCGACACTTCGATCGTCATGCGCGACAGCCCACGCACACGCCCAAGGTCGACCTTCGAAGAGGTCGCGGCCAGGGCGAACGGCCATGTCGCTCATTACGGAGGCGGTGGTACACCAACGACCATCGTCTGTGGATCCTTCAGCTTCGATCGCGCCAGCTTGAGACCCATCACTCAGCTCTTACCCAACTTCATTCTCATCAAGTCCGATCAGGCACGCACGCTTGCTCTTCACAGCACGGTACAGGCGTTGGCGTCCGAGATGGCAGAGCAGGCGCCGGGATCGGGAGTCGTCGCGACTCGGCTTGCGGAGGTTCTGTTCATCCAGATTCTGCGCGCGCATATCGCTTCGGAGCCGGAACGTAACAAAGGTTGGCTCCGTTCCGTGTTCGATCCTCAACTGGGCGCTGCCCTGAGTGCGATTCACGAGAGAGTCCATGCACCGTGGACGGTCGAGTCTCTTGCCGAAGCGGCAGGCATGTCTCGCTCCGCGTTCGCGGCGCGTTTCAAGGAACTCCTTGGACAGACACCGCTCGAGTATGTGACCGGTTGGCGGATGCAGAAAGCAATTCAGTTGCTCGAACAGCGCGACAAAAAGCTCATTGATGTTGCTCGGCTGGTCGGTTACGAGTCCGATGCGGCGTTCAGTAAGGCGTTCAAGCGAGTGGTCGGGGCCAATACTGGGGAGTACATCAAACGTGGCTTGGCAGGGCAGAGGGACCCCGATAGGGCCGAATCGCCAAGCCTGTGAGAGCGGGCCACGTGCCTTCAGCGTTGGCAGGCTTTCAGTAACGCGGTCCCGTGACTTGCAAGGGCTAGCCACAGGACCGCGCCGAATTTAGACTTGCGCCATGCCGCCGTCGACGGCGAGATCGATGCCGGTGATGTAGGAGCTTTCATCGGACGCCAAGAACGTGACGGCCGCTGCGATCTCTTCTGGTTTGCCCCTGCGACCCATCGGAATCATCGTGGTGAATTGTTCGGCGGCCTGCCTGGCCTGTTCCGGGGTGAGGCCCGTCGTCGTCTCCAGCGCCGGGGTTTCGATGGCTCCGGGGCTCAGGCAATTCACCCGGATCTTGCGGCCTACCAACTCCATCGTCCAGCCGCGCGCGAAGTTGCGTACAGCCGCCTTGCTTGCGGCGTAGGCGGTGAAGCCCGCGAGACCCTTCACGTTCGAGACAGAGGAGTTGAGGATGATCGAGCCGCCGTCGTTGAAGAGGGGAAGGGCCTTCTGCACGGTGAAGAACATTCCCTTGACGTTGACGTCGAAGGTCTGGTCGAAGTGCTGCTCCGTAGCCATCGCGAGTGGTGCAATCGTACCCGCGCCCGCGTTCGCGAAGAGTATGTCGATGTGACCGTGCTTCTCTTTCACAACCGCATAGAGGCGGTCCAGATCTTCCAGGCGCGAAACATCCCCTATGACCGTTGTAACGTTCTTCCCGATGATGGTCACTGCTTCCTTCAGCTCTTTCTCACGCCGCCCCGTGATCACTACGTGGGCGCCTTCTTCCACGAAGCGCTTGGCTGTAGCTAAGCCAATCCCGCTGCTTCCGCCGGTGATGACCGCAACCTTGCCTTCAAGCTTTCCCATGATGACTTCCTTTGATCGCCGTTCTTCTTGTGTTTCCTGAATAGTGCAGTGAGCTGTATCATTCAGAAAGCATCTGGAGCGGTGATCCACTTGCACAATCCAAGTATGTGGATCACTGATCCATTTGTCAAGGAGTCCATGCGAGCCGACGCCAAAAAGAATTACAGCCACGTACTTTCCGTGGCTCGCGAGGTCGTTTCCGAGCACGGTGTCAATGCCTCCATGCGCGATATTGCCCGTCGTTCCGGCGTGGGGTTGGCGACGTTGCTTCGTCATTTTCCGACGCGAGAAGCCCTGTACGAGGCTTTGCTTTGTACGAATCTGGACGCGCTGACGCAGAAGGCAAGCGAGCTTGAAACGGCCGGTTCACCAGGCGAGGCGCTCGTGTCCTGGCTTCGCGAGTGGTTAGAGTTCGCTCAAAGCTATAAGGGCGTGGTCACCCTCATGGCTTCCGCGCACTCGAACCCGGACTCCGCTCTGTATGCTTCCTGTGCGGCGATCCACTCTGCGAGTGCGCGGCTGCTGGCTCGTGCGCAGGCCACAGGGTCGGCCCGTGCGGACATGAGTGGAGACGATCTCTTTGCGCTGATGACGGCTCTCGGCTGGGCAGTCGACCAGCCCTCCTTTGCGCCGCGGGCCGATCATCTCTTTCAACTCATCGCCAGCGCCATTCTGAACAATTGATCGAGCGTTCATCAGTCCTCATGAGACGCATCTTCGTCGGCGCCATGCCTGTAGCTTCGTCCGGCAAGAGATCGTAGGTGCGTCTGGAGGTCTGGTTCTAATGATCTAATGGAGCGACGGCGTTTGGTTTTCGAGCATTCGACCGGCACGCAAGGCTCCATGACCTCGATTCAACGCAACAACGTCAAAATCAGCGGAAACGGTTCCAGGGCGATCATGTTCGCCCACGGCTATGGGTGCGACCAGGCCATGTGGCGAGCGGTCGCGCCAAACTTCGAAAAAGACTACAAGGTCATCCTCTTCGATTATGTCGGAGCAGGGCACTCGGACCCGACCGCGTTCAATCGAACGCACTACAGCACGCTGCGCGGGTACGCGTTGGACGTGATCGAGATTATCGAAGAGCTGAAGCTCGAAAAGGTCAACTTCGTCGGTCACTCGGTCAGCTCGATGATCGGTGCGCTGGCCGCGATCGAACGCCCTGAGCTGTTCGAAAATCTGGTGATGATCGGCCCTTCGCCGAGCTACATCAACGATGGCGATTATGTGGGCGGCTTCGAGCGGTCCGACATCGAGGATCTGCTGGAGATGCTCGACAACAATCACTCCGGCTGGTCGGCGATGATGGCGCCGATCATCATGGGCAACCCCGACCGTCCCGAGCTTGCGGACGAGCTCGAAGCGAGCTTCTGCAGCACCGATCCAATCCACGCGCAGCACTTTGCGCGCGTCACTTTTCTCTCCGACAACCGCGTCGACCTGCTGAAGCTCCGAGCCAGAACCCTAATCCTCCAGTGCGACAAGGACGCCATAGCGCCCGTTGCGGTCGGGCAGTATGTGCAGGGGTGCATTCCTCATAGCGAGTTGATCGTGATGGATGCGACCGGCCACTGTCCGCATCTGAGCGCTCCGGGCGTCGTCACGGAAGCGATTCATAATTTCCTATGAAGCCTGCGGACCCGCTGTATGATCCCGCTTCGTTCGAAGACCTCTTCGAGCATGCTCCCTGCGGTTATGCCGTTCTGAATCTCGATGGAGAGATCGTCCAGGCGAACGCCGCGTTTCGGGAGCTTGCCAGGCTCGATGGAGGCAAGGTGATCGGGGCGAGCTTCCGCAATCTGCTGGGTGCGGCGGGCGCCCTCTTCTTCGATACCCATCTGCTGCCGACGTTGCTGTTGAGCGGAAGGCGTAAGGAGATCGCGCTGGACCTCAGGACCAGCCAGGGGCGTGTGCCGGTTCTGGTGAACTTTACGGTTCAGTATGCCGCAGGCGAACCTGCCGCGATCCGCGCCGTGCTGCTCGATGCGGCGGAGCGCCGGCTGTTCGAACGCAACCTGCTGCGATCGCGCAAGGAGGCCGAGCAGTTGGCCGAGGTGATCCTGCACTCGTCGGACGCGATCATCACCTCGCACGTCGATGGAAGGATTCGCAACTGGAATAACGGCGCCTCCGAGATGTTCGGCTATTCTTCCGGGGAAGCCACCGGCGGGCTGCTCGCGGAGTTGATCCTTCCTGCGGATCAACGCGAGTCGCTGGCGAAGGCGATGCGCGAGGTGGAACGTGGTCGCGAATACGCCGGCGAGATCGTCGCATGCCGCAAGGACGGCTCCCAGTTCGAAGCGTCGATCAAGCTGACGCCCCATATGGAGGCCCCGGGAACCTTCGTCGCATCGTCCGCTGTGTTGCGAGACATCTCGCTCCAGAAACGCGCGGAACGGGCTCTGCTGCAGAACGAGAAGCTGGCATCGGTGGGCCGGCTGGCAAGCTCCATCGCGCACGAGATCAACAACCCGCTGGCCTCGGTGACGAATCTGCTCTACATCCTCGATCTGCAGGTTCCAACGCCGGAGCTGAAGGCGCTGGTGACGACGGCTCAGGAGGAGCTTGCGCGAGTTTCGCAGATCACCACGCACACGCTGCGGTTCCATCGTCAAAGCAGCAGCCCGGCGGATCTCAATGTGACGAAGCTCTTCGAATCGGTAGTGGGTCTCTATCGCGCGAGGCTGCGCAACTCCAATGTGGTGGCGAAGATCGGCGACCGGGCAGCGACCGAGCTTCGTTGTCACGAGGGCGAGTTGCGGCAGATCGTGCTGAACATCGTGGGGAACGCACTCGATGCCATGAAGAATGGGGGAGTGCTGCACTTGAGGTGCCGGGACTCGAAGCACAGGGGCACCGGAGAGGCCGGAGTGCGCATCGTCATTGCCGATAGCGGTACGGGCATGGACAAAGCCACGCTGGCGCGCATCTTCGAACCGTTCTTCTCGACGAAGGGCATTGGCGGCACGGGACTGGGCCTGTGGGTGACGCAGGACCTGGTGCAGAAGAACAAGGGCCGTATGGCGGTGCGAAGCTCAAACCGTCATATCCCTCGCGGAACGGTCTTCAGCTTGTTCTTCCCGTTCCGCTGATTCTCCGCGCACGAACCTACCCGCGCAGGCTGCCGAAGAATGCCTGGAGGTCCGTGGCAAGCAGCGCCGGCTGCTCAGCCGCCGCAAAGTGGCCGCCCTTGGGCATGGTCGTCCATCGCGCGACGTTGTAGCCTCGCTCCACCCAGCTCCGCGGAGGCATCATGATCTCCTTCGGAAAGCAGGCGACTGCACAGGGAGTTCGCACGTAGTCGGTCGACGAAAAATGAAGTGGAGTCCGGCGTCCCTCACGATACATGCGGAACGAAGAAGCAATCGTCTGTGTCATCCAGTAGAGGGTGACGTTGGCTAGCAGTGCATCTCTCGAAAAGCTGCTGTAGAGATCGCCTCCGCATTCGGACCAGTCCCGATTTTTTTCGTACCTCCAGGCATTCTATTCAGAGCGAGAAAGAGTAGGCGAAGGCGACGAACCGCGGCCGTATGTGTGGCGGTAAGATGGTTGCGGGAGACTCTGTGAGCCAACCCCTTCTTCTGACCTTGCAAATCGACGAGTTGGCACAGAGCTTCTATGAGAACCTGCGGGTTCGTTATTTCCCGCGGGAACGGAATCATATACCCGCTCATCTGAGCCTCTTTCACCAGCTTCCCGATGAAGAGTTTACTTATGACGCGATCCGCGAACTGGCTTACGCCACTCCAGCTTTCCGTCTCACGCAGTGCATACCTCGCTCCATCGGACATGGGGTCGCTGTCTTCCTTGAATCCGAAAGCCTGACCGTGCTTCATGCTACGTTGTCGAAGGTCTTTCAGGCATCTCTCATCGCACAGGACCGTCAGCCTTTCAGGCCGCACATTGTGGTTCAGAACAAGGTGGAGGCTGAAATCGCGCGGCACACATTGTCTCAGCTCCAGGTCGCTTCTTTGATCGAGCCGAAAGGGGTAGGCCTCTCTCTTTGGCGATATCTCGGCGGACCCTGGGAGCACCTCGTAGACTATCCGTTCAACTCAGGGCAACCTCGCTAGCGTCGTCGGGACGGATCGATCCAGGTCACGGCGGTGCGCGCATCCAAAGGGGCAGCGTCGCACGATAGCATTCCAGAGTGGGAGCCTATGAACTACCCTGTCACACCCGATGGACGGTATTTTCTCGTGCGCGGTCGCCTGTGGCGTTGCTCCGACCCACGCTTGTCGCCGGAGCGACGGTCAGAGCTGACAAAGGCATTGATGAGCGCAAGGCGCGACAAGAAACGCGCCATGCGGGCCGGCGATGCCGAAGCTCGAGAACAGGCAAGGCGGCAGGTGGACGAGGCGAAGACAGCGCTCGGAGAACGCGGTGCAGTCTGGTGGCAGGATGGCGCACCGGACTGGAATAGGCGCATGGCGCACAACAGCCCATATGCCGACTGGGCTGCTGACGCGATCGAATAACTGCAGTAACTAGCTGCGGACCCGACTAGCCAGGCGCCATCTCGTATGGCTTTCCGTTGATCACCACGTTCTGGATCGCGATGTTGATGCCACGCTCTGCCATCAGTTTTGGACTGTCGAGTTGAACGTCGATGTCTTTGAACGTGATGTCGCTGATCGTGCTCTGACCGGCATTTCCAGCCAGTTGGCCGAAGGCGCTGCCGTGGCCCTTGATGTTTTCGAAGGTGACGTTGCGTACCGTTGACTTCGGCGGAGCCGCGCCCTGCAGATCGAAGTACTGCTTCCAGGGCGCGCAGTTGACGATCTGCGCGCCGCCGCCTTCGAGCGTGATGTTGCGCAGGTGAACGTCTTCGTAGAGCTGCGGAGTATCGGGGCGTAGCTTCAGGCGTAGCACGTTGACCTTGCCCTTAATGGTGCAGTTCTCGACCACCACGTCACGGACGATCGTGGCTTCGCTGCCCAGCGTGACGATGCCGCCGCCGCGATAGTACGTGCAGTTTTCGATGCGGATATGCTCGACAGCCGGGCTGTCCTTATCGTCCATAGCGGCCGGCCCCTTCGAGCCCTTGAGGCAGACGCAGTCGTCGTCCACGCGATAGCTGCAGCCTCGTATGGTGACGTACTGGCAACTGTCGATGTCGGTGCCGTCGGTCGAAGGGCAGCGTTGATTGTCGGGCACCTGAAAGCTCATGTTTTCGATCAGCACATGTTGGCAGCGGTACATGTGCAGATTCCAGAAGCCAGAATCCTTGAACGTTAGACCGCTCAACTGCACATCCTTCGAGTTCTCGATCAGCGCAAGTCGCGGCCGCGGCACGTCGAGATTCTTGGTCTTGTTATCCTTGGCGCGGGCATCCCAGAACGCCTTCCAAAAGGGTGCGCCACTGCCGTCCAGCGTGCCCGAACCGGTGATGCGCAGGCCATGGCAACCGTCGGCGTTGAGCAACGCAGGCAGCCACTCTTCGAAGTGCCCCTCGACACGCGTCATGCGCTTCGGGTAGTCGGCCGTATTGGTCGAGCCCTTGAGAACCGCGCCGGGTTCGAGGTGCAGGTTCACGCCGGGCTTGAGGAAGATCGCGCCGCTGAGGAAGACGCCCTGCGGAAGGACGAGGGTTCCGCCACCAGACGCGGCAAGCTTATCGATCGCGGCCTGGATCTTCGCCGTGTTGAGTGCGACGCCATCGCCCGTCGCGCCCGCGCTGACGGCGGAGACGCGCCGTGAGGTCTGCGCAGCCAGCGGGCCGATGAGCGCGAGCATGGTCGCGGCGGCGCTGGCGCCAGCCAGCTTCAAAAATTCTCTTCGTCTGTTGCGGCGATCTGAGCGCATTTTTCAGGACTTCCTTTACGAGTACGATCCGCGAGAAGTCTACAACATCGAGAGAGGGAAGCAGATGCCATGACTGCCGGGAACCTCGTGCCCTATGCTCAGCGAAATGTCTCGGGATAGCGGCGCAGAGCGTTGAGCGGCTTGGTTGAATCCTGCAGCGGTCAGTCCTTCCTGTCTCCGAATCTCTTTGCGCTCAGAGCCTTATGCCGCGCCGCTTCTTCGTCGCGATTCTTCGGCGGCGAGTTCGTCTCAAGCGAACTCAACAGCTCCGCCGATATGCCGGAGATCGCGCTGATCGCGGAGAGGAATGCTGCCTCGTTTGCCTTTGATGGCTTATTGAAGCCGCTGATCTTGCGTACCAACTGGAGGGACGCCGCATGGATCTCATCCGGAGTGACGGGCGGATCGAAGTTGAACAGCATCTTAATATTTTATTGGTCAGATGCGATCACTAACGGCAAATTGCAGCCTCGCGCCGCGGCATATTTCTTAAGAGGTATGACCTCTCACTTCGTCTTCTCAACCCTCACCAGGATGTAGCGGAGACAACATGAGGAGGGGCGGCCTCACCGCTGATGTCCTCGGTTTTTATGACGAGCTCAAGATTCTTCTCCCCCCAGCCGGCAGGACCCTTCGTCGTCAGTTGATCGAGATACTGTGTCGATACGGCGAATTCGCTTGCGGACTCCGTGCCGAACGTACCGAGCCCTGCAATCACCATGACCGTTCCGTTGGTCGTAGCATCATGGTACCGAGCGAATATGGCGTAGTCGTAGGAGTCTGTGCTCGGATGCTGACCCCAGTCGCTCGCAGAGGGATTCGTCCGATCTTCCACCTTCGAAAGAGAGCCATAGTCGAATCGAAAGCGCAACGGATCCGTCAATCGCATCGTCCAGGGATTATTGCGGGCGCCGATGAGAACGACTGGACGTGAGCGGAAGTCTGTGAGGCTGACCTCGCGGTCGTCCTTGATGACGTACGCTTTTCCGTTTGACTGGAGAAAGCCCACCACGCGCGCAAGCGCGAGCGCACAGGACATGCTGACGTGATGGTACGGCGACCGCAGGCGGTCCGTTGAGCCGGCCTCCGGCGGCCGTTCGTGAGATTCCCCAAAATCGCTCGTGCCGACGACGATCAGAACCGGTGTAGGTGCGTGCAAAAGCGGACCCCAAAGTTTGTCGGTCACGGTCGCCGGCGCCGGCCTGTGCCATCGATAGACCGTGATCGCAGAGGTCAACGCGACGGCGACGATTGCAACGACAGCGATCCACAAGAAGGAATGATTCGTCCGTTGAATGGGAAGTTCAGGGAGTGCCTCAGGCAGCACCGGTGTTTCCGGGGGCGCGGCCATCGTCCTGAACTCCGGAACATAGCTGCCCAGAGGAAGATCAATCTTCAGGCGGCACTCTTCCGCGTGATCTTTGTAGTACTGTGCAAGACGCTTACGGACTTCGCTCGCGCTCGAACGGACGACAGGATCCGCATTGGTGTCGTAGGACGGAGTACGGCCGAACACTTCTACTCCAAGCGTTCGCTCCTTCAGATCGTCGGCCTGTCCTTCCAGTGTCTTTACCACGACGTACTTCAGTAGAGCCGGATACCGCTTACTGCCTCGGAAGAACGAGCTGCCGAGAATAGCGTCGAGCTCCAGCGTGACCAGGTCCCGATCGACTGGATGATTCTGAGCTCCTTGCGCGGTATCGTCGGCGACGCTCGACACGGTGATCCTCCCAACGTGTCGAATTGTACGTCACTGGAACGCTACGCGCCACGTCCGTGGCCGCCGTTTGCGGAGACACCTCTAACCAATTTCCCATCAACGAGATAGAGCTGCGTAGCGACCCGTAGTGCTACGTCCTTCCTACTGTAGTCAGGCCGTATTTACCTTGCCTTGCTTCTCCCGGAACGTCGACAGTGGCTGCCGCCTCAGCAAAGTGGGTTCCGCGGTTCTGAGAACTCGCCGCGTATCTGAGCAACGGCGCCACGGAAGGGTCTCGCTCGTTCAAAGGGGACGTGAAGTTCAAATTCCGGAGCAGTTCCCGGAAGAGCCCGTCAGCGAGAAGCGGCTCAGGCAGGCTTCGCGACCTCAAAGACGACACAACGATTCATCGATTTCGAAGCGCAACGATTCGGAGGAAGACGCACATGAAGCTTCATAGACTGACCCTGGCAAAGGGTCTGCAGCATATAGTTAGGCCGGGCCGGCTTTTCACGCGGGAATTTTTCAGGAGCGCTTTCGCTCTGGCGTTCCTCGTCCTCGTCTCCACGCTGGCACATGCGCAAGGCTACGGGACGATCACGGGCACGGTGACCGACGGCACGGGAGCGAGCATCCCCTCCGCTTCGGTGACGGTGGTCGATCTGAAGACCAATCGAAAGATCGAGACGACCTCGGGCAAGGACGGCCTTTACACCTTTCCTACGCTCGCCCCGACCGACTATACCGTTTCGGTCAGCGCCTCGGGCTTCCAGACCACGACCCAGACCGGCATCACCCTTCAGGCGAATCAATCGCTCACCATCGGTCTCGTTCTTCAGGTCGGCTCCGAAAGCCAGACGGTCACCGTCTCGTCCCAGGCGCCACAGGTGGATGTCAGCACCGGAACCTTGGCACAGGTGATCAACCAGCGGCAGGTCGTCGACCTCCCGCTCAACGGGAGAAACGCCGCATCCCTGATCACTCTCTCCGCCGGCGTCTCCGACGGTTCGAGCGCGAACAATGGAACGGATGAAGGCGTCGGCAAGACGTTTCCGGTGGTCGTGCTGGCCAGCGTCAATGGTCTCAAGAACGGCCAGAACAACTACCTTCTGGACGGCGGCAACAACACCGACGAGATGACCAACGTAAATGCGCCGTACCCATTTCCGGATGCGTTGCAGGAGTTCAGCGTTCAAACAAGCAACTTCGCGCCGGAGTTCGGTCATTCGGCCGGCGCTGTCATCAATATCGTCACGAAATCGGGCGGCGACAAGTTCCACGGCGATCTGTTCGAGTTTCTGCGAAACGGGTACTTCAATGCGAAGCCATACTTCGCGAACACAGCCGACAACCTCCACCGCCACCAGTTCGGCGGCACCATTGGCGGGCCGGTGCTGATCCCGCACCTCTCAACCGGTAAGACCACCCAGTTTTTCTTCGGTTACCAGCACACGCTGGTGCACTCCCTCTCGAACGCCAATACCGTGACCGTACCGACGCTTGCCGAAGAGGGAAGAACCTCGACCGGAGCCGCGGCTGCTTATGCCGACTACGGCAATCTGTGCACCGGCGGTTACAATTCGAGCAACATCTGCCAGACCGCAAACCAGATCATCCGAAATCCTTTTACGAATGCTCCGTATGCCCTGAACCAGATTCCGAGCAGCAATATCAGCCCGGCCGCCTTTGCGCTCCAGAAAGACTTTCCCACCTACGCGGGCACCGAGGCGCCAGGCAAGATCGGCGGCCTGGTGAGCTACACGCTGCCGACCGTCCAGGCATTCAATGAATACGTCGGACGGGTCGACCACCAGTTCGGCGCGAACGATCATCTCTTCGTCCGCTATTACTACGATTGGTTTCAGCAGGACCCCAATCTGAGCATCAACAATCTGCAGGCCTACCGGTCGTATTTCAACACCCGCTACCAGAATTCACTTATCTCCGAATCTCATACCTTCACCCCGAACCTGCTGAACAACTTCACGGCCAGCTATCAGCGCGAGGTAGCCCTGCGTGGCGGACCTCCGGGAAGCCCCTACATCACGGACTTTGGCGTCAAGAACCTCTGGCAACCAGACACCGGCCCCTACCTGCAAGCCATCGTCAGTGGATACTTCCAGGTCTCTTCATCAGCGTTCGCGAGCTGGCTCCGCAACAACTATACGTTTCACGACGATGTGGATTGGGTAAAGCGAGGACACAACGTTGCATTCGGCGCGGAGCTTGAACTCAGCAAGTTCGATGTCGACAACGTGAATAGTTCCTACGGCACCTTCAACTTCGCTCCAACGACCAATGCGGTCAGCGGAACTACCTATCAATACCCCAATGGAGCTGCAAACTTTCTCCAGGGCTTCATGAGCAGCTTCGTGCAGGGAACACTTGAACAGGTCGGAGATCGGGCCAAGTTTCCCGGAATCTATGTGCAGGATAGCTGGAAGGCGACCAAGCGACTCACGCTCAACTACGGTGTCCGCTGGGAGATGTTCGAGCCGTGGAAAAATAATATCGGATTCCAGCCCGTCTTCAAGCCTGCAGCCTACGCGGCGAACACCGGAAGCTCTCGTTTCACCAATCTTCCGGCAGGTGAGCTGGTCTATCGCGATCCCGGCGTGCAGCGCTATGGCGTCGGCAACCTGTACAAGCAGTTCATGCCGAGACTGGGCTTCGCCTACGACGTGATGGGCGATGGCAAGACATCGATTCGCGGCGGCTTCGGCATCTTTTATCAGGACCGTACGGAAGGGTTCTTCAACCTGAACCAATCCGCTCAGGCGCCCAATACACTCTCGGTCTCGTTGACCGCCCCGGCGATGTACAACCCGGTACCGGGAACCAATCCTGGCGGGCCGTTCGATAACCCCTACTGCACCGGCTGCGCCGTGGGCGCCTACGCGAATCCCTTTCCATTCGCTCAACCGCTGGCCTCGTCCACCGTCTTTCCAAAGCCCGTTACGGTGTACGAATACGATCCAAGCGGGAACTATCAGGTCCCCGTTACCTACGATTACAACGCGGTCGTCGAGCACCAGTTCACCGGAAGCCTCTTCGCCCATCTGGCCTACGTGGGCACGGGATCTCGGCATCTGTTCGTCTCGCTTGAAAACAACCCGGCCGTCAATACCGGATCGTCGCTCTCCACCAATCAGAGGAGGGTTTACAACACCGCGCCGACGGTCGGCCCTTGCACGACCTCGGTCGGCTGCCAGGCAAGCTACGGCCCCATCGACGACGCAGCCATGATCGGCAACGCTCACTATAACTCCTTGCAGGCGACGCTCGAGAAGCGCATGTCGCACGGCTTGTCGTTCATCGTCAATTACACCTTCTCGAAGGCTTATGACGACCTCGCTGTCACGAACGCTAACAACGACATCAACTCCAGCCAGTCCTACGTCTATCCCCTGTATCCCGCCAACGCGACGGGTATCCCTTCCGCCTCCTATGTGACGGACATCAAGGCCCTTGATCGCGGGTTGTCGGACATCGATCACACGCATGTGGTGTCGGCGTCTTCAATCTGGGAGCTACCGAAGCTGCACACTGGCTATCGCGCCGTCCAGGCGATCACGAACGGATGGAGGGTCTCCGCCCTCTTGAGCCATCGGTCGGGCGATACACTGACGGCCACCGCCGGACAGGATCTCTCGCTTACAGGACTCAATCAGGACCGGGCGCTCCGCAACTTCTCTCTGCCTGCATATTCCAAAGATGCAAATAACGCGGGAAATTGCGGTTCGCAAGCACACTGCCGCAACTTCATCAACCCCGCTGCCTTCTCCATGCCGGTCAACACCGACGCAACCCGCGGCTTCGGGAACGTGGTCAAGGATTCGATCCGCGGACCGGGGTATACCAACATTGATGCTTCGGTGGTTCGAACCTTCCCCATCTACCGGGAGACGGCCTTGGATTTCCGAGTTGAGTACTTCAACGTCTTCAATCACACCGAACTCGGCGATCCTGCCCTTTCAAGCCCACTGTCCAGCAGCACGAGCTTCGGCACCATCACCGCTTTGGCGGCCAATGCCGGTCCTCGTATCGCGCAGTTTGCACTGAAGTACATCTTCTGAGAAGCCGCAGAGCGCTTGAGCCGGACCCGCTTCGGGTGTCCGGCTCAAGCCCCTGCTCGAGTTGTCAGAAACTAGATTTTTTCGAGATCTTTAGTCGCCTGCCTTGTCTGGACGTTCCGCAACTGAGAAATGAAAAGGATGACGATGGCAACCGGTTCCCACTTTCCCGCGGCCCATGCAGGAGTTCTGCTTGTAAGCCTGGGCCTTGGAATATTTCTCCCTGCTCTTTCTCTCGCAGCACAGTCCTCACCGAAGCCGCCATCGGGTCCATCAAGCCGACCCGAAGCCGATTCAAAATTGTATGCAGGTTTTCTCAATCCTCCTCAAAGTGCGCGCCCGCGAGTCTGGTGGCATTGGATGAATGGAAATATCAGCGAGGAAGGAATTCGGCTCGATCTCGAATGGATGCATCGTGCGGGGATTGGCGGTTTCCAGCTGTTTGACGCCGCGCGTACCACTCCTCAGATCGTGCCGAAGCGAATCGTCTACATGACGCCCGCGTGGCGAGATGCCTTGCGTCATTCCACCCAACTGGCCGAACGATATGGCATGGAGGAAAGTATCGCCGCCAGCCCCGGATGGAGTGAAACCGGAGGCCCATGGGTCAAGCCCGCCGACGGGATGAAGAAGTACGTATGGAGCGAAACGGTCATCGACGGTGGCAGGACGTTTACAGGTAAACTCCAACAGCCCCCCATCACGACCGGATCGTTCCAGGATCGCCCCAAAGCTCCGCCACTCCTCACGACGCAGACGCCGGAGGAGCCGCCGATGTTCTACGCGGACTCGGCCGTGGTCGCATTCCGAGACAACCGTGGGAACACACCGGAGCCGGCTGCGGTGATCGACTCCAGCGATCGGACGCTGCTCCCGGCACTGCTCGCCGACGGCAAGCTATCCACCAGCGTGAAGCTCGCAATGCCGATCGTTGGAGAGAAGGCGTGGATTCGTTACAGCTATACGTCGCCTACGACGATCAGGAGCGTCACGCTCGCGACCACGGATCCTCTGCCACTGGTCGAATGGCTCTATAACCTGCCCTCTCCGCGCATCGACCTTGAGGCCAGCGACGACGGGAGCACCTGGAGAGAGGTGCAGGCGCTGCCTTCGCACGGCCTGCCACAGGTCACCGTCGCCATTCCGGCGACGACGGCGCGGTTCTTCCGTGTGAGCTTCCTCAATCAGGCGCCAGGCCCTGTCTCGGGATTCGCAGCCATGTTCGACCCGAAGGTCTATGGTTATCCGGCGCCGGTGGCGCGCACCAGCTACGAGATCAACGAGCTCGTTCTCCACCAGGAACCGCTCATCGACCATTTCGAAGCGAAGGCCGGCTTTCTGGCTTCGTCGCCCTCGTCCGACTCTGTCTCTGAGACGATGAACGCCGATCGCGTTATCCGCAGGGGCGAGGTCGTCGATCTGACCTCCAACATGGCCGCCGACGGAACCCTCACCTGGACACCGCCCGCCGGCCGCTGGGTTGTCCTGCGCTTCGGATACAGCCTCATCGGCATGACCAACAATCCCGCCGAGCCGGAGGCGACAGGCCTCGAGGTCGATAAGCTCGATGGCCAGGCCGTTCGTCGGTACCTGACTGCCTACCTCGACAGCTATCAGGAGACCCTCGGCGCCGAGATTGGAAGGCGCGGAGTCACGTATATGGTCAATGACAGCTGGGAAGCAGGCCCCGAGAACTGGACGCCGCGTATGCTTGAGGACTTCCGGCAACGGCGCGGGTACGACCCGGCGCCCTGGCTGCCGGTGCTGACCGGGCGCATCGTCGACAGTCCCGCGGCCAGCGAACGATTCCTCTGGGACTTCCGCAAGACCATCGGCGACCTGATCGTCAGCCAACACTATGGCGTGCTTCAGGACGTCCTGCACTCTCGCGGGATGGGACAGTATGTCGAATCCCACGAGAGCGGCCGGTCCTTCAATGCGGATGGCATGGAGGTCAAGAAATTCAGTCAAGTCCCCATGGGAGCCATGTGGGCGAGAGACGAGAGCAGCACCACGCCGCCGTATAACTACGACGCCGACGATCGCGAGACTGCCTCCGTCGCGCACATCTACGGGCAAAACCTCGCCGCGGCAGAATCCTTCACGGCGAATGAGGCTCCGTACAGTTGGTCGCCAGCCACGATGAAGCGCACCGCGGATCTGGAGTTTCTGAATGGTATCAACCGAATCGTCGTCCATACTTCGGTGCACCAGCCACTGGTCGATGCAAAGCCGGGGATCACCCTCGGTCCCTTCGGGCAGTGGTTCAATCGAAACGAGACATGGGCCGAACAGGCTCGGCCGTGGACCGATTACCTTGCCAGGAGCAGCTACATGCTGCAGCAGGGCCACTTTGTGGCCGACGTCCTGTCCTTCTACGGAGAGAACACCAACGTTACGGAGGTTTATGGGGCGCGAACGCCGGATATCCCGCGCGGCTACGCATACGACTTCGTCAACGCCGACGCGATCGTCCATTCGCTCAAGGTGGATAAGAACGGCCGGATCACGACGCCGGGGGGCGGGAGTTATCGTTTGCTCGATCTCGGCCGGTTCAGCAAACGACTCTCCCTGCCGGCCTTGCAGGCAATCCGCAATCTCGTCGTCGACGGCGCATCGGTGGTGGGCATCAGACCCGAGGAAAGTCCCAGTCTCGCGGATGACCCAAAGGTGTTTGCAAGTCTATCCAGCGAGGTCTTTGGGGAAGGGAAGGGAACCCGGCATCTGGGCAAAGGTGTTGTCTATGTCGGCGACAACGTTCTATCGGCGCTCGACGCCATGGGCGTACGACCCGACTTCGACCCAGGGAAAGAGCCGGCGTCGACCGATCTGGGCTTCGTCCATCGCCAGCTTACCAATGGGGATATCTATTTCGTCAGCAACCAGGGACTGACGGTCTCCTCGTTCGAAGCCAGCTTCCGAGAGCGTGGCCGGATCCCGGAGCTCTGGCATGCCGATACGGGCACAGTCGAAGCCGTCTCGTATCGCACCCAGAACGGCCGGACGTATGTCCCAATGCAACTCAATCCTTCGGATTCGGTCTTCGTGATCTTCCGTCGTCCGGCGCTGAAAGCCACCCAATTCGTTCCTCGAACGGCGGAACAGGAACTTGCCAAGGTTGAGGGTGCGTGGGAGCTTGAGTTCCCGAGCGGATGGGGCGCACCGCCCAGGGCGACCTTGCCGGAACTGAACTCCTGGACAGAGAACAGCGATCCCGGCGTGAGGTATTTTTCCGGCACCGCGATCTACAGCAAAGTTCTCGATGTCCCCGCGGATTGGCTAGAGCCGCATCAGCGGGTTCTGATCCACCTCGGCGATGTCAAGAATCTTGCCAGCGTCAGTTTGAACGGACACGACCTAGGGGAGGTCTGGCACGCCCCATACGCCTTGGACATCACGTCGGCGTTGCGGGTCGGGGCAAACCGGCTACGGATCAGCGTCACGAACTCGTGGGTGAACCGGTTGATCGGCGACGAGCAGCCAGGCGCCGCAAAGCGATACACCTTCACGACCTATCGACCCTACACGCAGGCATCCCCCATACTGCCCTCCGGTCTGCTCGGCCCCGTCACGATCACGTCACTGCGCAGCGATTAGAGCGACGTTTGCCGATCCATGGAACTGGTCTCGATCCCCGCTTCAAACCTTCGAATTTTATCTAACGCTGGAGACCCTTATGATCCCTCAAGCTGCCCGGCTTCACAGACGTCCCGCCCTTTCCCGTTGTCTCGCGAACGTTTTCGCGCGCGTGATGACGATCTCTACGTCTTCCGTGTGCCTCCTGGCTGCCCTCTTGTCTGCCTGTCCGCAACGAATGACCGCGCAGGCGACGGTCTCGGTCAATCTCTCGAACGTGGTCAACGCTTCGGTCAGCCCCATGCTCTTCGGAGGCTCCAACTCTCCGAACCCGGCGGACCAACCCGTCGTCCTTCCCATGATGGCGAACTCGGGCCTGACGCTGATACGAGGGACCGCTCACGTGGACCAGATCGTACCGGCGAACACGACCGAGGCCGCATACGCGGCTTCCATGCCGAATGGCGTGGGCTCCTATGTGCCGGGAAGCGTCGCCGATCCTTCCACCTGGCAATGGGGGCCCGTCTCCTGGGCGCCCATCGCCAAGGCGAACGGCATCACGACGCTGATGAACATCGCGGAGGTCCCACTGTGGCTGTCCTATAACAGCACCAGCATCGACGATGCGCCGCCGAACAATGTGGGCTATCTGACCGTGTACGAAGACATGGTCTACAAGATCATCCAGCACGAAAATACAGCGTGCAATGGTGGGCAGTGTCTCACCTATCTTGAGATTCTCAACGAACCGGATTGCAACAACCTGCTGCTGGCGGCAGGCGACTCCAGTTGGAGCAGCGAGGCGGCAGCGGCTGACTCTGTCTACACCTACGCCGCGACGGGAGCACGAGCGGCCAACCCCGCGCTCATCATCGGAGGCGACGCCGAATGCAGAGACAGCGGAACCTTCGGTACGCTGTCGACGCTCCTCGCCGATGCCAACCTCAAGGCCAAAGGGCTGCTTCAGTTCGTCTCCTATCACGACTACAACCCCAGCGAGGCGAACGACAACATCACGACGCTGCAAGCGATCATCACGGCCGACGGTTATCCCGCCACGATGCCGATCTTTCTCGATGAATACAACTACACCTTCACCAATCCCAACAGCGACCCGCACGTTGTGGGCAAGGAGGCTGCGACCTACATCGGGGATCAACTCATCTTCTTCAGTCAGCAAGTAGGTCTCCAAGAGGCCGGCATCTTCACCCTGCTTCCCAATAACGCGCTGACCACGCCCTATGAAGACTGCAACAACTGCATCTTCAGCAACGGCCTTTATTCGGTCAACGGCGACGGAACCTATACCCTCGCTCCGCAGATGCGAGCCTACAGGGTCGCCTCCGTCGATCTGGGACTCGGCAGCGGCACATCGAAGGCCTATGCGACCACCTTCTCCGGCTTGAGCGAGGCGCAGGGCTTTACGACGCCCGGGGGGAATATCACCGCGCTGATGGTCAACGACAGCGCCACGTCCACGACCACAACGGTTACCTTCTCCAGCAGCTCCGCCGCCACAGGATGCGGCTACAACGTCTATGTGTATGTTGCCGATACCGGCACAAACAACGGCTCCTCGCCCTCCCAGGTGTTGACGAACCAGTGCTTCAGCGCAGGCACGATGGCTGTCGCTGGCGTCGCGGCTCCGGCCTACTCGGTCGTGGGTGCGATCGCATTTCTCAGCAGCCCGCAAGGCATCACTAATCTGGCCGTCACACCGGCGTCTCCCGGCGCACTGATGCTGACCTGGCAGGGAGCCTCCGGCGCGGCGAGCTACAACATCAACCGCTCCATCGACGGCGGAAGCACCTACTCTCCGCTCACCAACACGACCTCGCTCAGCTTCACCGACGGCGGTCTCAGTAACAGTGGGAATTACTGTTACACGATCCAGCCCATCAACGGAGCCGGTAACGGCCCAACCAGCGCCGCGGTCTGCGCCACGGTGACATCGAGCTTTCCCGTGACGGGCGTCACGCTGACGCCGGCCGGACCTGGCGCTTTTACGATTACCTACAACGCGTTGCCGAACGTGACCGGCTACCTCATCCAGCAGTCCGTCAACGGCTCCGCATACACGACGCTCACGACGGTGACCAACACGACCTACACCGAAGAAGGGCTTACGGTCGGGGCGTCGTACTGCGTCACGGTGTCTGGCGTCTTCGGCGGCGCCACCGCTGCTCCCGGGCCGCCCGTGTGCGGGACGTCTACTTCAGGCAGCGGTCCGAGCGGCGTGACCGTGACACGGACCGGAGACGGCCAGCTTACCGTGACGTGGTCTTCCGGCATCAACTATGCGGGCACGACGTACACCCTCAACCGCTCCACGAACGGGCAGGCCTACACGGCGGTCTCCACGGGCCTGACCACGACGACCTACGTCGACACCGGCCTGACCGACTACAGCAGCGTCTACTGCTATGAGATCACGGCTGTACTCGACGGTGTGTCGAGCGCGAGCAGCACGGCTGTCTGCAACTCGCCGGCCTCCTACATCGCCGTTCCGAACTACAGCTTCGAGACGCCGGTCACCACCACCTACATCTACGCTCCCACAGGTGCTTCATGGACGTTTGTGCCCTCGGTATCGCATGTCGGATCAGGCATCACGGCCAACGCCAGCGCCTTCAGCTCGGGTAACAGCAATGCGCCGGATGGGGTGCAGAACGCGCTCATCCAGGAGACGGGGACGATCACCCAGGCCATCCCCGGCTTCACGGCGGGCCAGCAGTATAAGATCACCGTCGCAGCCTCGCAACGCCAGAACCTGAAGACCCAGGTGGGGAACCCGTTCAAGATCAATGTGAACGGAACGACGATTGCTTCGCTCAACCCACCGCAGTCGGCCGCAACCTACTCCGACTACAGCGGCACGTTCACGGCGGCTAGCGCGAGCGAGACCATCCAGTTCGCTGGCACGGCCACGACCGACAATACCGTCTTCCTCGACAACGTCCGCATCGCTCCCAACCCGACCGCCACGCTGTCGATCAAGGTGCAAGCGGTCAATATTGCCCAGGGCGCGATGCTCGCCGTACTGAGCGCCACAGGCTCGTTCAGCGGTACGGCTCCGGCCGCCCCGCTGGTCTTCAGCGTGGACGGCGGCAACCAGGTTGCCGGCTCCTGCTCAATAACCTCGACGACCCTGGTCTGCAATGCAGCCTATGCTCCAACCAGCGCGCTGGCGGAGGGAACGCATACCATCACGGCGCAGTATGTCGGAGACGGGACGTACACCGCGGCGTCTGCGACGGGTACGCTGAACGTCGGCGACACCACGGAGGTGCAGGCGCAGTATGGAGCCACCAGCATCGTCTCGCCGGGCTCGACCAACGCCACGGTGTGCGTCGCCACCGCCAACGGAGCGCCAACCGGCAACGTTCAAATCTACGATGGAACGGCGCTGCTGACTACGCAGGCGTTACAAGGCGGAGTGTGTGCAAGCTGGTATATCTCCCCGAGCCTGTCGGTCGGAACGCATTCCCTGACCGCGGTCTACTCCGGAGACGCCAACAATCCCGGCGGGTCGTCGGCTCCCACGACCATCACCGTGGCCGCGGCGCCGGCGGGTATGTATTTGACGCCCACCAACTATAGCTTCGGCAATGTCAGACAAGGCTCCTCCGCCACGGAGATCTTCACTCTTGCCAACGGTGACGGAGCCGCCCACGCCATCACGTCCATTCAACTGACCGGCGAAGCCACGAACAGCTATAGCTCGACCAATACCTGTGGCGCCAGCCTTAACGCTTCGTCGACCTGCACCATCACCGTGACCCTGAAACCGACGGCAACCGGAGCGATCTCAACAACGCTCCAGGTCGTCGATGCGTCCGGAACCCAGACAGCCGCTCTTACCGGAACAGGCACTCAGAAGGCCAACGTCTTCGTGACCTTCACGAACCAGACCCTCTCGGTCTTCCCGACGGATCTGTCTTCGCAGGCGATCACTTCAAGCGGCGGCGGAACCGGGGCCGCGGTCGATGCTTCGGGGTCGGTGCTCTCCATCAACGCGGGCGGCGGCAGTCTCACCAAGTTTTCCGATCTGGGGTCCGTTCTCGGTACCTTGTCGGGCGGTGGTTTGTCGGGTGCAACGGCCTTGGCGATCGACGGGCTCAGCAATGTCTGGGTGGCTAATGGAAACGGCAGCGTGTCCGAGTTCAACAGCGGCGGAACGGCCGTCAGTTCGATTCCGATCGGCGCCGCAGCCAATCTTTCGCAACCGGCAAGCGTCAGCGTCGATGCCTCCGGCAGCCTTTGGATCGCCAACGCAGGCAATAACACAGTGACTGAGATCATCGGCGTGGCGGCTCCCGCCGCTCCCATCATCCAGCAGGTCGTCAATGCATCCCCGGGGGTGCGCCCATGAAGACGATGTCTCGGCCACTTTTCTCGCTCACTCTTCGTCGTTTCAACAACGTGCCCCATCCCGAAGGAGACATGCAGATGCCCGTCAAAAAGATGATCACCCCCCTGCTTGCACTGGTTGCCTGTTCTGTGTTGTTGTCGGGATGCAGCGCCGGTTTCCGTGCATCCTCCGCCGCTCCATCGAGCGCGCACCTGGAGCTGCAAGGCACGATTCACGGCGGGCAACAGCCGATCTCCGGCGCGTCGGTCGCACTCTATGCTGGCTCGATCAATGGCTATGGCTCCGCCGTGCAAAGCATCCTCCAAGCTCCTGTCACGACCACGTCGACCGGCGCCTTCAACATCACCGGCGACTACAGCTGCACCACGGGACAGCAGATGTATCTGGTCGCCACGGGCGGCAACACCGGCTCGGGGGTCAACCCCAACTCAGCCATCATGGCGGCGCTCGGAGACTGCGCCCAGCTCTCCGCCAACACCTACGTCAACGCGAATGAGGTGACGACAGTCGCGAGCGCCTTCGCGCTCGCTCCTTTCATGTCCGGCGCCTCCGCCCTCGGAACGTCATCCACCAACATCGCCGGCCTCGCGCGCGCCTTTGCGTCGGTGCATAAGCTGGTCAACACGGCGACCGGCGCGGCTCCGGGCGATCTGTTGCCCGCCGGCGCGACAGCCCCCACGGCCGAGATCAACACGCTGGCCAACCTGATCGCCGCGTGTGTGAACACGACAGGCGACGCCGGCTCCCTGAGTCTCTGTCATCAACTCTTCGTCAACGTGACCCCCGCCGGCGGCATCGTGCCCACCGACACCGTCGGCGCCGCGCTTGCGATCGCAAAAAATCCGACGTTGAACGTGCCGGCCCTCTTCAACATGATTCCAGCTTCGAATCCCTTTCAGCCCTCCCTCACGACGGCGCCCATCGACTGGACCCTCGCCATCGACTACGCGGGTTCCTTCAATAAGCCCACGACCACGGCCATCGATCAGAGCGGCAACATCTGGGTGGCGAACGCCGGCAACAACACGGTGACGGCGCTCGCGCAAACAGGCTCTCCCGCAACCACAGCACCGCTGTCCGGCAACGGCTTGGCGGCTCCGACGGCAGCGGCCATCGATGCTGCCGGCAATGCCTGGTTCGCCAATGCAACAGGCGCCGTCCTCTCCGCCTTCACTCCGTCCGGAACCGCACTTACGGGTTCTCCGTTTACGTCCAATGGGATCAGCCAGCCTGTCTCCCTCGCGTTCGATGCCATCGGCAATGTATGGGTGGCGAACGCCGGTAACGACAGCATCCTCGAACTCACAAGCTCAGGCGTTCCCGTGCAGCAGATCTCAACCACAGCCGCATCCAGCTCGATCGCGATCAATCCGAAGTGAAGATAACCCTCGCGAACGGAGGACTCCTCGGGATCTATCTCAGTCGTGGAGTTCTCCTTGCGAGGCGCATGGCCTCGCGCCCCGGGGACATGCCGTGTGGGGAGCGACTCTTCCGCGTCGTTGTAGCCGTTGCGTCAAAGTCAGCCCGTCGAACGCCGTCTTCCTAACCAGCCGCAATCGACTCGCGGGCTCAACCAAAGACGATATCGGCCGCAGCACAGGCAGCGCGATGATTGCGAGCGAGGCTAAGCCAGATCGGAGGAAAGCCAGATGATACGGAAACTGCCGCTCGATATCGCGGTTACACCCGAGTCAGACCATACGCTGGTCCAAGCAAGCCGCACCTTATCGGCACGGCGAAGACGTCCAGATGTCGACAGAAGCTATCTCGTTCCGACGCTCAGTAAGGCGATCGCCATCATCCGCCTCCTCGAAGCGAGTGCTGAGCGTCTGAATGTCAATCAAATTTCAGAACGAAGCGGCGTTCCAAAGAGCACCACCTACCGGATTCTGCGGACTCTCTCCGCCCACGGCTACCTTCCGCGAGGAGCCGACGGACTCTACTTTTTCGATGAATCATCCTGACTGGCAGTCCACTTGCCGGGCCGGTTGGCGTGACTCGGTCCCGTGGGGTGAGATTCGATCGAAGACTCCCGTTGTATGTGGAACCTGAGGATATGGGCTGCCGATGAAACGACCGAACCGCGAACGAGACATCAAGGACGTCCTGCGATCTTCCTCTCATCGCCGTGAGGCAGCCATGAGAACCTTAGTTAGCCTGCAAGGTAAGTGGAAGCTGCACCTTCTCTGGGCGTTGACCGTTCGCGCCGCGCGCTTTGGCGAGTTGAGGCGGGCCTTGCCGCAGACGTCCAGCAAGACGATCCACCAGACCCTCCGACAGTTGGAGGCCGCAGACCTGGTCTCCCGAACGGACCTCAGCGATCGAACGCTTCATGTAGAGTATCGTTTGACGGAAGGCGCCGACGTCGCCGTGCGTGAGCTGCTCGATCACCTTGAGGCGTTTTCGAGGCTGATCGCGGCTGCTCCTCGGCTCGAGGCGAACTCCGTTGGGGAAGGTGATTCCGACCCCGAACCTCAACCCCAGGATTGAACCGCATGGAGACACGCCATGATTCGTCAACGTCTGTTCGTTGTTGCCTGTCTTGCATCCTTCTGTCTTTCGACCGTCGCCCAAGCCCCGCTCCCGCCTCAACCGCGCACGCCTCCCCTGCTTCTCGGCGCGGCCTGGTATCCCGAGCAATGGCCGGAGAGCCGGTGGGACGCCGATCTTTCCTTGATGGAGGCGGCGCACATCCGTTTCGTCCGGGTGGGAGAGTTCGCCTGGTCGACGATCGAGCCTGCCGAGGGCCGGTATGAGTTGGATTGGCTGGAGCGTGCCGTCCGCCTCGCTGAAAAGCACCATATCGCTGTCGTTCTCGGCACGCCCACGGCCGCCCCGCCCGCGTGGCTGACCACGCGATACCCAGAGACCCTTCGCACCAAGGACGATGGCCGCAAAGACGAGCACGGCAACCGTCAGCAATTCGACTGGTCCGATCCCAGGTACCGTGAGTTCTGCCGTGACATTGCGGGGAAAATGGCCGAGCGCTTCGGTCACGATCGCAACGTGATCGGCTGGCAGATCGACAACGAGTATGCGAATGAGAGCTACGGCCCCGAGGATCGCGCTCGTTTCCAGCAGTGGCTCAAGGCGAAGTATACGACGCTCGATAACCTGAACGCCCGTTGGACGACGGCCTATTGGAGCGAGACCTTTCAGGACTGGAGCCAGATTCCCATTGCCGTCAGCTACGGAAATCCCGGTCTGCTGCTCAACTGGCGCGAGTTTGTCACCGATGAGTGGCGTAGTTACCAGAAGAATCAACTGGATGTCATCCGTGCCCATGCGGAGCGCCGTCAGCGCATCACCACGAACATGATGGGCTGGTTCGACTCCTACGATCACTACACGGTCGCGCAGGATCTCGATTTCGCGAGTTGGGACGACTACGTCGGCTCGGGCCACCTCGATCCCGCGCGCAACGGAGCGACGCACGATCTCACGCGCGGCTTTCTGCGCAAGAATTTCTGGGTGATGGAGACACAACCCGGCATGGTGAACTGGCATGCGGATAACAACATCCTCGATAAGGGCGAGGTCCGGGCGATGGCCTGGAACGCCATCGGCCATGGCTCCGAAGCCGTCGCATACTGGCAGTGGCGCAGCGATCTCAACGGGCAGGAGCAGTACCACGGTACGCTCGTCGGCGCGGATGGAACCCCCGTCCCCGTCTATGACGAGGTGCAGCAGGTCGGCGCCGATTTCGAAAAGGCCGGTTCCGTTCTCGCCGGCACGACCGTCGCATCCGAGATCGCCATCCTCCAGGACTATCCAAGCCGCTGGGCGATCAACTGGCAGCGGCATAACAAGGCGTTCGATCCGATCGAGTCTTTCCTCACGTACTACCGGCCGCTCCACGCCCTTACTGGTGCGATCGATGTCGTCTCCGACACCGCGCCGCTCAGCCGTTATAAACTCGTCGTCGCGCCCGCGCTGAACCTGCTCACGCCCGAAGCCGCGAAGAATCTCGAAGCCTATGTCCGCGCCGGCGGTCGTCTCGTGCTCGGTCAACGGAGCGCGATGAAGGATGAAGACAATGGCCTCGCTCCCCAGCGACAGCCCGGTCCGCTGGTCGATCTCCTCGGCGCCCGTGTCGAACAGTTCTACGCTCTCGAAAAGAATGTTCCGGTCATGGGCGAATGGGGCGCCGGGGAAGATTCCGTCTGGGCGGAACAGCTGGGCTCACTCAAGCCGGACGTGCGAACTCTGATGCGTTACGGGAAGAGCAATGGCTGGCTCGATGGTCAGCCCGCGGCGGTGACACGCAAGGTGGGCCAAGGGAGCATCACCTACATTGGGATGCAGCTTTCGGCGTCCATGGGCGCCAAGGCCGGGGCATGGATGCTCGAGGAGGCCGGAATCTCAGAGACGTTTCCCAATCTTCCGGAGGGAGTCGACCTCGCCGTCCGTGTCGGGGAAGGGAAGAGAGTTCTCATTTTGACCAACTATGCGGATCAACCCCGCGTCGTGTCTTTACCCAAGCCCATGGAAGATGTCCTGGAAGGAGGCCAGACACGATCCGTGAAACTGCAGCAGTATGGCGTCGCGGTTCTGAGGTGAAGTTCGAGACGTCATCCCCGACTCTTTGGGTCTCCATCGAGCTTGAACCGATCCTTAGGCTGTTTCCTCGAAGCGCCATTTCAGAGCGGAGCGAATCGAGATGGCGGCGGGATGTCGGCAGGAGCGGCTTGGGTCCGCAGTCTCTCTTTCCGTCTCCCGAGCGCAGACCTTCGATTGGATCCAATCGCTTCTCATCCGGCCACCAAACATCAAGCTGCTCTTGTCGAGGGGCTCGCCCAGCCCGTTGTGAGCAAGTTCCGCAAGCTTGTTCCGTGCCCCCGGACTTCAGCATGTTTACCTGCGTATCTTCTTCTCCTGATCGGGTTACACTTCTTCGCAGTTCCCGAACCTCCCCGAACACGGGGAGGTTGTTACTTTTCCATGCCGAACCTCCAAAGAGCGGAGATTCTCAGTCCCACACTTCGTTCAGGCGGCCTATAGCATCCCTAACTGTGTCAGCTTTTCGTAGAGTAATCGCCGGTGTATTCCCAGCCTGCGCGCGGCGTCCGACTTGTTGCCGTGAGATGCTTTCAACGCTTGTTCGATGAGATGCCGTTCCCAGCTTGCGACCGCTTCGTGGAAAGGCATCGCTTCGGCTGCCTGAGCGTCGAAGAGACCGGGCGTGGCGTTCTTCTCTCTCGCCAATTCTTCCTGGATGAGGTCGACCGTTATGGCGCGTCCTCCGGCTTTGACCGCGGCCCGCTCGACCAGATGCTCCAACTCCCGCACATTGCCTGGAAAGAAGTAGTTCTGCAGAGCCGCGATCGCTTCCGCCGAAAGGCCCGTCGAGGCGAGTTGATTTCGTTGTGCATAGCGCGCAAGGAAATACTCCGCCAAGGGAAGGACGTCGGACCGGCGTTCTCGCAGTGGCGGGAGCCGGACCGTAAAGGCGTTCAAGCGATAGAAGAGATCTGCGCGGAAGGTCCTCTGCTCGACATCATCCTCCAGCGGACGATTCGTCGCGGCAATCACCCTCACATCGGCATGGAGGGAAGCCGTTCCTCCGACCCGCTCGAAGGTGTGCTCCTGGAGCACGCGTAAGAGCTTGGGCTGAAGCGATAGCGGTAGCTCTCCGATCTCATCCAGAAAGATCGTGCCGCCGTCCGCAGCTTCAAACTTCCCCCGCTTCTGTGCGACTGCACCGGTGAATGCCCCGCGTTCGTGTCCGAAGAGTTCGGACTCCAACAGCTCGGGAGGCAGTGCGGCGCAGTTGAGAATGATGAAGGGGCGACGGCTTCTCGCGCTGTTTTGATGAATGGCGCGGGCGACGACCTCCTTGCCGGTGCCGGATTCTCCCAGAAGCAGAACGCCCACATCGGTTGCGGCGACCCTGCCGATATTCTTGAAGACTTCAATCCATGCAGGCGAGTTGCCGATGAGTTGAGGCTTCAACCCTTCGTCGGATTCGGTCAGGTCTTCCAGGGATTTGTCTCTGAACCGCTGCTGTCGTAACACCTCGACCTCGCGCTGCAGTTCCATGTGGCGGATTGCGCGTGCGACGGTGGCGAGGGCCAGGTCGATATCGAGAGGCTTAGTGATGAAGTCGTACGCGCCAAGCTGCATGGCCTGCATCGCATTCGGTCCGGTGCCGTGAGCGGTGAGGATGATGACAGGCATGGTCGTCGGCAGCCCTTCGGACCGGAGACTCTTGAGAAACTGCTCTCCGCCGCCGCCCGGCATCTTCCAGTCGCAGAGTGTGAGGTCGGGAGTCGTCGTCTGGAGCAAGGCGATCCCTTCTTCGGCATTCGTTGCGATGCGAGTCCCATATCCCGCATCCGACAGCAGTTCCCGCAACGTCTCTCGAAAGTTATGATCGTCGTCCACGATGAGCACTTCAGACATCTTGTCCTGCCTCTTGTTTTGCCATCCTTAGGGTATCCCGGTCCTTGCTCTCCAATGGCAGACGGAGCGAAGCCACAGCCCCGCCTCCTTCGCGGTTGGCGAGAAGCAGTTCGCCTCCGTGAGCCTGCACAATCTCAAATGAGATGGAGAGGCCGAGTCCCGTTCCCGTGTCCTTCGTGGTGTAGAACGGGTCCAGCGCATGACGCAGAGCTGCCGACGTAAATCCCTGCCCGTCGTCCGCAATGTCGATGCGGGCAAATGCAGCATCCAGCGTCGTGCGGATGGTTACGGTTCCACCTTCCGCGGCGGAATGCGACGCTGAGTAAACGGCGTTCTCCATAAGATTGTCGAGCACCTGGAGGAGTCGGCCGCGGTCTGCCATGAGGACGCTGTGGGTCGTTGCCTCGCAGATAATCTGGATGCCTTTGGCCGCTTCTTTCTCTGCCCACGTCGAGGCCGTGACCCTGCATAGATCGTCGAGCGAGATGAGCTGAAGTTGAAGCTGGATCGGCCTGGCGAAATAGAGGAGACGGCTGATGATGGTATCCAGACGGTCGATCTCTTCGAGGATCACGGCGCTGCTCCGCCTGGCAGCTTCCGCGTCCGTGGAACGCTGCCACATCTGCGTCCGCATTCGGATCGTGCCGAGTGGATTGCGTAGCTCATGCGCGATTCCGGCGGCAAACTGCCCCAGCGCGGAGAGCCGTTCGTTATGGCGCACCTGCGATTCCAATGTCCGCTCGTTCTCGATTTTTTCCTGCAAGGCAAGCGCCAGGGAATCGATACCGTGGAGAACGCGATCGAATTCTTCGAGCGGCGGACGGCCCTGCATCTGCTGACTGGCTGCCGGCAAGCCGCCCTCCATCGAACCCAATCGTTGGAGGACGATGTTCACCCCGCTGCGAATCTCCGTCGTCACGAACACGGCGAGCAACGCGGTGATCAGTGCGGCGATCCCGAAACCCACGCTTCCAAACAGGAGTTCGCGGTTTTGCCCGCCCTCGATGCCCGGTAGGCGCTCCATCAGCCAGGCAGCGCCAGTCACTTCGTCTGTCGCCTTGGCGGTTTGATCTGTCCGGGACGGCTCATGGATCGGAGCTGCTACGAAGAGGATGGCGTCATGCGGCCCCTCAAACCGAAAGGTCTTGATTGCATCTGCCGCTACCGCTTCACGCGCGAGATTTTCGATGGTGGGCCGCTCTCGCTCGGGCATACCTTTCTCAGCCCCTGGTCCCTCATGGGTCGGGAAGGCATACCCGATCAGAGCATCGGCTCTGGCAGCATAGAAGCCGCCCTCGACGCCATCCTCATGCTGCAAGGTCTCCGCCGTGAGTTCTTTCAGGAGATCGGGTTTCGGATGCGGTGGCCGGTCGCGCTCTGGGTGCGGTGGCGTCGGAGGAGCAGGCGGCGGTGGCGGTCCCGGCTGGATCGCTCGCAGAGAACGATCCGCCGTCCGGTGGTCGGCATAGTTCCGTGCCAGATTGGCCGCCACGCTGACAAGACGATGCTCGGTCAGGGACAGTGCTTCCGCATGGCGATTACGAAGAAATGTAAACAAGCTGAGAGCGGCGGCCGCGAGGAACAGAAACGTCAAAACGACGAGCAACAGGATGCGTGAGCGAAGGCTTCTCCAAAAGATCTTCGGCATTCCGCTCCTCTCTCGTCCCACTTTTGAGAACTTCTATCGAGCACCTGTCGTTATGATATGCAACTGACCGGCCAATGGTGATCCGCCCGATTCTGATCGCTATTCTGCAGATCGGATGCAAAGACATCGACCCTTGGGAAACGATCTGTACGCAATCCGCACAGACAGGTGAGCGGATTGCGGCCGGCGCATGGCGCTCCAGAAGTCTCCAATCCGCCAAATGTAAGGCGATTGCGGGGATTCGGCGGTTTCGAAGAATGGCACGTCGCTTGCCCTAGAACGCGTAGAGGTATTGCCGATGCACATTCGATCTTTCTCTGAAAGTCGCCGGTTTGAGACTAATGGGCTGCCAGTTCGATGCGCCATACTCCAACTGCATCGAACCCCTTACCAAGAGAAAAAGAAACTACGTTATGCCGCCTCCGAAGAAGGCGGCGATGTGAAGCACCATGGTTCACTCCAGCTTGAGAGTGGCCGCAAGAACCTTCAACTCAAAAGCGCTTAGTCGCCGGAAAAATTGTCACCGATGGTCAACGTGATGGAAATCGATCCGAGCAAGAAAAGAAGTATCCACGCCCTTGAGGCGACGAACTTCTTTCTTGCCGACGTGCAAACCGGCCTTGGGCCGTTTCTCGCGGCCTACCTGGCGGGCGACGGTTGGGAGCCGGGGCGCGTGGGGTTGGCGTTGACGATCGGCGGCATCATCACCGTCGTTCTGCAGGCTCCGGCTGGCGCCATCGTCGATCAAGTCAGGTCAAAGAGAACGATTCTCGTATTGGCCTCAGCCGTTCTCGATGTGGGAGCGGTCCTGCTCAGCATGACGTCCGCGCCCTGGACCGTGTACACATCTCAAGCGCTCATAGGAGGTGCAGGTCCGTTCCTTGGACCGACGCTCGCCGCGGTCACCATGGGAATGGTTGGCGTGACCTTCTTCGATCGCCAGTTTGGGAAAAACCAGTCCTTCAACTCGGCGGGCAACGTGGCGTGCGCGCTTCTGATTGCCGGCATCAGCCACTTCTTCGGCAACCGATCCATCTTCATCACGGCTGCGTTGCTGACCCTTCCCACGATGCTCGCGATTCGAGCGATGAAGAGCAAGGACATCGACTACGACCTCGCCCGTGGCGGAGCGATCCAGGTCGATGGGAAGGAAGTCGCTGCGCGAGTCTCCGTGATGAAGACCTTGCTTGGAGATCGGACTCTTCTGCTCTTTTTAGCCTGTGCTTTCCTCTTCCACTTTGCGAATGCGGCGATGTTGCCGCAACTCGGCGAGATGCTGTCGCATGGTTCGCGGGCCTCCGCTGCTCCGTTTATGTCGGCCTGCATCGTCGTGACGCAGGTCGTTATCATGTGCTTCGCCCCGGCGATCGGGCGATTCGCCAACCTGCATGGCCGGAAGCCGTTGCTGATGATCGGCTTTGGCGTCCTTCCGATCCGCGCACTGCTTTATACCCTGACCCACAACACGGAGAGCCTGATCGCGATCCAACTCCTCGACGGCGTTGCGAACGCAATCTTTGGTGTCGTCTCGATCCTCGTGGTGGCGGACAGAACACGCGCCACGGGCCGCTTCAATCTCGTTCAAGGCGGCCTGGCAACGGCCGTCGGCCTCGGCGCAGCTCTCAGCACGACGTTCGGCGGCAAGCTGATTCAGCACTTCAGCTACCGCGTCTCTTTCCTGTCTCTGGCAGCGATCGCCGTACTGGCGTTCGCTTTGCTGTGGACGGCGATTCCAGAGACTTTGACGAACGAGAATGAACCGGACAAAGACACATCTTCCCCAGTCACTCCCCAGGAGATCTCAGCATGAACGCACGCGCATCGAAACGTCCATTTCAACCAAACTCGCCCGACGCCGCCGGTGTCGTAAGCTGGGTTCACTTTGGCGATCTCCACATGACCAGGGCCGGTGAGCGGAACCATCTCGACCTGGCGGAGATCGTGACTGAGGTCAATCGAGCCTTCGCCGATTCGGTGAGCTTCGTCTTCCTGCCTGGAGATGTAGCCGATGACGGCAGCCGCGCGGCCTACGCGGTGGTGCGCGGCGAACTGGACCGCCTCCATATACCGTGGTGCGCCATCATCGGCGACCACGATGTTCATGAGAGGAGCTTCGCCAACTTCAAGGAGGCGATGTCGGAAGAAACTCACTATGCCTTCACGGTGGGAGACACCCGATTCCTGGCGATGAACGCCTTCGACGTACCTGACCCTCCTTCCTTCACGGTGTCGGAAGAGCAACTAACGTGGGCAGAGAATGAGTTGATACAAGCTACGAAGAACGGCCAGACCAAAGTGATCCTGTTGCACTGCTACCCCAGCGATCTGAAGGTCGGCGGAGAGGAGGTAAGCCGTCTCGTCCGCGATTACGATGTTCGCCTGGTCGATATGGGCCACACGCACTACAACGAGATCGCCAACGATGGCCGGACACTCTACTCCGCCACCCGCTCGACGGGACAGATCGAAGAGGGACCAGTGGGCTATTCAGTTACCAGCATCGATGGCAACGGAGTGAGCTGGCGATTCGTGGAGTTGGGTGATTTGCCTGTTGCCATCATTACGTCGCCCAGTGATGAGCGGCTTCTGACCCAGTCCACCGAGAGACCGCAGGATGCCTTGAAGGTTCGCGCGAAGTTCTGGGGTGAGGTCGAAGCCTTAGAGGCGACAGCCCACCTGGACGGCCAGACGCACCCGATGAAGCGCGTCGGCGACAGCCACGTGTGGGAGGCGGACTTGCCGACTCCGAGTGACGGAACCCACCCTTTGCAGGTGTCCTTCAAGGATGCGCAGGGAAGAGGAGCGAGCGATGAGATTCGGCTCGCGATCGGTCAGCGCGCGGAACGCAGATCCGAGCAGCGCGATCAGGACAATACACTGGAGGCATGGCCGGAGCATGGTCTGCTCGGAACACAGCTCGGACCCAACAAGAACGGGAAGAAGTGGTAGTGATTTCCATGGACATGGCACACGTTGTTCTACCTCTGATCGTCGCCGTCAGCATTGCACTGATGCTGACGCGCCCGCGTGGAATCCCGGAGGTCTGGTGGATCTCCGGCGGCGCCTTGATCCTGATCGTTCTTCGTCTCGTGCCGCTGAAGCTGGCCGGACAGGCAATCGCCAAGGGCAGCGACGTCTACTTGTTCCTCATCGGCATGATGCTCTTGAGCGAACTGGCGCGGGAGCAAGGTGTCTTCGACTGGGTAGCCTCTGTAGCAGTGCGCGGAGCCAAAGGCAGTTGCTCGCGTCTCTTCCTGTTGGTCTATGGAGTCGGAACGCTGGTGACGATCTTCATGTCGAACGACGCCACCGCTGTCGTCTTGACGCCGGCCATTCTGACGGCGGTGCGCAAGGCGAAGGTCTCACCGCTTCCGTACCTGTTCGTCTGCGCCTTGATCGCGAACGCCGCGAGCTTCGTCCTCCCGATCTCGAATCCAGCCAACCTGGTTGTCTTCCACACCGGGATGCCTCCGTTGGGAACATGGCTGGCAGACTTCGGTATTCCGTCACTGTTCTCGATCCTCGTGACATTCTTCGTCATGCGTTTCATGTTTCGAGAAGACCTCTGCAAGAGCATCGAATGCGACGTGGAAGACGCGAGGCTGAGCGGCAACGGCAAGCTGGTTCTTGCAGGGCTCGCGCTGATGATTGCCGTGCTTCTGACGGCCTCCGCGTTAAAGAAGGATCTGGGTCTGCCGACCTGCCTCGCGGCTCTGCTCATCACCGCCGTCGTCTCGATCAAGGCAGGAAGCAATCCCACCAGGCTGGCCCGCGAGATTAGCTGGTCAACGCTTCTGCTCGTCGCTGGCCTTTTTGTCATGGTCGATGCGGTCGAGAGTCAGGGGGCGTTGAACCTGACCCAGCAGTGGCTCGCCTGGGCATCGCATTTGGGCCAGAATCTTGGCGCGCTCGTCGTAGGCTTCGTTGTAGGCATTGCAAACAACATGGTGAACAATCTCCCCCTAGGCCTTATCGCGGGCGGCACAATTCAAGCGGCTCACGCGAAGGGACTGATCGCCAACGCTGTTCTGATCGGCGTGGACCTTGGCCCCAATCTTTCGGTCACTGGATCTCTCGCTACAATTCTGTGGCTTCTCGCGCTTCGCAAGGAATCTGGCGAAGACACAGGCGGAGAGAAGATCGATGTGAGCTTTTGGAAGTTTTTGAAGGTCGGCGCCGTCGCCATGCCTGTGGCGCTCTTTGCCGCGCTTGGCGGAGCGATCCTGATGAACGTGCTCGTCGGAAGACACTAAACCCAGAGGAGAGTCTTATGAATGCGAACGCCGGATGGATCATCCCATTCATCATCATCGGAGGTGCGCTCCAGAGTTGCGGGGCGGCCATGAACGGCCAACTCAACAAGCATGTCGTGAACCCGTGGCTTGCGTCCGCCATCTCCTTTGCCCTGATTACCTTCTTCTTCGCGGGCGCTTCGTTGATCCACCCTCACCCGCTGCCGACTCAAAAGGACTTGGCGGAGATGCCGTGGTGGGCTGTTGTCGGTGGTCTTGTAGGGGCAGTACAGGTCTATGCCGGCCTGACGCTGGTCAACAAAGTGGGGGCCGGGCCGTTCGTAGGGTTTACCGTGACGGCCGCGCTGATCGGCTCACTTTTGATCGATCACTTCGGCTGGTTCAGAATGCAACCCCACCCACTGAACGCCGGCCGCATCGCAGGCGGTCTCCTCCTGGTTGGAGGCATCAGCCTGATTGCAAAATTCTGAAGTGCCGAGGAGCGGTGAATAAACAAGTCCATGCTTTGAGACGGCGCGACTTCAGTCCCACCGTAGGCTGCCTTACTTCAACTCCGCGGTGCGAAGAAAATCGTAGCTGCCCGACCCGCTCGCGACGATCTTCGTAACCCGCTGCGTATGAACGATCTCGTTGTTCGGAAACCAGAGCGGAATCCCCGGTACATCCTCCGCCAGAATCTTCTGCGCGTCGACGAAATACCCCTTGCGCGTGGACTCCTCGGAGCTGTTGGCCGCGGCCGTCAGGTCGGCGTCGAGTTTCGGATTGCTGTAGCGTCCACGGTTGCCGCCCTTCGGCGGAAAACGGTCCGAGCCGTACGCATAGCGAAAGATATCCGGATCCTCATTCGAGCCGATCCACTTCAGCGAATAGATCTGGAAGACGCCGCGCGTCACATCCGAATAAAAAGTGCCGAACTCCGCCGAGCGCAGCGTCAACCGGATGCCAGCCGCGCGAAGCTGCTGCTGCAGCACGATGGCGAGCAGTCGCGTCGTCTCGTCGGTCGAGATCTTGATCTCAAGCCCCAGCCGGACGCCGTCCTTGCCGACAGGGAATCCGGCCTCATCGAGCAGCCGGGCGGCGCGCGCCAGATCCTGTGGATAGCGCGCGAGCGTCTCCGGCCTTGCCTCCGCCCAGTGGCCAGGCGGCAGCAGGGTCGTCGCCAGACGCGCCTGATCGCGCCACACGGCCCGGACGATCGCCGTCCGGTCCATGGCGCAGGCGATGGCCTGCCGTACGCGCCGATCGCGCAGCGGCCCCTGGGTCACGTTGAAGTTCAGGTAGTAGACGGTCGATCCCGGCCCAGCCTCGACCGCCAGCCCCGGTGCATGCTCCAGCGTATGCACCATATCGAGCGTCAGCACGTTGCTCGCAATGTCCGCGGAACCCTTTTTCAGCTCCAGCGCCGCCGTCACCGCATCCGGTACGACCGAGAACAGTACGCGTTCAAGCTTCGGGGTGCCGGCCCAGTACCGGTCGTTGCGGTCGAGGACGACCTCCTTATCCTGCTCCGCGCTCTCGAACCGGAATGGCCCCGAGCCGATCGGATGCTGGCCCAAGTCCCTACCCGAGCCGCGCGGTACGACGCCGAAGAGACCGTCCGACAGGTTGAAAAGAAGGCTCGCGTCCGGCCGCTTCATATGGATGACAACGGTGAGGGGATCGCGCGCCTCGACGCTCGCGACCGCCGAAAAGGCGCCGCCCTTCGAGGTGATCAGGCTGCCGTCGATCAGGCTTTCGATCGTCCACACCACATCGGCGGCGGCGAGCGGCTGGCCGTTGTGGAAGTACACGTCGCTGCGCAGGTGGAAGATCCAGGTCAGTGGGTCGGGCTGCTCCCAGCGCGTGGCGAGCCAGGGCTGCATCTCGAAGTGCTCGTCTTTGCGGACCAGCGGATCGAAGACGAGCGAGCCGATACGTTCGGATTGGGCATCGGTGCCGAGACGCAGGTCCAGATTGTTCGGGCTGGATTCAACGATCATGACGACCGTCCGGCCGTTCTCGGGCGCGGAGCGACAGCTTGCCAGCGGCAGGCAGCCGAGCAGCCCCGTCGCCGCCAGCAGCCTACGCATGGGTGATCTTCCCCAGAATGACAGGGCGTCCGGCGCCCGTGGCGGAAGGGATATTTCCCGGTAGACGATGCCAGCTCAGCCACGCAAGCAAAGCGAAGGCGACTGCCTCTTTCGCTTCAGATGGAAGTCCTATCTCATCTGATAGCAACATTTTAACACCTTGTTTTTCAAGCAATAAGCGAAGTTGCTTGAGGAGGAACGAGTTCTGCGTTCCGCCACCGGTCGCGATCATCTCGATCGGCCCGTCGCCAAGGTGTGGCCGGCAGAAGCGCGCGCAGGCGTCCGCGATCGAGGTTGCCGTGAGCGTGGTAGCCGCGGCGACGATGTCGGCTTTTTTTGCGCCGCGAGCCTGAAGCCGCACTATGAAGTCGTCGACAAAGGCGGCGCCGAACTCCTCGCGCCCGCAGGACTTCGGCGGAGCTGCGGCGAAGAATGGGTGGTCGAGCGCGATGCTCAGAGGCTCGCCGCGTGCCGCCGTCTGGCCGCCGCAGTCGTACGCGCGGCCGTAGAGGCGATGCATGACGGCGTCGATCACCATGTTTGCCGGGCCGGTGTCGAAAGCCAGTATGCGGTCGATGCCGGCTCCTGCCGGAATGGCGGTCACGTTAGCGATCCCACCCAGATTCAGCAGGATACGGTGGCTCTTCCTGGACCGAAAGAGCGTATAGTCGAGCATCGGGACCAGCGGCGCGCCCTGTCCGCCGGCCGCGAGATCGGCGGGCCGCAGGTCGCTGACGACCGGGATGCGCAGCCGCTCGGCGATCACCGACGCCTCGCCGATCTGCCACGTAGTGCGGACCGGCGCGCCGCAGAACTCCTGTGCGGTCGCTTGATGGTAGATTGTCTGGCCGTGGCAGCCGATAAGATCGGGCTGAATGCCGCTGGCGGCGACCGTGTCGGCGACGCAATCCGCATACACCTCGCCGAGCCGCCAGTTCAGGCGTGCAAGGTCGGCTGCGGAGATGCTCTTGGCGTCCATCGCACGCAGCACCGCCTCTCGTATGGCTGCGTCATACGGGAACTGCCGATGCGTCAGCAGGGCGAGCTTCGGCGTGCCGCCGACCTTCTTCGGGGGGGATATCCGCACCAGCGCCACGTCGACCCCATCGGCCGAGGTGCCGCTCATCACGCCTGCGACGACGAGGGATTTAAGCTTCATGCCGCGCCCGCCTTCAACTCGCGCTTCAGTTCGGCCAGCAGATTCAACGCCTCAAGCGGTGTGAGGGAGTCGATCTGGGCCTCGTCGATGCGGTCGACAATGCGCTGCGAAAGCGGCGTGAACATCGTCAACTGCAGCGCGCCGCTGGCTTCGGCCTCACTTCGTCTTCCACGCTTATCCTGCTCAATCTGCTGCACTTCTGCCTTCTCGTGGATGCGCAGCACCTCGCGCGCTCGACCGATCACAGCCTGCGGAAGACCCGCCAGCCGTGCGACTTCGATGCCGTAGCTCTTGTTTGCCGCGCCCGTCTCGACGGTGTGGAGGAAGACGATGCCGCCATTGGTCTCCTTCACCGTGACGCGGACGTTTTTCAGTCGCGCCAGCCGGTCGGCCAAGAGAGTGAGCTCATGGTAATGGGTGGCGAAGAGTGTTCGGGCGCCGATGCGTTCATGCAGATGTTCGACGGTAGCCCATGCGAGCGAAAGTCCATCGTATGTTGCAGTTCCACGCCCCATCTCATCCAACAGTACAAGGCTTTTTGCAGTGGCTGTGTTCAGGATGGCGGCGGTCTCGGTCATCTCCACCATAAACGTCGAGCGGCCGCGCGCCACGTTGTCGCTGGCGCCGATGCGGGTGAAGATGCGGTCGACCAGGCCGAGGCGCATCCGCTCCGCCGGGACGAATGAGCCGCACTGCGCCATGACGACCAGCAGCGCGGCCATGCGGAGATAGGTGCTCTTGCCGCCCATATTCGGGCCGGTCATCAGCAGAACCGCCGGGCCGGGGTCGGCGGCGTCCAGATACAGCGAGTTGGGGACGAAGCGGCCCGCGCCGGACTCCTCCATGCGCCGCTCGACCACCGGGTGGCGCGCGTGGATGAACTCGAGGACGGAGGTGGTATCGATCTGCGGGCGTACCCAGCCGCGCAGTGCGGCCAGTTGGGCGAAGCTGGCGAGCAGGTCGATCTCGGCGACTCGGCGTGCGGTCTCGCGCATCCGCCCCGCGGAATCAAGCAGTTGGCGGCGCAGCTCGGAGAAAAGGCGGCGCTCGATCTCGCCCGACCGTTCCTGCGCGGTCAGTATCTTCTGCTCGTAGTCCTTCAATTCGGGGGTGGTGAAGCGTTCGGCGTTCACCAGCGTCTGCTTGCGTTCGTAATCGCCCGGGACAGACCTGGCGTTCGCCTTCGTGATCTCGAGGTAGTAACCGAAGACGGAGTTGAACCGGACTTTGAGCGATCCGATGCCGGTGCGGGCGCGTTCGCGTTCCTCGATGGCGACCAGCGCCTGCCGGCCGGACTTTGACAGCTCGCGAAGTTCGTCCAGTTCGGCGTTCACCCCTGAACGGATGACGCCGCCGTCGGCGAAGGAGATGGGCGGTTCGTCGACGATGGCGGCCACGATCATCGTGTGCAGATCTTCGAGTGGGTCGAGCGCGGCGTAAAGTTCCTGCCAGCGAGCGGCGGTCATGTCGCCGACGGCTCGGCGGAGGGCTGGCAGACAGCCGAGGGTGCCGGCCAGCGCCATCACCTCGCGCGGTCCGGCGGAGTCCATCGCCACGCGGCCAAGCAGCCGTTCGAGGTCAAGTACCCCGTCCATGGAGCGGCGGATCGCCTCGCGGCGGCGCAGATCGCCAGCCGCTTCGGCGACGGATTCGAGGCGCGCCTCGATTTCCACAACTTCCACAGCAGGACGGAGAAGCGTGGCCCGGAGCAGTCGTTTGCCCATCGGCGTGCAGCAGCAATCCATCGTGTAAAACAACGTGGTTTGGCTGGATTCTCCTGAAAACAAAGGTTCTACGAGTTCCAGATTGCGCACGCTGACGGCGTCGAGTTCGAGGTTTCCGGACCGCTCGTAGTAGCGGACACCTTCGATATGTTCCAGAGCGCCCTGTTTGGTTGCCTTCAGATAGTGAACGAGTCCGCCTGCGGCGATGGCTGCGGCCTCGTGTCCGCCGAGGCCGAGGCCGTCGAGCGAGTGGACGCGGAAGTGGCTGCGCAGAAGCGGCAGGGCGTGCTCGGCGGTGAGAACCCAGTCGTCGACCGGGGTCTTGGTGCGAATCGCGTCGAGTCCGCCGGTCTCCTCTGCTGCGCCATCGAGCCGGGCCTGCGCGCCGAGCAGCCCGGCGTTCGCGTAGATCATCTCGACCGGGCGGATGCGTCCGATCTCGTCGACAGCCTGCGCCCAGGCGGCTGGGCCGGAGAACTCGGTGGCGCGGAACTCGCCTGTGGATAAATCGATGACGGAGAGCCCGACGAGACCGCCTTTGAGCGCGACCAGCGAGGCGAGCCAGCAGGATTCGCCGGCGGCGAGGCCGGGGTCGACGGCGGTGCCGGGCGTCAAAACGCGGGTGACCTCGCGCCGGACGATGGTCTTGGTCGTCTTGGGATCTTCCATCTGCTCGCAGAGCGCGATGCGGTAGCCCTTGCGCAGCAGACGGTGGATGTAGTTTTCGGCGGCGTGGTAGGGAACGCCGCACATGGGCTGCTTCTTTTCGCGGTCGCGGGCGGTCAGCGTCAGTTGCAGCTCGCGGCTTGCGACGATGGCGTCCTCGTAAAAGAGCTCGTAGAAGTCGCCGATGCGGCAGAACATGAGGCAGTCGGGGTGCTGCTGCTTGGCGGCGAAGTACTGCCGCATCACCGGGGTCAACTGCGCTTCGCTGGGGAGTTCGTTTGCCATCGCTCGAATCGTCAGAATACCGTAACGTGGGCCGGTGCAATACACTCATGGTCGAAGGATTGAGGTGAAGCGATGGAGTTTCCGATGAGCGCGGAGGAGTTCGCCGCGAAGGCGAAGCAGTTGGCCGAGACACAGGGCATCACGCTGACAGGGAATCAGGGCAAGATCTCGAGGTCGGGTGTGACGGCGAGTTACCTGTATGAGGCGGGCAAGTTGAAGGTAGAGATCCTCGAAAAGCCGTTTTTTGTGTCCACCGATTATTGCGAAGAGCAGTTGAGGAACTGGATTCAGAAGTCTTAGCTAACCTGTTCATTTCAATGAGCAGGTTAGCCTGTTAGGCGGATCGTACTCTCGCGATGGCCTCACTGCGTTGGGCGATCACGGGCGCCCCGAGTTGTGCAGACTATATACTGAAGTGTCTGCCGAAATATCGGCGCACCTCAACGCAATGTCTCTCTTCTGGCTCCGAGTCGCGGTGTTTTTGTACGGTGCTTCCGCTCTGGCGGTGCTGCCTGCGGCTCTGTACGACCGGCCGCGGTGGCGGCACATTGCGATTCCGACGACGGTTGCGGCGCTGCTGTTTCACTTCGTCTCGTTGGCGGAGATGCTGCGCGACGCGCACCACAGCCTGCCGGTGGACGCACACGAGACGCAGACGCTGCTTGCGCTGCTGCTGACGGCCGGGTTCCTCGCGGTTTATGCCCGGTATAAGACCGTCGCGCCGGGTGTCTTTCTGCTGCCGGTGACGTTTCTGCTCTGCCTTGGCCCGGCGTTCCGGCCGAGCAAGGAGTTGCTCGCGCCTCTGCTTCAGACCGGCTGGATCTTCCTGCACATCGCTCTGCTGCTGGCGGCGTATGCAGCGCTGCTGGTCAGCCTGATCGCCAGCCTGCTGTACCTGATTCAGGAGCGACGGCTGAAGACGAAGTTCAAGGCTGCAAAATCGAGCGGGATCACGTTGCCGCCGCTCGACACCATCGACCAGATCGCGCTGAAGTCGCTGCTCTTCGGTCTGCCTTGCATGACGGCGGGATTGCTGATCGGCTCGCTGCTGGCCGAGCAGACCGTCGGGCCGAGCTACTTTCTCGATCCCAAGGTGCTGCTCTCGTTCGCGATGTGGCTGGCGTATGTGGGTATGATCTTCATCCGGCGGCACTCCGGCCTGCGCGGTCGCCGTGCGGTCTATCTTTCGAGCTTTGTCTTCTTTGTCGTCGTCACGGTTTGGGCGGCGAACCTGTTTTCTTCCGTTCACAGGTTCGGTGCGCCATGAAGCTTGTGCTGCTGGGCGTCAACCACAACACCGCGCCGATCGACGTGCGCGAACGGCTCGCCATTCCCGCCGGTCGGCTGGCGGACGCGACGCGGACGCTGGCGCATCAGCCGGGAATCCGCGAGGGGCTGATTCTATCGACCTGCAACCGCGTCGAGCTGTTGACCGTGCAGGAGAGTGACGCCGCTCAAAACTCCGACCTGCTGCGGTTTCTGGATGAGTACTTTGCCGTTCCCGCGTCGACGATTCAGCCGCATCTGTATGAGTTTCGCGAGCGTGAGGCGGTCAGGCATCTCTTCCGCGTGGCCAGCTCGCTGGACTCGATGGTGGTCGGCGAGCCCCAAATCCTCGGACAAGTCAAAGAGTCGTATACGGTCGCGCGCGAGGTGGGCGCGGTCTCGGGAACGCTTGAAGGGCTGCTGCAGCGTGCGTTTACTGTGGCCAAGAAAGTTCGGAGCGAGACGCAGATCGGCAGCTCTTCGGTTTCGATCGCGAGTGTGGCTGTCGACCTGGCGCGGAAGATCTTCGGCTCGCTGGCCGGCAAGCAGGTGCTGCTGGTGGGTGCGGGCAAGATGTCGGAGCTGGCGGCGCGACACCTGATCCAGCAGGGCGCGGCGTCGATCCTGGTGGCGAACCGGACGCCGGAGCGCGCGCGGAAGATCGTCGCGCAGTTCTCCGGGCCGGGACTTTCGAGCGAGGTCATCCCGTTCGAGGAGCTCTACGCGCAGGCGCATCGCGCGGATATTGTCATCACCTCGACCGGCGCGCCGCAGCAGTTGTTCGGCCGCGCGCATGGGCAGCAGTTTATCCAGAAGCGTCGCGGCAAGCCGATGTTCTTCATCGACATCGCCGTTCCGCGCGACGTCGATCCGAAGATGAACGAGGTCGAGGGCTGCTTCGTCTACGACATCGACGACCTGCAGCAGGTTGCGGCGGCGAACCTGGCCGACCGGGGTCGCGAGGCCGCCGCGGCCGAAGACATCGTCAGCTCAGAGGTAGACCGGTACCAGCAGCGGATTCAATCGCTGGGCGCAGTGCCGGCGATCCGGGCTCTGCAGCAGTCGGCCGAGGAGATGCGGCAGGCGGAGCTGGCGCGGGTGGCGACGAAGCTCGCCGGGCTAACGCCGGAGCAGCAGGCGGCGGTCGATGCGTTGACGCGATCGATTACGGCGAAGCTGCTGCATCCGCAGTTGGTGGCGCTGCGAGAGAAGCCGGAGTGAATCTGGAGTTCTGGCTGGCCCCACTCAGTCAACAGAGATCAGAGTGTAAATGGGATCTGGTCCATACGGATTGAGCGAGAAAGAATGCTTAAATCCCTGTCGGGCAAGACTTTCTTTCTGCTCGTTGTATAGCGCCTGAGCAGAGTCGAAAGTAGTGAAAGTTTCGCTGGATAAGACTCTTTGACCCAAGATATATTTCTTTACAGAGCTGTCCCACCAACCGTGAAATTGCTCGACGAAATAAACGTTCATCCCATTTTCGGTTTTTGAAGTGAGATATAGTGCTTCGCCTTCGCCGTCTAGGCGCGAAGCATCGGGTGTTGATGTTTTATATAGAGTCTCCTGCATGGCGAGATTCTATCCGCATCCCGTATCCTTGAAAAGACATGACGACTATTCGCATCGGGTCCCGAGGGTCCCAACTCGCACTTTGGCAGGCGAATCATATCGCCGCCCAGCTTCGCAACGCCGGCCACGCGGTCGAGATCGAGGTCATCCGCACGACGGGCGACCGGATGCAGCAGCCGGGGTTCGTGGTTCCGGCAGGGCTGGATGGCAAGGGCGTCTTCACCAAGGAGATCGAGGAGGCGCTGGCGGCTGGGCGTATCGATCTGGCGGTCCACAGTTATAAGGATCTGCCGACGGCGATCGATCCCCGCTTTACGATCGCCGCCGTTCCGCCGCGTGCGGATGCCCGCGACGCCTTCGTCTGCGAGCCTTACTGGGCGCTGCATACGCTGCCTTACAACGGGCGGATTGGGACGACCAGCCCTCGGCGGCGAGCGCAGTTGCTGGCGCTGCGGCCGGATCTGCAGTTCGTCGAGCTGCGCGGCAATGTGGATACGCGGCTGGCGAAGCTGGACAAGGGCGAGTGCGACGCGCTGGTGCTGGCGTGCGCGGGGCTCGACCGGCTGGAGCGGGCGGAGAGCGTGCATCAGCGGTTCGATATCGAGGAGCTGACGCCGGCGCCGGGGCAGGGCGCGCTGGCGCTCGAGACCCGCAACCCGAAGCATCCGTTGACGGGGGATATCGACGCGGGGCGCGATGCGGAGATCTTCGCGGCGGTCTCGAAGCTGGATGACTGGGAGACGCGCTTCTGTACGGATGCCGAGCGGGCGTTTCTGGCGGCGATGGGCGGCGGCTGCGAGCTGCCGCTGGGCGCGCACTGCCTTGTGGAGTCGGGTCGCTGGCGGATGTTTGCGCAGGTGCTGTCGCCCGATGGGGAGCAGATGGTGCAGGTTTCGACCGAGGCCAGCCCAAGCGATCAGGCGGAGACGATCGGCGAGTGGTGCGCGAAGCATCTGAAGGAGCGCGGGGCGCTGGAGCTGCTGGCTGGTTAGCCGATCGGCCTGGCATCCGCGTCCAGCACACGGCCTTGTCCCGCAATCTGCAAGAAGAGGATGAGGTGATGGCCCGGAGTTCCAAGCAGATTGGCGGGCAGAGCGACGCTTGCGCTTTGCGCGCCGGAGCTCGTCGCCTTGCCGATCCGGGTGAGGGTGCGTGCGACGGAGACATGGGCCAGGGTGCGGCCTGAGTTTTCGCCGCGCTGCACACTGGATTGATCCGTATCGTCGGTCAGTACGGCGATGATCTCAGCCCCCTTTGTCTCACCGGCGGTGGCGTAAGCGATCTGGAGGCGGTTGCCTTCGGGATTCGCGTTGAGGATGCGGATGGAAGCCGGCGAGTTCTGTTGACCGGCCTTGCGAATCGCCCGTTCGACGCCGGCGCGGTCGCTGCCGACGACCTGCTCGATGCCTCCGATGACCATCTGCGGAGTGTAGGCGCTATCGAGCCGTAGCTTTTCGGTGTAGGCGGCCTGCCGTTGGGTATAGGTCTCGGCGGAGAACGGGTCGGTCCAGCCCAGTGAGTTCCAGTAGGTGACGTGCTCGCTGAGGACGATCAGGCGTTGACCGTTCGCGGCATGCGCGCCGTTCAACTGGCGCAACAGTGCGTCGGCGGGCGGACAACTGGAGCATCCCTCCGAGGTAAAGAGTTCGACGAGGATCGCGCTGCGATCGCGCGGCTCCTGGGTGGGCGTCGCCGTGGTTTGAGCACTCAGGAGCATTAATCCCGCGGCAAGCAGGACGGCGATCGTGGCGAAGGCTGTGTAGATGCGCATATGGACCTGCGCCTGAGACTTGGCCTATCGCGGAAAGGTTACAGACCTTACTCTTCGAGGGCGACGTCCTTCCGCGGCACGTTCAACATGCTGGCGAGGGCTTCGACGACCAGGTTGTGATCGTCGCGCTGGGGCAGCCCGCTGGCGACGACGGAGCCGATCAGCCCTGTGCCGCGCAGCCGGATGGGGAAGCCGCCGCCATGTGTGGCATAGTCGGCGAGCGCAAGGCCCTGGCGTGCTTCGAGCGTCGTGCCGGCCAGGTCGAGCTCGCGGCCTACCGCGTAGGAGCTTTTGCCGAAGCGCATGACGGTGTTGCGTTTGCGGCGAATCCAGTCCTGCATGCCGGTGGTGGCGCCGTCGGTCACGGCGGCGAAGAGCGTCAGGCCGGCGACCTGGATCTCGAAGGCCATGCCAGCATTCAGCGCGACGGCGGCGTCTCGCAGCCGGCTGCCCAACTCCCATGCCTGTTCGGCGGAGAAGCGCTCGAAGCGCAGGCGCAGCTCCTGCATCTTCATCCGTTCGATATCCGTTTCAAGACTCATGGCCGAACCCCTCCTGTTACGGTACACCGGCTTGCTCTCGCAAATGTTGATGGCTAAGCCGCACGGGGCGCCGCTCTGCGAAATAATAGGTCTTCATGCCTTCGGCTTTCCAATCTGCACCGTCCTCTATCGGTATCGACTTCGGCACGACGAACAGCTCGGTCGCGCGCGCGATTGCGCCAAACCGCGTCGAGCTGGTGCGCTTCTCGAACGACTCGTTCAGTTCGCGGTCGTTGCTGTATCTGGAAAAACATGCGAGCCGCATCCAGTCTTTCAGCGGGCCGGAGGCGATCGCGCAGTATCTTGCGGCGCATGCTGAAGGCGACCGGCCGGGCCGGCTCATCCAGTCGCTGAAGTCTTACCTGCCGAGCAAGACGCTGAGCGGCACGGAGGTCTTCGGCCGACGGTACACGCTCGAGGATCTGATCTCGCGCATCCTGAAGGATCTGCGTCTGCGAGCCGAGAAGCAGTTCGGCCAGCCGGTGCTGCATGCGACGGTCGGCCGCCCGGTGCGCTTCGTCGGCGCGGAGACCGAGGAGGATGAGGCCTACGCGCTGACGCGGCTGCGCGCGGCGTTCGTGCAGGCGGGCTTCGAGTCGGTGGAGTTCGAGTACGAGCCGGTGGCCGCGGCCTACGCCTACCAGGCGACGCTCGACCGCGAGGAGACGATCCTGATCGGCGACTTCGGCGGCGGCACGAGCGACTTTTCCATCCTGCAGGTCGGCGGCGCGCGGCCGACGAAGGTGATTGCGACGGCTGGTCTTGGGCTGGCGGGCGATGCGTTCGACGCGAAGATCGTGCGGCATCTGGTCTCGCCGGCTCTCGGGTCGGACTCGCAGGCGAGGGGATTGAACAAGCTGCTGCCGGCGGTTCCGGCGTGGATCTACGCCAATCTGGAGCGGTGGCACTATCTTTCGTTTTTGAAGACGCGCAACGTGCTGGAGATTCTGACCAGCGCGCAGAAGCGAGGGCTGGAGCCCGAGAAGATCGAGGCGCTGCAGAGCGTGATCGACGAGGATCTGGGCTATCCGCTGCACCAGGCCGTGCAGAGGACGAAGATCGATCTTTCGCGGAGCGAGGCGGCCGTGTTTCAGTTCGGCGGACCGCAGCTTGGGCGCAGCTTTTCGACGGTCGACATCGGGCCGATTCCCGTAACGCGCGCGCAGTTCGAGGACTGGATTGCGCCGGAGCTCGAGCAGATCGCGGAGACGGTCGACGGGCTGCTGACCTCGACCGGCGTCGCCGCGCAGGCGATCGACCGGGTCTTTCTGACCGGCGGCACGAGCTTCGTTCCAGCGGTGCGGGCGATCTTCGCTTCGCGGTTTGGCGAAGATCGCGTGGTGGCCGGGGATGAGTTCACCTCGGTCGCGCAGGGGCTGGCGCTGCGGTCAGTTTGAGTAGGCCGAGGCGCGGACCGGCGCCGGGGTGACCGGGCGTGGCGAGCGGTAGTTGGTCGCGGGCTGCGGCGTGTCGAGTTGGAACTTCGAGATGAGCGTGCGCAGATTGGCGGCAAGCGCGGAGAGCTCGCCGGCGGCGTTGGCCGACTGCTGCGCGCCGGCGGCGGACTGGCGCGTGATGGTCGCGATGCGGGCGATGTTCTCGTTCACCTGCGCGGCGGAGGTCGCCTGCTGACTGGTGGCGCTGGCGACGCGGGTGATCATGTCCGCGCCCTGTTCGACGGCCTCGATGATCTTCTGGAGCGAGTCGCCCGTGGTGGTTGCGGCCTCGACGCCGAGCTGCACCTGCACCTGGCTGCGGCGCATGGTGGTGACGGCGTCGTCGGTGCCTCGCTGCAGCAGGTTCATGACCTCGCCGATCTGCAGCGTGGCCTGGCCGGTGCGCTCGGCCAGCCCGCGCACTTCGCCGGCGACGACGGCGAATCCGCGGCCATGTTCGCCGGCGCGAGCGGCCTCGATGGCGGCGTTCAGCGCCAGCAGGTTGGTCTGGTTGGCGATGTCGTGGATGACGCCGACGATCTTGCCGATCTCGGTGGAGCGCTGGCCGAGTTCTGTGATCTGGCCGGCGGTCTCTTCGACCGAGGCGGCGACGTCGCGCATGGTGGAGAGCGTCTCCTGCACGGCGTGGCCGCTGTTGCGCGCGGTGGCGGCGGCGTGGCGGGCCTTCTCGGCCGCGGCCTGCGAGCTGCGGTTTACCTCGCCGACGCTGGCCGACATCTCCTCCATCGCCATGGCGATCTGCATGGTCTCCTGCTGCTGGGTGTCGGCGCGGTTGGACATCTGGATAGACGAGGCGGCGATCTCGGAGGTGGCGCTCGAAAGCTGCACGGTGCTCGTGGCGACCTCCTGCAGGATGCTCTGAAGCTGGTCGACGAAGAGGTTGAATGAGGCGCCGACCTGCGCGAGCTCGTCGTCGCCTTCGACGCGGAGCCGCTTGGTCAGGTCGCCGTCGCCCTCGGCGATGTCGCGCAGCCGGGCGGAGAGGCTCTTCACCGGACGGACGATCTGCCGCTCGATGAGCACGATCGAGAGCGCGGCCCAGATGGACGCGGCGAGGAAGACGATGATGCCGTACACCCGCTCATGCGCCGCCATGTCGGCCATGCCATGAAGCTCCTCGCGAAAGTCCGAGGAGACATCGAGGCTGACCTTGTGAAGCAGGTCGGCGATATCGCGGTTCTCCTTCGCCAGGCGCGCGACGTTGGCGAGCGTCTCCGGGGTGGCGGCGTCGGGATTCTTCATCAGCGCGGGATAGGTCTGTTCGGCCAGACGGCGCAAATCGGTCATCAGGGCGATGGCCTGGTCGGCCAGCGCAAGCCGAACCGGGTCGTTGTGTGTCTGACGCCGGACCTCGGCGAGATCCGCCAGCACGTGCTCTTCGTCCTCGGCTGCCGCGGCGATTCCGCTCTGATCTTGCAGGACGACGGCGTCCTGATAATGCTTGACGACGCGCTGAAAGAGGATCTCCGCCTCCTGGCTGCTGAGCGCGGCGGGGAATAACTCGTCCGACGCCTGCTGCGAGTAAGTCGTGGTCTTCGAGATATTCCAGTTCATCGTGCCGAGCAGAAATAAGTAGCCTAGAAGCAATAAGCTCAGGACGGTGAGTATCTTCGATCGAACGTCGAGATTTCTAATCATTACTTCACCGCCACGGTCGTAACGTTGTCATGAGGCGAGTTCTTGCTGACATAGCCGATGGCTCCGGGCGTGCTGGCGACGTAGGCGACCATGGCTGCGTCCGAATCCGTGTTCTTCGGCATGGAGGCGACGCCGGTGAAGACCAGGCTGCGCCATACGGTGCGAAAGCTGCTATCGACCTTGCCGACATACTCGGCGAGAAAGTCGTCATGCTCCGGACCGCTGCGCAGCAGCACCGGCACGGCGGTAACGCCGTTTTTGAAGCGCGTGCTGCTGCCGAGAAAGATGCCGCGCAGATCGCTTATGCCTATCTCCTCCACCTTCGCGGAGCGATTGGCGATGATGATGATCTTCTGGGCTCGGAGCGACGGCGCTCCACACAGCAGCAGTAACGGTATGAACAGGTAGCGTACTTTCATCGGATCCTCCCCCTTTCCTAAAAGCTGAATCCCAGTTTGGCGACGGCGAGATTGGTGCGTGGTCTTACGCCGTCGGGATTGTCGTCGGGATAATATCCGAGCGCTGTTCCATGTAAGAAGTGTGTTTCGACCTTGGCATAAAAATTCTGATTGAAATCGTATCGCCCGGATAGGACAAGATCCTTCGAGTTATTCGATGCGTAACTCGCCATTCCTGGAGCATAGAGATAATGGCTGTAGTAAGCGCCTATCTGCAGCTTCGTATTTACCCGATAGGAGAACATGGCGTACCACGCTTTAAGGTCGTAGGTCGTCTTCACATCGGACGAGCTGATATTGAAGAGTGCATGGTTAATCGAACGGCGATACTCGCCCGCGGCATAGTACCGTCCCGCTTCGAGCTTGCCATAGTAGGCAGGCGCGTAGGACTTGATATCGGCTGTTCCATTCTCCGCCTTGGCATGAGTGTGAACATAAAGAAAGCTCGAGCCGAGCATCAGCGATTTGATGGGCGTCTGCCAGCGAAAGTCGGCGCCCCCCTGCTTCGCGGGCAGATCGTTGTCGAAGACGAGGCCGGTCTGGTCGTATATCTGTTCGCCGAACCCACCCGTTACAGGGAGATTGTTTGTGCCGCCGTAGGCGCGGTAACTGAGTTTGCCGCCCTTCTGGCCCAATGGCGTCGTGCCGTAGACATCGCCGCCATAGTGCGAGAGGAAGAAGTTGCGATTGTCGTTTGCGTAAATCGACTGCGGCAGCAGAGCCCAAAGCAACACGGGGTCGATATCCTGCGTGTCGTTGAAGAGGCCAAGCGGCGTCTTGACCTTGCCCGCGCGCAGGCCGAAATAAGGATTGACCTGGTAGTCGCCCAGCGCCCAGTCGATGGTTGGATAATTGCTCCCAAGATCGCTCAGTTCGTAATAATGAAGCTGGATGCCGATGCGCAGCTTGGGCGCGGGACGGTCGGTGATGCTGACAGCCGCCTCGGTCCAGTCCACCGACGCGGTGTTCGTGCCGCTCACCAGGTAGTTGTTATCCTTGCTGTACAGCAGCCCCTGGGTAACAAAGCCATGGACCTGCACGTGCTCTTCGTCCTGTGCGAAGACCGGCACGACGCCAAGGCAGAGCAGGAGCCACACCAGATATCTGAAGGTCATCGAATCCATCCTTACCGTGCTTATCGGCAGAGGGCGCGGATTCAACACCAAAGTCATGTGGCTCACCCGGAAGTACAATCATCAGGACATGAGACCGCATCTCCCACTCGATGGCGTCCGCATCCTGATCACGCGGACCAGGCAGCAGGCGTCGGAGTTGGCGGCGCAGCTTGAAAGCCGCGGCGCTCAGACGCTGCCGATCCCGACGATCGAGCTTGCCGAGCCTGCCTCATGGCAGGCGATGGACGCCGCGCTGGCGGATCTGCCGCGCTTCGACTGGGTGGTCTTCACGTCGGCCAACGCGGTGAAGAGCTTCTGCGAACGGAGGGAGCAGGTGGGGGCGTCCGGCTCCCTGCCGCGTGTCGCGGTGGTTGGACCGGCGACGGCGAAGGCGGCGCTCGCCTGCGGGCTGGAGGTCGATCTGATGCCCGCTCAGTATGTGGCGGAGGCGCTGCTGGCGGAGCTGGCGCCGCAGGTCGTCGCGGGCAGTCGCGTGCTGCTGGCGCGAGCGTCCGAGGCGCGCGATGTGCTGCCCGAAGGACTCGCCGCCGCCGGTGCGACGGTGACCATTGCCGACGCGTATCGCAACGTCGTGCCGCAGGGTGCGGCGGAGGCGCTTGCCTCGGCTCTGCATGACGCGGCGAGGCGGCCGCATGCGATCACCTTCACCAGCTCGTCGACTGCAACGCATCTGTTTGCGCTGCTTGAGATGGCAGGGCTCGCGCTCGATCCTTCGATCCTCATCGCGTCCATCGGGCCGGTGACCTCGCGGACGCTGACGGAGCTGGGGCATCCGCCGCAGATCGAGGCAGGGCAGGCGACGATTGCCGGTCTGGTCGATGCGCTGACGACTTACTTCGTGGAGTAAGTCGCTACCAGGAGCTCCATGTCTTATCGCCGGAGTTGCAGATCTTTTCAAGCGTGCAGTCCACGCAGCGCGGGTTGCGCGCGATGCAGACCTGGCGGCCGTGGTGGATCAGCTCGTGCGAGAAGTTGATCCAGCGATCCTGAGGGACGATCTTCTGCAGGTCCAGTTCGATCTTCTCGGGCGTGGTGCTTTTGGTCAGTTCGAGACGCTGCGAGATGCGCGAGACATGTGTATCCACGACAACGCCCGAGGGTATGCCGAACCACGAACCGAGCACGACGTTCGCCGTCTTGCGCGCCACGCCGGGGAGCAGGATGAGCTCTTCGATCGTCTCGGGCACCTTGCCTTTGAACTGGTCGACGAGCACCTGCGCGGCGGCCTTGATGTTCTTCGCCTTCGCCCGGTAGAAGCCGGTGGAGTGGATAATGCGTTCTATCTCCAGCAACGGCGCGGCGGCAAGGGCCTTCGGTGTTGGGTAGAAGTCGAAGAGCTCGGGCGTTACCTTGTTCACGTTGACGTCGGTTGTCTGGGCGGAGAGCGCTGTGGCGATGACCAGCTCGAAGGCGTTGCGGTGCGTGAGCGCGCAGACTACGCCGGGATAAGTCTTGGCCAGAGCGTCGAGGATGGCGGCGACGCGCTCCTTCGAGGTGGGCTTGATGGTGCGGCCGCGCTTGGTTTTGCTGGTGGGTTCGGAGGCGGCGATCTTGCGGGCCTTCGCGGCGGGCACGCCTTCGATGGCCAGCTTGCGGGCCTTGGGCGAGAGCTTCTGTGGAGGCGTCAGGGCTTTGGCGGAGCGCTTCTTCGTTGCCATCATGGAAAGCCTATCGCAGATCAGTCGACCACGAAATAAGGGCGGCTCTTTGAGCCGCCCTCGGGTAGGTTGCTCGGACAGAGTTAGCCCAGCCGGTCGAGCATATCCATCGGCTGCAGGCGGACGCAGCTGAAGATCGGCGTGTCCTGCAGGGTGTAGAGGCTGATCTCGGTCTCGCGCAGTTGCTGGACGAGGTCGAGGAAGTCCTCGGGGAAGTTCGTCTCGAAGGCCACCACGAACTCCTGATCGTCGATGCCGAAGGAGTAGGTCGTATTGAGCTTCACGCGCGGGTACATCAGGCCAATGCGGATGTGCTCGTCCATCAGGCGCTTGCGCTCGGCGGCCGAGAGCAGGTACCACGGGCGCGTCTTCCAGAACGGGTAGATGAAGATGTACTTCTGTCCGCCGGGACGGATCGCGCCGCGGCCTTCGCCTTCGCTCTCGTCCGGGCGGTCGATCTGGTACTGGCTGCGCTTGGTCATGGCGAGGAAGTTGTGCGGGCTGGTGAGGTAGCCGCCGAGCGGTGTGCCCATCAGCTCCGAACGCATGGCGTTCAGCTCGTCGACCGCGTAGCCGATCGACCAGATGCACATGTCGACATCGCCGCGCGTGCCGATGGTCGAATACGTCAGCGAGAGGAACTCGCCCGGCTTATTCCACTTCTTCAGCACGTCGGCAAAGGCGGCCTTGTGCAGGGCCTTTTCGGCGGCGGGCAGCCGGCGCCATTCGGGCATCACCTTATAGAAGCTGAAGCAGACGATCTGGCGCTTGACGGGCGGCTTGGACGGATCGTGCGGGGCCGCGCCGTAGCTGGAGGCGGGGCGACCCGGCGGCGTTACCGGCGTGGAGACCGCGGTTGCCAGGTGCTCCAGCGCGACGCGGTGCTCGCCCGACGCGGCGCGGTCTTCGGCGGCGACGGCCGCCTGGGCTTCCTTGGTCTCAGCGGGATCGGGAAGTTCGTTCTTGAATGGGATGAACTCTGCCATCGGGGGTTGAATCTCCTGTCGTCTCTATGAATTCGATGCTAACAAAAGCCGGTTGGGAGCGGTTCTCGATATACTGAACGGAAATGTCTGAGAAAATTTTCGCTCTTGTCGTCAGTTTGATCGCTGCCGGTGGGTATGCCAGCGTAGTCGTCCTGATGGCGATCCAATCTGCCTGCATCCCGATCCCGTCCGAGGTGATTATGCCGCTGGCCGGGTACGCGCTGGCGCACTCGCAGTGGGATCTGATCCTGCTGGCGACGGCGGCTTCGCTGGCTTCGAACATCGGCTCGATCCCGGCGTACTGGGTGGGCGCGAGGGGCGGGCGGCCGATGGTCGAGCGCTACGGAAGCTACCTGCTGCTGAGCCGGCACGACCTCGACCGCGTGGACAGGTTCTTCGTCAAATTCGGCTCCTTCGCCGTGCTGATCGGCCGCATGCTGCCGATCGTCCGCACATTCATTGCGTTTCCGGCCGGCGTGGCGAAGATGAACCAGGTGCGGTTTCACGTGTATACGTTCATCGGGTCCTGGCCCTGGTGCTACGCGCTGGCATATGTAGGGATGCGTCTCGGCGCGAGCTGGAATACGAATCCTGAGTTCAAAGAGATCTTCCACCGGTTCCACCTTGGGGTGGAGGCGGTGATCGTGATCCTGTTCGTCGTCTTTGTTAAGTCGCACTGGAAGAACCGGATCCGCACCTCCGAGCCGGCTTAGGGAACCTCTGATTAAGATAGGTCCGGGCTTTAGCCCGGACAATAAGTTCCGCAGAGTCAGTGGGGCTTTAGCCCCTGGGATATGGGTTGCGGACTTAATCAGAGCGCCCTTAGAAGTAGATTTGTTCCACGATTGACAAGGACTCAACACCGATCTTGCCGATGCTGCCGATCTGAATCGGAGCTTTCGGTGAAGATCGGTGTTTGGCGTTTGTACGTTTAGCGGATGGAAATTGCGTTCATTTCCGAAACTCCGGCTTGGTTTGTCTTTGTAAGTGATTGAATTGAAAAGGGATTTACAGTTACCGGTAACGGGTTTTGTTTGCGCGCGCGAGTGCGTGTGAGCGATACTTGAGTGTCCGATGTATCGGAAATATCGCTCGATAGAAGGGTCTTGCCCAGAATGTCTACACCCGGAGCCGCGCCTCAAGAAGCGGCCAGCATCAAGCCTCACACAGGAAAACTTGGAATCATGATCCCCGGCATGGGCGCCGTTGCGACGACGCTGATCGCCGGCGTGGAAGCGATCCGCCGCGGCATGGCGAAGCCGATCGGCTCCATCTCACAGATGGGCACCATCCGGCTGGGCAAGCGCACCGACAACAACTCGCCCCTGATCAAGGACTTCGTCGACATCGCGCCGCTTGAGGACCTGGTCTTCACCGGCTGGGATATCTTCGGCGGCAACCTGTACGACGCGGCCAAGACCGCGCAGGTGCTGGATCGCGACACGCTCGAAGAGATTCGTCCGTTCCTCGAATCGATCGAGCCCATGCCGGCCGTCTTCGATCAGCACTACGTGAAGCGCCTGACCGCGAAGCACCAGAAGGTCGGCAAGAACAAGTGCGACCTCGCGAACCAGATCCGCAACGACATTGCGGAGTTCAAGACGAAGACCGACCGCCAGGTGATGATCTGGTGCGGCTCGACCGAGATCTATCTCGAGCAGACGGAGGTTCACCAGACCCTCGAAGCGTTCGAGAAGGGCCTTGTGAACGACGATCCCGGCATCAGCCCGTCCATGCTCTATGCCTGGGCCGCGCTGAAGGAGGGCATTCCGTTCGCGAACGGCGCGCCGAACCTGACGGTTGACATCCCGGCGCTCAAGGAACTCTCGCGCAAGATGAACGCGCCGATCTGCGGCAAGGACTTCAAGACCGGCCAGACCTTCATCAAGACGGTGCTGGCGCCGGCCTTCAAGACCCGCATGCTCGGCGTTGCCGGATGGTACTCGACCAACATCCTCGGCAATCGCGACGGCGAGGTGCTGGACGATCCGGAGAGCTTCAAGACCAAGGAGGTCTCGAAGCTGGGCGTGCTCGAACACATCTTCCAGCCGGAACTGCACCCGGACCTGTACAAGGATCTCTACCATAAGGTGCGGATCAACTACTATCCGCCGCGTGGCGACAACAAAGAGGGCTGGGACAACATCGATATCTTCGGCTGGCTCGGTTACCCTATGCAGTTGAAGGTCGACTTCCTGTGCCGCGATTCGATCCTGGCGGCTCCGCTGGCGCTCGATCTCGTCCTGTTCATGGACCTCGCAGCCCGCTCGTCGGAGCTGAAGGGCCTGGGCATTCAGGAGTGGCTGAGCTTCTACTTCAAGGATCCCGACAGCGCGCCCGGCGTGTATCCGGAGCACGACCTGTTCATTCAGTCGATGAAGCTGAAGAACACGCTGCGCCACATCATGGGCCAGGATTTGATCACCCACCTCGGTCTCGATTACTACGGCGAGTGATGTCGTTTACAACCGACAGCAAAGGCCCGTGGATTCCTCCACGGGCCTTTCTGTGTTTACGCTTCTTTTGTTGTTGCTTGTTCTCTTGTTTGTCATTCCCGAAGGGAAACTGCTTTTTCCTTTTTGCCGGAGTTATAGCATTTTCAATCAGAGGGTAGGGCTGGATAAGAAGGCATACCCATGGGCTGAAGCCCATTCTTTGCTGGGTTTGAGTGCCAAGGCTAAAGCCTTGGCCTACCTGGAAGCAAAGACAGATATCTAGAGCCATGATGAGTATGTTGTAAGTACAACAGCAGATTCCCTGCGGGAATGACAAACAAGAAAGACTACCGGCTCTCCGCCGCGACGGCATGAATCCTCTGCCACAGCGCGCCGGTTCCGGCTTCGGTCTTGGCGGAGACGATGAGGATATCGTCGACTTCATGCTTCTTCTTGAGCGCGGCGAGCGACTTCGCCAGCACATTGCCGGAGAGCCGATCTGACTTTGTGCCGACGACCAGGTACGGCTTGCCCATCTCCTGCAGGTAGTGGATGAGCTGGCTGTCGTTCTCCTGCGGAGGAATGTTGGTGTCGACCAGGCAGATGGAGAGGGCAAGCGTCTCGCGCTCGGCAAGGTAGGGCTCGATGAACTTCGGCCACTCGCTCGAGATTGCCTTGGAGATCTTGGCGTAACCGTAGCCGGGCAGGTCGGCGAAGATCAGGGATGGGCGCACCTTGCGCTTGTCGCCCGCGCCCTCGTGCAGCGAGAAGAAGTTGATGGCGCGGGTGCGACCGGGCGTCGACGACGTGTGAGCCTGTTTCGAGCCGAGCAGCGCGTTGATCAGCGAGGACTTGCCGACGTTCGAGCGGCCGAGAAAAGCGATCTCCGGCGCGCCGAAGGTCTTCGTCTCACCGGGGAAGTGAGCGGCGTCGATGGCGGAGAGAAGAAAGACGGGGGTAAGTCGCATCGTCCCAGTGTACGTCGGGAGCAAGGAGAATGGGCCACGGAATCCCGTGGCCCATTCTGGAAGGGCGGGCGTCAGCGCGTGAGCGGCGAGCGCAGAGTGAAGCGAACGACCGTCTCGGACGGGATGACGACGTCGCGGTTGCCGGTATAGGCGCCCGCTGCGGTGCCGGCTCCGGCTCCGGCGACGCCTCCGATGAGCGCGCCCTTGCCTCCGCCAGCCAGGCCGCCAATGAGCGCGCCGAGACCTGCGCCGCCGCCGATGAAGCCGGCCGTGCGCTTGCCGCGTCCCTTGCCGACGGCCTCGTATTCGCTGGACTGCACGTGGTGGCCTGCGATCGAGGTTAGCTCGATGCCGATGTCGCCCGCGCCCTTGAAGCGGCCCTTGCCCTTGGCGGCCACGACCTCGCCGCCGACCGGCGTGCCGCGCGGGATCACGGTCTCACCGTGGACGATCAGGCCGGAGTTCAATACGCCGGTGAAGTGGTCGCCGACGTTGTTGCGGCTGGCGCTCAGGGTCTCGGTCACGCGGACCGAGATGGGGGTTCCGACCGGAATCGTCACGGCGACGGGCGCGGGAGCCTCGGCTGTCATGGCGTTGACCGGGGCCGGCGCGGGAGCGGGCGCGGCAGGAGGAGCAGGCGAGGCAACCGACGCGGCGGCGGTCTCACGCTGGGCCTGTGGCGAGCCCTTCGGATAGGTCACGGAGCCGTCCGGATTGGTGATGGAGCCGTCCGAATTGGTGACCGGCGCGGTGGTCGGCGCGGTGCGGGCCGGGTAAGTCACCGAGCCATCGGGGTTCGTCGTGGAGCCGTCGGAGTTCAACACGCCTGCAACATTCGGCGCGGGGGCGGGGGTGCTCTTTTTGCAACCGCCCAGCATCAGTGCGCCGCCAAGGGTCAGGGTAGCAATCGTCTTCAGATTCAAATTCATCGTCGTCATGCGTTCGTTCTCCGTTCGGCCACGTACAAGGAGCCTATTGCTGATAGATGACAAAGGTTGCCCGGCAGTTGTACTTCGTTTTTTTCGTTCTTCACCGCAACTTCTTTCTTCACAACATCCGTCTGGGAGCTGCGTTCAAACGGAGCGTAGGCCTTTGATCGTCAGCGATTGCAGGCCGAGGAGGAATCTCGATGAAACGTCTGAAACTTCTGCTTCCCATTGCGGCGACTGCGACGGTCCTGCTTGCAGGCTGCGCGCAGCGGCCGGTGTACTACGCTCCGGGCCCACCGCCTCCACCGATGCAGGCGCCTCCGCCGTTGATCCAGGTCGCCGACCAGAACGGCTTCCGTTCCGGCTTCGACGACGGCCTGCGCGACCTGAACCAGGGCTTCGGCTACCGTCCGCAGGGCGACCGCCGCTTCCGCGAGGCGCCGGGCTACGACCCGAACCTGGGACCGCGCGGGCCGTATGTGGAGCACTTCCGCAACGCCTACCTGCGCGGATACGACAAGGCGTTTTACCGGCGATAAGCAGGCTGGCGCGGCTATAATCGGCGCACGATATCCATGGTCAAGCTGAGCTGCAACGACCCATTGCGCCGATCGCCGCGCCTCACCCGCCTGCTCCGAGTGGCGCTGTGTCTCGTGTTGCTGGCGGGTGCGCCTGGCTGGGGGCAGTCGGCTCAGGTCACGCCGCTGTTGCTGCCTGGCGGCATCGCCTTCGACCAGCAGGGCAATCTGTACGTTGCGGAGACCGGCGCGCACCGCATACGGCGAATCGATTCGACCGGCGCGCTGACGACCGTGGCTGGCGCGGGAGTGCAGGGCTTCGGCGGCGACGGCGGACCGGCGACGGCGGCGCTACTCGATTCACCGTCTTCGGTAGCGCTCGACGCGACTGGCGACCTGTTCCTGGCGGACGCACACAATCACCGGGTCCGGCGCGTCGACGCGGTCAGCGGCGTCATCACGACATTCGCGGGGACAGGCGCCGCCGGCTCCGCGGGCGACGGCGGACTGGCGACGGCTGCGACCCTGGACCTGCCCACGGCGCTTGCGCTCGACGGAGCGGGAAATCTCTACATCGCGGATGGCCGCAGCCATCGCATTCGCCGTGTCGCCGCTGCAACGGGGTTGATCGCGACGGTGGCGGGCAGCGGCGAGCAGGGCTTTGCCGGCGATGGCGGGCTGGCGACTGCCGCGCAGTTCGACTCACCGGGCGGACTGGCGGTCGATGCGGCGGGCAATCTCTTCATCGCCGACTCGCACAATCAGCGCGTGCGCCGGGTCGATGCCACGACCCGGATCGTCACGACGGTGGCGTCCGCCCTGAACCTGCCGCGCGGCGTCACGCTCGACGCAGCGGGAAACATCTACGTCGCCGACCTGCACAGCCATCGCATCCGGCGGATCGACGCCGGAACCGGCGCGATCACCTCCGTCGCGGGTGAGGGGACGGAACTCTTCGCGGGCGACGGCACGCCAGCCGTGACGGCGAGCCTGGACAGTCCGCGCGGCGTGGCGGTCTCGCCGGCGGGTCTGGTCACGCTGGCCGATACGGCCGACCAGCGCATACGACAGATCGACGCGCAGGCGATCATCCACACCATCGGCGGCGTGGGAGGTCTCGCGTCGGGAACGCTGACGCTGGCCGCGCCCGCGAGCACCGTCTACGGTACGGGAACGGCTACGGCGACGCTTACCTCGAGCCCGGCGACCGGAAGCGTCGCATTCCTCGATACGACGGGAGGCGTCTCGACTACGCTGGGCATCGCGAGCCTGACCGGCAACGCCGCTGCGTTCAGCCTCGGCGGTCTGGCTGCCGGGTCACACCTGCTCTCGGCCGACTACGGCGGCGATGCGCTGCATGCGCCGGCCGCATCGGGAGCGGCGCCGCTGGAGATTGCGCCGGCGCCGGTCACGGCTGTGCCCGCGCCGGCAGCGACGCTCTACGGGCAGGCGCTTCCGGCGCTGGGCGGGACGGTCTCGGGCGTGCTGGCGCAGGATGCCGGTAAGGTCTCTGTCGTCTTCAGCAGCGCGGCGACGCAGTTTTCGGCCCCGGGCGCTTATGCGATCACAGCCGCGCTGACGGGCAGTTTGGCGGGGAATTACGCGCTTTCGTACGCGCCGGGCGCGGTGACGATCGGGCAGGCGCCGTCGACCGCGACGGTCACGCCTTCGCCTGTAAGCGCCGCGCTCGGGTCCGTGGTGAATATTGCCCTGCACGTCGCGAGCAACACAGCCGGTATACCGACGGGCGTGGTGAAGCTGTTGGATGGCGGCACGGCCATCGCGTCCGCAACGCTGAGCGCAACGGGCGATGCGCTGGTGACGGTGTCGACTCTTGGCTTGGGAACGCACTCGCTGACTGCGGCCTATGCGGGGGATGTCGACTTTCTCGGCAGCGTAAGCCAGGCAGCGGTCGAGACGATCGGCGTCGCGGCGAACCCCGACTTTACGCTCGCTGTCTCCGGGGCGGCCAGTCAGACGGTCTCGGCGGGGAGCGCGGCTGTCTTCAACTTTGCGGTCGCGCAGGTCGCCTCGCAGGGCTCGACGCTGGCGAGTCCGATCGAGCTCTCGGTCAGCGGGCTGCCGGCGGGAGCGACGGCCAGCTTCAGCCCGGCGTTGCTCCCGCCCGCAGCGTCGCAGGGCTTCACCCTGACGGTGCAGACGGCGAAGACTGCCTCGCTGCGGCTGCCCGTGGTCGTCTTTGTTTGCCTGCTACTGCCGGGGCTATTTCTGCGCGGACGGCGTCGCGTGGTCTTGCTGCTGGCTCTGCCGTTGTTGCTCGCGGGGTGCGGAGCGCGGGTGAAGACGGCTGGAGGCGTTGCCACGACAGCGAATCTGGTGGTGACAGGGACGGCTACCAGCGCGGCGGGGGCGCCGATCTTACATAGCGTCGCGGTGACGCTGGTGGTGCAGTAGGGGCTTTATGCGTGCATGAAAGACAAGACGACAGGCAAAAGCAAGCACAACTACAGAAGCAGATTCCCTTTGGGAATGACAAACAAAGGGACAGGCCACGGCAGGTACGACACACCCGAGGCAGCGCGCTATGTATTTGCCGGGTCGGGATTTTCCCGCGCCATCAGCAGCAGGACGCCGATGCCGAAGAGCAGCACGACCCCTTCGACGCGCTCGGACCGGACATGCAGCTTTTCGAAGTGAACGCGCGCCGGGTGCGTCGCGGCCACGGCGTTGATGTCGCCGCCGGCGTGGCTGACGTCGAGGTCCATGGCGGGCAGGACGTTCGCCTGCAGGTACGCGGTCGCCAGCAGCATGACGGCGGAGAGCATCAGTTGCATCTCGTACCGGCCGCGCACGCGCATGGGCGCGCGGGTGAAGAGGATCGCGGTGGCGACCCAGAACAGGCCCCCGCAGACGAATCCCATGAGGTGCAGGATGCGCAGCGTGCCTCCCACGACCACGCCCGCCAGGTGCTGGGTGGGCAGATTGTGGAAGGCGTACGGCGCGAGCACGAAGGCGAAGAAGACGATTCCGCCAACCCAGACGACCATGGCGATCAGTTGCAGGAAGCGCAGAATGGTCTGCATCAGACGTTTCCGTTTCTGGCGAGCGTGCGCTTCAGCACGATCTCGAGCGCGGCCTTCTGCTCGACGTACTCGGCCTCGGTCAGGCGGCCCTGCAGTCGTTCGGTCTCGATGGCGAAGAGCTCATCCTTGAGCACCTGCAACGGACCACCGGGGGCGACTGGCGGCAGGCCGTTTGGCTGAGGCGAACTGGATGCGTGGCCGGGCGCGCCAGGGTTGCGGAAGAGGAGGCCGGCGCCGACGGCCAGCACCACGGCCAGGCCGCCGACGATCCACCACTTATACTTCGCCCACGGGTCGAGATTGCCGTCGGAGTCGAGCGGGTTGCCGAGTCCTTTGCCGGGCTGGGTGTCGGCGCGCATCTGGGCGCTGGCCTCGGATGGCGTGACCGCATCGCCGCCGGGGGCGGTTCCGGTCGCGGTCTGGCCGGTGGGCTGCGCGGGTTGCTGCTGTCCGGCCTGGGAGTCGCGCGGCAACTCGCCTGTGCCGCTGATGGTGAAGTCGAGCGGCTGGCCGGGCTTGACATTGCGCGCGACGAAGGTCTGGGCCGTGGTCTCTTCGGTCACCGGGGTGTAGGGCGACGAGGCGCCGGCGAGGAACTTGATGCTCTTCGGCAGCATGACGGCGACGGTGTCGGTCGGCTGCGCGGGTTTGGGCGCAAGGGTCAGGCTGCCGCTGTAGGGCAGCTTGTAGGTGACCTGGAACTGCGTCTCGCCCGGCCGCAGCGGAAAGATCATGGTGTAGTGGTTGGGATCGTCGGCCATCGGAACGAGCGGTTGCTGCACCGCCATGCCGCCTGGCGCCATCGCGGCCGAGCCCTCGACGACGGCGCCCTTCGGCAGCCAGAGTTCGAACGGATGATCGCTGAACTGCGTCTTCTGCGGGCTGGACTCGTTCTTGACGAAGTAGTGCTCGACGATGCGCAGGCCGCTGTTGTTGCCGGGCTCGCTCTGGATGCGCATCACGTCGGCCTCCTGCGTCACGCCGTCGACCTTGGCGGCGGCGGAGAAGACCTCGACCTCGACCGATTGCGTGCCGGGCTGCACGGGGCGGAAGTAGTTCGCCTTGTCGTGCGTGACGCGGATCATGTGCAGGCCGTCCTGCGGCACCTCGATGGTGAAGCGGCCTTTGGCGTCGGTCTTGGTGCGGGCCAGCTCCTGCATGCCCTGCGAGAGCTTCAGCAGGACGACGTCATCGCCGGCGGCTGGCTTCGAGTTCGTCTTGTTGGTCACGACGCCGGTAATCGGCTCGGCAACGGCGGCAGCAGTGCAGAGGAGCGCGAAGGCGAGTGCAAATGAGGCGGATTTGCGCAGATTTTCTTTGGCGAAAGGCTGGAGTTGGCTCACATTTATAGTCTAGCAAGTTGTACGGATTTGCTTCTGCCCTTACAACGGCCAATGCCAGTGATACTTCGCGAGCATGTCCAGCAGGCTGTATCCGGCGAAGGGGCGCGGCGTGCCCGAAAGAATCAGGATGACGAAGCAGATGGGAATCAGCGCGAGGTGCGCGACGCCATAGGGCTCGTTGTTCTTAACCCTCGGATGCCCCATGCCGGGCAGCAGCAGCACGACGCTCCACAGCAGCCAGCCTACCCAGCCCGCGATGCCGAGCATCGCCATGAAGAGAACCGTCGCCACCGAGGTGAGGCGGTGCAGCCGCGGCGAGATGGAATAGATGATGTGTCCGCCGTCGAGCTGGCCGGCCGGAATGAGGTTCAGCGCGGTGATGAGGATGCCGATCCAGCTTGCGCTCAGCACCGGGTGCGGCACGATCGACTGGATCGGTTGCAGCGAAGGGTCGGCGTGGCGAATCATCGCATGCAGAATCTGGATGATGAGCGGAATCTGCACGTTGTGGACCAGCGAGGGAACGCCGGAGGCTGGCACGGTCGACCAGCGAAGCCCCAGCATCACCGTTCCGATCGCGACGATAAACCCGGCGATCGGCCCCGACGCGCCGATGGCGATCAGCGCCGCGCGGCTCTGGATGCGCGACCGCAGGCGGATGACGGCTCCGAAGGTTCCGCTCAGTGAGGGCGCCGGAAGCATCAGCGGCAGGGTGCTGCGCACGCCGTAATACCGGCAGGCGAAGTAGTGGCCGAACTCATGCGCGAGCAGGATGGCGATCAGGGTGAGCGAGAAGGGCAGGCCGCTGACGAACAGTTCGCGATGTTGCCAGACCCAACTGAAAGGCAGCAGGTCGGCGTCGGTCGTCAGAGGATCCTGGCCGAGGCGGAAGTTGTACATGTAACGCACGCCGACGGCCGTGGTGGAGATCAGGGTCAGCAGAAACAGCGACGTGGCAATGAGTGCGTCGCGAAGTGTGACCGCAGCGGGACGCTTCACTGCCGTTGCAGCCGGATTCGGGAGTAGCCCCGGAGTCGCCATCGAGTGGAGGTGCCTTCAGCGCCGGATTGCGGCGAGTATTCAAAAACGCACACATCCGCTTTGGCGAGTCCACGCCAGCGATGCGTGGCCGCCGCAGCGGAAGAAGATGCCCGAACCGTGCGCGCGTGAAGGTATTTCAGTCGATCAGATGAAGTTCTTTGCCCGGCTTGAAGCGGACTGCCTTGCCGGGGGCGATGCTGACCTCCGCACCGGTGCGCGGGTTTCTGCCGACGCCGGTCTTGCGGGGCTTGACCGTGAATACGCCAAATCCGCGCAGTTCGATGCGATCTCCCTCGACCAGCGAGTGCTTCATGCTCTCGAAGATGGTGTCGACCGCGGCCTCCGCCTTGGTCCGGACGAGCCCGGTACGGTCCACGACGCGCTGAATCAGATCCTGTTTAATCAAGGTGAGCCATCTCTCTGCGATGCACAAAATGTGATGCTAAGTCTAGTTCATCGTAGAAAGCCGCGCGACGAATGTCAATGAAAGACTGGCGTGCGCGCGATCTCATTTCAAGCGAAACGGTCCAGTTTTCCGCAGCCGCCGGCGCGTATCCATCCATATAAGATGAAGCCTGAAACTATCAGGAAAACGAGCAGGGGACTATGGCGATCAAGAGCGACCGTTGGATTCGAGAGCAGGCAACGCAGCACGGGATGATCTCTCCCTTTAGTGAAAAACAGGTGCGCGATGGGGTGATCTCGTATGGCCTGTCCTCCTATGGCTACGACCTGCGGGTGTCGGACGAGTTCAAGATCTTCACGAACGTGAACAGCGCCGTGATCGACCCGAAGGCCTTCGACGAGCGCTCGTTCGTCAGCGTGACGGCCGATAGCGTCATTGTGCCGCCGAACTCGTTTGCGCTTGCGAAGTCGATCGAATACTTCAAGATTCCGCGCGACGTGCTGACGATCTGCGTCGGCAAGTCGACTTACGCGCGCTGCGGCATCATCGTCAACGTGACGCCGTTCGAGCCGGAGTGGGAGGGTTTCGTGACGCTCGAGATCTCGAACACCACGCCGCTGCCGGCGAAGATCTACGCCAACGAAGGGCTGTGCCAGATCCTGTTCTTCCAGTCCGACGAGATCTGCGAGGTCAGCTATGCCGACCGCAGGGGCAAGTATCAGAATCAGCAGGGGATCGTTCTGCCGAAGCTGTAAGGGCCATGTAAAGAGAAAGAATGGCTCATCAATAGGTGGCCGGATACCCGGATGTGGGTCCGAGCACACTCACACGACGCCTTGTGCGCGAGGTGAACAAGCCAATGGAAGCGCCTCCTGTGGTTCTGAAGCGCATCGGGGTGGTCGCCACCGACCCGCTGCGTATCCTGGGTTTGCAGACAGTTCTGGCGAAGAAGAATATCGAGGTTGTGCCGCTGTCCGCGCCGAGGGCTCTCGATACGGAGGGCGTCTCCATCGTGCTGGTGGATGAGGACGCGACCGAGGGGCATCTGTTGGAGCTGCTGGCGGCCTTCAGCCAGCGGCGTCCCCGGCTTCGCGTGATCGTCATGGCCGGGTCGACGGAGTTCGACTATATCGAACGCGTTATCGGCGCCGGCGCCAAGGGTTACATCAGCCACAAGGCGCGCGAAGGCGAACTGGAGATGGCGATCGATATCGTCGAGGATGGCTCCGTCTGGGCGCCGCGTAAGGTGATGGCGCGCCTCGTGGCCAGCTCGCGCGAGAGCCAGGACGCCGCCAGCCGCGAGCTGCCGAAGTTCACCGTGCGTGAGACCGAGGTGCTGCACCTGCTGGTCTCGGGCAAACAGAATCGCGCGATCGCCGAGACGCTGGGCGTCGATGCCGTGACGATCAAGGCGCATGTCGGCCGGATCATGCGCAAGGTCGGCGTGGAGACGCGGCTGGAGTTGACGCTTTACGCGTTGGAGCGTGGCATTGGGAAATCTGAAAATGTATTAACTCATGAGTAAACAAAGTGGTTACTTAGGTCTATAGACCTCCGTACCGTTGTGCTATGACTGGGGATAGGGCAAAGTGTCTTCAAGCAACACAGACCTGGGAGAGTGGGGCTGCGACAAGGTTGGCGATCTGCCCACCGGTTCGTAGCCCCCCATTTTTTTCTCTCCGGTGACTTCGTGGATTCCTACCCCTCCGTACAACTCCGCCCCCTGTGCTATCCATCACATAGCTGTTCCGCATCGGGGACGGTTGAACGCAGATGATCCCCGCGGCATGGTGATGAAGTTCCGGAGGAAGTGAAATGAAGCGTATTAGCTCGATTGTTACGGCGGCTGCCTTGTGTGCAAGTGCAACTCTATCGTTCGCGCAGGGCGACAAGCCCAAGCTGGACGAGCGGCTCACGGCCGCGAAGAACGTGATCGACGAAATTATGGGCACGCCCGATAAGGGCATCCCGCAGAGCATTCTGGCCGGCGCATCCTGCGTCGTGGTCATCCCCAGCTTCAAGAAGGGCGCGTTCGTCGTCGGCGCACAGTATGGACAGGGCGTTTCAACCTGCCGCACGCCTCAGGGCTGGAGCGCTCCGGTGTTCGTGCAGCTTGCGGGCGGCAGCTTCGGCTTCCAGATTGGCGGACAGGCGACGGACCTGGTGCTCGTCGCGATGAACCAGCAGGGGCTGCAGGACATGCTGAAGAACAAGTTCAAGATCGGCGGCGACGCCGCTGCTTCGGCAGGTCCGGTGGGCCGCAATGCGCAGGCGGGTACGGACTGGAAGCTGAACGCGGAGTTCCTGACCTATTCGCGCAGCAAGGGTCTTTTTGCCGGCATCGACCTCGATGGTACGGTTCTCTCGCAGAATCAAGACGATACGCGTTCGATGTATGGCGCGAACGTCCCGTTCGAGGTGGTGCTGGGTGGCAAGACGCCGGTGCCGGACACGGCTCGTCCGTTCGTCCGCACGGTGGCGAAGTACTTCGTCGTCTCGAAGGAAAACCACTAAACCGCAGTTGGATATCGCAAAAAGGGCAGCCTTATGGGCTGTCCTTTTTTGTTTCTTTTTCTTTATCCCATTTTCTGTAGACTGAACTCTTGAAGCAAGCAAGCGAAAAGATCGACGCGCGCCGGGCGACACTCCGGCAGAGGTTGGAGTTTGCCGCCGTCTGGCTGATGGTCCGGCTGTTGGGAACGCTGCCAAGGCGTGCGGCACGCAGCGTGGGCGCCGCGATCGGGGCGCTGGCCTACCGGCTGCTGGGGCGTCTGCGTGGCGTTGGCCTGCGCAACCTCGAAATGGCGTATCCCGACTGGAGTCCGGAGCAGCGCGATCGGACCCTGCGCGGCGTCTATCGGCATCTTGGTCATCTGCTGGCGGAGTTCTGCCTCATGCCGCGTTACACTCCCGAGCGCGCGGGGGAGTTCATCCAGTATCGTGGCCTGGAGCACTACCTGGCGGCGCGCGAGTCCGGCAAGGGGGTGCTGGTGTTGACCGGCCACCTCGGCGCGTGGGAGCTTTCGAGCTTCTATCACTCGCTGGTCGGCTACCCGATGGGCATGGTGATCCGGCGGCTCGATAACCCGCTGGTCGACGAGTTCGTCAACCGCATCCGCTGCATGCATGGCAATCGCGTGCTGCATAAGGACGACTTTGCCCGCGGCCTGATCGGCGCGATGCGCAGGGGCGAGACGGTCGGCATCCTGATGGATACGAACATGACGCCGCCGCAGGGGCTCTTCGTGCCGTTCTTCGGCGTCGAGGCCTGTACGGCGGCCGGGTTGGCGCGCATCGCGCTGAAGACCGAAGCGGCCGTGGTGCCGGGCTTTCTGGTCTGGGAGGAGTCCGAACAGCGCTATGCTCTGCGTTTCGGCGAACGGCTCGAGCTGATTTGCACCGGCGACCACGAGGCCGATGTGCTTGCCAACACGGCGCACTTTACGGCGGTGATCGAGCGTTATATTCGGGAGTATCCTGACCAGTGGCTGTGGATGCACCGGCGCTGGAAGACCAGACCGCCCGGCGAAGCAGGAGTGTACTGATGGCGAAGGCGAAAGAGATTGCGGCGCTGCTGGGTTCGACGACCGGTGTGCCGGAGACGAAGATCGCGAGGTTGGCGAGCATCGACGATGCGACCGCCGACGCGGTGGTCTTTGCGACCGATAAGGCCGCGCTGGCGCTGGCGTTGGGGTCAACTGCTGGCTTGATTCTGGCGAGCGCTGGCTCCGGCGCTGAAGATGCGAGGGTGATCGAGACCGCTGCTCCCCGGCTTGCGTTTGCGCGGGTCTATCAGGCGTTCTTCGCGCCGGCACGGCTGGGCTATGTGCATCCGACGGCGATTGTAGAGCAGGGCGTCACCATCGGCGAGCGCTGTTGGATTGGGCCGTATGCCGTGCTGTCGAGCGGCGTCAGTCTTGGAAGCGAGTGCAGGATTGAGGCCGGCGTCACGATCTATCCGGGCACAACGCTGGGCGACCGCGTGACGGTGAAGGCCGGCGCGGTGCTGGGATCGACGGGCTTCGGCTTCGCGCGCGATGCGGCGACCGGGGAGTACATCGGCTTCCCACAGGTTGGGACGCTGGCGATCGAGGATGACGTGGAGATCGGCGCGAACACGACCATCGACCGAGGCGCGCTGGGCGAGACCCGCATCTGTAAGGGCGCGAAGATCGACAACCTTGTCCACATCGCGCACAACTGCCGCATCGGGCGGAACGTGGTGATCGCGGCGCAGACGGGCATCTCGGGGTCGAGCGTGGTGGAGGACGGAGCGATCCTCGGCGGGCAGGTAGGCATCGGCGAGCATGCTACGGTGGGGGCTGGCGTGATCCTGGGCGGAGGCGCGGGCGTACTGAGCGGCAAGAAGATGCGTGGGCCGGGCGAGGTCTTCTGGGGCCGGCCGGCGCGGCCGCTGAAGGAATATCTGCGCGATCTGGCGCGGTTGAAGCACAGGTAGACATATGGCGATCGTGGTCGTAGGCGGACACACCCGGAATATCGGCAAGACAAGCGTCGTGGCGGGCATCATTGCAGCCATGCCGGAGCTGCGCTGGACCGCGTTCAAGATTACGCAGTTCGGGCACGGCGTCTGCTCGGCCAACGGCGAGGCCTGCGACTGCGAGACCGCCGAGCACACCATCGCAATCAGCGAAGAGCGCGAACGCGAGAGCGGCACGGACAGCTCGCGCTACCTCGCTGCGGGCGCGATGCGGTCGCTGTGGGTGCGGACCCGGCAGGGGCAGCTTGCCGAGGCGATGCCGCGCATCCGGCAGGAGATGACGAAGGCGGAGAATGTCATCCTGGAGTCGAACAGCGTGCTGCGCTTCCTGAAGCCGGATCTGTTTATCAGTGTGCTGGACCCCGCGACGGCGGACTTCAAGGCCTCGGCGAAGGCGTATCTCGACCGCGCGGATGCGGTGGTGCTGCCGGAGGGCGAGGTTGGCTCGCCGGAGTGGGAAGGCGTCTCGCTGCGGCTGATCGCACATGCGCAGCGATTTACCATGCGGCCTCCGCTTTACTGCAGTGAAGAGCTTGCAGCGTATGTTCGAGGGCGACTTATGGCGGGAGCTAAGAGAATAGCTTAGAGCGATAAGTTCTTCGGCGGTCGAGCTGTAAGTGATGCTTCAGTTCATTGCTTTTCAAAATGAGTTACAAAATGCAAAGACTCCAGCCGGAAGGGACTGGAGTCTCTGTATTTTTTTGTAAGTCCTGCTTTATTTGAAGAGGCCGTTCATACCGGCGGGGTAGAAGACTCCGGTGGCGGGACTCTTGACTGCGCCGTTCGCGACAGCGCCGCCGCCGGTGACGATGTTCAGCACCTGCGTGGTGTTGCGCGAGAACGCAATGACGTTGGTCTGGTCGGCATCGGTCAGGCGAGTTGCGGTTGCGGTGGAGCCGCCCGCGCCGAGTGCGCCCGTGGTGAAGGTTGCGAGACCGAAGTCATCGGGGTTGGTGTCGTAGGTGCCGCCCGATGCGCCAAGCAGCGCGGCGTTTGAAAGCGTCGCACGCAGGTTGGAGATGAGCGTGGTGTAAGAGCCCGCGCCGGTGTTGGTCGGATCGAGCGTGTTGATGGTGGTGCGAACGAGGCCGGCGTGATAGGCCTCAACGCTGAGGATACCCGCGGCGGCGCTCAGGTTGCCGGCCGAGGTAAGCAGCGATGCCGCGCCATGGTAAGCCGTGACGCCTACGTCCTCGAAGACGTATGCGCCGACGAGAAAGTTTACGTCGCTCGTGTAAGGAGAGTAGGAGGCGCCGCCGGGAATGTTCGCCGCGGTAGCAAGCGTCTGCCACGAGGTGCCCAGGTTGATGGCCGGCTGGGGAACCGCTGCGCTGCCCAGAGCCTTCTGCAGGAAGAGGACGTGCTTGCCCTCTTCAATGGCGGTCTCGATCGCATAAGATGCCGCCGAGACAGTTGTGAAGGGGACCTTCGAGCCGCCGGAGACGGTACCCGCCGTGCCGACGGACGAGCCGGTGATGGGAATGCCCGCGGAAGGCGCGCCCGCTGCAATCGCCGCCGCATTCGGGGTGTTGATGGTGCATCCGAAGGCCGCGAGGTAGTAGAAGTTTGCCTCGAGGAATTCGAGGTTGAGCGCGAAGTTGAGAATGTCCGCGTCGGTGTATGTGGTTGCAGCCTGTGCCTTGGATGTGCCAAGCACCAGGCCGCCGAGAGCGGTTGCGCCAAGCGTCAGCAGCTTGCGGCGGCTCTTGACGATAACATCGTCCAGTATCTGAGTTTCGAGGTTTGCCATGGAAGTGATCCGTCCTTCTGCCGCTTAGGCTGTTGTGGTCGCGAAGATGCTGTTGGTGCCGTTGGGGAAGAAGCCGCCCTTAGCCACGCCAACAGTCGCGGAGCCATACACGATGTGGTGAACTTGGTTGACATTGCGTGCGAAGCCGATCGCGGACGTGGAGTCCGCCGCGACGATCGCGCTGGGCGTGGTCACCGAGGTGGGCACGGTGAGCAGCGTCTCGACCGAGGTGGAAGAGCCTGCGGCGCCGGTGTTCCCGGTGCCTGTGCTGCCCGCGCCGGAGTTGCCCACCGTGAGCGTTGCACGCAGAGCCGCAACCTGGTTCGCGATGCCAACGTAGGGATAAGCCGTGGAGGTCGGCGTGGTTGCGCCAGCTGCGATGGCGCGGCCGGTAAGCGCCGTACGTACATAGCCTGCGTGATAGGCCTCGACGGCGAGGATACCCGCAGCTGCGTTGAGATAGCCTGCGGTCACGCCCGCGGCGGAGATAAGAGGAGCGGCGCCGGCATAGGCAGTGACGCCTACATCCTCAAAGATGAACGCGCCGATGAGGAAGGCGTCGAAGCTGGCGAAGGGGCTGAAGGTCGAACCACCCGTAATGCCGGCCGCGGTAGCAAGCGGAGCAAAGAAGGAGAGGTCGATCGAAGGCATGGGAACAGCGGCGGACCCAAGCGCGGCGCGGAGGAAACGAACGTGCTCTTGCTCTTCGTAGGCGATTTCGCTGATGATCTGCTGCTGCTGTGCGGTGGTTCCCGCGACGAGGCCTGCGTTGCCCACCGTGACCGTGCCGACGGTGTACTTGCCGGTGTAGCCGGAGGGAGCAACCGTGTCCGCCGTGGCAAGACCCTTACCTGTCGCCGCATAGAGATAGAACTGCGCTTCGAGATACTCGAGGTTCAGTGCGAAGTTCAGCACATCCAGGTCGGTGTAAGTCGATGAGGTGACAGGAGCCGCGACTGAGCCGCTGTCGCTGCATCCGGCAAGGACGGATGCAGCGCCGAGTGCGCCGGCGCCAGCCATAAAGTTGCGTCGAGAGACGCCTTTGTTATACAGCTTTTCGAGTGTGTCCACGTCGTTACCTCTCCAGTTGTTACGTTTGTTGCAGCCTTCGTATCTTGAACACGCCAGCGAATAACATTTGGATTGGAATAAGTGCAAAAGTTATTTCCGCTGACACATAGGTCGACTCCACCAAAGAAAAGACAAAGCAGTGCCATACGCATCGTGCGATACGTTGAAAGAGATCAAACTGAGTTACAAATTGAATCCGGTCTTATCTTGGCGAACGGGACTTGTGATTCCTGAAGCGGCGCGCGGGGTTGCTCGTCCGGCCATCTAGATGACAAGACTTGATGGCATCAACAAAGTGGACGGTTAGTCGATCTAGATGGACTGAACGGGCAGGGCCATGAGGTCGTCGACGAGCGCGACCTCTTTCTGAACGAAGGGCTCCGCATAGCGCACGCCGGCGAGCAGGCCGTAATGGCGCGCGCTGGCGAAGGTGCGTTCGCGAATCTCCTCTTCGGGCACGAAGAGGCCGCCGCCCTGCGGCTGGTTCCCGTACTGCGACCGGTATGCCAGCAGGGAGGCCAGACGCGTCTCCATATACGGCGTGATGTCGACGACCAGCGTGGGCCGGACATCCGCATAGAGCGATGCGTAAAGGATCTTGTAGGGCCGGTGAGGCTTGGCGTCGGGGTCGCCGGGGGTGACGACCTTGCTGAGACCTGCAACGAAGCAGGCCTCGTAGCCAAGCGTGGCCGAGGTGTAGTGATCCGGATGGCGGCCCTGCCAGTAGGGCAGAATGACCACGCGGGGACGCAGCCGGCGCAGGACCGCGGCGATCTTCAGCCGGTTCTCAAGCGTGTTCTGGACGTTCCCGTCGGGCAGGTCGAGCGCCTCGCGGTGGGTGACGTTCAGGATGCGGGCGGCCTCAGTTGCCTCGGCCAGCCGCTCGGCGGCGGTTCCGCGTGTGCCGGATTCGCCCTGCGTCAGGTCCAGGATGCCGGTGCGCCAGCCGCGTGCATGCATGGCCAGCAGCGTGCCGCCGCAGGTCTGTTCGACGTCGTCCCGATGCGCGGCGATGGCAAGAATGTCGACCATAGAGAGAGGGAGCAAGAAAACAGGGACCAGGGAATGGCGCTGCGGAAGCAGCTTCTATTCCCCAATCCCTGGTTCTACGTGATTAGTCCGCGGTGTTCGTCACGGCATCCATGTACGCCACGTCGAGCGCCGTACCCTGCACCGAGATGTTGGCGTTGTTGATCTCGGAGCCGTCGGTGGTGTTGAAGGCGTGTACCTGGCCGCCGTATGCGGTGTAGACCTTGTGGAAGTTCTGCACCCAGCACAGGCCGGTCAGCGAGCCGTAGTAGAACTGGTTGTTGTCGAGGTTCGGATAGGGAACAACAGCGCTGGTTCCGGTCACTGCGTTTGGAATGATCTGCGTCGTCATGCTGGTCGTCGAGGTCGCCAGCTTCACCATGGTCAGGCAGTTGTAGTTCGCGGCCTGCGAGGTGACGCCCAGCGACGCCTGGTAGGCGCGCTCGCCGGTCGAGCAGGCCTGCGAGCCAACCCAGAGTGTGTTGTCGTCGGCGAAGAGCATCTTGCTGTGCGAGCCGTCGGAGATGGCGACCGGAGTACCCGGAACCTGCGTCGACAGCGGCATGACGGTCAGCATGCCGGCGAAACGGCCGTCGGTCTGCTGCTGCTGGCCTGCCATGTAGAGGTTCGTACCGTCGGAGATCATTGTGGTTACGCCGCCGGGAATGGCGATCGAGGGCGAGTCGACCTTCTGCGAGGGCGAGGCGACGGTCGGGATCACGTCGACCGTGAGCGAGCCGGTTGAAAACGGCGTGATGCTGGCGCTCGACCCCGGCAGCGTCGCGGGCGCAGTGCCGCCGCACTCGGTGCCGCAGTTGATGACGTAGGCGGTCGAGCCGTCGAGCGAGAAGTAGGCGTTGGAAGGCCGGTTCAGCGTATTGTTCGTGGGTACGGGCACGACGCAGTAGACCGGCAGAATGTAGGGCTGGCAGTCGACCGCACCCGGCGGGAAGAGCGGATTGGTCGCGCCGGGGGTGGTGTTATAGACCTGGTTGGTGTTCAACTTCACGACGCGATAGAGGGCGTTCGAGTTGCGCACCATGGCCAGGGCGATGGTGTTGCCGGTGTTCTCGACGACCTTGTAGACGTTCGGCAGGTTCAACACGAAGGTCCGGCCGAGGCTGTTGTCGATGACGACCAGTGCGCCGGCGGTCTCGACCGCGCCGAAGAGGCGGCTATCGTCCTGCGCCACGGCGATCGATGTGGAGACGCCACCGAAGCTGCCGGCGCTGCCCAGGCTGGCCTCCGTGCCGTAGTTGATCGAGGCAAGCGAACCGTCGGTCGACGAGTACACATAGCCGCGGGTCTGCTCTGGGTAGTTGATGATCAGGCTGGGATACGCGCCGCTATAGCCCGAGATGGAGAACGACGGGATTGTGTTCTCGACGTTGCTGCGGATGTCGCGGTACCCGTCCAGAATCGCCAGGGCGCCCTGCGCTCCGTTCACTGTGATGGAGACCATGACGCGCTCTTGCAGCTTGCTCGGCGGCACGGGCCGGCCGGCGAAGTTGTACTCCGGGAAGCTGTAATACTTATTGCCGCCACACGAGGTAAGCGAAAGCGCTACGAGAGCCAGGAGAAGGCCGCGCGCTGAGAGTGCGGTGAGGCTGCAGGACTTGAACAATTTCAACGTGAACGACTCCAAACGTGCGCGCTGCGGCGTAATTTCTGCCAGCGGGGACTAGGCCGAGTATACCAAAGGACTCAAGGGCTAAACATTGGACGCTTCGCCCACCCACTTCGGAAGCAGAGGGTTTTGACCAACGACGCCGGTGGCTTAGGATGGATAGGTTGGAGCCGATGCGCCAGGGCGCCGGTTCGATGGGTAGGGAGATGATGGCGACAGCGGTCGAGACTGTGGAAAAAGACGGGCAAAATGAGGGTCAGGGGCGATTCCAGAGCTCTTTTGGAAGGCTGTTCGCCGCCGCCGCCGCGCTGCGCGGCAGGACGATCCTGTGCGACGGCGCCATGGGCTCGATGCTCTATGGCTGCGGCATCTTTATCAATCGCTGCTACGACGAACTGAATCTCTCGCAGCCCGAGGTCGTTCGCGGCGTCCATAACGAGTATCTGCAGGCCGGTGCGGCGGTGATCGAGACGAACACCTTCGGCGCGAATGCCGTCCGGCTGAAGCGCTACGGGCTCGAAGAGAAGGTCCACGAGATCAACCGCGCGGGCGCCGGGATTGCGCGCGCGTGCGTCGAGGCGCACCGCGAGAAGATGGCCTCGGAGGCGTATGTCGCCGGGGCGATCGGCTCGCTGGGCGTGCGGGTCGGTGCGGATGGCGAGCTTTCGGCGGATGACGCCTACGCGGCTTTTGCCGCTCAGATTCGCGGTCTGGCCGAGGGCGGGCCGGGCGTGGGCGCCGACCTGTTGATCGTCGAGACGATGATGTCGCTGGCCGAGGCCGAGCAGGCGATCCGCGCGGCCAAGTCCGAGGCGCCGGAGTTGCCTCTGATCGTTATGATGACGGTCGATGAGCGGAGCAACTGTCTCGACGGGTCGACCGCCGAGGTTGCCGCGGAGCGCCTGACCGCCTGGGGCGCGGACGCCGTGGGCTGCAACTGCAGCTCCGGCCCGGTGGTCGTGCTGGCGGCGATCGAGCGCATGCGCTCCGCCACGACGCTGCCGCTGGCCGCGATGCCGAACGCCGGCACGCCGCGCCAGGTGGACGGACGCAGCATCTATCTGGACTCGCCCGAGTACATGGCGAGCTTCGCGAAGAAGTTTGTGAAGGCTGGCGCGACCATCGTTGGCGGCTGCTGCGGCACGACGCCGCAGCATATCAAGGCCATGCGCGGCGCGCTGCGTGCGCTGGAGGCGCAGGAGGTTGGGGTCGAAAGCGTCAAGGCCGGGCCTGCTCCAAACGCCAGGCCGGGCATCGAGCCGCCGCCCTTGAAAGACCGCTCGCTGATCGGCTCGCTGATCGCAGGCAAGAAGTTCGTGACGATGGTCGAGATCGTGCCGCCGAAGGGCATCGACTGCACCCGCGAGCTTGAGGGCGCGGACGTGCTGCACAAGCTCGGCGTCCACGCCATCAATGTGCCGGATTCGCCCCGCGCCAGCGCCCGCATGAGCGCGCAGAGTCTGTGCGTGCAGATTCAGCAGAAGGTCGGCATCGAGACGATCCTGCACTACACCTGCCGCGACCGCAACATCCTCGGCATGCAGGGCGACCTCATCGGGGCGTCGTCGATCGGGCTGAAGAATATTCTCTGCCTGACGGGCGACCCGCCGAAGATGGGCAGCTATCCGGATGCGACCGCCGTCTTTGACGTGGACGCGATCGGTCTGGTGAAGATCGTCGAAGGCCTGAATCACGGGCTCGATATCGGCGGCAATCCGATCGGCGCTTCGACGGGCTTCACCGTTTCGGTTGCGGCGAATCCCGGCGTGCCCGACATCGACAACGAGGTCCGCCGCTTCGCCGCGAAGGTCGAAGCGGGCGCGGAGTTCGGCATCACCCAGCCGGTCTTCGACCTGCGCCTGCTGGAGCAGTTCCTGCGGCGGATCGAGCAGTTCCGCATCCCGATCATCGCGGGCATCTGGCCGCTGACGAGCCTGAAGAACGCGGAGTTTATGAAGAACGACCTGAAGGTGTCGATGCCGACGGAGATCATGGCGCGAATGGCCGCCGCAGAGACACCCGAGGAGTCGCGCGAGGTCGGCATCGCCATCGCACGGGAGATGCTGGAGCAGTCGCGTGGTCATGTCCAGGGCGTGCAGGTCAGCGCGCCCTTCGGTAAGTACAAGGCCGCTGCCGAGGTTATTGGAGTTCTGTAAGGGGAGAGTGCTATGGCGAGCTTTGAGGACAGGTTGACGGCGCTCGAGACGGTGGTGGAGCGGCTGGAGCGGGGCGAGCTGTCGCTGGAGGAGTCGGTGCGGCTGTTCGAGGAGGGCGTGACGCTCTCGAACGCCTGCAAGCTGGAGCTGGAGCGCGCCGAGGGCCGGATCCAGGTGCTGGTCGAAACCGAGGGCGGCGGCGTGCAGGTCGCCGAGATGGATATCGAGGACGCCTTCCCGGAGCAGGACGATCCGGACGAGGATGATCCTGAGGACGAGGATGAAGAATGAAGGCGCTGCCGGCTTAGAGCTTCATGCGGTGAGCTGTAAAGCGGATTACCTTTAGGCTCAAGCAGCAGCCCGCAATGCTTGTCATCCTGAACGAAGTGAAGGACCTGCTTCAGGCTTCTGTCGTTGCCTGTTCATGTTCCGGTCAGAGGCGGAAGACTAGCAACAGCAAGAACAAAAGCAGGTCCTTCGGCTACGCTCAGGATGACAGGCATTTGGGCTGCTCGCCAGCAAAAGGTAATCCGCTCCAAGCCAAGCGCGAGTTACTTGTGGCAGGCTCCGCCGCCGATCGCGTACGGTTTCTTGTCGATGGTCCCGCCCATGCGGATGTTGGTGTAGGTCGCGGTCTGGGTGTCGCCGCTGGGCGTATAGAAGACCTGCTTCAACGAGATGCCGCGCACGGGATCGATCCACAGGGTGACGTGGGTGAAGTTGTTGCGTACGCTCTGGTCCTTGCCGACCAGATCCAGCTTCTCCACCTTGACCTGCGATTTGCCGTCGCTCAGCGTCTCGCTTCCCTGGTCGGTGATCGTCCAGTTCTTCTTCAGCTCCGTGCCGCTGCCGCCGAAGCCGAGCGTCAGGAAGCTCTCAACGCTCGATTTATTCAGGCTGGAGTATGTGTTGAAGCACTTCAGGCCGGGCTGGTACTGACGCACCGTGCCGGGGGTGTACTCGACCGTCGTGGCTCCGGCGCCCGTGATGTTGAGCCCCATGTAGGTGTCCGCGCCCTTGCGCTCGACGTACAGGCTACCCTTCTGGATCGTGTGATCGCTGACGATCTTCTCGAAGATGTCTTTGGTGAAGTCGGCCTGGGCGGACTTGAAGGTCTTCGAGGCCGCATCCATCTGGGCGATGACGGCGTCGAGCCCTGTTGGCGGAGTTGCAAGAGCGGTTGCTGCGGGGAAGAGGGCAAACGCGGCGACAGGGCCGAGGTGCTTCAAGATCTTCATCGGGTCGTAATCCTCAAATAGTCCGAACACCAGCTTCCACCGTTAGATGCGGCGGGCGTCGGTTTGTTATCCGGAAGCCTAGCGCAATACCCAGGCATTGTAGGCAATCACCTGGCCGGAGGCGTTGTACAGCGGCTCATACCGTTCGAGCGTCACCTCGCCGGAGATGGGTTCGACCAGCCGCACGATGGCGGCGCTGATCTCGGCGTCGGACCTGGCGCCGGTCATATCCTCCGCGCGCACCTGGTAGATGAAGCGGCTGCGGTCGCCCTTGTTGCCGGCCTCGCGGACCAGCACTTCGCTCGCGTGCAGCGCGGCCGTCTCGACCGGCTTGTCCTTGAAGTTCACGACGAACGGCGCGCCGAACATGAAGATCAGAATCAACGTGACCATGATGTCGTAGTGCAGGCTGCCGCGCTCGTAGGTCCAGAAGAAATAGCTTTTGAGGAGCTTGCCCATTTATATCTTCCCTTGCTGCGCGGCCTTCCCCTGCCATGCGCCAACCTGTTTGCCGATGAACTCCGCGCCGTTCATATACGGCCGCAGGACGTCGGGGATGCGGACCGTGCCGTCGGCCTGCTGGTAGTTTTCAAGCACCGCAAGATAAGTCCGGCCAACCGCCAGGCCGGAGCCGTTGAGCGTGTGCAGGAACTCGGACTTCTTCGCCCCGGCGGGCTTGTAGCGGATGTTCGCGCGCCGCGCCTGGAAGCTCTCGAAGTTCGAGCAGCTTGAAATTTCGCGGTAGAGCCCTTGTCCCGGCAGCCACACCTCGAGGTCGTAGGTCTTGGACGACGCAAAGCCCATGTCGCCCGTGCAGAGCAGCATCCGGCGATAGGGCAGGCCCAGCGCTTCGAGCACCGCCTCGGCATGGCGGGTCAGCTTCTCGTGCTCTTCCGCGGACCTGTCCGGCGTCGTGAACTTCACCAGCTCGACCTTCTGAAACTGATGCTGGCGGATCATGCCGCGCACGTCCTTGCCGTAGCTGCCGGCCTCGGACCGGTAGCAGGAGGTGTAGGCGCAGAGGCTGACCGTAAGCTGCGCCTCGTCGAGCGTCTCGTCGCGGAAGAGGTTGGTGACCGGCACCTCGGCGGTGGGGATCAGCCAGTGATCGCCATCCTGGTACTTGCCCGCCTCATAGGCGCCCTTGTCGTCGCAATGGAAGAGGTCTTCCTCGAACTTGGGCAGCTGGCCGGTGCCGAAGAGTGATTTGGAGTTCACCATCGTCGGCGGCAACACCTCGGTGTAGCCATGCTGGCGAGTGTGCAGGTCGAGCATGAAGTTGGCGAGCGCGCGTTCGAGCAGCGCTCCCTGGCCGAACTGCACGACGAAGCGCGAGCCGGAGATCTTGGCCGCGCGCTCGAAGTCGAGGATGCCGAGCGCTTCGCCGATCTCCCAGTGCGGGCGGGCGGGGAAGTCGAGCACGGGCTTTTCGCCCCAGGTCTTCTCGACGACGTTGTCGTGCTCGGATTTGCCGGTGGGGACGCTGGCCTGCGGAAGATTCGGCAGGGTCTGCATCATCTCGCGCAGGCGGTCGTCGGCCTTGGCGGCTGCGGCTTCGAGCACTTCGCCTTCCGACTTGAGGCGTCGGGTCTCTTCGGTCTGCGCGGTCGCGTCCGCGCCTGCCTTGCGGAGCTTCTGAATCTCTTCGGAGAGGCGGTTGCGCTGCGCCTTCGTGGTCTCGGCCTGGGTGATGGCCTCGCGGCGAGCCGTATCGATCTCGGCAAAGCTGCCCAGAACGGCCACCGGGTCCATCCCGCGGGAGCGCAATTTCTCTTCTACCAGGGGCAAGTTCGCCCGTACGAACGACAGATCAAGCATCTGGTTATTCTAATCCGCTTGCCGCCAAGAAAAGTACAAAAGCAGATCCTCCGCGAGGCCGACAAACAAGAAAGGCCAAAGCAGATTCCCTGCGGGAATGACAAACAAAGGCTCGTACAATCTTTCTATGTCCTCCACAACGCCTAAAACCGAAGCTGCCGCGACTACCCCCACGCCCTTAAAGCTGCGCACCGGGCCGGATATGCGGGTGACCGTGGCGGGTGTGGAGCTGGCCTCGCCGGTCATCGCGGCCAGTGGCACCTTCGGCTATGGTGTTGAATTTGAAGAGATTGTAACCATCGCCAAGATCGGCGCGTTTGTCACCAAGGGGCTTTCGCGGGAGCCGATGGCCGGCAATCCGACGCCGCGCATCGTCGAGACGTCATCCGGCATGTTGAACGCCATCGGCCTGCAGAATATGGGCGTGAAGGCGTTTGTGGCGGAGAAGATGCCGCGTCTGCGCCAGATTCCCGGAGCGGTCGTGATCGCGAACGTCTTCGGCTTCACCATCGACGACTGCCTGGAGGTGATTCGTGTACTGAACGATGCGCCCGGCATCGCCATGTACGAGCTGAACGCGAGCTGTCCAAATACCAGCCACGGCGGCATGGTCTTCGGCACGGACCAGCACCTGCTGGCGGAGCTGGTCTCGAAGTGCGAGCGCGCCTCGCTGCGACCGTTGATCGTGAAGCTCTCGCCGAACGTCACCAGTATCGCGAAGATGGCGAAGTCGGCCGAGGACGCCGGGGCGAGCGGCCTCTCGCTGGTCAACACCTTTCTGTCCATGGCGATCGACGTCGAGACCCGCCGCCCGCGCATCGCGAACGTGACCGCCGGGCTGTCCGGGCCGGCCATCAAGCCGATCGCCGTCCGCATGGTCTACGAGGTGGCGAACGCGGTGAAGATTCCGATCCTCGGCATGGGCGGCATTCTGCGCGCGGAGGATGCGGTGGAGTTCATGCTCGCCGGCGCAACTGCCGTGCAGGTGGGCACGGCGAGCTACGCCGATCCGCGGGCGGTGGAAAACATCGCCAATGGCCTGCGCCGCTGGTGCGCGACGCATGAGGTTGCGCAGGCTTCAAGCCTGACGCGTGGGCTTCAACTTTAAACAAACTACCTAACACCGATCCGCACCGATTGAACCGATCAACACCAATCTTTACTCTTGATCCGTTTAATTGGTGTTGAGCCTTGGCTAGTAGCGAGGCACGGTCGGGTCGATGTTCCGCGACCACTCGTCGATCCCGCCGGCGAGCGACTGCACGTGGTCAAACCCTTGATTCCGAAGCCACATCGTGACCGAAAGCGAACGTGCCCCGTGGTGACAGAGGACGACGATCGGCTGGTCGGGATCGAGTTCGGCGTGGGCGCGGCTGGTGATCTCACCCATGGGGATCAGGCTGGAGTCGGGCAGGTGAGCGGTCTCAAACTCCCAGGGTTCGCGCACGTCCAACAGAAGTGGAGGCGCGGGCTGAGTACGAAGCTGGGTGAATTCCTGGACGGTGATCTCGGGGGCTAACATTCCAACAGAATATATGCGGACGCTGCGGGAAGATTCTGCATCCTACGGAATTACCGGTCGTTCTGTGTCACTTGTCTGCCGTGGAGGTATTGCCGAGGTGCAGGAAAAGGTTTTGATCGTCGAAGACGAGATGCACGCCCGCAATGGGCTCACCGAGCTGATCGCTTCGTGGGGCTATCGAACGGACTGCGCCGCGAATGGGGTCGAGGGGCTGGAAAAAGTGCAGCAGTGGTCGCCGGCCATCGTCGTCACCGACCTGAAGATGCCGCGCATGGACGGCATGGAGATGCTGAACCGCATCGGCGACCTTCCGCAGCGGGTGCAGGTCATCATGCTGACGGCGCAGGGTTCGATCGAGTCGGCGGTGGAGGCCATGCGCATCGGCGCGTACGACTACGTTCCCAAGCCGGTCGACCCCATCCGCCTCAGGACGATTCTGCAAAACGCCAGCCGCCAGCGCGAGGCCGATGTAGAGCTCGAAGCCACGCGGCGGCAACTGCGCGACACGGGCGTGCTCGGCTCGCTGGTCGGCTCGTCGCCGCAGATGCGGTCCATCTTTTCGATGATCGAGCGAGTCGCGCCGTCGAACGTCAGCGTACTGGTGACGGGCGAGAGCGGCACGGGTAAGGAGCTGGTCGCGCGCGCGCTGCACGACCTCAGCTCGCGGCGAAACAAGCCGTTCGTCGCGGTCAACTGCGCGGCGATTCCCGAGACACTGATTGAAAGCGAGATCTTCGGCCACGAAAAAGGCGCCTTCACCGGCGCGCTGGAGCGGCGCGCGGGCTGTTTCGAGCTGGCGGAGGAAGGCACGTTGCTGCTGGACGAGATCGGCGAGATGCCCGCCGCCACGCAGGCCAAGCTGCTGCGCGTGCTCGAAGATCGAACGCTGCGCCGACTGGGCAGCAAGATCGAGACGCCGGTCGACGTGCGCGTCGTCGCGGCGACAAATAAAGACCCGGAGCGCGCCGTCGCCCTGGGCGAACTGCGTGGCGACCTCTACTATCGCCTGAACGTCTTCAATATCCAGATGCCGCCGCTGCGCGATCACACGGATGACGTCGAAGCGATTGCGTCGAAGATGATCGACGACATGAACGCGCGCCACCATTGTTCGGTATCGGGCATGTCGGACGCATTTCTTGCCCGGTTGACCGGATACAACTGGCCGGGCAACGTGCGCGAGCTGCGCAACACCATCGAGCGCGCGACGATTCTGGCCGGCAAGGGAGCGATCGGCGTCGAGCACCTGCCGCCGCACTTCGGCGAGCCGGGCTTTGCGCCGTCGGCCCATCCGGCGCGCCAACCCGCACCCGCTCACGCCATCGAAAACACGGCTGCCTATGAGAGCGCCACGGCGGTGCATGTGGAGGTCGGCACGACCGTGGACGAAGCGGAGAAGCAGTTGATTCTAAAGACCTTGCTCTCGACCCATAACAACAAGACGCGGGCTGCGGAGATTCTCGGCATCAGCTCGAAGACCTTACAGAACAAGTTGAAGGAGTACTCGCATGCCGCATCGGGCGGCGGCGAGTACGGGAAGTAAAAAACAGAAGCAGATTCCCTGCGGGAATGACAAACAAGGAAGCGGATTTCCTTCGGGAATGACAAATAAGGAAGTAGATTCTCCTGCGGGACTGACAGACAAGGGCGCGCGATGCGGTTGAAGACCAAGCTGGTGATGGCGGCGTCGGGTGTCACCTTCGCCATCGTGCTCGTGCTTTCTGTCCTGTTTCTGGGCGAGATGCTACGCCAGCGCATCGACCAGACCGGCTCCAGCAACGATGTGCTGGCGCGCGAGGTGCTTCTGATGACCCGGCAGGCGGTCGAGTCCGGTCTGCGCGCGCATCCGCCCGCCGACCATACGGACGAGGCCTTCCACGCAGCGGTGGCCGACGCGCTGCGCGCCAGCTCCTCGCTCAACGATGTCATGACCGCCATCGTCCGCTACAGTCCGGCGGTGCAGGATGTCGGCGTCACGGACTCGCATGGATACACGCTCGTCAGCACCGATCCGCAGATGTGGAACCAGGTGGCGATGGCGCGGACAGAATTTGAAATGGTGCGCCGCGCCGGCTTTGGGTACCAGGCGAGGGAGATCTTCGGCGCGCCGCATGTACTGGACGTGACTGTTCCGCTGGACCGCAACGGCGAGCCATTTCTGGTCGTCCACGTCGGCGTCCGGTCCACGTTTCTGCTTGCGAATATCGAGCCGTGGCTGCGCGCGGCGGGATTCTTCGCGTTGGTCGCCGGGCTGGTTTCGGTGCTGGCCGCGGGTTTGCTGGCGAACGTCGCGCTGCGGCCCATCGAGCAGATCAGCCGGAGGCTGGAGGAGCTGACCGTCGCAGGCGAGGCCGAGCCGCTGGCGCTGCCGGAGCCGCGTTCCCGCGTGCTGGGGCTGCCGACCGGCAGGCGCAGCGACGCGGTGGTGCGGGTCAAGGATACGATCGACCGCCTGGGTCGTCAGTTGCGATCGACCGAAGAGGGCTACACGGCGCTGCAGGCGAACATGAACCGGGTGCTCGACACGCTGCGCGACGGCGTGCTGCTGATCACGGCGGCTGGCCGGGCCGTCATGGTCTCGGATGCGGTCGCGCACTTCCTGGTCGACAGCCGGCCAGAGGGGCCGATGGTCGGGCTGCGGCTGGACGAGATCTTCCGGCCCGAAACCGGGCTGGGCAGGGCAGTGCTGGCGGCGTTCGAGAGCGGTCGCCGCGTCCCGGCCCGGACCGTGGTGCTCGAAGACGGCCGGGAGGTGGAGCTTTCGCTCGACCCCATCGACGACGGTCGCGGCGACCCCGGCAGCCTGGGCACGCTGCTGACGCTGCGCGATACCGAGACCGCGCTCGAGATCGAACGCGAGTTGGAGGTCTCTCGGCGCCTTGCGGCGATCGGGCGGCTGACCGCGGGCGTTGGGCACGAGGTCAAGAATCCGATCAATGCGATGGTCGTCCACCTGGAGCTGCTGAAGTCGAAGCTCGCCGCCGGAACCGACATCGCCGGCGCGCAGCGGCATGCGGAGGTGCTGGCGGGGGAGATGCAGCGGCTGGACCGCGTCGTGCAGACGCTCGCCGATTTTTCGCGCCCGATGGAGCTGCATCTGCGCGAGACCGATCTGCGCGAGATCGTGGGCGCGGTCGTCTCGCTTACCTCGCACGAACTCGAAGAGAATCATGTGCATGTTGAGGTGGAGGAGCCAGACGAACCCCTGATGGTGCTGGTCGATGCGGAGATGATACGGCAGGCGGTGCTGAATTTGGTGCTGAACGCGATGCAGGCCATGCCGGAGGGCGGCCAACTGCGTCTGAATCTGCGCCGGGAGCATCACTTCTGCGTGCTGGAGGTCGTCGATCAGGGCGAGGGAATTCCGCCCGATCTGCTGCCGCGTATCTTCGAGCTGTACTTTACGACGAAGGCGAAAGGAAGCGGTATCGGATTGGCCATGACGTATCGCATACTACAAATGCACGGCGGCGCGATGGAGGTGCGGTCGAGCGTGGTAGCGGACGCGGCGGATCGCGGCGCCACGTTCACCCTTCGGTTGCCGCTGAATCCAGCCGGGGCCCGCGGCCTGGACTTGAAATCGGAAAGATAGAAGTGAAGCTGTGAACGATGCAATGAAGCGTTTAATCTCGACTGTGCAAGGCCGCCGGACCCTGGCCGCGCATGCGCTGCTGCTGTCGGTCTGCGTGCTCGCGGGTTGCCGCCACAAGCCGAACCCGGTGGTGCTGGCCGCGCAGACGCAGGCGCCGGAGCCTCTGGTGGCGCCGCCGGAGCCGGCGAAGGCGCCGGTGGTGGAGCAGCAGCCGCTGCCAAAGGCGCCTGTGGTGACGGTAAAGCCTCCGCGCAAGCCGCGCCGGAAGCCCGCGCCCGTAGCGCCGAAGCCTGTAGAGACGCCCGTGCCCGCTCCAGTGCAGGTCGCGAGCGCAGGCGCCCCCGCGCCGGACGGCGCCTCGGTGATCGGTGCGCTCACGACGGGCGGCGACGCCTCGCCGCAGAAGCATCAGCAGGCGGCGGACCTGATCGCCGCCTGTAACAAGCGTCTCGTCGAACTGCCTGCCGGGCTGGTCGAGCAGCAGCGACTGCAAGTGGGGCAGGTGAAGAACTTCCTGCGGCAGTCGCAGGCGGCGCTGGACTCTGGCGACTCCGAAGGATCGCTGAACCTGGCCACGAAGGCGAAGCTGCTGCTGGACGACCTGACGAAGTAGCTTGTGGGACAAAGAAAAGAGCTTAAGGCTATACGGCCTTAAGCTCTAAGCTCATACCTTCGAAACTTCAAAAGCGTTTATGCTTCGGCCCCATGACACTTCTTGAACTTCTTGCCCGAGCCGCAGGGGCAGAGGTCGTTGCGGCCAACCTGCGCACCGGCTACACGAGGGGTTGCGGCATCGGCGGTCGCGCTGCCGCCGGCGCTGCGCGCGGCCTGCAGCTCCCGCTCCTTCTTCTTCTGGAAGGCCTTTTCGAGCGCATCGATGGTGGTCGAAGGCGAGGCAATGGGCACCGTCGGCACACGCTGGACTGGCGCCTCGATGGCCGCGGGCTGGGCGACCGCGTCGATCACCGGCGGCTCCGCCTGCACGGCCTGTGCCGCGGCAAGCTGCTCGGCGCTCTCGATCGGCTGACCGTCCGGCCCGATGATCTGCATGCGGAAGAGGTGACGCGCGGTGTCTTCCTGGAAGCGCAGCATCATCGCCTCGAACATGTCGAAGGACTCCTTCTTGTAGGCGACCAGCGGGTCCTGCTGGGCGTAGCCGCGCAGTCCGATGCCCTCCTTCAGGTGGTCCATCGCGAGCAGGTGATCCTTCCACAGGCCGTCGAGCACCGAAAGCATCACGATCCGCTCGTGATACCGCATGGTCGCGGGCGAAAGGATCAACTCCTTGATGTCGTAGCGCGCCTTCAGTTTGTCGAAGATGGTCTCGCCCAGCTCGTGGCGGTTCAGCTCGGCGATGTTGATCTCGTTCTCGAAGCGTACGCCGAAGAGGTCGAAGAGCTGGTCGAAGATGGCCTGCGTCTTCCACTCGTCGGGATGCGCCTTCTCGGGCGCGTTCTCTTCGAGGATGTTCGAGAGGATCGTGCCGACGTAGTCCTCGGTGATGAGCTGCTTCTGATCGACGCCTTCCATCAACTGCTTGCGGAGGCCATAAACTGCCTCGCGCTGCTTGTTCATCACGTCGTCGTATTCGAGCACGTGCTTGCGGGACTCGAAGTTCTGCGTCTCGACTGCCTTCTGCGCGGCTTCGATGCGCTTCGAGATCATGCCGGACTCGATCGGCACGCCCTCTTCCATGCCCAGGCGCTGCAGCAGGCCGGAGACCCACTCGCGCGCGAAGATGCGCATCAGGTCGTCTTCGAGCGAGAGGTAGAAGCGGCTGTCGCCCGGGTCGCCCTGGCGTCCGGCGCGACCGCGCAACTGGTTGTCGACGCGGCGGCTCTCGTGGCGTTCGGTGCCGATGATGTGCAGACCGCCGGCCTCGATGACGGCGTCGTGCTCGGCCTTGGCGGCTGCCTCGTGCGTCGCGACGGCGGCGTTCCAAAGCTCCTGCGTCGTCTCGAACTCCTGGCCGGAGTAGTAGAACCGGAACATGCCCGGACCGGCGACGGGTTGAATCGCGCCCTCCGCGCCCGAGACCGCGCGCGCCTGCTGCTTGCGCACGAGGTCCTGACGGGCCATGAAGTCGGCGTTGCCGCCCAGCAGAATGTCGGTTCCGCGGCCTGCCATGTTGGTCGCGATCGTGACCATGCCGAGACGGCCAGCCTGCGCGACGATCTCGGCCTCCTTCTCATGGAACTTCGCGTTCAACACGACGTGGCGGACGCCCTTGCGCTTCAGGATGTCCGACAGCAGCTCGGACTTCTCGATGCTGGTCGTGCCGACGAGCACGGGCTGCTTCTTCTCGTGCAGGCGGGCGATCTCATCGGCGACGGCGAAGTATTTTTCCTTCACCGTGCGATAGACGACGTCCTGGTGCTCGATGCGCTGCATCCTGCGGTTGGTCGGCGTGACGACAATGTCGAGCTTGTAGATGTTGTCGAACTCGGCGGCCTCGGTCTCGGCCGTGCCGGTCATGCCGGAGAGCTTCTTGTACAGGCGGAAGTAGTTCTGGAAGGTAATGGTGGCGAGGGTCTGATCTTCCTTGCGGATCGTCACGCCTTCCTTGGCCTCGACGGCCTGGTGCAGGCCATCGGACCAGCGCCGGCCTGGCATCAGGCGACCGGTGAACTCGTCGACGATGATGACCTCGCCGTCCTTCACCACATACTCGACGTCGCGCTTGTAGAGGTTGTGCGCTTTGATGGCGGTCTCGACGTGATGCTTGAGGTCCCAGTTTTCGGGGTCGGCGATATTGCCGATGCCGAGCAGGCCTTCGATCTTCTCCCAGCCCTCGTCGGTCACGGTGATCGAGCGTGACTTTTCGTCGATCACATAGTCGCCGGACCAGGTCTTGTTCTCGAGCGTCTCGATCAGCTCACCCAGCTCCAGCTCGGGGATGATGAGGTTGACGCGCGCGTACTTGTCGGTGGTCTGGTCGGTCGGGCCGGAGATGATGAGCGGCGTGCGCGCCTCGTCGATCAGGATCGAGTCGACCTCGTCGACGACGCAGTAGTACTGGCCGCGCTGGACCATGTCCGAGAGCTCGAACTTCATGTTGTCGCGCAGATAGTCGAAGCCGAACTCGTTGTTCGTGCCGTAGGTGATATCCGAGGCGTAGGCCTCGCGGCGCTGCTGGTCCGAAAGATCGTGGACGATGACGCCGACCGTCAGACCGAGGAAGCCGTAGATCTTGCCCATCCACTCCGCGTCGCGCTTGGCGAGGTAGTCGTTCACGGTGACGACGTGGACGCCGCGTCCGGCGAGTGCGTTCAGGTACGTCGGCAGGGTGGCGACCAGCGTCTTGCCCTCGCCGGTCTTCATCTCGGCGATCTTGCCCTGGTGCAGGATCGAGCCGCCGATGATCTGCACGTCGAAGTGGCGCATGCCGACGATGCGCTTGCCGGCCTCGCGGCAGACGGCGAAGGCCTCGGGCAGCAGCTCGTCCAGCGCGGCCTTCTCGGCGGCGTAGATTTCGTCCGCCTGCTCCTTCGGGTCCAGACCTTCGATGGCCTTGGCGACGCGCGCCTTGAACTCGAGCGTCTTCTCGCGGAGCTGATCGTCGGAGAGCGCGGAGATAGTGGGTTCGAGCGCATTGACCTGCTCGACCAGCGGATGGAGCTTCTTGACGGCGCGCTCGTTGGCGGTGCCGAAGACCTTGGCGATGACGGAGTTGAACAAGATGAAGGTCCTTTGGTATCTATCAGTTGTGGGCGCTCGCGAAGCGAGGCAGGCACGGTTTCACGCAGATCGCGTGGAATTGGGTGCGGAGTAGCTGAAGAGCAGAGCTTAGGCGCGCAGGAGTCCGGTGCGGTGCGCGATGGCCGCGGCATCGGAGGCCGGCGACCGCATCGTCCAGACCGAGCGGTGGACGCTCAGGGACTCGGCGGTCAGCTCTTCGGGCTGGCGGGCAGCATGTGCGCCCAGCGTCTGGCGGTTGTCCTGGGTGATGGATGCCGATTGCGTCTCACCGCGCGAGGCGGCGATCCAGGTGCGGTCGCAGACGGCGTCCGCCAGCAGATGCAGCGTGCAGTCTCCCCCGAACTGCACCGAGCAGAGCAGGACGACGAGAAAGACGAACTGGGAGGAGCGCAGGCGCATCGTGTGGATCGTGGAACGTACAGCTTCTATGTTACGCGAGGAGTGGCTCGCATGCCGAGCAAACCTTAGCGGGATCGAAGCAATCCGTAACCGCGGATGATGGGCTCCACCGATGGACCGAGACGATCCTCGAAGGTCGCCCGCAGCGTCTCCCGCTCCACGGAAGAGAGGCCGCGTAGAGGGAGGACAAGGAAGTTCGAACCGTCCGCCCAGTTGAGAAAGAAGAACGCGCCGGCATCTCGCCAACTCTTGAACGCTGTCCAAGGGGCGGTCGAAACAACGCCCAGAGGAAGCTTTGTCGATATGCCGTTGTCCTCGACGGAGACAGATGAGGGCAAGTCGGCGTTCAACTTCTCCATGAGCTTCGGACCTGGACGCTGAGAGCGGCGGATCAGCGGGATGAAGATCGTGAGCCAAACCGCGAAGAGGAGCAACTCTCCATAAGGACGGTAGAGACGCGGCATCGCGCCGGCGGCGAATCCGCAGACAATCCAGGATCCAAAGAAGAAGAAGGGGTGCTGGTTCCAGTAACGATTGAAGAGAGTGAGTCGATACAGGGGCGCCCAGAGGATTCGGCGAAGCGCCTCAAACTCTTCCGGGGTCAATGAGCAGGAGATCATCATGGCGGTATCGACTTGGACGGCTTCGATAGTCAGAAGTGAGATGTTCGGGCGACCTATCCTTTCGGCTTCATCGAAAGGGTGGGACGTGAACCGTCCGGAGCGGTTGGGGACGTTATACGTCCCACCCATCGCGTTGAAGCTGCGATGGATGGGGCACCCGGACACTTCTACTGCTTCAGGTACTGCGCGACCGGAGAATGAATCTTCTGCAGCGCCGCCGCCACGCAGATGGCGTTGATCGTCGCGCCCTGCGGGCTGGTGTGGGTGTGGTCGATGGGGAAGTACGCCGCAGTGGCCGCCGGGCCGAGCGACTGCCACTTGTCCGCGGCGAGCGCGCCCATGTCGGCCACCGGAACCTTCTCCTGCGCGCCGACCTGCCGGATGAAATCGTTGTAGCCGATGTCGCGCTCGATCTTGCCATCCTTCCAGATGTTGCGGACGGTGGTGGTCAGCAGGATCGGCGTGGCGCCCTTGGCGCGGGCCTCGGCAATGTACTTGCGCAGATACCAGCCGTAGGTGTGTACCGTCTCGACCTGTCCGGCGAGCGGGCCGGTGGTCTGGGGCACGTCCTTGGTCTCTTCGCCGATGGAGTGGATGGAGCCGCGCGGCTTCGCGCCTCCCAGATCGCCGGAGTCGTTGTGGCCCATCTGCAGCAGCAGGTAGTCGCCCGGCTTCATCTCGGCCAGCACCTTGGCCCAGCGGCCCTCGTTGATATAGGTGCGGCTGCTGCGGCCGGCCATGGCGCGGTTGGCGATGTTGACGCGGGTGGTGTCGAAGAGCGGCGCGAAGTGGTCTCCCCAGCCGAGGTCCGCCTTGTTGCGCGCGGTGGAGTCGCCGACGATGAAGACCGTAGGCAGCTTCGGGTTCAACGGCGCGTCGACGGCGACCTCGGTCTGGGGCGGCGCGTCGGGCGTACCGTTGGCCGGATTCTGCGCTCGCGACTGGACGCGAAGCAGGGGAAAGGCGAGCAGCAGCAGGGCGAGGACTCGGAACGGGATGCGGAGCTGGAGTCGAGACATGGCCGCAAGGCTAACATCCCGCAGCGCTCGGTGTCATTAGAGAATTTGTTTCCGTTGAGAGGGAAAGAGATCGCCGTTCGCTGGACCCATTCTTCCTTATACTCACCTTGCGGCCTTCGTTCGCGAGCAGAGCCGAAGAGCTGGAAAGGCAGGCTGAATGAACTGGAGTAGGCGCGGTATGCACGTGGTTTCGGCGACGCTGGGACTTTGCCTGGCGACACAGGGCCTGTTCGCCCAGACCGGCTGGACGGTGAAGCCGGAGTGGGTGCGCGCGCATGAGGAGTTTCTCGCGAGCGACGTGATGGCCGGTCGCGGCAGCGCAACGCGCGACGAGCAGATTGCGGCGACCTATGTCGCGTCGGAGTTCATGGGGTACGGATTGAAGTTCGCGCCGGGAATGACCGGCTATCTGCAGAGCGCGGAGGTGGTCTCGCCCGTACTCGACGGCCATGCGACGCTGCACGTTGGCTCGGCGACTTTGTCCGAGGGCGCGGGCGTCCTGCTGCTCTCCTCGTCGGGCGTGGATGTGCAGGCGAAGCTGCGGAAGGTGGATGCGGCGGAGATCGCAAAGGCGGGCGACCTGAAGGGCGCGGCGGTGCTTTTGACCGGCAAGACGACGCTTGCCGCCGCGAGAACGGCTCGCCGGGCTGGGGCTGCGCTCGTACTGCTGCCGAGGAACGCGGAGATCGACCACATGGTCGAAGCGACGGGCGGGAAGACGCAGATCGGAATACGTCTCAAGACGGGGTTGCCGGGTTCGCGGACGTTGGTTGCGGTCGACAGCCAGGCCGCGACCAGCCTTGCCGCGCAGGAGGACGGCGCGGTCGTCGAGCTGCGCGTGCATGAGCTGCCTCAGCCGCCGCGCAGCACGTACAACGCCATCGGCTACCTGCCCGGCAGCGACCCGAAGGCCGGGACGATTCTGCTGACCGCGCACCTCGACCACCTGGGCATCGGCCCGGCGGTGAACGGGGACACGATCTACAACGGCGCCAACGACGACGCCGCGGGCACGACCGCCGTGCTGGAACTCGCGCATGCGCTGGCCGCCGGACCGCAGTTGAAGCGCAGCGTGCTCTTCGTCTGCTACGGCAGCGAGGAGGCGGGCGAGCTGGGTTCGGAGTTCTTCGGCGAACACACGCCCGTGCCGCTGAAGGATCTGGTCGCGAACGTGGAGTTCGAGATGATCGGCAGCCAGGACCCGAAGATGCCGAAGGATACGCTGCTCTTCACGGGCTGGAGCCGGTCGAATCTTGGCCCGACGCTGGCTGCGCATGGCGCGAAGCTGGGCGACGATCCCTATCCGGACGAGCACTTCTTCGAACGCTCGGACAACTATCAGCTTGCGCTGCAGGGGGTGGTCGCGCACACGGCGGCAGGCTACGGCACGGTGCCGACGTACCACCAGCCGAACGACGATCTGGAGCATCTGGACCTGCCGTTTATGACGGCGGCGATTCAATCGCTGGTCGAGCCGCTGCGCTGGCTGGCGTCGAGCGACTTCAAGCCGGAGTGGAGTGCGGGCGGACAGCCGAAGCGGTAGTGCGTTGCAGGATCGAGTAGCTGACGCTGGTGCATCCAGGTATACCAAGGCTGACGTTTTTGCCAAGTCAGCCAAGGCTGACGTCTTTGCATCTGGGTAGGCCAAGGCTTTAGCCTTGGCACTTAGACCTGGCAAGGACGGGGCTTTAGCCCCTGGGGTATGCCTTCCTCACCCGTGCCGAACAAGACGCAGCCCATTCAACTCCGCTCAGGGGCTGTCTCGAATCGAACGGTGTTACGTCCCACCCATCGCGGTGAAGCGCTGCGATGGATGGGGCACCCAGGCTGTGGCGGCGCTTCACACGCAAGGGCTGAGAAGACAGAACGGAAGCAGATCCTCTTCGAGGATGACAAACAAGACGTGCAAGTGCAACGGCAAGAAGAGCAACCACAGGGAGAAGCGATGTCGATGAATGGTGCAGCGGCGGTAGCGTTTGCGAAGGATCATGGGGACAGGTTTGTCGAAGAGTTGAAGGCGCTGCTGCGGATTCCGTCGGTCTCGACCGATCCAGCGCGCGCCGGCGACACGCGCCGGGCGGCGGAGTTCGTCGCGGCGGAGCTGACGCGCATCGGCATGGAGAACGTCCACCTGATCGAGACCTCGACCGAGGAGAGCATGACGGCGGGCGCGTCCGGCCCGGCGCAGGTGGTTCCGGCGCGTATCGGCCATCCGCTGGTCTACGCGGAGTGGCTGCATGCGCCGGGCAAGCCGACCGTGCTCTGCTACGGGCACTACGATGTGCAACCGGCCGAGCCGCTCGACGAGTGGAAGTCGCCGCCGTTCGAGCCCACCGAACGCGACGGCAACCTGTACGCGCGCGGCGCGGTCGACGACAAGGGCCAGATGTGGATGCACGTGAAGGCGCTCGAATCGCTGATGGTCGCGGGCGGCGGCAAGCTGCCGATCAACGTGCGCGTCATCGTCGAGGGCGAGGAGGAGGTCGGCGGTGAGGGCATCGCGGCCTTCGTGCGCGACTTCGGCGATCAGCTCCATGCGGATGTCGCGCTGGTGAGCGATACGGAGATGTTCGCGCCCGATCTGCCGACGCTATGCGTGGGCCTGCGCGGTATGATCTACACCGAGATCGAGGTGCAGGGCGCGCGGACGGATCTGCACTCCGGCATGTACGGCGGCGCCGCGCCGAACCCGTTCGTCGCGCTGGCCCAGATCATCGCGCAACTGAAGGATGCGGAGGGGAAGATCCTCATCCCCGGCTTCTACGACAAGGTGCAGGCTCCGTCCGACGCCGAGCTGGCCGCGTGGAAGCTGCTGCCCTTCGACGAGGAGGAGTATCGCCACGCGGAGGTTGGCTCGGTTGCGTTGACCGGTGAGAGCGGCTACTCGGTGCTCGAACGCACCTGGGCGCGGCCGACGCTGGACGTTCACGGCATGCCGGGCGGCTTCATCGGCGCGGGCGCGAAGACGGTGATTCCGGCGCGTGCGCTGGCGAAGGTGAGCCTGCGTCTGGTTCCGGATATGACCCCGGCGGAGAGCTTCCGCCTGTATAAGGAGTATGTCGAAACGCTGTGCCCGAAGGGCTGCACGCTCGAGGTGCGGTTGATTCACTCGGGCGACCCCATCGTCGTCAGCACGGACAACGAGTTCGTCCGCGCGGCGACCGAGGCGATGCACACGGTCTTCGGCAAGGAGACGGTCTTCGTGCGCGGCGGCGGTTCGATCCCGATCGTGGGCGACTTCACGCGCGAGCTGGGACTGCCGGTGGTCATGATGGGCTTCGGCCTGCCGGACGACAACCTTCATGCGCCCAACGAGAAGTTTCATCTGGCGAACTTTCACCGGGGCGTGGAGTCGATCGTGCGCTGGTTCGGTATCCTGAGCACGCTCACCGCGCTGGAGAGCTGATGCCGCCGCGTGTGACCGGCTACGTCCTGGCCGGCGGCCGCAGCTCGCGGATGGGGCAGGATAAGGCGTTGCTGCAAATTGACGGCGAGACGTTGCTGGCGCGCGCGGTGGCGAAGTTGCGGGATATTTGTGGGGATGTCTACATATTGGGCGCCTATCCTGCGTATGCGGACTTTGCGCCGCTGGCGCCGGATCTGCACCCGGACTGCGGTCCGATGAGCGGGCTGGAGGCGGCGTTGGCGCATTGCCCGTCGGACTGGGCGCTCGTGCTGCCGGTCGATCTGCCATGTCTGCCGGTGGCGTTGCTGCGGGAATGGATCGAGGCGGCGCTGTCGAGCTCCACGACGCGGCTGGCTCTCTTCACGGTCGACGGCATTCCGCAGCCCACGGTGGCGCTGCTGCATCGCGCGGTGCTGCCGTATCTGGCTGCGTCCATCGCCCGCGGGCGATACAAGCTCTATCCCGTGTTGCGGGAGGCGGCGGCGGCGCTAACGGCAGAGCAGGGAGTCGCCGAGGACGCCGTGCTCGCGGATACGGTCGTGGCGGATGATGCGGGCTGGTTCCGGAACGTCAATACGCCGGAAGAGTTTGCCGCCGTGCAGGCTGCGACCGCATCTGAGAGAGAATAGGACAACACCACGCAGAGGATGCCCGAATGGCGGAGCAGGACGAGAGTTTGACGGCGGAAAAGGCGTTGGAGCGGACGCCCGAGGACAAGAACCGCGCGGTCGAGAGCTCGGATGCCGAGGGTTCCGAGCATCGTTCGGACGCGCTCGTCGCCGACACCGACGATGCGGGCTCGGTTCCGCTCCTGGCGGACGTCGAACTGAGCATCACGCCGGCGGTCGAGGAGTTCATGGTGCAGGCCGCGGCGCAGAACGAGGCTGCGGTCGAGGCTGTGCCGGAGGATCGCGGCAAGCCGCGTTCTTATATCTCGTTCGAGCATGTCTCGAAGTCTTTCGGCGACTTTCACGTGCTGAAGGATGTGAGTTTCTGCGTCAATCCGGGCGAGACGCTTTGTATCCTGGGCCGCAGCGGGGTGGGCAAATCGGTTTCGCTGCAGATGCTCCTCGGGTTTCTCAAGGTCGACTCCGGCACGATCCGGGTCGGCGGCGAAGATATCACCCACTTCAGCGAGCGGCAGTTGCAGGAGGTTCGCAAGAAGGTCACGATGGTCTTCCAGAACGGCGCGCTCTTCGACTCGATCACGGTGGGGGAGAACGTTGCGTTTCCGCTGCGCGAGCGCAAGGACATGGAAGAAGACCAGATGTTCCAGGTGGTGCGCGGGCTGCTGGAGATGGTGGGCGTGGCCGGGATGGAGAACCTGCTGCCGAGCGATCTTTCGACCGGGATGAAGCGGTCGGTCGCCATCGCGCGGGCTTTGGCGGCGCAGCCCGAGGCCGTGCTCTACGACGAACCGACGACCATGGTCGACCCGATGATGGCGCATCTGCTGGGCAATCTGATCCAACGTTTAAAGCAGCAACTGCATCTCACGAGCATCGTGGTAACGCATGATATGCGTTTTGCGAAGAAGCTGGCGGATCGGGTGGTCTTCCTGCATCAGGGTGAGGTGAGGTTCTTCGGCACGATGCCGGAGATGGAACGAAGCGACGATCCGATTCTTCGCGAGTTTTTATTACTGGACGAACTGGTGCTACCGGCATAATTGGCCGATGTATAGCGCTCGTCGGCTTATCTATATAAAAGACTTGCGGAAGACTTGCGGGGAATGGATTCAAAACGTATTCTTCAGGTGGCGCTCCATACCTCTTCACCAGTCGATTGCACGACTTACCCTCATTCGTGTCTTGAGATAGTTTCCTCCCGGATGGAAGTGCCTCCGGCTGTCATACTCAAGGTAGGATTTGGATGCGGGTTCCTCGACCAGGAAGTTTGGGGAGCTTCGGACGTGTATTTCGGCTGTAGTTCTGGCCGGAATTCAACTTCGTCGGTCGTTGGACGGGAGACACTTGCATTATGGCGACACCGGATTATCTGCAGCAGGTCATTGTTTCGGGAAAGCGGCACGGCGGCGGAAACACCAAGTCAGCACGGGTGCGTATGTCGCAGCGTCCTTCCGTCACGAGCCTGGTGTGGGCGTTTCTGGACCTGCTGACGGCCTTCGTCGCGGGCGTGATCGCCGTTCGCTGCCAGATGGGGAATCCCCTTGGCGCGCACTCGTTTTCCATGCTGCCCACCATCTTCGCGACGTCTCCGCCCATCTGGCTGGCGTATTGGGCGTGGTTCGGCGTATGTCTCATCTTTTTTACCCATTCTTACGGCGTCTATGGGCCGATTCAGAACCGCACGGGGCTGCATGAGCAGCGCATGACCGTGCAGGCGACGCTGGTCTCCGGCCTCATCCTGTGCGGTACGCTCTACCTGAAGCAGGTGGAGTCGGTCTCGCGCGTCATCGTCATTCTGCTGGTGGTCTTCACGGCATTCCTCCTGTGCCTGCGGCGCGCGGTCTGGCGCAGCATGGTCTACAGTCGCTATCGCGCCGGACATGAGACGCGCAACGTGCTGATCGTCGGCGCGGGCCGCGTGGCGCATGCGCTGCGCAATCACCTGGAGTCGCTACAGCACCTCGGCTTCCGCTTCAAGGGCTTCGTCGCGCTGACCGAGCGCGAGGCGGAGTCGGGCGACGCGGACGTGATCGGCAACATGCAGAACTGCCTCGCGCTGGCTCGGTCGCTTTTCGTCGACGAGATCTTCCTCTCTGTCCCGGCGGAAAAGAAACTGGTCATCGGTCTGGTCGAAGAGGCGCGCGCCGCCGGCATCGATGTGCGCGTGGTGCCGGACCTCTACGACGGTCTGGCCTGGAATGCGACCGTCGAGTACATCGGCCAGTTTCCCACCATTCCGCTTCACCGCCGCGAGTTCCCGATCGGCGCCTTCCTGATGAAGCGCGCGCTGGACATCACGCTGGCGACGATCGCGTTGACCGTTCTTGCGATACCGATGCTCTTCATCGCCATTGCGGTGCGGATGGACTCGAAGGGGCCGATCTTCTACAAGGCCGCGCGCATCGGCCGCAAGGGCCGGACCTTCAACTGCTACAAGTTCCGCACCATGGTGACGAATGCGGACAAGCTCAAGGAGCAACTGAGCCACCTGAACGAGCGCGAAGGCGTCCTGTTCAAGATCGTCAACGACCCGCGCATCACCAAGGTCGGGCGCCGTCTGCGCAAGTACAGCTTCGACGAACTGCCGCAGTTCTACAACGTGCTGCGCGGCGATATGAGCCTGGTGGGGCCGCGGCCTCCGATCGCCTCCGAGGTGGAGCAGTACGATCTGGCGCATCTGCGCCGGCTGGACGTGCTGCCCGGCATCACCGGTCTGTGGCAGGTGGAGGCGCGGCAGGATCCGTCCTTCGACAGCTACATTTCGCTCGATACCGCGTATGTCGAGAACTGGACCTTCTGGTTGGATATCACGATTCTGGCGCGCACGATTGGCGTGGTGCTGGGTGGAACGGGTTCCTAAGTCCCGTTGCAGCCGGTGCTTCCAATTATTCGATAGACTGGAAGCGTGAAGATCGCACTGGCGCAGATCAATCCGACGGTTGGGGACTTTGTCGGAAATACGAACAAGATTCTGGAGTTTGCGGAACGGGCGGTAGGGCTTGCGGCGGACCTGGTGGTCTTTCCCGAGCTTGCCGTGTGCGGCTATCCGCCTGCCGATCTGCTGGAGAAGCGGTCGTTTGTGGCTCGTGCGCAGACGGCGCTCGAAGGCTTGGTCCGCTGGACCGCGACGCCGGGACGACCCACGCTCCTGGTCGGCACGGTAATGCCGGCGAACTCGCCCGAAGGCAAGCATGTGCGCAACGTCGCGGTGCTTGTGGGGGGCGGCGAGATTCTGCACATTCAACAGAAGATGCTGCTGCCGTTCTACGACGTCTTCGACGAGCAGCGGTACTTCGAGCCTGCCGCGTCGCAATCGCTCACGACGATTCCGACCCCCGCCGGTCCGGCGCCGGTCGCCATCACGATCTGCGAGGACGCCTGGAACGACAAGGACTTCTGGCCGCGGCGCAACTACGCGGTCGATCCCGTGGACGAACTGATGGGGAAGTGGGATGCGCAGCCCGCCGCGCTTCGCACGCAGCCGAAGCTGATCGTCAACATCTCGGCCTCGCCCTTTTGGAAGAGCAAGCGCGAGGTCCGGCAGAAGATGCTTGGCGCCATCGCGCAGCGGCACGGCGCGCTGGTCGCGATGACCAACCAGGTCGGCGGCAACGATAGCCTGATCTTCGACGGATCGTCCCTCGCCGTGGGCGCGGACGGCGCACTGGTGGCTCAGGCTTCCTCCTTCGTCGAAGACCTGATTCTGATCGATACAGCCGCCGCGCCGCCGATCGCGCCGCCGGTCTCGGACGACGTCGCCGCGATCTGGGACGCGCTCGTGCTGGGTACGCGCGACTATGTGCGCAAGTGCGGCTTCCGCAAGACGATCATCGGTTTGAGCGGCGGCATCGACTCGGCGCTGGTGGCGGCGATCGCGGTGGAAGCGCTGGGCGCTGAGAATGTGATGGGCGTCGGCATGCCGAGCGAGTATTCGTCCGAAGGTTCGAAGGACGACGCGCGCGATCTGGCGCTGCGGCTGGGGATACGCTTCGAGATGCTCGCCATTCACGACATCTACAACCGTTACATGGAGACGCTGGGGCCGCTCTTTGTGGGCACGCCGTTCGGGCTGGCGGAGGAGAATCTGCAGTCGCGCTCACGCGGCGTGCTGCTGATGTCGCTGTCGAACAAGTTCAACGCGCTGGTGCTGACGACCGGCAACAAGAGCGAGATGTCGACCGGCTACTGCACGCTTTACGGCGATATGGTCGGCGCGCTGGCGGTGATTGGCGACGTGATGAAGACGCGCGTCTACGAGCTGAGCCGGTATGCGAATCGCGAGCGTGAGATCATTCCGCTGGCGACGATCGAGAAGCCGCCCTCGGCCGAGCTGCGGCCGGACCAGAAGGATACGGACTCGCTGCCGCCGTACGATGTGTTAGACCCGATCCTCGAGGCCTATGTCGAGCGGTACTGCTCGGCGGAGGAGATCGCGGCGGAGCAGAAGGTGGATGTCGCGCTGGTTCGCCAGGTGCTGAAGCTCGTGGAGCGGTGCGAGTACAAGCGGCAGCAGGCGGCTCCGGTCTTGAAGGTGACGGAAAAGTCGTTCGGGAATGGAAGGCGGTTTCCGATTGCGGTGAAGGTTGAGGTTTAGAGGCAGAAGTAAAGATAGAAGCAGATTCCCTGTGGGAATGACGACCACAGGGACAGGCAACAATCAATGCAACGAACACAGTTCGAGAGGATGGATTCATTGAACAAAGCGATGGTAGTGGCGGCGTTGGCGTCGACGATTGGGTTTACCGGAACCGTTCTGGCACAGGCCGCGCCCGCGGCGGCAGCGCCTGCGCCGCAGAAGTCTCTGCAACTGCAGTCGCTCGATCCGGTGACGAAGGCGGACCCGTTTCCCGCAGTCGACCCGAAGAACTTTACCGCCCCCAGCCCCACGCTTGAGACGGTCGACGGGTTCCTGAAGTCGCTCTGGGGATACGATGTGAACCGCATCTGGCGCGTGGAGGCGATCCAGAAGACGGATGCGCCGGGCGTCGCGAAGGTCGTGGTCTTCGTCTCCGAGCGTGCGCCGAATGCGCAGGTGCAGAGCACGGCGTTCTTCATCACGCCCGACGGTAAGCATGCGGTCGCGGGCGGCAGCGTCATCTCGTTTGGCGCGAAGCCATTCGCGGACCTGAACGCCATGCTGGCCTCGCGGGCCGACGGCGCCACACGCGGCTCGGTGAGCAAGAAGCTGATGCTGGTCGAGTTCTCGGACCTGCAGTGCCCACACTGCAAGGAGGCTCAGGAGACGATGAAGAACCTGGAGCGCGACTACCCAAACGCGCACATCGTCTATCAGCCCTTTCCGCTGGTGCAGATCCATCCATTCGCCTTCCAGGCCGCGACCTACGGGGCGTGCGTGGCGAAGCAGAAGAACGAGGCCTACTTCACCTATGCGCAGGCCGTCTACGACACGCAGAGCGCGCTGACGCCCGAGACCGGCGACGACACGCTGAAGGCCGCGGTGACCAAGGCCGGACTCGATCCGGCGGCTGTTGCGACCTGCGCGGCTACGCCTGCGATCAAGGAACAGGTGAACGCATCGCTCAAGCTGGGCGAGGATGCGGGCGTCGATCAGACCCCGATGCTGGCCGTCAACGGACGCCTGCTGCCGCTGGGCGCCATCCCGTACGAGACGCTGAAGAACATCATCGACTTCACCGAGGCCGAGGATGGAACGACAGTGGCGCCGGGGCTGAAGGTGCGGTAAACGCTCTTCCCTGGAACCAATGCTGGACGCCCCATGTCTCGATGTCTCAGACATGGGGCTTTTCGTTTGGTGGAGAGAAAGGGCAGCCTACCCCGCGCTCATGTAGGCGAAGCGGAAGAGAAACAGAGCGGCCAGGGTGTAGAGCATCCAGTGCTGGCGGCGTCCTCGTCCGGTGGCGAGTTCCAGCACCGCGAAGCTGATGATGCCGAACGACAGGCCCGTGGCAATGGAGTACGTCAGCGGAATCGTGATCAGCGTCAGGAAGCTGGGGATGGCGATGCGCGGCTCCTCCCAGTCGATGCGCGCGGCGCCGGCGACCATGAGTGCGCCGACCAGGATCAACGCCGGCGCGGTGGCGAAGTCCGGGATGGCCCCGATGGCGGGCGCGATGAAGATGGCGAGGAAGAAGAGGATGCCGGTGGTGATGGCGGTGACGCCGGTGCGTCCGCCGGCCGCGACTCCGGCCGAGCTTTCGATGTAGCTGGTGACGGTCGAGGTGCCGGCCAGCGCGCCGACGACCGTGGCGCTGGCGTCGGCGAAGAAGATCTTATCGAGCCGAGGGATGGTGTGGTCGTCGGCGATCAGGCCTGCGCGTTCGGTCACCGCGACCAGCGTGCCGATGTTGTCGAACAGGTCGACGAAGAGGAAGACGAAGATGATCTCGAGCGCGTTCATCTTCAGCGCGCCGCGCAGGTCCATGTGGAAGGCGGTGGCCGAGATCGCCAGCGGGTTGAAGGTCGAGGGCTGGTACTTGACCTGATGGAAGAGGATGCCGACGATGAGCGTGCCGAGCACGCCGATCAGCATCGACGCCTTCACCTTGTACGCCTGCAGGATGGCGATGAGCACGATGCCGAAGATCGCGAGTTGCGTGGTGTGCGCATGCAGGTTGCCGAGGGTGACCGTCGTCGCCGGGCTGGGCACGATGATGCCGGAGTTGCGCAGCCCGATGAATGCAATGAACAGGCCGATGCCGCCCGCGACCGCCGCGTGGAGCTGGTAGGGAATCGCCGCCAGCAGCTTCTGCCGGATGCCGCCGAAGGTCAGCAGCAGAAAGATGACGCCCGAGAGAAAGACGGCGCCGAGCGCGGTCTGCCAGGGCACGCCCATGCCCTTGACGACCGTGTAGGTAAAGTACGCGTTCAACCCCATACCCGGCGCGAGCGCCAGCGGATAGTTGGCGATGGTTCCCATCAGGATCGACCCGAAGGCCGCGCAGAGGCAGGTGCTGGTGGTGACCGCCGCAAGCGGCATGCCGGTCTGCGAGAGAATCGCCGGGTTCACGAAGATGATGTACGCCATCGTGATGAAGGTGGTGAGACCGGCGAGGATCTCGGTGCGCCAGGTGGTTCCGTGGGCGGCAAAGCCGAAGTACTGTTCGAGACGGGTGCGCATGTCGGCGGATGCCCTCTTTGGGTGCAGAATTTGCGGCTGAGTTCGTTCAGAATAACGTGAGATGAATGTTCCGCCGGAGGAAACTTATGAACGCCGAAGAAGTGAAGCAAATGCTGGGACTTATGCCGCATCCGCGCGAGGGTGGGTGGTATGTGCGGACGTATGAGGCGTCGGAAACGGTCGAGCTGGCGCGATATCCGTCGGCGCGGCGGACCGGGACGGCGATCTACTATCTGCTGGAGCCGAATACCTTCAGCGAGATGCACCTGCTGGCGTCGGACGAGGTCTTCCACTTCTACGCGGGCGATCCGGTGGAGCAGATTCAGCTCTTTCCCGATGGCACGGGGCTGCGCGTCGTGATCGGCAACGATCTTGCCGGCGGGGCGCGGCCACAGGTGGTCGTGCCCCACGGGGTTTGGCAGGGGGCGCGGCTTGTGCCTGGCGGAACGTGGGCGCTGCTGGGGTGTACGGTCAGTCCGGGGTTCGAGTTCGAGGACTACACGGCGGGCGACCGGGCGGAGCTTTGCGGTCTGTGGCGCGAGTGGGCGGAGGAGATCGCCGAGCTTACACGGTAGGTTTCTGCTGCAGGTGCCGATGGGTGAAGTAGGGCCTGGGGCGCGGTTCGGTCAGCCGCAGATAGAGTTCCGCAGACGTCAACATGCCGAGCACAGGCGCGGCGAAGTAGATCCAGACCGCAGTCCAGAGTTGGGCAAAGATCGCCGAGCCGACCGTGCGAGCGGGGTTGATGCTGAAGCCGGAGACCGGCGCGAAGACGAGGATGTAGCCGAAGATAAGTGTGCCCACCATGTAGGTTGTGTAGGGCGCGAGTCTCGGACGGTTTGAGGTGGTGAGCACGACAGCCATCAGCAGCGCGGCCATGAAGAGCTCCGCCGCGAAGGCCGCGCCTGTGCCCCACGGGCCGGGCACGGTCACGGCGTAGTTTACCTCCGGTACGGCGAGAGCGCGGCCGGCCAGCATGGCGGACAGCCCGACGCCGAGGATGCCTCCCGCGAAGTGCGCGGCGATATAGCAGACGGCGTCCACGGGGCCGATCTTTCCCAGCCGCAGAAACGTGAGGGTGATGGCCGGATTGAACTGCGCGCCGGAGCGCTTGCCCCACGGAGACTTGATGATGGCGACGGCGGTCGCACCCATTGCGATACCCATGCAGGCTCGGCGGAGGGTAGCGTCGGGAATCCAATGCAGGGCAGGCGACGCCGGATGGTAGAGCAGGACCGTGAAGAGGCAGGCGGAAAGCATGAAGGCGGCCAGCTCGGCGGCTTCCATCAGGTAAAGCGGCCAGTGCTTACGCATCGCGCGATCCCAGATTGTCGTTGGGGCGGTGCAGGAGGCAAAACAAGAAAAGTCTACTGAGGTCCAACGCCAGGCTTGATGGCGGCTTCCGATTCGGTTCCTGCGCCTTCAGCGGCGGAGCTGGCGTTCGGGCCGAGACCCAGCTTGATGATGGCCCGTGCGTCGGGGACGATTTTCGTCTGCCATCCGTTATCGGACTGCAGCTTCTGCATCGCGGTTTCGGTCTGGGCATCCCACACGCCGGTGGCCGAGCCGCTCATGTAGCCGCTCTTAATAAGAGCGGACTGAATCTGAGTGGCGCGAGCCGGGTCGATGACGCGTTGCGCGGCAGGCCGCGGTGCGGGCTTCGGAGTAGAAGCAGCGTGCTTGCTGCTCGCAAACAGCCTGGGGGAGGTGGGTCCGCGGTGTGCGCGAGGCATGGCCGCTGCAGGCAGGGCTGCGGCGAACAAAATGCACGAGCTGAGAGCGAGAACAGAGCCGAACCGCATACTGGAACGTTGCCTCGAACAAAGTATCGAGGACACGCTTCAAAGTGTCACCCGATTACCTGACAAGAGTATCGGGTCGATCAACGGTTGGCAATAGGAAATGGTTGCCCACGTTAGGTATTTTTTTTCCAATGGATGGTACTTTTGTGTGACCTCCGGCATCCAATGCCGTCGCGATTTCCGCGAAGACATTGGATGCCCGAAGAATCAACGGTTTAGCGAATCGTTCCGCCGACGAAGGAGTTGCCGCCCTGCTTCGACGCAGTGTTGCGGATGACGAAGACGACGTCATCGCCAACATTCAGGCCAGAGACGATGGCGTTGTAGCTGGCCATGTCGGTGACTGGTTTTTTGTTGATCTCCGTAATCAGCGCGCCTTTGCCGAGGTTGATCTCGTCGGCGAAGGAGCCGGGCCGGACGCTGGTGATGGTGACTCCGCCCTTGATGCCCAGCTTGGCCGCCTGTGCCGCCGGGAGCGGCGAGACGGTGATGCCGAGCTTGCTCTCGCCGGCATCGGCCTGCTGCGGTGCGGCTGCGTCGTCGTCCGTGTTCGCGGTGATGTCGGAGTAGGTCTTCGCACGGTCGCCGATGGTGACGCTCGCGGTCATCTGCTTGCCGTCGCGGACGTAGCCGATCTTGACCGAAGAGCCGACCTTGCGGGCGGAGATATCCTGCACCATGTCATCTCCGTCGGCGATCTTGCGCCCGTCGATGGAGATGATGACGTCGTTCGGCTGCAGACCAGCCTTGGCCGCGCCGCCGGTCGGGCTGACGGTCGTGATGATGATGCCGCCGTTGCCGTAGCCGTAGATGCGGTTGACCGCCGAAGACTGCGCCGCCTGGAAGGTGATGCCGATCGAGCCGCGGATGACCTTATGCTCCGGTCCGATGAGCATGTTGTAGACCGACGCGACGATATTCGACGGCATGGCGAAGCCGACGCCCTGCGAACCCATGGACTGGGTATAGATCGCGGTGTTCATGCCGACGACCTGGCCGGCCATGTCGACCAGCGGACCGCCGGAGTTGCCGGGATTGATGGCTGCGTCGGTCTGGATGAACTTCTGAAACTGCTTCGAAAGGCCGTTCGCGTCGCGGTCGTCGATGGAGCGGTTCTTCGCGCTGACGATGCCGGCCGTGACGGTCTGCGAGAGCGAGAACGGGCTGCCGATGGCGAGCACCCAGTCGCCGACCTGCGCGCCGTCGGAGTTGCCGAGCTTGACGGTCGGGAGCGGGGTCTTCACGTCGATCTTGATGACCGCGATGTCGGTCTCGGGGTCGACGCCGACGACACGCGCCGGGACGCCCTCGTCCGCCTCGTCGTGGTCGCTGGCGAGCTTCACGAAGATCTTGTCGGCCTTGTCGACGACGTGGTTGTTGGTGATGATGTAGCCCTGCGAGTCGACGATGAAGCCCGAACCGAGTGCGCGACGCTCGCCGCCGCCCTGTCCGTCGCCGTCGTCATCGCCTTGTCCGCCGCCCTGTCCGCCGAAGAAGCGGTTGAAGAAGTCCTCGGGGCTCTGGGGATCGCCCTGTCCGCCGCCTTGCCCGCCTGCGCCGGGCCGGCGCTTCTTCTTGGGCGATTCCTTGGGCAGCGACTCGGTGTTGATGTTCACGACCGCCGGGCCGACCTGCTTGGCGATGGCGGAGAAGCCGTTCGAAAGATTGGTCGGATTGGGAATGACCAGTGGACGCGCGCTCGAGCTATCGACCCCTTGCTGCTCCTTGCCGCTGACGCTGCGAGTGAGCACCGACCCCGCAAGGACGCCGATGGAGAGCGTTGCGAGCAGCGTGAAGGTGGTGGTGAGGCGGTGGCTGCGGAGGCGAGTGAAGAAATGCGGCTTCTGTGATTCCATGGGTCGAGGGTTCCTCAATTCATGCAGTATGCGGGTCTCGCCGTAAACGAAACGGCTGGCACTGCCCAGTATATAGATGCGTGTGCGCAGCTTACGGCACTTTTCTCACCGGGCGAAACGCAGGAATTGCTTGTCGTTTGGTTAGACGCCCATTTTGAGGGAAAGTTTTGGGCTGGGACTAAAGAACTAGTAGCTGGGCGTTGTCGAGCTGCTGCGCGGTGTCCAACAGGATGAGCAGGATGCGGCGCAGCGCGGTCTCGCGACCGGTGGGGTCGTACCATTCGGCCTCGGTGTGGATGCCGTCGCCCGTGCCGCCGGTGGCGATCGCGACGGCGGGAACTTTGAGCGCGAGCGGCAGGTTGGCGTCGGTGGACCCGATGCGCGGCTCGGTGCGGATAGAGAGGTGCCGGTCGACCGCGCGGATGGTCTGGAAGAGCGGCGCGTCCTCGGACAGGGCGCCGGCCGGCCGGCTGCCGATGGTCTCGATCTGCAGCTTCGCGGGCGGTTGGTGGGGGTTCTGCCGGTTAGCGCGCGCGATGAGCAGCTCAAGGGTGCGGTGGAGGTTCAGCTCGGTCATGGCGAGTTGGTCGGGGTCGGTCGAACGCAGGTCGAGCAGCGCGGAGGCCGAGGTGGGGATGGAGTTGACGCTGGTGCCGCCGGAGATCATGCCGGGGCTGAGCGTGGTGCGGGGCGAGGCGGGAAGCGGCATCTCGGCCAGCGCGGCCAGGCAGCGGCTGAGCAGGGTAATGGGGTTGGGCGCGCCGGCGTCGGTCCAAGAATGGCCGCCGGGGCCGCTGACCGTGACGCGGAAGCGCCGGCTGCCGAGCGCGCGGTTGACCACCGTGCCGGTTCCGCCGCCTTCGAGTGCGATGGCCGCGCCGATGCGGCCTTGGTACGCGCCGCGCTCGAAGAGCTGCCGCATGCCGCGCAGGTCGCCTTCGCCCTCCTCGCCGACGTTCGCCGCGAAGAGGATGGGGAGTGAGATGCCTGCGCACTGGAGGGCTGCCGCGATGCCGAGCAGGGCGGAGAGGCCGGCGGCGTTGTCGCATGCGCCGGGGGCGAGGATGCGTGGGCCATCCTCCGTCGGCTGGGTGGCGGTTCCGGCGGGGAAGACGGTGTCCAGATGCGCCGAAATCAGGAGGTATTTCGTTTTGGGGCTGGGCTCGCCGGCTGAAACCCACGTCTCGGAATCGAAACCTGATTGAAGATTGGAGGCGCCCGAATTGGTGCGTAGTTCGGCGAGGGCGTTGCCCTCTTCATCCAGGTGGACGTTCTCCAGTCCTAGCTGTGTGAAGCGTTCGGCGAACCACTCCGCGCGCGGTCGTTCGCCGAAGGGCGGAGCGGGGATGGCGAGCATCTGCAACTGCCACTGGCGGAGCTGCGGCTGATGCAGGTGCAGCCAGTGGAAGGCGCGGTGGACGGAAGGGATTGCCGCAAGGCGGCTGATGCGGTGCTGCGCCATGGCCGTCGCGGCAGAGGTGAACATCAGGAGACCTCCGGGCCAAAACTAACTGTTTTGATGATTCGCGCAATGGCGGAGGTAAACATATCAGGATGCCTCCGCAGGGAAGCAAACGACAAAGGCAAAAGCGAAATACGGGGGTCCTCCGCTTCGCTCAGGATGACGAGCCTCTTGGGCGGGGACTGGAGATGAAGGCGCAGATTGACCGGAGGTGGATATCAATAGACCACCTCGACGAGGAAGAGTCCGCTGGCGGGTGCGGTGGGGCCGGCGGCGGAGCGGCTTTGGGCGGCGATGATCTTCGCGATGTCTCCGGCTGCGATGCGCCCTGCGCCTGCGTCGACGAAGGCGCCGACGAGGTTTCGCACCATATGGTGCAGGAAGCCGGAGCCGGTCACGCGGTAGACGAGGAGTTCGTCCCGGTGGGTCCAGTCGGAGGCGAAGATGGTGCGGACGTTCGACGCTTCCACCGTGGACCCGGCCTTGCGGGCGGTGCGGTCGGGGTCCGACGCGGCGAAGCTGGTGAAGTCGTGCGTGCCGAGGACGTCCTGCGCGGCCTGCTGCATCCGGTCGAGGTCGAGCGGCCAGCGGCAGTCCCAGACCCAGGGCGCCAGCATGGGCGAGCAGATGCGATCCGGCAAGCCGGGCTGCCAGCGGTCGTGCGGGAAGATCCGGTATTCATACGTCTTGCGCACGGCGGAGTAGCGGGCGTGGAAGCCCTCGGGGGCGGCTTCGAGCGACAGGATGCGGATGCTGGGCGGCAGCGCGCGATTCAGGGCGCGGTGCAGATTCTGGGCCGGGATGGGCGCGGCGAGCTCGAAGCTGGCGACCTGTCCGAGCGCGTGGACGCCGGTGTCGGTGCGTCCGGAGCCCTGCGGCAGCACGTCTTCGCCCGTGACGTGGAGGATCGCGGCGGCGAGCGTACCCTGCACGGTCGACAGTCCGGGCTGAATCTGCCAGCCATGAAACGGCGTTCCGTCGTACGCGAGGATGAGCTTCCAGAGGGGCATAGTGTGTTTGGCTATCTCCACGATAACGCTTCCCCGGAGTTCCGGCGATGGGCGGCTATCCGGGGCATTCGATTGGTATGATGAGGGATATCGAAGAATTTGGATGGTTGCGGTGATTTTCGGGAACGAAAACCGGCGGCGATGCGTAACGGAGAGATAGAGGTTGCAGGGAGCGCCGGAAAGCATATTTTTTGCGAGACTTCGGCGCGGTCGGCTTCGTCTAGTAGAAGATCACTCCAACGTAGCAGTGGGTCTCCGGGATTTTCAGGCGTCCGGATTTGAGAAGTCATGGCGGAGGCATGCGCCATGAGCCGGACAGAGTTCGATTCGAAGTTCGCCGACGCCGCAACAGCGGCGCCGGCACAGTTGGAAACAAGAGGCTGGAGAGCACAAACGTGAGATTGAATGATCTGAAGTCGGCGGCAAGCGTGGCATTGCTGCTCATGAGCGCGACGGCGCCGCAGGGATTCGCGCAGCAGACACAGGTAAGCCCCACCGCGCCATCCACGGCCGCGCCAGGCGACAACGCGGGCCTGCCGCCGGAGCCGAAGGCGACCGAGCCGCTCTACCTGCGCGACACCGCCAAGGACTACACCCATCTGAAGGGGTACAAGTTCCTGAACCTGATCGCGCCCTATACCTCGACGCAGGTGCCGCTGCCGACGATCCAGAACACGCCCCGGTTGGCGACGCTGCTGCGCGACGGCACGATCTACCTGGGCCTGACGGACGCCATTACGCTCGCGCTCGAGAACAACTACGACATCGCGATCGCGCGCATCAACCTGGACATCGCCGACACGGACATTCTGCGCGCGCGCGCCGGCTCGTCGCTGCGCGGCGTCTCGACCGGATTGGTGGAGAACACGCTGGGCGGCACGACGACCACGATTACCAGCGGCGGCGGTCCGGGCGGCACGTCGACCTCGTCGGGCGGCTCGGGCACCGGAACTTCGGGCCTCGTGCTCAGCACCAACGGCGGCGGACCCGCCCCGTACAACTTCGACCCGCAACTGACCAGCACGGTGGAGTTCGAGCGCGCGACCACGCAGAGCTCGAGCAGCGTATCGCCGACGGCGACTGTCAATACCGTCACGGCGAATGTGGCGTACCAGCAGGGCTTCAGCTCCGGCACGCTGCTGAACGTAGGCTTCAACAACACGCGCGCCGCGACGACCAGCGTGCTCGCGACCTACACGCCGAGCATCACCACGACGCTCCGCGCGACCGCGACGCAGCACCTGCTGCAGGGCTTCGGCACGGGGTTGAATCGCCGCTTCATCGTCGAGGCGATCAACGACCGCCGCATCACGGACTCGTCCTTCCGCCAGCAGGTCATCTACACGGTCACGCAGGTGGAGAGCATCTACTGGTCGCTGGTCTCGGCCTATGAGGACGAACAGGCGAAGGAGCGCGCGCTGCAGCAGTCGACGCAACTGGCGTCCGACAACCGGAAGCAGTTGGAGATCGGCACGCTCGCGCCGCTCGACGTGGTCAACTCGGACTCGGCCGTCGCGACCGACCGGCAGGCGCTCATCACTTCGAAGTCGAACCTGGAGTATCAGCAGTTGCTGATGAAGCAGGCGATCGCCCGCGACCTGAGCGAGTCGCTGATCGCGAATGCTCCCGTTGTCCCGACCGACCGCATCGGTCTCGATCGCACGCCGGAAGAAGACATGAAGGTCGAGGATCTCGTTCGGCTGTCGTACGTCAACAACCCGCAGATCGAGCAGGCTCTGCTGACGATGAAGAACAACGAGATCACCATCCGCGGGGAGAAGAACGGTCTGCTCCCGACGGTGGATGCCTTCGCCTTCTACGGTACGAACGCGCTTGGCGGTACGGTAAACGGAAGTGCGGTGAACCTGGGAACGGGCTCGGCGAACAACACCGCCTCGACTCCCACGGGCTACGGTGGCGTGCTGCAGAACCTGCTGTCGGCGAATAACCCGGACTACGGCGCTGGCGTGAACATCACGATCCCGATCCGCAACCGCACCGCGCAGGCGGACCAGGCGCGCTCGCAGATGGAGTATCGCCAGACGCAGATGCGTCTGCAGCAGCTCTACACGCAGATTCGCATCCAGGTCATCAACGCGCAGTACGCGTTGACGAACGACCGCGCGAACGTCGAGGCCGCGCAGGCCGCGCGCGACTACGGCGCGCAGTCGCTCGACGCCGAGCAGAAGAAGTACAAGCTCGGCGCCTCGACGACGGCGAACGTGCTGCAGCAGGAGCGCAACCTGGCGACGGCGGAGAACACGCTCATCTCGGCAACGGCCGCGTATGCGAAGGACCGCTCGGCGCTGTCGCAGATCGTCTCGAACACGCTGGACCGCTACGGCATCTCGCTGGTGGACGCGGCCGCAGGCACGATGACGCAGATGCCGTTCGTCCCGGGCCTGACCGCTCCGAAGCCGCCGGCGCCGCCGAAGCCGCTCTCGGCCACGCCGTAACCCGCGTCTTGCGCACAAACACACAGGCCCGGACCTCATGGTTCGGGCCTGCCTGCGTCTGCATCCAATCGGGTGAACTAAACTTGAGGCAAGATGAGCGTTGAAGTGAAGAATGGTCTGATGAGTGCGCGTTCCGCGTACCTGCGGTCGGCGATGCACCAGCCTGTGCAGTGGCATGAGTGGAGCGCCGAAGCCTTTGCAAAGGCCGTGGAGCAAGACAAGCCGATCCTGCTCGATATCGGCGCCGTGTGGTGTCACTGGTGTCATGTGATGGACCGCGAGAGCTACGAGAACGTCGAAACCGCTTCGATCATCAATGAACATTTCATTGCGATCAAGGTGGATCGCGACGAGCGGCCCGATGTGGATGCGCGCTATCAGGCGGCGGTCGCGGCGATCAGCGGCGGTGGCGGCTGGCCGCTGACGGCGTTTTTGACCCCGGACGGCAAGCCGTTCTTCGGCGGCACGTACTTCCCGCCGGTCGATGGGCACGGGCGTCCGAGCCTGCGGCGCGTGCTGCTGACCATGGCCGAGGCCTTTATGGACAAGCGCGGCGAGGTGGACGAGTCCGCCAGCAGCGTGATGTCGGCCATCGAGAACAGCGAGCAGTTCAACGAGCCGGTGCCGGACCCTGGCGCGGAGCTGCTTGGCAAGCTGGTCGAATCGGCCATCCGTCAGTTCGATGGGCGCAATGGCGGCTTCGGCGCGCAGCCGAAGTTTCCCAACTCCGGCGCGATCGATCTGCTGATCGACACGGTGCATCGGCTGAACGACGAAGGGGCGAAGGCGGTGCGGCTGGCTGCGACGGTCTCGCTCGAAAAGATGGCGAAGGGCGGTATCCATGACCATCTGGCGGGCGGGTTCCATCGCTATTCGGTCGATGAAAAGTGGACCGTCCCGCACTTCGAAAAGATGTCCTACGACAACAGCGAGCTGCTGAAGAACTACATTCACGCCTACCAGAGCTTCCGCGAGCCGGAGTTTGCGCGGGTGGCGCGCGACATCATGCGCTGGATGGACGAGTGGCTGAGCGACCGCGAGCAGGGCGGCTTCTACGCCTCGCAGGATGCCGACGAGTCTCTCGACGACGACGGCGACTACTTCACCTGGACGATGGACGAGGCCGCCGCCGTGCTGACGCCGGATGAGATGGCCATCGCGGGGCGGTATTTCGACATCGGCGAGATTGGCGACATGCACCACAATCCGCTGAAAAATACGCTGCACATCGACCTGGGGATAGAGACGGTCGCGAAGCAGGCCGGCGCGACGGTGGAGCGGGCGCTGGAGTTGCTGGCCTCGGCGAAGCCGAAGCTGTACGCGGCGCGGAAGCTGCGTCCAACGCCGTATGTGGATAAGACGATCTACACGCCGTGGAACGCGATGTGCATCTCGGCTTACCTGGAGGCAGGGCGCGTGTTGGAGGACTCCGCTGCGACAGCGTTTGCGTTGAAGTCGCTCGACCGCATGCTGGCCTCCGCATGGAAAGACGGTTCAATGACGCACGTCGTCGCGTATGGCGAGGCCGTGGAGAATGGGCCGCGGCTGGCTGGAGGGTTGGAGGACTACGTCTTCCCCGGGCATGCGGCGCTCGACGCCTGGGAGGCGACGGGTGAGCTGCGGTACTTCGACGTAGCGCTGGCGTTGGGTAAGGCGGCGATTGCGAAGTTCTACGACGCGGCTGGCAGCGCGTTCTTCGACACCGAGGCGCCTGCGGAGGACGAGGTTCCTCTGGGCGCGCTGAGCGTTCGGCGCAAGCCGTTGCAGGACTCGCCGACTCCGGCGGGGAACTCGGTCGCGGCGGCGCTATTGCTGAGGCTGGAGGCGCTGACCGGTCGCGAGGAGTTCGCCGCGAAGGCGCAGGCTACGCTCGAATGCTTTGCCGGGGTGGTCGAACATCTTGGGTTGTACGCCGCGAGCTACGGCCTCGCCTTGCAGCGGATGGTGCAGGCGCCGGTGCAGGTGTGCGTGATCGGATCGGATGAACTGGCGTCCGAGCTGGAGAAGACCGCGCTGAACCGGTATGCGGTGAATCGGAGCGTGGTGCGGCTGCGGCAGGATCAGCTTGGGGCGCTGCCGCCGTCGCTCGCGCAGACGCTTCCGCATCTGCCGGAGACCGCTGAGAGCTTCGCCGTCGTCTGCAGCGGGTTCATCTGCATGCCGCCGATCGCTTCTGTGGAGCGGCTGGCGGAGGTTCTGGCGGCCGGGGCGTGATGCTTCTCCTCAACTCCCGTAAAGAGCCGTCATTCTGAGCGAAGCGAAGAACCCCCGTATTTTGCTCTTGCCGTTGCTGTTTGTTGCCATCAGACAAGAAAGAACGAAAGACAACAGCAACAACGCAATACAGGGGTCCTTCACTCCGTTCAGGATGACGAGCGCCTGAGGAGGGTTAAAAAATACGCCTGCTCAAGCTAAGAGCCGATCAGCGGCTGCTGGGCTGGCGGCGCCGTCGGGTCCGGCGCCTTCTGCTGCTGGAGCAGCAGCATGTTGGCCGGGTCGATGCCGAGCGGGATGCGCTCCTGCTTGAACGTGTCGACGATGCGCTGGCGCAGCGCGCGCAGGATGCCGTCCTTCTGGTTGGCTTTTACGCGGATGCTGATCGGATAGACCAGGGCGCGGCCGTTGATCTGGTCGATGCCCGGCACGTCGGGATCGGCGATGGCGACGTCCTTGAAGGCGGGGTCCTGGCGTATGTCGGCGGCGATCTTGCGCAGCAGTGTGAGGACGCGGGCCGTGTCGGCGCTGGCGTCGACCGAGAGCGGCAGGGTCGCGACAGAGTAGTCGCGCGTCAGGTTTGAAACGGTCGCGATCTGGCTGTTCGGGATGATGTGCAGCGTGCCGTCGCCGTCGCGCAGACGGGTGAGCCGGAAGGTGAGGTCCTCGACCGTGCCGGTCAGCGAGGCGATCTTGACCACCTCGCCGACGTTGTACTGGTCCTCGACGAGGATGAAGATGCCGTTGATGATGTCCTTGAAGAGGCTCTGGGCGCCGAGGCCGATACCCACGCCGAGGATGCCGGCCGAGGCCAGCAGCGGCGCGTAGTTGATGTTGAAGAGCGTCAGGATCTGCAAAAAGGCGAAGAATCCGAGTATGCTGTACGACGTCGCGCGAATGATCGTCGCCATCGTGCGCATCTGCGCGGCGCGCTGGACGTTGGCCTGGCGCGCCGCCGCGCGCTGCATGCGGGCGCAGAAGAACGCGACGATCCGCTGTACGCCGAAGAGAATGACGAGGACGACGGCGACCTTGGGGAGGCGGTCGCGCACCATATCGATCACGTCCTGATGCCAGTCGCGTTCGAGGGTGCGGAGGATGGGTTCGTCGGACGCAGGTACGGGGATGAGATGGGCGAAGAGGGCGATGACGTTCAGGGCAGGCTCGCTTTCACTTTTGGGTCCGTTGGAACTTCGACAGACGCTCCGGTTATCTTATCCGCTAGGCGGATTGGGCCAGTTCACTGAGAATGAGACGCAGGCAGACCCCGCAAGGAAGCCCGGGGCGGTCGAGTTTGGCGATGAGCGCTTCCTTGGGGGGTGGGGATGAGACGGACGATCTGGCTTTTGGCGCTTGGACTGGCGACGGCTCCGGTTGTGGCCGGCGGACAGCAGAATGGGATTCCAACCATACCCGCGTCGGAGCAGACGGCGCCCGGGCCGGCGAATCACCGGCCATCGCTGGGTGACGGAACGGGCAGTGAGCTGAATCCCTCGACCCAGGAGCGGCTGGGGATCGCACGGATGACCGAGCGGCAGAGGCTGCTGATCGCCGATACGGACAAGCTGCTGGAGCTGGCGCAGGCGCTTAAGAAGGACGTCGATAAGACGGACAAGAATATGTTGTCGCTCGACGTGGTGAAGCGCGCGGAGGCGATCGAGAAGCTGGCGCGTTCGGTGAAGGAGCGGGAGAAGGGAACGAAGTGAAGCACGCGCCCAGTCTGCCGGTTGCTGGGCAGGTTTTTAGGGAAGAGCCACGGCGCTTGCGGTATTGATCTGGCCATTCACGGCGGTGCTGTACATGGCGGCGATGACGGTCGCGGCGTCCCAGGTCGGGTGGGCGGCGCGGATGAGAGCTGCCGATCCTGCCGCGAGCGCGGCCGAGGCGCTGGTGCCCATGGCCTGCACGTAGCCCTGGTGGCCGAGTCCGAAGCAACCGTAGCTGTGCATCTGGTCGATCGTGCTCGTCGAGGGCTGGGTTCCAGCGAGGCCAGAGCTGCATGCGCCGACGATCCAGCCGGTCGGTTTGGTGACGTCGTTCGCCGGGCCTTCGGGGTAGCTGCCGCCGGGGGCGGAGAGAGCGTTCAACGGCGCGCCGTAGTTGCTGTAGTAGGGCATGGTCACCGCACCGGCGACGCAGGCGGCGTTGGCCAGCAGGTTCTCGGCGCAGTCCGGGTTGGTGGAGGCGGTGATGGCGACCACGCCGCGCGCCTGCGCGGGCAGCTCGATGTAGCGCGGGTTCGAAAGATCGACGCCATCGTTTCCGGCCGCCGCGATCAGGATGACGCCGGCCTGGGATGCCGCGTAGGTGACGCGGTCGAAGGTCGCCTTCAGCCCCGCGCCGTCGCCGGTGGAGAGGTCGACGAGCGTGCCGAGCGACATGGAGATGACGTCCGCGCGGTTGGCGACGGCGTCGTCGATGCCCTGGAGCACCCAGCTCAGCAGACCGCTGGCCTGACCGGCTCCGCAGGTGGTCGCGTCGCCGGTGACGGCGGGCAGGCGCTCGAGCACCTTGATATTCAGGATCGTGGCGGCGGGGGCGACGCCGGCGACGTCTCCGGTGCCGGGGCCGAGCGCGCCGGCGGCGAGCGATGCGGTCCAGCTTCCGTGGCCGGTCTGGTCCTGCGGTGTGCCGTCGTCGCAGGGGCTGGGCAGGGCGGTCTGGTCGATCTCGGAGAGGTTGAGCGCGAGGTTCGGCGCGAGGTCGGGGTGCGTCGCATCGACGCCGGAGTCGAGGATGGCGATGCGTACGCCCTTGCCCTGCGTGGTCGCCCACTGGGTGGGGGCGCCGCCGGCGGCGCGCACGGCCCAGCCCTGCGGCGTGTTGTAGAGGCCGTCGTAGGACTGAAGCGTGTTGATCTGGATGGGCAGGTTGCTGATGGTGATGCTGGTGGCGGAGAGGACGCGGTCCTCGACGACGGCTTCCACGTCCGTCTGGGCGGCGAGGGTCTTTTTTGCCGACGCGGTATCGGTGGCTCCGATCAGCGCGATGCCGAGGCGGTCATGGCGGCGCAGCATGCGTGCGCCGGCGGCGTGCGCGCGCAACTCCGCGTCGGCCGGGACGACGCCATCGCGGTAGACGACGAGCAGACGGTGCTGCTGGGCCTGGGCGCAGGCGGTGATGAAAAGAGCGGCGGTCGCGAGAAGGATGCGTTTCGGAAGGTGCATGATGTTCCCCAGAGGCCTGTTCGGCTTGCTGCTGAGGTCTCAATCGGCGGGATGGGGCGGCGCCGGTGAGGATTTCCGGATTGAGGCAGCGGCGCCGGCGGAGGGTGTCTGAATATAGGAACGGGCTCAAGAACGAGGTTTCCTCCGCGCGGACATTTAGGATAAGGACAGCCGCCTGTCACAGGTGATAGAAATTCAGCAGAGGGGAAACGGATGGCGCGTCAGTCGAAGAACGGAGGGGCGGTACAGCAGGATGAGCCGGGTGAGCTGCAACGCTCATGGGGCGGGCTGTCCGCGGAGAAGCTGGTGGAGTTCTACCGGCTGATGTACCTCTCGCGCCGCACGGACGATCGGGAGATCGTGCTGAAGCGGCAGCAGAAGATCTTCTTCCAGATCTCGTGCGCCGGGCATGAGGCGCTGCTGGTCGCGGCCGGCATGGCGATGCGTCCGGGCTACGACTGGTTCTTCCCGTACTATCGCGACCGCGCGATCTGCCTGGCGCTGGGCAATACGGTCGCCGAGCAACTGCTGCAGTCGGTCGGCGCGGCGGCAGACCCGGCGAGCGGCGGCCGTCAGATGCCGTCGCACTGGACCAGCAAGCGGCTGAATATCGTCTCGCCCAGTTCGGCGACGGCGACGCAGTGCCTGCACGCCATCGGCTGCGCGGAGGCTGGGCGATACTTCCGCAACCGGCCTTCGTCCGCGGCCAGGGTTCCGGGCGACTACCGCGAGTTCAAGGATGTAAAGTTCGAGGCCGACGAGGTGGTCTACGTCTCGATCGGCGAGGGTTCTACCAGCCAGGGCGAGTTCTGGGAGTCGTTGAATACGGCTTCGAACGCGAAGCTGCCCGTGGTCTATGTGGTTGAAGACAATGAGTATGCGATCTCGACGCCGGTGGAGGCGAACACTCCGGGCGGCAACATCTCGCGGCTAATTGCGAACTTCCCGAACTTCCACTTCGCCGAGGTGGACGGCACCGACCCCATCGCCAGCTACACCGCGATGGTCGAAGCGGTGGCTTATGCGCGCTCCGGCCAGGGTCCGGCGCTGGTGCATGGGCACGTCGTGCGGCCGTACTCGCACTCGATGAGCGAGGACGAAAAGGACTACCGCGCGGCGTCTGAGATCGAGGCCGCGGCCCTGCGTGACCCCATCGCGAAGATGCACGTCTGGCTGCTGCGCGAGGGTATCCTAACGGCGGACGAGATCAAGGCGCTGGAGCTTGCGGTCGACGAAGAGGTGCAGGCCGCGGCCGATGCGGCCGTCGCGGCGGCGTTCCCGAAGGTCGAGGACATCCTCAAGCATCAGTACTCGGAAGACCTGAGCTGCACGGATGCCCGTTTCGATGTCGCGCCGCATCCGGCGGACGACTCGAACGAGCGCACCATGGCCGACCTCATCAACACCTGCCTGAAGGACGAGATGCGGCGCGACGAGCGGATCGTGATCTTCGGCGAGGATGTCGCCGATGCGACGCGCGTCGAGGCGCTGAAAGACCCGAAGGTGAAGGGCAAGGGCGGCGTCTTCAAGCTGACCAGCGGGCTGCAGACGGAGTTCGGTTCGGACCGCGTGTGGAACTCGCCGCTGGCCGAGGCGAACATCGTCGGACGCGCGATCGGCATGGCGGCGCGCGGGCTGAAGCCTGTGGTTGAGATTCAGTTCTTCGACTACATCTGGCCGGCGGTCCACCAGATGCGCAACGAGCTTTCCGTCATGCGCTGGCGGTCGAACGGCGCGTTTTCATCGCCGCTGGTGATGCGCGTTCCGATCGGCGGCTACCTGACGGGCGGCTCGCTGTATCACTCGCAGTCGGGCGAGAGCATCTTCACCCATACGCCGGGCATTCGCGTGGTGATGCCGTCGAACGCGCTGGACGCTCTGGGTCTTCTGCGGACGGCGATCCGTTGCGACGATCCCGTTCTGTTTCTCGAACATAAGCGGCTCTACCGAGAGACCTTCGGACGCGCTCAGTATCCTGGGCCGGACTATACGATTCCGTTCGGCAAGGCGAAGATCGTGAAGCCGGGCAAGGATCTGACGGTCGTGACCTACGGTGCCGTCGTGCCGCGCGCGTTGCAGGCGGCAGTCAAGCTCGAACGTGAAAAAGGCATTTCGGTCGAGTTGATCGACCTGCGTTCTCTCTCGCCGTACGACTGGGAGGCGATTGCGGAGTCGGTGCGCAAGACCAGCAAGGTGATCGTCGCGCACGAGGATATGAAGAGCTGGGGCTATGGCGCGGAGATCGCGGCGCGGATCGGCGAGGAGCTGTTCCACGACCTCGATGCCCCCGTCCGGCGGGTGGCGGCGATGGATACGTTTGTCGCCTACCAGCCTATTCTCGAAGATGCGATTCTGCCGCAGCCGGAGGATCTGTACCGGGCCATGGCGGAGCTGGCTGCGTACTGAGAGGCGCCCTTCATAGAAAAAAAGAATCGAATCCCGCCGCAACTTGATCGTGCGGCGGGGTTTTCTCTGGTGTGTGCCGAATTCGCTGGCGGGTGGTTGCTCGCCCGGACTAAGCTGGTTGCGCACGGAGGTTCGGTGATGAAGCTTGCATCGTCTTTTTTCCCTGGCTGGCGTCGCACGTTTACGGGTAGCTCGGTCCCTGCGATGGGGCGCGCCGGTATCGCTGCGATTCTTTGCGCGCTGATGGCGGGTCAGCCCGTGCTGGCGGAGGGAACGGCGCCGGTCGTCCGGCGCAAGGCGGTCGCCGCGCCGCAGCTTCAGGGCGATGAACGTGTGCTGCATGCGCTGAACCGGCTGACCTTCGGACCGCGCCCGGGCGACGTGGAGGCGGCGAAGGCGATGGGGCTGGATGCTTGGTTCGACCGCCAGCTCAACCCGGCTTCGATCGACGACTCGGCGCTCGACAAGCGGCTGGAACTCTTTCCCGCGATGCAGATGACGCAGGCGGAGCTGATCGAGCGCTATCCCAGTCCGCAGATGCTGCGGGATATGATCCGCACTAAGGCCGACCTGCCGGCAGACCCGGTCCTGCACGGCATCTATAAAGACCAGATCGCGTTTTACAAGAAGGCGCAGGCGAAGATCGAGGCGGCGGGTGGAGGCGTAAAGACAGCCGATCCGAAGGCGATGGACATGGACGCGACAATGGCCTACGCGAAGGGAGCTGCCGGACCATCCATGATGGGGGGTGCGCCCGTCGGTAGCGTCGGCGATGCACCGGATGGCGCGCCCCAAAGTGCACCTGCGAAGAAGCAGAAGAACGAACGCGTCAATCTACTGGGCGACCAGGTCGGAGCAGGCAAGAAGAAAGCGGCGGCCGGCGGCGACGCCATGGCGGCCGAGGCGGGCAAGGTTGCGGCCGGCGACTTCAACACCGACGATACGAATCTGGCTGGGCGCGGGCGTCAGCAGCATGCGGAGCAGTTCTTTCCCGAGGCGGAGACGCAGCGAATCCTGGCGCTCGATCCGGAGCAGCGCCTGCTGGCGATTCTCTCGATCGAGCCCGATCAACTTGTAAACTTCCGCAGGAGTCTGAGCCAGCAGGAGGTGGTTGGGCTGGCCGCTGGAATGAACCCGCTGCAGCGTGAGACCATCGCGTCGCTGCAGGGCTCGGCGCGGCTGGTGGGCGGTGAGGTGGTGGAGTCGCGGATGATGCGCGATGTCTACAGCGACCGCCAGTTGGAGGCCGTGATGACGGACTTCTGGCTGAATCACTTCAATGTCTACCTGCGCAAGAATCAGCAGGAGCCATACCTGCTGCCGGCGTATGAGCGCGAGGTGATCCGGCCGAACGCGCTGGGCAACTTCGAGCAACTGCTGGTGGCGACGGCGGAGAGTCCGGCGATGTTGATGTATCTGGACAACTTCCAGAGCGTCGGACCGGAGTCGATCGCGACGAAGCAAGGCGCGCGGCTGGCGCAGTACGCGAAGAATCCGCAGGTCAAGCAGGCTCTGAAGGATCGCGGGCTGAACGAGAACTACGCGCGCGAGCTGATGGAGCTGCACACGCTGGGCGTCCAGTGCGAGGTCAGCATGGACCACCCGGTCAGCAAGCTGGGCAAGGGCTGCGGCTCGGGCTACACGCAGGCCGACGTGACCAACGTGGCGAAGGTGCTGACGGGGTGGACGATCGAACGTCCGTACGGCGGCGGTCAGGGCGGGTCGGAGTTTCGCTTCGACGAGCGCCGGCATGAGCTTGGACCGAAGGTGGTGCTGGGCGTGACGATCCAGTCCAGGGGCGAAGACGAGTGGCTGGCGAGCATGAATCAGCCGGGAATCGGCGGCGGCGGACGTCGCGGCGGTCAGGGTGGGATTCAGAAGACGGCCATGGATGCGGAGGGTCAGGCCGAGGGTCTGCGGGTGCTGCATATGCTCGCGACCAGCCCGGCGACGGCGCGCTTTATCTCGCGGAAGCTGGCGGTCCGGTTCGTGAGCGACAACCCACCGGAGGCGCTGGTCGACCGGATGGCTGCGTCGTGGGTGGCGTCGAACGGCGACATCAAGACGGTGCTGCGCACGATGTTCAAGTCGCCGGAGTTCTGGTCGCCAGCGGTGTACCGCGCGAAGGTGAAGACGCCGGAGGAGTTCGTGGTCTCGGCCGTGCGGGCGAGCGGCGCGCAGGTGAACAACGCGCTGCCGCTGGTGCAGGCGCTGAACCAGCTCGGCATGGGTTTTTACGGGATGCAGACGCCGAACGGCTACTCGTGGAAGAGCGAGCCGTGGGTAAGCACAGGCGCGCTGGTGAGCCGGATGAACTTCGCACTGGTGCTGAGCGGCAACCGGCTTGCGGGGACGCGAACGAACTGGCCTCTTCTGCTGGGGTCTTCCGAGGGCAACCTGAAGCCGGTCGCGATGGATACCTCCGTCGATCCGGTGAAGATCGCGGCAGCCGCGAAGGAGCGTACGCTGGAAGGGATTCTGCTGGGGCAGCCGGTGAGCGAGAAGACGCGCGCGACCGTGCTGGCCCAGTCCGAAAACACTGCGGCGCCGGACCAGGCGGCGAAGGAGTTTGGCGCGGGGCAGAATACGGCGGCTGGAGATGGAGCCGTTCCGGCTACGGGCGCATTTTTGACCGGCGACATGGCGCGCCGGCCGGGGCAGCAGGGGGCGCAGGACAGGCAGGCGGCGGTGATCGCCGGGTTGTTGCTGGGTTCGCCGGAGTTTCAGCGGCGTTAGAAGGTTGTTTCGGTATTCGGACAACTTTCCGCCGCGCCATACGTTCAACTTAACAAGCATTGGTACGCAGCAGGGCACGCAGGAGGTTCGACATGGGATTCATGAAGATGGGTATGACCGACCGGAGCGACTGGGGATGCGACATGCATGGGCGCGACCTGGCCCGGCGTGGGCTTGACGGAACGGGCGCCTCGCGGCGCGCATTCATGAAAGGCGGCGCGATGGCGCTGGTCGGGACATCGGTGATTCCGAGCTTCCTGATGCGTTCCGTCATGGCCGAGGCGACGACGGCGCAGGCGGCCAATAAGAAGCTGGTCGTGCTCTTCCAGCGCGGCGCGGCGGACGGGTTGAACATCGTCGTGCCTTACCAGGAGAAGAACTACTACTCGATGCGGCCCACGATTGCGATTCAGCAGAAGGACGTGCTGGATCTCGACGGGCAGTTCGGTCTGCATCCGGCGATGGCGGCGTTCAAACCGCTGTTTGCCTCGGGGCATCTGGCGATCGTGCATGCGGCGGGTTCGACCGACACGACGCGCTCGCACTTTGACGCGCAGGATTACATGGAGTCCGGCACGCCGGGCGTCAAGGTGACGCAGGATGGTTGGCTGAACCGTGCGCTGCAGGTCGGCCCGGTAGGGAAGCCGTCGGCCTTCCGCGCGGTCGCACTGGGCACGCAGGTTCCGCGCACGCTGCAGGGCAAGCTGCCGGCGATTGCCGTCAACAATCTCGCCGACTTCTCGGTCGGCGGCAAGGGCCCGCAGACCTCGTCCATCTCGAACGCCTTCCAGGCGATGTATGACGAGAGCTCGGACGCAGTGCTGCATGGCACGGGTCAGGAGACCTTCGAAGCGGTGAAGATGCTGAAGTCAGCCGATCCGGCGAAGTACACGCCTGCGGCGGGAGTCACGTATCCGACGACCCCGTTTGGCAACAGTTTGAAGCAGATTGCGCAGCTTCTGAAGGCGAATCTCGGCGTGGAGGCGGCGTTCTCGGATATCGGCGGCTGGGATACGCACCAGAATCAGGGCGCGGCGAACGGCCAGCTTGCCAACCGGCTGAAGGAGTTTTCGGAGGGCATCGCGGCCTTTTGGAAGGACATGGGCGCGGACTCGGAGAACATCACGCTGGTCACGATGTCGGAGTTCGGCCGGACCGCGCGGCAGAACGGCACGGGAGGCACCGATCACGGGCATGCGAACGCGATGTTCATCCTGGGCGGCGGCGTCAAGGGCGGCAAGGTCTACGGCAAGTGGCCGGGCCTGAACAACGATCAGTTGAACGAGGGACGCGACCTTGCCGTGACGACGGACTTCCGCCGCGTGCTGGGCGAGGCTGCCTATAAAACGCTGGGTGCGAAGAACCTGAACACGGTCTTCCCGGGCGGCAATGTCAATCCGAGTGAGTTCCTGAACTTCGTTTAGCCATTGATTTAGCGGTAACTTGCACGATGAGGGCTGTGGTCTGCGGATTTTTGCAGGCCGCAGCCTTTTTTAGAAATATTCTGTTTCCCGTAGATTTATCCCGAAAATGAGGACAACTTTTTGTTCGAGGTTGCGTCTTATGAAGTGTAGTAAGAAATTTGCCGGACTTTCAGTTCCCTCGGTACCGGCTTCCCATATCCGCACTACCCCTCCCCTTCATCAAGTAAGGCGCCCTGAACACCGGGCGCCTTCACTCCTTAACCACCTGTTTTTTAGTTAGTTACGAGAGGCCGAACTTGCGGTCGAGCGCGAGGGCTCCCGAGCCGGTCAGCAGGAGCAGGAACGCCATGACGATGAGGGCGAGCGTGTACTCGGAGCTGGCGTAGCCGTGGCGAAGATTGACCAGGATCAGCGCGACGAGCATGTTGCCCGTGACCATCAACGCGGCGAAGCGGGTGAGCAGGCCCAGGATGAGCAGCAGGCCGCCGAGCAGCTCCGTCAGGAGCGAGACGTAGCCGAGCCAGTAGGGAAGCCCGAGCGTTGCGACGTAGTGATTCCAGATCTCGAATCCGGCCAGCGGGTGAGCGCGGTGCAGGCCGCTGGCGGGAATGAGCTTGGTGTATCCGTGATACGTCATCGCGATGCCTAGAACCACGCGGACGAAGAATAGACCCCAGGGTTGGAGGCGGTTGAGCCATCGGATCATCGGTTTTTCTCTCTCTGAATTTGAGGATGACAGAAAGAAAAGCAACGGCAAAGACGTAAAGCAGATTCCCTGCGGGAATGACAAATGAGGCTTACTGGTGTGTCAGTTGCGATGGGCCGGCGGGCAGGTATTCGTCGAGGAAGCGCTGAATCGTCTGAGGGAAGGCTGGACCGGTGAGCGCGCCTGAGACGATGAAGCTGGGAGTGGCGGCCTGGTGGAAGAGCGTCGCGAGCGACTGCGCGTCCGGCGGGGTGACGACCGGCGACGGACCGCCGGCGAGCAGCAGCTTCGGCGTCTTCAGGCTCTGGAGCGCGGTCAGTTCGAAACGTTCGTGGAAGAGCGAGTTCAAGGGAACCATGCCGGCGCGCGGGTCTTTACGGGCGAGCGCGAGCAGGTCGGGGTTGGGCGATTCGACGATCAGGGCGGGCAACTCCGGGTGAGCGACGGCGAGCTGCACGGCCAGCGCCGCGCCGAGACCCGCTCCGTAGGGCACGATCGTCTTCGCCGGTAGATGTCGCGTGTTCAACAAATAGTCGAGCGCGGCCGCGGAGTCCTCGGTCATGAGCTGCTGGGTTGGGTGGGTCGACTCGCTCGCGCCGAAGCCGCGATAGTCGAAGGCGAAGACGCTGAGGCCGGCGGCGTGCAGAGCCTCGAGTGGCGCGATCTGCCGGTCGAGATTGCCGGAGCCATCGTGCAGGTAGAGGACGGTTGTTTCCGCGTGGTTGCCGTCGCCGGGTATCCACCAGCCGTTGAGGCGGGGCTGGCCGGACTCGGTCGCGCCGAAGGCGATGGGCTGAAGCGGCAGCGTGGCCGTGGCGACGGCTTTGGGGTGTGTCGCGTCCGGGTGCAGCACGAGCTGCCACTGGCCCTGGTAGACGAGGTAACAGAGCGTGCCATAGCCGCAGAGCAGTCCGACGGCGACCATGATGGCGGCGGCCTTGAGCAGCCACATGGGGTCGACGACCTCGGGGTCTGCGGTTTGAATTCTGACGTTCGACTGCGGCTTTTTCGTCTTCTGTGTGGCCATGGGCTTCTGTGCTGAGGGTAGCATTTGTCGGTTCTCACGGGGGCGCCGCTATCGACGCGGACAAAAGACGGAGGCAGATTTCCCGCGAGAACGACAACAAGAAAAGCTCTACGATGATGTTGGAGGAGTTTGCATGGGGCAGTGGGTGCGGTTGTGTGGTGTGGCGGAGGCACCGAAGCCGGGCGCGGTGATGGAGACGGGCGCGGGTGGTCGGGAGATGTGTCTGGCGAACGTGGGCGGCGAGCTTTCAGCGGTGGATAACCTGTGTCCGCACCGGCAGGGGCCGCTGGGACAGGGCTGGCTGGAGGGTGCGGCGGTGGTTTGCCCGTGGCATTCGTGGGTCTTCGACCTGAAGACCGGGGAGTCGCAGTATCCGGTCCACGAGCGGGTGGATGTGTTTCCTGTTCGGATTGAGGGAGATAGCGTGATGGTGGAGATCGGCTGAGCTTGCCGGCGGGAATCAACGCTGGTTCGCGGTTTCGACTGAGGAAAAATTTATGTGCGACGAACGAAAATAGGCATAGGATTCTCGCATCTGAGGATGCATGGGTCCACGACCCTGGAGGTTTTCGCATGACGAAGTTCCGCAGTCTGATGCTCGCTGTCGTTGCACTCGCCGTTCTGGCTGGTTCGGTCATCCCGGCCCAGGCTCGCCACCACCACCGTCATCACCGCCATCACCGCCGCTAGTCTGGGTGGTATCGATTGTGAAGGGCCTGGCATTGCTGCCGGGCCTTTTGCCTTGTGTGAAAAGGATGTGACAGCTCGGAGGAACCGCCTCAACCTGATAGAATCGATTGAATCCACTCCTAATCGGATTCCGCAGGAGAGGCGATGCAGGCAATACTGGCGCTTGAAGACGGGCGCATCTTTCGTGGCAAGGGTTTCGGCGCGCGAGCGGAGTGCTCGGGTGAGGTTGTTTTCAATACATCGCTGACCGGCTACCAGGAGATCTTTACCGATCCCTCGTACGCGGGACAGATCGTCGTTCTGACGAATCCACACATTGGCAATTACGGTACGAGTCCTTCGGATGCGGAGTCGCGCAAGCCCTACATCGAGGGCCTGGTGACGCGCGAGTTTTCGCCGATGTCCTCCAACTGGCGCTCGACCGAGGTAGCGGACGAGTATCTGGAGCGCAATGGCGTTCCGGTGATCGCCGAGGTCGATACGCGGGCGGTGGTGCGGCACCTGCGGGCGTTCGGCGTGATGCGCGGCGTGATCGCGAGCGGCGAGCACCTCGACGAGGCAGCGATGGTCGCCAAGGCGCGGGCGATCAAGAAGATGGACGGGACGGATCTGGCCTCGGTCGTTTCGACGAAGTCCATCTACGAGTGGTCCGACGCGGAGCCGAAGAATCAGACCGGCGATAAGCTGCTGAAGCCGTCGCACACGGGCGACAAGATGCACGTGGTGGCGTACGATTTCGGCATCAAGGAGAATATCCTTCGCATGCTGGCGCGCGAGGGCTGCCGCGTGACGGTGGTTCCATCGCGGACTTCGGCTGAGGATGTATTGGCGTTGAATCCTGACGGCGTCTTCTTCTCGAACGGACCTGGCGACCCGGAGCCGCTCGACTATGCGATCGAGAATGTGCAGAAGCTCAAGGGCAAGGCGCCGCTGTTCGGTATCTGCCTGGGACACCAGATCTTCGGTCTGGCGCTGGGCGGCAAGACGTACAAGCTGAAGTTCGGCCATCATGGCGGGAATCACCCGATCATGAACCACCAGACGGGCAAGGTGGAGATCACGGCGCAGAACCACAACTACAACGTCGACCCGGCTACGCTGCCTGCGGATGTCGAACAGACGCACACGAATCTGAACGACCAGACGCTGGCCGGGTTGAAGCACAAGACGGACCCGATGTTCAGCGTGCAGTACCATCCCGAGGCCAGCCCCGGACCGCACGACTCGCATTATCTCTTCAAGGATTTTCGGAAGATGATGGAAGAGTGGAAGAAGTAGTTTTTGAGATTGAGCTTGATGAGGGCGCGTTTCAGTCGCGCCCTTATCAACGCGGGTAAGACATGAAAGCGAGTAGAAATGCCACGCAGGAATGACATCGCGAAGATTCTGGTGATCGGCTCGGGGCCGATCGTGATTGGGCAGTCGGCGGAGTTCGACTACTCCGGCACGCAGGCGTGCAAGGCGCTGAAGGCCGAGGGCTACGAGGTGGTGCTGGTGAACTCGAACCCGGCATCCATCATGACGGACCCGGAGGTCGCCGATCGCACGTACATCGAGCCGTTGACGACGCAGTATGTGGAAGAGATTCTGCGCGTCGAGGTGGAGCTGTTGAAGGAGTCTGGCAAGCCGGGCGTCTTCGCGGTGCTGCCGACGGTGGGTGGGCAGACGGCGCTGAACCTGGCGGTCGATCTGGCCGACGCGGGCGTGCTGGACAAACTCGGCGTGGAGCTGATCGGCGCGAAGCTGGAGGCGATCAAGAAGGCCGAAGACCGCCTGCTCTTCAAGGATGCGATGACCAAGATCGGCCTCGACATGCCGCGCTCGCAGTTGGTGCGGACGGTGTCGGACGGGCTTGGCTTCGCGGCGAAGATCGGCTTTCCGGTGGTCATCCGGCCGTCGTTCACGCTGGGCGGTTCGGGCGGCGGCATCGCTTACAACCGCGAAGAGATGAATGAGATTCTCTCGCGCGGACTCGATCTTTCGCCGGTGGGCGAGTGCCTGATCGAGGAGAGCGTGTTGGGCTGGAAGGAGTACGAGATGGAGGTGGTGCGTGACCTGAACGACAACGTCATCATCATCTGTTCGATCGAAAACTTCGACCCAATGGGCGTGCATACGGGCGACTCCATCACTGTTGCGCCGGCGCAGACGCTGAGCGACCGCGAGCTGCAGGTGATGCGCGATGCGTCCATCGCCGTCATCCGCGAGATCGGCGTCGAGACCGGCGGCAGCAACGTGCAGTTCGCGGTGAATCCGCTGAACGGCCGCATGACGGTGATCGAGATGAATCCGCGTGTGTCGCGTTCGTCGGCCTTGGCGAGCAAAGCCACGGGCTTCCCGATTGCGAAGATCGCGGCGCGTCTGGCGGTCGGTTACACGCTGGACGAGCTGCAGAACGACATCACCAAGGCTACACCGGCCTGCTTCGAGCCGACGATCGACTACGTCGTCGTCAAGATTCCGAAGTGGCAGTTCGAGAAGTTTCCCGGCGCGGACGAGATTCTCGGGCCGCAGATGAAGTCGGTCGGCGAGGTGATGGCCATCGGCCGCACCTTCAAAGAAGCGATGATGAAGGCCGTGCGCTCGCTCGAGACGGGCAAGAAGGCGACGGCGGACGACATCGAGCCGCGCCGTCTGACGCAGCGTCTGGTGACGCCGCATCCGGAGCGTCTGAGCTACCTGCGCTACGCCTTCGAACGCGGCATGAGCGTCCGCGAGGTCGCCAAGATGACTGGCATGGACCCCTGGTTCCTCTACCAGATGAAGCAGATCACGGACGAGATCAAGGCCATCGGCGAGAAGACCATCGACGATGTGACCGCCGCGGAGCTGCGCACGGCCAAGCGGATGGGCATCTCGGACGAGCGGCTGGCCGCGGTCTGGGGCTTGACGGGCGCGGAGGGCACAAAGGCGGTGCGCGCGCTGCGCAAGCGGCTGAACGTCATGCCGGTGTACAAGATGGTCGACACCTGCGCGGGCGAGTTCTTCAGCGAGACGCCTTACCTGTATAGCTGCTACGACGAGGAGGACGAGGCTGCACCGACCGATCGGAAGAAGATCCTGATCCTCGGGTCGGGCCCGAACCGCATCGGGCAGGGCATCGAGTTCGACTACTGCTGTTGCCACGCTGCGTTCGCGCTGCGCGAGGACGGCTACGAGACGATCATGGTGAACTGCAACCCGGAGACGGTCTCGACCGACTACGACACCTCGGACCGCCTGTACTTCGAGCCGCTGACGCTTGAGGATGTACTGGGCGTCTACGAGCATGAGGCTGCGAGCGGCGCGGACATCGGCATGATCGTGCAGTTCGGCGGGCAGACTCCGCTGAATCTGTCGCTGCCGCTGAAGCGCGCCGGTGTGCCGATCATCGGCACGTCGCCCGAGTCGATCGATCTGGCGGAGGACCGCAAGCGCTTCGGCAAGCTGATCGAAGATCTGGGCATACCGCAGCCGGAGGGCGCGCTGGCGACCTCGATCGCCGAGGCGCTGGCTGGCGCGAACCGCGTGGGCTACCCCGTGCTGGTTCGTCCCAGCTACGTGCTGGGCGGTCGCGCGATGGTGCTGGCGTACGACGACGAGACCATCGTCCACTACATGAATACGGCGATCGAATACTCGCAGGAGCGGCCGGTGCTGATCGACCACTTCCTCGAGGATGCGACCGAGTGCGACGTGGATGCGCTATGCGATGGCGATGACGTCATCATCGCGGGCATCATGCAGCACATCGAAGAGGCCGGGATTCACTCGGGCGACTCGTCCTGCGTGCTGCCGTCGGTCGACCTGACGGATGAGGTCAAGGAGACGATCCGCGACTACACGCGCAAGCTGGCCAATGCGCTCGATGTGCGTGGCCTGGTGAATATCCAGTACGGCGTGCAGCGTGGCAAGGTCTTCGTCATCGAGGTCAACCCGCGCGCCTCGCGTACGGTGCCGTATGTGTCGAAGGCGACGGGGATTCCGCTGGCGAAGATTGCAGCGCGCATCATGACCGGCCGCAAGCTGAAGGAGCTGTTGCCCTCGCAGGTGGCGGATGGCAAGGATCTCGATACGGGCTCGCACTTCTTCGTGAAGTCGCCGGTCTTCCCGTGGGGTAAGTTTCCGGGCGTGGACACGGTGCTTGGGCCGGAGATGAAGTCGACCGGCGAGGTGATGGGAGTGGCGGACAACTTCGGCGAGGCCTTCGCCAAGGCGCAGATCGCCGCCGGCCAGCATCTGCCGGTGAAGGGCACCATCTTCATGAGCGTCAACGATCACGACAAGGACGGCGCGGTCGCGCTGGCGAAGCAGTTCCAGGACATGGGCTTCCACCTGGTGGCGACGCATGGCACGGCCGCGGTCCTTGAGGCGGCGGGCATGCTGCCGGAGCGGGTCTACAAGGTGAAGGAGGGCCGCCCGAACGTGGTCGACTTCATCAAGGGCGATCGTATCCAGATGATCATCAACACGCCGCGCGGGCAGGATACGGTCTTCGACGAGAAGGCGATCCGCCGGGCGGCGGTGCTGGCGCGCATTCCGACGATCACGACGCTGGCTGCGGCGCGTGCGGCGGCGGAGGGAATCTCCGCCCTGCAGAACGGTACGTTGACGGTGACGGCGCTGCAGACGCTGCATGCGGAGCGGGAGACGGTGGGGGCTTAGGCCTCCGTCGTTTACTGGCGAAAGAGCAGCAGATTCCCTTCGGGAATGACAAAAAAAGACGGGCTGATCCGATGCGGATCAGCCCGTCCTGCTTGCAGCGAAGAGGGAACTATTGGTCGAGGCCGAGGCGCGCGCCAATGGAGTAGCCGATGACCGACAGCGGGATCCAGGTGCCGATGAGCAGGCCGTCGCCGCCCATGAGGCCGGAGCCGTTCTCGACGTCGAAGAAGGTGCGCCAGAGCTTTTCGAGTGCGCCGCAGTGCTCGCACAGGCCGTTGCCGGTGGGCAGGTCCAGCACCCAGACGCAGACGACAGAGAAGATAAGCAGGCCGGAGATCCAGACATAGCGCGCGATGACGTTCTGCTGGGTCTTGGCGATGACGAAGCCGCCGAGCATGGGAACCATCAGAGCCAGGATCGTTCCGATCGCCTTGGGCGGAATCGCGTCCTGATCGACGCGCATGACGAGGCCGCCAACGACGATCACGGCCAGAATGGCGATAGCGATAAGCGTGTGGGCGAAGAACCATAGCGCCTCTCGCCCGAGCTCCCCGGCGGACTTACCCTGCGAGATTTCAAATTCTTCGGTCATGCTTTCGTTTATACGGCATTGGCGGGGATTTTCAAGGCCTCAAACGAGGGAGTATCAAGCAAAGTTACTGCACTTTGGTGTTAGGTGAGGAAAAAGCGCCGGATTGGCGGGCTTCGGCTGTCACGCAGGGCGCACGGCTTCTAAAATAGAGGGATGCTGCTTGAAGGAATTCATCTGCCGTTGACTACACCGTTCTATCCGGACGGACGCCTGAACCTGCGCAAGCTGGAGCACAATGTGGATCGCTACTCGCGGACGCCGGTCGCCGGTCTGCTGGTGCTGGGGGCGAGCGGGGAGGGTTCCGCGCTGACCGACGACGAGACGGTGGACGTGCTGAAGACCACGAGCGAGCTGGCGGCGAAGGAGAAGGTGTTGCTCGCGTGCGTGGGACGCGACAGCGTCTTTGCGACGCTCGCACTGGCGGAGGCAGCCGCCGCGGCGAAGTTCGACGCGGTAGTCGTGGGCGCGCCGTCGTTCGGGCCGGAGCTGCGGCTGGAGCTGGTGACTTATTTTCAGGCCGTGGCGGACCGGTCGCCGCTGCCGGTGGTGTTGTCGAGCACGGCTTCGGCGCGGCTTTCGGTCGATGTGCTGGCGGAACTGGCCGGTCATCCGTCGATCCTCGGCGTGATCGACTCGGAGGCCGTGGGGGAGCGGCTGGCGGCGATTCTGGCGGCGACGAATCATGTCAGCCGCGAGGTGACGGTGACGACGATCTTTGCCGCGGCGACCGGGCGGATGCTCGCTGTGACCGTGCCTTCGGGTGCGGGAACGTTCGTTTCGGCGGAGAGCCTTGGTGGCGGCGGCGCCGCGCTGGCTGTCGCACCGCCGGTTCCAGCGTTGAAGACCCGGACCAAACGCATCGGCTTCCAGGTGCTGGGTGGAACGACGGAGACAATGCTGGATGCATTTGCTGGCGGCGCGGTTGGGGCTGTGCCGAGGTTTGGCGCGTCCGCTCCGCAGGCCTGCAATGAGGTCTTCCAGGCGTGGAAGGATGGCGATGCTCCGCTGGCAGCGGAGAAGCAGGCGAGGATTCTCGCGGCTGCAGCCCGGATGGAGGGCGCCGGAGCGGTCGGGGCGATCAAATATGGCTGCGATCTGAATGGATACTACGGCGGCCGGCCGCGGCTTCCGCTGCTCGCGCCGACGATCGATGTGCGCGGAGCGATCGATCTGGAGATGGCCGGGTTGAAGAACTAGACTCCGATTGGGATGGTTGTTGATTTAAAAGAACAGCAGATTCCCTGCGGGAATGACAAACAAAAAAGACAAATAAAAGCTAGAGGCCGAAGCGGATGGTTCCGCTTCGGCCTCTAGCTTTGAGAAGAGCTACTGCGCGCGGGGCTTGACCGGCACGCCCATGCCGCTGAGCTTGCTGCGAGCCTGCATCGCCTCGGGCGAGTTGGGGAAGCGCTGGATGAGCGACCGTAGCTCGCGGATGCCGGCTTCGTTCTGCTTCAGTGCGATGAGCGCCTGGCCCTTGTGCAGGTGCGAGGCGGGCACCTTGTTGTTGTCGGGGAACTGTTCGATGACCTGATCGTAGTCCTTGGCGGCGACGGCGTACTTCGCCCCGCGATAGTCGATCTCACCCATGTAGTAGTGGGCGTTCCCAGCGAGATTATTGTCGGGGTAGGACTTGGCGACGTCGCCGAACTCGGAGTAGGCGAGGGCGTACTTGGCGGCCATGTAGTCGCTGAGGGCGGCCTTGTAGAGGTCTTCTACCGGAGCTGCGGCAGCGGCTGCCAGGGGCGGCGCCTGCTGGACGATCGGCGCGGGCTTGCCCTTCCGGGGCTGGTCGACGGTGGGCTGTGGGGCGATCTCGGGAATTGGCGCGGACTGCGCGGCGGGAGCGCCGCCCGATTGCGGCATGCTCTGCATGGCGGCGGCGGCCAACGACTGCTGCTGGCCCTGGATATCCTGCATCAGCTTTTCGAGGCGCGCCATGCGAGCCTTGATCTCGTCGAGCGTGTCGTTGAGCGACTGCACCTGGCCGGAGATCTGGTCGACCTTGGTGCCCTCGGCGTTCTGCTGGCCGGCGAGCTGCTTCTGCACCGAGTCGACCGTCGCGGTCATGCGGTTGACGGAGTCGGAGTTCTGCTGGACGAGATTCTTGATCAGGCCCATGTTCTCGTCCTGCGTCTGCTGCAGGCGCGCGATGGCGTCCTGCAGTTGCTGGATCTGGGTCTGGAGCTGGATCATGTCCTTGCTGACCGCGAAGGCCGGCGTGGCTGCGAGCGGGGAGAAGGCGATGGCGGCAAAGAGGAGGGTGTTGCGCAGGCGGCTGGAGTTCATGGTTGGACCTTGCTTTCGCCGGTGATGCGGGCAGATCTGGATACTGCTGGCGGAACGCAGGTCCTTCGACTACGCTGCGCTCCGCTCAGGATGACAGACGGTTACGGTGAGGGTTAGCGGTCGAGCGAGAACTGCGCGCGACGGTTCTCCTGCCAGCAGGCCTCGTTGGCCTCGGTGCAGAACTGCTTCTCCTTGCCGTAGCTGATGACGCGGACGCGGGCCGGAGCGACGCCCGCGTTGATCAGCGCGGTGCGGGCGGAGTTGGCGCGGTTTTCGCCGAGGGCCAGGTTGTACTCGGCCGAGCCGCGCTCATCGCAGTAGCCGCCGATGACGACGCGAACGCCGGGGTGCGCAACCATGTATGCCGCGGCCTGCGCGACCGAGGTCTGGCCGTCGGGGCGCAGCTCGTAGCTGTCGTAGTCGTAGAAGACGTCCTGCACGGCGGCGTGGAAGGCCGCGTCGGTGCCCATGTCGCCGCCACCGCCGCCGTTGGTCGCATCGGACGGAGCGACAGGCGCAACGGGGACGCGGACGGTGACGCGTACGTTCGCCTCGACCAGTGCTCCGCTGTCGCTCTTGGCGGTGAGGTGGAAGTTGGTGGAGTTCGCGGGCGAGACGGTCTGGGTGCCGTTCACGTTCACCTGGCCGATGCCGTCGATGGTGACGACCGTGGCGTTGGTGGTGCGCCAGTTCAGCACGACCGACTGACCGAGATCGATCAGGACGGGATCGGCCGTGATGGTCGCGGTGGGCTGGACCGAGGCGGTCGTCGGCGGTTCAACCGGACCGAGGCTGTTCGGATCGACGCCGCTCTTCTTCTTTCCGCAACCGGTCGCCAGGGTCAAAGCGAGGGCAAGGGTGAGCAGCGTGCGGGCGATCGGCATACGCGAGGTCGTCATGTGTTCCTGAGTCATAGTTGGCTCCTAAATTCTGGTCGTTCGTTCATTCTCTCAATCGAAGATCGAGGCAAGCTGAAGATTTCCGGGCTACTTCCAGCTCCAGTTCGGCATGTCCGCGCCGGGACCGGTCAGTGCGTGCTTCTGGGTTCCGTCGGCGAGCATGGTGAAGATGCGGGAGCTCGATGCGCGGTCATTGGGCCCGTTGGTGTAGACGATGTGGCGGCCGTCGGGCGACCAGGAGGGGAAGTCGCACAGGCCGGAGTCGTGGGTGAGCTGAATCCACTTTTTGGAGGAGATCTCCATGACGTAGATATCGCGTCCGCCGGGCGCTCCAGGGCCGTATTTGCGGTCCCAGGCGAAGGCGACGAACTGGCCGTTGGGCGACCAGGAGGGCGAGCTGACGTAGCCGCCGTCGGTCAGACGCTGCACGGTCGAGCCGTCGGAGTCCATGATGTAGAGCTGCGGCAGGCCGGTGCGTCCACTGATCCAGGCGATCTGCGAGCCGGTGCGCGGGTTGAAGACGGGAGAGCTATCCGGACCCTTGAAGTTGGTGATGCGGCGGGCGAGGTTGCCGTTCGCGTCCGAGACCCAGATCTCCGGATCGCCCGAGCGGGAGGAGGCGAAGGCGATGGACTTGCCATCGGGCGCCCATGCGGGGGAGTTCGAGCCGCCGGTCGACGGAAAGTTCACGACACGGCCCAGCAGCATGGAGTAGACCTTGACCTGGAAGCCCTCCTTGCCAAGCGAGACGAAGGCCAGTCGCGAGCTGTCGGGCGAGATGCGCGGCGAGATGGAGATGGTGCCGAGGTGGGTGATCGGGTGCTGGTTCGCGCCGTCGTAGTCCATCTCCCAGATCTCTTTGTTGGCGCCGGTGAGCTTGACGAAGTAGATCTTGCTCTCGGCGATGCCGGCGGTGCCGCCGCCGAGCCGGAAGATGATCTCGTCGGCGAAGCGATGTGCGATCTGCCGGGCGGAGTCCTCGCTGGCCTCCTCCTGATATTGCTTGGCGAGCACCTGCGGATACTGCGTGTTCTTCGCGTCGAAGAGGAAGCCGTTGACCTGCACCTTGCCACCGCTGACGCCGAGGTTTCCGAAGGCTACCATCGCCGCATTGACCGGCGCGATCGACCACTGGCCGAGGCTGATCTCGGCCGGTACCCCGGGAGTCGAGGTTGGGGCGAGGCTCTTCGAGACGAGGTCGAAGATGCCGGCGTTGCCAAGGTCGGAGTAGAGGGTGGTGTCGAAGGCGCGCTTGAGACTGCCGGCGTCGCCGGAGCCGGGCTTGAAGTCGGCGACCGCGATCCGGATCTGGCTGCCGCTGCCGACGATGGTTCCGGTGAAGTCCTGAGCCCGTGCAGCGGGCGTAAGGCAGATGACGGCCAGCGCGACGAAACCGGTTACCATCGCGCGGAGAAGAGCAGTCTTTCGGGACATGTCTACCATTCCTCTCTATGGTAGACGCAAAGACGGCGAGTGGGGGTGTTTGCTTGTTTCGAGGTTGAGGATAATTGGGGTGATTCTCCTGTTTGGGTGTCTGGTGGAGAGGAGAAAGGCAAAAGCAGATTCCCTGCGGGAATGACAAACAAGTAAAACGAAGACTACTGCGGGATGAAGGTGTACTCGACCGTGACGTGGTCGAGGCCGGGCTGCGGCAGGGGGCCGAAGGTGTCGATGCGCTGCAGGGCACGGACGGCCGAGAGGTCGAGCGTGGGCGAACCGCTGCGCGAGGCGACGGCCACGTCGCGCACGGAGCCGTCCGCGTTGATGATGAAGCTGATCGAGACCTTCTTGCCCAGCGAGGCGCGGGAGTCGGCCTCCTGCTGGATCCAGTTCCGGTTGATCTTGCCGCCGACCGCCTGCACGTAATAGGGGAAGCGGTCGCCGAAGCTGCGTTCCTGCACGTTGACGGTGGATGTGCCGCTCTTGGTCTGCTGGGTGACCTGTGCGATGCGCATGCCGGAGCTGTCGCCGCTGGTGGCCTTGGGTGTCGGCGGCGGTGGCGGCTGAACGTGCTTGGGCGGTTCGGGCGCGGGGGGCTTCTCGGCCTTGGGCAGGGGCTTCTGCGGCTTCACCTTGTCGGGGATCAGGACTTCATTTGGCTTGGGTGGCGGCTCGGTCTTCGGCTCCGGCTTGGGCGGGGCGACGCTTGGGGTGTCGGAGGCAAGCACCTGATCCTGCACCGGCTTGACCTTCGGGGGCAGAGGCAGCGCCTCGACCATCTGGGCCTGCACGGCGCCGGCCTGCGAGGCGTTGTCGCCCCAGTGCTGATCGTGATGAGACAGCAGCGACCATCCGAGGATCGAACCCAGAATCGCGGCATGCAGCACAAGCGCGCCGGCAAAGCTCGAGCCGAGGCTCTCCTCTTCCTTGGGGCTGCGCGTCTTGAGGGTCAGGGTCGGCATGGCTACTGTTTATAGGGCTGGGTGACGATGCTGATGTTGGTGATGCCGGCGCGCTTGACCGCCTCCATGACCGAGGCGAAGGCGCCGAACTGGACCCGCTCGTCCGCGCGTACGTAGACGATGCGCTTGGTGGGTTCGAGCTTCGCGCTGGTCAGACGTCCGGTGAGGTCGTTGATGTTCACCGGCTTGTCCTGCAGGTATACGTTCTGGTCCTTGTCGATCGTGACGACCATGCGCTCTTCGGTCAGGGTCTCGGTCGAACGCGTGTGCGGGATCGCCACCTCGATGCCCGATTGCAGCACCGGCGCCGAGATCATGAAGATGAGCAGCAGCACCAGCACCACGTCGACCAGCGGCGTAATGTTGATGTCGGACATCGCGGTCTGGGTGTGGCGCGAGCCGTTCGACCCGCGGGCGGAGAAGGCCATGGCTAGAAGCTCCTCCGGCGGGGCTCTTCGGGGGCAACGGGAGTGGGCGCGACCGGGGTGATGGCGGCGGCGTTCTCGATGGCGTTCAGAAGTTCGCGGCCGAAGTCGTCGATGCGCGCGCCGAAGTCGCGAAGCTGCGAGGTGAGCTGGTTGTAGCCGACGACCGCCGGGATAGCCACGACGATGCCGGCGGCGGTGGTGATGAGCGCCTCCGAGATACCCGGTGCGACCGCGCGCAGCGTCGCGCCGCCTGCGGTGCCGAGGCCGTGGAAGGCGTCGATGATGCCCATGACCGTGCCGAAGAGGCCGATGAAGGGCGCGATGTTGGCGATGGTGGCGAGCCAGGTGATGCGGCGCTCCATGATGGTCAGGGCTTCGCTGGATGCGGTGGCCGCGGCGCGCTCGAGCCCTACGGGATTGCGCGGAAGGCCGCGTCCCTGGGTCTGACGGTGGTACTCGTCGTTGATCTCGGTGAAGACGGCGACCAGCGGGCTGGGCTTGAACTGTTCTGCAACCGCCGCGATCTCCGACAGTCTGCCCGACTTGCGGAAGGCGCGCAGGAAGCGGGCGCTCTGCGCCTTGGCGGCCGAGAAGCTGCGCCACTTCGCGATGATGATGGTGATCGAAAAGACGCTCATGGCCGCAAGGAGAATGAGCACGGTGAAGGCGACCGGGCCGGAGTTGTGGATCATCTCGCCGAGCGCGGAGGAGTGCGCGGCTACGGGAGCGGCTGCGGCGGGGTCGGCCGTGGGATCGACCTGGAGGAGCATGGTTGCAAGCGTGGCAAGTGTCATTCGGCGGATGGACCTCTGGTAATCAAGACAATTATAGGGTTCAGACTTCGACCGGTGAGCCATTGAAGCTGATGTATCAATAGATGCGATTCAGGAAAGAGACGGATTGCGGATTGTAGCGTTCGAAAAGACCGCTTGACCCCGCATCCGTGCAGATCTAGATTTCCGGTATGAGACAGTCGAATGCGAGTTCGGTTGAGCGCGGGTTGCTCCTGATCGCCTTGCTTTGTGCGGTGCATGGCGTACCGGCCAGGCTGCTTAGCGAGTCGCCGAGCAGTTCGGTTGCATCGGCCACTCAATCGGCTAATGCGCCGTACACGCGTTGGATGCCGCCCGGACGTTCTCTCCAGGATGCGCGTCTCGGCAAACGCATGAAGGAAAAGATTCTGCGCGATGTCGGAGCAACCCCGGACCTCGAAAGGGAGGTGCTTGCCGCGGAAAAGTACACGACGGTGCTGCCGTTTACGGTGGGCGATGCGAGCCATCCGAGGCGTCTCATCCGGGTGTGGGGCGGTTTGTGCGGGAGTGGAGTTTGTCCCATGCTCATCTACGATGCGGCTTCCGGTCAGAAACTGTTGCAGGAAGACGGCTGGGATTTTCAGTTTTTGCCGACGATGCACGCGGGCGCGCGCGATGTGATGGTTCGTCACAAAGACGGATGCTGCAATGGGTCGACCGTGTTCTACCGTTATGACGGAAGCCGCTACCGGCTGAGTCGGACGACGTCCGATCATCGCTGACCGATTCGAGCTTCGTAACCGGCTCGTGCTATGCTTCGCGAAAGCGAACGAGAGGCGAAGCGGACATGCTGCTGGAGTTGCGAGCGGAGAACTATGCGGTGATGGATCGGGCCTCGGCCGCGTTCGGAACCGGCTTGAACCTTTTGACGGGCGAGATGGGCGCGGGCAAATCCACCTGTATGAGCCAGTTGCGTGTAAGGTGCATCGTGCGCGGAATACTCCTGATCACCTTACTGTTAGCTGAACAGAGCGCTTCGGCTGGTGGCATTATCATTTCACCGGACCACCTGGCTGAACCGGCAACGCAATCCCTTGAGAGTCCGGCTCTTCCTCGCCTGCTCGACCGATCGGACCCAAGGTGGACGACTGGACGTTCTCTCCAGCGCGCGCGGCTAGGAAAGAGAATGACCGATCGCATCCTGCGTGATCTCTGGGCATTGGATGATGCGGCTTCGGCCGAAGAGAATACGATGGTCCTGCCGTTCGCCGTTGTACAGCCTGGGCGAAAGAGACATCTGATTCGGGTCTGGGCCGGTGGCGATGCCTGCGGCGCCACTGGTGTTTGCTCGATGCTGATTTACGACGTCGATTCGGGCAAGAAGCTGTTAGCGACGGCGGGCTGGGACTTCCAGTTCCTGCGGGCGGCACATCATGGCGCTCACGACATACTTGTCCGGGACAAAAGCTCATGCTGCGAAGGATCGCGAATCCTGTACCGGTACGATGGGACGCGGTATCTGCGGATCTGGCAGGTAGCCGAGCAGTATTGAACATTCGAGCTTCGTAACCGGCTCGTGCTATGCTTCGCGAAAGCGAACGAGAGGCGAAGCGGACATGCTGCTGGAGTTGCGGGCGGAGAACTATGCGGTGATCGATCGGGCTTCGGCCGCGTTCGGAACCGGCTTGAACCTTTTGACGGGCGAGACGGGCGCGGGTAAATCCATCCTGATCGACGCGCTGGTGTTGCTGCTGGGCGGCAAGGCGTCGGCCGATTTTGTGCGGCATGGCGCGGAGAAGGCGGTGGTCGCGTGCGCCTTCGAGATGACGCCCGGTGCGCGGACGGTGCTGGAGGAGAACGGCATCGACTCGGATTCGGAGGAGCAGATTCTGCTGCGGCGCGAGATTCTGGCAACCGGCAAGGGGCGCGTCTTCATCAACAACCAGGCCGCGACCGTGGGCGTGCTGCGGCTGCTGGCGCCGGAGCTGGCGCTGGTCCACGCGCAGGGCGAGACGCTGGGCTCCTTCGACGCCATGCAGCAGAGAATTCTGCTGGACCGCTTCGGCGGCGTCTCGACCGATGCGGTCGCGGCGGCGTACGCTTTGTGGGCCGCGACGACGGAGCGCCTTGAAGCCATGCAGACCGATGAGCAGGACCGTCTGCGCATGGCCGACCTGTGGCGTTTCCAGAGCCGCGAGATCGATGACGCAGCCATCGTGGGCGAGGACGAGGACGCCCAGCTCGAGGCCGAAAAGCGCGTGCTGGCGAACGCCGAGAAGCTGTATACCGCGGCGATGAACGCGCACGATCTGCTGTATGAGTCCGAACATGCGACCGAGACGACTCTGGGCGCGGCGTTGAAGTTCGTCGAGGAGCTGGCGCGGTACGATGCGCGCTTCGTCGAGCCGGCGCAGTCGCTGGCCGCGGCCAAGGCGACGGTCGAGGACGTGAGCGCCACGGTGCGCGACTTCGCCGAAAATGTGCAGGCTGGGCCGGAGCGGCTGGAAGAGATCGAGGACCGGCTGGCGCAGCTCGACCGGCTGAAGCGCAAGTATGGCAAGACGCTGGCGGAGGTGATCGCCTTTGGCGCGGACTCCACGCGGAAGCTGGCCGAGGTGGAGAATCGGGACGCGCTGCTGGCGGAGCTTCGAGCGCTTGAAAAAGAACAGGCGGCGGACTACTGCAAGGTCGCCGGCGAGCTGACCGAGGCGCGGGCGGAGGCGGCGAAGCGGCTCTCGAAGCTGGCCGAAAGGCAGATCAACGATCTGGCGATGTCGGTGAAGTTTACGGTCGAGGTGAAGCCGCGCCGCGACTCCGAGCACTGGGCGGCGCATGGCTGGGACGAGATCGGCTGCCTGATCGCGACCAACGCCGGCGAGCCGTTGAAGCCGCTGGACGAGATCGCCTCGGGCGGCGAGATGTCGCGCGTGATGCTGGCCCTGAAGGTGACGGTGGAGGAGCAGGTTGCGATGCGGGCAGGGAAGAAGCGGGCCGCTTTGCCCAGGACTCTTGTGTTCGACGAGATCGACATCGGCATCGGCGGCCGGGCGGCGGAGGCGGTGGGGCAGAAGCTGAAGACGCTCTCGAAGACTCAGCAGGTGCTGTGCATCACGCATCTGCCGCAGATTGCAGCCTTTGGCGATCAGCACTTCCTGATCGAGAAGACGCAGGCCAACGGGCGCACCCAGACCGATGTCCGTCGAATGGACGATTCCGAGCGGGTGCAGGAGATCGCCCGCATGCTGAGCGGCGCGAAGCTGACCGAAACCAGCATCCGCCATGCGCAAAATCTGATGGAGTCGAGCCGGTGATGCAACCTTTTTTATTCGAGGTGAATCATAGCTGGTGAAAGCAACTCATTCCTTCAGGAGTTCCCGATGTCGACCGATAAGAAGTGCGCCCATGTTGGCTGTACCTGTCCGGCGAAGTCCGATTCGAAGTATTGCTCGACCTATTGTGAAGACTCGGCGGGCACCACGACGCTGACCTGCGACTGTGGTCACGAGGGATGCGCGGACAAGCTCTAGCGCGATTTAACCTGGCCGTAGCGTTCGTCGGAAGTCCAAAGAAAAGCGACCGAAGGGTGAATCCTTTTCCCATCGGTCGCTTTTTCCGTCTCCGAGCCTCCATTTTGCACCGATATCGGGGCAAATATGGTGCTCAACGGGCGGGAAGCGGTATACTGGAGAACGTGACCGCATCTACCCTCGACCAAATCGGCAGTGAAACGGGCGTCGCCACACCGACGCACAAACGTGTACTTCTCCTGAAACCCCGCGGCTTTTGCGCCGGCGTCGTACGCGCGATCGACATCGTGCAGATCGCGCTGGAGGCATTTGGGGCGCCGATCTATGTGCGTAAGGAGATTGTGCATAACAGCTACGTGGTGACGGATCTGGCCAAAAAAGGCGCGATCTTCGTCAACGAGTTGGACGAGGTGCCCGAGGGCGCGCGCGTCATCTACTCGGCGCACGGCGTCTCCCCGGCCGTTCGCGAGGCAGCCAAGGAGCGCGGCCTGAAGGTGGTCGACGCGACCTGTCCGCTGGTGACCAAGGTTCACGTAGAGGCAATCAAGTTCGCCAAGCAGGGCTACTCGCTCGTGCTGGTGGGCCATCGCGACCACGAAGAGGTCGAAGGCACGCAGGGCGAGGCGCCGGATGTCACTCAGGTGGTCTCGACGTTGGAAGAGGTCGACGCGCTGGTGGTTCCGAATCCGGACAAGGTCGCCTACCTGACGCAGACGACGCTCTCGCTCGACGAGGCGCGCTACATGATCGAGGCGCTGAAGGCGAAGTTCCCGAACATCGTTGGGCCGCATGCGCAGGACATCTGCTATGCGACCGAGAATCGTCAGGTAGCCGTGAAGAATGTGGCACATGGCGCAGATCTGGTGCTGGTCGTCGGCTCGAAGAACAGCTCGAACTCGAACCGTCTGGTGGAGGTTTCGAAGAATCTCGATACGAATTCTTACCTGATCGATTCGGCGGATGCGATCCAGCCCGAATGGCTGGAGGGCGTCGATACGGTTGCTGTGACCGCAGGCGCTTCGGCGCCCGAGGTTCTGGTGAAGGACGTGGTGCTCTATCTGCAGTCGCGCGGGTATGGCGACGTCGATGAGGTCGAGGTTATGCCGGAGAATGTGCGTTTCGGTCTGCCTCCAGAGATTGTGCAGGCCATCAAGCCCGCTCCGCCTGCGTCGCTCTAGTTTAGGAGTTCCGTCTATTGCTGGGCCGATTTCAGAGAGTTCTCCTTCGATGAGTGCAGTTCCAATCAATTCGAATAAGGCAGCAGGGTCTTCGCAGCCACGCTTCGGCCGCATGGACCTGGGGCTTGATCATGTCGCCGGCGCCGTAAAGCGCGCGACCGACTGGCTGATGGGTCAGCAGCATGCCGACGGATACTGGTGCGGCGAGCTGGAAGCCGACGTCATGCTCGAAGCCGACTATATCTTCATGCATGTGCTGCTGGGCACGGGCGATCCGGGCAAGATGGAGCGGGCGATCAACGAGATCCTGCGCCATCAGAACGAGGATGGCGGCTGGGGTCACTATCCCGGCGGCCCGTCGAATATCAACTACGGTGTGAAGTCGTATCTGGCGCTGAAGTTGATGGGCTGGTCGGCAAATCATCCGGTGTTGGTGAAGGCGCGGCAGTGGGTGCTGGCGAATGGCGGCGTGGTGGAGTGCAACACCTTCACCAAGATTTATCTGTGCGCGATGGGGCAGTACGACTACGACGCCGTGCCTGCGGTTCCGCCGGAGATCATCCTCTTTCCGGACTGGTTCTACTTCAATATCTATGAGATTAGTGCATGGTCGCGCGCCATTCTAGTGCCGCTGTCGATCATCTACGCGAAGAAGCCGTTCCGGAAGCTGTTGCCCGAGCAGTCGATCGAAGAACTCTTCGTCGGTGGCCGGGAAAACTCCGATCTGCATCTGCGCTGGGATCGAAAGCACCCGATCTCGTGGCGTAACTTCTTTCTTTTCACGGACCGCGTCGCGCACTGGGCGGAGCGGGTCCATATTCGTCCGCTGCGCAAGAAGGCGCTGAAGAAAGCCGAGCAGTGGATGCTGGACCACTTCGAGCGTTCGGACGGTCTTGGCGCCATCTATCCGGCGATGCTGAACGCGATCGTCGCGCTGGTCTATCTTGGGTACTCCAAGGACGATCCGCAGGTCATCCGCGCGATGGACGAGTTCGAGAAGCTGGGCATCGACTGTCCGAACGGCACGCCCGACTATCCGACGCCAACCTTCCGTATGCAACCATGTTTTTCGCCGGTGTGGGATACGGCGCAGGTGCTTTCGACGCTGGGCGAGGCTGGGCTTTCGCGCACCGATCCGCGTCTGGTGAAGGCTGCCGACTGGCTGCTGTCGAAGGAGATTCGCTACAAGGGCGACTGGTCGCACAACGTCAAGAACGTCGAGGCGAGCTGCTGGTGCTTCTTCTTCAACAACGATCACCAGCCGGACGTGGACGATACGGGCGAGGTGCTGCTGGCGCTGAAGGCGGTCGACAATCCGCGCGAGCGTTATCAGCATGAGGTTTCGCAGCGGGCGATCGAGTGGGTCTTCGCGATGCAGTGCCGGAACGGAGGCTGGGCCTCGTTCGATAAGGACAACACGAAGAAGATCTTCGAGTCGATCCCGTTCGCCGACCATAACGCGATGATCGATCCGCCGACGGTCGACATCACGGGCCGAATCCTGGAGATGCTGGCGCAGTACGGCTACACCCGCAAGGACGCGCGAGTCGAAAAGGCGATCCAGTTCATCCTGAAAGAGCAGGAGCCGGATGGGAGCTGGTTTGGCCGCTGGGGCGTCAACTATCTTTACGGAACGTTCCTGGTGCTGCGCGGCCTGGAGGCGATGGGCTTCTGGAACCACGAGCCTGCGATTCAGAATGCCGCCGAGTGGATTCGCATGGTGCAGAACGCCGACGGCGGCTGGGGCGAGACGTGCGGAACCTACGACGATCCGAACCAGCGCGGCGTCGGTCCTAGCACGCCTTCGCAAACCGCATGGGCGCTGCTGGGGTTGCTGGCTGCGGGTGATACACGGTCGGACTCAGTCGCTAAGGGTGTCCGTTGGCTGGTCGAGCGGCAGCACGAGGATGGAAGCTGGGATGAGCTTGTCCCCGGACGCAACGGCGAGAGCTACTACACCGGAACGGGCTTCCCGCGCGTCTTTTACCTGGGATATCACTTGTATAAGCAGTATTTTCCCTTGCTGGCTCTGACAACCTACAGCCGGGCGATGGGCAAGAGCGAGTAAGAACAGTTTTAAGTGGTGAGTGGTTAGTTGAACTGCTGAGCGCTTTCGGAGGATTTCGATTATGGTTCCCATTTCGCAGGCCTGGACGGTTGCAACGTACGTGTTGAAGCAGAAGCTGGCGGGGCGCAAGCGGTATCCGCTGGTGTTGATGCTCGAGCCGCTCTTTCGCTGCAATCTGGCGTGCGCGGGCTGCGGGAAGATCCAGTATCCGGCGCACATCCTGAAGGCGGAGCTGAGCCCCGAGGACTGCTTCCGCGCGGTCGAAGAGTGCGGTACGCCGATGGTGTCGATTCCTGGCGGCGAACCGCTGCTGCACCCCCAGATGCCCGAGATCGTCGCCGGCCTGGTCGCGCGCAAGAAGTACGTCTACATGTGCACGAACGCACTGCTGTTGAAGGAGAAGCTGCACCTGTTCAAGCCGAGCAAGTATCTTTCTTTCTCGGTGCATCTGGACGGGCAGAAGGAACACCACGATTTCGCGGTCTGCCGCGAGGGCGGACACGATATCGCGATGGAAGGCGTGCGCGCCGCTGTTGCCGCGGGCTTTCGCGTGACGACGAACACGACGCTCTTCGACGGCGCCGATCCGAACTCGGTTCGCGCGCACTTCGACGAGTTGATGGCCGCGGGCGTCGAGAGCATGATGGTCTCGCCCGGCTACACGTACGAGAAGGCGCCCGACCAGACGCACTTCCTGGGCAAGGCGCGCTCGCGCCGGCTCTTCCAGGCCATTCTTTCGAACCGGAAGAAGAGCTGGGAGTTCAACACGCATCCTCTGTTCAGCGAGTTCCTGATGGGCAAGCGGGACTTCGAATGCACGCCGTGGGGCATGCCGACGTTTTCGATCTTCGGCTGGCAGAAGCCGTGCTACCTGCTGCAGGACGGCTATGCCGACACCTTCCAGGAGCTGCTCGACACGACGGAGTGGGAGAATTACGGCGCGAAGAGCGGCAATCCGCGCTGCGCGAACTGCATGGTTCACTCGGGTCACGAGGCCTCGGCGGTGGATTACAACTTCGGCTCGCTGAAGGGCTTCCTGGTCACGGCGAAGAAGTACATGTTCCCCTCGACGTATGAGGATGCGCATGCGATGAAGCTGCTGAACGAGTGGCCGAAGGCAACGCATGCGCCGCTGGTGCAGATTGCATCGCCGGTGAAGACCGCGGCTGAGCTGCAGGAAGTCTCGGGAGACTAAAGATGTCCACGTTACAGCAGGAACACGCGAAGATCGAGCAGTTGGCGCACCAGAGCGCGGACGAAATCGAAGTAATGGCCGGGCGCGAGCGCGAGGCGCTGCAGGGCTGGGTGCCGACACTGGCGACCGACGCCGAGGTGCGCGAGGCTCTCGAAAAGGCCTTCGACTATCGCGGTGACATCACGATCACTCGCAAGGACGGGTCGCAGGTGGAGGGTTATCTCTTCGACCGGCGCACCGGTTCGACGCTCGAGAACTCGCTGGTGCGCGTGATGCCTTCGAACGGGTCGCCGAAGCTCAATATCGCCTATTCGGATATCGCCGCGCTTGCCTTTACGGGCCGGGATACGGCTGCGGGCAAGACCTTCGAGGCCTGGGTGAAGAAGTACTGGGAGAAGAAGGCTGCGGGCGAGAAGAATATTCAGATCGAGCCGGAGAAGCTGGACTAACTGGAATAAGATAGCTTCCCATGCGTGTTTTTCTTACCGGTGCAACCGGATTTGTCGGCAGTCATGTGGCTCGGGCCTATGCTGCTCAGGGCGCGGATTTGCGTCTGTTGACGCGTTCGACCAGCAATCTTTCCTCACTGGAAGGGCTTCGCGGCGCGGAGACGGTAGTCGGCGATCTGCGCAAGGCGGAGGCGCTGCGGCCGGCGCTTGTGGGCTGCGATGCGCTGGTCCATGTGGCGGCGGATTACCGGCTGTGGGTGCGCGATCCGGAAGAGATGATGGCCTCGAACGTCGGCGGCACGCGCGAGCTGCTGCGGCTGGCGCGGGAGCTTGGTGTGCCGAAGGTGGTCTACACCTCGTCGGTTGCGACCATGGGATTCAAGATGGATGGGACGATCGTCGACGAGCAGACGCCTGTCTCGATCAAGGACATGATCGGTCACTACAAGCGCTCGAAGTATCTGGCGGAGCAGGAGGCGATCGCGGCGGCAAAGGCCGGGCAGCACGTCGTGATCCTGAACCCGACGACGCCGATCGGCGCGAACGACGCCAAGCCAACGCCGACGGGGCGGATCATCGTTGATTTCCTGAACAAGAACTTTCCGGCCTATGTGGACACCGGGCTGAACCTGGTCGATGTGGCCGAGGTGGCGCGGATGCATGTGGTGGCGCTCGACCATGGTACGCCGGGTGAGCGGTATATTCTGGGCGGCGAAAACCTGACGCTGAAGCAGATTCTCGACCGGCTTTCGGCGATGACCGGGCTGCCTTCGCCGACGATGAAGGTGCCGCACGCGGTCGCGATGGCGTTTGCGTTCTTCGATGAAAACTTTACCGGCAAGCTGCGGGGCAAGGAGCCGCGCGCGACGGTGGAAGCGGTGCGGATGGGGCGCAAGATGATGTTCGCCAGCTCGGCGAAGGCGGAGCGCGAGCTCGGGTTCAAAGTGATGCCGGTGTATCCGGCGATGCGGGCGGCGGTGGACTGGTTTGTGGCGCATGGGTACGCGCCGAAGCCATGAAGATTGGGATTATCGCGGCGCTGCCCGACGAACTTAAGCCGCTGGTGCGTGGCTGGGGCCGGGTGAAGGGAATGGCGAAGGGCGTGTCGATGTGGCGGCGACCGGGCGGGCCTGACGAGATCCTGGCAGTCTGCGGGGGGATGGGGTCGGCTGCTGCGCTTCGTGCCTTTGCTGCGGCGGAGGCAGACGGGCCGTTGGATCTGGTGCTGTCGGTTGGCTGGGCGGGTGCTCTGACCGGCGAGGAGAATCTTTCGCATGTGATGTCGGAGATCGTCGATGCGCAGACGGGCGAGCGCTTTCTGCTGACGGAGGGTGAGCGCCGGTTGCGGGTCGTCACGGCGGCGCGGGTGGCGGATGCGGCGGAGAAGCGGCGTCTGCGTGAGAGCTACGGCGCCGTTCTTGTCGATATGGAGGCTGCGGCGATTGCCCGGCTGGCGCAGATGCGTGGAATTCCCATGTGTTGCTTCAAGGCCGTTTCGGATGGCGCGGGGGCGGAGCTGCCGGATATCAATCCATTTATCGGCGCGGATGGGCAGCTCATGCTGCCGCGGTTCCTCGCGCACGTTGCGGTGCGGCCTCAGTTCTGGGGTGCGTTGATCGAGATGGGGAGCCGGGGTCCGAAGGCGGCGAAGGAGCTGGCTCGGACGATTGAGGCGTTTCTGGTGGAGAAGGACTTTGCGGCGGTGAACCGGACGGGCGTCATCGGGAAGACAGAAGCAGATCCTCTTCGAGGATGACAAATAAGAAAAGCAAAAGCAGACTCCGTTCGGGAATGGCAAACAAAGGGCGACGGCTCTGTGGCGAGGATGACGAGGATGGCAGAGGTGGAGATTCCGGCAACGATGCGTGCGGCTGTGTACCGCGCTGTGAATGAGGTGGTCGTCGAGACCGTGCCGGTGCCGGAGATCGGCCCGGGCGAGGTGCTGGTCAAGATCCACACCTGTGGCATCTGCGGGACGGACCTGAAGAAGATTCACACCGGATCGCACTCCGCGCCGCGTGTCTTCGGACATGAGATGGCCGGAACGATCGTCGCCGTGGGCGAGGGCGTGACGCGGTTTGCCGCCGGCGAGCGAGTGATGGCCTTCCACCATATCCCATGCGGTGTGTGCTTTTACTGCCGCAAGCAGACCTTTGCACAGTGCGAGACCTACAAGAAGGTCGGGACGACGGCGGGATTTGCCGCCTCGGGTGGCGGCTTTGCGGAGTACATCCGGGTGATGGACTGGATTGTCGAAGCAGGCGGTCTGGTGAAGGTGCCGGAGGATATTCCGTTCGAGCAGGCGGCGTTTATTGAACCGGTAAATACGTGTTTCAAGGCCGTCAAAATGCTGAACCTCGCATCAGATGACACGGTGCTGGTGATCGGGCAGGGGAGCATCGGTATTCTGCTGGCGGCGCTGGCCCGGCGTACCGGAGCGGCGGTGTTGACGAGCGATCTGTATCCTGAGCGGCATGCCGTGGCGGCGCAGTATGGTCTGCATCACCCGATCGACGCTCGCGGCGATGTCGTCGGCGCGGCGAAGGCTGCGACCGAGGGACGCGGCGCGGATGTGGCGCTGGTTGCGGTCGGCGCGGATGCCCTGATTGCGACGGCGATGGAGGCGATTCGTCCCGGCGGACGCGTGATGCTCTTCGCCAGCACGCAGCACGGCACGGCGGCATTCGATCCGGCGGCGGTCTGCATGGACGAGAAGACGCTGATGGGTTCGTACTCGGCGTCGGTGGCGATCCAGCAGGAGGGGATCGACCTGGTGTTTGCCGGGTATCGCGACGGCTCGCTCGACCTGACGAAGCTGATCTCGCACCGCTTCACGCTGGAGGATGCGGTGGCCGGGATCGACCTGGCGTCGCATCCCGTGGCGGATTCGATGAAGATCGTGATTCAGCCGTAGGGCGGATTGCTTGGTCGCCCGCAGCAAGAACAGGCAAAAGCAAAGGCCAAAGCTAAAGCAGATCCTTCGCTTCGCTCAGGATGACACGCTTTTGAGCGTTACATGCTCATTGAGGCGCCGGCTCATTTGAGGTTGCCGGCTCAGATCAGTCGCGCGGGCGTTTGCGGATCTCGACGTTCAGGCGCTTGATCTTCTGGTTCAGGGTGCTGAGGGGGATCTTGAAGTACTCGGCCGCCTCGGTCTGGTTCCAGTGACAACGCTCCAGGCGATCGGCGATGATGCGCCGCTCGATCTCTTCCATCACGTCGAAGAGCGAGGCGTCGGGCCGGTGGTCGAGCAGGGCCGCGGTGTAGCTCGAGCCGTTCAACTGCGAGGGCAGCAGGTCCGGCGTAATGGTCGGCCCGGTGGCGAGCACGACGCCGCGCTCCATGGCGTTTTCAAGTTCGCGGACGTTGCCCGGCCACTCGTGATCCATCAGGATGCGCAGCGCCTCGTGCGAGAGCGTCGGCGGCTCCGTGCCGTTCTCTTCCGCGTAGACCTTGAGGAAGTGCTGGGCGAGCAGGGGGATGTCCTCGCGACGGGAGCGCAGGGCGGGCAGTTCGAGGCAGATGACGTTCAGCCGGTAGAAGAGGTCTTCGCGAAAGCGCCCATCGCGCACGGCCTGCTGCAGGTTGACGTTGGTGGCGGCGACGATGCGGACGTCCACCTGAATCTCCTGATTGCCGCCGACGTTCATGAAGCGGCGATCCTGCAAAACACGCAGGATTTTTGCCTGCATGTCCATGCCCATGGTGCCGATCTCGTCGAGGAAGAGCGTGCCGCCGTTGGCTGCCTCGAAGAGGCCTTTGCGCGCGCTGCCGGCGGAGGTGAAGGCTCCTTTGACATGGCCGAAGAGCGTCGATTCGAGCAGGTCGGACGGGATGGCGCCGGTGTTGACCGGGACGAAGGGCTTGTCGCGGCGCGGGGAGTTCTGGTGGATCGCCTTGGCAATCAGCTCCTTGCCGGTTCCGGACTCGCCCTGGATCAGCACAGTCGAACGGCTGGGCGCGACCTGCGCGACGATGTCGAAGAGCCGCAGCATGGGCTCGGACTTGCCGACGATGTTTTCGAAGTTGTAGCGCTGCTTGAGCGCGCGCTTGAGGTGGATGACCTCGGACTCCGCCTTGTGCCGCGCGATGGCGGAGCGGATGTCGGCGAGCAGCTTCTCGTTGTCCCACGGCTTCTGGACGAAGTTTTCGGCGCCGGCGCGGATCGCATCGACCACGTTGCCGACCGTGCCGAAGGCGGTGATCATGATGACCGGAAGCTGCGGCTGCATGGCGACGATGCGCGGCAGCAGGTCGATGCCGCTCTCGCCGGGCAGCGCGAGGTCGAGCAGCAGCAGATCGTAGATGTTGCGCGAGAGCAGCTCGAGGCCGGTCCGGCCTTCGGGCGCGAGCGTGACCTCGAAGCCCTCCAGGGTCAGCAGGGTTTCAAGCGACTCGCGGATGGCCTCCTCGTCGTCGATGATGAGCAGGCGCGCAACCGGGTTTGCAGTGGATGGCGAGACGAGAGCGGGCGCGACGGCGGCGGACATATTGTTTCCTACGTGGATTCTAAGCGGATGGTTCCGTCATGTGAATCTGAGGTTAAAGGAAGGCACTGTGTAAGACTGCCGACAACGGGAAAGTGTTTCTATCACGGAGAAATCTATGGCGCGCCGACCGGGGTCGCGACCGCCACGGCGGGGAACTCCAGCCGGAAGGTCGTGCCGACGCCGACCTCGGAGTCGACCTGGATCTTGCCGCCGTGTTCCTGCAGGATGCCATAGGTGACGGCGAGGCCGAGGCCGGTGCCCTTGTGTTGGCCCGCCTGCGGGTTGGTTTTGGTGGTGAAGAACGGGTCGTAGATGCGGTGCAGGTGCTCGCGCTCGATGCCGGATCCGGAGTCCTGAATCAGGATGACGACCTGCTTGTCCGTGCTTTCGGTGCGGATGGTGAGGGTTGCATTTTGCACGCCCTGCATGGCGTCCTTGGCGTTCAGCAGCAGGTTCAGCAGCACCTGCTGCAGCTTGCCCTGGTTGCCGTGGACGCGCGGAAGGTTCGGTTCGAGGTGCATGTCGACGCGAATCTGCGCGGTCTTGAGCTGGTGGTCGAGCAGGATGGCGGAGTCGTGCAGCAGCGGGTTCAGATCGATCGACGTGAACTCCGCGCCGCTGGTCCGCGAGAAGTTCAGCAGGCCGTTGACGATCTCGGACGCGCGGAAGGTCTGCTGGGTGATCTTTTCGAGCACCGGTGTCAGCCGGGTGTCGTCGCGCAACTGCTTGGTCAGCATCTGGGTGTAGCTGGAGATCACGGCCAGCGGGGTGTTGACCTCGTGCGCGACGCCGGCGGCGAGCAGGCCGATGGACGATAGCTTTTCCGATTGCGTGAGCTGCGTCTCGAGTTCGATGCGGTCTGTGATGTCGTCGACCAGAATGATGCGTCCGACGGTCTCGAAGGTCTTCGAGAGCAGCGGCGCGATGGCGATGTTGGCGATGCGGGTGTCGCCGGTAGGCAGGACAAGGCGGAATTTATAGAGGTTATGCGTGCCGGTGTTGCCTCCGTCGGAGTCGCGCCCGCAGGCCGCCTCGAAGCGCTGGACGAAGTCGGCGGGGAAGATCTCGGAGAGCGGCCGGCGCAGCACCTCGCCGCGCGAGCGCGCGTACATGACCTCCATCTGCGCGTTCCAGCTTTCGACCCGGTCGTCGAGGTCGACGGCGAAGATGCCGATGTTGATCGACTCGACGATGTTCTCGTGGAAGTCCTTCAACTTCTCGAAGTCGGTGATCTTCTGCTCCAGGCGACGATAGAGCTGCGCGTTCTGGATCGCGATGCCGATGTAGCCGGCGAGCGATTCGAGCAGCTCCATGTCCTCGCTCGAGAGGAAGTCTCCGTCGCCGGTGCGACCGAGACCGATGACCGCGACCGTGCGGGCGCCGCGTCCGGCGCGGTTGGCGACCCGACAGGGAAGATAGTAGTTCAGATCGAGACGTCCGGCGCTCTGGCGCTGTGCCTCCGGCAGGCGCAGCACCTGCTGCGGGTTTTCGAGGAAGATGTGATTGTTCGCGCCGGGCTCGTCGAAGGCGAGGAAGCTGACGTCGAGCGTGTTCAGCTCGGGCGCTTCGAGGTTGGTGAGTCCGTGCGAGGCGGCGAGGCCGAAGTGCGGGCGGCGGCGGTAGCTGTCTTCGTCGGGCTCCGAGGCGAGGAAGACGGCGACGCGCGTGACCAGCAGCGTCTGAGGCAGGCGCTCGACGATGGAGTCCAGCAGGGCGTCGAGGTCGGTCTGCGAGTTCAGCGAACGGCCGAAGTCGATCAGGGTCTCGCGGTAGTCGAAGCGCTTCTGGTCGAAGACGCGGTCGACGCGCGCCTGAATCATGCGCTTGAGCGGATCGAAGATGAGGCCAGTGGCGATGATCGCCGCCAGCAGACCCCAGACGCGCAGGTTGGGCAGGCGCGTATGGACCATCTCGGCGGTCACGGCGACGACCGAGAAGTAGATGCCGACCAGCGCCGCGGTCGCCAGCGTGTAGGTGACGCCGCGCTTGAAGATCAGGTCGACGTCCATCATGCGGTAGCGCACGATGGCCCAACTGAAGGTCAGAGGCAAAAAGACCAGCGAGAGGTGGGCGAGGTTTGCGAAGGTAGCCGGGATCGCCCAGTCGAAGAGAAACGGAACGACATAGAGCGTGGTGAAGGGCACGATCGCGACCAGCGTGCCGCGGCTCAGCCACTTCAACTGCTGACGCTGCAGCGGGAACTCCGACCGCGAGGCGCGGATGAAGAAGAGCGCGCCGGCGCAGATGTAGTACGCGGCCATGTAGCCGTAGGCGATCTTGTCCAGCCGGTGCTTGAGCGTCTCGGTCGCCGACCAGCGCAGGATCGCCATCACCTGAAGGCCGACGAGGTAGAGCCCGGGAAGGTAGAGCAGCACGCCAAGGACGCGGTTGCGTGTGCGGACAGGTTCGCCCGAGTCCGTGAAGCCCACCGCGAAGTGCAGGAAGAGCGCCGGCTGCAGCAGGAACGCGACGATGTTCGACCAGTAGATGATCCAGTCGAAGGTGTCGAACTCGCCCGTGAACTTGAAGGCGTAGAGTACGAACGACGCCAGGCAGAAGACGTAGAAGTGAGTCGACTTCGGCGCCGTCCAGCGTCGGAAGAGAACATAGAGACCGATGCAGAGGTAGACGGCTGCGATGAGCCGCAGACCCTGGTTGATGCTGCGGTCGGTCGGCTCGAGGATCACCGGGATGTCGAGCCGGACAGAGAGCCGGGCGATGCTGTAGGTCGCGTGCGACCAGGAGCCGGAGCGGAACATCTCGCGCGTCAGCGAGGCGAGCCGGGGGGTGTCATGGTCGTTGATGGCGAGCAGGGTGTCGCCCTTGCGGATGCCGGCGCGCTGGCCGGGCGAATCCTGCGGGACCTGCGCGGCGCTCAGACCGCCAGGGCCCTCCACCCAGCGGATGCCGTCGGTGGGAACCTCGTAGCCGCTCTCGTGCGAGAAATTAAGACCCGCGAGAACGCACGCCGCAAGCGTCACTGCTGCCAGGACGATCGCGAGGATGCGCGTTTGGGGAGCGTTATTCATTGCGGGCCGTTGACTACATAGAGCACGTAAGGGTCCAAAAAATATTGCACCGAGAATCGTGAAAGGTACGGGGGCCTGATGTTCCGTCTACTGACCATCATAATCTTTTGTTGTGGAGGAGATTTGTGCATTCCCAACATGAAACATGCATGTAATGGCTTATCCGATTTGGTTCCATGCGGGCCATGCACAACTTGACCGTTTGGCCTCTGTGTTGTGAACTATTAAGTATGTTGATTCAAGGTAGTCAGGCAGCGTCCGAGGTACTGGAGCGCGACAGGCAGCGCCTTCTTCCGGTGTATGCACGGTTCCCCGTCGTGATGGAGCGCGGCGAGGGTGTTTTTCTTTTTGACATAGATGGCAACCGTTATCTGGATATGATGGCCGGCCTGGGGGTGAACGCGGTGGGTCACGCGCACCCCCGGATGGTGGCCGCGATGGTCGATCAGGCCTCGAAGATGGTGCATCTTTCGCCGCAGTATCACAATTCGAACCCCGGCCTGCTGGCGGAGCGGCTCTGCGAGCTGTCGGGCATGGCGGGCGCCTTCTTCTCGACGGGTGGGTCGGAGGCGGTGGAGGGTGCGTTGAAGCTGGCGCGTACCCACGGGCGCCAGATTGGCGGGCGGGAGAAGCACGGCATCGTCGCGCTCAAGGGCTCGTATCACGGCCGCACCTTCGGCTCCATGTCAGTGACCGGGCAGGAGAAGTACAGCGCGGACTTTGGTCCCGGCATCCCGGGCATCGAGTTTGTGGAGCGCGACAATATCGAGCAACTGCGCGCTGCCGTGAATGCGAAGACCTGCGCGATCCTGATGGAACCGGTGCTTGGCGAGGGCGGCGTGCACGTGTGCAGCCCGGCGTTTCTGGCCGAGGCGCGGCGTCTGGCCGACCAGCATCGCGCGCTGCTGATCTTCGACGAGATCCAGAGCGGTCTGGGCCGTACGGGCCGCTGGTTCGCCTTCCAGGCGAGCGGCGTGCGTCCGGATGTGCTGATCCTGGGCAAGCCGCTGGGCGGTGGCCTGCCGTTGAGCGCGCTGCTGGTGACGGATGAACTTTTTCATTCTTTTGGACTTGCCAAGCATGGCAGCACGCTGGGTGGCAGCCCGTTCGCCTGCCGGCTGGGGCTCGAATTCCTCGCGATCATGGAGAAAGAGAAGCTGCTCGACCGGGTGAAGGCAACCGGCGCGCATCTGTCAGCGCGGCTGGCGCACCTGGTGGAGGAGTTCGAGGTATGCGTGGAGGCGCGCGGCGACGGTCTGCTGCAGGGGTTGGAGCTGACGATTCCGGCGCGCCCGATCGCCGAGGCGGCGCTCGAGCAGGGTGTGATGCTGAACGTCGTGCAGGGCAATGTCGTGCGTTTTCTGTGTCCGCTGATCACGGAGCCGGAGCATATCGATAAGGCGCTGGACGTGCTGCACGATCTGCTGGAGGCTCGCTCGGAGCGCAGACAACCTGTTTCGCAGCTTCTGGCGGCTTCGGTTTAAATTTTTCTGTGGAAAAAATCCCTTCATTCGGCGCGCGGTTCGTGTGCGGAATGAGGGGATTTTTGCTTGAAGATTGCGCCACAAAATCCATTCACATTCCTGTAACATTAAGGTATGTCGATGGGGGCCAGGATCGAGCGGAGAGTGAAGGAGCTGTGCGTCGTCGTGGACGGCGTGCGGTTGAACTACCTGCGTTCCGGCTCTGGACCGGCGCTGGTTCTGCTGCATGGGTTGGTGGGTTCGGCTCGTAATTGGCAACAGAATATCGAGTCGTTGTCGCGCGAGGCGACCGTCTATGCGCTGGACCTGCCGAATATGGGTGAGTCCGAGCGGGTGCTGGGGCTGGACGCCAGCCAGGCGGCGACGGCGGACTACGTGGCAAAGTGGATGGACGCGGTCGGGCTGGCGGATGCCGATGTCTGCGGGCACTCGCACGGCGGGGCGGTTTCGCTGATGCTGGCGTCGCGGCATCCGGAGAAGGTGCGGCGTTTGGTGCTGTTTGCCCCGGCGAATCCGTTCTGCGACTCGGGCCGGCATCTGATCCGGTTTTACCGCTCGGCGATGGGTTCGCGCCTGGCGCGAATGATTCCGCATCTTCCTCGCTTCGTTCACCATACGGCCCTGGGGCGGATGTACGGCGATCCGGGCCGCGTGCGTGCGGGTGCGCTCGAGGCCTATACGCGGAATCTGAATCGCGGCTCGCTCGAGCATGTGCTGCAGATTGTGCGTCGCTGGGGTGTGGACATGAAGGCTCTGCACGAGTCGCTTGCGCGCCAGATCGATGTCCCGGTGCTGCTGGTGTGGGGCGACGCGGATCGCGCGGTGAGCTTTGCGTCGAGCGCGAAGCTGCGGGAGTTTCTGCCGCAGTCGAGCCTGTTCGTACTGCCGGGTGTCGGGCATCTTCCGTTTGAGGAGATGCCGGAGGTGTCGAACCGTGCGGTGCGGGAGTGGCTGAGGACGGGCGAGATTTTGGCCGCGCGTGCAACGTCGACAGAATCTGTCGCGTGGGATCGGGAAGCGGTTCGAGCCTAAGCGTCACTCTCACTCAGAGATTGTGGCTGGCCTCGAACTCTCGGACAAACAGGATGAGTTCATCTCGCGCAACGCGCCGTATGTTGTCTGAAAAACCTTCGATATAAGCCTGCTCGTTGAGCATGCCAAGCGCGCTGAGTTCGACAGGGTAGTCGGATTCAATCCAAATTTTTTCCAGAAACGGAAGCTCCAGAAGTGGATCTTTTCGGCAATCCAGTATCTCTCGCGCCTTGTCATATGCGACACGGTACGAGGCTTCGGCCGCGGTGAGCAGGCGCATTCCGGTCTCTTCCATGAACTTCGGAAGGATGGCATCCGTTTCGAATCCAGTCGGGTTCTCGAATGCAGCCATGCGCCGGATAGTCGGGCCATCAAGATCTGCTTCGAGTGCCTGCCACGCGATGGGCGGCATCTCCCATGGGGGATCATCCTGAGCGAGAGCCTCGCTTCCGTACTGCGGGGATCGAACTTCATGCGCTGACCCTCCGCGCTCCCCGTCCCTCAGAGCGAAAAGTAGATTTCCTTCGGGAGTGACAAGCAAAAAGAAGGTGACCGGCAAAACACGCGACTACTTCGGCTCGACGAGGCCGTATGTCTCCTGGAGCCAGCCGCGCAGGGCCGTTTGCATCTGGTCGAGTTTGGGTGTGGGGGAGCCTGGAATTCCCTGGAAGAAGTGCTCGGACTCCGCGATCCAGACGAGTCTCTTCGGTTCGGTGGCGGAGGCGAAGACCTGCTCCATCACGTCGCGTGGGCAGAACTGGTCGTGGTCGCCGCTGAGGAAGAGCTTCGGCTGGGCGCAGCCGGGGAGGAAGTCGTACGTGTAGCTGCGTCCCGCCGCCTGCACGGGCAGACCCAGGCCTACGAGGCCTTTCACGCGGTGGTCGCCGCAGCAGGCGCGCATGCCGATGTTCGAACCGAAGGAGAATCCCGCAAACAGGATTGGCAGGCCGAGCGTGTCTTCGAGCCAGTCGAGCGCCGCGCGGGTATCGTCGACCTCGCCGCGGCCCTCGTCGTGCGAGCCCTCGCTCAGGCCGGTTCCGCGAAAGTTGAAGCGGAGCACGGGCAGGCCGAAGTGCGAAAAGGCTTTCATCGTGTGGTAGACGACCTTGTTGTGCATGGTGCCGCCGCTGGGCGGATGCGGATGGCAGACGAGAGCGGCGAAGGGCGCGTCGTCGAGGCCGGTATTGAGCACGGCTTCGAGCCGGCCGGCGGGTCCGTGGAGGTTGTCGACGGTCTTGACGTGCGATTGAAAACTCATGCCCTTAGTCTAAGGGCTGAGGGCTCCTGTCTAAATAGAAGGACGTTCTCGAAATGTTGACGGAGCAACGGGTATGCTGGAGACTCGGAGGACTTGATGGCAATCGACCCGATTGAGTTGACGCGGCGGCTGGTGAACATTCAATCGACTACCTACCACGAGGGCGCTGCGGGCGTCTTTCTGCACGAGTTTCTCGAAGCCGAGGGCTACGAGGTGGAGCGCATGCCGGTGCCGCAGCCGCGTGAAGGGACACCTGGAGCGGGCGACGGCGAACGCTTCAACGTGTATGCCTGCACGCATGGCGTGACGCCGGATGTGGTGCTTTCGACCCACATGGATACGGTTCCGCCCTACTTCGGCTGCACGGAAGACGACGACTATCTCTACGGACGCGGCACGTGCGACGCGAAGGGCATCATCGCGGCGCAGATTGCCGCCGCCGAGCGGCTGCGCGAAGCGGGCGTAAAGGTAGCGCTGCTGTTCGTGGTCGGTGAAGAGCGGGATTCAGCCGGGGCGGCGGTGGCGAACCTGAACCCGAAGGGCTCGCGCTTTCTGATCAACGGCGAGCCGACGGATAACCGGCTGGCCCTGGCTTCCAAAGGCGCGCTGCGGGTGGAGATGTACGCCAAGGGCCGGATGGCGCACTCGGCGTATCCGGAGCTCGGCGAGTCCGCGATCGACAAGCTGATCGGCGCGTTGCACGATGTGATGGCTCTGCCGCTGCCGGTGGAACCGGAGATCGGCGAGTCGACCTTGAACGTCGGGCTGATTGGTGGCGGACGCGCGCCGAACGTGATCGCCGACGCGGCGGAGGCGCATCTGTTGATCCGTCTGGTGGGACCTTCGGAGGAGACGAAGGCGGCGATCCTTGCGGCGGTCGGAGATCGGGCTGACGTGGACTTCTCGCTGGAACTGCCGTTTGTGCGTATGCGCAAGGTCGGCAATCTGCCGACGATGGTGGCCAAGTTTACGACAGATATTCCGAAGCTCACGGCGTGGGGCGAGCCGTTCCTGTTGGGACCGGGGTCGATCCACGTGGCGCACACGCCGGCGGAGAAGATCTCGAAGAAGGAGCTACTGGAGTGCGTGGAGCTGTACGTGAATCTGGCGACGGAGCTGGTCGCCGAGTGAAGCGCCTGCTGCTGTTCGCATTCGTGTTGCTGGCCGGCGCTTCGTATGTCAGCTACACGACCGTACCGACGCGAAATACGGACGCGACGCACTTCGACACGATCATCGTGCTGGGTGTGCCGGCGAACAAGGACGGATCGGCCTCGCCGGGAGAGATGGCGCGCGTCGACGAGGCGGTGCGTGAGTTCCATGCAGGGCGCGCCGGTCACATCATCCTGAGCGGCGGCGCGGCGTGGACACCTGTGCCGGAGGGCCCGGTGATGGCGAAGGCCGCGGTTGCCGCCGGCGTTCCGGTCGAGGATGTGCTGATCGAAGATCGCAGCATGAACACGGTCCAGAATGTGTATTACAGCCACGAGATCATGCAGCAGCACGGCTGGACCTCTGCCGAGGTCATCAGCGAGGCCAGCCACCTGCCGCGCGCGGCGCTCATTCTGGAGCGCTATGGCTTCCAGTGGCGGACGCATCCGTGCGGCTGGCCGTCGAATAAGTCGGTCCTCGGCAGGGCAGGCTGGTATACCTATGAGGCGCTGCGCGTGGCGGGGATTCGCTGGTTCGGGTTTCGGCCGAACTCGTATCTGCCGTCTCGATAGAGCTCCCGGCGGACCTGCTTTGCGAGTTTCGTACTCCTTTTCAACATATGTTTCCGCACAGGCTGCGGGCTTAAACTCTAAAGATGGCTGCTGAGTTCACACACCTGCATTTGCACACGGATTATTCGCTTCTGGATGGGGCCTGCGATGTCGACAAGCTGATCAAGCATGTCGGCAAGATTGGGCAGAAGTCGGTTGCGATGACCGACCACGGCAACATCTTCGGGGCGGTTCACTTCTTCAATTCGGCGGCGAAGGGCGGCATCAAGCCCATTCTGGGGTGTGAGCTCTATATCTGTCAGGCCGAGGATCACCGCGCCGAGGGCAACGGCGACAAGTACAACCACATGCTGGTGCTGGCCGAGAACGAGGAGGGCTATCGCAACCTCGTCCGCCTGACGAGCGAGGCGGCGCTGCATGGTTTCTACCGCAAGCCGCGTGTTTCGAAGAACTTCCTCGCCAAGCATACGGCGGGGCTGATCGGGTTTTCCGGCTGTCTGGCGGGCGAGGTCTCGCAGCATCTGATGGCGAACGACTACGACAAGGCCAGGGCGACGGCCGGCATGTACGAGGAGATGTTCGGCCGGGGAAACTTCTTTCTGGAGGTTCAGGACCACAAGCTGGCGCCGGATAAAGCCGTCATCGACTACATGTTCAAGCTCGAAAAAGACCTGGACATCCCGCTGATCGCGACCAACGACTCGCACTACATCGAGGACGCCGACAGCCGCGCGCACGAGGTGCTGCTGTGCGTGCAGACGGCTGGGTCGATGAACGATCCGAAGCGATTCAAGTTCGACACGCAGGAGTTCTACATCAAGACCGCCGACGAGATGGCCCGGATGTTCCCGGATCATCCCGAGGTGCTGTCGCGGACGATGCAGTTTCCCGAGCGCTGCAACCTGAAGCTGAACAAGGTCGACAATCCATTCCCGGACTTCCCAGTGCCCGAGGGCGAGACGCTCGAGACGTACTTCGAGCAGGTCTGCCGCGAGGGGCTGAAGAAGCGCTTTGCGACCAACATCGCGCACCTGCGCAGCCGCGGTCTGCTGCGGTTTACCGAGGACGATTACTGGGCGCGGCTGAACCGCGAGATCGACTGCATCAAGGCGATGAAATTCCCCGGCTACTTCATGATCGTGTGGGACTTCATCCGCTATGCGCGCGAGCAGGATATCCCGGTCGGTCCGGGCCGTGGTTCGGCGGCGGGATCGCTGGTGGCCTACTGCATGGAGATCACGGACGTCGATCCGCTGCAGAACGAGCTACTCTTCGAGCGCTTCCTGAACCCCGAACGTATCTCCATGCCCGATATCGATATCGACTTCTGCATGAATCGCCGGGGTGAGGTGATCGAGTATGTGCGGCGCAAGTACGGCAACGACCAGGTTGCACAGATCATCACCTTCAACACGATGGCCGCGAAGGCTGCGATCAAGGACGTCGGACGCGCGCTCGATATGCCGTATGGCGAGGTCGACCGCATCGCGAAGATGATCCAGGGCAAGATCGGCATCACGATCGGCGAGGTGCTGAAGGAGAACGGTCCGCTGGCGCAGGCTTACGATGCGGAGCCGCGCATCAAGGAGTTGATCGACACGGCGCTGCGTCTGGAAGGTCTGGTTCGTGGCGCGGGCGTGCATGCTGCCGGTGTGGTGATTGCGCCGAAGCCGCTGACCGAACTCGTTCCCGTCACGCGCACGAAGGACGACGCGATTGTGACCTCCTACGACATGGGCGCGGTCGAGAAGATGGGCCTGTTGAAGATGGACTTCCTCGGCCTGACGACGCTGACTGTCATCGACGACGCGCTGAAGCTGATCAAGCAGACGCGCGGCGAGAAGATCGACATGGCTACCGTGCCGCTCGACGATGTGAAGACGTACGAGCAGGTCTTTCATCGCGCGCTGACCAGCGGCATCTTCCAGTTTGAATCCGGCGGCATGCGCGATGTGTTGCGGAGGTACAAGCCGAACACGGTCGAAGACCTGACGGCGTTGAATGCGCTCTATCGGCCGGGGCCGATTCAGGGCGGCATGATCGACGAGTTCATCGAGCGCAAGTGGGGCCGGCGCGCCGTCGAATACGAGCTGCCGGAGCTGGAGCCGATCCTGCGCGAGACGCTTGGCGTCATGCTCTATCAAGAGCAGGTCATGCAGATCTCGAACAAGCTGGCGGGCTTCTCGCTCAGCCAGGCCGACATGCTGCGCCGCGCGATGGGTAAGAAGGACGGCCCGGAGATGGAGCGGCAGAAGGTGAAGTTCATGGAGGGCGCGGCTGAGAACAAGCACCCCAAGAACGTCGCCGGCAACATCTTCGACCTGATGGCCAAGTTCGCGGAGTACGGCTTCAACAAGTCGCACTCGGCTGCGTACGCGCTGCTGGCGTATCACACGGCGTACCTGAAGACTCACTACACGGTCGAGTTCATGGCCGCGCTGCTGACGAGCGAAACCTCGAAGCCGGAGAATGTGGTCAAGTACATCTCCGAGTGCCGCGAGATCAACATCGCCGTGATTCCGCCGGATGTGCAGATATCGAGCGCCAACTTTACGCCGTCGGACGGGGCGATTCGCTTCGGCCTGGCGGCGATCAAGAACGTCGGCCACAATGCGATCGAGTCGATCATCGCGGCGCGCGCGGCGTTGCAGGCCGAGGGCAAGGCTGGCTTCTCGTCGCTGTGGGAGTTCTGCGAGAAGGTGGACCTGCGGCTGCTGAACAAGCGCGTGCTGGAGTCGCTGATCAAGGCCGGCGCGATGGACTGCTTCGGCCACCGCGCGCAGATCTCGGCCTCGCTGGATAAGGCGATGGAGCGCGCGCAGAAGGCGCAGAAGGATGCCGAGTCCGGCCAGCATGGGCTCTTCGGCATCTTCGACGACATGGTCGCAAGCTCGCCGAAGGATGACGACTCGCTGCCTAACGTTCCGCAGTGGGACGAGCATACGCGGCTGCAGAACGAGAAGGATGTGCTGGGCTTCTTCGTCTCCGGCCACCCGATGGACAAGTATCGCGAGAAGCTGCGCAATATGAAGGTCGTCGACACGGCGACGGCGTGCGAGATGAAGCCGGAGCCGCAGGTCTTCCGCCGCGGCCGCAGCGAGGAGCCGACGAACGAGCTTTCGATCGCAGGCGTCATCACCGGGTTGAAGGTCGCGAAGTCGAAGCGTTCGGGTGAGCTGTATGCGCAGGCGACGCTTGAGGATACGGTTGGCAAGATCGAGTTGATCGCGTTTCCGCAGAGCTATGAGAAGCTGGCCGAGAAGCTGAAGATCGACGTACCGGTGGTGGTGCGCGGCGTGCTGCGCGGGGAAGAGGACTCGGCGCCGAAGCTGGCGGTGTCTTCGATCCAGGCGCTGGAGGACATCAAGCTCAAGCTGCCGGACTCGCTGCGCATCGCGGTGCCGCTGCATCATCCGGATGCGGAGCTGCTCGAAAAGCTGCTGAGGGTGTTTATGGACTCGCCGGGCGGCGGCAAGGTGCTGCTGGACTTTGAAGAGCCTGGCGACTTCCGCGCGGTGCTGGAGCCGGCGAAGGTGATGGTGGCGGCCGACCGGTTGTTCATCGACCGGGTGGAGGAGCTGGTCGGGCGCGGCGGAGTGCGTGTGATTCAGTAGGAACCTGTCGTCGTCGGCGTGCGTCTAACCGGGCATGAAGACCTCCGATAAGTCGCTCGCCTACGCGTTGCTGCGTCTTGCCTTTGGCGTCAACTTCGCCGGTCATGGGCTGGTCCGAATCTATAACGGTGTCGGCGCCTTTGCTGCGACAACGGCGGAGCATCTGGCGAAGTCGCCTCTGCCGCATGGGTTCGTGGTGGGGTTTGGGTACTCCATTCCGTGGATCGAGGCCGCGCTCGGGATGGGGTTGATGCTTGGGCTCTTTACCAGAGCGGCGCTGGTGCTGGGCGCGCTGTTCATGATGGCGCTGACGGTCGGGGTGACGTCGAATCAGCAGTGGGATGTGGCGGGGCAGCAGCTTTTGTACAGCGTAGTGTTCTTCGTCCTGCTCTGGCTGGTGGAGTGGAATGAGTGGAGTCTGGACGCTCTGTTCTTCACAACGCGAAAAGCCGATGCCTGAATCTGGGGCTGAGCCTGTTCGTTCGATACAATAGCTGAGATGGCAGAACTCGAAACAGGTAAAGTCACGCATCCGCCAGCAACGCCGGTACCCGAGGCCTGGGTCCGCACCGAGCTGGCACGGCACCCGCAGCGTCCCTATCCCATGGACTTCATCGAAGCACTCTTCACCGACTTCAGCGAGATACATGGCGACCGGGCCTTTGGCGATGATCCTGCGATGACCTGCGGGATGGCGTTCTTCCATGGCGAGCCGGTGCTGGTGATCGGCAACCTGAAGGGCCGTACGCTGAAGGAGCGGGTCACGCGCAAGTTCGGCAGCCCGGAGCCGGAGGGTTATCGTAAGGCCTTGCGCGCCATGAAGATCGCGGAGAAGTTCGGGCGTCCGGTGTTCACGTTTCTCGATCTGGCGGGCGCTTACCCGGGCATCGAGGCCGAGGAGCGTGGGCAGGGCGAGGCGATTGCGCGCAACCTGATCGAGATGTCGCGGCTGCGTGTGCCGACCATTGCAACGATCACGGGCGAGGGTGGATCGGGCGGCGCGCTGGCGCTGGCGGTCGCGGACCGCGTGCTGATGCTCGAGAACGCGATCTACTCGGTGATCTCGCCCGAGGGCTGCGCGGCGATCATGTGGAAGGATCCGGCGAAGAAGCAGCAGGCGGCGGCCGCGCTGAAGTATACGGCGGTCGACGTGAAACGGCTGGGCTGTGTGGACGACGTGATCTCGGAGCCGGCGGGCGGCACGCAGGCCGATCCGGCATGCGCGATGCAGATGGTGGATGAGAAGCTGCAGTTCCATCTGGCGGCGCTGAAGGGGCAGAGCCTGGACGAGATGCTGGCGGCTCGGTATGCGAAGTTCCGGAACATTGCGCAGTTCTATACGGCTGGGTAGTAGAGCGTTTGGAACAAGACCGAAGCAGATTCCCTGCTGGAACGACAAAAAGAAAAGCTAACAGGAGTGATGTTGCCTTCGTCCGACGCCGCACAGCCGATACCGCGTAGCTACCAGTTCGTGCTCTTCTGCGTTGGCGGGGCATGGTATCTGGCGTCCGATACGATCGCCGGGCGCGCGGCGCGGGGGATCAGTTCGCGGTTCGGCTTTGGCAGTCTACGAGGGTTGCTGGCGGGGTGCTTCACGCTGTTCCTGCTGGTGGTGGGCCTGCGGCTGCTGGATTGGATCGCCACGCGCGACGGCAGTCTGGCGACGGTGGCGCCGCTTCCGCGCCGCGAGGGTTACGGTACGGAGTGGGGCCTGGGCACGGCGTTCGGCTGGGGACTGGCCATTGCGGTGGTGCTGCCTGTGATGCTGACCGGGCATCTGGTGGTGAACTACGTCTTCAATCTCAGCACCTTCGGCGCGCTTCTTACAGGAATCGCGACGCTTGCGGTGGCGACCCTGACGCAGGAGATCGTCTTCCGAGGCTACCTGTTTCTGAGGCTGAGCGGTGCGATCGGGCCAGCCTGGGCGACACTACTGCTTTCGATCGTCTTCGGGTTCTACCTGATGCAGATTCCGGCGATCGGCAGCGCGACTCCACTCTTCGCCGTCTCGATTCTCTTCGGTGTGCTGCTGTTCATGGCTTACCGGCGTACGCATGCGCTTTGGCTGGGCTGGGGCCTGAACTTCGCCTACCGCGCGGTGGTGGCGATCCTGTTCGGCCTGCCGATCGCCGGGCGCGCGGAGTTCTCTTCGATCATCGACTCCGACACGACCGGCTCAGTGCGGGTGAGCGGAGGCGAGTTTGGCCCGGATGCCGCGTTGCTGACGATTCCGATCATGCTTGTGGCGCTGATCGTCCTGTACCGGCTGACGCGAGAGTATGCGTGGAAGTACACGCTGCCGGTGATTGTCGCGGGTGGGTACGAGGTCACCGTGGCGCCGCCCGCCGCGCACACCGCGATGGAACGGCAGGCTGCCGCCGCGCCTCCGCCGCTGGTGCAGATTCTGGCGACGACGCCGCAGACGCGGTCGGTCGAGCCTCCGCCGATGCCTTTTTCGCCGCCTCCCCCGCCGAAGCCGGAATAGCGTTTGGGCTGAGTGCAGTCGTCTTGGACCGGCACAAACCACAAGTCTTAGAAGTCGAGACAGGGGCGCCTGGTGGAAGGGCGAGCCCATTTTGGGTGTTTTGTAAATTTAGACAATTATTCAGTTGCAAATGCAGGGGATTGGGAGCAATCTTTCAAGCATCCGAGCTTGCACGTTGGGAGGGCCTCCCCCGATGGTTTCCGACTGTTGTCCGAATCGCTCTTCTGTCTTTGTGACCCTGTTGTGTCTTTTGCTGCCGGTCTATGCGCGGGCCCAGGTCTTTGTCGTGGGCGAGAAGACCGCGACGGCCGACCTGTCGACCGAGTTCCATCCCACGCGTATGTCGCTTCCGGATGCTGGGCTGACCGAGCGGGGGATGCGCGAGCTGGAACGAAATCTCGATGGCGAGCAGGGATTTGCCCATCGTGCGCTGCCGATGGGAGCGGGCCTGACGCTTGAGGCCAACGGCCAGTTGAAGCCTGGACCGGACGGCTACCGCAAGATGATCTATGAAAAGGGCCAGGCGGCGGCGGCGGGCGACCGAGTAGCGATTACGTCGCTGAAGGTGGCGGGCGACCGGATCATCCTCGATCTGAACGGCGGGCCGTATCTGAAACATCGCTTTCTGCGGCATCTCGAAGTGAACGGGATGCAGGTCGCCAACGACGGCAAGACGCAGGCGACTGGGGCTCGCATTACGTTGACCTTCGAGGGCGGCGTGCCGGATATCTCCGCGGCGGAGGTGAAGGCGCTGCTCGAACCGGTGATCGACTTCGGCGTGAAGACGACGGAGCAGGCCTATGGCGAGGCGCAGCCCGCGCCGGTGAAAGAGGCGATCTCCGAACACGACGTGAAGGTGGGGATGAACCATCGCATGGTGCTCGCCGCGCTGGGCCAGCCCGAAAGCAAGGTGCGCGAGCACGACGAAAAGGACCCCGACGGTCCGCGGTACGAGGAGTGGATCTACGGGCATGTGCCGCAGACGGTGAGGTTTATCCGCTTCGAAGGCGACCGGGTGAGTATGGTGAAGGTCGCGGCGCCCGGCCAGCAGATCGCGGTTCGCACGCAGGACGAGCTGGATGGTTATCTGCCGCCCGCGCCGACGCGCGAGATTGCCATGGGCGACGCGCCGGTCGGCGATCCGGCGCATCGGCCGACGCCTCCCACGCTGCTGAAGCCGGGCGATAAGGTGGACGTGGACGGAGAGAAGAACGGCGCGGTGCAGATGCCGCCGGAGAAGAAGGAAAAGGTTCAGCCGATTCCGGCGCCGCCTTCGTCTTCTGAACCCGGCATGGCGGCGTCAAAACCGACGTTGTGCTCGCCGATGCCGCAGTAACGCCGGCGCCGTGTAAGATAGACGATGGTTGCACGTGCAGAGTTCGCCCGCAGGAAAATCCGCGTCCCATCCCGGATGTACCACGACGAAGCTCAGGTGAACCGGCGCATATGCGCCGTGTTCGGGCGCGTGGATCAAAATCCGATGAAAGATGTACCTGGGGGAAGTTATGTCGAAGATTGCCAAGACCGGCGACCGTAAGAAGGAAATGGACACCAACAAGAGCACCGATTGCCCGAAGTGCGGCAAGGTGACTCGCATCGTCAAGCGCGTGAAGGACCGCGAGCGCGGCATTCCGGGCGGAGTGTATATCTCGTGCTCGGCCTGCGACTTTTTCGAAAAGCTCTAGTTTTTCGGTTACGCCGGTATGGAAAAAGAGCCCTTCGGGGCTCTTTTTTCGTTGGCTGTTTTCCGCATGGGCGAGCGGCGGCTAAACTTCCTGCACACAGTGACTTGAGGGTGGAAAGATGTACCGCGGCTGACACCTTTGGGCCTTGACGAACGTCGTCCGGCAGGATCAGACTCTACAGCGGAAAGTAGGTAATCCGCTTTGAAGAACTACATGGGATCAAACTCTGCCTCAGTTGCCGCTCCAATCTCCGACCTCACCCCTTCCGCACAGTTCAGCCGCCCGACCTACCTGATGTGTTCGCCGCAGTGGTATGACGTGGACTACGTCATCAACCCCTGGATGGCGGGCAATGTACACCGTCCCTCGCGCGACGTGGCCTTCAATCAGTGGAAGGCGCTCTATCAACACCTGCAGGCGATCGCCGATGTGCGTTTGCTGCATCCGCGCCAGGGCTCGCCGGACATGGTCTTCGTTGGCCACGCGGCGCTGGTGAATCATGGCGTGGCGGCGATCTCGAGCTTCGCCCATGCGCAGCGCCAGACCGAGGAGATGCATCTGCGGCGCTGGCTGCAGGAGCACGGCTTCCTGCTGTGGGAGACGCCGCGCGAGACCGCCTTTGAAGGCGAGGGCGATGCGCTCTTCGACGCCGACGGACAGCGCCTGTGGGCCGCGCACGGCGTCCGCACCTGCCGGTATAGCCACCAGCATGTCGCCGACGCATGGCACACCCGGGTGACCTCGCTGCACCTGATCGATCCGCGCTTCTACCATCTGGACACCTGCTTCGCGCCGCTGGCGGGCGGGTATCTGCTCTACTACCCGGAGGCGTTCGATGCGGCCTCGCTGGAGCTGATCGAGTCGGCTTATCCGGCGGAGACGCGCATTGCCGTCAGCGAGGCGGAGGCGACGCAGTTCGCCTGCAACGTGATCAACATCGGCAGGAAGATCCTGATGAATCCGGCTGGCGAGCCACTGCGCTGCCTGCTGACCGGGCATGGGTTCGAGGTGATCGAGACGCCGCTGGGCGAGTTCCTGAAGAGCGGGGCTTCGGCCAAGAGCCTGGCTCTGCGGCTGAGCGATGTGTCGGTGACGCATGGGGTTGGAGTGGTTTAGACAACCATTACCGTACGTTATCCTGAGCAAGATGAAGGGCCCTCGTATTTCGTTTTTGCCTGTTCCTGGTGTGGCCAGGACAAGAACAAAAGCCAATACGGGGGTCCTTCACTTCGTTCAGGATGACAAACGCAGGTAGAAGGGTGCGGGGCAATGCCGTTATGTGGAGGCGATCTCGTCGAGGATCAACCGCGCTGCCGCCGCCGGGTCCAGGGCCTGCGTGATCGGGCGGCCGACGACCAGCATCGACGACCCGGCGGCGATGGCGCTGGACGGCGTGGCGATGCGGCGCTGGTCGCCGATGGCTGCGCCGGCCGGGCGGATGCCGGGGGTGACCAGAAGTGTTGCGGGCGGCAGCGTTGCGCGCAGGGCTTCGACCTCGGCCGAGGAGCAGACCAGGCCGTCGATGCCGGAGTTTACGGCAAGGTGTGCGAGGCGGGCGACCTGTTCGGCGGGCGAGGATGCGACGCCGATGGCCTCAAGCGCGGCGGCGTCCATGCTGGTGAGCACGGTGACGGCGAGCAGCCGGGGCGCGCCGGGCTGCGTGGCTGCCTCGGCTGCGGCGCGCATCATGGCCTCGCCGCCGGCGGCGTGAATGGTCAGAAGCGATGCGCCGCTGGTGGCCAGCGACCGCACCGCGCCGGCGACGGTGTTGGGGATGTCGTGCAGCTTGAGGTCGAGGAAGACCTCGAAGCCACGCTCGCGCAGCGTTCCGATGAGGCCGTAGCCGCCTGCGCAGTAAAGTTCAAGGCCGATCTTGAACCAGCGGCAGGCGCCTTCGAGCGAGTCGACGAAGACGAGCGCCTCGGCCGGAGAGGGGTAGTCGAGGGCGACGATCAACTTGCTTGCAGGGTCGTTCATGGCGATGTAACTCCGTGCGGGTTCGAGCCGGGTGAAGAGTGTGTACCTCAGTGCCGGAGCGGCTGAGGCGTCTACAACTTCTTTCCGCGCTTGTTACTTTCAGGTTACCTGAGGTCTATCCGCAGGGTTTTGGCGGTTAGGATGAGAAGGTGAAGACTGCTCTCAGTATCGCAGGGTTCGATCCGTCTTCGGGGGCTGGCGTCACGGCGGATCTGGCCGTGTTTGCCGCTCATGGTCTGTTTGGAACCTCGTGTGTGACGGCTCTGACGGTGCAATCGACGCTGGGTGTGCGGGCGTCGTACCCGGTGGACGCGGATGTTGTGCTGCAGACGCTGAACTGCCTGGCGGAGGATGTGCGGCCGGACGGGATCAAGATCGGCATGCTGGCGACGGCGGGCGCGGTCGCGTCGGTGGTGCGATTCGTGCATGCGCAGCGCGCGGCGAATGCGCGTCTGGTGGTGGTGCTGGACCCGGTGCTGCGGTCGAGCTCGGGGCATGAGCTATTGACGCCGCTGGGCGTCGACCTGATGCGCGAGGAGCTGCTGCCGCTGGTGGACTGGTGCACGCCGAATCTGGATGAGCTGGCGCAACTGACCGGGCGGATGACCTACATGCCGGAGCATCGGCTGGCCGCGTCGACGTACTTCCGCAGGATGTATCCCACGATGAATCTGGTGGTTACGGGTGGTCACCAAGACCCGCCGGACGACTTGGTGATGTCGCTGAACGATGACACAACGTGGCTGCCGGGCACGCGGATCGAGAGCCGTGCGACGCACGGGACGGGCTGCGCATATTCGAGCGCGCTGCTGTGCGGGTTGGTGCAGGGGCTCGGCGGCGTTGATGCGGCTCGGGCGGCGAAGAGGTATGTCGCCGAAGGGATTCTGCGGGCGCAGGCGATCGGGCGAGGCAAGGGCCCGCTGAATCTGCTCTGGCCCGTGCGGGAGATGGCGGAGCCTGTTCGGGGATGATGGCTGGAAAGCCAAGGCAACAGCGGCTCTTCTACGACGATGACAGACAAGAAAGACAACAGCCAGGGCGACGGCTGGAGCTGATTACCTTTTGCTGGCGAGCAGCCCCAAGTGCCTGTCATCCTGAGCGTAGCCGAAGGACCTGCTTTTGTTTTTGCTGTTGCTTGTTTCCGCCTCTGACTGGAGCATGCACAGGCAACGACAAAAGCCTGAAGCAGGTCCTTCACTTCGTTCAGGATGACAAGCATTGCGGGCTGCTGCTTGAGACCTAACGGTAATCCGCTCTAGCGGCGCTGAAACTCCGGCGAGCCGAAGATAAGACCGGCGGCAAGGGCGGCCTGGTTGTCGGCTTCCTCGATGGGCGGCTTTTCGTTGCGACCGCGCGCGTTGCTCAGTGGGTCGTTCGATTTCTTGGCGGAGATCTGGCGCAGGTTGCGCGCCTGTTGTTCGGGGTCGGTGTCGATCTGGGCGAGGATGGTCTGGCGAGTGCGGTCCGAGACCTGCATATGCAGGATTCTGTCCTCGAGGACGGAGTCCTTCTGCTCCGGCGTGAGCGATTCCTCCGGATGGCCCATCACGACCGGCCAGTCGGTGTGGACTCCGGCGACGCGGTTGGTCGAGAGCGCGAGCGCGAAGTTCATGCGGGAGACGAGCGCGGCGGTGTTATTCCAGGCGTCGGCGCGCATGGAGTAGCCGTTCGGCGTCTGCATGCCGTAGAGCGGCATGCCTAGCTCGGCGATAACGCCGGCGAGCGCGCTGGTGCTGGCGACCTCCGCGCCGGATGCGCGCACGGCCGAGAGCACGTAGTCCTGCGGGGTCTTGACCTTGGCCCGGTAGCTGGCGCGGGAGAAGAACTCCGGCGACTGCAGCATGGCGAGCAGCACGTGGCGGATGTCGCCGTGGGTCTCGAGGAAGATCGAGGTCATGCGGTCGACCATGGGCTTGGGTGGGTCGTCCGAGACGAAGCGCACGGCGATCTTGGTGGAGATGAAGCGGGCGGTGGCGGGGCTGTTGGCGAGGATGTGGAGCACCTTCATGCCTTCGCCGGCGCCGTCGTCCTTGATGGTCTCGCCGAGGATGTGCTTCGAGCCGGGCTCGTGCTTGGTGGGGTCGAACTGGGCCTGCGCGGCCTCGTCCGCGCCCCGGCCCTTGCCGACGGTCCAGCCGGTGAAGACCTTGGCGACCTCGGTGACGTCGTGCTGGGTGTACCCGCCATTGACGCCGAGGGTGTGCAGCTCCATGAGTTCGCGGGCGTAGTTCTCGTTCAGACCGACGCCGGTGCGGGGCTTTTCAAGGTTCGGGAAGCCGCGGCGATCGTAGCTCAACTGTGGATGCGCGTACTGGGAGTGTGGGCCGATGCTCGCGGCGTTGTCGAGGTAGTTGAGCATCGCGGGGCTCATGGCGGTGGCGGCGAGCAGGTTCTCGAAGCGGCCCATCGCATTCGGGCGGATGGCGTCGCGCTCATACGCGGCGATGTAGTAGGGCGCCTGCTGCGATTTGCGCATGTAGACGTTGAAGTGGTTGAGCCAGAAGTCGACCATCATCTCGTTGAGCTGACGCTCGCTGTAGAGATCGCGCAGCAGCTTGGTCTGGACGGCCTCCGCGGCGACCACGCCCTGCGGACCGTTGAAGGCGGCGAGCGCCTCGATCTGCTGCGGGGTGAAGCCGTCGGTGAGGTGTTCGCGCTGGTCTTCGGGCAGGCTGCGGCGCAGCATCCGAAGTTGCGGCACGGTGAGCTTGCAGAGGGCGGAGAAGCGTTTGGCGGGGTCCGGGGCGAGGATGGCCTGGGCGTCGACGGGTTTGGGATCCGGCGACATGGCCGGGTTGCCGTCCTTGGCGTCCTTGCGTTGCTTGTAGCGCTCCATCTGCGAGGCGTAGATGGCCTTTTCGGCCTCGCCGCCCGGGCGACCGGCGCGGCCGTCCATCGTGGCGCGAATGGTGTTGTTGTTGGGGTACATCTCCATCAGCTTCAAAAGCGGAAGCTGCATCGCGGGGTAGTCCTTCAGACGGCGCTCGAGCGCGCTATCGTCGATGGTGGAGGGATTGAGCTGCTGGCTGAGCCATGCGTTGAGGCCCATGGCGCGAACGCGCTCCAGCTCTCCCGGACGCGGGCCGTAGGTGAGCCGGTTGAGCACCTGCAGGACGCGCTCTTCGTCGTTGAGAGGCTTTTCATGGGCGGCAGACGCGGCGGTGACGACGGGCAGCCTCTGCGACATCGTCTCGGAGTCCTGCATGGCGGGCTGCTGGGTCTCCGGCTGCTGCGCGGACTGGGCGGTTGACTGAGCGACGACGCCGGCGGGTGCGATCGTCTGCAGCGCCAGCAGGACGGCGGCGCCGAGGCGGAAGAGCGGACGTTGCGACCTTCGATTCGACCACATGGGACACCTGCCTGCGGGCTTTGCCGCTGCGTCGACATTGATGTGAAACCCGAAGCTACACCAAAGTTTTCCGCATCTGAAAATATACGTCACGCCGCGGATTTGGTCGCCGATGAGGGAGGGGACGGAGGATTTCCCAGCATGTCGACCGCACCCTTTCCCGGCTCATTTGTCTCGCCCCTGCGCTCCAACACCGCGTCGCCCGGCGACCTTCCCATGCTTCGTCCGGTTACGGTGCGCCGCCGTGGCAACCCGCAGCAGGGCCACGCGCTCGAGACGCTGGGGCATGCGATCGAGTATCTGACCGACACCCGTATGTTCTCGATCGGCGACACAGCCGAGCGCGCGCGCGCCGAGGCGGAGGCTGTCCAGATCATGATGCGGGCCAGCCGGGCCGTCTTCGAGGAGTGCGCTGAGTTCGTGCCGCTGCACACCCGGATCGCTCGCCGGCTGCAGGCCGCGATGCCCGAGTGGATGCGGTTTCTCGACTAACTTCTGGATCGGCATCGAGGCTGATAGGCTGGAAGAACGATGTCGCTTACGGTAATTTTGAACGGCCAGAGCCGCAGCTTCGAAACACTCGATACCCCCACAACGCTGGACCAGGTGGTCGGCGTACTGGGGTTGAAGGCAGACCGCGTGGCGGTGGAACGGAACGGCGAGATTACGCCCCGTTCCACCTGGTCCGCCAGCCCGGTGGCGGATGGAGACAAGCTCGAGATCGTCCACTTTGTGGGTGGCGGATCGGGGCGGGTGTAGCCGCTGAAAAGGCCAGGCCCTCTGGCTATCGCTCGACCTGCGCATCCCTTTTTCGATATCCGGGTCTATACACGCATGATGATGGGGCCACGCTACTTGTCGCGCCTGCTTTGCCTTTCGACGCTGGCCGCCGCCGCGGCGGTCGCCGGCGCGCAGACCGTATCCGAACAGTATCTGCTTGCTGCGGCAAACCAGGATCGCGCCCTGCACGGTCTCGGACCGGTGCGGTGGGACGCGAGGCTCACGCAGGCGGCAGTCGTTCACGCGCGGGAGATGGCGCGGCGCGGCGGCATCTCGCACCAGTTTTCGGGCGAGCCGGATCTGGCCGACCGGGCATCGACGGCCGGGGCGCGGTTCTCGCTGGTGACGGAAAATGTCGCTGAGGCGCCGAACTCCGCGCAGATTCATGACATGTGGATGCACTCCGCCGGTCACCGCGCGAACCTGCTCGACCCCAAGGTGGATTCGGTGGGAATCTCGGTGATTCAGCGCGATGGCCAACTCTACGCGGTGGAGGACTTCGCGCGCTCGGTGTCGGAGATGAGCTTTGCGGCGCAAGAGGCGGTCGTGAGCAGGCTGGTCGCGAAGAGCGGGCTCTCCGTGAGCGAAGAGGCGGAGGATGCGCGCAGAACCTGCGCGCTGCCAACGGGCTTCGCCGGCGCGCGCAAGCCGTGGTTCGTGATGCGGTATAGCTCGGCCGATCTGACGCAGTTACCGGCGGAGTTGACCAGCCGCCTCGGCAGCGGGAAGTACCACGCGGCGGCGGTAGGGGCGTGCAGCGCGGAGAAACCGGGAACCTTCGCCGGGTACAACATCGCGGTGCTCCTGTACCCCTAGCTGGACGGCGCTGGCACGTAAGTTTTCCTCATCGCGACGATGTGCGGACGGTTACAGGCTTTGACCTGAGAGGCCACATTTGCTATAACTGTTTCAGGGAAGTGCGACATCATCCGCGCACCCAAGCCAAGGTATTCCTGAGTAGCTCAATGGCAGAGCATTCGGCTGTTAACCGAAGGGTTGTAGGTTCGAGTCCTACCTCAGGAGCCAATCAAATCAACAATTTACAGGCATAATCTCTCCCCTAAACCCTATAAATCTCCCTCGGTGTGGGGACTTTTGTGGGTACCCCAAAAGAATACTGTGGGTAAACGTGGGTATCAGCGAGCAATTTAGCGCTCGCTGATGATCGCTATCCGGTTGGGTCAGCCAACAGCAGGCAGTAAGCAGTCCGCACTCCTTTGCTCTCCCTCGTGCCGCCCCGCCGGCGCTGACGGGAAATGTGATTCCAAGTTAAAGATCGACCTGCCGTCCGCAATTGTGGGTACCCACAACGCAACCGAGCGCTCCCTGCTCGAAGGAGTGCCTCGTAACCAAGCCGGCCTGCCGAAAGTTCTCTTCATTGGGTAAGGGCGTGCTTAGACACCAGACGGCTTGCACATTCAATGGACGGGATTGGGAAAGAATCAGAATGGTAGTGTTGCCTCGCAAGATGTATTCTTCAATTTCACACCAACGATGACCAATTTAATCAACATCGAAAAAAGTGCAGCCTTCAATACTCTGTGGCCTCCGATAGCGGATGCTCTCAGTACATATATCCGCCGCAGATCTGCGGGAGCAGACGGGTATGAGCTCACTTGGCGGCTGATCCATGTGTGGGAAGCGACTGCCGCTGTTCTTTCGGGAGCGGTGACGACGCGCCTTCGGGATCTTGGGACCGAAGGCAGCGGGGCCTACCTCACTTGCCGGGAACATCTACATGGTAGGACACTCGATCCGCTCAGTAAGACCTTTAAGAACTCTCAGGGAGCTCTGGATGGAAGTGCAAACAGGAGACTTGAGCTTCTGCTGTCGGTGGATAGCTTAGACAAAGTAGACAGCGCCTTCCTTCAGTCCGTGAAGCAATTTCTGCACAGTGAAGGAGTTGACTTAAGGCCGCTTGTCACATCATGGCAGCAAATTTGCGACGTGCCGCCAGATGCTAGCAACCAAAATCTTAGGGTTTATGACGTGTTCAAGCATGTGAACACTTTCCGAAACCGATTTGCCCATGTTCCGTTTCCTTACGATGAGGTTGCGAAAGTCGCGGAGACTCTTGCACTCGTGACCGAGCAACTATTCACGGTAGAACCCTTCCCTTGGCAAGTGTTTTCGGATGGTAGACCTCATAGTCCGTTACACGGAGCGATCGTCTATCGGTCTCGAAAGCTGATAGGTAGCCTGCCCCCAACCGAGACGACACACCAGGCAATTGAGCTCGAAGAGCCCCACTTCCTCTTCCCAGGAGCAACGAACAAGAAGTCTCCAGACGAAGCCGAGATGTGGATGAGTCGGCCGTTTCTGTTCGTAGATTCCATGTTCAGGCCTAGCGTTCTAACGCGCTTGATTTCCGAGGCGAACGGGGTCTGGGAGTACACGCGCTTTTTAGCGGAGCGTAACTCTGTTGTCAGACAGGAGAGGCACAGCTATCTTGCATCGCTTCCGATTCCTTCATCTATCGACTATCCTCCATCGCCGGACGAGCAGGAGGATGAGGCTCAACAGGCTCTTGAGCAAGGTGCCCTCGATGCTGTGCCATCTCCTCCGGCTTCTAATAGAGATCAAGACTTCGAACGAGCGCTTCGCGATATTGCGAACGAAGAGTATGTACCCGCCATAAAGTTCTTCCAAGACTTGGTAGAAAAGAGGCCGGACTATCATATCGCATGGCTAAGGCTTGGATATGCTCTACGTGAGCACGCGATGAGGATTAGGTTTTCAGAACCCGAAGAAGCTAAATTGCTTTTTGACAGAAGTATCGACGCCTTAACTCGCGCAACGCAACACCGGAGTTTGGCTTGGCAAGCGCAGGCTCTATATGAAAGATCGAAATCTCGTTACCACACGGAAGATTTGACTCAAGCTCTTCAGGATGCTCAAGGAGCCTACGCCAAGACGAAGGAACCCAAGTATCAAAGCTGGATCACCTATATTTCCCAGCATGACAAATAGGCTCCGTCCGTGGCTGTTTCGAGATTTCTATGCCTGAACTTTAATGTCAACCCGAAACGACAATTCGAGCGGATGATTCAGCGGACTTTGACGGAGGTCTCTTAACCGGAGGATTCTTCACTAATGACTCCAAAGCGTCGCGTTTCGCCTCCATCCGAATGTGGCTGTAGTGCTTGAGCATGTTGCGTGAGACGTGTCCCGCAATATCCATGATTGTCTGCTCACCAGCACCGCTTTCTGCAAGATCGGTGATGAGCGTATGACGGTGATCGTGCCAGCGCCCCGTCACTTTGGAGTTCCGTCGCACCGTATCCCAAGCTGTCTTGAGCGTCGTCACGGGTCGCGTTGGGTCGCTCGGCCTGGGCTTGCCGAAAGGGAAGAGATACCATTCGGGTCGAATCTCTGAGAACACGGCCTCGTACCATTCAGCGTATTCAGCCAAAGTCTCGGAGAGTGCCGAGTTTAGCGGAATGGTTCTCCCTTCGCCGGCCTCTGTCTTGCTCTTCCCGACCGTAAGGTAGCCCTTCTTAAGGTCTACCTGCGCCCATGTAAGCTGCTTTAGCTCTGCATCGCGGATACCCGCGTTCAGAGCCAGCATGATCGCCGGGTAGATATGTGGCGACTTGGACTTCTTGGCTTCAACCAGCATTCTATCTTTTTCGTCCGTGCTGTATGCCTTACCGATGGGTTTGCCCACCTTCAACTTGAGCAGGTTGCGCTTGCGAAGACGAATTCGCAGCAAGTCGCCAGGATCGCCCATAAGACGCAAGAGGAAGCCGACCTCATCGTTGACAGTCTTTGGAGCCGCACCACCCGCCAGACGCTCATTTTGATACGAGGTGACGACCGCTTCGTTGCAGTCGATAAACATCCGGCTCCCGATGACTCGGCGAATGTGTCCGACTGCATAGGCGGCGAAGGTTGCAGATTGAGGGTGCCGCAGCTTGTAGGCGACAAGGTATTCGTCGGCCAAATCGCTGATCGTGCGAATGCGTTCCTGACGCGTGTCAGTGATATTGTTGAAGCCCTGTTCAAGTTCGCGCTTACGATTCTGTTCCGCAGTTTTGGCGAGAGTCTTTGAATGGCTCTTCGTTGACTCCCGGATTCGTCTCCCGGCGAAATAGAACTCGTACCACCAAACATCACCACGAAGAAACAGTGCCATGGACGGGGCCCTCTTATGCTGTCTTGCGGACGCCCCCGTGTGAACTTTGCGCCTTGGAAGGCGGAATCCTTCCGAGCTCGCGTGTTCCGCCGGAAGGTTGTGACTCCATCCACTGACTTAAATCGTACTCCCCATAACGCACCAACGTACCTAGCTTGCGAAACTTTGGTCCCCGGCTCTCCAACCTCCAGCGGCGCAGTGTTCCAAGGCTAATGTGAAGCCGCTCCGAGATGTCCTGTTCTGTCAGAAAGTCGTTGTCCATTGATGGTTCACCGCGTTGGATTTTCGTCCTTCCACAGCGTGGCCGTAATCCGGCTCCGCGTCCAATACTTTCTGACTATGGCCGTTTCTCGACAGTCATAGTCTTTGACTATGGCCTCAGTTCTGAGCTTTTGGGATCGCCTTCTACCTCCAGCGTGTTGACTTTGCAGGTACCCAGGCCGACAATTGCATAACGTTGGGCTTGACTTGTGGCCGCACTGAGTGGATCGACACAGAGCATGAACGGTCACAGGAAAGCGGGCCCCGTATATGTCAGACCTCGTAGAGTTCAAGAAACTCAAGAACCTCATTGCGGTCGCAGAAGCAGGAAACATCAGCGTTGCCGCGAAGCGCCTCTACCTATCGCAACCCTCTCTCAGCATTCAGATCAAAGACCTTGAAGACGTGTTGCAGGTTCCACTCCTGGTGCGCGATCACAAGGGCGTTCGCGCGACTCCTGCCGCGGAGATAATGATTACAGGTGGTCGTGAACTACTGAGGATGCGCGACGCGCTGATTGCCACGGCTCGCGCGTTACATCGCGTGACGTTTGTGCCGATGCGCTTGGGCTTCTCTTCCTTCGTAGACCATGCGCTGTACGAGATGGTTTGCTCCATCCACACATCGCTCTTTCCGTCGTGCGAGATCAAGCCGAAGAGTGGCGATCCTGTAGACCTCTTGCTCATGCTTGAAAGAGGGGAGATTGACGCTGCATTGGTGACGCTTCCCGCTAGTGGCGCGGGACTCAAGGCATATCCCTTTACGCAGAGTCGCCTCGTAGTGTGCATGAAATCCAACGATCCGTTAGCAAAGCTAAAGGAGATAACCCCGGCAGACCTTGGCTCGAAACTTACGATCTTCCGCGACCCCAGACAGCATCCTGAAGCGCACGACCGTTTGATCGAGATGCTGGACGTGGTTGGCATTACAGGCGACGTTGCAAGCACGAACAAGACGCCGCACGATCTTCAATGGATGGTCGAATCGGGAACTGGTTATGCGCTCATCCGGGAGGGTTCGGAGTTGCAGCCAGGACTCGTAACCCGGCCCGTCGCCGGTGTGACGTGGACTGTCGATAGCGCATTGATTGTCGCGAAATCCACTTCGCAGAAAACGATGCCTCACTTGGTCCGTGAGATGCGAAAGAGGTTGCGGCTGCAATCGTCGTTGCCGCAATCGAAGAAGCCCGTTCGCTCGGTTCGTCCCAGAATCGGCGACAGAATTCTTCCTCTTTTTGGGTGAAGATCGGCCATAGTCACAGACTATGGGAAACCCCATTTTGGCCGATCCGGCCATAGGGAATAAGTATTGGACGCGCGCGCACGCGCGGCCTAGTGTCAGGGGCATATCACGACCGTATTGGTCGTTGGAGGTGCCAAATGACACGTATTCGAATCATCATCCAAGCAGCAACGATTGAGCGGACAAAGCTCTATCTGATACGCGGAGCAGCCTTGCTCCTATGCGTATTGATCTTCCCACTCGCCGCTCACGCGTCGCCATTCGACAGCGGTATCAGCTCCATCCAAACGCTCTTTACCGGGACCGTTGCCAAGGCCGCCAGTCTGATCGCAATTGTGATCGGCGGATACACGTTCGCTCACGGAGAACCGGGCGCAAAGAAGACGCTCGCCGGTGTTGCTGCTGGAACGGGAATCGCCATTATGGCGACCAACGTCCTGACTTGGCTTTGGGGCTCCTAGCTTCCAATTCGCTGTTGTCCTGCGATCCTCACCACTTCACCTCCAACGACGTTCCACAGCGAGGGGTTTATGTCGGAAATAACTCAGAAGCGTCACAACCGAGTCTTCAAGAGTTTGCATAAGCCCCTCACTTACATGGGCATCGAACGAACCCTTTTCTTCATGATTGCCGTGTCCGCAGTGGGGATGTTCAACCTCTTCAATTCAATCATCGGGGCCGTCCTGGTGTTCATCGGCGGCTGCATCTTCGGTCATTGGGTGACGAACTCCGACCCGGCCTTCCTCAAGATTCTCGGACGCTCCGAGAAGTTCAAGCTGCGCTACGACGCAGCCAAGCAGACAGTTCCGAATGTGGAGGTGCGGTAATGCTCAATCTCTCTCGCATCATCAAGCCGTGGAAGGAAGCCGACGCCCTCAGCGCCCACATCAACCTGTATGGGTTCTGGACAGAGACGGCGTTCCTCACCAAGAGCGGCGACCTTGGGATGGTGTTGAGCGTTACCGGGGTGGACTACGAAAGCCTCGATAACGACGAACAACAGTATGCGGTGAAGCGGCTGGAGTCCGCACTCAAGTCCTTCGGCGAAGGCTTCCACGTCTACCAATACCTCTTCAAGACGAACCGGCCCGAGATTCCGTTCGCTCGTTACGATGATGAGCTGATCGACGCCGCCATTGACCAGCGGCGGCAATACTTCGAGTCAAAGCGCGACCGGTTGTACGAGGTGGAACTCTTCTATGTGATCGTGCTGGAGGGTGCGCGGTCGAAGACCGGCATCCTCTCCGCTCTCGCACGGATTCCGCGCGATCCCCAGGGCGCTATCCGCGAACTCAAAGCGCAGTTCACCAACGACAACATGAAAGTCCTGCTTCGCAAGCAGATCGACACGGACATGGTGCGGCTTGAGCAGTGCGTTCAGAACTTCACTCGGCATCTCGCCGACCTTATGCCCATCGAGGTGCAGGGACAGCCCACGCAGTTCAGCTTCTTTCGCAGGCTGCTCAACTTCGATGACTGGCGGATCGCGGGCAAGCCGCAATCGACCCAGTACCTCGACTTTCAAGTGGTGAACTCCAATATTGAGGCGGAGCGTGACCACCTCCGCGTTGGCGATCACTTCGTCCGCATCCTCACAATGAAGGAAGCCATTGCGGAGACGCGGCCCCTCGTACTTGACCGGCTCTTCAAGATCGAAGGCAACTTCTACGTCGTCACCGAGTGGACTCCGCTTTCGATGGCCAAGGCCCGGAAGGAAGTGGACAAACGCCGCCGCCACTTCAATATGAGCAAGTCCGGTTTTGTGTCGCAGATCGGGAGCGACCCGGCGAAGACGAACCAGCGCGACGTGCTTATTGATGAGTCGAAACAGGCTGACATCGAGAATCTCGGCGAGTGCCTGCGGGCGCTTGGTGACGGTCAGACATTGGGCGATTTCTCGCTTACGGTCGTGCTGTACAGCACCGACCTTCAGACGATCAATCAGGAGATGGGAGAGTTTACTGGCGTCTTCACAAACGCCGATGGTGCGCTCTTCACCGAGACCTACAACCAGCTCAATGCCTTGTTTGCGACCGTTCCCGGCAACTATGCCCAAAACCTTCGCAAGATGTACCTGCTCAACTCCAATTACGCCGACCTGTCGTTCTTGTTCACCATCCACCCAGGCGAGAAGACGAATCCGCACCTTCGTTCGGAGTATCTGGCCGTCCTCGAGACGGACAACGCCACGCCCTACTACCTCAACCTGCACAACGGCGAGGTAGCCCACACGCTCATCCTCGGAATGACAGGTTCAGGCAAAAGTTTTCTATGTAATTTCTTGCTCACGAACGCCCAGAAATATCGGCCGCAAACGTACATTTTCGACATCGGCGGCTCGTTCCAGTCGCTTACGGAGATCTTCGGCGGGACGTACTTGAACGTTGGCCAGGAGAGCCGGGACTTCACTATCAACCCGTTCAGTCTCCCCGAGACGAAGGAGAACCTGCAATTTCTATTCTCCTTCTTCCGTGTCCTCATTGAGGGTAACGACAAGCGTTACCGGCTCGACTTCAAGGAAGAGCGCAAGCTGTGGGAAGCAATAGAGCGGATGTACGTCGTCGCGCCGGAGCAGCGGACGCTCTCCACCTTTAGCCAGATCATCGGGGAGTTGAAGGAGCGGTTGCACCGTTGGACCAAGGAGGGGCAGTACGGCTTTCTCTTCGACAACGTGGAGGACACGCTCAGCTTCTCCAAGTTTCAGACCTTCAACTTTGCCGGCTGGGGTGATGCGCCGGAGGTGTTGGAGCCGCTGCTCTTCTATGTGCTTCACAGGGCCAGCAATGAGATTGCGAACCCCGCAAAGCTGGCTACCTTCAAGACATTTCTGTTGGACGAGGCTTGGCTCTTCATCAAGAACGAGACCATCCGCACCTACATCGTGGCGGCCCAAAAAACGTGGCGGAAGCACAACGCGGCGATGATCCTCGCGACGCAGTCCATCAAGGAGCTTGAGGAATCGGGAATGCTGGCGATTGTCGCCGAGAGCTGCCCAACGAAGATTTTCCTCGCAAATCCCGAGATGAACCGCCAGGTCTACCGCGAAGCCTTCCATCTCAACGACACCGAAATCGACATCATTGCCGACCTCATCCCACCCGGCGAGATGCTGATTCGCAAAGCGCAATCCAGCAAGAAGGTCCGGCTCAACGTCGATTCCGTCTCGTACTGGATTGCGACCAACAACGCCCGCGACAACCTACTCAAGCGGGAGGCTTTCGCGCAGTACGGCATCGCCGAGGGCGTTCGCCAACTCGCTACCACTCACCCATTCCAACCCCGTCGCTAAGGAGTTCCGCCATGAAGAGACTTACAACCGTACTCGCAATCATGCTCACGACGCTCGGAAGTCTGGCGATTCACGCCCAGACTGCCTCCCGCAATGTTTCTTACCACTCGCAGGACATCGTGCCGATCAGGGCAAAGGTGAAGTACACGACGCTCATTGTTGTCCCGGCGAGCGAAAAAATCATGGAGGCCGCGACCGGAGACAAGGACTTCTGGATTGTGGATGTGGTTGGCAATTTCTGCTTCGTTCACCCGGCGAAGGCGGGTATCAGTTCCAACCTCAACCTCATTACGGACAAGGGCAACATCTACAGCTTCACCTTGACTGACATCACCGCATCAGGCGGCGACCCCGATCTCAAGGTCATCATTCAGCCAGCGGACGCTTCCAATATCGTTGCGGCGAATGGACCAGCCCAATACGTTCCAGCCGCCCAGCTTGAACAGGCCCATCAACAGATATCGACGCTTCAGTCTCACGTCGGAGCAACCGTCGATGAGTACAAGAGTGCCTACCCACTCGCATTGAAATTCGACTATACGTTCAAGACGAACGAGGCTCCCTTCGATATCCAGTCGATCTATCACGACGACAAGTTCACCTACATCAAGACCAATGCGCCGGAGAAGTTCAGCGTTTATGAGATGCGGGACGGCAAGCCGAACCTCATCAACTACGACCTGCGCGATGGGACTTACATCATCTCGAAGGTCATGGACAACGGGTATGTCGAGCTAGGCAAGAAAAAGATGGACTTCACGAGAAAGGATTAACGTCATGGCCGATACCGTCACCGCCGCAGCAGACCCGAAGCTCACCGATCACACGCCCCAGCCCAAAGGCGTGTTGCAGAAGAACCTCAAGATGTTTCTCTATCTAGGAGCGGTCGTGCTCCTCATCCTGGCTACCGTCATCAGTTCCCGGAAGAAGGCTCCGACGGATGCTGAGAAGGCCAAGGCCAACGGGCCGCAGCCCTATGTTCAGGACAACACAGCGACGAATGTAGACGCTCTGCAGCGTCAGCTTGGAGCAGACAAGTTGAAAGCCCAGCAGGACGCTCAGGTAGCGGCAGCAACCAGCAACCCATTGTCTGGCGGCACAGGCGCACAGCAGGCGGCAGCGTCGGGTTTCGGCCCAGATGGGCGTCCACTCACCCCATCGGGAACCTATGTCGCCAATGGGCAGCAGAATGGGACACAAGCCAACGGCCAGCCTCAACTCACTCCCTCACAACAAGCAGGACAGCAGCTTGCGGCTACCGAAAAAGAACGCGCAGATACAGCACGGTTCTCGTCCAACATCGCTTACGCGCGACCATTGGAGCAGGCTACTTCCCCGCAGCCGAACCTATCCCAACAGCCTTCGGGCGTGCCCCAGAACCCCTTTGCTGCCGCAGTGCAGGCGGGCCAGCCTACTGCATTGACTCCGGCGAGAGGAGCAGGAGAACAAAGGACTTCCGGCGATCAAATCCCGGCGACTGAATATAAGCGTCCGTCTGAGGTCAATATCGACAATGCCGTGGGCCAGCCCTATGTCATCTACGAAGGATTGACGCTGGATACCGTTCTGATGAACCGCCTGGACGGTGACGCGGTGGGGCCGGTGAAGGTTCTTGTGTCGAATCCCGTGTATTCCCACGACCATCAGCACATACTCATACCAGAAGGAACGATCGTGCTGGGCGAGGCCCGCAAGATCGGTAGTGCCGGGTTCGGACAACAGCGTCGGATTTCCGTTGCATTTCATCGTCTGCTAATGCCGGACGGATACAGCGTGGATCTAGACCAATTCCACGGCCTCGACCAGATAGGGGAGGAGGGACTAAAAGACCAGGTCAACAATCACTATCTCCAGATCTTCGGAACGTCGATTGCACTCGGCGTCATTTCCGGTGCCTCTCAGATCAGCCAGGGTGGATCAAACCTAAACAGCTCAGGCTCGCAGTCCTTTACCAACGGTGCAGCTTCGAGCGTGTCGCAATCGGCTACGACGATTCTCGACAAGTTCATCCAGATTCCACCCACGATCACGATTCGGGAGGGGCACCGCGTGAAGGTCTACTTTACGCAAGATATGCTCTTGCCGGCTTATGAGAATCACCGCATCGCGCAGTCATTCTAAGGAGTTCCCCATGCGTTCAGTCGCTATCGCCGCCCTCGCGTTCATTGCCGTTTCGACTATCGGTTGCAAGAGCAAACAAGATCAGCTCGCCGAGGTGTATGCACAACTCGACACTATGAACACCCAATATCAGAAGGACTGTATTCTCGCTCCGGTCGATGTCATTGCTCGCAGTCAGGCAAAGTGCAAAGCGGAGCGTGAAGCGATGGAGCCCGCGAGCAAGAAGTTCGCCGCCCTTCAGGCCGATGTAGCCGCCTCTAAGCGCTGACCATTTCCCGTAGTCGTCTTACACCCTAACAGTCACTTACAACCCGGACCGCGAACATGGAGAACACCATGAAAGGCACCCTCTTGTCTCTAATTCTGGCCCTTGCCACCCTAGCCGAACCTGCATACGCGCAGTTCGGTGGCGGCATTGTGCTAGACCCAACACAGTCAGCCCATGCAGCGCAGCAGCTCATTCAGGGCAGCCAACTGTATACGACAACGATCAAGACCACGCAGAACGTGATGGAGACGTACAATCTTGCACAAGGCATGGCTACGGCACCGTCGAGTTACTACACCGCATACAGCAATATGGTGCAGCAGACGTGGACACCAGTTGCTCATCCGGCGAACACCTATGGCAACTCGCTTCCTTGGACCAATGCCGCAACATATGGCAGCGGAGCAGCGGCGGCGAACCAGGGCGCGAGCATCCAGCGAAAAGGTCAGATCTCCGGTTACAGCTCCCTGAACACGCAAGGCCAACAGGCTATTGCGGCGCAGGGCGCGACTGTCGATTTGGCTGACGCCATCAATGCCACCAGCTTACAAACGATTGGAACGGTAAGGGCAAACGCACCACAGCGTGAAGCGGATATCAAGACGCTTGAAGCTGCCAGCCATTCCACCGACCCAACCCAACAGACTGAGCTTGCTACGTTGCAACGCATCAATCAGGCGATGCTTCTGCAGCTTCGCACTCAGCAGGAAGCGAGCCAGATGACGCAGACCCAGAGTTTGCAGCAGATGGTACAGCAGAAGCAGCAGCAGGACGCTCTGAAGATGTCCCTGCAGGCTGCCGACGGGTACGAGACGAACTACAACAGCCACGTCTCGCATGACACAACAGGCATCACCAAAGCACTCAGCTATTGAACCGACGGGGCGATTATGGGAAACCAGATACTCATCTTTATCACGCAACAGTGCGACGCGCTCACGGCCACAATGTCGCCCAACGTCGATGCGATCGGGCTTCGCATGGTGCTCTCGCTGGCGACAATCATGATGGTCTGGTTCGGTGTGCAGGAAGCCCTTGCATCCTCACGCGGCGGTCCCGGCTTCGATATGGCGAAGTTCCTAAACTTCTTCATGCTGCTCAGCTTCGCCTATATGTTCGTGAAGTATTACGACAGCAGCATTCCCGGCATCGGATACTCGCTCAAAGGGTTCATTAGCCAGGGCACGACCAATCTGGCACAGACGATTGGACAGGACGGTATCCAGTCCATGTTCCAGTCGATAGACAGTGCGTTAGCGAAGTCAGGCCCAGGCATGGCGATGTTTACTGCACCCTATATGCTGGTCGCCTATATCAGCACCCAGATCATGCTTTCGGTGCTCGCCGCTATTTCTGCGGTCATCCTCGCATATGGTGCAGTTGCTGGAACGATCATCGGTTTGCTTGGTCCGATCTTCATTCCGTTTCTTGTGATCGAGAAACTTGAGTTTCTGTTCTGGGGATGGTTTAAAGCGTACCTTAGCTTCTCGTTCTACAAGGTCGTTGCGGCAGCCACGATGAGCGTCCTGGGTCACCTGTTCGTTACCTATTACGCCAACTGGACGGACTTCTCCAACCCGATGACGCTCATAAAGAATTTCCCTTTGTTGATCTTACTGGTAGTGGTGAACATCTTTCTCATTCTCAAGATCCCCGCTATCACAGCCTCCATCTTCTCTGGTAGTAGCAGCGGCCACGATGCAGGGATGGGCGCAGTTACGGGTGCCATTACCGCCGCAGTGATGGGCTAAAGGGAGATACGCAAATGCCAGTTCAAGAGACGAAATCCCCCGAGATCACGCGCGCAGCGGAACGCTATCTGGAGCAGTACGGCGACCCGCTCGTTATGAACACCTATTTGAAAATCACGATCCTTGTTCTGGGTGCTGTCTGCCTCATGCTGGGTGCTCTCACCTTCAAGAGCCAGAAGGCTCTTGCCGGCATGAAGCCTCTCGTCATCCGCATCAACGACGTAGGCCATGCCGACGCCATCGACTACCGCAATTACCAATACAAGCCGCAGGAGGCGGAGAACAAGTATTACCTCTCGCGCTGGGCCAACCTGTACTTCCAGCGCAACCGCTACACCATCGAGCGCGACCAGACCCAGGCGCTTTACTTTCTCAACTCGGATGTCCAGCAGGCCGTCATCCGGCAGGAGCAGTTGAGCAAAACCATTACGACCTTCCAGCAGGACAGTACGCTCCCATACGTCGATATCAACATCAAGAGCGTCATCCTCGACGATCTCCGGCAGTCGCCCTATTCCGCTCGGATTGAGTTCGAGAAGGTCTACACGAACGCCAATGACCATTCGGAGATCAAGACGGAGCGTTGGACAGCCAGCGTGACATATGTCTTCGCCGATCATGTCGAGAACAATGCGCTCGCATTCAATCCGCTTGGACTCACTATCGTTCGCTACCGCGCCGACCAGGCGTTCGACTAGGAGCCCATATGAACCACGACTTGGACCTACTCATATCGTTTCTGCAGCCCATCAAAGAGCTACTGCTTGATGACTCTGTGAGCGAGATTATGGGCAATCCGAACGGCCAATGGTGGTTTGAGCGCAGGGGCAAGTTGGAACACGCGGACATCATCTTCGATGCGAAGGCGCTCCGTACCGGCCTTGAGGTGATTGCGAACAAGTTGAGCCGCAAGTTGGATGAGGCGCACCCTCTCTTGAATGCCCAACTGCCTGACGGTAGCCGCCTCGCAGCGGTCCTCCCGCCCGTTGTGCGGCCCAACCCCGCCGTCACCATTCGGAAGTTCTCCAAGACCCGCTTCACCATCGCCGACCTCATCCAGACCGGTGCCATGGCGCCGGAGATAGGTGCCACTCTCAGCGGTTATATCGAGGCCGGAAAGACGATGCTGATTAGCGGCGGAACGGGCGCGGGCAAGACAAGTTTGCTCAACGCGCTGGCTGATTACATCCCCGAGGAAGAGCGCATTGTCGTGATCGAGGATACGTCGGAGCTACGTATCGGCAAGCCGAATCTATTGGCGTCGGAGTGCCAGACGGAATCGCACACCGGCACGGTGAGTTTCAACGATCTATTGAAGGCTGCGTTGCGGTGGAGGCCCGACCGCATCATCCTCGGTGAGGTACGGGGAGAAGAAGCCCGGACCTTGCTCGATTCGTTCAATACCGGACACGCAGGTTCGATGGCAACGATTCACGCCAGCTCTGCGGTGAAAGCGCTCCGCAGGTTCGGTGAATTGGCGATGCGTTCGCACCAGCAATCGAATCGTGACGACATCTCGGCAGAGATCGCGGAGACCGTTCAGATTGTCGCCCAGGTTGGAAGATTCGCCAGCGGTCGCAAAGTGAGCGAGATTATCGCTGTGCATGGATACGACCGCACCACCAAACAGTTTATGTACGACACCATCTTCGATCTCGCAGGTGAACGCGACGTTCCAGCAATTCACCCAATCATTTCAACCAGCAACAAGAGGGAGAACGTCCATGCCATTGCTTGAGATCACAACCAGCCGCAAAGTCACTGCCACCGTTTCGCTTGAGGAGCCCACCGCCAACCTCGTCAATCAATATGCAGCGTTCACCCATGTTGGCGCGGACGATGTTGTGAACAAGGCGCTCGAATACGTCTTCACCAAGGACAAGGACTTCCAGAAGTTCATCGGTGCGCCGCACGATGCAAAGCCGATCCATTCCTTGCGTATCAAGCGCAGCGGTGATGATGCACCAAAGGGAAAACCGGGACGCAAGCCAGCAACGTCAGCATCAACCCCGACAGCGATTCCTATGGCTAACGTGGCGACAAAGTAATGTGCATTGCCCCTCAATGATTTGTACCGGGATGGAAGCGGTGCTACGCACCGGATGAATTATGACACTCCATCCCTCCGAGGGTCGTGCAAATGGAGTTCGTGATTCCAAATGGCATCGCACACAAACCAGGTGACTTAGAGCGATCACGATTCCAAATGGAATCTCTCTGATTCCATTTGAAATCAGGGGAAAAGAGGCAATATGGAACCCGTTCTTGACCAAAAGGATCTCGGCATAACGAGTCGTCTGCGGCGCACGCGGGGGCGGCCTAACCGGACTCGGAGCATTGGAACGCGCTTCACCCCGGATGAGGAAATGGAACTCAAGGCCGCCGCCGCCGCAAGAGGAAGTTTCATTGCTGAGTGGGCGAGAGAGGTCTTGCTTTGCGAGGCACGAACCAGGCGCTTCGATGCGGCTGTCATCACCGAAGTTGTCGCGCTTCGGATGCTCGTGAGCACCGTTCTTCGCTCGATTGCTCTGCGGGAGACTCTGACGCCGGAGGCTTTCACGCAGATACTCAGCGACGTGCGATCGGGCAAGCATGATGCGACCCGCGATGTCCTCAACCAGTACCAGGCCACAGCAAGGGAGCAGTAGACATGACATCGCAATGGGGAAGAAAAGAATCCGTTATTTGGCCGCCGCACAGTCCGATCTATACCTACGGGGCGCTGTTCATGGCGTTCGTCTTGACCGCCTGTTTCGTCTACCTTCGGTTCAACTATGGACAGACACCGCTCCAGCAGTTCTACACGCCGATCTATGCGAAGACGGCGGCAGGTGCAACCTTCGACAAGAAGGACAAATACCAACTGCTTTACGTTGGTGACGGCACCAAAGCAGGACAGCTAGCCGTCGAGAGCGACGTGCAAGCCGGCACCACCCCGGCACCCGGCGGCAAGCATATTCCTCTGGCGATTTCGAGTACGGCGACGGGGCGCGGACTCCGCGCCCTCTATCGTGGGCCGGAACAACAGTACCTCGATAACCCGCTGCACGAGTACCTCAAGAGCACCGTCTTTCAAGACGACAGGCTGCGCGACATCTACTGCTGGCCGCTCCTTTTCGGACTGCTTTCGTTGTTGGGGCAGCTCCCGTTTTCCGTTGCGAAGGACATCAAGCGCCGCAAGCAGATGAAGTACGGGCGGGTTCTCAAAGGACCCGTAATGCTCACGCCCAAGGAGTTCAACGAGGCAGTGCAAGGCGACGGAATTGGCTTCAAAACTGACGAAGCGAAGGCCATGATGCGGATACCGCTTGCGGCTGAGGCGCAGCACTTTGAGATCATCGGCGACACCGGCTCAGGCAAGACGACGCTCATCTTGCAGATGCTCCGCCAGATTCAGGCGCGTGGTGAATCCGCCATCATCTACGACCCGGCTTGCGAGTACATTCAGAGATTTTACGATGCCGACCGTGGGGACATCGTGCTCAATCCTTTGGATGCCCGCTGCCCCTACTGGGGGCCATCTGAGGAGCTTCGCCGCAAGGCCGAAGCCAAAGCGATTGCGGCCTCGCTCTACCAACCGACCAGCGACAAGAAGGGAGAGTTTTTCACTGAAACGCCCCAGAAAATCTTCGCTCACTTGTTGACCTTTGGCCCTACGCCGCAGGAGCTAGTCCAGTGGATGTCTGACCCAGCCGAGATAGACAAGCGGGTGGCGGACACCGAGCTTGCTTCCATTCTTTCCAAGGGAGCGCAACAGCAGCGCGGAGGCGTTCTGGCCTCGCTAGGATTAATCGCCGACAGCCTCAGAATGTTGCCCACCAAGACCCAGGCGGAGACGACATGGAGCGCAACGGAGTGGTCGGAGAAGCGCAAGGGATGGATCTTCATTACGTCGAAAGCGGCAGAGCGTGAAGCCCTACGTCCGCTTCACAGCCTATGGATCGACTTGCTCGTGCTTCGCTTGCTCAACACCCCACGCGCCGAGCAGAGGGCGGTATGGTTTGTGCTTGACGAACTCGCCAGTTTGCAACGGCTCCCCCAACTCCATACCGCGATCACTGAGAACCGAAAGAGCAAGAACCCGCTTGTACTTGGCTTCCAGGGTAAGGCCCAGCTTGAGGTCATCTACGGCCACATGGCCGAGGTGATGCTCTCGCAGCCGGCGACCAAAATCTTCTTGAAGACGACCGAGCCAAAGGCCGCAGAGTGGGTCTCAAAAGCCATCGGGCAGGTCGAGATCGAGCGCATGAAAGAGACGCACTACGACGGCACCCGAGCGGGCAAGAACTTCTCCCTCGACCGCCAGACTGAGCCGCTGGTCATGGACTCGGAAATCTCTGGCCTCGCTGACAAACACGCATTCTTGAAGCTCGGAAACAACGTCGCACGGTTCTCGTTCGTGTACAGCAATATGCCCATCATCGCTGAGGATTTTGTGCCGCGCGCGATTGAGGATGACGAACTCAGCTTCGATCCACAGACGCTTACTCCGCTGCGGAAGAAGCGCCCTGCCGCTAAAGTTCGCCCAGATAAAGCCGTGAGCGGCAGCGGCCCAGCCAAAGACCTCGAAGCTGACATTGAGGCCGAGGTAGTCGTACCAGATGCCGCGCCTGTGAACCCGATCATTGTGGCAGCAGTCCCGGTCGCAGCCGAAATAATTACGCCAGATGTCCCAATCGTGGCTCGGGCTGTTCCAGCGGAAACTGCCTTGGCGATTGTAGTAGTGACCCCCATTGTTGTTCCCGTTGGGCCGGTCATCCAGCCGAAGTTGCCGGTTGTTGGAAGCCGCTTGTTATAGGCCGTGCTGACCATCTCCAAACCGTTGAACTCCGGCCAGGCGCAGACGTACCACGCCAAGGAGTTCACGTCTGCAGAACAGAACTATTGGAAGCAGGGCGACACGATTCTCGGAGAATGGCAGGGGCAGTTGGCCGAGAAGTACGGCCTCACCGGAGTCATCGACGCCCAGCACTTCGCCCGTCTGAGCGAGGGGCAGAATCCTCATACTGCCGAGCAGTTGGTCCAGCACCGGAAGGCCCAGGAGTACACAACCGCTGACGGAACGACCGTAAAGCCGGTAGAGCATCGGGCCGGGTGGGATGCAACATTCTCCGCCCCAAAGTCTGTTTCGCTGACCGCTTTGGTAGGCGGAGATGATCGCGTCCGCGAAGCCCACCGGCAGGCCGTGGCCATCGCCCTCACGGAACTGGAGCGGTACACCCAGGCGCGGATCGGCGGCAACAATCCCGCCGAGACAACCGGAAAGTTCATCGTCGCCAAGTTCGAGCATGACACCGCCCGACCGGTTGACGGCTACGCCGCCCCTCAGCTCCATACCCATGCCGTCATATTCAATATGACCGAGCGGCCAGACGGCTCAACCCGTGCCTTGCAGGAGCGCGGATTCTTCGACACCCAGCAGTTTGCAACCGCTGTCTATCAGTCGGAGTTGACTTACCGGCTCCGCAATCTGGGGTATGAGATCGAGGCGGGCAAGAGCGGTGCTCCCGACGTAAAGGGCTACACCGCCGAATACCTTGAAGCGTCCAGCCCGCGCCGCCAGCAGATCGAGGAAGCCATCGCCCGGAGCGGCTTCAGCGGGCCGGAGGCAGCGGAGATCGCGGCGCACAACACCCGCGACCGGAAGGAGATTCATACTCCGTCCGAAGTCATCGCCGCTCATCGTCAGATTGCGGCCGAGTTTGGCAATCAGGCAGATCATGTGGTCGCAGCGGCCAGAGAACGGGCGGAAGGACTTGCACAGAATCGAGTCCCGGATGCGCCCCAAAGGGCGCAAGAAGCCGTCTCCTTTGCTAAGGATCGCAGCTTCGAGCGGGAGGCTGTCACCGACGAGCGGGACATCATGCGGGACGCCTTGAGGCGCGGCATGGGCGACCTCACCTATGAGCAGGTTCGCGGCAACTTCGATCAGAGGCATGGCAAAGGCGAGTTCCAAATCGTTGACGGCCAGAAGCATGAAACAGGGCGGCAGTTCACCACCCGCGAGACCATCGCTGCGGAACTGGCGACGGTAGGACATATGCAACGAGGCCAGAATACCGTCGAGCCGGTTCTGCCCAAAGAGCAAGCTGCAGCCCATGCCAATAGCCGCGAACTTCTCAATCCAGCACAGCGAAAAGCTATTGAAGAGGTGTTGTCGTCTCATGACCGCGTCCACGGTTTGCAAGGACTCGCTGGCTCAGGTAAAACCAGCACCCTGTCCTCCATCAGGGAAGGCGCAGAGCGGAATGGCTACGCGGTCGAGGGCTTCGCCCCGACCAGCCGCGCCACCGCCCAGCTACGGGACGCTGGGATTTCAGCGGACACTCTGCAAGGTTTCCTTGCTCGTGGCGGCCAGGAGCAGACGAAGGGCGATCCCGACCGTAGACACCTCTACATGGTTGATGAATCCAGCCTCGCCAGCACTCGCCAGATGCAGAGTTTCATGGAAAAGATTGGCCCGCAAGACCGGGTTTTGCTCGTGGGAGACACGCGCCAGCACCAAGGCGTAGACGCCGGCAAGCCCTTCGAGCAGATGCAGCAGGCCGGGATGCAGACCTCGCAACTTGACCAGATCATGCGCCAGAAAGACCCGGAGTTGCTGCGGGTCGTCGAACATTTCTCCAAGAATGAAACCGCCGTAGGTGTCGGCTTGTTGCAGCAGCAGGGGAGGGTGACCGAGATCCCCGACAACGCCCAGCGCATCGAGGCTATCGCCAAGGACTACGCCGCCAAACCGGAGAACACCCTTGTCGTCTCGCCCGATAACGCCAGCCGCCGCGACATCAACGACGCCATCCGCAATGAGCTGAAAGGCTCCGGCATCGTCTCGAAAGACGACCACCGGATGGATGTCTTGACCCAGCGGTCGGAACTTACCAGTGTGGATCGTGAGTGGGCGTCGAACTACCAGCAAGGCGACGTTTTGTTCTACACACGCGGCAGCAAGGAGCATGGAATCGAGCCACGCGCTTATGCGACCGTGGCCTCCGTTGACGCCGCAGCGAATCGGATTACAGTCTCCAAAGATGACGGAAAGCAGGTAACCTACGACCCGGAACGCTTGAGCGGGATCACCGCATACCGCGAGATCAGCCGTGATTTCGCCCAGGGCGACCGCATCCAGTTCACGTCCACAAACCGCGAGTTGGGCGTCTCCAATCGTGATCTTGGAACCATTGACCGGATCGACGGCAAGCAGATCGACGTGAAGATGGACGGCGAGAAAGAGCGCAGCGTCAGCTTCGATTCCGCCAAGATGCGGCACTTCGACCACGGCTACACCGTTACCTCGCACAGCTCCCAAGGGCTGACTACTGATCGCGTCTTGGTGAACATGGACACCACCGTTCACCCGGAACTCATCAACACGCGCTTCGCTTATGTCTCCATCTCCCGCGCTTCGCAGGATGCGCGGATTTATACCAACGATGCCGGAACCCTTGGCGAACGCCTCAGCACCGACGTGACCAAGACTTCGGCGATAGACCTTCAAAAAGCGCCGGTCGAACCGACCGCCAAACAGCAGACCCAGGAGCCACCAATGACCAACAGCAGAGAGCACCCGCAGGATGACCTACGCCGTGAACCATCTACCGAGACGATGGTTTCGCTCCCCGAGATCATTCATCACGAAGCCGAAGTTGATGCTCGGCACTACGCGCCCATCGAAGCAGCTTTGCCCAAGGAAACGGAAGGGTACGAGTGGAAGCGGGAGACAGGCGACATCGAGAGCTACAAGCACGATCAGACAGGAGGGTGGCTGCATATTGACCCTCAGAGCAACTTCTACGACCGCGAAGCCCAGCCAATTACCCGAGAGAATGCCCTTGAGCACGCAGCACACGAGCCATCCCATGCGGTAGCCGACAGTCCCAACGTGCAGCCCAGCAGCAGCGATCAGGGCAACGACCAGGGGATCGGTCTGTAACCGTATGCGCCCGATGATGAGAGTCGCTTTATGATGGGTGTTGGTGAGTGCGAGCAGTTGTGTCGGGCTGTGTCAGCCCCGCGTGGCCTTGGTTCCCAGAATCCCGAAATGCCGCCGTTTGCGGCTTCCGGGAACCCGCAAAATCAGAGGAACTAAAGCCTGTGCAGTGGAAGGACTTCAATTACGGCGGACGGGTCTACGACCTGTCTCATCTTCATCCTCGCATCTTCCGCTTCACCCGCCCCGCTGAGGGCGCCCATGCAGCCGAAGTCTTCGATGTGGAAGTGCGATTCACGCTTCATTGCTTTTCGCGCGGGCCGCGAGACGGCGAAGCGTTCGATCCTCTATTGGTTTACCCCGATGATTACGAAGCCCGGATATTCGACTTTCGGCGGTATGAAATGTCCAAGCGGCTGCCCGAGATCATTCAGGAATTGCCGGCCCGGAAGCCGCGGCACAATAAGAGCCGGGGCAACTACTTTTCCGTCGAACTGATCGCTGAAAACGGCGATACAGTCGAGTACGACATCTTCTTCAAGGTGCGGAAGCCAGCGAAGGGACGGCTCGAAATGATCGTCGAGACGGCCTTCGTCCGCGATCCTGGATACGGTTCGACCCGCCCGGACGGCAAACCCGTCCGATTCTGGATCATCCTGCACAATACCCGGCACGGGTTGATGATCCGAACATAAACAGAAACGGCCCCCGATGAAGGGGACCGTTTCAAATTGCCATGCGCCTCTTGGATATCCCTACACTCGTGGAGACCATTGCTGGCGGGTGACCGGCACCACGGCTTTCGCCGCTGCACTTATATGCCGTTATTCATATGATGCACCTCGGCGCAAGGAAGACGCAAGCAAAAACCGAACGGGCAGCCCAAAATGGACCCGGAACCCGCTACTGCTTCCGGATCACCCACGGCAGGTTCTATGAGCGCATTGGCCTGTTGTCGACAGTTGACCTTCGGAGCGGCTGGGGGTCGGGTCGGTAATCGGAGCCGACAAGGGACAAAAAAGACAAGCGCAAAACTGCTTCCGTACATTACGATTGTTCGCAAACACAATCTGTCTAGGTCATAGATGCACTGTACATGTATGGGAGATGAGATATGGCCCCACCTGGATTAGGTGACGAAGCACCGACTAAGAAGAAGAATGAAGACGATACCAGCAACCTCGAACATAGATGGCAGCTAAGACTATTGCCATTCATGGCTTCAGGTATAGCGCTGCTAGGCTTGGTGTACTTCGCCCTTGGCATTTACAGCACTTCAGGAATTGGCGTTTTCCTCCGGGAGGAGCCTTCGACGCACGTCACCGCCCGCGTTGACGATCTACTAGCAAATAGGACAAAGAATCAGTTGACCAACGCTGATGTGATGCAACAGGGCCTATTGCTGCTTGAGGCCGACACGTTGGAGAGACGATACAAGCAAGCATCAGCACTCTTGCTTTCGCGAATATGGACGCGCCAACTGGCATTCAATACCGGCATGGTGCTTTCGCTCATCGGAGCCATTTTCATCCTCGGTAAGCTAACTGAGAGCTCCTCCCAGGTGGACCTTGGAGCAGCTTCCTGGAAGGCTGGCATTACGAGCACGTCACCTGGCCTCATACTTGCGTTCCTCGGTGTCAGCCTAATGGGAATCGCTTTGGTGGTTCAGCCCAAGATCGAGGTCACCGACAAAGCAATATACTTCCTTTCAACACAGAAAGAAGACGGCAAGAAGGGTCAGGCATCAACTGGCGTCGATCCTGTACCAATTCCACCAACTGACCCAGATCCCACTGAGGATGGAACCACTGATGCAAATAGGCATAAATGATATTCGTGCAAGACTATTGGCTTGCGTCAGTTTCCTTATCTGCAGTGTTTCGCACCTGGCGGTTTGCCAAGTGCCCGATCCAGCTTTTCAAAAGATCCATGATGAATGGAAGGCAATCGATTCAGCGCCGCCGCCGAAAGACTTCTTGCCAGTCATTCACGATCTCAAGGCTTTTCGCAATTCTTCAGGTGGCAAGTCTTGGCAAACTGACTACATGCTCGGGGTCGCTTACTGCCGCACCCCCGGCAACAACAACCAGAAGGCCGGCAATCAGTTCCTAGATCGCGTACGACGAAGCCTCTTGGCTCCTGAAAGCGCTCGGTCAGCGGCAGATCAGGTAATGAAGTGGTGCGTTAGTTCTTCGGATGGACCAGAAGACAGCCCGACCTTTCAGCTCACCTCGGTAGCTGGCCTCAATCAAGGAGGAGTGCTCAATAAGGGCGGCTATGAAATGCCCCATGGAGATAGCACAGAATTCAACACTTCTCAAGAATCTGAGCCAGACATCCTGATCTGGGATAACCGTTTATTTCCTCCCTCCAAATCCGCCGAAGCGGTAGCAGCTGCGAAGGAGCGAACGTTGGGTTTCTATTTTCAAGGTGGGGCCGCTTCCGGCTTCGTCATAGAGACTGAAGTCGGTAGGCCAGCAGACGTTGGGATCTGTATGGCGAAGTATAGAAGCGCTCTCCAAACCGAGTTCGGCATGGTAGCGCCTGCAAATCTTATCACCGTCTACGCGCTTGTAAGTGATGTTCCGCGACTTGCTGACCATCTTCATCTGCTGAAGATGCCGCTGGGTACAGTGGCATATTCTGTTCCCCTAGACCTGAGTATCGTGGGAATTGGAACTGGTGAACATTGCGGAACATTAGCGCACGAACTAACCCACCTGTTTATCAGACAAAACTTCGGGGATAGTCCAGCGTGGCTTGAGGAAGGCCTCGCCTCCGAGGTAGCCGTTTCCATTCCAACTGCCGCCGGCTTCCAATTCATTCCAAGCTGGCGAGATGTTGTTCTGAAAAGAGACTGGCAGATGCGCCCCACTGTTCCCGAACTCCTTAACCTCACTTGGGCGAATTTCACAACCAATGATCCGAAAGAAGTTGAGCATGTGGCAGCGATCCATGCCATGGCGGCATCATTCGTTCGATATTTGGACGCGAAGAAGAAGCTCGTACCACTCTACAAGGCTCTGAGAGATGGTCTCTCTAGCGACACGCCGCAATCCGATGTTGAGGTCTTCACATCTGTGCTGGGCAAATCGCCAGATCAGGTTGATAACGACTTTTCGGCATGGTTTGTGCAAAATGCGACTCCAGTCCATACACCGTTCTAAGCTCGGTTAGGTCGTAGGCGTTCCCCGCGAAAGTACTTGGAAACGGGCTTCGGTCTTCCGATCTCTATCTCCGCATGCCGTCAACGAGCGCTTTATCGCCAACGCACTCAGCGAAAGGCTCCTCAGGCTGTGTTGCGGAAAAGAACGTTTACGCAAGGAACTGCGAACGAGACCAAACTGAGGCATGGAGCCTACAATCGCCTCATGTTCGTTGAAGACGCCAAATTGCCCCAGGACGTGGTTCGGAAGCAGTATTCCGATACGCGAGACGCGCTCTGCTGCCTAAACTGCGGTTTCGAGTGGGACTTCGATCCAACCGTGCAGGACTCCATTGGCCGCCCCCTCTATGTATTGGTCATGCACGACTGCAAAGTGGATGGCGACTAGAGCTTCCATGACTCGCCCCGCATCGTTGCAGCCGCATCTCAATTTACCCGTTCGCTTCCGACAAGGGTGAAGCCCCAATCTTCCAAATCCCTTACCTCGACGGCTGCGTGGAACAGGGGGCAGCTTTCTTCCGTCATGAGCCTCGCTTGCAACTGCCTAGCGTCTTCCGCAGTCGCAATACCCGCTTCACTCAATTCGTCCACCACTTCCTGTACCGAATCGTAATTCCGCTTCCAGCATCGTGCGCTGGCATTGCTCTCAAAGACCAAGGCACTGATGTTGTCCGGTGCGTTGGGAAATAGAATGAGCGAAATTTGCATGTAGCGTCCTCAGCGTATTTAGAGTCCTCCTCTTCCCTTGGGGATACCTGTCCAGCCTTCATTGCACGAAATTATCAGCATCAGGTCACGCAACGATTGATCCAAGTCGAAATGCAAGCGGATTCATAGCTAGTGGGAGTCGGGTAAGGAAGCGGCATTTCTGCCGCTCCCTCCCCTAAGAACCGGACTTGATGGTTTCCCATCATCCGGCTCAAGCCGTGTGTAAGCTCTGCGTGAGCAGAGCCGGTCGAACACATCGCACAACGGTTGGCGATGCCTGCTGGCTCACCTGAACCTCTTGCGAGACTCGAAGTAACCGCGCCAGTGCAGGTCGAACGGGTTAGCGTCCGACTTGACTTTGACGTAACGCCGGATGGGGATTTCGGTTGGGTTCACCAGCCGAACCTCCGCCGAACGCGAACGTTGCGCGTTCGAACCAGACAGCATAGCGAAGCACCATGAACGCCGTCCAAGCCGATGCCAGTATCGATCTACGATCCAGGTAGGGGACTTGTTCGGATGCCGGCGCTTTGCCCATCGCCAGAGCGAGTGCCAGAGGACCATTCCCACTTTCCGATACGCTAAACCCGCTTCGATGTGGCGGTGATAGTATGCCCAACCTCGGATGACCGGATTGAGCAGTCTGATCAGATACTCCTGCTTGGTGGCTCGATTCGAACGAATCTGACCACGCACCTTCTCAAGGAAGGCGTGCATGTTCTTCTTGGATGGTGTAATCAGGAGCTTGCCGCCATACTTGCGCAGGTTCTGTCCCAGGAAGTCGAAGCCCTGTTCGATATGCGTGATGCAGGTTTTCTCAGGTGAGAGCTGCAAGCCTCGTTCGAGCATGAACCGCTCGACCAGTGGCTTGACTTCATTTTCCAGTAGCTCTTTCGAGCAGCCGGTGATGATGAAGTCATCGGCATAGCGCACGAAGTTCACCTTCGGGTTATAGGCTTGCCCTCGGATTTCCTTCCTGCGGAAGGTTTCCTTGAGCAGCCGCTCTAACCCATCCAGTGTCAGGTTCGCCAACGTGGGCGAGATGATCCCGCCCTGTGGTGTGCCTGCCTCCGTAGGGAACAGCGTTCGATTTTCCATGAAGCCCGCCGTCAACCATTTCCGCAGCACCTCTTTATCCGTGGGGATGTGGTCGAGCATCCATGTGTGGCTGATGTTGTCGAAACAGCCACGGATGTCGCCCTCCAGCACCCACTGTGCGCTGTCCTTGCGGGCCAGCGCACAGAAGCATTGCTCGATGGCATCGGCGGTTGAGCGTGCCGGTCGAAAACCATAGGAATTGGGATCGGCAGTCGTCTCCGCGACCGGGAGCAGCGCGAGCAGGTAGAGCGCCTGCATCGAGCGATCCTTCATCGTGGGGATTCCCAACGGTCTCAACTTCCCATTGGCCTTCGGGATATAGACACGCCGCAGCGGTTGCGGTTGGTAGCCGCGCCGTCGCAGTGTATCGATGGCCTTGTATCTGGTCGCCGGAGTGCTCCAGATTGCTCCGTCCACTCCCGGCGTGTTCTTGCCCTGATTGTGCGTCACTCGCTTAACAGCCAATGCACGGCCAGAGAACGAGTGGGTCAGCAGCCATTGCAGGGCTTTCACCTTGCCGTGACGGCCTTCCTGTGTTGCCTTGACGATACGCGCTTGCAGTCTGCTGACCTTCTGCTCACATTGAGACCAGTCGATCTGTTCCCATTGCGAGGCAGGGCCGGAGGCTGCACACATAGATTGCTCCACGTTCATTTGCGATTTCCTCCTGCGAAGATTCTGTAAGTTCTTTCGTCAACCACGACCAACTGGAAGTCTGCCTGCTTTCGCAGCGGAGTGATGTCGCAACTCCTATCCGCTCCATTACAGAACGGCATTCGCTTTCTCCAGCATCCTTTACCCGCTGCCCCGGCAACGTGCCTTACGGCAACGCCTGCCCCCGAAGAGGCGGAACAACGGGCTTACCTTGTTCCGTTTGAATGACACGAATGAGTTAGTCCCTGCCTTTACACCGGCAGCCTTTGTGTCCGTGTACTCCATACTTCCGGTGGAGCATCCGGCTGCGTGCCTTTTGGCTAGAGCCTGTCAGCGTCTTTGGCTCTTCGGAGGTTACGGTGCCTTTGGCAGTTCACTTTTGTTGGACCTATCATTCAGCCTGGCCCCTCCCACCGCCTTGACGCTGGCAGTGGCAGAGAACGCCTCACGGAGTTCTCCTTGTCGGAAGACAGAGGATCGTTGTCTCGACAGCTTTCGACCCAGCCGTTACCAGCTACTCCGATGTCGATAGGCTACTGCGGACGGAACCGCAGGTTCAGCTCACTCCTTTCGTGTTGAACAATCATCCAAACAGCTTCAAGTCGCACTGAAGTTTCCTCCCTGTCTCCGGCCCTTTGGTCCTCCGCCACCCACCTCAGCAGGGAGGCGACCTCCCCGCAACGCCCCTCCAAAAAACAACAGCTAAAAGCGATTCACCGCGCTCCGCGCCCAGCAAGGAAACCAAGCCTGCTGAGGAGCGCCGCTCCTGGCGCGCGCAAGGCGATGGAAAAAACTCCGTGCAGCTCCAGGTATTCGCTTCCTCCGGCCTGCGGCTGGCCTGAAGGCCACTTTTCCCACACCTTGCACTTGCCGCCCTCGATGGCGTGGGCCATGGCCAAGGCGTGTTTGTGAGCAAACACAGCACAGCTATTCAAAAACGGAGGAACCACCCATGAATACCGCCATCGTCACCACAACCCCACCCACCGTCAGCCCCTTTGTTCAGAATCTTGAACAACAGAAGCAAAAGCCGCAAACCGCGAAAGAGGCAATCGCGGCCAACGTCCAAACCCTCATCGAACAGCTTGAGCAGGGACACAGCGAAGGCCTCACCGCCTATCTCACCGCGATGGGCAAATTTCACAGATACAGCTTTTCCAACATATTGGAGATCGCGAGACAAAAGCCTTTGGCAACGCGCATCGCCGGGATGTATGCGTGGAACCAGCTTGGCCGCAGAGTGGTGAAGGGTGAGAAGGGCATCCGCATCCTCGCTCCTGTTATTGGGATCAAGCGGAAGAAGGACGAGGAAGCCCAAAAGGACATCACCAAGCAGAACCAGTCCGTGCTTTTAGGATTTCGTTCGGCATGGGTGTTCGATGTTTCGTCCACGGATGGTGCCCCTTTGCCGGAGTTGTCCGAGCGTGTTACGGGCGATGTCGGTCAGTATAGCGAGAGACTCCTCACCTTCCTCGCAGCACAAGGCATCTCGCTTGAGTTCAAGGAGAGCATCGCTCCGGCGTTGGGCCTGTGCTATGGCAACAGGATTGTGCTTCTACCGGGGCAGTCTCCCGCAGAGGAGTTCACCACCTTAGTTCATGAGGTGAGCCACTCGCTCCTCGGACACGCCACACGGCGCACAACCACCACCAAAGCCGTGCGCGAGACGGAAGCAGAAGCGATTGCGTTTGTAGTCGGGACGACTATCGGCCTGAACACGGGAAACGCCGCAGCCGACTACATCCATTTATTCGCAGGTAACGCGGCACTGCTTACAGAGAGCCTTGAAGTCATTCAGAAAACCTCAGCCCTCATCCTCTCAGCGTTGGAGTCCCCCATCACGGGCGGTTCAGCGGAGCCCACGGAGTCGGAAGCGGTGGCGTAATGAAAACCATTCTTCAACTCCTCAGAAAAGCGGGGGGCTATCGGCGCGAACTGTATCTGCGCGTCGAGAACCCTCCCTATCAACCGCTTGTCATTGAAGCGATACCGGAACCCGGCCCCCTTGGTCTGCGATGCCTGTCTGTCGCGCACTACGGCGAACAGAACGGCGACCTCATGCGCGACCCGGAGATGTGCTTCGAGTTGAGCAATCCGCTCCGCTTGGGTTTCAGTCTCGTTCCGTACCACTGGAGGAATGACTACGTCGGCATCGAGCAATACTCCCGCTCGATACAAGGCGACAACTATGTGTTCGATACCGACCTGTACGCCCAGCACGAGAACTTCGCGGCTCAGTGGGACAGGAACCTACGCAGTCAGGGCTTTGTCGAAGCCTTTGACCGCAAACACACCCAACGCTAACCCCTCTCTATGGGCGCACGGCCTTACGCCGTTCGCTCAAACGTCCCCGAACGCTCACCCGTACAAGGAGAACCACCATGAACCCCAACACCGCAACCGAGTATCGCAACCTTCCCCTTAACGTCCTCATCCCATCCAAAACCAACCCACGTCGCATCGTCGAAGATGATTCGCTTAAAGAGCTTGCCGAGAGCATCAGTGTTCACGGCGTTTTGGAGCCTCTGATTGTCCGTCCTGTCACCGAGCGGGATTTCGAGGTTGTCGTCGGAGGGAGGCGTTTCGCCGCTTCCAAGAAAGCTGGCAAGGATGATGCGCCATGCAGCATCCGCAACCTGACAGATGCTCAAGTTCTGGAGATTCAGCTAGTCGAAAATCTCCAGCGTCGTGACGTTCACCCCTTGGAGGAGGCGCAGGGATTCCATGCGCTTCTCAATTTGGAAGAGCCGAAGTACACCATCGAGCAAATCGGAGCCAAGGTTGGCAAAAATCCTGCATACGTCGCCAGCCGCGCCCGGTTGACGGAGCTTATCCCGTTAGTGGTCGAGGCGTTCTATGCCGAGGAGATCGGCGTTGGACACGCCTTGCTCTTGGCAAAGCTCCAGCCAGCACAGCAGGAAGCCGCTCTGGCAAGCTGCTTCCGCGAGGATTGGGGCGGAGCCGCAGGGAAAGCCAAGCGCATCGTCCTTCCAGTTCGGCATCTCCAGTATTGGATAGAGCATAACGTCCTCTTGCTCTTGAAACAGGCTCCGTTCAACAAGCGGGATGCTCAACTGCTACCCGCCGCCGGAAGCTGTGTCGATTGCCCTAAACGGACAGGACACAACAAGCTGCTCTTCGCCGACGTTAGCGGAAATGCGGAGGCTTGCACTGATCCTCTGTGCTATGCGGCCAAGCTGGAGGCACACGTCCAAAAGCAGATTGCAGCCAAACCGGAGATCGTGCAGATCAGCACGGCCTACGGCAAGACGCAGGATGGCAGCAAGATCATCACACGCAGCAAGTACGTTGAGATCAAGACGGAGAAGCCCGACACCCCGGAGAAAGCAAAATGGCCGGAGTTCAAATCGTGCAGGTTCATCACCGAGGCTATCGTGTCCGAGGGTATCGACAAGGGCGAAGTGAGGAGGGTTTGCGCCGAAGCGGATTGCCCGATTCATCACCCCAAGAAGCAGTCCACCAAGGCCGATGCCAGCTTCAAAGCGGAGCAGGACAAGAGCCGGAGAGAACAAGCACTGGCGAACGCTACCGGAATGCGCGTCCTGCAAACTATCGTCGCCGCCGTTCCAGTCCGATTGATGAAGCGGGATTTTCTCTTCATCGCAGAACAGATGCTCCCGTTGCTTGACGACAAGCGGTTGGAGATGGTCGCCCGGAACCAAGGCATCCGAGCGAAGGAAGGCGAGTCCGCAGCCAAGCTGCTAACCGCCTTTCTGCGCAAGGCCGAGGAAGGCGTTATCGGCAAGCTGATCGTCGAAACCGTCATCCTACTTTCAGCCAGCAAGCAAGCGGACGGAGGTAAGGTTCTCCGCACCGCAGCCCAGGCGTACAAGGTGGACACCGATGCGATTGCCCTCAAGGTCAAGCATGAGTTCGCCGCCAAGGATAAGGCGAAAGGAGAAAAGAAGCCGCAAGCCGTAGCCAAGCCCGCACAGAAGCGCGTTGCATAAATTTGGCGATGAGCCTGTCCACAAGGGACAGGCTCATTGCTATTTCATTTGGGTTAACGTCATACGGCCTTCAACCTGTGGGACACAGGTTGAAGGCTATGAATCCGTCGATTCATCATCGGCAGTAGCGTCCCCTTCGCCGGGCGCTTCTGCGCCGGACTCACTATCTTCAGTCCCCGCCAAGATTTTTGCGTATGTCTTCTGCAAGAAGGCCAGCGATTCATCTCTGTCCGCGTTATAGTTCAGTTCCTTCTCGAAGAGTTGGAGACGGGTTCGACAATCGTTCAGAATTTCCGACCACGTTCTGACCCAGATTTGAAGTCCATCTTTGCGGTGCAACATACCGTAAGGACGGTCGCTGCTACTAACTTCTTCTTTCGCAAAAGGCATCAAATCATTTGAGACAACCCAAAACTCCCACCGAGCCTTGATATTTCGAAAGCGCTCATCACCCTGGATGGCAAACGCATAGGAGCGAACCTGTCCGGTTTCCTTTTGACCGATTTTGACTGAGGGAGCTTTGAGTTCAACTATAAGATAGTCGCGCTCGTCGGCCCTGGCCGACGGCACCTTGCGCGTCAAAAACAAGTCCACAATGCCGGTCGTGCCATCGAGCCGTTTTACGGGCTTATCGACGATTGCGTCAGAACCCATCTCCTTCAAGTGCTTTCGTAAGACCTCCGTCAAAGACTGATCGCTTACCGTAAGGGCAAACTGTTCTCCAAAGAGCCATGTATTCTCTGCCACGATCTTGTGAAGTTGGGAACGCTCCTTGAGATGTTTCTTGAGATCGGTGTCGAAAAGCATCGCTTCAAGCCCGGTAAGGAATTCAAGTCTATCCGCGACCATTTTGGCAGAACTGATAATTGAGGCAAGAGTTGTTTTCCGCAGGAGCTTCGCAAGCTCTTCTTGCTTATGCTTGGGAAGGCCCAGCACCTCTGTCATGATGAGCTGGATTTCTTCGGGACTGTTCTCTACACCTTGCTTCAGCATCCGCAGTTGGAACCGCTTATTGCGCGGGTCCAGCGTCTCAAATTCAGGCATGGCCTTGGCAACATTCAACGCGACGATGTCGAACACTTGGCGTTCCGCACGTTGAATGGGGGAATCGGGTTCCCCGGTGTACGGGTAGACCGCCTCTTCCTTCCAACGTTCGACGCGGGAGCGAGTATCCTCCGCTAGACGGCTCTTGAAGTGCGAGCGGAGCTGCTCTTTTCCGTCTTCAAT
>NZ_FZOU01000012.1 GCF_900188085.1 Granulicella rosea
AAACGAGAGGTCATCGGACACGAAGAGATCTTCCTCCAACTCCACGACCACCTCCCACCAGAGATGATCTACGAAAGAGAACTCCTCATCTGTAGACTGTAACCAGGATGGTTACAGACTGACCTGCTCTCACGCCTCCGAAGGCGCGATCGCGCGGGTCGACTCACGCCGCACAAGCCGCGGCTCGACCAGCTCCTCGTGCGTCAGCTCTTCGCGGCCTTCGATATGCCCCAGCAGGTGCGCGGCGGCCATCGCGCCCAGCTCTTCGAGCGGCTGCATGAACGTGGTGAGCGTCGGGCTGATGTAGCCCGCGCTGGCGATGTCGTCGAAGCCGATCACCGAGATATCCTCCGGCGTGCGCAGACCCTCGTCGCGGATCGCGCGCATGGCGCCGATGGCCGTCACGTCGTTGAAGGTGATCAGGCCGGTGAAGCGCACGCCTTTGCCCAGCAGCTCCTTCGCGCACAGATAGCCCTCCTGCGGCGCCGAGATCTCGGTCGGCGAGTTGCCGGAGTGCAGCTCGCCGATGATGCGTTCGTCGAGCGTCAGCCCGCGTTCGCGCGCGGCGGTCTGGATGCCGCGCCACCGCTCGGTCGCGGCGCGGCGCCAGGGCGGTCCCTTGATGACCGCCAGGCGGCGATGGCCGAGTTCGTACAGGTGTTCGACCGCCATCGCGCCGCCGCGAAAGTTGTCGATCGCGAAGCGCGGCACGCCGTCCACCTTGGCATGGTTGCCGATGGCGATCCAGGGCCGTCCGGGCTGCGCCGGGAAGGTCGTGTTGATCGAAAGAAAGCCCTCCGCCGCGCGTTCGAGAAAGCGCCGCGGATACTCGCGGATCAGCGTCTTGTCGTCGTGATGGCTGGCCGTGAAGTAGAGATACTTCTCCTTCGTCAGCGTGGAATCGATGCCCGCCAGGATCGTCGCGGCATACAGTTCGCGGATCTCCGGCAGGATGACCGCGATCGTGTAACTCCGCTTCGAGCTGAGATATTTCGCGTAAAAATCCGGGCGGTAATCGAACTTCGCCGCCGCCTCGATGATCCGCTGGCGAGTCGCCTCCGGAATCAGGCGACCGCGTGGGGTATCATTCATCACGAGCGAGACCGTGCTCGGCGAAAGCTGCAGATACTGCGCGAGCGTCCTCTGCGTGATCGGCTGGTGCTTGATCGGCTGCACAGGCTCCTGCGTGCTGCCCTTCGTCGTTGACAAGATGCCTCCCCCCACACGCTCGCTGACAAGACTCGATGACCTACAAAGAAGCATATACGGCGCGGGGGTCTGAAGTCGCTGGACCCGACGGCGTCCGGATCGGCAGGATCGTCGCGCAGAGCACGGCGCTGGTCTTTCTCGGCTATCTCGGCACGGGGCTGGAGGCGGCGGTCGTGCCCAGCTTCGTCCACCGCGAGCTCGGCCTGAGCACCACGCTGGCCGGCGCCGCGCTCGGCGCGCAGGCCCTGGCGACGCTCGTCAACCGCGCCTTCGCCGGCCGTGTCACCGACCGCTTCGGCGCGCGCGCGACCATCGTGCGCGGACTGCTGCTGATGCTGGCCAGCGGCGTGCTCTTCACCGGCGCGGCGGTCTCGCTCGCGCATCCCCTGCTCGACTTCGCGATCCTGATGCTCAGCCGCCTGATGCTCGGCTGCGCGATCAGTTGGGTCTCGGCCGCCGGCGCGGTCTGGGGCATCGGCCGCGCGGGAGAGGCCAACGCCTCGCGCGTGCTGGTCTGGAGCGGAGTCGCCGCCAACGCCGCGCTGGCCCTCGGCGCGCCCGCCGGGCTCTGGATCGGCGCGCACTGGAGCGTCATGACGCTCGGCCCCACCATCGTCGCCCTCTACGCGGCCAGCATCGGCTACGCGCTCACGCTGGCCGAGGTCGAACGCGTCGGCGCCGAACCCCTGCGCATCTCCGCCGTGCTGCGCCGGGTCGCGCCCTTCGGTTCGATCCTCGCCCTCTGCGCCACGGGATACGGCGTCTTCTCGGCCTTCGTCACGCTCTTCTTCCAGCAGCAGGGCTGGGCCTCCGCCGCCTGGCCGCTGGGTCTCTACGGCGCGGCGTTCATCGCGACGCGCATCCTGCTCGGCCGCTGGATCGACCGCTACAGCGTCTTCCAGGTCGGACTCGCCTCGGTCGGGCTCGAACTGGCCGCGCTGGCGCTGCTGGCGGTCTCCCGCTCGGCAGGCTTCGCGCTCGCCTCCGCCTGCCTGATGGGCATGGGCTTCTCGCTCATCTTCCCCGCCCTCTGCGTGCGTACGATCCAGGCCGTGCAGCCGCGCGACCGCGCCTCGGCGATCAGCGTCTTCACCGGCTTTCTGGAGTTCGCCCTCGCGGTCGCGGCCCCGCTGACCGGTCTGCTGATCGCGCGCGAAGGCTACCGCGCGGGCTTCTGGGCGGCGTTCCTGGCCGTCTGCCTCGGCTTCGCCGGATTGCTGGCCCTCCGGCGAGAGGATTCGCTGAAAAAGGCCCAGGGCTGAAGCGAGCTTCCGCTTCGGTGGACGGCGAATAACCGTTTTGTTAAGGGCATGGCTTCAGCCATGCCGCTTCGGACCGCCACGAACCCGGCTTCAGCCGCTGGGGTACGGTCTTCGCTTGAACCAGCACAAAGCGGACCTCAGCGGCTGAAGCCGCCTTACCGCATCGGCGAGACGGCACAGTTGAAGCCGTGCCCTTGACGAACCCTTCTCCAAAGGACGAAATTTTTCCACTTGACAGCGACCCCCGGCGCGAGGCAATGTATGTTGGCTGATCTAGTCAACCGGTTGACTGAAGCGAAAATCAACTTTTCGCACCCCCGGCCACCCAGACGGCGCCAATTTCCGCACGCCCCGAAGGACATGCCATGAATCCGCTTCGCCGTTCCCTCCGCACCCCATCCGCACTTCTGGCCGGCGCCTCCGCCCTTGCCCTCACGCTGCTCAGCGGATGCGGCATCGGCACGCCGAGCACCGGCGCCGCGAGCGCATCCGCCATCCCGCAGGGCTCCAGCAACATGGGCGGCATCCTGCACGGCGGCCCGAATCCCGTCGCCGGAGCCACCATCACCCTCTACACCACGACCAGCGCCGGCTATGGCGCGACAGCCACCTCCGTCGCCACCACCACCACCGGCAGCGACGGCTCCTTCAACCTCACCCTCCCCACCTCCACCATCGCCTGTCCCACCGGCGAGTACGCGTACATCACCGCCGCCGGCGGCACGACCGGCTCCTCCGCCGTCAACAACGCCTCGCTCATGATGGCGCCCATCGGCCTCTGCGATGCGAACTACACCTCCACCGGCGCCGCCGGAGCCTACGCGAACGTCTACACGGGCTCCCCCATCTGGCTCGACGAGCTTACGACCGCCGTCTCCGCCTACGCGCTCGGCAACTTCATGACCGTGACCAACGCGGGCGTCGTCAACATCGGCGCGCCGGCCAACAACCACGGCAAAGCCTCCGCCTCCACACCCGCCGCCGCGGGTCTCGCGCACGCCTTCCAGAACGCGCTGAACATCGTCAACATCCACACCGGCCAGCCCTACGGCAACCTCGGCGGCAGCCTCAACACCACCGCTGGCATCATCCCGGCGGACGAGATCTTTCTCCTCGGCAACATCCTGCAGGCCTGCGTGAACAGCGCCGGCAACACCGCCGCCAGCACCGCCACCAGCAACGACGGCAACGCCTGCGGACAGCTCTTCAGCTTCACCGTACCGCCGCTCTCGGGCGCGGCCGTGCCGGTCAACACCATGCAGGCCATGCTCGATCTCGCGAAGTATCCCGCGCCCGCGCTGAACACCTGGAACACCGCCTGCACCGCCGCCGGCGGCGGAACCACCACCGCCACCAGCTGCCTCTTCAACCTCGCCACCGGCATCGGTTCGTATCCGAACTCGCTGACCGCGGCGCCGGTCGACTGGAGCCTCGCCATCGTCTTCCCCGCGGGCACGGGCAAGAACACCACCTCCACCGCGCCGGTCTGCACGGGCACGGGAACCTCCTCCTGCCCCGGCCTCACCTATCCCGCATACGTCGCGCTCGACTACGCCGACAACGTCTACGTGTTGAACTGGACCGGTTCGACCACCACCCAGACCAACATCGTCGGCCTCGGCTTCGACGGCACGCCCATCTTCGCCTCGCCCGCCGATACGACCGACATTCTCATCAAGACCATCGCCACCGACACCGCCGGCCACGTTATCGCCGCCAACAACGACGCGAACGCCAACACCGCCACCGACGTCGTGAAGGTCTACAGCGCGACGACCGGCGCGACGCTCGCCACGCTGACCACCTCCAACGGTCTCGGCTCGATGCCGCAGTCGATCATCGCCGATCCGCTCAACAACCTCTACATCGCCTCCAGCCTCACGGCGATCAACATTCGCAAGGCGACCTACGGAGGCACCTCGGCGGCGCCCACCTACGCGGTCGCCTCGCTCACCACCACCGCGCCGACGGGCGGCGTCCTGCAGCTTGGCTGGGACTCGAAGCTGGACCTGTACCTCGAGACCAGCACGCCGAACGCCTACCTGCTGCCGAACACCGGCACCTTCGCCGCGCCCACCTACGCGGCGAACGGCATCACCGCCTCGAGCGGCGGCGTCACCGGCTCGACCGGCAGCAACTACGGCATTGCGGTTGCAAGCACCGGCAATGCCTACACCGTCACCTCCGCCGGGCTGACGCCGATCACCAAGACAGTCGGTTCGTCGACCACGATCGCGTCGGGCTCGCCCATCCCCCTGCCGTACATCCTCACCAGCGGCGGAACCACCGGCCCCTTCGACCGCTACGCGTCGATGGACGGTCTCAACGAGGTCGTGACGCCGGACGGCGCCAACGGCACCGCTCCCTCGGGCGTGGTCATCTACGACACGGTCAACAACATCTCGCTCGGCATTCTGAGGGGTTGCTACGTCATCAGCCGGGCCTGCGGAACCACCTCCGCCGGACAGGTCCCGATGTACTCCGCCCGTTCGGCGGCGATCGACTCCGCCGGCGACGTCTGGGTAGCCTCGGGCGCAAGCGCGACGTTGACCGAGCTGATCGGCGCCGCCGCGCCCACATGGCCCGGCCTGTCGATGGCCCTCTCCGGCCGTCCCCAGTAACGCAGTCATTCTTTCTCCAGGCCGGCAGGCACGTCCTGCCGGCGCCCTTTCCCCCTCACTGTGCGCCCACCGCGCTGAAGGACTCCCCATGCTCGATCGCCGTAAATTTGTATCGTCTGCCGCACTTGCCTCAGCTTCCACGTTGCTTGCGCCCCGGCTCTTCGCCCAGGGTCAGGCCACGCCTCCGAGCTTCGTCGTTCATCCCGAGACGCTGTTCCAGATTCCCGCCGACTTCACCGGCCTCAGCTACGAGTCCTCGCAGCTCACCCACCCCAGCTTCTTCAGCGCGAAGAATACCCCGCTCGTCGGCCTCTTCCGCACCCTCGGCGAGACCGGCGTCCTGCGCATCGGCGGCAACCTCAGCGAGTTCACCACCTGGTCGAACACCGACCCCGACGTGGCGGACGACGGCGGCGTCGAAGGCCCCGACCCCGGCATCCGCGACGCGCATCGCTTCATCATCTCGCCGCGCTCGATCGAGAACCTCAACCAGTTCCTGCTCGCGACCAACTGGAAGCTGATCTACGGACTGAACCTCGCGGGCGGCACGGCGGAGGCCGCGGCGGACGAGGCCGCCTGCGTCATGCGCATCTGCGGGCCGCGCGTCGTCGCGCTCCAGTTCGGCAACGAGCCCGACCTCTTCAAGCACAACGGCGACCCCAAGGACCACTGGACCTACGCCGAGTTCATCGCCAGATGGAACGACTTCCAAAAGGCCGTTCATGCGAAGGTTCCAAACGCGCCGCTCGCCGGACCCGACACCTCGTTCAAGCCCGAGTGGGTCGGCAACTTCGCCGCCGACACCAAGGGCCGCACCTGCCTGCTGACCGCGCACTACTACGCCGAGGGCCCGCCGACCAACCCCGACATGACCCTCGACCGCCTGCTGACCGACAAGACCAAGTTCGACGCGAACATCCAGAAGGCCGCCGCGCTGGCCCAGAAGGCCGGCATGCCCTATCGCATGTCCGAGGGCAATAGCTGCTACAACGCCGGCAAGAAGGGCGTCAGCGACACCTTCGGCTCGGCGCTCTGGGCCGGCGACTTCTCCGCCAAGGTGGCGGCCGTGGGCGCGACCGGCATCAACCTGCACGGCGGCGGCAACGGCTTCTACACGCCCATCGCCGGATCGCCGAAGGACGGCTTCGTCGCCCGGCCGGACTTCTACGGCATGCTGATCGCCAGGCCGCTGCAGGGCGCGAAGATGCTCGCCGCCGACCTCGACGCACAGGGCCAGAACCTGACCGCCTACGCGGTCGAACAGCACGGCAAGGTCACCGTCCTCGCCTTCAACAAATCCGACCGGCCCGCGACGATCGAGATCGCCCTGCCCGCGACCTACACCGGCAGGGACGCCCACATCCTGCGCCTGACCGCGCCCTCCGTCGAGGCGACCGGCGGCGTAACGCTCGGCGGCGCCGCGGTCGACAAGGACGGCAAGTGGACGCCGAAGTCGAAGGAAACCATCGCACGCCAGAACGGCAAGCTGCTGCTGCCCCTGCCGGCGTATAGTGCGGCGTCAGTACATTTCGCGTAGAACCTTCGTTTGTCATTCCCGCAGGGAATCTGCTTCTGTCGTTGCACTTGTCGTTGTCCGTTCTTGTCTGTCATTCCCGCAGGGAATCTGCTTCTGCTTTTCGTTTCAAGTCTTCGCCGCATCTCAAGAGGTCTTCATGCAGTCTTACACCCAACATCGCCGCTCGTTCTCGCAAGCCCTACGCGCTCTGTCGCTGTGCGTGGCGCTCGCGTCTCCCGCAATGCTTCACGCCCAGGCGCAGAACACCGGCGCCGTGGCGGGCAGCGTCTTCGACAGCGCGCACAACCTCATCGTCGGCGCAGCCGTCACGCTGACCTCCGAGGATCGCGGCAACGTCTACAAGATCGCCAGCAGCGCGCAGGGCGAGTACACCTTCAACGACGTGCCCGTCGGCACGTACACGCTTGAGGTCACCGCGCCCGGCTTCTCGACCTTCGTCTCGCACCACGTCGTCATCGACTCCGACACGCGCCTGCGCATCGATTCGACGCTTGCGACCGGCGCCGTCGACACCCAGGTCGTGGTCAGCGCGGATCAGGCGGCGGTCGATACCCAGAGCGCGACCGTCGGCCAGGTCATCGACAACGAGCTGGTCGAGAACCTGCCCATCGACGGCAACAACGTCGTCGCGCTGGCCGCCCTGCTGCCCGGCGTCACCGACGTCAGCGCCCCCACCACCTTCACCGACGAGAACGGCGGCGCGACCTTCTCCGCCAACGGCGCGCGCGGCAACTCCAACCTCTTCCTCTTCGACGGCCTGCTCTGGAACAACCTCTATCTCAACACCGGGATCAACTACCCCAACCACGCCGCGCTCAACCAGGTGAGCGTGCAGTTGAACAACTACTCCGCGCAGTATGGGCGCAGCGCCGGCAGCATCTTCAACGTGGTCTCGAAGTCCGGCGGCAACACGACCCACGGCGAGATCTTCTTCCACTATCACGACGCCACCCTGACCGACGCCACCAACTACTTCACCCACAACGTCACCCCGCAGCAGACCGCGCAGTATGGCGGCGCGGTCAACGGCGCCATCTTCCGCGACAAGCTCTTCTACGCCGCCGAGTTCCAGGGACTGACCGGCTACAGCGGCGTCACCGCCAACGCCGAGACGCTCTCCGCCGCCGAGGAAGGTCTCAACCCCGACGGCACGCCCTACATGTGCACCAACCCCGCGCTCGCCGGCAAGCAGTGCGCCAGCTTCGCCGCCGACGCGCAACCCGGCGTCTCCTCCTCGAAGCTCATCATCAACCCCATCGGCGCATCGCCGATTCCGGCCTCCTTCGGCGTCAACATCGCCGTCGCCAAGTCGCAGATTCAGTCCACCTGGAACGCTCTCGGCAACAGCTCCACCAGCCCCTGCATCAACACGCTCACCACCCTCGGCGCGGGCTTCCTCGTCAACGCGGAGATCCCCGCCGAGTGCTTCGACCCCACCGTGCAGGCCATCATCCACAAGGGCTACATCCCCGCGCCGACCGTCTACCTCGGCGGCTCGCAGCTTCCCTACTCCAGCCCCGCCGCCACCCGGCCGCAGCGCGAGTACGGCGGCTTCCTCCGCCTCGATTACAACATCACGCCGCGCCAGACCCTCGCCGCGCGCTTCTACCGCACCGAAAACTCCGACTCCACCGCCAACGGCGGCGGCGACGCCAACGTCGGCGTGCCCACCTACGAGGTCGACTACAACCGCGCCTTCATCACCGCCGGTTCGCTCAGCCACACCTTCATCCTCACCCAGAACCTCGTCAACGTCGCCACCATCGGTTACAAGCGTTACGACTACGGCGTCGTGCCCTCGGATAACACCACGCTCGCCACGCTCGGCTCGCAGTTCCAGTACCCCGGCTACCAGTCGCTGCCGACCATCTCCGTCAGCACGCGCTTCACCCTCGGCAACTCCTCCGACGCCTTCACCCGCTCCATCGGCGAGAACGAAGAGCTGGTCGACAACCTCTCGCTCGCCAAGGGCCGCCACAACTTTCAGTTCGGCGTGGACTATCTGCGCGAGCAGTATCTGAACGTCCGGACCAACGTCGGCAGCTTCAGCTTCCTCGGCAATCCCGGCTTCACCGATGCGCAGGCCTCGGACTTCATCATGGGACTCGTCTACCAGGAGAGCTTCGGCAACACCCAGCGCATCTCCGCCAGGCAGAACGCCGTCTACGCCTACGCGCAGGATCAGTGGCGCGCGACCGCCAGGATGAACGTGACCTATGGCGTCCGCTACGAGCTGCCGCAGCCCTGGTACCAGCCCGACGGACAGGCCGCGACCTTCGTACGCGGCTACCAGTCCATCGTCATCCCCAACGCACCCGCCGGCCTCGCCTTCGTCGGCGACCCCGGCATTCCGAAGTCGCTCATCAAGCCCGACTACAGCAACATCTCGCCGCGCATCGGCATCTCCTACGACCTCTTCGGCAACGGCAAGACCGCCATCCGCGCCGGCTTCGGCACCTTCTACGACGCCATCCCCGCGACCATCGTCGGCTTGACCCAGCCCTATACCTATCGCGCCAACTACACCCTGCCCGCCGGCAGCCTCACCAATCCGCTGCTCGGCTTCCCGTCCATCCCGCAGAACTTCACCGGCAAGGGCACGGCGCAGTTCACCCAGCCCTACTCGGTCATCGCCCCCGACTCCAACTTCCGCAACTCCTACACCCTGGCGGTCAACCTCGGCTTCCAGCAGCGCATCACCAGCGGAAGCATATTGGAGATGAACTACATCGGCCGCTTCTCGCGCCACCAGCTCATCGCCGTCGACCAGAACCCCGCCATCGTCGACTGCTCGGGCGCCTACTTCCAGGCCAACCCGACGCTCTACTGCGGCTCCTTCGTCGCGCAGGGAAACCCCGCTTCGAACTACGCAGGCCGCGTGAAGTATCTCGGTTACAACTACGGCGGCGGCGGCATCGTCGATCTCGAATCCGCCGCCACCGCCAACTACAACGCGCTCCAGATCACCTACCGTCAGCGCGCCTTCAGGAACCTGACCCTGCTCGGCAACTACACCTACTCCCGCGCGATCGACGAGCAAAGCTCGCTCAGCACCTCCAGCTCCGTCTCCGAGCCGCAGAACATCGCCATCAACTACGGCGTCTCCGATCAGAACGCGACGCAGATCTTCAACATGGGCTGGCGCCTCGGCCTCGGAAAATTCCGCAACGCCAACAGCCTCGTCAAGAACGTCTTCAACGACTGGGCCTTCAACGGCATCTACAACGCACGCACCGGCCACCCGGTCAACGTCACCTTCGGCGGCGACGAGCTGGGCACCGACGAGCCCGGCCAGCGCGCCTACCTCATCCCCGGCATGAACCCCTTCCTGCCTTCGAACCGCCATCGCACCCAGAAGATCGCGCAGTGGTTCAACTCCGCGGCCTTCCAGAAGCCGGCGCCCTTCACCGCGACCAACATCGGCCGCAACTTCATCATCGGCCCGGCCTACATCAACACGCAGTTCTCGCTGACCAAGGAGCTTCGCTTCCACAAGCTCGGCGAAAGCACACGCGCCCAGTTCCGCGCCGAAGCCTTCAACGTCTTCAACACCGTCAACCTCGGCCAGCCCCGCGCCAACTACAGCGCCAGCCTCGCCCAGTCGCTCACCTTCGGCTCGATCAACTCGGTCGGCACGAACGGCAACCGCCGCATTCAGTTCGGCGTCATCATCTACTTCTAACTTCGTCGTCCTTTGCTGGGAACCACCTGAAACGCACGTCATCCTGAGCGAAGCGAAGGACCTGCGTTTTGCTTTTGCCGTTGCTTGTTCTTGCTGGAAGCACCCGCTCCACCGTTCTTCCGTAGAGGTTCTTATGCCGACCATCCCGCCCCGCCGCAGCTTCCACCAACACGCCGTCCGTATCGCCCTTGCCCTCGCGGCTCTCGCCGCACCGCTGGTCCGCGCGCAGTCCGTGCCCGTGCCCTTTGCCGGCACGCTCGCCGGCGGCGGCACGGTCTGCTCGGCCAGCCTGCCCGTCTTCGCCGTCAACGGCAACGGCGCGAAGTACGGCGACGGCTGCCCCGCCACGCAGGCCACGCTGAACGTGCCCGTCGCCGCCGCGTCCGACTCGCTCGGCAACGTCTTCATCGCCGACCAGACCTACCAGCTCGTGCGCGTGGTCTACAACGGAGGCGCCGCCCTCGCCGCCGCCATCACCGCGTCCAACGTGCAGAACGCCGGACTCGTGCCCGTGAAGGGCAACATCTACACCATCGCCGGCGGCATCGTCGCCACGCCCACCGAGACGACCAAGTACTGCAATCAGGCCGCCTCCGGCACGATCGGACTCGACACCGAACTCGACGGCTGCCCCGGCTCCGAGTCCGAACAAGGCCCGCGCGGACTCGCCACCGACGCCGACGGCAACCTCTTCATCGCCAGCGTCTCCCCCGTCTCGCAGATCCGCGTCTTCTACGTCGGCGGCGCCGCCGCGGCCAGGCTCATCACCACCGAGAACCCCACCGTCACCACGCCGCAGCCCGGCTACGTCTACAACATCGCCGGCGGCAACGCCTCGTCCTACACGCTCGACGGTTCATTGGCCGTCAAGGCCACGATGAACACGCCGCGCGGCATCGCCATCGACGCCTCCGAAAACATCTACTTCGCCGACCAGCTCAACAACGTCGTCCGCCGCGTCGACGGCACGACCGGCATCATCACCACCGTCGCCGGACACTGCGTCGTCAGCAGCACAAGCTGCACCGCCACCGCCACCTCGGGCGACGGCTCCCCGGCCGCCAGCACCGCCGTCAACATCTACTCGCCCTACGGCGTCGCGCTCGACCAATACGGCAACCTCTTCATCGCCGAGGCCGGTTCGGCCTCGCTCGCCGGACGCATCCGCGTCGTCTACGCCGGCGGCACGCTGCCCGGCCTTGCCTCGCCCACCGTCGGCGACATCTACACCTACGCCGGCGGCGGCACAGGCTCCACGCCCGCCCTGCAGGCTGTCTTTCAGGAGGTCTTCGGCGTCACCGTCGACCCCTCCGGCTACCTCTACGTCACCGACTACCGCAGCGGCTCCACCGGCTCGAACCATCTCTGGAAGGTCGACCCCACCAACGGCAACATCGCCATCATCGCAGGCTCAGGCGGCGCCGCCCTCACCGCCGGCGCGCACTGCAACGGCGGAACCACTGGCCCCACCGCGTCCAACACCAAGGGCGACGGCTGCCCCGCCACCCAGGCCTTCCTGCAGAACCCGCAGGAGCAGCTCGCCTTCGACCCGCACGGCAACTTCTACATCGCCGACCGCGTGAACAACGTCGTCCGCTCCTTCACCTACAACAACACCTTCCCCGCCACCCCCACCGGCACAAGCATCACCCAGCAGCTCGCCTTCCTCTATCCCATCTCGACCCCCACCACCGAGACCTTCGTCACCGAGGGCGCCGCCTCGCCCGACTACGCCGACGGCGGCAGCTCCACCTGCTCCCTCGGCACGCCACTGACCACCGCCGCAACCTGCGTCGTCAACGTGACGTTCAAGCCCTCGCAGGCCGGCCAGCGCTCCGGCGCCATCACCGTCACGGGCGCTGCCGGAACCGTCGCTGTCGAAGCCCTCACCGGCGTCGGCACATCCCCGGTCCTCACCATCGCGCCGCCCGCATCGACCACGCTCGGCTCGGCCATCCAGCCGCTCGGCGTCTCGACCGATGAGGCGGGCAACGTCTACGTCTCGAACGGCAAGGCCGGCCAGGTGCTCAAGACCACCATCGCCGGCGGCGCCGGAACCGCCGTACTCACCGGCCTCGGCAGCCCGCGCCAGTCCACCACCGACAACTTCGGCAATCTCTACGTCGCCGACGCGACCAACAACAAGATCGCCGAGCTCACCGCCGCCGGCGCGACCGCCAGCCTCGGCACGGGACTTAGCGCGCCCCAGGGCGTCGTCGCCGACCTCTACGGCAACCTCTACGTCGCCGACACCGGCAACAACCGCCTGCTCTACCTCTCGCCCGCCACCGGCAGCCAGCGCGTCGTGCCCGTCTCCGGCTTCACCCTCAGCGGGCCCACCTGCCTCGCGCTCGACGCCTCCGGCGACCTCTACATCGTCGACACCAACGGCACGCGCCTGATCGAGGTCCCCGTCGGCAGCGCGCCCGTCGCCATCACCCTGCCCACCGGCGCCACGCCCTCGGCCGTCGCCGCCGACCCAGGCGGCAACCTCTACCTTGCCGACACTACCAGCAAGAGCATCCTCTTCGTCCCCGCCGGAACCTCCACCGCGACCACCTTCGCCAGCGGCTTCACCACGCCCGTCGCCCTGGCCGTCGGCTCGAACGGCAACGTCTTCGTCGCCGACTCGTCCGCGACCAGCGCCACCGGCTATAACGCAGCGCTGAACGCCAGCACCTTCACCACCACGAACATCTCGCTCACCAGCCTGCCCATCACGTTGACCCTCACCAACGCAGGCAACACCGCCGCCGCGCTCGGCACGCCCGCCTTCACCGAGACCGGCTCCGCCGCGGCCTTCCCCACCTCGGGCTCTGCAACCTGCACCGCCGGCGGCGCCCTCGCGACCGGCGCCAACTGCACCCAGACCTTCGTCTTCAAACCCACCGTACCCGGCGCACAGACCGCGCAGGTCGTCTTCACCCCCACCGCCGGCCAGCCCGTCACCGCGAACCTCAGCGGCACGGCGACCAACCTCATCCTCACCAGCCTGACCCTGACCCCCGCCAACAGCACTGTCAGCTACGGCCAGCCCGTCACCTACACCGCCACCCTCACCGCCACCAACGCAGGCAGCTCCACGCCAACCGGAACCATCTCCTTCGTCGTCGACGGCGCCACCGTTTCGACCGTCAACGTGACGGCCACGCCCTACACCTACAAGCTGAACGCCGCCGCCGGAACCCACTCCGTCGCGGTCGTCTATAGCGGCGATGCGGCCTTCGCGGGCAGCAACACCACCACGCTCGTCACCGTCAACAAGGCGTCCACCACCACCACCGTCACCTTCGCGCAGAACGCCAGCGGCGTCGCCCTGACCGCCATCGTCACCCCCACGACCACCGGTCCCAGCGCCTTCACCGGTTACGTCACCTTCAGCGTCGACGGCGTGGCCGGCTCGCAGATCGCCGTCGGCACAGGCACGGTCACCACCACGCAGGTGCTCTCCGACGGAACCCACACCTACAGCGCCAGCTACACCGGCGATGCGAACTACGCCGCCAGCAGCAGCGCCACGCAGAGCGTCACCGTCGCGCGAGCGGCCACCGCCCTCACCCTCGCCATCACCCCCGTCTCGAACGCCGGAGTCGGCGGCCTGCAGCTCACCGCAACCCTCACCTCCGCCGCCGCCGGCACGCCCACCGGAACCATCACCTTCACCAACGGCGCGGCCACCGTCGGCACGGTGAACCTCTCGACCGCCGTCAAGGGCGTCGTCACCTTCACCACCACCTCGACCACCTACACCAACTACACGTTCACGGCGGCCTACTCGGGCGACGGACTCTTCAGCTCCTCCTCGGCCACCGCCACCGAGGGCGCGGACTTCGTCGCCGTCGCCCCGGCCGCCGGCCTCGCCGTACCGCAGGGCGCGCAGGCCGTCCTCGCGATCGCCATCACGCCCATCAACGGCTACTCCGGCACGCTGACCGCGACCTGCTCGAACCTGCCCACCAACACCATCTGCCGCTTCCAGCCGCTGCCCCTGACCGTCGCCGCCGGCGTCGCCTCCACCTCGTCGGTCCAGGTCTTCGCCGGCGTCAACCCCAGCGTAGCCAGCCTCGAACCGGCGCACCCGGACACGCGACGCACCTGGCTCGCGCTGCTCCTCTTCGCCCCGCTGGGCTGCTGCTTCACCCGCACCGGACGCCGCCGCCTGCCGCAGCTCTTCGCCCTGATCGCAGCCGCGTTCGTGCTGACCGCGCTCTCCGGCTGCGGCAACAAGACCCCAGCCAACAGCCCCACCACCTACCTCGCGCCCGTGGGCACGACGACCTTCACCGTGACCTACACCGATACGAACAACCTCGTGCGCTCCGTGGCCGTCCCGCTCACCATCACCCAGCAGTAAAGGCTGCGCGATTCTCGTCTGCTCCTGGCGCTCGCCCCGCCCAAATGCTTGTCATCCTGAGCGCAGCGAAGGACCTGCTTCTCGCTTTTGCCGTGCCTGTTCCTGCCTGTCTCCAGCACGCGCTGCAAGCACAGGCAACGACAAAAGCAGATCCTTCGCTCCGCTCAGGATGACAAACACACGCTTTCCGCTTCACCCGAAAGGCCCGCCATGCGATTGAACCCCCGCTGCCTCCCGATCCCGGCACTGTTCTTCACCTGCCTTCTACCGCTGGCCGCGCAGACCCCCGCTCAGCCCGCCAGCGCCACCAGCCTGCTCTTCCCCACCAACCCCGCGCCCGCCTACAACGGCACGAAGGAGTTCTCGATCGACATCAAGTCGACGAAGATGAACAAGGTCGACGGCAAGGACGTCTGGGCGCCCCAGCAGGTCAACCGCACGCGCGTCATGGAGCAGCTCGCAGGCTTCACCCCGAAGATCCTCCCGACCGACAAGTGGGGCGGCCGCCTCGACCGCACCGAGTCCGCGACCGGCTTCTTCTATACCAAAAAAGTCGACGGCCGCTGGTGGGTCATCGATCCCGCCGGCCACGAGTACTTCAACATCGCCCTCGTCGAGCTCGCCCCCAGCCACTCCCCCAACGGCAAAGCCGCCATGGAAAAACTCTACGGCGACAAAGCCACATGGATGAAGAAGACCCACGCCCTGCTGCTCCAGAACGGCTTCAACAGCGCCGGCGCCTGGAGCGACGTGGACGCCATCCGCGCCTCCACCCTCCAGCCCAACCACCCGCTCTCCTACACCGTCATCCTCAACTTCATGGCCGACTACGGCAAGAAACGCGGCGGCCTGCACGACACCCCCGGCCACGCCGGCTTCCCCAACGACACCATCTTCGTCTTCGACCCCGGCTTCCAGAAGTACGTCGAAGAGGCCGCCAAACAGGTGCGCCAGTACGCCGCCGACCCCAACCTCTTCGGCTACTTCTCCGACAACGAGCTGCCGCTCAGCCGCAAGAACCTCGACGGCTACCTGAACCTGCCGCACAACGAACCCGGCTACATCGCCGCGAAGAAGTGGTTGGACGAGCACAAGGGCACGGCCTCGCCCGACGAGCTGAACAAGCAGTTCCTCGCCTACGAGGCCGATCTGTACTACTCCATCGTCTCCTCCGCCCTGCGCAAAAACGATCCGAACCACATGTTCCTCGGCTCGCGCAACACCGGCGAGGCGCGCAACGACGAAGAGGTCTTCCGCGCCCTCGGCAAGTACTCCGACTGCATCTCGATCAACTACTACAACTCGTGGACGCCCGACTCCTCGCTGCTCGCCAACTGGGAAAGATGGTCCGGCAAGCCCCAGATCATCACCGAGTGGTACACCAAGGCCGCCGACTCCGGCATGCCCAACACCACCGGCGCCGGCTGGCTCGTCGCGACCCAGGCCGAACGCGGCGAGTTCTACCAGAACTTCGTCCTCGGCCTGATCGCCTCGAAGTCCATCGTCGGCTGGCAGTGGTTCAAATACCAGGACAACGACCCCAACGACCCGCACGCCGAGCTCTCGAACAAGGACGCGAACAAGGGCGTCGTCAACATCCAGTTCAAAAACTACGGCCCGCTGCTCGAACGCATGCGCCAGCTCAACCCCAACGCCTACGCGCTGGCGGATTACTTCGATAAGGCCGCGAAGCCGTAGACGTCATGCCCCGCCCAGGATGCCTGTCCTCCTGAGCGCAAGAACATTTGTCATCCTGCGCAACAACATTTGTCATCCTGAGCGCAGCGAAGGATCTGCTTTTCGTTTTTTGCCATTGCCTGTTCTTGCCCGACCGCGCCACCGACCCCGACCCCAACCCCGAAGGCAAACCATGATCCTCCGCCGCTGCCTCTCCGCCTCGATCCTCGCGCTCGCACTCGCCGTCTCCGGCTGCGCCGCCAATCCTTCCTCCAGTACGCTCAACCTGCCCGGCGACACCCTGAGCCTCTACCTCGACGGCGCCATCGTACCGGTCGTACCCGGCGGCGCCCCCAGCACGGTTGTCTGCTCGTCCCTGCGATCCACTGGCAGCACCGCGCCCATCACCCTCTCGGTCACCGGAGTCCCCGCGGGCATGACCGCGACCTTCACCCAGCCGCCCGCCAACGGCAACTTCGGCACGCTCCTGCTCACCGCCGTCAACACCGCCGCGCCCGGAACCTTCCCCCTCACCGTCACCGCGACCGACGGCACAGCCACCTCCACCGCGAAACTCACCGCGACCATCATTCCCACCGACGCCATCACCCTCGCCGCCGCGACCCCCGCCATCACCGTCCGGCAGGACGGCACGCCCGGCAGCACCGCCGTCACCGTCTCGCGCTCCGTCGGCTACACGAACCCCATCACCATCACCGCGACCGGCATGCCCACCGGCCTCACCCCGACCTACACCCAGCCCGCCGCCGGAACCACCGGCACGGTCACCTTCACCACCGCCTCCACCCCCGCCGCGCCCGGCACGTACAACATCACCCTCACCGCCAGCGACGGCGCCGCCACCGCGACCACCACCGTCGCCGTCACCGTCGGCGTCGTCCTCACCGTCGCGAACGCGAACGACACCACCCTCGGCATCTCCGGACAGTTGCGCGAGTTCATGAGCACCGGCTTCCAGCCCTCCACCTACAACAACGGCTTCTTCAAGAGCTTCGCCAGCACCACCGACCTCGCCGCGCTCAACCCCCTGCACATCCGCCTGCAGCCCGTCTTCGGCGCCATCCCCTGGGTCGCCAACTCCCTGCCCGCCGCCGCCTCCGACTGGAGCTTCACCGGCTTGGACCAGACCGTCCAGCCCGTCCTCGCCGTCGGCGACAAGAGCCCCATCTTCCAGATCGCCAAGGCGCCGCTCTTCCTCGACGACGCCAGCGGACACTTCATCGACAACCCCACCAACCTCGCGCTCCTCACCACCTACGCCCAGAATCTCGTCCGCTACTACAACACCGGCGGCTTCAACGTCGGCAGCACGCACTTCCAGTCCGCCAGCTCGCAGCACATCACCTGGTGGGCCATCTTCAACGAGCCCAACCTCAACAACCTCACCGCCACGCAGTACATCCAGCTCTACAACACGCTCGTACCCGCCATGCTGGCCGTCGATCCCACGCTGAAGTTCGTCGGCCTCGAGCTGTCGGACTACGTCAGCTCGACCGGCGTCGGCCAGGCCGCATCCTTCCTGCCGCAGATGGTGCTGCCCGCCAACGCCGGCGGCATCAACGCCCCCATGAACGCCATCGCCACGCACTTCTACGGAACCTGCGTCCAAAGCGCCACCGACGCCTCGCTCTTCACCGGCGCCGCCAAGTTGGTCAGCGAGGTCAAATACATCGAGGCGCAGCTCGCCACGCGCTCCGACCTCGCCGGAACCCCCGTCTGGGTCACCGAGAACAACGTCAACTCCGACTACGCCCTCACCACCGGCTTCAGCAGTTGCACGCCTACCATCCAGTACGTGCTGGACCCGCGCGGCACCAGCACCTTCTTCACCGCCTACCGCCCGCTGCTCTTCTCGCAGCTCGGCAAGGCCGGCGCCCAGTCCCTCTACCACTTCCTCTACGAAGGCTCGCAGGCCTACGGCGAGGTCAACAGCGGCAGCGCGGCCAAGACCCTCGCCTACTGGACCGACTACTGGCTCGCCCACACCTTCCCCTGGGATGGCGTCTCCGCCGGCGCGCTGCTCTACAAGACCAGCACCACCGAAGCCACGCCCACCGTCGACATCCTCGCCGTCCACAACCTCGACAACAGCGTCTCGCTCATGGTCACCAACTACGCCGCCGCCAGCACCGCCGACGACAACGGCGCCGGCAATACCCGCACCGTCTTCGTCAACCTCACCGCGCTCGGAACCTTCTCCTCCGCGACCGAGGTCGACCTCAACGGCGCAACCTCGCCCACCGCCGGACCCACCGCGGCCACCATCACCCCAGGCTCGACCCTGAGCCTCACCTTCAACGGCTACGGCTCCAGCATGTTCCTCCTGAAACCATAAGAAATCGAGAGCTTAAAGCCCTTCAGCTTTAAGCTCTCGATCAACGCACCTCCAGCGGATATTCGCTTCGCCCAGAAAGCCTGTCATCCTGAGCGAAGCGAAGCACCTGCGTTAGCAGCGGATTACCTTTAGGGAACCTCTGATTAAGATAGGTCCGGGCTTTAGCCCGGACAATAAGCCCCGCAGAGTCAGTGGGGCTTTAGCCCCTGGGATATGGTTGCGGACTTAATCAGAGCACCTTTAGGTGTCAAGCGCTAACCCGCGATGCCTGTCATCCTGAACGAAGTGAAGGACCTGCGTTAGCTCTTGTCGTTGTTGGTCTTCCCGCCGTCACCCTTCCACCGGCTCCATATCCACCGCGACCTTCAGCGCATGGCCCCCGCCGCCGAGGATCAACCCTCGCACCGGGCTCACATCGCCGTAGTCCCGTCCCCACGCCAGCGTCACATGCCCATCCGACGGCGCCACATCGTTCGTCGGGTCCATATCCAGCCAGCCCGCGCCCCGGCAATACGCCGACACCCAAGCATGCGACGCATCCGCCCCCACCAGCCGCGGCTTGCCCGGCGGCGGATACGTCCGCAGATACCCGCTCACATACCGCGCCGCCACCCCGATCGACCGCAGGCACGCCGTCTGCACATGCGCGAAGTCCTGGCACACCCCACGCCGCTTCTTGAAGACCTCCTCCGTCGAGGTCCGCACCGTCGTCACCTTCGAATCGAACTTGAAGTCCGTATGGATGCGATGCGTCAGGTCCAGCAGCGCCTCGCGCATCGTCCGCCCCGGCGTGAACGACGCCAGCGCATACGCCGCATACTCCGGCCGCATCTTGATGCGCGGCGACTCGAATTGAAACTGGTAGGCCTCCAGCCCCTCGGGCGTGTGATCGTCCGCCAGCGCCGCCGTCGACATCTCCCACGGCAGCGAGTCGCGCCCATTACAAGCCGACCCGCAACCCCGCACGATCTCGCTCTTCGCCTCGACGACCAGCTCTTTGTGCGGCTCCTGCACGGTGAAGTAGGCCAGCAGATTGCCGAAGTAGTCCACCCGCTCGGACAAGGTCACCGGCGCCGGCTCGATCCGCAGGCTGTAGCTCAGCAGCTCGTTGTCCACAAACGAGCGCGGCTTCAGACACACCACGTGATTCCCCACCGAGACGGGATACGCATACTCATACGTCGTGCGATGGCTGACCTTGTAGTTCACAAATCCCCAATCCCTGCTGAAAAGCTCGCCTTGATCTTCTTTCCTTCGTCCTGGAAGCCTGTCATCCGGAACGTAGCGAAGGACGTTTCATCGTTCCATTGGTCTGCTTCCTGGACGACCACAAATGCTCGTCATCCTGAACGTAGTGAAGGACCCCCGCATTTCGTTCGTCGATCGGACCTGATCGAAGCGGTAACCGTCAAGACCCCCGCATTTCGCCTTCCCCGCTCCTGTCCAAGCTCCTCACTGCCCCATCCGGCTAGGCAGCGTCCTCGCATGACTGAAATACCGGCTCGAAAGATTGTTCGACCACGCCGGCAACATCCCCTCCAACTCCCCCAGAAACTTATCCAGCGGACGCAGATCGTTCTGCGCCCGGCCCTGTTTCACGCCGGAAGCAGGATACCGCATCGCCTGCAGGTCGATCCCCCTCAGCCGCGTCACCACGTCGAGCATCGCCGCCAGCTCCGCCTCGCCATGCCGCGGCAGCTTGCCGTAGAGGTCCGCCAGATGCTCCAGTTGAAAGTCCAGCGAGCGCGGATTCGTCTCATCCGCCAGCAGCACATCCAGCACCGCCAGCGGCTGCAGCGTCGTGTAATACCGCGTCCGGTACGTCACCGAAGAGTCCGCGACCTCCAGCAGCGCTTCGAGATACGACCAGTTCTCGACCGCCAGCGGATGCGTGATCACCCGCAGTTGCCGCGTGTTGTAGACCGCGCGTTCCAGCCGCCGTCCGAAACTCATGAACAGCCAGCCCGACCCGCGATTGATATTCTCCCGCTCCATGCCCGAGAACGCCGACAGCAGCTCCAGGCAGTCCGTCAGCATCGCCGCATAGTCGGGATCGGGGTCCTTCGGATCGACATCCATCGCCGTACGCAACTGCCCGATCAGCAGCATCATGTCCGCCGAGAGCCGCTCCCGCACGCTCCCGCCGATTCGCGAGATCTCGTGCAGCGTGCTCGGCAGACTGTCCGGACGCTTCCTGTCCGTCAGCATCGACACAAACTCGCGCTCGAACGAGCGATACGTCACCGCCGCCCGCCGCCTCGGCAGCTTGCTGTGCCGGGTCGCCAGGCAGCCATGCAGCAGCGTCAGGCTGCCCAGCTCCGACGCCTCGCCATGACTCACGCGCGGCGCCATCGAACGCAGAATCCGCGCGATATTCTCCGCCCGCTCCACATACCGGCCCAGCCAGAACGTGTTGTCCGCCACGCTCGACGGCACCACGCGCGACACCCGCCGCAGCTCCAGCGGCTCGTTGCGCGGACGCAGCATGCTGAACGTATCCACCGGCGTGTCCGAGAGCACCCACGCGTCCTTGCTGTGGCCGCCGCGCTGCATCGAGACCACCGACCCCGTCGCCTCCGCCACCCGCACCAGCCCGCCCGGAATCGCGCACCACCCGGTCGGCGTGTTCAGCACATACGTCCGCAGCACCACCGCCCGCGAGTTCAGCCCCTCGTTCTCCCACACCGGCGCCGTCGATAGCGCCACCTGCTCCTGCGCGACATACTCATGCGGCTTCGCGCGCATCCGCTCGATCAGCGCCTCGCGCTCCTTCTCCGGCAACTGCGACGCGAAGACCGGCTCCATGCCGCCCGCCGGAAACGCCGGCTTCACCACCACCGACTCCAGATGCCCCATCACCCAGTCCAACGCCTTCGGCTGCCCGCACCACCACGTCGCGACCGACTTCAGCTTCAGCCCCTCGCCCAGCAGATGCCGCGCCAGCCCCGGCAGAAACGGCATGATCGCCGCCGACTCGATCAGCCCACTCCCCAGCGCATTCGCCACCGCCACATTGCCCGCCACGATCGCGTCCACCAGCCCCGGAACCCCCAGCAGCGAGTCCCCGCGCAGCTCCAGCGGATCGCAGAAGTTGTCGTCCACGCGCCGCAGAATCACGTCGACCTCTTCCAGCCCGCCCACGGTTTTGAGAAAGACCCGCCGGTCGCGCACCGTCATGTCCGATCCTTCGACCAGCGTAAACCCCAGATACTTCGCCAGATACGAGTGCTCGAAGTACGTCTCGTTATGCGGCCCCGGCGTCATCAGCACGATGCGCGGATTCGGCTTCTCCGGCCCCGCCATCGCGATCAGCGCATCCCGCTGCGCGCGAAAGAACGGCGCCAGCCGCAGCACATTCGAGTTGCGAAACAGCTCCGGATGCAGGTCCGACACGATCGTCCGGTTCTCCAGCGCGTAACCCGAACCCGACGGCGCCTGCGTCCGGTCGGCCAGCACCCACCACTGCCCGTCCGGCGACCGCGCCAGGTCCACCGCCAGCATATGCAGGTGGCTGTGCGGCGGCACTTTAACCCCCACCATCGGCCGCAGAAACGCCGGGTTGCCATACAGCAGCGCCGCCGGAAAGTGCCCATCCTTCAACAGCGTCTGCTCGCCGTACAGGTCTTCGAGGATCAGGCTCAGCAGCTCCGCCCGCTGCACCACCCCGGCCTCGATCGTCTTCCACTCCTCCGCCGGAATCAGCAGCGGCACGATATCCGTCTGCCACGGCCGGTTCACGCCCTGCGGATCGCCGTAGATGTTGTACGTGATGCCGTTCTCGCGGATGCGCCGCTCCGCCCGCGCCCAGCGATGCTTCAGCTCCTCCGGTCCGATCGCGCGCAGCGACTCCATCAACTGCGCCCAGTGCGGACGCGGCGCCACCCCATCCGCCGAGGACTCCTCGTACGTCGCGCCATACCGCAGCGGCGACTGGTAGAGATCGTTCGTCACGCCCGCACATCCCCTTCAGCGACAGGCCAGCGCATATCGAGCGTCATCGGAAAGACCGGATTCGTCTCCGCCGCCGGCGCCTTCGCCGCCTCGCTGGGCGCGTCCGAGACCTGGAACCGCTCCATCCGCCGCGCCTTCGCCTCTGCCGCATCCGCCGGCCGCGTCGTGTGGAAGCTGCCGTCCGGCGGCCCGGCGTAGTACGTACATCGGCCAATCGCGCGCTCGCTTAATGTATCGATGATCTCAAAGGCCAAAGGGGTGTGAACCGGAATCGTCGGATGCAGCGACGCCGAAAGTTTGCGCGCCCGATACCGTATCCCCGCCACCAACTCCCCGCCGACGCCCGTAGCCGTCAGCGGCACGCGCCGTCCGTTGCAGCTCACCACGTACCGGCCCGCATCCGTCGCGCCCGTCAGCTTCACCTGCATCCGTTCGAGCGACGAGTCCACCGACCGCCCCGTCCGGCCCGAAAACGTCTCCTCCGCCAGCACATTCCACGGCTCCAGAGCCTGACGCAGTTCGAGCGTCACCCCCTCGGCCGACACCTCGCCGATACGCGGGAAACGAAACTCCAGATGCGTCCTGAACCACTCGTTCTCGAACGCATAGCCCGCATCGCGCAGATACTCCAGCACTTCGAAGAAGTCCTGCTCGACGAAGTGCGGCAGCATGAACCGGTCGTGCAGCGACGTCCCCCACCGCACCAGACCCTTGCCGAACGGCGCGCGCCAGAAGACCGTCACCAGCGCCCGCACCAGCAGCATCTCCGCCAGCCCCATCCGGTAGTGCGGCGCCATCTCGAACGCGCGCAGCTCCAGCAGACCCAGCGGCAACCCCTGCCCATACGGCGGCCACATCTTGTCGATGCAGAACTCCGCCCGGTGCGTATTGCCCGTGATGTCGACCAGCAGGTTGCGGAAGAGCCCGTCCAGAATCATCGGCTCGATCTCATGCCGGTCGAGCTGCTGAAACGCGACCTCCAGCTCGTACAGCGCGTCCCCGCGCGCCTCGTCCACCCTTGGATACTGGCTCGTCGGTCCGACGTACATCCCTGAAAATAAATACGATAGCGACGGATGATTCTGCCAGAACGCCACCATGCTCCGCAGCAGATCGGGCCGGCGCAGCAGCGGCGAATCCGCCGGGCTGCTCGCGCCGATGACGATATGGCTGCCCCCGCCCGTCGCCAGATGGCTGCCGTCATAGGCGAACTTGCCCGCGATCAGCCGGTTCTTCTCGGCCTCCTCGGCCAGGATCGCGTTCAACTCCTCCAGCTCATCCCAGTCCGCGGTCGGCGGCAGATTGACCTCCAGCACGCCGGGATCGGGCGTCAGACTGAAGGCCCGCATGCGCAGATCGTGCGGCGCGGTATACCCTTCCACCCACACCGGCATCGCCAGATGCGCGCACGTATCTTCAATCGCTGCAATCAGATCGAGGTAGTCCGCCAGCACCGACGTATACGGCACGAACACATGCATCCGTCCCTCGCGCGCCTCGACGCACAGCGACGGACGCACCAGCTCCGGCGCATCCTCGGGCTTCGCGGCCAGCGGCGGCAGCGGATCGGGCGCGGCCTCGACCGCGAACAGCTCCGGCCGCCGCGCGGGTCCGGCAGGCAGCGCGACCAGCCCGTCCGCGCCCTGCTCGTAGGTCAGAATATCCGGCGCGACCCACGGCATGATCCCGGTATCTATCCGGTAGCCGATCGGCGAATCGCCCGGCAGAAGCTGCATCGTCTCCGACCGCGGAAACCAGAGCTGGCTCGACCACGCCAGCCTGCCCCCGGGCTGACGCCGCCGCAGCGGCAGCACATACCCCGCCGCAACCTCCGCCCCGGGATTGAACGCCGGCAGAATATCCGCCGAACTGACCTGCAGCCGCCGCGCCAGCGCCCCCACGAACCGCTCGGCATCGCCCAGCCCATACTCCGTCGTCTGCTCTTCGGTCGCGACCAGGTCGCCATTCTCCCACACCGGCACGCCGTCCAGCCGCGAGACACAGTGGAACGCCCACCTGGGCAGCGGCTCGCCGGGATACCACTTGCCCTGCCCGAAGTGCAGCATCCCGCCCGGCGCCGTCTTCTCCCGCAGGCAGCGAATCAACGCCAGCCCGCGCGTCCGCTTCTCCGGCCCCAGCGCCTCGATGTTCCACTGCGGCGTCTCGGCCGCGTCGATCCCGACATAGGTCGGCTCGCCGCCCATCGTCAGCCGCACGTCCTGCGCCACCAGATCCTTGTCGATCTGGTGCGCCACCGCCCGCAACGCCGCCCACGCCTCATCGCTGTACGGCCGAGTCAGACTCGGCGCCTCGCCCACCCGGGTCTCCGTCATCGTGTCACCGCCATCGTATGCTCCATCCTTACCTCCGCCGGTTCCACCGTCCCGCCGATCGGCGCCGCCTGCGACGCCGACGGCGTACACACCAGCGGTATATGCCCCTCCGCCGTCAGCAACCCCGAGGTCGGGTCCAACCCGATCCACCCCGCGCCCGGCAGGTAGACCTCCACCCACGCATGCAGATCGGCCGAGTCCACCTTCGGCCCATCCGGCGCATCGTTCGCCACTTGAATCAGATACCCCGACACGAACCGCGCCGCAATCCCCAGCCGCCGAAACACCTGCACCAGCAGCCACGACGAATCCCGGCACGACCCCGTTCCCAGCGCCAGCGTCTCCTCGCACCTCTGAACCCCATGCTCCAGCCGCGTCGTGTAGCCCACGCGGTCGCGCACCGCGCGGTTCGACGCCAGCAGAAAGCTGACCGTATCGGTCGTCTCCCGCGAGAGCCCGGCGACGAACTCCGCCAGCAGCGGCCCCGCCGGCTCAGTCGCCAGATAAAGCCCCAGCAGCTCCGCCGCCTCGCCGTCATAGACGAAAGGAAACTGCGCATACGCCGGCTCGACAAAGAAATCAAAGGGGTTATACGGCGTCAGATCCGCCTCCAGCCGCACCTCCACCACAAACTCCGCCGTCTTCGAGGGCAGAATCACACGCGCCAGCCGGTTGCCCAGCGGGTCGAACTGCCAGTGCAGCAGACGGTCGGCGGGCCGCACCTCCAGCGCGTAGCTCAGGATCGGCGTGCGCCCGCCCGGCGCCGGGCAGAGCTGAATCTTCTGCGGTCCGAACGCGACAGCCCTCTCATACTGGTAGCTGGTGGTGTGCTGCAGTGCGACGCGATTACCCATTGAACCTCAAGTTCCGAGACAATTCCGAGACAATTCCAAGACCCTCGGTTTCAAACCTTCCACAGCATGAGATGTCGTTTCCCGGCGACCGAAGCCGCGAAGATGGGCGAGAGAAGTGGCAAAGTTCTTCTTATCGTAACGAATCCCACGCCATTCCACACAAAACCACCCAACACCTGGCCGATATCTGCATCCAACGCCACAGGTAGTGTGAAATGCGTCAGATTTGCCTTTGCTCTTACGACCGGGTGGAAGCATGGGGCTTCAGCCTCATCACCCGGATCGACCGTACGACAGGGCTTTAGCCCTGGGGCCCTCCGCACCGCACGCCACAATCCCCTGAAACACAGCTCTAGGAGTCCCATGCTGATCCAGTCCGAGTACGATATCCAGTTCTACCTTCCCGCCCCCACCGCCATGGTGGCGCTGCTGCACCTGCACCCCACGCTTGACTCGTTCCTGCGCGGAACCGACGACCTGCACGTCGAAAGCCACCCCACCCACGGCTTCGGCCCCAACCCCGGCCAGAACAACGGCGCCGTCACCGTGCCCACGACCGAGTACATCGACAGCTTCGGCAACCGCTGCTCCCGCTTCGTCGCACCCGCCGGACACCTCCGGCTCTCGGGCGTCAACGTCCTCAACGCCGATCCCAACCCCGACCAGATCCACCACCACGCCCGCCAGCACCCCATCGAGGAGCTGCCCTCCGACGTCCTCCAGTTCCTGCTCCCCAGCCGTTACTGCCAGGTCGACCAGTTCGGCGGCATCGCGCAGGATCTCTTCGCCAACACCGTCTCCGGCTGGGACCGCGCCACCGCCATCCGCGACTGGGTCCACGACCACGTCACCTTCAACTACAACGCCGCGCGCCCCACCAAGACCTCCATGGACGTCTTCACCGAGCGCATCGGCGTCTGCCGCGACTTCCAGCACCTCGCCATCACGCTTTCGCGCTGCATGAACATTCCCGCCCGCTACGTCACCGGCTACATCGGCGACATCCGCCGCCCATACAGCGGCGCGGGCGACTTCAGCGCCTGGTACCAGGTCTACCTCAACGGCCAGTGGATCAACCTCGACGCCCGCCACAACTACCCCCGGCAGGGGCGCCTGCTGATGGCCGTCGGCCGCGACGCCGCCGACGTCGCCATCACAACCAGCTTCGGCACCGCCAACCTCACACGCTTCTACGTGGAGTCGAACGAGATCGACGCCGCCGGCAACCGGGTCCCACTCCCGGTCGCCGGCCAGCCGCTGGACTACCCGCCCATCGAACGCAACACCCCCACCCAGTCGAACTACCGCGGCGCCAGCCCCACCCAGACGCAGTCGGCCGTGTCGTAAGCCGCACGTCCTCGTTTGCCCTGAACTCCTTTCGCAAATATGTACTTGACTCCATAATGCCGTTTGAAGCATTCTGGGATCCATGGCATGGGCTGTCGAATTCCATGAGGAGTACTTCGCGGAGTTGCAGAACGAAGCGAAACCGATTCGAGTGGCCGTCATCGCCGCAACGAGACTTCTGCAGCAGTTTGGACCTCTCCTGCACCGGCCCTATGTCGATACGCTCAAGGGCTCTGCCTATCCGAATATGAAGGAGTTTCGAACCACTCTTCCGGATGGCGAGTGGCGCATCGCCTTCGCGTTCGATCCACAACGCCGGGGAATCATGCTGACCGGGGCAACGAAGTCGGGCGTTGGACAGGACAAATTTTACGAACGGCTGATTCACATTGCGGACCGTCGCTATGCGGATCACCTCACCGGGAAGAAGACGAAATAACGGAGCGTGGATGGCTGTCTCTCTCGAATACGTGATGTCGACTCTCTCCCCCGAGGAGCGTGCAGAGGTCGAAGCACGCGCCCAGGAGCTCATCGAAGAAGAGCTGACCCTGCGCGATCTTCGCGCCGTTCAGCACCTTACGCAGCAGCGGGTCGCTGAACTCCTCGGCATCGAGCAGGACAGCGTCTCCCGCATGGAGCGCCGCGCCGATATGCTGCTCTCCACCATGAGCAGCTACGTCGAAGCCATGGGCGGACGCCTGCGCCTCGTCGCCGAGTTCCCCAACCGCAGGCCCTACACCGTCAAGCTCGGCGACCTGACCGAACGGCAGGAAAAGCCATCCCGGCGCAGGAAGCCGGCGACCGCCTCCGCCCCGGCCGTTGCGGCTCGAAAGAAGACGAAGTTGGCCTGAAGGCCATCACACCGGCTTCTCCGGCCACTGGTGCCGCGGATACCGCCGCATCATCTCGTTGCGCACCTTCGGATAGAGCCGCTCCCAGAACCCCGCCAGGTCGGTCGTCGTCTGCACCGCGCGCTGATTCGGCGCCAGCAGATGGCACACCACCGGCGTGCGGTCGCGGCCGATGCGCGGCGCCTCCTTCGTGCCGAAGAAGTCCTGCAGCCGCGATGCGATCCACGGCGGCTTGCCGTGGTCGTAGTGCACCTTCATCGGGCGTCCCTGCTTCAGCTTCACCTGCACCGGCGCCAGCTCGTTTAGCAGCCGCCCGTCCATCCGCGCCTCGAGCCCCGGCAGAAAACCCTTCGCCGCCTCCCGCAGCCCCTTGAACCCCTGCAGCCCCAGGCAAAGCTCCCGCAGCGCCCCTTCCAGATCCGGCGCCGGCAGACCCGCGAACGCCACGCGCGCCGTAAAGTGTTCGAGCGCCTCCGCGTCGACGAAGCGCTCGATCCCCGCCTCCAGCGCCTTCTTCGCCAGCAGCGCGGCGGCATCGGCGCCGCTGGCCGGCCCCCGCGACTCCTCGATTGCGAGCTTGTCGTACACCAGCGAGCTCACCCGCTCCACGCGCTCGCCCGCCGCATGCCAGACGACCTCGGCCTGTTCGACCACGCGGTCCGGGAAGAGGTCGAGCAGCCACTCCGGCTCGATCTTCGCCGTCATCCGAATCATCGGCAGCCCCTGCTGCGGACGATCCTCCGCATCCACCGCGACCATGAACTCATACACCGGCCGCGCGCCCGCCACCTCGGCCGACACCCCCGTCGCGAGCATCACCTGATTGCCCGCCCGCCGCCGCGCCACGCGATCCGGAAAGCCGGCCAGCACCGACAGCAGCAGCGCGGCATCCTCATGCGTCTCCTGCCGCGCCGTCCGCGCGATCCGCCGCAACTGCTCGAACTGCTGCTTCGTCCGCGCGTCCATCGGCTCATCGAGCGCCGCCAGCAGATCGTTCTTCTCCGCCCGCGCGCCCGAGCCCAGCAACGCCGCCGCCCGGCATCCATCCTCGCCCACGCCGCGCGCCACCGACTCCACCAGAATCCGCGCCAGACGCGGCGGCAACGGATACCGCGCCAGCTTTTCGGCCATCGCGCCGGCCGCGCCCAGCCGGTCCAGGAGCGCCTCCGCATTCGCCAGCGCTTCGGCAGGCGGCGCATCCAGCCACTCGATCTCGCCCGGCGCAATCCCCATCACCCGCAGCGACAGGCAAAGCTGCGACAGGTCCGCGCGCGCGATCTCCGGCAGATCGTGCTCCGCGCGCCGCATGTAGTCCTCCTCGGGATACAGCCGCAACACCCGTCCCGGCCCCGTCCGCCCCGCGCGCCCAGCCCGCTGCTGCGCCGACGCCCGGCTCACCCGCCCAACCTCCAGCGTCGGCAGCCCCGTCCACGGCGAGTGCGTCGCAATCCGCGCCAACCCGCCGTCGATCACCGCCGTCACGCCCTCCACCGTCACCGAACTCTCGGCCACATTCGTCGCCAGAATCAGCTTCCGTTCCGTAGAAGGCGCCACCGCCCGGTCCTGCTCCGCCGGCGTCAGATCGCCATGCAGCGGCAGCACCGCGAACCCCGCCGCCCGCGCCACGCCCTCGACCTCGCGCGCCGTACGCCGTATCTCAGCCAGACCCGGCAGAAAGGTCAGCACATGCCCCGCATGACCCTCCTTCACCAGCAGCTCCATCGCCTTGCGCACCTGCACCGGCAGCGCGTCCGCCGTGTACGGCGCATATTGAACCGCCAGCGGAAACGCCCGGCCCTCCGACCGCAGCACCGGGCATCCGCCCAGATACCGCGCAATCGGCCCCGCATCGAGCGTCGCCGACATCACCACGATCTTCAGCTCCGGCCGCGTCTTCTGCAGACGCTTCAGCAGCGCGAGCGCCAGATCGCTATCGAGATGCCGCTCGTGGAACTCGTCCAGCACCACCGCATCCACGCCTTTGAGCGCCGGGTCCGAGAGCAGCCGCCGGCTCAGGATGCCCTCGGTCACGAAGCGCAGCCGCGTCTTCGGCCCGGAGACCTCCTCGAACCGCACCTGGTACCCAACCGTCTCGCCGGCCTCCTCGTTCCTCTCCCACGCGACGCGACGCGCCGCCATGCGAGCCGCGATCCTGCGCGGCTCCAGCACCACCACCTCGCCCGCCACGAGCTCCAGCAAAGCCGCCGGCACACGCGTCGTCTTGCCCGCGCCCGGCGCAGCCTCGATCACCAGATTCGGCACGTCCCGCAAGGATGCGAGCATCGCCGGAAGGATCGCATCCACCGGCAGTATGGGTTTACGGTTCAACGTGTCTGTTTCTTCAGACCTGGCTTCATGACGCCTGGGCTCGTGAAGAATTGCGAGATACTCTTCCCCGCGTCGGCCATCTCCGCGATCTGCTCAGCGTCCAGCGGTACGTTATTTTCAGGATCGATCGGCATATCTTCTTCTTTTCGCATAGGTGGACTGACAGCAAACAAAAGCAAATCCTCTTCGAGGATGACAAACAAGAGAAACAAGAGCAAGAACGACAACACAAGAACACCACGAATCGTATAGATCGCCCAGATCGAATCCGTGTTCAATCCGTTCTGATCGGTGTCAAGCCTTCGCCTTGACGCCGCGGCTAATCCGCCTTCCCATACCCACCCAGATAAGCCTTCTGCAACACCCCGAACGCAGCCTTCTTCTGGCCCTGATCGCTGATCAGCCCCTTGCGGTTGAAGTAGTCCTGCATCCCCGGCAACTGCCGATACGGCGCGCGAAAGTCCATCAGGATCCACGGGCTCAGCCCGCGCACCTGCGGTATCTTCGCCAGCATCGGCAGTTGGTGTTGATAGATCGCGGCCTCATACTCTTCGGTCCAGCGGTCGGTCGCCGCGCCATGCAGCCCCGCCTTGCCCTCGCCGCCGAACTCGCTCACGATCACCGGCTTGTCGTACTTGATCGTCCAGTGCATCGTGTCCGCGGTCTCCGGCTTGCCCTCGTACCAGCCGATGTACTCGTTCATCCCCACCACGTCCAGCGCCGCGCCCAGCGGGTCGTCGACGACCTTTTCATGTTCGCCCACGCCACGCACCAGCAGCGCCGCCGTCACCAGCCGCTCTCGATCCAGCAGACGAACCTCCGCCGCGAGCGCGGTCAGAAACTGCGTCCGCGCCGGCGTGCTCGGCGTCTCGTTCGCAATCGACCACAGGCCGATCGAGGCCTTGTTGCGGTCGCGCGCAATCTCCTCGTGCAACTGCTGCTTCGCCTTCGCGAGCACGGCCGGGTTGTCGAACGCGATCGCCCAGTACGTCGGAATCTCCGACCACACCAGCAGGCCCATGCGGTCGGCCGCGCGCGTCATCTTCTCGTCATGCGGATAGTGCGCCAGCCGCACATAGTTCGCGCCCAGCTCCTGCGCCCAGCCCAGCAGCGTGTCGACGTCCTTCTCCGAGTTCACGCGCCCCGTACGCAACGGCGCCTCGGCATGGATGCAGATGCCGCGCAGAAAGATCGGCTTGCCGTTCAGCAGAATCTCCGTCCCGCGCGTCTCGATGGTCTTGAAGCCCATCTCCTCGTGGATCGCGTCCTTGCCCGCCATCAGGTCGACCTTGTACAGCTTCGGCGCGCCCGGCGCCCACAGCTCCAGCCCCCGCGGCGCAAACGACACCGCCGCCCGCCCATCCGCGCCGACGGTCGCGGTCGCGCCGGCCTTCAACTCCGGCAGCGAGACCGACACCCTCTCGCCCGCCTTCGCGCCGACGACCTGCACCCAGCCCTCAATCTTCGTCCGCGTCGCCCGATCCACATGCAGGTCGTAGCCCGCGATGTAGCTCTCCGGAACCTCCACCAGCGCGACCGACCGCGTCAGCCCGCCGTAGTTCCACCAGTCCGTCTCGAGCGTCGGCACGCCATCCGGCAGACGCTGATTGTTCACCGCCGCGACGATCGAGTTCGCGCCCGCCTTCAACTGCGCCGTCACCTCGCAGTCGAAGGTCGTGAATCCGCCCTCATGCTGGCAGACCTTCTCGCCGTTCACCCAGAACCACGACTTATAGTTCGCCGAGCCGACATGCAGAAAGACCCGCTTGCCCGCCACCGGCGTCCACTCCACATCCCGCTGATACCACAGCGCGCCCTCGTAGAAGAAGAGCGAGTCGCGCTGCGTGTTCCAATCGCCCGGCACATGCAGCGTCGGCGACTTGGCGAAGTCATACTCGAAGAGCCGGTTGTCGCCCACCCCGCCCCACCGCTGATCCTTGAACCAGCCGTCCTTCTTGATCTCATGATGGAAGCTGTAGAGCCCCGCGAAGTAAGGGTCGACGATCGAACGCCACTCGCCATCGAGCGAGGTCTGAGGCCGCCGGTCCGCGCCTTCGAGCACGGTCGTGTTCTCGGTGAACGGTGCATCGGCCGCATGCACGGTAGCGTCCACCTCACCCGCCCCCGCAGGCCGCTGCGCCCGCGCACTCATCCCGCACAGCAACATCGCCGCAACACTCAACGCCTTCTTCCAACTCAAGCCCATGATTCTCCTCTGACGTCTGGGTGCCCCATCCTTTCGGCTTCATCGAAAGGGTGGGACGTAAACCGTCTGAACATCTACGTCCCACCCAGGCATCTTACCCGAGCCTCTACACCGTCAGCTTCAACACCCGGTTCAACCGCTGCACAAACGAAGCCGGATCGCTCAGCGCGACACCCTCCATCAGCAGCGCCTGGTCGAACAGCAGCCACGCCGCGTCGTCGGCGACCGTGTCCTCCGGACGAGCCAGCAGCTTTTTCACAATCTCGTGGTCGGGATTGATCTCAAGCGTCGGCTTCGGCAGCGGAATATCCTTCTGCCCCATCGCACGCAGCATCTGCTGCATCTGCAGCGACGGCTCTTCCTCATCGGACACGATGCACGAAGGGCTGTCCGCAAGCCGCGAAGACACGCGCACATCCTTCACCTTGTCGCCCAGCGTCAGCTTGATCCGCGCCAGCAGCGGCGCAAGCGCCTCCGTGTTCTCCGGCTCGCTCTCGTCCTTCAGGTCCTCGCTGGTCGAGGCCTTGTTGACCGACTTCAGGTCCGTGCCGTCGAACGACTCCACCTGCGAGAAGACGATCTCGTCGATGTCGTCGTCGAGGATCAGCACCTCGATGTCCTTCTTCTTGTAAATCTCCAGCAACGGCGAGGTCCGCAGCAGATTCTCCGGCCCGCCCGTGATGTAGTAGATGCTCTTCTGCCCGTCCTTCATGCGGCCCTTCACCTCCGCAAGACCGGTCAGCCCGTCCACCTTCGTGGACTTGAAACGCACCAGCTCCAGCAGCGTCTCGCGGTTCGCGTAGTCGCCGTGAATCCCTTCCTTCAGCGGCCGGTTGTACTCCTTCACGAACTCCAGATACTTCTCCGGCTCCTTCGTCGCGATGCCCTTCAGCTCCGAAAGAATCTTCTTCACGCTCGCCGTGCGGATGCTGGTCAGCACGCGGTTCTGCTGCAGAATCTCGCGGCTCACATTCAACGGCAGGTCTTCCGAGTCGATGATGCCGCGCACGAAGCGCAGATACTGCGGCAGCAGGTCTTTGGAATCGTCCAGAATGAAGACGCGCTTCACATACAGCTTCACGCCCGTCTTGTACTCGGCCTGGTACAGATCGAGCGGCGCCTTCGCCGGTATATAAAACAGCGTCGTATAGTCCAGCGTGCCCTCGGCCCGCGTGTGGAACCAGAAGAGCGGGTCCTGCGGATCGCCCGAGATCGACTTGTACAGCTCCTTGTAGTCCTCGTCCGTCAGCTCCGACTTCGACCGCCGCCACAGCGCGCTGGCCGCATTCACCTGCTCGGTCACGCGCGTCTTCTCGGACTTCTTCTCCTCGGCGTTCCACTCGCTCTTGTCGTACGTCAGGAAGATCGGGAACGCGATGTGGTTCGAATACTTCTTCACCACCTCCTGCAGCCGCCAGCTATTGGCATACTGCGAGCCCTCTTCGTTGAAGTGCAGCAGCACGGTCGTGCCCGCCTCCGCACGCTCCGCCGGCGAGATCTCGAAGCCCGTCTTACCGTCCGAAACCCACTTCCACGCAGCCTCTTCACCCGCCTTGCGCGAGATCACCTCGATCTTGTCCGCCACCATGAACGCGCTATAGAAGCCCACGCCGAACTGCCCGATCAGGTTCGAATCCTTCTTCTGGTCGCCCGAAAGCTGCGACAGAAACTTCTTCGTCCCCGACCGCGCGATAGTGCCCAGATGCGAGACCAGATCCTCCTCGTTCATGCCGATGCCGGTATCGGCGATCGAGAGCGTCTTCGCCTCCTCGTCCAGCACCAGATCGATGCGCGGGTTGAACGCCAGCGTCTTGAACGCATCGTCGGTCAGCGTCAGGTGACGCAGCTTGTCGAGCGCGTCCGACGAGTTCGAGATCAGCTCGCGGAGAAAGATCTCCGGATGCGAGTAAAGCGAGTGGATGATGAGCTGCAAAAGCTGACTGACTTCCGTTTGAAATTCAAGTTTCGACATAGTTCCTATTCTCTCCAAAAGGATGCCCCCGTGCCGGTCAATCCGGTACAGGGTTAGCCCGGTTGGCTATCCATAGCCTACCGCGAAGGCGGTCTTCTTTTCCTCTCCCGGCCCATACCGCCCGGGTGCCCCATCCTTTGCAGTCGCATCGCAAAGGGTGGGACGTAAAATCTCCGATCCGGATGTCCTACGTCCCACCCTTCGCAAAAGCGCGAAGAATGGGGCGCCCAGGCTTTGTTGTAACCCCGGCTAAGAAACCGCCGCGCTCTCCCGCATCCCCTTCATCAGATCCACCACCGTCCCAAACAGCTTATTCCGCGTCTCCAGCCTCACCCCGGCCCGTGTCACATACCGCACCACGATATCCACGCCAGCCCCCGCCGGCCGCATATCCACCGCGGGAGTCGCGCTGAACTGCGGCAACCCTTCCTCATGCGTCACGCGCTTCCACTCCGCCTCCGCCATCGTCGCATCGGCGGCCGTCGCCTCCACCGTCGCCACGCGAATCTTCTCGATCAGCGCCGAAGCATCCACATCCGCCGGGATGCTCACCTTGATCTCGTCCCACATCCACTGCCCCGCGGTCGAGAAGTTGAAGTACTTCCCGCGAATCGCATACCCGTTCAGAAACGACACGCGCCGGCCCGTCGGATGCCCGTTCGCCGTCCAGTTGCCCGTCTCCAGCAGCCACGTGCGGAAGAGACCCAGCTCCACCACCTCACCGCCCACGCCGTCAATCTCCACCCAGTCGCCCACGCGAATGCCATTGCGTCCCATCAGCACGAACCAACCGCAGAACGCCAGAATGAAGTCCTGAAACACCACCGTCAGCCCAGCCGTCGCAAGCCCCAGGATCGTCGGCATCTGCTCCGGCGAGCCAAACACCACCAGCAACACCAGCAGCAGCCCCACCAACTGCGTCCCCAGGTTCAGAATCGTACGCAGCGTCTGCTTCTGCCGACGCTCCGTCGACATACGGTCCAGCGCCAGCAGCAGCAGCCACCCCACCACCATCGTCCCCAGCGCAATCGACGCAATCGACGCCACCGACTGCAGCATCAGGTGCAGCACGATGCGATGCTGCCGCCGCACCTGCTTCGTCCACTTCAGATACAGCGCCGCGAGCTGCTGTTGCGCGCCCAACCGGTCGTAGACGATGCTCAGAATATTCCGCTGGCTCGCCATGTACTGCAGCTGCTTCACCTGCTCGGCGCCCGTCTCGCCCTTCAACTTCGCCGCCGCCGCGCTGGCCTCGGTCGCCTTCGCCTCGGCCTCCATGCGGTCGTGATCGCCCGTCAGCGCGGCCACGTCGGCCTGCGCCAGACCCTCCGCCTGCGCCAGCAGCCGCAGCCGCGTACGCTGCTTGCGCCAGGCCGCAATCTGCCCGGCCAGCGTCCTGTACGTGTCCGCCACCTCGACCGCCGTCTGATCCACGCCGCCGCCGGCCTGCGTCGCCTCGTACTTCTTCATCGCCGCCTGCCGCGCCGACAGCTCCTGCTGAATCTTGACCCGCTGATCCCCGCTCTCGCGCGCCAGGTCTTCGAGCGAGTCCGCCAGCTCGTTCTGGTCGAGTCCCAACTGCGCCTTCGCCACATCGAGATCGTCGCCCTCCTGCGGCGCCGCATCGCCAGCCGCGGGCGCGGCGGCAACCTTCGGCGTCAGCGCCGTCACCTTCGCCTGATCGTCCTTCACCGTCTGCTGCAGCTCGTTCACACGTTGCTGCAGACGCAGCGCCTCGCCCTTCAACGGACGCGTCTCCGCGCTCGCCTGCCGCAGCGACTGCGAAAACGCCTGATCGACCTCATGATCCGCCAGCCGCTCCGCCTCGCGCGCCAGCTCCTTCTCCTCGGCCGAAACCGCCAGACCCGCCAGCGTCTCCGCCGTCTGCCACGGCCGCTGATCGACGATCCCATGCGGAACCGGCTCGCCCGACCAGCCCGTCTGCCCGCCACCCAGAAACGACAGATGCTCCATCACCCCACGCGTCAGGTAGCTGCCCGCCAACCCCACCAGCAGCACCGCCAAAGCCGCCGCAATCGCAATCCTGCGCGCACGATTCATCCGCTCACCCCATCCGCCAGCCCCATAGGCCGGCAAGCTAAGAGTATCGCGGGTAAGCCGGAAGACGAAGCAGCAGAAGGAGTTATCTACCCATATGCAAGCGGTGTGGGTCGAACCCCAGCTCCGGCGCTACGCCCTCACGCGGCCCGTCCTCGTGTTGACCAGCACACGCCAGACCGGCAAGACCTCCACCCTGCGGCGGCTCTTTCCCCACGAGCCGATCTAAAAACGATTCCGATCGGCCAGGCAGTCCACCGCCAACGCTACCGCAGCGACACATCCCAAACCTTACTCAACCGCGAAGACCCCGCCGGCCCCGTCACCGTCAGCACCACCACGTAGTCCCCCGCGCCCTTGTACGCATGCACCGGATGCTGCTCGACCGACGTACTGCCATCCCCAAAATCCCACTTCCACGTCGCCGCGCCCACGGACTCATCCTCAAACGCCACCACCCGCCGACCGACATCCAGCACCTTGAAGCTCCACCTCGCCGCGATCCCCGGCGCCAGCCCCGCCTCCAGCGGCATCAGCCGGAAAGCCCGCAGTTGGCTGGCAATGCCATACATCGTATGCTGCGACGACAGGTTCCAGAACCCGTTGTTCACCGCCGCGCCGTCATAGTCGATCACCGCCCAGCCCAGCCCGATCGTCTTGCCCTCATACAGCTTCGACTCCACCGCCCGCACCGGTCCCTCGCACCCCGCATAGTCGAACGGCGTGATCCAGAACTCCAGCGTGTACCGCCCGCTCTCGCCATGCTTGAAGCTGTACCGCTGCGCATGATTCGCATACGGCAGCTCCTTGATCCACGGCTGACACCCCAGCACCATCGCCCAGTCCTTGCCCTCGGCCGGCGTAAAGATGTGGTAGTTCTGCGCCCCCGTCCCGAACATCGAAGCCCGCGCATCCGCCTCCGGCTGCTTCGCATTCAGACGAAACCGCGGGTTCAACGGCTCGCCTGAAAGATCGCCATCCACCACCACCTCGAACGTATCGTTATGCAGTCCAGGATCGCTGAAGTCCCAGAAGTTGTCATACGCCTCATACAAAAAGTAGAGCCGGTTCAACCCCTTCACCCACCCCACCTTCACATGCACATCCAGGTCCTTCGCATTCGCCGACGCATGCTTCTTCGTATCGTCCCGCAGTTGGCTGGCATCGACCACATAGCTCTCCGGAACCATCGCCCAGTCGCTCGCGTCGCCATCGATCCGCGGTATCCTGTCCGCCGGAAACTGAAACACCTTCAACACCGCATCCGGCTGATCCTGCGCCAGCGCACGCAGCCCAACGAACGGCAGACCAACGAGCAGCAGCAAACAACCCAGAATGCTCGTCATCCTGACCCTGAGCTTTTCGAAGGGGAAGGACCCCCGTATTGGCCTTTGTTGTTGCTCTCGCCGTTGCATCTGCCATTGCCTCTCTTGTCTGTCATCCTCGCGGACGATCTGCTGTTGCCTTTCGGTGGAAGCATGGGGCTTCAGCCCCATGAATGGAGCGGCGGCAAGAAAGGGCTTTAGCCCTGGCCCTTCTTCCATCCATTACAAAACCGAAATCCCATCCCCCAGCTCCTTCCTCGCCCCTTCCCCCTTGAACCGCACCACCTTCACCCCAGTCGACTCCCGAGCCTCCACCGCATTGCCAAAATACTCCGGCCGATGCGCGCCCCAGCTCACCGAGCAATCCTCGATCAGCACCCCATCCGCCCGCTCGATGCTGAACCCGGCGGTGGCATGCGGCACAATCCCAGGCCCAGCCGTCGTCGGCCGATTGTCATAAATCCCGCCCGCATAGCGCGTCGTCTTATCCAGGGTCACATCCACATGCCGGAACGAAACATCCCGCACCCGGCTGCTCGCGCTCCCGCACACCCGCACGCTGTTCTCCGCCACGCCCTTCACCCGTTCGACCGTCACATCGTGCAGCGAACCCAGCTTCGTCTCCGCCTTGCGCGGGATCGCCGTAAACGAGATCGCCTCCCCGCGTCCCCACCACGGATCGGAGTAAAGCCGCGAGACGAACTCGATATCCCTGAACGCAATATGGAAGACGTTCCCCTCATCCCGCAGTTGAATGCAAAGCCCACGCGAGCTCGACTTGATCTTGCAGCGCTCGAACAATACATCGTGGACATCGGAAGTAGTCTCCGTCCCGACCTTCACCCCCGCATCCTGCGTCTCGATCACGCAGTCATGCACATGGATATCCGCCGACGGACCCCAGTCCTTCTCCTGCCGGCTCGTCTTCACTACGATCGCGTCGTCGCCCGAAACGATGTCGCAGTCCTTGATCTCCACCCGCCGGCAGTGGTCCGGATCGATGCCATCGCAGTTCGGCACATCCAGCAGATTCCTCACCTTGATGCGGTCCACCAGCACATCCTCGCAACCCAGCATGTGCAGCCCCCAGTTCGGCGCCTCGGCAAACGTAATGTCCCGCACCTCCAGATCCCGGCAGCCCGTCAGGATGAACATCTTCGGCCGCCACTCCTTCGGCAGCCACCACTCCCCCGCCTTGTCGTACCCGGTCATGAACTCGCGCGCCCGCCCCTGGAACGAGCCCGTCCCCGAGATGCGCAGCCCTCGCGCTTCATGCGCCGTGATGAACGCCTCCGCCGTATAGTCCTCGCGCCGCGTGCTCACGATCAACTGCGCATCGTCCGCCAGGTGGAAGTCGATATCGCCCTTCAGCTCCAGCGTCCCGGCCACATACTTTCTGCCCCCGCGCAGCAGCACCTGCGAACGCCCGCCCGCTGCAGCCGCAGCATCGATCGCCCGCTGAATCGCCGCCGTGTCGAGCGCCACTCCATCCCCCACCGCGCCGAACTTCGTCACATCGAAGACCCTCGCCGGCCCCACCGCCCGCAGCAGCGGATGAAACATCGCGTCGCCCGCCGCCAGCCCCGCCACCCGCAGCAACGTGCGCCGCGTCGGCAACCCCTCACCAAATCCATCCGCCATCGTTCAAGCCCTCGTCGAGGTCATCCTACATGCGCCGCCGCGCCATTGTGAAACCGATTGCCTATTGATACCACCGCGCCGGACGCCCTCGCCCTTTCATTCCTGCGCATACGCGCATCCATCCCCCACCTTCCAAAATCCCCCAAACCGCCCGCAAAATCCCGTCCTCATCCGCTCTGCGCGCCCTCCAAACTCCCTTGTCATCCTCCGACCAACCGTTGTCATCCTTCGCGCAGCGGAGGATCTGCTTTCGCCTTTGCCCTCGTCGATCGATACCCACAAGATACCCGGTAGCTACCGCTAACAAATACCTACCCGGTATCCACCCAGTACCCTCCCTAATCCCGGGGAATCCGCTATGCTGGATGCAACCACACCGGATAGCTACCCGGTAGCCCGCGAACCTGGTAGCTACCTGCTATATATCCGGTAGCTACCGCCTAAAAAGGAGACCGCAAAATGCAGGTTCTCGTCTTCGCCTCCAGCAAGGGAGGCGTCGGAAAAACCACCTCCGCCCTCGCCCTCGCCACCGTCCTCACCCACCACGGCGTCCCCGTCACCCTCATCGACGCCGACCCCAACGCGCCCCTCGCCCTCTGGGCGAAGCGCTTTCCCGACAACGTCCCCGCGAACCTCACCGTCAAGACCGCCTTCCGCACCGATGTCGCCGAGGTCATCGACGCCGCCACCGATCCCTACGTCATCGTCGACCTCGAAGGCAGCCGCAACGAGGAGGTCTCGGTCGCCATCGGGCGCGCCGACCTCGTCCTCATCCCCATGAAAGGAAACCAGTTGGACGCCGACGAGGCGGTCAACGTCATCCGCGTCATCCGCAAGCAGGAGACCATCTTCCGCCGGCCCATCCCGTTTCGCGTCTTCCTCTCGCAGACCTCGCCCGTCATCATGGACCGCGGCATGCGCGACATCTGCGACCAGATGCGCGAGAACAACATCCCCATGCTGAACACGGCCATCGTCGAGCGCTCGGCCTTCAAGTCGCCCTTCCGCCTCGGCGGCACCATCTACGAGCTCTCCGAGCGCGAGGCCAACAACCCCGCCGCCGCCATCGCCAACGCCGAGGCCTTCGCCCAGGAGGTGCGCGACACTCTCATCGCAACCCAAACAAAACAGGAGGTTTCCGCTCGTGGCTGAAACTCCCCGCAACCCCATCAAACTCGACTTCACCAGCGGCCTCGACAACCTTCCGCCACGCCCCCGCGCCGACGCCCACACCACCCAGGCCTCGGTCGACGCAGGCCGGGAACTGGGCTTTACCGGTCGCATCGACGCCTCCGTACCCATTCCGAAATCGATCTTCCACCCTGAAAATGCGCACCTGCTGCAGCCGCTTCCAACCCGCGCCGAGCCGCCCAGGCCTGCTCCTCCCAAGCTCGACGGACGCAGTCTGCGCAGCCGCGGCGCCAACATCCAGATGAACATCAAGGTCACCGCCGAGGAGAAGGACCGCATCCTTCAGGAGGCCGCGCTCGCCATCCAGGACCCCACCCTGCGGATCAAAAACATCGGCGAATTCATCGTGCATGTCGTCGATCTTTACCGCGAACGACGCGGCCCGGGCTCCGAACCCTGGTAGTCCGCTTCCAGCCGGCTGCGGGAATTCGCCCCGCAGCCGGCTGGAAGACCGAACGCCCGCAGCCGGCTGGAAAGATCCAACTAAACCTCTTCTTTTCATTACTTACAGCGCCTTCCCCAAGCCCGCGGACAGGCTTTTCTTCCAGCCCGCTGCGGATACCATGCCTCCATCCGTCCAACTTTGCATCGTCCTCGGTGCGCCCTTGCGTCCATTCCGGCGAAAAGCCCGCAGCCGGTTGGAAAAATTAAGGCGAATTTTCCACATCTCCGCAGTTGGCTGGAAATTTCGCCTCCGCACTCCGCTGGAAAACTCCCGCAGTAGGATGGAAGAGCGTCCGCAGTGGGCTGGTACGGGCTCCGCAGCGCAGTGGAAGCCAGCTCCGCACCGGGTTGGAACCATTCCGCAGCGGGCTGGAAAACTTCCCGCAGTGGGTTGGAAAAGATTGCCGCTTAAACCTAGCGATGACAGCCACTTAGCCATCGCTTAAGGTCTTAAGATGTTTCACTGTTTTGTCCGGTTAGAGGAAGATTACAGACATTACACACCTCCGCGGGGAGAGTCACGGTATGGCCAGGCGCAGCACCAAACCCGAATCCACCCTCATCACGCTGCCTGATGCTGTCGACCTTATCCGGTTCGAGAAGAATCTCCTGCAGATCGGCTTCTTCGGCGCGCACGAGCGGCGCGGCAACAAGATCATGTCCAGCCGCCGCATCGAGCAGTGGGTGAACCGTGAAGGGAAGAAGATCAAGGTCTCGGCCGAGTTCCGCTCGTCGGACGCGCTCGGCCTGCCCAGCACCTCGGACCGCGACAAATACATGGGCTTCATGAAGCTCGCGATGGAGACCAAGCAGCGCACAGGCGCCATCTCGAACCCCATTCGCTTCTCGGGCTACAGCCTGCTCAACATCCTTGGCCAGTGCGATTCGGGCGAGAACTACGAGGCGCTGAACTCCTGGGGCATGCGCATGGCCGACACGACCATTACGTCCGAACAGATCATCTACTCCTCCTCGCGCAAGCGGTACATGAACAAGACGGTGCATGTCTTCCGCAGCTTCACGCGGCTGGGCGCGAGCAATCTGGATAACACCGGAAAGACGGACATGTTCGAGGTCGAGCTGGAGGACTGGCTGCTCGAGAATCTGAACGAGAGCTTCGTCGTGCCGGAAGACTTCAACATGTACCGCAAGCTGGTGCGGCCGACCGCGAAGGGCATCTTCGTCTACCTGTATCTGTGGTTCTTCGCGAGCCAGGGCAAGGAGGTCGAAAAGGACTACGCCGAGCTCTGTGCGCTGCTGAACGTGCGCTGCTACGAGCATGTCTCGAAGATCCGCGAGACGATGGGACTGTCGCTGACCGACCTCGTGAACATCGGTTATCTGAAGTCGTGGGACATCAAGACGATGTCGTCGAAGGCGGGCTACAAACTGGTGCTGACGCCGGGCCGCGCGATGAAAGATGTGCTGACGATGACGCAGCGCAAGCAGCTTGCCGCAGCCGCGCAGGTGGAAACGCCCTTGTCCGAACCGCGCGAGCGCGCCCGTGCGGCGCTGATCGAGCAGGGCGTCAGCCAGGCCAAGGCGACCGAGCTGGCGAAGCGGCTCGACCCGGCCGGCATTCTCGCGCGCGTGGAGTATGTCGCCGCGCAGGTGCAGGCGGACCGGCGGGGAAGCATCAAGAATCCGGCGGGCTATCTGATCACCTTCGTCGAGGGCGAGCAGCCGGTGCCCGCGGGCTTCGTGATGCCGAAGACGAGCGAGCCGGAGCGCGGCCACGACGTTCACCACGATCGCGGCGACTCGCTGGTCGAGATGCAGTTGCAGGAGGAGTACGAGGCGTGGCGCATCGCGCAGGCCGACGCGGCGATCGCGACGCGCTTCGGTGGCGAGGCGCTGACGAAGAAGCTGCGCGAGATTTCCACCCGGCTGCGGAAGGACAAGGCCATGGCCGCGATGCTCGAACGCCTCGCCCCGGACCAGCGCCGGCGCGAGCTGCTGCGGTATCTGCGCAAGGATGTGCTGGCGGAGCTGGTGCTCGAAAGCTATGAGGACTGGCGCGTGACGCATCTGCAGGGCGCGTTGTTTTGACGCAGGTGCTGGTGTGGCGTGTCGTTTGGAACGGTCAGGTTGTTGGCTGGCGATAACGGCGTTTATCGTTACTCATCCGGCCAAACCAATTGTGTCCCCTGCGTCGGTACTCCCTAGAGTTCTGCGGGCCGATGAGGCGATAAACTCTCGATGTGAGAAAGCTCATCATCTTCGCCGGAACAGCTGCATTATTTTCTGCACTCATCGATGTCATTCACGGTCAGCACAACGGCGATGTTCATCGAACGTACATTCACGTCGCCGAACTTGTGCTTTTCCTTCTATTCCTCACCGCTCTCGCATTGCAAGGGCGTAGGCAGGCAATGAGCAGGTTCGATCTCGGCGGTTGGGCAGCGAGTCTGTGCATCTCGCTTGCGTCAATAGTCTTAGGCTTCGCTTTGTTTGGTCTATCGGGCGGTAGCGCTCACGGCGATGGTGGCGCCATCTCCGTGGCTTTCGGAATCTTCGGAATACTTGGAATCGCTGGCGTACCCATCAGCCTTGTCGGCTGGCTGATCGCGCGCTTCAACCGGTAAGGGAGGAGTTCGTCTCGAGCCAGCGCCGAACAAGCAGATACAAATTAGTACCGGGAAGCCGGCTTGTCGGCAATCATCGAATAACGCCAGGCCGAAGGTGCGACTGCAACAGCCATCGCACCGGGCGAACGAAAAGGCAGTTCAGCCTGCTGTCACTGTGCGCCTACGCTTGGGAATGTAGCCTTCGGGCACTTCGTCGCCGGGCTCGGGCGGGTTGTCGCCGCCTTCCTCGAACATCGCGGGCGTCTTGGCGATGGCCTCACGACCGGGCTTCTCTCGTGCCTTGATCCACGCGTCATGCTGTAGGACGGCCAGCCTTTCGGCGACGGCGACATGGATGAACTGGTTGAGCGAAACGCCTTCCTGTTTTGAAAACGCCTCTGCGCCTTGGCGAATGGGACGGCATCAGCCGTAACGAAAATAGTGGAACCTTTATTTTGCGCGATTCGGCTGCCATCGCCTTCTCCCGTTGCTCATTAGACTCGGCGTCATGGGCGCACAGGAAGGCTTTACGGCGTCGTGTGCCCCTCTCGTCGCGCCAGTCGGCATAGCAGCGGCCACCTTTTTGAAAGACGGAGATACCTCCGGTCGAACGCATCTTCAGCGCTGAGATTTTTGAGAGACAGGATCGCCGCAACTCGCATCCATACCATCAGAGTGATGTCACGAAGTGGACACCTGGACTGGGTTTGGCAGCGCTGCGAAGATTTGCTTTGACAAATCCACCAGCAATCGGGCAATCTCATGTGTGTTTCAATAGAGAGTATATTTCCTAATTAGAGGCAGGGCTTCCATGCACGCAGGCGACACTTTGACTTCGGAACAACTACAGACACGCGTTTTCGCTGCGTTGGATAGCTTTCGCATCGAGATTCCCTCGTGGGGCTTTTCGAACACCGGCACGCGTTTCGGCAAGTTTACGCAGGCCGCCGCGGCCACCACGATCGAGGAGAAGTTTGCCGATGCCGCCGAGGTTAACAAGCTCACCGGCGTCGTCCCCACCATGGCGCTGCACGTCCTGTGGGACCTGCCGAACGGCGTCTCCGACGTGCCGAGCATTCAGGCGCTGGTGAAGAAGTACGGCATCCAGTCCGGTTCGATCAATCCGAACCTCTTTCAGGATCAGGAGTACAAGTACGGGTCGATCTGTAATCCGAGCACGGAGATTCGCGGCAACGCACTCGCGCACCTGCTCGATTCGGTCGAGATCGGCCGCGAGCTGGGCGCGAAGGATGTGTCGCTCTGGATCGCCGACGGATCGAACTATCCCGGCACGCAGAGCATGAGCAAGCGCATCGGCTACATGGAAGAGGTGTTGACCTCGACGCACGCCGCGCTCGCGCCCACGCAGCGCATGCTGGTCGAGTACAAGCCCTTCGAGCCGGCCTTCTACCACACGGACATCGCCGACTGGGGCATGGCGCTGGAGCTGGCGCGCCGCGCCGGTCCGCAGGCCAAGGTGCTGGTCGATACCGGCCACCATCTGCAGGGCACGAACATCGAGCAGATCGTCACCTGGCTGCTGCATGTCGGCGGCCTGGGCGGCTTCCACTTCAACGATCGCAAGTATGCGGACGACGATCTCACGCTGGGTTCGATCGATCCTTACCAGGTCTTCCGCATCTTCCACGAGATTCTTTCGAGCGACGCGAAGGGCGTGGACGATATCGCCTTCATGATCGACCAGAGCCACAACCTGAAGGGCAAGCTGGAGGCGATGATTCAGACCGTCGTCACCGCGCAGGAGCTGTATGCGAAGGCCGCGCTGGTCGACCATGCGAAGCTCGCCGAGCTGCAGCAGTCGTGCAGGCTGGTGGAGGCCGAAGAGACCTTCCGCGGCGCCTTCTGGACTGACGTGCGCCCGATCATTCGCGAGTGGCGCGAGGCGCGCGGCCTGCCCGCGTCGCCGCTGGCCGCGCTGGCCGAGGGCGGGTACATGGAGAAGATCACGGCGGAGCGTGGCGCGAAGAACGCGGCCAGCGTTTCGAGCTACGCCTAACCTGTAAGGCAGGATCGATCTATCTAAGGCAGGATCGATCTATCGAGCCTCCCGTGAGCAGCGCACCGTCTTTGCTAAGATGAGGGTGCGTGACGCTCTCGGGAGGTTTTGCATGGAGATGACGCTGACCATCGATGACGATGTGCTTGCTGCCGCCGAAGAGCGCGCCGCGGCGGAGCACCGGAGTGTGGGTGAGGTCATCTCGTCGCTTGCCCGGCAGGCGATCCATACGGATCCTTCGAAGTTGAATATGCGCAATGGCGTTCCGTTGCTGCCCGTCTTGCTGGGGGATGAAGTCATCACCTCGGAGCATGTCTACCGTTTACAGGATGAACTCGTGTGACGCGCTTTCTGACGCCTCCGGTGGTGCTGCAGGTGACGTGTGCCTTTTGCGACCATACCGGTCACGAGTTCTGGCCCGACAGCATCTCTCTCTTCGATCGACGCCGTATCGACCCCACTCGCTTGCTTGGGCCGAAGCAGGTCGCAGACACCTACCTGCTGGCCCTGGCCGTCAGCCGGGGTGGTCAACTCGCGACCTTCGACCGCCGTATCGTGACAGATTCCGTTGTCGATGGAGCGCAGGCGCTTTACCTCATCCCATAATCCGCGAGTTTTTACGTCTGCTGAAAGATTTCTCCCAGCTCCGCAAATTCCATTAGCGAAATCCGTCGAAAATCAGCATAATGGGAAAACGATTTCAACTGGGGTCATAGCCTCATGCCGGTGCGCAAGACAACGAAACGTTTGTACCTGATCCCCGTGCTCTCCAAGGCGCTCGACATCCTCGAGCTGCTGCAGAACGAAAACCAGCCGATGACGCTGGAGTCGATTCACCGCCAGACGAAGATCTCGAAGACCACGGTCTACCGGATTTTGAAGACCTTCGTGCATCGCGGCTATCTGTCGCAATCGCAGGACGGCATGTATCGCCAGGTCTCGCGCGCCAAGAAGCTGCGCTTCGGCTTCGGCGGGCAGAGCGCGGAGATGGCGTTCTCGAACGAGGTGACCGAGAGCCTGAAGCTGGCGGCCGCGGCGGTCGGGGTCGACCTGCTCATCCTCGACAACCACTACGACGCCGCCACCGCGATCCGCAATGCGGAGGAGTTCGTGCAGAACCGCGTCGACCTCATCATCGAGTTTCAGGTCGAGCAGGAGGCCGCGCCGGTCATCGCCGACAAGATCGCCGAGGCGCGCATTCCGCTGATCGCGATCGACATTCCGCACCCGCATGCGACCTTCTTCGGCGTGGACAACTACCGCGTCGGCCTGGAGGCCGGAGAGGCGCTGGCGGCCTATGCGCAGCGCCAGTGGAGCGGCCAGGTGGACTGGATCATCGGGCTCGACCTGCCCGAGGCCGGCACGCTGGTGCAGAGCCGCATGACGGGCGCCTTCGAGGGCGTGCGCGCCGCGCTGCCCGAGCAGCCGGTCGAGACCTTCGTCCGCATCGATGGCCGCGGCATGCGCGACAAGAGCAAGAAGCTGATCTCGGACTTCCTGCTGCGCCATCCCAGGGACAAGCACATCCTCATCGCGGCGGCGACCGACACCAGCGCGCTGGGCGCCGTCGACGCGCTGCGCGAGCAGAAGCGCGAAAAGCACGCCGTCATCGTCGGCCAGGACTGCATCGTCGAGGCGGTGGAGGAGATGCGCCGCGCCAACTCGCCGCTGATCGGCTCGGTCTCGCACGAGGTCAGCAGCTATGGCCCGAGCCTCGTACACCTGGGTCTGTCACTGCTGCGCGGCCAGACCGTGCCGCCGTATAACTACGTCGCGCACCGCATGGTGACGCGCGAGAGCGTGCTGGCGAGTCAGCCGACGACGTAGGGCTTCAACGGCGAGCCTTCGAAGTGGAAGACCTCGCGCAGCCCGGCCCACTTGCCTTCGGCGCCGGGCACGGGCGCCTGCATGGGGTCCATGATGCGCCACCAGCGCTGGGTCTCGGGGTCGGCGGCCATCAACAGCATGTCGGCCTCGTAGTCGTGCCCGTGATACTCGAAGTAGGCGAAGAGCACGGAGTCGCGCAGGAAGATGCTGTAGTTGCGAATGTTGCAGGCCTCGATGGTGTGGAGCACGGATGGCCAGACGGCGGCGTGATAGCGGATGTACTCCGCCTCATACTCCGGCTTCAGTTGAATGATCTGGGCGTAACGCTGCATGGGGTGTCCTGTGTTCGCTGCTGGCTGGGTCGTCGTTCGACGTCTGCAAATCGCTGAAAAGGAAGCCCGGACATTGTGTCTCATGGGCGTTTCAAAAAGCAAACGGGGTTGCGTCGCGGCTTATGCTTTATGAAACGCCCGCTTCCTCTTGACCGCTCCATCGAAACCGTTGTCATCCTGAGCGCAGCGAAGGACCTGCTTTTCTTTGTGGCGACGATCCCTCCATGGAAAGAACGAGCAACGACAAAAGCCAAAGCGGATCCTTCGCTGCACTCAGGATGACAAGCGCTTTGGGGCTGATGCTGGATACTTGGGGCGGATACTGGATATCTCACTGCAACCGCATGAGATACCTGGTACCGAGTGGATACCGTCTATCGTCCGTACGGCGTATCGAGCGAGACCATCGGGCTGACCGGCAGCTTGAACGCCGCGACATCGTCCGGTTTGGCCGGGTCGAAGGGCGGAATGTTCTTGCGCAGGTAGGGCGCCAGCGGTAGCTGCTGGTCGCGGATGTTCTGCACGATGGCGCGCGCCAGCTCATAGCCGCCGTATGCGTTGAAGTGCGTATCGTCTTTGAGTTCCGTCGTTTGGCCGGGGAAGCTGTTGGCGGGGAAGTGGACGAAGGCCTTCAGCGTGCCCTCCGGCCCCATGGCCTCGAAGAGCGTCTTGCTGAGCTCGTTCAGGTCGATCAGCGCGACCTTCTGCTCGGCGGCGATCTCGCGCATCACGGCCGGGTAGTCGCCCAGCGTCTGCACGATCTTGCCCTGCGGATCGAAGACGCGGCGGTTCATCGACGTGACGAGGATGGGTGTGGCTCCCTTGGCGCGGGCCAGGGCGACGTACTTCAGCACCAGCTCCTTGTACATCCCGTGCGCCGGCACCTCGCCCGCGCCGGCCTTCTGGTCGTTATGCGCGAACTGAATGGCGAGGTAGTCGCCCTTCCTGATCGTGGAGAAGATCTTGTCGAAGCGGCGCTCGCCCTGAAAGCTGCGGATGGTCTCGCCGGATTCGGCCTGGTTGGAGATGGCGAGCCCCGGACCGAAGAAGGCGGGCAGCATCTGCCCCCACGCCGCCCACGGCTCCTTGTCCTGGTCGACGACGGTGGAGTCGCCGGCGAGGTAAAGCGTCGGCACATCCTTGACCGGCTTGATCGCGATCGAGCGCACGGAGGGGTTGTCGCCGTTGAACTCCAGCGTCAGCTTGTTGTCCCAGTCCAGGGCGCCGATCTCGCGGGTCTTCAGCTTCACGGTCGCGGCCTGCGGCGGGGCGCCGTCGATCGCGGCCGTCCGGACGTTCACGACGAAGGTCTCGGTCTTCGTCGCGCCGGCGGCGGTGGCGAGCCGGTCGACCATCAGGCGACGCGACTCCGCGCGCACAGTGGTGACGGACGGGGCTGCGCCGCCCAGCTTCAACGTGACTTCGTAGTTGCCATCGGGCAGCCCGACCGAGAAGAAGAACGGCTTGGCGCTGGAGCAGACGCCGCCCGCGAAGCTCGTCGGCGCGTCGACCAGGTCGAAGCCGTAGCGGCCTTCCTTGCCCGCGCCGAAGCGGCTGGCGGCGGTCAACTGCGGTCCGTGAGCGCTCGCGGCGCCGCAGGAGAACTCGGCTGCCTGCGCATGCAGAGGCGCGGAGGAGGCCAGGGCCGCGGCGCCGGACAGGCAGGCGGCGATCAGGATACGGCGTGGAAGTGCGGGCATGGTTATCTCCGGGGCTGGCTTCTTGGCGACGCTGTAAACGTTCTCTCGATGACGCCGGTGCAGACAGCGCCATCTTCGGGATGCTATATTGCTCCCGCAAATTTATATCAGGAATTGTCTCAATAAGGGAACTGCCCAATGGCCAAGCGAGTCTGTGTTTTTTCGTTCGTACTTCTCGCCCTGCTCGGCTGCGGCGGCGGCTCGACCACCACGGGCGGCACGGTCTCCCCGCCGCTGACGCCGTCGGTCAGCCTCAGTGCGTCGTCGCTCGCCTTCACCCAGGCTGTGGGCGCGACGAGCGCGGCGCAGGTCGTGACCGTGACCAATACCGGCACGGCGCCGCTCGTCGTCAGCGGGGTGACGCTTTCGGGCGCGAACGCCTCCAGCTTTGCCGAGACGAATACCTGCTCGAACGTCGCGGCCGGCTCTACCTGCACCGTCTCCGTCACGTTCAGCCCCGCCAGCGCGGGCGCGTTGGCGGCGACGCTGAGCCTTGCGGACAACGCGGCCAACTCGCCCCAGAGCGTGGCTTTGACCGGCACGGGCGCCGCGCCCGCGGTGAGCCTCAGCCCGGCTTCGCTGGCGTTTACACAGGCCGCGGGCGGCACGAGCGCGGCCCAGACCGTCACCCTGACGAACACCGGCACGGCGCCGCTGACCGTCAGCGGGGTGACGCTTTCGGGCGCGAACGCGTCCAGCTTCGCCCAGACGAACACCTGCTCGAACGTCGCGGCGGGCGCGACCTGTGCGGTGTCCGTCACCTTCAAACCCGCCGGCGCGGGGTCGTACACGGCTGCGTTAAGCTTCGCCGACAACGCGGCCAACACGCCCCAGACAGTTGCGCTGACCGGCACGGGAACGGCGCCGCAACTGACGCTGAGCACCACCTCGTTGAACTTCACGCAGGCGGCGGAGTCCGTCAGCGCGGCCCAGACCGTGACCCTGACCAACACGGGCAACGCGGTGCTGAACCTGGGCGCGGCGACCATCACGGGCGCGAACGCATGGAACTTCAACCAGACCACGACCTGCGGAACCACGTTGGCCGCGGGCGCAAATTGTGCAATTTCAGTTACATTCAATCCAAGCCTGGCCGCGCCCTTCAGCGCATCGCTCGGCATCGCGAGCAATGTCGCGACGCAGACGGTGGCGTTGAACGGCACGGGCACCGGCACGCTGACGATCAACACCAGCGTGGCGACCGACTGGAAGATCAGCAGCGGCGCGATCAACCTGGACTTCAACCCCACCACGGGCAGGATCTTCAGCGTCCACTTGGTAGGTTATTCGGATGAGTTAGTCGATACGACCACGACCAACGGCGGTCAGCCCGAGGGTCTTTACTCGGGCAATGTAGGCGGCGGCGCGGGTCCGGTTACGTCGGGTTATACGCAGAACGGAAATATGTATATCGACTTCTGGTCGTCGACCGCCAGCAGTTCGACCAATGCCTTTACCGAGACACAGCATTACATTATTACGGCGAACGATACGGGCTTTCATGGCTACTATGTCGTGAGCCACTCGCCGACCGACATCGCCGGCTCGCTCGGCCAGCAGCAATATATCTTCCGCGTCAATCTATCTCAGTTTACGAATATGTACTTAGTCGACTCGGGCTTGAATAACCTGGGGCCGGTCGCCGTGCCGCTGCCCGCGGCGTCGGTGACGGGGAATACCGATCCCGGACGGCAGGTGCAGAACGCCGTCGTCGATCTGAACGGACTTAGTCTGCCTACGGGTTGGACGCGGCAGTTCGCGACCAAGTACGATTTTTCGAGTTATGAGTATCTCCATAAGGCGCATGGTCTTTATGGAAGTAAGTATGGCTCCTGGGCGGTCTTTCCCCGGCAGGAGAATATGATCGGCGGGCCGAGCAAGCAGGATCTGATCTTTACGGAAAATATCGTCATCGTGGAGTCGCTCTCCAGCCACTATGTGCTGAATATCGGTTGGACGCCGACGCAGGGCGTGGCTTCGAGTAAGTTGTTCGGACCGGCTTACTTCCACTTCAACGCGGTCAGCAGCACGCTGAGCACGCCGGCGGCGATGTATGCCGAGGCTCAGACTTACACGCCGGTCTTCGATTATCTCTACGATAACGACCCGACGCTGATCGCGAACGGCCACGTCGCATCCAATGCGCGCGGCACGGTGGCGCCGACGATTGCGGGCGGAGGCTCCGCGACGACCAACGCCGCGTGGACCGTGCTGGGCGACAATGCGACGAACTATCAGCAGACGACCTATGGACGGCAGTACTGGGTGAATAACAACGCCTCCGGTACGGCGCCACTTACAGGCGTGGTTCCGGGAACTTATCGGCTCTCGCACTATGTGCTGGGTCAGTGGGGCGAGTTACGACTGGATAACGTGAATGTAACCGCCAACCAGACGACGTCGCTGCCATCGCTCAACTTCGTGCCGGAAAACTTTGGGACATATACGCCGATCTGGACGATCGGCACGCCGGATCGTTCGGCGCATGAGTTTCTGCATGGTCACGACTCGGCTGGGAACGATCTGCGGAATTACTACGGCGCTTATAACTTCTGGTCCGACTTTGCGGCGAATAAAGGCGCGCAAATTTATTATGCGACGGCGGTAGGATCGACGCCGGCGACCAACGATCTAAGTCAGTTGAACTATGTGCAGTGGGGCGCGTTCAATCCCGGCTTATACGCCGGCGTTTATAACGCGGCGGACGATACGACGGATGGTTACACCTACATCGTGCCGTCGTATGTCGGCAACCCGGCGACGACGAACACTCCGGGCACGACGATCCACTTCACGACGACGGCGGGCCAGCAGGCGCAGGGGCAGTATGTGGTGCTGTCGGTGGGCATCGCGTCGGCGGAGGCCAGCCTGATCGCAACGCTGAACGGTCATCAACTGATCTGGCACTATACGAATGCGAGCGACGCGATGGTCCGCAGCGGGCTGGCAGGTTTCTACCAGTGGACCGCGCTGCAGTGGGATACGGCGAACCTGAACGCGCCCGGCGCGGACAACGTGCTGACCCTGTCGGTCAGCCAGGCCGACGGCGTGATGCTGGACGCGCTGCGGATGGAGATCACGCCCACCTCCGCCGACCCGGCTGTGACGGGCTGGCACGACTACACGTGGGCTTACGGGAGCAAGAGCACCGTGGCGAACGACGCCGTGCCCAGCAACTAGATTGTCTGAATCACAGCGATGACGGGACCCCCCATCCTTCGCGATGTTGCGAAGGGTGGGATATAGCACGACCGGGCTGGAACGGCTTACGTCCCACCCTTTCGATGAGGCCGAAAGGATGGGGCGCCCGAGCATTCGCCCGATCTAGAACGACCGGACAAACGCCGGCGGCGCCGGAGCCGCAGCCTGTACGGTGGTGGTTGCCGTCGCCAGTCCTGGGGATGAGGCGGTGACGGTGATGGCGCCGGGGCCGGTGGCGCGGAGGATGGCGACGGCGCGGCCTTCGTAGGCGTGGCGGTCGGGTTTCTGGAAGGAGTCGTGGTCGGCGTTGCTGCCGCTGTCGACGGCGACGATGGCGCCGGGGCCGGTGACGGCGAAGTGGATGAGGTTGGTCGCGTCGGGGACCATGGTTCCGGCGTCGTCGGCGACCTCTGCATATATATAGATGACACCGGAGTCATCGGCGGTGGTTTTGGCGTGCTCGGCCGTCAGATGCAGTTTGGTCGCCTTGCCCGCCGTGAGCAGCTCGTCGGTGGCGACGCCCTTGCCGCCGACGTAGCCGACGACCTTCAGCGAGCCGGGTGCGTAGGGAACCTTCCAGCTCAACGGCGTGGCGTCTGGGTGCAGCTTCTGTCTGCCGAGGGACTTGCCGTTCAGGAAGAGCTCGGCCTCCTCGCAGTTCGTGTAGCCCTCGACGGTTTCGACGTGGTCGCCGGGTTTTTCGGGCGTCCAGTCGAGGAAGAGCGACTGCTTGAAGCGGGCGGGCGCTGTCTCGTAGCCGGGGTCGACGCTGGTGCGCTCGGTGGGGGCGACGCGGCGTGCGATGTGGACGTTCGGGGTCGTGCCCCACCAGCTTTCGCGTTCGAAGGCGCGGGCGCGGGGGTAGCCGGTGCGGTCGAGCAGGCCGGAGCCGTTGCCGATCAGCGGCCAGCCGCCGGCCTCGCCCGCCTCACCCAGATAGTCGATGCCGGTCCAGAGAAACTGGCCGGAGTAGGGCGGGTTGTCGCGCAGGGCGATCCATTGGTTGCGGTCGTGGGTGTTCTCCGTGCCGAGGATCTTGCGGGTGGGCTTCTGCGCGTGCGCGGCGAGGATCTCCTGCTCGCGGTAGTTCTGGCCGACGACGTCGAGCAGGTCGGCGAGGCCGTTGTCATAGTCGTGGCTGGCGTTGGGCCGGAAGAGGCCCTGCGTGACCGGGCGGCTGGGATCGTTCTCGTGGAAGACCTGTACCAACGATGTGAGGATTTTATTGGCGAGCGCCGCCTGCGGGGTGTCGTGGATCTCGTTGCCCGCGCTCCACAGGATGATGCTGGGGTGGTTGCGGTCGCGGCGGACGGTGTCGCGCGTGTCGCGCAGCGCCCACTGCTGGAAGAAGAGGTGGTAGTCGAAGGGGTTCTTGCCGACGGTCCACTGATCGAACATCTCGTCCATCACGAGCAGGCCGAGCTTGTCGCAGAGGTCGAGGAAGTCGGGCGAGGGCGGATTGTGCGCGGTGCGGATGGCGTTGACGCCCAGGGCCTTGAGCGCCAGCAGACGATGCTCGTAGACCCCGGCCGGGACGGCGATGCCGACGCCGCCGGCCTCGATGTGCATGGCCGCGCCCTTCAGCTTGAAGTTTTTGCCGTTGAGCCAGAAGCCGGTCGCGGCGTCGAAGTGGAACTCGCGGATGCCGAAGGGAACCTCGTCCGTATCGGCCGCCGCCGCGCCCGTGCGGACGGAGGCGGTGGCGGTGTACATCGCCGGGTGGTCGAGATCCCAGATGGCGGGGTTGGCAACGGGGATGTCGCGTCCGATGGTGACCATGCCCTTGGCGGGGATGTCGCGCGGCGCGCCCCAGTCGCCGGGAATCTTACCGGCTGGCCCGGCGAGGGCGAAGCTGACCTGCACCTTCGTGGCGGGCTTGTCGCTGTCGTTCACGATGGTGGTTTCGACGTGAACGGTCGCGCTTGCGGGCGAGATCTTCGGCGTGGTGACGACGGTGCTCCACGGCTCGATGTGCAGGTCGCCGGTGACGACCAGGCGGACGTGCCGGTAGATACCCGCGCCCTCGTACCAGCGGGAGGCGGGCTGCTGCGCGTTGTCGCAGCGCACGGCAAGGATGTTGTGCGCGCCGGCGCCGAACTGCAGGTGGCCGGTCAGCTCGTAGAAGAAGCTGACGGTTCCGTTCGGGCGCTTGCCCAGGTGCGCGCCGTTGATCCATACGTCGGAGTTGGCCATGACGCCGTCGAAGACGACGTAGACGTGCTTGTGGGCGTCGGCCTCGGTGAGCGCGATGTCCTTGCGATACCAGCCTACGCCGTTGGGGAAGTATCCGCCGCCCTGGCCGGTGGTGTTGGCCTTGTCGACCGGTCCGGCGATGCTCCAGTCGTGCGGCGCGTCGACGGTCTTCCATCCGCTGTCGTTGAAGTCGGGCGCCTCGGCCTTTTTTGCGTCCTCGGCGAGGAACTTCCACTGCGCATCGAGCGAGCGCACCTGCCGCGCGGAATTTTGCGCGGTTGCCGACAGCGCGCAGGCGAACAGGAGGCCCGCGACGAAGCTGCTGACAGGAAAGCGCTTACGCAAAGGCAGCGAGAGGAAGGGCAGGGAAGTGGGCAAGCGAGGTCTCCAGAGGCGGGGATTCGTGGCGCCGGGGCGCACGCCGACGATCATACATTTCTGATAGTTTGGCTGGGAAACATTTCCTGTAATGCATCAAGGAGTCTACGCATGTCCCTCTCCGCCGCCGCGAAGTACAGCTCTGTCGCCCTGTTCTGCCTCACCGCGCTTGCCAATGCGCAGAGTCCGGGACCGGTGAGCGTGAAGAAGGGGATGAACACCTACACGCTGCAGAACGCCTACGTGACCGCCGAGGTCGATCGCGCGACCGGCGACCTGAAGAGCCTGAAGTACAGCGGGGTGGAGATGATGGGCTTCGGCAGTGGCCATCATGCGGGGTACTGGGAGCAGAATCCCTCGGGCGCGGCGCAGTTGACCGACGGCGTCTCGATCGATCCGGCGACCAACAACGGCGCGCGGGCGGAGGTCTATGTGAAGGGCGTCGCGCAGGGCAGGTCGCTCTCGCGGACCTCGAGCGGCGGCATGATCTGCGACCTCGAGATCCGCTACACGTTGGGCAAGGACGACCGCGGCATCTACACGTACGCCATCTTCAAGCATCCGGCGAGCTATCCCGAGACGCAGATCGGCGAGAGCCGCTTCGGCGCCAAGCTGACTAACGTGCTCGACTGGCTTTCGACGAGTTCGAACAACAACCTGCTGATGCCGACCGGCTACGACTGGGACCACGGCCAGCAGATGAACATGAAGGAGGCGCGGCGTCTCACTACCGGGGCCTTTGCTGGAAAGGTCGAGCACAAGTACGACTACTCCGACAACCAGTTCGACAATCCGGCCTTCGGCTGGTCGAGCACGAAGCGGCACGTCGGCATCTACTTCGTGAATCCGTCGCAGGAGTTTCTGAGCGGCGGCCCGACGAAGTACGAGCTGACGGCTCACCTGGACGACGGCGCGGGCGGCGACCCGACGCTGCTCGATTACTGGCGCAGCACGCACTACGGCGGCAGCACGCTGCATCTGGCCGCGGGCGAGGAGTGGAACAAGGTCGTCGGGCCGATCCTGGTCTATGTGAACTCCGCCGCGACCCCGCAGGCGATGTACGCCGACGCCAAGCGCGAGGCGGCGCGCGAGGCCGCGATGTGGCCCTTCGACTGGGTGAAGGGCGTGGACTATCCGCATGACGACGGCCGCACGACCGTCACGGGCAAGCTGACGATTCAGGACGAGAAGCCGGTCGCGCCGGGGCGGATGCTGGTCGGGCTGATCCCGCCGGGCGAGGGCGACGGCTCGTGGCAGACCGACGCCAAGCACTACCAGTTCTGGGTGAAGGCGTCGCCGGATGGAACCTTCTCCATCCCGAACGTGCGGCCGGGCAGCTACGAGGTGTACGCCCTGGCCGATGGCGTCTTCGGCGGTTACAGCAGCGGGGAGAAGGTGGAGGTGACGGCCGGCAAGCCGGTCGCGCTGGGCGAGCTGGCGTGGAAGCCCGTGCGCTACGGCAAACAGCTTTGGGAGATCGGCGTGCCCAATCGCAACGGATCGGAGTTTCTGGGCGGCGATCAGTACAACCGCTGGGGCAACTACCTGCTGTATGCGAAGCTGTTTCCGAACGACCTGACCTATACCGTCGGCAAGAGCGACTACCGCAGGGACTGGTACTACGAGCAGGTGCCGAACTCCTCACACGGCTCGCCCGCGGGCGGCTTCAACGGCGGCGATACGACGTGGACGATCCGGTTCAACGTCGCCGAACCGGCGAAGGGCGTGGCGATCCTGCGCACGGGCCTCGCGGGCGTGGCGGCGCGGCACGTCTTCGTGCTGGTGAACGGCAAACCGGCGGGCGACCTCGCGCCGTTGACCTACAACGCGACGATCAACCGCGACGGCATCCAGGGCACATGGACCGAGCACGACGTGAGCTTTCCCGCGTCGCTGCTGAAGGTGGGCGACAACGAGCTGGCGCTGCGCGTGCCAAGCGGAAACGTTACCTCGGGCGTGATCTACGACTACCTGCGCCTGGAGCTGGACGAGACGGGCAAGCATGCGCCCTCGGCGTCGCCCACGGCCGCGCCCGCGCCGTCGTCCGAACCGGATGCGTCGGACCCGGATGCGAAAGAGCCGCGCTGATCTTACTTTGGTCGGACTGGCGCGTATTTTTCGGGGAAAACGGCGTGTCGACTCCATCTCGGCATGCCGTTGCAAGTGGTTCATAAATTGAGACTTGCCTTGGATTTCGAAGATTCTGCCAATACGAGAACAATTTTTCAGTTGACACCCTGTGTGCGGAGTGGGTACTTTGTCACCTGCCAATGACAAGCCTGTTTCAAGGTTCTGAAGTTCCGACTGGGAAACGTTTTCAAAGTAGCTCATCCCCGTCTCCTTCAGCCCCGTAACCGGCCCCATGCGGCACACATTTGAAGAGATATCGCCCAGAAAACTGTATCTCGTTTGACCCGATGAGCACGCAGCAAGGAACTATCCGAGAAGGCCGGCAGCCCCGTCAGAGCTGACCCGCCCCGCAAGCAGCCGATCGATACCGTCGCACCAATTTGGAGACCAGCATGTTTCTGCGCCAACGCCTTTCCCTTCTGCCACTCAGCCTCGCAGCCATTCTCTCTGCCGGGCTCGCCCTCACCCTTACTGGCTGCGGCATGTCGGGCGGCGGCTCCACCGCCGCCACGAGCGTGAACGCTGCCGTCTCGACCACCGGCTTCGGCGGACGCGTTCATGGGGGTCAGCAGGCAGTGACCGGCGCGACCGTCAAGCTCTGGGCCGCCGGCACGACCGGCGCGAGCCCCGCGGGATACGGCGCGAATGCGACCGCGATCGCCACGACCACGACGGACTCGAACGGCAACTTCAGCTTCAATAACACGTCGGGCGTCTCGCCCTGCACGACGGGCCAGTACCTGTACATCACCTCGACCGGCGGCAACTCGGGCTCGGGCACGAACGCGCAGTTGGCCCTGATGGCCGCGCTGCCCACGCCCTGCAGCGCCGCGACCGGCGGCACGTACGTCTTCGTCAACGAGCTGACGACCGTGGCCGCGGTGACGGCCCTGCAGCAGTTCATGAGCATCGCCCCCGGCGGCGCGACCCCGTGGACGATCGGCGCGCCGAGCACCAATCTCGTCGGTCTGGCCAACGCCTTCCTGACGACGGGCAATCTGGTGAGCATCGCCACCGGTCAGAGCGCGGCTTCCACCACGTCGAACGCGATCAGCAACACGGTGGGCGGCGTGCTGTACACCACGATCGTCGATCCCGACTATCAGAAGCTGAACACGCTGGCCGACATCCTGGCCTACTGCGTCAACTCCGCCGGCGGCTCGACCTGCACCGGCCTCTTCTCCGACATGACCCCGAGCGGCGCCACCGCGCCGACCGACACGATTCAGGCGATGTACTACGTCGCGACCAATCCCGGCGGCCTGACCATGCCGGCGCACGGCAACGCTCTGGGCTCGCCGTCGTATCTCTGCGGCCAGTATCCGTCCTCGAACTCACCCTTCGAGCCGACCAGCACCTGCACCGGCGTCTACGACTGGACGATCTCGGTGAAGCTGAAGACGACCAACCCGTCGGCGGCGACCGTCGGCACGGCGTATCCGGCCAGCATCGGCATCGACAGCCAGGGCAATGTCTGGGTCGGCGTCGGCACGGGCGGAGCAGCGCCCTTTATCAACCAGTTCAGCCCGCTGGGCGCGCTCAACATCTACGGCCCGACGACCGTGAACCTTCCCGCCTCGACCCTCAACCTCGTCGTCGGCAACACCTCGACGGCATATGCTTACACCGGCGACACCGGCCTCGCGCCGACCTATGGACGTCCCTTCAGCCTGGCGGTCGATACGCTGGACAACGCGTTCTCCAGCTCCTTCGGCCCGGCCATCACACCCTCCACGGCCGGAACCAGCACGACGATGCCGGTCGGTCTGATCACGGAGGTCTCGTCGACGGGCCTGGTGACGCCGATCCTTTCGGGTAGCGCCTCGGGCGCGCTGGCCATCGACGGCAACAACAACATCTGGATGAACAACATTCCGTACACGGCTCGCTACTACTTCAGCGAGCTGCTCTCGGGCAACGGCTATACCACCTTGAACGAAGGCGGCGGGCGTCTGAGCAGCACGCTGTTCAACTACGTGATGGTCGATGGCTCCGCCTCGCAGTTCGGCATCGCCTTCAGCAGCTCGACCACCTGCACGAACTTCCTCGTCCAGCGCGCCACAACCACCGACGAAGCGACCCAGCCTCTCTCGCCGACGACCACCCCCAACGACCTGAACCTGCCGAGCAACTGCGCCGCTTATGGCGCGGTCGACGCGGCGAACAACATCTGGGCCACCTATGGCGGCGCGCTGAACTACCTGAATATCGCCGCCGGCACCGCCGGCAGCGGCACGACGGCGACGGTGCCGGTGGTGACGACCATCGCCTCCAGCACGAACACCACCACCACGGCCGCGGGCGGTACGGGCGGCGTGGACTATCCGGCTGGCGTCGCGGTCGACGGCACGGGCAAGGTCTGGACGGTGAACCGGCCAACCTCGACCTTTACCGGCATCTCGGAGTTCTCAGTCGCGACCAGCGGCGGCACGACCACGGCAACGGCGCTTTCGCCGAGTGGAGCGGGCATCTTCGGCTTCCAGTCCGGCGCGATCTCCGGCGCGAACGGTCTGGCGATCGACCGTTCGGGCAACCTGTGGGTGATGGCTACCTCGGGCAGCTACCTCTACTACATCGTCGGAGCCGCATCGCCAGTGATCACGCCGATGTCCGCGGCGATCGCCGCCGGTAAGCTCGGCGTCCGTCCCTAGTTCGGCCCGCGGCCGGGGCATCGCAAGATGTTCCGGCTGCGGGAATGCTTCGCCGGGCAGGCGACCGCCTGGCTTTCGCTCTATCGGCGCCGTGCAACCGGCGGATCGACGCACTTAACGACAGACACCTTCAGCAACTTTCGACAAACTTCGTCTGGCTGTTACGCCAGGCACGAACACCGTTCCACTGCGGGATTGCGGTCTCCAAGGGGTGATGCAAGTGATGCAACTCAACCAGTCGTCTCCGTTCCAGGTCATTCGCGTATCGAGCTTCGCGCGTACGTGGGTCTTTCTTCTTCTGCTGTGCGCGATGCTGACGGGTAACGCGCTGGCGCAGTCCGACACGGGCCGCATCTCCGGCACCGTCACCGACGCATCGGGCGCGGTCGTGGTCGGCGCTCAAATTACCGCCACCCGCACCGAGACCGCGGTGACCACCACAACCACGACCGACAAGCGCGGCGAGTACGTCTTCGCCACGCTGCAGGTCGGCCACTACACCATTACGGTCGAAAGTCCCGGCTTCGCCAGCGCGACCAAGGAAGGCCTGGAGCTGAACGACAATGGCGCGCTCAACGCGATCTTCAAGCTGCAGGCCGGCGCGACCGAACAGATGATCGTGACCACGCAGGTCGGCGAGACGGTGAACACCTCGACCGGTGAGATCTCGCACGTCATCGACGGCGACACGGTGCGCGACCTGGCGCTGAACGGCCGCAACTACCTCGACCTGCTCGGCATTCTGCCGGGCTCGGTCGTGATGAACGGCGGCGACGCGATGGCGACCATCACCAGCGGCTCGACCACCGGCATCGTGCTGAACGGCATTCGCGCGACCGCCAACGGACTGTACATCGACGGCGTCATCAACAAGGACATCGGCTCGAACGCGACGCAGTTCAACAACGTCGGCATCGACTTTGTCGAGCATGTGAAGGTCGAGACCTCGGCCTTCTCGTCGCAGTTCGGTTCGGCGGCCGGCCCGGCCATCAACGTGGTCACGCGCTCCGGTACGAACAGCCTGCACGGCACGCTCTTCGAGCTGATCCGCAACGACCTGCTGGACGCGTCGAACTACTTCTCGCGCAGCGCCCAGCAGAACCCCAACGGCACCTACAACCCCATCCGCCAGCACCTGCGCTTCAACGACTTCGGCGGCGCGCTCGGCGGCCCGATCATGAAGGACAAGCTCTACTTCTTCATGGGCGCGGAGTGGAAGATCATCGCGCAGAACACGAACCCCTCCATCGTGACCCTGCCGCTGCAGGCGCAGTTGAATGGCGTCTTTCCCCTGACCACGGCCGGCGCCTGCTCGCTGTCGAAGGTTCCCGGCCTGGGCAACGTGCCCTCCACCTGCGATATCTCGAACTACATCACGCCCTTCGGCCACGGCGTGCAGAAGGTCTTCAACGAGGTCATCAGCAAGGCGACCTCCTACGCCGGCGTGGCCTGCACGCTGACCGGCTGCTCGAACAACGGCAATACGATCTACGAGCTGCCGCAGCCCTTCCGCAATCACGAGTATCTCGCCCGCGTGGACTGGATCATCAACAAGCGGCACAACGTGTACGCGCGCTGGATCGACGACACGCACACCACGACCAATCCGCTCGGCGACGGCTCTCTGCCCACCACCTCGTACCACGACGAAGGTCCGGCCGATAACTTCCTCTTCGTACACAACATGGTGGTGACGCCGAACTCGACCAACACGCTCAGCCTCTCGGCATTGTGGTCTTCGATCAACCAGCAGCCGGTCGGGCCGGACTGGTTGAAGTCCACCTATGGCCTCGACTATCAGTCGCTCTACCAGGGGCAGACTCCCAAGCTCGGCATTCCGTATCTCAGCCTGTACGGCTATACGGCATTCGACTCGGACAACTTCCTGAACCGCTCGCACAGCACCTATGCGCAGGTCCAGGACGTGTACACGATGGTCGAGGGCAAGCACACCATCAAGGTCGGTGGGCTCTTCGGCCGCAACCGCAAGGACCAGAACGGCAAGCCGTACTTCTACGGCAACGTCGCGTTCACCAACGCCAGCACCAGCTTGAACACCTCGGGCAACGCCCTGGCCGATATGCTGCTGGGCAACTTCGCGACTTACACCGAGTCGGCGTCCGACACCTACGGCTTCTTCCGGCTGTGGCAGGCGGCGGGCTATGTGGACGACACCTGGCGCATCGCTCCGAAGCTCTCGCTCTCGCTCGGTCTGCGCTTCGAGTGGATGACGCCGTGGGACTCGCAGCAGAACAACCTCGCGTCGTTCTATCCGGAGTTCTACGATCCGAAGGCGGCTGTGACGGTGAATTCGAACGGCACCCTGGTCGCGGGTTCCGGCAACCGGTATAACGGTCTGCGCCGCGCCGGCGATGGCGTGCCGAACAGCGAGCTGTTCCGCGTTCCCAATGGCCAGTCGGCCGATGTGCTCAGCGTGCCGACCATCGGCAAGCGCGGCTTCTACAAAGCGCAGCGGGTGATCGCGCCACGCTTCGGCTTCGCCTACGACATGTTCGGCAACGGCACGCTGGCCTTCCGCGGCGGCGCCGGTCTGTTCTACGACACGCCGCAGGGCAACGTCGCCTTCTCGGCGCTGAACTCGCCGCCCTACTTGCAGAGCGCAGCGGTGCAGAACGGCAACATGGACAACCTCGCGGCCTTCAGCAGCCAGTTGAACCTGAGCCCGAACGGCGACATGTACGCGGTCAGCTCGACCCAGCAGCGCGCGTACGTGTACCAGTACAACTTCGGCATCCAGCAGCAGTTGATGGCGGGCATGTTCCTGCAGATCACCTATGTGGGCAACGAAGCGCGCCACATGCTGCACGATCCGGACGTCAACGGCGTGGACCCCGGCGTCGAAGACGCGGCGTTCCAGGTCAATCAGAACGTAAATATCAACGCCTTGCGTCCTTACAAGGGCTTCGGCGCGATCTACCAGTACCGCACGGACGCGGACGGCAACTACAACGGCCTGCAGGCGAACCTGAACCGGCGCATCGGCAAGGGACGCTTCACCTTCGCGTACACATGGTCCAAGTCGCTATCGACCTCGAGCGCCGATACGGACGTCGCGCACATCTTCCCGTTTTCGAAGACATACTACTACGGCTATACGAGCTTCGATCGCCGCAACCTGATCACGACAAGCTACATCGTGTCGTCCCCCACCTTTGCGCGGCATAACATCGTGATGCGCGAGGGTCTGGGCGGCTGGATGATCACCGGCACTGGCCGTTACCAGGGCGGCACGCGGCTTACCCCGCAGGGCACCGATACGCTGGGCGTCGCGGGCAAGGCCGAGTATGCGGGCTATCCGATCCTCTATCCGCACACGCAGGTCGCATGGTGGGAGCCGCTCAATCCGGGCAACATCGCGAACGTCTATGCGCCCGCGCCGGGACAGATCGGCAACGTGCCGAACGGCCTGATCGCCGGACCGAACTACGTCGACCTCGACGTGTCCATGCGCAAGACCTTCAACTTTACCGAGCGGTATCGCCTGACGGTGAACTTCGATGGATTCAACGTGTTGAACCATCCGAACTTCAACTCGCCGACGGTCAATGTGAACAGCGCGACGACGGTCTCCGATACGCAGAACGTATCGGCGACCAACACGGCCGGCCACGACTACTCGTATCTGGGCATTACCTCCGCGAATCGTCCGCGTAACATTCAGGGCGGTCTCCGGTTCGCCTTCTAACTTCAAGCCGCAACGTATAAACGCCCCGAGCGCCAGAGCGCCGGGGCAGGCAATGGGAATGATCTGGGAATGATCTTCGGAGTGAGTCCAATGGTTCGTACCTCTCGTTATCTCGCAATGTTCAAAGGGCTGGCAGCTACGCTGCTCGTGGCGTGCGCAAGCCAGCTCTACGCGCAATCGACCGCCGCGACCTCGCAGGTCACGCTGGCCAACGGTCTGGGCAGCGCCGCCGGTGTGGCGGTGGACCCGATCGGCAACGTCTATGTCGCCGACGGCGTGAATGGCGCGCTGCAGGAGTACATCGGCGCGAACGGCTCGGCGCAGGCGCTGCTGGGCGGACTCTCCACGCCCGGCCAGGTCGCGGTCGACACCGGACGCAACGTCTATGTCGCCAACGGCACGGCCAAGGCGGTCTATGAGTATGTCTCGACCACCGGCACGCTGAATCTCAATACGCCGGTCTCGATCGGCACGGGCCTGGGTACGGTGACCGGCGTGGCGGTCGACATCGCGGGCAACGTCTATATCGTCGACGCGACGAACAAGCAGGTGGTGAAGGTGGCGGTTGGCACGAAGACGCAGACCGTGCTGGCCACCGGGCTGATCGCGCCGAAGCAGATCGCCGTCGACCGGCTGGGCAACGTCTTCATCGCCGACTCGGGCGCGAACGCGATCGTCTACCTGCCCACGGGCGGCGCGGCCGCGACCACCATCGGCTCGGGCTTTGCCGCGCCCTCGGGCGTGGCGGTCGACGTGAACAACAACCTCTTCATCGCCGACACGGGCAACAACGCCGTGAAGGAGATCCCGAACGTGGCCGGCGTGCCCACGCCCAGCAGCCAGGTTACGCTGGCCGCCAGCGTGACCGCGCCCACCTCGGTCGCGACCGATACGCGCGGCAGCCTGTATATCGGCGCCGGCTCCAACGTCTTCCACTTCTCCTTCGGCGCCATCTACTTCGGTCTGCTGCCGGTCAAGCAGACGAGCGCCGTCACACCGGTCACCGTCAACTTCACCGCGGCCATTACGCCCGCGTCCTACCGGGTGGTCTCGACCGGGTACACGGGGCTGGACTACGCCGATGCCGGCGGCAGCACCTGCGCGGCCAACACCAGCTATGCGGCCGGCAACAGCTGCATCGTCAACGTCACCTTCACGCCGGTCGCCGCCGGCCCGCGTCTCGGCGCGATCGTCTTCTACGACTCCAGCAATCACGTTCTGTCGCGCGTCTTCATCGGCGGCGGCGGCCTGGCGCCGGTGATTACCTTCGACCCCGGCGTCTTCACCTCGGTCACGCCGAACACGAACGTCAACCCGATCTCGCTCAGCCAGCCGCACGGCGCGCGCTTCGACTCGGCAAGCAACCTGCTGCTGGCCGATACCGGCCTCAACCGCATCGTCATCTTCCCGCCTTCGAAGACGAATCCGCCGATCTACAACGGCGCGTACACGGGCACCGCGAGCGTCGTCAACATCACGACCTTCTCGATGAACGACGTGGCGATCAACGGCGCGGGCGACCTGATCGTACCCGACCTCAGCACCGGCCGCCTCACCTACATCCCGTACGAGAACGGTGTGTGGAACGTCGCGGACCTCGGCGTCCTCGGCACCGGTTACTCCAAGCCGCGCTCGGTCGCTGTCGACATCGCCGGCAATAACTTCCTGGCCGACGTCTCGAACAAGCGCATCCTGCAGATCACCTTCGCCGGCGTGCAGACGGTGGTGCCCAATCCGGCCGTCGACGCCATCGGCGTAGCGGTCGACCTCTATGGCAACATCGGTCTCGCGGACAGCTCCGGCGCGCAGGGCGTCTATGTGCCGGTCACCGGACAGGCCGCGTATGCGGTCGGCTCGGGCATGAAGGCGCCCTGGGGCGCGCAGTTCGACGCCGCCGGAAGCCTCTACATCTCCGACAACTCCGTGGCGGCGATGTACCGCATCCCCAACGAGAACGGCGTCCTCTCCACCTCCGACCAGCAGAACCTGACCGGCAACAAGGACTACAACTTCGCCATCGATCCGAACGGCAACATCGTCACCACGCCGCTGGTGGGTACGACGGTGCCGGTCTCGGGCTATAACTTCAACGTGCTGGCGCGTTCGGGCCTGACCGAGTCGCTGGGCGCAACCGCGGGCCAGGCCGTCGGCACCTCGGGCACCGTGGTCGCGATCACGGTCTCGAACTCCGGCAACCAGATCCCGGTCTACCTGCAGCCGACGGGCATCTCGCTGATCGGCGATGTGGACGACTTCACCACGACGGGCACCCCGGCGAAGCTGCCGGTCTACCCGAGCTGCAACTTCTCGAACAACCTGCTGCCCGGCTTCGCCTGCTACATCGGCATCAACTTCAGCCCGGTTTCGCCGGGCGGCACGCGCACCGCGACCGCGTTCATCGAGTCGCAGCAGCAGCAGACGCCGCAGATCGTGATGACCGGCCTGGCCACCGGCACGGCGCCCACCACCTCCGCGGGCGTCGGCCTGACGCTCACCACGCCCACCGGCTCGCCCGCTCCGGGACAGGCCCTCGTCGTCACCGCCAAGGCCAACGCCGCGGCGACCGGCGCCATCACCCTCTATATCGACGGCACGCCTTACCTCGCGGTCGAACTCAGCTCCGGCGTCGCCACCTTCTCCATCCCCGCCGGTCTGACGGTCGGCACGCACGCGCTCACCGCCACGTACGCGGGCGACGCGACCTACGCGCCTACCACCACCGCCACGGCCGCGACGCTCTCCGTCGTCGTCACGCTGGCGACGCCGACGATCATGATCGCAAGCAGCGGCACCGACCTGAACCCAGGCCAGTCCGACACCTTCACCGGCACGGTCGTCACCCAGACCGGGCTGGCGACGCCGACCGGCACGCTGACCTTCTTCGACGGCACGACCAATCTCGGCACGGCCACGCTGAACGCGGCGGGCATCGGCAGCATCTCCTACGCACTCGCCTCCGGAACCCACTCCATCACCGTCTCTTATAGCGGAGACACCGTATACGCCGCCGGCAAGTCGAGCGCCGTCACGGTCAACGTCTCCAGCTTCATCACCACCACGACGGCCCTGGTCGTAACGCCCGCGCAGCCCGTCGGCGGATACGTCTACGGCACGGCGCTGTCGGCGACCGCCACCATCACGCAGAGCTCCGGCACCGCAACCCCCACCGGCACGATGACCTACTCGCTCGACGGCGCGATCTCGACCCAGCCCGTCGCGAACAAGCAGGCCACGCTGAGCCTGAACCCCAACGCCGGCACGCACGTTCTGACCGCCAGCTACTCGGGCGACTCCAACTTCACCTTCAGCTCCAGCACGGTTCAGTTCGTCACCATCAAGGACACGACGGCCACCACGCTGAAGGCCTCCTCCACCGCCTTTGCCGCCGGCTCCTACGTCACGCTGACGGCGAACGTCACCAGCCTTTCGGGCGGCATCCCCGGCGGCGTGGTGGTCTTCAAGAACGGCGCCACCACGATCGGCACGGTCGCGCTCGTCAAGGGCGTGGCGACGCTCACCACCTCCGCGCTGCCCGGCGGCACGGACGCGGTCAACGCGACCTACACCGGCGACGCCAACGATAACGCCAGCGCCAGCGCGCCGATCACGATCGCGGTGGCCTTCAACGCTACGTCCATCACGGTTGCCAGCGCGCCGATCATCATCTACACCGGCGTCTACCCGGCGCTGACGGTCACGCTCGCCAACAGCGCGCCCAGCAGCGTCGTCGTTCTGCCCACCGGCTCCGTCACCTTCTACGTGAACGGCGTCAGCGCGGGCTCGGCGAGCCTGAGCGGCGCGGGCAACAGCGCCAGCGTCAACATCAGCGCAACGCAGTTCACCACGTTGTTCGTCCAGCGCTTCAACACCATCACCGCCAAGTACAGCGGAGACCAGGACTACACCGCCAGCGCCACCGTCGGCACGTACCAGGTCTACGTCGCGCCCACAAGCGGAGCATGGGATGGCGATTACAGCATCTCGACCGTCAGCGCCATCACCGTCCCGCTGGGCAGCCAGACGACGACGGCGACCGTCACCCTCACCCCGACCGGCAAGTACTTCGGCTACGTGCAGCTTGGTTGCAGCGGCCTGCCGCTTTACACCAACTGCGTCTTCCAACCCACGCAGCTTCTGCTGGACGGCACGAACACGCCCTACAGCACGACGCTCACCATCCTCTCGCAGTCGCCCACGCAGACCACGCAGATCGCGGTGAAGCAGGAGGGCATCCGCATGGCCAGCCTGGCCGGCGGCGCCATCCTCCTCGCCCTGGTCTTCGGCAGCTTCCGCCGCGGACGCAAGCTGATGCGCCAGGCCGGCGTCAAGGGTCTGCTGATGCTGCTCTTCCTCTCCTTCGGCCTGGGCGCGCTGAGCGCCTGCGGAGGCCACCCGCCGATCGCAACCCAGGCGGGCACCTTCACCGTCAACATCACGGGTACGGGCTCCGGGAATATCAACCATACGTTCGCCACCAGCATCACCTTCAAATAAAGCAACAACTGCGAGCGGCGGTCTCCACGGGGGCCGCCGCGCAGAGCACGGCGTCTTTTCCGAGAGCGTCAACGTCATCTAGCCAACCAAACGTCGATGGTGGAAACGTGGGTCCGCGTCGCCTGAAGCGCTCAACTCATGTGCCGATCCAATGCCGTTCACCCTCTCTGGAACACTGAACTCTGCGAGACCATTTTATGAACCGCAAGGCCCTTTCCGCGCTCCTCGTGCTTCTTCTCTCCGTGTCGCCCGCCTGGGCGCAGCAGGAGCCTCTGCCCGATCAGCCTTACGTGCTGAAGACCACCGCCACCATTCATATCCTCGACATCGTCGTCACGGATAAGAAGGGCAAGGTCTACACCAACCTGAAGCAGGACGACTTCACCATCTACGAAGATGCGGTGGAGCAGCGGATCAGGAGCTTCGAGCCGCCATCGAAGCACACGATGCCCGAAGGCTCGGGCCTGGTGGTGAAGTCCTCGGCCGACCTGCCGAAGATCGGCGCCGCGCCGGTAACCATTCTGGTGCTCGACGACCTGAACACCTCGTTCGAGAACATGGCGTATGCGCGCAACCGCATCCAGAAGTATCTGGAGGCGCAGCCCGCCGTGATGAAGCAGCCCACCACGCTGCTGGCCGCGACGAACACGAAGTTCGTCGTCGTGAAGGACTTTACGCAGGACCGCGCCGAGTTGCTGACCGCGCTGCACAAGTACTTCCCCGAGTATCCGTGGAAGCAGATGAAGAGCGGCGGCGGCGGCTCCGGCGCGTTCGAGCGCATGGGCGAATCGCTGAACTCGCTCTACTCCATGGCGGAGGCCTTTCGCGGCACGCCGGGGCGCAAGACCGTTCTATGGGTGGGCAAGGGCTTTCCGGCGGTCGACCTGCTGAACCTCGACACCAGCTCCACGATCCTGCTGCAGGCGGGCATCAAGCGCATCACGAATGCGCTGCTGGACTCGCGCATCACGCTCTACACCATCGACCCCAGCTCGCAGCTCGGCACGATCGGCGTCATCGGCACCTCCGACGATCTGCAGGACTATGAGACGCGCAACGACGGTCAGCCCTTCTCCGACGAGATCAATTTTTCCACCCTTGCCCCCGCCACAGGGGGCAAGGCCTTTTTTTCGCGCAACGACATCGACGCCGAGGTGGCTGAAGGCACCGAGGCCGGCTCGAACTACTACACCATCTCTTACACGCCCAGCAATCCGCCGAAGCCAGGCGAGGAGTATCGGCAGATCCGCATCAAGATGCGCGACCCGAGCCTGACCGCCGTGACGCGCGACGGCTACTATCCGCCGGATCCGCATGTCGACGCAACCGGCGCGCCCATCCCCAGAACCCCGAAGGAGCAGCGCGACGAGCTCGAGGCCGAGATGGGTAAGGCGGCCATGAGCACGCTTGCCTACAACGGTCTGCTGCTCTCGCTCGCGCCCGCCGATGGGGGCAAGGTGAAGCTGGGCGTCGCGTCCGGAGGTCTGAAGTGGACCGACGAGCCAAGCGGCAAGACACGCGCCGAGATCACCGTGCTGCAGGTCGCCTTCTCGTCGAAGGACAAGGCGCTGGCGCACAGCTCGCAGGAGCTTTCGGCCGAGGTGATGGGACGCATCCAGAACCCGGACCAGAAGGCATACTTCCTGATCCCGGTGCAGATGCCTCCCGGTACGACTCGCCTGCGCGTCGTGGTGCGCGACGCGGTCAACGGCAAGATCGGTACGGTTGAACTGCTTACCGGCGGCAAGTAAGGCAGAAGGCAGCGTTGAAGGGTGGAAGCGCGGGGCTTCAAGCCCCATGCTTCCACCCGAGGCGTCTCACTTGCCCGTGTAAATCTCCGCTTCGACGATGCTCAGCACGGGTTTGCTCGTCTTGCCGGCGGCCTGATCCACCTTGCCCGAGACCTCGACCAGCGCGGGCGTCTCGCTGCCTTCGATGGGCGCGCCTGTCAGCTCGATCTTCAGATGCGTGCCCGTGGCGGGCTTGAGCGGCAGCGTGCAGTAGCCGAGGTTGCTGGGCGTCAGGCCCTCCCACACGGTCTTGCCATCGAGCGTAATCTTCAACGGATAGCGGCGCACGCGGAAGTTCGCGAGCTTCAGATCGACCTGTGTCGGCGTGGACGGGCTGGCGAGGGTGTATTCGATCCACGCGTTGAAGAGTCCGAACTTGTTGTCCTTCGGCGCGTTGGGGATAGCGCTGGTCCACTCGGTCGTCTCGTTGTCGTCGAGGCTGAAGATGGCGGTCTCGTTGTTGGCTCCGGCCTTCACGGCGACGATGGGCAAGGCGACGCGATGCGCGGTGTAGGACGGCGTTGGCGGCGTGGGTCCACGCTCCAGGTTCAACGGCTGGTCGGCGGCGGGGAAGTCCCGCGAGAGGCCGCCCTCGACCGCGACAGGCTTCGACGCCAGCTCGATCGTCGCGGGCTGCAAGCCGTCGGCCTCGGCCTTCAGATGGATCGCGCCGGCGCTGGGCAAGGCGCGCAGCAGCACGCGGTTGACGCCGCCTTCGACCGGCAGCGTCTTCGCCAGGATGTAGTTGTCCTCATGCAGCAGTGGCGTGGGGTTGGGACCGTTCGATGGGTTCAGTGGCACGGGCACGGATGAGCCCTGCGCGATGCCTCCGCGCCACTCGGCCGCGCCGTCCAGCGTGAAGCGGATCATGTTCAGCGCGGTAGGGCAGCGGCGTCCCTGCGCGTCGACGACTTCGACATCCACCGCGGCCATGTCCGCGCCATCGGCCCGCAGGCCCGCCGGGCCGACATGCGGAGTCAGCCTCAGAGCCGTGGGCGCGCCCGCGGTCTCGATGGAGGTGGAGGCCAGCACCTTGCCATCCGCGCCATAGCCGATGGCCTCCAGCTTGCCGGCGTGATACGTAACTTTATTGAATACAAAAATAAAGTCGTCCACCGGCGTGGCGAAGCCAAGCGATCTGCCATCCAGCTTCAATTCGACCCTGGCCGCGGTCGCCACGACGTACACGGGCTTGGTCACCTTGTCCGCGTAGTTCCAATGGCCGACGATGTGGATGCCCGGATGCTCGATGTCGACCCATCCGTTCCAGATGACCTGGTGGGCGTAGAAGCCCTCCTTGGGGATGCGCATCGCGTCGACCTCGCCCGAGCGGCGGTAGTTGTTATCCCCGCGATAGTGCGTGTTCGAGTCGGCGAAGACGATGTTCACGCCGCCGGAGCTGACGCGCGTGCCCGTGCCCGGACGCGCTGCATAGTATTCATCCCAGCGGCGCACATCCTCGAGCGCGGCCGAGTCCTGGTTGCGGTTGTACGACGGCGAATCCTTGTGGAAGGGCGCCGTGTCGTCGTCCCAGAACTTGCGCGCGCCCTCGTCGCGATTGTACTCATGCGCCCACACGGGTTTGGTCGTGCTCTTGTTGATGTAGAGCATCTCCCCGCCATACTCAGCCGTCTTGCTGGCGAGCATCTCGCGCGATCCGCTGGCGCGTCCGCCATGTGGATCGAATTCGTCGCGCACCTTCTTCATGTCGAGCATGTGCTCTTCCGAGACGCCCTTGTTGCCCGACTCATAGAAGAGGATGCTGGGGTTGTTGCGGTTGTAGACGATGGAGTCGCGCATCAGCTCCACGCGCTGGGTCCAGCGGCGTCCGCTGGGGTCGCCCTCGGAGTCGCCCGCCGGCATGGATTCGATCAGGCCCACGCGGTCCGACGATTCGACGTCCTGCTTCCAGGGCGTCACATGCATCCAGCGGACGACATTGCCGTTGCTCTCGACCATCAGCCTGTTCGAGAGATCGCTCATCCACGGCGGAACGGAAAGGCCCACGGCGGGCCACTCGTTCGTGGTGCGCTGTGCGTAGCCATGCACCTGCAGCACGCGTCCGTTAAGGTAGATCATGCCGTTGCGAAACGCGGTCTGGCGAAAGCCCGTGCGCGTGGTCAGCGTGTCGAGCGGCTTGCCGTTCGACGAGACGGTGCTGACGACGTTGTAGAGGTAGCCGTAGCCCCAGCTCCAGAGGTGCAGATCGTTCACGACCGCGCTGGCCTTGACGACGCGCTTCTCGCCCGCGGCGAGAGTGACGCTCTGCGCGGATTTGAACTCGCCCGCGGGCTTGCCCTCGGCGTCGAGCAGGCGCACGCCCAGGTCGATGGTCTGAGCCGCGCCGGTCTCGTTCTTCACCTCGGATTCGACCGTGATGCGCGCCGTGCGATGCGGGATATCGAAGTCGCTCGCATAGATGTAGACGCCCGTCGTGCCGAGGCTCGAATAGAGCGGCAGCGTCTGGTAGACGCGCGGCAGCACATGCAGCCACACGTTCTTGCCGATGCCGCCATAGTTGGCATAGAAGTTCTTGTCGTTCCACTGGTAAGGCGTGTTGGTGGCCTGTTCGCGATAGTCCCAGCGATTGTCGGTCTTGACGGCAAGTACGTTTTCGCCGGGCTGCAGCGCGCTGCCGAGGTCGATGCCGAAGGCCGAGACGCCGTCCTCGTGCCGGCCGATCAGCTTGCCGTTCAGGTAGATGTCGGCGCCCTGGCGGATGCCTTCGAACTCGAGGAAGACCTTCTGCCCGGCGGCGTTGGCGGGCAGGCTGAAGTGCTTGCGATACCACGCGACGCCGGTCGGCAGATCGTGAATGCTGACCTTGAAGGCCGAGTCTTCGTTCCACGCATAGGGCGTCGAGACATGCTTCCACGCGTGATCGTCGAAGCCCGCCTGCTCGGCGCCGGGCGCGTCGCCCACCGCAACCAGCCACGCCGGGTTGAAGTTGTAGCGCGTGCGCGGAGCGTCCTGAGCCATGGCGCTGACGGTCAGGAAGATGGCGCAGCAAAGTGCAGGCCGAAGCAGGGAGGCGCGCGAGTGAATCGAAGGTATAAGCACCAGCCCAATTTATGGACGCGCGCGCACGACCGTCAATAGAAAAATAGTTTCAGACTGATGGGATGTATTGACGCGCTTCTCGATGCAACGCAAGCGGCGCCGTGGGATGAGGCCGCCGCGCAAGCGTACAGCAAGCTGCGCGCCTGGTTGGCCGCGAAGGGTAAGAGCCTCTCCGCGATGGACATGCTCGCGGCGCACGCCTCTCTTTTGCTCGACATCGAGGATTGGGCGAACGACCTTTAACGTTTACTATACCCAAAGAACGATTTTCATCTGTGGAGCTTGCTGCCATGCTGAACGGCTTCGGATCACTGCTTTCCCGTCGCGAATTTCTCGCGCGGACCTCGCTCGCGGGCGCTGCATCGATGTTTCCGCGCACGCTGCTCGCCATGCAGGAGGGTGCGCCCGCGGGCGCGCCGGACGCCTACGCCAAGGCCCGGCCTGCGATCGCCGGCCCGTTTCAGCCGACGTGGGAGTCCATCCGCGATAACCACCGCACGCCCTCATGGCTGAACCCGGCGAAGTTCGGCATCTTCATCCACTGGGGTTTGTACTCGATTCCGGCACATATCAACGAGTGGTACATCAAGCATATGTACACGAGCGATGTGGAGTGGCACACGAAGCACTATGGCCCGCCGGACAAGTTCGGTTACAAGGACTTCATCCCGCTGTTCACCGTGCCGAAGTACCGGCCCGAGGAGTGGGCCGCGCTCTTCAAACAAGCGGGCGCGGGCTATGTCGTGCCGGTCGCCGAGCACCACGACGGATTCGCCATGTACGACAGCGAGCTCACGCCCTGGTGCGCGGGCAAAATGGGGCCGAAGCGCGACCTGCTCGGCGAGCTTGCCAAGGCCGTGCGCGGGCAGGGGCTGACCTTCGGTCTCTCCAGTCATCGCATGGAGCATCACGACTTCGCCTATCCCAGGCCCGGTCTGCCGAACGACCAGACCGATCCTCGCTATGCCGGCTTCTATGGCCCGCCGATTCCCGGCGATATGAACGATGGCGGCGCGTCGAAGGCGTTTCAGGAGGACTGGCTCGCGCGCGTGCAGGAGCTTATCGATAAGTACCAGCCCGAGATGATCTACTTCGACAACGGCGTCAATCCGCGCGCGTACGACGACGTGAAGCTGCGCGCCGCAGCCTACTACTTCAACCGCGCGGCGGAGTGGAAGAAGGAGGTCACCTTCGCGACCAAGGACCTTGCGTATCTCGCGGGCAGCGTGCAGGACTTCGAGAAAGCGAATCGCATGCCGCGCTGGATCTATCCGCCGGCCTGGCAGGTGGACGATACGCTGGGCAGCACATGGGGCTACACCGAGGGCATGACCTATCGCTCGGCGGAGAGCATCCTGTGGGAGCTGATCGAGATCGCCAGCATGGGCGGCAACCTGATGCTGAACATCTCGCCGATGGGCGACGGCAGCATCCCCGATGCGCAACAGAAGATCCTGATCGCGATGGGCGAGTGGTTGCGGACGCATGGCGCGGGCATCTACGGCAGCAGGCCGTGGGAGCGCTACGGCGAAGGCGCCGATGTGCCGTGGGAGTGTCCGCCGGACTGGAAGGGCGGCTCGACCGCCAACCAGACAGACTCCATCAAGGGACGGCCGCGCGTGAAGCTGACCGAGGCCGACTTCCGCTTCACCACGAACAAGGGCAGTATGTTCGTTTACGGTTACAAATACCCGCAGGGAGAGGCGGCGATCCGTTCGCTGCAGGCAGGCGCGGCGCGCGTGGAGCGTGTGACGCTGCTCGGGGCTGGGTCCGCGCCGTTGAAGTTCAGGCAGACGCCGGCGGCGCTGATCGTGGAGCTGCCGTCGCGCCTGCCCTCGAATATGCCGTATGGGTTGAAGATCGAGGGCGTGGAATCGCTGGGCTAGGAGCTTGCAAAGCGACTTGTCCTCCTGAGCGAAGCGAAGGACCTGCGTCTCGGGCCGCCATCAATCTTTGTGGCGACGCGAAAGAACGCAGGTCCTTCGGCTTCGCTCAGGAGGACAGGCGTTTGTGGCGCTCTGTGTGATGCGCGTGCGGGTGTGTGGTGCGCATAGCGGGTGGTGCTATCGCTCAATGCTCGCTCGCAGCTTCGCCTTCGGCGGTCTCGGTGATCGAGATCACATCGGGCTTCGCGGGCACGACGAACTCCAGCGGCGAGTTGAAGAAGTCCTTCACGACGAACTTCAGAATCTGGATCTGCTCGCTGCGCGGTATGTCGTACGCGCGCAGCGCCACGATGGAGGCGATCGAGAAGCTCACGCTGAGGTTCAGCACGAAGGTGACCGCGATGCCGGCCATCGCATAGTAGAGCCCACGATGCTCGAACGAAGACGCGCCGAAGCTGGCCGCCGCAAGCGCCAGCGTGCCGGTGTTCAGCGTGACGTGGCGGACGTCCAGCGCGATGCCGAAGAAGCGGGCGACAACCGGTGAGAAGCCGAGGAGCAACCCCAGCACGATGCTCGTGCTCCAGCTTGCGACGTTGCGCTCCAGCCAGTTCGCCGCGCGCTGCAGATTGTGTACGCCGATGCGATGGCCCGCGGGATGCTGCAGGATCGCCTCCGGAATGCGATGGTAGACCACGAAGTTTTCAAGCCAACCGCCGATCAGCCCGCCGAGCCACAACAACACGCCCGTGACCGCCGCGAAGATCGCCGTGCCGGAGGTGAGCGGGTTCAGCGTGTGGTACACATGCTGCGCGCTCTCGACCGGCAGATAGTGCGTCTTGAACGCATGCATCCACACCTGCTCGAAGACGACGGCGCCCGCGCACACCGCGAGCACGTTGCCGAAGGCGGCCGCAAGCTGCGTGCGGCAGATGTCCGCGGCGAACTCCGCGATCTTCGAGTAGCGCGAAAGTCCGCGATTGGCGCGGATGATTCCGGCAAGCGTGGCCGCCGTCATCGAAGGCTGCTTGGTCGCGAGCGCGAAGCCGAAGATCTGCATCAGCACGAAGCTGGCCGCGTAGTCGAGGCTGATGAAGAGGCCTTCGACGAACTCCGGATAGTGCCTGCCGATGAGCCGCATCTTGATGGCGGCGGTGAAGACCGTGAGCAGGCCGCCGCCGATCGCCGCGCGCCACATCGCCGCGTACTCCACCTGCGTGTGCGCGATGTAGTGCTCGCCGCCGTGGCCCGTGCGTTCGACCATCTTGCGCGCGAGCAGGTTCAGGTTCTGGCGGAAGAGCGGCGACAGGCGCGTGTCTTCGAGCCTGCCGCGGATAAGCACGCCGAGCAGCTCGCGGCCCGCGACCTGCAGCGTCTGGTCGTACTCCACGCCCAGCACGGCGGCCAGCAGATGCATGCGTTCGAGCGTCGACTCGATGCTGCGCAGGTCGTACACCAGCGCCGCGCTGACGCCCGCGTCCTCCATGTGCAGATGCACCTGATCGAGCTCTTCGCGGCAACGCAGAATCGCATGCGACCAGCGGCCGAGATGCAATGCATATTCGTCGGGCGTCCGCGCGCGCACCAGCGATTCGGTGACGAAGATGAGTTGATAGAAGGGCGAGTCCTCGACGCGCTGCGTGCTGCTGCGTTGGCGCATGGCCTCGGTCGCGGCGCGGCCCGCGGCGCGTGTGGCGAGCAGGCACAGCGCCTGCTGCAGGTCTTCCTTCACGCGTCGCTCAAAGTCCGCATGACCGCTGGGCCAGAGCAGTTGCACCAGCCGCTCGAAGATGAACGCGCGCTGCCCGGCGAAGCGCCGCACGGACTCCTGCGTGGAGAAGATGCCGGCGAAGAGCAGGCCCATGTCGGACGCCTCGCGCGCGGACGGAAGCAGCCGTTGAAAGACGCGCCGCAGCACCTCGGCCGAAAGCGCGTGGTGTCCTGGCAGGCCGGCTTCGGCGAAGAGCGAGACCGACTCCATCTGGGTCAGCATGGCGACCCAGGCGCGTTGAAAGTCGGCGCGCAACGCGTCGTCGTGTTCGAGCAGACGCACCCAGCGCAGCACGCGCAGGCCGGAGTTGCGCTCGTTCGAAGGCGACCACAGGAAGCCGAAGAGCTTGGCGGCGCGGCGTCCGCGCAGCGTCAGCGTCTCGGCCATGCAGAACTGCCGCGTCAGATAGCGCAGCTCGTCGCGCACGCCTTCGGGACCGGCGCGAAACTTCAGCCGTCGCCGACGCAGGATTCTTCCGCCAAAGCGCACGATGCCCATGCTGCCTAGCATACCGGGCTTTCGCGGCGCGCGCCTGGGCAAAACACCAATGACGACGCGGTTTAAATCGAGCGATGCGAGGCAACCCCAAGGCCTCGGCATGCAACGCCAGCCCAAAACGCACGTGCGTTCCGGGCTGGCAGGCGTTGCGAAGGAGCGTTAGTTCTTCGGCAGTTGCGTCGCATTCCAGCCGCCGCCCAGCGCCACCTGCAACTGCGCGCTGGCGACGATGCGCCTCGCCGTCAGAGCCGCCGCCGTGCGCTCGTCCGTCAGCTCGATAGTCTGGTTGGTCAGCACCTCGAGATACTGCGCGAGGCCGCGCTTATAACGCAGCGTGGAAAGCTCCGTGCTGCGTTTGGCCGATGCCACCGCGCGGTCCTGCACCGCGGCCTCTTCTTCGAGCACACGCAGCGTGGCGAGCTGATCCTCCACATCGCGGAAGGCCGTGAGCACCTGCTCGCGATAGACCGCCGTGGCCTGCTCGCGTGCTGCCTTGGCATAGTCCACCTGCGCCCTGCGGCGTCCGCCGTCGATGATGGTTTCGTTCACGCCGGGGCCCGCGCTCCACGTCGTGCTGGCGGAGTTGAAGACCTGCGAGACCAGATCGCTTTCGATGCCGCCGCTCGCGCCCAGCGTGACGTTCGGATAGTACGCGGCCTTCGCCACGCCTATCTGCGCATTGGCCGAGGCGATGCGCCGCTCCGACGCCGCGATGTCCGGACGCCGCTGCAGCAGCTCCGACGGGATGCCAGTGGGGATGCTCGGCGGGTCGCCCACAAGCGGCTGCTCGGCGATGGTGTAGCCCGTCGCGGGCACGCCCACCAGCACCGCGATGGCATGCTCATACAGCGCGCGCTGAACGCCCAGGTCGATCAACTGCGCGCGCGTCTGTTCGAGCAGCGTCTTCGCCTGTTCGACGTCGCTCTCGGAGGCCAGGCCGCCGCTCTGGCGATCGGAGGTGAGCTTCAACGACAGCGTGTACGCATCGAGCGTCGAGCGCAGCAACTGCGCCTGCAGGTCGAGTCCGCGCAACTGCAGATAGGTGACGGCAAGCGTACCCTGCAGGCTCAGCTTCGTATTCGCAAGGTCGGCGGCCGAGGCCTGCGCGGCGGTCGCGCTGGACTCGATCTGCCGGCGGATGCCACCCCAAAGATCGGGTTCCCATGAGATGTTCAGCGGGATCAAAAAGTCCCAGTAGTCCTGCGGCGAGGTGGGCGACTTCAGCGGCTTCGTGGACGAGATGCGGTTGCGATTCGCGAAGCCGCCGATCCCGACCGTGGGGAAGAGCGAGGCCCGGTTCTCACGCACGAGGTCGTGCGCCTGCTCGTACGCATGCAGCGCGGCGGCGATGCTCTGGTTCGCATTCGCGCACTGCAGCTCCAGCTCGTTGAGCTTCGCGTCGTTGTAGATCGTCCACCATGCGCCGCGGTCCGCGCCATCGGCGGGCTGCGCGGCCTGCCACGGACCGTTATGGCCGTTGTCCGAATAAGCCGGCGGCGCGGGCATCGCGGGCGCCTTGTAGTTCGGGCCGACCTTGCATCCGCTTAGCAACAGCGCGGCCATCAGCCCCGTACCGAGTATGGGTGCTCTCATCACTTCGCCTCCGGCGCCTTGCCTGCGTTGGGCTTCACGACGCGTACGGCCTCGCCGTCGGTCAGCGAGTCGGACGGGTTGCCCACGATCGCCTGGCCTGGCTTTAGCCCGCTGAGAATCTCAACCTGAGTACCGAGGTCGCGACCCGGAACGACGCGCACCATCCGCAGATGATTTGTATCGTCCACGGTTGCAATTCGCAGACCGTCCGGCGTGAGGATCAATGCACTGACCGGAACGATCAACGCCGGCGCGGCGTTCGACACATGCAGATGCACCTCGGTGAAGCTGCCCGGCAACAGCTCGCCCGTCTTGTTGTCGACGTCGACCTCGGCCAGCAGCGTGCGCGTGCCGGGGTCCACCGCGTCGGACGAACGCACCAGCTTGCCTTCGAACTTGCGGCCCGGATACTGCGGCAGCGTCAGCTCGGCGAGCGCGCCGTTCTTCGCATCGGGCGAGTAAACCTGCGGTACGTTGATGAAGACGCGCAGCCGGTTGTTGGCCGAGATGTCGAAGATCTCGCGATTGGCCGAGACCGTGCCCGCCCCCGCCGTGGTCGTGCTGCCCGAGGCCGAGATCAACTGGCCGACCTCGATATTGCGCGCCGTCACCACGCCGTCGAAGGGGGCCGTGACGCGTTCGAAGCCTACCAGCTCCTGAATGCGCTGCACGTTGGCCTGCGCCGCGGCGACCTGCGTATTGCTGGCCGCCAGGCTGTTGGCCGCGTTGTCCGTATCCTGCTGCGATACGGCGTTCTTGCCGATCAGATCCTTGTAGCGATCGGCGGTGGTCTTCGCCAGGCCAGCGTTGGTCTGCGCGGTCGCGAGGTCGGCCTTGGCTTGTGCAAGCTGCTGATCGAGCTCCGGCGTCTCGATCACCGCGAGCAGCTCGCCCTTGCGCACATGCGAGCCGATGTCGTGCGACCACGACTTCACATAGCCCGTGGTGCGCGCGTAGATGGGCGCAAGCTGATAGGCCTGGATGTTGCCCGGCAGCACGATCTCGCGCGCGGTCTGCGCCATCACGGGCTGCTCCAGCATCACCGTGGGCGCGGCCGTGGTGTCGGTATACTTCTCCAGCTCGGACGCGTTGTGCTTGCGCTTGAGGATGCCAAGCACCGCGAGGACGACGGCCGCGATCAGGATCACAAGGACGACGATCGTGAGCACGCCACGGTTGGTCTGCGGCGGTTCATGGTGCTGGGTGTCGTGATGACCGGGGTTGGTCGCTTCTGCGGAGCTCATCGGGCTCTCCTTCTTATCGTTCTCGTTGTTGCTGAATGACGTGTCGCTCATGCGTGCGCCTCCTGCTGGCCCGGCGCGGGCTTGGGCGGAAGAGGCTTGTCGTTGCGATGCATGAAGGCGAAGAAGACGGGCACGAAGGTCAGCGTGCCGAAGGTCGCGAGCAGCAGGCCGCCGATCACGGCGCGTCCCAGCGGCGCGTTCTGCTCGCCGCCATCGCCCAGGCCAAGCGCCATCGGCACCATGCCGATCATCATCGCGAGCGCCGTCATGATGACGGGACGGAAGCGCGTGAAGCCCGCGGACAGCGCGGCTTCGAGCGCCGTCATGCCCTCTTCCATCTGCTCCTTCGCGAAGCTGACGACGAGGATGGAGTTGGCCGTCGCGACGCCGACGCACATGATCGAACCCGTGAGCGCGGGCACGCTGATGTGCGTGTCCGTGAGGAAGAGCAGCCACACGATGCCGGCCAGCGCGCCGGGCAATGCGGCGATGATGATGAACGGATCGAGCCAGCTCTGGAAGTTGACCACGATCAACGCATACACCAGCACGATCGAGAAGAGCAGACCAACCACCAGGCCGACGAACGAGCTATGCATGGTCTGGATCTGGCCGCGCACATAGATCTCCGTACCGCGCGGCAGCGTGCCGGACTTCTTCAGATCGTCGACCATCTTCTCCACGCGCTTGGCCACGCTGTTCAGGTCCGAGCCTTCGACCGAGCCGTAGATGTCGATCACCGGACGCGCGTTGTAGTGGCTCACCGTGGCCTGTTCCATGCCGCGGTCGATGGTTGCGAGGTTGCCCAGCAGTTGCGGCTGGCCCGTGCCGGTGAGGCTTGCGACGGGGAAGTTCTGCAGTTGCTCGTAGCTCTGCACGTCGTACTGCGGCGTCTGCACGGCGATATTGTAACTAACATGGTTCTGCGGGTTGAGGTAGTACGTCGGCGAGGTCTGGAAGCTGCCGCTCAACCCGATCAGTACATCGTTCGCCACATCGCGCTGGCTGAAGCCCACCTGCTGCGCGCGCGTGCGGTCCACGTTGATGGTCCACTTGGGCAGGTCGAACGGCTGTTGAATGCGCAGGTCGGTCGTGCCGGGCACATGGCTGATGTCCTGCATCAGCTTCTCGGCGATCACGCGATTCTGCGCGGCGGCCAGACCGATGAACTGGATATCGAGCTGCGCGGGCAGGCCGAAGTTCAGAATCTGGCTGACCATGTCGGTCGGCAGATAGTAGAACTCCGTGCCGGGAAACTGCTTCAGCAGCTTATCGCGCAACGCATGCGTGTAGAGGTCGGTGGGCTTGTGCTTCTCTTCGAGCGAGACGAGGATGTCCGCGTCCGCCGTGCCCACGGGCGCCGAGTTCGAGTACGAAAGATTCAAGCCCGAGTAGGGGATGCCGATGTTGTCGATCATCGTGCCCAGCTCGGCCTGCGGCACCGTCTGCCGGATCACGTCTTCGATCTGATCGCAGAGCCGCGCCGTATCCTCGATGCGCGTGCCGGTATGCGCGCGCACATGCAGCTTGAACTGGCCGCCATCGACCGAGGGGAAGAAGTCCTGTCCAAGCCACGGATAGAGCAGCACGATCGACCCGATCCAGAAGGCGACGATCGAGAACAGGAAGGTGAGCTTGTACTGCAGCGCCAGATTCAGCACGCCGTGATAGCCGTTGCGCAGCTTTTCGAAGTAGTGCTCGAAGGTGATCTGAAAGCGTATGAACGGGTTGCGGCTGCTCTTCGCCTGCTCCACGCGATCGTGCTCATGGCCCTTCAGCAGATACTTCGCCATGGTCGGCACGATCGTACGCGAGAGGAAGTAAGACGCCAGCATGGCGAAGCACACGGCCTCGGCCAGCGGCACGAACAGGTAGCGCGCCACGCCGCCCAGGAAGAACATCGGCACGAACACGATGCAGATGGAGATGGTCGAGACGAAGGCCGGAACCGCGATCTGCGCGGCGCCGGTGAGGATCGCGTCCTCGACCTCCTTGCCCTCTTCGAGATTGCGGTTGATGTTCTCGATCTCGACCGTCGCGTCGTCGACCAGGATGCCGACCGCGAGCGCAAGGCCGCCGAGCGTCATGATGTTGATCGTCTCGCCCAGCGCCGCCAGCATCAGCAGCGAGCAGATGACCGAGAGCGGAATGGACACCGCGATGATGATGGTCGAGCGCCAGCTTCCGAGGAAGATCAGGATCATCGCGGCGGTAAGACACGCGGCGATCAACGCCTCGCGCACGACGCCGCTGATGGCCGCGCGCACGAAGACCGACTGGTCGGCGATGGGACGCATCTTCAACGTCTTCGGCAACTGCGCCGCGATCAACGGCAACTGCGCGCGTACGTTCGCGATGATATCGAGCGTGGAGGCGTTGCCGGTCTTCTGCACGGTCAACAGCGAGGCGCGCTGACCGTCCACGCGCACGACGTTGGTCTGCGGCGGGAAGCCGTCGCGCACGTTGCCGATGTCGCGGATGTAGACCGTCGCGCCGTTCACGGTGCGGATGGGAATGGCGTTCAACGCGGCGATGTTGTCGGGCGCGCTGTTGGTCTCGACCTGGTAGTCGAGGTGTCCCATCTTCACGTCGCCGGCGGGCAGGATGATGTTCTGCGCGCTGATGGCGTTGACGACATCGTTCGGCGAAAGGCCGTAGGCCTGCAGCTTGGCGCTGTTGATGTCCACCTGCACCTGGCGCTGCTTGCCGCCGTACGGGTAGGGCATGGCCGCGCCCTGCACGGTCGACAGTTGAGTGCGGATGAAGTTGGTGCCGAAGTCGTTGAGCTGCTGCTCGCTCAGCCCGTCGCCCGAGAGGCCGAGCTGCAGCACCGGCACGCTCGATGCGCTGTATTGAATGACCAGCGGCGGCGTGGTGCCCACGGGGTCGGTGCGCAGCGCGGTCTGCGCGACGGCGGTCACCTGCGCCACGGCCTGCGAGATGACGACCGAGGGCCGGAAGAAGATCTTGACGACCGAGACGCCGTTCAGCGTCTGCGATTCGGTGTGCTCGATGTCGTTGACGGTCGTGGTCAGGTTGCGCTCGAACGGCACCACGATGCGGTCGCCGAGCTGCTCAGGCGACAGACCCGCATAGTTCCACACCACCGAGACGACCGGGATGTCGATGTTCGGGAAGATGTCCACCGGCGTGCGCAGCATGACCACCGGGCCCACGATGAACAGGAGCAGCGACAACACGACGAAGGTATAAGGTCTTGCGAGCGCAAGACGGACGATCCACATCGAAGCTCCTTTTCACCCGGCGGACGAAACGTTGCGGCCGGGGCGAAACTAAACTGAACCTTTGGTTCACAAAATAGACGTTTCCGGCAACCCTTAGGACTCAGGAAGTTTTTTCTGCCGTTGGCGATAACCCGGTTTTCGCAGGCCGCCGAAGACCGCCTCGACCATCGCGGTCGACTCTTCCGCGCTCAACGAGCCGTGCCCGGCGAGCAGGCGGAAGATCATCGGACCGTAGATCAGGTCCAGCACGATCTCGCCGTCGATCTCCCTGCGAATCTCGCCGCGATCCACGCCGCGGCGCCACATGATGCGCGTCGCATCCCGCCGCGCATAGAGAAAACGCTCGCGAAACAGCGCCAGGAAACCCGGATCGCTCTGGCCTTCGGCGATGAACTGGCCGAAGAGCCGGCCCAGCGGCGAGGCGTAAAACGCCATCACGGCCTTCAGTTGCTGGGAAAAATCGGCCTCGGCCGAGCCCGTATCCGGGGTGAAGACCCGCTCGCTCATGCCGGCCAGGTAGGCGTCGAGCGCCACCTGACTCTTGTTTGGCCACCATTTATAGATCGTGGCCTTGCTGACGCCGGCGCGTTCGGCGATGGCGTCCGCCGTGACCTTGCGCAGCGGTTTGCGCTCGAGCAGTTGCAGGGCGGAGCGCAGAATCCGGGCCTTGCACTCCAGGCTACGCTGGCGTCCGCGCGGCCTCGGCTCTTCGACCGGCGGCGCCGCCTGGAGATTCGACATGGGTTCCGCTCCTTGGTGTCGATGCTGCCGCTCGCGCGGCGCCTCGTCGGTTCGTTCCAATCAGGATCATTCTAAACTGAACGTACCGTTCAACAAACGTTAATCTGAAAACCGCCGATTCCGAAGCCCGTCGCCGCATGGACTTTGTCTCCATTTGCGATGGGCCTAAAGTCGTGACCGCTCCGGCCGATAGGTGTTTTGAGCGGCTCTGCGCAGCCGTGTTTGTGGGGACCGTTCCAATAGTTTTGTCCGTTGGTCGAAGTTGGCTTCGCCTCCGGGACTTCCGATTCGCACGCTTCGGCTCCCTCGCGAAGAGTTCTCGTGTGTCCGGTTCCGGTTGCGCTGGGGAGATTCGCGTGATTCGTCGTTCCGTTCCGAACCTTTTCGCTCTTGTGTGCCTTTTTGTCGCGGCCGCTGCCGCAAGCGCCACCGACCTGACCTTGACCGGTGACACCCACGTCAACTCTTCGCGCACCACCACGAACTACGGCGGCGTATCGAACGTGGCCGTCGGCCCGTCGATCGTCGGGACCAATACGGGCCTGCTGCAGTTCGACACAACCGTGCTGCCCGCCGGCACGACGTCCTCGCAGATCGCGCGGGCGACGCTGCGGCTCTATCTCAACCGCGTCGCGATCGGCGGAACCGTCACCGTCTCTCCGGTGACCTCGGCCTGGAGCGAGGCCACGGCGACCTATGCGACGATCCCGAGCCTCGCCGGCGCCGCGGCCAGCTTTCCGGCGACCGTCGCGGGCGCGTACGTCACGGTCGACATCACCTCGCTGGTCCAGGGTTGGGTCGCGACGCCGGCGTCGAACTTCGGCCTCGCGCTGACCGCGGGCACGGCCAGCGTCACCTTCGACTCCAAGGAGAACGACGAGACGGCCCACGCGCCGCATATCGACGTGACCATCACCTCGCAGGGCGCGACCGGGGCGACGGGAGCCACCGGCGCGCAGGGGATCCAGGGTATTCCGGGCGTGCAAGGCGCGACCGGCGCGGTTGGAGCGACCGGCGCCACGGGTGCGCAGGGAATCCAGGGCGTTCAAGGCGTTACGGGCGCCACCGGCGCTGTCGGCGCACAGGGCGTCACCGGAGCTGTCGGCGCCACGGGTCTTACGGGCAGCACAGGCGCGACCGGCGCTGTCGGCGCGACCGGTGCGGTTGGCGCCACGGGCGCGACCGGCGCACAGGGCGTGACTGGAGCTACTGGGGCTACCGGCGCAACGGGTTTACAGGGCGCCACGGGTGCTACCGGGGCGCAGGGCGTCACCGGCGCGGTTGGGGCCACGGGCCTTACCGGCAGCACGGGCGCGACCGGTGTAACCGGAGCAGTTGGAGCCACGGGGGCTACTGGCGCTACAGGCGTGACCGGCGCACAAGGCGTGACCGGAGCGACCGGCGCCACGGGCTCTACCGGAGCCACCGGCGCCACGGGGAGCACGGGCGCGACCGGCGCCACTGGAGTCACGGGTTCAACGGGTTCCACCGGCGCGACCGGCGCGGTTGGAGCGGTTGGAGCGACCGGCGCCACGGGCGTGATCGGTTCGGTCAGCGTGACCAACGGCAACGCCACGGGCTCGGCCTCGGTTAGCGGCTCGACGCTCACCGTCAACTTTCCGGGCGCCGCGGGCGGCAGCGGCACGGTCGTTCTCACCCAGGCGAGCGGGTCGACCATCGCCACCACCTCGAACGCTCTCGTCCTGGTGCCGGCGAGCAGCACGGTCACCCTGCCTCGAGCCAACACGGCAGGGCAGCGGATCACGGTCTTTCTCAATCCTCCGAACGGCGGCGTCGATCCCAACGCCATCACCATCCTGCGGCAGAGTACGGACACCATCAGCAACGCCACCGACGGCGGGGTCTCTCCGTTCTCGCCGGGCGCGACATCGCTTTCCACCTATGGCGTCGTCGAGTTCATCTCCGATGGATTGGGAACGTGGTACGCCACGTTTGCGAACTAGAACCCCCACCACGGCAGGACCGGGCGTCAAGGGTTCGGATGGTAGAAGCAGCGAAGGAGCGAGCATGAAGACGAAGTCTTTGAGGCGGTCGGCGGGTACGATCTCCACCCTGTTGGCGGCGCACCTGCTGGCGCCGGCCCTGCAAGCGCAGGCAAACCCGAGGCCAGCGGTGGAGCTGACTCAGAACGGCTGCGCGCAGGTGGGCGAGGGAGATACGATCTCGTTCGACTGGAATCCCGGCTTCGATCACGCCGGCGGTGTCACCGGCATGCGGAGGGTCTTCCTGCTCTTTGCCCCGCGCGGGGAAGAAGCGCAGGCGGAACCGGGGCGCGGCGGCATTCTGCTGTCCGCCACCCGGTCCGCCGAGCGTACCGGCTTGCACGGCTCTTTGCACGGTTCCACCATCGCCGCGCAGCCCAATGGCTTCTATCGCGTCACCTTCCGGCCATCCCTTCACGGCGCCGAACCCGGAGAGTATCGCCTGGTGGACGCACGCGTGGATGCTCGAGTCGACACACGCTATCGAGGCGCCCGCCCGGAGATGACGAACAATCCGGTTCGTTCTGCGTACTGCCTGCGGATTCTGCCTGCCGATACTGTCCGCGGTCCAGTCACTCCTTCAGCCAGCAACCTTCAGCCAGCATTCAGGAGTGCGCAGTGAACACTCGGTTCCTCACGCGGTCGAATCACAGCCGCCGCCTTCTGCTGGCCCGCGTCGTCGTGGCGCTTGCCGTTGCGGCCGCCGCGCTCCGCGGCACGGGCGCGCATGCGCAGCTTGCGCCGCCGAACGGCGTGGAGGCGACCTCCGTGCCGCTGGCCGCGCCGGCCGGTCTGGCCTACGACGCGGCGGGCAATCTCTATATCGCGTCCGTGGACCAGCACGTCGTCCGCAAGGTCGACCTGAAGGGCATTATCACCACCGTCGCCGGAACAGGCGAGCAGGGCTTCGCGGGCGATGGCGGCGCCGCGACCTCCGCCGTGCTGGACTCGCCCGCCGGGGTCGCGGTCGATGGCTCTGGCAATCTCTTCATCGCCGACACGCGCAACCAGCGCATCCGCGAGGTCGTCGCGGCCACGGGCGTCATCGCCACCATCGCCGGAACCGGCGTGCGCGGCTTCTCGGGCGACGGCGGCGCCGCGATCTCCGCTGCCTTCGCCGGGCCGCAGGCGCTGGCCTTCGACGCCGCCGGCAACCTCTACATCGCCGATACCGACAACCACCGCATCCGCCGGATCACCGGCACGACCATCACCACCGTCGCGGGCGATGGGGAACAGACCTTCTCGGGCGATGGCGGCGCCGCGACCTCCGCCGGACTCGACTCGCCCGGCGGCCTCGCGCTCGATGCAGGCGCCAACCTCTACATCGGCGACACGCACAACCAGCGCGTCCGCGTGGTCAGCGCGGCGACCGGCATCATCGCCACCTTCGCGGGCACGGGCAGCAAGAGCTTCTCGGGCGATGCAGGCGCCGCAACCGCCGCGGCCCTGGCGCGTCCGCGCGGTCTTGCGTTCGACGCCGCCGGCAAGCTCTACATCGCCGACTCCGACAACCACCGCATCCGCGCCGTCGGCGCCGGCGCCATCTCCACCTTCGCGGGCGACGGCGAACAGGGCTTCTCGGGCGATACCGGCGTCTCGTCGAACGCGGCGCTCGACACCCCACGCGCCGCCGCGACCTTCGGCGCCGGAACCACCCAGTCCGACGCCTTCACCGACGCGCACAACTCCCGCGCGCGCGCCGTCTCGTCGAACGGCGTCATCGAAACCGTCGCGGGCCTGGGCGCGACCGTTGCGCCAACGCTCGTGCTCTCCGGCGCGAACACCGTCGTCTACGGCACGGGCACGCTCACCGCGACCTTCTCGAACCAGGGCAGGACCGGCTCCGGAACCGTGACGCTGCTTGAAGGCACGGCCACGCGCGCTTCGGCTACGCTCTCGGGCAACGTCGCCACCCTCACCCTCCCCACACTGCCGGCCGGCGTACACAGCTTCGCCGCCAGCTTCCCGGGCGACAGCGCAGACCCCGCGACGGCCTCGGGCGTCTTCGTCGTCACCATCACGCCGGCGCCGCTGCTCGCGACCGCCAACGCCGTCTCCGTCGCCTACGGCCTGCCCATCCCCGCGCTCTCCGGCACGCTCGGCGGCGGCGTACTTTCATCGGACGCGGGCAACGTGACGCCGGTCTTCGCCACCACGGCCACCCAGGGCTCGGACGCAGGCGCCTACCCGATCACCGTGACGCTCACCGGCTCGGCGGCCGGGAACTACACCGTCGCGACCTCCGGCACGTCGGGCTCGTTGACGATCGCCGCCGCGGCCACGACGACCGTACTCGCCATCGACGCCAACCCCGCCTACCTCGGCGTGCCCGTTCACCTGACCGCAACCGTCTCCGCCGCGACCGCCGGGACGTCCGGCACACCCTCCGGCGCGGTCAACTTCTTCAACGGTTCGCAGCAGATCGGCTTCAACGTGCCGCTGGCGAACGGAGTCGCCACGCTCACCGTCTCGCCCGCCGTCGGCACGCAGCCGCTGAGCGCCGTCTACGCGCCCTCCACGTCGCCGCAGGACTGGAGCGCCAGCACGTCGAACACGATCTCCGCATCGATCCTGCCCGATCCGGACTTCCAGCTCTCGACCACGCCGTCTTACCAGACCGTCGTGCCGGGCCAGTCGGTCGGCTACGCCATCAACGTCCTGCCCTTGTCCGGTTCGTTCACCGGAGCCGTCGGCTTCACGGTCGCGGGTCTGCCCGCGGGCGCGACGGCGACCTTTACCCCGGCCAGCGTCACGCCCGGCGCCAGCTCGTCCAGCACGCTGATGACGATCAGGACCGCACCCGTGACCGGTCTGCTGCGGCTCAACCCGGCCGCCGGCGCCGCGCTTGCGGTCGGCCTGCTGCTCTGGCCGCTGGCTCGCCGGCGCCGCTACATCGCTCGCCTGACCGCGGCGCTCCTGCTCTGCTGCGGCAGTCTCGGCGCCCTGGCGCTGCTCAGCGGCTGCGGATCGTCGAACGGCTTCTTCAACCAGCCGCCGAACAACTACACCCTGACGATCACAGCGACCGGCGTGAACGTCTCGGGCACACCCATCGTCCACACGACCACCGTCACCCTGAACCTCCAGTAAGAATCGGGAGCAGCCTTGCATCTACCTCGTCCAGCCCTTCTCCTCGCCACGCTCGCGGTCGCCGTGACGGCCTCCGCGCAGCGCCAACCGAAGCTCGACCTGTCGCTCGGCTACGTCGCCGAGCATGCCAACCCGGTCGGCCAGGGCGGGAACTTCTGGACGCAGGGAGGCTTCGTCGAAATCGGCGCCGACGCGTGGCGCGGGCTCGGACTCGCGGCAAACGTCACCGGAACGCACACGAACAGCTTCGGTCCCAACGCCGTCCCGCTGACGCTGGTGACCGCAACCTTCGGCCCGCGCTACCGGTATGCCTGGCCTGCCCAACGCCACCCCCTCTCCGTCTTCGGCGAAGCGCTCGTGGGCGAGGCGCACGGCATCGGCAGCCTCTTTCCCGCGACGCAGGGCGTGAACGCGAACGCCGTGTCGCTGGCCCTTCAGCTTGGCGGCGGCGTGGACCTCGGCCTCTCCCGCCACCTCGCGGTGCGCGCCGTGCAGGCTGGCTGGGTCCGCACCCAGCTTCCCAACTCGACCACCAATGTCCAGAACGACCTGCGGATCGGCGCGGGGCTGGCCGTCAAGTTTTAGCAACCGGACGGCAGGCCCCGGCTCGATCGTTCAGGCATTGCGTTACGCCTCCAAAACGCCTAATGTTCAAACTGTCTGGTCCACGTCGCACCGGCCCTCCGGCGGCGGCGCGCGCCACTGAAAGGATGTTCATGTCCGCGTCTGTATCGCCTGCAGCTCTTGATGCCCTCCGCCAACGCCCGCTCCCCACGACGAACAAGCACCTGATCCGGTGGGTGGAGAAGATGTCGGACCTGTGCCAGCCTGAGCGGATTCACTGGATCGACGGTTCGGCGGCGGAGAA
>NZ_FZOU01000006.1 GCF_900188085.1 Granulicella rosea
GCCGTCAGCGTCGTCTTGCCATGGTCGATGTGACCAACGGTTCCGATGTTTACGTGCGGCTTAGACCGGTCAAACTTTTCCTTGCCCATGTTGCTATCTCCTCAAAATCGTCTATTGCTGAATTCGTTACAAATCCTGTTCGCAGGCCGAAGTTACTTGCTTTCCTTGCCCTGCACCTTGGCGATGATCTCTTCCGAGACCGACCGCGGAGCCTCTTCGTACTGCTTGAACTGCATCGAGTAGTTCGCGCGTCCCTGGGTGGCGCCGCGCATGTGCGTGGCGTAACCGAACATCGTCGAGAGCGGCACCGAAGCGCGGATGGCCTGCGTGTTGCCCACCATCTCCATACCCTCGATGCGGCCGCGGCGGCTGTTCAGGTCGCCGATGATCGTGCCCATGTAGTCCTCGGGAACGGTCACTTCGACTGCCATCACAGGCTCCAGCAGAACCGGCTTCGCCTTGCGGGCCGCTTCCTTGAACGCCATCGAACCGGCGATCTTGAACGCCATTTCGTTCGAGTCGACGTCGTGGTAGCTGCCGTCGTAGAGCGAGACCTTGATATCGACCATCTCGTAGCCGGCCAGAACGCCGCCCTGCATGGCTTCCTGGATACCCTGGTCGATCGGCTTGATGTACTCCTTGGGAATCGTGCCGCCCTTGGTGTCGTTCGAGAACTCGTATCCCTTGCCCGGCTCGTTCGGCGAGATGCGAATCTTCGCGTGTCCGTAGTTACCCGAACCACCGGTCTGACGGATGTACTTGCCCTCGGCCTCGCCAGCGCCACGGATCGTCTCGCGGTAGTTCACCTGCGGCTTACCGACGTTCGCCTCGACCTTGTACTCGCGCATCATGCGGTCGACGATGATCTCCAGGTGAAGCTCGCCCATTCCGGCGATGATCGTCTGGCCCGAATCGATGTCCGTGCGCACGTTGAAGGTGGGATCTTCCTGCGCCAGCTTGGCGAGGGCCATGCCCATCTTCTCCTGGTCGGCCTTGGTCTTCGGCTCCACCGCAACCTCGATCACTGGCTTCGGGAAGTCGATCGACTCGAGCACAACCGGGTTCTTCTCGTTGCAGATCGTGTCGCCGGTGATGAGGTTCTTGAGGCCTACGGCGGCGCAGATATCGCCCGCCAGAACCTCCGTAATCTCTTCACGCTTGTTGGCGTGCATCTTCAGCAGACGGCCGATACGCTCGGTTTTGCGCGTACGCGGATTCAACACCGAGTCGCCGGTCTTCAGCACGCCCGAATACACGCGGATGAAGATCAACTGACCGACGAACGGGTCCGTCATGATCTTGAAGCCGAGAGCCGACAGAGGCTGCGAGTCTTCGGGGGTCCGGATGATCTCCTCTTCCATGTTGTCGGGATTGTGGCCGACCATGGGAGGAATGTCCAGCGGGCTCGGCAGGTAGTCGACGACCGCATCGAGCAGCGTCTGCACACCCTTATTCTTGAACGACGAACCGCAGAGCACCGGGAAGATGTTCATCGCGATGGTCGCCTTGCGAATGCCGGCCTTGAGCTGCGCCTCGCTGGGCTCCTCGCCCTCGAGGTACATGTTCATAATCTCGTCGTCGGAGTCGGCAACTGCCTCGATCAGGTACGCGCGAGCCTTCTTGGCGGTCTCGAGCAACGCCTCGGGAATCTCTTCGACCGAGTACTCGGCGCCCATCGTCTCGTCGTGCCACAGAATGGCCTTCATCTGGACGAGGTCGATCACGCCCAGAAACTTCGCCTCGGCGCCGATCTGAATATTGATCGGCACAGCGCGCGCGCCGAGACGGTCGACGATGGTCGAGGTCGCGTACACGGCGTCAGCGCCGGCCTTATCCATCTTGTTGATGAAGCAGACGCGCGGAACCTTGTACTTGTCGGCCTGGCGCCACACCGTCTCCGACTGGGGCTGCACACCGGCAACCGCGTCGAAGCAGGCGACGGCGCCGTCGAGCACGCGCAGCGAACGCTCGACTTCCGCGGTGAAGTCCACGTGGCCGGGGGTATCGATGATGTTGATGCGGATGTTCTTCCAGGTGCAGGTCGTCGCGGCCGAGGTAATCGTGATGCCGCGCTCCTGCTCCTGCTCCATCCAGTCCATGGTCGCAGTGCCCTCGTGCACCTCGCCGATACGGTGCGTGATGCCCGTATAGAAGAGGATGCGCTCGGTCGTCGTTGTCTTACCGGCGTCGATGTGCGCCATGATTCCGATGTTCCGGCAACGATTGAGAGGTATAGTGCGTGCCACTGTGTATCTCTTCTCTGCAGGCTCTGCCTGCGGTAAACCTTCACCCAAACTTGCGGGCTCAGGGCGAACTTTTCAGTTCCCAGCCCTGAGCCCTATTCCGTGCAAACTACCAGCGGTAGTGCGCGAAGGCCTTGTTGGCCTCGGCCATACGGTGGACGTCTTCCTTCTTCTTCATCGCGGCGCCGCGGCCGTTGGCGGCATCGAGCAGCTCCGCGGTGAGCTTGTCGACCATGCCCTTCTCGCCACGGGCGCGACCGTAGGTCACGAGCCAGCGAATGGCGAGCGACGTGCGACGCTCGGGCAGGACTTCGATCGGCACCTGGTAGTTGGCTCCGCCGACGCGGCGGGACTTCACTTCCAGAAGCGGCTTGCAGTTTTCGATCGCCTTCTTGAACAGCTTCAGAGCCTCGTCGCCACCCTTCTGCTCCAGGTTGGTCATGGCGGTGTAGAAGATGCCCTGCGCGGTCGACTTCTTGCCGCCCCACATCATGCTGTTCACGAACTTCGTTACCAGGGTGGAGTTGTACACCGGATCCGGGGCAACTTCACGCTTCGCGATATAACCTTTTCTAGGCACTTTGCAAAATCCTTCTTGCCCTCTTCGGGCTCGTCTTCCTTCAGGGCCGTAGACATCTCAAGCCGCTGAACCTAAATTGCTCAGCCTGCGCACTCGAAACCGAGGCGCAGGCCACAAAACTACTTCTTGCCAGATGCGGCCGCACCGGCCTTCGGACGCTTCGCTCCGTACTTGGAACGGCTCTGCATCCGCTTGGCGACGCCAACCGAGTCCAGCGTTCCACGAACGACGTGGTAACGCACACCCGGCAGATCCTTCACACGGCCGCCGCGGATCAGCACGATCGAGTGCTCCTGCAGATTGTGGCCGATACCCGGGATGTAGGTCGTGACTTCGATCCCATTGGTGAGGCGAACACGCGCAACCTTGCGGAGAGCCGAGTTCGGCTTCTTGGGGGTCTGTGTGTAGACGCGGGTGCAGACGCCACGGCGCTGGGGAGAACCCTGGAGCGCGGGGCTGGCAGTCTTGTAACGTGTGGGCGTGCGGCCCTGCTTGACGAGCTGATGGAACGTAGGCACTCGAACTCCTTGAAATCCCACCCCGATCTCCCCGGGGCAGGGGTGTTGCGCTCAAAAACCTTCAGGCGCAAAACCTGGGGCCACTTTGCCTTCTGGACACATGCGCGATACGCGTACACGCCAAAAAGTGAGGACGCTGGAGCGCCTCATACAAAGTTTTTCCCAAGCTGTACGTCTGTGAAACACATTCAGACGAAATACAGTCGACGGTGACCGAACTCCAGGTCATTCGCTTTTCAGCAGAAGGCCCAGCCGGCTCCGTTTCGCTGTTCCCGACCGCATAGCCCATTCGGGTGAAGGGTGGCGCAGTCGCGTTTGCGAAGGGTTTGCGGATTCCGCCGCTCGAAGTCAATTCATTCCGAGAAGCCCGCAACGTGATACGAAATCTCTACTTCTAAGTGTAGCGCAGCTTGCCGTCTCCAAACGAACGAATCCCTCGGATTGAGCGATATTCGGCAGGAGAGGTTTCAATGCTGCATTCCAACCTTCTGAAAATACCAAGAAAGCAGGTGAGAGTCAAGAAACTCTCAGCAAATTCATACCTCTTCACCACTTTTGGTGCAACCCAACCGCGAGCGCCCCATGTAATCTGGCCACATGACTTTTTCCGCGACCTTCCGCGCCGCCGCCTCCATCACGCTCGCCTTTGCCTGCATCGCCGGGCAGGCCCAGTCCGGCAACCCCGCCCCCATGACGCCGCTGGCCCATCCGGACCCGCGCATCGCCGGCATCTCCGCCGCCATGCGCAAGGTGAAGTCGCCCAGTTGGGCTGCCATCTCGCCCGACGGCGCCACGGTCGCCTGGACCGCGCGTGCTGCCGAAGGGACGCAGATTCATCTCACCTCCGTCGCCAACCCCGACCCGGCCAAGGAGAAGATCGTCACCCCCAGCGGCGCGACCGCCTGCGCCAACGCCGAGCCCATCTGGTCGCCCGACGGCGTATGGCTCGCCTACACCTCCACCTGCACCAGTAAAGAGGAGAAGCCCGGACAGGAACAGATCTTCCTCTGGAACAAAGCCAGCGGTGAGTCGAAGCAGCTCACCCACCTCTCCGGCCTCTTTCAGGATGTCGCCTGGTCGCCCGACGGCAAGTCGCTCGCCTTCCTCTTCGTCGAGAACGCCAGCCGCAACGCCGGCGCGCTCGCCGCGATGAAGCCGTGGTCCGGCGTCGTCGGCGAGGATGGCGTCGAGATCCAGCGCATCGCCACCGTCAGCGTCGCGGACGGCAAGCTGACGCAGGTCACCCCCGCGACGCTCCACTGCTATGAATTCGGCTGGTCGCCCGACTCGAAGTCCATCGTCTATACAGCCGCCGCGCCTCCTGGCGAGAACACCTGGTGGATCGCGCAGCTCTATACCCAGCCCGCGGTCGCCGGCGCGCAGCCGAAGTCGGTCTTCGACCCCAACACCACACCCGGCCCCATGCACGGCCTGCAACTCGCCGTTCCCCGCTTCTCGCCCGACGGCAAATCCATCGCCTTCATCGGCGGCCTCATGTCCGACCAGGGCTCTACAGGCGGCGACATCTACCTCATCCCAGCGAGCGGCCACGCCGAACCGAAGAATCTCACCCCCAACCGCCCCGCCACCCCGGTCTGGTTCGCCTGGGAGGACGTCCACACCCTTGGCATCAACGAGGACGTCCGCGGCAAGAACCATCTCTTCCTCTACAACATCGACACCAAAGCCGAAGACCCGGCCTTCAGCCAGACCTTCGACCAGTCCGTCCGCTCCGGCGGCATCAAGGGCGCCATCTCCGGCGCCAAGAACGGCCCAAACCTCGCGCTCATCGAGAGCGGCTTCAACCAGGCCCCCGAGGTCTTCGCCGGCCCGCTCAACGGACTGAAGCAGCTCACCCACCTCAACGACGGGCTGAAGCCCACCTGGGGCAAGTCCGAATCCATCGAGTGGGAGAATGAGGGCTTCCACGTCCAGGGCTGGCTGATGTACCCGGTCAACTACGACGCGAAGAAGAAGTACCCCATGATCGTCAGCGTCCACGGCGGCCCTTCGGCGTCGATCGGCAGCACCTGGGCCGGCGGCGGCGCGCTCTACTCCGCGCTCGGCTACTTCGTCTTCTCGCCGAACCCGCGCGGCAGCTACGGCCAGGGGGAGAGGTTCACCCAGGCCAACATCAAGGACTTCGGCTATGGCGATCTGCGCGACATCCTCGCCGGCATGGACGTCATCGAGAAGAAGGTTTCGGTCGACAAGAACCGCGAAGGCCTGACCGGCTGGAGCTACGGCGGCTTCATGACCATGTTCGCCGTCACCCAGACCAACCGCTTCAAGGCGGCGGTCGCCGGAGCCGGCATCGCCAACTGGCAGAGCTACTACGGCGAAAACTCCATCGACCAGTGGATGCTGCCGTTCTTCGGCAAGACCGTCTACGACGATCCGGCGGTTTACGCCAAGTCCTCCGCAATCAGCTACATCCACAATGCGAAGACGCCCACGCTCGTGCTCGTCGGCGACCGTGACGGCGAGTGTCCCGCGCCGCAGTCGTTCGAGTTCTGGCACGCCCTGCGCGCCGAAGGCGTCAAAACCCAGCTCGTCATCTACCCGAACGAGGGCCACGGATTCGTCGATCCCGCCCACGTTCAGGATCGCAACGAGCGCATCGTGGACTGGTTCGAACGCGAGATGCCGAAGAGCAGGGAATAGGGCAGCAGAGTCGAGGGAACGACAAAAGGGAGGCGAAATCGGACGATTTCGCTTCCCTTTTGCCGTTTTGGACAGTCCCACAGATGCGGTGTTGGGCCGATCGTCCCGTAGCCCCATTCCCTATTCCCTGTCTTTATTTGCTTATGCCACCGCGAACTTTTAGACTCAAGGTTGCGAAAGCTACGATTTTTAGAAGGTATGACCGTTTCTGCCGGATTCCTGCCCAGACCTACCCAGGGGTAACGCGATTCGCGGTGAAACGGGGAGGTTCGATGCGTCGTTTTATCACGTTAGCCGTTCTGTTGTTCTTCACGATTCCTTTCGGTGTCTCGATCTCGGGCTGTGCGAAAAAGACCGTCACCACGTACTGCAACGGAAGCGACTCCGGTGTCGTCGTCGGCCAGGCCACGACCCTGACCTTGCAGCCGCGACTGACCGGCATCTCGCTCAACGAGGGCGCCATCGGGCAGGTCAGTTCGCCGTCGGCGACCGACTGTAAGGGCAACAGCGTCAGCATCAGCAACTACAAGTACGGCTCCAGCGACAGCACCCTGACCCTGCTCGACGTGAACCCCACCACGGGCGCGCTCTGCGGCGGAACCTGGAACAAGAACTCCGGCGCAGGCGTCGCGGACTACACCACCTGCAACATCACCGGCAAAGTGGGTACGGCGTACGTCACGGCCAGCGCCGACGGCGTCACCTCGAACCCCATCGCGGTCTACGTCCACCCCATCGTCACCAGCATCGTTCTGGGCGCACCCTCGTCGAACTGCGTCACCGATCCGGCCAGCAACTGCGTGCTCGATGCGACGACCTCGAACGGTTGCTCCACCGCCGCCGTTCCCACGAATCCCACGCCGGCGTTCTATCTCGGCAATGCCTGCGTCTCGCAGGGCAACCAGTCGCAGCTCGCGGCGCGCGTCTATCAGGGCACCGACCCCACGATCGCTTCGAACAACATCAGCTGCCTGGTCGGCCCGCTGACCTTCTCGCCCCAGACCTCGACCATCGCGACCGTCACCCAGGCCGGCGTCGCCACCGCGCTCCAGCCCGGCACGACGATCATCAATGCGAACACCTCGCAGTCGTCCAGCTCGGCCGGTCTCTACTCGGTCTGCCCGCCCGCGTCCATCTCACTTGCGATCGCCGGCACCACCACCACCTCGGCCAGCATCAACCAGAACACGACCGAGAACCTGCAGGCTACCGTCGTCGACACGCTCGGCGCGCCGCTGACCAACCTCACGCTCGAGTATGTCTCCACCACGCCGACCACCATCGCCGGCGCCGTGGCCATCACCCCCACCTTCCCCGGTTCGGCGTCGATCACCGCCATCTGCCAGCCGCCGAGCTGCAACACCTCGCCTTTCAATCAGATCAGCCTCTTCGGCACCGGAAAGACGGTCACCTCGAACAGCGTCAAGATCACCTCGCCCGGCACGAACAGCACGGTGCTCTACATCGCCAGCACGGGTTCGCAGTACATTGTTCCGGTCGACTTCACGACCAACCTGCTGGGTTCGCCCGTGCGCCTGCCCTACGCGCCGAACTCCATGGTGATCAGCCAGGATCTTTCGACCATCTACATGGGTACGACGACCGAGCTGATGGTCTTCAACGCCTCGACCTCGACCCTGGCGAGTGAAAACAACACCGTCCCGGGCAAGGTGCTCTCCGTATCGCCCGATAGCAGCACCGTCGTCATCGCCGATCCCGTACATAATCTGACCTACCTTTACGGCTCGTCCGGCTCGGTCTCGACCGAGATCGGCGGCGTCGGCACCCGCGCCCAGTGGACGCCGGACAGCAACACCGTCTACATCACGACCTCCACCGGTCAGTTGCTCGTCCACTCCGCCTTCCTCGGCTGGCGGACCTTCACCGACAGCTCGGTCGACGTCGCCGTCACCGTGCCCAGCCAGGGCGCGTACTTCGCCGGCAGCACGACCACCGCGCGCACCAACTGCCCCTTGTACACGACGGTCACCGGCGCAAACGGCCAGCAGACCACCACCAACACCTTCTACCCGCAGGCGAGCACCACGCCCGTCGTCACCGACCGCATCGCCGCCACGAACGATGGCAAGCACATCCTCGGCGCCAGCGCGACGACCGGCAACTTCAACGACCTTGTCGTGACCGTTCCGTCGTCCGGTTTGCCCGCCAACTCATGCCCCCTCAACCTGCTGACGAACCAGACCTTCACGACCGCTCCGAACAATCCGGTTGCACTGGGCGCCACGGCTACCTCCATTACCGGCGTGCTGGCAACTTCGGACTCGGCCTTCGGCTTCGTCACCTACACGGGAGCGGGCGCGGTTGTGCCGCAGTATACGCTCGCGACCTCCACACTGACGGATGTGCCGCTTGCCACGACCACCGGCTCGGCGGCTCCGATCGCGCCGGTCGCCGGCGTACTCGCGGCAGACGACCAGACCCTCTACCTCGGAACCACCGGCGACAACCTGGTCCACCTGCTCACCCGCGGCGCGGCCGGCTTTACCGACAGCAAAACCATCAACCCCCTCCTGACCCCGCTGACTGGAACCGGCTACGCCACGCCGAATCTGCTGGTACAGCGCCCACGCAAGTCCACCAACTAAGGGTGCAGGCGCAGGGTTCAGGGTATAGAAAGCAAAAGCAAAGGCTCTCCATCGCGGAGAGCCTTTGCTTTGTCTGTTTGTCATCCTCGTAGAGGATCTGCTTTTGCCTTCCACTGCCTGAACCCTTACCCAAGCCTTTGCTTCAACTGCTCCTGCGCAATCGCATCCAGCACGCCGTTCAGAAACTGAATCGACTCCGGCGCCGCATACCGCTTCGCGACCTCCAGGCTTTCGTTGATGATCACCGGCGACGGCGTCTTCGGGAAACCGATCATCTCCGCCACCGCCGCGCGCAGCAGGTTGCGGTCCACTACCGGCATCCGCTCCAGCCGCCAGTTCTTGGCGTGCTTTTCGATGAGCGCGTCGATCTCCACCTGCCGGCTCGTCGCCACGCGATAAAGATCCTCGGCAAACCCGCGCGTCTCCTCGTCCACATCGTCGCGCGAGGCCCAGAACAGCTTCTGCACCTCCACCGGCGTCTGCTTGCCAAGGTCACCCTGAAACAACATCTGCATCGTCAACTCACGCGATTTGCGGCGAGTACCCATAATTAAATTTTCACCGCTATCTTTCTCTTGATCGAGACCATCTCGATGGCCGCGCTTGCGGCCTCAAATCCCTTGTTGCCGGCCTTCAGCCCAGCCCGGTCCAGCGCCTGTTCGAGCGTCTCGCACGTCAGCACGCCGAAGGCATGCGGCACGCCGGTCTCCTGCTGCGACTGCCCAATGCCACGCGCGACCTCGTTATAAATCGCCTCATAGTGCGCCGTCTCGCCACGCAACAGGCAGCCCAGCGTCACGATCGCGTCGAACCGGCCCGACTCCGCCAGCGTGCGCGCGGCGTTTGGAACCTCCCACGCGCCCGGCACCCGGACCACCTCGATATCGGCCGAAGCCGCGCCGCTGCGCTTCAGGCAATCGAGCGAGCCCTGCAGCAGACGGTCCGTGATCACGGTGTTCCAGCGCGTCGTCACTACCGCGAACCGCATCCCGACGGCGGAAAGATCGCCCTCGATCGCCGCGACCTGCCCATGCAGCGGATTCTCCGACTGCCAGAACCCAACCTTCAGCGCCGGAGACAGCTCCACCGTGAACAGCCGCGAGTTCCAGTGCGTGCCCTCGACCGCCGAAAGACGGCTCGAAGCCTGCTCCGCCGGAAAACTTTCCTTGATCCAGCTCTCGACCGCCGCGTGGACATGGTCCAACTGCGTCACCTCGACCAGCAGCGGCGGAACCGCCGGCGCGCGGCCCGTCACCAGCTCCAGGTTGCCGACCGGCGCGAGAAACGCCGCGCCCCGGCCTTCGTCATCCTGCCAACCCTTGCCCGGCTCGAACCCCAAAGCGCCCAGGAGACCGCTCAACCGCGTAAACTCTTCAGACGGCCCAACCGCCTGCACGAACGTGATTCCCTTGACCATAGCTCTCTATTGTATCGTCTGAAAGCGTCACGCAGTTTGCTCGACCCGCCACATCGTTCCGTCATCCTGAACGTAGTGAAGGACCCCTGTATTTTGTCCGCATCGCCGCCACACCCAAACGAGGCAAGCATGCCCTGCGAAACCCTGCTCCACCAAGTGGAGGCGAACGTAGCCACCATCACCCTGAACCGCCCGCAGTCGCTCAACGCCCTGAACGCGCAACTTCTCGGCGAACTCTCCGAGCTCTTCACCGGCTTCATTCTCGATCCCGAGGTCCGCGTCATCGTCATCACCGGCGCGGGTGAAAAGGCCTTCGCCGCCGGCGCGGACATCCGCGAGCTCGCCCAAACCGACGCCAGCTCCGGCGAACAGCTCGCCCGCCGCGTGCAGAGCATCTTTCGCGAGATCCACACCTCCACCAAGCCCGTCATCGCCGCCATCAACGGCTTCGCGCTCGGCGGCGGCTGCGAGCTGGCGCTCGCCTGCACCCTCCGGCTCGCAGCCGACACCGCAAAGCTAGGCCAGCCCGAGATCAAGCTCGGCGTGCTGCCCGGATGGGGCGGCAGCCAGCTTCTGCCGCGGCTCATCGGCCACTCCGCCGCACTGAAGATGATGCTCACCGGCGAGATGATCACCGCCGCCGAAGCCCTGCGGCTCGGCCTGGTCGACGAGGTGCTGCCAGCCGCCGAGCTGCTGCCCCGCGCCCAGACGCTCGCAGCCGCCATCGCCGCGCAGGCGCCGCTGGCCGTCGCCGCCTGCATCGAAGCCGTCCGCTTCGGCGCCGAACGACCGCTCCTCGATGCCCTCGCTCTCGAAGCGGAGATCTTCGGCCGCCTCTGCGGCACGGACGACAAACGCGAAGGCACAGCCGCCTTCCTCGAAAAGCGCAAACCGGTCTGGGTCGGCCGTTAGGCTGCCGGTCATTGCCTCTCTTTGTTTGTCATTCCCGAAGGGAATCTGCTTTTGTCTTTCCTCCACCCATCCCCGACTCTCACACTCCGAGGAATTTCACGCTTCTCTTGATATCCTAAGAACTGTGAAACCCGCCATCCTTCTTCTCCCCACCCTCCTGCTCTCCGCGCTCACCGGCTGTACGAACGTCTCCGCCGGCGCAGCCTCCGGCGGCTTCATGTCCATGAGCCCCGCGCAGTTGAACGAGGTGCGCCAGGAGATGGACCACATTCCACCGCCGTCGAAGACCCGCTACCTCGCCGTCAAGTCGCTCACGAGCTGGGAGAACCCCTACCTGACCATCCAGGGCCGCATGGTCACCCTGCACGTCACGCTCGCCGACGCCAACACCAGCGACCTCGGCCAGGGTGGCCTGCTGCGCCCCGTCGGCGCCCGCCGCCAAGACCTGAACGTACGCACCAGCGACCTCGCCGCCGCGATGAACGCCATCCCCCAGACCGCCTGGCCCTACGGACGCGTCGTCGCCATCGAAGAGGCGCACGACATCCCGCCCAGCGCCCGGCCCGAGGTGCGCCGCAACATGGAGACCGCCATCAAGAACCTCTCCGACATCGGCGTCGTCGTCTACGAGTGGCAAGAGGGCGGCGCCGGGCTGAAGTAGGTTTGCCCATGATCGAGAGGCTCCACGATGACTCGAACGCGGAAGACTCTGATTTTCTCGGCGATCTGCGCAGGCGTCCTCCTGCTTTTGCCTGCGATAGGAATATCTGTCTTCGAAGGTTTCCGCGATACGCGCCGCATAGACGCGGCAGATTGCGAGAGAGCGATCCGTAACGAATTGCCAGCCGACAGTCCAATTGCCACGGTGGACGCCGTGCTGACAAAGCACGGAATCGAGCACAGCTTTGATTCTGCCTCGGGTGTTGCTTACGCAAGAGTTACCGATGTAAAGGGCAGCAATTTTCTGGTTAGAAAAACTCTTCTGTTTACCTTTCACTTCACCGACAACTTCAGATTGCAGTCGATAGAAGTGCGCACAGCACTCACCGGTTTGTAAGGCTGCATGATCTGTGTTCGATCGATGCAGGGTATGCGCTAACATACCGATGACTCCACAAAACGGTATACGGCGGACACCAACTTGCACACCACCGCACTCCTCGTTTTCTGCGCCATCTTTCTCTTTGTCACCGCCGCCGGCTTCTGGGCCGCGCGCTGGCGCCGCCCGATGGCCGGCATGCATACGCTCGAAGAGTGGGGTCTCGCCGGCCGCAGCTTCGGCACCTGGATCACCTGGTTCCTCATCGGCGGCGACCTCTACACCGCGTACACCGTCATCGCCGTACCAGCCGCGCTCTACGGCGCCGGCGCGATGGGCTTCTTCGCCGTGCCCTACGCGATCATCGCTTACCCATACATGATGCTCGTGTTGCCGCGCCTTTGGAACGTCTGCCAGCGCCACGGCTACATCACCTTCGCCGACTTCGTCCGCGGACGCTACGGCAATCGCTGGCTCACCGTCGCCATCGCCCTCACCGGCATTCTGGCCCTGATGCCCTATATCGCCCTGCAGCTCGTTGGGATGAAGGTCGTCATCGCCGCCCTCGGCGTCCATGGGGAGTGGCCGCTGGCTGCCGCCTTTATCATCCTCGCCGCCTACACCTACTCCAGCGGCCTGCGCGCGCCCGCCGTCATCGCCATCGTCAAGGACATCATGCTCTACGTGATGGTCCTCGTCGCGCTCATCTACATCCCGTACAAACTCGGCGGCTACGCCCACGTCTTCGAGCTGGCCAACCAGGCGCTCGCGACCCACACTCCGCCGGGCACCATCCACCTGAAGCAGGGCCAGCAGCTTCCCTATGCGACGCTCGCCATCGGCTCCGCCATCGCGCTGATGCTCTACCCGCATACCGCGACCGCCGTGCTCAGCGCGGGTTCGGCCAACGCCGTCCGCCGCAACGCCGCCATGCTGCCCGCTTACAGCTTTCTGCTCGGCCTGATCGCCCTGCTGGGCTATGTCGCTCTGGCAGCGGGAGTTGCGACCAAGGACACAAGCGCCTCCGTCCCGCTGCTCTTCCTCAAGATGTTCCCGGAGTGGTTCGCCGGCTTCTGCCTCGCGGCCATCGCGGTCGGCGCGCTGGTCCCGGCGGCGATCATGTCCATCGCCGCCTCGAACCTCTTCACCCGCAACCTGTGGGGCGAGTTCACGGGCAAGCCCATGCTGCCCCGGCAGGAGTCCAGCATGGCCAAGCTCGTCTCGCTCTTCATCAAGTTCGGCGCGCTGGTCTTCGTCCTGAAACTGCCCGCGCCCTACGCGATCGAGATGCAGCTTCTGGGCGGCATCTGGATCGGCCAGATGTTCCCCTCGGTCGTCTGCGGCACGTTCACCCGCTGGTTCAACCCCTGGGCCTTGCTCGCCGGTTGGGCCGCCGGCATGTACACCGGCACCGCCATGGCCGTCTCGCTGAGCCTCAAGAGCTCCGTCTACCCCATCCACTTCGCCGGACAGGTCTACCCCATGTACGCCGCCGTGCCCGCGCTGCTGCTGAATCTTGCGGTGGCCGTCGTCCTCACGCTCATCCTGCGCGCCGCGAAGATCGGCGAAGGCTCGGACTCGACCGAAGCAAGCGCCTATATTGGCTAACCGTCCAGACGGAAACTCGCATCGAAGCCAGAGAACCGGAAGGACCACAGATATGCAAGACGCACTACTCAAATTCGTAGAAAAGAAAGTCACCACCCCGACAGCTCCCGCTGCAGGTCTGAGCGGCCGCTCGCTCGCCAAGGGCATCGCCGCGGGACTGATCGCCGGACTCGTCGCCACTGCCGCCAAATCGCTCGCCGAACGGGTCTTTCCGCCACGCACCCACGGCGAACCCGAGCCGCCCGAGGTGCTCGCCGAGAAGATCGCCGGCCACGACCTCTCGCCCAACACCAAGACCGTAGTCGCCGAGGGCATCCACTGGAGCTTCGGCGCCGCGACCGGCGCCGCCTACGGCGCGCTCGCCGAGTTCTACCCCGCCGCCACGGCCCGCGACGGCGCTACCTTCGGCATGACGCTCTCTGCCCTGACCCACGGCAGCGCACTGCCGGCACTCGGCCTCTCCGCGCCGCCCGAGGAGCAGACCACCCGCGAAAAGTACAGCGAGATCGCCAGCCACGTCGTCTTCGGCGTCGTCGCCGAGACGGTCCGCCGCACCATCCGCAAACGGCTTTAGGCCTTGAGCTGACAGCTAAAGAGCTGATAGCTGTCAGCTCACGAAGATCTGAAGCTCGCGGATCAAACCTGAAGCAACTTGCTGAAAATCTCCATTCGCAGCGATCAATCCATCAGAAATCAGCATTTTTTCGCCGATCCCCGCGAGAAATGCCGCCTGCGGGAAATGCGAACTTCGAACCTGAAGCTTCCTTCATCTAACCTGTAGAAGCTCACAGGAGAGATCTCATGACTACACAGAACCTCGGCGGCAACTTCACCTTTCCCGGAACCGGCATCACCGTCAAACGCATGGGCTACGGCGCCATGCAGCTTGCAGGCAAGGGCGTCTTCGGCCCGCCGAAAGACCCGGACGCGGCGCTCGCCGTCCTGCGCGAGGCCATCGCCAGCGGCGTCGACCACATCGACACCAGCGATTTCTACGGCCCGCACATTACCAACCAGATCATCAAACAGGCGCTTCATCCCTATCCCGACAATCTCACCATCGTCACCAAAATCGGCGCACGTCGCGGCGCGGATGCATCGTGGAACCCGGCCTTCTCGCCCGAGGCGCTCACCCAGGCCGTCCACGACAACCTGCGCAACCTCGGCCTCGAAGCGCTGGATGTGGTCAACCTGCGCAGTATGCACGGCATCCACGGACCGGCCGAAGGTTCGCTCGAAGAGCCATTGACCGTGCTGGCCGGCCTGCAGCAGCAGGGCCTGGTCAAGCACATCGGCCTGAGCAACGTCACCGCGAAACAGGTCGCCGACGCAGGCAGCATCTGCAAAATCGTCTGCGTGCAGAACCTCTACAACGTCGCCCACCGCGAGGACGACGCGCTGATCGACAGCCTCGCGAAGGACGGCATCGCCTATGTGCCCTTCTTCCCGCTCGGCGGCTTCACGCCGCTGCAGTCGTCGATCCTCGACGACGCAGCCGCCGAACTCCACACCACCCCTATGGCCGTGGCGCTCGCATGGCTGCTACAGCGCTCGCCGAACATCCTGCTCATTCCGGGGACGTCTTCGGTCGGGCACCTGCGCGAGAACCTCTCGGCTGCGTCGCTCACGCTGACGCAGGAGATTCTGACGAAGCTGAATGGGCTGGCTACACCCAGCGCGCACTAAGAACCAAGGAAGCGAGACGGTAGTTGATCACCGTCTCGCTTCCAGCGAACGCGATCCGCGAAGCCGCTGCCAGCCCCGCTGGATGAATCGAAATCCCAGCCACCCCGCAAACACGCACGCCACCATCAGCCCCGAAGCCACACCCGCGCCAACGTAGGGATGATGCGTGGCTGTCCACGTAAGCCCAACCGCCGCCACATCCTCCGCCGAACTAAGCGCGATATTCGAAATCGGCTCCGGGCTCGGCGTCACTGCGGCCCGCGCCACGATCTTCGAGCCGTGCGCGGCGGTCGCAATCGCCGTTCCGAGCACCGTCGCCAGCAGATGCATCTCCGGCGGCAGGTGCGTCGTCGCGCCATACGCCAGCAACGCCGCCACCGGCAGCCGGACAAAGGTGTGTGCCGCGTTCCAGACCAGATCGAACGCCGGAATCTTGTCCGCGAAGAACTCCACCGCAAACAGCGCCGCAGCAGCCGCCAGCACCCACGTATGACCGACCGCATCCAGCCCCGACGGCAGCGCAACCCAGTGCAGCCGCGCCAGAAGGCCCAGCGTCAGCACCGTGGCGTAAACATTCAGCCCAGCCGCGAAGCTGACCGCGATCACAAACGCTGCAAGGCTCTCGGGTGTCATCACTTGCGGAAGTCTACACCGCCGCGCTTGCTGAGCCCTAAACCCCGAGCCCTGGAGTCTGCCGCTCAGCCTCGGCCAGCGACATTCCCACCGCAGTCCACACCATGAATCCCAGCACGCCCAGAAAGATGCTGTTCAGCAGAACCTCCGAGCAGTAGGAGATGAAGATGGCCGCCATCGCCACGGCGAACGGCGTTCGCAGACCCACCCGCACCACCCGCGCGACACCCAGCGCCAGTCCGAGCAGGTACATCGCTGTGCCCGGCAGGCCGAGCGAGTAGAGCAGCTCCAGCACCGTGCTGTCGTGCGGACCCAGCCGGTCGTCGCGCCCATCCGTCGCGTGGTCGACGTCCATGCTGCCCAGACCCTCGCCGAACGGCTCGCCCGACAGCCGGGCGAAGCCATCCTCGTGCCCGACGATGCGCGCCCGGTAGCTGACGTCGCTCGTCGGCGAAGAGATCGTCCGCAGGCGCGACGAGACGATCTCGTTCACCGCCGGAATCAGCATCGACGCGCCCGCCAGCAATACGCAGGCGATCATGCCCGCGAAGATGCGCATCCGCACCTTCAACGGCATCTGGAACGCCAGGAAGATCAGCCCCGGCAGCAGGCCCAGCCACGACGCGCGGCTGGTCGTCAGCACCAGCGCCACAAAGCCCAGCGCCGCGGCCGGAATGCGCAGGCGGCTCTGCAGACTGAAGAGCATCAGCAGCCCGGCCATCGTGTAGGTCGCAAAGGTCGCAGGCGCGTTCATCGTGCTGAAGACGCGCATCCGCATCGGCTCCGGCTCGCCGAAGACGTTGAAGGCGACCCCGATCATCCAGCTCCGGTCCCACGGCGGCAGGACGAAGAACTGCAGCGCGCCATACACGCCCATGACGATCGTGCCCCACAGCAGCGCGGTCTCGATCGCCTTGCGGTAGACGGCGAAGCGCTCGCGCTCCTCGTAGAGCATGAAGGCGAAGGTGATCGGCGGAACCCAGTTGAAGAACGCGCGGCCGACATCGACCGGACTATAGCGCGTAAGGCCGACGATCGTGCCGAAAAAGATGCCAGCCAGCGCGCAACTGAAGGTCAACGCGCCGGGCCGGGCCAGCGTCCGCCCGCGCGTCGCCAGCACGTAGACCGAGACCAGCGTCGCCAGCCCCGGCGCAAGCAGCAACGGGCTGACATCCTCGAATCCCAGCCGCCAATCCACCAGCCGCCGCAGGAACGGGCTCAGAAAATAAAGCCAGAAGACGAAGCTGACGTAATTCGCACGCGAACGCACAAACAGCAGCACCGCCATCGCCAGCGCCAGCGCCGGATACAGGTAACGCAGTGCGCCCGGCGCACCCGCCCAGACCACGGCCACGACAAAGACGAAGACCGCGACCATCAGCCGGCACTGGTTGCGCACGGCGTCCGGCCGCTCGATCGGCGCCGGGTTGCGTGGAGTCGTGGGTCGCGCTGTCATGGTCGCCATCTGTCCCGATCCTAAATCCGCTTGCGGATCAGCCTCCATAAAGTCTTGACGTCCGCGACTCCCGGAACCACCCTCGGCAGCCTCTCGCCGAGGAACACCGGAAAGCTCGCATAGATCAACCCGAACCGCGCGCAGGTGGAGCACAGCAGCGCCATCGCGGCGCCCGTAACGCCATAGCGCGGAATCAGCACCAGCATCAGCGGCGCCGCCAGCGCCAACCCCGTGCCCTGCAGAATGCTGACGATCCCCGGCCGCCCCGCCGCCATGAACGCCTGGCTCATCACCACCACCGCGCCCTGCACCACCACCTCCGCCACCAGCACGCGCAGCGCCGGGACCGCCGAGAGATACTGCACCCCATACATCAGCCGCAGCGCCAGCGGCCCCAGCACGCACGCCGTCAACGCCGCCGCGCCGGTCAGAATCGTGTTCAGCCGCACCGGTTCGCCGACCATCGCGACGATCTCCCCGCGCTCCCTGCCCGCCGCCATGGGAAACAGCACCATCACCACCGACGCCTGAAACAGCAGCAGCGCGCGCGACAGGCTGAGCACCACCGTGTACGAACCCATCTCCGCCTGCGTCAGCAAACCGATCACCAGCACCTGGTCGAGGTAGAGCGCGAGCGTCCCCAGCAGGTCGAGCGGCGCGGACCGGATGCCGTAGCCCAGCAGCGTCCGGCAGGCCGCCCACCGCAGCGCGATCGCGCCCGGCGTTCGCCGCCGCCACAGCATCGCCACGATCGTCGCCGAGGTCGGAACGATCGCGACCGTATAGCAGAACGCCGCCGTGACGGGATTGAACCGGCCCAGCGCCAGAAACGTCAGCAAACCGGTCAGGGTCGTCGCCGGAATCATCACCTGCACGACGTTCGAGCGCGAGAACTGCCCCAGCGCCTCGAGCGCCGACTGCCCGGTGATCTGCACCGCCCACAGCGGCGCCGTCAGCAAAAAGAGCTGCGCCCAGCGAACAATGTCCGCCGGATACTCATGCAGCCAGTGCGGCAGCACAAGCGCGCCGACGAACGCCGCGACCAGCCCCAGCAGCGTCACCATTGCCAGTCCGCTCGCTACCAGCGGCTCCCAAGCCGCGCCCGCCCGGCGGCGCAGGTGGTAGATCATCGAACTGGGCGTGCCCAGCGCGGTCGCATTGGCAAGGAAGAGCGGCCACAGCGTCATCGCCGCCTGCTGCCCACGTCCATCGGGATGCAGCATCCGCGCCGTCAAAATACCAGTACCCATATTCAGCACGATGATGCCGATCCGCGTCAGGATCGAGTGGCCCACCGCACGCGCGGCGCGGGCCTTCGAACCGGCCGGCGTGGTCAGCGTGTCGCCACTCTCTGGGTGTGCGGTTTCAGGCATCCGATAACATGCGTTGGTACTTGGCAATCCTACCCTGAAGATGCCATGATCGTGGAACCTGAAGGAGAAACCGTTGCGGCTCTACACATTACGGTCTCTCTTATTGATAGCGGCCACAATGTGCGTACCGGCTGCGACGCAGGCGCACGCCCAGCTTACCCCCACGCCGACCACCCATACGCCGCAGCCCATCGCCAGCGACGCCGCTACGCCGGCCTCCGAAGTGCCGCAGGTCCCCGGCATCCCCACCTGGCTGCGCGGCTTCAACGGCGGCGTCACCTTTTCGGGCGTCCACGACTCCGCCACCGGCTGGTCGACCATCTTCACCCCCGCCGTCGGCTTCAGCGCCAACAGCCTCTTCTCGACCGATATCTCCATTCCCATCTACATGTTCCGCCTGGCCGAGAGCACCAGCCCCAATCCCAAACCGGACGCCCAGCTCATTCCTCTGCGCGGCGATGTCGGCGACATGATCTTCGGCTTCCACTTCCAGTTCAACCCGCGCGGCCTCGACTACCTCGCCACCGTCTCCGCCACGGCCCCCACCGGCGACGAGATCTTCGGCCTGACCAGCGGACGCGCCACCTTCGACCTCACCAATCACTTCGAACACAACTTCAACCACGTCACCCCCAGCCTCGAACTCGGCATCGGCGACTCCTCCACCCTGGCCAACCGGCTGGTGCAGAAGAACTACACCTCGCTCGGCCCGCTCGCCCACTTCCAGATCGGCGCCAGCGTGCCGCTCTGGCGCGGCATCTCCTACGACCTCAGCGCCTACGAACAACTGCCCATCGGCGACCAGAAGATCTACACCAGCACCACGCGGCGCCACGTCACCACCACCGTCGTCACCGGCCACAACGTCACCGAGGACAATGGCTTCACCACCTCGCTCGACATTCCGTTCGACGGACACACCACCTTCGCCACCTACTACAACCGCAGCCTGCGCCTGCACGACGACACCGTCTCGATCGGCCTGACCTACGTCCTGCGCCCCGCCCCGCCGGAGCCTATCTCCACCGACGATCTCTTCCGGTAGGGCTCTGACCACGGATTTGTCATCCTGAGCGGAGCGCAGCGCAGTCGAAGGACCTGCTTCTCGCCCGCACCCGCAACCATTTCTCCTCCCAGAAAATTCCTACCGGCCGCCTTGAATCAATTCCCTTGCAACCTCGTTCCCTCGGACGTAGGCTGGTCCAGCACTCTTTCAGGAGCCACCTCTTGTTCTCGTCGAAGCCGTTCCTCGGCTTGCTCTTCCTTCTTCTCGCCGCTCCCGCCTTTGCCCAGACACCCGCCACGCAGGAGGCCGGCAGCACGACCGCCTCCGCCAGCACCAACGACTCCGGCCCCGCGGGCATCATACCCGAGGTCAAGGGCTTCAACGCCTCGCTCGGCACATCGTCCCAGCACGACTCCTCCAACGGCTGGTCCTCGGTGCTAACGCCGAACGTCGCCTACCGGCTCAACCGATTCTTCAGCGCGGACGTGGGCGTGCCCATCTACGGCTACATCAACGTCGACGCCAACACCGGCACCAAGGCCAAGCCGATCTACGGCTACGCCACCAAACGCGGCGTGCTGGGCGATACCGCGCTCTCCGTCCACGGCGAAGCGCATCCGGACTTCTTCGACTACAACGGCTCTGCGACGTTGGGTCTGCCCTCCGGCAACACCAACTACGGCCTCGGCGCCGGGCAGGTGACCTACAACTTCAACAATCACTTCGAGCACGAGTTCGGCATCTTCGCGCCGGACATCGAGCTGGGCATCGCCGACTCCTCCGCCCTGATCGGCGCTCGCGTGCGCAAGAGCTACGTCTCGGTCGGCACGCTGGCCCACTTCCAGGCCGGCGGCAGCTTCGAACTTCCCCACGACCTCAGCTTCGAAGTCGAGGCCTACGAGGAGCTGCCCCTCACCACCAGCACCATCTACTCCACCACCGGCAAGGGCAAGAAGAAGGTCACCACCGCCACCAACACCGGCGCCGCCGAGGACAACGGCTTCAGCACCTCGCTCGACATCCCGCTCCAGCGGCACATCACGCTTTCCGGCTTCTACAACCGGAGCCTGCGCAACAAGATCGACACCGCCGGCTTCTCGTTTACGTTCCTGCTCCGCGCGAAGCCGAAGCAGAAGGAGTAGCAAGTCGAAATGACGGCGCATCATTCGACCCCGCAAGACGGTTGTCATCCCGAGCGCAGCGAAGGACCTGCGTTTGTGTAACCGCGAATCCAAAGGCGTAAGCTAAACACATGCGCCGCGTGTACATGGACGCCAACGCCACGACCCCTCTGCTGCCGGAGGTCTTCGAGGCCATGCGCCCCTACTTCCTCGAACAGTTCGGCAACGCCAGCTCCATCCACCAGCAGGGACAGCGCGCCCGCGCCGCCGTCGACCAAGCCCGCGAGCAGGTCGCGCGGCTGCTGCACTGCCGCTCGTCCGAGGTCGTCTTCACCTCCGGCGGCACCGAGAGCGACAACCTCGCGCTCTTCGGTGTGCTCGCTGCCGGCGATCACCTGGTCACGACGGCCACCGAACACCACGCCGTCCTGCACGCCGCCGAGGCGCTCGAAAAGCGTGGCGTCGAGGTCACCTACCTGCCCTGCACGCCCGCCGGACTGATCGAACCGGCCGCGCTCGAAGCCGCTCTGCGCCCGAACACACGGCTCGTCAGCATCATCTACGCGAACAACGAGACCGGCACGATCCAGCCCATCCGAAAACTGGCCGAGATCACCAAGGCCCATTCAAAAGCGCTCTTCCACACCGACGCCGTGCAGGCCGCGGGCAAGCTGCCGCTCGACCTGAAGACCGCGCTGAAGGACGTCGACCTGCTCTCCATCGCCGGACACAAGATGTACGCGCCGCAGGGCACGGGTATCCTCTTCGTCCGCCGCAGCGTGCGTCTGGCCCCGCTCTTCCACGGCGGCACGCACGAGCGCCAGCGCCGCGCCGGCACCGAGAATCTCCCCGGAATCGTAGCCCTGGGCAAAGCCGCCGAGCTGGCCGAGACGTGGCTTGCGTCCGAAGGGGTCGAAAGATTGACGGCGCTCCGCGACCGCCTCGAACAGACCATCCTCCGCGAGGTTCCCGAATCCGGCGTGAACGGCGCAGGCACGGAGCGCGTCGCCAACACCACCAACCTCTACTTCGACCACGTCGAGGCCGAGGCGCTGGTGATCGCGCTCGACCTGAAGGGCTTATCGGTCTCGGGCGGCAGCGCCTGCCAGTCCGGCGCGACCGAGCCCTCGCACGTCCTCACCGCGATGGGCCTCAGCCCGGCGAGAGCCCGCGCCAGCATCCGCTTCTCGCTCTCGAAGCTGACGACCGAAGAGGAGATCGACTTCGCCCTGTCGCTCGTCCCAGCCGCGGTGGAGCGGCTTCGCAGGCTCTCCCCGACGTGGCGTGCTGAAAAGGTCGCATAGAAGCCTCTCCTTCAACGCCTGCGTCGAACCTCGCCCGCCCGACATCCAATGGCGGTGAGCAAACTTCGCCTCTCCGTGCTCGACCAATCTCCAGTGCCCGCCGGCAGCACGCCCGCGCAGGCTTTGCGCAACTCCATCTCGCTCGCGCAACATGTTGAATCGCTTGGATTTAATCGCTTCTGGATGTCCGAGCACCATGCCATGGACACGCTCGCCTGTTCCGCGCCCGAGATCGTCCTCGCCCGCATCGGCGGCGAGACGAGCACCATTCGCATCGGCTCCGGCGGCATCATGCTGCCGCACTACACCCCGCTGAAGGTCGCCGAGAGCTTTCGCACCCTGCACGCGCTCTACCCCGGCCGCGTCGATCTGGGCATCGGCCGCGCGCCCGGCGGAGGGCCAGTGGAAGCCACGGCGCTGCGCCGCAACCGCAACGTGCCGCAGACGGACGACTTCCTCGACCAGCTCTCCGAGCTGCTGGCCTTCCTCAACCACGAGTTCCCCGCCGCGCACCCGTTCAGCCGCATCAAGGTCTCGCCCGAGATGCCCGGCTCGCCCGACATCTGGCTGCTCGGGTCGAGCATGTGGTCCGCCTCGACCGCAGCCGAGTTCGGCCTCCCCTACGCCTTCGCGCACTTCTTCTCGCCCGAACCTACCCGCGCAGCGCTCCAGCAGTACCGGCACGAGTTCACCCCGAATGGCGCGCTCGGCGACCACATCCGCACCGCGCCCGAGTCCATGGCCGCCGTCGGCGTCATCTGCGCCGAGACCCAGGCCGAGGCCGACCGCCTGTATTCCAGCGTGAAGCTCCTGCAGCTCCGCATCCGCCAGGGCGACCGCAGCCCCATCGCCTCACCCGAGGACGCGCTGCGCGAGCTGCCGAACTATCCCCAGCAGGCCGAGCCGGGCGAGTTCCCGCGCTACGTCGCCGGCACACCCGACGTTGTGAAGGCCGCACTGTTGAAGATGTCCGAGGCGCTGCACCTGCGCGAGCTGGTGGTCAACACCATCGTCCACGACCACGAGGCGCGCCTGCGCAGCTACACATTGCTAGCCGAAGCCTTCGCCTGATTTTTTGTCATTCCCGAAGAGAATCTGCTGTTCGCTCGAAGAGGCAGTAATGCTCGGGTGCCCCATCCTTCGCGCCTTTGCGAAGGGTGGGACGTAAACCTAACCCAACGCCCGCTTCAACTTCCGCAGTACAGCCAGTGCCTGCTTCACCCCGGGCACCTTATCCAGCGGACGCGTCGTGATATCGCTGCGCGAGCTGCGCTGCCCGCCCAGGCTGGGCTGCGCGATCAGCGTCACGACCGACGGATTGGCCGCGCGAAACATCGTCAGCGCGCCGTCGTAGTGCATCGGCCCGCCTACGGGATCCCCCGGCGGCCGAACCAGGCAGCCTTCGAGATACTCGATCAGCGGCGGCAGCACGTCGCGGTGAATCGCATAGAGATGCGCCGTCTGCACCGGCCCGTCGAACGGGATCAGCCGCGGCTCATCGACCGGCGGCAGCTCCTGAATATGCCCAAGATGCAGCACGCCCCACCGCGCATCCTTGGACCGCTCCATCAGTTCCACCAACCGCGCCCGGTCCTCGGCGCCGACCTCCAGGTCATCCTCGATCACTAGCACGCTCTCGACCCCGCGGTCGCGCGCATCCTTCAAAATCGCGAGATGCGAGAGAAAGCAGCCATAGACCCCGATGCCCGGAAAACCCGCCGCCTCGGTAGGCCGCTGAGCCGCGAAGACCTCGACCTTACCCGGCGCAAACGGCATGCCCAGCAGCTTGAGCTGCTGCTCGATCTCCCCGTACCGGTCCTTGCGGTCTGCCAGGTTGATGACGCGCGTAAGGGAGAAGTAGTCGCTCAGAGGCATAAGGTGGCACTCCGATCTTCACCGCGCCAGAATGCGAGGTGTACCTCTGCAAGTAGCCTTGATATCGCGGGACGATCCACTGCGTCCGGCAGAGATGAAGCCAGCGCCGAAGCCTCTGCCCTGAGTCGCAGGCTCTCTGCCTCGGCCAGAAATCGCTCCATCGTCCACGCACCCGTACGCACCTCGACGAGAAGCTCCATCTCCGGTCTCGGCAGGCTGATGCGGCCTGCCTCCATTAGCTCGATGCACTCGAAGTAGAGTCGCAGGCAGTGCATGGCGGCCTTAGTGTCATAGCCGTAAGCGCACTCGTATTCCGGCCGCGTCCCCTTTTTACCCGGACCTGTCTCCCCGGTGAGACGGCGAAGCTGGTTGCCTGCGAAGCCGAGAAACTGCGTCGCGGAGGCCTTCGACAGAAACGCCTGCGCCTGATCCTGCACCCCGCCCCAGACTGGCAGACTCACCGCTGTGGCATCCGCAAACAGGAAGTGCAACGCCGTCGCATTGCCCTTGGCCGCCATCGCTGCCCACTTGTGCAGAGAGTAGAGCGTCAGATCGACGTCGTCGGGGCCGTTGCGGCGGTCGTCGCTCGCCGTCGACCACACGAAGTGGGCCAGTGGGTCGAGTCCCAGCACATCCTCCGGCTCGGCAACATACACGCCGTAGAGGTCGAGGTCGTCCGTCGCGCCAACCTTCGCCCCATGCAACTCTGACCCACCGATAAACAGGTGGATCAGAGAGGATGGCCGGTAGAAGCCCGACCGTTCCACATGCCGCATCAGTGGGGTTTCAAGCATCGCTTCTTACAGATACCACGGAATATTGACCACCACGATGCGCTGATTGCCGCGCACCAGCAAGAACAGCTTCAGCAGTTGCACGCGCTGGTTGTGCAGCAGATTCTCCCACCAGTGGCGCACCACCATCTCCGGCAGCAGCACGGCGACCTTGCGGCCGGGGTGCTTTTTCTCGACATCGAGGATGTAGTCCATCAGCGGTCCGATGATCATCCGGTAGGTGGACTGGATCGTCACCAGCTCCGGCGCCGCCATTCCCTTTTCGCGGATTGGCCCCATGATCATCTCCTCCCACACCTCGTCGATGGTCTCTTCTCCCTCTTCGCTATGAATGTGGACGACCTTGATCTCCTGCGAGAGCAGGATGCCGAAGCGCAGCGCCTTCTCCGTGATCCGGTCCCAGCGCGCCATCGGGATGACCACGATCGGCTGCTCCAACCCATTCAAATTCAGCGGCGAACGGTCCGACATCTCGCCCGCGACGCGCGTATAGTGGCGCTTGACCAGATGCATCAGCAGGATCAGCGTCGGGATCAGCAGCGCCGTCACCCACGCGCCGGCCATGAACTTCGACGCCAGCACCACCAACGTCGTGATGCCGGTCGCCAGCGCGCCCACGCCGTTGACGAACATATGCCAAAGGCGGCCCGCGCCGGAGTGCGGATGGCCGGGTTCCCCCTTTTCTTTATGCCAGTGCATCACCATGCCGGCCTGCGAAAGCGTAAACGCCAGGAACGCGCCGATCGCGTACAGCGGAATCAGCTTGTCGGTGACGCCGTCGAAGATGATCAGGATGAGCGCCGTGAAGCCAGTCAGCGCGTAGATGCCATGCGAGAAGAGCAGCCGGCGTCCGCGCAGGATGAAGACGTGCGGCAGGTAATCGTGCAGCGCGATGGCGCGCGTCAGACGCGGAAAGTCCGCGAAGGCGGTGTTGGCCGAGAGCGCCAGCGCCAGCAACACACTGCCCATGGTCGTGTAGTAGAACCAGCCACGTCCGAAGACCGCCGTGACCAGCAGGCTGAGCAGGCTCTGATAGTGCGGATCTTCCGGCTCCATGGCCATGATGCCGTAGCTGCGCGCCAGCCATGCCGTGCCGTAGAGCAGCACGATCAGGATCATGACGATGATCGTCAGGGTGATCTGCGCCTTCTTCGCGCGCGGCTCGCCAAAGGCCATGACGCCGTTCGAGACGGCCTCGACGCCCGTCATGGCGGCGCAACCGCTGGAGAACGCCTTGAGCAGCATGATCCAGCCGAGCGTCTTCACGGTCTGCGGAATCTCTCCCGGCATCGCGGCCATGGGAACAGGATGACCGTGCGCCGCGAAGGTTTTGAAGACGCCGACGCCGATCAGAATCAGCAGCGTGCCGATGAAGAGGAAGGTCGGCAGAATGAACGCCGCGCCCGTGTCCTTGACGCCGCGCATATTCACCGTCGCCAGAATTGCCAGGATCAATAGGCAGAGCAGCAGCGTGTGAGGCGCAAGCGCAGGCACGGCGGAGGTCAACGCCGTGACGCCGGCCGAGATGCCCACCGCGGCCGTCAGAATGTAGTCGATCATCAGCGCAGCCGCGGCCACCAGACCCGCGCCCTCGCCCAGGTTCTCCGACGCAACCGTGTAGCTGCCGCCGCCCGACGGATACGCGGCGATGGTCTGCCGGTAGCTGAAGAACACGATCACCAGCAGGATGAGAATCGCTGAAATGATCGGTACGATATAGCTTGTGCCCAGCGCTGCGCCCAGTGGAATCAGCAGCGTCATCGCCGCTTCGGGGCCGTATGCGGCGGAGGTCAGGGCGTCGAGCCCGAAGATCGGAATTCCAGCGGCAATGCCAATGTGCTCGCCACGCTCTTCGCTGGTAGCCAGCGGTTTGCCAAAAAGTACGTCTTGAATCGCCATATCGATCTAAATACTACCCTGTCAAGCCCCGCGTTATAACAGGAGATTTTGAATACTCTGCATCCTTCCGGCCTTTAGGACATCTTTATGAGTTTTGGGATATGCGGGTTTTCGCAGCGTCAAACCCGCGCTGGAAAAGCCCGGAAACCTCATATACCCTCACAGCATGGCAAACCTGTTTGAAATCCCCGTTCACACCCTCGCCGGCGAGCCGACGACTCTCGCGCCCTACAAGGGCCGCGTGCTGCTGATCGTCAACACCGCCTCGAAGTGCGGCCTCACCCCGCAGTACGAGGGCCTGGAGACGCTCTACAACACCTACAAGGACTCCGGCTTCGAGGTTCTCGGCTTCCCGGCCAACGACTTCGCCGGACAGGAGCCAGGCACGAGCGAAGAGATTCAGACCTTCTGCCAGACCCGTTTCAACGTCAGCTTCCCCATGTTCGAGAAGGTCGTCGCCACCGGACCGGACAAGTCGCCCATCTACGCGACGCTCACCGCCGCCCAGCCGGTCGCGAAGATCGGCGACCCCGGCTTCAAGGACAAGCTGCGCGGCTATGGTCTGACCGTCCGCGACGTGCCCGAGTTGACCTGGAACTTCGAGAAGTTCCTCGTCAACCGCGACGGCCTGATCATCGCGCGCTTCGCGCCGGACATGGTCCCGACCGACCCCGCCATCGTCGCAGCCATCGAAGCGAATCTGCCGCCGGCCTGATGTTTGCCGATGGGGAGGACTTCGACTGCGTCTTCGATACGGATGTGGGTCCGGTACGCGTCTTTGCCGAGACACATGTACTGGGTTCGCACCTTGTATTGGACGAGTTCCTCTTTTTCCCGGAGTCGGACCAGGACCGGCTTGTTCTCGGAGTTCGTCAAACGCTTGAAATCCTGCGTCTGATCCGAGTTCAGGCAAAGGAGGCCGGCTTCGAGGCGCTGACGGTCTCCTATCACCGCGTCGGCAAGAAGCGGCGCGGGAATATAATCGTGCTTACGAGGAGTCTCTGATGAATATCCGCCCAGTAAAGCCGATGTCCCCGGAACTCGCATCCGAAGTCGAGCAGATTCTTCGTGACGGTGTGACGGACAGCTCTCTGCAGGCCATGCGCCATCTTGGACTGAACAAGATCGACTGCATCAAGGCGCTTCGAGACTTAAAGCAAATCCCTGTCTCCGAAGGCAAAGAGCTTGTGGACCTCAGTCCTGCATGGGCTGACCGCAGAGAATTCGACGAAGCTTTTCACACGATGGTGGAGAAAGTTGCTCGTGAAGAGTTTCAAGATCATGATGCGTCCCTGCCTCGTGTGCATGTTGCCTGAAGGCGTAGCGCAGCCTGACAGATTATCTCCAACTATTTCAAGAATCTTCCAGAAAAGAGCTCGCCTCATGTCCAGGTTTCTCTTCCTCGCGCTTGGCGCCACCGCGCTCTTCGCCGCCTCCGCAGCCGCCCAGAAGACTCCGATCACCATCACGGCGGACCTCTCGGAGGCCTCGCGCAAGCTCTACCACGCTGAGATCGACATCCCCGTCACCGCCGGTTCCGTCCAGCTCACCACGCCGGCGTGGATTCCCGGCAACCACCGCCAGACCGGCCCGGTCGACGACATCACCGGCGTCGTCTTCACCGCCGACGGCAAGGTTCTGCCCTGGCGCCGCGACGACAAGGACCTCTACAGCTTCCACGTCACCGTGCCCAAGGGCGTCACCACGCTGCACGCGCACCTGGACTGCATCGTGACCAGCCGCGCCACCAGCAAGATGGCCGTGCTCGAGTGGGAGAAGCTGCTGCTCTACCCGGCGAAGACCCCGGTCAAGGACATCGCCATCCAGCCGAACGTGACCGTACCCGCGGGCTGGGGCATCGGCACCGCGCTGACGCCCACCGGAACCGGCGCGCCGCCGCCCGTCACCGGCGTGGACGAGGGCCAGCATGGTCCCACGCCCGGCGCCCAGACCACCCACTACGCCGCCACCACCGTCGAGCAGCTCGAGGATTCGCCCGTCATCTCCGGCCAGTACTTCCACGAGTTCCCGCTCGCGCCCGAGGTGACGCCGAAGCACTACATCGACGTCGTCTCCGACGCACCCGAGGACTCGAACCTGCGCCCCGAGGTGTTGGCCGAGGTCTCGAACCTCGTCCGCGAGACCGGCGCCATCTACGGATCGCGCCACTACAACGTCTACCACTTCCTGCTGACGCTCTCGGACATCGCCGGCGGCGAGGGTCTGGAGCACGGCCAGTCTTCGGATAACGGCATCGGCGAGCGCGGCTTCGCGGACAACGTCCATCAGTTGGGCGAATCCGACCTGCTGGCGCACGAGTTCACCCACTCCTGGAACGGCAAGTACCGCCGCCCCTACAACCTCTACAAGCCGGACTTCGAGCAGATGCAGGAAGGCTCGCTGCTGTGGGTCTACGAGGGCATGACGCAGTACCTGGGCAACGTGCTCGCCGCGCGCTCCGGGCTGAAGTCCGCTTCGCAGTACCGCGATATCCTCGCGCTCTCGGCCGCGCAACTGGACTACAAGCGCGGACGCCAGTGGCGTTCGACCGAAGACACCGCCATCGCCGCCAGCATCCTGCGCGGCGGCAGCCCGGCGTGGTCCAATTGGAAGCGCGGGCAGGACTACTACCAGGAGGGCGAGCTCTTCTGGCTCGACGTCGACACGCTCATCCGCAAGTCGACCGACAACAAGAAGACGCTCGACGACTTCCAGAAGATCTTCCTCGGCAAGGGCGGCAATACCGGCCCGCTCATCGTGACCTATAACCGCGAAGAGCTCATCAAGGATCTGAACCAGGTGATGCCGTACGACTGGGCGACCTTCATCCACGAGCATATCGACGTGCCCAACCCGCACGCCGACCTCGACGGCATCGAGCGCGGCGGCTACAAGCTGGTCTTCAACGACAAGCCCAACGACGCCGCGAAGACCCTGGCCGCGGCCAGCAGCCGTCGCTCCAGCGGCAGCTTCTGGTACTCGCTCGGCCTCACCGTCTCGGGCGATGGCGTGATCGGCGACGTGCTCTGGAGCGGCCCGGCGGACGTCGCCAAGCTCGCGCCCGGCACGAAGATCATCGCCGTCAACGGCAACGCCTATACCCCCGACGCGCTGCACGACGCCATCAAGGCGGCCAAAGGCGGCACGGAGGCCATCCACCTCATCACCCAGGTGGATACCTTCATCGGCCTGACGGACCTGCACTATCACGACGGCGAGCGCTACCCGGCCTTCGTCCCGAACGGCAACCACACGTATCTGGACGACATCACCAAGCCGTTGACCACGCCCGAGGTCGCTCCCAAGGCGCCCGCGGGCAAGATGTAACCAATTCGATCCATTGTGGGCAAGCCGCGGATGCAGCAAAATGCGTGGAGAGGGGAAACCGTCTCCACGCATTTTTCGTTAACTCTGCACACGGGCGCCCAGAGGAGCAGGCCATTGATCGAGATCGTCGCCAGCATGAGCCTGCCGGAGTACCGGGAGGTGTGCAGGGCCATCGGCGCGACCAGGCGCAGGATCAGCCCGACCGGGCTGCGCGTGCTGACCGTCGTCGGCCTTACCCTCTGCTTCGAAGCGACCGTGCTCTCGCCGCTCTCGCATCTGGCGAAGCTGGAGCTGATCCTGCTGCCTTATCTTCTGGCGGGCGTCTTCGCGCTTTACATCCGTCGCGCCGTCGCGCTCAGCTATCGCAAGCAGAAGAAGCTGCTGCAGCGCCAGACCATGCACATCGACGAGACCGGCATCTCCGGCGAATGGAAGGGTGGCGACCGAACCTACCGGTACGCCTGGAGCGCCTTCGAGCACTGCATCGAGATCGAAGGCGGCTACCTGTTCCTGCTGCCCGCCGCGGGCTTCGTGCGCGTGCCGAAGGCGGCGCTTTCGCCGGAAGAGCACGCGCAACTATGTGCTTGGTCGGCAAACGTCCCTTGTAAGAGTTGAAAGCGACTTACGGGCCGGCCTCGTGCTGCGCGAACCGCGCCTCCAGTCACTGATCTTCGGCGGCGACCAGAGCTAGACCGGGCTGCCGCAGCCAGCCGCTCCGCCACAGGCAGTATCCCGCGCAGACCAGCCACAACAGAAAGTTCTGCTCGCCGACCACCTGCTTCGTCAGCAGAAACGGCACCACCAGGATCATCGACGACAGATTCGGCGTATCCGAGCTATCCACCAGCAGCACGATCAGCGGAAAGCATGCGACCAGCCCCATCGCCCACAGCAGCGGGTTGGCCAGCAGGGCGACGACCAGGAAGAGAAAGAAGCTCTGCTCCGGACGCAGCCCCCGGCCCCGGCGGCTGGCGCGCATCCACACCAGAAAACCCAGCGCCAGCCCAATCCCCAGCGCACCACCCGCGTGGCCCAGGTAGCGCAGCGGATTTTGCCGGTATCCACCGATATCGTGTTGATAGGCAAAGACGCCTTCCGGCGAGACGAGCACCTCGTTACCCACCATCTTCAACCTGGAAAAGACATGTTCGAGGACCGGCGGCATGGCATCCGCGTGATGCAGGACGTCGTGCAGAAACTCCCGGAAGTAGCCCGAACCCCAGCGCGCCAGAGCCGCCAGCTCCAGACCGCCGCTCACCGCGACGCTCCACGCGACCGTCCGCCAGCGCCGGTCCGCCACGAACCAGAGCAGCAGCAGGCCGGGCGAGAACTTGATCGCGATGGCAATCCCCAGGCACGCCCCCGCCGCAACGCCATCCTCCAGATAGAACGCAGCCAGCGCCAGCAGCAGAATCAGCGGGTCGATCTGCCCGTTGTCGATGCACATGAACATCGGCAGGCTGATAAACAGCGCCGGAAGCACAAACATCTGCGACGGATAGCGCCGGTAGAGCAGCAGCAGCACGCCCACCATGGAGAGCGTCATCGCCACGCCGAACGCGGTCTTCGACCACTTGTACGAGATCAACCGCAGCGGCGCGAAGAACAGCAGCGCGCTCGGCGGATAGATAAACCGGCTGTCCTTCCGCACCCACAACGCGTCGGCGTACTTTTCATCCAGATCGACGTGATTGACATAGGGATCGAGGTGGTCGTGCGTCGCCATGGACGCGACATAGAATGCGCGAAAGTCGTCCGTATACGATTCTTTCGCCAGATTGCCGTAGAACAGCGCGATAGCCAGCAGCAGGGCCAGCAGCAAGGTGCGCGGAGCAATGTCCACGCCTTTCATTTGGGCCTGCGGTGTCGGCATAGGCGTTCTTTGCCTCGATATGCTCTGTCTGGATGTCTGTCTGGGGGCCCGGTTCTACAGTAAACCCGCGCGCATCCACTAAGTTCTGCGAAAATAGAAGGGATGACGCAGGCCGCCGACAATCCGGGCAACAACACCATCGCCGTGGCCATGTCCGGCGGCGTGGACTCCTCCGCCGTCGCAGCGCTGTTGCACGCGCAGGGCTACGAGCTGGTCGGCCTGACCCTGCAGCTTTGGAATCAGCGCCGCCTCGCCGGGCACGAGGGTATGCCCGAATCCGTGCAGGGCCGCTGCTGCTCGATCGACGACGTCTACGATGCGCGCCGCGTGGCCGAGCAGATCGGCATCCCCTACTACCTCGTCAATCAACAAGACCGCTTCGAGGCCGACGTCGTCAAGCCTTTTGTCAGCGAGTACCTCGCCGGGCGCACGCCGATCCCCTGCACGCTCTGCAACAACCACCTGAAGTTCGATCAGCTTCTGCTGACCGCGCAGCAGATCGGTGCGGACCGCATCGCCACCGGCCACTACGCGCGCAATCACTATGACCCCGCTCGCGGCCGCTGGATTCTCTCGCGGCCGGAGGACAAGGCGAAGGACCAGACCTACTTCCTCTTCGGCCTCACCCAGCACCAGCTCGCGCACACGCTCTTTCCGCTGGGCGAGATGCAGAAGCCCGCCGTGCGCCAGATGGCGTCCGAGGCCGGGCTGAACGTCGCGACCAAGGCCGACTCGCAGGAGATCTGCTTCATCCCCGGAGGCGACTACCAGGTCTTCCTGAAGGCGTATCTGGACGAGCAGGGCGAGGCGATGCCGGACAGCTCCGGCGAACTGGTCTCGACCACAGGCGAGGTGATCGGCAGGCATACGGGGATCCACAACTTCACCGTCGGCCAGCGTAAGGGGCTCGGCCTCACCAGCCCCAACCCGCTCTACGTAATGAACATCCACCCGGACAGCCACCAGGTCATGGTTGGCTCAGACGCCGACCTGCTCTCGCGAGACCTGCGCGCCGACCGGTTGAACTGGATCTCCATCCCCGAGCTGACCGAGCCGATCCGCGTGCAGGCGAAGATTCGCCATCGCCACGAACCCCAGCCCGCCACGCTACGGCCCGGCCCCGACGGAACGGCCATCGCGCTCTTCGACGAGCCGCAGCGCGCCATCACGCCCGGTCAGGCGGCGATCTTCTACCAGGGCGACGAGGTTGTAGGCGGGGGCTGGATCATCTAAGAAGGAACGGTGGAGACGAGATGATCGCCTCCACCGTTTCTTTTTTGTTTGTCATTCCCGCAGGGAATCTGCTGTTCGCTCGAGTCCGCACAAACCTTACAAATCCAGATCCCGCCGCTTCGCCTGCATCGCCGCGCGATACGCCGAGAAGCTCATCTCATTGCGAACCTCCGCAGCGGCAGCCGGAGCCGCATCGGGCGCCGGGCCGCCCGGCACGACCGGCTCGTACGCCTTCACCGGCGTCACCGTCACGACCGGCGGCGCCGGGGCGGAGGCCGGACGCGGCGAACCGCCGCCAAAGCCGCCAAACCCACTGAAGCCACCCTTCGCGTTCTTCAAGAGCGTCTCAAACCCAACCCGCAACCCGTTCAGAATCCCCGCGACCTCGCGCACCGGTCCGCGAATGCTGTCATGCACGGTCGACGCCATGGCGGCCGTCGCGTCGAGCGCGGAGGTCACCATGCCGTCGACCTTCGCCACCTGCGCCTGCGTCCTGCGGTTGGTGTCGGCGACGGTTGCGTTCACGGCCGTCACGGTCGGCTCGATCTCGTGCAGCTTCTCCTTCACCACGCCGCTGATCTCTTCCACGTTCGCGCTGATCTCATGCACCTTGCCGACGATCTCCTTCACCGTCGGCGTCAGGTCGTCCAGCAGACCGTGCGACTTGTGCATCAGCGGCATCGCCACCGCGCGGACCTCTTCCATGATCGCGGTCACGCGCTTCTGCGTCTTCATGGCGCCAACAGCCATCGCGATGAAGACGCAGGCCTGGGCGACCAGCGCGAACGCAGCCAGACCGATAAAGACCATCAACAACTGCGCATGGCTGGAACTCAGCGCATCCGGTCCATCCACCCACATCGCCAGACTCAACGCCTGCCCCGCACCCATCGTCACCATCGCAGCCATCCCCTCAATTATTACGAAAGCATACCGTACAGACGACAGGGGCGAACCGGAATGGCCCGCCCCTGCTCGCATTGCAACCGGATGAAACTTAGCCCTGGTTCTCGGCGGTCGTATTCACATACGCCTCTTTGCCGGCGTCGATCGCGGCCGCAACGGCCTCCTGCTGGGTCTGCACCAGGCCCTTGCCCTTTTCCACATACTCCGACCATTGGGTGCGGCCCTTCTCGTAGAAGTCCTTGCCCTTGTCGACATAATCCGCAGCCTGCTGCTTACCCTGCGCGACCAGTTCGTTGGCCTTGTCGATACCCTGCTGCGCGAGCGCCGCCGCCTTTTCCTTCTGCTCGATCGCATAGGCCGAAGCCTTTTCCTTCGCATCGAGAGCGCCGGAGATCAGCTCCTCGCGGGTCTCCTTGCCCGATTTAGGCGCGTACAGCACGCCAATCAGCGCGCCGAAGCCGAGACCTGCCAGAAACCAACCCAGACCACTCGTGCCATTCTCTTGATCAGCCATCGCTCGTTCTCCTGTCCAGCAAATGTTGTGGAGGCTTCCGCCTCGCTCAATCCTACTCCGTACCGCGCCGAATATCCCGATAGCTTTCGACCCGCACACCTTTGCGTTGTCTGTATGTAAGGGATGCCAGCGCCATGGCCGCCGTTGCCCTTGCCTGCAGGATCATCTCGTTCCCGGCAGACAGAATCAAAATACAAAACCCTGCCGCTCATCCAATGCGTCCAATGGTGTGAGTAAGATCGTGTGGTACTCGCAAGTTGCAGTACTGAAAGGCGACGCATGTCCGACTTCAAATTTCCTCTCGCTCCCCAGGCCGTCCTCTCGGCCGCCCTTTTGCTTTCGCTTCCGCTGGCCGGCTGCAAGGCCAAGCCCGCCGTCGACGACGCCACCCTCAGCAGCCAGCTCCAGACGCGCATCGCCGACGACCAGGCCGTCGCAGGCCAGCCCATCCAGGCCTCGGTCGTCGCCGGCGTCGCCACGCTCAGCGGCTCGGTCTCGAACGACGCCCAGCGCGAGCTCGTCGTGCGCGACGCGACCTCGGTCAACGGCGTCAAGCAGGTCGTCAACAACCTGACCGTGCAGGCCGTACCCGTTCCGGCGGGCGCCCCCGCGCCGTCGGTCACCGAGACCGCGCCGCCGCCCGCGCCCGTCGCCGTCATCCCGGTCGCGCCGAAGAAGCAGATTGTCGTCGAGCCGAAGCCGCTGCCGCACAAGCCCGCGCCGATCGAACGCGCCCAGAACAACATCCCCGAGCCGCTGCCACCGCCGCCGCTGCCGCCCATGCCGGTCGAGAAGCCCGCGCCCCCACCGCCGCCGAAGCCTGAGTTCCGCAACGTCACCCTGACCGCCGGCAGCGTCCTGCCCATTCGCATCACGCAGACGCTCGACAGCGCCACCACCCAGCAGGGCGACAGCTTCACCGGCGCGGTCGCGACCGACATCATCGTGGACGGCGTCGTCGCCATCCCACAGGGCACTACCGTCACCGGCCATGTCGACGCGGTCCAGGAGGCCGCGCACTTCAAGGGCAGCTCGCTCCTCACCGTCTCGCTCACCACGTTGAACAAGAAGGGAGAGCGCGTCCCGCTCGCGGTCGAACCCTACTCGGTCAAGGGCAAGGGACGCGGCGAAAGCACCGCCATCAAGACCGGCATCGGCGCCGGAGCAGGCGCGATCCTCGGCGGCATCTTCGGCGGCGGCAAGGGCGCGGCCATCGGCGCGGCGGCTGGCGGCGGCGTGGGCGCGGGTTCGAGCGCCGTCACGCGCGGACAGCAGGTGCAGATCCCGTCTGAATCGCTCGTCCGCTTCAACCTCACCAGCCCCATCAGCCTCCGCGTCCCGGCGGGTGCGCCGCGGGCGAACGACGAGGGGCTGCACCAGCACTAAAAATCAAGGACCAGGAAACGGGGATAGGGAATGTGTGTGGCATGCGCCTCCACTCCCTACCCCTCCCTTCCTATTCCCTTTTCAGGCAAACTTTCTCCCCTACATCCGCATCTTTATTCTTTATCCAGTTACGCTAGGAAGCAAGAGGTGCGCGTGTCCGCTCGGTCGTCCCTGAACTCGGCAGGTTTTCTTACCTTTACCCTGCATGCTCATCTGCCGTACGTGGTCAATCACGGCACGTGGCCGCATGGCATGGAGTGGCTGCACGAGGCTGCCGCCGAGACCTATCTGCCGCTGCTTCGCGTCCTCGGACGCCTCGAGCGCGACGGCATCGGCCTGCACTGCAATCTGAACATCTCGCCGGTCCTGCTCGAGCAGCTCACCCATCCGGTCTTCATGACCGAGTTCCCCAACTACGTCGGTCGCAAGATCGTAGCCGCGCGCGAGGACGAGGCCTTTTTTCTGCAATCCGGCGAGATGCACTTTGCCGAGACCGCCCGCTTCTGGCATCGCTTCTTCACCCAGGCGCTCGAGGACTTCCAAGCGCTTGGCGGCAACATCGTCTCCGGGTTCCGGCGCTTTCACGAGGCGGGCCTGATCGACATCATCACCTGCGCCGCGACGCATGGCTACCTGCCTCTGCTGGGCACCGACGAGAGCGTCCGCGCGCAGATCCGCACCGCCGTCGACACGCATATCCGCCACATCGGCCAGCACCCCACCGGCATCTGGGCGCCGGAGTGCGGCTACCGCCCCGCCGGACTGTGGAGCTACCCGGTCCAGAACCAGGACGGCACGCCCATCGCCCCGGCCTTCGAGCGCATCGGCGTCGAACAGGCGCTGTCTGAATCCCACCTCAAGTTCTTCTTCGTCGACACCCATCTGGTCGAAGACTCCGAGGCCATCGCCTCGCCCTATGAGCTGCGCTCGGGCGTCATGGCGATGCGCCGCAAGCCGGCGAAGCCGGTGCAGGAGCAGCGCTCGCTCTACCGGCCCTGGTACGCCGCCGGCATCTACGAAGGCGCCGACGGCAAGCTGCCTCCGACCGCCATCTTCCCGCGCGACCCTCGCACCGGCCTGCAGGTCTGGTCCGGCGAGCACGGCTACCCCGGCGACGGCAACTACGTCGACTTCCACAAGAAGCGCTGGCCCGGCGGGCATCGCTACTGGCGCGTCACCGGCGCGCGCGTCGATATGGGCAACAAGGAGCCCTACTACCCGCACGAGGCCGAAGGCCGCGTCCACGCGCATGCCGCGCACTTCGCCGCGCTGGTGCAGGACGCGCTCCACGCCGCGCCGAAAGACTCTCTGCCGCCGATCCTCTGCGCGCCCTTCGACGCCGAACTCTTCGGCCACTGGTGGTTCGAGGGTCCGCTCTGGCTCGAGGCGGTCGCTCGCCTGCTGCATGATAACGCCGACGGTCCGCAGCTTATCTCCGCCGCGGCCTATCTGAAGATGTACCCGCCGACCGCGTCGATCGCGATGCACGAGGGCTCCTGGGGCGCCGAGGGCAACAATCAGGTCTGGCTGAACCCCGAGACAAGCTGGACCTACACTCACATCTACCCGGCCGAACTCTACGTCCGCGAACTCGCAACCGGCGGCCACTGGAAGCGGACCGAGCTGGGCACGCGCATCGCCCAGCAGCTCTGCCGCGAGCTGCTGCTGCTCGAATCGAGCGACTGGCAGTTCCTCATCACCACCGGCGCCGCACGCGACTACGCCGAGCTGCGCTTCCTCACCCACAACGAGCAGTTCCTCGAACTCAAAGCCATCTGGGAGGCCTACGAGGCCGCCGGCGAGCTGAACGAACACCAGCACAGCCGCCTCGATGCCATCCAACTGCGCGACGGCATCTTCCCGGATATCGATCCGGCCTTGTGGGCGAAGGGGAGCAGAGAGTAGGGACGAGGAATAGGAAAGGTCTCCGCCGGTATGCCGTCTTTCCATGCACAAATCTGTCATCCTGAGCGGAGCGCAGCGCAGCCGAAGGATCTGCTTTTCGCCCGGACCGGCGATAACACGTCCGCGCCATCCGGAGCGGATCGCTCATCATCCTCACGCAAGAACAAACACCGACAAAAGCCAAAGCAGATCCTTCGCTAAGCTCAGGATGACAAGCATTTGAGGCTGGTGTCGTCGGCGAGGGCCAGGATACCTGGAGTTCATCTGCTCCGCTCACTCCCCGTCTCGTTTCATGGCACGTGAAAATCCGCTGCAGATTCCAACCTTTGCCCTGTATCGCGGGATCGTTCGCCCACCCAGACGCGTCTTACAAGGCATGAAGTTTTTCGCGCCACGCACTCTCGTTCGACTGGCCCTGATGCTTGGCGCCATCGCCACCGGCGCGGCAGCCCAGAATCGACAGCCACTGCTGACCGGCTACTTCCCCCAGTGGGGCCTGTACAACACGCCGCAGTACACCGTGAAGAACCTCGCCGACCGCGCCAGCCTGCTCGACCAGGTGAACTATGCGCAAGGCTTCGTCACCAACGGTCGCTGCTCGGTCGCCGACGCGAACGCGGACACCAACTACACCTTCCCGGCGGCGCAGAGCGTCGATGGCATCGCCGACACGCCCACCCAGCCTCTGCGCGGCAGCCTCAACCAGATGATCAAGCTGAAGCGCCGCTATCCCCGGCTGAAGCTCGTCATCTCGCTCGAAGGCCGGGCGGCGGACTTCGCCGCGGACGCGCAGCCCGAGGCGCGGGCAGCCTTCGTCCAGAGCTGCGTCGACCTCTGGATCAAGGGCGCGGTCGCTCCGGGCGTCAGCCTCGGTTCGCTCTTCGACGGCATCGACATCGACTGGGAGTTTCCCCACGAAGAGGATGCGGCCAACTACATCGAGCTGCTGCGCGAGTTCCGCCGGCAGATGGACGCCGCAAGGCCGGGCCTGCTGCTGAACGTCGCCGTAGGCCCCAGCCCGCGCATGATGGGCGGCGCGGACATGGGCGCAGTCGCCGGCCTCGTCGACCAGATGGGCATGATGACCTACGACTTCACCGGCCCGTGGGTGAAGCGGACAGGGTTCGTCTCCGCGCTCTCGGGCGACGTGGGTTCGGGCACCGTCAGCCGCTCCGTCGCGGGATACCTGCGTGCGGGCGTGCCGCCGCAAAAACTTCTCGTCGGCGTGCCGTTCTACGGATACGGCTGGCGGCTGGTTCCCGAGGACAACAACGGCCTTTTCCAGGAGGGCGAACCCATCCGCGGCGACCGCTCCTACCGCGAGATCGAGGCCAAGATCGCCGACTCCACCGTCTACCGCGACCCCGAGTCGCAGGCGCCCTGGCTCTTCGACGGCGATGTCTTCTGGACCTACGACGACGCGACCTCCGTCGCGGCCAAGGCGCGCTACGCCGTCGCCAACGGCATGGGCGGCCTCATGATCTGGGAGCTCGGCGAAGACAACGAAGCCGGCGCCCTGCTCCACGCCGGCTACGAAGGCCTGCATGCAGGCACGAAGACGGCCATCGCGAGCAAGGCCCGCTAACGCCCAAACACCGTCTTCAACAGCGGCGTCACCTGCGCGCCGGGATTGGTCCGAATCTTCGTCTCTTCCTGGCCCATCACCACGAAGAGCCCGTCGACCGCCTTCTCGAGCACATAGGCGTTGATGTCGATGGTTGGAGTCTTCACGAACGGGATCGGCGGGGCGCTGGCCATCAGCGATTGAAACTGCTCCGTCACACCCACCTTCGCCATGGACTTGTCCACGACCGGTTTGAAGGCGTCGCCTACCTCGGTCGAGCTGGTGCGTTTGAAGTAGTCGGTGCCGGACGTCCGTCCGCCCGCGACGATGCCCTTCGCATCCTCGATCGTCATCGACTTCAGCGCGTTCATCAGGATCGGCTTCGCCAGGGGCGCAGCCTGCTCGGCCGCCGCGTTCATGCCGTGGACGAACTCGTCCACCTTCGGCCCCATCCCCGCCGAACGCATCACCTTCTCGACGCGCTGCAGCTTCTCCGGCATCACGATCTTGATAAGCGGATTGTCGTAGTACCCACCCGCATGGCCGGTCGAGGCCACCGCCGCCGAGATGCCGTTGGTCAGCGCCTCCTTCAACCCGCCCGAGGCCTGCGCCGAGGTCAGCGTTGCTAGATCGACCGCCGCCTCACCCGCCCGCACACCCGGCGCGCCCGCCAGCGCCAGCACCGTCAAACCACACAAAACACGCGTCGTTCTCGTTCTCATGCCGATAACCGTAACACTGCCGGCGCGTTTTCTCACCCACAATTTTCCGCCGTCGCGGCCTGAGCTTTCTTGTTTGTCATCCTCGAAGAGGATCTGTTGTTTATTCGTCCCACCATCGCCGCTCAAGATGCAGCCCGTAAAATGAGAGCGTGGCATCCTCCCTATCCACGCCGCGGCTGCGCACATCGACAGAGCGTCGCGCCCCGAACCCCATCGTCCTCTGGCACCTGCTCTCGCTCGACGCCCCCACGGTCGCGACGCTCTGGACATGGTTCATCGCGCGAGCCTGCCACCTGCGCCTGCCGTGGGAGTCGCTCGCGGCCATGGCGTTCGCGGTCTGGATCCTCTACGCCGCGGACCGCCTGCTGGACGCGCGCATTCTCAATGCTCTTCCACTCGCGAAACACGAAGAGCTGGAGCCACGCCACCACTTCCACCATCGCCATCGCCCGGCGTTTCTCGCGGGCATCGCGCTCTGCTCGCTGGCGCTGACGCCCTTGCTGCTGCGGCTGCCCGCCGAGGCGCTGCGGCTCTACCTGATCGAAGGCGCGCTGCTGGTCGCCTGGTTCCTCATCATCCACATCTCGAGCGGCAGCCGCCGCCTGCCGAAGGAGCTGGCCGTCGGCCCATTCTTCGCCGCCGCGACCTTCATCCCGACCGTCTCGCGCCTGCCCGCGGAGCGTCCCGCGCTGCTTGCCCCGGCGATCCTCTTCTCCGCTCTCTGCAGCCTGAACTGCCTCTACATCTACGCCTGGGAGCACTCCGGCCCCAAGGCGAAAGCACGCCATCCCGAGCGGAGCGAAGGCTTCCTGCATTTTGCTCGAAGCAGCGGCGGCAACCCACACCCCACCACCCGCTTCGCGCTGAACCTCCTGCCCCTGCTGACCCCGGCCCTCGCCATCGCGGGAGCGCTGCTTGCAACGCTGGAACCAGCCATCTGGCGCTTGCCCGCCGCCTGCGCGCTGAGCGCACTCGCCCTGCTCACGCTGCATCGTCTGCGAGCGCGCCTCGATCCCACGATCCTGCGCGCCGCCGCCGATCTTGCCCTGTTGACGCCGCTTCTACTCCTTCTGTCCCATTTTGGATAGCGATCCCCCATTCGGGCGCCTGCATGCGACCTTCGATGTATCCGGTCGAAGCGCGCACCCCCATAAGATCGGCTCTCAAGCAGCTATCTCAGCGGAGATTCAGGAGAGCGAACATCATGAGGTTGTTCTACATCGGCTGGTCCATCGTCCTATCCCTCATCCTGTGCGGCGTCATCGCATACCTGCCCGGCCCCAACGCCGCGCATGATCCGGTCGTGGCCACGCAGGCGCTGGGCGTGCTTTCGCTCTGCCTCGCCGCCGCCGCGCTGCACCGTCCAAAGTTCGCGGCCTACGCGATGGGCGCAGCCCTGGTCGTCTACTTCGGCCTTGCGGCCTACTTCCAGGTGACGATCCCATACGACAGGGACCGCTTCTGCCGGTTCGGCCTCAAGATGGGCGTCGCGATCCTCTGCTGCCTCGGCGGAGCCCTGCGCGAAGCGAACATCGAGCGGTCCCGCGCCGAGCAGGCCCGGCGGATGTCCGATATTCCCTTGATGTACTAAGGCCCGTGATACCTTGGCAACAATCGACACCAAGCCAAGGGGAGCCGCATCGCCAGCCAGCACAAAGCCGTCTCCAGCTCGGTCCTTATCGCGGCCAACATCGGCAACGGGCTGGAGTTCTTCGACGTGCTCGTCTACGCCTACTTCGCGCCGGTCATCGCGAAGCTCTTCTTCCCCACGCACGATGAGGCCGTCAGCTACCTGCTGACCTTCATGACCTTCGGCCTCGCCTACGTGGCGCGTCCGCTGGGCAGCGTGGTGCTTGGGGCGTACACCGACAAGCACGGCCGCAAGGCCTCGCTGATGCTCTCGCTCAGCCTGATGATGCTGGGCACGGCGATGATGACGCTGATGCCCACCTACGCGGCCATCGGCATTCTGGGCCCGGTGGGGATCGCGCTCTCGCGGCTGCTGCAGGGCTTCGCCGTCGGCGGCGAGGTCGGCAGCTCGACCACCTTCATGGTCGAGCACGCGCCGCCCGAAAAACGCACCTTCTACGCGGCCTTCCAGTACGTCAGCCAGAATACGGCCGTCGTCACCGCCGCGCTCGCGGGCCTCATCCTGACCACGCGGCTGACGCCGCACCAGCTCGACACCTGGGGCTGGCGCACGCCGTTCGCCTTCGGCCTGCTGGTCGGGCCGCTCGGGCTTTATCTGCGCAGGAACCTTGTCGAGACGCCGGACTTCCTCGCCATCGAACCCCTGCGCTCGCCGCTTCTCGCGCTGGTGACGCAGCACTGGCGGCAACTGCTGGTTCTCGTCGGCATCGTCGCGATGAATACCGCCGGCGCCTACTTCCTGAACTACCTGCCCACCTATGCGATGAAGGCGCTGCGCCTGCCGGAGTGGGTCGGCTACACGTCGACCCTGCTGGCCGGCACGCTGAGCATCGTCGTCGTGCTCGCGGCCAGCCGCATTGCGGACCGCTTCGGCCTTATCCGCGTCATGACCGTGACCGCGGCGCTCCATACGGCGATCATCTGGCCGGTCTTCCGCTACATCACGACGACGCCTTCCGCGACACGCCTGCTCATCGGCGAATCGATCATCACGCTCGTCCGCTGCATCTACTCCGCGCCGATGATGGTGCTGTTCGCGCGCATCTTTCCGCCGCACACGCGCGGCATCGGCATCTCGTTCGGCTATAGCCTGGGCATCCTGGCCTTCGGCGGCTTCGCCCCGGCGATCTTCGGCTGGCTGATCGCGATCACCGGCAGCAACCTGGCGCCGGCGCTGTATATCGTCGGCAGCGGCGTGATCAGCCTGGTCTCGCTCTACGCGCTCAGCCGGATGCCGTCGGCTGCATCCCAATGACAGCATGTCCGTAAACTTCGATCCAGTCGCGAAGCCCTACCGCACGCTCGAACGCCTGACCCTGGGCCGGGCGCTCGAACGGACGCGCGAGCACTACCTGCCGCGATTGACCCATGCAAGAAAAGTCCTTGCCGTCGGCGACGGTGACGGCCGCTTCCTCGCGAAGCTCCTTCGGCAAAACTCGCAGCTCGAGGCCGACGCCGTCGACACCAGCGCGAAGATGCTGGCGCAACTCCGCTTCCGTTGCCGCAGCGACGAGAACCGCCTGCACCTCTTCCGGCAGGACGCCCTCACCTTCCAGCCGAAGACGCAGTACGACCTCATCGCCACGCATTTCTTCCTCGACTGCCTCACCCAGCCGCAGGTCGAACAGCTTACCGCGACACTCGTCCCTTCGCTGAACGAGGGAGGCCTGTGGCTCGTCTCCGACTTCCGCATTCCACCCGCGGGCCCGATGCGCTGGCCCGCGCGTCTGCTGGTCCGAGGCCTGTATCTGGCCTTCCGCATCCTCACCGGCCTGCGGGTCACGCAGTTGCCGGCTCACGAACGCGCGCTCGCGAGCGCCGGCCTCACCCGCGTCGCGCAGAGGCTGTTCCTCGGCGGCCTGTTGACCACCGAGCTATGGCAGAGGTCCTGCCAAAGATGTCCGTCATCCTGAGCGGAGCGAAGGACCCCCGTATTGGCTCTTGTTGTTGCTTATTCTCGTTTGAGATTCCGGTGTCTGTAAGAAAAAGTCCCTCATCCCTGTTCCCCATTCCTTCTCCCCTAATTTCCTGGTCCCTTTGCCAACGCTGCACTACAATCCGACCATGCGCCCAGCCAGCCTCTTTCTCGCGCTCCTCCTCAGCTTCGCCGCCGTGCAGACCCAGGCCCAGAGCCTCGCGACGAACTCTTCCACGCCGCTCTCCACTCGCGTCGTGGCCTACGATCTCGCCGCGAAGATCGACACGGACAAGAAGTCGCTGGACGCCACCGAGACCCTGACCTATAAGAATCTCACCGGCCAGCCGCTGCTCATCTTTCCGTTTCACCTGTATCTCAACGCCTTCCGCCCGCAATCCACCTTCACCAGCGAGACGCACTTTCAGGGCGGCATCCGCGACAGCGAGGCCGATAACGACTACCCGAAGGAGAAGCTCGGCAGCATCGTCATCACCCACATCGACGCCGACGGACAGGGCGACCTTACCCCCTGGATGAGCTTCACCGCGCCCGACGACGGCAACCAGCAAGACCACACCGTCATGGAGGTCAAGCTCGCGCACGCCATCCTGCCCGGCGAGTCCATTACCTTCCACATGACCTTCCACGACCAGTTCCCGCTCTCGGTCGCGCGCAACGGCTACAAGCGCGACTTCCTGATGGGCGGCCAGTGGTACCCGAAGGTCGGCGTCTTCTGGCATGGCGCGTGGAACTGCCACCAGTACCACGCGACCACCGAGTTCTTTTCGGACTTTGGCACATTCAACGTGAAGCTGACCCTGCCCCGGCGCTACACCGTCGGCGCCACCGGCGTGCCCACGGGCGAGCAGACAAACCCAGGCGACACCAAGACCCTCAGCTTCTACGCCGAGGATGTAGGCGACTTTGCCTGGGCCGCCAGCCCGCACTTCGTCGTCACCGACGGCACGTACCTGTCGTCCATGGGTCCGGTAAAGATCCACGTCCTCGCGCTCGCCGCGCATCCCGGCGCGGGCAAGCGCTACCTCGACATCATCCACTCGTCGCTCGCCAAATTCGACCAGTTCTACGGCCCCTATCCCTACAAGATCGTCACCGTCATCGACCCCGAGCCCGACTCCGAGATGGGCGGCATGGAGTACCCCACGCTCTTCACCGGCGACACCACGGTCTGGGACCCCACGCACATCACCGAGATCACCGCCGAGCACGAGTTCGGCCACCAGTACTGGTACGGCATGGTCGCGACCAACGAGTTCGAGGACGCATGGCTCGACGAAGGCGTCAACTCCTACACCGAGAACAAGGTGATGGATGCGATCTACAACCGGCACACCTCCGGCCTCGATCAGCGCTGGGCCAATCTGGGCGAGACCGACCTGCAGCGCACGCAGTACCTCAGCAACCCGGACTCCGACCCCGTCGTCCGCCATGCCTGGCAGTTCCGCAACTCCGGCTCCTATGGCGCGATCACCTACGGCAAGACCGCGACGCTGATGAATACGCTCGAAGGCATCATCGGCGAGGACACCCTGCGCGAGGCGCTGCACGTCTACTTCATGCGCTATCGCTTTACCCACCCCACGACCGAAGATCTGCTGAACACGATCGAAGAGGTCGCGATCAAACGCGGCCGCGCCACCGGCCAGCTTGTAACGATTCCCAATCCGCCCGCGACCGCCGCCACGCCCTACATCCAGTACTTTCAGAACTACTGGGTCAGCACGACCTACAAGGCGCCGCCGGCGCACCCGGTCATCATCAACTCCTCGCTGCGACCGTTCTTCAACCAGGCCATCTACGGCACGCAGATGCTCGACTACTCCGTCTCCGAGCCGACCTCGGACCCGGTCGAGTGGTGGAAGCCCGAGCCGGGCGCCGGCAAGACGCAGTACCGCGACACGGTCACCATCCGCCGCCGCGGCGAGTTCACCCTGTCCGTCACGCTCGAGGTCGTCTTCGAGGACGGCACAAAGAGCCGCGAGATATGGGACGGCCTGGATCGCTGGCACACCTACACCTACATCCGGTCGAGCAGGATCGTCTCCGTCGAGATCGACCCGCAGCACACCGTGATGCTCGACAGGAATCTCTTCAACAACAGCTACACCACCAAGGCCGACCCCATCCCGGCGCGCAAGCTGGCGAACCTCTACACCAGCGCCCTGCAGTTGCTGGAGCAGATGCTCACCTGGGTCGTGTAAGAGCCTTGGAGTCTTTGCCTTTCGTGTTTGTCATTCCCGAAGGGAATCTGCTGTTGTACTTGCCGTTGCACTCTTGGAAGGACCAAGCATGACCGAACGCCGCAACCAACTGACCCACGGCCTTACCCTCGCGCTCGGCCACGGCCGCGCCATCCTCTGGACCTACGCGGCCAACCTCGGCCTGGCGCTGCTCTTTGCCGTGCGCGTGCGTGCGCAGTTGAACGACATCCTGACCCACTCGCTGGCCTCGCAGCGGCTCAGCTCCGCCTTCGACCTGGGCGTCGTGCTCAACACCTACCAGCGCATCACCGAGAACGCGCCCGACACAGGCGTCTCCAGCTTCTCCGGCCTGCCGCTCTACGTGCTGATCTACTTCCTCCTCGTCCCCGGCGCGCTCTGGTGCTACCAGACCGGCGAACCGGCGCGGCTCTCGACGTTGCTGAGCACGGGTCTGCTGCACTTCTGGCGATTCGTCCGCATCACGCTCGTCACGCTTGTCGTCTCGGGCGCAATCCTCGGGCCGCTCTGGGCCGCGCACGCCGCCCTGACCGAACGCGCCGACAAACACCTCGTTGGACCACCCGCGCTGGTCCACCAGGCGGTGACGCTGGGCGTCGTGGCTCTGGTCGCCGCGCTGCTGCGGCTCTACTTCGACCTGGTCGAGGCCTACACCGTCCAGCTCGGCCTGCGGATCCGCGACAACGGCAAGCCCGACCGCCGCGTCCGCCGCGCGCTGCTGCCGGCGCTGCGAACGCTCTTCCGCGGCTTCCTCGCAAACTACCTGACCTTCCTGCTGCTCGCGCTTCTGGGCTTCGCGACGCTCTTCCTCACCGGCCGCATCGCCGTGCATACGCTGGCGCAGCCGCGCGTCTGGCCGCAGTTCCTGCTGGTGCAGGTGGGCGTGCTGGCTCTGCTCGTCACACGCTACTGGCAACGCGGCGCCAGCACGACGCTCGCGCTCAACAACCCCATCCCCGTCGAAGTCATCGAACCCCTCATCATGCCCGCCGCCTGGAACCCGCCCGCTCCGCCGCCAGACCCGATCCCCGAGCCGGAGCCCATCGCCCCGTCCCTCGCCGAGCCTGACGCAGGCGTCTTCCATCAAGTGGTCGAGGCTGAGCATCACGAGATCGCCCCGGAGGACGCCGAGGACGCCCCGTTGCACCCAGCCGACCCCATCCCCGATCCCGAGCCGATCTCGCCCTCCCTGCCCGAGCCCGACCCCGGCGTCTTCCACCACGAGGCCAGCCAGGAACATCGCGAGTCTCACCCGGAGCAGGACGAACCTCTCCAATAAATCGCGTCTCCGCGGCGCGGCGGACGTTTCACCAAACATCAACCCCGCCGACACCAAACCACAACCGCGCTCGGTTAGAATTGTTACAGTTCTATGAATTTGTTTATTCTTCGCCACGCCAGTGCAGGAACCCGCCGTCCCAACCCCCTCCTCGACGTCAAGCGTCCGCTCGACAAGGAGGGCAAGCAGCACAGCCTTCGACTGGCCAATGTGCTCAATGCGCTCAACTTCAACTTCGACCTGATCGTGTCAAGCCCGCTCAAGCGCTCGCTCCAGACCGCGTCCCTGCTCGGCACCGAGATGGGCTACGAGTCGCCCATCCTCATCTCGAACGCGCTCGCGCCCGAGGCGACCTACGTCGACTTCCAGCGTCTGATCGCCGAGTTCAAGGATCGCGAAAACGTCCTCGTCGTCGGCCATAACCCCAACATCAACACGTTCCTGGGCGCGCTGCTGGTCCCACAGCCCGCGCACGCCGAGACGCCGCAGGTCGCGACGATCCGGCTGCGCAAGGGGTCCATCGCCAAGCTCTCGCTCACCCGCGGGCCGGCCAGCCTGCAGTTGCTGCTCGACCCGCGCACCGTCCGCGCGCTTTACTCCACGTCGACGAAGAGCTCCCGCCGCAGAACCTCGCGGAAGTAGCTCGCCTCTTTCTTCAGCGCCCACACCTCCAGCTCCGCGCCGCCGCGTCCGGGGACGATGTCCAGCACCACCCGCTTCGGGTAGACGCTGATCTTCAGCCCCACCACGGCGCTCGCCCGATCCTGGTTCAGCGCCACGGCCAGCCGCAGCAGCACGATCGCCCGCGTCACGTGAACGTGCTCTTCGATCGGAATCTGCCGCATCACACGGTCGGCCGGCTCCGGTCGGCTCTTGCCCAGGTAGCGCGCAATGGCCGAGACGATCAGCCGCTGCTCCGGCGAGAAGCCGAAGATCTCCGAGTTGGCGATGATGTACTGCGTATGCCGGTGGTGGCCCTGGTGGTTCATGAACTTGCCCACCTCCTGCAGCATCGCCGCGGTCTGGAGCCACAGCCGGTACTCGTCCGGCAGCTCATGCACCTTCTTCAGCCCGTCGAAGAGCTCCAGCGCATGCTGCAGGATCGGCTCCGACTTCTTCTGGTTCACACCGTAGCGCTCGGAGACCTCGAGCACCCCCGCCCAGCGCTCGGTCTCCATCTTCTCGTGGACCTCGGCGCGCAGATCCGTCTCGCCCAGCATCTGCTCCAGCATGCCGTCGCGCAGCCCCAGCGGCGAATAACGGAAGCCAGCCAGCCCAAACCGCTCCAGCAGCGACGCATACACGAACGCGCCGCCGATGATGATCTCCGACCGCTTCGGCCCGATGCCCGGCACCGCCTCGCGCTCGGCATTGGTCATCGTCACCAGCTTTTCGGCCAGCGCACGCACCTGCGGCGTGTGCGCCTCGTCCGGCTTCACGACGACGAAGTCCTTCGGGACCGCCTTCTTCGTCGGCAGCTTGTCCGAGACCGCCAGGCTCGCCTCCGCCAGCGCCGCCGCCGTGCCCGAGGTCGCGATCACCAGCGACACCTTCGGATGCCCGAGCTGCTTCTCCGCCCGCGTCAGCTCGCGGTCGATGTACTGCTGCAGACGCGCCACATCCGTCTTCGCCGGCGGATCGGTCAGCAGAAACTCCTGCTGCAGACGCACCGCGCCCAGCGGCAGGCTGACCATCTCCTTCACGCGGCCACGGTCCGACAGCGTCACCTCGCAGCTTCCGCCGCCCAGGTCGATCAGCAGGCACTTGCCCTGGCCGCCAGGTTCGAGCGTCGCCACCCCCAGGTGGATCAGCCGGCCCTCTTCCAGCCCTGAGATGACCTCCACCGTCCAGCCAGTAGCCGATTTCGTCCACTCGGTAAACGCCGCCGCATTGCGCGCGTCGCGCATCGCGCTGGTGGCCACCACGCGGATCTTATCGACCACATGCAGTTGCACCGCCTTGTGAAAGCGCCGCAAAGCCCGGATGGTCAAGGCCATCGCCTCCGGCGAGATTACCCCGGTCTGGAAGACGCTCTCGCCCAGCCGCACCACCTCGCGGTCCTCGTGCAACGTCACCAGCTTGTGATCCTGAACCGATGCGATCTTCAAACGACAGGAGTTCGACCCAATATCCACTGCGGCAAATGTCGGCATGCTCTAAGTCCACCCCTGAATCTTCGTCCTCTCGACCGAAGCGAAGCGGAGTGGAGAGCCCCCCGCATTGCGCCTTTGCCGTTGCGCGTTCTTGTCTTTGTCGTTGCTCTTCTTCTTGTCTTGGTCGTTGCTCTTCTTATTGTCATCCTCGAAGAGGATCTGCTTTTGCCTTCCGCAGGATACGACAACGCTAACGCCAAGATACAACGTCCGCACCCAAATCCTCCGCTATCCTAAACCTGCAGACCAGAATGCCCAACCGCACCCCACTCACGATCCTCGTCACGCCCTCCACCGACGGACCACGCCCGCGCACCGCCGCCATCGTCCTGGGCGGACTCTGGCTGCTGCTCTTCTTCGCCGCGCTCTTTTCGCCGCCCCTGCTGGACGACGCGGACGCCACCCACGCCAGCGCCGCACGCGCCATGGTCGCCACCGGCGACCTCGTCACCCTGCGCGTCGACGGCGTCCGCTACCTTGAAAAGGCGCCTCTGCCTTACTGGCTGACCGCGCTCAGCTTCCGCATCTTCGGCTTCAACACCTTCGCGACGCATCTGCCGCAGGCTCTCGCCGTCCTGCTGCTGGCGGCGCTCGGCTATCGCTGGGCGACGCGCGCCTTCGGCCTGCGAACCGCGTTTTACACCGCGCTCGCCGTTCTCACCTCGGTCGGCGTCTTCCTCTTCACGCGCATCCTGATTCCCGAGGTGCTGCTTTCGCTTCTGCTGGCGACATCGCTCTACGCCATGCTCCGTCTGCTAGCCGCCGACCCAACGGCGCGTCCGGCCAGCTTCTACATGGTCGCGCTGTGGAGCGCGCTCGCGCTCGCCGTGCTGACCAAAGGCCTCGTGGCGCTGGTCTTCTTCTTCGCCGCCGCCATCGCGTTCCTCACCTTCACGGGCGAGTGGTCGCGATGGCGGCTGCTGCGTCCCTTCCGCGGCGGCCTGCTCCTGCTGGCGATCGCCGCGCCGTGGCACATTCTCGCCGGGCTGCGCAACACCGGCGGCGCCAACGGACACGGCTTCTTCTGGTTCTACTTCATCAACGAGCACGTGCTGCGCTTCCTCGGACGGCGCGAGCCGATGGACTACAACAAGCTGCCCAGCTATCTGTACTGGAGCCTGCACCTGGTCTGGCTCTTTCCCTGGGCGCTGTTCCTGCCGCTCGGCATCGGCGCGCTGGACCGCCGGCTGCTGCACCAGACCGAGGTGCTGACCGCGCACATCGATCGCCGCTGGCATCGCGACATCGGCTTCGCCTGCCTCTTCGGCGTGGCGGCTGCGGTCATGGCGAACAACTCCATGAACATCTTCGCCGCCGGCTTTGCCGCCTGCCTGGGCGTGGAGCTGCTGCTGCGGCGCCGGTCGGCGGGCCTTGTGGCCTCGCCCTTCCACCGCATCGACGCCCAACAGCGGAGCATTCTGCTGCTCGCCAGCTTCGCCTCCATCGTCCTCATCTTCTTCGCGCTCTCGACCAACCAGGAGTACTACACCTTCCCCGCCTACCTGCCGATCCTGATGCTGATCGCGGCGACGATCGCCCGCGCCGAGCAGGGCTACGATCACGATACCGGCAAGCGTCGCTGGATCGCCTGCGCGCATGCCGCGTTCACCGCCATCGGCGCGGCGGCGGCCATCGCGCTCGCTTACGGCCTGTGGGCCTCGCGCCGCCTGCCCTACGTACCCGACATCGGCGACCTGCTGGCGCATCGCGGCGTCGGCGACTACACGCTCTCCATGTCGCACTTCTTCGACCTGACCGGCGAGAGCTTCGCCGCGCTCCGGCTGCCGGCCGCGCTCGCCATGATCGCGCTCGCCGTCGGCCCCGGCATCGCGTGGTTGCTGCGGAGCCAACGCCGCCACCTTGCCGCAACCACCGCCATCGCACTCACCAGCGCGAGCTTCCTCATCGCCGCGCACATCGCGCTCGGCCGCTTCGCGCCCATGCTCTCCTCCGAGGACATGGCCGCGAAGATCATCGAACTCGAAGACGACGGCGCCATCCAGCACGACCGCCAGGTGATGCTCTACGGCGACCAGGCCTACGGCTCGTCGATCCCCTTTTACCTCGGCGAACAGGTAAAGCTGGTCAATGGACGCAGCACCTCGATGCTCTTCGGCTCGAGTTTTCCGGACGCGCCAAAGGTATTCTTGACCGGCGAAGAGTTGGCGCAACAGTGGGGCGCCGGTCCACGCAAGATCCTCTTCGTGCCGCTCGAAAAACGCGGCGAGGTCGACCGCCTGCTGGGTACACGGCAGGTCGTCATCGACGAAACCAGCGGCAAGGCGCTCATCACGGACCGACCATTGGATAAACACTGATTTCTTGTCATTGCTTGTTTCTTTGTCATTCCCGAAGGGAATCTGCTTCTCGCTTTGCTTCTGGCAGCCGCAAAGACCGTACCCCAGCGGCTAAAGCCGCAAACAACTCGAGCATCCACGGCACGGCTGAAGCCATGCCCTTAACAAGGCCAGTAAACGTACAGTGACCAACGAACAGACCCAACCCGCCCCCACCGCCCGCTGGAGCCCGCGCTCCCTCGCGCTGATCCTTGCCGCATGGTTCGTCCTCCAGATCGGCGGCCTCTTCTCGCCCGGCCTGCTCGACGACGTCGACTCCGTCTACATCGAGATCGCGCGCGAGATGCTGCACCGCCACGACTACGTCACCCCCTACATCGACGGCATCCGCTTCTTCGACAAGCCTCCCCTGATGTACTGGATGGCCGCCGGATCGATGCGCGTCTTCGGCGAGTACGACTGGGCCGCGCGCCTGCCCATCGCCTTCGCCATGCTGGCCCTGCTGCTTGCCGTCTACGCGCTGGGTTTGCGGCTCTTCGCTCGCCTCTCGCCGGTCGACGCCCCGGATCGTGGAGCGCTCTACTCGGCCCTCGCCGTCGCAACCGGCATCGGCCCGTATCTCTACACGCGCTTCTTCATCCCGGACATCCTGATCTGCCTTTGGATGACCCTCTCCGTCCACCTCTTCCTGATCGCCATAGAACGCCTCCGGGCGCCCCATGATCACCGAGGCGCAGCCGAGGTTATCGTGGGGATGGTCTCTACCACTCCACCAAAATCCGCCCTCACCCCGTGCCTGCTCTTCGCCGCCACCCTCGCCCTGAACCTCCTGACCAAAGGCCTCATCGGCCTGGTCTTCCCGCTTGGCTTCGTCTTTCTCTACCTCGCGATCACCCGCCAGCTCAGACTGCTCTGGAAGCTCCACCTCATCCCGTCGCTGCTGGTCTTTGGCATCATCGCGCTGCCGTGGCACATCCTCGCGGCCCTGCGGAACCCAGCTATCGCACTCCCCGCAGGCGTCGGACTCCCGGCAAGGGGCGGCTGGGCGTGGTTCTATCTCTATAACGAACACATCGCCCGCTTCCTGCAAAAACGCATCCCGCACGACTACGGACAAACGCCGGTGTGGCTCTTCTGGAGCTTCGCCATCATCTGGATGATCCCGTGGAGCGCCTTCCTGCCCGCCGCGATCGAGCTCTTCTGGCCCCGGCGGCATCAGCTTGAGCAGCCCGATGCCGGTCTTCCGCTCTTCCTCTGGGCCGGCATCGTCCTCGGCTTCTTCACTCTCTCGGCCCGGCAGGAGTACTACTCTCTGCCCGCGCTGCCCGCGCTCGGCCTGCTCGCCGGCGGCGCGCTGGCCTGGGCCGACCGAGCCGATGTCGCATATGAACGGCGCAAGATGCTGCTCGCCTCGCGCTACATGCTCGTACTCGGAGCCATCGTCTCCTGCGTCTGCGGCTACTTCGCCGTCATGGCTCCGACGCCGAAGCCCGGCGTCGACATCTTCTCCCTGCTGACCAACAACCCGGAGCTCTACAACCTCTCGCTCGGCCACCTCTACGACCTCACCGGAGCGGCGATGGGCCTCTTCCGTGCACCGCTGGCCGGGGTCGCCATCGCGATGCTGCTGATCGGGCCGGGTTCGTACCTGCTTCGAAGACAGGGCAAGACCTACGCCGCCAACCTGACGCTCGCCGCCGCGATGGTGCTGGTGCTGACCTGCGTCCACGGCGGACTGGCGCGCTTCTACCCCATCCTCGGCTCAAAGGAGCTGGCGCTCGATGTCGCCGCCAAGCAGTCGCCGGGAGACCTCATCGTGCTCGACGGCGAGCTGACCTCCGGCTCCACGCTGCTCTTCTATACCCGCCAGCCGGTGCATCTGGTCAACGGTCGCGTGAACGGCCCCTGGTACGGCAGCTTCTGGCCGGACGCGCCGCATATCTTCGAGGACGAGACCAGCCTCCGCCAGCTTTGGGGCAGCCGCCACATCTTCCTGCTCACCTATAACCCGGTGCAGCGGATGAAAGACCTGCAGGGCATCGCGCCGGTCCACACGCTCGCCAGCGCCGGGGGCAAGACGGTGCTGACCAACTTCTGAACTCTCGAATTTCCAGCCTCGCCCAAGAAGCTTGTCATCCTGAGCAACGCGAAGGACCACCGTATTTTGCCCAAAGCCGGGAGAATCTCGGCGCTCCGACCGAAATACAGTGGTCCTTCACTTCGTTCAGGATGAGGAACATTTTGCAAACTTAAGGACACTTACGCCTCGGCCGGAGGCTCCACCCGCCCGCCGTCCTTCAGCGTATAAATCTTCCCGCGATAGTAGAACTTGTCCCCGCCATAGCTCCCCAGCCACAGGATGCTGCCCAGCAGGTCGCGCAGCGGATAGATCGCCATGCCGCGATACCACTCCGGGTCGCCCATCACGCGCAGAATGGCGCCCGCCTGCAGCCAGCGATTGGTCGCCATCGCCACCAGCCACAGCAGCCCGCCCAGCGGATGCCCGGCGGCGACGCCCCAGATCAAACCCATGATTCCAAAGGGCATCGCGAACGTCAGCCCCGAACCCAGATGCCCCCACGGACGCGACCGCCGCGTGCTCTGCATCCAGCGCAACTGGTTGCGAAACGACAGCCAGAACGGCGTATCCTGCACCATCAGCCGAATGATGTGGCTCGACATGCGGACGCCCTTGCCCTGCTTCGCCAGCCGGTTGCCCAGCTCGAAGTCGTCCGCGTAATACTGCCCCAGCAGGCCGAATCCGCCGACCTCCTGAAAGCTCTGCTTGCGCACCGCCATCGTCGCGCCGAGGGCGAACTTCGTCCCCTCGATCATGTCCGCCACCAGCACGCCCGAGGTCATCTCGACGCTCTTGCCCACCGCATCCAGCTTCGACGGAAAGCTCGCCCGATCGCCGCCGTATGCCGTGCCCAGGTAGACGCACGACGCGAGGCTCATCTTCGGATCCTTCAGATTCTGCACCATGCGCTGCAGATAATCGCGCTCGACCCGCACATCGGCGTCGGCCGTGATGTAGGTCGGGTGCTTCGCCTCTTCGTCCAGCCGCGCCAGCGAGTAGACCTTCGCGTTGTGGAACTTCGGCATCGGCTCGCCGCAGGTGACGTACTTCGCGTCCACATGCGGGTAGCGCTCGCCCACGCGCCGCGCCAGCCTGAGTCCCTCGTCGGTCTCGTGCCGCGCGCAGAAGAGCAGCTCGAACTCCGGATAATCCTGTTCGAAGAAGGTCTCGATATTGCGTTCCATGCCCGGCTCGGTGCCGTGCAGCGGCTTCAGCACGCTCACGGGAGGCAGGTAGTCGGCCGGCGCGCGATCCTCGCGGCGTTTGCGCAGGCCAAAGCGCGCGGCCGCGGCCAGCACCATGCCGCAATAAATAGACGACGTAACCGAACCGGTCAACGCCACGTAAAAGAGAAACTTCAACAACAGATTCATCGCAACCCTTGCCGGGCGAAGGTCTCTGCCCCTCTGCCAACCGGGACCGGACGAACGCGCACCTACAATTTTACGCGGGCTACAGCGATTTCTTGCGAACCGTCTTTACAGCCTTCACGGGCGCCTTCACCGACACCACCGGCGGCGGCGGCCGGCGCACCGGCACCAGGCCCGCAGCCTGCGGCGCCTGCTGCTGCATACGACTCAGCATCTCCGTGCGCACGTAGTCGACGAAGCCCTGCATCTGCCGGTTCATCTCCTCCATGCGCTCGCGCATCTGCAGCACGACGGCGATGCCGGCAATATTCACGCCCAGATCGCGCGCGAGGTTCAGGATGAACTCCAGCCGTTCGAGGTCCTCGTCGGTGTAAAGACGCGTGTTGCCGTCCGACCGCGAAGGCCGCAACAGACCCTCGCGCTCGTAAAGACGCAGCGTCTGGGGATGAATCTCATACATCTCGGCCACCGCCGAGATCATGTACGCGCCGCGGGTTTTTCTTTTGGTCGCCACGCGCTAGCTCGCTTTTCTGGTCGACGGAATTTCGACAGCGGCAGCAGCCTTCATCAGGATACGCAAAGCAGAGTTCACCTCGGATGCAGTGGGGAAAGCCTTTGCAACATCCGGCTCGATGACCACCAACGTCGCATCGGCAGGTAGCCGGCCCGCAAATCTGCCTCGCTCGCCGCGTGAAAAGTCGACCTCGTCCGGCATGTCGTCAATGTCGAGTTCAGTCTTCATATGCTCTCTTCTCGCGCGGTGTGGCTTCACGCGCGGTAATGATCCTCACCACATCATCTTCATCCGTGTGCCCGACCGTCAACAGCCGTCCCGAGCGGGTCTGCCCAATACTGAAATATCTACGCTCCTCAGCAGGATGGCGATCGTCGGAGACAGTTTGGGCAAGCGGGTCGAAAAGAGCTTCAACCGCCTGATCGAACGATACACCGTGCTTCCGTTGGTTTGCCGCGTTCTTGGCGGGATCCCACGTAAACGTAACGGCCATCGAGATCACGCCAACCTTTCACCGAACTACCACGCTATCATCGCCGAACTCCGGCTGCCCAAACAAGCTCGAAAAGCATCACACAAGCAGAGCGTTTGGGAGGAATTCAGCATGAAGAAGTCCGGAACCGTACTTTTCGCCGCACAGGCCGCCGTGGGCGTCCTGGCCTACCTGCTGCTGCCGCGTCCTCTCGGGCGAGACAAGGTCGTGCTCATCACCGGCGGCTCGCGCGGCCTGGGACTTGCCCTGGCGCGGCAGTTCGGCAAGGCAGGCTCGAAGCTCGTGCTCGCCGCGCGCGACGAAGACCAACTGGAGATCGCGCGGCACACGCTGCTGCACGAAGGCGCGGTCGCCCACGAAGACGATATCCTGCTCGTCGCCTGCGATGTGACCGACCAGAACCAGGCCGCCGGCCTCGTCGACATGGCCATCCGGACCTTCGGCCGGCTCGACATCCTCATCAACAACGCGGGCATCATCGAGGTCGGCCCGGTCGAGGATCAGGCCATCGAGACCTACCGCAAGACGATGGAGACAAACTTCTTCGCCGCGCTCTACACCTCGCAGGCGGCGCTGCCGCACATGCTCGGCCGCCGCAGCGGCAACATCGTGAACATCGCGAGCCTGGGCGGCAAGATCGCCGTGCCGCACATGCTGCCGTACTCGGCGGCGAAGTTCGCGCTCGTCGGCTACTCCGAGGGCCTGCATGCGGAGCTGCGCGGCAAAGGCGTCCGCGTCACGACCGTCTGCCCTGGCCTGATGCGGACCGGCGGCGAGGTTCACGCAAAGTTCAGCGGCCAGAAAGACAAGGAAGAGCGCTGGTTCCAGCTCGCGGCGACAACTCCTTTGCTTTCAGCAAGCGCCGACTACGCCGCAAAGAAGATCCTCAACGCCGTAGCCGAAGGCCGCGCCGAGATCACCATCACTCCGCAGGCCTGGCTCGCCGCGCGCTTCGCCGGCATCGCGCCGGAGACAACCCAGATCGTCAACAGCCTGGTGAACGACTACCTGCTGCCCGCCCCACTGCGCAGCTATCCGCCGACGCCCGCGTCGCTGGGTTCGGCCATGCAGGGCTCGGGAGACATCGAGTTCGCCGACCCGTCGCCCAGCTAAGCCGTCCTCTTTCGCCCGCTCACAAACGCTCGTCATTCTGAGCGCAGCGAAGAACCCCTGTATTGGCCTTTGCTTTTCTTGTTGTCATCCTCGAAGAGGATCTGCTGTTGCCTTATTTCTTCGGGGAAGCCACCAGCGCACCCGGCCGCAGCCTACCGATCCTGCCCTTCGGCCCCACTACGAAGGGCAGCGAAAGCGCGTTCCAGTTCTTGTCGGCGTCGGGCTGGTCCTGCAGGCCGGGTTTGGAAGGCCGCCAGTTTTTGCCGTCGTCGCGCGAGAGGTCGGTACCATTTGGGCCTACCGTGATCCAGGTCTTAGTTCGATCGTCGTACGCGACTGAGGAGCGGTAGCCGTGGGGTGGATGCTTCGAACTCCTCGCACTGAAGTACATGGAAGGCGGATAAGGAGAGCCAGTCGGCGGCAGCGATACGAAGACCGCCGTCGCTGCCGATACTTCCGGCTGACGATAGTCTCCGCCAACCACCATCATTTGCCTAAGCACCTGCCCTTGCCGCGTTTTGACAGCAGTTGCAAAAGCCCCGGCCGAAGGCGCCCCACCGAGCGGAAGCTTGATGAATTTGGACACATCGGAACACCACAATCCGTCAAGTTCACGAAATTGGCCCACATATGCCAGACGAGACCTGGCTCCGCCCGTCACGAAATAAAACGAACCTGTGTCTTCATAAGCCAACGCTTCATTGCTCGCAGCGAATACGGCCTCACCGGCCGAGGCGGCAAACTTTTTTACAGAGCAATCGTGTGAACTGTCGTGTTTCGCTACAAGACGTCTTATCCACGTGTCTCCTCCATCAGTAGTCAAAAATAAGGCGAATTCTCCATTCACTGGATCGCCGAGCAATACGCCCCGGCCGCGGACAGAGAATTCACCTGGCCTGAAACGTACTGCATCGAAGAACCCATCCTTATCCGGGTTCGTGAACGCCAGCGTCCACGTCGAACAGCCATCCACCGTCTTATAGATACGCGACAGATCCCCCGTCCCACTCGACATGACAATGGCCGTCGTCGCATCGAAGGCCTGCACCCCGCGAAAATCCAGCTTCTCCGCACCCTCGGGGACAGCGCACAGCTTCCAGTTCTTGCCGCCGTCCTCCGTGCGCAGGACCGTTCCGCCGGTCCCGCTGGCCCACGCGACCTCCGCGCTGACGGCGTGAATTCCCCGCAGGCTGGCGGTCGTGTGCGACTCCTGCAACTCGAACTGGGCGTGTGCGGCGGCGGTCGCGGCGAGGAGAAAAAGAGGAAGTAGACGCATGTCCGGACAGTGTACATCCCATCCATCGCGATATTGTCGCAATGGATGGGGTCCCCTGCATCGCTTACCGGAGAGAAGAACTACCGCCGCGGACCCGGTCCGCCGCCCATGCCCACCGGCGCGGGCGTAGCCTTCGTGTCCACCGCGACATGCAACTCCGCAACCAGCCCTGCAGCGGGATGCTTTGGGTCGACCGGCAGCAGCGTCGCGATCACCGCCGGGCCGTGCTGATCGCCGAAGACGTGATCCTCGGCCATCGTCGTCCGGTGGATGGCGTGCTTCGCGTACGGCCCCTCGGCCATCAGCTTCAGGTTCATGTCCTCCGGGAAGAACATCTGACCGTTATGCGAGGTATGGCCCTCTTTATAGGTATTGCCATCGCGATGGCCCGCAAGCCGCACCTTGAAGTGAACGTGATTCGTCCGGCCCTCGTAGAAGCCGGGAAAGATCGTCTCGAAGCTGACCGAGCCGTCCGCCGCCGTCATCTGGATGCCGCGCAGGAAGGTCAGCTTGTCGGTCGGCTTGTTCATTCCGCCATTGGGCGGCGGACCGCTGAAGCCTCCCGGAGGCGGTCCACCGTCGTGGCTGGGGTCGAATCCTCCGGGGGGCGGTCCGGGCGGCCGTCCACCCGGTCCGCCGGGGCCGAAGCCGCCCTTCGACGCCGTGAAGCCGGAGTAGAGTCCCATGGCGTCGCAGTGCCAGAGGTCGATCGCCGCGTCCGGAAGCGGCTTGCAGGTGTTGCTGTCGAGCACCACCAGCCGCAGACGCAGCGGAATGCCGGGCTTGCCCTCGGCGATCTTCGACCGGATCAGCTCGTCGGCGACATAGAAGGGGCCAATCTCCTGCTCGGGCGTGAGGACGCAGGTCTCCGCGGCGAGGGCGCGGCGGCCGATCTGCAGGGCTGAGGCGGTGACAAGTCCGGAGGCGAGGAAGCGGCGACGCGAAAGCATGGGGGTTCGGATAAAGCGTTCTCCTGTGCCGCTCTATATAAAGATCGGGCGGCTATGGAGAAAGACGAGGGTTTTGCGGGAAGCGGCTACGGCGCCGCCTAGTCGAGCCGATCTTCAGGCGGCGGCTCGTGGCCAAGCCCGGCTCGCTTCAGGATCTCTCGCGCTGCCGGGATATCCGCACGCGCGGCGCGTTCGCGAAGATACTCGACCGTCCTCAGTGCGGAGATTTTTTCGGCAACCGCAACATTGATGAACTGATTGAGTTCGACTCCTTCGCTCTTTGAGAGCATAAGGGCCTCTTTCAATAAGGATTCCTGAAGCTGCAATGCCACATTACCTGCTGCCATCTCTCAACCTCTCATATGCGATCTTCGGCGATAGGACATCAATGCCGAACTGAATGGCCACCGAGCGGAAGTCTCGTTCGTTACAAGGTCACAATCGCTTTCGCGCCGCCGTTCACAGCCGTCTCTAAAACCATCTCATCATCTGGATCGGACAACGCCGGACGCCAGTTGAAAAAGAATACAACGTGCTCCGCCATGCCCTCGAATGGCGGCAACCATCACCGAGGTATCGAGCACGATCTTCACGCACCCATCATATCGCAGCGCGAATCCAAGTCTCGGATGATGCATAGAATCAACTGCGTGCAGATAAGTTGACAACAACTCACTCACATCGTATAACTATGAATGTCGAACAGGTTCAGCAACACGGGCAGCAAGCCCGAATTCCCCGAAACACGGAGCAAACAGTATGGGCAAGATCATCGGCATCGACCTCGGCACCACGAATAGCTGCGTAGCAGTCATGGAAGGCGGCGAGCCTAAGGTCATCGCCAACGAAGAGGGCGGCCGTACGACTCCGTCCATTGTGGCCTTCACCAAGAGCGGCGAGCGCCTCGTCGGCACGGTCGCCAAGCGTCAGGCCATCACCAACCCCGAAAACACCATCTTCTCGGTCAAGCGTTTCATGGGCCGCCGCCTCAACGAGGTCGGCGACGAGATGAAGATGGTCCCCTACAAGGTCGTCGCCAAGGGCGATAACGTCGCCGTACTTGCGCAGGGCAAGGAGTACACCGCGCCCGAAGTTTCGGCCATGATCCTTCAGAAGCTGAAGAAGGCCGCCGAAGACTACCTCGGCCAGTCCGTCACCGAGGCCGTTATCACCGTTCCCGCGTACTTCAACGACGCCCAGCGCCAGGCCACCAAGGACGCCGGCCGCATCGCCGGTCTGGACGTCAAGCGCATCGTCAACGAGCCGACCGCGGCAGCGCTCGCCTACGGTCTGGACAAAAAGAAGGATGAGACCATCGCCGTGTACGACTTCGGCGGCGGCACCTTCGACGTGTCGATCCTCGAAGTCGGCGAAGGCGTCATCGAAGTGAAGTCGACCAACGGCGACACGCACCTGGGCGGAGACAACCTCGACCAGCGCATCGTCGAGTGGCTCATCTCGGAGTTCAAGTCCGAGACCGGTCTCGACCTTGGCAGCAAGGGCAACGAGATGGCCCTGCAGCGTCTGAAGGACGCCGCCGAGAAGGCCAAGATCGAGCTGTCGACCGCGCAGAGCTCGGAGATCAACCTGCCCTTCATCACGGCGGATGCCTCCGGTCCGAAGCACCTGGTCCGCAACCTCACCCGCGCCAAGCTGGAGTCGCTCGTCGACGACCTGCTCCAGAAGTCCATCGGCCCTTGCAAGCAGGCGCTGAAGGATGCCGGCATCGACGCTTCGAAGATCGACGAAGTCGTTCTCGTCGGCGGTCAGACCCGTATGCCGGCGATTCAGGAGCTGGTGAAGAAGCTCTTCGGCAAGGAGCCCAACAAGGGCGTCAACCCGGACGAGGTTGTAGCGATCGGCGCGGCGGTTCAGGCAGGCGTGCTCGGCGGCGAGGTCAAGGACCTGCTCCTGCTCGACGTCACTCCGCTGACCCTCTCGATCGAGACGATGGGCGGCGTCGCGACCAGCATGATCGCGCGCAACACCACCATCCCGACCAAGAAGAGCGAGACCTTCTCCACCGCGGCCGACAACCAGACCGAGGTTGAGGTTCACGTCATGCAGGGCGAGCGTCCGATGGCAAGCGGCAACCGTACGCTGGGCAAGTTCAAGCTGGGCGGCATCATGCCGGCGGCCCGCGGCGTACCGCAGATCGAGGTCACCTTCGACATCGACGCGAACGGCATTCTGAACGTCTTCGCCAAGGACAACGCCACCGGCAAGGACGCGAAGATCACCATCACCAGCTCGTCAGGCCTCAGCAAGGAAGAGGTTGACCGCATGGCGAAGGATGCCGAGGCGCACGCAGCCGAGGACAAGGAGCAGCGCGATGCGATCGAAGCGCGCAACGGCCTGGACTCGCTCGTCTACAACGTCGAGAAGATGTTGAAGGAGAGCGGCGACAAGGTCTCCGAGAGCGAGAAGACCGAGGTCGAGGCAGCCGTCGCCGAGGCGAAGAAGGCGCTCGAAGGCACGCCGTCCGCAGCCGAGCTGAATACGGCCAAGGAGAACCTGACCACCGTGAGCCACAAGCTCGCCGAGGCCATGTACAAGGCGGCCTCCGCGGCCCCGACCGACGGCGGTGCAGCCGCGGCCGGCACGACCGAGGAGCCCAAGCACGACGAGGGCGTGATTGACGCTGAGTACGTGGACGTCGATAAGAAGTAAGCGGAACGAAATGCAGGTGTAACGCGTAGTTGAAGGAAGGAGGGGCGTTCCGTATGAGGCGCCCCTCTCGCTTTCCAGGAAGCATTTGTATCCGGTTGATAGTAAAGTACGTCCAATGTTACAGATCGGTATTTCGCATCGAACGGGTTTTGCACCGACTGTAGTGTTGAAGGCGCGGTAAGCTACATCGAACGGGCAACCTGGAACTCAATCGGAATCTTGGGGGGAGTCAACAGATGACAGAGACCATGTGGAGATGCGACCAGGTACGGGCAGGCCAACTGTACAACCGGATGATGTTCGACACGCAGGCCGAGGCCGAACAGTTCGCGCAGAAGATGCGCCAGATGGAGCCTGATCAGACCTTCTCGATCGAGGCCATCGACGCCAGCAAGATCTGGAACTGATCCAGCCTCCGAACCGGGCGCCCCACATCTCGATTCTGAGATGTGGGGTTTTTAGAATCGGAACGAACCTTCGCGAAATCGGAACCAATCCATGCCAGAAGGAAATGAGCTCCACCGCTGGGCCGAGCGACACAACGCTGCCTTTGCGGGCGGCAAAGTACGGGTCGCAGGTCCAAACGGCCGGTTTACCGACGCCGATGCGCTGGACAACCGCGTGCTGAACAAGGTGACGGCCGTGGGCAAGCACCTCGGCTACGACTTCGGCAAAGACCTGATTCTGCACGTGCATCTCGGTCTGCAGGGAGACTTTACCGAGGGCTCCGGCCCACTGCCCGAGGTCAAGGGCGCGCTCCGGCTGCGGATGTGGAACGCCGCTCGGGTGAAGCAGCCCGTGGCGCCCGGCGAGAGCAGGAAGCACTCCTGGTACTCGGACGACGACGGCACAGGCGCCACCGATCCGAAGCAGGTCGCATGGGTCGAGCTGCGCGGGCCGACCGACTGCAGCATCTACACGCAGGCGAAGTGGGATCAGTTGCTGGCAAGGCTTGGCCCCGATCCGCTGAACGGCGACAAGCCCGACGCGGCGCTCGAAAAGATCGGCAAGAGCAAGAAGCCCATCGCCGCGCTGCTGATGGAGCAGGATGTGATCGCCGGTATCGGCAACATCTACCGGGCGGAGCTGCTCTTCCGCGCACGGCTAAGTCCGTTCACGCTGGGCAAGGACGTTCCGGTCGATCTGGTAAAGAAGATCTACAAGGACGCCATCGGTCTGATGAAGGACGGCATGGTCGACCGGCGCATCGTCACCACGCTGCCGAAGGATCGTCCGCACAAGAAGGGTCAGGCGCTGAAGGAAGAGGCGCACTACGTCTACCGGCGCAACGGCAAGCCCTGCTGGATCTGCGGCACGGACGTGATGAAGCGCGAAGGATTTGTAGGACGCAACCTGTTCTGGTGCCCCACCTGCCAGGCGGGCTGAGCGACATTCGAGTTCGAGAGAAGAGACAAAGGAACATGGCGACACCGAACAAGGACTACTACGGAACACTCGGGATCAAGAAGACGGCCTCCACGGACGACATCCGCAAGGCCTTCCGCAAGCTCGCGCGCAAATATCACCCCGACGTAAACCCGAACGATAAAAAGGCCGAAGAGAAGTTCAAGGAAATCTCCGAGGCCAACGACATCCTCAGCGACGAGAAGAAGCGCAAGATCTACGACCAGGTCGGCTTCTACTCCGACAGCATCGACCCCGCGGCGGCTGAGGCAGCAGCGCGCGGCGGCTATGGCGGAGGCTTCGGCGGCGGCGGACGCCCCGGCCAGGAACCGCCCATCGACTTCGGCGGCTTCGACTTCTCCGGCTTCGGCGGCAACGCCGGACGCGCCCAGCAGGAGTCCGCAGGCGGCGGATTCGGCGGCAGCTTCAAGGACATCTTCAGCGGTATGTTCAACGGAGGTAAACAGCAGCGCGGCCCACAGCCCGGCACGGACCTCGAATACCAGGTTCAGATCGACTTCTGGACCGCGGTGCGCGGCGGCGTCACGCGGCTCGAGATCCAGCGCCAGGAGACCTGCCCGACCTGCAAGGGGCGCGGCGCCACGGGCGGCCCGGTCGAGTGCCCCGAGTGCCACGGCTCCGGCCAGGTGACGCAGATGGGCGGCCGCATGAAGTTCAACATCCAGTGCCCGAAGTGCGGCGGCTCGGGTAAGGTCCAGCAGGCCTGTCCCACCTGCGACGGCGCCGGCGTCCTCACGCGCAAGGAGCCGCTCGAGTTCCGCATCAAGGCGGGCACCCGCGACGGCCAGCGCATCCGCCTCGCCGGCAAAGGCAACGCGGGCGTCGACGGCGGCGCGCCGGGCGACCTCTACCTCATCATCAAGGCTGGTCCGCATCCGGTCTTCACCCGCACGGCGGACGACATCTTCGCGGTCGTCCCGGTTACGGTCACCGAAGCGGCGCTGGGCGCGAAGATCGACGTCCCGACCATCGACGGCGTCGCGCAGTTGAAGATTCCGCCGGGAACACAGACCGGCCAGAAGCTGCGTCTGCGCGAAAAGGGCGTCCCGTCGGCCACGCGCGAGGGTCTGCGCGGCGACCAGATCGTCGAGGTCAAGATCGTCGTGCCGAAGGTGCAGGACGAGCGCTCGAAGGAGATTCTGCGCGAACTCGCCAAGCTGAACCCGGAAGACCCGCGCACGGAGATGCTGGCCGCCTCGGTTTAGCTTTTGGCCCGCGCCGCGAACGCCCGCCCTCTCGACCGGGGCGGTGCAGGAACACAGCGAGTCTAGGGAACCTCTGATTAAGATAGGTCCGGGCTTTAGCCCGGACAATAAGCCCCGCAGAGTCAGTGGGGCTTTAGCCCCTGGGATATGGGTTGCGGACTTAATCAGAGCACCCCTAGAGCGGGTTACCTTCTAGTGGCTCGCGACGCAAACCGCCTGCCATCCTGAACGTAGTAAAGGATCTGCTTTTCATTCTTGTTGCTTGTTTTGCTTTTGGATTGGAGCAAGACAAGCAACAACAAAGGCTAAAGCAGGTCCTTCACTGCGTTCCGGGTGACACGCAGCGTGGGGCGGCTGCCTGGCAGCTAAGGTACTCCGCTTTAGCCCTTTAGCCACGCCACGAACACCGTCATGACGAACTTCATGGGCGCGGAACGAGGCAAGGCCGCTCGACATCCATATTTGATCTTCCTTTTATCCACATAGAAGAAACTAATACTGCACCTCGGGCGTCAAATCTCCCAGGTGTTTCGCAATGCAGACGATAGAAATATTTGCTTGCGCGACAAAGATACAAGAGTTGTGATATAAGAATGACCGGTCGCCAGCAGGTCAACGTTGACCCCTGGACAAGGAGCAACACCATGAAATTCGCAGCAAAAGCAACTGTCGCCCTCTCTCTTCTCGCAATCCCCTCGGTCATCTTCGCGCAGGCCACGCCCGCCTCGTCCGATGCCAACAACAAGATGGTCGCCGCGCACGGCGCCCTGACCCAGAATCTCGATGCCAAGAAGGTCACCGTCGGCTCCGAGTTTTCGCTGAAGCTCAGCAAGCCGGTCAAGCTCGACAACGGCACCACCCTGCCCGGCGGCACGGTTCTCGTGGGCACGGTCGCCCAGGATGACCAGTCCGTCGCAGGAAACGCGAAGCTGGCTCTCCGCTTTACGCATGCCAATCTGAAGAGCGGCCAGGTCGTTCCGATTCACGCGACCATCGTTGGCGTCGCCCGTACGGACGGCTCGCTGCCGGATAACTGGACCCCCACGACCCAGAAGGTCGACCAGATCGGCGTCGTCTCCGATGTCGACCTGCACAGCCGCGTGGCCAGCAAGAACTCCGGCGTCTTCGTCGCGACCAAGAAGGACAACGTCAAGCTGCTCGCGGGCAGCGAGATCGCCCTGGCCATCGGCTCGGGCGACGCAACCCCAACGGACATCACCAATGTCGGCGGAAACGGCGGCAACTAAGCCGCTTCCCCAGCAAGTGGGAGGGAAGATGGAGGCCGCAACCCGCGGCCTCCATTTTTTATTGCCCGTTACTGTGGCGTCGTGCCGCTCGTACCCGTGCCGGTGGTCGGTGTGGATGTGCCGGAGCCGCTGGATGATGTGCCGTTCGAACTGCCGTTCGTACCGGAACTCATACCCGATGCGCTGCCCAGGCTGCCGGTCGAGCTCGACGGCGGACCACCGCCCAGCAGGTTTGCCTTGGCCTTCAACTGCTCGATGCGCGGATCGTAGAGGAACTCCCAGTCGTTGTACTGGGTCTGCTCGTTGACGATCAGGGTGGACGCGCCGGACTGCGTGAGGCCGACGCCCATGATGGGCGCGCCGCCGCCGGTGAAGCTGGTGGCCGACTGGCTGGAGATGCCGCCCGTGTTCGTTCCCGATGCGCCCGAGGTCCCGGATGTGCCGCTCGTGCCGCTGTCCGTGCCGGTCGTACCTGTTGCCCCACTACCGGATGTTCCGCTGCCGGTGGTTCCGCTGCCAGACGAGTTGCCGCCGAACGAGTTGTTGCCAAAGGTGCTGGTCGTCGAGCCCGAGGCGCCGAAGCCGGACGAAGCGCTCCCCGAAGCAGAACCCAGGCTCGCGGTCGGCAGACCGGCAAGCGGCTGCCCGAAGAACCCCTTCACGGTCGTCTTCGCCTCGCCGACGTGGATGAGCCGCCAGTCCGCCTTGCCGGTGAACGGATCGGCGTACTCCTGGCGGAGAAACTTCTGGTTGTTCGAGTTCTTGAGCTGGTCGATGCTGCCGGGATAGTGGCCGAACTTGCGGTAGTAAAGCTGGATGGCCCGCACATACTGGTTCGCACGATGCGCCGTCTCCAACTCCCGCTCGCGCTTCAGATCCTGCGCGAGTCGCGGCGCGGCGATGCTCAACGTCAGCAGGATCAAGAAGATAGCGACGATCAGCCCGACGAGCAGGAAGCCTTCGTCGTCCTGTGCACGGCGCGCCGGGTTGTAGATCATCGCCATACCGTTCTCTCCCGAATCCCCGAAAAGCTGTCCTCCTGAGCGAAGCGAAGAACCTGCTTTTGTTTCCACTGAGGCGCCCGCACCGCTATAGGCCAGAAGCAGGTCCTTCGACTTCGCTGCGCTCCGCTCAGGATGACAGGCATTTCGAGCGGGGCGCAGATACCTAGTTCGCCTGCAGCGGCAGCGTCTGCTTGTTGTTGTTCGGCATGTCGTCGATCACGATGGAGTTTGCCGCGATCGACACCACCTTATACCGGCGTTGCACGATGTCGCCAGTCGAGGCGAGAAAGACATCCTCGCCATGCAACAGGAAGGCGCGGCGGTCGCCGTTTGCGGCGGTCGCGGTGCCGAAGAACTTCAGGTCGATCGGAGGTGGCACATAGACATAGGGCTTCGGAGGCTCGACCACGGTGGCAATAGTCTGGGGACGCGGCCCTACCTTTGGCTTGGGAATATCCACCTGGGTGTACGTCTGGCCGGCGCCGAAGATGTTCCGCCCCGACCCGGAGTACACCACCGACTCCGTCAGGCGCATCGCCTCTTCATGCAGCGTCGGGTCGAGCTGCCCGCCGGTGGTGGCGATCTTGGTCGCCTCCCCGCCTACCGCGAAGCCCGAGGGCACGGTGACGCCCTTCGTGTTCGTCACGCTGGTGGTCGTGATGACCGGCGGCGGAGTGTGGACCGCAACCGGCGCAACCACAGGCGACGGAGTGCTGGGGCCGCCGAAGAGCTGCGTGTACATATAGAAGACGGCGCCCAGCGCGAGCACACCGAAGCCGGCGGCCATCATCGTCTGTTTCTTATTGTCGGTTCCGGCCTTCATCGCGCGCCTCCCTTCGCCGTGGCGTCCGCAGGCGCGGCGTCCGGCGCCTCATCCCCGCCGATGGCGACCTTCTTCATCTCCTCCTCGGAGCCGATGCCGCGAATGTAGGTGTTCAACCGGACGCGCAGGTTGACCAAGCCGGCCTGGCCGCCGGTCAGGTTGACGCCGGTGATCAGGAAGAAGCGCTTATCGCGCTCGACGTTGTTGATGAAGAGCACCAGCGGGCGGTAGTCGCCGCTGAGGCTCGCGTCCATGCGCACCTCGGTCAGCTCCTCGGACGAGCCGTCGCCCAGCACCGGCGCCTGGGTGTACTGCACGCGCGTCAGCTTGACCTTGTTGTCCTTGGCCAGCGCCCCCAGCTCAGCCGCGACCTGCGAGTAGCTGACCGGCAGCCGGTCTTTATAGAAGTTGTCGGCGTCGGCGCCGGCTCTTTCGATCTTCACATCCAGCCCCTGCAGCGGCCTGGCGGCGATCTGCGCGCCGGTCAGCAGCATGCGCTGGTTGGCGAGCGCCGCCGCATCCTGGCTGCTGGCCGCCCGCCACGCGAACAGCATATGCAGCAACAGATAGAGATTGACCAGCGCGAGCAGACCCAGCCCGGCCCAGTGCAGGTTCAGCGGAGTCACCACGCCGCGCGTGCGGTCGGCCAGCTCGCCCTGGGAGATGCGGCGCTTCAAAACGGGAAGTGCGCTCATCGCTTGCCTCCTGCGACAGGCGCGGCGGGCCGGGCGCTCAACTTCGGCGCAGGCGGCTGCGGTTTGCGATTGTGGTGGACGACCGGCGTTGCGCTCGCGGCAGCCGCCTGCTCGTGCTTCACCTGAGCCTTCACCACTGTCATCGACAGCGGGTTGTAGTTGCTCAGAATGTCGAACTCGACGCCGGTCAGCTTCAGCGGATCGACCGAGACGTTCATTGCGCCAGTCTTGTTCGGATCGGTCACCTGGGCGGTCTCGCTCGCCAGACGCGGCGCCAGGAAGCGCTGCGAGCGTTCGAGGTTGCGCACCAACTGCACGGCCTGGTCGCGGTCGCCGCTGACGCGGAGGCGGATGTTCACGTCGCCCTCCTTGGTCACGTTCGGCTCGATGCTCGTGACCTGTACGCCCGCGGGCAGGACGCGTTCGAGGTCCATCATGACCGAGGTCCAACTGAAGCTCTTGCGCGCGAAGACGGCGTTGAGGAACTGCGAGCGGTCCAGCACGGCCTTGTTCCCCGGCTGCTTCATGCGGCTCTCGTTCAGCTCGCGTTCGTTCTCGACCGCACGCGTCTGAGCCTTCAGCGCGTTCATCTGGGCCTGCGCGGCGTCGGCCTTGGCGGTCAGCGAGCGCAGCCCGAAGCTGAGTCCGATGGCCAGCACGGCCAGCACCACCATGGCCAGGCGGATCTTGGCATAGAGCGGCCGCAGTTCGACGAACGGCCGCGTCGCGAGATTGATCTGTATCCGCATCAGCTTCTCAGCGCTCCCCGGACGCCGGCCAGCCAGCCCTGCGGCGCGCGCGTGGTGCTCGCCCCACCGGCCAGCATCGCCAACTCCACCATCTCGTTTACCTGCATATTGCGTACATCTCCCAGCGACGCCCAGCCGGACTCGTGCATCAGTTCGCGCAGCACACCCGCTCCCATCGTACCTGCCGCCATCACTGTCTCCGGATGCGTGTGCAGCGTGTCCTCAAAGTAGGCCACGGCGACGTTGACGGCCTGCGTGACCTCGCGCGCGGCGGCGGTCATGCGCTCGGGCTCCTTCGCGCCCATCTCCCTTGCAAAGGCGGGCAGCACGGTCTGCGCGATCGCCTCGCGCTCCAGTTCCTCGGCAAGCTCGCGCTCCAACTGCTCCTGCAGCAGGCGCGCCTGCATCTCGGCCTCGGCGGAGATATGTTCGTCGTCGAGCACACCGTAACCCGTCACCGGCTTCTGCATCGCCCACTCGCCGGCGGAGTCGTCCGGGTCGACCAGCGGCAGCGCCAGCAGCTCGGCGGGAACCTCAAACGAAGGCTGCACCTCAGCGGGCTTCACCTCGACGATTCCCTCGGCGGTGAGGTCGACCGTGCGGTGCAGCAGCAGCACGCCGGCCTGCACGATGGCCGTGGTGACGGAGGTCTCGCCAACGTTGACGACAAGCGTCGGGCCGTCGATCTGTTCGAGGCCGGAGAGCGAGGCGAGCGTGCTGGGAAGCACCGCGCCGGGCTCGAAGCCGGCCTCGCGGACGATGGACTCATACTCCGCCAGCACCTCGCGCGGCACGGCGACGGCCAGCACGCGCACCATGTTCTTCGTCGTCGACATCACCTGGTAGCTCACCATGGCGTCGTCAGCGTCGAAGGGCAGCAGCTTTTTGAGCCGGAAGCGAACGACCGGCAGAGCCTCGACGGCCTTCGCGGGGAGCGAGTCGAAGTCCAGCAGCAGCACGCGCACGGCGGTGTCCGGAATGACGACCGAGGTCTCGCGCTCACGCAGCGTAACGGCTTCCAGCGCCTTCTTCACGGCGGCGACGGTGGCGGCGCGGTTCACGATGTTTCCGTGACGCAGCCCGGGAGCGACGGCTCCCTGCGACAGCAACCCCTGCGAGACGGCGGTCAGAACGGCTGCGGCGTCTTCGGCACGCGCTGCGATGACGCCTTCGGGACGAATTTCCACGGCGAGACGGGGCCGGGTTCCCAATGCTTTTGGTAGGAGATCCATGGTATCGACTTCTTAGACTACCGCAATGCAAAGATGGCAGCGTATGCAAAAGATGTTATGCAAGATTTAGCTGGGAATACCGATAAGCAGCCCAGCACCCGCCGAAGATGCTCGTCATCCTGAACGTAGTGAAGGACCCCCGTATTTCGTCTTTGCCGTTGCTTGTTCTCGTCTGGCGGAAGCGACTAAGCAAGAGCGTTAGGGACATGTCATTACCGCCTCTCACGAGAGGGCAAGCAGCATCAATCTCGAATACTATCGCGCCAAGGGGGCAAAATCATGAGCGATCGTTATTCTGTTTGTCCAGTCTGTAGAAGCTCCATCTTGAATGATCGATTCGAGAAACATCGAGCGTTTCATGAAGCGGAAGCTGAAGAAATACGTCAGGAAATAACGAGTCCCACAGCAAGCTCCTCCGTTGAACCTAGTTATCCAAACTTGGACGCAACGAAGAATTTAGGTTATGTGGCACGCGAAGGGGGGCAAATATGGTTCACCTGTAAGCCGTGATGGTTTCGACGACGAAGCAACCAGTTAAGCCGTTCAACCTTCAGTGCAAACAAGAACAAACAGATGCAAAAGCGAAATACGGTGGTCCTTCACTACGTTCAGGATGACGAGCATTGTGGGCGGGTACTGAAAAGCCGAGGACGATTTACTATCTTCCTGCCTCGATAAACGTGACCTTATTGATCTCTTTCAGCGTCGTGATGTTGTCACGCACCCGCTCCAGCGCTGAATCCCGCAGGAAGGCCATGCCGTTGTCCTTCGCCTTCTTGCGAATCTCGCTGCCGGGCTTCTTCGCCAGCAGCATCTCGCGAATGTCGTCGTCGAGCTCCAGCAGCTCGTGAATGGCCGACCGGCCCTTGAAGCCCGTGCCGCCGCACTCGATGCAGCCGAGGCCCTCGCGGAAGACGTGGTTCTTCCACTCCTCGGGTTCCAGTCCGTTTTGGTAGAGCTCCGCGTCGGTGTAAAAAACGTCTCGGACGCAGAACGGGCAGATCTGCCGGACCAGCCGTTGCGCCAGGATGCAGTTCAGCGCGGAAACGAAGTTGTACGGCTCGACCCCCATGTTCAGGAAGCGGCCCAGCACGTCGACCACGTTGTTCGCGTGGACGGTGGTGAAGACGAGGTGTCCCGTGAGCGCGGAGTTGATGGCGATCTGCGCCGTCTCCGCGTCGCGAATCTCTCCGACGAGGATCTTGTCCGGGTCGTGGCGGAGGATCGAACGCAGTCCGCGGGCGAAGGTAAGTCCTTTCTTTTCATTCACCGGAATCTGCGTGATGCCGCGAATCTGATACTCGACCGGGTCTTCGATGGTGATGATCTTGTCCTCTTCGCTCTTGATCTCGTTCAGCGCGGCGTAGAGGGTGGTCGTCTTGCCTGAACCGGTCGGCCCGGTGACCAGCACCATGCCGTATGGCTCCTTAATATAGCGGCGGAAGCGTTCGAGATCCTTCGGGGCAAAGCCGACCACGTCGAGCGAGAGCTTGGTGAACTTTTCACTCATCGACTCCTTATCGAGCACACGGAGGACGGCGTTTTCGCCATGCACCGTCGGCATGATCGAGACGCGGAAGTCGATCAGGCGGCCCTTATAACGGACGCGGAAACGGCCGTCCTGCGGAACGCGGCGCTCGGCGATGTCCAGCTCGCTCATGACCTTGATACGCGACAGGATCGTCTGGTGATGCTCGCGCGCGATCGGCGCCATGGCCTGCTGGAGGACGCCGTCGATGCGGTACCGGACGATGAGGTTGTCGTCGTTGGTTTCGAGGTGAATATCCGACGCGCGGCGCTCGAGCGCGGTGAAGATCGTCGTATCGACCAGGCGAATGATCGGCGAGATGTCGTCCTCGCCGGTAAGCCGCTCGATGGAGATGTTCTCGTCGGGATTGTCCTCGTTCGAGAGCACGTCGAAGGCCAGGCCCTCGCTCGCCTCGTCCAGCACGCGCTGCGACTGCTCGGTCTTCTTCAGCAGGTCGGCGATCTGGCTCATGGTGGCGACGCGCGTGATCAGCCGCGTGCCCAACAGACCCGAAATCTCGTCCAGCACCATCAGCTTCGAGGGGTCCGAGACCGCGATCGCCAGCTTGCCCTCGTGCTGCTCCAGCGGCACGAAGTTGTAGCGGAACATCATGTCCACCGGCACGGACTTGAAGAGGTCATGCTGAATCTTGAAGTTCTTCAGGTCGACGAACTCGGAGTGATAGCGCTTGGCCAGCAACTTCGCACGCTCGGTCTCGTCGAGACCCATGTCGTTGACCGGGATGGGAACTGCCAGTGGTGTTGCCATAGTGCTAAGACTCCCCTAAAAAATATCCGTAACCGGCGATTTTCACGGTAACGGATGCGCGCAACCTGTGCGTCCCGGATCGGCTCTCTACGACGGATCAGGCGCTCTTGCGGTGCGCTTCTACATATTCCAATAGAACGGCGTTCATCTTTTCTGGCGCTTTGCCGCCCGTCTGTTTGAAGAACTCTATAACCCGGTCGTCGAGAAGCAGCAGCTTTTCTTGCGCAAGCAATTTATCGCGCATCTCCGCCAGGCGAAGCGCCCCAACAGGTCCGCCATAAAGACCAGGACGCGACCACCCGGCCAAGCCGGTTTGTTCTGGGATGTCGCTTAGATCGATGTCCTCATCGCGCATGTTTTTCAGCTTTTCAATCTGCTCCAGTTCCTCCGCGGTAAACGGTGGAGGATTGTCCAGATCAAGCGTATACCTAACGATTTTCCCAGTATTCTTCTCGCTCATGTCTCGTCGCCTTCCTGGCCGATATCAATCGTAGCCTGTTTCCCGCTTCGTGAAGACCACGGTAATCTCATCGCCAGCTATCAGCCCAACGGTTAGCCACCGCTCTTCTCCGTAGTCGACCGAATCGTCTTGAACCTCGAGCCGCAGTGGATCCCGAAAGACATACCGACCAATCGCAAATGAGACCCCATGCTTCTTCAGATTGCTGGCGGCCTTTTCCTCATCCCATTCAAAGTCCACGCAGCCAGCTTACTACGCCGCGCTAATGCGCTCCCCCGCCTGCGTTCAGGCTGAAGATCGGCAGGTAGAGCGCGATCAGGATGATGACCACCACCACGCCCATGACGATCAGGATCGCCGGTTCGATCAGGCTCATCAGCGTCGACAGGCTGGTCTGCACGTCCTCTTCGAAGAACTCCGCCACCGAGTTCAGCATCTGCGGCAGCGATCCGGTCGACTCGCCGACCTCGATCATCTCGGTCGCCAGCTCCGGGAAGACCTTCGTCGCCTGGAAGCTGGCCGAGAGTCCCTTGCCCTCGCGCACCGTCTCCACCGACCGGAAGACCGCCTTGCCGATCTGCTTCGAGTCGATCGAGCGCGCCGCCGTCTCGAGCGACGGCACCAGCGGCAGGCCGCCCTTCAGCAGCGTCGACAACGTACGCGCGAACAGGCCGACCTGGTACTTCAGCCAGATGGGTCCGAAGAGCGGCAGGTTGATACGCAGCTTGTCGATCGCATTGGCGCCCGACTCGGTCTTCATCCAGCGATACAAGCCGTACCCGACCAGCGTGATGCCGCCCAATATATAGAGGCCGTAGTGCTGCGCGTCGTTGCCGATGCCCAGCAGAAAGACCGTCACCGCCGGCAGCGTCGTTCCAAGTTGCGCGTAAAGGTCCGCGAAGCGCGGAATCACGAACGCCACCAGAAACGCGAACATGCCGATCACCATGATGATGAGCAGCGCCGGATAGACCAGGCTGGCCTTCAGCTTCTTCGAAAACGTCAGTGAGACGCGCTGGAAGTCCAGAAACCGCTGCAGCACCTCTTCGAGATTGCCCGACCGCTCGCCCGCCAGCAGCGTCACCGTGTAGACGACCGGAAAACCGCCCTGCGCCTCGAACGCCGAAGAGATCGACTCGCCCGTCTTCACGCGCTGGGTCACATCCTCCAACTGCGCGCGGAAGTGCAACACCTTCTGCCGCTTGGCCAGCAGCTCCAGCGAGCCGAGAATGGGCAGACCGGCGCGGATCAGCGTCAGAAACTGCTGATTGAAGATGAGAAAGGTCTCGAGCTTCACCTTGCGCTTCTTGTTGTCGCCGCCCATCATGCCACGTGCTTTGACGGAATAGACGTAATACCCCGCCTGCACAAACCGCGCGCGCAGCTCGTCCGCCGTCGCCGCCGTATGGGTCTGCTCCTGCACCCGGCCCCGTTCATCCGCCAGCTTGATCGTAAATTCAGTCATAAAGGGAACGTGTGCCGACACGTGCGAGGCACACCGTTCATCTTAGACGTTTCTACGCGAAGGAAGTGTCCCGACGGTCATACCTTTGGAAGCCGCTTCCACTCGACGGGCTTTCCCAGATTGAAGTGCAGCACCACATGCCGAATCGTCTGCGCTGCCTGACCGTCTTTCATCACCGGTTTGAACTGCAGACCGGCCAGATAATCGTGTAGAAATCCGTTGAGCGCGGGGTTGTCGGAGATCGGGCTGAAAGGCTCTCGAATGTGGCCTTCCCGGTCCAGAACGAGATTGGTCCAAATGACGCCGTCAGCGCGCGTGTTCGGCACGTCAGGCCAGACCAGCGGCGGAGCCGGCTTCACAAGATCGGCGGAGAGGTCGGTGGAATCCACCGCGACGAAGACGATGGGATGCGGATCGCCACCCGTGGCAGTAGCGTTGAACCAGTCCGCCGCAACCGGGGGCAGATCCTCCAGCAGAACGACCTTTGCGGTCACCTCCGGGCTGCCATGTGTGACGGTCCGCGGAACATCCCTTCCATGGAAGCCGGCATAGTCCTTGAAAAGCGCGCCCCAACCCAACCCGCCGTCGTAGAAGAGCAGCCCGGTCGAATCGGTGATCGCCACGTCCTGCTTCGAAGCCTGCATATCCATGGGCAGCGGCTTCTCCCAGTTCAGATAGAGACTCCCGAACATGGCCTTCTGCTGGTCGGGTTCGACGCCGTGCATGGCCGCCGACTCGGCGGGAAGCGGGCGCACGAGCGCATTCGCCGTCTCGTCCAGCCAGTCCGGCAGGTAGTCGCCTTCATTCTTCTGCCAGCGGTGACCCGCACTGACGATCTCCACCTGGTGGAAGCCAGGCGCATGCAGGTCGCGCCGGTACTCGCCCGGCGCCTTCCACCAGAACTCGATCTCGCCGGTACGATTTGACGCCTTATCCCGCTCAAACGACGGCGTGACCGTCGCGCGCAGATGAAAAGGATGAGTGCCCGGCTGATCGAGCGTGCTCCGCTTCGCGGCCTTCAGAGCCAGCTTCAACGGGTCTTCCGCCCGGGCGCTGAACGAACCCAACAGGCAGATTGCAGCCACAGCCATGACACGTAAATTTCGCATACCGAGACTTTAGCGTAACGCGCCCTTACCGCACCACCAGCACCGTCACGCCCTTATGCGGCGTGCTGCTCCGGATATACCCAATCGCGTTGGGATGCTGCTCCACGTACTCCACCATGTCGGCCTCGGAGTCCAGGCTCTGCGGCAGCAGCCGCTTGCCGGAGAACAAAGTCTTCATCCAGTTCGCGCGAAACTCGCTCTCGGAGACGCCGACGTATAGCGTCAGCAGGTCCGTCTGCGCCGGGCCCGACTTCAGCAGCGCCGGCTTCACGACCGGGTGATCCTTCAAACTCGTCGAGACGCCGGTGAAGATGTCGCGTATCTCACTCCGGGAGATCGTCTCCACCTTCAACTGCGGGTTGGCGATGATCAGAATCTGTGCGCGACCGCGCGCGGTCAGCGTCACCATTGAGCAAACGAGCAGCATGCACCACATCCATCGCTTCATCATGTTGCATAGATCGGCCGATAGATGACCTTTGGTTACAACGTGTCAGATCGCTGCAATCCGGCCGCCGCCTGCTCTTCGTAGTCCTCGTACCCCACCGCGCGGCGGCGATCGAAGACGAAGCACTTGCCGTTCCACCGGCTCTCGGGCGACGGCACCTCTTCGAGGTACTTCAAAATCCCGCCCTGCAGGTGGAAGACCTCCGCGAAGCCCTCCTGCAGCATGAACGCCGACGCCTTCTCGCACCGGATGCCGCCGGTGCAGAACATCGCCACCTTGCGATGCTTCGCCGGGTCCAGGTTCTCGCGGACGTAGGTGACGAAGTCCGAGAACTTCTCAATGTTCGGGTCGACCGCGTTCGCAAACGTCCCGGCCTCCACCTCGTACTGGTTGCGCGTGTCGAGCAGCAGCACCTCGGGGTCGGCAATCAGCGCGTTCCAGTCCTCGGGCTGCACGTACGTGCCGGCCTGCGTGGGGTCGACGACCGCCTTGCGAAAGGCGATGATCTCGCTCTTGACCAGAAACTTCAACCGCCCGAACGGCGCCTCGTCCGTCGTCTGAAACTTCACCTCGCTGCGCTCAAGCCCGGCCTTTTCGTGCAGGGTCGCGAGCAGCCGGTCGATCGTCTCGGCAGAGCCGGCCATCGTGCCGTTGATGCCTTCGCCGGCGATCAGCATGGTGCCGCAAAGCTCCTCTGGACCGTCCGGCGAGAATGTGGCGAGCATCTCCTGCTGCAGTGCGACGGGGTCGGGCAGGGCGACGAAGCGATAGAAGGCGGCGATCGTGTAACTCATCAGGTCTATTATCGAACATCCCGCGACCCGGACAAAAGTCCGCCCTTACAATGGGAATCGATGGGATTGCTTCGATTCGACGGCGTCAGGTTCACCGTGTACACCATGGAACATGAGCCTCGTCGCGTGCACGGCTTCTACGGCGAGGTCGAGGTCATCGTCGACCTGCGGCCCGATGGCACGGTCTCGCTCGTGAACCGGACCAACGCCATCCGCACCAGCAGCGCGACCAAGGATGAGGTTAAGCACGTGCTCGCCGTGGCCGCCGCGCACTTTCAGGAGCTGGCGCGACTGTGGGAGGCACGCCATGGCTGAACACCTTGTGGTCACGACCGAGGCGGAGTTCGAGACGGCGCTCGAAAAGGCGAGAATTCACGACAACGACCCGGTCGCCCAGTCGGTCAGCTACGTCTCCGGGCTGAACCTGCTGATCGTCGGCCTGAGCAATGGACGCCGGCTGGCGCTGCCGCTCGAAGACCTGCAGGGCCTGACCGGGGCGACCGCGAAGCAGATGGAGAACCACGAGCTGCTCGGCCAGGGCACGGGAATCAGCTTTCCGGCGCTCGACGTGGACCTGTACGTCCCGGCGCTGATCGATGGGGTCTACGGCAACCGGAGCTGGATGGCGAATCTGGGAAAGAAGGGTGGGACTGGCAGAACGTCGACCGCGCCGGCAGCTTCACATAAGAACGGGTACAAAGATGGAAGACGGAAAAAAGCAGCTTCAGTTGGCCCGAAAGAACTTTAGATTTTCGGGGTCCTTCTGTATTTGCCGGGCGATAGTAGAGAGTTTTTCACTGCCGACCATGCACCCGCGCTCCGTCGTTACTTCCTCCTCCGAAGCCGAGAGAGAACGATAAATCTCATTGAATTTAGAAGGACTTATCCGGCGGATGCCTATCAAAGCATAGCTTTTCGCCTGGGTATTTCCGATGGAGTAAAGCGTCAGGAACAACGGCAGAGCGTGTTCCTGAGGTAGCGCGGCGATCGTGCGAAAGTCGAGCTCCCCTTGCGAAGTCCCTCCGCCTAAGCCCGCCGGGCCAAACGCAAACACACGTATGGCCGCCAGACGCTTCATCGCCGCGTCCACCGAATCCTCCGCGCCGGCTGTAGCGCTGCAGGTGGCTAATAACAGCCACACGGCGACTATTATTCCATTCTGTTTCAATCGCATGGATGAGCCTCACGCAATACGTTATCGCAAATACAAAAACCCCGCGTATGAGCGGGGTCTTTGTTGGAATCGCAATTCGGTTAGACGCTGAAGCTCGAACCGCAGCCGCAGGTGCTTTTCACGGTCGGGTTCTCGAACTTGAAGCCGGCGGCCTCGAGGGTCTCGACGTAGTCCACCTTGCAGCCGTTCAGGTACATGGCCGAGGTCGCGTCCACGAAGACCTTCAGGTCTTCGAAGCGCAGTACCTTGTCCATCATGCCGCTCTGGTTCTCGAACGACATCGAATACTGGAAGCCGGAGCAGCCGCCGCCGACGACGCCGATGCGCAGACCGGCCGGGAGCGGATCCTGCGTGGACATGATCTCCTTCACCTTCGCGATGGCCGCATCGGTCAGGGTAACCGGCGTGGTGGATGCTGGGGGCGCCGTGACAACCTCGGGTGTAACAGTGGCGGTGGACATAATCTTCTCCTCAGAAAACTCGGACTCTTTTAGTCTATGCCGCTCACCCGCGCGGGGCAAGGGCCATATCCGGCACCCGCCGGCGATCTGCCGTCGCATGCCGCTCGCCCGGTTGGGCGATGGAACTTCACTAATGAACTAGATGCGCCAGCCGACACAAGGATGCGCCAGACTGGATGCGCAACCGAGGGTTGCTCCGGACCTACTCGAAAGGACGTTGCACTCCCGCCCGCGCCGGGCGATACTCCCCGCATGAGACTCCTCTATCTACTCGCCGATCTATTTATCGACACCTTCGGCATCACGCATCCGACGGAAAAGGCACGCACCCAGGCTGCGTGGTTCATTGGCGGGCTGATGGCGGTCATGATCGCCGGACTGGCCGTGGTGGGCGGCGTGGGTCTGAGCATCCTCTCCCACAGGTAACGGGCGCAAAAATAAATCCTAAAAAACGCTTCCGCGCCATACAACCATAGGCGTACTATTCTTCGCGGACGGCCCTGCCTACCTCCGAGCCCGCTGAACTCCAGCGTGACCCGCCCGTATCCCGGACCGGCCGACAGATGTCGCACCCGCTAAGGGGGAGGTACCTACTATGAGCAACAATATCAGTCCCGTTCTGCTCGTCGTCTGGGCGGCGTTGGCGGCCTGTTTTCTGGCTCTCATCGTCTATCGCGGACAGCTTACCCGTTACGAAGAAGATCAGCTCTTCCTGAACGAAAACATCAATCAGAACGAACACCAGCAGCAGGACGACATCGTCCGCAGGGTCAACAAGCTGCAGCCGCTCGTCCGCATCTGTGGCGGCGCGGTCGGCGCCATGACCATCGGCGTGGTCGGACTCTACGTCTACAACGCAGCCAAACTGCTGATGTAAGCCCTGCTCCCAATCGTTCCGCCAGACTGTCTGCCCCCAAACCATTTCCCCAGCCGGCCGGAGCCATGCTCTGGCCGTTGCTGCGTTCGGGCGCCAACCCACCCACGGTTGTCCTCCTGACCCTGAGCTTGTCGAAGGGAAGAATCTGCTTCTCGCCCTGCCACAGCTTCCGTGGCAGCCCAAAAGCAGGTCCTTCACTTCGCTCAGGATGACAGGCATTTTTGCGGGCAAACACGGAGAAAGAGCCTGCCTCGATCGTTCGAGGCAGGCTCTTTCGCGTTGCAGCAGAAACGTTTACGCGTTGTAGGTCGAGGACGAGACGCGTCCGCCGCGGCCGGTCCAGTTGGTATGGAAGAACTCGCCCCGCGGCTTGTCGACGCGCTCGTATGTGTGCGCGCCGAAGAAGTCGCGCTGCGCCTGCAGCAGGTTCGCCGGCAGACGCGCCGTGCGGTAGCCGTCGAAGAACGCCAGCGCGGTCGAGAACGCAGGCGTCGGGACGCCCAGTTCGATCGCGTGGATCAGCGCCTTGCGCCAGCTCGCCTGGTACTTGTTCAGCGCGCTCGAGAAGAACTCGTCCTGCAGCAGGTTTTCGAGCTTCGGATTCTTGTCGAAGGCCTTCTTGATGTCGCCGAGGAAGACCGACCGGATGATGCAGCCGCCGCGCCACATCAGCGCCACGCCGCCCATGTTCAGCGTCCAGCCCTGCGCCTGCTCGGCCGCGCGCAGCAGCATGTAACCCTGCGCGTAGCTGATCATCTTCGAGCAGTACAGCGCGCGCCGAACCTCTTCGATGAACGCCGCCTTGTGTTCCGCCGGAATCTTCGGCGCGTCCGGCCCGTTGAGGATCTTCGACGCCGTCACGCGCTCGTCCTTCAGCGCCGACAGGCAACGCGCGAAGACGCTCTCGCCGATCAGCGTTACCGGCATGCCCATGTCGAGCGCATCGATGGCGGTCCACTTGCCCGTGCCCTTCTGGCCGGCGGTGTCGAGGATCTTGTCGATCATCGGCTCGCCGTCCTCGTCCTTCTTCGCGAAGATGGTCGCGGAGATCTCGATCAGGAAGCTGTCCAGCTCACCCTTGTTCCATTCGGTGAAGACCTCGGCGAACTCGTCCGCCGTCAGGCCCAGACCTTCCTTCAGCAACTGGTAGGCCTCGCCGATCAACTGCATGTCGCCGTACTCGATGCCGTTGTGGACCATCTTGACGTAGTGGCCCGCGCCGCCCTCGCCGACCCAGTCGCAGCACGGCGTGCCGTCCTCGACCTTGGCCGAGATGGCCTGGAAGATCTCCTTCACCGCCGGCCACGCCGCGGGATCGCCGCCCGGCATGATCGACGGGCCGAAACGCGCGCCCTCTTCGCCGCCCGAGACGCCCGAGCCGATGTAATGGAAGCCCTTTTCCGCAAGCTCCTTGGTGCGGCGGTTGGAGTCGGTGAACAGCGAGTTGCCGCCGTCGATGATAATGTCGCCCTTTTCGAGATACGGCAGCAGCGAGGCGATCGTCTTGTCGACCACGTCGCCGGCCTTGACCATGATCATGACGCGGCGCGGCGTCTTCAGCAGACCGCAGAGCTCTTCGACCGAGTGTGCGCCTTCGACCAGCGTGCCCTTGGCCTCTTCGGCCAGAAACTCGTCCACCTTCGAGGTGGTGCGGTTGAACACGGCAACCTTATATCCGTGGTCGTTCATGTTCAGGACCAGATTTTGTCCCATCACTGCCAGTCCGATCAGGCCAATGTCGCAAGTTCCCTTTTCCATCACTTCTCCCTTTGTCTATCAACATTGAATCGACGTTAGCGGTTGTATGGCCATCGATTGCCGGGCAACACAGAAAATCCGCGTGAAAGTGGTTCTACCACATGGAGGATACGAAAATATATACCTCTTCGGCAGAACACAGCACGTGTGCTGAAAGCCTGCCCCCAAGATGAGGAAGTGTAATCACTGGAGACGAATTCGTCCAACCATTTTCATGTAAAGCGCGGAAACTGCTCCTTCGCCGCGTCAGAAACAAGAGCGCTCCCCACCTGAATGACCGCCCGCGCCTGGCTGGGGTAAACTTGGTGACATGCTCACCATGCGGAAGTGGCGAAATTGGCAGACGCACCAGACTTAGGATCTGGCGGGTTACCCCGTGGGGGTTCAAGTCCCCCCTTCCGCACCAAGCCCCAGCAGCAGCCGAATCGAGAGACATGAGCCAGAACAATCCCGAACAGCCCAGCATCCGCATGACCACCACCGAAGACTACCGCGATGGCTACGCCAACAGCGTGCAGGTGCGCATGAGCGTATGGGACTTTCAGCTCATCTTCGGCACGGCGAAGCAGGACTCGCCCGACGAGGTGAACCTGACGAACTTTCAAGGCGTCTACGTCAGCCCGCAACAGGCAAAGGCGTTGTGGAACATCCTCGGACAGAACCTCGCTCAGTATGAGCAGACCTTCGGCAAGGTAGCCCTCGAGCCGCAGACTGGCGCGCCCACCTCTGTGCCCGTGCCGTTCCCGAAGGCCGGCGGTCCCGTCAACTAGACCCGTGCGCGAAGCCCCCCATCACCTCAGCGATGTGGGCAGGCCGTTGCCGCTGTGGACGCTCTATCCGCTGCTCTTCGTCGGCGTCTACATCTCGCACCTGACGCTGCTGCGCCTGCCCTACTTCTGGGACGAGGCCGGATACTACATCCCAGCCGCGCTCGATCTCTTCCGCACCGGCTCGCTGATTCCGCAGACGACGCTCACCAACGCCCACCCGCCGCTGCCCTCGCTGCTGCTGGCGGGCTGGTGGCATCTGGCCGGCTACGCGGTCTGGAACACGCGCGTCTTTATTTGCATGGTCAGCGCGGCGGCTCTGCTGGGCGCGTTCCGTCTGGCGCGCGAGCTGGCTGGGCCGGTTACCGGGGCGGTGGTCGTCCTGCTCACCGCGCTCTATCCGGTGTGGTTCGCGCAGAGTACGCTGGCGCACGCGGATATCTTTGCCGCCGCCTTCACGCTCTGGGCGCTGTCGGTCTATTTTGAACACCGCGAAAGGCCACGCTACCTGCTGGCAGCCGTGCTGTTCTCGCTCGCCGCGCTGGCCAAGGAGACCGCGATCGTCACGCCGGGCGCGCTGGCGCTGTGGGAGCTGGTGCAGATCGTTTCCAGTCAACCCAGAAAGCCAGTCATCCTGAGCGAAGCGAAGGACCCCCGTATTTTGCCGGGGGCGGCACAGAATTTCGAGGCAGGGGCCAAAGCCGATCCGACGGAAAACAAGCAACAACGAAATACGGGGGTCCTTCACTCCGTTCAGGATGACGAGCATTCATCGGCAGGGTGGAGATGGATCGCCACGCTTCTCGCCCCGATCCTCCCGCTCGCGTTCTGGTACGCCTACCACTTCCACAAGACCGGCTTCATCTTCGGCAATCCGGAGTTCCTGCGCTACAACGCCACGGCCAACCTCGGCCCTCTGCGCATCCTGCTCAGCCTGTGGCATCGCGCCGTCCACCTGACGCTGCACATGAACCTCTTCGTCCCGGCAGCCTGCGCGGCGGCGGTGCTGCTGATGCCGAGGCTGGCCGGGCGGACGCTTTCAAAGCAGGTCGTGACCACGCTGGCCGTCATCCTGCTGGGCAACGGCATCGCCTTTTCGATCCTCGGCGGCGCGCTGCTGACGCGCTACCTGCTGCCGATGTACCCACTCGTCCTGCTGCTCTGCGTCGTTGTCTGGCGCGAGCGTTTCGCGCAGTGGTGGGTGCTGGCTGGTCTGACCACTGTGGGCTTTCTAGCCGCGCTCTGGATCAATCCACCCTACGTCTTCTCCCCCGAGGACAACCTGAGCTATCGCGACATGATCGTCGTCCACCAGCAGGCGGCGGCGGTGCTGACGAAGCAGTTTCCGCTCGCGACCGTGCTGACGGCGTGGCCCGCGACGCAGGAGCTGGCGCGGCCGGAGCTGGGATACGTCAGGCAGCCCTTCAAGGTCGCGCCGATCGAGAACTTCTCCGCCGGCGAGATCGAGCGCGCCGCGCAGGACCCCGGCGGCTACGACACGGCGCTGGTCTTCTCGACCAAGTGCGTTCCCGCGCCCGGCATGATGAACCTGGCGCGCATGAACGAAGGCGCCGACACGCGCTTCTTCGACTTCCACCGCGACCTGCCGCCGAAGGGCGTCGCCGCGATCCTGCACGGCGATGTCGTGTGGCAGGCGACGCGTGGATGCGAGTCGGCGGCGATTCTGCGCTTTCCGAGGGCGGTCGATGCGGAGCTGCGGATGCCTTGATGGAGTATTGGCAGTGTTAAGGGCACGGCTTCAGCCGTGCCATAGCGACGTGGGCGCAGCGCGGCTTTAGCCGCTGAGGTACGGTTTTCGGCCGGTCCGGCAGTGTCCTTATCCCGAACGAACAAGCGTACCTCAGCGGCTGAAGCCGCAAGACAAGGCGACGTCTACGGCACGGCTGAAGCCGTGCCCTTAAGCAACACAGTCCAACACAGTCGTAATTCAGACGAATTCATCAAAGAGAGGACACTGCAGCCACGCCGAAGCCAGAGACGTCTCCGCTCCATCGAGCCGCTCGTTCAGAGACGCAATCCAACCCTCTATAATCAGACCGTGCCGAAGCCCTTGCGCGTACTCGCCGTCCTTGCCCTGCTGACCGTCGCCCGCCACCTTCCCGCCCAGTCCGCGGGCGCAGACAGCGCGGCGCAGGAGCCCGGTGGCCGCGTCGTCCTCGTGCTGCCCTTCGACAACCGATCCGGCGAGGCCAACCTCAACTGGATCGGCGACTCCTTTCCCGACACGCTCGACCAGCGCCTGAACTCGGCCGGCTTCCTCACCATCAGCCACGACGACCGGGCGTTCGCGCTCGACCACCTCGGCCTGCCGCCGAACTTCCGGCCCACGCGCGCGACGACGCTGCGCATCGCGCAGACGCTCGATGCGAACTTCGTCGTCGTCGGCAACTACACCGTGCGCGAGGGACGCATCATGGTGCAGGCGCAGGTGCTTGAGGTGAACAAGCTGCGCATGTCCGCGCCGCTCGACGATTCAAGCGAGCTGGCGCGGCTCTTCGACATCGAAAACGCCGTCGCCTGGAAGGTCGCGCGGCAGATCGACCCGAAGTTTTCCGTCGCGCAGCAGACGTTTCTCGCGGCGTCCGCCGGTGTGAACCTGACGGCGTTTGAAAACTACATCCGTGGCCTCGACGCGCCGACCCCGGCCGAGCGGGTCAAACGTCTGCAGGCCGCTGTCGCCGCCTCGCCCTCCTACGCGCAGGCGCTGCTGGCGCTGGGCAAGCAGGAGTTCGCCGACCTGAACTACGCCGCCGCAGCAGCCGATCTGGACAAGGTTCCGCCCGCCGACCGGCTCGCGCTCGAGGCCGGGTTCTACAAGGGCCTTGCCCGTTTCAACGACGCGAAATACGCGGACGCCGAGGCGGCCTTTGCCTTCGTCGCCACGCGTCTGCCGCTGCCCGAGGTGGTCAACAACCAGGGCGTCGCCGCCAGCCGCCAGGGCAAGGACGCATCCGCCCTGCTGCAGCGCGCCGCCAACGCCGACCCCAACGACCCCGACTACCACTACAACGTCGCCGTCGCCACGTATCGCAAGGGCGACTTCGCCGCCGCGCAGCGCGAGATCGCCGCCGCGTTGAAGCTGCGTCCGAACGACGCCGAGGCGAAGGAGCTGCAGACGCACATCGCCGCCGGACGCACACCGCTCGCCGCCAAGGCTCCGTTCGAGCCGCTCGAACGCATCCGTCGCACCTACTCCGAGGCCTCGTTCCGGCAGGCCGCCTTCCAGCTCGACCAGATGCGCGCGATGCGCCTGGCAACGCTGCCCCCGGCCCAGCAGGCGGCCGAATACACGCAGCTCGGACACGACTACCTCAAGCAGGGTCTGCTGCCCGAGGCCGAGCAGGAGTTCGAGGCCGCGCTCGCCGCCGACAAGAACTCCGCCGCGGCCTACGCCGGCATCGCGCAGATCCGCGAGCAGAGCGGCAACGCCGAAGATGCGCGTCTGAACGCGCAGAACTCCCTGCGGCTGAAGCCGAACGTGCCCGCCTGCCTGGTGCTGGCGCGGCTGAACCTCGTCGCGAACGACCTGCCCGCAAGCGCCGCCTACGTCGGCAACGCGCTGCGGCTCAACCCCAAAGACCCCGGCGCGCTGGGGTTGAAGCAGCAGCTTGAATCGCGCGGCCAGAGCATCCCATGAGACGACTTGCCGCCCTGCTGACGATGCTGTTGCTGTGCGCGGCGGTTTGCCTGCCGCTCGCTCAAAAAACAGCGGTATCCGCGCAGACAGTGCAGACCGACGCAGCGCCCTTCGTTCCGGCGTACGACGTTCCGCTGCAGGAGCGCGTGGCCACCCGGCTTGCGCACCCCAATCTCGACGTCCTGCTGATCGTCGCGGGCTTGCTGCTCCTGTATCTGGAGTTCAACATCCCCGGCGCGGTCGTTCCCGGAGCGCTTGGCGTGCTGGCGATGCTGCTCGGAATCTATGGCCTGAGCCGGTTTCCGCTGCAGCCCTCGGCGATCGTGCTGGTCCTCGTCGCCTTCGTGCTGATCGGGCTGGAGCTGAAGCTCGCAAGCCACGGCTCCCTCGCGTTCCTGGGCACGCTCGCGCTGGTCTTCGGGCTGGATACGCTGATTCCGCCCGCCGGCGGCGCCCAGGTAGACGCCTCGGTCGCCTGGGGGGCAGGCATCGGCTTCGGCGTCATCTCCTTCTGGCTGGGGTGGATCGCCCTGCGCGCGCGCCGCAACAAGACGCTGCTGGGACCGCAGGCGATGCTGGGCAAGCTGGCCGTCGCACGCACGGCGCTCGCCCCCACTGGGCAGGTGGAGATTCGCGGCGAGCTCTGGCAGGCCGCCCTCCGCGACGGTTCGCTCTCACTTCCCGCCGGCGCGGCAGTGCTGATTCGCGAGATCGACGGTCTAACCCTGGTGGTGGAGCCCACGCCATAAAACGCCGATCCCACTTAAACCCGCCCAGCCCGCAACCGGCCCGGATGCCGGGGTAGACTGGAAGAGCGACACTTTTGCGCACGAGGAGTCTGTACTACATGGTTATTTCGCTTCGCCGGTCGTCTCTGCCGTTTGCCCTGCTCGGTCTGGCCTCACTTGCCGTCCCTTCCGCCGCATTTTCGCAGGAGGCGAAGCCGGAGACCCCCCTCGTAAGGCAGTTGGGCAAGATGGACTTCGCGGTTCTCGGCGCGGGCGAGTTTTCGACCAGCAGCAACGGAACCAACTACCTCTCGCAGACCGTGAACCTGAAGCCCAGCAGCACGCTCGGCTACCGCATCACGCTGCATTACCAGAAGTCGCCCTGGTTCGGCCTTCAGTTCAACTACGGCTACGCGCGCTACTCGCAGAACTTCACCCTGGGCGCCAGCACGACCACCAGCACGCCGGCGGAGTTCTTCGGCATCCAGACCAACGCCAAGGAGTTTACCGGCTCTTACGTCGTGCATACGCCGCATAAGTACTTCGGCGTCATCCCGTTCGCCGAGGTCGGCGCCGGCACGCTGAAGTTCGCGCCCACCGCGGCCGGCGGCGAAGGCTTCAAGCAGCAGTATCGCGCGCTCTACACCGGCGGCATCGGCGCCGAGACCTACCTGCTGGGCGATCACTTCGGCGCACGCGCGGAGCTCCGCGAGATGTTTTACAACGCGCCCGACTACCTGACCAACTATGTCACGATTCACCAGCGAGCCATGACCACGCAACCCGCGGTCGGCGTATTCCTGCGTTTTTAGGCGTCGCGTAGCATACAATCGCAGGGTTCGGTTCGACTCGAGGCCTCAACCATGCTGATCCTGATCCCCGCCGCCATCGTCATCTTTTATGCGCTGAACTGCGCCAAGGTTTTGAAGGAGTACGAGCGCGCGGTCGTCTTCCGGCTGGGCCGCGTGCGCGACGCCGCGGCTGGGCCGGGCCTGATCTGGGTCTTCAGCCCCATCGAATCCATCGTCCGCGTCAGCCTGCGGCAGGAGGCGATGGAGGTCCCGCCGCAGGACATCATCACCCGCGACAACGTCACCCTCAAGGTCAACGCGGTCATCACGTTGCGGGTCGTCGACCCCACCCGCGCGGTCATCGAGGTTTCGAACTACATCTACCAGACCTCGCAGTTTGCCCAGACGACGCTGCGCTCCGTGCTCGGCGAGGTCGATCTCGACGAGCTGCTGGCCCACCGCGATCGTCTGAACCAGCGCATTCAGACCATCATCGACGGCCACACCGCGCCCTTCGGCGTGAAGGTCGTCTCGGTCGAGGTGAAGCAGGTGGATATGCCGGAATCGATGCTGCGCGCCATGGCCAAGCAGGCCGAGGCCGAGCGCGAGCGCCGCGCCAAGATCATCCACGCGGCTGGCGAGTTTGATGCGGCTACAAAACTGGTTGAGGCCGCCGAACTGATGGCGACGCAGCCCATGACTTTGCAGTTACGCTATCTACAGACCCTCACCGAAATCGGCGTCGAGAAGAACACCACCATCGTCTTTCCGTTGCCGATGGAGCTGATGAACCTGCTGAACAAGACGCTGACCCCCACGCCGCCGCCCACCGAACACGGTAAAGTGGTAGGGATAAGAGATTGAGTCGTTCAGCGATGCCGCATTTGCTTTGCTTCTAGGTAGGCCGGGGCTTCAGCCCCGGCAATCAAACCCGGCACGGACGCGGGCTTTAGCCCCTGGGGTATGCCTTCCCTGACCGGGGCCACACAGCCCGCGACCACGACCCAAGGAAACAAGCCTGTGAACAGCCTGCTCGACAGCGACGACGAACTGCACGAAACCAAAGACCACGGGGATCGCGAGATCTCGCTCGGCACCACGATGCTGCTGGGCATCTTCTTCGGCCTGGCGCTGATCTGCGCCATCTTCTTCGGCTTCGGCTACTCCATGGGCCGCAAGTCGGTGCAGGGCACGTCCGGCGTCGCCTCGAATACGAGCGGCGGAAACTTCGGCAGCTTCAAGCCCGCCCCCGGCCGCAGCAACCTGGACCCGCTCGGCGCGGACAAGTCTGGGCCCGCCGTGACCGTGCCCTACACGCCGCCGCCGGCGTATAAGCCGGCCCCCGTGGCAGCCGCCGAAGAGCCGAGAAGCGAAGAGCCGGCAGCCCCGGCGCCCGCGCCGATCACCCGCGCGACGCCCACCGCCACCGCCGCTCCTACCCCGGTCGCGGCGCCCGCACCAACCCCCGTCGCCGTGCCGGGAGCGGTCTCCGCGATGGTCCAGATCGCCGCCGTCACCCACCAGGAGGACGCCGACTACCTGGTCTCCGCGCTGAAGCGCCGCGGATACAGCGTGGCCATCCACACCTCGCCGCAGGACAAGTTCCTCCACGTGCAGGTCGGTCCGTTCTCCAGCAAGAAGGACGCCGAGGCCATGAAGGCGAAGCTGCTGTCGGATGGATTCAACGCCATCGTGAAGTAGCTTATCGTCGTCGCTAAGCTGAAGAGAACGCAGGTTCTTCGCTTCGCTCAGGATGACAAGCCTTTCGTTTTTCATGCATCGCCACAAAGTTCTGTCATCCTGAGCTGCGTCTCGCTTGCCAAGGTATCGATTCCCCCATTCGCCCGCGCATCGCGGATAATGGAAGTGCGTCCATGGAATCTTTCTTCTCCCGCTTCAAGAACCAGCTCGTGCTCATCGTCATCCTGCTGGTGCAGACCATTGCGCTGGCGGTGCAGGTCCGGCGTCCGGTGGAACCGGGCCATCCGGATGCGGAGTCCGTGCGCCTGCTGCGCTACTGGGCCAGCTCGCTGATGACCCCGGCCGAGCGCATCTCCACCGGCTTCGGCCACAGCGTGCGCGGCGGATGGTCGAGCTACGTCGGTCTGCGCAACGTGCGGGCGGAGAATGAGGCGCTCAAGAAGCAGATCGCCGAGATGCGCCTGCAGCAGGCCGCCATCTCCGAGGACGCGCTCGAGGGCCAGCGCCTGCAGAAGCTGCTCGACTTCCGCGAGCACTACGTCGCCTCCACCATCGCCGCGCAGGTCATCGGCACCAGCGGGTCGGAGCAGTCGCGCATGCTCACCCTGAACAAGGGTTACGAGGACGGGCTGAAGACCGACATGGCCGTCATCACGCCGGACGGCATCGTCGGCAAGCTGCGCCTCGTCTTTCCGCACAGCTCCGAGCTGCTGCTGGTGAACGACCCCACCTCCGGCGCGGGCGTCATCCTGGAGTCGACCCGCATCCGCGCCATCCTGCACGGCAGCGCCAACGGCCGCGTCCAGATCACGAACCTCACGCAGGACTCGCGCATCAAGCCCGGCGAGAAGGTCATCACCTCCGGCGGCGACCAGGTCTTTCCACGCGGGCTCGCCGTGGGCGTCATCGAGTCGATCGTGCCCGACCCCGAGCACCAGCCCTACACCCTCATCACCCTCAAACCCGCCGCCAACCTCTTCCAGTTGGAGGAGGTGCTCGTCATCACCGGCACCCAGCCCAACCTGCCCGGCGACGCGCAGCAGCAGCTCGCCGCCGACGCCGAAAAGCATGCCGCCGACGTCAGCGCCGAGCGCCTGCCCAGCATCCACGACGGCCCCGCCACCGAGGCCGATCCGTCGAAGCCAACCGACGAGACCGCGCCACCGGCGAACAACTCCACCGACCTCGTCCCCAAACCCAAGCCGGCCCTGCATCCGGATCGCTACTCCCCCGGAACCGCTGCCCCGGCCGCGGAGCTGACGCCGGGTTCGCCACGGCCGGCGACCGATGCCCCGGCGGTCGAGCCGGTGAGGAAGACGCCGGTAGCCCCGGAGACGCCGAAGGAGCCATGAATCGTCGCCAACTCGAACAAAACGCAGGTCCTTCGGCTACGCTCAGGATGACGGATCCGTGGCGGGTTCTTTCAAGCCGCTCGTCCTTCCTCGAATCTCTCTTCCTGACTTCCTCAAATCTGTCATCCTGACTTGCTCGAATCTGTCATCCTGAGCGTAGCGCAGCGAAGTCGAAGGATCTGCGTTTTGTTTGCGCCACGACTCGATCCACCGCTTAGAACTGAAAAGAGAAGATGCAGACCCACAGCTACACCTCGCGCCGCGAACTCGAGACCTACCACTTCCACCCGATGGTGGCTGCGCTGGTGCCGCTCGCCTTTCTGCTGCTGCAGGCCTTTCTGCCGAAGATCTTTCCGCGCCTGCTGATCCTCGACCTGCCGCTGGTCGCGGTCATCTTCTTCGCGGTCGCGCGCCGCAGCCCCATCGCCGGCACGATCACCGGCACGGTCATCGGCCTGTTGCAGGACGCGCTCACGCACCAGCCCATCGGCGTGAACGGCATCGCGAAGGCGATCATCGGTTATGCGGCGTCGAGCATCGGCGTGCAGGTGGACGTCGAAAATCTGACGACCCGCATCCTGATGAACTTCGTCCTCTCCTGGGTGCAGAGCCTGCTGCTCTTCCTCATCTTCCGCTATCTGCTGGGCTTGCGCGACACGCACCTGGTGTGGCTGCACGAGCTGGTCCGGGCCAGTTTGAACACGGCTGTCGCCATCCCCGTCTTCCTTCTGCTCGATCGCGTCAAGCTGCGCGAATAAGCGCGTCAGACCGGGCGAGTCGACATCGAATAAGCTGGTTACAACACAGGAGACGAACCGATGACGATTGGCGTGCCGAAGGAAGTGAAGGATCACGAGAGCCGGGTGGGAGTCACCCCCGCCGGCGTACATGCCCTGGTTGCCGCAGGCCACACCGTACTGGTCGAAACCAACGCCGGCGCGCTCTCCGCCTTCACCGATGACGCCTACCAGTCCGCCGGCGCGGAGATCGTCGGCTCGGCCCACGATGTCTGGCGGCTCGCCGACATGGTCGTCAAGGTGAAGGAGCCGGTCGAGAAGGAGTACCGCCACTTCCGCGAGGGGCTGGTCCTGTTCACCTATCTGCATCTTGCGCCCATTCGCGGCCTCACCGACGCGCTGCTGGAGAAAAAAGTCACCGGCATCGCCTACGAGACCGTCCGCGACAAGGCCGGCACGCTGCCGCTGCTGACTCCCATGAGCGAGGTCGCCGGCCGCATGAGCGTGCAGGTCGGCGCGAACTATCTGGAGAAGGAAAAAGGCGGACGCGGCGTTCTGCTGGGCGGCGTCCCGGGCACGCCGCCGGGCAATGTCTGCATCATCGGCGGCGGCATCGTTGGGACGAACGCCGCGAAGATCGCGATCGGCATGGGCGCGAAGGTGACGCTGCTGGACACCAACCTGAACCGCCTGCGCGAGCTGGACGACATCTTCAACGGCCGCCTCTACACCATCAGCTCGAACAGCTATAACGTCGCGCACGCGACCGCGGAGGCCGACCTGGTGATCGGCGGCGTGCTGATCCCCGGCGCGGCGGCGCCCAAGATCGTGACTCGCGCGATGGTGTCGAAGATGAAGAAAGGCGCGGTGATCGTCGACGTGGCGATCGATCAGGGCGGCTGCATCGAGACCGCGCGCCCCACGACCCACACCGATCCCAGCTACGAGGTCGACGGCGTCGTCCACTACTGCGTGACCAATATGCCGGCGGCGGTTCCGTATACCTCGACCCTCGCGCTGACCAATGCGACCTTCCCTTACGTGCTGAAGCTCGCAAATCTCGGCGCCCAGCGCGCGATCTTCGAGGACCACGGCATCGCGGAGGGCGTGAACACCTATCAGGGCGTGCTGACCTACGCGGCTGTCGCCGAGGCGCAGGAGCGGGAGTGGCGGCCGGTGCAGGATCTGATTCTGGGATTCTAGGTCTTTCGGCTTATTCACAAAAGCTCGTCATCCTGAGCGGAGCGAAGGACCCCCGTATTTCGTTTTTGTTGTTGCTGTTGCTGTTTGCGATTGGTAAGGGCAGCGTAAGGCAAGAACAAGTAACGACGAAATACGGGGGTCCTTCACTCCGTTCAGGATGACGGGCTGTTTTGCCAGTTCCGAGCAGTCAGGTCGAAGAGAAGCAAGGGAGCGCAGGCTGATGACCACGAGCAATCGTCGCTGGAAGTTTGGCAGCATCGCCTTCGGCGCGGTCGCGCTGCTGCTGGGCGCGGCATTTGCGTCGCTAAACGCCTTCGATCCCAAGTTCCTCAATCCTGCCTCCACCGGCGAGATCTTCGTCTACACCGGCATCTCCGCCGGCGCGTTTGTCCTCTTCGTCGCCGTGCTGGTCCTGCTGGTCCGCAACGTGTTGAAGCTCTATGCCGATCAGAAGAGCCGTGTGATGGGTACGCGGCTGCGCGTCCGCATGCTGTGGGGCGCGGTGCTGGTCTCGCTCCTGCCCATCGCGTTCATGTTCTTCTTCAGCTACGCGCTGATGAACCGCTCGGTCGACCGCTGGTTCTCGCAGCCGGTGACGCAGATGCGCGACGACAGCAACCGCATGGCGCTGGAGCTGGCGCAGTACACCTCCGCCAACGCGCGCGTCGAGGCCGACTCCATCGCCTCCGGCCTGCCCGCCAGCGGCAAGGCCATCACCGTCGAGGCAGCCGAGCGACTCCTGCGCCAGCATGAGATCACGCTGCAGGGCGGATTCGCCATCATCTACCGCGACGGCAAGGTCGTCGCCGCCTTTCACGTACCGCGGCCCGACGGCGCCCACGCCGAAGTGAAGCCCTGGCTGCCCGAGACCGCCACCGCCGGCGAAGACGCCGAGGCCGCCAACGAACGGCTCTCGAAGGCCGAACTGGCGCCACGGGAGGCGATCCTTCCCGCGCAACTGCCCGCCGACGCGGCAATCTTCGACGCCGCGCAGCGCAACGACGAGCCCATCTTCAGCCTCGGCAGGTTCGACTTCGCGCTTGGCTCCGCCGCCATGAAGCAGGGCGGCGCCGTCGTCGTGGGCCTGCCGATGCCTTACGGCATGGCCGCCACCATGAGCCGTCTGCGCAAGGCCGCAGACGATTACTGGATACTCTTCAAAGGCCGCCGGCAGCTGCGCAACACCTACATGATCCTGCTGATGATGATGACGAGCCTGGCGCTCTTCGCCTCCAGTTGGCTCGCGCTGCATCTTTCGAAGCAGGTCACCAAGCCGGTTGAGGCGCTGGCCGACGCGATGGAGTCGATCGCCGCCGGCGACTACGCGCATCGGGTGGAGGAGAGCGCGACCGAAGAGCTGGGCGATCTGGTCCGCAGCTTCAATCGCATGGCCGAGGATCTCGAAGGCAGCCGCGCGCAGGTCGAGGCCTCCACCGTCCAGCTTTCGCTTGCCAACGCCGCGCTTGAGGCCCGGCGAGGCGAGCTGGAGACGATGCTCGAGACGATCCCCAACGGCGTCGCGACGCTCGACGTCAACCGCCGCATCGTGCTGGCGAATCGCGCGCTGAGCGAGATGCTCGACCCTGGCGGCCAGCGGCCGTTCATCGGCATGAGCCTCGCGGAGGTCTTTCCGCCGGAGATGCTGGAGGCCTTCGACCGCATGATCGGGCGCAGCCACCGCATGGGCGCCGCGTCGAACGAGATGGAGATGACGCTCGCGGGCGGCACGCTGAACCTGCTCGCGACCGTCGCGCTGCTGGAGACCTCGGGCGATACAGGCCGCCGCCACCAGGGCTACGTGCTGGTGCTCGAAGACGCCACCGAGCTGCTGCGCGCGCAGAAGCAGTCCGCGTGGAAAGAGGTCGCGCGCCGTGTCGCGCACGAGATCAAGAATCCGCTGACGCCGATCTCGCTGAGCGCCGAGCAGATTGGACGGCACATCGAGCGGCTCGCCGGACAGGTCGAGTCGCCGTCGATCGCGGTCATCCGGCGCTGCAGCGAGGTCATCTCCGGATCGGTCGAAAGCATGCGGGGCCTTGTCGACCAGTTCGCCGCGCTGGCCGAGTTCCCCACCGCGCGGCCACGTCCGGCGGACCTGAACACCATCGTCGAGAACTCGCTCGCGCTCTTCGCCGGCCGGTTGCAGAACATCAAGCTGACGCGCAAATTCGCGCCCGGCCTGCCGCTCGTGATGGCCGACCCCGAGGCGATGAAGCGCGCGCTCGGCAACCTGATCGACAACGCCGCCGAGGCCATGCAGCAGAGCCTGCTGCGCGAGCTGCGGCTTTCCACCGCGCTGCTCGAAAACGGCATGGTCGAGCTCAGCGTCTCGGACACGGGCGCCGGCCTGACCGACGAGATGCGCGAACGCCTCTTCCTGCCGTACTTCTCGACCAAGCAGCGCGGCACGGGACTTGGCCTCGCGATCGCGGCGAAGATCATCCAGGAGCATCAGGGGACGATTCGCGCCGAGAAGAACGAGCCGGTGGGAGCGCTCTTCATCGTCGAACTGCGCGCGGCCACGCCTGCCGAACTGGGCGAGGGCGACGGCAGCGCGCTGGCGCCGCAGCTACAAGCTGAGCACGTCGCGAGGGTTCAGTAATGAATCTCGACTTGCTGGAAACGCTATCGAGTGTGTCTGGCGACCCCGTATTTGGCCATGTCGCACGTCAGGCATTGGACTTTGTGAACCGATCGAAGACGTTCTCTCAGACCATCTCTTCATCGACGCAATCATCGAAATACCTGGCCGATTTATATGCCTTGCGCCAACGGGCCACTCAATCCAGTGGACACGAGGTCTACAGGTGCGGGTGGGATGAATCGATCAAGTCTCTTGGAGAGACGGATTTTCCGGTAACGAACGCGCATATCGAGACTGACAGGGGATTCGTCATCTTCTTCTTCGCCGAGAAAGACGCCCGTCTTGTTGGCATCATGGTGTGGAGATTGAAAATAACCGTCATAGATCCTTCCCGCGGGAAAGAGACCGGACCAGCTTCGTCAGCGGGTTGATGGCGGGGTAACCCGGCGACGATAGAATGAAAAGTTTGACGGATGGGCCTAAACTCTGCTTATCATAGAAGCAAGTCCCCGGTCGTTTGCCGACGACCGGGGAGTTTGGTTGGCCTACCTGGTGATGAGGTAGACCAAGGCTGCGATCCAGCGCACTTTGCACCGGATCACGAAGTCCAACTGAATGCGACCTTTCAGTCTGAGCATTCGAAGGTACTCCTTTCATGGAGAGGTAGGCCCTGGTTACAGCCAGGGCCTGCTGCCTTTCGGCAACCTTGATGTCCTTCAGCGACCTCCGCCGTCAGGCATTGCCCCCTCACAATCCACGCTTGTATGGCAGTTTACCTGTGCATCTTCCTGCGCGGACGTACGTCTTAGCCCCTAAGATGAAGAGGGAGCCAAGCCTTGAATCACGTACTGATCGTCGATGACGAAGCCGAAATTCGCGAGTCGCTCGCCAGCATTCTGCAGGAGGAGGGCTACCTCGTCACCACCGCCGCCACCGCCGGTGAGGCTCTGACGCTGCTGCGCGACGCCGTCTACGACGTCGTGCTGCTGGACATCTGGCTACCCGACCGCGACGGTCTCGACGCGCTCGGCGAAATCCGCCGGATGTCGTCCGAGCATGTGCCCGAGGTGGTCATCATCTCCGGCCATGGAACGATCGAAGCGGCGGTGAGAGCCACCAAGCTCGGCGCCTACGACTTCCTCGAAAAGCCGCTTTCGCTCGCGCGCACGCTCATCGTCATCAAGAACGCCATGCAGGCGCGGCGCATGCGCGAGGACAACAAGGAGTTCGCGCGGCAGCTCGCCGTACGCGGAACCGTCACCGGCCAGAGCGTTCCGATGAAGGCCTTGCGCCAGCAGATCAGGCTGATGGCGCCGACCAACGGCCGCGTGCTGATCTACGGCGAAAGCGGCACCGGCAAGGAGCTGATCGGTCGCGCCATGCACGCCGAAAGCCTGCGCAAGGACCGCGTCTTCGTCGAGCTGAACTGCGCCGCCATCCCCGAGGACTACATCGAGGCGGAGCTCTTCGGCTATCGCCACGGCGCGGCGCCGGGCTACATCCAGGGCGGCGGCGAGGGCGTACCGGCCGAGAAGCGCGGGACCTTCGAACGCGCCGACGGCGGCACGCTCTTCCTCGACGAGGTCGGCGACATGAGCCTGAAGACCCAGGCCAAGGTGCTGCGCGCGCTCGACGAACAGCGCTTCCTGCCCGTCGGCGCGAGCCATCCCGTACATGTCGACGTGCGCGTGATCGCCGCGACCAACAAGGATCTCGAAGAGGAGATCGCGCGCGGCAACTTCCGCGAAGACCTCTTCTACCGGCTGAACGTCATCCCCTTCTACGTGCCTCCGCTGCGCGATCGCAAGGAAGATATTCCGCTGCTGGTGAAGGAGTTCCTCGGCGAGTTCGGCGCGCAGTACGGCCGGCCGCGCGTGGAGATGGCCGACGACGCCCTCGCCGCGCTGAAGCAGTACCACTGGCCCGGCAATGTCCGCGAGCTGCGCAATCTGGTCGAGCGCGTCGTCATCCTGAACCCCAAGGTGCAGCGCGTCGAGCGCAAACACCTGCCCATGCTGGTCTACCGCGATGCCCGCGATCAGATGCGGTCCGCCCCGGCGCGCGAGGAGTTCCCCACGCTGCTGCAGGCGCGCGAGGCCTACGAACGCGACTACATCCTGAAGAAGCTGGACGAGTGCAACGGCAACGTCAGCCGCGCCGCCGAAGGCCTGGGCCTTGAACGCAGCCACCTCTACCGCAAGATGCGCGCCCTCGGCGTCAGTGTGAAGGAGAGCTAGCATGACCCCGGCAAACGTCCGCCGCTTTATGGCTTATGTGTATCTTGGCAGCATCGTGCTGTGGCTCGCGCTTGGCTACGAGAAAGCTCTGCCGTGGTGGCTGGTGGCGTTCGCCGTCGTCTTCTGCGTGATGCGGGCCTGGATGGCGATGCGCAAGCGAACTACCTAACACCGATCTCAACCGATCTGAAAGGCGATCAAAAGCAGATGATTTTGTTTGTTTTTGATCGCTCCTCAGATCGTTCCAATCGGTGTTAAGCCTTCTCTAAAGAGCCATCTCTTCCTTCACCCTTGTCTTCGACCGCGTCGTCAGCGTAACCGCGGCCGCAAGGATCAGCCCGCCGCCAACCCACGCGCTTGGCCCCAGCCTTTCGCCCAGCACCAGCACCCCCAGCAGGCTGCCGATCAACGGCTCCATGTTCAGCAGCACGCCCGCCTGCGAGGCCGGCACCTGCGTCATGCCCCAGTTCCATAGCAGCGTCGTGGCCGCCGTGCAGAGGAAGCCGCTCGCCGCCAGCGCGGCCCAGGCCTTCATGGAGACATGCGCCACCGGCGGCGCGCCAAACAACACCGGAACCACCACGCACAGCATCAGCATCCCGATCGCCGTGCCGTAGGCCGTAATCACGATGGGCGAGTGCCGCTCCATCAACTGCTTGTTGCCCAGCAGCCAGAAGAGCGCGATGAACATCGACGCCACCACCAGCAGGTCGCCCGCCAGCGACGCCTCGCCCGGCCTGCCCGAGTGGCCGCCCAACGCGATCAGCGCCGCGCCGGTGGTCGAACCCGCCAGCGCCACCCAGCCGATCGCGTCCATCCGCTCCTGCGCGAAGAGCGTCGCGCCGACCGCCAGCAGCACCGGCATCGTGCCCACCATCAACGACGCATGGCTGACCGTCGTCAGGTGCAGCCCTTGGAACTGCAGCAGAAACTGCACCGGAATCCCCAGGAACGACGCGCCCGCCAGCACGCCCCACTCCCGCCTGTTCAATCCGGGCCGATGCGTCACGAGCAGCGGAGAAAGCGCGAGCGTCGCGAACAAAAACCGGTAGAAGACCATCGCGCCAACGTTCATCTCCGCCAGCGCAATCTTGCCAAAGAAGAATCCGCAACCCCACAACGCGCTCGCCAGACAGCAGGCCGCAAAGCCCAGCCCACGTCTCTTTTCCGCAACCACTCTCATCCTTCCACTGTCGCACACCTCGCTCCGGCGGACGCGCGCGGACGAATTAACGAATCCAGTCTCCGAAATGGGCCGTCCAATGGGTAAGATGAACCCAATGAATCCTTATCGAATTTTGCCTGCAGCGTGCTTTGCGCTCTGTCTTGGCGTCGCGCTTTCGTCGCCCAGAGCACACGCGCAGGATTTGGCCGCAGTCAGTCTGCCCGACTCTCCCGGCGCGGCTGCCTCCTCGACCTCCGCAACGGCCGTCGCAGTCCCTGCCACCACCGTGGAAGACTCCACCGCCAGCATGGAGGGCCAGACGGCATCCGCCGCCGGCCAGTCCGATCACAAGGACGGCCAGACCAAGCGCATCCTCGGCATCGTGCCGAACTTCCGCGCCGTCAGCGCCGACGAGCATCCGCCCAAGCAGACTGTCCGCGAAAAGTTCGTCACCGCGACCCAGGATAGCTTCGACTACTCCTCCGTGCTGCTGCCCGTGGCCGTCGCGGCCTATGCCTACGGCACCAACCAGACGCCGGAGTTCGGCAAGGGCGGCGTCGGCTTCGGACGCTACCTCTGGCACTCCGTCGTCGACCAGACCATCGAAAACTACTCGGTCGAGTTCATCGTTCCCGCCCTGACCCACGAAGACACCCGCTACTACACGCTCGGCAAGGGCGGATTTTTGAAGCGCACCGGCTATTCGCTCAGCCGCATCGTCGTCACGCGCAACGACCAGGGCCACGACACCTTCAACGCCGGCGAGATCGTCGGTGCGGGCATGGCCTCCGGCATCTCGAACCTCTACTACCCCGGCCCCGAACGCAACTTCTCGAACACCGCCGACCGCTGGGGCACCAACGTCGGCATCGACGCCGCGACCTTCATGTTCAAGGAGTTCTGGCCGGACATCAACCACCACCTCTTCCATCACCATGGCGCGATGGACTAGGCCTGGAGTCCACGCGCCCCGCGCTGCATCTACACTACTGGTAGAGTGCAGCGCGGGAGAGCCCCATGGAGACGGTCCAACTTTCGACGAAAGAGATTCAACTCATCGCGAAGGCGCTGGCCGATCCGCGCCGCGTGGAGATCCTGAAGCAGATCGGCGAAGGTTGTTGTGATGCCGGCCTGCCCTGTTCGAACATCCGCAGTTGCCAGCCCGTCACCGCCGCGACCCTCTCCCACCACATGAAGGAACTCGAACGCGCCGGACTGATCGAGATCGCCCGCGAGGGCAAGTTCGCCAACCTCAAGCTGCGCCGGCCCACCCTGCAGGCGTATATGGACTATCTGAAGGCCATCTAGCGTTTTTGCTTTCTTGTTTGTCCTCCTCGAAGAGGATCCGCTTCATCTTTCTGCCCAGCCTGCCGAGAACAGCAGATTCCCTGCGGGAATGACAAACAAAAAGAGCTGCATCCGATCCGAAGCTCGTCACATCAATTAGACACATATCGAAACGTCGAACCGATGACGTTCCGAACGGAGATCGAAAGATGAGCAAGCTCAGCAATAAAGTCGCAGTCGTCACCGGAGCGTCGAAGGGTATCGGCGCGCAGATCGCCAAGGATCTGGCCGCGGCGGGCGCGTCCGTCGTCGTGAACTACGCCTCCAGCAAGACCGGCGCGGACAAGGTCGTCGCCGAGATCGTCGCGGCGGGCGGCAAGGCCATCGCCGTGCAGGGCAGCGTCGCGGTCGCGGCGGACGTCACGCGCATCTTCGCCGAGACCAAGGCCGCCTACGGCCGGGTCGACATCCTCGTCAACAACGCGGGCGTCTACGAGTTCTCGCCGCTCGCGAACATCACCGAGGAGCACTATCACCGCATCTTCAACACCAACGTGCTGGGTCTGCTGCTGACCACGCAGGAGGCGGTCAAGCTCTTCCCCGCGACCGGCGGCAGCATCATCAACATCGGCTCGCTGGTTACCACGATCACCCCCGCCGCCTCGGCCGTCTACACCGCGACCAAGGGCGCCGTGGACGCGATCACCGGCGTGCTGGCGAAGGAGCTCGGCCCGCAGAAGATCCGCGTGAACGCGCTGAACCCCGGCCTGGTCGAGACCGAAGGCACGCACACGGCGGGCTTCGTTGGCAGCGACTTCCATAAGGAAGCCGTAAGCCGTACGCCGCTTGGCCGCACCGGCCAGCCGTCCGATATCGGCGCCGTCGCGGTCTTCCTCGCGTCGGACGACGCAGGCTGGCTGACCGGCGAGAAGATCACCGCCGCCGGCGGCGCGTACTAAGACACCACGGTTCGGGATGACGGGCTCACCGCAAACGCCCGTCATCCTGAACGCAGTGAAGGACCGCCGTATTTCGTTCGCATCTGCGATCTCTTCTCCGATGCGAGCGACATATCGCGGCTCCTTCAAAACGAGCAACAACAAAAGCCAATACAGGGGTCCTTCGCTACGCTCAGGATGACGAGCGCTTCAGGGCTGCAACCCAACAAATTCAGCGACTTTCGAACGAAACAGGAGCAAGTCATGGCAAAGAAACTCGAAGGCAAGATCGCACTCGTCACCGGCGGCAGCACTGGAATCGGCCTCGCCACCGCGCAGCGCTTCGTCTCCGAAGGCGCATATGTCTACATCACCGGTCGGCGCCAGCCGGAGCTGGACGCGGCCGTGAAGACCATCGGCTCGAACGTCACCGCCGTGCAGGCCGACGCGTCGAAGCTCGACGACCTCGACCGCCTCTACGCGCAGATCAAGCAGGAGAAGGGCCGCGTCGACATCGTCTTCGCGAACGCCGGCGGCGGCGAGTTCCTGCCGCTCGGCCAGATCACCGAGGAGCACTTCGACAAGACCTTCAACACCAACGTGAAGGGCCTGCTCTTTACCGTGCAGAAGGCGCTGCCGCTCTTCCCCGAGGCAGGCGGTTCGATCATCCTGAATGCATCGATCGTGTCGATCAAGGGTATTCCGGCGTTTGGCGTCTATTCGGCGACCAAGGCGGCGGTACGCTCGTTTGCGCGGACGTGGGCGGCCGAGTTGAAGAACAGGGGCATCCGCGTGAACGTCATCAGCCCCGGACCGATCGAGACGCCGGCCATCGACGGTCTGGTGAAGACGAAGGAAGAGCGCGACGCCTTCCTCAACGGCATGGCGGCGCAGGTTCCGCTCGGCCGAGTCGGCCAGCCCGACGAGATCGCCAAGGTTGCGGTCTTCCTCGCATCCGACGATTCGAGCTACGTGCAGGGCGTCGAGCTCTTCGTCGACGGCGGCATGGCCCAGGTCTAACTTTCATTTGAGGCGCTAGGCCGAGGCCGTGCTTAAGGGCACGGCTTCAGCCGTGCCGCAAACCTCCGCGGAGGCTGGACCGTTTTAGCGGCTGAGGAACGCTTTCACTCTCACAAGGGCACAGAAGCGTACCCCAGCGGCTAAAGCCGTAAGACAAGACGGCACATGTGGCACGGCTAAAGCCGTGCCCTTAACAAAACAAAAAGCCTCGCATCCGAAGTTTGGATGCGAGGCTTTTTATCATCGATAACTACCAGACCCGGCAGCTATTCGCCGGAACCATCGGCGTTCCCACCTTGCAGCTAAACGCCCCCGCAAAGCCGGGCTGGTTCACGATCGCGCCATTCACGCGGATGTGGTCCGGCGCGTGCGGATCGGCAAGCACCTGCGACCGCACCTGCTCCGGCCGCGAGTTCTCGCACCATCCCTGCGCGTAACCGATGTAGAACCGCTGCGGCGCGGTGAAGCCGTCCACCTTCGCCGTCAGATCGACGCCCGTCTTCTTCGCGTGTTCGAGATACGCCATGTAGGCGAGCACCAGGCCGCCGTTGTCGGCCGTGTTCTCGCCCAGCGTCAGCTTGCCGTTCACCTTCACATCGCCGGTGGGATCCTTCACCGCGGTGAAGCCGTCGTACTCCTTCACCAGGCAGTCGGTGCGGGCCTCGAAGCCCTTGGTGTCGGCGGCGGTCCACCAGTCCGAGAGATTGCCCTTGCCGTCGAACTTCTTGCCCTGATCGTCGAAGCCGTGCGTCAGCTCATGTCCGATGACGCCGCCGATGTCGCCGTAGTTCACGGCGTCGTCGGCCTTGGGGTCGAAGTAGGGCGGCTGCAAAATACCCGCCGGGAAGTTGATGTCGTTCATGCTGGGGTTGTAGTAGGCGTTCACGGTCGGGGGACTCATGTCCCACTCGCCCGGATCGACCGGCTTGCCGATCTTCGCCAGCTCGTGCGCGCTTGAAAACTCGTTCGCCCGCATGGAGTTGCCGAAGGCGTCGTCCGGCTTCACGGTCAGAGCGGAGTAGTCGCGCCACTTGTCCGGGTAGCCGATCTTGTTCGCCACCAGCTTCAGCTTGGCCTTTGCCTTCAACTTCGTCTCGGGGCTCATCCAGGTGAGCGTGTCGATGTCGCGATCCATTGCGTCCTCGATCTCCTTCACCATCACGACCATCCGCTGCTTGCTCTCGCCCGCGAAGTACTGGTCGACGTAGACCTTGCCCAGCGCCTCCGCCAGCGCGCCATCCACCGAGCGCGAGCAGCGCTTCCAGCGCGGCGCCTGCTCCGGCTGGCCGTACAGCTTCACGCCGTAGAAGTCGAAGTTCTCCGCGTCGATCCGCTTCGGCAGCCGGCCCGCGTAGGCGGTCAGCAGATGGTAGCGCATGTACGCCTTCAGCACGGACATATCCGTATCGCGCACCTGGTGTAGCAGCACCGGGAAGTAGTCCGGCGTGGAGTTGTTGATCTCCGTCACATGCGGCGCGTGCAACGCCTCCTCGTAGCGCGGCAGGTTGAAGCCCGGGACCGTCGCCGTAAAGGCGGAGATCGTCTGGAGGTGATAGGTCTTCTCCGGCTCGCGCAGGTCGACGACGCCCATCGAACCCTTCGCCAGCGCCGTCTCGAAGGCCATCACCGCATTCGCATCGCGCAGCGCCTGCTGCGGCGAGCTGCCGGCAAAGGTCAGCATCTTCACGATGTGCGCGACATACTGCTTGCGCAGCTCCTCGTCCTTGGCGCCGGTGCGCAGGTAGTAGTCCTTCTCGGGCATGCCGAGCCCGCCCTGCGAGATATAGGCGATCTGCTTGCTGGCGTCCTTATAATCCTGCTGCTCGCCGAAGCTGAAGAAGACATCCACGCCCTCGCGCTGCAGACTGCCGATCAGCCCCGGCAGCGCCAGCTTGCCGCGCACGCCGTCGCCCAGCGCGTCGATCTGGGCCAGCAGCGGCTGGATCGGCGCGAGATCGAGCCGCTCGATCCGGTCGGTATCCATGCACGCCTTGTAGTAGTCGCCGATCTTCTGGGCGTCCGCGGAACGATCGGACCCGCCTGCCTCGGCCTGTTCGAGGATGCCGCGCAGCCACTGCGTGTTCACGTTCATCAGCACATAGGCAGGGCCCATGCCGCCCTCGTCCGCCGGAATGGGGTGGTTGGCGGCGAACTTGCCGCAGGCGAACTGGTAGAAGTCCGTACAGGGGTCGACCGCGCGGTCGAGCGAGGTCGGGTCGAAGCCCGGAATCGGCACATACGACGGCGTCGCGGCTGGCTTTGCCGCCTGTCCGAACAGGCTGCCGCCCGCGAGTGTGCTTGCAACCACCATCCCTACCGTCAAAAATCGCTTCAAATCCTTCATTCGCACCCTCATGCTCTCGTACTGCCCTAAAACTTTGTAACATGGTGCTGCAATACGAAGCCTGCCGCGCACGTACTCGATTGGCCGTTTGCGTCGTCTACGCAATGTGCAGCGTCTATCCAACAGAAGTCACCTCAGGCCGATACGCATCCGGCGCGGAATCCGTTCCCCAATGCCCCAGCTCCCGCTCCAACGCAGACTGCTCGCCGCCACGCTTCTCGTCGCCGGCCTTGCGCCGTTGCGCGTGCTGGCCGCCGGGCCGAAGACGCCGCAGCCAGTGGCGAAGATTCCGCTTGCGGAGATGGGCTTCTACCCCACGCCGCCGCGGCTGCTCTTTCCCGGCGGCGCCATGTTCACGGTCAACTTCGTCGATTCGTCGCACCTGCTCGTCACCTTCAACGCACGCGGCCTGCTGAACCGCGACCTGAACGACCCGCCCGACGACCAGGACCGTAAGGTCGCGGCGCTGCTCATCAGCTACCCTTCGGGCGAGGTGCTGGCTCGCACCGAGTGGCTGACGCACGACCACGCCCGCTATCTGTGGGCGCTGCCCAACGGACGCTTTCTCCTGCGCATCCGGGGAAAGGTAAGCGTGATTGCCCCGCTCGCCAACCTGCCCACCGGCGACGCCTTCCGCGAGCAGCCCTACCTGCAGTCGGACCGCCGCATCGGCCTGATGCTGCTCTCGCCCGGCGGCGAAATGATGGTCGTCGAGACCGTCGCGAACACCTCCACAACCCCGCAGTTCGCCGAATCGACGGCAGCCGATGTCGGCATCAGCTTCTACCGGGTCACGCCGCCCACCGTCGGCCCAGGCGTCGCCGGCGACATCGCGCGGCCGCGCTACGCGGGCTCCGGACGATTCCAGTCTATGGTCGACATCCCCCTGACCGCGGAGGGCTTCCTCGACGCGTCGCAGGAGCCGCCATCGAAGAGCTCCCCCGGCGGCTATCTCTTCGACTTCTACACCCATTCCGGCAAGAAGCAGGAGCTGGCGGGCTTCGACACCAGTTGCCGACCGACCGCCGTCTTCCTCAGCCGGAGCGAGTTCATCGGCTTCGGCTGTCGCGGCAGCGCGGACAAGCCGGAGCTCGGCGCCTTCAACCTGAAGGGCGACCCGCTGTGGGTCGAGTCCGTGCCCAACGGCGTCCGGACCGCCTACCTCGCCACCGCGCCCGAAGTCGGCCGCTTCGGACTCAGCCGGCTGATCTTCACCGCCGGCACCACCAATCCGCAGCCGGATGAGATCGGCGTCTCGAACGTCGAATCGCAGCAGATCACCGTCATCCAGACTTGGAGCGGGCAGGAGCTGCTGAAGCTCTCGACCACGCCCGTCCACGGCAACGGCCAGAACTACGACCTCTCCGCCGACGGCCAGTCGCTCGTGCTGCTGCGCGACGATACCCTCGAGCTCTACCAACTGCCGCCGCTCTCGGACAAGGACAAGGCCGCCGTCGCCGAAGCCGTGGCGGCTTATCCGCAGCGCGAGACCGCCCTCGTCACCCTTCGCCGCTCCGGCCCGAAGACCGCCGAGGAGCTGGCCAAAGAGGCCGTCAAACCCGCCGAGACGCCGCTCGATACGAGCACATTCCGCATCCCGGCGAGAACCGACGCCGATCCGCTCTCCACGCTGCAGATCGTCGGCGATCAGGGCGCCGCCCCGCCGCCCCCGCCGGGAGACGCACCGGAGGTGCAGGGCGACCAGCCCCATCGCAAACCGCCGACCCTTCTCCTGCCAGGCGAGACGCCGGAGGATAAGAAGTAGGTCCTCTTGCTTGGAGCCACGCCACCGCTCGTCATCCTGAGCGAAGCGTAGCGGAGTCGATGGCCCCTGTATTTTGTTCGAAGCCGCGAGCGATAGAGACGATCAGAACAAAATACGGGGGTCCTTCACTATGTTCAGGATGATGAACACGTGAGGCAGCGCCCACGAAAAAGGGCCGGCTCCGAAACCTCGGAGCCAGCCCTTTCTTACACAAACCTCACAGCGAGAAGAGCTTACGCAGCCTTCTTCGCCAGCACGGCAGCCTTCACGCGCGCATTCAGACGGCTCTTGTAGCGGCTCGCGGTGTTCTTGTGCAGGACGCCCTTCTGGACGCTCTTGTCGAGCAGCGAAGCGGTCGAGCTGTAGACAGCGGCCAGCGTGGTCGCATCGCCCTTTGCGATCGCCTCACGCAGGGTGCGCAGGGTGCCGCGCAGCTTGCTCTTGTTGGAACGGTTGACGGCAGTCTTGACGATGGTCTGACGGGCGCGCTTGAGCGAGGAAACATGATTTGCCATTGCTAAACTCTCTTCTCTATTACCGGGTTCGCCGGGAAATTTCGCCCGACTGAGCCGGGAGATGAGGATGCGGGCCACGGCCCCAATATTTGGCGCAAATGGTAACCGGACCGACCCCAACCCGCGGAGCCAGGCACGACGCATCCCTGCAATCTCTAAGTCTACGCATCGAGCCTCCAAAAATCAACGACTCCCTGCTTTTCTTGTTTGTCATTCCCGCAGGGAATCTGCTCCTCGTCTGCCGATCTGCCTGCTCCAAAGAAAACGGCCCCGCCAGTTCCCACCCGGACCCCGTTTCGCGTAGGCTGAGTTTGCCTTCCACGAAATCCAAAGAGGTTACAAGCCCCATGCAAAAGCTCGCCGCCCTCGTCCTCGCCCTTGGCTGCACCGCTGCCGCCCACGCCCAGGCAGCCAACCCGGTCCTGACCAGCGCCCGCCAGGTCTTCGACCAGAAGTCCAAGCTCATCGTCGCCGCAGCGGACGAGATGCCCGCCGACAAGTACAGCTTCAAACCCACGCCCGCGCAGTGGAGCTACGGCAAGACCATCGCGCACGTCGTCCAGGGCAACACGCTGGTCTGCGCCATGATCGGCGGCACACCCGCGACCGGCATCGCCGAGGTGAAGGAGACCGACTCCAAGGAGGCCCTCATCGCGGCGCTCAAGGCGAGCTTCGACTTCTGCTCGAAGTCGCTCGACGCGACCTCGGACGCCAAGCTCGGCGACGAGATCACCTTCTTCGGCGGTCGCAAGACGGTTCGCGCCCGCGCTCTGCTGGAGCTGGATATCGACGTGACCGACCACTACTCGCAGATGGCCAGCTACCTGCGCCTGAGCGGCCTGCTGCCGCCGTCTGCCCAGCCGAAGAAGTAGAAATGCGTTTCTACACTCAGGCGGAATGTGAGCAGTGGCTTGCGCGCAGAGAACGCTCCTTGCCGGTTGACGCCGGCAAGGAGCTTTTGCACATTGACACCAACGTTCAAGGTAGTCGAATAGCTTACCTAACTCGCACGATCGCAATGTCGGTTTCCTACAGGATGCCTGTCCTGCTGTGGATTACAGAATGGGGAATTTGGCCGAGCAGTGAGAACTGGCGCCTGTACTACAAACTTCGCGAGTCATACGGCGACCGCCAGCTACTTGAAGATGCTCCCGGTCATCTCTTCCTGGAGCACGAGACGGAAGACTTCGCCTCGTTTCTCCAACTAGCGATCCAAAACGGCTGGGGTGGCCACATTCAGCCCGTTGCACCATACGTCACCGCGTTCTTCAGTCATGACGAGTACATGGACTTTTACTCAAATAATAAGGACATCCTCGAAGAGCTCGGGAAGAAGTTAGGATGACTCGTTCTACCGAAACGGAATCTGCACCTCAAAATAACTGCCCGGCGTACTCGCATTCACCGCAATTGAAATCTCTTCCAAATACAGCTTCACCATCGGCCATTGAGAGTTTCCGAGGATGACGAGCGATATCCTGCGGCCAGTCAAATTCTGTTGATAGCGAATATTCTTATCGGTGCTTAGGAGGAGATCGTAACCCGCATCCTCGGCCATCCGGATCAACTCACCGTTTTCAAGCTCATGCCAGCCGATCCAGCGCGCGAGCGTGACTTCGTGCCCCGGCAGGCTGCGTGCAATCGGCTTCGGCGCACCATTGTCGAACAGTATCTTCATGCAGCGACAAGCGGCCTAGTCGCAAGACTGGCGACCGCAAACTGAAGTACGGCCCTTACCTCGTCCGCAGTGACATCGAAGACCTCGGTGATCTCCTCAACAGACATGCCGGCTTCGAGATTGAGAAACACGGTCTCTACCGGCATGCGCGTTCCACGAAAGACCCACGCGCCGCTCAGTTTGCCGGGGACACTTTCCACTGCCGGGCACTGTGACCAATCCAACGCAGCCATGTCGATTTCTCCTGCGTTTAAAATACGCCATTCAAACAGGTTTCGATCCGCTTTTCCACTCCCGTCCATAATCTTCACGAAACCACCCTTGACGCGGCCGTTCAAGAGTTCTAATCTCCACTCATCTTCGACTCACGTTTGGCGTCTCCCGCTAACCCGGTCTTAGTCCACGCACATCGCCCGGTGTGCTGTCTGGCACTATTCCTGCTCACAATCCATCTAACAAGCTGTTGCATGCCACGTCCTGACGGAGGTCAGATCACCGATTGATGAAAAAGGCGCTTGAAATCACACCCGGCATCGAACCCCTCTATGGAACACGCGACGAGAACCTTCGCCTCCTCGAAGACGGCCTGCAGGTCGTCATCGACCTACGCTCCGACGGCATCCACCTCTCCGGCGCCGACGATCGCGTAGCCCGCGCCGCCCAGGTGTTCGCGGACTTCGACGCGCTTCGACGATCGGGCGTCCATCTGCAAAACGGCGAGCTGCACGCGATGTTGAAGATGGTGGTCGCCGATCCCGGCATCTCGTTGAAATCATTGGTGGATTCGGGCAAGCAGCGGTCCGCCGGCGTCAAGCGCATGGTGCAGCCCCGCTCGCCCAACCAGAAGAAGTATGTCGAGGCCATCGAGGGCTCGGACATGACCTTCGGCCTCGGGCCAGCCGGTACCGGCAAGACCTACCTCGCGGTCGCGATGGCCGTCTCCGCGCTGCTGAGTAAGAAGGTCAGCCGCATCATCCTCGTCCGCCCGGCGGTCGAGGCCGGCGAGCGCCTCGGGTTCCTTCCGGGCTCGCTGCAGGAGAAGGTCGACCCCTACCTGAGACCGCTTTACGACGCGCTCTACGATCTGCTCGACCAGGAGAAGGTCGATAAGTTGCTGGAACGAAACGTGATCGAGGTTGCGCCGCTGGCGTTCATGCGCGGCCGCACGCTCTCGGACGCGTTCATCATCATGGACGAGGCGCAGAACACGACCATCGAGCAGATGAAGATGTTCGTCACGCGCCTGGGCAACAACTCCAAGGCCGTCATCACCGGCGACCTCACCCAGACCGACCTGCCGAATCCGAAGAAGTCCGGTCTGCTGGACGCGCTCAACGTGCTTTCAGGCGTCGAGGGCATCCGCTTCTGCCACTTCGAGGATGTGGACGTCGTGCGCCACGCGCTCGTACAGCGCATCGTGCGCGCGTACGACTCCTACGGCCGCGCGCAGCAGCAGTTGCCGATCGGCGAGGAGGCGGCGCTGGGTCAGCCGCTGGCCGAACCGCTCGCCAAGCCGGCGCCGAAACCGCAATAAATGCAGGAAATCTGCGATACCATCAAAGGCAGGAGCGCAGTCGGCTCCTGCCTTTTGTTTCATCCAGGAGTTTCGCTGCAGCATCCAAACAACCGATGATCACCATCGAACCCCCAAGTAGCGCCGAAGCACTCACGCTGAGTAAGCCCGCCCTGTCGCGCTTCTTCAATCGCGCGCAGAAGGCCGTCGGCCTTGAAGGCTCGGTCGAGGTGCTGCTGGCCGACGACGCCACCCTCAAGCGCCTGAACAAATCCTTTCGCGGCAAGAACAAGGCGACCGACGTCCTCAGCTTCCCTTCGCCGGATGAGATGTACGACGCGGGCATGGCCGGCGACCTCGCCATCTCGCTTGAGACCGCCGCCCGCCAGGCCGCGCAGTACGGCCACACGCTCGAAATCGAACTCCGCGTCCTGATGCTCCACGGTCTGCTGCACCTTGCCGGCGAGGACCACGAGACCGACAACGGGGAGATGGCCGCGCTCGAAGACCAACTGCGCCAGACCCTGAAGCTGCCCGTAAGCCTGATCGACCGCGTCACGAAACCCGTGAAAAAGGCCGCGACGAAGAGGGCGAAGGCATGAGCCCAGCCTACGCCGTGGCCATGCTCCTGCTGCTCGCAATCCTCGCGCTGGCGGCCTATATCGATCGCGTCTACTCGGAGATGGGCAAGTTTCTCGCCCGCGAGTACCAGGACAATATCGACTCCTGGGAGGAGCTGGTCGAGCCGAAGCTGATGCTCGGGCGCGAGTCCGTCGCGCTTTCGGCCTCGATCCTGCGCCAGGCTACGCTCGCGACCATCGCCCTGCTGGCCGGCGTCCGGCTGTATACGCAGCCGGAGGCACCGCACATCGCGGAGTTCCTGCGCGTCGCCTTCGAGTTGATCCTGCTGATCCTGATCTTCGACCGGCTTGTCCCGCAGGTGCTCTTCACCCGCACGCGCGGCACGTGGATCGTTCGTATCCGCTACATTCTGCAGACGATCTTCATCCTGCTGCTGCCGGTGACGATGCTGCTCAGCCTGATCCTGTCGATCGCCGCGCTGGCCGAACCCGAAGATCCGTCCGAAGAGGAGCACCCGTCCGAGGCGATGGATGCGCTGCTCGAAGCGGGCGAGGAAGAGGGCATTCTGGAGGAGTCCGACCGCGAGCTCGTACGGTCGGTCGTCGAGTTCGGCGACAAGGTCGTGCGCGAGATCATGACGCCGCGGCCGGAGATCTTCGCCGTGCCGGGCTCGATGACGCTGCGCGAGTTCACGGCCGAGCTGGAGGATCACGTCTACTCCCGCGTGCCGGTCTACCGCAACACGCTCGACGAGATCACCGGCATCGTCTTCGCACACGACCTGCTGCAGATCGCGGACACCGACGCTGAGACCCGCACCGTCGCGCAGCTCCAGCGCAAGACCGACTTTGTCCCCGAGACCAAGAAGGTCGCCGAACTGCTGCGCGAGATGCAGCGCGCCAAGCAGCACATGCGCATCGTCATCGACGAGTACGGGCAGGTGGCTGGCATCGTGACCATCGAAGACCTGATCGAGGCCATCGTGGGCTCGCTGGCCGACGAGCACGACGAGCCGGAGGAGGACGACGCCCCCATCCGCGAGGCCAACGGCGCGTATGTCGTCTCGGGAACCTTCGAAATCTCGCGCCTGCGCGACCTCTTCGCCGACCAGTTCCCCGGCAACCGTCCCGCGGAGGCCTTTGAGGCCGAACCCGACAGCAAGCCCCAGAGCGAAGACCTCGACGACCTGAACATGGACGACGAGGCGCCCGTCGCCAGAGAAGCGAAGGAACCGCGCGACACCCGCGACGACCCCACGTCGCTGCGCCTGCCGGAGCACTATGAGTCCACGACTCTTGGTGGGCTGGTGTCGGAAATCGCCGGCCACATCCCGCTGCCTGGTGAGGTGGTCGAGGAAGATGGACTGCGGCTTGAGGTGCTGGCCTCAACCGACCGCCGGATCGATCGGATACGCGTCAGCCTCGCGACCACGCCCGACGAATAGGTTTTCTACGTCGATACATGACGGAACGTAACCGCATATTGAAAGAGGTCGCGGAGTCCGTCGAATAGCAGAACTATTTCTAAGCGGAGTGCGCGATCGTGCTACAGAGCATTAAGCAAATATTGGGCTTACTCGTCCTCTTGGTTGCGGCGAACTCATGGCTGCCGCAGATGGCATTTTGTCAGGCGCGTAGCAACTCCCGGAGTGTGTCTCTGTGTGAGCTGATCGCTCATTCTTCTCTATATACAGGTCAAGAGGTAACTACGACCGCGCGGATTACGTTCTTCAAACATGGGACCGCGTTGTGGGACCCGGAGTGCCGCGGCCTTGGCGCGGATATGCACTCGGAGGACAGCGAGCATCAGTCGCAATCCGTGCGGGAGTTGACAAATCTGGTGAGGCAGGGCGGATTCGGCGATCATCCTGTGATTGCTACGATGACTGGCATCTGGATAGGCCAAATATCCTCGGAGCATCCCAGTTTTCTGCCCCAGCCTCGTACCGTCTTCAAAGTGCTCAGCGCCTCGAATATCGGCCGCTCCAAGTGGATCGAACGGCGCTATTAAGCTTTGCGGGTAATGAAGACACCGTACTAAACGGCGCATAATAGAGAGAATGCCTTTTCGCTCCGGTTTCGTCTCCATCATCGGCCGTCCCAACGCCGGCAAGTCCACGCTGCTGAACGCCCTGCTGGGTCAGAAGCTCGCCATCGTCACGCATAAGCCGCAGACGACGCGCACCCGCATCCACGGCGTTCTCGAAGTTCCGCTCAAGAAGAAGACCAAGGACGTCGCCGGCCGTCCCGCCGCGCAGATCGTCATGGTCGACACCCCCGGCATCCACAAGCCGGATACTCAGCTCGACCGCCGCATGATGCAGGAGGTCCACGACGCGCTCGAATCGCGCAACGCCGTGCTCTTCATCGTCGACGTGACCCACAAGCTGCCGAAGGTCGACCCCAACGCCGCCGGGCCCGGCGAAGCCCCGAAGATGAAGATTACCGGCCGCATGACGCTCTCGGCCGCCGAGGACGACTTCGCCCTCCAGCTCATCCAGAAGCTCGACTGCCCGGTCATCCTGCTGTTGAACAAGATCGACACCATCTCGCCGGCGGAGATCATGCCGCTGATCGCGCACTGGTCCGGGCTCTACAACTTCGCCGAGATCATCCCCATCTCCGCGCGCAAGAAGATCAACCTGGAGCTGATGCTCGACAAGGTGGTCGACCTGCTGCCCGAGGGCCAGCGCTACTTCCCCAAGCACCAGCTCACGGACCAGCCCGAGCGCTTCCTCGTCGCCGAACTGATACGTGAAAAGATCCTGATGCTGACCGGCGAAGAGGTTCCCTACGCGACCGCCGTCGTCATCGAAAAGTACGAAGAGCCGCCTCCACAAGCAGGCAAGCCCAGGGCGGGGGCGAAGCTGCCGGTCACCAAGATCTCCGCCGCCATCTTCTGCGAGCGCACCGGCCAGAAGGCGATCCTGATCGGCAAGCAGGGCGTGATGTTGAAGGAGATCGGCACCGCCGCGCGTAAGGACATCGAATCGCTGCTGGGCACGCGGGTGTTTCTGGAGCTGTTCGTGAAGGTGCAGGAGGACTGGCGGTCCAAGCCCGGGTTCATCGAGGATCTGGACTGGCGGCGTCAGCTCGAACAGCTTGCCGAAAAGCAGGCGAACGAGGAAGAGTAGTGGCGAGGAAAGGTCAGATGGAGCAACACTGCGTCCAAGCTTTTATTCAGCGGATCGACGCACTGTTTATGGCTACGCTTAGGGGTGGCCATGATGACGATGCTCCGTGGAAGGCGATCTGCAGCCTTCGCTTATCGGGAAGCGCTTTTGTCTTCCATAAAGCGAAGACGTGGTGCAACTCGATAAATCCTCTCAAACGTGCGAGAGCCGCAAGTATCCTGGGGCAGCTCCAGATTACCCACAGACATCCTTGGAAGAGCGAAAAGGTATTTGTCGCGGAGAGCTTTGCGATTCTTTCTGCGTTGATCCCCAAAGAGACAGACGTCTACGCGCTGAACTCTGAGCTGTCTGCGTTAGGAACCTTGGACGACCCAAATGCGCTGCCGATTCTGACCTCCTTCGCGCAACATTCCGATTCAACCACCCGATACGCGGTTGCGGTCGCACTTGGCAGCTTTGCCGATGACCCGGGTTCTGTGAAGGCTCTGTTAGAGCTTATGGAAGATCGGGACCACGAAGTGCGCGACTGGGCTATCTTCGGCCTGGGAACACTGGGGCACGCTGACTCAGAGGAGATTCGTCAGGCCTTCTTTGCACACCTGAAAGATCCATTCATCAATGCACGAGAGGAGGCTACAGTTGCGCTTGCCCACAGGCGTGACCAGCGAGTAATTCGCCCCCTTATCAATCTTCTCAAGAGGGATCACGACCGGCTACTGCTGCTTGAGGCCGCGCGCATCTTTCTTGACATGGAGGATGACCCGCCGGATTGGTTCGAGGCGGAATATATAGCCGCTCTTGAAGCTAAGTTTTCGGAGACGCTGACCGTCTCAGCGTAGCTAAGCGTCTTGCTTCTTGCGCCTCGTCCTTCATCCGGAGCTTTTGGGCTTGTTCACAGATCGGCTTCGTCAAATCGATCCTTGAATCGATGTCCAGCGGCGGTAGGCCGGTTGGAGGAAATGGATCGGAGCCTTTCACGATCAGAATCCGTCTCAGCTTCTTTGTCGGTTTTTCGTTGCTCGCGACAGGCATGGGTCCACTCCTGCACAAAACTGTAAGACAATAACGAATGACGAAGCGTTATTAACCCCCCGGATTCCGCCTTTCTCCTCCCCCACCCGGCAAAAATCCCCCATCGCCCCGGCAGAAATCTCCCGATTCCGCTCGGCCATAATTAACGTTGCGAGGCGAACGCGGCCAACGCTGCGGGCTGCCGTCGAGCCAGCCAAACGGCGCCTCGCTTGCATTCACCTGGAAAGACTTACCGGTTTTTAGAACCAGATCGGAACCCGCCATGCATCTGTGGAGCGACTACGAAGGCAAGACCATCGCCGAGGCCTACCCGCTGGGCCAGCTCATCCGTCCCGAGGGCCGCACCGCCTTCTTCGCCACCGCGAACGGCACCGGCACGCCCGCCGTCATCCGCCTCACCGAGTCGCTGAACGACGAGCACGAGATGCTTTCGCGCTGGCAGCAGGTCGCGGACCTGGGCGAGGAGCATCTCGTCACCATCAAGAAGTTCGGCCAGACCAGCTTCGACGGCACGCCGCTCGCCTACGCCCTGCTGGAGCTGACCGACGCCAGCCTCGCCGACATTCTGCGCGAGCGCCCGCTCACCCCCGCCGAGACGGTCGAGGTCGGCCACAGCCTCGTCGCCGCGCTGAAGGCGCTGCATGCGAAGGATCTCGTCCATGAGCACCTGACGCCCGAGAGCGTGCTGGCCGTCGGCGAGGTCATCAAGCTGCGCAGCGACTGCGTCCGCGAGGCGACCAACGATCTCGACCACACGCCCGAGGCGCTGAAGCAGCGCGACGTCCACGCCCTCGCCGAACTGCTGCTGCGTTGCCTGACCCTCGACGCGAATCTGACTCCCGCGACGCGGCTGGCGGCGCCCTTCGACCGCATCGTTCCGCGCGGGCTGGACGGCGCCTGGGGGCTCGACGAGATCGACGCCGCGCTAACCCCGCCGCCCACGCCGGAGGTGAAGCCGCTCGTGCCCGAAGGCGTCATCGCCGCCGCGCACGCCGCCGCCGAGACGCACCGGCTGGAACTGGCCGATGCGGCCCAGGCCGAGCCCTACGAGCCCGTGCAGGCGGAGCTGCCGCTTCAATCCGCGCGGGTCTCGCGTATTTATAGCCCGGTGAAAGCTGCGCCGAAGCCGCCGCTCTTCTGGGGCGGAGTCGCGGCGGCAGCTCTGCTGGCGCTCTTCGTCGTCTGGCATCTCGTTCAAGGCAGGCCGGTTACCAGCGCGACAGCAACCGCTCCGGCGGCGCCCGCAACCGTCGCTCCGTCGCCGATCAAGACGATCGACGACGCGCCCAACCCGCCCGCAGCGAAGGCCGGCGTCGCGACCGTGGCGACGCAGCCCGGCTGGCACGTCGTCGCCTACACCTATAACCATGAAGATCAGGCGTGGCAGAAGGTCGCAAGCCTGCGCGCCGAGCATTCGTCGCTGCGCCCGGAGGTCTTCTCGCCTTCGGGCCGCGCGCCGTTCCTCGTGACGCTGGGCGGCGGCATGAGCCGCGCGGAGGCCGAGGCGCTGCGCCGGCAGGCTCGCAAAGACGGTCTGCCGCGCGATGTCTTCACCCGCGACTATCGCGCCCGGTAACTCGACACTCCACAAATCTGTCATCCTGAGCGAAGCGAAGGATCTGCATTTTTTCGGGCGGATATGTTGCTCCGGACAAGAGCAGATCCTTCACTCCGTTCAGGATGACAAGTTTTCGGCTGTCTGAATTTGGCCGTCTGAAGTGAAAAGCTGGCCGGTCGCAACCTGTATCCACGCAACCTAGCTACACTGGCTGCATGACTTGGCTGGCGCGCCTCGAACGCTTCTCCCGTACGCTGCACTGGCGGCGAGGCGTGCGAGCAGGCCTGGCAGTGGGGTCGGCGATGATCACCTGCCGGATGCTGGGGCAGCCCATGGGCTGGGCGGCGCTCGGCGGCTTCGAGGCTGTGCTGGTCGATAACGGCGGGCCTTATCGCACGCGCCTGGTCACCATGTTGACGGTGCTGGCCGGCGGCGCGCTGGGCGTCTTCGTCGGCGCAGCCGCGCCCGGGTGGGGAAGCGGCGCGGCGCTCGCGGCAACGATGCTTCTTACCGCCGCCTTCTGCTTCGCGGTCACCTTCGCGCGCGTCGTGGCGCAGCCGATCGCATCCACCTCGGTCGTCATCCTTGTTATCTACTTCGCCGGCCTCGGCAGCGAAGATCACAGCCTGCACGGCGCGTCGCTCGCGGCGGGCATGCTCTGCGCGGGCGGCCTGTGGGCGGCGGCGCTCAGTCTGGTGCTCTGGCCGGTCGACCCGTTTCGTCCCGCGCGCCTCGGCGTCGCCGGCTGCTACCTCGCGCTCAGCGAAGAGACGGCGCGGCTGGGCTGGGGGCCGGGCGAACGCGTCGACCGGCGTCCGCCGCACGTATGGCACCGCGAACTGCGGGTAAAGCTGGAGGCCGCACGCGCCGCGCTGGCCGCCACCCCGGCCCGAGCGCCCGCACGCACCGTGACGGCGCGCAGTCTGTCGGTCCTGCTCGAGACCGCGGACATGCTCTTCGCACGCACGCTGCGTCTGGCCGAGATGATCGACGTCACACCGGCGGGCGAGTTGCGCGAGTCGCTGGCCGAGGTCACCGCCTGGCTGGCCGGCGCCGAGCGCGTCATCGCGGAACAACTGGAGCAGCGCCCGATGGACGGCGGCGCCTCCTTCGCCCCGCATGGCTCGCACCGCTGGCAGCACGTGGAGCGACGGTTGGGGATGCTGGCGGCGGACGAAGCCATATCGCCGCATCGCGACATCGAGCGCTCGCCGATGTCGCCCGTCCCGCATACGCTGCGCGATCATCTGGAGCAGGAGGAGCGGCAGGCCGCGCAGGAGATCGAGATCGGCTTCGAGGCCACGCACGCGCTCTGGACCGGCATGGATTCGAGCCGGCTGCGCGGCGCGCGGCATGGGACGCCGGAGTTCCCCGAAGCAGACGCCGGCACGGACTCCGATGCCGAACCCGATTCGAACGCCTGGCTCGACGCCCTTCGCTCGGACTTCACGCTCGACTCCGTCATGATGCGGCACGCCATCCGCATGGCCGTGGTGGGCGCGGCGGATGTGGCGTTGATGCGCATCGTCCACGTCAGCCACGGCTTCTGGCTGGCGATGACCTCGATCATCGTGCTGCAGCCCTACGGCTCGGCGACGCTGCGACGCAGCGCCCAGCGCGTTGGCGGCACGATCGCCGGCGGCGTGCTGGCGGCGGTGCTCGCGGTCGGCATCCGCTCGCCGGTCGGAATGATGCTGACGATCGCGCTCTTCGCGACGCTCACACTTGCGACCTACGCGGTGGATTACGGGCTGTACAGCTTCTTCCTGACCCCGACCTTCGTGCTGATGAGTCTGCCGCATCCGCGCGACTGGGCCTACGCGGGCGTCCGTATGGGCACGACCGTGCTCGGCGCGGCCACGGCCATCATCGCCATGCGGCTGATCTGGCCGGAGAAGCCGGGCATCGAGCTGGGCCGCAAACTCGCGCGCTGCGCCGCCGCCGACGCCGCCTACCTGCGCGTCATCCTCATCTTCTGGACCCTGCCCGACCGCCGCCGGGCCGAGCGCAACGTGCTCGCGCCCGCGCGGCGCGCCTGCGGTCTGGCCAGCAACGACGCCGAGGAGGCAGTCGACCGCATGATGCAGGAGCCGGGCTTCGGCGCGCTGGGCCTGGCCGCCGAGGACGTCGAAAAGGAGCAAGCCCTCACCTTCACCACCTACACCCGCCGCCTGACCCAGACCGTGACCACGCTGGCCGCCACCGGCCGCGCGACCACCAGCTCGATCGACCGGATCGAAGGGCTGGCTTGCCGTCTGGAGCGGCTCTCCGCGCGGCTGGCCGCCGGATCCTGTGCCGCGCACGAGCTCTGGCCGCCCGAGACCGGCCGCATCGCGCTCGTCAGCGTCGCCGAAGAGCAGATGCAGCGCATGGAGCGGCAGCTCGCGGTGCTCGAACGAACGGCCGAACTGCTGGGCGATGGCCTGAAGGCGGCGCCATGATATTCTCGCGCCAGAGATGCCGATAAACACGCCTTCCCGCCTGCTGACCCTCGCCGCAACGTTGCTCGCAACCCCGGTCTTTGCCCAGAATGCGCCGAAGGTTCTCGCCACAAACCCGGCCGAAACGGCCATCGTCAAGTCGGTCGAGGCGGAGAATCCCGTCGCCGTGGCGCTGCTCGAAAAGCTGGTGAACATCAACAGCGGCACCATGAATCTGCCCGGCGTGCTGAAAGTAAAGGACATCCTGCAGCCGGAGATCGAGGCGCTGGGCTTCAAAACCCGCTGGAACCCCATGGACCGGGAGGTCGGCCGCGCGGGCGATCTGGTCGCCGAGCACCCGTGTCCCAAGGGAACCGGCAAGTGCGGCAAGCGCATCCTGCTGATCGGCCACATGGACACGGTCTTCGAACCAAGCTCCACCTTCCAGCGCTACGCCATCGTGCCCGACACCGGCGGCAAGGTCGCCACCGGCCCCGGCGTCGCCGACATGAAGGGCGGCCTCGTCATCATGCTCAGCGCGCTGAAGGCCATGAAGGCCGCCGGCGTGCTCGACCGCAGCGAGATCACCATCGTTCTGGCGGGCGACGAGGAGCGCTTCGGCAAGCCCAGCAGCATCAGCCGCAAAGACCTGATCGACGCCGGCAAGCGCAGCGACGTCGCGCTGGAGTTCGAAAATAGTGGCCGCGACGGCGGACTGGACGGCGTCGACACCGTCCGCATCGGCCGGCGCAGCTCGATCGCCTGGCATCTGGAGACGACCGGCAGAACCGGCCACTCGTCGCAGGTCTGCAACGAGACCATGGGCTGCGGCGCGATCTACGAGCTGGTCCGCATCCTCGACCAGTTCCGCACCGAGCTGCCCGAGAACGGCCTGACCTTCAACGTCGGCCTCGTCCTCGGCGGCGCAACCGCGAAGCTGAACGCTGAAAACACCGGCGGCGTCGCGACCGGCAAGGTGAACGTCGTTGCCCCGGCCGCCCTCGCCAACGGAGACATCCGTACCCTGAACGAGGAACAGACCGTCCGCGTGAAGAAGAAGATGGAGGCCATCGTGCGCGACCACCTGGCAAAGACCGGCGCGACGCTCGACTTCGAGGACGGCTACCCCGCCATGGGCGCGACACCCGCCTCCGAGGCTCTGCTGGCCAAGCTGCAGGCCGTCAACGACACCCTCGGCTTCCCGAGAATGAACGTCACCGACCCGATCCAGGGCGGCGCGGGCGACATCGCCTTCGTCGCGCCGTACGTCGCGGGGCTGGTCGGGACAGGCGCCTTTGGAGCCGGCGCGCACGCCGAGGGCGAGACGATCTACCTCGACTCGCTGGAGACGCAGGCCAAGCGGTATGCGGTGCTGATGTACCGGCTGGGGCTGGAAAAGTAGCTGTTTTTGCGACTCTCCGTCCCACCCCAACCGTTTGGGGTAGCTTTACCAGACCCAAACCCACCTGTAAACCACCCAGCACACCGCACACAGCATCATCAGCCATGCCCCCAGCGGGCCCGTCTTCTTCTTCCGCCAATCCACCAGCACACGGCCAGCAACGATCGCAACCAGCAGAATCCCCGCTACATGATGTTTCATCACAGTGTTTTTGTTGAGGGTGAACTCGAAGCACAATAACATCGCCATCGTGAGAGCCCATTCACCCGAAGCAGGCTTCTTGCGTGCAATCACGGCTTTGGCAGGCAACCGTTCCACACCCAGCGCCTTGATCTCCGCGATACAATCCCGATAACCGTCGAGGCTGCGCGGAATCACCATCCGTTGCTGGCCGGAGTGGTCGACGAGGTCGACGCCGCCGCTCCGCCGAACGATCATTCCGGCGATCTCTGCGCGCGGCAGAAAGTTCTCGCGCCCCGGCTCCAGGATGCGGCGGACGCCAGTCTCCGAAACCTCCACATCGCCGCGCTCCTCGCGCGACATCCCGATCGATCCGTAGGCTGCAAACGCCATCAGCGCCGCGAAGCCGCCGCCGACCCACTGCGCCATGAATGCGACCATCTGGTCCGACGCCGGCAGATTCGCCGCCAGATACCCATGCGTGAACACATAGCCCGCGAGAGCCGCCGCCCCGGCGACCGCGCCCGCGAACGCGAACCACCGGCCAGTCGAATGCCAGCCCGCGTAGCTATCCCCGTCCGAGAGGTAGAGGCTCATGCGCACCAGTCTAGCGCGGCTGCTTCGGCTTTTCTACTGAAAGCTGAGCGTACGCGCCATCCTCCGCCAAAGATAAATCAGCGTCAGGCCCGAGACGATGAGGCTGGCGCACAGCCCCAGCCACAGGCCCGGCGCGCCCATCCGCCGCGTGAAGCACAGGTACAGCCCGATCGGCATGCCGAAGAGCCAGTAGCTGCACAGGTGCGTGATCAGGCCGGAGTGCGTGTTGCCCGCGCCACGCAGCGCGCCAATCGCCGTCACCTGCAGGCCGTCGCAGAACTGGAAGATCGACGCGATGTACAGCAGCGGCACGGTCGCAGCGATGACTGTGGCGCTGGTCGTGAAGGCTCCGGCGAGCGCATACGGGATTGTGACGTACAGCACCGACACGGCCAGCATGAACGCCGCGCCCAGCAGAATCGCCGCCCATCCGGCTGCGCGTGCGCCGGCCGCATCGCGACGCCCAACCGCCTGCCCCACCCGGATGCTCGCCGCGGCCGAGATGCCGAGCGGCACCATGAACGTGAAGCTGATGCAGTTCAGCGCGATCTCGTGCCCCGAGAGCGGCGCCGGACCCAGCGTCGAGATGATCGCCGTGACCGCCGCGAAGATCGCGATCTCGACCAGAATCGTCGCGCCCGAGGGCACGCCCAGCGCCAGCAGCCGCCTGAGCGACGCCCAGTGCGGCCGCCACGAGGTCTTCAGCAGCCCATAGCCATGCCTGCGATTGACATACAGGATCGACGCGATCATGAAGACCGCCTGGTACGTCCGCGCCAGGCTGGTCGCGATGCCCGACCCGACGACCCCTCCCGCCGGAATCGCAAGCACGTGCCCGCCAACGGTCCAACGATGGCCGTAGATCAGCAGCCAGTCGAAGAGCAGGTTGATGAGGTTCGACGAGACCAGCGCCGCGGCCACCAGACGCACATGGTTGAAGGCCTGCAGATACCGCCGCAGCGTGAAGTAGAGCATCAGCGGCAGCGTGCCGAGGCTGAGCGCGCCCAGCGTCCCGACCGCACCCGCGACCACCACCGGATCGGTCGGCAGACGGTGAAAACCAATCGGCGCAAGCGCGTAGCAGGTCATCAACAGCGCCGAGATGCCCGCGGCGAGGATGACTCCCTGCACCAGCCAGCGATTCGCCGCCGGCACATCGCCCGCGCCATGCGCCTGCGCGATGGTCGTGTCGAGCCCCAGCAGAATGCCGCCGATCCCGAAGGCCAGCGTGTTGTAGATCACCTGCGCCAGCGCCGCGGAGCCGATCGCGGTCGCGGCGTTCGGCAGATGGCCGACCATGATCGTGTCGACGACGCCCATCGACATCCAACCGATCTCGGCAAGGACGAGCGGCAGGGCGATGTGCAGCATGGGCCGGATTTCAAGACGGATGGACACGGTCTGTTTAGGTTACACGCGCTGACGTCGCCTTCTGGTCATTGCGTGAGGCGGGTCTGTCGCGACCTCGGCATTAAGGACTACCAGGTCAGTTGCCGTTCGTCTTCGAAGACAAGCCCGGTCGGCCCGTCTCGGTCCACCTGCGCCAGCCGGATCGCCACCTCTGCCCCCTGTTCCGGCGTGCGTGTGCCGCGAAAGGCATTGAAGCCCGTAGCGACATGGCCCGGCGCGGCGCCGTTTACCTTGATGTTCGTTGTCGCAAGACTGCGAGCATAGTGAACCGTGATTGCGTTCAGTGCGGTCTTCGAGCTGGAGTACGTCATATTTGGCCGGCCTACCCACGCGCCCTCTTCTCCGATCGATCCTCTCTTGCTGGTCACATTGACGATGCGGCCCGCATCGGAAAGGAGAAGCAAAGGGATGAAAGCATTGGTGACCGTAACGACGGCAAAGACATTCGTCTCATAAACGGCGCGCATGTTTTCAGCAATCTCGTCGATAGGGTCCTTGAACCTCGAGCCCGGCGCAGCGCCGATGCCAGCGTTGTTCACCAGCACATCCAGACGGCCTGTCTCCGATTCGATCGCCTGCCGCGCGGCCAGCACGGAGGCCGCACTGGTAACCTCCAGCGGGACGAAACGCACATCTCCCTCGGCCTGAAGCTCCGCGGCGGCGATTCTTCCCTTCTCAGGGTCACGAGCGCCAAGGAAGACGGTAAATCCGCTCCGCGCCAGCCCGCTGACGATGGCTCTGCCGATTCCTCTGTTGGCGCCGGTGACGAGCGCGACTTTTTGAACTGCTTTGGTTGTCATGTCAACCACAGTACGCCCCTGCTGGTTGTCGCGTCAACCCAAAACTGTTAATCTTTTCTTCATGCCTACCGAACCACTCACCCCGCAAGAGTTTCGCATCTGGCACGCCTTCAAAGTGATGGGAGACGACGTGCTGGAGAGGGTGGGGCGCGACATCGCCCTGTCCACCGGCCTTTCCGGGCCGGACTTTGGCGTTTTGTCTCGTCTGGCCGATTTGGGCAACGGAGAGATGCGTCAGCAGGCGCTGGCCGAATCTCTGGGGTGGGACAAGAGCCGTCTCTCGCATCACTTGACGCGCATGCAGAAGAAGCGACTGGTCAAACGTCGCGAGGCGGATCAGCGAGTCGTCCTGGTGGTGTTGACCGAGGAAGGCAGAGCGAAACTCGATGCTGCGCGACCCGTCCATGCGGAATCGGTGCGCCGCAACCTGCTTTCCAGACTCAGCAATCAGCAGATTGAGACCATCGTGCGCGTCAGCAATCTGCTCGGGGAAGAGGTCTAAAGACTCCGGCTCACCCAAAGGCTAAACCGGAACGCCTCCGACTGTCGTCGACAAGCCGTCCGGTCTACCTCCTCACGAATCGATTCCGATCGCCAGCCAACCTACCCTAGACCGGCGTGATAATCCCACCCACCGGCATGCTCGTCGGCAGCGACCCCGGCCGCCGCAGGTGCATCGCCTCGGCGATCATGTCGGTATATTTCAGACCCGCGCCGGTGTTGAAGAGAACAACCTTGTCCGTCGGCTTCAGCTCTCCGCTGGCGATCAGTTCGTCATAGGCGGCAGTCGCGGCAGCGCCTTCAGGCGAGAGCAGCAGACCCTCATTCTTTGCCCAGTCGAGAATGCTCGCCAGAATTGCCTCGTCGGTCGAGCCGATGGCGCGGCCGCCGGACTCGCGCAGAATGTCGAGGATGATCTGGTCGCCGTACGGCTTCGGCACACGCAGCCCGGCGGCGAAGGTCGCGGCGTGCTGGTAGAACTCGCTCACCTGCTTGCCCTCGTCGTACGCCTTCACGATCGGCGCGCAGCCGCTGGCCTGCAGCGCGTACATCTTCGGGCGCTTGCTTCCCTTCTCGATCCAGCCCAGCTCCTCCATCTCGTCGAAGGCCTTCCACATGCCGATCAGGCCCACGCCGCCGCCGGTCGGGTAGAAGACCGCGTCGGGATACGTCCAGCCAAGCTGCTCGACGAGCTCGTAACCCATGGTCTTCTTGCCCTCGACGCGGAACGGCTCCTTGAGCGTCGAGATGTCGAACCAGACCTCCTCGGCGGGCAGGCCGGCGGCCTTCTGGGCCTTGATCTCCTCGCCGACCAGCCGTGCGCAGTCGGAGATCAGCCCGTCAACCATATGCACGTCCGCGCCGTAGACAATGCCTTCGAGATAGTTCGCAAACGGCACATCCTTCGGCATATACAGGTGCGCGGTGATGCCCGCCGCAGCCGCGTACGCCGCCAGCGCCCCGGCGGCGTTGCCCGCGCTTGGCACCGCTAAGTGCTTCAAACCATAGTGCTTCGCCATGGACACGGCAAGGCCCAGGCCGCGCGCCTTGAAGGCGCCGGTCGGGTTCGCGCCCTCTTCCTTGATGTAGAGGCCGGGATAGCGCTTCGACTGCAGCATCGGCGTCCAGCCCTCACCCAGTGTCACGGGCGTCACATCCGGCAACACGCAGGCATAGCGCCACATGCCCAGGCTCGTCACCGAGGCCGCTGCGGCCTTCGCCGGCAGGTCGCGCGTCGCCGTCTTCTTCAGCTCGTCCATGTCGTAGCGGACGTAGAGCGACTCCGCCGTCGCGGGGTCGAGCGTCTGAGGAACATCGGCGGAGAGGCGATTGTGCGTGCGCACGGATTCGAGGTAGGCGATCTTCGGCATGAATCCATTTTACCGGAGCAGCCTACTCCTCATCGTGGTCGTCGCTAAGGCTGTGGCCTGAGCCAGCGCCGGGCGCTGAAGTCCAGCAGGATGCTGCCCGCCAGCAGCGCCAGGCTGATGCCCAGCGCGCCGGCTACCCAGCTCATGTCCATGCGATCCTTCACGATCAGCCGGTCGAGCAGAGCGAAGACGAGCACCAGAACGGCGGCCTCCGCCAGCAGCGAGCTGACCTTCTTCGACGAGATGCGCATGAGTTCGAAGAGGGCGGATTCCCGTTCGACGGAGGGCTGAGGAGGGCCGCCGCCAGCCGGAACGAGTGTAAGTCTTGCCTGGTTTGAGGGGTTGAAGTCGTTTGCTGCGTTGGCGTTACCGCTCCGAAGGGAGGTCACTGCATTTTTGTGAAACATAAACAAGCCTTTGTGGTGCCTGTAACGATGGTCGCCCGAGGCCGCGCCGAAGTCCAGTGAATTTCCCGTAAATTACAGATTTAGAAACACTTATGAATAAACATGCAGTGGAATGAGAAAATATACGGATGAACTCCCTCTCCACTGTAAAGATGATCGCGACCGATATGGACGGCACCCTGCTGGGCAACGACGGGCAGGTCAGCGTCCGCAACCTGGCCGCGCTGAAGGCTGCCGAAGAGGCCGGGATCGAGGTCGTCGTCGCGACCGGCCGCCGCCACAGCTACGCCATGCGCGTGCTGCGCGGGTTGGGTCTGCGCGACCTGAATGCGCTCGTCAGCTCGAACGGCGCCGTCACCCGGACGCTCGGCGCGGACGCCCGCCTGCTGAACCGTACGCTGCTGCCGAACGAGATCGCGCGCGACCTCTTCGCGCACCTCGGTGAGTTTCGCAACGCGCTGGTCGTCACCTTCGACAAGGTCGCGGCCAACGGCGACGACGTGCGCGGCGCGCTGGTGGTCGAAGAGCTCGACGACCTGCACGCCTCGATCGACAAGTGGATGACTGCGAACGAACCCTACATCGCGCACGTGAAGCCGATCGAAGACTGCCTATCGAATGATCCTTCACATGCACAGGATGCTCCGATCCAGATGATGCTGTGCGGCCGGGTCGAACGGATGCGCCGCGCCGAAGCCCGCCTGCTGACCATGCCGGGCGTCTCCGCCGTCGGCGCAGCCACGCCCGGCACACGCGTCACGCTGCACCGGACGGAGTATCCGGGCCGCGACCTGAGCATCGTCGACATCCTGCCCGGCGGCTGCTCGAAGGGCGTCGCGCTGCTCCGGCTGGCCGCCACGCTGGGCATCCGCGCCGAAGAGATCATGGCCATCGGCGACAACTGGAACGACCTGCCGATGCTCAAGATCGCCGGCTACCCCATCCTGATGGGCAACGCGCCCGAGGATCTGAAGCTGCTCGCCCGCGAGCGCGGCTGGCCGATCACGGGAGAACATCACCTGGACGGCATGGCCGAGGCGATCGAGGCCGTGCTACCGGTTGGGACGCTGGTTGAGTCCAAAGGTTGATCCTGTGTGGTAAGGTTCGATCTGAAGATGCGCGCTCGTTTCAAACGACGTCTGATCGCCGGAGCGATGCTGCTGACTGCGGCTCCGCTGGTCCGTGCCGCCGAGCACGTCACGCTTGCGAACGGGTTCGAGCTGGATTGCGTCCGCCGCGAGGTCGAAGGCGACCACGTCCGCCTGTACCTCTCCGCCGCATCCGATTCGAATTACATCGAGGTCAAGACCAGCGCGGTGCTGCGCGTCGAGACGCTGCCCGACCCGCCCGCGCCGCCGCCCGCAGCGGCTGCCCTGACTCCGGCGGCCAATCTGACGCCCACGAAGTCCGAACTGCAGGAGATGCTCGCACGCGCGGGTGAGGCGCACCGCATCGACGCGGACCTGCTGGCCTCGGTCGTGCATGCCGAGAGCGGCGGGCAGGTTCGCGCGGTCTCCCGCACCGGCGCGCGTGGACTGATGCAGTTGATGCCCGGCACCGCGGCCGTCCTCGGCGTGAACGACTCCTTCGTGCCCGAACAGAACATCGCCGGCGGCGCCAAGTACCTCGACCAGTTGCTGACCCGCTACAAGGACAACATTGCGCTCGCGCTGGCCGCCTACAACGCCGGGCCCGGCGCGGTCGATAGATACCACGGCGTTCCGCCCTACCGCGAGACCCGCGCCTACGTCGCACGCGTCATCCGCGAGTTCAACCGGCGCAAGACCATGGTCGCCGACGTGGCCTCGCGCTAGCCAATGTCGAAACGTAACCGCCTCGTTGCAATCTTCGCGCTGCTCCTGGCCGCCGTGGCGTTGTATGTCTTCCGCGACCGCATCCGCTTCGACTGGGCCGTCTTCTTCCATCAGCTTCGCTTCGTCGACCCGTGGCATCTGCTGCTGGGCGTCGCGATCATTCACGCGCACTTCTGGCTGCGCGCCTGGCGCTGGAAGATCTTCCTCTACCCGGCGCGCGACGTGAAGGCGAGCCGCCTGGTTGGGCCGATGTTCGTCGGCTTTACGGCCGCCTCGCTCTTCGGCCGCCTCGCCGACCTCACTCGGCCGTACCTGCTGGCGAAGCGCGTCGACCTGCCCGTCAGCACGCAGGTCGCGGTCTATACGGTCGAGCGGATGTTCGACCTCGGCGCGGCAGCCATCGTCTTTTCGAGCGCGCTGGCGCTTGCGCCAGCCGGACTGCCGCACCGCGAGCGCTATGTCCACGTCGGCGTCCTCAGCTTGGCGGCGACGCTCGCCATTGCGCTCTTCGCCGTCTTTCTACGCATCGCCGGAGCCAGGGTTGCGGGCGTCGCGGGCGGGCTTGCCGGAAAGATCTCCGTACGGGCCGGAGCGGCGGTCGAGGAGAAGATTCTCGGCTTTCGCGACGGGTTGAACGCCATCGCGAGTGTGCGGGAGTTCGTCGCCGTGCTGGCGATCTCGGTCGCGATCTGGACCATGATCGCCGCGACCTACGTACAGGTCGTCCATGCCTTTACCCATACGCCGGAGCTGGCTGGGCTCAGCTTCGCGCGGACGATGCTGCTCTTCGCCGCCAGCCTGGGCGGATCGCTGCTGCAACTGCCCATCGTCGGCTGGTTCACCCAGATCGCGGTGACCGCGGCGTCGATGCGCGAGTTCTACGGCGCGCCGGTCGAGGCCGCGACCGCCTGCGGCGCGCTGCTGTTCCTCGTCACGACGCTCAGCATCGTTCCAACGGGATTCGTCTTCGCTCGGCTGGAGTCGGTGAGCGTGCGCGGCGCGGTGGACGAGTCGGGCGGGAAGGCCAGCTAGCGCACTGAAGGCTTTGCTTAAGGGCACGGCTTCAGCCGTGCCACTGGCGACGTATGTGCGTGACCGGCTTTAGCCGCGGAGGTACTTCTTCTTACGATCCGCCTCGAGCGCCCGAGGAAACCCACAAGCAAACCGTACCCCAGCGGCTGAAGCCGCATTGCTTCCCCGGCTTTTCGGCACGGCTGAAGCCGTGCCCTTAACGAACAAGCCTACTTGCTCGCCAGCCTTGCCGGCTCGAACTCATCGCCCTTGTTCCACGTAATCGGCGTCTTCTCGTGGATCACCTGCCAACCGAGGTCCATCCCGAAGCGGCAGTAGAGCGCGAGTCCGGAGAAGTCCCACTCCGGCCGGTAGTTGTCGGTGAAGTTGTGGTAATCGTTGTCCTCGAAGGCCTGGAACTTCGCCTCGCCCCAGGCGCGGTCGTGGCCCTCGTAGAGGCGGCCCGCGTCGACCGAGAACGCCGGAATGCCCACGCGCGACAGGCTGAAGTGGTCCGAGCGGTAGTAGCTGCCAGCCTCGGGCCTCGGGTCCGGCACCAGCGCCAGGTGGAAGGCCTTCGCCGTCCGCTCGACCGCCGGATAGAAGCTCGTGCGCTGGGCGCCGTTCACATTCGCCTCCTGCGGGATGCCCAGTGGGAGGATCATGTCGTAGTTGATGTCGAGTGCGATCTGGCTGGCCGGGATCGGCGGATTCTGGCCCAGATACTGCGAGCCGAGCAGACCCTGCTCCTCCGCCGTGACGGCCGAGAAGATCACCGAATGCGGCAACGGTTCCTTGATCGTGGCCCAGGCGCGCGCCAGCTCCAGCAGCATCCCGACGCCGGTGCCGTTATCCGCCGCGCCGTTGTAGATGTTGTCGCCCGGCATGCCGGACTTTACGCCCAGGTGGTCGTAGTGCGCGGTGTAGAGCATCGCCTGATCCGGTCCGGAGAGCTTCGCCGCGGGCACCATCCCCACCACGTTCGGCGACTGGAACTGCCGCACCGTGCTCTCCACGTGGGCCTTCAGGTGGACCGGCAGTTCGACCGCCTTGAAGCCCGGCTTGCCGGCCGCGGCGAACTCCTGGTTCAGGTCCAGCCCGGCCGCGTTGAAGAGCTTCACCGCAGCTTCCAACTGAATCCACGACGCGGCCTGCAGGCGCGCGTTCTTGTCGTCGCGCAGGTAGGTCTTCTCGCTGGTGTTCGAGTTCTTGACGACGTCCCAGCCGTAGCTCGCGAGATCCGTCCGGTGGATGATGAGCGCGCCGACCGCGCCCATGCGCGCCGCCTGCTCGAACTTGTACGTCCAGCGGCCGTAGTAGGTCATGGCCTTGCCGCCGAAGAAGTTGGGGTCGTCGGATGGCGGATCGCCCACGATGCAGAGGATGACCTTGCCCTTCACGTCGACGCCGGCGTAGTCGTCCCATTTGAACTCGGGTGCGGTGACGCCGTAGCCGACGAAGACGATCGGTGCGTCGATGTCGGCGGTGGGGGTCAGGGTCTGGTTCGAGACCGTGAAGTCGTCGCCATAGGCCAGCGGAGTTGGCGTGCCGGAGTTCGGCGCGAAGAGCATCGTGGTCGTGCCCGGCTGCGCCTTCATGCCGACGAAGTCGATGTTCTGGTAATACGTCCCGTTATCGCCCGCGGGCTTCAGCCCATCGAGCGCGAACTGCGTCGCGATATACGCCGCCGCGAGGCTGCCGCCGCGCAGGCCCGGATAGCGGCCCTCCAGCAGGTCGTCCGAGAGGAACTTTACATGCGCGCGAATCTTCTCCGGATCGATGCTCGCCTCGGCCTGCTGGATCGGCGTCGCTGACGCCGGTTTCTGCTGCGCGAAGACGGGCAAGGTGCAGACAAAGAGGACAGCGCCGGCAAGACGTGTATGGCTCATGAGGGGACTCCCGGCTTTCAGTATAACGACCACGCATATTCGGGCGTCCCACCCTTTCGATAAAGCCGAAAGGATGGGGCGCCCATGCTTCTGTCGTTCAGATTAGGAGTCAGATGCCGATGGCGGTGCGCAGAGCGTCGGCGATGGCGTCCGCGTGCTGGCGCATCAGCGGCTCGGACTCGGCCTCGATCATCACCCGCGCCAACGCCTCCGTACCGCTGTACCGGATGACCACGCGGCCAGAGCCGGCAAGCGCCGCCTCCGCCTCCGCAATCGCCGCGACGACCGTGGGAATCTCCGCCATCGGCCTCTTCTCGCGCACCTTCACGTTGACAATCACCTGGGGGAAGGTCTTCAGGTCGGCGGTCAGCTCCGCAAGCGATTTACCCGCGCGATGGAGGATGTCGAGCAGCAGCAGCGCGGTCAGGATGCCGTCGCCCGTGGTGCTCTTGCCCGAAAAGATGATGTGGCCGGACTGCTCGCCGCCCAGCGACGCGCCGGTGGCCAGCATCTGTTCGAGCACGTACTTGTCGCCGACGGGAGCGCGCAGCATTCGGATGCCGGAACGGCCGAGCGCGGCTTCGAGACCCATGTTCGACATGGTCGTGGCGACGACGGTTGCGTTCGCCAGCAGGCCCCGCGCATGCAGGTCGCGCGCGGCCAGCAGCAGCACGGCGTCGCCGTTCACCACGCGGCCATGCTCGTCGGCGAAGAGCGCGCGGTCGGCGTCGCCGTCGAAGGTGATGCCCATCGAGGCGCCGGTCGCGACAACCTCTTTGGCGACGATCTCCGGGTGCAAGGCGCCGCACTTTTCGTTGATATTGCGACCGTCGGGGCTGGCATGGGTGATGACAATCTCGCCGCCCAGCCCGGCGAAGAGCTGTGGCGCCACCGCGCTGGCCGCGCCGTTCGCGCAGTCGACGACGATGCGCCGGTTGTCGAGCGACAGACCCGGAACCGACGCCAGCAGGAAGCGCGTGTACTCGGCGCGATCGGCGTCGTTCACGGGCGGCGCGACATAGTCGGTCGCTTCCGCGACGTGCTGCTTCGCGATCTGCCGGAAGATCTCGTCTTCGATCTCCAGCTCGGTCGCGTCCGGCAGCTTGTAGCCGTCCGGCCCGAAGAGCTTAATGCCGTTATCGACCCACGGATTGTGCGAGGCGGAGATGACGACGCCCGCCGCAAACCCATGCGCGTGCGTAAGATGCGCGACCGCCGGCGTGGTGATCACGCCCGCGTTTTCAACCGAGGCGCCGCCCGCGACGAGTCCGTCGGTCAGGGTCGCGGCGATCCACTCGCTGGACTCGCGTGTGTCCATGCCGAGGAGAACCTTGGGCGAGCCAGACTGCTTGCGCAGAGTTTCGGCCAAGGCCAGGCCAATGGCGTGAACGGTCGTAACGTCGAGCGGCGGCTGGCCCGCGACGGCGCGAATGCCGTCGGTGCCGAAGAGCTTCTTCATGTGTTCTGGATCTCCGTGATGGTGGCGCGGACGCTGCCCTGGGCAAGCCGCGCGCGGATGGTTTGACCGGTTGCTGCCCCGGCGGCGGAACGCAACAGCGCTCCGTCTTCAGCATAAACAAGTGCATAGCCGCGGCTGAGTACGGCCAGCGGCGAAAGCGCGTGCAGCCGCCCTTCTAACCTTGCGAGACGCGCGTGGCGGATGACCGTCATGTGGGTTGAGATGCGCTGCAGCGCCTCCCCGGCACGCGCCAGACGCCGCTGCGCATCGGCCAGACGCAGCGTCGGGTCCTGCCGGCGCAGGCGCGCTTCGAGCGCGTTCAGCCGCTGGGCGCGGTTGCGCAGCAGCCGGTCGGACGCCGCCGCGAGCCGGAAACGCAGTTCGTCGATCCTCTGTTCGCGACGTTCGATGCCGTCGCGCACCCGGCGCAGCACCATGTCCGCCGAGAGCCGCGCCAGCCGCTGCCGCGCGTGCATCAGGTGATACTGTCCGGCGCGATGGACGCGGGCCGAAAGCGCCTGGACCCGCTCCTCGATGCGATGCTGCGCCGCCGTGACCAGCTCTGCCGCGGCCGAGGGCGTCGGCGCGCGCAGGTCGGCGACGAAGTCCGCGATGGTGAAGTCCACCTCGTGCCCGATGGCCGAGACGATGGGCAGCTCCGACGCCGCGATCACGCGCGCCAGTTGCTCGTCGTTGAAGCCTGCCAGATCCTCGATCGACCCACCGCCGCGCGCGATCACGATCACGTCGACACGGCCCGCATTGGCATTGAACCAGCGTATGCCGCGAGCGACCGTCCGCGCGCACTGCGGCCCCTGCACCACTGCGGGGTAGACGAGCAGGTTCAAACGCGCGTGCCGTCGGCGGACGACGTGGATGATGTCCTGCAACGCCGCGCCGGTCGCCGAGGTGACGATGCCGACGCACTGCGGAAACGGCGGCAGCGGCTTCTTCGGTAGATCGAACAGGCCCTCGGCCCGCAGCTTCGCCTTCAACTGTTCGAAGGCCCGCTGCATCGCGCCCGCGCCCAGCTCCTCCAACGTCTCCGCGATCAACTGGAGCTGGCCGCGCGACTCGTAGATCGAGATCTTGCCCCGCACCTTGACCTGCACGCCGTCCTTCGGGCGGAAGCGCAGAAGCTGCGCCTGCCGGCGGAAGAGCACGATGGGAAGCTGCGCCTCGCCATCCTTCAACGTGAAGTAAAGATGTCCGGAGGGCGCTGGCCGGAGGTTCGAGATCTCGCCCTCGACCCACAGATCGGTATAGCCGCGCTCGACCTGCTGGCGAATGTTCGCGACCAGAGACCGCACGCTCCACACGCGGCCCTCGGCGGGCGCCAGCACCGCGGGCTTCGGGGCTGCGATCGGCTCCTGCAGGACGATCGGCGCAAAGCGAACCTCGGGCGGCTTCTTCGCCGGAGGGACCGGAAACTCGAAGCCCAACTGCGGCAGAGACGGCTTTGGCGCGGGCTTCTGCCGGCGGCCACGCGCCCTGCTCTGCAACATGCCGGCGAGTGTATTCGGGTTGTCGCCGTTTTCGGCCATCGGCCTGAGTCTACACCGGGCGGCGTCCGTCCAAAATCCCACTTCGAAAAGTGTGGCGGCGACAGAAGACTTAGCTGGCCTTCAACATCGCACCGGCCTCGCGCAGCAGATCCAGCGGCTCGCACGGCTTCGTCAATACCCCCACGGGCCGGGGCATGGTAAGGGCGCGCTCATGGACACGCTTGAGCGAGCCGTAAAATCCCGTCAGCACAAGAATTCTGCAGGCTGGCAGAGCCTCCCCGATGTCGCCCATCAGCTCGATGCCATCGCGTCCGGGCATGTCGATATCGCAGAGCATCAGTTGGGGTTCGAACTCACGTGCGGAAGAGAGTGCGTCCGTGGCCGAGTAGGCCGTCCGCACGTCGAATCCATTCTTCCGAAAGATCAGCCCCAGGGTATCCGCGACCAGCCGATTGTCGTCTACAACCAGTATTCTCTGCATGGTTCATCTCACAAAAAGTTCAGTGTTTCAGTAGGAGAAATCACCAGGGTTCAGGAATACGTGCAGGCGGTTCAATGGTGCGCGGCGTCGAAAAACCGCCTGATTCCACTATGAGGCATGGGCGACGCCATTGTCGACGAATATTCTTTAATCTTCTGCCGTCGGGGAGACGGAATGGGAATAGTTTGAATCAAAGCCGGTGCAACGGAGCGTCCAAAGGCCTGATAGCTTCGAGAGAGCCTGACCATTCGACGTTGCGCCCGCACAAACGACTCGCGCCACGCTCCAAAATCACGCGACGCGCTCCATCAAAGGACCAGCAATGCACGTACTCGCCCTTATCGCCGGCCTCTTCTTCGGCTTTGGCGTCACGCTCGACGCCTTCCAGACCATCATTCTGCCGCGACGTCCAGCGGGCCGGCTGCGCATCACGCGCCTGTTCTACATCCTCACGTGGACGCCCTGGGTCGCGGTCGCCGAACGCGTCCAGAACCGCAAGATGCGCGAGCAGATCTACAGCATCTACGGCCCGCTCTCGCTGCTGATGCTGCTGGTGCTGTGGGCGCTGCTGCTGATCTCGGGCTTCGCGCTGGTCTACTTCGCCATGGGCTCGCCCTTCGTCGACCACATGAATATGACCGGTCGCTATCTGGCCGATCTGCGCACGGACCTGTATGTCAGCTCCACGACGCTCTTCACCCTCGGGCTGGGCGACGTGACCCCCACGACGCACCTGGCGCGCGCGCTGATCGCTCTCGAATCCGGCACCGGCCTGGGCTTCGTCGCGCTGGTGATCGGTTACGTTCCGGTGCTCTACCAGTCGTTTTCCCGGCGCGAGGTCAGCGTAGCCATGCTGGACGCGCGCGCCGGTTCGCCCCCCACGGCCACCGAACTGCTCCATCGCCACGGCTTCGACGGCGGCGAAGAGGCCCTGATCGTCCTGCTGGGAGAGTGGGAGCGCTGGGCCGCCGAGATTCTCGAATCGCACATCTCGTATCCGCTTCTCTGCTACTACCGCTCGCAGCACGATAACCAGAGCTGGCTCTCGGCGCTCACCTGCATCCTGGACGCATGCGCCTTGCTGATCACCACCATCGAAGGCGTCACGACGCGGCAGGCGCAGCTCACCTTCGCCATGGCCCGGCATGCGCTCATCGACCTGGGACACGTCTTCCACGTCGAGCGCAGAGCCGCCGTTCACATGGAGCTGGCCACCGAGCATCGCGAAGACCGCCTGCCGCCCGAGGTCTTCAACCGCCTGTGCGAGGCGCTCGGCCAGATGGAGATGCACCTGTGCGGCGACCCGGCGGCGATGGCGCGGCTAACCAAGATCCGCAAACTCTACGAACCGCACGCCCAGGCGCTGGCCGAATACCTGCGCATGCCGCTGCCGCTGTGGGTCGCGCCGCCGCGCCCGGACGCCAAACCCGACCAGTGGAAGACCGTCGCCGACCTGCGCCGGTCCGTCGCCGGCGTGCTCGCCCAGGCCGAGCTGCGCGCCATCCACATCAGCGACCGGTCGACTGCGGCGAACCTGCACGATGAGGAGCATGGGTTTTGAGAGCAGCGCCTGCGAATCAGGAGATGAAGCCTGGGTGCCCCGTCCTTCGCGCTTTTGCGAAGGGTGGGATGTAAGACGCCCGGACCGAGAGTTCTACATCCCACCCTTCGCGATACATCCGCGAAGGATGGGGCACCCGGGCTCTTGAGGTTGGCGGACAAACAAAAGAGCACCGCCCGCAGGCGATGCTCTTCCCTTCCAGCGAACAGAAAGCGACTTACTGCAGACCCTGAGCCCCACCCGCTGGCGCTGGGTTCAGCTTCGCAGCAGCCACCGTGCCCGCGGCGCCTTTGGCGTCGGTGTCCTTCAGGTGTGCGTAGATCTTCTTCGCCAGGTCCGTCTTGCCCTCGGCGTTGTACAGCTCCGCGAGCTGCAACTGAGCGAGGCCAGCCGGAACGGTCGATGTGGGCTTGTCCGTCAACTGGTTGTAGAGGTCGATCGCCTGCGCGTCGCGGCCGGTCGTGCGGTAGAGCTGCGCGAGCGCCAGCTTGGCCAGCGCGCCGAGGCTCTTGTCCATGCCGTCTGCCACCTTCTTCAACGTGTCCTCGGCGGACTTGTTCTCACCCGCCTCCATATAGGTCAAGCCGGCGAAGTAGAGCGACACCTTGCCGTCGGGCATCATGCTGTACTTGTTCGCCGTGTCCATGAACATCGCGTTCGCGTTCTTGGCGCGCTCTTCGGGCGAGCTATAGGTCTTCACGCCGACGGGAATCGGCTGTCCGGGCTGCGCGATCGGCGTCTGGTAGGCCTGCATCGCCGCGCCAAAGGCCTCGGACGCCGCCTCCGAACGCTTGTTGTAGACCACGAAGCTGACGATGGCGGCGACGATCAGCACCAGCAGAGCCGCGCTGCCGGCAATTACAGTCTTGCGATTCTGACTCACCCAGTCCAGACCGGTCTCGGTCGTTGCCAACAGATTGTCCTGCTTCAGGGCTGCTTTGATTTGCTGATCCACGTTATCCGGTTCCTCGAAAAAACTTTGACGCCGCGCCTCGCGCTGGGCGCGGAGAAGCGTGCGGGGCTTGCCGCCCAAGACATCAGTGTATCAGGGCAGCGGAAGTTCAGAAGCGGAACATGATTGCACAAAATACTGTGCAAACTCATTAACTCCCGCATTAATCCCCCAAATATGTCATTGTTCGACGCTCTTTGCGCGGGTTATCGTGAGACTCCGCTTTCACTCAGAGCTTGAAGCGCAGCAGGCACAGATCATGGCAATACCCAATCTCAGGAGACGGCTCGGGGACGACAGGCCAAAGCCCCGGCTGGTGGTGGCGGAGCGTCCGCGCGAGACCACCATCTCCCTCTCCGAGATCATCTCGGCCATGAGCTTCGCCCTCGACCTGACCGAGGACGCCATGCAGGGGCACGCCCTGCGCTGCTGCCTGATGGGGATGCGCATCGCGGACGAGATCGGCCTGCCCGAGAGCGAGCGCACCAGCCTCTACTACGCGCTGCTGCTCAAAGACATCGGCTGCAGCTCGAACGCCGCGCGCATGTGCTCGATCGTCGGCGGCAACGACCGCGCGCTGAAGGCCGGCGCGAAGCTCGAAGACTGGACCAAGCCGCACCGCCCCACCGCCTCGGCCGTCAAGCTGCTCTGGCGCGAGGCCGTGCCGGGCAAGGGCGTTTTTCGCAAGGCCGCGCGGGTGCTGAAGATCGGTCTGACCCAACACCGCAACAATCGAGAGATGATCCAGCTTCGCTGCGACCGCGGCGCGGAGATCATGCGCAAGCTCGGCATGGGCGACGTCGCCGCCGAGGCCGTTCGCGGACTGGACGAGCACTGGGACGGCGCCGGCTACCCCGAAGGCCGCAAAGGCGTGGACATTCCGCTCATCTCGCGCATCTGCGCCGTCGCCCAGCATCTCGACGTCTTCTGCAGCGAGCGCGGCGCGCCGGCGGCGATGGAGACCCTGCGCGAACGCAGCGGACGCTGGTTCGACCCCGACCTGGTCGAGGCCGCAGAGACGCTCTATCGAGAGCGCACGCTGTTTCTCGACTGCTCCCCGCGCGACGACCAGGAGATCACCCGGCGCGCCGTGCTGCAGCTCGATCCGGGCGACCATCACGAGCTGCCCGCAAGCCGCATCGACCTGATCTGCGAGGCCTTCGCCGATGTCGTCGACGCCAAGAGTCCCTTCACCTTCCGCCACTCCATGGGCGTGGCGCAGGTGGCGGTGGATATCGCACGCTGCCTGAAGCTGCCGGATGCGCGCGTCACCCTCATCCGCCGCGCGGCGCTGCTGCACGACATCGGCAAGCTGAGCATCTCGAACGCGATTCTGGACAAGATGGGCCACCTGACCCGCGACGAGTGGACCGCGATCCGAGAACACCCCGGCCTGACGCACGAGATTCTAAGCCGCATCCCGGCGTTTGAAGAGGTCGCGCTGATCGCCGGCCAGCACCACGAGAAGCTCGACGGCAGCGGCTATCCGCTGCACCTCGAAGCGGCGGACCTGTCGCTGGAGTCGCGCGTGATCACGCTTGCCGACGTCTATAGCGCGATGACCGAGGGCCGTCCCTATCGCATCGGCCTGGAGCCGGCGGCGGCGCTGCAACTGCTTGCACGCGACGTTCCCACGCAGTTGGATAAGCGCTGCTTCGATGCGCTGGTGCTCAGCGTGACGGGCGATGTGGCGCATAACTTCACTTCGGTCGTCCACTAACCAAATCTCATCGCAACAGAGCTGTCATCCTGAGCGAAGCGAAGTATGCTGTTGTTTTTGTCTGTCCTTACCCTGGTCTTTGCTTTTCTTGCTTTGTCATCCTCGAAGAGGATCTGCTTCTGTACTTGTCTATGTCGTTGTCCGTTGCCTTGTTTGTCATCCATAGGTTGATGGAGAACAGCACGAGCAAATGCCAAAGCAGATCCTTCACTACATGCAGGATGACAGACTATACCGGTGCGGCAGGGCAGGAAGCACTTACTTAATATCCCGCCAGTTATCCCCGATTCCTACATCCGCCACGATCGGAATCGAAAACTGCGCGACATTTTCCATCTCCCGTTTGACTAACTCCTCCATCTCCGCAGCCTCGTCCGGCGCCACGTCGAAGAGCAGTTCGTCATGCACCTGCAAGGTCATGCGCGACTTCAGACCGCGCCGGGTGATTTCCGCATCGAGCTTGATCATGGCGAGCTTGATCAGGTCCGCCGCAGTCCCCTGCAGAGGCGTATTGATGGCCGTGCGCTCGGCGAATCCGCGCATGTTCGGGTTGCGCGACTGAATGTCCGGGATGGGCCGCGAGCGTCCGAAGGCGGTGCGCACCGCCTGCTCTTTCCGCACCGTTTCGAGCGTCTCCTCGATGAACCGTTTGATGCCGACATAGCGCTCGTAGTAGGTGTCGATGTACGTCTTCGCGACCTTCTGATCGATGCCAAGCTGCGCCGCCAGACCGAACGGGCTGATGCCATAGACGATGCCGAAGTTCACCGCCTTGGCCCGCGCGCGCGTCTCCTTGTCCATCGTCGCCGCATCCACGCCGAAGACCTCGGACGCCGTCAGTGTGTGGATGTCGATGCCGGTGCGATAGGCGTTCAAGAGCAGCGGGTCCTGCGAGAAGTGCGCCATCAACCGTAACTCGATCTGCGAGTAATCGGCGGACATAAGTAAGTTACCCGGAGCGGCGATAAATGCGGCGCGTATCTCGCGTCCGATCGCCGTGCGCGTGGGAATATTCTGTAAGTTGGGATTTGTGCTGCTCAGCCGTCCCGTAGCCGTGCCTACCTGGTTGAAGGTTGTATGAATGCGGCCATCGGAGTCGGCCAGCGAGGGTAACTGGTCGAGGTAAGTCGACTTCAATTTCTGTAACTGGCGATGCTCGATCACCGAAGCTGCGATGGGATAGTTCTCGGCTAACTCCTCCAGCACATCCTGCGCGGTCGAGACGACCTTACCCTTGCCGTACTTCATCGGCTTGGGCAGGTCCATCTTGTTGAAGAGCACATCGCCAAGCTGCTTGGGCGAGTTGATATTGAAGCGATGGCCGGAGTCGGCGTAGATCTTCTCGGCGAGGTTGTCGATCTCGACCGCCAGCCGCGTGCTCATGCTGTTCAGCACCGCCGGATCGATCCGCACACCGACCTGCTCCATACGCAGCAGCACGGGGACGAGCGGCAAATCGATCGTCTCGTAGACCTCCAGCAGGGTGTTCTCCGTAGGATCGCCCGTGACCACGGGCGCCTTGGACTGCGCGGTATCGGCGAAGAGCATATCGGTCGTGACCGCTCCGCCCAACTCTGGCTGATCCTGCGGGATGTGATGCTCCTTCGGGCCTGCCTCCGCCAGTTGCGCCCCGAGCGCCTCGTTCAGCCGCATGATCGCCGCTGCCGCCTCCGGCAACCGCAGCGGGTCGTTCGGATTGTCCTTCGCCGGCTGATGCACCAGCGCGCGGCTGGTCGTGCGCGCCGCGATATCCGGCAGCGTATGCGAGCCGTGCGTCGGGTTCACCAGATAGCTCAGCAGCATCACGTCCACGATCTGATCCTCAATCGGGCCGTCTACCAATTGGATGCCGTGCGGCTCCAACGCCCGCAGCACGGCCTTCAGATCGTGGACCACCTTGGGCAGGTCGCGGTCTTCGAGCGCCTCGCGCACGCCCGGCGTGTCGAGCGACACCTTGATGGCGGCATTCGGCGAGCTGGCCAGCCCCAGCACGCAAGCCGGATCATCCACAACCGCAGGCGCGACGGCGGCCGCGGGCTCCGGCGCGCCAAAGAGCGACATGGTCTCGGCCGGCGGCGGCTCCGGCTCGTCCGCAGGCTCGGCCGCGGTCTCTTCGGCCAGAGCCCGCGCATCGGCGGAGAGCGCGATCGCCAGGCCATTACCGCTGGCGCGCGCCTCCGCCAGAACGGCGGCGACCTCCTCCGGCGTCGGCTTCGGGTTCAGCGCGATGACGGTGTTATCGACCGACGGCGCAAGCTCCTTCAGCAGCGTCGTAAACTCCAGCTCCGTGAAGAGTTCGCGGCAGGCGGCGTTGTCGACCGGCTGGGTGCGCATCGCGTCCAGCGTGTACTCGATCGGCACGGTCGTGTGGATCGTGACGAGTTCCTTCGAGAGCAGGATGTTCTCGCGGTTGTTCTGCAGCGACTCGCGATAGGTCTTCTTCTTCACCTCGTCCGCGCGGTCGAGCGCCGCCTCCACCGTGCCGAAGGTCTGGATCAGCTCGACCGACCCCTTGTCGCCGATGCCCGGCGCGCCGGGAATGTTGTCGACCGAATCGCCCCGCAGCGCCATCACGTCGATCACCCGCTCCGGCGGCACGCCCAGCACCTCGGTCACCTTCGCCGGATCGAGCACGAGGTTGTCCTTGGTGGGGTTCAGGATCGACACGTCCGCAGTCACGAGCTGCATCATGTCCTTGTCCGGACTGACGACGTACACGTGGTGCCCGAGCGCTGAAAGCTGACGGCTCAGCGTGCCGATCACGTCGTCGGCCTCGAAGCCCTCGTAGTAGAGGATGGGGATGCGGAAGGCCTCGAGCGCGCGGCGGATGTAGGGCTGCTGCTGGATCAGGTCGGGCGGCGTCTCGGCGCGGTTGGCCTTGTAGCCGCCGTACTCGGTCGTCTCGAAGGCCTGGGTCTTGATGTTGAACTTCTGCACGTCCTTCAACTGCCCGGCAAGCTCGTTGCGATGCACCGGCGCGCCCACGTCGTAGACCGCCGCGAGGTACTGTGGCTGGAAGTCCTTGCGCAGCTTGTTGATCATGTTCACGAAGACGTAGGTCGCCGCCGTGGGTATGCCGGTGCGCGTGGACATGGGCCGCTGCCGCTGCATCGCGTGATAGGCCCGGAAGATGAAGGCCATGGAGTCGAGCAGGTAGATGGGCGGCTTGGCGGCGGGCTTGTTCGCTTCGGACATGATGCTTAGATGTTACTCGGCTACGCTGGGATTAGCGTAGACCTCCACGCACCGCCCGCGCTCGAATCACTCCAACACTTCATATTCAAAATCTCGACAGTAGAGGGAAATGGAACTATGTTCTTCTTCTACGACACGATATGTGATGTCTTCGAGTTGCCGATCGGCAACATCCCGAATGCTCATGAAAAGCGCAAATAGCGCATTTAGATCGCCAATTCGGATATCAGCCGCCTTGATAAACTTCAAACGCAGGCGCGGGCTCTCTGGCAATGTATCCTCAGCCAATAACAGTTCGACATCGCAAGTGAACCTACCTGGCTGAAAGTCCTTTTCGATCACGAGGTTCTTGAGATAACAAAACCTGGTGATGGGGAGCGAGGAGAATCCTTCGAGTTTACGAGTCCTGTCGTCAATACTCATCTTGGTCCCCTTTCAACGTCCTCGACCAGATACACTCGCGGGAGACGCGTTCTATAGCAGCAGCATGCAGTCGCCGTAGCTGAAGAATCGATACCGCTGGGCGACCGCATGCGCATACGCGGCGAGCACAGCCTCGCGCCCCGCGAACGCGCTCACCAGCATCACCAGCGTCGACTGCGGCAGGTGGAAGTTTGTCAGCAGCCCCGAAACCACGCGAAACTCATGCCCCGGCTGGATAAAGATACTCGTCTGCCCGGAGTGCGGCGCCAGCTCAGCCCCCAGCGTCGCGCAATGCTCCAAAGTCCGCGTCGTCGTCGTGCCCGCCGCGATAATTCTCCGCCCGTCCGCCCGCGCCAGATTGATCGCCGAAGCCGTCGCCGCAGGCAGGGTGTAGTGCTCGGTGTGCAGGCGGATGTCTTCGAGCCGCTCCGCGCGCACCGGCTGAAAGGTCCCCAGACCGACGTGCAGGGTCACGGTCTCCACCTGGACGCCGCGCTCGCGAATCGCGGCCAGAATCTCCGGCGTGAAGTGCAGCCCCGCCGTGGGCGCCGCTGCCGAGCCGGGCTGGTGCGCGTAGACGGTCTGGTAGCGGGCCTTGTCTTCGTCGGTGTCGGGCGCGTCCTTATCTCGATGAATGTAGGGCGGCAAAGGCATGTGGCCGATGCGGTCGAGAATCTGCAGGAAACGGGGATCGGGCGCGAAACGCAGCGTCCGCTCGCCGAACTCGCCCGCGGCGACGACCTCGGCCGTCAGCACCGGCGCGCCCGCCGGGTCGGCGAAGGAGAGCGTCTCGCCCGGTTGGACCTTCTTGCCGGGACGGACGAGCGCCGTCCAAAGCTCAGGGCCAAGTTGCTGCGTCAAAAGGACTTCGATACGCCCCGAAGGCTCCGGCGACTTGACCTGCGTGCGCAGGCCGCCGCGCGTGGCGTAGAGCCGCGCCGGCAGCACGCGGGAGTCGTTCAGAACCAGCAGGTCGCCCGCGCGCAGATACTCCGGCAGATTGACGAAGCGGTCGTCGGTCACGGCGCCGGTGCGGCGATCCATCGCCAGCATCCGGCTGGCCCCGCGCACGGCGGGCGGCGCCTGGGCGATCAGCTCTTCGGGCAGTTCGTAGTTGAAGTCGGAGACAAGCACTCTCTCTATTTTACCGGCGCCTCGGCCATGCCGACCGCGCGGTCCAACGCACCCTGCACCGCCTCCAGCTCCGGCGCGACCAGCCCAGGCCAATAGATGCGGACGGTCGAAAACGGCTTGGGGATCAGGAACCGGTCCCAGCTCTTCAGCACCCAGGCCTTGTCCGGCAGCGCGTAGAACGCTCCCACGCTCTCCGCGCCGACAAGCTGCGCGAGCTGCGAGGCGCCGGGCTTGGCGACCTGCGCCGGACCGCGAGGCCCATCGGCCGTGATCGCGCAGTAGTGGCCCGCGCCGTAGGCCTCCGCCATCTGCCGCAGCGCCACCGCGCCGCCACGCGACGACGAACCGCGAATCGCCGTGAATCCCAGCAGCTCCACCGTCCGGGCGATCAGTTCGCCATCGAAGCTGCGCGAGATGAGAATCGCGATCTTCCAGCCGCGAAACCGGTACGCCGCCACCAGCAGCGACCGGTGCCAGAAGGCATACACTCCCGGGCCGCCGCCGCGCTCCGCCGCCGCCGCGCCCGGCGCGACGACATCCTCAAATCGCAGCGTGCAGCAGAGCAGCCGAATGAGCAGGCTCGCCAGACGCGGCACGACGGCGAGAATGATGCGTTGCTTCGTGGTGTAAATGAAAGGCACAGGTGATTCAACCTGCGATCGCCACATCAAACAATGTGGGAGAGGACGATAGTTTGGAAAGATCGATGCCAGATTCTCCGTCCCGCAGCCGCTGGTAGAGCTCCAGCCTTTTAGTATCAGGCAGCTCCTCTGGCAGAAATCTGAACACGGAGGCTGCCACATAGTTCTTATCCAGTTCGAACGAAAGCCACCTCCGCGCTCCTTGCTCCGCCACCCACCCTGTAGTATTCGATCCTGCGAAGATGTCAACGACGACATCACCGGGGTCCGTCAGCATATCGATGAAAAATGCGGGAATCTTCGCTGGAAAACGAGCTGGATGCATCGTCGTTCCCGCCAACCTGCACCCTGCGGTATACTGACCGTTGGACTCAGTATTGGGCACATTCAGCAGATTTGAAGGAATGGCGCCACCATTATCTTTTGAAAAAGCTGCTCCAATGTCATGGCCACTCGGACGCAGCTTCGGCTTATAGAAAGCTGCCGGATCGGCAAGCAGTTTTTTCATCCGGTCGCTGTAGGGTGTCAACACCTTAGAAACATCCGCCTTTGGCCACGCGGTCTTCGAAAGCCACCAAATCGTATTGACCGAGTCCTTCGCACGCATCTTCCGCTTATTGACCCATTCAATGGGACTCGGCAACTTGGACGGATTGAACCAATAAAAATCTTCCGCCAGATGGAAGCCCAATTCGTCGACAAATCGAATCAACAACCGGAAGTTATATAGGCTGCGAGATGGGATTCCCTTTTGATAGGCTCCGCCGAGATCGATGACGAAGCTCCCATCGTCCCGAAGTTTGCGCTTCACGACCTCCGCAAATTTCATAATCCAATCAAGATAGGAATCTTGATCGAGATTGCCGTATTCTTTTTGCCGCTGCAAAGCGAAGGGCGGACTGGTCATCACAAGACTGACACTTCTATCCGCAAGCTGCTCAAGCAGCATCAGAGAATCGCCGCAAAGCGCCTTTCCGTGGACCGTCTTGTACGCGAAGGATGTAATGGTGCGATCTCCAATTTGCTACGTTAAGTCTGTAGACGTAAAGTCATCTTAATCGCCACTGTGGATGAATGGCAAGCTCATCTTCTTTCAGAGCAATTCTCGCACGCAATCTTCAATCCATTCGACGTCGGCAGAAGCTGTCTCAAGAGCGGCTGGCCGAGCTATCGGGGCTACACCGAACCTATGTAGGCTCCGTCGAACGCGGAGAGCGTAATATTTCACTCGATAACATCGAGCATCTGGCAAAGGCGCTGTCTGTCAGCCCGGCTGATTTGCTGACGCCAACCCAAGCCGAGGACGACATTGACGACCGTCTTCTTCTTGAAACCATGTTTCCCGCGATTCGCAGATACCAGCAACTGGCAACCAAACATGGAATAGGAGATATCTTTCAGGATAACGGCGGCAAGCTGTTACAGATGCTTCTCATCACAGGGTTGGAGGTGGTGAAAGGCAGGGAGGGCAACGACGCGGTCGATATAAGGGGTCGCGAGTACGAACTGAAATCCGTCAACCGCAGCTTGACCTCCAGCTTTTCGACACATCACCACCTAAATCCTGCGATTATCCAAAAGTATCGATCTGTCGGTTGGTACTTTGCAATCTATGAAGGGATCGAACTGATCGAGATGTACTTCGTCGAACCGGAGAGGCTGGAGCCTTATTTCGTCAAATGGGCAGAAAAATGGAATGCCGAAGGCAATAAAGACATCAACAACCCAAAAATTTCTCTCAAGTTCGTCCGCCAAGTCGGCACATTGATCTATGAGACAAGAGACCAAATCATTCCAGCTAGAAGCAAGGGACTTGCTGAGTCAATTCATGACGTTGAAAAGCCGGAAGACTAGCTGTACCGCAGCCACCGCAGCATCTCGCCCACGCTGGGTTTCTTGCCATACATCAAAATCCCCACGCGGTAGATGCGGCTCGCGACATACAGGATCGCCACGATGCTGAGGCTCATCAGCACGAAGCTCGTCACGATCTCCCACGGCTGCGGGTGGCCCAGCGAGATGCGGAAGTTCATCAGCAGCGGGCTGCAGAACGGAATTAGCGAGACCACCTTCGCCAGCGTCGAATCCGGCGCGTTGATAATCGAAAAGATCATGACCACGCAGAACGCCAGCGGCATCACCAGGAACATGTTCAACTGCTGCAGCTCCTGCTCGGAGTTCGTCATCGCGCCTAGCGCCACCGCGATCGACGAGTAGAGCAGGAAGGCGAAGATGAAGTACGCAACGAAAAAGAAGATCTGTACCGGCGTAATCAGCAGGTGGACCCCGCCGCCCAGCGCCGCCGCGAAGGGCGTATAGCTCAGCAGGCCGGCCGCCGTCATCCAGATGCCGATCTGCGTCAGACCGACGGCGCCGACGCCGAAGAGCTTGCCCGCAAGCATCTGGTCCGGAGTAATCGTCGACAGCATCACCTCGAAGACGCGGCTCGTCTTCTCCTCGATGATCGACCGCGCGGTGTTCATGCCGTATAGCATGATGACCATATACATCAGAAAGAAAAGGAGATACGCCGCCCCGAAGGCGGTCTTGCTGGAGCCCGTCGCGCTCGTATCCACGTCGACCGGCAACAGCAGCGCGTCGATCTCGGCGAGGCTCATACCCTGCCGGGTCAGGCGTTCGCGGGTCAGCACTACCTTGATCGCGTCTTTCAAGTTCTGCTCGGTCGCGATGTCGCCGGCGGAACGCGGCTTGTACCGGAAGACCGGTCTGGCCTCGGCTGCGGCTGGCGGGGTGACCCAGAGATAGCCGACAAGGTCGTTCTCGTTGTCGCGCAACGCGGCGTTCAGAGCGGCTTCGGTCTGGGGCGTCGGCGGTGGTGTGTCCACGCGCATGTGGGCGCCTTTGCCGTCCTCCAGCTCCCGCTTCACGCCATCGGCGAAGGCGGCGTCCGCGGCGACAACCGCCACGTGCGAGGTCGACCTCGTGCTGAAGGCCAGGTATCCGCCGCCGAAGACGAGCCCGCCCATCAGCACCGGTATCAGCACGGTCATGATAATAAAGGCCTTCGTCCGAATCCGTTCGAGGTACTCGCGCTTGGCGATCAGCCAGATGTTACGCATCGACATTGCTCCCTATCGTCTCGATAAAGATCTCCTCCAGCGTCGGTTCGACGACCTGGAAGCTGGTGATGCGTGCTCCGCCGGCGAGCGCCGCAGCCAGCAGCGCCTGGGCGTCGGCGCCGTCGTTCAGCCGAATCTCCGCCTGTCCGGGGTAGTTCTTCACCGACTGAATGGCCGGATGCCGCAGGAAGCCGCCGTCGCCTGCATACGAGATATGCACCCGGTTGGCCGGATAGCGCGACTTGATAGCCTGCATGCCGCCTTCGAGCACCAGCCGTCCTTTATAGATGATGGCGATCTCATCGCACAGCTTCTCTACCTGATCCATGCGGTGCGTGCTGAAAAGAATGGCTTTACCGTCTTCGCGCAGGCTCACCAGCGTATCCATCAGCAAGGCGGCGTTCACCGGGTCGAGGCCGCTGAAGGGTTCGTCCATGATGATCAGCTCCGGCTCGTGCAGCAGCGAGGCGATGAACTGAATCTTCTGCTGCATGCCCTTCGAGAGCGCCTCGGTTCTCTTATCGACCGCATCCGAGATGAGTAATCGCTCGCACCACGCATGCGCCCGCGCACTCGCAACCGCCGGGCTGAGCCCGCGAAGCTGGCCGAGGAAGATGAGCTGCTCCATCACCTTCATCTTCTTATAGAGCCCGCGTTCTTCCGGCAGATAGCCCACGCGGCGCAGCGCCTCGCGCGTGAACGGCTGGCCGAAGAGCGATACCGTACCCGAATCCGGCGCCGTGATGCCGATCATCATGCGGATGGAGCTGGTCTTGCCCGAGCCGTTCGGCCCCAGCAGCCCGAACATCGTTCCCGCCTCGATACGCAGCGAGAGTCCCTCGACGGCGACCTTGGAATCATAGACTTTGCGGATGTTACGGAGATCGACGATAGGGTTCATGGGCCTGCTTTTGCGTTGAGTGAAAGTCTAGCAGGGACGACAAAGCCCCGGACTGTCTCCGGGGCTTCGCGTCACAGCAAACGATCTAGCGGCGACCTTCGAAGTGGTGGTCGCCATGATCCTCATGGTCCCAGTGGCCTTCGTGCATCTGCCAGCCCTGCTGGTAGTGGTCGTAGTGCGGATGATTCCAGTAGGCGCCCTCGTAAGGCTGGCGATCCCACCGGCCGCCTACCCAGCGGTAGTTGCCGTTGTAGGGCTGCCAGTAACCGTCGATCCAGCCGTAGCCCGGTCCGGGCATGGCCGGACGAACCTCGTAGCGCAACGGTGGCGGCGTGCGTCCGATGTAGATGCCTACCTGGGCCTGCGCCGGGGTTGCCAGGGTGAAAGCGGCGAGTGCCGCTGCAAGCGATGCCGGTACCCAGTACAGCGATTTTCTATTTGCAATCTTCATCGTTCTCCGATCACGCGGCCGTTTCAGATGCCCCGTCTAAAAGGTAGATACACAAAACAGGACACTTAGTTGTCCGTCCAGCGCCGATTCACGAATCGCGCCCAAATCGGGCAACCTCTTGCGCCCGGCGCTGCGAAAGCCCAGCCCGCATGAGATACTTGAACCTGACATGTACAAGCGAGTTCTCCTCAAGCTCTCCGGTGAAGCCCTGGCTGCAGGTAAGGGTTTCGGCATCGACGCCATCTTCATCCACAAGATTGCCGAAGAGATCGCAGCCGTTCATGCGCTGGGCTGTGAGATCGGCATCGTCGTCGGCGGCGGAAACTTCTTCCGCGGCGTCGCCCAGCAGGCCATCGATATGGACCGCGTCGCGGCCGATCACATGGGCATGCTCTCGACCGTCATCAACGCCATTGCGCTGCAGGACGCGATCGAAAAGCGGGGCCTCTTCTGCCGCGTCATGTCGGCCATCGAGATGCACCAGGTCGCCGAACCCTACATCCGCCGCAAGGCCGTTCGGCACCTTGAAAAGAATCGCGTCGTGATCTTCGCCGCAGGCACCGGCAACCCCTACTTTTCGACCGATACCGCCGCCAGCCTGCGCGCGATGGAGATCAAGGCCGACATCCTGCTGAAGGCGACCTCCGTCGACGGCATCTACACCGCCGACCCCAAGAAGGACCCCGCCGCCACCAAGTTCGACACCATCACCTACGACGAAATTCTGCGCCGCAACCTCAAGGTGATGGATACCAGCGCCGTTTCGCTCTGCCGGGACAACAATATGCCGATGATGGTGTTCAGCATGAGAGAGCAGGGCAATATCACCCGGGTCGTCGCCGGGGAACAGCTCGGCTCGTTGGTCGTACCCTAATTTTTGGCCGTCCCCGCGATTGTTGGCCGTTCCCACGGGGAATCTGTTCTCGTCTTTTTTGTTTGTTGTCCTCGTATTTGTCGTCCTCGTAGAGGATCTGCTTCTGTTCTTGCCTTTTGCAAGCGCCCTCCGCCCGCACCATCTCCCCATGAACGGCGGCGGGGCGCCTGCCCATCGAGCCTTTGAAGACTGCCGTCGAGATCGAGCACGCCCCCACCCCGGAGGCCGTGACCACCCGCAAGCCTGCGCTGCCGGCTCTGACCGGTCTGCGCACGCTGCTGGCGCTGAATATCGTTCTCTTCCACTTCACGCCGTCGCATCTGCACTATCTTTACCCGGTCATCGACAACGCCTACGTCTTCGTCGGCTTCTTCTTCCTGATCTCGGGCTTCATCCTCAGCTACAACTACTCCGACCGGGCCCTGACGCTGTCGCCGCGCCAGTTTTACCTTGCGCGTTTCTCCCGCATCTACCCCACCTACGCGCTGGCGCTCACGCTGTCGATCCCGCTGATGCTCGGCGAGTACAAGGCCCGTTCGCACCGTGAGTTCTGGGAAGGCCTCTTCCTCACCCCGCTAACCATGCAGGGTTGGAGCGCGTCGCTCGCGACCTACTGGAATACGGTCGGCTGGACGATCTCGGCCGAGGTTGCACTCTACCTCGCGTTTCCGTTCCTGCTGCGCCAGTTCGCCACGCGCGGCGCGCGGCTGAATACGCCCGCCAAACTGATTGCCGCGATGCTCGTCCTGTGGGTGATCGGCATCACACCACACCTCTTTTACCTGTTCACGAACCCGGACCACATCGTCGGGCATATCGACCGCTTCAGCAGCGGATACTGGCTTCGGACGCTGAAATACACCCCCCCGCCCTATCTCTGCACCTTCCTGAACGGCATGCTGCTTTCGCGCCTGCACGCGACGCTCAATCTCTCGCGGCGTCAGCGCTTCCTCGTCGCGGCGGCTGCTCTCTTTGGCCTGTGGCTGTTCTTCGAGACCATCGTCCGCCAGATGCCCTACGTGCTGATGCACGGCTCGCTGATGATGCCGTTCTTCGCCGCGCTGATCCTGGGCCTGAGCGGGCCGAACTCGATCGCCTCGGCCTTTTCCTGGCGCCCGCTGGTGCTCTTGGGAGAGACGACGTTTGCGCTCTATCTGTTACATTTCAATGGATTTGTACTGATCCACCTGTACCACATCCCGGAGCGGCTCCATGTCGCGGCCTACGATCCGTGGATCTCCTATGCCGCCCTCATCGCCATGGCCTTCGCGACGCTCCACTGGATCGAGCGCCCCGCGCATCGCTACCTGCGCGGTCGCCTGCTGCCCAGGCCCAAGCCTGCCGCGTAGCAATTCGGTAGCGGTCCAGATGCATGTCGTCAGGACGGCTTCCAGAGTCCCACGGTATTTCCCTCCACATCCGCAAACCACGCGAAGGTGCCGGTCGGGATCGGAACCGGCGGCACAAGCGTCTTCCCACCCAGCGACTCAACCTTCTTCAGCGTCTCCGCGACATCGTCCACCTGCACATAGAAGTGAGTGAACTGGTGCGGCTCGTGGCCCAGGGCGGCAATATGCCCCTGTATCCCATCGGAGGAGCCGGTCTGAATCATCCCCATCGGACCGGGATCGATCGTCCAGCCGAAGGCCTCGGCATAGAACTGCGATGTCTTCGCCTTATCCTTGCACCCAATCTCGAAATGAACCACCGGCTGCCCCATCGTTGTCTCCCTTCGCGTTTTAGGTTCGGGGGAAGTCTACTATAAGCCGCATCGAGCTTTGGTCCGGAGACGCCAAAGGCCCCTCGAGGATCGAGGGGCCTTTGGCGCGTGCAGGGGTGACTTACCGTTTACTGGACCGTCAACTGGGTGGCGTGCGAACCGTTGGCGATCGCCACGGCGCAGGTCGGCAGGTGCGAAGCGCTGAACTGCGTTCCCTGAATCCCGGTCATCGAACCCGTGTGCGCGTCGTAACGCTCACCCGAGACCGAGTCGTCGAGTTGGTTCGAGGTGTAGAGGTATGCGCCGAGAGCGTTTTCCATGGCGACACAGGTCGGGCCCGTGGCAACTGCGGCCGTTCCAACCGCCGTCAGCGAGCCGTTCGTCGTGCTGATCGTATAACCGCTCACCGTGTTCGAGTTGTAGTTCGCGACATACAGGAACTGGCCGCGCGGATCGATGTTCAAGCCCAGCGGAAACTGGCCCGTGGAGGTGGGCGAACCGTTCTTCAACGGCGCCAGCACACCGGCGATCATCGTGTTGGTGTAGATCTGGTTCGTCGACTTGTCCGTCACGTAGACGAAGCCCGCCGAAGGATCGACCGCGATGCCGCCCGGCGAAGTACCCGCCGCGAAGCCGGTGCCGGTCGGATCCTGCGTCGAAGCCGTGCCTGGAATTGCGGTCAGCGTCGCCGTCGGATTGCCGCTGGAATCCTTGCCCTGCTGAAAGACCCGGATGATGCCGAAGGGCGTGCCGCCGGAGGTCGTCTCCTGGTCAGCCACCAGCACATAGGCCGAGGTCTGGCGGATGCCGATCTTGCTGACAGTGATGCCGATCGGGCTGTTGCCCAGATTGGCGCCGCCAAGATTCACTGTCGTCGCCGTGCCGAGCGTAACCGTATTCGGGTTGGTCGCCTCGTTGATCGGGAAGATCGTGATTCCGCCGGTTCCGCTCGTCGCCGTACCCTGGTAGGTAGTGGTCGCGTAGAGGAACTTGCCGCCGCCGTCGACAGCGAGCGCCGTGGGGAAGCTGCCGAGAGTGTTATAGGTGGCGCCCTGATACAGCTTGCCGTCCGTGCCGATGTTGTAGACCTCGATGGTCGAGTCGTCGTGGTTGGCGACGAAGAGCGCGGTGCCATCCGGCATCGTCGTCAAGGCGACGGGATTCTTACCCGTGGGGATCGGCGAGTCGGCCAGCGGCAGCAGCGAGCCGGTCTGGTAATCGATCGCGTACGCGTTGATCAAGCCGGTCGTGGCCGAGGTCTTCGCGGTCACATAGAGGTAGGCCAGCGTGTAGTCGCGGCTGCACGCCGTCACACCAAGGATCAACGCCAGAGACACTGCCAGGGCCTTCGCGCCGCGGCCCATATTATTCAACTTCATGCGTTTCCCTTACTCCCGGGCTGTCGAATTCCGCCCGTGACATCTTGTCCAAAACCTCGGGATCGCTTGCGCATCCCGCCTGAGAAATCCGCCCGGCAACCGGCTAGATGTTGCCGCTGATGACCATGCACGACGGCTTGCCCGTGGTCGGGAAGACCGAGCCGCGCGATAGATCGGAGAGGATACCCGTGTTCGCATTGGCGATCTTACCCGTCACCGTGCTGTCCGTGTTGTTCGACGTGTAGAGATACTGGTTCGTCGGATCGGTCGCAACACACACTGGACCGGCGCCGATGGCGTATGGATTCGCCGAGTCCGCCAGCGGAGCCAGCGCGCCGTTCGAGTCGATCGTGAACGCCGAGATCGTGCTGTTGGCCGGCGTCAGCGGGTTTGCTGTCGACGACTGATTGACCACATACAGGAACTTGCCGTTCGAGCTGGTGATCGACTGCACCGGGTGCGAGGTCAGCGCGAGGTTGCTGACGATGCCGGGGCTTACCGTTGAAAGCGAGCAGGCCGTGGAGTTGCTGGTCAGCGGATAGATCGTATTGTTGGTCGAGTCCGTGACGTACACATACGAGCCGGTCGTGTTGATCGAAGAGAGGTTCGCGGCGCCCGAGAGCGTGATCGTGCCGGTGGTCGGCACCGTAAGCTGACCGGTCGAGGAGTTCACCGAGAGCGGATAGAGCGAGGTCTGCGAAAGCGCGTACATGCAGCCGGCGGAGGAGATCTTCACCATCGTCGGCGCAGCGCCTACCTCAAAGTAGGTCAACTGCTGGTTGTAGTTCGGCGCCGTGGCGATCACCGAGCCAACCTTCTGCTGCAGATTGGTGACCAGCGTGAGGCGGCCGGTGTCCGCGGCGATCGAGAAGGCGGTGATCGAGCCGTTCAGGTCGCTCGGAATCGTCAGGCCAGCGGAGGTGCAGCCCGCGATGGTGCAGAAGTTCGGCGAGTTGGTCGGCGTGACCGTGCAGCTCGCCGCCCCGCAGTACGCGGGCGAGTACTTGTCCATCACGTACAGGAAGCTGCCGGTCGAATCGATGACCGCCCAGACCGGGGTCGTGCCCTGGCTGGAGAAGTTCTGCTGGAAGGTAAGGACTCCGTCGCCACCGACGCTGAACTCCGAGATGTTGCCCTGGGTCGAAGTCGTGGGCAGGCCAGCAGACCCGGTCGCGGTCGAGACCGTCGCGGCCACGCCGGTGTTGATGACATACACGAAGCGTCCGCCCGCCTTCAGCACGATGCTCTGGGGGTTCGTGCCGCCGGAGCTGAAGGGAGAGTGCGGCGACTGCGTCAGGTTACCCGTGTAGTCGTCGATCTTGAAGGCGGTGATCTGGTTGTACTGTGTACCCAGCACCCACATGTAGCCGATGGTGCCGCCACCACACGCCGTCATACCCAAACCCAGTGCTGCCGATGCTACGAGGGCCATCAGAATCCGGCCAATCTTGCTCAACGTCATGCGCTTCCTTCATCCTCGCGGAGAGCCTCTCAAGGCCGTCCTGTGTTGCGAGCAAACTCTCTAGGGGATCAGTTCCTCTATTTATTGTAGAAGCAAGCGAGAGTTTGTGCCACTTTACGAAGCTCTCCCTACTTCCCGGTGTGGCTATTCGACGTAACCGGGCGAAAAAGTGAAGCAGCGACCGGGCGAAGATTTTCGCCGAAGTCGCTGCCCACACCCATTCCCGCCTGTCCGGCTTACCAGACGCGGCAGCTCTTCTCCGGCATCATCGGCTGGCCGACCTTGCAACCGAAGGCCTTGCCGAACTGGTCGAAGTTCTGGACCGTGCCGCGCACGCGCCACTCGGCGGTGGAGTGCGGATCGGTCTTGGCCTGCACCCGCGCCGCCGCTTCACGCTGATTTTCGCACCACACCTGGCCGAAGCCGATGAAGAACCGCTGCTGCGCGGTGTAGCCATCCACCTTCGGCGCGGCGTCGATGCCGCCCTTGTCGGCCAGCGTCGCCAACAGCGCCTGGTACGCGATGCGAATGCCGCCGTTGTCGGCCGTGTTCTCGCCCAGCGTCAGCCGGCCGTTCAGCTTCTGTCCCGGCGCCGCCTCGAAGCCCGAATACTCGTCCGCGATGCAGGAGGTCCGCTCGTTGAAGTTCGCCAGATCGTCCTTGGTGAACCAGTCCCGCCGATTGCCCTTGCCGTCGAACTTCGCGCCCTGGTCGTCGAAGCCATGCGTCATCTCGTGCCCGATGACCGCGCCGATCGCGCCGAAGTTCACCGCCGGATCGAGCTTGTTGTCGAAGAACGGAGGCTGCAGAATGCCGGCCGGGAAGTTGATGTCGTTCTGGCTCGGGTTGTAGTACGCGTTCACGGTCGGCGGAGTCATGCTCCACTCCTTCTCGTCCGGCGCCTTGCCCAGCTTGGCCATGTTGCGCTTGTGATCGAACGCGGCCGTGCGCTCGGCGTTGCCGATGACGTCGTCGCGCCTCACCAGCAGCGTGCTGTAGTCGCGCCAGCTCTCCGGGTAGCCGATCTTCTGCCGGATCGCGTCCAGCTTGGCCTTGGCCTCGGCTCTGGTCTCCGGCCCCATCCACGGGAGTGTCTTCAGGTCCTCGTCGAGCGAGCGCTCAAGCGCGGCGACCAGCTTCTCCATATTGGCCTTCGCGTCCGGCGGGAAGTTCTGCTTCACCCAGTCCTGCCCGACAGCCTCGCCCAGCGCCGCATCGGTCGCGCGGGTGCAGCGCTGCCAGCGCGGAGTCTGCTGCTTCTGCCCGTTCAGGATCGCGGCGAAGAAGTCGAAGTTCTCCTTCACGAACGGCTCGGAGAGCTGCGCGGCGGCGCCATGCAGCTCGCGCCAGCGGAAGTAGCTCTTCAGCGCGTTCAGGTTTTCGGCCTTCAACACCGCGCTCATCCCGCTCACATACTGCGGCGACGTCACGTCCACCGTCGCAACCGAAGCCACGCCTTCGCCCGCCAGCAGCTTCTTCCAGTCGTAGTTCGGGCTGAGCGCCTGCAGCTCGGCCACGGCCAGGATGTGATAACGCTTGTCCGGGTCGCGCATCTCCACCCGCGACATCTGCGCCTTCGCGAGGGCGGTCTCGATCCGCAGGACGTCCGCGGCCTCGGCGGCTGCCTTCTCCGGGCTGTCGCCCAGCAGGGTGAACATCTTCTCCACGTGCGCGACGTACTGCTCGCGAATCTTCTTCGAGCGGTCGTCGTCGTTCAAATAGTAGTCGCGATCCGGCAGCGAGAGCACGCCCTGTCCGGTCGCAAGAATCTGCTTCGTCGAATCCTTCTGATCCTGCGTGACCGCGACGCCGAAGACCATCGCGTGGCCGAAGCGGTGCAGCATCGCCACGTCGAAGGTCGCGAGATCGTCCTTATCCTTCAGCGCGGCGATAGCCTCCAGGTTCGGCGCAATGGGCTTCGCACCCAGCGTGTCGGCCAGCTTCGTGTCCATGCACGCGGCGAAGTAGTCGCCGTACTTCTTCTGGAGCGGCGTCTTCGGCGCGGTCGCGGCGGCCTGCAGATCCTGATAGAGCAGATACACGTTGCGCTGCGCCAGCTCGTCGAAGGCGCCCCAGCGCACCTTGGTGTCGGGAATCGGATTGTTCTTCAGCCAGTTGCCGCAGGCGAACTTGTAGAAGTCGTTGCAGGGATCGACCGTCTTGTCGATCGCCGACAGGTCGAAGCTGATCGGCTTCGTGGGAATCTCGGTGGGCAGATCGGACGGCGAACCCACTTGCCCGGCGGCGGCAGAGGCCATCGCGGCAGAGAGGAAGAAGGCACCAACGGATGAAAGACGCATGAAACTCCTCGAAATAAAGCTATGGGCCCGGTTTCAATCAGAGAAGTCTGATCTGCGGAAAGCGGCGATGAAGTGAGTTTACAGCGTCCGGATCGATCCGAGTTCCGGGCAGGGCTTGTTCAAGGGCACGGCTTCACAGGCCTCTGGATCAGGCATTCTGCTTGTAAAGCCGTCCTGCTTAAGGGCACGGCTTCAGCCGTGCCATAAAGGCTGCACTTTGCTTTGCGGCTTCAGCCGCTGAGGTACGCTCTTGCTGCCGCAAATCCGCGAGACAAAAGCACCCGCCGCCGACACGCAAAAAAGGAACACCTCAGCGGCTAAAGCCGCGCTTGACTGTCGGCGAGGTGGCACGGCTGAAGCCGTGCCCATAACAAAACGCCGTTCGTCGGAACGATTGGGTTAGCCGTTGGAGCTAAAAAATCTTCACGTGGATCGTCAGATACTTCTTCGGATCCTGCCGGATCGTCGTCATCAGCCCGCTGGTCTCGGTCAGCAGGTGGTTCAGGTTCACGTACGCCTGATCGTCGGTCGCGAGCTTGCCCAGCGTTCCCTTGCCTGTGCGGACGCCGGCCAGCAGCAGGTGCGTCTCGTCGACCGTATCCTTCAACTTCTGCGCGAAGACCGGGTCGTTGATCAGCATGCCGACCGCGCCCTGCCCCTTTTCGACCTGGGTCATCAGGGTATTGGCGTGAGTCAGCGTGGTGTTCAGGTTGTTGTAAAGCGTCTCATCCTTCAACAACTTACCCGCCGAGCCGTTGCCCTTGTCGAGCGAGACGGCGATATTGTCCATCCGGGTCGCCGCGTCGTTCAGCTTGTTGTAGACCGAGTCGTCGGTCAGGAACTTGCCCACCGAGCCGCGACCGTTGTTCAGGTTCTTCTCGAGCATGTTCAACTGGTCGACCGTCGCCGTGAGCTTGTTGTAGAGCTCCGGGTTCGAGATAAGCTGGCCGACCGTGCCCTTGCCCTTCTGCAGATCGTCGACGGTGGCGTTCAGCTTGGCGAGAATCACGTTCAGACTCTCGACCGTGCCCTGGCTCGCCTTCACCACGTCCGAGATGCTCGGATTCTGCGAGGTGTGCAGCTCGTCGCCATCGCGCAGCGGCGCGCCGATCGCCGTCTGGCTGTTGATGTCGATCACCGTATCGCCCAGCACGCCGACCGTGGTCAGCGACGCCTTCGAATCCTGCCGCAGGTCCGGCGAGTAGCGGCCGTCGATCTTCAGCACTACGCGCACCGGCGTCAGCTTCCGCGCCGGGTCGGAGACGATGGCGACGCTCTTGACCGAACCGATCGTGACGCCCTGAAGATTCACCCCGCCGCCCTCCTTCAGGCCGCCTGCGTTCTCAAAGTAGACCATCACGGTCAGCTTCTTTGAGAACAGCCCCAGGCCCGAGGCGGAGGTCATCAAAAACAGCAGCGAGACCAGGATCACGGCCGAGACCATCACGATCACCCCGACCTTCAGTTGCGACCACCGTACCTCCTGCTGGCTGGGCATAGATCTCCTTGGCGCCGCGCTGAACGGCTTTGGTCCCGACTCTCTGACGCTCGATACCTCTGAGAATACAACACGCCCGTCCGCGTTTCGTGTGTTGAAACTCAAGGGGCTTCCACAGGAATGGATGCGCCGCGGAGGCGAACGGTTTCAGCCGCCGGACTCCATCACGACCACCGCCATCGCCAGCTCGCGGCTGTGCGTCAGGCTGAGCGAGATGTTCGTCACGCCCATCTTCGCCGCCCGCTCGGCCGCGCGTCCGCTCAGATGCAGCGTCGGACGCTGCCCCGGCAGGCGGCGCACCTCGATCTCCTGCCACGAGACGCCGCGCGCGATGCCCGTACCCAGCGCCTTCGCCCCGGCCTCCTTGGCCGCGAATCGCGCCGCGAAGCTCTCCGCCGAGCCCTTCTTCCGCTGGCAGTACTCGATCTCCCCGGCGGTGAAGATGCGTTGGAGAAAGCGTTCCCCAAAGCGCTCCAGGCTTTTCTCGATGCGGGTGATCTCGGTCAGATCCGTACCGATGCCGACAACCATGCTGTTCCCTCCACTGTCCCGTTTTACGTCTTTACCTCACGATATGCCGTTCCACCGAAAACGTGCACCAAGGTCACATGACAACCGGTTTCGGACACCATGCCGGCATCGCAACCCTATACCGATGAAGAGTTTGACGGCAGAAACCAACAAGCCGATGCGGAGCGGACCAACATGAATACACACGATCTCCACGGATATAGCTACGAAGACCGGCAGGGCGTTCTGCCTATCCTTACCAAGGCGTTCACGCACTGCGGCGGCTGGGTGCTCGACCGCAAGACGACCTCGGCCAGCACGATGGAGTTCAAGCTGGAGATTCAACTGCGCAGCATCATGGAGCTCTACAGCTCGCTGGTCGCCTCCGGCATCGAACTGACGCGCATCGCGCACGCCACCCTGACCGACCTCTGCACCTGCCGCCAGCACGTCGACCGCGCCGGCGAACCGAACCAGGTCGTGTGCATCCGGCTGGAGCTGAACTTCCTCGAGGATGTCACGCTGCACTCGCTGCTGATGACCGGATCGGGGATGGCGTGATGCATACCTGCAAGAACGTCTGCTCCGCCAAAAAAGCCGCGCTGCCTTATCCGTCAGGCCCAGTTGGCCGCGCTTCGAACTGACAGGGAGGCTGTCGCTCCTATGGAACCAGCCCCCGAGTCCACTCGCCAGCCAGCTCGTCGTCATCGGAAACCGCATCGGCCTTTCAGGTGGAAGCATGTGGCTTCAGCCCTGGGCACTCCGCCGATGCGGAAGAAGAGCCGGGGCTGAAGCCCCATGCTTCCACCTGCCGTGCCGCGAGCCTAAGCGGAACCTTTCCTCACCGCCGCCCGTAAATACAGGTGTAAGCTGTCGTTGAAACAGCGCGCGGAGGAAGTTCATGCAAAGCCGGATTCTCGGAACCACGATGCCCGTCCTCGAAGTACTGCTGCAGCCGAACGAAGCCGTCATCTCCGAGGCCGGCGAGCTGAGCTGGATGACCAGCTCCATCCAGATGACGACCCACACCCAGATGGGCGGGGGCGGCGGGCTGCTCGGCATCATCAAACGCGTCGCCGGCGGCGGCACCCTCTTCATGACCGAGTACCGCGCCTACGGCCAGGTCGGCGAGATCGCCTTCGCAACCAAGGTGCCCGGCCATATCGTCCCCATCGAGCTGGGCGGCATGGACTATATGATCCATCGCCACGGCTTCCTGTGCGCGACCGAAAACGTGCAGCTCGGCGTCGGCTTCCAGCAGTCGCTGGGCGCTGGCATCTTCGGCGGCGACGGTTTCCTGCTGCAGAAGGTCTCGGGCCACGGCACGGCTTGGCTCGAACTCTCGGGCGAGGTGATCGTCAAGGATCTACGTCCTGGCGAGCAGCTTCGCGTGCATCCCGGCCATGTCGGCGCGTTTCAGGGCTGCGTCTCGTTCCAGATCACGACCGTTCCGGGCATCAAGAACATGATCTTCGGCGGCGACGGCATCTTCCTCGCCGTGCTGACCGGACCGGGCCGCGTGTGGCTCCAGACCCTGCCGATCTCGCGCCTCGCCCACCAGATCCTCGAATACGCACCCAGCGAACGCCGCAGGGAAAATGTTACGACAGGCGTGGTTGGCGGGATCATCGGCTCGCTGATCGACTCCAACCGGGGCTGAAGAACCTCTACCGTTGGGGCGCCCCATTCTTCGCTCGCACTGTGAGCGAAGGGTGGGACGTAGACCGATCGAACCACGACTTCTACTGGCCCAAACTTTGGTCGATACAACCGAGGTGTTGCCGCCGCCCGCCCGGACCGCGTAGACTCGCAGGCATGAACCGCATCCAGCGCATCTTCTCCGCCCTGACCGTCCTTGCCGTGCTCGCCGTCTCCGCCGCACCCGCCCGCGCGCAGGACTGGGCGAAGGCCGCGCTTGAGAAAAGCTCGCGCCACCACGAGTATGTGCCGGTCAAGGTCGACGGTCGCACCATCTCCACCTTCGTCGTCTACCCCGAGGTCAAGGGCAAGGCGCCGGTGATCGTGCTCATCCACGAAATCTTCGGGCTCTCCGACTGGGCCAAGCTGATGGCCGACGAGATCGCCGCCAAGGGCTACATTGTCGTCGCGCCGGACCTGCTCTCGGGCATCGGCCCGAACGGCGGCGGCACGGACGCGTTCGCCGGACAGGACGCCGTCACCAAGGCCGTCTCCGCGCTGGACAAGGATGTCGTCAACGCCGACCTGAACGCGGTCGCCGACTACGGCAAGGCGCTGCCCTCGTCGAACGGCAAGCTGATGTCGGTCGGCTTCTGCTGGGGCGGCGGCAAGAGCTTCCTCTTCGCGACCCAGCGGCCGGACCTGACGACTGCCTTCGTCTTCTACGGCCCGCCGCCGCCGGTCGAAAAGATGAAGTCGATCAACGCCTCGGTCTACGGCTTCTACGCGGGCAACGACGCGCGCATCGGCGCGACCGTGCCCCAGACCGTCCTCGACATGAAGGCCGCGGGCAAGACCTACGAGCCGGTGAGCTACGAGGGCGCGGGCCACGGCTTCATGCGCGCCGGACAGGCGCCGCTCGCCGTCGACGCGACGCCCGAAAGCAAAGCAATGTGGCAGGCGAACAAGAAGGCCTTCGACGAGGGCTTCGCCCGTATGTTGATGCTGGCAAGCAGGTAGCGATCGCGCAAGACGCGGAAGGGGAGGCTTCGGCCTCCCTTTCGTGCGCTTGTTACCAAAGTGAGTGGTAAGAATTTTCGGTTGCTGGTAATCTTTCCGCATCGATCCGCTTTTTAGGTGTAGCAAGGGGACCCTGGGCCAATGTTCAATCATCCTGAGCAGGCGTTCGGCGGCAGCGCGCGCATGCTCGGCCTCATCGACACCATTTATGAGGCGGTAGAAAAACCCGAGCTGTGGGGATACGTCATGGGTCAGTTCGCCGAACTCATCGGCGGCGAGTCCATCGCGATGTACGCCGGCTCGCCCGGTGCGCAGGTACCCGACCTCGTCGCGCTCCAGAACACCTCAGACGACGTATGGGCCGTCTACGCCGACTACTACGCCAGCATCAACCCCATCTACGCGGCCGGCGCGAGGATCTACACCGGCGACGACGTCTGGTACAGCGAACACTCGATGCCGATGGCGGAGTTCGAGCGGACCGAGTTCTACAACGACTTCTTTCGTCCCAACAAGATGCATTACAGCCTCGGCCTGCAGGTCGATCTGCCGGGCGCGCCGGCGGCCGTCATCAGTTGCCAGCGCGCGAAGGTGCATGGGTCTTTCACCCCCGAAGCGGATGTGGTGGCCCGCACCCTGCGACCGCATCTGCAACGCGCCATCACGCTCTATCACCGGCTGGCGATGACGGAGTCCGCAAAGCTGGGTCTGGAGTCCGCGCTTGAAGCGCACGAACACGCCGTCCTGGGCGTCGATTCCGCGGCCCGGATCATCCTCTGCAACCGGCAGGCCCACGCGCTGCTGCAGGCGGGCGACGGACTCCTGGCCACGCACGGCCGGCTCTCCTGCACCCGTACGGAGGATCACCACGCGCTGCACGGTCTGCTTGCCGACGTGCTGGCGCCGATACCCTCCGCCGGCGGCTCGGTGGCAATCCACCGTAGCGGCGGGAAGCCTCCGCTCGCGGTCACCATCTCCCCCTTCGCCGGCACGCTGCCCGGCCAGTCCGCAAAACTGGGCGCGCTGCTCTTTGTCGGCGACCCGGTGCGCGAGACCCAGCCACGCACCGCGCTGATGCGTCTGCTCTACCGTCTGACCCCGTCCGAGGCCCGCGTCGCCGACCTGCTGCTCGAAGGCCTGGACGTGCGCGAGGCCTCCCTGCGTCTGGGCCTGACGCTCGACAGTACACGCTTCCACGTGAAGCGTATCCTCGCCAAGACCGGCGCGCGCCGGCAGAGCGAGCTGATCCGCATCATGCTCGCCCTGCCGGTGACCGGCGCGGCGAATGCGGTGTTGCAGCGGTAGCCGTAAACGATGGCGCCTGGTCTCAAGCAACAACAGACAACGACAAGAGCCAAAGCAGGTCCTTCGCTTCGCTCAGGATGACAACGTCGCGATGGAAACTCAAAGACTTCGCCCGAATGCCTGTCGTCGACACTGCCCACAATGCCTGTCATCCTGAGCGGAGCGAAGGACCTGCTTTTTTCTTCATGTTGGCGGCGATCCTCGTTCCACCGGCAAACAAAAGGGCGAGCCGCATTGGCTCGCCCTTTTGCTTTGGACAGGGTTGAGTTACTTGGCTGCGACGAGCTCCGGCGCGCCGGCCTTCAGGGCTGCGGCCTTGTCGGTCGCCTCCCACGTGAAGGCCTCGCCCGAGCGGCCGAAGTGGCCGTAGGCGGCGGTCTGCTTGAAGATCGGACGGCGCAGGTCCAGGCTCTCGATGATGCCCTTGGGCGTCAGCTTGAAGTTTGCGCGGACCAGCTCCGTAAGCTGACCTTCCGGCAGCGTGCCCGTGCCGAAGGTGTCGACGCGGACCGAGACCGGCTCGACCACGCCGATCGCGTAGGCAAGCTGCACCTCGCAGCGGTCGGCCAGACCCGCGGCGACGATGTTCTTCGCGATGTAGCGCGCCATGTACGCCGCCGAACGGTCGACCTTGGTCGCATCCTTGCCCGAGAACGCTCCGCCGCCGTGACGGCCCATGCCGCCATAGGTGTCGACGATGATCTTGCGGCCGGTCAGGCCGGAGTCGCCCATCGGTCCGCCGATGACGAAGCGGCCGGTCGGGTTGATGTGGTACTTGGTGTTCTCGTCCAGCAGCTGCGCCGGAATGACGGCCTGGATGACGTTCTTCAGGATGTCGGCGTGCAACTGTTCGTTGGTCAGGGTGCTGTTCTTGTCGCGGTCGGCGAACTCGGCGTGCTGGGTCGAGATGACGATGGCGTCGACGCGGACCGGCTTGTGGTTCTCGTCGTACTCGACCGTCACCTGGCTCTTGCCGTCGGGACGCAGATACGGCATCAGGCCGGACTTGCGAACCTCCGACAGGCGGAACGACAGCTTGTGCGCGAGCGAGATCGGCGTCGGCATGAGCTCGGGCGTCTCGTTGGTCGCGTAGCCGAACATCATGCCCTGGTCGCCGGCGCCGCCGGTGTCCACACCCTGCGCGATGTCGGGCGACTGGCTGTTGATGCTCGAGATCACCGCGCAGGTGGTCGAGTCGAAGCCCTTCAGGGCGTCGTCGTAACCGATCTCTTTGACCGTGTTGCGGACGATGGTCTGGAAGTCGACGTAGGCCTTGGTGGTGATCTCGCCGGCGACGACGACGAGGCCGGTGCAGGTCAGGGTCTCGCAGGCGACACGGCTAAAAGGGTCCTGCGCCAGGCAGGCGTCGAGAATCGAATCGGAGATCTGATCGGCAATCTTGTCGGGATGCCCTTCGGTAACAGACTCACTCGTAAACAGAAAACGGTCGCGTTTCGCCAAAAGAATCTCCTCTAATCCGTGCCCAGCCGAAATGCGGCGGACAACCTTCATATTTTACGCATGTGTGAGCGGGGTGCAAAGTTTCGTCCGCTGGAAGACGCTGGGATTTGTCGCCGCTCCGGGCGAACAGCAGATCCTTCGGCTGCGCTACGCTTCGCTCAGGATGACAAGGTTGTGGGGCGGGTCTGGTCAAACCGCCCCTAGAGCCTGTCATCCTGAGCGAAGCGAAGGACCTGCATTTTCTATGACTTCGCGACAGCCCGGAAGGCTTAGAAATGAACGCGCGCATGCAGCACATACTTCCAGGCCGCCCACGCTCCGCCGCCGACCAGCGCCAGCAGGAGGGCAACGCCCAGCCAGCGCATACCCATGCCGCGTTCGGTCGTGCCGCGGCTGCGCTTCACGTTCTGGGCGAACTGGGTCAGGTCGCCCTCGGTCTCGGTGCCGATGCCCTGGCTGCGCAGGTTGGCCTCGAAGCGCTCGATCCAAGGGCCCTCTTCGAGCCCCAGCGCATGGATATAGTTGCGTGCGATGCCTTTGCGGAAGACGCCTCCTGGAAGCTGTCCGTACTGGTCGGCCTCGAGGTTTTCGAGGTGGCGCATGGCGACGCGGGTGGTGGCGCAGATCTCCTCCAGCGTCACTCCACGCTGCTCCCGCTCGCTGCGTAACGCTTCGCCGAATCGTTCCATCGCTGTTGATCCGGGCCTCCGAGGGGAGGTTCCGGTCCGCTCCGTGCCCAAGGGGGTCTCATGCGGCCGGCGGGAATCGACTCTGGATACTGCCCGCAGACCGTTCATTGCGGAGCATAGCTCCCGGCGCCGGTCAAGTCAACGCGACGCCGGCCCGCGGGGTTCACTCCACCCTGGAATCCAAGTCTGGCTGGATCAGCCGGGTCATGGCGACCGTGACCGTGAGCGGCATCAGGGTCAGCGCGTAGGGAAGAAAGATGCGTACCTCATCGAAGCGTCCGACCGTCATCCACATGCAGAAGAAGAGCAGCGAACCTGCCAGTGCGCTCAGTGCGGGGCCTTCCGGGCGGAACCGTCCCCGTAAGACCGTGAAGGTGGTCCAGAACCAGGGGAACAGGGCGAGTGCGGGTACGACCCACGGGAGCGGCCCCCGAAGATTGCTGAACAGCATCAAGACCGGCGAACTGCCGTAAGTCGCATGCGGGTATCGGACGTGCATCATGTAGTACTGGCACGCGCAGGCGACGAGCAACGACAGCGCGCTCGCGCCGAACTGAAGCCAGCGCGGCAGAGCGAAGCCGCGTCCAGGGCCAAGCAGGCAAATCAGACAGACGCCCGCATGCAGGGTAGCCTGCAGGTCTGCCCGGACGATGCCCGCCACGGCCGAGAGTCCAATCATTCCGGCGATGCCGAGCGAACGTGAGAGGACGGCTCCGCCGGGCATGGGGATGGAGAGCAGCAGCAGAGTCAGGGAGAGCAATGCGGCGCTCGTGAGCGTCTCGGGCCGGACGTACCAGGTAAGCCAAAGCAGATAATTCAGCGTCAGCAGGCAGAAGACCGCTCCGCCGAACCACTGTGCGACCCGCTCCGCTCGCCGATAGACGGGCGAACGAAACAGGAGCGTGGTCAAAGCCCCTGTCATGGCAAGCGCCGAGCAGAAGTCGATCAGCACGAGCGTGTGGTGTATCGCCTGATGGGTGTGCCGCGCCAGCCAGTCGGCGGCAAAGACGACCCCAATGCGATATTGGGCCGGCGCATCGGCAATCCCCTGCAGTATGTCCAGAAAGAAACGCGGATTCTGATGCAGTTGAAGGCTGTATACCCAGAACTCAAGAAAGATCACCGCCGCGATAAGAATCACGACGACGACCCGGATAGAAGGCTCGGGTCTTGCAATCGGCTGGACTGGGGGGGCAGATCTGGGCGAGCGATCTGGCATGGACTGAGGCGCTCCTGGAGAACGAAGAATCACAAAGACGACGAAGCATACAAGCCACGACGATGGACGAACGAGTCATGGAAGAGCGCTTGAGCAGCCCAAGGTAGAATAAAGCCACTCCATGCGGCTTCCTTTCCCAGAACGAATTCCACTCAAGATCGCGGCCATTTACGCTGCAATTCTCTTCGTGCTGGAGCAGATGCAGGGAACCGAAACCTATTACAGCATATGCGTCTTTTCTTTCATAGTGATCGCGACGCTGACCTTCAATATGGCTGGCGGTTTTACCCGCCCTACCGGGGGATACGTCTTCGCCTACGCCATGCTGGGCTGCATTCTGGGCTGGACCTGGAAGGCGTGGCTCGGTGAGGCGGCGGACACCAACCTTCGCAGCCCGCATGTCACGGTTGGCGTCTTTCTCGGCGGCATTGTCTCGATGTTTGTCGCCGTTTATTTCAGCACGAAGTTACGACCGCGCAAGGCTCTGCTGGAAGGCCTGCTGCCGGAGAGGCATACCTCCGCCGTGGTCGCGATATGCGTCGTATTCGGCATGGCGATCACACTCCTGACCTATATCGTTCCACATACGGACGGCAGCCTGATCAGCTCGCTGCAGCAGGCGAACAACTGGATACCGCTGGCAATCATCCTGGGGGTGAGGCATGAGATCGAGAGGTCTGGCGGACAGCGCAGCGTCAACGCGCCGGTCCTGATCGCCGGGGGGTTCTACTTCGTCTTCGGCCTCATCAATTTCTCGAAGGAAGGCATCTTCACGCCGTTCCTCTGTTATCTCGTGGCAGCCTGTTCCATGCGTCTTCGTGTCAGCCTTGGGCAGATTGCCGGGGCGGCGGTCGTCGTCTATCTGATGGCGACATACCTGACGCCATACTCCCAGTACGGCCGTGGATTCAAGAGCCTCGAAACGAACGTCAGTCTCAGCCAGTTCGAATACAACGCCGGGCAAGCTGTGACGCTGCTCTCCGACCTGGGCCGCGTGCGACAGCAGAATGAGGCCATCGAACAGTTTTCAAGACAGTTCGAATCGACCAGCTATTTCAACTCCAACCAGGGTCTCATCGAACGCCTGCAGATGATCAGCGCGGACGATCTGCTGATCGACGCCACGGAACGAGGCAAAAGCAGCTATGGCCTGCTGCCCATCTGGACCACGCTTGCGGGCGCCATCCCGCACATTTTCTGGCCGAACAGACCCGAGTTTTACTGGGGCAACCTCTATGCGCATGAGATCGGCGGCATGATCGACGACCGGGATGCGACGACCGGCGTCTCGTTCACGCCCTCGTCGGAGGCTTACCACATGGCTGGCTGGCTGGGCGTCTTTCTGGTGGCGCCCGCCGTGTGGCTCTTCGACTTCCTCTTCTGCGATCTGGTTTGCGGCGATGTTCGCCGTTCGCCGTGGGGCCTTTTTATCATCCTGCTCTTTGCTCACGTCGCTCCGGAAGGGATGCTGACCGGCTCCATGATGGTCGTGGAGCGAAACGGACCCGCCCTGATCGGCGCGGCTTACCTCTGCGCCTATGCGATTCCATTCCTGGTATCTCTCTTCCTGCGTGCCCGGTCTGGCGCTGCCCCGGCCGTACGTGCAACGCCGCAGGAGGGATAATCCCGCAGCCCTCACCCTGGCCCCGCTCCGTGCCCCTGGATAAGCCCTTGCCCAACCCGCTCGTCCGCGCCCTCCAGACGCTCCTGCTGCTGGCGGCGGCGGTTTTTTTTGCACTCCACTACGTCCATCCGACGGCTGACTTTCCGAACAACTCGCCGTGGATGGACTGGTCGAAGTACACCGACGAGGGATGGTACGGAGACGCCGCGATCCGGCACTTTCAGCTTGGACACTGGTATGTCGCGGGCGACTTCAACCCGGCGGCGGCGCTGCCGGTCTGGCCGTTTCTGGAGGGCCTGCTCTTTCACTTCACCGGCGTCAGCCTGACGGCGGCGCGCGCTCTGACGGTGACGGTCTTCGGCGGCATCCTCGTGGTCTCCTGGCTGCTGCTGCGCCGCTGGAGCTCGCCGCAGGCTCTGGCGCCTGCGGTCGCGGTGCTGCTGCTCGCCGTCAGCCCGTTCTGCTACGTCTTCACGCGGCTGGCGATCCTCGAGCCACTGCTGATTCTGCTGGGGTTACTGACGCTGCTAGCAGCCGGCGCGGCCTCGCCGGCGATCGAGGGCCGGCGGCTCTGGCTGGTCGTCGCGGCGCTCGGCCTGCTGGCGCCGGCGATGATTCTGACCAAGACGACCGCCGTCTTCCTGATGCCGTCGATCGCCTGGCTGCTCTTCGCCGCCGTGGGATATGGCTGGCGCCCGTTTCTGCGCGTGGCCTTGCCGGCTGCGGCGGTGGCCGGGGCGATCTGGGGCGCGTACTTTCTGCTGCTGGTGAGACCGCACTACCTGCTGGACTACCGCTATCTCTTCTCCGCGAATGCCTACACCGGCATTACGCGGGAGAACGCCGCGTCCGTACTGCGCGACACCGTGCGCGACGGCATGTGGATGGGCAAGCTGCTGTTTCCACTGGCTTTGCTCTCGGTCGCGGTAGCGGCGGCGAGCTTCAAACGGATGCGCGAACTGCCGCTGATTCCGACGCTGATGCTTTGGGCGGCCGGGTATGTGGCGTTTCTCGCCTACCACGACAACCTGCAGCCACGGTACTACCTGGTGGTCGCCGTGCCGCTGATCCTGCTGGTTCCTTATGTGCTGGAGCAGGCAGCGCTGCCCCGGTTCCGCCGTCCATGGCCGCTGGCCGCGGTCTGCGGGGTATGCCTCGCAACCGTCGCGCTGACGGATGCCCGGGCGACGCTCGGCTATATCCGCCGGCCGGAGTATACGCTGGTGCAGGCCGCGGAGGGTATACGCGGCTATATCGATCAGGACCGCAGGAAGGACCCGCAACACAATCCGCTGGTGCTCTCCATCAGCGGCTCGGACATCTCGCTGATGACCGGCCTGCACAGCATCTGCGACGACTTCGGCACGCTGCAACTGGTCGACCGGGTGAAGCTCTTTCGGCCCGGCTGGTACGTCGCCTGGAACCAGATCGACGACGACAAGATGGACGCGCTGACGCCTCTCTACCACGTCGAGCGCGTCGCGGTCTTTCCGGCAATGGACGACCCGGAGCGCAACCTCTTGATTCTCTACCGGTTGGAGGACTCCATCCATACCAAGCCGGATCTGCGCCACCGCAAGACGATTCCAAAACAGTTGCGCACGAAGGTCGGGCAGCAGCCGAGCCCTTCGCAACTCGAGCATTAGGAAAGCAGGCGCCCCTTGAGCGCGCGCGCATAACCGCCTCGAACGCTCCACGCGCGATACCACTGGGAGCGCTTCAGGTAGCCGGCGCGGTGCTGAATCGTGGTGCTCTCCAGCGATTGAAAGTAGAACCCGGCCGCCGTATGGATAACACGGCCCCCGAGATCCCAGGGCTTCGGACTGCCGACGAAGTGGTAGATGCCGGGCGTCTGCTCGATCTGCGGGACAGGATTGCTGGGGTAGAGCGCGATGTTGAACTCCGGGGGCAGGCGCTGGAACTTCCCCGCGAAGGTCGCGGTCATGGCGGTCTGGTCGGCGGCGGAGAGGTCGTTCGGGTAGGTGCGGCAGAACGCGAGGATCCGGTTCGTCCAGCCTTCGGCGCGCCAGGTGTCGAGATTGAAGAGCATCACCCCGGCGTTGAAGGCAGGGGTGTCGGGAGCCAGGCCGACGCGGGCGTAGAAGGCCTTCTCCGGGTAGTCGCTGACGACGCCGCCTTCGACAAAGCCGGCCGGATTGCCGTCCGGCGGCAGCGCCAGCAGCGCGGAGACATCGATGCTGGTCGCCGTGTCGGCGTCGATGTACAGCAGACGGCTGGCGTCGACGAGATCGGGCAACGCGAGCCGGTAATACGTCGTCATGTTGCCGTGGAAGGGGCGCAGGCCGGCGAACATCGCCGCAGGCGGCTCTGGCAGGAAGCGCACCTCGTACGGCTTGCCGATGTGGTCGAACGTGCGGAGAACGTGGTCCCGCTGGGCCTGCGAAAAGCCGGTGAGCAGCAGGTGAAAGCGCACGGTGCAGCCTTCGGCTACATGGCGCAGCACGGACGAGGCGGCCACATGCAGGGGAGCCTCCATCTGGCTGTCCGCGCAGAAGGCTACGTCGATCGTCTTCGGTTCAGGCACGGGTCCGTCTTTCGGCTGCTGAGCTGGTTTCAGCTTGAATCTATCCGAATTCCTGCGGAGTGGCTAGGGGTGCGGCGGCGGCACGAAGTCGAAGCCCTGATTGAGGATCACGCCCGCCGGAACCGGCTTCTGATCCTTGACCGCGGGTTTGAAGCGCCACTGCTTCACGGCCTCGACCGTGCGCTCGTCCAGCCCATAGCCGATGGGCAGGAATACGGCCACATGCTTCGGCGCGCCCTGTTCATCGACCACCATGCGGACCTGCATCGTGCCCTTCACATGGTCGCGCTCGGACTCGTTCGTCGGCCTGGGCTCGACCTTCTTCTCGGGCGAGGCCGGCGTAGCGCTCGCTGGGAGCGGGGCGGCGGCGGTGTTGTAGATGGGCTTGCCGGTCAGCTCGTCCTGCGGCCACGGCGCGGCGGGGGTGAAGTAGTGGACCCAGAAGTCGGGCATCGAACGCTGCAGCGCTGGGTCGATGCCGGTCGAAAAGATCTTCGCGAGCGCCGCGTCGAAGGCCTTCGGCTGGTTGGAGTCGGCGACCTGCACGGTGAGCTTGTCGTCCTTCTGCGGATGCCGCTCGAAGATGTGCTGATCCTGGTTATAGCGGATGGCGACGCGGACGCCTTCGAGCTCGATGCGCCCCGGCGCGCGCCGCTCGGCCTTGAGGACGTCCATGCCGGAGAGCGTCCAGTCGGTGGTCTTCGGCGTCCCGGCGACCTTGCCTTCGGCGTCGAAGGTAAGCTCGTTCGCGGCGTAGAAGTTCCGGAGGAAGAGCGCTCGGCCGATGAGCGATTGGGCGTGTTCGAGATCGACGTCGTCAACAGCCGCCGGGGGCGAGGTAGGCGGCGTGGGCTTTGCCTGCTGGGCGTTCGCCGAAGCGAACATTGCGGCGCAGATGACTGAGGATACGGTCCAACGGTGCATCGATCGATTCACGGCAGCCTCCGTGGGTACGCATGGCGTACGAAGCCATTTCATCAGATGCCGCTGACTTCTGTCGAAGATATCGGAGAATTCGTTGACTTTCCCCGCCGCTCTGGCTATTCTTGAGACTCGCGCAGTCTCGCGTCTGCACGTCCTGGGTTTCGTGTGCCTCTCACTTCGGCGGCCAGGGCAGTCAGAGCAGCGGGATACCGATTGCCGCTTTGGATCGGTTGCTGATTGTGGATACACCCGGGGCGGGCTTGTTTTGGCGAGCCACACCCCTCGAAGCACCCACTCTCCCGCCTTACCGGCAAATGCGCAGATCCAGGTTGTTCGGCATCGTTGTGCGCGAGTGGGGTTTCGCTCGTTCGCCATGCCCTCCGCCAGGCAACAACTCGCGTCCTGCGTACGGTTTATCCACCGTTCGCCCTGTACCTTTTGCGCTTGATCAAGTGTTGAACCTTCTTCATGCACCACGCCGAACACTGAAGACGGCAGAACCAGGGAGTAAACGAAGTGAATCTGAATAACACCACCACCATTCCGAGCGGCAAAGATATCCAGCGCAAGTGGTTCGTCATCGACGCCACCGGCAAGACGCTGGGCCGCATCTCGACCGTCGCCGCCTCCGTTCTGGCCGGCAAGCTGAATCCGCTCTACACGCCATACATCGATATGGGCGATCACATCATCGTGATCAATGCCGAGAAGATCGTCCTGACCGGCATGAAGAGCGACCAGAAGCTCTATCGCCGCTACACCGGCTTCCCCGGCGGTCTGCGCGAAGAGTCCTTCATCAAGCTGCTTGCACGCCGTCCCGAGGCCATCGTCGAGCAGTCCATCAAGGGCATGCTGCCGAAGTCCAAGCTCGGCCGCCAGATGGCCACCAAGCTGAAGGTCTACAAGGGCGGACAGCATCCGCACCTCGCCCAGCAGCCCGTGCCGCTCGAGATCCACGCGAGCAACGCGCCCAAGGCAGCGAAGGCTTAGTTCCGCTTTTGGATAGGTCAGGGCTTCAGCCCTGACTCGACGGAGCCAACAAATTCGGGCTTTAGCCCCTGGGGTACGATCATCACCCCGGCCACCAAGATCGAAGGAGCATCATGGCAGACCTTATTCAGTATTACGGCACCGGCCGCCGCAAGTCGTCCATCGCGCGCGTCTTCCTGCGCCCGGGCAGCGGCAACTTCACCGTCAACAAGAAGGACGTCGACGTCTACTTCGTCACCCCGCAGCAGCGCGTTGCAGCCAAGCGCTCGCTCGGCATCGCCGGCATCGAAGAGACCTTCGACGTGCTGACGACCGTCAAGGGCGGCGGCATCATGGGCCAGGCCGACGCGGTGAAGCTCGGCATCGCACGCGCGCTCATGGAATTCAACCCTGAGCTGCGCAAGGCGCTGAAGGCGGAAGGCCTCACGACCCGCGATTCGCGCGGCAAGGAGCGCAAGAAGTACGGTCAGAAGGGCGCTCGCGCTCGCTTCCAGTTCTCGAAGCGCTAGTACGAGCTCTTCAGCAAAGGCTTTTGCTTTTGTCTGTTCTCTGCTCGGACGTGCCATGCATCTGGAGGAGATCAGGGGGTTCGCCTGATCTCCTCCATCGCAACACCCACGGGGTCATCTCTCGTGGCAAGGAGTCAAATCTCCCGACGCGTCACCGCAAGGGATCAATCCAGACCAGCCGCTTTTGGCCCGGTCTATAAACAGGAGCCTCACCATGGCAAACATTACGATGAAGGAACTGCTCGAAGCCGGCGTACACTTCGGCCACCAGACCAAGCGTTGGAACCCGAAGATGAAGGAGTACATCTTCGGCGAGCGCAACGGTATCTACATCATCGACCTGCAGAAGACCCTCAAGATGTTCAAAGAGGCTTCAAAGTTCGTGACCGATCTGACCTCGACCGGCAAGCTGATCCTCTTCGTCGGCACCAAGCGCCAGGCGCAGGATGCAGTCGCCGAAGAGGCGAACCGCGCCGGCATGCCCTACATCAACAGCCGCTGGCTGGGCGGTCTGCTCACCAACTGGGTGACGGTGCAGAAGTCGGTCAAGCGCCTGCAGGAGCTCGACGACATGTCGACCGATGGCCGCTACGAGCTGCTGACCAAGAAGGAAGTCATCAAGCTGGAGCGCGAGCGCAAGCACCTCTCGACCAACCTGTCGGGTATCAAGAGCATGAAGCGTCTTCCGGATGCGCTCTTCGTCATCGACTCGAACAACGAGGCCATCGCGGTTGCGGAGGCTCGCAAGCTCGGCATCCCGGTCGTCGCCGTGGTCGACACCAACTGCGACCCGACTGTCGTCGATTACGTGATCCCAGGAAATGACGATGCTCTGCGCGCCATCCGCCTCTTCACCATGAAGATGGCCGATTCCGCCGCCGAGGGCGTCCAGATGGTCTCCGAGCGTGCGTTCGCGACCGAGGCTGCCGACGTGCAGGTCATCCCGACCGAGTCGCACTTCATCGGCGAAGAGGGCGAAGAGCTCTCGGCCGAGCCGGTGCAGGAGTCGACCGGAACCGCCGAGGCCTCCATCGAGGATGTCGACGCGAACATCGACCTCGCAGCCGTGCTGGGTGGCAACATCCGCAAGGCGCCAGTCGCCGAGACGGAGCCCGAGCTCGAAGCCGAGCCGGTGCACGCCGAAGCCACCGCCTAAGCTCCACGAAACTCACCAGAGAGCGTGGATGCCGGCGAAACGGCGCCACGCTCTTTCTGCGTCCGAAGGTTTCTTTCCGGCGACACACGAACTGCAACACTAGCCGCGTAAGCTGCACTTGAGAAAAGGACTATTCCAATGTCTACCGAAACCGCTGTGAAGATCGATGCCAAGCTCGTCAAGGAACTCCGCGAAAAGTCCGGCGCCCCGATGGGCGACTGCCTGAAGGCGCTCCAGGAAGCCAAGGGCGACATGGAAGGCGCATTCGTCGTGCTGCGCAAGCGCGGCATGGCGTCGGCCGCCAAGAAGGCCAGCCGCACCACGAACGAGGGCGCGGTCGGCACGTACATCCACGCCGGCGGCAAGATCGGCGTGCTGCTCGAGCTGAACTGCGAGTCCGACTTCGTGGCCCGCACCGAAGACTTCCAGGAGCTGCTCCGCGACATCGCGATGCACATCGCCGCGACCGACCCGCGCTTCGTCACACGTGACGAGGTTCCGCAGTCCGAGCTCGACCGCGAGAAGGACGTCTTCCTCGCGCAGCCCGCGATGAAGGGCAAGCCGGAGGCCGTCGTGAGCAAGATCCTCGAGGGCAAGATGAGCAAGTTCTACGAGGAGACCTGCCTCGTCGACCAGCCGTTCATCAAGGAAGCGACGCAGACAATCTCGCAGCTCATCGCGAGCAAGGTCGCCAAGCTCGGTGAGAATATCTCCGTCCGCCGCTTCGCCCGCTTCAAGGTAGGCGCGAACGACTGGACCGTTGCACAGACCAAGATTGCAGCAGAGGAGCCCGCGGCATAAGCCGAAGGTCAAATCCGCAGCACATCGAGCCTGGGCGACAGCCCAGGCTCTTTCTTTTGCCCCGAACGCGAATCGCGCCGACGAGGCACACAGCCCGGCCGCACGCATGTGTTTGAACCCATTGCTCTTTAAAGGGTGGAAGCATGGGGCTTAAGCCCCATGAACTCCAACCCGGCACGAAAAGGGCTTCAGCCCTGGGGTTCAACCCCGGCATGCCGCCAGAAAGGAACCACGAACATGCAGTACATCGACGAAATCCCGGTATGGGGAACGCACGAAGAGAACACGCTGGCGCAGGCGAAGGTCTGTGCGCGCACGGCAGACTACTTTGCCCTGATGGCCGACGGGCACCTCGGCTACGGCGTGCCGATCGGCGGGGTCATCGCCAGCGAGAACCGCATCAGCCCGACCGCCGTCGGCTTCGACATCGCCTGCGGCAACAAGGCAGTGCGGCTGGATATTCCCGCTGCTGAGGTCCGCGCGAACATCCACAAGATCATGGACGACATCTGGGCGACGCTCTCCTTCGGCGTTGGACGGAAGAACCGTGAGAACAACAGCGACTCGCCCTTCGTTTCGGACGAGCACGAGGGCTGGGCGACCGAAGCCGCCAAGCCGCTGAAGCATAAGGCGAACGCGCAGCTCGGCACGATCGGCAGCGGCAACCACTACGTCGACCTCTTCGCGGACGAGCAGGATCGCGTCTGGGTGGGGGTGCACTTCGGCTCGCGTGGTCTCGGCCACGGCATCGCGACGTGGTTCCTGAAGGCGGCGGGCGCGGCGGACGGGATGATGGTCGATCCGGTCTTCTTTGACACGGCCAGCGACCTCGGCCAGCAGTACATCCACGCCATGCAGCTGGGCGGAACCTATGCCTACGCGGGCCGGGACTGGGTGTGCAGCCGCGTGGCGAAGCTGCTGGGCGCGAGCATCGTCGAGGAGGTGCACAACCACCACAACTACGCGTGGCAGGAGACGCACAACGGCCGGGAGATGTGGGTATGCCGGAAGGGCGCGACGCCGGCCTTCCCCGGCCAGCGGGGCTTCGTCGGCGGCACGATGGGCGAGATCAGCGTGATTCTGGAGGGCGTCGAGACGCCGGAGTCGAAGCTGAGCCTGTACTCGACGGTCCACGGCGCGGGCCGTGTGCTGGGCCGGAAGATGGCCACCGGCACCTTCGACAAGAAGACCGGGGCCGTCAAGCGCGAGGGTCTGGTGAAGCCGGCGATGATGGAGGGCTGGCTGCAGCGGGCCAACGTCGTCCTGCGTGGAGGCGGTCTGGACGAGAGCCCGGACTGCTACAAGCGGCTGCCCGAGGTGCTGGCGGCGCACGGCGACACCATCCGCGTGCTGCACACGCTCACCCCGCTGGGCGTGGCGATGGCGGGCGCGAACGAGTTCGATCCGTACAAGGATTGAGCTGTTCGCAGGACAAAGCCTGGGCGCAAGCCCGGGCTTTTCTCCGTGTACACTGAGCAGGTTCCAACCCATGGATTCTTCTGCCCTCAGACAAGGACAAGCAACCGCAAAGACGCAATGCGGAGGTCTCTCCGCTCCGCTGCGCTCCGGTCGAGATGACGAGCATTTTGTGCGGATGCGAAAGCGCTGAATCGCAGTCGATGACGCATTTCGATCGTTACCCCGGCAAGGAGAGCGCTGCATGAGCCGAAGCCGCACCGCGCCCATCTGGCTGATGGGCATGTCGAATCTCACCTTCGGCCTGTACACCGGCTTCACGACGCTGCCGCTGCCGCAGTTGCTGGCGGCGCAGCATGTGCCGGGCGCGCAGATCGGGGTGATTACGGCGGCGGTGATTGCGCCTGGCTTCTGGACCTTCCTGCTGGGGCCGGTGCTGGATGTGCGCTTCAGCCGGCGGTGGTATGCGACGGTGCTGGCGGCGGTCTCGGCGGTCTGCCTTGCCCTGACGATTTTGAATCGTGGGAACGTCCGGCTGGTGGAGTGGCTGATGATGCTGGGCTACGCCGCGGGCAGCCTGTCGGCGAACGCGCTGGGCGGGTGGCTGGCGACGATCGTCCGGCGGGAGGATGAGGCGCAGTTGAGCTCATGGTCGGTCGTCGCGGGCTTTGGCGGATACGGCCTGATGACGATCCTCGCCGGAGAGCTCGTCCGCGCGCTGCCGCTGGCGGTCGCGGCTTTCACGCTGGGCGCGATCATCTTTCTGCCGACGGCGATCTTCCTGCTGATGCCCGCGCCCGGACCCGACCGGCGGCTGGCCGGCGAGAGCTTCCGCGCCTTCTTCGGCGAGGTCTGGCTGGTCGTGCGGCGGCGCGAGGCGCTGCTGGCGCTGGCGCTCTTCCTGCTGCCGTCGGCGTCCTTCTGCCTGACGAACCTGCTCGGCGGCTGGGGCGCGGACTTCCACGCGGACGAGCGCACCGTGAACCTGATCGGCGGCTCCGCCATGACGGTGGCCGGCATCGTGGGCAGCCTGCTCTTCATCCCGCTGGCGAAGCTGCTGCCGCTGCGTCCGCTGTACCTTGCCATCGGCTGCGCGGGCGCGATCTTCACGGCGAGCCTGCTGCTGCTCGGGCGCAACCCCACGGCCTTCGGCCTGGCGCTGGCGGGGGAGAACGTCTTTCAGGCGCTCGCCTTCACCGGCACGGTCGCCATCTGCTACGAGACGATCGGGCGCAACAATCCGCTGGCCGCAACGCAGTACGGCCTGCTGACCTCGGCCTCGAACCTGCCCATCATCTATATGCAACTGGTCGACGGACGCGGCTACGCGTGGCGCGGCGTCACGGGCGCCTACCTGACCGACGCGGGCGTCAGCCTAGCGGTCTGCGGCGGGCTGGGCGCGATGCTCTATGCGTTCCATCGCCGCGGGGCCGCGCGCGTATCGTCGTAGGCCCGCTCGTGTCATTCTAGGGGAGCCAGCCATAAAAATCTGAGACCCCAAAGGGAGCCGCTCACGCCCATGCTGATCCGGTCCGAGTTCACTATCGAGTTTCAGATACCGCACCCCGCGGCTATCATCGCCATGCTTCGCCTGCACCCTTCGCTCGACCGCGCACGTCTGGGCCCGGAGTATCTGCGCATCGAACACATCGGCTGGGACTTCTCGCGCAACATCATGGGCGAGGAGTTCAACGACGGCTTCGGCAATCGCTGTACGCGGTTCGTCGCGCCGCAGGGCGGGCTGCGGCTTACGGGGTCCAGCACGGTCCACAACAGCGGGGTCGGCGACCTCATCAAGACCGAGGCGATCCAGCACAATATCGAAGACCTGCCAACGGACGTGCTGCCCTACCTGCTGAGCAGCCGCTACTGCCCCGTCGACACGCTGTCGCAGGTCGCGGGCGAGATGTTCGGCCACACCAGCCCCGGTTGGGCGCGCGCCATCTGGATTCGCGACTGGGTCCACAATGCCGTTCAGTTCGACTACGCCAAGGCGCGTCCGACGAAGACCGCGCTGGACGTCTTCACCGAACGCACCGGCGTCTGCCGCGACTTCCAGCACCTGGCGATCACGATGACCCGCGCGATGAACATCCCGGCACGCTATGTCACGGGATATCTGGGCGACATCCGCCGGCCCGGCAACGGCAGCCCCGGCGACTTCAGCGCGTGGTACCAGGTCTTCCTCGACGACCAGTGGTGGGATATGGACGCACGCCACAACGACGGTCGCCTGGGCCGCACCCTGATGGCCACCGGCCGCGACGCCACGGACGTCGCCATCACGACCAGCTTTGGCGCGGCGAACCTGAATTACTTTTATGTGAAGAGCTTCGAGGTGGATGAAGAGGGCGCTCCCGTGCCTCTGCCGGAGATAGGCTCCTAGACTTCCCAGTCCAAATCCGGAGTGTGGCACATCGACCGGAAGAGGAAGATACTGGGTATGACGATGACCGCACAACACCCCGCAAAAAAACTCGAAGTCCCCAGCCACTTTGCCGGCAAAGCCTGGCAGCAGGTGCTGGCGCGCGACGCACGCGCCGACGGCCAGTTCTTCTACGCCGTCAAGACGACCAAGATCTACTGCAAGCCGAGCTGCCCCAGCCGCCGGCCCGAGCGCAAGAACGTCACCTTCTTCCCCACGCCGGAGCTGGCGCAGGCCGCCGGTTACCGGCCCTGTCTGCGCTGCGAGCCGGACTCCGTCGCGAAGAAGGACGACCCGCAGATCAAGGCCATCGAGGCCGTGACGCAGTTCCTCGCCGACCACTCCGACGAGCGGACGCGCCTGAAGGACGTCGCCAAGGCCACCGGCGTCGCGCCCCTGACGATTCTGCGCGGCTTCAAGCGCGTGCTCGGCGTCAGCCCGCGCGAGTACGCCAAGGCGCAGCGCGTCGCGAAGTTCAAGGAAAAGGTCCGCGAACCGAAGACCCGCGTGACCGACGCGATCTATGAGGCTGGCTTCGGCTCGTCGAGCCGCCTGTACGAGGGCGCGTCGCTCGGCATGACGCCCAGCGCGATGAAGGCCGGCGGCCTGGGCGAGACGATTCGCTACACCCTCGCCGACTCGCCGCTCGGGCAGTTGCTGATCGGCGCGACCGACCGCGGCATCTGCTGGATCGCCTTTGGCGACTCCGCGCTCGACCTGATTGGCGGGCTCGAAGGCGCCTTCCCCAAGGCCGAGCTGAAGCAGATGGACCGCGAGCTTTCGTACGCGGTCGACGCCGTGCTGAGCCAGATCGGCGAAAGCCCCAAGGCGCTGGAGCTGCCGATGGACGTGCGCGCCACGGCCTTTCAGCAGCGCGTCTGGCGCGAGTTGCAAAACATCCCGCGCGGCGAGACCCGCACCTACTCGGAGATCGCCAACGCGCTCGGCACACCGACCGCGGTACGCGCCGTGGCTGGCGCCTGCGCGGCGAATCCTGTCGCCGTGGTCGTGCCCTGCCACCGGGTCATCGGTCGCGACGGCTCGCTGACCGGCTATCGCTGGGGCGTGGAACGCAAGCGCGCACTGCTGGCAACCGAGCAGGCCAGCGCATGAGCGATCCCATCGGCAAAGCCTACAAACCCTGGCTGATCGCCAGCCTGACCGTGCTGGTGCTGTCGCTCGTCCTGCTGGCCGGGGATGTCACGGCTGCCTTCATCAACTTCGATACGAAGGCCATGCCGATCTGGGTGACGGTCGTTGGCGTGCTCGCGGCCCTCGGCATCGCGCTGGGATTCGCGGGGTTCCTGGGGATCATGCTGGTGTCCGGCTGGGCCTCGTGGAAGGAAGGCCGCAGGGTGCAGGTGCTGCCGCCGGAGCGACCTGTGGAAGCGGCGAAGGAATAGCTCTTTCGACAAAGAGTCGTGATCGTTTCGAGACAAGAGCATACCCCAGGGGCTAACGCCCGCGTTGTTGCCGGGGTTGAGCGCCAAGGCTGAAGCCTTGGCCTACCTAGAAGCAAAGACAGGCCAACCGTCGCCTCTCTTATTTGTCATTCCCGCAGGGAATCTGCTTTTGCTTCTGGCTGCTGCGACCCCGTTCAGAGCATAACCCCACGATAGCTTCGCCACGGCTCAGCGATCATGGGGCACCTGCGGGTTTCCGCTTCTCCAGCAACTTCCCGGCTCCGGGAAGAATCTCCTCTTCACGGAGGCACGGTTTGAACTGTGTGATGCAGGCGAGCCGAAAGTTCATCGCTGCCCGTTTCGCCGAAGGATCGAGTGCAGGATCGAACTCTACCAAAAGGCCCATCTTGGTTGAGAGCACTCTTCGATGATCGGGTAAAGGCAAGAGAGTCTGTGCACCCTGCGGCGCGTATCCCGCAATCTCCTGCGATCCCGCAAAGATTTCCCGGCTCTGCCCATGGACGGATGACTCGCCCTCCACCCCTTCCCCGAAATAGACCCTCGCGACGACACCATCTTCGATAGCGAACCCTCCACGCACGAGGGACGATCGCAGGCCGAGGTCGACCGCTGCATGTGGAATCAGATTTCTCAAGCCGGATCGTGTCGCATCGTAGCGAGCCCATGAAGGCAGCGTCGTCTCCAGAACGACCGCATAGAAGCAACTCCTCGGCTTGCATTCGGCATTGCCCGCAACCTTCCAACGACCGAGAAAGTGATTCACCGCATCGGCAGGCGGAGTTCCCACCTCCAGCGTCCGCACATCCGCCAGCAGCCGCTGCGCCCGCCAGCGCAGCACCCACTGCGCGCCCACGGCCCACATCCATGCCATGAAAAAAAGGATCATCGTCAGTGCGAGCAGTTGACGTATCCAATGAAGAAGTTGCGTCATGCCCAGCAGTAGAACGCATCCAATGGACGCAAGCCAAGTAAATTACTCCTATGCCGGAAACTGTCCAGGAAAACAGCGTCGACGCAGCCGCCATCTACCGCCGTATCACGTGGCGGCTGATCCCCTACATCTTCATCCTGTACATCCTCGCCTACCTCGACCGGGTCAACGTCGGCTTTGCGGCGCTGGAGATGAAGCGCGACCTGCACCTCTCGGACACGGTCTACGGCACGGGCGCGGGCATCTTCTTCCTCGGGTCGTCGCTCTTCGACCTGCCCAGCAATCTGCTGCTGGGCAAGGTAGGCCCACGCATCTGGATCGCGCGCATCATGATCACCTGGGGCATCATCGCGACCTGCATGATGGCCGTGAAGGGCGCGCATAGCTTCTACCTGCTGCGGTTCCTGCTGGGTGTGTCCGAGGCGGGGTTCTTTCCTGGCATGATCCTCTACCTCACCTACTGGTTCCCTTCGCGCGAGCGGGCGCGGGCGGTGGCGAAGTTCATGACCGCGACCTCGATCGCGGGCGTCGTCGGCGGGCCGCTTTCGAGCGCGCTGCTGAAGCTGGAAGGCCACTCCGGCCTGCATGGCTGGCAGTGGCTGTTTCTCGTCGAAGGCGTGCCGACGATCCTGATGGGCGTCTCGGTTCTCTTCGTCCTCCGCGACCGGCCGGACGACGCGCCGTGGCTCTCCGAACCCGAGAAGAAGTGGCTCGACAACGAGCTGGAGCAGGACCGCAAGGCAGGCGGCGCGAGCGACAAGCACCACCTGCTCGACGCCTTCAAGACGCCGATGGTCTGGGTGCTGGCGGGCATCTTCTTCCTCGATCAGATCGGCGTCTACACGGTGAATCTGTGGATGCCGCTGGTGCTGAACAGCTTCCTGCACGCCTCGAATCCGTCGGGCGCGAGCACCATCGCGAAATACGCGACCGTGCCGTACATTGCCGCCGCGATCTTCACGGTGCTGATCGGCTGGAACTCCGACCGCACGGGCGAGCGGCGCGGCCACATCGCGCTGTGCCTGCTGCTCTCGGCCGCGGGCTTCGGCTGGGCGGCATATGCCGGATCGCTGGCGGCCGCGCTCTGCGCGATGACGCTCGCCGCGATGGGCTACTGGTCGCTGATGGGCCCGTTCTGGACGCTGCCTACCGGCGTGCTCGGTGGACAGGCCGCGGCCGGCGGCGTGGCGATCATCACGATGGTCGGCGGCATCGGCGGCTTCTCCGGCCCGTACGTTACCGGGCGGTTGAAGGATCTGACCCACAACTACACCGCCGGTCTGCTGCTGATCGGCGGGCTGGCCGTGGTGGGCGCGGGATTGTGTTTTGTGCTCAAGAGACCTGTGACGGAAGAGCGTGGAGCCCAGGGCTGAACCCCCGTGAATCCGCCAAAGTGCTGGCGCTAGACAGCCCGTTCACGCACCCGCTGATCCCCTGAGACGGACGCATCTCCCGAAACGGCGTACGCCACTGCCGCGCCCATCAGCGCCGGAACGAGGAATGCGTGGCCGCCCGTTGCCTCCGCCACGAAGACCACCGCCGCCAGCGGCGTCTTATAAGCAGCGGAGAGGAACGACGACATGCCGACCGCCGCGTAGAGCGAGACCGAGGCCGTCCGGACGACGGTCTGGGCGAAGGCGACTCCCAGGCCGCCGCCAGTGAGAAAGAGCGGTACGAACATCGCGCTGACCCCGCCCGCGCCCAGCGTGAACGCAGTCGCCGCCAGCTTCAACCCACCGAATACAACCAGCTCCGACGAGCTGTGATGCGTGTTGAGAATCATCCCCACTGCCCCGTAGTTCGGACCGATCGGGATCAGGTCGCCCGGATAGAGATGCAGGAACGCCACGCCGCAAAGCCCGGTGAGCAGACCGCCCAGCGTCAGCTTCATCCAGTGCGGCGCCCGGCACGCCACCACCGCGCGGCGCAGGCGCCCGAAGGTGATGACGAAGGCCATCGCCAGCAGCCCGATCAGACCACCCAGCAGCGCGCACCACAGCAGGTCGCGCATCGTGTAGCCGGCGGCGCTGGCGAAGTTGAAGAGCGGATCCGTGCCCAGGAACGCGCCCAGCGTGAGGTAGGAGATGACGGACGCGATCAGCGACGGCATCAGCGCCTCGTGCGCCAGGTCGTCCTTGTACGGCATCTCGAGCGCAAAGACGATGCCCGTCAGCGGAGCCCGAAACACCGCCGACATGCCCGCCGCGGCGCCGCAGATCAGCATGATGCGCCGGTCTCTTGCGGTCAGCTCGAACCGGCGCAGCCGCTCAAGCCGTGTCCAGAGCCACGACCCCAGCGCCGCGCCGCCGTAGATGCTCGGCCCTTCGAGCGCCGCGCTGCCGCCCGCGCCCACGGTCGCCACCGCAGCCAGCAGCTTGGCCGGGAACGGCCGCACGTCGATCCGGCCGCCATGCTCGTGGTACGACCGGATGACCTCCTCGGTCGAGTGCTCGTTCGCATCCGGCGTCAGGTACTGCATGATGAGGCCCGCCACCGCGCATCCAGCCGCCACGCCCGGCACAATCGCCCAGTGATGGCCCAGATAGAAACCCAGCACCGCCGGCCAGGTCAGCCGCAGAATCGCCACCGCGACCAGCGTCACCGCAAGCCCCACCGTCACGCCGATGAGAGGCGCGACGAGCAGCCACTTATGCAGGCTCCGGGCATAGGTCGCGGCGAAGTCCGCATGCACCAGCGGCAGGCGGCGCCTCAAAAATGTGGGCTTCGGATCGTCCATTTCCATCTCACCTCACCAGCCTTCCCAGCGCCTCGATCATCTGCGGACCGAGCTCGTGCAGCTCGCGCGTGTGGTCGTCCGAAAGCTCTTCGAGCATCCGCAGGCCCTCCGGCGTCAACCGCAGCAGCACAGCGCGACGGTCGCGCGGGTCCGGCTCGCGCACCAGCAGCCCGGCCTCGACACAGCGGTCGCTCAGCTCGACCACGCTGTGGTGACGCAGGCTCAGCCGCTCGGCCAGGTAGCCGACCGTCGCCGGCTCGCCCGCCGGCCGCCCCGCGACCTGCAGCAGAAGCTGGTGCTGCTGGGGCGCGACGCCAACGCGCGCGGCCGCCTTTTCGCTGAAGTGCAGGAACCGCCGCAGAACGTAGCGGAACTCGGCCAGCGCCTGCAGGCGGTCGGAGTTGGTGGAGGTTTCTCGACGAGTGTTCACATTTGTATCGTATCACGATATAAATTGCGCCTCCGCATATCGCTCCCACCCTCTTCTGGGTCATACTGACCACCATGCGTGTCCTCCTCGTAGAAGACGAACTCCGCCTTGCCGAAAACGTCGCCACCGCCCTGCGCGATGGCCCAGGCTTCGCCGTCGACCATGCGCCAGACGGCGAAACAGGCGCCGATCTTGCCTCGAACCTCTGTTACGACGCCATCGTGCTGGACCTGATGCTGCCGAAGCTGGACGGCCTCGGAGTGGTCACGCGCATCCGCGCCACGGGCGACCGCACGCCGGTGCTGATTCTGACCGCGCGCTCCGAGCCTGCGTCCATCGTCGAGCTGTTGAACGCGGGCGCGGACGACTATCTCGCCAAGCCCTTCGACCTGGGCGAGCTGCTGGCGCGGGTGAAGGCGCTCATCCGTCGCGGCAAAGGCATCGCGCACCCGGTGCTGCGCTTCGCCGATATCGAAATGAACACGCTCGAACAGAGCATTCATCGCGCGGGCGTGGCGATCGATCTGTCGCCCACCGAGTACCGCATCCTGGCATATCTCATGCACCGCCCTCGTGTCGTGGTCCCGCGGCGCGAGCTGCTCGAACACCTCTACGACTACAACTGGGAGCACCACTCGAACGTCATCGAGGTGCATCTTTCGAACCTGCGGCGCAAGCTGGACGCGGGCTCGTCAAGCTCCTGCATCGAGACGATGCGCGGGCGCGGATATCGGCTGGTCTCGGGCGCGTAAGCGATGAGCATGAAGCGACACTCCATCTCGCGCCGCATGATCGCCATCGTCCTGGTGGTGGAGTTTGCCAGCGCGCTGGCGGTGACGGGGCTGGCGCTGGCGCATGAGCGGCGGATCCGCTTTCGCGCGCTCGAGGCCACCATTCGCGGACATGCGGATTCGCTGGTCGGCGCGGTGCAGGACTCCGACGACGTCAGCACCAAAGTGATGCTCGACGGCACCCAGAAGACGCTGCCCAAGGCCGATCTCTACGAGGTGCGCGACGAGCATGGCGCCTTGCTTGGGCGGTCCGAGCGCTGGAGCGACGAAGTGCCGCCGGAGCTGGCGCCTGACCGCTACGCCGAGTTTCAACTGAACCGCCAGACCTACATGGTGTTGCACCACGACGGCGTGCGCGTGGTCGATCCGGGCACGACGGGCGGCGGCCAGACCCACCTGCTGCATGTCACCTATGCCTCGTCCGAAGCGCACATACGGCATGAGATCGCGGAGGCGGTCAGCTTCTACGCGCTCACCAGCCTGGCGCTGCTGCTGGCGACGGGACTGATCCTGTGGTGGCTGCTGACGCGCGAGCTGGCGCCCGTGCACGAGCTGGCGACGCAGGCCACGCGGGTCTCGGTCACGAGCTGGGAGTTCCACCCCTCGGACCGCGTGATGGCGACCGATGAGCTGGCGCCGCTGGCAAAGGCGCTGGGCGCCGCGCTGACCGGGCTGGAGGCATCCTTCACGCAACAGGAGCGCTTCGTCTCGGACGCGGCCCACGAGCTGAAGACCGCGACCGCCGTGGTCAAGAGTTCGCTGCAGTTGCTGAGCATGCGCGAGCGCACGGCCGAGGAGTATCGCGCGGGCCTGCTGCGCAGCGAGCGCGACTGCGAGCGCATGGAGGAGATCGTCGCGCGCATGCTGGCGCTGGCGCGCGTCGGCGCCTCGGCGCAGCCCCTGCCCGCGCTGCGGACGTGCAGCGTCGTGAAGGTGCTGCGCGAGGTCGCGGAACAGTTGCAGCCGATCGCCGAGGTGCGCGAGATCGCGCTGCGCCTGGAGATCGAAGACAGACTCTCGACCGCGCCGCTGGACGCCGACGAGCTGCGGCTGATCTGCTCGAACCTGCTGCTGAATGCGATCCAGTACAGCCCGAACGAGACGACCATCACCGCGACGGTCACGCACTCCGGCCTGCGCATCGCGGACCAGGGCCACGGCATCGCGCCGGAGGCTCTGCCGCACGTCTTCGAACGCTTCTTTCGCGGCGACGCCAGCCGCAGCCGCGAGACGGGCGGCGCGGGCCTGGGACTCGCCATCTGCAAGGCCATCGTGGACCGCGTGCAGGGCGAGATCGCGATCGCGAGTTCGTCCGCCGGAACGACCTTGACGGTGCGCTTTCCCGGATAGCTCCCCGGCCTGGCCGGGCGCGTGGCTTCTTCATCACCGCTTAAGAACGGTTTGCGAGCATAGGAGCTTGTGATAGAACAGGTTACCGCACGCACCGCACACTCCCTGCTTCTGCTGCTTACGCTCGCCGGAGCGCTGCACGCGCAGTCGCCGGCGACGCCGCCCGTCATCACGCTCGACGAGGCCATCAGCCTCGCGCGCGCCAATGAACCGGCCTTTGCCAATGCAGCGGCTGCGGCGCGGGTTGCGCGGCTGGACAAAAGCATCGCCGCGGCCGCGCTGCTGCCATCCGCAACGTACCACAACCAGATCCTCTACACGCAGCCCAATGGCGGCACGAATCAGGCGGGATCGACCGGCTCGCAGTCGGCGCCGCGCTTCATCGCGAACAACGCCGTGCATGAGTACGCGAGCCAGGCCGTCGTCTCCGAGACCTTTGGACTGCGGCAGTTGACCGCCGTCTCCCGCGCGGATGCGGCGGCGGCTGTCACGGCGGCGGAGCTCGAGATCGCACGGCGTGGCCTGACCGCCACGGTCGTCGGGCTCTTCTACGGCTCGGTCGCGGCGGATCGAAAGCTGGTCGTCGCGGAGCGTGCGGCGGATGAGGCGAACGGCTTCACCAGCCTGACGGATAAGCGCGAGGACGCTCGCGAAGCCGCGCACGCCGATGTGGTGAAGGCTCAGTTGCAACAGCAACAGCGCCAGCGCGACCTGGCCGATGCGAAGCTCGCGGCGGACAAGGCGCGGCTGGAGCTGGCCGTGCTGCTGCTGCCCGATCCGCGTTCGCCCTACACGCTGAGCGCGCCCGACACGCCGCCCGCGCTCGCCACACGCGATGAGGTGGAAGCGGCCGCCGGCAAGTTGAACCCGGAGCTGCGGAGCGCGCTCGCCAGCCTGCGCGGCGCCTCGCTCGATGTGCGCGCCGCGAAGGCGGCCTACCTGCCCGATCTGGGTCTGAACTTCACCTACGGTATCGACGCCGAGCAGTTCGCCACCAAGGGACAGGACGGCGTGCGCAACCTCGGCTACTCGGCCGCCGCGACCATCGACATTCCCGTGTGGGACTGGCTTTCGACCGCGCACAAGGTGAAGCAGAGCGAGATTCTGCGCGACGCCGCGAAGGTCACGGTCACCGCCACGCAGCGGCGGCTGATCGCGGAGCTTGACGAGAGCTACGCCGAGGCCGAGGCCGCGCGCGACCAGCTCGCGTCGCTGGACCTGAGCGTCCAGACAGCCGGCGAAAGCCTGCGCCTGACGCGTCTGCGCTACACCGACGGCGAAGCGACCGTGCTCGAGGTGGTCGACGCACAGAACTCGCTGACCGCCGCCGAGCTGGCCCGCCAGGACGGCCGCACCCGCTACCAGACCGCACGCGCCAACCTCCAGCTCCTGACAGGAACTCTCTGATGCCGAACGCCTCTAGCACCCACCACAAATCTGTCATCCAGAGCGAAGGCCATCGCAGCCTCACCGCGATGGCCGCAGTCGAAGGACCTGCTTCTCGCTTGCATCGGCACACTGCCTTGCTCGCAGCCGCGCTCGCCCTGTGCGTCTTTGCGCAAGGCTGCAAAAAAGCCGCCGAAGAGACGCCCAAGCCCGAGGTCTACGTCTCCGCCGCGCACCCCACGCAGGCCGACATCTCCGAAGAGATCACCGCCGACGCGACCCTCGCGCCGCTGGCGCAGGCGGCCATCTCGCCCAAGGTCACCGCGCCGGTCAAGCGTTTCTACGTGCAGCGCGGCAGCAAGGTGAAGGCAGGCCAGCTACTCGCCACGCTTGAGAACAGCGATCTGAGCGCCGCCGCGCTCGACAACAAGGGCAGCTACACCGCCGCGCAGGCCGGCTACGAGACCGCCACCCGCGCGACCGTTCCCGAGGACGCGACCAAGGCGAAGCTCGATCTCGACCAGGCCAAAGCCACGCTCGATCTGAACCAGAGCATCGTCGCCAGCCGCGCGAAGCTCTTCGAGCAAGGCGCCATTCCGGGCCGCGACCTCGACACCGCCAGGGCCACGCTGGTGCAGGCGCAGGCCGCGTACGAGATCGCGAAGCAGCACCTGCAGTCGTTGCAGAACGTGAGCCAGAAGGCCGCGCTCGCGACCGCACAGGGTCAGCTCGAATCGGCGAAGGGCAAGTACCTTGGCGCACAGGCGCAGCTCAGCTACACCGAGATTCGCAGCCCCCTCTCGGGCGTCGTCACCGACCGGCCGCTCTTCGCAGGCGAGACCGCAGCCGCCGGCACGCCCGTCATCACGGTCATGGACGCGTCCGCGCTGCTCGCCAAGCTGCACGTCTCGCAGATGCAGGCGCAGCAGCTCACGGTCGGCGCATCGGCGGAGATCGCCGTCCCCGGCGTCGACGAGCCCGTGCCCGCGAAGGTCTCGCTCATCAGCCCCGCGCTCGACCCCGGCAGCACGACCGTCGAGGTCTGGCTGCGCGTCGAAAACGCCGGCGGCAAGCTGAAGGCCGGCACGCCCGTCCACGCGACCATCACCGGCCGCCCCGTCGCCCATGCGCTGACGCTGCCGGCCGAGGCCATCCAGACCGGGCAGGACGGCGCGAAGACCGTGCTCGTCATCGCAGCCGACGGCACGGCGCACAAGAAGCCCGTCACGCTCGGCATCGAGACGCCGGAGTCCGTGCAGATCCTCACCGGCGTCACCGCGCAGGACTACGTCGTGACCACCGGCGCCTATGGCCTCGACGACAACACCCGCGTGAAGGTCGGCACGGCGCCCGCCGAGGCCGACGACAAGAAGGCCGCTGGAGACGAGAAATGAGCACGGCCAGACAGGACAGCTTCTGGCTGTCGCACGCGGCCAAGCCCATCTTCTTCTTCCTGATGGTGCTCACCGCGGCGGGCATCTATGCGGCGTTTCAGGTGCCGATCTCGGTCTTTCCGGACACCAACTTTCCCCGCGTCGTCATCGGTGTCGACAACGGCGTCATGCCCGTCGAGCAGATGCAGGTGACCATCACCAAGCCGATCGAGGACGCGGTCAACTCCGTGCCCGGACTGAAGACCGTGCGCTCCACCACCAGCCGCGGCTCGGCCGAGGTCAGCCTCTTCTTCGACTGGAACGTGGACATGTTCCACACGCTGCAGCTCGCCGACGCGGCCCTGAGCAAGGTGCGCCAGACGCTGCCCGCCAGCGCCGTCATCACCACCAATCGCCTCACCTTCGCGACCTTCCCCATCCTCGGCTACGCGCTCACCGCGGACGACAAGGGCAAGGACACCGTCAGCCAGACGCGGCTGTGGGAGATCGCAACCTACGACCTGAAGCCGCCGCTGAACCGCGTCGACGGCGTAAGCACCGTGCTGGTGCAGGGCGGACAGACGCCCGAGTATCACATCGTCCCGAACCTCGCGCGGATGCAGACCGCGGGCGTCACGCTGCTCGACATCGTCAACGCCGTGCAGGCCTCGAACATCGTCGACTCGCCCGGCCTGTATGAGGCCAACCACGAGCTCATCCTCGGACTGATCGGCGCGCAGGCGCACGATGCGGCGCAGCTCGGCAACCTCGTCGTCAAGACCACCGCGAACGGAGCGGCGATCCGCGTCGCCGACCTCGCCGAGGTCAAGCCCGCGACGCTGCCCATCTACACCCGCGTGGTCTCGAACGGCAAGCCCTCGGTGCTGCTGAACATCGCGCGCCAGCCTTCGAGCAACACCGTCGCGGTCGCCGACGCGGTCGCCGCGCAGGTCCAGCAGTTGCAATCGAAGTTGCCGGCAGGCGTCCATCTCGTACCGTTCTACGATCAATCGGAGCTCGTGCGCGAGAGCATCTCGAGCGTGCGCGACGCCATCCTGATCGGCCTCGTCATCGCCTGCGCGATCCTCTTCTTCTTCCTCGGCGACTGGTCCAGCTCGCTGATCGCGGGCCTTGTGATCCCTGTAACCGTGGCGGTTACAATTCTCTTTCTCTGGATCATCGGCCAGAGCTTCAACCTGATGACGCTTGGCGGTCTGGCCGCCGCGATCGGCCTCGTCATCGACGACGCCATCGTGGTGGTCGAGAATATCGTCGTGCACCGCGATGCAGGCGAGAGCCGCACGGAGGCCGTGCGCAAGGCACTGCGCGAGATCGCCGTCCCGCTTGTCGGCTCGACCATCACGCCGGTCGTCGTCTTCCTGCCGCTCGTCGCGGTCACGGGCGTCACGGGCAGCTTCTTCCGCGCGCTCGCCATCACCATGACCGCAGCGCTGCTCACCTCGCTGCTGCTGGCCGTCACATGGACGCCCGCGCTGTCACTCTTCCTGCTGCGCAATCAGAACAACGAAGACGCTGTCATCCCGAACCAAGAAGCTGTCATCCTGAGCGATAGCGAAGGACCTGCGTCTCGTACCGCCCATACCGCGGCGCACGAGCCCGGCAAGCTCATGCGCCGCGTCCTCCACGTCCACGAACGCGCACTGACCTTCGCACTCGCTCGCCCAGCCATCCTGGCGCTGGTCTGCGTCGTGCTCGTCGCCGGGGCCTTCCTCACCTACCAGAGCTTAGGCTCCGACCTGCTGCCCGAGATGGACGAGGGCGCCTTCATCCTCGACTACCTCACGCCCGCCGGCACGTCGCTCGCCGAGACCGACCGCATCCTGCAAGATGTCGAACGCATCCTGCAGGAGACGCCAGAAGTTGCCATCACCAGCCGCCGCACCGGTCTGCAGATGGGTCTGGCGGCGGTGACCGAGGCCAACTACGGCGACTTCACCGTGCGCCTGAAGACCAAGCGCGACCGCCCCATCGACGAGGTCATGGCCGACGTTCGGGCGAAGATCAAGCAGCGCGAACCCGCGCTCGACGTCGAGTTCACGCAGGTGCTGCAGGACATGATCGGCGACCTCTCGAACTCGCCCGAGCCCATCCAGATCAAGCTCTTCTCGAACGACGTGAAGCTGCTGCAACAGCTGGCGCCGCGCGTGCAGGCCGCGATCCAGAAGATTCCCGGCGTCACCGATACGCAGAACGGCATCGACAACACGCTCAGCGGACCGGCCACGAACTTCCAGATCGACCCCGTGCTTGCAGGCCGGCTCGGCTTCACCCCGACCGAGGTCGCCGAGGACGCGACCGCGATCCTCGACGGCCTGCCGACCGCCGATCCGCTCATCGTCAACGGCCGCCCGTACACGATCCGCGTGCGTCTGCCGGAGGCCAACCGCGCCTCGCTCGACGCGATCCAGAACACGGTCTTCAACTCGTCCACGGGCCACACCGCGACGCTCGGGTCGCTCGCGCAGGTCGCGCAACTACCGCCGCAGAACGAGATTCGCCGCGAGAACCTGCAGCAGGTCGTGCTGGTCAGCGGGCGCCTGGAAGGCTCGGACCTGGGCGGCGCCATGACGCAGGTGCGGGCGGCGGTCGCCGCGCTGCAACTGCCCGCGTCGGTGCGCGTGGAGTACGGCGGCACCTACCAGGAGCAACAGAAGTCCTTCGCCGACCTGGCGCGCGTGCTGGTGCTCGCGCTGGCGCTGGTCTTCGGCGTGCTGCTGGTGGAGTTCCGCAACTTCTCGGCGCCCATCGCGATCCTGACCAGCTCCGTGCTTTCGATTGCGGGTGTGATCTTCGCGCTCGGCGTCACGCGCACGAACTTCAACGTGGCGAGCTTCATGGGCCTCATCATGGTCATCGGCATCGTGGCGAAGAACGGCATCCTGCTGCTCGACGCCGACGAGAAGCAGCGCCACGAAGGCGGAGACGCGCGTCAGGCCATGCTGCACGCCGCGCAGCGCCGCCTGCGCCCCATCGTCATGACCGCCATCGCGGCCATCGGAGGCATGCTTCCCCTGGCCTTCGCGCTTGGCGCCGGCTCGCAGATGCTGCAGCCGCTGGCCATCGCGGTCATCGGCGGGCTGCTGCTGTCGATTGCGCTCAGCCTGGTCGTGACGCCGGTGATCTACTATCGGCTGACGCGATAGTCCCGATCGTTCTCGTCACAATGCTCGTCATCCTGAGCGCAGCGAAGGACCTCTGTATTTCGTCCCGTACGGCACAGATCTGGGCGCCCCATGTCTCGACTTTGAGACATGGGTTTCCACCGTGACACCGAAGCTCAAATTTTATGTAACAAAGACAAGAACAAATGCAAAGGCCAATACAGGGGTCCTTCACTCCGTTCAGGATGACGAGCATTTGTTGCGTGCTCGTCGAAAAAACTCCGCTCCTGAATGACAAATGAGCTACGCCACAACACCAGCCCCATCGCCAATCTCACAGACATACACATCCGGCTTGATGCCCGTGGCTGCGTGATACTTCTCCGCAAGCGAAGCCGCAAACGCTTCACTCGCAGCGGCCTCGACCAGATTGACCGTACACCCGCCAAACCCGCCACCGGTAAGCCGAGCGCCAAAGCAGCCCGGAAGCGCCAACGCAATGGTCTGCAACAGGTCGCACTCGTCGCAGCTTGCCTCGAAGTCGTCGCGATAGCTCACATGCGCTTCGTTCATGATCTGGCCGAAGAGCCGGACGTCTCCCGCGCGCAAAGCCTCGACGCCATCGAGCACACGCTGCGAGTCCGAGATGACGTGGCGGGCGCGCCGATACACGTTATCCGGCATCTGTGACTGTTTCCGTTGCAAATCCGTGAGCGTCGCATCGCGCAGCATCGGCACGCCCAGCGCGGCGGCGCCGGCCTCGACCTCCGCGCGCCGCGTGCCGTACTCGCCGCCTCCGATCGAGTGCTTCACCATGGAGTTCGAGACGACCAGCCGCACCGTACCGGGCAGCGGCGCCAGCTCGAAGGACAGCGAACGCGTGTCGAGCGCCAGCGCATGATCCTTCTTCCCGTTGGCCGAGATGAACTGGTCCATGATGCCGCAGGGCGCGCCGACGTAGAGGTTCTCCGCCTTCTGGCAGAGCAGCGCGATCTCCGCGCCGGTCAGGGTCACGCCCGCGACATGCAGCAGCGCCGTCGCCGTCGCCACCTCGACCGAGGCCGACGAGCTCAGGCCCGAGCCCAGCGGCACATTGCCCTGAAGCGTCAGGTCCGCGCCCGCGATGGCGACGCCGCGCTGCAGCAGCGCCCACAGCACGCCCACGGGATAGTCCTTCCACTCGCCCGCGCCCTTCGCCGGCAGCGTGGCAATCTCGACCCCGGCGGTCTGGTCGAAGTCCACCGAACGCACCCGCACCACGCCATCCGTACGTGGGCTGACGGCGATTAGCGTATTGAAGCTCAACGCGGCAGGCATGCAGAAGCCGCCGCTGTAGTCGGTGTGCTCGCCAAGCAGGTTGACGCGACCCGGCGCCTGCACGATGGTCGGCTCCACATCCGTGAGCAGCTTGTGTTGCGCGAGGAGAGCTTCAATGCGTGCGTCCATGTCGGTAGTCCTTTTCACTCTTTGTTTGTCATTCCCGAAGGGAATCTGCTGTTGCTTTTGTTTTGCTCTTTGTCAGCTATCGAAAAAATGCTTGTCATCCTGAGCGAAGCGAAGGACCCGCTTTAGCCTTTGCCGTTGCTCGTTCCCGCTTGCGGCCGTCAGTCGATCCACTCTGGCTCTTCGGCGCTCCGAACAAAAAGCGGGTCCTTCGACTCCGCTGCGCTTCGCTCAGGATGACAGGCACGCGGGCGAGGCGTAGAAAAACCTTAAGCCCGTTCCTCGCTGCACGCCCTGAGCATCTCCGCGGCCTTCTCGGGCGTAATATCCCGCTGCGGCATGCCGAGCATCTCGAAGCCGACCATGAACTTCTTCACCTCGGCCGAGCGCAGCAGCGGCGGATAAAAGTGCGCGTGGAACTCCCACTCCGGGTACGGCTGGCCGTCGGTCGGCCGCTGGTGGAAGCCCATCGTATACGGGAAGCTGACCTGGAAGAGGTTGTCGTAGCGCGTGGTGATGCGCTTCAGGATATCGGCCAGCCCGGCTGCCTGCTCGGTTGAGAGATCCGTGAAGCTGCCGACGTGCGTCTTCGCGAGCACCAACGTCTCAAACGGCCACACCGCCCAGAACGGCACGACGACGACGAAGTAATCGTTTTCACAGACCACCCGCTCACCGTTCATCAACTCCTGACGGCGATAGTCGCTCAGCAGCGTGGAGTGGTGTTTGTCGAGGTAGTCCTTCTGCGCGTGGCCTTCGGCCAGCGGCTCGTCCGGCACATGGCCGGTGGACCAGATCTGGCAGTGCGGGTGCGGGTTGCTCGAACCCATCATCGCGCCGCGATTCTCGAAGATCTGCACGGAGTTGATCTCCGGCCGCGCGCCGAGCGTCGCCGTCTCCTCGCGCCACACCTCGATGACCGCCTCGATATCCTTGCGCTCCATCTGCGAGAGCGTCAGCGAGTGATTGGGATGGAAGCAGACCACGCGGCAGACGCCCACCTCCGGCTCCGCGATCAACAGCCCGTCGGAGCTGACCGTCGCGGCGCCGGGTTCGCCCGGCAGCAGCGCGGCATAGTCGTTGTCGAAGGCGAAGACGCCCGTGTACTCCGGGTTCACATGGCCGCCCAGGCGTGTGTTGCCGGGGCAGAGGTAGCAGGCCGGGTCGTAGGCGATCTCCGCCGCGGCCACGGGCTTCGAGACCTCCCCCTGCCAGGGGCGCTGCGTGCGTTGCGGCGAGACCAGAATCCACTGCCGGCGCAGCGGGTTGTAACGACGATGGGGGACGTTGGTACCTTGCAGCATTCCTGGCTCCGCGAGAGGTTCTAAACCTATACACAACAGCGTAACCGGTTTCTCGAAGAACCGCATCCACCCTTCGGCGGAGCGATGCGCTCGCGAACCGGCACATTTTGCAGAGGTCCGACAACCCCAACGGAAAAGCCGTCCTGCGCGCAATGGCGAGGACGGCTTGTACGTTTGCGTTGCAATTGGTCGAACCTGCCGAGCTATAACAATTACTTCGCCTGCGTCGTGAAGGTGAAGATCGTGGTGCTGTGCATGGTCTCGCCCGGCTTCAGCGTCGTCGTCGGGAAGTCGGGATGATTGGGCGAGTCGGGATAGTGCTGCGTCTCCAGGCAGTAACCCGCGTTCTTCTGATAGACCGCTCCGCCCTTGCCGTTCAGCGGCGCCGGAATCGCATTGCCGGTATAGAACTGCACGCCCGGCTCGGTCGTCGTCACGGTCAGCACGCGACCGCTGACGGGGTCGACCATCTTTGCCGCGGTCTTCAACTCGCCGTTGTGCCCGCGCAGCACCCAGTTATGGTCGTATCCGCCGCCGTACTTCAACTGATGATTGTCGTCGCCGATGCGGGCGCCGATGGCCGTCGGCTTGGTGAAGTCGAACGGCGTGCCCGCGACCTTCGCAATGCCGGTCGGGATCAGGCCCGCGTCGACCGGCGTGTACTCATCCGCCGGCAGCGTCGCGATCTCGTTCAGGATCGATCCGCTCGCCTGCCCCGCGAGGTTGAAGTAGGCGTGGTTGGTCACGTTCACGATCGTCGTCTTGTCGGTCGTCGCGTGGTAGTCGATGCGCAGCACCGTCTCCTTGCCGTGCGCGCTGAGGGTGTAGCGCACATGCACGGTCAGCGTGCCGGGAAAGCCCATTTCGCCGTCCTTGCTCACCAGCGTAAGCTCCACGCCATTGGCGATCTCGTGCGCCTGCCACACCTTGGCGTCGAAGCCGATCGGTCCGCCATGCAGCGCGTTTTCGCCGTTGTTCTTCGGAATCTGGTAGCTCTTGCCATCCAGCGTGAACGCGCCGTGCGCGATGCGGTTGCCATAGCGTCCGACGATCGCGCCCACGTAGGTCGACTTGTCCGCCAGATAGCCGCTCATATCGTCGTGCCCCAGCACGATGTCGTCGATCTTGCCATCGCGATCCGGCGTCTTCAACGCCTGCAGACGCGCGCCGTAGGTGATGATGTCCGCCTCGGCCCCGCCGGCGGTGAGGGTGTACTTGTCGACCGGCGTACCGTCGGCGGACTTGCCAAAAGAGGACTTCGTAACGCTGCCATGGGCGATCGCGGTTGTCATGAGAAGAAGAATAACGCCTGCAAGCTTCATTCGGAGTGGAACCTCGTCTTTAGTTCTCTTGCTTCGAGTCTTTGCTCTCTTGCTTCAACTCGCGCCCGCGGACAGGTCGCTGCCGAAGCCAACGTAAATATACGCGATGGAAGCTACCCGTGAAAACGATTACTTGCACACTTTACCGCCATCGCTCTTGCGCCTCGTGGCGCCTTCAGTCGATGATGGTTGCGTGATGACACGCCTGCGCCCCGCCCGCCTCTCCGTCCTGCTTGCCTTCGCCTTCACGCTCACCGGCTCCAGGATCGCAGCCGCCAAGAACGCGCCGGCGCCGCCGCACTGGGTCGGCACCTGGGCGACGGCCGATGTCGAGCGCTCGAACGCCAAGGGCGAGTTTGGCGCGGCGGACATGACCTTCCGCGAGATCGTCCACGTCTCGCTCGGCGGCGGTCTGGTGCGGATCGAGCTGTCGAACGAGTTCGGCACGGAGCCCCTGACCATCGGCGCCGCGCACGTCGCGCTCACCGAAAACAAGACCGACATCGCCCTGCCCACGGCCAACGCCCTTCTCTTCAGCGGGCGCGAGACGGTTACGATTCCACCCGGCGGCATCGTCGTCTCGGACCCCGTCAAGCTCGCGCTGCCGGCCTTCGCCGACCTGACCGTCAGCCTCTTCGTTCCCGCGCAGAAGATCACGCACCTCACCGTCCACGGCTCCGCCTACCAGACCAACTACACCGTCACCGGCAATGCCGTCGGTTCGAAGACCCTGACCGAACCGAAGAAGCAGGGCTCCTGGTTCTTCCTGAAGGCGGTCGACGTGGAGGCCCCGGCGGAGGCTGCCGCGGTCGTCGCCTTCGGCGACAGCATCACGGACGGCACCTACAGCACCTCGGACACCAACCAGCGCTGGCCCGACCTGCTCGCACAGCGCCTGGCCGCGGATAAGAAGACCGCCAACCTCGGCGTGCTCAATGTCGGCATCGGCGGCAACCGCGTGCTGCACGACGTGACCGGTCCGAACGCGCTCTCGCGCTTCGATACGGATGTGCTCGCGCAGTCCGGCGTGAAGTACATGATCGTGCTCGAAAGCATCAACGACATCGGCCACGCCTACGACCCGGCCAAGCCCTACGACGTGGTGACGGCGGAGGACATCATCGCCGGCCTGACCCAGATGATCGAACGCGCGCACATGCACGGCATCAAGGTCTTCGGCGCGACCTGCACGCCGTACGTCGGCGCGAAGTACTCCTCCCCGGCGGGCGAGGCGGTCCGCACCGCCGTCAACACCTGGATTCGCACCAGCAAGAAGCTCGACGGCGTCGTCGACTTCGACAAGGCCACGCAGGATCCCGCCAACCCCACCGCCTTCGCCCCGGCCTACGACCACGGCGACCACCTGCACCCGAACGACGCCGGCATGAAGGCCATGGCCGGGAGCATCGATCTGAAGCTGTTTACGGAGAAGTAGCCGCCTCTTTTTTGTCATTCCCGAAGGGAATCTGCTTTTGTCTTTGCAGCTTCAATTCGCAACGCGCCAAGGCAGAAGAAGGCATGCCCCAGGGGCTAAAGCCCGCTTCGTTGCTGGTTTTGAGTGCCAAGGCTGAAGCCTTGGCCTACCTCGAAGCAAAGGCTGAGACACAGAAACGAAGACGGGCGGAAGGAGAACCACTCCGACCGCCCCGATTCCCTGAACCCGATTCCCTGAGCCCTGGACCCTAAGCCCCACACCCGATCTCCTGCCTTACCAGACCCTGCAAACATTCGCCTTTGCCATCGGCTGCCCCACCTTGCAGCTAAAGGCCTTCCGGAACTCCGGCATATTCGTCACCACGCCGTTGATGCGGGCAAACCCGGGCGAGTGCGGATCGGTCGCGGCATGCACCCGCTGGCTCTCCGGACGCTCCTCCTCGCAGGCCCATTGCGCCATACCGACCCAGAACCGCTGATCCGGCGTGAAGCCGTCCTTCGGCGACAGCGTCATCCCCTCGGTCTGCTTCTTCCACGCGATGTACGCCAGCAGCGTGCCGCCGATATCCGCCACATCCTCGCCACTGGTCAGCTTGGAGTTGATGTGGATGTCGTCGACCACCACGTACCCCGCATACTGATCGCGGATGCAGTTGATCCGGTCCTCGAAGCCCTTCGCATCGGCGGGCGTCCACCAGTCCTTCAGGTTGCCCTCCGCGTCGAACTGCCGGCCCTGATCGTCGAAGGCATGCGTCAGCTCATGGCCGATCGTCGCGCCGGTGTTGCCGTAGTTCGGCGCGTCGTCGCCGGTCGCGTCGTAAAGCGGCGGCTGCAGCACGCCCGCCGGGAAGTTGATGTCGTTCATCTGCGGGTTGAAGTAGGCGTTCACGGTCGGCGGCGTCATGCCCCACTCCGTGCGATCGACCGGATGGCCGAGCTTGTTCCACTCCCGCGCGTCCTCAAACGCCGCCGCCCGCATCACGTCGCCGGCATAGTCGTCCGGCTTGACGGTCAGCGCGGTGTAGTCGCGCCACTTATCCGGATAGCCGATCTTGTTGCGCACCGCGTGCAGCTTGCGCAGCGCCTCCTTCTTGGTCTCCGGACTCATCCAGGTGAGCGACTCGATCTCCTGCCCCATGGCGGCCTCGATCTGCTCCGTCATCTTCTGCGTCGCAGCCTTGGTTTCGGCCGAGAAGGTGCGCCGCACGAACTCCTGCCCCAGCGCCTCGCCCAGCACGCGATCCACCTGACCCGTGCAGGTCTTCCAGCGCGGAGGCATCGCCGGCGTGCCGCGCAGCGTGGTCGAGAAGAAGTCGAACTGCGCCTGACGGAAGGGCTGCGAGAGCGACGAGGCCATCGCCGTCGCCGCATGGAAGCGCAGATAAGCCTGCAGCGACTCGACCGGCTCGGTCGTCAGCTCCGCATGCACGGCCTGCGCAAACGCGGGCTGCGAGACGTTCAGCTTCGGGACCGCCGGAGCCCCGACGGTCTTGAAGTAGACCGGCCAGTCGATCTCCGGTTCGAGCGTCTTCAACTCCGCCAGCGTCATCGGGTGATAGACCTTGTGCGGGTCGCGCCGCTCGACGCGCGTCAACGAAGCAGTCGCGAGCGCGGTCTCGATCTTCATCACGGCCGCGGCGTCCCTCTGCGCCTGATCGGGCGACTCGCCGGTCAGACCCATCAGCTTGACCACGTAGGCGACATACTGCTCGCGCAGCTTCACGCTCTTCTCATCGGCCTTCAGGTAGTAGTCGCGGTCCGGCAGCCCCAGGCCGCCCGCGCCCAGATGCACGATCTCCATGTTCGAATCGACCGCATCCTGACCGACGCCGGCGCCGAAGAAGAAGCTGCCCATCAGGTCGTGCTGGATGCCGGCAATCGCAGCGATCAGCGCCGCACGCGTCTTCAGCGCGTCGATCCGGGCCAGCGCCGGCTTCAGCGGAGCGTCGCCACGCGCGTCGATCGCCGACGTATCCATACACGCGGCGAAGTAGTCGCCGATCTTCTGCTGCACCGGCGTGCGGACCCGCGCGCTGGCCGCGTCCTGCAGAATGCCCCACAGAAACTGCTGGTTGTCGTTGTACAGCTTGCCGTAGACCGACCACGTAGCCTGATCGGCCGGGATCGGATTCTTCTTCTGCCAGCCCCCACAGGCGAACTTGTAGAAGTCCACGCAGGGGTCGACCGAGCGGTCCAGGCTCGTGACATCGAGCACAGGCGAGTAAGGCATCGCCTGCAGAGGCCTGGCCTCGGGCGTGGCAGCCTGTCCAAACGCAAAGGAACCCGAAACCGCAAACAGACCAGCCGCAGCAAGCAGACGAAGACGCATGATTTCTCCCAGTCTTCGCATGCTAACGCAAAACGGCAGGGCACGAAGCCCCGCCGTCTCTAAAACCTGCGCCGAAACTACTTCACTTCGATGCCGGCAAAAAAGTAGCCGATCTCGAATGCAGCCGTCTCTTCCGCGTCCGAACCATGAACCGCATTCTCGCCGATCGAAGACGCGAAGAGCTTCCTGAGAGTCCCCTCCGCCGCATTGGCAGGGTTGGTCGCGCCCATCAGGGTGCGGAAGTCGGCGATGGCGTTGTCCTTCTCGAGCACCATCGGGAAGATGGGGCCGGAGCTCATGAAGTCGGTCAGCTCGCCGAAGAAGCCGCGCTCGGCGTGAACATAGTAGAAGCCCTCGGCCTGCGCCTTCGAGATCGACATGCGCTTGATCGAGACGATCTTGAAGCCGGCCTTCTCAATCTCGGCGAGAATGGCGGCGGTGTAACCCTTGCGGACGGCGTCCGGCTTGATGATGCTGAATGTGCGCTGTGACAACGGAGTTCTCCTTATGAATTCGTCTTGTACCCAGTGTAAAGCACCGATGTGTCGAAACCGATAATTGAAAATATAGACACAGGTATATACTTTGATGCAGAGGTGCATCATGCCCCAGGCGAAGGTTGCGAAGATATTCAAGAACGGTGCAAGCCAGGCTGTCCGCCTACCCTCCGAATTTCGCTTCGACGCCGATGAGGTCTACATCTCGCGCGATGAGAAGACGCAGGACGTCATTCTGTCGATGCGGCCGGGGGCGCATCTATGGAACGAGTTTTTCGCCTTTGTCCGGGGGGTAGAAACTCCAGACGGATGGATGGATGAGCGTCCGATGAACACTGTCTCGAAAGAACGTAATCCGCTCTTCCGCGAGGACGACTGAACGTGCTGTACATGCTCGATACGGATACCTCCAGCTACATCATCAAAGGCGGATATGGCCCTGTAGAGCGCCGATTGCTGTCCGTCGCTCCGTCGCATCTCTGTATCTCCGCCATGACGCGGGCTGAATTGATCTATGGCCTGAAGGCATTGCCCCCGCGCCACCGTCTCCATGAGGCTGTCAGCCGTTTTCTCCAGGTTGTGACGTTGTTGACCTGGGATGCGCAGGCCGCCGATTTTCATGCCGAAATCAAATATCAACTCAAGACCGCCGGCACACCGATCGGCGACATGGATATGATGATCGCCGCACATGCGCTGAGCGCTCATGCGGTTCTGGTCACCAACAACATTCGCCACTTCAAGAAGATCAAACTGCCCCTGATGCTGGAAAACTGGATGGCCTAAAGATCTTCGTCCCTCAATACTTCCAGCTCATATCCGCCCCAGCAGGCGCCGTCTTCGCAATCCGGTCCATGATCTTCGGCAGATACATCGTGTTGTAGTGCAGGCGCGAGTACGCGTTCGGCAGCGTCGGATCGCCGTTCCAGCAGTGCTCCGCGCGCGGGCCGTACAGCACCTCGCCCTCATACGGAACCCCATGCCCAGGCGTGCCCGTGATCTTCAGGAAGTCCTCCATCAGGTACACCGCGTTGTTCAGCATGTAGGTATCGTCCGAGCCGACATACAGGTGCAGCTTGCCCTGCAGCTTCGGCCCCAGCGTCGCCCAGTCGCGCTGCAGAATGGCGTTCAGATCGTAGTGCTCGCGCCAGTAGGCGGCCGTCTCGTGGTCGATCTCGCCCGTCGTCTTGTCGAAGATCGACTTCGGATACCCGTCCGGCCCGACCGGCGAGTACACCGCCTGCCAGATGTCGAACTGGTCGCCTGAACGGCCGTGATCGCCCAGCGCCGCCTCGTACGCCACGTTGTCGCGCACCGAGATCAGCGTCTGGCCCAGGTAGTTGCGCATCGCCGGCTGCTCCACCCGCTTGTTCGCGCCCTGGAGATAGAACATGTTCTTCTGCTCGTACAGATCGACCGTCGAATAGGCGTGAAAGTCCACCGGATCCGGGCACGCGACGAACGCGCCGTTGTAGTGATCGGGGTAGAACATCTGCGCCGCAATCGACTCCCACCCGCCGGTCGAGCCGCCATACAAAAACCGCGCCCAGCCCTGCCCGATGCCGCGAAACTGCTTCTCCACCGCCGGAATCAGCTCCGTCTCGATCGCGTCGCCGTATGGCCCCAGGTTCGCTGAGTTCACCGCATACGAGTCGTCGTAGAAAGGGTTCGCATGTTGAATCTGCAACACCAGCACACGCGGAAAGCCGGGCGAGATCCACTGCTGATACTCCTTATATCCCTCCTCCTGCTGGATGCGGTTATAGCCAGCGAGGTGGAAGCGGTCGGAGTAGTTCGGCTTCAGATTCGGGTCCGGCGGCGTGGTGCGGAAGTCGTCGAACCCCGTGGGGAAATGCCCGTGAAAGACCGCCAGCGGATAGTGCGCGTTCGGGTGCGTGTCGAAGCCCTCCGGCAGCAGCACGATGGCCGTCAGGTAGACAGGCGTGCCCCAGAACTTCGAGAGCAGCTCGCTCTTCACCTTCAGATACTTCACATACTTCGTATCGACAGGCGGCGCGATGGGCGGGATGATCTTGTCCATCGACACAGAAATCGCCGGCGCGCCCGGCCCGACAGGCACCTTCTTCGGCGCCGAATACAGGTTGCCCGGCTTGAGGTTCCAGTGCTGCCCCTCGCCCTTATCGGGCGCGAGCTTCACGACCGCGCCATCGGCCCGGTGAAAAGTCTCGTAGACGTTCAGCACGGCCTGCACGGTATAGTCGCCCGGCGGCACGTCCTTCAACTTGGCAATCGGATACCCCGCCGCCGCATCGCCGATCATCACTGGCGCGCCCGGCTTCAACCCATCGACGGTCACGCCAAAGACGATCTGCGACTTCGGCGTATCGTCGATCTGGTTGCGCGGCTCGTCGCTCGCATCGTTCGACAGCAGAAAGAGCACGCGCCCATCGAGCGGCTTGCTCGAAGCCGAAGCAGGAAAGCTGACCGAAACCGTCTGGGCCGAGATCGAACCCGCGAAGAAGAGCGCCGCACATGCCAGAAAAAGAGATCGCATGGACGGAGTATAGAGCGGGGAAGGTCCAACACATAACCCGCTTCCGCAAAAATGCCCGTCAGCCTGAACGCAGTGAAGGAGCCCTGTATTTGGCTCTTGCCTTTCAGTCTGAGCATGGGAGTCGGGCTGTGCGAGAACACCTTTCCCATGACCACCACGCTAAAATCGCGAGATGAATTCAACGCAGCGTATCGCACTCATTGCATCCGGGGCAATTCTTGGCTTTCAAGCGATTGAAGCGTTGATGTGCTTGGTCCATCCACTCCCAGCAAGCGTCGGATATGCCGTGCCCATACTGATCTTCATGGCCGTTGGATTCTTTCTCGCACGGACGACGCCTGGTCATTCCGTAAAATCCACTCTCGCGCCGGCTGCATTTGTTGGATTGACCTTTGGCTCCATTGGATACGCCGTCTGCGAACTAATCTCGACTGGAAAACTGACGAACAAAGATGGTCTTGGGTTTTGGCTATTCACATGGACCCTCGACATGATCGTTGCGTACCTCTTTGGAATTCTCGGGCTGTTGATCGGTCGCTTTACCATCCCGAAACTTCCATCGGATACCTCGCAATAGCCGGGTATCCGATGAAAGCGTAGAGTCGCATCACCGCTCCGCAGCCCCCGGATTCGCCACGAACTTAGGCGGCGCAGCCTCGGTCCCGAAGTCCCAGGCCGTCAAATAAGCCAGCCTCAAAATCTTCACCATCTTCGGGAAGTCGATCTTGTCCACCGTATCCGTCGTATGGTGGTAGTCCGGGTGGAAGCCCGTGAACCACCACACCGCCGGCACGTTCTTCAGCACGAACGGGAATTGGTCGGAGCGGAAGAAGACGTTCAGCACCGCATCGTGGTCGAAGCGATCATCCAGCACCAGCCCCACGGCCTTGTTGGCCTCTTTCACGGTCCTGTCGTAGTCCGGCGAGTACGGCGCGCCGATCAGGTTCAGCCGGTTCGTCGTATCCGCCGGAATCTCGATCAACCCATCCGTCTGCGGACTCGCCGCCTCGTCCCGGCCGATCATGTCGAAGTTGATCTGCGCCCGCGTCGTCGCCAGCGGACGCACCGGGTGCGCCGCGAGCCAGAAGGCGCCCAGCAGCCCGCGCTCCTCGCTCGCGAAGACCACGAACAGGATCGACCGCTTCGGCCGCGTGGGGTTCAGCGCGAACGCCCGCGCCAGCGCCACGACGCCGACCGTGCCCGAGCCGTTGTCGTCCGCGCCATGCCAGATCTGCGGGCAGGGGTGCGGATCGGCGGGAACCTCGACCGGCGGATGCGCCGGGTCCGGACACTCGGCCATGCCGTCGTGGTCGTGGTGCGCGGAGATCAGAATCGTCTCCGCCTTCAGCGTCGGGTCCGAACCCTCCAGCAGGCCGACGACGTTGTTCGTCACGCCCGTGCGCTCGGAGACGTTCTTCAGATGCAGCGTGACCGAGGTATCCGGCAGCGGCATCGACTGCGGCTTCAGCCCGGCGTCGATCGCCGTCTGCGCCACGCTCGCCGTCACCGGCGCCGAGCCGAAGAGCGCCGCCACCACGCTATCCATCACCGTCGCTGAAGGAATCGCAACCTCGTCTTCGAGGATCGCCTGCCCCGGAATCGGCACGGCGCGGGCGATGCTGCCGCCGATACGCGCCGACCGCTCCGCGTTGGTCAGGTGCTTGCGGTTCGGCTCCGGCGCGATCAGCACCGCGACCGCGCCATGCGCCTGCGCGTTCAGAATCTTTACCCTCGCCGTGGCGTACCGCGTGTTGCCCTTGCCATTGAAGACCGACCGCTCGTCGTCCTCCTGCGGTTCGTGGTCGAAGATCAACACAATCTTGCCCTTCACGTCGACGCCGGCGTAGTCGTCATACCCCAGCTCCGGCGCCGTGATCCCAAAGCCCGCAAAGACCACCGGCGCGGTCAGGTCCACCGCATGCTTGAAGCTCCCAAACGCCGCCGGCGCCTGCCACACGGTACTCTTACCCGCGCGCATCATGGAGATGGTCGTCGCGGCGCGGTCCGGGCGGTACTCCACCAGCGTGAACGGTTCCAGATACGTCCCCGCGCCCGAGGCGTCCTTGAAGACCGTCTTCAACCCGGCGGCGCGAAACTGCTCCGCGACCCACCGCGTCGCCTCTTCATCGCCCGGCTGCAGGCTCATGCGCCCGCCCAGCGCGTCCGAGCTGAGGTAGGTCAGATCCTTCTTCAACGACTCCTGCCCGATCGCCGCAAACCCCACGCGCTCCGCCGGGGGAACCGCGGTCTGCGCCAGTGCGGAGGCGCTCACCGCCAACAAAGCCAATAAAGCCCGCATCCAAGCCTCCAATCAAAGGGAACGAACTTAGTGTAAGCCCTGTCCGGCCCTCTTGCCTCGCCCACAAAGCCCGTCATCTCGACCGGAGCGAAGCGCAGTGGAGAGACCCCGCATTGGCCTTTGCCTTTGCCGTCGCCGTTGCCCCTCTTGTTTGTCATTCCGAAGCGAATCTGCTTTTCGCTTTCGCTGTTGTCTGTTCTCACCCGGTTCCACACCGCCATCTGCATTAGCCTTGAGACCAGATGACCACCACCACCCGCATCCGCTTCGCACTAGCCTTCGTCCTGAGCGCCATAGCCGCACAGGCCCAGCAACCTGTCACCTACACCCCCACCGTCATCCAGAGCGGCTCGCCGATCCTCTTCCGCGCCACGCTGCCCGAGGCTCGCGCGCTCACCGGCACATGGCAGAAGCACCCCGTCACCTTCACCCAGGCGCCGGACAAGAGCTGGTATTTGCTCGCCGGCGTGGACGTCGAACAGACGCCCGGCGTCTACACCCTCGACCTCGTCGAGACCCTCGCCAGCGGCGCGACCAAACACCTGACGCGCGAGATCGCCGTCGGCGCCGCGCACTACCGGACCGGCGCCCTCACCGTCGCGCCCAGCTTCCTCGCTCCCGATCCCGCCACCGTCGCCCGCGCCGCCGAGGAGAAAGCCATCAAGGACAAGGCCTTCGCCACGAACACCCCGCAGGTGCTCTGGTCCGGAGACTTCGCCCGCCCCGTCGCCTCCGCCGGAACCGACTCCTTCGGCACGCGCCGCACCTTCAACGGCAAGCTCGCCAGCATCCACCGCGGAGCCGACTTTCGCGCCGCCATGGGCACGCCCGTCTACGCGTCGAACGAGGGTATCGTATTGATTGCGCAGCAGATGTTCTACGAGGGCGGCTTCGTCGTGCTCGACCACGGCCAGCAGTTCAGCAGTATGTATATGCACTTCTCGCGGATCGACGTAAAGCCCGGCGAGCACATCCACAAAGGCCAGCGGCTCGGCCTGAGCGGCGCCACCGGCCGCGTCACCGGCCCGCACCTGCACTTCGCTATCCGCTGGCAGGGCGCGTACCTGGACCCCAACCTGCTGCTGAAGCTGCCGCTGCCCGCAAACAAGTAAGCCGAAGCCCCGAGGGACTCCGGCTGGAGCACTTGCTGTTGCCCGTTCCTTTGTTTGTCATTCCCGAAGGGAATCTGCTTCTGTACTCGCTTGAGCCAGCACAAAAGCCCGGGTGCCCATCCATTCGCAGTCTCATCGCGAATGGGTGGGACGTATACCGCCCGGAGCCTAAGCCTTCCCCAGCAGCCGAGCCATCGCCTCGCCGATCTCCGCCGGCGACTTGACCACCGTAATCCCCGCCTCGGCCATCGCCTTCATCTTCTCGGCAGCCGTACCCTCGCCACCGGAGATGATCGCACCCGCATGGCCCATGCGGCGTCCCGGAGGCGCCGTCTGACCCGCGATAAAGCCGACCACCGGCTTCTTCACGAACTCCTTGATGTACTTCGCCGCAGCCTCTTCGGCCGAGCCGCCGATCTCGCCGATCATGATGATCGCCTCGGTGTCGGGGTCCTCGTTCAGCAGCTTCAGGGCGTCGATGTGCGTCGTGCCGATGATGGGGTCGCCGCCGATGCCGATCGCCGTCGACTGCCCGATGCCGCGCGTGGTGAGCTGGTAGACCGCCTCGTACGTCAGCGTGCCCGACTTCGACACGATGCCGACCGAGCCCTCCTTGTGAATCCGCCCCGGCATGATGCCGATCTTCGCCTTGCCCGGCGAGATGACGCCCGGGCAGTTCGGCCCGATCAGCACGGTCTTCGTCCGCTTCACGATCTCCCACGCCTTCACCATGTCGAGCGTCGGAATGCCCTCGGTGATGCAGATGACCAGCGGCAGACCCGCAGCCGTCGCTTCGAGAATGCCGTCCGCCGCGAACGGTGGCGGAACGAAGATCACGCTCGCGTTAGCGCCCGTCTCAGCCACAGCCTCTTCGACCGTATTGAAGACCGGAAAGCCCTCATGCGTCGTGCCGCCCTTGCCCGGCGTGACGCCGCCGACGACGAGGTTGACGCCAAATTGCTTCGCATACTCGGCGCAACCCTTGGCGTGGAACGTGCCCTCACGTCCGGTGATGCCCTGCACGATGAGCCGCGTATTTTTATCAACGAGAACGGACATTAGTTGACTCCCTTCGCAGCCGCGACAGCCAGGTCTGCAGCTTCCTTCATCGTGGTTCCAACAGAGAATTTCAGACCGGAGTCGGCAAGAATCTGACGGCCTTCCTCAACGTTCGTACCCTCAAGCCGCAGGATGATCGGAATCTGCACATTCAATTTCCGAGCCGCCGCGACCACTGCCGTGGCCAGCACATCCACGCGCAGGATACCGCCGAAGATGTTGATGAAGATCGCCTTCACGTTCGGGTCCGAGAGCAGGATGCCGAAGGCGTTCTCGATCTGCTCCTGGTTGGCGCCGCCGCCTACGTCGAGGAAGTTCGCCGCCTTGCCGCCCGCGTACTCGATGATGTCCATCGTCGCCATTGCGAGACCCGCGCCGTTCACCATGCAGGCGATGTCGCCGTCCAGCTTGATGTAGTTCAGCGAGAACTTCGACGCCTCGACCTCGAGCGGGTCCTCCTCGGCGATGTCGCGCAGCTCCTTCAGATCCTTGTGGCGGAACATCGCGTTGTCGTCGAAGTTGATCTTGCAGTCGAGCGCCAGCAGCTTGCCGTCCTTGGTCGTGATGAAGGGGTTGATCTCCATCAGGGTCGAGTCGGTCTCGATGAACGCCTTGTAGAGGCCCATCATGAACTTCACCGCGTCGTTGATCTGCGTCGACGCAAGGCCCAGCTTGAACGCCAGCTTGCGCGCCTGGTAGGGCTGCAGGCCGACCGCCGGCTCGATGTACTCCTTATAGATCAGCTCAGGCGTATCGTGCGCCACCTGCTCGATCTCCATGCCGCCCGACTGCGAGGCCATGAAGACGACCTTCGCGCTGGCGCGGTCGAGCACCAGGCCGAGGTACAGCTCGCGGTCGATCAGCGAACCCTCTTCGATCAGCAGCCGCTGAACCTTTTGCCCCTGCGGACCGGTCTGGTGGGTCACCAGCTGCATGCCGAGGATCGCCTTGGAAGCCTCGTTCGCCGCCTCGAGCGTCTTCACGACCTTGACGCCGCCGCCCTTGCCGCGACCGCCGGCGTGAATCTGCGCCTTGACGACCACCACCGGGTTCCCCGCGCTGAACAACGCCTTGGCCGCCTGGTCCGCCTGCTCGAGCGTCGTGGCCATCTCGCCACCCGGAACCGGAACGTTGTATTTCCGCAGAATCTCTTTTGCCTGATACTCGTGAATCTTCATAAAGTCTTCCCCGTCGAGATCGTGTGAGGTGCGGCGACAAGCAATCGTAACCGCAGCAATTCAAGACACGCAACGATGCCAAGCGGTAATCGGCCAGCTCGTGCGAAATTCACGCCATTGATGCGAGTATCCATGCAATGCATACTCCTGCTGTCCGATGCGGCTTAGAGCGTCTGCCACGGCGTTTTATTAAGGGCACGGCTTCAGCCGTGCCACAGAAGCCCGGAGTTCCGTGCGGCTTTAGCCGCTGAGGTACGCTCTGAACTCCGTGCCGCCACGTCCGAAAACCGTACCTCAGCGGCTGAAGCCGCACGGCTCCGGCGACGTTTGCGGCACGTCTGAAGCCGTGCCCTTGGCAAAAGGGGCACATGCCACTCCTCTTAAGGCAAATACGCCTGCTAACCTTGAAACCAGCATGGCAAGTCTCCTCCAGCAAGCCCTCAAGCGCATCCTCGAAGCCCGCGAGACCCTCGCCCGCGCCGAGGCCGCCGCACTCCTCCAGTCCATCCTGACCGAAGAGCCTTCGCACCAAACCGATCTCCAGGTAGCCGCGCTGCTCGGCGCCATGGCCTCGCGCGGCGAGACTCCGCAGGAGATCGCCGGCTTCGTCGACGCCATGCGTGCCGCCGTCATTCCTTTGCCGCTCTCGGAAGCCGAGCGGCGGACCCTCGTCGACTCATGCGGCACCGGCGGCGATAACTCCAATACCTTCAACATCTCGACCGCCGCCGCGCTGGTCGCCGCCGCCGCCGGAGCGACTGTCGCCAAGCACGGCAACCGCGCCGTCACCTCGCGCTCCGGCTCGGCCGATGTGCTCGAAGCCCTCGGCATCCCCGTCAATCTGAACCCAGATCAAGCCGCCGACGCCCTGCGCAGGCATCGCTTCGCCTTCCTGCTGGCGCCCGCGCACCACCCGGCGATGAAGGCCGTCCTGCCCATCCGCCGGGGCATCGGCGTGCGGACGATCTTCAACATCCTCGGCCCCCTGACCAACCCCGCCGGAGCGCAGGCGCAGGTGATGGGCGTCTACGCGGCGCACCTGGTCCCGCTGGTCGCCGAGGCGATGGCGCTGCTCGGCGTCCGCCACGCCTACGTCGTCCACGGGACGAACATAGGTCCCTTCGGACGCGACGGAGCCGCGCTCGCGATGGACGAACTCTCCATCACCGGCCTCAGCGAGGTCGCCGAAGTGCGCGCCGGCGAGGTAAACGCCGGCATGCTCTCCTACTCCGACTTCGGCATCCGCCACGCGCCCATCGACGCGCTGCGCGGCGGCGACGCAGCCGAAAACGCCCAGATTCTCCGCAGCATCTTCGCCGGCGAACAAGGCCCGCGCCGCGACATCGTGCAACTGAACGCCGCCGCTGTCCTGACCGCCGCCGGAGTCGCGCAGCACCTCGGCCATGGCTTCCAGATCGCCGGGGAAACGATCGACTCCGGTTCCGTAACGGAACTCGTCGCGAATCTCTCGACCTGATCGAAGATCCTACAGGGAACATTCCGGCCGGTTGCGGCGTAAGTTAAGGGGAGCAAAGGAGCCATTCCATGCCGATCCCCCTCACCGCCGCCAACGTCACCACCGCCCTCGAACTCCCCGGCCTGCGCATTACGCGCAATTTCGGCGTGGTCCGAGGCATCGTCGTGCGCTCGCGCTCGGTCTTTGGCACCATCGGCGCATCGCTGCAGACGCTGGTCGGCGGCGACATCACCATGTACACCTCGCTCTGCGAGAAGACCCGGCAGGACGCCTTCGACCGCATGATGCAGCACGCCGCGCAACATGGCGCGAACGCGATCGTCAGCTTCCGGTATGATGCAAACGAGGTCATGCAGGGCGTCACCGAGGTGCTCGCCTACGGCACGGCCGTCGTTGTCGAGGAGATCTAAACCATGGCGCGCGTGACGGGCATTGGCGGTATCTTTCTGAAGGCAAAGGATCCGAAGGCGCTCGGCGCCTGGTACGCCGAACACCTCGGCTTCACCGTGAAGCCCGGCGAGGGCGCATGCTTCTTCTGGAAGGACGAGGTTCCCGAGGGCACCGGCATGACCACCTGGTCTACCTTCGCCGAGACCACGAAGTACTTCGGCCCCGGGCCGCAGCGCGCGATGGTGAACTATCGCGTGGACGACCTCGACGCGCTGCTCGAACAGCTTGCAGCCGCCGGGGTCGAGATCGACCCCAAGCGTGACGACTACGACTTCGGACGCTTCGCCTGGATCGTCGATCCCGAGGGCAACCGTATCGAGTTGTGGCAGCCGCTGGCATAAGCGATGCAGCTTCCGATCAACCCGGCCCTGGTCGTCACGACGGATGCGCTCCCCGGCTACCGCATCGTGCGCAGCCTGGGCACGGCCGAAGGCGTCGCCGTGTCGGTTTTTACCGGTATGTTCGCCGGCGGCCAAAGCGCGATTGTCTTCGACAGCATGCGCCAGGCCTTTCTCGACATGCTCGGCCGGGCCGGCGCCCAGGGCGCGAACGCCATCGTCGGCATGCGCTACACGATGCCATCGGGCGATGAGGAGCGCATCGTCATCGCCTATGGAACCGCCGTGGTCGTCGAGCCCGTGCCCGCGTAAAACGTCCGTGAATTCCACCGGCGCGGCGCGGTTACGATAGTGCAGGCATGAATAAACCCGCTCCAGGCCGTATTGAAGTCATCGTCGGACCCATGTTCTCCGGCAAGTCCGAGGAACTCATCCGCCGCCTGAAGCGCGCGCGCATCGCACGCCAGCGCGTCGCCTGCTTCAAGCCGGCGATCGACCTGCGCTATCACCGGACATCGATCGCCTCGCACTCCTCGCAGACGCACGAGGCCCGCACGGTCACGAACACCGAGGACCTGCGCAACAATCTGCATCTGCAGCTCGACGAGGTGGAGGTGGTCGGGATCGATGAGGCGCAGTTCTTCGACGACGCGCTGGTCGGCTATACGATGGACCTCGTCCACCTGGGCAAACGCGTGCTGCTGGCCGGCCTCGACACCACATTCACCAACGAACCCTTCGGCCCGATTCCCGCGCTGATGGCGATCGCCGACGAGGTGACGAAGCTCTCCGCCGTCTGCATGGTCTGCGGCCAGCCCGCCATCCACACCCAGCGTCTGGGCCAGAGCCAGGAGCTCGTGCTGGTCGGCGCCGCCGGCATGTACGAGGCGCGCTGCCGGGCGCACTTCCATCCCTGGAAGGATGAGCACGGAGCGGAGCAGTTGGAGCTGGAAGCGATTCAGAGCGTATAGCGAAAAATGAGCTGAGAGCTTTAAGCGATACGGCTTAAAGCTCTCAGCTCATCGATGGGGCGGCTCCAACCTCAGTGCTTCGCCATCATCTCCTTCACATCCGCGCGCAGCGCCAGCGAGCTGCTCAACCGGCTATAGAACATATGCCCGCCGGGATACATCTTCACCTGCACCCTGCCCGCATCGCCCATCAGCGGCATCTGGTCGACCGTCAGGACCGAGCCCATGAACGGGCACGACAGGTCGTTCCAACCATGCGCGACCGTCACGCGCAGCTTCGGGTCGGCCGCGACGGCCTCGCGCAGATCCTCCACCGCGCCCGCCCGCAGCACCGGTCCGCCGTGATCCCACGCGCGGCTGACGTCGTAGCTCAGCGCCTCGTACCGCGCATCGGTCTTCCAGCCGACGGTCTGGGTGACGAAGTTGACCATCGCGGTCGTCGTCGGCGCGATAATGCTCTCGAGCAGCGGATCGTTCCCGCGCTGATCCGGATCGTTCGGGAAGGGATCGTAGCTGGTCACGTTCGGATCGTACCGGCTGCCCAGCTTGCCCTCGGCCCGGAAGACCTCGCGCAGATACGCCTGCGTCTCCAGCCGGCCGCCGGAGCGCTTCACGAAGACCGGATCAAGCCCAGTAATTTCAGTCACATGCGCGATCATCGCGTCGGTCGCCGCCTGGTCGGACCGGCCCTTCATCAACGCGCTCGCGTACTCCGTGCGGGTGTACGCAATCACCGGCGCCATGGTCGCGTCCGACAGCTTCTTCTCGCGCTCGTAGTGCGCGGCGGTGATCGACGGTAGCGTCACCATCCAGGGAATCGGCGACAGATCGCCCATATCCCCGATTGCCGGGTTGAGATAGGGCGAGACCAGCACCACGCCGTTCAGCGCCACGCCCAACTGCGTCTGCAGATAGTGCGTCACGCGCGGCCCGCGGTACCCACCATAGCTCTCGCCGACGAAGTACTTCTTCGAGCTCAGGCGGCCATTCTTCACCAGCCAGTCGTACACCACGCGCGACAGGTACTCGATATCGGACTGCGCGTTGTAGAAGGTCTTCTTCGTGTCGGCCTCGTTCAGCAGCGAGCGGCTGAAGCCTGTGCCGATGGGATCGATGAAGACGATATCGGTAAAGTCAAGCCACGTGCCCGGATTATCCAGCAGCACCGCCGGGTCCGACGGGCTATCGCCCTCCGAGCCGAACGCCACCTTCTTCGGCCCGATCGCCCCCAGATTCAGATACACCGACGCCGCTCCCGGCCCGCCGTTCATCGCAAACGTCACCGGGCGGTCCTTCCCTTCAACGACATAGGAGGTGAAGACGACCTCGCCCGTAGCTTTTCCCTCGCCGTTCTTCGTCTGGATCGTCCCGACAGTCGCGGTGTAATGCAGCGGCTTGCCGTCAAGCGTGATCGTCTGCGCGACATGCGCATCGGCCGGCAGAGACGGCGCGGCGGGGGCGGCCTTGGCAGGCTTGTCGTCCTCGGCCCGCAGACCCGCAGGCAGACAGACGAAGACCGAGGCCAGTACGACGCCAGAGACCCAGCGAACGACAGGAGCGAAGCGTGAAAGATTCATGGATTAACGATACATCGCGGCGTTGCATCCAGTTTGGAATCGGATGCGGGGGGGGGCTATGCCCGAAAACGCCGCTTCATCGCCGTCACCCGCCGCAGCACGGAGGTCTCCGCGGCGTGCAGCACGGGAAACTCATGCGACGAATGCGTGCGGCGCGGCTTCATCTCCGTCTGGACGCAGTTGCGTCCCTGCTGCTTCGCGCTGTAGAGCGCACGGTCGGCGCGGGCGAGGATCTCCGCGACCAGGTCGGACCGGCTGGCGATCGTCCACCCCATGCTGACGGTGGGGATGGGCTCCGCCACGCCCTCCGCCGGACGCATCGAGACCTCGCGCAGAATCCGGTCGCACACCGCCTGGGCGTCGAACTCCGACGCGCCCGGCAGCAGGATCAGGAACTCGTCGCCGCCCAGCCGTCCGCAGGCGTCGTACGGGCGGAGCTGCCTCGATATCGAAGCGACGACGTGCCGCAGGACCTCGTCCCCGGCGGCGTGCCCGCCCAGGTCGTTGAAGGCCTTGAAGTTATCGACATCCAGCAACGCGATGGCGAAGCTGGTCGCTCCGCGCCGTGCGCGTTCCAGCTCCACGGCCATCAACTCTTCGATGCCCAGCCGGTTCAGCGCGCCGGTCAGGGTGTCGCGCCGGGCATCCTGCTCGATGCCCGCCGTCACCTGCTGACCCACCAGCGCGAGGCACAGAATGCCGAGTCCCAGCGCGCTGAGCAGCGCACTGAGGGTGTAGCCCGCCTGCACCGGGTCGTATTGAAAGATGCTCGCCGAGGGCGCTACCACCAGCGTACCCAGGCTGCGGAGCAGATTAACCAACATGGACGCCGCGACGAAGCCAAGCGTCCAGCGCTGCAGCCTCGACCACGGCCGATGCCGGGCCACACCGATCGCCAGATATAGCTTCAACAAAAAGCTGGTCGCCGAGATGATGCCGATGCGCGTGATGATCTGTGTATCGACCTGTCCATGAATCGCCAGGCTGGCCAGTCCAACCGCCGCGACGGCAACGGGAAAGCCATAGCTGGGGCGCATGCGCAGCGACTCCGCGACGCCCCGGTAGAAGAGGATAAACCCGGTCCAGAGCAGCCCGTTGGCGACCACGAAGCTGGGCGTATCCAGCACCGGACCGCGCAGCAGAAAGATGCCTGCGGCGAAGCTCGAACAGAAGAAACCCTGCGCCATGGCATGCGCCCCGCGAATATGCGGAAAGCGCCGCGCCAGCAGCAGCAACACCACGCCGAAGACCAGGCACAGCAGGCACGCAGCCGCACATTGGGTTCCAATATCGAAATGGAAACTGGTCGTCATCGCCGCTAACGGACATCTTATGGACTCGCACGTATGACAGGCGATGACACTTTCGTTACGTGGAACACGCAACGCCAGCCCCCACGCATCCAAATCGGGACGCTACGCGATATGGCTCATACGCCGTACTATTTGTACAGAAGCTCTGGGAGAAGACAACCGCCATGCGCATGAAGCTCCAGCACCTCGCCATCCCCGCCGCACTCGCCATCACGCTGCTCGCCACGCCCGCCTTTGCCAAGGCCAAGCCCGGCGCAACCGTCATCGCCCTGAAGACCAGCGACGGCAAAGACGCCGGGACCGCCACCTTCAAGGAGACCAAAAAGGGCAAGCTGAAGATCGACCTGAAGCTGATGAACCTGCCCATGGGCGACCACGCCGTCCACATCCACGCCAAGCCCGTCTGCGACGCGCCGGACTTCAAGGGCGCGGGCGGCCACTTCAATCCCGAGACCAAGCAGCACGGTCTGCAGAACCCCCTGGGCCACCACGCCGGCGACCTGCCGCAGAACGTCACCGTCAACGGCGGCGGCACGGCCGAGGTCAGCTTCACAGTCGACTACCTGTCGATCGGCACCGGCACGGCAAACGACATCCTCGCCAACGGCGGTACGGCCATCATGATCCACGAGAAGGCCGACGACATGAAGACCGACCCGACGGGCAATGCGGGAAATCGCATCGCCTGCGGCGTCATCGTCCCACCAGCGATGTAGTTCCCGTGAACGGAAAAGAGCATTCGGGTGCCCCATCCTTCGCGCCTCTGCGAAGGGTGGGACGTAACCAGCTCGGACAGCGTACGTCCCACCCTTTCGAGAATCCGAAAGGATGGGGCGCCCAGGCATTGATCTCACTGAAAACCTACGGAACTACAGAAGACGCCCCTGCGTATAGATGCGCATGGGCGTCTTTCACATGCCGATCTCCTTTATCACCGGCTTTCGCGGGTTGACTCCGCAAACGCAGCCGCCTGCACGTACGCCGCAGGCGGCTGCGCACGCTACACTGCTGCCAGTCCAGAAAACTCCCGAGGCCCGGTTGCAGCGCACGCCCGAAGAACAAGCCGAGCAGGACGCCCTCGCAGCGCTCGTCCGCCAGTGCATGGCCGGCGACCAGCGCGCGTGGCATCAGATGGTGACCGGCCAGCACCGCCGGGTCTACGCCATCTGCTACCGATTCACCGGCTCGCCGACCGAGGCCGAGGACATGACCCAGGATGTCTTCCTGAAGGTCTACCGGAATCTTTCGAGCTTCGACCAGCAGAAGGGCAACTTCCAGACCTGGATCACCACCCTGACCCGCAACCTGCTGGTCGACAACTTCCGCCGCACCCGGCTCGAACGCGCAAGCGAAAGCCTGGACGCGACGTTGTCCGGAGAGCCGGACGGCCCAACCATGGCCGACCGTTTGACCGATTCCGGCATCTCGCAGGAACAGCATGTCGCCGGTCTTGAACTTAAGGCGCGCATTCAATTAGCGTTGCAACAACTGTCGCCCGAGCTGCGCGAGGCGGTCATCCTCCGCGACCTCGAAGATATGGACTACAAAGAGATTGCGCTCGTTCTCCAGGTTCCTGAAGGCACCGTTAAGAGCCGCATCAGCCGCGGTCGCGGGGAACTTGCGAAGCTACTTTCACGTATAGATGGAGGTAGGGCTTGATGATACTCCTTACCGGTTGGTCGATCGCAACTCCGATTCGCATGATAGATGGACAGGTGGTATAAGATGGCGAACTTCCCACAATTCGGCCCCCCCTACAGCATGGACTGCGACCTCTGCGAAGCCAGCATCATGGACGCACTCGACGGCTCACTCAGCGTCCAGGAGCAGGCCGCCTTCGACCGGCATATCGCCTCGTGCGCAACCTGCAGCCAGATGCTGGCCGACGCCCAACGCGGCGCCGCATGGCTGGAGATGCTGCGCACGCCGCGCCCCGAGCCTTCGGCCGCCTTGCTGGAGCGCATCATCCTCCAGACCAGCGGCGCCGAGAGCCAGACCGCGCACCCCACAGAGATTGAACTTGGCCGGACGATTCCGTTCGTACCCGCCAAGATGACCCCGGTATCCAACCCAACCCGCGGGGTCATCCTCCCTTTCCGCAGCCGCGTCGCCGCGCTCGGCCAGACGTACCTGCAGCCGCGCCTGATGATGACGGCCGCCATGGCCTTCTTCTCGATCGCCCTGACCATGAACCTGACCGGCGTCCGGTTGAGCGAACTTCACGCCTCGGACCTGACCCCGTCGGGCATCTCGCGCAATCTGAACGCAGTTCGCGGACACGCCGTGCGCTACTACGACAATCTGCCGGTGGTCTACGAGCTCGAATCCCGCCTGAACAGCCTGAAGAGCGACGACGACGACCGCAATCCCTATCGCCCGGGACGAGACGCCTTCGACGGCAGCCAGTCCGACGGCGACGCCAAGCCGGCCGCGAAGCCCGAGCAGCAACCCGAAAAGCCGGAGCCGAAGCGCCAGCCCGGCCCCGGCACCAGCCGCCGCGAGACCCCGGACTTCGCTCCGGACCGCCAGAACACTTTCCACACCGTCAGCCTCAACAGCTCCCGGAAGATCACCAAAGAAGGAGGACAGGTATGAGCAGCTTCGACAGCACCCGTCCTGAGCCGAACAATCCGGAAGAGCGCGTAGCCTTCTGCCAACACTGCGGCAAGCCCCTGACCGCGGAGACCATCCGCCGCGTAGGCCCCGCCGTCTACTGCGAACCCTGCCTGGAGGCGCGCCTTGGCGGCACGCCCGGCTCGAACCCCGCCGGCGCACCCGGCTACACACCCGTCGACCCCGGCCCCGCGAGTGGTTGGACGGCCCCGGTCAGCACCGGCGTGCCCAATCCCGGCCTCGCCGCGCTGCTCGGCTTCATCCCCGGCGTGGGCGCCATGTACAACGAGCAGTACGCGAAGGGCCTCGTGCATCTGCTGGTCTTCGCCACGCTCGTCATGCTCTCGAACGCCAACGGCATCTTCGGCCTGTTCGTCGCAGGCTGGGTCTTCTACATGGTGATCGAGGCGCACCACACCGCGCGCGCCCGCCGCGACGGTATGCCCCTGCCCAACCCCTTTGGCCTGAACGACATCGGCGAGCGCATGGGCTTTGGACGCAGTTGGCCCATGTATCCTCCGACGCCAAACCCGTACACGCCGCCCACCGATCCCGCCACGGCAGGCGCCTACACCGCGCCGCCCGTTCCCCCGGTCGAACCCGGCCCGTGGAACACGCAGACCGGCCAGCAGACCTACCGCGAGGCGAGCTGGGGCGCGCCCGCAGACACCTACGCACACGTGCCGCCGATCCCTCCCGTGCCGCCGATGCCGCCTTATGGCGCCGCATACGCGGCGGTCGATCCGGGCATACCGCCCTACGCCCCCCCGTACGTGCCGCCGCGCAATCGCTTTCCCGGCGGAGCGATCTGGCTGATCGGCCTGGGCGTGCTCTTCCTCATCGGCGATACGGGACTCTTCAATTTCATCTCCGGCACCGTGTGCATCGGCATCCTCCTCGTCGGCCTTGGCGGCTGGATCTTCTACAACAAGCTGACCGAGACGGGCCACGGCCTGGCCGACGACGGCACTCCGTTCTACCGGCTGCGACTCTACCGCGCGCTGCGCTCGAGCATCTGGCTGTCCGCCATTGGGCTCATGCTGATGTTGAACGGCTTCCGCATCCTGCGCTGGGAGCATAGCTGGCCCTGGTTTCTGATCCTTGCCGGCGCACTGGCCCTGCTGGAACGCATGACCTACAACAATATCGCGACCGCGCCGACGATGCCGCCCGTACCGGAACCCGCATCCTCCGCGGCGCCCACCACCCAGTCGATCGTACCCTTCACCCGGCGCGATGAGGAAGGACGATAATCATGGCCACCTATCCGCCACCGCAACCCGGGACGCCCTACGGCTTCAATGCCAAGGATCAGGCTCGCGCCGCCCGTCAGCAGTTCAAGGCCCAGCTCCGCGCTCAGAAGCAGGCTGCCCAGGCTCAGCGCGACCTTTACCGTCAACAGATGCGCGCCATGCGCCGCACCTCCATCGTTGGACCGCTGCTCCTGGTCGCCATCGGCGTCGGCTTCCTGCTCATCCAGACAGGACGCGTCAGTATGCAGCGCGCCGGAGAGCTTTACTCCCACTGGTGGCCGCTGCTCTTCATCGGCGCCGGCGTCATCGTCCTGATCGAATGGGGCATCGACGCCGTGACGCAGCACGAGGGCGTTCCGGTTGGCCGGCGCGGCATCGGCGCGGGAGTGGTCTTTCTACTCATCCTGCTCTCGCTCGTGGGCGGCGGTTTCCAGATCGCTCGCAATCCAGAACTGATGGAACATGGTTTCGCCATCACGCCGGATAACTGGGAGCAGTTTCTCGGCGAAAAGCGCGAGTCTGATCAGACGATCGATCAGGACTTCAAGCCCGGCACGGCGCTCGCCATCGACAACCCGCACGGCGATACGCACGTCAGCGGCGGCAGCACCGACAACCAGATCCACGTCACCGTCCATCGGACTGTCTTCAGCAGCACGGACTCCGGCGCCGACTCTCGCATGCAGAAGCTCGACCTCAGCTCGGCCACCATCGGCAATGCGCTGACACTCTCCGTTCCCTATGTCGAGGGCGCCACCACCGACATCACCGTCAGCGTGCCGGACTTCGCCGCAACCACGGTCACCACCAACCACGGCGACGTCCACGTCGACTCCATCAAAGGCAACGTCTCGGTCACGGCCAACCATGGCGATGTCGATCTCATGGCCATCACCGGCGACATCTCGACGCACATCAACAGCAACAGCTCCGACTTTTCCGCGCACTCCGTCACCGGCTCGGTCGACCTCCGCGGCCACGCTCAGAACATTACGTTGAGCGAGATCCGCGGCGGCGCCAGCATGCAGGGCGAGTTCTACGGAACGATCCACGTGGAGCACGTCACGGGAGATACGAGCTTCAAGACCAGCCGCACCGACCTCCGCCTCGGTCGCCTGGACGGCGAGCTGGACATCAGCTCCGACTCCAACCTCAGCGTCGATCAAGCGTCCGGGCCGTTCGTCCTCAACACCCGCAATCGCAACATCACGCTGGAACGCGTGGCCGGCGACATCTCGATCGGCAACCGGAACGGAAAGGTCGAAGTGACCGCCGCGCCGCCGACAGGCAACATCAACATCGAAAATCGCAACGACTCCGTCTCGGTCACCGTCCCGGACAACGCCGGTTACACTGTCCAGGCCGACACCCAGAACGGAAATATCCAGAACGAGTTCGATCTCTCCCGGCAAAGCCAGGGCAAGCGCAACTCGGCAACCGGAAAGATCGGCGCGGGCGGTCCAAGCATCCGCATCGTGACGACCGATGGAGACATCACACTGAACAAGGCCTCCGTTCCGCCGCTTCCGCCATCGCCGCCGGCTCCCCCGAAGCTGACGGCGGTCCCCACCCCTCCCAAGCCCCCGGCAGAGCCCGGATCGCCGCGCTCCGAGGCCGAAAAGGCGCTTGCCGAGGCGAAAAAAGCTCAACAGGAGGCCAACAAGGCCGTTCAGGAGGCGGAACGCCAGGCAGCCGAGACCGCCCGGAAAGCCCAGAAAGCCACAAACAACCAGTAAATCTAGCCGTGCGAAAGAGCGAATGCCTGCAGCCCTTCAAGGGTGCAGGCATTTCGATTTGCGGATTATATCGGTTTGCGGCTCGAATTCAGGTCGTCTCGCTCGAGATCTTGTCACCTGGGCGGAGCGAAGCACCTGCTCTTCGCTTTTGTCATTGCCCGTTCTTCTTTATGCCGCAACCCACCCCGCGCTAATCCTTAATATTCACCACGCAGGCCAACGCGCCGCTTCCCTGGCAAGCCAGAATCATGGTCCCGCCCGTTCCCGTGCTCACCGACTGCCCCGCAGTAACAACCTGATAGCCGCCCGACGTCGTATTGATATAGCAGGCCGGCGTTCCCTTGCCCATTGCGGACACACAGGTGATCGTGCCGTTTGCATTGATATCGGCCTTCACTGGATGACGGTTGCCATACGGTTCCGTGGTCGACTTGAAGTCGCGGCTGCGACCCGACGAACCTGGAGAAGCGCTACAGCCAATGACGAGCACAATGCTCGCCGCAGCCGAAAGAAGACGGAGAACTTTCATGGTCATGGAGCCTCATTTCAAACTGGAATGATGAAAACGAGTCCAAACAAAATGTCCCGATGGGCCTGAGTATAGTGCTCACCCACACGCCAGCAGAACTGGTATTCGTTTTCCAAATACGCCACTCTCCTCCGCCGTTATACCCTCTCGCTAGTCGCGCGATTACAAGCCGGGTCGCCACCCCCCACCCATCCGCCCGTCATCTCGACCGAAGCGAAGTGGAGAGAACCCCGTGTTTCGTCTTTGTCGTTGCCTGTTCCTCTCGCCACGCGATTGGCTGACCCGTCTACGTGGCGCAACCGTGCCTTGAACCTACGGCTTAGGACAATGAGCTTACGGCTCTCGATCCAAGCCACTGAGAGCGCCGGGAGAGCTGGCCCCGATCCCTGGCAAGCCCCTATCGATCCTATCTCCCACACTTTGTAACGAGATAGAGCTGACCTATACCCCCTGCTGGAAGTGCGATCCTGAAAGAGAAGAGCATCAGGCGCTGTCATCCTGAGCGGAGCGAAGGACCCTGCGTTTGCTTGTTTTGCCGGACCAAAGGGAGGGAGTAGGGGCAACCCATCTGGAATCTAAATTTTACCCATAACCCCCTGCGGATCTATATTTTGCAGGGAGACCACAGCGTAAGTCGATCAGACGAGGGAACTTCGCGGAATAGGGGGAGCAGACGCAGCAACGCCCCACCTTTTGGGTGGGGCGTTTGCGTGAATTATGCCGGCGATCACCTAATCTCCCACACACTTACGCGTGCAGTACCATCGGCCCAGCGAGGCTTAACTTCCGTGTTCGGGATGGGAACGGGTGTGACCCTCGCGGTAAACTCACCGGCAAACTTGAGAAATTCGTACTGTGACGAGTTTCCACAACTGAATAGATTGGGTAGACGTATTACCTGTTATTTCTTTTTGATCATTTGCAGTATGCCGTCATGACATATAACTACAAAGCTTGTATTGAGTTTTACTTTAGAACAGTGATGTATAGGAAGTCTATGTAAGTCACTGGACAGAGTAAATTCTATGGACAAGCCGAACGGGCGATTAGTACTGGTAAGCTCCATGTGTTGCCACACTTCAACCTCCAGCCTATCAACCAGGTGGTCTTCCTGGGCCCTTCTTAACCCTTTTGGGTTGGGAGATCTCATCTTAGAGCGTGCTTCCCGCTTATATGCATTCAGCGGTTATCACAACCGAACTTCGCTACCCAGCCGTGCCCTTGGCAGGACAACTGGAACACAAGAGGTTCGTCCATCCCGGTCCTCTCGTACTAAGGACAGCCCTCTTCAAATCTCCTACGCCCACAGCAGATAGAGACCGAACTGTCTCGCGACGTTCTGAACCCAGCTCACGTACCACTTTAATAGGCGAACAGCCTAACCCTTGGAACCTTCTACAGCTCCAGGATGTGATGAGCCGACATCGAGGTGCCAAACCGAAGCGTCGATATGAACTCTTGGCTTCGATCAGCCTGTTATCCCCGGCGTACCTTTTATCCGTTGAGCGATGGCCCTTCCATACAGAACCACCGGATCACTAAGGCCTGCTTTCGCATCTGCTCGACTTGTAGGTCTCGCAGTTAACCACACTTATGCCTTTGCACTCGACGGCCGATTTCCAAACGGCCTGAGTGTAGCTTCGCGCGCCTCCGTTACAATTTAGGAGGCGACCGCCCCAGTCAAACTACCCGTCTTACTATGTCCCTCTTCCCGATCAGGGAAGCAGGTTAGAATCACAACAATCGCAGGGTGGTATCTCACCGTTGGCTCCACCGAACCCAAGAGTCCGGCATCAAAGCCTCCCACCTATCCTGCGCAGCAATTGCCGTAACTCATAGTAAAAGTATAGTAAAGGTGCACGGGGTCTTTTCGTCTAGCTGCGGGTAACCGGCATCTTCACCGGTACTACAAGTTCGCCGAGCAACTCGTTAAGACAGTCGAACGATCGTTACTCCATTCGTGCAGGTCGGAACTTACCCGACAAGGAATTTCGCTACCTTAGGACCGTTATAGTTACGGCCGCCGTTCACCGGGGCTTCAATTCAAAGCTTCGCCTTGCGGCTAACCTCTCCTTTTAACCTTCCGGCACCGGGCAGGAGTCAGCCCCTATACGTCGTTTTTGACTTTGCAGAGACCTGTGTTTTTGTTAAACAGTCGCCGTTCGCGTTTCACTGCGGCCCACCTTGCGGTGGGCGACCCTTCTCCCGAAGTTACGGGTCTAATTTGCCGAGTTCCTTAACAAGCTTTCACTCGAGCGCCTTTGGATATTCTCCTCGTCTACCTGTGTCGGTTTGTGGTACGGTTCCCAATCTCTCTCCTTAGAGGTTTTTCTTGGCACCATGAAATCAGCTGCTTTCAGCCATACGGCTTACTGCTTTGCGCCTCACTGTTGGAGACCGACGGATTTGCCTATCGATCACAGCTTCACGCGCATCGAACCCCATAGCCATAGGAGGTCCAGCTTATCCTTATGCGTCACCCCATCGTGATAACGAAAAATCGGGAGTTCCGGAATATTAACCGGACTTCCATCGTCTACGCCTTTCGGCCTCGACTTAGGGACCGACTAACCCTGAGCGGATTAACCTTCCTCAGGAAACCTTAGACTTTCGGCGTGAATGGTTCTCACATTCATTATCGCTACTTATGCCGGCAGGGTCTCTTCTGTAATGTCCACGTATCTTCCCAGTTACGCTTCATCCACGACAGAATGCTCTCCTACCACGTCCTTACGGACATCCGCAGCTTCGGTATACAGTTTTAGCCCCGTTGTATTGTCGGCACCGGACCCCTTGACCAGTGAGCTATTACGCTTTCTTTAAAGGATGGCTGCTTCTAAGCCAACCTCCTGGCTGTCTGAGGGTTCCGACTTCCTTTCCCACTTAACTGTAATTTTGGGACCTTAGCTGGCGGTCTGGACTGTTTTCCTCTCGACTGTGAAGCTTAGCCCCCACAGTCTGACTGCCGTGTATGTTGTGATCGGCATTCGAAGTTTGGTTGGATTCAGTAAGCCGGAAAGCCCCCTAGTCCATCCATGTCTCTACCACCGATCCAATTCGCACGACGCTAGCCCTAAAGCTATTTCGGAGAGAACGAGCTATCACGGAATTTGATTAGCCTTTCACCCCTACCCTCAGCTCATCCGAGCTTTTTTCAACAAACACCGGTTCGGTCCTCCAGTGAGTGTTACCTCACCTTCAACCTGGCCAAGGGTAGATCATCCCGCTTCGCGTCTATTCCTGCCAACTTAACGCCCTATTCAGACTCGCTTTCGCTGCGGCTCGCTCACGCTTAACCTTGCTGACAAGAATAACTAGCCGGCTCATTATGCAATAGGCACGCGGTCAGACATTGCCCGAAGGCCATAGTCCTCCCACTGCTTGTAGGCACACGGTTTCAGGTACTTTTCACTCCCCTCAATGGGGTGCTTTTCGCCTTTCCCTCACGGTACTGGTTCACTATCGGTCAGAAACGAGTATTTAGCCTTACGGGATGGTCCCCGTGGATTCAAGCAGGGTTTCTCGTGCCCCGCCTTACTCAGGTACCTGCTTCGAGTCTGGATCACTTTCGCCTACGCGACTGTCACGCTCTTTGGTTCCCCTTTCCAGAGGACTCAGCTAGCGACCAGATTGGTAACTCTACTGTTGCAGGCCCTACAACCCCCGAATTACCGAAATAATACGGGTTTGGGCTGTTCCGATTTCGCTCGCCACTACTCTCGGAATCGAGGTTTCTTTCTTCTCCTGGGGGTACTGAGATGGTTCACTTCCCCCCGTTCGCTCATGCCAACCTATGTATTCAGTTGGATGTACCTGGGTTTTGCCCAGGTGGGTTTCCCCATTCGGAAATCTCCGGATCAACGCCTGTGTGCGGCTCCCCGAAGCTTATCGCAGCTTGCCACGTCCTTCATCGCCTGTTTCTGCCAAGGCATCCACCGTGCGCCCTTAGTAGCTTGACCATAGAATTTACTCGCATCCAGCGCAGATACTACCCGCACTAGAGTACTGAATAATCTAATCAGTCTCTGTTTGTGTGCATTGCATTTGTTCCATACATCGCCGTGAACTTCCGATATGTCGCGCCTGCCTTGCGGCCTGCCGGTTCATACCGTAGTTCGAATATTCTAAAGACACTCAATAACTGACAACTCATTCAGATACAACCTGAAATGAATTGCTCAGCCTTGTAGTTATATTTACCCAATCTATTCAGTTGTCAAAAATCGTCACGCCAACTACCTGCACGTGCTTCGCGCCCTGAGGCGGCTTGAGCTATGCTCAAGAGTCGATCGCCGCGCGTGCGGAGATCCAATCTCAAGCAGAGTCGATGCTCTACTTACCCTATCGAGAAACTTGGTGGAGCTGACCGGGATCGAACCGATGACATCCTGCTTGCAAAGCAGGCGCTCTCCCAACTGAGCTACAGCCCCATATGGCTCGACAATCACGTCGAAACAAACGGCAAACAAAGGTGGTGGGCCTGGGTAGATTCGAACTACCGACCTCACCCTTATCAGGGGTGCGCTCTAACCAACTGAGCTACAGGCCCGGTACGGCAGCTTTTCGTGCTGGACTCAAGCCGTTAGCTAAAGTGCTAACGGCTTGAAACCAAAGCACTGATATTTCTCGAAAGGTTTCGAGGACACAGTTGAACATGCAACGCGGCTACGCCGCGCTTGACCGTCGACTATCGACAGAGATTGAAAAAGAGAAGGTTTAGTTCAGGCTCATCCTGAGTCAGCCGAAGCCACTCAGAATGGTGTCCGGCCTGATGAAGGTTTCGCCCTTGGAACTTTCATCCCAAGACCTATCTGCATTCGCAGAGGCTTCATGTACCGGAACGTTCTCTCTTAGAAAGGAGGTGATCCAGCCGCAGGTTCTCCTACGGCTACCTTGTTACGACTTCACCCCAATCATGAATTACACCTTGGGCAGCTGCTCCTCTTGCGAGTTAGCGCACCGACTTCTAGTGCAACCCACTTTCGTGATGTGACGGGCGGTGTGTACAAGGCCCGGGAACGTATTCACCGTGGCATGCTGATCCACGATTACTAGCGATTCCAGCTTCATGGAGTCGAGTTGCAGACTCCAATCCGAACTGAGGCCGGCTTTTTCCGATTAGCTCACCCTCGCGGGGTTGCAGCGGTTTGTACCGGCCATTGTAGCACGTGTGTAGCCCTGGACATAAAGGCCATGAGGACTTGACGTCATCCCCACCTTCCTCCCCGTTATCCGAGGCGGTTTCGTCAGAGTGCTCAACTAAATGGTAGCAACTGAAGATAAGGGTTGCGCTCGTTGCGGGACTTAACCCAACATCTCACGACACGAGCTGACGACAGCCATGCAGCACCTATATACTTGTCTCTTGCGAGACGCCGACGTTTCTGCCGGATTCAAGTACATTTCGAGCCCAGGTAAGGTTCTTCGCGTTGCGTCGAATTAAACCACATGCTCCACCGCTTGTGCGGGCCCCCGTCAATTCCTTTGAGTTTCAGCCTTGCGACCGTACTCCCCAGGCGGATCGCTTATCGCGTTAGCTTCGACACGGCAGGATTGGGTACCTGCCACATCAAGCGATCATCGTTTAGGGCTAGGACTACCAGGGTATCTAATCCTGTTTGCTCCCCTAGCTTTCGTGCCTCAGCGTCAGTTAGTGTCCAGTGAGCCGCTTTCGCCACAGGTGTTCCTTCCGATATCTACGCATTTCACCGCTACACCGGAAATTCCACTCACCTCTCCACTACTCAAGCCCGGTAGTTTCTCGTGCAGACGATGGGTTGAGCCCATCGATTTCACACAAGACTTGCCAAACCGCCTACGCACCCTTTACGCCCAATAAATCCGAACAACGCTTGCCCCCCTCGTATTACCGCGGCTGCTGGCACGAAGTTAGCCGGGGCTTCTTCTATGGGTACCGTCATTATCTTCCCCATCGAAAGGAGTTTACGTACCAAGATACTTCATCCTCCACGCGGCGTTGCTGCGTCAGGGTTTCCCCCATTGCGCAAAATTCCCCACTGCTGCCTCCCGTAGGAGTCTGGACCGTGTTTCAGTTCCAGTGTGTCCGTGCGCCCTCTCAGGCCGGATACCGATCATCGTCTTGGTGGGCCATTACCCCGCCAACTAACTAATCGGCCGCGAACTCCTCCTCAAGCGCATTGCTGCTTTGACCCGTGGGTATTATGCGGTATTAGCTAAGATTTCTCTCAGTTATTCCCCACTCGAGGGTAGATCATTCACGTGTTACTCACCCGTGCGCCACTTTACTCAAGACCGAAGTCCCTTTCTCGTGCGACTTGCATGTGTTAGGCACGCCGCCAGCGTTGATTCTGAGCCAGGATCAAACTCTCGTTTAATCTTGGTTTGCATGTCTTCCAGCGACAGGGGTCGGGAAGATTTATACATGCGCCCCCGAGTCTCGAAAAACTCCGGAGGTTTATTACTTGTGAGAATGACTAAACCAGATTTCAATTCATCTCACGACTGGCATGTTCAACTATGTTGTCAAAGATCAAAACTCATCTCGCCTAAGCGGTGAGCTTCAATCAAGGACCAGCGTGACGGGATAATCCCAGACTCACAGCACGTGTCCTCGAAACTTGGAAACTTGGAAAAACTATATTCCTGCTTTGTCTACTTATATGGAGACAGAAACCGTCTTGCTTCAGCATGCTTACCCAGGCATCCGACCCGATCGTTGACTCAGACCAGCCAGACCCGCTCAGCAGCGTTCGACGTTTCAAGCGAACTTTCTAAGAGTATCGAACTTCTTCACTCTCGTCAACTTTTATCTTTCAAACTCGAAAGCGTCGACCTATTCGCACAGCAAACTCAAAACATCCAGACGACCCAAGGGCCGCAGAGCACTCAGCTCTTCCATCCGCAAAACATCTGCGACTACAACTCAATTCATAACAGTGGCTTGGGTTAGTCTCGGATGGCCATCAGGCTCAATGCCGAAGATCAAACACTTGGACTGCGCTCCGTCTTCCCTCTACCCACAACAAACAGGCCAAGGTGCGAAGCTCTTACCGCTCATTCAGAATAACCCGTTCTTACGAACCATGCAACTCTGAACGTTACTCCCTCGCCACCCCAAACCACGCCCGCTCTCGCGAACACAAATCAGTGCGACTCCCTGAATGTAACAGCCGCGTAGCCGGCGCGCAAGCGCCCGTGCAGCTTTTCCTCTTCCAGCTGACGCGGCAAACAATCAAAAGCCCTTTATTTTTACGGATATCCGCACCTATTCCCTTCCACCGAAGATGCGCTTAAACTGAACTCGCCGCACTACGCGGAGGATTGGAGTACCGATGCCGAGGCCCATCTCCTGGCTCCCACGTCTGCACGAAATTCGCAAATCCGTCAGTACGTCGGTTCGCTCGCACTACGAGAGGAAGGATCTGGAGGGCTTGTTCCAACTCCAGCCGCGCGCCGCGCAACTCCTGCTCGAGATCCTTCCGTCTACCTCGATCGGCCGTTCGCGACTGGTCGAACGGCAGGCGCTGGCGCAGTTTCTCGACCGCATGCACGGCGCGGAAGATCCATCCTTCGAACTCGAGCAGGTGCGGCAGAAGCGGCCTGAGTCCTCGCGCCGTCGTATTCGCACCCTCGTACAGCGGGATGTTGAGGTCGCCACGCTCGACACCCTGCCGGCCAATCTCAAACTGAGCCAGGGGCGCATCGAGGCTACCTTCCATACCGTCGAAGAGCTTGCCGCCACCATGCTGGCGCTCGCTCAGGTGATGGAGGGCGAACCCGTCGAACTCGCGCGGCTGATCGAGGTTCGAGCCTTTGCCCCCGAGGATGTGGAGGCTGATGCTGGAGTGCAGCGTATGTTCCAGTCGCTCCGGCAGGAAGAAGCGGCCCGGCGATAGGAAGGGGCGTTTTAGACATACATACGGAAATACGTCTATACATACATCCGACCCAAATCGGACCCCAGGAGCATTCACCGGACGCCAGATCCACGTCGTCGCGCGGCCTGATAGAACGACGGCTATTATCCCGTTACGGATGGATTGCTCTGCGGAATCAAGGTATATACGTATTCCTAGATGTATTGCTGTGTGTAATGCCAACCATACTGCTATACATACTTCATGCCAGTCACGATTGCAGTTGCGAATCAAAAGGGTGGATGCGGCAAGACCACCACCTGCATGAACCTCGCCGGCGGACTCGCCGCGGCAGGCTTCAAGGTGCTGGTCGTCGACGCCGACCCGCAGGGAAGCGCCACCGAGTGGCGAAATCGCTCCGAGGAATCGCTGCTGCACTTCGACGTCATCGCCATGGCGACCTCGTCGATCCATAAAGAACTGCCGCGCATCATCGCCAACTCTACCTACGAGGTCGCGATCATCGACTGTCCGCCAGGGACCGAGACCAAGGGCTTCGGCACAGTGACACGATCGGCGCTCCTCGCCGCCGACTTCGTTCTCATCCCAAGCCGGCCCACCCCGATCGACTTCCTCGCCACCGCGATCATGATTCCCGTGCTGAACGATGTCGCGCTCATCAAGCCGGAGCAGCGCGTCTACCTGCTGCTGAACGCTAAACACTCCAACAATCGCCTGGGCAAGGCCGCCAAAGACGGCGCCATCGCGATGTTCTCGAACCAGGGCGTAGAGATCGGCATCCTTGAAAGCGAGCTGCACGACCGCACGCCCTTCGCCGAGTCGCCCGCCGCTGGCCAGACCGTGGTCGAGTTCGCACCGAGTTCAAAGGCAGCCGAAGAGATCTTGAACCTGACCAGGGAGGTCATCGAAAAATGTCTAACCGCACAGTAGCCCGGCCTGCGAGTACGGCCTTTGCCAACCTTAAGCCCACGATCATCCGTCAGCCGGCGCGCTCGCCGGTCTCGGCTGAGTCCGAGGCTCGTCTGCTCGATTCGCCTCCCCTCGAAACGACGCCGGCAATCCAGGCCGTTGCCGAACAGGGGCCATCGACCGCACTTCCCGGTCAAATGCCGGCTTTGCTCCAGCGCAGGCGCAAACCGGTGTTGATTCCAGTGACCTTTCGCATGCCGCAACCGCTGAAGGACCGGCTGGAGAAGATTGCGGCGATGTACGAGATCAACCAGACGGACCTGATCAACGAAGCGATTGAGCTGAATCTGAAGCGATATCTGGCAGAGTAATGTCATCATCAAGACATATGGCTGGCTGTATGTCTCGCCATATGTCTTCAAGAAATCTCCGTCTCTGCCCCTTGCGCCCTGCGCTGCGGCACAATGGAGATTGCATCTTTTCGTGGTCTTTTTTTCTTTATGAGCAAAGCCGAAGACGCCATCCAGGCGACCAAAAAACGCGACCGTCAAAGCGAGGATGCCGTCTCCAAGGACCGCTTCATCGAGGATCTGGTGCGCATCCGCGAGAAGCGCGACGCCGGCGAACTGGGCTTTCAGATGACGCAGATCGCGCAGGCCATGGTGCTCTGCGGTCTGCCCTACAGCCCCACCAACGAGACGAAGATCGTGCGCCGGGCGCGGCTCGGCGACGGATCGACCGTATCGGTCACGTTTTCGGCCGGACTGGACGGCATCCCCATGCCCTACGGCTCGGACCGCACGCTGCTGCACTGGATGATCGACAAGGCCATCAAAACACAATCGCCGGTGGTGAACTGGGATACAGCGACGGAGTTCCTGCGCGATGTGGGCATGGCCGACTCAGGCAAGAATCGCAAGGACCTGAAGCAGCGCTATCTCCGCCTGACCGGCCTGACCATCGGCGTAGTGCGCAAGGGAAGCACCGAATCGACCGTGCTGGTCCCGTTTATCGAAGAATCGCATCTGCCGACCTCGGTTGACCTGGCGGCGGATCGGAATGGGCACCAGTTACTCAAACTCGACTCCCAGGTCTTCGGATTTCGGCTCGGGGACCGCATCTTCAAAGAGATCCTGCAATACCACGTGCCCGTTCCGTTTGAGTTGCTGCAGGCGACAAAGAAGAAATCGCAACTGCAGGATCTGCTCATTTTTCTATACTGGCGCAGCTTCGCGGCACAGTCCGAGGTCGTGATTCCGTGGGAGAGCCTGCGCGAGCAGTTGTGGCAGGAAGACTCCGTTACCAGCCGCATCCGGACGCGATTCAAAGAGGCGATCCTGATCTTTCGCACCTTCTGGCCAGAACTCAATGCAGAGGCCGAGAAGACCGGTCTGCGGATCGGTCCGCCCCTCAACAATCGGCATCTGGTCGTCCAGGCGGATGAGGCGCGGCGGCTTGAGACGCCGGATCCACTTGAAAAAGGAACCGATTCGCTCGAAAAAAAATGACCGGGAAGTGCGGTTTTACACGACCGCGCCCGGTCCAGTGAGTATTTAAAGCGGTTTTCGAAAGCGGATCTGCAGGCAGAAACCGCACTTCCCGGTCATTTTTGCCAACATAAATTTTGTCCAAACCGCACTTCCCGGTCATTCTTTTCGGTTGCGTCGCGCCCTGTGGAAATCCACCATATCCACAGCTTCTGAAAGTTTTCCCAGCACTTCCCGGTCATGCCCACCGCACTTCCCGGTCAAAAATTAAGCACTTCCCGGTCAAAAATTAAGCACTTCCCGGTCAAAATCTCCGCACTTCCCGGTCATCTATATAGAACAGGAAGTACAAGAAGTAACAAGAGGTTTACAAGATGTTTTTCCAAGATGGATGAACGACTCGAAGCGGGAAATAAATTTTTCTCCAGGACGACCGAACGAACCCGTTTTTACCCTGGCATGATCAGGCCCCCTGTTTTCCCCAAACGTTCGCTTTTCGCTCGACAGCACTTCCCGGTCATTTGCCGCCAGCCGGATAGATTCGGCGTCGAGTTCCTGCCTCTGCCGGAGTCTGCGAAGGTCGTGCAAGTGCATCGGCCGAGCTTCGCGGCTAAGATAAAAAACAGCGACATGACCCCTGAAACCATGATCCTCCCATCGGAAAAGACCCCAGAGCTAGCCCATCGCATCGTCGTGAAGGTCGGCAGCAACGTCGTCGTGCGTCCGGATGGCAAGGTTGCGCTGGGATTGCTTTACAGCGTGGTCGAGGCGATCGCCCAACTGCGGCGTCAGGGGCGTGAGGTGCTTCTCGTCACCTCCGGCGCGGTTGCGCTTGGCGTCGAGCGGATCGGGCTCGCCTCGCGGCCGGTCGAACTCGCCCGCGTCCAGGCCTGCGCGGCCATCGGCCAGAGTCGGCTGATGTCGATCTACGACGACGCGTTTGCAAATCTCGACGTGAAGATCGCGCAGATTCTGCTCACCGAGGACGACTTCCGCGATGAGACGCGGTACGCGAACCTGCGGGCGACGCTTTCGGCGCTCATCGAGATGGGCGTCGTCCCGATCATCAACGAAAACGACACGATCTCGACGATGGAGCTCGAGCGCCCCTCCGGAATGGAGCGCATCTTCAGCGACAACGACAAGCTCTCGGCGTTGGTGATGGCGCACGTGGGAGCCGATCTGCTGATCCTGCTGTCGGACGTGGACGGGCTGTACAACGGCAATCCTGGAGCCGAAGGCTCCGAGCTGATCTCGTCGGTTCAGAAGGTGACCGACCAAATCCGCGGCTTCGCGCAGGGCGGCAACGGTCGCGGCCGCGGCGGCATGGCGAGCAAGATCGAAGCCGCGCATGTTGCGATGGAGGCCGGCGGCTGCGCGGTCATCGCAAACGGCCGCACGCCGGGAATCATCGAGCGCATCTGCGCCGGCGAGGCGATCGGGACGCTCTTTGCCGCCAGCGCCAATGCTCGGAGGTCCGCATGAGCACGCTGGAGCTGGCGCAGGCCGCAAAGGCCGCCTCGCATACCTTGGCCGTGATCCCCGCCGACCGGCGCAACGAGGCGCTCGAGCGCATGGCGCAGATGCTCGAAGAGAACGCCGAGCAGATACTGGCGGCGAACGCGGCCGACGTGGAGGTCGCGCTGGGTCTGCTGGAGCGCGGCGAGCTATCGAGCGCGACCGTGAACCGGCTGCGGCTGTCGCCCCAGAAGCTGGCCGAGATGGCCGCCTCGGTGCGCGCTACGGCGGCGCTGCCCGAGGTCACGGGCAAGGTGCTGGAGCGGGTAGAGCTGGACGAGGGGTTGGAACTCGAAAAGGTGTCGGTGCCGCTGGGCGTCCTGGCGGTCATATTTGAGGCTCGGCCGGACGCGGTGACCCAGATCAGTGCCTTGGCCCTCAAGAGTGGCAACACGGTCATCCTGAAGCCGGGAAAAGAGGTCGAGCAGACGGCGACGGTGCTCGTTGGACTCATCCGGCAGGCTCTCATCGAAAAAACGCTCCCCGAAGGCGCCGTCAGCCTGGTCCTGGGACGCGCCGCGGTCGCCGAACTGCTGGGCATGACCGAGCTCATCGACCTGGTCATTCCACGCGGCTCGAAGCAGCTCGTCCAGTACGTGCAGGCGAATACGCGGATTCCGGTTCTGGGCCATGCCGAGGGCATCTGCCACATCTTCGTCGACGAGGCGGTCGATGCGGAGCTGGCGCTGGCCGTGATCGCCGACGCGAAGACGGATTATCCCTCCGCGTGCAATGCGGTCGAGACGGTGCTGGTGCATCGTGCGGTTGCGGCGGAGTTTCTGCCGAAGCTCGCCGAGCGGATGGCCGCCGCGAAGGTGCTGCTGCTGGGCTCGGACGAGGCTGCAACGCTGGCCGGCCAGGTGGGGCCGGTAGGGGATTGGAATACCGAGTACGGCGACCTCACGCTCGCGGTCCAGGTGGTGGCCGACATGGACGAGGCGATCGTGCACATCCACCGCTACGGCTCCGGCCATACGGAGTCGATCATGACGACCGACGCAAGCCATGCGGAGCGCTTTCTACGGGAGGTGGACGCAGCTGGCGTATATCACAACGTCTCGACGCGGTTTGCCGATGGCTTCCGGTATGGCTTCGGCGCGGAGGTGGGTGTGAGCACAAGCAAGATCCACGCCCGGGGACCGGTGGGCCTCGATGGTCTGACCACTTACAAATATCTGCTGCGTGGAAGCGGGCAGTTGGTGGGAAGCTATCACGGTCGAGATGCGCGGCCGTTTACGCATGTGAAGAAGCCCGTCTAGGGAACCTTTGAACAACTGCTTGTCATCCTGAGCACAGCGAAGATCTGCTTCTGCCTTTGTTGTTGCTTGTTCTTTTGTTTGGACCACGGCGTAATTCGCATGCGCGATCCCACATGAGTGGATCGGTAAGGGAAGGCAGAGGGAGATGCAGAGTCAGTCGCGGCGCTTTACCTTCTTCCTGGCCTCCATCACCTCGTTGACGTCGATCTCGATCGATATGAGCCTGCCTGCCGTGCCGGCGATCGAGCGGGATTTTTCCCTGGTGGCGGGACATGGGTCGCTGACGTTGAGCCTGTTTCTGGCGGGATATGCGCTGACTCCGCTGGCGGGCGGCCCGCTGGCTGACCGGTTTGGCCGGCGGCCGGTGCTGATCGTCTCCCTGGCGCTCTTTGCGGCTGCGGCGCTGGCCTGTACGCTCGCGCAGAGCTTTACGATGCTGCTGGTCTGCCGGCTGCTCCAGGGGTGCGCGTCGGGGGTTTCGGTGGCGCTGCCGCTGGCGATCGTACGCGATCTGGTCGAAGGGCAGGCGGCGCGGCAGCGTATCTCCGAGGTGACGATGGTGAACGCGCTGATGCCGATCCTGGCACCCATCTTCGGCTCATGGGTCATGTTGCTGGGAAGTTGGCGCTGGCTGTTCGGAACACAGGCGGCGTTCGCGGGAATCGTGATTCTTCTGGTCGTCTTCGACTTCAAGGAATCGCTTGCGCCGGAGAGGCGGCAGGGTCTGCATCCGGCAAGGCTGGCGCGAAACTACTGGCTGCTTATAACTCACCGGCAATTTCTCGGATATTCACTGATCTATGCGCTGAATTTCGCGTGTATTTTTTCTTTTATTGCCGTGTCGCCACTCATCCTCATGCAGACGGAGGGCGTCTCTCGCCACCTGTATACGCTGCTGTTCGCGGCCATTGCGATGGGGACGATTCTGGGCTCGTTCGCAAGTGGCGTGCTGAACCGGCGGCGCCTCCCGGTAAAACGCATCATCACCGCCGGCATGCTGCTGATGACGGTCGCGTCGTTTACGGGTGCGGGGCTGCAGTTGGCGGGGCTGCATCGGCCGTGGTTCGTGTTGCCGCCGGTGTTTCTGGCGTTGTTCTGCTTCGGGCTGACGGCGCCTGCGGTCACGCTCGAGGCGCTGGAGCCGGTGCCGCACCTGGCGGGCTCGGGCTCGGGCGCAATCCGGAGTCTGCAGATGATCTTCGGATCGGCGGCAAGCGGCTTGCTGGCGGCCTTCTGCGCGCGGTCGGCGATGCGCCCGGAGATCGCGGCCACGCTGACGATGTCGGTCGCGGTGGCCGCGTCCGCGTCGCTTTATTTTGTGGCGCTACGCGGGCAGGAGACGATGCCGCCCGAGGCCGGATAGCCCTTCGTATACCCGGCGTGGTATCGTCTTCGTCGAAAGTGGTACGACCTCTACCCCCGGTTCCTAAGGCATCTGAAGCTGATGCAAACCGGTAAGAGCCACCGCCCGGAGCGAATCGATGAGATATGCAACCTGCCTTTTTTCGGTGCTTCTGCTCGCGCCTGTACTGGCTGCGCAGGATAGCCGCAATGTGACGGAGCCGGTGATTCCGCCCGCTTGCGCGACGCTCGACGCGTCGCTGACCAGGGCAGGGAAGACCCTCGCGCCGGAGGACGAGCAGCGGCTCGACACGAAGCGCATTCAGGATGCGATGGATCACTGCGGCAAGGGCAAGGGTGTCGTGCTGCGAGCGCACGGAGCGGCAGACGCGTTTCTGAGCGGGCCGCTCGAGCTGCGGGCCGGGGTCGCGCTGGTGGTCGACAAGGGCGTAACGCTGTTCGAGTCGCGCGACGCCGCGCTGTTTGCCGTGTCGCCCGGCAGTTGCGGACTGGCGAACGCGCCGGGCCGCGGCTGCAAGCCGCTGATCTCCGCCCAGCATGTGTCAGGCGCGTCGATCATGGGCGATGGCGTCATCGACGGCCGCGGGGGAGAGAAGCTGCTGGGGCGCGATGTCTCGCCGTGGGATCTGGCCGAGCAGGCGCGGCCGGATGGCCGGCAGCAGGTCTCGCGCATCCTGGTCGCCGACTACGCCGATAACTTCACGCTGTATCGAATTACCCTGCGTAACTCGCCGAATTTCCATGTGACTTACAACCATGGCGATGGATTTACCGTGTGGGGCCTGAAGATCGATACGCCGAAGCGGCTGGCGCGCAATACCGACGGGGTCGATCCGGGCGGCGGATCGAAGAATATTACGATCACCCATAGCTACATCCGCACCGGCGACGATAACGTCGCGATCAAGGGCGGGACCGGTGGACTTACCCAGATGACAGTAAGTCACAACCATTTTTACTGGGGCCACGGCATGTCGATCGGCAGCGAAACCAATGGCGGCGTAAGTAAAATCCGGGTATTCGACTTATCGCTGGACGGCCCGGATAACGGAATTCGGATTAAATCCAACGGCTCGCGCGGCGGACTTACTCACGATGTACTCTACGACGATGTCTGCGTGCGTAACTCGCCAAATCCAATCACGTTCGACACCGGTTATAGCGCTGCTGGAACCTTGAAGGGCGACCTGCCTCCCACGATGAAAGACGTTACCCTGCACGATATAAGAGTGTCGGGCGGAGGCAAATTTTCATTCAACGGATACGCAAAACAGTACCGGATCGAAGCGTATCTCGATGGAGTCTGGGTTACGGACGACGCCGAGTATAAGTACTCGGTGAATCATGCGGATCTGCGGCTCGGTCCTGGAGCGGTAAACCTGAAGCTTCCCGCCGGAGACGACTCCACCAGCTCGCGCTTCGGCGGCGGAACCGGCGCGGCTAAGTCGTGCGCGGATAAGTTTGTGGAGTTTCCGGCAGTGGAGTAAGAACTTTCACCCATCGACCCTTTTCGTTGCAAAGGCCTCGGTGCGGCGGGTACTATGCGTAGGGACTGGATCGCTGGATAAATTGTTTCTCCTGTGAATCTCGACGAGGGTGCCTGGCGATGCGTTTGCGAATGAGGTTGTGCGGTCTTTTGGGGTTGCTCCTGACAGTAGCGAGTGCGGCCGCCGCCGAGGCGCTGCCGCGGCTCGAACGGTCAGGCGACCGGTATACCCTGATGGTCGATGGCCGGCCGTATTTCGTACTCGGCGCGCAGGTGGGCAACTCCAGCGGCTGGCCGGGCAAGCTCGATCAGCTCTGGACGAAGGCTGCCGAGATGCACCTGAACACCCTCGAGGTTCCGGTCTACTGGGAGCAGATGGAGCCGAAGGAAGGCGTCTTCGACGATACGGTCATCGACGCCGTCATTGACCAGGCGCGAGCGCACCACGTGCGTGTCGTGCTGCTCTGGTTCGGCACCTGGAAGAACGGCAAAATGCACTATGTGCCAAGCTGGTTGAAGGGCGACGAGCGCCGCTTTCCGCGGATGATGACCGCAGGCGGTGCGGCCATCGATGTACTCAGCCCCAACAGCCCCGCCAACCTCGAGGCCGATCGCAAGGCGTTTACCCACATGATGCGCCACGTCAAGCAGATCGACGGAGACCGGCATACGGTCATCCTCGTGCAGGTCGAAAACGAGAGCGGCGCGCTCGGCAGTGTGCGCGATTTTTCCCCGTTGGCCCAGAAGCAGTTCGACGCGGCTGTGCCGCCCGCGCTCTTGAAGGCGCTGGGTAAGCCGGCCGGCACATGGTCGCAGGTCTTCGGCGACGACGCCAATGAGACCTTCCAGGCATGGAGCGTGGCCAGCTATATTAACTCCGTCGCGGAGGCCGGCAAGCGCGAGCTCGCGTTGCCCATGTACGTGAACAACTGGCTGAAGAGTCCGCGCGGCTTTCCGATCCTGACAGTTCCCGGCGAGGACTATCCCAGCGGCGGCCCGACGTGGAACATGCACGCGGTCTGGAAGGCGGCCGCGCCGTCGATCGACATCCTTGCGCCCGATATCTACGTGGTAAATACAGAACTTTATCGGTACGTGATGAACCAGTTCCACGCGGCAAACAATCCGCTGCTGGTGCCCGAGACGCAGGGTTTCGGCAGCTTTCCCGGAGCGCAGGGTTCTGCGCGAAATCTGTTCCTTGCGATCGGCGCCGGCGCGATCGGCTGGGCTCCGTTCGGTCTCGACAGCTTCGAGCTGAAGCCTGGAGGAAAGGTCGAACTGGAGGCGGTAGGCCTCGCGGAGAACTTCGCTCTGCTGGCGCCGATGGCGGATGAGCTGGCGCGGCTGCAGTTTGCGGGCAAGGTTCAGACGGTAGTCGAGGAGCCTGGACTCTCGCAGGCCGAGCTGGTCTTCGGCCCGTGGAGCGCGCAGATCTCGTTTCCGCCCTCCTATGCCGATTCGGCCGATGTTTCAGGTCTGTCGTCCACGGCAGCGTTGAAGATGGGGCGTGTCCTGGTGGCGCAGATCGGTCCGAACGAGTTTCTGGTCGCGGGACTCGACGCCAGGGTGAGCTTCCGGCAGACTCCGCCGGCGGGAAAAAAGCCTACGGAGTTTCTACGAGTCGAAGAAGGAACCTATACCGGCACGGATTGGCATGCGGGCCGCATCTGGAACGGGGATGAAACGGATGCGGGAATCAACTTCAAAACCCCGGGGAACGTGGTGCATGTAGTCGTAGGCACGTACTAGGAAATCCCCGAATAAAGCGCCGCTTACGACAGGACTTCAGCTCCGCCATAAGCGCGGTCGGCCACGCAAAATGACTGTCATCCTGGGCGAAGCGAAGGATCTGCTTTGCCTTGGTTGTAGTGTGTTCTTGTCCGGCAAATCACGTCCGATAAGGATCACTCTGTCCCATCGACCCCGGATGAGATGATGGAGTGGCCCGCGTGGGACGAGGCATCGCATGACGGAAAAAATGATTCATCGCTGCAATTGGGTTGGCGACGACCCGCTGATGATCGCCTATCACGATACCGAATGGGGCAAGCCCGAGCGCGACAGCCGCGCGCTCTGGGAGGCTCTGATGCTCGATGGATTCCAGGCCGGCCTCTCCTGGTTGATCATCCTGCGCAAGCGCGAAGGCTTTCGCAAGGCCTTCAAAAACTTCGATCCCCGGAAGGTCGCGCTCTTTACCGAGAAGGACATCGACCGTCTCATGCTCGATCCTGGCATCGTCCGCGCACGCGCCAAGATCGCGGCGACGATCGCTGGCGCGCGGATCTACCTCGCAATGCAGCAGACCGGCGAAGACTTCTCGGATTACGTCTGGAATCTCGCCGGAGGCAAGCCGATCCAGGGCACAGGCACAGTCCCCGCCAGCACTCCTCTGTCGGAGAAGATATCCAAAGATCTCAAGAAACGCGGCTTCAAGTTCGTCGGGCCCACAATCACGTATGCCTGGATGCAAGCCGTCGGAATCGTCAACGATCATGCCGCGATCTGCTTTCGTCACTCCATCCGCTAACGGCTCGGAAGCGGTTGTGTGGAAACGCAGCAACGCCCCACCTTTTGGGTGGGGCGTTTGCGTGAATTATGCCGGCGATCACCTAATCTCCCACACACTTACGCGTGCAGTACCATCGGCCCAGCGAGGCTTAACTTCCGTGTTCGGGATGGGAACGGGTGTGACCCTCGCGGTAAACTCACCGGCAAACTTGAGAAATTCGTACTGTGACGAGTTTCCACAACTGAATAGATTGGGTAGACGTATTACCTGTTATTTCTTTTTGATCATTTGCAGTATGCCGTCATGACATATAACTACAAAGCTTGTATTGAGTTTTACTTTAGAACAGTGATGTATAGGAAGTCTATGTAAGTCACTGGACAGAGTAAATTCTATGGACAAGCCGAACGGGCGATTAGTACTGGTAAGCTCCATGTGTTGCCACACTTCAACCTCCAGCCTATCAACCAGGTGGTCTTCCTGGGCCCTTCTTGACCCTTTTGGGTTGGGAGATCTCATCTTAGAGCGTGCTTCCCGCTTATATGCATTCAGCGGTTATCACAACCGAACTTCGCTACCCAGCCGTGCCCTTGGCAGGACAACTGGAACACAAGAGGTTCGTCCATCCCGGTCCTCTCGTACTAAGGACAGCCCTCTTCAAATCTCCTACGCCCACAGCAGATAGAGACCGAACTGTCTCGCGACGTTCTGAACCCAGCTCACGTACCACTTTAATAGGCGAACAGCCTAACCCTTGGAACCTTCTACAGCTCCAGGATGTGATGAGCCGACATCGAGGTGCCAAACCGAAGCGTCGATATGAACTCTTGGCTTCGATCAGCCTGTTATCCCCGGCGTACCTTTTATCCGTTGAGCGATGGCCCTTCCATACAGAACCACCGGATCACTAAGGCCTGCTTTCGCATCTGCTCGACTTGTAGGTCTCGCAGTTAACCACACTTATGCCTTTGCACTCGACGGCCGATTTCCAAACGGCCTGAGTGTAGCTTCGCGCGCCTCCGTTACAATTTAGGAGGCGACCGCCCCAGTCAAACTACCCGTCTTACTATGTCCCTCTTCCCGATCAGGGAAGCAGGTTAGAATCACAACAATCGCAGGGTGGTATCTCACCGTTGGCTCCACCGAACCCAAGAGTCCGGCATCAAAGCCTCCCACCTATCCTGCGCAGCAATTGCCGTAACTCATAGTAAAAGTATAGTAAAGGTGCACGGGGTCTTTTCGTCTAGCTGCGGGTAACCGGCATCTTCACCGGTACTACAAGTTCGCCGAGCAACTCGTTAAGACAGTCGAACGATCGTTACTCCATTCGTGCAGGTCGGAACTTACCCGACAAGGAATTTCGCTACCTTAGGACCGTTATAGTTACGGCCGCCGTTCACCGGGGCTTCAATTCAAAGCTTCGCCTTGCGGCTAACCTCTCCTTTTAACCTTCCGGCACCGGGCAGGAGTCAGCCCCTATACGTCGTTTTTGACTTTGCAGAGACCTGTGTTTTTGTTAAACAGTCGCCGTTCGCGTTTCACTGCGGCCCACCTTGCGGTGGGCGACCCTTCTCCCGAAGTTACGGGTCTAATTTGCCGAGTTCCTTAACAAGCTTTCACTCGAGCGCCTTTGGATATTCTCCTCGTCTACCTGTGTCGGTTTGTGGTACGGTTCCCAATCTCTCTCCTTAGAGGTTTTTCTTGGCACCATGAAATCAGCTGCTTTCAGCCATACGGCTTACTGCTTTGCGCCTCACTGTTGGAGACCGACGGATTTGCCTATCGATCACAGCTTCACGCGCATCGAACCCCATAGCCATAGGAGGTCCAGCTTATCCTTATGCGTCACCCCATCGTGATAACGAAAAATCGGGAGTTCCGGAATATTAACCGGACTTCCATCGTCTACGCCTTTCGGCCTCGACTTAGGGACCGACTAACCCTGAGCGGATTAACCTTCCTCAGGAAACCTTAGACTTTCGGCGTGAATGGTTCTCACATTCATTATCGCTACTTATGCCGGCAGGGTCTCTTCTGTAATGTCCACGTATCTTCCCAGTTACGCTTCATCCACGACAGAATGCTCTCCTACCACGTCCTTACGGACATCCGCAGCTTCGGTATACAGTTTTAGCCCCGTTGTATTGTCGGCACCGGACCCCTTGACCAGTGAGCTATTACGCTTTCTTTAAAGGATGGCTGCTTCTAAGCCAACCTCCTGGCTGTCTGAGGGTTCCGACTTCCTTTCCCACTTAACTGTAATTTTGGGACCTTAGCTGGCGGTCTGGACTGTTTTCCTCTCGACTGTGAAGCTTAGCCCCCACAGTCTGACTGCCGTGTATGTTGTGATCGGCATTCGAAGTTTGGTTGGATTCAGTAAGCCGGAAAGCCCCCTAGTCCATCCATGTCTCTACCACCGATCCAATTCGCACGACGCTAGCCCTAAAGCTATTTCGGAGAGAACGAGCTATCACGGAATTTGATTAGCCTTTCACCCCTACCCTCAGCTCATCCGAGCTTTTTTCAACAAACACCGGTTCGGTCCTCCAGTGAGTGTTACCTCACCTTCAACCTGGCCAAGGGTAGATCATCCCGCTTCGCGTCTATTCCTGCCAACTTAACGCCCTATTCAGACTCGCTTTCGCTGCGGCTCGCTCACGCTTAACCTTGCTGACAAGAATAACTAGCCGGCTCATTATGCAATAGGCACGCGGTCAGACATTGCCCGAAGGCCATAGTCCTCCCACTGCTTGTAGGCACACGGTTTCAGGTACTTTTCACTCCCCTCAATGGGGTGCTTTTCGCCTTTCCCTCACGGTACTGGTTCACTATCGGTCAGAAACGAGTATTTAGCCTTACGGGATGGTCCCCGTGGATTCAAGCAGGGTTTCTCGTGCCCCGCCTTACTCAGGTACCTGCTTCGAGTCTGGATCACTTTCGCCTACGCGACTGTCACGCTCTTTGGTTCCCCTTTCCAGAGGACTCAGCTAGCGACCAGATTGGTAACTCTACTGTTGCAGGCCCTACAACCCCCGAATTACCGAAATAATACGGGTTTGGGCTGTTCCGATTTCGCTCGCCACTACTCTCGGAATCGAGGTTTCTTTCTTCTCCTGGGGGTACTGAGATGGTTCACTTCCCCCCGTTCGCTCATGCCAACCTATGTATTCAGTTGGATGTACCTGGGTTTTGCCCAGGTGGGTTTCCCCATTCGGAAATCTCCGGATCAACGCCTGTGTGCGGCTCCCCGAAGCTTATCGCAGCTTGCCACGTCCTTCATCGCCTGTTTCTGCCAAGGCATCCACCGTGCGCCCTTAGTAGCTTGACCATAGAATTTACTCGCATCCAGCGCAGATACTACCCGCACTAGAGTACTGAATAATCTAATCAGTCTCTGTTTGTGTGCATTGCATTTGTTCCATACATCGCCGTGAACTTCCGATATGTCGCGCCTGCCTTGCGGCCTGCCGGTTCATACCGTAGTTCGAATATTCTAAAGACACTCAATAACTGACAACTCATTCAGATACAACCTGAAATGAATTGCTCAGCCTTGTAGTTATATTTACCCAATCTATTCAGTTGTCAAAAATCGTCACGCCAACTACCTGCACGTGCTTCGCGCCCTGAGGCGGCTTGAGCTATGCTCAAGAGTCGATCGCCGCGCGTGCGGAGATCCAATCTCAAGCAGAGTCGATGCTCTACTTACCCTATCGAGAAACTTGGTGGAGCTGACCGGGATCGAACCGATGACATCCTGCTTGCAAAGCAGGCGCTCTCCCAACTGAGCTACAGCCCCATATGGCTCGACAATCACGTCGAAACAAACGGCAAACAAAGGTGGTGGGCCTGGGTAGATTCGAACTACCGACCTCACCCTTATCAGGGGTGCGCTCTAACCAACTGAGCTACAGGCCCGGTACGGCAGCTTTTCGTGCTGGACTCAAGCCGTTAGCTAAAGTGCTAACGGCTTGAAACCAAAGCACTGATATTTCTCGAAAGGTTTCGAGGACACAGTTGAACATGCAACGCGGCTACGCCGCGCTTGACCGTCGACTATCGACAGAGATTGAAAAAGAGAAGGTTTAGTTCAGGCTCATCCTGAGTCAGCCGAAGCCACTCAGAATGGTGTCCGGCCTGATGAAGGTTTCGCCCTTGGAACTTTCATCCCAAGACCTATCTGCATTCGCAGAGGCTTCATGTACCGGAACGTTCTCTCTTAGAAAGGAGGTGATCCAGCCGCAGGTTCTCCTACGGCTACCTTGTTACGACTTCACCCCAATCATGAATTACACCTTGGGCAGCTGCTCCTCTTGCGAGTTAGCGCACCGACTTCTAGTGCAACCCACTTTCGTGATGTGACGGGCGGTGTGTACAAGGCCCGGGAACGTATTCACCGTGGCATGCTGATCCACGATTACTAGCGATTCCAGCTTCATGGAGTCGAGTTGCAGACTCCAATCCGAACTGAGGCCGGCTTTTTCCGATTAGCTCACCCTCGCGGGGTTGCAGCGGTTTGTACCGGCCATTGTAGCACGTGTGTAGCCCTGGACATAAAGGCCATGAGGACTTGACGTCATCCCCACCTTCCTCCCCGTTATCCGAGGCGGTTTCGTCAGAGTGCTCAACTAAATGGTAGCAACTGAAGATAAGGGTTGCGCTCGTTGCGGGACTTAACCCAACATCTCACGACACGAGCTGACGACAGCCATGCAGCACCTATATACTTGTCTCTTGCGAGACGCCGACGTTTCTGCCGGATTCAAGTACATTTCGAGCCCAGGTAAGGTTCTTCGCGTTGCGTCGAATTAAACCACATGCTCCACCGCTTGTGCGGGCCCCCGTCAATTCCTTTGAGTTTCAGCCTTGCGACCGTACTCCCCAGGCGGATCGCTTATCGCGTTAGCTTCGACACGGCAGGATTGGGTACCTGCCACATCAAGCGATCATCGTTTAGGGCTAGGACTACCAGGGTATCTAATCCTGTTTGCTCCCCTAGCTTTCGTGCCTCAGCGTCAGTTAGTGTCCAGTGAGCCGCTTTCGCCACAGGTGTTCCTTCCGATATCTACGCATTTCACCGCTACACCGGAAATTCCACTCACCTCTCCACTACTCAAGCCCGGTAGTTTCTCGTGCAGACGATGGGTTGAGCCCATCGATTTCACACAAGACTTGCCAAACCGCCTACGCACCCTTTACGCCCAATAAATCCGAACAACGCTTGCCCCCCTCGTATTACCGCGGCTGCTGGCACGAAGTTAGCCGGGGCTTCTTCTATGGGTACCGTCATTATCTTCCCCATCGAAAGGAGTTTACGTACCAAGATACTTCATCCTCCACGCGGCGTTGCTGCGTCAGGGTTTCCCCCATTGCGCAAAATTCCCCACTGCTGCCTCCCGTAGGAGTCTGGACCGTGTTTCAGTTCCAGTGTGTCCGTGCGCCCTCTCAGGCCGGATACCGATCATCGTCTTGGTGGGCCATTACCCCGCCAACTAACTAATCGGCCGCGAACTCCTCCTCAAGCGCATTGCTGCTTTGACCCGTGGGTATTATGCGGTATTAGCTAAGATTTCTCTCAGTTATTCCCCACTCGAGGGTAGATCATTCACGTGTTACTCACCCGTGCGCCACTTTACTCAAGACCGAAGTCCCTTTCTCGTGCGACTTGCATGTGTTAGGCACGCCGCCAGCGTTGATTCTGAGCCAGGATCAAACTCTCGTTTAATCTTGGTTTGCATGTCTTCCAGCGACAGGGGTCGGGAAGATTTATACATGCGCCCCCGAGTCTCGAAAAACTCCGGAGGTTTATTACTTGTGAGAATGACTAAACCAGATTTCAATTCATCTCACGACTGGCATGTTCAACTATGTTGTCAAAGATCAAAACTCATCTCGCCTAAGCGGTGAGCTTCAATCAAGGACCAGCGTGACGGGATAATCCCAGACTCACAGCACGTGTCCTCGAAACTTGGAAACTTGGAAAAACTATATTCCTGCTTTGTCTACTTATATGGAGACAGAAACCGTCTTGCTTCAGCATGCTTACCCAGGCATCCGACCCGATCGTTGACTCAGACCAGCCAGACCCGCTCAGCAGCGTTCGACGTTTCAAGCGAAATTTCTAAGAGTATCGAACTTCTTCACTCTCGTCAACTTTTATCTTTCAAACTCGAAAGCGTCGACCTATTCGCACAGCAAACTCAAAACATCCAGACGACCCAAGGGCCGCAGAGCACTCAGCTCTTCCATCCGCAAAACATCTGCGACTACAACTCAATTCATAACAGTGGCTTGGGTTAGTCTCGGATGGCCATCAGGCTCAATGCCGAAGATCAAACACTTGGACTGCGCTCCGTCTTCCCTCTACCCACAACAAACAGGCCAAGGTGCGAAGCTCTTACCGCTCATTCAGAATAACCCGTTCTTACGAACCATGCAACCCTGAACGTTACTCCCTCGCCACCCCAAACCACGCCCGCTCTCGCGAACACAAATCAGTGCGACTCCCTGAATGTAACAGCCCCGCTAACTCGACGCAAGTTTTCAATGCTGTGCATAAAGGAAGGTCGCGGTTGAAAACTTCGAAAGCCCGCGCCGGCTCTGCGCCGCAGAGATCGAGCCTGCGGAAAACTCCCGCGAAAGCCTGGCTTCAGGTTGTAATTTAGCGTCTGTTCGTCAGTCGTGAAGTGGACTAGAATCGCCCCCATGGAACCCACCGAGTTTCAGGAATTCTCGAACCAACTCAAAGAGGCGAATGAAGAGGGTGGCGAGTCGCTCACCAGTATCTCGCTCGCCATCTCGATTCTCGCCGTCCTTGTCGCCATGGTCACGGTGCTTGGTCATCGCACTCACACCGAAGCTGTTCTGAATGAAGCTAAGGCGACTGACCAATGGAATCTTTATCAGGCAAAGAAGATTCGCTCCGATAACACATCCGTCGCCGCCGACCTGCTCCGCCTGCAGCCCTCCGCCAACCAGGCCGCAGTCGAGAAGACGCTCGAGGACTATAAGTCGCACATTGAGAAGTGGAAGGATGAGCTAAAGGAAGAGCAGAAGAAAGCTCAGGAGTTCGAAGCTGAGGTCGCCCTTGCAGAGCGCAAGGCCGACCGTTACGACCTGGGTGAAGCGCTGCTCCAGATCGCCGTCGTCATGTCGTCGATCACGCTCTTTACCCGGCGAAGGGCATACTTCTTTTTTGGGCTGAGCCTTGGCGCGGTCGGCGTCCTGGTCGCTTCGATGGCGCTATTCATCCATTGAACAGGGAGAGGGCGAGGCCTGCGAACGAGGCCTTGCCCTGACCAGGGAGGATAAACTCTCTATTCCGCCTGTCCAGTTGCGCGCTTGTACTCTTCCGGATCGCTCAGCCAGCGGTCGTTCAACGCGGTGCGATCCTCGGCCGGAACCAGCACCTTGCCGTTTGCCAGTGAGATGACGGGCACTGGTCCTTGCTCGACCGGTCCTTTCACCCACATCTTCTCTGGATCGACCGTTGCAATCTGTAGTTCACTGGATGGCACAACGCGATTTGAATCGACCGGGAGAAAATTGCCCTGGAAGACGACCGTGCCCTTCTGGTCGGTGACGCGGCACCAGTCTCCGTTCTCGGACAACTCCGGGCGGCAGGCGATCCAGTTTCCTGTCGCTTCATTGCGGTTCAGGTTGAAGCCGGACTGCTCGAACTTGGCGTTCGCCGGCATATCCTGCGGAATGCTGGCGTGCATGGCGCTGTCGGCATGATTGATGACGATAACTGCGGAGAGAACGCCAAAGGTGACAATGGCAAGCTTTTCAATGCGATTCATGTGGCCCCCGTGAATCTTTGTGGTAGCCAGTGAGATGCCACAAAAGTTGCAGGGATGCCCGTCGACAAAACATAAATTACACGTCGCGACAGCTATTTTTCCCAGCCGGAATCCTCACCTCAACCCGGTCCAACTTAGTCCAGCGGCTTCGCGATGACACCCAGATCCACCATGCCGTTGACGAAATACTGCACCGCCAGCGCCACCAGCAGCAGACCCATGATCCGGACGAGGATGCGGATGCCCGTATCTCCCAGCGCGCGGCCCACCCGGTCGGAGTTGCCGAGCACCAGATAGCAGATCGACGCCGTTACGAAGATGGCAGCCAGAATCGCCACCATCTGCCAGTGCGTCTGCGCCTGCCCGACCAAAACCATCACACTGGTGATCGAGCCGGGTCCGGCCAGCATGGGAATTCCGAGCGGCACGATGCCCGCATCTTCTTTAGTTGCAGCGTCTTGCGCGTCGCCACCGGTCTCCTGCGTGGGCGAGCGCTTGGCCTCGAGCATATCCAGGCCGATCAGCAGCAGGATGATTCCACCCGCGATCTCAAACGCCGGCAGCGTGATCCCGAACATGCGAAAGATGTACTGCCCGGCGACGGCGAAGGCAGAAAGTACGACCCACGCTGTGATGCTGGCCTTCCTCGCCATCGCCCGGCGACGGGCTGGATTCGCGCCAGCGGTCACGGCAAGGAAGGTCGGCATCGCGGCGAAGGGGTCCACCAGAAAGAAGATGGAGCTGAGCGCCAGCAGCGAAAAACGCACGTACGCCGAGCTTTGCAGACCGGCCAGCGTCATCCGCTGGGGATCGAACCCAAGCCTTCCCGCCGCAACGACCAATTCGGAACCATGCAACAACATCCCCTATTCTCCCATGTTTTCAGGCATTGCCTGCCCTTGCGCTGCTAGAATCGAGGGCAAGATCAGGAGCGCTTTATGCCTTTACAGACGACCGAAAAGATCTGGCACAACGGCCAGCTCATTCCCTGGGAGCAGGCCAACATCCACGTCATGAGCCACGTAGTCCACTACGGCTCCTCCGTATTCGAGGGCATCCGCGCCTACACGCAGCCCGGCCGTGCCGGCATCTTCCGCCTGCACGAGCACATGCAACGCTTCCGCGACTCCGGCCACATCTACCGGATGCCGCTCGGCTACACGGTCGAACAGTTGACGCAGGCCGTCATCGACGTGGTCGAAGCCAACGGCGTCGCCCCCTGCTACATCCGTCCGGTCGCCTTCCGCGGCTACGGCGAGATCGGCGTCAACCCGCTGAAGTCGCCGGTTGAGGTCTACATCGCGAACTTCCCCTGGGGCAAGTACGTTCCCGGCAATGAGGGCGCGAACGTCTGCATCTCGAGCTGGAATCGTCTGGCGCCGAACACTATGCCCACGCTCGCAAAGGCCGGCTCCAACTACATGAACTCGCAGCTCATCCGCATGGAAGCCGAGGTCAACGGCTACGATGAGGGCATCGGCCTGGATGTGAACGGTCTGGTCTCCGAGGGCTCGGGCGAGAATCTCTTCGTCGTCCGCGGCGGCGTGCTGTACACCCCCGGTCTCGCCAGCTCGGTGCTGAACGGCATCACGCGCAGCTCGATCCTGACGCTCGCCAAGGACCTCGGCATCGAGGTCGTCGAGGCGCCGATTCCGCGCGAGTTCCTCTACATCGCCGACGAGGCGTTCTTTACGGGTACGGCCGCCGAGGTCACCCACCTGCGCTCGATCGACCGCATCCTGGTCGCGGACGGCAAGATGGGCCCGATCACCACGGCCATCCACGACGAGTTCTTCGCGCTCGTCAACGGCACCAAGCCCGACCGCCACAACTGGCTTACGCCGGTGAAGGTGAAGGTAGAAGAGCCGGTTGGAGCGTAACTAAGTCTCATAACTCATGGTAGATAGGCCAGCCCACGCGGGCTGGCCTATCTATTGCGGCAGTCTGGCGGCCTTACACCAGGTGATTCAGCATGGTCAGCTTCAGTTCGCCATGCAGCAGTGTCTCGGCCTTCACCAGCATGCCCTTCGCGCCTTCGAGATGCTTCGCAAGATGCTGCTCGCTCACCCATTCCTCGTAGGTGTAGAAGCTGCCCGGCGCGTGCTTCTCTTCCAACAGGTGATAGGCCTTGCAGCCATCCTCGGCGCGCGAGGTCTCGACCAGCGCGGTCAGCATCTCGCGCACTGCGTTCTCATGTCCGGTCTTTGCCTTGATCTCCGCAATCACGTTGATATGTCCGGAATCGGCCGACGTCTTATCGCTTGTGAACAAACTCATGTGCTCTTCTCCTGAAACCTCTCCGTTAGATGCCGATTCCGTGCGAACATCCTTGGCATGCCTGTGCATGAGCCCGACCACTCCCTGAAGCGTCAACTTACGTTGCGCGACCTCGTTCTCACGCAGATCCTCACCGTCGTCGGCAGCTCGTGGGTCGGCATCGCGGGCGGTCTGGGCGAGGCGCAGGCCGTCGTCTGGATCGTCTCCATGCTGGTCTTCTACTTCCCCATGGCGATCTCGGTCTTCTATCTGAACCGCGAGATGCCTCTTGAAGGAGGACTCTACGTCTGGGCGCGCAACGCCTTCGGCGACATGGGCGGCTTTCTCACCGCGTGGAACATCTGGGCCTACGGACTCACCGTCACCGCGACGATCCTCTTCCAGATTCCGTCGGAGCTGTCCTACATGCTTGGACCGCGCGGCGCATGGCTGCCGGAGAATCACCTCGCCACCTTCGCCGTGCTCGCGCTGCTCGTCGGGGCGCTGACGCTTGCTTCGGTGCGCGGCCTGGCGCTCGGCAAGTGGATCCACAACTTCAGCGGCGCGGCCATGCTCTCCGTCTTCGTCCTGCTCATCCTGCTGCCGCTCTGGGCCATCGCTCATGGCGCGAAGCTGCACTGGGCGCCGCTGGCGATGCACCTGCCCGCGATGAACCTCGTCAACTTCGCGCTCATCGGCCAGATGGTCGGCGCACTCTCGGGGCTCGAATACATCGCCATCCTGGCCGGCGAAAGTCACTCGCCGGAGCGAGACATCGGCCGCTCGGTCGTCATCGCCTCGCCCGTCATCTGCGCGATGTTCATCCTGGGCACCGGCTCGGTGGTGGCTTTCTCGCAGGCGCATCCCGGCACAAGCATCGACTACATCGCGCCCATTCCGCAGACGCTGCGCTGGGCGCTCGGCAACCACGGCGCGGGCAGCTTCCTCGCGCAGTTCGCCATCCTGCTGCTGCAGCTTCGCATCCTCGGCGCAGCCAGTTTTCTGCTCACCGGCGTCACTCGTCTGCCGATGGTCGCCGGCTGGGACCACCTCATCCCCGCATGGTTCACGCGACTTCACCCGCGCTATCGCACGCCGACCAACTCCATCTACATCAGCTCCGCCATCATCGCTTTACTGCTGGTCTGCGGCAGCCTCGGCGTCCACGCGGCGGAGGCCTTCCAGGTGCTGAACAACGCCAGCTCGGAGCTCTACTCGATCGCCTACCTCGCCATGTTCGCCATCCCCATCGTCGGCGCGAAGCTGCTGCGCAAACGCCTGCCGCTCTGGGTTGCGATCAGCTCCGCCATCGGCTTTCTGGCGACGCTCTTCACCTTCCTGCTGACGGCCTATCCATTCGTGGACGTGGTTAATCCGGGCGTCTACGCGGTGAAGATTCTGGGCACGACTGTCTTCGCGAACATCGTTGGCTACCTTTTTTACAGGGTCAGGAACAACAAAGACCAGGCAGATCCTCCGCTACGCGAAGGATGACAAGCTCTTCGGGCGAGTCCGAATGCGGTTGAAAACGAAAAACCCCATGTCTCGGAGGCGAGACATGGGGGGCGCGTCCGTGGCGGGTTATTGTCCTTCGGAGGGTTTGTGCGACCGCACCAGCTTCGGCTCCGTCACCGGCGATAGCGTCTCCACCTGGCTGCTCATCGGGCGGCGCTTGCGGTAGTAAGGCGCCAGCTTCTGAACCGTTCCCGTCAGCAGAGCCTGCTCGATCGCCGCGATCACCCGCACATCGAGCAGCCCCTCTTCGCCATCCGGCTCCGGATGTATGTCGTTCAGAATGCAGTTGGAGAAGTACTTCAGCTCGCCGCCGAAGTGGTCCGTCTTGCGAAAGCTCTCCGAGCTTTTCTTCTTCCTGATCGTCAGCTCATGCTCGATCGCCGAACCCACCTGGTACGCCGGATTGGAGTAGAGATCGCCGGTCGAACCGACCACCCGGAAGTCGTCCACGTCGCCGCCGTTATAGCTCAGCACGAACGACGCCACGCGCTCCGCCTCGAACTTCAACGTCACCGCGACGGTGTCGTCGAAGGGTTTGCCCTCGCTGTCGCGAAAGCGCTCCGGATCGGTGCAGACGCCGGTCGCGAAGACCTCGATCGGCTCGGCGCCGAAGAGGTTGCGCACCGCGTTGACCGGATACGGCCCCATATCCGGCGCCGGGCCCGCCCAGAAACCGTTCTTCGCCCGGTGATTCTGCGCCGACACCGGCTGCGAGAAGGTCGAGTTGAACATCCGCACCGTGCCGATCTCGCCCGCGCGCACCCGCTCGATCGCCCGCAGCGTTCCCGGCTCGAAGTGCAGCCGGTAGGCGACCATCAGCTTTGCGCCGGTCTTCCGGCTCGCCGCGATGATCCGCTCGCACTCGGCGACGCTTACGGCCATGGGCTTTTCGATCAGCAGATGCACCCCGGCCTCGAGCGTCTTCACGGCAAACTCCACGTGGTCGAAGTTCGGCGTCGCCAGATACACCGCGTCGATCTCGCCCGAAGCCAGCAGCGCGTCCAGCTCCTCATATCCGCAACTGCGCGCGATGCCATAGAGTTCGCCGAGCTTTTCGGCCTTCTCCTCGTGCCCCGTGACCAGCGCGACCATCTCGCTGTTGCCCGTATGCGCCACGCCGGGCATGAACTCCGCCTGCGAGATCCAACCCAGCCCCACCACCGCGTACCGGACTTTGCGCCCGCTCACCACCTTCGCCGTCGCCATTGTCTTACCTCCACATTCACCCCCTAAGAAGCAAGGCGCGCGCAAGGGGATGCCAACGAAGTTGGTTGCCTGCGCTAGCTTTCGATCGAGCCCTCAATCTCCGCCGGAAAGAAGAGCGAAAACACCGTCCCCGAGGCGCCCGCACGCTGGGAGCTGCGCACCTGCACCCGCCCCCGATGGTTGCGAATGATCTCCTGGCTGACCCACAGCCCGAGCCCCGTGCCGGTCGACGTCTTCGTCGTATAAAAGGCCTCGAAGATCCGCCGCCGCGTCGCGTCGCTCATCCCGGCGCCGTTATCCGCGACCGTGACCCGCAGGCCGCGCGCGCCCGTGCGCCAGTCGCGTGAGAGCCGCGTCCGCAGCGAGATCGTTCCCGCACCACCCAGCGCGTCCATCGCGTTGCCGATCAGGTTGGCGAAGACCTGCCGCATATCGCCTGCCAGGCAGACCATCGTATCCGCCGGCGCAAACCGCCGGTCCACGCGCACCTGCAAGGTAGCCAGCCGCCCCTGGAAGAGGCTTACCACCGAGTCCAGAATCTCCGACGCCCTCGCCGCCTCCGCCCGCACCGATTGCCGGTGGAACTTCAACGTCTGCGTCACAATGTGGCTCACCCGCGCCAGCTCGCTCGTCGCCAGCTTGGCGTACGTGCGCATCTCGTCGCCCGCGCTCGCGGAGTGCTCGATCAGGTACAGCAGATTGACCACCGACTCCAGCGGGTTGTTGATCTCGTGCGAGATCGAACTCGCCAGGCGGCCCACCACCGCCAGCTTCTCGGACCTCGCCAGCAGCGCCTGCTGCTTATGGCGGTCGGTCACATCGCGGAAGTAGATCGCGATCCCTTCGCCCACCGGCGAGACGTTCACCTCGAACCAGTGCTCGTGCGCCTCGTCCGCCGCCTCGAACGCGAAGGATACCCGGCCGCGCATGGCGGTTTCGAAGCGTTCGCGGAAGGCCGGCGCGGCAAGCCTCGGGTAGAGCCGCTCCAGATCCCCCGCGCCGCCGTCGACGAATGCATCCTGCACCGCAGCGGCCCTGGCTCGCGCGTTGCGGTAGCGGATGATGGAGTGCTCGTCCAGCACCAGCACCGCGTCGCTCGAGGCCTCCATGATCTCGCCGACCATGCGCACCTGCTCCTCGCGCTGCTGCGCCGAGGCCCGCATCGCAGCCAGCGCGCGGTCGGCCCGCTCCACCTGCTCCACCGCCGTGGCCTCGTTCACCCCCAGCAACTGGCGCAGGGTCGCGATTTCGGACAGCAGCCGGCTGCGTTCCAGTCGATCCATCTGCTGGTCTTCGCTCTTCTCAGTTTCCATGAAACACCTGCCGGCCAGCGAACGGCAGGAGCACCAGCTTCACACCCAGAGCCAGCGTGCGGAACAGCGACGCCGTCTCCTGCGTGATGCGGACCTTTGAAAACATGACGACGGCAAATAGCTCGCCCGAGGGCAGAACGCCGCCAAAGCCGATCACCGACCGCACGCCGAACGGCTTCACGAAGCTCTCCTGCGCCGGGACGAAGCTGCTGCCAACCGCGTCCTCCACGTGAAAGACATCGAAGCTGCGCCGTTCGACGCCTCCGGGCAGGCCCTTTGGCTCAACCAGTTCGCCGGCCTCCAGGCCCATCTGGTGCAGCAGCCTGGCGATCATCGGCGCGCGCTCCACCATCTCCACCGTCGCCAGCGGGATGGCGCGATGTCCTTCGGACCCGTCGCATCCGTTCCACTCCGGCCGGTCGCCGCGACTGGCCAGCAGGCAGAGGCAGCGCATCGTCTCAGCGGGCTCTGCCTGATCCGGGTGGCGCAACGAAGCGCGCGCCGCCTCGCGCAGCGGCTGCGGCAGCCGGCCAAAAGGGTGCGTCTTGAAGCAGCGCACCAGCGCGCAGTTCGGCTGTTCGGTCAGAGGATCGACGAATTTGCTATAGAGAAAGCTCGTCACCTCCAGAGCCGCCTGATCCATCGAGGTTGCATCTTCACCCAGTGCGCGGAGATGCCGACCGGATTCGATCATCTGTTTGAGACCGAATTGGTTCAGATCGAACATTTTGCGGAAGACTCGGAGAGGGAGACGGGTACGCTGCGCGCACAATACGACGGGAAACTTTTCTATCGTTCTCTTCTCCGATGCAGACGGTTGGAAAGGTGTTATCTACCTGACCAAAGTAATCCGGCAACCTCGAATCCCGCATGACACGGCTAGCCGCCTGGACAAAAATAGGGGTAGGTTCACAACCCTGTAGAACCAAATGACGTGAATTCACCAGACCATAATCTCTCCCAGAAGGGAGATTCGCATCATATGGTGGCTTGCGTAATATTTCTTATGTTCGAACATCAGTTTCAAGAATGGCGGCAACCGATTCATGTCCGATCCCAAATGTCCCAAATGCGGCTCCCGTGCAAGGCGAGTTGAACGAAAATCCGAACTCCTGAAGGACAAGATCCTCCCTCTCTTCGGCTTTTATCCCTGGATTTGCAGGGAGTGCAAGACCTCCTTCATGGCCAGGAACCGCGGTCCTCGCAAGAAAAAAGACGCGACACAACCGCCGCCACGCGGCGCAGGCTCACCGCCTGAGCCGACGCGTGCGGAGAAGGCAGCTCTTTACGGAAGCTAGTTGGTCTTCGGCGACCCCAGGTCGATGCCGGCCGCAGGGGTCGGCGTCGCAGGCGTCGACCCGCCCCAGCCCGGCAGAGCCTGCGATCCTGTAATCAGCCGCGCGCCGTCGTTCAGCGTCAGGTACGTCCAAGCCCACTGGCGGAAGACGCTGAACCGGTTGCGGAAGCCGATCAGGAAAAAGATGTGTACTGCCAGCCACATCATCCATGCCGGAAAGCCGCTCCAGTGCGCCTTGAACGGCCACTCGATCTTCGCGACCGCCGCCGACCGCCCGATCGTCGCCATGTCGCCCTTGTCCCAGTAGCGGAAGCCCTTGGCCGCCGGCTTACCCGTCAGAATCTCGCCGATGCGCTTCGCTGCATAGTCGCCCATCTGCATCGCCGGCTGCGCCACGCCCGGAACCTGCTTGCCGTCCTGTTCGAAGTGCGCCAGATCGCCGCAGATGAAGACGTTCGGCACGGACTTCGCCGCCTCGCCGCCCGCGGCCAGTATGCGCGGGTTCAGATGTTCGTCCACGAAGACGCAACCCTTCTTGTCCGTCTCAACCCCCAGCAGCTTGCCCAGCGGAGAGGCCTGCACACCCGCCGCCCACAGCGTCACCACCGTCTCGATCTTCTCTTCGCCCACCATCACATAGCCCGGCTGCACATCCGTCACATGCGTTCCCGTGCGCACCTTGACGCCCAGTTTGTTCAACTGCGCCAGCGCGCTGGCCTGCAGATCCTCGGGATAGGCGCCCAGCAGCTTCGGCGAGCCTTCGAGAATCAGCACCTGCGCCTGCGACGGGTCGATATGCCGGAAATCCTTCGCCATGTAGAGCCGCGCAATATCCGAGATGGCGCCGGCCAGCTCCACCCCGGTCGGTCCGCCGCCGATGATGACGAAGTTCAGCGCCGGATGCTCCCCGGTCTCGAGCATCTGGCGCTCGGCCAGCTCGAAGGCCAGCAGCACGCGCCGCCGGATCTCGGTCGCATCTTCGATCGTCTTCAAGCCCGGCGCCAGCTTCGCCCACTCGTCCTTGCCGAAGTAGGAGTGCGTCGAGCCGGTCGCGACGATCAGGTAGTCGTACTCCATCTGCAGGCCGGTCTTCAGGTTCACGCGGCCCTGCGTCGTGTCGAAGCCCACCACCTCGTCCATCAGCACATCAATATTCTTGTGGTCGCGCAGAATCGACCGGATCGGCTGCGCGATATCGGCCGGCGAGAGCACCGCCAGCGCCACCTGGTAGAGCAGAGGCTGAAACACATGATGATTGCGCCGGTCGATCAGCGTAATGTCCACCGGCAGCTTCGCCAGCCCCAGCGCGGCGTGAATCCCGCCAAAACCACCACCGACAATTACCACCCGAGGGCGCACACGCCCATCCGCCGCCATCGCCAACCCAGTCGCCATTGTGCCGTTCTCCTGTCGTGTCCTCTCTTCTGATGCACGACGAGCCCACAAAGCTGAGTTTATTCCCAGAGAACCGGGCGCCCAAATCAAGCCTTCTTACGGTATGGTCGAAAGCTCCAAGGCCACGAATCCCTGCGTCCCGACCGAGGCCGCCATGTGGGTTACGCCGGCGCCGCCGGCCCAGACCAGCGGCGTTACGCTCAGCAGCCCGCCCGTATCCGACACTCCCGAAGACGTCGCCGAAGCCATCACCGGCGCGGCCGGGCAGCGTCCCTGCGCCGGGCACGCCAGCGCCTCGTTCGCCGTCTGGTAGATCGTCACCGCCGCGCCCGCCACCGGGTGTCCGGCCGTATCGATCACCTGCAGCACCACCGGCGTGGGCGACCCGCCCGAAACCACCGAGCCCGTACCGCTTACCACCAGCGCCCGCAGCAGGCTCGCGCTCACGCCCGTGGCCTGAAATCCAACGCACACCGTGCCCCAGGAGCACGCCGCGGCGCTTGCAATCGCATTCGCCGCCAGTGGACCCACCACGGCCGAAGCCTGCGTCGCGCCAACTCCGTTCGTGCCCGTCTGGAACAAGCCGGATTGGCCCGAGCCCAGGCTGAAGCCGGCCGAACCCGTCCACGTGACTACCTGCCCGACGGCCGCCGCGCCGTTCCACTGCAACACCGCGCCCACGGTCCAGTTCACCGTCGCGTCCTCCGCGACATAGAGCGACGGCTGCACCGCTGTCACGCTCGCCTGTCCAGCCGACGCCTGGAAGCTCACCGTCGCCAGCAGCGAGAGCGAACCCACGACCGCCTGCAGATCCACCTCGCCCGCCACCATCGGCTCCACGACCGTCGAAACGGTCCCGTTGGCGTCCGTGCTGAACCAGCAGCTCACCTGCTGCGCGCAGCCCAGCATGAGCGCGTTGCCCGTCTGCCGCGGAAGCAGAGCCACCGGATAGCCCGCCATCGGCGCGCCCGAACCATCGACCAGCTGCACCTTGAACGGCTGCGCCGCAACCGCGCCGATGACCGATCCATTCGCCGGAACGCTCAGCACCTTGAGCTGCGGCATGGGAACCACCGCCGTGAAGCTCGCCGTCCGCACCGTCACGCCATCCGTCACCTGCACCGTGAAGACGCCCGCGACCTGCGGCACGACGCCCGTTCCCGTCGGCGAGTAGCTCGTCGTCAACGCGCACGGCGAAGCCCCGCAAGCGTCCAGCGTCACCCCGGACGGCGCGCTGAAGATCAGGCTGTGGCCCGGCAGCGGCGTTACGCCGTCGCTGGCAAAGAGCTGCGCCGCGAAGAAGAGTCGCGTCCCCACATTCACCGTTCCGCTCGGCGTGCTCGTCACGGTCAGCATATTCACGTTGGGTGTCGCGATGAACGTCGCAGACGCCGTCTGGCCGCCCGAGGTCACCACCAGTTGCACCGGACCAGCGATCAGGGGCGTCACGGTCGTACCGTCCAGACCCGCGCCGTTCGCCACCATCGTGCAGGCCGTCGCCTCGCACGCGCCAAAGCGCACCGCGCCCGCCGGAATCGAGCTGAAGCTCATCGGCACACCGGCCGCGCCGTTGCCGGCAGGCAGCAGAGCCTGCGCCCACATCCACAACCCGGCCGTCTGCACCGGAACACTCCCGCTCGGCGCCTCGGCGATCCGCACCGAAACCACCTGCGCCAACGCCATGAAGCTCGCCGTCTGGCTCATCGAGCCGTCGACTGCCTGCAGCGTCACGCCGCCCGCCGCCAGCGGCAGCACCGTGCTCGAAGCCATGCCATTCGCGTCCGAGACCACCGCGCACGAAGCCGTGCCGCAGCCAAGCTGCGCCGAGCCCGCCGCCACCGACAGTACGACGGACTCTCCCGCCACCGGCGTCACGCCATCGCCGCGCAGCACCTGGACCGCGAAGGGCGTCGCCGCCACGCTGCCGCTGGGCTGATTCCCCACCGGCGCGCCGACCAGCCGCATCGTCTCCGGCAGGGCGCTGGCGTCGTAGCTCAGGGCGCCCGACATGGTGGATGTCGCTCCAGTTGCGCGATCGGTCACGACCACATCGAACGCCACGCCGTACGCAGCATGGACCGCCGACATCGCCGGCACAGCCACCGTCAGCGAGTTCGCCGTCCAACCCGTCACCGTCGCCGCAACGCCGTTCACCGTCACTGCGTTGCCCGCGCGAAAGCCCATGCCCGCGATCGTCACCGTCGCGCCCGTCGACGGCAGCAGCGCCGGAACGACGCTATCCGCGTAGAGAATCCGTCCGTTGTAGCCGAAGTCCGGACGCCCCTCGCCGCGCTGATCGGTCACCATCAACCGCAGCCGTCCAGCCTGGGAGATGGTCAGGCCAAGCCGGCTTGTGCCGACGGCCATCGCGTTGAACGCCGCAGCCGTCTCGCCCAGCGTCGGCAGCGTGCCCAGGGCGTCGGTCGCGTTCCACGCGCCCAGCACCGGCATCGCCTTCACCGTCGAGGGCTGGCCCAGCTCGTCCACCGCCGACACATCGAGCGTCAGCGTGCGCCCTGCCTTCACATCCAGCCCGAACCACGCCGCGTGTCCCACCGCGCAGATCGTACCGCTCCACCAGCCCGTTGCGCTCGCCTGCGCGGGTAGCGCCTCCGTGCCATCCTGTCCAGACGAGGCGCCGCAATCCGCCGTCGCATCCGCGACCGTCTGATTCCAGTCCAGCTCACCGCCCGCCCCCAGATACCGCACCACGCCACTCGGCGCGGTACCCGAAGGCGCGACCGTGCCCGGAGCGTATGGCCCAAGGCTGTACTCGCCGATATAAAGCGGGTTCACCGCCTCGGTCGAGATCACGTGATTCTCATACTGTGCGCCCGTGGGATACGGGATATACGCCATCCGGAAGTATCCCTGCGTGCTCTGATCGCTCGTGCCCTGGCTTGAAAGCGCGTCTGTGCCCTGCGGCGCCAGCGGCGTCGCGCCCACGCGGCGAAACCATGTGCCCGTGACGGCCGAGGTCTCGGCCCAGCCCTCGGCGACGTTCGCGAAGCCCGGCATGCGCGTCACCAGCACGTTCACCCCAGCCATGCCCTGCCCATCGGGAAACGCGATCGTGCCGTTCTGCGCGGTCGCCTGCGCCAGGCTGACCTGCTTGCCGGCCGGAACCGCGTCGTTCGGACCGATGCCGTAAAGCATCACCATGGACGCGATGTCGTCCGGCCGCAGCACGAACGGCTGCGGCATGCACTGGTAGGTATACGGCCCGCACAGAATGTCGATCGGATGCATCACCGGCCAGTGCTGCGCCTGCGCCGGAGTCGCCGCCGGAACGCCGGTAAAGACGTTGTCGTTGGTCTGCGACCACGCGAGGCCAAGCACCCGGCCGAACGCCCGCATCAACTGATACTGCAACTGCGTCTGCGCCGCCGCGGCCGAGCCCGTGCAGCGCCCGTTCACGATCACGACCGCATGCAGGATGTATCCCGCCGGATCGAACAGGTCGACGTCCTCGGTGACGCCCGCCTGACGGCAGTTCGACGGCGCACTGGCGCCGCCGCCCAGCAGCAGGTCCGTCACGGAGCCGTCGCGGTCGTACACCACCGCGATCGGAATCGCCGCCGCGTTGACGCTCGCCACATCCGTCGGCCACACCAGCCCGCTCGCGCCAAGGTAGACGTTCGAACCGCTCACCTGCTCGCCCAGCACGCCAGCCTGAGAGACCGTCAGATTCGCCACCGGCAGATTCCAGACACCCGCCGCAGCCGCCACCAGAGCATCCGCCGCCGCGTGATTCACCGTCGCGCTCAGGTCGCCCGGATCGGTGGAATAGGTCAACGACCCCGGCCGCCAGCCCACCGGCGCACCCTGCGCACCGGTGTAGAACGGAGGCCCGGTGACCCAGCGCGGACCGCTCGCCGAAGCCTCCAGCGCCGCGCCCAGCATGACCACGACCACCAGCCACCACTTAAGCCCAACCCCAAACTTCGTCATCTCGACCGGAGCGGAGCGCAGTGGAGAGAACCCCGTATTTTGTCTTTGCTTGTTTTCGCCGTAGTACGACTTCGCCCCAGGGATACGCCCGCTGCCACAAAAGCGCTTCAGCGCCGGGTCGGCGTCCACGCTATGCAGATGATCCCGCACCACGCCCCCCTTAGCGCCGGCCATGGTTCACCGCCGCCTGCAACACGTTCAACACCGAGCTCAAAGCCGGACCAGCCGAAGCGGTCTCAAACGAAACCACCGGCCCCTGCAACGCCAGCGGCTTCATCCCAACACCGGAGACCGGAACCACCGGAGCCGGAACCACCGGGACCGGAGCAGCCGAGGCAGCCACCCGCGTGCCCACCCAGCGCAGGTCGACCGCGGCGTCCTGCGCGGCGGCGGCATCCTCCACCTTCGCCGCAGCCGGAGCGCCCGCGCCGACGATCGGCATGACGCCCGAAGCCACCGGCGAGCTCAATCCATTCGCGGACTTTTCGCGCAGCATCACCAGCAGTCGCTGCCCAACATGAAACGGCGGCGCGCCCCGCCACAGCCCGGCCCACTCGCGCATCGCGTATGTGCCGCCCGGCCGCACGCCCAGCACAGCGCGTTCCACCTGGAAGCGGATGTCGACATAGCCCAGATCGTCGGCGCGATCGATCGAGATCACGGTTCCGGCAAAGATCACACCCGCCTGACCGGCCATCTCCACCAGCGCGGCGTCGGTCGTCGCAGGAGGCGCCGTCTGCGCCACAACGGACCCACACAAAACCAACCCCAGCGCCAAACCCAGCCCAAACCGTCCGACCATCGCTCCACCTCCGCCTACAAAGACACTTTCGTCATGTGTAAGCAGAGCCAGCGCGCGTGACCCGATTCAGAACACCGGTACAGCGAGTCGGCCTGGAGCGTAAAGCCGGCAGCTTCAAGCTCCAGGCCGACCCGACTCACCTCAAATCTCGGGATAAAAGTCGAAGAACGCCTCGATACTCAGCCGCAACTGCGCTTCGATCCGCTCCCGGTCGCCCTCCAGAACGTGCATCGTCACATGCGCATCCTTGCCGCTCTTCAGCTCGACGCGAGCCTCCCCCACTGAAACCACCTCGTCCGCCGGCAGCAGACGCATTCCGTAAACCAACACCAGATCAGCCATAACCTTCCATTCTTACGCTAAAAGCGCGAACCGCGACGGGACTGGTCAAATACCAGATCAGCCATAACCTTCCATTCTTACGCTAAAAAGCGCGAACTGCGACGGGACTGGTCAATACCAGATCAGCCATAACCTTCCATTCTTACGCTAAAAAGCGCGAACTGCGACGGGACTGGTCAATACCAGATCAGCCATAGCCTTCCATTCTTGCACTGAATCGGCGCGCGGCTCGCGGTTTGAATCGTTTCCGGCCGCCGCGCATTTACACTAGAGAAGCCTATGAACCCGCTAACCGACACCCCGCTCGACGCCGCAGCCACCATTGAAACCCGCGATCTCGTCATCCTTGGCTCCGGCTGCTCTGGGCTGACGGCGGCCATCTACGCCGGCCGCTCGAATCTGAAGCCGCTCGTCCTCGAAGGCCACGAGCCCGGCGGACAGCTCTCCATCACCACCCTGGTCGAAAACTTCCCAGGCTGGCCCGAGGGCATTCAGGGGCCGGAACTCATTGAAAACATGAAGAAGCAGGCCACCCGCTTCGGCGCCGAGCTGCGCATGGCGCACCTCACCGGCGCGGACTTCTCCAGCCGCCCCATCAAGCTGATGGTCGGCAAGGACATCATCCACACCCGTACGCTCATCATTGCGTCGGGCGCGAGCGCGCGCTGGCTGAACCTGCCGTCCGAGCAGGCGTTGATCGGCCACGGCGTCAGCTCCTGCGCGACTTGCGACGGCTTCTTCTTCTCCGGACACGAGATCGCCGTCATCGGCGGTGGCGACTCCGCCATGGAAGAGGCGCTCTTCCTTACGCGCTTCGCCACCAAGGTCACGCTCATCAACCGCAGCGAGAACTTCCGCGCGTCGAAGATCATGCTCGACCGCGCCATCGCGCACCCCAACATCGAGTTCCTGCCCAACACGACGGTCGAAGAGGTGATCGGCGTCGAGGAGAAGGAAGTGAAGGGCCTGCGCGTGAAGAATCGTACGACCGGCGTCGAGACCATCCTGAAGGTTTCGGCCATGTTCCTCGGCATCGGCCACGAGCCCAACGCGAAGGCCTTCAAGGGCATCATCGACCTCGACGAGGACGGGTACATCGTCGCCAAGGACGATGTTTACACCACCCTGAACGGCCAGGTCGTGCCCGGCGTCTTCGCCTGCGGCGACATCAAGGATCGCCGCTACCGCCAGGCCATCACCGCCGCCGGCTCGGGCTGCATGGCCGCGCTCGAAGTCGAAAAGTACCTCGAAGAGCACGGTCGCTAAGGATATACTGCACAGGAGGTTTCCATGGCGACCCTACAAATCTCTGATGAATCCGCACTCCGCATCCATCAGACGGCCGAGCGCCTGGGCCTGAGCGACGAAGGCCTTGTGATGGAAGCGGTCCTCCATATGGAGGAGCAACGCTCCATCGAACCTGAGTTCACGGATGCGCAGATCGCCCGCTTCAAGGAGAGCGTCGCGCAACTCGACCGCGGTGAGGTCGTCACCTCAGAGCAGATCGATGCTCGCTTTGAAGCATTCTTTCAGCGGCAGGCTTCTCGTTGATTCGATACGTTCTTTCGGACTCAGCAAGCAGAGACTTGGACGAGATTCTCTCCTATTTCGACAGCCTTCCGGTGGTGCCAGCCACGCGAGGAGGCGAGTCTATCGTCCAGATGCTCAACAGCATTGCCGAAAATCCCTACCTGGGCACAACTCATGGCTCACTTGCCCGTAGCCTGGGGTTCGAAGTTAGAAGCAGGTTTGCATCCCCGTACCGCTTTTATTATCGTCTCGGCGGAAGGTATCCAGAGATCATTGCTGTCCTTCATGCGTCGCGAGACATCCGTTCTATCCTCGCTCAGCGTTTTCAATAATTCCTTTGTGCCTTTTCGCTGATGCGCAATAGCCGCGACCTACGGACATGCTCAAATCCCTCGCCCTCCTCCGCGACCGCATCGCCGACCCAACGGTCTACCCCTTCACCGTCCCCACGATTGCCGCGCTCGACCGACTCTCCTTCACCTCGCGCGTCACCTTCTTCACGGGCGAGAACGGCTCCGGCAAATCCACTCTGCTCGAAGCCATCGCCGCGCACATCGGCTTCGGACGCGAGGGCGGCAACCGCAACTTCATGTTCGAGACCAGCGCCAGTTCGCGGTCCACCGACCCACTCTCCCGCGCCCTGCGGCTTTCCTTCGACAAGCGAACCGGCGAAGGCTTCTACTTTCGCGCCGAGAGCCTCTTCAACGTTGCCACGTATGTCGACGAGATCGGCGCAACAGACGCCTACGGCGGCATCAGCCTGCACGACCGCTCCCATGGTGAGACCTTCTTCACCGTGCTCGACCACAAGTTCCGCCGCTCTGGCCTCTTCCTGCTCGACGAACCCGAGGCCGCGCTCTCACCCCAGCGCCAGCTCGCGTTCCTCGTCCTCATCCACGACACCCTGCGCGACTACAAGGACGCGCAGTTCATCATCTGCACCCACTCGCCCATCCTGCTCGGCTACCCCGGCGCGCAGATCGTCTCCTTCGACGATCCCAGCCTGCCCGAGATCGCATTCGACCAGACTTCGCCCAACCGGATCGTCCACCGCTTCCTCAACGACCGCGAACGCTTCCTGCGCGAGCTGTTTGAGGGCGATCAGCCGACGCTGTTCGAGTAGTATCTAGCGCATTGCCACCGCAGGCGCCATCTTCGGCGTCAGCACGATCTCATTGCCATCCGGATCGGCGATCGTGATTCCCTTCGCCGTCTTCTCCGCCGGCTTGATGCCGCGCTGACTCAGTACATTCGCCGTGCTCGCGAGGTCCGTCACCTGCAGCATGATCGCCGACCTGAAGCCCTGCGGCAACTTCGGCGCGAACTCAATCTTCTCCTCCGGATTGCCCGGCAGCGCGACAGCGGACTCGCTTCCGGCGACGGCATCGAAGCCCAGCTTCGTCAGGTAGAACGCCTTCGCGCCCGCCGGATCGTCCACCGCCAGCCTCATCCCGGTCATCAGGTCGCCGATGCGCTCCGCGCCCAGGTGCTGGCCGAAGTCCTTCGAGTGGAGCGACCCCGGCATGTACTGCGTGTACTCCATATTCTGCGGCCCCGTCGGCGAGGCAGGCCCCGGCATCGTGAACAGCAGATTGCCCGCGCCGGCCGTGCGCACATCCTTCGGCGTCAGCCCGTGCTGGACGTAGTAGTCATGCACCGCAGGCAGGTCTTTGCCCTCGAAGCAAAGGTGCAGAAAACCGATCTGCGTATTCTTCGCGTCCACCGGATACAGTTCGAGATACTGCCGGTCGTTGATCTTGATGAATGCCTCGTACACCGCGCCGTCGCGCGAGAGCGCAAACGCCTTCACAAACCCCAGCCTCTCGTAGAACGCCACCGACGCATCGAGATTCTTCACCCGCAACGCGACATGCGCGATCCCAGCCAGCTTCGGCGAAGGCACAACGGCCTGCGCAGCCGGAGGCGGAACGGGCGTCTGGGCGACAACCGGGGCGGCAAGCGCGGGCACAAGCGTAAGGCCAAGGACGAAGGAGCCAAGCAGCGTACGGGGCGAGTTCATAGCACCTCTCAGATTCACATCCGAATCTATTCCCCAGCCGACAAGACGCGCAACCCCGTCGCGGCGATAATCGAATGCATGGACGTTCCCGCCTTCACCCAGCTCTTTCCCAAGCTCTACCACCTCACCTTCGCGTCGAACCTGCCGGGGATTCGGCAGCATGGGCTGCTCAGCACGACGGCTCTCGCCAAGCTGCACGGCTTCGACGAGGACGAGCTCCGCGCCACGGTCACCGAGCGCCGCCGCTGCATCCAGCAGCTCCACGGCGTTACCCTGCGCGACCAGATTCCGATGAACGAGAAGAAGATGAAGACCTGCCTGGTCGGCGTAAGCATCCCCGAGTGGATCGCTCTGCTGAATACGAAGATCTTCTTCTTCCTGAGCAAGGAGAAGGCGCTGGAGTTTGCCGGCAAGTATGCGGATTACGAAAATGTCCTGCTCGAAACCGACACCGCCGGGCTGCTGACCACGCACGCAGAAGACGCGACGCTCTGCCGCATCCATCCCGGCGCCTTCCTTTCCAACGCCCGGCCTAGAGGCCGCAACTCGTTCATCCCTATCGCCGAATACCTGTACAAGAAATCCCGCGACACCCCCGCGGAGCTAACACTGGACACAGCCGTGCCGAATATTCTCGACATCTCGCAAATCACGACGCTTGGCTGACGACATTGGGAACACACGTGCTTTGTTGCCTCCAGTCAGGCCAAGGCATCAGCCCTGGGCATGCCTTCTTCGGGGGCCAGGGCCATCATTACAATGATCCTGGGCAACGCACATCCAGTCTTCATGCGAGGCAGACCGTGTTTCTCATCGGCGACAACCTGATCGTCTTTCTTTATCGATGGATCGTGGTCGGCATCGGCGTCTTTCGCAGCCGCCATTGGCCAATCGTTCTCGCGACGGTCGAAAAGTCATGTAAGGACGAATCTGCTTATCCGTTCGTCGACCTCACGTATGCCTATACGAACGGCGAGGAGCGGCACACGGGCACGTATCGAAAAGGGTTTTGGTATCGCAGCTCCGCAAGAGCCTTCGCCAAGAGCTTCTTCCCCGGTATGCCCCTTGCCATCCGATACAACCCAGCCGACCCAGCAGAATCTTTTCTTCGCGAAGGCGATCAACGCCCCGCCCTGCTGCATCAACTGGAAACTGAGTAGTCACTCAATTAAATGATGGCCCATTCATGAAATCTTGCTACCTGCGGGAATCTTCCACCCACACACCGCCGTCCAATGCCTGAAGCCGAAGCCTTCGGCCCAAGGACACAGCACATGCAATACAAGACCCTCGGCAACACCGGCCTGCTCGTCTCCACCCTCTGCTTCGGCGCCATGACCATCGCGGGCGACGATGCCACCGAACTCTCCGAGAACGGCGCCATCTGGAAGCAGATCGGCAAGGTCGGCCAGGCCGGCTCCGACGAGATGGTGAAGGCCTGCACCGACGCGGGCATCAACTTCTTCGACACCGCCGACGTCTACTCCGAGGGCCGCTCCGAGACCGCGCTCGGCCAGTCCTTCAAGAACCTCGGCATCGCCCGCAAGGACGTCGTCATCGCCACCAAGGTCTACGGCCGCACCGGCCTGGGGCGCAACGACGTCGGCGCCTCGCGCGGGCACATTCTGGACGCGGTCGAGGCCTCGCTCACCCGCCTTCAGACCGACTACATCGACCTCTACCAGATCCACGGCAACGACGCCGTCACACCCATCGAGGAGACGCTCCGCGCTCTGGACTCGCTGGTCACTTCAGGAAAAGTCCGCTACATCGGCGTCTCCAACTGGCAGGCCTGGAAGATCGCCAAGGCGCTTGGCATCTCGGAGTTCAAGAACCTCGCGCGATTCGACACCCTGCAGGCCTACTACTCCATCGCGGGCCGCGACCTCGAACGCGAGATCGTGCCTCTGCTCGAAGCCGAAAAGACCGGCCTGCTGGTCTGGAGCCCGCTCGCCGGCGGCCTGCTCTCGGGCAAGTTCAGCCGCGAAAACCAGAAGCCCGAGGACAGCCGCCGCTCCGCCTTTGACTTCCCCATCGTCGATAAGGAGCGCACCTGGAAGATTCTCGACGCGATGAAGCCCATCGCCGAGGCCCACGGCTGCTCGCCCGCGCGCATCTCGCTCGCGTGGCTGCTGGCGAAGCCGGTCGTCACCTCCGTCATCATCGGCGCGAAGCGGCTGGACCAGCTCCACGACAACATCGCCGCCGTCGACGTCACCCTGACGCCAGAAGAGCTGAAGACGCTCGACGAAGCCAGCGCCCTGCCGCCCGAGTACCCCGGCTGGATGCTGCCCTTCCAGGGCGCGAACCGCCTCGACCCGAAGGTGCAACGCCCCACATCTCTACCCAAATAACCACGGGCACAGGCGCCCCGGGTCTCGATTCCGACACCTGGGGCGCCCATCCACTACGACCTCCTGCTAATCCGCGCATAGCTGGGAGGAACGCCCCTCAGCGCGGTCAGGTCGGCCTGCAACTGCGCCATGTCGAACCCTACCGGACTTTTTCCATCGGCGACGAAGTCCTGACTGAGTACGGCGTAGGATTCGTCCGCATAGGTATCGTAAAACTGCCAGCTCATCGCCTTGATCGCGCCCCAGCTCACGACATACAGGTTTCTGCTGTCATAAGCCACAGCCGGAATACAGTGCCCACCCTGCGGATCCGGGGCGGCCTCTCCAACCGGACCGGACGCCGGCACGACCCAGGGCACCTTGGATAAGTCAGGCGCATTCACTGCGAAATACGGTAACGCAACCCCGATATAACAGGAGCCGAAGAGATTCACCGCATCTTTTACCTGAGTATTATTTTTTGGCTCGATCTGCGCGAAGGCGGCAATCTTGTCTCCACCCAGACCGACGCCCTGCCAGTAGTTCAGAACGTCGAGCATGTTACAGCCATTCTCCGGCCCGGGAGTAGTGAAATGCTCATAGAACGCCAGCACATCGTTATCGCTGGGCGAGCGCATCGCCCCTGCATTCGCGGTCCAGGTTTGAATCATGTGCGCGGCGGCGGCGCAGGTGCAATCGCCATACTGGTCGTTGAGATACATGGGCCAGCTTGGCACGGCCTTGCCATAGTCGACGGAATCGGGCGGCGGCGGCAACTGCGGTGTGAGATAAGCTCCAAAGGCAAGGCTGCGGCTATCGTAGAGCGCAGGGCGTTTACCGAGTTTCAGTTTATTGGCGGGCATAAGTCCTCTTTAAGAAAGATATTTCTCGGCAATTCTTTAAGATTAATAAGCTGGCCCAAAATACATGTCGTCGAGAATGCGATAAACATAACACAGTCGATAAGTCCCGGCCTTGCGAAACGACCCGGCGCCCGCACGGAGACCTCCGCGCGATCGCCCACCGGCGGCGGCCCGCGCAAACAGCTAAACTGGACTCGTGGCCAACTCACAGACGCATATCGCAGAAAATCTTGCCCGCATCCACGAAGAGATCCGCCAGGCCTGCCGCGCCGCCAACCGCGACGAAGCCGATGTCGCCCTGATGGCCGTTTCGAAGTTCCACCCCGTCGAGGCGCTCGTCGAGGCCTATGGAGCCGGCCAGCGGCTCTTCGGCGAAAACCGCGTGCAGGAGATGCAGCAGAAGTTCCCCACCGTCGGCGCGCTCGCGGGCATCGACCTGCATCTGATCGGCCCGCTGCAGTCGAACAAGTCCGCCAAGGCCGCGGAGATCTTCCACGCCATCGACACCGTCGACTCGCTGAAGCTGGCCGAGCGGCTCAGCTCCGCCGCCGCCGCGCTTGGCCGGACGCTGCCGATCCTGATCGAGGTGAAGCTCTCGCACGAGGAGTCCAAGCACGGCCTCGCGCCCGAAGAGCTGCCCGCGCTGCTCGACGCCATCGCCCCGCTGCCGAACCTCACCCTCAGCGGTCTGATGACCGTGCCGCCGTGGTCGGAGGACGCCGAGACCGCGCGCCCCTACTTCCAGCATCTGCGCCGCCTGCTCGATGAGTCGCAGAAGACCCACGCGACGATGACCCAGCTCTCCATCGGCATGTCGAACGACTTCCACGTCGCGATCGAAGAGGGCAGCACCTGCATCCGCATCGGCACGGCGATCTTCGGCAAGCGCGTGCCCGCGGCGGTATGAGCTTCTGCGCGGACGCTCCCGGCGGCTGCACCCTTGCGCTTCGCGTCCACCCGGGAGCGAAGCGGAACGCGGTCACCGGTACGCACGACAACGCGCTGAAGATCTCCCTGACTACGCCGCCCACGGATGGCCGCGCCAACGAGGCTCTGCTGCGCTTCCTCGCCGATACGCTTGGCCTGCCGAAGGCGCGCATCTCGCTGCTGACCGGCGCGGCCAGCCGCAGCAAGACAGTGAGGATTACGGGGTTGAATGCGGCTGAGGTGGCGGCGGTTCTCAACCCCGCTGAGGACTGTTAGGACGTCTTTTTGGTTTGTCATTCCCGCAGGGAATCTGCTGTTGCTTTCTGTTCACGACCGCCGCGAGAGCAAAAGCAACGACAAAGACAGAAGCAGATTCCCTGCGGGAATGACAAACAAAAGGGCAAAGCGAAAGGCCCGGCAGAGGTCGCCGGGCCTTGTCATACTCCAAACAGAATCGCTTACTTCTTCGTCAGCGTAGCCGTCGAGTCCACCTTGATCCCCTCGCCCGTCTCGGCCTTCACGGTAAAGTTCTCCGCCGACACCTTCGCGAAGCCGACGATCATCCCTGTCTTCGCCTCGATGTGGACGTTCTTCAGCGACACGCCCAACACCGGCGACTCCGGCAGGCCGATGATCACGCCCGCCGTTCCGCTGCCCGTCGCCGTGACGTTTTCGATCGAGATATCGTGGAACTTCGGCGTCAGCCGCTGCACCGGCGCCGGCTTCGCTCCGCCCTCGGGCGGCAGCATCTTCGGGTAGTATTCGCTGATCAGGATCGCGACCTTCACGCCCTCCATCGTGATGTCCTTGAACGAGAAGTTGCCGATATCGGCGTTGCCGCGGTCGCGGTTCGCCTTCACGCGGATGCCGTTGTCCGTCCCCTTGAAGTGGATGCGTTCGGCGTGCACGTTCTGCACGCCGCCCGCGATCTCGCTGCCGATCGAGAGGCCGTGGCCGTTCTCGAAGGTGCAGTCCGTGATGGTGATGTTCTTGCTCGGATCGTCCGGGCCGGGCGAGTCGATCGCGCCCGACTTGATCGCGATGTTGTCGTCGCCGACGCTCGAAAACACGTGGTCGATGACGATATTGCTCGAGCTGAATGGGTCGATGGCGTCCGTGTTCGGCGAGTGCGGCGCGAGGATGCGGAGGTTGCGAAACACAATGTCGTCCGAGTAGTACGGCACGATCTGCCAGAAGCCCGCATTCTGCACCGTCACGCCGGTCATCGAGATGTGCTTCGAGTGATCGAAGACCACGCCCATCGGCCGGGGATGATCATTGCCCAGCACACCCGCGTCCTTCACGCCCTGCACGTAGTCCCACCAGACCTTGCCGTTGCCGTCGATCGTCCCGCTGCCGGAGATCGCCACATGCTCGGCGTTCACCGCGCTCACCAGCGGCTGCACCGTCGTCTGCCGGGCGAACTTCACCATCGGGTAGTCCGCGCGGTCGGGCGAACCCAGCAGAATCGCGTCCTTCGCCAGATCCAGCGTCGTGTTCGACTTCAGCAGGATCGGCCCGCTCAAAAACGTGCCCCCGGCCAGCTTGATCGTGCCCCCACCCTTGGCCGCGCAGGCGTCGATCGCCTTCTGGATCGCTGCCGTATCCTTGGCGACGCCATCGCCCTTCGCGCCGTACGCGCGCGCATCGCACACCGTGCCGGCCGCCCACGCGCACTGCGCACCCACCATCGCCGCCAGTCCCAAACCCGCCAACCTCATCGTCCGCATCTTGTACCCATCCTCCGCCCGCAGGCGCACGTCTCCGACATCCACGCCCAGATAGTACAGTAGTGGTCCAACCACTGTCAGCATGCCGTCTCTTGCGTGGAAGCGTGGGGCTTCAAAGACGCTCCATTCTTCCGCCTCGCTTAAGGCCACGGCTTCAGCCGTGCCGTATCGGCCCGCTCGCACGGCGGCTTTAGCCGCGGAGGTACGCATTCGTCCTGCGATGGGTCGAATGAAAACTGTAACCCCAGCGACTGAAGCCAGATCGGCGACCGGACGGGGCGGCACGGCTGAAGCCGTGCCCTTAAGCAAGACCGCCTGCCTGAGACGAATGATTCTCAACGCTCAACGTCACCGAAAGCCTGCACGAACGTTGTACTCCGCTGCCCCAACATGGCGATCCCTAAAGCTGCTGCAAAGAATAAACTTGCAACTACCGGCGCCTCGTCGCATGGCTGCCGCCAGGAATCCACAGAGCTCAATGAAGATCCAGTTCGAACTTCCGCAGCTTCCGATACTCCCCATCGCCGCAGGCGTGGTGCTGGCGCTGCACCTTGTCGCCAGCCTGATGCGGCCGTCGGACCCGGCGGTGACGCTGGGCGGCATGGTCGCCTGCTGCGCGGTGGCGATCTACGCCTGCATCCTGCGCGGACAGAACTCCGGCGGCGTGCTGCGCGCGCGCTGGCGGCTCATCGCGCTTTCGTTCGTCTTCAATATCATCGCCAGCCTGCTGCTTTTTTATAAGGTCGACATCGTCGGCGTGCCTGCCTTCCATGTCGGCGTCTTTGAGTTTGCCGCCTTCCTGCGCGGCGTGCCGCTGCTGATGGCGCTGGTCATGCCGGAGTCCAACCGTCAGGCTGGCGCGGACTCGAAGCTCTCGCTGTGGGTCGCCGCCGTCCAGGCCTTCCTCTTTGTCGTGCTGGCCTACTTCACCGTCTTCTTCGCGCTGCCCGACGGCGTCGTCGCCGCCGTGCCGAACACCACCTTCCCCACCACCGCGAACTACATCGCGGAGTACGGCGTGCTGGCGATCGCCTACATGCTGCGCCTGATGGCCCGCTCCTCCGCCCGCTGGACGGTCTTCTACCGTGGCGTCTCCATGTACCTCTGGGCCACCTGCTGCGCTCTCTTCTTCATCGGCGAGATCGCCATCAAGCGCTGGGGCGCGCCCGCCGGCTCGCCGCTCTATCTCGTCTTCGACCTCATCCTGCTTCTGTTCGCCCTCTATACCGGACGCTTCACGCCGGCGGTCAAGCTGCCGCGCTCGGCGCCGCGCGTGCTCTTCGTCAACCTCGCCGGGCCGGTCGTCTTCCCGCTGGTCATCTTCGCGCTCGCCATCGTGCTCGCCAGGACGCAGTTTTACTGGGGCATCGGCGCCATGGGACTCTCGCTCGCGCTCTTCGCCATGCGGACGACGATCCTCCAGTCCGGCTATCGCCGCATTCAACAGCAACTGCTCGAGGACAACCAGCTCACCCTGCTCGAAGCCCGCATCGACCAGTTGACTGGCGTACCCAACCGCCGCAGCTTCGACCGCACCATGGATCGCGAGTGGCGCCGCGCCGAACGCACGCAGTCGCAGCTTGGCCTGCTCATGATCGACGTCGACAAGTTCAAGCACCTGAACGACACCCAGGGCCACCCCGCCGGCGACCGCTGCCTGAAGCGCATCGCCGGCGTCATCGACTCGACGCTCGGCCGCGCCACCGACTTCGTCGCGCGCTACGGCGGCGAGGAGTTCGCCGTCATCCTGACCGACACCTCACCGCAGGATATCCGCGCCATTGCCGAAAGTTTGCGCGCCGCCGTCAACGCAGCCCAGTTCCCCAATCAGACCGAGATCGGCCAGTTCGTCTCCTGCAGCATCGGCGCGGCGATCACCGTGCCCGGCCCGCCGCTTACGCCGTCGAGCCTGCTCACCGGCGCGGACAAGGCGCTCTACGAAGCCAAACGCAACGGCCGCAACCGCGTCGAGTTCACCAACCTGCTTGCCGCGCCCAGTCTGCGCGACCAGACCAACGGCGCCTTGAACACGCTGATGAACGCGTACAAGGAAAGCCTCTACGGCGCCGAACACGACCCGCTCGCCAGCAAGAGCCAGATCAAAGAGGCGAAGAGCAAGTTCGCCGCCGTGGCGACCGACGACAAGTAACAGCCTCGGGAATGACAAACAAAGGGACAACAGCAAGAAGGCAAAGGCCCTCCACCTGAGTCACCGGTGAGGGCCTTTGTCTTTGTGTCTTTTTGTCATTCCCCGGAGGGAATCTGCTTTGGCTCTTACTTCGCCGAAGCTTCAATCTCCGCCCACTCTTCAGCGCTCAGCGAAATGTCGGCGGACTTCACATTCTCCTCCAGATGCTCGATCGACGACGTGCCCGGAATCGGCAGAATGACCGGCGAGCGCTGCAGCAGCCATGCCAGGGAGAGCTGGCTCACGGTCGCGTCATGCTTCTTCGCGGCCTCGTCCAGCTTGCCGCCCGGCTGCGCCAGTTTGCCCGCCGCCACCGGATACCAGGGAATAAAGCCGATATTGTTTTTCGTGCAGTATTCGACCACATCCTCATGCCTGCGATCGCCCAGGTTGTACTGGTTCTGCACGCTGACGATCTTGACGACCTTGCTCGCCTGCTCGATCTCGTGCGGCTTCACCTCGCTCAGGCCGATATGCCGGATCTTGCCCTGCCTCTGCAGCCGGGCGATCGCGCCGAGCGACTCCTCGACCGGCACCTTCGGGTCGATGCGGTGCAACTGCCAGAGGTCGATCGTATCCACCTTCAGATATCGCAGACTCATCTCGACCTGCTGGGTCAGGTACTCGGGACGCCCTACCGGCATCCACTTGTTCGGACCCTGCCGCGTTAGACCGCCTTTGGTCGCGATCACCAGCCCCTTCGCATAGGGCGATAGCGCGTCGCCGATCATCGGTTCACCCACCGCCGGGCCGTAGGCGTCCGCCGTGTCGATGAAGTTGACGCCGAGTTCCACCGCGCGCCGCAGCACAGCCTTTGCGCTTTCGGGGTCTTTGGGCCAGTCCCACACACCCTCACCGGTCAGGCGCATCGCGCCGTAGCCGAGCCGATTGATCTCTAGGTCGCCGCCGAGTTGAAACGTCTTCGCCGCAGTAGTCATACTGCGTTGGATGCAGTCGCCGTTAGAACGTCGCTCTGGATCGCCAGCGTTTCACCCTCGGCAACAACGCGCACGCGGTCTTCGAGCCCACGAAACTGCGCATCGGCCAGCAGACGCTGCAGCGGCTCGTCCATCGGCTCCTTACCCAGCTTGAAGGTGCCGTAGTGCATCGGAATCATCGTCTCGGCGCCGAGGTCGACGAAGCCCTGCAAGGCCTCCTCGGGGTTCGTATGCACGGCGCGGTAGGCATCCGGAAAATAGGCGCCGATGGGCAACAGAGCAATCTGCGGATGCAGCCGCTCGCCGATCTCCTTGAAGCCGGGAAAGTACGCCGTATCGCCGGAGTGATAGATGCTTTGTCCTTCTGCCTCAATCACATAGCCGCCGTAACCCCGGTGCGTGTCGTGGAAGACGCGCGCGCCCCAGTGCTGGCAGGGCGTCATGGTGACGGTCAGGCCTTCGACCTCGATCGTCTGCCACCACTCCATGGTGCGAACCTCGCGGAAGCCCAGCGTCTCGACCAGGTCCTCGACGCCCTTCGGCACGACCGCAATCGGCGCCTTGCCCGTGCGGCGCAGCGTCTGCCGCGCGATTCGCCGCAGCGACGGCCGGTTCAGGTGATCCATATGCGCATGCGTCAGGAAGACGACGTCCACTCCCGGCAGCCGCCGCATCTTCAGACCCGGACGCCGCTGCCGGCGCAACACCACCAGCCGCTTGGCGAAGACCGGATCGACCAGCACATTTTTGCCCGCAATCTGCAGCAGGAACGAAGAGTGCCCGATGAACGTCACACCCAGCTCGCCCGGCTCCACCTCCACCGCGACCTGAGGCTCGCCCTCCATCGGCTGGGCGTGGCTATCCCACACCACCTTCGAGAGCTGGCCCAGCTTCGTGATCCAGAACGGCCTGGTTCCCCACAGCGCGCGTATCTTCATTTTCATTCGTGTACAACCATCACTCCGTTAGATGCAACCTAACATCCGCCGACGCGTTCGTGCAGCCTTTCCGAATGAAAATCTGTCCTCGACGCCCGGATTTTGCATCTGACTGCCCACCAGCCGTTGCAAATTCGTCCCATAATGCGCAAAGACCATACCCTCACCCATATCGATCCGCAGCGCCAGCGCATCTGGGACGCCGTCTCGGCCTTCCCTATCGGCAACCTCTGGGACTTTCAGGGAGTGCCGCCCATGCTGATCGCGCGACGCACCTGGCACTCCATCATCGAGGACAACCTGCTCTCGCGCGCGGCCGAGCTGGGCTACTACTTCCTCTTCGCGCTCTTTCCCGCGCTCATCAGCGCCTCCGCCGTGCTCGGCCTGATGGCGCGTTCGGCGACGGATATCTACGTCAAGCTGCTCAACTACATGGCCGTCGTCGTGCCGCACGACGCGCTCGGCATCGTGCTCGACACCTTCAACCAGACCGCGGCCAACTCCACCAGCGGCAAGGTCACCTTCGGCATCGCCTTCGCGGTCTGGTCCGCCTCGGTCGGCTTCACGGCCATTCAGGACACGCTGAACACGGTCTACAAGGTCAAGGAGACGCGCCCTTACTGGAAGGCGCGCGGCAGCGCCATGCTGGTCACCCTGCTGCTGGGCGTGCTGGTCACGCTGACGCTCTGCTGCCTGCTCGCCGGAACCGCGCTCTCGCACCTGCTGCGCCGGCATATCTACCACTACGACATCGGCATGGCCGGCGGCATCGCCATCCATCTCGTCTTCGATCTGGTCACGCTCGGCATGCTCAACCTGCTCTTCGCCGTCATCTACTACTTCGCGCCGGACGTGAAGAACAAGCGCTGGCGGTTGCTGACGCCGGGCGCCGCGCTCGGCATCCTGGGCTGGATTCTGGCTTCGCTGGCGCTGCGGCTCTACCTCTTCTACTTCAACAGCTACTCGCTCACCTACGGCTCGCTGGGCGCGGTGATCATCCTGCTGACGTGGTTCTATCTCACCGGGTTGATGCTGCTCATCGGCGCGGAGATCAACTCCGAGATCGAGGCCGCCGCAACCGAGCGGCGTTTGAAGGCCGCCGGCGCCATTCCTCCGGCCGTCACCTCCGACCCCGATGCGCCAGTCCCGGCCGCTACTTCTTGACGTCCATGACGGAGAGAACGGTGTCCATCTCGCTCACCTCGGCGCTCACCACCATGCCCCGCGGATCCACCTGAATGCCGACCGTGCGCTCGATCGTACCCGGCGCAGCCACGGGGATCAGCATCGACGAGACGTGGTACTCCTTGTTCGTCAGATCGACGTAGGGGTCCGCCACCAGGGACGACTGGTACGGCCGCATCAATGGCTGCTCGCCGATGACGCCCGCGTAGCACTTCGCCAGACCCGCCCAGGCCGCACCACCCGTCACCAACGCCAGTCCCAGCCAAACCGCTAATCTCAGGCGCTGAGAATATCAGGTAAACGGGTGATGCCCGAGGCCTGCGTTACTCCCAGCGCGCCGTGCGCCAGGCGTTGTCCACAATCTGGTGCGCACGATCGATGTGTCCGAGCGAGCGGTCGCGCAGACCACGCGCCGCCGGCACGTCTTCGGCCTTCGCCAGATCGTTATGCGCGGCCAACAGCAGCTCGTTCGCCCTGCGGAACCGGTCGTGCGGGCTCAGCCGCGTGTCGATCGGCGGATGATCGGTCAGTCTCTTGCCGTCCCAGATCGCCGCCGTCTTGATCTCATTGATTGCCGCGTCGATCTCATGAATCGCCGCCTCATCGTCATGGCGCACCGGCCCCCACTGCCAACCCTCGGACAACTGCGCCCGCGCCGCACGCAGATCGTCCAGTGCATGCAGATAGGACGGATGCGGACCGGGAACCTGCTGCGCCTGCACCACCACCGGCCCCATTGCCACCATCGCCGCGACTGCCAATGCCCAATTCCACTTGCTCTTCATCGAAGTCCTCCTGATTCCGTGCGCGAAAGGAGCATCCCTCCGCCACGCACGCTCATAAAGAACCGCGCCCGATTGAAAAGTTGTTTGAAAAAATGTTGCGGTGAAATCGCAAAACTCCCGAAGAATCTTCAGGTTGAGACTCCTTCAGCGCGCCCTGTCTCGTCTCCGGGACAGGGCGCGCCTTCGGGTCCACGTGCCGCCTACCCCGCGGCCTTCGCCAGCTTCACCTTGGCTGAGATCATATCTACCGCGCGCCGCGCGCTCAGCGCCGCGCCCTCCTGCCAGCCGACGATGTGGCTGATCGTGTCGCCCGCCAGGTAGATCGGCCCATCCGGCTCGATCACCGTGTTGTAGCCGTCCGGCCCGCCGCCGTAGGTCTCGATCCACGAACCCTCGTTCCACTTCACCCGGCCCCAGCCGCAGAAGACCGGGTTCCTCAGCTCCTTGCCATGTCCCGGATGCAGCTTCTCGATCTGCGCCCGCGACGCGGCGAACTTGTTCTCCAGCGAAAGCGCCTGATAGCCCGGGATCTGCCGTTCGTCCATATATCCCGCCACGACGATGCCGGTCGGATGCATCAGCCGCGCGCTCGGGTACCAGACCGGACTCGGCCCCGCCGCCAGGAACGATAGCCCGCCGTAGATGTTGTAGTCCGTCTCCCAGAAGCGCTTGCTCTCCCAAGCCGTCTTCGACGACAGTCCCATGCCCGAGCCCTCGATCACCGCCTTGAACGGCGCCGAAAGGTCGTTCGGAATCTTCTTCAGGATCGAGAACGGCATCGCGCAGACGCAGTACGCCGCCTCGATCGCGGCCGGCTTGCCGCCCTTCAGGTAGCCGATCTTCACGCCGGTCGAGGTCTTGCGGATCTCGGTGACCGGGCAACCGTACTGGATGATCGGTCCAAGCGCCTTGGCGAAGGCGTACGGAATGCGATCCATGCCGCCCACCGGCTGCATCATGGTCGCCTGCCAGTCCCAGTTCTCCTCGTACAGCATGCCGCCCCAGAAGCTCGCGTCCAGCAGCGTGTGCATCGACAGCGGCGTATCGGGAACCTCGACCTGACGCCCGGCGCCCGGCGCCACCTTCAAGCCCGCGCGGTCCGCCCCGATATACTTGCCTGTCTTATCGAGCGGACCGTAGTAGTTCAGGAACTCGATCATCCGCTGCCGGTCTTCCTTGGTCAGATCGCCGTCCAGTCCGCCTCCGGCGATCGCCTTCGACAGCAGCTCCGACACATGGCCGCGCGTATCGTTGATGGCCTGGCGCTGGACGACCGGCTTGCCCCCGTTGGCTGCGTCGTTCTGCAGCAGCGAGGAGCGCGAGGTGTTGATCTCCACCTCCAGCGGCACGCCCAGCTCACGACAATAGCCCAGCATCGTCCAGTGCGTGCTCGGCAGACGCGCCGGGCCGAGGTTCTGATAGTTGCCCTCCTCCCACTGGATCGTCTGCTTCGTGCCGTCGGTGAACTCGACCACCGTGCCGTTGCGTCCGCTCCAGTTGCGCCCGCCGGGCCGCTCCCGAGCCTCCAGCAGCGTGACCTCGTAACCCAGCTTCTTCAGCTCGTACGCGGAGACCAGCCCGCCGATACCGCCGCCCAGCACGACGACCTTCGTCCCCTTGCCCGTGCCCGCCTCGGCCTGGATCGGCTCCGCCAGCGCGCCCTTGATCGGCATGATGCCCAGCATCTGCATACTCGCAAAGGCAGCGCCATAGCCGCCCGCCTGCCCAACACGCGTCAAAAAATCGCGCCGTGAGATCGCCATCGTCGGTAGTCCCCAGTTCCGCTGGTTGAAGGAGATGCAGACCCGCCACGAAGAAAGCGGCAGGAGGAAGTTGTGGAAAGGCCCCGTGAAACGTAGCTTATCCCACAGATTCCACACCGAAAAGCGGGAACGCAAAAACGCATCCGCCGTATGGGCCGCGCGCCTAGCCGCCCGCCACCGAGGCCACAATCAGATACGGCTCCCGCCCGTCGGCTACGGCAGGCGGCAGCGGCGCATCGGGATCCGCGTGCGACAGATCCTGTTCACAGGCGAAGAACCGCAGAAATCCACGGCGTTGGCCTGTCCGATAGTCGCGGATCGTGCCTTGCAACATGGGATAGCGCAGCTCGACCGCATCCAGCAGCGAGCGCTGCGTGGCTGGCGCTTCGAGCTCGAACGCAATCTCGCCCGTCACCCCGGCGAGCAGGCGCAGATGTCCCGGCAACTGAACCCGTATCACGGCAGCGTCTGGACCTCGACCGACAGCACCGCCGGCAGGTCGCGCACGATCGCCTGCCAGTGGTCGCCCGAATCGGCCGAGCAGTAGACCTGCCCGCCCGTCGTGCCGAAGTAGACGCCGCACTCCGGCAGCGTGTCGACCGACATGGCGTCGCGCAGCACGTTCACGTAGCAGTTCTCCTGCGGCAGACCTTCGGTCAGGGCCTCCCACTCGTTGCCGCCCGTACGGCTGCGGTAGATGCGGAGCTGACCGCCCAGCGGAAAGTGCTCCTGATCGCTCTTGATCGGCGCAACATAGATCGTCTCCGGCTCATGCGCATGCACGTCGATGGCGAAGCCGAAGTCGGTCGGCAGGTTGCCGCTCACCTCGCGCCAGTGATCGCCCGCGTCGTCGCTGCGCATCACGTCCCAGTGTTTCTGCATGTAGAGCGCCTCGGGCCGCGCGGGATGTCGGGCGATATGGTGGACGCAGTGCCCCACCTCGGCGTCCGGGTCCGGAATATGCTGCGAGACCAGGCCCTTGTTGATCGGCTTCCAGCTTTCGCCGCCATCGTCCGACCGGAAGGCGCCGGCCGAGGAGATCGCGATGACGATCCGGTCCGGTTTCCGCTCCTCCAGCATGATCGTATGCAGACACATGCCGCCCGCGCCCGGCTGCCAGTGCGGACCGGAGCCATGCCGGCGCAGGCCGGACATCTCCGTCCAGGTCGCGCCCGCGTCGGTCGACCGGAAGAGCGCCGCGTCCTCCACCCCCGCGTAGACCGTGTCGGCGCAGACCGGCGACGGCTCCAGATGCCAGACGCGTTTGAACTCCCACGGATGCGGCGTCCCGTCGTACCACTGGTGCGTGCCGGCCACGCCATCGTAGACGAACTTGTTGCCCACCGGCGCCCAGGTCTTGCCGCCGTCGTCCGACCGCTGAACGATCTGGCCGAACCAGCTATTCAACTGCGAGGCGTAGATGCGGTCCGGGTTCACCGGCGAGGCCTTGACGTGATAGATCTCCCAGCCGGCAAAGTACGGCCCGCAGACCTGCCAGTTCTGCCGCCGCTCGTCGGAGGTCAGCACAAACGCGCCCTTGCGCGTCCCCACCAGAACTCGCACACCGCCCATCGTCGCACCCTCGCGAAGAGCATCAGAAACCGCACAGCCATCATCCACCAGAGCGGGGATTCGGACCAGCTTTTTCTTCCGGCGGCGAGATTATCGCCACCCCAGCGCCGGCGCCACCAGCTTCAGAATCGCCTCCATCACATGCGCGTTGTACGCCACGCCAAGCTGGTTGGGAATCGTCAGCAGAAGCGTATCCGCCTCCGCGATCGCCTCGTCCCTGCGAAGCTGCTCGATCAGCACATCCGGCTCCGCGGCGTAGCCTCGACCGAAGATGGCGCGCGTGCTCGCGTCGAGGAAGCCAATCGTGTCCTTCTCCTCGCCGCCCCGGCCGAAGTACGCGCGGTCGCGGTCGTCGACCAACGCGAAGATGCTGCGGCTGACCGAGACGCGTGGCTCCCACGCATGTCCGGCCTCCTTCCACGCCGCGCGATACGCCCGTATCTGCTGGGCCTGCTGGATATGGAACGGCTCGCCGGTCTCGTCGAACTTCAGCGTCGACGACTGCAGGTTCATGCCCAGCTTCGCCGCCCAGACGGCGGTCGCATTCGTCGCCGCGCCCCACCAGATGCGCTCGCGCAGACCCTCGGAGTAAGGCTCCAGACGCAGCAGCCCCGGAGGATTGGCGAACATGGGACGCGGATTCGGCTGCGCGAAGCCCTTGCCGCTCAGCAGCTCCAGAAACTCCTCCACATGCCGCCGGCCCATCGCCGCGTCGTCCTCGCCTTCGAGCGGCTGGTAGCCGAAATAGCGCCAGCCGTCGATCACCTGCTCGGGCGAGCCGCGGCTGACGCCAAGCTGCAACCGCCCGCCCGAGATCAGGTCCGCCGCCCCGGCGTCCTCCGCCATGTAATGAGGATTCTCGTACCGCATATCGATCACCGCGGTCCCAAGCTCGATCTTCCGCGTCTTCGCGCCACACGCCGCAAGCAGCGGAAACGGCGAAGCCAGCTGCCGCGCAAAGTGATGCACACGGAAGTAGGCGCCATCTATGCCCAGGCGCTCGGCCTCGACGGCCAGGTCGATCGACTGCAACAGCGTGTCGGCCGCCGTCCGCGTCGCCGATTGCGCGGAAGGCGTCCAGTGTCCGAAGGAGAGAAAGCCGATTTTCTTCATACTCGACCAGTTTACGCCTCCGATCGATGTTGCAACACGCTACTCTCGCGTCCGCCCGAAAAACAAGACATACCCGTCCGGATCGGCGATCTCGAAGCCGCGCAGACCGTCATGCGTATCCTGGAGCGGCGAACGGAACGCCACGCCGTTCGCGGCGAACTCAGCCGCCAGCGCATCGGGCTCGGGGACGTACACATAGGCATCCCACCGCATATGCGGATGCCTTGTGGAGTTTGGCGCGGGCAATATCCCAGCCTCAGCCTTGACGAAGATCCGCACCGCATCGCGGGCGAGGATGGCGAAGAACGAGTCGCGCTCCGGCGCTCGATACCGGGCCTCGAAGCCCAACGCATCGCGATAGAAGCCGATCGTGCGCACGACGTTGCTGACGATGAAGAACGGAGAAATCCCTTGCAGAGTCGGTTGTGTCATGGTCATGGATATTCCCAAGTTCAGCCCGACGGAAGGATATCAAGGTAGCCGGCAGAGGGTCTTTGCGGAAGCGCTTACAAGGGACATTCTTCTCTTTCTATGCTCACGAAACGCATCGTCCTGGTCTCGCCAGTCGAAATGGGCATCGGTAAACATAAGCCGACTTATGAGGACTAATCCGGTTGAGAGATTCTTTTCGTCACGGCTAGGAGGCCGTCAGTATGGCGGAAAGAGCGAAAAAGCCCAAGAGTGTCCTCAAGCTCCCCGATCTTGATTATTCGAAATCAGCGGTCCTAAATAGCCTTCCATCCTTGAACTCGCGACGGTCGTACGAACACGCCATCCGCGACTTCATCGAATGGTACTGCTCCGAACCACGCCTCGCGTTCAACAAGACAGTGGTGACTCGCTATCGCATCGCCTTGGAGCAGCGAAGATACGCGCCTTCGACGATCAAACTGAGACTCGCCGCGGTTCGCAGGCTCGCATACGAGGCTTCGGATTGCGGCCTGCTCAGCCCTGACCTTGCCGCTGGCATTCGCAGGGTCAAAGGAGCGAAGCGTCTGGGCGTCCGCATTGGAAATTGGCTGACCGTCGAGCAAGGCAAGAAGTTGCTCGCTGTCCAGTCGGGCAATCAACTCCGAGACCTGCGTAACCATGCCGTCCTAGCTATGCTTCTTGGCTGCGGCTTACGCCGAGCGGAGCTTGTTGCCGTCAAAATCGAGGACTTCGAACTTCGAGAAGAGCACTGGGTGCTTGCTGACCTCATTGGCAAAGGCCGGCACATGCGAACCATTCCTGTGCCTAGGTGGGTGAAGTCAGCCGTCGATGCATGGACGAGCGTAGCGGAGCTAAGAGACGGGGTTCTCTTCCGCGCCATAAGCAAGACCGGGAAAGTTCAAGATCGCGGATTCACGCCAAAGGTGATTTGGTCCATCGTTCGCGAAGCGGCTATGAATTGCGGCATTGGCGTAATCGCCCCGCACGATCTGCGTCGAACGTGTGCCCGTCTTTGCCATCAAGCTGGAGGCGAGCTTGAGCAGATTCAGTTCCTCCTTGGGCATGTTTCGATCCAGACCACCGAACGCTACCTCGGGTGCAAACAGCGCCTTCAGAACGCTGTCAATGACAAGATTGGTTTCGAGGCCGGACCCACCTAGTTCGTTTCGATCCTTATATGGAGATTGATCAGCCGAGGGTCGCTCATCCGAAGGTAGAATCCTCTTGTGAACTTATTGAAGATCATTCTGATGCTTGCCGCTATCTATGGCGCGGTCCAGATCTTCTACGTAGTGCGAACCCGAGCAATGCGGTCTCTCGCGGCCCGGTGGAACTTTCAATACATAGGCCCACCCCCACCAAGATGGTGGTGGCCTGTCACCCATCCGATAGTTCATCCCCCTGTACCGTCCTGGGTATCTCATCTCACTTTGTCAGGTCAGAGAGTCACACGCGTTTGGAATGTAATAGAGGGAGAGCATAACGGTATCAAAATCGTTATCTTCGACATCGTCCTGGGGGAGCATCGGAACAGCCATCCATGCACGCTCATTGCATGTGAAACCGAACAAAGCCTGTTTCGCGCAATCACGTCAGTGGACCGCGTGTTGGAGAGCCACGGCTGGACAGTCCTCCACGGAGTCTGGTTTTTATGGTTTTCTTGGACGATGCGCGTAAGCCGGATTGAGAAGCACCTTCGCAATTTAGGGTGATGGAGTCTCACCATCTCCGTCGATGGTTCCAATCACTCCCGATAAACGCCGTTCTCGTCAGATGTGATCTCGATGAATGCCAAAGCGCCGATGTACTCATCGAGCGCCCCCGCTCTTACACTGCATCGCTACCGCTTCATCGCCTGTTCCGCCGCCATCGTCTTCTCCTTCCAGCTCTCGTACGTCAGCACGTTCTTCTCCCGCTCCCACTCGTCGGCGGGCAGCACCATGAGCTGCTCGCGGGCGATGCCCGGAAGGCCCGTGCCAAGCGCGTTCAGCCCGCCTTCGCGGTTCTCCTTCATGTAGTTCGGCGTGATGTCGACGTCGTTCGCGTGAGCCCAGTCGCTGATGTGCGTCGTGGGCATCCTCTCGATGTCGGCGGCGGTCCAGTTGGCGAAGTGGATCTGCTCGTTCAGCCACGCGACGCCGGGGCGTTCGACCCACGCGGTGCGGTGGCTCATGCCGGGATCGACATGCGTGGTGAACAGGTTGCGGTCCGAGCCGTGCAGCGCCACGGCCTGCGCGCGCATGGCCGCAAACCACTCCGGCCCACGGTGCGGGATGTCCATCACCTCGTCCATCGAGCCGTTCTCGACCAGCATCGGCCCGCGGTCGGCGTTCAGGGTGTAGAGCACCGCGCCGCGCTTGTGGAACTCATCGCCGAGGATGCGCAAAGACCGCCACGGCGGCGCCTGGCACGGCAGCTTGCCCGTGTCGAAGCTCTTGCCGCCGTCGGCCTCGTCGTCGAACGTGCCGCCGCCGCTGAGCAGCACCGCGTGGATCGCCGGGTCGATCGCCCCGGTGATGCCGGTGATGAACGCGCCCATCGAGTACCCCACGGTCGCGATGCGCTTCGGATCGACCTCCGGCCGCTGGCCGAGATACGCGACCGCCTGCATGACATCGACCTGCATCAACCCGGCGAGCCGCTGTCCCCAGTCGTCGGCAGGCACGCCCTCGGGCGTCGCGACGATGGCGTCATGCGAGCCGGCGCGCGACTTGCGGTCGATGTTCCGCTCGCCCTCGCCGATGGGGTCGTACGTGACTACCACCGCGCCGGCGCGCGCGAACATCATGCCCGAATAGAACGCATACCACGCGAACTTGTCGCCGCCGTGTCCGTTCACCACGACGATGCCGGGCAGCTTGCCCTTTCTCTTCTCCGGCCGATAGACGATGGCGGGAACGCGCATGCCGCTGGCCGTCGCATACGTCACACGCTCGGCGATGACGCCCGCGACCGGCGAAAAGCTCGACCAGGTCTTCGCCTCGAGCGGCGGCAGCTCATCCGGCACGTATAGCGTGTGGCGAATCTGCGCCCGCCAGGCCGCGTCGCGCGCGCTGAGCGGCGGTCCGGCCTGCGCGTGGACGGATGGCAAAGAGACAAGAGCAAGAGTGGAAAGCATGAGGAGGCAGGTCTTCATGTCCACCAGCTTACAGTCGCCGAGCGGTCTCTGGCATCGTTGCAAGCGGAAGTTCGCCCCGGCGCCGTTCGTTCCCCACGCGGCTCTTTCCGATCCGCATGGCCGGTCAAGTACACTGACCCCACTCATGAACCTTTACGCGATCGTTCTCGGCCTCATCGTTCTCACCCTTCTGACCGTCTCGCTGACCCGCATGAGCAAGGTCAAGACCAAGGCGGACTACCTCGTCGCGGGTCGCTCGCTGCCGGCGTTCGTGCTGGTCTTCACGCTGCTTTCGTCGTGGATCGGGTCGGGTTCGCTGCTGGGCGGGGCCGAAAACGCTTACCGCCACGGCTTCGCGGCGCTGTGGCAGGGCGGCGGCGGATGGGCCGGGCTGCTGCTCATCTACTTCATCGCGCCGCGCGCCCGCAAGTTCGCGCGCTTCACCATCCCGGACCTGCTGGAGGTCCGCTACAACCAGACCGCGCGGGTGCTGGGCGTCATCGCCATCCTCTTCACCTACACGGCCATCACCTGCTACCAGTTCATCGGCGGCGGCGACATCGTCCACCTGATCTTCCCGTCGGTCTCGGCGATCGCCGGCCGGTACATCATCGCCGGCTTCGTCATCGTCTTCACCGCCATCGCCGGCATGAGCTCGGTTGCGTACATGGACGTCGCCATCGGCCTGCTGACCACCTTCACCATGATCGCCGCGCTGCCCGTGCTGATTCACCAGGCAGGCGGCATCGCCGCGGTCCATCTCGCGCTCCCCGCAACGCACTTCCAGCTCTTCGGCGATCTGAGCGGCATCCAGGCCGCGGAGCTGTTCCTGCCCACCTGCCTGCTGATGCTCGGCAACCAGTCCATGTACCAGAAGTTCTTCTCCGCCAGGAGCGAGAAGGACGCCACCCGCGCGGTGCTGGGCTGGGTGGTCGGCACGGTGATCCTCGAGAGCATCATCGTGGCCATCGCGGTGGTGGGTTCGGCGCTCTTCCCCACCGGCGAGGTCCACGACCACCCGCGCGAGATCCTCGCCTACACCGGCCTGCATGGCCTGACCGGCTCCGGCCCGCTGATGCTGCTGGGCGCGCTGCTGATCGGCGCCATCTTCGCGAAGATCATCTCGACCGCGAACAACTACCTCTTCTCGCCCGCGACCAACCTGGTCAACGACGTCTTCGTGCGCTACATTTCGCCGGATGCGTCGAACACGAAGATTCTTTGGGTCTCGCGCGCGATGGTCGTGCTGCTTGGCGGCTGGGCGCTTTACCAGGGCCTGGGTACGGAGTCGGTGCTGAAGAAGAGCCTTTACGCGTACACGATCTACTCGGCCGCGCTGACGCCGGTGATCCTCGCGGCCTTCTTCTGGAAGCGCGCAACGGCTTCAGCCGCCGTCAGCAGCATCGCCGTCGGCACCTTCGTCACGGTCTTCTGGGATTCGCAACTGGTGCATGACACGCTGCCGAAGATCGTCTCCGACCGCGACGCGATCTTCCCCGCTCTGATCGGCTCGCTCGCCGGCCTGCTGGTGGTCAGCCTGCTGACGCCTCCGCCGACGGCCGCGCAGTTGGAGCCCTTCGCGGAGGCCTAGGGAACCTCTGATTAAGATAGGTCCGGGCTTTAGCCCGGACAATAAGCCCCGCAGAGTCAGTGGGGCTTTAGCCCCTGGGATATGGGTTGCGGACTTAATCAGAGCACCTCTAGAGCGAGGAACCGCGATGTGTCCAGCATCCAGCCACAACGCCTGTCATCCTGAGCGTAGCGAAGGACCTGCATTGGCTTCTGCCGTTGCCTGTTCTTGCGGAGGCCCCATCTCGATTCTGAGTGGGGTACGAAACGGCGCGCCCCGTCCCTGCGCCCGGATACAGAGCTCTCGGCCATCTCAGCTGGCGATGAGCGGACATGCAAAACAAAGACGCCCGGATCTCTCCGGGCGTCTCTGGTTTGCGGCTTGGTTGAGTTAGAAGATGAACTTGCCGATCAACTGGAGCTGACGAGCTCCGTAGATGGTGTTCGTCGTCGTGCTGGGAGTGGCGAACGCAGTTGCCTGCGTGAAGCAACCCAGACCGAGCGGGTTCGCCGCAGCGGTCGGGCAGGCGCCGCTGCCAGGAGCCACGTACGAAGCGAGCGCCGTGTTCACCGAGAGGATGTTGCGGTGGTTCGCTACGTTGAAGAGCTCCGCTGCAACCTCGAAGTGGTACCGATCGCTGACGATGGGGAACGAACGAGAGACGCGAGCGTCGGTGTTATGTACGCCAGGTCCCTTGAAGCCGTTACGGCCGGCGATGGCGTCCGGCACGCGAGCGCCAGGACCTGAAGTGAACAGAGCGTTGGTCACGCCGCTATCCGAGGTCAGGTTGCCAAGTGCTCCACCGCTGAGGGAAGTGATGGTGCCGCTGGTGTAACCGGTGATCGGCTCGCCGGTCTGCGCGGTGACGGTCGCCGAAAGGAGCCAGCCGTTCGCCGCGTACTTGGCGTACTTGTTCGAGATCGGCAGAGCCGACTTGGCCACGATCGTGCCGACGAAACGGCCGCGGATGTCGAGGTCCGAGCGGGCATACTCTGCCGCGCGGCCCTGACGATGACCGAGAGCGAACGGGATGAGCGGAGCATCGGTGCCGTTGAAGGTGCCGTTGCCGCCGTAGGTCTGACCGCCGTCCATGGCGTGAGCCCAGGTGTAGTTGGCCAGAACCTCAACCCCGTGGCTCATCGGCTTGCGGAACGAAGCGACGAACGAGTGGTACCAGGAGTTGACATCCGAGAAGCCGGTCGCAACCGCGCCAACCGTGGTGTTCAGTCGGTTGGTGTAGACCGGAACGCTGAAGGTGCGGGGCGTACCACCCGTCGGGGTGTAGGTGTAGGTGCGGTTGGTGACGACCGAGTTCGGATCGATGTTGGTGTCGACATAGACCGGCAGGCGCAGAGCGCGGTTGCCGACGTACGACAGGGTCAGGCTGGCGTGGTAGGGCAGGGCCTGCTCGACCGCAAGATCGGCCGAATGCGACTGGGGGTTGCGGAAGCTGGGGTCCATACCGCGAATGGTAAGCGTCGCGGTGGGAACGGCAGCGAGACCGGTGGGCGTGATCGGAGCGCCCGTGACGGGGTTGACCGGAGCCGGACCCGGCGGGGTGTAGATCGGCACGCCGCCCTGAGGAGCGTAAGCAGCGTAGCTGGCGGAGTTGTTGTAGCAGACCGTGGCCGGAGCGACCGGAACGCAGGCGACGCCGGTGGTGTTCGGACCCGCGGTGACGGTGCCGGCGGTGACGTAAGGTGTCGGCGCGCCGATGGCGCTGACCGGACCATACTGCTTCTGGTAGACGCCGTTCTCACGACGCAGCGTGTAGTAAGCGGAGTTCGAGACCTGGCCGAAGAAGATGCCGTAGCCGCCGCGAACCACCGTGCCGGGAAGCGGATTCCAGGCGAAGCCGATGCGGGGCTGAACCATCTTGAAGTCAGGGTTGATCTGCGAGGTGGCGTTGTAGGCCACCGGGCTGGTCGCCTGCGGGAACGGCATATCCGGGCCGGGGACGAGCTGTACGTCGTAGCGGACGCCGATGCTCAGGAGCAGGCTCGGCTTCGCCTTCCACGCATCCTCGAGGAAGCCGTCGATGTTCTGGTTCCAGAAGTCGTCGGCTCCGACGCCGGTCAGCTGGTCGACGGTCTGGCTGAAGGAGTTGTAGTGGCGCGTGGAGGCGTTCGTGAAGACAGCCGAGGAACCCGTGCCGACCTGAGTGCGGGTCGCATTGGCGCCGAGCGCATCCTGCGCGAAGTTGATGAAGTTGAACTCGTTGTTCGCGTTGGAGTACGAGAAGCTGCCGTCGCCGCCGAAGAGGTTGGCGATCTGCTCGTGAACGAAGTTCAGATCGAAACCGGCCTTGACGGTGTGGTGGCCGAGCGTCATGGAGTAGACGTCGGTCGCCTGCCAGCGGTGCTCATCCGGGAACTTGCCGCGGGGCAGAGCGGAGGTTTCGCCAAAGGAGACGACGCCAGCGGTCGAGGAGCCGATGCTGTTCGCCGGTCCACCGGTGTTGGTGCCGTCCGTCTCGAGGTCGCGAGCCCACTGGAAGTGAACCACGTTGACCGAACGGCTGGAGAGCTGGGTCTCCGCGCTGGCGATCAGGATGCGCTCGTGGAAGTCTGCCGTGCCGTTCTGCGAGACGCCGCCGTTGTTGACCGTGGTGGCGCCGTTGTAGCCGTTCGGCTGGTGGAAGTTCGCGAAGAGGAACTCCGCCATGAGGTGAGTCTTCGAGGTGAGCTGATAGTCCAGGCGCGGGAAGTAGATGTCCTGCTTCGCGTTGCGCTGGAAGGCGCCGAGCTGACCCTGGATGGCCGTGACGACAGCCGCGCACTGGGTGGCGCTGACGTTCGGAATCGAGGTCGGGTAGGTGATGCCGTTGTCGGTCAGGTTGGTCGTGCCGCCGTCGCAGAGGTGGACGAGGTTGGCCACGTTGGTCGTCGAGGTGTTGTAGGTCGACAGGTACGTGATGGGATTGATCTTGCGGTAGCCGTCGTAGCTGAAGTGATAGAAGAGCTTGTCGTGCAGGATGGCGCCGCCGACGGAGACGCCGAACTGATGCTGCACCTTGATGGGCTGCGTGAGGTTGAAGGGATTGTTGGTCAGGCGGCCGCTGTACTTGTTCTGAGCATCGAGCGCGTTCCAGCCCGGCGTGCGGTAGTACTCGAACACGTCGCCGTGGAAGCTGTTCGAACCGGCCTTGGTGACGGCGTTGATGATACCGCCGGCAGCGCCGCCGAGCTCAGCCGAATATCCGGTGGCCGACGACTCGAACTCGCGGATGGAGTCGACCGGGAAGACGTAGGGCGAACCGATCGAACGGCCACGCGCCTCCGAGAAGAACTGCTGATTGTTGTTCGCGCCGTCCACCAGGTTCTGGTTGTAGACGCCGGAGATGCCGCGGTAGCCGATGAGACCGGTGGTGCCGTCGGGAATAACGTTCGGCGTCAGGAGCACGAAGCTCTCGAAGCGGCGGCTGGCCACCGGAAGATTCGAGACGATCTGCTGGCCGACGACCTGCGAGCCTTCCACCTTGTCCGCATCGATCAGCGGCGCGTCGGACGAGACGGTGACCTCGGTGGTGACGCTGGCGGCGGGAAGCGCGCCATCGACCGTGACGGAGGCGCCGACGGTGACGGCGATGTTCTTGCGATCCACCTTGCCGAACGAGCCGCCGCCGAGAACGACCTCATACGTGCCGGGCTGGAGGAAGCCGGCGGTGTAGTGGCCTTCGGAGTCGGTGGTCACGGTGCGCGTCGCGCCCGTTCCGGAGTTGATGACGGTGACGGAGACGCCGGGAACGACTGCGCCGGTGTTATCGCGGACGACGCCGTCGATGCCTCCGAGCGCCGCGGTCTGGGCAAAGGCTGGCGCCACGGACGAGGCGGCAATGAGACAACATGCCGCGGCGGAAAGTGCGCGTTTCGTGAAGAAACTCATATTGGATCTGGCTCCTGAAGGTTTGCTCTGGGCTTTGATGGCCCATGGCGTGTACGGATGTCCCGGCTTGTCTTAGGTCTCCACGCTGGGAGTGAGGTCTCGCCCCGAGGTTGGGTGCAAGCTTCGAGACAGCCGTCTCTAGTTTTTAGTAATTGCTCTAAGCCTCAATGACCGCAGGGGAGATGTCAAGCGAATTTACCGTCTTCTCATCCGATCGCTGCAACTTTTCCCGCGCGGAAGTCGTCTGTGTACCGCACATAGGAAGCCGGCGCCCTCGGCGCGCAGCGAGCAGCCAGCCTCGAAGACCGGTCTAGTGGAGCTGGTCCGGAATGACCGCGAACTGGATGAGCAGCTCGAACGGCACGATCTTCAGGGTGTTTTCGTGCGTTGCCTCGAGCAGCACCGGGCAGCCGGCGCCGGCCTGCTGCACCTGCAGCCAACGCGCCGCGCAGACGCACCAGCGGTCGCCGGGCTTCAGCCCCGGAAATCCGTACTGCGGCATGGGCGTCGAAAGATCGTTGCCCAGCGCCTTCGACGCGGCCAGAAACTCCGCGTCCACGATGCAGCAGATGGTGTGAACGCCGAGGTCGTCCGGCCCGGTCTCGCAGCAGCCGGTGCGGTAGAAGCCGGTCATGGGGTCGCAACCGCAGGTCGCGAGGGGCTGGCCGAGTACATTTTTTCCGCGGGCTTTGATAGGTTCGGTGGTCGGCATGATCTTCCTTCTGCCCCTAGTATCCCACCTTTGCGACTTCGACGGGCTATGGGGCTGGGACAGTCGCGGCTCGTTTGTCCAGAGCCTGCTCGATCAGCATTACGCAGACCGGACACCGATACTGTTTTGCTCTGCTTAGGGCAGTATCTCCATTCTGCGCAACCGCTGTAGGGTCAGCGCCGAGCATGAGCAAGTCACGGGTGTCCTCCTCGAAGAAGCTTTCATCGATCAGCGCAGTCGTACCGCCTGGACCCGTAGCGTTGACGTCGGCTCCATACTGCATCAGGAGTTGCGCCATTGCGTTGGTCTTTTGCCGTTGCTCCGCAGCTCCGAAGTGGCTGTGGGAGAACAGCCAGGAGATCAACGTTTCGCGGCCGACAATCAGATGAAGATCAGGCTTGTAGTCGGCGAGCAGCCCGCGCACTAGTTCAGGATTGCCCGACTGAATAGCGGAAGGCAACACGTCGTCGCCCGTCTCCTCCCTTGGAAAGCTGGGGCGAACGCCGCGAGCGGTCCAGAACTGCAGCATGGCGACACTACCGCTGCGGGCTGCGGCGCTCATACATTCCGTATCAATTTCCGGGGACAGCGACTCCAGTTGTCGCGACATTTTCTGCACCAGCAGCAGCTCGCCTTTTCCAGTTGCGGCGCAGATAGGGGTATCCTCGCGCAGTGGCCAGAGACTGTCGTGAGCTACCTTGGTCCCGACGGGCGCACCGGCCCTTAAGAAGGCCTCTTTCAGCCCTGCGTTGCCCACCTGGATCGCACGCAGATAGAGCGCGATATGATCCTGGTCGTGCGCGCCAAAGCGCCATCCCTCCTGCGTGAGGGCGCTCGCGGTCTCGTCCGATCCCTTGATCCAAAGCGCGGTATTCGCGGCCTTGTCGATGAGGTCTTCAAGATCGATAATCTCCCGCGGCATCCCAGCCTTCTCGCCCCAGTAATCGACAACGGACTTCTTTCGGGAACCGACGACTACCGTCATACGGTAAGTCGGCAGATCCGTCGCGTTGTACCGGTACACATTGTTGGCGCCGAAGAAGTGCGCCTTGCGAAAGGAGTCGAGAAGCAGCGCGACTGTTTTCGGATCGATATGCGCTGTATGGTCACCCGTAACCAATACAAACGCCTCGCCGCGATAGTGGATCGTTCCGTCTCCAGAGATCGTCACCTCGTAGGAGGGGCATGTACCGAAGCACCCACCACGCGCAAGGGTAATCCGCACCTGCGAGGGTTCGGACACGCTGGGAAATGGCACGAGAAAACGCCGCCCGCGTGCCCAGGCAGCGACAGAGGCGCAGACGAGCAACAGCCCGAATGAGATGCGTCGCATGCGCGTCATCTTCACGCTGCTATCCCCGAGCGACGTGAGCGGCCTAAAAAGAAAATCGTCCCCATGGCCGTAAGACCGTGGGGACGACGGTTTCGTTCCGATTTATTTGCCCGACATCGCCAACTGCTGCTGGTACTCCTCATACGGTCCCTTGTGGTCCGTGATGTGGAAGTTGGTCGGACCACCTTCGAAGTGCCAGATGCGGGTGCCGGCCTCTTCGATCAGATCCTGGTCGTGCGTGACGAGAAACACCGTGCCCTGGTAGCCCTGGATCGCCTGATTCAGCGCGTTGATCGATTCCAGATCCAGATGGTTCGTCGGCTCGTCGAGCACCAGCACGTTCGGCTTCTGCAGCATGATCTTGCAGAAGAGCAGGCGCGCGGCCTCGCCTCCCGAGAGCGCGTCGGTCTTCTTCAGGCCCTCTTCGCCGCGGAAGAGCATCTGCCCCAGAATGCCGCGAATCTCTTCCTTGGTGACCTTCGGGTCGTACTGGTGCAGCCAGTCCGAAGCCGTCATGCCCATCTGGATCGAGCCCTTGTGATCCTGCGCGAAGTAGCCGATCTGCACCTCGTGGCCCCACTTCACCGTGCCCGAGTCGATCGAGACATCCTTCTCCTCGACGCCCGGTCCATTGGCCAGCAGCGCCTTCAGCAGCGTGGTCTTGCCCTGGCCGTTGCGGCCCATCAGGATGACCTTGTCGCCGCGATTGACCAGCGCGGAGAAGTTGTTGATGACGTGCTCGACCTTGCCGTCCTTCTGGGTGTAGCTCTTGTTCACGTTCTCGAACTCGAGCACATTCTTGCCCGACGGGCGAACGAGATCGAAGCGGATGAACGGGCGCGCGATGTTCGAGCGGGCGAGTTCGCTGGTCGCCAGACGCTCCACTTCCTTCTTGCGCGAGTTCACCTGGCTGGAACGCGTACCGGCCGAAAAGCGCGCGATGAAGTCGTTCAACTGCGCGATCTTCTTTTCGCGCTGCTCGTTCTGGCTTTCGATGCGGGTCCGGACGCTGGTCTTCTGCAAGACCATGTCGTCGTAGCCGCCGTTGTAGGTGATGATCGTCTCGTAGTCGATGTCGGCGATGTGCGTGCAGACCGCGTTCAGGAAGTGACGGTCGTGCGAGATGGTGATGACGGTACCGTTGTACCGGATCAGGAAGTCCTGCAGCCAGTGGATCGACTCGAGGTCGAGATAGTTCGTCGGCTCGTCCAGGAACAGGGCGCCGGGATTGCCGAAGAGCGCCTGTGCGAGGAGGACGCGGACCTTCTGGCCGCCCTGCAGCTCGCTCATCTTGCGCTCGTGCAGCTCGTCGGGAATGTCGAGTCCCTGCAGCAGCACGGCGGCGTTGGCCTCGGCCTCGTAGCCGTCTTCGTCGCCGACGATGCCTTCAAGCTCACCCAGACGGGAGCCGTCCTCGTCCGTCATCTCGGGCTTGTTGTAGATGATCTCGCGCTCTTCGAGCGCCGCCCAGAGGGCCTTGTTGCCCATGATGACGGTGTCGATGACGCGGTACGCGTCGAACTCATACTGGTCCTGTTTCAGCACGCCGAACTTGCGCGGGCGGACGACATTGCCCTTCTGCGCGTCGATCTCGCCGGTAAGGACCTTCATGAACGTGGATTTGCCGGCGCCGTTCGGGCCGGTAAGACCGTAGCGGCGGCCGTCGGTAAAGGTGACCGAGACGTCCTCAAAGAGGAGCTTCGAGCCGTAACGCATGGTGATGTTGGATGTCGAGATCATGATTGCTTTCTATGCTGAAATTTTGTGTCCAAGATTGCGGGCGGAGGAATTTGCAATCAAAATGACCGCGTCCTCAATCCCAAAAAAAGAAAGTTCGAGGGAGTCCACCCTGTACGCCGTACCAACCTCACGAATGTCGAACGTGGAGGTAAGGGTCTCCACAAGCAGCTCATTGGTCCGCACGATCCAGGTCCCTTTGTACTGCTTCGCAAATGTCCCCAACTTCTGCCGCGCCGATGCTGTCATCGCCTTGGTGCCATCATGTAGGCCAATCCGATCGAGCCACGCCGCAGACAGGTAAAGATTCCAGGAATCCGTATAGCCACCATTCGCGGGGGTCAACATGGCAAGGGCAATAGGACCCCTCTCCCGTTGGAGATCTCCGAGAAACGTCATGACCTGCTCGAAGAATCCGCTTGTCACCACTGTTGTGTAAGCCATCTTAAAACTCCATCCGGTTCAGACTTGAGAGCCTTCATCAATTCATCGGTATCCGAATCGGTCTTCACTCTCTCGTACCGCTGCTCCGGTCCCCAACGTGTCGCAATCTGCCAGTTTGCCTCGAAGCCCGAATTCCGGTCCTGTATCGCGGTTAACTCGTCTCGCAAGCCCGCTAACAAAATAAGCTCGGAGGCAAGATGTGTCTTGAAGATGCCCTTTAGATCCTTCTCCGGATACTCCGCAAGATTCAGCCTCTTGCATACACATGCCTTCAGTGCAAACTCCATGGCATACCCGCAGAGATAGCATGCAGCATCGTGAAATCCAGCCGCACGAAGAACCTCGGCCTCATCAAGACGAAGCTGCATCAACTCCTGGAGCTTCACTTTTGTGAGAATTGCAGTCATTCATCCCTAGTCGTAACATACCTCATTCTACCTGCTAAGCCTAGAATTCAACTCTGCCCGATCAGTACGCCCGCCGCAAAGACCAGTCCGCCGCCCACGATCACCTGCAGGCACGACAGCGCGAAGCTCGTGCTCATGTACTTGTAGCGAATCCACGCGATCACCAGCAGTTCGACGCCGACGACCAGGTACGCCCACAAGAGCGCGGTGTGAACGTTCGGGATCAGAAACGGCAGCGAGTGCAGGAAGCCGCCGACGAAGGTCATGAAGCCGGTGATGCCGCCGCGCAGGATCGGGCTGCCGCGTCCGGTGATCGCGCCGTCGTCCGACAGGCCCTCCGAGAACGCCATCGAGATGCCGGCGCCCACCGCCGAGGCCGCCCCGATCAGAAAGACCGTGTGCGAGTTGTGCGTCGCAAAGGCGGTCGCGAAGATCGGCGCGAGGGTCGAGACCGAGCCGTCCATCAGGCCCGCGAGGCCGGGCTGCACGACGCGCAGCAGAAAGTTCTTCTCATTTCCCGCGATGGCGGAGAGCTCGGCAAGATTTGGAATCAGATCGGACATGTGCTTTTTAGGATGCCATGAATGGAATCGTGGCAAAGAAAACCCCATGCCTCGAAGAGAGACATGGGGCGTTCCAGACGATTGACGAGTCTTACTGACCGCGACGCGCGGGGCCACGGCTGCTGCCGCCGCTGGCCGGACGCGAGCCGGGACGACCGGAGCTGCGACCACCGCTGAAGCCACCGCCAGGACCACGGCCGCCGGAGAAGCCGCCGCTGCGTCCGCGGTTACCCGCGTAGGGGCTGCGGCCTGCGGGCGCCGGAGCGGCCGAGGCATCGCCCGAGCGCCATGCGCGGGTCTCCATACCCATCAGGTCGTTGGGCGCGTTCGAGCCCAGGTCGAGCGGCTTGTTGCGCTCTTCCTTCTCGAGGTTCTTGTCGGCCTCGCGCCACTCGAACTTGATCTTCAGGTCGCGCTCGAGCTTGCGTGCGTCCGAACGCTCCTGCGGCATGACGAAGGTCGTCGCGACGCCCTTCTTGCCGGCGCGGCCGGTACGGCCAATGCGGTGGACGAAGTCCTCGGTGGCGTTCGGCAGGTCGTAGTTGACGACGTGCGCGATGTCCGAGACGTCGATACCGCGGGCGGCGACGTCGGTCGCGACCAGGATGCGGTGGCGTCCGTTGGCGAAGCCCTTCAGCGCCGCCGTGCGCTGCGACTGCGAGCGGTCGCCGTGGATCACGTCCGCCTGGTGGCCGAGCTTTTCGAGCTTCTTCGAGATGCGGTCCGCGCCATGCTTGGTGCGCGAGAAGACGAGGAACGTGCCCTCTTCTTCGGTCAGCATCTGGTTCAGCAGGCCGAGCTTCTGGTCCTGCATGACCGTGACGACCTTCAGCTCGACGCGATCCGAAGGCTTCGAGGTGGTGCCGATCTCGATCCGGACAGGCTTCTGCACGTAGTCGCGGACGATCTCGGTGATGTTCGCATCGAGCGTCGCGGAGTAGCACATGGTCTGGCGGGTCTTCGGCAGCGCGCCGACGATGCGCTTGATCGCGGGCAGGAAGCCCATGTCGAGCATGCGATCCACTTCGTCCAGAACCAGCATCTCGACCGAGTTCAGGTTGACCGAACGGCGGCGGAGGAAGTCCTCCAGACGGCCGGGTGTGGCGACGACGAGGCGCGGGCCGCGATCGAGCTGATCGAGCTGCGTGTTCTCCGACAGACCGCCGCAGACCAGAACCGAGTCGTTCTTCGCGTGCGGAACGATCTTGCCGTAGGCCTCAAGCACCTGCATGGCGAGCTCGCGCGTCGGCAGCAGAATGAGCGCGCGGATCGGGCCGCGCTTGCCGCGGGTCGACGGAACCGAGGTCGCGTCCATGCGCTCGATCATCGGGATGAGGAAGCTGAGCGTCTTGCCGGTGCCGGTCGAGGCGGTGGCGAGAATGTCCTTGCCTTCGAGCGCGGGCGGAATGGCCTTCGCCTGCACGGGCGTGGGGGTTGCGAAGCCGCCGGCGGCGAGACGCGACTTGAGCGAATCCGAGATGTTGAAGTCGGTGAAGAAGACGCCCTTCAGCATCGGCAGGCCGGTCTTGGGGTCCAGCTCGTTGTTCGAGCCGGTGATGTCGACGGGGATTGCCTGGTGCGAGGCGTTGATGGCCGGGGTTGCGTTGGTTTCGGTGCTGACTTCAGACTGAGGTTCGAGGATTGCAGAGTTCAAGTAGAGGTTCCTGTTCTTTCGTGGCGGCGCAGAGCCGCAAAGAGATACACAGATGCGCGACTGCGCGGAACGCAGAGATGCATCATGAGGTTTGCATAGTCAGCATGCTCGAAGAGTTCACGAAGCCTTGCTGCTGCACGGCGAGGCATGTCCGATGACACGCCTTCCAGCCAGAGCAACCAGCGCCGCATCTTTCCAGTCTTGGTACCGGGCTCAACACAATCGCGTCACGGCGATTCGGTAGCCCATAGAAAGACAGTGCGGTGGAAAGGGATCTCACTTCGGTCTCTGGCCAGATGCCGGACTCATTCTAAAGAACGACATCAGAATGCAGGTCGCGGTATCTTTCCCCGTAGTGCCCTACGCTTACGCGTGATTCCAGAATAGCAGAAGAAGACGGCGCGCGCTAGTGGTCTTTATCGCCCGGCGTATACGGCATACGGTAACCCCGCGCGGCGTACATCCGCAACAACGGACGCAGCAGAGGATTCGGGCACCGGAGACGGGTCACTCGCTCCGTCACCCAGGTCATGGGCTTCAGCAGCCATCCGCGCCAGTGCAGGCCGGCGGCGAGCCAGCTTCGCGGACCGGTCGAAGGCGCCGGCTTCAGCTCCGGCCAGAGCTCATGAAAGACCCGCGCCGAGAGTCCCGCGCCAAAGGCCCGCGCACAGGTCTTCCGGAGCGTCGTCGGGTGAAGATGCTCGGCCAGCGCCTCCGGCAGAAAGCTCAAACGCAGACCGCGCGTATGCTCCAGCCGGTATCCCAGCTCCAGGTCCTCCATCATCCAGCGATCCCGGGTGAAGGCCTCGTGAAAGGGATTCTCCCGCAGGAGCGCTGTCTTCAACGAGAGATTGCTGGTGTAAAAGTGCTCCCAGCCGGGCTGCTTTCCGTCGAGCAGGTCATGGTACGAGAACTGGAAGCCGCCTTCGTCGAGCCACGCCATCAGCGGCGTGACCGTCTGCCCGGTCGTGCTCCAGCGGGTGAGACCCAGCGCGGCGTCCTCGCGCGCCGGATGCTGGCGATGGAACTGAAGATGCGTCTCGATAAACGCCGGGCCGCCGAAGATATCGTCGCCGATCATCAGCACGACCGGCGCCTGCGCCTGCTGGATCGCCCAGTTGCGCGCCCGCGACGGACCGTTGTTCTGCTGCCGCAGACATCGCAGCCGCAAACTCGTCCGGCCAGGATATTCCGCCAGGAAGCGCGGCGTATCGTCCGTACTGCCGTCGTCGACGACGATCACCTCGAAGCCGGTGCAGCTCTGCCGCTCCAGATGCTCCAGGCAGGTTCGCAGAGCGGAGACCCGGTTGAAGGTCGGAATCACGACCGTCAGGGACGGCGTCGATTCCGGCCTATGCCCGGTCGGTTCCGGCGTATGCTCGGTCGATGCGATCGGCTCGTCCACCCTTTCAGTATAAGAGGCTGTTGGCGATTTGTTTCGGATGAGCAGATGCCTGGGCGCCCCATCCTTTCGGATTCTCGAAAGGGTGGGGCGCCCAGACATCCGTGCCGCTTATGCGGATCGTGAACAGGCTCTGGGAGGATCAGCCTTCGCATGAGCCCGAGGCCCGTTGATATGCTGTACAAGTCGACGGGGCAAGATGCATCGACTTTGCGCATCGAAAGAAAAAGACGAGGAGTGGTCCATGCGGTTGTCGGTGCGGCAGATCAGCGGGCTCGGCAATCAGCTTTTCCAATACGCCGCCGCACGCTTCTTCGCCGAGCTCTACCGGGCCGAGGCCGAGATCCTGATCGAACCGCAGGAGAACGCGTTCTCTTACGGACACGCCCGTCCGTTTCTGCTCTCGAAGTTCGCAATCGCGCTGCCCACGCGGCCATTCCGATCAAGCGACCGCTTCCTCGTCAACGAAAATCCGCGACTCAAATCTGTCTTCAACCCGCTGCGCGCCGCGCTGGGCGTTCAGATCGTTCGCGAACAGGCGCAGGAGCAGTACCGCTTCATCCCGCAGCTTCCGCTCGCCGCTGGCGCCCGGATCGCCTACCTCTCCGGCTACTGGCAGGCCGGCGGCTATGTGGCCGAGACGCTGCGGTCGGAGCTTCGCCTGCGAGACGCGGTCTCCGGCAAGACGTCGCAGGTCCAGCAGGAGATCGCCGCGAAGCCGATCCCCGTCTCGGTCCACGTCCGCCGCGGCGACTACACGCTGGACGCCGAAGGCAACCGCGCGCTGCCGCTGGACTTCTACCATCGCGCCATGGCTATTCTGCAGCAGAGGCTCGGCGCGGTTCACTTCTTCGTCTTCTCGGACGACATGGCGTTTGCGCGCGAGAATCTACCCCGCGCCCTGCCAATCACCTTCGTCGATCACAACGATTCTTTCACCGCCCACGAAGACCTTCACCTGATGGCCGCATGCCGCCACCACATCCTCGCCAACAGCTCGTTCTCCTGGTGGGGAGCATGGCTGAACCCGCGGCAGGATAAGATCGTCGTCGCGCCGCGAAACTGGCTGCGAGAACGCGACAGCTACTTTCCGGACCTGATGCTTCCAGGCTGGATCCTGCTGGACTGGTAGACCATGCCCCTTGACCCCAGCCAGACCGTCGAACTGAACGAGGAGAACATCTCCCTCGCCGAGCCGCCCCGCTATGCCGGGACGAGGTGGACGCGCGGCAAGCGAGTCCTCCAGATCGTGACCAACTTCTTCCTCGGTCAGGGCGCCCTGCAGGGTCTCGGCATCCTTGGCGGCCTCATCATGGTGCGACGGCTCAGCGTGGAGGCCTATGCGCAGGTGGGTCTGGCAACCGGCTTCCAGGCGCTGGTCGCCACGTTGATGGATCTGGGCTTCGCCAGCACCATCATCCCGCTGGTCGGCGCACAGCATGGCGACCGAAGGCTGGTGGGCCGGTACGTTCGCGCGGCCAAGCGCCTGCGCGATCGCTCCTTCTTCATCCTCGGTCCTCTTGCGGGCCTGTGCTTTATCGCGATGATGCACAAACACCACTGGGGCTGGCCGATCCAGACGATTCTCGTCGCCTCCGTGCTGGCGTATCTCTACTCCGGCGGCAAGCTGTCGTATCACGCCGCGCCTCTGTTCCTCTACGGCAAACTTCGCGAGTTCTACGTGCCGCAGGTGATCCCCGCACTGCTGCGCGTGGGCGCCTTCCTGGCGCTCGCCACGGCCGGCTGGCTGAACGCCGGCGCCGCAACCGCGCTGACCGCGCTGGCCCTGGTCGCGAGCGCGGAGCTGATCGCAAAGAAGAGCGAGCCCTACCTCGTGTGGCCGGCAAAGGACGATCGCGCGACCGAACGCGAGATCGTCCGCTACGTGATGCCCGCCGCGCCCGCGATGATCTTCTCCGCCTTTCAATCGCAGATCTCGCTCTTTCTCGTCAGCATCTTCGGCAGCACGGTCGACCTCGCGCAGATCGCCGCGCTCGGCCGTATCGGCGGACTCTTCGCGATCTTCACCATCTTCAACGTCACCGTCGTCGAGCCGTACATCGCGCGGCTCGAACGCGGCCGGGTGCTCCGCAACTTCATCGGCCTGTTCTCGATCGCGACGCTGGGAAGCATCCCCGTGGTGGCGCTGGCGTTTCTTCGCCCGCAGTTCTACCTCTGGATTCTCGGCGCCAAGTATCGCGACCTGGGGCCCGATCTGGGCTGGCTCATCTTCGGAGCCTGCATCAATTACCTGGCCGGTCTGTTGTGGATCATGAATCGCGCGCGCAAGTGGCTCTTCTGGAGCGGCACGGCGCTTGAGATCGGCCTTGTCGTCGCCGTGCAAGGCGTCTATCTCGCGTTCTTCGGGGTACGCACGGTGCGCCAGGCCGTGCTCTTCACCTTCTCCTGCAGCTTCTGCTACCTGGTGGCGCACGCCTACGTGACGGTGCTTGGATTCGTGAAGGGCGCGCCGATCGAGGCCGCCGGCAGGGCGCAGGAAGTCGGGTCGTCGCTGTGAGCGCGCACCCGCGGGTTCTGGCTGTCATCGTGCTCTACCGCATGCAGGCAGAGGCCAGCCCGGCCTACCGCTCGTTGCGCGAGGCGTTGAACGCCCTCGCTCCAGAGCTGCGATTCGCCGTCGCCCTTTACGACAACTCGCCGGTTGAGCATGCGCCGCCGGAGGACTTTCCCTGCGTCTATCGGCACGATCCGACGAATCCGGGACTCGCCAAACCCTACAACCGGGCGCTGCAGCTCGCGAAAGACAAGGGCGCGCACTGGCTGCTGCTGCTCGATCAGGATACGGTCGTCACGCCTGACTACCTGGAAGAACTGACAGCCGCCATCGAAGCGGTCGCCGGCAATGCCGAAGTAGCCGCGATCTGTCCCCGCCTCGTGGACGCCGGCTTGGTGTGCTCGCCCATTCACCCGCCAACCTGGGGACCTCCCGGCGCCTTTCCGCTGGAGGTCACCGGCATCGCCCCGGCAGCGGTGCAGCCATTCAACTCCGGCGCGCTGCTCAGGGTGGACGCAGTGGAGGCCATCGGCGGCTTCGACACCCGGTTCCCTCTCGACTATCTCGACCACGCCACCTTCGCCGCGCTGCAGCAGCGTGGCGGACGCATCTATCTGCTGCGTTCGGCGCTTGAACATCATCTTTCGTCGAACGAAGGCGGTCGAACCGATCCGGCCTTCGTCGCACGCAACCTCTCGATGCTCGACGCGGAGTACCGGTTCTATCGCATCCACGGCTCGGCGACGGATCGCTTTCTCCGCCGGCTGCGCCTGCTGCGCGCGGCAGCGGGCCGGATCGTGCGGAGAAAGGAGCCGGGGCAGACCGTGCGGCTGCTCCGGGCGGCGCTGCGGCCATGAACGAACTCCTCCAACCGGAAGCCGAGGTGCTGCTCGCGACCTTCAACGGCGCCCGCTTCCTCCGCGAGCAGATCGACTCCATTCTGTCGCAGACGTACGCGCCCCTGCGGATCGTCGTCTCGGACGACGGCTCCAGCGACGAGACGCCGGCCATCCTCGCCGAGTACGCCAGCCGCCTGCCGGACAGATTCCGCGTGCTTCCTTCCCGCAGGCCGACCGGCCACCCGAAGTGGAACTTCCTGCGGCTGATGCAGGCGTCCACCGCGCCTTACGTCTGCTTCGCCGATCAGGACGACGTCTGGCTGCCGGACAAGATATCCGCCACGATGCGCGCCATGCGGGAGCTGGAGCGAGTTCAACCCGCGGGCACGCCGCTCCTCGTCTTCACCGACCTGCGCGTGGTCGACGCGCAACTGCGCACCCTCCACGAATCCTACTGGGCGCGGAACCGGCTGCGCGTGAGCAACATCCACCGGCTGGCGCGCGTGCTGGGCGAGAATCCCGCCACCGGCTGCACCATGATGCTCAACCGCGCGCTCTGCGAGCTGGCCCGAGAGATGCCGGTCGAGGCTGAGATGCACGATCGCTGGGCCGCTCTGCTGGCCGCCTCGCTTGGGGCGGCGGCGTATGTGTCCGAGCCGACGATGCTCTACCGCCAGCACGACCGCAATGTGATTGGATCGGCTGCGCTCGACGAGTCGCTCGAAGGTCTGGCCGTCAGGGCGCTCAGCGACTCGAGCCGGAGACGAGAACGGCTGAAGAGCGAGCGGCAGGCAGAGGCGCTGCTGCGTCTGCACGGCGCTGCGATGTCCGAAGAGAAGAGGAAGTTGCTGGAGTCGTATCTCGAAAGCGGCCGCAGCGAGAGCAGTCTGCGGCGCGTCGGCCTGACGCTGCGTTACGGCTTCTTTCGCTCGGGGCTGCTCCGCAGTGCGGCGACCATCGCCGACCTCTGGAGAGCCCGCTCAAGCGACTAGCAGCCTCGTATTAGATATGGCAGCTCGCCATGCCGCGCTTTTCGAGATACCGCTGGTGGTACTCCTCAGCCTTCCAGAAGGTCGTGCTGGGTTCGACGGTGGTCACGATCGGCTTGCGGAAGGCGCCGGATGCGGACAGCTCCGAGATCCTGGCCTTCGCCTCGGCGGTCTGCTGGTCGTTGTGGGTGAAGATGGCGCTGCGGTACTGGCTGCCCCAGTCCGGTCCCTGCCGGTTGAGCTGCGTGGGATCGTGCAAGGTGAAAAAGGCGTCCAGCAGCGTCTCGTAGCGTACCCGGGAGTTGTCGAAGGTCACCTGCACCACCTCCGCGTGGCCGGTCCGGTCGGAACAGACCTCTTTATAGGTGGGGTGCTCCAGCTCGCCCCCCTCGTATCCGACTGCCGTATCCAGCACCCCGGAGATCTCGCCGAACTTGACTTCGACGCCCCAAAAGCACCCTGCACCAAATGTCGCCTTTTCAATCGCCACGCGTGTTGCTCCTTTGCACTCTGATTGGATGCGCAGGAGTTCAAATAGTCCCTACGCGAATATGAAAAACGGGAGTATTTTCGGCTTCGTATCCAGAACGGTCAAGCCCTGTGCCGCTCCACGACAGCAGCATCCAAAAGACCAGCAGGATTCGATACCCTGGACTGGAGTCTGGGCACGCCCTGCCTTGGGTGCGCCGGGAGAGCAAACGCAGGTTCTCGACTTCGTTCAGGATGACGGACGTCTTTGCTAGCTGGACCGGCGGCTGGGCGACGACTTCGATGAAAACTGCTTGCGCGCGCCGAACTTCGGCTTCGCCTTTACCGGCGCCTTCAGCTTGGCGAACTCCGGCAGATTCTTCTTCGGGACGACCTTCTTGCCCTTGGCCGCGCGATCCAGCGCCTGCACCTCGCCCGGCGTCAGCTCGCGGAACTCGCCCGGCGGCACATCCAGCCGCAGCGCGCCGTAGCCGATGCGGCGAATCTTTTCGACGTGGTGGCCGATCTCCTCGAACATCTTGCGCAACTGGCGGTTGCGTCCCTCGGTCAAGGTCAGCTCGTACCACGGGTTGTCGCCGCCACGCACCAGCTCTACCTTCGCCGGCGCAGTCAAGATGCGGTCGCGGCGACCCGCGCGCACCTCGTCCAGACGCCCGCGGTCGATCATGATGCCGCGCCGGATCTGGTCGATCATCTCAGGCGTCGGATTGCCCGCGACCTTTACCAGATACGTCTTCTCGACGCCCGCCGCCGCCTTCGAAAGCGAGTTCGCCAGCGCGCCGTCGTTGGTCATCAGCAGCAGACCTTCGGAGAGATAGTCCAGCCGCCCGACCGGGTACAGGCGCACGGAGTCGCCGTGCGGGCCGTGCTTGGGCGTCATCAACTGCATGACCGTGGGGCGCTTCTGCGGATCGTCCAGCGTCGTGACGTAACCGCGCGGCTTGTTCAGCATGTAGTAGCGCTGCTGCTCCGGCCCATGCAGCAGCTTGCCGTCGACGCGGATATGGTCCTTCGTCGCGTCGGCGCGTGTGCCGAGCTCGGTGACGGTCGTGCCGTTGACCTGCACGCGGCCTTCGAGGATGATCTCCTCGGCCTTGCGGCGGCTGGCAATGCCGGCCTGCGCGAGTATCTTCTGGAGACGGTCGCCGGTGGGAGCTTCGGCTGCGGGGACGGATTTCTTGGCGGGGGTCTTGCTCATGGTATTTCCAGCTTTCCGACTGCGGAGTGGCTCATCGCGGTCCTGCACCTGCATAGTGCTCTCTTAGTGTAGCCCCAAACTACCGTCATCTCGACCGGAGCGCAGCGGAGTGGAGAGAGCCCCGCATCTCGCCTTTGCCGTTGCCTGTTCCCTTCCGGATGCTCCAAGCCGCGCGCAACGTCTTCACATCGCGCGTCCAGACCGGCAGCATGATCGACATCGCCAGGTTTTCGAGGTTGCTCGCGATCGCCATGCACAGCGCGACTGGAATCAACACGTTCGGCCTGCCCATCGCGAAGGTCGCCGTCACCCCCACGGCCAGCACCAGCCCGAGCGACTTCGCAAGATACGAGTGGTAGCTGCCGGGCTTGCCGTACTTCCAGAAATCGAAGGCGAAGCGCGAGACCTCCGCCGCCAACAGCCCCGCGAGCAGGCCGCCCCAGGTACGCCAGATCTGCGGCTGGCCGATCCAGAGCGCGATGCCCACGCAGAGGTAAAAGAGCGTGTCGGCCATGGAGTCGAACAGCCGCACGCCGGCCGTGTCGCAGCCCCAGCGCCTCGCCAGCACGCCGTCGTAGATATCCGACACCAGCGCCATCACGATGATGCCCGCCAGTGCGTAGCCGTTCCAGTTCGAACGCTGGCCCGCGATCAGGACGAAGCCCAGCAGCGCCCGTCCGCTCGCCATGCCCCATGGAATCCACTCTTTACGAAAGCTCTTCAACATCGCAACCACCTCCCCGGCAGATGTGCCGATGAGGTGAGCGTAGGCCTGCGGGAGAGGCCATTTCAGGGCGTGTGGGACAGTTTCTTGAGTGTCACAGGAGGAGGTCGCCAGGTTCGATTTCGGCGGATTCGCCCGCGAAGTGCATGTAGGAGTTCCAGTCGCCCATGAAGATGGAATAGCGAAAGACGGCATCCCCGACAGGTGGGAGATGGCTGCTGTCGATCTGCCAGGGACGCGTTTCAATACCGTCGATATAGCTGAGCTTGCTGGTATCTCCAGGGGCGATCGGAGGAGGACCGTCGATGACTAGATATCGCAGGCCTCGGATTAGAACCGTGCCAACGCTGTAATCAGGGTTTCCTTGCGGGTAAGCCGAAACATCCAGCTTCAATTCCAAGCGAAGTTCGCACTTGGTGTAATCGACATTCAGGCCAAGCAAGTAAGCGTCATGGAGACCGTTCGGCAGGCGGTTCGACAACTCTTCCATCGTCATGGATACAACGTATCAGGCGCTGATAGATCAGCAACACTCGATCTGTTAAGGGCATGGCTTCAGCCATGCCGCCCCGTTCGGCCACGGATCGGCTTCAGCCGCTGGGGTACGGCTTCTGTCCGGGCTGCCCAGGAACGAAGGGCGTACCTCAGCGGCTAAAGCCGTAATGCAAATGCGGCGACTGTGGCACGGCTGAAGCCGTGCCCTTAACAAGACACGACTCTTACAGTAGCGGCGTATCCGCGACGCTATACCGCGCCAGTTCGGCCTTCGACGAGTCCGCCAGCAGCGGAAACAGAATCAGGTGCGGGCGCCGCGGCAGGCTCGGCACGGACGCGGTGTACGAGTCGCACAGAATCGCCGTCGCCTGTTCGAGGCCGCGCGTCCACCGGGGCTGGCGGGCGTTGCGGAAGATCAGCACGTCCGCCGGAATGCCCGCCGCGATCAGCATCGTGCGCGCGATCTCCAGAAACTCCGGCCAGTGCGAGACGACCGCCAGTAGATGTCCCTTCGGCGCCGGCATCCAGGGCGTCAGCCAGCTCTGCGCGGAGCGGATCGCCAGCGTCGTCAGCTCGACGCCCGGCGGCAGCAGCGCGCGCACCTGCGCGGTCTTGCTGGGGCGGCAGAGCGGGATCGCCCCGGCGAGAATCCTGCGGTCTTTGCAATCTTCGAACGAGGCCTCGGCGACGGGAAAGGCCGTCGCCTGGCGAATCTCGTGCAGAAGAATCCGCCGCATCTCCGGGTCGGGATCGATCAGCAGCAGATGGTCGGGCGGCGGAGCCTCCAGCCACCGGGCCACCCGCGCCCGCACGGCGGCGGCAGGCAGGTTCAGCTCGCGCACAACCCGAAAAAATCCCGCAATGTGCTGGTCGAGGATCTGCTCCGGCGTGCTGGGCGCATCGGCATTGGCCCGGACGTAGACGCCGCTTCCGTGTCGATTTTCCGTCCATCCGTCCCGCTCGAGCTGCCGGTAGCCCGCGCTGATCGTGTTCGGGTGTAGCGCAAACCGCCGCGCCAGCTCGCGCGTGCTTGGCAGCCGGTCGCCCGGCTTCAGGTCGCCCGAGAGGATCGCCAGCTCCACCTGCGTGGCGAGCTGACGGTAGATCGGAACCTCGCTGCTGGACGAAAACCAAAGGCGCATATCCGCCACTCTATCGCGTTTTCAGCGAGTTGCGTTGCGCGTCCAATGCGTGGGCAATCGCATCTACTTTTGAGACGCACGAAAGATTTCAAGGAGCTTCGCACATGAATGTCACCCTCTACGGCGCAACCGGTAAGACCGGTCAGCGCATCCTGAAGGAGCTGCAAGCGCGCGGCCACCACGTCACCGCCGTCGCACGCGATCCTTCGAAGCTGCCCGCCGGCGTCCCGGCCAAACAGGACGACCTTTCGGATGTCGACCGGATCGCCGCGACCATCGCCGGCGCGGACGCCGTCGTCAGCGCCTACGCGCCGCCGGCGGACGACACCGACCAGGTGCTGGGCGTGACGGAGCGCCAGATCGCGGCGATTGCAAAGGCCGGCCATGCGCGGCTGATCGTGGTGGGCGGCGCCGCTTCGCTCGAGGTCGCGCCGGGCGTGACGCTGCTCGCCTCCGGTCACCTGCCGGCGCCCTGGGTCGCCATCGCGACCTCGCACTCGAAGGTGCTCGACCTGCTGAAGACGTCGTCCATCGACTGGACCTACTTCAGCCCCGCCGCCTTCTTCGAGCCCGGCGAGCGCACCGGCAAGTTCCGCCTGGGTAAGGACCAGCTCGTTGCCGACGCCCAGGGCAACAGCCGCATCTCGCTCGAGGACTACGCGATCGCGCTGGTCGATGAACTCGAAAAGCCGCAGCATCGTCGGGAGCGCTTCACGATCGGCTACTGAACCAAGGCGCCCTCCGCAAGCGATCGCGGAGGGCGTTTTCATGATCTTTACTCGTCCGGATTCGGCCGCACCAGCCCCGTGGCGACGGTGAAGAAGACATTCCCCGCCCGGCTGAGCGCGCGGTGCTTGTGCGAGATCAGCCCCAGGTCGCGAGGCAGCTCGACGCCTTCGATGGTCAGGGCCTTCACCTGTTCTGCGCGCAGCTCCGCCAGCACGTTGATGCGCGGCAGGAAGCCGATGCCGATCTCGGCCAGGATCAGCCGCTTCATCAGCTCGTTCGAGTCGAGTTCCATGCCGATCTTCGGCGTCAGCTTGCGCTCGGCGAAGAGGTTGTCCAGATGCTCGCGGCGCCGGCCCTGCGACGGCACCAGCAGGCTGTAGCGAGCGAGCTTTTCGAGCGTCACCGAGCTTTCGGCCGCCAACGGATGCTTCGCCGGGACGACCAGCACCAGCTCGTCCTTATGGATCGTCTCGACGTGCAGGCGGCTGTCGCGCACCGGCAGCGAGACGACGCCGAAGTCGACCTCGCGGTTCAGCACCGACTCGATCGTCTTCGTCCGCTCTGCGCGCACGATGTTCAGCGCCACGCGTGAGTACTGACGCTTGAACTTGCTGAAAAATATGGGCAGTACGTACAGCGCCGTCGAGTCGTTCGCGCTGACCGTGAGCGTGCCGCGCGGCGAGCGTTCGAGGTCGCCGATGGTCAGCAGAATGTGGTTGAGCCGCGAGAGCGACTCCTCCGCAAACGGCTCGAAGACGCGGCCCGCCGCCGTCAGCGTCACCTTGCCGCCGCCGCGTTCGAGCAGGCGATGACCGAGCGAGGCCTCGAGCGAGCGAATCTGCGCCGAGATAGAGGGTTGAGTCACCAGCAGCTTCTCCGCGGCGCGAGAAAAGCTCTTCTGCCGAGAGACCTCGAGGAACGTCTTGAGATGATCGAAATCCATGTATCCACTCGTCCATCGTCGAAGGAACCCGTGACTACGGTGTCGGGCGGGAACAGAGTCGGCGCAAAGTTTGATTACTACGTCCGGTGAGACGACAGTAGCATGCGCGGAGGTTCAATGCCAAACGCATTCCATGCGCTTCGCAGAACTTATGTGCATATAAACCAGATAAATGACTTGATAGTCAGTCGCGTCGATTGGCGCATCACTCGCCCGGAGGCGGCATATTGGCGAGCCACGCCGAGAGAATCAGCACCGCGACCATCGCCCAGGCTTCGGCCCGCAGCAGCCTCGCGGCGCGCGTCTTCGCCGCCTCCGGCCAGTCGTCCGGCGTTCTCAACCCCAGTCGATTCAGGCCTCCGAGCAGGACCGCCAATGTGACGCAGGCGACCTTCGCGTAGAGAATCCAGGCCCATCCGGCGCCGCGCAGCAGGTGTAGATCGCCGCCAACCTGCCGCCACGCCTTCACCACGCCCGACAGCGCGACGACCGCCACCGCCCAGGTGCTGACGGTCGAAAGCGATGCAACATATTTGCGCGGAGTTGGCAGTGCGACGCCAGCGTTCGCCCGAACCAGGCGCGGAAGAACCAGCAGCCCGGAGACGAGGACGCCGCCGCTCCAAAGCGCCATGGCGGAGAGATGCAGCGCCTGCAGCAGTTCCGCGAGGCTCCAGTCGCCATCGACCGCCGCATGGCCGGTGGCCGAGCGCAGCAGGATGACCACGGCGAGCAGCAGCGCCGAACCGGCGGCCTTCACTTTGGACGTGAGCGGCAGCAGCGTCCAGCCGGCCAGCAGGGAGGTCGCGATCAGGATGTACTCAGTCAGCCGCCCGGCGTGGGTGGAGAGCACGTCCGGCATGGCCGCCATCACGGCATGGGGCGCGCTCGCGCCGGACATGGTCATGACCATGAGAAGAAGCTGCGCCGCAACCGCCAGGAAGAGCAGGATCGCCGGCAGACGCAGCCGATTCGCAGAGAGGAAACCGCCGCGCAGCCAGAGCAGCGCCAGCAAAAGCCCGCAGATCAGGGCGAGGCTCGCGTCCACCACGATGGCCGCGAGAATGCGCGGCAGCAGAAGCTGGTCCAGAACGGCCTCCTGCTACTTGACCGAGAAGGAGTAGTCGCCGTCCATCTTGTGGCCGTCCGGCGCGGTCGAAACCCAGTGTACGAAGTAGGTGCCGGGCGCGAGCGTGGGCAGGGCGAGCGTCAAATGCTTCGGATCGGCCGGGTCGGCCTTCGAGTGCTCGGTGCTCAGCGTTTTGCCGGCGGCGTCGGTCAGAGCCAGCGAGCTGAACTTCGGCTCCAGCGCCTCGGTGAAGACGACCGAGACCTCGGACGGAGCGGCGACGGTCGAGTTCGCCGCCGGAACCATGACCTTCGGACGCGAGTGCGCGAAGGCAGGCAGCGCGGCGAACAGGACGGTTGAGAGAACGAGTGCGGGGCGCTTCAGCATCGTTGTAACTCCTTGTTCGAAGACTGGTAAGAGGGTTGTCATCCTGAGCGCAGCGAAGGACCTGCTTTTTGGGACTACTGGTGAGCTTACCCGCCACCCGAAAAGCAGGTCCTTCGACTCCGCTGCGCTTCGCTCAGGATGACAACTTTACTGTGGGTTTAGATCGCCGTAATCGTGAATTCGGCGACGTAAAGATCCTTGCCCCCGCGGAACTGCAGCCAGAGCTTATACGTGCCGGGCTTCTGCAGCGCGAGGTGCAGCATCATGTCGTTGGGCGAAGGTCCGTTCTCCGGCATGTCGGGCATGGGCTTGCTCATGTCCATCATCTGGTCCATGCCCATGGGGTGCGCGTGCACGTAGGAAAGGTCGTTCGCGTCGAGAAAGACGGCGTGGGCCGGCGCGCCGAGATACGGGTGCAGGTCGGTCGCGGGCTTGCCGTCCTTCTGGATGACAATGTCGATCATGCTGGCCTGTCCGGCGCGCAGGCGGGTGGTGCTCAGGTCGACCTCATACGGTCCCACCTGCGTGCCCATGCCGCTCGACGGCAGATTGCGGACGCCGGGCGTCTTGCCGTCGATATCGACCTCGAAGCGGTAGACCTGGTGATTCAGCGAGCCGGGCAGCGCGTCGGTGTAGACCTGGTACGTTCCCTTGGCCGGAAAGGTCTGGGTCAGCACGAGGTGGCCGGTCGGGCCAAGCACCGGGTGCAGGTGCAGGAAGGTCTTGAAGTCGTTCGAGACGATGATCATGTGCAGCTTCTTCGTCATCTCGGTCTGGTAGCTCTTCACCGGCGCGGGCTTGCCCGGCAGCGTCATCCAGAAGTCGAGCTTTTCGGTCAGCGGCTTGCCGGGGACCGGCGTGACGGTCAGGTGGCCGTCGGCCTGGGGCTTCTGTCCCTGGAAGGCCCACACTGCCTGCGGGGTTTGAACCTGCGCCTGAACGTTCGCGCCCACGACCAGAGTCGCGGCAAACAAAGCCCCTGCAAGACGACAACCGAGACGCGGCAGAACCGGAAAAGACTTCACACGACCTCCAAACGGCGGAACGAGCCGATGAATTTCAGCATAGAAGCGTTGCCGGGAAACGAACAGGATGCGGGCGACCGGCGCATGACGCGGATAGGAGTTGCCTATGGCCGCCTTTGCTTGCAAGCTCCCGCAGCCTGCCGAACGAAAAAGCCGCATATTGTGCTTTCGCACATCGCGCCGGAGTGCTACGCTAGCTTCACTTTGCAAATCTGTATCCGGGGGGCCGCAGCCGTATGCCGCCGCTTCCGGGCTTCGCGTCCCTGTCGACGTGTCCTCGCAAGGGTTGAGTTCACGGCCATCGTTTGGATGGTCCGAGCCGCCCCTCGATAGCGCCCTCCTGCAAGGGAATGTGCTCCACCCAGGATCATCTTCAGACGTCTCGAAAGGACCTACAGTATGCAGTCACGCCTGACAGCCACCGCCATTCTTGCCGGCATCGCCCTGCTTCCGCTCGGTTGCAAGAGCGACAAGCCCGCGGAATCGTCCGCCTCCAAAGCACCGCAGTACAACTTCGCCCACATCAATCCGAATGGAACCGATGGGGTTGCGCCCAAGCTGAACGGCGCGCCGCCGGAGGTCACGAAGGTGTTCGACTACATCGATCAGCACATCGACGATCACGTCCAGAACCTGCAGAAGTGGATCCAGCAGCCGTCGATCTCGAACTCCGGCGAAGGCATTCCGGAGTCGGCCGAGATGGTCAAGGGCTTCATGGACAAGCTGGGCTGCCAGACCACCAAGGTCTACGATCCCGGCATCACCGAGTACGGCACCCCCGGCAACCCCATCGTCTACGGCAAGTGCGACGAAGGCGCGCCCAAGACGGTCGCGTTCTGGTGGCAGCTCGACACCATGCCCGTCACGCAGCCGGACAACTGGGTCTCGCCGCCGTTTGAAGCGCGCATCGTCACCGGCAAGGAGAACGGCGTGCCGCAGTATCCGCGCGTTCTGGTCGGTCGCGGCGCTTCGAACTCCAAGGGCCCTGTGATGACGCAGCTCAACGCCCTGATGGCCTACAAGGCCGTGAACGGCAAGCTGCCCGTCAACCTCATCCTCGTCGGCGAGATGGACGAAGAGCGCATGGACATCGGTCTGCGCCAGTTCATCAAGCAGCACTCCGACCTGCTGGCCGAGGCCGACGCGCTCTACGCCGGCGGCCCGTCCGAAGGCTGCGTCTACGTCGAGCTGACCACCTCCGGCAAGTCCTGGGGCCGCGGTCCCACGGTCTCCGACATCCACGGCGTGAACAAGCGCACGGCGGATAGCCCGGCCTGGCGCCACATCACCATGCTCTCCAAGCTCATCTCCGACGATGGCAACACGCCGAAGATCAAGGGCTGGGAGGACGGCAAGCAGGAGCCGACGCCCGAGCAGGTCGCCGAACTCAAGAAGCGCGCCGAGCACATGGACCTGAAGAAGATGGCCGAGAACACCGGCCTGGCCCGTTACAAGACCGACGATCCCTACAAGGTTGCGTATGACGGCCGCTTCGGCGACAGCTTCAACCTCGACGGTATCTGGGGCGGCAACATGTACGCTGGCGGCGCCGGCGCCATCCTGCCGAACAAGATCACCTCGAAGCACAACTTCCGCTACGTTCCGAACATGGACGGCATGAACATCGTGAAGAAGCTGCGCGAGCAGCTCGACGCGAACGGCTACAAGGACGTCGAGATGAAGCTCGTCGGCGACGTGCCGTGGTCGAAGGGCTCCTCGCCCGACGCCGACATCTCGGTCGCGCACCGCAAGGCTGCCGCCATGCTCGGTCTTGCCGGTCCGGGTCAGGACATGTTCGCCTCGAACGCCGATCACTACGAGAAGGACGGCCGCATCAAGCCGCTCGGCGTCAACGTGACGGACGACAACCCCACCGGCGGTTACTGGCCGAGCTACCTGTTCAGCGATGGTCCGGTCGGCCAGAAGGTCGGCACGGTCTCCATCCCGATGGGTATGGGCGCACGTGGCGGCGCGGGCGGACGTGCTCACGCGGCGAACGAGTACTGGGTCGTCGAGGGCGCGAACTGGCAGCAGGGTATGGCCGGCGCCGAGAAGCTGGTCGTCGCCTCGCTCTGGGAGTACGCGCAGACCACCACCACCACCCCGAAGCCGAAGACCACCGCCAAGTAAACCGACCCACATAACCGACAGCAAACGCGGGCACGTTCCTTACCGGACGTGCCCGCGTCGCAGCTTGGTGTCTGTTATTTTCTCACTCGGAGCGAACCAGATGCTGGGTAAGAGCCTCAAGATCGCCCTCGCGGCCCTGCGCAGGAATCGCCTGCGCACCGGCCTCGCTCTGCTCGGTATGACGATCGGCGTCGCCGCCGTGCTGACCATGTTCGCCCTCGGCACGGGCGCCGAGGAGAGCGTATCCGGCGAGGTGCGCGCCTCCGGCACCACGCTGATCTACGTGCGCGCCGGCAACTTCGCCAACCAGGACATCGAGGCCCGCACACCGGCCGGGCTGGGCTTCGCCTCGACCCTCGTCCCCGCCGACGCCGAGGCCATCCACAAGCTCAAGGGCGTCGACCACGTCTCCCCCGTGCTGCGCGTACGCACCTGGGTCGAGCACACGACACAGCCCGATCCCGACCGCCAGTTCACCGCCGTCATGGGCGTCGACGCGGGCTACGAAAAGATGTTCGACTGGGAACTTGAGAAGGGGCGCTTCTTCAAAAGCTCCGCCGTCAAGGACCAGGAGCAGGTCGTCATCCTCGGCTCGAACCTCCGCGACCAGCTCTTTCCCGGCGAGGATCCCGTAGGCAAACAGGTCGTCATCAAGGGAGCGGTCTTCACCGTGAAGGGCTGTTTCAGCTCGGGTGACGAGGACCAGGCCAGCATGGCCGTCGTCCCCTACACCACGCTGCAGAAGCTCACCGGCTCGCCCGGCCTGACGCAGATCACCCTCACCAGCGAGCGCGCCGGCGACTCCTCCGCCGTCGCGCAACAGCTTGGGCCAATGCTCCGTCAGCGGCATCATCTCGAAGGCGGCACGCCCGACGACTTCACCGTCCGCACGCAGGCGGTCGAGGCGCTCTCGAAGGGCCTGACCAGCTCCGTCGCGGCCTTCATCGCGGCCAACATGCCCCAGATGGACCAGACCAACCTCGAAGAGATGTCCGGCACGCTGAGCCGCGCGGGCCAGACCATGACGGCGCTGCTCGCGGCCATCGCGACCATCTCGCTGATCGTCGGCGGCATCGGCATCATGAATATCATGCTGGTGTCGGTGACCGAGCGCACCCGCGAGATCGGCATCCGCCGCGCGCTCGGCGCACGCTCGCGCGACGTGCTCTCGCAGTTTCTCGTGGAGGCGCTGACGCTCGGCGTTGCCGGCGGCGTCTGCGGCATCGTGCTCGGTTTCGCGGCGTCGCTCGTCATCACCTACGTGCTCGAATGGCCGGCGACGGTCTCGGCCGGAGCGGTCGCGCTCAGCTTCGGCGTGGCTGCGGCGACCGGCGTCTTCTTCGGCTTCTACCCCGCCCGCCGCGCATCGCGGCTCAACCCCATCGACGCTCTGCGATTTGAGTAGGAGCTTCGACGAAGGAGGTCTGTTTGTCCGTACGAACCAGCTACGCCATCGCCCTCACCGCGCTCAGGCGAAACACGCTGCAGACCGGGCTGACCGTCCTCGGCATGACCATCGGCGTCGGCACCGTGCTGGCCATGGTCGCGGTCGGCAGCGGCGCGCAGCGGTCGATCGCCGGCCAGGTGAAGGCGGCGGGGATGAACGTCATCGTCGTCACCGCGGGCAACTACAAGGCCGCGCAGCAATGGACCAGCATCGGCGAAGCTCCCGAAGCGCCCGCCGCCTGGAACCCCACCGACCGCAAAGCCTTGCAAGACGGCGTGCTGCGCAGCGGCGACACGCGCCCCACGCTGCGGCGTATGCAGGAGCTTGAGCCCGACGGAACACCGAAGATCCACTTCGGCGACCCCACGCGGCAGCTCGAGGCCGGCCCAAACAATCTGCAGGGAAAGGGCGGCGCGAAGACGCTGACGCTTGAGGACGCAGCCGCCATCGCCGCGCTTGCAGGCGTGCAGACGGTCTCGGCCGGCGTGCACGACAACGGGCGCATCGGCTTCGGCGCGGACTCCTGGGTCTCCGCCGTTCGCGGCGAGCAGGCGACGCTGCCGGAGATTCGCCGCGCATGGGTGCTCTCGCATGGCAAATTCTTCACTGCGGCCGACGACGCGCAGGCCGCGCCCGTCGTCGTGCTGGGCTCGATCGCCAGCGAGCATCTCTTCGGCAAGACGAATCCCGTCGGCAAGACGGTGAACGTGAAGGGGCTGGACGCCCGCGTGGTCGGCGTCGTCGCGAGCGGAAGCTGGATGACGCCCGCCGCTCCCGGTGACGGGGTATTCGACGCGGTGTATCTGCCGGTCCACACGGCGATGAAGCTGCTCGCGAAGCCGACGCTCGACAACATCACGGTCTCGACCGCGTCGACGGGCGACGTGACGCGGCTGATCAAGGTGATCACCGGGGTGCTGCGCATGCGGCATCGGTTGGATGCCTCTTCGCCGCTGGATTTCACCATCGCCGGACAAGCGCACGCGGCCATGGGCAAGGGCGGCCTGCGGACCGACTTTTCCCGCGCCATGGTGAGCAATACCGCAGGCCTCGACCGCGTGACGCTGGCGCAACTGAGTAAGACGCTCGACCGCGCGAGCCGCACCATGACCATGCTGCTGGGTTCGATCGCGGCGGTGTCGCTGGTCGTTGGCGGCATCGGCATCATGAACATCATGCTGCTCTCGGTGACCGAACGCACCCGCGAGATCGGCATCCGCCGCTCGGTCGGCGCACAAGCAGGAGAGGTGATGCAGCAGTTCCTGATGGAGGCGGTCATCCTCAGCATCGGCGGCGGTCTGCTGGGCATCGCGCTGGGCGCGGGCGCATCCGTCATGGTGGGCCATCTCGTGCGCTGGACGACCGAGCTCTCCTGGGCTTCCGTCGCGGCCTCGTTCACCATCTCGGCGGCCATCGGCATTCTTTTCGGCTACTACCCCGCGCGGCAGGCGTCGCGCGTAACGCCCATTGCGGCGATGCGGCATGAGTAGCCCTTACCGTTTATCCTCTCGCCCCGTTCGCGTGAGGCATCCTGCACCAACGGAGTCCACCATGCGCCGCATTCATCCTCTGCCCATCGCCTGCATCACCGCCGCCACGCTCTTCACCGTCGCGTGTAAAGAGAAGCCCGCCACCGCGCCCGCCGCCGCAACCGGCAAGGCCCCCGCCCTGCACATACGCCCCACCGGCGACGAGACCATCTCCCCCGACCTCGCCACCACGCCGCCCGAACTGAAGAAGGTCTACGACTACATCGACGGCCACATCGACGAGCATGTCGTCGACTTCCAGAAGTGGATTCAGCAGCCCAGCATCTCGAACTCCGGCGAAGGCATACCCGAGTCGGCCGAGATGGTGAAGGGCATGTTCGACAAGCTGGGCTGCCAGACGACGCGCGTCTACGACGTGGGCATCACCGAGTACGGTTCGCCCGGCAACCCGGTCGTCTATGGCAAGTGCGACGAGGGCGCGCCGAAGACGCTCGTCCTCTACTGGATGTACGACACGATGCCCGTCACGCAGCCCGACAACTGGGTGGCTCCGCCGTTCGAAGGTCGCATCGTCGATGGCGCGACGGCAGGCATCGACCCCGCGTTCAAGAAGGTGCTGATCGGCCGCGGCGCGACCAACTCCAAGGGACCGCAGCTCGCGCAGCTCGAGGCGCTGATGTCGTACAAGGCCGTGAACGGCAAGCTGCCCGTGAACATCATCTTCGTGGCCGAAGGCGACGAAGAGCGCATGGACATCGGCCTGCGCAAGTTCATGAAGGATCACGCCGACCTCTTCAAGGGCGCGGACGCGATGCTGCGCTTCGCCGGACAGAGCGGCGCGGGCAGCGCCAGCATCTCGGGCGGCAGCGAGGGCTGCGTCTACGTGGAGCTGACGACCAGCGGCAAGAGCTGGGGCCGTGGCCCGAACGTCTCCGACATTCATGGATCGTGGAAGCGTTCCGTCGACTCGGTCGCGTGGCGGCACATCAAGATGCTCAGCTCGCTCGTCTCGGACGACGGCAACACGCCGAAGATCGACGGCTTCTTCGAAAACCAGCAGCCGCTGAGCCCGACCGAGACCGACAGACTGAAGCGCGCGGCAGCCAACATGAACCCCACCAAGGCTGCGGCCGCGCTCGGCGTGGGCCGCTATATCTCGGACGATCCCTTCACCATCCTGAAGATGTCGCGCTACGGCACCAGCTTCAATCTGGACGGCATCTGGGGCGGCAACATGTACGCCGGCGGCGCGGGCGCGATCCTGCCGAACAAGATCACGTCGAAGCACAACTTCCGCTACATCCCGAACATGAGCGGCACGGACATCGTGAAGAAGCTGCGCGCGCAGATCGACAAGAACGGCTACAAGGACGTGGACGTGAAGCTGATCGGCGACGTGCCGTGGGCGAAGATGGCCTACGACAACGACATCGCCAAGGCGGTCGCTGCGACCTTCGACGACTTCAAGATCAGCCACGACCCAACGACGGCGGAGGAGACGATCCTGGGCGGTTACTGGCCCGCGTATCTCTTCTCGAATGCCGAGGTCGGACAACGCGTGGTCGATGTGAAGATGCCGATCGCCGCCGGCGGCCTGGGCATGGGCGGCCGGGCGCACGCGGCCAACGAATACTTCATCATCGAAGGCGCGGGCAAGACCTACGGCCTGGCCGGCGCGGAGAAGTCGGTGGCGGAGATCCTCTACAACTACGCGCATGGCGTCGCGCCTAAGACGGCTCCCGCAAAGTAGCTTGGGGCTTTGAAAAAGAGGCGGCTCCTTCGAGGAGCCGCCTCTTTCATGCCTGGTCGCACATGAGTGTGCCGGGAAAAGCGAAAGGCCGGAGCATACGCTCCGGCCTTTTCGTTGGATGCTGCGTTGCGGTTAGAACGAGACGTGGATGCTGGCCTGAATCTCGCGCATGTTGTTGGCTGCCGTGATGGTTCCGAACGAACCGGGAGCCGTGCAACCAATAGCGCGACCGTCGTTGGCCACCGTGGTGGTGTTGGTGGTGCAGTACCCGGCCTGGGTCGGGTATGCGAGGCTGGTGAAACCGGTGGAGTACGTATACGCTCCGGTCGTTGCGCTCTTGACCGGATTGTAGCCGGGGGATCCGGCAAACGAAGCGCTGGGGTTCATGAGGTTCGGGTGGTTGGCGATGTTGAAGGCATCGACCTTGAACTGAACCTTCGCCCAGTCGCGGACAGAGAAGGTACGGCCGAAGGTGAGGTCGACTTCGTCCCAGCCCGGACCGATGAGCATGTTCGGAGCAGCCGTTCCGTAGGTTCCGGGCGGGTTGTAAGCGAAGGCGTGGATGTTGAACCACTCCTTGGCATTGTGGATATTGCTTGCGTTGGCGCTGTCGTAGCCGTTGGGGTTCTGTCCGACGATGACATCCGGACGATCGCCGCCGCCAGCCGAGCTGCTCTGGTTGGTGGAATCGGTGATCGGGAAAGGACGGCCGCCGAAGTACTGCCAGATGCCCGAGAGCTGGAATCCGCCGAAGATCGCAGACCCAAGGCCGTTGTTGAGCCAGGGCTGACCCTTACCGAACGGAAGCGGAACGACCGGGCTGACGACGAGACGGTGCTTGACGTTGAAGACCGAAAGGCCCTTGTCGCCGTGCTGGTTGATCGGGTTCTGCGCCGAGGTGAGTTCGTCTTCAGCCTTGGCATAGGTGTAGGAGACCAGGATCGAGGTGCCGTTCTTCGTGCTGGTCTGAACGCGGCTCTGGAGCGAGTGATAGAAGGAGTTGAAACCGGTCTTGTGGATACCGATCGCACCCCACTGGGGGTATACGCGGAGAGCCTGAAGGGCAGCCGCGCCAACCGCAGAGTAGGTGGTGTAACCGGTGGTGGCGGAGGTGGATTGGGTGTAGTTCTGGCCGAGGGTATCAGCGTCGGGGTTGGCGTTCGGGTTCAGAACCGCAGCTGTGCCGTAGGACAGTTTCGATCCCTTGTTGCCGAAGTAGAGCGCCTCGAAGATCGTGTTGCGGGTGAGCTGGCGCTGTACACCAAGAGTCCACTGCTGGACATAGGGTGTGGCGAACTTCGGATCGACCTCCGTGCTGGTGATGACCGGGATGAGACCGCAGGGAGAGGCGCAACCGGCGATCGAGGGATTCGGCGTGGTGCAACCAGTCGATGCGCCGGCAACGCAGTAGGGCGAACCAGGCGTCGGCAGATCGTTCGGGAACGGATTCGCCAGAGTGATCTGGCCGCTTGCGGAGACCGGAGCGGGAGCATAGGTCTTGGCGTAACGGACCGGATAACCAAGGCTGTAGGAGAGGAACTCGTTGAACATCTCAGGCGAGGTGAAGAAGACACCGTAAGCGCCCTTGATAACGGTCTTCTCGTTGTTGAATGGCTGCCACGCGAAGCCGACGCGAGGGGCTACGTTGTTGTAGTCGCCGTGGTAGACGCTGCGGTTGCCTGTCTGCTTTGCGGTGGTAATGGCGCTGTTCGGGTTCGAGAAGCCGACCGTCTGGTTGGAAGCGCCCGGGTAGAGCTGGTTCGGGGACGACGGCGAGAACGTAATCATCGAGCCATTCTTTTCCACGACGGGCGGATCGATTTCCCAACGAAGACCGAGATTGAGGGTCAGGTTCTTGCGAACCTTCCAGTCATCGAGCAGGAAGAGGTCGACGGAGCGGTAGTTGTTATAGATATTCGGAGCGGAGGGCGTCACCGAGGTAGCCGACGGGAAGCCCAGCAGGATATCGCCGATCGGATCGCCGGTAGTACCGCACTTCGGGCAGCTCGAAGAAGCGTTGGTCGACGCGAGCGTAGCGGGGTTGAAGGTCAGAGCGCCACGGCCGTTGCTGACTTCATATTCGGTCGTGTTCGTCCACAGAGTATCGATGCCAGCCTTGAAGGTGTGGCTCTTGTGGCTCCAGGTCAGCGTATCGATGAACTGGAAGTGGTCGTCCCAACGATCCTGAGGAAGGTTGGTCTGGCCGCCGGTCGTGGTGTAGTTGCCCGAGACGGTGATGGAAGGCAGACCGTAGTTGTTCGCGACGGCGGTCTGGCCGAGCTGACCGGAGAAACCGGGCCACTTGGAACCGATGGTCGTGTTGTCTTCCTGAACGCGCGGCTGCACCAGGCGCTGGAAGCCCGCACGGGCGTCGTTAATCAGGTTGCTGCCCGGGAAGATGTGAATCCAACCGATGTTGGCGAGCTGGGAGGTCTGGTTGGTGAAGCAGCCGAAGTTCGGCATGTTGCGCGTCGCGCAGAGCGAGTTCGAAGGCTCGAACGACGGGTCGTGGAAGTAGTTGTAGCTCTCGTAGAACGAGTTGTGGTCGTTCATCTTGTAGTCGACGCGCGAGTTGACCTCGTCCATCGTCTCTTTACGAGTTTCGCTGAAGTTATAGTCCGACGTCGCCGCAGCGAGGAATCCGCCACTGGTGGGGTTGAGCGCGGTTGCGATGTTCGGGTTGGGATAAGCGAGCGATTCCATCAGGCGGCCGAGCTGAGCAGACGCCCCCGTCCACTCCGAGAGAGCGGTAAGGTCGTAGCCCTGACCCGGAGCGCCGGCGCAGGCGCCGGTGTTGCCCCTGGTGAGCGGAGTGCCGGTGAGAGGATCGTAGGCCTGTACCGTGCCAGGAAGGCAACCGGCTGCGGTCCAAGTGGTCGGAACCTGGTTGACAGCGACGGCCTGCTGACGGATACGCTGACCTTCGTAGCCGACGAAGACGAACGCCTTATCCTTGAGGATCGGAGCGCCGAGGGTCGCGCCGAAGGTGTTCTGCTTGAAGGCCGGGGTAACGGTCTGAACGGACGAGCTCCAGGGCTTGGCTTCGATGGCGCCGTTACGGATGAACTCGTAGATCGAGCCATGCAGCTTGTTCGAACCCTGCTTGGTCGTGATCAGAATCTGACCACCCTGAAGGCGGCCATACTCTGCGGAGTAGTTACCCGAGAGCACCTTGAACTCGGCGATGGTGTCGACCGACGGACGGAAGGAGTCCTGGTTGGTGCCCATGTCGATGTTCCACGTACCGTTGACGACGAAGAGGTTCGTCGTTTCGGGTGCGCCGTTGATGTTCATACCGCCGCGGAAGCCCATCGAGGATGCCTGTGCGGGAGGCACGACGCCGGGAGCGACTTCGACGAGGTTGTAGAACTGGCGATTGGCCAGCGGAAGCTCGGCGACGCTCTTCTGGTCCAGGGTCTGACCGTTCGAGGAGGTCTCGGTTTCGGTGCTCAGCGCGGCTGCTTCGACGCTGACCTGATCGCTGGCGCCACCGACCGTGAGGGCGATGTCTTCCTTGAGGGTCTGCGAGATATCGAGCTTGACGCCCGTCAGCGAGGTCGTGCTGAAGTTAGCCGCAACGGCGGAGATCGCATACGAGCCGTTACCGAGAGCGGTGACGGAGTAGCGGCCGGCTGCGTCCGTCTTGACGGTACGCGTGATGCCCGTATCCGTGTTCCGAACGGTGACGGTGGCGCCGCCGACAGCCGCGCCGGTGGCGTCGGTGATGACGCCTTCGATCGAGCTGGAGTTTTGCGCCATGAGGGATGGAGAAAAGGCTAGGACGCCCAATAAAAGCGCAGTACAGAGTGCTGGGAAAGACCGCAATCTTGACGCAGCCTGCATGTGAAACCTCCTGAAAGGGTGAACGGTGGCGCGGCGTCGCCCCCTTATGGGGCACGGCGCCTGAAACCACTCGGCGGTACGCAATGTCAGGCGCACATCTCTACGAACGGTCCTGAGACCGTGAAAGCTACGCGGAAGGTGCGCTACGTTCCGAACTCGTCGACGTTGACGTTTGGGGGTTAGGACTAAAGTATCAGGGGGGGTGAGGGTCAGTAAACGGATTAAACAAAAAATCGAGGTTGCTTATTGGCCGCATAGAGGATCGCAGGTGCGTGCAAGATTCGCGCGCCAAACGCACGTTCCGGCTTGTGTCCCACGCTCGAATCCCTGTATAGCTGAAAGCATGATGCAGAGTCAGGCACGTCCGGACACGGTTATTCGCAGCCTCCGAGCCGGAGCTTCGCTTTGTCTTCTACTCCTTGCCGGAGGCTGCCGGACACGGGAACCGGCGCCGGCGCCAGCCCTTTCGCACGCCCCATGGGAGGCCGCCAGCCGGCCCGACAACGTCGATTCCATCGCCCGCGACTATGTCCGCGTGGCGCTTGCGCTGGGCGAACGCGATCCCGACTCGCTCGACTTTTCGGTCGCGCCGGCCACGGTCGCGGACGAGGTGAAGCGAGCCTACGCGAGCTTCGACGAGATCGACGGCGAGGCCGCGGCGCTCGAGTCCCGCCTCCAGCATCTTGCTTTCATGAAAGAGGACCAGCCGCGGCGGGAGTTCCTGCGCGGGCAGCTTGCCGCCGTGCGGGCGCGGGTCCGCATGGTGCGGGCCGGCGTTTATCTCGACTTCGACAGCGAGGCCGCGGCTCTTTTCGCGACCACCCGCCTGCCCGACACCGACGCCGAGGCGGCGCGGCGCAGGGCTATGCGCACGGAGATCCTGCGCCAGCTCCCAACGACCGCTGCCGGCAAGTCGGAGGCGATTCGCTACGGCGCGTACGATGCGCGTTTTCTGATCCCGCCCGAAAAACTGCGAGCCGTCATGACCGCCGCGCTCGACGCCTGCCGCCAGCGCACGCTCGAACACATCACCCTGCCGGCCGGCGAGTCGGTCGACCTGACCTTCGTCCACCGGCAGCCGTGGAGCGCCTTCAGCCGCTACCGGGGTGACGCGCACAGCACCATCTCGCTGAACCTCGACTACCCCATCACGGTGGACGACGCGCTGGAGCTGGCCTGCCACGAGGGCTATCCCGGGCACCATGTCTTCAACACGTTGCGTGACCGGACGCTGCGCCTGGGACGCGGCTGGCCGGAGCTGGAGGCGCAGCTCACCTTCAGCCCGCAGTCCTACCTCTCGGAGGCGGAGGCGGCGTACGCGCCCCGGCTTGCCTTCTCGACCGCCGAGCGCGCGCAGGTGGAACGCGACATCCTCTTCCCGCTCGCTGGCATGAAACCCGCCGAGGCCGCGCGGTACGTCGCCATCAGCGCGGCGATCCGCGAGCTGAGCTCGGCCGAACCGGCGATCGCACGCGAGTACCTGGACGGGCGGCTGGAGTACGTCCGCGCGGACAACCGGCTCTCGGACGAGGTGCTGATGGCGCAACCTGACGCCTCACTCCTCTATATGAACGAGTACCGCAGCTACATGCTGGCGTACACCGATGGCCCCCGCCGCATCGCAGCCGCTCTGCCCGCCGCATCTTCAACACCAGAGGAGCAAAAAGCCCGCTGGAAGGCGTACGAAGAGCTGATGACCACGCTGCGGACGAAGCTGCCTTAGCAACCCTTGTTAATCGATTCGATTCCACCCTCCGCTTGCGGGCTTTTGCACACCTGTCCACCGCTCCCTGGCCCGTAGAACTGGCCTTGCACCAGGCCTCGGGGGGCTGCGATGAGATCTCTGCTGTTCACTCTTTGTGTCGTATGCGGGTTCGGCCGTCTCACGGCGCAGACCTTTACCTGGCAGCCCACGCCGGGACACACGCAGACGCCGATCTGGCCCGGCAAACCGCCCAGCGCCCAGCCCGTCTCAGCGCCCGAGTACGCCGAGACGGCCGGCGGCAAGGACGCGCTCGTCGCCGGCAAGCCGTGGGTCGCGGTCGAGAACGTCTCCATCCCCACCATGACCGTCTATCCGCCCAAGGGCGCGAATACGGGCGCGGCGGTCGTCGTCTTTCCCGGCGGCGGTTACACCATCCTCGCCATCGATCTCGAAGGCACGGAGGTCTGCGACTGGTTGACCGCGAAGGGCGTCACCTGCGTGCTGCTGAAGTACCGCGTGCCCGGTGAAAAGCTCTACGCGAAGCCCGCGCCGTATCCCCGCTCGGGCGCCTTCCCGGACTCGCCCATCGCGCTCGAGGACGCGCAGCGGACGATCCGGCTGGTGCGTCACCACGCGGCTCAGTGGCATATCGACCCGCACAGGATCGGCGTGCTCGGCTTCTCCGCCGGCGGACACCTGGTCGCGGCGACCAGCATCTACTTCAACGAGCATCTTTACCCGGCGGTCGATGCGGCAGACCAAGAGAGCTGCCGCCCAGACTTCGCCATCGCCATCTACCCCGGACACCTGTCCGCGAACGGCAGCCTCAACCTGAAGCCCGCCGTCGCCGGCCACATCCCGCACGACGCGCCGGCCACCTTCCTGCTGCAGAACGAGGACGACTACGTCGACGGCGTCGCGCAGTCGCTCGCCTACTACGCCGGGTTGAAGAAGGCCGGCGTGCCGGTCGAGATGCACCTCTACGCGCAGGGCGGCCACGCCTTCGGCCTCCGCCGCACGAAGCTGCCTGCGACGAAGTGGCCCGAGCTGGTCGAGACCTGGCTCGCGACTATCGGCGTCCTGACAAGATAAGCAACCTGACCCGCCCTCAGCCTATGTACCGCATCGGATAACCGCTCACCCGAAGGTTGCATGGCCACGGTACGAATGGCATGGGGTAAACTCGACAAAGCGAATGACGACTGGCAACCCGCATTTCAGGTTTCGAGTCCAAGCACCGCGCAAACCTGAACCTGGAGATTTGCCGATTTGTTTTTTACAGCCTCCCTTCGCTCGGCCCTGTTTTCCAAGAAGCTCCCTGCGCTCTGCGCGTTAGCCCTGTTCTGCGTAGCCGCCCCCGCGGCGAATGCCGCAACCCACCATCGGTCGCTCGCACGCCGTCACCCTCGCCTGCGCGCCCTGGCTCATGTCTTCGCCGATGTCACCGTACCCGGCGCCGGCCTGCTGCTCGACGAAGATGAAGAGGCCCCAGCGGACGGCAAGCAGTACGAGCTGAAGCTCGTCCGCGCCCACACCAACGAGATGGTCGACGTCGTCTACCGGATCGGCGATACCTACATTCCCGAGGCGCTCGACAAGCTCAACACCTTCCTGCGCGACAGCCACAACCAGGAGGTCAGCGAGTATGACCCCCGCGAGTTCGACGTGCTCCACACCATGCTCGCCAAGGTGAACAAACCCGGCAGCGTGATCGACATTCTTAGCGGCTACCGGTCGCAGGAGACCAACGACGCCCTGCGCGAGAGCGGCAAAACCAACGCCGCCAAGCACTCCGAACACATTGAGGCCAAGGCGATCGATCTGCGCGTGGACGGCGTTCCCGCCGCAACCCTGCGCGATGCGGCGCTGGAGCTAGGCGTCGGCGGCGTGGGCTACTACCCGAAGGCCCAGTTCGTCCATGTCGACGTTGGCCCGGTGCGGGAGTGGACGTATGCTCCGCACGCGCGCAAGGCGCGTGGTCATGGACGCCGGCGTTCACGCCGGTCGAAACGCAGCTAGCCTGCGGTTAGCCCTATCGAGGCTTGTGCGGAAAGGGGGCGCGTTCGAAGATCCCTGAAGACCGCAATGCGCGATGGGGGTTACCTGTGAACGATTCGATCTCTGTACGCCAGGGAAGCAAGATTATTCCCATCGTCCCGAATGTCCTCCTGCGACATCCGGGGCTTGCTGCGCGCGGCGTGCATGTCGAGCGCCATGCCATCGACCCGATGGAGTTTCCAGAGCGCGAGCCGCAACAACATAACCTCTACCTGCATACCGGTCCGGCTGCGCGGGCAGAGGTGAAAAGCCCCGACTTCTCGGGCATCCGATGGGTGCGGCCGGGCTCGCTCTGGGTCATGCCCCAGGGCAGCCGGCATGGGGTTCGTTTTGAAGGCCCGATGCAGGGCATCGCACTGGCGTTCGATCCAGCCCGCTTCGACGACATGGTGCAGTCCGCCGGCGGCAGGCATTCGACCGCAATCGTTCAATCGCTCGCAGCCAGCCCGCCGAAGGTCGAGCACCTGATGCGGGCGTTGGACCACGAGAGCAGCGAACCCAGCACCCACGACCACTTCGGCCTGGAATGCATCGCCACGGCCATCGCGCTGGCCCTGTGCCAGCATGCCGCGGCCACGCCGCGCCCGTCGAAGGCCTGCGGACGGCTCGCCCCGAAGCAGATTCGCGCGGTGCAGGCCTATGTCGCGGATCATCTCAAGCAGTCGATTACCCTGGCCGAGTTGTCCGCCATCGCCGGACTCAGCGCCTTCCACTTCCTTCGCGCCTTCAAGCAAAGCGTGGGGGTGACGCCAGGCCAGTATGTCCTGAATCGCCGCATGGACCATGCGCGGTTTCTGCTCGAGACCAGCAGCCTCAGCATCGCCGAGGTGGGGGTTCACGTTGGCTTCGCGCATGCGAGCCACTTCACCCGCGCCTTTCGCAAGGCCGCCGGCGTGGCGCCCTCGAACTTTCGAAACTCCCTTTAATCCAGCAATCCATGTCAACTTGCAGCAAGATTCGGTAACTGCGCGTTGCGACAGTTCCATCCAAAGCTATACGAGCGCAGGCGTCGGCGATGACCCTCCGAGCGCCCTTCCCTGGCGGCTGCGATTGAAAACAGAACGGACGCGAGCACTCCGAGCGCTCTCGTCTTTTGGAGAAACCCAATGCGTCCAACGTGGAAGCGGCTTCTACTGCTCCTTGTCCTCAGCGTCCTAGCCACCGGAGAAACTCTCATGTCCCAGACACTTCCCGCCAAAAATATCGTTCTCGTCCACGGCGCATTCGCAGATGGATCGAGCTGGTCCAAAGTGATTCCCCTCCTGCTGGCGAAGGGCTATAAGGTCACCTCTGTCCAGAACCCGCTCACGTCGTTCCAGGAAGATGTCGCGGCAACCAAACGCGCCATCGCCGCGCAGGATGGCCCGGTCATCCTCGTCGGCCACTCTTACGGCGGGGTCGTCATCACGGAGGCCGGCAACGACCCCAAGGTCGTCGGTCTGGTCTACGCGGCGGCCTTCGCGCCGGATGCGGGTCAATCCATCGTCGATATCACCAAGCCCTACCCCAAGCCGATCGGTCTGGACAAGGTCGTACCTCAGGCGGATGGCTTCCTGCTTCTCTCCGCCGATGGCATTGAGACCGGCTTCGCCCAGGATCTGAGCAAAGAAGAAAAAGCTCTACTCACCGCCGTTCAACCGCAGACCTCGGGAGCGATCTTCGTGGCGCAGCCCACGCAGGCCGCGTGGCACACCAAGCCCTCGTGGTACATCGTCGCCTCGAACGACCACATGATCGCACCCGAGCACGAAGCGGCCATGGCCAAGCAGCTCAAGGCCACCACCACCACCCTCCCGTCGAGCCATGTGGTCATGCTGTCGCACCCGAAGGAAGTCGCCAAGGTGATCGAAGACGCTGCCGCCGGCGCGAAGTAGAAAGAACTGCGGGGCGCCGACGACCATCCAGCCACGTCGCTCTGGAGCGGAGGACCCTTCAACCTGAAGTCAACCCAGCATGCTCGTCCACCTGAACCGAGTGAAGGCCCCTTGTATCTGTCTTACCCACGGGGTCTTTGCTTCGCTCAGGTTGACGAGCATCGTTCGTTTGGAGGGGTTACACCTTGAGCGGTATTGGAGATTCAAAGCCCGTCTCGGACTGGAGACTTGCGCGGGCGTATACGCGACTTACCGGACTGCGGCGGCCAACGCCTTGCGCCGCTCGGTCTCGAGGTAGGTATAGCGAATGCGGTGGATGACCGTGATGGTCGAGAAGAAAGCCAGCACCCACAGAGCCGGGGCCATCACGTTCCAGCGGTTGCACAGCGCGCCCAGGATGACGCAGACGATGCGCTCCGGCCGTTCCATGAAGCCGACCTTGCAGCTTCCGATCAGCGCCTCCGCGCGGGCGCGCGTGTAGCTGACCATCAGCGACGCGGTCATGACGAAGGCGACCAGGCCGACGTAAAAAAGCCGGTTGCCGCGTGCGTAGTAGACCAGCAGGCCGAAGAAGATGGCGACATCCGAGTAGCGGTCCATCACCGAATCGAAGAACGCGCCGAAGACCGAGACCTGATTGGTCTGGCGCGCGACGCGGCCGTCCACCATGTCGAAGACGCCCGCGCCGATGATGATCAGCCCGGCGTAGAAGAAGTACCGCACCGCGTGGTCGCCGCGTGCGAAGCCGAAGAAGAACGCCGCCACGATATTGATGAGCAGGCCGATGAAGGTCAGCGCGTTGGGCGAGATCTTCGAGATCGCCAGCCCGTTGACGATCTTCTGCAGCAGCCAGCCGCTGCCTTTGCCGAATGCTCCCGTCCAGGTCATACTTGCTCCACCGCATGGTGCGAGAGGGAAAGCACGTTGCCGTCCAGGTCGTTGAACCACGCGACCTTGCTGCCGCCGGGAGCGGTCCAGACGCCGTCCTCATCCTGCTGAAAGAAGTCGAAGCGCAGGAAGACGATGCCGGCTGCGGCGAGTTCGCGCGCCTTGGCGTTGACGTCCACAACCTCCCAGCCGAAGATGGTGAACGGCTGAGGCTTGAATCCGGGCGTCGCCGCGCAACGCACCATGACTCCGCCGGCGGAGAGCACGAGCGCGAAGCCGTCGTTCCCCACCATGCGCAGCCCCAGCGTGCCGCAGTAAAACTGCGTCGCCGTCTCGATGCTGCTGACCGGGATGAAGCCGATAATCTGAGCGTCTGCGAGCATGCAACTATTCCTTGGCGGTCTCTTCGAGCGCCACATCGTGAATCGTCGAGAGCTTCAACACCTCGAGCTCGCGTTTGCCGTTCGGCGTGACGACGACGGCGACATCGCCGATCACCTTGCCCACCAGCGACCGGCCGATCGGCGAGGTCGTCGAGATCAGCCCCTTCGAGACGTCCGACTCCTCGCTTGTCACCAGCTTGTACTCGATCGTCTCGTCCTTGGTCGAGTCGTAGACGGTCACGGTCGAGCCGAAGCCGACCTTATCGTGCGGAATATTCGCCAGATTGACCATGGCGAGCTCGCCCATGCGCTTCTTCAACTGACCCAGCCGGGCGTTCACGAAGACCTGACGCTGCTTCGCCATGTGGTACTCGGCGTTCTCGGACAGGTCGCCGAGCGCGACGGCCTTCTTGATCTCGGCGGGCAGCTCGGTGGTCAGCTCGTGCTCGAGCGCTTTGATCTCTTCGGCCAGCTTGGACTTGATGTGTTCGGGCATGCGACAACCTTCCAGAAAATACTGCTCGCGATCGAGCGGAGCAAACGGGTGTGAAAAGACGATTATACGACGGTCCCGCGACAGGCCCAAACCGGCCGAAACTTCCCGCTTGTGGCCAGCCTCGCAGCAGGATAGCCTGATCGGGCAATCCCTTTCGAAACACTAGGAGATCGAGATGCGTTCAGTACGTGCAATGAGCCTTGGCGCCGGCCTGATGATGGCCGCCATGACCTGTCAGACAGCATCCGCCCAGGCGCCCGCGCCGCCCGCCGGCCCCAGCGGTCCCGCCGCCGAGGTGCTGCGCTCCTACAACGGCCTGAAGCCGAAAATCCTGAAGGCCGCCGAGAACACCCCCGCCGACCTCTACCAGGTGAAGCCCACGCCCGAGATCCGCACCTTCGCCCGCGTCGTGAACCACATCATCGAGGCGCAGAACCGCACCTGCCTGATCGCCTCGGGCGGCAACGGAGGCGACGCCGTCAAGCCTCCGTCGGACACCGCCGAGAAGGCCGTCATCGTCGACGCGCTCAAGGCCTCCTTCGCGCTCTGCGACAAGGCCTACACCGGCGTGACCGACGCGAACGCGCTCGACATGCTGGCGCTCGGGCCGCAGAAGCGCTCGCGCCTCGGCCTGCTCTGGGGCAACGTCTCGCACGACAACGAGCAGTACGCCACGCTCGCGCTCTACATGCGTTTCAAGGGTCTGGTCCCGCCCAGCAGCGAGAAGTAAGTCCACCGAAGAAAGGCCCCGCCGGAGCAAGCCTACGGCGGGGCAACCGCACCGTCTCCCCAGGCACTCCCATGCGTGAGAGGGAGAGCGCCATGACCCAGGAAAACGATTCCTACCGCCTGCAGCGCTTTGTCGAAGCGCAGGCCGGCGCCTACGACCAGGCCGTCGCCGAGCTACGCAAAGGTCGCAAGCAGAGCCACTGGATGTGGTTCATCTTCCCGCAAATCAAGGGGTTAGGCAGCAGCGTGACGGCGGAGCACTACGCCATCGGCTCGCTCCAGGAGGCCGAGGCTTATCTGGAGCACCAGATTCTCGGCTACCGGCTGCGCGCGTGCGCCGGCGTCCTGCTGCAACACCACGGCCTTACCGCCGAGGGGATCTTCGGCTATCCCGACTACCTGAAGCTGCACTCGTCGATGACGCTCTTCGACCAGGCGTCGCCAGATGAACGGCTCTTCTCCGATGTGCTGGTGAAGTACTTCGGCGGCAAGCTGGATGAGGCGACGCTGGTGAAATTGAAGGGCCACTGAGGCTAGTCATCCACTCAAGCCTGTCATCCTGAACGAAGTGAAGGACCCGCTTTTCCCGGAGCAACCCAGGAGCTTCAGGCAAGAAGCAGATCCTTCGCTGCGCTCAGGATGACAAACATTTTGTGGCCCGATGAAAGGAAGCCGCGTAGCTTACGGCAGCGGCTTCGGCGGCACGCCATGCGTCACGTGCTTCAGCAGAAACTCCTGAAACAGCGTCCCGATCGCGCCCGTCGCCACGCCGATCAGAGTATTGTCGACCGTCACCTGGACGCTGTGCCGCTGGTCGCGCGGATAGTAGGTCGACGAGATGAACGCCGCGCCCAGATTACCCGCCACATTCGAGACATTCGGCTGCCACTTGCCGTTGTCGCCTTTGCAGATCACCGTCGTCGAGATGGCGTAGAGAGCGCGCGTGACGATGCGTCCGTGGCCCCGGTAGAAGTAGCGCGGATCCTGATGCAGCAGCGACGGAAAGAGCGCCGCACCCAGCATGGTCGAGCTGAGCCGGTCGCCATAGGCCGCGCCGTAGCGCTTGAGATAGCCCGGAACGCCCTCGCCGTAGTCGGAGAAACCGCCCTGCGCGGTCTCGATGCCGGCCGTGATGCCGGTGGTCATGAAGGTCAGCGGATCGGTGCTGACGCGCGCCGCCAGTTTGAACTTCTGCTTGCGCGTCAGCGGCGCGGCGTGCGGCTCGTAGATGACGTAGAAGTTCGGCAGCACGCCCAGAATCCGCTGGTGCATCTCGGCCGTGATCTGCTGCTCGGCGAGGTCTTCCTGCGTGATGGCGTTGACCGTGGTGTTGATCTCCTCGACGCCCAGCTCGACGACCGGCATCGCGAAGTTCTCGCCCTCATGCAGGACGATGACGTCGCGAATCTTCCACGGCGCAAAGTTCACCGCGGCGACATGCACGACATACTGCCCCGGCGCGATGGACTCGAACCGGAACGCGCCCGTGGAGTCGGATTCGATGGTGCGGGTGACCTTGGTCGCGACATCCTCCAGCGTCACCTTCGCGCCGGGAATGATCGCCTGCTGCGTGTCCGTAACGGAGCCTGAGATGATCGCCGTGCCCTGCGGCTCCGGCGCTTGCGGCAGACTGGCGGCGGGGGCGCCATTTGGCGATTGGGCCTGCCCAGGACTTGCCGACGCACCGAGAAGCGCAGCCCCGACGACGATCAAACTGAGGAGCTTCGAATGTCTGCGTTGCGAGTCGTCCGAGCCCATGAATACTCCCCTTATGGAGACGATACCGCAATGATTGAAGTTGCTTCTAGCAAGGACAGACTATGATTTGCTGATCCAAACCTTCCTCGATGAGGTCGAAGCACTCCGAAAGGAAAAGCAATGAAGCTGACGATACGCAGCGACGGATTCGAAGGATACAAGGAACGCGCTCTTGCCCGCGCCAGGAAGCTCGATGCGAAGGAGTTGATCGAGCCGGAGATGACGATCAACTTCGAGTCCGCCTACGACATGCTGGAAGTTCTGCAGCCGGAGCGTGTTCGCCTCTGCAAGATGGCGCGGACGAAGCCTTACTCCGTCTCCGGTCTAGCCGCAGCGCTGAACCGCGACCCCAAATCCGTCCGGCGCGACATTGTGAAGCTCGAAAGCTTCGGCGTGCTGAGGACGCGAGAAGAGATCAATCCCGGCCACGGACGCGTGAAGATTGTTGAGCCCGTGGCGATGAAATTCGAGCTGCGGTCCAGCTTTTAGAAATCGCCGACTCTCTTATGGATAGATTCTGTTCAGCGTCCGCGCGAACGGAATCGTCTCACGCACGTGGTCCAGACCGCAGATCCACGCCACCACGCGTTCGATGCCCATGCCGAAGCCGCCGTGCGGGACAGACCCGTACTTGCGCAGGTCGAGATACCACTGGAAGGCGTCGAGCGGCAGGCCGTGCTCTTCGATCCGCGACTTCAGCAAATCGTAGCTGTCCACGCGCTGCGAGCCGCCGATGATCTCGCCATAGCCCTCGGGCGCCAGCACGTCGACGCACAGCGCCTTGGTCGGGTCCTGCGGATCGGGCTGCATATAGAACGCCTTGAACGCCGCCGGGTAGCGATGCACCATCACCGGACGGTCGAACTGGTTCGAGATGTAGGTCTCGTCGGGCGAGCCGAAGTCGTCGCCGTCCTTATGCTCGTTCTCGATCAGCCCCTTGGCGAAGGCGTCGGCCAGCATGGCGTGCGCCTCGTCGTAGCTGATGCGCGGGAAGGGCGCCTTGATCGTCTCCAGCTTCGAGACGTCGCGGCCGATCACCTTCAGGTCCGCCTGGTGCTTCTTCAGCACCTCGGCGACGATGTAGCTCAGATAGTTCTCCGCAAGCTGCAGGATGTCTTCCAGCTCGGCGAAGGCCATCTCCGGCTCGACCATCCAGAACTCCGTCAGGTGGCGGCGCGTCTTCGACTTCTCCGCCCGGAAGGTCGGGCCGAAGCTGTAGACCTTTCCCAAGGCAAGCGCTGTCGCTTCAATATAGAGCTGACCCGACTGCGTCAGGTAAGCCTTGTCGTCGCCGAAGTAGTCCATCTCGAAGAGCTCGCTGGTGCCCTCGCAGGCGTTCGGCGTCAGGATCGGCGGATCGGTGCGGGTGAAGCCGTTGTTGTCGAAGTACTCGGCCGCGGCGCGCATGATGGTCGCACGCACACGCAGAATCGCCGACTGTCGCGGCGTCCGCACCCACAGGTGACGATGCTCCATGAGGAAGTCGACGCCATGCTCCTTGAGCGAGATGGGGAACGGGGTCTCGTCGGCCACGCGCTGGACGACCTCAAGCCCCTGCACGTCGAGCTCGAAGCCGGACGGCGCACGCGAGTCCGCACGGACCTTGCCCGTCACCTTCACGGAGGACTCCAGCGTCAGGTTCTTCAGCGTCTCGAAGAGTTCCTCGCTCACCGCCGCCTTGGGCACGATGCCCTGGATCGTCCCGGTGCCGTCGCGGAAGATGGGAAAGAGCAGCTTGCCCGAGGCGCGCAGGTTGTAGAGCCAGCCGCGCAGCGTGACGGTCTCGCCTTCATGCGCGGCCAGCGTGGCGATGGTGGCGATGGTGCCTGTCGTGGTTACAGAGGTTTCCATGGTTCCGACTCCAGTTCTAAATCTGTTACATCTTCCAATTCGACTTGCGACTCAACACAAAGGCCCGTCATCCTGAGCGGAGCGAAGGACCCCCGTATTTTGCCCGGAGCGGCATGAATCCAAATTCAGCGTCATCCGCCATGTGAACGACGCAAAGAACAAACAATAACCCATGCGGGGGGCCTTCGCTCCGCTCAGGATGACGAGCATTGGTGGAGTTCCAGGACTTTATTGACGCTCCAGAAGCTCCTGCCGTTCCCGCTCTTCCACTTCCTGATTCGTCGGCTCCCGATACTCCAGCAGCCGCCGCTGGTGCGAGAAGACCTCCACCGCGGTCCGCGTGACGTCCTCCGTGGATCCGGCATGATCGTGCTTGATCTCCAGCACTCCCGGGACCGGCAAAGAGGCCAGCAGCCGGTAGGTCTTCGCCCAGTCGATCGTCCCGTTCAGCGTGGCGCTGCCGCGCTCCGTACCCGAGGCCGGCCACAGGTGATCGTCGCGCATGCCATTGTTATCATGCACATGCACCTCGCCGATCCTGGGCGACAACAGTTCGAGCATCGCCGCGAGATCCTGCCCCTTCACATGCGCGTGGCCGACATCCAGACACACGCCGACCGAGTCGAAGTGGCCGATGCGCAGAATCGCCAGCAGCTTTTCGGGCGTCGTAATCTCGTTCCGCAGATTCTCGAGCAGCAGCCGCACGCCGAGCGGCGCGGCGAACGCCTTCAGGTGCTCGATGGCGGTCAGCGAGTGCTCAAGCGCCTGGTCGCTCCACACATCGTTCGACATACCCAGATGCAGCACGCAGGCCGAGATGGGAATCAGCTCGGCCGACTCGATGGCGCGTTTGATCTCGTCCATCGCCTCGATCCGGTGCGTCTTCTCGGGCGCGATGAGGTTGACGTTCGGCCCCGCATGCCGCGACCAGGTCGTCTCGGTGGTCAGCGGCTGGTGTAGCGTGGCGCCCGTGCCGGTGTCGCGGAACCACTGCGCGATCTCCCGGACCTGCGAGCGGTCGGCGTAGTCGAAGTGATGGCGCGCGGCGAAGATCTCGATGACGCCCGCGCCGCCGTGACGCAGCGCGTCCAGCAGACCGGGATGCAGACGATGCGGAAGAAAGACCTGGGTGGAGATTGCGGATTGCATGACGCTCTTAACGGTACAGTAAACAGCCGACTTGTTGCACCAGGAAGAGTCGGCTGCTCGCTGCGCAATTCGGTTCCGGGAATGCAGAAGACAAGAGCAGATCCTCCGCTACGCGAAGGATGACAAATAGAGAGGCAAAGCAGCCACGTTAATACCCCGCAGCCTTGCCGAAGCTCTTGCGCTGGTCGTGTCCGGCGAGCAACTGTCCCGTCTTCGGGTCGACCATGATCAGCTCGCTGTCGCCCCAGACGCCGGGGCTCTTCTCGTCCGCCTCGTTCGAGCGGGAGACCTTATACCCCGCCGCGCGCAGCTCCTCGACGACCTTCAGGTCGAAGCGTTTCTCCACCTGAATCTCGTCCGGCAGATATTGATGGTGGAAGCGTGGCGCATCCGCCGCCTGCTGCACGTTCAGGCCGTTGTCGACGATGCTCAGCAGGTCGTTCGCGACCGTCGTAATGATCGTCGACCCGCCGGGACTGCCGAGCACGAGCGACAGCTTGCCGTCCTTGGTCACGATCGTCGGGGTCATGCTCGACAGCGGCCTGTGCCCCGGCGCAATGGCATTGGCAGGCCCTTGAATCAGGTGGAACATGTTCATCGTGCCGGGCTTGGAGGCGAAGTCGTCCATCTCATTGTTCAGGAGGAAACCCAGCCCTTCGGCGGTTGCGCCGCAGCCAAACGTCCCGTTCAGCGTGTAAGTCGTTGAAACGGCGTTACCCTGCTTGTCGACGACCGAGTACTGCGTCGTCTCCATCGGCTCCTTGCGGGTAAAACCGACGGGAGGAGGCGGCAAAAATCCTTCCGGTCGCTTCAGCGTGTCGGACGGGCTTGGCTTCACCGGGTCGATGCCCTTGCGCCATGCCGCCGCATAGGCCGGGTCGCCCATCTGCTTCAGCGGCAGGTCGGTGTAGTCCGGGTCGCCGAGGTAGTCGGCGCGGTCCATGTAGGCGCGGCGGAAGGCCTCGACGATCAGGTGCGTCTGGGCCTCGGACCGATCCGCACCCAGCTTCGGCAGGTCGTAGCCCGACAAGATATTCAGCGACTCCAGCAGCACGATCCCGCCCGAGGACGGCGGCGGCGAGGTGATGATCTCGTATCCCTTGTAGTGCCCAACCAGCGGCGCGCGGTCCTTGACCTTATAGTCTGCCAGGTCGGCCATGGTAATCAGACCGCCGCCCTTCTGCACGGTCTTCACGATGCCCTGCGCGATCTGCCCGGTGTAGAAGTCCTTCGGATCGACCGCGATGCGGGTCAGCGTCTTCGCGAGGTCCGGCTGCGCGAAGATCTGGCCCTCCTTATACAGGTCGCCTCCGCGCTGGAAGACCCGCGCCGACTCCGGGAACTTCGTCAGGTTCTTGCTGCCGAGCGCCCTGGCCTCCTCCTCGCTCAGTTCGTAGCCATTGGCCGCCAGCCGGATGGCCGGGGCAAGATCCTCCGCCAGCGACAGCTTGCCGTAGTGCGACTGCGCGTAGACCAGTCCGGCGACCGTTCCCGGAACGCCGATCGCCTTATACCCGCTGGTCGAAAGCCCCGGAACGACGTTGCCCTGCTTATCCAGATACATATCGGCGGTCGCGGCCTGCGGGGCGCGCTCGCGGTAGTCGAGAAAATGCGTCTCGACCGCCTTGCCCTTCTCCCCGTTCAGCCGGATGAGCATGAATCCGCCGCCGCCGATGTTGCCTGCCTGCGGATAGACGACGGCCAGCGCGAACCCCACCGCGACGGCCGCGTCCACGGCGTTGCCGCCCTTCTGCAGAATCTCCAGGCCGGCGTCGGTCGCATCGTGTTGAATCGAAACCACCATGGCATGCTTTGCCTTCACCGGCGGAACGACCGGCAGCGGAGGCGGCTGCGTCATCTGCGCGGAAACTGACGCGTACAGAGACAAGACGGCGGCGGAGGCGATCAGGCGGCGGACGGCAGGCGAATCGACAAGCTGGGCGACGGGCATGGGCAGCGTAACTCCAAAGAATTCTTTCGCGCGAATGAGGCCTGCGAACAGACCTGCAACGAACTCCGTACGGCGCGACACGGCGCTGTCTCTGCAGGATACCTGCAACTCCCATCCGGTAGCGAATATGGCTCATGAACCACAAAGACGTCCTTTCACGAAAGAAAAATGAACACTTCCACTGCGCGCCCGGTCATAGTGGTTACGAAGGTCAAAAATGAACCGGCTGAAGGAGCCAATCGTGTACCAGGCGCACTCGAACGATCCACCGGGCAGCAGCGACCGCGGCATCCGGCGGGACGCGGCCTTTTCGCTCCTGGTGCATCGGCAGACGCAGTTCCTGTACCGGATCGCCCTCAGCCTGGTGCGAAACCCGCAGGACGCCGAAGATGTCGTCCAGGAGACGCTGCTCAAACTCTTTCGCGGCGAGGCCTGGCTCCAGATGGAGAACGAGCGCGCCTTCCTTGCCCGAGCCGTCTGGCGGGTGGGGCTCAACCACCTCGCACGCTCCGGCGCCAAAGCCATGCGGCACGCCGAGGATGTGACGGTGATGAACCTGGCCGCGCCGGGCGACTCGCCCGAGGATCGCGCGGTCGACATGTCGCAGCGCAGGCTGCTCCATCGCCTGATCGACGCCCTGCCCGAAGATCTGCGTCAGCCGCTGCTGCTGAGCGCGGTCGAAGGCATCTCCTCCGCCGAGGTCGGCTACACGCTCGACCTGCCGGAGGGCACCGTCCGGACCCGCATCATGCGCGCCCGGAACGAACTGAAACGACGTTTTGCGGCTGGTACGCAAGGAAGCAGCGAGGTGCGCCGATGAATCCTCAGAATGACGAAAAACTCGACCTTCTGATCGACACGGTGCTCCACGAAGCTGTGAACCAGGCTCCGCCGCCCAGCCTCCAGGCCCGCATTCTCCAAACAGCCCATCAGGAAAAGGATCCAGCCATGACGACTCCTCCCACTCAGCCGCCCAGCAATCGCCCCCCTCTGCCGCCGGGACAGAACCGCTCCGGCATGCGCCGGCCGCCTGCGCCGCTGGTCAGCGAGACACCGGTCAAGGATGTCCAGTTCGCCCACTTCGGCGTCCTGAACTCCGGCAAGCAGGATAAGGGTTCGCTCTTCGCCTCGCTCGGCCTGAACGCTGCGCTCGTGGCGATCGCCATCGTCATCGGCGCGGCCACGCACGTGCAGATGCAGAAACAAAAAGAGCAGGTCACGCTGGTGGTTCCGATCAAGGATGAGCCGAAGCCTAAGCCGCCGGAGCCACCGAAGCCGCCACCGAAGCCTCTACCCAAGCCGCCGGTGATCAAGCCGGTTCCGCCGAAGATCGTGCTCGAGAAGGTGAAGATTCCCGATCCGCC
>NZ_FZOU01000005.1 GCF_900188085.1 Granulicella rosea
AGCGTCGATCTGGTGCTAAAGGCGGCGCAGGCCTTCGTACTGAATGGAAGTGCGGCTTGAGCATGAACGTTTCGGCAAAAGGCCTGCTGTTCGATAACGACGGCGTCATCATCAGTTCGATTGCGTCGGTGAATCGCTGCTGGAAGCTGTGGACGAAGCACTACGGGATCGAGGGCTGGGAGTCGTACGTGATCCCGCATGGCGTTCGTGCGACGGATATCATGAAGTCGCTCCGGTCGGACTTCGGCCCGGAGCAGTTGGCGGAAGGGCTGCGGCGGATCGAAGATCTGGAGATCGCGGATGTGGCCGATCTGCAGGTGCTGCCGGGCGTTCGCGTGCTGTTGAAGTCGCTGCCGCCGGAGCGCTGGACGATCGTCACCTCGGCGACGCGTCGCCTGCTGGTGGGGCGCCTGAAGGCGGCCGACCTGCCGCTGCCTCCGCGGGTGATCGTGGGGGACGAGGTGGTGAACGGCAAGCCGCATCCGGAGCCGTACATCAAGGGCGCGGCCATCCTGGGCTTCGCTCCGGCCGACTGCATCGTGATCGAAGACGCTCCCAGCGGTGTTGGCGCGGGTGTGGCTTCGGGCGCGCGGGTGCTTGGCGTGCTGGGAACGCATGAGGCGCATGAACTGTATGCCGCCGGCGCGAGCTGGGTGGTGCAGTCGCTGGAGATGGTCACGGCGACGCTGGTTGGCGACGAGCTTTCGTTGACGTTGGCGGCTGTGCTGTAGTCCAAGTAAGAGATAGATTCACAGGGCCCGTACATGCTGTCGCGGTGAAGGCGGGGTGCCGATGCGTCGATTTGCGTTTGCGAGGGTGCTGGTTGCGGCGGGGCTGTCGTGGGGGGCGTATTCCGTCCGCGCGCAGTCTTCTCCGGCCTTGCCTCCACCACCTGTCAAGGCAGCGAAGCTGCGGGACGATCCTGCATTCGAATCGCTGCGGCGCGGTCCGTTGACCATCTGGGTTCTTTATCACGAGCCGAAGAAGCCGGCGACGAAGACGGTTGCGTTGCCGGCGGTCTCTCCTGAACAAACATCCGGGAGCTTCGGTCAGACCTCCAGCTCGGTTGGCGTACCGTCGAGCGAGACAGGCCAGACCGCCGGCGGCTTTGGCCGGACCTCGAGCTCCGTGGGGCAGATGTCGAGTGCGACGGGTCAGACGGCGGGCAGCTTTGGCGTCTCCGGAACGCAACTGAACCAGATTCCAGCGCGCAGCCGGCCACCCCAGGCGGCGCACCTTGACCGGTTTAGGCGGGAGCTGAACTATCGCGGACCCTCTGGGTTCCCCGCCGCTCATTTTGTGGAGATCGCCGATGACGAGCTGGAGGCGCGGCTCGCGGCGACGGCAGGCACGGACGACGCGCCGGATGTGCTGCTGGGCGATCCGCTGCTGCCGCAGGTGTGGTCGGCCGCGGACCCTGGACTGTCGCAGCGTTACGGCGCGAGGATGCTGGGAGACGGTGTCCGGGTGGCGCAGGTAGAGCATGGCGGGTGGAATCGCGATCGTCCGCAGGCGGTAATCCTGTTGAAGGCCCGGCATCCGGCGCAGGCCGGGGCGTACATCACGTGGCTGCGGGATGGGATGGAGGATCGCGACGGGTGTCTGGGCTGCTGGATCCGGACTCCCGAGACCGACGCGCCGGTCGAAGCCGCCACGCGTGCTCTGCGCGATGTGATGAGCGGGCAGTGGCCGGAGGGGGACGCCGATCCCGAGATGGCACGGTTCGACGCTCGGTCGGCCGCGCTGACGGCGCTGGGATTGAACGAGCCGCTCGACCTGAGTCTGGACGTGGCCGTTTCGGATGCGTGGTTGAATGATCGGCTGGCCGTGGTGCGGCTTCGCGGCACGGTCTATAACGCCTCCGCCTTTGGCGTGGTGCATGCTCTGGCGGTGCTGCGGAAGGCCGCCGACGGCCGGTGGCGGGTGCTGCAACTGACGCCGAATCTGGATTCGTCCGAGATTGGCGGAGCGGCCGGGATGCTGGCGCGCTACGCCTCGCCCAAGCCGCCGGGCGCCGAGGAGACGGCGCAGGAGAAGCTGGGCGTATCGTTGGCCGCGCCGGTCGATGGCGATGCGCGTCCGGCTGTCCCGGAGCTATGGTGGGACAACGCCGGCGGCGCGACGTTGCAGGTCGTCGAGTGGCAGACCTGCGGGCGAAGCTGCACGGACTCCAACCTGTTCTTCGTCCCCGACGCCGAATCGCGGTTGCATACGCGGGTGTTGGCCCAGTTTGCGAATGGGCCTGAACAGTACCGGTGGCGGGTCTGGTCGCTGGGGTTGGGCGGCGCCATGGCGTTGAGTCCGTGGCGCAGGTTGAACATTCTTATGCAGTAAGGATCGCCTCGACCTGCTGCAGGTCTTCTTCCGTGTCGACCCCGACGGTGTCGCAGGGGGTCGGTTCGACGTAGAGGTTCAGGCCGTTTTCGAGCAGGCGGAGCTGTTCCAGGCGCTCGGTCTGTTCAAGCTGGCTGGGGGCAAGGGCGTGGAAGCGTTCGAGCGCGGCGGCGCGGTAGGCGTAGAGGCCGATGTGCTTCCACACCGGCGGCTGCGGGCCTCCGTCGCGGTTGTAGGGGATTGTGGCGCGGGAGAAGTAGAGCGCGCGGCCGTCGAGCGCGGTGACGACCTTCACGGCGTTCGGGTTGTCGATGTTCTCGGGCGTGCAGAGGACTTTGAGGGTGGTCACGTCGACGTGCGGCTGGGCAAACGGCTTCAGCAGCGCGGTGATGTGCTCCGGGCGCAGCAGCGGTTCGTCGCCCTGGATGTTGACGTAGATCGCGGCGGGATGCGTCTGCGCCACGGCGTGGACGCGGTCGGAGCCGCTCTCGAGCGCGGGCGAGGTCATGGCGAAGGGCCAGCCATGAGCGCGGCAGAGTTCGGCGACCTCGTCCGAGTCGGTCGCGATGACGACCTCGTCGAGCTGTGGGCAGGCGCGCGCGGCGTCGTAGACCCAGGCGAGCATGGGGCGTCCGGCGATCGTGCGCAGCACCTTCCGGGGCAGGCGGGTCGAGGCGAGGCGGGCAGGGATGACGCCGAGGATACGGTTGGGCTGGGTCATATTTCTTTTGAGATCGTATCGCTTCAGCGAGGCATTGTCTCGGAATCGAGACAAGGGGAGCCCGCATCCCTGCGGGGTTTGACCTCGGGGGCGCGGATTCGTATCATTGGAGATGGCTGTGCCTGTGCGTACGAACCAGCGCGGATGATAGCGGCCCTTCCTCACACCAAGGCGGTGTAGCTCAGATGGTTAGAGCGACGGACTCATAACCCGTAGGTCGACAGTTCGATTCTGTCCACCGCCACCACAAATTGATCTCGTCATCAATTTCTCTCTCTCGCGCGACGTGTGTTCTGCAAGAAAAAATCGCGAGATGGTGATCTTTCAGCCTCGGCGACCGTATACTTGGCCGACACTATCTCCTTTTCAAAAAAGTCGCTGTGGATCGAAGACTTATTTTTGTGTTTCTCAAAGGGCCAGAAGCGCACGCCTCCCATGCGGTGACGCTGAATCGTCTGCGCTGCGCGACGGGGCAGGATGGCAACATCAGCACCGATCCCCTGGGCTTCGCGACGAGTTCGGTGGACTGGGGGCGCAGGCCGTGGACCATTCTGCTCAAGGAGGACGGTCAGCCGGTGGGTGCGGTTCTGTTGCGCGAGGTGGTGCAGAGCCGGATTCCGACGGGCTACTTTTTCGCCTCCGATGCGGTTGGGGAGGAGTTCGTCCTGGCGCCGGCCGCGGAGCGGGAGTCGATCTTTCGGCGATGTATCGAGGCGCTGGTTCAGCGTAAGCCGTCGGCGGTGATCTTTTTAGGGACGCAGGCCGATCAGAGCCATCTGGGCTGGAAAGAGTTGAAGTACGGGGCGGGCAAGGGAGAGGTGCGGTATCGGCTGCCGATCCGGGGGACGGTCGCGGAGACGCTCCGTGAGATTGGCACGCACACCCGAAAGAATCTGCGTTACTACGCGACAAGCGCACTGCGCGCGGGCATGGTCTTCTATCCGTCGCTCCGTCCGGAGCAGATGCAGGATGCGGTCGCCTCCCTTTATCCCAAGTGCGACTACAGCATATCGGAGCGGGGACTCGCAGCGATTCTGAACGCGATGGGTCGGCTGGAGGGCGGCTTTTCCTCTGGATTGCGATCCGCGACCGGTGAATGGCTCAGCGTGGCGATGGGCTGGCGCGAAGGCGGCACTACCAATGTTTTCTTTCTGATGCACCACACCGGCTATCGCAAGGCGTCGCTTTCGACCACGTTGCGCTCCTTCATGGTGACCCATGAGGTGGAGCGCGGCAGCCGGGAGCTGATCGTGGTGGGCGGTGCGAATGCCGTCGTTGGACGAGGCTGCGTGCCGGATATTCGTCACGATCTGCTCCTGGGCAGACCAGGCTGGCGGCTGGCGCTGACGATCTGGATTGGTCGGCGCCTTTCGCCGAAGCACAGGTTGCGACAGTTTCTGGACCGGCTCAGTGTGGAGCGGCAGGGCGTCGAAATTCGTATCGCGACGCGCGTCGATCAGCGGAGCGGGACCTGAAATTCGCCGCCCGCTCGCCGGAAGAGTATCATTTCGCTACTGGGACCGTCTAACCCCCAGATTCAGGTTTTGCCGTTTTTTGGAGACGACTTCCGCATGCCCAAGAGTTCAAAGGTTCTGTTGCTCGCCGTATCGGTTGTGCTGGTTCTGACGGTGTTCGTGGGAGTTCACTCCACGGGCGTCAGCGCTGCGTCTGAGCCACAGGACGGCGCCTATCGCCAGATCAACGTCTACAGCGAGGTGCTGCGGCATATTCAGTCGGACTATGTCAGCGAGCCGGACATTCCGGCTGTGACAAACGGCGCGCTGCGCGGTCTGCTGGAGTCGCTCGATGCGGACTCGAGCTACCTGACGCCGGCCGACTACACGGCCTACAAGTCGGGTAAGGCCGGCAAGGCGCAGGTGGGCATCGTGGTGTCCAAGCGCTACGGCTATGCGACGGTGGTTTCGGTCGTGCCGAACAGCCCGGCGGAGAAGGCCGGCCTGGTGGACGGCGACATTCTTGAGGCGATCTCGAACCAGGATACGCGCGAGCTTTCGCTGGCGATGATTCAGATGATGCTGGCCGGACAGCCGGGTACGGAGCTGACCGTGGCCGTCGTCCGCCCGCGCAAGACGGTGCCGGACAAGCTGACAATGACGCGCACGATGGTCGTGGAGCCGCCGGTCTCGGAGCAGATGTATGAGAACGCGTCGATCCTGTATGTGAAGCCGGTGATCCTCGATCACGAGCATGTGCAGGCGGTCGAGGCCAAGCTGAAGGCGATGCAGAAGGCCGGGAACAAGAAGATTCTGCTGGATCTGCGCGACGTCGCGGCGGGCGACATGTCCGAGGCGACGCGGCTGGCGAACTTCCTGCTGAAGTCCGGGACGATCGCCTCGCTCGAAGGCCAGAAGGTGGAGAAGGTGACCTTCAACGCCGATCCTTCGAAGGCGATCAATGCGACGGCGCCGCTGGTGGTGCTGGTGAATCGCGGCACGGCTGGCCCGGGCGAGCTGGTGGCGGCGGCGCTGCTCGACAACAAGCGTGCGGACCTGGTCGGCGAGAAGACCTTCGGCGAGGGCGCGCAGCAGAAGACCTTCGAGCTGCAGGACGGCGCGGCGCTGATCCTGTCGGTCGCGAAGTACGAGACGCCGGACGGAAAGAAGATTGAGGACGAGGGCGTGACGCCGGGAACGCTGGTCGCCAGCGCGATCGACGATCAGGGCGCAGGCGACGACGGGGACGATGACGCCGCCGACGCCACAACTACGCCGCAGAAGAAGAACACGATCACCATCGACGATCAGTTGAACCAGGCGCTGGATCTGCTGAAGGCAAAGACCGCGTAGGATCGTTCCGGTTCGAAGGAAGGCCTAACGCCGATCCGCAACGATGACACGGATTCAGGACAGAACACGTCCTGATCCGTGTTTTCGGTTTAATGCGTGGTCGAGCCTTTTGGCGGCTGCCGTGCTATGGTGAGAGGGCTGTGAGCACCCTTTTTCCTTCAAGACGGGAGATCCCGCAACGCACCCGATCGCGCCGGTGGATCTGGAGCAACCGGTCCTTGTGGCGCGCGATCTTCGGTCGCGCGACCATGACCGGCCCCGACTACCGGAGCCGTCGCATCGCGGTGCGCGCGACGTTCGTGCTGCTGCTCATCATGTCCGGGCTGTTTGGCGCGATGTGCGGGCTGACGGTGGTGTATTCGGTCGATCTGCCGCAGATGGCGGATCTGGCGAAGTATCGCCCGAACACCACGACCGAACTGCTCGATGTGAACGGCAAGGTGATCGGCTCGTTTGCGCTGGAGCGCCGGGTCGTCGTGCCGTATAGCGCCTTGCCGCAGGTGTTGCAGGACGCGATCATCTCGATCGAGGACAAGAGCTTCGAGAGCAACTGGGGCGTCAACCTGATCCGCGCGGTGGGCGCGGCGTATCGCGACCTGCATACGAAGGGTAAGGGTCAGGGCGCGTCGACTTTGACCATGCAACTGGCGCGCAACCTGTTTCTGTCCTCGCAGAAGACCTACGGGCGCAAGCTGCAGGAGGTGCTGCTGTCGGTGCAGATCGAGCGCCGTTTCACCAAGCCGCAGATCTTCACCTTCTATGCGAACCAGATCTATCTCGGGCACGGGACGTACGGGTTCGAGGCGGGGTCGGAGTTTTATTTTTCGAAGCACGTGAAGGACCTGACGCTGCCCGAGGCGGCTTTGCTGGCTGCGCTGCCCAAGGGGCCGGAGGCGTATTCGCCCATCAAGTATCCCGACCGCGCGATGAAGCGGCGGAACCTCGTGCTGAGCGAGATGCTGGCCGACGGCAAGATTACGGCCGCGCAGGCCGCCGCCGCGCAGGCCACAACGCTTGGCCTGAAGATCGAGCCGCCGCCGAACTCGGTTGCGCCGTACTTCGTCGAGGAGGTCCGGCGGCAGTTGGAGAAGGAGTATGGCGTCGACGAGGTGCATGGCGCGGGTCTGCGGGTGTATACGACGCTCGACCTGAATCTGCAGATGGTCGCGAACAAGGCGGTGCTCGACGGCACGGCGGCCTACGAGCGGCGCCACGGTTGGAAGGGCAACCTGCAAAACGTTGTACTGGCAGGACTTGACCCGGAGATCTACCGCCATCCGGACTGGTTCCAGCCGGTGGTGAAGGGCAGCTACCTGCACGGGATGGTGACGCAGGTGACGGCGAACCGCGTGGTGGTGAAGGTCGGCACGGTGCTGGCGGTGATGGGGCCGGAGGACTGGAAATGGACCGGCAACAAGGACGCGGATGAGTTTCTGAAGAACGGCGACCTGGTCTATGTGCGGATCGAGGAGGCGCCGGCGATCGCCGAGGGCGTGGCGAAAGCGTCGTTGCAGCAGGACTCCGGGGTGCAGGCGTCGATGATGGCGATCGACAATGCGAACGGCGAGGTGCTGGCGATGGTCGGCGGGCGCGACTTCGCGTTGTCGCAGTTCAACCGCGCGACCCAGTCGCAGCGGCAGGTGGGCTCGTCGTTCAAGCCGTATGTGTACACGGCCGCGGTGGAGGCGGGAACGAAGCCGACGGACATCATCGTGGACGCCCCGGTCAGCTTCTGGACGCCGAACGGCTACTACACGCCGCATAACTACGAGCCGGACTGGAAGGGCGCCATGAGCATCACGTTGGCGTTTGCCGAGTCGCGCAATATCCCGGCGCTGAAGCTGGCCGATCATGTGGGCATCCGCAAGGTGATCGAGGTCGCGCACCGGTTCGGCATCACGAGCAATATGCCGGCGTTTCTGCCGATCGCGATCGGCGCGGCGGACATCACGCTGGCCGAGCAGGTGGGCGCGTACGCGGTCTTCCCGAACGACGGCATTCGGATCGAGCCGCACTACATCAAGCGCGTAACGCAGGCCGACGGCACGCCGCTGGACGTGAAGCCGACCGAGGTCAAGGAGGTCATCTCGGTCGATACGGCGCGTACGATGATGACGCTGCTGCGTGCGGTGACGAGCTTCGGTACGGCGGCGGCGGTAGCGCCATTGAAGCATCCGTTCGGCGGCAAGACGGGCACGACGAACGACTTTACCGATGCGTGGTTCGTCGGGTTTTCCCCGTCGGTGACCTGCGGGACGTGGATCGGCTTTGACGATCGCACCAGTCTGGGGTCGAAGGAGACCGGCGCGAAGGCCGCGCTGCCGATGTGGATGGACTTCATGAAGGAGGCCATCAAGGGCAAGCCGGACGAGATCTTCCCGACGGGCGACATGCCGAAGAAGCAGTTGGAGGTGGCGGTGACGCCCGCAGGCGCAGCCCCGGCTGTTGCTGCGAAGGCTGCTGCGAAGGAGAAGGAAGAAGATCCGGATATAGGCGATGTAGACGATACGGGTGGGCCGCCGAAGCCGGCTGCAAAGCCTGCGATTCCTGTTGCACCGGTGACGCCGATCAAGCCTCCGGTCGACCTTCCGCAGGATGGACCGGCTGAGGCTACGCCTTCCGTGAAGCCGGTGAAGCCGATCGTCGTGCCGACAAAGCCAGAGGCTCCGCCGGTTGCGATTGAGCCGGTCAAGCCGCCGGGCGGAGCTAATTAACGTCACGCATTTTGCTGGATAGCTCGCAAAACGCTCGTCATCCTGAACGTAGTGAAGGACCCCCGTATTCGCCTTTGCTGTTGTCTGTTCTTGTATTCGGCAGGAACAAACAACGACAAAAACAATACGGGGGTCCTTCGCTCCGCTCAGGATGACGATATTTGTGGCGGGGCGTAAAAGGCCAAGCCAACCTAGCTGCGATTCAGGTCCGTTCCGCGCAGACTAAAAAATCTCTGGGCCTTACCCACGTCTTTCTTGATCTGCGTGAGCAGGTCTGCGGGGCTGGGGAAGCGGCGCTCCTCGCGCAGGCGATGGAGAAAGGCCAGCTCCAGCGGCGCCTCGGCGGTCAGCTCCAGCGGGTGGAAGTTCAGAATGTGCGACTCGACCGTGAAGGAGTCCGCGCCGAAGGTGGGTCGGTTGCCGACGTTCGTGACGGCCTCGAACTCTTCCTTCCCGACCTTCAGCGACGTGATGTAGACTCCGTTCGCGGGCAGCAGCTCGCCATACGGCGCGAGATTGATAGTAGGAACCGTGTAGCGCGTGCCATAGCCGCGGCCGGAGTGCGGCGTGCTCTGCACGGCAAAGGGCCGGCCGAGCAGCGCGCGGGCCTGGCTGACGTCTCCCGCGAGCAGGAGCCGGCGGATGCGGCTGGAGGAGATGGCCTCGCGCCGCAGGATCTGCGGAGCGTAGCACTGAACGGCGAATCCCAGTTCGCGTCCGAGCGCTTCGAGCGAGTCGATGTCGGCCGCCGCGCCATGTCCGAAGCGGAAGTTTTCGCCCTCATGGACCTCGCGGACGTGGACGGCGTCGCGCAGGATCTCGCGGGCGAAGGTCTCGGCGGTCAGGTGCGAGAGGTCGAGCGTGAAGGGCAGGACGAGCGTGGCGTCGACGCCGGTGGTCGCGAGTTGTTCGAGCTTCTGTGCCAGCGGCGTGATGAGGGTGTGGGGCTTCTCCGGCCGCAGGACGCGTGCGGGATGCGGATCGAAGGTGATGGCGAGCGACTTCAGTCCGAGTGAACGGGCGCGGGCGTTCACTCGGTCGATGACCCAGCGATGGCCGCAATGGACGCCGTCGAAGTTGCCGATGGTGGCGACGACGGGGCCAAAGTCCGGCGGGAGTTGGGCGAGGGTGTGGAAGATCTTCATGGCTTCGGCTCCGCCTTCTCTGAATGAGCGATGATCTCCTCCAGCACATTGGCGATCTTGTCTCGATGCAGTTTGGGATTGGCGTAGTGACGGTTGATCGCTGCCGTGTATCGATCAACTGCGCGTTTCGTCACCGGGGGTTGGCGGCAGGCAAGATAGCCCTCCACGAAGGCATTTTGCGAGTCTAGCCAGTGATTGACGGGGCCGGTTCCCCAATAATCGCCGTCCAGAAAACCATGCGGACCCGACCAATTCTCCCCGCCTTTCAGCACGGCTTTCGACTTCATCTCGCGTGTTGCACTTTGAATGGTCTTTGGAACAGAATCCGGTTGATCTGACACATTTGCGCTGACGTACTGGATATAGTCCGCGTATGAAGCTCCTAGATGCGCCGATTGCAAACAATCCAGATAGCCGGCGACGAAGCCCTCCCGTTCCGCATCATGAATGGCCTGATTCCACCACCGTTCGTCGAACCGCAGGGGTGAGGCAGTCTGAGCCACCGCCATGGAAGTCGCGAGCGAAAGCGCGATGAGCGTCGAGCTAGAGGTTGACAGCAGGCCACGCTTGGAGATCGTCACGGTTGTTGCTCCGATGGGGTCGCGATCTCGAAGTCGAGCTGCAGGCCGTCGTAGGCGAGGCGGATGTGCGGCGGCAGGGTCGCTTCGGTGGCGGCGTGGTCGAGGGTGTGGCCCATGTGGGTGAAGTAGGCTCGGCGGGGCTTCAGCCGCTCGACGTAGGCGATGGACTTTTCCAGGTGCGAGTGGCTGTAGTGCGGCTCGTGGCGCAGCGCGTCGAGGATGAGAATGTCGAGGTCTTCGAGCAGCGGCAGGCTCTCGGCGGGGATGTCGGACATGTCGGTCAGGTAGGCGGCCGCGCCGAAGCGGTAGCCGGTGATGGTCGTCCGGCCGTGGGTGACGGGGATGCGGCGAAAGTCCGCGCCGAAGAGCTCGACGTGCGCGCCGGGATCGGCGCCGATACGGTGCAGGTCGACACGGGCGCTGGTGGGGTAGCGGTTCGCCTTGTTGAAGGTGTACTCGAAGACGCTTTCGATGACCGAGGCGGTGTTGTCGTCGGCGTAGAGGGGCAGGTTGCCGGGGTTGTGGAAGCTGAGCGGGCGCAGGTCGTCGAAGCCGAGGATGTGGTCGGCGTGGGGGTGGGTGTAGAGGACGGCGTCGACGCGGCGGATGCGCTCGCGGACGGCCTGCGCGTGGAAGTCCGGGCCGGTGTCGATCAGGACGGTGCGGTCGTTATACGCGAGGCGGAGCGAGGCGCGGGTGCGGCGGTTGCGCCGGTCGCCGTCCGGCGAGACGGCCGAGTTGCAGACCTCGCAGTCGCAGCCCAGCGTGGGTACGCCCATGGAGGTGCCGGTGCCGAGGAAGGTGAGGGTCGCCTGCATTGCTTCGGTTCGTTCTCCTTCAGGCTGGTTCGCTTTGTTAAGGGCATGGCTTTAGCCGCCTGCCTCGGATGATGTTTCCGGCACGGCTGAAGCCGTGCCCTTAACAAAACGGTTCCAGACTCCTACCGGACGATGCTGGGGCGGGGCGGCGGGCCGCCTGCCGGTGCGCCCGGTGCGCCGGCGCGGGCCTGGGCGGAGCGGGCAAGCGCCTGCGTGATCTCAAGGAAGGCCAGGCGCAGCTCGAAGATGGCGGAGTTGAGCAGGAGATCTTCCTGGGCGCTGAGGTTGCCGGCGCACTTTTCAGCCAGGATGCCGAGCATGTCGATGCTCTGGCGCGCGCCGAGCAGATCGACCTGCGGCTGTTCGCCCTGCTGCGCGCCGCCGCCGAGCTGCAGGATGGCCTGCATGTAGACCGACTGGACGATCTGGTCGAAGCTCATGGCCGGCGGGTGGTCCATGCCGGGGTTGGCGGAGCGGATGGCGATGTCGATGCGCTCGGCCGTGGACTGGTAGGCGAGGCGGGACTGCTCCATCTGCTCTGGTGTGGGGGGCGGCGGCATGCCGGGATCGTTGGGGTCTTCGGCGGCCTGGGGTTCCGGCGCCGGCGGCGGTTCAGGGGCAGCGGCCACGGGTTCGGGAGCTGGCTCCGGAACGACGGCGACGGGACGCTCGCGTTCGGGCGTAGGGTCGGCGTCGGGACGCGGGGTGCCGTCGGCGGTGAACTTGCGGCGGTCGGTGATGACGAAGGGCTTGTTCTGCTCTGGCATTTGAACTCTTTCCTGGGCTGTGTGCTCCGCGTTAGGATGCGCGGAAGGGTAATACAGATGGGGTGGCGGCGCCGCCGGGATAGGCGAGGGGCAGGCTGCGTTCGAGGGCTTCGCGGCGGATGTAGCCCAGCGCGCAGGTCTGTCCGCCGATGGAGGCGGCGCTGGTGATCTCGCCGACGGGCTTGCCTTCGGCTTCGAGAATCGTGCCGGTTGCGGGGAGTTCCCCGGTCAGGGTGAACCCGGAAAAAGTCCTGTGGACGGCGCCGCGCGAGCGGATGCGCTCGACGATCTCCTGCCCAAGATAGCAGCCTTTGGCGAAGTGCAGGGCGCGGGTCTGGGCGGTCTCCTGCGGCAGTTCCTTGTCACGGATGTCCGTGCCGTAGAGCGGCGTGCCTTCGAGGATGCGCAGGTCTTCGAGATCTTCGGCGGTACAGGTCGCGGCGCCTTCGGCTTCAAGCGCGGCGGCGAGCGCTTCGGCTTCGGTGGGGTCGTCGGCGTCGATCCAGAGCTCGTAGCGTGGGACCAGCGGGCTGTGCTGGTGGACGACCGTCAGCCTGGCCGACTGCCAGGTGGTGTGGATGAGCTTTGGCGCCGGCTGCTGAACCCAGGCCTCGAAGTCGAAGGGCTCCGCGCCTGACTCGTCGGAGATAATCTCGGCGAGCAGCGCGGGGGCGTTCGGCCCGGCCAGCGCGTAGCCGATCTGGGTGGCGCTGACGTCGTGCAACTCCACGTCGTCCATGATGATGAAGCGGTCGAGCAGCGTCATCAGCGCGGGCAGGCGTTCGCGGTCGGTTTCGAGCAGGAGCGCCGACGGCGTCTCAAACGCAGTGCCGTCGCCCTGGATGCGTCCTTGCGCGCTGAGGATGAAGTTGTAGCAGCCTTCGCCCGGCTTCAGGCTTTGGATGGAGTTCGTCACCATGCCGTTCAGCCAGCGGACGCGGTCTTCGCCGGTGATGCGAAGCCAGCCCGTCGCCGTAAGTGGCGCAATGCCAGCGCCGTGGAGCAGCGCTTCGAGCCTGGATTGAAGGCCTGTAACCGGTACATCCGTATGTGTCGTCAAAGTCATCGCCAGTGTCCGCACAAACTCTGCGTACACTTGATTATAGCGATTGGGTGGAGGATTCATTTGGCGTTGGGACGGGTGTGGGGGCGTAGGCCGGCGGCGGCCGTCGGGGTGGCGTATTGTCTGCTGACGGCGGGGTCATGGGCGCAGGGAACGGTGGCTGCGCCGGAGAAGGCTCCGACGACGATGAGCAAGGAGCAGGTCAAGGACCTCTTCAACTCGGTCGACGACATCCTCTCCTTCGCCAGTACCGATACGAAGCTGCCGGTGCTGCACAAGGTGAAGCGTACTCTGGTCTCGCGCGACCAGGTGATCCACTACCTGACGAAGAAGTTCAGCGAGGACGAGAGCGCGAAGCGGCTTGAAAACTCGGAGATCGTGCTGAAGAAGTTCGGTCTGCTGGATCACGACTTTCACCTGCAGCCTTTCATGCTGAGCCTGCTGACGGAGCAGGTGGCTGGTTTTTACGACGAGAAGACGAAGACCGTCAACCTGCTGGACTACGTCGCCGCGGACGAGCAGAAGCCGGTGCTGGCGCATGAGCTGACGCACGCGCTGCAGGATCAGAAGGTGGGGCTGGAAAAGTGGTCGGCCTCGCCGGTGCAGGGCTCGAAGAACGTCGGCGAGGATAACCGCCGGCTGCAGGTAGACGAGCTTGAGACCGCACGGCAGGCCGTGACCGAGGGTCAGGCGATGGTCGTCTTCATCGACTACACCCTGCGCACGAGCGGCAAGACGCTGGCCGATATGCCCGAGATGGGCGCGAAGATGCGCGACATGGCGGCGGACACGAGCGGCTCGCCCGTGATGGCGCGCGCGCCGTTGCTGCTGCAGCGGTCTTTAACCTTCCCGTACAGCGATGGGCTGAACTTCGAGCAGCAACTGCTGCTGAAGGGTGGCAAGGATATGGCGTTTGCCGGGGCGCTGGATCGTCCGCCAGGTTCGAGCTTCGAGATCATCCACCCTTCGGCGTACATCGCGAAGGTTCCGGTTCCGGTGCTGCCGCTGCCCGACGTCCACGGGTTGCTGGACGCGGACTGGGCGCCGTACGACATGGGCGTGATGGGCGAGCTGGACGTGCAGATCATGACGGAGCTCTTCGGCGGACGGCAGATGGCGGTGGCGCTGTCGCCGCAGTGGGCGGGCGGCATCTACTACGCGGCGCAGAAACGCAGTGCGTCGGCGGAAGAGAAGCTGAAGACCTCGTCGATCGGGCTGATGTACTTCTCGAAGTGGAAGGAGCCGGACTCGGCGCGGTCGTTCCTGCACGTATATGGGTCGGAGCTGGCGCGGAAGTACGGGCATGTCGTGCGGCGGCCGAAGGACGAGAAGAGCGACGACATCGGCGACGACGAGGAGGTCTACACGACCGACGAGGGCGACGTGCTGCTCTCGATCACCGGGGCGACGGTGTTTGTGTCGGAGGGCTTTCCGCTGGCGACGGCGCGCAGGCTGCGGGATAGTGTGCAGGCCGTGCAGCCGACCGGGCGGGTGCAGTCGGTGCAACTCGATGCGCCAACGCTGCACGATCCGGCGCTTGGGCTGGTGCGCAGCTTCGCCAGCTATGGCGTGATGAAGGTGGCGACCCATGTTCCGTAGCCGGCCCGATATACTTTGAAGTGGCGCTGAGCCTGAGAACGGGCAACAGCAAAGACGAAATACGGGGGTCCTTCACTGCGTTCAGGATGACGAGCGTTTTGCGAGGGGCCAGCGAGACAGTTCAGCGGGATACAGAGGGACATAAGGAGCGGCGGCGTGCAGAAGGTTGAGATTGGAATCATCGGGGGCAGCGGGTTGTATGCGATGCCTGGGCTGACGGGGCTGCGCGAACAGGTCATCGAGACGCCCTTCGGCGCGCCATCCGATGCGTATATGGTGGGCGAACTCGACGGTCGGCCGGTGGCGTTTCTGGCCCGTCACGGGCGCGGGCACCGCATCCTGCCGAGCGAGCTGAACTTTCGCGCGAACATCCACGGGATGAAGCAGTTGGGTGTCGAGTACATCCTTTCGGTCTCGGCTGTCGGATCGCTCAAGGAAGAGCATAAGCCGACCGACTTCGTCATTCCCGACCAGTTCATCGACCGCACGTTTGCCCGCCAGGGGACGTTCTTCGGCGACGGCATCGTCGCGCATGTCGGCTTCGGCGATCCCATCTGTTCGGTCGTCGCGGAGGCCTTTGCGAAGGCGTGCGAGGAGGTGGGCGTCGTCGGCAAGCGGGGCGGCACGTACGTCTGCATGGAAGGTCCGCAGTTCTCGACGCGCGCGGAGTCGAACCTCTACCGGAGCTGGGGCGCGGACGTGATCGGCATGACCAACCTGCAGGAGGCGAAGCTGGCCCGCGAGGCGGAGATGAGCTATGCGACGCTCGCCATGGTGACCGACTACGACTGCTGGCGCGAGGGCCACGACGATGTGACGGTCGAGCAGGTGATCGCGGTGATGCACCAGAACTCCGCGAACGCCGGCAAGGTCGTGCGCGCGGCGGTCGCGGCGCTGCCCGCGCCGGGCGGCAAGAGCCCGTTCTCGGATGTTCTCAAGTACGCGATTATGACGGACAAGACGAAGATTCCGGCGGCGACGCGCGAGAAGCTGGACCTGCTGATCGGGAAGTACCTGTAACGGTGAAGAGAGCATACCCCAGGGGCTAAAGCCCCGCGTTATCGCTGGGTTTTGATGCCAAGGCTGAAGCCTTGGCCTACCTAGAAGCAAAGGCTGGCAGCAGCTTTCGAGGAGAAAAGATGTCGATTCTGGTTGTAGGTTCGGTGGCGTTCGATACGATCGAGACGCCGCATGGCAGGCGCGAGCGCTGTCTGGGTGGCGCCGCCACGCACTTTGCGCTGGCCGCCAGCTACTTTACCGACGTGCGTGTGATCGGCGTCGTGGGCGAGGATTTTCTGCCCGAGCATGAGGCGGTGCTGACCAATCGCGGCATCGACACGCGCGGCATCGAGCGCGCGCCGGGGCTCAGCTTCCACTGGACCGGAGCCTATGGCGGCGCCATGAACGAGGCGAAGACGCTGGGCACGGACCTGAACGTCTTCGCGACGTTCTCGCCAAAGATTCCCGATGCGTACAAGGACAGCGAGTTCCTCTTCCTCGCGAACATCGACCCGGTGCTGCAGGCGCAGGTGCGCAGCCAGATGCCGGATGTGAAGCTGGTCTGCGGCGACACGATGAACTACTGGATCGCGGATCATGCGGCGAATCTGGCCGTGGTGCTGAAGATGCTCGACGTGCTGTTGATCAACGACACCGAGGCGCGCATGCTCTCGGGCGAGACGAACATCGTCCGCGCGGCGGCGGGCGTGCTGGCGCTGGGGCCGAAGGCGCTGGTGATCAAGCATGGCGAGTACGGCGCGACGAGCTTCTTCTGCGACCGGTCGTTTCCGGGCGCCGACTCCGTCGCCAAGCCGTTCCGCGCGCCGGCGCTGCCGCTGGCCGAGGTGGTCGACCCCACCGGAGCGGGCGATTCGTTCGCCGGCGGCTTCTACGGCTACCTCGCCTCGCAGCCGAAGCTGACGCCCGAGGTCTTCCGCCGCGCACTGTTCTATGGCGGCGTGATGGGTTCGTTCGCGGTGGAGCGCTTCGGCACGGAGCGGCTGCAGAGTGTGACGCGCGAGGAGATCGAGGAGCGCTTCAACCTCTTCGTCGAGATCTCGCATTTGGACCTGGTTTCGAATGGCGCTGGAAACGCAGCCGATGCCGGCGCGTAGGCCTGGGCGGGTCTCGACCCGCGGCCGGCTGATGGCGGGTCTGATCGCGGGCACGACCGATGCGGTGCGTCCCGCGAGCCGCGAGGAGACGATGCCGGTCGGCCTCGCGGCGCTGGCGCTGGGCTTCATCGCGCTCTGGATAAGCTCCATCCACGGTTACATGTTGATGTATGGCGACGCTGTCGCTCATCTCGGCACGGCTCGCCGCATCGTCGACTCGCGCAACCCCGGCCTGCAGCAGCTTGGCGGCGTATGGCTGCCGCTGCCGCATCTGCTGATGACGCCCTTCATCGGGCGCATGGAGTGGTGGCAGACGGGCATGGCCGGCGCATGGCCTTCGCTGCTCTGCTACATCCTCGGCGTCATGGGCTTCTACCGGCTTTGCCGCCGCATGATGACGGGCCGCTGGTCGTTGATCGCGACGGGCTTCTACGCGACGAACCCGAACCTGCTCTATCTTGCGACGACCGCGATGACGGAGCCGCTGTTCCTCGCGCTGCTGATCTGGATCGTGCTGCTGACGCTCGAGTGCATCGCGGCCTTGAAGGCCGGCGCGGAGAAGCTGGTCGCGCGCCGGTTCGTCTTCCTCGGCATCCTCAATCTCTTTGCGGTGATGACGCGCTACGACGGCTGGATCCTCGCCGCGGCCGTGTGGCTGGTGCTGGCGATCCAGCTTGCGCGCAGCGGACAGTTCTCGCGCTACACGCGGTCGTTCGCGACGTTCACGCTGCTGACGGTTGCCGGTCCGCTCGCCTGGTTCTGGTACAACCAGCACTACTTCCACGACTGGCTGGACTTCATGCGTGGGCCTTACTCGGCCGTGGCGATCGACAGGAAGACCTCGCCGCCGGGCTCGCAGCATTACTGGGGCTGGCATCATCCGTTCAAGGCGCTGGTCTTCTACACGCGCACCGCGCAGGTGGATGCGGTGTGGTGGGAGCTTGGCTTCGCCGCGATGGTTGCGGCGGTCGCGGGTCTCTACAGGACGCTGCGCGACAAGGTCGAGATGGGCTCTCTGCTGCTGTGGCTGCCGCTGCCGTTTTATGTGTACTCGGTGTCGTATGGCTCGGTGCCGATCTTCATTCCGCAGCTCTATCCGCATGCGTATTACAACTCGCGCTACGGCATGGAGATGCTGCCCGCGCTGGCGCTCTTCGGCGTCTTTGCGGTGGAGTGGCTGCAGGAGCGGTTCAACCTGGCGCAGCCGCTGGTCGCGCGTCTGATGCCTCCGCTGGCGATGGGCTTCATCGCGCTCAACGCCATCGGCATGATTCACGCGACGCCGCTGGTGTTGAAGGAGGCGATGGTGAACTCGATCACGCGCATGGCGTTCGAGCGTTCGCTGGCCGACCAGCTGGTCGCGCTGCCGCCGGCGGTGCCGATCCTGATGCAGGAGTCCGACCACATCGGCGCGCTGCAGCAGGCGGGCATCCCGCTGCGTCGCACGATCAACGAGACGGACTGGGATAGCTGGTCGGCCGCGCTGGCCGACCCCGCGGGCAAAGCGGCGTTCGTCATCGCGTTCACGGATGGACCGGTTGCGAAGGCCGTGAAGGATCATCCCGGGGGGCTGACCGAGACCATGGTGCTTTGCACCCAGGGCCAGACCTGCGCGCGGATTTATAAGTCGGATAAGTACGGCAAGTAGTTTAGGATCGCAGCCAGCATGATTCTGCCCTCGAACTTTCATTTCAGCCAACTCGACCAGATGCACCTCTCGCCCGGCACGGCGGCGAAGCTGCTGACGGCGTGTCTGTGCGGCGGCGTGATCGGGCTGGAGCGCGAGGCGCGGCACAAGGCGTCCGGTCTGCGGACGAACATGCTGCTCTGCCTGGGCTGCGCGTGCTTCACCATGCTCTCGCCCCTGATTGCCGGCGAAGGTGGGAACCATGCGCAGATCGCCTCGAACATCGTGCAGGGCATCGGCTTTCTGGGTGCGGGGTTGATCCTGCATACGCGCAGCCGGGTGCTGGGGCTGACGAGCGCGGCGACGGTGTTTGTGGTTGCGTCGATCGGCATGGCATGCGGCGCGGGCCTGTATATCGAGGCGGGACTGGCGACGTTGATCGTGCTGATCGCGCTACAGTTCATCGGCATGCTCGAAGGCGGGATGAAGTGGAAGCGCTATCCGCTGCTCTACGAGGTGCGCGGCACGGACGCGGGGCAGATGTACCGGGCTATTCTTAGGGTGATGGATCACGCCGGCTACCGGATGAACGTCATCGAGCGAGACAGCCTGCCGGGCTTCGAGCGCGTGACCTTCGTGGTCACGGTGAATCGACATAGACACGCGGATCTGCTGGCCGCGCTGCGAGCGAGCGACGACACGGACCAGGTCGTCGCCTTCGCGGATACAGAACAGGACTAGAATCGAAGCAGAAAGCTATATACGCAACGCACACAAGACTGCCCTCGGTGGCTTGGTTAACGGCATGGCTTCAGCCATGCCGCATCGCCCGCCACGTGTCCGGCTTTAGCCGCTGGGGTACGGTTTCGCTTCGGTCGCCGCAGAAGAAAAGGCGTACCTCAGCGGCTGAAGCCGCGCTGCGAACGGCGGACGGTAGCACGGCTGAAGCCGTGCCCTTAAGCAAAGCACTGTCGTTTGAATCGTTGGAAAGAAACGGGACGGAAGCAATGATTTCTTTTGTAAAAGTGCACGCCTGCGGTAACGATTTTTTGATCCTCGAAGAGACGGTCGCGAGCCGCAATCACGCCGAGCTGGCGAAGAAGCTCTGCTCGCGCAACACCAGCATCGGCGCAGATGGCATCGAGTTCCTCGAACGCCGCTCGTACGATAACTTCTTCCTGCGACTCTTCAACGCCGATGGGAGCGAGGCGGAGCTCTCGGGCAACGGCACGCGCTGTGTCGCCGCGTGGCTGGCCAAGAGCGAGGGCATCACGGAGCTGACGCTGGGCACGCATGGCGGCCTGCGCACCTGCAAGGTGATCGACGCAACCGATCCGCTGTACCTGATCGAGAGCGGCATGGGCATCCCGCGCGTGATGCAGCGCACCATCGTCATCCCCGGCGTGGGCGAGGTTCCGGGCGCGATGGTGAACGTCGGCAACCCGCACTTCGTGCTCTTTACGGAGACGGAGGACTTCAGCGCGCATGGCCTGAGCTGGCAGCAGCTGGGCGCGAAGATCAGCGTCAGCCCGCTCTTTCCGCATGGGACGAACGTCGAGTTCGTCCGCGTCAACCGCCCGGAGGAGATCGAGTTTCGCATCTTCGAGCGCGGCTGCGGACCGACGACCTCGTCGGGCACGGGCACATGCGCTTCTTCGACTGCGGCGATTGCGCTGCGCGGCGCATCGCGTGAGCTGACGGCCATTGCGCAGGGCGGTCCGCAGCAGATCGTATGGCCGGCGAACGACCAGGAGATGCGGCTGACCGGACCGGCGGAGATCGTCTGCATCGGCGAGGCCTGGGGCCTGTGACTGCGTTGACGAAGCCGAAGACCTTGAAGCCCGGTAGTACGCTCGCGGTGGTCTCGCCCGCAAGCACGCCGAGGCCGGAGCTGGTGGCGCGTGGGCTCGAAGCCCTGCATGCACTGGGGTATAAGACGGTTCTGTATCCGTCGGCGTTACAGAAAGGTCCGCTCTACTACGCGGGCACGGTGGAGGAGCGGCTGCGCGATCTGCACGCGGCGTTTGCCGATCCAGCCATCGACGGCATCCTCTGCACGCGCGGCGGCTGGGGTTCGGCTGAGCTTCTGCCGCATCTCGATGCGGCGCTCATCCGGGCAAATCCAAAGGCTTTTCTGGGCTACAGCGACCACACCTCGATCCACATGTGGCTGTGCAACGAGGCGCAACTCGTCAGCTTCTACGCGCCGATGGTGGCGGCGGACTTCTCGCGCGAGAACGGCGGCGAGATGCGGAGCTGGCGCCATGTCTTCGACGGCGATGCCGAGTGGTCGCTGGGCGCGGCTGACGGCCTGCGCGTGCTGCGTCCGGGACTGGCCGAGGGGCAGGTACACGGCGGCTGCCTGTCGATCTTCGCCGAGGGTCTGGGCACGCCGTATGGGCCGCGCGCCGAGGGCGGCATCCTCTTCCTTGAAGAGGTGGGCACGAAGCCCTATCAGTGGGACCGGATGCTGCTGCACCTGAGGCTGGCCGGGATGCTCGAGGGCGTGACGGGCGTCGTCTTCGGCGACATGGCGCAGTGCGTCTCGTCGCCGGCCGAGGAAGAGCTGCTGGAAGGCGCGCTGATGCATGCGCTGCGCGACTTTGCCGGGCCAATCGCCATCGGGCTGCGTTCGGGTCATGTGAGCGCGCCGAACATCACCATGCCGCTTGGCATCCGCGCGCGGCTGGACCTGACCGATGCGGGGAACCCGCGCATGCACTTTCTCGAAGCGGCCACCGAGGGCTAGGCTGTACATAGCGCTGAGGGCCAAATGCAAAGCAAACACATTCATCTGATCGGCATCTGCGGCACCGCCATGGCGTCGCTCGCCGGCATGCTGCAGGCACAGGGACACCGCGTCACCGGCTCGGACGCCGCTGCCTATCCGCCCATGAGCGACCAGCTCGCGGCGATGAAGATTCCAGTCCATGAGCCGTACGCCGAGGCCAACCTCGCGCAGCGGCCCGACCTTGTCGTCGTCGGCAACGCCATCTCGCGCGGCAATGTCGAGCTGGAATACGTGCTCGACACGCGCATCCCGTTCTGCTCGATGGCGGCGATCCTGCACGACGAGTTCCTGGTCGGACGCGAGTCGCTGGTCGTCGCGGGCACGCATGGCAAGACGACGACGACCAGCATGCTCGCGTGGATCTACGAGGTCGCCTCGCGCACGGATGCGGCGCTTGCGCCGTCGTTCCTGATCGGCGGCGTGGCGGAGAACTTTGGCACGAGCTTCCACGTGCGGCCCACGCGGCCCTTCCTGCTCGAAGGCGACGAGTACGACACGGCCTTTTTTGACAAAGGGCCGAAGTTCCTGCACTACTTCCCGGACGCCGCGATTCTGACGCATGTGGAGTTCGACCACGCCGACATCTACGAGGATCTGAAGGCGGTGAAGACGGCCTTCAAGCGCTTCGTCAATCTGATCCCGCGTCGCGGTCGCATCGTCGCCTTCGATGGCGCGGAGAATGTAACCGAGTGCGTTGCAAAAGCCTTCTGCGCCGTGGAACGGTACGGCTTTGCGCCGTCCTCGCACTGGCGCGTGACGGGCATGACGCACGACGCGCATGGCACGCGCTGGACCGTTCTGCGCGCGGGCGAGCACTTCGCCGACCTGACCCTGCCGATGGCGGGCGAGCACAACGCGCTGAACGCGACCGCCGCCGCCGCGCTGGCCGCGGGGCAGGGCGTTCCGGTCGCCGCGATCGTCGAGGCGCTGGCGAGCTTCCGCAGCGTGAAGCGGCGGCTCGAGGTGCGGGCTGAGGTCGGCGGCGTGACCGTGATCGACGACTTCGCGCATCATCCCACGGCGATCCGCGAGACGCTGCGCGCGCTGCGCAACGCCTATCCCGGACGCCGGCTGTGGGCGGTGCTGGAGCCGCGTTCGAACACGCTGCGCCGCAATGTCTTCGAGGAGGCGCTGGTCGAGAGCCTCTCGCTGGCGGATCATGTGGTGCTGGCGGGCGTCTTCAAATCGGAGAATATTCCGGTCCACGAGCGGCTGGCGCCGGAGAACGTCGTCGCCCGGCTGAACGAGGGTGGAACGCCGGCGGAGCTTTGCGCCGACGCCGATGCGATTGTCGCCTCGATTGCGCCGCGTCTGGCGGCGGGGGATGTCGTGGCGATTCTTTCGAATGGCGGCTTTGGGGATATCTACCACAAGCTGCCGGCGGCGCTGGAACAGGTCACTGCATAGTCTGGGCGTCTCACCCTGTGCCGGGTACGGAAGAAGCAGATTCCCTTTGGGAATGACCAACAAGAAAAGCCGAAGCGCGTTGCGATAGTCTGGTAAGCGGAATGTTTGCGACCTTCAAGCTGCTCTTCGTCTACCTGTTCTTCGGCATCCCGACTGGGCTTGTCGGCATCCCGTATACCGTTTTGTCTGGCGATATCCGGCCGCTTTACCGGGTCACCATGTGGATTGTGGCCGCGGGTGTGCGCGCGGCGGGGATTCGCGTCGAGGCCTCCGGTCTGGAGCTGCTGCCGGAGGGCCGGCCCTGCATCTTCATGTGCAACCACGTCTCGAACCTGGACCCGCCGGTGCTGCTGCCGTCGCTGCCGGGCATGTCGTCGGTGCTGCTGAAGAAGGAGTTGATGAAGATCCCGATCCTGGGGACGGCGATGCGTATCGGCAAGTACGTGCCGGTGGGCCGTGGCGGCAGCCGGGCGGAGGCGCAGGCGTCGGTGGTCGCGGCGGCGGACGCACTGAAGTCCGGGCTGCATATCCTGGTCTTCGCCGAGGGCACGCGCTCGAAGGACGGGCGCCTATCGAGCTTCAAGAAGGGCCCGTTCTTCCTGGCGCAGCAGACCGGCGCGCCCATCGTGCCCATCGCCATCGCGGGTACGCAGACGATGATGCGCAAGGGCAGCGCGGCGATTACGCCGGGGTTGGCGACGGTGAGGTTTCTGGCGCCGATCGAGCCTGGCGAATACCGGTCGCGCGAGGATCTGATGCGCGCCGTGCATGAGGCGATCGCGGCGGCTCTGCCGGAGGAGATGCGGCCGCTGCCGGCTGCGGACTAGTTCACAAACCGCCGCATGCGGATGTTCATCACGATTCCCAGCGCCAGAAAGGTGAACAGCACCGACGAACCGCCGTAGCTGAGCAGCGGCAGCGGGATGCCCGTGACCGGCATGATGCCGACGACCATGCCGACGTTCACCGCGATCTGGAAGACGATGACTCCGGTGACGCCCATGATGATGAATGTGCCGGGCAGGTCCGACGCGGTCTGCGCATTCTGAATGAGCCGCATCAGGATGAGGAAGTAAAGCATCAGCACGACCAGCGCGCCGACGAAGCCGTGCTCCTCGCACAGCGCGGCGAAGATGAAGTCGGTGTAGGGGATGGGCAGAAAGTCGCCCTGGGTCTGCGTGCCCTTGTTCGCGCCCTTGCCCCAGATGCCGCCGGAGCCGACTGCGATCAGCGACTGGCGAATCTGGTAGCCGGAGCCGCGCGGGTCGTCGTCGGGGTTCATGAAGCTGGTGAGCCGCTGCACCTGGTAGGCCTTCAACACCTTGCCGGACTTCAGAATGCCGCCGCCGATCAGCGCGAACGCAAGCAGCAGAATGCACGCCTTGCGCCAGTCGATGCCGCCGAGGAACAGGCCGACGATCAGCACCGGAACATAGGTGAGCGAGGTGCCGAGGTCGGGCTGTTTGAGCACCATCAGCAGCGGCACGCCGACGAGCGCGAAGGCCTTGAAGATGTCCGTCCAGGCGAGTTCGCGCCCGGCGCGGGACCAGAAGAAGCGCGCGACGACGAGGATGAGGACGAGCTTCATCCATTCGGATGGTTGAAAGTGGATGGGGCCGAGGCGAATCCAGCGGCGCGCGCCCAGCACCTTCGTCCCGACAAACCGCACGGCGACGAGCGAGACGATGCCGACGCCGTAGGCCCAGGGCGCGATGTCGACCAGCCGGTGATAGTCGATCAGCGAGATAAGGAACATCAGCACGATGCCGATGGCCAGGAAGCCAAGCTGCTTGTGGTCGAAGCCATGAAACTTCGTCATGGCCGTGGCGGAGCGGATCTCCAGCACGCTGACAAGCGAAAGCAGGAGCACGAAGCCCAGAAGAACCCAGTCGAAGTCGCGGAAGGAAGAGAAGCGCATGTGTGCTGTCTTCCAGTTTAGACGGGCGCGAGCAAAATGATTGTGATCCTTCGCGAAGCTCAGGATGACAATCATTTGTGGCAGCCGGCTTCCTGTCGGCAGGTCGCTCTAGTGACTGTACGAAGTTGGCGTCAGCCTGGCTGGAACGTCGGCCGGCTGGGGCTCCGCGCCCGGTGCGGCAGGCTGCGGCGCGGGTTTCGGCGTCTCGGCGATGCGCAGGTTGTTGTCCTTCTTCCTCTGCTTGGTCACGAAGGCGTCGATGATCTGGGACGCCAGTTTGGCGGAGTTGTTGCCCCAGTTGCCGTGCTCCCAGAGGACGGCAACGACGATGTCCGGATTGCGGCGCGGCGTCATGCCGACGAACCATGCGTTCGGCAGCGTGTTATGACCCTTGTTCGTGCGGGCCAGCGCGTCGTGGCCGATCACCTGTGCGGTTCCGGTCTTGCCGGCGAAGTCGATGCCTTCGAGGTGCGCCGCGGCGGCCGTTCCCGTGGCGGTGACGGCGGCCATGCCGTCGGTGATGGTCTGCCAGTTTTCGGGGCTGAGCTGAATGGTCTTGTCGCCGGAGCCAGGGAAGTTTTCGAGGATCGACTGGGTCGTCCGCGGGTCGATCTGGCCGGGCATGACGACATGCGGACGCCGCAGGACGCCGCCGGAGGCGATGCCGCTCAGCGCGCGCGCCAGTTGGATCGGCGTCGCCGTGACCGCGCCCTGGCCGATGCCGACCGAGATCGTCTCGCCGGCGAACCACTTGGCGTGCTGCGTCTTGAGCTTCCACTGGGTCGAGGGCACGGTGCCGACGACCTCGTCGGGCAGGTCGATGCCGGTGCGTACGCCCAGGCCGACCGAGTTCGCATAACGCGCGATAGTGTCGATGCCGAGGCGGTTGGCGAGCGTGTAGTAATAGGTATCGCAGGAGAGCGGGATGGCGTTGTGGATGTCCACGCCGCCGTGGTGCGCGTCGCAGCCGTAGAAGTGACCGTAGAAGCTGGCGCCGCCCTGGCAGTTCACGCGCATGTCCTGCGCCGCGCCCTCCTGCAGGCCGGCGACCGACATGATGATCTTGAAGGTCGAACCCGGCGCAAGCTGGGCCTGGATCGCCTTGTTCAGCAGCGGATGGTCGGGGTTGTTCAGGATCGAGGTCCAGTAGCTGTGGGTCAGGCGGACGGAGAACTGGTTCGGATCGAACGTCGGCCGCGAGACCATGGCGAGAATCTCGCCCGTATGCGGGTCCATGGCGACGATAGCGCCGGTCTTGCCATCGAGCGCGCGCTCGGCGACCTTCTGCAGGTCCAGGTCGATGGTCAGCTTCAGATCCTGCCCGGGTACGGCGAGCTCCTGCCCCAGGTGGCCGACCTCCTTGCCGTGCGAGTTGACGATGATGTCGCGGGAGCCGTCGGTGCCGCGCAGCACGGCGTCGTAGGTGGCCTCGACGCCGGACCGGCCGACGACGTCGCCGGGGGAGTAGAGCGCGTAGCGGTCGTCGTTGGCAAGCATCTGCTCCGACACCTCGCCGACGTAGCCGATCAGGTGGGCGGCAAAGCCGTCGCGCGGATAGAGGCGGCGCTGCTCGTCCTGCGTCTCCAGCTCGGGCAGCTCGTTGCGGTGCGCCTCGACGAAGGCCTGCTCGTCCGGCGTGATGTCCAGCTTGATGGGGATGGGTTGATACTTGGCGTTGCCCTGGTAGCGCTTCAGCACAGCCTGAATCTGCTCGATCGGAATGTGCAGGCCGGCGGCGATCATGGGCAGCTCGACATCGGCGTCGCGGATCTGCTCGCGCAGGATGTAGCAGGAGGTGGACGGGTAGTTGTCCACGATGATGCGGCCTTCGCGGTCGAAGATCTTGCCGCGCGGGGCGAGCACCGGCACCTTGCGGATGCGGTTAGCCTCGGCGAGCGACTTGTAGTTCTCCGCGCCCAGCACCTGCAGGCGCCACAGGCCGACCAGCAGAATGCCCAGAATCGCCACCACGACATACTGCGCCGCGTGCAGCTTGCCGGGGGCCAGCTTCTCTTCGCGGTCGATGCCGCCGGCGCTTTGTGGGGTAGTTTCCATGGATGTCGTCCGCTGCGTGTCTGGGTGTGTCGCACCGCCTAAGGACATGGCCGAAACCATGTCCTTAAACACGATCGAGCCTTGTTGCAGTGAGGCAGTGTCCTCTCCCTATAGTTTAGACCGTCCACGCGCACAAAGGTACTGGGTTAGTTACGGGTCCGTGCGCGGCGATTCACCGCGTCGGAAGCCGTTGCGTGCGGGTGTGGGTTCGGTTTTTTGCGGTTGTTTGCGATTGCTTCAGGCCTTTTCCGGTTCACAGACGCGTGCTACCAATGGGGGATACACTGTATGTAGCGTCCAAGTCAGCGAAAGAGCCTCACCCATGTCTTCGAACAATTTTCAGATGCGTTATTCGCGTGTGCATAACATGCGCTCGCTGTTCAGCCTCTTTTCTTCCGACCTCGCCATCGATCTCGGAACCGCGAATACGCTGGTCTTCGCCCATAACAAGGGCATCATCGTGAATGAGCCGAGCATCATCGCCGTCAACTCGGTGACGGGCGAGGTGGAGGCCGTCGGCAAGGAGGCCAAGGAGATGCTCGGCCGCACGCCGGGCAACATCGTCGCCATCAAGCCGATGAAGGATGGCGTCATCGCCGACTTCAAGCAGACGGAGAAGATGCTCAATTACTTCATCCAGAAGGCGCACAACCGCAAGATGATGGTGCATCCGCGCATCGTCATCGGCGTCCCCAGCGAGATTACGCAGGTGGAAAAGCGCGCCGTCATGGACTCGGCCTATCGGGCCAAGGCCTCCGAGGTGCATCTCGTCGAACAGGCGATGGTTGCCGCTATCGGCGCCGGTCTGCCGATCACCGAGCCGGGCGGCAACATGGTCGTCGACATCGGCGGCGGTACGACCGATATCGCGGTCATCTCGCTCGCCGGTATCGTCTATTCCCGGTCGGTTCGTATGGCGGGGAACCAGATGGACGAAGCCGTCATCACCTACATTAAGCGGAAGTACAACCTGCTGATCGGCGAGCGCACGGCCGAGCAGATCAAGATGGAGCTCGGTTCGGCCTTCCCGCTCGACAAGCCGATCACGAAGATGATCACCGGGCGCAACCTGATCGAGGGCGTGCCGAAGACGATCCAGATCGACGATTCGGAGATCCGCGAGGCGCTCGGCGAGTGCATTGCGACGATCATCAACGGCATCCGCGTGGCGCTTGAACGCACCCCGCCGGAGCTTTCGGCGGATATCTCAGACCGCGGCATCGTGCTGACGGGCGGCGGCGCGCTCATCAAGAACCTCGACAAGCGCATCCGCGAGGAGACGGGCCTGCCGGTCTCGGTCGCCGACGATCCGCTCGCGTCGGTCGTGCTGGGCACGGGCAAGATGCTGTCGGACTTCAAGCTGCTGCGGAAGATTTCGATCGACTAACTGCAACTCCTTAACACCGATCTGCACCGACAACACCGATCAAAGACAAGGCTTGAGAGCTTTGTCTTGATCGGTTTTGCATTGCTTGTTGTCATTCCCGCAGGGAATCCGCTTTGCTTTTTACATCTTCATCCACGGCGTGGGGTCGGTGGAAACCACCGTCTCGGGCATGCAGGTACGGTAGCTTTCGGTGATCTTCGACGTATCGGCGTAGAGCTTCACGAAGGCGTCGAAGCCGGCGTCGCGCACGGGTTCGGTGGCCGGTGGGTTGATGTGATAGGTGATGAACTTCGTGCCTGAGTACGCGCCGTGGTCCTCGATCCGGGCGACGACGATCTGGTTGTCGCGTGCGCCGTGAGCTTTGAACCATGCGCGGTGCGCCGCGACGGCAGCCATGAACTTCTCGGCGCTGCCGCCGGGGGTGATCTCGGAGACTCGGACCATCACGACGACGCCGTCGCAGGCGGGGGCAGCGGGTTTCGTCGGAAGAGGAGTTTGAGCGTGAGATGCCGGGGCGCAAAGTGCGGCGGCGAGAGCAAAGACGCGGATGAGACGCATGGACGAGACCTCGAACCGGGATTGGGTCGATCTTACGGCATGTCCTCCGGAACCGCCCAAAAATGAATGCTGCGTTACAAATCCTTCGGTGCGGCTCCCCAAATCACCGTCTCTGGTGCATACTACAAATAGATAGCGCGAGCAAAAGCTGCTCGCAGCATCCTCCGCTCCCTTTGGCGCCAGGCGCCGGCAGCGGAAATAAAGACTTTAGATAAAGGCCGGCCAGGCTGAGATCGACTCCGTTGGCCGGACAGGTTTGGGAATGATCGCATCCGGATGGATAACGGCCCCGCCTCAGCACGAGGTTGTACTGGTCACAAACTCCGCATGCCATGCTCCGCAGGAAGCTCCCCCCCGTAGCGCCGATTTCTCCTGTTCCGCCGCACGCACCGCCTCGTTTCTTTTCAGAAACTTAGGCCGTGCCGAGGCAGGGTTGTCCGCAAGCCCACGACACCTCGTAACAGCATTCGACTCTGCAGCTTCCGCACTTCCATCCATGTCCGCACTCACGGTGGGCCGCGCATAGCATCCTGCTAGCGCCGTCCGCGATCTCTGCCTGCCCTGCCGCCCACAACCGGGCAGAAAGCAGAACAGAGCATGTCGAAGGAAATTTACATCTCTTCCACGCCGCATGAGACGCGGCTTGCCATCGTCGAAAACGACGCCCTCACCGAGATCTACTACGAGCGCGAGAACGAGTACACGCTTGCCGGCTCCATCTACAACGGCAAGGTGACGCGTGTGCTTCCGGGCATGCAGTCGAGCTTCGTGGACATCGGCCTCGAACGTGATGCGTTCCTCTATATCACTGATTTCATGGAAGAAGCGGGCGATTCGGCCGACTTCGAAGGCGCCTCCGCCAATGGCGACGGGCAGCGCGCGGCGCGTCCGGAAGGCGCCCAGAACGGCAATCGCGACGGCGGTCAGCAGCGCCGGGATCGCGGCGGCGACCGGGGCGGACGTCCCGACCGCAACCAGGAACGCGGCGAGCGCCCGGAGAAGACGCAGGAGCGCACCGACGCCGAGCTGTTCAAGGCCGCGGTCTCGGACCTCGATGAGTCCGCCGCGCCTTCGCGCCAGAATGAATCCGGCGATCGTCCGGAGCGGAACGACCGTGGCAACCGCCGTGGCGGACGCAACCGCCGCGACCGCGGCAACCGTCCCGACCGCACGCCCGAGCAGCAGAACCGTCCCGAACAACTGGCTCGCCCTGCCGCTCCGGCGCCGTTCGTTCCCGAAGAGACCAGCTTCATGCCGCCTCCGACCCGCGTCGACACCGACGAGGTAGGCGAGGGCGCCCCGGGCGCTGATGGCAGCCGTCGCTGGCGCGGTCGTCGTGGACGCCGTGGAGGCCGTGGTCCGGGCCGCGAGGGGTTCGTCCCCGCCGCCGCCGCGCAGCCGATCGCACCGGAGCCGGTCGACCTTTACGCAGCCGAGGAGCCAGTTGCCCCGCCGGTGATTGAGGCCGCCGCGCCCGAGACTCCGCGCTTCGAGCGTTCGGAACGCCCCGAGCGCAACGACCGTGGAGACCGTGGTCCGCGCCGCGACCGGAATCAGGGAGGCAAGGGAGATCGCGATCAGCGTTCGCCTCGTGGCTTCGAGCCGCGCAGCTTCGCACCCGCCGAGCCGGTCTACGGCCAGGAAGTTTATGCCGAGACGCCTGCCGAGCCGATCATTCTGCCGGGCGAGTCGCTCGGAAAGTACCGCAAGGACGCCTCCGGGGCTCCGGCGCCGGAGGCTGCAACGGTAGTTGCCGCGCCGGTTTCGACCGAGTTCGTCCTTCCCGGTGCGTGGGATGGCGGCGCGGTTCTGCCGGGCGAGACGATCCGTCCGCGCAGGCCGGAGCAGTCCGGTCAGAATCCGTCCCGGCCGCAGCGCGAGCAGCGTCCTCCGCGTGAGCCGCGCGAGTTCCGCGAGCAGGCCAGCCACCAGGCGCCTGCGCCGGTCAGCCACTTCACCGCGCCGGTTGCGGAGCCTGAGACAGCGCCTGCCGTCGAGCCGGTTTCGGAGCCGGTATATGTTCCAGAGTCAGCGGAAGCTGCAGTCCCGGCGGAGGTCGCGATTGAAGCGGCGGCGCCGTTCGAGCCGATCGCCGAGCCCGCTGCCTTCGAGCCCGAACCGGTAGCCGAGGCAGCCCCTGAGGCGGTTGAGGCGGAGGCGCCTATCGCCGAGATTCCCCAGGAGTATGAGCCGACCGAGGCGTCCGTCTCGTTCAAGATCGACCCTGTCGCTCCGCGCGAGTACCGCCAGTCGGCCCCTGTGGCCGAGGCGGAGCCGGTCGCCGAGACGGTAGCCGAGATTCAGGCTGACGAGCAGCTTGTGCCGGTCGAGTTCGCGCCGGAGCCGGTTGCGGAGGTCGCGACCGAGGCGCACCACGACATCACCAGCATCCAGGCTACGGGCGAGATGATCTCCGAGCCGGTTCACGAGACCGTGGAGGCGGCTCCGGTGACTCACGAGGTAGCCGAGGAGTCTGCCGCGCCTGTGATCGAGGAGCCTGTGATCGAGGAGCAGGTTGTCGCGGAGCATTTCGCTGAACCCGAGACGCCGGTTGTGGAGCTTCAGGAGACCGCCGTCGAAGAGGATGAGATCTTCGAGGAGGCTGTCGCCCAGCAGATCGACGCCGAGGGCGGCGTTGAGATTGCCGCTCCGTATGTCCCGCCGGTTCAGCACTTTGCGCCGGGCGCGGGAGATCTGGAAGAGGAAGAGATGGAGGAGTTCGACGAGTCGGAATCCGACGACGACGCCGATCTCCGCATCGTTCACGCGCGCAGCGTGGCGCAGGCGCTGGCCGAACAGCAGGTCGAGACGCTCGAAGGCGCGGCCGATCTCGGCACGATGCTGCGCGACCTGTCGATCGACGAGGAGACCGACGAGGACGAGGAAGACTTTGAGGAGGACTTCCTCGAAGAGGATCAGGACCACACGCTCGAAGAGGCCGACGACGAGCCGGGTGTGGACGACTTCGACGACGCCGAGGCTGAGAGCTATGCCGCGGATGAGGCCGAGGGCGAGGAGTTTTCGGGTGAGGAAAATGACGGCGCCGGCGCACCGGTCGCCGAGGGCGCGACGCGTCCCGAGGGCGGACGCCAGGAGGGCCGGGGCCGTCGTGAGGGCCGCAACCGTGGCCGTCGCGAAGGACGCGGCGACCGCAGCAACGCCGCGCCGTCGCAGCCGCAGGAACGCAGCGAACGGAGCAACGGCGGCGGACGCGACAGTGGCCGGCGCGATCACCGGGGCGGCGGGCGCCAGTCGATGCAATCGACCAACCTGCCTGCAATCAGCGAGTTGCTGAAGCCGGGCCAGGAGATTCTATGCCAGATCGCGAAGGAGCCCATCGCCAAGAAGGGCGCCCGCATCACCTCGCACATCGCGCTGCCGGGCCGGTTCCTGGTGTTCATGCCGACGGTCTCGCACACTGGCGTCTCGCGCAAGATCGAGTCGGATGGCGAGCGCCGCAGGCTGAAGGAGATTCTGCTGAGCGAAAAGGGTGAGGCCGCGGGTGGATTCATCGTCCGCACGGCCGCTGCTGGAGCAAGCGAAGAGGAGCTGCGCAGCGACCTGCGCTTCCTGCTGAACCTGTGGGCCGACATCAAGACGCGCTCCGAGGCGAGCAAGTCGCCGGCGCTGATCTACCACGACCTCAACCTGATCGAGCGCATCCTGCGCGACCAGGTGACGGACAACTTCTCCGCCATCTGGGTCGACACGGAGACCGAGTACGAGCGCGTCCTGCGCTTCCTGCAGCGCTTCCAGCCGTCGCTGATCCGCCGCGTGAAGCTCTACACGAAGGAGACGCCGCTCTTCGAGCAGTTCGGCATTACGGAGGAGATCAACAAGGCGCTGCGCTCGAAGGTATGGCTGAAGTCCGGCGGCTCGATCGTCATCAACCAGACCGAGGCGCTGGTCGCCATTGACATCAACACCGGCAAGTACGTCGGCAAGACGGCGCGGCTCGAAGACACGATCGTGAAGACGAACCTGGATGCGATCCCCGAGATCGTACGCCAGATCCGGCTGCGCGACCTGGGCGGCATCATCATCATCGACTTCATCGACATGGACGAGCGCAAGAACCGGAACAAGGTGATGGCCGCGCTCGAAGAGGAGTTGAAGTCGGATCGCGCGCCGTCGAAGGTATTGCAGTTCAACGACTTCGGCCTGGTGGCGATCACGCGCAAGCGGGTGAAGCAGTCGCTGGAGCGGACGCTTTCGACGACCTGCGGCGTCTGCGCGGGCACGGGCATGGTCAAGTCGCCGATCACGGTCTGCAACGACATCTACGTCGAGATGCGCAAGATGCACAAGCACCTGGACCGCGGCGATGTGATGCTGCGCGTGCATCCCGAGGTGGTGAAGCAGTTGAAGTCGCCGCAGACGCACTGGCTGCAGGAGATGGAAGAGATGTGCGGCAAGACGATCCTGGTGAAGAGCGATCCGAGCCTGCATCCGGAGCAGTTCGACATTCACTAAATTGTTGTTTATTTGAAGTGAACGGTGGGCCCAACGCGGGTCCGCCGTTTTTTTGCTTCACCCAACATCTCGTCATCTCGACCGTAGCAGCGCGGCTTTATCGCGATGCGGAGCGGAGAGACCCCCGCATTACGTCTTTGTTGTTGTTTGTTCTTCGCGCGAAAAGCAAGAACGAAAGCAAAAGCGAAATGCGGGGGTCTCTCCGCTGCGTCGCGGACGATGAAGCCGTCCACTACTCCGGTCGAGATGACGGAGTTTTGGGTTGAGCGAAGGAAAGCTATTCCTGCGGCGGGCTCGGGTCGGAGTAAAGTCTCATGGGCTTGCCCCAGTCTTCACTCAAATCTCGCCATGTAGGATTCTCCGCGACGATCAGGCGGATCTTTTTGATTCTCGACCAGCGCTTCAATTGCTTTTCACGAGCAATCGCCGCCGTCATCTGGCCGTAGGTTTCGAGGTAGACGAGTTGGTCGATCCGGTAGCGAGAGGTGAAGCTATCCGGAAAGATGGCGTTCTTGTGCTGCCATATGCGGTTCTCTATCTCCGATGTGACGCCGATGTAGAGATGTTTGAAGCTACTCGCGAGAATGTAGACGTAGCCGTTGCCGGGCATGGCGGCATTGTCGCAGTTTGAATTGGAAAAGCAAAGGAGAAATGCGGGGATCTCTCCACTCCGCTGCGCTTCGGTCGAGATGACGAAAGTTTGGGTTGGGCTGCCGATGAGGCGGCAAAACGCCATGTGGTCTAAACTTGGGATTTACGCGTCCAACACAACATGATCCGCACGTTCGGGTTGAAAGAGAATATAGATTCGGCAGCACCCATAGGGAGTCTTACACGATGCATATTCCTCGTCTCAACGTCGTCAACCCTTTTGTCTTCGCACGCCGCGCCGCAGGTTTAGCGGTGTTCGCCGGTGTGGCCACGCTTGGCCTGCACGCCGAGCAGCCGGTGGTCGCGGCCAGCCAGCCTGCGGCGCCGTTTTCGTCCTATCTGAATGCTTCCTCCCCCGTGGCGTTCAACCTTTCGCCCATCTCCTCTTCGAGCGATTCCGACATCGCCTATAGCTCCAGCACAGGCTCCGCGGAGACGTCCGCCGCTGAGTCCTTCATGGCGACGACCGATGCGACGCAGCCTCCTCCGCGCCGTCGCTACGGTCGTCCGCGCTACTCGGACGGCTCGCACAATGCGGATGGTTCGAACAAGTGGACCGGCGAGGCTGGCGTTGGACTCACGATTCCAGTGGGCAACACACACGCCTATTACACCCCGAGCTATGCGTTTCAAGTCGGCTTTGGACGCAACTTCAACAAGAACGTCGCGCTTCTAGCCCAGTTCGACTGGGACAACCTCGGGCTGCAGGGCAAGACGATCAATAACGAGAGCGAGCTTTACTTTGGCGTGACCGGCGTGGGACTCGACGGACACGCTCACGACTGGTCGTTCACGCTGAACCCGATGTATACGCTTTCGACGACGGGCTCGGTTGGCGCGTATGTCGTGGGCGGCGTGGGTTTCTACCATAAGGTGACTGATTTCACGGTTCCCGGCAGCGCCTGCGCTGACTACCTCTGCGAGTTTCAGTACACGGTGAACGAGACTTACGACCACTACACTTCGAACGCCATCGGAGTCAACGGCGGCCTCGGCTTCACCTACAAGCCGTCGCGCTTCGCCAACGAGCGTTTCTTTGTCGAGGCGCGGTATGTCTATACGGCCAACTCGCAGCGGCAGGGAATTACCGTGGCGAACGAATCAACTCCCCCGTACGGTACGCCTGCTCTCCCTGGCAGCACTTATACGGGCTACAACTACTTCCCGGCTAGCAGCCACCGTACGACGTACATTCCGATCAAGTTCGGTCTGCGCTTCTAACTTCCGCTGCTTCGTAACAAGAAATGGCCCGGCGATCTTCGCTGGGCCATTTCTGTTCTGATGGGTGTGTGGCTTCGTGCGGGAAAGAGAAAGCAGATCCTTCACTCCGTTCAGGATGACAAGCATTTCTGGCCGGCGTTGGGTAGCGGAAGATAACCTGTTCTAAATTCCCACCGGATACGGCTTCTCGTGCGCGTCCGCTCGGCCTGAGCGCTCGAAGCGGCCCTGCAGCAGGCTCAGCAGGCCGGTGTACCAGTAGCCGAAGACGAACAGCAGCAGGAACGGCACGGTGAAGTAGTTCTCGCTCGTGACCGCGTACCAGACCGTGACGACGAAGTAGCATCCGATCGACAGCTCGACCCACGGCACCCAGCCCAGGCGCTTGCGATACTTCTGCGCCTGGCTCTTCTCGCCCTTTTTCTGGACGCTGTACTTCGGCGTGCGGGCGAAGGCGCTCTGCACGCCGAAGAGCGCTTCGAGCACGGCCTTGGTGTTGGTGATGGTCAGGCCGACGCCGAGCGCCATCAGGCACGGCAGGTAGAGAAACGTCTTGTACCAGCGGCCGGGGAAGAGCTCCTTCTGGCTGACGAGGTAGAAGCTCGAGACGCTCATCGTGCTCGCCATAAAGAGCGGGAAGTCGATAAGCATCATCTGGATCCAGCCCTGGTAGCTGCGGATGATCATCGCCGGCATCAGCAGCGTGCTGAGCACGATCATGAGCGGATAGCTGAGATTGGCGGTGAGGTGGTACCAGGCCTCCAGCTTGATGTGGAAGGGCGCATCGGATCGTAGAACGCGGGGAAGAATTTTCTTGCCGGTCTGGATGAGCCCCTTGGCCCAGCGCGCCTGCTGGGTCTTGAAGGCGGTCATCTCGATGGGCAACTCGGCGGGGCACTCGACGTCCTGCAGGTATTTGAACTTCCAGCCGATAAGCTGCGCGCGATAGCTGAGGTCGGTGTCCTCGGTCAGGGTGTCGTGCTGCCAGCCGCCGGCCTCGCCGATGACGCGGGTACGCCACATGCCGGCGGTGCCGTTGAAGTTGAAGTAGACGCCCGCGCGCGAGCGGCCGCCGTGCTCAAGGACGAAGTGGCCGTCGAGCAGGATGGCCTCGACCTGCGTAAGGAAGCTGTAGTTGCGATTCAGGTGCGTCCAACGCGTCTGCACCATGCCGACGCCGGGCTCGGCGAAGTGGTGGATGACCTGGTGGACCCAGTTCACGGGCGGCACGAAGTCGGCGTCGAAGATGGCGACGAACTCGCCGCGCGCAACCTTCAGGCCCGCGTCGAGCGCTCCGGCCTTATAGCCGTAGCGGTTCGTGCGATGGAGGTAGAAGATCGGCTGCGGGGCCATTGGATTCGGCCCGTCGAAGCCCGCGGCGTAGCGCTCGACGATCTCGCGTGCGACGGAGGTGGTCTCGTCGGTGGAGTCGTCGAGGAGCTGAATCTCGAAGCGGTCGCGCGGATAGTCCAGGCGGCAGCAGGCCTCGATCAGGCGCTCGATGACGAACTGCTCGTTGAAGATAGGGAGCTGGATGGTGACGAAGGGCAGCTCGTCTTCAGGGAACTTCGCGACGGGCTCGGCCCAGCGCGCGGTGTTCTTCTTGTTGCGGTAGTAGAGCCAGACGAGCTGGTAGCGGTGGATTCCGTAGAACGCCAGGATGACCATGACGATAAAGTACGGAATCAACAGGCAGAGATCGAAGCCGTTGAGCTGGTAGATGCCCTTGAAGGTCTGGTCGAGATAGTGCGACTTCCAGTAATGGCCCAGCCCCTTGGGGGCGAGCGCGAAGGCAAGGATGTGCAACTGATTGAGCAGACGAGGCTCCGGTACAGGGATTCTGGGCGTTGACCGCCCCTAGAGATTGTACGCGAGCCGATTCAAGGAATCAGCCTGCTTGCGTACTTGGTAAGGAAGCCGCGCGGACTGACGATGTTCAGATGGAGAACTCGTGTGTTATGCAGGTGGCCGAAGTGATGGAAGTCGCCTGTAACGAGGTAATCGACGCGCGCAAAGAGAGCGGACGCCAGAATCGGGCGATCTTTTTCGACGAGTATGATGCCGCGTGGGATGGTATCAATGGGGCCATCGCCGACGGTGGCAGTCTGCCTGAGCAATTCATCCAGTCGCGAGCGGTGGTCGGCGGATTCTATGTGGTTCGCGATCTCCCCCAGTACAAATGGGGAGACCACCGGTGTGATGCGGGCAAGCTTCCAGAATTTGAGGAAGTCGGCATTCGCTGAGCGAGATGCGGAGAATAAGACGTTCGTGTCCAGGTAGACGCGTAGCGGATGAACGTCATGCACTGCGTTTCTCCCGCGCGGTTCTGAAGTGTGCGTCCCATTCCGCTTCGGTAGGCAGAGTGTCACGGTGGCTCGGGGAGAGACCCCGGATGTTCGCCGGGTCAATGCCCATCTCCAAAACGTCAGGCAGATTACGATCCCACTCTTCCTTGGTCATGGAGTTGATCAGGATGAAGTAGCTGCGTTCCTCATCGGACCACACCTCAGGTTCGTAGGCGTAGGCAGGGCGGATACTGATCTTTCCGTCTACGACATCGACGTTCAGCAGCGATCCATCTTCCAGCCCAAACTGCTTGCGCAGCTTCGCCGGCAGAACGATGGTTCCACGCTTACCCATTTTGATGGTTTCCATGGCTGGCCTCCTGAGACGTCAGAATCTCTGAATGTCAGAATATCAGAGGTTCTGACGTCCGATCGAAGGCTAGTTCAGGAACATCGTGCGGTAAAGCGTATCTCGCTGCACCGGCTTGAAGCCGGCGTCGCGGATGATGCGGCGTAGCTCTTCTTCGGTCGTGCAGTTGCTGGTGCCGGCCGCGCGGACGACGTTTTCCTCGATCATCACCGAGCCGACGTCGTTGCCGCCGAAGCGCAGCCCCATCTGCAGGACTTTGAGGCCCTGGGTGACCCAGCTTGCCTGCACGTTTTCGATGTTGTCGAGGTACATGCGGGAGATGGCGAGGGTCTTCAGATACTCGACCGAGGTGGCCTCGTCCCAGCCGCGTCCGCCGAGAGCGGTGTTGTTCGGCTGGAAGCTCCAGGGAATGAACGCGGTGAAGCCGCCGGTCTCTTCCTGGAGACGGCGGACTACTTCGAAGTGGTTCACGCGGTGCTCGATGCGCTCGCCGACGCCGAACATCATCGTGGCGGTCGTACGCATGCCGAGCTGGTGAGCCGTCCGGTGGACGCTCACCCAGTCTTCCGTCCGGCACTTCAGGCGGGCGATCTTGAACCGCACCTCATCGTCCAGAATCTCGGCGCCGCCGCCGGGAATCGAGTCCAGACCGGCGTCGCGCAGGCGGGCGATGGTCGTGCGCAGGTCGAGCTCGGAGTACTCCGCGATGGCGAGGATCTCGCTGGCCGAGAGGCAGTGCAGCCAGATCTCCGGGAAGCGCTGCTTGATGCCGGTGAACAGGCGCTCGAACCAGTCGATCTTCAGGTCCGGGTGGATGCCGCCCTGCATGAGCACGCCGGTGCCGCCCAGCTCGACCGTCTCACGCACCTTGTCGTAGATGGTGTCGAAGTCGAGGATGTAGCCCTCGCTGGCGAGCTTGCCCTTCAGCGGCCGGTAGAAGGCGCAGAAGGTGCAGTATTCGGTGCAGAAGTTCGTGTAGTTGATGTTGCGGTCGATGATGTAGCTGACCACGCCATCCGGATGCAGACGGCGGCGCACCGCGTCGGCCTCCATGCCGATGCCGATCAGGTCATCGCTTGCAAAGCAGTCCAGAGCTTGTTCCCGGCTGATACCCATGAGTAAATTCTACGCCTGCGCAAGATTTTGGTGTGCTGTCGTGAGAATCGTTGGCGCCCTGTGAAATCTGTCATCCTTTACTTCCTTCAGGATGACAGGCAGCGGGGGTCAGGGCGCGGTCGGCGTGGGCATTTCAAGCACATACCGGCTGCGTTTGCGCAGGATCAACGCGACGATCGTCGCCAGCACCATGGCCGTGATGATGCACTGCGACCAGACGCAGTAGATACACCACTTTTCGATCACGTAGGCCTCGAGATAGGTCAGAAAACAGGCGAAGGCGAAGCCGATCTCGGCCAGTTGCAGCACCGCCCACAGGCGGCCCGTCAGCGCCAGCACCAGCATGACCGCGTATCCCGCGATGCCGAGCGCCGCGACCGGCACGTGGAGCTTGCCGGACTTCACATCCTCGTCGAAGGTCTTGGGCGGAAAGACGGCGAAGCGGCTGTGGTTGACCGCGCCGCAGTCCCAGTGCTCGTCCACGGCGCAGGGTGGCGCGGCGCCGGGGTCCATGTTGTGGACGCGCAGGGCCAGGGTGCTCACCACAAGGCCGGCCACGGCCAGGGCTGCAATCAGGATTCGCATGATGGTGTTCCGCATCTGTCTATCTTACCTTTCACGCGCAGGTCCCATGCGGGAGATAAAATCCAAACCATGATCGCGCACACACGTAGAGACTTCGTTTTCAGCCTGGGCGTTAGCGGCGTGGCGTTGGCCGCGCCCGGTAGCCTGCTGGCCGCGCCTTCGCAGGAGTTCACCTTCCTCTTCGTCACCGACGCGCACATTCAGCCGGAGTTGGGCGGGGATCGCGGCACGGCGATGGCTTTCAAGAAGGCGCGTACGATCAAGGCCGACTTCGCCATCCAGGGCGGCGACCATGTCTTCGACGCGAACGCGGTGAGCAAAGAGCGCGCCTTCCAGCTCTACGACCTGTACGGCAAGACCGAGCAGGATCTGGGGTTGAAGGTCCACCACACGCTGGGAAACCACGACCTCTTCGGAACGTCTCCACAAGGCGTGGCGAGCGCGACCGACCCGCTCTACGCACGCGGCCTGTATACGGAGCGGTTTGGGAAGACGTATTACAGCTTCGACCACAAGGGCCATCACTTCGTTGTGCTGGATTCGATCGGCATCACGCCGGATAAGAGCTTCGAAGGACGCATCGACGCCGATCAGGTTGCGTGGCTGAAGACGGATCTCGCCGCGTTGCCGCTGCATGCGCCGGTGATCGTGGTGTCGCATATTCCGCTGATGTCGGCGTACCGGTCGCACTTTCCGCCGCCGGCGAAGCCCTTCGATCACAACTACTTTACGGTGCAGAACTCGGCCGAGGTGATCGAGGCGCTGGAGGGGTACAACGTGCTGGGCGTGCTGCAGGGACACACGCACATCAACGAGACGATCTGGTGGAAGGGCGTGCCGTACATCACCTCCGGCGCCGTCTGCGGGGACTGGTGGAAGGGCGCGCATGTGGGCATTCCCGAGGGATTTACGGTGGTGACGGTCGCCGGCGGCAAGCTCACGACGCGGTATGAGACGTATGGCTGGAAGGCTGTGAAGGGGTAAGAATGCCCGGGTGCCCCATCCTTCGCGGTTTGCGAAGGGTGGGACGTAAGACGCGCGGGCCGGACAGTTTACGTCCCACCCTTTGCGATACGGCTGCAAAGGATGGGGCACCCGGGCTTGATTGTCCCGTCAGGCGGCCAGGTCCATCGTGCTGACCTCGACGACCACGCCGCCGGGCGCGGTGCAGTAAAAGCCGAAGACCGGCGGCCCGGCGCGTTCGATCTTGGCCGGCTCTGGCGAGTCGAAGCCCGCGTCGATCAACCGTTGGTAGTGCTGGTAGACATGCTCGACCGAACCGGCATCGAAGCCGACGTGGAACAGGGCCGGGTAGCTGCCGAGCCGGGTATTCCGGTCCTGCATCAGGATGAGCAGGAAGTTCTCCTCGTTGCGCAGCACGGCGAGCTTGCCCTGGTCGCGGCGTTCGACGACGCGGAAGTTGAAGCCAACCTCGAAGAATCGACACAGCTCGGGTACGTGGGGGACGGCGAGATTGATGTGATTGAGAGTTGCCATGGGTGCGAAGCTCCTGTCGGTTAGGGGAGTCGCATGGGTTGGGGATGTGCGAAATGCCTCTCCGACCCATGCGACAGTCAGACAGTGCACGCGCACTGCCGCCATCGCCGTGGGTCTTACCCGGTATGCCGGGTAGACAGAGGCTGCGGAGTGGAACTTCCGCAGTGGGCCGGGCTTACCGAACCGGCTATGCCTTTTTCGACAACTTTATGATGTGGCAGATTGACTGGCGATGCAAACGATTTTGTGTCGGAGTTGCCGCGTCCACCCACGTCCGATAAGCTAAAGCCATGTATGAAGACTTCACGGTAACCGATCGCTGGACCGGCGAGCCTCTCCACTGCACGTGGAAGGGCACTGTCGTCGCAATCGCCACGCGTCATGCCGACGCGACCGATATCCGCTTTGCCGTCAACGGCCGCCCCGTCTGGATCGCCATGCCGAACATGGCGTGGGTCGAGATGAAGCGCACGAACGGCCATGTGATCACGGACTACCTGGCCGCGCAGGCCGCCGGACGCTACCTGAAGACGGCCATCGAAAGCGGCTACGACAACGGTCGCGAGATGTACACCATGACCGTCGCCGAGGTGCTGGAGCATGCGCACGCGGTGGTGAAGGAGGCGGGCCGGACGGACAATCTGCCGTCGCTGCCGGTCATCTCGGACGACATCAAACCGGAGAAGTTCTTGGGCCACCTGCCGGGCGATCCGGGCAGCGCCGCGTACTTCGGTACGGCGGAGCCGAACGTCAACGAACGCGTCAAGCTGTAGACTCGCCACGGAAGCGGGCGCCCCACGTCTTGCTTTCGAGACGTGGGTTTTTAGTGCCGAAAAGACCGTCCGAGCATCTTAGGGATGGAGGACATGCGATGAACGAGACCATCACCCGGCGCAGCCTGTTGATCACCGGCGCGGCCTTTGCGGCTGCCCAGACCATGCAGGCGCAGTTCTTCCGCAAGCACACGCCGAAGCCTGCTCCGGGCTTTGTGTACATCGGATGCGACACGTCCAAGGGTGTGGCGAAGGGCATCTATCTCTGCCGCTTCGATGCGGCGACCGGGCATCTCTCCACGCCCGTGTTGGCCGCGCCTTCGTTGCGTCCCGCGTACTTCGCCTTCGGCCCGGTGCATAACGGGCGGCGAATGGTCTATGTGGGGAACGAGGGTCCGGACGCGGCCTCGTCGACGATCACGACCTATGCGGTCGACCCGGTGACGGGCATGCTGCGGCAGTTGGCGCAGGTCTCGTCCGGGGCTTCGGGGCCCGCGTATGTCTCGGTCGACGCGACGGGTAAGTCGGCCTATGTGGCGGACTATGCGGGCAGCGCGGTGGCGGCATACGGGATCAAGTCCGACGGCCTGCTGACGCCGCCGGTCGAGGTGCTGAACTATAAAAAAGACGACAGGTTCGGGCCGGTGGGTCCGCAGGCGGATCGCCAGGACGCGCCGCATCCGCACTGCGCGACGATCTCGCCGGACAACCGCTTCGTCGTCGTCTGCGACCTGGGGACGGACAAGATCTCGATCTTCGCGATCCACCCGGAGACGGGCAAGCTGGGCGAGCCGACCTTCTTCCAGTGCGATCCCGGCACAGGGCCGCGGCATGTGGCGTTTCATCCCAACGGTCGCTGGGTCTATGGGATCGACGAGCTCTCGAACAAGATCGACCAATACCTGTGGACCGCGACCCACGGCGCCGAACCGAAGGCGATGCTGGTCGATACGAAGCGCTCCGTCGCGACGCTGGCGGAGGGCTATAGCGGCGGCACGAACACCGCCGCCGAAGTGGTGGTGTCGCCGAACGGCTTTTACCTGTATGCAAGCAATCGCGGCGAGAACACGCTGGTCGTCTTCGCGATCGACCAGGAGAGCGGCGCGCCGTCGGTGGTGCAGCGCATCGGCTGCGGCGGCAAGGGGCCGCGGCAGTTCACGCTGGACCCGACGGGCCGCTGGCTGCTCTGCGGCAACCAGCTTTCGGCCTCGGTGACGGTCTTCGCGCGCGACCCGACGAGCGGCAAGCTGACCGGCCCGGTGCAGACGCTCGCGATCGATTCGCCCATGTTTACGTGCTTTGGATAAGAAGGCATAACGCCGATCGTCACCGATGAAACCGATCAAAACAAGAGAGAGAGATCTCCATCTGTTTTGATCGGTTCAATCCGCTTTTTCGGTGTTAAGCCTTAAGGGTGCCCATGTCGATGACGAAGCGGTACTTGACGTCGTTCTTCACAACGCGGTCGTAAGCGACGCCAAGCTGGTCGACGCCGACGAGTTCGATCTCGGAGACGATGTCGTGCTCGGCGCAGTAGTCGAGCATCTCCTGGGTCTCCTTCATGCCGCCGATGGATGAGCCCGCCAGCCGCCGGCGGTTGGTCACCAGGCTGAAGGCTTCGACCTCGATCGGCTTCTCCGGCAGTCCGACCGAGCAGAGCGTGCCGTCGATCTTCAGCAGGTTCATGTACAGGTTCATGTCGTGCGGGGCCGAGACGCAGTCCAGGATGAAGTCGAACGTGCCCCTGTGCGCGTCGAATGCGCCGGGCTCCCTGGTCAGGATGACCTCGTCCGCGCCGAGCTTCTTCGCGTCCTCGGCCTTGGCGGCGGAGGTGGTGAAGAGGACGACGTGTGCGCCGAAAGAATGGGCAAACTTCAGCCCCATGTGGCCGAGTCCGCCGAGTCCGACGACGCCGACCTTCTGCCCCGGACCGACCTTCCAGTGCTTCAGCGGGCTGTAGGTGGTGATGCCGGCGCAGAGCAGCGGAGCGACGGCCGCCAGCTTCGGCTCCAGCTTTTTGCTGATGGTGTGGACGTAGCGCTCTTCGACGACGATGTTGTTCGCATAGCCGCCGAAGGTCAGCTCGCCGTCGTAGTCCTTCGCGTTGTACGTGCCGACGAAGCCCTTCTCGCAGTAGGCTTCCTCGTCCGCCCTGCAGTTGTTGCAGACCTTGCAGGAGTCGACCATGACGCCGACGCCGGCGAGGTCGCCGACCTTGAACTTCTTCACGTCCGAGCCGACTGCCGTGACGTAGCCGACGATCTCGTGGCCGGGCACCATCGGGTACATGGACTGGTTCCACTCGTTCTTCACCTGGTGAATATCCGAGTGACAGATGCCCGAGTAGGCGATCTCGACGACGACATCGGCGGGACCGGGATCGCGGCGCTCGAAGGCAAAGGGTTCAAGGGCGGAGGTGGCGCTCTGGGCGGCGAAGCCCTGGGACGGAATCATGGTAAGGCTCCTGAAGCAATTTCTATAGGTCTACTCAAACGGTTATACAACGTCGAGGGCCGCGCAGGGATAACAGCTTCCGCTCGGCTCGCCTAGACCCCGGCATGGAGCGAAAAATGCACGACAATCGTCGTCATGACCTCAACCGGTCTGCCGTTGATCTTGTACGGCGTGTAGCGCCACTCCCGCACCGCGATGAGCGCCGCAATCGCTAGATCGCCGTCGGGCACCTTCTCCAGGTGCAGTGAGCGCACATGACCGTCACGGCCGATGATCGCCTTCATGACCACATCGCCCTGCACATGCCTTTGCACAGCGCTCTGGGGATAGGGCACCTCGGTCTTATTGAGGATCGTCCCGGCCACGGCGTCAGCACCCAGCGTTGCCGAGCTGAGGCGCAGATCTTCCAGGTCGTCTCCCGGATTGAAGTCGTCGGGAGTCATGGGCTTCGTTTCGAGCGCAACGATGCGCTCCTCCGCCACTTTGACCGACTTCTGCCGGATGCCGATCGTCGTGGCCAACACTTTGTTCTGGAAGTGTCCCTCGCCGTCGCGCAGAATGGTCTCCGAGCCCAACTGGTAGAAGGCTCGCAGAGAGTCTTTCCCTGCATCCAGACAGTAGGTAGGCAGCAGACCAAGCGGCAGCGGGTCTTCCCCTTTGATCGGCTGGTCGAGCATGATGCAGTCGAGCGGCACTTTGCCCAGGTTGGAGCGCTTCAGCGAGGGCGTCGACTGATCGATTTCATAGCGGATCGGCATGGGACGGACCGCCTGCGCGAGTAGCGTTTGTAGAACCGACGGAGGAGAATCGGTATCCCTGGTGCGGTAGAGATGTCCGTCCTGATCGACCTCCGTCGCCTTGTAGGAGGGCAGATTGTAGACGACGCGGCGGGTGCCGAGCTTCAACCACCACTCTTCGATGGCGCCCTCTTCCGTGGGCTTACCCTTGCTGTCGAAGAGTTGCACGTTCAGCTTCATGTGCCAGGGCGAAAGTCCTTGTACTTCGAGCGTGGTGTTCGCTCTCGTGCGCATCAGGCGATCGGCAAGTTCGTTCGGCTTTTGCGCGGAGGCTGCATGGGCGACTAACAGGCTGAAAAATACAGCGGTGGTGGCAAAGATCCTGCGGCGATTCCGCATGGGGCGGTTCCAGGCAGCGTGCATCTCAAGAGCTCCTTTTTGGTGGCAACCCATGATAATGCAGGAGGTTGAGGAGATCGCGCCGCTACGATCGGCTGGCTAGTGAGCAACAAAGTTTACGAATACATTTGTCATCACCTCAACCGGCTGCCCGTCGAGGAGATAAGGCCTGTAGCGCCACTGCTTCACGGCAGTAATCGCGGCCTGCGAGAAACCTGCACTCGGGGAGGAAGCCGCCTCGGCGTCTGCGACGGCGCCATCTCGCGAGATGATCGCGGAGACGATGACGGTCCCGGACGCACGCTTGACTCTCTCGATCTCCGGATAAACCGGCGGAACCTTGCTGATGACCATGCCCTCAGCCACTCCGGCTGGTACATCTTCGATGGACGGAGTATGAAGAGCACTTGTTTGAGGGATGAAATCGGAATCCACTGGATCCCATGGAGCCATACTGTCGATCTCCAACTTCGCGCGGACTGTCTTTTCCTCGGTGATTGAGATTCGATGGGCTACCGACTTGTCTCCGAAAGGCTCAAGTCCGTTATAGGTAATTGTCTTGTCCGGAGGAGCCTTTGCCAATCGCAGGGTTGAATCTTCGAGGGTCAGGCAGTAGGCGTGTGCTCCACCTGCCGGAGTTGGATCGCGAAGAACCTTGCCGCCTACGACCATAGGCTGGGGAGTAGCGATGATGCATCCTGCCGGTAAGCCGCCCAAAGTTGTGGGCTTGTATTCCAACGCGATCTTTGGCTGGCTGGGAAGATGTGGCACGGGGTTCAAAAGAGCATCGAGCAGATATCTCTCGGATAGCGAGGAGCGAAAAGGCTCTGAGCTGGTGAAGCTCCCATGCGCCTTGATCAGGGTCTGCGTAAGACCTCGATAGGTGACGATCCGCTTCACTCTTTCATGACCATCCCACCAGATTGCTAACTCTCCAGACCCATCCGGCTTACCATTCTTGTCGAAAGTTTCAAAGGTCGCATGAAGATGAAAGGCGCCGGTGGATGGCGATTCAAGTTTCGTCTTATCTCTTGCTGTGTCCAGCAATTTTTTCAGCTCGGTTGCATCAGAAGGCGGTGGGACAGGCGCAGCCCGTCCCACCGCAAAGAGAGCGCTTCCAGCGAGAACGATACCGATGTAAATAGCGTGCCGACTGCATGACGCTCGATTCAACCTGAAGATGCTCATCTCGCTGCGTCCTCTACTCGTCGTAGTGCAGCAGGCTGAGGACGTCGTACTCCTGGAACTTGGCGCGGCCCTTCAGGAAGTCGAGTTCGATGGCGAAGCCGATGCCGGCGATCTCGCCGCCGAGCTGGCGTACTAGCTTTACTGTCGCCTGCATGGTGCCGCCGGTGGCGAGCAGGTCGTCGACGATCACCACGCGCTGGCCGGGCTGGATCGCATCCAGGTGGATTTCCAGAGAATCCGTGCCGTATTCGAGGTCGTAGCTGACCTTGGCCGTCGCGGCGGGCAGCTTCTTCGGCTTGCGCACGGGCACGAAGCCGGCGTTCAACCGGTAGGCCAGCGCGGGTCCGAAGATGAAGCCGCGCGCCTCGATGCCGAGGACCAGGTCGATGTCCTTGTCGATGTAGTAGGCGGCGAAGGCGTCGATCAACTGCGCCATGCCGACCTTGTCCTTCAACAGGGTGGTGATGTCGTAAAACAGGATTCCCGGCTTGGGGAAGTCGGGTACGGTGCGGACGAGTTCTTTCAACGGTTCACAGTTCACAATGCTCATAATTGCTTTACCAGGCTCCTTCAATCTCAAATGGTCCGAGCGTTGCGGCTTCGCTCTCGACCAGCTCCTGCTCCTGGATGGCGTCGACGCGGCTGCCGCGCGAGCCCTTCCGGAGCGATTCTTTCAGTTCGGCGATCTCATCCGGTTCGCCGGCGGCGACGAGTTCCACCTCGCCCGTGTCGAGATTGCGCACCCAGCCGCGCAGGCCGATCTCGGCCGCCTCGCGGTGAACGAACCACCGGAACCCGACGCCCTGCACGCGGCCTTTGACGAGGAAATGGACGACCATTGCCCCAGTGTCGCACCCCCGACCGGGCGACGCAACCGGAGTCCCCATCGGGCAACCCAGCGAAAGCGGTGACCGTCTGAATAGCCAGACAAAATGACTACAGCGGAGCACGACCAGCTGTGATCGACCCAGCGAGGATGCTGCGCACGTTTCTGGCTGATGACTCCCCGAGCACCCCGGCAGAATGCAGATCCTCCTCAACTTTTGGAGGCAAGACCATGAACTTTTCGTTCTCCCCCAAGTGCGTTTTTGCGCTTGCAGCAGCTCTGTGCGCCACGACCGCCGTTCAGGCCCAGGTTTATAAGCTCCACAATGCCGACGTGGCGGTGGGCGCGACCGGCGTCTTCACCACTACGCTCTCCAGCCAGGGTACGAACAGCGAGGGCTCGACCGACACGACGGGCTTTCTCTTCACACTGCGCGACCATCCGGTGTCGTGGGCGGGCGTGGAGGTGAACTACGGCTATGCGAAGTTCACGGAGCGCTTCGTTTACACCCCAGCCCGGACCAGCTACTCCTATGTGCGGACCGACATGCATGAGGCGACGGGCGCGTACCTGATCCATCCTCACTTCCGCCATCTGCAGCCGTTCATCGGTCTCGGCGGCGGTGCCATCGACTTTCAGCCGCTCGACAAGGGCTTCCACCAGTGGCGCGGAACCGGTCTGGTCGAGTTGGGCCTGGACATTCCGGCCGCGAAGCACATGGGCTTCCGGCTGCAGGCGCGCAGCCTGCAGTACCGCGCGCCGAACTTCGGTACGCCGCAGGTCTCGTCGCAGCGCTGGGTCATTACGGATGAACCGTCGGCAAGCGTCTACGTGCGGTTCTAAGTCGGAGCATGAAAAAGCGGCAGAGCTGAGGAGCTCTGCCGCTTTTCTGTGGCCGAAAGACTACGTGGCCGAAAGACTACGCGCGGCTCATGTAGGCGCCTTCCGCCGTATCCACGCGAATCTTCTCGCCTTCGTTGATGAACGGCGGAACCTGCACGACGAGGCCGGTCTCGGTCTTGGCGGGTTTGGTGACGGAGGACGCCGTCGCCGACTTGATGCCCGGCTCGGTCTCCATCACGGTCATGATGACCGCCGTGGGCAGCTCGATGCCGACGGCCTTGCCATCGTGGAAGCTGACCGCGATGTTCAGGTTCGGGGTCAGGTAGTCGACCGCGTCGCCCAGGATGTCGCGCTTCAGCATGGTCTGCTCGTAGGCCTCGTCCATAAAGTAGTAGTCGTCGCCGTCGTTGTAGAGGAACTCCATCTTCACCTCGTCCACGTAGACGCGGTCGATGGGGTCGGGCGAGCGGAAGCGCTCGGTAAAGCTGGCGCCGGTGCGGACGTTGCGCAGCTTGGCCTGGATGAACGCGCGCAGGTTGCCCGGTGTGCGGTGCTCGACCGAAAACACGAGGTGAAGATCGTCCTTGTACTTGATGATCATGCCCGGACGCATCTGCGTGGCTGGAATCGACATAGAAAACCCTCTGATCCTGAAAGCTGAAATTTGGTTGAGTGGGGTGGTCCCGGTAGCGCTGGCGGAAAACCAGTCGCTTCAACCCTTCGATTGTACCGCTTCGCGCCGGATTGCAGCACAGTATCCTCCCGCGACCAACGGGAGCGCCACGCGAAGCCCAGGACGGCACGAAGTGCCTACATCTTGAGGAAGTTTTCGATCATCCGGCGGCCGTTCGAGGTGAGCACGCTCTCGGGGTGGAACTGCACGCCTTCGATGGGCAGCTCGCGATGGCGCAGCGCCATGATGGTCGAGCCGTCCTCGGTGCGCGCGGAGATCTCCAGCTCCTCCGGGACGTCTTTGTCCTCGACGATCAGCGAGTGGTAGCGCGTGCAGGTCATGGTCGAGGGGATGCCCTCGAAGATCGTCCTGCCGTCGTGCGCGACCTCGCTCGTCTTGCCGTGCATCAGCTTCGGCGCGCGGATGACGTTGCCGCCAAAGGCCGCGCCGATGGCCTGGTGGCCCAGGCAGACGCCGAGAATCGGCACGCGCCGTCCGCCGGCCTGCTGCAGCGCGGCGAAGTGCTTGATGAGGTCGATCGTGATGCCGGCGTCCTGCGGGGTGCAGGGGCCGGGCGAGATGAGAATGCGGTCCGGGTTCAGCGCCTCGACCTCGGCCGGCGTCAGCTCGTCGTTGCGCTTGATGACCATCTCCGCGCCCAGCTCGCCCATGTATTGCACCAGGTTGTAGGTGAAGGAGTCGTAGTTGTCGAGGACGAAGACCATGCACTCGATCATACCGAACCCTCGCTAGAATCGGCTATTCCCGCCTCCTCAGAGGTGTCCAACGAGGTGTCCACGATGTACCAGAAGGGCAATACATACTACGCAGACTGGCGCGACCGCAAGGGCGTGAGAAAAAGGAAAGCCTTCACCGATGAGAATCAAGCCCAAGCCTACGAGGATCATCAGAAGGGTGTTGCCCGCCCAAAAACCCGGCGGGAGGGGCTACAGTCGCCGAAGCCCTCACCCGCTTCACGCACGGCAAACGCCCGCGTCACTCCGCCGACGTCGCCGACATGCTTGTCAGGATCGCCGGCCAACTCCCGGCAAAAAGCATCGGGCCGACCCAAACGAACCTCCTCAATCGCTGGATCGACCGGTACCCCAGCGCCTTCACGCGCCACCACAAAGCCATTGCCGCAAAGACAGTCCTCCGTCACCTCGTCGAGTCGTGGGGTTCCAAAAAAGAGCTGATCGGCCAAATCAACAAGCCATCGAAACCGCGCCCGCGAAACGTAACCGCGACACCAGCAGAGAGGGCGGCTATCTTGCAGCACGCGCGGCCACACATGCGCTGCTGGCTGCTGTTGTGCTCGGACCTTGCAATCCGGTCCGGCACGGCTATCGCGCTAACACCATCGTGCTACGACAAGGACGCAGGTGTGCTGCGGTTCCGAAGCAAGTACGAGTCAACCGTCGCACTGCCGGTAACGGCGGAACTCGCGGCGCTGCTCAACAAATGCGACGACCCGTGCCGCCCGTTTATAGCCCAACTAAGCGGGCGGCGGTCAACCTATGGCTCGCTCAGTGTGCAGTTCAGGAAGCTGCGGAAGTTGGCTGGGGTGACGCGGCAAATCACGCCGCACGATCTGCGCAGGACGACGGCGCGGAACGTGTACCAGATAACGAAAGATTTGCGCATCGTCCAAGCCCTGCTCGGGCACGCCGACCTGGCTCACACCGCTTGGTACCTGCAGGACGACATGACACCCGTGCTCTCGTCAACCCTGGAACTCGCCAAGCTCAACCCCACGACGGAGGTGATTCAATGACAACCCTGCTCCGCGAGGACTATTCCGATTCGGTGCTGGGCTGGATTCAGTTCGCAACCGACGCGGCCAAAGAGGCTGAGCAAGCCTCAACGGAGGCCGGCGAAAAGCCGCGCGGCTCGATAGGCCGGCAGGCCTTCAACGCGGCCACACGTGCCAGGGCGTTCGACGAGGGTCTGTACAGGACCCTGCGGGCCATAGAGGAACAAGTCGGCCCGCTCGAGCGCGCCGGGGGAAAGGTTGGCCCCAACCCGGCAGTGCGTGACGCCTTCATTGCCTGCCTGCCTCCACTCACCACCCGGCAACGGGTCAAAGCCTTCATCGCCTGCATCGTCCACGGCCAACTCCATGGCTACCTCGAAGGGGCGGAGGTCAAGTCTCTGCTCTACGCTGCCCAACTGGCCCTATCGGCCCATCACAGAAAGGAAGCCCGTTGAACCTAACTCAGTCCCTTACCCTCGGCTTCGTGCCTGCCTGCCGCTTCTGCGTCCTGGAAGTGGAAACCACCGTCGCCCAAGCTATCCGTGAGCCTGGCGTCCGCGCGATCAGCATCCGCGCGGAGAATCGCTGCCAGCACGAAACCGCGAAGGATTTGACGGCCCGGCTTCAGTCCAGCAAGGTTACGTCGATGCCAAAACCCGCGCCGGACGCGGCTACTGCCGCATCCGAACCCGCACCCCACCCCCCTACCCAGCCCGCATTGCCTGGCGTGGCATCGCCGCTCAACGGGCTGGATGGATGATCTGGGACGGGCGGGAACGCGCCAGCGACACAAACGGCTCGCACCCTGACCTGGTGCTGGCCCAAACCCTAGTCTACGAGGTAGCCATGGAAGAGAAGCTGAAACAAGAGGTCGAGGCCGCAACGAAGCGGTCTCAAGTCGCAGAGAAAGCCAAGCACGACGCGGCCATGGAAGGCCGGGTCTACACGCCACCCGAGAAGCAAAAGGGGGTGACGGCCTAATGCTCACATCAAGTCAACAGAAGAAAGTCGACGAAGCGGAACGGGCAAGGCAGGCGGGAATCGCCAGCGCGCCGAAGCTCTCGGCTGCGACGGTGGAAGAGTATCTCAACTGGCTCGTCCACCACCTTCACCTACTGTCGAGCGAGAACATCGCCCATCGCCTCGCGGCGGCAGAACTCGTGGTCCGCATGCACATGGGCAACGCTCAAAACAAAGCGACTCAGCACACGCTCGTGGAGGACGGCGTAATCAAACCGCCACCGCAAGCAAGCTGAGGTCAGCCATTCCAACCACCCCCCGCCCCCCGGTGGGGGGTGGTTTTGTATCTACGGTTTGGGCAAAAAAGAGACACAAGACTTGCGGGCCAGATGCCTCGCTCTGGCTCGCATCCTGGAAGCGCGTCGGCTACGCTCGATCTTCATCCTGGTGCGGTACCCTACCACCGCACCTCTCGCCTTCGGAGTCGTCCCAACGGGTACGGGAACTACCGCTTCAGCGGCCAGCAAAGGCACCTCAGAGGCCGCAGGCGGCGTCGCTGGCTCCCACCTGGGCCTACGACACATCCGAATCGCGGCGGCGGCAACAGAGAGTCCGGGGGCCACGTCGTGCTCACCCTTCACAACTGGCCTACTCAATCTGTGCCGCCGCATGCCGTGGATCATACCACCTGTTGTGGTAGATCGCTCCTGGACGCACCCGTGCCTGTCCGCCGTGACAAAACGCGCAAATCCACGTCGCAGGCTGTGAAGCTGTGGATTCGCGCGTTTCGCACTGCGAGGACAGACAACCGCAAAAGCAAAGGGTGAACCTCTCGTGCCGGGCTTCGCCCGCCACTCGCCCACGGACGCGGTGGCTTCGCGCTCATCTCCGCCTCGCCTGTCCGGGCTTTCGTTTGCCTCGGCGGTTTCGTCGCCTGGTGTGGGTCGTCCGCTCCGCGGGCCTGGCTCCGTTCGCGCTCGCGCCATGCACCCGGCCCGTCTCCCTGCGCTGCGCTTCGGTCGCGGCTCGCGCCGCCTGCGGCGGGCCGGGCTGCGGCCTGGGCCTCCGCCGGCGCTTCGCTCGGCTCCGGGCGTCGCGATGTTGCCGCGCCGCCCCTCCGGGCTACGGCCTTGCCGCCTTCGGCGGTGCCCTCCGCTCCTTCGCTCCTGCCTCGCTCACCCGGCTGCGCCGGGCACGCGGGGTCCCCCGTCCCCGCTGGTCGCTCCCCCGTGCGGCGGCACGCCGGGCCTCGCCCCTCCCGGCGTGTGTGCCCCGCCGCAGTGTGCCGCCCCGGTCGGCGTGGGCGCGCCTCGGGCATCTGCTCGCTGCCGCTCGCCTCGGTCTCGCACCGCCCCTCTGGTCGCCGCAAGGGTCGGCGCGGGTGTAGCGCCTGGGTTCCGGTCGACACCATCACCCGCGCCCGCGACGCCAAAAAGCCAGCAAAAAGAGAGGTGTCCACTTTTTAATGGACACCACGTGGACACCGCATTAATACTGGTCAAACCGATCAGCGTCAGGCTTGTCGAGGACGAAGACCATGCACTCGATCATACCGAACCCTCGCTAGAATCGGCTATTCCCGCCTCCTCAGAGGTGTCCAACGAGGTGTCCACGATGTACCAGAAGGGCAATACATACTACGCAGACTGGCGCGACCGCAAGGGCGTGAGAAAAAGGAAAGCCTTCACCGATGAGAATCAAGCCCAAGCCTACGAGGATCATCAGAAGGGTGTTGCCCGCCCAAAAACCCGGCGGGAGGGGCTACAGTCGCCGAAGCCCTCACCCGCTTCACGCACGGCAAACGCCCGCGTCACTCCGCCGACGTCGCCGACATGCTTGTCAGGATCGCCGGCCAACTCCCGGCAAAAAGCATCGGGCCGACCCAAACGAACCTCCTCAATCGCTGGATCGACCGGTACCCCAGCGCCTTCACGCGCCACCACAAAGCCATTGCCGCAAAGACAGTCCTCCGTCACCTCGTCGAGTCGTGGGGTTCCAAAAAAGAGCTGATCGGCCAAATCAACAAGCCATCGAAACCGCGCCCGCGAAACGTAACCGCGACACCAGCAGAGAGGGCGGCTATCTTGCAGCACGCGCGGCCACACATGCGCTGCTGGCTGCTGTTGTGCTCGGACCTTGCAATCCGGTCCGGCACGGCTATCGCGCTAACACCATCGTGCTACGACAAGGACGCAGGTGTGCTGCGGTTCCGAAGCAAGTACGAGTCAACCGTCGCACTGCCGGTAACGGCGGAACTCGCGGCGCTGCTCAACAAATGCGACGACCCGTGCCGCCCGTTTATAGCCCAACTAAGCGGGCGGCGGTCAACCTATGGCTCGCTCAGTGTGCAGTTCAGGAAGCTGCGGAAGTTGGCTGGGGTGACGCGGCAAATCACGCCGCACGATCTGCGCAGGACGACGGCGCGGAACGTGTACCAGATAACGAAAGATTTGCGCATCGTCCAAGCCCTGCTCGGGCACGCCGACCTGGCTCACACCGCTTGGTACCTGCAGGACGACATGACACCCGTGCTCTCGTCAACCCTGGAACTCGCCAAGCTCAACCCCACGACGGAGGTGATTCAATGACAACCCTGCTCCGCGAGGACTATTCCGATTCGGTGCTGGGCTGGATTCAGTTCGCAACCGACGCGGCCAAAGAGGCTGAGCAAGCCTCAACGGAGGCCGGCGAAAAGCCGCGCGGCTCGATAGGCCGGCAGGCCTTCAACGCGGCCACACGTGCCAGGGCGTTCGACGAGGGTCTGTACAGGACCCTGCGGGCCATAGAGGAACAAGTCGGCCCGCTCGAGCGCGCCGGGGGAAAGGTTGGCCCCAACCCGGCAGTGCGTGACGCCTTCATTGCCTGCCTGCCTCCACTCACCACCCGGCAACGGGTCAAAGCCTTCATCGCCTGCATCGTCCACGGCCAACTCCATGGCTACCTCGAAGGGGCGGAGGTCAAGTCTCTGCTCTACGCTGCCCAACTGGCCCTATCGGCCCATCACAGAAAGGAAGCCCGTTGAACCTAACTCAGTCCCTTACCCTCGGCTTCGTGCCTGCCTGCCGCTTCTGCGTCCTGGAAGTGGAAACCACCGTCGCCCAAGCTATCCGTGAGCCTGGCGTCCGCGCGATCAGCATCCGCGCGGAGAATCGCTGCCAGCACGAAACCGCGAAGGATTTGACGGCCCGGCTTCAGTCCAGCAAGGTTACGTCGATGCCAAAACCCGCGCCGGACGCGGCTACTGCCGCATCCGAACCCGCACCCCACCCCCCTACCCAGCCCGCATTGCCTGGCGTGGCATCGCCGCTCAACGGGCTGGATGGATGATCTGGGACGGGCGGGAACGCGCCAGCGACACAAACGGCTCGCACCCTGACCTGGTGCTGGCCCAAACCCTAGTCTACGAGGTAGCCATGGAAGAGAAGCTGAAACAAGAGGTCGAGGCCGCAACGAAGCGGTCTCAAGTCGCAGAGAAAGCCAAGCACGACGCGGCCATGGAAGGCCGGGTCTACACGCCACCCGAGAAGCAAAAGGGGGTGACGGCCTAATGCTCACATCAAGTCAACAGAAGAAAGTCGACGAAGCGGAACGGGCAAGGCAGGCGGGAATCGCCAGCGCGCCGAAGCTCTCGGCTGCGACGGTGGAAGAGTATCTCAACTGGCTCGTCCACCACCTTCACCTACTGTCGAGCGAGAACATCGCCCATCGCCTCGCGGCGGCAGAACTCGTGGTCCGCATGCACATGGGCAACGCTCAAAACAAAGCGACTCAGCACACGCTCGTGGAGGACGGCGTAATCAAACCGCCACCGCAAGCAAGCTGAGGTCAGCCATTCCAACCACCCCCCGCCCCCCGGTGGGGGGTGGTTTTGTATCTACGGTTTGGGCAAAAAAGAGACACAAGACTTGCGGGCCAGATGCCTCGCTCTGGCTCGCATCCTGGAAGCGCGTCGGCTACGCTCGATCTTCATCCTGGTGCGGTACCCTACCACCGCACCTCTCGCCTTCGGAGTCGTCCCAACGGGTACGGGAACTACCGCTTCAGCGGCCAGCAAAGGCACCTCAGAGGCCGCAGGCGGCGTCGCTGGCTCCCACCTGGGCCTACGACACATCCGAATCGCGGCGGCGGCAACAGAGAGTCCGGGGGCCACGTCGTGCTCACCCTTCACAACTGGCCTACTCAATCTGTGCCGCCGCATGCCGTGGATCATACCACCTGTTGTGGTAGATCGCTCCTGGACGCACCCGTGCCTGTCCGCCGTGACAAAACGCGCAAATCCACGTCGCAGGCTGTGAAGCTGTGGATTCGCGCGTTTCGCACTGCGAGGACAGACAACCGCAAAAGCAAAGGGTGAACCTCTCGTGCCGGGCTTCGCCCGCCACTCGCCCACGGACGCGGTGGCTTCGCGCTCATCTCCGCCTCGCCTGTCCGGGCTTTCGTTTGCCTCGGCGGTTTCGTCGCCTGGTGTGGGTCGTCCGCTCCGCGGGCCTGGCTCCGTTCGCGCTCGCGCCATGCACCCGGCCCGTCTCCCTGCGCTGCGCTTCGGTCGCGGCTCGCGCCGCCTGCGGCGGGCCGGGCTGCGGCCTGGGCCTCCGCCGGCGCTTCGCTCGGCTCCGGGCGTCGCGATGTTGCCGCGCCGCCCCTCCGGGCTACGGCCTTGCCGCCTTCGGCGGTGCCCTCCGCTCCTTCGCTCCTGCCTCGCTCACCCGGCTGCGCCGGGCACGCGGGGTCCCCCGTCCCCGCTGGTCGCTCCCCCGTGCGGCGGCACGCCGGGCCTCGCCCCTCCCGGCGTGTGTGCCCCGCCGCAGTGTGCCGCCCCGGTCGGCGTGGGCGCGCCTCGGGCATCTGCTCGCTGCCGCTCGCCTCGGTCTCGCACCGCCCCTCTGGTCGCCGCAAGGGTCGGCGCGGGTGTAGCGCCTGGGTTCCGGTCGACACCATCACCCGCGCCCGCGACGCCAAAAAGCCAGCAAAAAGAGAGGTGTCCACTTTTTAATGGACACCACGTGGACACCGCATTAATACTGGTCAAACCGATCAGCGTCAGGCTTGTCGAGGACGAAGACCATGTGACTAGTTTACTCCCGACATGGGAGCGGCGACCCGATATGCTGTTGGCATGTACACGCCAAAGCACACCGCCGAGACCGATGTCGACACCCTGCGGCAGTTCGTACGCGAAAATCCTCTCTGCGCGCTGGTGACGCAGACCGCGGCAGGGCTCGTCGCGACGCATCTGCCGCTGATCCTGCATACCGAGGGCGAAGGCTTCGGCGTGCTGCGTGGGCACATGGCGCGGGCCAACCTGCATTGGCGCGACAGCCTGCAGGGGGTGCAGGCGCTGGGCATCTTCACCGGTCCCGAGCACTATATCTCGGCCGCCTGGTATCCCGGCAAGCAGGTCCATCACAAGGATGTGCCGACCTGGAACTACACTGCCGTCCACGTCTACGGCGCGCTGCGTGTGATCGAGGATGCGGACTGGCTGCTCGCCCATCTGCGCGCGCTCACCGACCGTCACGAGGCGTCGGTCGGGATGTCGTGGAGCGTCGACGATGCGGCGCCGGGCTTCATCGAGCATCTGACGCGCGCCATCGTCGGCGTGGAGCTGGACGCGGTGGGAACCCCGGCCAGCGCGGCGATGGGCGAGCTGGTGCGGTCGCGGCGTCCCCGCTGAGCCGCTGCCGTTCGTTACATTTCTTTACACATTTCGCCTTGTCTTTTGAACTCGGACTGGATTAGTCTTAATTAGACGAAGTTTTGTCTTTGAGTCTCGACGAACATATTCCCCGTCTCTACGGGCGGCGCAGGTAAGGAACTCCGGCTACGGCACGGGGCTCGCTGCAGTGCGTCTGAACGAATGCGAAAAGGAACGACGATGCGGTTGCAATGCGGCGTGATGCCGGTCCTCAAGGTGGGTGTTGGATTGTTGGCGCTGGCTTGCGCGGCGCTGTATGCGCAAGGTCCGGGCGGCGGCAGCGGACGTCCGCAGCAGCCGCGCCCGGTGCTGCTGGCGCTCGATGTGGATCGCGACGGAACGCTGTCGGCGGCGGAGATTGCCGCTGCGCCGAAGGTGTTGCCGACACTGGACGCCGACGGCGACGGGCAGTTGAGTTCGCTCGAGTATCTGCCGAAGCAGAACGATCCGAACGCAGTCGATCCCGACGCGCTGGTCGCGCGGTTGATGGTGTTGGACAAAAACGGAGACGGCGTACTGACCGCCGACGAGCTTCCGGAGCGGCTGGGCGGCATGATGGCGCGGCTGGATGCGAACCACGACGGCAGGATCACGCCGGACGAGGTTCGCGCCTCCGCGACGAAGCAGGGCGGCCCGGCCGGTCGACGGCTGACCGGGGCGGGGGCGACTCGCATGGACCCGGTGTTGAACGCGATCGATGCGGACCACGACGGAGTTCTGTCGGCGGCGGAGATTGCCAATGCGGCGGCGGCGCTGCGGTCGCTCGATCGGAACGGCGACGGCCAGTTGACGCCGGACGAACTGAAGATGCGTCAGCAGACGCCGGCCGACCGCGCGCAGCACACGCTGGACGAGTGGGACACGAACAAGGACGGCAAGCTGAGCAAGGCCGAGGCGCCGGATCGCATGCAGGAGCAGTTCGAGAAGATCGATACGAACGGCGACGGATTCCTCGATCTGGCGGAGCTGACGGCCTACAACGCCGCTCAGCCTGCGCAGGGACCGCGCCCAAACAGCGAAGGAAAGCAGTAGTTCCAAGCCAGCACATGCGACCACAAAAGCGAAAAGCGGATCCTTCGCCTCGCTCAGGATGACAAACCGTTTTCGGTGAACAAGGGAGAAGAACGGATGCAGAGCAAGACGTTACGCACACTGGCGCTGGCGGCGGTTTCGGCGCAGTGCTTCGGGCTGGGATCGGTTGAGGCCCAGACCCTGCAGCACCCGGCGACCAAGCCGGTGAACGAGGAGACCGGGACGCGGGTCTTCCACCACGAGAACGTGCTGGGCACGTCGCTGGAGCTGAAGCTGCGTGTCGCCGACAGTGCGCGGGCCGCGAAGGCGGAGAACGCCGTGCTGGCCGAGATCGACCGCTGCGACCGCATTCTGAGCGCTTGGCGCGCGGATAGCGAGTTCTCGCGCTGGGCCTCAACCCAGGGGACGGCTGTGCCGGTCTCGGCCGAGCTGATGGACGTGCTCTACCTCTTCGATGGCTGGCGGCGGCAGACCGGCGGGGCGCTGGACGCGTCGGCTGAGTCGGCCACCCGGCTATGGCGGCAGGCTGCGTTGACAGGCGTCGCGCCCACGGCTGCGGAGCGCGCGGCGGTCGTGCGCCAGATGCAGGCGCCGCACTGGACGCTCGACCGCGTAGCCGGCACAGCAACTCACCTCGACGACGCTCCGCTGGCGCTGAACAGCTTCGCCAAGAGCTACATCGCGGGCCGCGCGGCGGACGCTGCGCTGGCTGCCGGAGCGAAGGGCGTATTGCTGAACATCGGCGGCGACCTCGTCATGCGTGGCGACTGGACCGAGCGCGTCGCCATCGCCGATCCGCGCGCCGACGCCGAGAACGACGAGCCGATCGACATGGTGCGAGTCGCGAACCGCGCGCTGGCGACCAGCGGCACATACCGCCGCGGGGTGGAGTTGGATGGCGCGCATCTGTCGCACATTCTCGACCCGCGCACGGCCGAGCCGGCGATGCATGTACTCTCGGCGACGGTGATCGCGCCCGATGCCTCCGAGGCAGGCGCGCTGGCGACGGCGTTTTCCGTCATGAAGCCGTTCGAGAGCGAGGCGCTGGCTGCGCAGTTGCGCCAGGTGGACTATCTGCTGGTGCTCGCCGATGGCCGTCGGGTCGAAAGCCCCGGCTGGGCGGCGCATCAGCTTCCTCGCATCGTGCGGACGGCGTACCTTCCGCCGGTGAAGGCCGCACAAAATCTGGACCTGGTGATTACGCTGGAGCTGGCGCGCATCAACGATCCGCGCTACCGTCGTCCGTATGTGTCTGTGTGGGTTGAAGATAAGGACCGCTACCCGGTGAAGACCATCGCGCTGTGGTTCGACAAGGTGCGCTGGCTGCCGGACCTGAAGGGCTGGTATCGCGACGACCAGGTGCGGTCGCTGGCCGAGGGCACGGATCTTTCGACGACGATCAGCGCGGCGACGCGTCCGCCGGGCAAATACACCCTGCGCTGGGACGGCAGGGACAACGCCGGCAAGCCGGTGAAGCCGGGTAAATATACCCTCTGCATCGAGCTGGCGCGCGAGCACGGCGGACATCAGCTGGTGGAGCAGGTGATCGACTTCGACGGCAGGACCGCAGCGAAGTTCACACTGCCGGGCGGCGCGGAGTTGGCGGGCGCAACGCTCGACTACGGTGTCCATGCCAAGTAATTCGACGACCGAGACGAAGCCCGCACGGCAGCCTGTCCCGCTGGCCGCAAGGCTGCGGAAACAGACCGCGATCGTCAGCCGGTGGCTGCATATCTACCTGTCGATGGCGTCGTTCGCGGTGGTGCTGTTCTTCGCGGTCACCGGTCTGACGCTGAACCATGCGGACTGGTTCGTCTCGCAGCAGCGCACCTCGCAGCGCAGCGGGTCCGTTCCGCTGGAATGGCTGCCGCCCGCCGCGAAGGAGCCGGCGAAGCTGGAGATCGTTGAGCGCCTCCGTTCGGCGGAGAAGCTGCACGGCGCGGTCTCGGACTTTCGCGTGGACGCGGATCAGATTGCGGTCAGCTTCAAGGCGCCGGGCTATGCGGCGGACGCCTTCATCGACAGCCACACGGGCAAGTACGACCTGACGGTGACGAGCAACGGCTTCGTCGCCGTGTTGAACGACCTGCACAAGGGCCGCGACGCGGGCAAGGGGTGGGGCTGGCTGATCGATGCGTCCGCAGTGCTGCTGACGCTGGTCTCGCTGACCGGGCTGCTGCTGCTGTTCTTTGTGTACAAGCGGCGGGTGTCGGGGTTGATCCTGGCGGTCGCGGGTGGGGTGTTCTGCTGGCTGGTGTGGCTGAAGTTTGTGCCTTAATGTTTGAAGGTGTCATCCTGAACGAAGTGAAGGATCTGCTTCTTGCCCGTGGCTGAGATACTGCTTCGGGCAAGAAGCAGGTCCTTCGACTGCGCTGCGCTTCACTCAGGATGACAGGCTTGGTTGCAAGTCTGGGATGTTAGCTCTCCCGCGCCCGCTCGATCGCGCGGACAACGGCCCTGGCCTTGTTGCCGCACTCAGCGAACTCGCTCTCCGGCACCGAGTCGGCGACGATGCCCGCGCCGGCCTGGATGTGGCCCTGTTCGCCGTTCATGAAGAGGGTGCGGATGGCGATGCAGGAGTCCAGATTGCCGCTGAAGTCGGCGTAGAAGATGCTGCCGCCGTAGACGCCGCGGCGCGCGGGTTCGAGCTCTTCGATGATCTCCATGGCGCGAATCTTCGGCGCGCCCGAGAGGGTGCCGGCGGGGAAGCAGGCCTTGAAGGCGTCCAGCGCGCCAAGCCCGGATTTGAGCTCGCCCTCGATGGCCGAGACTAGGTGCATGACGTGGCTGTAGCGTTCGACGAACATCAGATCCTTCACTCGCACCGACCCGAACTCGCTGACGCGGCCCACGTCGTTGCGGCCCAGGTCGACGAGCATGATGTGCTCGGCAACCTCTTTTTCATCGGCGCGCAAGCTGGCTTCGTGGGCGCGATCCTCTGCCTCATCGGCTGAACGCGGTCGCGTTCCCGCGATGGGCCGGTACTCCACCTTGCGGCCGTGGACGCGGACCAGCAACTCCGGCGACGAGCCGACGATGTGCGCGACCGACGGCTTCGCTCCGGGAGCTTCCAGACCGAAGCGCAGGAAATACATGTACGGCGAGGGATTGACGATGCGCAGCGCGCGGTAGACCTCGAAGGCCGGAACCTCCGGCTTGCAGTCGAAGCGCTGCGAGAGCACGCACTGGAAGACGTCGCCCGAGGCGATGTACTCCTTGGCCTTGGTGACTGCCTTGAGGAACGCGGCCTTGCCGGTGCGTGGCGTCAGCTTCAGTTTGGCGTCCTTGCCCTTGTAACGCTTGATCTTCGGCAGCGCCTGCGCGAGGCGGCGTTCCATTTTGTCCAGCCGGCGGACGGCGCGCTCGTAGGCGCCGGGCTTCTTGTCGCGCAGCAGGTCGACGGTCGCGATCAGCAGAATCTCTTTCTTCACGTGGTCGAAGGCGAGCACCTGGTCGAAGAACATCAGGCAGGCGTCGGGCGCGCCGAGCTCGTCGGCGGCGAGGGTCGGGAGTTTTTCGATCAGCCGGACGATGTCGTACGCGAAGAAACCGACCGCGCCGGCGGTGAAGGGCGGCAGGCCGGGCAGGCGCGCCGGGGTGTGGCCGGAGAGCGCGAGCTTCAGTTCGTCGAAGATATCGCCCTCGAAGGCGCGGCGCCTGCGGCCCTCTTCGACCGTGATGCTATGGCCGCGCGCGACCATCTTCTTATATGGCTCGATGCCGATGAAGGTGTAGCGTCCGACGTGCTCGCCGCCTTCGACCGATTCGAGCAGAAACGCCTCGGGCGCATCCTGCGCGATGCGCAGAAAGGCGGAGACCGGTGTCTCAAGGTCGGCGGTGACGGTGCGGTAGACGGGGACGAGGCTGTGGGTCTTCACCAGCTTCGAGAAGTCGCGTGCGTTCGGCAGGGATTGTTTGGAGGAGGCCATGGTCGTCAGCTCAATGGTAAATGGCGTCCCGTGCTATCTCATGCCGTGCCTTACAATACCGACATTGAGCCGAACTTTTTCCCACTTTCGTCATTGGATTTCCGCGAACTCTTCCAGAAGGCGGACGTGGCTCCAGGTGCTTGTCTGTGGATTCTTCTTCATCGCAACTGGGTGTCATTCCAAACCAGTTGCGTCGTCCTCCGCAGCCAAACCTGACAATTTTCAATCTCCGGCTGCGCCTCGCAATAGGACTCCCGGAGCCCTTCTTGGTGCCTGCGAATCCCGAGATGCGGTGGGATGCATCCTTTTGGGCGTTGATTACGAAAAGGGCGACGGCGTGGATCAAGACGATAAGCAGGCATTCCACTACTTCCGTCAAGCCTGCGACCTCGGGTTGCCGGACGGGTGTTTGAGAACTGGATTCTTCTACGAAACAGGCGCTGGAATGGCTCACAAAGATCAGAAACAGGCAGCTGTTCTGTACCGCTTAGCGTGTGCCGCAGGAAACGCGAATGCCTGTTACTCAGTTGCCGTCCTTCTTCATCAAGGGAATGGCATCCCGAAGGATGACGGAGAAGCGGCCATCTTTTTCGAGAAAGCCTGCTCATTGCACTTCGATACTGCCTGCGGAGTTATCCGCTAGTCCTCAAGAGAGGCTACTTCTTGCAATGCGTTTCTTCAAAGGCCTATACTCCGCAGGGTTTGCACCTTTGGCGGATCATCCATCCGGCCTGATTTGCCAGGGATTTACGATCCTTTTCCTCGTTGGCAGCGTCTCACAGTAGAGCCTGCCGGCCGGCGAAGCGATCAGTATGGCCGGAACAACCAGCGCCCTCTCGACCCCCATGTCGCGGTCGATATATACCCAGGGGCGCGCCCTGTATTTGTAGAAGAAGAAAAGGAACGAATGACCATGTCCGTCATCAGCAAGTCTGCAAGCAGCAAAAACTCCCCTACCTTATCGCTCGAACAAGAGATCAACCCCTGGCAGGCGCAGGCCGCCCGGTTTGAGCTTGCCGCCTCCAAACTGAACCTCGACCCCGGCATCTGGAAGATCCTCTCGGTCCCGCAGCGCGAGATCATCGTCCACATTCCGGTGCAGATGGACGATGGTTCGATCGAGGTCTTCACCGGCTATCGCGTCCAGCACAGCACGTCTCGTGGGCCGGCCAAGGGCGGCATTCGCTACTCGCCGGAGGTCTCGCTCGATGAGGTCCGCGCGCTGGCCTCGTGGATGACCTGGAAGTGCGCGGTGGTCAACATCCCGTTCGGCGGCGCGAAGGGCGGCGTCATCTGCGACCCGAAGCACATGTCGCAGGGCGAGCTGGAGCGCATGACCCGGCGTTATACGGCCGAGCTGATCGAGTTCATCGGGCCGGAAAAAGACGTGCCCGCGCCGGACATGAACACCAACGAGCAGACGATGGCCTGGATCATGGACACCTACTCGATGCACATGCGGCAGACCGTGACCTCGGTTGTGACGGGCAAGCCGGTGAACATGGGCGGCTCGCGCGGGCGGACGGAGGCGACGGGACGCGGCGTCTCGATCATGTGCGACGAAGCGGTGCGGGCACTCGGCATGAAGGTCGAAGGCACGACGGTGATCGTGCAGGGCTTCGGCAACGTCGGCTCGAACACGGCCAAGCATCTGTATCTCAAGGGCTACACCGTGACCGGCATTACGGAATACGACGGCGCGCTCTACAACCCGAAGGGCATCGATATCCCCGCTCTCGCGGAGTACCGCAAGAAAGCTGGGACGATCAACGGCTTTCCGGGTGCGGAGTCTGTCGATAAGGACGAGCTGATCACGCGCGAGTGCGACATCCTCGTTCCGGCGGCGACGGAGAACGCCATCACCAGCCAGAACGCGGAAAAGCTGCGCTGCAGGATTCTGTGCGAGGGCGCGAACGGGCCGACAACGTTTGTCGCGGACGAGATCCTCGAGAACAAGGGAATCTTTGTCGTTCCCGACATTCTTGCGAACGCCGGCGGCGTGACCTGCAGCTACTTCGAGTGGGTGCAGGACCGCATGGGCTACTTCTGGACCGAGGCCGAGGTGAACCAGCGGCTGGAAGCCATCATGGTGGAGTCGTTCCGCGACGTGGTTGCCTACGCGGCGGCGCACAAGGTGAACAACCGCATCGCGGCATATATGCTGGCGATCGACCGCGTGGCGTTCACGACCAAACAGCGCGGCATGTACGCGTAGGCTTTTAATCTTGACACTTCAGGGGCTGGTTCCGCAGTCTACCGGTACCAGCCCGAGGGCCCACCGTACATGGTCGGCGGCGGCACGGCGACGCAGTAGCGCGGCCAACTCAGCAGCGCCCACAGCAGCATGGCGATCCAGCCGATGCCGGTCCAGCCGAAGAAGAGGTTGAGCAGCAGGATGCCGGTCACGCCGTGGCCGCGATGCACCGCGACGATGGTAGGAAGAAAGTAGATGAATCCGAAGAAGAGAAGAGCGAACATCGGGCGCCTCCAAAGGGCAACATCTATCCATACGCACGTCGCGGTGGGAAGGTTCCGTTGCGCCGCCCGGTTGGATCGGCATTGTGATTGAGCGCAAGCTCTGCCCAAAGAGCGACTGCGTGAAGTCGGTGAGTTTCCACCTTTCAGGCGGTTTCAAGAACAGAAGCGGATTCCCTTCGAGAACGACAAACAAAGGAACGGTCGCCGGCAAATAAGAGCGACGGCGAGGCTACGGGCGGGAGGGGTTCTCGATCGGCGGCTTGGCCTTCCGGCTCAGCACGCTGGTCCGCGTGGTGCGGGCGCGTTCGCTGGCGTGGTCGATCTTCTTCCAGAAGCCGATGAAGTAGTCCACGGCGGAGATGATCGAGACGATCGCCATCCAGTAGATCGCCGTGACGGCGATGAAGTGGACGGCGACGATGAAGCCGCCCCAGTTCCAGTAGTCCCAGCGATGCGCCAGGATGGCGGCGACGACCGAGACGATCTGGATGACGGTCTTCAGCTTGCCGATCTCGCTGGCGTCGATGGTGAAGCCTTCGGATGCGGCGATGGAGCGCAGGCCCGAGACCAGGAACTCGCGTCCGATGACCAGCACGGCGATCCACGGCGGCACGATGCGCGGGTTATACGCGACCAGGATGATGTACGCGGCCGTGACCATCAGCTTGTCGGCCAGTGGATCCAGCAGCATGCCCATGGTGGTGATCTGGTTGCGCCGGCGCGCGAGGTAGCCGTCCAGCCCGTCGGTGATCGAGGCCATGATGAAGATGGTGCAGGCCGCGATCTCCTGCGCGCCGTTATGCGCGTCGAAGGGCGAGTGCGGCGAGAGGAACCAGATGAGCAGCGGTACGCTGGCGATCCGGCTCATCGTGATGGAGTTGGGCAGGTTCATCGGCTCTCTCTTCGATTCTACGACCGCGCAGAAGGATGCTGCATAGCATTCTGTCACAGGGAGTGGTCCGACCGTGCGGCGAAGGCTGCGGATGGCGTGATAGAGTCGTGGTGAATCGACCTCCACGGCCCTGAATTGAGTCTTGCCATGCCGCTTCGCGTCTCCCGGTTCCTGCTTCTTTTGGCCGCTCTGGCGGCGTCATGGTCGACGAGCGCGCGGGCGCAGACCCAGTTTGCCCAGCCGCAGGTGGTGAAGACCGGCAACTGGCCGGCGGCTGTCTACGCGGCCGATATGAACGGCGACGGCTTTTCCGATCTTATCTATATCGATCAGGGCGCGACCTCGACGGCCTCCACAACGCATGTCCTGCTCAACAACGGGAAGGGCGGCTTCAGTGAATCTTCAAGACTTGCCACCACAGGCGTCTCCGTCGCGATCGGCGATCTGACGGGAAACGGTCATATCGACATCGGTTGGATTGGCGCGACGCCCTATCAGGCTCCTGGGAGCCCCTATAACGTTACGGTGACCGTTTCCATCGCGCCGGGTCTGGGCGACGGGACCTTTGGTGCGTTGCAGACCCGCACCACTACTGGCTATGCGCCGAATCTTCCCGATTATCGCTACCTCACGGCTGCGGCCATTCGTCCTCCTCTTCCAAGCGCCATTGTGGTCGAAGATGTCGCAAACAACTACCTGGTTGGGTTTCTGGGTACGAACTCCGGCTTTGATGCCGCTCTGCCCGACGGGCCAGGCCCGATTACCGTTCAATCGCTGTCCGGCAACGGAAAGCTGGATCTCATTGTCAACGGGACATCCGCGCAGATATATCTCAACGCCGATCTGGTGCCCCTGGGATACCCGACGCTGCCGTCTAAGCGGTTCACCAGTCCATCTGCAATTCGCTCCCTCCTTGTGCAGGAGGTCGACAATGACACCTATCCGGACCTCGTGATCGAAGGCGCAAACGGACGCTTCGACATTTACCACGGCAACGGCGACGGCACGTTCTCCACCCAGAGCGAAGGCGGCAGCGGCACGCTGGACGGCACGACCGGCAACGGCGGCCACCTGATCGGCGAAACGACGCTGGCCAATGGGACGCGGCACAACTTCATCACAGCGACCCCGGCGGGCGTGAGTGTGCTGGTGGGGCAGGGCAACCTGACCTATGTGCTGAAGGGCGTCTATAACGCCGGACCGGGGCGCAGTGCGTATGCGCTGGCGGACTTCAACGGCGACGGCAATCTCGACCTCGCAGTCGATTCGCCTGAGGGCGTCGCGATCCTTTATGGCAATGCGGATGGCAGCTTCCAGAGCTCTCTGGCCTACGCGGCGGGTCAGCCGGCGATCAGCGGCGCGCTGGGGGCGTTTACGAACAGCGGCAATCTGGACGCTGTTGTGGGGACGCCGCTGCTCACAGCTCAGGTGATGCTGGGCCAGGGCGACGGCAGCTTCGTGCCGTTCGGCGGTGCTGCTTCTCCGAAGCCGACCATCACGACTACCACGCCCGCTTCCGGCTCGTGGGGTCAGATGCTCACAGGCGACTTCGACGGAGATGGCCGCACCGACATCGGCATGACGATCGACGGGCCATCGCAGAATAACGGAAGCCCCGCCCTGCCGTACTTTGCCGGCTCCGGTCTGTGGGTGCAGTACAACCCAGGCAAGAACAATGGCGACTTCGGCTTCGTGATCGTCATGGCGCCGTATTACAGCGTTTCGACCGGGCCGAACAGCGCGGCTTATCCGTGGTTCGGGACCGGAGCGGTGGGAGCGTTTGGTGGAAGCGCCGCGGCGAAGAGCATCGCCATCTTGAACGGTGCTCGGCTGCAGGTGCTGAACGGGGCAAACACCACGCCTCCCCTGGCTCTGTTGCAGGGCTTCGACGACCTGACCGACGGCATCGGTATTGCGTACAACAGCGATGTCCACGCTCACGACCTTACCGTCGCTGGCGACCTGAACCACGATGGCGCGGACGACCTCATCGTCCAGCACAACGGCCTGCTGACGGTCTATCTGAGCCTGAAGAACGGCCAGTTCCGGAAGCTGGCGACGACCGTGCCCGTCGCCGCGTACGTTTCGAGCACCTGGGGCGGCGCCTCGCAGACCTACAACGAACCGGCGTTTCCCGGGTCGATGGCGATCGCGGACCTGAATGGCGACGGCTTCGGCGATCTGGTCGTCGCTTACGACGACATGGGAGCGGACCACACGCAGCCCACGGCGAGCCGGCCGAACCATATCCTGATCTGGCTTGGGAATGGCGACGGGACATTCAAGGGGCCGGAGACCGTCGTGCCGTCGCGCAACTTCTACCAGATCGCGCTCGCGGACCTGAACGGCGACGGGCATCCGGACCTGGTGATGCACGACGGCTACGTGCTGTCGGTGCAGTACGGCAAGGGCGACGGCACGTTCGGCGCGGAGACGCATTATCTGGCCGGTATGGGGCTGAACACGATCTCCGCCGGCGACCTGAACCACGACGGCAAGGTGGACCTCGTCGTCGCGAACGGCGGCACGTTCTTCGGCAATCCGGTCGCGAATCACGAGGCGCCGGTCGCGAATCCCGACGTGAACAGCGGCGGCGTCACGGTCCTGCTGAACACGCAGGCCGCGACCCAGCCGGCCGCCAGCGGCAGCATCGTCGCGACGCCCAATCCGGTCGCCTGGCAGGGGGCCTTCAACGTCACGATCGCGTTGAACGGGTCGCCCGCGCCGACCGGCACGGTCACCTTCACCATCGACGGCGCCCCCGCGGGCGGCTCGACCAACGGCGTCTACACGTTGACGAACGGCGCCGTCACGCTCAGCTTCCCGGTCGCTTCATTCTCCGTGCCGTTGACGCCCGGCGCGCACGCCCTGGCGGCGGTCTACGCGGGCGACGCGAACTATAGCGGCGCGACCCTGACCGGCACGCTGACCGTCGGTCTTGCGCCGACCTCCGTCGTCCTGACCCCCACGACCCCGCTGCTGGTCTACTACGGCCAGGGCATCGACGGGCTGTTCGCCATCACCGCAAGCTACCCCACGACCGGGACCTACACCGTCCTCGACAACGGCGTCGCCGTGCCGATCTGCACCAACCTACCGGTGAGCATCAACGGCGTGCCGAACGACTGCCCGTATGGCAACCCGGTGCTGCTGGACGCCGGGCCGCACTCCTTTTCGGTCGCGTACAACGGCGACTCCGAGAATGCGCCGAGCGTCTCGGCGGCGGTGCCGTACGTGGTGGCGCAGGACTTGACGACGGCCTCGCTCGCCAGCTCCCTGAACCCCTCGACGGTCGGCCAGACGGTGACTTTTACGGCGACCATGACCGGCAACGCCGCGGTTCCGGCCGGCTCGGTCACGTTCTTCGACGGTGCCGCGGCCATCGGGGCGGCGACGCTGAACGCCGCCGGCGTGGCGACTCTGACGACCGGCACGCTCGCCGTCGGCACGCATCCCATCCGGGCGGTCTACGCGGCGACGACGGACTTCAACGCGGCAAGTTCGACCGTGGTGAGCCAGGTGGTCAATCCGCAGGCCGTGCCGCCGGCGACGCCGCTGACGACGGCGATCCAGCTCACCTCCAGCCTGAACCCCGCGCCCGCCGGCTTCGGCCTGATCCTGACCGCGACGGTCGTCAGCTCGGGCAACTTTCCGGTCGTGCCGGCGGGTTCGGTCAGCTTTCTCGATGGCGGCGCCATCATCGGCACGGGCGTGCTGAACAACCTGGGCGTGGCGACCTTCGCGACCTCCACGCTGGCGGTGGGCAGACATGCATTGACGGCGAGTTATGCGGGCGCGACGGGCAGCGGCGGCGGGGTGCCTCCGCCGTCGCCGCCAAAGCCGCCGGTGCCTCCGCGCGCCGCGTACGCGAACCCGACGCAGACGCTGCTGCCAAGCGTTTCCCCGGTGCTGACCGAGGTGATTACGACGCCGTTGAAGAGCTATCCGGCGAGCTTCTCGCTCTCGGTGACGCCGGACCCGGTGTATGTGCCGGCCGGCCAGGACGCGGTGCTGGCGGTCCACGTGTTGGTGGAGGGCAACTTTACCCAGACGATCCAGCTTGGCTGCACCGGTCTGCCGGCGGAGGCGAGCTGCGTCTTCGTGAACAACACGATCGGGTCAGCCGGCGGCACGACGACGCTCTACGTGTTGCCGCAGGGGCCGCACGGCTGTGGCGCCAATGGCGCGCCGTACTACGGTCTGCTGGGCCTCTTCGGGCTGGCGTTTGTGCGAAAGCGCCGGCGGATGGGTCTGCTGCTGGCGGCGGTCTGCCTCTTCGGGCTGGTAGGGCTTTCGGGTTGCGGCAGCGGCTGCACGGATCTCGGAGTGATTCCGGGCAACTATAACTTCGTCGTGACCGGGACGCCCAGCGTGGGTCCGGTTACCGGGACGCAGGGCTGGACCGTGGGGATGAAGGTCACGCTGCCGTGATATCGGTGGAACGGAAGCATCGAGCCGTTCAGGCACGGGGTCCGCGGGGACCCCGTAAGTGACTGCAGACATTGAGCACATGCCAATGTCTCCGCGAAACTGCATCCGCCAAGGTACGTGGTTACTTAAGAAAATTCTAATTTTCCTTGCAATTCCGGCATAATTGGAGGTAGTTCCGCCGCCAAGCGCATTTTCCGCAGTATCGAATGATACGATTCGAATCCTTTTCGCGGGTTCAAGGACATCTATGACTTCACGTCTTGCTTCAATTCTTCGCCTGTCGCTTCGCACTGCATCGGCGCTCCTGCTCCTCCCCGCGCTTATGAGCCAGATCTCGCTCGGCCAGGCCACGGCAGCCGCCAGCGGAGGGACCACGACCTCGCGCGCGGAGCTCTTCGGCGGCGTCAGCACCTATCGCCCGTTCAATAGCGATATCGACGAGCGGCCGTATCATGCGATCGGCATCGGCGGCGTCGCCAGCGCGACCGCCTATTTCAACCGCTACCTCGGCTTCCAGGTCGAAGGCAGCATATTCCCGAAGGGTAACGACGACAACGACTGCGTCTACACCGCGCAGGCGGGTCCCGTCGCGCGCCTGCAGAAGGGCCGCTTCGTGCCCTTTATTCACATCCTTGGCGGTTCAGCCAAGGAGGGTGGCCCGGTCGCGCAGCCCTGCTCGGTCTGGGGATGGGGACTCACCGGCGGCATAGGTCTGGACTACGTGCTGCCCATCTTCCACGATCATCTCGCCTTCCGCCCCATCCAGGGCGACTTCACGTACAACCACATCAACAACGGCGTCGATAATCCCGCCACCGCGACCGGCGGTATCGGCGAGATCTACGCCTATCGCATCTCGAGCGGCTTCGTCCTGCGCGTGGGCAACATGTCGCCTTCGGAGGCGACGACCCTGACCTGCTCGGCGAGCCCGTCGGAGGTCTATCCCGGCGATCCGGTCACGCTGAGCGCCAATGCGCTCAACCTCGGCAACGCGAAGAATCTGCAGTACCGCTGGTCCTCTTCGACGGTCAAGATCGCTGGCACGGACGCGACCGAGACGGTCGACACGGCGGGCATCGAGCCCGGTCAGTACAGCGTCGCCGCCAAGCTGGTGCAGGGCAAGAAAGAGCGCCTGCTCGCAAGCTGCATGGCCGACTTCAAGGTGCTGGACACCGAGCCGCCGGTCGTTACCTGCGCGGCCGATCGCGCGGCCATCAACTCGGGCGATCCGGTCGTGATCACGACGACCGCGCGCAGCCCGCAGAATCTCGGCCTGACGTATAGCTACAGCACCAGCAACGGACAGATCACCGGCAACGGCGCCACCGCGTCGCTGACCACCGCCGGCGTCACGCCCGGCGCCATCACGGTTACCTGCAATGTGCTGGATGCGAAGGGCAAGACGGGCACGGCCACCACGTCAGTCGTGGTCGCGACACCCGCTCCGCCGCCGCCCGCGCCCGCCGCGCGCAGCCTCTGCGCGGTTTCGTTCGAACGCGATCGCAAGCGTCCGGTGCGCGTCGACAACGAAGCCAAGGCCTGCCTGGACGACATCGCGCTGAACCTGGCGCGTGAGACCGGCTCGAAGCTGCTCGTCATCGGCAACCATGAGCCGAAGGAGCCCGCGAACAGCGCTGCGGCGCGTGCGCTGAACGTCGGCGACTACCTGACCAAGGAGAAGGGGATCGATCCGTCGCGGCTCGACCTGCGCGTCGGCGACGCCGGCACACGCAGCGTCACCAACACCATCGTCCCGGCCGGGGCCACGCTCGACCCGGGCACGGCGGCGAGCTTCGATGGCTCGACCGTCAAGCGCCACGGCCAGCCCTATGGCAAGGCCAGGGTCGTCGCGCCGGTTCATCACAAGGCCGTCGCCAAACATCACAAAAAGAAGGTGAAGGCGAAGGATCTGCCGGTCATCCAGTGACTTCAACCGCATGACAAACAGAAGAGCCGCCTGCATCGACGGGGCGGCTCTTCTGTTTCCAGTTTGTGGTCCTCGCGGAGAATCTGTATCTCGTTCCTGCGGACTACCCCAGAAATGCGGAATGCTCCTCCGGCAGATGCAGCCGAAGCTCCGACACGCCCGTGATTCGCACGGCGTAGCCGCCGTCGACCAGCACTAGATCGCCCTGCGCGACGGTTCTGCCGCCAGCCTCGATGGTCACGGGTGACGCTACCAGCCGGTCCAGCACGATGATGTCGCCCACGCAGAAGCCCAGCACGTCCCGCATCGGCAGGTTGGTGCGGCCGAAGCACAGCGACGGCGTCACCTCGATGTCTTCGAGGGTACAGTTTCCGTCGCCCTTCGTGGCCGCGCCGGCGTCCGTCCTGGGTGTGGCGGCGGGGCGCGAAGGCTCGTTGAAGCTGTTGATCCGTACGCCCAGCTTGTCGCCGACCGGCTCCATCTCGACGCTGGCCAGAAAGATATCCTCGACGATCAGCGGGATATCGTGCGTCGCGGGCCACTGGGCCTCGAGCACCGCGCCGACCTTGATTCCGACCAGCGACTGCAACGACATGGAGGGCATCTGCACCGTCACGGTCAGGTGCGTGACGATATCGAGGCAGGCGTCCCAGCGCTCGCGCGCCATGTACCGCGCGGCCATCGCGCCATACTGCCCGGCGCCGATCTCCTGCCGCTCCAGGCCGGAACCGATTCCTGGCGGCATTCCGTTTGGCGTCGCCGGCAACTCCGTCGTCATTGCGCTCACATGGTCTCCCTTGCCGGCGCCGTTCGTCGGGCCGGTATGAGTAGCCATGCACCTCGCGGACCAACGCGCGGCGGCACGCATGAGAGTCGGCTCATGCGTGCGTTCTTAGCGGGTGGAGGCTTCGTGGTGGAAGCCGCTCCAAAGATGTCCTACCGGGTCGCGTTCGGCGTCGTTGTCGGCCAGTTGGCAGACCATATAGATCTTCACCCGCAGCACATGCCGCTCGATCTGCACGGGCAACGTCAGGAACTTGCTCTGCGGCGTCCAGATGCCGATGCCCGAGCCGTAGACCACCGTCGGAATGCCGAGCTGCATCTCGCCCAGCACGCCCTCCAGCCGCGTCTTCATGTTGCCGAAGACGATGTTCGACATCTCGGCGATGCAGTTCAGCGACTCCTCGTCCAGCTCCTCGGGCTCGGCGCCCAGCAGGCGGCTGGTCAGCAGGCAGGCGAACTCCGGCGTGCATTCCAGCACGCCCGTGCCGCTCCAGTGGCCCACCCAGCTCACCAGGCTTGCGACCAACTGGCCGTCTGGCCGCTCGGCCTCCAGCGGCAGCACCGGGCCGATCGAGACCTCCATGCCGGCCATGGTCGAAAACGCCTGATCGAGCGCGGTACACAGTGTTTCCACCATCAGATCGCGCACCTGCTCTCCGCTCAATGTTGTCTGCATGGCGTATCCCCTGTCCTAAGACCTATCGGCGGCGGCGAGACGGAGTTTAAGAGCCGGCTGAGAAATGTCCGAACCGGCTGGCGACCGACGTGCTCTATCGTCCGTGGGAGACAATCGCATGAGCCAGCCGCAACTCGACCAGAACACCATCGACGCCATGTTCAGCCGGGGGGCCAAGTCCGGGGAGATCCTGCCGGTCGACTTCGCCAACCGCAGCTCCATCACGCCGGAGCAGATGCAGGTGCTACTGAGCCTGAATGCGCAGTTCTCGCAGAGTCTGAGCGTCAACCTGTCGAGCTGGCTGGGCGCGAACATCAAGCTCGCCATGATGTCGGCCGAGCGCTGCATGTATCCGTCGATGCTCGACATGCTCGATCTGCCGCAGAGTTACTTCGCGCAGTTGCGCTTCCGCTCGCCGGACGCGCGCGCGCTGGTCTCGCTGGACCTTGCGCTGGTGGAGCCGGTGGTCCACCTCGGGCTTGGCGGGGCGATCGATTCGGCGCCCACGCAGCCCTCGAACCGCGAGCCGACGCAGATCGATGTCGCCATCATGGAGATTCTGCTTGAAAGCATCGCGAACGAGATGAACCGCATGTGGGGTCCGTTCGGGCTGCAGGCCGGGTATGAGGCCCGCGTGCTGCCGTCGAGCGTGCAGCGCGTCTTTCCGGCGACCGAGTACGTGCTCTGCTTCACCTACGAGATTCAGATCGGCAACACGCAGGGCGTCATGCAGGTCGCGCTTGCGACGGCCATCGCGTCGATGTTGCTGCGCGGCGTCGGCGGACGCACGACCGATCGCGTGCAGCCCCCGGCCACGCGGCACATGCTGCAGAACCGGCTGGAGCAGATCGGCTTTCGCACGACGCTGCGCCTGCCCCATTTCAAGGTCAGGGCGTCCGAGATCGTGAACCTGGCGCCGGGCGCGATCCTGCGTTCGAGTCTGCCGCGAAACACGCCGGCCATCTTCACGCTGCCCGGCGGCCCCACGTGGGACGCGGCGCCCGCCGTCAGCGACGGGCGCATCGCCGCCAAGCTGCTGAAGCTGCAGACGCCGCGCAATCTCCAGGGTTGAGGCGCTACTGGATGGTGAACTTGTACGAGCCGGTCATGCGGTGGCTGTCGACGGAGACGGCCACCCAGTCGACGGTGTAGACGCCTGCGGGCAGCTTGGGCAGGGCGAGCGTCATCAGCTTGGCGTCGCCGGCGGCCACGGCCGACTGCGCGATATTGACGACGTGCCCGGTGGCGTTCGAGAGGGTGATGGAGCTGAACTTCGGTTCCAGGTCGCCGCTGAAGTGCATGGCGATCTCGGTCGGGGCGGCGACGGTGGAGTCGGCCGCGGGCGTCATGCTGACGGGGTGCGAGTGGGCGAAGGCCGGGACGGCCAGCAGAAGGGCGCAGAGAAGAGCGAGGGTCAGGCCGGTGAACTTCAGAAGTTTGCGCATGTTGGTGATCCTTTCAGGTTGTGAGGTTGGAGGGTCAGGCGGGGCTCAGGCCCAGCCAGCGGCTGGCGGGAGGAATTCTGCGCAGGACGAGGCGTTCGGTGACGAGCACCAGTAACAGCGACCCGCCCAGCATGGGGAGATAGACGCCGAAGACGACGGCGAGCAGCGCCAGCGTCCAGGAGAAGCGAGGCTTGCGCGTGGGTAAGGGCGCGCCGAGCAGGCCGGTGGCGCGGCGCCTCCACCACAACACCACGGCGCTGACGCTGATGAGCACCAGGCCGATGGCGGTGAAGAGGCCGAGCAACTGGTTGGCCAGGCCGAAGAGCTGGCCTTCATGCGCGGCGATGCCGGTTCCGGAGATGCGGTCGATGAGGCCTCGCTGGCTGAAATTTTGTCGATTTGTAACCTTCGCGGTCGTCGGGTTGAGCGTGAGAGTTGTACGCAGCCGGCGGTTCTGCGCATCGGACTTCGCCGTCCAGGCTCCACCGGGCTTCTTCGGCGGCGAGAGCAGCACAGGGTAGGCGAGGCCAAGCGGCGCGATGGTGGCGACGAGGCGGTCGAGCGGTTCGAAGGCGACAGCCGGATCGAGCAGACTCTTGCCCTCGGCCATGTGGCCCATGTGGGCGGCGTGTTCGTCGGCGGACATATTGCTCATGTCCATGCCGGGCATGTTCATCGCTTCGCGCGCCGCCAGCTCCGAGCTGCGGCCGGTGGTCCAATCCTGCTGGACAGGCGCGTGCGCGGCGATGGTGCGAACCTTCTTCAGATAACCGCCCCAGCTCTTCGCCCAGGGCAGGCCGGTGAAGAGCAGAAAGAGCGCGAAGGCGGAGATCCAGATGCCGGTGACGGCGTGGAGGTCGCGCCAGAAGATGCGCTGCCCCTGCCGCATGCGGATATACAGGATGCCCGCGAGCCGCGTGGCCTGTCGAGGCCACCACAGATACAGGCCGGTGACGACCATGACGATCGCCCACGACGCCGCGAGTTCGACCAGCATGGAGCCCCGGTCGCCCATCATCAGCTCGCCGTGCAGGCGTTGCACGATCTTCATGGGACGGTCGTCTTCGCTGACGACATGGAGGATCTGTAACGTCTGCGGTTGCACATAGACGCGGTACTCGGCGCGGCCCTTGCCGACGATGACGCGAACGGCGTTATCGGGCGCGGTGGGCAACTCGTAGAAGTGCAGACTGGAGCCGGGTACGGCGGCGAGCGCGGCCTGCACCTGCGCGTCCGCCGTGGCGTGCGGGCCGGTGATGTTCAGGTGGTCGTAGGGGCGGTCGAGCAGGCGTTCGATCTGCGGCTTGAAGAGGAAGATGGAGCCGGTGATCGAGAGCCAGATGACGAACGGGATGCAGAAGAGTCCGGCGTAGAAGTGCCAGCGCCAGATGGTGCGGTAGTTCAGCCAGCCTTGCGCGACCGGCGTGGGGGATACGGTGGATGTGGCCATGTGGCTTGCTCCTGGCTTCGGTGACGGTAAGTGCAAAGGCAAAGGCCAATACAGGGGTCCTTCGCTGCGCTCAGGATGACGTGCGTTTGTGGCAGGTCATCCTGAGCCCTGAACCCTGAGTCCTGCTTTAGAAGCTGAGCTTCGCGGCGAACTCGATGCTGCGCGGGTCGCCTGCGGCCGTCGGGGTTCCGAAGGTGGAGGCGGGTGCGGTGGGGTAGGTTCCCGTGCCGAAGGTTCCGGTCGGAAAGAGGTCGTTGCGATGGTTGAGCGCGTTGAAGGCCTCGGCGATGCCTTGCAGCCTGAAGCGCTCGCCGATGGGGAAGGTGCGGCTGAGGCGGGTGTTCATGGTGAAGCTGCTGAAGCCCACGCCGGCGTTGCGTCCGATCATCGTGCCCGGCGCTGCGTTGGCGCAGGTGTTGGTTGCGTTGGGGGTCAGGGTATAGCCGGGCAGGCAGGGGCGCAGGCCGGTGGTCTGGATCGAGTTCTGGCCGGTGGTGATATTGAACGGAAAGGGCGAGTAGTAGGTGAGCACGTCGCTGAGCAGCCAGCCGTGCGTGATGTGGTCGAGCCGCGATCCGGCGCGCTCAAGAGAGCTATGCAGGGTGGCGTCGAAGACGACGCGGTGGCGCTGGTCGTCGTCCGAAAGGGAGCGGTCTTCGCGGAAGTTGTAGTTGTTCACCGGCGAGGAGAAGAAGAACTCGCTGACGTCGTCGATCGCCTTGGACCAGGTGTAGGAGATGCGGTAGCTGCCGTACTTCACCGGCCGCTGGACGTAGGAGACGGTGAGCGCGTCGTAGTAAGAGTCGGCGCCGGGGTAGTACTGCTTGTTGTTGCCGTAGTTGGGGTTGGGGCGGCAGAGGTTGATGGGGTCGACGACGGGATAGAGCGGGCCGGTCTTCGGCTGGGTGGCGTAGCAGGTGGGCGTATTGAGGTTGATGTCGAGGAGGATGTCGAGGCCGCGCAGGTGCTGGTAGCTGATGGCGAGGTTGCTGGTCCGGGTGATCTGCTGATCCACTTCGAGGCTGCTCTGCTCCGAATAGGCATTCTTCATGTTGGGGTCCATGGTGCTGAGGTTCAGGCGCAGCGTGGACGGCAGGTTGAGTGCGGTATAGCCGGTGGTGATGGCGGGGAAGATCGGCGCGCCGGTCTGGCCGTAGGAGAGCGAGAGACTCCCCAGGGTGTTGGCCGTGATGGCGGTGGTGTTCTGGTCGGATTCGAGCGCATTCGAGAGCGCGCGCAGTGGAACCCGGTCGTAGAAGAGGCCGAAGCTGCCGCGAATCACCGTTCCGCGGTTCTTGTACGGAGAGTAGGCGAAGCCGATCCGCGGCGAGATGTTGTTCGTATCGGTCGATACGGCCTTCAGCCATTGCAGGTCGTAGCGCACGCCGGCGTTGATGGTCAGTTTGGAGGTCGCCTTCCACTCATCCTGCACGTACAGGCCGAAGTTGGGGTTGGTCTGCGGCACGACGAAGTTGCCGAAGGTCTGGGCGAAGGTGGTGTAGACGCCGGAGTAGAAGCTGCTCGTGCAATAGGAGCCGCTGTATCCCGCGTACGCTTCGGACGCTTTGTCGAAGAGGCAGCCAAAGGTATAGCTGCCTCGGTTGGACATGGGGAAGGTGATCTTCAGATCGTTGAAGAGGAAGTCCACGCCGACCCGGAGAGAGTGGGCGCCGACCTGATGGGAGAGATTGTCGACGACCTCGTAGAGCCGGTCGTACCGGCCGGTGGGCGAACCGGAGAGTGTGCCGAATGAGGCTGAACCGGAGATGCTGACTGCTGGACCGACGGTGTCGGTTGGCGGAGCGAGCAGGTTGGAGTTGGTGAACTGGCCGCGGGTCTCGTTGACGGTGCGCGGGTCGATGGTGAAGACGTTGCTGACGGCGACCGTCTGATCGAGGTCGGTAAGGTTCGCGCCAGCCGAGGTGTAGCTGGTGCCGGCGACGCCGCGCGAGTTCACGCTGGAGACATGGTAGAGGCTATAGCGAAGGCTGAGCTGATCGCGCTGGTTGACCTGATGATCGGCCTTGACGAAGAAATTCTCCTGACGAACGGGGTTGGGATAGACGGTGAAGCTGGAGGGTGCGATGTTGAGCGACTGGCCGGGATACTTGTCGGCTGCGAGGATCGCATCGATGGCCGCGGCGTCGGCGGCTTTGATGCTGATGGTGCCGGTCTGGTTGAGCTGGCGGTGCTCGTAGTTGGCGAAGTAGAAGGTGCGATCTCTGACAATCGGGCCGCCGAGCGACGCGCCGGACTGCGTCTGCGTATAGGGCAGTTGCAGGTGCGAGTACGGGTTGTAGGCGTTGAGCTGCTTATCGCGGAGGTAGCCGTAGACGTCGCCGTGAATCTGGTTGCCGCCGCTCTTCGAGACGAAGTTGATGTATCCGCCGAGGGCGCGTCCAAACTCGGCCTGTCCGCCGGAGGTGACGACCTGCATCTCGCGCACCACATCGAGGCCGAAGGAGGTCTGGACGAGGCCGGCGGCGTCGTCGTTGGCCGAGAGGCCGTCGACGATGAAGGAGTTGGAGAAGTTGTGCTGGCTCGATACGGAGATGCCCTGGCCGGAGACGGCGGAGGTCTCGGCGAAGAGCTGGTTGGCGGCGGTATTGGTCGGGGAGACGCCAGGCACGAGCAGGGCGAGATCGAGGAAGTTGCGCCCGTTGTAGGGCAGGTTCGCGACCTCGTTCTGGCTGATCGTGTCGGCGATCTGGCTGCGGTCGGTCTCGATGATCGGGGCTTCGGCGTTGACGTTGACGGCCTGCGTCGCGCCTCCTACGGCCAGCTTCACGGGCAGATCGAACGCTGCCCCGATGGTCAGGGTGAGGTTCTGTTTTACATCGCCGAATCCGTCTGCGTGAACGACGACCTGATACTGGCCGACCTGCAGATAGGGGAAATGGAAGCGACCGGCGGTGTCGGTCGTCGCCTTGAAGCTGACGCCGGTTGAGCTGGCGGTGGCCGTAACGGCGGCGTTGCGGACCATGGCGCCGGTCGGATCGGTCACGCGACCGTTCAGCGAGGCGTTGTTGATGGTCTCCTGCGCCGACAGGGTAAGGGCTGCGGTGGTGCAGAGCAGCAGGGCAAGGGCAGAGCTTCTGGAGGTATAGCAGGACTTCAGCACGTTGGACTCTCCTGGGTTCGGCATGGCGTGTGGCCGATGCGGAGCTCATTGCGATACGGAGTTTCTAGCGGAGCGTGCTGAAGGTGGGTGGTCCGCGCTTGGGGTTCGCGGCGGTGCTGACTTGCTCTCTCGCTTCGCAGGAGAGGCGGCGCATGGCTTGCGCCGTGGCCGCGGGCGCCTGGAAGGCGCGGGCTTCGGTAAGCGCCGCGGCAGCGTCGAGCAGGACGCTTGCCCCTGAGGCTGGCGTGCAGGGGCACTTCTCATGCAGCGACGCCGGCGCGAAGGCGGGTGCTTCGCTCGCCTGCATCGCTTCGTTGCTGCGCATGGCCTCGCCCGCGCAGTGATGCGCGCCGTGGATGCGGCAGCAGGCGGGCAGCGATGCGGCGCGATCCGGCTCCGCCTGCGCGAACGGCGCGGCGGCGAGCAAAGCCCAGAGCGTGAGCAGCAGCACCGAGCTGATGCGCCACACCCAGTGCATCCGGGTTTTCGGATCGCTGAGAGTCATGGGAACTGAGAGACGGTCTTGCTGTAGGGCACGGCTTCAGCCGGGCCATGAATGCCGTGCAGGTAAGGTTCCGGGGAATAAACCCTCGGCGATCCTGAGACGCGGGTCCTTCGCTGCGCTCAGGATGACGGACTTAAATTGACGGGAATTAGAGAGACAGGGCTGGCGGCCCGCGCTTCCGGCGTGCGCGGTCGAGCGCGATGCGCCGGCGCGACTCCGTCTGGGCGTGGACGGCGGGGTGGCTGACCAGCTCCGCGAAGATTGCGGCGGAAGCACCCGGGACAAGCATCTGACGGCCTGTCGCAACCACCGAGGCCGGTGCGTACGGGCAGCGTTCCAGCGGCGCACGAAGGCCAGCGCCTGGATTGGCGGAGGTCTCGGGCGACATGCAGTGATGCGCTCCGCCACGGCGGCAGCAGGCGTGGGTAGCGGCTTCGAGCGGCGCATCCTGAGCCAGCGCAAGCAGCGGCGCCGCCAGCGGCAGGCCGAAGAGCAGCAGCACAAGGATGGAGAGGATGCGCTTCACGTTAGTTATGGGTATCACACTCCGGCGCGCGGCTGCAAAGGGAATCGGTTGCGTCTATGGCGGCCATCGGCGCGCACGGCGGTAATGTCCCGTCCGGCGAAGAGGTGTCAGGCGCGGTCCGCCCCGGACGATAAGGTGAGGGTGAAGACCTCATCGACCGGCAAACCTCTCGTCAGCATCCTTACGGCTTCGAAGAACGCGGCGGCGACGCTTGGCGCATGCCTGGCCAGCGTGCAGGCGCAGACGTATCCGCATATCGAACACATCGTCGTCGACGGCGCCTCGACCGACGGCACGCAGGCGATGCTGCGCGAGAGCCCCGGCATAGTTTGGGCGTCCGAACCGGATGACGGTGTGTACGACGCGTGGAACAAGGGGCTCGAGCGCGCGCAGGGCGAGTGGATCGCCTTCCTCGGCGCGGACGAGGCGTATCTGCCGGACGCGGTCGAGGCCTATATGGCGCTGGCCGCGAAACAACCGAAGGCGGAGTATCTTTCGAGCCAGGCCCGGCGCATCGCGGCGAACGGCCGCGGAAGCCGCTTCGGCGGGCCCTGGGGCTGGCCGCGCTTTCAGCGGTATATGTGCGTCGCGCACGCCGGCAGCATGTATCATCGGCGGCTGTTCCAGTCGTATGGGCGCTTCGATACGACGTACCGCGCGGCGGCGGAGTACGAGTTTCTGCTGCGCGGCCTCGGCTTTCTGCAGACCGCGTATCTGCCGCAGGTGACGGTCGAGACGCGCGCGGCGGGCGGCTCCGCCAGGGCGCTGGTGGAGGCGCAGCGCGCGAAGCGGGAGACCGGCGGACGCGCGGAGGCGCTGGTCGCGGCGGAGCTGCTGCGGGCGAAGACCTTCTTCTTCGTGCGGAGGTTGCTGACGAGGCACGCGTAGCGCGGATTTGGATCGCACCGCCAGCGCTTGTCATCCTGAGCGAAGCCGGAGGAGCTGCTTTGTTCTTGCTGTTGCTTGTTTCGGCCTCTGACTGGAGCAAGAGCAGGCAACGACAAAGACAGAAGCAGGTCCTTCACTGCGTTCAGGATGACAAGCATGGCGGGCTGGTGGTTGAGACCTAACGGTAATCCGCTGTTATAGAAGCAGATCCTTCGGCTGGGTTGCGCTCCGCTTAGGATGACCATGATGAACACGGCCGCATCTACGAAAAACTTCGTTGACATCTACGAATCAAATCGTATATGTTCTGCACATGAAGAATTTGCACGTTGTACCCCGTCCGACCGAGAGCGAACTGGAGCTGCTGACGATCCTTTGGCAGCGCCGCGAGGCCACGGTGCGGGAGCTGTACGAGGCGGTCAATGCGGGGCGTCCGGTGGTCTACACGGGCGTGCTGAAGCTGTTGCAGATCATGGCGGAGAAGGGGCTCGTCAGCCGCGACGAGACCGAGCGCGCGCACGTCTACCGCGCGGCGGTCTCGCAGGCCGACACCGAGCATCGCCTGCTGCGCGAGCTGAGCGAGCGCTTCTTCGCCGGCAGCGCCGCGCAGCTTGCCCTGCGCGCGCTGGAGATGGAGAAGGCCAGCGACGAGGAGCTCGATGCGATTCGCAGGCTGCTGAAGAAGAAGAGCGCAAGGTAGAAGGCACGGGAGGATTCGCCAATGAATACAGGGAGCTTGATCTTGTCGGGTTGGCTGTCGCGCGCGGAGTTGGTGGCGCTGGGCTGGACGCTGTTGCACTTCTGCTGGCAGGGCACTGCGGTCGCGGTGGCGTATACGCTGCTCGATCGCATGACATCGCGGGCCGCCGCGCCGGTGCGGTATGCGACGGCGCTGCTGGCGCTGGCGATGATGCCGGTCGCGGCCGCGCTGACCTTCACCGATCAACTGCACATGGCGCGGCTACAGACGGCGAACCCGGCGCGGACGGTGACTCTGCCGGCGACGTATACGCCGTCCGTCGATTCGGAGGCCTCGCAGACGCCGCAGCAGGCCTTTCAGGCGGTCGCGGATCTTGCGCTCGAGACGACGTTCGAGGCGCACCAGGAGCTGGCGGCGCGGGCCGAGCGGGCGATGCCTTATATTGATGCGCTGTGGCTGGTGGGGATGCTGCTGCTGACGTTGCGTTCGCTCGGCGGATGGTGGCAGTTGCACCAGATGCGGCGGCGTGCGCGCGGTCTGGTTCCGCTGGCGGTGCAGGCCGCGTTCGATCGTGTCCGCGTGCGGCTGCGCGCCGGGCGGCGGGTGGCGCTGCGCATCTCGGACGAGGTGATCTCGCCGCTGGCGATGGGGGTTTGGCGCGCGACGGTGATCCTTCCGGTGAGCGCGGTCGTGCGGCTGCCGATGGAGGAGCTGGAAGCGGTGCTGGCGCATGAGCTGGGCCACATTCAGCGCTGGGATTACCTCTGCAATCTCGCGCAGACGGCCATCGAGAGCGTGCTCTTCTTTCATCCGTCGGTGTGGTGGCTGAGCCGCATCGTGCGGGAGCGGCGCGAGCTCTGCTGCGACGCCATCGCCGCGCGCAGTTGTGCGGACCCGGTCGTCTATGCGCGGGCTCTGCTGCAGTTGGAGGAGCATCGCGCGGAACGCCGTATCGACCTGCCCCTTGCCATGGCCATCGATGGCTGCGGCACGTCGTTGCTGAGCAGGATCAAACAGGTGCTTGGAGAGGATGCCCCGATGGAGAGCAGAATGACGAGCGGTGTGCGTGTGGCGGCTGCGGCCGGCGTGGTGATGGCGTTGTTGCTGAGCTCGAAGGTGAGCACCGCGCTGGCGGCTCCGGTGGCGGAGCCGGCGCCGCAGGTGAGTGCGGTTCAGGTTGCGCTGCCTGCGCCGCAGGTTCCGGCTCCGCTCGCGCCTGAGCCTGCTGCGCCTGCTGTCCCAGCGCCGCCTGTGCCCGGAGAGGTTTCGATCGCTCCGGCCGCGCCTGAGTCCGCCGGTTCGTTCAGCACCACGTTCAGCTCGACGTCGCACAGCGAGTCCGGCAAGTCCTCGTCGACGACCTCGACGACCATGACGAAGACGGTGAACGACAGCGAGGTCGCCGCGGCGCTCGATGCGGCGATGCCCGCCCTGGCCGCTTACAAGGCCGATGGCGGCGCCCAGTTCGCAAGGTTGCAGCCGATGCTGATGCAGATGGATGCGCGGATGAAGGCCGATCCCGCGATGCCGAAGGGGATGGCGTACCTCGACCAGATGCGCGATGCGGGCTATGCGTTCGACCTGAACAGCGATCTGGACAAGATCATCGAGCTGAAAGCGCTGGGCGTGACGCCGGCGTTCGCGAAGGGGATGGCGTCGCTGGGGCTGGGTAAGCCGAGTGTGCGTGAGCTGACCAGCCTGAAGGCGCTGGGCGTGACGCCCGAGTATGCGCAGCAGTTGAAGCAGAGCGGCCTGACGCCGAAGGACTTCCGCGAACTCTCGAACGACCGCGCGCTGGGCATCACGCCGGAGTATGTCGCGGGCATGCGCCAGAAGGGCTTCACCGGCCTGAGCGGGCACGATCTGATGACGCTGAAGGCGCAGGGCATGACGCCCGAGTACGCCGGCTGGCTGAAGCAGCAGTTTCCGCAGGCCGGTATGGACGAGCTGAGCCGCGCGGTGGTCTTCCACTTCGACGACAAGTTTGTGGCTGCCGCGAAGGCGCATGGATACGACACGAACGACCTGAACAAGATGCTGAAGCTGAAGTTGTCCGGGCTGCTGGACGAGTAGGCTCGCCGGCTGCAGGCTATGGCAGCTTCAGGACCTTCACCGCCTCGGCCCAGGGCACGGCCTGGCCCTCGTCCTGCACGATGCCCGCGATGCCCGTTGGGCCGATCAGCGGCGAGCCGAAGACGCTGGAGTCGACCGGCGCGTCGAGGTGGATGCGACCGTTCTCGCTGTGCGCGGGCAGCAGCAGAATCTCGATCGAGCCCTCGCGCGCGCCGCGGAAGACGGCGACCTGCTCCCAGCTCTCGGCGACCTCCGGCGTGATCAGTGGGGCGATGGCCGGGCCTTCGGCCTTGAGCGTCAGCACGGCGAGGTTGCGCGGCTCCGCGCGCACCGCAACCTCCGCGCGGACCGGCAGCACGGCGCCGTCGCGCGGCATCACGATCTGCATCTTCTTCTGGGTCGGGCCGGCGTTGGCGGATAGCTCTTTGCCCAGCTCCCATTGCCCGGCGGAGGTCGCGGCGACCAGACGCAGGCTTCCCAGCCGCACCTTGACCTCGTTGGATTTGATCGCCAGCTCGACCTCGGGGTCGAAGAGCCAGGGTTCGAGCGCCTCGGCCACCGTGATCAGACGGCGCGAGTCGACGAAGAAGCCGATGCCGGTCCAGCGCATCGGCGTCGTCTTTCCCGCGGCATCGACCAGCTCGTAGGTGGAGACGATGGTCGCGACGCGCGGCAGATCGGCGTCGCGCACCTTCGCGCGCAGCCCGCCCTCCATGCCTTGCACGGGGCCTTTCAGCCGAGTCAGCGCGGCGTTGGCGCCCGAGAGCAGCATCTCCGCGCCGGCGCGTCCGAACTGCCCGCCGGGGATGTCGAGCTTCACCTCCTGGTGCAGCCGCACGGGAACGCTGGCCTGCGAGCTGAACATCATCAACCGCTGCATGCGGCCGAGTTCGATCCGCGCGGTGACCTCGCCTTCGACCAGCAGCGTGCCCGTGTCGATGGCGGAGATCAGCGGTTCGAGCGAGGCGACGTCGCGCAGGTAGACGGTGACGCGGAGCGGTTCCGGCGCGGTCCAGGTCTGGCTCTTCGCCAGGTGGATGGGCCCGGGCATGGGCGCGGCGAAGACCGGCAACCCATTCAGCCGCAGCCGCGCGACGCGTATCTCGCCGAGGTCGAGATCGCGGTCCGAGGTGAGGGCAAGGCCGACCGCGACGGTCGCCTTGTCGCTGGCGAGGCTCGCAAGCGAGACGCCGGTGATCTCCGTGTGGACGTGCTTCGCTACGTCGTCCTGCTGGGCATGAAGGCGCGCGGGGAAGACAGCCGCGAGGGCCAGAATCCGGAGCGTTCGCCTCATCGCGGAACCAGCGCGTTCATGGCCTGTCCCTGCGCCATGCGCGAGGCGAGGTACTTGTCCAGCAGGATGGGCAGGTCGTGGTTCATGCGATCGGCCATGTGGTCTTCAGCCTTCTGCAGCTTGGGATCGATGTCGTCCAGGCGCTCGTTCAGGCGGTTCATGCGCTGGTCGAGCTGCGGCATCAGCAGCGTCACGGAGCTGCTGGCCTGCTGCTGCAAGGCGAGGATCGTCTCGCGGTTCTGCTGGATCTCGTGGCTCTGGTAGAGCAGCAGGCCGCAGAGCGCGAAGACCATCGCCAGCACGCCGACCACGAGCTTCTGCATGATGTCGATCTTCTTCTCGAGCGTCAGCGCGAGGACATCGTCGATACGCGGCGCGTGCGGGGCGCTGGAGCGCGGCGCGGGCGGCGGGGTGTAGATCTGGTCCTCGAAGACGGCGGTGGTGTCGTCCGAGGGCCTGCCTTCGCGTGCGAAGGACTTCGCGCCGGAGGTCGCGCGCGGCATCGTGACGGTGCGCAGTTCGGCGGCGGGTCCGCCCAGCGGCGCGGGGTCGCCGGGACGCGCGCCCGAGACGGGCGACGGCCTGACGGCGGAGGGTAACGGCATCTCCTGCGTCGTAGCCTCGGATTTGACTGGCGCCGATGGTGGAGTGGCGGCCGATCTGGTCGGCGGCACGGGGGTCGCGGCGGCTGCGCGGGCGGCGCCGGAGGCCCGTTCTGGCGCGCGTTCGGCCGGCGTGGCGATCCGCTCCACCGCGATGTTCTGTATCCGGGTGGTGACGTCCTGACGGCCGACCGGGCCCTGCCACATCTCGAACATCGGGCCACCGGCGCCGAGCTCCAGCGTGTCGCCGGGGCGCAGCTCTCCCGACGACAGGCGCACGCCGTTTTTGAGCGTGCCGTTGGCGCTGTTGTCGTCGCGGAAGGTTACGACGCCGCCGGCGCAGTGGAAGCGTACATGCTTGCGGCTGATCTCCGGGTAGCGTCCGGCGTCCAGCGGCAGGGTGCAGTCGGAGCCGCGTCCGACGGTGCTGTCGCCGTCGGGAATCTCCCAGATGCGTTCTTCGTTCTTCAGATAGGCGATCATGATCTTCCCTCACGGCGTCGGACGGTGAGCCAAATCGTGCCGATCATACCAAGCAGGAAGAGGCCCTGAATACTGAGATATTGCGGCAGCGCGTCTTTGCCGGGCAGGTTCGCGGCGGCGAAAAAGTTGTACCGGCAGGCCTCTTCGCCGGCGAGCGGCGGCAGCGGACGAAGGGCGTCGCGCATATCGTTTGGGTGAAAGGTGCTGGAGATGGAACTGAGCAGGGGATAGCGGTAGTCGGCCGGCGGGCGCAGGGCCGAGGGGATGCTCGTGACGCCGGCCTTCGCCGCAAGCGCGATCGTCTCCGCGTAGCCCCCGTGCAGCGGCCTTGCGATGGCGTCGTGGACGTAGAGATCGCGCATCGCCTCCAGCCCCCAGCGCGAGACCATCAGGGGCGAGAGGCCATCGGCCAGGAAGCCGTTCATCTGGCGTCCGCCCTCGTACGGAAGCTGCATCACCAGCCCCGGCACGGCGCTGACGTTGGCGGCCGGCGCCGTGCTGTGGACAGGGATCAGCAGGCCCGCGAGCAGCAGCTCCGGAATCATGACCAGCGGAAAGGTGTAGAGCGCCCTCTCGCTGGTCGAAGCGATGGCGGAGATCAACAGGCCGATCAGCCCGCCCTGGATGCCCATGATCCACATCAGCCCCCATGCGCCGAGCAGGTGCCCGCTCAGCGCGCCGCCCAGTGAGAGGATCAGGATGAAGGTCAGCGTCTGCACGCCGGAGAGGCCGATGAGGTAGACGATGCGCGAGGCGAGGTACGCATCCCGCCGCAGCGAACGCTGCCGTTCGCGCCGGTAGATCGCCCACTCGTCGACGATCTCGCGCACGTTGCCCGAGCAGGCGAACCACATGGCGGTCAGGATGGTGATGAGCAGCGTCATGGGCTGGTTGGGCTGGTCGGCCATGAAGCAGAGCAGCACGCCGATGAGCGCGGGCGGCAGCACCAGCGTCGCGACCGAGTTGCCATCGCCCATGCGCAGGGCGATCTGGCGCGCCAGCAGCGTCTTCACCTGCGTCATCCAGGAGGTAGAGGGCTTCTGCCGGGCGTCGCCGTCGGCCTGTGCGGCCTGGCCGTGCGCGCGGGCCTCGGCCAGGGGCGCGGCGACGTGGTCGCGATAGGCGTCGGATGAGAGATAGCGCTGGCGCCAGTCCTCGGCGATCTGCTCTTCCTCATCGCGGCTTACGCCGGGCGGCGCGAGCTTGTAATAGACCTCGATCGGCCGCTTGCAGTCGAAGTACCCGAGCATGCCCGTGGCCGGCCCGTAGAAGACGAGCTTGCCGCGCGCCAGCACGGCGACCTTGTCCAGCAGCGAGAACGAACCCAGCAGATGGGTGTTGATGACCACCGTCGAGCCCCGGTTGGCGAGGTTGCGGAAGAGCTGCATCATCTGCATCTCGGTGGCGGGGTCCTGTCCCGCGGTCGGCTCGTCGACGTACAGGACCGCCGGGTCCGAGAGCAGCTCGATGCCGAGCGAGACGCGCTTGCGTTCGCCGCCGCTCAGCGTCTCGATCACCTTGTCGCCGCGCTCGGTCAGGCGCAGGGTGTGCAACACCTTGTCCACCTGCGCGTGGATCTCGCCGGCGGTATGGTCCGACGGCATGCGCAGCCGCGCGGAAAAGGTGAGGCACTGCCGCACGGTCAGCCGCGTGTGCAGGATGTCGTCCTGCGGCAGATAGCCGATGAGCTGGCGCAGCAGTTGCGGGTACTGGTACAGGCTGCGCTCGTTCATTCGCACCTGGCCTTCGACCGGGCGGAAGCCGTTCATCGCGTCCATCAGCGTCGACTTGCCAGCGCCGGATGGTCCAAGCAGCCCGACGAACTCGTTCGGCTTCAGCACGATGGAGACATCGTCGAGCAGGACGATCCGGCGCCCGAGGTTGTCCTTCACCACCTTGCGCAGGTTTTCGGCGTAGACCGAGATGCTCTTGCCGTCGGCCTCGCGTTCGAGCTGCAGGCCGTCGAAGACCAGCTCCATCGCGCCGAGTGCGATGCGGTCGTGCGCGTTCAGGATGGTGCGCTCGACGCGGATGCCGTTGACGAAGCTGCCGTTGGCGGAGCCGAGGTCGACCAGCTCGATCTCGCCCGAGGCGAGGTGGCGAATCTCCGCATGGTGCGAGCTGACGGTGGGGTGCGCGAGCGTGACGTCGTTGTCCGGCGCGCGGCCGATGGCGACGATCCGCTTGGTCAGGTCGAACTCGCCCAGCGTGCGGCGGCGGACGCCGGTATCGCGGAAGAGCAGCAGGTGGGTCTGGCAGGCGCCGAGCTGAATGAGGTCGCCCTCCGCCAGCCGCTTCTCGGCCACCAGCACGCCGTTGACGTAGACGCCCCCGCCGTCGCTCAGGTCCCGCACGGTCGCCTCGCCGTTCCGGGCGACGTCGAGCGCGGCGTGCTTCCCGGCTATCAGCACGCTGTCGATGGCGACGCCGTTGACGCCCGGCCGGCTGCCGAGAATCATCGTGCCGGGGATGAGCGGAATGTCGCGCACGGCATGGTCGTCGAGCACCAGTTGCAGGCGCGTGGGCAGCGCCTCGGGCGGTTCGCCGCCGAGCTGGACGGTCCTGACCGCGACGGCGGGCCGCCCGGCGGAGGCGGTTTCTTCGCGCGGGCGATCGAGGAACAGAAACGCGCTCTTCAGCCCGGAGCCGAAGCTGAGCCTTACCCGGTCGCGCAGGATCGCCTTCTGGACGCGTACGCCGTCGAGGTAGCTGCCGTTCGAGCTGTGGTCTTCGATCTGCCAGTCTCCGCCGGGCAGACGCGTCAGATGCGCGTGCGAGCGGGAGATCTCCTCGTCGTCCAGGATGAGGTCGTTCGACTCCTGCGAACGGCCGATGGCGATCGCGTCTTTTTCAAGCAGAAAGATCTCTCCCACGCCGTCGCCGACCGTGCGCACGAGTCGGGGCAGGTGGTCTTCGAGGTCGTGGGCGCGCGCTGCCGGCGTGGAGTCGAGTGAGCTCATCCTGCGGATGTTCCACGAAACAGAGATGTTGGGACGAATGCTGGGACTAGGCGGAGACTAGCACTCTCCCCGCGACGCGACAAGACGGTAACTGTTTCGTTACGGCGTTTGTACGAGAATGCAGGTGATGTTGTCCCGGCCGCCGCCCTGGAGCGCCAGCGACACCAGCCGGGTGCAGGCCTCGTGGGGCGGGCCCTGGCTGGCGGTATCGAGAATCGTGGCGTCGTCGACGTGCCGCAGCAGGCCGTCGCTGGTGAGCAGGAAGCGGTCGCCCGGCTCGGCCTCGATGCGGAAGAAGTCCGGCTCGACCCGCTCGCGGGTGCCGAGAGCGCGGGTGATGATGGAGCGCAGGGGCGATGACTCAGCCTGCGCTTTGGTCATTGCGCCCGAACGAACCTCCTCGGCGAGCAGGGAGTGGTCCTCCGTAAGCTGCTGGATGGACCCGCGGCGCAGGAGGTAGGCGCGGCTGTCGCCCACATTTGCAATCAATACATCGCGCCCAGAGAACCACGCGCAGACCAGCGTCGAGCCCATGCCCTGCAGTTCGGGCTCCAGCAGCGAACGGCAGTAGACGACGCGGTTGGCGTGTAGGATGGCCTCTTCGAGCAACTGCGCGCGCTCATGCCGGCTTTCGAGCTCCGCGCGCAGATCGGGGTCGATGGCGGCGAAGCGTCCGCGCATGTATGCGAGCAGCGCCTCGACCGCCATCTGGCTGGCGATCTCGCCGCCGGCGGCGCCGCCCATGCCGTCGCAGACGACGTAGAGGCCGAGCGCCTCGACCATGCCGTGACTGTCCTCGTTGCGCGCGCGAACGCAGCCGACGTCGGTGGCGGCGGCCGCCTGCCGGGATTCGCTCCGGGGCTCGATGTCGCGCGGCACGGCACTCCCACTTGCCAGGTTCATCTCTCCCTCATGCCTCGGAAAATTCTGGATGCGTTGTTCGGGGTCACACAATCCTAATACGGAACAGCGCCGCGGAAGCCGTGTCTTTCCAGCGCATTTGGGAGGAGAGATCGCCGGCGGATAGATTTTTCACATCCCCGGCGGCGGGGCTCTCTCGACGAAGTAGTATCGGGATAATCCAACGCTTGCCGAGGTGAATGCGTGTCCCTGAAGTTGACGTACCGTTCGTTGCTGCATCTGACTGGCTGTTTTGCTCTGGCGCTGACTGTCCCTGTGACTGCACAGACCGCGCCGGCGAAGAAGCTGACCATCGACCGGCTGTACAGCCTGCCGTGGCTGATCGGCACGCGGCCGGAGCAGCCGGTGTGGTCGCCCGACAGCAAGCGCGTCGCCTTCCTGTGGGACGACGACGGCACGAACTTCCACGACATCTGGGTGACGGACGTGACGGACGGCAAGCCGGTGCGCGTGACGAAGTTGCCGCGCCTGCCCATGCCCGCCGACGCCGGAACGGACGTCGCGAAGCTGGAGCAGGTGGCGAAGGCCGAGAGCGACCATGGCGTCTCGATTTTGAAGTGGATGGACGCGGACCGGCTGATGTTTGTATTTCGGGGTGAGGTTTATGAGGCCTTGGTTCTTCCGGGAATGGAATTTGAAGAAAAACCTAAGAAATGGTCGATGGGATCAGCGAACGTTACGGATGCGGATGTGAGGCCCGGTGGATACACGATTCACTGTGTGGCGGGAGGCGAGTTGTGGGGAATCGATACTGGCGGTGAATTAGCTCCACATCAAATCTATGCAAGCGGCAAGAAAGACGTGGGAGTCGAACAGTTCCGGTTGTCTTCGGATAACGGTGAGATTGCCTTCGTTGAAGCCGACGCGACCCGCATCCCCGTGCGTGGGATTCCGGATTATCTTGGCGATGAATCGAAACTGACGCAGGTGAAACGAGCAATTCCGGGAGAGCCTGCGGCTGGACGGCGGATTGGGTTTACGTCGTGGGACGGCAAGAATCTGCGCTGGGCGGAGCTTGGCGGCGATGCGCAGGATCTGATCACGTCGTTCGCCTGGTCGCCCGATGGGAAGACGCTGCTCGTCGACAAGAGCGACCTCTACACGAAGCATCGGCAACTGCTGCTGGTGAACTCCGCGACGGGAGCGGCGAAGGAGCTGCTGCGCGAGGACGACCCGAAGACCGTCTATCCGGAGTGGTGGTCGGACTGGGCGCCCGACGGCAAGGGCGTCTACTTTACCTCGGAGCGCGGCGGCGACTATCACGTCTTCTACCAGTCGCTGGCGGGCGGCGAGCCGAAGGCAATCACCTCCGGCAAGTGGGAGGTCGCGTCGGCGACGGTCTCGGCGAAGGCGCTGTTTCTTGTCACGAATCAAGGGAAGGTGGAAGAGCGGCAGGTCTTCCGCACGGCGCTTACCGGCGGGGCGCCGGAGCGGCTGACGACCGCGCCCGGCACGCATACGCCGGTGGCCTCGCCCGACGGCCGCTGGCTGGCGGACGTCTTTTCGAGCGACTCCGTGCCGCCGGATCTCTACCTCGTTCCCGGCACGCCCGGCGTGGCCCGGCAGGTGACGCACTCCGCGCTGCCGGAGTTCGCCGATTACCACTGGGTGACGGCCAGCTACGTCGACTTCCCCAGCGGCAAGGACGGCGTGAACCTGCACGCGCGGCTGACGCTTCCCCCAAACTTCGACCCGAAGAAGAAGTATCCGGCCATCCTCGGCTCGGTCTACAGCAACACCGTCCGCAACCAGTGGGGCGGACGCATCGCGCACCCGACGTGGGGGCTCGACCAGTACCTGGCGCAGCAGGGCTACGTGATCCTGAACGTGGACGTCGCGGGCAGCACCGGCTATGGCAAGGCGTTTCGCGAGCGGATCTTCGAGGACTACGGCGGCGTCGACGTGGAGGATCTGGCGAGCGGGGTGAAGTACCTCGTCGCGCAGGGTTATGTCGATGAGCGCCGCGTCGGCATCTGGGGCAGCAGCTACGGCGGCCTGCTGACGACGATGTCGCTCTTCGCGAAGCCCGGCCTGTACGCGGCGGGCGTGGCGGGCGCTCCGGCGACGAGCCTCTACCATGCGCTTACCGGCGAGATGCGCGTGATGATGGCGCCGGGCGATCATCCGGCGGAGTACGCGAAGTCCTCGTCGTTCCTGCGCTCGGGCGCGCTTGAGGATCACCTGATGATCATCCACGGCATGCGCGATCAGGTGGTGATGTTCAAGGACTCGGTGACGCTCGAGCAACGTCTGATCGAGCAGGGCAAGGACGTCGATCTGGTGGCTCTGCCCGGTGCTCCGCACCCCTGGGATACCGAGGGATTCGCGCAGACGCGGTACGCCTACCGGAAGCTGGCGGACTTCTTCGCTCGATATCTGGGCGAGCCGGTGAAGTAAGGATTGCTGGTCTACACGAAGTGCGTCTTGCTTAAGGGCACGGCTTCAGCCGTGCCATAGACGTCGAGGAGTCTCGCGGCTTCAGCCGCTGGGGTACGGTTTTGTCCTGAACTGGCACGAAGCGTACCTCAGCGGCTCAAGCCGACTCGCAACAGCGGCGGGCACGGCACGGCTGAAGCCGTGCCCTTAAGGACGACCCTGTCTGCGTCGCTGCCACGCGCATGGTCTAAAATCGGACGGTTGAGTGAGGTTTGAACCGATGAGTGAATTTGGTGAAGGTGTAGAGCTTCGGGCTCCGATTTCGGCCCGGTACCGTGAGATTCTGACCCCCGAGGCAATGGCCTTCGTGGTAGACCTGCAGCGCCGTTTCAACGCGCGGCGCAAGGAGCTGCTGGCGGCGCGCAAGCAGCGTCAGGCGCGCCTCGACGCGGGCGAGCGGCCGGACTTTCTGCCCGAGACGAAGCACATCCGCGAGAGCGCCTGGACGGTCGCGCCGCTGCCGGCCGACCTGCTCGACCGCCGCGTCGAGATCACCGGGCCGGTCGAACGCAAGATGATCATCAACGCGCTGAACAGCGGTGCGAAGGTCTTCATGGCGGACTTCGAGGACTCGACCACGCCCACGTGGGACAACGTGATCGAAGGCCAGATCAACCTGCGCGACGCCGTTCGCCGCACGATCACCTTCGAAGACCCGAAGACGGGCAAGTCCTACAAATTGAACGAGAAGCCCGCGGTCCTCTTCGTCCGCGCGCGCGGCTGGCATCTGGACGAGGCGCACATCCTGGTCGACGGCGAACCCATGTCCGGCGGCCTCTTCGACTTCGGCATGTACCTCTTCCACAACGGGCAGGAGCTGCTGGACCGCGGCTCCGGACCGTACTTCTACCTGCCGAAGATGGAAAGCCATCTCGAAGCGCGGCTGTGGAACGATGTGTTCGTCGTGGCCGAGGAGTCGCTCGGCCTGCGTCCCGGCCGGATCAAGGCCACCGTGCTGATCGAGACGATTCTGGCCTCGTTCGAGATGGACGAGATTCTGTGGGAGCTGAAGGATCACTCGGCCGGCCTGAACTGCGGGCGCTGGGATTACATCTTCAGCTACATCAAGAAGTTCGCGGGCGACTCCACCAACCTGCTGCCCGACCGCGCGCTGGTGACGATGACCACGCACTTCATGCGCAGCTATTCGAAGCTGGCGATCAAGACCTGCCACAACCGCGCGGTCAGCGCGATGGGCGGCATGAGCGCGTTCATTCCGATCAAGAGCGATCCGGTGGCGAACGAGCGCGCGCTGACGCAGGTGCGCGCCGACAAGGAGCGCGAGGCGACCGACGGGCACGACGGCACGTGGGTCGCGCATCCGGGGCTGGTGCCGGTGGCGCTCGAGGTCTTCGACCGCGTCATGCCGCAGCCGAACCAGATCGACAAGCTGACGCCGGACTATATCTGCACCGCCGACGACCTGCTGCAGGTTCCGGCCGGAGCGATCACCGAGGCCGGGCTGAAGCAGAACGTCGCCGTCGGGCTGGGTTATGTGGAGGCGTGGCTGCGCGGCATCGGCTGCGTGCCGCTCTTCAACCTGATGGAGGACGCCGCGACGGCCGAGATCAGCCGCGCGCAGCTCTGGCAGTGGGTGCATCATCATGCGAAGCTCGACGACGGCCGCGCGGTCACGGTGGAGCTGGTCGAAGCGGCGATTGCCGCCGAGATCGCCGGCAAGGAAGAGAAGTTCGCGCGCGCGGCGGAGCTGATGCGCGAGCTCATCCGCGCGCCGAAGTTCCCCGACTTCCTGACCGTTCCCGCGTACGCCGAGGTGCTGGCGGAGGAGACCTACGCGTAGGGGTCTTCGGCTGCACCTGCCACAGCTGCTCGTCATCCTGAACGTAGTGAAGGACCCCTGTATTGGCTTTTGCACTTGCTTTTGTTCTCTCTCGAACGAGAACAACGACAACAGCAGAGGCCAATACGGGGGTCCTTCGCGTTGCTCAGGATGACGGGCGTTTGTGGCGGGGCAAGCGGACTGGGGGACGAGCTTTCCTCAGGCTTGGAACAGAGCATCCGCTACCATCGAAGGAGCATCCCGAAAGGTCTCCTCTGAAGCTCATGCGCAAGCGTCTTGCCGTCCTTGGTCTGTTCTGCCTGCTCCAGTTCGCGCATGCGCAGAGCGGCGAGCTGCTCGTCGAGCACGGAAAATACAACGTTTACCTCCTGCTGCACCAGATCGGGACGGAGGAGTACGGCGTCACCGAGCACGGCCCGACCGGGCTGACCCTGACCGCGAGGACCATCGCGAACGATCGCGGTCGTGCGTCCGACAGCACCACGGTGCTCGAGACCGGACCGCAGTTCGCACCCATCCGGCTGCGGCAGGGCACTGCCCTGGCCGAGGTCGCGGGAGCGTCGGTGAACTTCGTTGACGGGCCGACGACCCAGCATGCGGCGAAGCCGCTGGTAGCTTTTGTCGGTCTGGGTTCCGCGCCGCCTGCCGCCGTGCAGATGATGCTGATGCGCTACTGGCTCGCGCACCATATGCCGCGCACGCTGACGATGGTGCGTCCCGGACAGGGCGCGCTGCCGCTGGAGATTCGCCTCGTCGGGCACGATGCCTTCCAGGTGAAAGGGCGTATGGTGCGGCTGGCGCGATACACGATCTCCAATCTGATCTTCGGCCGCGAGGTCGTGTGGATGAACGACTCCGGCCGGCTGGCTGCGCTCATGACCTTCTCCGGCCTGCCGCGCGAGGAGATGCTGGACGAGTACGCGACCGTCGCGGGCGAGCTGGTACACAGCGGCGTGCAGCAGCAGATGCTCGATCTCGCCGAACTGGACCACGAGGTTCCGCCGGAGATGCAGGGCGCGTACGCCATCGTCGGCGCGCGGCTGATCGACGGTACGGGCGCCGCGCCGGTCGAACACGCGACCGTGGTGGTCCGCGACGGAAAGATTGTCTCCGCCGGGCATGTGCCGGTTCCGGCTGGGATGCGCGTCGTCCATGCTGAAGGGAAGACGCTGCTGCCCGGCCTGTGGGACTCGCACGTCCATTACTCCGGCGTGGAGCAGGGCCCGGCGTGGCTCGCGGCGGGCATCACGACGGTGCGCGACTGCGGCGGAGAGTTCGAGTTCCTGACCATGCTGCGCAGGCGGCTGGAGACGCAGCACGCGCTCGGTCCGCGGATGCTGCTCGCCGGCCTGATCGACAGCGGCGGGCCGCTGGCCTTCGGGTCGGTCGACGTACGCACGGGCGGCGATGCGGTGCGCGCGGTCGATACCTACGCCGACGCGCGCTTCGACCAGATCAAGGTCTACGACCGGCTGCCGGAGGATCTGCTCCGCATCGTCACGGCGGAGGCGCATCGGCGCGGGTTGATCGTGACCGGGCATGTTCCGTCGGCGATCGACGCGTACAAGGGCGTCGAGGATGGCATGGACCAGATCAACCACCTGGAGTTTGTCGTGCATGCGATGAGCCTGGACGGGAGGCCGCTGGACCTGAACTCGGCGCTGTCCAAAGGACTGATCGCGGAGTTCAGGGAGCATGGCACGGTGGTCGACCCGACGGAGAGCTGGACCGAGTTGAGCGAGCGCCCGAAGGGGATGGATGCGGCGGCGTTCGAGCCGGGCCTGCTGTCCGCGCCGTATCCGCTGGCGCGACGGTATGGCGGCATGGGGGAGGCGGTGGATGAGGCCGCGTACCGGCGTTCGCTCGAGGTCGACCGCGGCGTGATTCACGCGCTTTATGAGGCGGGCATCCCGATCATCGCGGGCAGCGACACCGGCCTGCCGGGTTATGGACTCGACCGCGAACTGGAGCTCTATGTGCAGGCCGGGATGGCGCCGATGGCGGCGATCCAGACGGCCACGCTGACGGCGGCGCGCGCGGCGAGACGCGAGGTCGATTCCGGCTCTATCGAGGCCGGCAAGCGCGCGGATTTGGTGCTGATCGACGGCGATCCTTTGAGCGACATCCGCAACCTGCGCCGGGTGGTCAGCGTGGTGAAGGAAGGGCGGTTGTACAACAGCCGCAAGCTGGCTCGCAGCGTGGGATTTACCCGCTGATGAGGCGGCCGGATTCGCGGTTCGCCACGTAAATGCAAAAAGTCCGTATCATGGGTGAAATAATTTCAGGAGCGGACCATGGCGGATGCGGGCTGGACGAGACGGCAGTTTGTAGGCGGCGCGGCGGCGCTGGGGACGCTCGCGCATCTCGATCCGGCCGTGGCGCAGGAGGCTCTGCCGCCGCCCGCGAAGTCGCAGGGCGACTCGCCGGAGATCACCGCCGGTGGCCTGGTTCCGCTGCTCGAGTCGAACGTCGCGAGGCCGATGCGTTATCAGCCGGAGGGCGCGGGCTTTTTCATCCGCAACGGCAAAGAGTTCTTCAACCGGCCGTTGTACGGGCCGAACATTCCGTTTCGCGTGGATGGCGGCGACCTGCCGGAGTTCTCGCTGTATCTGCCGGGGCACGGGGGCAATCTGCGGCTGGGGCTGGCTCGCGCGGGGCATGCGACGAGGTGGCTGCATGAGGCGCAGGATGTCTTCACGCAGTATGTCGATGGGCGGCTGGAGTATATGGTCCGCGATGCGCTGGCGGGCGATGGCGTCGTGTCGGTGCAGGTGCAGACCGAGGGCGCTGGGCTGCGGATTGAGATCCTGAGTGTTACCGCACCGGAGGGGCTGGAGCTGGTGTGGGCCTTTGCCGGAGTGAGCGGCCGCAAAGGCAAGCGGAACGGCGACATCGGCTGCGAGGTCGAGCCGGTCAGCCGATTCTTCCAGGTGCGTCCGGAGGAGTGCAAAGGCAATCTGTGGACGCTGAAGAACGGCGTCGCGGAGGTGGTCTCGGGCAAGATCGCGCTGGCGCTGACGGCGTCGGCGGGCGCCGAGATGCGGGTCGTCGATGGCGAGGCCTGGGGTCGCGGCTGGGATGCGATGTGGGGCGCACAGGCGGGTTTGCTGCCCGCGCTGGCCGGGCGGATCGCGCTGACGGGTAAGGCGGTCGGGCTGCGGATTCAGGTGCTGGCGGGAACGATTCTGCCTGCGGCGGAGAGCGTTCTGACCGGGGAAGACCGGTCGACGAAGCTGCGAGAGATTGCGCGGGGACTGAGCTGGACGACGCCGGACGCGCATCTCGACGGGGTCGCCGGCGCGTTGAACATCGCCGCGGACGCCGTCTGGGACGAGGCCGCTGGCTGCGTCATGCATGGGGCGGTCGCGTGGCGGATGGCGCTGGCCGGTTGGCGCGGGCCGTATGTGCTTGATATCACGGGCCGTCACGACCGGATGCAGCGGCATTTGCGGCGCTGGCTGGCGCGGCAGAACGTCTCGGACGTGACGAATGGGTCGGGCGGTACGGCGTCCACAAGGGGATTCGAAGGGGTGGAAGAGGCCAGGGGCGCGCCGGATAAAGGCTCGGCGAACTCGCGGTCCGAGGCGCTGCTGCACTCGAACGGCGACCTTTCGAAGAACCACTACGACATGAATCTCGTGCTCTTCGACGCGCTGCTGCGGCATCTGCGCTGGACCGGCGATCTGGACTTTGCGCGCGAGGCGTGGCCGGCGCTGGAGCGGCATGCGGCGTGGGAGCGGCGGCTCTTCCGGCGGGAATATGGCTCGCCGGCCGCGACCAGTCCGCTGTACGAGGCCTACGCGGCCATCTGGGCGAGCGACAATCTGCAGTACAACGGCGGCGGCGCGGCGCACAGTTCGGCCTATAACGTCTTCCTGAATCGTGGTATGGCGCAGCTCGCGGAGCTGCTGGGCAAGCCGGCCGCCGTCGCGCAGGCGTATCGCGCGGAGGCCGACGCCATCCGCGCGGCCATGCGCAAGCATCTCTGGATGCCCGCGCGCGGCGCCTTCGCCGAAAGCCGCGACTGGCTGGGCGAGCGCACGCTGGCCGAATCGCCCGCCGTGTGGACGGTTTACCACACCATCGACAGCGAGGTCGCCACGCGCAAAGAGGCATGGCAGATGGCCGCCGAACGCCTGCGCGCCATCCGCCGCGTGCCGGTCGAGGGCGAGGGCGTGCCGCGGGGCGGCTGGCAGATGGCCTGCTCGGACTGGCTGCCGTATGTCTGGAGCCTGACGCTGCTGACGCTTGGCGAAAACCTGCACATGGCGCTCGCGCTCTTTCAGGCCGGCATGGCGGTCGAGGGATACGGGCTGCTCTACGGCAGCCTGGTGGACGCGTGCTATCGCGGGCTGTGTCCCGGAAACTTTCCCATGTCCCTGCAGCTCGACCCGCACCGGCAGGAGTCGCAGCGGGACTTCGCCGACCCGATTGGCTGCGCGTCGCGGGCGATCGTCGAGGGCCTGTGGGGCGTGCAGCCGGACCTGCTGGCCGGACGCCTGAACCTGCGGCCGCAGCTCCCGGCGGCGTGGGAGAAGGCGGAACTCAGGCATCCGGAGCTCACGCTGCTCTACCGGCGCGAGGGGAGGCCGGACGGCGCGAAGGAGATTTGGAGGATCGAATCGCATCTTTCGAAGCCGGTTGCACTCCGGCTGGAGCTGCCCGCCTGGATGACGGCGCTGCCGCAGGTAAACGTCGAGGATGCGAGAGTTTCCTTCGACCCAGAGCCCGTAGGGCAGCCTATCGTTGTGATCGAGCTTGCTGTCGCAAGGTCATGGACGCTCGAGCTGGTTTGGCAGGGGGAAGCGCCGATCGCGCGTCCTCGCGCCCTGTCGTGCAGAGTGGGCGACCGGATCGACTTGCCACCTGGAGCTCGGGCAGAGGCGGTCGACGATCCCCAGGGATGTCTCGATGGCCTGAACGTGAAGAAGAGCGGCACGGTCTTCGTCGCGGTGGAGCATGGCGAGTGCCGGTATTGGCTGCCGATCGAGCTTCGCTTACAGGCAGCTCCATTGCCTGTGCCTCTTCGCAGGGGGAAAGAAAGTTTTATGCCGGTGAATATGGACGGCCTGCTGACCGGGCAGGTGCGGGAGATCTTCACCCGCTCGCACGCCGCGCCGCGTTCCGGGCTGGCGTCGCTCAATCTGCCGGATGGGCTGCTGGGCGGCTGGGCGAACTTCGACGACCGGACCGTCGTCGACGACGCGGGGCTGCGCAAGGCCGGTGGCGCACTGCGCCTGGATGGCGGCCTGGTCTTCCGCACACCGGCCGGACTCGCGGCGAACTGCTGCTTCCTCTCGCAGTGGCAAGGCGACCGCCCCAGCGTCAGCCTGCCGCTAAGTGGTCAGGCCAAATGTATTTATCTGCTGCTGGCCTGTACGACCTTTCCCCAGGCGACGCGATCCGTACACGGCGTGGTGCGGGTGGGGTATGCGGACGGCGGAGCGCCGACGGTCGTCGAGTTGCGCTCCCCGGCGAACTGGTGGCCGGTCGAGCAGGACTATCTGGTGGACGACTATGTCTTCCGGATGGAGCCCTACGGCGAGCCGGAGGTGGAGCTTCCGTTGCGGGTCGACCTGCGCACCGGGCTGTCCCGAAGGCTCGACCGGACGACCCTGAAGCTGGGAGGACGAAGGGTTCCGGGCGGCTCCGCAACTGTTTTGCGGGTAGAGCTGGATGCTCGTCGTCCACTCGAAATGCTTCAGATGCGCTGCAACCTTTATGGGGTTGTCCTGGGCGTGCTGGGTATTACGCTCGGAGTCTGACTAAAGTCGGATTGGTCCGCCTTGTTGTTTTTGGCTGAAAATCGAGCATTCACGCGCATGACGGCGCCGGCAGACCGGCGTCACGGTGGAAGTGTTTGTATTTATTGAGTATTTTGGATGAAATAATTTTCCTATTGACACTTCTATCCTCCGCTCAATAGATTTCTAGGCTGATCGCTTGCCTTTGCGGCACTGTCGTTTTTAGTGGAGGAAATATGGAACTCTGTAACTCCTATCAGAGGCAGACACGAGTCTGCCCCGGGCCCCTGAGCAGCACCGGCAGGCGCTTTACCGGTTTTTTGCTAACCCTTCTTCTGGCGCTTGGCGTCGCGACTCGTACGCTTGAAGCTCAGACCGGCGGCGAGGCCGGTATCCAGGGTACGGTCGTCGACTCCACCGGTGCGGCGATTCCCGGCGCGAGCGTCACGGCCACCAATGACGCCACCGGTGTGACCACTACGCGCGAAACCTCGGGAAGTGGTCTGTTCACCATCTCGCCGATCATCCCCGGCGTGTATACGGTCAATGTGAAGGCGACGGGCTTTCAGGGCTACACGCAGAAGAACTTCAACATCGATGCGCTGAAGCTGACCGGCCTGAACATCACGATGAAGCTGGGCGAGAGTTCGACCGAGATCACGGTGGATGCGGCGCCGCCGGCGCTTGAAACCACCAACGCCGTGCTCGGCGCTGTGATGGAGAACTCGACGTACGAGAATCTGCCGTTGCAGATGAACGGCCAGCAGCGCGACCCAACGGCCTTCGCGGTGCTGACGCCGGGCGTGCAAAGCGGTTCGCGCGCGCCGATCATCGGCGGCACGGGCAATTACCTGGCGTCGGTGTATGTCGACGGTATCCCGGTCACGACAGTGAACCAGCAGGGCGATAACCGCGTGGTTTCGAACGCGATTCCGGTCGAGGCGATCGACCAGTTCCAGGTCGTCACCAGCACTCCGGCGGCGGAGTATCAGGGCGCCGGGCTCATCAACTTTACGCTGAAGTCGGGCGGCAGCGGCTACCACGGCACGGCGGCGATCTTCGTCCGCAACACAATCTTCGACACCTGGGGCTTCACGGCGCCCGCGCTGACGGTGACCAATGCGGCCGGCGTCACCACCCCGGCGCCGAAGCCGGTCGAGCATCAGAACGAGATTGTCGGTTCGCTCGGCGGACAGATTCCGTTCACGCATAAGAAGGGCTTCTTCTTCGCGACGTACGATCGCTTTCACTCGCGCAACGGCATCAACCCCAGCAGCCTGACGATTCCGACGCTGGCGATGCGCAACGGCGACTTCAGCCAGTTGCTGCAGCCGAACGTCTTCAACCCCAACGGCCCCACCGGATGCACGGGAACGACGGTCAAGTGCCAGCCGATCGGCCAGATCTACGATCCGACGACCACGGCGGCCTGCTCCGCGGCCAACGGCACGTATTGCCGCAATCCGTATCCCAACAACCAGATTCCGACGGCGGAGATCTCGCCGATCGCGCAGAAGATGCAGAGCTTCCTGCCGACGCCGAGCAATGCGGGCATCAGCGGCAACTACCTGGGCGGCGTACCGACGGGGTACGACAACTGGGAGTTCGCGACGCGCCTGGACTTCGACCTGACGCAGCGGCAGCGCCTGTCCTACGTGCTGACGATCGGCACGCGTAAAAACGTACCCTTCACCGTGGGCGGTTCGCCCGCCGGCGTCGTTCTGCCGATTCCGTATACGGCCGGCAGCACCGCGATCATCAAGCCGACCGTCATGGATGTCGAGCACACCTGGACGATTCGCGACAATCTCGTGAACCAGTTCAAGTATGGCTACAGCCGCTTCGCGCAGCCGGTCGGATCGCTGACGGAGAACGTCGCGCCCTACCGCGCGGCGGCCGACTTCGGCATCACCAACCTGCCCGCCGGTCAGGCCGCGGACGAGTTCCCGGGCGCGAGCTTCGGAGCGACCACCACCTTCGGCATTCCCGAGACGACCTGGACCTCCGCCGGCGCAAGCGGCGCCACGGGCACGACCGTGCCGAATACCTACACGATGCTCGACAACCTGCAGTGGGTGAAGGGCAAGCATGCGCTCACCCTTGGCGGACAGATCCAGTGGCTGCAGGACAACGTGGCCGCACAGGCGGGTCCGTCCGGCATCTTCACCACGGCGTACGACGCGAACTCGACCGCCAGCTTCCCGACCAATGCAGCCGGCGTCACCTCGCCGACGCTGAGCACCGCGTACACGGGCTTCTCGTACGCCAGCTATCTGCTGGGCGCGGTGCCGAGCTCGAACGTGGCGATTCAGGGCGTGTCCGAGACCGGCGGCCGCTACCGCGACATGTCGCCCTACGTGCAGGACGACTGGAAGATCACGCCGAAGCTGACGGTGAACCTCGGCCTGCGGTGGGACTACCTGCCGCCATACCACGAGGTGGAGGATCGCTGGAGCTTCCTGAATCCGAACATCGTCAACACGGCGACCGGCAACCTCGGCGCGCTGCAGTATGCCGGTAACCGTGGCGCGGGCGTAAGCTGCCAGTGCCGTACACCGGTCAATACGTGGTGGAAGAACTACGGTCCGCGCGTGGGCTTCGCCTACGCGGTGACGCCGACGACGGTCATCCGTGGCGGCTATGCGCTGGTGTACTCGCTGGGCGGCGGCGTCGGCGGACGCGGCGGCGCGGGCACGGGAACGGGCGCCACCGGCTTCAACGTCAGCGCAACGACGCCGGCCCAGGTGACGACCGGTACGACTGCCGGCCCGTCCTATTACCTGAACAACAGCCAGGCCTTCACGGCGGCGGGTCTCGCCAACACGGCGTACGGCGGTCCGGGCTATGTTCTGCCAACGCCTACCGCGCCGAGCACCGCCAACCAGACGCTCAACACGGGTAACTATCTGAACGCGGCTGGCGCGTACGTCACCGCCAGCACCATGGCTTACGCGGACCCGTATCTTTCCAGCCGCGCGCCGGAGTTCAGCTTCTACAACGGCGGCATTCAGCAGTCGCTGACGAAGGATCTGACCCTCACCCTGAACTATGCCGGCACGCAGAGCCACTTTGTGGCGGCGAGCGGTTCGAACGGACGCGGTTACTGGTCGAATCAGTTGAATCCGACCTATCTCGCGGCCCTGGGCAACGTAACGGATTCGACCGGCGCCACACCGCTGCTGAGCGCGCAGGCGACCCCGGCGAACGTCGCGATCCTGCAGGCCAAGATGCCTACGGCGAAGCTGCCGTATGCCAGCATCTCGTCCACCAACTCGAAGACGACCACCATCGCCCAGACGCTTGTCGCGTTCCCGCAGTACTCGGGCGTGACCGACACCTGGGGCGATGTGTCGAACTTCAGCTACAACGCGTTGCAGGCTTCGCTGGCGCAGCGTCTTGCGCATGGCGTCAGCTTCACCATCAACTACACCTGGTCGAAGAACGTCGGCGACGACGGCACCTTCCGCAGCGGTTACGATCTGCCCTCGGGCGCGACCTCGAACGGAAAGTCGTACAAGGCCAACCGCATCGATCGCGCCGAGACGGTGACTAACATTCCGCAGAACATCTCGTTCTACGGCGTGTACCAGTCGCCCTTCGGCAAGAACAAGCTGGCCGGGGGTAACAAGTGGGTGAGCGCGATTGCCGGTGGATGGCAGCTCTCGAACATCTACACCTACACCTCCGGCGCGCCGATCGCGATCACCTACGCCGGTTGCACGACGCCGCTGGTCGGCCAGTGCATGCCGGACGTCAATCCGAACTACGTCGGCAGCCCGCGCATCAACGGCGCCTTCGGCTCCGGCATCAAGGCAAACGCTCTGTCGGCGAAGCAGTACATCGATCCGAAGGCGTTCATGGCTCCGAACAACTACGGCGCTGGCGCAACCCCGATCACCAAGATCGGCGACGCGCCCCGCACCGCTCCGTACGGCATGCACGCTCCGGGCAAGTACAACCTTGACCTGAGCCTGCGCCGCACCTTCAACCTGACGCCCGAACGCCTCCGTCTTGTTCTGGAAGCCGACGGCCTCAACATCACCAACCATCCGACATTCGGAACGATCGGGTCGGTTTGGAGCACGGCAGCCAATTCAACCTTCGGCACGGTGGGCAGCGCGAGCGGTAATCGCGACTTCCAGTTTGCCGGTCGAGTGAACTTCTAACCGCGGTCGAATCGGCGAGGGCTCCTCATTGCAGGGGCCTTCGCCGTCTGAATCGGGGCATCGGTCGATGCTCGCAACCGCCACTTCCGTTGAGCTTACGCGCTCGATTGGACGTGGCGGTTGCGAGTGTTTACACTCCCTGCTGAAGCTGAAAAGTGCAATCGGGAAACCTGAAAACAAGGACTGTATGAAGCGTACAAAGATCAAGACAGACGCGGCTGAGAGCTTCATTCCGGGTAGAGTTCGCAGGTGGATGTTCTGCGCCGGAGTTTCCCTTTTGACATTGCCGCAAGGCGTCCGGGCGCAGGCTCCAACCGCGCCCGAAAAGGGCTCCATCGCCGCCGTTCAGGCTGGCTTCCAGACGCCGCCGGACGATGCCCGCATCATGATGCGCTGGTGGTGGTTCGGTCCGGCGGTCGTCAAGCCGGAGCTGGAACGCGAGATTCTCGCCATGAAGGCAGGCGGCATCGGCGGCTTCGAGATTCAGCCCGTGTACGCGGTCGCGCTCGACGACAAAGCGAAGGACTTCAAGAACCTGCCTTATCTCTCCGACGGCTTCATGGACGTGTTGAAGTTTACCGGCGAGAAGGCGCACGAGAACGGCATGCGCGTCGACCTGACGCTGGCCAGCGGATGGCCCTACGGCGGCCCGCATGTATCGATCGACGAGGCTTCGAGCCGTCTGCGCTTCGCGGCGGAGGAGCTGCCCGCGAACGCGGCCTCGGTGACCGTGCCGAGCATCGGCAACGGCGAGAAGCTCATCGCGGTCTTTACCGGCGAGGGCAACGCGAAGAAGTACGACGCGGCCAGCATGATGAAGCTGACGGCGGCCCCGAGTGAGGGCCGCATTGCAGTCGCGCCCAGCAAGCATACGCGGGTGGTGCTATTCTTCATCGCCAGTCGCACCGGCCAGCAGGTGAAGCGCGCGGCGGTCGATGCCGACGGCTTCGTGCTCGACCACTTCAGCCGCAAGGCCGTCGACAGCCATCTGAACCTGATCGCCAACAAGCTGATCGCGGCCTTTGGCGACAACCCGCCGTACGCGGTCTTCTCGGACAGCCTCGAAGTTTACGGAGCGGACTGGACCGACGATCTGCTGCCGGAGTTTGAGAAGCGCCGAGGCTACGATCTGACGCCGCATCTGCCGGAGCTTTGGAGCGGTACGGGGCCGGGCGCAGCGGCGTTGCGTCGTGACTGGGGCTTGACCCTGACCGAGCTGATCGACGAGCGCTACCTGACGCCGGTGAACGACTGGGCGAAGGCGCATCATACGCAGTTCCGCTCGCAGACCTACGGCGAGCCGGCCGTATCGCTTTCGAGCAACAACCTCGTCGCGCTGCCCGAGGGCGAAGGCCCGCAGTGGCGTGCGTTTTCGTTCACGCGGCTGGCCAGCTCGGCGAGCCATCTGTATGACCGCAACGTGACCTCGGCCGAGACGTGGACGTGGCTGCACTCGCCCGCCTTCCGCGCGACGCCGCTGGACATGAAGGCCGAGGCCGATCGCTTCTTCCTGCAGGGCGTCAACCAGCTCATCGGACACGGCTGGCCCTATACCGCTCCGGGTGTGGAGGAGCCGGGCTGGGCGTTCTACGCCGCCGCCGTCTTCAACGATCACAACCCTTGGTGGCCGGTGATGCCGGAGGTGACGAAGTATCTCCAGCGCGTCAGCTACCTGATGCGTCAGGGCAAACCGGCGAACGATATCGCCGTGCTGCTGCCGAACGACGATGCCTATGCGGAGTTCAAGCCGGGCCACGTGACGTTGTCGGGCGAGATGGCGAAGTACATCACGCCGGGTTTGATCGAGCAAGTGCTCAACAATGGTTACAATCTCGACTACATCGATGCGGAGGCGATCCAGAAGGTCGGCATCCCTTACCCGGTGCTGGTGCTGCCGCATGTGGATCGCATGTCGCCCGAGACGTTGAAGGCGATCGCGGCATACGCGGCCAAGGGCGGCAAGGTGATCGCGGTCGGCTCACTGCCTGCGCATGCGCCGGGCTTCGCGCATGAGGAAGAGCTTTCGAAGCAGGTTGCGGGACTGACGCAGAAGCTCTTCGCCGATCCGAAGCAGGCGCGGCAGATCACCGGCGATGCCGACCTCGGCGCGGCATTGAAGCAGGCGCTCACGCCCGACATGGCCGTGACGGGAACGGCGTCCGAGATGGGCTTCGTGCATCGCAAGCTGGCGGACGCGGATGTCTACTTCGTGGTGAATTCGAGCAACGTGCCGGCGCATGCTTCGGCGACGTTCAGAGCGTCGCGTGAATTTGTAACCGCGCTTGATCCTTTTACCGGCGCGGCCACGGATATGACTTCGGGGCCGGTCGCCGGACCGGTTGCGCTCGAGTTGGCGCCGTACGAGTCGCGTGTCTTCGTGTTGTCGGACAAGGCTCTGCCCGGAGCGGTGAAGGCTGCGCCGGAGAAGCCCTGGGCGCCGCTGGCCGACATCTCGCACGACTGGAAGGTTGCGTTCCCCGCCTTGAAGATCGCGAAGACCGAGCCGCAGCCTGCGTCGTGGACCGACGATGCGGCGACCAGGTACTTCTCGGGTGAGGCTGTCTACACGAAGAGCGTGCGGGTGGAGGCAAAGGATCTGAAGGGCGCGGAGATTGCGCTGGACTTCGGCGTCGGCACGCCGGTCGTAGTCGACCCGGCGATCAAGGCAGGCATGCGCGCGCTGCTCGAAAGCCCGGTGCGCGAGGTGGCCATGGTGTATGTGAACGGCAAGCGCGCGGGTGGCGTCTGGCATCCGCCGTATCGCGTGGACATCGCGCCGCTGCTACACGAGGGCGAGAACGCGATCGAGGTGCGCGTCGACAACCTCGCCATCAACACGCTTGCGGGCCGCGCGCCGACGGACTACAAACTGCTGAGCGCGCGCTACGGCCAACGCTTCGTCCCGCAGGATATGGATCACCTGGAGCCGTTGCCCTCGGGCATCCTCGGCACGGTGCAGTTGATGAAGAGATAGCGGAGAGGCGAATGAATCTTGTACGTTGCATCGCTGTATCGGGTCTGATCGCGCTTGCGCCGCTGGCGTTGGCGAAGGACTACAACGTCTCCGCGTACGGCGCCAAGGGCGATGGCAAGACGCTGGATTCGCCCGCGATTCAAAAGGCGATCGACGCGGCCATGACCACGGGCGGCACGGTGACGTTCGCGCCGGGCGTGTATCTGAGCGGGTCCATCTTCGTCAAAAGCGGCGTCACGTTGAAGCTCGACAAAGGCGTGACGATCCTTGGTTCGCAGAAGATCGCCGACTACCCCATGATGCCGACGCGCGTGGCCGGCATCGAGATGACGTGGCCCGCCGCGCTGGTCAATGTCTACGAGCAGAAGAACGCAACTATCACCGGCGAAGGCACGATCGATGGCGATGGCAAGGTCTTCTGGGACAGCTACCGCACGCTGCGCGCGGACTACGAACCGAAGGGCTTGCGCTGGGCTTCGGACTATGACGCGCGCCGCCCAAGGCTGGTCGCGATCTTCAAGTCCGAGGGCGTGAAGGTGGGCGGCGGCCTGCTGCTGCGGCGCTCCGGCTTCTGGACGCTGCACATCTGCTACTCGCACGATGTCGAGGTCGATGGCATCACCATCCGCAACAACGACGACGGCAAGGGACCAAGCACGGACGGCGTCGATATCGACTCGTCGAAGAAGGTGCTCGTCGCGCATGCGGACATCGCCGTCAACGACGATGCGCTGTGCCTGAAGGCCGGGCGCGACTCCGACGGACTGCGCGTGAACCGGCCTACGGAAGACGTCGTGCTGCGCGACAACATTGTGCGCGCCGGCGCCGCGGGCGTCACCTTCGGCAGCGAGACCTCGGGCGGCTTTCGCAACATCGAGGCTTACAACATCACTGCGATCAGCCCGGTGCCCGTGGGTATCCTCTTCAAATCGGCGCATACGCGCGGCGGCTGGGGCGAGGACATTCGCCTGCACGACTTCAAGCTGCAGGATGTCGCCGTCGCTCTGCGCGTGACGATGAACTGGAATCCCGCGTACAGCTATGCGACGATCCCGGCGAGCATCAAGAACTATCCGCCGTACTGGGTCGCTCTCTCGACGCCCGTGCCGGATGAGAAGGGCATCGCGCACTTTCACGACGTACACATCTGGAACATCTCGGGCACGGCGAAGACCGCGTTCGAAGTCGACGCGTATGCGAAGTATCCGCTGGAGCGGTTCAAGCTCGATCACCTCGACCTCGACGCGGGTAAGGCAGGGCACATCGCCGACGCGAAGGACTGGACCTTCTCGGACATCAAGCTGAAGACGGCCGACAACAGCAAGGTTCTGCTCACCGAGAGCGACCATGTCACCGGCATTGCGACGACGGAAAAATAAGGACGAATCATGACGACCACGAAGACACTTCTTAGACGAACCGTTCTCGGCAGCGCAGCGGCGCTGATCTTCGCCGGCACGATGCAGGCGCAGGCTCCAAGCTATCCAGAACCTACACCAGCCATGCAGGCCGGTATCGACAAGGACGCCAAGCGTCACTTCGGCGACGCGCCGCTCGATGGCGGTCCGTTGGCCACGGACCTGTCCGCGAAGATCGAGCCCGCGGCGATCGACGCGGCCGTGCGCAAGGTCGCTGACTGGGAGCTGAAGACCTGGCAGCCGTACTTCGAAGGCGAACGCGTGTGGACGTGGAGCGTGCTTTACAGCGGCTTCATCGCCGTTGCGGATTCGACGGGCGATGCGAAGTATCGCGACGCCATGACGAAGATGTCGAAGCACTTCAACTACGAGATCAAGGACCAGTATCCGAACGCCGATGCGCAGAGCATCGGCCAGACGTACGTGGAGCTTTATCTCAAGTCGGGCAAGAAAGATAAGTCGATGATCGAGCCGACGAAGGCGTCGCTCGAGCAGGTCATCGGCCTCGACACGCTGAAGCCGGGCGATCCGCGCATCCCATGGTGGTGGTGCGATGCGTTGTTCATGGCGCCTCCACTGTGGGCGCGCATGACCGCCGCGACCGGCGACCCGAAGTATCTGAACTATCTCGACAAGCAGTGGCATGTGACCTATGACCGCCTGTGGGACAAGGAAGAGCATCTCTACGCACGCGACGAAAGCTACATCCCCAAGCGCGGACCGAGCGGCAAGAAGATCTTCTGGTCGCGCGGCGAAGGCTGGGTGATGGGCGGTCTTGCGCGAACGCTGGAGTACATGCCGAAGGATGATCCGCGGCGCGCGTTCTACGTGAAGCAGTTGCAGGAGATGGCCGCGCGCGTGGCCGAGCTGCAGGGCGCCGATGGTCAATGGCATGCCGACCTGCTCGACCCCAAGGACTATCCATTGGCCGAGGTCTCGGGCGCATCGTTGATGGTCTTCGGGCTGGCGTACGGTGTAAACGAAGGCATCCTCGACGCGAAGGTCTATAAGCCCGTGATCGAGCGCGGATGGGCCGGCATCCTGACGCATGTCTATGCGGACGGCCGCCTCGGCTGCATTCAGCAGACCGGCGCGGAGCCTGCGTTCTATCGCCCGACGGCAAGCTACGACTATGGCGTGGGCGGTTATCTGCTGGCCGGCGCCGAACTGAAGCGGATGGCTTCAATGCCCTCCAACGGTAAGCCCTCGAAGAGATAACGCCAGAGTTTGAGGAGAGTGTCATGCGTCTGTTGCAGTCGTTCCGGCCCGCCGTTCTAACCCTGGCTCTGCTGACCTGTGGCGTTGCCGCGCTGCATGCGCAGGCGCCGACCTACGCGAACACCGACCCAGGCCTGAACGCGCGGCTGAACCTGCCCGTGCCTGCGAACAAGAAGCTGCCGACGCTGTGGCTGGTCGGCGACTCCACCGTGCGCAACGGCAAGGGCGACGGCGCGAACAACCAGATGGGTTGGGGCGAGCCGCTGGTTGCGTTCTTCGATACGAAGAAGATCAACGTGGTGAACCGAGCCATCGGCGGGCGCTCGAGCCGGAGCTACATCATCGAAGGCCACTGGCAGGAGGTGCTCGACATGATGAAGCCGGGCGACACCGTCATCTTCCAGTGGGGACACAACGACGAAGGCAAACCGGACGACCCGGCGCGCGCTCGGGCCAGCCTGCCGGGCTTTGGCGACGAGACCGTGGAGATCGAGAACCCGATTCTGAAGCGGCATGAGACGGTGCATACCTACGGCTGGTACATGACGCAGTATGTAACCGATACGATTGCAAAAGGCGCGACGCCGATCATCTGCTCGCCGATTCCGCGCAAGACGTGGAAGGACGGCCACATCGAACGCAACAAGGCCAAGTACGGCGGTTGGGCACGGCATGTTGCCGAGGCCAAGGGCATCGGCTTCATTGACCTGAACGAGATCATCGCGCGGCAGTACGACCAGATGGGCGAGGCGGCGGTCGAGCCGCTCTTTGGCGACCCCCACACGCATACCAGTCTGCCGGGCGCAAGGCTGAATGCGGCGAGCGTCGTCGCGGGGTTGAAGGGGCTGGCGAAGGATCCCGTTGCGCCCGATTTCTCGCCGCTGGCGTCGCAGATTCCGGCCTATCACGACCCCGACGCGAAGTAGTCGAAGCGGCTCGTTTTGGGATTACAAAAAGAATACAGAATGCACCGGGCAAATCGGGAATGCAGGAGGCCATTCGGCTTCCCGCATTCGGTTTAATTCAGTATGGTGAATGCAGGCCTATCGTGAGCGACTGCGATCCGGCCGAAGAAATGGGCCCCGATGCGTACTCCCACCGCCTTTCTCCGATCCTCCGTCCTCGCGCTTCTGCTTGGCGCCTGCGCCGTCACGAGCGCGAACGCTCTGGCTCTTTCCTGCCCCGTACACGATGCGGCCTTCGCGACGAAGCTGCCCTCGGGTGTAGAGGCGACTGCGACGCCGCATCGCCTGATCGTCATCGGTTTCATGGGCGGGCGCGTGGACGCGGCGAATGCGGTCCATCGCGAGCTGATGGTCGCGCAGCAGTTGCAGAAGCGGTATCCGCAGGCGGTGCATGCGGCGGTCTTCGCCAATCACGACGAGAAGTCCGCGCTGCGGGCGGTGCTGACGCAGCTCGATGACGACAAGGACGGCTGCCTGAGCGCGACGGAGAAGACCGGCGCGCGCGTGGTTATCTACGGCCACTCCTGGGGCGCGTCGGAGACCGTGGCGCTGGCCCGCAAGCTCAACGACCTCGGCATTCCCGTGCTGCTGACCGTGCAGGTGGACAGCGTGCAGAAGCCCAACCATCAGGACGGCCTCATTCCGCCGAACGTGGGCGAGGCGATCAACTTCTACCAGACCGAAGGCCTGCTGCACGGACGCACGACGATCGTCGCGATGAATCCCAAACGGACGAAGATCCTCGGCAACTTCCAGTCGAGCTACAAGGGGCAACCGGTGGATTGCGCGGGATACCCCTGGTTTGCGCGGACCTTCATGAAGGCGCACATCGAGATCGAGAATGACCCGACCGTGTGGGACAAGATCGAGGCGCTGATCGGGACCAAGGTCGTCGAGCCGGCATAGCGTGTGGGACGAGGCCGAGATGCGGGAGATCGAGCCGGAGCGGCCGCAGCGGCGCTCGTCGGCGCTCTTTCCCGCGAACCTCCGGCGTGCCGTGACGGATCGGAGCGTAGCTCGCGTACGATCGGCTGCGGCTCCGCATGAGCTGACGCGCGGCGCGATGCCGAGCGTGATCTACGCGCCCGGTGACGGGCGGCACGGCAACTTCATCGAGGCGTCGTACCGGCGGATCCTGGCCGATCCGGCATGGAGTCAACGGCTGGAGAAGTCCCACACCGCAGGGCGCCAGGCCGGCCCCACGGGACCGGACGAAGAGGTTCGGCGCTGGCGCGAGCTTGACACGGCGACCAGTTCCGACGCGCTGCTGATGAACATCTTCTGCTATCCGCGCGTGCTTGCGGGCAAGCGGTTCACTTCGCTGCTGGGGCTTGCAGAGGGGTTGCGCCCGGAGTTCGGCTATCGCCCGCGCACGCAGTTGGAGCGCCAACTTACCGACCGGACCGAGATCGATATGCGCCTTGGCAATCTGCTGGTGGAGGCGAAGCTGACCGAGTCCGACTGCCAGACGGCGCCGCTGCGGCTGATAGAGCGCTACCCGCGCTTCGCCGAGGTCTTCGAGCGCGAGGCGCTGGAGGTTCGCGGCGGCCGCGTGCAGGCCTACCAGCTCATCCGGGGCGTGCTGGCCGCGGAGGCGGAGGCTGCCGGCTTCTGCCTGATGTGCGATGCGCGGCGCCCCGACCTGATCGAAAGCTGGTACGGCGTGATGCGCGCCGTACGCGGTTATGAACTGCGCGCGCGGCTGCGGCTGGTTACCTGGCAGGAGATCGCAGCCTGCGTGCCGGTCCCGCTGCGCACGTTCCTCGCGGATAAGTACGGTATTGAGTCGCCGGTCTAGAAAATATATCTGAGAGGGAAGTGGTGGCCAGAGACGGGATCGAACCGCCGACGCCGGCCTTTTCAGGGCCGCGCTCTACCACTGAGCTATCTGGCCTTGGCATGTATCGCGTGCTGCGGGCAGCCAAGAGAAGCCCACGCACGGTTACGTTTTTCATCCGTCGTTCGTGTACTTGGAAGGGGAGAGCCCAGCCTGTTACGAAGGTTCGGGTCGGGGCTGGCAAGGGAGGAGCCAGCCGCTCAAACGCATTCTCAGTATAGCAATCCTCGGCCAATCCGCCAAACTGCCGAGCGAAAAACATCGCATCCCACTTTCCCCGCTGGCCGCGTTATCCTGTTCTCCACTCTTTTCATACAAAAAGGACGACGATGCCCAGCCTTACCCGCACTGCGATGCTCCTGCTTCTGGCCGCACCTCTGACCGCGCCTCTGCATGCCGCGCCGCCCGCGGGCACGCCGGAGCAGCGCGCCGTTCGCGCCTTTGCCGCTGCCAAGAAGGCCGGCCCGCTCGACCTGCACGCCTTTCTGGTCGGCATGCCCAAGGGCGCGGACCTGCACATGCATCTCTCCGGCGCCATCTACGCGGAGACGTTTCTGAAGGACGCGGCCAGGGATAAGCTCTGCATCGACGTCGACACCCTGAGCTTTTCGAAGAACGACAAAGGGCCGGAGTGCGGCGCCGGCATGGCGCCCGCGGCGGAGGTCTTCAAGAATCAGCACCTTTACGACCAGATGATCGATAGCTTCTCCATGCGCGCCTTCGTGCCTTCGACCGGAGTCAGCGGGCACGACCAGTTCTTCGCCACCTTCGGCCGGTATGGCGGAACCAGCAAGGATCACGCGGGAGAGTGGCTGGACGAGGTCGCCACCCGCGCCGCCGCGCAGAACGAGCAGTATCTCGAGATCATGAACACGCCGACGCTCGCGAACGCCGGGCGGCTGGCCGGCGGCGTCCGCTGGCCGGCTGCGCCTGCCGTCATCGCCGACTACGGCCAGGACATCACCGGAACCAACACGGCCGAACTCAGCAAACTGCGCGATCAGCTTCTCGCCGGCGGTCTGCGCGACGACATCGCGGCGGACCAGAAGGACTTCGCCTCCGCGCTCGCCTCGCGCAACGAGATCGAGCACTGTGGCACGCCCGCAGCGACGCCGGCCTGCTCGGTGCAGATCAAGTTCCTCTTCCAGATCCTGCGCCAGAACGCGCCGCAGTTTGTCTTCGCGCAGACGCTGCTGGCCTTTGAGGTCGCATCTTCCAACCCCGACGTCGTCGGCCTGAACTTCGTCCAGCCGGAGGACGCCTATCTCGCCATGAGCGAGTACACCCGCCAGATGCGGATGGTCGATTTTCTCCACGGACTCTACCCGGCGGTCCACATCTCGCTGCACGCGGGCGAGGTCGTGCCCGGCATGGTCGCGCCGGAGGGCGTCCGCTTCCACATCCGCCAGGCCGTCGACCTTGGCCATGCGGAGCGCATCGGCCACGGCGTCGACGTCATGTACGAGGATGATCCCGGTAAGTTGTTGAAGGAGCTGGCCTCTCGCCACGTCATGGTCGAGATCAACCTCACCTCGAACGACGGTATCCTGGGCGTCAAACCGCCCTTCCACCCGCTGCCGGACTACCTTGCGGCACACGTGCCGGTCGCGCTTTCGACCGACGACGAGGGCGTCTCGCGCATCGACCTGACGCACGAGTATGTGCGCGCCGCGACGGAGTTCAACCTTGGCTACCTCGACCTGAAGACGATGGCCCGCGCCTCGATCGAGCACTCCTTCCTGCAGGGCGCGAGCCTCTGGGCGCAGCCGGACGTCTTCACCCGCGCCGTTCCCGCCTGCGCCGCCAGCCCGCTCGGCTCGGAGACGCCGGCCGCAGCCTGCCTCGCCTATCTGAAGGCCAACACCCGCGCCGCGCAGGAGTGGGAGCTCGAACACCGCTTCAAGGTCTTCGAATCCAACCTGTAATCTCTCGTTTGTCCTACCCGAAGGGAATCCGTTGTTGCATTGAGAAGTCCGGAGCACCGAGACCAGCCATGAAAAAAGCACTGCTTACCATCGCCCAGCTTCTGCTCTTCCTCTTCATCTTCTTCGTCGGCAGCCTGATGGATCCCTTCCACATGAGGTGGGCGATCACGCATCCGGACGCGGTGACCACGCGCTACTTCGTCCCGGACGGCCTGATTCTGATGCTGGTCGTCTACGCGGTCATTGTGGGCGCGGAGGCGTTGACGAAAAAGCTCCGCACCGCCGGCCTGCTGACGACGATCGCCGCGGCGCTGGCTCTCGTCCTTGGGCTGCTCAGCAAATTCGGCTGGCTCACCAAATCCCTTTACTAAGCTCCGGCGCCGAGGCCTGGGCGCTTCATCCTTTGCGATAGGACCGCGAAGGAGGGGGCGCTCAAAGACCCGCCGGATCGCCCCAATATTCCCTTCCGCACGGTACCAATCCCCCCAAAGTCCAAGAAATATTAAAGGTCCGTCCACCTGCCTTTGGTAGTCTGAAATGGCGTGGCGGGCAAACCACTCGCCCGCAGGGCTCGTTCTTTCGATAGATTCGCCGACATTACGGTTATCCGTCAGGTTTTCCGCCTCACCCGGCCAAAGAAAAGGACCTCTGCTCATGAGCGTTGCCTCCGTACCCCAGACCGTCAGCCCCGATCTCACCTCGCGGACCATCGCTTACTTCTCCATGGAGATCGCGCTGGCCCCGGCGCTCCCGACCTACTCCGGCGGCCTCGGCATGCTGGCCGGCGATACGCTGCGCTCGGCCGCCGACACCGGCGCGCCGATGGTCGCGGTCTCGCTCGTCCATCGTCACGGCTACTTCAAGCAGGCGCTCAGCCCCAGCGGTCAGCAGAGCGAGACCGACGTCATCTGGAACCCGTCCACGCTGCCGCCGGCTGGAAAATCGGTCACCATCACGATGCAGGGCCGCGCGATCAAGGTCTCTGCGTGGCGCTTCGACGTCGTCGGCGTCACCGGCCATGTCATCCCGGTCTTTCTGCTCGACTCGGATATCGAGGGCAACGACCCCTACGACCGCACCCTGACCGACCACCTCTACGGCGGGGACACCTACTACCGGCTCTGTCAGGAGACCGTGCTCGGCATGGCCGGGGTGGAGCTGCTGCATGAGCTGGGCTGTCTGCCGTCGGTCTACCACATGAACGAGGGCCACGCGGCGTTGCTGGCGCTCGGCCTGCTCGAGGACCAGATCGAAGGCAAGCCGCTCTCGACCGCCACCGAGGCCGACCGTCTGGCGGTGGCGAAGCAGTGCGTCTTCACCACGCACACGCCGGTGCCGGCGGGTCACGACCAGTTCGGCCGCGACCAGATGTATGCCGTACTTGGGCAGGAGCGCGCCGAGGCTCTCGAACGCTTCGGCTGCATGCACAACAACCTGCTCAACATGACGTACATCGCGCTGCGTTTCTCACGCTGGGTCAACGGCGTCGCCATGCAGCACGGCAAGGTCTCGCAGGAGATGTTCCCCGAGTACCATGTCGAGTCGGTCACCAACGGCGTGCATGCCGCGACATGGATCGCGCCGCCGCTGCAGCGCCTCTTCGACGATGAGATCCCGCGCTGGCGCCACGACAACCAGTACTTCCGCTCGGTCTACGGCATCAAGCCGAGCCGCATCGCCAACGCGCACCGGGTAGGGAAGCGAAAGCTGATCGAGGCCATCGCCGAACGAACCGGCGAGGCGCTGAACGAGAGCGTGCTGACCCTCGGCTTCGCTCGCCGCGTCGCGACGTACAAGCGCGCCAGCCTGCTGCTGCAGGATCCCAAGCGGCTCGCCAGGATCGCGAAGAAGATCGGCGGCCTGCAGATCGTCTTCGCCGGCAAGGCGCATCCGGCCGACACCGCGGGCAAGGGCTTGATCCAGGAGGTCTTCGAGATCGCCGGCAAGATCAGCCGCGGCTCGCTGCGCATTCTGTACCTCGAAAACTACGACTGGGAGCTGGGCGCGACTCTGACCCAGGGCGTCGACGTCTGGGTGAACACGCCGCGCCGTCCGTATGAGGCGTCGGGAACCTCGGGCATGAAGGCCGCGCTGAACGGCGTGCCGTCGCTCTCGATCCTCGACGGCTGGTGGATCGAAGGCTGCGCCGAGGACGTGACCGGATGGGCCATCGACGATGGCGACAACGACGACGCCGAGGCCGCGAGTCTGTACGACAAGCTGGAAAACCGCATCGCGCCGCTCTTCGCCAAGCCAAACGCCTGGGCGCGCATGCAGCAGCACTGCATCGCGATGAACGGCAGCTTCTTCAACACCGACCGCATGCTGGGGCAATACTTCGCGAATGCGTACTTCCCGCTGGCGCCGACGATCGACGAGAGCCCCTCGGCGGAGAAGCTGGGCGAGGAGTCGGCGGCGAAGAGCGTGACAGCCAGTGTCTAGAGATGGGTAGTTGGAAAAGCGAAAGCCCCGGCGCAACCAGCCGGGGCTTTCGCTTTTCAAGAACTACGAAAAACCAGCAACTTACCGATCGCTCTTCAGTCCCCAGCTACCGGATGCCCCACTTCGAGCGCAACCTCCGGCCGTCCCATCGCACGCTGGATCCGTGCGCGCAGGCGGTCGAAGGTCAGGTAGACGACCGGGGTGGTGAACAGCGTCAGGCACTGCGAGACGATCAGGCCGCCGACGATGGTGATGCCCAGCGGACGGCGCAGCTCGCTGCCCGTGCCGGTGCCGAGCGCCAGCGGCAGACCGCCCAGCAGGGCGGCCATCGTCGTCATCATGATCGGCCGGAAGCGCAGCAGGCAGGCCTGGTAGATGGCCTCCTGCGGCGTCTTGCCCTGCTCACGCTCGGCGATCAGCGCGAAGTCGATCATCATGATGGCGTTCTTCTTCACGATGCCGATCAGCAGGATGATGCCGATCATCGCGATCACGCTGAGGTCGACCTTGAACAGCAGCAGCGCGAGGATGGCTCCGACGCCGGCCGAGGGCAGCGTGGAGAGGATGGTGAGCGGGTGGATGAAGCTCTCGTACAGGATGCCCAGCACGATGTAGACCGCCACCAGCGCCATCGTGATCAGCACCGGCTCGCTCGACAGCGACGCCTGGAAGGCCTGCGCGGTGCCCTGGAAGCCGCCGTGGATCTCGCTCGGCATGCCGATCTTTACGCGCGCGGCCTCGATCGCCTCGGTCGCCTCGCTCAGGCTCGCGCCCTGGGTGAGGTTGAAGCTCAACGTTGCTGCCGGCGACTGCGACTGGTGGTTTACCGAGAGCGGGATACGCTGCGATTCGAAGTGCGTCACCGCGCCCAGCGGCACCATCGCGCCGGTGGTCGACTTCACGTAGATGTTCTTCAGCGCGTCGGTATCCTGCTGGAACTCCTGCGCGACCTCCATGACCACGTGGTACTGGTTCAGCGGCACGTAGGTGGTCGATACCTGGCGCTGGCCGAAGGCGTCCGAGAGCGTGTTGTCGATCGTCAGCGGCGAGACGCCGAGGCGGCTGGCCGTATCGCGGTCGATCACGAGCTGCGCGCGCAGACCGAGGTCCTGCTGATCGGTCGCCACGTCCTTGATCGTCGGAATCTTCTCCATGGCGGCCATCAGCTTCGGCGCCCACTCGTTCAGGTCCTTCAGATTGCCCGCGGTCAGCGAGTACTGGTACTGCGTCGCCGAGCTGCGTCCGCCGATGTTCAGGTCCTGCGCCGACTGCATGTAGAGCCGTCCGCCCACGATGCCGGCGGTCTTCTTGCGCAGCCGGTCGATGATGACCTCGGCCGTATTGCCCTCCTTGTGCCGCACGTCGTCCGGCTTCAGCGCGACGAAGATGCGCGCGGAGTTGGCGCCGTTCCCCGAACCCATCTGCATCATGACATTCTCGATGCCGGGGTCTTCGCGGACCACCGCGACCGCCGCCAGCGCCTTCTTCTTCAGCGCGTCGAAGCTGACGTCCTGCTGGCCCTGCAACTGCCCGCTCAGGCGGCCCGTGTCCTGCTGCGGAAAGAAGCCCTTGGGCACGAGGATGAACAGGTAGATGTTCAGAATGAAGGTGCCGATGGTGATGAGCAGAACCAGTCCCTGATGTCGTAGCACCCACCGCAGGCCGTGGTCGTACTCCCTGGTCAGCCAGTTCAGGGCGTCCTCGCCCATGGTGTAGAGCTTGCCGTGCTTCTTGCCGGTGTGCGCGGAGAGGAACTTCGCGCTCAGCATCGGCGTGGTCGTCAGCGAGACGATGAGCGAGACGAAGATCGCCGCCGACAGCGTGACCGCAAACTCGCGGAAGAGCCGGCCGACGATGCCGCCCATCAGCAGCAGAGGAATGAAGACCGCGATCAGCGAGATGCTCATCGAGAGCACGGTGAATCCGATCTCCTTCGAGCCCTTCATCGCCGCGTCGTAGGGGCTCATGCCGTCTTCGAGGTGACGCATGATGTTTTCGATGACCACGATGGCGTCGTCGACCACGAAGCCGGTCGAGATGGTCAGGGCCATCAGCGACAGGTTGTCCAGCGTGTAGCCGCACATGTACATCACGCCGAAGGTGCCCAGCAGGCTCAGCGGCACGGAGACGCTCGGAATCAGCGTCGAGCGCACCTCCCGCAGGAAGAGGAAGACGACGATGATGACCAGCACGATCGAGAGCAGCAGCGTCCGGGTCACGTCCTTCACCGAGGCCCGAATGGTCGTCGTACGGTCGAGCGCGACCTGCAGATGCACGGCGGCGGGGATCGATGCCTGCAACTGCGGCAGCAGCGCCAGCACGTTGTCCACCGTCTCGATGACGTTTGCGTTCGGCGCCTTGTAGACGGTGATCAGGATGCCGGTCTTGCCGTTGATGGACCCGGCGGTGTGGATGTCTTCGACGCTGTCCGTCACCTCGGCGACGTCCGAGATGCGGACGATGCCCTGGCTCGGCGCGGTCGTCGTATTGGTTACCGTGGCGGTGCTGACGGCGGAGGCGGAGCTCGACGGCAGTCCGGTCGAGGCGACCGCGTTGCTCACGGGCCCTTTATTCGTGGCGACGATCAGCGGGGCATAGGCTGCCGCGCCGAAGAGCTGGTCCGAGGAGTCGATGGTGATGCGTCGGTTCGCGTCGGTGAGGTATCCCTTGGGCTGGTTGACGTTCACCGTGCCGATGGCCGCGCGGAGAGCCTCAAGACCGAGTCCGTAGCTTGAAAGCAGCGTCGGGTTGGCCTCGATGCGCACCGCGGGCTTGGCGCTGCCGCCGGTCTGCACCTGTCCCACGCCGCTGACCTGCGAGATGCGCTGCGCGAGGATCGAGTCCGAGACGTCGTAGAGCTGCGCTGCCGTCATCGTGTCCGACGTCAGGCCGAGGATCAGGATCGGCAGATCCGACGGGTTGATCTTGCGGTAACTCGGATTCTGCGGCAGGTTCGCCGGCAACTGGCTGCGCGCGGCGTTGATGGCCGCCTGCACATCGCGCGCGGCGCCTTCGATATCGCGGCTCAGGTCGAACTGCAGATTCACCGAAGCCGAGCCCAGCGCGGACGACGAGGTCATCTGGTTGACGCCGGCGATGCGGCTGAACTGGCGCTCCAGCGGCGTCGCCACGGCGGAGGCCATGGTCTCCGGGTCCGCGCCCGGCAGGCTGGCGTTGACGCTGATGACCGGGAACTCCACCTGCGGCAGGCTGGCGACCGGCAGCAGCGCGTACGCCACGCAGCCCGCGAGAATGATCGCGGCGGAAAGCAGGAAGGTCGCCACCGGACGCGCGATGAACGGGGCGGAGAAGTGAACTCCGCCGGAGGCGTCCTTGTCGCTGCCGAGCGGCGCCTGCTCCTCGTGGAAACCTGCGTCCATCATCTTCTGGTCGGCTGCGCTCGCGTGATCGCGGGGAGCATGGTCGCCTGCGCGCAAATCGGGTTCGTCGCCGTATACCTTCTGGAAGTCGCCGGGACGCGCGCCTTCGGGTTGCTGGTCTCCGGGCCGGGGGGTGTAGTCCTTCATCTAAAAATCTCCTGCAACCGACTCATGCGGCAGATACAACCCGCGCATCTCGGCTTGCTGCGTTTTCGTACGGTAGATCCTGCCAAGGCGGTCGAAGAACAGGTATACGACCGGCGTGGTGAAGAGGGTGAGGCACTGCGAGACGATCAGTCCTCCGACGATAGTGATTCCGAGCGGCTGGCGCAGCTCGCTGCCGGAGCCGCCGCCCAGCGCCAGGGGTACGCCGCCGATCATGGCGGCAAGCGTTGTCATCATAATGGGCCGGAAGCGCATGATGCACGCCTGGTAGATCGCGTCCCGGGGGCTGAGACCGTGCTCGCGCTCCTCGATCAGCGCGAAATCGATCATCATGATGGCATTCTTCTTGACGATGCCGATGAGCAAAATGATGCCGATCATCGCAATTAAAGTGAGGTCGATGTGGAAGAGCATCAGCGCGGCGATCGCGCCGATGCCGGCCGAAGGCAGCGTCGACAGGATCGTCAGCGGATGGACGAGGCTTTCGTACAGGATTCCGAGCACGATGTAGACGGCGGCCAGCGCCATGCCAATCAGCATCGGCTCGCTCTTCAGCGAGTCCTGGAAGACGGCGGCCGTGCCCTGGAAGCCGCCATGCACGGTCGAGGGCATGCCGATCCGGATGCGCGCGTTCTCGACCGCCTCGGTCGCCTGGCTCAGGCTGGCGCCGGGGGCGAGGTTGAAGCTGAGCGTCGTCGCCGGCATCTGCGACTGGTGGTTGACGGCCAGCGGCACGCGGCGCTCCTCGAAGTGCGCGAAGGTCGACAGCGGCACCATCGCGCCGCTCGTGCTCTTCACGTAGATCTGCTTCAACGCGTCGAGGTCGGTCTGCTGCTCGGGCGCCATCTCCATCACGACGTGGTACTGGTTCAGCGGCACGTAGGTGGTCGAAACCTGCCGCTGGCCGAAGGCGTCGTAGAGCGTGTTGTCGATGGTGAGCGGAGAGACGCCGAGCCGCGAGGCTGTATCGCGGTCGATGACGACGACCTCGCGCAGCCCCTGGTCCACCTGGTCGGTGTTGACGTCCTTGAGGATGGGAATCTTCTCCATCTCGGCCATCAGGCGTGGCGCCCACTCGTAGAGGTCGTTCAGCGACTCGGCGGTGAGGGAATACTGGTACTGCGCCGCGGCAGCGCGTCCGCCGACGTTGATGTCCTGCGTGGTAGGACCGTCCATGAAGAAGCGCGCGCCCGGCATGCCGGCGGTCTTTTTGCGCAGCCGGTCGGTGACGACGACGCCGGTGTCGCCGATCTTGTGGCGTTGTTCGTAAGGCTTCAACCCCATGAAAATACGGACGTTGTTGGTCGCCGCCGAGCCGCCGTAACCGCCGCCGCCGCCGTAGACCGACATGACATTCTCGATGCCCGGATCCTTGTGGACCATGGCGACGACTTCCATCGACTTGGCCTTGATGGCCTCGAAGCTGACATCCTGCTGGCCGATGAGCTGCGCGCCCTGCTTGCCGGTGTCCTGGATCGGGAAGAAGCCCTTGGGCACGATCACGAAGAGGTAGACGCTCAGCAGCACGGTCGCGAAGGTGACGCCCAACACCAGCGGCTGAAAGCGCAGGACCCAGCGCAGCGCCGTGCCATAGCCGCGCGTCACCCAGTTCAGGAAACGCTCGCCCACCTTATAGAAGGCGCTGTGCTCCTTTTCACCGTGCGCGGCAAGAAACTTCGCACTCAGCATGGGCGTGGTGGTCAGCGAGACGACCAGCGAGACGAAGATCGCGATCGAAAGCGTGATGGCGAACTCGCGGAAGATGCGACCGATCAGCCCGCCCATCATCAGGATGGGGATGAAGACGGCGATCAGCGAGATGCTCATCGAAAGCACCGTGAAGCCGATCTCGCGCGAACCCTGCAGCGCCGCCTGATGGGGGCTCATGCCCTCTTCGAGATGGCGGCTGATGTTCTCGACGACCACGATGGCGTCGTCGACCACGAAGCCGGTCGAGATGGTCAACGCCATCAGCGAAAGGTTGTCGAGCGTATAACCCAGCAGGTACATGACGCCGAGGGTGCCCAGCAGGCTCAGCGGCACCGAGACGCTCGGGATCAGCGTCGAACGCACCTCGCGCAGGAAAAGGAAGACGACGCCGATGACGAGGACGATCGAGATAAGCATCGTGCGCGTCACGTCGGCGACCGAGGCGCGGATCGACTCCGTGCGGTCGAGGCATACGACCAGATGGGCCTGTGGTGGAATCGAAGCCTGCAGGCGGGGTAGCGTCTCAAGTACGCGATCCACCGTCGCGATGATGTTCGCCGCAGCCGTCTTGCTCAGGATGATGATGATGCCCGGCTTGCCGTTGATGGTCCCGAAGGTGTGTACGTCCTCGACGCTGTCGGTCACCTTGGCGATGTCGCGCAGACGCACGATGCCCATGGAGTTGGCCGCCGGCGTGGTGGTAGAGGACGTGGCGGTTGCCGTCGCGGAGGACGCCACGCTCGCGGGCAGACCGCTGGCTGCTGCGGCGGAGTTGACCGGGCCTCGGTTGGTGGCGACGATCAGCGGCGCGTAGGCCGCCGCGCCGAAGAGCTGGTCGCTCGCATTCACGGTATAGCGCCGGTCGCCCTGCACCAGATAACCCTTCGGCTGATTGACGTTCACGGTGCCGATGGCCGCGCGCACCGCCTCCAGCCCCAGCCCGTAGCTCGAAAGCTGCATGGGGTTCGCCTCGATCCGCACGGAGGGCTTCGAGCTGCCGCCGGTCGAGACCTGTCCGACGCCGTCGATCTGGGCGAACTTCTGCGCGAGCACCGAGTCGGCCAGGTCGTAGAGCTGCGCCGGCGTCATGGTGTCCGACTGCAGCCCGATGATCAGGATGGGCGAGTCGGCCGGATTCACCTTGCGGTAGGTCGGATTCGAAGGCATGTTGGCCGGCAACTGGCTGCGCGCGGCGTTGATCGCCGCCTGCACGTCGCGCGCGGCGCCGTCGATCGGGCGGCTCAGGTCGAACTGCATGCTGATCGATGCGAAGCCCTGCGCCGAGGAGGACGTCATCTGGTTGATGCCCGCGATGCGGCCGAACTGCCGTTCGAGCGGCGTCGCGACGGCCGAGGCCATCGTCTCCGGGTCCGCGCCTGGCAGCGCCGCGCTGACCGAGATCGTTGGGTATTCGACCTGCGGCAGGCTCGCGACCGGGAGCAGCACATACGCGAGAGTGCCCGCCAGCAGGATCGCCAGCGAGAGCAGCGTCGTGGCCACGGGGCGCTCGATGAAGGGTCGTGAAAAGTTGACGCCGTGGTCCTGCATCAGCGTCGGCAAGGCAATCTGTTCTGGGTTGTCGTCCCGGCTCAAGTCGGCCGCAAACGCTCCCCCTCCGGACTCGGGGGGAGCGTGCTCACTGGGTTGGAGCGTGCTGCGGTCATCCATGGAGGGTTAATCTCCCGCGACGGTCTCGTGGTGCAGGTGCTCGCGCATCTCGGCTGCCGCCTCGCCCGTCTTCAGGTACTTACGGCCGATGCGGTCGAAGAAGAGGTACACGACAGGCGTGGTGAAGAGGGTGAGGATCTGCGAGACGATCAGGCCGCCGACGATGGTGATGCCCAGCGGACGGCGCAGCTCGCTGCCCGTACCGGTGCCCAGCGCCAGCGGTACGCCGCCCAGCAGCGCCGCCATCGTCGTCATCATGATCGGCCGGAAGCGCAGCAGGCAGGCCTGGTAGATCGCCTCCTCCGGCTCCATGCCGTGATCGCGTTCGGCCTCGAGCGCAAAGTCGATCATCATGATGGCGTTCTTCTTCACGATACCGATCAGCAGGATGATGCCGATCAGCGCGATCACGCTGAGGTCCACATGGAAGACCAGCAGCGCCAGAATGGCGCCGACACCGGCCGAAGGCAGCGTCGAGAGAATCGTGATCGGATGGATGTAGCTCTCGTACAGCACACCCAGCACGATGTACACGACGATCAGCGCGGCCAGAATCAGGATCGGCTCATTCGCGAGCGACGCCTGGAAGGCCGCCGCCGAACCCTGGAACTCGGCATTGACGCTGGGCGGAATCTGCATATTCGCGCGCGCCTTGTTCACCGCGTCCACCGCGTCGCCGATCGATTTGCCCGGCGCAAGGTTGAACGAGATGGTGACGACCGGGAACTGGCCCTGGTGGTTGATCGCCAGCGTGCCGTCGTGCATCGAGAACTTCGTGAAGGTCGAGAGCGGCACCTGCGTTCCGTTCGAGCTCTTCACGTAGATGTGGTCGAGCGAGGTCGGGTTCTGCTGGAACTTCGGGCTGACCTCCATCACCACGTGGTACTGGTTCAACTGGGTGAAGATGGTCGAAACCTGCCGCTGCGCGAAGGCGTCGTCCAGCGTGTCGTCGATGTTCTTCGGCGTGATGCCCAGGCGCGAGGCGGTGTCGCGATCGATCTCCAGATCGGCCACAAGACCCTTGATCTGCTGATCGCTCGCCACGTCGATCATGGCCGGCTGCTTCTTGAACTCTTCGACCAGCTTGTCGGCCCAGACGGCCAGCTCCTCGGCGTTCGCGTCTTCGACCGTGTACTGATACTGCGTGCGGCTGACTCGGTCTTCGACCGTAAGATCCTGCAGCGGTTGCAGATAGCACTGGATATCGTCGACCTTGGCGACCTGCGGGGTCAGCCGGCGGATGACGTCTTCGGCGGTGGAGCTGCGCTGCTCGCGATCCTTCAGGTTGATCTGGATGCGTCCGCTGTTCAGCGTCGTGTTCGTGCCGTCGATGCCGATGAAGGAGGACAGGCTCTCGACATCCGGATCCTGCAGGATGATCTTTGCCAGCTCCTGCTGGTGCTTCGACATCGCGTCGAAGCTGGTGGTCTGAGAGGCCTCCGTGATGCCGAGCAGCACGCCCGTATCCTGCACCGGGAAGAAGCCCTTGGGCACGATGATGTAGAGGTAGAGCGTCAGCGCGAAGGTCGCGACGGTGACCATGAGAGTCAGGGTCTGGTGCTTCAGCACCCAGCGCACGCCAACGCCGTACTTCGCGATCACGTACTGGAAGAACTCTTCGGACTTGTGATACAGCTTGCCCTGCTCGCTTTCGGGCTTGTGCTTCAACAGCTTGGCGGCCATCATCGGCGTCAGCGTCAGCGAGACGAAGGCCGAGACCAGAATCGTGACGGCGAGCGTGACGGCGAACTCGCGGAAGAGGCGCCCGACGATATCGCCCATGAACAGCAGCGGAATCAGCACGGCGATCAGCGAGACGGTCAGCGAAAGAATCGTGAACCCGATCTGGTCCGAACCCTTGAGTGCGGCTTCGAGCGGCCCATCGCCCTCTTCGAGATAGCGCGAGATGTTCTCGATCATGACGATGGCGTCGTCGACCACGAATCCGGTCGAGATCGTCAGCGCCATCAGCGAGAGGTTGTTCAGGCTGTACCCCAGCAGGTACATGATGCCAAAGGTGCCCACGATCGACAGCGGCACGGCGATCGAAGGAATGACCGTCGCGGCCAGCGAACGCAGGAAGAGGAAGATGACCATCACGACCAGCGCGATGGTCAGCACCAGTTCGAACTGGACGTCCTTCACCGAGGCGCGGATGGTGTTCGTGCGGTCGGTCAGGACTTCGAGCTTCACGCCCGCCGGCAGCGCCGAACGCAGCGTAGGAAGCAGCTTCTGGACAGAGTTGACGACGCCGATGATGTTCGCGCCGGGCTGCCGCTGAATGTTGACGATGACGGCCGGCTTCAGCACTGCGTCATGCGCGTCGCTTGCCTCGTTGCCGTCCGTGCCCTCGCTGGCGTCGGCCTTGGCCGTACCCATCCACGCGGCCTGGTAGAGATTCTCCGCGCTGTCGACCGAGTTCGCCACGTCGGAGAGCCGCACCGGCGAGCCGTTGCGATAGGCGATGATGACGTTCGCGTAGTCCGTGCTGTTCAGCAGTTGGTCGTTCGCGCCGATCGTGTATGCCAGACGCGCGCCGTAGAGGCTGCCCTTCGCCTGGTCGACGTTGGCCGTGCCCAGCGCGGTGCGGATGTCTTCGAGGCTCAGGCCATAGCCGGCCAGCGCCGTCGGGTTCACCTGGATGCGAACCGCGGGCTTCTGTCCGCCGTTGATCGAGACCAGACCGACGCCCGAAAGCTGCGAGATCTTCTGCGCCAGAATCGTGTCGGCGAGGTCTTCCACCTTGCTCAACGGCATGTTGTTGCTGCTGAGCGCCAGCGTCATGATGGGCGCGTCGGCGGGGTTCACCTTGCTGTAGACCGGCGGGTTCGGCAGGTCGGTCGGCAGATAGCTGTAACCGGCGTTGATGGCCGCCTGCACGTCCTGCTGGGCGATGTCGATCGACTCCGCCAGCGAGAACTGCAGCGTGATGACGCTGCCGCCGCCGGAGCTGGTCGAGGTCATCTGGGTCAGGCCGGGAATCTGGCCGAACTGACGCTCGAGCGGCGCGGTGACGGAGCTCGCCATGACCTCGGGACTCGCGCCCGGGTAGAAGGTCATGACCTGGATGATCGGGTAGTCGACCTGGGGCAGCGCCGAGACTGGAAGCTGCAGATAGCTCACCGCTCCGGCCAACAAAATGGCCACCATCAAAAGTGAGGTGGCCACTGGCCGCAGAATGAATGGCCGTGAAAGGCTCATGGTTACTGTCCCTTCTTGTGGCCCTTATGGCCGGCTGCTGCGTCGGGGCTGGAAGGAGCGTCGGGGTTGGCCTGGGCCTCTTTCGGCCCGGCTTCGGACTTCTTCGACACCTTGGGCGAGACCTTGCTGTGGTTCTTCAGCTTCTCCTGCCCGTCCGTCACCACCTGCTCGCCGGCTTCGAGGCCGCTCTTCAGGATGACGTTCGTGCCTTCTGTCAAGTCGACGACGACCGGACGAACCTCGACATAATAGGACGGACCCTTGGCCGCAGGCGGGGCCTCAGCGCCATCCGCTGCGGGAGCGGCATCGACGGCCTTTGTTTTCTTCGGCTTATCGGGATCGGCCGGCGGTGTGCCTTCCTTGACGACGTAGACGAAGTTGCCCTGGGTGCCGGTCGAAAGCGCCGCTGCGGGAATGACGATGGAGTTCGGACGGTTCTGCAGGATGAGCTGTATATTGACGAACTGGTTCGGGAAGAGCGTGTTTTCGGTATTGTCGAAGACCGCCTTTACCTTGTCGGTGCCGGTGGTGGTGTCGATGGAGTTATCGAGCGTCAGCACGGTGCCATCGGCCAGGTGCGTGGTCTGCGAGCGGTCGAACGCCTTGGCCACCAGCTTCCGCTGGCCCATCGCTTTCTGGACCTCGGGAAGCTGGTCCTCCGGCAGGGTGAAGATCACGCTGATGGGGTGGAGCTGGTTGACGATGAGCAGGCCGGTGGTGTCGGACGCATGCACGATGTTGCCCGGATCGACCTGCCGCAGGCCCACGACGCCGTCGATGGGCGAGGTGATGTGCGTGTAGGCGAGATTGACCTTCGCGGCCTGAATCGCGGCCTTATCGGCCATAATGGCGCCGCTGATCTGCCCGGCGCTCGAGGCCTGGGTCTGCGCGCTGTCCTTCGAGACGACGCCCGCGGCGTAGAGATCCTGATACCGTTTCGACTCGACGTTTGCGTAATCAGCCGAGGCCTGATCCTTCGCGAGCTGTCCTTCGGCCTGAGCCACCGCCGCCGCATAGGGCGCGGGATCGATCTGGGCCAGCAACTGGCCCTTCCTTACGGCCTGACCCTCACGCACGGCGACGGTCAGCAACTGGCCGTCCACACGGGTCTTGACCGTTACCGAGTTGTAGGCCGTCACGGTGCCAAGCGCCGTCAGGTAGATCGGCATGGTCTTCACCTGCACCGCCGCCGCCGTCACGGGGATTGCGGCGCCGCCCTTGGCGCGGTCTTCCTTGTTCGCGGCGAGTTTGGTCTCGGCGTTGTTCTGCTGGATCTTCCACCAGGCGCCGCCGATCGCGGCGAGCAGAATCAGCGCAATCAGGAACTTCTTCAATCCGCCGCCCTTGGCCGGTTCCGGCAAGGCGAGCTGGGGTGCGGGCGCGGGAAGCGCGGGCTTCTCGTTTTCAATCGTCTCAGACGTATGGGCAGGCGACATAGTAATATTCACCGTTCTCCGGCAGGTTTTGCCGAATCTTTCACTCAACTCGGAAAATGCAACAGTCGGACAGGGACTGGCTAGGTTGGACTTGGGCTGGCTCTATGATACTCACGGAATGACGCACGATGCATCGATAGAGTTTCCGAAACTTGCAAATCCCTTACAAGATTGCACAGGCAGCCTATAATCGCCCGCAAGTTGCTGCAAGCACTGGATTCATGATCCATCATCGGCTCCGTCCGGAGGCTGATTTTGGGAATTGCCAATTCGCCTGATAGGCTGGCGCGATACACTTGCGGAAGCGCCGCACCATGACAGACTACGCCGCCATCTTCGAAAAGACCTCCACCGGCTGGAGCGCCTACTGCCCCGATCTTCCGGGTCTCGGGGTTGCCGGACCGACCTACGAGGCGACCGAGCTGCTCCTCCGCGACGGAATCGCCTTCCATATCGAGGGAATGATTGCCGATGGCGATCCTGTCCCTGAAGCCGATCGGAGAGAAGGCATGAACTGTGAGCTGTAAGCTTAAGAGCTATAAGCTGACAGCTCACGACCGAACTTTCGGGAATGGCGATCACATCTGAAGTGAGCTCACAACAAGACGCGATAAAACTTATGTCGACAACGAAAATTCCAAGTCTCAACGATTACTCTGCCACTTCACTTCAATCTTTCTTTGGGATCTTAACCTCTGAATTTGAGAGTGATCGCAGCCAGGCGCACAACAGAGATGCGTTTGAGGCCTTGCGTGTAAAGTGGGTCGGGCGGAAACAGGGCCTGATGAACGAGATCGGCGATCTGCTCAAGACTGCGCCACCGGAAGCGCGCCGCGATGTTGGAACGCAGTTCAATGCGTTCAAGAAGCTCGTTGAAGCTCAGTGCGATTTCGAGGCAGTCAGAGATGAGTTCCACGCTACGATGGCTCAAGCTGGGTTCCCAGTGCAACGGGAAGTCGCGAGAGGCATCGACATCACCCTGCCCGGCGCCGTTCGCACCCCGGGCATCGCGCATCCGCTGCTCCAGACGATGGAGGCGGTGGTCAAGGTGTTCCACCAGCTTGGCTATTCGACCTCGCTCGGGCCGCAGGTCGAGACCGATTTTTACAACTTCGAGGCGCTGAACTTTCCGCCGAACCACCCCGCGCGCGACACCCAGGACACGCTTCAGATCGCCGGCCAGTCCGGCAAGCCCAGCCGCGACCGCCTGCTCATGCGCACGCACACCAGCCCGGTGCAGATTCGCAGCATGGTCGCCGGGCCGCCGCCGCTGCGCATCGTCATCCCCGGCAAGGTGCATCGCAACGACGCCGCCGACGCGACGCACTCGCCGATCTTTCACCAGGTCGAAGGCCTTTGCGTCGACACGAACATTACCTTCTCCGACCTGAAGGGCACGCTCGACCACGCCATGCGCGCGCTCTTCGGCTCGGCGGTGAAGACGCGCTTTTTCCCGAGCTTCTTTCCGTTCACGGAGCCCAGCGCGGATGTGCAGATCTCGTGCATCTTTTGCGGCGGCTCGGGCTGCCGCAAGTGTAAGCACTCGGGCTGGATCGAGCTGCTGGGCTGCGGCATGGTCGACCCGGCGGTCTTCGCTTCGGTCACCGAGGAGCGGCGCAAGCTCGGCTTCGACGACAACGCCTACGACCCGGCGCGTATCAGCGGCTTCGCCTTCGGCATGGGGGTCGAGCGCATCGCGATGATTCTGCACGGGGTTTCCGACATCGGGCAGTTCTACTCCGGCGACATGCGTTTTCTGGAGCAGTTCGCGTAATCACAAATGCAGGGTGGAACGACTATCGTTTGAATATCGTCCTGCTTCGGAATCCCGCGTCTGATCATCGAGACACGGGATTCGCGTTTCCGCGCCGATCCTTCACCCCATGTGCCTGACCGTCATCGCCGGAATCCGCACATTCGCCGGCAGCGAGCAGGCGAAGAGGATGGTCTCGGCGACCTCCTCCGGGGCCATCATGCGCGAGGCCTTCACGCTCTCCTCCGTGCGGCCGTGGCCGACGGCGAACTCCGACTTCACGCCGCCGGAGTAGATCGTTCCGACCTTGACGCCGTGCTTGCGCAACTCGCCGTCGATCGCCTGCGCGAAGCCGGCCTGGGCAAACTTCGTCGCGCAGTAGACCGCCTCGTTCGGCGTACCCTGCAGACCGGCGACGGAGGATATGAACAGAATCACGCCGGATTCCTGTTCGATCATCACCGGCGCGGCGTGCCGGCTGAAGACGAAGCCGGAGCGCATATTCGCGTTCATCAGCTCGTCGTACTCCTCGACCGAGGTGTCGACGAGCAGTTTGTAGTTGCCCAGGCCGGCGTTGTTCACCAGAATATCCAGCCCGCCGAACTCGGCGACGGCCATCTCCACGCAGGCGATCGCGGTCGTCTGCTCGGCTGCGTCGCCCGCGTAGAACTCCGCGCCCGCACCCAGCGCCTTGATCTCCTCGCAGAGCTCCGCCAGCCGCTGCTCGCGCCGCGCCGTCACGACCACGTTGACCCCGGCCTGCGCGAACGCCAGCGCCGTCGCCCTCCCGATGCCCGAGCTCGCGCCCGTCACGATCGCCGTCTTGCCCTTCAAAGACTCCATCGCTCAACCCCCTTAGCCAACAGGATGCTACCATCCGGCTATGCTGCCGGGGTCCGAATCCGAACAATTTCTGGTGCAGGCGACCGGCCTGGTCAAGGTGTACGGCCGTGGCCGCGTCGTCGACGGGGTATCGCTGAATATCCGCAGGGGCGAGACCCTTGGCCTGGTGGGCGAGTCCGGCTCGGGAAAATCCACAGTCGCGCGCATGATTCTGCGGCTCATCGAACCGACGGCGGGCGAGGTGCGGTTCGACGGCGTCGATCTGCTCGCGCAGAGTTCCGGTCGCATGCGGGCGCTGCGCCAGCGGATGCAGATCGTCTTTCAGGATCCCTATGCCGCGCTGAATCCGCGCATGAACGTCCGGCAGATCGTTGCCGAACCGTTCGCGATCCATGGCGGCTTCGGCAAGGATGAGGTCGAAGCGCGCATCCGGGGCCTGATGGAGCAGGTCAGCCTGCCCACGGAGTCGCTTGACCGTTACCCGCACGAGTTCAGCGGAGGCCAGCGGCAGCGCATCAACATCGCTCGCGCGCTGGCGCTGAAGCCCGAATTTCTAGTGCTGGATGAGCCGGTCAGCGCGCTGGACGTCTCGGTCGGCGCGCAGGTGGTGAACCTGTTGCGCGAGCTGCAGCGAACGCATGGGCTGACGTATCTCTTCATCTCGCACTCCATGCCGCTGGTGCGCTACTTATGCGACCGGGTCGCGGTCATGCAGCGCGGCCGGCTGGTGGAGATTGGCGATGCGGTCGAGCTATGCGACCATCCCCGCGAGACCTACACGCAGCAGTTGATCGCCGCGACGCCCGAGATGCCCGTAAAGTAGTAAATAGGCGCAGGACCTGGAAGGTTCGGACCGATCCCCATATTGGCGATCCTTCTGCAACCTCTGCGGGAGAGACCGGCTGCCCGCACTTCGGTAACCTCACCTTAGTTCAAGGCTGCGCCGGGCGGGATCGCCCATGAAAAAGTACCGCCTGTCGGCACTCGGCGGTAGGAGCGATCAGACCCTGGCCCCTGAACCCTGTGTCCTGAACCCTTGTTTCGCAAGTGGTTGAGGAATCAGGATGGTTACCCATAGTTACCGGTTCACGTGACGAACGTGGTGGGTTGCCTGGCCCCCATTGGCGGCAAAGTGCTATGTCCTTCGCCCGGCACAAAGCCTAAGCTGATCTTACTTCGGCCCCGTTGCGGTGCTTCATTCCGCGACACCCTTCAAGACAGAGAGACAAACCCCAGATAAAGCATCTGGGGAATAAACCGTTCCCTGTCGTAGCACTTACTCTCCCGGTCTTGTTTCATCGCAATTCGTCGAAACATGGAGTCGCTCCAGTGAACGCAATCCTTAAATCAATCCGTAAGCTACGTGATGAGAGCGGCCAGGCCGCAGTCGAGCTGGCCGTCTCCCTGCCTTTGCTCCTGCTGGTCGTCACCGGCATCACAACCTTCGGCATCGCGCTGAACAACTATCAGACCCTGCTGAATGCAACCAGCGTCGGCGCGCAGCAGCTTGCCATCAGCCGCGGACAGACCACCGACCCCTGCAGCACCACCAGCACCGCCGTCTACAACGCAGCGCAGAATCTGACGCATGCGAATCTCGGCTTCAAGATCACGATCAATGGCGTCTCCTACACCGGCACGTCGTGCAGCGCCGCCACCACCATCACCGGTTCGGCCGCGAACATGGTGCAGGGCGCGACCGCGCAGGTGACCGTCACCTACCCCTGCAGCCTGGTGGTCTACAAGGCGAACTACGCCCCCACCTGCTCGCTGACCGCGCAGTCGTCGGAGCTGATCCAGTGATTCGGCGTCTCACAGGCTTCATGCGCCGTTTTGCGAAGGATGAGGACGGGCAGATGCTGCCGCTCGTCGCCATCATGCTGACCGCGCTGATCGGCATCTCGGGCACGGTGCTCGACATTGGCCATAGCTACTACACGTATCGCCGGCTGCAGGTTTCGACCAACGCGGCTGCGCTGGCCGGGGCGGCAAGCCTGACCTGCCCGGTACTTTCCGCCTGCAGTTCGAACTCGGGCGTCAATGCTGCGAATTCTTACAGCTCCATCAAAGGTGGGGCGAACGCCTACGCCGATCTGCCGAATGTGACCATGGTCTCGGGCTATCCGGCGCAGAAGTGCCTGACCAGCCTGCAGGCGCAGGGGATGGCGTGCGTCTCGCCGACATACGCCAATGCGGTCGCGGTGAAGCAGACGGTCGCGATGCCGCTGTATTTCTGGGCCATCCTGGGCAAGAAGTCGTTCACGATTACGACCAGCGCGACGGCCGCCATGCGCGGCGCCTCGCCCACGCCGTATAACGTGGCGATCATTCTGGATGAGTCGCTCTCGATGAACAACGTGGACGCCGACTGCGGCAATACGCAGATCGCCTGCGCGCTTTCGGGAACGAAGGTGTTGCTGCAGAGCCTAGAGCCCTGCGCGAAGAACCTGACCACCTGCACCATCACGAATGGAGTGGCGGCCAACTCGGTCGACCGCGTCAGCGTCTTTGCGTTTCCGCAGTCGACGATCTCGACCGTCGCGAACTACTACAACTGCTCCAATAGCTCGCCGACTGCCGCGCCGTATACCTTCCCGACGGCCACGGCGACCAGCTACAGTCCCACCAATGTGACCTACCAGGTGACGCCGTTCCTGAGCGACTACAAGACGTCGGCCACGGCGACAACGTTGAATCCCAACTCCGCGCTCACGGTTCTGTCGGGCGGCAAGACCGGGTGCAACGGTATGACGCCGCCGAATCCCAGCTCCGGCTACATCGGAACCTACTATGCGTCGGTGATCTACTCGGCGCAGGCGGCGCTGGTCGCCGCGCAGGCCGCCAATCCCGGCTCGCAGAATGTCATGATCATCCTGAGCGACGGCGACGCGACGGCGCCGGCCATCAACTCGCCCGTCTCCGGAGTCTCCTGGCCGATTCAGTCCATGCAGCAGACCAACGACTGCGGGTTCGGCAACCTGACCCAGTCTCTGCTTGGCGCGAGCAACGTCTACGGCTACTGGTGCGGATTCAACTACGGCAAGGCAGTTGGCGGAACGCAACTGGCGACCAACAGCGGCACGTATCCATCCTATGTGGGCGAGTGCGGCCAGGGCGTCAAGGCCGCCACCGCCGCCACCGCCGCCGGAACCCGCGTCTACTCGATCGCCTACGGGTCGGAGCCAACGGGCTGCGCCAGCGACACGAACGCGGGCTCGTACCCGAACATCAGTCCCTGCCAGACCATGGCCGACATGGCCTCGGCTCCGCAGTACTTCTTTTCGGACTACAAGCAGACCGGCTCACTCAGCACCTGCTATGCGAACGTGCAGTCGGTCACGTCGCTAAACGATATCTTCACCCAGATCGCCAACGACCTGACGACGGCTCGGTTGATTCCGGACAACACGACCTAACGGTGGAGATATCGCCGGTTCCGAGACGCGGGTCCTTCGCTTCGCTCAGGATGACAAACGTAGGTGGCTGATGCTTAAGTGCTCAACCCACAAAGTCCGTCATCCTGAGCATCGCGAAGGACCTGCGTCTTTGTTCTTAGCGGCGAGGCCGTTCTGGGCGCGTCGTTCGGGCTTGCCATTTACAATGGGGAAAGAATGTTCTCCGCCATCAGCTCGAACTGGCACTACCTCTGGCTGGTTGCGGCCTCCTTCATCGCGGGCTTTATCAACGCGATGGCCGGGGGAGGCTCGTTCATCTCGTTTCCCGCCATGCTCGCCATCGGCGTGCCGCCCATTCAGGCGAACGCGACGAACACGGTCGCTCTCTGGCCCGGCCAGCTTACCTCGCTGGCCGCCCTGCGCAACGATGTGCGGCGCGATCTGCTGCTTACGGTCAGCCTGGTCTCGATCACTGGCGGCGTGGGCGGCGCGTGGGTTCTGCTGCATACGAAGCAGGTGACGTTCATGCACCTGATCCCGTGGCTGCTGCTGGGCGGCTCGGTGATCTTCGGCGTCAGCGGCCCGGTATCGCGCTGGATACGCACGCGTACCAGCAAGGCCGAGCGCCTGCACGAGACAGAGCCGCGCATCCACCGGATCTCGCTCTTCTTTGCCCTGCTGCCCATCTGCTTCTACATCGGCTACTTCGGCGCGGGTGGGGGCTTCCTGGTCATGACGATCCTCGCGCTCTTCGGCATGGAGCACATGAATCAGCTCAACGCGCTGAAGGTCGTCACCGCCTGCTTTTCGAACCTCTGCGCCATTCTGACCTTTATCGTCCGCGGCGCGGTGCTGTGGCACTACTGCCTGGTGTCGATGATCTTCGCCGGCGTGGGCGGCTATGTGGGCGCGCACTATGCGCGGCGGATGAATCCGGCGGCTTTGCGCGCGGTCGTTATCGTCAGCGGCGTCGTCATCGCCGCGTATTTCTTCTGGAAGCAAAGGAACTAAAACGTATGAGTCACGAAGGCATTCGCATCGTCAGTGAAGAGACCGCCCGCCGCGAGAGCGCAGCCGAAACCAAGCTGCCGCAATCGGCCGTTACACCCGCCAAGGTGCGAGTGAAAAAGACTGAAGGCACCGGCGTCGAGATCGACTGGAAGGACGGCCACCAAAGCGTGTGGACCTTCCCCTGGCTGCGCGATGCCTGCCCCTGCGCCACCTGCAACGAAGAGCGCGAACACGCCGATCGCCAGCCCGGCGAGCCGAAGCCCAAGCCGCAGGGTCTGCTGCAGATGTACCAGGCGCCGGCGCGTCCGCTGGAGGCGACGCCGGTAGGGAAGTACGCCATCCGCTTCAAGTGGACGGACGGCCACGAGAGCGGCATCTATAGCTGGGACTACCTGCGCCGCATGTGCCAGTGCGAGGTCTGCCTCAACGCAGCGCAACCCACAAAGCTGTCATCCTGAGCGAAGCGGAGGACCTGCTTTGTCTTTGTCGTTGCACTTTTTGTCATTCCCGCAGCGAATCTGCTTCCCCTTCTATTTCGTTACACGTAACAACGTCGAAGGAACCACGCATGCACCACGTTGAAGCACTCGAATCCCGCCTCGCGCCGCTCTATGCCAGACTGGCCGCGCATCCGCTCTATCTTTCGTTTGAAACGGTTGAAGACCTGCAGCTCTTCATGCAGACGCACGTCTTTGCCGTATGGGATTTTATGAGCCTGCTGAAGTCACTGCAGCGCGCGCTTACCTGCGTCGATGTGCCCTGGACGCCGAGCGCATTTCCCGAGTCGCGCCGCCTCGTCAACGAGATCGTCCTCGGCGAGGAGAGCGATCTGTACGAAGGCCGGGCGCTCAGCCACTTCGAGCTCTACCGCCTCGCCATGCAGCAGTGCGGCGCGTCTACGGTCGCCATCGACGCGTTCCTGCGAGGCATCGCCGATGGCGAGTCGTGGGAGACTTCGATCGCCGATTGCGGCGCATCCCCGGCCGCCCGGGCCTTTGTCGGCGAGACCTTTCGGGTCATCGCCACGGGTGAAACTCACAGGATTGCGGCGGCATTCACCTTCGGCCGCGAAGACCTGATCCCGGATATGTTTCGCGGCTTCATCCGCGACCAGAACGAGCGCCTCTCCGGCCGCCTCGCTACCTTTCGCTGGTATCTTGATCGTCACATCGAGGTCGACGGCGACGAGCACGGACCCATGGCCCTGCGCATGATCGCAGAGCTATGCGGCGACGATCCGGTCAAGTGGCAGCAGGCCGGAGACGCCGCCGCGGCAGCGGTTGAAGCGCGTATCGCTCTCTGGGACGGCATCCTGGCGAGCCTGCGCGAGACGCCCGCTCCGGCGCCGGTGTACTGAGCCTCTGGAGCCTTCCAGAGGCTCGCAGGGTTAGAGGATGCGGAGGGTCGCTCCGTTGAGCGAAGGCGCCACCTCGGCGATCACCGTGCCGACGGCCATCTTGGAGGTCGCTGTATTGGCAAGCACCCGGACGCCGACGGCAAGGTGAAGGTCGACGGTCTTGCCAGTGTCCAGCTTCACGATCTCGTCGCCGACCTTCAGTTCGATCGGCGTTCCCGAGTCGTTGAAGAAGCTGATCTTGACCATCTTCGGCTTCCCGAACGCAGCATGGATGGGGGAAGAGAAGTTGGTCGGGGCTGCATGAAGGGCAGGGGTGGAAACAAGCGCAAAGGCGGCGATCGACGTGGCGAGAATCTGACGTATAGTCATCATGGCTCCGGTCCCTCACGGGACAGTTCGTTCTATATTCGGCGGGCCACTCTGCCATGGTTCAGAGGGCGGGTCGTAAGTTGAGTTACGCAGGCGCACTCAAAGTAGTTCCCCAATAAATCGCAATTTCCCGAGATTAAATCGCTCGCCTCGAACTAACCGATTCCAAGCAAGGCCAGGGCCTCATCCACCGTATTCGCAACCAGCAGAATCGCCCGGTTCTTCGGCTTCAACACGCCCTCCGTCACCGCATGGTCGAGGAAGGCCAGCAGCTTGTCGTAGAAGCCGAGCGTGTTCAGCAGCAGCACCGGTTTGTCATGGATCCTGAGGGTCTGCCATGCGAGCACCTCGAAGACCTCTTCGAGCGTGCCGTAGCCGCCGGGCAGCACGATGAACGCGTCCGCGCGCTCACCCATCAGCGCCTTGCGCGTGTGCATGGTGTCGGTGACGTGCAGCTCGGTGAGCCCCTGGTGCGCGACCTCGAGGTCGACCAGCACATGCGGGATCACTCCCACGACCGCGCCGCCAGCGGCAAGCGACGCATCGGCGACGGCCTGCATCAGGCCCACCTTTGCGCCGCCGTAGATCAATTCGAGGTTGTGTGCGGCCAGGGCCTTGCCAAGCTCTTCGGCTGCCGCGCGGTATGCGGGTTGCGCGCCATTGGCCGACGCGCAGAAGACTGCGATGTTGCGTATGGGGGAGGGCTGGGGCTGGGGGGAAGAGGGCGGTGGGGGCATCGTGCTTCGATTATCTCCCACCGCATGATCGCGGTGTAGCTGAATGCCGGCCGGCTTAGTTCAGGTTGATGCGCGCGCCCTGGACCTTCGGATCGACCGTCAGGATCGCGTCGCCGCGCTTGCGCACAAGCAGGTTGGTGCGGGTGTAGACGACCGTGCCAGGCAGAGCCTTGACGGCGACCGAGGCGTTCGGCTGCAGCGGATACGCCTTGCCGTCGACGACGAACTCGGCATACTGGTAACCGTTGTTATGCAGGTAGAAGCTGACGCGGGCATCCTGCTGGGCGGCGGTGTGGGGGTGCAGATGCAGCAGGTTCGCAAGCGGTGCGGCGGTGGCGGTCGTGGGGGCGAGGGCGGCGGTGGCGGCGAGGACGAGAGCGATGGCAGTCTGACGGATCATTGGAATTCCCCTTTATATTTCAAGTTCTCGACGGGTTTTCCTGCCATGGTTCAGTCAAGCTCGTCGTGAAAAGAGTTACGCAGGGTCGTTCCAGTTCGTTCCGTGAAATCACAATATTATTTGCACATGTCTCCGTCATCCTGAGCGAAGCCGAAGGACCTGCGTCTTGCCTGCAGCCGCGTTGTCTTCACAAGGGCGCATGCGCATGATGAAAACTCCCCACCGCCAACCGACTAGAATAGAGGTTGGAGCTTTCACCGATGGCGTCGCACCTTCTCAACAACATGAACACCCAGCAGCAGGACGGCATCGTCACGGTCGACGGTCCGGTCCTGCTCCTCGCCGGCGCCGGCTCCGGCAAGACTCGCGTCATCACGCACCGCATCGCGTACCTGATCGAAGAGCGCAACGTCCCAGCCGAGCAGATCCTCGCCGTCACCTTCACCAATAAGGCCGCGAAGGAGATGGCCGAGCGTGTCGAAAAGATCCTCGGCCACAGCACGCTGGCCATGCCTACGCTGGCGACCTTCCACAGCTTCTGCGTGCGCGTGTTGCGCCGCGATATCGAGGCCCTGCAGGTCAACGGCGTGGGCCTGACGCGCAGCTTCGCCATCTACGACGAGACCGATCAGCAGGCGGTCGTGAAGGCCGCGCTCAAGCGTCTCGGCATCGACGATAAGAGCCTGAAGCCGCGCGTCGCGCTGGGCCGCATCAGTTGGGCGAAGAACCATATGATCGACCCGCAGGAGTACTTCCTCGCGAGCGCGAACCCGATCGAAGAGAAGATCGCCCACATCTTCGAGATCTACCGCAAGGAGTTGGCCAAGGCCAACGCGCTCGACTTCGACGACCTGCTGCTCGAGACCGTGCGGCTGTTGAAGTCCTCGAAGGAGGTCAGAGAACGTTACAACCGCCGTTACAGATACGTCATGATCGACGAGTACCAGGACACCAACCGTCCGCAGTATGAGCTGATGAAGCTGCTCGCCGGCGATCACGGCAACGTCTGCGTGGTGGGAGACGAAGACCAGTCCATCTATAGCTGGCGCGGCGCGGACATCAAGAACATCCTCGACTTCGAGAAGGACTTTCCGAACGTTCGCACCATCCGGTTGGAACAGAACTATCGCTCGACCCAGATGATCCTCGAAGGCGCCGGCGCCGTGGTCGCGCAGAACACGCAACGCAAAGGCAAGAACCTGTGGACCGCGCGTGAGGGCGGGTCTTTGATTGGTTATTACGAAGCCCCGGACGGAGAGAACGAAGCGCTCTTCATCGCCGACCGCATCAAGAAGTATCTGCGCGAGGCGGGCCAGCAAGAAGAGCTGCCGCGCTGCGCTGTGCTTTACCGCACGAACTCGCAGTCGCGCCTGGTCGAAGAGGCGCTGCGCCGCTACCAGATTCAGTACCACATGGTCGGCGGCTTCTCGTTCTACGACCGCTCCGAGGTCAAGGACATCCTCAGCTATTTGAAGCTGGTGCAGAACCCGCACGATTCGGTCGCGTTGGGCCGCAGCGTCAATTCGCCGCCGCGCGGCATCGGCAAGACGACCATGGAGACGCTCGAACGCATGGCGCTGACGACGGGCATCAGCACCTGGGACGCCATCGCCCGCGCGACCGAAGAGAAGCTGTTGCCCGCGCGCGCGCTCACCGCGCTGGGCAACTTCCGCCGCCTCATCGAAGACGCCCGCGCCATGCTCGGACCGGACTTCGCCGCCAAGCTGACGGAGGATGTCGGCGGATCTGTAACCGAGGATGATACAGATTTCAATTTTGTAACCGATCAGGTGTCAGATGTAGATGGCGGCGGCGATACGAGCTTCGATACGAGCTCGGAGCCCGCCCCCGAAGCCGTCGTCGACGCCTCCTTCGACACCAGCTTCAACTTCGGCTTCGACTTCGGTCCGAGCGAAGAGATCTCCACCATCGCCGCCGAGAACGCGACCGACTCGGACGCGGCGCACGGCATCGACGTGGCCAGCTTCAACCCCTTTGCGCCGGCGCTTTCGACTAAACGTGGCGCGCCTGCAAAGGCAGAGAAGCCCTCGCCACTCGCACAATCCGAAGCGCCGTCCGAGCGCCCGGCCTTCCGCACCGCCGGCGAGGCCGCGACTCTGCCCGAACTCATCAAGTTCCTCAACGACCGTTCCGGCTACATCCGCGCGCTCGAAGATGAGGCGACGCCGGAGTCCTACTCGCGCATCGAGAACCTGAAGGAACTTGCCAACGCCGCGCAGGACGCGCAGGAACGCGGCGAGACCCTGGCCGACTTCCTCGACCACGCGGCGCTGGTCTCCGATGCGGACTCGTACTCGGCCGAAGCCCGCGTCACCCTGATGACGCTGCACGCAGCCAAGGGGCTGGAGTTCCCGCTGGTCTTCCTGACCGGCATGGAGGAGGGTCTCTTCCCGCACTCCCGCACCATCACCGACCCCACCGGCTTAGAGGAGGAGCGCCGCCTCTGCTATGTCGGCATGACGCGTGCGATGGATACGCTGGTGATGACGCGCGCCCGCTACCGCCGCCGCTACGGCTCGGATATGCCGGAGTCGTCGATGCCCTCGCGCTTTCTGGAAGAGGTGCCCAGCCGGCTGGTCGAAGACCTCGGCAGCCCACCGGCGCAACCGCAGTTCGGACGCGGCGGCGGATCGGACTATGATTCGCCCTTCGAGCGTCGCAACCGCTTCGGCAAAGGACAGGACACGGATGGCGGCGACCGCCATTACAGCTACGAGGACGAAGACCAGTCGGGCCAGGGTGGCCAGCGCAACAACAACCTCCGCGCCGCCGCGCTTGGGCGCCCGCCTCAGGTTGGTTCGGGATCGATGGACAACATCGCCAGCTTCTTCGCCGCACGCGGCCAGAAGTTTACGAAGCCGAAGCTCGACGTGCCGGAGCAGACCGGGAAGACCGGCCTCGCCAAGGGCGCACGCGTCCGCCACCCGAAGTACGGCGAGGGCATGATCTTCGAGTGCGAAGGCAACGGCGAAGACGCCAAGATCACGGTCAACTTCGCGAAACATGGCGTGAAGAAGCTGATTGAAAAGTTCGCGCAGTTGGAGCGCTTATAGCCCTGCCACTCATTCCCGTCATCCTGAACGGAGTGAAGGATCCCTGTATTTAGACAGCCCGAACCGCGCTTCGTGCAGTACAATCGTACGAGCACGGCTTGCAGAAGCTGGTGGATAAGTTCGCCCGGCTCTTAGCCTGCAACCCTTCCAAACATTTTTAGAAAAGAGAACCTGACTTTCATGGCAAACACCAAGGCAATTACCGATACCGTTGAGCGCAAGAAGATCAAGCGGGCCGCCCGCAAGGCTGCCGCCCCCAAGGCGAAGCGCACCGGCGCACGCGGTGAGAACAAGCAGAAGCTGAAGAAGGCTGCACGCGGACAGTCCAAGCGCTAGTCGCAGCGGCTGAAAACGCAGGCCTGCGGGGAAGCCAAAGCACACTCTCGCAATGAGCGGTGCTTTGGCTTCGATTGCATGCCGGTTCGGAAGATTTGCTTCAACTTGAGCAAGCGTGTTTCTGCACCGCGCCAGTCCTGCGGTTGGCGTGCCTCGTTCACCGGCCCCTTCTCGATCGCTGCATCCCATGCCGAGGAATTCAGACCACTTGCGTCATCGCAGCGTACAGGTTCCGCCGGTTCTCGAACCGCTGCGACACATTGCTGCGCTCGATGGCGTGCGTGGTCTTGCCGTGATGCTCGTCCTGGTCTATCACCTGTTCTGGTCGAACGTCGATTCTCCATCGAGGTTCATGCATCTCGTGCTGCAGCTTCGCGGCAGCGGCTGGATCGGCGTGGATATTTTTTTCGTGCTCTCGGGATTTCTGATCACGGGCATTTTGTTCGACACGCTGACCGATCCACATTTCTTTCGTAACTTCTACCTTCGCCGGATTCTTCGCATCTTCCCTCTGTTTTACCTGGTGGTTCTCGTGCTGGCGATTGCGATTCACCCAGCCGACCGCCCGCAGCAAAACCAGCTTCTGGCTCTCTTCGCCTATCTGCAAAACACCAGTCTTTACTGGCGCTCGGAGGGAACCAGGGTGCTGGCGTACAGCGGACACCTCTGGTCGCTCGCGGTCGAGGAGCAGTTCTACTTCGTCTGGCCGCTCCTCGTATTTTTCATCCGCTCGCGCCGCGCCCTGCTCTGGGTGACAGCCTTTCTTTTCGCCGCGACTGCCATGCTGCGCGTGCTGCTGCTTGCGCATGGCTTTGGTCTCGGATCGATCTATCACCTCGCGTTCACGCGGGCGGACTCGCTGCTGGCCGGTGCGTGGCTTGCCCTGGCAGTGCGTGGTCCGCTCCGTTCGCGTGTCTTGTCGTTCGCTCCGTACAGTCTTGGGCTCAGCCTGCTTGGCTGCATAGGCCTGGCCGCCTGGACGGGGAACTTCGCATGGCAGAGCAATCGAGCGATTGCACTCTATGGGTATTCGCTTCTCGCGATGCTGGGCGCCTCGCTGATCGCCTGCAGCCTCGATCCGGCCTCGGCGCCGGCTCGCATGATGGGACTGTCGTTCTTCCGTTTCTTCGGTCGCTACAGCTACGGCATCTATGTTTACCACCTGATCCTCTTTCCGCTCATTCTCGAGGCCATTCGGCCTTGGCTCGCCGCGCATGTTGAGTCCAGAATGCTCCTGCACCTCGCACTCTTTACACTCACGATCGCGGCCACCGTCGCACTGGCCGTCTTCAGCTTTCATGTCTTTGAGGTGCGCTTCCTCGGACTCAAGCGATGGTTCAACTACCGTGCCCCTGGTGTTGCGAGATAAGTTTTCGTCCCGGGGCGTGGGGGGTGAAGTGCTACACTCGGATCATTCGACGCCAGCCTATCTTTCTGGAGCGACCAACTCAACTTGGCCCGGCAAATCTTCGCAACGAAATCCATCGACAAGCTGATCTCGGAGTCCGAGTCGCCGGAGCACGCGCTTCGGAAGACGCTCGGTCCGGTCTCGCTCACCGCGCTCGGCATCGGCGCGGTCATTGGGTCTGGCATCTTCACGGTCATCGGTACGGCCATCGGCGGCAATCCGTCGAAGATCGCCGACTGGAAGGGCTCGCCGATCATCGACCTGATCCTCGGCGCACTGCACGGTCATGCCGGTGCGGTTGCCGGCAGACCCGGCGCCGGGCCCGCGCTGGCGCTTTCGCTGGTGCTCGTCGCCATCGTCTGCGGACTCACCGGCCTCTGCTATGCAGAGCTTGCCAGCATGATCCCCATCGCCGGCTCGGCTTACACCTACACCTACGCGACGCTGGGCGAGCTGATCGCGTGGATCATCGGCTGGGACCTCATCCTCGAGTACGCCTTCTCGAACATGAGCGTCTCGGTCGGATTCGCGGCGCATATCGTCGATCTCCTCGACTGGCTGGGCATCCACCTCGATCCGAAGTGGCTCTCGCCCGCCTATCTGCCGCTCGGCCTGCAGGATCTCGCCGGCAAGGATATCTTCGCCGCCGGCTGGCACTTCGGCTTCGACATCCCCGCCTTCATCATCGTGCTGCTACTGACGGTCGTGCTCGTGCGCGGCATTCGAGAGTCCGCCCGCACCAACAACATCATGGTGCTGGTTAAGATCGCGGCGATTCTGCTCTTCATCTTCTTCGGCCTGTCGTTCATCCATCCGGCCAACTACCACCCCTTCTCGCCGAACGGCTACTCCGGTGTGCTGGCGGGCGGGTCGATTATCTTCTTCACTTACATCGGCTTCGACTCGGTCTCGACCGCAAGCGAAGAGTGCCGCAACCCGCGCCGCGATGTTCCGATCGGCATCGTCGCGACGCTGATCGTCTGCACGATCCTCTACATCGGCGTGGCGGCGGTGCTGACCGGCATGGTGCCGTGGCAATCGGTCGCTGGCGACGGAGCGCCGGTGGTCAATGCGCTCAAACGCCTCTCGCTCGAGCCCGGCGGCGGACGCCTGCACTGGGTGCGACTCGGCGTGCTGATCGGCGCCATCGTCGGCATGATTTCGTCGATTCTGGTCTTCCAGCTCGGCCAGGCGCGCGTCTGGTTCGCGATGTCGCGCGATAAATTGCTGCCGGATATCTTTTCGAGCCTGCACCCGAAGTTTCGCACCCCCGCGTTTGCGACGTGGTTTGCCGGAATCCTGGTCGCGATCCCGTCCGGGCTCTTCGACGTCGGCACCTTCGCGGAGATGTCGAACATCGGTACGCTCTTCGCCTTTGTGCTGGTCTCGATCGGCGTGATCGTTCTGCGCGCGAAAGACCCGGAACGTCGCCGCGGCTTCCGGGTTCCGTTTGGCCCGGTGATCCCCATCCTCAGCACGCTCTTCTGCATCCTGCTGATGGCGGGACTGCCGGCGATCACGTGGGTGCGATTCTTCGTGTGGCTGATCATCGGGCTGTTCGTCTACTTCTTCTATTCGAGGAAGCGCAGCGAGTTTTACAAGGGCTGACGGCGTCTGCCGGGTTGTTCACCGCCCGAATGATTATTTTGGTTCGTTTCATGACATAAAGGAAGCCAGCAGTCGTGCGCTGGTGCTACCTTTATTCGTCATGACTTCCAACGCCAAGACGGTACAGTACTCGCGCGTCCCCGACATGCCGGAGACCGGGACCACCCGGCGTGAGATCCGCTTTGTGATCGTGGGCACCATCCTGCTCGTGGCGGGCGTTCTCGGCGGTATCCTCTGGCGCGTCCTCGCGCCCGACTCCGACAACATGGACAAGACCGCCGCCGCGCACATCGTTCGCCTGTGCAATCAGCGGGTGGACTGCCGCGTCCAGGCTGGCGACCTCTTCGACGGCGACTGGGACACCCTTTACGTCATCGGCTCGCAGGTCTCGCAGAAGGGCATCAACGCAGCGCTCGGCACCTATTTCCTGCGCAGCCGCGACAACACGCGCATCTTCGCGCTGGTGAAGGATGGAAAGATCGTTCAGAGTCAGCACCTCGCGTACGGCGCCGACGCCCCGCTCGACGGCGAGCTGGAGTTCGAGGAGGAGCACAATCGCGAGCAGCGCATCGCACGCTACGACCGCAACACCTGGCTCCAGATCACGGTCTACCCCAACCAGAACGGCGGCGGCATCTTTTACGTTCTTACCGAGAAGGCGCACGAACTGAATTAGGCCTATTGCCTTGCTTGCCCGTCATCCTCGCGGAAGATCCGCCGTTCTCGCGCCAGTCCAACAAAGCAAAAGCCCCCGCCGCGGCAGGGGCTCTTTTTGCGCCGTTTTACGCCTCGCGGCGCTTCCGCCCGCTCATCAGATAGATCGCCGCGCGCAGCTCCAGCAGCGGATCGTCCGAGGGCTCGATGCCCGCCAGCCGCGGAATCGGGTCGAAGATGATGTGCTTCTGCTCGGCGAGCGTATCGGCGGAGAGAGCCGTCAGCTCCAGCGTGCCCAGTTCGACCACCTGGCTGTCCGCCGGCCAGTGGATTGTCGCGTCGTCGACCACCGCACCCTCCGGCGCGATCTGTACCGCCAGGGTGAACTTCACCGGCGCCGCGGCCACACGCTCGCCGATCTCGTCCACGAGGTAGTCGCTGTCTTGGTGCTTGGCCATGTCGTCGCTTAGGTACTGGTTCCCCGCAGCCGGCAGAATGCGATAGCGGCCAAACTTGCTCTCGCCAGCCGCGTTGGTGAACTTCATCGCCGTCACGCCGAAGTAGCTCTCTGTCCCGAAGCTGAAGGGAAAGGGCTTGGGCGTCTGCACGAAGGCCAGCGCCGCCGGATGCGAGCCCAGAAAGGCCTCGAGCGGCGACCCGGCGAGATTCTTCGGGTCGCTCGACGCCAGCGCCCGCAGAAACTCCAGAAACTCGTCGCCGGTGTGCGTGGGAAAGCCATCAGTGGAGTGGCTGACGATGTCCGTGTGGACGCGCTCGCCCAGCATGAACCGGATCGCAAATCCCTTGGGATTCGCGTTCGGGTCGTTGTCCGGGACCAGCGGCAGACCGGTCGAATCCGAAAACCGCACGACGATCGGGGTCGACGGCGCGTTCAGATGCTGCGCGGAAGAAAGTCCGGCGGCTGCAGCCGTGGGAGTAAAGGTTCCTGTCAGCATGACGCCCTTGGCATGCGCCGGGCGAAATCCCGGGTATTCCCCGAAGATCTTATGGAACTGGTCGATCAGGTTCTGGCTGAGCGCGAGCAACTTCTCATCGGTCGGTAGCGGCATGGGTCGTTCTCCTCGAGGGTGGTTCTCAGAACCACTCTCTCACACCTCGATGAATGCAGACACCCCCTCAAACGAGCCGGGGCTAAACTGAATGGATGGCACGTTCTAACCATACGAAGACTAAAGCCGAGTCCATCGACATTCCCGCCTGGCTTCGCGGCCTGCCCAAGGCCGAGCTGCATCTGCATCTCGAAGGCACGATCACGCCCGAGACCCTGGTCGAGCTGAGCGCACGCCACGACGCCGAGCCGCTGACACTCGAACAGGCACGCGCGCTCTACGTCTACGAGGACTTCGTCCACTTCCTGATGGCCTTCAAGGCCGTCTCCGAGCGGCTTCGGACGCCGGAGGACTTCGCCCTCATCACGCACCACATGATCCGCGATCTCGCCCGGCAGGGCGTCGTTCACGCCGAGGCATACATCTCCTTCGGGATTCTCTACAAGTTCAAGCCGCAGCTCACCATCGAGTCGGTCATGGACGCGATCGAAGGCGCGCGGATCGCTGGCGAAAGGGAGTTCGGCGTCTCGCTGCTCTGGATCATCGACGCCGTCCGCCACTTCGGCGTGGAGGAGGCCGCGCGCGTCTTCCGCACCGCCGCCGAGTTGCAGCCGAAGTACCCCAGCATCGTCGGCATCGGCATCGGCGGGGACGAGGCGCGCGGTCCCGCCAACGACTTCCGCGAACTCTATGAGGAGGCGAAGGCCGCCGGCCTGCGCCTGACCGCCCACGCAGGCGAGTCCACCGGCCCGGTCGATGGACCGGCCAGCATCTGGGCCGCGCTCAATATCGGGGCGGAGCGCATCGGCCACGGACTCGCCGCGCAGCACGACGCCGAGCTGCTCGAAGTGCTCGCCGAACGTCAGATCCCCATCGAACTGAACGTCACCAGCAACATCCGCACCTCATGCTGCGCGGCCTACGACGACCACCCGGTGCGGGAGTACTTCGAGGCCGGCCTCATGGTCACGCTCAACTCCGACGATCCACCCATGTTCGGCAGCGACCTGCTGAACGAGTACATCCTTGTGCAGGACAAGTTTCAGTTCTCCCTGGACGAGATGCGCGAGTTCGCGGCGAATAGCGTGGAGGCCAGCTTCCTGCCGCCACCGCGCAAGCTCAAGCTGCTGCATGAGATTGAGACTTACGGCCACTGAAAACAGATATTCTGTCCGCGACCCCTGCTTGAACCCGCAAGAATGCCCGTCATCCTGAACGTAGTGAAGGACCCCCGTATTTCGTCTTTGCCTTTGGCTATTCTCGCTTTGAATGCAAGTGAGAAAACAAACAACGACAAAAGCGCAATACAGGGGTCCTTCGCTCCACTCCGGATGACGAGCGTTTGTGGCAGGTCCGAAAGTTGTGAGGCTTATCGTCCATCCGGCGCAGGCACCATCACCGCGCTCGGATCGACCTTCGGGATGCCGAAGTGTCCGCTCAGATGCACCAGGTCCAGCGGCCGCAGGTCGCCCGAGATGCGCACGACGCTCATATTCTGCGGTCCGCGCGAACACACCGTGACGCCGTCGATATCGCCGCCGGTAAAGTGCAGCCACAGGTCGGTGACGGAGTGGCGCGGCTGCGCCGTGTTGGCGACCGTCTGGTTGCCGTTGACCAGGTGCTTCCAGCCCGCGGCGTGGAAGGCGCCGAGCAGGCTCGCCAACGTCTCCGGCGTGTAGAAGGCCGGCTGGGCGTAGTGGTAGTTCTCGACCGAGACGGCGGTCAGCGCCGCCGCTGCATGATGCGCATCCACCCCACCCGTCTCCATCAGGCTCTGCGCCATCTGCAGCATGGAGCGGTCGAAGCTGAAGGCGGTCTTGCTCGCCGGCTGGTCGGCCAGCGTGGAGAAGTACTGCGAGATCGAAGGCGGCTCGGGTCCCTGCGCAAAGGCAGGTGCGGAAAAAGCAAGGGCTGCAAGCAGAGTAAGTGTCGCGCGCATGGAGAACTCCCTACGGGATTAGACACAGCTTGCAGCCCAGAGTTACCCTGCGCCGGAAAAATCTACTTCTCGTCCGGCGGACGTGGCGCAAAATAACCTGTCTTCGCGCGCACGTGGTAGCGCGAGTCGGTGGACTGCAGATAGATCGTGCGGAAGGCGCCGTCCTGCTTGAACTCCGCCGGACGATAGGCCAGCAGGTACTGGCTGCGCAGCTCCTCTTCGATGTTGCGGAAGCCGACCGCGACGTCTTCGAGCTTGACCGGGTAGAACGGCTGCCCGCCGGTTGCCTCGGCGATCTTGCGCAGCACCTCGCCGCCCTTACCCTTGCTGGGGCTGATGTCGGTCGAGATGGTGTAGACGATCGTCTCCGCGCGCTGGCACATCTTGATAGCGTCCGCCTGATAGGCGCGGCTGTAGTTGTCGTCTCCGTCCGAGACCAGGATGATGGCGCGCCGCACCGCGCCTTCATCGCGCAGCGTCAGCATCTGGTCCTTGCAGGTGTTGTAGAGCGCGTCGTAGAGCGCCGTGCCGCCGCCCGGCCGCAGCTTGCGGATGCCCTGGTTCAGCAGGTCGACGTTGTTGGTGAAGTCCTGCGGCAGGTTCCGCTGAATGTCGAATCCCTCGATGAACGCGCGGTCGTTGGTATGCAGCACCTGCAGAAAGAAGTCGATCGCCGCGTCCTGCTCGAACTTGAAGCGCTGCCGGATGGAGCTCGATGTATCGAGCATCACACCGAGGCGCAGCGGAAGGTTCGTCTGCTGCGTGAACTTGTTGACGGCCTCGGGCGGACGCCCGTCGTCGAGCAGCCCGAAGTTTTCGCGCTTCAGCCCGGTGATGAAGCGGCCCTTCTTGTCCGTCACGGTGAAGACGAGGTTGACCTCGGCGGTCCGGACGACCAGCTTATACGGCTCATCCGGCTGACCGGTGGGTGTAGGCTCCGGCGCCGTGGGCGCGGCGGGCGTGGCTGGAGCAGGCGTCTGCTGCGCAAACAGCGGCAGAGCGGCGCAACCGAAGGCGGTTGCAAGGATCATCGGACGAAAAGCATGCATAAACTTCATCTGTACAGTCACCGGGATGATTCTACTGGATTTGTGTTCGACGGCCCGACCACAACATTCGTTACTTCGAGGTCGCCCTTTGTTTGTCATTCCCGAAGGGAATCTGCTTTTGCTCTTGCCCTTGCTTTTCCACGGAGTCGCCTAAACCGCGCGTCATCCTGAACGTAGTGAAGGACCCCCGTATTTCGTTCTTGTTCTTGTTGTTGCTCGTTCTGGCGCGAAATTTGTGACTTCAACGCTCGCAAAAGCAAAGACGAAATACGGGGGTCCTTCGCTCCGCGCAGGATGACGAAAACTCGTGGTGGGATCAAACAAGTACGCGAGCGGTTCTACTCCTTCAAACTGGCCAGAAAGTCCAGCAGCTCCGGCGCCAGCGGAGCCTCCAGCTCCATCTCCTGGCCGGTCTGCGGATGCGTAAACGCGACGTTGGCCGCGTGCAGGAAGTTCCGCGTCAGCTCCAGTCCCTCGCCGCCGCCGGCCAGCTGCAGAATCCGATGCGGCGCCCCGTACAGGAAATCTCCGACCACCGGGTGCCCGAGCGACTGCATGTGGACGCGAATCTGGTGCGTCCGCCCCGTCTCGATCTTCACCTGGACCATGGTGAACGGCCCGTGCGGCGTCGTAAACCGTTCCAGCACATGCACATGCGAGACGGCGGCACGACCGTCCGCACGCCGCGTCGTCATGCGGATGCGCCGGACGAGATCGCGCGCGATGGGCAGCGTCACGGTCGTATCGTCCTTCTTCACATGCCCGTGGACGAGCGCAAGGTAGGTCTTCGCCACCTCGCGGCCGGAGAACATCTCGCCCAGCTTGCGGTGCGTGCTGTCGTCCTTGGCGACGATGATGACGCCGGAGGTCTGCTTGTCCAGCCGATGCACGATCCCCGGCCGCAGCGATCCGCCCACGTCGGACAACTGCGCCAGATGGAAGAGCAGGGCGTTGACCAGCGTGCCGCGGTTGCGCTCGTCGTCGGTCGAACCCGCGCCGGCGTGAACCATCATCCCGGCCGGCTTGTTGATGACGGCGAGATACTTATCCTCGAACAGGATGTCGAGCGGAATATCCTCGGCGACTGCGTGCAGCGGCTCCGGGTTGGGCTGGCCCTCGATCTCGATGGTCTCGCCGCCATGCAGCTTCTGCTTGGCCTTCGGTACAAGCCCGTCGACCTTCACCTGCCCGGCCTCGATCAGCAACTGCACCCGCGCCCGCGAGATATCCGGCAGGCATTGCGCGAGGTATGCATCCAGCCGCAGCCCCGCCGATGCCGGGTCGGCCGGAAACGTCCGCACCGACGCATCTGTCAGGTCGCCGTCGTCGTCGAACTCGAGCACCGGAATCGCCGGCGCAATCTCCGGTTCGACGAAACGCGTTGCGACATACTCCGGCCGAACCGACCGCCGGCGCTGTCCCTTTGGAAGCATATTTTGTGATGGCACTGTCTACCGCCTTTGCTCTTGCAACTCTTGTTTGTCATTTCCGAAGGGAATCTGCTTCTGAACCTGTTGCGTCGCGACCCAAAAACCAACCCCAACCGCCATCATTCCAATCGCCACCCACTGCAGCGGGTCGAGCGTATCGCCGAAGACGCCCTCGGCCGGTTCCCGCCAGAAGCTGAGCACGAACTGTCCAAAGCCCGTCAACGTCATCGCCAACGCGAAGGTCCGCCCCGGAGTCCCGTCCTTCGCCAGCGACCGCAGCAGAAGCCACGTCAACCCCAGGGCCAGCGCGGCCGCAAACAGCGCCACCGGAATCATCCGCGTCGTCGTCCCCGGCAGCGCGATCCCGATCCAGGTCGAGGTTGGCAGACCAAGATCGCTTCCCTCCGCGAAGTGCCCGACCGCGAGGAACACCCAGACCAGCGTCGCACACGGAGCCCAGGCGTCCAGCGCGGCCATCAGCGGAATCTGTTTCGTCCAAAGCCACACGCCCACGGCGATCAGCGTCAACAGGATTCCGCCCGGAGTCAGCGAGGGAACCGCCAGCAGGTACATCGGGTAAGCCAGAAAGCTGCGGAAGTTCGTCGCCACCAGCAGCAGACGCGAGAGCAAGAACGCCGCCAACGCCGCGAACGACCCGGCATTCCAGATCGCGTCGGGCGAGATGCCTACCCACTCCGCCGTGCGCAGCGAAAGGGTGAGCGCGGCCATCAGGCCCAGAGCCGCCAGCGCGCCGAAGGTCGGCAGGTAGAGATGTCCGGAGTGGAGTAGATAGGGATACACGGGCTAACATCCAGTCTAGCCCATCAAATTTGCAAAACCGACCCGCTGGGCCGTACGACGAGGCGCAGGTGAACCCGTCTTAAGACGGTGGGACCAAACCGTGGTTCTTTAGGCTTTCCGGACTGGCGGACATAGCACACCGAACCATGTATACGAGTCTGACCCCTGTTCATTGAGTATTGGTTCAACCTGCGGTATTCGCGTACCAACTTTGCAGGCCGGTTTCTAGGTTGGATGCTAACCGCGTCCCGGCAGATTGGCAAGTCAAGCCCGCCGGTTGTGGAAACATTACTGCAGGGATGCGACCTCTTTTGTCGCCGCCTTCGACTCGTTCGCACGCTTGATCAGCTTCTTCAGCTTGCCTTCGACGTCCGAACCCGAACCGACCATCTCCGTCGTCAGCACGCCGTCGGAGTCGATGGTGAAGTAGTGCGGAATCGAGTGGATGCCGAACATATCGGTCAGCTTATGGTCGGCGTCGCGATACTGCACCCAGGTCATCTCCTGCTTGTTGATGAAATCCTTCCACTTCTTCTCGTCCGAATCCCAGCTAATGCTGATGATGACCAGCGGTTGCCCGGCGAACTCCTTTGCAATCTTCTTCATATGCGGAAGCTCTTCGTTGCACGGGCCGCACCAGGTCGCCCAGAAATCGATCAGCACCACGCGGCCGCCCATCTCGTCCAGCGTGAAGCGCGAGCCGTCGAGCGCCGTCACGGTAAACGCCGGAGCCATCTTCGACATCGAAAGCGCTGGATTTTCCGCGAAGTGCTGCGCCCGGATCTTCATCGGATCCTTGTCGGATGCGGCCGCCGCGCATGCGCTGAACCCCTCTTTGGCGTCGTCCATCTTTCCCATGCGCGCCAGCACGCAGGCGTCGCTGTAGCGCGCGGAGATGTTCTTGGGATTGTCCGTCAGCGCGGTCTGCAGCACCGCATGTGCCGCCTCCAACTGCGCGGGCTTCGGCTTCTCGCCTCCCTGGCGCAGCAACGCGTTGCTCAGATTGACCTCGGCCAGCGACTTCTCGCGAGGATTTGCGGCGAACGCAACGATCTGGTTCGCGCTGGCGACCGCATCCTTGTACTTCTGAAGCCCCATCTGAAGGTTGTATACCTCGGTCAGGCACTTCTTGCAGGCGCCGCCCGCGATCTTGTTGGCCTTCTGGTAGGAGCCGAGCGCGCCCTCGTAGTCGCGTTCGTGCGCCAGCTTCTTGGCGTTCGCCATGGCCGCGACGAACTTCGGATCGTCCTCGGCGGATGGCGCCGCCGCAGCCGGGGTCTGGGCGTGAATCCGGGGTATGAAGACAGGGGAGACGGTTAGACAAAGGCAAAGCGTGACGAGACGTAGCGCACGGCGGTTCACAGGGGCCTCCCGGGTACTGCTCTGGATGGCTCCATCTTCCTCCGCTATGCGGATAAATTCAAGAAATAAAAGCGGCTTAACCCGCGCGGCGCGAGAGCAGGTTGTCGTGATCGTCCAGCACCTCGTCCAGCATGCCGGCCAGCGACGCCGAGCGCGTCCGCATGGTGCTCTCGGTCGCCACCAGCGACCCGGCCAGCGTTTCGTATCGCCGCCGCATCATCTCCAATTCGTCGGCCATGTTCAGCGACGCCAGCACGGCCACGCGCAGGCTGTCGACGGTGCCGCCCTGCGCCGCCACCGCGCGCATCTTCGCGTCCACCATCCCGGCCAGCCGCTCGATATACGCGGCGTCGGTTCCACGCAGATGGTAGATCTGGTCGTAGATCTCAACGCTGGTCGCGTCCTGATTTACGAACGCACTGACAGGCGGATTGTCTTGAAGCTCATTCATGCGGGCCCTGGTTTCTCGGTTGTTAGAGCAGCTCGTCCATCTGTTCGAGCATCTTCTCCACGCGCTGACGGACGGTCTCGCGCTCCTGGTGCAGCGTCGTCACCTGCGTCTGCACGGCGTTCGACTGCGCGGTCAACTGATCGAGCTGCTCGCGCAGAGCCGCAACCTCGGACTCCGCCGCAGCGCGCGCCTCGCGCTCCCGCCGGACGATCTCAACTGCCCGAAGAACCTTCTGTTCAAGCGCTTGAAACTCATCGGCGCTAATGTTCGTTTCGCTCACGGTTTACTCCCTCGGAAAAGTATAGAGGCGAATGAGGTGGAAGAAAGGCCATTCCCATTCGGCGGACTCAAACTGGGTTCCAGTTTGAATCAAGAACGCCAATGTTTCCGGTGCTGTTGGCATTGCTGGTTCCATTTGTTTGTCATTCCCGAAGGGAATCTGCTTTTGCTGTTGTCTGTTTTTTTAAGAAATGTTCGGGTGCCCCATCCATCGCAGCGTTTCACCGCGATGGGTGGGACGTATACCGCCCGCACCCGGAGCTTGTGCTCGCTCATCAGGGTGCATACCCCAGGGGCTGAAGCCCCCGTCCCTGCTGGGCTTGAGTGCCAAGGCTAAAGCCTTGGCTTACCTTCAAGCAAAGGCGAAACGCAACACCGTTGGGGCAATCAAGCCCGCTGTACCCCACCCAGCCCCGTCAACACACCCACAATCGCCTCCTGCCAGCCCGTCAGCTCTCCCTCGCTCAGCGTGCGTTCGACGGACTGAAACACCGTCCGCAGCAGCAGAGAATAGTGTCCCGGAGCGACTGCCTTGCCCTTCGCATCGCGGAAGATCTCGACCGGCGTCAACCGGAGCAACTCGGCAATGCCCAGCCCGCGAATTGCCGTGGAGACCTGCTCCCAGCTCACCGCATCGGCAAACACGAACGAGAAGTCGCGCTCGACCGCCTGGTAGCGCGAAAGCTCCTTCGCGATCGCCTGCTTCAGCGGCAACGAAAGCAGATAGGCCAGATCGATCTGCGCCAGAAAGACGGGCTGCCGCAGCTTGCGCCGCCCGCTCTCCGACTGCGAGAACTCGCCGAAGTGCGCCAGCGCGCGATCTCCCAGCCAGGCCGTCGCCGCGCGCGAACCCTCAAGAAACCCCGGAATCCCGGACGCGGTAAACCGCGGCGCAGGAGCTTCGAACAGGGAAGCAAGCGACTCCACCGCCCCCTTCAGCTCGAAGAATGGCGCATCCGCCGCGCTGTAGAGAGCCGTCGCCACGCCGTCGCCCGTCAGGCCGAGCGCGAGGCTCTGCGTCTCGACCACGGTCTGCACCGACCCGCCAAAGATGGCGCCAGCCTCGAAGAGCCGGGCCGCGGGCACATCGCGGTTCAGGTTGTGCGCCAGCATCGTCACCATGCCAGGAACCAGCGATGGCCGCAGATTGCCCGCATCCTCGCTCAGCGGATTTTCGAGTGGAATCGCCGAAGCCGCCGGCGCAAAGAAGGCAGACTCCGCCGCCGAGGCGAAGGTGCTCGAAATCGCCTCGCTGAAGCCCAGCGCCAGCAGCCGGCTGCGCACCGCAGCCTCCGCGCGGGCCGTCGGATGCGCGATCACCACGCCCGGCGTCGGCAGCGTGTTGGCGAACTTGTTGTATCCATAGACACGCGCGATCTCCTCGATCAGGTCGATCTCGCGCGTGATGTCCAGCCGCCAGCTCGGGAGCTTCACGTCGTAGGTCTCGTCGCCGGTCGCGGCCAGGTGGCAGCCCAGCGCCAGCAGATACTGCCGGACGAGCGCTCCGGTGATTCCCTCGGGCGCCAGCGTCGTCCCCAGATGCCGCTGGACCTGCCTGACCGACAGCGAGACGGCGGGACGGCCAGCCGTCGCCGCCTCCAGCTCCGGCACGACCACATCGACCATCTCGCCTTCGATATACCCGCCGCAGAGCGCCAGAATGTGTTTCGTCACCAGCGCATTGGCGATCGGCGCGGCGTTGAAATCCGCTCCGCGCTCGAACCGGTGCGACGCATCGGTGTGGATCAGGTGGCGGCGCGAGCTCGCGCGAATGCTCGCCGGGTCGAACCACGCCGCCTCGACCAGGATGTTCTTCGTCTCGGCCGTAATCATCGTGTCCCAGCCGCCCATCACGCCGGCGAGGCCCAGCGCCTTCACGTCGTCGGCGACGACAAGGTCTTCGGCGACGAGCGTCCGCGTGGTCCCGTCGAGCAGCTTCAGCGTCTCGCCCGCATGCGCCCGCCGGACGGTGATGCCGCCCACGATCTTGTCCAGATCGAACGCATGCGTCGGATGCCCCATGCCCAGCAGCACGAAGTTCGTCACGTCGACCGCATTCGAGATGGACTTCTGTCCCAGCTCGCCGAAGTAGTGCGCGATGCGCCCCTCGGTATGGCCGACCGTGACGCCGCGAACCACCCGCGCCGTGAACCGCCCGCAGCCGTCCTGCGCCTCGATCCGGACAGGGAACGGCTCGACCCGCACATAGCCCGTGGGCAGCGCGGTGTCGAGCGCATGCAGCGGCACGTCGTAGATGGCGGCGATCTCGCGCGCGATGCCGTAGTGGTTCATGGCGTCGACGCGATTGGTCGTAATGTCCATGTCGAACAGCGCGCCGTCCGAATCGCCGGCTGCATCGTTGAGCTCGAAGACCCCCTCGACCGCAATGCCACGCAGGGTCAGGTCTTCAGCAAGCTGTGCATCGTCGACATCGAGGACGGGGAGATAGTGGCGGAGCCAGGGCGTAAGAACTTTCATAATAGACGTTTCCCAGTCTATCGAATCATGGCCGCGGAAACCGAAATTACTGGAGCCAATGGAACCAAAAGCGAGAGAACGCTGTCAGTAATATAGATACGGCCACCAGCTTTTCATCGGCGTTCCATCCGCATTCTTTGCCTTCGAGCCATATCCCGGAAAGCTCTGCCGCAGGTAGATCTGCCATGCGCCGCCGCAGTCGTAGGGCTTGCGGGGATCGGCGGGCATGCCGGTAAAGCGGTAGGGCTGCTGCTTATCGGCGCCGTCCGGGCCGTTCTGTAGACCGTAATTTTCGCAGGTGCTCAGCACCCTTTGCGTGTCCTCGAAGTCGTAGTTGCTGTGTCCATTAGGCGGGAAGTGGACGCTGCCGCAGCCCATGCCCCAGTGGTCGTCGCGGAAGCTGGGCAGAGGCTTGCTGAGCGGGCCGTTGGCGAGGGTGTGGTCGTTGGGATACTCCCAGCAATCGCCGAGCTTGCTCGGGCAGCTCTCGTACAGGTTGTCCATGGGCAATCCCTGGGCCTTCAGCCTGCGATTGAAGAATCGGGCCGAGGCGTCGTCGAACTCGGGAATCGCGCGCCACAGGCCCGTGTCAAAGCCGTGCCCGGTCGCGTGCGTGAAGCAGCCGACGCCAAGCCCGATGTTCAGTTCAGCGAACCGCATCGTGACATGGGCCTGACCATGCTCGGTCGGGGGCAGGCAGCCGTTGCCTGCGCATCGATCGAAGATGTGCGGCTTAGGATTTCCCTGTGCATCGTAGACCTGCACCCGCGCCGCCGTCTCAAAGATGCCGACGATGCCGTTTTCAGGCTGCCCGTCGATCTCCGGGTAGACCATCCAGACCTCGTTGATCACTCCCTGTTCGAAGAGTTCACGCAGGTTGAGGTACTTGTCCGGATCGCCGGGGTCGTGAAAGCCAAGCGCACGGGCCATCTCCGGCGAGAAGAGACCGTCGTAGTCGAACGCGGGTTTGCCCTGCGGATCGATGTGTACCGGCCAGATGCTCGGCCATGCGGTGGCGGACTGGTCACGCAGATCGGCGAGGGACACGATTTGGTATTGCAACTGAGGCTTGCTGGCAGGCACGCTATAGCCGTGGTAGCGCGAACCCTCTGCCGCTGCCTGCACCGCCTGCTTGACGAAAGCCTGGACGGCGCCTATATGAGCCCGGTTGTCCGCCACGAGTACAAGCACCCGGGGTTTCAACATGGCGATCTCGGTGTGATGCTGGCGGAGCCACGTGTCGGAATTGGTATGGCTGACCGGGTTTGGCCAGTAGTTGTAGGTCGCAACGGCCTGCCCCTGGGCGTGGCTTGCCCGCAGGCACCCGCAGAGGCAGAGGAGTCGCAGGATGTCGCGCATGCCTGGCGTGGACATGGCCGCATCATACGCTCGGCATGCGCGCCTCGGCTATCCCGCGGAGCTTCCCGCAGATCGGAACAAATTCCGTTCGCGACCAGCGGGAGCGCCACGCGAAGCCTAAGACGGCACGAAGTGCAGCGCCAAGCGAAGCCCAAGACAGCACGAAGTGCCTAGATATCGAGGTTCTTGACGTCCAGCGCGTTTTCTTCGATGAACTTCCGCCGCGACTCCACATCCTCGCCCATCAGCGTGGTGAAGATCTCTTCCGTCGCGGCGATGTCTTCGAGGCGCACCTGCATCAGCGTGCGGCGTTCGGGGTCCATGGTGGTGTCCCAGAGCTGCGGCGCGGTCATCTCGCCCAGACCCTTGTAGCGCTGGACCTGGTACTCCTTGCGGCCCTGCTCGATCACGTAGTCGAAGACCTCGCGCGGCGTCTTTTTCTCGACCGGATCCTGATTCACGCGGCTCGAACGCTTCGCCGGCTTGGCCGCGGCGGTTGCGTCGGGCACGGCGCTTTCGGTCTCAGCGACGACGCCATCGGCTGCGTCTTCCTCCGCCTCGTCGGCAGCCTCCTGAATGACGGCTGCGGCGGTCTTCGGAGCGTAGGAGATCAGGAACGGCGCCTGCAGCTTATCCTGAATCTCGTCGTACTTGCCCAGCAGTTGGCGGGTTTCGGCCGCGTTCGCCAGCGCCCAGTCGATCTTGCGCACGGCGCCCTGCGAGTCGGTAAAGCTGACCGACCAGGTCTGGTGCTCCTCGTCGAGGACGGGTTCGCCCACCGCGCGGAACTGGTACTCCTTCTCCATCTCCAGAAGACGCTGACGCATCAGCCCCAGCTTATCGATGGATTGGAAGTCCGCCTTCTGCGCCGGGGCCTTCGCCTCGTGCGCGAAGATCTTCACGAACTCAAGCGTCGCCGCCTCGTTGCGCAGCCGCTTGCCCACCTTGTCGAAGAAGCCCAGGTAGTCGCTGAGCTGCTGCATGAAGGCCGTCAACTCGGCGCCGTCGATCTTCGCCGCGCCCTCGCCGTAAGTGAGGACCATCCCGTCGGACGCGCGCTTGATCATCACCTCGACATACTGACGCTCGTCCTTGATGTACTGTTCGAACTTGCCCTTCTTGATGCGGAAGAGCGGCGGCTGAGCGATGTACACATGGCCGCGCTTGATCAGCTCCGTCATGTGGCGGAAGAAGAAGGTCAGCAGCAGCGTGCGGATGTGCGAGCCGTCGACGTCGGCATCGGTCATCAGGATCAGCTTGCCGTAGCGCAGCTTGCTGGCGTCGAAGTCGTCCTTGCCGATGCCGCAGCCCAGGGCTGTGATCATGGCGCGAATCTCCTCGTGGCCCAGCATCTTGTCGTAGCGAGCCTTTTCGACGTTGAGGATCTTGCCCTTCAGAGGCAGGATGGCCTGGAACTTGCGGTCGCGGCCCTGCTTGGCGGTTCCGCCGGCCGATTCACCCTCGACCAGATATAGTTCGCAGCGGTCCGGCTGGCGCTCGGAGCAATCGGCCAGCTTGCCCGGCAGACCGCCACCGTCCAGCGCGCCCTTGCGCCGTGTGAGGTCGCGAGCCTTGCGGGCGGCCTCGCGCGCTCGCGCGGCATCGATGGCTTTATTGATGATCTTCTTCGCCACCTGCGGATTCGTGTCGAGGAAGGCGCCCAGACGCTCGTTGACGAATGCCTGCACCGTGCCGGCGATGTTGGAGTTGAGCTTCCCCTTGGTCTGGCCTTCGAACTGCGGCTGCGAGAGTTTCACCGAGATGACGACGACCAGGCCTTCGGTCACGTCCGGGCCGGAGAGATTTTCCTTGACGTCCTTGAAGAGACCGAGCGACTGGCCGGCGGCGTTGATGGTGCGCGTCAGCGCGGAGCGGAAGCCGGCGAGATGGGTGCCGCCATCGATGGTGTTGATGTTGTTGGCAAAGGTGAAGACGGTCTCGGAGTACGCGTCGTTATACTGCAGGGCGATTTCCATCGCTACGCCATCGCGCTCGGCCTCCATGTAGATCGGCTTCTCGTGCAGCACGACCTTGCCCTTGTTCAACAGCTTGATGAACTCCGCGATGCCGCCCGTGTACTTGAAGTTCTGGGTCTTGGATTCGCCGGACTTCGCGTCCGTCTGGCGCTCGTCGGTCAGGCCGATCTCGATGCCCTTGTTCAGGAACGCGAGCTGCCGCAGCCGGTTGGCGAGCGTGTCGTAGTTGAACTCGGTCACGGTGAAGATGCTCTTGTCCGGCAGAAAGTGGACCTTGGTGCCGCGCCGGGTGCTGGGGCCGACCTTGCGCAGCAGGCTGATGGGCGCGCCCTTGCTATAGTCCTGCTCCCAGGCGAAGCCGTCGCGCCAGATCTCGACGTCGAACTCTTCGGAGAGGGCATTGACGCAGCTCACACCGACTCCGTGGAGACCACCGGAAACCTTGTAGTTCGACGCGTCGAACTTGCCGCCGGCGTGCAGCATGGTCAGGACGACCTGCACGGCGGGCATGGTCACGCCGTTGATGGTCTTGTTGTCGACCGGAATGCCGCGTCCGTCGTCGACCACGGTGATGGAGTTGTCGACGTGGATGGTGACGTCGATGCGCGTGGCGTGTCCACCCAGCGCCTCGTCCACCGAGTTGTCGACGACTTCGTACACCAGATGGTGCAGCCCCTGCTCGCCGGTCGAACCGATATACATCGCGGGCCGCAGCCGCACCGCCGCCAGACCTTCGAGCACGGTGATGTTCTCGGCGGAGTACCCGCCTCCACCCTTGGGTGCTTCGTTTGCCGCGGCGAGGTTCGGATCGAGAGGGAGGTCGCTGGGGTTCGGTGTCGTTGCCATCTGCTTTGTGGGGTCTCCGTTTGCCGGTGCGCCGGAACGGGGAACAACGCGAAAACCCGCGTTAAATCAACGTTTCGGCCCACTTCGCTATCTTGTCAGTATACCACGCAGGGGGTGGCGGAACGGCCTGCCAGTCCACGCCCGCGCTGCCCGGAATGCGGATATCGAGTACGTAATTTCCGTTGACGTCTCACCGGGCGGGTGGGAGAATCGCAGCTCTGGAGACTCTCATGATTGTCCGCGCCCTGCTTGCGATCGCCCTGGCAGCACCTGTCGCCCTCGCTCAGGATGCTGCACCGCCCCAGCCGTCCCAGGAAAAGCCCACACACCCGGTAGGCGGCATCCAAGCCGGAAAGATTCTGCATGCCGTTCCTCCTCGGTACCCGGCGGCGGCCAAGGCCGCGGGGATCGGCGGGACCGTCGTCCTCAAGGGCATTGTCGAGAAGGATGGCACGCTTGATCACTTGGAGGTGGTCAGCGGTCCCGCCGAGCTCCAGCAGGCGGCCATCGACGCGGCGTCGCAGTGGATCTACCAGCCCTACCTGCTGAACGGCCAGCCCACCTCCGTCGATACGCGCCTCAGCATCAACTTCAACCTGGGGCAGAAGCCGGCAGACACCGCCGCCGCGCCGGGAGACGGTTCCACCCTTTCGGGGTCGCGCACGATCCGCGTCTCGGGCGGCGTGCTACAAGGGATGTCGCTGACCAAGGTGCAGCCGCGTTACCCTGCTGAGGCCCGTGAGGCGCATGTCTCGGGATCGGTCGTTCTGGCCGTGGTGATTGGAAAGGACGGCCTCATCCGGAAGGTGGAGCCCATCAGTGGGCCGGATATGCTACGCGCCTCGGCCGTCGAGTCGGTCCGCCAGTGGACCTATCGCCCGTATCTGCTGAACGGTGAGCCGATCGAGGTCAATTCGACGGTGACCGTCAACTATAACTTCACCGGCGGCCCAACTCCCGCCACCGGGCCTTGAAGTCCTTTCTTTTTGCCTCCGACTCCGTTACACTTAGAAGGTTGTCCCGAATCACCAGATTCACCAAGGATTACCCATGCCTAAGTTGAAGACCCATTCGGGTGCGGCGAAGCGCTTCAAGAAGACTGGCACCGGCAAGTTCAAGCGCGGCCACTCCAAGATGCGCCACATCCTCACCTCGAAGAACAACAAGACCAAGAGCCGCCTCGGTAAGGCCGGCCTCATCTCCGACGCGGATCACTACAACGTGTCGCGGATGTTGCCCTACGCCTAAACAGCGGCAGGAATGTCTTGAATCGTTGCAGATCAAGCGGGTCCAAGCGTAGATGACCCCTGGCTAAGTTGAAATAAACAAACGCCATCGAGATCGGCAACATGCATAGCGAGTGAAGTGGAACCCTTTCCACCAGCCGCTCAAACGACGTACGCAAAAGGAGCAACACCATGCCCCGTGTAAAACGGAGTACAAAGCGCGCCGATCGCCGCCGCAAGATTCTCAAGCGCGCGAGCGGTTACTTCCTCACCAAATCCAAGCTCTACCAGGCTGCTCAGGAAGCCGTCGAGCGCGGACTCAAGTTCGCCTACACCGGCCGCAAGCAGAAGAAGCGCCAGTATCGCTCGCTCTGGATCGTCCGTATCGGCGCCGGCGCCCTCAAGAACGGCATGAGCTACTCGACTTTCATCAACGGCCTGAAGCTCGCGGGCAACACGCTCGATCGCAAGATCCTCGCAGACATCGCAGCCAACGATGCAGCCGGCTTTACCGCTCTGGTTGAGGTTGCCAAGGCAGCCCGCTCGAAGGCGGCCGCCGGCCACGCATCGGCACAGGCCGCCAAGGCGTAGTTTCAAATCCTGCATCAAACGGAGGCACGGCCCATGGGTCGTGCCTTTCGCTTTTGATGGTAGAGTTTGGTCAAGTTAAAAGGAGAGACCGGGGCATGAAGCTGGGACAGATGGTTGTGTGGGCGTTGTTTTCTAGCCGATTGCTTATCGCGCAGGCGAACTTTCCGGCGCCTATCTTCCAGCTTCAGGATGTGAAGCACAAGCTCCAGAAAAACGGCGTCCAAGTGGACGGCAATGTTCTTACCATTCGTTCGGGTGTGGGAACTCCGACGACAATCAATGTTCTTGCTTTCAGCAACGATGGCAGTCTGCTTGCAGCTGGCATGGACTTTGGCCGCGTGGTCGTTTGGAATATTACGACTCATGCCGTCGCGCACGTCGTTGAAACTGGGCAGGGGATTGTATCCGCAGTGGCGATATCGCCAGACAATCAGTTCATCGCTACCGCTGGCAGAGAGAAGAATGGGCAGCTCACCCTCTGGAATCTGGACTCCGGCAAGCTCACGCGCACCATCGATATATCGCGGACGCCAGTTCAAAGTTTGGAGTTTTGTCCAAAAGGGGATTGCCTGGTTGTGACCGAAAATGGAACCGCCATCGTCTTCGATCCGGTTCATGGGGGAACCCTTCTCGATCTTCAGGCGCTTTCCGAGCGCATGCCGGTCTTGTCAAGAGACGGAAGCGTTTTGATGACAGCGAGCGGAGACGATTTCATCCTCCGAAGGGTCGCGGACTGGAAGGTAATGCGGTCTTTCCCGAAACCGGTGAAGTATGCGTGGCCTTTGGCTCTGGATACTCAAACCGGCACATACGTCTATGGAGAGCCAAACGGCAAACCCGGGTTCGTTGTCGCCAATCTGGATGCCGATCATCCGACGAACATAACTGGGCCATCGTTGCTGCCCCAGTTCAATCCGTCAACCGGATTTTTCGCGAGTCCCGACATTTCGAGCGGGATCGTCTTCGGCCACAGCGGCGCTCGTCTCTGGGCATGGTCACCGAAGAGTGGGAAGTCTTGCTTATCCGATGTCCTCTACAGTGAAAGCGGGAAACTCAGCCCGAATGGGCTTTTCGTTGCTAGCGCGGTCGATAATGGCGTCTTTGCGGCGAAGAAGGCCGCGCCGGGCGTGCTTGTCTGGTCGACTGTTTCTGTAATCGATTCATGCTCTCTACTCAAGCCGTAAGAGGCTTTCCCGTCCGCCTCGCACGTTGTCGGCCAAACGTAAGCCGGTCTAAGCGGTAAAACGCTGCGGACAGGTATCCTATATTTATGCCCTCGTCTTCTAAGCCGTCAGCGCCGCCCCCGTTCGAATCCTGGGGACGTTATCCGAGCTACGCGGCGACCATCCTTCCCATGCACTGGCAGCAGGACTTTGCCGTTACGGCCGCCGGACTGCACGACAGTGCGCTCGCCGTCGGCATGGGCCGCAGCTATGGCGACTCCTGCCTGCTCGAAAACGGTAATCTGCTCGTCACCACGGCGATGAACCGCATGCTGCACTTCGATCCCGAGACCGGCATCCTGACCGCCGAAGCCGGTATGACGCTGGCGCAGATCCTCGACTTCGCCGTGCCGCGCGGCTTTTTTCTGCCTGTCACGCCCGGCACCAAGTACGTCACGCTCGGCGGCGCCATTGCGAACGACATTCACGGCAAGAACCATCATGTCGCCGGCACCTTCGGCAACCATGTGCTCCAGTTCGAGTTGATCCGGTCGGACGGCTCTTCGCGGCTCTGTTCGCCGACCGAAAACCCGGACTGGTTCGCCGCGACCATCGGCGGACTGGGCCTGACCGGCTTCATCACCTGGGTGCAGCTTCGGCTGAAGCCCATCGTCAGCCGCAAGATCGACTACGAGGGTATCCAGTTCCATGGCATCGACGAGTTTCTCGAGCTGACGAAGAAGTACCAGCACGTCGAATACACCGTGAGCTGGGTCGATTGCGCCAGCCGGGGCAAGAACTTCGCGCGCGGCATCTTCATGCTCGGCGAGCACTCCGAGGTTCCGGACGCGCTCACGCAGTCGCCCGAGCCAAAGCTGATCTTCCCCTTCGACGCGCCCGGCTTCGCGCTGAATCATGCGACCGTCTCGGCCTTCAACACGCTTTACTTTCACAAGCAGATGAAGCCGCACGTGAAGACGGTGCAGGACTACGAGCCGTTCTTCTATCCGCTCGACATCATGCTGAAGTGGAACCGGCTCTATGGCAAGCGCGGCCTGCTGCAGTTTCAGTACGCCATTCCGTGGGAGTCGGCGCGCGAGGGCACCATCGCCATCCTGCGCGCCATCGCGGACTCCGGCCTGGCCAGCTTTCTCGCCGTGCTGAAGGCCTTCGGCGACGTGCCTTCGCCCGGCCTGCTCAGCTTTCCGCAGCCCGGCATCACGCTCGCGCTGGACTTCCCTATTAAGGAGGGGATCACTTTTCCCCTCTTCGAGCGCCTCGCGGACATGACCCGCGACTTCGGCGGCCGGCTCTACCCGGCCAAGGACGCGGCCATGACCGCCTCCCAGTTCCAGACCTTTTACCCCCAGTGGGAGCGGCTCGCCCGCTTCCGCGACCCCCTGCTGACCTCCAGCTTCTGGGAACGCTGCACCGGAGACCGACCAAGCCTATGACCACGTCCGCAAAGAAGATCCTCGTCCTCGGCGCCACCTCCGGCATCGCCGAGGCCACCTGCCGCATCTGGGCCGCCGAAGGCGCCAGCCTCTTCCTGGTCGCGCGCAACCAGACCAAGCTCGAAGCCGTCGCCGCCGACCTGAAGACGCGTGGAGCCGCCTACATCGACATCGCGGTCGCCGATCTCGACGACACGGAGCAGCACCCGGCGCTGCTGGCCCATGCCATCAACTCGCTCACCGGCATGGACATCGCCTACCTGGCGCACGGCATTCTGGGCGACCAGACCGAGGCCGAGCGGGAGTTCGCCACCGCCGAGCAGATTCTCCACACCAACTTCATCGCGCCGGTCTCGATGCTCACGTGGCTGGCGAACTACTGCGTCCAGCGCAAGGCGGGCACGCTGGCCGTCATCTCGTCGGTCGCGGGAGACCGCGGACGCAAGTCGAACTACGTCTACGGCAGCTCGAAGGCCGGCCTGTCGGCGTTTCTCGGCGGTCTGCGCAACCGCGTCGACCGCGAGGGCGTCACGGTGCTGACGATCAAGCCCGGCCCGACCAAAACCGCGATGACCGCCGCCATGCCCGGCCAATCCAAGATGGCCGACGTGAACTCCGTCGCGAAGACCATCGCCAAGGCGATCACGGCAGGGAAGGACACGCTCTATGTGCCGTTCCAGTGGCAGCCCATCATGTTCATCATCCGGAATATCCCGGAGAGCATCTTCAAAAAGTTGAACCTCTGACGTCGGCTTTTGTCATTCCCGAAGGGAATCTGCTTCTGCCTTTGTCTTACTGTCACCCGACCTGCTGCTGTTGAGCCATCTGCTGCGTCCTTGTCGGCGCGGGCAACTGCTCCGGCAGCGCCTGCGCCTTTTCGACCAGGATCGACCAGTCCTCCGGCACCGGCAGCTCCTGATCCATCGTCGGCGCGCCTTCGCTGGGCGTGACGCGTACGGCGACCGTCAGCTCGCTCGACGTGCGTCCGCGGAAGATGCCGTGCGTCGGCGGCACGTCGGAGTAGTCGCGTCCGATCGCCGTGCGGATGTGCCGGTCGCCGGCGACGAGATGGTTGGTCGGGTCGAAGCCCACCCAACCCAGGTGCGGCAGCAGCACCTCGATCCACGCGTGCGTAGCGGACGAGGCCGAGCGATCCGTCTCCTTGCCGCCGTGGAAGAGGTAGCCACTGACGTAGCGGCAGGGAATCCGCAGCTTCGAGCGCACCAGCGTGATCATGATGTGGGCGAAGTCCTGGCAGACGCCCATCCGGCTGGTCAGCGCGACATCGATCGGCGAGTCCACCCTGGTCGACTTCGGCTTGTAGTCGAAGTAGTCGTAGAGCGCGTGGTTCAGCTCATGCATCAGCATCAGCGGATCGTCGCGGCGCGTCAGGTTCAGCTTGGTCGCCAGCTCGTCCAGCAGCGCGGTCGGCTCGGTGAACTCGCTCGGCAACAGGAACTCCCAGTAGTCGCCCTCGGCCACCATCGCGTCCAGCTCCGCCCAGGCGTCGGGCGTCAGGAAGGACGGTATCTGGATCGACGGCTGCACCTCGACGAGCGACTCGGCGACGATGACCAACTGCCCGTGCTGGCCGGGAATGTCGAAGTGGTGGACGTGGTTCGCCAGGTGGTCGCGATAGCTGAAGACGCGGCAACGCGGGCTGACCGAGAGATGAAAGGTCAGGCAGCGCTGGTTCTGGTCGCTCCGCGGATGCATCCGCGTCTCCATCATGCTCTCGCTCACCATGTCGCTGTAGAGGAACTTCGTCAGATGCCGAATCGAGTAGTACATCTCGCCTCCTCCTGAACTCCTGGTCATGCCATACATCGCCTGCGTCATCGTGCCTCATTACCCTGCCAGCGCCGCCTGGATCGAATAATCCACGTAGAGCTGATAGATCGTGCTGTGAATCGCTCCGCACTGCGTCTGGATGCCGCGCAGATACGCCACCACATCCTGCGCCATGATCTCGTCCACGTCGGAGTAGCTGAGCGAGCCCTGCAGCTTGCCCGCGAGCCGCCGCAACTGGTCCGCGCGGCTCTTGCCGCTCTCGCGCTGGATCGCGCCCAGCGCCTGCTGCAGGCTGTCGATCGAGAAGCGCAGCGAGTGCGGAAACTCCTCGTCGAGCAACAAAAACTCCATAATCTTCTCGGGCGTCAGGTCGGCGGTGTAGACCTTGCAGTAGGCCTCGAACGCCGTCGCCGAACGCAGCAGCCCCATCCATTCGAGATATTCGTTGCCCTCGGGGCGCTCCGGCTGCAGCCACAGGTCTTCGTGATAGGCCTCGAGCAGCATGGCGGTTGCCGAGGCGCGCTCGATGTAGCGGCCCACCTGAATAAACTGCCAGCCCTCGCCGTGGCTCATGGTGGAGTCGCTGACGCCCTGAAACTGGTGGACCGCCTCCATCACCTGCTGCAGGAACTCGGTCGGCTCGGCGGACTGCGCGCCCACGGCGCCGTTCTCCATGCGCTTGTACTGAATCTCGGGCCGGGTCACCTGCAGGTAGAGGCTGTTCAGCCGGTGCCACTGCTCGGTGGAGATCTGCTCGCGGACATGGCGCGAGTTCTCGCGCGCCGCGATAATGAGCGACAGGATCGAAGCCTTGTTCTCGGTATCGAAGGTCAGCGCGCGGGTCAGCGCGTAGGGATCGCCCGTCCACTCGACGTCCTTGGGATTGCCGAGCGCCTGCAGGACGCGCTGCCAGCGCCGGTCCGCGCTGGTGGGGCTTTCGTCCAGCATCAGGTTCAGATTCACGTCGAGCAGGCGCGTGGTGTGCTCCGCGCGCTCGAGGTAACGGCTCATCCAGTAGAGACTATCCGCAACACGACTTAGCAATTATGCCCCCTCTATCGTTCGTCGTCGTATCTCGTAAAGCTGAAGTAGAAGTTCAACTTCAGACCTAACTCAAGCGCGTGTGCCATAAGATCGCGCGAAGGCCCCAGGACAGTTCCCAGATGATTTTCCGCAAATTGTATTACCGCTTCCAGGCCAAGTGAAAACGATTCGACGCCCGGAAAGCGGGCCAACTCCAGCAGGTGCTCCCGGTGCTCTTTCATGTAAAGCACTGCCGTATCATCCTGCTCGTACCAACTCATTGTCGAACTATCGCCAAGCTCAAACGAAACACCACTGTGATCTGGACGCCGCCAAACCCAGCTTGGCTTCAGCGTGCTGGATGCGAGAAAGGCGTCAACATCAAATTTATCTCCCGACGCCAGTATCCAAAAATAACTGGTACTTTTATCCGCTCTAAGGACGTCCTCCCCAATATGAGTTGTCGCGTTCTGGATGTCGATGCTAACGATTTGTCGTTCTAGGTTGTACTGCACCGCAATATTTGGCGCGATATCAGCGGTAGTATGGACCGTGTCGCCGTCTCGCAAAGCGACATGGAATGAATCGTTATTCCTCTTGTATCGAAGCCTCATAGGATGTTTTGTCCTCTTATTACTGACTCAACACCCAGGTATCCTTGCTGCCGCCGCCCTGCGAAGAGTTGACCACCAGCGACCCTCGCTTCAGCGCCACGCGCGTCAGGCCGCCGGGGACGACGTTCACCTTGTCACCGTAGAGCACATACGGCCGCAGGTCGACGTGCCGCGGCTCGAACTCATCGCCGATCAGGCACGGCGCGCGGGAGAACGAGATCGTCGGCTGCGCGATGTAGTTGCGCGGGTCGGCCATGATCTTCTCCGCGAACTCCTTGCGCTGGGCGGCGGTCGATTGCGGCCCGATCAGCATGCCGTAGCCGCCGCTTTCGCCGACGGCCTTGACGACCAGCTTGTCGAGGTTCGCCAGCACATGATCACGTTCCTTCTTGCGCGTCAGCAGGAAGGTGTCGACGTTCTTCAGGATCGGCTCTTCGGTCAGGTAGTACTTGATGATGTCCGGCACATACGCGTAGAGCGCCTTGTCGTCGGCGACGCCGGTGCCGAATGCGTTCGCCAGCGTGACGTTGCCCGCGCGATAGGCGTTAAAGAGGCCCGCGACGCCCAGGATCGAGTCCGGCCGGAAGGCCAGCGGGTCGATGAAGTCGTCGTCCACACGCCGGTAGATCACGTCCACGCGGCGCAGGCCGGAGGTCGTACGCATGTAGACGACGTTGTCGTGGACAACGAGATCGCGGCCTTCGACCAGCTCGATGCCCATCTGGCGCGCGAGGTAGGCATGCTCATAGTAGGCCGAGTTGAAGACGCCGGGGGTGAGCACGACGATGTTCGGCTCCGGCCGTCCTTCCGGGGCGAGCGAGCGCAGCGTGCCCAGCAGAAGCTGCGTGTACTGCTCGATCGGCTTGACGTTGTAGGTGCGGAAGAGCTGTGGGAAGATCCGCTTCATGACCCGGCGATTGGTCAGCATGTAGCTGACGCCGGACGGCACGCGCAGATTGTCTTCGAGCACCACGAACTCGCCGTTTTCGAGCCGGATCAGGTCCGTGCCGCAGACCGCGACGTAGACGTTGCGCGGCACCTGCAACCCCACCATCTGGCGGCGGAACTGCTTGCAGCTATACACGACCTCGCGCGGGACGATGCCGTCCTTCAGGATGCGGCCCTCGTTGTAGATGTCGCGCAGGAACATGTTCAGCGCCATGATGCGCTGGGTCAGCCCGCGCTCGACGGTCGCCCACTCCGCGCTGGTGATGATGCGCGGCAGCAGGTCGTAGGGGAAGATCTGTTCCTTGCCCTCCTCGCGCCCATACACCGTGAAGGTGATGCCCTGGTTCAGGAAGCTGAGGTCGGCGGCGTGCTTGCGCTGCTGCAGTTCGCCCGGCGGCAGGGAGGTGAAGTGCTCGAAGAGCGGCTGGTAGTGCTCGTGCAGTTGGTCCGGCCCCGAAAACATCTCGTCGTACGCGTGATCCAGCAGATAGTTCTTCAGCGCGGCTTGCTCGAACTGCTTCGTCTGGGGTGTCGTCATCGGAGATTTGAGTATAAGACGCAACCTCGCCGGAATACCAACGTTTCCGTCTGAAACTATCTTCCTCAGCGGGCATTCCTTATCCGGGCGGAGAGAAGCGCATCCGCTGGCGGAATCCATGCCGCGCGGGCTAACTCACCTGCTATCATCGCCAGCAACTGACGTTCGAGGAGTTCCATGCGGCCTGTCTCCCTGCTGTCCCTGTTCTCGGGTCTTCTGCTCTGCGCATCCGCTCTGGCTCAGACTCAGCCCGCGCATGTCTTCTTCAAGGTCACGCTCGCCGCCAGCGCTTCCGCGCCGCTCGATGGCCGTGTGCTCGTCTTCGTCAAGGCGGGCAAGGGAGACACGTCGGTCGATGTGGACGAGTTTCACCCCGCCGATGTCTGGGTGACGGCGAAGGAGGTTCGCCACCTCGCGCCCGGTGCGTCGGTCGAGATCGACGGCGCCGACCTGGCCTTTCCGCAGAGCTTCGCCGCCATGCCGGCGGGCGACTACGAGGCGCAGGCCGTCCTCGACACGGACCATACCTATAACTACGCGAACCGCGGCTCGTCGAACTGGATTGGTCCGGTCGTGCAGCTTGGCCACTGGAGTCCCGCGGCGGCGGAGCCTGTGCTCACCCTCGATCATCGCGCCGTCGAAGACCCCGCGCGCACGGCCGCCATCGCCAGGGCGAAGTCGAGCGTCCAGCCCGGCGTCGTCGAGGAGTACATCTTCGCCAGCCCGTTGCTCACGCGTTTCTCCGGCAATGCGACGGTGATCCGGTCGTGGATCGCGCTGCCTCCGGGCTACGCAGCGCACCCGGCCGAGCGTTACCCCACGGTCTACGCCACGCACGGCTTCGGAGGCAGCCACGAGAGCAACCTGAACGCCGCCATCCGGATGTCGAAGATGATGGCCGAAGGCTCCCTGCCGCCCATGATCTGGGTGATGCTGGACGAGTCCTGCCCCGGCGGCACGCACGAGTTCGCGGACTCGGTGAACAACGGCCCCTGGGGCGCCGCGCTGACGACCGAGTTCATCCCCGCGATCGAGGCGAAGTACCGCATGGACGCGAAGCCCACCGGCCGGCTGTTGAACGGCCATTCGAGCGGCGGCTGGGCCACGCTGCAGTTGCAGATCAACTACCCGCACGTCTTCGGCGGCACGTGGTCCACCTCGCCGGATTCGAGCGACTTCCACGACTTCACCGGTCCGAACCTCTACGCGCCGCACGCCAACGTCTACCGGAAGCCGGATGGCTCGGCGTGGCCGATCATGCGGATCGACGGCAAGGTGGCCGCGACGATCCAGCAGTTCGCGCAGCTCGAACGGGTGCTAGGCCCCTACGGCGGTCAGTTCACCTCGTTCGACTGGGTCTTCTCGCCACGCTCGGATGGCGGCGAACCGAAGCCCATGTTCGACCGCATGACCGGCGATGTCGACCCCGCCGTGGTGGCGTACTGGGGCGAACACTACGACCTTGCGAACATCGTCGAGCGCACCTGGCCCGAGCGCGGCGCGATGTTGAAGGGACGCATCCACCTGACCGTAGGAACCGCCGACACCTTCTACCTCGACGGCGCCGCCCACCGGCTGGATGCGCGGCTGTCGGCGCTTGGCGCGGATGCGCACTTCGTCTATCTGCCCGGCCGCAGCCACTTCGATCTCTATACGGTCGACAAGGACCGGTATGGCCTGTACAGGCAGATCGGCGCGGAGATGTATGCGGTGGCTCGGCCTGGGGTGGATTGGAAGCAGGGGAAGTAAGCCGACTGCCTGAGCAGGACCAGGGAAAAGCCAATACGGGGGTCCTTCGCTTCGCTCAGGATGACGAACATTCTTACTTGCAAGATGACACGAAAACCCGCTCAATAAGCGGTTTGTCCTCTTTACGCCCTCCACCAAAGCTCGTCATCCTGAACCAAAGCTCGTCATCCTGAACGGAGTGAAGGACCCCTGTATTTCGTTTTTGCTCGTTGTTTGTTTTGTTGTCGCAAGCGCAAAATCCGCATCCAAACTGCCAGAGCATCTTCATCTTCGTCTCATCCTGTATCCTGCCCACACGTGTCCCGGTCCTTTTCCCGCATTCTCGCGATCCTGCTGGCCGTGCTGTTGCTGGCCCCGGCGCGTCCTGGCCGCGCCTACTCCGTCCTCTCACATGAGGAGGTGGTGGATATGCTGTGGCTACCGCAGATCGTGCCCCTCCTCAAGTCGCGTTTTCCCGGCCTGACCGACGAGCAGATTCGCCACGCGCATGCCTTCGCCTATGGCGGGTCGGTCATTCAGGACATCGGTTACTACCCCTTCGGCAGCCACTATTTCTCGGACCTGCTGCACTATGTCCGCACGGGCGACTTCGTCGAGCAGCTCATCCGCGACTCGACCACGCCGGACGAGTATGCCTTCGCTCTCGGTGCGCTGGCCCATTACTGCGGCGACACGATCGGCCACCCCTTCATCAACCAGATCACCGCCGACGAGTATCCCGCGCTCCGGAAGGTCTACGGCCAGTCCGTCACCTACGACCAGAACAGCACCGCTCATCTGCGCACGGAGTTCGGCTTCGATGTCGTCGGCGTCGCCAACGGCGTCTACTCGCAGGAGGCCTACCGCGACTTCATCGGCTTCCAGGTCGCCAAGCCGCTGCTCGAACGCGCCTTCCACGAGACCTACGGGCTGAAGATGTCCGACGTCATCCGGCACGAGGATCTCGCCATCGCGACCTATCGCTACTCCGTGTCGAGCCTGATCCCGAAGATGACCAAGGTCGCGCTGGTCAGCTATCACGACCGCATCGAGCAGGCGCATCCCGGCTTCGACCGCACGAAGTTCCTCTACCGCTTCAACCGCACGGAGTTCAACAAGCAGTACGGGCGCCAGTACAAGAAGCCTGGCATCGGCACGCATGTCGCCGGGTTCTTCATCCGCATCCTGCCCAAGATTGGCCCGTTCAAGGCGCTGCAGTTGAGCATCCCCAACAGCGACGAGCAGACGATCTACCTGCGCAGCGTCAACGCCACCGTCGACCGCTATAGGCTCTACCTCAGCAAGGTCCACGCAAAGCCTGCCGATGCGCCGGACGATCCCGCGCAGGCTCCCGTCTCCACGCGGCCGCCGTTCGTGCCGGAGCTTGCCGATCTCGACATGGACACCGGCCATCCGTCCGACGAGGGCGAGTATCGCCTCGCCGATCGCACCCACGCGCATCTGCTGTCGGACCTCGCCACGGGTCGCGCGCAGGCGCCGCCGGAGCTGCGGCAGATCATGCTGACCTACTACGCGCACGCGGCCACGACCAACGACGAGCTTCGGAAGAAGCCGCGGAAGTGGAAGAAGGTTCAGACAAACCTGACGAAGATGGAAAAGCAGGGAACGGGGAACAGGGAATAGGGAATAGGGGCGAAGAGGGCGGATGCCTTTGCCATGTGCCTATTCCCTCGCTCCGCAAGGACAACTTCCTTCTTCAAATCGGTGTCTAATTAGTTGCATCAGGAGGAAGTCATGCACGTTATGAAAGCTCTCGCACTGCCCGTTCTTGCCGCAGCACTCTTTGCCGCGACCCCCGCTGCCGCTCCCGCGCAGATCTCGATCGGCATCGGTGTCGGCGAGCCGGTCTGCCCTTACGGTTACTTCGATTACGCTCCGTACTCCTGCGCCCCTTACGGCTACTACGGCCCGGAGTGGTTCAACGGTGGAGTCTTCATCGGCGCCGGTCGCTGGTTTCATGGCCCCGCTGGTTTCCACGGCCACGTCGATAACCGCTGGGATCCGCACCATGGCTACCACGGTCCGCTGCCCGAGCAGCATGCGCAGCCGTTCAGCCACTTCCAGCCGAATGAGGCTCGCGGTCCGCAGGGCGTCGTCCATGAGGATCACCCGGAGCACTTCCAGGGTGGCGGACACATGGAAGCCGGTCACGCCGGCGGCGGACGTCGCTAAACTGAATCTCGCGGCATAACGGAAGCCCCGCTTTCGACCGAGTCGGGTCGCAGGCGGGGCTTCCGTGTGTCTGCCGAAAAGGATGAAGAAACGGCAAAACCGCTCATAATCCGGACGTTGTTCGTTCGACAGCCCATCCGTGCGCTAAACTAGGAGTGACGCGCAAATTGCCACCTCCAGCCATCCATGCAGTCAGGCCGGGATCAGCGCGCACAGAATAGGACATCCGATAGCCGTGAGCACCTCCGTAGAAGCCATTCGCAATATCGCCATCATCGCCCACGTCGACCACGGCAAGACCACGCTCGTCGACGCCATGCTCCGCCAGTCCGGCACCTTCCGCTCGAACGAAGCCGTCGCCGAGCGCGTCATGGACTCGAACGACCTCGAAAAAGAGCGCGGCATCACCATTCTCGCGAAGAACACGGCGATCCACTACAAGGATTCGAAGATCAACATCGTCGACACGCCGGGCCACGCCGACTTCGGCGGTGAGGTCGAGCGCGCGCTGAAGATGGTGGACGGCGTCGTTCTGCTCGTTGACGCCAGCGAAGGTCCGCTGCCGCAGACCCGCTACGTGCTTTCGAAGGCGCTCGAAGCCAAGCTGACGCCGATCATCGTCGTCAACAAGATCGACCGTCCCGACGCCCGTCCGCAGGAGGTTCTGAACGAGGTATACGACCTGTTCATCGACCTCGACGCCGACGAAGAGATTCTGGACTTCCCGGTCATCTACACCAACGGCAAGGCCGGCACCGCGACCATGGACCTCAGCGTCCCCGGCACCGACCTGCAGCCGCTCTTCGAGCTGATCTTCAAGACGATTCCCGAGGCCCCCGGCACGCCCGATGGCGACCTCCAGATCCTCGTCACCAACCTCGACTACTCGGACTACCTCGGACGTCTCGCGATCGGTCGCGTCTTCAACGGCACGCTGAAGGTCGGCCAGGAAGTGAATCTGTCGAAGATCGACGGCTCGCTCGTTCCGGTCAAAGTCACCAAGCTCTTTACCTTCAACGGTTTGAAGCGTGAAGACACCACCGAGACTGCGGTCGGCGATATCGTCGCCATCGCCGGCATCGCGGGCATCACGATCGGCGAGAGCTTCTGCGCGCTCGAAAATCCCAAGCCGTTGCCGATCATCAAGATCGACGAACCGACGATCGCGATCAACTTCTCGGTGAACAACTCGCCCTTCGCCGGTCGTGAGGGCAAGTTCGTCACCAGCCGCAATATCAAGGACCGCCTGGAGCGCGAGCTGCTGACCAACGTCTCGATCCGCGTCGAAGACACCGGTTCGCCCGAGACCTTCAAGGTGCTGGGCCGCGGTGAGCTTCAGCTCTCCGTGCTCATCGAGATGATGCGCCGCGAAGGCTTCGAGCTGATGGTCTCGCGTCCGACGATCGTCACCAAGCGCGTCGACGGCGCCCTGATGGAGCCCTCCGAGATTCTGACCATCGACATTCCGGAGAACTTCGTCGGTACCGTCATCGAGCGCCTCGGACCCAGAAAGGGCGAGATGACCCGCATGGCGAACCACGGTTCGGGTCGCGTCCGCATGGAGTTCAAGGTGCCCTCGCGCGGTCTGATCGGCCTTCGCAACGAGATGCTGACCGAGACTCGCGGCACGATCGTCATGAACTCGATCGCCGGCGACTATATTCCCTACCAGGGTGAGATTCCGCAGCGTCCCTCGGGCGCGCTCATCTCCGACCGCCAGGGCGTCACGACCACCTACGCGCTCGACGGCGTGCAGGAGCGCGGCGTGCTCTTCATCGGCGACGGCGTCGAGGTCTACGAGGGCATGCTGGTCGGCGAGCACTCGCGCGACAACGACCTGGATGTCAACGCAGTGCGTGAAAAGAAGCTCACGAACATGCGCGCCTCCGGTTCGGACGACGCTCTCCGCCTGGTTCCGTTCAAGGTCCTCACCCTCGAGCAGTCCATCGAGTTCATCGCCGACGACGAGCTCGTCGAGGTGACCCCGAAGTCGCTGCGCATGCGCAAGAAGGTCCTGCAGGCCAACCGCCGTCCCAAGGGCTCGCGCGGCGGCTCGCATCTGGAGTAGTTTTTTTATCGTGCGGCAACAAGCAAAAGCCCTCCGTCGCGGAGGGCTTTCGCTTTTGTTGCGGGACTTCATGCTTCTGGGCGCGAAGAAAAACTACTTCTTCGCGATCGCAAAGCGCTTGTTGATCTCGTCCCAGTTCACGGTGTTCCACCACGCCGCGAGGTAGTCCGGGCGCTTGTTCTGGTACTTCAGGTAGTAAGCGTGCTCCCAGACGTCGTTGCCGAGGATCGGGTAGAGGCCGTCCGAAAGCGGCGAGTCCTGGTTCGGCTTCGTCACGATGGCGAGCTTGCCGTCCTTATAGACCACGAAGCCCCAGCCGGCGCCGAACTGCTTGGCGGTGGTCTCGTTGAAGGTCTTCTTGAAGGTTTCGAAGTCGCCGAAGGCTTCCTTGATCGCGCTGGCGATCTCGCCCGTTGGCTCGCCGCCGCCGCCCGGCTTCATGATCTCCCAGAACATGGTGTGGTTCACGTGGCCGCCGCCGTTGTTGCGAACGACGGTGCGGACGTCCTCAGGCACGCTGGCGAGGTCCGCGACCAGCTCTTCGGGCGTCTTCTTGCCCAGCTCGGCATGCTTCTCGACCGCGCCGTTCAGGTTCGTCACATAGGTCTGGTGGTGCTTGTCATGGTGCAGCTTCATCGTTGCTTCGTCGATGTAGGGCTCAAGTCCAGCGTAGTCGTAGGGCAAAGGGGGAAGTTCAAAGGCCACGGTATTCTCCTGTCGTGCTTGAGTTGCGGTTGCTTTGGTTCTTGCTCTTCTTCGGTTGTCATTCCCTAAGGGAATCTGCTTTTGCTTCTGCTCTGCTGCGTCTTCCTAGAGTCTCACGGGCCGGTGAATGGAAATCTTTACCCGCACACAAACGGTTCGATGCCATCTTGCTCCAAGGCGATGCAACCTTACAAGTGTTGCTCCCGTTTCGGTGCGATTTCCGCCCGAATCGCTGCGCCCTCTGTCCGTCCGGCGCGTTTTGAGTTCTAATCAAGCCAATGAACGCTCTCTCCGCTGCATATCGCTGGCTGGATGACGACGGTCCTGCATTTGGATCGCCCGGGCTCGAACCACGCTGGACCTCGAGCAAGAAGGACGCCGTTTCGACCGCTTACGCCGCGTCGAGCCGTGTCTGGTTCACCGTCTCGCACGGCACCCTGAACGAGATCTACTACCCCACCATCGACCGTCCGCAGACCCGCGACATGGAGCTGCTCTTCACCGACGGCGAGACGTTTTTCCACGAAGAAAAGCGCGACTTCGAGTATGACTTCTCGTACATCGATGAGGACGCGCTCGCCGTGCGTGTGGTCGCGAGCGACCTCGGCGGCCGGTACACCGTCACCAAGGAGTTCATCACCGACCCGCACCATCCGGTCGTACTGATGAACGTCAAGATCAGCGGCGACGAGAGCGTACTCTCGCGCCTGAAGTGTTACGCCCTGCTGGCGCCGCATCTGAACGGCGGCGGCGCGGACAACTCCGCCCGCTCGATCGAGATCGCCGGCCAGCGCGCCATTCTGTGCTGGAAGGACGCCACCGCGCTCGCGATGGGCGTGGATTGCGGCTTCACGCGCAGCTCCTGCGGCTACGTGGGTTCGAGCGACGGCTATCAGGATCTCTCCGGCAACATGAAGATGGAGTGGAACTTCGGCCAGGCGCTCAACGGCAACATCGCCGTCATGGGCGAGATCGACATCGCGAAGCACCGCGAGTTTACCCTGGCGCTGGCGCTGGGCGACGGCCCGCACGCCGCGCTCGCCGGCATGATGCAGACGCTTTCGACGCCCTATGCGCTGCATGTCAAGCGGTTCATCGAGCAGTGGCACCGGGCGGAGTCGCCCACCAAGCTGGCCTCGGCCTCGACCGACAAGGGCCGTCTGATGCGCATCTCGCACCACATCATCCTGACGCACGAGGACAAGACGTACTCGGGCGCGTTCATCGCGTCGGCGTCGATTCCCTGGGGCGCGTCGAAGGGCGACGACGATCTCGGCGGATACCACCTGGTCTGGACGCGCGACATGGTGCAGTCCGCGACCGCGATCCTGGCCTGTGGACGAACGGACACCGCACGCCGTGCGCTGGTCTATCTGGCCTGCACGCAGCGGCCGGACGGCGGCTTCGCGCAGAACTTCTGGATCGACGGAACGGCCTACTGGACGGGCATTCAGCTCGACGAGGTCGCCTTCCCGATCATCCTCGCCTGGCGGCTCTGGAAGCTGGACGGACTAGGCAACTTCGACGTCTTCCCGTTTGTCGAGCGGGCGGCGGCCTTCCTGGTCAAGTATGCGCCGGTGACCCAGCAGGAGCGATGGGAGGAGAACGCGGGATATTCTCCCTCGACGCTCGCGGCGGTCATCTCCGCGCTGGTCTGCGCGGCCGATATCGCCTGCGACCACAAGGCGCAGGAGCTTTCGAACTTCCTGCTCAGCTACGCGGACTGGCTCGAAGCGCACCTGGACGAGTGGACCACCACCGACGACGGCGTGCTGCTGCCCGGCGTCAAGCGCCATTACATGCGCATTCGTCCGCCGGCAGTGGGCGAGCCCTTCCACAATCCGCAGGCCGCGCCGGGCACGATTCACATCGCCAATCGCGGTCCGGGCGAGAAGTACGACTACGACGCCCGCGAGGTGATCGACGGCGGCTTCCTCGAACTCGTCCGCTACGGCATCCGCCGCGCCGACGATCCGCTGGTGATCGACTCGCTCAAGGTTGTCGACTCCTGCCTGAAGATCGAGACGCCCTATGGCGATGCATGGCGCCGTTACAACCACGACGGCTACGGCCAGAAGAAAGATGGCGGTCCCTTCGAGCACTGGGGACAGGGCCGCGCCTGGCCGCTGCTGGGCGGCGAACGCGCCCACTACGATCTGGCCGCGGGCAAGGATGTGAAGTCTTATATCACGGCGTTCGAGCAGTTCAGCTCCATCGGAGGCATGCTGCCGGAGCAGATCTGGGATCACGACGATATGCCGTCCGAAGGGCTCTATCTCGGCCGCTCGGCCGGCTCGGCGCAGCCGCTGGTCTGGGCGCACGCGGAGTATATCAAGCTGCTCCGGTCGACCTCGGACGGCAAGGTCTTCGACCGCATCTCGGTCGTGGCCGATCGTTACGCCGTCGAACCGGGCACACGGACCTTCACCAGCGGCATCGAGGTCTTCCAGATGGCGCGGCCGATCTCGTCTGTACCGGCGGGGCAGTCGCTGCGCATCGTCGATCCGGACCGCTTCCGCGTGATCTACACGCTGGACGACTGGGCGACGACCTGGAGTCTGGAGTCGCGCACGGTCGGCTACCCGGGCAGCTTTGTGGATATCCCCACGCTCAAGGGCGCGGCCTTTCCCGCGACGCTCACCTTTACACTCTACTGGCCGGCAGGGAACAATAAGGCGGAGCGCTGGCTGGGCCGGAATATCGAAGTTGCGGTCAATCCGGTCCCGCCACCCACCGCACCCGTGGAGGCGAAACCTGCGGTTTAGGGCGAATCCCGATGCACGAACTGTGAATCTCACCTCCAACCCGCGCCCGTTCTCCGCTTTTTGACCACGTAGCCGTCTTCCGAAGGCGTTCCCGCTAGTACACTGATTACGAAAGTCCAGACTTTGAAAGAATTCCTCGTGCGCCCGCTCACAGCAGTTGGCCACGACCAAATTTCAGGAGCAGAATGAGCGAACTCTCGCAGCACGAACTCGACCAACTCTCGATCAACACCCTCCGTTTCCTCGCTGTGGACCAGGTCGAAAAGGCCAAGAACGGCCACCCTGGCGCCCCGCTGGGCTGCGCTCCGATCGCCTATCTGCTCTATCACAAGTTCATGAAGCACGATCCGTCGGACCCGAAGTGGTCCAACCGCGACCGCTTCGTTCTGTCCAACGGCCACGCGTCGGCGCTGATCTATGGCATGGTGCATCTCGCGGGCTACGACCTGCCGATGAACCAGCTTGAGAACTTCCGCGAGTGGGGTTCGCATACGCCGGGTCACCCGGAGTACGGCGAGACCCCGGGCGTCGAGGTCACCACCGGGCCCCTGGGTCAGGGTCTGGGCATGGCCGTCGGCCTCGCGATCGCGGAGAAGCACCTCGCGGCGATCTACAACCACGAGAATCACACCCCGGTCGACCATCACACCTACGTCCTCTGCGGCGACGGCGACCTGATGGAAGGCATCTCGCACGAGAGCTGTTCGCTGGCCGGAACGCTGGGTCTCGGCAAGCTGATCGTGCTGTACGACGATAACCTCATCTCGCTCGACGGACCGACCGACCTCTCGTACACCGAAGATGTCGTGAAGCGCTTCGAGGCGTATCACTGGCACGTCCAGACCGTCACCGACGGCAACGATCTGGTCGCGCTGACCGAGGCGATCCAGAACGCGAAGAACGAGACCACCCGTCCGTCGCTGATCAAGGTCCGCACCGTGATCGGCTATGGCAGCCCCAAGGCCGGCACGAAGGGCGTTCACGGCGAGGCGCTCGGAGAGAAGGCCGCCAAGGAGACCAAGAAGAACCTCGGCTTCCCCGAGGACAAGATGTTCTACGTCCCCGAAGAGGCCGGCAAGAACTGGCTCCAGATCAAGGAGAACGGCGCGAAGTATCACGCGGAGTGGGACGCGAAGTATGCGGAGTATGCCAAGGCGTATCCCGAGTTGGCGGCGCAGTACGACCGCACCACCGCGATGAAGCTGGCCGAGGGCTGGGAGTCGAAGATTCCCGTCTTCCCGACCGACAAGCCGGTCGCCACGCGTAACGCCGGCCAGGTCGTGATGAACGCCATCGCGGGCGTCGTGCCGGAGCTGTTTGGCGGCGCGGCCGACCTGACCAGCTCGACCAAGACCATCTTCAAGGATTCGCCGAGCTTCCACGTCGATCCCAAGGGCCGCAACGTCTTCTTCGGCGTGCGCGAGTTCGGCATGATGGCCGCGGTCAACGGCATCGCAGCGCATGGCGGTCTGATCCCGTTCGGCTCGACCTTCTTCACCTTCTCGGACTACTGCCGTTCGGCGATGCGCATGGGCGCGCTGATGTCGGTCCATTCGCTCTACGTCTACACGCACGATTCGATCGGCCTGGGCGCCGACGGCCCGACGCACCAGCCGGTGGAGCACCTGATGAGCCTGCGCGCGATTCCACAGCTCACGGACTTCCGTCCGGCGGATGCGAACGAGACCTCCGCCTGCTGGCAGCTTGCGCTCGAGCGCAAGTCGGCGAGCTTCATGGCGCTCTCCCGCCAGGATCTGCCGGTGCTCGATAACGAGAAGTACAACGTTCACGCAGGCGTTCGCAAGGGCGCATACGCGCTCGATTCGACAGGCAAGGACGTCATCCTGATCGGCGTCGGCTCCGAGGTCGAACTGGTGCTGAAGGCGGCGGAAGAGCTGAAGGCAACCGGCATCGGCGCGACCGTCATCTCCATGCCGAGCTTCAAGATCTACGACGAGCAGGACGAGGCTTACAAGGCCGAGCTGCTGCCCGAGGGGATTCCGAAGGTTGCGGTCGAGGCCGGCGCCACCATGGGCTGGTACAAGTACATCGGTCACAACGGCGTCGCCATCGGCGTGGACCGGTTCGGCGCCTCGGCTCCTGGACCGCTCGTGATGGAGAAGCTGGGCATCTCGGTCGCGCACATCGTCGAAGCAGCCAAGAAGCTGGTCAAAAAGTAACACGGAGGCGAAGGCGGAGCCCGCAAGGCTCCGCCTTCGCACGTGCCTCGCCTTCTGTCGTTGCCTGTTCCTTTGTCTGTCATTCCCGCAGGGAATCTGCTTTTGTCTTGTATTCCTTCCATCGGAGAAGCAACATGGTCACCAGCGAACGCGAGATGGTCAAGAAGACGACCGAAGTTCCCGCGGAGGAGCGCTTCACCTCGCTCCAGCCTACCTATGAAGACACCGTACCTCCCGACGCGGACGACGCGTGGGACGACGACGCGGGCTACTGATCGAACGCGTTGAGCGCGGTACACGGGCCAGGAGGTTCAGATCGTTATGAGTGAAAATATCCAACGCGTATGGTTCATCACCGGCTCTTCGGCCGGCTTCGGTCGAATTTTGACCGATAAGGCGCTTCGCCGTGGAGACAAAGTCGTCGCCACTGCGCGCACGATCGAACACCTCGCCGACTTTGCCGCCAATTACCCCGATCTTTGCCTCACACTTCCTCTGGATGTCACCGACGCGGCCTCGGTTGACAGCGCAGTCTCCCAGGCGCTCGTCCACTTCGGACACATCGACGTGCTGGTCAACAACGCCGGGTACGGCCTCGCCGGCGCCATCGAAGAGGCGACCGAAGCCGAGTTCATGCCGGTCTTCGAGACCAACGTCTTCGGCCTCATCCGGTTGACACGCGCGCTTCTGCCGCAGTTCCGCAAGCAGCGCTCGGGCAACATCGTCAACCTTTCATCGATCGCAGGACTCATCGGCTCCCCAGGCTGGGGATACTACAACGCCAGCAAGTTCGCGGTCAACGGCTTCTCGGAGGCGTTGGCGGCGGAGCTTGCGCCGCTCGGCATCCACGTCACCATCGTCGAGCCGGGGCCATTCCGGACCGAGTTCCTCGGCCGCTCCGGCCAGGAGGCGAAGCTGCGCATCGCCGACTACGACCCCACCGCCGGCAAGACGCGGGAGTACATGGCGGATCAGAACGGCAAGCAAAAGGGCGATCCCGTCAAGGCGGTCGACGCCATAATCGCCGCCGTGGACGCGCCCTTTCCTCCCCGGCACCTCGTCCTCGGTTCGGTCGCCTTCAACCGCTTCCACCAGCGACTCGACCAGTGGAAGCAGGAGCTTGCCGCATGGCAGGAGACCTCGCTTGGCGCCGACTTTCCGGAGGCCGAATAGTGGCGTCCACCTCCATTCGGACATTGTTCTGGGACATTGGCGGCGTGCTGCTGACCAATGGCTGGGACCGCTCGCAACGCACCCGGGTTCTCTCCCGGCTGGGCGTCGATCTTGAAAAGTACGAGGCGAAGCATCCCGCGGCCAACTACACCTGGGAGCGCGGCCTGACCGACGCCCGAACGTTTTTCCGCACCACCGTCTTTGAGCAGAATCCCGATCTCGAACTCTCCTTCGATGTTCTCTGGCCCCAGGTCTGCGCGGAAAGCAAGGTGCTCAACGCAGAGTGCCTGGACATGCTCTCGGAGCTGCAGCAGGCCGGAAGGCTATCCATCGCCACCCTCAACAACGAGTCGCGCGAGCTGAACAACTATCGCCTCGACGCCTTCAAACTTCGTACCCTCTTTGACTACTTCATCTGCTCCGGCTACTGCGGAGAGATGAAGCCGCTGCCCGGCATCTACCGGACGGCCATCGAAACCTCGGGCTATCCGCCCGAGACCTCTCTCTTCATCGACGACAAGCAGGAAAACTGCGATGCCGCCATCGCCCAGGGAATGCAGGCGATCCGATTTGAATCCCCCGCGCAGCTCCGCGTCGAGCTCGCCCAACATGGCATAACAGTCTCTTAGAACGCGAAAGGAATACTACAGTGGAACTTGGAATTATCGGTCTTGGCAAAATGGGCGCAAACATGGCGGAGCGCCTCCGTCTCGCAGGGCACAAGGTGGTCGGCTTCGACTTCAACAAGGAGGCGGTCGACAAGCTCACCGCAGCCGGTTCGGTCGGCGTCAGCTCGCTGGAGGACCTGGTAAAGAACCTCTCCGCGCCGCGCGCGGTGTGGATCATGGTGCCGGCCGGCCAGCCGGTCGACGACACCATCGCGAAGCTAGAACAGTACATGGAGAAGGGCGACACCTTCATCGACGGCGGCAACACGAACTACAAGGACACGCAGCGCCGCCATGCCGAAGCTGCTGCCAAGGGCTTCGAGTACATCGACTGCGGCACCTCGGGCGGCATCTGGGGCCTGAAGGAGGGTTACTCCCTCATGATCGGCGGCGACAAGGCGCCGGTCGAGCGTCTGAACCCGATCTTCGAGGCGCTGGCGCCTTCGCCGACCGAGGGCTGGGGCCACGTCGGCCCGTCCGGCGCCGGCCACTTCACCAAGATGGTCCACAACGGCATCGAGTACGGCCTGATGCAGGCGTACGCCGAGGGCTTTTCGATTCTGAAGGCCAAGGACACGCTCGGCCTCGACCTCGAGCAGATCTCGACCATCTGGCAGAAGGGTTCGGTCGTCCGTTCGTGGCTGCTGGATCTGACCGCCGACGCGCTGAAGAAGAACCCCACGCTCGACGGCATGGAGGCCTATGTGCCGGACTCCGGCGAGGGCCGCTGGACCGTCTTCGAGGCGATCGACCTGAACATCTCCGCGCCGGTCATCACGGAGTCGCTCATCCGCCGGCTGCGTTCGCGCGAGAACAACAACTTTACCGACCGTATGATTTCGATCATGCGCAATGAGTTCGGCGGCCACGCCATCAAGAAAAGCTGAACCCTTGCAATGCGTTTGACGATCCAACGAACTGGCGCCCCATCCATCGCAAGGTTTCAAGCGATGGATGGGTTTTCGCTATACGGAAGCGCCGATTCTGGCCAAGATCTGTTCGAGAACGATTTGGAGTAAGCCATGTCCACCACCTCTACGCCCGCAGCCGTCACGCAAGCTGCCAATGAGCGCATCCCCGAGCCGTGCGTCGTCGTTATCTTCGGCGCCTCCGGCGATCTGACCAAGCGCAAGCTGCTGCCCGCGCTTTACCACCTGGAGCAGTCCGGCCTGCTGCCCAAGGACTTCACCGTCGTCGGCGTCGCGCGCCGCGATCTCTCCGCGACCTTCGCGCCGGACATGAAGGATGGCATCCTGAAGGGCGGCGGCGTCGAAGCCGAAGACCCGAAGCTCGCGCCGTTCATGGATCGCGTGAAGTACTTCGCGACCAACTTCGACGATGACGCCGGCTTCGAGGCGCTCAAGGCGTACCTTGCCGACCTCGACGGCCAGTTCGGCACGAAGGGCAACCGCCTCTTCTACCTCGCCGTGGCGCCGGAGTTCTTCGCCGACATCATCGCCCGCCTGGGCAAGCACGGCATGGCGAAGCCCGAGAAGGGCGCGAGCAACTGGGTCCGCGTCATCATCGAGAAGCCCTTCGGCACCGACCTTGCCAGCGCGCGCAAGCTGAACGACGATGTAAACGCGGTCCTGAGCGAGAAGCAGATCTTCCGCATCGACCACTATCTCGGCAAGGAAACCGTTCAGAACATCCTCGTCTTCCGCTTCGGCAACGGCATCTTCGAGCCGGTGTGGAACCGCAACTTCATCGATCACGTCGAGATCACCGCCGCCGAGTCGATCGGCATCGAGGGTCGCGGACCGTTCTACGAGCAGGCCGGCGCATTGCGCGACGTGCTCCAGAACCACGTGATGGAAGTGCTTTCGTTCGTCGCGATGGAGCCACCGGATTCGTTCGAGGCGGCCGCCGTCCGCACCGAGAAGCTGAAGGTCTGGCGCGCCATCGAGCCGATTCCGGTCGAAGACACCGTCCGCGGCCAGTACGGTCCGGGCAAGGTCGACGGCAAGGATGTCATCGGCTATCGCCAGGAAGACCGCGTCGATCCGGAGTCGCAGCGCGAGACCTTCGCCGCGGCCAAGCTGCAGATCGAGAACTGGCGCTGGGCAGGCGTACCGTTCTACATCCGCGCGGCGAAGCGGCTTGAAAAGCGCGTCACCGAAGTCACGATCGTCTTCAAGCAGCCGCCGCTCCATCTGTTCAAGTCGGGCGGCAAGGGCAGCATCGAGCCGAATGTGATCTCCATGCGCATCCAGCCGGATGAGGGCATCTCGCTGCAGTTCGGCACGAAGGTTCCCGGCCCGACGACCAATGTCGCGCAGGTGAACATGAACTTCAGCTACGCGGAGGCCTTCGGCAAGAGCTCGGCCAACGGCTACGAACGCCTGCTGCTGGACGCGATGCTGGGCGACGCAACGCTCTTCGCGCACCGCGACGGCGTCGAGGCCACCTGGGCGCTGTTCACCCCGATCCTCGAAGCATGGGCCGCGACCAAGCCGGACTTCCCGAACTACGACGCCGGCTCGTGGGGTCCGCAGGAGTCCTGCGACCTGCTCGCCAAGAGCGGCCGTAGCTGGGGCAAGCTGTAAGGGATCGCCTCCGCCATTTGTCATCCTGGGCGGAGCGAAGAACCTGCGTTTGCCTTTGTCCGCCTCGGCATCCTGAACGAAACGCAGCTCCTTGGCTTCGCGCGGGGGCTTCGCGCGGGATGACAAGCTGATGGGGGCGGGGCATCTCCCAACCCAGGTTCCTCTATCGCAGTCGTAAATTCCCCGGATGCCGTGCAACAATACGGCATCCGGTTTCATTTCATCGAAGCTGTCGTTCGCAATCCAGCATCCTACGAACATACTCATCCGGGGGAGATTTACTCGTTCATGCCGCGTCCCGTCACCATCACCAATCGAGTCTTTCCCACCTCGTCTGAGGTGGCCTTCGCCGCCGCCGAACTCTTCGCGAGCACCGTCGCCGCCGCCGTCGAGGAGCGCGGTCTTGCCCGCGTCGCCATCTCCGGCGGGTCGACCCCGAAGGTTGTCTTCGCGCTGCTGGCCGATCCCGCGCAGCCCTTTCTCGCCAGCATTCCGTGGGCGAAGCTACAGCTTTTCTGGGTGGACGAGCGCTGCGTCGCGCCGACCGAGCCGGACTCGAACTATCGCATGACGAACGAGCAGATGCTTTCGAAGGTTCCCCTGCCGGCTGAAAACATCCACCGGATGGAAGGTGAACTCGACCCGGAGGTCGCCGCCGCTCGCTACGAGAGCGATATTCGCAACACCTTCAAGCTCGAAGGCGCCGAGACCCCGACCTTCGACCTGATCCTGCTGGGCATGGGCGACGACGGCCACACGGCCTCGCTCTTCCCGCACACCGAGGGTCTGGACGCGATCGCACCCATCGTCATCGCCAACCACGTTCCGCAGAAGGATACCTGGCGCATCTCGCTGACCTGGCCGGTCATCAACCAGGGCAGGGAGGTGGCGTTCCTGATCGAAGGCGCGGCCAAGGCAGACGTGCTGCATGCGGTCTTCACCGGCCCCTACCAGCCGGAGACCTATCCCTCGCAGTTGATCCGTCCGGCGAGCGGTCGGCTCACGCTGCTGCTCGACGCAGGCGCGGCGAGCAAGCTGCCCGCGGGCGACACGATTCGGCTTTCGTAGAGTCCGCTGCGGCCTTTGCCCCTGTCTGTTCTTGCCCGAAGAGAATCTGCTTCTGTTGTTGCAGTTGTCGTTATCTGCTCCATTCGGACAGCCAAACCGTACTCGGCGGCTAAAGCCGCAAAACCAATGCAAGCATTTACGGCACGGCTGAAGCCGCGCCCTTAAGCAAAACGGTCGAACTCAAACAGTAGACCCAGTCAGGGAACCACGAGCAGCAACTCAGGAGCATTGCACCCATGATTCTTGCAGGCGACGTCGGCGGCACCAAGGTTCATCTCGCGCTTTACCAGTTCGAAGACGGTACGCTGAAGTCCATCCGCGACCAGAAGTTTCCCGCGCACCAGTTCGCGAATCTGGACAGCGTGGTCGACAAGTTTCTCGGCGCCGACGGCGATCGTCCGGCGGAGGACCGCACGAAGATCGCCGCGGCCTGCTTCGGCTGTCCCGGCCCGGTGCGCGACGGCCACCTGAAGCTGACGAATCTGCCCTGGACGCTCGACTCGCGCGACCTGGTGAAGTCGCTGCACATCGAGCACATCTTCCTCATCAACGACCTGGAGGCCAATGGCTACGGCATTCCGGAGCTGGCGAAGGAGAGCATCTTCACGCTCCACGAGGGCGATAAGGACGCCATCGGGCATCGCGGCCTGGTCTCGGCCGGCACCGGTCTCGGCGAGGCGCTGCTCATCTGGGACGGCAAAAATCACCGGCCGATTCCTTCCGAGGGAGGCCACTGCGACTTTGCCGCACGCAACGATCGTGAGATCGCGCTGCTGAACTATCTGCGCGGCGAGCTGAAGGGACGCGTATCGTTCGAGCGCGTCGTCTCGGGTATCGGCATCAAGAACATCTACGCCTACCTGCGCGATGTCGAGAAGTTGCACGAGCCGGAGTGGCTGAAGCAGCGGCTCGCGAACGAGGATCCCAACTTCGTCATCGGCACCTGCGCCGAGGATGGTTCGAGCTCCATCTGCTTCGAGACAATGAAGATCTTCTCCGCTGCGTTCGGCGCGGAGGCGGGCAACGTCGCGCTGAAGGTGCTGGCGATGGGCGGCATCTACCTGGGCGGCGGCATCGCGCCGAAGACGCTGAAGACGCTGCAGAGCGGGGCGTTCATCCATGCGTTCCTCGACAAGGGACGCCTCTCGCCGCTGCTCCAGTCCGTGCCCGTCCGCGTCATTCTGGACGATACCTGCGCGCTGCTGGGCGCGGCGGCCTATGCAGAAGCCCGCGCGGCCGAGCTCTCCGGCCACTCTGAGCGCGCGGCCTCGGTACATGGCTGATTACGTCGTCAGCCTTTCGACCGAGATCGATCTTTCGCGGCGCGCCGACCTTGCCTCCAACCCGGAGCAGATGGATCAGCCGTGCGCGTACGCCGATCTTCGCGAGTGTCTGCTCGATATCGCCGAGATCAACCGGCTCACCTTCGCCTACCGGCCCACGCTGCACTGGCTGAACCACGTTCACGCGGTGTTGCCGCGGCTGGGGCGGCCGCTGCAGATTCTCGACGTGGGCTGCGGCTATGGCGACGGTCTGCGGCGTATCCGGCGATGGGCGTTCGAAAAGAACCTGCCCGTCGTGCTCACCGGCATCGACCGGAACCCGCAGGCGATCCGCGCCGCGCGCAAGGCCACGCATCCGGGCGAAAACATCACCTTTCTCGAAGGGGATATCTTTTCCTACGAGCAGGAGGCGGGCGTCGACATCGTCGTCAGCTCGCTGCTGACGCATCATTTTGAAGACCCACAGATCGTCCGCTTCCTCGATTGGATGGAGTCGAACGCGCGCCTCGGCTGGTTCGTCAACGACCTGCACCGGCAGCAGCGGGCGTATACGGTCTTCCGTCTCGCCTCGCGGTTCATGGGCTGGCACCGCTTCGTGAAGCACGATGGCGCGGTGTCGATCCTGCGCAGCTTTCGCGCGGAGGACTGGCGGCGGCTGGCGACCGAGGCCGCGCTTTCGCCCGACACCTACCAGATTCGCGAGTACCGCCCGGCTCGGCTGTGCGTGGCGCGGGTGAAGCTGGCGCGGCTGCGGTAGGCCGGCTTAGTGTGCGCTGCCTGGCCTGTCGTGCTCCGGATCGAAGTCCAGTTTGATGAGGTTGTCGCGGTAGTCGATGTGGAGGGTGACCCGGTGCAGAACGGTTGCGCCGAGCAGGCCGGAGACCTCTACTCCTTCGTCGTGCGAAAGCCGAGTGGTGTCCATCGCCGTTACTTCGTATACCGGCTGTTTCAGGTGCGCGAAGTAAAAGTTCAGGCCCTCGGTGGAGTAGACCCTTTTTACATCGCCGGCTATGCCGTGAACGCCTACCGTATAGTCGTTGTGGACCTTGGTAACCCCGCTGGCGGCATCTGGCGAGATGAGGATCGAGTCCGAACCGGTGTCGACGATGAAGAGCTTGTCTTTGCTGGTCCGCTTTTGTTTTTCGTCGGTCATCGTCACGGGAACCAGAAGGTTATGGCCGATCCTATAGACCTTTGTCCAATCCTGCATCTCTGGGGCAATGTACCGATCGTATCGGTGACTCTCCTCGTTCTTATCGATGGCTACGACAGCTTTCGACGCTTCATCGCCTGTGGTGTCCAGTGAGGCGGTCAGCTTGTCCGTCTCGCCCGGACGCTTTGGCAGGGGATCGATTCGCAGCTCCATCTTTGGAAAATCCAGAGTAAGAAGGTACTTGCTGAAGACGTTGCCGCCGATCAGTCCGTCGATATCAAGGGCGCGCCGCCGCTCCAGGATGTGAACCGCGCAGTTCTGAAACTCCATGTCGCCGATGCGCACGCTTTCGACGTGTGCGATCGAGGTCGCGACCTCCCCCTCGTCGCCGATTCCATCGGAGGCTGTCTTCTGCTCCCGCAGCAGACCAAGTCCGGACGCCGCGCCGCGTGAGAGCACCAGTCCGCTGGCGCCGGTATCGATCTCGAGGCGTCGCCGCTTTCCGTTGAAACTTACATCGAGCGCGAGCCCGGCCACGCGTTTGCCGTCGAGCATGGGCTGGATCGCCACCCGGTCGCTTTCGATACGCCGGATCATGGTGCATTCGTCTTTCTCGGAGTCGTTGGCATGGGCGAGGGCGTCAGCCACGCGCTCCTTGCGCTTCGATGCAAGCACCTTGTCCTCCCGCAGTACTGCGGCCGTCTCTTCCATGCGTCGGGCGCGCGGCAAGGTATTGATCCATTGCCAACGGATTTCGGGGTCGACGGGGTCCAGACGATGCGCCAGTTCGATATGCTTCTGGCCTGTCGCAAAGTTGCCTTTCATATCGTCCAGCCGCGCGGTCAGCAGATAGACGCGGGCGTTGCAGGTGTCGAGGGTGTGGGCTAGTTCTGCATTCGCAGCGGCATTGGCCAGCTCACCCTCGCGAAAGAGCTCTTCGGCCAGCGTCTCGATGGCCACTGCATTCTTCGGTTCGGCCTTCGCCCAGGCCTGCGACTGGTCGACAGCTTCATTCAGCTCATTCTGTTCGATCAGCGTCCGAATCGTGCCGGCTTTGCCCGTGTTGGGATCGGTCTTTGCCATCTCCCGGTAGAGATTCAACGCAGCGCTATACTCGTCCCGCGCGAGCGCCGCCTCGGCGTCCGAGAGCGCTGTTTTGCGCATAGTGCAGTTCACCCTTGGAGGCGTTGCGCCGGTTTGAGCTTTACCATACCCCGTGCCGAGCATCAGGCCTGCCAACGTGGCGCACACGATCTTCCCCAGGTTCATCCCGCTCCATCCCCCAACTGTCAAAGTGTCCCTTCACCCTAACCTGAGAAGAACGCTTTTCAAAATACTTTTCCGGATGCGTTCCCAAAAAAGAAAGGCCGTGGAGGCGCATACCTCGCGCCCTCACGGCCTATGTTGAAAGCAGACAGGCTACGGCAGGAAGGTCAGCTCCGGCTCGATCGGCGCGCCGGCCGGGATCGTGGTCGGCGTCAGCGGACCTTGCGGGCCGAACGGGTTCGGCGCGGAGGTGGCCGCGCCGCTACCGCCTGCGCCGCCACGGCCCGAGAGCTGGTCCAGCGCCGCAGCGTAGAAGGCCTGCGTCTCCGGGCTCAGCGACGCGTCCTTCGACTTGCTGGTCGCGAACTCGCGCATCTTCGCCAGCTCGGCCTTGGCCTCGGCCTTCGCCAGCGGAGACGCCTGCGCGCTGCCGGCCAGCGCCGACATGTAGTCCAGCACGGTCTGGTCGACCGTCAGCTTGGTCTGACCGGCGAGGCCGTCGGGCAGCGGAGCGTACCAGGTCGCCTTCAGCGTCGTCTCGAGCACCTCGTTCAGGCTCGGCAACGACGCGTCGCGCGCGTGGAACTCCAGCAGGCGCGTGGCGCGCGTCGGCTCGAGCAGCGCGGAGAGGGTCGTGTCGGCCGCGGCCCGTACCGGCGCCATCGGGTCGAAGACCACGCCCGCATAGCCCTGGAAGGACTCCTGCGTGCGCGGCATGCTCGGCGGACGCGGCGGGAAGAGCGTCAGAATCCGCTCCGGCAGCGTCAGCACGGCGGGGTCGAGCGTCTTCAACATGGAAGCGAGCGCGGCGCGCTGCTCGTCGCCGGGAATGGTCTTGGTGATGAGCTGGCCGTCGCCACGCACGGCGTAGCGATAGTCCTGTCCCGCGATCGACTGCGAGACCGCCTCGACCTGGTAGCGATGCAGCAGGTAGACCGGCACGAGCACGTCTTCGAGCTCGGCCACAGGCGCGCCGGGACGGATGGCGGACTCGCCGAAGTTCTTCAGCGCGATCTCGCGCACCTTCATCAGGCGGTCGAGCTCGGCGGTCGAATTGGCGCCGTTGTCCCACTGAGAGGAGTGCGGATTCACGGTCGTCGCGCCGACGTCGATGATCCAGTAAAGGCCGCGCTTGGCCGCGTCGGTGATGATCTTGTCCTGCCCGGCCTTCTCCTGCGCGGGCGTCGTGCCCGGCGGGTACTGGTGATAGGCGAAGTTGATCGCGACCTTATCCCACTCGCCGAGACCGGGCTGGTAGGCGTGGCTGAAGTCCAGCTTGCCGTCCTTGATCTCGATGTTGGGGAAGGGGTAGTCCTCGACCGATGCGCCCATGCCTTCGGCGCTCGATGCGTGGTTGTGGCTCTGGCCGATGGTGTGGCCGCTCTCGTGCGCCGCGAGATGCCGCATGCGCTGCAGCACCAGCGCCATCTGCTGCGGATCGGGCTTGCCGTCCTTCACATAGGGCGAGAGCAGGGAATCGGTGATGAGGAAGTCCTGGCGCTCGCGGCCCGCGGTGAGCGTGACCTCGCCCTTCAGAATCTCGCCGGTGCGCGGGTCGATGACGCTGAGGCCGTTCGAGAAGGCGCGGTTCTCACCCTCCACCCACATGATGACGTTGTAGCGCAGGTCGTACGGATCGGCGCCCTCGGGCAGCAGCTTGGCCTCGAACGCGTTCGAGAAGCCGGCGGCGAGGAAGGCGTCCTTCCACCAGCTCAGGCCTTCGAGCAGCGCGCTGCGGATCGGCTCCGGCGCGCCGCGGTCGACGTAGTAGACGATCGGCTTGATGGGGTCGCTGACGGCCTTGGTGGGGTCTTTCTTTTCGAGGCGGAAGCGGGTGAGGTAGCGCGTCAGGCGCGGCTCGCCGATCGGCTTCGACCAGTCGTTGAAGCTGGTGTTGACGAGCGATCCAGCGCGCTGATCGAACAGGCGCGGCTTGTAGTCGTCGTCGGGCAGCTCGATCAGAGACTGGCGCTCGCGCAGCGTGATGCTGTGCTCGTCCGGCGCGACCGCGGCCAGGCTGTCTCCGCCGCGCCCGCCGCCGCCACCGCCACGACCGGCGCGTGCGGCTGCAGCTCCACCGCCCTCGTCGGTGTAGGTCAGCAGGGTTTCGATCTCGGTATTCAGGGGGAAGTTCTTGGTGTTCTCGGGCATCACCATGCTGCGCGCGGGGTCCAACCGGTAGGCGCCCAGGCGTCCGGCGAAGTCCTGCGCGTCGCGGGTGAAGAACTCGGTGGCGTCGACCAGCACGTGGGTGTCGTCGGTCTCGGCGGCGAGCGGGAATGCGGCCAGCACGGACTCCGGGAAGGCGTCCTTGACGGCTGCCTGCTCGGCGGGGTCAGGATTGCCGGCGCGCCAGAGGGTGTTCTCCGCCGTCAGCAGAATCTTCGGTCCCACGCGCGAGAAGTGAACGACGAAGGGCTGGCTCACCGCGCCGCGATTCAGGCCGTTGGTCCCGGCGCCGGCCGCGATGTGGCGGACATAGAGGAACTGCTTGTTCCACTTCGAGATCTCGAGATAAATCTTGCCGGTCTTGTTGTCGAGGTAGACGGGGAAGAAGCCGTCCTTTTTGGTCAAGGAGCCGACGCGCTGCTCGACGGTCGGCAGCGGGCCGCCCATGGGCGCGCCCATCTCTCCACCGCCGCGCCGGCCGCCGGGCATCTGTCCGCCTTGCGCCAGGGCCAGGCCCGTCGCGCCCATTACACAACTTGCCACTGCATTGCGAATCCATACGCGATTCATAAGTTCGACCCTCGGAAATTTCTACAGGTTGTTTCGGAGACTGGAAAAAGAGAGAGGCGTTCGGACAAGGCCGGAACGGCACTCCACGGAATAGCTCTGAGCTTCAGATCGACTCGACGGGGAGTGTTTTTTTGACGTTGCGTCGGTGCGCTGAGACGCAGCGACACTTGTATTGTGGCAGATTCGCGCGTGCGCGGCGGGGATGCGTGCGGGTATCGGCCGCCAGGCGCCTGGCGCACCCACAGATGCTGTCATCGCGAGCGTAGCGAGGGAGCTGCTTTTGTCTTTGTGTCTTCACCGAAACGCAGGTCCTTCGCTGCGCTCAGGATGACAAGCGTGTGTCTCAGGATGACAAGCGTGTGTCTCAGGATGACAAGCGTGTGCGCGATAGGACAAGAGGACACGAATTGCAGGAACGAAGAATCCTCGCTCCCCGTATTCTGGTGTTAACAGTCCAAGTGACCTGAGGCTTTCATGAACTTTCGCCCCACCCTGCTCGCACTTCTTTTCGCCGCGTCAGCCGCTCAACTCGAAGCCCAGCGCCTGCCCACCAACGTGCATCCCGAGCACTACAAGCTCGAGATCGCGCCCTATCTCGACAAGGCCGTCTTTGAAGGACTCGAGACCATCGACGTCACGCTCGACCAGCCCTCGGCGACCGTCACGCTGAACTGCCTGGAGATCGACGTTCGCAAGGTGACGGCCGGCGGCCAGACCGGGACCGTCAGCTACAACCCCGCGCTGGAGCAGGCGACCTTTACGTTTCCCCAGCCTCTGCCGGCGGGCAAGTCCAGCATCCAGGTCGTCTACTCCGGCATCCTTAACGACAAGCTGCGCGGTTTCTATCTCTCGAAGACCAAGGCCCGCAACTACGCCGTGACGCAGTTCGAATCGACCGATGCGCGCCGCGCCTTCCCGAGCTTCGACGAGCCGGCCATGAAGGCGACCTTCGACGTCTCGCTGACGATCGACGCGGCGGACACAGCCATCTCGAACGGCCCCATCATCGCGGATTCGCCCGCCGGACCCGGCAAGCATACCCTGACCTTCGGCACTACGCCGAAGATGTCGACGTATCTCGTCGCGTTCCTGGTCGGCGACTTCGCCTGCGAAAAAGGCAAGTCGGATGGCATTCCGATCCGCGTCTGCACCACGCCGGACAAGGTGAAGCTGACGAAGTTCGCCGTGAAGTCGGCCGAGTTCACGCTGCATTATTACGACCAGTACTTCGGCATCAAGTACCCGATGGCCAAGCTCGACCTGATCGGCATTCCCGACTTCGAGGCCGGCGCCATGGAGAACTTCGGCGCCATCACCTATCGCGAGACCGACCTGCTGGTCGACGAGAAGACCGGCGCGGTGAACTCGAAGAAGGAGGTCTCGTCCGTCATCGCGCACGAGATGGCGCACCAGTGGTTCGGCGACATGGTGACCATGCAGTGGTGGGACAACCTGTGGCTGAACGAGGGCTTCGCCACCTGGATGCAGGACAAGGCCGCGGCGGCGTGGCACCCGGAGTGGAAGTTCCCGCAGGATGTCGCCAGCTCCGTGCAGGGCACGCTGAACCTCGACGCCATCAAGACCACGCACCCCATCCTCGCCAAGGACACCCAGACGCCCGCGCAGATCGCCGAGCTCTTCGACGGCATCACCTATGGCAAGGGCGGCGCGGTGCTGGGCATGGTCGAGAACTTCCTTGGCCCGGAGGTCTTCCGGCAGGGCGTACACAACTATCTGCAGGCGCACATGTTCGGCAACGCGACGGCGGAGGACTTCTGGACTGCCCAGACCGCAAACTCGCACCAGCCGGTCGACAAGATCATGCAGAGCTTCATCGTCCAGCCAGGCGTGCCGCTGCTGACCTTCGGCGACGTGCAGGCCAGCGGCTACCCGGTGACACAAAGCCGCTTCTACCTCGCGCCGGAGTCGGTTGCGGACAAGTCGACCGGCGGCTGGACCGTTCCCGTCTGCGTCAAGTCGGCTACCGGCCCCGTCTGCAAGATTCTGACGCCCGCCGATTCGTCGCTTTCGCTGCTTGGGTCGTCCGCTCCGACGTATCTCTTCGCCAATGCCGCCGGTAAGGGCTACTACCGTGTCTCGTACAGTCCGGCGCAGTTGCAGGCGATCATCGCCGGCGTCAATACGCTGACGCCGCCCGAGAAGCTCGACCTGCTGGGCGACCGCTGGGCGCTTACGCGCGCCGGTCAGGCCAAGGTGGGCGAGTACCTCGACCTGGCGCTGGCGCTCAAGCAGGATGCCGACGCCTCGGTCGTGCAGAACGCGCTGAGCTACATCGCCACCATCAACGCGCGCATCGCCAATGCCGACGATACCGCGCAGCTCAACGAGAAGATGCGCAAGGAGCTTGGCCCGGTCTACGCATCGCTCGGCAAGCCGAGCAAGAAGGATGCCTACGACAAGGACGAGATCCGCAACGCGCTCTTCGCCGTGCTGGGTCGCGCGAAGGATCCCGCCGTGCTGGCCGAGGCCTCGAAGCTGACCGACGACCTCTTCTCCGGCGATCCCGCGCGGATGAAGTCGGCGAAGGAATCGCCGCTGGCCGACACGGCCATCTACGTCGCCGCCGCGCAGGGGGACGAGGCTCTTTACAACAAGCTGCAGACCGTCAGCCAGAAGGCGACCGACGATCCCGGCCTGCAGACGCAGGCGCTGTTCACGCTGGCCGACTTTCAGAACCCGCTGCTGGTGGTCCGCACGCTGGACTACGCGGTCTCGGGCCAGGTGCGCAATCAGGACTCGTGGATTCTGATCGCCCGCGAGCTGCAGCAGCCGGAGACCCGCGAGGTCGCCTGGCAGTACGTGCAGCAGCACTGGGAGAAGGTGTCCGCGCAGTTCACGACCGCCTCCGGCGCACGCATCGTCACGGCGGTGGGCAGCTTCTGTACCGTCGCCCAGCGCAAGGAGGTTGCGGACTTCTTCGCCACGCACAAGGTGGAGGCCGCCGAACGCACGCTAACACAGTCGATCGACAGCATCGACGCCTGCATCCAGTTGCGTGCGAAGCAGGAGCCGAATCTGCGCCAGTGGCTTAGCACGCACCAGTAGGCGCCGCCTTTGGGTCTATAGTAACCGCCCAAAATGTTCGTCATCCTGAGCGAAGCGAAGGACCCCTGTATTTCGTCTTTGCTGTTGTTTGTTCTTGCAGCGTAGCCATGCCAAGCGAGAACAAGCAACGGCAAATGCCAATACGGGGGTCCTTCACTACGTTCAGGATGACGGGTATCGTTCGGATGACGGGTGTTGTTCAGGATGACGGGCATTGTTCAGGATGACGGGCATTCTCGGCAACAGTATGAAGCAACAACAAAAGCGCCGCCGGAAGAACATCTCCGGCGGCGCTTCTGTCATTGCTGGAGGCGAATTACGGCTTCTGGCCGACTCCGTGCCCGCCCGCCGTGCCGTTCTTCAGCGCGAGGGCGATCGGCGTCACCGTGGGTGAAGCCGCGCCGACGATCTCGAAGACCGAGCTTGCATCGGTTGCGCCGCTCGCCGGGTTGTTCGCGATCCACACGTTGCCCGACGGGTCGATGCCGACGCCTGCCGGGTTGCTCATGCCGAGGTGGTTGTAGCCGACCACGTTGAAGGGCGACGTGCCGGAGTTGACCGAGCTGAGCACCACGCCTGCGCTGTTCAGCTCCATCACCGACCCGCCGGTTGTCGTGCCGCTGGTCTGCTTGTTGTTCGCGGTCCAGACGTTGCCGGAGCCGTCGACCGCCAGGTAGCGTGCGCCGCCGATGGTGGTGGCATCGCCGTAAGCCTGGCCGCCGGCGACGGTGGCGGAGCTGCTCGAGAGCGTCAGCAGATCGAGCTGGTCGAAGCCGCTGCCGCTTGTGACGCCGTTGGCGACCCACATCTGCGGCGTCGTTCCGTTGTACCCCGCGGCCAGGCCGAAGGGCTCTGAGATCGTGCCGAGGCTGATCGCGTTGTAGGTGTTGGAGGTGGTGTTGGAGGGAACGGTGCAGACCGCCGCATAAGGCGTCGCGCCGCAGGAGCTGAGGTCGATGTTCGAGAGCTGGTAGACGTAGGTGGAGCTGGTCAAGACGGTGCCGCTCGAAGCCCAGAGATTCGCCGGGGTCGCGGTGTCGATGGCCATGAACTGCGGCTCGAGCGTGCTGTTGGTGCAGCTGGCCGTGCAGACGGTGGCCTGGCCCACGGTCGGGAAGCGGACCTCGTTGGTGGCGTTCAGGACGCCGCCGACGAACTCGCCGAACTCGAATCCGGCGGACGAGCTGGACTCGCCGACGTATACGTTGTTGTTGCCGTCGATGGCGATGCCGAAGGAGCTCTTGCCGAGGCCGATCGGCGCGGGGCTGGTGCCGCCGGGGACGTACTCGAAGACGTACGCGGAGCTGGAGCTGGTCGTGATCCAGGAGTTGCCGTTGGTGTCGATGGCGATGTTGCGCGGGCTCAGCGAGGCCATGGCCAGACCGCCGATGGTGGTGACGCTGGCCAGCGGGCTGCCGGTTGGGCTCAGCTCGCTCAGCATGGAGGTCGTCGTGCCGCTGGCGACCCAGACATTGCCGCCTGCGTCGATGGCGAGGCCGAGCGGCTGCGCCAGGATCGTGCTCGTCGAACCGGTGTAGAGGATGCCGAGCGTCCAGTCGGAGGGCTGTGTGCCGCCGACGAACGGAGGCGTCGAGCTGGTCAGGTTGAAGAGCGCGGCCAGATTGTTGGCCGATCCGTTGGCGTTCGTGCTAGTCGGGTTCAGGCTCATGTAAACCGCGGCCTGCAGGGTGTCGGTCGGCGCGGTCTTGCCGGTTGGCACGACGTCGGCGAAGAGCGTGGGGCAGGGCGAGCTGGCGGTGCCGTCGGAGTTGACGCACGCGGCGATGATGTTGGCGATGGTGTACAGCTTGGTCGCCTCCGGCGTCGTCGTGACGGTGAAGCCGGCGTTGGTGAGGGTGGCGCTCGTCACGGCGTTGCCGCTGGAAAAGCTCACGAGGTTGTTCACCGTTCCGAAGGCGTTGGTGATGCCGACCTGACCCTGCGTCGTGCTCGGCGCGCCGAAGCTGTCCGTGCTGGCCGTGCCGAAGGTCGGGGTGAAGTACTGTCCGAGCGCAAAGGCGGCGGCCACCGTGGTGACCTCGTTGATGTTGATGAAGGTGGAGGGCGACAGATTGCCGCAGGCTCCGAGCGCGGCCATCAGTTGAATGGACGAGTTGGTGGTCGAGCCGCCCAGTCCGGGGTTTCCACCGGAGGCGGTGATGTAGGTCAGCGCGGAGCTGCTGGGGCAGGTGTAGCTGCCAAGGGTGAAGCCGCCGGTCGCGTTGGTCGTGACGGCCGAGCCGAGCTTCGAGGCAGCCGAGCCATAGCCGGTCGCGCCGACGGCCCAAAGCTGGATGGAGGCGCTGGAGACAGGCTGCTGTCCGCCGTGGACGCCGCCCTGCAACGCGTCGCCCAGCACCGGGGATGCATCGCTAACGGTGCTGATCGGACCAATGCCGCAACCCACCGGAAATACGGCGATCGCTGCCGCGGCCAGGGCCAACGCCAGCTTCGAGCAGAAGGTCATGCGGTTCTGCGTGTCGAGAGGATTGAAACGGTTCATAACTTGGGACTCCATTGTTGCGTATTTGTTGAGATTTGGGAGAGCTAAGCGATCTCTCCGCCGACCGGGTCACCTGCGGGCTGCGTCGGATCGGTAGACCGTTTCGTCTCTTCGCCCCGCGCCATCACTGAGTTTTTCGAGCCGTCAGTGGTTCTACCTCTCAAGCCGCCCAAGTCTACGCGGGCTGAACCATCTTTGGAAAGAGATTTCCAAGTTTTTTTGTTTTCGAATGCAGTAAACGTTGAAGGAGATTCCGTCGCGGTCCGATCTGGGAGGACTCGTCTCGATCCATTGACAAGAGGTTTTGGGTGAGGTAACTTCCGGTGGAGGCCCGACACATGAAAATTTCTTCATTTACCCTTCTTGCGGTTGCCCTGTTGCTTGTCGTCGCCGCTCCTCTCCATGCGCAGACCGGCTGCGACAACTCGCCCGAGAACCCCACCGTGGTTCTTGCCCTGGTCGGCTCCGCAGGCGCATTCGTCTCCGCCGCCCGTGCTCGCATCCGCGCGCGCCGCAACGCCGGCAAGTAACCGGAGCGTCGCCCGAGCGGATGGGCCGGGCTTGCTCCGGCCATCCGTCTCCGCGACGGACTGCACATGTCGACCTTCTCTACCGCTAAAGCCTTACCCCCAGCCCTGACGCGGACCGGCGCTCTATCTCCCGCGTTCGCGGCCGGAGCAGCGGCTCTGCTCACGGTGCTGGGAGTCGCGTCCATCTGGCCGACCGCGCAGGCGCTGTGGGGTCTATGGACGACCGATGCGCTCAAATCCATCGGCATGGTCGTGCCCGCGGTCAGCTTCCTGCTCATCCTGCGGGTGTGGCGTTCGCTGCGGTGGGAGATGGACGGAACCTGGTGGGGACTCGCGATCCTCGCGATCACCGCCGTCGCGGTCGCGATCCGCAACCAGTCGGTCCTGATGCTGGTGCTGTCGCCCTCATGGACCATCTATTTTCCGCCTCATTCGCTGGTTGCCTTTGCATACGGCGCGGGCGCGGTTCTGCTCTTCGGCGGGCGGCGGCTGTTTCGCGCGTCGCTGTTTCCGATCATTCTGCTCTGGTTCGTCAATCCCATTCCGCACATCTTCAACGTCTATGTGGATCTGCCGCTGCAGCGCGCCTCGGCGCATATCGCGCGCGGCTTCGCCATGGCGCTGGGCCAGCCGCTCACGGCGGACCGGATGCGGCTGATGTTCACGCCCAACTTCGGCATGTTCATCGCGCCGGGCTGCAACGGCATTCGCGGCGCCGTGACGATGGGTTTCATCGCGCTGATCGCGGGCTACCTGTACCGCTTCCGCTGGCGCGCGCATGTGCTGGTGGTGCTGGGCGCGGTCTTCCTGGGGTACGTGTTCAACTTCGTCAGACTTTGCACGCTGGTGCTCTATTACCTGCTGGCGCTGCATGTTCCGTCGCTGCAGGATAAGGCGGAGAACGCCGACTACCTCATCGGGGCAGCGCTTTTTCTGATCGCCTGCATGATGTTGTTCACGGCCATCCAGCGGCTGGGCGCGAAGGCCAGTCTTGATCGCGGCGAGACGGAGCAGACCTCCGTGCTGGCTCTGCCGCTCGCGCCTGCGAGCGATGCTCCGTCCCGCGGCGTGAATCTGCGGCTGGCGGCCATGGCGGTCTTTACGATCTTCTCCTGCTTCATCGTCGTGCGGCGCATGGAGGCGCAGCGTCCCAACGCCGCTCTGTTGGCGGATGAGAGCGCGCTGGGCGCGTTTCCGGAGACCGCCGGCGGCTTCCACCTCGTGCGCCGGTGGAATGAGAATCTGATCGGCGGCGCGCTGCTCTTCCATTGGGCGGAGTATGCGCCGGTCAGCGGCGAAGGCAGTCATGTCTCGATCGGCGTCTCGCCCGTGCTGGGCTCGCACGATACGCTCATCTGCCACTCCGCTCGCGGCGAGGATCCGCTGTGGCAGGGGGAGACTGTCTTTCCGACCGCGGGCAGCGATCCCGTCGCCTTCCATACCTCGTTCTACAACGACGGCGCGACGCAGTTTCTCGAGGCGACGACGCTCTGCAACGGCTCGACCTGCGGCGAGCACTCCGCCGCGCAGATGAACTTCGGATTCGTCTACAGCCGTCCTGATCCGAAGACGCTGCTCAGCCAGGAGGCGAGCCGGCCCATCCCGATCCTGCTGAAGGTGGAGACGATCGACACCACCCTTCCGGTAGATATTGCAAGAAAACAGCTTAACGGCGACCTGCAGGCCTTTCTTTCCGCCGTGAATCTGGATAATCTGACCAAGCCCTATCGCCGCAACTGACGCGCGCCGCCAACGGGCACGCGCAGGCTAGCTTCCTGTCGAGGTCTCACGTGCAACTCCCGGCTCTTCCCGTACTCCGTCTCCGCGGCGCGCTCGCCGCCGTCACCTGCTCACTGGCTCTCTCACTCGCCGGATGCGGCACATCCGGCACGGCCGGTACGCCGGTGACCCCGGCCTGTACGCCGACCGTGGCTCCGGTGACCGCGCCCGCCACGCCCGTCGCGACCGGCACGCTGACCGGCGTCGCGATGAGCGTGAAGGTGCTCGCCGGCGTGCAGCCCATCACGGGCGCATCGGTCCAGCTCTACGCGGCGGGCATGACCGGTCTCGGCTCCGCGCCGACGGCGCTGGCCTCGGCGGTGACAACCGCCAGCACGGGCGCGGCTTCGATCCCCGCCGGCTACACCTGCCCGGCGACCAACTCGCAGCTCTACGTGGTCTCGCGTGGCGGCCAGGCCGGTTCGGCCGCGGCCAACTCCGGCATCGTGCTGATGACCGCGCTCGGCGCGTGCAACCAGCAGACAGCGGGAGAAGCTGTCGTCGTGAACGAGGTGACGACGGTCGCGGCGGCGTACGCGCTCTCGCAGTTCATGGCCGCGGGCGGGGTGGTGGGGGCGACCTCGACCAATGTCACCGGCATCGCCAACGCCTTCGCAACCGCCATCAACCTGGCGAACCCCGCGCTCGGCACATCGCCCGGCTCGACCTTTCCCACCAATGGCGTCTCGCCCGCGCCGCGCATCGACAGCGTCGCCAACCTGCTGAACGCCTGCACCTCGGGCACGGCCGCTACAGGATGCAGCCAGCTCTACACGCTGACCGCGAACAGCCCCGGCGTTGCGCCGACGAATACGCTCGATGCGGCCTTCAACCTCGCGCGCAACCCCGGCACGAGCATTGCGACGCGCTACACGCAGTCGCTGGTCAGCACGGCGTTTTCGCCCGTGCTCGCGGCCGCGCCGGCGGACTGGACCATGACGATCACCTACTCGGGCGGCGGCATGAACAGCCCCTCCGGCCTGGGCATCGATTCGGCGGGCAACGTGCGCGTGGCCAACTACTTCAACGTGGCGTCGGCCTTCTCGCCGATCGGCGCGCCGCTCTATCCGTCGGGCGTTACGGGTTTGGGGCTGGACAACTCCTACGGCCTCGCCGTCGACGCGAACGATAACGCCTGGATCCCGAACGAGCAGAGCCCCTACGCGGTCAACTCCTCCTTCGGTTCGGTCTCGGTGCTGAACAAGGCGGGCGCCTCGCAGGCGGGTTCGAACGGGTACTCGGCCGGTGGTCTGAACTACCCCATCGCCGTGGCGATCGATGTGAATACGACGTCCTGGGTGGTGGACTACGGCAACTCGCACCTGACGCTGCTCTCGAATACCGGTACGCCGCTTTCGGGCGCGTCTGGCTATACGACGCCGCTCTTCGCCTTCCCTGTGGCGGTCGCGATCGACGGCAACCACTACGGATGGATCGCCAACCAGAGCAGCAATACCGTGACCAAGGTCGCGCCCGACGGCAGCAGCTTCACCAACTACACCTGCTGCACCGGCGCCTCGGCCGTGGCGGTGGACCAGCAGAATAACGTCTGGGTGGCAAATTTCTACGGCGACAGCGTCTCGCAGATCAATAGCTGCGGCACGGTGGTCTCGACCGGCTATACGGCAAGCGGTTCGCTGAATCACCCCCAGTCGGTCGCCATCGACGGCGCGGGAACGGTGTGGGTGGCAAACTTCCGTCAGACCTACATTACGGAGCTGGCTGGTTCGACCACATCGAGTCCCGGCGCGGCGCTCTCACCCTCGGGAGGCTTCGGCGCGGACGCGGGCCTGCTTGAGGCCTACGCGCTCGCGATCGCCCCCAGCGGCGACATCTGGGTGAGCAACTTCGGCAGCAACACGCTGACGGAGTTTGTCGGTCTGGCGCGGCCTGTTCGTACGCCGTTGCTCTCCACGCCACAGCTTCCGTAGACAGTTACCGGCTACTCGTGCCGACGCAACTTCGCCCGCGCCTCGCTTCGAGGGCGGGCGAAGTTGCGTCGGCCGTTCTATTTGGGACTTGAATTTTTTCCCGAAAGTAAACGCTAACGGTATTTCGTCGCGCAACTTTTGTGGCAAATCACTTGACAGTGGTCCATCCAGTGGATCAGAGTTGCATTCGCGGCTGGGTGGTCCGACCATCCAGTTTGATGAGAGCGCGGCTTCCATGCGCGCCCACGAACGTCTGCAACCCTTACGCGAGGCTTCAAATCATGTACCTTACCTTCATCAGCAATGTCCTGCGACCCGGCATTCGGTCCGCTTCGCAGACTCTTCGCAACCTCTTTCTCGGGGTTGCCGCCATCTTCTTCCTGTGCGCTTCCGTCGCCAGCGCGCAACTCTCCGGCAAGGGCCAGATCAAGGGTTCCGTCCTGGACGGAACCGGAGCGGTTGTTTCGTCCGCCACCGTCGTCGCCACCTCCACCACGCGCGGCACGAAGATCACCAGCACCACGACCTCCGCGGGCGACTACACGGTTCCGGCGCTCGATGCCGATATCTACACGGTCGAGGTCAGCGCCCCGGGCTTCAAGACCACCAAGCAGCAGAATGTCACCGTCAATGCGCTGGAGACGGCGGTGGTCAATGTAAGCCTCACGCTCGGCGAGACGACCGAGTCGGTGACGATCAGCGCGGCGCCGCCGCAGCTTGAGACCACCAACGCCACCCTGGGCTCGACGATGGAGAGCGATATGTACTCCGCTCTGCCGATCGAGATGGGCGCCTACGGCCAGCCGGATCAGCGCCGGGCAACGGACTTCGCCTTCCTGATGCCAGGCGTGCAGGGCAACAACACCACCGGCAATGCCACCACCAACACCGGCATCGTCAACGGATCGGGCAGCAAGGGCGCGGTCTCGGATGTGTATGTCGACGGCGTCGCCTTTGTGCGCGCGGGCGGCAACGGCGACCCGCGTTACGTTTGGACGGCCATCTCGGTCGACGCGGTCGATCAGCTTCAGGTGCAGACCAGCGGATACTCGGCCATCTATGAGGGCCAGGGCATTCAGAACTACACCATCAAGCAGGGCGGATCGAAGTACCACGGCTCCGTCTACGAGTTTTTCCGCAACACCGCGCTCGACACCTGGGGCTTCTTCGGCTCAGCCCCCAATCCCGTCACCGGCCTTGTCAAGAAGCCGAGCGAAAACAGCAACGAGTTCGGCATCAACCTGAGCGGTCCGCTCGTACCGTTCGGACGCTTCAAGGATAAGCTCTTCTTCTACGGAAACTACAACGGCTTCCGCTACGCGAACACCACGCCCACGCCGATGACCTTCCCGACTCTCGCTGAGCGTGGCGGCGACTTCAGCGCCACCGGCGTGAATATCTACGATCCCTCGACCCAGACGGCCTGCACCTCGCACAGCACCAACGGCCCTTGCCGCTATCAGTATGGGTACGGCTACAGCGGAACGGCCGGCCCCGGCGGCGGACCCGTCGCCACCGGCGCCGCGATCAACGTCATTCCCGCGAGCCAGTTTTCGGCCGTCGCGGTGAACATGCAGCAGTTTCTGCCCTCCGTGCCCAACAGCGCGGGTCTGCTGAACAATTACATCGCACCCAACAAGAACGGCCTCGTCAACTGGTCGACGACGGACCGTATCGACTACAACATCAGCGCGGCAGACACGGTGACGATGGTGGCCGCCATTGGCCGCCAGGCCAGCTCCACGCCTGCGGCTCAGACGACCGCGGGCCGCAACGTCGGACCGATCCCCTATAACTACGGCCAGGCCTTCACCCCGAAGACGGCTGTCGGCATCGTCGAAGAGACGCACATCTTTACCCCGCATCTGGTCAACCAGATCAAGTACGGCTATGCCCGCTACAACGGACCGACCTACGACACGGATGAGCTTCCCGCCTATTCGGCCTCGTCGCTCGGACTCACCAATCTGCCTGCCGGCGCCGCGCAGGCCGCCTTCCCCATCACGACCTTCGCGGGTACGGACGCGCCGACCAATTGGGCCGGTACGACTCCGGGCGTCACCATTGCGCAGAACTACACGCTGGTCGACAACGTCCAGTGGGTCAAGGGAGCGCATACCTTCACTCTCGGCGCCCAGATCGCCTGGATGCTGTACAACGTCAACAACGCCACCGGCGGCACCACGCCGTTGACACTCGCCAACGCCGTCACGGAGACGGCCGGTATCACGGCGTCCAGCAATACCGCGCCGAAGTACGCCGCGCTGGCCAGCTCCGGTCTCTCCTATGCCAGCTTCCTCGTCGGTCAGATCGATAAGGCGAGCTACACCCAGTACCTGCAGCAGATCTTCGGCGCGCGCTTCCGTCCGATCTCGCCCTACATCCAGGACAACTGGAAGGTGAACTCGAAGCTGACGCTCGATCTGGGCCTGCGCTACGACTACTTCCCATCGATCCGGGAGGTCCACGACGCCGGCAGCTTCTTCAACCCGACCCTCGCCAACCCCGTTACCGGCGTACCCGGAGCTCTGCAGTTCACTGGAAACGGCGCAAATACCTGCAACTGCGACTCGCCCGTACATAACTACATGAAGAACTTCGGTCCACGTCTCGGACTGGCCTATCAGATTGAGCCGAAGACGGTCATTCACGCCAGCTACGGCGTCATGTTCACGCACGGCGGCGCGGTAGGCGGTTCGGCCTCCAGTCTCGGAACGCTTGGATTCTCGAGCGCTTTGAGCGCCTCGTCGAACGGCTCGCTGCTCAGCACGGCGCCGCTTACCGGAACCAACGGCGCGGTTCCCACGGCGGCGCCGGCCAGCGGCGCGGCTTCGGGCAACGGCTTCGGCACAGGCTACACCACGGCCACCGGTTACACCGGCACGCCGTCGTCGATGGGCTACGACGATCCTTACCTCGGCGGCCGCGCTCCCGAGTTCATCAACTGGACCCTGGGCTTCCAGCACCAGTGGACGCAGGCGATCGCCTCGACCATCACCTACGTCGGTTCCCAGGGCCACTTCCTGCCCACCGACGGCGGCAACCCGCGCGGCTACTACTCCGACCAGCTCGATCCGAAGTACGCGCTCACGCTCGGCTCGAACCTCGCTCTCACCGGCGCCGCGTTGACGACGTATTGCGCGGCCAATGTCAACGTCTGCCCCTCGTACACCAGCACCTTCAACACCAGCCAGCCGCTCAGCCAGTTGCTGAAGCCGTTCCCGTTCCACACGGTCAGCGACACCTTCGGCTATGTCGCCAACTCCAACTACCACGCGCTGCAGGCGTCGTTGAATATGCGTCCGTCGCATGGCCTCACGTTCATGGCGAACTACACCTGGTCGCGCTCGATCGACGATGGCGGCACCTTCCGCACCGGCTACGCCATCCCGGCGGGAGAGATCGTCAACAATCCCAATCTTTCCTATGCTCAGGACCGCATCGAGCGTACCGTCTCCACTTCCAACCAGCCCCACCACGTCGTGGTGACCAGCGTATGGAACCTGCCGTTCGGCTCGAACGTGCTCAACGGCAACCGCTATGAGCGTGCGGTCCTCGGCGGGTACAAGCTGTCGGGCATCTTCCAGGCCTTCTCCGGTTCGCCGCTGGCGATTACCGGTTCGGCCTGCCAGACCAATCCTGCGGTCTCCACCTGCGAACCGACGCTCAACCCCAGCTTCGCCGGCGGCGCTCGCCAGAACGGCAAGTGGGGCAAGGGAGTGACGACCGCTACCTACAACCAGACCAACAACCCTGCGTCTTACTTCATCGTTCCCAGCGTCGCCAGCACGACCACGACGCCGACCGGACCCTTCATCAACCCCGTGGCTCCCTCAGGTCAGACGACGGTTCTCAATACCGCCACCGTACCTGCGTACACCATCGGCAACTCGCCCCGCACGGCGCCGTATAACCTTTACGGCCCGGGCAACTACCAGCTCGACCTGGCTCTGGTTCGCAGCTTCCCGCTGCACCTGACCGAGTCTTCCCGGTTCAATATCCGCGCGGAGTGGTATAACGTCACCAATCACACGTGGTTTGCCGTCGCCAGCACCGCGGTCGGCAACGCAAACTTCGGGCAGGTAACGGCAAACACCGCCGCACCTCGCAAATCAGTACAGCTCAGCGGGCGTATCGAGTTCTAAGCCATCACTCTCCCAGCCGTACGATGCCGCTCGACCTTCGAGCGGCATCGTCGTCTGCGTGGCCGATGTATGTGTGCGGGATATGACATAATCACACTGCCGCAGATAGATCGTTTGCGGCCCCCAGAGGCCACTCCTTGAGCACAGTTACTTTGTCCCATCTTCTTCGCAGTCAAGAGTCCTCGCTTCTCGAAGCCTGGCTGGCCGAGCAGCGCCGCAGCGGAAACGTGCGCAACCTGATCGCCGACAGCGACCTCAAGCGGCAGTCTGCGGAGTTCATCCAACTGCTGCAGCAGACCGTCGCCGAGGGCGACTCGACCGATTACTCCAGCTCCACGATCTCCCGCGAGATGCGCCGCTTTCTCGACAGCATCACCGGCGACCGCGCGCAGCTTGGCTTTTCGCCCAGCGAGACGGCGACGTTCATCTTCTCGTTCAAGCGTCCGCTCTTCGAGGCGATCCGCACCAGCACGAACGACGTCACCGCGCAGATCGACGAGGTCTGGAACTCCAGCCTGCTGCTCGACCGCCTTGGCCTGTATGTGACGGAGTCGCACCAGAAGGCGCGTGAGGGTATCATCCTGCGCCAGCAGCAGGAGATGCTCGAACTCTCCACGCCGGTCGTCAAGCTGTGGGATGGCGTGCTCGCCCTGCCGATTATCGGCACGCTCGACAGCTCGCGCACCCAGACGATCATGGAGTCGCTGCTTGAGCGCATCGTCGAGACGGGTTCGGAGATCGCCATCATCGACATCACCGGCGTACCGACGGTGGACACGCTGACGGCGCAGCATCTGCTGAAGACCGTCACGGCCGCGCGGCTGATGGGCGCGGAGTGCATCATCTCCGGCATCCGTCCGCAGATCGCGCAGACGATCGTTCATCTGGGCGTGGAGCTGGGCGATGTCGTCACGAAGGCCTCGCTGGCCGACGCCTTCAAGATCGCGCTGCAGCGTACGGGCTTTGCCCTGGCCAAGCGCTCCTCGATCACAGCGGTTAAGTAGCGACAGGGGACACGATGGAACACATACCCATATTACGAATGGGAGAGTTTCTGCTGATCACCGTTCAGGTGGACATGCATGACCGGCTGGCCATGAAGCTGCAGGACGATCTCACGGAGCGGATCGTGCGCTTCGGCTCGCGCGGCGTGCTGATCGACATCTCGGGCCTCGAAATCGTCGACTCGTTTATTGGGCGCATGCTGGGCAATATCGCCTCGGTCTCGCGCATTCTGGATGCGGAGACGGTGGTGGTCGGGATGCAGCCGGCGGTGGCGATCACGCTGGTGGAGCTTGGTCTGGAGCTGCCGGGCATCCGCACCGCGCTGTCGGTCGAGCGCGGCATGCAGATCCTGCGCAGGGAGGCGGAGCTGGCCGGCCTGGAAGTGCTCAAGGACGCAAATATGGAGGAAGATGGAAATCCTCCAGAGTGACGTGCTGCAAATTCGCCAGCCCGAGGATATCGTACTGGTGCGTACAGCGGTTCGAAAGATTGCGATTGCGAGCAAACTCGGCCTCGTCGACCAGACCAAGCTGGTGACGGCGGCGAGCGAGATTGCGCGCAATACGCTGGACTATGGACTGGGCGGCGAGGTGCGCGTCGATATGGTCCGGGACGCGCGGACGGGGGTTCGCCTCACCTTCACGGACGAGGGACCGGGCATACCGGATCTGGAGCGCGCGATGACGGACGGCTGGACCTCGGGCAAGGGCATGGGACTTGGACTCAGTGGAACCCGCAGGCTGATGGATGAGTTCCAGATTGCATCCAAGGTCGGAGAAGGGACCACGGTAACGATCGCGAAATGGAGCCGCTAAGGCAGTCCGAATCACACCCCATCGAACACCCGACGCAGGTGGCGGCGGCCCGGCGCGCCGTGCATCGGCTGGGCGAGCGGCTGGGCTTCGACGAGGAGACTGTCGCGCGGGCCGAGATCGTCGTCGCCGAGCTGGCGAACAATATCCTGCAGCACGCCACGCATGGGCAGATTCTGCTGAGCGCCTCGCCCTCGCGCGACGGAGCGCGATCGGACGCGATTCAAATCGTCGCGATCGACAAGGGACCCGGCATCGCCAGCATCGAACGTGCGCAGTTGGATGGCTACAGCACGGGCTCGACGCCGGGGCTGGGGCTGGGCGCGTCGCAGCGACAGGCGCAGAGCTTTGGCATCTTCTCCGAACTGGGCAAGGGGGTCGTCGCCGCGGCCTCCGTGTCGCCGGCCGCTTCTCTCTCCAGAGGCGACGATACGGTGGTTCTGTGTACGGCGCTGCTGGGAGAGAGCGTGAACGGCGACTCGTGGGCCACGCGCACCGTCTCCGGGCGCGACCTCTACCTGTTGGTCGACGGCCTGGGCCACGGGATTCTGGCGAACGAGGCATCGAGCTTGGCGACGCAGCTCTTCCTGCAGGGGCTCGAGACGCGGCCGGGGATCGGCCTCGCCGAGCTGCTGCAGCAGATGCACGGCCCCATGCACGCCACGCGCGGGGCGGCCATCGCCATCGTCGCGGTGGATCGCGCGACGCGGGTGGCGACCTGCTGCGGCATCGGCAACATCAGTTGCGTGCTGGTGGCGCTCGATAACACGACGCGGTCGATGGTCTCGCATAACGGAACGCTGGGCCACCAGATGCGCCGCCTGCAGGAGTTTCAATACCCGTTCGATCCGGGTACGCTGCTCATCATGCACTCGGACGGGCTTTCGACCCACTGGAAGATGAGTCAGTATCCCCGGCTGGTGCATGGCGCCCCCGCGACCATCGCCGGCGTGCTCTATCGCGATGCGATCCGCGGTCGCGACGACGCGACGATCCTGGTCAGTCGGCTGACAGGGGTGGCTCATGGCTAAGTCGTCCATCGCCAAGACCGCCGCCTCGCGCAGTCTGCTCACCGTGCAGATGACGCAGGAGACCGATTTTCTGGTCGCCCGTCAGCGAGCCAAGCAGATCGCCGCCATCCTGGGCTTCGACCTGCAGGATCAGACGCGCATCGCCACGGCGGTCTCGGAGATCGCGCGCAATGCGTTCGAATATGCGGGCGGCGGACGCGCGGAGTATTTTCTCGATCCCGAGGAGCAGAGCCAAAGGCCGAGCCTGCGCATCGTCATCGCGGACAAAGGGAGTGGCATCCCGCATCTGGACTCGATCTGGGGCGGCACCTATAAGTCGACGACCGGCATGGGCATGGGGCTGGTCGGCGCGCGGCGTCTGCTCGACGACTTCGATCTGACGACCGGCGCCACGGGCACGACGGCGGTGCTGATCAAGCGGCTGCCGCGCCATGCGCCCGCGCCGCCCGCGATCTCGAAGATCGCCGCCGAGCTGGCGCAGTCTGCCTCGGGCTCGGTCGTGGGTCTGTCTGACCAGAATCGCGAGCTGATGACGCTGCTGGGCGACCTGCGCACGCGCGAGATCGAGTTGCAGACGCTGAATGAGGAGTTGGAGGAGACCAATCGCGGCGTGCTGGTGCTCTACGCGGAGCTGGAGGACAAGGCGCAGGCCGTGCAGGCGGCGTCGGAGATGAAGACGCGTTTCCTGTCCGGCGTCACGCATGAGCTGCGCACGCCGTTGAACTCCATCGTCTCGCTCTCGCGCCTGCTGCTGGCGCATACGGACGGGGATTTGAACGCGGAGCAGGACAAGCAGGTGCAGTTCATCCTGCGTTCGGCCCAGAATCTGAGCGAGATGGTGAACGACCTGCTCGATGTAGCCAAGATCGAGGCGGGCAAGACCAGCATCAAGCTGACCGTGTTCACGGTGGCCGACATCTTCGCCGGTCTGCGCGGCATGTTCCGGCCGCTGGCGCTGAACGAAAACGTCAAGCTGCACTTCGAGATTCCGGTCCGGCCGATGATGCTGCGCAGCGACGAGGGCAAGATCGCGCAGATTCTGCGCAACTTCGTCTCGAACGCGCTGAAGTTCACGGAGCGCGGCACGGTGACGGTCACGGCGGAGGAGATTCCCCCGCCCGCCGGCGCGCCGTTGTCCGGGAATATGGGTTGCGTCGTCTTCTCGGTCGCGGATACCGGCATCGGCATCGCGCCCGAACACACCGAGATGGTGATGCAGGAGTGGGGGCAGGTGGATTCGCCGAGCCACCATCGGCAGAAAGGAAGCGGCCTGGGGCTGCCGCTCTCGCGCAGTCTGGCGGAGTTGCTGGGCGGCCATGTCGACTTCACCTCGCAGGTCGGCGTAGGCTCGACCTTCCGTCTGATCCTGCCTGCGCTGGTGAGCGCCTCAAGCTCCGAGACCTCCGCGTCGGAGTCCGCCGCGCCGTTGCCGCACATCCTGATGGTGGATGACGACGAGGTCTCCCGCTACCTGCTGCGGCGTACGCTTTCGGGCTACACCACGGCGGAGATTCACGAGGCAGCCACGGGGCAGGCCGCGCTGGAGGCGATCCGGAACAACCCGCCCAGCCTGCTTTTTCTGGACCTTGTCATGCCCGGCATGTCCGGCACGGAGGTGGCTCGACAACTGCGCGCGCAGCCGCAGACGCGCGATCTTCCGATCGTTCTGCATACCTCGATGACGCTTTCGGAGGAGGAGCGGCGTGCCTTCGAGGCGCTCGGACTGACCATCCTGTCCAAACGCGCGACGGCGCTGAACGCCGGCGGCGACATCCAGATCGAACAGGACGAGTTGAACGCGCAGCTCGAACGCGCGCTCCTTCAAGTAGGTTTATGTAACATGCATCACAGGCGGCCCCAGGGATGATTCAGCCACGGAACCGCAGAATTCTGTACGTCGACGACACCGAAGAGCAGCGTTACGCCATGCGCCGCATCCTCGAAAGCGCCGGTTTCACGGTGATCGAGGCGGGCACGGGTACGGAGGCGCTGCGCGCCCTGGAGGCGCCAGGGAGCGATCGCATTGAACTGGTCATCCTCGACGTCAAGCTGCCGGATATGTCCGGCTACGACGTCTGCCGGCGGATCAAGAGCGCGCCGGCGACCGCGTCCATGCCGGTGCTGCAGGTCTCGGCCAGCTTCGCGGACCCGGTGCTGCGGGCGTCCGGCTTCTCGGGCGGCGCGGACGCCTATGTGGCGCAGCCGGTGCATCCCAGCGAACTGCTTTCGCTCGTCAACGCGCTCATGCGCACGTACGACTCCGAGAAGACGCTGCGTTTTCAGGCCCAGGTCAGCTCGCGGCTGGTCGCCTCGCTGAACTATGAGGAGACGCTCCGGAGCATTGAGACGGTCTTTCAGCCGCTCTTCGCCGACCGGTGCTACGTACTGCTGCACGGGGGCGCGGCCAATGAAGATCTCACCGCGCCGGCCGATGTCGATAGCTCTCTGCCTTTGCCGCCGGAGCTGGAGCCGCTGGCGCGCGAGGTTGCGGAGACGGGCGTATCCCGCATGATCGACAGCGCAACGCTGATTGTGCCGTTGCAGGTTGGGCGCAAACGCCTGGGCGCGCTGGTCTTTCAACTGCTCGATGCGCGGCGTGTCTACCTCGCCTCGAACCTCTCGCTGGCCGAGAATCTCGCCGATCGCGCCGCGCTGGCGCTGCAGAATGCGAGCCTCTACACCGCGCAGCAGGCCGCGCAGAAGGCGCTGGTGCAGAGCGAGAAGCTCGCCGCGGCGGGCCGCCTTTCAGCCGCCATCGCGCATGAGATCAACAATCCGCTGGAGTCGATCACGAACCTGATGTACCTGATCGACACCTCGCCCGAGATTACGCCGACGCTGAAGGGCTATGTGCAGGAGGCGCTGTCGGAGCTTTCGCGGCTGACGCACATCGCGCGGCAATCGCTGGGCTTCTACCGCGAACTCACCGGCCCGATCACCTTCGACCTGAACGAATCCGTTGAGAGCACGCTGCAGATCTACCTGAAGCGCTTTCAGGCGCGACATGTGGAGATCGAGCGCGACTACCACCCGGGCAAACTCGAGATGATCGGCGTCAAGGGCGAGATCCGGCAGGTGATCTCGAACCTGCTGGTGAACGCCTACGACGCGATGGGCGGCGAGGGGATTCTGCGGCTCGAAACCGCGCTCCTGCCGCCGGATGCGAACGTTCCCGGCGCGCAGCCGATGGTGCTGCTGCGCGCCACGGACAATGGCTCGGGCATCCGGCCGGAGAACCTGAACCGCATCTTCGAGCCGTTCTTCACGACGAAGGAGGGCACCGGCACGGGACTCGGCCTGTGGGTGTCGGAGAATATCGTCCGCAAGCATGGCGGCGCGATCCGCGTCGTCAGCCACACGGAGGGGCCGGAGCGCGGGACGAGCTTCGAAGTGACGCTGCCGGTCGGGCCGGCTGTCTAGGCTCATGCGACGGTTATACTCAACCCACACGTACCCATGAAGATCGTTCAAGCCACCTTCGGAGTCTTCCATCATTTCGAACTGGCCCGCGAACTCCTCCGTCGCGGACACCTGGAGCGGATCTACAGCACCTTTCCCTGGCGGCGGCTGCGGCGTGAGGGGATTCCGCGCGAGCTGGTGGAGACCTTTCCCTGGGTACACGCCACGCAGTTTGTGCTGGGGCGCGTGCCGGGGCTGCCGCCGGCGGTCGACGTCTATCTCGACCGGCTGCTCGGCACGTCCTTCGACAGTTGGACGGCCCGGCGGATGCCCGCGTGCGACGCGCTGATCGCGCTCTCGGGCACGGGGCTCGAGAATGGCCGGGTGGCGAGGAGCCGGGGCGGAAGGTTCATCTGCGATCGCGGCTCGACGCACCGCGTTCATCAGGCGGAGATCGTCGAGCAGGAGCATCGCATCTGGAAGCAGCCCTTTCGGCCGGACGCGCAGCGCACCGTGAGCCGGGAGCTGGCGATCTACGATCTGGCGGATGCGATCGTGGTGCCGTCGCTGGCCGCGCGGCGCAGCTTTCTCGAACGCGGCCATGCGCCGGAGAAGGTTCACGCCATCCCCTACGGCGTGCGGCTGGAGAGCTTCAGCCCGCGGGGCGCGCCGCCTGTCGACCGCTTCGAGGTGCTCTACGTCGGCGGTGTTGCGCTGCGCAAGGGCATACCGTACCTGTTGCAGGCGTTTGCCGCTCTGCGCCATCCGAACAAGCGGCTGCGCATCGTCGGCTGGATCGCGCAGGAGGTGAAGGCGCTGCTCGCCACGCTGCCGCAGGATGGGGTGGAGTGGCTGGGCGCGCTGCCGCAGTCGGAGCTGCCGGCGATGATGAGCGCCAGCCACGCGCTGGTGCTGCCCAGCATCGAGGACGGCTTCGGTCTGGTGGTTCCGCAGTCGATGGCCTGCGGGTGCGTGCCGATCTGCTCGGCCAACGCGGGCGCGGCGGACGCCATCGCGGACGGCGTCGACGGCTTCATCGTGGAGGCTCGCCGGGCGGACCTGATCGCCGGGCGGCTGCAGCAACTGGCGGACGATCCCGCGCTGCGCGAGCGCATATCCGCCGCCGCGCTGGCGAGCGTCCGCCGGTTGGGCGGCTGGACGCAGTATGGCGATCAGTGGGAGTCGCTGCTGTTGCAGCTCACCACCCCGCAACTCACGACCCCGGTAGTAGCCGCTCCATCGCCGTGACGATCCCGTCCGCTGTCCGGTCCCAGCTCAGGTCGGCCTCGAAGCGCGCGCGCGCGGTCTCCGCCATCGCGATGTAGGCCTCGCGGTCGCGCCAGAGCGTCAGCATGCGCTCGACGTAGGCGCTGGCGCGGGCGCCGTCGGGAAAGACGAGGCCGGTGACGCCGTCGGCGATGACCGAGGGCAGCGCGTCGACCGCGCGGGAGACGGGCGGCAGGGCAAAGGCCTGCGCCTCGACGAACGCAATGCCGTAGCACTCCGCCAGCGTTGGCACGACGAGGAAGTGCGAACGTAGAAAGAGCTCTTCGAGCGCCGCGCTCTCTTCCGGTACATCCTGGCGCAGCAGGCCGTGGACGGTGACGAAGCCGCCCTCGCCGGGCTTGGCGCAGATCATGGACTCCGGCAGTTTGGGGCGGCAGCCGACCAGGTGCAGCCGCACCGGCTGGCCTGCCTGCTGCATCTGCCGCGCGACCTCGACCGCCAGCGGACCGCCCTTGCGCTCCCAGTCGCGGCCGACGAAGAGCAGCTCCAGCATATCGCTCCGGCTGCGTTCGCGGACGCGCGCCATCAGCTCCTCGCGGCCGATCGAGGGGGTCCAGTTGGCGCCGAGCGGGGTGACGTGCAGCCGCTCGCTCAGTCCCAGATCGCGTCGCGTGCCGCTCTGCGAGTAGAGCCGCAGCGCCTCGCCGCAGGCCCACTGCGAGCCGAAGCAGAGCCCGTCCAGCCCACGCGCCGCGCGGGCCTCGTCTTCGGCATAGCGCGCGGCCCAGCGCGGCATCGGCTCCCAGCGCTCGTAGGCCTGCCGCCAGGCGAGCCACGGGGCGTCGCTGAACATGAAGATTTGCGGTGCGGTTGCAGGCCCGCGCTCGAAGCCGCGGCGTTCGAGATACGCCACGCACTGGCTGGAGATGGAGAGCACGGCGTCCGGCTGTACGCGCTGGATCTCGGCGCGCACCTCGCTGGCCGTCCGCTTCAGCGCGGGCACGGTCATCCAGAGCGGATGCTTCGGCGGGTTGCCGCCGAGGATCAGCCGCTTGGCGACCTCGACCGGATGCCGCATCGGCGGTCCTGGCCGGAAGACGGTCAGCCGCTCCACGCGGCGCTCCAGCGCGGCGCGCAGGGAGTAGGGAATCCCGCTCCAGGACTTTGGGTCGAAGGCATCCTCGACCGTCGTCAGAAGCAGGTGTTTGAGTTGGGACGTCATCAGTTCAAATGATAGCCGCAGGGATACGGTGGGCGCCGGGTGCCCCATCCTTCGCGCCGTTTGCGAAGGGTGGGACGTATGCTGTCTGACCATCTTACGTCCCACCCTTCGATGAAGCCGAAGGATGGGGCGCCCGAACTCTATTGGCCGCCCCAGCGGAGGCGCAGGCCGCCCAGCGCGGTGAAGGGCGTGCCCAGCGTCAGGTTCGGCGTGCGCGCGGTCTCGATGCTGCGGTTCAGCAGATTCTGGGCGGAGACGTAGGCGGTCAGATGGCGGCCCACACGGCTTTCGGCGTAGGCGTCCAGCACGAAGAAGCTGTGCAGCTCATAGAGGTTGGAGCTGTCGTCGAAGGCGTGTCCGCTCTCGCGCGCGGCCAGGGTGAACGCCGCCGGTCCTCGCCGGTAGCGGGCTTGCGCGGTGGTGGAGTGGCGCGGAACCTGCGGAATCCAGAGGCCGACGAGCGGGGGCGTCTGCGCGGCGAAGGCCGTCACGACGGCGTGCGCGTACTGGTAGCCGAGGTTGATCGAGAGCGAACGCAGAGGATGGAGCTGCGCCGCCAGCTCAACGCCTTGGCTCTGAATCTGGCCGAGGTTCTCGCGCTTCAGGGTCTGCGTCGTCGCCGTGCTCGAAAGGAGGACGGTCGAGACGGGCCGGTTGATCTCGGTCCAGAAGTAGGTCGCCTGCACGGCGGCGCGCTTCGAGGGCAGGCTCCAGTTCAGGCCGCCCTCGGCGCCGGTGGCTCGCTCGGAGAGCAGGGCGGAGTTGGCGAGCGTCGTCTGCTGGCCGACCTGGCCGGTGCGGTAGAGCTCGTTCATGGTCGGCGTACGGAAGGCGCGGAAGCCCGCCGCATGGAGCGCGAAGCCGCGCGGCAGCGTGCGGACGAGGCCGAGGCGAGGGCTGAAGACGAGCTCGTGGCGGTCGGAGATCGGGGTTGTCGTCTGCGGGGCGGTTGCGGTCGCGCGGGCGACGGTCTGGGTGGCGAGGTTGGCGGCCTCGTCCACGCGCAGGCTGCCGGCGCCTGACCAGCCGCCGTGCTCGGCGACCAGTTCGCCGAAGCCGCCGAAGAAGCGCTGCCGGGCGGAGACATCCTGCACGCCGTTGGGCGCGCCGGCGGTGTAGGGGGTCTCGAAGTCCGTCGCGCGGGTGTCGCGCAGGTCGCCGCCGGCGACCGCCGCGATGTGCGAAAGGTGGGCGGATGCGTCCGCCGAGGCGCCGAACTCCTGGGTTTCGACTCGCTGCAGTCTCGTCAGCGATTCAGACGAACGCGTCGGGGTGATGGACGAAAAGCTCTGGCGGTAGGCCTCGTCGCTGCCGAAGCCGCGTACGCGCCCGCTCACGCGCGGTCCGGCGGTCCAGTCGTCACCCGCTGCGTAGCGCCACAGGCGCGTGCCGTTGGTCTGGAGCGGCGTGCCGTTGCCGTGGGCTTCGTTCAGCACGTTGCCCATCAGGTAGGCGCGGCCGGATCGGGGAAGCGAGCGGCTGAGGACGAGGCGGCCGTTCTGGAAGTGGACGTTCGAGGGCACGTCGACCGCGCCGCGAATGCTGGGCGCGACGATGGTGTAGCCGTCGGTGCGGAAGCTCTGCCCGGCGGCGAGCGCGTCCCAGCGGCCGTGTTGGAGGTCGCCGCGCGCGCTGTCGTCGGTCGTGTCTTCGGAGCCTGCGGCGAGGTCGGCGTCGCCGAGCAATGGGCCGGGTCTGGCGGGAATCACGTCGATGACGCCGCCGAGCGCGCTCGAACCGTAGAGGTCGGAGCCGCCGCCCGAGGCCAGCGTGATCGCCTCGACCGTCTCGGGCGGCATCTCGTTCCAGTGAATCCAGCCGCCGAAGGGATCGTTCAGCGGGACGGAGTCCGACAGCACGAGCGTCCGGCTGGCGGCGGTCGAACCCAGTCCGCGCAGGCTGATGCCTTCGCTGGTCGGGTTGGCGACCCAACTGCTCGACCGGCGAAAGAGTTCGAAGCCCGCGTGCTGGCGCAGGCGCTCGTCGAGCGTCAGCGCCGGATACTGGGTCAGGTCGTCGACGCTGAGGGTGGACGTGGTGTTCGCGGTTGGCCCCATGTCGACCCCGGAACGGGTGGTCGTGACGTTGACGCTCTGCTGCACGGGCTGCGTTGGGGAGGTGGCCGGCTCCTGCGCGGCGCACGTCCCGGCAAGCAGCAACAGGGCGGGTACGAGGCGTGCGTCGGGACTCATAGCTTCGAGTCTAGCAACCGGCGGCAGGGCAGGCAGCGGATGAGCCGCCGGCGCCGACGATCTTCGCCTGGATGCCGCCGTCTCGGCCCAGCAGGAAGGTTGTGAGTCCGGACTGGTCGGTGCGGTAGAGCGTTGCGCCCGAGGCCGCGAGCCGGTCGACGACCTCCGCGCGCGGATGCCCGAAGGTGTTGGCGCGGCCCACGCTGATGACGGCGTCGCGCGGCGCGGCTGCGGCGAGGAAGGCAGCGGTGGTCGAGGTCAGGCTGCCATGATGGCCGACCTTCAGGAGCGTCACGGGCGCGATGCCGACGGCGACCATCGCCTGCTCGCTGCGCCGCTCGGCGTCGCCTTCGAGCAGCACGGAGGCCGCGCCGAACTGCAAGCGCATGACCAGCGAGTCGTCGTTCTTCGGCGCGCCGGTGTTGCTGTAGGCAGAGGCCGGCGAGAGGACTGCGATCTTCACCTCGCCCCAGTTCTGCGCGTCGCCCGCGTGCAGGTGGCGGACGGCGATGCCCAGGTCTCTCGCCTCCTGCAGGAGCGCGGCGTATCCGGTTGAGCCGGGATCGATTCCGACCCAGAGCTCGCGCGGGCGAAAGCTGCGCAGCACCGCCGGCATCCCGCCCATGTGGTCGGAGTGCGCGTGGGTCAGGGCGACGACGTCCAGCCGGCGCATGCGCCGCGACCAGAGATAGGGCGAGACGACCTCCTCACCGATATCGAAGCTGGTCTGGATAGCCGATTGCGCGGCATATGCTCCAACCGGTCCGCCCGCGTCCACCAGCATCGACCGGCCATCGGGCGCGACGACCAGCAGGGAGTCGCCCTGGCCGACGTCGAGCGCGGAGACCTCGAGCATGCCCGGCGCGCGCACGACCGGCTCCGGCCACAGCACGCATGAGGCGATCAGCGGCAGCGCGGCGACCGCTGCCCATGCGCCCCAGCGTCCACGCCGCACCGCCCACGCGCAGGCCAGCCACGCGGCGACGGCGAGGACGCCGATCCACCAGACCGGGCCGGGCACGCGGACGTCGGCAGCGGCGAGGTGGCTCAGCCGGCCGATGCCCCAGCGTACGGCGTGCAGCAGCAGCGCGGTCGCCGCGGCGGGGGGCAGCGCCAGCCAGGGGCTGGCCAGCGACGCCGCGAAGGTGAGCACGGCCAGCGGCGCCAGCACGGCGATCAGCGGGATGACCAGCATGTTCGCGGGCACGGCGAAGACGGCTGCACGATGGAAGTAAAGCGCCATCGGGAGCGCCATCACCAGCTCGGCGACGACGCCGATCAGCGCCAGCTCCAGCGTCCAGAGCAGCGCGCGGATGAGCAGGCGCGGCGCGGGGAGCGCCCATCGGCCCAGCAGCCGGGCCAGCCATTCGCCCCATAGCTCGACCATCAGGCGCAGTTGTTGCACGCGCGGAGGCAGGCGCCGGTCTGGCCCGCCAAGGCCGTGAAGATAGGGCAGAAAGCTGCGCTCGCCCAGCGGCCCGGCGATGCCCGCGATGGCGACCACCGCCAGCGCCGTCATCTGGAAGCTGGCGGTGAAGAGGCTGGCGGGCGACCAGATCAGCATCCCGAGGATGGCCGTTCCGAGGGAGTTCAACGAGTCGCTCTGGCGCGACATCAGCCGCGCGATCAGGTAGAGCGACGTCATCGCCAGGGCGCGCTGTACGGGCTGGCCGAAGCCTGTCAGCACGGCGTAGGCCGTCGCCAGGGCGAGCGTGACGGCGGTCGCGACCCAGGGTCTGAGGCGGAGCCGCCGCAGCGCCCAGAAGACGCCCGCCGCCAGCAGGGCCACGTGTAGACCGGAGACGACGAAGAGGTGGAACGAGCCGGTCCGCTCGAAGCCCGACCGTAGCGCGTGGTGCAGGCCGCTGCGTTCGCCGAAGAGCATGGCGTCCAGCATCGCCGCGTCGTTCGCGTCCAGGCGGAGCAGGGCTGGAAGCAAACGGTTGGCGTGCGCGGCGGCGAGATGATCCAAGCGCGCCGCCGCCCAGCTTTGCAGGGCCTGGATGCGGCAATGGGCTTCTTCCCAGCCGCGGGCGCTATCCCAGCCGGGACCGGCGATGTGCAGGCGGTCGGCGCGCAGGCTGCCGCGGGTGGAGATGCCCTCGGCCAGCAACTGGTCGGCGTACTGGAAGGCGCCTGGGTCGAGGTAGCGCTCGGGCAGCTTCAACCGCAGGGCCAGCTCGACGGCGTCGCCGCAGTTCAGTTTGGGTAAAGTGTCGCCGTAGACCGTGGCGCGCAGGCCGCCGGAGATCGCGATCATCCTGGAGATGTCCGGGGTCAGGTACTCCACGGCGTCGACCGCGACATCGACCGAGAGCGCATGTTCGGCGCCTTCCAAGGGCTCCTCGGCCAGCTCGCCGAAGTCGGCGATGTCCTGATCCTGCTGGGTGTTCTGTGCAGATAGAGGATGGATGCGGATGATGTGTCCGCGCACGGTGCGGCTCAGGCCGTCGGCGTAGGCCATCAGCGGGGTTGTCGTGGGCGGACGTGGCTCCCAGTGGGCCGCCGCGAGTCCCGCGAACGCCCAGACCGCGGCGACGGGGAGCCACGAACCGCGCGCGTCCCGCTGGATGAGGAACGCGGCGAGCGCCACGAGAACGAGGAGCGCAGTCGCGAGCGGCCGAGGCGCCGGGGAGATCCAGTGCTCGGCGCCGATGCCCAGCGCGAACCACAGCGCGGCGGCCGCCATGGGGGCTCGGCGAAACCGCATCCGCGTCACTTGCTCTGGCTGCATCGTGCGTCCTCGTGGTGCTCTGGGAGAACTTGTTTTTACAACATTCCGCTCATCCTACAAAGTCCGTCCTCTCGACCGGAGCATCGCGGCTGTCTCGCGACGCGCGGTGCAACGACCAAAGCCAATACGGGGGTCTCTCCACTACGCTTCGCTTCGGTCGAGATGACGAGATTTTGGGCAGGAGACTACTGGTCTGCGAATCGCAGGACGACGACCGACTCCATATGGAAGGTCTGGGGGAAGAGGTCGACCATGTGCAACTGGTCGACGCGATAACCGGCGCCGGTCAGCACCTTCAGATCGCGGGCCAGGGTCACAGGGTCGCAGGAGACGTAGACCAGCTCCGGCGCGCGCAGGCGGCCGAGCAGATGGCAGCCCTCGGCGCCGACGCCGGCGCGCGGCGGGTCCATGACGATCAGCTCGGGGCGCGTGCGCTGCAGCACCTGGGCGCGCAGGAAGTCGAGCGTCGGCGCGTGGACGGCCTGCACCTTGCCGCTGGTCTTGCGTTCCACCTGTGCAAGATCGAGCGCCGCGACCTCGCCGCCCTCGACCGCGACGATCCGGTCAAATCCTGCCGCAAGCGCCTGAGAAAAAAGGCCTACGCCGGCGAAGAGATCCCAGGCGAGCGCGCCTTTGCGGCCGGCGGCGACGAGCGCAACCAGCTCCTCGACCAGGAAGCGGTTGACCTGGAAGAAGGCGCCGCGGCTGACCCAGTATTTTGTACCTGCGGCGTCGTAGTTCAGACCGGCCGCGCCCCAGTTTGCGCCGTCCCAGCCCTTGCGGGTGCGGCGGCTGAGCTCAGGGTCGAGCTTCATGCCCGCGCCGGTCAGCTCCGGCACGGCGGCCTTCACGCGCTCGCAGAATCCCGTAAAGCCTTCTTTTTCAAAGCGAGCGGTGTCGGCGTCGCGCAGGAAGAGGCCGATCTGCAGGCGGCTTTCGTCGGGTGCGCAGAAGAGTTCGACCTCGGTCGCGGCGGCTAGCCAACGTCTGCAAGTGGCGTCCTCGGCGGCCAGCCGGATGAGCGCTTCGGCCGCTCGCCAGAGCAGCGGGGCGGCGATGGGGCACATCGCGATGGGCAGGAACTCGTTCGACGCGCGACGGCTGTAGCCCACCTGCACCTTGCCCGCGACAACGGCGACGCGCATCCGCACACGGTTGCGATAGCCCCACGGGTCGGCTGTATGTGGTTGAATCGGAGGCAGTTCCGTCAGGCCCTCCGCAGCGAAGAGGACGCGCAGGATGCCTGCCTTCAGCTCCGTCTGGGTGGGGTAGCTGGCGTGCTGATACTGGCAGCCGCCGCATTGGCCGAAGTGGACGCAGGCGGGCGCGATCCGGGCGGGCGAAGGCTCGAGCACCGCCGCCAGCTCGCCGTCGCGGATCTCGACCAGCTCCCCCGGAAGGGCGTAGGACACGGAGATCTGCTTTCCGTCCGCCGTACCCTCGATCAAACCGCCGTACAAGGCCTTTTCCAGCCGAACCGTCTCCACCGCCACGTTCACCGCCCCTCAACCTCCATCCTACCCGTCCGGAGGCCGGCACAACTTTTTTGCGGCGTTGACGTTCTTATAACCAAGGCAGCGGGGCAAGGCTGGAAAAAGAAAGTCCAGCCTAAACCGGACGCTCAAGCATCAAACTGGTGTATGCCAGTCGCCCCGCAGGAGGGCCTATGAAATACCTTCGGTATCTCGCATTACTCAGCATCTTGATTCTCCCGTTCGGTTTCACCCAGACTGCCAATGCGCAGATTGGAGTCGGAATCGGTGTCGGCGTCCCTTATGGCGGTTACGGCTACGCTGCCCCGGTTTGCACTTACGGCTATTACGACTACGCTCCGTATGCCTGCGCGCCTTATGGCTACTACGGTCCTGAGTGGTTCAACGGCGGCATCTTCATCGGCGCCGGCCCGTGGTTCCGCGGCGGATGGGGCTATGGTCGCGGCGGCTACGGCTACCGTGGCGGTTACGGCTACCGCGGAGGTTACGCCGGTGGGTTCCGTGGCGGTTACGGCGCTCGCGGATATGTCGGTGGCGGCGCTCGCGGTGGCTTTGCCGGCGGCGGCGCACGTGGATTCTCCGGTGGCGGCGCGGCTCGTGGCGGCTTTGGCGGCGGCGGTGGAGCGCACGGCTTCTCCGGCGGCGGTGGTCATGGTGGCGGCGGCGGACGTCGCTAAGCTGCACAGAAACAACGAAAGGGCTGACGAATCTCGTCGGCCCTTTTTGTTTTGTCAGCCTTACTCGTGGCTCATGTAGAAGAGGCTCAGGCGGGGCAGGCCGCGAGCCTCCAGCAGGCGCTTCTGCAGGAATTGCTGCTGTACCTGTTTGATCTGGACGGCCTGCATCTTTCCCCGATAGGGGGCGAGTTCGCGGGCGGCCTGCTCGCGGAGTGCGACCAGCGTATCTTCCGGGGTCGAGGCCAGGACGGCGGCGACCATCTTCTCTTCGAGCACGGTCAGGGTGCGGTCCAGCTCTTCGAGCGGGCTGGCTGGGGTGAGCGCGTCGGCCAGTTCGCGGAGACGGAGTGCGGTCGCGGCGACCGATTCGTCATTCGTCTTTTCGAGCACGTTTGCATTCGTTCGCAGGTAGGCGGCGACGCGCTCGGTCTCGAAGCCGCTCTCGTGCTGCACATTGGCCGGAGCCATGCCGATGGCGGCCTCGGAGGCCTGCTCGGTCGCCTCCACCACGGCCTGCGAGACCCACGCGAGGCCGTTGACCTTGCGCGTCTTGCCGGGCGCGCGGGCGGCCTTGGCGTCGTGCTTGTCGAAGGCGTTGTCGATGCCGCGCAGGACGGCTTCGAGCGGTACGCCGGCCTCGCGCCAGCTCTCGATCAGCGCCCAGTCGACGGGCGAGAGCATGAGCAGGGAGCCGCGCCGCTGCTGGAAGCGCTCCTCGATCTCGGTGAAGTAGTTGAAATAGTTCAGCAATGGACTTGTTCCCTTGTTTGTCATTCCCGAAGGGAATCTGCTTTTCTTTTGCCGTTGCCTGTTCTTGATGGGATGGTTTCGTCGCAGCAAGAATAAGCAACGACAAATACGGGGCTCTCTCCACTCCGCCTCGCGATACAGCCGCGAGGCTCCGGTCGAGATGACGAGAGTTGCGGGGTACGTTAGACCCGGCGTCGCGAGCGTTCGAGGTTGCGCTCCCAAATGATTCTCAGCCCGGTCATGGTCAGGCGGTCGTCGACGAACTCGATGTACTTCGATCCGCCGGCGATGAGCTTTGCCAGGCCTCCGGTCCCGACGGTCTTGGTGTCGGGGGGCATCTCGGCCAGCATGCGTTCGAGGATGCCGTCGACCAGGCCGATGTAGCCGTAGTAGAGGCCGATCTGCAGGTTGTCGACCGTGCCGGTGCCGATGACCTTTCCTGGCTTTTTGACCTCCACGCGCGGCAGCCGGGCGGCCTTGGTGAAGAGTGCTTCCGCCGCGATGCCGAGTCCCGGCGCGATGGCGCCGCCGAGAAACTCGCCCTTGGCCGAGACGACGTCGAAGGTGGTCGCGGTGCCCATGTCGACGACGATGCAGGGCGCGCGGAAGCGGTCGTAGGCGGCGACGCAGTTGACGATGCGGTCGGCGCCGACCTCGCCGGGGTTGTCGGTCAGGACGGGCAGGCCGGTCTTGACGCCGGGTTCGATGAAGAGCGGACGAACCCTGAAGCTGGTCTCGCAGACGCGGCGCAGGGTGGCGTCGATAGGCGGCACGACGGATGCGATGACGATGCCGGTAACGACGTCGAGGCCGAGGCCTTTGTCGGCGAAGAGGCTGCGCATGACGATGCCGTACTCGTCGACCGTGCGGCGGTCGGCGGTGGTGATGCGCCAGTCCGCAATGACCTCGGGCGCGACGCCCTCGGCTGCGGGTTTGTAAAGCGCCATGACCGTATTCGAATTGCCTACATCGATTGCGAGCAGCATTGGGCCTCGTTTGTTTCCTATCTTATTCCGGCCGCACGCCGCCGGAGAGGACGGTGCGCACCGTGCCGGCGTCGTCCCGCACCTGCAAAAATCCGCGTGCATCGAGACCGCATGTTTCGCCAGTATATCCGCCCTGCTCGGGCACCTGGACGCGCATGCCGTTCACCCATGTGGAAGCATGGGCAAATCTTGCGAGCAGGGTGGAGTGCGCCATTTCGAGGGAGGTGATCTCGGCGTCGAGCGCGCGCAGCAGCGCGCTGAGCAACTCTTCGCGCGATACCGGATGCCCGGCGACGATGCGCAGGGACGTTGCCAGCTCGGCGAGGTCGGCTGGGAACTCTGCGTGGTTGATGTTGATGCCCACGCCGATGACGGCGTAGCGCAGCATGGCGGTCTCACCGGCTCGCGCGGGCAAGGCGGAGGACTCGACGAGGATGCCGCCGCACTTCTTCGCGCCGATCAGCAGGTCGTTCGGCCAGCGGATGTCGGCCCTCAGGCCGGAGGCTTCGGCGATCGCAGCCTGCGCGGCAAGGCCGGTTGCCAGCGAGAGCCAGAGGCCGCGTTCGAGCGGAAGCTGCGGCGTGACGAGCACGCTGACGTAGAGGCCGTCGCCCGCGGCCGAGTGCCAGCCATGGCCGCCGCGTCCGCGTCCGGCGGTCTGCTCGTCCGCGACCCAGACGCCAGCCGTCGCGCCGGACTGTGCGGCTTCGAGCGCAAGCTGGTTGGTCGAACCTACCGAGTCGAAGTGCTGGATGTGGCCTGCGAAGCGGGTTCCAATGAGCCGCTGATGCAGGCGCCCGAGGTCGAGCGGGCTAGCTGGCATCGAGCGAGATCCGCATGCTGAGGTCGACGGCCACGGCCGAGTGCGTCAGCGCGCCGACGGAGATGAAGTCCACGCCGGCAAGGGCGTAGTCGCGCACGGTCGCGAGGTTCATGTTGCCGGAGGCCTCGATCGGCACGCCGGGCAGGGCGGCGCGAATCTGCTTGACCGCCTTTTTCACGCCGGCCGGGGTCATGTTGTCGAGCAGGATGGACTCCGCTCCGCCCTGGATGGCCTCGTCGAGCTCCTGCTGGCTGCGGACCTCGACCTGGACGACCTGCTTGGCGCGGCGTCCGGCGAGCGCCTTGGCGAGGACGGTCGGCAGGCCGCCGCCGAGCGAGATGTGATTGTTCTTGATCAGGATGCCGTCCTGCAGGTCGAGCCGGTGGTTCACGCCTCCGCCGCAGCAGACGGCGTACTTGTCGAGCGAGCGCAGACCGGGGATGGTCTTGCGGGTGTCGAGGATGCGGGTCTGGGTGCCGGCGACGGCCTTCACGTACTCGTTCGTCAGCGTGGCGATGCCGCTCATGCGCTGCATCAGGTTCAGGATGACGCGCTCGCAGCTGAGGATGGCCGCCGCGTTGTAGCGGATGACCGCGATGGACTGGCCCTTCTTGACCTTTACGCCGTCGAAGATCTCGGGGTGGCTGATGACCTCGAAGCGGCCCATGGCCGGGGCGCCGGCTTTGGCGCGCAGGGCGGTGAAGGCCTCAAGAATAACGGGGATGGAGCCGAGGCCGGAGATGGTGCAGGCCTGCTTGGCCAGGATCGTGCCCGAAGCGCGCAGCTTGGGGTCGATCGTCAGCGCGGTGGTGACATCGCTCGCGGCCTTGTCTTCGACCAGCGCGCCCTCGAGGATGGTGCGGATGCGTTTGCTCTTCCAGTCCATGAGTCTATGGTAAACCCGTGGCTGGCTTCACAGGGCAAAAGCGGATTCCCGGCGGGAACGACAAACAAGAGAGACAAGTGTTATGAAACGGGCATCCAACGGTGTAGCCATGATGCCCCTGAGCCACCAGTTCGCCTACCTGCTGTTGCTTGCCCTGCCGATCGCCTGTGCGTCGTGGACGGTCACGCACGAGGAGGTCTTTCGCGAGCCGCGTGAGTTCTGCAAGGACAAGGCGCAGAACTGCAAGCCGCTGGTGACGCGGAAGTTTTTCTATCTCTTTACCTGCGAGTACTGCTTCTCGCACTATGTGACGGCATTTTTCCTCATCCTGACGCGGTTTCAGATGCTCTACGCGGGGTGGCGCGGGTATCTGATTGCGTGGTTTGCGCTGGTGTGGATCGCGAACGTTTACATGAGCGCGTTCAACCGGCTGCGGCTGGACATCAAGCACGAGAATGTGGAGATCGCGCACGTTCAGGCGGTGACGGAAAACGTTCAGGCGGTCCAGGCGAAGGTGGAAGCCACCACCTGACCGCGCCTCTCAAAGGCTCCGATGTTGCATGGGCCGAGGCGCGGGTCAGGCGCGACTAACGGTGCGGCATCGCCCTAAAGATGCCGCAGCTTCGGATGCACTGGCGACAGAGGGTGTCGCACCAGGCAAAGAGAGATGAACAGACCGAGCACGGGAAGGGCGATGAACGTTCCTAACCAGAAGGTCATATCCATGGCATTCTCCTCTCACTCCGCAAACAGATAGTCGCGGCAGTTAGTCCGAAGAAAGCGACCGTACCATGGGCTAACAGGTGGGTACGGGCGCTGCCGGAAGGTGCTCTTCCCAGCTACATTCGTTGTTCTATTCCTTCCTGCATACGTTTGGCAAGCGATGCGGCGCATAGAAGACGAAAATACAGCTTGCCAAAGTGGAAGAAGCCCGTTTTGGGCGTATACCGCACCAGAACGGGCTTTCCTCCCTGGTTTTACTGCTCCTCGCGCCAGTGCGGATACGGGTGCGAATCGTCATAGGCTCGCCAGAGCGAGATGGCGATGGCAACGATCGGCGGCACAAGCAGCACCCCGAGAAAGAACGTTGCGTCCATTGCAGTTCTCCTTTCTGTCCATGAACGACGTGGTTCAGGGTTAGTCCGAAGAATGCGTCCCACGCCACGGGCTAACAGGCACACGCGGGACCGTCGTTGAGGGATGAGGCTCCTCAGCGCCGAGAGCGTTTGTACTCCCTCCGGTGCAGGTTTGGCAAGCGGGATGGAACCAAAAAGAATGACCACGGAGCACGCGAATCGACATGGATTGAATCCGTGTCGATTCGCGTCGCTCCGTGGTCGTTTTTGCTGGGTTGTTATGCCTGCGGCAGAGCGTCGAGGCCGGCCTTCGTCTTATCGTAGAGTACGCGGGTCTCGGCGGCCTGCTTCTTCAGGCCTTCGACGATGTGGGCCGGCGCGCGGGCGACGAAGCCCTCGTTGCCGAGCTGCTTTTCGGCCGCGAGGAGTCCCTTTTCATACTTGGCGAGATCTTTCGTGAGGCGCTCGCGCTCGGCGGGAACGTCGATGACGCGCTCGTAGATGACCTGTACGTCGAAGCTCGCGGTCGAACGAGCGGCGTTGCCGGTGAGCGGCTCGACGGACGGCGAGACGCCGGAGACGCGGGCCATCTTGGCGAGGACGTCGGCGTTGGCGATGGCCATTTCGGTGACCTGCGCGCTACCGTGGATAAGGATCGGCGCGGCCTCCTTTTCCGGGACGCCCATCTCCTTGCGCAGGCCGCGGACGGTGACGATGAGCTGCTGGAGCTGTTCCATCGCCGGAACCGAGGGCTCGTCGGCATAGACGTCGACCGCAAGCGGGTAGCGGGTGAGGGCGATGGACTTTGCCGGAGGCTTGCCCTGATACAAGGCGTGCCAGATCTCCTCGGTGATGAACGGCATGAAGGGCGAGAGCAGGCGCAGGGCGGCCTCGAAGACGGCGACGAGGGCGGTGAGGGATGCTTCCGTTGCTGCCAGGTCGGCGCCTTCGTTGAAGTTCAGGCGCAGCTTGACCATCTCCAGGTACCAGTCGCAGAGGTCGCCCCAGAAGAACTGGTAGACGGCGTTCGCGGCCTCGTCGAAGCGGTAGGCGGCCAGTGCCGTGTCGACGGCGGCGCAGGTCGTGGAGAGTTTCGCGATGACCCAGCGGGTTTCGAGGGGTTGAGCCGGGTTATCGAGCAGCGCGGCTGCGAGCGCGGTCGTGTCGACCGTGATGCCCACTTCCTTCGCGCGGTCGATGTTCATGAAGAGGAAGCGTGCGGCGTTCCAGATCTTGTTGGCGAAGGCGCGGTAGCCGTCGGTGCGCTCCTCGCTGAAGGCGATGTCGGTGCCGGGCGAGGCCATGCTGGCGAGGGTGAAGCGCACGGCGTCGGTGCCGAAGCGGCCGATGATGCCGATGGGGTCGATGACATTGCCCTTGGTCTTCGACATCTTCTCGCGGTTGGCGTCGCGGACGAGGGCGTGGATGTAGACCTCGCGGAAGGGCACGGCCTCGGCGAGGGTGCGCTGGCTGCCATCGGCGTTCGGCACGTCGAGCATGAAGTGCGTGCCCAGCATGATCATGCGGGCGACCCAGAAGAAGAGGATGTCGAAGCCGGTGACGAGAAGGTCGGTCGGGTAGAAGGCCTCCATGTCCGGCGTGGTGTTGGGCCAGCCGAAGACGGTGAAGGGCAGCAGGCCGGACGAGAACCAGGTGTCGAGGACGTCGGTCTCCTGGGTGATTTCGGATGAGCCGCAGGTGGCGCAGCGGGTCGGCGTGGCGCGGTCGACGGTGATGGCGGAGCAGTCGCCGCAGTGCCAGGCGGGAATCTGGTGTCCCCACCAGAGCTGGCGGGAGATGCACCAGTCGTGGATGTTCTTCATCCACTCGTCGTAGGTCTTGCGGTACTGGTCGGGCGTGAATTTGATGTGACCCTGCTCGACGGCGGCGATGGCTTTGTCGGCGAGCGGCTGAATCCGGATGAACCACTGCTGCGAGAGGCGCGGTTCGATGGCGACGCCGGAGCGCTGGCTCATGCCGATGCTCATGGCGTGGTCTTTGATGTCGATCAGCGCGCCCGATTCGCGGAGGTCGGCGACGATCTTCTCGCGGGCCGCGTATCGCTCCAGGCCGTCGTAGGGCGAGCCGGGCAGGGCGATGTGCGCGGTCTTGTCGAGGATGGTGATGTTCGGCAGCTTGTGGCGCTGGCCGATGGCGAAGTCGTTGGGGTCGTGCGCGGGCGTCACCTTCACGGCGCCGGTGCCGAACTCCGGCTGGGCCCAGTCGTCGGCGACGACGGGGATCTCGCGGCCGACGAGGGGCAGAATCAGCAGCTTGCCGATGAAGGCGGTGTAGCGCTCGTCGTTGGGGTTTACGGCCACGGCGACGTCGCCCAGCATGGTCTCGGGGCGCGTGGTGGCGACCGTGATGGAGCCCGTGCCGTCGGCGAGGTCGTAGCGGATGTGGTAGATCTTGCCGATCTTGTCCTCGTGCGTGACCTCGAGGTCGGAGACGGCGGTCTGCTGCGCGGGATCCCAGTTGACGATATATTCGCCGCGATAGATCAGACCCTGCTCGTAGAGGCGGACGAAGGCCTCCTTCACGGCGATGGAGAGATTCTCGTCCATGGTGAAGTACTCGCGCGACCAGTCGACCGAGGCGCCGAGGCGCCGCATCTGGCTGGTGATGGCGCCGCCGTACTCGGCCTTCCACTTCCAGACGCGCTCGGTGAAGGCCTCGCGCCCGAGCTGCTCGCGCTTCAGGCCTTCGGCGGCGAGCTGGCGCTCGACCATCATCTGCGTGGCGATGCCGGCGTGGTCGGTGCCCGGAACCCAGAGCGCGGTCTCGCCCAGCATGCGATGCCAGCGGGTGAGGATGTCCATCTCGGTCTGGTTGAGCATATGGCCCATGTGCAGGCGCCCGGTGACGTTGGGCGGCGGCAGGAGCTGGGTGAAGGCCTCGGCCTTCTTGTCGGATGCGGCGACGTCGAAGAGGCGCTCGTCGACCCAGTACTTCGCCCACTTCTCCTCAATGGCGGAGGGATCGTAGGCCTTGGCTAGTTCGTTCGGATTCGGGGTCGTCGGTTGCGTGCTCTTCTCGTCGGTCATGGAACCTTAAGCCTAGCATCGCGGAGGGCGATTGAACGAAAAGGGGATGCAGCCGAAGCTGCATCCCCTTTGTTATGAAGCGGCCGCAGTCTAGAGCGGATCCAGCTTCTTCAGGCCCTTCTTCTTCTTGTGCTTGCTGGAGGACTCGTCGGCCTTGTCGAACTCCGGCTTGGCGTTCTTGCCGTTCGCGGCCGGCTTCTGGGCCTCCGCCTGCTTCGTGCCGGCGACGTCGTTGACCGAGCTGGGCGCCTCGGCGGGCTTTTCGATCGCGGGCAGGCTGGTCGTGTTCGCCGGGCCGACTGTCTTCAGACCCTCGTAGGCCGTAGGCGCGGCTGCGGGTGCGGTCGCCGGCGCAGTTGCGGGAGTGGTGATGATCTCGCCGCCGACGCCCGAGCCGTTCGAGTGATCGACACCGCCGCCGCCAGCCGGGACCGTCATGTTGATGCTCGATCCGGTGGGTGCGTCGGAGCTGGGAACCTCGTTCAACTGCAGCGGAGCGGGCGCGACCGGCGCCGTAACGGCTGTGGACCCGTCAGCCGGAGGCGCGGCAGCATCGGGCGCAGCCGCAGCCACGGGCTTGGCCATGGCAGGATTGACGGCTGCCTGAAAGTCCGCGACCACCTTGCGGCTGACCATCGGGGCCAGCGTCGGCTTGGGGTCGAGCAGCGTGGGTTCGCCGATGCGGGCCGAGGTGACGGTGTCCGGACGGTGCAGGATGAACAGGCCGAGACGATCGGTCAGCTTATAGGTGTGGCGGCTGTTCTCCATCGCGATGGAGGCGGCGACCTGCTCCTGCGACGGCACGGGAATCTCAAGGTTCATCGCGGCGAGACGATCGCGCGCATCCTCGACGTGCGCGGCGGCGGAGTGGTCGAGCACGACCTTGCGGTAGGCGTCGGCGGCGTTGCCGTCGTAGATCTGCTCCAACTGGGACCGGGCGGCCTCGGGCAGCGACTTCAGGCTGCGGATGTAGCGCGCCTCTGCCTCGTAGGCGTCGCCCAGACCGATGAGGGTGTCGTCCATGTGGCTGTACTGCGGATAGGTGTCGACGACGGTCTGGTAGCGCGCGATGGTGGCGGCCCAGTTCTCGTGGGTGGAGTAGAAGGCGGCGATCTCACTCTCGCGGGTGGCGAGAACCTCCTGCACGTCGCGCAGCTTCTGCTTGGCCTCGGGCACGAGGATGGAGTTGGGGTAGTCCGTCAGCATGCGGCGATACTCCTCCTCGGCGTGCGTCGCTTTGGAGTAGTCGCGGTCGGGCTTATCCATCTGGCGGAAGTAGATGTCGCCGATGCGCATCTGCGCCTCTGCCGCCTCGGGCGCGTTCGGGAAGAAGACGCGGAAGTCGGCGTACTCGCTCTCGGCCTGAGTAAGAGCCGCGGTGCCGCCCTCGTGGTACCAGCTATCGGCGATGGCGAGCTTGGCGCGCATCTGATACTGCGAGTCGGGGTAGGTGTTCAGCATCGTCTGGAGGTCCAGGCGTGCGACGTCGAAGTGACCCTTCTTGGTGGCCTCGATCGCCTTGTCGTAGAGCGCCTTGTCGGGCAGGGTGGAGTCCACGCCGGCGAGCACGTCGCTCTTGCGGGTCTTCTGCAGGCTCTTCTTGGTGTCCTTGGACTGGACGACCTTTTCATCCTTCTGCTGCTTGCGCTTCTTGCCGGTCGGCGCGGTCAGGGTCTCGCTCGCCTGCGGGGCTGCGTCCGGCGCCTGAGCAGCGGCGGGCGCGGGTGCCGGGGCGGCATCCTGTGCGCGGGCTGCGGTCGAAAGGGCCAGCAGGCCGGCGATGGCAAGGCTTGCGGCGAGACCGGCGCGGCGCGTGGGGAAGAACGAAGCGGTTGAAACGAAAGAAACTGCTGCCATATATCCAGAAACCTCTTCCAGCGCGCAGGGTCTGCGGCCGCCGGTGCCTTTATTTTATCCCGGCGGAGCCGGTTGCGCCGCCGTCTCCGGTGCTACTTCGCCGCCGCGCGCGCCAGCTTCAGAAACTCCTGCGCGTTGGCGATGGTCTTGTCCGGATTGCCCGGCGCGAAGATCGCCGAACCGGCCACAAGCATGTCCGCTCCTGCTTCGACCACCTGAGCGACCGTATCGTGAGCAACGCCGCCGTCGACTTCAATGCGAAAGTTCAGCCCGAGATCCTCGCGCAGCTCGACCAGATGGGCGATCTTGTCGAGCGCGAGGGGCAGAAACTTCTGCCCGCCGAAGCCCGGGTTGACGCTCATGATGAGCACATGGTGAAGCATCGGAAGGACTTCGATCAGCATCTCGACCGGCGTCGCGGGGTTGATGACCACCGCCGGCTTCATGCCGTGGACCGCGATCTGCTGGAGCGTCCGGTGCAGGTGGCGGCAGACCTCCTGGTGGACGCAGAGGATGTCGGCGCCGGCGGCGGCGAAGTCCGCGATGTAGGCGTCGGGGTTCTCGATCATCAGGTGACAGTCGAGCGGCAGCTTCGTGAGCGGCCGGATGGCCTTGACCACGGGCGGGCCGAAGGTGATGTTGGGGACGAAGTGTCCGTCCATCACGTCCACATGGACGATCGTGCCACCGCCGCGCTCGGCCGTGGCGATCTCTTCGCCGAGGCGCGCAAAGTCCGCCGCCAGAATCGAAAACGCAAGCTCTACCATGCTGAACAGTCTATCAGCGGCCGGCCGAATGCAAGACGGAAGCGGATCCTCGGCGAGAAGGACAAACCAGAAAAGCAGCGACAAGGCTAAAAACAAGCAGGTCTGCGGCGATTGGCCGGACAACTTAGAGTGATTGGAAAATCCATCGCAAATCGAAAGCGAAAGTTGCGACATCTCATGTTTGGACAGGACGGTGCGGGTATGATCCTCTAAAGATTTCAAATCATATCTGACACCGCAATCATTTCAAACCCGACATTCGCCGGAGACCAAGAATGCAAGTCGAATCACCCCACGCGCAGGCGAGCTACGCCAACGAGCTGGAAGGCACCAACGTCCGAGCGATGTCCATTGCGACAACGCTCTTCTTTATGTGGGGCTTTCTGACCTCGCTGAACGACATCCTGATTCCGAACCTGAAGGGCATCTTCGACCTGAACTATACGGAGGTGATGCTGGTCCAGTTCGCGTTTTTCTCGTCGTACTTCCTGTTCGCGCTGCCGGCGGGCAAGATCGTGGAGCTGGTGGGGTATAAGCGGACGATGATCATCGGGCTGTCGACGATGACGGTCGGCGCTCTGATGTTCCTGCCGGCCTCGCGGGTGCCGTCGTTCCCGCTGTTTCTGAGCGCGCTGATCGTGCTGGCGGCGGGCATTACGGGGCTGCAGGTGGCGGCGAATCCGTATGTGGCGAATCTTGGACCGCAGCGCACGGCGTCGAGCCGGCTGAACCTGGCGCAGGCGCTGAACTCGTTCGGTACGTTCCTGGCGCCGATCTTCGGCGGGCTGGTGATCCTGTCGAAGCCGGCGGCTGTGGGAAGCGCTCCGCTGACCGGCGCGGCGAGGGCGGCGCAGCGGGTGCAGGAGGCGGCGACGGTGCAGCTTCCGTATATCGGCATCGCGGCGACGCTGGCCGTGCTGGCGATCGCACTGGCGCTGGTGAAGCTGCCGCCGATGAATTTCACCCAGGACCTGCGTCCGGGCGAGGCCAATCCGGGGACGGAGGACAAGCTGCGCAATCATCCGCAGTTGTTTCTCGGGGCGCTGGGCATCTTTCTGTATGTCGGCGCGGAGGTGGCGATCGGCAGCTTCCTGATCAACTACTTCCAGATGCCGGAGATCGGCGGCCTGTCGGCGAAGACGGCGAGCTTCTGCGTGTCGCTCTACTGGGGCGGCGCGATGCTGGGTCGGTTTGCGGGCGCGGCGATTCTGCGCTTCTTCTCGACCGGCAAGGTGCTGGCGGTCGCGGCCGCGGTGGCCGCGCTGCTGGTGATGACCTCGATGCTGAGCTACCACATGACGGCGATGGTCGCGATCATCGCGGTGGGGCTGTTCAACTCCGTGATGTTCCCGAGCATCTTCACGCTGGGGCTCGAAGGCCTGGGCCCGCTGACGGGTCGCGGGTCGAGCCTGATGGTGGCGGCGATCGTGGGCGGAGCGATCGTTCCGCTGCTGCAGGGCAAGCTGGCGGACGGCTCGCTGGGGCTGCACCATGCGTTCATTCTGCCGGTGCTCTGCTATGCGTATATCGCGGTGTTCGGCTTTACGCGGAGGCCGGTGGCGCTCGAAACGGCTTAACAGGCCGAACGCAAATACGAAAAGAGACCACGGATTTCAGGGAGGAGCGGATTCGATCCGCATTTCTCCTTGAAATCCGTGGTTGTCGTTTGGGCATGGGTGGGTGGGGGAAGCAACCTGAGCCTTCATTCGTGCAACTATCCTCGTAGGCCGTAGACTACGTGTAGACCACCAAGTCAGCGCGAAGAGCTTTCCATCCATGCAGGTCTCCGGACTGCACCAGCCCTCTCGACGAGCGGAGTGAATGAACGAATCGCAGGCAAAGCAACAGAGCCCCTGGAGCGAGCGGTTGCGCGCGCTGCGCAATATGCCGCCCGTGCTGGGCATACTTTGGGATTCGGGCAGGGCCGTGGTGACGTGGGGGCTGATCCTGCGGGTGCTGGTGGCGGTCGCGCCGTTCGGCATCGCGAAGGTGGCGCAGTACATCATCACGGACATCGCGGCGCATCTGCGCGGACAGCCGCTGCCGGCGAACTTCTGGCAGATCGTCGGGGCAGAGGTGGTGTTGAACGTCGCGCTGGGTCTGCTGACGCGCGCGGTGGACTACTCGGACTCGCTGCTGGCGAATCGCTATACGCAGCATGTGAGCGTGCGGGTGATGGAGCAGGCGGCGCGGCTCGACCTGACGACCTACGAGAATCCCGTCTTCTACGACCGGCTGGAGCGGGCGCGGGTGCAGGCAACCGACCGGCTGGCGATGATCCAGCAGATGGGCCGGCTCTTCCAGCAGGTGATCACGACGCTGGTGTTTTCGGTGGCGCTGGTGATGGCTTCGCCGTGGCTGGTGCTGCTGCTGGCGCTGGGCGTGCTGCCGTCGTTCCTGGGCGAGACGCACTATGCGTTTCTGGGCTATGCGAAGAACTTCCGCCAGACTCCGGCCAAGCGGCAGATGGACTATCTGCGGCAGGTGGCGGGCAGCCGCGAGGGCGCCAAGGAGGTCAAACTCTTCGGCCTGAACAAGTTTTTCACCGATCGCTTTCAGGCGCTGGCCGACCAGATCTACGTCGAGGATACGGCGCTGTCGCGTTCGAAGCTGATCGTCGGCGGGCTGCTGGGGATCGTCGGGACGCTGGGTTACTACGGCGCGTACGTGTACGTGATCTGGAAGACGATCGGCGGCAACTATGACATCGGCCAGTTCACGTTCCTGACGGCGGCGATTCAGCAGGCGAGCAGCAATCTGCAGCAGGTGTTTTCGACTGCATCGGGCATCGCGGATCAGGCGCTGTTCCTGACCGATCTGCTGGCGTTCTTCGAGATGGAGCCGACGGTGATGTCGAAGCCGGACGGCAAGCTGCTGCCCGATGTGATCAAGCGCGGCTTCGAGTTTCGCAATGTGACGTTTACCTATCCGGGTACGAATCGCACGGTGCTGAAGGACTTTACGCTGCACCTGAAGCCCGGCGAGCGCATTGCGCTGATCGGCGAGAACGGGCAGGGCAAGACGACCATCGTGAAGCTGATCACGCGGCTCTACGACCCGACCGAGGGGCAGATTCTGCTCGACGGCGTCGATCTTCGCGACTACAAGATCGAGGATCTGCATCGGCACATCGGCGTCATCTTCCAGGACTTCATGCGCTTCGAGATGACGGCGCGGGAGAACATCGCGGTGGGCCGGATCGAGATTCCGCATAAGCAGGAAGAGATCGAGGACGCCGCGCACAAGAGCCTCGCGGACACGGTCGTCGCAAAGCTGGGCAACGGCTACGACCAGATTCTGGGGCGGCGGTTCGAGGGTGGCGTGGAGCTATCCGGCGGGGAGTGGCAGAAGATCGCACTGGCTCGGGCGTATCTGCGCGACGCGCAGTTGCTGATCCTCGACGAGCCGACGGCCGCGCTCGATGCGCGCAGCGAGCTGGAGGTCTTCGAGCGTTTCGCCGAGCTGACGCAGGGTAAGATGGCGCTGCTGATCTCGCACCGCTTCTCGACCGTGCGGATGGCGGACCGGATCGTCGTGCTCTCCGGCGGACGGCTGATTGAAGAGGGCGATCATCGGCATCTTATGGAGAAGGGCGGCGTCTATGCAGGCATGTTCGAGATGCAGGCGGCGAGTTATCGATGAGAGGTTATTCGGGTTCGCCACACGTGCTTCTGTAGCAGGAGTCTGCTTGAGAGCTTTAGCTTGGAGCTATAAGCTGGCAGCCTGAAACGTGATTTGCGGGACGGCGCTCTCGGCTCTGAACGCGAAACGTAGTTGCTTCACCAAAGGGATAACGATGATGGCAGAGACTTCGGAAGAGTTCGCACCGCACGCGCTGACGACGGCGCAGGATCTGCCGGTCGCAGGACTGCCGGAGGCGCCCTCGGTATCGGACGCCGCGTTGCGTGAGCATGCGGATGCGACCGCACGTGGCTGGCATCGCTGGGCGCCGGTGAAGACCGGGGACAAGACGGTGGGCCTGGAGCTGCGTTTGAAGCGGCTCTCGGCTCGGTTGAAGGATCGGCTGGCGGTGTGCAAGGCGCAGGCGACCAAGGAGTTGACGCCGCAACTGGAGCTGCTCGAATCGACGCGCATGATGCAGGCCGCGGTGACCTCGGTGCAGGACAACATCTCCGCGTTTGCCGACCTTCCGCGCATACGGCTCGAGAACGGCGACGACCTTCCGCGCGTGGCGAATCTGTCGGAGGAGTATCTCTCGATCGCGGGCGGCATCTGGTCCGGGCCTTCGCTTACGACGTTTGTGAATCAGGCGCAGGCGCATGATCCTCTGCTGGCGAATGAGATCGCGGTGTTGCCGCAGACGTTGAAGCTGGCGCAGTTGGAGTACATCCTCGACCGCGCGGATGAGGTCTTCGCCTCGGGTGAGATGCCGCCGATCGAGCAGTCGCCGTTCTCGGCTCCGCTGCACAGCATGCGGCGCATGAACCAGGTGCAGTGGCGCAAGGTGCTGGAGCCGATGATCGCCTTCGACGCGATCCTGCGGCAGGATCCCGCGGGCGTCTTCGCATATATGGAGGACGAGACGCGCAACAACTACCATGTGCGCATCTCGGAGCTTGCGCTGCACGCCGACTTCAACGAGGTACAGACGGCGCAGGCCGCGCTCGACCTGGCGCGCGAGGCGGCGGGGCATCCGCATGCGGACCCGCGCTATCAGCGGCGTCTGACGCACATCGGCTACTATCTCTTCGCCGAAGGACTTAGCGAGCTTGAGGATCGCATCGGCTATCACATGCCCGCGGATGTGCGGTTGCGCAGATTGCTGAAGCAGTGGAACGAAGAGGTCTACATCCTCGGCAACTTCTCGTTATCGCTCTTCCTGATCGTCGCGGTGATGCTGCCTCTGGTGCCGAACCATGCCTTCTGGGCGATCGCGGCGACGCTGCTGCTGGCGCTGATTCCGGCGACCCAGGGCGGCGTGGAGGTGGTGAACAGCACGGTGCTGGCGCTGCTCAAAGCCGAATCGCTGCCGAAGCTCGACTATCTGAAGTCCGTGCCCGCCGACGCCGCGACGCTGGTGGTCATTCCCACGCTGCTGCTGCATGAGAAGCAGGTGCGCGAGCTGCTCGAGGAGCTGGAGGCGCGCTATCTTTCCAATCAGGACGAACATATTCACTTCGGCCTGTTGACCGATCTGCCGGACTCGCCCGTGCAACCTCCGCCGGACGATCTGAACCCGCTGGTGCAGTTCGCGATTCATCGCATCGAAGAGCTGAACGCGAAGTACGCGCATGAGTCCGGCGGCGTGTTCCTGCTGCTGCATCGCTATCGCGTCTATAACCAGCGGCAGGGCGCGTGGATGGGCTGGGAGCGCAAGCGCGGCAAGCTGCTCGATCTCAACAAGCTGATACTCGGCGAATACGACAGCTTTCCCCTGAAAGCCGGCCCTGTGCAGGCGCTGCGCGGCGTGCGCTATGTCATCACGCTCGACTCCGATACGCAGCTTCCGCGCGGCACCGCGGCGCGCATGATCGGCACGATGGCGCATCCGTTGAACGAAGGCATCATCGATCCGAAGCTGAAGATCGTGACGGCGGGCTATGGCATTCTGCAGCCGCGTGTGGGCGTCAGCGTGGCATCGGCTTCGGTGTCGCGTCTGTCGGCGCTGTACTCGGGCGAGACCGGATTCGACATCTACACGCGCGCGGTGTCGGACGTTTACCAGGACCTCTTCGGCGAGGGCATCTTCGCGGGCAAAGGCATCTACGAGGTGTCGGTGCTGCACAGCGTGCTGGACAAGCGGTTCCCGCGCAACTCGCTGCTGTCGCACGATCTCATCGAGGGGTCTTACGCGCGTGCCGGCCTGTTGACCGATGTCGAGATCATCGACGACTACCCTTCGCACTACTCGGCGCATACGAAGCGCAAGCATCGCTGGGTGCGGGGCGACTGGCAGGTGGCGCGGTGGCTGTTCAACAAGGTGCCGGACGACTCGCGGCACCTGGTCGACAACCCCATCAGCAACATCTCGCGGTGGAAGATCTTCGACAACCTGCGGCGCAGCCTGGTCGAGCCATTCACGTTCCTGATGCTCTTCCTGGGCTGGTTTATCCTGCCGGGCGGGCCGGTGTATTGGACCATCGTGACGATCGTGCTGCTGTTGCTGCCGGTGGTCTTCCAGCTTGCGTTCAACTTCGGCCGCGCACTCCTGAAGCTGAGCTTCGTGGGCATGCGTGAGAGCGTCGTCGGCTTCGCCGGCTCGTTCGGCTTCACGATGCTGAACCTGACCTTCCTGCCGCATCATATGCTGCTCTCGATGGACGCCATCGTCAGGGCGATCATCCGCACCTACTTCTCGGGCCGGCAGATGCTGGAGTGGGAGACGGCCGCGCAGGCCGAGGCGGGCGCCCGGTCCGGCAAGACGACGCCGGTCGACATCTATCTGCAGGTGCAGCCGGCGATGTCGCTTGCGATCGCGGTGCTGCTGTCGTATCGCTCGGCGGCTGCGCTGCTGTCGGCTGCGCCGGTGCTGATTCTGTGGGCGCTGGCGCCGCTGATCGCGCAGTGGCTGAACGCCGCGCCGCGCAAGCCCGAGGGTCCGCTCGAGTCCGAGGACCGGCTCTTCCTCGAGGCGCAGGCGCTATCGATCTGGCGGTACTTCGCGGAGTTCGGCGACGAGCGCAACCACTGGCTGATTCCGGACAATGTCGAAGAACGCAACATGCACCAGGTGCGCAAGCTGTCGCCGACGAATCTCGGCATGCTCTTCAACGCGCGGCAGGCGGCCTACGAGTTCGGCTTCCTGACGCTGCCGGAGTTCGCTCGCGCGACGCTTGGCACGCTTGCGACCTACGACGCGCTCGAAAAGGTGCGCGGCCATATCTATAACTGGTATGACATCGAGACGCTGAAGGCGATTCCTCCGTTCACGGTGTCGGCGGTCGATAGCGGCAATCTTGCGGCGGGGCTGTATACGCTGCATACGGGAGCGCTCGACCTGATGGAGCGGCCTTATCTTACGGCTGACACGCTGGCTGGCGCGTCCCGCATGCGCGAGGCGGCGAAGCTGCCGGGCGTATGCGACGACGGGCAGTGGATCGAGGCAGAGGCGGCGCGGCGCGATGCGGAGGTTGCCAGCGTCATCGAGCAGTATGCGCCGTGGCTGATGCCGCAGTACGATTCGTATCGGGTTCAGTTACAGATTGAAAAAGACCATGTGCCTGCCTTGCAGGAGGCGCCGGAGCGTGTCTCTGTGTATGCGGAGAAGCTGGCGCAGACAGAACCCGACGGCGCTTTCGTGACGCTCTTGCGCGAGGCGGGGGATCGGTTGATGAAGCTGCGCGCCGATCTGCAGACGATTGCGTCCGAGGCCTATCGTCATGCGGACGCGATGGAGTACGGCTTCCTGCTGCTTGAAAAGCGCATGCTGCTGTCGATCGGCTACGACGGTCCGACGGGCGTCTTGCATGATGCGTGCTACGACCTGCTGGCGTCCGAGGCGCGCATCGCTTCCTTCCTCGCGGTGGCCAAGGGAGACATTCCGCAGCAGTGCTGGTTCAAGCTGGACCGGTCGCATGTGCTGGTGGATGGACGGCCCGCGCTGCTCTCGTGGACGGGTACGATGTTCGAATACCTGATGCCGACGCTGTGGATGCGGACCTTCCCGAATACGCTGATTACGCGGACGCTGGAGTCGGCGGTACGCATCCAGAAGGATCATGTGAAGAACATGCCCTGGGGCATCTCGGAGTCGGGTTTTGCAAAGACGGATTCGATCGGCCGCTATGGGTATCAGGCCTTCGGCATCCCCGACCTCGCGTTGAAGTATGGCGCGGAGGATGGCCCGGTGATCTCGCCGTACTCGACCTTCCTGACGCTGTCGTTCCTGCGCCGCGACGCCATCGCCAATCTGAGGCGGATGGCGGGCATGGGCTGGGTGGGGGCTTATGGATTTTACGAGGCCGCCGATTATACCCAGAGCGGCAGCACGCCGGCGCTGGTGCGGTCGTGGATGGCGCACCACCAGGGCATGTCGCTGCTGGCTGTGACGAACCTGCTGCGGGGAAACATCTTTCAGACGTGGTTCCATGCCAACCCGCGTGTGCGTGCGGCGGAGTTGCTGCTGCATGAGAAGCCGTTGAGCAAGGAGACGCTGCGTTCGCTGGAGAAGCAGACAGCGGTGGTGGCGAGCGCGCCGAAGGTGAGCGACGGTGAGGCTATTGGGGTCGGGCACTAGCGATCAGGTTAGTAGGAATTAGGGCAACGGCAACAAGAACTGTGGTGGAGTCTGCAGGTACAATCGAGCACCATGACGTCCGAGCATAAAGAACCTCTTGTAAAACGGCTGGTGGATCGCAGGCTCATCCCTGCGCTGCTTGCGGTGGCGATCGTCATCGTGATCGGAAACGCGTGGATGGCGTTTCGCTCGGTGCAGGTGCTGCTGGAGAACGAGCAGTGGGTCGAGCACACCTGGCAGGTGATCTACCAGGTCGAGCTCATCATGGGCGCCACGACCGATGCGGAGACGGGCGCGCGCGGATACCTCATCACCAACGATAAGAATTATCTTTCACCCTACTATGCCGCGCTGGAGGAGCTGCCAAAGGACCTCGATGGTTTTGGGGCGTTGACTTCTGACAATCCCGCCCAGGTGAAGGGCCTTGCCGATATGCGCAACGCGCTGGCGGACCGCCTGCTGCTGCTGAAGCAGGGCATTGCGGTGCACAACTCCGGCGATCAGGCGGTGATGAAGGAGTTTGTCAACACAACCAACGGTCACGCCAGAATGGAGCGCCTGCGGCACATCGCGGATGGCATGGAGAACGAGGAGAAGCGGTTGCTCGCCCAGCGTGTATCCGCCATGCACACGGCGAGCGTGCGTGCGCGGATTACGGTCGCGGTAGCGAGTGCGTTGGACTTCCTGCTGATCCTGTTGATGTTCCGGTATTTCGTGCAGGAGCGCCGGATGCGCTTCGCGTCGGAGGATCTCGTGGAGCGGCTGGCGATCGCTCGGCGGCAGGCGGAGGCGAGCGCCCAGGAGGTGCGCGCGCTGAATGCGACGCTTGAAGAGCGCGTGCGGCAGCGAACGGCCGAGCTTGAGACGACGAACCGCGAGCTGGAGGCCTTCAGCTACTCGGTGTCGCACGATCTGCGGGCGCCGCTGCGCACGATCGACGGCTTCAGTCTGGCGCTGGAAGAGGATTACAGCGAGGCGGTCGACGCGGTGGGTCGCGACTACATCAGCCGCACGCGCGCCGGCGTGCAGCGCATGGGGCAGTTGATCGACGCGCTGCTGCGGCTCTCGCGGATCACGCGCGCGACGCTGGAGCGTGAAGATGTCGATCTGACCCGCATGGCGGAGGAGGTGGTCGCCGACCTGCGGCAGGAGAATCCCGGACGCGAGCTGCACTTTACGATCGAACCTGGCATGCATGCGCAGGCGGATCCGAAGCTGCTGCGCGTGGCCCTTGAAAACCTGCTGGGCAACGCGGTGAAGTTCACCGGGCGGGTGGCGGTCGCGGAGATCGAATTCGGTTGGGACGAGGCGCAAGAGGCCTGGTTTGTGCGGGATAACGGCGCCGGCTTCGATATGTACTACGCGGAGAAACTCTTCAACGCCTTCAACCGTCTTCATGGGGACAAAGACTTCAAAGGCTCAGGCATCGGGCTGGCGACGGTCGCTCGCGTCATTCGCCGTCACCTCGGACGCATCTGGGCCGATAGCGTCGTGGATCATGGCGCGACATTCTGGTTTACGTTAGGATAACCCCATGGCTGAAGACGTACGGCTCATCCTCCTCGTCGAAGACGACCCGGATCACGAACTGCTGACCATTCGGGCTCTGAAGAAGTCGAACATCGCCAACGAAGTGCGCGTGGCGCGCGATGGCGAAGAAGCGATTCATCTGATCTTCGGGCCGGAGGGAATTCGCCCGCAGGTGATTCTGCTGGACCTGAAGCTGCCCAAGCTGGACGGGCTCGAAGTGTTGCGGCGCATCCGCGAGGACGCGGAGACGCGCACCCTGCCCGTGGTTGTGCTGACCTCGTCCGACGAGGAGCGCGATGTGGTGCGCAGCTACCAGCTTGGCGTGAACAGCTACATTCGCAAGCCTGTCAATTTCACCGACTTCGCGGAGGCCACCCGCCAGCTTGGCATGTACTGGCTGGTGCTGAACGAATGTCCGCCGAAGTAACGGGACGGGCTCTGCGGGTTCTGCTCGTGGAGGACAATGCCGACGACGCGTTCCTGCTGGAACGCCATCTCCGCAAGCAGGGTTTCGCCCCGGTGATGGTGCGGGTGGAGACGCTGGCGGAGATGGTTCAGGCGCTCGATCCCGCCAACCTGCCCGACGTGGTGCTGGCCGACTATAACCTGCCGAAGTTCAGCGGTCCGGCCGCGCTGCAGATGTTGAAGTCGGCGGGCTACGATGTCCCATTCATCATGATGTCCGGCGCGGTCTCGGAGGAGACGGCGGTGGAGTCGATGCGCGCCGGCGCGCACGACTATGTGACGAAGCAAAATCTGGCGCGGCTGGTTCCGGCCCTCGAGCGCGAGCTGCGCGAGGCGGCGGCGCGGCGAGACCGGCTGGAGGCGGAGCTTGCCCTGCGCGCAAGCGAGGCGCGCTTCCACCGGCTGGTGGAGGCGATGCCGCTGGGCCTGCTGATCGGCGATGCGCAGGGCCGCATCGTCTACGCCAACGTTGCGCTGGAGCAGTTGTTGGGCTACGAGTCCGGCGCGCTGCCGGCTCTGGGCATTCCTCTGGGCGCACTCTGTCCCGCGCTTGGGATGATGAGCGGATTTGTGACGAGCCCGACGGACACCTTCGAGGCCATCTGCACGCGCAGCGACGGGCAGCCGGTGGAGGTGTTGATCGGCGTGGCTCCGCTGAATCCCGGCGCGGAGGCCGAGGAGCGCCAGATCGCCGCGTTCATCGCCGACCTGACGCTGCAGAAAAAGAGCGAAGAGGTGTTGCGGCGGACGGAGAAGCTGGCCGTCGCCGGACGGCTCGCAGCGTCGATCGCGCATGAGATCAACAACCCGTTGGAGGCGGTGACGAACTGCCTTTACCTGGTGGGCGCGACGGATCTGCCGGACGAGGCGCGGCAGTTTCTGGAGCTGGCGCAGAACGAGTTGAACCGCGTCGCGCAGATTACCGTGCAGACGCTGCGGTTCTACCGCGGATCGACGAGGTCGAGCCTGACCAACGTACACGATCTGCTGGAGACGGTGCTGACGCTGCTGGACTCGCGCCTGCGGCGGCAGCACGTGGAGATCGAACGTCGGCTGGGCGGCGACCCGGAGATCGTCGCACAGGACGGCGAGATTCGCCAGGTGCTGGCGAACCTGATCGGCAACGCGATCGATGCGCTGCCCAACGGCGGACGCATCCTCCTGCGCACGGCCGCCGGATGCGACTGGAGTCCTGAGTCGCCGGGCAGGCCGGGCATTCGCATCACGGTCGCCGACACTGGTATCGGCATGAGCCCGGAGACGCTGGGCCGGATCTTCGAGCCGTTTTTTTCGACCAAAGGCATCACCGGCACCGGGCTTGGCCTTTGGGTTTCGCACGAGATCGTCGAGAAGCACCACGGCAGTCTGCGGGTGCGCAGCCGGGAGGCGACGGCGGATCGTCCCGGCGGCACGGTCTTCACGCTCTTCCTGCCGGCCGCATCGGAGCAGAGACGATCCAATCTGTAACCCGTTGGGGGGATGGGCGTGTCTGCGGGGTGCGATTATCGTGGAGTTTGGTGAATCATGGCGCTGAGTTCCATCGAATCCGGCGAGCTGGTCGCGAAAGAGGTTGCGCGGCTTGAAAGCGGCACGTTTCGTTGGCTGCGACTGCCGGCGGGGCTTGAGCAACGCTATGAAGAGGTGACGGCGCCGGTGCGTGCGCGTCGCATGTGGCTGGAAGGCCTGTTCTGCGTCCTGATCTATAACTCTTTTCTGCTGTGCGACTTCCTCCTGTTTCCGCGGGAGTTCTTCCACTTCTTCATCGTGCGGGTCTGCCTGGCGACGCCACTGGGCCTGCTGGTGGTGTGGAAGGTCAAGTCCAGCCCCAGCCGGCAGGTGCGCGAGTCGTTGATTCTGTTCGCATGCGCGATCTGCGCGGTAAGCACGCTTTATCTTTACTCGAATATCAACGCCGTCAGCTCCGCCTTCGCGGTGACGGATCTGCTGCTGATCATGCTTTTCACGAATGCGGGCATCCGGCTGAAGCTGCTTTATGCGACGGCCTCGACGGCGATGTGCGTCACGCTGGGAATCGGGTACGTGGGCGTGGACCGTTGGCTGAGCGGCCCACAGAAGGTGGAAAGCCTTACGATTCTGCTGGCCGGCGCGGTGCTCTCGCTGATAACGAACTACGGGGTGGAGCGCGGCGAGCGGTTGAACTTCCTGCTGCGGCTGCGGTCGGAGATGCAGTCCGAGGAGCTGGCCGAGGCGAACCACCACCTGCGTCAGATCTCGAACGAGGACCGGCTGACCCGGCTTTCGAACCGCCGGCACTTCGAGGAGGTCTATCGGCTGGTCTGGGACCAGGCGGTGCTGCGTTCGACCTGCGTATCGGTGCTGATGATCGATATCGACAACTTCAAGCTGCTGAACGACACCTACGGCCATGCCTATGGCGACGCCGTGCTGCGGCGGGTGGCGACGCTGCTGGGCGAATCGCTGCGGGTACGGGGCGACTTCGTGGCGCGGTATGGCGGCGAGGAGTTCGTGGTCGTGCTGCCGAGCTGTTCGGTCGAGGCGGCGACGATGGTTGCGGAGCGCATCCGCAAGCTGGTCGAGATCGCCGGCAGCCCGGCAACCGATCCGGACCCGAATATCAAGCATGCATGGTCGACCGTGAGCTGCGGCGTTGCCACGGGCTGGCCGCGTAACGGGGTCGAACGCGAAGAGCTGATCCGGCTGGCCGACAGCGCGCTCTATCAGGCCAAGGCCGAGGGGCGGAACCGGGTCTGCGTGGCCGGTGAGGTGCTGGCTTCGGCCACATTCGCGCCGGGCAGCCTGTGATGCGCTGCGGACGCTGGGACAAGCACCTTCTGTAACGGACCTATGCCAGACAAGGGCAATCAACAATAGAGGCGAAACGCTGGTCCTTCGCTCCGCTCAGGATGACAGACGGTTTGGCTGGTGGTTCATGGCCGGGCGCGGGCGATTGCTAGATGGACTCCAGCACACTCTGCTTGGTCGTCTCGGAGGCCATGGCCCGCAGGCCTTCGAGCGACAGCGGTCTCGCATAGAGGTATCCCTGGGCGAAGTCGCAGCGCAGGTCGCGCAGCACGGCCGCCTGTGCGGGCGTCTCGACGCCTTCGGCGACTACGTCGATCCGCAGGCTGTGCGCGAGCGCGATGATGGCGGTCGTGACGGCGAGCGAGTTCTGGTCGTCCACGCAGCGCGAGACGAAGGACTGATCGATCTTCAGGCGATCGATGCGGAAGCGCGTGATGTAGGACATGTTCGAGAAACCCGTGCCGAAGTCGTCGATCGCGACCTTGACGCCCAGCGCCTGCACGCGTTCGATGATCTCGAGCGATTCCTCCGAGTCGCGCATCAGCAGGTGTTCGGTGAGCTCGACCTCCAGGCTGTTGGCGGGCAGGCCGCTTTCGAGCAGCGCGCTTTCGATCATGGTCTGGAAGTCTTTCTGGTGGACCTGCCGGGGAGACAGGTTGACGGCGACGTTCAGGCGGCGGCGCAGGTCGAGCTGCAGCTGCGCGATCTGGTCGCAGGCGGTGCGCAGCGCCCACTCGCCGATGGAGACGATGAGGCCGGTCTCCTCGGCGACAGGGATGAAGTCGCCGGGCATGACCAGTCCGAGCGCCGGGCTCTTCCAGCGAATGAGCGCCTCGACGCCGGTGAGCTGGCCGGTTTTGAGCGAGACCTGAGGCTGGTAGACAAGGTAAAACTCGTCCCGGTCGAGCGCGGTGCGCAGGGCGGATTCCAGCTTCAGTTTGTCCATCAGCTCGCGGCCCAGACCGGGGGTGAAGACGGCGAGCGAGTTGCGGCCGAGCGCCTTGCTGCGGTACATGGCGACGTCGGCGTGGCGGAGCAGCTCGTCCGGCTCGATGGAGTCGGGGAACATGCTGAGGCCGATGCTGGCGGTGACGGCGATCTCGTGGTTGCCGACCACGATGGGCGCGGCGAGCGCCGCGATGATCTTGCGGCCGACGGTCTCGGCGTGGGAACGGCTGCGCAGCTCCGTCAGCAGCACCACGAACTCGTCGCCGCCGTAGCGGGCGATGGTGTCGACCTTGCGCAGGCAGCTCCGCAGGCGGTTGGCGACCTCGACCAGAATGGCGTCGCCGGCCTGGTGGCCGAGGGAGTCGTTGACCCGCTTGAAGTTGTCGAGGTCGATCATGAGCACGGAGAAGAGGCTCTGGAAGCGTTTGCCGCGCTCGATCGCGACCTCCATGCGGTCGCGCAGCAGGGAGCGGCTGGGCAGACCGGTGAGCGGGTCGTGATGCGCGCGGTGATAGATGGAGTCGCTGAGCTGCTTGCGCTCGCTCAGGTCGTGCGCGATGCCCATGAGGCCGATGACCGCGCCGGTCTCATCCTCCACCGCGCTGACGATCAGTTGCACCAGCAGGCGCGAGCCGTCCTTGCGGATGTAGCTCCACTCGTTTTCGTCGGTGAGGCCGAGCAGCGCCTTCTGGCGGAAGACGTCGCTGTTGGCCGAGACGGGACGCATCAACTCCTGGCTGAGGGTGCGCGCGCGGCGGGCGATCTCCTGCTGGTCGTGCAGCAGCGCTATATTATTGCCGATCAGCTCCTCGGCGCCATACCAGAGCATGCGCGCGGCGGCGGGGTTCACGGCCGTGATCGTGCCGTCCAGATCGGCAACGATGATGCTGAAGGGCGAGCTGGAAACGATGGCCTTATTGAAGGCAAGCGCGCGCTTCATCTCCTGGTTGGCCTGCTTCAACTCGCTGAGGTTCGCGGCCGAAACGGCGACGCCGTCCTCCAGCTTGACCGCGTGGATGCGGCAGAAGGCGGGAACGCCCTTCGAGCGCAGGGTGGACGCGGTCGTCTCGACGACGAGAGGACGTCCGGTTTCGACGACCGAGCGCAGTTGCGCCATGCGGCCATCCTGATAGACGTTGGGGAAGAGCTCGCCGAGGCGGGCGCCCAGCAGACGTTCGCGCGGCTGGCCGATCATCGTCTCCGCGTTGCGATTGATGAAGGTGAAGCGAAAGTCGAGCAGCTCGCCCGTGGCGTCGCGCACGCTTTCGAACATGAAGATGGCATCGAGACTGCTTTCGGTCGTGGCCGCCAGTCGCGCTTCGCTGGCCGCGCGCTTGGAGGCCAGACGCGCAAGCCGCTGGATGCCGCGGAAGTAGACCGGCAAACCCAGCGCCGTGAGCGCCGCCGCGGCAGCGCCAAAAATCTGCAGCAGGTTGACGACGACGAGGGGAACCTCGCCAAAGCTGCGCGAACGAGCCATGTGCCCGAGAATTTCGGCCACAAGCGCCACGCCGAAGGCCCCGACGACCCAGTTCGAGGGCAGCAGTTTGCGATTGCGATAGAGAAAGACCGCCAGCGCCAAGGCCAATGCGAGATAGGCCATCCAGGCCAGCATCTCCTCGGTGCGGTGTACGCGCGGGTTGACCGGTCCGCCGAAGAGACCGCCATCGCGCCAGCCGTCGAAGAGAAGCCGGGCGAAGATCATAAGGCCGCCAGCCGCGCAGGCGAGACGGAGCAGCAGGGTCTGATTCCGAGTTATGAATTGCCTCATCCTGAAACTCATATGTACCTCGGAAGCTCATATGGGGCAGGCTGGATTCCTGCGCTGGATGCGTCAGGTAACCCTCCTCCCCGTGGCGGACCGGGCTGAGGCCGGAGGTTCAAACAATTCCAACGACCCTTACAGCATTACCAAAGTTACGGCAGCTTGAAAAGGTAAATCGCTTGTGTTGCACAAAAAACGATGCAATCGGCGCCAATTTCCGCACTGTTCCTGCTGGAAGTTCGATCATACAACGGTCGCTGCGCGAAATGGACGAAGATCGGCGCGGTGGCTGGGGTCGCTATGTATGACGAAGGTTACCTTCAGTGTGATCTGCACAGCGCAAGACGCGAAATTCTCGCAACCTTTATATAGACACCATAAAGACAGATGCCGGGAGAGCCGGCCAATAACTCCGACCGTCTCTACCCGGTTTGCTTCGCCTATGCGTTCGCCCGAGCCGCCGCCTGCTCGAACTCACGGATGTATCCCACGACGGCCTCGCTCCAGCCATCGATGTGCGTCCACGGCCCGTAGCCGACGCCGTTCCGCGCGCTGGCTACGTTGATGATGTACCCACGGCCCTTCGGCGCGGGCACACGGTCGTGCGACTGCTCGTCCGTGATGACCACGATGCGGTCGTACCGCTCGCGGACCTCGGCCAGCGCGGCGCCGAGGTTGGTCCCGCCGTGCGGCTGGCTGATCTCCATGGCGTCGCGCAGGGCGAATCCACGGCGAGGCGGCACGGCGACGGCGCCGATGGAGAAGGTGTAGATGCTCACCGTCTCGGCCAGCTCGCGCAGCAGAACCGCCAGCCCGTAGGCCGCGTCGGTACGGAGCATCTCCGACCGCGCGGAGAGCGGGTAAACCATCGAGCCGGAGACGTCGACCAGCAGCACGGTGTGACCCGGCAGACGATCCGCATCGCCAAGCGAACGGAACATCGCTCGCTCGAGCGCCGGCTCCCACTGCGGCGCGTACCGAGCCGCCGCCAGGAAGCGGAACGGCAGCACGCGGTCCGTCCGCATCTGGTCGAGCGCCTCCGTCACCAGCTCTCCGGGGACGTCCGCGGCCTTCATGTTGCGAAGGTTGCGCAGCAGCGCCAGAGCTCCGAGCCTGCGCTCCGCGAGCAGCCGCTCCCAATGCATACGCTTGTCGCCGCCGGCGGACAGTGCGACCTCCCAGGTGTCGGGCGTCGCAAGCTCGCCGGCGATCAGCCGCTTCCACAGCGCGGCCTGGGCGGCGTCCACGGGCTTCGCGTGGCAGAGAAAGAGCACATCGCGCAGACGCACGGCGTGGGCGCGGTCGTACTTGGCCAGCGCGTACTCGTCGAACTTCGTGAACGCAGCCGCGAGCCCTTTCTTCACTTGTCCGGAGAGCGGCGTCTTGCCCTCGGCCCAGTAGATGGCGAGGAACTCGGCGAGCTCGTCCGCACGCTGGATGACGTGCGCCAGCGTCTGCGCGACCAGCGCGCGATGCGTCGTATAGCGCGCCATCTCACGCACCAGCAGCAGCGGGACGTGGCGCAGCTTCATCGCCGTACGCGCCTCGACCGCAAGCGCGGCCACCTTCGCGGCCTCGACCCGGGGAACGAGCTCGCGGATGCGAGCCGCGATCGTCTGGCCGCTCTCGTAGAACTCGCTCTCCCAGAGCATGCAGGCCAGCACGCTGCGGCGCAGAGCCGCCTCGTCGGTGATCGTTGCCGCCGGCGCGCCCTCATGGGTTCGGAGCTTCGCAAATACATTCAGCTTCAGTACATTCAACTGCATCACGCACCTCCTGCGTCACTTCACTTACAACCTTTGTAAAAAATGGCCGGGGAATAAACGAGAGCGGTAGCCAGCTACCTGATTTAAGCCGAAGCTCTCCTCAGGGCAGGAATCGAACCTGCTCCTCCGCCAACAGGCGGCGCTCTACCGATGATGTATCCGCTCTCTGCGCCACCGGCGCTGGAGTTAGTCGTCGTCCTCGTCGGCTCCGACGGTAACCTTCGTGATAAATCCTGAACCGACCTTGAAGCCGCGCGGCTTCGGCTCGCCGGGACTTACATGAATGGCTAACTTCTCCATCTGTTCCCAGTTCGGACGATTCTTATCGTAGTAACCCGAGCACTCATGGACAGGAAACGGCAGCACCAGGTTCGGATGAACGTCGGTGCAGATCGAAACCATCTCCGACTCGCGAAAGCCGGTCATAATATGCGCGCTCGTACATGTCCTGCACAGGGACTCCGAACCAACCGGAGTACCGCCTTTGATATAGGGTCTGCCCATCGCTCACCTTTGTATCTCCGGCTAAGAGCCGGAATGTAAGTGGCCGGGGAATAAGTCGAACACAGTACGTTAGGCGCTCTACCAACTGAGCTACACAGAAGGTTCTCCGTGGCGGGACTCGAACCCGCGACCACCCGCGTGACAAGCGAAGTAACTGTGCTCTGCGCCACCGGCCAGAGGGAATTTCCGCACAAAGAGTTCGCCCGGGAACAGTCGAAGAGAGACCAGATCACAGACAGACTATCCACGGAATCCTGTGCTTCGGGGCGACGCCCCCATCCCGTAATATCGTTGCTGCGGCAGGCCTTCCGAGCCTGCTTCTCTGGTGGATTGGCGGAGGAAGTATCTCTCTTCTTTCACCACGGGCGATCTGCTTACGTTCGGGATTGGGCGCTCAGGGGCTTGAGGGGTTCGAACCCTCAACTTACGGATTGCTCCGTGAGTTCAGCCAGAGAAGGAACCCTGAGCTACGCCACGAACGGGCGGATCTTGGCTAAGGGAACAATGGAATACAGGCTTTTAGTCGATTTGCAGTCGAGGAACCTGTACTCTTCGCCACTCAGCGAAATAAACTGTGCGTGCGATGTGCGTAGGATCGTCCGCGGAGACTTAGGACCAATAGAACTGGAAAGCCCGGCGATCGCCGCAGAGAGGTGTCATCTCTGGGGACCTACGCAACGTGTTGTGCGAATTTTTATTCATCGGGCAATCTCCTACGCAGGTGTAACTTTGCCACGGTTCGCTTCATAAAAGCAAGTTATTTTTGTATCAATCGCAAAAATATCTATAAGTTGCTTTCGACTTACTCGTCTTGGATGGACGCCGACGCCAACACAAGACCGCCTGGAACGTGATTTTTTCCACCAGCCGTTCTCGTGGTACGCTGTGTCACCTCCTTCGAAGGATAGAGGGAACAGGCCCCATGCGACGACCGCCTACCCTGGTTCTCGTGGCTCTTCCTACCGCACTGCTTGCGGGGGCCATCGCCTTTGCCTTCATGCATGCGCAGCATGTTCTTTCTCGCGCCGGGGTAACGGCTGCGCGGCAGCATCTCTCGGTCTTCGAACTGCGTACGCTGGACCCGGCTGCGATGGCTGCGGCCAACCCCGGCTTCGAGCCGATCGCCGCACCGGCCAGCTTCGTCTCGGGCGCGTTCTTCCATGGCGATCTTTACCTCAGCGGTCCGGCTGGGCTCTACGATTACACCCCCGAAGGCGTTCTGCGCCGCGCGTGGCGCACAGGGCTCGATCTGCCTGCGGCGCCGCTGGGCGCGCTGGCGGTTGGCCGGCTGCGCGGCGCGTCTGACCGGCAGTTGCTGATCGCCACGGCGGGGGAGGGTGTGCTGATCCTCGGCCTCGACGCGCGCAATTCGCCAGAGTGGAGCCAGTTGCGCGCCGAGGATGCGGAGCTGCGCGATGTGACCGCGCTGCTCCCGCTGCCAACCGGCGAACTGCTGATCGGCACGCATCGCCACGGGCTGCAACTGTATACGGGGACCACGCTCGAACCCTTCCGGGCGGAGGTTGCGGGGCTCAATACGGCTGCGCTGCAGGTCACTTCGCTCGCCGCCGACGCTGCGGGCTTCTGGGTGGGGACGCGCAACGCCGGATTGCTGCGCGCGCATGGCGGAACGGTGGAGCATCTCGATACGGCGGCCGGGCTGCCCGACCAGCAGGTGGACTCGCTCGCCGTCGTTGAAGGCCATGTGTATGCAGGCACGCCGCTGGGCGTGGCGGAGTTTGCAGCGAGCGGCGCGGAGACGCGGCTGGCGCGCACGCTGGCGCCCGGGATGTTTGCGCATGCGTTGGAGGCCGGGACGAAGCTGCTGACGGTAGGCACGATCGACCAGGGAGTGCGGCAGGTGGCGCTCGATGGGGCGCCGCGTCTGCGCGCGATTTCGAATGGCTTCGATCAGGCGTCGCCGGAGGAGCCGGTGCAGCAGTTCGTGACGAGTGGAGACGAGACGTATGCGATCACGCAGCATGCCGTGCTGCGCCGAGCGGGTTCGGGCTGGACCACGGCGATCGCCGGGGCGCAGGCCGCGCTGACGGACGGCAACGTCTCGGCGCTGGCGTTTGCGCCGGATGGACGCCTCTGGGTTGGATTCTTCGATCGCGGGCTGGACGTGCTCTCGCCGGCGCTCGAACGGGCGGAACACCTGGAGGACGACCGGATCTTCTGCGTCAACCGGCTGGTGCTGGACCCGCGCCGCCAGACGATGGCCGTCGCCACCGCGAACGGACTCGTCCTCTTCGACGCGGCGGGCAAGCCGCGCCAGACGCTGACGCAGCGCGACGGTCTGATTGCGGATCATGTCAACGATATCGCCTTCACCGCGCAGGGCATGGCCGTCGCGACGCCTGCCGGCATCAGCTTCGTTGACCCCGGCGGCACGCAGAGTCTGTATGCCTTTCAGGGGCTGGTGAACAACCATGTCTACGCGCTGGGCGTGCGCGGCGGAAGCCTGCTGGCCGGTACGCTGGGTGGGCTGAGTCTGCTGCGGTCCGAGGCGGTGGAGCGCAGTCTGACGATCCATAACTCGGGTCTGCGTCATAACTGGATCACGGCGATTGCGCCCGGTCCGGAAGGTAGCTGGATGATCGGAACCTATGGCGCGGGCGTGATGCAACTCGTCGCGGACGGCAGTGTTCGAGCCATGGAGAACGCGACCTCCGCAACCCAGGATCTCATCATCAACCCCAACGCCATGCTCGCGACGAAGACGCACATCTATGCCGGCACGCTGGGTCGCGGGCTGCTGGTGTACACGCTGGCGAACGGCCGCTGGAGCACGTTGACGCAGGGATTGCCGTCCGAGAATGTGACGGCGCTCGCCGAGCGGGAGGGCCAGCTTTACGTCGGCACGGAGAGCGGGCTGGTGCGCATCGCGGAAGGGAAGCTCTCACGATGAGACGTCTCCTTCTCCTGCTGATGCTTGCCTGCGCGGGGCGCCTGTACGCCGATGCCGGGGTGTTGATTCCGCGCGATAAGCAGGCGCCGGACCCGGCGATTCTTTCGCTCGACGAGATGTCGGTCGAGGTGCTGATCGACAATGGCGACGCACGTGTGCGCATCGTGCAGATCTTCGCCAACCACACCAACCGTATCGAGGAGGGCACATACCAGTTCGCGCTGCCGACCGGCGCGACGGTGTCGGACTTCGGCGTGTGGGACGGGCCGACACGCATCCCCGCCGTGATCCTCGAACGCAAGCGCGCGCAGGAGGTTTATGAACGCGCGCGTATGCAGGCGATCGATCCGGGCCTGCTGCAGATGGGCGAGAGCGACGACTCCGACCCGACGCGCACGGCGATCTTTACGGCGAAGATCGTGCCGATTCCCGCGTATGGAACCAAGCGGCTGGAGTTGGAGTATCACCAGCGAGTCACCGCGACCGACTTCAAGCAGGCGTTCGTGCTGCCGTTGAAGCCCGATGCAGGGCAGCAGCAGAAGGCCAGGCGCTTCAAGCTACTGGTTCAGTTACAATCCGCGCACGGAATCGAAGGCTTCCATTTCAATGGAAATCTCTATCCGCTGAATGTAACCAAAAATGAAGCAAATAACGTGGCAGGCTTGTTTGAAGCGGAGAATGTGAGCTTCGACGAGGACTTCAATCTGACCTGGAGCCTGCCGAAGAGCGGCGCCGACAGGCTGGAGCTGCTGACGCATCGCGATCCGGCGCCTCCGCAGCCGCAGGCGGATGAGCACGCGCCGGTTCGTGCGGCGGCGCCGGAGCCGGATTTCTTCGAGGCGCAGATGCTGGTCGGCGCGGCTGCGGCGGCGACGCCGGCGGCCGGCGCCTCGCATACGCGCATCGTGCTCTTCGACAACTCGATTTCGATGCAGTGGGAGAAGCTGGAGCGCAGCTATGCGGCGCTCGAAGCGGTGCTGCACGGCCTGCGTCCGGAGGACCATTTCAACCTGCTGCTCTTCAACCAGGACGTGACAAGCTTCAAGCCGCGGCCGATTCCGGCAAGTGCGGAGAATGTCCGGCAGGCGCTCGACTTTGTGCGGGCCAGCAAGCTGCGCGGCGGCACGGATCTGGCGAAGGCCTTCGCCGCGGGACTGGCGCAGAGCACCGAGGAGAACGGCTCGCTGGTGCTGCTGACCGATGGCGGCTCCGATCGTGGCGAGAGCATCGTGACGGCGAAGATCGCGGCGCGTTGCAATCAGCTTTGGAAGCAGAGCGCGCATCACCCCGGCGTGGATATCTTCGCCGTGGGCGACGATGCGAACCTGCCGCTGCTGCGGATCCTGGCGCGCAACGATGGCGTGCTCGAGTCGGTGAACTCGACGGAGCCTGCGGACTTCAAGCTGCAGTCGTTTCTCTCGAAGATGACGCACAGCCCGCTGGCGGGCGTGAAGCTGCGGACGACGGGCGGAACAAGCCTCGTCTATGCGCTCGACGAGAGCGTCTACCCGGGCTCGTTCGCGCAGTGGGTGGGGCAGTATCAACCTGGCGGCAAACTGCTCGAAGCAGAGGTGGCGGGCAGCCGCGACGGGGTCGCGTTCACGGCGAAGGCCTCGGCCGCGCTGCCTGCGGTCAACGCGGAGCATCCGCAGCTTCCGCGTCTGTGGGCGCAGGCGCGGGTGGATGCGCTGCTCGACCAGATCGCGCGCGAGGGCGAGAGCACGGCCGCGATCGACGAGATCATCAAGCTCTCTCGCCGTTACAAATTCGTGACGCCCTATACGAGCTTTCTCGCCGCGCCGCGCTCGCTGCTGCGTCCGCGGGTGATACGGCCGGGCGACCCGGTGCTGCGCGTGCGCACCGACCCGGCGATCACGTCGGTGATCGCGCTCTTTCCCTTCGGCCTGACCAAGCCGCTGCGGCGCCTGCCCTCCGAAGACTCTCAGGATCGCAACGCGAAGGCCGGCGACGACCCCGCGAATCACCTGTGGGAGACGCGTTTCCTCGCGCCGCCCGAGATGAAGGACGGCACGTACAGCGTGCGCCTGATCCTGCGTGATACGCATGGCAATACCTATCGCGAGGCCAAGACGTTCGTGATCGCGAGCACGCCGCCGACGGTGAAGCTGCAGCTCTCGACCAGCCGCCTGCATCGCGGGCAGACGCTGACGATCAAGGCTGCGGCGAGCCAGTCCACACGCACGCTGACGGCGCATCTCGAAGGCCTCAACCCGATGCCGCTGCACTGGAGCAACGCGGCTGCGGCGAGTGTTGGAGAGCTGACGATTCCGCGCGATATGGCGATCGGACGCTACACGCTGACGGTGACGGCGGAGGATATCGCGCACAATCTCGGGACGCAGGAGGTGGTGGTCGATGTCCTCCCTTAGGCTTTCCTCCATTAGACTGTCTTCTCTGAAGCGCTGGCGGTTCGATCATTGGAGCAAAGCCGCGGCTTCCGTCTGCGCGTCGCTGCTGATCTGCGCGACAGTCGAGGCGAGAGCCGATCTGCCGGGATGGATGCAGCATGTGCTGGGCGCGAGCACGTTCGAAGCGGCGCTCTATCGCGCATTCGATCTGCCTGGCGTGAAGGTTTTATACCCGCGTCCGCCAAAGGAGGCGCAGGCGGAGTTGCAACGGCTGACTCAGGCGGATGCGAAGGCGGAGCTTTACACGCTGAAGGCTCTGACCGATGAGCAGGCGCTCGACTTTGGAGCGGCGGAGGCGGACTGGAAGACCTATGTCGCGAAGGCCGCGGATACCGGGGCCGCGAGGCTGCGGCTCGCCGATTATTACCATCGGCGGTTACAAATTCAGGATGAGGCCAAGACGCTCGCCGAGGCCGCGAACGCACCGCCGGCCGCGGGGGAGCGGTTTACGCCGCCCGTCCGGCAGCGTTCGTGGACGACCTATGAACGGCTCCTGCGGCTGCTGGACGAGCAGGGGCCCGACCGCAATCCGGCGGCGATCGCCGAGGTGTACAAGCAGTGGATCATGCGTTATCCACTTCAGACGACGCTCTACGGGCGGCTGCTGCGCGTGCAGTTGGAGCGCAGGGACTATGCCGCCGCGGAGTCGGTGATTGCGCAGTATAGGCAGGCGCGCGCCGACGATGCGGTCTTCCCGATCAAGGCGACGGCGCTGGTGGAGTACACGCGCGGATCGCAGCAGAAGGCGCTTGAGGTCTACGACCGGAGCTTCCAGCCGCTGTGGCCGCAGGAGCTGGTGGAGTCGTATCTTTCGCTGCTGGAGGCGACGCGCCAGAAGCGCGCCTTCGTGGCCGATGCGCGTGCGCGGCTGGTGCGCAATCCCGACGACCTGAACGCGCTGGCGCGCATCGTCGTCGCGAATCGCGCACAGGGGCAGGCGGAGATCGATGCATGGCGCGAGGGCAAAGACGCGCGCCGGTCGCCGTGGAGCGCGGAGGAGCTGTACACGCTGGCGCGGCTGTGTGGAGATGGGCAGAATGTGCCGGAGGCGGCGCGCTTCTACTTCGCGCTGGCCAGTGCGCAGGGCAATCTCACGGGCGGGGAGAGCGCTGCGCAGGCGGGTACAGCCGCGCTGATTCACCTGCTGCTGAGCGCGCCGGAGCAGCCGATTGCGCTGGGCGGCGGCAACCTGAGCATGTATCGCGACATCGCGACGCTCGACCATGGGCCGGGCTATTGGAACGGTGTGTTGTCGCTCTGGTTGAACGGCGCGACGCCGGATTCGAGCTTTCACGACGAAGAGTTGAAGGCGCAGCCGTACTTTCATCGCACGAAGGCGGCTGAGCTGCTGGCGCAGTTCGACAAGCAGTTCCCGAATGCGCCGCAGCGCGCGGGGCTGCATGCGGAGCTGCTGCATGTCTACGCCAACTATGGCGAGACGGCCTTGACCATCGCCGCCGCGAAGGAGTTTCTCAGCGCGTTTCCAAAGGCCGAGGAGCGCACGGAGGTCTCGGGTCTGCTGGCCGACGCGTACGCGCGGAACAAGGACACGGCCAGCGAGTTCGCGCTCTACGATGCAATGCTTGCCGAGCTTGGCGCGAAGACGGCGGGCATGCCGCTGTCCTCGGCACAGCCCGCGGCTGCGGCGCCCGAGGAGTACACGGCCCCCGCCGCGACCGAGGCCGCCACGACGACGAAACAGGCCGCGCCGCCGGCCTTCGAACTGAGCGGCATTGTCCCGGACGGTCTGCCTGTGTCGCTGCCCGCGGTGGAGTATGGGCAGACGCTCGAGCGCTACATCGGACGGCTGACCGCGCAGGGCAATCTGCCGAAGGCGCTGGAGGTGCTGCGCGCGCAGTTGGATCGCAACCCCGGGGATCCGCTGATCTACGAGCGGCTGGCCGCGTTCCTGCAACAGAACAACCTGTATGCGCAGCAGGACGCGGTCTACAAGCTCGCCATCGACAAGTTCCAGGACGCGGGCTGGTACGATAAGCTGGCGCGTCTCTACCTGCGCGAGAAGAAGCGCGAGGCCTTCGCCGATATCACGCGGCAGGTGACGCGCACCTTCGAGGGCACGGAGGTGGATCGCTTCTTCTCGCAGGTAGGGCAGGGCGGGCCGGATCTCTTCCTGCAGTTGAACCTGTACGCGGCCGAGCGCTTTCCGCATGATCTGACCTTCACGCGCAATCTGCTTGCGGCGTATACATCGAAGCAGACCGGCAACGCCGCGGCCTGGGAAAAGCTGCTGCGTCAGCACTGGATGGACGCGGAGGATCTCCGCGCGGAGTTCTTCGAGTACCTGAGCCGCACGAACAAGCTCGACGCCGAGGTGGCGCAGTTGCGGCAACTGGCGCCGGCGCAGACGCCCGAGGCCAATCCCGCCGCCGCGCGCGAGCTGGCCGAGGCCTATCTGCAGAGCTCGCACTTCGAGCAGAGCGCGCCGCTGCTGGGCTCGCTGGCGGCGCTATACCCGGCGGACGCAACGATCGGCAATCGCGCGGCGAGCGTCTTTCGTTCGCTGGCTTACTACGATCCCTCAGCCACGGGCCGCGCGGTCGCGATCGAGACGAATCTGCTGCAGGCGAACCCCGGCGATACGACGCTGCTGGCCACGCTGGGCGATCTGCATGCGGAGCAGAAAGACGGCGGCGCCACGGACCTTGCGGCGGCCGCGCCCTACTGGCGCCGTATCCCGGCAGTGCACGCGGGCTCGCCCGAGGGGTATCTTGAAGCGGCGACGATCTTCTGGGACTACTTCCAGTTCGACGACGCGCTGGCGCAGATCGCCGCCGCGCGCACACGCTTTCACAACCCCGCGCTCTATGGCTATGAGGCCGGCGCGATCGACGAGGGCCGGCGCGAGATGCCCGCCGCCATCGCGGAGTATACGGCTGCCGCGCTTGCATCGGATGAGCCCGCGCACGCGCGTCTTTTGACGCTTGCCCGGCGCAAGAGCACGCGTCCTCTGGTGGACGCGGCAACGGCCGCCGCGCTGGCTGCGCATCGCGATGCAACGGCTCTGAGCCTGCGCGCCGATGTCCTGGCAGCGCAGCGGCGCGATGCGGAGCTGCCTGCGCTTTTCGATCAGGCCATCGCGCATGCAACGACGGCGGCACAGGTGGAGGAACTCGCCACGCTCGCGCAGAGTCATGCGTTGACGCCGGTCTATGAACATGCGTTGGCCCGGCAGGCGGAGCTTGCCACGGATGGCGTGCAGAGCATCGAGCTGCAGTACACGCTCGCGCGTTCGTACGAGTCGCGACACGATGTGAAGTCCGCCACGCTGGTTATCGACAAGGTCTATCGCGCGAACCCGAAGATCCTCGGCGTGGTGCGCGCGACGACGGACTTCTACGACCGTACCGAGCAGCCGAAGCAGGCGATCGCCACGTTGCTCGAAGCCGCGAAGGCCGCGAATCCAGAGTTCGCGGCGCAGTTCACACTCGAAGCCGCGGACAAGGCCAACACCGCGGGGGACACCGCGCAGGCGCGTACGCTGGCGACCGGCCTGCTGGCACAGGAGCCATACAATCCGCGTTATCTCGCGGTCATGGCGACGAGCTATGCGCGCGCCGGCGACGATGCCGGCCTGCGGGCGTTCTACGCGGCGAAGCTCGATGCGATCAAGACCGCGCCGATCGGTCGCGACGAACGCAGGCAGACGATGGTGATTCTGCGCCGCGGCCTCATCCCCGCGCTGACCCGGCTGAAGGACTACGCGGGCGCGCTCGATCAGTACATCGCCATCATCTCGGCCTATCCCGAGGACAGCGGCACGACGCAGGTGGCGGCGCTCTATGCGCTGCGTTACAGCCGGCAGCAGCAGTTGCTCGACTTCCTGCGGACGACGTTGAAGGCCTCGCCGAGAGACAGCCGCTTCGCCATCCTGCTGGCGCAGGTGGAGACGACCTTCGAGGATCTGCCGGCAGCGGTGACGGCGTACTCGCAGGCCATTGCGATCCGCAAGGACCGCGTCGATCTTTACACCGCAAGGGCCGATCTGCTGGTCCGCCTCACTCGCCTGGATGAGGCGGCGGAGGATTATCAACGGCTCTACCTGCTGACCTACAAGGACCCGGCGTGGATGGTGCGGCTGGCGGAGCTGCGAGCGCGGCAGCAACGTCCCGCCGATGCGGTGAAGGCGCTGGAGACGGCGTGGATCACAGGCCGGCCCGTGGCCGCGGCGAACTCGTTTACGGTGGCGGCGCAGTTGGAGCAGTGGAACCTGTTGAAGGAGGCGCGCACCTACGCGGAGCTGGGCGCCTCGCAGGCGGGCGACGATCTGCTGCTGGGCGCGAACGCCGCGACGTACGCGCGCATCCTGACGCGGGCGGGGCTTGCGGACAAGGCGTTGCGGACGCTTCTCGCGGCCTATCATGCGGCCGATACGAGCGCGCTCTCGCCCGCCGTGCTGACCGCGCAGGCGGAGAAGGAGGGCGTCGCCTCGGTGACCGATGCGGAGTGGCGCAGGAACTTCGTGCAGTCGCGGCACGCGCAGTTGGATACGCAGCTCAGGCAGGGCGTCGACGCCATCGGAGCCGTGGTTCAGACGTACTTCACGCCGGAGCAGAAGCTCGCGTATGCGCAGACGCTCGACGGGCTTCGCGCAACGCCCGCGCCTGGCGTGGACGGCCAGTTTCTGATCGGCGCGGCGGCTTCGGCGGGGCTGCGGGATCGCGAGGCGGACTGGCGGAAGCAGGCGTTGATGGCCTCGGCGTCAGGCTCCCACAATCTGGTCAACCTGCAGCCTTACACGGAGCTGCAGCGGTCGCGGCTGCAGTTCGCGGCGCTGGCGCAGACGCTCGAGGCGCTTGTCGCGACGCGTCCATCGGTGGAGAAGAACGCCATGCGCCAGACGGCTGCGGAGGCCTATCGCGACGCGGGCGATGCCGGCGCGGAGCTGCGGCTGGACCGCGCGCTGGTGCAGAACGGCGATCCCAACGCACGCGAGCGATACTTTCGGCTGCTGCTGCAGCGCTCGCCAGCCTCGCTGACCGCGACCGCCGGGGGCAAGTACGGCGAGCTTGCGGATGCGGCGGCCAACTACGCGCTCGCACATGGCACGGACGCAGCGGCGCAGGCCGCGGTGGCGGCGCGCGCGGCCAATCTGCCGGCGTTGTGGCGTTCGGCGACGACCAGCCTGCTGGGGCTCTATCTGGTTGACTCCACGCCCGCCGTGAACGCGGCGTTTACTCAGAGCCTTGCCGACCGGAGCATCGGCGAACGGCTCGCCACACCGGTCGATGCGAAGACGAATCTGACCGGCAGGACGTGGTATTACTACGCGGGCCGTTACGGCGCGTATCGCATGGCCGTCACCAGCGCGGGCGATGCGGAGGACTTCCTGCCCGCCTCGCTCGAACGCAACCCGGAGTCGGCGCGCGGCTATGCCGCGCTGGGGCGGACGTATGTCGAAGCGGGCAAGCTCGATGCCGGGCTGGGCGAGTTCGGCCATGCGCTGGAGCTCGACGCCGACCAGCCGCTCATGCACGATGAGATGGCTGCGGCGCTGTGGCGCGCGGGGCGCAAGGATGAGGCGATGGCGCAATGGCGACAGGCCTATGGCTCGTTGCTTGCGGTCGAAAACAAGGCCGCGCCGCCGGCGAGCTTCTGGTCGCAGTTCGGCAACATCACCGCGAACGTGGGGCGTCGTGGCCTCGCCGCGAAGCTGCGGCCGGAGATCGACGCGGTGATGACGCCGTATCTTTCTCGCAACGGCAGCTACCGTTCGAACGAGCTGCTGCGCGCCATCTATGAGGCCTCGGCGACGCCCGCGGAGGGTACTGCCTGGATTGCAGCGCTGGCGGTCGCGTCGAAGGATCCGGCTGGCATCCTGAACGATCTTGCCTTGTATAACCAAGTACACTGGCTGGCACCGCAGTCCGCCGAGACGTTGTTGATGCGGCTGATCGAGCTGACGCGCAGCCTTCCCGCAGCCTCGGAGGGCGGCTCGCGCGCGGACGACGTCGCCATGATCCAGCGTAAGCTGATGGCGCTTTATCTGGAGCAAAACGAGCTGGCGAAGGCCGCCGCGCTGCTCGATACCGTGTCTCCGGAGAAGGTAAAGACCTACGACTTCGACCAGTCTCGCATCGTGCTGGCGGCGCGTTCCGGTCGCCTGCCCGCGCTGCTGGATGCATGGCGCGCGCAGCCGGAGTCCGCGCCGGAGGAGCCGGTGTTCAACGGGGCGCTGCGTCAGCTCCAACGCGTAACGCCCGCCTACACGCCGGACGCTGCCGTGCTGCGTACGCTGGAGGAGTTCCTCTTCGCACGCAAGCAGCTTGCGAACTCGCTGGCCGCGACTGACTTTCTCGCGCTGGCGGAGGCGCGGCTGAAGACCGGCGATCTGCCGGGCGCGCTCGACCTGCTGCACCGGCTGGCGCTGCGACCGGCGGACGGCGCCGATCCCTACGCCAACCTTGACTCCGCCGCGGCGCTGCTGGAGTCGTCGCAGCAGCCTGCGGCGGCGATTCCGTTCCTCGCGACACTTTCGCGGAGCGTGCCTTGGAACGCTAGCCTGCGCAGCCGGCTCGCGCTGGCGCAGCTTGCCGCCGGTCAGGACAGGGCGCAGGCGCAGGCCGCGCTGCTGGCCGTGGCTGCATCGTCGGACGCGCCCTACGCGCTGCGCCTCGCGGCGGCGAAGGCGTTGCCATCGGTCCAGACGGCCTCGCTTGGAAGTAAAGAGCTGGAGCTGCTGGCAGGGCGCAGCCACAGCGCCGATGCGGCCCGGCAGCCCTACTTTGCCGCAGCCAGATTCGCCGCTGCCGCCGACCCTGCGAACCGGGAGCAGGAGGCCGCGTTGCTGCGTGAGGCGATTGCAATCGACCCTGCATCGCCTGCTGCCGCACCGGCGCATCTGCGGCTGTTTGTGGTCGAAGCCGAGGCTGGACAGACGCAGGCAGCACTGGCCGTCTTCGCCTCGTTGCAGACGATGCGCTCGCCCACCCAGGCGAGCACGCCCAGTGGCGCGGACGAGGCGTCGGCCGACGCCGATGGGGCGGCGGAGGAACCGGAGGTCTCGGGTGAGCCCGGAGTCGCCGAGCTGCCGCCGCTGGCCGCCGACGAGCCCCTGGCCGCGCGGATTCACCTCGCGGAACTGCTGGCGAAGGTGCAGGAGGATGCGGGCGAGCCGGGCTTTGCGCTCGAGTATCTGCAGGCCGCTCTGCGGTTGGAGCCGGACGCAGCGCGCAAGGCCGAGCTGCGGCGCCGGTTCGACGCTCTGAATGCGGAGACGGTGCTCGAACAACGCAATGCCACGCGGCGGCCCACGATTCACGCAGCGCTCGACCAGGCGAATCTCGTCCGGCCAAGGTTGACGCTGGCCGATCTGGCGCGCGAAGCCGCCGCCGGGATCAAGGAGGCGCCATGAAGCTGCCGCATCTTTCTCGCACAAGAATCGTCCTGACAGGGCTGCTCTTCTCCATCGTGGCCGCGGCGTTTGGATGGCAGACGATCGGCAGGACCGCGCGTCCGGCGCCTCTTGCCGGGATGCTGCCGCAGGGGGCGCTGCTGACCATCGAAAGCCCCGACTTCGCCGCGCTGCTGAACGCCTGGAACGCCAGCCCGGAGCAGGCCGCGTGGCTGAAGTCGGCCAACTACAGCGTCTTTTCGAACTCGCGGCTCTTCGGCCGGCTGAGCGATGCGCAGACTCAGTTCGAAAACGCCGCAGGCCTGCCCGCCGACGCGTCGCTGTTGAAGCAGGTCGCAGGCAAGCAGTCGATCTTCGCGTGGTACGACATCGGCAACCTGGAGTTCCTCTACCTGACGCGCATGCCCGCCGGTCAGTCCGCGCAGACGGCGCTGTTGCAGGGGCGTGCGAAGTGGTCGCGGCGAGAGTCGGCCGGCGTCGCCTTCTACATCCGCAAGACGCCCGCTGGGGCGGAGGGCCCCTCACGCACAGTGGCCTTCGCGACCAGTGGCGACTGGCTGTTGCTGGCAACACGCGAAGACCTGATGGCGCAGGCGCTGCGTCTGCTCGGCGGATCGTCGCAGGAGTCGGTCGCGGCCGAGCCCTGGTACAAGGACGCACAGGCAGCCGATGCGCAGGCCGCGAATCCTGACCTGCACATGGTGTTGAACCTCGATCGGCTTGTGCCCACGCCCTACTTCCGCAGCTACTGGGTGCAGCGAAATATTACGGAGATGGGTTCGTATCGCGCCGCCGTCGCTGATCTCTATCGCGAGTCCGGCCGGTTTCGCGAGGAGCGCGTGCTGATGCCGAAGGACAACCTGCCGGCGCAGGCGAGCGGCGTCAATCTGGGGCAGCTCGCGGCTCTCGCGCCTGCCGGGACCGGCGTTTATCGCGCGACGTCCACGCAGGACGCGGCTGTGGCTTACGCGACGCTCGAAGAGAAGCTGCTGGACCGTGGAGGCAGCATCGGCGCGGCGCCGGTGGGGTCGGACGCGCCCGAGCCGGATGTCGAGGTCTCGCCCACGGGGAGCGCGTCGGACTTCGAGACGCGGATCGACGCGGTGGCCGCTGTCTCCGCGTCGCAGCCGAAGCCAAGGCCGGCGCTCCGGCAGCTCCTCGACGGCGCCGGTCTCGAGGCCAGCCTGACGCTCGATTCCGCCGGCGCCGAGGCCGGACTGTGGATTCCGATTCGCTCCGCCGTCGTGCTGCAGGCGGCAAAGCCATGGGATGAGGCGGCGCTTGAAGCGGCTGTGCAGCAGGATCTGCGCGGACGCCTGACTGCCGGAACGCTGGGGCTGGAGTGGCTGCCGCGCACGGTCGAAGGGCATGCCTTCCACGTGCTCGGCGGGGCGCACCCGCTGGCGCTGGCGGTGGAGGGCAACCTCTGCCTGCTCGCGAACGACCCGGCGCTCATGGCCTCGCTGCTGGCGCGTCTACATGCGTCGCCGCTGGACGCTCCGAACGCAAGCCTGATCGCGGGCTTCGATCATGCCAGCCAGCGCGGGCCGTATCTGCGGCTGGCGGGTCTGCTCGATGGCGGTGGAAACGCATCCGAAGGGGCTGCGCCGGCGTTCTTCCCGGGGACCGTTGGCAGCCTGTCGCAGAGCTTCGCTACGTTGGCCAGCGAGCAGATCGTGGAACGGCCGGACGGCGCGAACCTGCACCAGACCGTCACGTATCAATGGCAGAAGTAATGCGGGTGCTTTCCTTCCACGCGCTTGCGCTCGCCATTCTGCTCGCTCCCGGCATCGCGCACGCGCAACAGACGCCGCCCGCGACCGTCCGCATCTCGGTGTTCAGCCTCTTCCATCCGCGCGACCTCATTCTTCATCCCATTGTGGGGCGCTCGCTTGCGGTCCGGCTCGACGGGCAAGCGCGTACGCTCCGCCGGCAAGACATGTTAGCCATTCATGCCGACGGGACGTTGCTGCGTATGCAGATCGCGGGCGAGCCCATCGTCGCGCGCACGCTGACAACGGAGCGTGGACAGAGCTTCGAGCTGGAAGTTCCAGGCAAGCTACGGCGGCTCTATCGCGGGACGCTCACGCTGGCGGCCGGCGAGACGCTGCAACCCATCGTGACCATGGAGACCGAGGTCGCCGTCGCGTCGATCGTGCAGGCGGAGTCGCCGCCGGGCGCGCCGCGCGAGGCCTTGAAGGCGCAGGCCATCGTCTCGCGCTCGTATCTGCTGGCGAACCTCGCCCCGGCCCGCGCATACGACGCGACCGACACGACGCGCGATCAGTTTCTGCGCTCTCCTCCGCCTGCCGGAAGCCCCGCTGCGGAGGCCGCGCGCGCCACCGCCGGGCAGGTGCTGCTCTGGCAGCCTGAGGCCGGCGCGCCGAAGCGGATCGTCTCGGCGATGTACTCGCGCAGTTGCGCTGGGGTGACGCATACGCTGGCGGAGATCGGACGCAGCGGCGAGGCGGGGTACCCGTTCTATGCGGTGCGCTGCCCGCTGCATGCGGCTCACCCGGAGCTCTGGAGCAGGGATGTCGCCGCGCCCGCGCCGAAGACCGAGCAGGAGCGGATCGCGTACAACCGCGAGCATGGTTGGGAGTCGATCCCGTCCACGCCCTCATCGCGATCCGGCACGACGGTGCAGGGAAGCGGGCAGGGTCATGGCGTCGGCCTGTGCCAGACCGGGGCGGCCGACCTCGCATCGCACGGAGCCACGGCGGCGCGAATTCTCGCGCTTTACTTCCCGAATACGATCATGGGGCGCCCAGGAGCTGCGTCTCCTGCAGCAGGTCCACCATGGATTGATAGAGCCGGTTCTTCAGCTCGAAGCGGTTCTCCGCGCGGGTGACGTAGCGGACGATCACGTCGACGCCGCTGGCTGCCGGGCGCAGGTCGAGCGTGGGTTGCGCGCTGAACTGGCTCAGGCTGTTGCGTTCGACCACGCGCTGCCACTCCTGCTCGGCCTGTGCGACGTCCTGCACGGTCGCCTCGGTCACGAAGGCGCGCACCTTTTCGAGCGCTCCGGCGGAGGCCGCGGCGGCGGGGATGCTGAGCCGGATCTCGTCCCACATCCACTGTCCGGAGGTGGAGAAGTTGAAGTACTGCCCGCGAATGGCGAAGCCGTTCAGGAAGGTGACCCGTCGGCCGGTCGGGTGGCCGTGCGAGGTCCAGTTGCCGGTCTCGAGCAGCGATGTGCGGAAGAGGCCGATCTCCAGCACCTCGCCGCCGATCGAATCGATCTCGACCCAGTCGCCGACGCGGATGCCGTTCTTGCCCATCAGCACGAACCAGCCGCAGAAGGCGACGATGAAGTCCTGGAAGACGACCGTCAGACCGGCGGTCGCGAGACCCAGGATGGTCGGAACCTGCTCCGGAGGGCCGAAGACGATCAGCAGGATCAGCAGCAGGCCGACGAACTGGATGGCGACGTCGAGAATCGTCTGCAGCGTATGGATGCGGCGGCGGTCGGTGGCGACGCGGTGCAGCACCAGCCGCGCGCAGTGAATCGCCAGCACCGTCATCAGCACGACAAAGGCGACCCAGGCGAAGGAGACCATCAGCATATGGTCGACGATCCTGTGTTGCATCCAGACCTGCGCCTGCCATCGCCGGTAGATCTCGGCCAGACGCTGCTCGCATTGAATGCGGTCGTCGAGGATGCTCATCATGGAGCGCTGCGTGGCCAGCGCCTGCAGCATGTGGACGCGGGCCGCGCCCGTCTGCCCTGTCTGTTGTCCCGTCTGCTGCGAGAGGCCTTCGAGCGAGTCGTGCTCGGCGGCCATCGGCTTCACCTCGGCCAGCGCCTCCTGTTCGGCCTGGGCCAGCAGCTCGGCGCGGCTGCGCTGGTCGAACCACGCCTGCGCGCGGCCGAAGAGCGTGCGATAGCGCTTGGCGGAGATGACGGCGATCTCGCCGTTCGCCTGCTCCTGCGCCTCGTGCTTCTTCATGGCGGCCTCGTGCGTGGCAAGCTCCTGCTGGACCTCGGCGCGGGTGTCGCCGGTGGCGCGAGCCAGATCCTGCTGGGCGTCGGCCAGCTCGTTCTGGTCGAGCGTCAGTTGCGCCTTCGCCACGTCCAGGTCGTCGCCCGCGGCGGACTCGGTTCCGGCGTTCTTCGCCGCCGCGGTCAAGCTGTCGACCTGCGTCTGGTCGGTCTTCACCGAGGCCTGCAGGGTGGCGACCTTCTGCTCGAGGTCGAGCGCGCCGCCATGCAGCTTATGCGTCTGGATCGTGGCCTTGCGCAGCGCGAGCGCAAAGGCCTGATCGACCTCATGGTCGGCCAGCCGCGCGGCGTCGCGGGCCAGCGCCTGCTCCTCGGCGGAGACCGCGAGCGGCTCCAGCGCGGCGATGGTCTGCCACGGCCGCTGGTCGACCAACTCGGCGGAGGCGCCGCCACGCCGCGCCGGCAGATGCTGCATCGCGCTGCGCGTCATAAAGGCCGCCGCCACGAAGATCGCCAGCGCCACGGCGGGCGCGAGCACAAGGATGCGTCGAAGCTCTTTCATTCCACTACCTTTCCGCTACGGACAAGAGACAAGGGCAAGAGCGTAATACGGGGTTCTCTCCACTGCGCTGCGCTCCGGTCGAGATGACGAGTACCTGGGATTGGGAAGACATTGCCCGTCCCCGGGAGATGTCAGATCTCAGACACTACCGCCCAATCCGCGCCGCTGCGGACGTTCATGGCGACGCAGTTGCGGCCGGCCTCCTTGGCCTGATAGAGCGCGCGGTCGGCTGCGTCGATCAGCGCGTCGGGGGACTCGCCGGGCTGTGGAACCATCGATGCGCCGCCGACGCTGACGGTCAGGTAACGATTGGCGCCCTGCGGATGCGGCAGTTGCAGCGCCTCGATGCTCTGGCGCAGGCGTTCGCCCAGGGCCTTGTGCTCGGCGGGCGTCAGGCCGGAGAGGACGATCGCGAACTCGTCGCCGCCGAATCGCGCCGCGCAGTCCAGCGCCGGCCGGTAGTGAGCCAGGATGACCTCGGCGACGGACTTCAGGATGGCGTCGCCCGCCAGGTGGCCGCTGGTGTCGTTGAAGTGCTTGAAGTCGTCCACGTCGACCATCAGCAGGGAGAGCAGGGCGCCGGTCTCGGCCGAGCGCTTCCATTCCACCTCAATGTGCCGGTCGAAGTTGCGGCGATTGCTCAGGCCGGTGAGGCCGTCGATGTTGGTCAGCCGCTGCAGCTCGAAGTTCATCTCCAGCAGTTGGCGCTGGCTCTCGCGCAGCTTGCGGTAGGCGTCGTCGCGCTGCAACTGGTTCAGGTAGGCGCGGGAGTGGTACTGGATGCGCGCGATCAGCTCGATCTCGTCCGGCAGCTTCACCAGATAGTCGTTCGCGCCGGACTGGAAGGCGGCGCGCTTGGTCGCGGGCTCGTCCTTGGCAGAGAGCACGATGATCGGGATGCGCGCGGTGGCGGGTGTGGCGCGGTAAAGCCGCACCAGGTCCAGTCCATCGAAGCCGGGCATGACGAGATCCTGCAGGATGACGGTGGGTTTCACCTCCTCGGCCAGCGCCAGCGCCTCCCGCGCGGAGGAGCAGAAGTGGAAATCCATGTTCAATTGCGTGGCGACCATGCGGCGGATCACCTCGCCGACGATCAGTTGGTCGTCGACCAGCAGGACCATGATGGCGTAGCCATCCTCCGGCGCGGCCATGGATGGGTTTGCGCCCCCGCGTTTTTCATCGAGCAAGCTGTTCATCCTCATCATTTACCCGGTTCAGTATAGTTTGTTGCGCTCCGGGCGGCGGCGCCTCGCATCCGGGAGAATCTCGCCCGAGGTCGAAAAAAGACTGCCAAGAAACGGCGTGACCCCAGTATGATGAGGACACAACTCAGCAGGTATCCGTCCATGTCGAAGACATCCGAGGGGCAACATCAGAGCTTCGGTCTGCGCTGCCGCTGCCGTTCCAGCGCACGGTCCCTTGTACGCTCACGCCGTCGCTGGTTTGAGTCTCCGCTTCGTCTGTTTCGCGTCGTTGTTTATCGTTGCTCGGGTTGTCGACGACGCATTTATCAGTCTGGCAACGCCTGACCTTAGTTTTTGCACGGAAAGAATTTGTGCTGACGGCCCACGGAATGGCGGGGTATGCGCTATGATTTCGCGCGGACCTGAAGTGACTACCGCGCGTCGTCAAAACACATCAGTAAAGGATCAGGCAACCCGTTGATTTCCGTACTCATTCTGACCCGAAACGAGCAGCTCGACCTACCTGCGGCGCTGGCCTCCGTTGCCTGGTCCGACGACGTTCACGTGCTGGATTCCTGTTCGACCGATGCAACGGTCGAAATCGCACGCGCGGCGGGTGCAAGCGTGCATACGCGCGTCTTCGACGACTACGCCAGCCAGCGCAACGCGGGGCTGCGGCTGCCTTTCAAGCATGAGTGGGTCTTCCTGCTGGACGCCGACGAGCGGGCAACGCCCGAGCTTGCCGTGGAGATGCAGCAGGTCGTGCGCAACCTGGCGCGCAACGCCGACGGCTGCGATCCCAATCTGCAGGTCTCCGGATTCCGTCTTCGCCGGCGCGATTTCCTCTTTGGAACCTGGCTGCGGCATGCGCAGATCTCGCCGTTTTATATCCGGCTGGTCCGGCCGAGCCGCACAAGTTACAGCCGCGCCATCAATGAGGTGCTGCATGTGGCGGGCGACGCCGGTCTCTGCGTCAAGGATCTGCAGCACGCGGTCGATCACTATCCCTTCAACAAGGGATTCGCCCATTGGGTTTCGAAGCACAATCTCTACTCCACCATGGAGGCGGAGCTGATCTACCGGGAGCAGGGGCTGCAGAACCCCTCGCTGCGCACCGCATTGACGGAGAAGGACTTTCATCTGCGCCGGCGCCATCAGAAGGCGCTCTTCTACCGGTTGCCTGCGCGGCACGTGGTGAAGTGGGCGTACATGATGTTCTTCCGGGGCGCGCTGCTCGACGGCGGCGCCGGGGTAATCTACGCCACGCTGCAATCGTTTTACGAGTACTTGATCGTGGTGAAGACCGAGGAGCTGCGCCGGGCGGGACAGCGTGTCGAACAGCGCACCGACGCTCCGGCTGCTCCCGTGCAAGTGGTGCATGCCATCGCCGAGCCTACAAGCAGCCACCGGCGTTGACTCCGGCAATCGGAGTGCCCGGCATTCCGATTTCCACCAGGCAGCCTCATCCACATGTCCGACCGTCTACAATCCCATCATGTGCGGAATCGTCGGTTACATCGGTCCTCAGTCAGTCGTCCCCGTCATCATTGAAGGTCTTCGCCGCCTGGAGTATCGCGGGTACGACTCAGCCGGCATCGCCGTGGGCGGCTCGCCCGATCAGCAGGGCCGGCTCGAGTTGCGTCGCGCGCCCGGCAAGCTGAAGAACCTCGAAGCCGTCATCGAGAAGAGTCCCATTCACGGCACCTTCGGCATCGGCCACACCCGCTGGGCCACGCACGGCCGTCCGACCGAAGAGAACGCGCACCCGCACCGCGACGGCACCGGCACGCTGGTCGTCGTACACAACGGCATCGTCGAGAACTACGTGGTGCTGAAGAACGCGCTCATCGCCAAGGGCCACAAGTTCATGTCGGAGACCGACACCGAGATCATCGCGCACGTCATTCAGGACGAGCTCGAACTGGCCGGGAACATCGTCCACACGCCCGACCGGACGCTCGACGTGAACAGCGCCGAGGCTGTCCTGGCTGACTCCGCCGCGACCCCCGCTACACCTGCCATCTCTCTTGAGGAAGCAGTGAGAAGGGCAGTCAAGCGCCTCACCGGCGCCTTCGCCATCGGCGTCCTCAGTGCCCATGAACCGGACAAACTGGTCGCCGCCCGCATGGGTCCGCCCGCCGTCATCGGCATCGGCGAGGGCGAGTTCTTCCTCGCCTCCGACGTCCCCGGCATTCTGCACCACACCCGCAACATCCACTTCCTGCAGGATGGCGAGGTCGCCGTCCTGACCACCGCCGGCGTAGCCATCACCGATTTCAACGGGCAAATGCTCCCATTGAAAATCCAGCGCATCGCGTGGGACCCCATCCAGGCCGAAAAGGCCGGCTACAAGCACTTCATGCTCAAGGAGATCAACGAGCAGCCGCGCGCCGTCCGCGACACCACCCTCGGACGCGTCTCGCTCGAAACCGGCCAGGTCTTCCTGCCCGACATGCAGATCACCGCCGAGGAGTTCCGCACCGCCAGCCACATCACCATCGCCGCCTGCGGAACGAGCTGGCACTCCGGCCTCGCCGGCAAGTTCATGATCGAGCGCCTGGCCCGCCTGCCCGTCGACGTCGACTACGCCAGCGAGTACCGCTACCGCGACCCCATCGCCGACTCCACCGGCCTCGGCCTGCTCATCACCCAGTCCGGCGAGACCGCCGACACCATCGCCGCCCAGCAGGAACTCATCCGCAAAGGCTCGAAGACGCTGGCGATCTGCAACGTCGTCGGCGCCGCCATCACCCGCGCCGCGCAGGGAACCATCACCACCAACGCCGGCCCGGAGATCGGCGTAGCCAGCACCAAGGCCTTCACCGCGCAGCTTACGGCCCTCTTCGTCCTCAGCCTCTACCTCGCGCAGGTGCGCGGCACCGTCACGCCCGAGGAATCCCTCCACTTAGTCACCGAACTCAGCAAGATTCCCGGCAAGATCGAAGAGATCCTCCGCTCGGTCGACGACCAGTGCTGCACCCTGGCCAAATCCTTCTCGACCGCCCGCGACTTCCTCTTCCTGGGCCGAGGCATCCATTACCCCATCGCGCTCGAAGGCGCGCTGAAGCTCAAGGAGATCAGCTACATCCACGCCGAGGGCTACCCCGCCGGCGAGATGAAGCACGGCCCCAACGCCCTCATCGACGAGACCCTGCCCGTAGTCTGCATCGCCACCAAAGACCCCAACGACCCGTCCAGCGTGCTGAAGTACGAAAAGACCCTGTCGAACATCCAGGAGGTCACCGCCCGCAGCGGTCGCGTCATCGCCATCGCCATCGAAGGCGACGAAGAGATCCAGCACTTAGTCGAACACGTAATCCACATCCCCCAAAGCCACGAACTGCTGCTACCCATCCTAGAGGTTGTGCCCCTACAACTGCTGGCCTATCATATTGCAGTAAGAAGAGGCTGCGACGTGGACCAGCCGAGGAATTTGGCTAAGAGTGTGACGGTGGAATAAGCAGGATGCTTCGCCACTAAGCTGATAAACCAGAGTCGGTATCGTCGGGGATCACGTCGACACCAGTCGCTAGAATAAGAGATTCTTTGCGTGCGATCTCTATTTTCTCGTCGCCGACAGTAATACGGATCTTACCCATCTCTGAGTGGAGGGTAAGATCCGGGAGACACTGACCTGAAGAATCTAGAATGTCGGCAATCGGCTCTTTGACGTATTTATCAAGGAAACGAGCCATCGTCTTTCCAGCCGCACTTTCTAAGTGCGCCCATGCAGCTTCACCAAGATAAACATCGCCTTTGGCTTCATGGAAAGCCCCAGTGAGTTCGATTAGCTTGGCATTAGACGTAGGGTCTAAAACCAGCAACACGGGTTTATATCCGCTTGCGGCAACTTCAGTAGGAAAGCTGAGTTCTTCGCCCCAGCGCCCCTGACCCGAAGCCGCTATCGTAACCCTAATCTTGACCTCGTAAGCAGCTTTAATTTCCTCTCTGAGGCAATCGACCTGACGACCTCCTGCTTTTTCACCGAGACGCTTAATCGGGCTGTTCTTGGCCCCGAACGCTACACCCCCGATGCAATGGGCAATAATTGGTTCAAAGAGATAACCTGTTTCTTGTCCGGCGCGATTATCTATATCAAACATCCACTTGCGCCAAAAGAGAAATGCGGCGAGTGCCGGTGTGCCCATGCTGCCGTATTGAAGCAGACCTCTCGGTCCTACCTGATCGGCGGTAGGGAGGGGCTGCGCCATTAGTATTCTGGAATATTTCAACCTCGCCTTATGTAATTTAGCTAGACAAAGGAAATAGCCGTCAGCGTCGGCAACTTTCGCAAGCACTCTTTCGTATATTTCGAGGAAGTCTAGCCCTTTGAGGCGGAGTTTTTCCGGGTTAGGTGAGAAGATGCCTCCTAGATTTACTGCGATCTCAGGAAAGTCTTTGGTTATGTTGAGGTCGCGAGCCAAAACTGTAAGAAGATAGCAGCAGATGGATTCATCGAGAGTGCTGTCGATATCACTTCCGCCGGACGCTCTAATCTTAGTGAGTGCTTGCAGTTGACTTTTAGACAGAGGCAAAGGGGAAGGTCTCCTGATCATATTCGAGCCTTGATTGCATCTTCACAAGGCGAGCGGTGTTGTGCAGCGCGGGACTCATCCCACTAGACATTGTTGGAACGAAGGAAAGTAGGGCTCCTCTGTTATGAAAAGTGCGGGAACTTTCCAAGTCACGTCGAATGCCGCATGCGATTTTGAAGGCAAGGAGAGGCGGAACCGCGTTTCCGATCAGTAGGGCCTGCTCGCTAGCATTCCCGGCAAATTGAAAGTCGTCGTCAAAGGTCTGTAGGCGCGCGCACTCTCGTAATGTAAGGTTTCGATGCTCGGATGGATGCAAGAACTCGGTCCTTGCTCCACTCGTGATTGCTTTAGAAGGCTCGTCTGCCGAGAGACGGCGGATCCCTGCGGGAGCGCCGCCACGCCGTTCCGTCGGTGTTCCGTCTGACACGCGTCGATCCGCCCTTCGGCGATAGCTTTCGTGTTGGAGCTCCACAGGTAAATCTCGCATTGTCATGCCAGCTAATAAATGTTCGGCCCTGGATAGAGCGCTTCCCGTTAGTTCGTTGAAGAAATGTCCTTGTGGATGGCCCTGAGGACTAGAAGTTGGTCTTGGCAAACCGGCTAGAGCTTCCGCTACCGTTGGAGCCAAAGGCAAATGTCTGGAATGGAGATTTGCTCCCGGGGTGCCAAAGGCTGCGTGCGTTGCCTCGGTGAATGTTGGATCCCAACCCAGACCACCGATTGCCACTACCCGCTTTCTGTTCTGTGGAACACCATAATTTGCTGCGTTGATCTTCTTCAAATGAATTCTATATCCAGCGCTCACTAAGGGCTCAATCAATTCGAGTACGTGAGCTCCGCCATTCCCGGTGAGGAAGCCTTCAACATTTTCAAAGACAAATGCGCTTGGAAGTTGCTGTGCAACGATACGTGCAAAGACTCCAACAAGCGTGTTGCGCGAATCATCACTACGTCTAGATCCTGCCGAGGAGAATCCCTGACAAGGAGGTCCTCCCACAATGACAGTAGCGCTTGGAATGTCGGCTGTATTGGCGAGATCCAACTCCAACGCGGGATGGCCAAAATTCTTGCTGTAGGTCCTGACGGCAGCTTTGTTCTTATCAACAGCAAGGATCACATCGAATCCTGCTTTGGAGAAGCCTTGGGACATTCCCCCAGCACCGCAAAAGAGGTCGACGACTTTGAGCGGGGTATCCATTCTCTAATTCTGACATTAAGGTGGGCGGCCTGCTCGATGAACCCAGATATTGGGGCATCAGCATGTCGGGTGCCCCATCCTTCGCGTCTCTGCGAAGGGTGGGACGTACACCGCTTTGTCAGGCGATATACAATTCAGTCCATCCAACGAATCAAATCCCGGAGCCGCAGATGTCCGACTCGCCCCTCACCCTGACCCTCGAAGAGCACGGCGCTACCACGATCATCCACTGCAAGGGCAAGCTCGTCTACGGGCACACCGCTCCGCTCTCCGGCATGGTCGATGCGCTCATCCCGACGCACAAGCACATCATCCTCGACCTCGCCGAGCTGACCCACATGGACTCGATGGGTCTCGGCGCGCTCGTCCGCCTTTACGTCTCGGCCAGGACGCACCATTGCCGGCTCGAGCTGCGCAACCTCGGCGAGCGCATCCGCGAGCTGATGATCATGACCAACCTGCTGCCCGTCTTCTCCATCGTCGGCGAGAGCGGCCTGAAGATGATGTAGCCCGCCGTGGTCAAGTTCGAACACCCTCTACAGGCTCGACCCCGCGCGCCGATAACCTCTTCGGCAGGTTAGCGGTAGGATGAAACGTGGCCGTCTGCATTTTGCGGTTGCGGCGGTACCCTTGCGTCGCGATTCGGCGTCTTATCGTTAAGCAAACAGAGGAGTTCGATTGAGATCCACGATTTTTGCACTCGCCCTGGCGCTGGCCGCCGCCCCTCGACTGCACGCGCAGGCCGCCGTCCCGACGGCTACTCAGTTGATGCATCTCTCGGCGTTCGGCGGCGTGACGGGCACATACACCGGCCTGCAGGGTGGCCGCAATCTTGGCATCACCGCCGGCGTCGATCTCGGCGTAAGCTCGTTCTTCCACTACAAGCCGGGCATCGAGGTGCGGGGTACGTTCCCGGTCGACAGCGGCGGGTACGTCGGCGAGAAGAGCGTTCTGGCCGGCGTGACGCTGGAGCACACGTACTTCCATATCTACCGGCCTTACGTGGACTTCCTCGTCGGACGCGGCGCGCTCGACTACCAGCGAGGTGGCTACCCCAGCCCGGACGGCTACTACTATTACGTGCAGAATCCGTCGAACGTGCTTTCGCCCGGCGCGGGCCTGAACTTCGACTTCAGCCACAGCTTCGCCGCGAAGGCCGACGTGCAGTTTCAGCGCTGGAACACCCCGGTGACGACCTCGGGCCACATCTATTCGAAGCCGCTGACGCTGGGAATTGTCTACAAGTTCGACTTCAACGGCCATCACAAGCACATCAAGCCGTACGTCGAGCCGCGTGTGCCGCCGCCGCCTCCGCAACAGCAGGTTACGCCAACGGCGCTGGAGCAGGCTCCGCCTACGGTTCAGGATCAAGCTCCCCCGCCGCCGGCAGCCACGGATCAGCCGCAGCCCTCGCAGCCCGCCCCGCCGCCGCAATCCTAGCGGAAGATTTTGCCTGCGCCCTGCGACCAAGTACCATAGCTTAGACACGAAACTTTCTAAGCTACGGAGACTTCATGCGCAGGCATCCAGCCATCCTTCTCGGCGTTATCGCCCTGATCGTTGTACCGTTTTCGCAACGCGCGCTCGCGCAGGCGAAGCAGCCCGATGTGGTCGTCTTCACCAACGGCGAGAAGCTGACCGGTGAGCTGCAGACCGCCGACTCCGGCGGCATTACGTTCAAGTCCAACATGGCTGGCGTGATCAAGGTCGGCTGGGGCAATATCGCGGAGCTGACCTCGAGTAAGAAGTTTGCCGTGCTGGATTCCAAGCTGAAGCTGAATCGCAAGGACGCTGCCGCGCTCGTGCCGCAGGGAACCGTGGCGCTGGATGCGAAGGACAAGGCGCTGGTGGTGACGACGCAGTCCGGCGATAAGACGGTGCCGGTCGCAGAGGCCGCTCACCTGCTCGATCCCGCGGCCTTCGACAAGGCGGTGAATCATCCGCCGAGCTTCTTCCGAGGCTACAAGGGCAGCGTCACCGGCGGCGTCACGCTGGTGCGCGCGACGCAGAACTCCAGCACCTACAACGCAGGGTTCAATCTGGTCCGCTCGACGCCGACGGTGGACTGGCTCCCGGCGCGCGATCGCACCACGCTGGACTTCAACCAGTCCTATGGGCAGGTCAGTCAGCCCGGCACGGCGACCGTGAAGACCAACATTCTGCACGGCGATGGCGAGCGGGACGAGTACTTCAGCCCGCGCCTGTTCGCCTTCGGTTCCTTCGCGCTCGATCACAACTACTCCAGCGCGCTGCAGTTGCAGCAGGCGTATGGCGGCGGTATCGGCATGACGATCATCAAGAATGCGAAGCAGCAGCTGGATGTGAAGGGCAATGTGCAGTTCGAGAAGCAGACCTTCTTCACGCTGCCGCCCACCGTCGGTCCGGCCTCGCCGACACAGAACCTGATCGGCTCGCTCTTCTCTGAAAACTACGTTCGCCATCTGCCGAAGGGCATCAACTTCAACGAGTTCGGCTCCGTCTCGCCGGCCTGGAATGTGCTGAACGACTACTCCGCGCACGTGAACGCCGGGCTGACCTTCCCGGTCTACAAGGGCTTCGGGTTCAATGTCAGCGCGATTGACGACTACCTCAACAACGCCCCGTCTGGCAGCAAGAAGAACTCCTACCAGTACATCATGGGCATCACGTACGCGATCAAATAGGCGGCAATGGGTCTGTTCAAGAAGAAGCTGAAGCAGGAACACAAGGTAATGCTCCAGGCAGAGCGCGCAGCCGGCGCTCTGCTGCCGGAGTATCACCGCGCAACGCCGGAGTGCCCGCACCCCGAGCGCTGGCACATGTACGACTCCATGACCGCCGAGGCCGAGGTGCTGGAGTTTCTCCGCACGCTGGTGACGACGCTGAAGCCGGAGCTGATCGTCGAGACCGGCTCATTCCTGGGCGTATCCACCCTGTGGATGGCCGAGGGGATGAAGGCGAACGGTTTCGGCAAGATCGTTAGTTGCGAGTTCGACCCGGTCGTCTTCGCGAAGGCGCAGGAGAAGATCGCCGCATCTGGCCTGGCGGAGTTCATCGAGCTGCGCAACGAGTCCAGCCTGGAGATGCAGGTGAAGGGCACGATCGACATCCTCTTCTCCGACTCCGACATGCCGATCCGCGAGGCCGAGGTGAAGCGCTACCTGCCGCAGATCCGCCCCACCGGCCTGATCCTGATGCACGACGCCAGCTCCCACCTGAAGACCGTGCGGGATGCCGCGTTTTCGCTGGAGGCGGAGGGGCTTGTGTCTTGTATCTTCCTGCCTACGCCGCGTGGATTGGTGCTGGCGCAGAAGAGGGAAGGGCGGAGGTAGCTAACGGTAACGCGTTTATCAGGACTAATCAACGGAGCTTCATGTCCTGGGCCGCAGGCAATAGGTCTGGATGGCGTCGCAGAGTCGGGGAAATCAGTTGACGGTCAAGTTCAACCAAAACACTTCCTACGGCAAGCGCCAGTTTGCGGAACTCGTCTTCCGATTCAACGTCTTTTGCGCGTTCCAGCACCTCTTGTAGCGCAGTGTCGCAGCTCTTGACCGACTTCAACAGTTGACGTGCTTGTTCAGTGTCAGAGAAGAGATTGTTAACATTCTCAGACGTTTCGCTGACCTCTTGCGGTGCGTCGGACTCCCCGTCCAAGAGAACCTCGATCTCAACTTTGTCACCCGGAACAAGAGGAAACCCTCCCCAAGTCGAGTGAGTCGTGTTCGGCTCTTTGGATGTGTCGATGGCGTTCAGCCAAACTCGATCATTCGACTCGGACTCGATACCGTTGCTGAGGTTGACATGTGCTCCAAGCCACCCTCGTGCTGTTAACGAAGCACGAGCTTTCTGCTGACCGTTTACTGCTAAGGAAAGGCGCATAGTCAGATTCTAGTCGCCACGAGCAGGAGTATTACTGCCGTGAAGCCGACTTCTCCCACGTATTAGCCGTGCGGTGTAATCGAACGATGCTTTTGTGTGAAAAGGGGAAAAGAAAAATGGTCGGAATGGAGAGATTCGAACTCTCGACCCCCTGCTCCCGAAGCAGGTGCGCTACCAGGCTGCGCTACATTCCGATCTTATCGGGGATTGTCGAAGGTGGGTGCGGGCCGTTGCTCCCTGGTGCATTCGATCAACTTTTCAGTGACCGTGGCCTGCTGTCCGACTCCCTAAGAATACCAGAGTTTGAGCGGAAAAGGGGAGTGGGAAACGCAGAAAGGGAGGAGCCGAGGCTCCTCCCTTTCATTTACCGCGGTTAAGGGTTAGCGCTTCTTGGCAGCCGTGTGGGGCACGCCGTAGGCCTGGCCATGACGCTTGACGGTGGAGCCGTCGAAGGTCGTGGTCGAACCTGCGGGGAACGTCGCGCCGGCGGGGAGCAGCGTGTCGTCGACCGAGCGTGTACCGGAGGCGCCGGTGCGGAGCTCGATGCGGCTGGCGTCGATACCCTTCTCGGCGGTCAGGTACTGCTGGACGTTGAGTGCGCGCTCTTCGGCGGCGGTCGGCTTCTCACCGTCGGCGAAGTTGCCTACGATGACCAGCTTGGCGTCGGCCTGGCGCTGCATCGTGAGGGCGATGTCGTCAAGGCAGGCCTTGGCTTCATTGTCCACGCGGACGGGGCGCTTCTTGTCGCGGTCGAAGGCTACGCTGCAGAGGTTCTGCGGAGCCGGTGCAGCCGGGGCGGCCGGAGCGTTGACCGTGACCATGGCGGTTGCGGTGGCGGTCTGGCCCAGGTCGTCGACCGTGTTGCAGGTGACCGTGACGGTGGTCGCGGGCAGGCCAGCCGTGGCGAGGGTGGCGGTGGTGTTGGCGCCGCTGATCTGGCCCGCGCTTTCCATGAACGAGTAGGTCAGGGTGCGGTTTTGCGGGCTGACGCCGACGGCGGTGATCACCGAGGTGTCGCCCGAGGTGACGACCGACGGGTTCGCCGCGCAGCTAAGGGTCGGCGGTTCAAACGGCTTGACCGTAAAAGTCGAGGTGCAATCGGCCATTTGCGTCGGCTTGGGGCCCTGCGAGACGTGACCGGTGACGGTGTAGGTTCCGGGCTGTACGCCCTTGGTCATCACCTGCGCGGTCTCGGCGCTACCGGCGATCGTACCGCCGGTGCTGGTCCAGCGGTAGGTCGCGGGCTTCTTCGGGTTCAGGTACATCGGCGTCGCGGTCACGACGAGCGGGTCGCCGGGATAGACGTTCTGCGGCTGCACGGCGCAAGACATGGTGATCGGCGTCGCCGGCATCACATCGCCGAAGCGGAGCACCGCGCCGGCCGAGAGCCGGTAGCCCTGGATCTGGCCGAAGCCGCCGGAGACGTCGGCCGGCGTGACGAGCGGGCCGTAGTTCACCTGCGAGAAGATGAAGTCGCTCTGGATGGGACGGATGGCGAGGTGATCGCCCAGGCCGGGCACGATGTAGTCGAAGCCGATACCGCCCGTGATGCCCAGACCCCAGGTGCAGGGCTGGAAGACCGGTCCGCCGACCTTGGCGCCGCCGACCAGCGCGTGTGCGAAGGGAACGAAGCGACCCTTCTGGAAGCGGACGATGGGTCCGCCCTGCGCGCCGAAGATACAGTCGTCCGGGCCGTGGGGGAAGAAGTTACCCTCGGCCTGGAGGCCGATGTACTTGTTGTAGTAGCCCGCCACGCTGACGACCGCGCCCGGATTGATGGGCTGGTACTGAACGTTGTTGATGTCCGAGTTCACGGGGTGGACATAGCCGTAGCCGCCGTAGATGTCGACGCGCGAGATGCGCGGGCCATCGTAGAAGACGACCTTGCGCGGCTTGCTGGGGGGCGCCGGAGGTCCGGCGGGCGCTGCATCCTGCGCAAGGGCGGTAAGCGCGGAGAGCGCGAGAGTTGCGGCGCATAGCGTGGCGCGAATGGGGTGGGAGAGTCTGAAGTTCATGGGTATTTCCTCCACTTACGGTTGCCGGTTCGGTCTGTCGGTTACAAGGAGTCTGTTGCTGCGGGATGCGGCCCGTTGTGGACCGCATCCCGTGCAGGGCCTAGTTGCTGGTTCCGACCGAGAGGACAACCGAAGTCGATGAAGAGGGCGCCACAACCGTGGTGCTGACGCCCGTTACGTTGATCGTGTAGGTCTTGAAGGTGGTGGTGGGGCAACCGCAGCCCGTCATGCCCATGATGCCGAGCGTTCCGATGATCAGGACGAGCAGGCGCATCTTGTCGAGGCCGAGACGCTTGCGGTTACGGATGCTGAAGCCGAGGAAGCCGAGGCCGAAGAGCATGATGGGCAGCATCGCGGCGGACTGAACCGAGGTGCGTGCATCAGCCTTGGGGTTGAGGTTAGCCGGTGCGATCAGCGCTGCATCGGCGACGGTGGTGGTGACGGTCATGACGGTTGTGGCCGTGCCGCCCGCGGGTACGTTGACGGTCTGGGTCGCGAAGCTGCAGGTTGCGTCAGCCGGCAGACCGGAGCAGGAGAGAGCGACCGGCCCGAAGAAGCCGTTCACCGAAGCGACGTTGATGGTGTAAGGCGTCGAACCCGCGCCGCGCAGATACTGCGGCTGAGTCGGCGAGGTCACGTTGAAGCTGCCCAGGATGGTGTAGGCCAGCGGTGCGCTGCTGCTGCCGGCGAAGGCAGGCGTCGCGGTGTAGGTTGCGCTGATGGTGTGGTTGCCGGTGACGAGGGCGGTGGTGGTCAGGAGGGCTGTGCCAGCCGCGCCCAGAGTCGCCGTGCCGATCGACGAGCCGCCGTCGAAGAAGGTCACCGTGCCGGTCGGGATGCCGCCGGGCGAGGTAACGGTTGCGGTGAAGGTGACGCCGGCTCCGGTGTTGACCGGCGAAGCGGGCGTGCCGGTCAGCGTGGTGGTGGTGGCGGACTGCGTGATGTTCAGCGTCGCGGGTACGACCGTCACGATGTAGTCGGCGGCGTTCGTGCCGGCGATCGTTGCGGTGACCGGGTAGCTGCCGACGGGCGAGGTAGCGGTTGCGGTGGTGGAGACGGTCGCGGTGAGTACGTCACCGTTCACCGCGCCGGTGATGGTCGCGGTAAAGGTGGGGTTCGCCACGCCGTAGCCGCGGCTCGCGGTCGCGGGGGTTACCGTGACGGTGAGCGGAGCGGCGTTGACGGTGAGCGTTCCGTTGGTCGTCACCAGGGTGTAGTTGCTCAGCGCCGTGCCGCTGACCGCCGGGACGATGCTGTAGCTGCCAACCGCGCTGGTCGCGGTCGCCGTCGTGCTATTGGTGATGGTCACCGTATCGCCGTTCACCAGACCGGTGGTCGTGTCGGTGAAGGTCGGGTTCGCGGCGCCGTAGGTGCGGCTGGCGCTAACTGCCGCGACGGTCAGGGGAGCGGCCGTAACCGTCAGCGTACCGTTGGTGGTGGTGATGGTGTAGTTCGCGGCTGCGGCGCCGCTGACCGTCGGGGTGATGGTGTAGCTGCCGACCGGGCTCGTCGCCGTGGCGGTCGTCGCGTAGGTGATGGTGAAGGTGTCGCCGTTCAGCGCGCCGGTTACCGTGCTGGTGAAGGCCGGGTTGGCGGCGCCGTAGACGCGGGTTGCGTTATTGACCGCGACGTTGACCGTTGCGGTGGCCTTGGTGATGGTCAGCGTGCCTGGGTTGACGGTGACGGTGTAGTTGCCCGCGTTCGCGCCCGAGACGGTTGCGGTGACCGGGTAGCTGCCGACCGGCGAGGTGATGGTTGCGGTGGTGGAAGGAGTCGCGGTCAGCACATCGCCGTTCAGCGCGCCCGTGATGGTGGCGGTGAAGGTCGGGTTCGCCGTGCCGTAGGGACGCGTGCCGCTGGAGACGTTGACGGTCAGCGGCGCCGGTGTGACGGTGAGGGTGCCGGGCGTTGCGGTGATGTTGTAGTTCGCCGCTGCCGCTCCGCCAACCGTGAGGGTGATGGGGTAGGTTCCGACCGGCGAGGTGATCGTCGCGGTCGTGCCGTAGGTGACGGTGAAGGTGTCGCCAAGCAGCGCGCCGGAGATGGTGTCGGTGAAGGCGGGGTTTGCCGTGCCGTACTGGCGAGAGACATTGACGACGGCGACCGTGAGGTTCAGAGCCGCCTTCGTGACGGTCAGGGTTCCGGGCGTGTTGGTGACGGTGTAGTTCGAAAGATTCGCCGAACCGACCGTGGTCAGGGTTGCGGTGATGGGGTACGTGCCGGGCGCGGAGGCCTGCGTCGCGGTCGTCGCATAGGCGACCAGGATGGTGTCGCCGTTGACGCCGCCCGAGAACGTGCCGGTCAGCGTGGGGTTGGGGGTACCGTAGGCGCGGGTCTGGTTGTTGACCACGACGGTCAGCGGCGCGGGCGTTACGGTCAGCAGCGTGGTGGTGGAGATGGGCGAGTAGTTGCTGTCGCCGGAGTAGGTGACCGTGACGGTGTAGGTTCCGACCGCCAGGCCGCTGTTCGCCGCCGGGCAGGAGAAGTTCGTCGCGATCGTGCCGGTGAAGCTGCAGAGCGTCTTGCCCGCGACCGAGAAGGCCACGGTGCCGGTCGGCGCTGTGCTGCTGGTGGTGGCGAAGGTTGCGGTCTCGGCGAACGGGCTGCCGTAAACCTCGGACTCAGCCGGGAAGATGGTCGTGACCGAGAGCAGAGCCTGACCGTTTCCGTTCAGGTTGATCGTGGTCGGCGTGTTGTAGGCGTTCGACGAAAGCACCGTGGAAGCGAAGTAGGACTGAGCGGCGGTCGGCTTGAAGCTGTAGCCGATGGCGCAGACCGTACCCGAAAGCAGGGTGGGGCCGCAGGTGGTGGTGGCGGAGTTGACGCTGAAGGCCGAAGGCGTCGTGCTTGAAACCGTGATGCCGATGGTGCTGGGCACCAGTTGCAGCAGGTCCGTACCGATGTTGGCGAAGTACTGCGGTCCGGCGGAGGTCGACGTGCTGCCGACCGGCACATTGCCGAAGCTCAGCGTGGTGGTGTTGGGATAGGTGATCTCACGTACGCTCTTGTTGCCGCTGTCGACGATGAAGACATCGCCGGTTCCGTCGAGCGCGACGCTAAGCGGGCCGTTGACCGTCGCGGCCACGCTGACGCCGCCGTCGCCGGTGTTGCCTGCCGTGCCCGTGCCGATCACCGTCGAAAGGGAGCCAGCCGCGAAGACCGAGTAGACCTTGTTCGCGCCCGAGTCGGCGATGTAACCGTCGCCCGCGGGATCGACCACGATGGAGGTCGGGCTGATGAGGCCGGTCTGCAGCGCCGATGTGCCGGTCGAGGTGGTCGTGCCGTTGCCGGCGTAGAGGTGGATGGTGTTGGTGGTGTCGACCGTGTACACGCGGTGTCCGCCGGTATCGGTGATGTAGAGGATGCCGTTCTGGTCGAGCGTGACGCCGGCGGGCGAGACGAAGAGCGCCGTGTTGGCTGCGACGCTGTCGGCCGCGGCGACCGTGCCGCTACCGGCGATCACGCGATAGGTGCCCGACGCGTAGACCTCGATCACGTTGTGCGCCGTGCCCTGCTGCGAGACGTAGAGGTTGCCGAGCGCATCGACGTAGATGGCCGACGGCGCGGTGAATCCACCGGGGATGGTGACAGGGACGGTGGTTCCATTCGTGGTGAACTCGGTGACGGTGTTCTGGGTTGCGTCGGCGATGTACCAGTTGCCGGCCGCGTCGCTGGCGATGCCGCTCGGCGTGACCAGACCGGCGCCGACCTTGATGGCCAGTGTGCTGGAGCCGCCGCCGGGGGGCAGGATGCGAACATCGGCGGTGCCGGGGGTGGCGCCGATCTCAAGGATGTACGCGTTGCCGCCGGAGTCGGTGGCGACCGCGGTGGGCGAGTTCAGGTTCGAAGCGATGGTGTTGACGATGCCGGGAACCAGCAGGCCGTTCGAACCGGTCGCCATGCCTTGCAGGCCGGTGCTGACCACCTGGCCGCTGATCGAATCCTTGATCGTCAGCGCGGAGTAGCGCTGGCCGGGCTTGGTCGGCGTGAAGCTGACGAAGACCTGGCAGGAGGTGGGGGTGCTCGTCGTGGAGGCCGCGATCGCGCCGCTGCAGGTGTTGTTGACGATCGTGTAGTCGGGGCCGACGGTCGCGCTCAGGTTCGAGGTCGTGTTGACGAGGAAGGTCACGGCGTTGACCAGCGGGCTCTTGGTGCCGACCGGCGTCGAGGGATAGGTGATGTCGTTGAAGATGTAGTTGAAGCTGAGCGAGCGGACGACGCTGTTCTGCGAGTCGGCGATGTAGACGTTGTTGTAGTTGTCGACCGCCAGGCCGCGCGGCTGGTTCAGCGGCACGGTCTGCGAGACGGCGCCGTTCTGCGCGGGAGCGTATGCGCCCGAGGCGCCGGTCGGCAGGCCGCCGTTGATCGTCAGCGTGCCGGTGTTGGGCGTGTAGCGCACGACGTTGTCCGGCGCGGTCTCGCTGATGAAGAGCGCCTGCGTCGCGCCGAAGATGAGGCCGTACGGGCTATGCAGCGCGGTGGCGGAAGATCCCTTGTTGTCGTTCGCGCAGAGTCCAACCGTGGTGACGGGCGCGCCTGTGCCGGTTACCTGGCGGACGCAGTTGTTGCCGGTGTCGGCCACATAGACGCTGCCGGCGAAGTCAACCGCGAGGCCCGAAGGCTTCGACAGCGTAATGCCGTTGGTGATGCCCGTGCACTGCGTCGGAACCAGCGCCGAGAGATTGCCGGCGACGACGCAGGCGGTGAGCTTGTCGGCCGCGGCGGTGTTGGCCGGCGTCACCGATTCGCGCAGCACCTGGTAGTTGCTCAGCGCGGGTGTCGACTCTGTATCCTGAATCGCAATGTAGAGATTGTTCGAGGAGTCGATGACGATGCCGGATGGGGAAGGCGTCGCGGAGGTGGTGGTCACCGTGCTGCAGGTTCCGGCCACGTTCACTAGGTTCACCGTACCGGTGGTGCCGCTCGGCAGGCGGCGAATGCAGTTATGGCCGGAGTCCGCGATGTAGAGGTTGCTGCTGCTGTCGAGCGCCAGACCCATCGGCTTGATGAGTCCGTTGGCGACGGCGGGTGTCGCGCTCAGTGCGACATTGCACGTATCGCCGTTCGTCCCGTTCGCCTCGTATCCGACGAGCGTGGTGATATTGCCGTTCGTATCGATCTTGCGAACGCAGTTATTGCCGGTGTCGGAGATGTACTGGTTGCCGGTCTTATCGACCACAAGAAACGAAGGCGAGTTCAGGCCGACGGCGGTCGCCGGCGGTCCGTAGTCGTTCGTGAAGGCCGGCGATCCATTGCCGGCGTAGACCGTGACGGTCTGCGTCAGCGTGACCGGGGCCTGACCATGCATTGCAACCGGCGCAAGGGCAACAAGAAGTAAAAATGCAAACTGTAAGCAGATGCGGAGGCGTTGGCTGAACGTGACCATGGTAGATACTCCCGGGGTACTGAAACTTTTTGATAAGAACGTGAGTCGTCCTAGTAAGTTGCGGGAAAAAATTCCGGGGTTGTACGCATTTTCTACCCAATCACCCAGGAATTTCGCAGTTACAAGAACTTGAGAATTGGTTGCCCGTGTAAGAATTTTTTTTGCGAGGCTAACTCTTGCCTACATGAAGAAACCTTTATGCAGGATTTGCCTTCCCTTCGTCTCTGCTGTCAAAGTGGAAGCATGATGGAGCGGCGTCAGATCGTGGAGTTGTGGCGCGAGCCCGGTACGGCATCCGGTGTCGCCGGGACGGCGTCGGGGGTTCTCATCACGCTCGTACATGCCGAGGGATCGACCTACCGGCGTCCTGGAGCGCGCCTGCTGACCGCCGCCATGGGTTCGCAGGCCGACGCGCGCGGACTCTACGCCGGGACGATCAGCGGCGGCTGCCTGGAGAGTGAGGTCGTCCGCCGGGCGCGTTGGATGGTCCGCGCCGGGGCCGTGGTCGAGCGCTATTCCATGGCCTTCGACGATACGGCGGAGATTCCCTTCGGGCTCGGCTGCGGCGGCACGGTGGATCTGCTCTTTGAGCCCGCGGGCGCGCCGGAGGCCGAGGCGCTCTTCCAGGCCATGAGCGATTCGCTCGCTGGAGTCGAGAGCATCGTCGTCAGCTTTCTGCCCGGCGGCGGACGCGGATTGCGCCGCGTCGTCTACAGCGCGGATGGCCGGGTGGTCTTCGCGAGCGAGGGGCTGGACGCAAAAAAGATCGACTGCGCCCGCGCGCTCGAGCCCGGCGGCGAGTACGAAGGCCGCTACGTGGAACGGTTATTCCGGCCGCAGCGCCTCGTCATCCTGGGCGCGGGCGACGATGCGAAGCCGCTGGCCGCCATGGCCTCGTCGCTTGGCTGGAGCGTCCTGGTGGCCGATGGACGAGCCCAACTGGCGCGCGCGGAACGCTTTCCGCACGCCGAACAGGTACTCGTTCTGGACGATCCGGATCAGTTACAAATAGAGCCGCAAGACGCGGTGGTATTGATGACGCATAGCTACGAACAGGATCGTACGCTGCTCTCCGGGCTGCTGGCGTCGCCCCGCGGACCGCGCTATCTCGGCATGCTGGGCTCGCGCCATCGCAGCAGTCTGCTGGTGAGCGAGGCGGCGGCGATGACCGGGCGGAGCGTCTCCGCGTGTTGCGAGACGGTCTTCGCGCCGGTGGGTCTCGATCTCGGCGGCGACGGCCCGGAGGCGATCGCGCTCGCCATCGTCGCGGAGGTGCAGGCATTTCGCCATGGCAGGCTGAGCGTCTCGCGCAAGCTGACGCCCGGCGAGGTGGCGGAGCAGCTCGAACGCGGCGGCTCCTCGCGCTACCTGCAGGCGCAGTGCGCGCTGGGTGCGGCGGAGTGAGGTTTGCGGCGGTGATTCTGGCCGCGGGAGCTTCGCGTCGCATGGGGTCGCCGAAGCAGCTCGCCATGCTGGCCGGCGAGACGCTGCTCGACCGGGCCGTCCGCACCGCGCATGCGGCCGGGTGCGCGCCCGTGGTGGTGGTGCTGGGCGCGGCGGCGGAGGAGATTCAGGCCGCGTGCAGACTCGACGAGGCGCACATCGTCCTCAACCCGGTTTGGGCGGAGGGGATGGCCTCGTCTTTGCGTACGGGATTGGAGCAGCTTGCGGCGGATGCGGTCTGCGCGGTCGTGATGACCTGCGATCAGCCGGCGGTCACAGCGGAACATCTCAGACGGCTGATGCTCGCCTCGGAGGGGGGAACCGGGGTCGCGTGTTCAGGCTACGGCGAGGTGCGTGGCGTGCCGGCTTGTTTTCCGGCGACGACCTTTGCTGCGTTGAAGGCGCTTGCGGGCGATGCGGGAGCGCGTAAGCTGTTGGCGTCTGCCCGGGTGGTCTCTCTGCTCGACGGAGAGCTCGATGTGGACACGCCGGAGGCGCTCGACGAAGCGCGCAAAATACTGGGATGAAGAGGTTTATGCCTCTTCGCTGTCCTCGGACGTACCGGAGCCCATCGTGACGACACAGGGGATAAGAACCATAAGAAGGAAGGCGCCGGCTACAAGAAGATCATGCATGGGGAGTCTCTTTTCTGTCGGCGGACTATGTTGTCCGCCTGACTGAAATAAGAATGTCCTAATCCGGGACAGACTCCCATTCCACTTCGGGCTTTCCTGTTCGTACCTTTGTTGCAACATGCATTCCCCAAAAGTTGCAGGCCGGAATACATCCAGATTCATCCAGCGGTTCAGGCGGCCGAATGAGGGTCGAAGCTCTTGTCGGAGGCCAGGATCATCTCCCGCGTCAGCCGGTCGCGGCGCAGGAAGACCCCGTCCTCTTTATAGAAGAAGGCGGTTGTCAACTCGTTTGCCAGCTCGACCGCCAGCAGGCCGATGAATCCGCAGAAGGCGTGGCGAGCCTCGGAGGTCGGCAGCCCCTCGCCGCCGGGGACGAAGTCGATGCGGCTGAAGGCGCTGTGGTCGGCCCAGCCCGGCAGGCTGCTGGCGCCAAGCTCCTCCGCGCCCAGGCGATGCTCGTGATAATAAATGGGGATATAAAGCTCGTTGAACTTGATGAGTCCGTTCTCGTCGTCCAGATTCATGCCGAAGAAGGTGGTGCGGTCGTACGCGCGGCCCCAGGCCGCCTGCATCGCCGCATTCAGCCGCTCGGTCGTGTAGCGCTCCAGCCGCCGCTGCAGCAGACAAAGCGTCAGCCCGGGCCGTGGCGGCGCGGGGTCATGCGTCAGATTCAGCTTCTTGGCGAGCTGTGAGAAAAGGTTCATGTCTAGCTGTGATGCTCTAGGTGGAAAGCTGTTGCAGGAACTCTTCCAGCAGATTACCAGCCACGGCCGCCCGATAGGCTGCCGTGGAACGAATATCGTCGATCGGACGCGCCTCGGACGCTAAGGCGGCCCGCGCTTTTTCTACCGTTTGGGAGGTCACCGGCTGCCCGAGCAGGGCCGACTCGGTCGCCGCGCAACGCATCGGCATTGCGCTCAGGCTGGCCGCGCCGATGCGAATATCGGCGATCTTGTTCTCCTCGATCCGGGCAAGGCAGGCCAGCGCGATCTTCGAGATCGCCTGCGCGTTGCGTGTGCCGACCTTGCGGGTATAGCTGCGGTAGCCGGTCCAGATGCGCGGAACGGCGATGCTGTAGACCAGCTCTCCCGGCAGCAGCGCCGTCTTCTTATACCCAAGGTGGAAGGCCGTGTAAGGCATGGTTCGCGAACCCGTGGCTGAGACCAGCTTCAACGTCGCCTCGTATGCCAGCAGCGCCGGCGGCGAGTCGGCTGCGGGGCTCGCATTGACGAGGTTGCCGCCCAGCGTGCCCCGGTTTTGGTTGGCGATGGAGCCGGTCCAGCTCGCGGCGCCGGCCAGCAGCGGCAGATCCGCGGCAAGACCCGCGTGGTGGCGAATATCCGAAAAGGTCGTGCCCGCGCCGATGACGTAGGCCTCGGCCGTGGTCTCGATGAAGCGCAGCTCCTTGAGATGCTGCAGCGAAACCAACGGCTTCTGCGGCAGACGTCCGGCCGAGAGCGCGACCATAATCTCCGTGCCGCCCGCGATGGGGGTATAGCCGCCGGTGGCCAGCGTCGCCAGCACGTCGTCGAGAGTTGCCGGGGCGATCAGTTCGTATTGGGCCGCGTTGGCTCGCATCGTTCTCCTAAGTACAAATGTTCGGGCGCCCCGTCCTTCCAGCTTCATCGGAAGGGTGGGACGTAAGAGGTTCGGGCGGTGTACGTCCCACCCTTCGCTCAAAAAGCGAGCGAAGAATGGGGCACCCCGGCATTTAGGCCAACTTGGCTGCCGCTTCCACCGCCGCGAAGATGCGACTGTACCCGGTGCAGCGGCAGAGATTGCCCGCCAGCCCCTCCTGGATCTGCGGCAGCGTGGGCTGCGGATACTTGTCGAGTAGATGCTTCGTCGCGAGGATCATGCCCGGCGTGCAGATGCCGCACTGCGCGCCGCCCTCTTCGAGAAAGCACTGCTGGATCGGCGCAAGCTGCTCGCCGATGGCGACGCCCTCGATCGTGCCGATCTCGACGCCCTCGGCCTGCAGCACGGGGATGAGGCAGGAGTTCGCCAGCACGCCGTCAAAGAGCACCGAGCAGGAGCCGCATTCGCCTTCGCCACAGCCTTCCTTCACGCCGGTCAGGTGCAGGTCTTCGCGCAGCACGTCGAGCAGCCGCTTCATGGGTGGTACGTCGACGGTATAGGGCTTGCCGTTGATGTTGAGTTCGATCATGCGACCACCTCCGCTTCGACGCGGGTGTCGCGGTCGACTGCCGGTTCCAAAGCCTCTGATCCTGTGTCGCTGGTGCGGGTCATGCGTTCGAAGATATCCTCCGGCAGCAGGGGAATCGTGTTGAACGCGATTCCCGTAGCATTCAAGACCGCGTTCAAAATGGCCGGGGCTGGCCCATCCATCGGCAGCTCGCCGATGCCCTTCGCGCCGAAGGCGCCCTGTACGCTCGGCGTCTCTTCGAAGTGGACATGGATCGGCGGCAGGTCGGCGCTCGTCGGCATGATGTAGTTGGTCATCTGGTTGTTCATCATGCGGCCGTTCTTGTACTCGCATTTCTCGTAGATGGCGTAGCCGATGCCCTGGGCGACGCCGCCCTGGATCTGGCCCTCGGCGAGGATCGGGTGCAGCACTTTGCCGACCTCCTGCAGGGCGTGGAAGTCGGTGACGGTGGCTTGGTAAGTTCTCGTATCCACTGCCACTTCAGCGACATAGACCGCCCAGGCATAGGCCGGGTAGGCGTCGCCCTTGTACTTCTCGTCGTCCCAGAAGATCTCGCCGACGGGCTCGTACCGCGCGCTCACCTTGCACTCGCCGTGTTCGGCCAGGTAGGCGATCGCGCCGGCCTGAAACTCCTCCGGCGTATAGCCTCGCGGGACATAGCCGGAGTTGGTCAGCGTCAGGCACAGGCTGCGCGAGGCGCGCTCGACCAGCTTGCCCACCACCATCGTCGTGCGGCTGGCGACGGTCGGGCCGGAGTCCGGCACATGGCCCGTGTCTGGTTGCGCGATTACGATGGCTTCGTACGGCAGGTTCAGCGCCTGCGCCGCCACCTGGCTGATGACGGTGTTCGTGCCCTGGCCGAACTCGGTCGAACCCATCAGCACGCGCGGCCGGCCGTCGGGCGTCAGGTCGATCTCGACCAGCGAGTTCAGGCGGCGTTCGCCGGAGCCGGTGAATCCCGAGCCGTGGAAGAAGCTCGCAAAGCCCAGCCCGCGCTTGATCGGGTCGGTCTTATTCGACTCCGCATAACGGGCGATTTTGGCATGATAGTCGGCTTCCTTGAGCGCGCGGGTCAACAGCGCCTGCATGTCGACCGGCTCCAGCAGATGCTGGCCCGTCGCGGTCTGGTCGCCTGTCTTCAGGAAGTTGCGGCGGCGGAACTCCTCCGGAGTCAGGCCGAGGACGCCCGCGATCTTGTCCATGTGGCGTTCGAGCGCGAAGAGCGACTGCGGCGCCCCAAAGCCGCGAAACGCCCCGTGCGGCGCAATGTTGGTCGCCATGGCCTTCGCCCGGACGATCAGGTGCGGCCAGTGGTAGGGCCCGGCGGCGTGGATCGTGCCGCGCGAGAGCACGACCGGCGACAGCGTCGCATACGCCCCGCCGTCGATGGCGAAGTCGATCGTTCCGCCGAGAATCCTGCCGTCCTTCGACACCGCCGTGCGGTGCCGCGTGCGCGACGGATGGCGCTTGGTCGTGCCGACCATGTCCTCGCCGCGGTCGTAGCAGATCTTCACCGGGTGGCCGCACTTCATCGCCAGCAGCGCCGCATGCGACGCGATGACCGACGGAAAGTCCTCCTTGCCGCCGAAGGCGCCGCCGGTCTCGGTCTGGATGACGCGGCACTTCTCGCGCGGCAGGTCGAAGACCAGCTCCAGCGCGTGGACGACGTAGTACGGACACTGCATAGACCCCTGCACCTTGACGCCCTCGTCGCCCAGGTACTCGCCGATGATGCCGTTGTTCTCGATGTAAAGCTGCTCCTGCGCGCCGGTGTGGTACTCGCCCTCGATGATGAAATCGGCTGCGGCGAAGGCCTCATCGGGGTCTCCGTTCTGTAGCAGGTAGGTCTTGAAGGTGTTCTTCAGATGGTGGTGATGCGCGACGTCGGCAGGGTTTGGATTCCAGACCTGCGGGCCGTCCTCGGCCTCGGACTCCTCGATCGTAAAGACCGCCGGGTAGACCTCGTACTCGATCTTCACCGCCGCGACAGCCGCCGGGAGAACCCGCTTGTCCGGATGCGCCAGCAGCAGGATCGGCTCATCCGGGTGGTTGATATACTCGGCCGCCAGGCAGGGATGATCCTTCGTCAGGTGGACGATCGTGTTCTCGCCCGGAATATCCTTCGCCGAGACGATGGTGAACTCGTGCCACGGAATCTCAGGCGGAAAGCTGATTGAGAGAATGCGTCCGCGCGCGATGTTGGAGCGGACGGTCGCGCCGTACCACATCTCCGGCATGGTGATGTCGTCAACGTAGCGCGCCTGGCCAAGCACCTTGGCGCGGCCTTCTTTGCGGATGGGGTTCGAGCCTACAAGCTGAGCGGGTTGGATTGTTTCCGGCATGGGAATGATTCGTAAGGATAGTACGAATCAGCCGCCACGTCATCCAAAAATCACGCCGCGTGTCAGCCGGGCAGGCCGTCGAGCTCCAGCCACGCGCCCAGCTCTGGCCGCTGCGGGAGTTCGCCACATGCGTTCAACTGCCGCACGAGCGCGAGACGGCTGCCGATCTGGCGCAGGTTGCGAAGCTCCTGCGCAGTCAGCGGCTCGTCGCCATCCATGCGCACGGTCATCTTCTTCGCGACGCAGGAGCAGAACGGCAGGCCGCCGACGAACCAGTCCGCGACATACTCTCGGTCGAGCACGGAGTCGGCCGAGCGTGAACCCAGCTTCTCGATCCATCGGACGCGGAGGCGCATCTCTTCGAGTTCGGCGATATGACGATAGCGACCGCCTTCGTACCCGGCCAGCAGGGCGGCGGCGCGAATCGCCAGCACGGCCCATGCCAGATCGATCTCCATCCGAGCGCGAGCGCCCACCGCTTCGAGCGCCATCAGACGTTCGAAGCCGCTGGCGGAGGAATCGGCCTCAAGCTCGCGCAGCCACTCGTCCCACTGCTCGAGGGGGACGTCCGCGCGTGGCGCAACGCGTTCGGCGGCGAGTTCCGTGCAGATAATGGGCAAAATCATCCTCGGCTAAAGATCCATCGGCCAAAAACGGAAGTTCATCAGGTCTTTGGCGGGACCTCAGCTCTGGGATGGGGAAGGGGCCGCGACGGAACCGGCAGCGTGATCCAATGCTATGCGCTGCTGGCTCCGATACCTAGCCATTTCTCGGCTAAGTTACCTAAGTTTTCAAAGAGTTACGAACTGGGGATCACGCCTAAAAATGTCGCAGCGACTCGCCCGCCTCCGCGGCAGGCGTTGGGGCGACCGCCTCCGGCGCGCGCTCGACGTTCCGCTCCAGGCTCCGGCTGACGATCTCCCGCGAACCCAGCCCAACCGCCAGCGACAACGTCAGCACGATGCCGCCGAAGAGAATGCCAAACGCCAGCTCGACCACCAGGCCGCCGATTTGCAGATGGTCGAGCACCATCGCGGCCGTCAGCACCAGCACCAGCCACTTCACGCCAAGCGAAAGGAAGCGCGCATACTGCAACTGCGCGTTCACCGCGCCGATCAGCACCGAGCGAGCGAGAAAACGCGCGATCAGGTTGCCGGCGAAGAAGAGCAGCAGCGCGCCGACCGAGTGAGTCAGGTAGGGCAGCAGGAAGAGCGCCACCTGCGAGCTGCCGGTGTACGCCGAATCGAAGGCCGAGATGCCGATCACGCAGCCCAGCAGTACGAATCCCCAGAAGGCCGTGCGCGCCACCAGCGCCGTCGGGCTATGCGAGGGCGCCCAGTCCTGCAGGTTCGGGATGACGGACGAGCTCTTCCCGTTGCCGACGCGGTCGTCGAACTTGATCGCCGTCAGCACCTTGCGCAGGATGAACGCCGCCAGCGCGCCGATACCCGTAAACAAGGCCAGCGCGATGATGAGCGCGACGACGCCAGGCAGGAAGTGCGCCAGGTTTTCAAGCACCCGCTGGGTCGACTGCGTCAGCGCGGAGGTGATCTGCTGCCACCAGGACTGGTCCACGACGACCGGCTGACCATAGTTGCTGTACTGCACGGGCTGGCCGGTGCTGTCGACCTGAAGCGCGGTCATAAGGTGATTCATGCTGTGCCACATAGGTTTGTTCTCCTGGTTGCGGGGCGCGTGTCAGCGCTCTGGGAGCTTCGATGAAATTTACGGGTTGAAACGATCCGGCCAGCGCCAGCGCGAGACCAGGTATGGCTTGTCGGCCTCGAAGGCGGTGGCGAGGGTTTCGATGTGCTTCTCCGGGGCGACGCCGGTGTCGACCAGTTGCAGATGCGAGGCGACCCATGCGAGATACAGCGGGGTCAGCGCGCCGAGCAGGTGGCCTCGGTTCAGCGTGCGCAGCCGGTAGGCGAGGATGAAGTCGTAGACGATGCGCGCCCACAGCGCATCCGGCATGCGGAAGGCGTTGGGCGGCGCCTGAGAGAGCCGCTTCAGCCCCAGCAGCGAGGCCGGCGGCAACACCAGCGACCACAGCTCGTGCAGGTTCGTATAGGCCAGCCGAAACGTGTCGAGCATCGGCTTCACATCGGCGGGCGCGTCGTTCGGTGGAATGGTCTGCATCTGCACCAAGCGAGGCTGCAGATTGCGTGCTCGCTGCCAGAAGGCCGCTTTGGCGTCGACGTCGGCGAAGAGCGAGCCTGCGATCATTCCCAGCAAACCGTTCAGGTCGAGCCCGGCTGGCGGCGGCAGAACGCGAGCGCCGGCCTCGACCTCCTGAATGCTGAAGCCCGCCAGCGCCGCCTCGGCCACGGGCCACAGCAGCGCATCCGGCTGATTGCCCGCGGTGTAGCGTCCGGCGACCGTCGCCAGCTTCTCCGCCATCCGCAGCGAAAGACCCAGGTCGACCGCCAGCGGAAAGCGCGGCCGCACGCCATAGAGCGCGCGGGTGACCGGGTAGAGGATCGCCGAGTTCACCAGACCCTCACGCGGTCCCAGGTCGTAGCAGGCAACCGTCAGGTCGGTCTTCGCCTCGACCGACATGGCTAGCGAGCGCAACGCGTCGACCGAGAGGCTTTGCGTCTCGCCGCCCAGCAGCAGCACGCTCTGCGCCTGGTTCTTCTGCGCCAGCTCGTAGGCATTGACGAAGTCGGCCGCGGCCAGCACCCAGGGGCTGGCGCTGGCGTTCACCGGCGTGTACGGTACGACGCGCAGACTGCTGCCGGAGGGCAGCGTCTGCGCGCCGTCCGGCGTGGTGACGAGCAGCGGCCGGCCGGGAAAGGCCTCGGTCAGATGCGCCAGCGTCGCTTGCAGAGAGTCCGGCGGCAGCGACGGCAGGCTAACGAGAAGGCCTGCGTCCCGCTCGGTCTGCGCGCCCGGATGACTCGATAGATCGGGTGTGGTGTTGGTGGTCGCCATTGCTTCTGCTTTCCTGTTGCGTGAGCCTTCTTGCTGGGCTGGAATTACTTCTCAAGCGCAAGGATACCGGCAAGCGGGATTCGTACCCAGTCCGGACGATTGTTCAGTTCGTACAGTAGCTCATACAGCGCCTTTTCGAGCAGGTAAGCATTCAGCAGCGCCTGCGCGCGGGGCGCCGAGGGGATGAGTCCGCGCTTAGCCGAGACCGTCTCTGACCACGCTCGCAGAAAGGCGGTCGAGACTGTGTTCTGCCACAGCTTCGCCCAGGGTTCCAGGCTGCGCGACTCCGCCGGACGCGTTTTCGCAAAGGCGTCGAGGCCGGAGTAGGCCGCGTAGCTGAAGGACCGCAGCATCCCAGCCACGTCCTTCAGCGGAGACTGCTTGCGGCGGCGCTCTTCGAGCGTGCGCGCCGGTTCGCCCTCGAAGTCGAGGATCACATAGTCCTGATCGGGAGTCCGCAGCACCTGGCCGAGATGGTAGTCGCCGTGGATGCGCGTACGCATGCCGGACTCCGCCGCCCCCGACGCCGTGCCGGTGATGGCGTGCGCGCGGGCGTACAGCTCGATGCGCCGGCTCAGCAGCAATGCCGCTGCATCGGCGGTAAGATCCTTCAACTGGGCGAGTCCACGCTTCAACGCCTCGAGCGTGCTGGTGATCTGCACGTCGATCCGGCGGGCGTCGATGTCCAGGTCGTCGCCCGAGAAGTGCTCCGCGGCGAACGCCGGATCGGTGGTCTCGGTCGCGAGCGCGAGGTGCATCTCGCCGGTGCGCCTGCCCAGCAGCGCCGCGGCCTCGATCGATGCAGCCGCATAAGCCGTCGCATCGGAGGGGATCGAAGCGTCATTCAGGAAGCTGGGCGCGCAGCCCGTGTCGGACGGACCGGCAACACTGGCAACGGACGTGTAAAACTGCGCAAGCTGTTCGAGGAACCACGCCCAGCCGTCGCCCTCGTTCGCCACCAGCCCCTGCAGCATGGCGATGGTGGTTGGCTGGCCGTCCGGGCCGATCATGTCCAGCTCGCCGAGGAAGGGCGCGATGTGCGGGTAGTGAGCGACGTCGGTCAGGAAACGGCCGATCTCGGTGTCGGGATTTTCGCCCGGCTGCAGGCGGCGGAAGAGCTTCATGATGAGCTTGCCGCCATACAAGATGCTGGTGTTCGACTGCTCCGCCGAGCCCGTGCGAGAGACGAGCGCACCCGTACCGCGCACCCCGGCGAAGGCTGAACTCTTCCGTCCCGAGATCGTTCCGGCGGGCTTCGGCTCCAGTTTTTCCGCAGCCGCCGGCGGCACAGCCTCACCCGGCTGCGCGCTCAGCGAGGCGGGCGCCGCAGCCTCGGTCGCCACGGTCACGGGATCGCGCATCGGCAGCGAACTTTCGGCTTCGATCAGGCTCAACAGCGACTCGCGCAGATCCTTGCGGTTGACCGCGTCATAGAGCAGCGCCGGACCCTCCGCCGTGGGCAGCTTCAGCAGGATGGAGTTCGGCGCGGCTGCCTGAATGGCGTCCGCATCCGGCCCCGTCGAGAGCGCCAGTGGAAGCTGATAGGTGTGGGTCTCGCCGTCCGTATAGCTGATGCTGAGGTAGAAGAGCGCAGCGGGGGGAGTTCCGGCGCCGGGCAGCTCCGCCCAGTCGAGAATCCTGATCGTCTGCACCACGCGCGACTTCGCGCCGAACCAGCGCTGGCGCAGCAGGTACGCGGGCAGCGCCGTCTCGATGCTGGCGAGCGTCGCGCCGGTCAGCAGCGTGGCCCAGATTGTCGTCGCAAGGTCAAGCAGCGGCGTGGCCTCGGCGTGCGCCGCTGCGTCAACGGTCGCAAGCACGGCGGCCTCGGGCGAAAGCTCCAGCGAGGCGTCGACGGTCGGCGCGGCCTGCAGCTCCAGCCACAAGAAAGAGTAGGGCGACAGCGTCACCGCGTAAGGCGCCGCTTCGATCTTCGGGAAGGGCACATAGCCCAGCATCTCGACCGGCGCCATGCCCTCGTACTCCTTCAGGTCCAGCGAGCAGGGCTGCGCGAAGCGCGAGAGATTCGCCACGCAGAGAACGATCTCGTTCGAACCATCCTCCCGCTCCAGCTTGCGCAGGTAGGCGAGAATCTTGCGGTTGTCCGGGTTCAGGAAGGTCAACGTGCCGCGTCCGAAGACCTGGAACAGCTTGCGCAGCGCGATCATGTTGCGCGTCCAGTGCAGCAGGCTCGACTGGTCCGAAAGCTGCGCCTCGACGTTCACCACCTGGTACCCGTAGATCGGGTCCATGACAACCGGAAAGTAGAGCCGAGCCGGGTCGCAGCGGCTGAAGCCGGCGTTACGATCGCTGTTCCACTGCATCGGCGTGCGAACGCCGTTGCGGTCGCCCAGATAGATGTTGTCGCCCATGCCGATCTCGTCGCCGTAGTACATGATCGGCGTGCCGGGAAAGCTGAGCAGCAGCGAGTTCAGCAACTCGATGCGACGGCGGTTGTTGTCGACCAACGGCGCCAGCCGCCGGCGGATGCCGACGTTGATGCGCATGCGCGGGTCGGCCGAATACGCCAGATACATATAGTCGCGCTCGTCGTCGGTCACCATCTCCAGCGTCAGCTCGTCGTGGTTGCGCAGAAAGAGGCCCCACTGGCAGTTCGCAGGAATCTCCGGCGTCTGCGCCATGATGTCGGTGATGGGCAGGCGGTCTTCCTGCCGCAGCGCCATATAGATACGCGGCATCAGCGGAAAGTGGAAGGCCATGTGGCACTCGTCGCCGTCGCCGAAGTACGGGCGTACGTCGGCCGGCCACATGTTGGCCTCGGCCAGGATCGTGCGGTTGCCGTACTCCCCGTCGATGACCGCGCGAATCTCCTTGATCTTCACGTGCGTCTCGGGCACGTTCTCGCAGTTGGTGCCGTCGCGTTCGATCAGGTAGGGAATCGCATCCAGCCGCAGCGCGTCCACGCCCATGTCGAGCCAGAAGCGCATCGCCGTCAGCACCTCCTGCATGACGCGCGGATTGTCGAAGTTCAGGTCCGGCTGGTGCGAGAAGAAGCGATGCCAGTAGAACGCCTTCGCCTGATCGTCCCATGTCCAGTTGGACTTCTCGGTGTCGGTGAAGATGATGCGAACGCCGTCGTAGAGCTTGTCCGTATCGGACCAGACGTACATCTCGCGCTCGGGCGAACCTGGCGGCGCAAGCCGTGCCGCCTTGAACCACGGGTGCTGGTCGGAGGTGTGGTTGATGACCAGCTCGATCATCACCTGCATCCCGCGCAGATGGGCCGCGTCGAGGAACTTGCGGAAGTCGTCCAGCGTGCCGTACGACGGGTTCACATCGACATAGTTGGCAATGTCGTATCCGTCGTCGCGCAGCGGCGAGGGAAAGAAGGGCAGCAGCCAGATGCAGGTGACGCCGAGATCCTGCAGGTAGTCCAGCCGGGACATCAGGCCGCCGAAGTCGCCGATGCCGTCGCCGTTCGAGTCCGCGAAGGCGCGCACGTGCAACTCGTAGATGATGGCGTCCTTATACCAGAGGGGATCGGTCGCGCTGCCAGTCTTCTTCACGTTCACTCGTTGATCTCCCCTCCGTAGGATGCGGATTTGGAGTGGCAGGGAAGCGGCGCTGTGTGGGTTGCCGTATAAAAAATGGCGGCGGCGAAAAGAAAAGGCTAGACTTGACCCAATTCCCCCAGTAGGACCCATCCCGCCTCCGAGAAATAGACCGATGACCCTTCGCCGCGCTGCCGTACTCGCCGCCCTTATGCTGTCCGCCGCCACCGTCGTCGCCCAGAAGAAGGTCGTCAAGAGCCAGGACGACCTGCCGCGCTTCAGCTACCCTGTCTCCGGCACGGCGACCGAGCTGCTTCAATCCGACGACGCCACCTTCAACGTCTTCGCGGCGAAGGTGAAGGCCGACGTCGACTCCGTCCTCGCCAACTATGAGATTGAGGATCACGCCACGCTGCGTTCGTTGCTGGAGACGCGCAACGCCCTGCAGTTGCTGGCCGGCGACGAGAAGGGCGCGCTCGAGACGCTGGCGCAGGTTCGCGACCTCGAAGACAAACCCGACGCAAAACTGCTCGCCGGCGTGCGGACCAGGGCGATGATCCAGGCGCATGCCGACACCGGCAAGACCTCCGGCCCGGACTTCCTGCAGGCCTACGGCAAGGACTACTACACGGCGCTCTCGGCGCTGCCCTGGGCGGTGGTCGGCAACCGGGTGAAGGAGGCGAAGAGCAGCGCGCAGCTCGCCAGCGAACAGCTTTACCTGGGCAGTGTGCAGGCCGGCATCGAGCCGGCGGTGGCGAAGACGCACGCGCTCAGCAGCGACCTGGCCTGGGGGCTCATCAATCTGCGTTATGCGATCAAGGTCGTGCTGCCGTTGAAGGACGTGACCGTCGCCGTCCTGACCAGGGACGTGGCGGCCAACAATGTGCCGAAGCCCGACATCTGGGAGTCGCGCGAGGTGACGTTGACCGCCGCCGACAAGCTCACGCCGGTCAACGTCGCCATCTGGGATTCGGGCTCGGACCTCGCCCTCTTTCCCGGCCGCGTCTACACCGACCCGCACCCCAAGGCGCCGGCCGAGGCGCACGGCCTGGCCTTCGACCTGAAGGCCTTCCCGACGACCGGCTACCTGCTGCCCCTCGACGCCGCGCAGGCGAAGGAGTATCCGGGCATGCGCGACGAACTGAAGGGGCTCTCGGACATGGAACTCTCGATCGACAGCCCCGAGGCCACGGCGCTGAAACAGAAGTTCGCCTCGCTGAAGGCCGCGGAGGTTCCGGCGTTCATCGAGAGCCTCGAGTTCTACAGCATCTATTCGCACGGAACGCATGTGGCGGGTATCGCTTCGCGCGGCAACCCGGCCATCCGGCTGGCCGCGGCGCGCATCACCTTCGACTGGCACAACGTGCCGCTCGCGCCGACCGACGAGCTGGTTGCGCGCAGCGCTGTCGCGACGAAGGCCTACGTCGCGTGGTTCAAAGCCCACGGCATCCGCGTGGTGAACATGAGCTGGGGCGGCGGACCGCACGACTACGAGGTCGCGCTTGAAAAGAACGGCCTCGGCAAGGACCCGGCGGAGCGCAAGGCGCTTGCGCAGAAGTTCTTCAAGGTCGACCACGACACGCTGTACGAGGCGATCAAAAGCGCGCCCGAGGTGCTCTTCATCTGCGCTGCCGGCAACGCGGACAGCAACAGCACCTTCAACGAGATGATTCCTTCGGGCTTGAAGCTGCCCAACCTGCTCACGGTCGGCGCCGTCGACCAGGCGGGCGACGAGGCCAGTTTCACCAGCTACGGCGACACCGTGCTGGTCGACGCGGACGGCTATCAGGTGGAGTCGGTCCTGCCCGGCGGCGCGAAGGTGCGCTTCTCCGGCACCTCGATGGCCTCGCCCAACACGGTCAATCTCGCGGCGAAGCTGCTGGCGCTCGACCCGAAGCTGACGCCCGAGCAGGTCATCCACCTGATCGTCGCCGGCGCGACCGCCAGCGAGGACGGCCGCCGCCACAACATCAACCCGAAGGCCTCGGTTGCGCTGCTGAAGAAGTAGCTTCGCACGCCGATACCGATGGACGCCCCGCCCCTTGCCGCCGTATGGTGAGAGTCGGGGCGTTTGCCGTTGCTCGCCTCGCATCCAACGACTCATGGCCTCGTCCACCACAACCTCGCCCGCACCCGAGGCCGTCGCGCCCAGGCCCTACCTCGCCGACCTGTATACCTTCGACTGGACGAAGCTGTGCCTGCACAACTCGACCGTCAGCACGGTTGCGCCGGCCGTCTGCCTGATCGGCGGCGTGCTGATCGGGCATCCCTCGGCGGGTCTGATCGCCGGCGGCGGCGCGGTCACCATCGGCTTTGGCATCAACCAGCGCATCGCGGACTCGCGTCTCGCGCCCATGCTCGCGGCGACGCTCTGGATGTTCGTCGCCACCTTCATCGGCATGTGGGGCGGACACCATGGCGCGACGCTGCTCGTCACCTCGGCCATCTTCGCCTTCGCCTACGGCATTCTGACCGCGCAGGCCTCGGGCGTCGCCTGGGTCGGGCAGCAGGCGGCGATCGCGCTCTTCGTCTCGTCGGCCTTTCCCGCCGGACCCCGCGCCGCATTCGAACGCGCCTCGCTGACGCTGCTGGGCGGCGCGATCCAGATCGTCATCATCACGTTGTGGGACCGCCTGCTGCCGGAGCTGCGCGCCCAGCTCAAGCTCGATCGCCACGAGATGGTCGCCTACCTGCGCACACTGCCCAAGGCGCTGCCGGAGCTGCCGCGCTCGGCCAGCTTCGTCTATGCCGTTCGTCTCACCCTGACGGTGCTGATCGCCTCCGAGGCCTACCGGCGGTGGGGCGTCCAGTCCGGCTACTGGATCCCCATGACCGCGCTGCTGGTGCAGAAGCCCGCCTTCTTCGAGACCCTTACCCGCGCCCTGCTGCGCGTCGCCGGTACGCTGACCGGCGCGGTGCTGTGCTCGCATCTGCTGGTCTATATCCATCCGAACCCGATCTGGCTGGCCATCCTTGCGACCGGCTTCGCCTTCCTCGGCTACGCGACGGTCTCGGTGAACTACGGCCTCTACAGCCTGTTTCTGACCAGCTACATCGTCTTCCTGCTCTCGCTCAACTCGCTGCCCGCGGCGGTGGTGGCGCATCGCCGCGCGGTTTGCACGCTGGCCGGCGGGCTGATCGCGCTGGCGCTGCATCTGGACGGATTGCGCCGTCACAGGGCGCAACAAAGCGCCACTTAGACTGCCGCATTCGCACAAACCGGGAGCCGACGCCGAATATGTGCGCCCACCTTGAATGCTCCGGCCAAATCGGCCACAATACACCTGTCCCCGTCGACAAACTTTTGCGCCCACCCGGGCGCCCCACGATCGCCAGGCCAGAGGCTTGGGCTATCGTGGGGTCAGTCCCTCCGCCTCAAGCCAGCAACCCAGGAGAGAACCAAAGATGTCGACCCCCAAGCCAAACCGCCTCTGGCTCCGCACCCTCGCCACAGGCCTGCTGCTCGCCTGCGCCGCCTCGACCTTCGCGCAGGGACGCCGCGGCGCCGCCGCCCCCGAAGCTCCCACGCCGCTGCCGCCCGACACCCCCGCGCTGATCGCGATGAAGAAGGAGGCGGCCACCAAGGTTGACGCCGAGGCCAAGCAGATTCAGGTCATGGTCGACACCGTCTTCAGCTACTCGGAGCTGGGTTACCACGAGGTCCACTCCTCGGCGTATCTCTCGGGCGTGCTCGAAAAGAACGGCTTCAAGGTGGAGCGCGGCATCGCCGGCATCCCGACGGCGTTCATGGCGACGTGGGGCGAGGGCAAGCCGGTCATCGCGCTCGGTTCGGACGTCGACTGCATCCCCCAGGCCTCGCAGAAGCCCGGCGTGGCGTATCACGATCCCATCGTCGCCGGCGCGCCCGGCCACGGCGAAGGCCACAACTCCGGCGTGCCGCTGAACATCGCCGCCGCGCTCGCGGTCAAAGAGATCATGCAGAAGAACCACATGAAGGGCACCATCAAGGTCTGGCCGGGCATCGCCGAGGAGCTGCTGGGCGGCAAGGCCTACCTCGTCCGCGCCGGCTACTTCAAGGATGTGGACGCGGTGCTCTTCGCGCACGTGGGCAACAACCTGGGCGTCAGCTACGGCGGCTTCCACACGCTGGGCGCGGTGTCGGTGCGCTTCGACTTCGTGGGCGAAAGCTCGCACGCTTCGGTCGCTCCGTGGCGTGGACGCTCGGCGCTCTCGGCGGTCGAGCTGATGGACGTGGGCTGGAGCTTCAAGCGCCAGTTCCTGCGTCCGGTGCAGCGGTCGCACAACGTCATCGTGAACGGCGGCGACCAGCCGAACGTCGTGCCGTCGAACGCCAGCAACTGGTACTACTTCCGCGAGGCCACCGCGCCGGCGGTCCGCACGCTGTGGGACACGGGCGAGAAGATGGCGCAGGGCGCGTCCATCATGAGCAGCACGACCTATAGCTCGACCGTGCTGGGCAGCGCATGGCCCGGCTGGTTCAACAAAGCCATCGCCGAGGCCGAGTACGCGAACATCGAGAAGGTCGGCCTGCCCACCTGGTCGGCCGACGACCAGGCGCTCGCCAAGGGCATCCAGCATGAGCTGAAGGTGCCCGAGGTCGGCCTCGACACCGAGCTCTCGAAGCTGGGTATGCCCGGTACCGAGGCGGCTTTCACCGGCGGCCCGTCCGACGATATCGGCGACGTAAGCTGGAACGTCCCGACCATCGTCCTTGGCTACCCGTCGAACATCCCCAACCTGCCCGGCCACAACTGGGCCAACGGCATCGCCATGGCGACGCCCATCGCGCACAAGGGCGTGGTCGCGGGCGCGAAGGCGCAGGCCATGACGCTGCTCGACCTGATGACCAAGCCCGAGTTGCTGACCGCCGCATGGGACTACTTCAACAACGTGCAGACGAAGGAGATCAAGTACGCCCCCTTCATCCGCCCGACCGATATGCCGCACACCGAGCTGAACACGGCGATCATGGATAAGTACGCGCCGCAGCTCGAGAAGTATTACTACGACTCGTCGAAGTACGGCACGTATCTCGAACAGCTCGGCATCAAGTACCCGACGCTGCGGCCCACCACGGCCAGCGTCGCGGAGCCGGACGCCAGCTCGAACGAGATGGAAGACAACCTCGCCGCGGCCATGTCGACGAAGTAGCCGACGCAATCGGAGCAGTTGTTCAAAAGCCTCATGGCCTTCCCGAAGCAGGGAAGGCCATGAGGCTTTTTGCGCCCTTGTTGGCATGGAGGCGGGCGATTCCTCTCAATTGGGAGAAATCGCGCAGACTCGATCATCTTTCAAGACTTATACATATTCGATCCGTTACAGTTCGGACCACGGGCCAAGATTGCATTTCCATCCTTCTATCAAGATCGGAGTCGTGCCCTCATGCTTCATCACAGCGGAAAACTTCTCGTCAAGGTCGTCAATCGCTCCTTCGCCGCTGTCATGGGCGGACCGAACGCCCTCACGATCAACCGCTTCACGACCCGCGCTCTTTCGCCCCTTCCTGCGGCGCCTGCCTTCGACGCAAACGCCATCGGCGATCAGTGGTTGCAGGCGACCCCCGCTGCCGGCGCCGCCTACCAGAACCCGTGGGATCTGGCTCACCAGACCGCATCGGCCCAAGGCTACGCCGAGTTCATGGAGCCGGATCTGCTCAACCTTCCGGCCACGCCATTGCCCGTTCCGGCAAGCCAGGAGGCCGACCCGAGCTGGCCGCCCGCCACCTTCGTCTCTCCGGCGTGGCATCTGCAGGACGGGTTCACCGGATTCCTCGACGTACGGGCGCAGGCGACCGGTAAGGGCGTCCGCATCGCCCATCTCGACACCGGATACGCGGATCAGCATGTCTCGAAGCCAAGGAATCTGCGGCCCGATCTGGGCTGGAACTTCTACGAAGGAAACAGCAGCACGATCGATCCCGCGACCACGGGTCTGCTCGACAATCCGGGCCACGGACCCGCGACCATCGCCATTCTCGCCGGCAACACGGTGAGCCTGGCGGACGGCGGCCAGATCTACAACGGCGACTTCGGCGGCGCGCCGGACGCGGAGGTGGTCCCTGTCCGCGTCGGCCCGTCGGTGGTCCACTTCTATACGGCGGCGGTGGCGCAGGGGTTGAACTGGGCCATCGCGCCGGCAAACGACACCGCCAACCGCTGCGATGTGGTCACGCTGAGCCACGGCGGCGTGCCCTCGGCCGCCTGGGCCGACGCCGTCAACGCATGCTACGACGCGGGCATCGTCGTCGTAGCCGCCTCGGGCGACAACGTCTCCGTCGTGGTCCCCTTACCCACGCATTCGACCGTCTATCCGAGCGCCTTCGGCCGGGTGATTACCGTCACCGGAGCGACCTACGATAAGACTCCCTACGTGACGCACGGCATCGGCAAGATGCAGGGCAACTGGGGGCCGGACATCGTCATGAAAAAGGCGGTGGCGTCCTTTACGCCCAATATCGCGAAGATGGTGCTGGGTACGACGAACGGCTTCTACATGAACTTCGGGGGCACCTCGGCCTCCACCCCGCAGGTCGCCGCGGCCTGCGCGCTTTGGATACAGCTTTACGGCGCCAGCTATCCCGCGAACTGGCAACGTGTGGAGGCCTGCCGGCTGGCGCTCTTCGAATCCGTCCAGAACCCCGGCGCGGATACGGAGCACATCGGCCGCGGCATTCTCAACGTGCCCGCCATGCTGGACTCCGCGCTTGCGGCACGCATCCAGGCCCTCATGGCAGGCGGCACGGTGCAGCCCATGCAACCGGACTCCGTCTCCTTCGGCTTCTGGCGCACGCTCTTCAACATCGCGCCGCCGAACAGCGCCGAGGACGCCATGTACGATCTGGAGGTCGCACAGATCCTGCACCGGTCGACCCAGCCTGAACTCGCAACCGCGTTTCTGAACTACACGAACACGGGCGTCATCGATCCCACGCAGGCGCCGCGTCTGCGGACCCTGCTCGCGGCGGAGCCGGATATCTCCAATGCACTGACAGCGAAGATCGCGGCGATCCAGGCTGCGCCGCCGGCTCCCGTTCCGGTCGTGCCGCCTCCTGCGGGCTAATCTCGCAACGGGCAACCGCAAACTTCGTCATTTCGACCGGAGCGAAGCGAAGTGGAGAAACCCCCGTATTTGCCCATGCCGTTGTCTGTTATTCGAACTAAGAACAAACAACCGCAAGAGCGAATACGGGGGTCTCTCCGCTGCGCAGCGGACGATACAACCGTCCGCTGCTTCGGTCGAGATGACGGGCATGTGTGGTGACTTGGTCGGCCCGCATCATCCCTGCCGCTCCACCAGAAACACATGCGCCGGCTGCACATCCGGTCGCAGCGAGACGAAGTTGCTGCGGTCGTGCCAGGTGTAGCTCACGCCGGTCAGCAGGTCTTCGACGACGAAGTTCTGGTCGTACGGAATCCCCAGCCGCTTCAGGTCCAGGTCGATCCAGCCGGCCTGCTCCTGCGTCGGGTCCAGGTTCACCGCGACGAGGATGATGTCCTCGCCCGCATCGCCATTCGGCGCGGACTTCGAGTAGCAGAGCAGGTTCGGGTTGTCGACCGGGTGGAAGTAAAGCGTTGCATTCGTCTGCAGCGCCGGGTGAGCGCGGCGGATGTGGTTCAGCGCGGAGACCAGCGGCGCGATCGTGTGCGGCGCCTTCGTGTCGCGCTGGCGAATCTCATACTTCTCCGAGTCCATATACTCTTCGGACTCGGTCTTGCCCGGGCTGGGCTTGGCTGGCGCGTTCTCGCCCAGTTCGTACGCCGGACCGTAGATGCCGTAGTTCGCCGTCAGCGTCGCGGCCAGAATGACGCGCTGCATGAACGCCGGCCGTCCGTAGTTCTGCAGGAAGGCGTGCAGGATGTCCGGCGTGTTGGGCCAGAAGTTCGGCCGGAAGAAGTCCGCCACCGGCGGCCGCGTGATCTCTTCGAGATACGCCTGCAGATCCGCCTTGGTCGTCCGCCAGGTGAAGTAGGTATACGACTGCGTATAGCCCGCCTTGGCCAGCGAGTACATGACGTGCGGCCGGGTGAAGGCCTCGGCCAGGAAGATCACCTCGGGGTAGCGCGCGTGCAGCGCCGTGATGACCCACTCCCAGAAGGGCAGACCCTTGGTGTGCGGGTTGTCCACGCGGAAGACCTTCACGCCGCGCAGAATCCAGAACTCGAAGACCGAGTAGAGCTCGTCCCACAGGTTCTGCCAGTCGGGCGACTCGAAGTTCAGCGGGTAGATGTCCTGATACTTCTTCGGCGGGTTCTCCGCATACTGGATCGAACCGTCGGGCCGGATGATGAACCAGTCCGGATGCTCCTTCACCCACGGGTGATCGGGCGCGCACTGGAAGGCGATGTCGAGCGCCAGCTCCAGCTTGTTCGCCTCGGCCGCCGCGACCAGGCGGTCGAAGTCGTCCAGCGTACCCAGCAGCGGATGGATCGCCTTGTGCCCGCCCTCCTTCGCGCCGATCGCCCACGGGCTGCCGTGGTCGCCTTCGGCCGCGGTGGTGGAGTTGTTCTTGCCCTTGCGGAAGGCCGTGCCGATGGGATGAATCGGCGGCATATAAAGGATGTCGAAGCCCATCGCCGCGATCTCCGGCAGCAGGCGCTCGACGTCCTTCAGCGTGCCATGCTGGCCGGGGATGGGCGAGGTCGAGCGCGGGAAGAGCTCGTACCAGCTCGAAAAGCGCGCGCGCACGCGGTCGACCCAGACGGTCAGCTCGCCCCCGGCGGAGGTCTTGTCGCTGCGCGTGGCGAACTGCAGATCGGGATACTTCGTCACGAGATCGAGAATCTGCTGTGTAATGGGATTCTCGTAGACCTCGACGTTCTTCTCCGCCATCCAGCGCAGCGATTTGGCGACCTCGTCTAACTGCTTGCTGTGGTCGCCATTCGCGCGTTCGGCGGCGCGGTCGATCAGCAGGGCGCCGGTCCGCAGGGCCAGCGGGATATCCTGCGGGACCGAGCCGGCGGCTGGGCTCGCCGGGTTCGGCTGCGCGTCCAGACGCTTCTGCAGGTCGCTGCACCAGGTGTCGAAGTGGTCGATCCAGCCGAGGATGTAGAACTGCCACGTGCCGAGTTTGCCGGCCTCGAAACTAGCCGACCAGAGGTCGTTGTTGGTCGGCAGCATGGGCGTAAACTGCCACTCGCCTTCGACGCCGTGGCGGTAGTAGAGCCGCGCGGCGAGGTGGTCGTGACCGTCGGCGAAGATAGCGGCGGAGACGGTGACGGTGTCGCCAAGCACGCGCCGTGCGGGGTGCCGGCCGGCGTCGACCTGCGGGGTGATCTCTTCGATGACGACGCGGCTGCGTCCCTGGACGGGCTTCGGTACGGCTGGCTTCATGGGGTCGTTCCTATCCTGATATCTATCTCTGAAAGCTCGTTATAAATGTTGCGAAGACTGAAGTTTGTTCATCCGGGCAAACTGGCAAATCGCACACAGGCAGATTTCCGGCATCCAACGTACAGATGCGGAATGACCACACCAAGGTTACTCTCGCAACGCGAATTCAGGTTGAAGGAAGGATGTACCCGGTGCCCGAAAAGTCTACCCGAGGCAAAGGCCCTCTGCACGCAGGCCCGATTGAGGACTACGCCGTCATCGGCGACTGCGAGACCGCCGCGCTGGTCTCGCGCACCGGTTCGATCGACTGGCTCTGCTGGCCCAGCTTTTCGTCGCCCGCCTGCTTTGCCGCGCTGTTGGGCACGGCCGATCACGGCTACTGGAAGCTGGCGCCCGAGAACGCGAAGGCGAAGGCCAGCCGTGTCTACGAACCGGATACGATGATCGTCGTGACGACCTTCGAGACCTCCGGCGGCAAGGTCTCGGTCACGGACTTCATGCCCCCGCGCGGCAAGTATTCGGATGTGGTCCGCATCGTCGAAGGCGTGAGCGGCAAGGTGAAGATGCGGATGGAGCTCGCCATCCGCTTCGACTACGGCCGGACGATCCCCTGGGTGACGCACGAAAATGGCGGACTGCACGCCATCGCGGGCGGGGACATGGTCACGCTGCGTACGGACGTCCCGCTGAAGGGCGAGGGCATGTCGACCGTCGCGGAGTTTACCGTGAAGCAGGGCGAGCGGGTTGAGTTCACCCTGACCTACTCCAGCTCCATGAGCCCCTCGCACTCGAACAAGACGGGCAACGACAAGGTCGAGCTGCCGAAGAAGATCGACGTCCGCCAGGCCCTGAAGGATACGCGCGGCTTCTGGGAGGAGTGGACCAGCCGCAACACCTACGAGGGGCCGCACGCCGCCGTCGTCAAGCGCTCGCTGATGGTGCTGAAGGCGATGACCTACCGGCCATCGGGCGGCGTCGTTGCAGCGGTCACCACGTCTCTACCGGAAAAGATCGGCGGCCAGCGCAACTGGGACTACCGCTATTGCTGGCTGCGCGACACCTCGTTCACGCTGCTGGTGCTGCTGCAGGCCGGCTACCGCGAAGAGGCCGAGGCCTGGCGCCGCTGGCTGCTGCGCGCCATCGCCGGCGCGCCCGGTCAGTTGCAGTCCATCTACGGCATCTGCGGCGAGCGCGAGCTGACCGAGTGGGTCGCGGACTGGCTGCCGGGATACGAGAATTCAACGCCGGTCAACATCGGCAACGGCGCGGCGAACCAGTTTCAACTCGACGTCTTCGGCGAGGTCGCCGCCGCGCTCTCGCGCACGCCCGAGGCCGATGGCGACATCAAAGTCTCGGCCAGCGCCCTGCAGGCCCAGTTGATCGACCACCTCTGCAAGGTCTGGGTCGAGCCGGACGAGGGCATCTGGGAGACGCGCGGCGGACGCAAGCACTTCACCCACTCGAAGGTCATGGCCTGGGTCGCGCTCGACCGCGCCATCAAGCACTACGAGCAGTACGACGGCGGCGGCGACATCAAACGCTGGCGCAAGAATCGCGACATGCTGCACCGGCAGATCTGCGACAAGGGCTTCAACAAGAAGCTCAACAGCTTCACCCAGTACTACGGCTCGAAGGAGCTGGACGCATCCTTGCTGCGCATCGTGCTCGTCGGCTTCCTGCCGCCGGACGACCCGCGCATCCTCGGCACCATCGCCGCGATCGAGAAGAACCTGATGCAGGACGGCTTCGTGATGCGGTACAACACGCGCAAGTCCTCCGACGGCTTGCCGCCGGGCGAGGGTGTCTTCCTCGCCTGCAGCTTCTGGCTGGTCACGAATCTCTGGTTGACCGGCCGCCAGGACGACGCGAACAAGCTCTTCGAGCGGCTGGTCGAGCTGTCGAACGACGTCGGCCTGCTGAGCGAGGAGTACGACCCCAAGGCGAAGCGCATGCTCGGCAACTTTCCGCAGGCGCTGTCGCACATCGCGCTCGTGCATGCGGCGTTTGCGATGTCGGGTGCGTGGAAGCCGGAGCCCTATACGCCGGCGAGGTAAATGTTTTGCCACCCAGACAAGACGCGGGTCCTTCGCTGCGCTCAGGATGACAGGCAACAGTAGTAGCGCTGCCCAGCCGGCCTTCATTTCACCAATCAAGCCTGTCATCCTGAGCGGACAAGCCTGTCATCCTGAGCGGAGCCGAAGGACCTGCTTCTCCTTTCCGTCGGCAAAGATTTCCGTACGCACTCGGAGGAAATTCTTCGGCCGAAATCTGCATCTCACGTGTACGGGGATATGTATCCGCGCTCGCGAACCTGTGCGAGACGACGTGCCGAGACATGGCGCAAGACCGTGTCCGGGATCTGTACGGAACTTCTTTTTAGCAGCCTGGCAGCGCTTTCAGGCTCGATTCCGAACGAAGGGCGCCGATTCCGATGACGAACCACGTTTCCACCAAGACGCCGAGGTCTACCTATAGACTGCAGCTCCACAAGGACTTCACCTTCGACGACGCCGCGCGCATCGCGGACTACCTGCGGGAGCTTGGCGTCTCGCACGTCTACTGTTCGCCCTACCTGCAGGCCGCGCCTGGCAGCACGCACGGCTACGACGTCGTCGACCACCGCAAGGTCAACGAAGAGCTGGGCGGCAAGCCCGCTCATGAGCGTTTCTGCCAGCGGCTGGCGCAACTGAAGCTCGGGCAGGTGCTCGACATCGTGCCCAACCACATGTCGCTGGGCGAGCAGAACCAGTACTGGTGGGACGTGCTCGAAAACGGCGCCTCCAGCCGCTACGCCTCGTTCTTCGACATCGACTGGCAGCCCCAGGAAGAGCGGCTGCGCGACAAGGTGCTGGTGCCCGTGCTCGCCGACCAGTACGGCCGCGTGCTCGAACAGGGCGGCATCAAGGTCGTTCGTTCCGGCTCGCGCTTCCAGGTGGAGGCCGCCGGTCAGTCGCTGCCGGTCTCGCCCACGTCGCTGCCGACGTTTCTGACCAGGGCGACCGACTATGCGAAGTCCGACACGCTCAGCTTCCTCTCGGCCTCGTTCGGACGCCTGCCCGCGGCCGAGGGCGCGGACCACCGCACGGCGCTCGCGCGGCATCGCGACAAGAACGTCCTCTACGATCTGCTGAAGCGGCTCTGCGCGGAGGAGCCCGCCGTCTGCGAGTGCATCGACCGCGCGCTGGCCGAGATGAACAAAAACGTCATGGCGCTCGACGACTTTCTGAACCAGCAGAACTTCCGTCTTGCGTACTGGAAGGCGGCGGACCAGCAGCTCGGCTATCGCCGGTTCTTCGACGTGAACACGCTGGTCGGCCTGCGCATGGAGCGCGAGCACGTCTTCGAGGAGACCCACGCGCTCATACTCGACTGGCTCAAGCAGGGCATCCTCGACGGCGTACGCATCGACCACCCCGACGGCCTGCGGGATCCGCTCGAATACTTCCAGCGCCTGCGCAAACACGCGCCCGACGCATGGATCATCGGCGAAAAGATACTCGAACCGGACGAGTTCCTGCGCGACTCCTGGCCCATCGAAGGCACCAGTGGATATGACTTCCTGAACGTCGCCCTGAACCTGCTGGTCAAACCCGATGGACTCGCCGCGTTGACCCAGGTCTACGCGACCTTTACCGGCCAGCCCACCGTCTTCCCGCCCATCGCGCACGACAAAAAGATCGCCGTCGCGCAGGAGGCGCTGGGGTCCGACGTCAACCGCCTCACCTCGCTCTTCGTGCAGATCTGCGAGACCAACATCAACCAGCGCGACTACACCCGCGCGGAGATTCGCCGCGCCATCCGCGAGCTCGCCGCCTGCTTCACCATCTATCGCACCTATGTCGTGCCCTCGCGGCAGGAGATCACCACCGAGGACGTGAAGTATCTCGAAGAGGCGCGCGACTGCGCCAAGGCGCATCGGCAGGATATCGATGGCGGCCTCTTCGACTTCCTCGCGGACGTGATCGCCCTGCGCTCGACCGGAAGGCTGGAGGCGGAGTTCGTCCTGCGCTTCCAGCAGTTCACCAGCCCGGTCATGGCCAAAGGTGTCGAGGACACGGCTTTCTACTGCTTCAACCGCCTCTCCGCGATGTCCGAGGTCGGCGGCGACCCCGGCTCGGACGGCACGACCGTCGACGCCTTCCACGCCTACCAGGGGAGGATGCAGCAGACGCGCCCCGCCACCATGACGACGCTCTCCACCCACGACACCAAGCGCAGCGACGACGTGCGTGCAAGGCTTGCCGTGCTCAGCGAGATCCCCGCGGAGTTCGAGGCCGCCATTCAAAGCTGGTCGGGCCTGAACGACGAGTTCCGCACCGGCCCGATGCCCGACTTGAATACCGAGTACTTCTTCTACCAGACGCTGATCGGCGCATGGCCGCTGCCGGTGGATCGTGCGAAGGCCTACATGCTGAAGGCGATGCGCGAGGCCAAGCTGCAGACCTCGTGGGTGGCGAACAACAAGGACTTCGAGGACGCGATGAACCGCTTCATCGAAGGCTCGCTCGCTCATCCGCCGTTCCTCGCGGAGCTGGAGACGTTCGTCAACCGCATCCTGCATGCGGGCCGCGTGAACTCGCTCGCGCAGACGCTGGTGAAGTACACGGCGCCGGGCGTGCCCGATCTCTACCAGGGCTCGGAGCTGTGGGACCTGAGCCTGGTCGACCCGGACAACCGCCGCCCGGTGGACTACGACCTGCGCTGCCGGCTGCTCGCGGAGATGAAGAACATGTCCGCCGCACAGGTGCTCGAACGCATGGACGAAGGTCTGCCGAAGCTCTGGACGATCCACCATGTGCTCTGCCTGCGCCGACAGCATCCGGAGCGGTTTGGGGCCGACGCCGCTTATGTGCCTGTAGCTGTTACAGGTTCAAAGGCGGATCACGCGGTGGCCTATCTGCGCGGGGATGCGGTGCTGACCGTCGTACCGCGCTGGTCGGTAGCCCTTGGAGGCGCCTGGGAGGACACCAGGTTGACGATCCCGGCAGGCGAGTGGAAGAACGCGCTTACGGGCGCTCGCATCGCGGGCGGACCGATGCGGGTCGAAGAGTTGCTGCACCAGTTCCCGGTGGCGCTGCTGGTGCGCGAAGGCTAGATGGTTTTGCATGGTGCGCGTAGGTACATCGTGAGGTATTGGTCGCTCTTGCTTCTAGGTAGGCCAAGGCTTCAGCCTTGGCATCGGGGAGTAGCAACGAAGGGGCTTTAGCCCCTGGGGTATGCTCTCCTGTCATGCGGCTTTGCTCAGGGTGGAAGCCGAAAAGCAGATCCTCTTCGAGGATGACAAACAAGAGAAGCAAAAACAACGACAGAAGCAGATTCCCTTCGGGAATGACAACAAGAGAGCAGACTTACCGAGGAGAGATCCACATGCATGAGTTTTCCATCTGGGCGCCGAGCGTCGACAAGATCCAGCTGCGCATCGGCGAGACGACGCACCCCATGACCGGCCCGGACTCCAAAGGCTATTGGCGAGCCACGATCGAAGATGCGCGCGCCGGTACGGAGTACGCCTACCTCGTCGACGACGACCCTCACCCGTATCCCGACCCACGCAGCCTGCGCCAGTTGCAGGGCGTGCATGGGCCGTCCTGCGTCTACGACCGCAAGGCCTTCGGCTGGACCGACGATACCTGGCAGGGCCCGCCGCTCACCGGCGCCGTCATCTACGAGATGCACATCGGCACCTTCACCGTCGACGGCACCTTCGACGCAGCGATCGAAAAGCTCGGCTACCTGCGTAAGCTCGGCGTCACGCACCTGGAGATCATGCCCGTCGCGGCCTTCGCGGGCGACCGCGGCTGGGGCTATGACGGCGTCGCGCTCTTCGCCGTGCAGGAGTGCTACGGCGGTCCCGACGGCCTGAAGCGCTTCGTCAACGCCTGCCACATCCACGGCCTCGCCGTCATCCTCGACGTGGTCTATAACCACTTCGGCCCGGTCGGCAATTACACCGGCAAGTACGGACCCTACATCACCGACAAGCACCACACCCCGTGGGGCGACGCGATGAACTTCGAGGACAAGGGCTCGGACGAGGTGCGCCGCTTCTTCTGCGACAACGCGCTGATGTGGCTGCGCGACTTCCACGTCGACGGCCTGCGGCTGGACGCCGTCCACGAGTTCATGGACCGGTCGGCGGTAAATTTCATGGAGCAGATGTCCGCCGAGGTCGACGTCATGTCCGCCACCGTCGGACGCCGCCTGGTCCTCATCGCCGAAAGCGACCTGAACGACCCCAAGGTCGTGCGCCCGCGCGAGGCCGGCGGCTACGGCATGGACGCGCAGTGGAGCGACGACTTCCACCACTCGCTCTTCACCCTGCTGCACGTCGAAGAGGGCGGCAAGGGCTACTACGACGACTTCGGCGCCTTCGAGTGTCTCGCCAAGTCGCTCAAGAACATGTTCGTCTACGACGGCATGTTTTCGATCTACCGCGACCGCACGCATGGCCGTCCGATCGATGGACTCTCCGCGCACCACTTCATCGGCTTCATCCAGAACCACGACCAGGTCGGCAATCGCGCCACCGGCGACCGTCTGGAGCAGATCGTCGGCCTGGACCGCGCGATGGTCGCGGCGGGCGTCGTCATGACCGCGCCGTTCATCCCCATGATCTTCATGGGCGAGGAGTATGCGGCGTCCACGCCCTTCCTCTACTTCGCCGACCACGACGACCCGGAGATGGCGAAGCTCGTCTCCGCCGGCCGCAAGAAGGAGTTCGCCGCCTTCGGCTGGGACGACAACCAGATCCCCGACCCCGAGGCGCCCAGCACCTTTACGAACTCGCGCCTGAAGTGGGAGGAGGTCTGCGAGGGCGCGCACGCCGCGATGCTCGACTGGTACACGAAGCTGATCCACGCGCGCCGCGCCTCCAACAGCCTGAACGACGGCGACACCGGGCACGTAAAGGTAACCTTCGACGAGGACAAGCGCTGGCTGGTGATGGACCGCGGCCTCACCCGCTCCATCTGCAACCTGGGCGACGCAGCGGAGTTCGACAATCCCGCTGGGTTGCGCCTTCTGCTCGCGTCGAAGGAGGGCGTGGAGCTTGAGGGCGACAAGGTGCATGTGCCAGCCAACGCCTTTGTGCTTCTCTCCGGCGAGTCGGACTAGTCGGACTGTTTGTCCTGAGTCGTTTAGAAAATCGTTTCCCCGCAAAGGCCGTGCCCGGGTTCTTCATCAAGAACTCAGGTACGGCCTTTTACTATGGCAGCTATTGAAATTGGCGCCGGGGATGAGAAACTTTTGCGACACTGGAGCGTATCTCTAAAGAGCGGATCTCCGGCGTTGTCCTTTTGGAATGACCAGCTTGGTCGCAGGATTGGGAATGGGCAGGCCATGTCGCCGCCTCGATGCCCGCCGCTATTTGAATGTGGACAAGGATGTTGAACATGTTGAGCAGCTTCAAACTCGGTCTTCGCGCGGTTACGCTGCGCGCCAGCTTCGCGGTCGGTGTGTTGTCGCTTGGCGGCGCAGTGGTCGCGGCGCCTGTCTTTGCGCAGACGCCCGCCGCTCCCGCGGCCTCGGTCTCTCAGCGCGGCACGGTCAAGGCGATCTCCGGCGCCACCCTCACCCTGACGCCGGACAAGGGCGACGATGTCGTCGTCGCCGTGGCTCCGGGCGCGCGCGTTCTGCAGATCGCCGCCGGCAGCACTGATCTCAAGTCGGCTAAGGTCATCACGCTCGACGGCATCGCCGTGGGCGACCGCGTGCTCGTCACCGGCAAGCCCGGCGATACGGCCGGGTTCACCGCCTCGCGCGTCATCCTGATGAAGTCCGACGACATCGCGCAGAAGCGTGCGGCCGAGGCCGCCGACTGGCAGAAGCGCGGCTCCGGCGGCATCGTCACCGCTGTGAACGGCCCCGTCCTGACCGTATCGGCCGGCACGAAGAAGACGCAGGTCCAGACTACGCCCACGACGATCTTCCGCCGCTATGCGGGCGGCTCGGTCAAGTTTGAGGACGCACAACCCAGCAGCCTCGCCCAGATCCACACCGGCGACCAGATGCGCGTGCGCGGCGCGGCGTCGGACGACGGCTCCACGATCACCGCCGAGGAGATCGTCACCGGCTCCTTCCGCAACCTCTCGGGTATCCTGAGCGCGGTCGACCCCACCGCCGGCAGCGTGACCCTGAAGGACATCGCGACCAAGAAGACGGTTGTCGTGATGGTCACGGCGAACTCCCAGTTGAAGGCTCTGCCCGCGGGCGGCGGTATGCGCGCCGGCGCTGGTGGTCCGGGAGCAGGCGCCGCGATGACCCCCGGCGCGGGCGCACCCCGCGCGGCGGGTGCTGGCGGACCGGGCGCGGGTGGACCGGGCGGTGGCGGCGGACGCGGCGGCGATCTCTCGCAGCGCGTCGCCCGGCTTCCGGCGGTTCCGCTCACCGATTTCAAAACCGGTCAGGCGGTCATGATCGTCGCCTCGCAGACCGACGACTCGCTGACCGCGATCACCCTGCTTTCGGGCGTCGAAAACCTGCTTGCCGCGACACCTTCTGGCGAGGCCCCGATGACGCTTTCCCCGTGGACCACCGGCGCCCCCGAGGGCGGCGGCGGAGCTCAATAACAAGTTTTGCCAGATTCCCTCGACTCGCACAGGGTCCGTCCCGGCAAACCCGGCCGGACCCCACCGAAGCTCTGCCCATACGAACCCGTTTCAGGAGCACTATGTCTTTTCGATTGTCTTTGAAGCACGCTCTGGTCCTCTCCACCCTTAGCCTTACGCCGGCGCTTGCCCAGGTCGCGACGGCGCCGGCGGCGCCAACTGCCGCCACCGGCAGCGCCACCGTGAAGGGACAGGTCGCCGACCCCGACAACGCCGTCATCCCCGGCGCGACCGTCACCTTGACGCCTGCCTCGGGCAAGGCCTACACCGTGCCTTCGGGCAGCGACGGCAGCTACACGCTGAACGGTATTCCGGCCGGAACCTACAGCCTGACCGTCACGATGAACGGCTTCGCCACCTACGTCCGGCAGGGCATCAAGATCGCCGCCGGCCAGGCGTTGAAGATCGACGCGAAGCTCGCGATTCAGGATCAGCAGCAGGTCGTGCAAGTCACCGCTGACGGGCCGACCGTCTCGGTCGATCAGGATTCGAACGCCAGCGCCACGGTCATCACGGGCAAGGATCTTGACGCGCTTTCGGATGACCCGGACGAGCTTTCGAGCGAGTTGACCGCGCTGGCCGGACCCGCCGCCGGACCGAACGGCGGCCAGATCTACATCGATGGCTTCACCGGCGGCCAGCTTCCGCCGAAGTCGTCCATCCGCGAGATTCGTGTCAATCAGAACCCGTTCTCGGCCCAGTACGACAAGCCCGGCTTCGGTCGCGTCGAGGTCTTCACCAAGCCCGGCACGGATAAGCTGCACGGCTCCGCGCAGATCAACGGGAACGACAACTCCTTCAACTCGGGCTCCGCGCCGGTGCCGGTGGGCAGCACCACGCCGGCGGCGCCGCCGTACCACACGATCTTCACGCAGGGCAGCCTGACCGGACCCCTCAGCAAGACCTCGTCCTACACACTGGCCGGCTCGTACCGGTCCATTCAGGACAACGAGATCATCAGCGCGACGATTCTGGAGCTGCCGGGCGGCTCGACCTACTGCCAGCCAGGCGTCGTGGGATGCGTCAGCACACCGTTCACGGCCGCCAACCCGCTGCCGCAGCTTCGCTACGACTTCACGCCCCGCCTGGACTTCGCGCTGGGCGACAAGAACACCCTCACCGTTCGCTTCCAGGGATACGAGAACAACCACACCAACAGCGGCGTCGGCGCCACGACCCTGCCCGAAGCCGGTTACAACACCAAGAGCTCCGAGTACGAGCTGCAGGTCAGCGACACCCAGATCTACAGCGCGCGCGTCATCAACGAGACCCGCCTGGAGCTGGCCCGCAACGTCGACTCGCAGTACGCGCAGAACAGCACGCCCACCCTGCAGGTGCAGGGTTCATTCACCGCTGGCGGCGCCGCGACCGGCTCCGGCATCACGCGTCAGGCGCGGCTTGAGGTGCAGAACTACACCTCGATCAACCTGGCGCACAACTTCATCCGGTTCGGCGGACGTCTGCGCGCGGATCGCGAATCCGTGACCACCACCGCCGGCGCCAACAGCTCGTTCACCTACTCCAGCCTGGCGAACTACCAGAACAACACGCCCACCCAGTACAGCATTACGGATAACGTCCACGGCACGGAGACGACGCTGGCCGACCTCGGTCTCTACGCCGAGACCGACTGGAAGCCGCGCCCGAACCTGACCGTAAGCTACGGCTTCCGCTACGAGACGCAGAACAACCTGGGCGATCATCACGACTTCGCACCGCGCACCTCCTTCGCCTACGGTATCGGCAAGAACTCGAAGACCGTGCTGCGTGGCGGTTACGGCTTCTTCTACGACCGCTACCAGATCGGCAACGTCATCACGACGATCCAGAACAACGGAGTCAACCAGCTCCAGACGCTGATCCAGAACCCCGCCGCCGGCTGCGCGCCGGGCGCGACCAACCTCTGCACGGGAACCGCCGGCGCGAGCAAGCTCATCACCTACGTGCCGAACTCGAGCCTGCGGACGCCGTATCTGCAGCAGGCGCAGGTCGGCGTCGATCGCCAGCTCTTCAAGGGCGCGACGGTCTCGGTCAACTACATCAACTCGCGCGGAACGCACGAGTTCCTGACCCAGCAGGTTGGAACGTCCGGCACCAACCAGATCACCACCCGCGCGGTCGCCTACCAGTACCAGTCCGAAGGCGTCTTCCGCCAGAACCAGCTCATCACCAACCTGAACTTCCGCACGTCACGGTTTTCGATCTTCGGCTACTACGTGCTGAACTTCGCCAAGGCGGATACGGGCGGCATCACCTCCTTCCCGACGCAGCCCGGCAACATCGGCGCCGACTACGGCCGCGCAGTCTTCGACGTCCGCAACCGCATCTTCGTCGGCGGCAACGTGACCCTGCCTTACCGCATCTCGCTCAGCCCCTTCATCGTCGGGCAGTCGGGCACGCCCTTCAACGTCACCACCTCGACCGACGTGAACGGCGACTCGGTCTTCAACGACCGGCCCGTCTTCGCCGCGGCAAACACCATTCCGCTGGGCACGGCTGGCTATAACACCATCGCAGGCTGCGGGAGCTTCGCCACTCCCGTCGCAGGCTCGACGGCCGCTCGCATTCCGATCAACTATTGCACCGGCCCCGCGCTCTTCACCTTCAACATCCGCGCGGCCAAGACCATCGGCTTCGGTCCAGACCGCGCTCCTGCCCCCGGCGGCGGTGGTGGCGGCGACAACGGTGGCGGCGGACGGCGTGGCGGTGGCGGTCCCGGTGGCCCAGGCGGCCCCGGTGGTCCCGGTGGCGGCGGACGTGGCGGCGGCGGTCCGATGGGCGGCGGCGGTGGCGTCAACACCGGCAAGCGCTACAACCTGACCTTCGCTGCGCAGGTTCAGAACCTGTTCAACAACAACGACCCCTCGGTCCCCAACGCGACGCTTGGCTCCGCGCAGTTCGGCCAGTCGACGCAGCTCGCGGGCAACCCCTACACCAGCAACTCGGCGGAACGCCGCATCACCCTGCAGGCCAGCTTCAACTTCTGACCTCACGCAGCAAACGGAAACGCCTCCGAGCGAGCCTCGGAGGCGTTTTCTGTTTGACCGATGCGGACCCGCCAAAACCTCTCGTCATTCTGAACGCAGTGAAGAACCCCTGTATTCCGTCTTTGCATCTTCTGGTGTCCAGAAGAAATGCAAAAGCCAATACAGGGGTCCTTCGCTCCGCTCAGGATGACGAACGCCGGTGTCAGCTCACTTCCGCTTCCCGCTCTGTTCCGCTTGATTCGCCGCCGTCGCCGACCGCCTCTTCCAGAACCGCCTCGAATGGAATGACGGTCTGCCGCACCGGCTCGGAGATGACGACCGTCTTCGCGTTCAGGAACTCGCGCATGCCGGCCGCGCTCAACTCGCGTCCATATCCGGACTTCTTGATGCCGCCGAAGGGCAGTCGCGGATCGCTCGCGACCATCGCGTTCACGAAGACCGCGCCGCACTGCAGCTCGGCGATCAGCTTCGTCTGCTCCGCCGGAACGCTCGTCCACACCGAAGCCGCCAGACCGAACGGCGTATCGTTCGCGATCTCGATGGCCTCTTCGAGCGTGTGCGCGCGGAAGAGCAGCGCCACCGGTCCGAAGATCTCGTCGCGATAGACCGACGCCGTGCGCGGCAGGCCGGTCAGCACCGTGGGCTCGAAGAAGTTGCCCTCGCCCAGCATGCGCTCGCCGCCGCAGAGAATCCGCGCTCCGGCCAGCGTCGCACCCTGCACCTGCTTCTCCAACTCGTCGACCAGACGCTTCGTCGCCAGCGGTCCGATGTCGGTGTCTTCCTTCATCGGGTCGCCGACGCGCATGGCCTCCATGCCCGCGACGAAGCGCGTCTCGAACTCTTCGTAGATCTCGTCCGCCACGATGAATCGCTTGGCCGCGATGCAGGATTGGCCGTTGTTCACGCAGCGCGCCTTCACGGCCGTCTCAATCGCGAGGTCGAGGTCCGCCGACGGCATCACGATGAATGGATCCGATCCGCCCAGCTCCAGCACGGACTTCTTCACCAGCCAGCCAGCCTGTGCCGCGACCGCGCGGCCCGCCGTCTCGGAGCCCGTGACGGTGACCGCCGCGACGCGCTCGTCCGCCAGAACTACCTCCACCTGGCGCGATTCGATCAGCATCGTCTGGAAGGTGCCGCGCGGAAAGCCCGCCCGGCGAATCAGCGATTCGAGCGTCAGCGCGCACTGCGGCACGTTGGACGCATGCTTCAGCAGCGCGACGTTGCCCGCCATCAACGCCGGAGCGGCGAAGCGGAAGACCTGCCAGAAGGGGAAGTTCCACGGCATCACCGCCAGCACCACGCCCAGCGGATCCCACCGGACGTAACTGTTGCCGGTCTCGGTCTCGATCGGCTCGTCCTCGAGGATGCGCGCCGCGTTCGCCGCGTAGTACCGGCAGACGGAGGCGCACTTCAGCACCTCCTGCCGCGCCGCGTGGATGGGCTTGCCCATCTCGGTCGTCAGCAGCGTCGCCAGCTCGTCGACCTCGTCCTCCAGAATTCCGGCCAGCTTGCGCATCCAAAGCGCGCGATGCTCCAGCGGAATCTCCTGATATTGGCGAAAGGCTTCGAAGGCTGTGCCGATTTTCAGGCGCGCGGCCTCGTCGGTCAATGGCTCGAAGGTCCGTAGTACCGTACCGCTTGCGGGATTGATGGACTGGATAGGCATGGGGTAACTAGTCTGATCCTACTTTAGCAAGGACCTCGGCTAACAACAGAGTTCCGCGCGCGATATCCTCCGCTGTGGAGAACTCGTCCGGCCGGTGGCTCACACCGCCACGGCAGGGGATAAAGATCATCGAAACCGGCGCCACCGACGCCATGAACAGCGTGTCGTGATACGCGCGGCTGACCATCTTTCTGTACAGCATACCCTCTCGCAGGCAGATCGCTTCGAGCGCATCGACGATCGCGGCGGAGGATGTCGCAGGAGCGTCCGCATTCACCAGCGACTCCGAGATCGCGACGCCGCGCTTCGTCTGAATCTCCATGATATCGGCGCGCACGGCAGCCATGATCGCATCGCGCCGCGCCGGGTCGGTATCGCGGATGTCGAGCATCAGCGCCACGCGGCTGGGCACGCTGTTCACCGCGCCGGGATAGACGTCGCAGGTTCCGACCGTAGCGACCGAGTCGATGGTCCCGATGGTCAGCGCGTGGCGCTCGATCGAAAGGATCAGCTCGGAGGCGGCGCAGAGCGCATCCCGGCGATCGGGCATCAGCAGCGCTCCCGCATGACCGCCAAGCCCTTGAATCTGAAAGCGATAGCTCGCCGGTGCGGCGATGCTCGTCACGATGCCGATCTGCTCGCCTGCCCGTTCGAGCAGCGGACCCTGCTCGATGTGCAGCTCGACAAACGCCGAGTAGTGGCCGGGAGCGAGCTTCACATCCGCCAGATCGCCGGCGAATCCAGCCGCGGTGCGGACCTCGGCCAGCGTGCGGTCGTCGGCGTCCTTCAGCGCGTCGGCTTTCTCGGGCGACAGCGTGCCGGACATCAGCCGGCTCCCCAGGCAACCGATGCCGAAGCGCGTCGGCTCCTCGGAGGTGAAAAGAATCGTCTCGATGGCCCGCTTCGGCCGGATGCCGGCCTGCTTGAGCGCGCGCATCGCTTCGAGGCCGCCGATCACCCCGACCGTGCCGTCGTACATGCCGGCGTGGGGAATGGCGTCGGCGTGCGAGCCGGTCGCGACGGCGGGCAGGCTCGGGTCCGTGCCTTCCATGCGGAAGAAGGTATTGCCGACGGGATCGACCCGCACGGTAAAGCCCTCGGCCTCCGCGATGCCGCGCAGCCAGGCGCGCGCTTCGAGGTCGTCCGGCGTGAAGACGACGCGGGTGACGGCCGTGCCGTCGGGCGAGGGCTCGACGTGGGTGAAGCTGGACAGCTTCGTCAGCTCGGCGAAAAGGCGGTTTTGGTCGATCTGAATCTTCTGGCTCACAGCCGCTCCTGAGTCTCTCCAACCGCCGAAGACTTCGGCCTTGTTAAGGGCACGGCTTCAGCCGTGCCGATATCGCTTGATCGTCGTGCGGCTTCAGCCGCTGAGGTACGCTTGGCTCTTGACTGCTCAACTCAGCGGATGCCGGTTCCAATCCTTATAAATGAGGTACTTGGCGGGAGTCTTGCCGAGCGCGCCGAACCACTGCGGGCAGTACGGGGCCATCCAGATGAAGTCGCCTGCCGTGACCGGGTACCACTGGTCGCCCAGCCGGTAGATGCCGCCGCCTTCGAGCATCAGCAGGCCATGCTCCATGACGTGGATCTCGACCATGCTGAGCGCCGCGCCGGGGTTGTAGGTCATGGTGTTGACCGCGAAGTCGAAGGCCGGGGTGGCGGGCAGCAGCGTGCCGACCTGCAGGTCCGGGTCGCCGCCCAGCGGGGTGGTCGCAATCTTCGCCTCGCTGCCAACGCAGAGCGCGGGCGCGTCGACCCCGGCCAGCGGCGTGTAGGGCTTTTCGATCACCACGACCGATGAGGCCTCGGAGGCGATGACGCTGTGCGCCTGACCGGCGGGGATGTAGGCGTAGCCGCCGGGCTTGAGCGCGGCCTTTTCGGTCCAGGTGGACAGGACGACCTCGCCCTTCGTCACATACAGAAAGCGCTGGACCGTTGTGGGGCCGAGCGCGCCGCCGGGTTCGAGCTCCGCTGTGTACTGCGTGAAGCCCGCGCCCGCCACCGGCGCGGTGTGGACGATGGCCACGCCGCCGGTCATGCCCGGCAGCGGCGCGCGCACGAAGGTGTCCGGCGTCTGCAGCAGGTGATCGCGGCGATTGGCGCTGCGGGTCAGTCCTAAAGAATGCATGGGGTTATGCATGTGCCTCCCGTCCGGCCTGTGCGGAGCCGGAGAGAACATCATCGCGCAAACGGCGCAGGAACTCCATCGCGGTCGTCAGCGCGGCCTCGACGTCGTCGATCAGGACGGCCTCGCCGGGGTGATGGCTCAGGCCGCCGGGGCTGCGCAGAAAGAGCATGATGGCCGGAACGCGCCGCGCCAGAATCACCGCGTCGTGACCCGCGCCGCTGGTGAGGGGCGTGCCGTCATAGCCGCTGGCCTTTGCTGCCGCCTCCATCAGGGCAAGCAGATGCGGCGCCATCGGCACCGCGGTCTGGTCGATGGAGGTGCTGGTGGAGAGCGTGACGCCGCGTGCATCCGCGGCGGACTGCGCGGCGGCGACGGCCTTCGCGACGGCGGCATGGCGGATGTCGTCGTCGGCGTGGCGGATGTCGAGCGTCGCCAGCACCTCGCTGGCGATGACGTTGCCGAGACCGGGCTTCGGCTCCGCGCTGCCGACCGTCGCGACGAGGCCGGGCGTGGCCTGCCCGAGCTTTTCGACCGCGACGATCCACTCCGCGGCGGCGGCCAGCGCGTCGTGCCGCAGATGCATCGGCGTGGTGCCCGCGTGGTTGGCCTGCCCGGTGAAGCGCAGGCTCATGCGCGTCTGGCCGACGATGGCGTGGACGGCGGCGATGGGCCGGTCCTCGCTCTCAAGCACAGGGCCCTGCTCGATGTGAATTTCGAGGTAGGCGAAGCTCTCGGGCGCGAGCCGCGCTGCGGCATACTCGGCCGGGTCCAGCCCGAAGTGCGCGATGGCCTGCTCCATCGTCGTGCCGTGAGCGTCCGGCAGAGCGAGATCCTCCGGGGTGAGTTCGCCGACCACGGCCAGACTGCCGAGAAATGGCTTGCGAAAGCGGACGCCCTCTTCCTCGGAGAACGCGAGCAGCTCGATCGCATAGGGAAGCGGCGTATCGGCGAGATCCTCGATCAGCTCCAGCGCCAGGACCACGCCGAGGATGCCGTCGAAGGCGCCGGCGTTGACGACCGTGTCGATGTGCGAGCCGATGAGCAGCCTGGGCGCCTGTGGCGAAAGCCCGGCCCGCAAACCGCGCAGGTTGCCCACGGCGTCCACCTGAGTCGACAGGCCGGCCTCGCGCATCCAGCCGAGCACCAGCGCATGGGCGTCGCGCGTGGCGGGCGAGAGGTAGGTGCGCGTGGTCTCGCCCGCCACGTCGGTGATGCTGGCAAGCTCGCGGCAACGGGCGATCACCCGTTCCACGCGCTCTAGTGACTGCAATAAAACGTGCGGCAAATCTGACCTCGTCGTTGCTCTTGCTTTTCTTATTGTTGCCGTTCTTGTTTGTCGTTCCCGAAGGGAATCTGCTTTTGTCTTTCTGCAGCGGCGGGGCTGCGAAAGACGGTCTTCGAGAGCTTAAAGATGTAAGTTCACAGCTTTAAGCTCTCAAAGCGTTACTTCCGCCGAATGCGCGCCTCGATGTATCCGTGCGGCTCGTCCGTGGGCACGAAGATCTCGTTCGGATTGTCCTGTCCGAAGCGCGACAGATCGATCAGCAGGCAGTGCTTGTTGGGCATTGCAATCTCGATCTCGGAGATGGCGGGGACGGCGTTGATGGCGTCCTCGGCCATCTGGTAGAGCGTCTGCTGGACCGACAGGCTCACGTGATTGGCGAAGGTCTTCAGCAGCGTCTCGCGAGTGGTCGCGCGCACGGCGTCGAAGTCGATGTTGGTGTCCGAGTACACCCACTCGGCCTGGACGACCGTGCCGAAGACGCGATCCTGCGTATCGGGCAGCGTCGTCAGCGAATCGCGCAGGAAGCCCGCGAAGGCGGAGTTGGCGGTCTTCAGCAGGTTCAATCCGGATAGTCCTGAAGTTACATGCAGCACGCCGTCGCGCCCGCGTTCGACGTGCGTGGTCTGCACCTCGGCGCTGCCGCGCATGAAGGTGTCGGGATGATCCTTGCCATCGACTCTAAGCCTCTTCCACAGGTGCGCCTCGATGTTCACGTTCGCCGACGAGACCTGCGGGTTGCGGCTGAGGATGAAGTCCACCAGCTCGGTCGCATAGACCTCTGGCGTCGACGCCTTCGAGGTGCGGGCGACCGAGTAGACCGTGTTCTTCATCGTGTCGGTCGCGAGCACCTTGCTGTTGTCGCCGAGCGTATGGACGGTCTCGAAGTCGCCCTTCAGCAGCACCTGCACGGTCCACTCGAAGACCTCGTTGCCATGCGGGTGGCGGGTGACCTTCATCAGGCGGACGCGGTGTTTTCCGTAGCGATTTGCAACAAGTTCGACATTCGACATGGGTTCAGCTTCCTCGGTAGGTGGTGTAGCCGTTGGGGGTCAGGAGCAGGGGAATGTGGTAGTGCTGGCCTGGGTCTTCAATGTTAAAGACAATGTCCACATAAGGATAGAGTCCAGGCGTGCCCTGCGCCAGATAGTAGGGTTTGGTCTCGAAGCGCAGGCGGTAGATGCCGGCCTCGAACGCGATGGCCGGCGGCAAAATCGTCTTGCAGCGGCCGTCGGCGTCGGTGCGGCCGTCGTTCAGGTGCTGCCAGCGTCCCTCGTTCAGGTAATGCAGGGAGATGGCGACACCCTCGGCCGGGCGGCCGCTTGCGGTGTTCAGAATGTGGGTCGAAAGTCCCATCGGTTATGGTTCTCCCAGCCAGCGCCGAAGGCGTAGCTGCGTGATCTGGCGTTGTTGTTCGGCGGCCTCGAGCAGCTCGGCCTCGGGTGTGCTGTTGAGCCGCTGGTGCAGGCTGGCGAGGATCTCTGCGGCGGACTTGCCGGTGGCGCAGATGAGGAAGATGCGTCCGAACTTCGCCTCGTAGGCGGCGTTGCCCTCGGCGAGCGCGGCGGCGCTGTCTTTCTTGCTGTCGGCGGCCATGGCCTTGGACTGCTCCTGGCTCGACCACTTCAGCGAGCTGTCGGTTGCGGCCTTGGCCTTGCGCTCGCCGATGCGGGGGTGGCTGTCGAAGGCCTGCTGCCAGTCGTCGGCGGTCAGGGAGCTCCAGATGGCATCGGAGAGGGCTAGCAGGGAGGCTTCGTCGGCGACGGGGCGCTTTGCGGCGAGTCCGTCAGCCCAGGCGGTCGAGCCGTTGCAGGGGAGAACGGCTTCGGCGGCCGCTTGGGCGGGGAGTTCGTTCCAGCGATCTAGTCTGTCATTCGTCATCGGCGGTATCTTCGGTCTCAGAACTCGGGTTTGTCGCCAGAAAGGCGGCGTAAATCTTGGCTTGGGGGTGAAGCTTCGATTCGAGGCAGACCGTGTGGCAGTAGAACTCCTGTTCGTGTTGCAGATGCTTCGCCTGTCCAAGACACGTCGCATAAGTAAGGGTTGCGACGTCGGGCGGGTCAGGATCGATAGGAAGACCGCAGAAGCAGCAAGCGTATCCCTTATGTTGAGAGGTGTCGTTCATCGGTGTTGGCTAGGATAGCGTAAGTTCACGCCCCGGTGTGGTGACGGCGAACACACCTTTTTCGAAGACCGCCTCACCGCGGATGTAGGTGGCCTCGACGACCCCCTTCAGCCGTTCACCCAGATATGGCGAAATCTTGTGTCGGAAGTGAAGTCCTGCCTCCTCCACGGTGAACTCGGCCTCCGGGGAGAAGACGACGAAGTTGGCGTCCCGTCCGGGCTTGAGCATGCCTGCACGGTCGTTCATGCCGGCCAGTGCGGCGGGTGCTGGTCCCATCCAGCGGACGACGTGTTCCAGCGTCAGCCCGCGCGCCAGCGCGTCCGTATAGATGACCGGCAGCGCGACCGACAGGCTCGCAATCCCGCCCCACGCCAGGTCGAAGCGGCCGTTGCCGGCGCGTTTCATCTCCGGCGGGCAGGGCGAGTGGTCCGTCGCGATCAGGTCGATGATGCCGTCGCGCAGCCCCTGCCACAGGCCGTCGCGGTTCGCGCGGCTGCGGATCGGCGGGGCACACTTATACTGGGTGGCCTCGTCGGGGATGTCTTCTGCGGCGAAATGTAGATAGTGCGGGCAGGTCTCAACTGTGATGGGCAGGCCTTCGGCCTTGGCGGCGGCCAGCTCCGGTAGGGCCAGCGCGGTCGCCAGATGCACGATATGCAGGCGGACGCCGTACTGGCGGCAGAGCCGGATCATCAGGCGGATCGCGACGAGCTCCGCCTCGTCCGGACGCGACTGCAGGTAAGTGTCGTAGACGCTCCAGTCCGCGCCGGACTCGTTCAACCGGGCGCAGGCCGCGTCGATCGGCCCGGCGAGTTCGGCATGCACCAGCAGCGGCAGGCCGGATTCTGCGATGTGCGGCAGCGCGGCTTCGAGCTGTTCGAGGTCGATCATGGTGAAGCCGTCGCATCCGGGATAGATCAGAAAGCACTTATACCCCGGAACGCCGGCGGCGGCGAGCGGCAGCAGGTCGTTCTGGTTGTCCGCGACGGCCCCGCCCCAGGCGGCCCAGTCGACGAGCGTCTTTCCCTTCGCGGCCTCGCGTTTTTCGTCGAGCGCCGCGACGGTGGTGGTCTCGGGCAGGCAGTTCAGCGGCATGTCGACCAGCAGTGTGTAGCCCCCGGCGGCGGCGGCGCGCGTGGCGGTCGCGAAGCCCTCCCACTCGGTGCGTCCGGGCTCGTTGATGTGGACGTGCGTGTCCACGAGTCCGGGCAGGATGGCTGCGTCGCCGCAGTCGACGCGCGCGACGTCCGCCGGCAGCTCGGCCAGCGGGCAGATGGCGGCGATCTTTCCGGAATCGACCAGCAGGGCGCCGGCCACAATGCCGCCGGGCGTAACGATGCGCGAGGACAGGTATGCGACGGGGTTGGAGCCTGATCCGTATGCCATAATCTTCATTATCCCGTGACTCTCGCCGCGGGCAAGTGTGTAACGTCAAGATTGTGAGTGAAATGCAGGGTAACCCAGAGTTTATGCAACAGGCGATCGACCTCGCCACGGAAAACGTCCTCTCCGGACGCGGCGGCCCGTTTGGCGCCGTCGTCGTAAAAGACGGCAAGGTCGTCGCGACGGGGATCAACCTCGTGACCGCGACCAACGACCCCACGGCCCACGCCGAGGTCACCGCCATCCGCAACGCCTGCAAGGCGCTCGGCTCCTTCCAGCTCACTGGCTGCACCATCTATTCGAGCTGCGAGCCCTGTCCCATGTGCCTGACCGCCATCCACTGGGCGCGCTGCGAGGCGATCTTCTTCGGGGCTACCGCAAAGGATGCCGCGGACGCCGGGTTCGACGACTCCTTCTTCTACGAGCAGGTTCGCCTGCCACTCGAAGAGCGCGCCCTGCCGACCGAAAACATGATGCGCGAAGAGGGCATCGTCAGCTTCAAGACCTGGTGCGAGTTCACCGAAAAGATCGAATACTGAGCCCACATGACCACACGCAAGGTTGCCAGCAAGACGTCCGTGAAGCCCCCCGCCAAAGCCCCAGCGAAGAAAACCGCTCCCACGCCAAAGGCCACGACCAGGATTGCGCTCATCGGCTTCGGCACGGTCGGCAGCTCGGTGGCGAAGCTGCTGGCCGAGCTGAAACTGCCGGGCCTCGAGCTGACGCATATCTTCAACCGCGATGTCGCGCGCAAGCGTGCGTTGCCGACGGCGAAGTTCGTGCCGAAGTCGGTCGTCTGGACCGATGACGTGAACGTGCTGCTGGCGTCCGACGCGGACGTGATCGTTGAGCTGGTCGGCGGCCTGACCCCGGCCGAGAGCTGGATCAAGAAGGCGCTCGCGGCGGGCAAGTCCGTCGTGACGGCGAACAAGCAGTTGATCGCCTATCGCGGTCCGGGCCTGATGAAGCTGGCCGCGGCGAACGGCGTTTACCTGCTGCATGGCGCGGCGGTGGCGGGCGGCGTGCCGGTCATTCCGGGCATTCTGCAAGGTCTTGGCGGCGACCAGGTGACGCGGCTCAGCGGCATCGTCAACGGCACGTGCAATTACATACTCAGCCGCATGGAGACGGGCGCGGACTACCTCACGGTGCTCGCCGACGCGCAGCAGTTGGGCTATGCCGAGGCCGATCCCTCGGCCGATGTCGACGGCTACGACGCGCGCGCGAAGCTCTGCATCCTGGCCCGCATCGCGATGCACGCGGAGCTGAATCCCGACGACGTGCCGACGCAGTCCATCTCGGTCATCGACGCGGTCGACTTCGCCTATGCCAAGGAGCTGAACTGCACCATCCGGCAGATCTCGAGCGCGCAGGCCGACGGCACGACCGTCCATGCGCGCGTTGCGCCGATGCTGGTGCCGCTCAGCTCGCCGATCGCTTGGTCGCACGGCACGCAGAATATGGTGGTTTCAAGCGGACGCTTCGGCGGCGATGTGGTCTTCTCCGGCCACGGCGCGGGCGGCGAGCCGACGGCGGTCGCGGTGGTCTCGGACCTGCTGGCGGTCTCGCAGAAGTGCGCAACGGTGCAGTTGCCAATTCGCAAGCGCACCGTCACCGGCGACTTCCTTGCGCCGCACTACCTGCGCTTTATCGTCGACGACAAGCCGGGCATCGTCTCGGCCATCTCCGGCGCGCTGTCGAAGGTTGGCGCGAACATCGACTCGATCCTGCAGCGTCCGGGGTATCCGAAGCACAGGCTGGCGTTCGTCGTGACGACCGAGCCTTGCCTGACCTCGACCATCGAGCAGGCGGTGTCGTCGATCGCAAAGATGGACTGCATGCTGGAGCGGCCTCTCTGCCTGCAGATGCTGGAGCGGAACGACTAGCGTACGAAAAAACTTAATACCGATCTGCACCGACAAAACCGATCAAGAACAAATCACATCGATTTGTTCTTGATCGGTTTTGTCGGTGCGGATCGGCGTCAGGCCGTCGTCGTTTAGTACTTCGGCAGCGTCTTGTCGATCTTGTCCGCCCAGGCCAGGATGCCGCCCGAGAGGTTCTTGACGTTGGTGAAGCCAGCGTTTTTGAGGGCCACGGCTGCCTTCTGCGAGCGTGCGCCGGACTTGCAGTGGATGATGATCTCCTGATTCTTGTCGCCAAGCTCAACCGAGCGCAGCGCAACCTCACCGAGCGGGATCAGCGGCGCGCCCATGTTGACGATCTGGTACTCGTGCGGCTCGCGGACGTCGAGGATGAACGGCTTGTCACCGGCGTCCTGCCGCGCCTTGAGCTCTTCGACCGAGATCTGCGGAATGCCGTCGACCACCGCCTCCGAGCCCACAGCCTTATGCGTGGAGACCTCGAGCGGACCGGCCTCGGTCGGCTTCTCGATGCCGCAGAACTGGTCGTAGTCGATCAGCGCGGTGACGGTCGGGTGCGTGCCGCAGACCGGGCAGTCGGGGTTCTTGCGCAGCTTCAGCGTGCGGAAGCTCATGCCGAGCGCGTCGACCAGCAGAAGGCGGCCGACGAGCGTGTCGCCGATGCCGAGAATCAGCTTGATGACCTCGGTCGCCTGAATGACGCCGACCAGACCCGGCAGAATGCCGAGCACGCCGCCTTCGGCGCAGGAGGGCACGAGGCCCGGCGGTGGCGGCTCCGGGTAGAGGCAGCGGTAGCACGGGCCTTCCTCGGTCGCGAAGACCGACGCCTGACCCTCGAAGCGGAAGATGCTGCCGTAGGCGTTGGGCTTGTTGCCCAGCAGGACGCAGGCGTCGTTGACCAGGTAGCGGGTCTGGAAGTTGTCCGTGCCGTCCGCGATGACGTCGTAGTCCTTCATGATCTCGAGCGCGTTGGCGCTGGTGAGCATGGTGTTGTGCTTGACGACATTCAGGGTCGGGTTCAGACCCTTCAACATGATCTCGGCAGAATCGACCTTCAGCTTGCCGACGGTCGCGGTCGAGTGGATAATCTGGCGCTGCAGGTTGCTCTCGTCGACGGTGTCGAAGTCGACGAGGCCGATGGTGCCGATGCCGGCTGCCGCGAGGTAGAGCGCGAGCGGCGCGCCCAGTCCGCCGGTGCCCACGCAGAGCACCTTCGCGGCCTTCAGCTTGCGCTGGCCCTCCATGCCCACCTCGGGCAGGATGAGGTGGCGCGAGTAGCGGCTGATCTCGTCGTTGGTCAGCGTCGGCAGCTCGGCGACGGCTGGCTCTTCGACTGCCGTGGGGGTTCCGCCGGCGATGGACGGGATGATGGTCAGCTCGTCGGCGTCGGTTGCGGGCGTGGCTTCCTTCTCCGGCAGGTAGCGGATGTCGTCGTCGTTGAGGTAGACGTTGACGAAGGAGCGGAGCTTGCCGTCGGCGGAGAAGAGATTGCCGCGCAGATCGGGGTAGCTGGTGACGAGCTGCTCCAGCGCTGCGCCGACGGTTGCGCCGGATGCCTCCACGGTCTCTTTCTGGCCAGTGTAGGCGCGTAGCGGAGTAGGGATGTGAATCTTCATGCGTGTCCTCGTGTCGAAACGTACGTCTTCGAAGGGTTCAGATGTGTGGGGATGAGAAAAGTATCGGATTTCCGCGCAGCCGAGGGCAGGCTAGAGCGCGGAGACGCGGAACGGTCCGGCGCAGAGGGCCCGACATCGTCCGCAAAACTCGTGATGGAGAGAGGTGCTCGTCATCTTCTTATAGTCTACCGCGTTCTGCGTCGGTTCTCTTTGGACTTGCCCAAACCATCTGTCATCCTGAGCGGAGCGCAGCGAAGTCGAAGGACCTGCGTGTTCTCCGGGGCGGCGGCGGAGCTACAGGAAAACGCAGGTCCTTCGCTTCGCTCAGGATGACAAGCGTTTGTGGTTAAGCAAGATTGATAGCTAGCTGACGGCCTCGGCGATCTCGATCTCGATCGCCTCATCCGCGAAGCTCTTGTCCTCTTCGCTTGTGCCGAGCAGCAGGAACGAGTTGGTCACCTCGGCCTTGCCCTGCGCGACGCGGGTGATGACGTAGCTGCAACCCAGCCAGTGCGCCTCGGCGATGTCGGTCGAAGACCACATCGCGGGGTGGTCCGGGTGCGAGTGGTAGAAGCCGACGATGTCCAGGCCCAGACCGCGCGCCTGCCGCTGAATCTTGATCAGCTCGCCCGGAGCGATGTTGTACCGGTTGTGCGCGGAGTCTGTACGCGTGTTGCCGGCGCGGACGATCTGGTGGACGACATTCACCGGGCCGTCTTGGCCCGGCTCGTTCTTGCCGAGCAGCACGCCGCAGCACTCGTGCGGGTAGGTCTCTTCGCCGTGGATGCGGAGGGCTTCGTAGTGGGGGAATTGGATGCGCAGCATATTTTCTCAGCCTTCCTGCCAGAAACGTTCGGACATATATTTCTCCGCGGAGTCGCAGAGGATGGTGACGATCACGGCCTCGCGTCCGGCCGCAGCCTCGCGCTCGGCGATGTCGAGGCAGGTGCAGACCGCCGCCGCCGCCGAGACGCCGACGAGGATGCCGGACCTCCGGCCCAGCCGCAGCGCCATCGCATAGGCGCGTTCGGTCTCCATCGGGATGTTCTGATCGGCGATCGTCGCGTCGTAGATCTTGGGCACGATGGCGGTCGCCATGTGCTTCAGGCCTTCGAGACCGTTGAAGGGCGAGTCCGGCTGCATGGAGATGCACTGAATGGCCGGGTTCAACTCTTTCAGCTTGCGGGTCGTGCCGACGAAGGTGCCGCTGGTGCCGAGGCCGGCGACGAAGTGCGTGACGCGGCCCTGCGTCTGCTCCCAGATCTCCGGGGCGGTCGTGCGGTAGTGGGCGAGCCAGTTGTTTTCGTTGCTGTACTGGTCGGCGTAGAAGTAGCGGTCCGGTTCGGCGGCGACCAACTCCCGCGCCTTGCGGATGGCTCCGTCCGAGCCGTCGGCCGGGTTGGTCCAGACGAGCTTCGCGCCATAGGCAGAGACGTAGCGCTTGCGCTCGGGCGAGACGTTCGACGGCATACAGAGGGTGACTTCGAAGCCGAGGGCCGCGCCCAGCATGGCGTACGCGATGCCGGTGTTGCCGGAGGTCGCGTCGATCAGGCCTTTCGTGGGGCCGATCAGGCCTTTGCGCTGGGCATCGAGCACGATCGAGGAGGCGGCGCGATCCTTCACCGATCCGCCGGGGTTGGCCCACTCGGCCTTGCCGAGAATCTGAATGCCGGGCAGGTGCGCGGTAATCTCGTCCAGGCGAACGAGCGGGGTATTGCCGATGCGGTCCAGTATCGAAGTGCCAAGAATCGTGCTGCCGAGGGTCGTCGTCATGCGGTATTCGATGCTTTCCTGTGCGGCTCGATTGAGCTTGAGCGGCGGATGTGCGAAAGTTGAGTTGAGTTCAATCTTATGGCAAAAAAGATGCAGCAGCGTAGCTTCAACGACGTTCTTTCCCTGCTCGGCACGCAACGATTCGATGTCGCGCCGGCGCAAGAGGGTGCAAAGCGCACTCCGGGGGCCTTTCAGGTTCGCAAATACGGCTGCGCGGCGGAGATCGCCGAGGGTCCCGGCGGCGTGGTGACGCTGATCGCCAAGCCGGGCTGGGTGCTGGGCGGCGAGATCAGCCGTCTGGTCGACCGCGGATACCAGAAGTTCCTGCGCGGTTCGAAGATCGAGATCCCCGCAACCGCCGACATCCTGCGCGCCATCCACGACTTCACCCAGGAGCTGACTGAGGCCTCGGGTGGGATCAACCTTTACAATGAGTCACTTGGCACGACCAGCGACCGGTACGAGTACGACCGGGTGAAGGGGCGTCCGGACCAGCCGCGCAAGGAATTTGGACACTAGAAAAGCGGGGAATAGGGCTTAGGGGATAGGGTTCAGAAAGCTGCTCCTCAAACCCTCGTCATCCTGAACGCAGTGAAGGATCCCTGTATTTTGTTCGTCCCGGCGATGATCCGTGCTGGTGCGAACGAAATACAGGGGTCCTTCGCGTTGCTCAGGATGACGGGCTGTTATGGGGTGCAAGAAGCTCTCTGAACCCTGAGTTCTACACCCTGAACTCAGCCTCTATCTTTTCCGGCTCTGCTCCCGCTGCAACTCCCGGTATGCATCCGATTTCCCGATCCCGCGCTCGCGGGCGACTCGCTTGAGCGCGTCCATCTCGCTGATGCCCTCGGCTTTGACCAGCGCGGTGACCTCGGCGAGAATCCCCACCTGCTTCACCTCGACCACACCCTCGGGCAGGGCGAACATCAGCACAATCTCGCCCCGGACTAAATCTCTTGCGGCCAGTGTCGCGTGGATGACCGAGACAGGCCCACGCAGAAATTCCTCATGCAGCTTGGTCAGCTCGCGTGCGACGACCACGTGCTGGTCCGGGCCGAAGACGGTTTGCAGATCGGCGAGCGACTCCAGCAGCCGGTGCGGCGCCTCGTAAAACAGGTGCGAGACCGGCCCGCGCGGCAACTTTTCCAGCGCCGACTTGCGTGCCCCGGCCTTCGACGGCAAAAAGCCGTGGAACTGGAAGCCCTCGGTCGGCAGGCCGCTGGCGATGAGGCCGCTGATGGCGGCGTTCGCGCCGGGGATGGGGAAGACCGGCACCCCGGCGGCGATGGCGGCTGCTGCGATCTGGCTGCCGGGGTCGGCGATGCCGGGCGTGCCGGCATCCGAGACGACCGCGATGCGCGCGCCTTGTTTCAGTTCGGACGCAAGTTCCTCGGCCCGGCCGGCCTCGTTGAACATGTGATAGCTGACGGTCGGGGTCTTCAGGCCGTAGTGGTTCAGCAGCTTCTGGGTCTGGCGCGTGTCCTCGCAGGCGATCCGGTCGGCCAGACGCAGAACCCGCAGCGCGCGCAGGGTGATGTCTTCGAGGTTGCCGATGGGCGTCGCCACCAGGTACAGACCCGGCGCGAGCGGACGGCTCTCGTACTCCAAAAGGGTCGCGGATAAGCTCACGGACGGTCCTGCTCCTTGCGCAGGTCGGTCTCGCGCGTCATGCGGCGGCTGAGGTCCAGCAGGCTCATCGAGCGCTGCAGGTTCTGCGGCGTGATGATGCCAACGATGCGCTGGCCTGCCTCGCCATCGACCACCGGCACAAGCTGCGCGGTCTGGCCGAGGCGGCCGGACATCAGGCGGCGCAGCGTCTTGACCAGCGCGTCGCCGGGGCGCGCGGTCTGGAAGCTGCGCGTCATGATGCCCTGCACGTAGCTGTTGCCGCCGGCCTCGAGCGCCTCGACGATGTTCTGCCGCGAGACCGCGCCGACCAGGTTGCCGCCGCGCACGACCGGGAAGACGTCCTGCAGGGTATGGGTGCAGTGGCGCATCGCGTCCTCGAGCGTGGCGGAGGCGGAGATGACGGTGTAATCCTGCATCATCACGTCGCGCATCAGCACAGTCTCTGTGCGGGGTTCGATGGTGCTCGCACCGGACTCGTCGAAGAACTGCGAGACGATGAGCAGGCCGGCGCCGATGAAGACCAGGAACATGTTCGGCACAAGGATGCCCGCCGCGACCAGCAGCACGGCGACCACGGGACCGATGCCGATGGCGGTCTGCACGGGCCGGGGCCGGCCCAGAAGTTTGCCGAAGAGGTATCCGCCATCGAGCGGCCAGGCCGGCAGCAGGTTGATCGCGGCCAGCAGCAGGTTCGTCCACACCATCGCGCGCAGCAGGTGACGGGGCGAGACCCAGGGCATCTGGATGAGATCTATCTCCGGCGCGAAGGTGAGGATCATGCCGGCGAGCGTGAGGCCGAAGAGGATGTTCGCGATGGGACCGGCAAGCGCCACGGTGCGGAGCTTCGCCTGGTGCGCGCTCCGCAGGGCGTTCGCATGCGCGGCCTCGGCGGAGATTTCGGCTGGGAGGTCGCCCTCGCCGGCGTTCGGCGCGGGGTATTCGTCGGCATCGGCGTCGGACTGGCTGTAGGTGGCGAGCGCGCCGGTCGGCAGCAGGATGAGGCTGACCGGGCTAAGCGAGACCCATGCGCCGACCAGGCCGCGCGCGATCTCGCGCACACAGACGGCGACCAGCAGGAAGAAGGCGAGCGCAAATCCGCGTCCCGTATTCAGGCGCAGCGAGTACGCAAGACTCATGCAGAGAAGCGGCAGGAGGACGAAGAAAAAATGGATGCGCACATCCACGCCGAAGATTCTGCCGAACGGAACCGTCCAACCACGCATAGGTTCATTGTATGCGCTTTATACCGAGGGCCGGTATCATCGGCAGATGCGCGTCATTGCAGGTACATACCGCTCCCGTCTGCTGGCCTCGCCGCCCGGCACGGCCACCCGACCCACCAGCGACCGGCTGCGCGAGACGCTGTTCAACATTCTCGCGACCCGCGTTCCGGGCTGCCGCTTCGTCGATCTCTACGCCGGCACGGGCGCGGTAGGCATCGAGGCGATCAGCCGCGGCGCGGAGTTCGTCTGGTTCTCGGAGAATGCGGTTCCGGCCCTGAAGACGCTGCGCAAGAACCTCGAAACGCTGAAGATTACGAGCGGTTTTGCTCTGGAGGATCGAGGCACGGCGGCGCTGCTGCAGCGGCTGGGCAAGTCGCCGATCGACGTCGTCTACCTCGATCCGCCGTACGAGGCGGAGAACGAGTACACCGGGACGCTGTCGTTCCTGGGCAGCACGACCGGCCGCAAGCTGCTGGCGCCAGGCGCCATCGTCGTCGCGGAGCATGCGTCGAAGTCGAAGTTCAAGCTGGCGGAACGCTTCGGCGGGCTGGTGCGGACGCGGGAGTACAAGCAGGGCGACGCGTCGCTGAGCTTCTACGAGGCGCCCGCGGATGAAGTCAAGACGACCACGGATTGACACGGAGGAACGCAGATCTAAGCTATTGAAAGACGGACTGCTTCGGCGTTAGGACGTCTTGGTTCTGCTTAAGGGCACGGCTTCAGCCGTGTCACTGACGCTGCTTTGTTCTGCGGCTTCAGCCGCTGAGGTACTCTTTCCTGCGCACTGGCGGATCAAGCCGATTCGAGCGAAACCGTACCTCAGCGGCTAAAGCCGCGCTGTCAGCCAAGCATTTACGGCAGGGCTGAAGCCGTGCCCTTAACAAAACTCCCCCATCTGCAATCGCTACTTCGAAAACCCGCCGCCGCTGTGTTCACCCGTGCGCAGGTCGAGTTCGAACGGAACATCGCGGTCGGTGAGCATGTTCCAGCCGAGTCCGTGAAGTTTGTCTCCTGAGATGGATGTCAGCTTCAGTCCCTCCCAGCTCAGCTTGCCGCTGGTCCACGCGACGCCGTCTTTGCCCCAGGCCGCGATGGTGTGGAAGCCCACGAAGAGCAGCAGCCCATGCTCCGGCAGCGGGACCACCTCGGCGACCGGCTTCATCGGAATCTGCATGCAGCGTTCGGGCGTCGAGACCTCCGCGATGTACGCGTAGCCGCCCGCGACGGCGCAGATCTCGCCGGGATTCGGGCTGCCGTAGACGGCGGTGGGCATCGCCGGGTCGGTGAAGCCGAGCGCGCAGGTGGCGAGAAACACTCCCCCGCTCGCCGGCCTCACGAGCAGGCGAAGCGCGCCGCGAGCCAGCGCGTCCTCCTCGCCCGCGATGTGCAGCGGCCAGGTGAACTGGCGCGCCGGGGCGATCAGGGGCGGCTGCCTGAGGATTTCGACTTTCCAGTCTCTTTTGAAGTCGTCGTGGCCGAGGCTCATGCGCCGGCCTTTTCGAGCGCCTGAGCCATGTCGGCGAGCAGGTCTTCGATCTCCTCGCAGCCGGCCGACATGCGGATGAACCCGGCGGGGATGAGGTCATGTCCCCAGCGCGCGCGGCGCTCGGCGGTGGTCGAAAGGCCGCCGAAGCTGGTGGCCTCGGTGACCAGCTCGGCGGCGGTCAGGAAGGTTTCGGCGGCGGCCTTGTTCTTCAGCGTGAAGCTGAGTACGGGGCCGAAGTACTGCATCTGACGCGCGGCGATGGCGTGTCCGGGGTGCGTCCGCAGACCGGGATAGAAGACCTCGCGGACCTCCGGACGCGCGGCGAGGAACTCCGCGATGGCCTGGGCGTTGGCGCAGGACTTGGCCAGCCGCAGGGGTAGCGTACCGATCGAGCGTAGCGCGAGCCAAGCCTCCATGGGACCGAGGACGCCGCCGGTCAGCGTGCGCCAGCTATCGATCTTCGCCAGAAGCTCCGGATCGCGGGTGGCGACGTGGCCGAGCAGCAGGTCGCTGTGGCCGGTCATGGCCTTCGAGTCGGAGGCGACGGAAAAGTCCGCGCCGAGCGCGAGGGGGCGCTGGCCGAGCGGCGTGGCGGTGGTGTTGTCGACCGCGACGAGCGTGCCGTTGGTGTGGGCGAGCGCGGCAAGCGCGGCGATGTCGGCGACATCCATGCCGGGGTTGCTGGGGGTCTCGATCCACAGCAGCCGTGCGCCGGCGAGCACCTCGGGCGCGTCCATCGCGCGCGTTGGAGCGGTGCGCAGGATGCAGCCCATCGGCTCGAAGTGCGCGGCGAAGAGGCTTCGGACGGCGAAGTAGGCGTCCGACGGCAGGACGGCGATGTCTCCCGGACGCAGCACCGCGCCCAGCACCGCCGCGCAGGCCGCCATGCCGGAGCCGAAGATTCGGGCATGCGCTTCATATCCGGCTGCCGACTCCATCTGGCCGATGGCCTCTTCGAGTTCGGTCCAGGTGGGATTGTGCGAGCGGGCGTAGGTGTATTCGGTCTCGGATGGGTCGCCCGGGGCGTGAAAGGGCGCGGCGAAGACCGGGCCGGCGTGCAGCGGCTGGCCTGGCGTGGCGGCGGAGAGCGTGGAGCGGATGATGCGGGTGGCCTCTTGCATGTATTCAGGATAGCCGGGTTAGCGCAGGTGCTCCCAGCCGGCGGGCGCGAGCGGCTCGGCGGAGCCGTCGGAACGCTCCAGCAGGATCGGCCCCGCAGCGGTGATGCGGCCGATCGGCGTGACCGGCACGCCGGCGATCCTGCGCGGCATCGTCACGCTGGGTTTGGCGGTGAAGAGCAGTTCGTAGTCCTCGCCGCCGTGCAGGGCGAGCTGCAACGCCGCCTCTTTGCCGTGTTCCGCGGCGAGCGGATGCAGCGGCAGGGGATCCGCGAAGACGACGGCGCCGACGCCCGAGGCCTGGCAAAGATGCGCAAGGTCGGTCGAGATGCCGTCGCTCACGTCCATGCAGGCGGTCGCGAGCCGGCGCTTCAACAAGGCATGTCCGACCACCAGGCGCGGGATGGGGAAGAGCTGCGGGTGCTCGCCGTGCTTCTTCGGGCGCTTGCCCTGAGAGAGCGATTGAAGCTCCGCCGCCGCTCCGCCGAGGGCGCCGGTGACATAGAGCAGGTCGCCCGCTCGCGCGCCGGAGCGGCGGAGTTCGCGACCGCGCGGCGCCGTGCCCAGCAGGGTGATGTCTGCCAGCAGGTGGTCGGTGGGCGCCTCCGACGTGTCGCCGCCGGCGAGCGGAACCTTGTGCAGCGCGGCGAGGGCGAGCAGGCCGTCGAAGAATCGGTCGAGCCATTTTCTCCCGGCGGCGGTTGCGGCCAGCGAGCGCGGGACGGCGAGCGAAAGGAAGGCGGCCATCGGCTGCGCTCCCATGGCGGCGAGGTCCGAAAGTCCGCGCGCAAGGGTGCGATGCCCAGCCGATTCCGGCGTGTGCCAGTCTCGGCGGAAGTGCCGGCCTTCGAGGGTAAAGTCCGTCGTGACAAGCACATCGGAGCCGCGCGGAGGACGCAGCACGGCGCAGTCGTCGCCGATGCCGAGCCGAAGGAGCGGGCTTTCGACGGCTCCGCTGCGCTGTCGAATATGTTCGATGAGGGCGAGTTCGCCGCGAATTTTGCCGGGTCCTGGCATCTCTTCCGAGGGTAAACCCCGTCTGTCAATACCCCGGATTGCTGTGGGAAAACGATATTGGATGGTTGCGGCAGGGTACCGGTTGTATTAACATCTTCTAAGAAAGCCCAAGAGAGATCTGCCAGTTCGGAATGCGCGTTGCCAAATGCGATTTGGCGGAAGTGAATTGCATCGGACCGGCTCCCTCTCATACCGCCCCGTTGAGGATACCTCGGCGCTTCGGTCAAATCAGGGCACAGGTTCTCAGCATTGGCTTCGAAAAAGCGCTTTTACATCCTGTTCGTCAGCCGCGATGAAGAGGGAAACCTGAGCAAGGTTCCCGTGCCGCTGCATTATGCCTACTCATTCGTGGCGGCGGCGGCGATCGGCATGTTCACGATTACGGGGATGGCAGGCTCGTATTCGCGGATGCTGATCAAGACGGCGCGCTTCAACCAGTTGCGCACGGACCACGACGCGCTGCGCAAGGACTACGCCAACCTCGAAAAGCAGGCGCATGAGAAGGATATCCAGGCAGCGTCGCTGGGTTCGCTCGCCAGCGAGGTCTCGGCGCTCTACGGCCTGACGACCAGCAAGCTGACGCTGAGCATTCCAGGGCGCAAGTCGAAGGCCGGCGTGAAGGATGCGGATGTGGCGAAGTCCGCCGGGACGGCTCCGCTGACCGATCTGGCTGCGACGAACTACACGGACGACTCCTATTACAAATCGGTGGACGCGTTCTACACGCTGCGCACCTCGGCGATGAGCGGCAATGCGGCGCGGCTGATTGCGACTCCGCTGGAGCTCGATCATCTCGACGCTCCGATTCACCTGGGCCGCGCGCTTGGCCCGGCGATCGGGATGGATGGCGGCAACATCGCGGACGGCCCTTCGCTCTGGCCTGTGGTCGGTGAGATTTCGAGCAGCTTCGGTCAGCGTGAGGATCCCGTGCTGGGGAACGGCGAAGGCGAGTTTCACCCCGGCGTCGACATTCGCGCCGAGCTGGGAACGCCGATCCATGCGACGGCGGACGGCGTGGTGAAGATGGCCGAGATGACCAATGGCTATGGGCGCGAGGTCATCATCGACCACGGTCACGGGCTTGAGACCTGCTACGGCCACATGAGCGGCTTCGCGGTGACGGCTGGCCAGACGGTGACGAAGGGCGAGGTGATCGGCTTCGTCGGACACAGCGGCCGGACGACCGGCAACCATGTCCACTACGAGGTGCGCATCCACAATACGCCGGTGAATCCGCACAAGTATCTGCGGGTGACGCTGGCGCAGCTTGGCTCGGAAGTGGCGACGAAGTAAGAGGTTTCAACCTACGAAGAGCGGTCCGGCCAAGGTATTGGCTGGGCCGCTTTTTTGTTTGCCGGTCGAGAAAGACGAAAAGCAGATTCCCTGCGGGAATGACAAAAAACGGGGGAAGTACAGGGCCTACGGTAACTGCAGTCTGGGGTCGTCCTTGATGGCGGTGCCGCTGAGTTGCAGGCGCGCGGCCTCGCGGCAGAGGTAGGCGATGCGCTCGGCGGCGGTGGCGTAGTCGAGGCCCTGCGCGCGGATGTTCGAGATGCAGTTGCGCTCGGCGTCGGTGCGGCCGGGGCGCGGCTGCCAGGTGATGTAGGCGCCGAGGGAGTCGGGCGAGCTGAGGCCGGGGCGCTCGCCGATCAGGACGATGCTCAGGCGGGCTTTGAGAATCTGGCCGATGGGGTCGCCGAGGGCTACGCGGGCTTGTTCGGCGACGATGACCGGGATAGCCCACCAATCCGGCAGCAGGGGTTGAAGGGCGTCGAGCAGCGGGATGGCGTGGCGGTCGACCGCGAGTGCGGAGAGGCCGTCGGCGATCACGATGACGATCTCGGGGTCGTTCGGCAACGATATCCAGCTTTCAAGATATTCCGCGGATGCGGGGCTGAGCTGGCGGCCCAGCTCAGGACGGCGCAAGTAGGTAGTTCTGTCCGGCGCGGCGGATTTTACGGCGCCCACGAGCCATCCACGGCGCTCGATTTCTTCAGGGAATGTCGGCAGGCTGAGCGTGGCGTGAACCGCGTCGCGCGCCTCGGCGTGGGCTAATGCGAGGTCGAGCACGTCGGTCGTCGTCAGACTGGAGCCGGTGCGGGCGAGGCCTACGCGGGCCGGGGTGAGGGTGCGGAGGTCGAGCTTCGCTTCAGGATGCGTTGCCGCCTCGTTCGAAATATGAGGGGCCTCACGGTTGCCCAGATCCGATCCGGTCCGATCCATCGACACAAGACACGGGTCCTTCGCTCCGCTCAGGATGACGGGCGTTTGGGGCAGGTCTTGAAGCGGTTTTTCGTTTGGCGTCGTCATGCGTTCAACAGCGCCTGTACGCTGAGCTGTTTGAGCGGTCCGGTGGCGAGCCAGGCCTCGAACTCCGGCGCCGGTCGCAGACCGAGCAGGCTGCGGAGGTAGAGCGCGTCGTGGAAGCTGGTGCTCTGGTAGTGGAGCATGATGTCGTCCGATCCGGGCACGCCCATGATGTAGTTCACGCCGGCGGCGCCGAGCATGGTCAGCAGCGCGTCCATGTCGTCCTGGCCGGCCTCGGCGTGGTTGGTGTAGCAGATGTCGCAGCCCATGGGCAGGCCGAGGAGCTTGCCGCAGAAGTGGTCTTCGAGGCCCGCGCGCAGGATCTGGCGGCCGTCGTAGAGGTACTCCGGGCCGATGAAGCCGACGACGGTGTTGACCAGCATGGGTTTGAAGTGGCGTGCAACGGCGTAGGCGCGTGCCTCGAGGGTCTGCTGGTCGACTGCATGATGCGCGTTGGCCGAGAGGCTGGAGCCCTGGCCGGTCTCGAAGTACATGATGTTCGCGTCGGGAGCGTCGGGCAGGCGGTTGAGCGAGCGGGCCATTTGGTGTGCCTCGTCGAGCAGCGACAGGCTGACGCCGAAGCTGGCGTTTGTCGCCTCCGTTCCGCCGATGCTCTGAAAGAGCAGGTCGAGCGGCGCGCCCTGGGCCATCGCCTGCATCTGCGTGGTGATGTGGGCGAGGACGCAGCTCTGCGTGGGGATGGCGAAGCGGGTGCGCGCGCGGTCGATCAGGCGCAGCAGCGTGGTGAGGGTCGCGACGTTGTCCGAGACCGGGTTGATGCCGATGACGGCGTCGCCTGAGCCGAGCAGCAGGCCGTCGAGGATGGAGGCGGCGATGCCGGCGGGGTCGTCGGTGGGGTGGTTGGGCTGGAGGCGGGTGGAGAGGCGTCCCGGCAGGCCGACCGTGGTGCGGAAGCGGGTGACGACGCTAATCTTGCGGGAGACGAGGACGAGGTCCTGCAGGCGCATGAGCTTCGAGACGGCGGCGGCCATCTCCGGCATGATGGCCGGCGCCAGCGCGGCAAGGCGGTCGCCGGTGGCCGCGTCCGAGAGCAGGAAGTCGCGAAACTCGCCGACGGTGAGGCTGTCGATCTGGCTGAAGACCTCTGCGTTGGCGCGGCTCTGGTCGACGATGAGGCGGGTGACCTCGTCCGCCTCGTAGGGGACGACATGCTCGGAGAGGAAGACCTTCAGTGGAAGATCGGCGAGGGCAATCTGGGCGGCGACGCGCTCGATGGAGGAGCGCGCGGCGATGCCGGCGAGTTCATCGCCCGAACGCGCGGGCGAGGCCTTCGCGAGCAGGTCCGCCAGCGTGGGGAAGCGATAGCGCGTGCCGCCGGCAGTGTGGGCGTAGGCCATTGGCTCCTAAGCTAGCATGGCGGGCAGCCGATAGGATGAGAAGTTTTGCTGGAAATGCGGCGGGAAGTGGCGTATTCTTTTGTCAACTTCCGATGAGTGTCACCTCACCGGAAGGTTGTGATTCAAATCTACTTGAAGAAGTAGATCAGAGCTGCAATCCACCGCAAGGGCAGATGGACAGCAAGGTTGAAGCGCATGTTGATACGGAACATGTCTTCTTCCTCCTTTCAACGAGAGATGACGGCCCTGTTCCCGCAGGGCCGTGTTGCTTTTGGCAACCTCTGTTTTGCCCCTGCTCAACCAATCGCACATCTGTGACACCCCGTTGAAAGCGCATTCCGAGTGTATGACAGGAAAAGCCGCTCGCCCTGGTGGACGAACGGCGGTGTTGCGCGTGCTGCGGAAGGCCCTATCGCTGATCGGGCGCCATGATCGTTTTGATCGTGTCGAGGGGCAGATTCGCGGTCAGGATGGCGCGATCTTTGTGCGCCTCGATCTTGACCGACTCGGTCGCCTGGACGATGCCGGGCGAGGTCTGCTGGGCCTGTTCGAGGGTTTTGAGGAACTGCAGGATGGTGGTGAGTTGCTCGGCCGAGTGCGCGGCGTCGGCCTCGCTGGGGGCGATCTCCTCGATGCGCAGGTGGAGCGCGGTGGTGAAGCGCAGGCTGGCGACGAAGTCGGTATCGAGCGTGAAGGGCAGCTCCATGCCGGCGAGGTTGATGCGGTTGGGGTTGGCGTCGGGCGAGTCGGGCGCAAAGGGCAGGCCGATGTGGCCGATGGCCCAGGCGCTCGAGAGCAGCGGCACGTCGGCGTAGCGGGCCGAGAGCAGCGACGAGCCGGCGAAGGGGCTGGCCTGCGTGCGCTCGCGGTCGAGCATGGCGTGAATCTGCTCGGTCGTCGGCATGTTCGAGGCGGCGATGGTGTCGTAGCCGAGCTGCGCGATGCGCAGGGTGCGGCCCTCGATCGGGATGGTGTAGATGGTGTGGCCGGCGTAGGTCTCTTGTTTTCCGTTGGATAGGGTGTTCAGGTAGGCTGCCAGCCGCTGGCCGTCGAAGCGTCCCTCGAAGACCTCGGAGAAGGCGACGGGACCGTTGGGGCCGTGCGGGTCGGGCATGCGGTGGAGGGCGAAGGCGGCCGCGTCGAGGTCGCGCTCGGGCACGATGCCGGTGGCGTCGATGAACTTCTGGAAGTCCGGGCTGCGCGTGATGGGGGTGCGGTCGAAGTGCGTGGCGGCGCGCAACGGCTTCAGGCTGACGTAGACGATGGCGTCGGATTCAGGGAGCAGCCGCGCGGCCTCGGGCGGCGCCTTCTGCCGCAGGTAAAGCACAACGGCCAGGGCTGCGACCGCGATCAGGACGGCGAGCAGGGTGTAGCGGGTTTGCTTACGCATTCGGCAGGTGCATCTGGGGATGATTGTACCGCCGAGGCGCTCCGAATTGGGCAATCGCCGCTCAGGTTCGTTTGAAGAGGCCGCCGAGCTTCGTCAGCAGACCGTCTTTCGATTTACTGGAATGCGCGATCTTCAATCGGTTGCCGTCGGGCAGATAGACGTCTCTCGTGGCGGAACTGAGGTCGAAGAGACCGAGGCGATGTGCCTGCGCGGTCTCGAAGACCTCCTGCGCAGCCTTCTGAGCGAGCGACCAGCCGAATGAGATGTAAACGGAGTGCGGTCGAAAGGTGTAATCGCCAATTTCGTCCATATCTTTGACGCCAGCCGGCGCCGTCGGACCGTTGAGCGCAGGGAAGGTTCGAGAGATCTGGCTAAACCATCCCTGAAGCTGCTGGCTGGCTATCTTTGGATCCGTGAAGTCTTCGATGGAGTCCGACGCCTCGGTTTCGGCGGTAAACCAGTCCATAAACTCGGCGTGCCCGGTGGGGGCTGCCTTTGGATCGAAGACGAAGATGTCGTAGCTCATGCATGGCCCTCGGAGGAAGGATATGCACAAGCGTACCTCAGCGGCTAAAGTCGGAAGGCAAAAGGGAACTCGCGGCACGGCTGAAGCCGTGCCCTTAAACTTCAGATGTCCGCAGGGGACTTAGATTCCGAAACGCTGGCGGACCTTCGTCCTCGTCGCATGTGCGGTCTCATAGAGATTGCCGAAGGTCATGGTCTTCAGGCGGTCGATCGCCGGCGATTTGCCCGGTTCGGAGGGGTTCAGCCCCAGCTTGCGTGCGAAGTGGTTTGTGCGGTGCGCGCCGATGATCGAGTTCTGCTTGCGCTTGAAGTTGATGCTGACCGAGACCGAGACGTCGGGGCCGTTCTGCAGCCAGTGCGGGAAGATCGCGGGGTTGAAGACGCCGTTGCCGGGCTTCAGTTGCCACTGCCAGGTACCCTCGGGCAGGGCGGCGGGCAGGTTGATCTTCGGCAGATTTCCCGTCCAGTAGTTCTCCAGGTCGGTATTCGAGAGGATCGACTTGTCGTGGCCGTCGTAGATGTAGACCATCTTCGTGCCGTGAATCTGAGCCAGGAAGTTGGTCTCGCCGTCCATGTGGTAGGGCGTGATGCGGCCGGGCGAGGTGATGAAGACGGTCAGGGTCGGGTCGTAGTAGACGTCCTTCATGTCGACGCCCGACAGTGCGGAAAGCTCGGGAATCAGCGATTCGAGCGCCTGGCCGTAGAGCGGATCCTCGTGGATGCGCTTGAGGATGACCCAGTTCTTGCCGTCGCGGATGCTCTCGAGAGCCTGCACCATGGTCTGATCCTGCGGGCGCTGGCCGAAGTAGCCGTTGACGTCAGGCGTGCCGGACTCGTAGTGCGACTTCTGGTCTTTCTTCGCGGACAGGCGCGCCGCCAGCTCCATCAGCGCGGGGAGCTGGAAGATCTCCTGCCGGTGCAGCAGGTGGCGAAACTCGAAGGGCTTGAAGTCGAAATGGCTGCCGAAGAGGCTGCGGTCGGCGGCGTCGTTCGCGAAGAGCTGGCCGTTGGCGGCGGGTGTGGCGAGAGGGGTGGCGACAGCGGACATAGGGAACACTCCAGAGCTAGCCTGTGACTGCGCTCGTGCGGTCTGCTCGTCGAGAGCAAAGACCGCCGCGAGTTCTTTGTAGCATGGCCGCCCGGGGCCGGGGCTATCCCACAAACGGCCTACTCGCTGATCGCGAAGGTGTAGATCTTGCCTCCGTTGGTGATATTTCCGGTGCCCGGCGGCAGGATGCCGTACTCGCCGCCCGGCGTATCCCGGCCGACGGTGAAGGTATAGGTGTGCGGTCCGGTCTTTACCGGGGCGAAGGGCATCTCGTCGCGCTGGGCGCCGCCGGTGGAGTGGAAGACGCCGCCGGTGAGCGCGCGGAACTCGCGGCTGTTGGAGTTCAGGCGAAAGCGCAGGTACTCGTACTCGGACGCGACCACGCCGTCGGCCGTGTAGATGAGGAACTCGATCGGCCGGGGCAGCAGCAGTTTGGATTCCTTGCCGTTCACATGGCCGTTGTGATCCTGCTTGATGATGCCGTCCGTGGCGGTCGATTTGAGCCATCCGCCGGTCTTGATGTGGACGATCTCAGGCTCGATCGCGACCCACCGGCCCTGATTGTCCTTGTAGTAGACGCCGATCTCGTTGACCTCCGGAGCCTCCGCGGGCGCGGGTCTGTCGGGCGTGATCCGGATGCGCCCGTGGTTGACCATGGCGGTGATGATGGCGTCCGACAGGCCGGACTGCTTGAGCTCGATGAGCGTGTCGGGATCGGTCGTGTACTGGCCGGGCTGGGTCGCGATGGTCTGCAGGATGAGATCTTCGCCCAGTCCCGCGCGCGACATGCGCAGGACGGAGTCGTTGTTCATGCTGGCGCGTTTTGGCGTTGGAGGCGGGGTCTGCGGACCGTCGATCATCTGCGGCGCCTCCGTCGTGTGGGTTCCGTCGATGTTCTGGGCGCGGCAGAGCGTGGGCGCGCAAAGCAGAAAAAGAGCGAGGAGGGCAGGCAGTCGCCTCGGGGCAGTCATCCACATGGTCAAGTCCGTTGTACCTGATTTCGCGCTGGAAACGGTACAGATTTCTCTCGCCGAACCAGGCCGCATGCCCTGTTGGACGCCGGTTTTCGCCACGCGGGTGAGTTCTTCGGAGCGAGCGTTCCAGGTCGCCGTCCTTGGCCGCTGTCTTGCTGCCGGGTTTGCGGCAACCGTCTGCGCGAGGCGAGTTTTCCTCCGCTCGCTGCAGTCGCCGGGTTTGCTCCGGGTTGCCGACTATGGTAAAGTCTGGACTTGCGCGGCACTTTGCGCGGACCAATGTTGCGCATGCGTAACGGGTTCGGACAAAGGCTCGCAAAGGCTGTTATTAGGCTGGCGTAGCTCAGTCGGTAGAGCATCTGATTTGTAATCAGAGGGTCGGGGGTTCAAATCCCTTCGTCAGCTCCAATTTACGGTCAGCCGCCCTTCCGCTTACCCGGTCTGGCAGCAGGGAACAAGGTAGAATGGATTTGGTTGTGCTGTATGTCCCTTCGTGGCTGCAGAGTTCAAGCCACTCCCACTCAGGTTGGTAGCCCGGCGGAAGCAAACTTCCGAAATGGGCTTGAGCGGTTGGCGAGAGTGCTGCGTTTACGCGGAAACAGGCAGAGTTGGTAGAAGAGCAGTAGAAGTGCACAGGTGGCCGAGTGGTTAATGGCAGCAGACTGTAAATCTGCCCGTCAATGACGTACGGAGGTTCGAATCCTCCCCTGTGCACCATTTATTTCTCTTCGTTGTAGGATTGGATAGCAATGGACCTGAGCCCGCGCAGTAATGGACGGATGGTCGTAGCGCTGATTGTGATGGCTGTGATGGCAGTATCGGTCCTGTGGACGATGGAGCCGGGAAAGTATCGCAATCTGGTCTGGATCTTGTTGGGATTTTTTACGTTTCGCATTCTGCTCGGACGTCTCGGTTCGCGTTAGAATGGTAAGGTTTGTAAAGGTAAGGCTGGCGTAGCTCAGTGGCAGAGCACTCCCTTGGTAAGGGAGAGGTCGAGAGTTCAATCCTCTCCGTCAGCTCCAGATTTCGGTGTTGGGATTTTGACGAAAGTCAAAAGCAGGGCGGGCGTAACGTAGGTCAGGGCTTTGGCCTTGACTTGAGTCACGGCTCAGGTTTGAGCGGGAGTAACTCAGTGGTAGAGTCACAGCCTTCCAAGCTGTTGGTCGCGGGTCCGATTCCCGTCTCCCGCTCCAGGATTTTCCAGAAGTTCTAGAGGTTTTCAGAGATCGTCAGGTGGGTCAGACTCAAAACCCAGCGCTGAAGTTGCGGACCCCTCCAGGGTGCTCGCATGGCGTAGCCTGACGTTTTGATGTTTCAGATGTTTTTAAGCAGCCGGTGCAGACGCCGGCCATACTTGGATGTAGTAACCAGGAGACGGAGAGCAACATGGGCAAGGAAAAGTTTGACCGGTCTAAGCCGCACGTAAACATCGGAACCGTTGGTCACATCGACCATGGCAAGACGACGCTGACGGC
>NZ_FZOU01000004.1 GCF_900188085.1 Granulicella rosea
CATCAGAAATGTCCCACAAACAACACCAGGTAGCCAAAATCGGTCAGAATCTTGCCGCGACCGATCCGCTGGATACTTGTTCAGAGAATCCCTAAAGCGTATCGCCCGCACCCTTGGCGAGCATCCCCAGCAAACCCGCGACGGCAGCCAGGGTTAGCCCGCCAAGCTCAGCCAGCAGCCGATCCACTCCAAGAAACTCGTGGAGCGCGCGGCCTCCCCAGAAAAAAGAAAGCCCCGCAATCACAAGCAGCAACGAGCCTATCCCCTGCAGTAAGAACTTCATAGCCGGTCGCATGTAGGCCTCCACCATCCGAGCCTCCGCTACTTCGCCGTCTTCAGCGCCCACTCCACCAGATCCACCGTGGTCGAATAAGTGTCGTAGGCCACCGGCAGCCGCCGCCCATCGTTGTACTCGTTGTAAAGCCACGGATCGGGGATCGCCAGCACCGTCCCCTTGCCGACCTTCGCGACGGCGATCAGCGTATCGCCTTTGTCGGTGTAAACCGGCTTCGCCGGGCCGCTGGTCGTGATGGTGCAGATCTCCTTCATGTACGCATTATGCGCATGCGCGAAGACGCCCGTCGTCGCCGGAATCTCGAGCGCGCCCATGTCGAACTCGTCGCCCGTCACCAGATTGCGGTCGACCGGGTTGAAGTGGATGCCGAACCTGTCGCTCAATGTGTTGAAGTGCTCGAACTCCGTGTTGTTCTTGTCGTTCATCATCAGGATCAGCACGCCGCCCTGCTTCACCCACGCCTCGATCGCGTCGCCGGCCTGCTTGTCCATGTAGTTCGGCGTCGGGTTCTTGCTCGGAATATCGGGCGAGACGATGAAGTAAATCTGCCCCTTCGACAGCTCCGCCAGCGTCGGCTTCGCCTTCACCTCGGCCAGCTTTGCGCCGTACTTCTCAAACACATGCCCGACCAGCGAGAAGCCGTTGTTCGAGTCGTCGTCCCACTTGTAGTGAAAGCGCTCCGTCTGCCCGGCGGCGTTCAGGTGCGTCTGCGAGTTGAAGTAGCCGTCCATCAGCACGGTCTTGTTCCGGTCCAGCGCCTCGGTCTTCGCCTGCTCCATCTCCGACCCAGCCAGCAGAAACACGCCCACGCCCTTGGCATCGTTATCCCCCACCGGCTCGTGGATGTAGTAGTCGTACGTGCCTGACCGGTACGGCTTGCCGCCCAGCCCGCTGACCTTCACCGTGCCCGAAAGCACGACGTTGCCATCCGCGCCCACCTTGAAGAACTCCTTCTGAATCCCCGCCCAGCCGCGCACCGCGTTGGCCTCCAGGCTCTGCGGCAGGTATCCCTTGCGCACGCCCTTGGCCAGCGCATAGACGAACATCGACGACGCCGACTGCTCGCGGTAGTTGCCCTTCTGGCCGCCCTTGTTCGCCACCTGCCACCACAGGCCGGTCTCCTTATCCTGCAGGTTGGCGACCTGCGCCATCGTGCGCTTCAGCGCGTCGATCACCGCGGGCCGCTGCGGATGGTCGAGCGGAATCCAGTCCAACGTATCGACCAGCGCGACCGTGTACCAACCCATCGCGCGGCCCCATACCTCGGGCGAAAGTCCGGTCGTCTTGTTCGCCCACTCCATCTGCTTCGACTCGTCCCAGCCATGCATCAGCAGGCCCGTCTTCGGGTCGCGCATGTGCTGGTCCATCAGCAGCAGTTGCTTGACGATGTCGTCGAACTCGCCCGGAAGCTGAAATTGCTTCGCATACGCCGCGCGGAACGGCTCCGCCATGAACGCCCCGTCCAGCCACATCTGGTTGGGGTAGATCTCCTTGTGCCAGTAGCCGCCGCTGGCCGTGCGCGGCTGCTGCTCCAGCAACTCGTGCAGCATCTTCGCCGCCTTGTAGTACTTCGCATCCAGCGTCACGCGATAGACCAGCAGCACCGCGCGACCCATCTCGATCTCGTCGAGCGTCTTGCCGGCCTTGAAGCCCTTGATCGAGCCATCCGGCTGGACGAGCTTATCCACCGCCGCCTTGATGTATTTGAAGTCCGCGCCATCGCCGGTCTGCTGCCACTCGGCCGCCATGCCGTCCAGCAGCGTACCCTTCTCGTACGTCCACGCGTCGGGATTCTTGTTGGTCGCGATCGAACCATCCGGCCACTGACGGATCACGGTCGCCGCCATCTGCTGCGCGGGAGAAAGAGTCTTCTGGGCGGATGCTTCCACCACACATGCTGCCATCAGGAACGCCGCCGCCAACCTCATTCGTATCTCCCTTACGCTATCTCGCTTGCCGCAAACCAGCATATCGCGCGAAAGCCACGCCACGCGAGCGATCCGGCGGAAAGCGTCACCTTCCGGCAACCGAGGGCCCAAGCTGTCGGCTGTATCGCTTAGAGCGGATTACCTTCAGGTCTCGAGCAGCAGCCCGCAATGCTTGTCATCCTGAACGAAGTGAAGGACCTGCTTCAGGCTTTTGTCGTTGCCTGTTCATGCTCTAGTCAGAGCGGAAGACAAGCAACAGCAAGAACAAAAGCAGGTCCTTCGGCTACGCTCAGGATGACAGGCATTTGGGGCTGCTCGCCAGCAAAAGGTAATCCGCTCTAGGGAACCTCTGATTAAGATAGGTCCGGGCTTTAGCCCGGACAATAAGCCCCGCAGAGTCAGTGGGGCTTTAGCCCCTGGGATATGGGTTGCGGACTTAATCAGAGCACCCCTAGGACTTACAGCTTTCGAAGAAGCCTTTGCCCGCGGAATCTAGTTACAAGCCAGCGCCGTCCAAACCCCCGCCGAGGTCCCATTCGCTCCGGACACGATCAGGTCCACAAAGCTGCCGGCCGCGATCGGCACGGAACCCGTGCTCGTGCAGCTTCCGCCGCTCGCCGCCGTACAGCTCAGCGCGGTCGCCGCGATGGCGCCCGGCGGCCCGGCGCGCACCGTCACCGTCACCGCATTGCCCTGCTGGGAGAAGACCATCAGCTTCGTCGCCGTGCAGGCCACAGGTAGCCAGGTGATGACCGCGCCGCTCTCGGACGCACTCGCCGCCGACGTATTCACCGAGTAGTACGTCGTGCTGAACGAGACCGGGTGATAGACCGACATGAACGGAATCCCGCTGCCGCCGCCCGCGCCCGTCCCGCCAGTCCCATCCGCGCCGTTGGCGCCCTGCGGAATGGTGAAGTTCAGCACCGCGTTCGCCGCCGTGCCGGAGTTCGTCACACTGGCCGCCGACCCCGCCGCGCCCGTCGTCACCGTACCCACCTGCACACTCGCCGCCGCGCCGGCCGAGCCGGTCGGCCCGGCGGCGCCCGCCGAGGCCAGCACCGTCCACACCGTGGGATTCAGATCTGGCTCGACCGAAGCATTCGCGCCCTGCGCCAGGTAGGTCGACCCGCCATACGTCACCGCATCGTTCGCCGCATACCCCGTGACCGCGACCCACGCGCCGCGAAAGTTGATCCCAGCAGCGCCGGTTGCACCCGCCGGCCCAGCAGGGCCGGCGACACCGGCAGGGCCAGCCGGACCGGGAGCGCCCGAGGCTCCGGTCGCTCCCGCAGGACCAGCCGCCCCGGTTGCGCCTGCAGGACCGGCGACTCCCTGGGCGCCGGCAGCCCCGGTCGCGCCCGTGTCGCCCTGCTGCGCCAGCACCGCCCACTGCGCAGGGCTTGCACTCGGTGTGTTGCCGTGATTCCCCGCGACCAGCGAAAGATAGCTTGAGCCGCCAAACGTAACCGCGTCGTTCAACGCATAGTTCACCGACGAGGCGTACGTCCCCTGGTAGACCAGCCCCGGAGCGCCGTTCGCCCCGGCTGCTCCCGTCGCGCCGGCTGGGCCGGCCGGACCCGCGGCGCCGGTCGCACCCGGAGCGCCATTCGAGCCGTTCGCCCCAGCCGCGCCCGCGGGCCCCACCGCGCCCTGGGCCGCCAGCAGGCTCCACAGGCTCGGCGAGGCGTCCGGCGTATTGCCCGCGTTCCCGTTCGCCAGCGAAAGGTAGCTCGCCCCGCCGTAGCTGACCGCATCGTTTGCCGCGTAGTTCGTCGTCGAGGCATATGCCCCGCGCCAGGTCAGCCCCGTCAGACCGGTCGCGCCCGCCGGACCAGCCGGTCCAACGGGTCCAGCCGGCCCCGCCGCTCCGGTAGCCCCGGTAAGCCCCACCGGACCCGCCGGGCCGGTCGCGCCCGTCGCTCCGGTCTGGCCCGCGTAGCCGGTCGGCCCCTGCAGACCCGTTGCGCCCGTGGGACCGGCGGGCCCAGCCGTGCCCACAGCCGCCAGCACGCCCCAGAACTGCGGCGTCAGGTCGGGCTCGCGGCCGGAGTTTGCCGTCAGCGCAATGTAGCTCGAACCGCCATAACTGACCGCGTCGCCCACCGCGTAGCTCGCATCGGTCGACCAGCCGCCGACGAAGTGTACCGGCGGCCCCTGCGGACCGGTCGCGCCCGTAGCCCCCGCGGCGCCGACCGCGCCCGTAGCTCCAGCCACACCCTGCGGACCCGCCGCGCCGGTCGCGCCCTGCGCCGCCAGCACCGCCCAGGCCGCGCTCTGCCCCGGCGTATTGCCATGGTTCGCGGCAATCAGCGACACATAGCTCGACCCGCCGAAGCTCACCGCGTCCGCAACCCCATAGCTGGCCGTCGGATCATAGGCGCCCAGATAGTTCAGCCCCGCCGCGCCCTGCGGACCCACCGCCCCGGTCGCGCCGGTTGGACCGGCCACGCCCTGCGGCCCCTGCGGTCCGGCAGCACCGGTTGCGCCAGCCGGACCAGCCACACCGGCAACTCCCTGCGCCCCTGCCTGTCCGGCGACGCCCTGCGGCCCCTGATCGCCCTTTTCGCCCTGCGCGCCAGTCGGACCAGTCAAACCCTGAGCCCCGGCAGGCCCCTGCAAACCCTGTGGCCCGGCCACACCCGCCGGCCCCGTCAAGCCAGTCGGCCCCTGCGGACCAGCGACGCCAGCCGGCCCCTGAGGACCAGCCGCGCCGGTCGCGCCCGCTGGCCCCTGCGCCGTCAGCACACCCCACTGCGCCGGGCTGAGCGAAGGCGTATTGCCATGATTCGCGTCCACCAGCGACGCATAGCTCGACCCTTCCCACAGCACCACGTCGCCCAGGGCATAGTTCGTAGTGGACGCATACGGCCCCTGATACACCAACCCCGGAGCGCCCGTCGCGCCGGTGGCGCCAGCCGGGCCAGCCGGGCCAGCAGCTCCCGCGACTCCAGCCGGACCAGCCGGTCCCTGCGCCCCGTTCGCGCCCGCAGGTCCAGCCGCGCCCGCAGCCCCGGCGGCGGCGAAGAGCGACCACGCCTGTGGACTCTGGTCCGGCGTATTGCCATGATTCGACGCGATCAGCGAAACATACCCCGAACCGCCGTACAGAACCCCATCGCCCACACCGTAGTTCGCCGTGGACGCGTACGTCCCCTGGAAGTTCAGCCCGACCGCACCCGCCACGCCCTGCGGACCGGTCGGCCCGGCAACTCCCTGCGGACCAGCCGGTCCGGTCAGCCCCTGCGCGCCAGCCTGCCCGGCGATCCCCTGCGGCCCCGCCGCGCCGGTGTCGCCCTTGGCGCCGGTCGCGCCGGTCAGCCCCTGCGCCCCGGCTGGCCCTTGCGGACCGGCAACGCCCTGCGGACCAGCACTGCCCTGCGGTCCGGTCGGACCAGCCACGCCCGACGCGCCAGTGGCGCCCGTCGCGCCAGCCGGTCCGGCCGGGCCAGCCCCACCCTGAGCCGCCAGCAGGTTCCACTGGGACGGGCTCAGCGAGGGCGTATTCCCGTGGTTCGAACCCGCGAGCGACACGTAGCTTGCGCTCTGCCACGCCACCACATCGCCCAGCGCGTAGTTCGCCGTCGAATCGTATGCTCCCTGATAGACCAGCCCCGGCGACCCCGCCGGACCCACCGCGCCCGCAGCTCCGGCCGGGCCGGTCGCACCCACTGGACCGGCGGGACCGCTTGCGCCGGTCGCGCCCGCAGGTCCCGTCGCGCCGGGAACACCCTGTGCTCCAGCCTGTCCCGCCACACCCTGTGGACCGGCCGCTCCGGTGTCGCCCTTCGCGCCCGCAGGCCCGGTCAGGCCCTGCGCTCCAGCCGGCCCCTGCGGACCGGCAACTCCCTGCGAGCCAGCCGCGCCCACCGGCCCCTGCGGACCGATCGCACCCGCAGCGCCCGCCGGACCGGCAGCGCCCGTTTCGCCCTGCGGTCCAGCCGCGCCCACCCCACCCTGCGCCGCCAGCAAGCCCCACTGCGCAGGGCTCAGCGAAGGCGTGTTGCCATGGTTGCTTGTGACCAGCGACGCATAACTCGCGCCCTCCCAGACCACCACATCGCCCAGCGCATAGTTCGCGGTGGACGCATACGCTCCCTGGTAGACCAGCCCCGCGGCGCCCGTCGCGCCGGTCGCCCCCGCCGGTCCAGCCGGACCCGTCGCGCCCGCAACGCCAGCCGGACCCTCAGGCCCCTGAGCGCCGTTCAGCCCTGCGGGCCCGGCGGCGCCGTTCGCGCCAGCCGATGCAAAGAGCGCCCACGCCTGCGGACTCTGATCCGGCGTATTGCCGTGGTTCGATGCAATCAGCGACACATAGCCCGCACCGCCGTACGAGACTCCATCGCCCACCGCATAGTTCGTCACGGACGAGTACGCGCCCTGAAAGTTCAACCCAACGGCCCCGGTCGCACCCTGCGGCCCAGCCGGGCCAGTCGCGCCCTGCGGACCAGCCACGCCCGCCACCCCTTGCGCCCCGGCCTGCCCAGCGACGCCCTGCGGTCCAGCGGCTCCGGTATCTCCCTTCGGTCCGGCAGCCCCGGTCAACCCCTGTGCGCCAGCCGGACCCTCCGGCCCCTGCACACCCTGCGGCCCCGCGCTTCCCTGCGGTCCAACCGGCCCGGCCACGCCCTGCGGTCCGGCGGCGCCCGTCGCCCCCTGCGCGCCAGTCGCGCCCGCCGGCCCCTGCGCGGTCAGCAGGCCCCACTGCGACGGGCTCAGCGACGGGGTATTGCCGTGGTTGCCCGCGATCAGCGACGCATAGCTCGACCCCTGCCACAGCACCACATCGCCCAGCGCATAGTTCGTCGTCGAAGCATAGCTCCCCTGGTAGACCAGCCCCGGCGTTCCCGCAGCGCCCGTGGCGCCCGTCGGACCAGCCGGTCCGGTAGCGCCCGTCGCCCCCGTGGCTCCCGGCGCTCCGGCAGCGCCCGCAGGACCCGCCGGACCCTGCATTCCAGCCGCGCCGGCCGCCGCGATCAACCCCCACTGCTGCGGACTTTGGTCCGGAGTATTCCCATGATTCGAAGCGATCAGCGACACGTAGCTCGCGCCGTTCCAGGTGACGCCGTCGGCCAGCGCGTAGTTCACGGTCGAAGAGTACGCCCCCTGATAGTTCAGCCCCACCGGCCCCGCCACGCCCTGCGGACCGGCCGGACCGCTCAGCCCCTGCGGCCCCTGCGCGCCCGTCAAACCCTGCGCGCCTGCCTGACCCGCAATGCCCTGCGCGCCCTGGTCGCCCTTCTCTCCCGGCGGCCCGACGGAGCCGGCGGGACCAGCCGCGCCCGTCGCGCCCACAGGTCCCTGGGCGCCGGTCGGGCCAGCCGGACCCTGCGCCGTCAACAAACCCCACTGCGCCGGGCTGAACGACGGCGTATTGCCGTGGTTGCTCGCGATCAGCGACGCATAGCTCGAACCATCCCACAGCACCACGTCGCCCAGAGCATAGTTCGTGGTCGAGGCATAGGTCCCCTGGTAGACCAGCCCCGGAAGCCCCTGACTGCCGTTCACGCCATTCGTTCCCGCCGGTCCCTGAGCCCCCGTCGGCCCCTGCGGTCCAGCCGGACCCTGCGGCCCCGTGGCGCCCGTCGCTCCGGTCGTACCCACACCCGCCGCCGCCAGCACCGCCCACGCGTTCGGAACCAGCCCCGGCGTATTGCCGTGGTTGCTCGCGTAAAGCGAGATCCACGTCGACCCCTGAAAGGTCGCCACGTCGCCCAGAGCATAGTTATGAGTCGAGTCGTAAGGACCGGTGTAGCCCAGCCCAGAAGCCCCGGCTGGTCCCTGGGGCCCTTGCGGTCCAGCCGCGCCCATAGCTCCCGCCGGACCGGCAGGCCCCACCGGACCGGTCGCCCCCGGAGAGCCCGCGGCGCCGGCAGGACCCACCGCCCCCACGGCGCCCGGAAATCCCTGCAGACCTTGCGCTCCCTGTACACCCTGTGGCCCAGCCGGTCCCTGCGCGCCTTGTGGTCCCTGCGAAACGATGCCGATATCGAGCGCCGCCGGATGCGCCGTCAGGTCGTTCTCCTTGCTGTCGATCTGAAACGAGGCGGCAGCGGAAGTCAGCGCCACACCGTTGTTCGTGGCGGGCGAAGCCACCCAGCCCTGCACCAGCGCGGTCACGTCCAGCGTGATAAAGCTGCCCGCCTGCGTGACCGAAAATGTCTGCGCGGGGGTTCCCATATTGGGAATCGTCGCGTACGTCACGCTGTACTCGCCCCACGCGCCGGTCAGTGGCTGAAGCGTCGCCGAGCCCGCCACATCCACCCGGTTGACGTAGATTCGCAGCACGGCGCGCGAGATCTGGCTGGCCGTCGTGCCTGCCGGAAGCATGCCCAGATCGAACTGCAGCAGCCCGGTATACCCCGCGCCGACGGCCACGTTCGAGATCGCTCCGCTGTTCACCGCCGGCCGTGCGCTGTTGACGTGCGCGTCCGCAATCAGCGCGGCTTCGGCGGCATGCGCGCGCGTCGCAAAGAGCAGCAGGAAGATGCCGGCCAGCAGTCCGCTCCACCTCCCGGCAAGGGGATGCGGCGGCCACGGGCGATCGCCCGTTCTGGCGTCTATGGCGGATACTCGAACCAACGGTCACTACTCTGTTTGCGCGTTGCCGGATAGCATATCGCCCACCGGTTTGAGTCTTTGCTGCGGTACAACGAAAGCGTGCGGGGAGTGCTCTCATTTGAGTGCAGAAGCGGGAATTCCGCAAGCAATTTCCGCTTGACGCGCGCCGCCGCCGGTGGCCCGTACGTGGCAGTTCGCAAAGCTCGCGGATGCCTTATAGTTCTTAGGCTGACTAAAAATCTCGTGCACGACGCAAAGGTCCGATCCAAATGCCCAACCAGCCCGGCCAGCACCCTACCCTCGACTCGCTCGTCAACACACCCCGCCTGATCACCGCGTACTACAGCCTGCATCCGGACGCCGCCGTCCCCGCGCAGCGCGTCGCCTTCGGCACCTCCGGCCATCGCGGCAACGCCTTCCACACCTCGTTCAACGACGACCATATCGCCGCCATCACGCAGGCCATCGTCGAGTACCGCAAGGGCCAGGGCATTACCGGACCGATCTTCCTCGCGCAGGATACGCACGCGCTCTCGGACCCCGCCTTCGCCACCGCGCTCGAAGTCCTCGCCGCCAACGAGATCACGACCATGATCGACGTCACGCTCGGCTACACGCCGACGCCCGCGCTCTCGCACGCCATCCTGCAGTACAACGCGGACCGGATCGGCAACCTCGCCGACGGCATCGTGATCACGCCCTCGCACAACCCGCCCGAGGACGGCGGCTTCAAGTACAACCCACCCAACGGCGGCCCGGCCGATACGACCGCCACGAAGTGGATCGAGAACCGCGCGAACGAGCTTGTCGCTGCTGGCCTTACCGGCGTGAAGCGAATCGTCTACGCCAAAGCCCTGAACGCGCCCACCACCCATCGCCACGACTACATCACAGCCTACGTCGACGACCTGCGCAACGTCATCGACTTCGACGTGCTCAAGGGCTCGACGCTCAAGCTGGCGGTCGATCCGCTCGGCGGCGCGGGCGTCCACTACTGGCCGCGCATCGTCGAGCAGTACGGTCTTTCGGTCGAGATCCTGAACCCGTACATCGATCCGACCTTCCGCTTCATGACCTGCGACTGGGACGGCAAGGTTCGAATGGACTGCTCCAGCCCCAACGCCATGGCCTCGATGATCGCCAATAAAGACAAGTTCGACGTCGCCTGGGCCTGCGACACCGACCACGACCGCCACGGCATCGTCACTAAGTCGACCGGCCTGCTGAACCCGAACCACTACCTCGCCGTCTGCATTCAGTACCTCTTCACCAATCGCCCGGAGTGGGGCGCGCAGACCGCCATCGGCAAAACGCTCGTCTCGTCGTCGATCATCGACCGCGTGGCGAAGGGTCTGGGCCGCCCGATGCTCGAAGTGCCGGTCGGCTTCAAGTGGTTCGTCGACGGCCTGATCGACGGCTCGCTTGGCTTCGTGGGCGAAGAGAGCGCCGGCGCGACCTTCCTCCGCCGCAACGGCAAGGTCTGGACGACCGACAAGGACGGCCTGATCCTCGGCCTCGTCGCCGCCGAGATGACCGCGCGCACCGGCAAGGACCCCGGCCAGCTCTACAACGACCTGACCGCCAAGTACGGCAGCCCCGTCTACCAGCGGATCGACGCCGCCGCCACCAAGGAGCAGAAGGCCAAGCTCGGCAAGCTCTCGCCCAGCCAGGTCACGGCAACCGAGTTGGCCGGCGACAAGATCACCGCCATCCTGACCGAGGCGCCCGGCAACCACGCCAGCATCGGCGGCCTGAAGGTCACGACCGACGAAGGCTGGTTCGCCGCCCGACCCAGCGGCACCGAGGACGTCTACAAGATCTACGCCGAGAGCTTCAAGGGCGCCGATCACCTCAAGCGCATCCAGGGCGAGGCGCAGGAGCTGGTCTCGGCCGCGATCGCGTAAGCTCACCCTCTCCACTACGCTTCGTTCTCTCGACCGAAGCGTAGTGGAGAACCCCGCACTTCTGCTTTCAACCCTTCCGCTCCAGAGCCTCATCCACAAACGCCTTCACCCGCGCCCGAAACACAGCCTCGTCATACCCAGCCGCATGCGCCCGGATCGCCGCCGCATCCCACGACATGCCTTCCAACTGCACGATCCCCGCGGCCAGCGACGCAGGCGTCGGCTCGTCGAAGAAGACGCCGTTCAGGCCCGGAACGACCGTCTCCGTCGCGCCGCCGCCGCGAAACGCCACCACCGGACGGCCAGCCGCGTTGACCTCCAGCGGCGTCATCCCGAAGTCCTCTTCTCCGGGAAACAGCAGCGCCCGGCACCGCCGCGCGTGGTCGACGACCACCTCATTCGGCGCGCGGCCCAGGAATTGGATATTGCCATGCCCGGCGGCGAGCGACTCCAGCCGCGCGCGGTCCGGCCCGTCGCCGATAACCACCAGCCGCCGCCCCAGATCGACGCACGCCTGCACGGCCAGGTCGAAGCGCTTATACGGCACCAGCCGCGACAGCAGCAGGTAGAAGTCCTCCGGCGGCGTCTCCGGCGCGCCCGGCGGCGGCGCGAAACGAGCCGTATCGATCGGCGGCGGAATCACCGTCGCCTCCACCCCGAAGGCGTGGCGCAGCCGCTTCGCCACCACCTGCGAGTTGGCGATGTAGACGTCCGGGCGCTTCGCCGCGCGCATCTCCCAGCGCTTCAGCCAGCGCAGCGGCAGGGCGAGCAGCAGATTCTTCCACTGCGAGCCACGCTCGCGCGCCAGATAGTCCTCCGTCCGCCAGACCCACCGCATCGGCGTGTGGCAATAACAAATATGCAGCGCGCCCGGCCCGCGCCGCACGCCCTTCGCATAGCCGAAGCAGCTCGTCACGATCAGGTCGTAGGCGCCCAGGTCCGCATGGTCGACGGCGAACGGATACAGCAGAAAGTAGGCTCGAAAGAGCTTCGCTCGCGCCGGCAGCCGCTGCATCCAGGTCGTCTGAATCTTCAGTTGCTGGAGGTACGGCGTCAGCCGCTCCTCGGCCAGCAGCGTCGTGTGCATCTGGGCGCCGGGCAACGCTTTATGCAGCTCGGTGGCGACCAGCTCCGCACCGCCGGCCTGGCAGAAATTATCGTGAAAGACCGCAATCCTCATCGTCAGGAGGCGCCCCGGCTGGTGAAGACCGCGGGCAGCGTCTTCGCCAGAATCTTCAGGTCGAGCGTCAGCGACCACTCGTCGATGTATTGGAGATCCAGCGCGATCCAGCGATCGAAGTCCGTGTTCGAGCGCCCGCCGATCTGCCAAAGGCACGTCACCCCCGGCTTCACCGAAAACCGCCGCATCAACCACGCCTCGGAGAAGCGGTTCACGTCGCGCAGCGGCAGCGGACGTGGCCCGACGAGCGACATCTCGCCCACAAAGACGTTCCATAATTGCGGCAGCTCGTCGATCGACATCTTGCGGATGAAGTTGCCGATCGGCGTCACGCGCGGGTCGTTCTTGATCTTGAACGCCGGCCCGGAGGTCTCGTTCAGATGTTCGATCGCCGCCTGCCGCGACTCGGCATCCACGCACATGGAGCGGAACTTGTGCATATAGAAGGTCCGCTTGTTCAGCCCGAAGCGCTCCTGGTGGAAGAAGATCGGGCCGCGGCTGGTCAACTTGACCGCGATCGCCGTCGCCAGCATCACCGGCGAAAGCAGGACCAGCCCGATCAGCGACAGGGTAAAGTCGATCACTCGCTTCAGAATCAGCCGCGTATCGGTGTGGACGACGTCCAGCACGAGCCGTCCGCTGTTGGCCCCCGCGCTCGACCGCCGCTTGGTCAGCGAGGTGCCGAAGTAGTCCGTAAAGTATTGACTCTGAATGCCCAGCCGCTGGCAGACCTCGATCGCATAGCCGACCAGTTCGTACTGCGACTTCATCGGCAGCGCGATCAGCACCTCGTCGACGACGGTCCGCATCAGGATGTTTTCAAGGTCGTTCAGCCCGCCGAGGATCATATCCGCCGGCACATAGCCACCCTGCGGCTCGGAGTCCACGAAGCCCGTCAGACGGTAGTCCCACTCGACATTCGCCAGGCACTCCGCATACACCCTGGCCGCGCGCGGGCCGCTGCCGACGATGATGAAGTTGCGCTGCTCGCGAAAACGTGGCCGGAGATAGATGTCGTAAAGCGCGAGCACCACCCGCAGGATCGTCATGAAGAGGAAGCACAGACCCCAGAAGAGCTCGACCGTCCCCCACAGCGGCAGGCCCGACCGGACGGTCAGCAGCACCAGCCCCACCAGCGCCGCGCAGCCGTTCAAACCCAGCAGGCAACGCAGCGCGAAGGCCCACAGCGACCTTACCCGGCGCGGCCCATACACCCCGGACGACCACAGGATCAGCCGCCACGCGCTGAGCGTCACCACCGCGACCAGCACATTGCGCAGCGAGACCCGCAGCTCCAGAAACTCCGTGAAGCTGAGATTGGAAGAGCTATGACGGAAGTACGGCAGCAGGATGATGCCGAAGAAGACCGTGCCCAGGATGATGATGTCGCTTGCCTGGCTGACGATACCCGAAAGCGAGCGAAGCCGTCTGGGCTGCCAGTCATCGCCTGAGAATGGAAGGCGTCTCGCAGGCCTGGATGTCGGATTCTCGCTCACGGGCCCTCTCGGCGCGCTGCAGGGAGTTTGCGGAGATTCGCGGCCTACCGCAGAGTGTACGCTAAGGGGTCGAAGTAAAGCGACAGATTTGTCGCCTTGATGAAGCGGGAGATGTGCGCCAGCTTGTTCGGCGGCACCAGCACCATGTCGCCCGGTTCGAGCGTCAGATCGCGCTCCAGATCCTTGCTGGTCCGCAGCTTGTGCAGGTTGATCTTATGCACCTCGGCCAGGTCGCCGTTCACCCGCCGGAAGACGTAGATATCGGACTGCTGCGCCTCTTCCTTGAAGCCGCCAGCCAGCAGAACCGCCTGCATCGCGGTCGTCTTCTCATAGAAGTCGAAGCGGCCCGGCTTGTCGACCTCGCCGGCCACGACGATGTACGGATGCTCGAACTCCTTCAGCGTCACCGTGACCTCGGGCTTGTTCAGCCGCGCGCTCGCCCGCTCCACCACCAGCGCATGCACCTGGTCGAGCGTCATTCCGGCCAGCCGCATATCGCCGACGATGTTCAGGTTGACGAAGCCATCCGGCTGAATCGTCACGGTCTGGTTGTACTCCGGTGTGTAGCGATAGTCGAAGGTGACGGTGTCGCCCGCGCGCAGGGCATAGCGCGGACGCGTCTGCAGCGTGAGGTCGGGCGTCTGCGCGAACGCCCGCATTCCGGCGAGAGTCAGCAGGAGAATTAGAAGCAGCCGGATTGGGAGTCGTTTGACGTTCATAGTCGGATCGTTTTCGCCGGGACCCCCGTCAAGCTCGTCAACCTGACCCTGAGCTTGCCGAAGAGGAAGGAACCCCGTATCTGTTGTTGCCGTTGCTTGTTTCAAGAAGTTCTACAACCGCCGATAAATCCAATCCGGCACCAGGTAATTCCGCTTATTCAAGATGTGCCCGATCAGATTTCCCCGGGCGAACTCGATCGTCTTCTCCGCGTGCAGAATCTGGTCCCGCCGGGTCTTGTCCGCCTCGACGACCATGATCACGCCGTCGACGAACGGCGCAAGCGAGAGCGCGTCGCCGGCCTCGCGCAGCGACGGGCAGTCGATCAGCACATAGTCGAATGCCGCGCGAAGCTGCTGCACGCAATCCTGCCGATACTGCCAGGACTCCCACGAATGCGGGCCGGACCGCGCCGAGGTCCTGACCAGCTCGAAGATCGAGGGCCCGATCGGCTCGCACAGATCGACCAGCGACCCGGGATCGGCTGTCAGCGCCCGCAGACGGCGCGAGTCGACCGACAGCGTCCGTGCGAGCGAGTCCTTGCCCAGCCCCGCGGTCAGCGCCTGAATCGAGTGCGTCACGCCCTCGCCCGGATTGGCGGAGGTCAGCGCCACCACAAGCCCGTGGCGCGCATTCTGCCGAAGCTGCTGGAAGACCGTGTAGAGAAGGCCCTCATAAGCTGGAACCGTATTGCTTTGCGTCGCGATCAAGGCCTCCTCCTTTCCTGCATCTCTTGCTTGCCGTCACTTCTCGTTTGTCATCCTCGTAGAGGATCTGCGTCTGCACTTCTATCCGATCGGATACATACCCCAGGGGCTAAAGCCCGCTCATCCGCCAGCCTGAGCGCCAAGGCTGCAGCCTTGGCCTATCCGAACGGCCTTACTCAACAACCCTTACTCATGCTTCGACTGCTCGCGCCGCTCCAGACCATCGGCGGTGTACGTCACATAGGTCAGGCGGCCGTACCGGTCGCGCGTCGTCTCGGGACGCGTCCGCTGGGCGCGCTGCGACGGCGAAAGCCGCGCACGGTCGCCCAGCACGCTCTCCCGCGCCGCGGCCAGACGCCCGGTGCGATGGCGCGGCTCGCTCTCCGAGGCGGCCGAATCCGCTGTCTCCTCCCGTAGAGCGGGACGAGGCGTAGCGACAAAGTGAATCTCCGGGTACTTGTCCTCCTCGACGGGCGGAAGCACAGGCGCGGCGACAACCGGCGCGGCGATGACGGCCGGAGCAACCTCGGGCGCCGCCTGCAACGCCGACAGAACCTCGGCGCGCAGCGGAGCGGCGGAATGAGCCACCGGCTCGCGCGGCTCGATCGGCGCGAGGAATGGCGCAGGCTGAACTGCCGGCACAGCCTGAATGGCGATCGATTCCACGACCGGCTCTTCCACCGCGACCATACGGGCCATCGGCAACGCGGGACGCGTGTCGTTCGCGGTCCGGATCGACGACCGCAGCGGCGCGGCGCTGTGTGCGACCGGCTCCATCGGCTCGATCGGGGCGAAGGTCGCGCCTCGTTCGGCGACCGGTTCGGGGACGATGGATGGCGCCGGCTTCGGCTTCAGGAAATCGAGCATCGGGGACTCCTTCGGAGATTGCAACTCAGGCTCGGGAACATGCACGAAAGGGACAGCCGCCTCGATCCGATCCGTCTCGACCGCGACATCCTCGGTCGTAAGAGCGGGCTCCGGAGCTGCAGGAACATCGCTGGACATCTGAAGACCGAAGCCAGCAGCAAAGGCCGGTCGCGCGCCCGACAAGTCGGAGAGGTGCGGAAACCCGCCGCCAGACCCGCCTCCCGGGCCTCCGTCAAAAGGCGCCGGCGACGGGCGCGACGGGGGGTAATGCCCATAGCTCTCCGCAGCGACGAACGGCACGGTCGCGAGCACCGGAATCCGCGTCAGCATCTCCAGCTCGTACGGAGCGGCGACGGTATCGCGTCCCATCTCGGCGAAGAACGCCACGCAGGCAGCCAGGAAGATCGCGGTGAATGTGCCCAGCGCAAGGTTCAGCAGAGGCTCCGGCCGATAGGCCTTCGCCTGGTACGTCGGCCGCTCGGCCACCGCGACGTTGACCAGGTTCTGCTGGTCCATCGCGTCGGCGATCTCGGCCTCGTTGCGCTTCTGGGAGTAGAGCTGGTAGTTGCCCTGCAGCTCGGTCACCTTGGCCTGCAGCGTCGTGTAGTCGACGGTCGAGCCTTCGATATTCACCAGCGTCGCCTTCAACCGGTCGAGCTGTGCGGTCTGATCCACCAGCCGTCCGCGCAGCGCGCGCAGCTCCGTGCTGGTCGCCGTCACCGACGACTTCACCTGCTGGTAGACCGGATTGACGTCGGTGGTGTTCTCGGCGCCCTTGGCATCGGTGGCGGTCTGCAGCGCGGCCTTCGTGTCGGCGATCTGCTTGTTCAGCTCCTCGACCAGCCGGTCAGTGGGCAGAAACTTCACCAGCAACGCGGTCCGCTGATTCTGCAGGTTCGCCAGCAGCGTCGTCAGTTGCTCGACCGAGTAGGTGTTCGGGATGCTGCGCTCGGTGGTGCTCATGCGCGACGGCATCGACTTCAACTGGCCGTTGCCGTTCGCCAGCCGGTTGGTCGCCTCGTCGATCTGCACCTGGGTCGAGCGAACCGCCTCCTCGAGCCCTGTAATCTGCTGCTGCAGCGTGTTTTCCTTGTCCGTCAGCGAGACCATCTGGTTCGCCTGCTGGTATCCGGCGAGCTGCCGCTGCGCCTCGTCCAGTTCGGATTTGTAGCGCTGGGCCTCAGTGTCGAAGAAGCGCGACGCGCCGGTCGACCGCTCGATCTCGCGCTGCTTGGCGAGGAAGGCGCCTAGCAGCCGGTTGACGGTCTCGGTCGCGACTGCGGGCGAAGACGCCGTGAAGCTGACGTGGATGACGTTCGACTTGCGCAGCGCCTCGACCGCCAGGTGCTTGCCATAGCTCAGCACGGCCTTCTCATGCGCCTTGATCTCGGACGGCGTGCGCTCGGCCAGCGGCTTCGACGGCCAGTTCGGGTCGACCACCGCGTCGGCCACATCCTTCGACTTCAGCACCTCGATCTCGGAGTTGATCTTCTCCTCGGTGACCTCGGGCGGCGCGGTGTTATTGGTGTTCCGCTCAGGCGAGAGCAGGTAGTCCGGCCGCGCATTGCGCACCAGGATGTTCATCTCGGACTGATAGGCCCGCGGGCAGAAGAGCACATAGAGCAGCGTGACGGCCATGACCGCGCCAGCCGTCCACTCGATCGCCCGGCGATGACGGAAGACCGCCTCCACCACCGCGCGAGTCGCCGTATTTCCCTGTCCCTGCAGCGGCGGCGTCGAGAGCGGGGTGAAGCCCGCCTGCTCCGGATTGTCGTTACTATCCATCGTGTGTGCCAAGCCCAGACTTCCCCGCCGGCGTCGCTTTCTGAACCCGCGGCGGCAAAATGCAGCCCGCCCGTGTATCAGCTTACAAAGCGTCCAACGTATCCAACTGGACAAAGGCTAGCAGCGCGGGTGACGAAAGAGTAGGAAACTCATCCACACCTTTTGTGGGATTCCCCACGATGCCATTAGCTTCCGGGGTACGCCTCAGGACAGAATTCGCCGTTTTTCCCGCGAATGTCGGCCTCGGAAAAAGCCGACGCCGTTTTTTTGCGTACGACGATAAGCCAGCCGCTAGAGTCCTGCCGCCGTCCACGCCGCGTTCCCCCACACCCGCTCTCCGCCCAGACGAACGGCGCGCGCGGCGATCGCCTCCGCGTCCGCCGCCTCGATCTGCGAAGCGTAAAGCTGCGACACGCGCCGCTTCCACTCGGCCGCGTCACTGGCCTTGCCGGGATACACCACGGGCGTCAGACCGTCGGAGGCCTCAACCCGGTCCTCCGAAGACGCCGGAAGATTTTCGTAGAGCGCATAGGCCAGCCCCGGCTGGCTCTCGGCGAGATACGCCAGCCCCGCATCGCGCACCACGCGGTGGTCGACGTGGTTGCCCAGCGCCAGCGGCAGCAGAACCGCGTGGAACGCGCGCGGCTCGGCGGCCAGCTTCGCCAGCGCCTTTCGAATCTTCGGTATGGCGGTGTCCTCCGCGCTCGACTCCATGGAATGAACGAGCCCGCCCTCGCAGTGCAGCCGGATCGGAGCATCCTTCATATTCAAGTCGACCATCGCGAGGCCGGGAATCGCCTTCAAAAGCTGCTCGTCTTCCTTCCGGCGGATGGACGATATATAGGCCAGCCGGTCGTTCTCGTGGACCGTATCCGCATCCGAGTAAGGTGCATGGAGGCTGCGGGTAAACACGTTCAGGACGGTGACGCGATGCCGCGACGCCAGCCACTGCGGCATCGCGAGTCCAAGCGAAAAAGCGGCGTCGCCGCGGTGGGACGAAAGTACGAGCAGGTTCAAAACGGTATGCACTCCAGACGACTAAGAATACCGCCTGCCCGCTTTACCTGCTGCGAACCGGTTTTTTTTCGCGTAGATTGAGTCAACCCAAGTTGTACCGTTCGAAGATTGACCGGACGGAAGAGCGCCTCAACTCGGAGGCGCGATCCGGCATCTCTTCATCTAGATTCAGCTAAGTTGGAACTGTCGGTTGCGGGGGCGTAACGTTTTGATGAAGAAGCAGGATCGTCGTGCGGTCATTGTAGGGGCAGGTCCCGGCGGGCTGGCGGCCGCCGTGCTGCTCGCCAAATCGGGCGTAAAGGTGACGGTCGTCGAAAAACGCGGCCAGGTCGGTGGACGCACCTCCACCATCGAACGGGACGGCTTCAAGTTCGATACCGGGCCAACCTTCTTCCTCTATCCGCAGGTGCTGAAGGAGATCTTCGCCGCAGCGGGCTACGACCTGGACCGCGAGGTTCCCATGACGCGGCTCGACCCGCAGTACCGGCTGGTCTTCGGCGCCGGCGGCGAGCTGCTCGCCACGCCCAATGTCGAACGCATGGAGCAGGCCATTGCCGCCATCTCGCCCGAGGACGCACGCCGCTTTCACCAGTTTCTGAACCACAATCGCAACAAGCTCGCCAAATTTCTGCCCTTCCTGCAAAGCCCCTTCGAGAGCTGGCGCGACCTGGCCAAGCCCGACATGCTGAAGCTGCTGCCGCTGCTCGCGCCCTGGAAGTCGCTCGACGGCGACCTGCAGACGCATTTTCAGGACGAACGCATCCGCCTCGGCTTCAGCTTCCAGTCGAAGTACCTCGGCATGAGTCCGTTCCGCTGTCCCAGCCTCTTTTCGATCCTGTCCTTCCTGGAGTACGAGCACGGCGTCTTTCACCCCACCGGCGGCTGCGGCTCGGTGACGCGGGCGATGGCGCGCATCGCCGAGGAGCTGGGCGTCGAATTCCTGCTCGACGAGCCGGTCGAGCGCGTCATGGTCGAACGCGGCAAGGCCGTCGGCGTCAAGACCGCGAACCACACCCTGTCCGCCGACGCCGTGGTCGTCAACGCGGACTTCGCCGGAGCCATGCGCCGCATGGTGCCGAACTCCGCCCGTCGCAAATGGACCGACGAGCGGCTGGCGAAGAAGAAGTACTCCTGCTCGACCTTCATGATGTACCTCGGCATCGACGGCCGCTACGACGACGTCTCGCACCACACCATCTATCTCGAAAAGAACTACAAACAGAACCTGCGCGATATCGAGGAGCTGCACGAGCTCTCGGCCGAACCGTCGTTCTATGTCCAGAACGCCAGCGTCACCGACCCGACGCTGGCGCCCGCCGGGCAGAGCACGCTCTACGTCCTGCTGCCCGTCACGCATGAATCCGACAAGGTCGACTGGGCCAGGGAGACGCCACGCTTCCGCGAGCTCGCCATCCGGCAGATGGAGAAGATCGGCATCACCGGCCTCGAAGGCCGTATCCGCACGGAGAAGATTCTTACCCCGTCGGGCTGGGCTGCCGACTTCGATCTCTATAAGGGCGCGACGTTTTCGATGGCGCACTCGCTCGACCAGATGCTGCACCTTCGCCCGCACAACCGCTTCGAGGACATTGACCAGATGTACCTCGTCGGCGGCGGCACGCACCCCGGCTCCGGTCTTCCGGTCATCTTCGAGAGCGCACGCATCACCTCGCGCCTGCTGCTCGAAGACCTGGAGATAGAGCCCCAGTGGGAGCCGCAGAGCAACCCGATGCGGGGCATCTCCCTGGTTGGAGCAGCCTCTTGAGACAGATGTCCGTCATGGGTTACCGCCCGGCAGAGAGTACTTCGGAGACCGCCGCATCGAGATGAACTCCGCCACCATAACGACGGACTGTACCGAGGTCGACCTCAATGCCCACGCGCGCCTCGCGCAGCGCTCGTGGGCCGCGCTGCCTGTCTCGCACCGCCTGCGTGTGCTGAAGATCGCACGGGGCCTGTTCGCACGGAATACCGCAAACCTCGTCGAGGCCATCCCCGCCACGCTCGCCCGAACCCAGGCGGACACGCTCGCCGCAGAGGTGCTACCGCTGCTTGCCGGCTGCAGGTTTCTGGAATCGAACGCCGCCCGGCTCTTGAAACCAAAGAGACTCGGCCGAGCCGGCCTGCCCTTCTGGCTCGCCGGCGTCTCGAGCGAGGTCTACCGCGCGCCCTTCGGCGTCGTCCTGATCATCGGCCCGGCGAACTACCCGCTCTTCCTCCCCGGCGTTCAGGCGCTGCAGGCGCTCGCCGCCGGAAACGCCGTCGTCTGGAAGCCCGGACGCGGCGGACGGGCCGTCGCCGAGGTCTTCGCCGCCACGCTCGAACACGCCGGTCTGCCCGAGGGCCTGCTCCGCGTCACGGACGAGGCCGTCGAAGCCTCGCTGCAGGAACTCGCCGCCAGCCCGGACAAGATCGTCTTCACCGGCTCCGCCCAGGCCGCCCGCAGCGTGCTGGCCGCCGCCGCCGAGACCCTCACCCCCTGCATCGTCGAGGCGTCCGGCTCGGACGCCGTCATCGCCCTGCCCACCGCCGACCCCGCCCGCCTCGCCCAGGCGCTGGCCTTCGGCATGCGCCTCAACGGCTCCGAGACCTGCATGGCGCCGCGCCGCCTCCTGCTCGTCGGCTCTCCCGAGAGGAGTCAGCACGAGCCTCTGCTCGCCGCGATCCGCACCGAGTTCGCCAAGATCGAAGGCATCCCCTACACCGACCCGGCCAAACGCCAGCTTCTGCGCGACCTCCTCGCCGACGCAAAGCTCCACGGCGCCGAGGTCTGGCAAGGAGAGGCACAGCGAGACGCCGACGCCATCTTCCTCCGCCCCATCCTTATACTGAACGGCACGCCCGCCATGCGCGTCGCGCGCACCGACATCTTCGCCCCGATCCTCACCGTCATCCCCTGCCCCGACGAGCAGGCCGTCCTCGAAGCCCAGCAGGCCTGCCCCTTCGGCCTCACGGCCGCGATCTTCGGCGAAGAGGCCGCCGCGCTCAGGCTGAGTGAGAGGCTTACCGCGGGTACGATCCTGATCAACGACCTCATCGTACCCACCGCCGACCCGCGCATCCCCTTCGGCGGGCGGCGCGCGAGCGGCTACGGCGTCACGCGGGGCCCAGAGGGCCTGCTCGAAATGACCGCCGCGAAGAGCGTACTCACCCGCCGCGGCAAGAGCCTCCAACACTACGCGCCCACCACGAAGACCCACGCCGGGATGTTCGAAGGCGTCATCCAGATGAGCCACGCCCCCACCCGCGCCGAGCGCTGGGCCGGCCTGCGCCGCATGATCGACGCGGCCCGAAAGCTCAGGTGAGAGCCTTCGGTGGAAGCCTGGGGCTTAAGCCCAGGAATAAACTCCGGACGTGAACAGGGCTTCAGCCCTGGGCCTTCGCACTGTTTAGCCACACAACACAAGGAGCAACATGCAGAGCAACAAGAACGTAGGCGTCATCGGAAGCGGTCTGGCGGGTCTGGCAGCGGCATGTACCCTCGCCGCGCGCGGCCATAAGGTCACGGTCTTCGAGAAGAACCCCTGGCTCGGCGGCAAGGCCGCGCAGCTCCGCGAGAAGGGCTTCCGCTTCGACATGGGTCCGACCATCCTCATCCAGCCTTCTGTCCTGCGCAAGGTCTTTGAAGAGGCCGGCAGGAAGATGGAGGACTATGTCCCCATGGTCCGGCTGGACCCGCAGTGGCGCTGCTTCTTCGAGGACGGCAAGGTCATCGACCTGCGCGACAACGCCCGCGAGATGGCTGCATCGCTCGAAGCCATCTGGCCGAAGATGGGCGCCGGTTACCTCAGGTTCCTCGAACAGTCCGAGCAGCTCCACTCCATCTCCGACCGCTTCTTCTTCTGGCGGTCGATCGGCTCCATGCGCGACACCATGGACGTCAAGGGCGCCTTCGACCTCAACGTCCTCAGGGACGTCATGCGGATGCGTCTCGGCAAGACCGTCTCCGAGGTCATCCGCGAGAACATCCCCGACGCCAACACCGCGCAGATGCTCGACCACTTCGTCCAGTACGTCGGCTCCAGCCCCGACGCCTCGCCCGCCATCCTCTGCGCCATCGGCCACATGCAGATGGAAGAAGGCATCTGGTACCCGATGGGCGGCACACGCGCCGTGCCCGAAGGCCTGGTCAAACTCGCTACCGAACTCGGCGTCACCTTCCACACCGGCGCCGACGTGGCGAAGATCCTCTCGGACGGCTCGCCCCTGACCGGCCACGGCGGCAAGGTCACCGGCCTCGTCACCACACGCGGCGTCGTCCACACGTTCGACGCGGTCGTCTCGAACTCCGACGCCGTCCGCACGCATCGGGAGTTGATCGGCGGCCCGGTCGCCCGCGAGTTCGAGCACAAACGCAGCTACGAGGCCGCCTGCTCCGGCGTCGTCCTCTACCTCGGACTCAACAAGCGCTACGACCACCTCGCCCACCACGACTTCGTCTTCTCCCGCGACCCGCACGAGGAGTTCCACGCCATCTACGACAAGGGCGAACCCGCGCCCGACCCCACCTGCTACCTCGCGGCGACGTCGCAGACAGACCCGAGCAGCGCCCCGGAGGGCGGCGAAGCGCTCTACGTCCTCGTCCACACGCCCTACCTGCGTCCGCACCACGACTGGAAGCAGATGTTCCCGGCCTATCGCCAGGTGATTCTCGACAAGCTGAAGCGCACAGGCGGCATGCCCGACATCGAGGACCGCATCGTCTACGAGTCCGCCCTGACCCCGCAGGACATCCACGACCGCTACCGCGTGCTGAACGGCGCCATCTACGGCATCTCCAGCCACGGCGTCTTCAACGGCGCCTTCAAACCCGCCAACCGCAGCAAGGAGATGCCCGGCCTCTACCTCGCGGGCGGCGCAGCCCACCCCGGCCCCGGCATGCCCATGGTCATGATGTCCGGCTGGATCGCCGCCGACTCCCTCGACCAGGACGCGAACGCCTAGCAAATCCTTGTTTGTCATTCCCGCAGGGAATCTGCTTCTGCGTTTGTCTTTCTCCCTGCTCTAATCTGTCTTTGCAGGAGTTCTTTAAGGTACGCTTGCCTCATCCGCCCATGGCCGCGCCCCGACAACCCGTGCCCGCGATCTCGAGGCCCATCCTGGCCTTCTTTCGCAGCACCGCGCGCCGATACTTTCGCCGCCAGTTCCACGCCGTCCGCGCCCGCAACCTCGAACGCTTCACCCATCCCGGCCGCCCGCTCATCGTCTACGCCAACCACGGCTCCTGGTGGGATCCCATGGTCTCGGTCCTGCTCGCGGCCGAACGCATGAGCGAACGCCGGCACTACGCGCCGATGGACGCCGACGCCCTGAAGCGTTACGTCATCCTCCGGAGCATCGGCATCTTCCCGGTCGAGATGCACACCGCGCGCGGCGCCGCCCAGTTCCTCCGCACCGGTAAGGCGATCCTCGAATCCGGCGGAGTCCTCTGGGTCACCCCGCAGGGGCGCTTCGCCGATCCGCGCCAGCGTCCGCTCGACTTCAAACCCGGCCTCGCCGCCCTGGCCGCAAAGGTCGAGGGCGGCTGCACCCTGCTGCCGCTCGCCATCGAATACCCATTCTGGGATGAGCGCCTGCCCGAGACGCTGCTCCACTTCGGCGAACCCGTCCACGTCGCACCCGGCGAGCAGGACATCCAACTGAAGCTCGAATCCGCCTTGCTGGTCGCAATGGACGAGCTCAAGACCGTTGCCATCGCCCGCGATCCGCGCGCCTTCACCACGCTCCGCCAGGGCAGCGCCGGCGCAGGCGGCTTCTACGCCCTCGGCAAACGCCTCGCCGCGCTGCTCGGCCGGCGCCCCTACATCGCCGAACACACCCCGCTGCCCGAGGCGCCCGAATGATGCTCGTCACCCTCGCACTCGCGGCCCTGGTCTGCGCGCTCATCCCCGCGATCCTCTTCGCGGTGAACCTGCGGCTGTATGTGCCGCCCCCGCCCGCGGGCGACGCCGAACTGCCGGCCGTCTCCGTCCTCATCCCGGCGCGGAACGAAGCGGCGGGCATCGTGGCCTGCGTACGCTCCGTGCTGGCCAGCACCGGAGTCGAACTTGAGGTCATCGTCATGGACGACGCCTCGACCGACGGCACGGGCGACCTCGTCGCGGCGCTCATCCGCGAAGACCCGCGCGTCCGCCTCGAACGCGCCCCCATCCTGCCGGCGGGCTGGAACGGCAAGCAGCACGCCTGCTGGAACCTCGCCCGCGCCGCCGCGTACCCTGTCCTCTGCTTCGTCGACGCCGACGTGCGGCTCGAACCGGAGTGCGTCGCCCGCATGGCCGCGTTTCTCTCCTCCGCCGACCAGACCAAGCCGCTCGGCCTCGTCAGCGGCTTCCCCCGCCAGATCACCGGCACGTGGCTCGAACGGCTGCTGCTGCCGCTGATCCATTTCGTCCTGCTCGGCTTCCTGCCCGTCGCACGCATGCGCTCGAGCGTCGACCCCGCGCTCGCCGCCGGCTGCGGCCAGTTCCTGATGGCGTGGAAGGAGGACTACTTCTTCACCGGCGGCCACTCCCAGATCAAGGAGACGATGCACGACGGCCTGCTGCTGCCCCGCCTCTTCCGCCACCACGGATACCGCACCGACCTCGCCGACCTGACGCCGCTCGCGCAATGCCGCATGTATACCAGCGCCGCGCAGGTCTGGCAGGGGCTGGCGAAGAACGCCACCGAAGGCCTCGCCGCCCCGAACCGCATCGTGCCGGTAACGCTCCTGTTGCTGCTGGGACAGGTTGTGCCGTTTCTTTACATCGGAGCGTTGGCGCTCGGCGCGCTCATCGCGGCGCCGAACTTACTCTTCCTCCTGCAACACCGCATGTATATCCTCGGAATCACACCGGCAGGCACGTTCGTCATCGTGGCGGCGCTGATCGGCGTCTTCGCCGCATGGCTGACCCGCATCCTCGCGGCCTCGCGCTTCCGCCAGAGCTGGCTCAGCGCATTCCTGCACCCCATCGGCATCGTCCTGCTGCTTGCCGTTCAGTGGTACGCGCTGCTGCGCAAGCTCACCGGCGGCAAGGTCTCCTGGAAGGACCGCGCCTACGCCAAGGAGTAGGCGTTTCCGGCAAGCTCACTGCCCCGGCACATGCTCCCGCGTCACCGCCCAATCCGCCACCAGCTTATCCACCACTACGTGCCCCACCCCATACGCCGCGTTGAGCGCCGGGATGTAAGCCGAGTACTTCGCCAGCTTCTCCCCGCTCAGGCTCTGCGACGCGGTCATGCCCGCAGGCTGCTGGTCGAAGTTGCTCGCCGTCCGCAGCACCAGCACGCGGTGGATGTCCACCTTGTGCGCCTTGCCGAGATAGGTGAGCGACTGCATCGTGCCCGTGTCCTCCATCCCGCAGATCGCATAGCTGCCCTTGCCGTCCGTCTGGTACTTCACCCAGTCGCGCGCCCACTGGTTCATCAGCTTGCCATGCCAGTAGGTCGAAGCCGATAGATTGTCCCCGCGAAGTACGAACGGCGGACGGTGCGCCGGAGCCGCAGCATCATCCGGCATGTATTGCATGCGCTTCTCGCGAATGCCGTCGGTGTCGGCCAGCGGCGTGTCCTTCGTCAGGTTGAACGCCCAGCCGACGAGCCCCGGATTCAGCTTGTAGACCACGCCATCGTCGCCCGGATTGCGCTCTTCGCGCGGCTGCTCGTACGGAACCTTCTTGCCCAGCGGAAGATAGCCCGTCGTCCAGCCCGCCGGCGCCTCGCGCGGATCGATCTCATGCGCCAGATCGCCGTCCACGATATAGTCCGACCACACCGCCGAACCCAGCGAGCCCTTCGCCGGATCGATGCCGCCGATGCCCGCCACCAGAAAGTAGGCATGGGTCAGGTCGAAGCGCGGGTCCAACCCCAGCGCCATGATCGAGGCCGCGGCATGCGCCGTGCCCATACCCGTCACCATGCCCAGCACGCCGGTCTTCGGATTCAGCCGGAACTGGTGATAGCCCGCCGGGTCCGGCAGCACCGTATCCAGATGCTGGCGCTCGACCCAGAACTGAAACTCGCCCGGAACATCGCCCGCGTCCTCGCCGCGCTCGAACATGCTGACGATAACAACCTTGATCTCGATCGGCTTGGGAGCCTGCGCAAAGGCGCACGTAGACACAGCGAGCAGGAAAACGGCAGAGAGAAGGCGCATGAGCGATGTTAGCGCAGAATGGAAAGAAAACGGAGATCCTTCGCTTCGCTCAGGATGACAACACTTCGAATGGACTGGAAAGAGCCGCCACAAACGCGTGTCATCCTGAGCCACAAACACCTGTCATCCTGAGCGGAGCGCAGCGCAGCCGAAGGATCTGCTTCTCTTTTCCGGGCCACTGCTACCGCTAAACGCCCTTCTTCATCGGTTCCCAGATGAACTTGTGAATCTGCAGGCTCAACCGCGCGTCCACGCCGTCTTCCATCATCCACTCGACCAGCGTCCTCGGGTCCAGCGTCGCATTCTCGACCGTCCGCAGCGGGCTGGGATTCTTGCTGAAAGCAGGGCTCAGCAGCACGCCGCCAGCTCTCTCGTTCAACCTGTGCTCGGCAATAAATGCGCGCGCGAACTCATAGTCCGCGCGATGGCTCAGCACGAACTTCACCTCGTCGCCCTTCGTCAGCGCGTCGAGATTCTCCATCCGGAAACTGTACGCAGCCGCCCCCGCGCCGGGACACTTCACATCCACGATCTTGTGGACAGCCTTCGGCACATCCGCCAAAGCCCGCTCGCCCGAGGTCTCCATCATCAGCGTGTAGCCCGCCGCCAGCAGACGCTCCATCAGCGGCAGCAGTTCGCGCGCCTGCAGCATCGGCTCGCCGCCGGTAAACTCGACCAGCCTGCACGGCGCCAGCGCTTCGATCTGCGCAACGATCTCGTCGGCCGTAAACGGCTTGCCGCCGGTAAAGGTGTACTCCGAGTCGCACCACGCGCAGCGCAGGTTGCACCCCGCCAGACGCACGAAGATGCACGGCAGCCCGGTGAAGCTCGACTCCCCCTGGACGGATTTATACAGTTCGATCAAATGCATAAGTCTATGAACTCGGCAGGATAAGCGCCACACCCGCATTCGAAGCCGCTGCGGCGAGTTGCTTATCGAGTGTGGCTAAAGGCAAGTTGAGGCGAAGCGCCAATTCAAGATAAGCCGCATCGTACGCAGTTAAACGGTGGAGTTGCATAAGCGGCACCAGCGTGCCGGGACCGGTTGGACGCACGGTTGAGTCCGTGTGAAGCTCCAGAGCAGCGAACAAGCCTATCGCGCCCAACACCTCGGCCTTATTCAGTCGTCCCTTTCGCAAAGCCATCCCAAGGATATTCGACATTTCCACATGCCAGATAGGCGGAACGAAGATTGCCCTCGTCTTCGCCATGCTCAGAACCCCAACGGTCTCCGGAGTCTGCTCATCCTTGAAGCACCAGCTAAGCGCTACCGAACTGTCGAGCACGAAACTCAATAGGCGTGCCCTTCGTGAATGAAGGAGCGCCATTCCTGCGCGCCTCTGCCGGAGGTCGCTTCATTCGATTTCATCTGCTGAATCCAGGCGTCTATCGTCGCGATACGCCGTGAACTGGCGTCGGCGTCGAGAAGAATCTGCTCCTGCATGATGAGATTCGCATAGCTGGCGACGCTCATTCCTGCATCGGCTGCCTTCTTCTCCAAGGCAGGTCGAAGATCTTCGCTCAATTCAATCTGCATCGTCTCACCTCCACGACAGTATAAGGCGGTTTACTCGTAGTACCGCGCGAAGCTCGTGTCGGTCTCGTACAGCGTGCAGTCCTTCACGCGAACGCGGCCGCCGGTCATCTCGATCATCTGCTGCGCCGTCTGCTGGTAGAAATACTTCGCCAGATTCTCGGCGCTCGGGTTGATCTCCTCGTCGAACGGCTTCAGATCGTTGATCATGAAATGGTCCAGGTATTCGACCGTCGGCTTCATCACCTGCTTCAGCAGTTTGAAGTCGAGCAGCAGACCGGTCGCGTCCAGCTCCTCGCCGACCAGCGTCACGAAGACCTTGTAGTTGTGGCCGTGCGGATTCTCGCACTTGCCGCGATAGTTGCGGAGATAGTGTCCCGAGCTGAACCCGGCCTGGACGGTGACTTCGAACATTGCGTGCTGCTTCCCTTCTGCTGCCAGCTAAACCTCTATTGTAGCGGTTTCGGCCGGGCCGGGTCGCGGCAGGAAGGATTCAGGGCTTGCGACGGCGCGCCGCACGGGCCTCTTCCGCCCGCCGCTCCGCCTGCTCGAACAGCGTTGAAAAGATGCCGCCCAGCGCAATCACCATCGAAAGCACGAAGAACCCAAGGCCCATCGTCCGCCACAGCGAAGCGTCGCCCGGCGACCCAGGCTGCTGCGCAACGTTCGACACCGACAGCCCAAAGGCCACCAGAGCAAAGAGAAACAGCGTGCCGGCGAGTATGTAAAGGTTGCGTCCCATGAACTCTGCTCTATTCTACCGGTCCTGCGCGGCCTTTGGAGCGGCGCACCCATTTGAGAGGTAAGTTACAGAATCGATTGACACCCCCAGAGCGAGCCGCTAGTCTTTGGTCACCATCGGGCCCCGATCCAGACTGCTTTCGAAGAGACCGCCGAAGAGCATGGCGGTAGCCGCTGCCGCGGATTCATCGTAGGGGTTCCCATGAAGAAACGCTTCGAGTTGACGTCCGTCCTCTCCCTCTCCACCGTATTGGCGCTGGGCCTTGCAAGCTGCTGGAGCCGCTTCGTCACCCCGGCCAGCGCGCGGTCCGCGAGCGAGCAGACGACGGAGAAGATCGACTTCGCCCACGACATCCAGCCGATTCTGCGGCAGAACTGCGTTCGCTGCCACGGTGCGACCAAGCAGAGCGGCGGCATGAGGCTCGACCGCAAGAGTTCGGCGATGAAAGCGTTCACCCGCCGCGTCGTGCCCGGAAACAGCGCCAACAGCATGCTCTTTCATCGCGTCAGCGACAGCCAGTTCGGACCGCCGATGCCGCCCGACAAGCCCCTGACCGCCGAGCAGGTCGACCTGCTCAGGCGCTGGATCGACCAGGGCGCCGACTGGCCCGACAGCCTTTCGAACGAGGCCGAACCGAAGCCCCTCAACCCCGATGCGATCGCCGCCGTCGATCTGCTGCGCGACAACCAACTGCCCGCCTTCCTGAAACTCGTCTCGGCCACGCCTGCCCTGCTGAACGCGCGCGGTCCAGAGGGCTCGACGCCCTTCATGTACGCCGTCCTCTACACCGGCGCCGCGACGCTCGACCAACTGCTGAAGCTGGGCGCCGATCCGAATCTGCGCAACGACGAGGACGCGACCGCGCTCATGTGGGCCGCGCACGAGTTCGACAAGACCGCCGTGCTCGTCGCCCACGGAGCCGACGTGAACGCGCGTTCGGCCGACTTCCGCACGCCGCTGATGATCGCCGCCCGGCGGCCCGGAGCCGTCGCGACAGTCAAACTGCTGCTCGACCACGGCGCCGATCCGAACCGCAACGAACGGCCTGGCGGCCAATCCTCCGCCCTGCTCGAAGCCGCGACCGCCGGCGATGCGGCCAGCTTCGAACTTCTGCTCGACCGCGGCGCGAAGCTACGCGGCGACGCCGAACCCATCCTCGTGATGAACATCATCATGGAGTGCCGCCGCTGCGTCGATCTCACGGTCGCGAAGCTCGACGGTTTGAAGGCCGCCGATAAGACCTTCGAAGACAAGGGCATCTACACCAGCACGCTCCAGGACACCGCCTTCCTCGACGACGCCGCATCGATCAGGCTGCTGCTCGCGCATGGAGCGGACCCGAAGCTCCCGGATGGCTCCGGTCGCACCGCTCTGCTCTACGCCGCCGCCTCGGACGTCCTGTCGCTCGATGCGATCAAGCTCCTGGTCGCGGGCGGCTCGGACGTAAACGCACACAGCCTGCACGAGCACTCCGGCGACTCCGGCATGACCGTCCTCGACATGGCGATGCAGCATGGGCACACCCCCATCGTCGACTACCTCGTCTCCATCGGCGCGAAGCCCGGCCAGCCCCACGCGGCTGTGCTGCCCGCGCGCTTCACCAGCGAGCTGCGCCCCGCCGTCCAGAGTAGCCTGCCTCTGCTGCAGCGCGCCGACGCCAACTTCGCCAAGAACTCCGGCTGCGTCTCCTGCCACAACAACAACCTGACCGCCATGACCATGTCCCTGGCCCGCAAACAGGGCTTCGCCGTGGACGAGCAGACAGCCGCAAGCCAGCTCCACGTGAACGCCGATGCCCTCGCCAAGGCGCGCGACATCCTGCATCAGGGCTTCCTGTTGCCCGTCGAAGACAACTTCAGCGAAAACGTGATGGCCTATATCCTCCTCGGTCTGGACGCCGAGGGCTACAAGCCCAACCTCGACACCGACGCCGCTGCGATGCACATCCTCTGGAGGCAGAAGCCCAACGGCGAGTGGCAGCAGCCGCATGGCGACGGTCGCCAGCCCCTCTGCCTCAACTACACCGGCCAGACCGCGCTCTCGCTGCGCGGGCTGCAGCTCTACGCGCCGAAGACCGATGCCGCCGTCTATCGCAAATCCATCGCCCTGGGCGCGGCGTGGCTCGCGACCGCCAAGTCCTACAACAACGACGACCGCAGTTGGCGCGTCTCCGGCCTGGCCTGGGCCGGCACCAACAAGCCCGCGCTGCTGCGCGCCGTGCAGGAGCTGAAGTCCGCCCAGAAGCCCGATGGCGGCTGGTCCGATCTGCCTTCCATGGACAGCTCCGCCTACGCCACCGGCAAGAGCCTGGTCGCCCTGCACACCGCGGGCATGGCCGTCTCCGACCCCGCCTACCAGCGCGGGATGAAGTGGCTGCTCAGCCACCAGCAGCCCGACGGATCCTGGTACGTTCAGACCCGGGCACTCGGCTTCCAGCCCTGGTCCGACGCCGGCTTCCCCCACAAGTACGACCAGTTCATCTCCGCCGCCGCCACCAACTGGGCAGCCATGGCCCTGACTCTCGCGCTGCCCGAGAAAAGGCCGGTCATGGCGTCGCTGCGATAACAACCGAATCGGCCCGGTCTGAAAAGAGGCACGTTGGAAGGTGCAGCCCGCCGCGCCTTCCATCGCGCGCGGCGGGGCGCACAACAATCAATCCAGCCACGAGTCGCGCCCGCCTGCGGCCGTGGCGGCAGCGACCGGAGCCCCTTCGCCATACCAATCCACATTCCGCGTGACGTACATCGCCGCCGCGACCGCGAAGAAGCTCGCCACCGCCCCCACCAGCAGCGCGTACGCCTCCACCCTCAGCAGCACGTAGATAAACGCGTATAGCAGCGTAAACACCCCCAGCGCCCGCATCCCGAGCTTCCGGCTATGGAAGAGCCAATGCGTATTAATCGCGAACAACCCCACCGTGCAGCCGCCGGCGATCAGAAAGCTGAGGTCGAAGCCCAGGTGTTCGGCAAATGAAAGCAGCAGCAAATAGAAGATCGTCTGCGCCACCCCCACCAGCGCGTACTGCGCCGGGTGGACGCTCCTGCCGGTCATCACCTCGAAGAGAAAATATGTCAGAAAGACCAGCCCGAGGAACAGCGTAATGTAGTGCAGCGAGCGATGGATCGCCCGGTAGGAGTCCGCAAGCTCCACCCCGAAGAGCCTCTCCGGCTGCGCGGGCGCGCTCTCCGACGCCTGCTGTACCCCATGAATGCTGGCGCGTTCGGTGGTGAGGCTTTCGATGAAAAAACCCGAGATGCTCATCACCAGCGCGAGCATCAGGATAATGAAGAACTTTCCTCCCAGCGAAAAGGTACGCACAATGTTGGACTTCAGCGGCGGCGGAGGTGTGACAAAGCTGCTCATAGTGGAATCTCCTTAGGTGATTTACTTTGCAATGCAAAGTGAATGAAGACAGGACTAGCGCTACCTACCCGAATCGATAGGCTTGATAACTTACTTTGCAATGTAAAGCTAAACTTTGCAGTGCAAAGTGTCAACTAAAATTGACCCCAATGAGCTGTCATCCTGAGCGAAGCGAAGGACCTGCGTTCGAGGAGCGGCGCACGAACTTTCCTCCGAAGCCGCCCTTAAGCCTTGCCGGTCACCGGCGCAAAGAACCGCTCCACATCCTCGATGCTCTGGGTCATCCTGTACGGCGGCAGCGAGTCCATGAAGATCTTTCCGTAGCGCTGCCGCTGGATGCGCGGGTCGAGCAGCATCAGCACGCCGCGGTCGTCGAGCGACCGGATCAGCCGGCCGAAGCCCTGCTTCAGCGTGATGACCGCCGATGGTATCTGCAGGTCGAAGAACGGCTTGCCTCCCGCCGCCTCGATCGCCTCCATCCGAGCCTTCACGATCGGGTCCGACGGCACCGCGAACGGCAGCCGGTCGATGATGACGCACGAGAGCTGCTCGCCCTGCACGTCCACGCCCTGCCAGAAGCTGCTCGTGCCGAAGAGCACCGCGTTCGGCGTATCGCGAAACTGCTGCAGCAGCACGTGGCGCGGCGCCGTCCCGTGCAGCAGCAGCGGATAGGGCAGCTCGGCCAGCATACGGTCGTGCATCGCGCGCATCTGCTGATAGCTGGTGAAAAGACAAAACGCGCGGCCTTTCGTAATCTCCAGCACGCGGCGAATGCGTTCGGCCGCGTGGTTGACGAAGTCGGGCTCGCGCGGATCGGGCATATTCGGCGGCAGGTAGAGCAGCGCCTGTTTGCCGTAGTCGAAGTGGCTGGGCACGACCAGCTCCCGCGCCAGCGCGAGCCCCAGCCGCTTGGTCACATGGTCGAAGCCGCCCGAGACCGTCAGCGTCGCCGAGGTCAGCACCACCGACGAGTACGCGTCGAACAGCGAGCTGGTCAGCAGCGCCGACACGTCGATCGGCGTCGCCTGCAACTGCGTGTTGTACGCCTGCTGAGTCGCTCCGCGCGCGAAGTTGCGCACGCCGCCCATCGCCCGGCGCTCGATCCAGAAGACCGTGTTCGGATCGTCCGACTCCAGCAGAAACTTCAGGTGCGCACGAATATCCGCCGTGCGTTTGATCAGCCCCTTGGTCTCGTCGACGTTCTTCACATGCTCCAGCTCGCCTTCGAGCCGCTGCAGCGCGTTCAGCGCGCCGAGATACGCATCGCCGTCGGATTCCAGGAAATACTCGCGATGCTCGAAGGGCATCCGCCCAATCGGCTGCCCCTCAGTAGGCAGCGCCGCGAAGAACATCCGCGATCGCTCGCGCAGGATGTTCGTCGCCGACTCGATGGAGCTCGACGAGGCCTGCTTCGCCCGCAGCATCGTCTCCGTATCGCGGGCCAGCTCGTCGAATCGCTGGTTCGTCAGCCCGATGCCGAAGTAGTTGCTCGCGACATCCTCCAGCTCGTGCGCCTCGTCGAAGACCACCGCCGCGGCCTCCGGCAGAATGCCCGCGTCCGGCGCGCCCGCGGCCTGCTGCTTGATATTCAGATCGGCGAAGAACAGGTGATGATTGACGATGATGAGGTCGGACTCAAGCGCCTTGCGCCGCATCGCGGTCACAAAGCAAGGCTCCCAATCCGGGCACGACTGGCCCAGGCAAGCCTCGGTCCGCGCATCCAGCTTCGACCAAAGCGGCGAACTCTCCGGCAGATGCGACAACTCCGCGCGGTCGCCCGTCTCGGTCGTCTTCTCCCACACCGCGATCTGATGAAACTGGTCGATCTCCTCCAGCCCGCTGAGCAGCGGACTGTCGCGGAGTGCGTACAGCTTGTGTTTGCACAGGTAGTTCGCCCGGCCCTTCATGTAGCAGACCTTCAGCGGCCCGAGGATCGACTCCAGGAACGGGATGTCCTTGAAGTAAAGCTGCTCCTGCAGGTTCTTGGTCCCGGTCGAGAGGATCACCCGCTGCTGTCGCTCCCGCGCAAACCGCAGCGCCGGCAGCAGATACGCCAGGGTCTTCCCCGTCCCTGTCCCCGCTTCCACGATCAAGTGCCGCTTATCGTTGAACGCCGCTTCAACGGCCTGGGCCATCTCGTACTGCCCCTTGCGATGCTCGAAGGCCAGCGACGACTTCGACAGCAAGCCGCCCGGCGCGAAGAACTCACGCAGCGTAGGCAGCTTGGACGGGATAGGCGGCGCGACAGTCGGGGCGGTGGACACTACACAGATGATAGCTGGGGACGCGAAGATTTAGCGAACGTGTCCAGAAGATTGGGCATACTTACGGAATCCGCCCTACAGCGCGGCACGAACGCCCGCAGCTTCTTATAATAAAGAGTTCAGGAAAGTTTCCGCGCAGCGTTTGTCGCGCGCGAGGCACACAGGTGAAGTTCGATGGCAGTGAAGAAGGACGATAAGAAAAGATTAGGCAAGAAGCACCGGCAGGCGAGCACGCGGCCGAAGAAGGGTCGTTCGCCGAAGTCCACGCCGACGACCGGTGCGACGCGCATCGGCGGCGTTGCCCCCAAGAAGCGCAAAGTCATCGCCACCAAGGCAGCCGAGGAGGGCGCGAAGAAGTTCGTCTCCCGCCGCTCGCCGGAGTTCGAAGCCAAGAAGACCATCGCCTACCGCGAAGAAGAAAAAGGCGTAGGCCGCAACTCGGCAAAGATTCCCGAACCCAAGGCTCCCCGTGGGACGGCCCGCACCGGACGCATCGTAAAGCCCGCGACGCCCGAGGACGACTGGCGCGAGGCGGAGCTGCTGGCCCTGCAGCAGTCGGTCACGCTCGAGCATGCGGCGTCGAAGGCGCTACCCTTGGTCGCCATCTGCGGCCGGCCGAACGTGGGCAAGAGCACGCTCTTCAACCGCCTTACCGACTCCCGCCGCTCCATCGTCGGCGACGAGCCCGGCATCACCCGCGACCGCATCTACGGCCAGATCGAGTGGGCCGGTCGCGACGTCCGCATCGTCGACACCGGCGGCGTCGTGCCGGACGACGAGGCCCTGATCCCCAGCGAGATCTTCCGCCAGGCGCAGGTCGCGCTCGAAGAGGCCGACGCCGTGGTCATGGTCGTCGACGGCCGCACGGAGCTGGCCTCGCCCGACATGGAGCTCGCCCGGCTGCTCCTTCGCGGCGGCAAGCCGACCTTTCTCGCGGTCAACAAGATCGACAACGTCGAGATGCAGAACGCGGCGCAGAACTTCCGCCGGCTCGGCTTTCGCAATGTCATGACCATCTCCGCCGAGCACGGCCATGGCATCGGCGACCTGCTGGACGCGGTCTACGAGGTTCTGCCCGAGGACAGGCCCGAGGTCGAGGAAGAGCCGCTCAGCTACGACGAGCTCGAAGCCCGCGACGAGGCCGAGGCCGACGCCGCGCCCATCCGCAAGCAGCGCACGCACGGCGAGTACGAGTCGCGCGAGACCAAGGTCGCCATCATCGGCCGCCCGAACGTCGGCAAGAGCACCCTGCTGAATGCGCTGACCGAGACGAACCGCGCCATCGTCTCGCCCATCGCCGGCACCACGCGCGACGCGGTCGACGAGATCGTCGAGCGCAAGGGCCATCTCTTCCGCTTCGTCGATACGGCCGGCATCCGCCGCAAGGGCAAGACCAAGCTCATGGCCGAGAAGCTCTCGGTCATCATGGCGCGCAAGCACCTCGAAGCGGCGGACGTCTCGTTGCTTGTCATCGACGCGACCGAAGGCGTCACCGGCATCGACGCCAACATCGGCGGCTATGCGCACGAGAGCGGCCGCTCGGTCATCATCGTCATCAACAAGTGGGATCTCGTCACCACGGCGCGCACCGACGGCAAGCCGCCGGTCGACCAGAAGGTCTACGCCCAGCAGGTGCGCGACGCGCTGAAGTATCTGGAATACGCGCCGCTGCTCTTCATCTCCGCCGCGCCCGCCGACGGCGACAAGCCGCGCGCGATCAACGAAGTCTTCGCCAAGGTCGAGCTGGTCGCGCGCGAACGGCGCAAGCGCGTCTCGACCGGCCAGATGAACAAGTTCCTCGAAAAGGTCGACTTCCAGCGCGCCTCGGTGCCGATGAACAAGCGCGTGAAGATCTACTACATGACGCAGGCGCAGGTGGCTCCGCCGACCTTCGTGCTCTTCACCGATAAGGACGTCAAGATGCACTTCTCCTTCGAACGCTTCCTGGCCAACCAGATCCGCGAGAACTTCGGCTTCATCGGCTCGCCCATCTGGTTCAAGATTCGCGCGCGGAACAAGAAGAAGGTCGAGGAGTAGGGAAAGATGTCTTTGAGAGCTGTCAGCTTACAGCGATTCAGCTGACAGCTCTCGATCTCCGCCTTTCATCACTTCGACGCCACCGCCGCATCCCCCAGCACCCGATGCGCGTGGACAAGCTCGGGAAGACTGCTATCCGCCGTCGGCCAGGCCTTCAGCAGCGCCTGATACCCGGCGCGCGCGCCCGCTTGATCGCCTGAAAGTTCCTTCGCGTAAGCCACGCCGTAGAGCTCGAAGCCGGACTCCGGCCGTTCGGCCAGCGCAGCGTCATAGGCGGTCTTCGCGCCGGTGTAGTCCTTTGCCTTCAGCAGCGCCGCGGCCTCGGTCTCATGCACCGGCCGGATGTACGCCGGCGGCTCGCGATAGCCCAGCGCCTTCTCTTCCTTCGCGGCCTCTTCATACAGCTTCTTCGCCGGGTTCAGCTTGCCCTGCTGAATCAGTGCGCCCGCGCGCAGCTCCAGCGAGGCGATGCCAAGCGACTTTTCGAGCGGCCCGGCCATCGCATCCGGCATGATGGGCATCATGGGCGGCGCGTCCTTCTTTGCCTCGTCCTTCTTGTCTCCGTTCTTCGCTGCCCTGGCCGCATCTTCATCCGCATGCATGCGCCACAGGCCGGCGTCCAGGCGTGCCGACGCAGCCTGCGCCGCAGCCAGATCGCCGAGATCGAGCGCCCGCATGCCAACCGCGAAGTCGTGCAGTTCGGTCGACAGAAAGCGCAGGTTGACGTTGTTGTCCTTCTCGGCCAGCGTCTGGGCGTCGAGCAGCGCGAGCACCGTGTCCCAGTCCGCCGTGCGCAGCGCCACCGGCAGCCGATAGTTGACGCGCGAGAGCTGGTCGCGCAGCGAGTGCGTGTAGAGCGTCGCCGGCGTCTGCCCCTGCGCGCCTGCGAGCCGGTCCGAGAGCGCATCCGCATCCTTCAGTCGGCCCATCTCCATCAGGTTCGCGATCGAATACATCATGTTGTGGACGTAGTTCCAGTCGTCGTCTCGATCGACCTTCTGCTCTCGCATGTACTTCTCGTCGGCGACCGTCGAGGCCTCGAACCACACCTGCGCGTCCTTGTAGTCGCCCGTGCGGTAGAAGATGTGGCCGGGCATGTGGACCATGTGGCCGCTGGTCGGCGCAAGGCTCGCCAGCAGCTTCGCGCTCGGAATGGCCCGCTCCGGATGATTGCCCGGCTCCATCGCATGAATCCAGTAGTGGTTCGCGGCGGAGTCGTTCGGAGCGTCGCGCAATACGCCTTCGAGGATGGCGATCGACTCCTTCGTCCCGGCCTTCGGCTCGCCCTTGTCGTCGAAGCCGTCGTTGACCGCATTCGCGAGGAAGATCCTCGCCTGCGGATCCTTCGGGTTCTTCTTCACCAGCTTGCGCAGTGTCTCGACGGACTCCTTGTCATTCTTCGCCGCGTCCGCTTCGGCCGCCTCGATATAGAGCTTCTCGGCGCCGCTGACGTGCTTCTTCAGCCGCACGGCCTCGGCCAGCGCCCTCTCCCCGTAGACCTTGTTCGGGCCATGGAAAGAGCCGCCCGTCTGCCAAAGTCCCCAGTAACACATCGCGCAGTTGGGGTCGACGCGCACCCCCTGCTCGAAGGCCTTGTTCGCCTCGAAGTCCCAGAAGTCGTGCAGCAGGTTCAACCCCTGGTCGAACCAGGCCTGCGCCTCGGGGGTCGCCGTGATGGCGATGTGGCTGTTGCCGATGCCCGTCAACTTGATCGGTACGGGCAGCTCCGCCGGCGGCGGAATCGGCTTCATATGCTCCATCTGGCCTTTGCCCATACCGGCCATGCAGTCCTGCTGGGCGAAGGAGAGGACCGGTTGCGCCACGGTCGAGAGAAGACACACCGCCGCCACACGCGAGAAGAAACTCATCCGAGAGAAAGACATGAGGACACTTTACTCCAATCGGTTCAGGAGGTTAAGCAGCATCCGCCATCACGCGATCACGGGGTCCATCGGAAACGGCGGGCCACCGTCGTCGCTTCGTTCGTCCGGCGAAGGAAAGGGCGGCGGCGGAGTGAAGGGCGAGCCTGGGTCCGGCTCCAGAATGCTGCCCAGCAGGGGATATCGACCGCCAAGGAAGAAGAGCGAGTAAGCCCGCAGAAAGGTGGAGCTGACGCCGAAGAGCAGGATGGCCGCGACGACCAGCGGCACGAGGATCGCCGCGATCAGCACCACGGAACCTGCGATCAGCACAAACTGTCCCCCCGTTCCTGCATGCCGCAGCGCCATCCAGAGCGCGAAGCCGCAGCCTCCAAACGGAATCGCCAGGACGAGCGCAAAGACGGCCAGCGCGATGTAGCAGCCGATGGCCGCGGCAAAGCTCAGCAAAAAGCGCAGGATGAGGTAGACCAGCACCTGCCCCGGCTCCGCGCGCACCAGCCACACAATCCGGCGCAACGTATCCGCCAGCGATGTGCCTTCGAGCGCCATGGACGGCAGGCCGAAGTCCGCCAGCAGCGCATAGAGCAGTCCAATGAAAAGGATCACCAGGAAGATCGCGCCGAGGAATCCAAACATCGCGCCAAGGAGTTCCGGCATTCTCTCCCTGGGCAGCGCCGGTCCGTCGGGCATGCTGTGAATGAAGTGAAGAATCGTCGGCACGAGCACGGGGGCAAGGAAGAGGAGCACGGCCAGGAAGAACAGGACCTTCAACCCCATCCAGTACCAGGTGGCCCTGTCGTAGCGCCGCCAGATGGGCGCGACCCGCGTATCCCGGCGCAGCACCATGTCGAACAGCACGAACTGAAGCCGGGACGAAAGATAAAAGAACGCCAGCCCGAGAATCAGCGCGATCACCGCGATGACGACTCCGATCGCCACAAGCACCGCCGCAAACGCGGGCGGCAGCCCCTGATGGTGTCCGCGCGGAACATTGAAGCTGGAGCTGCAGCCGCCCATCTGCGCAAAGAAGGCGACCGCGCCGATCTTCAGCCAGACGCGCCAGTTGCGCGGCCCGCCCAGCAGCCTCTGTGTGTGGTTCATAGCCGGAGTGATCGCGTCGATTGCATTGAGCCGCTGCATGCGTGTCGGTTCCCTCTGCGTCGTGAAGGACAGAGTACCTCAGAGTTACGGCGGACGCTATGGCGGAACGTTTAGCGCAGCCACTCCGTCCAGGCCGCAAACGCCCGCTCACACTGAATCCGGTGCCGCTCCTTCTTGTCCCGGATCTTCTTGCGCAGCTCTTCTTCGAGCGGCGGCAGCAGGTCGAAGGTGATGTTCGCCGGCTGGAACTTCTTCGTATCCGCGTGCGTGATGTAGTGCATCAGCGAGCCGTGGGCCGACCCGCGCGGAGCCGCCTGCGGCGCCCGCCCCTGCGCGATCTCCGCCGCGAAGATACCCGCCAGCATCCCGCTCGCAATCGACTCCGTATACCCCTCCACGCCCGAGAGCTGGCCCGCGATCATCACGGTCGGATGAGCGCGCAGTTGCAGCGTCTCCGTCAGCAGACTCGGCGCGTGGATGTACGTGTTGCGATGAATCTGGCCATAGCGCAGGAAGGTCGCGTTCTCGAGCCCCGGAATCATCCGCAGGACCTTATTCTGCTCGCCGAACTTCAGGTGGTTCTGAAAGCCGACGAGGTTGTAGCTATCCGCCCGCAGATTCTCCTGCCGAAGCTGAACGGCGGCATAGGGCCAGCGGCCGGTCTTCGGATTGGTCAGCCCGGCGGGCTTCATCGGTCCGAAACGCAGCGTATCGCGCCCGCGCCGCGCCGTCTCCTCGATCGGAAGGCAGCCCTCGAAGTACTGGAGCTTCTCCCACTCCTTGCTCTCGACGTTCTCCGCCGCGGCCAGCGCGTCGATGAAGGCGTCGTACTCCTCCTTGGTGAACGGGCAGTTGATATAGTCGGCCGTTCCCTTGTCCCAGCGCGCGGCGAAGTAAACCTTCTCCATGTCGATGGTCGTCGCGTCGACGATGGGCGAGATGGAGTCGTAGAACGCCAGATGCTCCGAGCCGGTCAGCCGCTGCAAATCCGCCGTCAACGCAGGCGAAGACAGCGGACCGGAGGCCAGAATCGTCAGGTCCGCGCCGGCCTCGTCGATGCTCGTCACCTCTTCACGGACGATCTTGATGTCGGGATGAGACTCCAGCCGCTCGGCAACCTTCGCCGAGAACGCCACCCGGTCGACCGCCAGCGCATGGCCCGCAGGAACTGCCGTTGCGTCGGCATCCTTGAGCAGAAACGACCCCGCACGCCGCATCTCCTGCTTCAGCAGCCAGGGCGCGGTATTCTCGGACTCCGACTTGAGCGAGTTCGAACAGACGAGTTCGGCGAAGTCCGCCGTCTGGTGCGCCTCGGTCGACCGCGTGGGACGCATCTCGTAAAGCGTGACCGTGCAACCGCGCGAAGCGGCCTGGAGCGCGGCTTCCGGGCCCGCAAGGCCGCCGCCGATGATCTTGATGTGAGGCTTCATGGTTCTGCTTATCTCTCTCGGCTCGGGAGCGGTGCGCAAGTCACCTCGACTCCTTGTCCGCCGCCGCACCAAAATGAATTGGCACCGTAACCTGTATCGTATCCGACCGAGACAGCGGAGTTTCCCTGCCAGTGCACATTTGAAGACTCTGCCTGCTTCCACCTGCCACTGAAGATGACGTGGGAATAGAGTCCGTGGTGCGAATACACCGTAACGTCCGTATCTCCTCCCAGCGCGCCGCCATCGTGATCGAGCACACGAAAAGCTCGTTTCCCATCAGGCGAAAAAACTGGCGCAGAAGCGGTCGTTTCTGAGAAAAATAGAAGGAAGAATCCGAACAGGAATAAGAGAAAACCACTTAGCCCGATCAGCAACACGGATAAGGTCTGACTCGGCCATCGAATTAGCGATCTACTTTTCTTGACCACACGGAAGATGAGAATACTGACGATTAGGACAGTGAGACAAATCAGCGGTGGGACCAGCGGCCGGTAGTCGAAGAAGATCATCGTTTGAACTCCAGCATTCCATTGTGGCAATTTTCACTTTACATCGCAAAGCGTACTGCCATCGGTTATTCAGAAAATCCACTTTGTTCGATCTATCTTTAGTTGAGCGCTGTTGTACCGGCAACGACGATCACGCTTTGATTCGCTCTGCGCTCAAAGGGAATAGACGACTCAGCGTAGCGAAATCCTTCTCCAGATCGTCCGGAGTGTAGTCGTAGATCTCATGCCGTTGCAAAAAGACATCCACCTGCATACGTGTCTCGAAACCCAGCAGTTGACGAACCTGCTCCATGGTCAGCCGGCGATCACGATATGCGCTGGCAACCGCCTCCTCCAGGAGCACACGCGCCGCATCTCCACCCGCCGGGACGAGATGCGCGAGAAACCGGTCCGGGATTTCGACCATCACCTGCATGTGTTGAGGTTAGCAGAGCATCGGTCAAACTATCGAATCTCGTCATTGAAGTCGTGGCCATCTCTCGATCACACTAAATCGAAGGCCGGTCACTTCAGAGGCGTACCGCACCACGGGCAGTATGCGATCTCGATAGAAGACTCGCCCCCATCGTGGACGATCAAGCCATAGCTACGCTTAAGCTTGGCGACCAGTGCATCCGGGCAATCCCAAATGCGGTTATGGAGATCACACTTCCATTGCAACTGACGCGCCATCATTTCGCAGCAGGCAGGCATTCAATCGCACCGCATCGAAAGCGCGCAAAGCGCATCGCCCGAAACCCGCATAATCCGCCAGTCCGTGCTCATCTCCGCGCCCATGCTGTTGTAGAAGTCGATCGCCGGCGTGTTCCAGTCGAGCACGTTCCACTCCAGCCGCGGGCAGCCTTCGACGACCGCCACACCCGCCACGCGCGAGAGCAGCATCTTCCCAATGCCCTTGCCGCGAAACTCCGGGCGCACGAACAGGTCTTCCAGGTGAATGCCGTGGTGTCCGCGCCACGTGCTGTAGTTCAAAAAGTAGAGCGCGAACCCGGCAGGCTGGCCCAGCCACTCCGCGATCAGGCAGTGGAAGCGCGGCACCGGGCCGAAGCCATCGCGGTGCAGGTCGGTCGGCGTGGCCAGCACGGCCTCCGGCTCGCGCTCGTAGGTCGCAAGCTCGTGGATCAGCTCCAGCATCAGCGGCACGTCCTGCGGGGTCGCCAGGCGGATGTTCAACGGGTGGGCGGGGTCGACGATGCTCATCGGCTCTCTTTCTTCTCTGAATCGCTTTTCTTGGATTGAACTGCCAGCCACTTGTCGAAGGGTATCGTGAAGCCGAAGAGCTCCACCTTGTCGCCCTTCGCATCGGTGGTCAGAATCTTGCGCAGGTAGAGCTCGGCGTGCTTCAACACCGGGTCGTCCACGCCGCGCACATCGTAGAACAAGTATCCGGCGGCGGTCGTATGCGGCGCGACCACCAGCGATTTGAAGCCGAAGTCGTTGTCGTCCGCCGTAATCTTCTGGTCGACCGGCGTGTGCTTGATCGGAATCGGGATGATCGGCAGCCGCTTGTCGATCGCGTTCTTGCCCTGGAACAGCCGCCGGTTCAGGTCCTCGTCGGTCGCGGCGGGAATCTTGTCGCCCTCGCTCGGCAGATATTGGATCCGCACCTCGTCGAGCGTCAGGGCCTGGTCGCGGTCGTTCGTGATGATGACCCAGACCGGCACGAAGCCGTGCTGGACATACTCCAGCCGGAAGAACTTGCACTTCTCCGGATCGCTGCAGGGCTCGGCCGCGACGGTCACCTTCTCGGTCTCGTGCCGGTCGAAGGCGGGATACTGACCGGCCGGCTTTGGGACAGGGGCGGTCCGGGGCTTGTCCTTGGCCTGGGCGCCTGGCGTGAAAAGGAGCGCGGCTGCGAGACATGGGGCGCCCAGCCTTGTGGAACGAAATCGGGTTGAGGAATACGTCATCATGCTGGCTTGATTATCATCTTCGCTGATGCACACTAAAAAGGCGAGGTCCGGCCAGGCAGCATGTTCATGATCCTCTATAGCGCGCTGCTGACGGCGGTCCTCGTCCTGGGGTCGCCCTGGTGGCTGTGGCGGATGGCGACCAGCGGACGCTACCGCGCCGGTCTCTCCGGCCGGCTGGGCGTCGTCCCCGCCGGACTGAAGGCTGCTGTTGCCGGTAAAGACGTGGTTTGGGTCCACTGCGTTTCGGTCGGCGAGGTGCTCGGCGCCGCGCGCCTGATCGCCGAACTGCAGGCCGCGCTGCCCGGATACGTCGTCGCCGTCTCCACCACGACGCAGACCGGGCAGGAGATCGCCCGCCAGAAGCTCCCCGGCACGCCGGTCTTCTACATGCCGCTCGATCTGGCGTTCATCGTCCGCCGCTATCTCAACGTTCTGCGCCCGAAGCTGCTGGTCCTGATGGAGAGCGAGCTGTGGCCCCGGCTGCTGGTCGAGTGCGAACGCCGCAAGATCCCGGTCGCGGTCGTGAACGCCCGCATCTCCGACCGGTCGTTCCCGCGTTATATGAAGCTCCGCAGGCTGTGGAAGCCCCTGATGGCGAAGGTGACCCTTTTCCTTGCGCAGGGCGAGGAGACGGCCGAGCGGCTGCGGATGATTGGGGCGCCCCCACAACGAGTACGCGTGGCCGGAAATCTGAAGTTCGACCTCCAACCGGCTGCACCCAGCAAAGTTGCGGACAGAATTCGCGAACTGGCCGATGGAAGGCCGATCATCGTCGCAGGCAGCACCTGCGGCACGGAAAGCAGCGCCGACGAAGAGACGATGCTGCTCGAAGCCTGGCAACGCGCCCCACGCGAGAAATTCGGAGCATTACTTGTCATTGCTCCCCGGCACACCCAGCGATTTGCGGTCGTAGAGTCCGCTCTCTCTGAGTTCCACTATCTGCGGGTCAGCGACTGGAGCCGCACCGACGGCAAGTCCCCACGCATTATCCTTCCCGGCCACCCCGACCGGCTTGAAATCATTCTGCTCAACACCATCGGCGATCTGGCAGATGTCTACCGCATCGCAGACATCGCATTCGTCGGCGGCAGCCTCATCCCACGCGGAGGGCACAATCCACTGGAGCCTGCGCGATTCGGAGTTCCCGTCACAATGGGTCCTTTCCACCAGAACTTCCGTGAGATCGTTCATCTCATGTCGTCGGAGGACGGCCTTCGCGAGATCGTCACCGACGATATCGCCGGTGTCGAAGAAGCTTTCGCCGACCTCCTGTCGGACACCGAGGATGCCAGAAGAGTCGGAGAGCGGGGGCAGGCTGTCTATAAAACACACAGCGGTGCAACTCCAAAAACTGCTCAAATTCTTGTCGATCTGATCGTGTGGAGGAAACCATGAGACGCCCCTGGCTTACCTCCCTCATCCCGCTCTACTCCGCCGGACTCATGACGAAGAGCGCCCTGCTCGACGCGGGTGTACTGAAGCAGCGCCGCCTGCAACGCCCGGTCATCTCCATCGGCAGCCTCTCCGCAGGCGGCGCGGGCAAGACCCCCGTCGTCCTCATGCTCGCGCGCCTGCTCACCGAGCGAGGCTTTGTAGTCGGCATCCTCTCGCGCGGCTACGGGCGCATCACCAAAGACGTCCTGCCGGTCGAACTGGCGAACGACGGCCTCGACGCGGCCCGCTTCGGAGATGAACCGACCGAGATGGCACAAGCTGGTCTCCGCGTCTTCGTCGGCTCGGACCGATTCGCCGCCGGGACGCTGGCCGAATCCACGAGCCTCCAAACCATCCACCTGCTCGACGACGGCTTCCAGCACCGCAAGCTCGCCCGCGACCTGGACATCGTCCTGCTCACCCGCGCGGACATCGAGGATCACCTCCTGCCCGGCGGCAACCTGCGCGAGCCGCTCTCGGCGCTCAAGCGGGCGAAGATCGTCGTCGTCCGCGAGGAAGAAGATCTCGCCGGGCTGGCCGCGGCCTCGGGCGCAGCGGTATGGGTCGTCCGTCGCCGCCTGCGCCTGCCGCCAGACAGGCCCACGCGGCCGCTCGCCTTCTGCGGCATCGCCCGGCCGGAGAGCTTCTTCGCCATGCTTCGCGAGGCCGGCTGCCCCGTCGTCGGCCGCGAGGCCCTGCCCGACCACCACATCTATGACGAGGACGACCTCACCCGCCTCGTCAACCTCGCCCGCGCGAGCCACGCCAACGGCTTCATCACCACCGCGAAGGATGCGGTCAAGCTCGATCTCGCGCGGCTGGCGAAGGTGGGGCCGGTCGCCGTCGCCCGGCTGGAGGTCGAGCTGCTGGACGCGGAGACCGCGCTGGAACCAGTGCTGCGACTTCTTCGTACCACCTCGTGAGAAGATGACCACTTGGGAATTCCCACTCCAGACCGGACTCTGCGCGTCCTGATCGTTCGGATTGGCGCGATGGGCGACGTCGTCCACGCGCTGCCGGCGGTGGCGGCGCTGCGTCGCGCGCTGCCGGATTGCCATCTCGGCTGGGCCATCGAGCCGCGCTGGAGCGAGTTGCTGGAGACTCGGCGCAGCATGCCCGGCGCGCCGCGCGGCCCGGAGAAGCCCCTCGTGGACCGCGTCCACCCGGTGCCGACCCGCGCCTGGAAGCAGCGCCCCGTCTCCCTTGCCACCCTGCGCGAGATCGTCACCCTGCGGCGCGAGATGCTGGCCGAGCGCTACGACCTGTGCGTCGACCTGCAGGGGTCGATCCGGTCTTCGATCGTCGGTTGGCTGGCCGGGGCGCAGCGCTTCTTCGGACCGGAGGCGCCGCGCGAAAAGCAGGCCCGCTGGCTCTACGGGACGCCTTTCGCCACGTCGTCCGCCCATGTGATCGAGCAGGCGTGCGAGCTGCTGGGCGCGGCTGCCGGTCTGCCGCTCAAGCCCGCGACGGTCGAATTTCCCCGCGAGGCGCGTGCCGAGCTATGGGCCAAGTCCTTTCTGGAGTTCGAGTTGAAGAGCCAGCCCTACGTCGTGCTGGCCCCCACGGCGGGCTGGGGGGCGAAGGAGTGGCCCGCCGAACGCTACCGCAAGCTGGCCGCCGCGCTGGGGGCCGCCGGGCTGTCGGTGGTGGTGAACGCCGTGCCCGGCAAGATGGGCGTGCCGGACTCGATCGCGCTCGGCGGCGTGGCGAAGATCGCCGTCTGCAACCTGCCGCATATGGTCTCGCTGCTGCGGCACGCGAGCCTAGTCATCGGCGGCGACTCCGGCCCGATCCACGTCGCCGCCGCGCTGGGCCGGCCCGTGCTTTCTCTCTTCGGCCCGACCGATCCGGCGCGGACCGGTCCGCTGGGCGAACGCGCCCGGACGCTGCGGCACCCCGGCAGCATCACCGACCACCGCAGGCATCGCGCGACGGAGGAGGGGCTGGCGAAGATCGGCGTCGACGAGGTGCTGGGCGCGGCGCTGGAGTTGCTGGTGCGTTGACGAAAAGACAGAAGCAGATTCCCTGCGGGAATGACAAACAAGAGAAGCAACAGCGACAATACAGAGACTGGAGTGTGGATTGGCGGAGCGGACAGGCTGGCAGAAGGTTGCAAAACGGATTCGCGTGCCCATGGGGTTCGTCTTTGCGGCGGTGTTTCTCTGGCTGGCGCGGCCTACCGGCAAGACGCTCGGGCTTAGCCTGCTGCCGGTGCTGGCCGGGCTTTGGCTGCGCGGGTATGCGGCGGGCTATGTGCGCAAAAACGCAGAGCTTACGACCACCGGGCCGTACGCCCACACGCGCAACCCGCTCTACCTTGGGTCGATGCTGATCGCCTTCGGCTTCGCCGGGGCGGCGGCGAGCTGGTGGATCCTGGGCTCGCTCGCGCTGCTTTTCGCGGCTATCTATATTCCAACGATCCAGGGTGAGGAGGGCTATCTCCGCGCGCACTTTGCCAACTTCGACGAATACGCCGCAAAGGTTCCGCGTCTGCTGCCCCGCCTGACGCCCGCGCCCACCACGGCCGAGCGCGGCAGTTTCTCCCGCAAACTCTACCTCCACCACCGCGAGTACAATGCTTCCATGGGCGCCGGCGCGATCTATTTCGCGCTGGTTATCCGGCTCCTATGGGAGAAGCACGCCTTCATCGCCGGCGTTGCAGGTCCGCGATGAGCGTCCCGGGGCATCGGAGCAGCACCCAAAATCTACGTACTGGACGGCGCCCAACTTGCTGAAACGCTGGAACCTGAGCCTTCTCGCTCTCCTGCCCATCCTGACGCTCCCCGCTACGGCCCGCGCCCAGCTACTCGGACTGGGCAGACCGGCCGTCCCGGTGGTGATCCCCACGCTGCAGCCGCCGCCCGCGGACTACGTCTTTCCCCAGCACCAGACGCTCACCTACTCGGTCGACTGGCGCGTCTTCACCGCCGGCACAGCCGTCTTCCAGATCGACCAGGCCGGCACGCAGCAGAAGGTCTCGGCGACGGCGGACACCATCGGCAACGTCAACATGCTCTTTCCGGTGGTCGACAAGTTCCAGGCTGGCTTCGACACGAAGACCGGCTGCTCGACCGGCTTCAGCAAGCAGTTGCAGGAGGGCCGGCGCAAGGTGAACTCCGAGCTTGCGTTCGACTACGCCGCCGGCAAGCAGACCCAGACCGACCGCAACATGGTCAAGAACACCCAGACCACCAAGATCGCGAACATCCCGGCCTGCGTCGCGGACTCGCTTTCGGCCATCTTTTACGTCGCCAGCCAGAAGCTCGCCGTCGGCCAGCAGTTTCGTCTGCCTCTGGCCGATTCCCTGCGCACGGTTACCGTCACAATGGTCGTCGAGGGCAAGGAAGAGATCAAGACACCCGCGGGAACCTTCCAGACCATCCGCGTGCAGCCCAAGGCCGACGAAGGCGTGGTCAAGAATCGCGGCAACATCTGGATCTGGTACACCGACGACGCGCGGCACATCCCGGTGCAGATCCGCGCGCGGGCGACTGGCAGCCTGTTGTGGGGCACCATCACCTTTCACCTGCAGTCGATCGAGACCAAATGAGCGAGATAGACGAAGAGCTGGTCACCGTGGGCAAATATCTGGAACCCGCCGACGCCCACATGGCCAAGGGCCTGCTGGACTCCGCCGGGATCGAGTGCTTTCTGCAGGGCGAGCAGGCGAACTCCCTGCTGGCCTCGGCCTTTCGCGTCCGGCTGCGGGTGCGCCATGCGGACGAGGACGCCGCAAAGGAGATGCTCGCCGGCGAGGTAAGCATCGGCAACCAGTGGGAGGCGGCAAATGACGACGAAGCCTAAGGCGGTCCTGTGTCTTTCGGGCGGCATGGACTCCTGTGTCTGCGCCGCGCTGGCCGCGCGCGACCACGAGGTCTACGCGCTGCACTTCAGCTACGGCCAGCGGACGGAGGCGCGCGAGCTGCGGGCGGCGACCGACATCGCGCGGCTGATCGGCGCGAAGGAGTTCATGCACCTGAAGATCGACCTCTTCCGGCGCATCGGCGGGTCGGCCCTGACGGATGCGAATATCGCCGTGCCCGACGCGGCGGAGGACGAGACGCAGATCGGCGCCGAGGTGCCCGTCACCTACGTCCCCTTCCGCAACGCGCACTTCCTCTCCGCCGCCGTAAGCTGGGCGGAGGTCATTGGCGCGAAAAAGGTGCTGATCGGCGCGGTCGAGCAGGATAGCTCCGGCTATCCCGACTGCCGGCCGGCGTACTACGCGGCCTTCAACGAACTCATCCGCCAGGGAACGAAAGAGGGCGATATTCAGGTCGAGACGCCGCTGATCGCGCTGCGCAAGAAAGAGATCGTGGAGCTCGGAGTTGAAGTGGGCGCCCCCTTCCATGTAAGTTGGTCATGCTACGCGGGCGAGCGAGAGGCCTGCGGAGCGTGCGAGAGCTGCGCTCTCAGGCTGCGCGCGTTCCGCGAGGCCGGAGGCGTCGACCCGATTCCATACGCATCCGGAGCAGGCCGCATCTAATCCGTTTTTGGTTGTCTTTGAAGTGATTTCGAGAGAGAAGCGCAGAGAAAGCGCGGGAGAATGACTGTGAAGAAGATATCTGGATTCAAGGCCTGGAGCCTGGCAGCCGCCGCAACGCTGGCGATGCCCTCCATCATGCTGGCTCAGCCGGCGCCCGCGTCTGTCCATGGACACGCCAGCAACCCCGCCGGCATCGCATTTCCCGTGGGCGGCGAGGTCCGCTTCACCAAGGACAAGACCAGCGACCCCAAGGATCGCAAGTACCCCTACGCCTTCCCGCTCGATGCACAGGGCAGCTTCAAGGGTACGGGCCTCGCGCCCGGCGACTACGTCGCGGTCGTCTTCGTGGATGGCAAGACGGTCGACTTCACCGAGGTCACCCTGGCCGCCGGCGACGACAAGGACATCAACCTTGACGAGACCCGCAAGGAATACACGGACAAGATGACTCCCGAGGAGAAGAAGAACCTCGAAGAGTTCAAGAAGAAGAACGCCGAGGTGATGGCGGCGAACGGTAAGGTCGCCAACCTGAATGCGGCGCTCGCCTCCGCCCGCGCCGACAACAAGGCCGGCAACTACGACAACGCGATCAAGACCATGAGCGACGCGACCGCGCAGAAGCCGGACGAAGCCGTCCTGTGGGTGACGCTGGGCGACGCGCAGTTGGGCGCGGCCAACGCAGCCCAGAAGGCCGCGCGCGACGCGCACACGTCGACGATGGACGTGGCGATCGTCGAGAAGTTCAAGATCGCCGCAGCCTCTTATGAGAAGGGCATCGCGGCCAACGCAGCCTCGAAGAAGCCGAACGCGGAGCTCGTCGGCGTGGCGTACAACCAGCTCGGCCAGTGCTACGGCAAGGCGGGTGAGACGGCCGAATCGTCCGCGGCGTACGAGAAGGCGGTCGTCGCGCAGCCCACGCAGGCCGGTATGTACTACTTCAACGAGGCGGCCACGCTCTTCAACGCGGGCAAGACGGACGAAGCCGTGGTCGCGGCGGACAAGGCGATCGCCGCCGATCCGAAGCGCGCCGAGGCCTACTTCATCAAGGGCCAGTCGCTCGTCGGCAAGGCCTCGGTGGACCCGAAGACGCAGAAAATCGTCGCACCTCCGGGCTGCATGGAGGCCTACCAGAAGTACCTGGAACTGGCGCCCGATGGCCCCCACGCCAAGGACGTCTCGGACATCCTCACCGGCTTCGGCCAGACGGTCAAGTCGAGCTACAAGGCAGGCAAGAAGTAGCTTCCATGTTCTAAATAAAAGCCCCGAGGCGTGGACCGCTTCGGGGCTTCGCTTTTCGTACCTGCCCCGGAGTACCGTATGACCTCCTCCCCCTCCGTCGTTCTGGACTTTGAAGCTGCGGTCGCCCTGATTCAGGCGCACGCCCGCACCCTGACGCCGCCGGTCGAGTTCGAAGAGCTGGAGCTGCTGGCGACGCAGGGCAGAATCCTCGCCCAGCCGGTCGCGGCCGATCGCGATCAGCCGCCCTTCGACCGCTCCACCCGCGACGGGTACGCGGTGCGCGCGGGCGCCTTCTCCTCCGGCACGCGCCTTGCCGTCGTGGGCATGCTGCGCGCGGGCGAGCTATGGGCCGGCGAACCGCTCGCCGAGCGCCAGGCCATCCAGATCATGACCGGCGCCCCCATCCCCGCCGGCGCCGACTCTGTCGCCATGGTCGAGCACGTCGTACCCGGCGAAGCGATCGTGCATGCCGCCGAAGGCCGCCGCGTCGCCGTGGGCGAAAACATCGTCCCGCGCGGCAGCGAGGCTCGCGCCGGCGCCGCCGTTTTGCCCGCCGGCGTGCGCATCGGCGCGGCGGAGATCGCGCTCGCCGCGGCCTGCGGACGCCCCAGGCTGAGAGTCTTCCGCCGCCCGCGCGTCGCTATCGTCGCCACCGGCGATGAGCTCGTCGAGGTCGATCGCGCTCCCGGCCCGCAACAGATTCGCAACTCCAACAGCTACACCCTCGCCGCGCTGGTCGCCGCAGCCGGGGGCGAACCTGTCCGGCTGCCGATCACGCCCGACCGCCGCCAGGCCGTCGCGGCATCGCTCGACTCCGCGCGCCAGTGCGACCTCATCGTCTTCTCGGGCGGCGTCTCCATGGGCGAATACGACCTGGTCGAAGAGGTTCTGCTCGCCGCCGGCGCTGCGTTCCACTTCACCGGCGTACGTATGCAGCCCGGAAAACCCGTCGTCTTCGGCCAAATCGAGAGCCAGATCGGCAAGCAGTACCTCTTCGGCCTGCCCGGCAACCCCATATCCACCCAGGTGACCTTCCACTGCTTCGTCGAGCCGCTGCTGCGCGCGATGTGCGGCGGCGAGGTGCGCGGACCGGGCTTCGCCCTCGCCACGCTGGCGGACGCCGTGCCTGCGAAACCCGGTCTCACCCGCCTGCTTCCGGCCCGCATGGACCTGACCCGCGTCCGGCTCGTCGGCTGGCAGGGTTCGGGCGATCTGACCGCGAACGCCCACGCTAACTGCTACGTGGAGCTGCGGCCCGGCGCGACCTACGCCGCTGGAGACTTCGTCCGCGTGCTGCTGCGCTGACAGGCTGGCCAGAACTGCCGTCATCTCGACCGAAGCGAAGCGCAGTGGAGAGATCCCCGCATCTCGTCTTGCCATTGAATTACCCTGAACCCATGGACAAACTCTCCCACTTCGACGACGCCGGCCAGGCCCACATGGTCGACGTCAGCGCCAAGGCCGCCACCCGCCGCGAGGCCACCGCCGGCGCCTTCGTCGAGCTCTCCGACGCCGTGCTCGCCGCGCTGCCGCAGAACCCCAAGGGCAACCCGCTCGAGGTTGCGCGCTTCGCCGGCATCCAGGCCGCAAAGCAGACCTCGACGCTTATCCCTATGTGCCACCCGCTCGCGCTCAGCTTCGTCGACGTGCAGGCCACGGTCGTGGCGGGCGGCGTCGCCATCGAAGCCACCGCGGCCACCACGGCCGGCACCGGCGTCGAGATGGAGGCGATGGTCGCCGCATCGATCGCCGCGCTCACCGTCTACGACATGACCAAGGCGCTCGACAAGAGCATCCGCATCCGCGAGGTCGTGCTGCTGCGTAAGAGCGGCGGCAAAAGCGGCGACTACCGCCGCTAGATTTTGCTTGCCCTGGCTGCCGGGGCCAACGTAGGCTGGTTGCGTTCGCTGGAGCGCTGCCATGCTGAATCTTCGTTCTGCCCGATTCCTTCTGCCACTCGCCGCCATTCTGCTGTTGCAGCCGAGCCGCGCTCGCGCGCAGGCTGCGGCGCCGCCTGCATCCGACGCCGACGAGCAGGCGTTCAACAAGCAGGAGAAGCGCTGGATCAAGGAGGTCGAAGCCGACCTGATCGAAGAGAAGTTCGACGACCTGGAGCGCATGGCCGACGAGTACCGCCGCGACCGCACGCGCCTGCCCGGCGGCGAGTGGAAGCTCCGCGTCTTCTACGGCGCGCTCGATGCCCCGCAACTGACCGACCAGGACAGCGTCGACCATATCGCTCACCTCGAACACTGGATGCTGAAGCGGCCGGAGTCGATCACGCCGCGCATCGCGCTTTCGACCAGCCTGCACCGCTGGGCATGGGTCGCGCGCGGGAACGGCATGGCCAACACGGTCACGGCCGAGGGCTGGGAGCTCTTCAACAAGCGCATCGCCGAGTCGCAGATGGTGCTGACCAACTCCGCCAACCTGCATGCCATGTGCCCGCAGTGGTACTCCGAGATGATGACCGTCGGCCTGGCGCAGAGCTGGGACGAGGCCCGCATACGCGACACCTTCGAGCGCGGCATCCAGCTCGAACCCGATTACTACTACCTGTACAAGCAGTACGCTAACTACCTGCTGCCCAAGTGGGACGGCAAACCGGGCGAGGCCGCCGCCTTCGCGAAACGCTCGGCCGATAAACGCGGCGGCGACGCGGGCGACATGCTCTACTTCCAGATCGCCTCCACCCTCATCAGCCGGAGCAACGGAAAATTCCCCGTCGAGCAGATGGACTGGAAACGCATCCAGCGCGGCGCCGAGGTGCTGCAGACCCAGTTCGGCGCAACGCGCAAGACCGCCAATGTGCTCGCCTACATGGCGTATAAGTACAAGGACGCAAGCACCGCGCGCAAGCTCTTCGCCTCGATCGGCGATGACTGGGCGCGTGGCGTCTGGCGCGATAAGCAGTATTACGACCGCGCGCGGGACTGGTCGAACGGGCATAACTTCTAACGAAAAGCCCACGCGTCCACCGAAGGCAAATCGCCCGAACTAAACAGCCGTCGCCAGCGTCACTGCAAACAGATTCTGCGCATCCATAAACGTTCGCGACGTCGCAAAACAGGCAGGCTTCAGCATTGCGGCGATCATGGCCGGAGTGAACTTGTAGCTGTTCTCCGTATGGATCGTCTCGCCCGCGGCGAATCGCATCGGCACCGCGGGCGTCTCCGCTCCAGCGGGCAGCGTCACGGTCTGCGGGCCGACCGACTCCAGATGCATTTCGATCCGCGAGGCAAGCGGGTTCCAACGCGCGCGATGGCGGAAGCGATCGAGGTCGAAGTTCGTTCCCAGCTCGCGGTTCAGCCGCACCAGCACGTTGCGGTTGAAGGCGGCTGTCACGCCCTGCGCGTCGTCGTAGGCGGCCAGCAGCGAGGCGACGGACTTGCCCCCATTGTGGGTTCCGCCCGGCGCGAGGTCCGTGCCCAGCAGCAGCGAGTCGCCCACCTGCAACTGTCCGCGCAGGTTGCGCAGGATCGCCACAGCCTCATCCGGCGCGAAGTTGCCGATGCTCGAACCGATGTAGAGCGCGAGCACCCGCGCATCGTGAGGCCGCTCGATCCGGATCGGCTCGGTGATGTAATTCGCCACCTGCGGCTCGACGACCACGCCCGGAATGTTGCGTTCGATATTCTCGCGCGCCTCCTCGACGCTGGTCTCGGAGACATCGATCGGCTGGTACAGCACCGACGCCTGCCGCCGCACGGCCGCCGCAAGCAGGATGCCCGTTTTGGTCGCCGTGCCCGCGCCCAGCTCGGCCAGCGTCACCGGCTGGACGCCCCCCGCGGCCTCGAGAATCTCGTCCGCATGCGCCGCGAAGAGCGCTCGCTCGGTGCGCGTGAGGTAGTACTCCGGCAGCACCGTGATCTGTTCGAACAGGTGCGATCCGGCCTCGTCGTAGAAGAGCCACGGCGTCAGGGTCTTCGGGCTGGCGGTCAGTCCGGTGTAGGCTTCGTGCGCGACGGCGGCGTTTACAGCGGTAACTTCCTGAGTGAAAGACGACACATTGGCTCCGGGCGTAGGTGACTCGAACATTCATGGTTGCCCGGCGAAGATAGATTCGCTCAGGATGGCAGGGCTGGATGCTCAGACGTCCTGCGCCAGCCGCAGCCCGGAGAACTGCCAGCGCGTCGCCGGCCCGAAGAAGTTGCGATAGCTGGCGCGGATATGGCTCGCCGGCGTAACGCACGAGCCGCCCCGCAGGATCACCTGCGACGACATGAACTTGCCGTTGTACTCACCCAGCGCGCCCGGCAGCGGGCGATATCCGGGATAGCCGGTGTAGCCCGACGCCGTCCACTCCCACACATCGCCAGTCATCTGCTGCAAGCCCTCGCCCGAGCCGGCCGCGACCGGATGCAGCGCGCCGGACTCCAGCATATTTCCGGTCAACGGCAAGGTTGCAGCCGCATGCTCCCACTCGAACTCGGTCGGCAGGCGCTTGCCCGCCCAGCGTGCGAAGGCGTCCGCCTCGAAGAAGCTCAGGTGGCAGACCGGCGTCTCGGAGAGGTCGTCGAGCGCCTGAAAGCCATGCAGCGTGTAGATGCTCCAACCCGCGTTCGTATGCTCGTCGCGACGCCAGTAGAGCGGCGCCTGCCAGCCCTCGTGGCGCATCGCCGTCCAGCCCTCGGAGAGCCACAGCTCGGGCCGGGTGTAGCCGTGGTCCTCGATGAACGCCAGGTATTCGGCGCAGGTCACCAGCCGCGAGGCCAGCGCGAAGGGTTGCAGATACACGGTGTGGCGGGGCGTCTCGTTGTCGAAGACGAACTGGTCGAGCGCGGCCGGATCGGGGCTGACGCCGATCTGCGTCAGGCCACCGGCGAAGTTCACGTACTCCACCGGCGGGGCGATCTTTTCCTCGCTGCGTTCAGACAACGGCAGGTAGGCCGGGTGCAGCGGATTCGTAAACAGCGCATGCTTGATGTCGGTGGCGATCAGCTCCAGATGCTGCTGCTCATGCTCCAGGCCGAGCCGGATGCGGCGCAGGCTTTCGTCCGGAGGATTGCTCTCCAGGTGCTGCTCGATGGCCGCGTCGACATGCGCGCGAAAGGCCAGTATCTGGTCGAGCGGAGGGCGGGAAAAGCTGGCGCGGAGCTTCTTCTCCGGCATATCGCCCAGTGAGTTGTAGTAGGAGTTGAAGAGCCAGCGGAAGTCGGGGTGGAAGGGCTCGTAACCGGCGGCAAAGTCAGCCAGGACGAAGGTTTCGAAGAACCACGAGGAATGGGCCAGGTGCCATTTGACTGGGCTGGCCTCCGGACACGACTGCACCATCATGTCCTCGGGCGAGAGCGGCGCGGCAAAGGCAAGCGTGGCGGCGCGGACCGCGCGAAAGCGGTCGAGCAGATCGGCGGCAACGGTATTGGAGACGCTGGTTTGGGTCGGCATGCCTTTGAAATCCTCTCCCTTTTCACTTCTGCAAAAGGTCTGATGCTTTGGATGCGTCAAGCGATTTCGCGATGGATTAGTTTGCCACGGCGACACGACAGAAGGGGAGAAACTTTTGAATGATATAAAGGTCGCGATCCGCTTCCCTTTTTGAACCGGCATCTTCTGCGGAATCTGCGGATTCACCAAACCCGCGAACGGAGCGTCACCATGAGCACAACGCCAAGTCCAACGCCCGACTTCAACGCCATCAAAGTACGCCAGCAGGCCGCATGGGCCACGGGCGACTATGCCGTCGTCGGCACGGCGATCGTCCTGATGGCCGAGTTGCTCTGCGAAACGATGGACGTGCGCAGCGGATGGCGCGTGCTCGACGTGGCCGCCGGCAGCGGCAACGCCTCGCTCGCGGCGGCGCGGCGCGGCTGCCTCGTCACGTCGACCGACTACGTCCCCAGCCTGCTCGAACGCGGCAAACTGCGCGCGGCGGCGGAGGGCCTGACCATGGACTTCCAGGTCGCCGACGCCGAGAACCTGCCGTTTGCCGATGGCGAGTTCGACGCCGCGCTGTCGACCGTCGGGGTCATGTTCGCGCCGAACCAGACAGCCGCCGCCGCCGAGATGTTCCGCGTCGTCCGGCCGGGCGGCAGGATCGGCCTCGCCTGCTGGACGCCGGCTGGCTTCGTCGGTCAGATCTTCAAGCGCATCGGCAAGTACGTGCCGCCACCGGCAGGGCTCAACCCGCCGTCGCTCTGGGGTACGGAGGCGCGGCTGAAGGAGCTGTTTCCGGGGGCCCGTTCCATCGAAGCCACGACGAAGAACTTCCACTTCCGCTCGCCCTCGCCCGAGAACTGGCTGGAGGTCTTCAAGGCCTACTACGGCCCGATGAACCGGACCTTCGCCGCACTGGACGCGGCAGGCCAGGCCGCCCTGACCGCCGACCTGATGGAGCTCGTCGCCTCGCTGAACGTCGCGCATGACGGCACGATGGTGCTCCCCAGCGAGTACCTGGAAATCGTCATCGCGAAATAGCTTACGATCCGTGGTTCAGCAGCCGCGCAAGGCCATAGGCAGCGCCGGCTGCAACGCCGCCGATCAGCGTCGTCTGCACCGCGCTGCGCAACGCTCCGGTTCCCACCAGACGGCCCTTCAGGGCGCCGAAGACGGCCAGCGCCAGCAGCGTGATCCACACCGAAAGCCGGAGCGCGCCAGCGTTGTCATCGACCAGCATGTAGGGCAGCAGCGGAACCATGCCTCCGGCGATATAACTGCCCGCAATCGTGAGCGCGGAACGGTGCGCGCGATTCTCCGCCGGCTTCTCCAAACCGAGTTCGAACCGCATCATGAAGTCGACGTAAGCGGGCGGATTGCGCTCGAGCGCCTGGAGCACCGGGGTCGCCTCTTCCCGCGAGACGCCGTACTGCTCGAAGATCTCGTAGATCTCTTCGGCCTCGTCCTGCGGGCGTGAAACGACCTCTTCCCGCTCCCGCCGCAACTCGGAGGCGTAGTGCTCGGCGTCGCCTCGCGCGGCGAGATATCCGCCCAGCCCCATCGCGATCGACCCGGCGGCGATCTCCGCCAATCCGGCCAGGACCACGAGGCGTCCATTCGCCACCGCGCCCGAAAGTCCGGCCGCCAGGGCGAACGGAACCGTCAGTCCATCCGAGAGCCCGATAACGATGTCACGGACGGTCTCGGTCGACTCGAAATGTTGCTCTTCGTGGGGCTTGTAGGCGACATCGTGCATAGGCTTCCGTTAAGTCTATCGCGACCGGCAAAATATCCTTCAACCCACAGAGTCTTTCCCGGGGAGTCACCGTCTGTAAGGGTATGCGGCAATTTTCGGAGACGGTTTTCGGGAGAACGTCCATGTTGACTGACACCCTGGGTAGATATCTGAGGGCGGCGACGCTCGGCATCCTCGTACTTGCAACGGCACACGCGTGCCTCGGCCAGGGTGGACCCGCCCAGGACGGCCCGCCGCAGGGTGGACCGCCAGCCGGCGGCGGCAAGCAGGGCGGCATTCCCGGCGGACAGATGATCCGCGGAACCGTTACCGCCGTCGCGCCCGAACACCTGACCGTGAAGACGCAGGAGGGCGAGGTCTACCAGGTCGTCACCACGCCGAACACGCAGATCCGCAAGGGACGCGAGCAGGTGAAGCTGGCCGACGTCAAGGCCGAGGACGGCCTCGGCGCCATGGGCGTGCTGGACGCGCCGAACAAGACTCTCCACGCGGCGTTCCTCCAGGTCGTCGACGCCGAGCAGCTCAAGAAAGCCCGCGAGGCCATGGGCAAGACCTACATCGCGGGCAAGGTGACGAAGATCGACACCGACGCGCTGAAGCTCACGATCCTGCGCGAGGACGGCGTCACCCAGGTCATCGGCCTGGACGACGACACCAGCTTCCGGCGCGGCGGACGCGGCGGCATGGGCATGATGGGCATGGGTCCCGGCATGGGTGGCGGCAACGGAGGCGGAGGCGGCAACAATCCCGACCGTCCGCGCCGCAATCCCCCCGCCGATGGACAGCAACGCCAGCAGGGCGGCGGCGGCGAGAGCATCACCCTTGCCGACCTCAAGGTGGGCGATGTCGTCGCCGGACCGGGGGCGATCAAGGGCGGCGTCTTCATCCCGACCGAGGTGCGCGTGGCCGACTCGGCCGCGGCAGGCATTCAGCGCCGGCGCCGCAATCAGGACGGCGCGGCTCCCGCGGGCACGACTCCAGCCGACTCGGCGGCGGAGCCCAAGGCATGAGGAAGAAGAACGTGAAGTTTCGAGCCTCGGGAGTTCTCCATGTTGCATTCACAGGAGTCGCGCTTACCTGCTCTCCGTTCGCGCTCGGCCAGGATGCAGCCCCCGCGCAGGCGCCGGTCCAAGCCCCGGTCCCAACGGCAACCACCACCGGCGGAGGCACGATTCACGGCACGGTCAAGGCCGGTCCCGTGGCGCTGCCCGGCGTCTCGGTCACCGCGACCAACACGCTGACCGGCAAGAAGTACGCCACGACGACCGACGTAAACGGCGCCTATGCAATGACCATTCCGCGCACCGGCCGCTATGTCGTCCGCGCCGAGCTGGCGGCGTTCGCGCCCGCGACGCAGGAGGTTCGCATCACCGCCGAGGCGACCGACCAGGTCGCGGACCTCGGCCTCGAGCTCGCCTCCCGCGCGGCCGCGCAGGCCGCAGCCGCCACGGGCGCGACGGCCACCGCAACCGCCAGCGCGCTTGCCCGCGGCATGCAGTCGCTCTCGATGACCGGAGACAACACCCAGACCGACGCCAGCGCGGGCGGCGGCGCCACCGGGGTGCAGCAGCCGACGCTCGGCGGGCTCGGCGCGGACGTCGCCTCGGCGGAGTCGGTCGCGGTCAGCGGCCAGCAGGGCCAGACCAACCAGCTCGGCGGCATGAACGAGGATGAGGTTCGCCAGCGCATCGAAGACGCCATGTCCCAGGCCCGCGCGCAGGGCGCCCAGGGGACCGACATGATGAGCGCGGTCGCCGGCATGCTCAGCCCGTACATGGGCGGTGGTGGATTCGGCGGACCCGGCGGCGGAGGCGGTGGCGGCGGACGCGGTGGTGGGGGCGGACGAGGCGGCGGGGGTGGGGGCGGCGGATTCCGCGGATTCAATCCCGCGCAGCCGCACGGCGCAATCTTCTGGACCGGCAGCAACGGCGCTTTGAACGCGGCGCCCTTCTCCGTCGCAGGCCTGCCAACCGCGCAGCCCGGCAACTATACGAACTCCTTCGGCGTCAGCTTTACCGGCACGCCGTACATCCCGGGCCTGCTCAAGCCGGATACGAAGCAGTTCGTCTTCGTCAATGTGACCGGTACGCGCGGCATCAGCCCGTCCGTTCTGAACGGCATCGTTCCGACCGTCGCTGAGCGAGCCGGAAACTTCACCGGCTCCGGCGTTACCCTGATCGATCCGAAGACCGGCCAGCCCTTTGCCAACGACACGATCTGCACCGTGGCGACGCCCACCTGCTCCAGCATCTCGCCCGTCGCGCAGGCGCTGCTCGCCAGCGGATACTACCCGGCGCCGAACGTGGCCAACGTGGGCGCGCAGGGATACAACTACCAGACCGTGACGACGGCCGGCTCGAACAGCACGCAGGCCTCGCTGCGCTACGTGCGCAACCTCGGCGCGGCGCCCACCTTTGGCGGCGGACGCCGCCAGCAGCAGGGCAACGGACCGCAGCCGCTGCGCCAGAACATCAACTTCAACGGCAGCTATACGCACTCCGCCAGCGACAACCGCAATATCTTCCTTCCGCTCGGCGGCGCGTCGGAGTCGAACGGCTACGGCGTCACGGCCGGCTACACGATCGGCAAGGGCCGCTTCACCGAGAACGCCTCCGTGACCTGGAACCGTTCGCACAGCATGGGGCGCAACTACTTCACGAACGGCTCCAACAGTCCGGCCGTGAACCTCGGCATCTCCACCCCGCTCGAAGCCAACCCGTTCTTCTACGGTCTGCCCAACCTCTCGTTCACCGGATTCAACGGCGTCAGCCAGTCCGCGCCCAGCGACAGCATCGGCCAGACCATCAGCTTCTCGGACTTCGTCAGTTGGAGCCACAAGCGGCACAACATGCGCGCCGGCTTCGACTACCGCCGCGTCCACGCCGACAGCTACGGCGGCTCGAACCCGCTGGGCACGCTCACCTTCTCGGGCTACGCCACCGGCTCCGGCTTCGCCGACTTCCTGCTCGGTTTGCCGCAGGCCTCGAGCATCCAGGGCAGCCTGAACAAGATCTACCTGCGCGAGAACGTCTACGACTGGTACCTGCAGGACGACTTCCGGCTAAAGGGCGGCATCACGCTCAACTACGGCCTGCGCTACGAGTACTTCGGACCCTACTCCGAGAAGAACAACCGCATGGTCAACCTCGACCACAACGCCAACTTCACCGCGGTCGACGCCGTGCAGCCGGGCCAGGTGGGCACGTACCAGGGCAAGTTCAACTCCTCGCTCGTCAACCCGGACCACACGCTTTACTCGCCGCGCTTCGGCTTCGCTTACCGCGTGCCGTCGAAGTACTTCCCCAAGCTGACCAAGGAGTTCGTCATCCGCGGCGGCTACGGGCTGAACTTCAACACGGGGCAGTACGCCTCGTTCGCGCGCCAGCTCGCCTTCCAGCCCCCCTTCGCGCTCACCCAGACCAACTCCGTCCCGACCTCCGCTGGCTCCGGCACGACAGGCTGCGTCTCGGCAGCCACCGTCGGCAGCACCACCCCGCTCCCGACTCTGCCCGCTGGCCAAAACTATCTGACATTGGCGCATCCCTTCAATTGCTCCACCGTCACCACGCAGAACAACTACAGCGTGAACAAGGACTACCGCCTGGGCCATGTGCAGATCTTCAACCTCGGCATGCAGAAGACTCTGCCGCTGCAGACGGTCTTTAACATCGACTACAACGCCTCGGTCGGCGGCGATCTGGACATCGTCCGCGCGCCGAACCGGACGGCCACCGGTCTGCTCGACGCCTCGGCCCAGCCCTTCAACTACGAGGATTCGCAGGGCTACTCGCGCTCGAACATCCTCGCCATCAGCCTGCGCAAGCGCCAGCAGAAGGGCATCAGCATCCAGGCGACCTACACCTACGGCCACTCCCTCGACAACGCTTCGTCGATCGGCGGCAGCGCCACCGTCGTCGCGCAGAACGACCTCGATCTGAACGCCGAGGAGGGCAACAGCCAGTTCCTCGTCCGGCACAAGGTCAGCGGCAACTGGGTGCTGGAGCTGCCGTTCGGACCCAACCGTGCCTTCCTCGCGGCGGGCGGCTTCTGGTCGAAGTTCCTCGACGGCTACAACCTCTCGGGCACGTACACCTTCTCGACCGGCACCTACAACACGCCTCACTACTCCGGCACGCCGCAGGAAGTAGCCTCCGGCGCAACCGGCTCCCTGCGTCCAAATCGCAACTTCGGCGTCCCGGTGAAGGGTCCCGGCCACCTGCGGCGCGGCGGCCCATCCTGCCTGGCGAACTACGACTCCTGCTGGTTCAACCCGGCGGCCTTCTCGGCGCCCGCCATTGGAACCTATGGTACGGCCTCGCGCGGAGACATCGAAGGCCCCGGCTCGGTCACGATCTCCTCCGCTCTCTCGCGCACGGTCACCTTCGGCGGCACACGCTCGTTCGAAGGCCGCGTCACCGCCTCCAACGTCTTCAACACCGTGCAGTACACATCCATCAACACGACGCTCAACTCGCCCACCTTCGGCGAGGTCAGCGGCGTAGGCGCGCGCCGCTCACTGCAGTTCAACGGCCGCTTCAGGTTTTAGCAGTTTCGGTGGAAGCATGGGGCTTCAGCCTCATGAATCATCGAGGGCAAGAAACAGGGCTTTGAGCTCTGGGTAGATGGAGCACCGATGACGCACGCATACAGAACCCGTCCCACTCCCGGCCGCAGCCTGATCGCCAGCGCGCTCGCCTGCCTGCTCGCCGTCTCCCCGCTCGCCGCGCAGCAGACCGATCCCACGCAGAACGGTCAGCCGCAGATGTATGTCATGAAGGTGCGGACCGACATCGTGCTGACCAACGTCGTCGTGCGCGACAAGAAGACCGGCGAGGTCGTCAAAGGGTTGAAGGCGTCCGACTTCACCATCTTCGAAAACGGCAAGCCCCAGAAGGTCGCCAGCTTCGACTACCAGAACGTCGATCAGGCCGCCGTGCTGGCCGAGAAGACCACCGTCAGCGGCAAGACCACCATCGCCGACCTGCTGAACCACAACCTCGCCGCCACTCCCGACCAGCTCCACGATCATCGTCTGATGGTCATGCTCTTCGACCTCAGCTCCATGCAGCCCGAAGATATCGACCGCGCCGTCGAGAGCGCGCAGGACTTCGTCAACAAGAAGATGCAACCCGCGGACCTGGTCGCGCTCGTCAGCCTCTCCACCGGCCTGACCATGGACCAGGACTTCACCGCCGACAAGGCGCTCCTGCTCAAAGGCCTCGGCAAGTACAACGGCAGCGAAGGCACCGGCTTCACCGCCGGCGGCGACGGCACGACCGACGGCACCGCCGACGACGCCAGCTCCTACACCGCCGACGACAGCGAGTACGCCGCGCTCAACACCGACCGCGAGCTCTACGCCATCCAGACCATCGCCAAAAGCCTCGAACGCGTCGACCAGCGCAAGAGCATGCTCTACTTCTCCGGCGGCCTGACTCGGCAGGGCGTCGAAAACCAGGCCAGTCTGCGCGCCGCCACCAACGCCGCCGTGAAGGCCAACATGGCCATCTACAGCGTCGACTCGCGCGGTCTCGAAGCGCTGCCACCGGTCGGCAACGCCTCCACCGGCAGCCTGCGCGGCACCTCCGCCTACAGCGGCGCGGCGATGCAGAGCCGGCTCGACTCCAACTTCGCCTCGCAGGAGACGCTCGCCACCCTCAGCGCCGACACCGGCGGCAAGGCCTTCTTCGACAACAACGACTTCGCCCCCGCCTTCCAGCAGGTCCAGCACGACACCGAGGCCTACTACATCCTCGGCTTCCACTCTACCGACCCCGCGCACGACGGCCGCTTCCGCCACCTCACCATCAAACTCAACCGCAACGACGTCAAGCTCGACTACCGCCCCGGCTACTACGCGCCCGCCGACTTCCAGCACCAGAAGAACGAAGACCGCGAACTCGCCCTGACCGAGCAGATGCGCAGCGACCTGCCCGCCACCGACGTCTCGCTCTACCTGCAGGCGCTCTACTTCCGCCTCGCCGACAACCGCTTCTACGTCCCCATCAGCCTCATCGTGCCCGGCTCGCAGATTCCCTTCCTCAAAAACGGCGATAAGGACAAGGCCAATCTCGACATCCTCGGCCAGGTCAAGAACGCGCAGGGCATCGCCGTCGGCAACATCCGCGACACCGTCAAACTGAACCTCGACCCGACGTTAAACGCCAAGCAGAAGAACATTCAGTACTCCACCGGCTTCACACTCGCGCCCGGCCACTACCACCTGAAGTTCGTCGTGCGCGAGAACCAGACCGGCCAGATGGGCAGCTTCGAGACCGACCTGAACGTCCCCGACCTGAAGAAGGCTGCGCCGAAGATGAGCTCCATCGTGCTCGCCAGCCAGCGCATCCCCAACAACCAGAAGGTTCCAAAGGGCAGCGCCGTCAGCCCGCTCGTCCGCGAAGGCATGGAGCTGATCCCGAACATTCCGCACGTCTTCCGCCAGGACCAGCACCTCTACTTCCTCTACGAGGTCTACGACCCCGCCCAGCAAAAATCCGCCGGCAAGAGCATTCGCCTGCTCACCAGCATCGAGTTCATGACCGGCGGCAGCAAAGTCTTCGAGACGCCGCTGATCGAAGCCACCTCGCTCAACACGCCCGACCGTGACGCCGTCACCTTCCAGTTCGACGTCCCGCTGGGCGCGCTCAAGCCAGGCAACTACATCTGCCAGGTCAACATGATCGACGACGCCGGCGGCAGCTTCAGCTTCCCTCGCATGGCCCTGATCGTGACGCCAAACGCCGTCACGCCAGCAGCCGCACCTGCGGCGCCGGCGGATGCGCCGGCCCCACCACCGGCCGCACCCACACCGTAGCCGCCTTATTGGCTATTCCCACCAAGACAAGCCGGAGCGACATGGGTCAGGCTGACGGCTGAAAAACTTGCAGCTGACGGCTCTCGAAGAAGCCTTTCCCCAACATCCAGTCACGAAACATCAAGTCTGCCGAGCCTCATCGAGCACATCGCCCTCCGCATCGCGGTAAGGACAGTGCCGGCAATCCGACTCGCAGCAGTACCCGCGCTTCCGGTGATAGCTCTCCGTAAACACACAAAAAGGCCCTTCGAAGTAGAAGTCCTCTTCATCGAGCTGTCGCGGCTGAATCGGTTCGGTCACTGAAACAATCGTAATGGCGCATCCGCCTGTCGCGCCGCCGCTGGCGCAACTTCATTTTCACCGGACGAACCTTCGCTCACCCGCGTTGTCTTCGCCCGCACCACCGCCTCGGCATCCGGCACATACGCCCCATTGCGATAACGCACCGTCTTCCCCGGCGCGGCCGAGACCCGATCCCCCGGCACGGCAATCCCGACAAGATTCATCGGATCGGCGCCCGCAACCATAATCTCCCGCTCCGACGCCTGACTCCGGCTAGCCCGCAGGCTCTCCACCGCCTGCGGCAGCGCAAACTGCTCCCCGCCAAACCCCGAGACGAACCGGCCACCCCGCAGTTCTCCCCGCGCCTCCAGCCGCCGCAAAATCGGCAGCAGATCGCGCCACTTCGGCGCATTCGACTCCCGCCCCAGTAGATCGCGGAAGAGTACGCCATAGCGGCAAAGCAACATCCTCGCCGCCGATTCCAGCGCAGCATCCGTGCGCCGCGCCGCCGCAATCGCCTCCTGCTGGGTCGGCCTGCTTGCCGGGGCAGACGCCTCGTCGCACAGTAAAGACCATCGGCCTGCGGTCGTACGAGCCTGCCCGCGTTTCGCCAGACTCGCCGGCTTCGGTTCCACCACCGCAGCCTTGCGGCGCGGATCCATCATCGCGCGAAGCTGGTCGAAACCGTCGGCCGACGCCAACCCGGCCGTCGCCAACTCCCAAAGCGCATGCTGCGTCTGCTGCTTCGTCAGACCGGTCACCCGCTGCAGATCGGCGCTGAAGCACGCCCCACGCTGCCGCAGCAGCTCCCGCACCTGTAGCGCCTCGGCGGACAGCGCTCGCGCCAGCACACCCTCATCCACACACTGCGCCGCCAGCGCATGCGGCAGCCAGTCCGCGCTCTCCCGCAGATAAAACGTGATCGGCGCCGCGTTCGTCGGGATCACCCGGCGTGGCGCGGCCCCATCGCCCGCCGACCAGGCCGGATGCGGCGACACACGTCCCCAACCCACGACGCCCGCCAGACAAAGCGCATCCAGCCAGCGCGGATCGTACTCCGCAACCCGTGCCGGCAACAAAGTTCGCTCCCACTCGACCGCAGGAGCTTCAAACCCTTCAAGCTGCTCGAGCGCGGCCAATACGCCCTCCTCGCCCGCGAGCTGTGTCTGCGGCGCAAGGTGCTGCCAGCCCAGCAGCCAGCGCAGGAAGACCGCCGGCGTCACCGGCTCGATCTGCTTGCGCAGCGTTCCCAGCGTCAGCCGATGAATGCGCTGCAGAATCCGCCGCTCGCACCACTCCTCATCCAATGGATCGCTCGCCGCCGCATGTTCGAAGGCTCCGCGGAGCAGCAGCCCCTGCATCTCCATCGCGAGAAACGCCTGATGCAGCGCCGACGCCGGAAGGCTCAGCCGCAGCGCCAGCATGTTCGCGGTTACCGGTCCGAGAATTTGTAACCATCCCTGTACCAGTTGCCGAACAGCCTTTTCTTTTGTAACCTCTTCCGTTGCAGATATGCCTTGCCACAGCGTCGCCGCCTGGGAAAGACGCTCAGTCGCTACCCAGCACGGCATCTCATCGCACAGGACGGTATGCACCCGCCCGGCCCGCACCAACCGCTCGTAGAACACCGGCCAGTCGCGCGCCTCTTCGGTATCGAGCGCGGCCAGCGGCAACGCGACCAGCGACAGCAACAGATCGTGCAGCTCATGCTCATCCCGCAGGTCCGGCCAGATCTGCGCCCGCACCGTCTCGATCGCAGCCGGGTCGAGCCGTCCCGCATCCTCGGCCGCCGACGCAGGCAGACCCCGGCGCAGTGTCGTCGCCCGTGCGCGGCGTTCTTCGGCCCCAGCCTCGTCGAGATACGCATACGGCATCGCGTTGATCAGCTCGTGCGCGAACTGGCTCGGCACGGGGGTGTCGACAGCAAGGCAACGAATCGTTCCCGCCGCGATTCCCCGCAATACCTCCTTCAGCCCTTCGAGGTCCATCGCCTCGCCCAGAACATCCTTCATCACCTCGCGCACCAGCGGGTGATCCGGGATCTGGATGTCGCCAACGATGGTCTCAAAGCACGCAGCCGCCTGCGGAAAGACGTTCGCCATCAAATCGTCCGAACGCGTCCGCTGAATCTGCGGCGCGATTCGCTTGCCCTTGCTCATGCGCAGCAACTGCAGCGACCGCCCAGCCGCCCAGCGCCAGCGGTTTTTGAAGATCGGACTCGCGATCGCCGCCTGCTCCAGCAGATCCTGCGCGGTCAGCTCCGTGAGGAACTGGAAGACGTCGGCCAGGGGAAACGAATGCTGCTCGGCCAGCGAGATATTGATCCCGTTGTCCGTCGCCGAGGCCTGCAGCTCGAAGTTGAAGCCACGGCAAAAGCGCTTGCGCAGCGCGAGCCCCCATGCCTTGTTCACCCGCCCGCCGAAGGGCGCGTGCAGAATCAACTGCATCCCGCCGCCATCGTCGAAGAAGCGTTCGGCGACGATCGTCGTCTTGCTCGGCACGGCTCCCAGCACAGCGCGCCCGGCCACCACGTAGGCGACGAGCTGAAGCGCGCCGCTGGCGCATACGCCGCACTCTTCCGTCAAGAAGCGAATCGCCGCCGCCACCTCTGGATTCGTCGTCCGAACGCTCGCCGGCGCGACGCCGGCGGTCCGCGCGGAGATCTCCTCGCGCAGCTCACCGACGCCGTCCGAGAGCACAGCTGTCCTCTGCGGCGCCTCGCCCTCCCAGAACGGGATGCTCGGCGGCGCGCCATGCGCATCCTCCACCAGCACCCGGCCAACTGACTCGACCTTCTGGATCCGCCAGCTATTGTTGCCCAGCAGAACGACGTCGCCCGGCGAGGAGTCCACCGCAAAGTGTTCGTCCAGCGTCGCGATCTGCACGCCCTCCGGCTGCAGAATGACGGCAAAAAGATTCGTGTCGGGAATCGCGCCGCCGTTCGCGATCGCGGTCATCCGCGCGCCGCGCCGCGGATGCAGATGCCCCTGCACCCGATCGCGCAGCAGGTATGCGCCATAGCGTCCACGCGACGATTCGATCCCCTCATGGAGCAGGGTCAGCAACTCCTCGAAGTGCGTGCGCGTCAGGTCGCGATATGGATAGGCCCGCCGCACGACGTCATACAAAGCCGTCTCGTCCCAGGGCTCGGCGCCGCAACAGGCGACCAGCTGCTGCATCAGCACATCGATCGGCGCCTCGGGAACCTCCAGCCGGTCGAGCTCCCCGGCACGCATCTTGCGGATCAGCGCGGCCTGCTCCATCAGATCGTCGCGCGTGGTGGCGAAGAAACGCCCCTTGGGGATCGCGCCGCGCCAGTGCCCCGCCCGTCCTACGCGTTGCATCGCCACCGCGACCGCGCGAGTGGTATTGATCTGGCACACCAGGTCCACGTCGCCAATGTCGATGCCCAGCTCGAGCGAGGCCGTCGCGACGAGAATCTTGATCTCTCCGTTCTTCAGCCGCTGCTCCGCGTCCAGCCGCAACGTGCGCGAGAGCGATCCGTGATGCGCCGCGACATGTTCGATTCCCAGCCGCTCCGCCAGCTCAAAGGAGATCTTCTCCACCAGCCGCCGTGTGTTGACGAAGACCAGCGTGCTACGGTGCTGCTCCGTCACGGCAGCCAGCTTGTCGAAGATCTCCTGCCACATCACGGTCGTTGCGATCGAACCCAGTTCGTCCGACGGAACCTCGATAGCGAGGTCCAGATGACGGCGCTGGCCCACCTGCACAATCTTTGCCGGCACGCGCCCCGGCCCAACGCCCGTGAGAAAGCTCGCGACCAGCTCGATGGGATTCTGCGTCGCCGAGAGGCCGATGCGCAAGGGCGGCGTGCCGTGGCCCATCAGGAAGCCGCCGGGCGTCAGCCGGTTTTCGCCGCATACCAGCGCCTCCAGCCGCTCGATCGACAACGCCAGATGCGCTCCTCGCTTGTCGTCCGCAATGGCGTGGATCTCGTCGACAATCACTGTCCGAACGTGGCGAAGGTTCTCGCGCGACTTTCCAGCGGTCAACAATATATAGAGAGACTCCGGCGTGGTCACCAGGATGTGGGGCGGATGCTTCAGCATCGTCAGCCGATCCTTCGTCAACGTATCGCCGGTACGCACGCCGGTGCGAATCTCCGTGCTCAGATAACCGCGTTCCAGCGCGAGCTGCTGAATCTCGCGCAGCGGCTGGTCGAGGTTCTTCTGTACGTCGTTCGAAAGCGCCTTTAGCGGCGAAACATACACCACCTCCGTCGACGGCCCCAGCGTCCCGGCGATCGCCTTTCGCAGCAACTGGTCGATGCACACGAGGAAAGCCGCAAGCGTCTTGCCCGAGCCGGTCGGGGCGGAGATCAGCGTGCTTTCCCCCGCCAGAATGCCAGGCCAGCCCGCCTCCTGCGGTTCGGTCGGCGTGCCGAACCGGCCCACGAACCACTCCTGCACCACGGGGTGCGCCCACGCGAGCGACGCCGGAATCGCAGGCGGCGGTGTCGCTTCGTCGAGGGTTGGAGCTACCGTCATGCGATGATTGTAGCGCGATATTCGTTCTTTGTTCGCCTAAATTGAGAGATTAATCCACAGACCGAATGCAGTTTCTGCCAGCCGCTTTGGCTTGGTAGAGCGCCTCGTCGCCACGGCGAAAAAGATCGTCCAGCGTGTCTCCGCGTCCGCGAAACATGGCAACGCCGAGACTTATCGTCACCTGAACGTCCAGATTCCCTGCGCGCGAAGGAGCCGACCAATGGGAGACTCGCTCGCGCAGACGCTCTGCGATGGCGGCCGCGCCCTCCAGTTCGCAGGCCGGCAGAAGCATCACAAACTCTTCGCCGCCCCAGCGCCCGAGGGTGTCGCTCGGCCGAATCTGCTCCTGCAGCAGGCCCGCGATTGCGCACAGCACGGTGTCGCCGGCCTCATGCCCATGCCTGTCGTTGATCTCCTTGAAGTGGTCGATGTCGGCCATCAGCAGCGAAAAAGGCTCGCCCGAGCGCTGGCTGCGCGAGAGCTCCTTCTCGCAGAGAAGTTGAAAATTTCGCCGGTTCGCCGCGCCGGTCAGCGAGTCCGTGGACGCCAGATGCTCAAGCGTGAAGCGGAGCTTCGCCGTCGTCATCCAGAAAAAGCCGAGGGCCACGCCCAGGGCCGTTCCGAGGTAGATGATGACGCTGAAGAACTGCAGCTCGCTCGGCGCGAGGATGTCCTGGGCGATTCCGTGCAACCCGACCGCCGTGCTGCGAAAGACATTGAACGCAGCGAACGCCGCCAGCACCGCCCCTGTATACCAGGCCGGCGCGCGCAACCCACGCTCCATCCGGCGAAAGAGATAGAACGCGCTCTGCCCCGCCTGCGCAGCCACCAGCAGGTCGCCGAAGACGATCCGCATCTGGTGACTGTTTTGCACATAAGTGAAAAACAGGGTAGTGGGCATCCACAAGCCCAGCAGAATGAGGCTTACCCGGGAAAACTTCGACCGGCGCTCGGACAGTTCCAGGATAGCGGACTGAACAAAGACATACGCCAGGATCGTCAGCCCGTTGGCGACAAAGCCGGTGAGAAACTCCGGCGCCTTGCCCGTCAGCGTCAACAGCGTCGTGCTGATGGTGCCGCAGGCAAACGACCCGGCAAGCCAGCCCAGCCCCTTGAGGAAAGGGTTGCTGAAGCGTACGGCGAAGAAGGCCAGGCAGCCGCCCGTGATAATGATCGAAGCTGCGGCGAGAACAAGGCGCGTTTCCATCAAACTCCGGGAAGAAGGCCGATCTCAAGCGCGGGCCCGTACAACATGAAAGATAGAAGATGTTGCAACTACTATACGAGGTCGAACCGCTGCCGAAAATGTCTTTCCCAAAGCAGGGTATCCGCCAAGACAATCGGCCTGGCGGAGGTCGAATCCGCAAAGATAGAGACGAAGAATCGCCGCTCCCTGAGCACATGGCCCGGAGCGGCGCCTACATACTTCCGCTGCCGATGTCCGACGACCGAGCCGCTGGGTCGTCCTCATCCAGGTACTGTTCGATGACCCCGTCGAGCGAGCCCTGCGCCGTCAAGATGTAGTCGATCGCATCCCGCCCCGCGCCGTCTCCGCCGGCGTTCGGCGTAATGTAGTGCGCCATGGCTTTGATCTGCGGACGCGCATTCGCCGGCGCGATCGCCAAGCCACACACCCGCATCACCGGCAGATCGACAATATCGTCGCCCACATAGGCCATCTCGTCGAGCGTGACGCCGGCCTTGGAGGCGATCTCCTGCGCTGCGTGCAACTTATGCGCCTGCCCCTGGTAGACGAACTCCATCTTCAGGTCGCGCATCCGGATCGCCACCGCCTGCGACTGCCGCTTCGTAATCACTCCCACACGCAGCCCGCCCAACCGCGCCAGCGATATGCCCAGCCCGTCGTGCGCGCTGAAACCTTTGAACTCCACACCCGATCCGTCAGGCTGGGGGATGGCCGAAATTTCGCCATGCGTCAGGACGCCGTCGACGTCGAATACGAGAACTTTAATGCGCCGCGCGCGATCTTCAGGGGTCATGCATTCAGCATACGGTTTAAATGGAAATGGCTGCAACCACGAGGGTTGCAGCCATGATTCCGGTCAAAGGGTTAGGCGGCCTGGATGTTCGAAGCCTGCTTGCCCTTGGGTCCCTTGGTCACTTCGAAGGTCACTTTCTGACCTTCCTGCAGCGACTTGAAACCGCTCGAGGCGATTGCGGAGTAGTGCGCGAAGAGATCCTCGCTGCCGTCGTCCGGGGTGATGAAACCAAAACCTTTTGCGTCGTTAAACCACTTCACTGTTCCAGATGCCATTTGATACTCCCTGCTTGACCGGTGTGCCGCTCAGCATCTTCTATACTACGAGGGTTTTGCCCCGGCGCGGCATGAATCGACGGCGAAATGCGAAATAAAGCGAATTCGATTTAAAATGGGAAACGGGCCGAATCGGCCCGTTCCATACTAAAACGCTCTGCGGAGTGGGGTTAGCGCCAGTGGCCTTCGCGCCAGACGTACCCGCCGCCACGATGATCCCAGTGGCCCTCGACCCAGACCGCGTGCGGATGCGGCGGACGCTCATACGCTCCCGGAACCCAGACATAGCGGTTGCCGTCCCAGCGGTGATAACCCGCATGCCATGCCCAATCACGATGCTCCGGCGGCGGCGGCGGCACCGTCTCCACCACACGCGGAGGCGGAGGTCCAATGCGGACGACAATCTGCGCCTGCGACGAAACGGCCGATCCAACGGCCAGAAGAACTGCGGTTGACGCGATAAGGAGTTGATTCTTCATGTTGCCTCCGGTCTTACTAAGCCATTCAGACGCAAGGTTGGAGACGAAAGTTGCTGTGCGGAGTGAACGATTTTCGTCAATCTGTCCATGAGCATGTAGCCCACAAACCCGCACTTCCCGTCTAAAGTTGCGCAATCCGTTCAACGAAAGCGCTGCTTCAGGAGTCTCCGGACATTGCGTGAAGAATGTACGATCGCAAGCACTCGAAGCGGGTCCGTCTCGCGCGCGTACACGATCAAATAAGGATTCACTCCGTGGAAGAAGTAAGGTAGCTCAGTTAGATCGCTCCTGCGATGCCCCATGCCTGGCATTACAACCAGCCGCTCAATAGCGATGAGTATCTGCTCCTGGAGTTCTTCGGCGGCGTCTATGCCCGAGTGCTCTTCCCGATAGGTGAGAATCTCATGCAGATCGAGGATGGCCTGCGGTGAAAGCTCGTATCCGCTCATCCCTTGCGAGCGGCCCGAAGCTGCGCCAACACGTCGCGCACCCTGTCGCCGGGGATGCCTTCACCACGGTCGATCTGCGCCATGCTCTCAGTGAGCCGGCGATCCAGATCGGCCTTCTCCTCAGCCGCCCAGATCTGATCCGCTTTGAGAAGTTCGAGCGCGGACTGGATCACTTCGGCCGGATTGGCGTAGAGGCCACCGTCGATCTCCTGCTGAATGAACTGTTCGGCTTGTGGGTCCAAGGTGAGCGTCATGGGTAGAGTATATCGAGTCCACGGGATTTCGGACAAGCTCATCCGCCGCGTCCTAGATTCAACCTGCGAATCTGGGTACAGCATAAAGCTCTAACTTTATTCCGATTTTATATTTCCTAGTGCTTTGCGAGCATTTTCGAGTTGTTCGTCAAACCCATCGTGGACGACGAGGCGAGCCTTCTTAAACACAGCGAGCGCAGCTTGGTCGCCTTTTTTTGCAAGGAGTATAACCACTAAATAAAGAACGCTGACGCCCGGAAGAATGTTTGCTGGTTTTCCGCGGCGATCCCAGATGCTCTTACATAACTCTACATATTCAATGATTGCATCGCGGTGGACCGCCAACGAGTTCCGCAGTTCTTCTAACGTCCTGAGACCCGCAGCTAAGACAAGTTCAACTTGAGGTCGAAAGCTTTCTGGGGTTTTCTCACTTTGCAGCTCTAGGTTTCTAATTTTTGCAATCTTGGCGTCAAGTTCTTTTACAAGTACATCTTGTGCGGTAAAGCTCTTTAAAGAAACTTGATCAATCGCTACGTCTGACATGTCAGGAACTTGAGCTTCGAGACGGACCGACACAGACCTTTCATATTCGAGCTTTTTCTTCCTCATATCCAGAAATTCTGAGTCCGCCAGGTCAAGCAGTCCGGCCAATCTCGAAAAACGCCTTTTTATGTTTCTTGGTAACTGATCTTGAAGGTCATACCAATCATGCTCCATCTCCGCCCACGCATGCTGCAAGATAGACCGGATTTGAATTTCTATCTTCTCTCCCGCGTATCGTTGATATTCGCTTAAGCTTGCACGGGCTTTATTTATAGAGCAGACATAGTGAAGAGACAGTATGTAAATTTCTCGGGATCTTCTTGTATTCGCTTATCCACCGAATGCTCTTGATCAACTTCAAATTCTTTGCCAATGAGCGCCGCAACCCGGTCAACTTCATCTTCGTAATAGGTAATAATTCGAAGACCCAATTGATCGGTGACTTGATCGAGACGCTCGTAGTTCTTTCGCTTTGCTTTATCTTCCACCTTTTGGGCTTTTTTTACTCGATAGCTAACAGAGTGAACTCGAACGTCTCGATGATTCAAAATCTCTTCAACGAGAGAGTGCACTTTCTTGCCGAACGCCTCCAACATGGATTCTTTTACTAAAAACTCTTTGAGTATTTCGCTGACATCGGACATCAATGACTCCGTTGCAGTCTTATTTTACGACCTGCGAGTTAGTTTTGCCCCGAAGCTCATGTGTGGCATTCCCTTCGGGTGCCCTTGAGCGGTTGCGCTATCACCGTCTATGACGCCGGCGAGATTTAATTCGATGACCTGTCCCTGCGTCCGAAAGACACTTATATAGCCTTCAATAAAAGGAAATAGAGTTAGATCTACGATAAATTTATCGGAGAATTCCGTGTAGGTTCCCACGTAGTAGTAGCCAGCGTCGCCGCCCCACAATTTACCATTGTCCAAAAGCAGTACTCCGCCGCCAAACATTCCGGCACTGCTACCGAATTCCACGGTCCAAAATCCATTTAACATAAGCAAATTTCCTTTTAAAGAGGAGCGGTCGCTCTTTTGCGACCGCTTCCCTCAAACCAACGCATACTTTAGCTGCAACCACTCGTGCTGCCGCAGGACATGCAGCGGTAGCAGCTTCCGCTCCGCGTCATGATCGACCCGCACGTTGCGCAGCTGGGGCTGTCGCCCATGTCGTAGAGGTCCTTCATGGCGTCGGCTGCGTGGTAGATGCCGCGGTCTTCGAGCGACAGCGGCGACGTGCTGGCGCTGGCGGAGAAGTTCAGGCCGTTGCTGGCCTGCAGGTCCGGGGCGATGCCGCCCTTCGGGGCCGAGCGGTCGTCGAAGTAGTGCTCCGGCATGGAATGCTGGGGCGCGGCAGACGAAATACGGGGGTCCTTCGCTTCGCTCGGGATGACGGAGCTTTGCGGCGAGTCCACAATTCCCTGCACCGGGATCGCCGGGGCCAGGCCTGCGAACAGGTCGAGCTGAGTGCCCGAGAGGAAGCGGAGCTGGATCCAGCGGAAGATATAGTCCATGATCGACTTCGCGTAGCCGATCTGCTCGTTGCCCGTCCAGCCCGAGGGCTCGAAGCGGGTGTGCGCGAACTTCTCGCACAGCACCTTCAGCGGCACGCCGTGCTGCAGCGCCAGCGAGACGGCGGTCGCGAATGAGTCCATCAGGCCGGAGACGGTCGAGCCCTCCTTCGCCATGCGGATGAAGACCTCGCCCGGCTGGCCGTTCGGGTAGAGGCCGACCGTGAGGTAGCCCTCGTGCCCACCCAGACCGAACTTGTGCGTCACCGACGCACGCTCGGCCGGCAGGCGGTGACGGACGGCGCGGGGCGGCGCCTGCGAGTCCAGCGCGTCGGCGTTCTGCATCGACGCCTCGGCCAGCTTGGCGAGCTGCGTCTTCAGCGCGGCGATCTCTGCCTGCGACTGCGCAAGCGCGGCATGCGTCGCGGCGACGGCGGCGGCATCGGCGGTGACCTGCGCGGCTGCATCGGCGACCTTCGCATCCGCATCCTTCTTCTTGTCGGCTTCGGAAGAGACGTTCAGCGGCTGCGTGCCCTTCGAGCCATCGCGATAGATCGCGACCGCCTTGATGCCCTGGCGCCAGCTCTCGAGGTAGGCCTCGGCGATGTCGTCCACCGAGCACTCGTGCGGCAGGTTCACCGTCTTCGAGATCGCGCCCGAAAGGAACGGCTGCGCGGCGGCCATCATCTTGATGTGGCCCATGTAGTGGATCGAGCGCGTGCCCTTGGCCGGCTTGAACGAGCAGTCGAAGGTCGCGAGGTGCTCGGCCTTGATGGCGGGCGCACCCTCGATCGTGCCTGTTGCGTCAATGTAGTCGACGATGGCGTTGATCTGGTCTTCGGTGTAACCGAGCTTGGTCAGCGCGCTGGGCACGGTCTGGTTGACGATCTTGATCATGCCGCCGCCGACCAGCTTCTTATACTTCACGAGCGCGAGGTCGGGCTCGACGCCGGTCGTGTCGCAGTCCATCATGAAGCCGATGGTGCCGGTGGGCGCGAGGACGGTGACCTGCGAGTTGCGGTAGCCGAACTTCTCACCCTGCGAGAGCGCCTTGTTCCAGGCGTCGGCGGAGGCTTCAATCAGCGCGTCGAGATTCTGCACGCGGAAGGGCTCGGCGCTGGTCCGCGACTTGCCGATCTTGTTGACCTCAGCCCGGTGCATGCGGATGACGTCGAGGAACGGCTCACGGTTGACGTAGAAGCCGGGGCAGGCGCCGCCGGTGATCTCGGTCGCCTTGCAGATAGGGGTTGCGGCGGCGAGCGGCGGGCACTGCTCGGCGATCACGGCGGACTGATAGTACGCGTCGCCGCAGAGGATCGCGGTCAGCGTACCGGCGAAGTCGCGGCCGGCGTCGGAGTCGTAGGGCAGGCCGAAGGCCATCAGCAGCGCGCCAAGGTTGGCGTAACCGAGGCCCAGCGGGCGATAGTCGTGCGAGTTCTTCGCGATCATCTCGGTCGGGTAGCCGGCCGAATCGACGATGATCTCCATCGCGGTGGTGACGATGGCGATGCCGTGGCGGTAGCTCTCGATATCGAACTGGCCGCCGGGCGAGACGAACTTCAGCAGATTGAAGCTGGCCAGGTTGCAGGCCGAGTCGTCCAGGAACATGTACTCCGAGCAGGGGTTCGACGCGTTGATGCGGTCGGTGTTCTTGCTCGTGTGCCACTTGTTGATGGTCGTGTCGTACTGCATGCCGGGGTCGCCGCAGGCCCAGGTGTTCTCGGCGATCTTGCGCATCAGCTCACGCGCCGGCGCGGTGTGGACCGGCTTGCGATCCTTGACCGTGCGGGTGGAGAAGTCCTGATCCTTTTCGACCGCGGACATGAACTCGTCGGTCACGCGGACGGAGTTGTTCGCGTTCTGAAAGAAGATCGAGCTGTAGGCCTCGGAGTCCGGACCGGACCCGTCATAACCCGCCGCGATCAGCGTGAAGGCCTTCGCCTCTTCCTTGCTCTTGCACTCGATAAAGTCGACGATATCCGGGTGATCGACGTTCAGCACGACCATCTTGGCCGCGCGGCGCGTCTTGCCGCCGGACTTGATGACACCCGCGAAGGCATCGAAGCCGCGCATGAACGAGAGCGGACCGGAGGCCGTGCCGCCGCCCGAGAGCGTCTCCATCGAACCGCGGATGGAGCTGAGGTTGGAACCGGCGCCCGAACCCCACTTGAAGAGCATGCCCTCGGTCTTGGCCAGGGTCAAAATGGAGTCCAGCGAGTCCTGCACCGAGTTGATGAAGCAGGCCGAGCACTGCGGCTTCGAGTAGCCCGTCACCGAGAACTCGATCGCGCAGGTGTGCGGATTCCAGTGCCAGTTCTGCGCGTCGGAGTTCGGCTCGAGACGGTCGCAGCCGACGTTGAACCAGACCGGCGAGTTGAACGCAACCTTCTGATTCAACAGCAGATGCACGAGCTCCGCGTAGAAGGTCTCGGCGTCGGCGTCGGAGGCGAAGTAGCCGCCGGCGATGCCCCAGTCGCGGATCGACTCGGCCACGCGGGTGATGAGCGCGCGCACGCCGGTCTCACGCTCTGACGTGCCAACCAACCCGTGGAGATATTTGCTCGCGACGATGTTGGTCGCGGTCATCGACCAGTCCACGGGCGACTCCACGTTCTTCTGCTCGAAGATGAGCTTGCCCTTCCAGTCCTGGATGACGGCGTCGCGCAGCTCCCACTGCACCTGGTCGTAGGGGCTGACGCCAGGCGTGGTGAAGTGGCGGTCGAAGCGCAGACCGGGAGCGGTGTGGGCGGGGGCGGCGACGGTCTGGGTATCCGGGGTCTGGTGCAGGGTTTCGGCCATGTGAGGGGTTCTCTTTCTGAAGCGTGAAATTTGGCGGGCAAGGCCCGGAATGCAAGGTCGAACGCGTTCGATCGCTGGGAGTTCCGGCCGGGGGAGGCTGGGCCGGAGTCGGGAGCGTTTGCTTGCGCCTGCTGCTGTGGTGCGTTAGGGCAAAGTTAGTCCGCCCTATAGGGTGTGTCAAGTGTAAAACATCTACAGGTTGTGTTGCTTAGGTAAATACCCCCAAATCGGGCCGATGAGCCTCCTGAGCCTCCGAAAATGGGAGGATCTGCTGTGAATAATCTGCGAGAGGCGCATGGGAGGCTGATTTGCGGGTTGTTACCCGGCGGAATTTCATCGCCTTAGCTACGGTACGAGGCTCCGAGCGCCCGCGCAAGCGTGGATTTCGGTAGGATTTCGATGAACAGTGGATAAACGGGCGGCAATCCGCATCACACGGAGAGCGCCGGAGTTGATACCGTGTAAGCAGGAGATTGCCGTGACCTCGAAGCTGCAGTTGGAGATCAAGCAGACCAAGCCGTTCCTTCATGTGAAGGAAGAGGTCCTGCTGAATCTCGCGCGCACAGCCGCCGTGGTGCAGCATGAGCTTGAACAGCGCATGCGCCCGCACGGACTCTCTTCGACCCAGTACAACGTACTGCGGATTCTGCGCGGCGCGGGCGAGACGGGGCTCTGTCAGTACGAGATTCGCGACCGCCTCGTGGCGCAGGTGCCCGATGTGCCGCGCATCCTCGCACGCATGGAGAAGGCGCGCTGGATCACACGCACCCGCGGCAGCGGCGATAAGCGCGTCATGATGGCCGCGATCACCGGCGAAGGCCTCCGGCTGCTGGAGCAGATGGATGGGCAGGTATCGAGCTGGGCCGATGGCATGATGACGCGGCTGACCGGGGATCAACTGAAGGAACTGAACGAGTTGCTGGCGCTCGCCCGCTGAAGGTTCCGGTGGAAGCGTGGGGCTTCAGCCCCATGCTTCCACCCGCAAGACCTGACGCCGCTAAGCCTCGACCAGCCCATACCGCCTCTGCCACTGCAGCTTCAGCCGATCCCAGACGCCGGCGGCCTCTTCCGCCGACATCCCCTGCTCTCCGCCGTCGACGAATCGCGCCGCCTCCACCTTTGCCAGCTCCAGCACATCGCGGTCGCGGACGAGGTTGGCCACGCGAAACTCCGGCAGCCCGGCCTGCTTCGTACCGAAGAACTCGCCCGGCCCGCGCTGTTCGAGGTCCAGCTCCGCCAGTTTGAAGCCGTCCTGCGTCCGCGTCATCGCGGCCAGCCGCTCCTCGGCCGACTCGCTCACCTTCGCGCCCGTCATCAGGATGCAGAAGCTCTTCGCCGCCCCGCGGCCCACGCGCCCGCGCAACTGATGCATCTGCGCCAGCCCGAACCGCTCCGCATGTTCGATCACCATCAGCGTCGCGTTCGGCACGTCGACGCCGACCTCGATCACCGTCGTCGCGATCAGCACGTCGGTCTCGCCGCGCTGAAACCGCCGCATGGCGACCTCCTTGTCGTCGGCCGACATGCGTCCATGCAGCAGCCCCAGCCGCAGACCCTCCAGCGGCCCGGCGCGCAGTTCGTCGTGCATCTGCGTCGCCGACCGCAGCTTCGCCTTCTCGAACAAAGCCTGCTGTTTCTTGCCCTTGGCCGGTTTCGGCGCATCCTCCGGAGCGTCAGCCGCAAAGTCCAGCTCCGGTTGATCGTCCTTCGCACCCTCGATCACCGGGTAGACGATGTACGCCTGCCGCCCCAGCCCGACCTGCTTGCGCACGAACTCCCACACATCGGCGGCGCGCTCCTCGGTCGTGCGCCGCGTCACGATCGGCGTCCGCCCCGGCGGCAGCTCGTCGATCACGCTTACGTCCATGTCTCCGTATAAGGTCAACGCCAGGGTGCGCGGAATCGGCGTCGCCGTCATCACCAGCACATCCGGGTCGACCATCTCGCCCTGGGCATTCGGCTTCTTCATCAGCTTGAAGCGCTGCTGCACGCCAAAGCGATGCTGCTCGTCGACGATCACCAGACCGAGATTGGCGAAGTCGACCTTCTCCTCCAGCAGCGCATGCGTGCCGATCACCAGCTCCGTTTCGCCGCGCAGGATGCGGCCTCGCGCCTGCCGTTTTTCCGCTATGTCGAGCGAGCCGGTGAGCAGCGTCACCCGGTACGGCTTGCCCGTGCGCGGCGAGACGACGTCCCGCAGCAGCTTGCGCGCCGAGAGATAGTGCTGCGTCGCCAGAATCTCCGTCGGCGCCATCAGCGCGGCCTGGTAGCCGTTTTCGATCGCCACCAGCGACGCCTGCATCGCGACGATCGTCTTGCCGCTGCCGACGTCGCCCTGCAGCAGCCGCCGCATCGGCTGCGGCTTGCGCATATCGGCGACGATCTCCCCCAGCACCCGCTTCTGCGCCCGCGTGGGATGAAACGGCAAGACCTGCTTCAGCGCCGTGCGTACGCCGTCGCCCACGGCAAACTGCGTGCCGACGCGCTCGCGCAGCTTGCGCCGCTTCAGCTCCAGCCCAAGCTCCAGGTAGAACAGCTCCTCGAAGATCAGCCGCCGCTGTCCTGGCGTCGCGGCGGACATGAGATCGACCAACTGCGTTCCCGCCTCCGGAAAGTGGACCGACCGCAGCGCCGCCAGCCGCCCCGGCAGCCGCAGCCGCTCCAGCATCGCCGCCGGAAGCGTCTCCTCGACTTTGCCCTTCTCGATCCTGCCTTTTTGGTTGTCATCCTTCGCGGAGCGGAGGATCTGCTTCTCACCCTCCGCAAAATGCCCGTCATCCTGAGCGGAGCGAAGGACCCCTGTATTTGTCTTTTGCTCTTCGCCGGAGGCTCCAGCCAGCTCCTCCAGCACCGTCCACATCACCTGCCGGGTCCACTTCGAGGTCAGCTTCGCGCCCCACGGCGTCGTCCCGCCCAGCGTGGAGTAGACCGGCACGATCCGCCCCACCTCCAGCATCGCCAGGTCCATCGCCGGCCCGTTCAGCGAGGGCAGCAGCTCGAACTGCGGCTGGATCATCTTGAACCGGCCCGCGCCGCCCGACCGCGACGGCTCCATCCTGCCGTAGAGCGCGACCATCTGGCCGAGGCGGAATTTGCCCTCCAGATGCCGCCCGTTGAACCACATGCACTTGACGGTCTGGAGTCCCTGCCCGACCGTCACCTCGAAGATCGTGCCCGTGCGCGTCGTCAGCAGCCCCGAACCCCGCACCTCGCCGATCACCGACGCCATCTCCCCCGCCACCAGCGCCGAGATGGGCTTCGGGTTCAGCCGGTCCTCGTAGCGAAACGGCAGATGGTAGAGCAGGTCCTCGACCGTCTCCACGCCGCGCTCGGCGAGCTTCTCCCCGATGCGCTCGCCCACGCGCTTCACATATTGGATCGATGTCGAAAGTTCCAGCACACCCCGATCCTACCAAGTCCGGGTGAACAGCCTATCGCCCCACGCCCGAGATCGAGATCGTATCCGGCGACGTGACCGAGTCGCTGACGATCTGTGCGTGACGCGACAAATATTCCTATACCGGCAAAATGAGTCGAGTTCACGTAATTCATGCTGTTGCTTGGCATGGCAGCCTCATCACGAAGAGTCGCTCAGGCGGCAGGCTCCATGGAGAAACGAACAAATTCCGCCCGGATTTTCGCCTGCTCAAAGCGGTTCCAAATCTCCCCGGCACGCGCCCCGAAAAAGGCATCTCTTCATTACACGACGGCAAAGCCGTCAAGGAGACGATTCAAAATGACCGATTACCGCGTACAGCCCGGCGAAGCGAAAGAAGATCAGGTAACAGCAGCGATCGAAAAGGTCACCTCGCAGATTCCTTCCAGCATCTACCTCGGCGCCGCGATCACCTCGATCATCGCGTCGATCGCGCTGAACCAGAGCGGCAAGAAGCACGAGGCGCTGTACGTCGGCCAGTGGGTCGCGCCGTTCCTTCTCCTCGGTATCTATAACAAGCTGGTGAAGCAGCTTGGCTCGGATGCGACCGCGCACCAGTAGACAAGATTCCTGTCAGTCGCAAGAGATAAGAGATAAAAACCTGACGTCGATCTTCAAGGACCAGTACGGATTCGATCCGTGCCTGTTCTTGAAGATCGGCGTCGAACCGTCTTAGGACTCCCGCCACTTGATATTGCAACCGATGCTGAACCGCTGGTCCGGGCTGGGCGTCTTGCCTGCGATCACCTCATCCAGCGCTTTGCGCAGGTCTTCGCCGTTGACCGGCAGGTCGTTGCCCGCGTCTCCGCGCCGCGGCCGGCTCGAATCCAACTGACCGCGATAGACCAGCTTCATCTCCGCATCGAAAAGGAAGAAGTCCGGCGTGCAGGCTGCGTCGTAGCTGCGCGCAACCTCCTGCGTCTCGTCGAACAGGTACGGGAAGCGGAAGCCGAGCCGCTCCGCCTGCGCCTTCATCTCGTCCGGCCCGTCCTGCGGATAGGCGACAATGTCGTTCGAACTGATCGCCGCGATGCCGATCTTGCCCTCGTAGTCCACGCCGATCCGCGCCAGCTCCGCCTCCAGATGCTTCACATACGGGCAATGCACGCAGATGAACATCACCAGCAGCCCCGGCATTCCGGCGGCGACATCGTCACGGCCGATCGCCTTGCCGCTCACTACATCCACCAGCTCAAACGGGGGCGCGACCGTCCCCAGCTCCACCATCGTCGACTGCGTCTTGGACATAAACACCTCGGTTCCATCATATGTCCCGCGCCGGGGGGCTGCTGTTGTGCGTCGATCTGCCGATCAAAGTAAGTATTGATCGTTACGGTCTCAACGCGTATCGTGGTCCGACTTCCATGCCAATGAAAAATCTCGTGTCGCGTCTTTTTCCGGGCCTCCTTGCTTCCACGCTCACCGCCTGCATGGGTACGATCGCCGCACTGGGGCAGACCCCGGCGCTGGATGTATCGGCGCGCGTCTCAGCGCATCCGGATCTCGCCGCCCGGACGCGTCTCTCCGGCCACGTACCCGCCTGGGTCGCGACCGCGCAGGATCTCGGCAATGTCTCGCCCAGTCTGCAGCTCGATCACGTCACCGTGACGCTGACGCGCCCCGCCGCGCTCGAGGCCGCCTTCCAGCAACTGCTGAAGGATCAGCAGGATGCGTCCTCGCCCCGATATCACCAGTGGCTTACGCCGAAGCAGTCGGCCGAACTCTATGGCGTGCCGCAGGCCGACTCCGACGCCGTCGCCGCCTGGCTGCAATCGCAAGGCCTGCATGTGGATTCCGTCTCGCCCACCCGCCAGTTCATCACCTTCAGCGGCGCGGCATCGAGCGTCGCCAGCGCCTTCAGCGTGCAGTTGCACAGCTTCAACCACATGGGTCGCACGGTCTTTTCGACCACCTCCGAGCCAGCCGTTCCCACCGCGCTTGCCAGCGTTATCCTAGGCGTCACCGGCCTGTCCGAGGAGTACCTGAAGCCCGCGCACACCGTGATGCCGACCCAGACCCGGCAGACCGCGAGCAACTCCATGGCGCCGGACGTTAATCTCTCCGGCGGCACGCACTGGATTCTGCCCGCCGATTTCGCCGTCATCTACGACGTGAACCCGGTCTACAACGCCGGCATCAACGGCAGCGGCCAGCACGTCGCCATCATCGGCGCGTCGCGCGTGCTGGCGGCCGATATCTCCGGCTTCGAGAGCCTCGCTGGCCTCTCCAGCGCGCAGCCCAACTCCCTGCTCACCCCTGGCAGCAGCGACCCCGGCATGACCTCCGACTCCGCACAGGGCGAGGCCACGCTTGACGTCGATCGCGTCATCGGCACCGCGCCCGGCGCCACCGCCGACCTCGTCCTCATCAGCTCATTGCTCAACACGCAGATCCTCTCCTCGCTCAGCTACATCGTCAACACGCTCAACGATCCCATCATCAATATGAGCTTCGGAAGCTGCGAGGCGACCTCCAACCAGTCCACCTTCAACAGCTTCAACACCCTCTTCGCGCAGGCCGCCGGACAGGGCATCTCGATCTTCGTCTCGTCGGGAGACTCCGAGTCGGCAGGCTGCATGACCGCCGGCGGACCCTATACCGCGAACCTCGCCGTCGCCAGCACCAACGTCCTTTGCACGCCGTACGTCACCTGCGTCGGCGGAACCCAGTTCGCCGACACCACCAGCCCCTCTACCTACTGGTCGTCGACCAACGGCGCCGGCAACAACCTCTCCGCGCTCAGCTACATCCCCGAAGGAGTCTGGAACGAGCCCTCCAGCACCACGAACAACGTCACCACCTATGTCGTCGAAGGCGGGGGAGGCGGCGCCAGCACCTACGCGGCCAAACCCACCTGGCAGGTGGGAACCGGCGTCCCGGCGGACAGCGCGCGCGACACCCCCGACGTCTCCTTCTCCGCCTCCGGCCACAACGCCTACCTCGCCTGCCTCACGTACTCGGGCGCCGTCTGCCCGAACTACGTCACCGGCTTCGGTGGCACCTCCGCCTCCGCGCCTTCGATGGCCGGCATCATGGCGCTGGTCAATCAGAAGACGGCCGTTCGCCAGGGCCTGTTCAACGCAAAGCTCTACCAGCTCGCGCTCACCACTTCGAACGGCGTCTTCCACGACGCCACCCCGGCCACCAGCGGCGTCACAAGCTGCTCGCTCACCGTCGCCAGCACCTGCAACACCAGCACGCCGGGAACCTCCGGCCTGACCGGCGGCCTCTCCGGCGCGGCGCTCACCACCGGATACGACCTCGCCACCGGCCTCGGCTCGATCGACGTCTCGAAGCTCATCAACGCCGTCGCCTCGCCCCTGCCGGCCACGACGACGAACCTCGTCGCGACGCCCACGACGATCAATACGAATCAAACGGCTACCTTCAAGGCGACCATCAGCTCGACCTACACGGTCTTCACCCCGACCGGCACGGTCACCTTCAGCTCCAACGGCAACAGCCTCGGCCCGGTCACGCTGGTCAACGGCGTCGCGACCCTCCCGGCGCAGGCCTACCCCACGGCCGGGACCTATGCGATCCTCGCCACCTACTCCGGCGACGGCAACTTCGCCGCCTCGGCCGCGACGCTCAGCTTCGTCGTGACCGCAGCGCCGGCCAACACGCCCACCATCACCCTGGCGGGCTCGACCGGGACGATTCCGCCGACCCAGAGCGTGACCTATACCGCGACCCTCGCCAGCTCCGCCGGAACCCCCACCGGAACCGTCACCTTCTATAACGGCACGAACGTCCTCGCCGCCGCCGTCGCCGTGGTCGCCGGCAAGGCTGCCTTCGGTCCGACGACCCTTATCCCCGGCTTCTACAGCGTCACGGCCGTCTACTCGGGCGATACGAGCTTCAACGGCGTAACCTCGACCGCGGTCCCTCTCATCGTCACGGGCGTGCCGACCAGCATCATTGCCATCCCCGCAGCCGCCTACTACGCCACCACCAACTCCAGCATCGCGCTGCAGTCGAACCTCGACCTATATAGTTCCACCGGCGTCACGGCAGGCACGCCCACCGTCGGCCCCACCGGCACCATCACCTACAACGTCGACGGAGTCAACGGCCCGGCGATCCCCATCGTCGGCTCGCTCTCGAACGGCGTCAGCTCCATCTACACCGCAACCTCGGCGGTCTACGTCTTCCAGGCGGCCGTCCACCATGTCACGGCCACCTATTCGGGAGACGCCATCTGGGCGCCCTCCACCTCGGCCATCTCCACCCTGACCGTAGGCGCATCCCTCACGACCACCACCGTCGCCCTGGTGACGCCGGGAACCGTCACGAGCGGCAAAACCACGCCCATCACGGTCACCGTCTCCGGCCTCGGCTCCGCCATCCCCGCCACCGGCCAGGTCACCCTTTCGGACTACCTCACCGGCGGGGGCACGACCATCCTCGGAACCTTCCCCTTCACCACGCTCGGCGCCGCCAGCGGGACGCTCAGCTATACGCTGCCGTCGCTCGTCACCGGCACGCACCAGATCGAGGCTGTCTTCAACTCCACCAACAGCGACATCAACTACCAGTCCTCGAACGGCAGCCTCTACCTCGTCGTCGCGCAGGGAGCGGGTCAGAGCTTCACCGTCAGCAGCTCGCCCACCACCCTGACCGTCGCCGCCGGCGCGACCACCGGCAACGCCTACACCGCCACCTACACCTCGGTCGGCGGATTCACCGGAACCGTCTCGCCCTCGCCCTGTACGGTCACGGCCAACTTCAGCGCCGCCACCGTGATGCCCTACTGCAACGCCTCCTACCTCGTCGCCACGGTGAACGCAACCACCCCCGGCACGAACATCTTCACCCTGACCACCACCAAACGCAGCGCCCTCACCAGCCCCGGCCTCGCGTGGAACCGCACCGGCGCCTTCGGCGGAGTCGCGCTCTCGGGTCTTCTGCTGCTCCTGCTGCCGCGCCGGCGCCGCCGCTGGAGCGCGCTCATCCCCATCCTTCTGCTGGCCGCCGGTCTGCTCTCGGCCACCGGCTGCGGAGGCGCGAGCTCCGGCTCCGGCGGCGGAGGAACTACCGTCAACGGCACCACCGCCGGCAGCTACACCGTCACCTTCGGCGGAACCACCGGAACCGGCGGCACGGCCATCACCGTCACCACCAGCGTCACCCTCAACGTGCAGTAGACGCATCGCGCCGGGCACTCCCCCGCCGGCGCGCAACCGGATATCCTCGTTAGCAGCATGCCTGTGCCTCGCACACTTCCGGGCGGCCGCGTGGAGCCGCACATCCTCGCCCGCGGACCGAACGGCCTGCCGCTCTGCCGCTGGTGCGATCTCGAGATCCTCGCCAAACGCCGGCGCACCTTCTGCTCCGACTACTGCGTCCACCAGCACCGCCTGCGCACCGATCCCGGCTATCTCCGCGACCAGGTCTTCGCACGCGATCGCGGCCTCTGCGCCCTCTGCCAGGCCGACACCGTCGCCATCTACGCCGCGCTCAAACGCTCCCGCGGCGCCGCGCGCGAGGCCGGCCTCTCCATCTACGGCATGAAGACCATCCACGCCCGCCGCAGCCTGTGGGACGCCGACCACATCCTGCCCGTGGCCGAAGGCGGCGGCCAGTGCGACCTCGACAACCTGCGCACCCTCTGCCTGCCCTGCCACCGCGAGGCCACCGCGCAGCTTCGCCTTCGCCTGCGGAGACAGGCCTGATTCCTTTTTGCCAGGACTCGCCGGATCTCATCCGGGCGCCTGGCGCGGGTCACGCCGTTCCATAACGACGCGGAATGTTCGTTAGATACAAAGATGTTACAAATGGCTGGCAACCCCGCTCCAGCCGTGCGTTATGTGCAATGGGCGATCGATCCCCGGACCACCCCGCATGCTTTACCTGTGTCTAACAACGTGAACGTCCGCACGCAAAGTTGAGAAACAGGAGTACCGGGCCCATGCCGCCGTTGCGCGACTTTATCCCCAAACTACACCGTGAGAACGAATCCATCTGCTCACAATGCTGCCAGGTCATCCGCACCTCGCCTACCGCGCCCACGCTCGAGCAGGCTCAACAGCAGCATCGCTGCAAGGTCTTCAGCTTGAACACCGTGCTGCGATAGAGACCGGAACGCCGACGTCGGCCAGCGAAAGAAATCTACCCTACGAGGCCCGAGCGGTCGTCTGATCGGCGACCATCGGCTCGTAGTCGTACGCCGGCGCCGGTGCAACGGCCTTCTTCGGGCCGCGCTTGCGTGCGACCAGCACGCGCACCCGTTCCAGCAGCTCCGCCGCGCTCGACGCGCCCTTGGGCAGAAACGCGTCCGCCGCGATCGCGCGGTCGAACGAGCTGACCGTGCCCGAGACGATCATCGCCGGCAGCGCGGGCTGTATATGCTTGGCGCGCCGCACCAGTTCGTTGCCATCCATCTGCGGCAGCAGCAGGTCCGTCAGCAGCAGATCGATCGAACCGGGCGTCGACTGCTGGATCACGTCCAGCGCCTGCCGCGAGGTCTCGCACGCAATCACCTTGTACCCGCGAGTTTCGAGCAGGAAGGTGCGGACGGAGAGTACCTGTTCATTGCTTTCAACGCAGAGGATGGTCTTCTTGGGGCGCATGGTCGGTTTCCACTTTCTTCGCCGCGGGGTTGGCGCGTGCGATCGGATTGAAGGCCGGAGCGGAGAGTAAGTCCCCGGCTGGTTGGCCTGGGCGCGTCCCACTCTCCGGGATGCGGCGTGATGTCTCCCTCGGCCTCGCAGGCAGGGCGTCTTCGGCGCAGGTGGGGGCGTCCGGGCCCGGGCGGCTCGGTGGAGACAGGCGGGAACGGCCGGAGAGCGAGGCTCTCCTGTCCGCTCCCGCCGTCTCGACTGGGAGACGTGCGGGATCAGTGCCCCCGGCTGCGCAGAAAAATCGCTGTCTGCGAGGCCGCGGGTGCGAGAGAGGCCGTCAGCCGGGCGCAGGTTGCGCTCGCAGACAGGGTCCGGGCGCAGGGGTTCCACGGCTGCGAGTGCAGGTGGATCGGGAACCACCGTTGGCGTACGCGTGGCGTAGGCCGCAGGTCTCCCGTCCGGCTGCGGATGCAGTCAGCAGAGCATGCGTCGGGGTCCGCGACTGCACCTTGCAGTCAAGCTTCTCTCAACTCAAATTGTCAGAAAACAGGCGAAAGCTTTTGGCGCTTCGGGAACCTCGGCAACCCTTGGGGCGGTCGGCGTTCCCTCAACGCTTCCCAACATTACGAAGCGCAAAGCGACTGCGCAACTGGCGAAGAAATGGCGAAATCGCTGTGGATTAGAACCTACTCATCCACCGCGCTTTCTGAGAAGCGCGTCAACATTGGCGTTTCGCGCATCCTCCGCTGTGTAAATCGGGTGCATCACGGCAGGATAAGGCGTCCATTTGCTACAGGAATGGTGCGTCCCGAAACGAACACGTCTGTAACTTCCCATTCACGAACGGTCGCGCGGACCTCGATCCGCGACGGACGCTGCATCTCAACGCCCTGCTCGAAGACGACCGTTTCGCCGCTCGGCGCCAGACCGTGCCGGACCAGCCAGGAGATCGCGCAGCCGGAGGCCGAACCCGTCGCCGGATCCTCGCCGTTGCCGAACTGCATCCGGCAGTGCCAGTCGGCTTTATCGGATGCCTTGTCCGCGCGCGTTAGGGTGTAAAAGAATTTTGCGTCCGTGCCTCTCAGATAGGCCTGCGCGGCGCCCTGCGGGATGTGGAGGCGTCCGGCGGCCTCAAGCGACACGAGAGGCACAATGCAGAACGGCAGCCCCGTGGAGACGGTCTGGATCGGCTTCGTCCGGTCGAGATCGTCGAGCGCCAGCCCCAGCGCCCGCGCGACAGCGGCTGGATCGTGCATCATGCCGAAGGTAGGGTCGTTCTGCCGCATCGTCGCGTAGACGCCCCGCTCTCCCGGTGCCGGATGCCGGAATCGCACCGGGATCGGCCCGACGTTCAGCCGCAGAACGATCTCGTCCGCGCCGGCCAGCGTGGGATGGTTCAGGTAAAGCCAGCTCGCCGTGCCGAGCGTCGGATGCCCGGCGAAGGGCAGCTCCTCCTCGGTGGTAAAGATGCGCACGCGAACGCTCGTTTGCTCCCCTTCATCCGGCAGGATGAAGGTGGTTTCGGACAGGTTCGTCTCGCGCGCGATCGCCTGCATCTCGGCCGTCGACAGGCCGCGCGCGTCGGTGAAGATGGCAAGCATGTTGCCTTCGAGCGGGCGCTCGGCGAAGACGCCCACCTGGGCGTAGTCCAACAGGCGGTCCTGGCGCAGGGTTGACATGGAAAGCTCCTGAGTCGTATTGTTTGAGAACCGCACGACGAGGCAAAACGGCCTCTACGCCAGATTACTGGCGGCGGTAAAAGTTTAGGAACTTTTATGACGATGAACTTCACCACCGCCTGTACCTGCTGCCGTTGCTGTCGCAACGAGTGTGCGCTGGCGTGTGGTTGAGCGATTCGAAGTAAGACGAAGTCTTCGAAACTCTTAGAAACCCACCTAGGCGCGACTGCCGGGTGGGTTTTTGCTTGGGCCCTTACAAACGCTGCGTCAGACTGCCAACTCAAACGAACGCCGGGGATGAGCCCCGACAGACAGAAAGAGAAGATCATGTCACTCCGCATCAACGATATCGCTCCCGACTTCACCGCAGAGACCACCCAGGGCACGATCAACTTTCACGAGTGGATTGGCGACAGCTACGCCGTGCTCTTCTCGCACCCTAAGGACTTTACCCCGGTCTGCACGACCGAACTGGGCGCGGTCGCGACGCTCGAGCAGCAGTTCGCCGCGCGCGGCGTCAAGGTCATCGGCCTCTCGGTCGACAAGGTGAGCGACCACAGCAAGTGGGAGCAGGACATCAAGGACGTCAGCGGCGCGACGGTCAACTTCCCCATCATCGGCGACTTCGACCTGAAGGTCGCGAAGCTGTACGACATGCTGGCCGCCGACGACAGCGATAGCTGCGAGGGCCGCACGCCGGCCAACAACGCGCCCGTCCGCACCGTCTTTGTCGTAGGCCCGGACAAGCGCATCAAGCTGACGCTGGCCTATCCGATGACCACCGGCCGCAACTTCGACGAGATCATCCGCGTGCTCGACTCGATCCAGTTGACCGCGAAGCACAAGGTCGCGACGCCGGCGAACTGGCAGCAGGGCGGAGACGTCATCATCACCGCGGCGGTTTCGAACGACGACGCAGCGAAGATCTTCCCCGGTTACAAGACGGTGAAGCCCTACCTGCGTACGACGGCGCAGCCCAAGTAAGCGTCGGCAACCGGTAGACGGACGATACGTTATAGAATCGAATCCGCCGGGCTTGTGAATGCCGGCGGACAATGAGCACCGATGGCGAAGTGGCTAACGCGCTGGTCTGCAAAACCAGTATTCATGGGTTCAAATCCCATTCGGTGCTCCAAAATCTTATGCCGCAGAAATTGAGGCGGACCAGCGTCAGTTGGAACTGAAGAGCAGATTCGTAGTTATGCGACCTACCTCGAAGCGATTTATGGTCCAGCCTTCGAAGTAGTTCGCGTGGTAAGCGCCGACAAGCTTCCATATCACTGGCAGATTAGAATTCTCGTCGAACCGATCGAAATCGTGAAGACTATTGATCTAACGTCTCACGACATTCTCGCAATGAACGGGGTCCGCGACAGAGAAAAGTTGAGCTGTTTGCGCGGCAAATTTGGTCCCGACAAAGCTGCGCGACTCACGCCTAGCACCCACTCTGCTTAGATTTCTACTGCCCTCTTGCATCCATGCGAACACGCCCGCTTCCAGGCTGGCACAGGATCGTGGAAAGCTCGATCCGCGCTCGCAGCAGGCGCGACTTCGTCGCCGACAGCGACAGTCCCGCCATCGCCGCGACCTCCGAGATCGTCAGGTCGTCGGACTGGCGCAGTTCCGTCACGCCGCGCAGCGTACGCGGCAGATGGCGGATCGCCTGCTTCAGATGGACATAGCGCTGCCGCTCCGCCAGGCTTCTCTCCGGATCGGGCAGAGGGCAGACCGGCTCGATGAAGCGGGGTGTATCGTCGGCCTGCAGCTCGTCGAGCGACTGCATGGGGTGCGCGACGCGTTTACGCAGCGACATCAGCGCCGCATTGATCGCGATCCGTGTCAGCCAGGTGGAGAACTTCGCGCGCCCATCGAAGCCGCCCAGGTGCAGATATACCTTCAGCAGCGTCTCCTGCAGCGCATCCTCCGCGTCTTCGCGATTCTTCAGAATGCGGTTGATGACGAAGAAAGCCATGCCCCGGTAGCGGTCGCAGAGCTCCACATACGCCTGTTCCACCCCAGCCTGCGCCAGAGCAACGAGTTCGACATCCGTCTGTACAATTCGCTGGGCCATGGAAGCTCCTTTGTGTCGCTGAAGTCGTCTTTCCTGCAGCTGCCGGGACGCCATCGGCGGCGCGTCCGACGCCGCTCCAACAATTTCGTCTATGGCGTTATCGAAACCTTATCTCCCGGCATCGTGCCCCGGAAACCCCATCCGGGCTGAAAGCGTATACCTCTTTCGAGTGGGGCGCCCGGCCGCGCCGGGGATCCCTTTGCAGCCACCTCGCTATAATCGAAAGATGTGCCCCGGCCCCGTCGCCCGCCACGCCGCACCCATCTGCGACCTTGCCGCATGCCGCACATCGAAAGAGATATGACCGACGCCGTACAGCATCCGCTCTCGAAGATCCTCGAAGACCGCATCGCCATCATCGACGGCGCCATGGGCACAACCATCCGCACCTACGGCATGGCCGAGGCGGACATCCGTGGCGAGCGCTTCGCCAACGCCGACAAAGATCTGCTGAACAATGGCGACCTCTTCTCGCTCACCCAGCCGAAGATGATCATGGACATCCATCGCCGCTTCCTCGAGGCCGGCGCGGACATCCTCGAGACCAACACCTTCGGCGCGACCAGCATCACGCAGAGCGAGTTCTTCGTCGACGACCCGCGCGAGCATGGCGGCCGCAAAGACCCGGAGTTCTATCAGAAGATCGTCGAAGACGCCTCGCTGAACCAACTCGCCTGGGACATCAACTACACCTCCGCGCAGCAGTGCCGCCAGTGGGCCGACCGCGTGTCGAACGAGACCGGCCGGCAGCGCTTCGTCGCCGGGGCCATCGGCCCGTTGACGGTCTCGCTTTCAAACTCGCCCGACGCGGACGACGCAGGCTTTCGCGTCGTGACCTTCGACCAGGTGAAGGACGCTTATATCCACCAGATTCGTGCGCTGATCGCCGGCGGGTCGGACCTGCTTCTGGTCGAGACGATCTTCGATTCGCTCAACGCCAAGGCCGCGCTGGTCGCGATTCGAGAGGTCTTCGACGCGGATAAGGTCACACTGCCGATCATGATCTCGGCAGCCGTCGGTCGCGGCGGCGAGACGCTCATCTCCGCCCAGACGACCGAGGCCTTCTGGAACGCCGTGAAGCATGTGAAGCCGCTCTCGATCGGCCTCAACTGCTCGCTCGGGCCGGACCTGATGTACCCGTTCCTCAGCGAACTTTCGGAGAAGGCCGACGTCGCCATCTCCGCCTATCCCAATGCGGGCCTGCCCAATCCGCTGTCCGAGACCGGCTTCGATCTCGGCCCGCCCGACATGGCTCGCTATCTCGGCGGCTTCGCAAAGGACGGCCTCATCAACATCGCCGGCGGCTGCTGCGGCAACACGCCCGAACACATCGCCGCCATTGCGAAGGCGCTCGAAGGCAAGGCGCCGCGAAAGATTGTCACCAAATGAGTATCGAATCCAAACCGTTGCGTCTCTCCGGTTCGCAGCCCTTCACCCAGCAGCCCGGCGTCTACATGATGATCGGCGAACGCACCAACGTCGCCGGTTCGCCGAAGTTCGCGAAGCTGATCAAAGAGGGCAAGTACGAAGAGGCCGTCGCGATCGCGCGCCAGCAGGTGGAGAACGGCGCCAACGTCATCGACATCTGCATGGATGAGGGCATGATCGACGGCGTCGCCGCGATGACGCGCTACCTGCAGTTGCTCGCGAGCGAACCCGAGGTCGCGAAGGCTCCCTTCATGGTCGACTCCTCGAAGTGGGAGGTCATCGAGGCGGGCCTGAAGTGTCTGCAGGGCAAGGGCATCGTCAACTCCATCTCGCTCAAGGAGGGCGAGGAGAAGTTCCGCGAGAATGCGGCTAAGATTCTGAAATACGGCGCGGCCGTGGTCGTCATGGCCTTCGACGAGAACGGCCAGGCAGCCACATACGCCGAGAAGATTCGCATCTGCGAGCGCGCGTACCGCATCCTCGTCGACGAGGTCGGCCTGCCGCCCGAGGACATCATCTTCGACCCCAACATCCTTACCGTCGCGACCGGCATGGAGGAGCACAACAACTACGCGGTCGACTTCATCGAGGCCACGCGCTGGATCAAGCAGAATCTGCCGCATGCCAAGGTCTCGGGCGGCGTCTCGAACATCTCCTTCAGCTTTCGCGGCAACAACAAGGTCCGCGAGGCGATGCACTCGGCCTTTCTCTACCATGCGATCCAGGCGGGCATGGACATGGGCATCGTCAACGCCGGCATGCTCGAGGTCTACGAAGAGATCGAGCCGGAGCTGAAGGTTCTGGTCGAAGATGTGCTGCTCAATCGCCGGCCCGATGCGACCGAGCGGCTGGTCGAGTTCGGCGAAAAGCTCAAAGGCACGGGCACGGCCGTCGAAGAGAAGAAGACGGAAGAGTGGCGCAACGGGTCGGTCGAGGAGCGGCTTTCGCACGCGCTGGTGAAGGGCATCGACAGCTACATCGAGATCGATGCCGAGGAAGCGCGCGTGAAGCTGGGCCGTCCGCTGCTGGTCATCGAAGGCCCGCTGATGGACGGCATGAGCGTCGTCGGCGACCTCTTCGGCGCGGGCAAGATGTTTCTGCCGCAGGTGGTCAAATCCGCGCGCGTGATGAAGAAGGCCGTCGCCCATCTCACGCCGTTCATGGAGGCCGAGAAGGCCGCGATGGAGGCCGCCGGGCTGATCGTCAAGGCGCAGGGCAAGATCGTACTCGCGACCGTCAAGGGAGACGTTCACGACATCGGCAAGAACATCGTCGGCGTGGTGCTGGCCTGCAATAACTACGAGGTCATCGACATGGGCGTGATGGTCTCGTCCGAAAAAATCCTTCAGCGCGCGAAGGACGAGAAGGCCGACCTGATCGGCCTCAGCGGCCTCATCACGCCGTCGCTCGACGAGATGGTCCACGTCGCGAAGGAGATGGAGCGCCAGGGCTTCACGCTGCCGCTGCTGGTCGGCGGCGCCACCACCAGCCGCGCGCACACCGCGGTCAAGATCGCCCCGCACTACAGCCAGCCCGTCGTGCATGTGCTCGACGCCAGCCGCGCCGTGCCGGTGACTACCAGCCTGCTGAGCGAAGACGGCAAGGAAGAGTTCGTCGCGAAGCACCGCGCCGAGTACGAGGCCATCCGCAAACAGCACTCCGCGCCGAAGCAGCAGGTCGTCCCACTCGCCGCCGCTCGCGTGCGCCGCACGCCCATCGAATGGCGCGCCGAAGACCTCGCCCAGCCCGAGTTCACCGGCACCCGCGTGCTCGACCACTTCCCCCTCGCCACGCTGCGCGAGTACATCGACTGGTCGCCTTTCTTTCACACCTGGGGTCTCAAAGGCATCTACCCCCGCATCTTCGAGAACGAGAACAACGGCGAACAGGCGCGACAGATCTTCGAGGACGGCAACCTCCTGCTCGACCGCATCATCGCCGAAAAGCTCATCACCGCGCGCGGCGTCTATGGCTTCTTCCCCGCCTCGGCCATCGGCGACGATGTCGCTCTCTACACCGACTGCCAACGCACCGAAGAGCTGACCCGCTTCCACTTTCTACGCCAGCAGGCGAACCGCGAAGGCAGCGAGCCCTGCCGCTCGCTCGCGGACTTCATCGCCCCATGTGAGACCGGCCTCGCGGACTATATCGGCGCCTTCGCCGTCACCGCCGGCATCGGCGTCAAGGAACTCTGCGACAGCTTCCGCGCGGACAACGACGACTACAACGCCATCATGACCGAGGCGCTCGCCGACCGGCTCGCCGAGGCCTTCGCCGAGTGCCTGCACAAGCGCGTGCGCGACGAGTGGGGATATGGCCGCGCCGAGACCTACACCCCCGCCGAGATGATCGAGGAGAAGTATCGCGGCATCCGACCCGCGCCCGGCTACCCCGCATGCCCCGACCACACCGAGAAGGGCACGCTGTGGAACCTGCTCGACGTCAGCGCCAACACCGGCATGCAGATCACCGAGTCCTACGCAATGTGGCCCGGATCGAGCGTCAGCGGCATCTACTTCGCGCACCCGGAGTCGCGCTACTTTTCGCTGGGCAAGATCGATCGCGACCAGGTCGCCGACTACCACACGCGGAAAGGCATGACCGTCGCCGAGGTAGAGCGCTGGCTTGGGCCAAACCTGAACTACGATCCGGCGGAGTAGGGTTTTCGGTGGATTTATGGGGCTTCAGCCCTGGGCACTCCTTGTGACAGGGCATAAGTTCGCCGTCAGCGGCGTCAACGCCTTCGGATGACGCCTTTCCCCACACGGCCACGGCATGGATTTCGGCCGCACGGAAAATGTGCGTCGCCGTTGGCCGCCGCACATCCAAAGCCTATGCCTCTCGAACAGACCACCCTATCGACCACGGAGGCGGGCATGCTGACTGCCGCCATCGGAACCTGGAAGCTCGTCACCGGCCGCGCCGACAAGCTCTTCGCCGGCGCCAGCGAAGAGCGGCTCTACACCGAACTCGCGCCCGGCAAGAATCGCCTCATCTATCTATGGGGACACCTCACCGCCGTCCACGACCGCATGCTGCCTTTGCTCGGCCTCGGTCCGCGCCTGCATCCGGAGCTGGACGCCATCTTTCTGACCGCGCCCGATAAGACCGTCGCCGAGCTCCCTTCCACCGCCGACCTGACCTCCGCCTGGGCGGGCGTGAACGCCGCGCTGCTCGCCGGCTTCGACAGCCTCACCCCGGCCCAGTGGCTGGAGCGCCACGCCGACGTCTCGCCGGAGGATTTCGCCCGCGAGCCGCACCGCAACCGCCTGGCCATCCTGCTCAACCGCACGAACCACACCTCCTTCCACCTCGGGCAGGCAGTTCTGGCCCCTAAGTAGACGCAAACAGGAAGGTCAACCTCTTCGACGCATCCGGCAGGGCGTTCTGTGCGAGTGCCCTGCTCGACCCCGGCGTGGAATTCGTTCTCGCCATTGGCCGCGCGCTCCTCGACCGGCAGCACCCCAAGCTGCGCGCACTCGTCCATCAGGATCTGTTCGAGTACGACGGCGTAGCCGCGCACCGCTAGACCCGGCGATCTCGACCCGCATCCGCCAAATTGGCTAGCCTCGCAACACACTTCAGATAGACTCTTTGAGCGTAGCCCTGCATCAAATCGATAGATGCGCGAAGGAGTTCGAACGTGGATAAAGTGAAATCGGATGCACTGGTGTTCTTCGGAGCCACCGGCGACCTGGCCTACAAACAGATCTTCCCCTCCCTGCAACGCCTCGCCAAACGCGATCTGCTGAACATACCGGTTATCGGCGTCGCGAAGTCCGGCTGGACCCTCGACGACCTGAAGGCCCGCGCGCGCAAGAGCGTCGAAGAGCATGGCGGCCTGGACCCTGTCGGCTTCGAGAAGCTGATGAACGTCCTGCAGTATGTGGACGGCGACTACGCCGCGCCGGAGACCTTTCAGCAACTCAGCGAAAAGCTGGCGGGCGCGAAGCACCCCATCCACTACCTCGCCATTCCGCCCAGCCTCTTCGGCCGCGTCATGGAGCAACTGAAGCAGGCCGGTCTGTCCGAGGGCGCGCGCGTGTTGGTCGAAAAGCCCTTCGGCCGCGATTACGACTCCGCCGTCGCGCTCGACGAGATCGTCAAGAGCACCTTCTCCGAGGCCGACGTCTTCCGCATCGACCACTACCTCGGCAAGAACGCCGTGCAGAATATCCTTTACTTCCGCTTCGCCAACTCTTTTCTCGAGCCGATCTGGAACCGCCAGTACATCGAGTCGGTCGAGATCACGATGGCCGAGAAGTTCGGCGTGCAGGGCCGCGGATCGTTCTACGACGCCGTCGGCGCGGTCCGCGACGTCGTCCAGAACCACATCATGCAACTGCTCAGCAACATCGCCATGGAGCCGCCGCCGGGCATCGAGATGGAGCTGGTCCGCGACGAGCGCGTGAAGGTGCTGCGCAGCATCCAGCCCATCAAACCCGAGGATGTGATCTTCGGCCAGTTCGAGGGCTACCTGGACGAGCCCGGCGTCGCTGCGGGTTCGAAGGTCGAGACCTTCGTCGCGCTGCGCCTCTATATCAACTCCTGGCGCTGGAAGGGCGTGCCATTCCTCATCCGCGCCGGCAAGTCGCTCGAGACCACCACGACGCAGATCGTCGCCAAGATGTGCGAGGCTCCGGCCATCTTCTCCGACCAGATTCCGCCACAGAACTACATCCGCTTTCAGGTCAGCCCGGAGATGAAGATCGCCCTGGGCGCGTCCGAGAAGAACTTCGGATCCGGCTGGAACGGTCACCCGGTGGAGCTGCTCGCCGCCACCCTGCCCGGCGCCGACGACACCCTGCCCTACGAGGAGCTCTTCGAAGACGCCATGATCGGCAACCAGCGGCGCTTCGCCCGTCAGGACTACGTGGAAGCGTCCTGGCAACTGCTCGCCCCGATCCTGAACGGCTCCGTGCCCGTTCACCCCTATAAGCCGGGAAGCGGTGGGCCGGAGGAGGCGAAAGTGCTCGCCGGGGACGTCGGCGGATGGTCGCATCTGGGATAGAAGTCGAACGCCAGCCAGGATCGCAGTTTCGACCGGAGCGCAGCGCAGTGGAGATCACCGCACTGCGCTCTTGTCGTCGCCGGCTCGGTTCAAGACCTCTATTCCACCAACAAGCTACTCTCGCGGATTTCGCAGCACCACCCAAACGCCACACAAAGCGTCCAATCCCCAGCCCAGAATGATATTCTTGGACCGTTTACTGATGAAGCAATGAGGAGTTTCGAATGAGCACAGCAGCAGTTGAAACAGCGATTCCCGCCGGGATCGCAGCCGAGTATAAGGTTGCCGACATCTCCCTCGCGGCCTTTGGACGCAAGGAGATCGATATCGCCGAGCAGGAGATGCCCGGCCTGATGTCCATCCGGCGCAAGTACGCCGCAGGCAAGCCGCTGCAGGGCGTGCGCGTCACCGGTTCGCTGCACATGACGATCCAGACCGCCGTGCTCATCGAGACCATGGTCGACCTCGGCGCCGATGTGCGCTGGGCGAGCTGTAATATCTTCTCCACCCAGGACCACGCCGCCGCCGCCATCGCCGCCGCTGGCGTTCCGGTCTTCGCCTGGAAAGGCGAGACCCTCGAAGAGTTCTGGTGGTGCACGAACCAGGCGCTCGCCTTCCCCGACGGCAAAGGCGGCTTGCTCGGCCCCGAACTCGTCATCGACGACGGCGGCGACGTTACCCTGCTGATCCACAAGGGCGTCGAGATGGAGAAGGGCGATGGCTGGGTCAACTCCGCATCCGGCTCGCTCGAAGAGTCGGTCATCAAGAAGCTCCTGAAGGACGTTCACGCCGAATACCCGACGCGCTGGACCGATGTCGCGGCCAAGTGGCGCGGCGTCTCGGAAGAGACCACCACCGGCGTGCACCGGCTCTACAAGATGGCCGAGAAGGGCACGCTGCTCGTACCCGCCATCAACGTCAACGACTCCGTCACCAAGTCGAAGTTCGACAACCTCTACGGCTGCCGGGAGTCGCTGGTCGACGGCATCAAGCGCGCGACCGACGTCATGATCGCGGGCAAGGTTGCGGTCGTCTGCGGCTTCGGCGATGTGGGCAAGGGCTCCGCGGCGTCGCTGCGCGGGCTGGGCGCACGCGTCATCGTCACCGAGATCGACCCCATCAACGCGCTGCAGGCGGCCATCGAAGGCTACGAGGTCACCACCATCGAAGAGACGCTCGGACGCGGCGATATCTACGTCACCTGCACCGGGAACGTCGACATCATCACGCTGGAGCACATGAAGCTGATGAAGGATCAGGCCATCGTCTGCAACATCGGCCACTTCGACAACGAGATCCAGATGGAGCCGTTGAACGCCGACAAGACGGTCTCCCGCCTGAATATCAAGCCGCAGGTCGACAAGTACACCTTCGATACCGGCAACAGCATCTTCATCCTCGCCGAAGGCCGCCTGGTGAACCTGGGCTGCGCCACCGGCCACCCCAGCTTCGTGATGTCGGCCAGCTTCGCCAACCAGACGCTGGCGCAGCTCGACCTCTGGGCCAACAAGGACGTCTACAAGGTTGGGATCTACATCCTGCCCAAGAAGCTGGATGAAGAGGTCGCCCGCCTGCACCTGGAGAAGATCGGGGTCAAGCTGACCACGCTCTCGGAGAAGCAGGCTGGTTACCTGAACGTGCCGGTCGAGGGTCCGTACAAGGCTGACCACTACCGCTACTAAACCGCCAGACGGCAACGCCCCGGCCGATGGCTGGGGCGTTGCCGTTTGTGGGGAGTTCCGAGGCCGGAACCCCATGCTTTCACCGAAATTTAGGTTGCGCCAGCCGAATCGTAGTCCGCAGCTGTAATCACCTGCAGGCCCGGGGTGGTCGCCAGCGGCTGATTGATGAGCACCAGTGTACGCACCGAACCGCCCGTGTATGTGACCGCCGTGCCCAGATAGGTGGCGACCGTCGTCGAGGTGGCGACCGTACCGGCCGGCAATGCGACGAGCGTGTAAGTACCTGCGGAAACATTCACATAGCCTGAGTTTGAACCGAAGGCCACGTTATACAGCACCGGCTTGCTGGTCAGCAGCGTGCCGCTCGACGAGACGAGGTAGAGGTCCAGCGTGCCCGCCGCCGGCGACTGGTCGAGGAAGCGCAGCGCCACCTGTCCGCTGGGCGCCGGCGTGCTCTGATCCTGCAGCACGGTCTCCGTAAGACCGGCCACGTAGTTGCCGATCAACACGGTGTATTCGTTATTCACATTGAACGAGCCGCGCGCGCTGATGAGCTGCTGCTTGCTGTTCGCCACGTCGGCGGAGATCGCATAGCTGCCCGGTGTGATCGGCACATAGGACGTTGCCGTGCCGAATCCGAGATTGTAGGCGAGAACGCCGGAGCCCTCGTAGATGTCGAGACCGGGCGCATCCGGGCTGGTATCGATGATCCGGACCTGCGAGACGACCGCGTTTCCGGCAATGCTCTGGCAGCCCGGCAACGCGCCCAGCACCAGCCCGAGAACGGCGAGACGCGCACTTTGCTTCGCGAGATGGAGATGCGTGACGGACATAGGCTCCCGAGACGGCCTGAGCAACTTGAAATTATTCTGGCCAGCCTTCACTCTAACCGATTTCGGTGCATTTTCGAACGAGGAAAACGCGTTCGAAATCGAACGTTCCGGGTGTGGTTCCGATTGCAGACCGTAGTTCGCCACCGAAAGGTTACCTTTGCGGTATGCTGCTCGCACCCATCCATGCGGCCTCTTCGTCAACTCGTCCTCTGGAGCGCCCTCGCCGGTCCGGCGGTGGCATACGCTCAGACCACGCCGACGATCGCCGAATGCCTCGCGCGGAAGACTGCGGCGGCCGATCCTGCAGCCGAAGCGCACCTCCAGCAGTTGCGCATCGCGTCTCGCGGGCCGATCGATCAAGCGCTCGCGACGATCAAGGCCGAGGCCGCCGCGCATCCCGAGGACGCCAGCCTGCAGGATCTTCTGGGGCGCGTCCTCTACCGCAACGGCGAGCTCTCTCACGCCATCGAAGCGATCAATCGCTCCATCAAGCTGGACCCCTGCGAAGAGCGAGCGCACTACGATGCGTGGCGGATCGAATCGACGGCAGGCCTGTTCGCCGACGCACAGAAGCAACTCGATCTCGACCATCAGCTCGCGGCCCCGGACGCAGCCGTGCAGCGCCTCTGGGCGAATACACAAGCTCCGTCTCCGCCCGGCGTGGTGGTCGATTCGCCGCCGCACTTCAACTTCTACGCGCGCCATCTGGACTGCGACGGCATCCCGGTACGCGCAGCGGCGGTGGTGGACCCTGCCGCGCTGCCCGCCACGTGCGCGCATATTCGCACGATGCTCGCGCATATTCCGAACGTGCGGGCGAACATGGTTGCGCGCGGCGCCGAGATGCACATCACAGGCTCGTACCAGATCATCTCCGACCTGCCGGAGTACCGCGACGAGCGCGGCGAACGCAAGTTTACGCATCCCGGCGAGCAGGCGGGCGTCGCCGAAAAGGTCGATATCGACTCCTACGCGGCGGCCCTGGGCGGCATCTACAGCACCTGCCCGGAGAGCAATGTGCTGCACCTGCCGGGCGATGGCTTTGGACCGAAGGCCGAGGTCTGCGTGCATGAGTTTGCGCACGACGTGATGGGAACGGGCTTCGACGCCGGCATGCGGGCGCAGATCGAACGCGTCTACAAGTCGTCGATGACGAAGGGTCTGTGGAAAGGCGCCTATGCGGCGACGAATGAGCACGAGTTCTGGGCGGAGATCTCAACGGCTTACTTCGGAGCACAGGGCAACGTCTCCCATATGGAGACGCCGCATCCCGCGCCCGGCCCGGAGGGGCTGAAGGCCTACGATCCGGAGGCGTACGCGTTGGCTGACCGGTTCTACTCCGGCCAGAAGCAGCCGAAGGTGATCCACATGCGCGAGGCGCGTGTCGTGAAGACGGCCGGGACCGGCGTCTACCCCACTGCGGACGTGGCGGAGTTGTTGTTCATCAACAACACCGCCGGCCGCCGGTACATCTACTTCGTGGATCGAACCGGCCAGCCGCAGGACTTCGGCGTGGTCGAGCCGTACAGCCGCAAGAGCCTGCAGTGCTACACCAACGAGTTCTGGATGATCCGCACCCCGCACAGCAGGGAGTTCGAGCTGGTTATGGTCGAAGACTCCGAGACGCGGGTGACCATCGACGATCCCCAAAAGCCCTGACCGGCGCCGGATAGGCCCAGCGCCGGATGAAGACCGGCTACTTCTTGGCCGGCGCCGCGACATGCTTCGCGATGATCAGGTCCTTGATCTTGTCGTAGGTCGCCTGCGGCACGATGCCCTTCTGGGTCAGCTGATTCTTCGCGGTGTACGGGCGGCCGTCGATGATGCGCTTGGAGTAGGCATCGCCCACGCCGGGCAGCGCCTTCAACTGGTCGACGGTGGCGGTGTTGATGTCGAGCTTGTCCTTATCGGCGGCGATCTTCTGCGAGACGGTGGGCTTTGCCGGCGCGGCTGGAGCGGGAGCAGCGGCCTGGGCGACGGCGAACGAGGTTCCAAGAGCGAACAAGAGGGCGGGTGCAAGCAGGCGGCGCAGAATACGCATTTCGGGTCGATCTCCTGGAGTTTGTATGAAACGGCGAGACTTGTGGCGACTCAGGATACCGGATTCCGCGCCCGATTTTCGATGAAAATTTCCAGTGAATCGACCGCCTCGAAGCGGCGGAAGGTTGACAAGCGCAGGGGTCGCGGCTAGCCTTGAAAGTAATGAGCGTTCGCCTTCACCACCGTGGCCACCACCATCATCATGCGACGAGCGTGTTGGCGGCTGTGTCCTGTGCGGTGAACTAAGCAACGCACGATCAGGATTCGAAAGGCCCGCTGACGCGCATCTCGCGAGCGGGCCTTTTTTGCTGTGTAAAACCAAGTCTGGAGACGGAAGCATGAATGCGGTATCTGATGCGACGGATGTAAGGAATGCGACGATCGACTTCGGCAAGACGGACGGCCTGGTCGCGGGCATCGTGCAGGACGCGGCGACAGGCGAGATCCTGATGCTCGGCTTTCTGAATGAGACGAGCTACCGCAAGACGCTTGAGAGCGGCTATGTAACCTTCTGGAGCCGCAGCCGCCAGAAGCTGTGGATGAAGGGCGAGACGAGCGGCAACCGGCTGAAGATCGTCAGCGCGGCAACCGACTGCGACAACGATGCGCTGCTCTTCAAGGTGCAGGTCGAAGGCGATGGCCTGGTCTGCCACGAGGGCACTGTCTCCTGCTTCACCAAACCGATTACCGTGGAGGCCGCAGGTGGCAAATAAGCTGAAGCTGGGAATTCCGAAGGGCAGTCTGCAGGACGCAACCCTTGCCCTGTTTGAACGCGCGGGCTGGCGCATCTTCGCCAATGGCCGCAGCTACTTCCCCACGATCGACGACGTCGAGATCGAGTGCATGCTGGTGCGCGCGCAGGAGATGGCGCGGTACGTCGAGCATGGCGCGCTGGATGCCGGCCTGACGGGCAACGACTGGGTGCTGGAGAACCAGTCCGACGTCGAGCGCATCACAAGCCTGACCTATAGCAAGCAGAGCCGCCAGACCGTGAAGTGGGTGCTGGCCGTGCCCGAGGACTCGCCCTACTACAAGCCCGAAGACCTGGCGGGCAAGATCATCGCGACGGAGCTGGTCGAATTTTCGAAGCGCTACTTCGCCTCGAAGAACATCCCGGTGACGGTCGAGTTCAGTTGGGGCGCTACGGAAGTGAAACCGCCGACGCTGGCCGACGCGATCGTCGAAGTGACCGAGACCGGCTCGTCCTTGAAGGCCAATCGCCTGCGCATCATCGAAGTGTTGATGGAGTCCGAGACGCAGTTGATCGCGAACAAGACCGCCTACGCCGACGCATGGAAGCGCGAGAAGATCAACAACATCTCGCTGATGCTAAACGCCGCCATCGCAGCGCAGGGCCGTGTGGGCCTGCTGCTGAACGTCGCCACCGGCCTTCTGGACGCCGTGACGGCGGAGCTGCCGGCGTTGAGCTCGCCGACGGTCTCGCAGTTGAGCAACGGCGAGGGCTTCGCGCTGAGCACGATCCTCGACGAGCGCGTGGTGCGCGAGGTGATCCCCAAGCTGAAGGCCGCGGGCGCGACCGGCATCGTTGAGTATCCGCTGAGCAAGGTCGTTCTTTAGTTTTGTAACTGCAAAGGGCACAGATGAAACTGGTAAGAACGTTTGGACGAAGTGCGAAGACCGCTGCCGCGTTGATCGAGTCGCTCGAGCAGCGCGGCGCGGTGAGCACGGCATCAGTGGAACCGGTCGTACGGAAGATCGTGGCCGATGTGCGCAAGGGCGGCGATGCCGGCCTGCGCAGGTATGCCGCGAAGTTCGACGGCCTCGGGCCGAAGGACGCGCTGCTCGTCTCGCGCGAGGAGATGCAGGCCGCATGGGACGAGACCGCGCCAGAGTTGCAGCTTGCCATGCAGACCGCGCAGGCCAACATTCGCGCCTTCGCCGAGGCGCAGATGCCCGCGGAGTGGACGCTCGATGCGGCCGTCGGCGTCAAGACCGGGCAGATCGTACGACCGCTCGCAAGCGTGGGCTGCTATGTTCCTGGCGGGCGCTATCCCCTGCCTTCGACGTTGCTGATGACGACCACGCCCGCGCAGGTGGCGGGTGTCGAGCGCATCGTCGTCTGCTCGCCCAAGCCCGCGAAGGAGACGCTTGCAGCCGCGTGGCTGGCGGGTGTGACGGAGTTCTATCGCGTGGGCGGCGCGCAGGCCATCGCCGCGATGGCGCTGGGCACGGCGACCGTCGGACGAGTGGACAAGATCGTCGGGCCGGGCAATCTGTACGTCACCGCCGCGAAGATCATGCTGTCGAGCGAGTGCGGCATCGACATGCCCGCGGGTCCGACGGAGATCGTCGTGACCAGCGAGACGGGCCATGCAGCGGGCATTGCCGCCGATCTCGTCGCGCAGGCAGAGCACGATCCGGAGACGCTGGCGGTGCTCATCACCAGTAACGCCGCGCTGGGTCAGGCCGTGGCGAACGAAGTGAAGCTCCAAGCCAAGGCGAACAAGCTGGCGAAGATCTCGATCCGCGCACGCGGTTGTATTTTTGTAACCGCCACGGTTACAGAGGCCCAGGAGCTGACGAACCGCCTGGCGCCCGAGCATCTTTCGGTCGATTCGGTGAAGGATCTGAAGTGGGTCCGCAACGCGGGCTCCGTCTTCGTTGGGCCGTATGCCCCGCAGTCGATGGGCGACTATGTCTCCGGCCCGAACCACGTATTGCCCACGGGCCGCGTGGGGCGCGTGCGCGGCGGGTTGAGCGTGATGGACTATGTGAAGCTGATCACAGTGCAGACCTACACCCGCGCGGGCCTGAAGGCGCTGGGGCCGCATGCGATTGCGCTGGCCGAGGCTGAAGGTCTTGTCGGCCACGCCGAGAGCGTAAGGGTCAAGATGGGAGCCAGGCGATGAGCATCTTTGTGGATGAGACCAATGTCGACATCGAGCTGGAGCGGGCATCCGCTCCGATAGAAGCGACGGCCACGGCGCCGCAGCCGCGCGCACGCGTGAAGGCGATGCCCGAGTATCATCCGCCGCTCGCAGCACGCGACATGCTGCGGCTGGACTTCAACGAGAACACCTTTGCGCCATCTCCGAAGGTGCTGGGGAAGCTGCGGCAGATCACGGCCGAAGGCCTGACCATCTATCCCGAGCGCGAGCATGCGGAGATCGATACGGCTGCATACCTCGGCCTCGACTCCGCGCAGGTGCTGCTGACCAATGGCGTCGATGAGGCCATCCACCTGCTCTGCACCACGTTCCTCGAAGAGGGCGATGAGGCGCTGATCGCCACGCCGAGCTTCTTCATGTACGACGTGAGCGTAGGCCTGATGACGAGCAGCCTGATCCGTGTGCAGTCGGATGAGACGCTTGCATTTCCGCGGGCGCGCTTCATGGCCGCGATCACGTCTAAGACGAAGCTCATCCTCGTCGCCTCGCCCAACAACCCGACGGGCGCGACGGTCGACCGCGCGGACCTGCTGGCTCTCTGCGCAGCGGCGCCGCGGGCCGTGGTCTTCGTGGATGAGGCTTACTATCACTTCCACGGCGAGAGCATGATGCAGGATGTCGGCCGCGTGAAGAACCTCGTCGTCGGCCGCACCTTTTCGAAGGCCTATGGACTGGCGAATCTGCGGCTGGGTCTGCTCGCCGGCGATGCGGAGCTTATCGGCTACATCCGCAAGGCGGCCTCGCCCTATAACGTCAACGGTGTCGCGCTCGCGTGCCTGCCGGAGGCGCTGCGCGACCAGGCCTACCTTGACTGGTATATCGCGCAGGTTCATGCTGGACGCGAGCGTGTGATGGCTGCGCTCGACGAGTTGGGAGTACGTTACTGGAAGAGCGCGGCGAACTTCGTACTGTTCGAGATTGGCCCGCGCCACAAGGAGCTGGTGGCGCGCATGCGCGAGAAGGGCGTGCTGCTGCGCGACCGTTCAAGCGACCCTGGATGCGACGGCTTTGTACGCATCACGATCGGCATTGAAGAGCATGTAACGCGCGGCATCGCAGCCTTGCGCGAGGTATTGAAGGAGATGGCATGGACGCGGTAACCGACGCAGTACGGGTAGGCACGATCAAGCGCGACACGACCGAGACACAGATTGCATTGACGCTGACCATCGACGGTCAGGGCTCGTACACGGTCTCGACCGGTATACGCTTCTTCGATCACATGCTGGAACTCTTTACGCGGCATGGCGGCTTCGACCTGCAACTGAAGTGTACGGGCGACCTCGACGTCGATCAGCATCACACGGTCGAGGATGTAGGCATCGCGCTGGGCGAGGCGTTCCTGCTTGCACTCGGCGACAAGCGCGGCATCATGCGCGCTGGCTACTTCGTGATGCCGATGGACGAGACGCTCGCGGTCGCGGCCGTCGACCTGAGCGGACGCACTGCGTACGCGGTCGAGGACCTGGTCGATGTGCCCTTGGTCGGCGACTTTCAGACCGAGCTGCTCACCGACTTCTTCGAAGGCTTCGCGCGCGGCGCCAAGTCGAACGTGCATGTGAAGACGATGTATGGGCGCAGCAACCATCATAAGATCGAGGCGATCTTCAAGGCGTTTGCGCGCGCCATGCGTGGCGCATGCAGTCGCGACGAACGCATGCGCGAGATGTTGCCGAGCACGAAGGGACTGCTCTAACCCATGGAAGACCACGCGAGCGCAAAGGCCGAGATCGAGGCGCTGATGACACGGCGTTGCGAGCTGCTCGTCAAGGGCGACCTCGTAGCGTCGATGCAGATGTGCGCGGAGGAGTATGAGCTTGTGCTGGGCGACGCGCCGACATTGATTGGACGCGAGGCCGTGATGGAGATGTATCGCTCGATCTATGCCGAGGCAGTCTTCGGCCTGAGCTTCAAGATCGAGGATCTGCGCGTATGCGGCACGCTGGCCGTGGTCTTCATGCGCGAGTGGATGACGCTGCAACCGCATCGTGGAACGGAGATCGAACACTTCGCGCTACGGCGTCTGAACGTGCTCGAATGTCGTAACGGAACATGGCTGTTCGTGCGCGCAATGGCGCATCTGCAGCCCCTGGTGGAGCTATGATCGCGGTTATCGATTACAAGGCCGGCAATCTGACGAGCGTCGTGAAGGCGTTGCATTATCTTGGCGCGGAGACGCTCGTCACACAAGATCCAAATGTCGTGCGCAAGGCCTCGAAGATCGTGCTGCCGGGCGTTGGGCACTTTCAGGCGACGCAGTTGCTGGCCGACCTTGGCATCACCAGCGCGGTGCGCGAGGCCGTTGCTGGCGGCACGTTGTTCCTTGGCGTCTGCGTCGGCCTGCAGTGGTTGTTCGAAGGCTCGACGGAAGCTCCGGAGACGGCTGGCCTGGGACATTTCGCGGGCCGTTGCGAGCGCTTCCCTGCGACGCACAATGGCGCGGAGCTGAAGTCGCCGCATGTGGGCTGGAACTCGCTCGAGGGCATCCGCGAGGACTCGCGTCTGCTGCGTGGCGTGGCCAACGGCGGCTATGTTTATTACACGCATTCGTGGCGGGCGCCGCTGGTGTCTGCAACCGCTTCGGTTACAGAATATGGCGGCGCGTTTACGGGCGTCGTCGAGCGCGACAATGTGATGGGCGTGCAGTTCCATCCGGAGAAGTCGAGCACGGTCGGGCTGCAGGTGTTGAAGAACTTTGTGGAGTTGTAGCGATGCCCTTTCTTTATGAGTTGAAGGTTACGGGCGATGAGCCTGCTTACACATTCGTCCAGCAGCTCGTACCCGTGGGCACGCTGGTCGGCACGGGTCAGGCGATGGCTACACTGACCGATGGGGCGATGGAGTTTCATGTGCCCGCGCCGCGTCAGGGCCTGCTGGTTGAGTGGTTCGTCGAGCATGGCGCGATCGTCGAGCGGGGCGACCCGATTGCGCGCGTGGTGTGCGAGGGCGAGCGCGTGGATGTGGCGGATGCGGAACCGATGAGGCTGGGATAGATGCTGACCAAGAGAATTATCGCCTGTCTCGATGTGCGCGGTGGCCGCGTCGTCAAGGGCATTCAGTTCGTAGATATCATCGATGCGGGCGATCCGGCGGAGCTGGCGCATCGTCACGCGGCGGCGGGCGCGGATGAGATCGTGCTGCTCGACATCACGGCGACGCATGAAGGGCGCGGCACGCTGATCGATACGGTGAAGCGGACGGCTGCTTCCCTGTTTGTGCCGTTCACCGTAGGCGGCGGCGTGCGTTCGGCCGACGATGCGGCGGCGGTCTTCAATGCGGGCGCGGACAAGGTGAGCATCAACTCCGCGGCCATCGCGCGGCCGGAGTTGATCGGCGAGATCGGCTCGAGCTTCGGGGCGCAGGCGGTGATCGTCGCCATCGATGCTCGGCGTGGGCCTTTGGGTGTCGAGGATGCGGAGGTATATGTCTCCGGCGGGCGCAAGGCTACGGGGCTGCGGGTCGTCGACTGGGCGCGCGAGGCGGAGCAGCGTGGCGCGGGCGAGATTCTGCTGACCTCGATGAATACCGACGGCATGCGCAATGGCTTCGACTGCGAGTTGACCGCGGCGGTGAGTGCGGCGGTGCAGATTCCGGTGATCGCCTCGGGTGGGGCTGGGACGGCGGCTCACTTTGTGGATGTGTTTGGGCATGGGCGGGCGGATGCTGCTTTGGCTGCGAGCATCTTTCACTTCGGCGTTACGGATTCGCGGGCTTTGAAGGGTGAGTTGCAGCGGGCTGGTGTGAGTGTGAGGCTGCCGTGTTAGCGAACAAGACAAAAGCAGATTCCCTTCGGGAATGACAAGCAAAAAAGCAACGACAAAGACAGACGCAGGTCCTTCGCTGCGCTCAGGATGACATGCTGGGTCGGTACGATGACATGCTGGGTGGGTAATTCCAGGAGAGCAAATCTAGATGTTGATACCTTCGATTGATCTGATGGGCGGGCGCATCGTGCAGCTCGTGCAGGGCGAGAGGCTGAAGCTCGCGTTCGACGACTTCGAGTACTGGATCGAGCGGTTTTCGAAGTATCCGCTGGTGCAGCTGATCGACCTGGACGCGGCCATGCGGCAGGGCGACAACCGCTCGCTGATCGAGATGATCTGCAAGCGTCTGCCGTGCCAGGTGGGCGGCGGGTTGAAGACGGCGGCCGATGGGCAGGCGTTGCTGGACGCCGGGGCGAAGCGCGTGATCTATGGGTCTTCCCTGTTCGGTCTCGCGGAAGACCCGAGCGAAAAGCGGCGGCACAAGGTCATCAAACTGGAGTTTGCCGAGTCCCTGACCAGGGCGCTGGGCGAGGAGGCTCTGTGCTTCTCGGTCGACACCAAGGCGGGTAAGGTTGCTGTGAAGGGCTGGAAGGATTCGGTCGACCTGACGCCGGAGGAGGCGGTGACTTGGCTGGAGGACTGCTGCGCGTCGTTCCTTTACACGCATGTGGATACCGAGGGCACGATGACCGGCTTTCCGATCGATGTCGCGGCGATTCTGCGGGCGTGTACGGCGAAGCAGTTGATCGTCGCGGGCGGCATCAAGGAGCGGCGCGAGATCGACGAGCTCGACGCGATGGGCGTGGATGCCGTGGCGGGGATGGCGGTCTATTCCGGAGCGATGGAGGCTTAGGCCGGGCGCACTTTCTCTTGCCTGCCAACACGACGCAAGCTAGAATTCGGTGCATGAAAGTCTTGGGGATCGCGGCGATCGTTCTTGCATTGGCGCTGACTGGCTGCGGCAACGCGCCCGCAGGCAGCTCCGGCTGCATCCCCGCCGTCCTTCTGATCAATCCCACGACCGCCACCGCCGACCACTTGGCTGCGGCGCCAGGCAATCAGCAGCAGTTCTACGAGGCTTACGGCGGCGGCACGTGTGCGATCCCGCAGATCGCCGTCGAAGGGCCGCTGACCAGCTCCGACCCGATCCACGTCACCGTGGACGATACGGGGCTGGCGACCTGCGTTGGAGCGACGAGTGGCGCGGTCACGCTCTCGAGCGCGAGGACGACCGCCACCGCGCAGCTAACCTGCAAGTAGCTGTCAGGAGCGGGTGGGTTGCAGCCGCCGGGCAAGAACGAACAACAGCAAAGGCAAAAGCAGGTCCTTCGCTTCGCTCAGGATGACAAGCGTTCTGGGCGGGGCATGGCGGCTTGCGAGAGTCCGCTTAGTTCTGGTTGTCGTCGCCTGCGATGGCGTAGTAGCCCTTGCGCGTCTGGACCTTGTATCCCTTGCCGCACGACAGGTTCAACGTGCGGAAGGTGCCGTCGAGCTTCAGGTTCGTTGGGGTGTAGCTGAGCAGGTATTGCGTGCGCAGCTCGTCCTGAATCTGGGCGAAGGCGTCTTCGAGCTTCTTGCCGTTGTTGCCGACGTTGATGACGCGGCCTCCGGTGTCGGTGGCGAGCTTCTCCATGTCGCGGTCGCCGGAGTAGCCGATGCTCATGCCGCCGTAGAAGCCGCGGTCGGCGATGAGGATGACGTAGATGATGGCGTTGGCCTTCTGGGCGGCCTCGGTCGCGGTTTTGAGCGTCTCCTGCGAACCCTGGTCGCCGCCGTCGGTCAAGAGGACGAGGATCTTGCGGCCGGCCTCCTGGCGCAGCTTGTCGTGCGCGGCCAGATAGACGGCGTCGAACAGCAGCGTACCGCGGGCCTGGCCGTGGCCGGTCATGGAGCCGGTTCCGGCGCCGGTGTTGATCTGCGCCTTGTCGATGGCGCGCTTCAGCTCGCGCGGGCTGCTGGTGTAGTCCGAAAGCAGGTCGACGTTGATGTCGAACGAGATGAGGAAGGCCTCGTCCTTGGGGGTCAGCACCTCCTTCAGAAAGGTCGCGCCGGACTCCTGTTCGAGCGGCAGTACGTTCTGCTGGCTGCCGCTGGTGTCGAGGAGGATACCGATCGTCAGCGGCAGATTTTTCTCCTGCGTGAAGTTCTTGATCGTCTGCAGGTCTTTGTTCTCGTAGAGGTCGCAGTCGTCTTTGTGCAGGTTGGTGATGAAGCCCTGCTTGTCACGGACGGAGAAGTACATATTCACCAGCGTCGTGCCGGTCTTGATGGTCTGGATGTCGTCCTGGTGCTCGACCTGCAGGTTGGGCGCGTCGCTGGCCGGGGGCGGGCCGCCGGGCGAAGGAGCCTCCTGCGCGTGCAGGCAGGGTGCAAGGGAGACGGCGAGCAGGGCTGCGGCTACGTGTACGGCGGAGAGGCGCATATCTGTATTAGACGACGGAATCATGCGTTTTGGCGACAGGAGGCGGGTAGCGACACACCCCACGATCGGCGCGATCGGACAGCGCCGATCGTGGGGCACCCGGATTTCGAAGTCGTGCGTCCAATGGATATAGAAACAGAAGGCTGCTAGTCTGATGGTTGGACTTATCTTGTGGGGGTTTTCGTGAAGCGGAGAGTATGGGCAGGGGCGATTGCGCTGGTTCTATCGAGCCGGATGGCGGTTTCGCAGCAGGAACAGGCGATTCCGGACGCGCCGAAGCCGCAGGTGCCGGCATTGAACACGGTTGTGCCGGGATCGGGAACGACCGCTCCTTCCACTTCGGCGACCGCTCCAGCGGCCACACCGGCCGCGGACGCCTTTCAGCCGCCCGTGGGCAGCGCACTGCCGTCGAGTCCCGCGCCGGTGCAGACGCCATCCCCGGCTGCTCAGCCGGGCGATCAGCCGGAGCCCGATAGCGACTTCAAGCCGTACTTTATTCGCAGCACCGTCAACTTCGTGGAAGTTCCGTTCACGGTGAAGGACAACAAGGGCAAGCTGGTTCCGGGGCTGACCTGGCGCGATGTCCGCATCTATGAGAACAACGTCCGGCAGAAGATGCTGGTCTTCACCTCTGACCCGTTCCCGCTCTCGGTCGCGCTGGTGATCGACCAGAGCATGTCGAACTCCGATATGAACAAGGTGAACAACTCGCTAGGCGCGCTGCAGGGCGCTTTCACGGCCTATGACGAGGTCGCGGTCTTCACCTACAACAACACGCCGAAGAAGCAGACGGACTTTACCGCCGGACAGAGCGCGCGGTTGAGCGCGGTGGTGGAGCAGTCGAAGACCAGCGGGCGCGACCAGATGTTCTATGACGCGGGTTCGGCGATGAGCCAGAACATCATGATCAATAACGGCGCCGATTCCCACACGAATCCTCTGGTGAACGGGAACCACGGCCAGGGTGGCGTATCCGGCCAGCAGAATGTGCCGCGCGAGGTCCACCCGCTGAACGACGCGATTCTCGCGGCCGCGCAGGCGGTCGTGAAGGCGGGCAAGGGACGCCGCCGCGTCGTCTACGTGATCTCGGACGGCAAGGAATATGGCAGCGTCGCGAAGTCGAAGGATGTCATCAAGTATCTGCAGACAAACAAGATCGCCGTATACGCCACGCTGGTGGGCGATTCGAGCGTCACCGGTCTGGGCTTCGTCGAGAAGCTGCACCTGCCGCTGATGATGCGCGACAACATCCTGCCCGTCTACGCGAATGCGACCGGCGGCGAGATTGTGGCCTCGTATCGCCAGAAGGAGATCGAGAACAGCTTCGCGGAGATCACCAAAGAGGTGCGCACGCAGTACACGGTCGGCTACAACACCACTGCGTTCGGGCTGGGCGAGACGAAGATGCGCAAGATCGAAGTCAAGGTGCTGCGCCCGAACCTGCAGGTGATCGCGAAGGAAGGCTACTACCCAAGCTCGTCCGAGATTCATGTGCGGGGGAATCTGCAGGATCCGGCGACCCCGGCCACGACGCCGCAGCCGTAAATGAACGGGGCGATGCACGGAAACGCCCTGCTGGCGCTGCTGTCGGCGGGGTTCTGGGGAGGCGGCGACTTTCTGGGCGGCATGGGCGTGAAGCGCGCCGGCGGTTCGGTGAGCGCCGCCTTGCGCGTTATTCTGATCAGCCACGCCGTGAGCCTCTGCGTACTGATGGGCTTCGCCGCTTGGGAGGGCGACCCCTTTCCACATGGCGCGCCGCTTTACTGGGGGCTTGCTGCGGGCGTATCGGCGGGTGCTTCGCTGGTTGCGTTCTACGTGGCGCTCAACCGGGGCGCGATGGGTATACCAGCCGCGCTCAGCGGGCTGCTGGCGGCGGCTCTTCCGGCGGTGGTTTCGATCTGGACCGATGGCCGCCCGAGCGCAAAGCATGTCTGCGGATTCCTGATCGCTGGGGTCGCCATCTGGCTGATCGCGGCGGGCGGCGACGAGGAAGGATCCGCCGGGACCATCTGGCTGGCGGCGATCGCCGGGGCAGGCTTCGGCGTTTACTTTATCGCATTGAAGTTTGCTGGAGAAGCGGGCGTCGTGTGGCCGATGGCTAACTCGCGCATGGGCAGCCTGACGATATGCACGCTGATTACATTGGCCTTAGCCATCTTCTCGAAGCGCCAGGAGCAGGTGACGATCAACCGCGGCGTGCTGCTCTGGGCGCTCGCGACGGCGGTGCTGGACACGACGGGCAACCTGATGTTCGTGGCGGCCTCGCGCGCGGGACGGCTGGACGTAGCGGCGGTGCTGGCGTCCCTCTACCCGGCGCTGACCATCCTGCTGGCCGCCTGGACGTTGAAGGAACGGCCGACGCGGCGGCAGGGTCTGGGGATGGCTGTGGCGGCTGGCGCCGTGGTTTTGATTACGCTGTAAGGCTGCCACAGGAGTTTGTCATCGTGAGCGGAGCAAAAGGAGTGTGTCTCGCACGGGTAGCCATGCTGGTCCGGTCGAAAAGCAGATCCTTCGCGGCGCTCAGGATGACAACTTTTGGATCAGGTAGATGTCTGGTCAGGCAGTGATCCGGTCAGGCAGTGATCTACAGCTTGATCTTGCTGGCGTCCATGGTGGGCTTGGGGTATTCGAGCTTCAGCGACTTCATGCCCTCGACCAGAATCTCCGAGATTGCGAGGTTGCGGTACCACTTGTGGTTGGCCGGAATGACGAACCACGGAGCGTGCTTCCTGCTGGTGCGGCTGATGGCTTCTTCGTAGGCGTCCTGATACTGCGGCCAGAACTGACGCTCCTTGAAGTCGGCGTCGGACAGCTTCCAGTGCTTCTCCGGGTCGTCGATGCGGGCCTGCAGGCGGCGCGTCTGCTCATCGTGCGAGATGTGCAGGAAGAACTTTAGAATCAGCGTGCCGTTGTCGTGCAGACTCTCCTCGAAGGCGTTGATCTGATCCAGCCGGGTCTTCACGGTCTTCCCGTCGATCAGCTTATGCACGCGCGGTGAGAGCACGTCTTCATAGTGCGAGCGGTTGAAGATGACGATCTGACCGCGCGGCGGGGTCTTCTCGTGGACGCGCCAGAGGAAGTCGTGCCGCGCCTCGAGCGGGGTGGGCACCTTGAAGCTGGCCACGTCGCATCCCTGCGGGTTGATGCCCGAGAAGATGTGCGAGATCGTCCCGTCCTTGCCGGCGGTGTCCATGCCCTGCAGGACGATCAGCACGGAGTGCGTCTGCGAGGCGTAGAGCACCTCCTGCAACTTCGCCAGACGGTCGCGATGCTTGACCAGTACGGGTGCGGCTGTCTCCGGCGTGTGAACGCCGCTCTTGGAGACGAACGGCGAGTTTGACAGGCCGGAGGTCTCGCGGTGGGCGAGGCGCAGCTTTTCGTGCGGTTCGACGAGGTACGGCGACTTCCACTTCATGCCTGCGTCTCTCTTCCTGGCCCGGTGATGCTACGACTTGGTGACGGTGTCGTCGGCCTTGGGGGTGACGGTGTGCGCGGTCTCGCCGGGCTTGTTCACCTCATCCTGAACGCCCTTCAGGCCATCCTTGAATCCCTTGAAGCCTTCGCCGAGGCCTTTGCCAAGCTCCGGCAGGCGCTTGCCGCCGAAGAAGACCACAGCCACGATTGCAACGACGATGAGGTGCCACGGTTGAAAGATTTCCATGTTGCTGTCTCCCTTGCGTTCTCGAATTCAGAACGTCTAACTGCCACCCGCTATTGTCGCACGGCAGCGCCTGTACTTAGCTTACGATGCCGAACAACGGTTGGACGGGCGCCGGACGTTATATCTTGTTAGTACAGGGTAATTTTCAAAGACGATCTTTCGGGATTCGAACCACGCAGCATGAAGCGGAGAGCGATGCAGAGACTGAGCAAGGCCGTAGCGTACGCGCTGACCGGCGCAACCACGATGATGACACTGCTGCTGTTGACGCCTGGCACGGCCCAGGCCCAGGGACAGGGCAAACTGGCAGCCGCGGCGCCGGTCACCTACGACAACCGGTACGAGGTCTACGGCGGCATCAACTTCCGCAACTTCCAGGCCGGGCAGAACGTGACCGAGCGCATGAACATGGGCGGCGGCGAGGTGCTGGGAACCTACTGGCTGACCGATAAGATCGGCCTGGGCGCGGACTTCCGCGGCGACGCGGGTACGACGCCGACGATGCCCGTACCGGCCGAGCTGTACAAGGGCCACCCGGTCGTCTACCTGCTGACCGGCATGGTGGGGGCGCAGTATCGCGGACCGAAGAACCAACACGCGGCGCTGAACTACCACGCGTACGGCGGCGTGACGCACGGAACCTTCGACGCGACGGCCGACACGCAGGTCGCAGCGCTGATGGGGCTGTACTCCAACCGCACCAAGCCGACCTTCGCGCTGGGCGCAAGCCTGGACTTCAACCGGTCGAAGCGGCTGGCGATCCGGATTCAGCCGGACCTGCTGATCGAGCACTTCGGCACGGATACGCGGGAGTTCTTTGCGATCTCGGGCGGTTTGGTATACCGGATCGGCAAGCGGTAAGAAACGGCAAGCAAAGGCCCGGCTCGGATGAGCCGGGCCTTTGTGTTTCAGCGGCTGACTACCACTGGGCGCCGGTCTGCATGAACTCCGGCGAGACGGGGTTCTCGTAGACCGAGTAGTCGCGTGTGACGACCGTGATGCCGCTGGGCGTGACGAAGTAGTTCTTCTTGTCCTCGGCGGGGTCGTAGCCGATCACCGTGCCGTCCGGAATGTGGACGTCGCGGTCGATGATGGCGTGGCGGATGCGGCAATGGCGGCCTACGTTGACGTGGGCGAAGAGAATGCTCGAATCGATATCCGCGTAGGAGTTCACGCGCACATCCTGCGAGACGACCGAGTTGCGCACAACCGCTCCCGAAACGATGGAGCCGGCGGCGACGATCGAGTTGATCGCCATGCCGGTGCGACCCGGCTCGCCGAAGACGAACTTCGCCGGCGGATACTGGTAGGCGCGCGTCCGCATCGGCCAGCTCTTGTCGTAGAGGTTGAAGATGGGGCTGACGCCGGCTACGTCCATGTTGGCCTCGTAGTAGGCCTCGAGCGTGCCCACGTCGCGCCAATAGAGGGCGTTCTGCTTGTTCTCGTCGACGAAATTGAACGCGTGCATCTTGCAGCGGCCCAGCAGCTTGGGCAGGATGTTGTGGCCGAAGTCGTGTTTGGAGTTCGGGTCTTCGGCGTCCTTGATGAGTTCGGGCAGCAGGATGTCGGTGTTGAAGAGGTAGATGCCCATCGAGGCGTCGACCATATCCGGCATGAAGGGCGACCGGACCTTGGTCTCCTTCGGCTTCTCCTCGAAGCCGACGACCTCGCCGTTCTTGGCGACATCGACGACGCCGAACTGCGAGACCTCCTCAGGCCGGATGGGCAGGGTCGCGAGCGTCACATCGGCGCCGGAGTCCTTATGCTGCTGCAGCATACGGGCGTAGTTCATCTTGTAGATGTGGTCGCCCGAGAGGATGAGCACGTACTTCGGCTCCTCCGAACCGATGGAGTAGATGTTCTGGTAGACGGCGTCGGCCGTGCCCTGGTACCAGGACTTCGAGACGCGCTGCATCGGCGGCAGGATCTCGATGAACTCGCCCAGCTCGTTGGCGACGACCGGCCCCCAGCCTTCGCGGATGTGCCGGTTGAGAGACAACGCCTTGTACTGCGTCAGGATGTAGACGTGGCGCAGGTCGGAGTTGATGCAGTTCGAAAGGGTGATGTCGATGATGCGGTACTGGCCGGCAAAGGGCACGGCCGGCTTCGCACGGTCACGGGTGAGTGGGAAAAGGCGTTCGCCGGCGCCACCGGCGAGCAAAACACCAAGCGTATCTCTCATGTTTCCAGCTTCCTCGGAACAGTCCTGGGTGCGACTGTGCCGAACCAACGCATAGAGTTCGGATGCGTAAAAACGCAGTGGCGAACTGAGAAAATCGAGCGTAACACGAGTCTGTGAAATTCGGTACGCTCAAGCTGGAATTGCGGTTGAATATCGGACAGGTGGCGGGGCGAAAGGCAAAAGCAGAAGCAGATTCCCTTCCGGAATGACAACCCCCAAATGGCCCACGAGAAGACAAAGACCCGACTCTACGCCGGGTCTTCGTCGCTGTCTTCGGTCAGGCTGATACGCAGGGATTTGAGGAAGTTAAGGTCGTGATGGGTGAAGGGACCGGCGTCCTCTTCGCCCGAGGTCAGAAGTTGCTGGCCGGACTCTTCGACCGTATCGGCCTCAACCTCGTTCAGGCCGATCGTGGCTTCGAGCATCAGCAGCACGTCGAAGCCCTGCTCACGGATGTTCTTGACCACACCGGCGATGTGTTCGGATTCGGAGACGGACTCGTGGATCGCCTCACCTAGCTTTTGAATGAGATTCTTGATGGTCTGATTCAATGACACCTCCGGGCTGCCGTTCGTCGATCAATCGTGCGGAGTGACGCGCATCGGGTATTTCCTTCCGTTCACGCCCTGGAAGGAAACGGCAGTGCGGTGCGTCCTATTGATTGCAGAATACGCCGGAGTCGAATCGGGGGCAAACGGAGCCGGAGGAAATGCTGGACCAAACTACCGTTCAGGCGATGGTGTGATGATCGGCCCAGGCGACTTCCAGCTTATGCGCCAACTCGGCGACGGGCTGAGCGGCGACATTTCTGGCCTGCTGGCGGGCGATGACATAGGCGGCTACGGCGCTGACTGCACTGAACATCCAGACGAGATTCTTCATGTTGGGTGGCCCTCCCAGGCTGTGCCGTAACGACCGGCGATTCGAGTTTGGATGCAGGCTTCGCCGCCAGGGTCGTCTACACTGGAGGCATGGACAGGGAGCGTTTTGGACGAGCGTTGGGCACGGGCGCCCGCGAGGCGGCGAAGGCGCTGCTCTCGGCCGCCGACGCCGCGGCCGCACCAGACCCCAAGCCCTCCGCGAATGCCGTGCGCGAACGCGTGGCGCAGGTTCAGCAGAATGCCCGGCAGACAACGAGGGGCGTACGCGAGGGCAGCCGGCGCTTCGGCGAGGCGGCCTGGGGACCGGTCGCAAAAGCTGGCGGCACGATCTGGCTGGAGGTGACGGGCGTCTTCTTCGCGCTGGTCGCGCTGGCCATGGGGACCGAAGCCTGGCGGTTGCGCGCCAACCTGCACGACCTGGGACCGAACCACGCGCTGCATCTGCGCTTTCTGGTGGCGGCGGGCGTGGCTTCGCTGTTTGGGTTCTTCAGTCTGAGCAATTTTGTGCGGGCGAATCTGCGCAGCAGACGGTAACAGACACCCGGCAACGGCCTGTTGTCCCAACCTCCCCCAACAACCTGTCATCCTGAGCGCAGCGAAGGATCTGCTGTCGCCTGGAGCGCCGTGGCCCCGCAGGCGAGAAGCAGGTCTTTCGACTCCGCTGCGCTTCGCTCAAGATGACAACATTGGGGGAAGGCAGATGACGAACATTGCGGAAATGCAAGTGTCAAACCTTCGGGGGAATGCAACAACTGTCACCCGAACCTCAATGTCCTGAAGACTCCGCCGCCCACAGATGCTATCGTTTAACGGTATGGATCGCTCGCCGGTCCGTGGCATGATCGTCCCCGTCGACGCGCCTGAAGACATTGTGAGCACTTGTACCGATTTTCAGCTTTGGAACAGAGACGGGGACATGAATGGCAGAGACAGCAGAGTTGCGCAAAACCGCGCTGAATCAGACACATCGCAGTCATAAAGCGAAGATGGTCGACTTCGGCGGATGGGATATGCCGGTCGAATATAGCGGCCTGATCGCGGAGCACATGGCCGTGCGGACGGGCGTCGGCGTCTTCGACGTGTCGCATATGGGAGACATTCAACTGCGTGGGCCCGGGTCGCTCGCCGCCGTGCAGAAGCTGCTGATGAACGACGCCAGCAAGCTGCAGATCGGCCAGGCGCACTACTCCGCCATGCTGTACGAGAATGGCACGTTCGTCGACGATGTGGTGCTGCACAAGTTGTCGGAGAACGACTACCTGATCGTGATCAACGCCGGCACCCGCGAGAAGGATGTGCAGTGGGTGCGCAAGCAGATCGGCCATATGCCGGGCGTGCACATCAACGATTTTTCGGATTACTACACGCAGCTTGCGATCCAGGGGCCGAAGGCGGCCGAGACGCTGGCCAAGCTGACCACGACCGACCTGAGCACGATCAAGAACTACTGGTTCACCTGGGGTCAGGTGTGCGGCATCCACAATGTGATGATCGCGCGCACGGGCTACACGGGCGAGGACGGCTTCGAGATCTACATTCCTTCGGACGAGCCGACAAGCAGCCGCGTGTGGGGCGAGGTGCTGGCGGCGGGAGCGGAGTTTGGCATCATCCCCTGCGGGCTGGGCTCGCGCAACACGCTGCGGCTGGAGTCGGCAATGGCGCTCTACGGCCATGAGATCTCGGAGACGATCAACGTCCTCGAGGCTGGCCTCGGCCGCTACGCCAAGATCGACCCGGTCGCGAATCCGGACAAGGGCGACTTCGTCGGCCGCGACGCACTGGTCGCGGTGCAGGAGGCGGGCGGCGCGAAGCGCAAGCTGGTGGGCCTGGAGATGCTGGAGCGCGGCATCGGACGCGACGGCTACCCGGTCTTCACGGTCGGGGGCGAGCGCATCGGCGAGGTGACCAGCGGGTCGCCGGGGCCATTCATCAAGAAGAACATCGCCATGGCGTATGTCCCGGTGCAATACGCCGGCGTGGACGAGGTGGTCGCGGTGGAGATTCGCGGCCAACTGGTGAAGGCGAAGGTCGTACCGCTGCCGTTTTACAAGAAGCCGAAGAAGGTCGTCGCAGCCCCCCAGGGCTGAAGCCCTTCCCTCTCGCACACTTTTTCGCAGGGCTGAAGCCCTGCGCTTCCACCAGAAGCTTTCAACCGAGAATTGGAGATTTGAGCCATGGGCTACCCTGCGGAGTACAAGTACACCAAGGAACATGAGTGGATCAGCGTCGACGGAACCGTGGGTTCGGTCGGCATCACGGACTATGCGCAGAGCTCGCTCGGCGACATCGTCTTCGTCGAACTGCCGAAGGTGGGCGACGCGCTCGAAGCGGGCAAGATCTTCGGCTCGATCGAGTCGGTGAAGTCGGTCTCGGACCTGTACTCGCCGGTTTCGGGTTCGGTCACCGCGGTCAACGAGACGCTCGACGGCGCGCCGGAGACGATCAACGCGGATGCGAACACGACCTGGATCATGAAGCTGGAGCTGACCGATCCGTCGGCGGTGAACGCGCTGCTTTCGGCCGCGGACTATGAGGCGTTCATCAGCGAAGAGACCGGCCACTAATCGGTTTCCACCGCCGTCTGTCGTCCTGGGTCGGAGCGAAGGATCTGTGTCTTTTCGTGGCGATATCGTCGCGAGGCGAAAACGCGGGTCCTTCTCTTCGCTCAGGATGACAGGCGTTTTGTGGCTCAGGATGGCCTGCCTTACGGGCGGCTCTTCACAGAGGGTAATGATTTGGATATCACCGAGATAGAAGGGCAGGAGCTAAGCGCTGTGGAGTTCGTGCAGGACTTCCTGCAACTCCGCTTCGAAGGCCCGTTGCTCACGCTTTTCACCTGGCCGGACGTCTTCCGCGAGGAGGGCTCCTATGCCTATGGCGAGCCGGAGTTCCGCAACTGGCTCTGCGCGCTGATCGGCGAGAGCGTGACCGAGGCGACGCTCGAAGAGGGCGTGGCGCTTGAGATTCAGTTCGAAAGCGGCGTCATTCTGCGCGCGTCGCTGCGCGAGGAAGACCTGGATAGCCCAGAGGCCGGGCAGTATGCGCCGAGCGGCGACCCGGAGGATGGACTGTACGAGTTCTAAAAGACAGGGAATAGGGAGTGAGGGAATAGATCCCAACCCTCTATTCCCTACTTCCCTCGGCCCTGTTCCCTGCTCTGCCCTGTTCTTAGGGCGTTGTGATCTTCACTGAAACATCCGTCGACTCCCACTTCACATGCAGCTCGGTCGAGGCGGCTTTGGTGTCTTCGAAGCCAATGGACATGATCTCCTGCGGCGCCTTCAACTCCTTCTCCTTCATGGGGATGCGCGCGAGATCCTGCTCCTGGTGGTACTCGGTCCCCCACTGTTTGGTCTGCTTGTTGACGATCAGCATCCACTTGCCGGGCGCGGGCAGGGTGTAGAGGGTGTACTTTCCGGCTGGGACGAGCGTCGTGCCAATGTGGACGGGAATCGTCGTCTCGAAGGTCGTGGCGTCGTTGGCGCCGGTGCGCCAGATCTCGTTATAGGGCACCAGGCCGCCCATGATCTTGCGATTGCGGATATGGGGCGTGCTGTAGGCGATGTGAATTCCTCCGCCGGCAAGCGAGACGTTGGCGACGGCGGGCTCGCTGAGCGGCGGGCCGGGCTTGGCGGGCATGTCCATGCCGCCGGACTGCGCAAGCGAGGCGGTGGCGAGGAGGAAGGTACAACAGGCTGCGGACGAGAGGGTGCGGAGATGCATGAAGGCTCGCTTTCTTACTGGTTTGACTGGTAGACGGTTTACTTTCTGTTTCGATGCTGGACCGCGCACAAAGAGCTGTCAATCGGAGCGTGTGATGCTACGATAAAGGAACGCGCCTGTAGCTCAGCTGGATAGAGCGGCAGCCTCCGAAGCTGTAGGTCGCAGGTTCGACTCCTGCCGGGCGCACCATCTCAGACCCCATCGGGCACCCCATGATCGGCGCTGTTTTATCGCGCCTATCGTGGGGTTTTTCAATTTTTCCTGGGACACAAGGGACACACCCCACGATAACCTCGGCTACGCCTCGGTGATCATGGGGCACCCGCATTAGCGGCCTCTAAGTGTATGCGGATCAGTTTGGCGGGTTGGTTGCAGGGGCGACGGGTGCGTCTCGTACCTCGGTCTGCCTGGAGCGCTTCCCTTGAAAAAGCTTGCCGCTGCCGCCGGCCTTCTGATTGCCGCGGCTGTCTACCTCTTCCGGCGGTGGCTGTTCGTCGCCGACTACGGCATTCACCATCCTGCGTATCACACGCATGTCTGGCTGGTGCGAACCAACGCGCTGGCCGACGGCATGATCGCCGTCTCCTTCGGCGTGCTCTTCGGCAGCCTGTTCTGGATGTTCAACGGACTGCGCCGGTCCCAGATCATGCGGCCGAACCTGTGGATCTTCGTCTCGTTCGCGGCGCTGATCGCGGCCTGCTCGCTCAGCCGCGCCATGGAGGCGCTGACGGTCTGGAGCCCGATCTTCGCGCTGTCGGCGGTCTTCAAGGTCGCCTGCGCGGCGGTTTCGATCCCGACGGCGATCTTCTTCGCGCGCGAGAGTCCGCGCATCGCCACGCAGATGCGCGGCATGACGCACGAGCTGCGCAACGCCGAACAGGCCATTCTGGACGCGGAGGTTGACTACCAGGAGCAGATCGAGGCCATCAGCCGGTCGCAGCTCATGATCGAGTTCACCACGGATGGGCAAATCGTTCATGTAAACGACCTCTACCTTCGCACGCTCGGCTTCGCGGCGGCCGAGCTGGTAGGCAAGCACCACCGCGACCTGCTGACCGAGGAGGAGCGCTCCTCCCCGGAGTATGCGCTGTTCTGGGAGCGGCTGCGCGGGGGCGAGATTCAGACCGGGCTCTTTCGGCGCGTGGCGCGCGATGGGAGGCACGTCTGGATCGAAGGCAGCTACACCCCGATCGAGGGCTTGAATGGCGTGCCGACGAAGATCATCAAATGCGCGACCGATGTGTCCGAACGGATACGCATCCAGCAGGATCTGAAGACGCAGGAGCAGGCGCTGCGCAAGAGCGAGGACTTTCTGGAGCAGACCGGGCGGCTGGCCGGGGTGGGCGGCTGGGAGGTCGACTTCGCCAACGACCAGGTGACCTGGGCGGCGGAGACACGGCGCATCCTCGGCGCCGAGCCGGAGTACGAGCCGACGCTCGCCGACACGATCGACCTCTTCGCGCCGGAGTCGCGCGCGACCATGCACGCGGCGATCGCACAGGCGGCCGGCGGCGGCGAGGGCTGGGATATGGAGCTGCCGCTGGTCGCACGCGACGGCCGCCGCATCTGGACCAGGACGGTCGGGTCGGTGATGTTTCACAACGGCAAACCGGCCTGCCTGCGCGGCGCCTTCCAGGACATCACCGCGCGCGTGGCCGAGCGAGAGGCTCTGCAGAACGCCAGCACCCGCGCCGCGCTCGCGACCGACAGCGGCGGCATCGGCATCTGGGAGTGGGATGTCCAGACCGGGGAGCTGATCTGGGATGCGTGGATGTACCGGCTCTTCGGTCTGCAGCCCGAGGCCAACGGCCAGATCAGTTATGAGCGCTGGCGGCGGTTCCTCGTTCCCGAGGATCTTGCCCTGACCGAGGAGCGGCTGGATCGGGCCGTCTCCGGCGTACAGCCGTTCGACATGGAGTACCGCATCCTGCTGCAGGACGGCGCCATGCGCTACATCAAGACGACCGGCGGCGTGACCTGCAATCTGGCCGCGCGCACTACGCGCATGGTCGGCACCGCCATGGACGTCACCGACCGGCGCCAGGCCGAGGATGCGGCCGTACGCTCGCGCTCGGCTGCGGAGGTCGCCAATCGCGCCAAATCCGACTTCCTCGCCAACATGAGCCACGAGATCCGCACGCCGATGAACGCCATCATCGGCATGACGCACCTGGCGCTCAGGGCCGAGCACGCCGCCCGTCAGCACGGCTACCTCACCAAGATCAGCAAGGCGGCCGAGACGCTGCTGAGCATCATGAACGACATCCTCGACTTCTCGAAGATCGAGGCGGGCAAGATGGGGCTGGAGCGAGTGTCGTTTTCGCTGGAGACGGTGCTCGACAACCTGATGGATATCGTCGGCGAGAAGGCCGGGCAGAAGAACCTGGCCATCCGCTTCTCGATCGCGCCCGAGGCGCCGCGACATCTGGTGGGCGATCCGCTGCGGCTCGGGCAGGTGCTCATCAACCTGCTGAACAATGCGATCAAGTTCACGGAGAAGGGAGAGATCTCGGTGAGCCTGCGGGTGAGCGGCCTGACGCCTTACCAGACGGCGCTGACCTTCACCGTGCGCGACACCGGCATCGGCATGAGCCGGGAGCAGGTGGCGAAGCTCTTCCAGAGCTTCAGCCAGGCGGATAACTCGATCACCCGGCGCTACGGCGGCACGGGGCTTGGCCTCGCCATCAGCAAGCAGCTGTGCGAGCTGATGGGCGGCACGCTGACGGTCGAGAGCGAGCCCGGCAAGGGCAGCAGCTTCCAGTTCACGGCCGTCTTCGGCATGGCGGCGGAGGACGCGGCGATGACCCCGGTCACGTTACAAAAGGACCGGCTGAAGAAGAAGATTCTTATTGTCGATGATAGTGAAATGACGAGGGAGCAACTGATCGGCGTGCTCGACACTCACGGCTTCGCTGCCGATGGCGTCTCGTCGGGCGAAGAGGCGCTGCCTGCGCTCGACGCCGGCTCGCAGGCCGCAAGGCCGTACGACCTGGTGCTGATGGACTGGCGGCTGCCCCGGATGGACGGCATCGAGACGACGCGCAGGATCAGGGAACGGCTGTCGCTGCTGCATGTGCCGGCGATCGTGATGATCTCGGCCTTCGATCGCGACGAGGTGCTCGAAGGCGTCGACGGACAGACGCTGGACGGCTATCTGCTGAAGCCGGTGAGCGCGCGCACGCTGATCGACGCGGTGACCCGGACCCTGGACCAGACGCAACAGGCGCAACAAGCGGCAAAGACCGTTGCGGCGGCGCCGATCGTCCCGGCCACCGGCGCGGGGTTGAGCTTCGTCGGGCGCCATGTGCTGCTGATCGAAGACAACGACATCAACATCGACCTGGCGACCGAGCTGCTGGGCGACTACGGCATCGCGGTGACGGTCGCGACGAACGGACGCGAGGGCGTGGAGCGCGCGCTGGCCGAGAGCTTCGACGTGGTGCTGATGGATATCCAGATGCCGGAGATGGACGGCCTGCAGGCGACGCGGCTGATCCGGCGCCACGAGCGGCTGGCCGCGCTGCCGATCATCGCCATGACCGCGCATGCCATGAGCGGCGACCGCGAACGCAGCCTGGAGGCCGGCATGAACGACCACCTGACCAAGCCGATCAGCGTGTCGCGGCTGCAGGAGACGCTGACGCGCTGGATGCCGGCGGCGCCGGCGCGCGCGCCCGAGCCTGTCGTTGCCGTGGAGCTGCCGGAGCCGGAGCAGGCCGTGCCCTTCAACCTGCAGGCCGCGCTCGCCCGGGCAAACAACAAGACTGCCCTGCTGCGGCGCATGATGCTGGGCTTCCGCGATCGCTACGCGCATGCGGCGGACGACCTCTCCGCGCACATTGCGGCGGGCCGCATGGAGGAGGCGCACCGGTTGGCGCACACGTTGAAGAGCACCGCCGCGACGCTCGAAGCGAAGGAGCTGACCGACGCCGCCTCGGCGGTAGAGTTTGCCTTCCGGTTTGGCCGGATGGATGGGATCGGTCCGCTGATTGAGACCGTGGGGAGAACTCTGGAACCGGCGATTGCCGCCGCAGCCTGTTTTGAAACGAGGATGGACGCATGAATCAAGAGATGATCGAGACACTGAGCCACGCCGACCTCCAACAGACGCTTGAAGAGGCCGCCCTGCTCGCCAACACCGGCGCGGAGGGGGCGCTGAACACAACCAGCAGCGCCTTCAGCCACGGCTTTCGCGCGGGCCGGGTGGAGGGGCTGATCTCGCTGATCTCCGCCGTCGAGCAGGCGCTCGGACAGACGATGGTCGCCGAGACGGCCGAGCAGGAGATGATGCACTCGCTCGCCGGCGACACGCGCGAGCCGATCGTCGAGGCGGTGATTCCCACGCGGACGCAGCCGTGCGTGCTGGTGGTCGACGACGAGCCGATCAACGTGGACCTGCTCGCCGATACCTTCGGCGAGGACTTCGAGGTGTTGACCGCGGCGGACGGCAAGTCCGCGCTGGAGCTGGCCGGGGAGAAGATGCCCGACCTGATCCTGCTGGATGTGATGATGCCGGGGATGAGCGGCTACGACGTCTGCCGTCAGTTGAAATCCGAATCGAAGACCCGCGACCTGCCGGTGATGTTCATCACCTGCCTGGGCGATGTGGTGGCGGAGACGATGGGGCTGGAGCTGGGCGCGGTCGACTACATCACCAAGCCGATCCACCCGTGGGCAGTGCTGGCGCGCGTGAACAACCAGGTGAAGCTGAAGCTGGCGACCGACAAGCTGGTGCGGCTGGCGGCGCTGGAGCAGTCGCTGCGTACGAATCTGCTGGAGGCGCTGGAGGCGAAGTCGGATTCGTTCAGCTAACTTTCCTGCACCCAGGAGTTGTCATCCTGAGCGTAGCGAAGGATCTGCTTTTGCGGAGTGGCCCATGGCATCTGCGGCGCCCCAGAAGCAGATCCTTCGCTGCGCTCAGGATGACAAACTTTTTGACTGGGGCAAACTTTGAACTAGGCCCTCAAGGCTTCGCAGCCGCTATCGGATACCCCTGCCAGACATATTCCAGCGCCTCCGCCAGGGTCTGCTGTTTCACCGCGCGGTCGGTGTGGCCGGCGTTGCGGGCGAAGACGAACTGGTAGTGGTAGCCCTTCGACTTCAGCACGCGCGCCATGTTTTCGTTGGCGAGCACCCAGTCGTGCATGCCGTCGCGCATCGCGTTGGGGTTCAGCAGGTCGCGGTCGCCAACCTCCAGCCACAGCCGCAGCGGCTTGCGCGCGGATTGCGGGATGAGATGTTCGTGGAACTCCCATGCGCCATGCGGGGTCTTCGGATTGCTGGGCCACTGCTGGTTGACGTAGGTGCCGGAGTAGGTGAGGACGCGGTGGTAAAGCTCCGGGTGGTACCATGCCATGATCAGCGCGCAGGAGCCGCCGGAGCTGCCGCCCATGGTCGCGCGGCCCTCGGGATCGTGGGTGAGCTTGACGTGGAGGCGCGCCTCGACCTCGGGCAGCACCTCGTGCTCGACGAACTCGGCATAGCGGCCGGACATGGTGTCGTACTCCAGGCCGCGCTCGCTGCCCTGCGCGTCGCCGCCGCCGTTCGAGATGGAGATGGCGATCATGGCGGGCACGCGGCGGTCCGCGATGAGCGAATCGAGCGTGGCGAAGAGCAGCTTGTCCGGTCCGTCGGCGCCGACGATGAAGGGCGCGGCTGTGCCGGCGGCGTACTGCTTCGGAACGTAGACCGTTACGCGCCGCGTGTAGGGCGCGGGATGGCTGGTCGGGACGTTCAGCTTCGCAGGATCGGCGGGATCGGGCTGACCAAATGTACCGGGGTCACGCGCGATGCCAGGGTAGAGCTTGCTGTCCGTGGAGCTGAGGACGAACTCCGTGACCTCGCCGCGCGGCACGCCGGCCTTCGGTTCGCTCTCGGGCGCCGGAGCATGCGTTGGGCCGAGGATGTAGTCGCCATCCTTGTCCGCGGGCGGCAGAGCGCCATCGGGCAGCTCCTTCGCCGCGACGTATCCCGGGCTGGCGGGGTCGCGCGTGGGCGGCGTGGGGCGGGGTGTCTGTGCATGGATCAGACTGCAACCGAACAACAGAACAGCGATGGAGCGAAGACGGAAGAGATGCATACGTTCGCGCTTTAGCCTCGTGGCGAAAGTATAGACCTCGGCGTGCCGGGCGCGCCTGCCTGCCAAAGCACGCTTCCGTCCGGCCTCGCGATCGACGAGACCGGACGCGCGCCACGCAGGGCGTTCGAGACCACGATGCTATCGGCGGCGGCAAGGTCTTCGAGACGCAGCTCGCGCTCCGCAATCTCCGGCGACTCCGCGAGCATGCGGGCGCGCTCGACGCCAGGCAGCACGCCCGCGGCAAGCGGCGGCGTGAACCACCGGCTTCCGATCCGGACGAAGAGGTTGCCGATGGCGCACTCGGTGAGCTGCGCGCGCTCGTTCTCGAACAGAGCTTCGTCGAACCCGAGGTTGTACGCCAGCCTGAGATTGCGGTTGTAGAGCTCGCGATGCGTCGTCTTGTGATGGAAGAAGACGTCCTGCGAGTGGGTGCGTTCGGCGGCCAGGAGCAGGCGTCCGCCCCAGGCTACCGGCTCCAGCGCGGTCGCGGCGATTTGCCAGACGCCAGCCTCGCTGAGTTCGAGGCGCACGCGGCTCAGCGCCTCTCCGCAGCTCGCGGCGGACATTGCCAGCTCCTGCATCAGCGCCGGCCCGTCATACCGGATGCCGAAGTACCGGGCGGAGGCCGCGAGCCGCCGCATGTGGAGCGGCAGCAGGGCGATGCCGCCTTCGCAGCGCATGGTCTCGATCAGCGAGAAGGGCGGGCGCCGGCGGGTGAGAAAGCTGGCCTTCAGCCGGCACTCTTCGTACTCCTCGCCGGACTGGGAGCCAGCCGTGATGCCGCCGCCGACTCCCATGACGACGCATCCGCGCTGCAGTTGCAGGGTGCGGATGGCGACGTTGAAGCAGGCCTCGCCGCGTGGGCCGAAGTAGCCGATGCAGCCGGTGTAGACGCCGCGCGGGGACGGCTCCAGCTCCTGAATGATCTGCATCGTCCTGCGCTTGGGCGCGCCGGTGATGGAGCCCGAGGGAAACAGCGCGGCGAAGACCTGCGTGGGAGACAGCCCGTCCGCGAGCGTGCCGGTGCAGGTCGAGGTCATCTGCAGCAGCGTCGCGTAGCGCTCGACGTGAAAGAGCGGGTCGACCGCGACCGAGCCGTACCGGCAGATGCGGCCGAGGTCGTTGCGCAGCAGGTCGACGATCATGACATGCTCGCTGCGATTCTTCTCGTCGTTCCTCAGCAGCGATGCGGCTGCCCGATCCCCGGCCTCATCGACGCCGCGCTTCCAGGTGCCCTTCATTGGGCGGACCGTGATGCGGCCCGCATGCGTGCGGTAGAAGAGCTCCGGCGAGAACGAGAGGATCGGCCCGGCGGCGCAGTTCAGAAACGCGGCAAAGGGCACGGGCTGCTGGCGCAGGAGCGTGCGGTAGACCGCAAGCGGCTCAGCTTCGGTCGATCCCACGACCTTATCGGTGAAGTTGACCTGGTAGGTGTCGCCCGCGTGCAGATACTCGTGGATGCGGGCGAGCGCGGCGTCGTAATCGGCCCGCGGGATCCGCAGCCCGCCGATGTGGATGGCGGCGTCCGCGGAGCTTGAAGCAGGCGGGATCTGCGGCAGCTCTCCCTGGATCGTGCCGCTCGCATGGTCGAACTCGACCGGCGCCGGATAGACGCCGAGCCACGCCAGCGGCTCCGGGCCGCGTGTTCTCGGCGAGAGTCCAACGAAGTGCTCACCGCATTCATACTGAAAATAGCCCGCGACATAGGCGCCGCCGGCCACATACCCGTCGATCCGGCGCAGGATGGCGTCCAGATCCTGCGCGGTCCAGGCGATCAGTTCAACGTTGGGATGGAGAAAGAGCAGGCTTTTATCGCCACTGCCGTCCTGCTTCGCGGTCTCGAGCAGCACCGCGTTGGGAGTCGCGGCGGCGAGGATGCGGAAGCTCTCGGGAAGGACGTGCCAGTCTGGATACGTTCGAGGCTCCGCCGGCTCCGAAGAGTCTGGCTCTGGAAGGTCGGGCGCGCCCTGTTGCAGCATCGATTCAGTCACTGATATACGCCGTATCCGGTTGGGCAATCGCATCCCCGCTCCGTTGCATCGGCCGGGATGCGATTGCCCCAAGGGAGTTACTTTACCGGTGCGATGGCGTCCTTCGCGGCCTTGGCCACGCGGAACTTGACGGCCGTCTTGGCCTTGATCTTGATCGCCTCGCCGGTCTGCGGGTTGCGTCCGACGCGCGCGGCGCGCTGCGCCTTGACGAGCTTGCCGAGGCCGGGAATGGTGAACTCGCCGCTCTTCTTGGTCTCTGCAATCGCGGTCTCGGTGAGCAGATCGAAGAACGCAGCCGACTGCTTCGACGTGATCTCCAGCTTCTCCGCGACGAGCCGCACCAGCTCGGACTTGGTCAACTTCTTCACCGCGACTGCCTTCTTCGCGGCTGCCGGAGCGGCGGTCTTCTTCGCTGCGGGAACAACGGCCTTCTTTGCAGGTGCTGCTGCTTTCTTCGTTGCCATCGTGTTTCTCTCCTTGAGATGTTGGGGTTAGGGACGTTTGCTGGAGACCTCTTCGCAGCCTTCCGGTGGAGCTTTCAAAACCTTCTTCGGAGCGGCGACCGTGGAGTGACCGCTCCGGCGGCGACGGATACGCGATCTCCGATGCGCCGAGCGTACATGTCTTTCTCAACCTGAGGCAAGCGTACGGCGTGATTTCGAGCAATCGCCTTAGTCACTGCCCTATCTTACGGCCCTTTTCAACATTTGAACATTCCGTTATGCACCAAATTCGCTTCCTCCCCCCGCGCACGGAGTATGCTGGGCTCGACGAAAGTCTCAGCGGCATACAGAAAGGGCGTTCACGATGGAATCTGCCTCCACACGAATCGACGAAAGGATACGGCAACTGGGCGACTGGCGCGGCGAAACGCTTGCAAGAGTGCGCGCGATCATGCACGAGGCAGACCCCGAAATCGTCGAGGAGTGGAAGTGGCGCGGCGTGCCCGTATGGTCGCACGGCGGCATCGTCAGCACGGGCGAGACCTACAAGAGCGTGGTGAAACTGACCTTCGCCCGGGGCGCCGCACTCGCGGACCCAGCGGGTCTCTTCAACTCCAGCCTCGAAGGCAACGTCCGGCGAGCCATCGATATCCACGAAGGCGAAGAGATCGAAACGGAGGCGCTGAAGGAACTGATACGCGCGGCCGTAGCGCTGAATCTCGAAAAAAAGCCCAAGCGCGCAAACGCCAGACAAGGTGTATGACCCTCCGGCTGAAGCCGATGGGCAGGAGAGACGCCAGAAGCACGCAAAGGAAATGGCGTTGAACATCGGCGCAGATAGTACGAAACGCGGCCCGCGAAGACTCGACTCGCCTGCCAGTTTCAATCCACGCTCCCGCGTGGGGAGCAACCATCGGCGTTCGCCGCAAGGTGTCGCAATCGGTCGGCTTGCGCTTGCCGCGTTTGTACTCCAGCGGATAGGGCTGCGGACGGAACTCGACCACACCGGCACGGCCGGTCAGATGCAGACGCCGGCACTCCAGCCACATGCCGCGGACGGTGCGCACGCTGTCGCGCCGGCTCTGTCCAGGCAGGTCGACACGCTCATGCAGCAGACGGCCCTCGGCGGTGAGGCGATTCTCCACCCAAACCTGTTCCAGGTGAATGAGCGCCCACTGCCGGGGACAGAAGGCAAGATGCTGCAACCCGCTCAGGGGCAGCATCTCGTCTTCGCCCGGCATGCTAGTCGACATAGCGCCAGCAGATCACGCCGGGCAGTGATTGAGAGCCATCCTCGGGAGCCTTGAGGCCAGCCTGCTCGTACTCGGCGAAGCTGCGCGCAGGCGGCACACTTGGGATATCGACCGTGCTCCAGAGCACGGTGCGGCGCTCGTCGCGCGAAGCCACATGCGCACTGCGGAACACAGGCTCCAGGAACCCCAGCGCATAAAGCCGGTCCAACTCCTGCGGACGCAGCGACACGGTAAAGCGTTGCAGTCGGCGGAAGCCTTCGCGGCTCGGCCCGTCCAGGTGAGTAGAAAGCTCCTGCCAAAAGGACTTATCAGGATCAAGTCTCGAGTGTGCGTAATGCACCATCGCCAATGAATAACACGAATCTGACCTCATCCATCAGAAGACGATCACCCAGTGAGCAAATCGAGGGGCCGAATACAGTAATTTGCCCGCAAACCCGTCGATTCTCCGGGTCGCAGCGGCAAATGTCCAAAACGGCAAGATGAAATGGCGGAAGAGGAGGGATTCGAACCCCCGATACCCTTTCAGGTACGCCAGTTTTCAAGACTGGAGCCATCAACCACTCGGCCACTCTTCCCTGATGTGAAGTTTAGCCTGTTGCGGGGAGCCTGCGCAAAGGTGAAATGCTCATGAAACTTCGTCGGCGTTGATCATCCACGCGCTCGAAGCCGATAGTCTGCATCCAACGGAGCAGGTGCAACACCCGAGGAGACCACCATGAACCATGCAGAGCAGATCGAATTCGCGCACGACCTACGCAGCATCGGATACAACGGTCAGACTCTCTTCGCTCGCGAGGTCGATGACGACATCCCCGAGGCGGACGAAGATATCGACGAGGACGATCTCGACGAGGACGACGATCTCGAAGACGATGAAGATTACGACGACGAGGATGAAGACGACGAAGAAGAGGATGACGAAGAGGACGAGGCCTAGGCCGACCTCTGCACCGAACGTGTGATTCCCCCGCCCCGCCCACGGCGTAAGCTGGAAGTGACGCCTGTACCACGGGCGCGCGGATGGCCATGAAGACGATCTGGGACGGGCGGGAGAACAACTTCGACTTCATCCGGCTGGGGCTCGCCGTGCTGGTGATCTACTCGCACAGCTATGCGCTGGGCCTTGGGTCGGAGGCCCGGGAGCCGATCGCACGTCTGACACACGGTCAGGTCACCGGCGGGTCCATCGCCGTGAACCTGTTCTTCATCATGAGCGGCTTCATGATCACGGCCAGCGCCGAGCGCTCGCCTTCGATCGCCAGCTACCTGAAGAAGCGCGTCCTGCGCATCTACCCGGCCTTCATCGCGGTGACGCTGCTGTGCGCGTTTGTCGTTCTGCCGCTTGCGGGTGGACGCATGCTGGGTGACGGCTTCGGCACGCGAGCCTGGGATCTGCTCACGCAAACGGCGCGGCTGCTGCAGTTCAGCTACACCGGCGCCTTTGCGGGCAATCCGCTCAGCGGCGACCTGAACGGCTCGGTGTGGTCGATCCCCTTTGAATTCTGGTGCTACATCGGCGTCGCCGGACTGACCGTCGCCGGGCTGCTGAAGCGCCGTGGGGCGCTGCTCGCGCTCTTCGTCGCGGCGGTCGCGGTCAGCGTGCTGTTCAAGGTCGAAGGCTGGATCGTCGGCGGCAAGCTGCTGGGCGCGATCGTGGGTTATCCGGTGATGTGGGCGAGGTTGCTGCCTCTTTATCTTGCCGGCGTCGTGTTCTATCTCTATCGCGACCGCATTCCGAAGCGCGGCTGGATGGCTGCGGTTTCCGCCGTACTGCTCGCTGCGGCCTGCGTCGTTCCTTATGGCTGGACGCTGCTCTTCCCGTTCGTGGGCACGTATCTTGTGTTCTGGCTGGCTTACACGCCGGCTGGTTCGCTGGCGCGCTTCGGCCGCTTCGGAGACTTCTCCTATGGCACGTATCTCTATGCCTTTCCGATTCAGCAGCTCGTCATGCAGGCCATCGGCCACGCCGTGCAGCCGCATGTGCTGTTCTTCTGTGCGACGCCCCTGACCCTGATCGCCGCCGTCGGCAGTTGGTATGGCGTGGAGCGGTGGTTCCTGCCGCGCGCCCGCAAGAAGGAGACGCCAGCGAAGCTCATTCATGCGCTCGAAGGCGAGTTGGCCGACGTGCGGCAGGTATCGAGGTAGGCAATCGGGAAGAACAACGACTCCGGTACCATCGGTGCATGGCTTTCACACTCGAGAAGATCGAGGCCCTGGCGCCGGACCAGCCCTCGCTGGCCGCCGCGCGCAAGCTGCTGAAACCCGCCGCGTGGCCGACGCTGGCGGTCGACGGCGACCTGGTCTGGGGCGAGTGTCAGGGATCCGGCGCGACGCCTTACCGCGTGGTCGTCCACGAGGCGGATGCGGGCTACAAATGCACCTGCCCGAGCCGAAAATTCCCCTGCAAACACTCGCTTGCGCTGATGTGGATGCGCGCCGAGGGCAAGATCGTCTTCGCCGCCGCGCCCACGCCCGAGTGGGTGAAGGACTGGCTGGGACGCCGCCGCGGCCCGTCCGCCGCCGCATCGCAGGACGAGAGCGCGCCGAAGCCTATCCGGTCCATCCAGCTTGCCGCCGTCGCCGAGACCGAAGTCGAGGCGGACCCGAAGGCCGAGGCCCGCGCTGCCGCCGCGCGCGAACGTAACCGGCAGGAGCGCGAAGCCGCCATCCTGCGCGGGCTGGACGACCTCGACATCTGGCTGGCCGATCAGGTCGACCGGGGCGCGGCGGCCTTCGTCGCGCAGTGTACGCAGGCCTGCCGGCTGATCGCGCAGCGGCTGGTGGACGCCAAGGCGCCCGGTCTCGCGACGCGTCTCGACGCCCTGCCGACACGCCTCTTTACGCTGCCCGAGGCGGTGCGGCCCGTCGCGGCGGTCGAGGAGCTTGGACTCGTCTACCTGATCGCGCAGGCCTACCGGCGCCAGGCCGAGCTGCCCCCGGCGCTCGCCGCCGACGCCCGCCAGGCCGCGGGTTGGAGCTTCACCCGCGAGGCGCTGCTGGCGGACGAGGCAGCGCTCCGCGTCGACGGCGCATGGCGCGTCGTCGCAACGCTGAGCGAGGTGCAACCCGACCGTCTGCGCCGTGTCGAGACCTGGCTCTGGCGCGAGTCCGAGGCCCCGGACAAGCCGGCATGCGCCGTACTGATCGACTTTGTCCCCGTCGCCACGGGTGGAGCGAGCGGCGGCTACCTGGTCGGCGACCGCATCGCGGCGGAGCTGGCCTTCTACCCCTCCGCCGCGCCGCTGCGCGCCCAGATCGTCCGTGTCCAGGGCGGCGCTGAAGCCACGGCCGCAAGCCTTGTGCTGCCGGAAGCGGGCCTGACCCAGGCCTTCGCCACATGGGAGTCGACGCTCGCGCAGCTTCCCTGGGTCGGGACATGGCCGCTCGCCTTCCGCGACGCGCGCCTGCTCCGCACCGGCGATGCGCTCTACCTTGTCGATGCCGGCGTCACGCTCGCGCTGCCGCTCCAGACGGCGCAGGCGAGCCTCGCGCTGCCGCTCGCAGGCCTCGGCGCGCTCGACGGACTGGCGCTGTGGAACGGCTACTACCTCACTCTGTGCTGGGCCGAGACGCCGCTCGGACGCTGGGTGGCCGCATGAGTTCGACCGCCTTCAAGACGAAGCTGCTGCCCTCGCTGCTCGCCGGCGCCGGACGCCTGCCCTTGCCGGCGGGCTTGCTTCCAGCCGGTCCAGACGCCAACCTTCAGGCGCTCAGCCTCACCGGGCAGGCCCTACGTTTCGAGCGGCCCGCGATCCCGCCGCAGTTCGCGGTCGAAGAGACCTTCGACGATCTCCGCCGCATGCTGCCCGACGCGCTGCGCCGCCCGTTGCTGCGCATCCTCAACGGGAAGCTGGCATCCGAGGCGCCGGGCCTGGCCATCGCCCGCGTCTTCGAGCTTCGGCGGCTGCGGCCCCATCCCTTCGACTTGCCGAAGATCGACGCCTTCGTCCGCCGCCACGCCGAGTTGCTGGGCGCGACCGCGCAGCACTGGGCGCGCAAACCGCATGAGGCCAGCGAGTCCAGGGGCTACTTCGACCGCGACGACCTCGACGAGACCAACTGGACCGAGAGCACGCTCGGCCGCCGGGCGGCTTACTTCGAAGAGCTGCGCCGCAAAGCCCCCGCCGCCGCCCGCACGCTGCTCGAATCCGCATGGCCGAACGAGAACCCCGACGCTCGCACACGCCTGCTGCAGGCGCTGCAGATCGAGCTGAGCGACGCCGACCGCCCGTTCCTCGAAGGTCTGAAGAAGGACCGCGCGCCGCGTGTGCGAACGCTGGCGCAGCGCCTGCTCGCGCGGCTGGGCGCGGGCGAGGAGAACCCCGCGCTGGCCGCGTGCCTCGAACGCATCCAGCGCGGACAGACCGGCCTGCTGCGCAAGCGACCTGCGCTGTCGCTGCAACTGCCGGCCAACACGCAGGCCTTCGCCGCGTCGCGCTGGATTCGCCAGACCGTCCTCGATGTGTCCTTCGAAGAGCTGGCAAAGGCGCTCTCGCTGACCGAAACGGAGATCGTCGAGGCGGCGGCCAGGGACGCGAACCTGCTGCTCGCGCTGGCCGTCATGGCGACCACGGACAATCGGCTCGACCTGCTCGCCGCCATCGTCGCGCACCTGCCGAACGCATGGGAGATGCTGCACGACAGCGGCCTGAACGACCTCGGCGCCATGTCCCGCCCGGAGCGGCTGCGCTGGGCTGAGACCCTCCTCCGCCCCTACAGCAAGCTGCCGTGGAACTATCCCGCGTGGCTTTGGCTGCACGAGCTGCTCGATGGCCCCGCACCGGCCATGCTCTTTGAGATCGCCTTCCACTCGGGCTGGTTCGAGGAGCCCTCGACCGTGGCCAAACATACCGCGTACTGGATGGAGATCGCCGCATCGCTCTGTCCTGCCTCTCAACGACGCGTGCTTCGCAGGAAGCTCGAAGTCTTCGAACCGAACCTGACCGTCAACGCCCTGCCCCTGCTCGATCTGCTGGACGCACTGGAGAGTGCCTGAACCATGCCCGAAGCCGCACATCAACGCCTGCGCCTGAGCGCCGAAGAGATCTACACCGCCGAACTGACCGCGCTTGCCGCTGGCGACAGCCGTCCGCGCCCCGAGAATTGGCGGCTCTCTCCGCCCGCCGTCGTCACCTACATTCTGGGCGGCAAGGCGGCCGATGGCACGCCCATCTCCGCCAAATATGTCGGCAACCGCCGCCTGATCGAGACCGCTGTCGCCACGCTTGCCACGGACCGCGCGCTGTTGCTGCTCGGCCTGCCGGGGACCGCGAAGTCGTGGGTGTCGGAGCACCTGGCGGCGGCCATCTCCGGCTCGTCGCAGCGCATGATCCAGTGCACCGCCGGCACGGACGAAAACCAGATCCGCTATAGCTGGAACTACGCGCTGCTGCTCGCGAAAGGCCCGTCGTACGAGGCGCTCGTGAAGACGCCGCTGACCCGCGCGATGGAGGACGGCAGCATCGTACGGCTTGAGGAGCTGACCCGCATGGGATCGGACGTGCAGGACACGCTGATCACCGTGCTGAGCGAGAAGACGCTGCCCGTGCCGGAGCTCGACATGGCCATCGACGCGCGGCGCGGCTTCAACGTCATCGCCACGGCGAACAACCGCGACAAGGGCGTGAACGATCTCTCGTCCGCGCTGAAGCGTCGCTTCAACGTCGTCGTGCTGCCCTCTCCCGCAACCCTGGAAGAGGAGGTTGGGATCGTCGTCAAGCGCGTGCGCGAGATTGGGACGAACCTCAGCCTGCCACCGATCAAGCCCGCCGACGAGGAGATGACGCGCATCGTCACGCTCTTCCGCGAGCTGCGCGAGGGCCGGACGTTAAACGGAAAGACAAAACTCAAAACCTCCAGCGGCTCGCTGTCGACCGCCGAGGCGATCTCGGTCGGGGTCAGCGCGTGGGCCTCCGCGGCGCACTTCGGCGGCGGCGTGCTGGACGCGGACAGCCTCGCGCCGAACCTCGTCGGCGCCGTCGTCAAGGACCCCGTGCAGGACACGGTCGCGCTGCAGGAGTATCTCGAATCCGTCGTCCGCACACGCGACGGCTGGTCCGATCTCTACAACGCCATCCGCGAGGTTATCTGACGCCGATGGCGACACAGCCGGAAGAACGCCTGCACCTGTTCGGCATCCGCCACCACGGCCCGGGGTCGGCGGCGCTGCTGCGCCGGGCGCTCGACGCGCTCGATCCCGCATGCGTGCTGATCGAAGGGCCACCCGAGGGCGACGCGCTCATCCGCTGGGCGGCGGAGCCGGGCATGCAGCCTCCGCTCGCCATGCTGGTGTACGCGTCTGAAAAAGAGTCTGCCGGGGATGGCCCGTCGGCCAGCTTCATGCCCTTCGCGGAGTTTTCGCCGGAGTGGCAGGCGATGCTCTGGGCGCTCGAACGCCAGCGCCCTGTGCGCTTCATCGACTGGCCCGCGGCGGTCTCGCTCGCGCTGCGTCAGCAGCAGGAGGCTGAGGCTGTAGAAGGAGCGGCACAGCAGCCCGATGCGCTCGACCTGCTCGCCGAGGCCGCCGGATACGACGACGGCGAGGCCTTCTGGAACGGGCTCGTCGAGCAGTATGGCGCGCAGCATGCGGACGGCGCCAACCAGGCGCTGACCGTCTTCGCCGCCATCGAGACCGCGATGACCGAGGCCCGCGCGCACGAACAAATTGCCAGTCGCGACCAGTCGCGCGACCTCCGCCGCGAGGCCTTCATGCGAACCCATATCCGCGCCGCGCTCAAGGAGCACGATGGCGCCGTCGCCGTCGTCTGCGGCGCCTGGCATCTCAGCGCGCTGCGCGCTCCGGCGAAGGCGGCGGACGACCGGGCCCTGATCAAAGACCTGCCGCGCATCAAGGTCGAGGCGACCTGGGCGCCCTGGACCGACAGCCGCCTGAGCGCGCACTCCGGCTACGGCGCGGGCGTGCTCTCGCCGGGCTGGTACCGCCATCTCTGGTCGCTGTACGCCCAGCCCGAGCCGCCGACTGCCGAGCAGTTCGCCAGCCTGTGGCAGGCCCGCACGGCGCAGACGCTGCGCGGCGAAGGCTATGGCGCGCCGACGGCCAACGCCATCGAGGCCGCGCGCCTGGCGCTCGGACTCGCCGCCTTGCGAGGGCTGCCGCTCCCGGGCCTGTCGGAGATGCGGGAGGCGGCGCTCGCGACCTTCTGCCACGGCAATCCCGTTCCGCTCGCCCTGATCGAGCGCAAGCTCTACATCGGTCAGCGCGTGGGCGAGATCGACGACCGCGTGCCGCAGATGCCGCTCGCCCGCGACCTCACTCTGTGGCAGCGCAAGACCCGCATGAAGCCCGAGGACCTGGAGCTGGAGATGCGGCTCGACCTGCGATCCGAGGCCGGGTTGCTGAAGTCCACGCTGCTGCACCGGCTCAACCTCATCGACGTGCCGTGGGGCAAGCTGCTCGATGCGCAGGCCGGACGCGGCACCTTTCGCGAGGTGTGGATGCTGCGCTGGGCGCCGGAGTTCTCGGTCGCGCTCGCCGAGGCGCTCGTTTACGGCATCACCATCGAGCAGGCCGCCGCCGGCATCACGCTCGAACGAGCACGCGCCAGCAGCTCCGTCACCGCACTCGCCGGCCTCGTCCGCGCGGCCCTGACCGCCGACCTGCCGGATGCCGCGACCGACTGTATCGCGCAGTTACAAGCCGCGGCCGTCAACGCCAGCGACATCACCGACCTCATGCAGGCCGTCGCTCCGCTGGTCCGCGTGCTGCGCTACGGCACGGCGCGCAAGCTGCCGGAGGATGCTCTCCGCGCGCTCGTCGGTTCGCTCAGCATCGAGATCAACGCCGGCGTGCGGATCGGCTCGCACAGCCTCGACGCGGACGCCGCAAACGCGCGCGTGAAGGCGATGGAGGAGTACGGCGAGGCGCTCACGCTCTTCGACGAGGCGTCGTTGACCGAGTCCTGGCGGCAGGAACTGGCGAAGATCGTCGACGACGAGCTGGCCGCCGCGCCCGTGGCCGGCCTAAGCCTGCGCCGCCTGCACGACCAGCGCGTGTGGCCGCTCGAAGCCGTCGCCGCCGCCTTCGCGCGCCACACCGGCGACCGCGAGCCGCAGCACGCCGGCGCGTTCCTCGAAGGATTCCTGCGCGGCGGCGCGGAGATCATCCTGCATGACGAGCCATTGCTGCACCTGATCGATGCGTGGCTCTGCTCGCTCGCGGAAGACGACTTCATCGCCGCGCTACCGCTGCTGCGGCGCAGCCTCACCGGATTCGACCAGATCTCCCGCCGCCGCCTGCTCGACACAGTCAAGCGCGGCCAGCGCGAACATACCTCGACAAACACCGAACCGCAGGACGAGAACCCAGCCTTCGCGGCTGCACTTCCACTGCTCTATCGCATACTTGGCATGGAAACCGGAGGCCCGGCATGATCGCCAACAACGAACGCCAGCGCCGCTGGCAGCTCGCCCTTGGCGGCGAAGAAGACGCGGGCGAGGACGCGCTCTCGGACCGCGACCGCCGTCTCGGCCAGGCGCTCACCGCGCTCTACGGCGCCGATGCGAAAAAAGGACGCGGCAGCCTTGGCGCGTCGTCGCCGCGCGTGGCGCGCTGGCTCGGCGACATCCGCGAGTTCTTCCCCACGCCGCTGGTGCAGGTCGTGCAGCGCGACGCCTTCGAGCGGCTCAACCTGAAATCGCTGATGCTTGAACCCGAGTTCCTCGCCACACTCGAGGCCGACATCCACCTCGTCGCCGACCTCATCGCCCTGCGCGCGGCGATCCCGGAAAAGACCCTGGATACGGCCCGGGCGGTCGTCCGCAAGGTCGTCGACGACCTGCTCGAACGCCTCGCCCACACCACGCAGGAGACGCTGCGCGGCGCGCTCCATCGTTCGCAACGCACCCGCCGCCCGCGCCACGCGGATATCGACTGGCCCCGCACCATCGGCGCCAACCTGCGCCACTACCAGCCCGAACACCGGTCTGTCGTCCCGGAGACGCTCATCGGACACAGCCGCCGCTCGAAGACTCGCGCCAACCTCGACCACGTCGTCCTCTGCGTGGACCAGTCCGGCTCCATGGCGACCTCGGTCGTTTACGCGTCGATCTTCGCGGCGGTGATGGCCTCGCTGCCCGGCCTGTCGACGCAGCTCGTCTGCTTCGACACCGCCATCGTCGACCTGACCGAGCAGCTCGCCGACCCGGTCGAGGTGCTCTTCGGCATCCAGCTCGGCGGCGGTACGGACATCAACGCCGCGCTCGCCTACTGCGAGCAGCGCATCGAGCACCCCGCCAAGACCCACCTCATCCTCATCAGCGATCTCTACGAGGGCGGCGACGCGCCGGCCATGCTCGCCCGCGTCGGCGCGCTGAAGCAGAGCGGCGTCAACGTCATCGTCCTGCTCGCGCTCTCGGACTCCGGCCACCCCAGCTACGACACCGGCCACGCCGAGCAGGTCGCCGCCATGAACTGCCCCGTCTTCGCCTGCACGCCCGATCAGTTTCCGCCCCTGATGGCCGCCGCCCTGACCGGGCAGGACCTGCACCAGTGGGCCGCCACGCAGGAGATCGCGCTCATTCGCGGGGCTGGCTGACCCCGGAAGATTGGAAACCACCCGCCATACCGAGTATCCTGATCGAACGGTCATGAATTACCCCACAAACAACCTCCGGATCAGATCGAGCAGAGTCGTCATCCCACCCATCTTCCTCGAAGAAGAGATGCCGCTCACCGACAACGCCTCGCGCACCGTCTTCGAGGCGCGCCGCCAGATCGTCGATATTCTCAACGGCGCGGACGATCGCCTGATCGTCGTCGTCGGCCCCTGCTCGATCCACGATCCAGCCGCCGCGCGCGAGTACGCCGGTCTGCTCAAGGAGGCCATCGCCGAGCTTTCGGGCGACCTGATGATCGTCATGCGGGTCTACTTCGAAAAGCCCCGGACCACGCTTGGCTGGAAGGGTCTGATCAACGATCCCTACTTCGACGAGTCCTTCCGGATCACGGACGGCCTGCGCATCGCGCGGCGGCTGCTGCTCGACCTCGCGGAGATGGGCGTGCCAGCCGGCACCGAATACCTCGACATGATCTCGCCGCAGTATGTCTCGGACCTCGTGAGTTGGGGCGCCATCGGCGCGCGCACGACCGAGAGCCAGGTGCATCGCCAGCTCGCCAGCGGCCTGTCGTGCTCGGTCGGCTTCAAGAACGGGACCTCCGGCAACGTCCAGATCGCAATCGAGGCCATCCTGTCGGCCAGCCACCCGCACACGTTCCTCGGCACGACCGAGACCGGCCAGTCGGCGATCCTGCTGACCTCGGGCAATCCGGACTGCCATGTCATCCTGCGCGGCGGGCGGCAGATCACGAACTTCGACGCCGCCTCGGTCGATTCGACCGCGCAACAACTGGAAAAAGCCGGTCTCGAACCGCGCGTCATGATCGACTTCAGCCACGCCAACAGCGGCAAGGACTACCGCAAACAAGCCGTCGTCAGCCACAACGTCTCCGAACAGATCGCCGGCGGAGACCGCCGCATCATGGGCGTGATGATCGAAAGCAACCTGGTCGCCGGCGCGCAGTCGCTGGTCCCCGGCAAACCGCTCGTCTACGGACAAAGCATCACCGACGCCTGCATCGACTGGCCCGAGACGATCACGCTGCTGCGCGAACTGGCCGCCGCCACGCGGAAGCGCCGCGAGCACCTTCAGACAGAGCAGGGGGCCGAGGTGTCCGTCGAATCGCGATAGACAGCCAGAATGACCTGCTATCCGATGAAAATGAAAATCCCCGCTGATCGAGCGGGGATTTTGCGATGTGTAAGGTCTATTCCGATAGAAAAGTAGCTGGCGGAGAGTGGGGGATTCGAACCCCCGATAGAACTTTCGTCCTATAACGGTTTAGCAAACCGGCGCCTTCAGCCACTCGGCCAACTCTCCAGCGTGTTGCGGAATGTACTCGGCAATTATAACGTGGCGCCCCGCAGAGGCCAAAATGCAACGTTATTTTCGCTTCCAGCGCACCCCGTCCTTCGAGTCTTCGAGCAGGATTCCCTTCGCCAGCAGCTCGTTGCGCACTGCGTCGGCGCGGGCGAAGTTGCGGGTCTTCTTGGCCTGCGTGCGCTCGGCGATCAGCGCCTCAATCGCCTCGTCGGTCAACGAGAGGGTCGCCACCAGCTCCGGCGAAGCCTCGCCCATGCGCCCTTCGCGCTCGGCCCACTCGAGCGCCTGGCGTGTAATCTCGGCATCGTTATCGACCAGCACGGCAAAGACGCCGTCGAAGCGCTCCATCACCGCCAGGGCCGCCTGGACATCGCGTTTGACGAGCGTTCCCTGGTCCGCAGCTACGTTCACCGCGCGCACCATGTCGAAGATCGCCGCGCGCGCCTCGGCCGTGTTCAGGTCGTTGCTCAGCGCCGCGTCGTACTTCTGCCGCGCCGTCGCAATCGCGGCGGCCACGTCGGCATCACTGCCCGTCATCCCGTTCGAGAGCCCTTCCGGCCACTGCCCTTCCTTCAACCGGCGGTGGAAGGTCCGCAGTCTATCGACCGCGTTGGTCGACTCCGTCAGTCCGTCGAAGGTGAAGTTCAACTGGTGCCGATACGGCACGCTCATCAGCAGGAAGCGAATCGCCGACGCGCGATGCCCCTTCAGCAGCAGGTCGCGCAGCGTGTAGAAGTTGCCCTCGGACTTCGACATCTTCTTACCTTCGACCAGCAGGAAACGCACATGCATCCAGTGGCGGGCGAAGGGTTTGCCGCTTGCGCCCTCGGACTGTGCAATCTCGTTCTCGTGGTGCGGAAACATCAGGTCTTCGCCGCCGGCGTGCAGGTCGAAGTTGTCGCCCAGGTACTTGGTCGCCATGGCCGAACACTCGATATGCCAGCCCGGCCGTCCAGCGCCCAGCGCCGTCTCCCAGGCGTGCTCGCGGACGCCGTCGGCGCCGGTCTTCACGGCCTTCCATAGCGCGAAGTCCCGCGCCGCGTCCTTCTCGTACTCGTCCACATCGACGCGCGCGCCGTCCTCGATGCCGTCGAAGTCCTTCTGCGACAGCTTTCCGTAGCCGGGATCGCTCGCGATGCGGAAGTACCAGCTTCCATCCTCGGCCTGGTAGGCGGCTTGCCTGGCCGCCAGCCGCTCGATCAGCGAGACCATCTCGGGAATATTCTCGGTCGCGCGCGGCAGAAACTCCGGCCGCTCGACGCCGAGCGCTTCCATGTCCTCGAAGAAGGCGTTCTCGAAGCGCGCCGAGAACACGCCGATGCCCACGCCCGCCGCCGCTGCACGCTGGATGATCTTGTCGTCCACGTCGGTCACGTTCATGACATGCTTCACCGCGACTCCCTGCTGCTTCAGCGCGCGGCGCAGCACGTCGACATGGATGAACGTGCGGAAGTTGCCGATGTGGCCGTAGTCGTAAACGGTCGGTCCGCAGGCGTACATACGCAGCACAGCGCCATCGCTCGGGACAAGTGTCTCCACCTGCCCACCCAGAGTATTGAAAAGTTCGATCGCCACGTCCGCCTTAAGGGTCCAGCCTGCTGCCCGGTTGAAGATGTCTGTACGATTCTAGCCGAACAACTCGTCTGGCCGGGTTGCCGGCGCTTGTCGTATTGTGGAATGACCATGACAAAGCCTTCCGCAGCCCCCCTGCTGGCCGCCCTGCTCGCCGCCAGCACGCTGCACGCACAGAGTTCAAAGATGCCGGATACCGAGAGTTACTCCTTCCGCGACTCGCTCTCCAGCTTCGCCGAATACTCCAACACCTCCAGCCACATCATCCTCGGCGTGAGCGGCAATCGCAGGCTGATCGCGCTGGGCGGAACATACTCCCGCCGCCTGCTGCACAGTCGCTATGTGGACTGGCACTACGACCTGGATGTCCGCCCGCTCACCCTGTTGGAAGAGCCTACCGCCCGCATCACCGTCGTTGCCGCGCCGTCTGTCACCTTCTACGGGCCATCGGACTATGACGGTCCCATCGAGCACGCCTGCACCTCCAGCACGGTCAGTGTCGCCGCCGTGCCGCCCATCGGCCCAATCTCCGGCAACCCCGCCTACACCGTGACCACGGTCTGCGAAACCCGCTGGACCTACGCTGGCGGCGTCAGCCCGCTCGGCCAGCGGCTGAACTTCGCACCGCGCCACCGGCTACAGCCATTCATCCTTGGCAACGCGGGCTTCATGGCCGCCACCCGCGATATTCCCTCGTACAACTCAGAGAGCTTCAACTTCACCTTCGAGTTCGGCGCGGGCTTTGAATTCTTCGAGAACCATCACCGCTCCTGGGCCGTCGACTACCGGATCCACCACCTGTCGAACGCCTACCGGGGCCAGAATAATCCCGGCATCGATAGCCAGATCGTCAAACTCACCTATAGCTTCGGGCGTTAGCGGTCAGGCGTGACAGCCGCATAAGGCTCATAGTGGTGCGTGCTCTTGAGCCAGAAGGGATAAGGCAGCGGCAGGCCGTTCCTCATCGTCCAACGATCCTTGATGACGGACTTTGAATAAAGCCGGTCCCACAAGAATGTCCAGATATAGTCGACCATCTGACCGGCAATCACGGCCTCTGCGAGCTGCAACAGATCGTCGGGACACCCGCGATCGAGTTCGATCTGGAAGCAGTCCCCAAAGATGATGTCCATCGGATAGCCGTCATCGCTCCAAAGAGTGATCTCCGCCGCTCGCGGATGGGCGGGCGTGACGCACAGCATCTGCCCACGGGGAGTCTCCTTCCGCTGGATCGTATACGTGGCTTCCGGCAGGAGCTTCAACAGCTCCGTCTCGAACTGATCGGCCGTCATCTCCATCTGAAAACCTCCTTTCCTCACAAATGCCGGTAAACGACTCGCAGAAACGTTCCGACCGCAGACTCCAGCGCAACGACATCGCCGGCTGCCAGCAGCCCCACGTTTGGATTCTGTATCTCCAGCCCGAACATGCCAAACCGCTGTGGCCACTCGTACCGGAGGTCATTGAGGGTGACATCACTGGCGCAGCAGGGAGTCCGAAAGACGCCGAGCCGAAACCCGGATTCCTCTTGATCCGCGTCGGCTGCCGTCGCCCACCACGCATCTGGCAGCTTCTTCCCACACCCCGGGCAAGTGGTCGATTCGAAGTTCCCACCCGCGTCGAAGCATTCGATTCCCCCCGGCAAGTCGGCCTTTATCGCATCTGCCTTTGGGAACAATCTTGCAGCAACAGAAAGCCCATCGGCGATCCGATCGGCCGAGGGCACGAATCGCGGGTCTTCGGGAACAAAAATGATGTAGTTGTCCGACATGCTGCCTCTTTCGAATCCGTACCTCAAACTTCCAGATCACCCCAGCCGCAACTGCGGCGCGGCGCTCATCCCCTCGCTCGCGAACTCCCCGGCCAGGAACTTCGGCCATGCCGCCGCCGCGATCATCGCTGCATTGTCGGTCGACAGCGCCATGGACGGGAACGCCACCGGCAGACCGCGCCGCGCGCCCTCGGCCAGGAAGCGCCGACGCAGCTCGCGGTTGGCCGCCACGCCGCCCGAGACCAGCACGCCCCGCGCGCCGAAGGCCTCGGCCGCCGCGAAGGTCTGTTTCATCAACACCCCAACAACCGCCGACTGAAACGACGCGATCAGCCCAAGCGCCTTCGGATCGCAGAAGGACGCGGCATCGGCGGGTTTCAAGCCGGGATGGGCGGCGATCGCGTTGGCGCGGGCGACCGCCGCCTCCTGCATCCCCTCGGACTTCACGTAGCGCAGCACGGCGGACTTGATGCCGCTGAAAGAGAAGTCGAAGCGCGCCCCAGCATCGGCATCCCTGCGATCGTCTTCTCGACGCTGGATAGCGTGGAACTGAAACGGCACCGCCTTCGGATCGCCAAACGGCGCGAGCCCGTCGAGCCACGGCCCGCCGGGATACCCAAGTCCGAGCAGCTTCGCGACCTTGTCGTAGGCCTCGCCCGCGGCGTCGTCCACCGTACGCCCCACATTTCTGTACTGCCATGTCGTCTGTCCAGACTCCGAAGCCAGATAAAGATGCGTATGGCCGCCCGAGACCACCAGCGCCAGCAGCGGTAGCTCCATGGCAGAATCTCCACGCTGCCGAGCCTCCATCACCACCGCATGAATGTGCCCCTCCAGATGATTGACCGCGATCAGCGGCTTGCCCAGCCCGAAGGCCAGCGCCTTCGCGTACAGGATGCCGACCTGCAGCGCGCCCGCCAGACCTGGTCCTTCCGTCACCGCCACCGCGTCCAGATCCGAAAACCGGACGCCGGACTGCTCCATCGCCGCGCGCACCACCGGCACGACATTGCGCAGATGCTCGCGCGCCGCCAACTCCGGCACCACGCCGCCGTAGTCCTGGTGCAGCACGATCTGCGAGGCGACGACGTTCGAAAGGGCTTCGCCGCCCGCGCGCACCACCGCCGCGGCAGTCTCGTCGCAACTGCTTTCGATGCCCAGGATCAAACCGTTATTTTTCACAAATCCCATTCTAAAGAAAGGGGTTCAGCGCGGTTCCGAAACAGGAAAGTTCACCCGCATGACACCTTTGGGTTATTACTACGATGCGCCGGGTAACCATACCTTGGATGTGTCAGGAAATACGGCTCACTGCACATCTGAAACAAATCACCTTGGAAGAGGATATTACCTTGCCATCCGGACAACATGCCTTGCCGCTCAAACGATCAACCGGCTCCGTTCAGGTCCAGTTGTTCATCCGCACCGTGGAGTTTCACAAGCAGGCGCCGCCAGCGCCCGAAACGGTGGTTCCCGGCGTGCGGCTTCGCCAGACCGGCCTGGCCGTTGCAGCCGTGCTGGCCCCGCTCGCGCTGGCGGCGCTCGCGGTCTTCGTCTTCTAGCTGCCCGGCGGCTTACGGCTAGAATCGGGAGGTATGCTGCCTCCCTCTCCAGCCGCTCATGCCGCGCTCCACATCGTCCGCACCCTGCGCGACGACGGCTGCCAGGCCTATCTTGCCGGCGGATGCGTCCGCGACCTGCTGCTTGGCAACGATCTCAAGAACAGCGGCTCGCCAAAGGATTACGACGTCGCCACCTCCGCCACGCCGGATCGCATCGTCCAACTCTTCCCCCGCACGCAGCAGGTCGGCGCCCACTTCGGCGTCATACTCGTACTTCACGACGACATCACAACCGAGGTCGCGACCTTCCGGCACGATGGCGCCTACTCCGACGGCCGACGGCCGGACGCCGTGCGCTTTTCGACCGATCCGCGCGAAGACGTGCTCCGCCGCGACTTCACCATCAACGGCATGTTGCTCGACCCGTTCTCGGGCGAGGTGCTGGATTACGTCGGCGGCCGGGCCGACCTCGCCGCGAAGACTATTCGCGCCATCGGCGACCCGGCGCTGCGCTTCGCCGAGGACAAGCTGCGCATGCTGCGCGCCATCCGCTTCGCCGCGCGGCTGGAGTTCTCGCTCGAAGAAAAGACCGCCTCCGCGATGCGGTCGTACGCTCCCGAGATCGCGCAGGTCTCGAACGAACGCGTCCGCGACGAGCTGACCCGCATGCTGACGCAGGGTCACGCCGCGCGCGCCATGCGTCTGCTGCGCGAGACCGGCCTGCTGCACGAAGTCCTGCCGGAGGTCGAGAAGATGCTCGGCGTCGAGCAGCCGCCCGAGTACCATCCCGAGGGCGATGTCTGGACGCACACGCTGATGCTGCTCGACCACCTGCCGGCGGGCGCCTCGCCCACGCTTGCCTGGGGGATGCTGCTGCACGACATCGGCAAGCCGGCGACGTTTCAGCATCTGCCCGGCGACCGCATCCGCTTCAACGGGCACCCGGAGGTGGGCGTCCGCATCGCCGCGCACCTGCTGAACCGGCTGCGCTTCTCGAACGAAGACGCCACGCAGATTCTCGCGCTGGTGGAGCACCATATGCGCTTCGGCGATGTGCAGCGGATGAAGCTCTCGACGCTGAAGCGCTTCCTGCGCCTGCCCCGCTTCGAGGAGCACCTGGCGCTGCACCGCGCGGACGCCAGCAGCGCCCACGGTGATCTGAGCAAGTACTACTTCGCAAAGCAGCACTATGAACGGATGGAGCCGGAGCAGGTGCGTCCCGCGCTGCTGCTGACCGGACGCGAGCTGATCGCGGCGGGCTACCGGCCTGGGCCGCGGTTCAAGGCCATGCTCGAACAGGCGGAGGATGCGCAGCTCGAAGGGACGATCCACACGACGGCGGAGGCGCTGACGCTGGTGCTTGAAAGGTTTGGACCACCAACTTAGCCTGGGCGCCGTCGACGAGTACCGCGCCGATACGGGAAGATACCTACCTTTCCAGGGATTGAAGCCAAGACACTTGCAGTCAGCACTTCCCGCTGGTCCTACCAATCAGGTACAGTGCCGCCATGCAAGTTCTGGCCCTGCTCCTCGTCCTGACCGCCCCGCTCCACGCCGCCGTGATCGGCATGAGCAAACCCGCGGAGTCGATCACCGCCGCGCGCATCGCGCAACTGCCTGCCGCGCAGCAGCCAGCCTGGGCGGTTTACCTCGAACGCTCTCGCCGGCAGGAGCAGACCGACCGGGCCGCGCTGGCCGCTGAGCGCGTGGGGCTGCAGGAGATTCCGCCGCTCCCACAGGAGTCCGGCTCGGCGCACAGCATACCGCTGGGGCGCGATGCGGGCTTCTACCAGAGCGCGGAGGCGCGGCGGATCGCCGACACCATCGTCAGCTTCCAGATTCCGAACGGCGGCTGGTCGAAGAATCTGAACATGGCCGGCCCGTCGCGTCTGCGCGGCCAGAGCTGGGCGCCGGACAATCTGAACCGCCATCCCAGCCCGGACGACTTCGACACGCCGCGCGATCCGCAGTGGAACTACATGGGCACGCTCGACAACGACGCGACCAACACCGAGCTGCGCTATCTGGCGCGGGTCGCCGGCGCCAATCCCGGACCGGTCGGCGCGGCGTATCGCACGGCGTTCCTGAAGGGCGTGGACTATCTGCTGCAGGCGCAGTTTCCGAACGGCGGCTGGCCGCAGGTGTGGCCGCTGGAGGGCGGGTATCACGACGCGATCACCTTCAACGACAATGCCGTGACTGAGTCCGCCGAGCTGCTGAGCGCGGCGGCGGCAGGCAAGGGCGACTACGCCTTCGTCCCTGCTCAGGTGCGCCAACGGGCCGCGACAGCCGCCGGGCGCGCGCTCGACTGCATCCTGAAGGCGCAGATCGTGCTTGGCGGCAAGCTCACGATCTGGCCCCAGCAGGCCGACGCCCTGACGCTGGCGCCCACGACCGCGCGGAACTACGAACCGGCGGCGCTGGCGACCGGCGAAAGCGCCGACCTGCTGCTCTACCTGATGGCGCAGCCCGTGAAGACGCCGGCGACAGAGGCAGCCATCCGTGCGGGCGTCGCGTGGCTCGAAGCGCATGCCATCCGGAATATGAGCTGGACCGGCGGACGCGATACGCCCGACGGACGGCGACTCGTCGCATCGCCCGGCGCGGGGCCGCTCTGGGCGCGGTACTACAGTCTGGAGACGCAACAACCGGTCTTCGGCGACCGCGACAAGACCATCCACGACACGGTGGATGAGCTGTCGCTCGAACGCAGAAACGGCTATGCGTGGTACAGCGCCGGGCCGAAAGAGGCGATCGAGCGGTATCGAGCCCGGTAGGCGCCCCGGCTACAGCAGGCTGTGCAGAAAGTGGATGACGCCCGAGAGGCAGAGCGTTGCCCCGGCGAGTACGACCAGCGCACGCCAGCGCGGCGGCCTCCGCGCCAGACGCACAACCTGATAGGCCGCCTCCGCAGATGCGAAGACGATCGCGAACACAATCATCAGAAAGACGGCTGCCAGCACGGAGACTCCTGACACGATCTTAGCTGGACGCGGGCGGCTGCGCCGCATCTATCCTGAGACTTATGGCTGAGGCGATGCTCTACGACGTGGTGGTTCTGGGTGCGGGAATGGCGGGGCTGTCCGCCGCGCGGTCTTTGGCTGAGACCGGCCGGCGGGTTCTGGTGGTCGAGGCACGCGACCGCGTCGGGGGCCGCATCTTCACGCGGCGCGCGGGCAGCGAGACGGTCGAGTTGGGCGCGGAGTTCATCCACGGCCGGCCGGCGGAGCTATGGGCGCTGGTCGCCGAGGCTGGGCTGACGACGGTCGAGCGCACCGGCGACCGGGTGGTGTTCTCCGGCGGTGAGGTCTGTGTCGATGAAGACGGGGCCGAAGAAGAGCAGGAGGACGACCCGATGTTCGCGCCGGTCGAGGCGCTGAAGGACTATGCCGGGCCGGATCTCTCGTTCGCCGATTACCTGGAGTCGTCGGGCGTGGCGCCGGAGCTGCGGGGCGCGGCGCTGGGCTACGTCGAGGGCTTCAATGCGGCGGATGCGACCCAGGCCTCGTCGGTCGCGTTGGGCGCGCAGCAGCGGGCCGAGGACGAGATCGAAGGCGACCGGCTGTGGCATATCGAAGGCGGCTACGACCTGCTGCCGGCGTTTCTGGCCGAACGGATACGGGCCTCTGGCGGCGAGATTCGTCTGAACACCGCTGCGGCGTCGATCGACTGGCAGCCGGGCAGGGTCGAGGTCCGGACCTCCGCCGGGCATTTCCGCGCGGCGCAGTGCATCGTTGCGCTACCGCTGGCGGTGTTGCAGGCGGGCGGCGTCGCCTTCCAGCCGCAGCCTGCGGGGCTCTCAACCGCGCTGGGCAGGCTGCGCGAAGGACCGGTCTGCCGGTTCACGCTGGTCTTCCGCACCGCCTTCTGGCGGAGCAAACCGGAGTTCGAGCACCTGAGCTTTCTGCTGACACCGGAGTCCAGGCCCGGCGTCTGGTGGACGGCGCATCCGGGCGAGAGCGCGACCATCACCGGCTGGGTCGGCGGTCCGCGTGCGCTGCCGCTGCTGGAGCTGGCCGACGACGAGTTGGGCGCCCGGGCCTGCACGATTCTGGCCGAGGCCTGGTCGCTGCCCATGGCGTTGCTGCGTGCGGAACTGCTCGGCGTCCACCGGCACGACTGGCAGGCGGACCCGTACGCGCTGGGCGCCTATACCTGGCTGCCGGTCGGGGCGCTCGATGCGCCCTCGGCGCCCGAGACGCTGGCTCAGCCGGTCGAAGGCACGCTCTTCTTCGCGGGCGAGCACACCGACACCACGGCGCACTGGGGGACCGTCCACGCCGCGCTGCGATCCGGTCTGCGGGCGGCGGAGCAGGCAATCGCGGCGCCTCGTTTTCAAAACCTTCGACTTTTTTGATCCACGGCTGAATGTTCTGCAAATACGAGTTGCAACGCGTAGACGCGGGCGCCGCTGCGGGTGTACACCTCAAGATAGGTCCGGGAGCATCTGACGCGATATGGTTGTCACAAAATCTCTGCTGAACACGCCGCTCGACACCACGCCGAACACGACGATCACCGTGAACGGCCACGCAGTCCACGCTCACCTGGGCGAATATCTCGTCGCCGCGTTGAACCGGCACGCCGACGCGATGAAGGCCAGGCACGTACCGCAGGTCTGCTTTCTGCCGGCCATGGGGCCGATCCAATCGTGCGACACCTGCATGGTGAAGGTCGACGGCAAACTCGTTCGCTCCTGCGCGACGCCGGTGAGCGCGGGCATGGCGGTCGAGACCGAGGGCGAGCAGGTGGATGTCGCGCAGCGCGAGGCCTTCGACCGCATCCTGCAGAATCACATGCTCTACTGCACGGTCTGCGATAACAACAACCAGAACTGTACGATCCACAATGCGGTCGCCGATCTGGACATCAAGCACCAGGCGCGCGAGTACACGCCGAAGCCGTACGAAAAGGACATGTCGAACCCTTTCTACCGCTACGACCCGCAGCAGTGCATCCTGTGCGGGCGCTGCGTGGAGGCGTGCCAGAACGTGCAGGTGAACGAGACCCTGACCATCGACTGGGACTCCGCGCACCCGCGCGTGCTGTGGGATGGCGGCGAAAAGATCGAAGGTTCGAGCTGCGTGAGCTGCGGCCACTGCGTCACCGTCTGCCCGTGCAACGCACTGATGGAGAAGACCATGCTGGGCCATGCGGGCTACCTGACGAACCTGCCCGGCAAGGTGCTCGACGACATGATCGAGGTGGTCAAGGGCATCGAGCCGCCGATCGGCTATGGGCCGATCCTCTCGCTCTCCGAGATGGAGGCCGAGATGCGCAACGAGCGCGTGAAGCGGACGAAGACCGTCTGCACCTACTGCGCGGTCGGCTGCAGCTTCGACGTGTGGACGCGCGACCGGCACATTCTGAAGATCGAACCGGGACACGGCCCGGCGAACGGCATCTCCACCTGCATCAAGGGCAAGTTTGCGTGGGGACACATCAACGCGGACGACCGCCTGACCACGCCGCTGCTGCGTCAGGGCGACACCTTTGTTCCCGTCTCGTGGGAGAAGGCGCTCGATGTGATTCAGGAGAAGTTCACCTCGATCAAGGCCAAGCACGGGCCGGATGCGCTGGCCTTCATCTCTTCCTCGAAGACGACGAACGAGGAGAGCTACCTGATGCAGAAGCTGGCGCGGGCGGTGATCGGCACCAACAACGTCGACAACTGCGCGCGCTACTGCCAGAATCCGGCGACGGCTGGGCTGCAGCGTACGGTGGGCTATGGCGGCGACTCGGGTTCGATCGCGGACATCGAGACGGCGGGACTGGTCTTCATCATCGGCGCGAACCCGGCCGAGAACCACCCGGTGCTCTGCACGCGCATCAAGCGCAGCCACAAGTTCCGCGGGCAGCGGCTGATCGTCGCCGACATCCGCAAGCATGAGATGGCCGAGCGGGCGGATATGTTCATCCGGCCCAACCCTTCGACCGACGCGGTCTACCTGACGGCGCTGGCGAAGTACATCCTCGACCACAATCTGGCCAATATGGCGTTCATCGAAAAGTGGGTGAACAACTTCGAGACCTTCCATGCATCGCTGAAGCCCTACACGCTGGAGTACGCCGAGCAGGTCACCGGCATTCCGGCCGCGACGCTCATCACCCTGGCGAATGAGATCGCCGCCGCCGATGGCGTCTGCATCCTGTTTGCGATGGGCGTGACACAGCACTGCGGCGGCTCGGAGACGGCTACGGCTTTGTCCAACCTGCTGCTGGTGACGGGCAACTACATGCGTCCCGGCGCGGGCGCCTATCCGCTGCGCGGGCACAACAACGTGCAGGGCTGCAGCGACTTCGGCTCCATGCCGAACGTCTACAGCGGCTACCAGAAGGTGGACGACGAGACGATCCGCGCAAAGTTCGAAGCCGACTGGGGCGTCGCGCTGCCGACCACGACCGGCAAGGACAACCACCAGATGATCGACGCGATCCTCGAAGGCTCGCTGAAGTCTTTGTACATCAAAGGCGAGGACACGATCACGTCGGACTCGAACGCGAACTTCGTCGGCAGCGCGCTGAGCCAGCTCGAGTTCCTGATCGTGCAGGACATTAACTTCTCCGAGACCTGCGCATACGCCGATCTCGTTCTGCCGGCGGCGGCGTCACTCGAAAAGGACGGAACCTTCACCAGCACGGAGCGCCGCATCCAGCGCATCAACAAAGCAATGGAGCCGCTGGGCGAGTCGAAGCCCGACTGGGAGATCATCCAGTTGATCGCCAACCGCATGGGCGGCAACTGGAAGTACAAGCATCCGAGCGACGTGATGGACGAGGTCGCTCGGCTCACTCCCCTCTTCGCCGGCGTGAACTACGAGCGGCTGGAGGGTTACAAGTCGCTGCAGTGGCCCGTCCATGCAGACGGTACGGACTCGCCGCTGCTCTTTACGGAGAAGTTCCCCTTCCCCGACGGCAAGGCGAAGTTCAGCGTGATCGAATACATGCCGCCGTCCGAGGAGACGGGCAACGGCGTCTACGATCTGCACCTGAACAACGGGCGCCTGCTCGAACACTTCGAACAGGGCAGCATGACCTCCCGGACGCCGGGCATCCGGGAGATCACGCCCAACAGCTTCGTCGAGGTCTCGCCGGAGCTGGCCGCCGAGCGCAACATCCAGAGCGGCCGCTTTGTGCAACTGACCAGCCCCTTCGGGCGGGTGAAGGTGCAGGTGGTGGTCTCGGACCGGGTGCAGGGCAAGCAGCTCTACATGACGCTGAACTCGGTGGAAGAGCCGGTGAACAAGCTGACCAGCTCGCACACCGACCGGTCGACCCATACGCCGGCTTTCAAAGAGACGGCTGTCTCCATGACGCTGCTGCCGGAGAAGGGCGATAACCCGATTCTGCGCAAGAACTTCCGCCACGGCACGCGCACGCCGCAGATGGGGCTGGAGATCGAACGCAAGTGGGCGAAGCCGGAGTACCATCTGCCGGGAACCAAGCCGGCGGATAAGCTGGTTCAGATCAAGTCGATTACGATTTAGGAGTTTTCATGGCGAATCCGATTCCCTTCAAACCCGCGCCGGTCGACCCGAAGCACGAGCTGAACCGCCGCCTGAACGCCGCGCCCACGGAGCACGCCGAGGCATTGCTGGTCGCATACGACCTGCTGCAGTCGGCGCATGACCAGGGCCTGCTCGACCTCGTAAACGGCATGGTCGGCAAAAAAGACTTCATCGCCGAGAAGATCGCCTTCTATGCGAAGCAGCCGGAGGGCATAGCCGCGATCCGCAATCTGCTGAACGCGGTCAAGCTGCTGACCCAGCTCGATCCGGAGACGCTCGAACACCTCACCCGCGCGGTCGAAAGCGCCGCCGCGGAGCATAAGGCGGAGCAAAAGCCACCCAGCCTGTGGCAGATCGCGAAACGCGCTACCAGCGAGGACAGCCGGCGGGCGATGTCGTTCATGACGCTCGTGCTGGGGCACATCGGTAAGGCGCTGAAGGCCTGACCCTCAGGGCAGGTCGAAAAACTTCAACTCCGGCATGGGAAAGTCCTTGCGATTGTCGGTCATGAGAGTCAGGTCGTATTCAAGGGCCGTGGCGGCTACGATCATGTCGGGGAGACCCAGCGTTCGCCCCTTGCGTGCCCATGCGTACTGCAGCCGGCCCGCGCGCACTGCTATACCAGGAGTCAGGTCGGATACGTTCAGATCCGCGAAGAGCGTCTCTGCCATGGTTTCCTCCGCTGGCCAGAGCCCACCATATACTTCCGCAACGTTGATGACGCTCGTCATCAACTCATTACGCTCAAGAACAAGCTTGCTTAGCAACTGCCTACGACCTCGTCGATTTCGCAAAAGGTCGATCAGAACGGTGCTGTCAAGGAGCAATCTCACTCGTCCGACTCCAGGGCCTCAAGCACACTCTGGCGACGCGGCTCCCAACCGGCGCGCATCTTCCGCACCCATTCATCCGTTCCGAGAGCTGCAAGCTCGGGATGATCTTCATCGCGCATCACCGGCACATCGCTTTGCAAAAATTCAAGAAGACGTCTACGGCGCACCTCCGCGCGCGCCGTCTCTACCAGGAACGCGCTACGCCCACGCTTGCCGACCAGAGAATCAATCTGCTCCGCAAGTTCTTCCGGCATGACGATATGTGCCCGCACAGTTCCCATTGGCATCACCCACGGATATTGTGACATAGCCGCTGGATGCGCGCCGTGTTCAAATAATCAGGATGACCCAATCTTTCGAAGTCGGCCCGGTCGCCGTTGGCCGGGGCAAGCTCTTTCTGATCGGCGGACCCTGCGTGCTAGAGTCCGAGACCCATGCGCGTACGATGGCCGCCGCGATTCACCGGATCACCTCCGATCTCGGCGTTCCCTACATCTTCAAGGCCAGCTACGACAAGGCCAACCGCACCAGCATCCGGAGCTATCGCGGGCCGGGGCTGGTCGAGGGCTGCCGCATTCTCGCCGCTATCGCGAAGGACACTGGCTTGCCGGTCCTGACTGACGTGCATACGCCGGAGGACTGCCCGCGCGTCTCCGATGCGCTGGGAGAGGCGGAGTTGTTTCTGCAGATTCCCGCCTTTCTCTGCCGCCAGACCGATCTGCTGATCGCCGCCGCCGAGACCGGACGCGCGATCAACATCAAGAAAGGCCAGTTCGTCGCGCCTTCGGACATGAAGCACGCCGTGCAGAAGGTTCGCGACTCCGGCAATCAGCGCGTCAGCCTGTGCGAACGCGGAGCCAGCTTTGGCTACAACAATCTGGTCGTCGACATGCGTTCGCTGCCGATCATGCGGGAGTACGCGCCGGTGGTCTTCGACGGCACGCACTCGGTGCAGACTCCCTCCGCCGGCGATGGCGTCTCCGGCGGTCAGCCGCAGTTCATTCCCGTGCTCGCCCGGGCGGCGGTCGCAGCCGGGGTGGATGGCGTCTTTCTGGAGGTCCACGACAATCCCGCGCAGGCGAAGTCCGACGGCGCGAATGCGCTGCATCTGGACAATTTGAAGGGCGTGCTGGAGCAGTTGCTGGCAGTGCATGCGGCCGTTTCGCCGCGATGAGAGCAGCGGCAGAATCCCTTCGGGAAAAGAAAAAAAACGGCCCCCTCGCGTGAGGGGGCCAATCTGCCTTGGTTCTCTCTGGTTAGGAGAGCTTTGGAGCGGAGCTGCTCGTTACCGAGGGCAGCGTCTCGCAAACTTGCGGGCGGCGAGGTGGGAGCCTGCTTCGCTCCGGGCGTCGCCGCCCTGATTTACCGCACCTGCGCCGTGCTAGTTCGTGGCCGGTACGCTCGTACCGGTGGTTGGGGCCACGTTGCTGGCCGTGGGAGGAGCAGCCGGCGTGTCCATCGTCGCCAGGCTGTTATGCAGCAGCGTTACGCGGACTCCGTTGATCAACGGCTTCTCGCCGTCCGCGGTCGCCACCTGCTTCGTTGCGCCGAGACCGGTCTTGTAGATCCGGTAGATCGGCACCTGGTGCGCGGTCACGAGATACCGCACAACCGAGTCCGCCATCGCCTGCGAGGCAGGAACGCCAGCGCGGCTGTAACCCTGTACTTCTACGATGTAGCCCTTCTCGCCCTCGAGCTTCGTCGCCAGATCGTCGAGGTCGGCCTTTGCCTTCGTGCCGAGCGTGGTGTGGCCAGGGACGAACTTGACCGACTCAGCCGTAATCGGCTGATACTGGTCGAGATTCTGCACGGTACCATTCAACGAAGTGGTGCGATCGCTGGCGTTCGTGGCGAGATTGTTCGCCTGGCCGGCGCGATTGCCGGCGTCCTGCGCATGCTGATCGGCGGTGTTGGCCGCGAGCATCGCCTTGTTGATGCCGGCGGTGGCGCGCGAGTCTACATCGCGAATGTCGTTGGCGTTCTTGGCCTGAAGCTGATCGAGTTCATTGGTGCGATCCTTGATGGGATCGACCTGGCGATGTACCCACTTCTTCCGCGCGAAGGGGTTCATGTGACCCCAGAAGCCTTCCTTCGACTGCATCTCGAGGGGCTTGCCGGTCGCGTAAGAGCCGGAGTCGTCCGGGTTCATCGAAGCGTGTGCCGGGTCGGCGGTATTCTGTGCTGCGGGGGTTTGGGCACTGGACGGAGCGACCTGTGCAACCGACGTTCCCAATGCACTCCCAATCAAAAGAACCGAAAGACCGAGAAAGTTCCGTGTGTTCGTCATTCTGATTTTCCTCCCGCCCAGGCTTTGGATAGTCAGGGCCAGCGTAGCCAGACTGCGGCTGCGCTTACGGGAAGAGATAAAGCAGCTTGGGGGCCAAAGTGAGATCGTCCAAACAAACAACACAAAATAAACAACTTGCATCAATTTCCACAAGCTGATCCACAGGGAAGGTTCCAGGTGTTCCTCTCCGTTCCTGCCAGGCATAGGGAAAAAAATTCCCTATAAGGGCGCGCATCCATCAAAAACGTTTGTCATTCCTCGCGATTGTTTGTCATCCTTCTTTACGCGGTAGGCGACGCGTTAAATGAAAAGCCCCATGTCTCAGAGTCGAGACATGGGGCAGCCGCGGCGGCGGCTATTCGACGTGGGTGACGTGGATCTCGGGAAGCTGCTGGTTCCAGTTCGCGCCGATCCCTTCGAAGATGAGGCGGAACTCGCGCTCGTCGCCCGGCTTCAGCGGCGTGGCGGCGAGCGTCTGGGTATCGATATAGGGCTCGTGCGAGCGGATGAGCAGAAGCTGGACGGTCTCGACCTCGGGCGGCAGGTTCTCGTCATTGGCAAAGAGCACCTGCACGGTCGCGCCGGTCACGGTCTTGGCGCCGGTATTTTTTACGACTCCGTCGATAAAGGTGAGCTTGCCGCCGGAAAGATTGGTCGATTCGCTCATCGCCACCTTCGAGATGGCAAGACTCGCGGCGTAGGGGTCGAGCGGACGCACGGCGTTTACGGGGCCGCTATCTTTGTGGCGGCCCGCCAGCAGCAGCCCGCCGATGGCAAGCAGGACGACCAGCCCGGCGATCAGCCAGGGCGCCTTCGACGACTCTTCGCGCTCCGGCACGCGCTTGCTGAACAGCTTCGGTTCGCTCATCGGTAGTCAGTGACTCCTGTTAATTGTCATTCCCGGAGGGAATCTGCTTCTGTCTTTATACCGTCAGGCGAAGCTGGCGCGCTTCACCTTCTGGCGAAAGTCCTCGCCGTGCATCTCGACGACGACGCACATCTCCTGCAGCCGGCTGCGCATGCGCTCGCCGATGCGGTCGCCGAGGGTCTCCTCGCGGACGGCGGGACGGGCGTAGTTGCCGCTGGGCGCAAGCTCGGTTCCGAGCGGCGGGTGGTTCGCGTAGTTGGTCGTGATGATGGTGGTCCGGCGGTCGTTGTAACGGGTGTTGAGGATGTGCGCGACCGTGTCCCAGACCCAGTCGGTCGGCTTGGACGCTCCAAGCTCGTCGAGGACGAGCACCTCGGCCTCGAAGACGGGCTTGAGGATCTCGAGTTCGGTCGCCTGCACGCGCTGGTTGTAGCTGTTCTGCACCTGCTTGAGCAGTTCCCGGTAGTCGCAGAAGAGACCCGTGGCGCCGCGTTCGGTCACCAGAGCCTGCAAAATTCCGACGGCGAGATGCGTCTTGCCGACGCCGATCGATCCGGTCAGGATGATGCCTGTGCCTGCCGTTTCAATGGGATAGCCATCGACAAACTTCCGCGCGCGCATATGCGCCGACCCGATGGAGCGGGTGGCGCCGTGAAAGCGCACGTCGAACTCGTCGAGCGAGCAGTGCTCGTAGCGGCGAGGAATCTTCGCCTGGTTGAGCATTCTGGCCGCGCGACGCTGCACACGGCAGACGCAGTCGCGCACGAAGCGCGTGCCGTCCTCGCGTTCGATCAACCGCTGGCCGCTGTTACCGCAAAATTCGCAATCTTCCGTCATGGCTTCTAACAGTATCGCCGATGAATCCAATTGCCCGCTGTGCGAATCAAAGGTACACTGAGGAAAGCGCCTACCGGCAGCGCGACAGGCCCTTCGATGTGACGTGAACACTCCGTTTGCAAGCGAACCGCAAGCCGGACAGCCAAACTTTGAGATTCAGTAGAAGGATTTAGATCATGCCGAAGACCGGAATCCACCCCGCTTACAGCGAAATCGCAGTCAAGTGCGCCTGTGGCAACACCTTCCAGACGCGTTCCACCCACAAGGGCGACATCCTGCTCGAAATCTGCGCCGCCTGCCACCCGTTCTTCACCGGCAAGACCAAGCTGATCGACACCGCCGGCCGCGTGGACCGCTTCCGCCGCAAGTTCGCCGCGTCGGATGCAGCCAAGGCCGCAGCCGCCAAGGAAACCAAGTAACTGAAGCCGTAACCCGTAAAGGCCTCCGCCGACAACGCGGAGGCCTTTACACTTTATGAAGAACCTATGCAGAAACACTGGGACAACCCGGCCATCCACACCATGCCCGAGCAGGCGCGCGTGCCTGCGACCCTGACCATCGGCAACGTTCACATTGCGCCCGCGACGGTGCTGGCGCCGATGGCCGGCGTCACCGACACGGTCTTCCGCCGGTTTATCAAGAACGCGAGCAAGTTCACGCCGGAGTCCACCGATTCGAACGTCGAGGCGACGCAGACCAATCAGCAATCCGGATGCGGGCTGATCATGACCGAGTTCACCTCGGCCGATGGGCTCAGCCGCATGCGCGAGGTCAAGCGCAAGCGTTACCTGACCTACTACGACGACGAGCACCCGATCTCGGCGCAGATCTTCGGCAGCAATCCGGAGACGCTGGCCGATTCGGCGCGCATCTGCCAGGACGCGGGCTTCGACATCGTCGACCTGAACCTGGGCTGCCCGGCCAAGCGCGTCGTCGCCTGCAATGGCGGCAGCGGCCTGCTGCGCGATCTCCCGCTGATCGAGGTGATCTTCAAGCGCGTGCGCGCGGCGGTGTCGATTCCCTTCACGGTCAAGTTTCGCATGGGCTGGAACGACAAAAACATCGTCTGCGTGGAGCTGGCGAAGCTGGCCGAGGACTGCGGCCTGAACGCCGTGGCGCTGCATGCGCGCACCCGCGAGGACGGCTACTCCGGCCAGGCGCGGTGGGAGTACATCGCCGCCGTCAAAGACGCCGTGAAGATTCCGGTGATCGGCAATGGCGACATTCTGACGCCGGAAGACGCCGCCGCCATGGTCCATGCGACACGCTGCGACGCGGTGATGATCGGCCGCGCGGCGCCTGCGAATCCGTGGATCTTTCGCCAGATCGCGCAGTACACGGCCACCGGGACCTACGACAAGCCGACCGACCAGGATCGCTACCGGATGATCCGCGCGTACTTCGAGATGCTGCTGCACGAGTTGGCCGAGCATCCGATCGTGCTGGGCACACCGGGCGAAGAGCTGACTCCCGAGCAGATCAAGCTGCAGCGCAACCGCGAGTCCAGCCTGCGCGAGACGATCGGCAAGATGAAGCAGTTCGCAAGCTGGTTCACGCACGGGATTCCGGGCGGAGCCGCGCTGCGTCGGCAGATCTTCGACTCGAAGAACGGCGACGCGGTGCTGGACGCTGTCGAAGCGTTCTTCGAACAGCGCCGCAACCTCGTCGCTCAGATTGGCGTCCCGCTCGATGAGCCGGAGCTGGTGGGCAGCAGCTATCCCTTCCGGGGCTAGACCTTACCGGATGTCGAGATGAGGGTGAAGGTGACGCTGCCCTCGGTGCTGCGCTTGTGCAGGGTGTTGCGCGGAATGACGAGCATGTCGCCCTTCTTGAGGATCATGGTCGTGCTGCCGACCGACTCCGGCGCGTTCCACTCGCCGGGTTTGGAGCTGTGTGCGCCCTTGGGCGTGCCGCCGATCTCGTAACGAGTCTCGCCTTCGACGACCTGGAAGATGTGGTCGCGGCCCTCGTGCCACTCGAACTCCTTGGCGCTCTTCTTCTCCTCGACGGTCAGGACGATGGTGAAGGGCAGGGTTGCGGGCGTGGAGATGTTGTCGTTACCGGGCTTGGCCTGCAGGGCTTTGAACTTCTCGGCAAGCAGGGTGCCGGGAAAGAGCTGAACCTTCTCGGTCGCGACAGGCGCCTGGCCGTCTGCGGCATAAAGAAGCTGGTCGGTAAAGGTGAGGCTGGCGGCGGCGAGGGGCGCGGCGCGAAGGAAGGTGCGGCGTGTCGGACGAATGGCCATGCCGGAAGTGAATCACATCCGACGCAGGGATGCCAAGCGGCGGGTCTAAGCGGACTACCTTCAGGTCTCAAGCAGCAGCCCGCAATGCTTGTCATCCTGAACGAAGTGAAGGACCTGCTTCAGGCTTTTTGTCGTTGCCTGTTCATGCTCCGGTCCGAGGCGGAAGACAAGCAACAGCAAGAACAAAAGCAGGTCCTTCGGCTACGCTCAGGATGAGGCAGCTGGGGCTGCTCGCCAGCAAAAGGTAATCCCCCTAAGCGGCCGAGGATTGGTCCTGCGATTCCTCTTCCCGCAGCAATGCTTCATGGAGAAGCGCCTTCAGATAGGTCTGCCGGTCGAGCCCCTTGCGTTCAGACTGCCGCGCCGCCATGGCGATATCGACGGGGTCCAGCGCGATGGAAGCCTGTTTTGCAGCATCGAGCGCCGCAGCACGCCGTGAGACTGTTCCGTGCCCCAGCGTTCCTTCGCCTTTCGCCCGTTCCAAAACCTGCAAGGCAAAGTTTGGGTTGGCATCCCACCACTCCGCTTCTTCTTTTTCGCTTTGGAACTTCGGCATTTGCAACTCAGTCATGCCCATAGTTTGCTCCTCTTTCCCTGAAATAAAAAGCCCGAAATAAGGGTGTTGCGCGATATGCAGTGAGCACCCGCGTGAGTTCTCCCCGCAATGTTGTGATCACGACGAGCATTCTCCCGGAGTGAGTCATTCCGACTTCGACGTATCTCTGTTCCCCCTCACAATCCTGCACGCCGGCATCCACGGGATCATTTTCCAGCGCCTGCTCCGCCTCCTCCGGCGTGATCTCGTGCTCCGCAATATGCCGGATATTGGCTTCGTCCCAATCGTACATAGTCACCTCAGGTCCGTACTCCGCTTCCGCCACACCGTCTTCACCTGCGCTCGCCAGCGTTCGTCCACCGCGACCAGCGTCCAGTCGACACGCTTCGAGAGATAGCGCAGGACGACCTCGGTCGCGGGATGGACGCGCAGCGCGGGAGCCACGAGATACAGGCGCGGCGCCTCCACCGACAGGCGGATGCCGCCGAAGTAGCCGTGCCGCTGGAACTCGCCCAGGCCGGTCTGGTAGTCCGGGTTCTGCGTGTGGTGCCAGCGAACGCGCACCCAGTAATCCAGCCCCTGCAGCGCGAGGTGCAGGTCTTCGTCCGCCTTGATCTCGATCACGGCGAGCCGGCCGTCCTCGTGAACCGAGAGCAGGTCCAGCATGCCGCGGTCGGACGCGGCGATCGCCGGCACCTGGGTGTACACATGGGCAGGATCGAGCTTCGGATCGATCAGGCGGATGTCCTGCCGGAGCGCGCCTTCGAGCCAGCGTTCGGACTGCATGCGGTAGAGCGGATCCTTCTTGTTGCCGGTCGCGGAGCGGCGTTCGAAGAGCCGGGCGATCATCGCGCGCAGGTCCTGCTCGTTTGCGGGCGTCAGCGGGGTCTCGTTCGCGCCGGCGCCGAAGGTGAGCTCCTGCATCCGGTTGAAGCTCTCGGCGCTCGTGCCGAGGCGGGCGCGGGCAAACTCCAGACCGTGCAGGAGGAAGGCCATCTCGGTCCCGCTGCGAACTCTATGCTCCACAAGATGACGCTTTTCCGGCGGAACCAGCGCCATGACCTGCGCGGCGGATTCGGCGAAGCGCTCCCGGGCGGCGGCGACGTTCGGCGCGTGGATGAGACGGCTGGCAAGATTGCCCTGGTCGGCCGTGTCCCTGGGCATCAACTCCTCGTCTCGTTCCGTCAGCTCCCACAGCTCCCACTGTGCGGCGTCGCCGTTGAGCCAGGCCATGCGCGCCAGCGTGAGCGCGCCCATGCCGGGCGGGACGACCAGCTTCAGCCCCTGCACGAGGCGTTTCGTATTCGAGCGGCAGTGTTCGAGCCACAGGATGCCGAGCGTCAGGATGCCGTCGATGGTCGCGGGAGTCTCCTCCGCGTTGACGCCGATGACAGCCCAATTCTGCACGCCGCGCACCAGCATTCCGCGCGCGTACGCGGGGCCGAAGCTCTTTTCGAGGTCCATGGCGGTGCGAAATCCGTCGGGAGTCCACTCTGGCAGGGTGCGGGCCAGGGCTCGCTCCAGCACCTTGACATAGCGCGTTCGAGTGGCGTCGCGGGTGGTCGGGGTTCTGCGGTCTTTGTCTCCCGCGATCTCCAGAATCTGCGGCTTCGTCTGGCCGAAGCGCAGGGTGCTGAGCTTGAGCACCTTGTTGCGCAGCTCCACGGCGACGATGCGGCGGACGAGGTTGCCGGTCTCGCCCCACAGATGCAGGGTGCAGCGGCCGTGCTCGGTCGAGAGCGTGTACTTCGCCTCGCCGAGGTCGAAGAGCGCCTTACCGTGTTCGAGCACGACGGCGCGCGGGTACTCGGCGAGATAGTCCTCGAGTGCCGAGGCCAGTTGCGCCGGGGTCTGCTCAGGCTGGGACTTCGCTACCACTCTTCCCTTGCCCGCAGGTGGGTGATGTGCGCAAGGTGATGGCGCGCGTGCCAGCCGTAGTACAACGTCTGATCCGCCAGCGTCTGGGGGCCGTGGACCGGATGTTTGAAGCCGCGTATCCACTGCTCTTCGGTCAGGGACTGCAGCAACATGACCCAGCGGGCGTGCAGGGATTCGATCAACTCAAGCGACCACTCGATGGGCGCGATGGAGTCGTGCAGCGTGGCCCAGGCGCCCTCGTCGTAGGGTTTGACCGTCGGCCAGTCCTCGGTCAGGCCGAGGCGCAGGCGGATGAAGGCATTCATGTGGCTATCGGCGATGTGGTGGACGAGCTGCCGGACGGTCCAGCCGCCCTCGCGGTAGGACGTGGCGAGCTGTGCCGCGCCCAGGCCGGCGACGGCGTTGCGCAGTTGCTCCGGCAGATCCGCCAGGGTGGAGATGGCGCCGATGCGATCGTCTTCGGTGATGTTGGCAGGCTTTTCGAATTGGCCGATGGGGTAGCGCGGATCGGCATCGTCGGGGATGCAGTTGGCGGCAAGGCTCATGGGGTAAAACCTAGCACATGGCGGGGTGCGGGAATCTTCGTGCTTGCAGGATCTGCGCGGGGGCCGTAGCCTCGTCTTCAGTTGGGGCGATTTTATCGAGGAGTCTGTCGCATGCGCATGATGTTGGCCGCCGCACTTCTGGTTGCGGGGCTTGTCGGTTGCAGTCAGGCGGAGAAGACGGGTTCGTCCCCGGCACAGTCGCATCTTACGTTCATGGCGAAGGACTACGCAGGCTTCGACCGCAACCTCTACCCCGGCGACGACGCGCTGCCGATGCTGCGCAAGCGGTTCGCCTTTGCGGGCTACTGGCTGAACAACCCACCGGGAGCGAGCGTCAACACCTGGATCGGCAAGCGCGAGATCATGCGCAAAGCCGGCTTCGGCTTTTTAGTGCTCTCGAACGGACACATCGACGACGAGCTGCAGGCGCAGAAGAAGAAGGGCGTGGCCGCCGATGCGCTGGGGCGCAAGGACGCCGCCGACGCCATTGCCGCCGCGAAGCGAGAGGGTTTTCCGGCTGGGACGATTCTGTTCCTTGACCAGGAAGAGGGTGGGCGTCTGCTGCCCGAGGCGGCGGAGTATCTCTTCGCATGGACCGAGACCGTCGCGCACTCGGCCTACAAGCCGGGTGCGTACGTGAGCGGCGTGCCCTCGGACGATGGCGACGACGGCAAGGGCCACAAGCTGATGATTACCACGGCGCAGGACATTCAGCAGCAGGTAGCCAAGCGACATCTGAGCCCGATCGCGCTCTTCGTCTATCAGGATGGGTGCCCGCCCTCGAACGGCTGTACCGTCTCCCCTCCAAAGCTCAACGGCAGTGGAACGCCGGGCGCGGTGGCGTGGCAATATGCGCAGTCTCCGCGACGACCGGATGCGACGAAGGCGTGCGTGAAAACGTATGCGCCGGACGGGATGTGCTATGCCGCGCCGGAGTCGAAGATCTTCGTCGACCTCAATGTGGCGGGATCGGCGGACCCTTCCCGTGGGCGCTGACGCTCGAAATCTACCAAATATGTAGCGGTTGCGCGCGGCGCAGGATTTGCCGGGGGTTCCCGCATAGCCTATCATCAGAAGAATGACGCTTTTCCCCGCGGAACAGATTACAGACCGGCCCGATCACAAACGTTATTTTATCGAGAAACTTGGCCTGTCCGAACGGCTGATGGAGCGTTGCCTCGGCGAGGCGCTCTCCGCCGGTGGAGACTACGCGGACCTTTATTTTGAGTCGGTTACGAGCACCTCGCTCGGCATCGACGAGTCCCTGGTCAAGACGGCGAGCCAGGGTATCAGCGTAGGCTGCGGTATCCGGGTGGTCTCGGGCGAACGGACGGGATTTGCGTTCACGGACGATCTTTCGAGTGAACGTTTACTCCGCGCGGCGCGCACGGCGGCGCTGATCGCCAGCGGTCCGGCCAAGGAACGGGTCAGCGGATTCAGCCATGTGGATACGCCCTCGCTCTATCCCGTCGCGGGCGTCGGCTCGGATGCGGAGATTGCCGCGAAGCTGGCGCTGATTCAACGCGCCGACAAGGCCGCGCGTGACTTCGACCCGCGCATCGTGCAGGTGAGGGCGGGCATCAACGACGAGCTGCGGCGGATTCTGGTCGCCGCGTCGGACGGAACGTACGCGAGCGACACGCAGCCGCTGGCGCGGTTGAACGTCTTCGTCATCGCGAAGGATTCGCAAAGCACGGCGCGCGGCACCAGCGGCGGCGGCGGACGGGTGACGCTGGACTTCTTCGAGGGCCACAAATCCCCCGAGCACTTTGCACGCGAGGCTGCGCGTACCGCCATCCTCCAGCTTGGAGCGGTGGAGGCGCCCGCGGGCGAGATGGAGGTGGTCCTCGGACCGGGCTGGCCGGGCGTGCTGCTGCACGAAGCGGTTGGACACGGTCTCGAAGCCGACTTCAATCGCAAGAAGACCTCTGCGTTTGCCGGGCTGATCGGCCAGCAGGTAGCTTCGTCGAAGGTCACGGTGGTCGACAACGGCACAATCGCCAACCGGCGCGGGTCGTTGAACGTCGACGACGAAGGCACGCCGACGCGCGAGACGGTGCTGATCGAAAACGGCATTCTGAAGGGTTTTCTGTCGGACAAGCTGAACGCGCGCCTGATGGGCGGGGCCAGCACGGGCAGCGGACGCCGCGAGAGCTATCACCACATTCCCATGCCGCGCATGACGAACACCTACATGCTGAACGGCGACGACATGCCCGAGGACATCATCAAGAGCGTGAAGCGCGGGCTGTATGCGGTGAACTTCGGCGGCGGGCAGGTAGACATCACGAACGGCAAGTTCGTCTTCTCGGCGAGCGAGGCGTACCTGATCGAGGACGGCAGGGTGACGCGGCCGGTGAAGGGCGCGACGCTGATCGGCAACGGACCAGAGGCGCTGAAGTACGTGTCGATGGTCGGCAATGACCTTGCCCTGGACGAGGGCATTGGAACGTGTGGCAAAGCCGGGCAGAGTGTGCCCGTGGGCGTCGGAATGCCGACCATTAAACTCGACCGCATGACGGTCGGCGGAACAGGACAGTAAGGGACATGGCAGCCGAACGCGAGAAGATCTACGAGTGCGAAGTGAAGCGGCGGCGAGTCAAGGCCGGGGGCGGGTACGAGCCGTTCTGGAAGGTGAAGCCGGTCGCCGATGCGCTGGTCGACGCCGATACCGAGTTTCGTTGCAAGGACTGTCACGGCGCGGTCAAGCTGCTGGGCAAGACGAACAAGCCCGGCTCGCCGGCCTATGTGGAGCACAAGCTGCCCGAGGACTCCGCGGTTTGCGCGAACGGCTTGCTGTTTCGCAAGGCGACCGACGGTCGCGAGCCTGGCGTTTCGGCCCATCCAGTCGAATAAATTTCAATTTCAAGACGGTACGACTGCACTGCACGCGCGTTACGATCTGCACCTGAGACCCGCCCAACCGGACGAGCAAGCATTGAGGATCAAGACCATGGCAAGCGAACGCGAGAGATTCTACGAGTGCGAAGTGAAACGCCGCAGGGTACGCGCCAAGGGCGGGTATGAACCCTTCTGGAAGGTGAAGCCGGTCGCCGAGGCGCTGATTGACGCGGACACCGAATTCCGCTGCAAGGACTGCGGCGGCGCGGTGAAGCTCTTCAAACGCGCGACCGCGGGAGCCGTAGCGCCCTATATCGAACACAAGCTGCGCGTGGACTCGGAGTACTGCCCGTCGGGTATGTACTTCCTGCAGGCAACGGACGGGCGCGCGGCGCGTGCTTCGGCAAATCCGGTGCGTTAGCCTTTTGTTGTCATCCTTCGCGAAGCGGAGGATCTGCTTTTCAAACGATCGTTCGCAGAGCCTTTTTCAACGGGGCTTTGCGAACGATTCTTCCATGAAGGAAAAGAAATGCCGACCGACGTACTGCAATCGACCGACCTGAAGACCCTCGCCACCGAAGCCCTCGAACGCGCCATGCGCGCTGGCGCCACCGATGCGGAGGCCGTCTGCTCCGAGGGGGATGAGTTCTCCGCGCTCGTCCGGCTGGGGCAGGTGGAGACGCTGAAGGAGTCCGGCTCGCGCGCCATCGGGCTGCGGGTCTTCATCGGCCAGCGCACGGCGAGCACCTCGTCGTCGGACCTCTCGCCCGAGGGCATTGCGAAGCTGGTCGAAGGCGCGGTGATGCTGGCGAAGATCACCAGCGAGGACCCCTTTGCCGGGCTGCCGGAGACGCATGAGTTCGGCCAGTTGCAGGGCGACCTGGGGCTCTACTTCGAGGATGTAAACGAGCAGCCGCCGGCCGAGCGCATCGAGATCGCCCGCCGTTGCGAGGCGGCGGCGATGGCTTTCGACACGCGCATCCAGAACTCCGGCGGCGGCGACTTCGACACCGCGACCGGGCACAAGGTGCTGGTCAACTCGCGCGGCTTCGTGGGCGAGTACCGGCGATCGTACTGCGGCTTTTCGGCGGCGCCGATCGCGGTGGACGCCGCGGGCAAGATGCAGCGGAACTACTGGTATTCGAGCTCAAGGACCATGCGGCTGCTTGAAGATCCCGAGGAGATCGGCCGTGAGGCGGCGCGCCGGACGCTCCGCCGCATGGGCGCCAGGCAGGTGAAGACGCAGCGCGCGCCGGTGGTGCTGTCGCCCGAGATCGCGCGGTCGATCATCGGCAACATCTTCGAGGCGGCGAACGGCGACGCGATCTACCGGCATGCGACGTTCTTTGACGGCATGCTGGGCGAGCGCGTGGCGGGCGAAAACGTAACGGTAGTCGATGACGGCACGGTCGTCCGCAACGGCATCGGCGGCTTCGGCACAACGCCCTTCGACGGCGAGGGCCTGCCGACGCGCCGGACGGTGCTGGTCGAAAACGGCATTCTGAAGAGCTACGTGCTGAACAGCTACACGGCGCGCAAGCTGGGGTTGAAGTCGACCGGCAATGCGTCGCGCGGGCTGGCGGGCAATCCGGGGATCGGCGCGCACAACTTCTATCTCGAACCCGGCACGCTGACGCCGGAGGCGATCATCGGCGACGTGAAGCAGGGTCTGTACGTGACGGAGACGATGGGCTTTGGCGTCAATCTGGTCACCGGCGACTACAGCCAGGGCGCGAGCGGCATCTGGATCGAGAACGGCGAGCTGACGTATCCCGTTGAGGAGATTACGATCGCCGGGAATCTGAAGGATATGTACAAGAATATTTCGGCGATCGGGAACGACCTGGTCTTCCGCAGCGCGGCGGCCGCGCCTACGCTGCGGATCGATGGGATGATGATCGCGGGGGCGTAGGTGCTTGCCTTTGCTGTTGTCGTTCTTGTTGTCATCCTCGAAGAGGATCTTCTTTCCTTCCACAGAAGCAGAGGGCGTAAAGCAGATTCCCTTCGGGAATGACAACAAGAAAAGCACCCGTGTAGCCGGTAGAATCGTCCAGTGGCGACGGCCTTTCAATTCGAGCATCGGGTCGCGTTTGAGCCGGACCGGGCGGCGGAGATTCTGCGCGAGGTGCCTGCGGTTCCCGGCGTCTTCGCGCTGCGTGGCGCGCGGGAGACGGACGAGCCTTACCTGACGCGCACGGCCGATCTGCGGCGGAGGATGGTGCGGTTGCTGGCGCCGCCGGAGTCGCAGTCCAAGCGGCTGAACCTGCGGGATCGGGTTGCAACCATTGAATACTGCGTGACAGGGTCGGAGTTCGAGTCGACGCTGGTCCTCTATCACGCGGCCTCGGCGATCTTCGGCTATGCGGAGGCGCGTCGCCGGCTTCGGCTGCATACGCCTTATTTTCTGCGATTTACGGCGGAGAATGCACACCCGCGAGTGTATTCGACCAACAAGCTTTCGAAACGAACGCTGGCGACGACCTATGGTCCCTTCCCTTCGCGGGCGGCGGCGGAGCGGTACTGCGACGCGGTGCTGGACCTGTTCAAGCTGCGGCGCTGCTGGGAGGAGTTGGAGGTCAGCCCCGAGCATCCGGGCTGCGCGTATGGCGAGATGAAACGCTGCATGGCGCCCTGCAACCAGACCTGTTCGGCGGAGGAATATGCCGCCGAGGCGCGGGCGGTGCAGGCGTTCTTCGAGACGCATGGCGAGTCCATGCTGGTGGAGATTGCGCGGGAGCGCGACACGGCCTCGGCCGATATGGAGTTTGAAAAAGCGGCTGCGGCGCATGCGCAGTACACGCGGGTGAAGGCGGCGGCCTCATTGGCAGACGAGCTCGTCAGGCCGATCCCGGAGCTGCGCGCGGTGATCGTACAGCCGGCGGCGAAGGACGAGGATCAGAAAGACCAGCCGGATCAGGCGGCGATGTTTCTGCTGCAGGGCGGATGTCTGGCGGGTCCGGCGCGGCTTTCGACACTGGGAGTTCGCGCGGTCAAAGAGCAGACGAGTGTGGGGAGTTCGTTGTTCGCGCAGCCGTTGATGTTGCAGGCGGTGCCGCTCTCCGGAGAGCCAGTGACGGCAAGCGAGTCGCCGGAGGTTCGCGCGGCGGGGGTGGTGGCTTCGCTCGAGGATCGTCTCCGCTCCGCCCATGTCTCAGAGCCTGTCGATGTGGCTTTGCTGAGCGATCACCTTTCGCTGCTGCGGCGATGGTACTACCGGCCAGAGAAGCAGCGGACGGGCGAGGTCTTTCTGCCGAATCCAGACGGCGGCTGGCCGTTGCGGCGAATTCTGAACGGCGCGGCGCGCGTGGTGCTGGGTGCGCCGAAGGAAATGGCCGACACGCAGCGGGACGCGGTGGCGGCGGCCAAGGTGAAGATACTGCACGAGGGACGGCCGGATGTGGAAAGAGTTGTGCCCGTTGTGAAGCGCGGACGGCGCCCGAAGGCGTCTCCGCTTCAGACGCCTGAATGATCGAACCCTGCCTCTGCTGATCGCGTATGGGACGCTGGCGGCGACCCATACGCGGGTCGAAGATCAGGGCGTGTGCTGGCGGATGACGGCGAGAACCTCCTCGGCGGCTTCAACCGGTCCTTCGGGTTTGGGGATCTGGGCTCCGGCGGCCAGCAGCGCATGGGCGACGGCGGGATAGTCGCCCTTGTCGCGCAGCCAACTGTTCATCGAGCCATGCAGCGTCCAGCCGAGCGGGCTGCCGCCATGCTCGGCCTCGAAGACGTTGACCGGCGCGTTGTACGCGAGCAGGTCGCGGACCATGGCAAGATTACCGTGCCAGGCGGCGTAGTGCAGCGCGGTCTGGTTGTTTTCGAGCCGCGCGTCCGCGGGCCAGCCAAGCGCGAGCAGTTGAGCCAGAGCGCGTGTATTGCCCCGCACGGCGATGCCGACTAGACGGCGTGCCGCGGCCGGGGTGAGCTTCGCACAAAGCGTGGGGTGATGTTGGACGATGCGTTCGACGAGTGGTTCGTCTCCCACCTCGGCCGCCTGCGCGAGCCGCAGCCAGAGCGGGCTGCGCTGCATCAGCAGGTCGTAGACCGCCGTATGGCCGAACTGGTGGGCGAGCATCTGCGGCGACTTCGTCCAGCCGAAGCCGAAGAAGTAGATGCAGCCGCCAGATTTGGGATCGCGCTTGGGGAAGAAGCGCTCGCTCACCGTCATGCGGACGCACTCGGGGTCTTCGTTGAGGATGGCTTCGACCCGAGCGAGATCCCCGAGGGCCGAGAGCATGAGCAGGTCGGTCTGGGCGCCGCGCTCGACGAGGTAGCGCGCGACCATGTGGCCGCCGCCGGCCTCCCGGTAGCGCGGCATGCCGTCGCCGGGGTCGGCGATCGAGACCTGGTACTGCGCGGCGGTGGATTCATGGTCGATGTCGCGCGCGTCGAGCTCCGCGCCATGGTCGAGGAGCAGGGCCGCAATCTCGACCGTGGCGGCGAAGTGGAGCGGAAGCTGGCCGTCGCCGCCGCGTGCGTGGACGAGCTGCGGGTCGGCGGCCAGCAGCTCGCGGACTCGGTCGATCAGGCCGAGCCGCGATGCGGCGTGGATGTCCACCGTGGCGCCCCGCGCGATCAGCCATGCCGAGAGCTCCGGGTTGGCGAAGTCGAGCGCACCGAAGCTGCCGGCCCACCAGCGGGTGCGCTGGTCGATGCTGGCGCCGGCTTCGAGCAGAGCCTCGACGATCTCGCGGCTCTGGCGCATGGCGGCGAAGACGAGGGCAGGCGTGTCGAAGCTGAGGCCGGGCAGCGGCTCATCGAGCGTGGCGCGCAGTTGCGGATGACGCGCGAGGACCTGGCGCACGAGCTTCGCGTCGAGCGCCTTGAGCGCGGCGGCGAGGGCGGCGGCGGGGTCTTCCGAGGCGACCTCGACATGCAGCTTGAGCGCGGGCCAGGTGGCAAAGCCGTACTCGCGTGCGATGACGTGGAGCGCATCGGCGAGCTTCGGCAGCGGGGACGCGATACCGCAGGCGGCAAAGCGCGCGATCGCAAGGGCGTCGGCGGCGAGGCCTTCACGCTGCAGCGTGCGGGCCTGATGCTTGAGATGTTCGAGGCTGGGGCGTGCGGGCAATTCCCGCAGAGACGGTTCTGAAGACATGGCTCACTCCTTCTTTAGAGCCCGCGATCCGCTTCGCCGGGCGAGAAGAGAGTGGGTTATGGTCGTTCGAAGGAGCAAAGGTGGGATGATCCCTTTCCGCGGACGGGGTGCACCCTTGGTGTGCGAAATCCATGGTATCAGCACCCCATTCCACATGCGATGAAAGATTCAAAGTCCCGCCCTCTCAAGGCAAGCCCGGTTAGAGCTTCGTTCCGCCGTCCACGGGGATGCTGGCGCCGGTGATCCAGCGTGCGCCATCGGACGCAAGGAAGGCGACGACATCGGCGACATCCTCGGGCTTGCCCAGCCGCTTCAGCGCCTGCATGCCGAGGGCGACGTTTCTTCCCGCTTCGGTCTTGGTGAAGTTCGACATGTCGGTGTCGATGACGCCGGGCGCGACGGCGTTGACGCGAATGCCCTTGGGCCCAAGGATCGCAGCCCAGTTCCTGACCAGGGTTTCGAGGGCGCCCTTGGTCGAGGCGTAGGCAAGAATCGATGGGTTTTCAAGCGCGGGGACGCCCACCACCGAGCCGGCCACGACAGAGGTGATCGCGACGATGTTCGAGCCTTCGCCCAGTAACGGCAGCAGCTCCTGCACGAGGAAGAACGGGCCTTTTACGTTGGTGGCGTAGAGCGTATCGAGGTCCTCGGGCTTGTAGTCGGCGAGGCGCGCGGACTTGCTGACGCCGGCGTTCGCAACCAGTATGTCCAGCCGGTCGCCGACGATCGACCGCACGCTGCCTGCGAGCAGGCCCGGCCCCTCGGCGGCCGCAAGATCCGCCTGCACAGCGTCGGCCCGTCGCCCGCTGCCGCGAATCTCGGCGACGACGGCCTCGGCCTCTTCGGCGGAACGGCCGTAGTGAACCAGTACATGAGCGCCGGCATGGGCCAGGGCCAGCGCGGTGGCGCGGCCGATGCCCCGCGACGCTCCCGTGACAAGCGCAGTTTTACCTTCGAGCGTCATCGTGTTCCCCCCTTTTTCGTACGTTGCAAAACGATTTGAAATTCTCGTGGAGAGCCAGCCACTCGCCGCTGGCTCTCCACCCAGGCGGCGACAGCTAGGCGTTTGTACCGCCGTCCACGGTGAGGTTCGTACCGGTGATGTAAGAGGCCGCGGGGCTGGCGACGAACGCGACCAGAGCCGCCACTTCATCGACGTGACCATAACGGCCAAGCGAGGTTGCCGCCTTCTGGGATACAGCCCAGTCGCCGTCGGCGGGGTTCAGATCGGTGTCGATCGGCCCGGGCTGCACGTTGTTCACCGTGATGCCGGTGGCGCCGATCTCGCGGGCCAGACCCTGGGTGAACATCTTCACCGCGCCCTTGGTGGCCGAGTAGGAGACCAGCCCCGGCGCGATCACCCGCTCGCCGACGCACGAGCCGATCATGATGATACGGCCGCCGCTCTTCAGGTGCTTCAACGCCTGCTGCGTGGCGACCAGAACGCCACGGATGTTGAGGTTGAGCACATGCTCGATGTCCTCCTCGGTGGTCTCGGCGAAGGGCTTCGGGATGGCGGTGCCGGCGTTGTTGACGAGGATGTCGAGCTGGCCGAAGGTCTTGACCGTCTCCTCGACCGCGGCGCGGACCGCTGCCGTATCGCCGCCGTCGGCCTTGATGGCGATGGCTTTGGCGCCGGTCTGCTTGATCGCTTCGACGACCGCCGAGGCGGAGGTTGCGTCCTTGGCATAGGTGATGGCGACGCTGGCCCCATCCGCCGCAAGACGTTTTGCGATCGCTGCGCCAATACCGCGTGAACCACCGGTGACGAGTGCGACTTTATTCGTGAGCTCAGACATACGTTCTCCTTTTCAATGTTTGAAAGAGCGATCCATGGCCGTGAGAGCAGATCCGCATTCGATACCGGAGCCTGAGACTCGAACGAGTGCGGCGGTTCGGAGTTGTGACCGGTTCCAAGGAAAACACGTCTTCCCGGATCGAAACAGACTCTGGAGGACTCGGAGAATCTCGCTCAATAGGGCCAGCCGGTTGCAGTTCGCTCCTTTAGAACAAGCAAAACAGGCAAAAGCTAAAGCAGATCCTTCGCTTCGCTCAGGAGGACAAGCATTTTGGGTTGCTGGATAACCCGCTCTAATCCTCCAGATCCCCCACGCTAGTCCTCCAGATCCTTTGTCCGGAAGAGGTCCAGGAAGCGCCTCCATTCAGCACGCGCGCGGGACGGATAGGCGAGCCGGGATGCGATATACGCCTGCACGATCGTTCCCGAGCCGGGGCTGCTCAGCACGCGATAGGCAGCTCCAATCCTTGCGGCGCGCTCCTCCATTCTCTGCATGCCCCGGTGGTTCTCCACGCCGCTGCCGGAGAGGATTTTGCTGTCGATGCCTACGCCGTCGTCGCTGACGGCCAGCCGCAGGTTGTCGGGCCGATAGTCGATCGCTGCCTCGATCAGGCGGGCGTGGGCGTGGCGGTACGCGTTATCGAGAGCCTCGCGGCCAAGTTGATAGAGCTCTTCGCAGACGTGCGGGTTCAGGTCTCGCGGTTGACCGCGCACGACAAGCCGGAACTCCGGCGCGGGGTGGTGAGCGAACTCATTCGCCGCCGCCTCCAACTGAACCGCCAGATCGTGCGCGTGGCGCGGCCGTACGCGGAGATTGGATACCAGCGCCCTTCCCTGCAACATCACGCCGTCGGACTGCGCCAGCGCGCCTTCGAGAGCCGACCGGGTGGGATCGCCCTCGGGCAGTCTCCGGCAGGCCGATTGAATGCTGAGCAACAGGCCCTGAATTCCCTGGAAGAAGCTGTCGTGAAGATCGCGCGCCATCCGCTCCCGCTCCGCGAATCGCGCGTAGAGACGCGCCTGAACCTTTGCGATCTCCCGCCGGACGCGCCGCAGATAGAGCAGCCACAGGCCCACAAGAAACAGCAACGCCAGCAACGCCTTGAAGCGCCAGCTCAGCAGAGAAAAGGCGAGCAGGATTCTCGTTGCGATCGTCGCACAGCGCCTCAACATGGATCACCCTCGCGGCTTGCAGGTAGAGAGTTCAGCGGAGAGGCTCGATACCCCGCACACGCGCTCCCCTGCCTTCAGGCGAGTCAGGTCAGGCTACTGGCGGGGGAATGTTTCAACAATGCTCGATTGGAACTGCCGAAGATAGCCCTTTTGGAGGGGTTCCGCTTGCCGATTCCGAGCTATCATCGAAGGCACTTAGAGGTAATCATCAAGTTGCAAGAAGACCGGTGCGCCGGTCCGATTGTCCGGGAGGGTTCAATGATCGGCAGACGATTCATCCGCGTCATGACAGTAGACGACCATCCGCTCATGACGGCCGGGATCACCTCGGAGATCAGTTCACAGAGCGATATGGCGGTTGTGGCGCAGGCCGCCGACGGCCAGCAGGCGATCGAATACTTCCGTCTTCACCGGCCGGATGTCACGCTGATGGATCTTCGCATGCCGAAGGTCGGCGGGCTGGAGGCGATCGTCGCCATCCGGTCGGAGTTCCCACGCGCGCGCATCGTCGTGCTGACGACCTGGGCGGGCGATATCAAGGTGCTGAGCGCGTTCAAGGCCGGCGCGGTGGGGTATCTCCTCAAAGACACCTTGCGAACGGAGCTGATCGATACGATCCGCCGGGTCAACGCAGGCGAACGACGGATTCCGCCGGAGATTGCGCTGCAACTGGCGCAGCATGCCGGGGACGACGCATTGACGCCGCGAGAGCTGGACGTGCTGCGCGGCCTCGCCAAGGGCAGTCCGAACAAGCTGATCGCCTGCGATCTGAGCATCGCCGAGCATACAGTCAAGAATCACATCAAGAATATTCTCTCCAAACTCGATGCGAACGACCGGACCGGCGCCGTTATCATCGGCGTCCGTCGCGGGTATATCGATCTTTAGCGGTGAGCGGACAGACGGCGCCCGCCTCGTCCGCCCTGCTTCTGGAGCTGAAGGCCACGCTGCCCTCCTCCTTCTGTAATCTATAGAACATAGCGAAGGCTCCCCGGCTCAGTTTGGTGCATCCATGCTCAAAAAGCATATCGCCGGACCGGCAAAGTATCGCAAAATAGGATCACACAGGCCAGGTTCCCCCCATCGCGAACACGACGAAAGGAAGAACTGCCTCCGGAGCCGATCGGAGCCGGTTGTCAGTACCGGCCTGTTGGCAGGTATTCAGGGAGAGTATGAGAGCTTTACGGGAGATCGCGCGCAGAGAACACCGGTCCGGGTGGCGGCGGCGCGTCGTTCTTCTCGCGGCGATGCTCGCCCCAATCGCCGCATGGGCTCAGGTCGGCCCGGTTTCGCAACTCCGCCATACTGCCTGGACATCGGACGATGGCCTTGGAGCGGTCTACAACATCCAGCAGACCACGGACGGCTTTCTCTGGCTGACCACCTCGCGTGGCGTTCTGCGCTTCGACGGCGTACGGTTCGAGTCGGTCGAGCAGGCTACCTTCGGCGCGGTTCAGGATGGCGATATCCTGTCGGCCTACGCGCCCTCCACGGGCGGCATCTGGTTGACCACGCGCAGCGCGGGAACCCTGCGCTGGAAGGACGGCGCGCTGACCGTCTACCCGGACCGGCGCTGCACACCGGCGGGGCTGATCGGCGGGATGGTCGCCGAAGACGGCGCCGAGTCGCTGTGGTTCGAATCGACCAGCGGTCTTGCCCATCTGCACGGTTCGAGCTGCGAGCTGATGGGGCCGAAGAACGGCTATCCCGGCGGCCTGCCGAGGGCCATGTTCATCGATCGCGAACGCACCATCTGGGTCGTGTCGCAGTCGGGGATTCTACTTTCGAAGAGCAAAGATCAATCCGTCTTCCGGCCCGCCGGGAGCGGAGTCGAGGCCCAGGGAACGGCCATCGCGATCCGGCAGGATGCGGTGGGAAGAATCTGGATCGCGGACGACGGCGGCCTCAGGCTCCTGACGCGCGGCGTCCAGGAAAAAGACACGCGCGCGTCCGCACGAACGGCCGCGCCGTCGTCACGAAACTTCGCCTTCGCGAACGACGGCTCGCTGTGGACGGTGACGGCCGAGGGCGTCAGCCAGTTTGCCGCAAGCGCGGTCGCCGCGGCCTCGTCCGTGCTCGACGCAGCGCCGGTGGAGAGCTTCACCCAGGCCCAGGGGCTCACCTCCGACGGCATCTCCGCCTTGCTGATCGACCGGGAAGGGACGGTGTGGGTTGGGACGAACTCCGGGCTGGACAAGCTGCGCGCCTCGCTGCTGCGGGAGCTGCCGCTGCCCCATGCCCAGGAGCACGAGTTTGGCGTGGCGACGGGAGCGGATGGCTCGGTGTGGGTCGGAAGCCGCATGATGCCGTTGACCCGCGTGGCGCCGGATGGCGTCGCGAAGAGCTTCCCGGAGATCGCGCGGTTGACCTGCCTCCGCCGCGACCGCAACGGAGTCATCTGGGCCGGGGTAGCCGGAAGCTCGGCCGTATGGCGGTCGTCCGGCGATGGATTCATCCAGATACCCGGCCCTGCGGGCGACGAGCAACCGGTCGTCGCGCTGGAGGTCGACCGAAACAACGACCCGTGGATCTATACCACCAACGGCCTGACCTACCGGATGGTGCATGGCGCATGGGTGAACCAGAACCGGGAGTTAAAGAAGAAGATCGCGGTGCTGGGAGCGATGACCTCGGATGAGGCCGGCAACGTCTGGTTTGCGTTCTCCGACAGCCTCGTGAAGTGGGATGGCGGCGCGTTCGAGCGGTTCTCCTATCCCAGCGGGCAGCACAATATCTCTCCGGCGACGATGTCGGCGCGGGGCAATCGTGTCTGGCTGGCGGGACGCGGAGGGATCGACCTTTTCTCCGGCGGGCAGTTCCACCCGATGCGCTGGAAGGGCGCCAATCCCGTGGGACGCGTCTCGGGCATTCGGGAGACAGCGAACGGCGAGCTCTGGATCAATGGCTTCTCGGGCATTACGCATATTGCGGCGCCGGCGCTGGCGAACTGGCTGCGCGATCCGGTACAGGGGCCAGCCACGGAACACTTCGATACGCTGGACGGCCTGCCGGGCTTCTCGGGGGATAGACTGCCGGAGCCGTCGCTGGCGGAGGCGCGCGATGGAAAGCTCTGGTTCGCCACAACCAAAGGCGTGGCAAGCCTGGACCCGCGGACGCTGGCCGAGCGGCGGAACCGGCTGCAGCCGCCCGTGACGATCACCTCCGTGGCAGCCAATGGGCAGACGTTTCCGGGCTGGAAGGATGCAGTTCTGCCAAAACATACGCGGAACCTGGAGATCGACTACACAGCGCTCAGCCTCTCCGTGCCGGAGCGGGTGCGGTTTCGATACAGGCTGGAGGGCTACGACAAGGACTGGCAGGAGGCCGGAGCTCGCCGCCAGTTGTTCTACACGGGCCTGCCGCCGGGCCACTACCGCATGCACGTGACGGCGTGCAACAACGACGGCGTGTGGAGCGATGCGGGCGCGAGTATCGGCCTGACGCTGCTGCCGGCCTATTACCAGACCATGTGGTTTCGGACGCTCTGCGGTGTGCTGCTCTTGATCGCCGGCTGGGGCGCGTACCGGTTCCGGATGGAGCAGCTCGCGACGGCGTTGCGCCTGCGCTTCAACGAGCGGCTGGAGGAGCGGGCGCGGCTGGCGCGCGACCTGCACGACACGCTGCTGCAGACCATTCAGGCGAGCAAGTTCGCCACGGATCAGGCGCTCGAACGCTCCACCGATATGGCCGGGATGAAGACTACGCTGCAACAGCTCTCCGAGTGGCTGGGGCGGGCGGTGGCCGAGGGTCGTGGCGCACTCCAGGCGTTGCATACCTCGAACACCGAGACCAACGATCTTGCCGGGGCGATTCGTATGGCGATAGCGGAGTGCGTGCGCAGCAGCATGCAGGTCGACTTCACCGTCGAAGGCAGCGCGCGCGACATGCACCCGATCGTGCGCGACGAGATCTTTCGCATCGCGTACGAGGCGATTCGCAACGCGTGCATGCATGCGGACGCGACTCTACTGACGGTTCAGTTGCGTTATGCGCAGGACCTGACTCTTCGCATCATGGACAACGGCAAAGGCATCGAACCGCAGGTTCTCAAAGAGGGCAAGGATGGGCACTACGGCCTCTCGTCCATTCGTGAACGGGCCGATCGCATTGGAGCCACGCTCGATCTCAAGACTGTGCAGCCGGGTGGAACCGAGATCTTACTGACCGTTGCGGGCAAGGCGATCTTCTTGACGAAGGGGAGTTAGAAGACGATCCTGCTCTTGCCACAGATGCAAGAGCAAATGCGCAAGCAGGTCCTTCGCTGCGCTCAGGATGACAGACCTTGAGCGCGGGCGCCGCATACCTGAAGGCAATTCGCTCTTCTGGCCGAATTGCCTTCAGGCGCTTAGCAGGGCGAGCAACGGCAAGGTATTATCCCAGGGCAATCGGCTCTAATGAGCCTTCGCCGTGGGCGAAGCCGCAACGATCTTGCCGCGCGGCTGCGGAGTCAGAACATCCTCGGTGAGAATCGGGCAGGGCTTGATGGTGCATTTCGACTCGTTGATCGGGGTCGTCTTCGTGTAGTTATGGTTGAAGTCGGCGTCGCCGGGCACTGTGTAGACGATGACGCGCCGGGCAAGCGTGTATTCGTCGGTCGTGGGGATGATCCTCGCTGGATCTGCCTGTAGAAATTGCGTGAGGTAAGCCTTGGTGTTGACGGTGCGATAGGCGGCCACATCGCTGAAGCGCACGTCGAGACCGGTGGGGTCTTCATGCATGCGCTCCAGACCGTTCTCCTTCTCGGCGTGATCGTAGAGAGGGTGAGCGACGCCTACGAGCACCAGCTTGATGCCGGGCGTGTCCCGCAACTTCTTCGCGGCCTGCTCGAGACACGGCAGCGCCTGGTCTTCCACACGCGCGGGACGGCGTTCATCCTTGTCGAATTCGATGGAACAAAGCTTCTCCACTCCGGGAGCAAGTGGAAGCTGCTGCGCGTGCAGGCGATGAAGCGCACTCGCAGCCAGAAGAGTCAGCGCGGGCACAAAGAGTCTGATTCTGGACATCGTTGCTTCCTTTCGTTTGATCGTCGGTCTCAGCGGCGACTCACCCAGATGGAGCCGCCGCCGGGATGAGCTACCGGTTCGTGTACTCGGCCGGAATGGTAGGCAGGCCCGGAACATCGTTGCCACCGGGGATCAGGCCCTCCTGGCAGGCCTCTTCCCAGAGCTCGAACTTCGCCTGCGATTCCTGGGTGACGGCGCCGTTGGGGACACCGCCATCGCCGCCAAAGAAGCCGCGCTTCTCGTCGACGGCGAAGGTCCAGGGCCGCGTGTAGACGGATGGATCGTCGAAGGTCGCCTCGTAGCGCAGCGTGTTCAAGCTGGTGAACTTGAAGCGCTCGGTGTAGTGGACCTTGTCGCTGGAGAAGTCTCCCGCGCGGCTGAGACGTCCTTTGGCGTTGTTGCTGGTGGTGTCGACGACGAGGGTCGTCCCTTCCCAGTGGCCGCGCGAGTCGCCCATCCACAGCTTCAGGCCGTTTCCGATGTGCGGGCGGTTGTCGAGATAGATGATGCGGTATACCTCGGCGCCCGCGAAGATGAGGACCACATAGCCGGGATACTGCTCCAGCTTGACGTCGTGCCAGGTGAACTGACGCACCGCGCCGAGCGGCCAGCAACGCTGTTGCGGATCGATGTCTCCATAACGCGCGAACTCATAGTAATGAGCGAAGAGATCCTGCTGGTGAGCGAGAGCCTCCGGCGTGTAAGGGATATCGTAGTTCGGCGTGTCGATGATGCGGCTCGGCGCGTTGCGAGACCTTGGGGCTCGCGCGGCGGCTGGCGGCGGAGCATCGTCGGTATAGGCAGCGGCGGTTCCAGTTGCGGGGCGCTGGCGTCCGCCGCCTGCGCGATTGCCGTCGGGCTGCGCGTTCACGATGCTGGGCGGATTGCCGTTGCCACGCTGTCCGGGCGCCTTGCCCGTGGTAGGGTCGACCGACGGTGGACCGCCAGCGTTTGCGGTTCCCGCAGCCGGTCTAGGACCGGGAGGCGGCACGCAGTTCACGTCGCCGTTGGTGGGATTGGTCAGGCAGCCCATGCCGTAGTAAACGGCGGTCCACGTGCCCTGCACGTTGGGTTGGCCGTCGCTCAGAAGCGCGGGCTTCCAGGGGGTTGCCTCCACTGCCGGCCTGGCCGGCGACTGCGCGAAGGCGGGCATGCAGGTCGCAACCAGCGCCAGCGCCACGGCTTGATGCGTATATCTCGTATTCACTTGGAACTCTCCTGTCGCATTGCGTTGCATTTCGAAGGCCGTCGGCTACGGGTAGTACTTCTCATAGGGGAAGGCATAGCAGACGTAGTCCAGAAGCTGGAAGTCCTTCTCCGTGCGCCGGTAGAGCGTGATGTCGATGTGCCAGGGCTTGGAATAGACCTTGGGATCGTCGATCTCGACCTTGTAGTCGATATGATCGGCATCGATGAGCTTGTAGCGTTCGACCACGTGGAGCTGGTCGCTGGTATAGTCCCCTGCGTGATCGAGCCAAAGGCCATCGAGGAAATCGATGGAGTCGACCACCAGCGTGTCGCCTTCCCACTTCGCGCGCGAATCGCCCAGATACCAGTTGATGTGGCCGGGCGGATGCGGCGTTCCATTGGTGTAGAAGAAGCGATGCGCCTCCGCATACTCATAGAGCACGGTGATCTTGTCGCCCTTGGGCAACTGAAAGATCTGGAAGGGCAGGTTGCGCGCGTAGGTAAGGCGTGGCACGCCGGGCAAGTTGCACTTGGCCGTTACAGGGTCGAGGGTTCTGCGCTGGGCGCGGTTGTCGTCGCGCGTCTTGAGAGCGTCGGGCAGATAGGGGATCGTATGCTCGTCGACGACGCTCTGCGCGCCCGGGTTATAGCGGTCGGCGGCGTGATCCTGAAGGTCCGCATCGGCGCCTCCGATCGATTGCCAGATACCGTTGAGGTTGGGCTTGCCGTCGGAAAGTCGCGGAATCGCCGGCGCGCGTGGCGAGACCGCGGGCTTTGCCGATTGCCCCGAGGCGGAGACAACCAGCAAAGCGCCGGCAAGCAGAGTGAGGCAGTGGGTCCTGCTGAAGATCATGACTTCCCTTTCGCAATTCGTCCGTGAAGCGTTACTGTGCGCCGGGATCGCCGGGCGCGCCGGTGCCGAGCGAGCCGGTGAAGAGGCTGCGGCCATCGGGCAGTTTTACAGAGGTGCCGTTGATGATCTTCGCGCCGTTCTTCGCGAGATAGCCGTTCACGGTCAGCTCGATGCCCAGGGGGAAGTCGGTCTCGCGCAGGCCGCGGCGCAGCAATGCGTTCGGACCGCCGAACTCCACAGCCCAGTTCGTCGAGGTGTTATCGGGGTTCTTCACCTCGACATAGATCCAGCCATGCGGATTGACCCACGACAGCTTGGTCAGCTTGCCGTGCAGGGTGATGGGCTTGCTCGCATCGTACTCCGCGGCGAACGAGTGATGAGCAAAGGCCGGCACGGCCGATACAGTGACGATGCCCAGAGCGAGAGCCGCGCCCATAAGTAGCTTCTTCATATGTTGTCTCCTTGTTGCATGGTTGAGGTTGAGTTATAAAACAAAACTTTGGCGCCTATCCGCCTTGGAATATCCGCGCCTGCTCTTATACGTAGCCGATCACGCGTCCGGCGAAGCCCACCGAAACCCAGAGCAGCAAGGAAGCCACCGCGCCGATCTTCAACAGACGGCCGCCTCCACCCTCGTTGGCAATATTGCGAGCAGCGCCGACCTGCAGCGTGAAGTGAACCAGCAAGGCGAGGATAAAGAACGCCATCTTCGCCTGAAATGCGGGGTTGTGGTAGTAACGCATCGTTCCACCGGCATACATCAACAGACCCGAGAGGAACATACCGATCACGCCGACGACGGTGACGGGCAGCAGCTCGCGCGCGACCTCCGACGTCGACTGCGTCTTGAACCCAAGGTTGAGGAAGCGCAGATCGACCAGCAGAATAGCGCCGCCGAAGATCGCAAGAAAAAGAAGATGAACAATCTCAATAGCCGGAAATGCATAGGACGAGTCGCGGATGTACACGCCTAAGTGAGTGTGGCCCAGCCAGCGACTTAGTTGAAGTAACAACATGAAGAGGGCGCCTTTCGCCGCGGCGATCGCGGCATCGAGTAAGTGGTCTAGGTGTTCACGTAGGCGATGAGGCGACCGGCAACGATGATGCCAGCCCACAGAACAAGAGAGCTGATCGCGGCAAGTCGGGCACGCAGCGGCGTGACATTGGCGACGTCCCAGGTATTGACCTTGCGATAGATCGTCAGATGGAAGATCAATGGGTTGATGCCAACCAAGAGCAGGAGCAGCAATTTAATCCGAAACGCAAGATTGTAGTAATTCGTCTGGGATTCCGCGATCGAAAGCAGCAATCCGGTGACGAACATGACAGCGAAGCCAGCCCATGTCCATGGCAAGACCTGCCGCGCGATGCGAGATACAGGCTCCTTTTTCATGATCCAACCCAGCAGCCTTAGATCGAGGATCGCAACCGTGCCCACGACGCCTCCGATGCCGACGGTATGAATCGTCTCGATCAGTGGAAATGAATAAGGCGATTGCCGTATCGAAGTAGAGAGGTGCGTGGTGTAAACCCACTCGCAAAAATGTTGTAAGACTGGCATCGAGTTATCCTCAAAGTGTTTGCGGCGACGGCCCCAGGCGGCGACCGTCGACCGACCGCTAGAACAAGAGCTTGATGGCGAGTTGGTTCTGACGCGGGTTACCGGTCACCGTGGTGATTACACCCAGCGTCGTCGGCGATTGGACATTCAGACCCGGGGTGCCGTAGTGAGGGCTGTTGGTCACATTGAAGGACTCAAGGCGAAGCTGCGCCTGGAACCGCTCACGGATGGCCAGCGTCTTGTGAATGCCGGCGTCCAGATTCAGGATTCCCGGTCCGACGATTGCGTTGCGCGGTGCGTTGCCGTAAGTGCCCGAGGCCTGAACCGCGAAGGCGCTCGTGTTGAACCACTGGTTCGGAGTCGCCGTCGGGGTTCCGCTTGCGTTGACCTTGGCGCGGGGATCGCCAACAATATTGGGGCGATCTGCGGTGCCGCCGCTGTTCGAGGGATTCTTCGACTCGGTCAGGTTGAGTGGCTGCCCAGAGCTTGCGGTGAGGATCGGGCTGATGCTCCATCCGCCGAACGCGCCATCCAGCCAGCGGTTCCAGCTATCGCCGACTAACTGACCGTGTCCGAAGGGTAGAGGATAAACCGCGCTGCCAACAAAGTGGTGGCGCATATCGGTGTTCATCACAGCGCGCTCGGCCCGGATGTTGGTCGGGTCCTGAAAGTCGGCCACGTCGCCTACGCCCAGCGTCTTCGAATAGGCATACGAGGCGATGAAGGTTACACCGCGTGCGTAGCGCTTCTCCGCCTTTGCCTGCAAGGCGTTGTACTGGCTCCAGCCCTCTTTCCAGACACGGCTGACCGTGCCGAGTCCAATGGTCGGGTTGCCCGGGACATTCGGGATCGTGGTCGTCTTATACAAGCGGTTGGCGTTGATGCCGGCAGCGGGTAAGAGCGTCGTCGGTGTTGCCGGCGCGGGGTTGCCATCGACCTGCCACCAGTTATGGTCGAACTTATTGCCGTAGTATCCAACCTCCGCCACAATGCCATAAGGCAGAGCGCGCTGCACGTTGAGGTTCCACGATTGGTCGATAGGTATGGCTGCATGCCGATCGAAGGAGACCAGCGATACCCCCGTAGCTCCATTGGCGTTGGTCAATGAAAGAGCGCCGGCAGCGAAGCCATTCTGGAGGTATTGAAACTGCGTCGGGATATAGGAACTCGGGGATGTCGCCAGACGCAGTTGATTGACGGGTGGGTTGTTTTCCATCGACTGCATGCCGCCGATCGTAATGGCGTTCGAATAGAAGATGCCATATCCGCCGCGCAATACGGTCTTGCTGTTCGGCCGGCTGAAGGCAAAGCCCACACGCGGCGCGACGTTGGTGTAGTTCACGTTCTGCAGAGCGCGCTGTGCGCGGCTATTGCCATACTCGCCCGCGTAGATCAGTTGCGGGTTGGATGGATCGGAGTCTTCATCGAAGTTGGCGATCGAGTTGAACTTACTCACCGCCGGCGGGCTCAGTTCATAACGAACGCCTAAGTTGAGCGTCAGGCTATGGCTGGCCTTCCAGTCGTCCTGCACATAGAAATGGCTATAAGGCGACCGGAAGTTGATGATGGATGGGCTCGATAGCTGCTTCTTATCGGTCAGCCCAAGAAGAAGGTCCGCGAAGTGCTGATCGTTGCTGGGCGTGGCGGTCGGCGACTTGGCTGTGTACTGCCCATTGAAGTCGAAGATGCCGCTGGTCAACTGGGAGCTATTGAAGTTGGTCTGGAGCCAGTACTCCTGCCACCCGAACTGCAGGGTATGGGCGCCTTTTGTCCATAGGATGGCGGCCGCGACTTCGCGGTTCTCGCTATCGTCGGCATTGGGAACATTGCTTGTGCCAATGGTCTGAAAGTTGGTGACCGTGATCTCGGTGAAGCCAGGCGCCGTCGCGGCTACGCCTGGAACACCGACGCCGGTCAAGCTCTGGTTCGGGAAATTGTTCACCCACTTGATGCTGTTCCAGCCAGCGCGAATATTGCCGAGAATATTCGGCGAAAACTGCACGTTGTAGCCGACGACGAATGCCTGCGCATCGACGGTCTGCGCGCCAGAGCCGGAGAAGTATTGACCGTTCAAGGCGGGCAGGGCGGAGATAGCTCCTGCGTTCTGCTCGGAGCTATATCGACCGAAGATACTCTGCTTGCCGGTCAGAATCTCGTCGATGCGCGCGTCCCAGCGGTAGTTATTCGTGCCGGTGTTCTTGTTGTAATAGTAGTTGTTGGCGCCGAAGGAACCGTTCGGCTCGGGATAATACTTAAGCACGTTGCTGGCAATGGGATCGATGCGGCCGCTGGGAATCTGGTTGCCGCTAAACTGCGTCGACCGAGTGACTGTCGTGCCGGAGATCGTATACCCGCCCGCAGGATCGTAGATGGCGGAGGAGAATTGACCGCTCTTCTGTGCATCGGTCGGCACAAGGGCGTAGGTCGTTACCGCGGAGCGCAGACGGAAGAACTCCACGTCGCCAAAGACGAAGGTCCGGTCCTTCCTGATCGGCCCTCCGACGGTGCCTCCGAAGTCGTTGTACTTGAACGGGGGCTTGCCCTGGGTGAAGTCGGGCAGAGCGTCCACAGCATCGTTGCGGATGAACTCATACGCGCTGCCGTGAATCGCATTCGTACCGGACTTTGTATTCACGCTGACCACGCCCGAGGATGAGCGTCCATACTCCGCCGAGTAACTCGTTGTAACAACCTTGAACTCGCTGATAGCGTCGACCGAAGGCTTGATGACCTCTTTTTGTCCATCGTGGCTGGTAAGGATCTGCTGGTTGTTATTGTCGATGCCGTCGAGCAGAAATGCAGCCTGCGCGCTTGCCTGTCCGCCGATGCTGATGCCGCCGCTGGAGTTACCCGGAGTCGTTCCAGCGGAGAGCGTTCCGAGTTGCAGATAGTCGCGACCGTTGCTGCCGCCGTTGAGTGGAAGCTCTTCAATCTGCTGGGTCGTGATCACAGTGCCCACGGTGGAATCGGACCGCTGGAGCAACTCTTCGGTCGTCGCCTTTACCTCGACAACCTCGCTGACGTCTCCAGGCGTGAGCACAGCGTTGATCTGCCGGATAGCACCGATGTCGAGATGCACTCCGTTCTCAATCGAATGACGAAAGCCTGCGCTTTGAATTTCAACTGTATATTCGCCGATCTTGAGAGGCGGCGTGCGGTACTGTCCCTGGCTATTGGTCTTTGAGGTTACGGTTACGCCGGTGGAGACGTCGCGAACGGTGATCGTCGCTCCGTCCATGGCGCGTTGCGTCGAGTCCGTCACCGTGCCGGTAATCACGGCATCCGTCGCGACCTGCGCGGATGCGCTTACGGCAAACAGCGCCAGCGCGGATGCGGAAAGCATATGCTTCTTAGACATCGAACCTCTCCCTACACCCATCGTCGATGGGGTCTTGCTTGCGAACGGCGGCGGATCATCGATCAACCCCATGAAATTGAGCGCGGCTCTCCTCGCGCGGCGATGCAACGCTTACGCAGCGGCACAACATCCTGCTGCGTAGGCACATCGATCACCGCGCTGAATACGCTATACGAGTGAGCGAGCTACAATAAGCTCGTATTACTTCAATAAGTCAGCTATCTTCGCAATACCCGCGACAGCACACGCTTCATCTTTTTCTCCGCCCGGCGCGCCACTGACTCCGACGGCGCCGATGAACTCGCTCCCGGCCTTGATCGGCACGCCACCTTGGGCGCCGACCGTTCCTTCAATGACCGGAGGAGGCGTTGTAGCCGCAGCCCAGGCCTTCGCGGTCTCGCCCGAGGCGCGCTTGAAGGTGAGCGCCGTATAGGCCTTGCGACGGCTATGTTCCAGTGTGTGGGGACCGGTTCCATCCCCACGCACCTGAAGTTTGACCAGACCGCTGTTATCCAGAATAGTCAGGCTCACCCGGTAGCCATCAGCATGGCACTTGTCGAGCGCCCCTTGTGCGACTATCAACGCAGCTTCTGTCGACAATGACTTCTGAGTAACCAGCGTCTGAGCTTTGCAGGTTGCGGCGCCACCAGCGATCACAACCGCACATGTAGCAGCTATGTAAGTGAGATAGATATTCTTCATCGTCCTAGTGGGCCGCGGCACCCGCTGCACGCACGCCGCCGCCGGCCGGAGGCGGAGGTGGAACGGGGATCTTCACCGCGAGTTTGCCTCCATCCAACTGATAGGTATCGGCTCCGACCGCGCCGAGCACCTTGAAGCCGGCGTCGTCGAGTACATCTCCTGCCGCGCCCGCGCGAGCCGCATGATTCGAGACGGTAATAATCCCACGGTCCTTCGGAATCTCCTTGAGATGATCCTTGAGATCCTTGATCTGAATGCTGAGATAGACGGGAAATCCGCCGATGGTTGACACTTCATCCGGCCGCCGCACGTCCACCAGAAGCACCTTCTCGGGATGTGCAAGATAGGCGTCAAACTCGGCATTCGTCAGTGTTTTCGTGCGTGCTGGCTTGCGGGCATTGGCCCCGTTCGCTGGCTTTGCTGCATCTTGTGCAAAGGCTGCGGTGGACAGCATCGCGATGATAACAAGGTTCTTAAACATTTCTTTTATTCCTCTCTAAGTTGAAACATGTTGGACGGGCAATCTCCATGGACGCACGAGAACGAAGCTAGTCGTAAGCCGTAGCCTCTCCGCGAAGATGAACGCAGGCAGGCAAGGGCATGCGACTTAGAGTCGAGTGCTCAGGTTCCGATGTAAGTTCGAGAGATTTTCAGCTCAGCGCTGGAAAAAGGCCCGCCTTCTCAAGATCGAGTGGCGGGCCTGTCTTTTGTTGCGGATCAGAGATCGCAGCAGAAGCTAGTCAATCGCACACACCATCGGAAGCCATGAACGTGAGACGTTCAGATGGCAACAACAATTGGTGTGTGGCTGGATATGCATGAAGCTAACTTAGCGAGACTGCCGCGCTTTGTCAAGTGCTATGAAGAATCGACGCTGCACGCCTAACGGATCACGTTGCGGTTGCTCGTCTGCGGTGCGGCCATTCCGGCGGACTTACGTTTGCCTGCTCCCTGCGCGCCGGCAGGCATGTGCTACTCTTGCTCCATGAAATCTCTTGTCCAGACGAGCGCATGTTGTCCCGCCTGCGTAGGCGGTGCGTGCGTGTTCTGGCATGAGGCAGGGATGAAGCTGCGCAGGATCTAGCTTCGTTCCAACTCGATAGATCAAGCGACCCACCGTCAGAAGTACATGGCAGGTGGGCTTTTTCCTGCCTGGCACAATGTCTTCACAACCAGCTTCTTACTCCGGAGAAATCCAATGAAGAAAATCATGGCTGTTCTATCGCTCGCTCTTATGACGGGCATCGCATCCGCTCAATCCGCGCTCAACCCGCAGACTCCTCGTCCGGCATCGATCGATCTTGCGACGGCTCGCAGACTGATCGCCGCCGCGGAGCAGACAGCCAAGGCAGCCAACGCCAAGGTCGGCATCGCAGTCGTCGATGCGAACGGAGATCTCGTTCTGCTGGAGCGTCTCGATGGTTCGACGGGACGAGGAGTCATCAGCGCCGAAGGTAAGGCGCGCGCCGCCATCCTATTCGGTCTGCCCACGAAGCAGGTAGAAGATATCGTCGCTTCCGGCAAGCCTGTCTCGGCAAACGTCACCTTGATCGCAGCCGGCGCGCACGAGATCACGATCCATCAGGGTGGGTTTCCGATCATCAAAGATGGCAAGGTGATTGGCGGCATCGGAGTGGGTGGTTCAGCCTCATCCGAAGACGAGCGTTTCGCCAAGGCAGGACTCGATGCGCTCGAAGCAAAGTGATAGGAGAGATCGCGTTGTCTACTCGTTGACGCAACTATCCTGGGCGCCTGCGAGGGCGTCACAGGGAAGCCGGCGCCAGTCCGGTTTAGCCTGCAAGTCAGTAGGCCTTCCCAGGATTCATCTATTTCTTCACCGCGTGGAAACGGGAACGATTCGCTCGAGTTCGTCTGAGCCTCTATGTCTCCGTGCCGCGAGTTAGGTTACTTGTGCTGGATTTGTTCTCTCTTACGGGTCTTGTCGTATCCATCGCTCGCAAAGCACAGCGCATATCTCTTCTGCTCTGCGTGGTGCTTTGCATGGTCGTGCATCTATGGGCGGCGACTGGCGGCAGCATCTCCGGCGCCGTGGTGGATCAGTCCGGCGCCGGCATAACCGGCGCGACCCTTACCTTGGTAAACAACGGCCAGAAGACTACCTACCATGCTGCCACCAATGGCCAGGGACTCTTTTCATTTCCGAATCTTCCTGTGGGCCATTACGACCTGACGACGGCGGCGCCAGGCTTTTCGACGCAGCGCAATCGCGAGCTGTCTGTGGATACCGACTCCGCCCTTCAGCTCGACATCAAACTTACGATGGGTTCGGACGCGCAGACAGTCGATGTTGAAGCGGAGACGGGCAGCATCCATGTCGAGACATCGTCCACGCATCTCGGCGAGGTCGTCTCGGCGGCCGAGATGACGGCGTTGCCGTTGAACGGCCGCAGCTATACGGACTTGCTGGCCATTCAACCGGGTGTTGCGCCGATCTCCACCCTGCTGCCCAGCTCCGTGATCATGGCCGGAGTGACAGGCGGCATCGACCCTTCGGGCGATGCGAACCCCGGCAATCTTTCCATCAATGGCCAGCGCGAGTCCGCGAACGGCTTCATGGTCAATGGTATCGACGTGCAGGAACACATGAACGGCGGCGCCAGCATCATTCCAAATCTGGACTCCATCGAAGAGTTCCGGGTGTTAACCAACAACTTCGATCCCGAGTACGGCAACTATGACGGCGGCATCGTGACGGTTGTCAGCAAGACGGGAAACAACCACCTGCACGGCAGCGCGTTCGAGTTCTTCCGCAATACCGCGCTCGATGCCCGCGGCTACTTCGATCCCACACGTTCGGCGTATAACCAGAACCAGTTCGGCGGCGCCATCGGCGGTCCTGTCTTCAAGGATAAGATTTTTTTCTTCACCGACTATCAGGGCACGCGCACCACGCAAGGCATCTCGACCGGCCAGGTCTCCGTGCCGACCAATGCGCAACGCGGAGGCACGTTCGACGATCTCACAGGCTTCGTCAGCGGGCCTTACCTTGCTTCCCTGCTGACGCAGGAGTTAGGCTACGGCGTCAGTTCGGGAGAGGCCTACACGCAGGTCTTCCCGCACGGCAATATCCCACAAAGCACGTGGTCTGCGCCGGGCAAGACGCTTCTCGGTTACATCCCTGTTTCGAACATCCGCGATGGCGAGTTCTCAAGCTCCGCAAACTCGCAGACGGTGCGCGACGATAAAGGGTCTGCGCGTCTCGATGGCAACAGCCGGCTCGGCCAGTTGAATGGATATTACTTCGTGGACGACTATCGTCTTGACAATCCATATCCGGGCTCGGTCGCCGGCGCCAGCATCCCCGGCTTCGATGCGCTGTATATCGGACGCGCGCAGCTTCTGTCGCTCGGCCTCACCAATATCATCCGCTCCAATACCGTCAACGAGCTTCATGTCGGCCTGTTGCGCAACAACAACATCATCGGGCAGCCGAAGGGCGGCATCGGCGTCAGCCTCGCATCGCAGGGCTTCGCACCGAGCGCGAACGGCGGCATCTATGTGCAGGCGCCGCAGTTTGAAGGCGTCGAGAACGTGACCTTTCCATCCTTCGTGATGGGCGTGCCCATCACCAATGAAACTCAGATCAACAACACGTACTACGTGAGTGACGGACTGTCGCGTGCGATCGGTTCACATACCTTCAAGGTCGGCGGCCAGTTTCATATCGACCAGGTGAACGAGCATCCCAACGCGACCTTCAACGGCACGTTCAATATCAATGGCACCGAGACCGGCGATCCCTATGCGGACCTGCTGCTCGGCACGCCCAGCAACTTCACGCAGTCCTCCGGTCAGCCCTTTTATCTACGCAATCGCTACGTCGGTCTTTACGCGCAGGATAGCTGGCGGGCGCGCAACGATCTGGTCGTCAACATCGGCCTGCGCTGGGACCGCATCATGCCCTGGTGGGAGAAGTACAACCAACTGCAGACCTACATCGCCGGCCAGCAGTCGGTGCTTTATCCCGGCGCGCCGCCGGGCTTCGTCGTTGCGGGAGACCCCGGCGTACCACGCACCCTTGCGCCAACGACGAATAAGAACTTCGCGCCGCGCATCGGTCTGGCTTATTCCCCGAAGTTTCAGAACGGCCTCTGGAGCAGGATCTTCGGCGCAAGCGGACAGAGCAGCATCCGCGCCAGCTACGGCATCTTCTACACCGCCATTCCGGGTCTGACGACGGGCATCATGTATGCCGTGCCGCCGTTCGGATATAACTATCTCAGTCCTGGGCCGCCGCTTCTGGCGCAGCCGTTCATCACCGCCGCGACCGGTCTGAACAATGGCCAGCGCTTCCCTTTTCCCTTCCCTTCGCACCACATCTCGATATCGAACCCGGATAGCAACGTGAACTGGGATAACTTCACGCCGATTGCCGCAGACCCATTCTTCGACCATGCCGCACGGGCGCCGTATACCGATAACTACATGCTTTCGATTCAGCGGCAGATTACGAGCCAGACGCTGCTTACGGTGAGCTACGTCGGCAATCAAGGCCATCACATCTTCACGCTGGCCTCGGCCAATCCCGGCAACCAAGGGCTCTGCCTCAGCCTGCCGGGGTGCGGTCCTTTCGGAGAGGACTCGCCCTACACCGACGGCTCCGGCAAGACTTATCAAGGCACGCGGGCCGGGCAAGGGCCGCTCTACGGCGAGAACACCGCCGACAAGTCCATCGCCAACTCCAACTACAACGCCATGCAAACCACGTTGCGCTACCACGCCCACGGCTCCGAGGTATCGCTCAGCTACACCTATGCCAAGTCGATCGACCAAGGATCCAACCTGGGCGAACAGTTCGACCCACTCGATGCGCGCCATACACGCGCGATCTCGGCATGGGACATGAAGCATGCCTTCATCGGCAGCTATCAAGTCGCGCTACCGGTGACGACGCTGTTCCACAGGAGCAATCGCCTGACGGCCGACTGGAGCCTCTCCGGCACGGCGCGCTTCGCCAGTGGCTTCCCGGTGACGCTCTACGACAACTCGGATGACTCTTTGCTGGGCACGCTTGGTAACGGCGCAAACAACTATCTGCTCGACACGCCCCGGTACCTCGGCGGCCCGCTGAAGATCAACACCAACGGCCGGACTGGCCGCCACGCCTTCGACACCGCTCAGTTTGCCTATGAGACCAGGGGACAACTCGGCAACGCCAAACGCCGCATGTTTTATGGACCCGGCATCGACAACTACGACATCACCTTCAAGAAGGGCTTGCGCCTGACCGAAGGCGCGTCGATCGACCTCCGCATGGAAGCATTCAACGTCTTCAACCACGCGCAGTTCTATGGGCCAGCCTCGGTCGACGGCCAGATCGAAGACCCAGCCTTCGGAGCGATCGGCCACGCAGCGGATCCGCGGCTGATGCAGTTAGCGGCGAAGTTCAACTTCTAAAGCATTCGACTATTTCGATCCCCCCGAGGGCTTCATGCCCGTCGCGGAGTCTTTGAGCGTCTTACGATCGACAAGAAAAAAATTATCCGCGCCGATCTTGCCATTCGAATTTCCCAGAACAATGAATCGCACGCGAGCAGCGGGAGCACGCGTATCGAGCGAGGTCGCCAACTGCACCTTCCGCGACTCCACCTCGCCTGGCTGCAGCGGGGAAAGATGTAAGACCGTAACCTGTCCCTTGCGGCCAATCAGCTTCCCCGTCTTATCGAAGCTGAGAACAACCAAGCTGACCTTTCCCACCATCTTGCCGTCTTCCTCCGCGAGTCCGAGGGATGTCGCCGGCAAAGCTATGTTGAAGCGGTCTGGACTCGCTTCGTCACGGGTCACCGTAAGTGGAATGCCATCGAAGACCATCAGGCCCTGACTTGCGGCTGAGAGGTTGAAGCGATCTTCCTGAGACAGTTTTCCGACCTCTTCCCTCGCGGCAGGCGCATCGGGCGCCGGAGCCGCGCGATAGTATCCTTCCCGCGTGGTCGCCAGCAATGCGCCGCCCTTGACCTCCACTCGAATGCTGCGAAAGTCCCTGGGATTAGCGTTCGTGCCGGAAGACGCAGGCCGGTACGCGAGGCTATAGAAGATCTGGCCGTCCTTTACGGTCGTCTCGATCAACCGGTCGACGTCGTTGCGTCCATGCAGCGATTGGCCGCCGGTCGCGGCCGCCATCTTCAAAAAGTCGACCTGCGTGCTGAAGGGATCGTCGAACATCAGGTTGCCCTGCGGATCCAATGTCTGCTCGGGCGCGGAGACGCCTGCGGGATCGATGGTGTACAGCGTCACACGCGCGTCGCGCAGCAGGTTCGTACACTGCGCAACCAGCGCGTCCAGCGACTCATCTTTGTCCAGCACCGATCCATCTCGCTGAACGCTTGGGAAACCTCTGCCGATCCACACGAGACTCTTGTGGCCGGGATGTCCCTGCGTCGCCTTCGCAATTTCAAACAAGGATGTAAACTCAGCAACGATCTGATCGCCGGGCGAAGTGGGGTCGACCGCCCTAGCGTCATTGCTCACAAGATGGTGGTTAAGAGCATCGAGTACGTCCTTCTTCGAAGTGGTGTAATCGCGCAGCACCTGGGAGCCGTGATAGTTCCTCGCGATCAACGTCAGCGGCTGATCCAAAGTCTCGCCCTGCTTAGCGAGATATTTTTCGAGCGAGTACCGGGCGAAGTACTGATCTTCAAACCTGGTCGTCAACTCATCGAGCACGACGATGCTTACAGGCGCATCCGGCTCCAGACGATCGAGCTCCGCTGTGGATCGAATCTGAATCGGCTCGCGCCCCGTGACGGGCATGGACTCTGTAGCGTAGAACGACACGATCGGTTGCGGAGCCTTATCTTCGTAGATCGTAAAATCGTCGCGCGTCAATCCTCGGACGGGTTGGCCGTTCTTATCGTTCACGACGACATCGAGCGTTACTAACTGCGTATGCACGCTCAACGTATAGTTCGGTTGCTGCCCCTCGGCCTCTGGCGCCTGAGTGGCATGCAATGCCTGCACCGGGGACTCGGGCTGCGTCCCCTGTGCATGCCCTGAAGCATTGAGAAGTCCAGCCAGAATCAGTGCGCGTATCGTGAAAGCCCGCGACCTCCAGTTGCCGATGGTGAGCCCGTGGACCATTCCATGCCGCCTTTCGAAGTCTTCCCGTGTGTTCCGATGAAGACCGTGAGGCTCAAGCGCGCCGTTCGCACGGAAAGATCATCTTCCTTCGTATATAGCAAAAGAGCGGCGTGGACCATATACTTTGGTCGGTTGTCGGACATGCAAGTCGATATGTAGTATTGGCTCTCGATTCGACACGCGCTCGCTGGTCCGTGAAATGCGCTGTACTCGTTACTCGGCAGCGACACGGCCACCTCTGGAGTCCAGGCGCCACATGAAGATCACCGTCCATCGTTTGACGCTCGCCGCCTGTTTCGCGGCGTCCTTTGTCACCGCCTCAGCGCAGACGCGCAACATACGGGGCGATATCTCGCATGTCACCGGGCCGCACACCTCCGTGCCTCTGCGCGTCATCGGCGCGGGACGAGCCAATGAAGGTCTGCGTGCGGACTGGCAGGCGCAGCTTGCCACCGTGCAACGAGAGATCGGCTTCCAATACATTCGGATGCATGGCATTCTGAACGACGACATGGGCGTGTACACGGAAGATTTACACGGTAATCCGCAGTTCAACTTCCAGTATGTCGACGCCCTTTACGACGCCTTGCTTCAGATGCACATTCGTCCGTTTGTGGAGCTGACCTTCATGCCCTCGAAGCTCGCGAGCGGGCCGCAGACGGTCTTCTGGTGGAAGGGAAACATTACTCCGCCGAAGGATCCCGCGAAGTGGTCTGCACTGATCCGCGCCTTCACCGCGCACATGAAAGCACGCTATGGCGAAGACGAGATCAACCAATGGTACTTTGAGGTGTGGAACGAACCCGACCTGCAGAATCTCTTCTTCGCCGGCTCGGTCGACGACTATCTTGCGCTATACAAAAACACCGCGGAGGCCGTCAAGGCAGAGTGCCCGGCCTGCCGTGTAGGTGGTCCGGCCTCGGCCATGCCCTGGAAGTTTGAAGAGGCCTTCGAACAGTACGTCACCGCGAAGAATATTCCTGCCGACTTTGTCGCCTCGCATGCCTACGGAGTGACAAAAGGCTTCCTCGATGCCGATGGCAAGGCCGGCACGATCCTCGATCCCTCGCTCGATTCCGTGAGCGGACGCATGAAGCACTCGCGCGAGCTGATCGAGCATTCCGGCCGGCCCAGCATGGAGCTGCACTTTACTGAGTGGAGTTCTTCCTACACGCCAACCGACTACCTTCACGATCAATATCACCAGGCAAGCTTCATCCTCGATAAGATCAAGCGCGCATCGCCCTATGTCGACTCGATGTCCTACTGGACCTTTACCGACATCTTCGAAGAAAATGGTCCTCGCTTCACGCCGTTTCATGGCGGCTTCGGTCTTATGAATCTTGAGGGCATACGAAAGCCTTCTTATTTCGCGTATCGCTTTCTACATCTGCTTGGGACAGAGGACGTTGCGAGTGATGACCCGCAGTCCTGGATTACTCGCTCCGCGGACGGCTCGGTGCAAGCGCTCGTATGGGACTACACGCCCACCGTCCCGCCTGCACATCAGACCGACCAGACCTTCTACAAGGAAGAGCAGCCCCCGACGGCCAAAGGCACGCTGCGGCTTCGGCTCGATCATCTTCGCAATGGCAACTACCACCTTGCGATCTACGCGGTCGGCTACGGCCGGAACGATGTATATACCGCGTATCTGCATATGGGAAGACCGGATCAACTCACGCGAGCGCAGACCTCGGAACTCCACGCGGCGAGCAAAGGCGAACCCGAAAGTACAGCCGAGATACAGATACACGATGGCGTCTTCACACGCGACCTGCCGATCCGCACCAATGATGTTTACCTCTTCGTTCTCACTCCAGCCCGAGGATCCGGAACTAATCCTAAAGATGCGAACGAACCTCTCGAATCCCCTTTTCAGTAGCCCGGCCCAACCGCCGATGCAGGAGGGCCGAAGTAACTTGGCTTGGCCGCGCCTACGATGAGGTACTCCAGCACCACGTCCGGATCGACCATCCACACCTTCAATGTGTGTCTACCCGGCTTGCCGATTGTCTGCTTGAAGTCGAGCGCCTGAATGTTGTCCGCCGCCAGCTTGCTGTAACTCGGCACTTTGGCGCTTGAAGAAGCCGCTCCTCCATCGACGATCTGCGGCTCGTTATCGTCGATCGATAACGCGAGGCGCAGACCGCGATCGGGATGAAGTTTCTGCGTGGGCGCGATCAGGGCGCTGATCTCAATCACGCCGGCGCGAGGCAGATAGATGGCGTACTCGAGATGAGGAGCGGATTCGGAGGTGGCCGCCGCGCCTCCAGGTATCGGGAATACCTCCATCGCCGACGCGACTCGGCCGTAATCGGGAATTGGTTGCCATTGCCCTTCGCTCGCGCCGATGTTCTTCTGCGCGGCACCGGCAGGAATGGTGAAGGCCTCGGTGAGGTTGCCAAGGGCTCCGCGCACCGCCTGCGATACGGTCGGCACATGCACAATCGGCACCGCGACTGACACCGTCTCTCCACTATCGCCAATGATGACGATGGATCCGCTTACCCTTCCCGCAGGGGCAGCATTCCAATCGATGCTGACCCGCAGCCGGCGATCGCTGCCGGTGTCTCCATCCGTCTGATCGATTCTGATCCAGCTCTCGGAGGGCCTGGCGGTGAACTTGACCACGCCCGCACCGCGACCGAATACATCGATCCAGCGGTGCTGATCTCCAAGCGTATCGATCGCCGGCAAAGCGGCAGTCGGCGAACTACCCGGCCATGCCTTCTCCGAGCCCTCAACCGCGACTCCAAGCCGGGCGCCTTCCTTAGGAACGATCTCTCTGACCTCCGGCATCACATTGGTCTTCGGATCGCTCCAACCGATGTATCCAATGTGTGTCTGATCCATCATGTGATTCCACTTCCCGCCGAGAAGCTGGTTATATCTATTGGCGAGAGCCTTGTCTTCGGCGAATAACGCGCGCGCGTTTTTCGCTTGCGCATTGGCGCTTACTCGCCCCTGCGCTGCATACAACGCGTTGCGACCAGCGGCGATATAGAGCCGCGTAAGATTGGCGGAAGCCATTACCGGATAAAGCACCAACTCGAAGTAGGCGGGCCGCTGATCGGGCGACAGCTTCTTATCGATCGCTTCGGCGTCTTTGGTCAGATTCACCCATGCCGCCTCTACACGCTCCGCCTCTTCGTAGTTGACCAGACTATAGGTCTTCGGCGAGAGAAGCTCAGGCTTACGCCATCCGTTGTACTTTGCATATTTACCTACGATATCGGCAATGCCTGCGGCATTTGCAGCTCCAAACTCTCGTGAAGCCCATTGGAGCGTAAAGTCCGCGACCTTATCCTTCGTCATGGCTTTGGGGTCCAGGGCCATCGTCAGGAAGAACTCTATCGGCAACTCCATCGGTTTGAGGTCGCCGACATTCACAATCCAGATTCGATCCGCGCCATATCGATAGGCAAGATTCATCTGCTCCTGAATCTTAGGCAGAGGATTCGTATTGATCCATTTGTAAGATCGTGGCGCTCCAACATAGTCGAAGTGATAATACATTCCGGCTCCGCCCGGACGCTTTCGCTCTTCGGCAGTTGGCACCCGACGCAGGTCGCCAAAGTTGTTATCCGACCACAACAATGTGACATCGTCGGGCACCTTCATCCCGTGTGCGTAAAATTCCTCGACTTCTTTGTAAATAGCGAGAATCTGGGGCACTTTCGTGATGTCCGGGTTGACCTCTTCGGCGAGGATGCGACGCTGCCTGTCGATGATCTTGTCGAGCACCGCAGCGTTTTCCGCCTCCGATGCGTTCGGCAACATGCTCGAATCGTTCCGGCCGCGCATGCCCAGCGTGTAGATATTCTCATCCGCCTTGTTCCGTCGAACGCCCTCGCGCCAGAAATTCTCCATCACATCCGGGTGATGGATGTAGTCCCATTGATCCCCCTTATAACGGCGATCGAACTCATTCTGAGCGCGATCCATGGGCTCGTGGTGGCTTGTTCCCATCACGATGCCATACTCATCCGCCAGCCTGGGGTTGAGTGCGTCGTCTTCGTTGAAGGCGCTTCCCCACATCGCGGGCCATAGGTAATTGGCCCGCAGACGCAGCAGGAGCTCGAACATGTGGGTGTACATCTTACTGTTGAAGCCGCCAAACTTCTCCTTCGTCCAGGCGCTCATGGCAGGGGCTTCATCGTTGATGAAGATTCCCCGATACTTCACCGCCGGTGGTCCCTGGACGAGTCGATCGGCATGCATACATATCGTGTCATGATGCTGGACCGGAACATCCGCCCACCAGTACCAGGGCGAAACCCCGATATTCTCCGACACATCGTAGACGCCGTAGATGGTCCCGCGTTTGTCGCTTCCGGCGATAATAAACGCCTGCTTAACTCCGGGAATCGGATCGGAGACTGTTTGCAAAACATAGGATTCCCACTGACCGCGAATGGCGGACACGTCCAGCTTCCCATTGGCTGCAAGCGCGTCGATGACCGCGCTCTTTCCGAGCGTCCCAACCAGGATAGGCGGCAGTTGGAGTTGATCCGTCGAGTGGGTGACGGCCGCCTCTTTACCAGTCACTCGGCCAATATCCTGGGCGAGATCATGAACCGCGCGCGCCACCCCCGGAAAGTCTTCCGAGGCGACGTAGAGCGGCGACGGCTGGCGCTCTCCAGCGATGCAGAATGAATGCGGCGACGCCTGAAACGCGACCATACCTCGTCTCGGCATCGCCCACGCACTTACAGTGACCGCGAGCAACAACACGGCGCATAAGCGACCGGCCCACGATAGAACATGCGCAGCCGTCCGTCTCCTCGTCTTGCGCCTGTTCATTCCATCCGTCTCGTTCATTCACAACCTCTGCGAAGCATAACCACTTCAATCGATAGTCGGGAGCCCAGACTATAGAAGGCCGACATTGCACGATCTTAGGGCCGTTTGTCTCGCCGGACAACCGACCAAGGTAGTAGTGAATGTTTTCGTGCATGCGACGGAATGCTTCTTGAGGATGCATTCATTAAGCATGCGTGCTCAGCCTCGGTGGTTCGAAGCTGAGCACGGACGCAAAGGGAGTTAGTTGCCCAGATTGTCTACGTTGAGCGTGATCGTCTGCGTATGCACCACGCCGCCCGAAGTCGCGGTCAAGGTAAATGTGCTTGTATGCACCTTGCCCGTCGTCGACGCGCCACCACACCCGCTCATCATGGCTGTTCCGGCGATCCCCAGCATCAACAGCATGAGTGTCGCCAGACGTTTGCGTTTGCGCAGACCGCCGAAGAACAACAGCATCGCCAGAACCGCGCCTGGTATCCTCATCCCGCGCGGATCACGGTAGCTGGCGGAAGCAGTCTCGTTCGCCTGGATGATCAGACTGCCATAGACAACGCTGGTGCTCTTGACGACGAGGTTCGTCGTGAGATTGCCATTGCTATCGAGGAAGGTGCAGGCATCCTTGCCAGACAGGCCGGAGCAACTGAGAGCAACGGTGCCGGTAAACCCGAACTCCGGCGTGATCGTCAATGTGGCCGAACCTCCGAGCCCGTTGGGAATCGTGAAGTTAGAGACATAAGGAGTGAGGATAAAGTCCGGATTCAGCGTATAAGTGGCCGTCGCAACCGCGCTCGTGGCGTATCCCGGAGCGCCGACGGCTATCGCCTTGATCGTGGTCGTGACAGTCACGGGGATCGTCTGACCCGTGTAGACAGGCGAACTAGTCGTAGGGGTATTTCCATTGGTCGTGTAATAGACTGTCGCTCCGGCGGTGGCGTCGCTGATCGTTACCGACTGCACGGCCGTATAGGTGCCGCCGGCCACCGAGAAGACCGGCGTAGCCACGACTCCGATTGGGTTCACAACCGCGGACTGCGTGACCTGGGGAGCAGCCGAGTAGTAGACGCCGTTTGCCAGACCACCAGCCTGATTCGCCGCAACAACGGTCGTGCCGATATCCTTCAACGTCAGGATGCTGTTGTTCGTTCCGCTCAGCACGCCGGTACCGCTGACGATGCTGAAGATCACAGGATTACCCGTTCCCCCTCCCGTTGCGACGAGTTGAATCGGCGGAATGGATGCACTGTAAGTGACCGCTGCAGGCGCCGTAAAGGTGATGCTTTGCGCGGTGAATGGGACGATTGCGTTGCCGCTCAGATTGACAGTTTGCGAGCTTCCAGCGGTTCCGAAGCTGGCGATATCTTCGGAGCTAAAGGCCGGGCTCGCGACGAGCGAGTAAGCCTGCATGTTATCCGCGATCGTGGCCGCGCCGGTTGTGGGCGTATACACGATCGCTGTGGCGGAAGGCGTAAAATCCAGAGTAAGACCGCAAGTTGCGTTCGGGGCAAGCGATGTGCCGGCAACACACGCATTGTTGGGATCGACGCTGAACTCGTTGGTAGCAGATGCGGTGCTGTCCGTGACGGTTGGCGTCGCACTCAGGATGAGCGTGCTGTTCCCGATGTTGTAGATCGATGAAGTCTCTTTGCTGGTGTGCGTGCCCGTGGAGTCGGGCTTCAAGGTGTCTGGAAAAGATGTGGCTCCGGGAGAATTGAGATTGAGTTCGACGACCTGCCCGCCCGTGGGATCCGCGACATAGATGTTGCTGGCTACGTCCAGGGCCAGACCGCCAGTACTTGAGAGTTTGATGGATCCAGTCGACATCACCGAGCCGGCGCCGCCACTGACCAGCACGAGCCCGAGTGTCGAGTCGGCAACGACCAGCGCGCCTGAAGGCAGAACCTTGACTCCCGTTGGGTTGGTGAGTGTGACGCCGGTCGTGGAGACGATGCTGGGCACGCCCGAGACGCTGTATTCGACGATACGGCGATTGCCGGTGTCCGCGATGAAGAGGTCGCCCGCGGCATCGAGCCCTAGTCCGGTCGGACCGTTCAACGTCGTACCGCCGAACGTAATGAGAGAAGAGATGTAGACCGTATTCTGCGAATATTGAGCGTTGTTTTGACGACCTTGAATAATGCGATTGTTCCCTGTATCCGCGATGTAGAAGTTGTTATACCCATCGATCGTAAGACCGTGCGGACTCTGGATTGCAAGCCCTCCAACGGACGCTCCGCTGGGAATCACAATGCTTGGAATCATCGTCGCATAGGGCAGCTTGGTCAGGATGGGCGTGCTGGAACCGCCATCGAGCACATAGGCGGAGTTCGCTCCATCCAGCGCCAACTCCACCGGCGTGACGAAGCTTGTCGGGGTCAACGTCTTATTGAGAGTGTAGTTGACCTTATAGGTGTAACCCGGGCCGTTTGCCTGGCAGAAGCTACTCAGGGCAGCAGCGGTGTTTGCCGTTGCAGCGAGACAACTCACATCAAGCGAGCTGTTCGTCGTGTCGGTGACGAAGATATCTCCATACGTGTCCACAGCAACAGCCTGCGGGGTGAAGCCAACCGCCTTCGTGGTGTGGCTCTGGCTTGTATACAACTGTGACAAGGACACAGCCTTCGACGCGATACCCGGCAGGAACATAGGCTGCGGTCCAACGCCCACACCCTGCAGGTTCACCGTGTATGCGGGGTTCGCTGCATAGTCGGTGGCGCCAACGGTAGCGCCTCCGGGGTCTGCTGCAGCCAGTGCATTGGGATATCCCTGCGGGGCATCCGAGCCTCTGAGCAAACCAGCATGCACGGGCTGGAAGTACATCAGCAGGTAGCTTCCAGTCGTCGATGCGGAGTAAGGCGTGCCGCCATAAAAGTTTTTTGAATTTCCATTTGGAAAGCTCTGAAGGAACCCCGCATTGGCGGCGCTGAGCGTGCTGGGCGATGCAGTGGGAAATGAACCCGAGGCCACGAGTTGCGTGGGAATATCCCAGGTCACCGCGAAATACGGCGCCGCTGTCGTGATTTCCGTGCCTACGTTGACCTGCCCAAAGTTATGACCGCCTACTTCGACCAGCATGACATTCGTCGCGCTGGCAAAGTAGTAGTTGCCATGCACGTCGATTGTGCCTCCGTACGTTACATTATTGGTCGCCACCGGCGAGTTGGATCCGGAGACCGCGATAAGAAGATTGAACTGATCGAGGAAGTTTAGCGCGCCCACTTCCAGCGGCACTTCGGAGAGTTGCTTTGGGCCGGAGATGACCAGGTCTCCCCACGGGTCGGTGGTGATTCCCGTCGCGGCCGAGACCTTCACGATAGCGTTCAAGAGAGTGAGATTCGAAGCGCCCGTATTGCCAACCGTGGTCAGCGCTCCATTGCTCACGACAGAGACAAGACCGCCGCTGGCATTGCCTGTTGCGCTATCGCAGTAATACACATTGCCGTCGCCGGCGACCGTAACCTGGGCGTAGGCGTTCGTCGCGAGTTTATCGGCCAGCACGCTGACCGTTCCAGCCGCGGATGTCTTGAACTGAATCATACGGTTGTACGATCCGCTCGATACGTTGTCGGCGATGTCGACGAGATACACGTTACCGGCGCCATCGGAATACACATCGCCAACCTGCAGGCTGGTGAAGCTTGAATTGATACTGCTCGCGGACCAGACACATGGCGCGGTCGCGGACGCGGTACATGCCGTCGTAAGGCTTCCTATCGGCAGCCCTGTCGCCACATAGCCACTGTTCGCTTTGATGGCGGCGATGTTAGGGACACCGCTCGCCGCAGGGATCTCGACCAACGCGGCGCCAGCGCCATTGCCGTTTGAGACCCATAACGCACCGGAAGCGTCGACGAATACGCTGTTTGAATTGAGCGCGCCCAGGCCACTGACGAGCGGCGTCGGCGATGTAATCGTCGCCGCGGGGCTGGCCGCCGGAATCTCGTACAGCGTGCTGCTCGTGCCGCTGGTATGGTTGACGTAAAAGACGTTGCCCAACTTATCGACGCCAACTCTTCCCGGCGCGATGCTCGTCGACCCGGCGCTGTAAAGCGTGGTGGTCGCGGTCGTCACAGCGGTGGGAATGTAAAACGAGTAAGGGTTGGTCTGAGCCATGGAGGATCGTGCTGACACGGCAATAAGCGCCATTGTCGCTGTCTTCATCCAGCGCATCACCCGTGGCTTGATCTCCGACCATGCATGCTTCGAGAACTCTTTTTTCATGACACAATCTCCAATATTCTTAAACCGATCCGACGCGCCGCCGATACGTTGACGCAACCAGTTAGAAGGCATATTTCACCGACACTTCCATCACCCTGCGTCCTGTGCGGATAGGAGCGAATCCGAAGTTAGCATTCTGGTTCGTCGTTGCGGCCAAGTCCTGGTTGATATCCGTAAGGCCCTGCGTCTGCGTAAAGTTCATCGAGTAGCCTCCCGGAAAGAGATTTGAGAAGGTGTAGTTCGCGCGATTGATAAAGTTGAAGGCGGCAACTCGGAGTTGCAGACTCTGCTTATCGGCGACCTTGTACTCCTTGCGTACGGCAAGGTCCGCGTTGAAGAAGGCCGGTCCGCGCAGATTGCCGTAGTTGTATTGCCCCTGCGTGCCGAGCGGGGCCAGATGGAAGGCTGTTCCGTCGATGTACTGGTGAGGATGTTTGCCTCTGGGATTCCCTGTCAGGATTGGCTGAATCTGAATATCCGGCGTACCCAGCAGATAGGAGTTATTGATAGGCAGAGAGCATGTTGCTGGAGTTCCGCTTGCGGTGCATGTGCTGGTGTTGCTTGTGCCTGGGATCGTGCCAGTGGTGCCGGGCGGCACGGTAATCGTGCCGGTCAACTGAAAGTTGCCGCCGATGAGGCTTTGCAACAGCGTGCCGCTCTGGTAATTCACAATGCCGGAGATCTCCCAGCCATTTGTCACCCAGCCCACATAGCGCTCGCTTACAAGTTGACCAAGGTTATACGAATACGTGAAGTTGAGAATATTCGTGCGATCGATGCTCAAGGGCAGATAGTCGTTGGCAAGATTGGTCGGGTCGCTGCCGTTGATCGCGCCCAGCGCCTTGCTCCATGTGTAGTTCCCGCTCAAGCGAACATTCTTGCGAGACCAGTGCAACTGCGTCTGCAGCGCGTTGTAGTTCGAATAGCCGCGGTGACGAATCGCATTGATGGCGCTGTAAAGGGGATAAGGCCGGTACGAGTCGGTATCGGATATCTGCAGGTTCGCCAGAGTCGGAATATTTCCATTGGTGAAGATCGACCACAACCTGCCGATATTGGCGGCTGTGTCGGCGCGCCCCGCATTTGGCTCGGGACCATACAACGACCCAATGGGCAGGGCGTTGATGTTACGCAGGTTGTTGGATTCCATCAGGTGATCGCCATAGTTGCCGACGTACGCGATCTCGAAGAACACGTTCTTCGGGAAGCGCTGATCGATCACGGCGTTGTAAGTCTGCACGCGCGACGTCTCGTCGTCATTCGCGATATGGACGTTGATACTCGCATCCTTGACGAAGGACGTGGTCACGTTCGTGATGCCGCTTTGCAGCAGGTTGAGATTCTTGAAGGTGTGTCCGCTGTTCGGCAGGGTATACGTTCTTTGTCCCTCGGCGGTCTGGTCGGCAAGTAGACCGTCGTTGTAAGAATCGTGCTGGCGATAGATGCCGTAACCCGCGCGAAAGATGGTCTTCGAGTCGCCGCGGAAGTCGTACACAAAGCCGAAGCGCGGCTCTACAAAGACCGGACGTGTCGGAACGCCGGTCAGCGGGATCGATGCGTCGATCGCGTGATACAGCACCCCTGGTGAGGCCAGCGGCGCGCCACTGCGATAGGAGACGGGGTCGAAGATGGCTACGCCCTGGCCATGCGGATCGCTCCACGGCGTCAGGTGCTCGAGCCGGACGCCCGCGTCGACCGACATGTGACGGCCAACCAACCAGTGGTCCTGAACATACCCGCTGAAGGAGTAGAAGAAGACGTTCGTCTCGACCTTCTTATTCACCTGACTGATATTTCCGATGATTCCTTCATAAAGGTCCGCGGTGTTATTGGCCGTTCCGTACACAGTCGATCCATCGGCATCGGAGAAGGAAGTGGGATGATAGTAATCGCTGAGCGATCCGTTGGTATTCTGCGCGGCAAGCTGCGGGTTGGAATCCCACTGGTAATAAATACCCGCGCGGAAGGTGTGTCTGCCAAGGAGCTTGGTGATGTTATCGCCGGCCACGCGTAGTTGCTTCTTCGTGAAATCGCCGCCATAGGTTGGATCTTCATAACTCATGAACGGCAACGCGGCATAGGTCGAGCTGCCGTAGGTCTGGTCGCTGGGTATGCCCACCGAACCGTTCGCAAAGAGAAGCGAGTAGGGATCACCGGTCAGAGCGGAGGGGGTCTTCAGATTGAAGGTCTGCGAGAAGTAAGCGCCGCCAGCATAAAACTGATTGGTCAAAGACCCGCCGAAAACCGTCGTCACTTCGAAGCTTGCGACGTGCGAGGTCGCGGTGCCGACGTAGCCGCCGCCGGGCGTGTCCATCGCGCCGCCCATGCCGTTAGCGCCGGAGCGTCCATAGGCGCCGGACGGCTGATACTGCTTGCCGCTCTCAAGACCATAGGAAAGGAAGGCATGGGTCTTATCCGAGAGCGCGTAATCAAGCCGGCTCTTCAACTGGTAAAGATTGCTGTTGACGAAGTCCGTCTGCAAATAGTTGTATTGGCCGTTGCTCGCCACATTGGGCAGCGGCAGCGTATTAATCAGCGCCTTGCCAAGCGGATCGCCGTAGAGGCTGATGTCTCCATTCGTGATCGGTTCCGCGTTCACCCCAAGCGGACCCTGTATGGGAGTAGCGCAGATCGTCGTATAGATGGCGTTCGGGCAATAGTACTGGGCTGTGGTCGCGGAGGTTGAACCCGGAACATACTTGGGATTCAGCACCCGGTTTGGCCCCAGCATCGAGTTCAATTCCGCGTCGCTGAAAATGCCCTTGTGCATGTTCGCCGTGGGCACCATCGCGGTGACTGTTGCGGCATATGGGCTGTTATAGGCGTATACGCTGCGCTGTGCGTACTCCTCCGTTCCAAGGAAGAAGGTCAGCTTCTTTGCGCTGTTGAACCCAAGGCCTGGAATCCGCACGGGACCGCCAATGGTGAAGCCCGGATAGATCTGCCGATCGTGCGGCGGCTGCGACCCAACGTACTTTGCCTGCCAGTCCAGCGAGTTCAGTTGATAGGTGCGCGCATAGGTATAGAGCGAACCGTGGTAGATATCTCCTCCCGACTTACCGATCGCATTCACAACGACCGGTCCGTGCGCCGTATCGGAGGTGAAGCTGCCTGTCTGCACCTTCACTTCAGCAACCTGATCGTAGTTCACGTTTTGAATCGCGAGACCATAAGAACCCGGGTCCGTGATATCCATTCCATCGGAGAGCAGAGCGGTCGAATTGGTCTGCGTGCCATTGCCGGAGTAAGCCCCGATGGCGCCCCCAAACGAGACAAGCCCCGGATCGTAGGCTGCATTGGCGAAGTTCGTCGTGTTCTGCACGATCGCCATACCGGGCAGGATCTTGAGCAGCTCGGTCACGTCGCGACCCTCAACGGCGAGGTGGTCGATATCGTCCGCCGAGATCAGCGTGCTCGTCTCGGCCGAGTCCGTGCTCACCTGCCCATGCACGTCGGTCACGGTGATCGACGCCGCCTCTCCAACCAGCATCTTGATATCGCGGAAGGTGCGCTGGTCGCCCGGATTCAGATGAATGCCAGCAAGCTCCTGCCCCTGGAAGCCGCGCGCCTCAACCTCAAGCGTGTAGTCTCCGGTGTCGAGGCCGGAGAAGGAAAATACGCCGGAGCCGTTGCTGGTTGTCGACAACGTCTTCCCTGTGGCTGTGTTCTTCAACTCGATCTGCGCCTTGGGAATCAAGGCTCCCGATTGATCGTGAATCACGCCGTCCACGTTGGCGCTGCTCTGGGCAAAGGCGCTAGAAGAAGCGCAAAGAACGGTCGCCGCGAGAAGCAGCGTGGTCCGCGTCATCGCATGCACATTGGAAGATATCTTCGTCCCGAAGAAGCGCAATTTGTATCCATCCTGTCTGTGGCGTCTATTGTCGTGTGTCATCGAACAACCTCCCGAAATCTTCCTGATTCCTGCGCGCCGCATATCTCATCCGGCTCGCTCGTGTTGCCTTTGGACCAATCTTCGATTCGCGTCTGAAGAGAGGTTCGTACCGTCCGCATAAGCTCGGATATCCCTATTGAAAACGTCTTCGCCCGCGCATCTTTCGCAAGCTGAGGCGACCCAGCCCGGTCTCATGCAACTCTGTTGTCCGGGATCCCTGTGTCCGCATCCTGGCTGGCCGCTCCGCGGAGACGTTGTCATGTAATCCTGCAACTTCCTCTGCACTGAATTACCTCTCGTAGCATTCCGGAATCCGCTCGACTCGCCGGGCAGGAGTTTCAGCGCACGAAGAAGGTGTTGTCAATTGCGGGCTAAGATTAGCGACCGCTCACAGCCCTTCACAACCGACCAAAGTATAGGTCTCTGGAAATAGGCACTTGCGGAGTTCGCATGAGAGAGGGCAGAATCACTTCACGCCGTCGGCCCTGTGTTTCGCGTCGGCAAGCGTAGAAGCCGTCTTCTCGAAGAGACGCCCGGGAACGCATGACCAATGTTCTAATCGTCGACGATCACCCCATCACCCGCACCGGCCTGGGCGCGATCCTGCAGACACAATCTTCCTACCACGTCTGCGGAGAAGGTGGAACGGTTCAGGAGGCTCTGGCCCTGTTCGACCGGCTTCGCCCCGACATCACGCTGCTCGATCTAAAGCTGCCGGACGGGCACGGAGTCGACGCGATCCGGAAGATCAGACAGCTTGATCCGAGCGCAAAGATACTGGTCATTACCACCTACGAGGGCGATGAAGATATCCACCAGGCGCTGCGCGAGGGAGCGCGGGGATACCTGGTCAAGGGAGCCTCGCACGAGACGATCTTTCGCGCTCTGCGCAGGGTTGAGGAAGGCGCCATCTTTCTGCCGCAGCCGGTAAACAGCACCCTGAGAAATCGCAGCTCGGAGAATCTCACACCGCGCGAAAGGCAGGTTCTCTCTCTCATCGTCGCGGGAAAAAGCAATCGCGAGATTGGCGACTTACTCAACATTAAAGAGGTCAGCGTCAAGGCGCATGTGACTCTGATTCTGTCGCGCCTGCAGGTAACCGACCGGACACAGGCCGCCGTCGCAGCGATCAAACGGGGCCTCGTACACCTGTAGCAGCGCGCGTCTACTTCGCAATCATGAAAGCTCGGACCAACTCCAACTCGACGGGTTGCAGCGTCGCACGAGGGCCTGCCAGACAGCTGATGCTGGCGCTCGTGCTCATGTTCCCCTGCCTCTGCCTGGGACAGGGCGAGTCCTTCAGCATCAGCACCTGGGGAACGCACGACGGCCTGCCCGAGATGTCCGTGCAGGGCCTCGCCATCGAACCGCGAGGAGGCCTCTACGTCGGGACATCGGGCGGCCTTTGCCTCTTCGACGGGACCTATTGCAAACCTCTTCAGAACCGCGAGATGAGCAAGTTTCCCGCAAGCAATCTCACCGCTCTCTTCCGTGCGCGGGATCAGTCCGTCTGGGTCGGCACCGTTGGAGGTGGGCTCCTTCATATCACCTCGGACCGCGTTGAGGTCTTCGATCGTCGAAGCGGCCTGGAAGACCCCTATGTCAGGGCCATCTTTGAAGACTCCAGAGGACATCTCTGGGTCGGCACGGAGGATGGGCTCTTTCGCCGCTCCGGCGCCGCCTTTCAAAAGATCGAGCTGCCCCAGGACCTGGGACGTCAGGAGGTCTATGCGCTCGCCGAAGACGCGCAAAAGAGATTAGTCGTCGGCGGCAACGAACTCGTCTATCTCGACGAGTCGGAGAGTGCAACGCCTGTCTCGACCGAAGCGCGTGTGCCCTTTCCCCTTCGCAGCCTGCTCTCCACGAAGGATGGCCGCCTCTTACTCGGAACGCTCGGCGGATTGTTTGAACGCTCCGGCGAAACCTTCAACAGGCTCCCCATCCCGCATGGCGACGTCGAAGCGCTTTGCGAATCCGCGGACGGCGCGATCTGGGCCGGCACCATCGCGAACGGCCTTTGGCGTTTGCAGCGAGGCAAGGCCTTGCAGGTTCTCATCGGCGACGACCAACCCGGACACTCCATCCTCGCCATGTCGGCCGACGCCAATGGGAGACTTTGGATCGGCACCGAAAGCGGCCTCAGCAGAATTGAACCGACGGATGTACACGTCATTCCATCCCCGGTCGCATCGGTCGATCGCGAGACGCTCAGCATCTCTCCAAGAGGAACTGTCTTACTCGTAAATAGCCAGGTATACCGGCTCGACTCCGCGATGCCGAAGGTCGTGCCTCTTCCATTGCCGGGAAATCCAAAAATACTCAACTTACTTTATGCCAGCGACCGATCCGTATGGGTCGGAACAGCCGGCAATGGAGTGTTTCGGTTGGATAGCGAAGGCCACACGACGCAATATGCCTCATGGGCTCGGCTCAAGATCGCCGGGAACTTCCCCAGAGGAATCGCAGAGGGAGTGAACGGCGACATATGGGTCGCCAGCGGCTTTGGACTGAACCGGATTACGGCGGCGGGCATCAACCAGTTCGACTCGCTGAATGGCCTTCCCAATCGCAACGTCCGCACGCTGCATCGCGATCGTAACGGCTGCATGTGGGTCGGTACGGATGGCGGTCCCGCGGTCTACTGCGGTGGACACTTCGTAGAAAATCGAGCGACTCAGTCGCTGCGCGGCGAAGAGATATGGGCGATGACGGAGGATGCCAACGGAACCATGTGGCTGGGAACGCGTAACCACGGTATCTACGCTTATCGCGAGCCGGAGTTACACCATTTTTCTATCTCGGATGGATTGCTGAGTAACTTCACCTGCGGTCTGGTCGCAGACAGAAATGGAACGCTCTGGATCTCCAGCCCAGAGGGACTTTCGTCGATCTCCATCGATCAGTCGCTGAGTGAGTCGAAGAATACCGATCTCGTCTTTGCACGTCCGCACCCGCTTCCACGCGGCGCCGAAAATCTGAAATTCAATGCGGGCCGCTTTCCGAACGCTGTGGTCGACGATCGCGGCATCGTCTGGTTCGCAACGTCCAGCGGACCGGTCTACGTCGATCCATCCCAACCCACGCTGACGCACGCATGGGATGGACCGGTTCCAGTCATCACCTCGGTCCTTGCCGACGAAGCGTATCTGCAACGCGTCTCTTCCGTAAGAGTTCCTCCGCGCTCCAAGCTCCTGACCTTCACCTTTGGCGCGACCTATCTTGGATCGGAGCAGGATATGTTGCTCGCCTATCGGCTGCGCGGGGCGGACGATAAGTGGGCGTCATCCGCCGGCGCCCACCAGGTCGAGTACAGGGCGCTGCCTCCGGGAACATACACCTTCGAACTGAGAGCTTATAGCCGCGCGCAACCCGACACATGGAAAGACGCCCATGTCTCCTTCGTCGTGCCAGTCGTCTGGTATCGCAGCATCTGGTTCTACCTCTTGATTCTGCCATGCGTAGCTGCCGCTTCCTTACTGCTGTACATGCTTCATCTTCAGCAGATCAAAGGTCGTTTCAAGCTGATCCTGGAAGAACGGACGAGGCTCGCGCGCGAGATGCATGACACCCTGATTCAGGGTTGCAACGGAGTCGCGATGCTGCTCGAAGCAGAGGCCAGCAGCCGCGGCCTGCCCGGAAGCAGCTACCTGGATATCGCGCGGGAGCAACTCCAGGCGACGGTCGCGGATGCTCGCGAAGCTGTATGGAACCTGCGCCAGACGGAGTTGGAGTCGGATCTTATCATCGCCGCGCTCAAGAACATCTCCACCCAGGCGTCCGAATCGTTTGGCATTCCGGTCACCGTGCATCATGCCGCAAAGCTACCCAAACTTCCAGCAGATGCGGCCCATGAGATCCTCATGATCGTTCGCGAGGCCGTCACCAATGCCGGTAGTCACGGACATCCGCGCGCCATACGGATCGATGCACAACACAGCGAGGATTACCTCTCCTTCAGGGTATGCGACGATGGCGTCGGCTTTGGCGTCGATGCAGCTTCAGCCATGGGGGACGATCACTATGGCATCCTCGGAATGCATGAGCGAGCTGCGATGATCGGCGCCAACCTCGAGATCACCAGCACCCCCGGGGCCGGCGCCTGCATCCTTCTCACACTCAAGATGAAATCCTGACACGGACATCTGGCAACGCCGGCGCGAAGGCTCGGAGGAACGTCTGGGATCCCTCCTCGCGACGCGGCTTCGCATCATCGGCCTGTCTTGTTATCGCGGCTTTGCGTACTCTTCGTCGGTGACCGGCTCAAGCCAATCCACGGCCTTACCATCCAGCACCTCCGTGATCGCGATGTGAGACATGCCTGTCTGTGCCGAGGCGCCGTGCCAGTGCTTCTCGCCGACTTCAAAGAAGACGACATCCCCTGGCTTGACCTCCTCAATCGGTTCGCCCTCGCGCTGGACCAGGCCTACGCCCTGGACGATAACGATCGTTTGCCCCGAGGGGTGCGTGTGCCAGCGCGTGCGCGCTCCCGGCTCGAAGGTGACCATGCCTCCGTTCGAATGCCGACCACCATCCGGTGGAAAAAGTGAATCGACGCGGACGTTGCCGGTGAACCAATCAGCCGGTCCGGCCATGGAAGGGGTAGCGCCAACTCGTGTGATCTTCATACTTTTCCTTTCCGTTCCTGTTTATGTGTAAGACGATTTCTCTGGCCTTGCGTGATATTGCAGAACTTACTTTTGCCGCTTTTCAAAAACATCTTTTGCAACCGGCAGAGCGGACATGGCGCACGGCCAGCCGGCATAAAATGCGATGTGCGTCAGAACTTCGGCAGCCTGTTCCTGTGTAAGACCGTTGTCCATCGCGCGATTCAGGTGAAACGGCATCTGCGCGGTCTGTCCATTGGCGATCAACGCGCTCACGGTAACAAGGCTTCGGTCGCGTGGAGCAAGCGCGGGACGCAGCCAAAGATCGAGGAACAGCAGCTCCGTCGTGTTCCGCACAAGTCCCGGCGAGACGGCGCCAAAGTTTCCGGCAACCTGTGTGGCCCGTTGTCTCTCGGCTGCTTCGTCGAGTGGAAGGGGCTTATCCTTCACCGGGGGAAGCTGATCGATTGCGATGTTTCGCCGCTGGAAGACGTCCTTCGCAGCAGCGACGGCGGCCATCGCGTTGCCCCAGCCGGCGTAAAAGGCAAGGTGCGCGATGATCTCGGAGAGCTCCGCCGGCTTCACGCCGTTGTCGAGCGCCAGGGCAAAGTGCATCGGCATCTCATACGTCTGAAGCCGAGCGATGATGGCGGCAATCGTGACGACGCTGCGATCGCGCGGAGAAAGCTCTGGACGCTTCCAAAGACCGCCCAGCAACGACTCCCGTGAATAGTGCTCCAGCACCGGAGAAACGGAACGGACAACGTCATAGGTTATAGAACCCGCGGGCGGAATCATCTTTTCCAAATCGGACACGTTCATCTCCCTGGCAAGAGCAAGGCCTTCTCCCCACGCCGAAGCAAGGAGGAGAGCCATACTTGTTTTCATCAGTTCTCGACGTCTCATCGCACGCGCCTTTCGGCTCAGCGCATCACAAAGCCGCCATCGACCGAGATCGACTGGCCGGTGATGTAGCTTGCAAGATCGCTGCAAAGAAAGAGCACCGTGTTGGCGACCTCCTCGGGGCGGCCCTCGCGCTGCATCGGCACAAATTGCTCGCACATCGTCTTCAACGCTTCCCCCTGTCCCTCGGCCTCCATCCTGTCGCTCATCGGAGTACGGATGAGGCCGGGACAGACATCGTTCACACGGATGCCACGTGTCGCATACTCCAAAGCTGCGCTCTTGGTGAACCCGATAACGCCGTGCTTCGCCGCGTGATAAGTGCCGCGCCGATTGCCGCCCACCAGACCGCCAAGCGAGGAGCAGTTGACGATGGCGCCGCTGCCTTGCTCGCGCATCACCTGCAACTCAAACTTCATGCAGCTCCACACCCCGCGCAGGTTGACCGCCATCACGCGATCGTAGTCGTCGCGAGACACATCCGCAGTCTCAGCCAGCACATTCTGAATGCCGGCATTGTTATAGGCAAAGTCGAGCCGGCCGAACTCCGCCACCGTCTTCTTCACCATCGCTTCCACCTGAGCATCGTCGGAGACATCGCAGGCGATCGCAAGCGTCCTGTATCCCTTGTCCGCGAGTTCCTTCGCCGACGCCTGAACTTCCTTTTCATGCCAATCGGCCAGCGCCACGGCCGCGCCGGCTTCAGCAAAAGCCTTCGCGGTCGCAAACCCAAGGCCCGATGCCGCTCCCGTGACGAGTGCAACCTTATTCTCAAACGAAATCATCATGATGTACCTTCTTTCCGGATCCTTCTCGATCGCTCGATCCTGCACTGACATCCCGTGCCCATACAGTTCGATTAGATACGTGCTTTTATCGAAAGAAGGCATTTCTATTGCAAAGCGTTATGAGTAATATTCATGAATGGCGAGAAACGATTTAGCGGAGCTTGCGGCGTTTGTCACGATCGCGGAGGAACGCAGCTTCACGCGAGCCGCGGTGAAGCTGGGCGTATCTCAATCGTCGTTGAGCCACTCCATGCGGGGTCTGGAGGGCAGACTTGGGGTTCAACTGCTCGCCCGCACAACGCGCAGCGTCTCCGCCACCGCGGCCGGCACAGCGCTGCTTCAGGAGCTCGGTCCAGCCCTGGAGCGGATCGGAGAGGCCGTCGCGGAGACCATGAAGCAGCGTAAACGGCTCGCGGGTCGAATTCGCCTCATCATTCCGCGCACGGCGACGGAGATGGTCCTTCTTCCGAAGCTCGCGAGATTCGCACGCAACTACCCGGAGATCGTCCTCGAGGTGACGTCGTCGAACGATCCCGTCGACCTCATCGCGGGTGAATACGACGCCGGCATCCAACTGGGCGAGTTCATTCAGAGAGACATGATCGCGGTTCCGGTGACGGGGGAGATGCGCCTCGCCGTTGTCGGGTCGCCGGCCTACTTCGAGTCCAATCCGATCCCACGCCAGCCACAGAATCTGAAGGACCACGCCTGCATCGGCTTTCGTTTTAGCAACGAACTCTACCGTTGGGAGTTCGAAAAGGGGCGCAGGACGCTCACGGTGAGTCCCCAGGGGCCTGTATCGTTCGACGACCCGGATTTAGTCATACGGGCAGTACTGGACGGTGTTGGGATCGGCACAGCGATGGAGGAGACCCTGAAGAAGATGATCGCCCAAAAGCGTCTCGTCCAGGTGCTCAGGGACTGGTGTCCGCCGTTTCCCGGATACTTCCTCTACTACCCCAGCAGGCGAAATCAACCGGCCGCGCTCGCCGCGCTGATCCAAACCCTGCGTCTATCGGAATAAACGCCTGGCTCAAAGCCCCTCGCCTCCCGCAGGGAACAGGTCCACAACACGCGCGGCAAAATCGGCATCCAAGTCTTCGGAACGCTCGACTGTACGTCATACACAGCATCCAGAAGAGGTATTTGCATGAGCACGCATATCGACAAGCCCTCGCTGAACGCATCCTCCGAGAACGCGCGGGAGGGGTTGCCCGACAATGTGGGACAAGATGACCACGCGTCGCGAAGCGGAGAACATCTCTGCGCCTCTGCAAGAACAGAGCCGGACGCCGAGCAACTTGAAGAGTTCAAAGAACTCGAACGTCACGGGCTCTTGTCTGAGTTGAGCCGTCGTCGATTCGTGCAGGCTTCCTCGGCGCTCGCCGCCTCGCTCGCATTCGGAATGCCATCGCCGGTTGAGGCGCAAGAGGCGCCCCATACGCAGACGATTACGCTCCAGGTGAACGGCCAACCTCAAACGCTTTCGCTCGATACGCGCACCTCCCTTCTCGATGCTCTGCGCGAATACATGGACCTGACCGGCGCCAAGAAAGGGTGCGATCACGGTCAGTGCGGCGCGTGCACCGTCCTGATCGATGGGCATCGCGTGAACAGTTGTCTCACGCTGGCCTTCGCAGCCGAGGGTGCTCGAATCACAACGATCGAGGGCCTCGCCAGGACACCGGATCCAAAGGCGATCGAAGATCTAAGCGCCGTACAGGCCGCGTTCCTCGTCCATGACGGGTATCAGTGCGGCTATTGCACACCCGGCCAGATCATCTCGGCAACCGCTGCCATCGACGAGCAGCGCAAGGGCGATCTATCGATCGTCAGTTGGCACAATGGACAGAGCGACCGTCCCGAACTGACCGACGATGAGATTCGCGAGCGCATGAGCGGCAACATCTGTCGTTGCGGCGCATACCCCAACATCGTTGCCGCTGTGCGCGCAGCATCGAAAGGAGCCTCCGCATGAAGAGCTTCGCATATAGCCGGGCCAGCTCGAACTCCGAGGCGCTCCAGGCCGTCCGGACGCGCGGCGCCAGCTTTCTCGCTGGCGGAACGAATCTCATCGACCTCATGAAGTATCGGGTCGAGCAGCCCGCCGCGCTCGTCGATATCAACCATCTTGCCCTCGCTGAGATCAAGCGCACCGAAGACGGTGGTCTATCGATCGGCGCGATGGCGCGCAACAGCGACCTGGCCAATCATCCTCTCGTTCGAGCGAATTACCCCTTGCTGTCTCAAGCGTTGCTGAGTGGCGCTTCTCCGCAGTTACGCAATATGGCCAGTACGGGCGGCAACCTGATGCAGCGTACGCGCTGTTATTACTTCACGGATGTCTCCTTCTCCGCCTGCAACAAGCGCAATCCGGGCTCTGGATGCGCTGCGCTCGAGGGCTACAACCGGATTCACGCAATCCTGGGGCAAACCGACAAGGGTGCGGCAAACGGTGAAACCTGCATCGCGGTTCATCCTTCCGATATGTGCGTTGCCATGGCGGCTCTGCAGGCAAAGGTGGGAGTGGAAGGGCGCGGCGGAAAGCGCACGATTCCCTTCGCGGAGTTCCACCGGCTTCCGGGCAGCGATCCGAGCCGCGACACGACGCTGCGTGAAGGCGAGTTGATCACCTCGGTGACTCTTCCCCCTGCCCGTTTTGCGAAGAACGCTTTCTACCTGAAGGCTCGCGACCGCAACAGCTACGCCTTCGCCCTGATCTCGGTCGCCGCTGGACTCGACTTGGATGGTTCGACGATTCGCTCGGCCGGTCTGGCAGTGGGCGGCGTCGCTCACAAGCCGTGGCGCGTCGCGGAGGCGGAACAGTCGCTCGCCGGCAAGAGCGCGACTGCCGAGAACTTCGCTCACGCCGCGGACCTCCTGCTCCACGGCGCGCATGGCTACGAACATAATCGCTTCAAGATTGAGCTTGCGAAACAAAGCGTGGTTCGCGCTCTCACCGTTGCCGCGCACGGCACCTCGGAGGTCGCATAATGTCACTCGCCCAGGATCAGGAACAGAAGCCGGATACCGTGAAGCAGCTCGATCACCGCTATGAAGGGATCGCCAAGGTCACTGGTAAGGCGCGTTATGCCGCGGAGTTCTCCGACCCTTTCTCGAAGGCGGATCTGGTCTATGCGTTTCTTGTGCAGTCCACGATTCCGAGCGGCAGCGTGAAGTCCATCGACGCCACCGTGGCGACCCGCGCGCCGGGAGTCATCTCGGTGATCACCCCGTTCAACGCGCCGAAGCTCGCGCAGGGTCCACCTCAACCACCTGCTCGGCGCAACCTTTCGTTGTTGCAGGATGCCAGCATCTCCTACAACGGTCAGCCCATCGCAGTCGTCGTCGCGAAGAGCTTGAATGAAGCGAAGGCAGCGGCGGCGATGCTGAAGATCGTCTACACCCCACAGCCGGCCAAGCTGAAGTGGGAGAAGCGCCTCGACGAGGCTCGCTGGCCGAAGAACCCCGGCAAAGAACCCGCCGGCAATCATCGCGGAGACATCCACGCGGCATTCGCCCAGGCCGCCGTCACGATCGACAACACCTACATCACTCCCATCCAGTTTCACAATCCGATGGAGACGCACGCCACGATCGCATGGTGGCAGGGAGACAAGCTGACCGTTTACGACGCGACGCAATATATCTCCGGAGTCAAGATGTCGCTCGCCAAATCTCTCAACATTCCAGTCGACAACGTGAGGGTCATCGATCCTCTGGTCGGCGGAGGATTTGGCTCCAAGGGTTCGATGTGGTCGCATGTTCCGCTCTGCGCGATGGCGGCTAAAGTCGCAAATCGGCCCGTGAAGCTGGTGCTCGATCGGGAGCAGATGTTTGGGCTCGTCGGCGCCCGCCCGTCCACCATCAGTCATATTCGTCTTGCCGCCGCGCAGGACGGAACACTCCTCGGCATCCAGCATGACAACGTGATGAACGTCTCCGTGCTCGAAGACTTCGTCGAACATGCGGAAGGCCCTGCGAAGAGCCTCTACCAGAGCGGCGCGAGCTCGGTGACGGCGAAGGTCGTGGAGGCCAACCTCGGAATCTCAACCTTCATGCGCGCTCCGGGCGAGGCGCCAGGCACTGCCGTACTTGAGATCGCTCTCGATGAACTCGCCGAGAAGTTGAAGATGGACCCCATCGAACTTCGGTTGAAAAACTACGCCGAGACCGACCCCAGCCACGAGGGGAGGCCGTGGTCGAGCAAGCATCTGCGAGAGTGTTATAGCCAGGGCGCGGAGAAGTTCGGGTGGTCCGCGCGGAACACCGTTCCCGGTCAGCGGAGCGATGGCAAATGGCTGGTCGGGCATGGCATGGCGACAGCCACCTATCCGGCCAATCGAAGCGCGGCCCAGGCAATCGTGCGACTGCTACCCGGCGGTCGTATGTTCGTCGCCAGCGGAACGCAGGATCTTGGGACAGGAACCTACACGATCATGGCGCAGCAGGCAGCCGCGGGCCTGGGACTCGATCCAAAGATGGTCGAGGTCAAGCTCGGAGACTCAACGCTGCCGAAGGCCCCGGTCTCAGGCGGTTCGCAGTCGTCGGCTTCCGTGCTGCCGGCCATTCAGGACGCCACGACTCAGCTCAAGCTGAAGCTGATCGACCTGGCGATCAACGATGCGGCATCGCCGCTACACGGTCTGCAGGCAGCGGATTGCGACGTGAAATCCGGTCGTCTGATCTCGAAGTCCCAGCCCGGCAAGTCGGATGGACTTGTGGAGCTGATCGCCCGGAATAAGAACCAGCCTGTCGAGGCGCAGGGTCAAGCGGAGCCAAGCGAGGCGAAGGATTCCATGAGCACACAGTCCTGGGGTGCGGTCTTTGCCGAGGTCGGTGTCGACCGCTACACCGGGATGGTCAAAGTGCGTCGCGTTGTCGGCGTCTACGACGTCGGCGTGCTGTTGAACGAGAAGACCGGCCTGAACCAGCTCATGGGCGGCATGACGTGGGGCATCAGCTTCGCAACCCATGAACACGGGATCGTCGACGCGGCAACCGGCAGAATCGTCAATGGAAATCTCGCCGAATATCATGTGCCGGTCAACGCCGATGTTGGCGTCCTCGACGCCAGCGTGATTGGCATACCCGATCTCAAGTTCAACCCGATCGGTTCTCGCGGCATCGGCGAAATCGGCATCACGGGAACAGCCGCTGCGATCGCCAATGCGATCTACAATGCCACGGGCAAAAGAATCCGCCAATATCCCATCACGCCCGACAAGCTACTCATGAGCTGAGTCTCGATCGTCGGGCGTCATCCACTCTAGATAGCCGTCGATGCGGCTGTGCGCGTCTTCTGGGACCGCTTCATCGCCGCATACACCACACGCGCCAGCAGCAATACCGCGAGGACGGCCGTAACCTTCCACGGAGTGCGGACGCCTGCCTTCACGAGCCACCAGTAATGCACGACGGCAGCGATCCCCGCGAGATAGATCGTGCGGTGCAGCCGCTGCCAGTTCTTGCCGCCCATCGCCCTCAGCACACGCTGGGGCGATGTGGCCGCAAGTGCGAACAGAAGAACCCAGGCGAATAGCCCAACCTGGATGAAGGGGCGTTTCTCCACGTCGTCCAGCATACGCGGCCAGATGAGCTTGAGTTGATTCCACGGCTCTCCCAGATGTCCCGCCTGGAGCCCCGCCCAGGCCGTGGGCAGATCGTATCCGCTAAAGAGAAGCACGTAGATCGCAAGGTGCAGGGTCGCGTAAAAAAAAGCCCACAGACCCAGCATGCGACGCAGGCGGATGAGCCACGCCAACGACGGATTCAGGCGTCTCACTGGCGTGATGGCAAGGTCGACGAGCAATAGCCAGAGAGCCCAGTCGCCAGTAAAGTGCGTGAGGTAGTTCGTCGGGTCGGCCAGGTTTGCCAGCGCGCCATTGCGATACTGCTGCGCGAGGTAAAGCATCGGCAGCAGGCAAAGCAGGTGCAGAACAGCCTTCAGATATGGAATCGCGCGCGTAGGCATCGTCGTCTTCGTTTCCGCGCTAGTAGTTGCGCTTCAGGTCCATGCCGGCATACATCGAGGCGACCTCGTTGGCGTAGCCATTGAACGGAAGCGTCGGCACGGATTTGACGAACAGGCTGTTGCCGGAGGAGTTCAGCAGACGCTCATGCGCCTGCGACCAGCGCGGGTGATCGACCGTCGGGTTGACGTTGGAGTAGAAGCCGTACTCGCCGGGGTTCAGGTCGTTCCAGGTCGTAGGCGGCATCTTGTCGACGAAGCGGATCTTCACGATCGACTTCGCCGACTTGAAACCGTACTTCCAGGGAATGATGACGCGCACCGGCGCGCCCTGTTGATTCGCAAGGGTCTGCCCGTAGCTGCCGAAGGTGAGCAGCGTGAGCGGATTCATCGCCTCATCCATGCGAAGACCCTCGCTGTAAGGCCAACTAATGCCGCTGGGCAGATCTTCCGTCTTGCGGTCGGCGAGCGAGATGAACTGCACGAACTTGGCGCTCGAAAGCGGGTTGACGAACTTGATCAACTCCGCCAGAGGAAAGCCGTCCCACGGAATGACCATCGACCAGGCCTCCACGCAGCGGAAGCGGTAGACGCGCTGCTCGATCGGGCGAAGCGCCATCAACTTCCCTAAATCGAGCGTCTGCGGCGTCTTCACCAGACCTTCGATCTGTACCGACCAGGGCGACGTCTTCAGCTTGTGCGCGTTGCGAGCCGGATCGTCCTTTTGCTCGCCGAACTCATAAAAGTTGTTATAGCTCTTGGCTTTCGACTCCGGTGTCGTGGCGCGGTCGTTCACGGTATAGTTGCTCGTGGCGAATTTGAGCGGCGTCTCGCCCAGCGCGAGTTGCGGCAGGCCCGCGGCGGCCGCGGCAGCTCCAACAGCCCCAAGTCCGGAGAGCATCCTGCGGCGTGTCATCGTGAACGATTCATACACCTCCTGGGGGGTAATCTCGGACGACGGAATCGGCTTCTCGGTACGCAGCAGCATGTTTTTCCTCTCTCCTACGAATTTATACGCGCGGAGACCGCTCTACTTACATTACGCCGCCGATGTCTCTTTGGACGCAAATGGAACGCTGAGGGAGCACTTGCCCCTCCTTTTCCGAAAGACGGCGGATTGGATATCCAGATCGCCTGGGGCTAACATGGCAAAAGGTACGCGTTCGGTGGAAAGACGGGCAATCTCATCTCTCAAACCGGCGTGACATACCGTTGCATCGATCGGAAGAATCCGGGAGGGCGGACCATGGCATTCGACGAGAAAGAAAATAAGCCGAAGACATCTCTGGGTCGGCTGTCCCGCCGGTCTTTTCTATCGCAGGCCGGAGCCATGACGGCGGCAGCGGCGGTCGCTCCACTGGCCTCCTCTCCATCGCCCGCCCAGACTGCGAAGGCTGACGCCACTCCCGCCTTTCCGGGAACGGTCTCGGTCACGCTGCGGGTCAATGGAGAGTCGCACGCGATACAGATCGATCCACGCGCCACGCTGCTCGACACCCTGCGCGAGACGATCCATCTGACCGGAACCAAGAAGGGTTGCGACCATGGACAGTGCGGCGCCTGCACCGTCCATGTAAACGGACGCCGGATCAATAGCTGTCTTGCCTTGGCGGCGATGCAGCAAAACGCCGAGATTACGACGATCGAAGGTCTTGGCGGACCAGGAAAGCTGCACCCCATGCAGGATGCTTTTGTAGAGCACGACGGTTTCCAGTGCGGCTACTGCACCTCGGGTCAGATCATGTCCGCGGTCGCGATGGTCAAAGAACCCTGGGGGAAGACCGATGGAGACGTGCGCGAGGCGATGAGCGGGAATATCTGCCGTTGCGGCGCCTATCCCAATATCGTTGCGGCAGTGCAGGCAGTTCGGCGCATGTCTTAGAGGAGGGCTATCGGCCATGGAACTTTTTCAGCTTGTCACCGCCCAGACGATCTCCGACGCCATTCAGGCACAGGCACGATCGGCCACCGCCCAGAATGGCGCCGACGTCCGCTTCATCGCGGGTGGAACCAATCTTGTCGACTATATGAAGTTGAATGTCGAACGCCCGCGTCAGTTAGTCGACATCAACGGTCTTCCGCTCGACAAAGTAGAAAAAACTGCAGAGGGCGGCCTGAGGATTGGGGCTCTTGCACGGAACGCCGATGTGGCGCAGGACGCGATCGTAAAGGAGTCGTACGCCGTCCTCTCAGAGGCTCTCCTCTCGGGGGCGTCGCCGCAGTTGCGGAATATGGCGACTACCGCCGGCAATCTTCTGCAGAAGACGCGTTGCGTGTACTACCGGGACACAGCATCCGCGTGCAACAAACGTCAGGCGGGTTCAGGTTGTTCCGCGATCGGCGGATACAACCGCATGTTGGCGATTCTTGGCACAAGCGACCACTGCATCGCTACAAATCCTTCCGATCAGAACGTTGCGCTCACGGCCCTCGAAGCGGTCATCCACATCGAAGGCAGGAACGGACAACGGTCCGTACCGATCTCGGAGTTTTATCTTCTTCCGGGCTCCACGCCGGAGCGCGAGACGGTCTTGCAGCCAGGGGATCTGATCACCCACATTACGCTGCCCGCGCCCGTTGCCGGCGCAAAGAGCGCCTATTTGAAGTTGCGCGACCGCGCGTCCTACGAGTTCGCACTCGCCTCCGCGGCGATCGTGATGAAGCAGGATGGAGAACGCATCCGCTATGTGCGCGTGGCCATGGGTGGCGTTGGAACCAGGCCATGGCGGGCCGTGGAAGCGGAAAAGATGCTGCTGGGCAAAGCGGCTACAGCGGAGAACTTCCGCGCGGCCGCTGATGCGGCTCTGCACGGCGCCAGGCCGCAGAGTCAAAACGGATTCAAGGTGGAGCTCGCCAAACGCTGCCTGACACACGCCATGAGACAAGTCAGCCAGATCGCATAGGAGGCAGAAGGATGGATCAGATCAGCGAGTCGAAGATTATCGGGGTTGCAACTCGCCGCGTAGACGGTCCGTTGAAGGTGAGCGGCGCGGCGATGTATGCCTCCGACCATCACTTCCCCGGCCTGCTCTTTGCCTGGCCGGTCTGCGCCACGATTGCGAAGGGCTCCATCTCAAGCCTGGATACGGCCGAAGCCGAAAAGATGACGGGTGTGGTCGCGGTCTACCATCGCACGAACATCGGGCCTTTGTACCGCGTACCACCCGCCTCGGGTTTTTCGCTCATCCTCGACGAGAAACGTCCTCCGCTCGAAGACGACGAGATTCGCTACTACGGTCAGTATGTGGCTGTTGTGGTGGCAAACACCGTCGAGCAAGCGCGCGCCGCCGCCGAAAGCGTCAAAGTCACCTACAACCGGGAGAAGCCCGACGCGGACAGCAAGCTCCGGGGTTCACCGCTCACGACGGAAAAGCCCGAAGAAAAGAGCAAACGCGGCGACACGGCCGCGGCGTTGCGGAGTGCAAAGGTCAAGGTCGATTCGATCTACACAATCCCTGCCGAAACGCACAATCCCATCGAGCTTCATGCTTCCGTCGCCGTCTATGACGGTCAGAAGTTCACCCTCTATGAGACATCGCAGGCTGTCGTGAACCATCGCGACGTGCTCGCGCAGATGCTTGGCGTTCCGCCCGAACAGGTACAGGTCATCACCCGGTTTCTCGGTTCGGGGTTTGGCGGCAAACTCTGGCCCTGGCCGCAGAGCGCTTTGGCCGCTGCATGCGCGCGCAATCTAAGACGTCCCGTCAAGCTCGTCGTGAGCCGGCAGATGATGTTTCAGAGCGTCGGACACCGGCCCGCCATCGAACAACGCATCCAGTTGGCCGCCGATCTCGATGGCCGGTTGACCGCGATCGAGCAGGAGTACGTCAATCACACCTCGATGCTGGACGATTACGACGAAGGGTGCGGCGAGATTACGCCCTTCATCTATAGCACGCCGAACCTGCTCGTCACGGGCGGGCTTGCACGCCGCAACGTTGGCAACCCGACGGCGATGCGTGGCCCGGGAGCCGTGCCCGGATTGTTCGCTCTCGAATCGGCGATGGATGAGCTGGCGGTCAGTCTCAAGATGGATCCTGTCCAACTGAGGCTGAAGAATGAACCTGAGATCGATGAAAGCCTCAAAATCCCTTTCTCGTCCCGGCACATGAAGGAGTGCCTGACGACCGGCGCCGAGAGGTTTGGCTGGGCAAACAGGACCGCGGAAGTGGGCTCCATGAAGCGCGATGGGTTGACCCTGGGATGGGGAGTCGCTGCATGTGCGTGGCTCGCGGCGCGCACCGAAACAGAGGCCAGCGTCGAACTGAAGCAGGACGGTACGGCGCGCGTCGCTTGTGGAACACAGGATATTGGCGGCGGAACGTACACCGTTCTGGCGCAGATCGTGAGTCACGAGACAGGCATTCCAGTCGGTAAAATCGATGTCGTCCTGGGCGACTCCGCCCTTCCCTCAGGCCCCATCTCCGGCGGTTCCTGGGTGACCGCGTCCGTGACGCCCGCCGTTCTGGAAGCAGCGCGGAATGCAGGACAGAGACTCCTGCTGACTGCCGTCAAATCGGAGAACTCTCCTTTCAAAGGCAGGAAACCGGGCGAACTGGAGTTCGTGGGCGGGATGGTGCGATTGAAAGGACAGGCCCAGAGCGCCGTCCCGATGGCGGAGGTTCTTCGCATCGCGAAGATCAATTCCGTGGCGGGAACTGGAAAATCGGCTGGGACGCTCGGCGCGGCCAAGCCTGAGTTCTCGTTTCACTCCTACGGCGCGCAGTTCGCGGAGGTCACCTGGCAACCGGAGATCGCCCGTCTCCGCGTGAATCGCGTGGTGACCGTCATCGATGCGGGGCGCATCATGAATCCTCGACCGGCGCGAAATCAGATTGAAGGCGCAGTGGTAATGGGCATCGGTATGGCCCTGTTCGAAGAGACGATGTACGACCGTCGCTCCGGAGCTCCTGTCAATAACAACCTCGCCGACTACGTGATGGCGGTCAACGCGGATACACCACAGATCGACGTCGCCTTCCTCGACTATCCGGATTACAAGCTGAACGCCCTGGGAGTCCGTGGTGTCGGTGAGATCGGGCTGGCGGGAATCGCGGCGGCGATCACCAGCGCGGTGTATCACGCGACTGGAATCCGTGTTCGCGATCTGCCGGTTCGTATCGAAGATCTTCTTGCGATGCCCAGATCCGACAGCGCCGACTGAAACAAAGATCGCACAGCAATCGATGCGTCGTTCCAGCATCAACCCGACATGGACACCAGGCGGCGAGCAGGCAAGGACGGGAAGGAAGCCATCGCAGACCGAGAACGTTCCAAGGAAGGATCGAACGCGGAAGTTGTGATCGAAAGAAGCTTGTTGTAAGGGGGTATTTGGTGGACCTGATCGGGATCGAACCGATGACCTCTTCCATGCCATGATGTGGGTCGAAGGCTAAGTTATTGACGATACAGTGGTTATGAGTCGGAGAAACCGGCAAAACCGGCATAGTTGGCAGCATTTGCTGCCAAAATGCTGCCAAATTCTACTACGGGTAATCGGGCTGATCCGTGGGCGGACAGCCCGATTGATTGTGTGGACCGTCTTGCCGAAGCAGTTGGCTTAGGGCTGTAGATCGCCATTCCCGGCTGGATGGCTTTGCGGGTTTAGTTTGCAGTATGGCGCTTGTGTGCGTTCATGGCGCACAAGGATGGGATTTTGTGAACTTGACATCGAGTTTATGTATGCATGAATATGTGCGTCATGGACGCACAAAGATCATCTCGACTAAACCGCCTGCTCCTAAGCCTGCCGGAGGGGTTCTTGGCGGATAGCGCCTGGTTCCAAGCCCAGGGGATCTCCCGTTCATCGATACGAGACTATGTGGACCGGGGTTGGCTCGAAAGAATAGGTCCACGCGTTTACCGGCGGCCAAGCCAACTCACCAAGGCCTCGCTGCGATGGGATGTTGTTGTGCTCTCGCTCCAGCAGGTCATGCACAAGCCGCTTCACGTCGGCGGACGAACGGCGGTCGAACTGTCTGGCTATGCTCATTACGTCGAAGCTGGCGACACTTCGCGAGTCTACTTGTACGGGTCGGGCCTCCCATCCTGGCTTGCCAAGCTGCCGATATCCGCTCAGTTTGAAACCCGCTCTTCGGGACTGTTTGCAAACTCCAATAGCGGCGTTGAAGCGAGGCGTTACGATCTGCGTTCCGGTAAGGCATCAGTATCGCTAAAGGATGCGGAATCCACGAGCCCCTGGGAATGGTCGCTGACCATGTCAGCTCCCGAACGAGCAATCCTGGAGATGATCGATGAACTCCCGCATCACGAGAGCTTTCATCAAGTCGATGTTGTCATGGAAGGTTTGGCCAACCTCCGGCCTCAACTGGTGGGGAAGCTCCTGCGGGAATGCAAGAGTGTGAAGGTAAAGCGGCTCTTCCTCTGGTACGCGGACAGACATGGACATGCCTGGTTCAAACATCTGGATCTGTCTGCCGTCGATCTCGGAAAAGGAAAGCGTCAACTGGTTCCTCAAGGCCATTTCGACTCGCGCTATCAGATCACGCTTCCAATTGAACTATTCAATACCGGAGGTAGCAACGATGGCCAGTGAAGTTTTCGAAGGACAGGTAGCCCTACTCGTCGGGGTATTGCCCTATGTGGCGACCGAGACTTGCTTTGCTCTCAAGGGCGGAACAGCAATCAATCTTTTCGTTCGAGACCTGCCTCGTCTTTCGGTGGACATCGATCTGGTTTATCTGCCGATTGAGGAACGAGAGACATCGCTTATCGGGATACGATCTGCGCTGAGTCGTATTGCCGAGAGGATTCGTAAAGCGATTCCTGATGGCGTCGTCACCGACAGCGCCAACGCGGGCGGAACCCTCGTCCTTGTTCGTCAAAGAAACGCTCAAATCAAGATCGAAGTCACTCCCGTCCTTCGGGGCACTGTCTATCCCACGGAGTTGAAAACAGTCCGGCCCATCGTAGAGGAGCAATTCGGCTTCGCTGAAATCCAAGTCGTTTCGTTTGCCGACCTCTATGCAGGGAAACTGGTTGCAGCACTGGACCGACAGCATCCTCGAGATCTGTTCGATGTCCAGCACCTGCTTGCCAATGAAGGGATTGATGACGCTCTCTACCAAGCATTTCTCGCATATATCCTGAGCCACAATCGTCCTACGCACGAGCTCCTGCAACCCCGCTTGAAGGACATACGCCGAACCTTCGAGACAGAATTTGTCGGAATGACGGTAAGAGAAACCTCCTTCGAGATGCTCCTCGCAACCCGAGAGCAATTGGTTGCGGAGATTCGCTCCCACCTGGATGAAAAATCTAAGGTCTTTCTTAGGTCTTTTCATACACTCACGCCAGACTGGAACCTCATCAGGTCACCGACTCTTCGTCATCTTCCGGCGATTCGATGGAAACTCATGAATCTGGAACGATTGCAAATCGAGAATCCAGAAAAGTACCAAACCATACTTCAACAACTTGAAGCGGCATTATCTTGAACCGATTCCACATCAAAATCTGTTCCGCCGAAGCCATCAATGCTGATCTCGGAACGGACGGTGGTGGATTTGACCGAACAGTTTGGGCGCGGATTCGGCGAGATCAGTCCTCGGAGGATGCGAGCCTTCTTCCAGACACAAGAAACATGTTCTACCTGCTCGGCCATGTCCACGTCGGACGGAACATGAAGGATCGCACTCCGCGCCTGCACGAGGTCTTCCAGAAGAATCCGGCGGCGATGATCTGAAACTTGGTATCGTGATGCACGACGGAACGAAGGTGATCCCTTTTGGGGACCGCCTATTCGCCGCTCCTATGTCTTGTTTATGGGCTTGACGGCTCCATGCCATGAAGTCATTGACGGTTAGACGGTTAGTATTCGGCAATACCGGCGTAAGCGGCTATGAGCCGACTCATCAGAAGACTCGTTACGATGCTCGCGTGTGCTTCTGGGCAGTTGAGGGTTTGGTTGGCTCCTCTGAAACATAAAGCGTCGCCCACTGCTCAAGGTATTCCAACAGCTCCACCAGCGGTTGTTGCATTGCATCTGCGAGTTCGTACTCTACGTGGAGCACGGAACTGCTTAGGTCTCGTCGCAAGATGAATCCCTGAGCCGTAAGGGAACGAAGGCTTGCAGTTAGCGCTTTCTTGGATGCGGTCGGAATCAGCCGTCGGAGTTCGCTGAGACGTACTGGACGGGAGCGCATCGCACAAAGAATCAGAATCGTCCATTTCCCTTGCAGGAGTTCGATCACACGTGAAACTCGGGTTGTGTAAGAAGCGTTCATCGTGTTGTGTCGGTCGAGTCTTTCGACTACGACTTGGCGACCTGCCCGTAGTCTTTGAGATCGAAGGGAATGGCCATCAAGCCAAAGTCCGGAACGCTGTCCGGATCGATGACCGCGTCGGTACCTGTATCGCCGGCCGATTCTGGTCCCGGCAGGTTTGTTTGACCGGCAAGCTCTTGATTGCGGAGGACGTAATCTCGCAGTTCTAACTCGTAACTTCGCATTGCCAGCAATGGGTCATTTCTATGAGTTGCTAGCGCCCCTGCCAAAACATAGGCAGCGATCATCGCGACGGACGTACCCTGACCGGTCCCCAGCGAGACGCTGTAGCCTGCATCCCCAAGCAGCACGACCCGCCCGTCCGACCAGTGATCCATTCGAATCTGGTTGATGGAATCAAAGTAGAAGTCGGGCGACTCCTGCATATACGCCAATAGCCGTGGGAACTCCCAACCGGCTCCGGCGAGCCGGTCCGCCAAGAGTTGTTTCTGAGCGGAGACATCGCGGTAATCGTAATCAAGCGGCTCAGCGGATTGAAAGCCAAGATAAACCCTTGCAGGGTCGTCCTTCGCCATCACCAGGAGGCCGCCCCCGACGTTGCCATTCATGCAGAAGATCTGCCAATGGTCGAGACCGAGGAAATTGGGGATTGCGAAGACGGCGATATAGGAACCGAGATAGTGGATGAACCGCTCGTCGGGGCCGAAGACGAGCCGCCGTACCTTAGAGCGTAGACCATCGGCGCCGATGATCAGATCGAAGCGGCGAGGCACCGAGGCGACAAAAGTAACATCGACGCCGGTTTCATCCTGGTTCAATGACGCGATCGAGTCGTCAAAGAGATACTCCACCGGATCACCTACGGCCCCGTAAAGCACTTGGCAGAGGTCATCGCGAAGTATCTCGACATCTGGGCTGTCGAATCGACTGCCGGTCAGAGTTCGCTCAGTGCTGCGGAAAAACTCCTTGCCCGTGGGGTCAACGAGCGACACACCGGTGAGCTTCGTGCTTCTTTCACGGATCGCAGCCAAGATACCCATCCGTTCAGCGACCTCCAAGGCCGCTGCGCCGCGCACGTCGAGGGCCTGACCGCCCGGGCGCAGATGCGGCGCTAGCTCGACCACTGTGACCTTGAACCCATAATGGGAAAGCCAATAAGCAGCGCTGAGGCCGGAGACGCTGGCACCCGAAACGAGTACGCTCAAATCGTTCTTCATCATCATTGAACATCCTTTGTTGGCATCTCGAACGCGGACATCTTTTGTTGCTTGCCGCCGTTTCCGCGCAAGTAGAAAGTGAATCAACCAATCGTCAGATCACGACCGTCATCGCTCCATCGGATATTCATGGCTCTAATCAGCAGTGGTGAGAAATGCATCAAGCCGCGTTCGGGCGATCATCTGGCGGAACGTGCCGTGCTGCTTGGGATCGCCCGCGTCGTGCATGATATCGGTCATCGTGGCGCTGAACTCCTGCTCCTTCCAGACGTGCGGCAGCACCGCATCGGAATAGCTTCGTAACGCTGCTTTGTCGCCGTCCCGCAGTGCCGCTACCAGGGCCTTAGACAGAACGTCCACATCATGAAGCGCAATGTTCATGCCCTTGGCGCCCGTAGGTGGCACTAGATGCGCGGCATCACCAACAAGGAAAAGGTTCCGGTATTGCATTGGCACATACACCACAGACCGCAGGGGGATAACGTCCTTGTCCAGCACCACGGCGTCCTGGATGGTGTCATCGCACAGGCGCAACCTCATTTCGTCCCAGATCCGCGAGTCTGGCCAGTCCTCGGACCCATCACTGACGTCGCACTGGAGGTAAACTCTGCTCCTGTTTGGCCCGCGTGTAATCTGGGCAGCAAAACCGTGATCGCTGACTCCCATGATCGCGAGTCCGGCCACCGGCGGTGTGGCGACGAGTGCGGCCAACCACGCATAGCCGAACTCATAGCTGTACTTCGTCAAGACGCCGTGTGGAATTGATGACCGGCTAACACTATGCCCTCCATCGCACCCGACGATGTAATCGCAGACAAGCTCGTGCAGACCGTCGGCATCGGAGTAGTTGATCCGCGGACAGCTATCCTCATCGTTGTGGATCGTTATCTCGGTGACTTGGAAACAAACATCACCGCCCATCTGGTCGATAAGTTCCCGCAACAGATTGGTCACAAGCTGCTGTTGTGTGCAGAAACGGCCCTGCTTGGCTTCTTCGCTGGAGCTTCCAAAAGTTCGGCCTGAGCCGTTTATGCGAATTTCACCTCGTTGGGCAACGGGGCCCTCGGGAAGTAAATCCGCCAAACCCCACCGCTCGAACATCGCCACTGCGCGTGCCTCGACGAATCCGGCACGCTGTCGCGCTTCGACGTAAGCGCGATTGCGCCGCTCCAGGACGACGCACGCAATTCCAGACTTTCGTAAGAAGGTCGCTAAAGTTAGACCGGACACCCCGCTTCCGATAATGGCAACGGTGGTCTCTTCACGACCTGCATCCCCGGCAGGGGAGTTGCAAGGTAAATCCATGATCTGACCTCCGCCTGAATGCACCTCAACGGTGTAAGCAGGAACCCATGAAGTCAGATTATGGAAAACGTCTCCTGACCAGATAGCGCCAATTGGACAATATATAGCTTTTTCTGGTCAACTCCGATAAATCTGAACGCGCTACGATCTGTTACGCGCGACGATCCGCCAGATACCGAGCGGGGGGCTTTCCTAAGGCCTTTCTGAACATGGTTACGAAGGCGCTCGGACCCTCATAGCCAAGATCGAACGCAACGGTCTGAACTGACGCCCCTTGGTCGAGGCGCTGCAGCGCGGTGAGGATGTGGAGCTGTTGACGCCAACGGCCGAAGCTCATGCCGGTTTCTCGTTTCAGGGCGCGTGTCAATGTCCGCGGGGCAACCGCCATGCGCCGGCCCCAGTCGTCGATCGTGGCGCGGTCGGAGGGGTCGGCCATCATCGCGACGGCGATGCTGCGCAGCTTGGCATCGATCGGCATTGGAAAGTTCAGCTTTTCAACGGGTGCTGTTGAGAGTTGGTCGAGCAACACTGTGGCAATACGGCCGTCGGGGCCGTCAATGTCGTACAGAACCGGCATCTCAGTGACATGCATCACCAAGCGTTCCAGCAGGGGCGAGATCGACAATGCGCAGCATTGCCTGGGTAACGCTGGAGCAGCATCTGGTTCGACGAAGAGGCAATATGCCTCAACATTGCCGGCCAGCGTCATGCTGTGCGGAACGTTCCCTGGAATCCATACCGCACAACGAGGTGGCACGATCCAGACGCTTTGGTCGGCTTCGCATCTGACCATGCCCCGTAGTGTCAGGACAAGCTGAGCCTTGCGATGCTCATGGATGGCCATCTCCATCCCCTTGGTGACCATGTAGCCGCCGAGGGCGGCGACAGGGCGCGGCACATCCTCAGGAGCGAAATCGGCCCCATCATCGTTGTCGAGCTCGTTGGCATCTTGGCGGTAGAAGGGCATGGGCTGCGAACACTTCAGGTTACGACTGACTAGATTAGACAATATCAGCGCATGATTGCTATTTCCAGTCCAACATGTGCTGTCGCAACGACCCTACTCACGCGCCGGCTGACGTGCCATTGTCTCTGCTGCATTTCCACGCGATAACAACAAGAGGAATGGCTAGCGCGATCCAGGAAAGAACATCCCAGATGCCGTCACCCAGCAGTGCTGAGAGCAACCCGTATAGCGTGATCAAGCCGATCACGATTGCCGGTCCGTAGATCTGACGGAAAGGGAGGGAAAGACTCATCGTGCGAAGGCTCCTGTTTGTGCCTCTTCGAGTTGGACCAGGTGGTTCAGTTCTTTTTCGACTGGAGCACGACGCCGAATGAGCCACAGATAGACACCGCTCACCAGAACAACAATCAGTGCCAGATCAAAGAAAGCCCACAGAACTTTCAGCGGAAGGCCTCCGTAGTCTCCGAAGTGAAGCGGACGAGAAACTTCCAGAGCGCGCAGATACCAGGGCAGACCGTTCGTGACGGTCAGGGCTCCATTCTCCACGTCCACGAGCGCTGGAGTGAGCAGGCGCGATGTCACTGGAGTCTTGCCTCGCGTCCAGACGACGTAGTGCCGCGGACTTCCGAAAACTGCGTTTGGGAAGAGCACGGAACTGATTTCGTTGTGCGGCAACGCGCTGGCCACGTCCTTGATAGCAGCATCGACAGACTCGAAATGCGAAGGCATGGCTTTGCCCCTGTAAGGAGCGAGAATCTGGGGCATGGTTTGTGCGCGCCAGATGCCGAAGAGCGGTGTCGAGATCGCGTTCATGATGCCGGTTGCTCCGACGACCAGCGCCCAGGTAAGGGTGACAATTCCCAGTAAGTTGTGTAAATCGAACCAGCGTGTTCTGGGTGCAGCTTCGCTTCGATACGTGCCAAAGCGTAATCGGCGCATGAATGGGCCATAGACCAACGCTCCCGAGGCCAGTGAGACCACGAAAGAGAGCGCCATGACTCCCATGAAGAGTTCCCCTGGCAGCCCCATGAATAGTTCCATGTGGAGCCGCAGGCAAAAGCTGACGAAGCTGAAGCGATCCGCCGGGGCTTCGAGAAAATGCCCCGTATGGACATCGAAGACTGCCGACTTGATTTCGCCGTCCTTCGGTTTGGCAGAGGGGCTCATGTTGACGAACAGCCGCGGCTCGTCGTCGTCCCAATACACGTTGAAGGGATGCAACGTTGGAAACTTCGCCTGAGCGACCGCGACCATCTTGTCAATGCTCGCGGTCGGAGTGCCGGGCGGAACAGACACAGGTGCAACGTGAGGTTCGAGCAAGTCTCGCAGCTCGTCCCCGAAGATGAGCGGAAGACCCGTGATGCAAGCCATGAGCAGAAAGGCCGTGCAGACGAGGCTGGTCCACTTATGAACTCGATACCAAATCCGTACGGTGTTTGCAGTGAGTGAAGCCATAGTACCTCTCAGGATCAAAAATGCAGTTTCAATGCGAGTTGCAGAGAGCGCGGACCGCCCGTCTGGTAAAGCGGGTTGAGCCCACCAAGTTGCGTGTTCTGCATGGTGTAGACGTGACCGAAGTTCGTGCGTCCGGTGGAGAGCTGGTTGTAGACGGTGCCCCATATGGGATGGTTCAGGAGGTTGAAGGCCTCGGCACGGAACTGCAGGCCAATACCCTCGTGAAAGATGAAATCTTTGCGCAAAGCAAGATCGGCCTGAACCGCGTCGTAGCCTCGTGCGCCGTTACGTCCAAAGTTGCCTTCGATGTTGTTGCCCGAGCTATCCTTGGCAATCGTGAATGCGTTGTAGTTGATGACGCGACCACTTGGAGAGTCGGCACCATAGAGATAAAGCGGCTGATTGGCAACGCGATTCGGATAGAAGTAGGCAGCCGTGCCGTTGGCCGTGTAGGCGGTTGTCCCGATCACGTTTACGGGCAACGCCGACCGGGCCGTTACGCGCGAATCGAGCGACCAGTGAGCGAGCGCTGTGCTGAACAGCGCGTGCGAATAACTTCCGGGAAGATCGTAGGTAACGGCTGTCTGAAAGTTATTGCGGATGTCGTAGTCGGAGTTGGCGCGAAACAGTTGGTAGGAAGCAAAGTTGCTCGACACGTTGTCGATGGCGTGAGCCCATGTATAGGACAACAGGACCTGCAATCCGTTGGCCAGCTTCCGATCGAGTCGCACCTGGAGCGCGTTGTAGGTCGAGTTCGCTGCATTGCTGGTCAGATAGAGATCATTCGTAGGAATGAAGTTGGGATTGCCCAGGTAAGTCGGGTCGTAAGTCCGGTTCACAAGCTGTTTCCGCCCGGCCGAAGCAACATAGTTCAGCAGAAGGCTCTGCTTTGCTCCCAATCGCTGTTCAACCGCAGCGTTCCACTCGATCGTGTACGGCGTCTTAAGATTCGGATCGAATCCATAAGTGATGCTGTTGTACGGTGCGGTTGCTCCCGCGCTGGGCGACGCGTCGTAGTTCGCCTGGCTGGCCGGAAACGGCTGGGCAACGAGCGTGCTGTAGGCCATATAGCCTGTACCCCAGTAGCCTTGGAGGGCAGTCGCATAGGGCATGTCGTAGAACATTCCAAAGCCAGTTCGGACGGTTGTCTCGTAACCCGGATTGGCATGAGCCTGATAGGCGAGTCCGAGGCGCGGTGCAAAATTGGTGTAGACAGTGTGCCAGAGCGGAGTGCCGTGCGGCGCAAGCGCCACCATGCTTATATTCGCCGTGGTGAGGGCGTACGGCAGGGCCCCATTCGAGGCGCCGGGAGGCGGATTCAGATCCCAGCGAACTCCGGCGGACACGTTCAGCCGCGAGGTTGCCTTCCACTCATCCTGCACGAAGAGGGACGTGTTTCCGAAGGTTGGTTCCAGCTCGGTCAATCCGAGCTTGAAGATGTAGTTATAGTCGGGAGTTCCTGCGGTCGTCGTCGCCGGACTCATAAAGAGCGGATACTCGTACACGGACGGATATCCTTCCCTGTTGGCAAGGTGGCGATAGTCGACTCCCCAGCGCAGCGAGTGGCGTCCAACCGTGTAGCCCATCCAGTCAACCACGTTGATCTGGTGCTGGGCTGTCGTCCTTGGAGTCAGCGAGAAGTAAGGATTCTTTCCGTAATAAAGCTCGAAGAACAGGTTGGAGTTCGCCATGGAGAGCACTGGCATGTTGCTGGTGTCGAAAGCAACGGCCCCTCCGTAGTTGTCGATATAGTCCGCTGAGGAGGCGGTGCTGGCCGTGTAGTTAAAGCGCAGATCGTTCATCAGCCGTTGGGTCAGAAATGCTGTTGCGCCTGCGGTGACGCTACGAGCCATATTCGCCTGCTTCTGAACTTCAGAAAGCGCGACGGAGCTTCGACCGGTGGTGTTGGAACGGGTGTAGCTGTACCGCGCGAATAGGCGAAGCTTCTCGCCAATCTGGCGATCCACGCGCAGACTGCCATTGTCGAGCGAGCTTGGCACGGAATAGCCAGACTGGAAGATAGCCATCCCGTTTCCTTCATTCGTTTCACCGTTCAGCCCATTGGCCGTTGCAAGATTGGCTGTCGGCAAGGGAAACGCATTCAGAAACGGCTTCATCGACGCGACCGCCGCGTTGCGCACTTCGTAGGTCGGCACATCGGTTACTGCCGACTGCGGGGAGATCAACCGCAATCCCTCATATGCTCCGAAAAAGAAGGTATGGTCCCGACCACTGTGCAGATGGAGAATTCCCAGCGGCCCTCCCAGAGTCCCTCCGAAATCGTTTTGGCGTTCCCTCGGCTTAGCGATCCCGTTGAAGTCGTTGATGGAGGAATTCGCATCGAAGACGTCGTTGCGCAGATATTCGAAGGCACCTCCATGAAGCTGATGTGTGCCCGAGCGGGTGACAAATTCAAACTGTCCACCAGGAGTGTGCCCATACTGTGCCGAGTAAGTAGACGTTGTGGCCCGAAACTCCTGCAGCGCATCGATAGGAACGATGCTCTGCGTGGTGCCGAGCACGGTTTCCTGCGGCACGGAGCCGGAATAGCCTGCGCCCCAGCCAATGATCGAGCTAGCCGCGACTGAGCCTGTGTTCGCGCTCACTCCATCGACCGTGAAGTAATTGGCCTCGGTACGTTGTCCATTCACGGTGACCTCGCCGCTGTATCCGACACCGCCACTTGAAGGCACTACGGCGACGCCAGGAATCAGCGTCAAGAGCGACTGAAAGCTTCGTCCGTTGAGCGGCATGTTTTCAACGAACTGCCGGTCCACGACCGTACTCACTGTCGCGTCGGTCATGTTCATTTGGAGTCCGCTGCCGTCTACGGTGACACTTTGTGTGACGTTTCCCGGATGCAGCACGATATCAAGAGAAAGTTTACCCGCCACGGCAAGAGTGATCCCGTCAACGACCTGCGTTTCGAACCCAGCCGCGCTGACCGATACCCTATATTTTCCCGGCACCAACGAGGCAATAGTGTAAAGTCCCGCATGATTGCTGGTCGCGGTCGTCTTAATATGAGTCGCTTCATGGGCCGCTTCGATGGTTGCAAGCGGAATTGCGGCCTTCTGCGTGTCAAAGACCAAACCGCTGATTTGTGCATTTTGGGCAAAGCCAACGGAGATTCCTGACAAGAACAGGCTGAACAGGGCGAGAATTCGCCAGTGACGCATAGAGAAAACCACGAGTGCTCCTTTCGTATGGCCTCGGGCTGTCGCGTCCGTCTTAAAGTGGGCTTCAGCCTTCGGGTTGTCGATCCCCAAAACTTTCGCGGCGCTTCGCCAAAAGACTCCACGACAGGTTGTTCCTAATGCAGGTTCACCAGCGATAGCGCATGGTGCCGTAGACAGTGAGCTTCGCTCCGTAGTAACAGCCATCGGTCGCATAGCAGGAAGCTACGTAGGTGCGATTGCCGATGTTGCTGGCGTTGATCTGAAGGCGTGCCCCATGGAGCGGACCTGAGTCGCTGGAGAAGTCGTAGTGCAGCGCTCCGTCGAAGAGAGTGGCACCCGGCACTTTGAAGGAGTTCACGTTGTCGCCCCAGCTCCCACCTACGAAACGGCTGCCCGCGCTCACGCCGAGGCCATGGAGGAATGCGGATGGCAGGTTGTAGTCGGCCCAGAAAGAGGCGAGGTTGAGCGGAACGCCATACTGGTATTTACCTTGTGTCGATTCTGTCGTACCGTTGAGTGCGACGCCGGTGGTATTCGATCGGCTGTACTTCGAATCGGTATAGGCATACGAGGTGACGATGCTCACGCGGTGTGCGAGGGAAGAGTGTCCCTGCACTTCGAAGCCACGGGACCTAATCTCGCCGATGGGAATGGTGAAGTTTGGATTTGTCGGATCGGTCGTGCCGACGTTCTGCTGCGCCAGGTCGTAGACATCGGCCGTGATGAGCATGTTGGCATGTTCGGGCTGATACTTGACGCCGCCCTCATACTGCTTGCCGGTCGTGGGCGGCAGAGTGGTGCCAGCCGCGGTGAGTCCAATATCCGGCTGGAACGATGTTGCGTAGCTGAAGTACGGAGCGAGACCGCGCCCAATCAGATAGACGGCACCGGTTCGGACGGTGAACTTATCGGCATCCTGTTTCGTGACCGTTCCGTTGCTCGTGTCGTTGTAGGAAAGCCAGTCCTGGCGTCCAGCAAAGGAGAGCCGCAGACGTCCCAACGCTGCCTGATCCTGGAAGTAGATGCCGGTCTGGTTGACCAGCGTGCTCTCGCTGCCACTGATCTCCGGCGTTGCAATCGGCAGGTAGTAGACCGGATGGAAGACATTGATGGGGGCAACATCCCCTGAGCCCCAGTTCCAACCTTCTTTGTAGTGTGTGTAGTTTGCGCCAGCCAGAAACGTCTGACGAATCTTCCCCGTCTGCAGGGTCTTGACTACTCGTTGATCCGACAAGATCGAATTGAACGATACGTGTCGAATGAACGTGTACCGGTCCAGGGTGGCATTGTCCGCTTCAAACCCTTCTGGCCAGATCATCTTGGCGTAGTCGCGATTGCCAGTGAAGCGGAGGTTTTGCTCGATGCGCAAGTCGTGATCGAAGCTCCTTGTGAACGCATCGCCCACTTGGAGGAACGACTGCTTGGTCTCGTTGAAGTTCGGATCGCCGGGAAAGAAACCGACAGCGATCTTGCCGTTGGGATTTGGAAGTCCACTGCCAAGCGCAGGTATCGGAGCATAGGCCCCGACCTCGGGGTTATAGGTGTAGTTAGTCAAAAATGTCAGGCTGGTTTTCGCGTCGGGAACCCAGGTAAGAGCGGGTGCAATCGCGAGACGCTTCGGATGGATAAACCATGTCTGCGAGCCTTCCGTGAATCCAACTCCCGTCAGGCGATAGAGCAGATGAGGAGACAGCAGAGGACCGCTGAAGTCGAAATTGCCCTCGTATCGCCCATAAGTACCGAAGCCTAACTGGACCTCATGGAACGCCGAAGCCATGGGGCGCTTGCTCTCCACGTTGACGATGCCTGCTGGATTGCCCTGCCCGTAGAGTACCGACGATGGGCCTTCCAATACCTCGATGCGCTGATAGAAATAGGTGTCGAGCAGCGTGTTCCCGGAGGCGTCATCCGTCAAGCCGTCCTGGTAGACCGCGGGAGTAAAACCTCGCAACTGCAGGCTGCTCCCGCTCCAGAACGATGAGCTATTTCCCTCCGATTCAGCAACGAGACCGGGGGCATAGCGGAGTGCTTCATTCAGGCTCTGTGGCGCCTGCGCGTCTATCTCATCGCGAGTGATGACGGAGATCGACTGTGGCGTTTCGAGCAAAGGTGTGTCGGTCTTTGTAGCCAACGTACTATCGTTTGCCACATACCCTGCCTCTGCCTGCACCGTGACCGTGTTGGCCGCGTTCTGTACCGTAAGAGCCACATCAGCAGTTGGAGAATGGGCGCTGGCCGTCAGATCCTTCGTATACGCGGCAAAGCCGGCAGCCTCGACCTGCAACCGGTACGAACCTTCAGGAACGGTCAGGGTGAAGTGCCCCTGCCCGTCCGTCCGCGCCTGTTGCACCTGATTGCCGCACATCAAATGGACGGTAGCGGAGGTGATGCGGGCACCGGTGGAGTCGGAGACTGTTCCGCTTACCGTTACCTTCAAAGAACCGGGAAAAGATGTACAAGACGCCGCTTGCGGAAGTTGTGCATAGCCAACGGCTGCAAATGAAAGCACCAGAATCATCAAGAAAATACGCCAACGAAGAAACATAGACATGCACCTTTCGTTTCCCCGCAGGTGCGTGGCTGCTCTACACTGAGAGCAGTCGTCAGCCTTCGGGTTGTCGATCTCCAGACCCTCGCGGCGCTTCGCCAAAAAGACTGCTGCGGGGGTCTCCTAATTTTCCCGAGGGAACCCTCGGTTGCTCTGCATTGGAAGGTCAGGTCAGACAGACTTGAACTCCGACTGATTTGGTCGTATATGTAGAGTAATACGGCGCATCCGACCCCAATCCGCCAATTCGGTCAATCTATGCGCCAAACAGGACAAAATGCAGAGAAGTACGGACCACGAGTTTTATCAACGCGTACCCCGGCCAGTTGGAGGCATGGCAAAGTCTTATCCGACCGGGTATCCGGGCTATCTTCATAGCCATCCTCGTGCGCAGTTACTTTACGCGGAATCAGGCACGATGAAGGTCACGACAGAACGCGGGGCATGGATTGTCCCGCCGCATCGAGCGGTCTGGTTTCCTCCGGAGTATCCTCATCAGACCGCAGCACTCAGTCCTTTGGAGATGAGAACGCTCTACATCCGGAGTGACTCATGCCCCAGAGGGACACCTCACGAACCGTGCGTCATTTCTGTTTCTCCGCTACTTCGTGAGTTGGTGCGGCGCGTTACAGCGATGCCGGTGGAGTACGACGAAGATGGTCGGGACGGCCAAGTCGTTCGCTTGCTCCTACAGGAGATCGATTGGTCACCCGCATACGCGGTAGTGATGCCAGTGCTGCGAGATGAGCGGCTGCTGGCGGTGGAAAGGGTTCTCCTTTCCGATCCAGGCGATACACGCACGCTCGAAGCATGGGCAACAGTTGCCGCAGCTTCGCCGCGCACGCTGGCGCGGCTCTTTCTGAAAGAGACTGGCATGTCGTTTCGCTGCTGGCGCGATCAGTTCCGTGCTTTGACCGCGCTTCCATATCTGGCGAAGGGAATGCAGATCACAAACCTCGCGTCGAAATTTGGATACGAGACAGCGGGCGCCTTCGCAGCCATGTTCAAACGCGTGATGGGCGTTACGCCAAGCCAGTATCTAGGAGGCAGCGAACCAACAAGCTGAGCGTCTGACGCTTCACTGCGGGTTTCTTGCAGGACAATCTCTGATTTGATTCGTTCGCTGTTTGAAAGCTGGACTTTAATATCCGACCGATTTAGTCTGCATTTAGAAGCGAACTACCGTGGAGTCTTTTGGCGAAGCGTCACGGCAGTTTGGAGATCGACGATGCAGGCTGAGGTGTGCCCACTGGGCTAGCTCGGCAGTCTGCGTCTACAGGAGACGGCTGCATGAGCGTACGAAAGAAGTGGAAGATCCAGCGCGCGCTGGGTCTGGAACTGCCTGGCCTGGGCAAACCGGGCGCCCTCGAAAAGCGAAACTACCCACCCGGACAACACGGCAAGGCACGCAAGCCGAAGATTTCTCAGTTCGGTGCGCAGTTGCGAGAGAAGCAGAAGCTCCTCTTTCACTACGGCATTCGTGAAGAACAGTTGCGCCGGTTCGTCCGCAACGCGAAGAGTCGCCAGCCGAAGAACTGGATCGAGGCGCTGATAGGGCTTCTCGAACGGCGCCTCGACAATGTGGTGTTCCGCCTCGGATTCGCCCGCAGCATGGCGGCTGCGCGGCAGCTGGTTTCGCATGGCCACCTTCTTGTCAACGGCCGAAGAGAGACCATTGGCTCGATGGTCCTTGATCCGGGTGCCGTCGTACAACTCAGCGAGCGCGCCAATCAATGGGAGACAACGCAGGCTGCACGCAAAGCGCCTCGGCTGCCCTTGCCATCCTTCCTGCAATTTGAGGAGAGCCCCGATGCGATGGAACGCGGCGTACTGCTCTCCGTTCCGGATTCGCGCCATATTCCCTTCGAGTTCAATACGAGCCAGGTTGCGGAGTATTACGCCAAGCGTGGCGTGTGATGCAGTCATAGCGAGCACAGGCAATCCGATGGGGAGTCTTTTGGCGAAGCGCCCCTGAAGGATTGGAGATCGACAACCTAGGTGGATCGCTTTCGAGCGACTACCGCAACCGTGAAAGGTCAGACGATGCGAAAAGCTGTCGCTCTTGTTCTACTTTTGCCGTTTCTTGCGAACGCACAAAATGCCTCACAGCAGATTGATGGTCATGTGCTCGATCCGCACGGCGCGGCGATCCCCCATGCAACCGTGATACTCCGTAATGCGCTCAACGGAATAGCACAACAAACAGAAACAACCAACAGCGGAGAGTACAGGTTCAACGCCGTAGCTTCGGGCGAGTACATCTTAACCGCCTCTGCGAACGGCCTAGCGAGCGCGACTCGTTCCGTGCAGGTCAAGTCCGGCCCCGGGCCATCCTCCGCGGATATAAAGCTCGCCGTGGCGACCGTGGAGCAGAACGTCACTGTCGTATCGGCATCGCGCGTCGAGGAGCTTCAACAGGACACACCCTTGCCCGTCGATGTGGTGACGCAGCAACGTATTCAGCGCACTGGCTACGAGAATGTAGCCGATGTATTGAGTGAACTGCCCGGCATCGTGACGCGCAACAATAGCTCGTTCTTCGGTTCGTCCGAAGAGATGATCAATGGTGTACCTTCCGCCGACGTGCTTGTGCTGCAGGATGGTCTGCCGCTCGTCGGAGCACGCGGTATCAACAGCGGCATCATTGACCTTGGGCAGCAAGACATCGGCAGGCTGGATCGCATCGAAGTCGTGCGCGGCGCAGCATCGGCGTTGTATGGAACGGATGCGGTTGGGGGCGTCATCAATCTCATCACCCACGAGCCGACGCATCCGTTTGAAGGTGGTCTCCGGGTTTCAGGTGGAACGCTAGGCGCATTCGACGGCGATCTCGATCTTGGCACACAGTTCAAGAAGCTGAGTGCCTTCACTGATCTTGAACTGCATCACGTCAATTCCTACACGCTGATCCCGGGCGACGAGAGCACGATCGGAGCGAATAACCAACGCTATGACGGCATGGTGAAACTGAGCTACAGCTTCAGTCCAAAGGCGTCGATCGGCTACACGGTCAACGCGTATCACGACAACGCGACGGGCAAGAACACAGACAGCACCGGCACTTCAGCTTCGGGTTACGATTCTGCCACAAGCAACGACAGCACACAGACCCACGCGCTGGTCGGTGACTTCGCCCCGACTTCAACTACCGTCATACAAACTCGCCTCTACGAAGCTCGTTACGACTCGAACTCCTGGTCTAATCCCCTCAATGCAGACAACAGCGTCGGCGCTCAATTCGACTACGGCAATCTCTACGAGCGCTATCATCGCGCCGATGCCACCGTCTCGCAACAAATCAGCTCATGGAATTTCCTACAAGGCGGCGATGAGTGGGTACAGGACTCTTATCGCGGCCTGAACCGCATCGTGGGTAACGATAACGGCCAACAGATCACGACGAACGATGTGTGGTTACAGGATCGCATTCAACCCTGGAAGAGACTCATCATCGACGTTGGTAGCCGCTATGACCATCATTCGCTGTACGGCGGTCACGTCGTGCCAAAGGTCGGTCTCGTCTACAAGGTCAACGACCATTGGACCGTACGAAGCGACTATGGCAAGGGCTTCCGCTCGCCGACGATCGGGGAGCTCTACTACCTTCTGCTGCATCCGGAGTACGGCTACCAGGTCATAGGCAACCCCACTCTCAAGCCAGAAACCAGCGAGAGTTGGTCGGTCGGAGCGGGCTATCAGGTAAATCGTTTCAGCCTTGATGTGACGCTCTATCGCAATAACCTGAACGGTCTCATCAATTACATCTATGCCGGCTTCCCTATGACTGAAGCCGATCTCTTGGCTCTGCTGGCCCAGTATGGCATTCCTCCGACGTTCGGAGCATTACCGTTCACCGCAACCTACGTTTATACGAACGTCGATCAAGCCTACACCCAGGGCATCAACTTGAAAGGCAGTGTGCTTCTCACCCGCAATCTGAAGGTAGACGCCTTCTATGCCTATGTCGATCCGTACAGCATCACGGATAAGCAGACGCTTCCCGAGGTCAGTCGCAACTCCGGCTATGTTCGTGCGGAGTATGTGTCTCGAAAGCTGGGAATGGTAGCGAACATCCGCGGGAACTTCTCCGACAAATGGCTACTGGCAACCGGAGATCACGAGCAGAATTACGCTCTCTGGAATCTCTATGCGTCCAAAGACATCGCCCGCGGCATTCAGGCATACGGCTCTATCGACAATCTTGCGAACAGCCGCGACAGCCTCCTTTCTCAAACTCCTCCAACGTATGACCGCACCGATTACGGAAGAACCTTACGCGTCGGTATGCGGTACACCTTCCCACACGAATAACGAACTTGGAGCCAAAGGAGTAGTCATGAGCGACCTCAACGCAACTCTGGCAGAACATACCGGGCTTGGCACCGTAAGACTTTGCGAGTGCAAGTCGATTCACCTGACCATCGGTCCCGTCACCATCAACATGGCCGTGGAAGCGTTCGCACAGACCGCAACGCTCATCAAGCAAGCCATGGAGACACTCGCCGTCATCGTTGCGGCTGGCGAACTCGATCAAGAACAGGCGCCGACTTTCAAACACAGCCGCAGCCCAATGATGCATTGAACGATAGGAGACACCATGAAGAAGTTCTTGCTCTATACCGCAGTCTGCCTTTTCACTCTCGGGGTGGCGCGTGCGCAAAGTCCCGCCGCAACACACGTAGATCATCCACAGTCCCATGTGGGAGTCCTATTGTTAGCCCATGGCGGCAGCGCTCAGGAATGGAACGAAGAGGTTCGCCATGTCGCGGATCAGGTGGACCTCAAGCTTCCAACGGAGGTTGCCTTCGGTATGGCAACCCGCTCCTCCATGCAGGCGGCGATCAATCGATTGGTGGCCCGCAAGGTCACTGAGATTGTGGCGGTGCCGCTCTTTGTCAGCTCACATAGTTCCGTGATCGACAGCATCGCCTATCTTCTCGGATCGCGTTCGCAAGAGCCGGAAGACCTGAAGATGTTTGCCTCGATGGATCACGGCGGCGGAATGATGGTGATGAATCACGGAGCAATGGAGAAAGACTCCGCGATGACATTGGAGGCGACGAAGCCGATATCCGCTTCTGTCCCGATCCGCATAGCGTCCGCGCTCGATCGCCATCGCATTGTCGCCGCGATACTGCGCGACCGAGCCGCATCGATTAGCCACGATCCCGCACATGAAGTTGTGGTCCTCGTCGCGCATGGCCCCGTCCCCGACGACGAGAACAAACTCTGGCTTGCGGATATGAGTGCCCTCGCAAACGAGATGGGTCAACAAAGCCATTACGCCGGTTTCGAATGTGTGACGCTACGCGACGATGCAGAGGAACCGGTGCGAAACGCTGCGACCGAACAACTCCGTCAGAAGGTTGAACAGATTAGCAAAACCGGGAACACGCCATTGGTCGTGCCGCTGTTGCTCTCCTATGGCGGCATCGAGGGCGGCTTACGCAAGCGGCTTGACGGCCTGAACTACAGGATGCCGTCGCAAGCGTTGTTGCCGGACAAACGCATCGTCGATTGGGTGATCGAGGCAGCCCAGATACCCGAAATCCAGTCCGCTCGAACACCGCAGTAGGAGATGCTCGCCATGTTGTCACGCACTGTTCCTCAACCAATCGGACGCGTCAGGCGAACTGCCTGGATCGCGGCTATCGCCGCAGCGATCGCGATCTTTGCCGTGTTAGCGTGGCGAGGCAACGTTTCTGTCGGGAACCCAAACCCACTTGCGCCGCAGACAAGCCAGTCGGCAGCCGTCTTCGATATTGCCGTGCTGGTTCTCCGCGAGGGGCTGGAATGCATTCTTGTACTCGCGGCCATCACCGCGGGTTTGACGGGGGACCGTCAGAGATACCGCAGTCCCATTGCGGCCGGCGCGGGGTTTGGCCTGTTGGCGACGCTGGTGACCTGGTGCGTTGCCGTGCGCATACTCGACGACATCAGTGGCAAAGTCTCGGCGCTCGAGCTTCAAGCGGCAACCGGACTTCTAGCCATTGTGGTCCTGCTGATCGTCATGAATTGGTTCTTTCACAAGATTTACTGGACGGGATGGATCTCCCTTCACAATCGGAGGAAGCGGGAGCTGTTAGAGGAACGCGATACGCACGACTCTGCGCGCAAACTGGTCTTTGGCATGGGTCTGCTCGGGTTCTCTTCGTTGTACCGGGAAGGCGTCGAAGTGGTTCTGTTCCTGCAAAGCTATCGGTTACGGCTCGGCAATGAGCCTGTGTATCTGGGTGTCCTGCTAGGCTCAATGTTCTCCGGGCTAGTGGCCGTACTCACCTTCGTCGCGCATCGCAAGCTGCCCTATCGCAAGATGCTCGTTTTCACCGGCGTGCTACTTGGATTGGTTCTCTTCGTCATGGTGGGAGAGCAGGCGCAAGAGATGCAGTTGGCCCACTGGCTGCCTACAACTCCTATTCGCTGGTTGACGGGACGAATCCCCGGATGGCTGAATTTGTGGTTCTCGATCTTTCCCACGATTGAGACGTTGGCCGCGCAAGCGATCGCCGTTGTCCTCGTGCTTGGATCGTATCTTTTCGCCCAACATCAACTGTTAGAGAACCCTAGCAAAACAGGGACACAATAGTCAGCTCAACCGTGATAGCGCTGTGCAATAGGGAGGTTCCAATGTCAGTTGTTCCCAAGTTTGTCACCGACACAATGGAGCGAATGTTCTTTCGATCTGCTGCCGTTTCCGCGGTGACTCATCTGAGCGGTCACTTCCGGCTCACTGAAATTGCTGGCGAGAGCCTAAAGCGAGAGAAATGGATCCCCGGTCAGAAGGTGCAGTTCCATATGGGTGGCCTGCAGACCCGAACCTACACACCGATCTCCTGGGACCCGGTGGAAGGAACGGCTGAGTTCATCATGTTTCTACACGGCAACGGTCCGGGATCCGAGTGGGCCGAATCGCTCAAGAAAGATACGCCATGTAGTCTCATGGGTCCTCGCAGCTCTCTCGATTTTGCGGAAGTTGCTGAAGACGCGATCTTCTTTGGAGACGAGACCTCCATCGCTGCCTCAGTGGCGCTTCATCGCAGCCGCCGGGAGACGCAGCAAGCCCGTTTTGTCTTCGAGGTCTCCTCTCTCGTCGAGTCAGCGGAAGCCATTCGGCGCATCGGGCTCCCAAATGCCAAGCTCGTCAAGAAAATTCCAGACTCTTCCCATCTTGCCGAAGTGGATCAGACCCTGATCGATGGCGCATCGGGCTTAGTAACGCCCAGATGGATCATGACCGGAAAAGCGCAGTCCATCCAAGCCCTCCGGGCAATGTTGCGCAACCGCCGCATGGACATGGCTCAGCTCAAGACCAAGGCATATTGGGCCGAAGGCAAGACTGGCTTGGATTGAAGCGCGCCTCGGTTCGCGGCAGCTAAAGAGAAGATGCAGTTCTCGAAGCGAATCGCTTCGACGTTAGAGCAGACACCGTAAGAGTCTTTTGGCGAAGCCTTGCGGTACCTGGGAGATCGAAACCTTCAAGTCGGCAGGCGAGAGCGAGCAATGTCGTTCGCCTGCAACTTCCATAGCCGGAGAAGTTGCATGACCATCCTCAGCGTCTTCCACATCGAGCCAGTGTTCCGTGCCATCTGTCGGTGGACCTCCTCCTGCTGGCGGTTGGATGGTTCGACGCGATCGCCCGAACACCCGCCTGAACTGACGCTTCTTTCCTACTATGCCCTCCGGCCGAAGGATCTTACCGAACTTCTTCGGCAAGCTTGGGCATTGGAGACAGTACGTCCGCTCGAAAGCCTGATCAGCCTGTTGGAGCGCAGACTGGACAATGTCGTGTTTCGCATGGGCTTCGCAGGAAGCATTCCTGAGGCCAGAAAGCTGATCGCACGCGGGCACATTCTGGTCAATCGTTATCGCCCCAAGAACATCGGCATGAGTCTCTGGCCTGGAGACGTTGTTCATTTCGCCGTCACTCCATACGACCAGTGTTCGGTTTCTCATCATTTTCGCCCGAGGCCGCTCCCGTCCTACCTGCAGTATCTGAATCCATGCACCAGAGACCGGGGAATGATGCTCTCAGTTCCGAACCTCGGCCATTCTCCCTTATTGTCTTGCAGATCCCGTTTCAACCCTGCCTGCCCCGGCAGCGAACCGATTCCAGGAGGAATCCATGGATGATTCACGTATCCTTCTCGCCCACTCTCCACAAGGCGCCATCTTTGCCTGCCAATGCGGTGCAATTCACGTCACCGCCGGTGAACTCGCGTACTCCCTCTCTTTGGAGGAATTCGTCATCATGCTGGAACTTCATCATCAGGCCATCGATACTCTCGAACAGCACCTCGTGGCGGTCCGTGAGTTGTGCCGACACCCGAATCCGGTCTCAGACGACAACACGGCGATTCAATAGTGCTGAGGCATCATGGCGAAGAACCACATTCAGTTTTCTCACCGCTACCCTGCGGCGGCATGTTCATTTCAACAGACTCGCTTAGCTCGCCTCGCACGAGCGTTATCACTCGCATCGGAGAGCGCGCAACTCTCCCCGAGGAAGGAGAACTGCTTAACGCGGGAATCGGGAAACATGCCTCAAAAGAAAAATGGCCCGAAGCCTCGGGCCGTTTTTTGTAAAGATGGGCTCCTGGTTACGCTGCCGCAGCAGGAACAAAGCCATCACAACCGCTGATCGGTGTGACCTTCAGGTGCAAGGCTGCGTGCTTCGGATGACCGCATTCGTCGAGGACCTTGAGGTCCGCCTGATGGCTGCTCACGATGCTGATCAGTACGTCTGTCTTGTGCTGCTCCCCGAAGTGATTACAGAGACCGCATTGTCCGTTCTGAACTGTTTCCATATTGTTTCCTCCGTTGTCTGACTGTTACAGGAACCACGATAGGATGCCCTTTATTTTGTGTAAATTGCGACCAAATTAGGCTCAGATATTTGGGACTCGAACGGTCCCCGACTCTAACCGCTAGAAGCGACAAGGGCTTACGTCGTTGGGGCGGCGAAACCCGATAGAAATCGGGTTGCGCGTTCTATACATTTTGTCCTATTCGGCGTATTCATTGACCTGTTTTGTAACACCCGTCCGCAGGGCAGATCACTGGCGAGAAGCCGATTTGAACGAAGCCGCTTCGGTTCCATGAAACGGATTAGTCGTGTCCCGCCCAACGATCCGCTGACAAACAGCTACCGCGCAGTTGGTCTTCTCCCGGTCTGAGAGGACGGTCGTGTATCAAGACAAGCTTTCTGTCACTCAAATTAGATAAGAACTGGGGAGCGGAGTAATAATCCCGTAGCACTTGAGGCTCTCCGCCTCGTCCTGGGCCAACTTTGCCTCGATACTGCTCCACAGGCAGACGTTACGTTGGTTCAGCGAACTTTCTACCGAGAGGCTGCGGCACCTTCCTGGGCGTCGATGGCCTTGAGCATCGTTGCAACTTCCTTGACCTTGCCCGTGGCAACTACTGTCCAGACGTTGCGGTAGAAGCGCATCACGCAGCGCTGCCACTTCGCTTCGGGATAGAAGCCGCGAGGTTCTCGGCCAGACCAAGGCACTTGTCCGAGACGAACAGCTCAACGCCCTTCAGGCAACTCCGATTCGCGACCAGCACGAGACGTTCTCACCTCGCAGCCCCAACGCGGGTTCTGCTTTATTCAGCTACCAAATGCCTGAGCGAGGAACTTGAATTGCTTTCGGAGGTACCATTCGAAAGAATGGTCGTCTCCAGCTTGATGCCAGCGATCCCTGGCGGTTCTCCAAACCGTTACAGAGATAGCGGCGACGAGACGCAAGCCGTTTGCCTCATGCCGAGGGTATCGTTTTACTAGAGCTTCATAAATCAGCATTTCGACGTGGACGTAGGTCATCTGCTTGCGTGCTCGCAAACCTTCAGTCGACTGCATCAGGTTGTCGATCGCCAGCGAACTGGAATCGACACGCTCCCGGGCCATGTTTAGGAGGCATAGCTGGACAGCTTCAGCAGGCGATAAAGATGGGAACGCGGCTTAAATCGGGTGTGACGCCTGCCGGGGTCCAAGTTGCTTCGGGATCGCTCCAAGCTGCTGAAAAGCATCGAGCGTGTTCAGCTCGTCCCAATGCTCGACGAACTTGTCGTCTTCGAAGCGCCAGATATCGATGGAACGGATCGTGATCTCGGCGCCGGATGCGGGGATGCCGAGGAATGGTCCTGTGTGGCGAGCGCGATAGGTATAGCGGCCCACGACACGGTCGCCCGCGGTCAAGGCGTCTTCAACCGTAACCTTTGTGTCAGATAGGGTATCGAACCAGTGCCCCATGAGCTTGATCAGGCCGGCACGACCCGGCTCAGCAAAAGCGTTATGGTTCACGTAGTCTTCCGTGAACAGTTCCACGAAGTGGCCAGCGTTGTGGCTGTTCATGATGTCGGCAAACAGGTATGCCAAATCGACTGGGTTGCGCATAGAGTTTCCTCGGTTCCTTCGTAAGTTGGTGCTGGTGGACTGAACGTAAGGCCGCAGGAACGTCACGGCCCTCCTACAGAGAAAAACCATGATTCGTCTGGGCGGAGACGTTCCTTAGAAAACGTGGATCAGGAACAGACCGACAACAATCATCAGCGTGCAGGTAACGCCGTGAACGGAGATGGCTGTCGACTTTGGCCCACCTGAGAGCAGAACATTGCACATGTCGCCGAAAGCAATGAAAGACAAAGCCAGCAGGGCGATACCTACCGTACGGGGATCCGTGGTGAGCATCAGTGTCAGGACGACCAGTCCAGACCCGATGTCTCGAATTCCTTTGAGCCGAAGCCACGCACGGGTGTCAGGGTCGGGTGATGGCAGTTTCAGTCCGAAGCCTCCCATTACGCGTTCTGGCGACAGGATGTAGAAGGTGCCGATGATGGAGATGCCAACGGCCAGAAGACCAGCGATCGCGAGCGGGATAGTGATATGCATTGTGTTTACTCCTTTGATAAAATCTAGCAACGCTATAATAGATGTCGCGTGTTACGCCGGAGATTCAACCATCCTCTGAAAATGTTGTTCCGCCTCTGTCCGAAATGGATGATCCGTGGCGCACGGAAATATTACGAGTCGTTGAACCTAGGGAGGCCATCAGGAAAAAGAGCAGTGCTATTCTTTATATTGGTGGTAGACGACGTGACGACAAGTCGAATTGCGGAACGAAAAGAGCGTGACAAACAAGCCCGACGCGCGCAAATAATCAGCGCGGCACGACGGATTGCGGAGCTGGAGGGCTGGGCGAACGTCACGGTTCGCCGGCTATCCGAAGAAATTTCCTACAGCCAGCCCGTTCTGTATGCGCACTTCGGAAGCCGGGAAGGAATCCTCGCTGCGATTGCGGTCGAGGGATTCGGGGAATTGGGCATAGCGCTGGAGAAGGCACGGAAACGGGCCAAGGGCGGAAACGCGGTTGAGTCCATTGTTGCCGCCTACCTGCAATTTGCCGCAGCTTCGCCAGCCCTCTACGAAGTGATGTTTTTGCTCAACCTCAGTGTCCCATTCGGTCAGGCCGACACGCCCCCTGAGTTGCGGTTCGGCTTCGCCCAACTCTTGGAACTGTTTCAAGGCCAGAGCGCAAGGGCGGAGCTTGTAGCGGAATTGTTCTGGGCGAGCCTTCATGGCATCGCCGACCTTACAAGGACCAAGCGATTGCCGCCCAGCCGCCAGAAGGAGCGCGTGAAGAAGCTCGTTGAGCTCTTTACATTTCCTGGCTGATACGCACAGGAAGTCTTCGGGAGGCCGACCAAACTGTGTTCGGCGGACCGCAATTACCCAGGGCTCTAGCAAGCAGTGCCGGAGAACCTCTCAGTACTCTCGGTTCACGGCGGTGTCGACTCGATGCGGTCGCGAGGTCCATCTATTTCCTCTGCTAGGTCGCATCGGCCTTACGGACATAGTGGCTTGGCGGCGCACCGATGGTTTTCTTGAAGGCCCTGCTGAACGACGCTTCCGATCCATAGCCGAAGCGAAAGGCTGCCTCGGCTATCGTGGCCTTGCCCCGGCTCAGCCAAAGCTTGGCTTGGGACATCCGGACGCGCCTGAGATAGTCGGCCGGCGTGCTTCCGGCAACCGCCACGAATTTGGCGGCAAACGATGCCCGGGACGCACCCATTACTTCAGCAAGGCTCTCAATCGTCCAATTGCGCTCTGGATGCTGATGCATCGCGACAAGAACACGGCCGATCTGCCGATCCCTAACGGCAGCGATCCAGCCTTCAGCCGAGTTGTGGCCGTACTCGACCCAAGAGCGGATAATTTGTGCCGCCAGCACGTCCGCCAGCCGCGAAACGATGCCTGCTCCTCCTACGCGGTTGGACGCCATCTCCCGGGCCAGCGCCTCGAGCAGATATCCGGTATCGGGTTCGTGCCGCATCAGTTCGTTGGCGCGAAGGATGTCGGGCATCAACGCGAACAAGGGATGTAGTCTGTCTAGATTGAAGCGCATCGAACCATTGAGCAACAAATGGCGTGCTTCGGACTGCTCGGCTCTCGGATCATATCTGGCGGTGCCTAGCGGTTCGCATCGCCACAGGGGAAACGGAGTCGACACCGCGTCGGGCGCACTCGCCAGTGCATGCGCATCCCCGCGTGGGATAAGGACGGCGTCGCCGGACAGAAGCTCCATCCACTCGCCGGTTGGTCGTTTCAACCAGCACCCCTTCCCTCCGATGAAGTGGAACATTGCGTCGCCCTTTGCCGGAAAGGCGAACGCCCATGCGCCCTCTAAGTGCCGTCGCCCATAATCAAGGCCATCCAGACGCAGGTCGCGGAGGATTTCGGTCAGACGATCGCCAGCACCATTTTCAGACGAATTGTCATGCATTACAGACTTCATAACATAGAAACGCCAACGCGAATAGCTATATTCAAAGCCGAGGCGCTCGCCGGGTGTCGTCGATCGAAGCTGGAGGATTTATGTCATTGGAAGAAGATGTGCGGTATCTGAAAGACCGCGCCGAAATTCATGAGCGAACCACCATGTACGCGCTGGGTCAGGACTTTCACCAACCTGGATGGGAGGATCAGGATTCTTACCAGCAATGGTCGGAGGTTTTCGCCGACGATGTCGAGTTCGACGTCAGCGATACGGGGCATATGGAGCCGGTCGGCCTGACCACTTATATCGAATTGATGCGCGGCAGGCGGCCGGATCAGCCGGGCATCGAGCAATATTTCAACCTCTGGGCGCACCTGGAACATCCGGTCAGGATCACGATCAACGGGGACGAGGCAAGCTCGATCGCGCTTCATATCCACATGCACGAGACCAAAGAGGGGGACGGCAATAGTTTTCTCGTCGGTTATTGGCTCGACCACTGGAAGCGCACGTCACGCGGATGGCGGATCGATCGGCGCCGCCTGAAACAGCTTTTCATCCATACGTTCCCGCTCATGGGCATGGAGAAGTCACTTCTCGGCCTGAAAAGCAGTTTCAGACCGGCCGAAGGGTTCGACCTTTCCTGACGGTATGGACGCCCGCTTCAAGGACACGTCCCGTTGGCCGGCAGTGGCCACGCATGGGGCGCTTCCGGTTATGCAAAGAGCCTGACGCTGCGAGGAACGACGGCAAGATGCGGAGGGGCCGGAGTTGATCCGGCCCCGGTTTATCGGTGTGCTCTTTCCTAGGTATTCAGACGCACCATCCAGCCGCGCGGATCTCTTCCTGCCCTGAGGGGTATGGGGAGATGGAGGCGGTTCTCGCTTCCATCTCCTCGTAATTACTCGTTATCGCCAAATAAGAACGTGGCTCGTACACGTGGTGAGGACGCTTCCGGTCGCTGACGATAGTCGATGTCTTCACACGGGAGTCGATGGCGATCGAAGTAGGACAGAGCTTGAAGGGGGACGATGTGGTCCGAACCTTGAACAGGCTGAGGCTCGAGCGTGGCATCCCAAGGTGCTGTTCCGCTACAACGGCAGCGAGTTCGCTAGTCAGGCGATGGACGTGTGGGCCCACAGCAACGGGGTCAAGATCGACTTCTCTCGTCCGGGTAAGCCTACGGACAACGCGTTCGTGGAGAGCGATTTTACGTCAGCCCATATCCAAGAAATGTGTCTCTGCCTACTTACCCTTTAGAAGGCCCAACTGAGCGAGGCTTGTACCGCTAGCGGTGATGGCTTCTTCATTTGACCTCGGGGTCCAGCCCAAAATGCGCTCGGCCTTCTCGTTCGACGCGTTCTTCTTGATGCCCAACTCTGGCGAGATTGCTTTCATGTCCGCGATAAAGAGAGCCAGAAAACGCACGATCCAGTCTGGTATCTCGCGGCTAGGAACACGCTTTGCCATCGAACCCATATTTTTCTTGAGAATTGTGCCGACATCGAGCAGCGAGATGAACTCTCCAGCTGTGACGAGGAAGCGTTCTCCGTTTGCAGCAGGGTTTGTCATTGCTCGGAGGTGCATGTCAGATACATCGCGAACATCCACCACTCCGAAGCTGATACGAGGACAGGCGGGAACTTCCCCATCAAGCAGTTTCTTCACGATGAGAATAGAAGTTGAGTAGTCAGGACCGAAGGTAGGACCGAATATGCCGACAGGATTGACCACGGATAGTTCGAGCTCACCGCCTTCGCGCGCGATAAAGTCCCACGCGGCACGCTCCGCAAGTGTCTTGGATTTCGCATAGGCGCTGACACCTGCACCGTCGACGTTTGTCCACATGGTCTCGTCGAACGGAGCCGTTTGCGGTTTATGGCCATATCCGATGGCGGCAAAGGAAGAGGTCTGAACAACTCTTTGCACACCTGCGTCGCGGGCGGCCCGGAGAACGCGAAGAGCGCCTTCACGCGCCGGAAGAATCAACTCGTCTTCGTGCTTCGGCACGGATGCTGGAAAGGGTGAGGCTACGTGCAGAACAAATCGACATCCGGCAACGGCTTCTGTCCATCCCTTGTCCTGCATCAGGTCGGCTTCAAAAAATGAGAGGGCTTCTTGGCGCGGAGTACCTGCGGCCTTCAGCATCGCGCGAATATCCGCTACACGCTTGAGCGAGCGCACCGTGGTGCGAACCGGATAGCCCGCACGGAGCAACTGATCGATGCAATGGATGGCAACAAAGCCCGAGCCGCCGGTGACGAGAACCGAATCGATTTTCATGAAGCAAGTCTACACTATAAACCGAACGTTCGCTCTAGTCGCTGTTCGCAACAAGCTTCCAGAGCTTATCGGCGATTTCCAATAGCAGAGATTCAGGGAGCTTCTTGCTCTGGCTGGCGAGGCGGTTAATGGTATTCAAGGTCAATTCCTGAATGACCTCCGCAGGCCAATCGTTCAATACGCCGCCCTTCGACCTGCCGGAGAACAGACGGGCGTAGGCCTTTACGCGCGCGGTTTCTTCGCGGCTTCGTGTCTTGCAGCTGAAACCGGCATGCTCATATTGCTCATAAAACCGCATCTCGCGCTGATGTTTCCGGTAGAAGTTGTAGGCGTTCAGGCAGCCACGCAGGAAGGTCTTGCGGGGTTCCTCGTCCGGGGAAAATCCAGCGAGCAGGGCTTCCAGCTTCAGGCCGCGAATGTGCTCGTAGAGCGCCTGTATGATCTCTTCCTTGCTGGAGAAGTGGTGATAGATAACACCGGCGCTGGCTCCGGAGCGCTCGGCGAGCAAGGACATGGGAGCGTCATGGAAGCCACGCTCCACAACAATGTCGAGCATCGCCTCGAGTATGGCTTCACGCTTCGATGGTTTCGCCTTCATTGCCATTTTTCTATTGTTCCACGTCAGAGTCGCTGGAGCCCTGATGAGGGCAGTCGGAGTCACTGATTACGACGGCTATTGATTCTTTAATGCACCGGGCTGTGGATAGCGGTGATTTGCGCGGTATGTAAGCGGTATGGACATGCTGCGTGCCTTGGCAGGGCTGTGGGCTGTGGCCCCGTCGGACGATTGGGTGGCTAACGCGAGAAAAATGGCGGAACTTTGCTGCTAGGCGCGCGTCGGGTCTAAGCAGTGCAGCGCCGACGGAAACTGCCGGCCGACCAGCAGGAAAATGCACTCAAGGCGTGTTTTAAAGAGGTCTGAAACGGAGGACGAATCCGCTCGTGTGCGCGATCTTCTGTCAGCCGCAAACCGGAAGGCGTTTTATGAGGGACCTCCCCGAAAACAGCCTATCTGGAGCTCAATCACGAACTTGCCGAATTGCGCTCAAGCGACACGGCGCTCAACAGCGGCCTGACAATCGCCTCAATTCTGACAGCCATTTCCTCCGCTGGAATACCATCAGAGGTTTCAAACCAACTTCGCGCACAGCCGAAGATCGCCCATGCAGCGGCGGTCGACACCAGCTCGAATCCGGCGCCGGCCTCCATTGAGACGCCACGGGCCCCTCTCCGAAGCAGGTCTTCCACAATTGGAATGATGGCACCTTCGAGAGCCATCCTCGGCAGCTGGCCCGGACAATAAAGTGCTTCAGTCAGATAATCACAAACGCCCAACGCGATTTCCCTCAGATTCCCATTTCCGTCGGCAAATGTGAGACCTCTGCGCTCCGCCAGCTCTCCGAAGCGTTTAGTGGTCATCGCTTGCAAGAGCGAATTCTTGTCTGGGTAGTGCAGATAGAAAGTCGTTCTGGTCAGCGTGGACTCTTCAACAATCTCCTGGACCGAGATGTCCTCGAAGGGCTTGTGGGTCAATAGGTTAGCCAAAGCATCCATTAGCATCCGGCGGCTTCGCATGATGCGGGGATCGGTTGCATCGGACGTTCCGTCAAGGGAGGTGGAAGGCCTCATCTAACGAGCATAGCTCTCTTCCAGAGGAATCGGTTCAAATAGTGAACATCCGTCTGATAATGCACAAATGTTTCTTAGTTTGCAACTGTAAATTAATTGAATCAGTGCCAATACGATAGCCATCAGTTCACGTACAGGAGACTTCCCACCCATGCACACACTTCTTCACGTCGACTCAAGTCCACTCTATGGTCAGTCCGTTTCGCGCGAACTCACCAGCGCGTTCGTTGCTGAATGGAAATCGGCCCATCCGGAAGGAACGGTGGTCTACCGGGATCTGAGCGCGACATCAATCCCACCCCTCAACGCAGACTGGTTAGGCGCAGCCTTTACGCCGAGCGAGGCGCGGACTCCGCAACAAGAACAGCTCTTAGCATGTTCTGACAGCTTGATAGCCGAGCTGGAGCAGGCGAAGGAATACGTTATTGGAGTGCCAATGCACAACTATAGTGTTCCTTCTGTCATGAAGCTCTGGATCGATCAAATCACTCGCGTCGGCAAAACGTTCTCTCATGCAGGTGGAACTCAGAAAGGCCTGCTTCACGGCAAAAAGGCTACTTTCATTATTGCCACCGGCAGTATTCACGATAGGCGAACGGAGTCACCTTCGTTTAACTTTGTCGAGACATACCTTGAGGCATTGTTTGACTTCCTCGGCCTAACAGATATGGCCTTCATAACGGTGATAGGAACTGGCGTACTCAACCATGGGCAGGATCGTAATGCGTTTCTGGCTCCCCACTTGCAGGCAGTGAAAGCTCAGGCGCAGGTTTCGTCGCATATGAAAGCATGATCTGCGTGCCGTCGAAAAGGAAACGCAAGGTGGCCATCCGGGCAAACTCTCGCAGTCGTTGAGCGCATTGGTTATTTGGCACTCATCAAGATCGCAGGTGACGAGGAGTGCGTTTACCGGGACGGACGTTCTATAGCGCCTATGTCCGCTATATACGCATACGCGCGATATCCTCATTGTTACGTGGTGTCGCCGCACTCGGCTGATCATCAGGAGCAACTATGCCCGCTTACCTTTTCGCTTTGCAGAGACATCACTGAACGCGATCGCCTTGAAGATTACTGGGCAAATGTGAAGCCAGCGTTCGAGGGCTTCGAGGCTAAGCCGCTTGTAGCCTACGCACCGTTCGAAATTCTTGAGGGCGCAGGAGGCGTCTTGGGAGTGGTTCTATTCGAGCTTCCATCCATGGTCGAGGCAAGGCGCTGGTACACAAGCCCTGCCTACCAAGAGGTCAAGAAACGCCGCGAAGGGGCTGCGAGCTTTGACCTCATTCTCGTAGAAGGCGCGATTGTACCGGCAGGAGAGCGAATGCCGGAGTGCCACCACTAACCAGCGAAATGCGAGGCGAACGGCAACACCGATGCCGGAAGACCGCGTTACTACGCTCTGTCAACCGCGTTTCTCAAGACGTATGACATTGAAGTGATGGACACGATGAAACGGTGCCCATCACTTCGCTTCCTCAGCGCTGCAAGACGGCCAGGCTGACAGCCAGCAAGGCGAGGCTATAAATCACGTAGGCGATCAGTTGTTACGGCCCTAGACCCAAGGGATAGCGCGTCTCTGCCACGAACTCCGGGTCGGTCCAGCCGGCACCGGGAAACAGTGGAGCAAGGGCCATAGCGACAAAGTCGTCTGCAGCGAACGCTGCCGCAAACAGAAACATGGGCACGGTGAGGCATGAAAGCGAGACAACACGATCACTGAAAGCGAGCCGTTGAAAACTCCCATGAGCATCGTCTGACCGTTGTGAAATTTGGCGTGCGGAGGCCAGCGAGGATTGCGAAGATGCTGTCCGGCGGTAGCAGGAACGACCGCGTCGGCGACAAAGCCGCCGAAGTTAGGTGGTGCATGCTTGCATTCTGCGGCTGCCTCACGCGGCAATCCGAGTACGATCCTCAAGGAAGCTGCCACAGCCTACAAGGTGGACACGGACGCCATCGCTGCGAAAGTACGGCAGGAATTCGTTGCGAAGGAGAAAGCGAAGAAGCATCACAGTCAGCAATGAAGACTGGCAAGAAAGCGGTGTAACAAACGCGGACATTGTGCGGCGTTCTGCCGCCCGCTTTTTATGCTCAAAAAACGCGCGGGAAGACTTGCAGCATGGCTTCAGGCAGTAACCTGCTGAAGCCTTCTTACCGCAAGGTATCGAATGTCTTCCGAACATCAGAAACAATTACTTCAGGTTGTTCCAGTGCGCCGAAATGCCCACCGTGCGCAGCCTCATTGAAGTAAACGAGATTGTTGTACCTCGCTTCAATGAGTCGCCGGGATTTGCGAACGGCTTCTTGTGGAAACATGGTGAATCCTGCTGGAACATGAATAGGTTTTGAGGGATTTGTGGAGGGATGCCAGTGAGAATTCACCATCTCCCAATATAGTCTTGCCGAAGAAGCGCCTGTGTTCGGCAGCCAGTACATCATGATGTCATCCAACAACTCGTCAAGGGTGAAGGTCGCTTCCGCGTTCCCGGGAGTACCGCAGGTGTCTTGGAACATGGCGTAAATCCAAGTAGCCAAACCGACCGGAGAGTCCGCCAGTGAATACCCGATGGTCTGTGGCCGGGTCGACTGCTCTTTGGCATAGCCGGACAGCTTATCCCAGAAGTCCTTTTCGCTGGCGAACATATCCTTTTCCTGGGGGGTCGCCTGCGCAATCTCATCCGGGGTAGGTTGCATCATGATGAAGTTCGAGTGAAAGCCAACGAATTGTTTCGGTTTCTTCTCCGCGATCGAATCGATCACCGCAAAGCCGAGATCGCCGCCCTGCGCCCCCCAGCGCTTGTAGCCAAGGCGGTCCATCAGCGTGATCCACGCGTCAGCAATCTGAGGAATGCTCCATCCGGTTGCGGACGGCTTGTCAGAGAAGCCGAAGCCGGGCATCGAGGGGATAACGAGATGAAATGCCTTGCGGGGATCGCCACCGAACTTTGCCGGATTGGAAAGTGGCTCGATCACCTTCCGGAACTCAAGAATCGAACCAGGCCATCCATGGCACATCAGCAGCGGCAGTGCATCGGGCTCAGGCGAGACGATGTGAAGAAACTGTATGTCGAGGCCGTTAATGTTCGTTTTGAAATGGCCAAAGCCGTTCAACAGGGCTTCGCACTTCCTCCAATCGTATTTGGTTCGCCAGTGGGCAACCAGAGCCTGAACCTTGGCAAGTTGAGGGCCTTGGCTGGTGTCGTCTACGGTTTCTCGCTCTGGCCATCGCGTATGGGTGAGCCGGTCGTGCAGATCGGCGAGCTGGCTTTGCGGTACGTTGAGGCGAAATTCTTCGATCTTCGTAGACATATGTGGCTCTCCTTTTGGTGCGCTGTTGGGGTCGGTCGCAGCAAAGGCAGGATGGCGTAACAAGAGCGCGGCACCGGAAACGAAGGTGCTTTGCATCAAAAACACGCGACGGTGCATGAACGATTTCCTCATTCCCTCTGTTGAGATTTGGAGAAGCTAACTATCCTTACCGCGGCTCGATCACATCTTCGAGCTCCGACCAGACGAAACCGGGGTACCGATCGTTATCGAGCGTTTCGTGGTGCGTGCTGAACATGCTTTGCATGTACTGGCTCTGCTGCCACTTTGCATACAGCTCGTTCTCGCCTTCAGGATGAGCGGCGCGCTCACGCTTGTTGTAAGCGCGCAAGTCCTCCAGGCTGCCAAGCCGCACGAGTTTGTACGGCGTCCCAAAAGTCTTTGCGGTGTAAGCGACGAGATCGTTCGGGCTGACCTGAAAACTCGCAATCCGCAAAGACTTCGGCGTATCCGGATCAAGCGCCGCCGCAGCAGTGAACGCAGCCGTGTTGTCCATGGTCGTGAAGTCGATGTGCCAGTCAGGATTTTCCCAGTACCCGACGACTTTCTCCTTGAAGTCAAGGAGAGGCACGTTATAGGTAAGGATTTCGGCGAATGCTCCGTTGAAGATGGCCGTCGATGCGATAGGCGCAACGTCCAGCGTCTGGTGGAACTCGCGGCGAAGGTCGAAGTTCCTATTCTCTCCGGGCGTGAGCGCGGTGAAGTCCGTCGAGAAATCTGACGGGATGAATTTCGGAATGGCTGCCAGAATAGCAGCCTCAAGCAGGACCTTCTGCCTCTCCACAATCACGTCATGAAGTCCAGCAAGGACGGACACGACGCAAGTTGCCCCTTCCATCGCCTCAGCTACATCAGATGCCGTGGCCAGATCGACCTCAACTGCTTTGCCCCCAAGCCGTTCGAGTTCAGTTATCTTGCGCCCATCGGTTGCCGTCCTTACGAGGGCCACAACCTCCGCACCACGTTCGCGAAGCGCCCTCACAAGGCGCATTCCCAGATTCCCCGTTGCTCCTGCCACCGCAATTGTTGGTGCCATCTTTTTCACTCGCTCCCGTGCCGTCGCAGTCTGTTGCTTGAAGTGGCCCCATGATTACAGGCATGGGAATGCCTAGTGAGCGACGCAGTCGACCGGCGAACGGCCTGCATCATCCATGTCTGAATAGATGTTGGAAGTGACCAGTGGTTGCAAAGTAACTTAAGGTTTTTTTATTGCAGATCGCGGGCTTTTTATAGCACTCCTCTTAGGGGTCGATACCTGAGGCGACGCGTTCAGTCCTGCCCACAGAACTTGGATCGTTCGTTCCATCACCGTCTCCGGATTGGGCAAATGCGGGAGCTCGCCTTGCGTGACCAGAACCTGTGTAAGCCCAAAGATGCAGAACCACCATGTGCGTGCATCGAGTGGAGGCTTGGCTGCATTCCCCTGTCCGACCGAACAGGCGATAAAAACGTCGACCAGACGATCGAAGAGGGGCCGACCGATCTCGTTGATATAGTCACCGGCCCGGATCCCGTTTCGGTCTTCTGGCCCGAAAAACACAATCCGAAAGTGCTGCGGATGGTCGAGGCCGAATCGGACAAAGGCTCGTGTCGTCTGGAAGAGGCGTTCATCAGGGTCAGTTGTCGCGCTTAACACCGCATCGAACTCGATGACAAGCAGCGAAAATGTTTCCCGACAAATCTCCGCCAACAGGCTCGACTTATCTGGAAAATAACGGTAAAGACTCGCGTGCGCATAACCCATCTCTTCCGCGATCGCCCTGAGGGTCACATTCTCGTAACCGAGCTTCGAAAAAAGACGGCTCGCAACGTCGAGAATGTCCTGACGCCGTCTATCCCGCCGCTCTGCCTGTCGGCTCGTCGATTTTGTGGTCATTGGGCGATTGTACGTCCGAAGGAAGCAACGTGACCGCTGGTTGCATATGGCGTTGATCCACGATCCAAATGTCGTTCCTGGATTGCCCGATGTTTTGTACCAGTGGAGAGTTAAACAACTGCGATAAAGGCGATGATCCACTTTGCGATCTGCATAGACGCTCCTCTCCCCAGGATGGGGAAAGGACTTACAGGTAGCCCCACATCCTAAGCGGATGGGTGACTGTACGAACGCAAAGCGTCCCCCGGACTACCGACCAGGCTGTGACTTTCGCACGTCCACCCTTACAGATCCTTTGCATAGCTGGATGGATTCGGCGACGCGCTAGGATTTGCTGCACAGGGTAACAATAATTCGGGCTACGGGACGGGATCCGCAGGAGCGCCCTTTTCAAGGAAGACGCTCGACCTGAAAATGCTCGGACGAAGCCATGATTGCAGAGGCGCTCTGGGTCAAGGGACCTGGAGTAGGAGCGTCGCGCACGCCGGTTCACAGCCCCCTCGCCGATGGGATTCCAGTTCTTTACGCCGGGAGTCGAGGTTGGACAGAGAGCACATAAATAAGGTAGCCAGAGCTCGCTAAAGGACTCTGCCCCCGCGCGCAGCGCAACGATTCCTAACGGTCTTAGGCATTCTCGGTTGTGGAGACAGCCGAGTTCTCGCGATGCGTCTTCACCGGGACGCGTAGAGTACCTGCAAGTCATTTGTCTTTTGCTCAAAGAGATGAGCCGCCCCTTCGACCAGATGCGGGTCATCGAGGTGAATGCCCATCGTGGCGAGCAGCACTTTGGGATCAGCATCGAAACCGCGACGCAAGAGCGCACCATACTTCTCCGCGAAGCCAGGGTCGGAGTGGGCTTTGTCGAACAGCGCGACCGCGATCACTGAAGCATAGAGATGGTTCACGAGATAATGCGGGTCTTCGAACACAAGGGATTTGCGCATCCAGTTGCGAGAGGCGCCCGCGTCTGCCATCGGATAGAACTCATACGGCCGAAGCGTGCTCTGGAAGATCGCATCGACTTTCTCGCGGTCCAGCATCGCGTGCCCGGCGGCCTGCGTATAAAGGTTCTTTTCGAAGGAAGTCTCTTCTGCGGACTCAAATAACTCCAGTGCAATCTTGGAGAGCAGACGCTCCAGCGCATACTGGCGCTGACAAGTGTCGCGCATGCACTTCATGACGGCTACGTGGACACGATCTACGTGCTGCTCCCGATATGGCAGACGGAGTTCTCACTTGATTACGCGGCTCTCGCCGTTGTTCGCGCTGTCTACGTCGGGACATTGGCAGCGTTCCAGGTTCCGTCAACGCAGCTTGCGAAGCACTTGAATCCGCGAACGGTTCTCGCGCTCGGGACATTGTTCAGCGCAACTGGCTACCCAGTGGCTGGTCTCTCAGGCGGTCTCATAGGCTTGGTCGGCGCGCTGGCGTTGGCAGGCGTCGGCGGCAGCACCCAACATCCACTTGCCTCTGGCGCCGTGTCGCGTGGACGCGCAGCAGGTACATGGAGAGCAGAACAGCGCCGAAGGACAGCTCATTGAGGAGAAATGCCCAGCCAGTTGCTATCTTCGCGATACCACACCGGCCACAGCTGGTCCGATCATCTGGCCGACGACAAACGAAGTCGAGTTGAGTGCGACGGCATTGGGTAGGTGCTCGTTACCCACCAGCTCCCCAACGAAAGTTTGTCGCACGGGCGCATCGAGCGCCGCGGCGGCGCCAAAGACAAAGGCAAACACATACACATGCCAAAGCCGGACGTGACCTGAGATGGTCAGAATGCCCATGGGGCCGCAAGCGCCCCCATGGATGCCTGCGTGAGCATCAGCAGCTTGCGCTGGTTGAAACGGTCCGCGGCCAAACCGCTCCAGGGCAGCAACAGCAATTGCGGAGCGAACTGCAGACCCGTAACGATACCGACGGCAGTCGCGTCGTGGTGGGTCAGTTGCGTCAGCACGATCCAGTCTTGTGCCACGCGCTGCATCCACGTCCCGATGTTAGAGACCAGACCGCCTGCCATCCACAGACGAAAGTTGAAGTTCCTCAGAGCTCGGAATGCTCTGGAGAGCGGATTCTTCATGAGCGCCCCGGGGTGTTGCCTCCGTGAAACTGGCCGAAATGCCGCGCCGAGAACAGGCTGATGAGGAGTGCGCCAACCGCAAGCGCAAGAACGTCACCTGTCAATTCCAGATCGAAGTGTCCGACACGCACCACGAGCACGTAGCCGATGATCAGATTGAAAAATCCCCAGAGGATGTTGACCGTCGACGAAGAGAGACCTTCTCCGGACGGCTTTGCGAAGGGACTCTGGAAGGGCTGTCCCATCACCCCGCTGACACAATGCGGAACGGCGTTCGCTATGAAGATGCCGCCAAAGAAGTACGAAACAAGATGAATCCAGTTCATTGGTTAGAGCTCCTTTTCCCCAAGAGATCGATAATTTCTTGAGTCGTCCCGGTTTCTCCGAGGCGAGGAAATACATGAGAAAGACTGTACGCATGCGCCTCAGCCCGCGTATCCGTCATGGCGTCGATGGCAAGCGTCACATTGAAACCCGCATCGTACGCCTGGCGAGCCGTGGCCTCTACGCCCGTACCGGTGGCCACGCCCGCGAGAACGACCTGCGTCCCACCTTTCGTTTTTAGTTGAGCTTCCAGGTCGGTGTTCGCAAAGGCCCCCCAAGTGCGTTTTCTGATGAGGATGTCACCTGCCTGCTGATGCAGTTCGGGCATCAGTCCATCGAAGTCGGCGGGAAGCTCCCGGTGCCGTCGAGGCTCCTCTGTCCGTCCCGGAGCGGCCCCGGTGACATTAACCAGAACCACGGGCAGCTTCTGCCTGCGAAAGGCCTCGATAAGCTGACAAGAATGGTCGATGACACCTGCTATGGGATGGAGAGACGGTATGTCGCGAAGGCCCTTCTGAAGATCCACCACGATCAGCGCAGTTTGAGGGTCAAGTATGGTGGGTGGCACAGCATCCTCCTTTGAAAAGTAGCGACCGAAGTGTGGATGGCCTGCTTCGCGGCAGGACAGTCAATCACCGGCGAGTCGCGCAAGCAGGTGTATTGCTGTAGATACCTGCTTCTGTTCCTGGGGAGAAAGTTTCTGCTGGATGGCTTGCGCGAGCCAGTCCTGACGAGCGGCACGCCCGTCCTCGATCGATCTCTCACAGGCTTCTGTTAGTGACATAAGCGTTTTTCGCCCGTCGTTTGGGTCGGCAGATCCCGCGACAAATCCCATTTCTTCCAACGGAGCGATAACAGCACTCATTGACTGAGGACGCATCCCCTCCGCCCTGGCAAGGCTCGATACCGTTGCCGGGCCGTCCTTCTCCAATCGGAGAATCACTGCGATCTGAGACGAAGTGAAATCGTTCTGTTCGCCCTGCTGTCGGAGCTTCCGTTTGAGATTCCCGAACGTGGCGCGCAACTCTGCTGCCAGCGTGGACGCAAATGCCGCGTCTTTGGTGGGTATCGCTGTCTTAGCCATACCAAAACAGTAACCGAGTTAACAGTTTTCTGTAAAGTTTACCTGTGTATTCTTCTCGCAGAGTTGTTGTGAGGGTGGTGCGGAAGATTTCTGATCGTTCGAAAATGCCCCAGATCTCAACGGTTCAAGAGTGGAGCAACCCAGGCATGACTTCCAACCGGGTGTCTCTTCGCACCCTCTGCAACGGACCCGTCCAACGGGTTACGATGCAAACAGGAGCCGTTCATGCTCAACGAAACCGCGACCCTCAATCTCATCCTCACCGGAGCCACCGGCTTAGTCGGTGAAGGTGTGCTCTTGGAAGCACTCGAACACCCTGCCGTTGCTCAGATTCTTATGGTCAGCCGTAGGCCCTCCACCTTGGCCCATCCCAAGCTTAAAGAACTTCTCGTCCCCGACTTTATGCACATTGAGAGCGTCACTGCCCAGCTTGCCGGCTACGATGCCTGCCTCTACTGCGCGGGTATCAGCTCCGCTGGTATGAACGAGGCTGACTACACGCATATTACTCACGACATCACGGTGCACTTCGCCGAGGTGCTCGTCGCCCTCAACCCTCAAATGATCTTTATCTTCGTCTCCGGTTACCTGGCCGACAGCACAGAAAAGGGTCGTGTGATGTGGGCTCGTGTTAAAGGCCGCACCGAAAACAACCTCATGCGCTTGCCTTTTCAGCACGTCTACAGCTTCCGCCCCGGCTTCATGAAGCCTTTTCCAACGCAGCGCAATGTGAAGGGCTATTACAAGCTCATCACATTGCTCTACCCCATTCTCGACAAGCTATTTCCCAACTACGTCAGCACCATGCAGGAGCTCGGACTTGCAATGATCAAATGCATTCTGCGTGGCTACCCGAAGCCGATTCTAGAAGTTGAAGATATTAACCAGCTAGCAAGCTCCTGACTACCCTATTGAGACTTCCATTTTTCTAGCGCCGGCTAGGATACTCGAGTGTTGGTTGGGGTTGGCGTTGCAGTTTTCATGAGCATCGCAGCGGTGCTCGTAGCTGCGAGTAAGCTGCCTGCAGGATAGGTTACATGGAACGTGCTTATGGTGAGAAAGGGCCGTAGGCAGCCGAGGGGAAAGTGCAGGAAGGAGAACGCCTTCTGCCGCGCAGCCGGCGAGCGGGGGCCGGGAAAGGCCGGATGAGGGTGCAGGGAGAAACCAGCAAGGTTTCTCCCTGCGCGATTTTGGCCCGGAAAGACGAGGGACGGTGCAACACCGCCCCTCGCTGGATGTATAGCTAGGCCGCCTTCTTCGCGGTCTTAGCTGCTGTTTGTGGTACCTTCTTTGCCTTCTCCTTCGCAACGAACTCCTGCTTCACCTTGAGGGCGATGGCTTCAGTATCCACCTTGTAGGCAGTGGCGGCATCTTCGAGTATCGAGGTGGGATTTTCCCGCGAGGACGCCAGCAGGATGCTTGCTTCCACCAGTAGCTGGGAGAGCGTGCCTTCATCCGCACGACGAACAAACGCAGTCAGCGTTTTTGAGGTGTCGCGGGACTGCCAGCCGCCCTTGTCTTCGAGGGTTTGGGGAAGATCCCAATGAAAGAGAGTGCAGTAGGGTTCGATGCCGGCGTTGTGGAGCTCATCGAGAAGCCGATTGTAGAAGTCGAGGCCCTTGGGGTTGGGCGAGCCGTTGCCTGTCGGAAAGACGCGCGGCCAGGGGCAGGAGCAGCTTGATCGTAAGCGTTCTTGCGCGCGGCCAGAGCCGTGCGGCGCGTAGCCGTGTCAGGCGAAGCGATCTCTTTGCCGCCCTTTCCCAGAAATTCGATCGTTCGGTCGTAACTGTCGGAAAGGCTCGCTTCCAGCGGTATCGTCACCGCATCGCGATACCTCTCAGCATTCTGTGAGTAACCGTGGGTACCTCGCCTTGAAGCTGCTGGGCAAGATACGCATATCGGCCCAGGGACGTAATCTCGGCTGGCGGCACCAGCCGTAGCCGCTGTGCCATGGCAGTATCCAACTGCGCCTGTGCAGCAGCAATCTGGTCGCCGCCGGCACGGAGTGCCTGGTCATCAATATTCTCCAAAGCCTGCACCTTGATGTAAGCAAGGTGGCGTTGCAGGGCGATGAAGAGTTCGTCCGCTCCATCAAGACCGTGGGCAAGCTGCGCGACGGAAGCATTCGGAAGCTGCTTGATTTTCTCTGCCACCAGCGCTTGCAAGGGTGCCCGCGAGGAGAGTTCGGCGGCCGCACTTGGAAAGTAAAGCGTAGGAGAGATCCGTGCGTCATCGAGCGATGGGGCTTTGCTTTGGGCGAAGGCCAAGCCAGCCTGTGAGATGAACATAAGGACAAGGCCATACCGCAACATTCTCTGCATAGCTCACCATACGCAAAGTATGGTCCCTAGGTTCCGAATCGGACAGGTAAGTCCGCCCATGTGATTCCCAAATTGCAGACCTGGTATCGGGAAACTCGGCATTTCGCAAGTGCGCCGATTACTGGAGGCAACCGCGTTTCACAGGACTAATGTCCCGCTGTAGGAGCCACGCCCTTGCGCTATGAGCGCATTGGTCTGAACGCGTCCAGCGAGACGCGACGGCTCAATTATGCAACTGAGGCAGCTTTGTTAGGATGAGTTGGATGGTATTCCGCAAGCTTCTCATCAGAATCAGCACGATCATTATTCTTGTGTGTGTATTGGCTGGGGTTTGTGGATTTGCCTACAACGAGCTAAGCATTCGCCACTATCGTGCGATCGCTGGAGTTCCTGGCAAGCTATACAACATTGGCGGCCATCCGATGCACCTGTACTGCACGGGCGAAGGCTCCCCAACGATCGTGCTGAGTTCAGGGCTCGGGGATGACTTCACGAGCTGGGCGCGGGTGCAGCCTGCGCTTTCACGGCAAACCAGAGTTTGCTCGTACGATCGCGCCGGCTTTGGCTGGAGCGGATCGCGTCCCGGCGTTCAGGATGCGAACGCGATTGCCTCGGAACTCCATCAACTCATCGGGGCGGCCTCTATCCAGAGGCCGTTTGTTCTGGTGGGACACTCGATCTCAGGAATCTATCTGCGGTCTTACGCGGCGCACTATCCTGGCGATCTGGCCGGGCTCGTGTTCGTCGATGGAGCTACGCCGCTGCAGGACGACCGCATTCCTAAGGCACTGGTAAAGATCCAGGACGACCAGCGTCGTGAGATGCCGTGGCAGAAGTTGCTTATGACGCTGGGCTGGTATCGGCTCCATGGAGACTGCACATCCATTCCCCCGGGCTTTGAAGCTGACAGCGCATGGATCAAGGCCGACTCGTGCATTCCGTCTCAAATGGCCGCAATAGAGAATGAACTCGATGCAGAACGGGCTTCAGGAGAAGAGACGATCCACGCAGGACCCTTCGGTGATCTTCCCGTCCTGATTCTTTCGCGCGACCCAACGGTACTTTCTTCTAACTGGCCCGCTTCTGTCGCGAAAGCGAACTCAGTCGTCTGGAACCAGATGCAGGAGGAATCAAAAGCTCTGTCCACTCAGAGCATCCGCATCATCGCCAAAGGCAGCGACCACTACATCCAGAACGATAGGCCTGATCTGGTGATTCGGGAGATCACAGCGTTCGTAGCGATGATAAGAAAGCATCAATCCTTCCCTGATAATCATTCAACGACCGAGGAGTGAACGCGGGACTGTGCACGGTCGCTGTTCATCAGGCCTTCGAAGATCACCGAGCCGGCAGGATGGGTCACGTTCCTGACCGCAGACTCATTCCGCGCGGTCGTGGCATTAGCTGCCGATCGCGGGAAGGACCAGCAGCCGGCTGCTGAGGTCAACCGATCTGAAGGCCCAAAGCCTTCGCGTAGATGACCGGATTGCCGTACTCGCGGATGTCCGTGATGTGCCCATCGGAGATTGTGAAGCGGAAGACATAAAGGTTTCGGTAGGGCTCACCGTTCGACTTCCGGATCAGGTCACCACGGCCCTCCACGAAGACAGTCCTGCCATCGTCTGTGAGGAATGTCTGCCGATCGGTGATAACGGATCGCGTGAAATTCTCAAGCACCATGCCGAGGTAACCCAGTACCGCATCTTTCCTTTTGAAAACGCGTTCCGGGTCTGTTCCACCAGCCAAAGCGTAAGGGATGGTCAGGTTTACTTCTTCGCTGAGCACAGGGGGTGCGATCGAAATATCGCGGTCGGAAAGAGCGCGGAAAAACTGCTCCACCGCGTATTCGCTTGCTGACATTGTCCTAGACATATGCATTCTCCTCAAGTTCGGGTTTAGTTCTAGCGCTCTGCTTTTACATAGCACTGCTATATATGATGTGAGCGCGAGGAGAAAGTTTCACCTTGCAAACGCGCAATGGTCCTCTAGGATCGGGCGGACTCATCGCAGCAAAGCCCGGACAGCTAGCTCAGAATCTGACTACGAGACGCGGCTTCCCGGGCGCATCCCAGGCCTCTTCCACCGCCGACAAAGGCACGGTGCGGGTGGCGATCTGGAGATTTCCAGACCTGCGGATCGCAAATACGTTCGCGATCGCGGAGAGCAGCTTTTCCAGAGGAACACTCTTCAAGCCGCTTCCCATCAGCTGGATTGAGGAGGAACGTAGTGCCGCGCCGGGAAGATCGATGCTCTCTTCTCCACTGGCGCCTCCCACATGAACGAAACGCACCGGCGTTGCGTCCTCGACGCTGCGGACGATGGCCGCCATAACGGTCCGTGCGCTCTTGCCCCAAAGGTAATCAAGGACGACGTTTACGCCGCCCGCGATAGCGTCCTTGAGGGGGGCTTCGTATTGCTTTTCCCCTGATGGGTGGAGCAGCCCCAGCTTAAATGGAACAAGGACATCGGCGCCGATGACCCGCAGCTCTTCCAGCTCTGCTTCATTGCGCCCCGTCGCAATCACTCTGCCTGCGCCAAGATGCTTGGCAATTTGTACCGCGAGGCGACCTGCGGTGCCTGTCGCACCGTTGATCAAAACAGTTTCGCCAGGCTTCAACGCCGCGCGCTCCACGAGAGCGGCCCAGGCGGACATGCCAGGGTTGGCGATAGCCGCGGCGGACACATCATCGAGGTCGTCGGGGACCGGCACGGTCAGTTTTGGACGTACCAGCGTTCGTTCCGCTAAGGCTCCATGGGGAGCTTGCGGCATCACGAAGTAAACCCGTCTTCCATCGTCCGTCGTCCCGACGCCGTCGGCTCCTGCAACGACGGGAAATTCCGCGTCCGAGCTGTAGTGGGCGCCGGACGACCTCGACCGGCTGAACTGGCTGAGGGCGGAGGCGGCCACAGCAATAACCTCCATCCCGGTTGTGGCGACTGGATCCGGAAACTCTCCCAAGGCCGGTTTTGCTCCTGCTGTGCGAATGATGGCTGCTTTCATGACTTCCTCCTGACGTGTCACATATATCTAACGCCGTTAGGGAAAATCTAACGGTGTTTGACATTCAGGTCAAGCGTCGTTAGCGTATCAGCATGAAAGTGAATCGCGACCGGGTTCTCCGGGAGGCCTTGAGGCTCTTGGACGAAGTGGGACTAGAAGAACTTACACTGCGAACTCTCGCCAAGAAGCTGGACATCCAAGCTGCTACCCTTTACTGGCATTTCAAGAGCAAACAGGACCTCATTGACGAGATGGCAACCCTAATCCTCGCGGAAGGAAGTCCGGAGCTGTTGCCGAGAAAAGCAGATGCGGACTGGAGCGTCTTCGCCGCGGCGTTTGGGACAGGGCTGCGAAAGGTTCTTCTTCGTTATAGGGACGGCGCTCGTTTAGTCACTGGGAGCCGGCTCACAGATACGCGCTACATGACGGTTGCCGAAAGTATCGCGAAGCGCATTGTAGACGGCGGTTTCACCATTCGTCAGACGGTAGTCCTCATGAGCACCATCAACGCCTACACCCAAAGCTTCGTCATGGAAGAGCAGGCCGTATTTACGCGACCAGGAGAGCGATCAGCGCAGTACGACCTCGCTGCCAGAAAGGCGGCGCTAGAAGGAAAGGGACTACCTATCTTGATCCAGAGCGGTCCGATCTTGTTTGACCGGTTCGACCGTCGCTATCGGGAAGGTATCGAGCTCATCATTGGAGGTGCGCGGCGCGGCTGAAGATTCGCGATCGGCCCATTTTCGGACCCGTTCCCTCATACCGCGAGTTTGGTAATCGGGGTCGCGCTGCTTTGGATGTGCATGAACTTGAAAGGCTCCGGATACTTCCGGCCATAACCAAGCAGCCGATCCATGCTGACGTGGGTGACCCAAACAAGGCTTAGTTGGCCGCACAGCGGGCGACGGGAAAGCATAGGGCACGATGCCCAGTACGCATGGAAGTGCATAGGTATGGATTAGGTTGTAAATGACGCTCCCGGTGAAGGCTGGTCCACCAAAGTACGTAAGCAAGCTCCGATCGGGAACCAGAAACAGAGAGGAGAATAATGCCCAGCGATGGGGAAACGTTCTAGATCGCCTAATCAGACTCCTCTGACAATCGTTTATAGAAGCGAGGACAAGCATGGCTGATGGAAGGTCTGGGATTGTGGACGCTAGGCATACTCTGGCGCTGGCATGTGTTGCGCATGCACTTCATGACGGCTACGTGGACACGATCTACGTGCTGCTCCCGATATGGCAGACGGAGTTCTCACTTGATTACGCGGCTCTCGCCGTTGTTCGCGCTGTCTACGTCGGGACATTGGCAGCGTTCCAGGTTCCGTCAACGCAGCTTGCGAAGCACTTGAACCCGCGAACGGTTCTCGCGCTCGGGACATTGTTCAGCGCAACTGGCTACGCAGTGGCTGGCCTCTCAGGCGGTCTCATAGGCTTGGTCGGCGCGCTGGCGTTGGCAGGCTTCGGCGGCAGCACCCAACATCCACTTGCCTCTGGCGCCGTGTCGCGGGCTTATGGCGAGAAGTCTCGCGGCCCCCTAGGCACATATAACTTTGCTGGTGACCTCGGCAAGGCGTCACTTCCACCAGTCGTCTCTTTCTTGCTGACGCTGATGCATTGGCGCTCAACGCTCTGGTTCGCTGCCGGGCTAGGTTTGCTCGTTGCAGTCTCCATACGGCTATTCATGCCGCCCGTTCCAACTCCTGCCAGCGACATGGAAGTGGTCGTTGTGCCGATCGGCCAGACTAAGGGCAAGGTGGGCTTCGCACTACTCTTTGTAATCGGAATCCTTGATACAGCCACACGCATGGGCTTTTTGTTGTTCCTGCCTTTTCTCATGAAGACGAAAAGTGCATCGCAAACGAGTGTGGGTATTGCTTTATCGTTAGTATTCATTGGCGGAGCTTTTGGGAAAGCAGCCTGCGGCTGGCTTGGAGCACGTCTTGGTTTGCTGGCGACTGTGCTCACGACTGAAATCGGTACCGCTGTTGCCATCCTCTCGTTCTTGGTTCTTCCTCTCATCCCAGGGATCATCATCTTGCCGTTCCTCGGCGTGATGCTCAATGGCACGTCGTCCGTTCTTTACGGCACGGTTCCGGAACTTGTGGCTCCGCATCGCATCGAGCGGGCTTTTGGAATCTTCTACACAGGTATTCTCGGCGCAAGCGCACTGGCCCCTGTGATCTACGGGCGCCTAGGTGATAAGACCGGTATCGTTTGGGCCGTGGTCGCTACTGCCATCACGGCACTTGCTGTTGTGCCGCTCATGTTGAGTCTTTCACCCCGGCTTCACGCAGAAGAAAGGTAACGGGAGACGCGCTTCACGGCAGTTGAGCGCCGCAGGCAATAAAGGGGAAGAATGCAAAGAGGAGGAACTTGACTCTTTGCCGCGCAGCCGGCGAGCGAGGGCCGGTGCCAGGCGGGATGAGGGCCGGGAGAAACCGAAGGGGGTTCTCCCGCGGTTTTTTGAGCAATCCAGAGACAAATCGGCCCCGGACGAATCCGGGGCCACGATATCTATGCTTAGGCCGCTTTCTGCTTCTTCGCCGTTGTCTTCTTCTCGGCTGGTTTGACAAGGCTAGGGGCTGCTTTGGCCTTCGTCGCTTTCTTGGGTTTTGCCTGAGGCGGGACGAACACGGCCTCGGCTTCCGTCAGCAAGTCGGGGTCGGTGTCGCGCGGGATGCCGAGATGGTCGGTCAAGGCGAGACGCAGGGCGAAGCTGGTTAGCTTCTCGTCGGTGGTGGCTTCAAGCGCGGAAAGTACGATCTCGTGCTCGGTCTGTTCGTGATTTTCGTCATCTGCTGCGAAGTGGCTGGCGACTTCCTCAAGGAAGCTGTACGGGTCGATGTAGACCACCAAGCGCAGGAAGAAGTGAAGCTGCGCTGCTGTGAACATCGCGGGTGCTTGGTCGAGGATGCGGTCGAAGGTGGCAAGACGCGCCTTGCGCTGTTTTTCGCGGCGGGCTTGTTCGGCTTCGTACTCCTTCTGCTGACGCTCGAATTCGGCTTTGCGCTCCTCCTCTTTACGCTCCTGTTCGGCGTTGTACTCGGCCATCCGTTGCTCGTGCTCGGCTTGGCGCTGTGCGGCTTCTTCCTCCGTCTCCTCTTCGGCAGCGGGTGCCATGACGGGCGCCAGATCGGCAGCAACGCGGGCAGCTTCGCGCGGGTTGTGTACCGGGCAATCGGGGTCAACGCAGACGGTCAGTGTATGTCCGGCATGTTTGCCGAACACGATCAGGGCGGATTTGGTGTGAGGGCATGGCGGCTCGGCATCTGGGTTATCGGGGATGTCGAGTTCGCGGTACTGGTGCTTTTGCAAGGCTCCGGGGTGCTGCTCCTTCGGCGCTCTCCATGCGGTCTCGATGGTGACGAGCTCAGGCCGCGCGGCAATCTCGCGGTCGATGTGCGCAGCGACCTTGGCTTGGAAGCATGGCGCATCAAGGCACTGGTCGCCCTGCACGTCCGCAAACAGGCTGGTGTTGTACCCACTGCGACGTGGGCAAGTGATGCAAGCCCCGGCCTCTGGTTTGAGGGTGGTGTCTTCGCGGTCGAACGGTGCCTCGGCAAGGTTCAGGTAGAGATTGGCCTGTATCCACGCCGAAAGGTGCTTGGCGGGAAGCAGGTGCGCTTCCTTGTCCTGCCAGTCTTTGCGCCAGCAGTTTTCAAACGCCTCGGCCTGATGCTCCTGAGGAAGACGGGCGATGAGGTTTGCGTGACTCGCCGTAATGCGCTCCTCCACGAAGGCCTGGGCGACATCGGGGATAAGCTGCAATAACGAGAGACGCGCATAGATGTGGCTGGCGCTCTTGCCCGACTTAGCAACTAGCGCGGCCACGTCGTAGCCGGGCAGGTCTAAGAGACGCTGAAAGCCTTGCGCCTCCTCGTATGGGTGCACATCGACGCGCTGCGAATTCTCAACCAACTGCCACTCCATCGCGGCGGCGTCGTCAAGGTCCACGATGCGGGCCGGAAGCGAAAACACTTCCGCAAGCTGCGCGGCGCGGAAACGCCTCGCCCCGGCCACGATTTCGAAGCCACTGGCGTTGGGACGGATGGTGATGGGTTGGATGAGGCCATGCTGCCGGATGGATTCGGCAAGTTCTTCCAGCTTGGATTGCTCGAAGGTCTGGCGCGGGTTGGTGGTGGACTCGTGAATCTGGTCAATGGCGATGTATTGGAATGCGCTGCTGTCCTGCATGGTGCCCTCCTTGTGGGCTGTCGATGGTGGCGGTTGTGGAGCGCACACGCTGCCCTGTATCCGCTCCGTAGGCGGAGAAACTTGGGTTAGGCGTGTTGGTGTCGCTGCCGCTCGAAGGCCTCGGCGAAACCTTGCAGTCGCAGGTTCTTGTCCCATAGCTTGGCGAAGCGTTCGTGTTCCGTGTGGAGTTGCGAGTGATAGCAGTAGTTGCCCTCGCGAATAAAGCGGCTCCACTGCTCTATGGCGACATAGTCATTGCGCCAATACTGTGTGAAGCGCCGGATTATGTGAAGCGGAGTCTCGCGACATAGCTCGGGCGCAGTGTTCACGCGGCTCTTGTATTTGCACTACTCAACATAGTTCGGGACTCTTCTCATGCCGACATCCGGTCGGCACGAGGAGACTATGGACCAGTCATCGAAGAAGGAGCTATCGCTCGCAGAGTGCGTGGCCAGCTATGACCTGTACGCGCGAGAGGTACGCTGTCTCGCAGCATCGACACGTGAGATTCAACGCCGCATCCTGCGGCGACTTTGCCGCTATTGCTTTGGCGATGGGACGATCGCATGGGATGCCATTTGCTTCACGGACATCGTTCGGTTTCTGACAGCCGAGTTCGAGCGCTATCCCAACCGGGGCACGCAACGCGCTTCGCTGACGAGCATGCGCACGATTCTGCGGTATCTCGCAGAGAACAACATGGTGCCGAAGGGATGGGACGAAGCTCTTCCCAGGACTGCGACGAAGCGTCACGCGCATCTTCCGCGACAGCTTTCGAGTGAGCAGATACGTGCTCTATTCAAGGCATCACAGGGCAACAGGTGGATAGCGCGCCGAGATCGTGCGTTACTGTTGCTGTTACTGCGGCTCGGTCTGCGCTGCGAAGAAGTTGCTCATCTCAAGTGGCAGGATATCGACTGGCAAGCAGGCTCTATAAGGATATGCAGCCAGAAGAGCCGACGCGACCGGATACTTCCGCTGCCGGAAGATGTGGGCAAGGCGCTTGTCGCCTACCTTCGAACCTTCTCCAGTGTCCCGCTCTGGATTTTTGATTCCAGTCGTTCAACCTTCCCTGATGAGATGAGACGCCTGCATATCAAGGCGATCTCGAAGTACCTCTTCAAGCGAGCGGGTGTGATCGGAGGTTCCGCGCACTCACTCCGTCATACCGTCGCCACCAGCATGGTGAACCATGGCGCGTCCTTTAAGGATGTATCGGACCTGCTCGGCCATCGCCATCTTTCTACGACGTTGATCTACGCCAAGCTGGACATGAAGGCGCTCGCTCAGGTTGCTCTGCCGTGGGCGGGAGGTGAGCGATGACCTTCGAAGCTCTGTCCCAACACCTCGAAGCATTCCTTGCGCTGAAGAGGACTCGCGCTAGGCGTAGCCCTTATTTTGAAGGCGACCAGCGTAGACGCCTCAGATATGAAGAAGCGCTGCTCCGGAGCTTTCTTGAACGATGGCGACAGCACGGATGTCCTTGGCCGATCCACACGGAGTTCGCGATGGATTGGGTGATGCTGGGTTCTTCGCTAGGCAGGCCCTATCGCGATGAGCATCGCCTGCTTGCCATCCGCGCGTTCCTGCTGCAGATTCGTACTTTCGAAGAACAGACGGGCGTTCCGCAGAGCCAGTTCCGGAGGCGGTATAAGCGCCGCGCGCCCTACATCTTCTCTGACCAGGAGATTCATCAACTTATGGAAGCAGCCGCACGGAACCCGCTCAGGTTTCGTGCGGCGACGGTCAGCACTCTGATCGGCCTGCTCGCCAGCACAGGCATTCGTATCGGTGAAGCTCTAAGACTGACGATGGCTGACGTGAGGCTCGATCGGACGCAAGCACACCTTTATATCCACGAGACGAAGTTTGGGAAGTCACGCAACGTTGTGCTCCATCCCTCGACCGTGGAGCATCTGCGGCACTACATGAGCGCGCGAGCAACAGCGTTGCGGGGCCGCCAAGCTGAGCCATTCTTCACCAACACGATCTGCCGACCGCTGATCTATAACCCACTCCGATACACCTTCCGCCAGCTGTTGAAGCAGACCGGTATCGCTCCGTCTGCAGGCCAACGCAGGCCCACACTGCATTGCTTCAGGCACACCTTCGCTGTGAAGCGATTGACGCTTTGGCAGCGTGAGGGCACCGACATTCGGAAGCAGCTTCCATGGCTCTCTGTGTATCTCGGTCACCAAGGGCCGGAGACCACCTATTGGTATCTGAGCGCTACGCCGGATCTCCTTCGCGATGCCGGTGCATTGTTCGATCCAGAACTGATGCCGAGAGGAGACCGCCGATGATGCTTGCAGGCCCTCTTCTCCAACGCTATTTCACCAACTACCTCATCGCTCAGCGACGACTCAGCCCACAGACGCTGGCGAGCTATCGGGATACGTTCCGTCTCCTGTTGCAGTTCGTGCAGTCGGAACTGAAGATCGAGCCTTCGCACCTTGCCATCGAACAGCTTGATGCGGAGATCATTCTGCGCTTTCTCGACAGCCTGGAACAGCAGCGCAAGAACTCTATTGTGTCCCGCAACCTGCGGCTCACGGCCATACGGTCGTTCTTCCGCATGGTGGCTCTCCATCATCCCGAGTGCGTTGGAACAGCAACACGCGTGCTCGCCGTTCCGATGAAGCGAACGGATACGCGGCTTCTGGAGTATGTCTCTCGCACAGAGATGGACGCCATCCTCAACAGCATCGATCGCAAGCACTGGTGCGGCCGGCGTGACTATGCCTTGCTGCTGACCATGTACAACTCCGGCGCGCGCGTCTCTGAACTGTGCGCTCTGCGCGCCGATCAGATCGGCAGCGGCAAGAACAGCTACGTCCATCTCCACGGCAAGGGCCGCAAGGAACGTGCGATTCCGCTATGGCCGTCCACCGCACGTATCTTGCGCGACTGGCTTCGCGAGAACACCGGGGGCATAGCCTTTCCGGGAGTTCGCGGCGAACCGCTGAGCCGCTTTGCCGTGCGACTCCTGCTACAGAAGGCCGTTGCTGCTGCATCGGCACACTGCCTCAGCTTGAAGAAGAAGCGCATCTCGCCTCACACGATCAGACATGGAACCGCTATGGCGCTCCTTGATGCGGGAGTGGACATCTCCGTTATCGCACTCTGGCTCGGACACGAGAGCATCGAGACCACCAACGGCTACCTCCATACAAGCATCGCGTTGAAGGAAAAAGCCCTCGCTAAGGTCACACCCTCAAGCTCTACATTCAAGCGCTTCAAGCCTGATGACAGGCTCCTTGCCTTCCTCGCGTCGCTCTAACTATGTGCAGTCAGAACGCTGATATCCCGCGTCCTGACTGCATTTCTCTGTCCGACTTCACATAATCCGGCGCTTCACACAGTACTGGCGCAACGACTACGTCGGAGCCGAAGAGTGGAGCCGCACGGTCGTTCGTGACCATTACATCCATCTGATCGCTTTGCATATTCAGCATAAGCGATTCGCGGAGCTTTGGGACAGGAACCTGCGTTCGCAGGGCTTCGCCGAAGTCTTCGACCCGCAAAAGCACAATCGCGGCTAACCCCTTCCCGCCCTCGGAGCGGATGCAGGGGAACGCCTCCGCTCTACAACCTCATGCCCATAGCCCACGCCCACAGGAGGGCATCATGCAGAACAGCAGCGAATTCCAATACATCGCCATCGACACCATCCATGAATCCGCCACCAACCCCCGCCGCACCTTCGACGAGGGCAAGCTGGCCGAACTGGCGGAGAGCATCCGCACCAACGGCCTGATTCAACCCATCACCGTGCGACCACAAGCGGAAGGCTTCGAGATCGTCGCGGGAGCGAGGCGCTTCCGTGCCGCGCAGCTTGCAGACCTCTTTTCCCTTCCCGCCCGCATCGTCGACATCGACGACGCGCAGGCGCTCGAATGGCAGTTAATTGAATTATCTATAGTCGTCAAGCGATTTCTTTCTTTTGTTGCGGTTCTGCACGTCGTGGACATGTCCACGACGTGCAGGTTTATCGTTTGAAGGTCGTCGTACAAGCTGGCCGTAGGACAGTTCCAGTTGTTCCTTCAGTTCTTTATTCTTCGCTTCCAGTTCCTTGACGCGAAGCCGTAGCGTGGCGATGATTCGTTCCTGGGAGATGAGTCTACGGTCTTTGCCTGTGTTTTCTGCGATTGGCTTCGAGACCGTCCGCAGCTTCATGATGCGCTCACGCAGGAGCTTGGTTTTATAGAGCCATGCCGTGGAGACTCCAGCTTCAGCGGCGACTGTGCGGAAGTTGATCGACCGTTCGTCGGTCTGCATACGGCGGATGGCATTCTGCGCCCTTTCCAGCGCAGCTTTGCTTCTGAGCTGCGTGCTTCGTTCAAGCCCCACTAGATTTCTACGCATTTGGCACCTCCAGAGACGTGATGATATTCACCAGGTTCTCCCGCTTCCGCTGATTCATTTCGCTTTGACGTACCCATCCATTCGCATCTGCTTTGGCGATCACGCGCTCTGTCTCGCGCAACTCTGAGCGATGAACATCAAGGAAGGTGATATCCGTTCGGAAGTGGGCGCAGTTCAGACAAGCATTGGGATGAGGACATGGGCCAGCGACTGTAGGGATAGAGCAGAAGCCATTCGTCAGAGCCTGCGCGAGCACGTTTCGACTGAACCACTGTAGCTCCGCTGTATCGTTCGCCGTGTTCTCCATGACCTTCTTGCCAGTGACATCGACCAGCGTCCCTGCAAGGTACTCCGACAGCTTCTCGCGCATCGTGCTGTCGTGGATATGGGCATAGCGGCTGGTCATCTCCGGGCCTTTATGCCCGAGGTAACGCTGGATGATGTGATGCGGCACACCGAGATTGATCATCCGCGTTCCAACCGTGTGACGGAACTGATGCGACTGGAAGCGGAACAGCTTTCCCGTCACATCTTTGATCTGATGGACATAAGCCAGATGATTGATCGCCTGCGAGAAGCTAGCCTGGCGTGTGGGACGACCTCGCTCGTTGGGGAACAACAACGTCGATGCGTTACCTCGCGCACGAACAGCTTCCTGCTGCTCCTGCACGACACGCGCGATCGCCTGCGAGACGGGTATCGTATTCTCCCGTCGAACCTTACCCTGAAGATAGCGAAGGTAGAAGACGCCTCGTGCATCTTGAGACAGGCAGTCCATAGGAAGTTGCAGCAGTTCGTTGATTCTCATTCCGCACTCCTGCAGGATCAGCACCATGCGCATCCACCACGGTTTAAGTTCGTGCAGATGTTGGTTCAACTGGTCCAGCACTGCGGAAGGGATATATCGCGGCTGACGCTTCGCAGGTTGTGGAACCTCCTCATCATGGATCAGACGTTCCGGGCCAACCGACAGCCATCGCTCACGGTGAGCCAGTTCGAGGAACGTGCGAAGGTTGATGATGTGGTTCTTCCGCGTTCCGGTACATACTCGGCTAGGAAGATAGGCGAGGTAGCGCAACAGCAGCGGCGCGTGATCGACCGCACGGTTGCATGTGGCCTATCTGCTGCAAGGAACTCGGAGAAGCAGACCACCGCCTGCAACCGCGTCCGGCATGTACCCTCGGCATAGATCGGTAGACAGTAAAACAAGAAGGACTTCACTGCCGTACGCAACCATGGCTGTTGGATCAGCAGGAAGTTAAGCGGTCCGGGCGATAGCGTAGGATTATGCAGCATCGACAGACGGCGAAGATCCCAGATGTCCTTCTCCTGCTCTGGACGTTCGTCGTAAGCATCGCTCAGCAGAAGATAGGCCTGGCGCAACGTGCTGATGTAAGCACTGTCGCGTGGCGTAACAGACGGCTGCTGATCGCCATCCATCCGGCAGGTCGTTCCCATCCGATACATGCCACGCTTTGTCAGATAGCTCGTATAGGAGCGCCGCCACCACTCCAGATCATGCTCCATAAGCGATAGCGGGAGATGCTTCAGGCTGTTCAGCCATTTCACAAGAAGGTGGACCTTCGTCAGCTCCTGTGTGCTTCTCCATTGGCCTTCAACGAACTTCTTCCGGAACACATACTTCAACTCGCCGTTGATCGCCGCCGATTTGCAGTGGAAGCGGAGACGGCGCTGGCTAGACTTTGGAGATAGACCTTCGATGGAACAGCACTGCATATCCCACACATTGTCGCTCCAGAAGCCCTCCAGTTGTGCAAGAAGACGACGCTGCTTGGCGCGATTCCATCGCTCTGTGTAGCGGCTCATTTCGCACGCTCCCGAAGATAAGGTGCATAGGCCTCTCCCATGTCTTCTCCGGACAGATGAGCATAGATGCTCGTCGTTGTCTGGATGTGGGCGTGGCCCAGCCTCTTCTGTACGTAGGCCGCATCCCAGCCAGACCGCAGCAACTCGGTCGCGTGCGTATGGCGGAACATGTGTGGAGTGACGTGAAGCCCGGTTCTCATTCCCAACGCTCGGAATAGATCGATGACCGTCGCATAGCGCATTGGTGTTCCGATGCGGCCACCCCACAAGTTCACGAACACATAGTCATGAGTGGCCTCTCGATACTCATGCACCAGATAGTCCGCATAGAGCGCCATGACTTGCTTGGAGACATGCACCACATAAGGATCGCGTGACTTCGTGCGAGCCCCATTGAGATTCGAGCGCGGAACGATCTCGATCTCCCCATCGAACGAACGTATGTCTGCGTGCCGCAGACCAAGCGCTTGGCCGATACGCATTCCGCTCTCATACAACAGACTCAACAGAAGCCGGTCTCGAAGATGAGTGCAGGCTTCCAGAAGGCGCTGTATATCTACTGCCGCAAGCACCTTGGGCAACCGCTTCGTCGTTCGCACTTGCATCACAGACTGGCGAAGGGATTGCCGGCGATTGATGTGGTGCAGGAACGGCTTGTAGGGACTCCTTACGCCGAACCGTCGCGACCGGCTGACCTCTGTCTCGATGCCAAGCCGATCCTGGTACTCATAGAGCGAACCCACCGCGGCTAGGATCACGTTGATCGTTGTGTCACAGCGCTGTTTGTGGGCAGAGGCGGACGACTGACGTAGCCAGCCAACGAACAATGCAAGGTCGTTCAGCACGACCCCCTTCCAAGAGAGTTGTCGATCGCTCAGGAACTCATAGAACAACCGAAGATGATGGGCATACGCTCGCACCGTGTTCGGCGAGCGTCCAAGATGGTGAAGATACAGCAGGTATTCATTGACTTCTGTAATGGGTCGGCCGTTCGCGTCGAGAACGATCCAACTGCGCTCATGGCTATCTGTCATGATGATTCGTTGCACTTTGATCACATCTACCTCCAGAGGCAAGGGCGCCAGCCCGCATTGGCGCAGTACGCTACGCTCACTGCGCCAATGCGGGCTAACCTTCCTCCGGCAAGCAGAGAACTTCACTCCTACTGCACGTCATAGACGCTCTACAGTTAACGATTCCACGACGAAGGGAAACGCATCATCATAGACGTCGTAGACATCCTTTGACGGACTCAAGATAAGTTGAGAATTCGCAGCGTGTGGACGTGCATCCTTACGAGGAGGCGCAGGGTTTTCAGCGTCTCTTAGACCTTCCCGGCTATGATGTTGCCGCGCTTGTCGCCAAATCCAGCAAGAGCGCAAGCCACATCTATGCGCGTCTCTCGTTGTTGCAGCTTATCCCCGAGGTCGCCCAGGCATTCGTGGAGGAGCGCATCACGGCCAGCCATGCCAACCTCATCGCCCGTCTGCCGCAAGAGCATCAAGCAGACGCTTTCGAAAACTGCTGGCGGAAGGATTGGCAGGACAAGGAAGCACACCTGCTTCCGGCTAAGCACCTTAGCGCGTGGATTCAGGCCAATCTCTACCTGAATCTTGCCGAGGCACCGTTCGACCGTGAAGACCCTACCCTCAAACCAGAGGCCGGGGCTTGCGTCACCTGCCCACGTCGCAGCGGATTCAATACGAGCCTGTTTGCGGACGTTCAGGGCGACCAGTGTAAGTTATGTGGAATCAGGGCAACCGCAAGTGTTTTCCGCTGGCTCGCCGCCGCCGCGCTCCCCGCATGAGGCGGAATTAGTGTCCAGGCTGTTCTCCTTGGATCTCCACCAGGAGGTTCATGTGCCGTTCGAGTTTACTGTTCACCCGATCCGTTGGGATCGGTGTCCGTTGGTCGCATCAGACCCTCACGCCCAAGCGTGGCTTTTGTTGCAGTCGCACCGTGGCCTATCCTCCAACACGCTCGATGCCTACTCGCGGGCATCGGAGAGGTATCTTGCATTCTTGAAGTCGGCATGCATTGCATCCGTCTCCGCGACGCGGGCGGACGTGGGACTGTATCTCGCAGCGTTGCAAGCCGGCGAGGTCGCTCTAGCGAACGCGACGATACAGCAGCTACTAACGGTTGTTCGCCTTTTCCATGGATATCTGATGGAAGAGGGAACGCGTTCCAACAACCCAGCCGCACAGACCGGCAGTGGACGGGCGATGGTCGCACGTCAGCAAAAGCTGCCCTGGATTCCTAACGAGGAAGACTGGCACCGGATTCTTGCGGCAGCACGACAGGAGTCCATCCGTAACAGGACGATGCTTGCGTTTGCCTATGACGCTGGACTTCGCCGCGAAGAGCTTTGCAGTCTCCAGAGCAGTGACATTGACCCGTCGAGACGCATTCTCCGGATTCGAACCGAGAGTACGAAGGGACGCCGCGAGCGCGCTCTTCCTTATTCCGCATCGAGTGGTGAGTTGCTTGGCCGCTATCTCGTGCATCGCAGGACCCTCGGCAGCAAGCGCGGGCCGCTGTTCCTCTCCGAGTCTCACCGCAACTATACCGAACCGATCTCGATATGGAGCTGGTCGAAGATCGTCCTACACCTTGCACGACGAGCGGGCGTCGAACGATTCTCAACTCATACCCTTCGCCATCTTTGTCTGACCGACCTTGCCCATTCGGGTTGGGACATACACGAGATTGCAACCTTCGCCGGACATCGGAGCGTACAGACCACACTGCTCTATATCCATCTCAGTGGACGCGACCTCTCGCTCAAGCTCGCAGCGGGTATGGCTCAACTTCACGCCCGCCGCGTTCAGATGCTTGCGGAGGTTGCCCAGTGACAGTCAAGCGAGTCAGGAAGGATGGACAGCCATGGCACAACAACATTGGTCGGTGGGTCGATAACTTGACCGCCGAGCAACGATCATCACTGTTTCAGCGCAGCGCCCGTGCCCAGTGGGGACCTGAGAAGAAGAAGCCGAAGAAGGCGGACGACGGACCCTGGACATGGCCCATTGAGCTTTCCCGATACGACCGCTGTGCCATGCTCACCGCGGGCGAAGAAGAGATGTTGACACGCTATGCAGAGGCATATCGCTTCTACAGGTACGGCCGAACGATGGACTTTGGTCCTTCGCTCAACCGGCTGGTGCAGCCGCTCAACGATACGCTCGACTATACGGGGATCAAGACCAACCATCGCAAGTATGTGCTGCTGTTCTTCCTGCGTGAGATGGCTGAGCGTAAGCGTTCTTTTTGGGGATGGACTACCGAAGAGTGGATCGATTCCATCGAGCGGAGAAGGATGGAGCGTCAGCACATCGTCGCCATCGCTTACTTGCTTTGTGACTTTGCTGACCTACACCGTCTCAAGTGCGACCACGTCGTTTACGTGTGCCTCGCACGCAAGGTGTTTGGCCGCGATTACATGAAGACCGTCTCCGACCGTGTCCACGCACTACTTCTGGAGTGGGGATACATCAAGCACGGCATGAGTGATCGCATCATGCGGACTGTATTTGAGACGCTGCTCTTCATCCGCTCGCCCCATCTTGATCAGCTTACATTGGAGCATTTGAAGGCGGTGATCGCACGGAAGCCACCACGCCTTGGGAGCTACTCCATCGTTGCTTTTTCCCGTGTGCTGGCCAGCATGGGGACCGTTCCGGAGGCTCTTGAGATCCATCGACCCGTTTCCGACAAGAAGTCTTCGCCCGCCCTTACTCTCGGCGTGCCACCTGAGTGGGCGCGCCTCTGCCGTCTCTGGTTTGATCGATCCACCTACGCGAGGAGTTCCAGAACCCAGAGCTATTACTTCCTTCTCAACGTCGGTCGTTGGCTCGGTCATGTACATCCAACGGTTCTCTCACCAGGCGATTGGACTCGTGATCTTGCCGCGGAACTCATCTCCGTCGTCTGTCAGTGGCATGGTGGAGACTGGGGAAGCATCGATCCAGTTCATATCAGAAGCCGAGGTAAGATACTCGCCCCAAGTACTCGTGCGAGCCGCATCTCCACGCTGCGGATCTTCTTTCGCGATCTTCAAGAGTGGGAGCTGATCCCGCGACGATTTGATCCCATGCGGCATTTGCCACACCGAAGAGCCTGGTCGCTCTGATCGGTCCCAACCCGAGGATCATCGCCGACGATGTCTGGGCCAAGCTCGTATGGGCCGGTCTCAACCTCGTTCCCGATGATCTTCCCCGTCGTGGCCCGGCCCATCGAGGGAACTTTCGCCCCAACAGTTATCCCATAGAGTTGTGCAGGGCACTCGCGACGACCTGGCTTTTCGCAGGACTTCGCAACAACGAGATTCTTAGGCTGCGGGTCGGCTGCATCCGCTGGCAGCGCGATGCAGTAATTGTCCCTGCCACGGGCGACATACTCCCCGCCGATGCGGTCTGCCTGCTCGATGTTCCAGTCAACAAGACCGCAACAGCCTTCACGAAGCCAGTGGATCGTATCGTTGGAGACGCTATCGCAGCCTGGGAGAAGGTGCGTCCGCAGGGCGCCAAGCGGGCCGATTGGAAGACCGGAGAGTTCGTGGACTTTCTCTTCATGGTCCGGCTCACAGGCGTTGGCAAGTCTTATCTGAACAACACCCTCATCCCCGCGCTCTGCGCCAAGGCCGGCGTGCCGCTAGCCGATGTGCGCGGCAACATCACTACGCATCGCGCACGTTCCACCATCGCTTCGCAGCTCTTCAACGCGAAGGAGCCGATGACCCTATTTGAACTGCAGGAGTGGCTCGGGCACTCAAGTCCGTCAGCCACTCAGCATTATGCGAAGATTACGCCTCTGAAGATGGCCAAGTCCTACGCTGATGCTGGATACTTTGCACGCAACCTGCGTGCGATCGAGGTACTGATCGATCAGGACGCCGTTCGTGCCGGAATCGCCTCAACGGAACCTTGGAAGTTCTATGACCTCGGACACGGCTACTGCACCTATGACTTCTTTGAGCAGTGCCCGCATCGCATGGCTTGTGCCAAGTGCGACTTCTACATGCCGAAGCAAGCGACCGCAGCACTTCTGCTCGAAGGCAAGGCGAATCTGCTACATCTGCTTCAGGAGATTCCATTGGGAGAAGCGGAAGAAGCCGCCGTGGAGGACGGCGTCGCAGCTTACGAAAAACTCTTGCTGAGGCTCGCAGACGTACCCACGCCCGCAGGCCCAACGCAACGACAGATCGGCAGCGATCTGGTTCAGATCACTTCTTTCAGAGTAGCCCCAGGCAGCAGTGCGACGTAACGATAGAATTTGTCCATGCCCTCGCGATCTCATTCATTGGCCGTTTGGAAGACTGTCTCCCTGTCAGGAGCAGCTCTGATCGCAGTTGGCATCTTGGCCGGATATATCGACGTCGCCACCCATTTTCGATTTGAGTTCATCAGCGATCATTTCGATCTCTTCACGTTAGCATTACTTGTTGGAACTGTGTTGTCTTTCGTAGGATTCATTGGCTGGAGCGCCCAGCCTGGAGCACCGCGACGCGGTCTCACGGCAGGTCTTATCTTGATTGGTCCTTGGATTGTGCTTCTGTTCGGCTCACCAATTGGAGGAACAAACATTCATGGTCCTGCTGCTTTAGTCATGTTGCTCATCCTTCCCGCGACGGTTCTGGCCCTTGTACTCGCCATAATGGCCAGAGCTAAACGCAACACCTAAACTAGGTCCCGAAAAGCTCCAATAACGACTATGTCCTATTATTCGTCTCACGCGGGGAGTGCGGCGGTGGCGAGCCAGCGGAAAACACTTGCCAGTTGCCCTGATTCCACATAATGCCTCGACGGAGCTTGCTATCAGAGCAAGGTAATGGCGCACATCGACCGCGAGGTTGCCGCCCATCCTGAGTTGGTCCAGATCGAGAACGGCTGGAGAAATGCGAAGGAGCAGCGACCCGGTGCAGTGCAGCGTGGCGTCTTTCGCGAGATCGAGAACGTGGTGGACAACCGCGACGCCGAGCCGGCACCGCCGTGCGAGTCGGCCAAGTCGGCCATCATCGTATACGGCAAGCGCGTAGGCACCATCATCACCGTCTGCACGGACAACCACTGCCCGGTACACGACCCACGCGCGGCTTCGGCCCAGGCCGCGAAACCCGCTCCAAAGCTCGCACCCGCTCCCGAGGCCGAGACGGAGGAGGAAGCCGCACAACGTCAGCAGGAGTATGAACGGCAACAGAGAGAGTATGAACAGGAGCAGGAACGACTGGCCGAGGAACAGAAGCGGGAGGATGAGCTCCGCCAACAGCAATGGGAGGCGGAACGCGCCCGGACGGAGAAGCTGCTGAAAGCACGTGCGGCGACCTTCGACCGCATTCTCGACGCGGCCCCAGCCACGTTCACCGCAGCACAACTGAGGGTCTTCTTGCGGACCCTTGTGAACCTCGACCCGTACACCTTCGTGGACGATGTCGCCGAGCATTTCGCCCCAGAAGGCGAAGACAATGACAAGAGCGCAGAGGAGATTCTGCTTGGCGTTGTCGACGGACTACCCGACGACAAGCTGACAGGCTTCGCGCTGCGTCTCGTCCTTACCGGAAGCAAACCGATCCCACGCGAAGGCGAGGCAGATTCCCTCACGGAAGCCGCAACCGCCTTCCTTCCAACTCCCCGAAGAAGGCAGCCGGCAAAGCAGCGAAGGGGCCGACAACAATCAAAGCAACCTCCAAGAAGAGCGCACCAAAGAAGCAAGTAGCCGCATAGCCTTGGGGCGGGAGCCAATGACTGGCTCCCATTTTCCGTGCGGACCTTAACTCTTAAGTAGACACGAGGTCCCTCACCTTGATTTTGGGACGTTGTGTCCCGAAGTACACGCTATCCTATGCCACACCATTCTTGCGTATACGCGCAGTCATCCCGTTGCCGGCAAGATTGGAAGATTCACCTCATTCTGAGGGCTTTACCTTTCACATGGACAGCTTTCGGGATGCCAAGGACATCTCCTGGCATGTTTCATACGCGAGGTTTACCCCAGGATAGCGGCCCGGTCGCGATTGCCGGATTGTGCAAGATTGAGGATTTTGAAAAAAGCTTGCGCAAGCTTTTACATGATTGCACAAGCTTGCATAAGCTTTTGATTAATTGCAAAAGCTTCTAACGTGCAGCGAAAGCCAGTAATGGCATACTATTGATGTACAGGAGGCCATATGCCCGTCATCGTCGCCGCCAATCCCAAGGGAGGGGCCGGAAAGAGCACCACCACCCTTGTTCTCGCGCAGACTCTCAGCAAACTGGGTGCCTCCGTTACCGTCATCGATGCCGATCCGAACCGGCCTATTGTGGAATGGCGTGCGGGCGCCTCCGCCTCGAAGATCCGCGTGATCGGTGACGCCACCGAAAGCACCATCGTGCGGACCATCCGCGAGGAGAGCACCAGGAACCAGTTCGTGTTCGTCGACCTCGAGGGCACGGCCAACCGTCTGGTCTCGCGCGCTATCACACAGGCTGATCTCGTCCTGGTGCCATTGCAGGCGAGCGGTGTCGACGCTCGTCAGGCAAGCCGCGCCATCGCGCTCATCCACGAGGAAGAGGAGACGCTTGCCGGACGCCAGATTCCTTACCGCATCGTGATGACACGAACCAGTCCGATCATCACCACACGCATCGAGCGCGAAATCATTGATTCGCTGAAGAGCGCAAAGCTGCCCGTCATGCGCAACCGCCTGCACGAGCGGCAGGCATATAAGGCGATCTTCGTGCGCCGGCTCGCGTTGCACGAACTCGATCCGTTACAGGTGAACGGCCTCACCGAGGCGCTCGAAAACGCACAAAACTTTGCCGACGAGCTGGTCGATATCCTGACACAGAACGCCGAGCCGAGAGGTTCGGAAAAGAAGAAGGAGGCAGCCCATGCCTGAGGACAACTTTGGATTTGGCGGTGCGGCGGTGCGTTCCACCGCCGACAAGCTGCGCGCGATCCGGCCGGCCGAGGTTGCGCCGCCCCTTCCCGTCATGGACCGCATCGATGCCATTGCGGACTCTCACGGATTTACCAGCAGGGAAGCGTCTGCGCCCTCGACGAGCCGGCCTCCCGTTTATAGACGCAAGCGCCAGACTGGTCCGACGATTCCCATCACGACTCGTCTACCGGAGCGCGTGGCCGCGGCGTTCATTGGATTCTGCGAAGAAAATCGACTGGCCTATTGGGAGGGAATCGAAGAGATGATGAAACGTCTCGACATTCCTTGCGAATAGACCGGCACCCAGGAGCGGGTAGAGATGGCGACAGCGAAGAAGGCAGCGAAGCGGGCGCCTCGCACGACGGCGCGCAAGGGTGTGATCTCAATCGACGCCGCGGTCCCAGCGAACGCGCCGGAGCATCATCCGCACGTCTTCGAAGACCGAGGCCAGTCCATGACGCCGAACGAGGAGGACGAGCTAGCCTTTGCCATCTCCGCATCCGCCATGGACGAGGTGGGGGGCCTGTCGCCGGTGGCGATGCGCCTGCTAGAAGCTGCAACCGACATGCAGCAGTCGCCCGACTCCTATGAGAGGGCGTTCCTCGCCCGGCAGCTCATCCAGTGCACCTTCCCCCACTCAGACCCCGGCAATGTACCGATCTGGAGCCGCACCAACGGGAACCTGACCCTGTCGATCCGTCCGCTCTACGATGAGGAGAGTGCCTCCCACAAATACCCATACGGCACCATCCCGCGACTTTTTCTGTACTGGATGGTCACCGAGGCAGCGCGCACCAAGAAGCGGAGGCTCTACCTCGGAACCAGCTACCCGGACTTCATGCGCAAGCTGGGTCTCAATCCTTCGAACGGCGGCGTACGCAGCGATTCCCGTCGCCTGAAAGATCAGATTGAGCGCATGCTGAGGGCAACTATCAGCTTCAAGCAGACCTATAAGCGCGATGGTAAGACGGGCGATGCGTGGCTCGACATGCAAATCGGCCCGGAGGCCGTGCTCTGGTGGAACTTCGATAAAGGATCGCAAAACTCGTTGTTTGAAAGCTACATCGAGCTGAGCGACAAATTCTTCAGCGCCATCACCTCCAGCCCGATCCCGCTCGACCTGCGTGCCTTGCGCGCTCTCCGGAATTCGCCCCTGTCGCTCGATCTCTACTCGCTGATCTGCCACAAGACCTATAGCGCGCGGAAAGACGGAGATACAAAGACGATCCCATGGGACGGCCTGCACCGGCAGATGGGTTCCGAGTACAAGGAATTGCGAAATTTCCGCCAAAAGGTGATCGCCACCGTGAAAAAGATCCGGCTCGTGTACCCGCAGATGAAGGTCGATCTCTCCGAGAGCGGCATGCACATCCACCCGGCGCCGCTGGCGATTCCAGAGCGCACCGGTGGAGAAGCCCAGGAGTTTCTGGCGATCGAAGCAAGTATCGTCAAGCGGCGGCGTATCGCGAAGTGAGGGCCTGCGCAGCATACGCTGAAACGGTAGCAGAAAAGCTGGCAAACTCAGCTCTGCTACCGTTTCAGCGTGTCGTGGGCATGTATCCCGCGTGAGCACGCTGAAACGGTAGCAGAGACTCTATCCACACGGCGTCTCCAGGTATCCGACGACGCTGAAACGGTAGCAGCTCGCCATCACGGAGAGGGTCGTTCGACGCTGAAATGGTAGCAGGAAAGCGTCAGTTCGACGGCACGCTGAAACGGTCGCGGCAAAAGATCGCCACGACACGCTGAAACGGTAGCGGCACGATGAATTTCAAAAGTACGCTGAAACGGTAGCGGAAGCCTCCCAAATGCCGACTACTCGTTGAAACATGAGCAGAATCCAGTCTGCCGCTGCACGTTTTCAGCCGAAGAGCGTTCCACGCTGAAACGGTAGATCCAGATCTCAGCGTTTTTCGCTCTCCACGCTGCATCGGAAGCGCATCCACGCCGAAACAGTAGAGCCTCCACGCTGAAACGGAGCGGAATCTCCGCTGAAACGGTAGCGACAAACGGCTTGCTTAAAGGAAGCCTGTAGTTAACCTGTAAGAAAGAACATAGACAAGCTAGTTCGTTGGTTCATAGCTTGAGTCCTTGTATTCAAACTGAGCGCGCTGCAGTCTCTTGACAGCATATGTTCCGAACAGGGGCGTGAACAGTACGATTGCATTGCAAAAAACCTCCAAGTTGACTAAAGTAGCCTTTCGAAACTCGCCGGTCTGTTGATAAGCCTGACTTCGCTCTCGGCCCCCTGTCCAATACTTTGTATTTATTGGGTGATCGCTCAGAGGTATCGGGTCCGACGAAACACTGCCGTAGCGCGACTTTTCGCGAAAAGTGAATTTGGCCAAATGCCGGAATGTTGTTGTCGCGGAAGGATTTTGTCGCGAAGATTTCTCATAAGGACGATCGTCAGTCCGGGACGCGTGGTGTGTGCTGCTGTTCTTGGGGAGCTTCGTGATGCATGACTGGGCCGAGTTTCGTCACTTCCGCTATTTGCTTGCCATTTTGGAGAAACAAGGGTTTCGCGCGGCAGCCGAAGAGCTGCACACGTCGCAACCGAACCTCAGCGTGCAGGCACGTCGATTCCAGGAGAACGCTTCGATCAAACTTTTCCGCAAGACGCGGGATGGCCGCATACGGGCGACGCAAACCGGGGAGGCCTTCATCCAGCTGGCACAGTCGCTGCTGGAGATGCGGCATGAGGTGATCGATGCGCTCATCGCCATCGAACGAGGCGAGATCTCCACCATCCGCCTGGGTTCCACACCCCTCGTCGATGGGGAACTGTTCCGCTCCTTCTGCTCCATGCACAGAACGATCCTGCCGATGGCCGCTGTTCGGCCGACCCATGGCGACAGGGCCCAACTTGTCGAAGAGGTTTTGGCCAGCCAGGTCGACGCTGCCGTGGTCACATTGCCCCTCAAAGATCCTCGAATTCATGTCGAAGAGCTGCGTCGCGACCGCCTTGTGGTCTGCCTGCGAAAAGATCATCCGCTTGCCAGCAAAGCCGCGCTGCAGCCCTCGGACCTGCAAGACAATCTCGCCATCCTGTATCACCCGCAGCGTCACCCCGATGCTCACCATCGACTCCTCGAACTGCTCGCCGAAGCGGGTGTCCTGGTCGAGGCGTATTCACGTGCATCGCACCCCTCCGAGATGCAGATGCTCGTCAGGGAAGGCTATGGATTCGCTCTGGTTCGGGAAGGCACCCCTCTCGATGACGCCCTGACAACACGGCCCATCGCCGGGGTCGATTGGACCGTCGACACGGCGGTGATCTATCACAGGCAGTGGCGACCGAAGACGGTTCCGCTCCTGATACGCAGATTCAAGAAGCTGCAGAGCACCCAGTCGTCTGAGATCTTTCCACGAAGACAGGAAGCGTTCCTTGGAGGCTCGATTCCTGTCCTGGATTCGTTGCCGAATGGCCCCTCAAAAGCTCCCGTATAGCCGCAGTTTTCGATGCCGGAACAGGCTCCTTTGAGGGCAGGTGATAGGTCGGAGTTATCGGGCGATCCATAGGAAGTATTGGACGGCTGGAAGAGCCTGTTTCATGATCTCGACATATCCCGACTGAATTCAGTCGATGGAGGTGCCGATGTCACACAGAAGTTCATTCGCTGTTCCTCGTACCATCAGCCAGCGCAAGGCACGGCTGATGCAGTTCTCCTCCCAACAGTTGATGCGGGCAATGCGGCTCATTGCGCCGACTCTTGTCGCGATGTCGTTTGCGGGCGTGGCGCACGCGCAAGGAACGATGGACTTCTCCGGGGCTCAGACGCTGATGGGGACGTTCAAGACCACCTTGCTCATAGGGCTGCTCGACCACGTTCCGCAGAATGAGCGGCTGCTGATTATCGAGCAGCCGGCGGAGCTCAAGGTGTCGCATCCCAATTCCGTTCGCTGGGAGGCGGTGGATGCGATTCCAGGCCAGATCGCCGTCACGCCGAGTGAGCTTCTGGCTGCCGCATTGCGGCATCGTCCCGACCGGATCATCATGGGCGAGATTCGCAATGAGTGCGGCTACGACCTCCTGCAAGCGATGAATACGTGCACGGCGGAACGCTGTCGACGATTCATGCCAAGTCGGCACTGGACGCTCTGAACCGCCTCTCCAATCTCGCCCTGAGTGCTCGACCGAATCTGAATCATGGGTTCATGCGTTCCGAGACCGCTCAGGCGATCGATTTCGTTCTGTACTGCGAGCGCGACATCACCGGCCGCCGCCGCGTCCGCGAGCTGATTACCGTCTCCGGATACAGCCACCAGGAGCAGAGCTTCCTCTCGGAGGAGATCTATCGTGCTTCCGATGCCTGAGCCGCAACCTTACCGCTAGAGAATCGAACCCGAATCCGAGGTCACTCCGATGTCCTTTCCTGCTGCCAATAACGGCTGCACAGCCTTACCTGTCCCTGAAAGCGCCCAGCGTGCCGTCCCTAGGCTTTCCGAAGCGCAACGGGGCATGCTCGAAGCCGTCCTTGAACGGAGCGGTTGCCGGTCGAATAGAGGTTGCGATCCGGGCGAACTCTCGCAGCCGAGACGCGAAGGTTGACTTGGCTACATGGGGGAGCCTTCCGTTCCGTATCCCGTCCTCTACTCGGGGTCACGCTTCGGGGCCAGACCGGCGCCCTGCGGCTCGGCGTCGTTCTGCTTCGGCTACGCCGCCCCTGCGGGGTCTCGGGACCTCCCAGAACAAGTTTGAAAGCCGCGGCATCAGACGCCGCTCAAACTTCTTCCGGGCCCCACCAGGAAAGCACTCCTTGGCGCTTGGGAGCCGGGCCCACTCGCTTGGCTTCGCCGAGTGTGACCCGAGCAGGATACGGGAATTCAACGAAACGGAGATCAACACCATGTACTCAAACAAAGTCACCCTCATCGGCTTCCTCGGCAACGACGCAGAGGTTCGCACCAACAACGATCGCAGCCTCACCACACTCTCGCTGGCAACCAAGAGCTCCTACAAGAAGGACGGTAACCTAGCGTGCGGCTTTACTAATCCCTCGGTCCGATAATATTGCGATATGTTCCGTGAACGAGCACGTCCGTTTGCTGATACGAGGCCGGCGGGATCGCGGGCCTCGCCCAAACGCAAAGGGCTATCACTCTCATTTACTACAACATGAAGGACGTTGTGCTTGGTTACCGCGTGACGGCGCTGGAAGGCAACGTCGCGACGCAGTCTCGTTCCGCGAATGCTGAGTACGGCTTCCAGGCAACGCGGCACGTCGATGCGAACGACGTCGCTGCGAATGCTCCCAGTATCGCAGGCTCGTGGGAGATTGCGCTTCCCACGCCTTCCTCCAAAGGCGAGAAGGCATTTCGTCTCATCGTTGAACAGCGCGGCGCCGAGGTCGCAGCCTCTATTTTGCGTGTGGATGGAGACACCGGCGCCTATAGCGGCACTTACAAAGAGGGCAAGTGGCTGCTAAGCCACTTCGACGGCTCGCGCCCGGGCAACATCCAGCTTGTTCCAACGAAGGATGGCGGCCTGGAGGTCGTGCAGAACGCAGGCCGCGCTGCAAGCCCGGTTGCAGCGCAGGGCAGCGGTACGGCCAGCGCCAAACAATATACGGAGGACCCTTCCGACAGCCGCTATACACCGAAGCTGGTTGCTTATCGTACTGAAGTTGCACGGGCCAAGGGGCTGCCCGAGCCGGAGAACTACGAGACGCACACGACCGTGCGCGACCCGAAGGAGAAGTTTGCGTTCAACTTTCCGGATGTGAATGGAAAGCTGGTCTCGAGCGAGGATCCGCGCTTCAAGAACAAGGTCGTCTTCGCGATCGTGACCGGCACCTGGTGCCCGAACTGCCATGATGAAGCACAGTACCTTGTCGAGCTGGACAAGAAGTATCGCGACAAGGGTCTGGCCATCGTGGCGCTGGACTTCGAGGAGCCCGAGCAGCAGGGAAGCCTGGAGCGGGAACGCGCCTTCGTGAAGCAGTACGGAGTGAAGTACGACTACCTGATTGCAGGTGCGCCCGCCGAGATGTGGGAGAAGATTCCGCAGGCAGTGAACCTGAACACCTGGCCGGCGACGATCTTCGTCGGCAAGGATGGGCTGGTCAAGGGCATTCACTCCGGCTTCGCCTCTCCTGCGAGCGGTGAGTTCAACCGCCAGCTCCAGGCGGAGTTCACCGCGAAGATCGAGCAACTTCTGGCGGAAAAGGCGACGAGCAATGTTGCCTCCGCGGCTGCGGGCTCCGGCGGTGAAGGCCAGTAATCTTTTGGCTGGCATCACGACAAAGAATAGCGCGCCACGAGAAGATGCCTTCTCGTGGGCGATCTCTTTAGACGGATGCCGCACAAAGTACAGTCCCTTCTTCAGCTACCTTTCATTCAGCCGGATCACGCGAAGATGGCGCACACGCATGTGGTTCCTGGTAGTTCGAAGGCCGAACCATCCATGCGTGTAGGGCTCGGCATCGGTCATCTCAAAGATCTTTTTGTCATCGCGCCAGTATTGAATCAAGGTTCCGGACGCGATGAGAGTAATGAGCTGCGGCTTGTTCGCGAAGATGCCTTTGGAGGGATCGCGCGCGACGGACAGATCGTTCTCCGGCAGCAGCGGCCTGTCGGTCGCGGCGCCGATATAGCGCCGGAAACGGGTGGTGGTGTTGGCGTTGCCCCCGAGGCCGACGTAATACATCCGAAGCGAGTTGTATTGCGCAAATGCACCGGTTCGCGGCTGAGCGAAGAGGTCCGCCGGCGATCTTGGGTCGGTGGCCATCCAGAAGCTATTCAGATCGCTGACTCGGTCATTCGGACCGCCGGCGGAGACGACGGTCGCCTCATACTGGATCATTACCGGCCCATCAAGCGGCTGCCGCAGCCAAACAGTCACTCCCTCTGGTACGTCTATATCGAGCGTGCCCCGCTTCGCTGTGACGAAGCCGGGCTTTTCCATTTCGATTCGCCACGAACTGAGCCCATGCTTGAAGTCATCCTTGTAGAGCAGTTTGCCGCGGTGCAGGCGACTGTCCGGCGGTATGCTTTGCGACCATCCGGCAACCCCCAAGGTGGCTACTGCGAGAGCAAGAATTCCGTGTGATAGTGAGCGCTTCATCCAAGTGATTGCCATAGGCGTTGTGACCGAAAGAATAGCAGCCGCGTGTACGACTTCGAGCATACGGTCGGCCCCGACGACCGAAACGCACTTCACAAGCCCGTACCGAGGGGCCATAATGAGCGGACGATACGGACTGCAACCCAGACCGCCCGGAGCCGAACCTTGAGCCAGACAACTCGCCGCGACTTCCTGAAAGACGCTGCATTCGCCGGCGTCGCGATCTCGACCCTCCCGCTTACGGCCCGTAGCCTCCACGCTCAGGGCGCGACCTCTGCCGTCCCCGCTGTGACAGCAGTAGACCTCCGGCTCCTCGATAAGGAGCCCACCCAGCCCGCAGGCGTTAGCTGGGGCGTTCCGTGGGCTCGTGGCTCCGTCTCTCGCAGCGAGGGCTTTCGGCTGGAGTCGCCCGCGGGCAACCTACCTCTGCAGAGCTGGCCGCTCGCTTACTGGCCTGACGGCTCGGTCAAGTGGACCGGCTTCGCAACGGCACTTCCCGCTGGCTTTGCTAGCTCGGCGAAGTTGATCCCGGGCGCACCGACGCCCGTCACCGGCAAGCCGATCGCCAGAAAAGAAGGCACAATGGTGCACGTCGACACAGGCGCGATGCAGTGCGACCTCCCGCTCGCCGGCGCGAACCTGATCGAAGCGATCCGTATCGGCGGCAAGGAGATAGGCCGTGCCGGGCGGCTTGTCTGCATTCTGCAAAGCGGAACTGCCAATCGCCCGGAGGACTCTCCTGAGCGCGAGCGCTTCGTCTCCGAGCTGAAACAGCTCACTGTCGAGCAGACCGGTCCCGTGCGCGCCGTGGTTCGGATCGAAGGCGTTCATCGTGGCGTCAGTTCGCACCGGGAGTGGCTACCTTTTACTGTGCGGCTTTACTTCTACACCGGCCAGACCTCCATTCGACTGGTCCACACGATCGTCTTCGATGGGGACCAGGAGAAGGACTTCATCCGAGGCCTTGGATTCGAGATCGATGCGCCGATGCGCGATCAACCCCTGAACCGGACCGTCCGCTTCGTAGGCCATCAGGGTGGTCTGTGGTCCGAGCCGCTGCAGCCCGGTGGCGGCAATGCGGCCCAGGAGTCCGGCCAGCCCTTCAGCCCGCCACCGGTCTTCGCGCAGAACGCAATCTGGAACGACTTCAAACTCAGCCAGCCAAACCCGGACGGATTCACCATCGTCAAGCGCACCGGCGCGGAGAGCACCTGGATCCACTCGGCCTCCGGCACTCGCGCCGCGGGTCTCGCCAGCGTGGGCGATCTTGGCGGCGGACTCGCGGTGAGCATACGCAACTTCTGGCAGTCCTTTCCTGCAGGACTTGAGATACAAAACGCCGCGAGTGAGTCCGCGAGATTGATCGCGTGGCTGTGGTCGCCCGAAGCGCCTGAGATGGACATGCGCTTCTACGACACGCACGGGCACGGTCTGCCCGCGGCTTACGAGGATGCGCAGCCAGGCCTCTCCACCGCCTACGGCGTTGCGCGCACGAGCGAGCTCAGCGTCTTCGCCGCCTCTGCCTTCGTGACCAAAGCCGAGACCGTCGCCATGGCCACTGCAGGCGCACAACAGCCGATCTTTGCTGCCTCGCCGGAGTATCTGCACTCTGCGGATGTCTTCGGCGTGTGGAGTCTGCCCGACCGCTCGACACCTTTTAAGAAATCCATTGAGGACGGTCTCGACTCCGTGCTCGCCTACTACGAGCGGCAGGTAGAGGAGCGTCGCTGGTACGGTTTCTGGCAGTATGGCGACTTCATCCACTCCTACTCTGCCGCGCGTCACGTCTGGCACTACGACTGGGGCGGCCATGCGTGGGATAACACGGAACTCGGTGCGCCGCTTTGGCTCTGGTACAGCTTTCTGCGTACCGGGCGTGCCGACCTCTTCCGGCTGGCCGAGGCTCATGCTCGCAACACCAGCGAGACCGACACGTATCACCTCGGCCCTATGCGGGGTCTCGGCTCGCGTCACAACGTCGTCAAATGGGGCGATGGAGCCAAGGAGGCGCGCATCAGCCAGGCCGCGCATTGGCGGCCCTTCTACTACCTCACCACCGACGAACGCACGGGCGATCTGCTGCGCGAGGCCGCCACACACTCCGGGGTCAGCATGGCGAACTTCGACCCTATGCGTGAAGTTGAGCCGAAGCAGCCGGACGAGCCGCCCGTACGCATCCGCATCGGCCCCGACTGGTTTGCCCTTGCAGGCAACTGGATGACCGAGTGGGAGCGCACGGGCGACAAGCGCTGGCAGGAAAAGATTCTTGCAGGCATCGACTCGATCCTGACCATGCCCTTCGGCCTCGAGACCGGCAAGCCCGAGGCCAATGCCAAAGCACTCGCCGCAACCGTGGGCTTCGACGACACGACCGGTAAGCTGACGGCTATTCCGAATCCGCAGAGCCATGCGCTGGTGCCCGCGAACTATAACCTGGCGACCATCCAGGGCGGGGGAGAGGTGATGTTCGAGCTTGTCCCGCTGCTCGGGCGCAAGGACTTCGAGGAGGCATGGCTTAAGCTCTGCCGACTTGGCATCGCACCATCCGAAGTCTGGGAGAAAGACCGGACCACGCACAACGAAGGCGCGGACGCACAGTATGTGCCGCCGGGACAGAGTGGGCCGCGACTCGCGGCGTATGTTTACGCCAGAACCGGGAACGTCGCCTACGCAAAGCGCGCGATCGAGATGCTGCTCTCGCAGGGCGGAGGCATCGCAAACCCGGTGTTGGTGACGGGCTCGGATGTACTGCAGCCTGTGCAAGAGGATGCGCGAATGTCGACCAATGAAGCATCCCAGACCTCCCTGCAATGTATCGAGGTGCTTGAACTCTGCAAGGACCAACTCCCACACGAGGCGGCCGTCCGCGTCGTACGTGATCCTCGCAACCGTTCCTTGCCGCCTACGAAGTAGCTTGTTACCAGCTTGCTTACAAGGCTTTGTTCACAAGCAGCCGTCCGTCATCGACAGTGGACGGCCCTGCGTCTGATTGGCAATCAATATTTGTGATCGAATCTCGTGTGCGCCTTGTGTTAGCTTGAAGTCATATGCTTCTGAGCACACTTTCGTACGCGCTATGTTGTCCGACAAGCCTCTCCGCTTGTTGTTCCTGTCGCGTCTGTCGATAGTTGAAGCTCTAGTCATCTCGTCTGCGTTCTCGTTACGAACCGACCGATACCCCCACACATTTTGCTGGTGAGTCGATGCTGACTGCGTCGACTCTCACTCGCGAACTCAGGCAGAAGAGAAGCTCTCTGTCGCAAGAAATCCATGAGCATACATAGCTCTTTGTTAGGTGGCGCGCACCATGACTGATGGCACTTTGAGACTGCGTGAACGGCATTGCCTGGCGCAGTACTTCTTCCGTTTCTTTCTTCTGCTTTTTCTTTTCCTTCCCGGTGCGTCCCCGGCTTTTGCCCAGGCGGATACCGGAAGCATCAGCGGCGTGGTCACCGATGCGCAAGGCGCTGCGATTCCGCAGGCCGTGCTTACCGCAACGCGCGTAGAGTCCAACGCCACCGTCACAGTCAAGGCAAACGGCCAGGGTGAGTATATCTTTCCCAGCCTGCAGACGGGGCACTACTCCCTCTCGGTGCAGGTCGATGGCTTTGCTCCGGAGACCAGGCAGGGGTACGAACTGAACGACGGAAGCGCCTTCAGCGTGAACTTTTCGCTGCATCCTGGCGGGGCCTCGGATCAGGTGATCGTCACCTCGGAAGTCGGTGAGATGGTGAACACGCAGTCCGGTCAGGTGGAGCACATCATCGATGGAGAAACCGTGCGCGACCTGGCGCTAAACGGCAGAAATTACCTCGATCTGCTTGCGACGTTGCCAGGCTCCGTCACACCCGATCCCACGAACGCCATGGATGAGATCACCAGCGGTACGACGACCTCGACCGTTCTCAACGGTATGCGCGCCACCGCGAACGGTCTCTACATCGACGGCACCATCAACAAGGACATCAGCACCAACGGCACGCAGTTCAACAACGTAGGCATCGACTTCATCGAGCATGTGAGCGTACAGACATCGTCCTTCAGCGCGCAGTGGGGAGACTCTGGCGGGCCCACCATCAACGTCGTCACGCGGTCTGGAACGAATCGTGTCCATGGCTCGGCCTTCGAGCTACTCCGCAACAACTATCTCGATGCGGCCTCGTACTTCTCTCGCAACGCGACGACCTTTCAGGCTATTCCGAATCACCTGCGGTTCAACGACTTTGGGGGCGCCGTAGGATTTCCCATCCTGCACGACAAGCTCTTCTTCTTCGTCGGCACCGAGTGGAAGACCATCGCGCAGACATCCTTGCCCACAACCGTGTCACTGCCTGTATTGGCGGCAGTACAGGGCAACTTCACCACGACCAGAAACACCTGCGGACTGAAGAACGTTCCCGCACTCCAGATCGCCATCAACACCACGACCTGCGATATCTCGAACCTGATTACGCCCTTTGGAAAGGGAATCCAGCAGATCTATCAGCGCATCATCTCCAAGGCAACCTCATACGCCGGGACCAACTGCGGCGCGGATGGCTGCACGGCTGCAAGCAACAGCATCTTCGAGCTTGCTCAGCCGTATACCAATCATGAAGAGGTTGCGCGCGTCGACTGGACCATCAGCCCGCGGGATATTCTCTACGCACGTTTCATCGAAGATACGCACAACCGAACCAATCCACTGGGAAGTGGATCGCTGCCGACCTCGTCCTACTTCGAACACGTACCGGCGAACAATGCGCTGGTCTCGTATACGCATGTCGTCTCTCCGAATTCGACCAATGAAATCGCGGTCGCGGGGCTGTGGACGGTCGTCCGTCAGACCCCTGCGGGCGACGACTGGCAGAAGAGCTTCTACGGCCTTGCCTATGAGGATCTGTTTACGGGCTACGGGCCCAAGCTGGGTATCCCGAGCGTCTCCGTGGCCGGTTATACGGCATATAAGTCGGACAGCTTTCTCGTGAAGGCTCACACGACTTACCTTCAGGTGAAGGACCTCTATAGCCTGGTCCAAGGCAGACACTCCTTGAAGTTCGGAGGTCTGTACGGTCGTAACCGTCGCGATCAGAACGGCCAGCCCAACGCTTACGGCGCTGCCAGTTTCACGACCGTATCGAGCACTTACACGACGGGCGATCCGCTGGCCGACGCGTTGCTCGGCAACTTTCAGGAGTACACCGAATCGGCCTACAACACCTATGGCCTGTTCCGTATGTCGCAGGCATCTGCTTTCGTCGACGACGTATGGCGTGCCTCGCGCGGTCTGTCGATCGATGCTGGCTTGCGCTACGAATGGACGACGCCATGGACAACGGTCTACGACAATATCGCCTCGTTCTATCCGCAGTTCTACGATCCCGCGGCAGCAGTCACCGTCAATGCCGACGGCACGATCGTCGCCAACTCCGGCAATCTCTACAACGGTCTGCGACGTGCCGGCAACGGCGTCTCGTCTCGTTATCTGGCCGAGGTTCCAACTGCAAACGATACGGCCGTGCTCAACGTGCCCACTATCGGCAAACGCGGCTTCTACAAGTCGCAGCGCGCCTTCGCGCCACGCCTCAGCTTCGCCTACGATCCAACCGGTCGCGGAACGCTCGCGATACGTGGCGGTGCCGGCCTCTTCTACGACATGCCGCAGGGCAGCATCGCCTACTCGGCTTTGAACTCACCGCCTTATCTGCCCAGTTCGACCATCGACAACGGCAACATGGACAAGCTTTCGTCCATCTCCGCGCAGCAGGGAACACGCCCGTTCGGCGCTATCTACGCGACGAACCCGGACATTCAACGCGCCTATGTCTATCAGTACAACCTCGGGGTGCAGAAGCAGCTCTCGAAGGCCATCTTCTTCGAGGTAAATTACATCGGCAATCAGGCTCGTCATCTGCTCCACAACCCGGACATCAACGGAGTAGACCCAGCGGCGGAGCATCTTGCTTACCAGAGCAACCCGAACATGAACATCAACTCGGTGCGGCCGTACAAGGGCTATAGCTCCATCTACATGTATCGCTCGGACGCCGACTCGAACTATAACGGTCTGCAGGTCTCTGCGAATCGCCGCTTCGGCAAGGCACGCTTCTCCGCTGCCTATACCTTCTCGAAGGCCCTGACGACTGCGAGCTCGGATAACGAGGTGCCGCTCTACGCGGCTTATTCCAAGACCTACAGCTACTCGTACGCGACCTACGACAGGCGTCAGGTGGTCACCTCCACCTTTAGCCTCACCGCGCCCACGATCCACCGTGGCTGGCGCGCAATCGACGGCGCGATCGGCAACTGGCTCTTCACCGGTGCGGTGCGTTATCAATCCGGCATCCGCCAGACGCCCTACGGAAACGACCCCTACGGCGTGGTCAACCGAGCCGTCTATCATGGCTACCCGGTTCAGTACGGGCACAGCGCCGCGCAGTGGTGGAACACGATCAACACCGGCGACGTCATCAACTTCGAAGCGCCGGACCAGGGACAGGTCGGCAACAGCCCAAAGGGAATCATCCTCGGTCCCGCTCTCTTCAACGTGGATCTTTCAGCGCGGAAGAACTTCTCCATTCGCGATCGCTACAAGCTGACTGTCAATCTGGATGCGTTCAACCTGACGAATCATCCGCAGTTCGGCTCGCCCTCGGTCAACGTTAACTCGGGAACCAACTACTACGTTCCCAACACGACCAACACGCTGGATTACAAGTCGATCGCAATCACCTCCTCAGGCAGACCCAGAAATCTTCAAGCCGGTCTTCGGCTGAATTTCTAAGCTCGCTGCTGCGATGAAGACGACCTACTGAAATCGACTGGAACACCGGAGACTATGACCGTGAAGAAGACCTTCGCAATACGAGCGACCCTGCTCTCCATCGCGACGCTGCTGGGATGGATCGACACAAGCCGGGCCGTTGGCCAAGCAACTGCAAGCGCGCAGAGTGCGCTTACCGGTACCTACAGCAACGCCGCAAGTGTAGCGGCCGACCCCTATGGCAATCTGTATGTGAGCGACAAGGGCGCTTCAACCTTATACAAGTACACCGGCGGGAACGGTAGTGCATCGACGGTGGTCTCCGCGCTCAGCGCTCCCGAGCAATTGGCGGTCGACGCGTCGGGAAACCTCTGGGTCGCGAACGGTAACGCAAGCGTCGCATACGAATATGTAACCTCGCAGGGAAAGTTTAACCTGAACGCGCCTGTCACACTGGGTACGGGTCTCGGCAAGGTGACCGGCGTCGCCGTCGATGTGAGCGGCAACATCTACATCGTCGACAACGGCAATCGCCAGTTGGTGAAGGAGACACTCAGCGGTACCTCCTATGTGCAGTCCACGATCGTCAAAGGACTCACCAGCCCCACCCAGGTCGCGGTGGACCAGGCAGGCAACGTCTACGTCGCCGATCCGGGTGCCAATGCCGTCATCTACCTGCCCAGCGGCAGCACGACGGCCTCCATGGTCGGCAGCGGATTGAGTGCTCCGTATGGCGTTGCGGTCGATACCGCCAATAACGTGTATATCGCTGACACGGGCAACGGTCGGGTCGTCACCGTGCCCTACAGCACGACGACCCTGGCTCCCGATACCGGCAGCCAGACCGTGCTGAGCGCAGGGATCGCCTCTCCCACCGGCATCTCGGTCGACACACGGAACGCGGTCTACATTGCAAACGGCAGCGGCGTCTACCGGCTCTCTACCGGCGCGATCTATCTCGGGCTACTGCAGGCCAACTCCGGATCCATCACCATTCCCGTCAATCTGACCTTCACCTCCAGCCTCCCCGCCGCGACGGCATCCATCAAGGTGGTCACCGCGGGTAAGACAGGACAGGACTATCAGGACGCAGGCGGCAGCACCTGCGCGGGCGGCACAACCTACGTGGCCGGAAACAGCTGCACGGTGAATGTCACCTTTGCACCGATCTATCCCGGTGCGCGGCCCGGAGCCATCGTCTTCTACGACGCAAGCAACAAGGTTCAACTGCGCGTATTTCTTGGCGGTGGCGGACTGGGGCCGGTGATCGCCTATGAGACCGGTGGAGCAGCGACGACCCAGAGCGGCGTGCTCTCCTCCACCATCTCCACCAAGACGCCGCGCGGGGCAAAGTTCGATCCCTTCGGCAATCTCTTCTTCGCCGATACCGGCAACGGCCAGATCGTACAGAAGTCCAACAGCGGCGCAGTCACGATCGCCGTCGCGTCGTCCGGCATTCAGGACGTCGCCATCAATGGCGCAGGCGATCTGATCGCCGTGACCACCGCCGCGACGATCCTCTACCCGTACGAGAATGGAACCTGGAGCACGGCGGACGCGATTACGGTCGCGGCCACGCCGGCCAGAACCATCAACACCGACGTCGCAGGCAACATGTGGTCCTGCAACTACAACCTCACGGGCAGCGCGAACACATACGTCAATCGCTTCACGCTATCGGGCAGCACGGCGACCGCCGCCCAGCTACATCCAGGCATCTTGGGCCAGTGCTTCAGCGTAGCGGTCGATCTCTTCGGCAACCTCGGAGCCACTGATTACACCGCTAAAGACGCCTGGTACATGCCTGCGACCGGAAAGGCTCCGTACGCTCTCGGAATCAACGCCTCCTATCCCTGGGCCGCTGCCTTCGACGCCTCGGGCAGTCTCTTCATGTCGGACTACGGCGCCAGCGCCACCGACCCCGCCACCTCGATCATCTATCGCATTCCGAACGAGTACGGCAGAATCACCGGCGGCGACATGGTGAAGTTGAACAGCGGGAGACCGAGCTTCGGATTCAGCATCGATCCGGCGGGAAACATCGTGTCCGTCGAGCGCGCATCCGGCAGCAGCACCGTGGCCTACTTTCTCATTCCTCGTGCGGCTAACTCCGCAACATTCTCCGCCACGGCCGTGGGCGGTGCGGCCTCTTCGCTTGCGGTGTCGATCGTAAACTCCGGCAACCAGGCTCCGGTCTACACCCAATCGAGCGGCATCCTGGAATACGGCGATGCGGATGACTTCCCGCTGAACGCCTCGCTGGTCACGACGCCGACGATCTCTCCGTGCGACTTTACCTCGCCGGTTCAGCCCGGCCTCAGCTGCTACTTCGCCACGAACTTCATCCCTACCTCCCCTGGCGCAACGCGAACAGCGACTGTGACCGTACCCTCGCAGGCGACGACCAGGAGCACCCTGACCTTGACCGGTACTTCCTCCGGAACCGCTCCCACGACGGCATCCAAGCTGGCGCTTGCGATCCGTTCGCCCACGGGAAACATCTACCCGACGCAAGCCGTCTCCGTGGCTGCCTCAGCCGCGTCGGACGCAACAGGAACCGTCACGCTCTATGTGGATGGAGCGGCAGCGAGCGCGGCGAAGCTGGCCGCCGGTGCTGTGCTGTTCAATCTTCCTTCCGGGCTAACTGCTGGATCGCATACGCTCTCCGCCACGTACGCGGGCAATGCCGTCTATGCCCCCATTGAGTCCACTACGGCCGTGACGCTCAGCGTGACGGTCGCCAAGGCAACACCCTTGCTTACCATCTCCTCACCGATCGCCCAGGCAGCAGTCGGCCAGGTCGTGCCCTTTACCGGAAGCGTGGCGACGCAGTCCGGGCTGGCAACGCCGACGGGCACCCTCACCTTCTATGAAGGGAGCGCGAACCTGGGAAGTGCGACCCTCTCCTCCGGGTCTGCCGTCTTCACCATCTCGTCTCTCACGGCAGGCACTCACACCGTGACCTTTACATACGGCGGCGATGGCATCTATTCTTCGGCCACCACGACGGGCAGCGTCTCCATCGTCGTGGGCAGCTATGTGCAAACCAGCCTGGCGCTGAGTCTCAACCCCACCGTCCCAACAGCCGGATACTCGTACGGCCAGACGGTGGTCGCCACAGCCTCACTGAGCGCACTTGCCGGGACAGCAACGCCAACCGGCCCTGTAACCTTCACCCTGGATGGAATCAGCCAGCCGGTGACGTTGAGTGCTGAGGTGGCAACCTTCAGCTTCACCTCCGCGCCAGGCAGCCACATCCTGACGGCTGCTTACGCTGGCAACGCGAACTTCGGCGGCAGTGTGCAGAGTAGGTCATTCAGCACGGTCCCCTCGACCACTCAGACGTCGCTCAATGTCTCCACCCTGGCTAGCTACGCCGGCGTTCCCATCACGCTGACCGCAACCGTCACGGGCAATACTGTCACGGCCACCGGGAGCGTAACGTTCTATGACGGAGTCGCAAACCTCGGCAGCGTCTCCCTTTCGGGCGGCACAGCAAGCCTGACGCTCAGCACCCTGCCCGCCGGCAGCAACGGACTGTATGCAGCCTATGCGGGAGGCACCGACTTCACCGCAAGCGCCTCGCCCGTTACTTCCGTCGCGATTGCCATCAACCCGACGACCTCGACGGTCTTCAGCTCGCCGCAGGTCGTCTACCCTGGCACCACCGAGACCATCACCGTCACGGTTGGCTACACGACACCAGCCGGTTCCTCCAAGGTGCCTTCCGGCAACGCCACGCTGTACCTCGATGGCGTCTCCTATGCCGCAACCTCGCTATCCGCAACCGGCGTCGGAACCTTCACGGTCAGCGGACTCGCCAGCGGAATCCATCAACTGACCGGCTCCTATGTAGGAGACAGCTACTACAGTGCCTCGGCGACGACAGCAAACTACCCCATCTACATTGCGCCTGCCTCCGGCTGGACAGGCGACTACGCCGTTGCGGCTGCCTCCAACACGCTCTCCATCGTCACCGGCTCTGCGGCCTCGCTGCCCGTGACCATCACCCCGTCGGGCAACTACTTCGGCTATGTCCAGCTCGGATGCACCGGCCTTCCGCAGAACACGGCCTGCACCTTTCCGACGGACCAGCTCTTCCTCAACGGCTCCAACACCGCGGCCACGGTTCAGATGAAAATCTACTCCACGACACCTACGACGACATCGAAGCTGAGCACTGCGGGCGGTCTAAGCCGGATGTGCTTTCCCCTGGCAGGCCCCTTACTGCTGATACTGTCCGTCGGCTACCGGCGCAAGAACAAGAGCTCGTTCTCCGCCCTGGGTGGCATTCGGCTGTTCGCTCTTCTCTTGCTAAGTCTTTCGGCACTGCAGACCCTGACCGGATGCTCCTCTCGTCCGCCCATTGCGACCGCGAAGGGCACCTACACGGTCAACGTGACGGCGACGGGGTCGGGCAGCATCAGTCATGCTTACGCGGTACAGATGACCTTCCAGTAGCGGATACGCAGGCGCTCGTCACCCATTTGATCGGGCTGCGAGCGCCTGTGACTGCCCGTCCGCTGCCTGCAAATTGGTCGGACCTGCTCTTGACGCGTTGCACCACGCAACATAAGCTTTATTCATGCCACTCAGCGCGAACGCACCTATGATCTGTTGTTGTGATAACGCAACAGGAGTCGCCGGTGTTCGCCTGAAGCGATCCCCTTCCAACACGATCCCGGGTCGCCCAGGGATATGTCCGCCACAATAGCGGATGTTAAATCAAGTGTTCGATGCCCGGCGAAGTCCAGCCGGGCATCTTTGTTTTTCTGCCCTTCTTGTAAGTCGAGGTTGCTTTCGCTATGGATATCGCACGCATAAGAACCTTCCGCGTTGTCGCTGAATTGCTCAACTATCGCAAGGCCGCGCAACAGCTGCATCTGACACAGCCTGCAGTCACAGCACAGATCCAGTCGCTCGAGCAGGGCATTGGTATTGCCTTGTTCAATCGCGTCGGACGTGGCGTGGCTCTGACAAAGGCAGGAGAGGTGCTGCTGAGCTATGCACGCCGGATGGAGATCCTGAACAACGAGGCAGCCGCGGCACTATCCGCGATCGGCTCGCAGGAGGAGTTCGAGATCGGACTTGGCGCGTCGCATACCCTTGCGGTCTACCTGCTGCCGAGACTGCTGCCAAGTCTCCTCGCTTCCTGGCCGAAGCTGCGCATCCATATCCACGCGGGCAGCACGAGTGAAGTGTTGGATGCGATCTCCACCTATCGAATAAGCCTGGGAATCATCGAGGCTCCGGGGCTACGGCCCGATCTCAAGATAGAGCCGTTCGGCCAGGACGAGCTCTCTCTGATTGTGCCGGTCCAGCATCGGTGGACCGGGAGGCGGACCATCTCGGCAGCCGAACTCGCCGAAGAGAATCTCCTTCTGCGCGAACCGGGAGCGGGTATGCGACGTTACATCGAGGATTTCTTCGATAAGCATGGTCTCCGTCGACAACTGCGCAACTCGGTCGCCATGAATTCGACCGAGGGAATACTGGCCGCGGTCGAAGCAGGCGCGGGCGTTGGATTTGTCTCTTACTTAGCCTTGGAGAAGGCATTGAAGCTGAACAGCGTCCGCACCGTGCCCATCGAAGGCGGACCGATCCTGCGCCCCCTTAGCATCGTTCTCCATGAAGGGCCTGAACCGCAAGGACCTGTACAGCAGTTGATCTATCTGCTGCGGCAGTATGCTGTCTCCCGGTCGCAAGAGTTCGTAGCGCGTCCAACAGAAGGACGAAGAATAAACGCGGGAGTTACACAGTCCATACGGCACGGCTGAAGCCCTGCCCTTAACGAGGCCGGAGTCAATCAGAGGCCCCCTAAAAGAATCTTGCTGATAGCGTCTTCATCTCGTCACCGGAGACCAAGACAAAGATCGAACAGCGACAAAAGGCTGTGGAAGCGAACTGCCAGATGTACAACATGATCAAAGACTCGCAAACGCACGGAGATTCACCCGATCACGTCGCCACGAAGATCGCCGACATGCGGGAGCGTCGAGACCGTTAAGGTCTCACGCCGATGCAGTTTGGGTTGTCCGGTTATGCCTTCACTCGGAGCACTGAGGGCGAAGTCTAACGGGAGCTCGAGCGCATTACCGATGTCAAACAGAATGCCAAAGGTTATGAGAACTATCAGCAGTGGCTGCAAGGAACTCAGTTGGAGCAGACGATGTCGATCCAGGAGAACTCGGTCTCGAACCGTGGGCTGCGGTCGGGGCTGATTGGAACGCCAGCCCAGATTCAGGATCAGATTGGCAGGTTCAAAGAAGCTGGAGTAATCTTCTGCTTCTGCGGTTCAGCCCGCAGCTGGAAGCGATGGAGCGCTTCAGCGAAAGCGTGATATTGCCTGAGGCGGTCTGAAATCAGGTCCTCCGTTGCGAAAAGGATGACAGGTATCTCGGACGGGTGAAGGGTGTCCAGGGATAATCGGCTGTAGAGTGGCACCGCGTCGATGCGCTGCCACTCTACAGCCGGCCCTGACTTTAGAATGTGACCTTCGCCGCGAGTTGAATCTCGCGTGAGATACGCTGCAGTGTTACCGGAGAACCCGCAGAGGTGATGGTTCCAAAGCCGCCTCCGACGGTGGAGTTTGGATTGTTGAACTGCGGAGTGTTGAAGAGGTTGAAGAACTCGCTACGCAACTGCAGCACGCCTCTCGATTCGGTCAACTTAATATTCTTGAATACCGAAAAATCGACATTTTTGGTACCTGGACCCTGCAGAATATTGGGGCCGGAGTTTCCCCACTGTTGTGCGCCGGGGTTGGCGAACGCCGCCGTGTTGAACCACTGTGTCACGGAACGCTGGTTGCTTGGCAGCGATCCATTGCCGTTGCCGGGAAGAAGGTTGGCCCGCGACGTGGTGCCGTTGTAGAGCGTGTTGGAACCTGCGGACACGGAGAAGGGTAGGCCGTCGGAGTAGCTCAGGATGGCGTTCAACTGCCATCCCCGGACCGCTGGGCGATACCAGCCTGAACCCTGGAACGGCAGCGCATAGGTGACGCTGCCAACGAACCGGTTGGGAATGTCGTAAGCCGAATTCCCGTAGTCGGGTGCCGGGTTGTAGTAGTTCTGATTCACTCCTGCACTCAAAGCGTGGCTATAGGTGTAAGAGAACTGAAAGTTCAAAGTCTTCGTGCGACGGTCCGCCGTGATCTGCAGGCTGTTGTAGTTCGAGTATTGACTGCTTCGCTGCTGGCTGATATTTCCGAAATAGGTATAGGGCCGGCGAGCCTGCAGGGTCGTCGCCGAAGTTCCCGGCGTGGGCTGGTTGATGGCGTAGGTTCCTAGCTGGTTCCGCGCGACGTTTCCAACATACGAGACTGTGACCGTGCTGGCGGATCCGATCTGCTGCTGCACGCTGGCGTGATACTGCTCGGTGTACGGATTTCTGGAGTTGGGATCGAGAGCGTTCAGAGGCGATCCCTTCGGCAGATTGGCAGGATCGGTAGCTGTAGCGTGCACAAAGCCGTTCGACAGCCATGTGAAGCCCGAGGCACCAAATCCCGGATTGGTGAACGAGTAGTAATCGATCGCTGGCGCATTCTGAAGCAGGGTTGCGGTATCGATCACGGAGGGTGCTCCGAAGTAGATGCCATATCCGGCGTGGACGACGGTCTTCGGAGTCAGGCTGTAAGCGAAGCCGATGCGGGGTTGGAAGTTGGTATTACTGCCGTTGGCACCGCTTCTTGGAATGCCGTTGGTGCCTACTTGAAAGACCTGCGTCGTCGACAGGGAGGGAAGGAACTGGTACATGCGATTTCTCACCTCCGTCCAGGGCCAGCCGAGGAAGTTGTCATAGCGCAGGCCGAGATTGAGGGTAAGACGATTGCTCACCTTGTAGTTGTCCTGCGCGTAGAAGCCCAGGTCAAGCTGGCGTGCTCCGCGGGTTCCGGCCTCGTGGGAATAAATTCCCGAGGCGGGAGCGCCGATCAGCAGATCGGCCAGTCCCAGGCCGGCCACCTTCGAGCCGTTCACGGTCGCGGCGGTGTAGTTCCCGGTGAAGGAGTAAAGACCGTGCTCGTCGTTATCCATGTACACGTTGTACTGCATCCGGTAGATATCCGTACCAAACTCGAGGGAGTGCTTGCCGCGAGTCAAAGTGACAGAGTCGGTCTCCTCATAGTTGTTGGTGCCAAGCTGGTCGGGGACGTTGCTCGGATCGCCGATCGTGCTGGTGCCTCCGCTCAACTGAAAGATCGGCAAACCGTTGGTATGGAGTAAATCGTCGGGAACGATGATTCCGGGAATGCCAAGGGCGGTCGGCAGATTCAGCGGCGCATCAAAGTTTTTCGTCGTGATGAAGAGGCGGGACCAGCCGAAGTGGAGGGTGTTCAGCAGGCGCGGTGAAAAGACGTGAGTTTCACTGAAGACTGTCTGATAGGCCGGCTCGTGCTCAAATCCGAAGGTGCTTCCACCCTCTAAAGGATTGGGAAGGTTTCCGGGTTGAACGATGTTGTCGAGCTCGTAGCTGAAACGAACAAAGCCGCTGTCAGCATCGCTGAATTGACGGTTCACCTTCACGTCGAAGGCGTTGGAGTTATCGATGCGCGAAGGGTTATACAGATAATTGTTCGCTGTGCCATTCGCCGTGCCCGGCAGGTTGGGCGTCGCGGTCACGCCATAGTTTGTATACAGTCCGAAGACATTTTGCGCGACCTGCGAATTGTAGCCCTGACTCGCAAACTGACCTTGCAGAGCGCTGCCTCCGGTAGGAAGATAAGCGCCAGAGCCGCTAATATACGAAAGCGGGATGACATTTCCCGGGAATTGGACCCCGGTTTGTGGATCGACCACTTTTGTTGAGTAGAGGGAGAAGTCGCCGACGCCCTGCGGTCCCCATTTTGGCACGGTGTTCACATAGGTCAGGCCCTGGCTTTCGCGCTGACCGTTGTAGTCGGCGAAGAAGAATGTCCTCGGATGGGCCGACGGCCAGAGCGGACCGCCGAAGGTTCCGCCAAAAGTGTTCAAGCGGAAACCGGGCTTGGCGCCGGTATCGAAGTAGTTCTTGGCATCGAGCACGGAATTGCGCAAGAAGTCGAAGACCTCTCCGTGGTAATGGCTGGTTCCGGATTTATAGATTACGTTAACGGTGCCAGCGTCTGTGCGCCCGTAACGTGCATCGGCATCGACATTTTCTTCACGGAACTCTTCCAGGGCATCGATCGGCGGGAAGATGATGGCGCCATTCCCGCTGTGATTCTGATTGTCGGCGATGCCGTCGAAGAGAAAGCGGTTGTCGGTCGAACCGAGTCCGTTGGTGGAGAAGTCGGCCTGCTGACGCGACTCGCTGATAGTGACCGTTGTAGCCTGGGGACTTGCCGGAATGACGCCCGCACTCAGACCCAGCAGCTCGGCGAAGTTGCGACCGTTGAGAGGAAGATCGTGGACCTGCTGTTCGGTGCGGACATCGGAGATCGTCGCGCTCTCGGTATTGAGCTGTTGGGTTGTCCCTTCCACTTCAACCGTGTCAGAAGCGGCTCCAATGGTCAGGGTGGCATTTTCCGTGACCCGCTGTCCGACGTCCAGCTTGACATGCTCGAGCTCACCTTTGAAGCCGGGGGCCTCGACCCTGATATCGTACTCGGCGGGGCTCAGGGGTGGAGAAACATAAATGCCGCTTCCGTTGGTCGAGGTGGTGGTCGTTAACCCAGTCGCCGTATTGCGCAGGGTCACCTGCGCCTTGTCGATCGCGGCGCCGGAACTATCCTTCACCACGCCGGTAATAATTCCGTTATCAACCTGTGCAAGAACCGTAGTGGTCGTTAGAACGGCGAACAATGCGGGCAGCGGGAAGAGGCGCATCCTTTTTCCGCTGCATGAACTCGAAGAACGTAGAGCAAACATGATGGTCTCCTGGAATTGTTTGTGCCGAGGCGAAGTTCGTCTTGACTGCGTAGCCACCGTGTAACGCGGTGCGGCTGTGTAAGTCGGCCACGCGGGGCATTGTTTTTCGCTATGAAGCTTTGCACAGCCCATTCACAATAGCTGCGTCTTATAAGTGCATGGCTTAGGGATAGTTACAGGCGCGTATCTGCGTTATCCCGAAAGACAGGGATTCGGTATTCAGAAAGAACACGCCATCGGACTCCTTTTCGAACGTGGCCACCACATAAGAAGCGCACAAAGACAGTGCGAATTCTTACTGCGGGACGCAGTCGCTAGGAGTTTCAGTTGGTTTGTTGGAGGATATGCAGGATCACAGCAACGGGGCGCGATGAATCGAAGAGTGCCGTAAACAGGCTGGCCGCCACACTATCCAAGAGTGGAGGGGCAACAACAACCTGTAAATTGCATGCGCATAATTAGAACTTATCGACCTTTGCGTAGTATGTCAAGGATAGATCGAGTTACGACTGTTTTCTCTCTATTTCACGGCAGCATCGAATCAAGCCATAAGATCGTCTTAGAAGGTGAACTTTGCCGCTAATTGAATAAGGCGAGGATCCGCCGCGTGGTCGATAGCTCCAAACTCAGGATCCTCGATCTGGCCATCCACCGATGCGGGACCATAGAACTGAGCGTGGTTGAAGACGTTGAAGGCCTCAACGCGAAGGTCGATCGATTTGCTCTCCGTAAGGCGCAGGGTCTTCTTGAAGGTCATATCGAAGTTGTCGATACCGGGTCCGTAGAACATGCGCCGCCTGGCGTTGCCAAGTTGGCCTTCCGCCTCTTTGTTGAACTGTGAGATATCGAAGGCAGGCTCGCGGCTGCGACCATTCGTGTTGATCTTCAGTAGGCCGCCGAGGTATCGCGGTGTATCGAGAAGATAGTTGTTGGCGCCGTTGCCGAGCGTGCCCAGCAGTGAGTTATCGGAGTTATCGTACAGGGTGACTGGAAAGCCGGTGGCGAAGCGAGCCGTTCCAGATAGAGTCCAGCCGCCGATAAGCCGGTTATTCCTGTGAAAGAAAGCAGCAAAGGGCAGCGCGATCTGATAGGTGCCGATGAAGGAGTGCTTCATATCCCAGGCAGAGATGGTGCGGGTGTGACGCGCGTCCAACGGATCGAACTGCTCGCCGAGGTTCGAACCCTGGTCGATGGACTTCGCAAAGGTGTAGCTGAGCGATAACTGCGAACCGTGGGCGGTACAGTGCAGCGTTGTCTCGAGTGCGTTGTAGTTTGAGTTGGCGATGGACCTGTCGGCGGTGTTCTCTCCGAAGAGAGGTCCTTGGCCTACGCGCGTACCCTAATACGACTTACCGGAGGCGTCGGTGTAGGGCGAATCTTCGCCGAAGGGCCCGCAACCTGGAAGGCTGAGGCAGAGCGCCTGATTGCCGGGGTTGGCGGATACGAGCGTGAAGATGTGGTGTCCCTGGTTGCCGACGTAGCTTACGGTGAGGAGCGTTTGGTTCGAGATCTGTCGCTGGATCGAGAGCATGTAGTTGTCGATGTACGGTGCGCGCGCCGCGTGATCGAAGAGCGGGTCGGCAGAGATGGGCGTGAAGTTGCTCCAGTCTACGGCGTTGTCCGGATTCGACCGGGATATGCTGTGCGACGGGAACGGAAAGGGAAAGCGCTGGCCGTTGTTCAGACCTGTCGCAGCGGTGATAAAGGGGCGATCGAGCAGCGGCGGGCCGGGGCTCAGGTAGTTGTAGCCAAAGGGCGGAACGGCGTACATGATGCCGGTGGCCAGGCCTGGAATTGCGGTGTAGAAGAGCCCGTAGCTTGCACGGATGCTGCTCTGTCCGCCGGTACCGAAGAGCTTGCTCAGGAAGCCTGTCTGGAACTTCGGCGAGTAGGCAAGTCCGAGGCGCGGCGCGAAGTTCCTGTTGCCGGTCGGGGCGATGGTGCTGGGGACGCCGGGGTCGCCCGCGACGACGAAGCCCAGGGGCGCGCCGGGATAGAGGACCGACTGCTGGCCGGGGATGTAGGTCTGGATCTGGTTGTACTTCTCCCACCATGGCATGATGCGGTCCCAGCGCACGCCGATGTTGACGACGAGATCGCTGCGCGCGCGCCAGCTATCCTGCGCGTACAGGCCAAGGTAGCGGTTGCGCAGGTAAAAGGGCTGGCCGGAGGACTGGGTAAAGTTGCTCGGCGTACCGAGCAGCAGATCGGCATAAGGGTTGCCGGTCTCGGTACCGTTGATGTTGAAGGTGCCATTGAAGGTGGCATTCGGATGCTCGTTGACCTGGTCGATATGGAACTGCCCGCCAAGCTTGAGGGTATGCGAACCGAAGACGCGCGAGAGTCCGTCGCTCACATAGTAGGTGTTGTTGATCTGGGTCTCGTTGGTGATCGGCACGCCCATGACAAACGAGGGAAAAGTCACGTTCTCGACGCCTTCGAACTGCGGCGCCTGCACGTAGATTCCTCCATCCGAGCTGGAGGCAAAGCCCTGCGAAGCGCGGCTCACGCCGAGACCTTCACGAGGCTGCCCGATGATGTTGTTGTTGCGTAGCAGGCCGAGGTGAAACTCGTTGACTGTGCTGGAGCGGATGACGTTGGTGACGCCCACGGAAAGGAGTTGCGCGCGTCCGATGTATAGCGCGTCGAAGCCGGGGATGCTGGCACCAGCGACCGAGCCGGGATAGGGGTTGTCGAGGCGATAGTCGTCGACGAAGTAGTATCCCGAAAGCTGGCCGATGCGAGTGTTGCCATCGAGCCGTACCGATCCTTTGTCGTCGCGGACGGTCTGCGCATTGGCCGAGGTAGAGAACTGACCTGCAGAGATATTTGGGTACGGGATGTAGCTGAGCAGGGTCTTGCCTGGAGCCGACCATGCGCTCTGAGGAATGGTGCCGTTTGGAAAGACCTGGGAGTATGGCTCTCCGGAGGTTACAGCGTAGCCTAGTTCCTGCGTGAGGAGCGATGCAAGATAAGGTCCGCTGACGGAGCCGGTGAGGTCGTCGAAGGTGCCGCTGCGCTGTGCGAGAGTCGGTACGGAGATGTTGCCGGTCGAGATGCCCTGCGTGGTGCGTGTGCCCTGGTAGTCGGTGAAGAAGAAGACCTTGTCCTTCACAATGGGGCCGCCGATGGCACCGCCGAACTGATTCTGGTTGTAGGCGGAGCGCGTGGGGTCGAAGTAGCCCCGGGCGTCGAGCGCGGTGTTGCGGAAGAACTCGAAGGCGCTGCCATGGAACCGATCGTTGCCGGACTTGCTGACGACCGTGACGATGCCGCCGTTGTAGTTGCCATACTCGGGGTCGAAGTTGTTTGTCAGGACACGGAACTCCTCGATGGAGTCAAGGTTGGGCACGATGTTGGTGCCACCGTTCATGTGCTCCTGCACATCGATCCCGTTGACCATGAAGCCTTCGGCGGACTCTCGTTGCCCGTTGATGGAGAGGTTGCCCGAGTTAGCGTCTCCCGAAGGATTGATGCCGCCCGTGACACCGGCCATGATGACGGAGCTGGGCAGCAGCGTCGAGATGGGGGCAACACCCGGCTGGATAGCGAGCAGATCGGTATAGCTGCGGCCGTTGAGGGGAAGCGCCGTCATCTGCGCGGCCGAGACCACCTCACCGAGGTGCGTGGCGGAGGTTTCGACGTGGATGTTGTCCGAGGCGGCTTCGACCGTAACCGTCTGTGCATCGGACCCCACCGTAAGTTGGATGTCGACCTGAATGGCGGAGTCGGTGTCGACGACGAGGCCTTTGTTCCGCTGAGGAGAGAAGCCTGTCGCAGCGGTCGTCAGATCGTAATGACCGACAGGAAGATTGGGGAAGGAGTAAAACCCCTTGCTGTTCGAGAGCGCGTGGAAGGTCGTCTTCTGGCCGGTGTTCACCAGCGCGATCGTCGCGCCGGAGACAGCGGCCCCAGTCTGATCGAGCACCGTGCCGGAGATGCTTCCGCCGGTTGCGGCACACATCCATCCGACGACAAGAAAAAGAAATACGAAAAAGAGAAAGGCCGAGCGCAATCCAGTGATGGCTGCGATTCCGCTCGATAGACCTCTGAACATTTCTTCTCCGGCTGATGATAACGCGTGGAACGACGGCTGCTTAGCAATGCAGGCGCGGCTTGGTCGATTTGCTAACGAGTCCGACAACGCCATGGGACAAGCCAGGCCACTCGCCCAAGGACGCGGCATGAAAGGCTTGGCTGCGTCACGCAGGCGCCGTACATGGACTTGCAATCGCTCATCGTCCGTATCGCCACGCTAGCAGAAGCAAGCTTACTTTGCTTCGAGCGCGTCCAGTCCCGCTTTGGCAAAGCGCTCATCTTCCGATGAGGCCGATCCGCCCACGCCGATGCCGCCTATGACTTTACCGTCCTTGATGATTGGGAATCCACCCTGGTGAATCGTAATCTCGTGCGAGCCCGCCGCGATCAAGGTCACATTGGCCGTCACAGGCTTTCCCGATGCAACGATGTCCTCCACCTGCTTTGTCGGCAGCCCGAAGAGGATGGCCGCCCGCGCCTTGCCCTCGGCGCTGATCACTCCGCGGCCGGTGGATCCATCGAGACGCTCCAGCAGCACAAGATCGCCATTCGCATCGACGACTGCGATGCCGACCTTGGCATTGGCGGCCTTGGCAGTCTGCTCCGCCGCGGCCACCAATCTTCGGGCGGTTGCAAGGTCGATGGATGCTGGACGAGGAGTCTGTGGGTTGGGCGGAGCTTGAGCGAAAACAATGCTCGTCATCGAAACGAGCCATAGAGTAGCCAGCAGATTCTTCAAAGGATTCTCCTTTTGAGTTGAGAGTGAGTGAGATCGCGGCACCGCGGCGAAACAGCATCGCACTTTGGTCACGGGATGAGGAATGCTTCGAACTTGCGCACCGTTGGTCCATCACGCAGAAAACCCACCAGCCATTGAACTTCGGGCGGTGGGTCGGGTGGCCTTCCAGAGGCGGAAGCGAACGAATGGCTATCTAGCTCTTACATCGCCTCATACCGGAAGACACACACGCACCGCTCCTACAAGCGGTACAACAAGCGTTCATCTGGCGGGCAAGCTTCATGAACGTAGAGTAGCACAGGCCGATAACTCGGCAAGGCGGCATGTAATTTTTTCTCAACCTCGCTTGACAAAAGATATCAACCTCATTACGGTTAGTTTCATGCACACACAGCCTCACACCAATTGTTGTTGCACCCTGAACATCTCGCGTTCATGGTGTCCGATGGTGTGTGCGACTTACTAGCTTCTGCTGCGATTTCCGATCTGCAACATAAGTAAAAGCCCGCCACTCGATCTTGAAGAGGCGGGCTTTTTCCAGCGATCAAGCTGAAAATCTCCCGAACTTACATCGGAACATGAGCCCTCGACTCGAAGTCGTATGCTCGGCTTGTCTGCGCTTATCTCCGCAAAGACAGGCCGGCTGCAACCTCTTCGGCAGCCTCATATCTGCGCAACTACCCACGTCATCTTTCAACCGTGAGAGGAACAGCCGAAATGCTGAAGAAGCTCGTCGTCATCGCCATGCTGTCCACCGCCGCCTTTGCCCAGGAGGCAGCAAAGCCCGCTGCGGGAGCCAACGCTCGCAAGCCGGCCCGCACGAAAACACTGACCAACGCTGAATTCGATGCCTACCTCGCACATCCCGAGAAGGTGCTTCTGGTGGACGTGCGTCGGCCGGATGAAGTGTCGACCATCGGCGGATTTCCTGTCTACCTGAGCATCCAGATCAAGGATCTCAAGCAGCATCTCAACGAGATTCCCAGGGATCGCGGCATCATCACCGTCTCCAACCATGCCGCCCGCGCGGGCGCCGCAGGAGATCAGCTGGAAGATGCCGGCTTCAAGGTGCTTGGCGCAGTCGGTGCGGATACCTACCAGCTCGACGGCGGCAAGCTTGCCGTGAAGATTCCCGTTCCTCCGCCCGCTCCCGCAGCCGCAGGCGCACACCCCGCTGAAGCGGCAGCTCACTAAGACAATGAACAAGATCGCTCTCACTTATCTCGCCGCTGCATTGTTTGCTCTGAGCTTCGCCGGCATATGCGAAGCGCAGACCCTCGTCACTCAGAAATCGTTATCGGTAGAAGCGGCTCTTGCGATCGCTCATGGAACGCTCGATAAGTGCCATGCCGATGGCTACAAGGTGAGTCTGACGATCCTCGATAGCAGCGGTCTGGTCAAGTTTCAGGTACGTGGGGATGGAACCGGTCCCCACACGCTTGAACACAGCCGCCGCAAGGCTTATACGGCGCTGACCTTCAAACGCACCTCAGGCGAGACGGCAAAGGCCTGGGCTGCGGCCACGACACCGCCGCCGGTCATCGAGGGTACTGTCGGTGCGCAGGGCGGCGTGCCGATCAAGGCAGGGAACGACGTCATCGGCGCAATCGGAGTAAGTGGTGCCCCAGGCGGAGAGAAGGATGAGGCTTGTGCCGTTGCAGGAATTACAAAGATTGCAGACTTGTTGAAGTAAGTCGCAGTTAGTTCACCCATAAGCAGCAGCGTATATTCCAGTACGGTATCGCGTTGCTTGTGTCGCCAGGTAAGTGATGGCGGCGCAGGCGACAGCGTGCCGACCCAGGAAAGCCACGCTCAATTTTCCAGGAAGAATGTGGGTCAAACGCAGTAATCCCACAGCAAGCCCTGTTCACAAAGGGTGTCACGAGAGGTTCGATGTCGAGAAAGCATATTCTATCCGCGTCCGCGGTTGTGTTGTTCGCCGCTAGCGCACACGCCCAGGTTGCGACGGACGCAATCGTTACTGGAACAGTGACCGATTCGACCCAGCGCGCCATCGATGGCGCCACCGTCGTGATCCGCAACGTCGCCACCGGCGTGACCACGACATCCAGGACCAATGGTCTGGGGGAATACCGCACGCCGCCCTTGAAGATCGGCGAATATACGGTCGGCATTCAGAGCCCCGGCTTCCGCCACTATGTTGAGAACGGCGTCCATCTCGACATTGGCTCCGTGCGCCAGATCAACGCTGCGCTCACGCCTGGAGATGTGAGCGAGACGGTCGAGGTGAAGGCCACGACGGAAGAGCTGCTGCAGCGCTCGGATTCCACCGTGGGGACCGTCATCACCACACAACAGATTCAGGAACTCCCACTCAACGGCGGCAGCAATGGTCGCGACTATCTGCAACTCGCAACGCTCTCGGCTGGTACAACTCCGGGAAACTCGAGCGGTGGCATCAGCATTGGTGGACAGGCAAGCGCGCAGGCCGCATTTCTGCTCGACGGCATCGACAATACAACCAGCAGATCCTCACCAGCCACGATGGGCAGAAGGAGGTCATCAAACCTTCGGTCGACGCCATCAGTGAATTCAAAGTCGTGACAACGAGTTACTCGGCAGAGTACGGACGGTCGTCGTCGGGCGTCGTCAGCGTGAATCTCAAGTCGGGTTCGAATACGATTCATGGCAGCGGCTTCGAGTTCATTCGCAACGACGCGGTGGACGCGCTTCCAGACTTGTCCGCGACCAAGCTGCCCTTCAAGTACAACGACTTTGGAGGCACGATCGGCGGACCGATCAAGAAGGATCGCGCCTTCTTCTTTGGAGATGCAGAGTTCTTTCGTCTGCGCTCCGCCACGACTGCCTATACGCTCGTCCCGACCGATGCGCAGAAGAGCGGCCTGTTCTCTTCGGCGATCTACGATCCGACGGCAGGCTACACCGTCTCAGGCTCGACCGTAACGCGTACGACGGCCTTCTCGGGCAATCAGATCCCTACGGGCCGCATCGATCCCATTGCGAAGAGTCTGCTTCAGTATTACCCGGAGCCGCTTGGCGTATATGCCGGCGGCAACAACTACTTCTACAACAAGAACGGCAGCACCAATAACTATCGCTGGGATCTGCGTGCCGATGCAGTTCTGACCGCCAAGCAAAGCATCTTCGGACGCTACAGCTCCGAACAGAATCAGGGCGCGATCTCCGCTTCGCTGCCGCCTTTGAACGGACAGTACTACGCCGGCAGCGGAGCCCAGACAGTCAATGCCCAGGCCTTTGTCGTCGGCTATAACACGCAGTTTTCGCCCAACGTGCTTGGTTCGGTGCGGGCCGGGTGGAACAGCATCAAGTGGGTGCAGAACTTTCCGAATCAGAGCCTGACCGGCGTCGGGATACCAGGCGTGGCTGCAACAGCGCCAGGTTTTACCGAGATCACGATGACGAGCTTTGCGACCATCGGCACCAGCAATGTTCCCAACTCCGATAACAGCGAGAACCGCGAAGTAGCCGCAGCCATCATCTGGACCAAGGGTGCGCACACGCTGCAGTTCGGCTGGCAGGAGTATTGGCTACAGACCAACTTCAACAGCTCTCAGCTCACCAGCGGCATCTTCGACTTCAATGGGCAATACACCTCCAAATCGCCCACCGCGACGCCTGGAAACGATCAGCGCTTCGCGGACTTTCTTCTCGGACTCACCGATAAGAAGCAGCTTTCCAGCCCGTCCATTCTCAACTTCCGCTCTCCCTACAGTCACTTCTATGTGCAGGACGACTGGAAGGTCAGCCATAGCCTGACGCTGAATCTCGGCATCCGTTATGAGCTCAGCCCGCCGGCGGTAAGCAAGTTCAACTCCATCGCCAACTTCGATGAGGACAGCAACCCTGCGAACCCACAGCTGGTCTATGCCGGACAGTACGGCAATAGCCGCGCGCAACGTGCTCTACAGAACGTCAGCTATACGAACGTTGCGCCGCGCGTCGGCTTTGCCTTCAGTCGGCCGAATAGCAAGACCGTATTGCGCGGAGGTTACGGGATCTTCTACTCCAACGCCATCACCATTGGCGGCATGCAGTCGATGGAGAACAATCCCCCCGTCAATCAGTTGCGTCTGGCCACCTCGCCAAGCTCCTATGTTCCCACGCAGTTTCAGTACCTTCAAAATGGCTTCGCTGCGAACGCTCTCTCCTTGTCGAATGCGAATGGAGCAACCGGCGTATCGCTCGTCTCCTTCGATCGCCACGCGGTGATTCCCACCGATCAATCGTGGAACCTCAATGTGCAGCGAGCATTGCCCTACGGCATCGTTGCGGAGGTTGGTTACTACGGCAATAAGTTCGACCATAACTGGTGGCAGGTCGATGGCAACCCGGCGCCAGCAACTGCAACCGCGCTACTGCCCGCCGCCGGCATCAACGCGAACAGGCTCTATAAGACAACCACGATCCCAGGTGTTGCAGGGAATCCGACGATCGGACTGGGCACGGTCAGCCGTGTCTGGAAAGAGGGTTGGAGCCAGTACAACGCGCTCCAGGCAAAGGCGGAGAAGCGCTATGCGAAGGGGGTCACTTTCATTGCGTCGTATGCGTACGCGAAGACGATCGGAATTGGCGATGTAGCGGACTTTCAGGATCCAACCAACATCGCAGTTGAGCGGGCGGTGATGAATACGGACATGCGCCATCATTTCGTCGGCAGTGCGGTCTATCCATTGCCCTTCGGACGCGGCCAGTTGGTTGGCAGCGGATGGAATCGCTGGTTGGACGGCGCCTTTGGCGGATGGAGTATCAGCCCGATCGTTACGGCCAGCTCTGGACAGCCGCTCAATCTGACGGAGTCGAAGAATCCCTCCAACAGCGGAGGCACCGCGGACCGGCCGAACCTCGTGGGCGATCCCAAAGCTGCAGTCAATGCGAGCGGCGTCGCGACACGTACTCCGGGGCAATGGTTCAACACCAGCGCCTTTGCCGTGCAAGCCTCGGGTACCTACGGCAATGCGCCGCGGAACGCCATCACGGGTCCGGGGATTCTCAACCTCGACGCGGGCATCCACAAGACGCTCGTCTTCCATGAACGCTTCCAGGCTCAACTCCGTCTCGAATCGTTCAACGTAACCAACAGCCCCCATTATGGATCCCCGGCGTTGAACGTTCAGTCCCCAACGACGCTTGGCACAATCACCACGATCACAGGCAACCCGCGTCAGAATCAGCTCGGGATCAAGCTGCTGTTTTAGAACACACCTCAGACCAAGGGAAGGATGAGCCGATGCCTGCACTACAACATTTTTGCGAGTGGGTTTATACGACGCACCTCTCCACATCGATACGGCAGTCGGCTTATCTCTTTCCCTTTCTCGAGACCATTCACACCCTTGGGATCGGGGGAGTTGTAGGCACGGTAGCCATTCTCGATCTGAGGCTGTTGGGTTGGATCATGAAGAAAGAGCCCGTGTCGCGCATCGCCCGCCAGGTGCTTCCGTGGACTTGGATCGGCTTCGCCATCATGTTCGTTACCGGACTCCTTTTGTCGATTGCAGAGTCCCAGACGAACTACTTCAACTGGGCATTTCGCATCAAGATGCTGCTCTTGCTTCTCGTTGGCATCAACCCGCTGATCTTTCATCTGACGATCTTCCGCAAGGTCAACACATGGGATGTCGCCAACGTAACCCCTTTACGAGCGAGGCTCGCGGCAGTCAGTTCTCTTGTTCTCTGGGCAAGCATTATTGTCGCGGGCCGTTTAATCGCTTATGTCAACACCTAATACCGAATGCTCAATGCCGCAATTCGCCCGAAGGGGGCAAGAATTATGTTGTTACTGCTAAGTCACTGGTTGGGCCGGACTCACTTAGGCGTTTACATCCGCGACTCGTCGTATGCCTTTCCGGCTATCGAGATCGTGCATCTCTTGTTCCTTGCCGTTTTCGGCGGCGCCATTCTGCTCGTCGATCTGCGCTTTCTCAACCTGGGCTTCAAGACTCAGTCCGTGTCTGCGGTTGCTCGCGAGCTTCTACCTGTCACCGTTGGCGGCGTGATCGGCATGTTCCTCTCCGGTCTGTTGATGTATGCGGGCGGAACGATGCGCTACTACCATAACCCCGCATTTCAGGCGAAGATGGCGTTCTTCGTCATTGCGCTCATCGTTCACTTTGCACTTCAAGTCGGAGTCGCTCGAGGCCTCCCCGAGCGTGAGGGAACGGGCAGGCTGCTAAAGGCCGGCGCAGTAGCTTCGCTGCTGCTGTGGTTCTCTGTAGGCTTTGCCGGACGCGTCATCGGTTATGTGTAAAGGACAAGATGTCGGCTATCTTCGCCAGGAACTGCTACACCGAGTTCCGACGGCCTAACTCAAGTGTTGTTCCAGAACTCAACCTCACGGAAGCACCAAGGAGACAACGTATGAAGAAACTACTGATTGGCGCGGTTCTTGCGCTCGGCATCGTCACCCTATCCGCTGTGCCGGCGTTTGCTCATCATTCCTTTGCCGCGGAGTACGACGCGAGCAAGCCCATCACCCTGCACGGCAAGCTCACCAAGCTCTCATGGGTCAACCCCCATGGCTGGATCTACGTCGAGGTGCAGAACCCCGATAAGACCTCCACCAACTGGGCGGTCGAGTTCGGCGGTCCCAACGCGCTCCTGCGCCGCGGCCTGCGCGAGACGGATTTTCCTCTGGGTATCGAGCTGACCGTCAACGGCTACCTCGCCAAGAACGGCGCGAAGATCATCAACGGCACCTCGGTCAAGCTGCCCGACGGTCGTAGCCTCTTCACTGGCTCGCTCGGCACCGGCGCGCCCGGCGACCCAGGCAATCAGTAGTTTTCAGCGACAAATAACGAAAGGGAAGTCATGATCTTCAGCAGGACCCACTGCCTTACTCTCCTTGCCGGCGCTTTGCTGGTTGCCTCCGCTTCAGGGCAATCGGCAAAGCCGGCAGCCGCTGCACGCGCCGCGGCGATCCCGCGGCTCGCCGATGGCAAGCCCAACTTCAACGGCATCTGGCAGGCCATTGGCGGCGCCGACGTCGACCTGCAGGATCACGTCGCCGACAAGTACGCTCCCGGCGCGCAAAGCGTCGTCGAAGAGCACACGATTCCTTATCTGCCCGAGGTGCAGAAGCAGCGCGATCAAAACTATGCCCAGCGCAACAGCCTCGATCCCGTAACGACGAAGTGCAATCTGCCGGGCGTGCCGCGCATCACCTATGCGCGCAACCTGCCCTTCCAGATCTTCCAGTTGCCCAAGGGCGACAAGATCACCGTGCTCTATGAGTACGCGGAGGCGCATCGCTTCCTCTACACCAATGGAACGCCGCACCCGCCCGGACACATCAACTGGTACCTCGGCGATTCGCGTGCGAAGTGGGAGGGCGACACGCTCGTTGTAGATTCCATCGACTTTCTGAACGACATCTGGCTCGATCATGCAGGCGACTACATCAGCCCCGAGCTTCATGTGGTTGAGCGCTACAAGCTCATCGACGCCGACCACATCGACTACAAGGTGGAGATCGACGATCCCAAGGTCTATTCCAAGCCCTGGCACATCGACATCACCCTCTATCGGCGCACGGAGAAGAACTTCCAGCTTCTGGACTACGTCTGCTACGCCTTCCCCTACGAGAAGTATTACCCGTAGCCAGTGGCTTTCAATTGCAACGCAATGCGACAGGAGAGTTCCAAGTGAACACGAGATATAAGTATCAAGCAATGGCGCTGACGCTGGCTGCGGTCTGCATGCCTGCCTTCGCGCAGACGCCCGCGAAATCGGCGCCGGCGGATAAACCCTTCAAGTTCGAGACGCTGAGCGACGGTCAGCCGAACGTGCAAGGGACATGGACGGCGGTCTACTACGGCATGGGTTGCCTTACCAATCCCACCAACGGCGACGTAAACTGTGTGCCGCCTCCTGGCCCCAGACCTGCCGCTGGAACCGCCAACGCCGGCGGCCCGCCATCGGTCGATCCCAACACCGGCAAGGCCCCCGGTCAGCGCGGCAACGGCAATCCGCCCACCATCGTACATGCGCAGCCCGACGGACCTCGGGGCGGAGGCCGCCAGCGTGCCGCAGGCGGACAGGGCGCCGCGGGAGCTCCTGCAGTCGCTTATACCGACAACGCCGCGCCGACAACAGCACCGGCCCGAGCCCCAAGGGTTGCACGCAATGCACCGAGCCGCATCATCGATACGCCGAACTACGACATCCCCTATACGCCCGAAGCCCTCGCTCATCAGCAGGATCTCTTCGCTCACTACTACGAGTTCACGCGTTATGGCGATATCGATCCTCAGCAGCGTTGCTGGCCGCTGGGCGCGGTGCGCCAGTTCACCTGGCACGACGTCAAGATTCAGCAGTATCCAGGCTATGTAATCCTTCTCTTCGCGGGCGCCGAGGTGTATCGCATCATCTATCTCGACAACCGTCCGCACATCGGCAACGGTCTGAAGCTGTGGATGGGCGACTCGCGCGGACACTGGGAGGGAAACACCCTCGTCGTCGACACCACCAGCAACAACGCCAAAGGCCGCCTCAGCCGTGCGGGAGACTTCTCGAGCGATAAGGTGCACTATACGGAGCGCTTCAAGTTCACCGGGCGAGATACGCTGCGCTACGAGGCAACCTTCGACGATCCATCCGTCTACACGCGTCCTTGGACCTTCGCTGTCGATGAGAAGCGTGGATACTTCGGCGGCGATGGCGGTGTGCCGAACGAGGACATCACCCCGGAATCGCAGGCGAAGTTCGAGCTCTGGGAAGAGGCTTGCCAGGAAGGGCTCATCCCCGGCGGCAACGACGTTCCGAATTTGCCGCTCATTCCAGCCGAGTTCAACGCAAAGTAATCCAAACCCCGGTCAACGGCTGGGCAGCACCAGCCGTTGACCAGCCAAAGCTATGGAACAACAGGAAAGACGACCGATGCTTAGACTTAACTCATTTCTGCCAGCAATGGCCCTGCTCACCGCCGGTGCGGCCGCTCATCTACACGCGCAACAGCTTCCTCTTGCGCCCGGAGTAGAGAAGCTCTGCTCCGTCGAATTCGACAAGGATGCCCGGCGTCCCGCGCGCGTCGAAGACCAGGCGTTGCCATGCCTGGAACAGACCGCTCAGAAGCTGAAGGACACGCCAGGCATCAAGGTCGTGCTCGTCGGCATAGCGCATCCTCTCTACGACCATGCCGAGGCGGAGCACGGCGTGGAGCGTATGCGCGAGGACGCCACGGGGCTCGATGTCCGTTTCAGCGATGTGGCCGCCTATCGCGCGGTCAATACCAAGGCCTACCTCACGCAGTGGCTGAAGGCCGACGCAACGCGCATTATCCCCACAACGGACGAGTATGCGCTTGGTCGCCGTGTCATCGTCTATACGGTGCCAGGGGATGCCGACTTCAACCACAACTACACAAAGACGACGCCGACCAACGAACTCAAGTGCACAATCAAGCCCTGCCCCATCGCCACCGAGGATGTGCTGACCCCGCAGCCTCGCGGCAAAATCGTCGTTGCTTCTTCTCCCACCAAGGCTCACTAGAGCGGATAGCATCTTGGCACATAACATCTTCATAAGAAACCGGTCATCTTGAGCGCAGCGAAGGACCTGCTTCTATCTCTCGTTGTTGCTCGTTCTTGTTGTGCCCCATAGCTTAGTTGGCTATGGAGCATTCGAGACATCCGAGAGCCCCTTGGTGCCTGACGCGGGAACGGGGCTCTCGTCGTTGAATCGATAGGCCCCAGACATTACGCCCCTTGAGCATCGTTCTCCATGAAGAACCCGACCCGCAAGGACCTATCCAGCAGTTGATCCGTCTCTTGCGCAGTACGCGGCCTCTCAAGGATGAGACTTAACCTCGCGGACCTTAGAAGCGCGAGCAGTCAGCTCGCGCGACACAGAGGCAGTTGATCGAACTGAGCTGCGAAGCGAAGAGACGATGCTCCTTCTCAGGCAATCGCCGTTCGTCCGAGACGCAGGTTCCAGACTGCCTCGATAAGGCGGTCGATGTCCTCGAAGGTGTTGTAAAGGGCCAGCGACGCACGGACAGAGGTCTCAATCCCAAAGCGTCGCAAAATCGGCTGTGCGCAGTGGTGGCCAGACCGCACCGCTATGCCGTTGCGATTGAGGTGTTCGCCAACCTGTTCCGTGCGAAAACCCTCGAGTGTGAACGAGAGCACACCGGCCTTCTCCTTCGCGGTGCCGATGATGCGCAGCCCTGGGACGCGCGACAATTCGTCGGTGGCATAGACCAGAAGTGCATGCTCGTGACGCGACACATTGTGCATGCCGACGCGGTCCAGATAGTCGATCGCCGCGCCAAGGCCCACGGCATCGGCAATATTCCCAGTGCCTGCTTCAAAGCGCTGGGGAGGCCCGTGATACACCGTCTTCTCGAAGGTCACGTCCTGGATCATGTTGCCGCCACCCTGCCATGGCGGCATGTGCTCCAGTATCTCGGCCTTGCCGTAGACGACGCCGATGCCGGTCGGGCCAAAAACTTTGTGCCCGGAGAAGACGAAGAAGTCGCAGTCCAGAGCCTGCACATCGGCGCGCATATGCGACACCGACTGTGCGCCGTCAAGCAGCACCGTAGCACCGTAGCGATGGGCCATCTCGATCATCTTTTGCGCGGGAGTGACCGTGCCCAGCGCATTCGAAACCTGGGTGATCGAGACCAGGCGCGTCTTCGAACAGAGCAGCTTCTCGTATTCTTCGAGGATGATTTGTCCCGTGTCGTCGACCGGGGCCACGCGGAGCTTCGCGCCCTTCTCGGCGCATAGCATCTGCCACGGAACGATGTTGGCGTGATGTTCGAGCCAGGTGATGACGATCTCATCGTCCTTTTGAATGTTGCGCCGTCCCCAAGTCTGCGCGATAAGGTTGATCCCCTCTGTCGTGCCGCGGACGAAGACGATCTCATCGGTCGACGGCGCATTCACGAAGCGGCGGACCTTCTCGCGGGCGGACTCGTAGGCGTCGGTCGCGCGCGCGGCAAGCTCGTGCGCAGCGCGGTGCACGTTGGAGTTTTCGTGTTCGTAGAAGTATGACAGTCGGTCGATGACACTCTGCGGCTTCTGCGTGGTGGCGGCGTTATCCAGCCACACCAGCGGCCTGCCGTGCACCCGCTCGCGCAGGATAGGGAAGTCGCGCTTCACCGTCTCGGCATCGAATGGATACGACGACAGGTTCAGATCGCGCGGCACGTCCTGCTCGATCCCAAGCGGCTCCCGAGGCTGTTGTGGTGCCGGTGGATCGAGTGGGCGCATGTGATCGAAGAAGCCGAAGGAGCCATGGCCGGTGAGCTGTGCGATTTCGGGCGCGCGACCGTAGTCGTTCGCGATCTGGAGGTCGAAGGGTAACGTGTAGTCCGGCGCATCGTTTTTTGGCGCTGCCGGGACGGGACCGGGGATCGAAGGCGGAAAGGAAGTCAGCGGCCTCAGCTCTTCCAGGAAAGAAAACTGGGGCACTGGAATTGGGCTCGCAGCTCCGAATGAGGCTGGAGGAGCGGGCGTGGGAGGCGATGCGGCCTGCGCCGAGGAGGCGTTGACGAAGTCGAGTGGGAGCTCACCCGGGGCTGCTGGAGCGGAGAACTCCGGTAGCGGCCTGGCGGCTGGGTAGGGACCGCTCAATGCGGGGGTCTGGCGGTCGCTGAAGATCGGACGAGCATCCTGTAGAAAAGAGAAGACGGGAGCTTCGCTCGCACCTTCGGAGGCGGTGCTGGCAATGGCTCCGGGAACGGCTGGCGGAGCCGCCTGGACCTGTGTCGATACTGGCGCTACGGTCGCCGGACCGACGCTGGCAGGGATACCGGGGAAGTGCCCGTCGGAGGGCAGTGAAATCTCGGGGCGTGCTGCGGGTACGGTCGCTGGCGGTGAATCGGGAGGCGAAAAGTTCTGCGGCAGATCCACCGGTCCGGGCTGCGACGGCAGGCTGAGAGAGTCCGGCAATGCGGAGAACAGCTCATTGGCCATGCGCGCGATCACGAGTGGGTCGGGGAGGCCGGCAGGAAGCGAACCCGGGAACGAGGGTACAGCCACTCCCGCGTTTGGCGCGGCGTCCTGCGTCAGGATAAGCTGGCTCGGATCACTGGTAGTCATAGTAGTTTCCGACCTCGACGTTCTCTAACGTTGCGATGGCATCGTTTGTCAGCACGGAGGCCGCGCAGTAGAGAGAGATCAGGTAGGAAGCGAGCCCGCGGTTGTCGATGCCAGTGAAGCGTACCGAAAGGCCAGGGCTCTGTTCGCCGGCAAGGCCGGGCTGGAAGAGCCCAATGACGCCCTGCTTGCGCTCGCCGACGCGCAGCAGCATGATCGACGTCTTCTGCGTCTTGGCGGAGACGCGAAGCTTGTCGGTCGGAATGAGGGGAACGCCGCGCCAGGTCAGGAAAGGGCTGCCGAAGAGCGTCACCGTCGGAGGCGGTACGCCGCGCCGCGTGCACTCGCGGCCGAAAGCTGCAATAGCGGCGGGGTGGGCAAGGAAGAGCGACGGCTCCTTCCAAACTTTGGTCAGCAGTTGGTCCAGGTCGTCTGGAGTCGGCGAGCCCTTACGGGTGGAGATCTTCTGCGAATCCGGCACATTGTGCAGCAGGCCGTAGTCTGCATTGTTGAGGAGCTCGTTCTCCTGCCGCTCCTTCACGCTCTCGATGACGACGCGCAACTGCTCGCGAACCTGATCGTACGGTTTGCTGTAGAGATCGCTGACGCGCGTGTCGACGTTCACCAGCGCGTTGATGCCGCTCAGCCGGTACTCCCTCGGAGTCTCTTCGTACTCGGCGTAGGTGGCAGGAATCTCAGACTCATCGGAATGCCCACAGAGCACATCGATGGGCTTGTCTTCGGCGACGCGATTCCGGCGAAAGACACCGGATTCCAGCGGCTTCCAATCCAACAGCCGAACCAGCCAGCGCGGCGTAGTGGCACCGTAGATCGGAGCAGTCTTTGTTACGTTGGCAAGTTGATATGCTGCTTGTTCACCGAGAGATGCGCGGTCAGCCACGGAGAGACTCCTTTATCGTTCAAGGTGCGCCGAATGCGCAGATTGGAAAGCCAGTGAGAGACTATGACGCGAGCGTTTATATCCGCTTGCGCACCAAGGCATACGGTGTGAATCTATGCCTTCCGGCGTTGAAGATCAAGACTAATACCGGCGAACCGTCCGGTCCACCCGGTCGGACCACGCGCGAAGGCCACCATGCAGGTTGGAGACGTGCGTGAAACCATGCTGCTGCAGGTACTCCACAGCCTTGACCCCACGCGGACCCATCTTGCAGACAGCCACAATCTCTTGGCTCATGCTGAGTTCCATCATGCGCTTCGGCAGCTCGGCAAGCGGGATAAGATGCCCGCCAATGTTCGTAATCTCATACTCGTACTCGTCGCGGACGTCCAACACGAGAAGGTTTTCTCCCTTATCCAGACGCTGCTTCAGTTCCTCTGCTTCGATCTCGTGTACTGCCATGGCCCTCATCCTCTCCGGTTTAGTTAAGCACGAAAAACCCACTGCCATTGAACTTCTGGCGGTGGGTCGCTTGTGTCTATCGAGATGGAGCCGAACTAAGAGATGTTGTCTAGTTCGTCCATCGACCAATACCTAGAGACACGCGCGCACCGCCCGATACAGGCGGTACAACATGCGGTCATCTGGCCGGTAAACTTCATAGATCGAATTGTAGCACAGACCTCCTGCCGGGAAGCCCATGAGGAACTGTCGCTTGTGATAACAATTCCTCCGCAACCATAAATAGTCCAGTAACGGGAAATAGTCCGATAATGTTGCGATATGTCTCGCGAACGATGTAGCGCGGCTGTCTGCTGATGAAGGGCCGGCCGGATCTCGAACCTTGCCCGAACGCTAAGGAGCATCCGCTTCGTTTACCACAACATAAAGGACGTTATGTTGTGGTAATCCACATCTGAGGATGTAAAAGTGGCATCGTGGCGCGGGTCGCGTTGAAGTATGGCGTGAACGCGAACCAGATCTTAGTGGCGGCGGCTGTATCGCGATGGCAAGCTGTGGGGACATCAGGACACCTGCCTACGGCGATAGTCTTTTCCGAGCGCAAACAGCGAGATCGTCCCAAGCAGTGGCATGAAGGCCACCAGCACAAAAACCGGTGTGTAAAATATCCGGTCGATCAATGCTCCGGTGAGCAGAGGGAAGAGCAGACCGCTCAGGCCACCGGCGACACCAGAGAGCCCTGTAGCTCGACCGACAGCCGATTCAGGAAATAGGTCCGTGATCGCGCCGTACATGTTCGCGGAGAGGAAGTTGTCCGCCATGACGGCAACGCCGATCATCACGAACGCGGTCGTGGCGTTCGAGAGATAAGGAACCGCGAGGCTGGCGATGCAGACCAAGCTGCTGGAGTACATGGTGATCCGGCGCGGGTTGTAGATTACAAATCTTGAGAGGCCTCCTCCTTTCGGCGGATACCTGTGGCTACACCGCTCCCTTAGAGTTCCGCTGTCGACACAAAGACGTCTTAGTGCGGAACGGAGTAGAAGCCGGCAGCCAGAATCTCCGGTTTTTCTCAAGGGTCTTTGATGAAGCAGCCAGGTTCCGCGCGGCGGATTGAAGATGAGCCGATCCATGTGGAGACGCTTTACCAAAGGAGTGCACCTCGTAATGAATTCTCGTAAGCTCAACGGCCCATCATTGCTCCCTCGCGGCTGGCAGCTTCTCTGCCTGCTCGTCTGCCTCGGCTGTTTCGTGTTATGCGCGCCGTATGCGATGGGCCAGGCGGATGTAGGCCGGATCGTAGGAAATGTTACGGATGCGACCGGCGCGCGGATCCCCGGGGCGAAGATTACCGCACTTCGAGTGGAAAGCAACACCACCACGGTCGTAAGTGCAAACAAGGTCGGGGAATATACCTTCGCTAATCTAAAGACCGGCCACTACAACGTCACGGTCGATGTCCCCGGTTTCGCTTCGGTCACCCAGGAGGGTTTTGAGCTCGACGACCAAAGCTCGGTGACCGCCGATTTCAAGCTGCAGGCGGGGCAGACTGAGCAGATGATCGTGACCGGCAGGGTGTCGGAGACGGTGAATACACAAACCGGCGAGGTATCCCATGTCATCGACGGCGAAACGGTGCGCGACCTCGCGTTGAATGGGAATAACTACCTCGACCTGCTGGGGACCTTGCCCGGATCGGTTCAGATGGACAGCGGCGATGCGATGGCGAACATCACAGGCGGCGCCACGACCAACATCGTCCTGAACGGCGTACGTGCTACCGCGAACGGCCTGTACATCGATGGCATGCTGAACAAGGACATCGGCACGAATTCGACACAGTTTAACAACATCGGCACGCAGTTCATCGATCACGTGAAGGCGCATACGTCGTCGTTCTCGGCACAGTTTGGACAGGCGGCCGGCCCGACTGTGAACGTGGTCACTCGCTCTGGCACCAACTCGATTCACGGCTCGCTGTTTGAGCATCTCCGCAACAATATTGTCGACGCGGTGAACTATTTCTCGCGCAGACAGAATGCGGATGGAAGCTATTCGACCGTGCATCAGCACCTGCGCTTCAACGACTTCGGCGGAGCGCTCGGCGGTCCAATCATGAAGGAGAAGCTCTTCGCTTTTATCGGCGCGGAGTGGAAGATCATTGCGCGGAACACAAGCCCAACGACTGTGACGCTGCCATTGCAGTACGAACTGATGGGTGGCTTTGCGAGCAGCACCGGCGGCTGCTCTTTGCGTAATGTGACGGGCATCAACACCACGGATAAGACGCGGTCGGACTACTGCAACATCTCGCCTCTCATCACTCCGTTCGGCCACGCTTACGTGAACGAGATCAACCAGATCATTGCGCAGGCTGCCTCCTACACCGGTGGAGCCTGCACTAGCTCCAGCTGCAGCCCGAATGGTGATGTAATCTTCGAACTTCCCAATCCCTATCGCAACCACGAATATGTTGCGCGAGTGGATTACGTGCTGGGCAAGCGTCAGAACATGTTTGCGCGGTGGGTGAACGATACCCACACGACGACCAATCCAATATCGAGCGGCGTGATGCCTACCACGCCGTACCACGAGATGAGCCCCGCCAACAATCTCGTGATCTCGCATACCTATGCCTTCCGCAATTCGTTCAACGAGATCAGCGCGGCGGCAGTCTGGACGCATACGGATCAGGCCCCTTTCGGAGCCACTTGGGAGAAGGCGACGTACGGTTACACGTTTCAGCCGGTCTACCAGAGCCCCGGATACAAGTTGGGTGTTCCACAGATCGCGATCTACGGTATGGATACGATCAGCCCTCTCGTGCTGAACCGCGCGCATACAACGTATCTTCAGCTTCAGGATATTTACACGACCGTCGCGGGTACCCATACTTTGAAGGTCGGCTTGTTCTTCGGCAGACTGCGTAAAGACAAGAACGGGGATGCGAACTTCAGCGGCAGCGCCAGTTTCCAGCCCGGAACTTCGTCGGTCAACTCCACCGGCTATAACGTAGCGGATGCGATGCTCGGCCGCTTCTCCAGCTATACGGAGACCTCGATCGATCCGTATGGATTCTTCCGGCTGTGGCAGGGATCCGGCTTCGTCGACGATGTCTGGCGCGCGCTTCCGAAGCTTTCGCTCAACCTGGGACTGCGTTACGAATGGATGACGCCATGGGTTTCGCAGCAGCAGAACACGGCGGCATTCTTTCCCGAGCTGTATGACCCGTCCCAGGCTGTGACGGTGACCTCGACGGGGCAGGTGATCAGCGGCTCCGGCAACCCGTATAACGGCTTGCGACGCGCAGGCGACGGCGTTCCAAAGAATCAGCAGTTCCGTGTACCGGGCGCTGCGTCGGCCGCGGTTCTCAATGTTCCGACCTTTGGGAAGGCTGGTTTCTATAGCTCTCAACAAGTGTTCATGCCGCGACTCGGATTTGCGTATGATCTCTTCGGTAACGGGCAGACCGCCATACGCGGCGGCGGTGGCGTCTTCTTCGACATACCCCAAGGCAACGTGTCGTATAGCTCGCTGAATGCGCCGCCCTATGTACAGAGCGTCTCGCTGCAAAACGGAAACATGGATAATCTTGCGGGCACTTTGGCACAGGGAACAAGCAATGTGATTGGAACCTTGTACACGCTCGATCCCCACCAGCAGCGCTCTTATACGCTGCAATATAACGTGGGTATCCAGCAGCAGCTGCAAGCGGGTATGTTCCTGCAGATCAACTATGTCGGCAATCAGGGGCGCTTCCTGCTTCGCGCGCCGGATCTGAACGCAGTGGATCTCAAGGCCGAAGACGCGGCCTTCCAGATCAACCAGTCGGTCAGCCTGAACTCGCTTCGTCGATACAAGGGATATAGTTCCATATTTCAGTACCGTACCGATGCGGATAGCAACTACAACGGCTTGCAGGCCAACCTGAACCGCCGTATCGGAAAAGGCCGCTTCACTTTTGCCTATACCTGGTCCAAGGCTCTGACCACGGCCAGCGCGGACTCCGATCAGGACACGACCTACATTTACTCCAAGAGCTATAAGTACAGCAATGCGACCTTCGACCGGAGAAATATCTTCAGCTCGACGTATATCGTGAGCACGCCAAGGCTTGCGCGCTGGAATGTGATTGCGCGCGAAAGCCTCGGCGGGTGGATGCTGTCTGGCACATGGCGCTGGCAGGGCGGCACCTACAACACGCCCAGCGGCACAGACGCGTTGGGCGTGACAGGACGTGCGAATTACGCCGGCTACCCGATCGTCTATCCGCATACCGCGAAACGCTGGGTCGATATCGTCAATCCGGGTCACATCGTCAACTTCTCGGACCCTGCAGTCGGCCAGAATGGAACGACGCCTAAGGGCATCATCGTCGGACCCAATCTATGGACCTTCGATATTTCGACACGAAAGACGTTCAACGTGACGGAACGCTACCGGTTGACGCTGAGTATCTCCGCGTTCAATGCACTGAATCACCCGAATTTCAATGGCGTATACCTCAATGTCGACGCGCCGGATTTCTACACGGCGACGGGTGCGACCGCGACCTCGGCGACGACCGATAGCGAATCGTTGGCGGTGCGAGCCGCAAACGCTCCGCGGAATATGCAAGCTGGTCTCATCCTGAACTTCTAACTGCCAGAGCATATCCGTCGAGCGAAATCTGCAACAAGAGTTTTGGAGTTGATGATCATGGTGTGGAAGAAAATTACAGCTTTAGCGTCCCTGATTCTCGCATGCGTGTGCACGGTAAACGTGGCATCGGCACAGACGACGGCGTCTTCGCAGGTGAGTGTTGCGAGTGGACTTGGCAACGCAACCGGTGTCGCCGTCGATCAGTTCGGTAATCTTTATTACACCGACTCGGCGAACGGCCTTGTGCAGGAGCTTCCGGGCGCAAACGGGTCCAATACGACGCTGGTGAGTGCCAGTCTCAACGGCGGCAGCCAAGTTGCCGTCGATAGCAGCTCGAACGTTTATGCTGCCTCCGGCGCTGCGGGCGTAGTCTACAAGTATGCGTATGCCAACGGTGCGTTGAACGCGAACACGCCGGTGTCGCTCGGTACTGGCCTGGGCAACATCACAGGCGTAGCGGTCGACCTTTCGGGGAACATCTATGCCGTGGACGCGACCAACAAGCAGGTCGTGAAGATCACTGCGACGGCGCAGACTGTATTGCTGAGCGGCCTGGTGGCGCCGAAGCAGATTGCGGTCGATACGCGTGGCGGCGTCTATGTCGCCGACTCCGGCGCGAATGCGATCGTCTACCTGCCGGCGGGAGGCACTTCGGTGAAGCTTGGCACGGGTCTCAACGCGCCGAGCGGCGTGGCCGTCGATCCGGCGGGAAACCTCTATATCGCGGATACCAACAACGGAGTCATCAAAGAGATCGTTTATAGCGCCGGTCTGGCAAACACAGGCCAGACAACACTGCCTTTCACCCTTAGCGCGCCGACAAGCATCGCCGTCGATACGCGGGGCAGCCTGTATGTCGCCGGTGGAAGCAGCGTGCAGCATCTTTCTATCGGTGCAGCTTACTTCGGTCTTGTGCAGGTGAACCAGACCAGCGCGGTCCTTCCGGTCAACATCACTTTTACCAGCGCGCTTACGCCGGCGACGATCAAGGTGGTTACGACAGGCTTGACCGGGCTCGATTATCTGGACGCCGGAAGCGGCAGTTGCAAGGCGGGAACCGCGTACAGCGCAGGCAACTCCTGTACGATAGACGTCACCTTCACGCCACAGTTTCCAGGGCCGAGATATGGGGCTATCGTCTTCTACGATGCAAGTAACAAGGTCCTCGCGCGAACCTTTGTAGGTGGCGGCGGCCTGGGTCCTATGTTGACCTTCGATCCTGCCACGGCTACCACGGCCAGTGTTGCTCCCGCCACGGCTACCACGCCTCTTTATCCAAATCAGACCGTGACGAATCCCTATCCCACTCCGCTCGATCAGCCGCATGGCGGCCGCTTCGATGCGGCCGGCAATTTGTTCATCGCGGACAGCCTCTCCGATCACATCATCGAGTTTCCGATCGATGGTTCTCAGCCGGTCATCGTGAATCCGGCAGCTTCCATGGACGACGTCGCTATCAATGGGGCCGGCGATCTGTTGATGCCGGCGGTCAGCGCGGGCACGGTCGTGATGGTCCCCTACGAGAACGGTACATGGAATGTCGCCGACATGGTTACATTAGCGAAGGGGTTCAGCAAGCCTAGAACCATCGCGGTCGACGTCGCCGGTTTCATTTTTCTGGGAGACGCAGGGAACAAGAAGCTGTACAAGATCAGTCCGGCCGGCGTATCTACGCAGATTCTGACCAGCATCGCAGCAAGCAACACAGGCGTAGCGGTCGATTTGTTTGGCAATTTGGCGGAGACGGACTCCAGTTCGACCGGGGACACGGTCTGGTACGCTCCCGCCACCGGCGCGGCGCCCTACACGGTGGGCACCGGTTATAACTCGCCCTGGGGTCTTGCTTTCGACGCGTCGGGCAGTCTTTATGTGACGGATAACGGCCAGACCACAAACCTTCGTATTCCGAATGAAGGTGGGGTGCTCTCCACGGGCCATCAGCAGAAGGTTGGCGGGAATAAGAATTTCAGTCTGGCGATCGATCAGTATGGCAACATCGTGACCTTTCCGAATATCTCCACCGCACCGTCCGCTGGCTGGAACTTCAATACGATCTCGCGTTCAGCGCCTTCAGCGTTTTTTGCCGGTGCGACTGTGAATGCCTCCAACACAGGCGCCGCGCTCACAATTTCCAACACAGGCAACCAGACCCCTGCGTATAACGCCGGGCTCGTCAATCTTGGGGATGTCGACGACTTTCTGTTGAATGCAAACGTCACAGGCGAGCCCAGCTATATTCCGTCGTGCACGTTTCTCGACGCGCCGATGCCGGGTCTCAACTGCTACCTCGGAGTTCAGCTCAGCAGCACAGCCCTGCCGGGAGTTCGCACTGAGGTATTGCAGCTTCCGACCCAATTGCGGTATACGCCACAGGCGAAGTTGACTGCAACTCTGTCGGGTACGTCTCCCACACAATCCGCGGGCCTTGCAATTTCGGCTTCGCCGAGCGCGCCTCAGCCCACGCAGGCAATCACCGTCAAAGTAAGTGCTGCCTCGGCTGCCACAGGTGCGGTGACGCTGCTGGTTGATGGCGCGCTGACACAGACGCAGGAGCTGTCCTCCGGCAGCGCGAGTTTCGTGCTAAGCAGCGGGTTGAGCGCGGGCGCTCATATCCTGGGCGCGACTTACGCGGGCGACAGCAGCTATGCGCCCGTCGTCACCCCGGTTACGACTACCGTGACGGTCGCCGGCGCGGCTGCCACGCTCACGCTTTCAAGCAGCGCAAAAGACATCACTGCTGGACAAACACTTACCCTGATCGCGTCTGCCGGAGGCGTTACGGGGCTTCCTCTTCCTACCGGCAAGATCACGTTCCTCGACGGCGCGACCGTCCTGGGCGCGGGTACGCTTCAGAGCGGTGTCGCAGCTATCTCGGTATCGACTCTCGCCGTGGGCGCACATACGATCACCTTCACCTACCCCGGCGACACCGTGTATGCCAGCGGAACCTCTGCCCCGATGACAGTCACTGTGGGCACGTACACACCGACGAGCATCACGCTTTCGGTTGTGCCGGTGCAGCCGACCGTAGGTTACAGCTACGGCACGAAGGTTACGGCAACAGCCGTGGTCACAGCCGGTTCCGGCACACCGACGGGCTCGGTGCTGTTCAGTCTCGACGGCGTGGTGCAGATAGTGGCTCTCACGGGCAGCACCGCTACCCTGACACTCAATCCGTCGGCGGGCCTGCATAGCCTGACGGCCAGCTACACTGGCGACGCCAACTTCGATGCAAGCGTCGCCTCTACCTCGTTTACTACATTGCAGGCGGCGACCAGCACGACGCTTAGTCTCTCGTCGACGAACGTTGCGGCTGGGAGCAACGTGGTCTTGAAATCGGTGGTGAGCTCTGCTGTGTCGCAGCCGACTGGAACAGTCGTCTTCCGCAATGGCGTGGTCATCATCGGCACCGCGACGCTTGACGGCACCGGCACCGCGACGCTTACGACCTATAAACTTCCTGCCGGCTCCGACCTTATTCTGGCCAGTTACGAGGGAGACAGCAACAACCAGGCGAGCACGAGCTCCACCATCAAAGCCGTCGTGACGAGCAATGCGACTTCCGTGACCGTGAGTTCCAATCCGGTCATCGTGCTGTATGTGGCGACCTCGGGAGCGTCGGCGACGTTGACAGCCAACATCGCTTCGACGGCTCCGGCGGGAGTCGTTGCAACCATGGGAGGCAGTGTTACCTTCTCGGCGAACGGCGTCTTGCTCGGCACATCGTCGGTTGTCTCCGGCTCGGCGACGTATGCGTGGTCTAACCCGGCTCCGGGCGCCATTTATACGATCACGGCAGCGTACTCGGGAGATAACTATTACTCTCCTTCTTCGCAGAGCAGCTTTCGGATCTTTGTCGCGCCGTCGTCGGGAGTTTACCCCGGGGACTACACGGTCTCGATGAACCCGAACCCATTGGTAGTGACGGTGGGAACGCCGACAAAGGCTACGCTTTCGATCGTGACCACCAGTTCTTACTTCGGCTACGTGCAGGCATCGTGCTCCAATCTCCCGGTATTTGCAGACTGCGAGATCGCGCCGAACCCAGTGACGCTGGATGGCACGACCACGCCCCAGACGATGACCTTGACCGTCAATGCACAAGCCGGCTTCCAGGTATCCGGGCTGAGAAGGAAGGACGCGCTCATCCAGTTCAGCGCGTTGTTTCTCACACCGCTGTTATCGATGCTGGGCTTCGCGAGCTTCGGTCGCGGCAGACGTCTGCTTCGGAGCGCCGGCATGCGGGGTCTGCTCGGCATCGTGTTGCTCTGCATGTTCGGAGCGTCTCTGACAGCGTGCGGCAGTCATCTGCCGATCGCCACACCGCCAGGAACTTACACGGTGAACATCGTAACGACCGGCACGGGCGGCATCAACCATGTCACTCCTACTCAGATGACCTTCCAGTAAGGTCGCACGAGGAGGGAGCCCTGGCAGCCCCTCCTCGTGACTCACACATTCGGAGGCATTCATCTTCATGGTCATCACTTCCAGGGGCATCGTGGTTGCGATGCGCACGCCTTTTTTCATCATCGTATGCAGTCTCCTATGCGGCCCGATGATCTCGGGCCGCATTGCGTATGCGCAGACCGAACCCGCGACCGAAGAGCCCTATCGTCTGCGTACGACCGTTCGCACGGTCGTGCTGGACGTCGTCGTGACGGATGCCAAAGGCAGGACGGTCGACAACCTGAAGAAGGAAGACTTCACCCTTCTTGAGGATCTCTTGCCACAGCGCATCACCAGTTTCGAAAGGCCCGAAGCTCATGTCATGCCCTCGCCAGGAAAGCTGTTGGTACAGTCGACGGCCGACCTGCCGAAGGTTGCGGGAGCACCGGTCACCATGCTTGTGCTGGATGAACTGAATTCGAACTTTGAGGACATGGCCTACGCAAGGAATCGTATGGAGAAGTACCTCAATGCGCAGGGGCCCGTCCTGGCGCAGCCAACGACGCTGCTGGCGGCAACCAATACCGCATTCGAGGTGATCCGCGACTTTACCCAGGATCGTGCCGCGATCCTAGCGGCGCTGCATAAGCATCAGCCGGACTTTCCCTGGAAGATCATGCGTGGCGGCAATAATAGCGAGATCGCCTTCGAGCGTCTGAGTCAGTCCCTTGCGTCGCTGCTTCAGATGACGCAGGCGACACGCGGAACACCGGGCAGGAAGACCGTCATCTGGGTCGGCAAAGGGTTTCCGGGCGTCGACGTGACCAAACTGGATGCGGACTCCGAGACGAAGATTCAGAATGCTATGAAGTCTCTTACGCAGTCGTTGCTGAAGGCGAGAATCACCCTTTACACTATCGATCCCGAGTCGAGCCTGACGAGTCTCCCAACGCTCTCCGACGATCTCGACAACTTCGTAAGCCAGAACAATGGCCAGCCCTTTGCGGATGAAATCAACTTCTCGACGCTTGCGCCCGCTACCGGCGGCACGGCACTCTTCTCACGCAACGACATCGATGCCGAGTTATCGGAGCAGGTTACCCAGGGTTCGCATTACTACACCCTGAGCTACACACCCACGGACCTTAGTCTGGACCCCGATAAGTATCGCCGCATTCATATCAAACTGTCGACGCCCGGCCTGACAGCGACCACGCGCAACGGCTACTATGCCATGCCCGACGTGGACCCGGCGAAGGAGATCGCCGCGAAGAAGCCCGTCGAGCAGAAAGCACAACTGGAGGCGGAGATGGGAAAGGCCGCACTCAGCCAGATCGTTTATAACGGCCTGAATGTCACGCTCGATAAGGCGGACAAAGGTTTTAAATTAGGTGTGCCGGCATCGGAGTTGCGTTGGATGACGACCTCTGCCGGTAAGTCGAGGGCGGAGATCACTGTGATGCTGGTAGCGTTCTCTCGCAAGGGAAAGGCAGTCGCTCACAGCTCCGACGAGCTTTCAGCCGAAGCGGCAGGGCAGATGCAGGGGAGCGATCAGAAGGCTCTGTTTCTATTGTCTCCTCTCGACGCGCAGGGAGCAACTCGATATCGCGTGGTTGTTCGCGACGCGGAGACCGGCAAGATCGGAACCGCAGATATGACCCAGTAAAGCTTGGGCCGCTTTGAAAGGGCAAGACCGCGTGTTCGACATGCGGCATTGCCCTTATTTTCCGTTGTTGGCCGCTGAATCGTCGGCGGTTATGGATTGCGAGCCGTAGAGCCAGTCGTAGTCGTGCCAGTTGGTGACGGCAGGGCTTGCGGATGTGCTGGTGATCTCGAAGCGCAACGCGTCCGGCTGCACGCCCTGTGGCTGGCTCACACCAAGTGTCAGCACATTGTCCGCGCCGGCCGCGCTGAGTTGCGATGCATCCCACTGGAACGCGACCCATTGATATGTCCCCGAAAGGCCGCTGCGTATGCCTGCGTCGCTTGCGTTGTGAAGCCGCCATGTGAGTGCGTGGCCGTTGAGAGTGGCGACGACGCTTGCCTCGGCTGAGGCGAGCCCGAGCGACAGTACGGCATACCTGCCCTGCGCCAGTTGTGCAGCAGTTGAGGTGAAGTGAATCATGACTGCGGGCACCGAAGCCGTTACGTTCGACACATACGACGGAAGGGCATACTGGTATCCATCGGAGGTGGTATCAGCCGCGTTGTACACCCCAGCGTAGAGGCCAGGATCGAATGTCTGCCACCAGGTGTAGTTGATCTTGTTGAGGTCGTTGGTTGCAGGTGTGCTTCCGACCGCGGTCGCGTAATAGATCTCCTGTCCTTTGGTGCTGGCAAAGTCGGCCCAGTAGTTGTAGGCGCCCCAGTAGTTTTTGAGGTCGCTGCCATCTGTGTCGTGACCGTGCAGAAACTCATGGGCAGAGCGATCCGGCGTGCCGATGGTCCAGACCGGTGGCGCAGTGCCGAAGTTCTCGGGAGTGAAGGTCAGCCCTGCAGGCGTGGTCGTGACGTTCGCAACGACCTGGACTCCATCTAGCCGAAGCTCACCCCACTGCCCGAGCACATAGGAGGAAAGTCGATAGGTTCCCGGGATAACGCCGACGAGGGGTTGATTGCCTGCAGCGTTGTCGTTCACCCAATACTGATAGCCGTTGCTTGAGTATTGGAAGTTTTCGTTCGGATCGCTGAGTACGGTCCACCCAGCATAGGGCGTGGCTGAGCCTCCCCCCTGAATCGCCGCAGCGACTGAACCTCGGGCTGTGGAGGCGGCGTATCCCACATCCTGCAGGGCGCTGTCGGCGTCGTAGAGTTGATCGAAGTACGGCTCGAATTTTGCGGCCTCTGCGTACAAGGATGCCCCGGTGGGGTTCGCGCTGCTGAGAGCATTGAAGTGAAAATAATAGGGACCGAAGAGCCGGCTCGAATCGACGCCCTGGGGCGGAGTGTAGCTGAGGTTGTTGTCGAGGTGTCCGGAGAAGGCCTCCATCATCAAGAGATTGCCCGTGAAGAATAGATCCTGCTTCGTGGGTCCGCCGGAGAGCGTCTCACTGCGCGGAACCAGCAACCAGGCGCCATACTGTGAGCCGTAGATGCCATGCTCGCGATGCAGATATTCGTAGCCCGCGTGATCGTACTTGGTGTAGAACTGCCGCCTGAAGCCCGCGGGAAGGGTAAGCCCATGAAGGTCCACCGTTGCGTCCTGCACCGCGCGGCCGGGGTCGTCAAGTCCCGGAAGAGTGGGCGAGTAGAGTGGAACGTCGAGCACGCCGATGTTGCCCAAGCTGCCGTTGACGGTGTAGGTCTCGGTGAAGAGCGTCTTGCTGACGCGAAAGACATACTGCCATTGGCCTAGCCCTCCCGCAATGTCCGAGGCGCTGTGAGCGACGGAGGAGAAGACGTGAAAGCCTGTATCGTTGGCGCTGACGATGAAGTGCTTTGTAGAGGTGAAGGCGTTTGCGGAGTTCGACTGGGTTGTGATCCACCAGTCGATATAGGATCCGGTCTGGACGTAGCCCGAGGTCGTCGTTCCGGAGCCGGTTCCGGTGTTGTCCATGTAGAGCCCGTCGGGTTGTCCATATTGGGTTGTCGTGGTGTCGACGAGTTCGTCTGAATAACCGGTAAGATGCACGCTGAAGATGCGACCGGTCGTGGAGTTCCAATCGAGCTTCACTGCTCCCGTCGTGATGACCCAGTCGTTGGCGTTCGAGGTGTTGATCGAAAGCGTTCCGGCGCCTGTGCCACTGATCGGGATGACCTTCACAGGCACGTTGGCGTTCGTGCTGATGGTGAGCGAAGACGTATAGGACGTCGAGAGGAAAGGCGTGAAGACAACCGATACGGTACAGCTTGCGTTGATAGCCAGGGAGCTGCCGCAGGTCATGGAAGAGATGGTGAAGTTCGCGGGACTCGTGGAGGGTAGGGCAATGCCTGCGATCGTAAGTGTCTGGCCGCCGGTGTTGGTCAGCGTGAGTGTCTGCGCCACACTGGTGGATTGGGCCGGCTGGGTGAAGCTGAGAGTCTGGGCGCTTAAGCCGAGTGACGGAGGAGGAGTTACAGCAGTCCCGCTAAGCGCTACGGTTTGCGGCGAGATGCCGGCGTTGTCCGCGATATTCAGCGTGGCAGCGTAAGCGCCCGCAAGCACGGGCGTGAAGGCAACTGAGACGACGCACGTAGAGCCGACCGCCAGTTGAGTCCCACATGTCGTACTCACGGAGTAACTGGACGCGGCCGATCCCGCGATGGTAAAGCCTGCAAAGTTGAGGGGCGCGGTTCCGCTGTTGCCAATGGTCACGGCTTGCGTGGCAGTCGATCCGGTCAGGACATTGCTGTAGGCAAGGCTGGCGGCGCTGATGGAGATAACAGGTGCCGTGGTCATGGGAGGAGCTGATGCTGTCGATCCTTTACCGCAACCGGAAGACACCGCGATCAGGATGAACGAGAAGAGATACAGAGCCGAGTGGCGGGTGGTCGATAGGTTCCTACGGTTCATGGCTTTTTCCCAAGTATCTCAAGGGAGAGATAGTCGTACGAAAGGTAGTTGTCGTCCGCCTTCCAGTTGGTCTGGAGTAACTCGATCATGTTCCTGCCTTCATGCAAAGCAGCCATCGGGATGGCGAAACGATGCAGGCTGTACTTCATATGCGACGCCTGTCTCAACAGGCCGTTGCCGCTGTTGTTCTCTGGCGTCCATTCCCCCTCGCTCGTTCCGTTTACCGAGACGCGCAGCATTGCCTTATTTGCCGCGGCGAGCGCGACCGTCAACTCGGCCGACCCATCCCTGGATAGACCGGACGGTAGTGTGAAGTCGATCTGCCATGGCCAAGGTGCGGGCGACCCTTGCGGCGGCTGGTAGTTGGACTGCGCGTAGTTCCAGTCGCGTGCAGGCAGGCTACTGCCAATGTGGAAGACGAGCGGGTTGGAGAATTCCGCCGTGAATCCCTTGTAGAGAAAGGGCTGAAAGTAGTTGTTTCCGTGCCGAAACTCCCGCGAGTCACGGTCGGGGACGCCTATCTCCCAGGCAAGCCAGCCGGTGCGTGCAATGTCCCACTGGAGCTCCCCGGCATCTGTGTCTGTACCGGCGGTAACCTTCACATCGTCGTGTTCGTAGACATCGGGCTCGCCATTCGCGAACGCGTATAACTTGTAGGTTCCCGGTCTGGCGTGCGGGATTGTGAAGCTTCCGTCCGGCTTCACTCGTGCCCAGTATTCGTAGTTCTTGCTTTCATTCTGAAAGTCTTTCCCCTCCGGAGGCTGAGCGAGTCCTATCCAAGCATCTGCCGTCGTCAGCTTCGGTTTCAATGGATCTTTCAGCGACAATTTTCCAGAGACGGATCCACGCTGGTTCTCCAGTGGGTATTCGGGTACACCAGCCATCCACTCATAGGGCCATGCCTTCTGCTCGGTGGCTGCCTGAAGTTGCGCGTCCTTCCAAAGCTGATCTGCCGGCGCACCGGCATTGGCATAGAGGAGGAAAGGGCCAAAGATTTTTGCCCATTCCTCGCCCTGTTCCACCTTGATCGAAGTGCCGCCATAGTGGTTGCGGCCGAAGTGGTGGGTCATCTCGCCTTCGACCGCCGTCAGATCGTTCTTTCGCGGGCCATCGTTGTAATACTCGAAGCCGCCCATGACAATCCATGCGCCGAGCTTGTTGACGTCGCTGGCGTATCCGAAGGTGCCTATCTCGTTGTACGTCGCGTTATAGCTATACTTGCTTTCCATTTTTCCGTTGAAGAGGCCCGTGTGAAAGACGGATATTTCTTTGATCGGCGTATGCGTCTTCTGCGAGATGTCGTAGGGCGTGGGGATAGGACCGCTGCGTGCGGTGTCGATAAAGATCTTTTCCAGCAGGAAATGGTCGTGAATGGTTGGCGTATCCCAAACCATCCGCCACTCTGCGACTCCTGTCGCAGGGTAGCTCGCGGGATGGCTCAGGATCGCATAGACATAGAGGCCGGTTGCGCCGCGGCGCAGAACGTAATGGATGTCGATGTCGAAGGCATGCGGCTGCGACCCTGCGTAGGTTACCTTGCATCCGACATCGACCGTCTCGGCAGTTTGCACGCGCACGGAACACTTCGCGTGCGAGGGGTTCTGATAGTCTGCGCCACCATCCATGGACCAGTACATATGTCCATGCTTACCGTCCTTGTTCACAAGTTCGGCGCCGTGGTACTTGAACGATTCGACTCCCGCCGACGGACCGTCAATCTCGACCGAGACGTTACCGTTTGTAAGCTCGTAGATCTCTCCATGCACGTGCAGCTTGACCGGTGCGCGGTCTCCATCTCCTCCAGGCACATTAGCCCGGACAGGTGCAGAGTACAGGCTCGCGGCGAGCAGCAGGAGAAGCAGGCGCTTTGTCACGGGGTAGGGCCTCCGAGAAGTCGGGCGACGACGGTTCGGCGAGATAGCCCGCCACGAGGTCGTCGTCCAAAGACAGCATGAGTATGCAGGATAAAAATTACGTTCGGCCTCTGCCATTCGGAGGATACGAGAGGATGTTGTTCTGCCGTAGAGTTCCGGTGTCGTCGAAAATCGTTCGGCTTATCCCCCAAAGTGGTCTGGCACGCTGTTTCGCGTCAGCGACCGCTCCCTGTGCGATCACAGGACACGTCGGTACGACCCGGACTTAACGCACGAGCTAACTCGAAGATCCGCCAAGACAATGCGGAAAGAAATATCGGAGGATACATGATGTACGCCCATATTCTGCGTGGCAAAAAGGTTTACCTGCTGGCCGCGTTGCTGCCGGTATCAGCGCTTCTTAGCGGATGCGGCATGCATTCCACCGCAACCGTTGCGTCGGCGATCCACAGTAATGCGGCTGCCAGCGGTCTCGGCGGAACCGTGCATGGCGGTCAGCAGCCGGTGGTCGGCGCCACGGTCGTCCTCTGGGCGGCGGGAACCACCGGGTCGTACGGCACGGGTTCTACGAAGATCGCTCAGACCACAACCGACTCAAGCGGTTTCTTCAGCCTGGATAACGGGCAAGGCGTTTCCCCATGCAGCACGGGCCAGTATCTGTACCTGACCGCAACGGGCGGTAACCCCGGCGGAGGCAACAACAGCTCCGCGGCAGAGATGGTGGCTCTCCCCACACCGTGCGGCGCCGCGACCGGCGCACTATTCCTGCAGTTGAACGAGGTGACAACGATCGCGGCCGTGACGGCTCTCCAGCAGTTCATGAGCATCAACACCTCGGCGACGGCCCCGTATATCGGCACCGGCACTGTGCCCTGGACGATCGGCGCGCCAGCCAGCAACGTCATCGGCATGGCGAACGCCTTCACCCAGGCCGGCAACCTGGCCAACATCACGAGCGGCAGCAGCGCCGTCAGCACATCGACCGCAACCTTCAACGGGACCACCTACACCACCACGATCACGCCGGATGCCAGCAAGATCAACGGCTTGGCGGATATCCTTGCGCTATGCATCAACGACAGCACAGGATCGCTCTGCACGGGATCGAGCGGTGTCCTGACCTTCGCCACGCTGATGAAGGGCGGCGGCGCGGTCGTCCCGGTCGACACGGTGCAGGCAGCCTACAACATGCTCAGCGTGCCCAATCCGCAGTTGTATAGCGGGTCAACCGATAGTTCCGGCGCTGCTGTCACCACCTACTGGCCGCATTCGACTGCCTCGGCCACCTACCTTTCCTCGCTGTGGACAAACATCTCCGCAGACGCACCGTTTCAGCCGTACACCGCAACCACACCTACCGACGCCACGATCCAGGTGAAGTGGGCGAGCAGCGGCGGAGCTGTGAGCCTTACCCAGTATCCGCAGCTTGCCTTCGACTCCAACGGCAACGTCTGGTATGCGCAGGGCGGGGGCGCATCCGGCAGCGCGGGCTACGTCACGCAGTACAATCCCGCAGGGCAGATGCTCATCGCGCCTGTGACCAGTACGCCGATCTCCGGCGGCTGGGGCTTCTCCACCTATACCGGGGCGACGACGATGAACCTGGGCGGTGCCAAGTCGAACGCAATTGCGGTCGACACCACCAACAACGCCTGGTATGCGGGCTTCTATACTTCAAGCGGCGCCAATTCTGGCGGGACCGGGGCGCCCAATGCGGGCTCATTGCAATCGCCGCTCGTTCAGATCACGCCTGCGGGCGTTGCCTCTGGCTATGTGGTCGGAGCCTCCGTCGGAGATATCATGATCGACGGCAATAACAACCTTTACTTCAATGACATACCGAACTATGTTTCGGGTGCAACCACCAACCGTTACTACTTCAGCGAGCTGCTCGCAGCAGGCACACCCGCTTACTCGACCTTCTATGGGGGCATGGGAAGGCAGTCAAGCAATTACTTCCTTGCCGGCGGCATCGACCAATCTTCGAACCAACTTGCCTGGGGAGTTCTGAACGCCTGCGGCTCGATCTTCCGTTCGGATAGCACGCTTGCCGCTGCGGGTGGCACCTATCCGACCGCAACGGCTCAATACGCCGCTTCGCAGGTCTCGCTTAGCGCGACCACGCCGACAACCTGCGTCCTGAACGGGACGATCGACGCGAATAACAATATGTGGGGCACGAACGGATACCTGGAGTACATCGTCGCTCCGGGGACCGGCGCCGTTACCTCGCCGACAGTCACTCAGTTCGCTGCGGGCGCGGGCATAGGCCAGGGCGGTTTATACGGCGGTGCAGGCGTAGCCATCGACGGAGCTGGAAATATCTGGGTCGCGAATAATCCAGGTTCTTCCACTGTCACCGGCGGCCTCTCGGAGTTCTCCGCAGTGGTCACCAATAGCGTGCCGGTCATTACTCCGCTCTCTCCGTCCGGCTCATCTTCAGCGCTCTACGGCTTCGGTGCGGCAGATTCGTGGCTCAAGCCTACGCAGCCTCGCATCGATCTTTCAGGTAACGTCTGGCTGGAGAACACGGGCAACAGCACGATCGCCTACCTTGTGGGCGTCGCGGCGCCGGTGGTCACGCCAACCTCGCTGATGATCAAGAACGCAAAGATCGGCGTAAGGCCTTAACGCGCAAACGGCAGGGAAGACCGCATGATTCGACAGGGCGCGGCGGTCCATGCTGCGCCCTTCTCGCTATCCTGAAAGTAGCCGATGCTGTAATGAAAGAGTCGTGAAACACGATGGCAAGTGGACAGACACAGTTCATTCAATCGGAGACACCCGGCCTTCTTCGGGCAGCGTATCCGTCCAGAGCCAAGATCATTTCTCAGCAGTATTCCATCATTCCGATCTTGAGGACAGCGTTCGACTTGCTGGAGGCGCTTCACGCCTCTTCGCAGGGGATGCGTCTTCGCGAATTGATCGAGGCGACCGGAGCTCCGAAGACCACCGCTTACAGCGTGCTCCAGACCTTTGTGTTCCGCGGATATGCGGAGCTGTCAGAGACGGGAGAATACCGTCTCCCGTGTGTCTCCATCCCCGAGCCTTCCCGGAAGCTGCAGGAGGTGCACCATCAGGACGACACGATTCCAGTGGTGCTGATGACCTTCGACGTGTTGCAAATGCTGCATCGAAGGTCCTGCGGGATGCGGCTGCGCGAGTTGGAGCAGGAGAGCGGAATTCCGCAAAGCACGCTTTACCGGATCGTCAGAACCTGCGTCGCACGCGAGTATCTGCGAGAGATCGAGTCCGGTATCTATGGGATATTTGCACGAGACAACGTGCTGCTCCCGTCGTCAAGCCGCGGCATCACGACAGATCGCGGAAGATACCATGTATCCGCTTTGATGAGGACCTGCGATGTTCTGGAGGCGGTGAGAGCGAGACCCGAAGGCATCCTGATTCGCGAGCTGGAGCGAACGGTATCTACCTCCCGATCGACGCTCTACCGCATCCTTCGCACCTGCGTCGAACGCGGATACATCCAGCAGAATGCAACAGGACGATATGAGTTGCAGCAGCGAACGCCCATCAACCGCGGGGATCGCGAATTGGCCAGCTCCGGAGTACGGCTGAGGGTATCGCGCCATACCTGATTCTGCACGCATCTACCTCGTTCTGCCGTGCCGTCAGAGCTACAGCGTCTGATGCTCTGCGTGCGCGATCGCCGTATCTTTCGCCGCCCGCGACCACGCAAGCCGGAAGTCCGTGACGTTATGCAGAGAAAAGTTTTCCTGCGGCGGGGCGGTGATGGCAAAGAAGTCGGCACGATGCACGTCTTCCAAGCGGAACGCCGGACGTGGGTCTGCATTGGCCGGCGCGATCTCGACATGAGACATCTCCAGATTGCGCAGATGACGGATGAGAAATCCATGCACCGGTGTGGGACCATACTGCAACGGCTCCGGATATCCATCTTCACGCTCCGGCGTCTGGATGGTGCGCCAATCCGGCATCGGCGCGATCTTCTGTCCGAACCCGACGCGCATGACCTTGGGCAAGCCCTTATGGCCCAGGTAACAGTTCGCTATTTTTATATCTTCGATGCAGTTTGTGGGAATCCCGGTAATCATTGAAGACGTAGACGCATCCGCGTTGTGGCATACAAGGTTCGAGATCAGGATGCGGCGCAGGCTGCCTGCACGAGCGGTCTCGTTCGGGTTGCGTTCTCGGCGATTAAGGCAAAGGAAGAGCGGTGCGTCGATGATATCCCGCATGGTATTGCCCGTGATGGCGATATCCTCGATCAGAGCTCCATCCGAGCTTTCCAGTGCAATCCCTTTGCAGGCCTCAATAACATTGCCCGTGATGGTGATGTTGCGGAATCCGCCGTTCGATTCCGTACCGCACTTGATGCGCCCTTCGCGGATGACATCCGTGTCGTCGGGAAACCTCTTCCAAGTACCATTTGCAACGCTGCCAATTTCAAAGCCAGCCGTGACATAGTTGTTCGCAATGGTTACATTCTCGGTCGGCCTCTGGTAGCCGAGGGCGTAACTGGACTTCGGGCAGATCGCATCGTCCCACGGGGAGTTGATGGTGCAGTTGGAGACACGCACATTGCGGCAGCAGTCGATGTCCAAGCCATCTCGATCTGTATCCACCAACAGATTTTCGATCGTCAGACTGTCGACGCCAGTGGCCAGCAAGGCGAAGTGCCCGCCTTTGAGAATGACAAAGTCGCGGAGCAGAACACGGTGGCAGTTCTTGAGTCCAAAGGTCTTATTGCCGACCCCGGCCTGTTCCGCAATGAATCCATCGAAGCCGCCGCGACCGCCGTGCGAGCCATTGGAGAGTCCCTTGCCGAAGATGAGGCCCGGGCCAAAGACGCCAAAGTCGTGCTGCCCTTCCGCATAAAACAAAGAATTGCGCCAGTGGTTATGTCCATAGTCCTGGTAGGGAATCCACGGGCTTTCGCGCTCCGCTCGATCATATGTGCCGCCACGATAGCCGGTGGCCTCACCCTTCTTCGGCGAGTCTGCGGCTACGATGATGCAACCTCGCGAAAGGTAAAGATCGACGTGCGAGAGGAGGCGAATGGTGAAGCACATGTAGGAGCCTGCCGGAAAGATGAGCGTACCGCCTCCAGCTCCAGCCACAGCCTCAATCGCGCGATTGATGGCTGGCGTGTCCACCGTCTTGCCGTCACCGGTTGCGCCGAAATCGCGCACGTTGAAGGTGGCGGAAGGATTCGCAGCGATAGGATTCTCGCCTGCCGACGCAATCGAGGTATAGCCGACGCCGGTGGCAAGCGCCATCGGTGCGAATTTCATGAGGTCGCGGCGAAGCATAGAGAGCAGACTCCTCGAAGACGACGAATTACGGGCGGGACAGTCCTGGCTATTCTTTTACGAGTGGCGCATGGCTTGATGCTCACGCCGATGTTGTAGAGGCGATTCCAAGACACGAGACTATCACTGCACATGCATCCTTGATCTCCTCCATTCGGAGGAGATGCCTGCGATCTTCCTGACTGTCTATGTCGTACATCAGCCGTTACAATGGGTTGGCCTGAAAACCAGGAGCGTGCGCGCCGGATGAGACACAGGATGAAAGAACGCCCAGCACCACGGGCACGCCTCGGCTTCGTGAGCGTGCTGGTGCTGTGGCTTGTCTCGACGTTGCATTGTTTATCGCAGCAGCCGGCGCATACCGTGACCTATGCCCGTACACTCTGGACAGTCGCGGATGGGCTTCCTGAAAATACCGTACAGGTCCTTACGGAGAGCGTCGATGGCTCCATCATAATCGGCACTACGGGTGGACTGGCGAAGACCGGCGGGTTGAGGATTCGCTGGCATGACATCGGTCTTTCCAAGCCGCTCGAAACAAACAGCGTTTCAGCGCTCTTCCCGATGAAGGACAGCACTCTTTGGATCGGCACTGAGGGCAATGGGCTGATCCACCTCATGAACCGGCGGACCCATGAGTACTCCGTCAAGGAAGGGTTGACGAACGGCTTCGTTCGCGCGGTTGTCCTCGATTCGCATAACCGGCTTTGGATCGGCACGGACCGTGGACTGTTTCGGCGCAACGGCGATCGCGTGGACAGGATCGACGGAAGCGAGGCCTTCCCTGAGATGGCGGTGAGATCGATCGCAGAGGATCATGACGGCAGGATCTGGGTCGGGGGATCGCGGCTTGTCTCGATCGAGTCCGACGGCAAAGTGCAACTACATCCACTGCATGGCATCGGCCACGAAGACCGGATACAGGTCGTGCTGCCCGCTGCCGATCACGGAGTGTGGCTTGGGATGGTCAGCGGTCTCGCGTATCTCCGCGACGGTCAGCTTGAACGCTTTCCCGCGGTTCATTCCATTGTGCGGGCTCTGCTTGAGACAGAGGATGGAACGCTTTGGGCCGGCACCGTCGGCGATGGCCTGTGGAAGCTTCGCCGCGGACAATCCACGCGAATCCTCGACGCAGGACTGCTTCCCAGCGAGACCGTCCTCAGCCTTGTATGCGACCACTTCAAGCAGGTGTGGATTGGCACGAATGCGGGTCTCGTGCGGCTGGAAAACAGCCCAGTCACCTTTATTCCGCTTCCCGAGGTGAAGGATCGCGGCTTCGAGACGATCTCTGGCGACAGCGCCGGCCACCTCTGGGTCGCAGCGCAGAAGCTCTTCGAGATTGAGGACGGCAATGTGCGTCCGTTCGCGAAGGGCTTTGCGAATCTGAATGTGCGCACTATCTATCGAGCCCACGACGGCGCACTCTGGGTGGGCACTGAAGGCGGCGGCGTACGGCGCATCGCAGACGGCGATAGCCGGAGTTATACAGCCCCCGCGCAACTGACGAGCAACTCTATCCGAAGCTTCATGGAGACACGTGGCGGGCAGATGTGGATCGCCACCGAGGATGGGGTCTCCGTGGTGGACGAGACCGGTGTTCACAGGCTGGCGGAGGCGTCGGGACTTGTGTATTCCAGTACGCGTTCACTGCTCGAAGCTCATGACGGAACGATCTGGATTGGAACCGACCGAGGACTCAGTGCATGGAAGAACGGCCAGTTCGTGAGCAATACCGCAACTCAGTCGCTTGCGAAGGAGAGGGTTTGGTCGATTCTGCAAGATCATCAGGGTGCACTTTGGTTCGGCACGCGGGAGCATGGCGTCTACCGCATGAGAGAAGGATCTATCGATCACTTCACCGCGGACGAGGGCCTGCCCACGAACAGCATCTACAAGATATTGCAGGACAGGCAGGGGATGTTCTGGCTCTCGGGGCCCAACGTGATCTTCTCCGTGACGGAGGATGAGATGGATGTGCGCTCGTCGTCCCGTGTAGCCCTTACACCGCTCGTTTACGTGAACCCTTCGGAAGGCGTTCAGATGTATGGCGGCGTCGAGCCCGCCGGCTATCTCGCGCCTGACGACACGGTCTGGTTTCCATCGAATCGCGGCATTGCCCAGGTGAAGCCGACCAAGTCGAGGCCCGCGGCATGGGCGCCAGGAGTTATGGTGTTCCAGATCGGCGACGATGGCCATGCTATCTCTCTGCGGCACAAGACCAGCATCCCGGCCGAGATGCTGCGCGTCAGCTTCCGTCTTTCCGCTGTCTATCTGCGTCCGCAGGAGTCGCTCCGTTTTCGCTACAAGCTCGATGGTTTCGAGAGCAAATGGACCGAGGGACGTCCCGACACCGTAGCCACGTACACCAATCTGAGACCCGGAACCTATCATTTGATCGTACAGATCATCGATCTTTCTCTGCCGGGATCGATCACGCAGGACTCCTTCCAACTTGACAAGGCTCCATTTTTCTATCAAACCCGCACCTTCTATCTCTGCTGTGCGCTCTTCATCGTCGTCGTTGGCTGGCTTCTGTATCGTCTTCGGCTGCGACAGATGCGTCTTCGATTCGACGCCGTGCTCGATGAGCGGGCGCGTCTGGCACGAGAGATGCACGACACGGTGATTCAAGGCTGTACCGGAATCTCCGCGCTGCTCGAGGCCGCTGAGGGCTGCGCCGAATCGCCTCGGACCGAATCTGCCGAGTTGCTGAACCACGCCCGCGAGCTTACGGTCGACACGATCAACCAGGCGCGCCAGGCTGTCTGGGCAATGCGCCACGGCCCGGAGGCCGACGTCGATCTCATCGACGCAATGCATGACCTCGCCAGGCAGACCATGAGCGAGCATAAAGCCATTCAGGTACGCACCGATGCTGCCGGATCCATGTTGCTGCCCGCCTCTGTCGCGCACGAGGTTATCATGGTGATGCGGGAATCGGTCTACAACGCTATCCAGCACAGCGGCTCCACGGAGGTGATGTTGACGATCCATGCTCGTCGCGAATCGATCGTCCTCGATATTGTGGATTTTGGCTGTGGCCTGGATGCCGATCTGGACTCCTGCATCGATGCGGGACATTACGGCATTCTCGGCATGCGAGAACGTCTCAAGCGTATCGGCGGTACTCTTGAATTGGTGACCGCGCCCGGCAAGGGAACAACCGTGCGCGCGATCTTCAAGCCCATCCATTCGCTGAAAGGCGCGATCCTTGTCTAACCTGAAGAGCGACATACTTTTCGCCGAAGCCCCAGCAAATCAACTCCGAGTCCTCATCGTGGACGATCATCCCCTTATGCGCCTCGGCGTGGCCGCGATGATCAACTCGCAGGAGGATATGACCGTCATCGGGCAGGCCGGCAACGTCGAGGATGCCGTGCGGGTCTTTCAGGAGAAGAACCCGGATCTCGTCCTGATGGATCTTCGCCTGCCCGATGCCAGCGGCGTCACGGCAATCCGTCGCATCGTCGCCATAGCGCCGCAGGTGCGCATCGTTGTCCTGACGACCTACGAGGGGGACGAAGACATCCACCAGGCGCTAGCCGCTGGAGCGATGGGTTATATCGTCAAAGGCATGTCGCGACGTGCGCTGATCGATGCCGTGAGACGCGTACAGGCAGGACAGAAGTTCTTGCCAAGCGTGGTCAACGACACGTTGTCCTCGCGTACGCCTGCCTCGGTGCTGACACAACGAGAACAGGAGGTGCTGAAGCTGATGTTTCGCGGCAAGAGCAATCGGGAGATTGCCGATCTGCTACAGATCCGCGAAACCACTGCAAAGACTCATGTGAGCGTTGTTCTGACGAAGCTCAATGTCGAGGACAGAACGCAGGCCGTAGTGGAAGGACTCAAACGCGGACTGATTCACTTATGACCGCGTCTCGCAGATCAGAAGATGGCGCCGAGATCCAGGGAACGCAGGCTATCCGGTGTTTGGGATCGAAGCGCACAAAGCCGGCAACGATAAACTTTGCCAGGTCGAAGCGGCTATCGACGATGCCATCCACGATGCACTTGGCGAACTCGTAACCCCCGTATGCAGTGGAGTGCGTTCCATCGGCAAGTAGGCGCGGAGCATCCGAACCGGCCGACTCATACAGAACAATACTCATCGCATTCCGTCTTGATGAGACGGACGCGATCCTCTTTTGCCACCTCCCGTACTGCCTGCGGATAGAGACCCAGGCCAGGCGTGGGAGCGCCTGTGACACGATCGGCGCGATCCATGGACGTGACGAGCACGGGCGTGGCCCCGCGTCTGCGAGTCTCCGCAATATAGGTCTTGAGCCATGCCTTATAAATCGTCTCGGCCTCAACGAACGTCTGTGGCCAGTCGCTCTTGAGTCGTTATGACCGAACTGCATGAAAAGGTAGTCGCCTATCTTCAAGCTGACTTTGACGTTGCAGCCATAGGGATGGAGTCGATACTCCGAGTGGCGATTTTTGACGAAGAGCGAGCATTTGATCTCCATTTTCTACACTTACGCGAATTTCTTGCCGCGTATCCCGAAATATGGCGCAATCCGCAGGGATTCGTTGTGCCCGATGACTATGTCCCGATACCTGTTAGGGGTTATCTCGGTGCTCTCACCGATCGCCCCGCCCTCTTTCTTCACTGTGTAGAGCCGGGATGTCTGCGTGCCTTTTTGGATGGTGTCCGTGTTTCGCGTCTCGATAAATGCGCAGACTTCGATGGCTTTGACGATTGGGTTAGGAGAAGACTACGACTGAAAGGTGTGTTTCATTGGGATAAAGCCGTAATTATGCAATTTTCGGGCGAGCCTGAATCTGGAGTTAAATGGGCGTTGAATGAACTGAAGGCGCATCGCTAGCCTCGGCTCATTCAATGAGCGGTTGTATGAAATAGTTACTGTCAAGACGTAACGTCGGTTAGACCGTATGACTTATATCGACGCAACATGATTGTTTGATCTGTTAAGTGACAGCTAAATCTTAATTCTACTTAACATCCGATAATGATGGGATCTGTCCTGTTGAACGAAAGGGGTCGTTCGCCGACTTCCAAGGTGCCCCCTCGAAACGTTCCTCAGGAACACGACCGCTCTACAAGAAGCTTTACTACAACATAAAGGACGTTATGCTGTAGCAGTTAACCGGTTCTGGCGCACATTTGGTGATGATCCGTTGTTTTCACGTGGTGTGTGGGGTGACCAATTTTTATCCCCGCTGAAGGACACGCAGACGCAAGAGGTCGAAGCCAGCGCGGCCATACATCTGGCGTTTGATGAGCTTGAGCCGGTGGACCTGCCCCTCGACGTGTCCCTGGCTCCACGGCAGTCTGAGAGCCTCGCGCACGGCGTCGATGTCCCTTTCCAGGCCCGCAGCGAAGCCGGCCAGGGCGGTGCCTTGTGCAGGTTCAAGCCATGCCGACAGCGCCTCCAGGCTGCGCTCGCGGAAGATGCGAAGAAGCTCGTGGCAAGCTTCGCGACGCGGCCGATCTCGGGTGACTTCCGGTACATCTCTTCGAGCAGATCCTTCGCGGCGGGCGTGGCTTTCAGGATGAGCCAGACGATCTGTCGCGGCGAGGTGCGCAGAGCCGGTCGTGTTCGGTAGCTGCGGCGCTGCCGAAGCCAGTAGCGCACACCGTTCACCTGCCCTCGGAAATTTCGTTCGCGCAGCTCACGCCATAGTGTCGTCGAACTCCGACATCCTTCACTCAGTCGTTGATCCAGGTAGCTCGCATAGTCGTCGACCATAGACTCACGGACACGGGGCTTCGCTTCTGGATACAGCTCGGCGGTCCTGAACTTCTTCACGGTTCGGTGATCGATGCCAAGCTGCCGTGCCAGTTCCTGATCGGACGCGCCCGTTTTTAGAAACAGTCCCGATAGGTCAGGTTCCCCTGGCCGGCAGGCCTTTGCCGCCTGCGAAAACAGGCGATGGTGCGGTGCAAGCGCATGCCGCAAGACTTCGCTCAGGTTGCGTAACAGGTGCCAGCGGTCTGCAACCTGCACGGCTCGCGGAGCGGCTCTGCGCGCGGCTTCGGCGTAGATGCCGCCGCGGTCGCGACTGATGATCTCCGTGCCGGGATGCTGCCGAAGCCATGCAGCCACCGTATTGGCATCGCGATCGGGAAGCAGGTCGACCACCCTACGCGTCTCAAGGTCGCACAGGATCGTGCCTTAGCAATGCCCCTTGCGCCATGCCCAGTCGTCGATGCCCAGGACGCGCGGAGGTGCAGGCCGACTGTGATGAAGCTCACGCAGCAGAGTCGACCGGCTCGCCAGCAGACCCAAACGCTGGGCAAGCCTCGCGCCGGCCCGACCAACCAGGGCAAGCGTCAGCCAGCGAAGCGCCTCTCCCGACCGGCAACTCCTGCTGCCATAACGGATTGCCGTACCCGGCAGCGGTTCCGTGAATACCTTACGCCGGCAAGCCGGCTCCACAGTGAAGAACCTCCGCGTCTGCAGGTGGATCACGACTGGAACATCATCCCACGGGAGGTCCGCTAAGCGCCGCATGTACCGGCTATGCACCTTCTGAGAGTAGGTCCCACAAGCCGACACACGGCCGAGGCACGGCATGTCTTCAACCGCATTTCGATCGCCCGAAGACGCGGCCAAGGCGAACCAACTCAACCTCCGCAATATCAGGGACCAGCGTTCCTTGACGCATAGGCGGGGAACGGAGATCTTCAGAGCTACCTCTGTCTTACGCCTCAGAACACCGTCTGGAAAGAATCACCAAATGTGCGCCAGAACCATTTCTTTCGGGCTCCTACAACGCAAATGAGACAGAGGAGACATTATCAGACGTGAGGGGTCTAAGATTCCATCTGGATTCTGCCGGACGACTGCATCTGTGTTGCTCAGGGGGCGCTGATCGTAGTTCTGGCCAGCATCAGCCGCAAAGTAGATGTACCACTTGTCGCCCCAGCGATAGAGTTCGGGAGCTCAGATGTCCCGGGACCACGCGGTGTCCGGCGCGGGGGGTCAAACGACTTTCTTCGCTGCGTTGCGCGGGTCGGTAATGTCCCTAGTCTTCCAGAGGGTGAGGTTCCGGCCAAGCGTGTTCATGAAGCAATAATTGCCCTTCCAAACGCAGACCCACGGGTCCGCCCCTGGATTGCCCGATGTTTTGTACCAGTGAGGAGTTAGTGTAGCGCATTGATCTCTGAGGTCAGATCGATGTAGGGTATGGCAGCAAGGGGAGCAGGGAGCGAAGCGACTGGCTCCCCTTGCTGCCAAGAGGTTGAAGTCAGCCAGGCCTCCGGTGCTGGAGGTCTGTATCCGAGCGAGGAGTGTGGTCTGACGGTGTTGTAGTGGACGCGCCAGCGCTCGGCCAGCACGCGCAGTTCTTTCATCGAGTAGAAGAGCTCGCCGTTGAGGAACTCGTCGCGCAGCTTGGAGTTGAAGCTTTCGCAGTAGCCGTTCTCCCACGGAGATCCGGGTTCGATATACAGGGTCTTTGCGCCAGTATCGGCGAGCCATTTGCGCAGGTCTTTGGCCACGAACTCGGGCCCGTTGTCTGATCGAAGATGCTCTGGCACTCCCTTCCACACCATGACGTCAGCCAGCGCTCCGATCACTTTGGCACTCGACCAACGCCGTTCCGCGCGGATCAGCAGGCACTCGCGCGTCGACTCGTCGATCAGGTTGAGGAGGCGCACACCACGGCCGTCATGGGTTCGCGCGCTCACGAAGTCATAGCTCCACACGTGGCCCGCATGCGTCGGCCTGAGCCGCACACACGATCCATCGTTGAGCCACAGCCGGCCTCTTGGCTTCTGCCTCTTCGGTACCTTCAGCCCTTCACGACGCCAGATGCGTTCGACCCGATCCTTGCCTACCTTCCAGCCGGCACGCACCAGCAACGCCGTGATCCGGCGATACCCGTAACGTCCATACTGGCCTGCAAGAACAACGATGGCCTGAGTCAGACGATCTTCGTCTTCGCGCTGTGTCGGCCGGTAGCGGTGCGTGCCCCTGGGCTGCCCCAACAGATGGCACGCATGTCGCTCACTTACGCCATGCTCACAGGCATGGCTCACCGCGCTGCGCCGTCGATCAGGGCTTAGAAGTTTCCGGAGGCAATCTCCTTCAGCACAAGGTTATCCAGGCTCAGGTTCGCCACCAGACGCTTCAGCTTCCCGTTCTCCTGCTCAAGCTCCTTCAACCGCTTCGCCTGGTCGATCTGCAACCCGCCGTACTCCTTGCGCCAGCGGAAATACGTCTGCTCCACGATCTCCGCTTCCTTGCACGCCTGCGCCGTCGTCTTGCCGTTCGCTACCGCCACTTCGATCTGTCGAAGCAGGTTCACCACCTGCTCAGGTTGGTAACGCTTTCCTCGTGCCATCTTGCTCTCCTCTTTCCAGTGTCTCTCTTAGTCACTGGTACAAAGCAAGCCGGGCAGACCACATCGGTGTCTTACCTCGCGGCTTGAGCTCCGGGTCGCGCCGTTTGGAACTGGCCTGTCCCAAGCCGACCCGACAACGACTGAGTAAGGCGCGCCCTGCACTGATAGAAGGCCGGAACGATAGAAGATGTCACGGATTTTCCTCAGATAGATGCCCGCTCATGAGACCCATCAATCACGCTTGCGAAGCCAAGTCATACGTGAGGACCTAGCTGCCTAGTTGCACAGAACAGATTGCGAACCAAGAGACCCTCTGATAAGATCAGCGAAATGGTTTATTCAATTCAATCTGATCCGCGTTGTTGTTGCTCCGGTCTGCCCTTCGCAGATACGAGCAATCCCGTGGAAAGAACCATCCTACCTATCTAGCAGATCTGTAGACCTATCGGTCTGCGCTGCATAGGCCCACGAGATTGTCTCGTGGGCTTTTTACTTTTACAACCGAATATTTCAGGAGGCAGTTGTGGAGCTTATCTCGATAAGCAGGCGCGGCGGTGTGTTTGTGCGCTCTGTTTCATTCATAGCATCGGCACTTAGTGTTCTGGGCGTCCAACAGATGTACGCACAGAACGCGGCGGCTATCTCAGGCTCTGTGCAGGATGCGAAGCATGGACAAGTCTCGGGTGCGAAGGTGACTGTCACTCGTACCGAGACCGGCAATGCTCATACCACGCTATCCGATGGATCCGGCTTCTTCTCCTTCCCAGTACTCCTCCCGGGACACTACGATGTAAAAGTTGAAAAGGACGGATTCGGCACAACGACTCAATCCGGAGTCCAGATCTTTACGGGTGGCGTGACCTCCGTGAACTTCAGCCTGTTGGTAGGACAGGTGGAAGAACACATCGACGTGCAAACCGATGAGGCGCTCTTGCAAACGACCTCCGCCGCGATCACCGATGTCATCGAAAACAAGACCATCGTCAATCTCCCGCTACTCGATCGCCGCGCGACGCAGCTGCAGCGCTTGAACGGGTTTGTGATCGGCATGGGCACCGGCTCCGGCTCCAGCTTTGCCATCGCGGGCGGACGCGGAGGCAACGCCAACTACACGGTGGATGGTGGCACGACACAGAACCTGTTGCAAGGCGTTCCAACGCAGATGTTCGATCTCCCGATCGACGCTCTTCAGGAGTTCACGCTGAGTGTGAGCGACTACACAGCCGATCAGGGCCGCTCGAGCGGCGGTGTCATTCAGATGAGCACCAAGACGGGCTCTAATAACTTCCATGGCAGCGCCTACCTGTACTACCGCAGCGATTCGCTGCAGGCGAAGCCGCTGTTCGCGACTGCCAATCCTCCGCTGTCTTACAAGCTGTTCGGCGGAAGCATCGGTGGTCCCATCCGGAGAGACAAGACGTTCTTCTTCTTCACCTACGAAGGCCGTCTGCAGACCAGCACCACCGTACTGAATCTACTTGTGCCTACCGCAGCTCAGCGCAGCGGCGACTTCTCCGCTCTCGCGGTTCCTATCATCGACCCCAACACCGGTGTTCAGGCGCAGTACAACGGCGTATTGAATGTTCTTCCGCCATCAGAGCTCGATCCTTACGGCAAACAACTTGTCTCATACTATCCTCAGCCGAACATTCCCGGTGTAGCCGCGAATACAAATAACTTCACATATAACGACCAGGCAAAGTCGGTCATCAACGACTATGTTGTGCGTCTGGATCATACCTTCAGCACGAAGGATTCCATCTACTTCCGCTTCCTAGCGCAGCCCGACCATACGGATACGGCAAATGTCTATCCGACTGCCGGAACGGATAATTACGGGGTACTTTCGCATAACTTCTATTACAACCCCTCCGCGACCTGGAACCATATCTTTACCGGGTCGCTCGTCAACGAAGCTCGCTTCACGTTCACCAACCGGCAGGCCCTTTCGATCAACCACGGCGTCAACTCTGCGGCCGCGACACAGCTTGCTTTGCCCGGCACGAATCCCGGCTTCTTCCCAGGTGTGACGGTGTCAGGCTTTGCCGGCATCGGTGGCACGGGGCAACAGCAGCGTCTGCAAACGCCGATCATCAGCAATGAGTACACCGACAACGTCTCCTGGCAGCACGGCAACCACCAGTTCAAATTCGGCGCCGACTACCGCACCTCCGCGGATGGCGATCTATATTCTCCTTCGGCGGGAGGCCTCTTCGGATTCACCCCGCAGGGAGCTGTCGCAGCCGCGCAGATCGCGAGCGCGGGCGCAACGCCTGCCGGCAGCCTTGCCAATCTTCTGCTCGGCCGCGTGAACACGGCCACCCGTTCGGAGACCGAGTATCTCTACTCCGCCGCGTGGAGCTGGGGTCTTTACGCTCAGGATAACTGGCACGTCAACAACAAACTGACACTCAACTATGGCATTCGCTGGGACATCGACTCTCCTCGCTATCTCGAAAACAACCGGCAGAACTCCTTCGATACGAACGCGATCAATCCGGTTTCGAATACTCCCGGCGTCATCACCTTCTCCGGTATTAACGGCGTGAGCAAGTATGCGAACAACTTCGACACGCACCTCTTTGGACCTCGCTTCGGATTCGCTTACACTCCGGTGGCGCACTCGGTCGTGCGTGGCGGCTTCGGCATCCTTTACCCGGGCGAATACGATCAGGCCACGCCGATCGTGCTGAGCACGGGTTTCTCGAACTCTGTGACACTCAACTCGCCGAACTCGAATGCAGGTACGCCTGCCTTCCTGCTGAAGAACAACGGCACCGCCGGAACAGGTCTTGCCGCCTATCCCACGACCGCACAACTCACGGCTGGTTACGGCGCCGTCGCCGCGCCTTATACCTCCCCGGCGCCTTACATTGCACCGCAGTTCATCTCGCCCAGGCGACTTACCGGATACCTCTATCAAGCGAGTCTTAATGTGCAACATGAGTTTGCGGGCAATCTACTGCTCGACATCGGCTTTCTGGGCACCTATGGTCATCACCTTGCGAGCCCATTCGCCGAGAGCATCAACCAGATTAGCCCGGCAAACCTCGCCACACTGGCAAACGGCACGGCAACGCTGAAGCCACAAGCGCTCCGTCCCTTCCCGCAGTTCAGCAACGTGCAGAACTTATACCCCGATATCGGCCAGTCGCGTTACAACGGCGTCAACGTCGGCGTCCAAAAGCGCTTCAGCCATGGCTTTCAATATCAGGCCAACTACACTTACTCGAAGTTCATCGACAATGAAGAGTCACGCAGCGAGTTAGCTGGGTATCCTGGAACCGATACCTACACCGACTACTACAACCCTAAGAATCGCTTCGGACTTTCGGGCAACGACGTACGGCATCGCCTGATCGCCAACGGTGTGCTTGAGCTGCCCTTCGGCCGCGGAAAGCTGGTGCATCTAAACAATGCGGTCGCTAACCAGGTCGTGGGCGGCTGGTCCATCAGCGGTCTTACCGAGATTCACTCGGGGACGGCGCTCAGCCCTATCGATCTCACGAACAATACCAACAGCTTCTCGGACGGGGTGCGGCCGAACCTGACCGGTAACCCGAACGACCTCTCCTCCAACCGCTCGCGCACGGCAAAGATCGCACAGTGGTTCGATACCGCAGCCTTCAGCCAGAACGCAGCTTATACCTTCGGCAACGCGCCACGCACCTTTGGCCGCGGACCGCGGCTGGTGAACACGGATCTCACACTGCTCAAGAGGGTCAACTTTTACGAGCAGCATGCCATCGAGTTCCGCCTGGAGGCGCTCAACGCCTTCAATCATGCGAATCTCGGAAACCCCAACACTCAGTTTGGCAGTCCTAACTTCGGCAAGATCACCGCGCTGTCGGGTGCAACCACGGGCTCGAGAACGCTCCAGTTGGCGGCGCACTATACCTTCTAATCGGACGACTAACTGAATACGCTCCGGCGCATACTCCGCCGGAGCGCATTTGTTTAAGAGCCGTCCTTCTTGATATTCGAGAGAGTTCGCAAATGTTAGGCACCCTTTGCTAACCCAGCGCCAATCACCTGCCATCAATAAATACGATCAACCACCAGCAAAAGCCGAAGCAGATCCTCCGCTGTCGAAAGGAGGACAACTTTTCAGGCAGCCGCACAGAGCTCCGGGCAATCCGCTTTGGCCACGACATCTGTAAGATCATCGGCAAAGAAAGATCGCCGGCCTACTTTGGGTAGGCCGGCGATCTTTCGTGATTCCAATTCTAATTACTTACTGCTTGCGATCGACGCTGTCTGAGACGTTCGCTTGCCTGCGTTGGATGCGTTGACAGTGGCTTTCTTTTGTAGCGTTCCGCCTTCGGCCACATAGCTCTGTGCGCCGATCGCTCCAGCTACCATGAGACCGTTCGCAGCCAGCAGATCGGCCGCGACTCCGGCACGCGCTGTGCTGCTGGAGATTGTGATAATGAGCCTGTCCTTCGATACCTCACCGATGCGGCCCTTCAGGTCCGCGAGCTGGATGTTTAGGTACGACGGAAATCCTCCATTGGCTGCAATCTCCTCCGGTGTGCGGATGTCGATAAGCTGCACCTCATCCGGATGCGCGACCAGCGAGTCGAACTCCTCGCGAGTCAGCTTTTTAGCCTTGGAGGCGGGCTCCTGTTCCTGCGCAGTAGCCCACTGCTTTGCAGGAGCAGGCGCAACAGGCTGCTGTGCAAAGGCAATAGATGGCATAAGACTAACAGCGCTGATGACAACAATCTTTTTCAACATGGTGTAGCTCCTTCTAGCCGATAGGTTTGATTTGGATGGGTGTGAAGATCGCGCGATGGTCTACAGGTGGACGGCAACAATGAAGATGGGAGGCTGCTTGAATAAGGCAGATCATGCAAAGACATCTCGCTGCACGACACCCGCCACATTGGTCAACCGGAAGTCTCTGCCGGCATACCGATATGTGAGTTGCTCATGGTCGATTCCCATCAGGGCGAGCAGCGTAGCGTGCAGATCGTTGATATGCATGCGGCCTTCGACCGCGGCCATGCCGAGCTCGTCCGTGTTGCCGTAGCTGAAGCCTTTCTTTACGCCGGCTCCAGTCATGAACATCGCATAGCCCGTGATGTTGTGGTCGCGGCCGTCGTTCCCCTGCGAGGTCGGCAGACGTCCGAACTCCGAGCCGAAGAGCACCAGTGTGTCTTCAAGCAGACCGCGCTGTTTCAGGTCGGCAAGCAGCGCAGCCGTCGGCTGGTCGACGCGGCGGCTCTGCTCGATAAGACCGTTATGCAGATTTGTGTGATGATCCCAGTTGGGTTGACGAATCTCGACAAAGCGCACGCCTGCCTCACTAAGCCTGCGCGCCATCAGGCACTGGCGGGCAAAGGAGCCTTCGAGTCCTGGCTTCACGCCGTAGGCATCGAGCACATGCTGCGGCTCCTTCGAGATATCGAGCAATGCAGGGATACTATCCTGCATGCGGAAGCCCAGCTCATATGACTTGATCACACCATCCACAGCCTCCGGTGCTCCATCGTAGGAAGCCACTTCGCGGTTGAGGTCCTGGATCAGGTCGATCTGTTCACGCTCCAGCTGCTTCGTTGTGGAGGGTTGAATATTCGGCATGTTGCCGGCATCGCTGATAGCCGTGCCCTGGTAGTACGCAGGCAGGAACGCGCTGCCATAGTTCGAGGCGCCGCCAAAGGCGACCGGAGGATTGATCGTCACATAGCCCGGCAGGTCCTGATTCTCCGTGCCGAGCCCATAGAGCAGCCACGAGCCCATGCTGGGGCGGGTCAGCGAAGCATTGGCGCTGCCCGTATGCAACTGGACGACGGCTTGCGGATGTGCGGGCGTATCGGTGTAAAGCCCACGCAGGAAGCAGAACTCGTCCGCATGCGTGGCGATGTTCGGCAGCAACTCGGAGAAGTACGCACCGGAGCTTCCATACTGTTTAAATTTGAACTTCGATGCAGTAATCGTACCGCCGCCAGGGCCTGATTTACCGTGACGTTTCTCGAGCTCGGGCTTGTACTCGAAGGTATCCACACTGGACATGGCGCCTTCCATGAAAAGGAAGATAATGCGCTTCGCCTTCACCGGTAGCGGCGGACGTTTTGGCGCGAGCGGGTTGAGCGCGTTGAGCTCCGAAGCGGATGCCTTCTTGGCCAACGAGCCCAACAGACCCGCGAGTGCAAGATGTCCGAACCCGGCTCCAGCGCCACGCAGTATATTGCGGCGTGTCGTTATCAATGGCTTATACTCCGGCATAATGTAACTCTCCTTGAACATGTATCGTTGGCGAACATTCTTGTTAGCGAACAAACTGGAAGGCAGCAGAGCCATATAGCGATTGCACGAAGGCCGTCCATGCTGCCTCCCGCGCGCTTTGTGGCAACGGCAACGTATTGCCAGACTCCTTGATCGCTGTTTCGACTGAGTCATCCTGAGCGAGGCCATCTTCGCGAATGATTCCGTCTGTGATGGAAGTCTTCGTGGTACCGGTCAACGCGATGTGTGCCTGCGACGGAGCAGTAGACGCAGGGTGCGCCTTGCCCCACGTCGCGCTGTAGCGGGCGAGGAACGCATTCACACGAGCCGTGTCCTGTGCCGTGGGAGCATGGCCCAGCACACGTTGGTACGCCTCACGAATTCTCCCTGCATCGCTGCTCTGCCGGTTTGCAAGAAGCCGATCCGCAAGCAGACGCGACTGCTGGCGCACAAACGGCGAGTTCAGCATAAAGAGCGCCTGGGTAGGCACGGTCGTCTCATCGCGCTTGCCCGTCACCAATGTCTGGGTTACGGGATCGAAGGCAGCCAGCGGACGGGGTATCTCGTCGCGCAGCAACGGTAGATAGATGCTGCGATAGCGGCTGCGATCCGCGGCAGAGAGGACGGAGTCAACCACTGGGCCGTCGTCGCGGATCTCGATCATACGCAGCGCCATGGTGGGCGAGCCTTGCGGCTGCTTCAGGTCGAGCTGACCGGAAGAGGCAAGTATGCTGTCGCGGACCTCCTCTGCCTCCAGCCGCCGGGGAGCATGACGCCATACATAGCGGTCTGCCGGATCGATATCGCGGTACTCTGCCGGCACCTCGGAGCCAAGCCTGTACGCGCGCGTCAGCACAAGCTCGCGCACCAGCTTTTTGGTCGACCACCCGTTGCGGACAAAGTCCTGCGCAAGATAATCCAGCAGCTCTGGGTTGGAAGGCTGATCGCCTGTGGTCCCGAAGTTATCCAGGCTAAGCACAATGCCAGCGCCGAAGAGATGCGCCCATACCCGGTTGACGTAGACGCGCGAGGTCAACGGGTTATCCGCTCGCGTGATCCACTGCGCAAGCTCCAGACGTCCGCTATGGTCTGCGGGAATCCTGGGCGTATCGGGTAGATTCACCACCGTGAGGAAGCCGCGCGGCACCGCTGGCCCGTGACGTTCTTCCACGCCACGGATACGTACGGTCGTGTCTGCCACGACTCCATCGCGCACGCTGTGTACGCCATAGCCACGCTCGCCCAGGTCGGCGGCGAGTTGGTAATCTTCCCGCAGCTGTACGAACTTGCGCTGCAGCTCCAGACGCTTTTGCTTCTCTACATCGCTAAGTGGAGCGTGAGCAGGATTAGCCTTTGCCGCAGCCGCATCTTTCTCACGAGCGGCGTCGAGTTCTTTCTTCGCCGCATCGCGTGCTGCCTTCAGATCGTCGAGCTGCTTCTGCGGGATGGCAGGCGCCAACTCAGCTGCATGCAAATAGCCCAGCTGCTTCGGCTCGTAGTAGTCCAGGCCCGCCCCACCCATCCTGCTGCCCAGGCCGGAGGCATCCACCGTGCTGGTAAAGATGCCTGCCAGCGCATAGTAGTCGGTTGCCGGAATGGGATCGAACTTATGATCGTGGCAGCGCGCGCACGAGACCGTGAGCGCCATGGTGGAACGCGCCACCGTATCGATCTGGTCGTCTACGTTGTCCATCTTGAAGCGGGCCTTGAAGCGCTGGTTCACATCCTTCGGACCGAGCGCGAGGAAGCCGGTTGCCGTCAGCAGGCGGTCGTGCTCTGCCGGCGTGGCTGAGGGCAGGAGATCGCCGGCGAGCTGCTCCTGAAGGAAGCGATTGTAAGGAACATCGCGGTTGACAGCGTCGATCACGTAGTCGCGATAGCGCCATGCGTTGGGGTAAGGCATGTTGCGCGAAGGCCCCGAAGACTCTGCATACCGCGCCACGTCGAGCCAATGCCGGCCCCAACGCTCGCCAAACTGTTGCGAGGCCAGCAGGCGATCCACCAGCTTCGTATACGCCTGCTCGGAGTGATCGCGCTCGAACGCCTTCACCTCCGCGGGCGTGGGCGGAAGGCCGGTAAGGTCATAGCTCACGCGCCGGATCAACGTAACCGCATCCGCATCCTTCACCGGCGCAAGCTTCTTCTCCTGCATCTTCGCCAGCAGGAACCGGTCCACGCTCGTCAACGACCAGGTGTTGTTCGCGACCACTGGCGGCTGCGGATCGGTGAGCGCCTGCCACGACCAGAAGCTCTGGCGCAGCCTGGGATATGCAACTGCCAGACGCGCAGGAGTCTGCGGCAGCTTCTCGGTCTCATCCGGCCATGCGGCGCCGTCTTTGATCCATCGTTCGAGGATGGCGACCTCTTCCGCAGGAAGCGACTCCGTGCTCTCCTGCGGCATACGCTTCTTCGTGTCGGCAGTCTTCACGCGCTCGATCAGCAGGCTCTTTTCAGGATGGCCGGGGATGATCACCGGGCCTTCGTTGCCGCCACTAAAGATGCTGATGCCGACGTCCACACGCAGACCTCCTGCTTCCTTGAAGGCGTCCGAGTGGCAGTTATAGCAGCGGTTGACGAGGATGGGCCGAACGTTCTTCTCGAAGTAGGCAAGCTGCTCCGGCGTCGCGGGCCGAGGATATGCCACGGCGCTTGTGCGGACGGGCTTCGCCGCTTCCGGCGCCGCGCTTGCAACAGGCTTGCCTTCAGGCCAGAAGGCACCCTGCTGGATCCATGTACGAAGGTTCGCAATATCCTTTGCGGGTAGAGGGTCGTCCTCGCCCTTCGGCATACGCTTCTTCAGATCATCGGTCTGGATGCGCTGCAGCAGCAAGCTATCCTCCGGCTTGCCCAGCACGATCGCTGGGCCGGTGCGGCCGCCCTTCAACAAGGCATCACGATCGTCCACGCGCAGGCCGCCTGCAGCACGAGTCTGCGTTGAGTGGCAGTCGTAGCAGGAGTTCGTGAGCACTGGACGAATGTTCTGCTCAAAGAAGGCTGTCTGCTCGACGCTGGTGGCCGGGCTTGCGACAGGGACGGGAGCAGCCTGGGGAGCGGCGTAGGCTACGGTCAGCGGCTGCATCAGGTGGGTAAGAGCGAGTCCGCCCAGGAGAGCCGTACTGGCCACAAGGCCAAAGTATCCCGGCCTGAATCTTCGAAGATACGTGTGCATGCAAGTCCTTTGGACAAAGGAGACGATCGCGCACGGAAGATCGTGCGACGGATCGTCTGCCGAGCAAGCGTACAAACGGACAAAGCCGTGACGCTTACTGCGAAATCAGAGATAGATTGTCAGGAAGGGGATGGCGCAGGTAACTAACAACAAAAGCGACGGGGAGTCGCGCTTGAGGCGTTCGTGTTGTCGACCTGGGATGTAAAAGAAATTCGCATCGCTGGATTGATTGAGCCATGAAGCAGAAAAGAAGTCAAGCCCAAGGCGCGTTTCTTGACACATCGGCAAACGATTTGTACCTTTGAGAAAGTTTTACATCCCTCTGCCTCGGAACCCTTCGGAACTTCATGCTGCGCTCTGCCACCCAACCGGAATATCGCCTCTGTAGCGCGTGTTGTCCACGCTGCTCGGGGCTGTGTTGTGGCCTCTGCCTCTAAGTTCCACGCCTCGCTTCCCTATCGCTCTGCCATAACCTGACACACGATCGTGCTTGCCAGGATGATGCTGCCCATAGGCATTTCATTGCAGCTCCATGTGCATGGCATCTCGCATAGCGTCGTAGTCCGCCCTTCGAGTATCTCCCAGAGGAACCATGAAACGACCGATGATCTCCGCACTCGCTGCCGTTCTGCTTTTGCCACCGGCTGCCGCCCTTGCACAGTCCCCAGCGGCCGCACAGAGTTCCGGCGCGGCGCCTGGTCCACAGTGGCCCACGGGCCCTCTGGCTACCAAAGGCGCGCCCAACGTCGTGCTTATCCTGATCGACGACGTTGGCTTCAGCGCGACCGCAACCTTCGGCGGCGCGATTCATACACCGAACTTCGAAGCTCTCTCGAAGAACGGCCTTCGCTACAACGAGTTTCATGTGAACTCGCTCTGCTCGCCTACGCGAGCAGCCTTGCTCTCCGGCCGAAACAATCATCAGGTGGGCTTCGGCACGGTGGCTGAAGCAGCCTCAGGTTATCCCGGATACAACGCACAGTGGGGCAAGAACGCCGCGTCTATGGCGGAGATTCTGAAGGCCAACGGGTACAGCACGGCAGCCTTCGGCAAATGGCACAATACGCCACTGTGGGAGACTACCTCCGCAGGTCCTTTCGACCGCTGGCCGACCAACCGCGGCTTCGAGCACTTCTACGGATTCATCCAGGGCGCCGACAACCAGTACTATCCACGTCTCTTCCGCGATACGGTTCAGGTGGAACCGCCGGCCACACCGGAACAGGGATATAACTTCACCACGGATATCGCCAGCGATGCGGTGCACTGGCTGCACGCGCACGATGGCATCGCACCCGACAAGCCTTTCTTTCTTTACTTCGCACCCGGGGCCGTACATACTCCGCTGCAGGTCTCAAAGCAGTGGATCGATAAGTACAAAGGTAAGTTCGATCAGGGTTGGGATAAGTTGCGCGAGGAGACCTTCGCACGCCAGAAGAAGTTAGGCGTCATCCCCGCCAATGCCGAGCTTACGCCACGTCCAGAAGGTCTGCCCGCATGGGACTCCCTGCCCGCAGCGGAGCAGAAGCTGCTGGCGCATCAGGCGGAGGTCTATGCGGCCTTTGCCGAACAGGCGGACTACGAGGTGGGACGTGTATTGCAGACCATCCGCGACGAAGGTAAGAGCGATAACACGCTGGTGCTCGAGATCTTCGGCGATAACGGCGGCAGCGCGGAAGGCGGTATCGAAGGCACGGACCTGCTCAGCGATACGGGCGCGAACGCAAGCATCGCCGAGCGTGCCGCGGTCAGCGATGAGCTGGGCAGCGAAGTCTTCATGAATCACTACGCCGCAGCCTGGGCCTGGGCTCTGAGCGCTCCATTCCAGGGCACGAAGCAGGACGCCTCGCACCTGGGCGGAACACGCGATCCACTGGTCGTCTCATGGCCCGCGCGCATCAAGAATACTGGCGGATTGAGGACGCAGTTCCAGCATGTGAACGATGTGGCTCCAACCATCTACGAGGCCGCGGGCATCCAGTTCCCTTCGACCTTTGAAGGCGTTCCGCAGATTCCGCTCGAAGGCTCCAGCTTTCTCTACACCTTCGATCATCCCGACGAGCCAAGCCATCACCATGTGCAATACTTTGCCACGAGCGGCAACCGCGCCATCTACAAGGACGGCTGGTGGGCCGGCGACCGATACGCCTACACCTGGGAGCCGCGCGGCGCCTTCACCCTCGGCGCGCACAACGATCTCGATCGTCACCCATGGGAACTCTATAACCTGAACGAAGACTATAGCCAGGCGCACGATCTTGCTGCAAAGAATCCTGAGAAGTTGAAGGAGCTTCAGGCACTCTTCCAGCAGGAGGGCGAGCGCAACCATGTCTTTCCGCTGATCCCGACGCTGTCGCAACAACCATCATCCTTCAATGGAAGGAAGGTGTTCGTCTTCCGCGATGGCGTGGAGCGCCTGCCCAACCGTGTCGGCCCGCAGCTCGTCGGCCGTCCACACCAGATCACGGCCGATGTGCAGGTCCCTGCAACCGGCGGCGATGGCGTGATCATCGCCCAGGGCTCTCGTTACGGCGGGTTCACGCTCTACGTCAAGGATCACCACGTGATCTATGAGGTAAACGCCTACGGCAAGCGCGCCGGACGCATCGTCTCGACAGCGCCGTTGGTGCCGGGTGCGGCACACATCGAGCTGCAGGTGATCCCCGAGGCGCCGAAGGCGAACTCCGGCACACTCACCATTCTTGGCCCGCGTGGCATTCGCGCCGGCAAGGTGCTGCTCACGGTGAATGATTTGCAGCAGGAGGCGGATTTCGCGAACGTCCTCGGCGCCTCACCCACGGAGACGCTGGATATCGGCAGCGATCTCGGCTCCGCGGTCAGCAAGGATTACATCAGCCCCAACCGTTATACCGGCAGCATTCAGACGGTAACGGTAGAGCTGAAGTAACGCACGCAGAAGCCTGGTTCGCTGCCCCTGTCGCCAGCGAATCAAGGCTCCTCGTGGCAAGTGAATAGAGACACAGAAGGAGCGAGCGCAATGCCGGAAGACAGCGGAGCAGGTACAGAGGTATCGCGTCGCACGTTTCTAAAGGGTGCTGGAGCCGCGGGCGTTGCCTCGCAGCTCACGCCTGCTCTCGCCGCATCCAGCGCTGCGCAGCCGTTTCATCCGAACGTCGTTTACATTCACTCGCACGACTCAGGACGCTACCTGCAGCCGTACGGATACAACATACCGACACCTGCCCTGCAGCGTCTGGCGAACGAAGGCACACTCTTCCGCAACGCCTTCAGCGTTGCACCAACCTGCTCGCCCAGCAGGTCCGGGCTATTGACCGGTCTGTATCCGCATAACAACGGAATGCTGGGCCTGGCGCATCGTGGCTTCGCGCTCAACGACTACAAGCAGCACATCATCCATACCCTGAAGGCCGCTGGTTACATCTCGGTGCTTGCCGGTGTGCAGCATGTGGCCAAAGCTCCGGAGACGATCGGCTACGACATCATCGTGCCGCGCAGTCAGACGCAGGCCAACCATCTCGGCACCACCGCAAGCGTGGCGGCGCCGGCTGCGGCGGAGTTTCTGGACAGCCGACCGAAACAGCCGTTCTTCCTCGATGTAGGCTTCTTCGAAACGCATCGTGAGTATCCTGAAGCCACCGCGGACGATCCCGCCAACTATACAGCGCCACCGCGTCCCATACCCGATGCGCCTGCGACGCGTAAAGACTTTGCACGTTATCGCGCAAGTGCGCGCCTGCTGGATAAAGGCGTGGCGACGGTGCTCGATGCATTGGACCGCAATGGTCTCAGCGAGAATACGCTGATCATCAGCACAACGGATCATGGCATCTCGTTCCCGCGCATGAAGTGCAATCTTACCGATGATGGCTGGGGCGTCTCGCTGATTCTGCGTGGGCCGCGAATCGGTAAGGGAGCCGTGCAGGATGCGCTAATCTCTCACCTCGATGTCTTCCCAACCCTGTGCGAGTACCTGGGCATCCAGCCGCCTGCATGGCTGCAAGGCAAGTCCTTCCTGCCGGTACTTGCAGGCAATGTCTCCGAGATTCACGAGGAGATCTTTGCCGAGGTTAATTATCACGCTGCGTATGAGCCACAGCGCGCCGTGCGGACCTCGCGCTGGAAGTACATTCGCCGCTTCGGAGACAAGACCACGCCCGTGCTTCCGAACTGCGACGACGGCTTGAGCAAGAGTCTGTGGCTCGAGGCGGGCTGGGCGACACAGACAGTCGAACAGGAGAGCCTCTACGACCTTCTCTTCGATCCGACGGAGCACCGGAATCTTGCAACCGACCCTACCTATGGAGCAACCTTGCAGGATATGCGCGCTCGGCTGCAACGCTGGATGGCCGCCACGCAGGACCCTCTGCTGAAAGGCCCCGTGGCGGCGCCGTCCGGTGCAGTCGTCAACGACCCCAATGGCATCTCTCCCAGTGAGCCCGTGCGTCTGGCGTCGTCCTTTGCCGGGCGATCGTTAAAATGAAGACCCTTCCATACTTACAAGCTTCCCGAAAGTGGAGTGAACGATGAATCGTCGTGAGTTTCTCAAGCAGAGTGCAGTCGTATCCCTGGCCGCAACAGCGGCGCATGCGGCGCCGGCCCAAGCGTCCACCACGAAGAAGTGGAATGTACTGTATGTTTTCAGCGACCAACATCGTGCAGCATCGCTGCCGGGGGAGCCCTTCAGTCAGGTGGAAGCGCCAACGCTCGACCGCTTTCGACGGCAGAATCTGTCGATGGATTGTTGCATCTCGAACTACCCTTTGTGCGTGCCGCATCGCGCGATTCTGATGAGCGGACTCTACCCAAACCAATCCAATGTGATCGGCAACGAGAGCACGCTCCAGCCGATCGTGCCGGGCCTTGGCGAGACCTTCAAGAAGGCCGGCTACCACACAGGATACGTAGGCAAGTGGCACCTCTATCGCGGTGAAGACCAGTTCGTCCCGAAGGGTCCTTATCGCTTTGGATTCGACGACTGGCACGCATGGGCGAATACGAACAAGCATTACGATGGCATCACCTTCGATCAGGAGACCGGTGAGCGCAAGACCCTGCCCGGCTATCAACCAACGCGCATGACCGACCAGGCGATCGAGTTCCTGGACAGCCAGAAGGGACAGGACAAGCCCTGGCTCCTGGTCGTCAGTTGGAATCCTCCGCACCCGCCCTATAACCCGCCTCCGGAGGACCGCGATCGCTACGGCGCGCTGAAGCTTACTACCCGCCCGAACGTCCGTCTGCCTATCCCCGCGGACCACCCCGCGCAGGCATGGCCGGCTCTACAATCCTTCGATACGCTGCACGAGGCTCAGCAGGGCTACTACGGCGGCATCACAGCCATCGACAAGGAGTTTGCGCGCCTGCTGAAGACGCTGGACGACCATGGCATGACCGGCAACACCATCATCGTCTACACCTCGGATCACGGAGATCTGATGGGCTCGCACGGGCACATGGCCAAGCAGATGCCTCATGAAGAATCGTGCCATGTTCCTTTCTTCCTTCACCACCCTGAAGCGAAGACGCCACACGCCTCAGATGCGCTGTTCGCGTCCATCGATATCTATCCAACCCTCTGTGGGCTGGCAGGTATCGCTGCTCCTCAGCATTGCTCGGGACGTGATTTTTCCGCACACATGCTGGGCAGGCACGCATTCAAGGAAAGCGAGATGGTCTTCTTGATGAACAACCAAGGACCACCGAATCGGCAGGAGGTGAACACGCCGACCTATCGAGGGCTACGCACGAAGACACATACGTATGCCGTGCAGTTGGATGGCCGGTGGGTGTTGTATGACAACATAGCCGACCCCTACCAGATGAAGAACCTCATCGCCGATCCGAAGTCCACGCAACTCATCGAGAAGTTCGACGCCGCGCTGATCGCGTGGAGCAAGTCGACTGGCGACGCCTTTCCATACGAGACAGCGCTGAAGAGCTCTTCGAGTTATCCAGGGGCTTAGCCGTTTTCAAGCTGTCTCACATACCAAAGTGTCGATATTGAAGGGCCGTATCTTGCCACGAGCAGCAGGCGAGGTACGGCGCGGACTTTGACAAGAGGATGAGTCTTTCGTACCCTAAAGTTGTGAACCCCCTCACACAGACCGCTGGTTGTTGTTGTCGCTGTTGTTGTTAGTTCCGCTATCGACGCGGCGTCTGTGTTCCCCTGCATAAATTTCTTTCCTCATTCCTGTTGCGCGGCGATGATGCCGGGCAACTTTGAGGCGCGATTCCTGAAATCGCTGCAGGGTGTCTGTATTTGGGGTTTGCTTTTGACGCAATAGAGCTGTACGGCTCTATCTTCCAGACTCCCCGAACTCTCTTCCACTTCGCACCTTGATGCATGTGCAATGCAGCAAGGCGGCCGGCCTTCGCATAAGCAGGCTGAGTCACGTTTGTTCAGGAGTCGCCGTTGAAGCCCTCGAAGTTCTTGTTCCGCCTTTTCTCTTTGATCCTGTTTGTGGCTGCCGCAACGTTCGCGAACGCTCAAACAACCGACGGCAGCATTTATGGCGCCATCACCGATGCAACCGGCGCGGCCATCTCTAATGCGCAGGTGGTCATCACGGACGTGCATACGGGTGTATCGCAGTCCAAAGTGACGAATCGCAAGGGCGAGTACCTGTTCCCCACGGTGCTGCCCGGCGACTATAGCGTGAAGGTGACGGTCGACGGTTTCAAGACGGCGACGGAGACCGGTGTCAACGTGCAGGCCAACAGCAATATCCATGTACCGGTTGCGATGGCTGCCGGTGGTGCGAGCGAGAGCGTGTCTGTCGAGGCCGGTGTGACGCTGGTCGACACGCGTGAGGCGCAGGTGTCGAACACGATCGACCAGGCGCGCGTGGAGAACCTGCCGACGCAGGACCACAACGCCTACGCCCTGCTGGTCACGGTGCCTGGCGTGTCGAACTTCGGAGGCGACGGATACACCAGCACCCGTGGAGGCACCACCCTCAGCGTCAACGGATTGCCGACCGATCAGTCCAGCTTCTACCTCGACGGCGCATACGACACCAACTTCTATGGCCCTGGCGGCAACAAGGCGCCGAGTCCCGATATGCTTGACCAGTTCCACGTGATCACCTCGAACTTTGATGCCGAGTTCGGACGCTCGCCGGGCGCGGTCATCAACATGATCTCGAAGCGCGGCACGAACAAGTATCACGGGACGGTATTTGAATACTGGCGCAACGACGCCATCGATGCGAAGGGTTTCTTCAACACGGTCTCGCCCTTGCTGCGCCAGAACCAGTACGGTGCGACCCTTGGCGGTCCGGTTCCCATGTTTCGGGATAAGTTCTTCTTCTTCGGTTCGTACGAGCGCCTGGTCGTCCACCAGACCGCCACGGTGAACTCGCAACAGACCTTGACGGCTGCCGAACGCACCGGCGATTTCAGCGCGGACACGCGGGCTCCGGCGACCTTCACTGCCTTTCCCGCAGCGTACCAGTGCGGGCTTGGCCCGAAGGTTATCTGCCCCACGAAGATCGACCCGGTTGCGAAGAGTCTGTTGCAATTCATTCCGGTGTTTCAGAACAACGGCACACCGCAGGAGCGGTCGCTGGCGAACGTCAATAACGACGAAGGTCTTGGCCGCCTCGACTGGCGCGGATTCAGCAAGCACACGATCTATGCGACTTACTTCCGCTCACAGGGTCTGAGCCTGGATCCGGCGGCAGGCGGCAATGGCGGGATCGGCATTGCTGGCTCGGTTCCGCAGTACTCCGGCATGACCGAACTGGAGAACCAGCAGAACGCGATTGTGGCCGATGACTGGCTACTCAACAGCCGAACCGTAAACTCGATGCGCGGCTTCTACACCGCCAACCGCTACATCATCAGCAACCAACTGGGGACCGCGAACTTTGCCTCCAGCCTGGGCAGCGGCCAACCGCAGGGCAGCAACATCACCTCGCCGACGTACTATACGGCCACGGGCTACTTTACGCTGGGCCCGACTGGCGCTGGTCCCAGCGATGTCAACCAGATCTCGTTCGGCTTGATCGACACCGCTACGCTGCAGCTTGGCCGTCATGCCATCAAGCTCGGCGGAGCATGGATCTCGGACAAGTACAGCGAAGACGGTAAGGGAAACTCGAACGGAAACTATACCTTCAACTCGAGCGGCCTGACCACCTTTCCGCTTGCGGATTTCATGATCGGATATGCGACCACGCTGAATCAAAACAGCGGCGTCCGTCACCGCTTCCGCAACCAGGACCCGGCGCTGTTCCTGCAGGATGACTGGCAGGTAACCAATCGCCTGAACCTGAACCTTGGCATCCGCTGGGAGCTGGTTCAGCCGTGGCTTGGCGATAACAACGAGAGCCAGGTGCAGGAGGGCGTGCAGTCGACCGTTGCGCCGAATGCGCCGCTGGGTCTTCTCGTAGTGGGAGACAAAGGCGTGAAGGATGGCTCCTTCCAGACCGCCTATAACCGGTTCGCTCCGCGTGTCGGCCTGGCGTACGACGTGTACGGCAACGGCCGCACGAGCTTCCGCGCCGCATACGGCATCTTCTATGAGCAGGTGGAGGAAGGTACCATCGGCGGCCAGGTGCAGGAGCCGTACACCATTGCACAACAGACGAATGGAGTCACCAGCCTGCAGTGCCCGTATGGCGGGACCTACAGCGGTGGAAGCTGCCTTGGGGCAAGCTCGCCCTTTCCCTATACGTTCTCTCCAGGCAACGCGAAGTACTACACGAACACATCGCTTTCGGCATATCGTCCGGGTGAAAAGAGCACGCCATATGCGGAAGAGTGGAATGCGCAGGTCCAGCAGCAGGTCGGCAAGAAGGTTGCGTTCACCATCGGCTATGTGGCAATGAACTACATGAAGCAGTACATCCAGTTCGACATCAACTCGCCGAAGTTCTTCCCCGGTGCGCCCGTGACCGAAAACCCCTACACAACCAACGCAAATGGAATCAACTGCCGCAGGCCGTATGAGCCTTACCGTCTGGGTGGAATCGTCAATGCCGCGAACTGCACCTTCCTGACGACCGCCGCGGGAGGCTACACCGATGCGCAGGGTAAGCCGCTGCAGTTCGGCGCGATCAACCAGTACTTCCCGGCGAATAACAGCCACTACAACAGCCTGCAGACTCAGATCAATGGACACCTGAAGACGTTCGACTTCAATGCCAACTATGTCTGGGGCAAGGTGCTCACGTATGCGACGCCGACCGTCGACCAGACCGATATTCGTAAGAACTACGGGCGCGCCGATGTCGACGTGCGCAACCGGTTTGCCTTCTCCGGTACGTATCACACGCCGGCCGTGCATCTGTGGGGCTTCTTTGGCAAGGAGGTCCTCAGCGGCTGGGCACTGAACGATATCAGCACCTTCCAGTCCGGCTCCCCGTTCACGGTGATGGCGAATGTGGACGTCAATCGCGACGGCACGACCAACGACCGCGTCAATGTCGTCGGCGATCCTTACAAGCACTATCGCAGCCACGTGGATATGGTCTACAAGGGCTACCTGAACGCCGCGTCGTTCCAGCAGCCCTGCGGCGCCTCCGCGACCGTCGCCTGCACGAGCCCCTATGGAAACGAGCAGCGCGACTCGCTCACCAATCCGAATAACTGGCAGAGCAATATCTCCGCGTTCAAGGAGTTCGCTCTGCCGAGACAGCTCACGTTCCAGTTCCGCGCGGAGGCGTTCAACGCCTTCAACTATACCCACCTGACCAGCGTGCGAAATAACCTGACAGTCTTCCCAACGGCGATCAACGCGTTCCAGAGCGCGGATGCAGGGCGTGTTCTGCAGTTCGCCGGGAAGATCATCTTCTGATGAAGTAACAGCAATTTCAGACGGTAGCGCGGCACACTTAAACGAACGATTGCCGGAGCACCCAGTAAGTCGACTTATCTCAGGGAGAAGCCATTGAATCGCCGCGAGCTCATCCGAAACACACTCCTTGCTGCCGGCGCGAACGTCGCCACGAGCGGACATGCCCTCATGGATGTTTCACCGAGCAAGGATAAGCCGGCGCCACGCACGTCTGATGGTCCGATGCCGAACATCTTATGGATCTGCGCGGATCAGCAGCGCGCCGACACGATCGCGGCTCTGGGCAATGCAAAGATTCGCACGCCGAATCTGGATAAGCTTGTCGGTCAGTCGACCGTCTTTACCAATGCATTTTGTCAGACGCCTATCTGCGGCCCCTCGCGCGGCAGCTTTCTGACCGGCCGATATCCGCGGGAGACAGGCCTGCGTTCGAACGCTGAACGTATTCATGATTCCGAACGAATCGTACCGCGCATTCTTGCCGACTACGGCTATGACTGCGGCCTTGTCGGTAAGCTGCATCTATCGCCTGCCGACCACAGGATTGTCGAGGTACGCACGGACGACGGCTATCGGGTCTTTGAGTGGAGTCATGATCTCAGCGACAACTGGCCCGGTAAGAACCAATGGCGGAACTGGCTTGCGACCCAGAACGTGGTGTGGCCGGAGCCGCCGAAGGGTCGCCATCCTGCCTGGGGAGTGCCGATCGATCCAAAGTATACGCAGACGGCGTGGTGCGCTCAGGAAGCCATCAAGTTCATGCGGGAACACCCCAAAGACAAGCCCTGGCTCATGTCCGTCAACATCTATCAGCCGCATGCACCCTTCCATCCCACGGAAGAATATCTCTCGCACTATAAGGCAAGTGACATGCCCGCTCCCGCTTACAGGGAGGGAGAGCTGGCAAACAAGCCGAAGCATCAACAGGTCGATCACCAGGGTGCGTACGGTGGCACTGGCATGTCCTTCGTCAAGACGAGCGACGAAGAACATCTTCTCATCAAGGCCGCGTACTACGCGATGATCGAGCAGGTCGACACCGAGGTCGGCCGCATGATGGCCGCACTCGAAGAGCTCGGCATGGCGGACAACACCATCGTCGTCTATCAGAGCGACCATGGCGAGATGCAGGGCGACCATGGAATTTACATGAAGGGCCCGTACTTCTACGACTGCCTGACGCGTGTGCCCCTCATCATCCGCTGGCCCGGTCATGTGAAGACCCAGAAGATCGACGCTCTCGTCGAGCTGACCGATCTGGCGCCTACTTTGTTGGAGGCCGCAGGAGTTCCTGTTCCGCCCGGGATGCAGGGCCGTTCGCTCTATCCGATTCTGACCGGCAAGAAGACGCAGCATCGCGACTCCGTCTACATCGAGTATTACGACGCGGTGGCGAAGTACGATCCTACCCCGATGGCGACTTGTGTCCGTACGGAGAGATACAAATGCACCTACTATCAGACGCTTGCGACCGGCGAGCTCTACGATCTGCAGAAGGATCCGGGTGAGTTCGATAACCTTTGGAATGTGCCGCAACACGCAGGCGAGCAGATGGCCATGATGGAACACCTGCTCGCTCGTATGATTCAGAGTACCGATCCACTTCCCTTGCACCAGTTCTAGTGGCTAGTATGAAGCACGACGAGACAGTGAGTATCAGGACTTATGTGTGTAGCACGGCAAGGAGAAGCATGGCGAACCGACGGGACTTCATGAAGTTAGGCGCTGGCATAGCGGCATCGACGCTGGCAGCGAAGGCGAGTGCGGCATTTGTTCCTCCAGCATCGCACGCTGCGGGCTCCAAACCCAATATCATCTTCATTCTTGCGGACGATCTGGGCTTCTCGGACATCGGCTGTTTCGGCTCCGAGATCTCCACGCCGAACCTCGATCGCCTCGCCGCGCGCGGCATGCGGATCAGCCAGTTCTATAACAACCCGCGCTGCTGCCCTTCACGCGCATCGATCATGACCGGGCTCTATTCGCATCAGGCGCATATGGGCAACATGGTGGTGGACCACAATCGCTACCCATTCATCGAGTACGACGGCATCCTCGCAGCCAACACGCTTACCATTGCGGAAGCACTGAAGACAGCCGGCTACAACACCGCGGCCGTCGGCAAGTGGCACCTCGCTCCTGAGACCGAAGAAGGCAAACGCAGCTGGCCCCTGCAGCGCGGCTTCGATAAGTTCTGGGGTATGATCGCCGGCGCTTCGGTTTACTATGAGTCTCCCCACCTGATGAGCGGCAACGACCCGCTGCCGCCACCACCGAAAGACCAGTACCTCACCGACCTATGGGCCGATCATGCAGTGTCGTATGTGAACGAGTTGGCGAAGGAGAAGAAGCCGTTCTTCCTCTATACGGCCTTCAACGCGCCGCACTGGCCCATCCAGGCGCCGGAGGCAGACGTGCAGAAGTATGCCACGCGTTACGCAGGTGGATGGGACAAGCTTCGCGAAGAGCGTCATCGCAAGCAGCTCGACCTGGGCATCCTGCCTGAGAAGTGGAAGCTGACGCCGCGCGATCCGCGCGTGCCGGCGTGGGACGACGCCGACGATAAGGAGTGGGAGATGCGGCGCATGGCCGTCTACGCCGCCATGATCGACCGTCTCGATCAAGCCATTGGACGCATCGTCGATGCGGTCGAGAAGGCTGGCGCCACGGAGAACACCCTCATCCTCTTCATGTCGGACAATGGCGGCAATGCGGAAGAGATAGGGCGCGGCAACCGCACGACGCCCGTAAAAAATGCCGAAGGCGGCCCGCTGCATACCGCTGCATCGGAGACTGAGGCAGGGCCTTGCGAGAACGGCATGACCTGCGCGGGCAATGTTCCAGGTGTCATGCCGGGCGGCGAGAGCACCTTCCAGAGCATCGGCATTCCCTGGGGCAACTGCTCTACGACGCCCTTCCGCCTCTACAAGCACTATGCTCACGAAGGTGGAATCAGCACACCCTTTATCGCCTGCTGGCCGAAGCACCTCAAGCCGCAGTCCAGGCCTGTCGACGCGGTAGGCCATGAGACAGACCTCATGCCGACCTTCCTCGAGCTTGCGGGAGTGACCTATCCCAAGCAGGTAGCGGCCGGGCCGATCCCTGCCCTTGTGGGCGAAAGTCTCCTACCCGTGTTCGATGGCCGGCAACGCGCCCGCGGCCCTATCTACTGGGAGCATGAAGGCAACAAGGCCGTGCGCGATGGCAAGTGGAAGCTCGTGTCAAGGTTCCCCGATCAATGGGAGCTCTTCGATATGGAGGCCGACCGCACGGAGCTGCATGACCTGGCAGCGGCCCAGCCGGATCGTGCGAAGAGCATGCAGGCCATGTGGGATGCATGGGCGAAACGCGTCGGCGTGCAGCCCTGGCCGATGCCTCAAACGCCGCCCCCTGAGCGAAGTGGAGAGCTCAGAACACCACCTTATCTGCGGAAGAAAAGCGGCGACGAAAGCATGGGTGTTATCCACGAACAGTAGAGCGCGACAGTCTGACTGAGAAGCCGCGCCTAGGGAAACTCTGATTAAGATAGGTCCGGGCTTTAGCCCGGACAATAAGCCCCGCAGAATCAGTGGGGCTTTAGCCCCTTGGGATATGGGTTGAGGACTTAATCAGAGCACCCCTAAGCCCTTGCTTCGACTTGACGCACATGGGAGGAGAGACTAATCTCTGCCTATGAACCAGTTTCACCAGATCGGTTGTTGCTGCCGCCCGCTCCAGGCGCGTGTCCACGATCTACCGCGCATCGCCTAGTCGAAAGCAGCCTAAGCCCGGTTTCTCTTGCTTTTTATCCACATACAACGGCTGTCGTTCGTCACAGTGCATCCGCAATCATTCCTGGAGACAACGATGGAACAGTTAGAGCCCACAATCAAGAGTTGCTGCACTCCCACAAGCATTCGTGGCACGGAGACGAAGCTTACAACCTCGATTCTTCCAGTCAGTGTATCGACCGCTCCGGGCACGAGCCGTATGATCGCGCTGCCCGGAGGCGAGTTCTTGATGGGCACCGACTACGAAGAAGCCTTTGCGGCCGATGGTGAGCGACCTGTAAGACGAGTTCGTCTCAAGCCATTCGCGATCGATATCTATCCCGTGACCAACGCGGATTTCGCAGCATTTGTGCAAGCCACAGGCTATAAGACCGAGGCTGAGGTCTATGGCTGGTCGTTCGTCTTCTGGAATCACATCCCGAAGAAAAAGCGTGCCGCGCTTGTGACCGATACGGTCGCGGGAGCGGAGTGGTGGTGCCAGGTTCCAGGTGCTCTCTGGAGTGCGCCGGAAGGCCCAGGCTCCGACGTAAGGAAGAGATCCGATCATCCGGTCGTACACGTAGCCTGGAACGATGCACTTGCTTATTGCGATTGGTCAGGTAACCGGTTACCTACCGAATCCGAGTGGGAGTACGCAGCGCGCGGCGGACTCGTGCAGAAGCTTTATCCCTGGGGAGATCAGCTTCGTCCCGGCGGGCTACATCGCTGCAATATCTGGCAGGGCAAGTTTCCTCAAGAGGATACCGCCGAGGACGGATACGCCGGCACGTCGCCCGTGACAGCTTATCCGCCGAACGACTTCGGAATCTATTCCATCACCGGCAATGCTTGGGAGTGGTGTGCAGACTGGTTTGGAATACCCGATCCTGCGGAGGAGATCGCGGAAGATCCGCAGGGTGCGCTCACAGGAAAGGCCCGCGTCATGAAGGGCGGCTCGTTCCTCTGTCACAAGTCTTACTGCAACCGTTATCGTGTCGCGGCCCGCAGTTCCAACACGCCGGATAGCTCCACCTCTAACCTGGGTTTTCGCTGCGCTCGATCGCTGTAACTCATTGCGGAGATGAATGCCATGATGCACACATGGAATGAAAGGTGAACATGCCGAAGTTTACAGAGAAGATCACGCGGCGCAACTTCGTTGCTACTGCAACAGCCGGCGCGCTGGGACTTGCCGTGGAGCGGAGCGCCATGGCAAAGGCACCCTCGAAGCCCGCGAAAAAGCCCAACATCCTCTGGATCATGTCCGATGAGCATAACGCCACCGTCGCCGGATGCTACGGGAACAAGCTGGTCCAGACGCCGCATATCGACTCTCTCGCGCAGCAGGGAATTACCTTCGATGCGCACTACTGCAACTCGCCGCTCTGCGTGCCCTCTCGTCTTTCTTTGACTGCTGGTAAATATGCATCGCGCGTGGACATCTGGGGACTGACCTGTGAGCTGCCCGATGCAAACATCGCCTCTCTGCCGCGCGTGCTTAACTCCGCTGGATATGAGTCTTTCCTTTGCGGAAAGCAGCATTACGATTATTCAAGACGGTATGGCTTTACGGAAGTCGGCGGAGATTTCAATAAGACCTACAAGACGGGACGCGGGCGTCGTCTTCCTCCAACGCATCTGAAGCAAGCGAAACTGTCGCCGCGGTTCGATGAGTTTCATGCCGGCGACCACGGCAGCACGGTCGAGCACGATCGACGTGTCACGGCGGGAGCAGTAGACTTTCTGTCGAAGCGTGAGGATGCCGATGAGAAGCCTTTCTTCCTTTTTGTTGGGTACCTCGCACCACACTTCCCGCTGATCGTGCCGCAAGAGAATGTGGCGAAGTATCGTGGCAAAGTCGGCATGCCTGAAATCCCCGAGGGCTTCCTCGATCGCATTGCCCTCAATTACAAAGTGCAGCGTGCTGGCTTCGAGGAGATAGGCGTGCCCGACGATACGGTTCGCAGTGGACGCGAGCTTTACTACGGCCTGGTCGACTGGGCCGATCAGCAGATTGGACACGTGCTTGCCGCTCTGCGCGCGCATCCGGAGGTCGCGGAGAACACCGTCATCATCTACTCCTCCGACCATGGCGAAAACATGGGCGAACGCGGACTGTGGTGGAAGAACTGCATGTACGACTCCGCGAGCAAGGTTCCGCTCGTCATCTCCTGGCCGAAGCGCTGGAAGGGGCAGCAGCGACGCGGTGGAGCGTCGTCCCATCTGGACCTTGTGCAGACCATCGTTGAACTCGCGGGGACTCGCTCACCGAACGATTGGAACGGCGAGTCCATGTTGCACTGGATGGATCGCCCCAACACTCCATGGAAAGACCTGGCCGTCAGCGAGTATTACGCGCACAACACAGCGTCGGGATACACCATGATTCGCAGCGGTGAGTGGAAGTACGTTTATCACAATGTGATCGACGAAGACCATCCTGCACAACGCGAACTTTATAACCTTGCCCATGATCCGAAGGAGTTCACGAACCTTGCGAATCTGCCCGAGCATAAAGCGCGGGTCGAGACACTTCATCAGCGCATGCTGAAGGAGGTTGGCGCGGACCCCGATGAGATCGAGAAGCGCAGCCGTGAGCAACTCGCCCGAGGATATACCCGGCCAGATCCTAAGCCTGCCTGGGCGGTTGAAGGGGAGAATGGCTAAGTACCTTCCCTACCGATTCCGCCCGATAAGACACTTAGAGAGCAAATTACCTATAGGTATTGAGCACATCTCAAATTGTCTGTCATCCTGAGCGCAGCGAAGGATCTGCTTTTTCTTTTGTTGCTGCTTGGTCTTGCTCGGCACCATAAGGTAGTCCGCTCTAGAATGTGAGTTTTGCGGCACCTGCTGCGTGCGAAATACAGACTCGACAGAGCTTATGGAAAAAGTATAGAAAAAATAAGTTACAGATACTTACAAAAGCAGGTGTCTGTAACTTGATCTGCTTTTCTAAATAGGTTCTGCCGCACATTTGGTGATTCTTTCCAGGCGGTGTTTTGAGGCGTAAGACAGAGGTAGCTCTGAAGATCTCCGTTCCCCGCCTATGCGTCAAGGAACGCTGGTCCCTGATACTACGGAAGTCGGATTGGTCAGCCTCGGCCGCGTCGCCGGGGCCGTCGAGATGCGGTTGAAGACGTGCCGTGCCTCGGCCATGTGTCCGGCGTGTGGGACATCTTCTCAGAAGGTACATAGCCGGTATAACCGGCGCCTGGCCGACCTGCCGTGGGATGGTGTTCCAGTCCTGATCCACCTGCAGACGCGGAGGTTTTTCTGCGTGGAGCCGGCTTGCCCGCGTAAGGTATTCACGGAACCGCTGCCGGGTACGGTAGTCCGTTATGGCCGTAAGAGTTGCCGGTCGGGAGAGGCACTTCATTGGCTGACGCTTGCCCTGGGCGGCCGGGCCGGGGCCAGGCTTGCCCAGCGTCTGGGGCTGCTGGCGAGCCGGTCGACGCTGCTGCGAGAGCTTCATCACCATCGGCCTGCACCTCTCGGTCAGGCCCCGCGTGTGCTGGGCATCGACGACTGGGCTTGGCGCAAGGGGCATCGCTACGGAACGATCCTGTGCGATCTGGAGACGCGTAAGGTGGTCGACCTGCTTCCCGATCGCGACGCCAACACGGTGGCTGCATGGCTTCAGCAGCATCCCGGTACAGAGATCGTCAGCCGCGACCGCGGCGGCATCTACGCCGAAGCCGCACGCAGAGCCGCTCCGCGAGCCGTGCAAGTCGCCGATCGCTGGCACTTGTTGCGCAACCTGAGCGAAGCCTTGCGGCATGCGCTTGCACCACACCATCACCTGTTCGCGCAGGCAGCAATGGCCTGCCGGCCAGGGGAACCTGACCCTATTCCAGCTCCCATTGCTCCATGGAGCCAGCGCGAGCTGCTGGTTCAACAAGCCAACCGGCAGAGGCGGTATGAGAGGTGGGAACAGGTGCGGGAGCTGTCTCTGAAGACGGGCGAGTCCGACCAGGAACTGGCACGGCAGCTTGGCATCGATCATCGAACCGTGAAGAAGTTCAGGACCGCCGAGCTGTATCCAGAAGCGAAGCCCCGTGTCCGTGAGTCCATGGTCGACGACTATGCGAGCTATTTGGATCAACGGCTGAGCGAAGGCTGCCGGAGTTCTATGACATTATGGCGTGAGCTGCGTGAACGAGGCTTCCGAGGGCAGGTGAACGGTGTGCGCTACTGGCTTCGGCAACGCCGCAGCTACCGGACCAGAGCTGCAAGCCCACCCCAACGACCGGCTCTGCGCGCCTCGCCGCGACAGATCGTCTGGTTCATCCTGAAAGCCACGCCCGCCGCGAAGGATCTGCTCCAAGAGGTGTACCGGAAGGCACCCGAGATCGGCCGCGTCGCGGAGCTTGCCACGAGCTTCTTTCGCATCTTCCGCGAGCGCAGCCTGGAGGCGCTGCCGGCATGGCTTGAAGCTGCACAAGCCACCGCCTTGGCCGGCTTCGCTGCGGGCTTGGAAAGGGACATCGACGCCGTGCGCGAAGCGCTCAGACTGCCGTGGAGCCAGGGCCATGTCGAAGGGCAAGTGCACCGACTCAAGCTCATCAAACGCCAGATGTACGGTCGCGCCGGCTTCGACCTCTTGCGCCTGCGCGTCGTCCAACAGGGCTGAAAATCGGGCGCGCAATCCACCCGCAAAGCCACAACAGACCATCACCAAATGTGCGCCAGAACCAAAGAAATGTCATGTTCCCGCCCATTAGAAGTGTCAGGTGCAAGGGATGGGATGGATATCGATGAGCGAGCGCGATCTGAAGCGGATCGAAGTGTTGAGTGAGGTGCGGGCTGGGCGCCGGACGGTGGCTGCTGCGGCAGCGGTTCTTGCGGTCAGCGAGCGGCAGGCTTACCGGCTGTTGGCTCGTTATGAAGCCGATGGCGGGGGCGGGCTGATCCACCAGGCCCGCGGTCGGACCTCGAACCGCAGTAAGAACGAAGGCATCCGGAAGTATGCGGTCGAACTGGTCAGGACCCGCTATGCCGACTTCGGACCTACGCTGGCAACCGATATGCTGTTCGACAAGCATCAGCTTCGGGTGGGTAAGGAGACGCTGCGGCGTTGGCTGATCGCCGACGGAGTGTGGTTGTCCCGGGTTCAGCGGAAGACCTTCCATCAGCCTCGGCTTCGACGCGAGCACTTGGGCGAGCTGATCCAGATCGACGGCAGCGACCACCGCTGGTTCGAGCAGCGCGGCGAACCCTGCACCCTGCTGGTCTTCATCGATGACGCGACCAGCAAGCTGATGCAACTGCGCTTTGTACCCAGCGAGAGCACCGACTCCTACTTCGCCGCCCTGCACGGCTATATCGAAGCTCACGGCTGCCCGGTCGCGTTCTACTCGGATAAGCACAAGGTCTTCCGCGTGAACAAGCCGCATGCGAAGGGGGGCCAGGGCATGACGCAGTTCGGCAGCGCGCTGGCGGAGTTCAACATCGAGATCCTGTGCGCCAACTCCACCTACACCAGTACGGCGGTTTCGACCACGGTGTATGAGGCCGGTGCGGCTCTGGTCATTCTTACATTCGCGTAGGTCTTTGAACGAGCAGGATCGCAGTCCGCGCCACTCAACTCACTTGTCGCACGCCGTCCTCGGACCCGAAGACGGCGTGCCCTTCTTCCAATCTGATCGGCCTCGTTATCTTTGAACCCCAAAAACACTTTCCGACCACCCCCTTGGGCTGAACCGAGCATCACCTCGCAAGCTGCGACATATCTGGGCAGGATACCTGCGAATGCATTTCGGCTATCAGACGTGTCCTCCGACTGCGGGATCCTTCCTACATACGGAGCGTCTGCGACTTGGCGTCTGATGTCATTTGTAGCTAGGCTGTTCAAGGAGGCCCATGTGTGAATCCACTAAAATCGACGGGGCCATTCGCCCACACCCTCGCGGGAAAAAATAGGTCAGAGTGGGAGCCACTCGAACGCCATTTGGATGAGGTGGCGAAGCTGGCAGCAAAGTATGCGGCAGGTTTTCGCGCGGAGGTCTGGGCCGCCATGCTGGGGAGCTGCCATGATCTGGGCAAGGGGTCGTGGGAATTTCAGGAGTATCTGGGCGCGTGCGGTGATGGCTCCGACGATGCGGGGGAGGAGTCTTCGCGTGGTGGTTCGGGGCAGAAGATCGATCACTCGACCTATGGCGCGCGGTTTGTCGCCGAGGCGTATCCTGGGATGTTCGGGCAGTTGCTGGCGTATGGCATTGCGGGCCATCATGGGCGGCTGCCGAACTGGGATTGCGAAGGAGCGGGCGGGACGCTGGAGCAACGTCTCGATCCGAAACGGCGCACGATTCCGGCGGTGGTCGCGCCACAGGTTCCGTTGCCGGCGTTGAAGCTGCCGTTCTCGCTCGCGTCAAAGAAAGAGGGTCCGTTTCAACTGGCATTCTTTACACGGATGCTGTTCTCCTGCCTGATCGACGCCGACCGTACGTGCACGGAGGCATTCTGCGAGCCGGAGCGCGCGGCGGAGCGTGCCGCGAACGCAGCGCGGCCGTCGCTGCCAGAGCTTGCGAGCGAGCTCGATGCGCACCTTGGGCGGATGGCGGAGGAGGCCAGGCCAACGGAGGTAAACCGGCAGCGGGCACGGGTGCTGACGCACTGTCGCGCCGCAGTGGAGCTTCCGCCGGGATTCTTTTCGCTCAACGTGCCGACGGGTGGGGGCAAGACCCTGTCGTCGCTGGCGTTTGCGCTGGGGCATGCCGGGATTCATGGCATGGACCGGGTCATCGTGGCGATACCCTTCACGAGCATCATCGACCAGACGGCGGCTGTCTATCGAAAGGCGCTGGGTTCGCTTGCGAATGCGGGCGTGGTGGAGCACCATACCAGCCTCGATCCGAAGCGCGATACGCGCGCGAACCAGATGGGGGCGGAGAACTGGGAGGCGCCGCTGATCGTGACGACGAACGTGCAGTTGCTGGAGAGTCTGTTTACCAGCCGCACGACGCCCAGTCGCAAGCTGCATCGTGTGGCGCGCAGCGTGATCGTGCTGGACGAGGCGCAGACGATCCCGGTGGAGTTTCTGAAGCCGATCCTGGCGGCTCTGCGGGAGCTGGTGTTGAACTACGGCTGCTCGGTGGTGCTGTGTACGGCGACGCAGCCGGCGCTGGAGTGGCGCGAGGATTTTGAGCTGGGTCTGAAGAACGTGCGGCCGATCGTGCCGGATGCGCTCTCGTTGTTCGAGGCGTTGCGGCGTGTGAAGGTGAGGCGGCTGGCCAAGGTGGCGGACGATGCGCTCGTAGGGCTGATGGCAGAGCAGGCCTCCACGCTGTGCATCGTGAATACCAGGCGCCATGCGGAGACGCTTTTTACGCAGCTGGCGGCGGCGACCGAGCCCGGGAGTTGTTTTCACCTGAGCACGTGGATGTGCGGCGCGCACCGGCGGGCGGTGCTGGCGGAGGTGCGTGAGCGCCTGCATCTTGAACTGCCTTGCAGGCTGGTGAGCACGCAGCTGGTGGAGGCTGGGGTGGATGTGGACTTCCCCACGGTCTACCGGGCGGAGACGGGCTTCGACTCCATTGCGCAGGCTGCCGGACGATGCAATCGAGAGGGCAAGCAGGCGCTGGGGTACACCTATGTCTTCGAGGCGGAGCAGCCACCACCGCGAGGCAGTCTGCGGATGGCGGCGGATACCGCGCGCGAACTGCGGAATCGCTTTCCGGACCCGCTGACTCCGGCCGCGGTGGAGGCGTACTTTCGGCTGCATTACTGGTCGCAGAAGAGCCTGTGGGACAAGGAGAAGGTGATGAAGACCATGGACTGCGACTGGAATCGCGGACGGCCTCTGCTGCAGTTTCGCGAGATGGATCGGCTGTTCGTTCTGATTCGGGACGAGACCGTACCTTTGTTGGTGCCCTTCGATGCGCGGGCGACAGAGCTAAGGGATAGACTTGCGTCTCATAGCGATTATTTCGTTCCGCAACGGGAGCTACAGCCGTATCTGGTCTCCGTGCGGAAGCCTGCGATGGACGGTCTGTTGAAGCAGGGCTTTGCTATGGAGCACGACTCCGGGGTGAATCTGTTGCTGAATCGCTACGTGTACGACGAGCACAAGGGCCTCGATCCAACCTCGACGCGGTTGGACGAAACGTACTGGGATGGTTAGGAGCTTCGAGTGGCGTTTGGGGTGCGGCTGCATTGCTGGGGAGAGTGGGCGTGCTTTACGCGGCCCGAGATGAAGGTGGAACGCGTGAGCTACGACGCGATGACGCCTTCGGCCGCGCGTGGCGTGATTGAAGCGATTTACTGGAAGCCGGAGATACGGTGGGTGATCGACAGCATCACGGTGCTGAAGCCGATCCAGTTTGTCTCCGTCCGGCGCAACGAGGTGAAGGATAAGATCGGCGCCGGTTCGGTCGCGAAGGCGATGAAGGACGGCTCGGGGGCGCTTTCGTACTGCGTGGATGATGGCGACAATCGCCAGCAGCGCGCGACGCTGATGCTGCGCGATGTGGCGTATGTGATTGAGGCGCACTTCGACATACTGAGCGGGCCGGACAACCATGCCAAGCATCTGGACCAGTTCAACCGGCGGGCGCGTAACGGCGCCTGTTTCACACGGCCCTATCTCGGGTGCCGGGAGTTTGCGGCGCACTTTGCGTTGATCGAAGGTGAGGTCGAGGCGCCGGCGATCGATAGCAGTCTGGCCGGAGAACGCGATCTGGGCTGGATGCTGCACGATCTCGACTTCGGCAAGGAGAAGGAGGCGCGATTCTTTCGCGCCACCATGCGCGATGGGCGCATCGACACACGGCCGCCCGCGGCGGGGGCTTCGGCATGATCCTGCAACGGTTGGCGGAGCACTACGACAGGCTGGTGAAGAGCGGCGACGGCGATGCGCAGCTTGCGCCGCCGGGCTCGTCGATGCAGAAGATTAGTTTTTGTGTGGTGCTGGAGCCGGATGGAGAGTTGAACTCGTTCCGCTCGTTACAGCAGACCGCCGGGAAGTCGCTGGTCGCGACGCCGATGATCGTGCCCGGTAGCAGTAAGCCCCCTGGGCAGGGGATCAACCCGTGCTTCCTCTGGGACAACGCCGCCTATCTGCTGGGCTGGAGCGCGGACCCGGGGAAGACCGAGCGGGCGAAGCTGACCTTCGCCGCATTCCGCGACCGGCACCTGGCGCTGGAGACGGAGATGAATCACCCGGCCTTCAGCGCGGTCTGTGCGTTCCTCCGCAACTGGACGCCGGAGAAGGCGGGGGAGCATGCCGAGCTGCTGACGGAGATCGCAACCAACTTCGGGGTCTTCAAGCTGGCGGGCGAGGCGCAGTATGTACATGATCTCTTTCCGAAGGAGCCCGGCGGCGGAGCTTCGAACGGCACGGCGAAAGAGCAAGGCATGTGCCTGGTATCGGGCGAGATGGACGAGATTGCGCGGCTGCACGATCCGAAGATCAAAGGCGTGGCGGGCGCGCAGTCCTCGGGCGCGCTGCTGGTCTCGTTCAACGCCAGCTCGTTTGAGTCGCATGGGAAGACGCAGAGCTTCAACGCGCCGGTTGGCGTCGGCGCTACGTTTCGCTATGCGAACGCGCTGAATCATCTGCTGAGCCAGCGGGGCCGTCGCGTCTCGCTGGGCGACAGCACGGTCGTCTTCTGGGCGGATCATGCGGGAACGGTTCTGGAAGATGCGATGAGCGCACTCTTTGGGGAGGCGTACGTTGCCGACGAAGCGGAGACGTCACAGGAGGATATTGAGCGCCTGGCGGAGGCGCGGCAGCTGCTGGTGGCGCTGCGCGATGGCACGGCGCCAGCGGAGAAGAAACGGGATGAGTACGGCACGCGCTTCTTTTTGCTTGGGCTCTCTCCCAATGCATCCCGGCTGTCTGTCCGGCTGTGGGTGGAGGCGGAGGCGGTCGAGCTGGAGCGCCGGCTGGCGCAGCATCTGCGCGACCTGGCGCTGGATGATTCGCGTGAGGATCGCCCGCTGACGGTGCGACGGATCGTGAACGCGACGGGCCGCGCAAAGGAGGGTCCGGGCGGGCGGATGGAGTTCGACACGAAAGCGATTTCGCCGCTGCTGGCGGGCGATCTGGCACGGTCGGTGCTGACCGGCGCGGCGTATCCGCAGACGCTGCTGAGCACGATGCTGCGGCGTATCCGTGCCGATGGCGCGGTGGCGTATGCGCGGGTCGCGGCGATCAAGGCTTGTCTTGTCAGGTCAGCTCGTCTTGCCAATCAATCTTTGGAGGTAACAGCAGTGCTTGACGTCAATAACCCGGACATCGCTTATCGTTGGGGACGTACGTTCGCGATCCTCGAACAAATTCAAAGCGCCAAGGTAAGAAGGGAAAATCCCAACGCAAAGCTAAATCGAACAATCAGAGATACATACTTCAGCGCTGCAAGCACGACGCCGCGAATGGTCTATCCGATCTTGATGAAGCTGAGCGCTCATCATCTACCGAAGCTAAGTCCTGGAAGCAAGATTTTTTTCGAAAGCAAGCTTGATGAGGTGGCGCAGCACGTTCAAGGCCTGCCTACCCTGTTCAATTTGGAACAGCAAGGTAAGTTCATGCTGGGGTACTTTCACCAACGCCAGGATCTATTCAAGAACAACAAGAACGAGGAAGTAGAAGGAGACGCTGAATGAGCACGCCCCTTGAGCATCGCTACGATTTTGTCTACTTTTTCGACGTCACGGACGGCAACCCGAATGGCGATCCGGATGCTGGCAATCTGCCGCGCATCGACCCCGAGACCAATCAGGGATTGGTGACGGACGTGTGTCTGAAGCGCAAGATTCGCAACTATGTGGCGGAGACGCATAGCGAAGGCCCAGGTCACCGGATCTACATCCGCGAGAAGGCGGTGTTGAACTCTGAACACAATGAAGCCTATGTCGCCGTTGGACTGAAGTCGGAGAAAAAAGCACTCCCGAAGGCCGAGGCCGATGCCAAACGGGTCACCGATTGGATGTGCGCCAACTTCTTCGACATTCGCACCTTCGGCGCCGTGATGACGACGGAGGTGAACGCGGGACAGGTGCGCGGTCCGCTGCAACTCACTTTTTCTCGCAGCATCGACCCCGTGATTACTGCGGAGTTTGCCATCACGCGCTGTGCGGTGACCAACGAAAAAGATGTCGAGAAGGAGCGGACGATCGGGCGCAAGTTCAACGTGCCGTATGGGCTTTATCGCTGCTATGGATTCATCAACGCCACGCTTGCCGGCAAGACGGGCTTTGGCGAAGACGACCTGGCGCTGCTGAGGGATGCGCTGAACAACATGTTCGAGACGGATCGCTCGGCCGCGCGGGGGATGATGGCGCCGGTGCGCTGCATCGCGTTCAAGCACGAGAGCAAGACCGGGAACGCCCGTGCCGACCAGTTGTTCTCGCTCGTGGACGCAACGCTGAAGCCGGAGTTAAAGAGCGAGCAGCGTCCGCCGCGTTCCCGAGCAGACTACGACATTACCCTTGCGGGACCGGCGCCTGAGGGTGTCACAGTGGAGGAGTGGGTCTAGCCTGCCCGCGCCCACTCCATGACTTCCGACGACGACCTCCTTGCCATCTCGGGCTTGCAGCATCTGGCCTTCTGTCCACGACAGTGGGCTCTGATTCACCTGGAGCAGAGCTGGCAGGAGAATCGTCTGACAGCCGAAGGCAAGCTGCTGCACGAGCAGGTGGACTTGCCCGGACAGAGCCGGCGGCACGAGGTGCGCAGTGTGCGCGGGCTATGGCTCCGATCCGAGCGGCTCGGTCTGTATGGGCGCGCCGACCTGGTGGAGATGTCGCCCGATCCTTACCCGGTGGAATACAAGCGAGGCAAGCGCAAGCCGAACGACTGCGACGCCGTCCAGCTCTGCGCGCAGGCTATCTGTCTGGAGGAGATGCTCGCTCAACCGGTGCCACGGGGCGCGTTTTTCTATGGCGACCCGCGGCGCAGGCTGGAGGTGGTGTTTACCCCGGAGCTTCGCGCCCGTACGGCGTCACTGGCCGCCACCATGCATGAGTTTTTTCGCTCTTGCACCACCCCGGCAGCAGTTCCCGGACCTTATTGCCGACGTTGTTCACTCGTCGACCTTTGCCTGCCGGCGGCAACCGGCGAGCAGACCGAGGCGAGCGGATGGTTAAGCCGCCATCTGGGTACATTCAGTAAAGACGTTGAGCCTGGGAACGATCCGTTTTGAAGGAGGCCGATGCGCAAGCTGCTTAATACACTGCATGTGACCACGCAAGGCGCGTACCTTCATCGCGATGGGGAGACGATCTCGGTCAAGATCGGGGAGGAGGTGCGCTTGCGGCTACCGATCCATACCGTCGAAAGCGTGCTTTGCTATGGGCGCGTGACGTGCAGCCCGTTTGTGCTTGGGCTTTGTTGCGAGCGCGGCGTGGGCGTGTCGATGCTGACCGAGCAGGGCCGCTTTATGGCAAGAGTGAGCGGACCGGTCTCCGGCAATGTGCTTTTGCGTCGGCGGCAGTATCGCGCCGCCGACGAGCCTGTTTCGGCATTGCCGATCGTGATCGCGATGGTCGTGGCCAAGATCGCGAATAGCCGGCTGGTTTTATTGCGAGGCGCTCGGGAAGCTGCCGACGAAGAGCGCAAACGATTGCTGCGGACCAAGGCCCATCACCTGAGCCAGATGGGCCTGGCAGCCTCGCGGTCGGCGACGATCGACGAGGCTCGAGGCTACGAAGGCATTGCCGCGCAGGACTACTTTTCCGTCTTCAACGAGTTGATCGCTGAACGTGAGAAGGCGTTCTCCTTTGGCGGCCGTAGTCGAAGACCACCTCTTGATCGCGTAAACGCCATGTTGTCGTTTCTGTATGCATTGCTCCGCCAGGACGTGGTGTCTGCGCTGGAATCGGTCGGGTTGGACCCCGCAGTGGGCTTCCTGCATACCGACCGGCCGGGCCGGGCCAGCCTCGCGCTGGACTTGATGGAAGAATTTCGTCCACACCTCGCGGACCGGCTGGTGCTGAAGATGATCAATCGAAGGCAGGTCGAGGCGAGCGGATTTCGAGAGGTGGATGGAGGCGGCATCGAGATGGACGATAATACCCGCAAGGAGCTTATCGGCGCCTGGCAAAGGCGTAAGCAGGAAGAGATCATGCACCCGTTTCTGCAGGAAGCAGTACCGATCGGCCTGATTCCCTACACACAATCGCTGCTGCTGGCACGGCATCTGCGCGGTGGCCTGGAGGCTTATCCGGCGTTCTTTTGGAGATAGGGGCAAATGCTCGTACTGGTAAGCTACGATGTGAGCACGCGCGATGAAGGCGGCAGACGACGGCTGCGGCGAGTCGCTCGGGCCTGCGAGAACTTTGGCCAACGTGTTCAGAACTCGGTCTTTGAGTGCCTGGTAGACCCGGCGCAGTGGGTTACGTTGCGCGCACGGTTGATGAAAGAGGCCGATCCTGCTCAGGATAGCCTCCGCTTTTACTTTCTAGGTGCGGAGTGGAAACGCCGGGTCGAACATATCGGAACCAAGACGGCCTACGATCCTGAAGGAACGCTCATCCTCTGAGCGGACCAAGCGCGGACCTAAAGCATACACGTATCTGCTGGAAGATCCGCGCGAAGGGTAAATCGCTGCCAGCGAAGGACCTAGGCCCACCATTGACAGAAAAAATCCGCCGAACGCAAAGATTCATCCACTATCCGCGTTTCAGTTACGGTATATGCCTTTGCTTTCAAGGGCATATACTATAAGCCGTCGCTCCCCCTGCGGGAGCGTGGATTGAAACTATGAGGACCGGCGTCTCCGGTCGAAAGATCGAGTCGCTCCCCCTGCGGGAGCGTGGATTGAAACGCAAGGTCGGCCACGCTGTCTTTCAGCCCTACGAGTCGCTCCCCCTGCGGGAGCGTGGATTGAAACTACGATACAACAGCGCGCTCCGTTTACGGCAGGGTCGTCGCTCCCCCTGCGGGAGCGTGGATTGAAACTTCATCTTTTTGGACCCCATGACCACAGCTTACGTCGCTCCCCCTGCGGGAGCGTGGATTGAAACCCGCCTCCCGCTCCGTGGGGCGGGCGCGGCCCCCGTCGCTCCCCCTGCGGGAGCGTGGATTGAAACTCTTCCTGGTTATTTCAATCTCCGCGTATGTCGCTGTCGCTCCCCCTGCGGGAGCGTGGATTGAAACATCTGTGGACTACCCGGCAGCGGTAAATCAAGACTCGTCGCTCCCCCTGCGGGAGCGTGGATTGAAACCTACTTGCTCGGGACTACGCGCTCGACGTAGGTGTCGCTCCCCCTGCGGGAGCGTGGATTGAAACTTGAACATCACCGCATTGGCGATGTCCACGCTCAGTCGCTCCCCCTGCGGGAGCGTGGATTGAAACTGAATCATGCGGTTCACGAAGTTGTACGAGCTTCGTCGCTCCCCCTGCGGGAGCGTGGATTGAAACGTCTTGCCCTGGTCGGGTCCGTCGACGATGATCGCGTCGCTCCCCCTGCGGGAGCGTGGATTGAAACGAGATGCTCCCCGGCCGCGTGACCGAGGGACCGAGTCGCTCCCCCTGCGGGAGCGTGGATTGAAACAGCCGGCTCGATCCAGAAGTAGAAGGTCAGGCCGGTCGCTCCCCCTGCGGGAGCGTGGATTGAAACGTCAACAGCAGCGTGCCTGGGCATGCGCATGGATCGTCGCTCCCCCTGCGGGAGCGTGGATTGAAACTGGCGCGGCATGCGCAGAATGCCGGTGAGGCCGGTGTCGCTCCCCCTGCGGGAGCGTGGATTGAAACCATGAAATCGGCACGTAGGCATTGCAAACAAAGGACGTCGCTCCCCCTGCGGGAGCGTGGATTGAAACTTCCCGGCGCCACCCGCAGCAACAGCGGCGTGGGTCGCTCCCCCTGCGGGAGCGTGGATTGAAACTACGAGAAGGGCGACCTGGTCGACGTCGGCGACTGTCGCTCCCCCTGCGGGAGCGTGGATTGAAACGAAAAGCGTTACGCTATTGAGGTGTCGCAGGTAGGTCGCTCCCCCTGCGGGAGCGTGGATTGAAACGCCTTGTCCTCGATGAACTTGTACGAGGTCTGGGGTCGCTCCCCCTGCGGGAGCGTGGATTGAAACCCTAGACAAGTAAGGCCGAGCGTGATTACATGCCGTCGCTCCCCCTGCGGGAGCGTGGATTGAAACGGCGCGGCGTATGATGCGCTGTCCGCGGGCGATGGCGGTCGCTCCCCCTGCGGGAGCGTGGATTGAAACGACCTATAACTTTCGCATTCGCGCGCTGCGTGCCGTCGCTCCCCCTGCGGGAGCGTGGATTGAAACCGGGGTATTGGCCGCCGCCGTACAGGCGATCGATCGTCGCTCCCCCTGCGGGAGCGTGGATTGAAACCCAAGGGCGGCGGGACGATGGTCTCGGGCGGCAACATGTCGCTCCCCCTGCGGGAGCGTGGATTGAAACCTGAATACCGTACGAAGCGGACGAAACGCGGTCTGTCGCTCCCCCTGCGGGAGCGTGGATTGAAACTCCGCAGCGGTCAGGCTGGTTACGCCGGGGTTCGTGGTCGCTCCCCCTGCGGGAGCGTGGATTGAAACTGCTTCTGTATGGGTTGACCGGTGTTGACTGGTGGTCGCTCCCCCTGCGGGAGCGTGGATTGAAACGGCTTCTCAGAGGCGCACGATCCCGAAGTAACCCCGTCGCTCCCCCTGCGGGAGCGTGGATTGAAACAGTGACTTTCAGATATCCACCATACGCGAAGAACGTCGCTCCCCCTGCGGGAGCGTGGATTGAAACGAGCGCCTTGTCTTCTCGATCAGCGATCAGCTCGCGTCGCTCCCCCTGCGGGAGCGTGGATTGAAACGCCGGAACATGGAACTCCACCGCGCAAACCACCGGAGTCGCTCCCCCTGCGGGAGCGTGGATTGAAACTCGAGACGCGCAGGGGCTGCGGCTGCACAGTCTGGTCGCTCCCCCTGCGGGAGCGTGGATTGAAACCATAGCTGGCTGCGACCTGCTGCATCGCTGCATCGGTCGCTCCCCCTGCGGGAGCGTGGATTGAAACCGCCTCTGAACAGCTACGTGATGAACAGTCTCGTGTCGCTCCCCTGCGGGAGCGTGGATTGAAACTCTGTCGCAAGGTAGACGAGTCGGAGCAGCCTCTCGACGCTGCCATTCGCGAGTTTAGAGAAGAGACCGGCTTCGAGCCCATGGGGCCATTTCTTGAGCTTGGCTCGATCAAGCAGGGCGGACGTAAGATCGTGTCCGCTTGGGCATTTAAGGGAGACTGCGAGCCGTCGACTGCCATAAGCAATCTTTGCCAAATGAAATGGCCCTCAGATTCGGGTCGTCAGATCGCATTCCCGGAAGTAGATCGTGTTGGCTGGTTCGCGATAGACGAGGCTGAAAGGCGCATCCTCAAAGGGCAGGTGCCCTTGTTGCAGCCTCTTGCCGGGATATGATCAATCCAGGTGGGGTAAAGCGAACGGTTGCTGCGAGGACGAAGGTTCATAGAGCCTGGCGGCATATGCTTCTTGCCGAGCATGACATGCTCGAAATGGAGAGCTTGTCGTCATGCATCCCAATAACGCAAAAACTCCTGGACGGTGCCAAGGGCGAAACGCATGAGTCCGAAGCGTTCATCCTCTGAATTGCTAGATGACTCGAAATTGGCATACTGCGACGGCCCGCTGTGACCAAGGGTGCGGAAGTGCTCGCGAAGAATCTCGATCGCACGCACCGTGTCGGCATGGTCGCAAACTGGGCTAGTCTTCATGGCATGAGCTGCACCCTCGATTCCACCTGCGAATGCATTCAAAGTCCAGACAATGTCGTAGCTGTCTTTGTCCTTCACGCGGCCCGCCAGCGCGAATGCTTTGAGCACAATGAAAGGCAAGAGATTTGCGACATGGGCGACGACATTCTCCCGAATGCCGCCACCGTCCAGCGTTTCCCCGCTTAGGCTAACGGGAAAGGAATCGAGTGCCACCAACTCCGCGCCTGTGGTGCGGATCGCTCCGATCCTAGACCCAACCCCTTCCCCGGGATTTCGCAGAATGCTCCCAGGGGTCCCGTCTCCGACCGGACAGAAGAACTCGAGGAGAACATCGATGCCGTCGACCTTGCGACCCCATTGGAAGCTCTGCTCCTGGCCGGTCTCTGGATTCTTCGTGGGTTCGAAGCCGGCATCCTTGAGGTGGCGTTGCAGCGTCCGGTAGAACTCCGTCTCCTGGCTCTCAAGCGCTATGCCCACGACGATGTCGAGGTCGGTTGTCCCAACGTGTTCTTTCATGTCCGAGGGCGCCTTCCCGATCAGATACTGCGGGACGAGACCTCCAATCAGATAGACTCGTCCACCCCACACGCCAATGCGCGCGAGCACCGTACGCAAGGCCTTTTCGCATGCCTGCAGCGTTTCCGGAGTGTAGGGGTTTCGCGGTTCGTGTTCAGTCATGTCCATCCCTCAGCATCTGTTCTCGTAAAGCATTCGCTACCTCGGGACTGCGCCCCGCGGCTCGGATGGTTTCAATATAGGCCCTTGGCTTCGACACGAGCTCCAGGGAGCCACGTCCCGCTCCCACGGTTACAATCGCTCCCGCTGCCGGTTCATACGCTTGGATGCGATAAAGGGCTGGATTCCCTTTGCTCTGCCAGACCTGGATATTTCCTCCCTTGTCGACGACTTCCCCGCCCAGGACCTTTGCGAGATCCTGGGCTGGAACGGCAGCGTCGAGGTAGACGATCGGAGATGGCGCCGCCGTCAGGACGGGCGCGTAAAGATACGCGGCGGCCGTGCCGGCGACAGCCCAACGCGCCCTAAGATCGTGGATCTTCGGCAGCTTCTCATAAAGCGCGTTCACGGAGCGACTCCAGACGTACAGGCTGGTCACGGTCTCCGGTTCTCTTTCTTCCTTGCTCCACAGTTCGAGCAGACCGCCAAAGTCAGTAAGCGACCAGAAGCGACGCGGACCCGCCCCATGTTCTTGGAGCAACCCAAGAGCGGTCAGTCTTTGAAACACGCGGCTGACAAGCGCTGCGGAGACATTCGCGTTCTTCGAGATCGCCGACAACCGGATCGTATGGCGAGGGGATGCCTGCAACAAGGCCTCGGCCACAAGGCCGGTGCGGTCTCTAAGCCGGGTTGGAGTAGGACTTGGAAGGCGAGCGGCGCTTCCACTAACCCGCGTGTCGATATACAGTCCAGGAGCAACGATGTGACAGACGCCTGTATCTCGTTCGATCCAGGACATTCGTTCGTTCCGCAGGAGCTCTCGTGTCCGGGGTGCCAGTTCCGGGACCGCGAGAAGAAGACGGACACCGAAGGAACGCGAGCGCGACGTTTCGACAAGGTCTCTGGCTTTCTCCTGACTGAGTGTGGTGAAACTGCGCACCTCAAACCGTTGTTCGCCCCCGTCCTCAATGGAAATCCCCAGACTGTATTCCTCGTTTTCTCCAAGTTCCCTCACCCCGACAGAGGCGAGTTGCCGCAGGTAACGGAGAATCCAATTCAGATGGTCGGCTCGTGCCATTCACGATCTTCGCAATATTTACAGGTTTTGTAAATATAGGAATTGCAGTAAATATAGTGGTGCCGTCGAAGTCATTCTCCAGCGTCCGTCGGAAACGCGGGGGAACCCATCGCAGTCCGATCGATGAGGAGGAGGTCTCCTCCTGTCTCCAGCCGCTGCGCGTCTTCCGCCACCTCCTCTGCGGCCTGTTCCTGCCGCAACGCGACCCTGACAATTCCCGTGCGCTGACGTGCACCCATGCAGAGGCCAAACCTTCCTGAGGGACTCCGTCCCTGGCGCGCGCAAGAGGAGGCACCCTCATCTTCCGCGCTGCGCTTGTGCAGACCTTCGCTGCGCTCGCCCTCCATTGCATTCCGGGGAGGGAACCCACCTCTTGCACTTGCCGCCCCTGCAGGCGTGGGCCTGGGCCAAGGCGTGTTTGTAAGCAAACACAGCACAGCCATTCAAAAACGGAGGACTCACCCCATGCGCACCAACGCCACCACGAACGAAAACAGCAACGTCGCTTCCCTTCCCGCAACCGCCAAGCCGCAGACCTCGAAAGAAGTCATCGCCGCCAACGTCAAGCTCCTGATCGAGCAGTTGGAAGCCGGACACTCCGAAGGACTCACCGCCTACCTCACAGCCATGGGACGCTTCCATAGCTACAGCCTCGGGAACATTCTGGAAATCGCACGACAGAAGCCCGACGCCACGCGCGTTGCAGGGCTGTATGCGTGGAACCAGCTTGGCCGCAAGGTGAAGCGAGGCGAGAAGGGTACCCGCATCCTCGCTCCGCTCATCGGTATCCGCAAGAAGAAGGACAGCGAGGCCGAGCGCAGCAAAGACCCCGCCGCCGTCAATCAGCCTGTACTCGTGGGATTCCGTGCCGTCTATGTCTTCGATGTCTCGCAGACCGAAGGCGTGGAGCTTCCCGAACTGAAAAAACGCGTTAAGGGAGATGTCGGAGCCTATCGCGAACGCCTCACCGACTTCATCACCGCACAAGGCATCGAGCTTGAATTCAAGGAGAGCATCGCTCCGGCTCTCGGGATGAGCTACGGCGGCCGCATTGCCATCTTCCCCGGTCAAGAACCGGCCGAGGAGTTCAGCACCCTTGTTCACGAACTGGCGCACGAAATGCTGCACAAGGCAGAGCGCAGGATCGCGACCACCAAGACCGTTCGGGAGACGGAAGCCGAGGCCATCGCATTCGTTGTCTCGCAGACGATCGGCCTTGAGACGGGACGAGCTTCTGCGGACTATATCCATCTTTACCACGGCAACGCCGCCCTTCTCACGGAATCCCTTGAAGTCATCCAGCGCTCCGCCGCCCTGATCTTGTCGGCTATCGAGACGGAGCAGGTCGCGGAACAGGCAAACGAGGCCGGGCAGACTGAAACCACGGCATCTGCTACGGAGGACATCACCGACGCCGCGCTCGTGGAGGTGGCGTAATGCAGACCATCCTCGACATCCTCAGAAAGGCCGGTGGGTGGCACCCCGGCCTCTACCTCAAGATCGACAACGCTCCCTATATGGAGCTTGTCATTGAAGCCCTCGACGAGTCCGGCCCCATGGGGCTTCCTGCCCTCTCGGTCGCGCACTACGGCGAACAGAACGGCGATCTCATGCGCGATCCCGAGATGTCTTTCGAGCTTGGACTCGGAGGAGGCGCAAACCTTGAGCCGTTTTACTGGTTATGTTGAGCTCAACATAACCAGTACTGTGTGAAGCGCCGGATTATGTGAAGCGGAGTCTCGCGACATAGCTCGGGCGCAGTGTTCACGCGGCTCTTGTATTTGCACTACTCAACATAGTTCGGGACTCTTCTCATGCCGACATCCGGTCGGCACGAGGAGACTATGGACCAGTCATCGAAGAAGGAGCTATCGCTCGCAGAGTGCGTGGCCAGCTATGACCTGTACGCGCGAGAGGTACGCTGTCTCGCAGCATCGACACGTGAGATTCAACGCCGCATCCTGCGGCGACTTTGCCGCTATTGCTTTGGCGATGGGACGATCGCATGGGATGCCATTTGCTTCACGGACATCGTTCGGTTTCTGACAGCCGAGTTCGAGCGCTATCCCAACCGGGGCACGCAACGCGCTTCGCTGACGAGCATGCGCACGATTCTGCGGTATCTCGCAGAGAACAACATGGTGCCGAAGGGATGGGACGAAGCTCTTCCCAGGACTGCGACGAAGCGTCACGCGCATCTTCCGCGACAGCTTTCGAGTGAGCAGATACGTGCTCTATTCAAGGCATCACAGGGCAACAGGTGGATAGCGCGCCGAGATCGTGCGTTACTGTTGCTGTTACTGCGGCTCGGTCTGCGCTGCGAAGAAGTTGCTCATCTCAAGTGGCAGGATATCGACTGGCAAGCAGGCTCTATAAGGATATGCAGCCAGAAGAGCCGACGCGACCGGATACTTCCGCTGCCGGAAGATGTGGGCAAGGCGCTTGTCGCCTACCTTCGAACCTTCTCCAGTGTCCCGCTCTGGATTTTTGATTCCAGTCGTTCAACCTTCCCTGATGAGATGAGACGCCTGCATATCAAGGCGATCTCGAAGTACCTCTTCAAGCGAGCGGGTGTGATCGGAGGTTCCGCGCACTCACTCCGTCATACCGTCGCCACCAGCATGGTGAACCATGGCGCGTCCTTTAAGGATGTATCGGACCTGCTCGGCCATCGCCATCTTTCTACGACGTTGATCTACGCCAAGCTGGACATGAAGGCGCTCGCTCAGGTTGCTCTGCCGTGGGCGGGAGGTGAGCGATGACCTTCGAAGCTCTGTCCCAACACCTCGAAGCATTCCTTGCGCTGAAGAGGACTCGCGCTAGGCGTAGCCCTTATTTTGAAGGCGACCAGCGTAGACGCCTCAGATATGAAGAAGCGCTGCTCCGGAGCTTTCTTGAACGATGGCGACAGCACGGATGTCCTTGGCCGATCCACACGGAGTTCGCGATGGATTGGGTGATGCTGGGTTCTTCGCTAGGCAGGCCCTATCGCGATGAGCATCGCCTGCTTGCCATCCGCGCGTTCCTGCTGCAGATTCGTACTTTCGAAGAACAGACGGGCGTTCCGCAGAGCCAGTTCCGGAGGCGGTATAAGCGCCGCGCGCCCTACATCTTCTCTGACCAGGAGATTCATCAACTTATGGAAGCAGCCGCACGGAACCCGCTCAGGTTTCGTGCGGCGACGGTCAGCACTCTGATCGGCCTGCTCGCCAGCACAGGCATTCGTATCGGTGAAGCTCTAAGACTGACGATGGCTGACGTGAGGCTCGATCGGACGCAAGCACACCTTTATATCCACGAGACGAAGTTTGGGAAGTCACGCAACGTTGTGCTCCATCCCTCGACCGTGGAGCATCTGCGGCACTACATGAGCGCGCGAGCAACAGCGTTGCGGGGCCGCCAAGCTGAGCCATTCTTCACCAACACGATCTGCCGACCGCTGATCTATAACCCACTCCGATACACCTTCCGCCAGCTGTTGAAGCAGACCGGTATCGCTCCGTCTGCAGGCCAACGCAGGCCCACACTGCATTGCTTCAGGCACACCTTCGCTGTGAAGCGATTGACGCTTTGGCAGCGTGAGGGCACCGACATTCGGAAGCAGCTTCCATGGCTCTCTGTGTATCTCGGTCACCAAGGGCCGGAGACCACCTATTGGTATCTGAGCGCTACGCCGGATCTCCTTCGCGATGCCGGTGCATTGTTCGATCCAGAACTGATGCCGAGAGGAGACCGCCGATGATGCTTGCAGGCCCTCTTCTCCAACGCTATTTCACCAACTACCTCATCGCTCAGCGACGACTCAGCCCACAGACGCTGGCGAGCTATCGGGATACGTTCCGTCTCCTGTTGCAGTTCGTGCAGTCGGAACTGAAGATCGAGCCTTCGCACCTTGCCATCGAACAGCTTGATGCGGAGATCATTCTGCGCTTTCTCGACAGCCTGGAACAGCAGCGCAAGAACTCTATTGTGTCCCGCAACCTGCGGCTCACGGCCATACGGTCGTTCTTCCGCATGGTGGCTCTCCATCATCCCGAGTGCGTTGGAACAGCAACACGCGTGCTCGCCGTTCCGATGAAGCGAACGGATACGCGGCTTCTGGAGTATGTCTCTCGCACAGAGATGGACGCCATCCTCAACAGCATCGATCGCAAGCACTGGTGCGGCCGGCGTGACTATGCCTTGCTGCTGACCATGTACAACTCCGGCGCGCGCGTCTCTGAACTGTGCGCTCTGCGCGCCGATCAGATCGGCAGCGGCAAGAACAGCTACGTCCATCTCCACGGCAAGGGCCGCAAGGAACGTGCGATTCCGCTATGGCCGTCCACCGCACGTATCTTGCGCGACTGGCTTCGCGAGAACACCGGGGGCATAGCCTTTCCGGGAGTTCGCGGCGAACCGCTGAGCCGCTTTGCCGTGCGACTCCTGCTACAGAAGGCCGTTGCTGCTGCATCGGCACACTGCCTCAGCTTGAAGAAGAAGCGCATCTCGCCTCACACGATCAGACATGGAACCGCTATGGCGCTCCTTGATGCGGGAGTGGACATCTCCGTTATCGCACTCTGGCTCGGACACGAGAGCATCGAGACCACCAACGGCTACCTCCATACAAGCATCGCGTTGAAGGAAAAAGCCCTCGCTAAGGTCACACCCTCAAGCTCTACATTCAAGCGCTTCAAGCCTGATGACAGGCTCCTTGCCTTCCTCGCGTCGCTCTAACTATGTGCAGTCAGAACGCTGATATCCCGCGTCCTGACTGCATTTCTCTGTCCGACTTCACATAATCCGGCGCTTCACACAGTACTGGTTATGTTGAGCTCAACATAACCAGTAGAACGGGTTCAGGTGTGCGCCTCCGGCGAAACCCAACTCGAAACACATCTCCGGATCGCGCATGGCGTCGCCGTTCTGTTCGCCGTAGTGACAGACAGAGATTGCAGGTAGACCACAGGGTCCAGATTCATCGGTCGCTTCGATAATCAACGCCATATACGGCGGATTCTCGATGCGAAGGTAGAGGCCATGATGCCAGCCTCCTGCGGCTTGGAGGATGCGGAGAACGGTGTCCATTAGGCCGCCTCCGCAAGTGCTGCATCGGCCTCGGTCGTCTGCGCTTCTGTTGCGCTGTCATCGATGGGCGGCTCCAAGGCCGCGAGGATGACGTTGGCGGTTTGCTGCACGACTTCCAAGCTCTCGGCCAAGAGTGAAGCGTTGCCGTGGTACAGGTTGATGTAGTCCGCTGACGCGCTGCCAGTCACTAAGCCAATCGCCTTGCCGACCACAAAAGCCACGGCTTCGGCCTCTGTCTCGCGTACTGTCTTCGTGGTCGCAGTGCGCCGTTCGGCCTTGTGCATCATCTCGTGCGCGGCTTCATGCACCAGCGTAGAGAACTCCTCGGCCTTCGACTGACCGGGAAGGACCGCGATGCGTCCGCCGTAGCTCATGCCCATGGCGGGGGCAATCTTCGGGTTGTAGACAATCTGGATGCCCTGCGCTCTGAGGAATGCCGCGAGGCGGTCAATGCTTTCGCCGGGGTCGCCCGAAACTTCGCGCAACTCAGGCAGGTCCACGCCGTTGGTCTGCGAGATATCGAAGACGTATGTATTGCGGAAGCCCAGAAGCGTGCGGGTGTTTTGCTTCGTAATGTCCTTCTCGGCCTCTTCGTCCTTCTTGCGGCGAACGCCAACAATCGGGGCGAGGATGCGAATGCCCTTGGCTCCTGCATTGACGGAACGGCCTAAGTTCTTCCACGTCCAGAACCCCGCAACGCGGGTTGCGGTAGGCATCTGCCGCGCGATCTCCAGCACGTTCCCGAAGCTGTAGTTATGGAAACGGCTCATGGCGGTGAGGTAGTTGGTGAGGGCTTCGGAGTGTCCTGCCTCTAGCTGCTCGATCAAGAGCTTGATATTGGCGGTGATGAGTTCCTGTTTGGTGGTGGGCTTCTTGCTGTCGATGGTGGTGGCTGCGCTGCTCATGGTGTCTCTCCTTTGCGGTTGCTTTTGCTTTTCATGCCATGCGTGGCATGTACCTACATGCCGAACGCCTCCTGGCGAAGGCGGGGCGGCAAAGCGCAAGGGGAGGGGTATCTCCCATCCGGAGCAACGCGGAGGACGAGCGAAGCGAAGGTCTGCACAAGCGAAGCGCGGAAGACTGTTGGGAAACCCCTTGCGCTGCGCCAGGGCGGCGCCCTCAGCGAGGTTTGGTTTCCGCAGACGTGCGCGTCAGCGCACAGGATCTTCAGGGGCGGGCGTTGCGGGGCCGGAACAGGCCCCGCTGAGGAGGGTGGCGGAAGACGCGCGAGCGGCTGGAGACAGGGAGGAGCGAAGCTTCTCCCGCAAACACAGCACAGAGTCGATCTCCGTCTCTTTCGGATTTCTCTAGGCCACCGAGTCCATCGGTTCTATGATTTGTTCCATCCGGAGAGGAGACCCACAACATGCCAGCGAACAAGAAGACCACGTCTGCAGCAGTCGCACACATTGCGGCGGAGATCCTCGACAACAAGAACTCCTCGGCAATCGCAAAAACGCTGGCGGCCTCTGCTTTATCCCAGCGCGCCATGTCGAAGCAGACCGGTGCCAAGATGGAGAAGATCGCCTCGTCGGCACTCCAGGACGGTCGTCTTGCAAAGGAGACTAAGACGGTGGCAGCCTCAGTGTTGTCGCAAGCGAACAAAGCCCGGAAGGCTAAGTGAAATGGCTTTGCGGGCTCGAACATAAGGCGGATTTGCCCACAACGTAGGCCAACGGTCCATGGGTGGATCCATTTGGCATAAAGCGTGTGCTCACGTCAGGCGAGAGGACACAGGCTCCGATTAGAACTCGGTTTGAGAACCGAAGAGCCATCCTTCGGCCCAGCTCATTGCAGCTTCCCGTTGCGGACATTCGGAAAGCTATCTGGAGGGGGATTTATCGGTTTGCGGGGGGGGCAGCATAGGGCTGCTCACGCTTCAGACCCAGAGCGAGGAGTACCGGAGCGACTTGCTGTAACCTTCGCGTCGAGGGAGGCCAACGCATTTTGGACCTGATCAAAGATGGCAGGGTCGTAGGCCGCACCCGACTTGAATCTCTTCGCCGCTGTGGTCGCTTCCGGTTGCGCGAGTGAAAACTCGACGTAGCACGCTTGGTACGTCAGCTTCACGTCGAAGGTATTTCTCGAACCGGAGGTTATTTCTACTGCGGGGAACCCGGTATATGTGAAGCGATTTACACGCAGGTCTTCCATAGCGGCTTGGGCCACCGCTCCAGCGAGATAGCATTGCAATAACCTTGCGGGTAGCTGTGTCATAAGAATGTGTCGCGACATGGGAAGGCTGCTTTCATGAATCTAACATCTGACGCTCCTCAAGCCATGGGTGCCGACCGTGCGTATCACATGGGTGACATGCAGCCTGAGCCTGGCGACAAGTTTTCTCGTATCCCTAGTTGACTCGGATTTCTGAGATGATGTACGTCGATATGTCAGCCCGGTTCGTCGAAGGATTCTGACCATGAGCAAGACGACTGTTAACTCGCCGAACTTACTGTCGTCCGTGCATGACGCAACGGCTGATCTGCTGAATCGAGTGGGTATCCATTCGGTGTTGGATTTCGCATGGCAGGATGAAGAGACTCCTTCCGATGACTATGTCGGGCTGGCGATGTGGTGCACGGACGCTCCATTCAAGCCGAGATCGAATGTTTGGGATCGCACTACTGCGCCCATCATGCCGAGCGAACGGGACGAGATCTTCTACAAGGCGGGCGAGGATTTCATCGGAACGATGGAATTGGCGAAACATGCCATCGGCATGGTTCTTTATAGTTTTGAGCATCGAAAACCAGACAACATTCTCGACGACACTCTTTCCTTCTGGGAATATCGCGCATCCGCGACGATTTGGCTGAACATCGCCTAAGACCGGATTCGAGACTTCTTTGTGATGGCAAGATTTGGGGTAACAGCGAAAGAGTATTCAAAGCTCCATGAAAAGAACGGACTCTACGCCCGACCGTTTCGCATGCACGATGGGACTGAGTTGAAGAAGACAAAGCGGGCCGCCCTTGCCTTGGTCAAGGACGCCGAAGCGTTGGGCAAAATGCGTCGGACTCGAAATGAGATTGTCCATAACGTCGCGTCGCGTCAGGGGAGCAAAGCAGTCGCTTCCCTCAAGACTCAAAAGGTCGAGGCCACGCAAGTTCCGTATGTTCCCCGCTCCATGAAGAACGCGCTACTACAACGTCAGAACTGGAATGAGACCGCCGAGCTGCTTCGTAATGAGCGGAATAAGGAACTTGAGGAGGCAATTCAGGTTCTGAAGGATTGGTACCTGCTCCTTGTTCATGCCGCAGGGTTGGTGTTTGAGTTCGAGTATTGGAAACGGATCAACAAATAACCCGACGTGATGGCACGAAGGATAGACTGTTTATCGAAAGCTCCCATCCATGCGACGACAACTAGACCGCGAAGCTCGAGCACTGTTGACTGTCCTTGTTGCCGCCCTCAAGGATGTTGTTCCGGACGATCCGAGAACCTTCATCACGTATTCCCAGGCTCACGTCCGGCTGGGAATTCGTGTGATCATGGGGCATCCCGGCAGAAGTCTCCAAGAGCAGGGGCTGAATTCACTTGCGCAGTGGGCTCATGAGAGTGATGTGCCAGCGATCACTGGGTTGATTGTACGAGACGCTGAACGCGATCCTGGCCAAGGGTATTTCAAACTCTACGGAAAGCGGGAATTGAGCGATATTCCCTGGTGGCTCGGCGAGATCCGTCGATCGAAGGGCTTCGATTGGTCTTCCTACCTCCAGGAGACGCAGCCGGAAATTGAATCCAAGAAGCGCATCCCGCCAGCGCCACCGATCACCGTTGCAAGCCTGGCGCAGCCAGACAGCCGCTTCTTTCTCAAGTCGGAATACGGTCCACTTTCGACCGACTGGCCTGTGGTCGCCTTCAGTTCGCGGTCTGTGGGAGATCGAATACAAGCGAACTTCCGACCGGATCGTGACTTCATCGTATACACCGGCACCGGGGACAAAAAGACGGCAGACCCGTCGCACCGCAGCCGCCTCTTATCGATCATGCGGATTGACACGACACAGATTCAAGCAACTTCCGAACTTATCCCGGAGGAAAGTTGGGCGTGGGCCAGCGGTCGGTATCCCGGCCAGTGGGAGAATTGCTTCAGGGCCGATGCGGGATGGAATTTCCTCAGTCTTCCATATAGCCGCGAGACGCTCCCCGTGACCTATCCCAAGATAGGTCTTCATCGTGGCGATGTTCTTGAAATAACCTCGCCGGAACTGGGCGGGTTGCTCAACCAGCGCCTCGTGCCGTTGGTGCTTCAACCTGTAAAAGAACAGCAGGACGCGAGTCCGGCCACTACGCTGCCGCCAGATTTACTTTCCGAAGCCAGACGAATCGCCAGCCTGATCTTTGCCCGCGTCTCGATTTCGGGCGAAACGGTATCTCGCACCGCACCGGAGCGCACCGCGCCGGACGATCTCGTTCCCAACATCCATCATCTCCTGCAGGCCGATCCACTCCTCTGCTACCTGTGCGGAGGAGCGATGCAGATTCGTCCGACAAACCGGCTTTTCCAACCGTCCCCTGACCGCATCGACAGCGCCCTGGGGGATTATGGTCCCGACAATCTCCGACTTGCCCATCTCGCATGCAATTTGGGTAAGAATGCGGCATCCGTCGATGAATTCCAGGAGTCGCTAGAAATGATGCGGCAACTGCCACAGTGACCGCCTTTTCAACTGTGGAGAATTCGGGCGTTGTCATACGAGAGGAGGACTAGACCATGTTCGAGTATGACGATGACGGGAAGGAATGGTTTGGCTACACCCTTAGTTCAGAGGAAGGTGATCCGACCGTGGTCATTGGCGTCTTCCAGGGCAATGTGCAGTACTTGGAATGATTGTTCAGGAAAATCAATCCGAGTGCAAAGAGGTTCATACTGGCGGGATAGTTGCACTATCCATAGCGGAGGATGCGCTTTCTGCACGTACGGCAGTGCCAATAGCAATGAGAGTCCAATGACGTTGGAACTGTCCGTTATGCTCAATGGGAAATAACGAGAGCTGAATACTGCTATGGTCTGGATCAATTTCAATGTCTTGAAGTGGAGCGCCGAAGAGTTCGGGAGGAATCTCGACGAGATTGTCTTGTCTACTTATTCGTTGGGGTTGGCCGGATTCTCCGAGGCCTTCGCGCGATCCCAGCATCATTTCAAATCTGGAGCCGCCGGAATTGAGGAGCAAGACGTCGGCTCATATCTGGGATGGATTGAGGAGGAATTTCGCCAACGAAGAGCCGCGCTCTCCGCGATGGCTCTGTCTCTTCTGGCGAGGGAAATTTATTCGTTTCATGAAGAGCTGTTGCGTGCCGTAAAGAGCCGCTGTGTTCTTCAGACCCAGCTCGCGAGACGAAGTGGTTTGCTGCGTCAGATTGCAGAGTACCGGGGGTATATTGCAATCGAAATCGAGAAGGGTCCAAACTTTGAAACCGCCCGCGAGATCACCCTTGCACGAAATCTTGCATTGCACCCGAACGGACGGTCACAGAGGGAATACAGGGAGCAAACGACGCAGCGGCTGATGGATGAAGCAAACGAGATGAATTTCACACCGGATCTCCTGATACAGTTCATCGAAGAACTCAAGGTTTACTCGACTTGGCTCGCTGCAACAGTCTCGGATAACTTACCACCTTCCAAATGAGATGGGCGTAACAACGATGATCGATTTCACGCTTAGGTCTATGTCCTATGACAGAAGCAACACATTTCGATATCGCACTCCTCTCTGGGTTGAAGCGCGAGCATGCGCTTGATCTTGTCTGGCCAATGGAAGGCGTGCCGGCTGGATTGCTGTCGTTTAGGTCTCCTTCAGAATGGCGGCAGTTCGTTCTATCGTTGAGTCTTCCCGTGGGTGTTCCCGAGATCGTGTCGGCCAAATACCATCGTGCGCAAATGCTGTACTTCCTGGCATGGCTTTATCCCGATTTGATCAAAGCGGGAGAACTCGTTGCCCTCACCACTCTGGAACTGGCGCTACGGGATCGATACGGCAGTAAAGTGAAGGGGCGACGCGGCGACAAACCCGACTTTTCTGCATTGCTACACTGTCTCAAAAAGGATGGCCTCACCGATGCGAAGATTCCCATGGTGAAGCGCTCAGGTGGCTCTGCCATGGGCTTTATCACGGGCAAGAACGAGCCCTCCTTGGCACAGCGCAGAAACTTGCTGGCGCACGGCGACCCATTTGATGCTCTTCCTTGTGGCGGACTTCTCGAACTGGCTCGCGATCTGATCGCGTATGCCTACCGCGAGATGATCACTCCCTGAACTCTTCCTCGCGATCCCGGCGCCGATTGGTGGATCTTATCCGTTCTAAGTGTCACTGACGAAACAACGATGAACAAAGGGAAAGCATGAACGCTCTTTGTCGTTGGTTTCTTCGGACGGGAGTTCGACTCCCCAGGCGTTCACTATAGAGGTCTATTGAAGAATCTTTTCAAGCAGAGCGGCCCTTCCTATGTGAGCAATAGCAAGTTGGAAAGACTCTGGTTTTAGGTCCGCAGGTCCAACCAGAGATGCTTTAAGCCGAACGGGGATACAGGAAACGTTCTGACGAGGGTATGAGAGAACTGGGTGATGGATGCGATCTTCCACCCCTCCCCCGACAGGGCAAGTTCTGGTAATCCCTTCGCAAGAAGGTAGTCATTGATCTCAGCCAGCAACGCCTCATTATCCATGGTTTGCCAATACCCGATCATGAGCGCAGACGGAAATCGTTTGGCGTAACCCCACTGGGGATCGACGAAGCGACCGACGCCATGTTCCACGTAGTTGTTATTCAATATCCATCGCGGATTCGTGGGGAGACCCAAGCGCTTGCATTCAACAATCAACTGAATAGAGCTCTTGCGAGGATCTGGTTCATGCGGATCTAAATATGCCCAAGTAAAATCGGGACGCTTGCTCTCCCGAGTGGCCCGTGCGACATCATCGGCATCAGGTTGATTGCAGCATTCCGCCACCGGACCGGGATAGATGCCTTCGGGGTCAAGCTCCCGTGACGCTCTCAGCATACAAAAATAGAGTTCGCGGTTGAGGGCATTCTCGTCTCCACTCGGGGCACCTTCGTGCAAAAGTTCGAGAGCCCGCAGAGCGACGCTGGTGAAATGAGCTTCACGCCTTGCCCATAGATCGTTTGAAAGGAACGTTGGCGTGCTCGCTGTCATCACTGGCGCTGAGTCTCCTGAAGCAGCATGGCCTGTAGCTGGGTGGCTTCGGCATCTTGCCGCGCCGCCGTCCTCGTCCAAAATCTCGTTTCATTCCTCTTTACGAGAAGAATGGTCTTCTCGGTGACGAGCCTTACGAAGCTGTCGATATAAATCGACCGGCTTCCTGCAGATTCGCGAGAGTTCTTATCTAAAAGCTCAAGCACGTCGGTCCAATTGTCCAAGGCCCCAGATTGTGTGGTTCTCGTGACGGATTGTTGATCGTGCAACGTGAACAACAACGCCAGAAGCGGCGCACCCGAGTGAGAAGAAAACAACTGCCATTCGACTCGCGCTTCGGCGCTCAAGTCTCTGGACCAGAGACGCAGAAAGAGTTGGATGTACCGTTCTATCTCCGTGTCGGGTGTGGTTGCAGCCCCCGCGAAGCCGATCCTCTTGGCTGGCAGGGGCAGAGGCCGAACCGCTGCACTCGCCTGCTTTTGATATAGAAAATCAAGTCCAGTCCCGCACATATCTGTGATGAGATCGCGCTCGGCGGCATTCAATTCGTAAAGATCAAACACCGCCTTGTTGAGGCGCATGACCAAATCTTCCAAACTGCTTGTTTGATTGCCGTCGAACAAGGTAACAGCCACATTGAAGTTGGAATTTCTCAACTCATCGACAATCTTGATCAAGTCAGTGACCATACCCGTATTCGAAGGCATGACAATCGGCATTCGAGCGATCGAAGCCATGGAGAGCTCATCATGCCACATACCCCACGAGCCGGTCGTGAGGAACAAGTAATACCGCGCCAGATCAGACCAGAAGATGCCGAGTAAAACCTTCTCTTGCCAATCCTGCAGACCGCGTAGACCGAAAGAAAAGATTGAATGCGTGAAGGCGAACTTCTTGTCTTCGAGCCTCACCGCCAATCGTCCCGGACTTTGAATTCCCCTGCGGACGAGTAAGCGATGGCCCTGATAGGCGCTCTTTGCACCGCGGCGACGCACAAAATCTGGCGCACGAGTAAAATCCCCAACCGGCAGAGGACCATAGCTCGTAAACGCAGAGCTGGGCAATACTTTGAAATTCTTTAGCCAATCGCTTGGTATACGACCGGCCTTTCCTTCGACGAACCCAATATCGGGATGGACGACGCTATCCGGGACGGATTCCGAGAGACGCGAGAACGAAGGATACCTCTCTAATGCCCGAATGAGCGCCTCGTCTCGGTAGCTGCCCCACCAGAAGATTTTCCAAAGATTCTCGTTGGCGAGACAGTCTCCTTGCGATATCCAATTCATGTCCGCTTTGCTAAGCACAACGGCCTGTGTGTTTTCCACAAAAGCAGTTCGCTTTGCTGACCAATATGCGAACCGATGGTCCGGATCATGCGGCTTTTTAGAAAAAACTACCGCCGCGAACGGAGCAATTGCTTCAGCTTTCCTCGTCGCACCGCGGAAAAAGAAATGTCGCACTTGAGCGAAGTTCACGACATGGTCGAGTTGAATCTGATGCAACCACTGCTTCCGAAAGCGGCGACTCTTGTCTTGTTGTTTGAAGAAGACGCCGGTGGATACCAAAAGTCCCGCTTTGCCGCCATCTCGCAAAAGAAAGTTCGAAAGATGCAGGAAGGCTTGCGATAGCTCGGTGTCGCCGATGGTCAGTTGATTGTCTCGGCACCAAGTCAGTGTAATCTTGAGCGCGGTTCTCCCAAGGGCATCATCAACCTTAGGGTAGCCCCAGGGGGGGTTGCCGAGAACTACATCTGAGGAGCGCATGCCGAATCGTTTCGCAACCAGATCATTGCGATTGGGTTGAGCGCATTCGAAGGCGTTGCCGTGGAGCAGAATGCTGAAGTATTGGTCCCTCTCCTCGTGATGAGCCTGACTCCACTTCAAGTTCGGCAGTCTGCGCTGTTCGTTAATTTCTCTTGGTTCCTGATAGTGCAGGAACGCCAGGTAGAGACTGAACGCAGCGACTCTTATGGCTTCTTCATTAATATCGATTCCTGCGATTTGATCGCGAAGGATTCTCCGTAGCTGCGGACGAGAGAGCCTCCTTCCTCCTTGTTTCCACACTTGATATCGCACGATGCGGCGATACGCTTCCACAAGGAAAATTCCTGAACCGCACGCCGGGTCCATCACTCTCGGTTCTTTGGCAAGAACGTCTTCCGTAAGAGTTCTTGTCAGAACAAAATCGACGAGGACGCTCGGCGTGTAGTGAGATCCGTGGTTCTTTGTTTTGCCTTGTTGTTCGTTGTAAAACTCCTCGTAGATGCTGCTAATCAACTCAATGGGGATAACATCGAAGCTGTAGGCATAAAAGAAGAGCTGCTGTTGATGGGATGTGTTTCCAATCAAGAGATTTCGCAGAAGAGCCAGATGTTCAGGCTTGACGCTGGATTGCTCGGCTTCGTCCACGGGAAACATATCGCCGTTGAAATCGGCCGCGAGCTGCTGAAACAAACGATACGTGAATGCGTGATCTTCCAGAACACGCAGATAACGGATTTGTTCCATGTCAGTGCTCGCCGCTGGCGTGGCAAGTTCTCGATGGAGGATGCGAGACCATTTCTGATTTGTCCGTGCGACATTTTCAAAGTATTCGGGCAATAGAATTGCTCGGTCTTCAAGGTAACGAATGAAGATCGAACGCCCGATAAGAGAGTGTGCGTAACGAGCTGGTAAGCCCTCGTCCAGTAGCTGCTGCCGTACGATTCGAAGATCGCGAATGAGAGCCTTATCGGCGCGGTTCCCTCCGGGGACGAATCCAGATGTCTCAAAGAAGCTGCCTGTCTCAATTTCTTCCCTTCGAAATGCTCGAAGCTCAGATTGGACATCGGCGATCGTACGAACTGTTTCACTAATGAGTCGGTCTTGGGCTTCTAAGGATTCGTCGGTGGCCACGGGAGGCTTACTCAAGTCATAGACCGAAAGTTCACCCGGGCGTGCGAGAAATAGAAGCTGTGGTCGAGACATGCACCAGATACGGTTGTAAAGATCCCGGAGAGAGGGCAGATCGTTGGCATCCGTGCGCGCAAACACGATGACGGGGTTCTGTTCGACGAAGAAAACCTTCTCTGCCCCGACAAATTTGGCCAGCGATAGCCAATCTCCTTTTTCCACCCAGTCACCGCGAGTCGCATCAGAGATCTGCTTGTCTGCGGACAACAGTTGGCCCTCACTGAAACCGAGACCAACGATCGCGGCGTTCAGTAAGACATCAGAGCCGATTGGGCGGGTAGAAGCCACTATGCCTTCCCGTAAATTGGAATTTTGCACATCATTGAGAGACCGCCTCGGCAAAGAACGGCAAAACGGATTGAGGAGGTAGCCTCAGGCCATTGAGGAACTTTGTTCGCAGATTTTCTATGATCGGATCGATTGGGACCAACGCTGCCGGCGTCTGGGTCAGCATGCCTAGTTGATTCTCGGCCCCGATCAAAAGCGAACTCTTATTTTGGAGTAGCGCAATACTACCGGGCCGAATCACCGTCTGTGCAGCCAAAGTGTGAAACAGCGATTCGACGCCAACATGCACCTGACTGATGCTTATGCCCAGACCATCGGTGAGCTCCCGCGTTACAGCCAGACCGACAAGATCACCGAATGAGAAGCGCGCCGCTTTACCGCTCTTTGTCGCGAGATAAGGTACATACTTCCGCCAATGCCTGATGGCCTCTTGGCCGATCCCGGTCACTGAGCGGGCTTGCTCTTGGGTGTATCGAAATTGCACATCCATCTCGTTGTCCTCAACGGGAAACCAAGGAAAGTATAACGAGAATTTTCGCTGTCGCCAACAATCTCTTATTCGCCTTATTTTCGCCTTAATGTGTAGTCCTGTCAAGGGCTCTCGGTTTCCCGCTACCCCGTAACAAATGATGCCGCGTGCGCGTGGCGCTTCCTGAGTGTTGTCTCCAACCGGGGGGCGCTTATTGGAGGAACTCTGCCGAATCGATGTAGAAGTCGGTCACCATGTTTGTTTCGTCGTCCTCGGGGAGGGCAACTGATAGTAATGTCCACCAGGACAGCCTCCACCTGCCAAATCTGACTGAAATCGGCTCAAGCGTGAAGTCAACGCCCAACTTGGGCAAGTATGAATTGTCGCGAGCCAGTGTGAGCGCAGACAAGACGCCGTGCTCTGTTACGGATCGACAGAAAACGTCGTAATCGCATTTCAAGATGCCATCACTTTGGACCGTCTCCGACCCCAGGTGTCCCTTACACAACAGCACGTACTCAAAGTCGGAGGAAGTGGTGACATGGTTTGTGAGCCCTCGATCCTTCAAGAAGGATGGATGGGCTATCAGGAATTCGCGAATCTGTTCCAGTTGATGGAGCCCCTTTCGAAGGTATTCATCGCGATTGATGACTTCACGGGTGGAGCTTCCGCTGAGTTGCCACTTTACTTCGCATACGACGAACTTTCCGGGGTCTGGTCCGCCAAGGAGCAGGTCTACATCAGGTAGTTGTTTCCCCTTCCATTTTGGAAGCTGAACGCCAGCGCCGATCCAGTGTTTGCCCAAAACATCCTTGGCGCTAGCCAAAAGGGCCTTTTCGCGACCACTCGTGTATGTGGAGTATTCATTCGGAAACTTTCGTATCAAGAGGGCGAGTACATTCCGTGGGAAATTGGAACGGAGAACCGCAGTCGGGGAGAGCGCAAGATAACCCTCGCCAAGATTCACGAACGGGGTCAAGGACACATCAGCATCCAACCGATTCGGGTCGAAGAGGAAGAGGTCCACCAGCGCATCCACCTGATCGATAGGACAAACCTGGGCGAGCAATTGTTTCCATGCCGACTCCTGCCGCCATAGGCTCGGCCAGTTCGGGCTTCTTTGCATTTCGGGGGGCTTGGAAAGGACGGTGATCCATTTATGGAGGTGTGAGGCAGCGCACAGCATGGAATAGGCACGGACTACTCCGTCCAACGTCGTGTCTCCTAAAACCGTGTTCATCGGCATTTCAATGATGTCTGCGAAGAACGATCGATAGCCTTCCGAAAAGTCATGCAGGAGAGTCTTGTCCATGGAGTATTGCAATCCGCCCATTTGCTCTATTTTCGAATTGAGGAGCGTCTGTACCATCTTTTCGCCATGCTCCTTCACCATCAGGTCTGGGAGCTGTAGGGCAACTTGCTTGTCTGCGATGCGGTCGCTAGAGGACGAGATGGAACCGAAAAACCTGAGCCGGGCATCGAGTTCGGTGCCCGGTGTATCGAAGCAAACGCTCTCCTTAGCGAGCAAAACGGCTTTCGCGTACCCGCGCGAATAGGATGTGTAAGCATCTTCCACCGTGGTATACAAACTCGAGGCTGCGATGGCTCGTTTCATCCGTGCCTCCAGATCCGGCGGAAGCACTGTCTTGGTATCCGATCCGAGGATCTCGATTTGCCGTAAGAGTACGTTGCACCCGTTGACTACGTTCAGCGAATAGCTTTTCAGAGAGACCGATGAAGCGTCGGTTGTCGTCCCATGTCCCGTGAGCAACTCCTCCATGATGTCTAACGCGGCGCTGCGCAGGGTGCTCTTCCAAAGCCCTGTGATTCCAAGAGTTTTCCGGAACGCGGCGTCGATATCCCGTTCGATGGAACGGACAAGTGCCTCCTCTAAAGGTTTTCCTTCCATACTGGAACCTCTTCCGCGAAACTGCTGCTCTGCTCCTTAGTTTCTATTTGGAATGCGGGAGATCAGAGGTAGGGCTAAAACAGACGAGCTACCGCCGCGTCTCTTGATCTTCAAGTCGTGAGATCAACTCCGGACGTGGAGTTGATCGTAACCGATGTCGTAGGTGTCCTCGGAAGTCCAGTCGCGTACCGTTCTCCAGACCACGTCAATCTCGTTGGGAATGGTGACGTCTTTGAACAATTCCGGGATCTCGTCTTCGCCGATCTCCGTGCCGTAGAAATCCAGCAGGACCACGCGACGACACTCGGAGTAATTGTTGAATTTAGCGGCTGCGGCTTCGAGCTGACTTTGTATTTGGGAAGTTGTTCCAGCCCTGGCGCTATCATCGTCTGGGTCATCGAAGCTCAAGGATTGCTGATGAGAGACAATGATGCCCGGCGATTGATTCTCCTGCTCGCCCTCTGGCACCTTCCGAAAAGACCAGCGCAAGGGTGTACGAGAACGAATCGGAAGTTGTTCTGGAGTAACTCGCGCCATCGCTGCCGCAATTTGATTGGCGATGTCGTGGATCTGCTTTCGGTCGAGTTGGTCAAACTCGCGGCTATTCAAGCTCAGTTCGTAGGTTGCGTCGCGATAGGAACCTCGCGTGTGCTGCCAAACCGTGTTCGCGAAGTCATGTTCTAACTGGTGTCGGTGAAGGTAATTGGGGGGCCAGACGACTGACTTCCGTTCAATCACCATCTGTTGTTCATTCTCGGAATCCGTGAGAAGCACCTCGGGCTCCTTACTTGTAACGCCTGAAATCTGAACGACATCGAGGCACCGTGTGAGGGCATACGCTGTTCCATAGACTCGATTGAGATGGTCAACGAAACCGTTGAGGCCTCCGCCGAGCCATTCACATTTACCTGGTTGCTCGAAATGGGTGAACATCAATGGTTCTCCTCGATGCACCACTCTACCGCTTCTGTACCCTGCCATTCACCAGCAATTGCAATCGCTATCGGCTTTGACGGATGATGGAGGTGGGACGGAACGCACCGTCCTGGGGTGTCGAAACCCCTGCAAAGCACTAGGCGCTCTTCGGACGCCTGATAAATCCCTACGCCTTTGCGGTCGGGGAGCCTGTAACGTATGTCCAGGCCCCTAAAGCTAAAGGTTATAGGAACCGTGCTTTGCCGGTTTTCGAACTCCCCGATCATGGGTTCTAGGGCTGTTTGCGGGGGCGTACCGCAGACGTTTTCCCACCCTTCCGATTGAGGAATTATGCTGATCCCGCATAATATTTCCCGGAAATGGTTCTTGCCGGTCCCCAAGGGACCGGGATTTGTGTTGCCCTTGGATAAGCGATGGAGGCATGGCTTTGTGCGCATGACAATTCCATGTGCGAAAGCGACGGGGTATCAGCGATGAGCGCTATTCGCGAACTGACCTTCGCGCCCAAAGGTGGGGGGCGGCTTCCGCTGCCGGAGCGATGCAGCCTTGATCTCTCCTGCTTTGAAGAACCCGAGGTACAAGACGCGCTGGCCGTCGCCATCGAAGAAATACTCTATGTCGTCACGTTTTCCGGGATTGAGTTGCAGGCGTTGGACGGCATGACGGTCACCTCGGACTGCCGTGCGGCTGCGTGCGCCCTGCAAGACCTTCCCCAAGGCCAGGTTCCGTTAGAAATGAATCCACAACCGGAGGTCGTGGAAATGGCACGGACGGCTGCGGTCCGCCGCGAGGGAGACCTGCGTTTCCATATCGTGTTGCGACGCGGCCTGGCGTTGTCGACACTTTCTCCAGAGCCAGAAATGCGAAGGTTGGCGCTGGGTTGCATCGCCCACGAAGCCGCGCATGTTGAACATGAGAGCCATCTGTACCGGATGTTTCCCGACAGCTATGGAAAGCCATTGGAGTGCGGCAAACGCTCGCGTCAGACCTACTTGAAGGCAGTGGATGTCTGGAGCGAATATGCTGCGTGCCGGTCTTCGGCGACGTTTCGCCCGGAAGCGATTGAGGAGTTTGAAGGAATTCTCTGCCGGGCGATCGAAGACAGCTTCGCAGCGGCACAGGAACAGATCAAGGCACACCGCGAAGGGCGCGGGGCAGGCGATGTATTTCGTGAGCTTCAGCAGATCTTCGGGGACGTATTCATTTGTGCCGGCTACCTACTTGGGTACGTCCACGGGGTGGAACGAAATTTGAAAGATCGCACCCCACGGCTGGACGAGGTCTTCCAGAAGAATCCGGAGGTGCAAGATCTCATAACCCGACTCGAACGTATCCTGCACGAACTTTGGCTGCGGGAGTTCGTCTGGGAATCCATCGAAGTCTTTGCTCCTATCTACGATCTCATCTGCGAGATGATGGCCCAATGCGGACTCGTCTTTGCCAGACATGGAGAGGAATGGCGCGTCGTGATGTACGAGGAGCGGGAAGCAATTGAAGCGGCCAGAGAAGCTCTGCAACGATGGACGAATTCGGTCGATGAACTGGAAGAGTAAGACACGTTGGCTCCCCACTTGACGATGTTCGCAGCCGAGTTCAGCGCGGAAGGTTCTGGACGAAGCGCTTATGGCGGTCTCTATGAACATCGAAAATGCGCTTCACGTATCCTCGACAAAGGATTCCACTCTTGAGGAAGCCACATCATCGACCAAGAGCTGAACGATCTGCAGCACGAGTTTTTGGACTGGTTCTTCTTCGCTAGGTACAGGATGTGAGATTGGAAGCAGTGTATGTCCTCCGTTGAGGGGACTGCCGCCCCGCCCCACTCGCTTGTGCATTAGTCAAAGTCGCGCAAGATAGTCTCCTGATCGAGCATAGAGCTTCGCTTAGCGTGACCACGTTGAGCATCTACGTCGCGCTGACTGACGCAGGCAAGATCATTGGGAAACAAGGGCGAACGGCACGGTCACTACGGACAATCATGTCCGCGGTGGGTATGAAGCGACAGCAGCGTTATGCGTTGAACATAGAAGGTAACAATGGCAGTAGCCCGACTCGGTTAAGCCACGCCTCACGAACGGAGACGCCTCAACGCTAAATGGGAATCCCTGGTCACAGACGAAAGGAAAGGCAAATGTTTTCAGCCGCGGAAGGCTGGACGCCAACTCGTGCGGCGGCGGTCTCAGGGTTGAAACAAGCTCATGCCGATGCCCCATTGCGACTTTAGTAGCGGATGCAGTACGGAAGATGCGCAACGCAGGAGTTACCTATGGTGATGCAATGTGTCAATTCCAGGAACGGTATATCGCGCATGTTCTGACGAAGCATAGGGGACATCTCGGGAGAACTGCAGAAGAGCTTCAGATGCATCGCAATACGCTCACTAGAGCGCTCTTGGGACTCGGCTTGGACGTATCCCAGATCCGACTGGATGCGAGACGGAAGCCTGACGTCAGAATACCGCTCTAATCCTACGTACCAGCCCAGTGTCGTAATAGTTACGAGGATTGGTCCTACAGCTATCGCTTAGAGACCGATGCCAAATCCTTCCACTTCGATCTGAGGCACGGATGGTGTAGAAGAACTGGCGGGACCGGGCGAAATCCCATCCAGCGATAGTCCCATCTCGATGCCTGGAATGATTCTCTCCGCTGTGAGCTCGCGGCTGTCTGACGTATACAGGGCGATATCGCGGATATGCAGAGAGAGTCGCGTAAGCACCTCCTGCTGCTGGGCAAGCTGTGAAGCATCACCGGTCGCAAGAACACGATTGACAGAGCCTCGCTGTGCTGTTTCGACGGCATACCCGTACTCGATGTGTCGAGCGTTATGAGAATCCAGTTCGACCGATCTACCGCTATCAAGCCTCACGGAGAGAGCATTGTCCTCGCCGATCCGCTCTACTGTGCCGAAGTCCCCACCATGGATATGAGCATCTCGGTCTGATGCGGTGAGGGTGATGCGCTCACCTAGAGCAAGGTCGCGTTGTTCCTCGTGGTAGACCGTACTCTGTGCGGTTAGGGTTTTCAGAAGCGCCGGATTGTAGGAGGTCTCGTTGCCATCACGAGTCGCAACAGTGAGCGCATTGGCGCGAGCATCGACGGAGAGAACTGTAGCTGTGCTGTTGTCGGCGATTCCATGCTCGGCGAGACTTCCAACTTTATAGTGAATCTCATCCCCCGGTGCGTAGTTTGCAGCGAGACGGGGATTTCCGAAGTGCTGCTCAACCAGGATGGGGACAGAACGGCTTTCCGGCGCAAGCCGTCCCTGCTGTCGCAACTCATCCCGGATGAGTCGGGTCAACTCCCGTCGCTCGCCGGCATCAGGTGCAATGACAACAGCACGATCTTCTTGGGCAGTGTAAGCAAGAGCGACGGCGGCGAGTCGATGTTCCGAGCTTGCATACTCATGGACACGCCCTTGCTCTTGTAACTTTGCCGTTCCGGTCGCAGGATCGTTTGCACGAAACGCGGCCACGGCCTGCTGGATTTCGGTCGTGGAATCCGACGGCCGGAAGTCGACAGCGGCGGTCTTCGAGATATCGGTCGCTAGCCGTTGGCCAAGGGTTTCAGCGTTATTGGTATACACACGCGCATCGTCCGAGGCCCGCGAGATGGCAACGTAAGCAAGCCTCGTGTTGATCAGAGCGTGCGCGCCGTCGGTGTCGAAGTGAGCGAGGACTCGGCCTGCGGTGAGTCCCTGCGAGCTGTGCGAGGTTACGGCGTAGCCATGATCGAACTGGCGAAACTCAGCGGTATAAAATGAGATGGTGGGCTCGGCCTTTCCATCCATTCGCACGGACATCTGACCGTTTTCAATGTTGGTGATGATGCCGAGATCCCGGTTGGCGACGCTGAGCTCTCTATTGGTTGAGGTCATTTGAATCCGATCGCCAGTAGCGAATTCGCGCTCTGTTTCGCGGAAGACCTGGACGCCACGCAACCGTCGCGGATCGTAGATCACGCTCGATCCGTTTGCAAGTTCGACGGTAAGAGTATTAGCTCTTGCATCGACGGCCCGGACGGTGGCGAAACTGTCCCGCTCGATGCCCTCGGCCTTGCTGCCGGTGGTGTATTGCAGCACGTCGCCGGGATTGTACCGCGCCGCCCAAGTGCGGTCGGCTCCGGTCATATCGGAGCGATGGGTCAGGGTGCGGAAGGTCTGCCCGTCTGCTGCCAAAACGCCTTTGTCTAATAGCTCGGCACGGACGGCCTCATTGATCTGCTGGCGGCTGCGGTTGTCGGGCGAGACAACGATGGTGTTCTCCGGCTGCGCGGCATAATCCCTGGCTATAGCCGCGATGCGTTCCTGCTTGTCGGGGATCTCGGTGATGCGCCCTTGGCTGGCGAGCATGTTGATGCCTTGCTGGGTATTGTTCTTCGCAAGCTCCTCGACGGCTTTAAGCAGTTCAGAGTCTTTTTGTCGCATGATGTGGTCGAGTTGCGAGGTGCGCATACCTGCATCTTGCATCTGCTCGAAGGGCTTTCCGGCATCCACGCCCTGATGCTGGCTGGTGTCGCCGATCACCAAGACGCGGTCATTGGGATTCAGTTTGTCGAGGAAGGCTCGCATCTGCCGAGTGCTGGCGAGGCTCGACTCGTCCAGCATGTAAAGGTGCCGCAATTCAGGGCTCGCGCTGGGGTGGTTTTCGCCACGCGCAAGAAAGCTCTGTAAGGTTGTAGCGTCGATTCCGACCTCGCGAAGCTGCGCCGAGGCGCGGGAGGTTGGGGCAAAACCCTCGACGATGTAGCCGCTTTTTTCCGCTCCTTCACGGATCGAAGCCAGCACAGTCGTCTTCCCACTTCCCGCGCGTCCCTGCAAGCCATGAATGCGATCCGTGGAATTGAGAACTTCCTCGATCACGCGTCGCTGCGTGTCGTTCAGGAAGCCCCGTGAACGCGCCTGCTCCTGCGCCAGTTCCGCATTCATGATGGGTTGGACGGCATTGCGTCCCGCAACTACATGGGCAATGTTTGCGCGTTCGGCGGTGATGGTTTCCGGTGTCGTGAAGCTGCGACCCGAAGCGTATTTGGCGGTCTCCACGGAGCGGAGGTCGCCGCGCTGGCGCCTAGCCTCGAAATCGGCGCGAACCTCGGCATAGGTTGTCTCTCCCATGCCGCGCCGCAACGCATCGCGGAAGATGAGCCGTTCATCTGCGACAGCCTCACGCTCGAAGAGACTGTCCCGCGCATAGGTCATGGCTTCCTTCGCGCGAGTCGCTCGATCTGGATTGCGTTCCTGGGTCTGAGCGCGTTCGCGGGCCTCCTGCACGACTTGTCGCGGCTGGTTGCCGAACTGGGCGGCTACGTTGCGATGGGCCTCCAGGACCTCTTCTCGCGTGAGGGTCAGCTTCTTGTCGCGAGTGGAGTGAGCTGCGATCTGCGCGGCTCTTGGGCCGCTCACGCCGCTCCTTTCCATTTCATCCCTGATCTGTTGCGACCGCAGGCTCGACGCATCGAGATAGGACTGGCTATAACCCTTTACCTCTGGTGCGCCGCTCTTTCCAGGCTCGATTTCGTAACCGAGATCACGCAACCGATACATCAATTCCGACTGATAAACCGCCGTGGCAAATTGCTTGCTTTCAAAGAATGGCCGTTCCTGAAGAGCCCTCGTCCAACCATCGGCCCGCTCGGTCACGTTGAAGATGACGGCATGGGTATGAAGCTGGGGCGCGGCGTAGCCATCGACGGGACGGGCAGTGTCGTGTTCAAACTTCGCTGCGATGAACTTGCCAGTGTTCTCGGCCGGGTTGTTGCCGCCGATGCGCGCGTGGGTGTACTTCTCCAGCTCGTTCAGTGCTACCGTGACAGCGGCGGCGTGGGCTTCACGGACCCGGTCATCCCCTCCGACCAGAGCCGTGAGCGAAACCGACTTCGGCGCGGAAAAGGTAGCATCCCAACCGGCGCGATGTTCGACTGCCTTGACGGTCTTCCCGCTGACCGTCTGGTACTCCACGGCCTCTCGGTGCCGAACCATCTGGACCTCGGTCTGCGGGTGCTGGCCCTCCGACAGACGGGAAAACTGCTGGGCGGTGACCTCACCGGAGAGTCCCAACGAGGTTGCGAGTCGCCCCTGCCATTCTCCCTTTATCTCGTCACCCTGTTTGTAATAACTCTGGGCGGCGGAGGTGTACTCCAGCTTGTGATACGTCTGAGCCTGGCCGGAGCTGAGCGCTTTTGGGATGGTCATCATGGCTACATCTCCCGGATGTATTCAGGACCATGCACCTCTTCCTGTTCGGTGTCGGTATCAGCAACCACGATGGGAGCAGGGGCAGGCGTGGGCAGGCTCACTTCGCCGGCGCGAGAAGACCCATTCACATCTTGTTTGGGCCACGGTATGGGATTCTTTTCGAGGGCCAAGGGCGCATCGTTCGCCACCGTCTCTGATGCATCCGTAGCCTCTGGTTCTGACGGTGCTTCCACGTCGGCGGTCTTCGGAGAGCGTGGCTTGAGGGTATCGGGATCGAAACTCATCTCTCCGTTCGGAGACTTGCGCGGCAGGAATCCCGGCGTCGGCGTAGGCAGGTCCATGTAGTCGAAAGCGAACCTGGCCACGTTGTTGCCTAACTTCAAATAAGCGTGACGATCATCGAGGCCAGTGATCTCCGAACCCATTACAAGCGGTTCGATCTGACGCTCCACGGTGAAGTTCTTGCCTGACCTGGAGCCATCGAACTTCGTCTCTTTCAGGCGCTCGATCTCGACCTTCCCGATGGCCTCCGAGATCCATTCGGCGGCTTTGGGCTCCGCCGTCTTCATAAAGATTTTGGTGGCAGGCTGGGACAGCATGACCTCGGCTAGATGCCCGTAAATGACCTCAAGTTGGGCCTTGCCCTGGAAGCCCAACACCAGCGGATTTTTCGACTTTCTGTTTTCCGTGATGGCCGTATGAAGCTGCGGGAGTTTCTGCAGGCTCGCCAGCTCGTCGATTACAAACCAGACGGGTTTCTGTCCCGGCTGCGGCGCCGTGAGCAACCGCATGACGAGCAAATCAATCCACAGCGAATGCAACGGACGGAGCGTTTCCCGCTCGGGCGGACGCGACGTAATGAAGATCCAACCTTTCCGTTGTTTGGCCCATGTCCGGGCATTCCAGACGGGCCGCTTCTCATCCTTTTGCGGCAAGAGGCGGAAGCATTTTGCGACCAGGCCCAGGGACGAGAGCACGCCCGCGCGCTGCGGTCCTGCCTTCCTATCTATATAGAAGGCCATCTCGGTTCCTTCCACCCGCTTCATCAACTCCGTATCGCTCGCCATCCATTCGGCAAGCTGATGCGGCGTCGGCCCCAGCTTCAGCAGGTGCGCGAAGATCTGTGCGGGCGTCTGGTGAAAAAACTCGTCTTTGTCGGCGGTTGCGGGCTGGTAGAGCGAGGCCGCGATGGCATCCGCCTCGGCGTTCGACTCCATCTCCTGCGCCGGTCCCCAATAGGGGCAGCGGGTGTCCAGCGGGTTTAGTACGATGTCTCCGCGTCCGGCATCGTAAAACCTCTGGATATATTCGCAGGCCGGGTCGTAGACGATCGCTGAGTCTCCACGCTGGCGAATCTGGCGAAGGCACTGCATTATTAATTGGGTTTTCCCAACCCCGGTATCGCCCATGAGCTGAAGGTGCTGTGCCTCTTTCCGCAGCGGAATCCGCATCATTTTGTCGGATTCCGTGGTCTTGAAACCGATGCCATCACCCTTCTGTACCTTGTTGAACTCCTTGGGCGAGAGCATGAGCGGGCCGCGCAGGACGCGCCCATACTTCATTTGCCGGAACCGCTGGAGGTCTTTTGGAATGGCGAACCAGAGCATCGCCAGCAGGCAGACGCCACCTTCGACGAAGCTGATAGTGAAGACGGCGAACAGCCCCTTGCCGTCGAAGATCGCATAGCGTAGCCAATGATTCATGGCGGCATCCGCGAGCTTTTGGCTGGGCCCACGAAAAGGAAAACGGTAGCCCTGGGCCTGTGCCAACTCCGACAGTGTGAACGGAAGGACTCTGCCGTCTGGAAGCGTCATCTGCCCAGCGGCGAAGTCTACCGGCAGAGCGAGACGAGGCTTGGGTTTGCCGCCACCGAGATACAGGAGCCTGTAGGAGCTGTGCGTATGGACAACGGCTCCAACCTCGGCGCGGATGTACTCGGTGATGTAAGACTGCTGCAACGGAGGCAGCGAGAAGTGAAGCCGCTGCCAGACAAACAGCACCGTGCAAAGCAGGGCCGTTGCGATGGCCGTGTAGCTCATAACCGGAGCGTGCGGCGGCCAGATAATCGTCTCTTTTCTACCCCATTGCGTTGCCATGTCTTTACTCCTTTGCCACGCCTTGCGCATACTGCTGCATGACCTCTTGCGCGGCCTTGTGCTTCTCCCGGCGCACCATGCCCATTGCCTCGGTAATCCATGTGGGCGACACCTTCTCACCAAGGATGAGCGGCTTGATGAGATTCACAAGGAGCATCCGGGTAGCGACCAGCTCCGTGAATACGGCGTCGTCCTTGGAACGCCGTGCCTCTTGCAAGAGCACGTCACGCGCCCACTCGCTGAGCGATTTGCCGCTCTTGTAAGCGGCGTGTTCTAGTTCTTCTTGCTCTTTGCGAGTAACTTTCGCGCTTGCAACATAGGTTCGTCCGGCACGACCGTGGGAACGGCTCGTGCGGCTCTCGAAATCAATCGCTGTTGGGATTGTCTGAAGCGCCATGTCTGCCTCGCGGCCGGTAGACGATAGGAGACTCGAAGTAGCCTATTGTCTACCGGTGGGTTGTAAGTCATCGCTCTTGAATGCGGTAGACGACTGTCTACCATGCACCTCAAAACACCACCCTGGAAGGGATCAAGTGTCAATCTTCTTCCGGTGCGCAGCACCGTAGTGGCTCTGCCACTGCATTAGCAGCGGGATCATGCTTTCGATCCCGCCACGAATGCTGCTGGTTGTGCTGGCGATGATGCAGCGGATACCGGCTTCTTTGCGGGCGGTTCCGCTGCATCGGTAGCTGGCGCTCTGCGAATGCGAAGCGTCGAAGAGGCCTGCTTCGCTTGTGGCGTCTTCAGAAAGTCCTGGAAGTCGCGATCCTTCAGGAACACATAAGCGAGCGCCTGTTCCACGACATCATCGGCGGATGCGTGGATGAAAGCGGCGTACTGATCGACCTGCGTAGCGGTTGAGTCAGTGAGCCGGATAGAGGCGCTGACCTGACGGGTTTGGACGACTTCGAGTAGTGGCATGGCTGTTCTCCTTTGGGTGATAAATTCAGGCGACCTTGTTGCGTGCAATCATGCGCTGTGCCGTGGCCGCAATCTCCCGCGCACGAGCGGAGCAAAGTGCTGCGGGAATCTCAGGCCGTCTACGGCTCTCAAGCATGGCGATTACGTCCGCGACGGAGCTGCCTTCCATCAGCCAGAGACGGGCCGAAGCCATGTCCACTGTGCGCTGAGCGTAATAGCTGGGATTGGGCTTATCGGAGCGGCGCGAAGCCAGCTCCAGAGTGAGCGTCACGGCGTCTTTGCCGTGAGTAAGCTCACGCGAGACCCAAGCCCAATCGTGCTCGGAGTTGGTCTGCATATCGCGGCGTATCGGCTGTTGCGGGATAGGCGGAATCATGCAGGCTTCGCGCAGGACATAGAGGTGAAAGTCATCCGGCTGGTAGGTCGCATCGGAAAGGTACTCGACAGTGACGAGCTGCGCGGGATCGTACTTGCAGTTTTTGAATCCGGGGATGCGAAGAACCCGGTTGCAGTCCGTGCAGGAGATGTCGCCGTGGAACGCCGTCGCAAGGAACTTGAGCGTCATCTCTTGCGTATAGAAGTCGAAATCCTCTACGCGCCACAACACCTGGTATTTTCCAGCGGATGTGGAGACAATGACGTTCGGCTCCGGCACAAGCTCTGAAGCCCGTAGCGCAGCGAGCCGGGCTTCTCCGTTCACGTCGATGTCTATATAGAGATGGCGAATGGAAGCGATGCAATCCTTGGTGCGCTTCCTGCTACCGGAGAGCAGCGGATTGGCAGCCACATAGATATTCGCTCCATGGTGGTTTTCATGAGCGAGCCAGCCCCCGTAACGGGGCGTGAGCGCACGTTCCAAAGGAACGATGCGTTGCTGTGTCTTTGCAGTGCTCTCGTTGCGAAGCAAGAGAGCTATCGTGTCGCCCGGAGCGAAGCAACGGGTAAGAAAGTCCTGGGCTGTTCCATTCATCTCGATACCTCCGATCCGACCTGTACTGTGTGCGCGATGCCAGGGGCCTTTAGCAGCCGAAGAAGCCCGGCTGGATGCCGGACTCTTCGGAGAGAAGGAAGGGCCTATGCGGCCTCTTCCTCGGTGGATTCTTCTTCGTCTTCCGCTGCTGCCTTCTGAGCACGATCCAGCTTGAGAATCGAGTTGACCCGAATCTCCCAAACCGTCACTTCCGTGCCGGTCTTCGTGCTGTCGTACCTGCGGCTGCGCAGCTCGCCCTCGACCTGGATATGAGCGCCCTTCTTGAGCGTGGCGGCGAACTCTCCGAGCTTGCCGAAGGCCACGCAACGGTGCCATTCGGTGTGCTCGATGTACTTGCCGTCCTTCTTGTAGGAGGACTTGGTTGCCAGCGAGAGAGTGGTGAGGCTGCGGTCGTTGTTGGTGCGAACTTCTGCATCAGCGCCGGTGAATCCGATGAGGGTGACTTTGTTTGAGTACATGGTGGTGATCTCCGTTTCGTTGAATTTCCCGTATCCTGCTCGGGTCACCCTTCGCGAAGCGAGCGAGTGGGCCCGGCTCCCAAGCGCCAAGGAGTGCTTTCTTGGTGGGGCCCGGAAAAAGTTTGAGCGGTGTTCTTTGCCGCGGCTTTCAAACTTTTTCTGGGAGGAACCGAGACCCCGCAGGGGCGCTGCAAGCGAAGCAGAACGACGCCGAGCCGCAGGGCGCCGGTTTGGCCCCGAAGCGTGAACCCGAGTAGAGGAGGGATACGAGGCGGAAGGCTCCCCGATGCACCGAAGTCACACTTTCGATCCCGGCGGTGAATGTTCGCCGAAACCGCAGCCCCTCTCATCGCCACAAGGACTCGGTAGAAGTACGGCTCAGAGCACTCGCCGTTGCGCTCTCGGCGATGCCGGAACGCCACGCTGGGCGCTTTTAGAGACGAGTTGGGCTGTGCAGCCGATTTGGCAGCATGACGGTACATCGGAGTGACCTCGATTCGGGTTCGGTTCTCTAGCTGTATGCCTGATGCTCAGGCGGCGGAAGCACGATAGATGTCCTCCGTCTGGAAGCTCTGGTCCGCGTGGGTGTATCCGTTCACGGTAATCAGCTCGCGCACCCGGCGGCGGCCCGCGGCATCGCGCTCGCAGTACAGAACGAAGTCGATGGCCTCCGCTGTCTCCGAGCGGATGAATGCGTGGTTGAGATTGGCACGCGCACTCAGGGCCAAATCAGAGAGACGATTCAAGGCGTCCCATGCGGACTTCGCATGGATGGTGGAGAGCGTTCCACCATGCCCAGTGTTCATCGCCTGCAGCAGATCGTAGCCGCACTCATCGCGGATCTCACCCATGATGATGCGATCGGGACGATGACGCAGAGCGGCGGCGAGAAGCTGGCTCGGCGTAATGGCAACCTGGCCCGGAATCGCTTCAACAGCCTCCCAGCGGACAGCGTTGGCGTGATTCACCTTCAACTCTGCGGGCTGCTCGATGACTACCAGACGTTCATGCTGGGGAACGTGGTCAAGAAGTGCCTTCATTAAGGTCGTCTTCCCCGAACTGGTGCCGCCGCTGATGATGCCGTTCTTTCGTTCATTGATGAAGCCGATTACTTTGTCGCGAACGGGCTCCGGCAAGCTGCCAGCGGCGATCAGCTCATCGGAGGTGTACCAGCGGTTGAATTTGCGGATGGTGAGGGTCGGCCCATTGATGGAGGATGGAGCGCCGACTACCGCTACGCGCGAGCCGTCCGGCAAGCGAGTATTCAGAATGGGATTCTGCGTCGTAAGGTCCTGTCCGAGGATACGCGCCACGCGCTCAATTGCAGCCTGAAGGCGATCGTCCGTATAGGGCGTTGCCAGCGGGATATGTTCGATGACGCCATTGCGATCCGCGTAGACCCCGGTGGTGCCGTTAATCATCAAGTCGGAGATGGACGGGTCAAGCAATAGCACTCGTAGCTCCTCAGGAAAGAATGGGAGGATCAGGTGATAGCTCATCGCTTTGCTCCCGTGGTGGACGTTGCCGGAACTGCCGGCAACGCTGCACTGGTTCCGGGAGCGATAGGATCGACGGAGAGCCGGTTCTCGTGGAATTCCGTGATGGTCAATCCGAGCGGGTTGATCGTCTCGAACTGCGGGAAGATGCGGGCCTGGTCGCTCACCTGCTTGGGGTTCAGATAATAGGTAATACTCAGCATCCAATGCTCCGTGCGGGGCTCACGGGAGTTCTGCGCAGAGTAGAACCTGTCGATGGCTACGAGGGCCGTTCCGCGGGCGATGCGGGTACCCTGAACGGTCTCGTCTGACATCGACGTGATGGTGACGTTCTTTACCTGCACATCGCTCGTCTCGATCTGCCCTGCCACCACCTGTGAGACAAGATGATTGGCATTGTCGGCAGTCATCAATTGCGAGGCGAGGGTCTGCGATAAGAAGTAGTAGTTGAGCGGATACTTCTTCGCGATGGTGTCCCGGCCAATGGTGTAGCGATAGTCGGCCCAATCGGTGAGATATGTCCGCACTTCGCCCTCGCGCGGGCTGTAGTTGAGGTCGGTGTACTGGATCGCCTGAGCGCGGCCCATCTCGTCGATGCGGATGTAGCGATTCGCAATGGGACGGTGGGCCAGAGCGAAGTTGAGCCACATCGACCCGAGTAGCACAACTGTCCCGCAACCGATGACAAGACGGTAGGCTTTGCGCTCGGCATAGTGGGAGGCATAGACCTCATTTCCGATGTGGTCGGTGAGCAGGGCTTGCTCCGGCGTCAGCGGGCTTTCAATGGGTGCTGTGTGCGTGGACATGAGGGTTCTGGCTCCTTTCCTTGACGGCTTTGAAAACGACAAAGGCATAAATGAGACCAGCGACTAAGACACCGATGGCAAAGAGCTTGAATACAGGCTTTAGAAGCCGTCGCGCTGTTCGTGTTGTTCCAATTGCGCCACCAATCGGGTGGCCCCAGAGTTCCCACATAGCTATACACCTCCCGCCATGGCGGCATAAGAAGCCACCTTGCCGACAAAAGCTCCCATACTGCCTGCCATTCCAGCCGCACCGCCAAAGATGGCCTGAGTCATGCTCGGAATGAACAGCATATTAATGATGAAAGCGACGAAGACCATTAAGCAAGGGATCAAATTAGCGATCCACATGTCCATGGAATAGTTGCCATTGAAGGTCTGCTGCAGAAACCCGTTCATGAATCCGGCCCACACATAAATGAACGCCGCAGCAACGGCACGAATCATGGCGAAGCTGATGAGGACATCGAGGAACTGGAAGAACTTTGCTTTGAAGGTCTGTGTCATGAGCAACGGCACAAAGACAGGACCAAAGAGCGCAGTCACACCGTAAAGGATGAAGGCGCTGCAATTGATGACGAACAAGATGGCCGATGCCAAACCGAGCATGATCTGTACGAGGACATAGCAGAGGATCTGAACGGGTGCGGTGAAGGACGGCATGGACGTTCCATCACCAGCGTTCTTGAGAAGCTGGAGCAACTGGTCCAGCGAGTGCTGATCGAACGCCGCTACCATCGCCTGTGCGATGTAAGAAAAGAAGTGGTTGATGCCGAAGCTCGCGCCTGGGAACGGATTCACCCAATAGTTCAACAACAAGCTGCACACGATGAGCTTGAGTAGGAAGTGGGTAAGGTCGCCGGCGCGCACGGGGTGGTGATGCAGCCGGAACGTCATCGTGCTGGTGTTCCAGTTGATGACCATGTTCACAAGGGTGAAAAGAGAGATGCAGCTCAGCTCCGTCCAACCGAACTGGGTCAACGCGCCGCCATTCTGCGTGGTGAGGTTGGTCAGATTGTTGGTGAACTGGTAGAGCCAGTCCATGCCCGACGATGCGGACGGCAGTGCTTGTGCGAGAACGGCGATGCTCATATCGGTCTCCGGTGAAATCAGGGGATATAGCTCTTCCAGGTCTTGCCTTCGTTACCAGCGGCAGAGTTGTGCCGCTTCTTGTCCTGCTCTACCTTCTTGCGAAACGCTTCATCCTGCCGCTCGCGCTCCTCGGCATCGTGCTGTTGCTGCTGAAGGATAGCGGCGGCCTTGTGAGCCTCATGGCTCTGGTAAATCGCGGCGCTGCCGATGGCAGTCAGCGCCGCAAGAATCGCAAGCAGTATCTTTGTGTTGATCGCTTTCAGCATCGCGTCTCCGAATCAGGGAAGATAGGTCTGCCAGGTGTTGCTTTCGTTCGCCGCGCTCACGTTGTTGGTCGAACGTTGCTGCTGAACAAAGGCGGCGGTATTCAGGTCTTGCGCTGCGGCGTTCCGCTGCTGCATGTTCGTGACGGTCATCTGTGAAGCGAGGCAGGCTTGCAATACGCCCTGCGATTGCATCTCGGACATCTTCTGCGCTTCTGCTGCATTCAGAAGATTGAGCTGCTCGACTTCGGTGTTGGTGCCATCGCCGCCGTCGAGCTGCTGCGAGGCGAGCGTGGTGTTTGCGGTGACGTTCTGTGTCCTCGCGCCCCTGTACTGGCCGACTGCGGTAAGGCAGTCGGGAGAGATAGAGTCCGATGCCTCGATCATGGCGAGTTGCGAGAGCTGCGCGCTCCCCGGCGTCTGCCCTTGCAGGTAGGTGGTTGTGTTCCCACTGACCTTGATCGTCCCGGCTGTCCAGGCCGTGGACGACGCGCTGGGTGAGTTCGTATTGAGAGCAATGCTCATGCCGCTCGTCTCGCCAAACATATTGGCGACGTTGGCGTTCTTCATGGCATTCAAGGTCGTCTGCCACTGCTGCTTGAGTGAGAAGTGTGTGATGTTGTTCTGGAGCATCTTGTACTGCGACTCCAGGGTCGTGAGCTGCGAGACAAGACTGGCATAGCTGGTCGGGTCGAATACGATGTCGCCGATCCCGAAGAGAGCAAAGCTAGGTGTCGCGGTCAACAGCAGCAGACCACCGGTTAGAAGATACTTGTTGCGTTTGGTCATCACGAGTTTCATACAGCCTCCTTTGGGTGGAAAAGCTAGAAGCACTGCGGGCAGGTGGGGTCCAACCTGTCCAGGGAAAAGTGACGGATGTCGGTCACGATCTTGCATGGAAACTCCGTCACGGCGTCAACGTTCTGGGCAAACCAATCGAACGCGCTGACGACAGAGCCACGTCCGACAGGCGAGAAGAGAAGAGCGGGAGCCAGCATGGATGCACTGACTGAGAGAACGAGCTTGTTACGTCTCGTAATGGTGAGTGTGGTCATAAGCACAACCTCCTACTCCTGATCCACGAGCTGGCGGGCAACCTGTGGAATCATTGCAACCCACTCGGAACCGGATCGTTCGATGGCATCCGCGATGGTGTAGCCGTGTTATGCAAGCCAGTCGGCACGGTTGAGAACAAGGGCAACCGCGACCTTCTCGCCTGTGGACTGTACGGCCCAGGCATCATGACCGCCGCGCTGGGCATCCTGCGCTTTGCGAAGCAAATGGTCGTATCTCGGATTGCTCGCATTCATAGGGCTGCCTTTCGCGACGGCACTTACATGGTTGGATCGACGCGATGCTCTGCGTAGGACGGGATGAGGATGTCGCGCCCGACGTACACGCGGGCGCGGGAGCCTTCCTTGAGCGTGATGACAGGCAGGCGATTCAGGAAGTGGTTCAACACCTGCTCGCCCTCAGTGGCCGACTGCTCGGAGATCCCGCTGCGTATCTGAGACGACGCCGTAAGCACGCTGCCGTTATTACCGATCTGTGCGAGACCACCTAAACCGCCCACAGCAGCAGCAGCGCCGAAGGCCATCAGGTAGCCGTGGTCTACCTTCGTTGCAAGGCCGGTCGTACCTAATGGGTCAAGGCCAATGTACTTATCGAAGTCCAACGAGAACCCATCCGGGCATACGGCACGATGGAAGGTGACGAACATCTTGCGCTGCTGCGCATTGCCGACGCTCTGTACCGTACCGATTAATCGTGTGCCTTGGGGCATGAGAAGCTGCTGATGGTCGTGCGAATAGTAGTCGGTGGTGAGCATGACCAGGATCGGGCCGCTCAACCCACCGTCGATGTGGTTGGTGACAACGCCCTCAAAGACCGTGCCCTCGAAGATGCGATAGAGACGTCCTTGATAGCTATCGAAGTCGTATCCGGCCATCGCGTCGGCCTTGCTCTCGGGCTTGGCCTGCTGCTTCGACGCGACCTGCACAGATCCCGGCCTTTCGTTTGCGCTATCGGGAGATGAACTGCCGTTGGCCTCTGTGGTGGCCTGCGGGTATAACTCCTCGCGCTCCCCGAGAACAGCCGTCTTTGTCGGTAACACGACGGCAGGAGCGCCCGCGTGGGCGAAGTCGATAGCGACCGTATCGCTATTGATAGCGTCCTGTGCTTGTTTATCCTTCGCAAGCTGTTTTTGCTTGGCCTCTGCCTGGGCCTGCGAGATGTTCGAGGTGTGCTGCGGCGCGTTGGGGCCGTTGCCATAGATCGCATCCCGCTGCGCAGCCGTCATCGGCTGTGTCCCGGCGGCCTCTGGACCGGGGACACTCTGTTCGGCCTGGAGTTGCTGCATCGCAGCGGCCAACTCCTGCTGATGTTGGCGCTCCTCAGCGTCTCGCTGGGCCTGCACCTGCTGCTGCGTCGAAAAGCTGTTTACCTGCTGGGCATTCGGCGAAGCGGGGCGCATGGTCATTGCGCTTGCCGGGGCTGCTTTCTTGTTGCCGCTCAACAGGCTCGACACATTGGCGACGCCGATCAGGGCAATGATGACAACGAGGACTACCACTACGGGCATACCCTTCTTGAGTGGCGACTTCGCTTCCGGCTGGTCGGGGACAGTGGCGGGGGAATTCTGGTTCGGCTCAGTCATGGCTAGTTCGCCCCTCCCACGCGGTGAAACTCGACCTTCTGCTTACCGATGGCGAGATAGCCGTTGTCCAACTGCTTCGGCACGGTGTAAAGGCCATTGCTGAAATCGAAGTTGATGAGCGAGCCCTTCTTGTCCTTGACTTCATATAGGGCAGGCGTTTCCTGGAACTGGCCGCGCAGATAGGTGAACTTGTCATCGCGCCAGATTTGCTGAAGGCCAAGAGATTTTCCCTTCGATTGATCCCATGTGTAATCGAAGTGGAGGTTGCCGGGATATTGGCTCCTATATTGCTCGGCCTTCGTCTCTTCGGCCTTTAGCTCCGCTGCCTGGGCTGCTTTGGCAGTAGCGGCCTCCTGCTTGGCCTTGTCCAACTCGGCGGCGGGCACGAACACGGGAAGCTGTGTCAGCCGGTCTTTTGCCGCTTGGTCGCCGGGAGTGATAAAGACTTTGGAATCGAAGTGGGCATCCGGATCACTGGAGACTTCATGGAGCTGCAAGGTGTACTCGTTCCCGTGATCGGAGACGATGTGAATGTCTGTCGATCCATTCGCCACCTTGGGCTTGACGCTGATGAACCGGCTGGCGACATGGCCGCCATCGAAGACCCAATCCACGGTGTCGCCTGCGAAGACGTTGGCGACCTTCTCCTCAGCGGGAAGGACGATCAGTGTCGATTGCAGCAGGCCGGCGCGAATCACAGGAGGCGTGCCCGCCTCGGACACGGTGACGGTGCGAGGCGCATTCGGTTGGAGAGGATGGGTGTCGGCGGCATGGCACTGGGCAGAGGCCAGCGCGAGTCCGGCGGAGACGACGATGGGGATAAGCGGTTTCATGGCACTGGCCTTTCTGGTTTGAGAATTGGTTACACAGTCTCTCCCTGAGCAAAGCGATCGATGCCCTCAGTGAGTCCGTACTTTTCAATCAGCTTGGACCGTCGCACCCGGTCCTTTGGCTTGGTGGAGAACGTAGCGTAGCTGCGCTTGTCGAGGTTCAACGTGACGACTTTGGTAATGCCGTCGCGTCGCATGTAGAGACCTTCGCGGTCCTGCAAACTCTCGAATAGCGCGATCTGCTGCTCGTTCATCTTGAACAGCTCTGCATAACGCTTCCGATTGAAGGTCGCGTCCTTCAGGAACAGGAACGATGTGCAGGAGTTCACGATGCTGTCGGCGTTGGCGCCAAGATCGTCGGCGGACTGGCCGATCATGGTCACGCCGCCAAGGTTCTTGCGAACGGTCTTGATGGAAGCGAGAGCGCCATCGAGCAATTGTTTGTTCTTCATCGAAGAGAAGATCTCTTCGATGAGGATGTGCTTGGGCACACCAAGATTGGCGGGGTTATAAAGCACGTCGTTGATGCGCCGGAGCAGCCACACCATCAGCGGCTCGATGAGGTCGGCGTATTGCTCGTTGTTCACACCCTGGAAGTCGAAGCATTGCAAACGCGACAGCGAGAGGCTGTCTTCGACGTTGTCGAAGACGGCGTTATAGATGCCCTTGCCAACCCACTTCGACAGGTAGCGGTCGAGTTTTTTGGGCAAAAACAGATTGGACAGACGGCGGTTCTCTGGGTCGAGCAGGTACATATCCTGCACAGCCTTGTGGATCACATCGTCGTCTTCTGGCTCCAACTCTGCGCCGCCATTTGTGAGCAGGAGTTTGATAAACGAGTAGAGGAACTTGATGTTGCTTTCGGTCGGCTCCAGAGCGAAGGGATTCACTCGTGGGCCGTCTTTACCCACACGATCAACCTTGCCGCCGTACAGCTCCACAACGCTTTCGTAGCTGCCGCCTATGTCAAAGATGTAGGTAAAACCGCCGTATTTCTGCTCCAGCGCAACGGTGGCGTTACCCACCACGCTTTTGCCTGACCCTGTGGGACCGATGATGAGCATGACCCTCACACCGTCTACATACACATCCTGAAAGAATGGCGTCCGGGTACGAGTCTCGAAGATATTGAGGTACTCGTTGTCGAGGTCTTCCGAGTGAGCATGACCGATGTGCGGGGCGAACACGGAGGAGAGCCGCGCGTGATGGTCCTCTGCGAGCCATAACGGAAAGACATTGAACTTGTGATTGCCGGGGAACATCGCATAAAAGGCTGACAGGTTGCCCAGCGTCTCTTCCATTACCTGCGCTCGGGCATCGACGAAGATGCGATGCACGGCGGGGACGGTGTTGCGCAACTGCTCCTGACTGCGCGCTGCCAGCAGCAGCCGCAGCGAGTATTCCCCTTGAGCCTTCTTATCGAGGGAGCGGATGACATCGCTCAGGTCATCGACACTGTTGTTGGCAGCCTTCGCACCGGCTCCTGTCTCAAGCGATGCGGTATCCCGCCCGCTCATTACCCGGGTCAGCACCCCCACTTTGAAAAACGAGATGAACTTCTCCTGCGCGTCGATCTCGCTGCGGGCAGATGAGATGGATTTCACCCTCCATGTGGAGCACAACACGCTATCGCAATCGAGCGTCAACAGACCGGAGAAGAGGCACGGCCTCGATGCCTCCGGCGTCGTCTTCAGCGAAAACATCTGCACATGGCGCTTGCCGACCTGGAGGTAATCGCTATGCCACGCAACCGGCGTCTTCACGATCTGCCTGTCCACGCCAGTATCGCTGCGCAGTTGGTCACGCTCTGCCCATTCCTCAAGGTTGAATAGATAGCTGAAGAACTGGAAGGCTTCGACCTTACCAAGAAGCCGCAAGCCAATGGCGCTGCCAAGGTGACCCTGAAGAATGGTTGCGGTCTTCTCAAGGTCTGCTAGCATCCGCGACGTGTCGGCGGCATTCTCGTCTGGTTTACGCTCGAACGCCTTTACCTTCGACGGTTCCAACGTGAGGCACCAGTGCAGGTCGATAAGGCGGAAGCCCGCCGTCTTCTCAAGGAATGTCAGGCGATCACTCGCGAATACCTCCGTGGCGGGATTCGCGTACTTGGGCTGACGCGGAAGATCGAACCCCGACATCACACGGGTGTACTGGTAAAGGCACGATCCCTCTGGCAAGCCGCGCAGCGAGCCTTCGATGGATCGCATTCGCGACTCAAGCTCCTGGTCGGTCAAGCCCTCTTCGTCGATGCCCGTGAGAGCGAACAGACATCCATAACCGCCGCCCTTGAGCGCGAAGATATTCGGTCCGACAAAGCGTGCAATCGGAACGATGCTGCACGCGGCTCCTGCCTTGGCGAACCACGGAGTATGTTTGAGCTGCTCAGTGTTTACGCGGGTCATAGTAGCTCTTCTGGTTGAGGCTGAGGCCCCACAGTTGGAACATCTTCGGGTGTTTGCGGACGATCAACCACGCAGCAACAGCAAGCGTGGGAAAGGCCAGCATTGCCAGCAAGCGAAACCCAACGAGGAAAACCGTTACGCAGACGAATACGATCGCCATCCATGCTGTAAGATCGAGACCAAGCTTGGCTCTCGGTCGATTCAGCGCTTGATTGATTGGTAACGGCTCTCCCCGCTTGGCCATGTCGATGCACCTCCTACATCGACTGCCCGGTTAGGCTGCCTATCCATCCGGCTCCCCAACCGAGAACTCCGGCACCGAACAGCGCGCCGAAGAGCCCTGGAATGGCATCCTGAAACCGACCGCTCATCATGCGGATTCCGGCGAAAATCAGACCGCCGAAGCAGATAACGGCACCCGCATATATTGCGAAGGTCTTGAACGTTCCCATGAGCGTTTGCGCTCCTGAGAAGTCCATCGTTCCCTGGGCGTGAGCAGCACCTGCGAAGGCGAACGCAACAAGCGTCGGCCCCATCACACGCGCTGCGTGGAGTAGTTTTCGATAAAGATTGTGTATTCGGAAGCATGAACGAAGTGGCATTGGCATTCTCCTGATGGCGTATTCGCGTCGCCATGAGTGAAACCTAAAACCGCTTCATCGTCTCGTCCAACAGTTCCTATCTATTTCGCCACACATTTTGTCTATGGCTACCATCACGGGCTCAACCGAGCAACTCTAGTTGCTCGGGATGCCGCGTCTTCGACGGACGCTTGCTTCTCCTCGAAGCTGACCAGTTCTGCTGAAAGAATCGTTCGATGAATGGGAGCGCAACATGATCCATATGGCTCGCATGAACGAAGGCGGTGTCTGCCGTCCAATTGATACCCGCAATTGATCGCGTAATTAAGCCAGGATCAAGAGGCGTTAGCTGGTCGATCAGCGCAAGACCGTAGCGCTCTTTAACCATCCATTGAATCTCTGAGGAAGTGCGAGCGGCGCACGCTAAATGGATCGGAATGCCTACCTCCCTAAACATCTCTACGAGACGCGTGTGTGCCGAGGGATGGAGCTCTGGGTCGCGGAATATTGTGATGCGTTCCGCTACTTCATGAATGTCGAGTTGGGCGCGGTCAGCGAGTACATCATCGGACCGCATGCAAACCACTAAGGGAGATTGAGCGATCTGCTGAACGTTGTACAGAGTCGCATCCACTGGCAGGGGAAGAATCGCACAGTCGAGCGTCCTGGCATCGAGTCGTTGCAGGCACAGCAGAGGATCGCCGCTCCACAGTTGAATGGCGCATCCCGGGAACATCCCTTCATAGTTCTCTCGAAATCTTTCAAGGAGCTTCGCGTTGATGAATGAGGAGAAGCCGAGGCGCAACGGTGGCACCTCATTACGCTGGACAGCGAGGGCGATTGCCAGAGTTTGGTCCCACTCTTTCAGCGTGTTTTCTGCAAAGGTCGCAACGATGCGGCCCGCCGAGGTGAGCTTAAGACCATTCTGCAAACGGGCGAACAGCAGAAGCTCAACGGTGTCTTCGAATTTTCCAATTTGAGAACTGAGTGACGACTGTGCAACGAAAACTTGCTCGGCAGCGCGGGTAAAGTTCAGCGTCTCTGCGGCCGCCTTGATGTATCGGAGGAGACGGAATGTTAGGGAATCTGACATCGGCCTTGGTACTCCACTTGGCTTTCGTCGATCCCACAGGCCCAAGCATCGGCTGTGGAAAAACCTGCGCTAAAACCTATTCTTCGCAACAAAGCACAAATGTCAATTAGGCTCCGCACGGTGACCGGACTCCTCTAGGTAACCGTCTGCAGATGCCACTTCGCTGGAGCCATAGACAAAAACTGTGGCGAAATCGATAAAAAGTGTTGGACTCAAACTCGCTACGGCTTCACGCTCAACTCTGAATCGTTCGCGTGAGGTGCTTATGAATAGCTCGTCCGAAACCGTTCTTACCGCCAATCATTCTGCAGCGGGTGTAAGGAATGAGTCCATCGAAACACAGATTGCTATCGGCTCACGCAAACCGCCGCGGAGTGTCGCAGAAGTCGAACCCCTATTAACAGCGGATGAGGTAGCCAAGCGCCTCAATGTCAGCACGGATTGGGTGTGGGATCATTCCTCCCGTCGCAAGCCACTCTTGCCGGTCATACGGATGGGAGACGGCACGTTGCGCTATCGGCCCAGCGGGATTGAGGCGTTCGTGGATGAACAGGAACGCAGGTCGGCATTGCGTCGGAGAGCATAGTTGCACGCTTCCACAAGCACTCCCCCCAGCGATCCCCAAGTTGTCAGGGGTAGTTAATCTTGTCGAATATCCGCGTAAACAAAGGATAAAATGGGCCTAGCCCGTTTATTCCGCCCACAGAAATTGAGGAATACATGGGAACCTCGTATCAGAAGGGGTGGGTCAGGCTACGCGGAAAGAAGTGGTACGGATACTTCCGACGCATGGAGATCGATCCATCTACCAGTGAACCCAAACCGGCTGTCGCTCAAGTGATCCTCGGATTCAAGAGTGAGATGTCGAAATCGCAGGCCAGGGAAAAGCTGGAGGGCGAGATCGCCAAGCTGGGGAAACAGCCACTCAACGGTGACAAGTCCATGGTCAATGGAGTTGTCACCTTCGGATGGTTCGTACTGCACCGCTACTTGCCGCTGAAAGAGGCGGACTGGCGCGATGAAACTGCCAAAGTAAAGAAGCACCTCATCCAGGCTGATCTCGTTGATGAGTTCGGGGATGTGCGGCTCGAAAACTTCGACAAGTTCACGCTTCAGACTCACCTCAACAAGCTAGCCAAGACGCGGTCGAGAGACAGAGTCTTGCAGATTCGGGCATACATCAAGGCAATCTTCGCTGAAGCGGTCGACCAGGACTTTCTCCCGAAAGATCCTGCGCGTACGCTGAAGACTCCCGCGAACCTGCGGGAGACGGACAAGACGGTGCTGAGTTGGGAACAACTCGCAGCGGCCTTGGCCAGGCTCGGCCTGCGTGACCGGATTCTGCTCAAGCTCGATATGACGAATGCACTTCGACCGAGCGAGCTGTTCGCGTTCCGGTGGAAGTGTCATCGCGTGGAAGCGGTCTCGCTCACCATTGTGGAGACGATCTACAAGGGAAAGATTCGGCCCTACGGAAAGACGAAAGGAAGTCTGACTGAGGTACCGATTGCGAAGGACCTCTCCGACGATCTCGTTGCCTGGCGGCAAGTGAGTCAGGAGCAGTACGACAAGAAAAAGAAGAAGCATGGCCTGCCGCCTGAGGATGCGGAAGCGTTTCTGTTTCCGAATCGGGATGGCTCCTTCATGGACCCCAGCAACTACCGCAAGCGGGTTCTGCACAAACTGGCAACGGAGCTCGGCCTACCGAAGCTAACGTTCCAGGTCATCCGACGCACGATCGCAACGCTGGCCCAGAAGAAGGGCACAGTGAAGGACGTGCAGGGGATGATGCGGCACTCGCGTGTGGCGACGACGACCGACGTCTATATGCAGGAGATGCCGGAAGGTGTGCGCGCCACTGTGGACTCCATTCACCGGGAGCTGCAGGGCACGATGAAGAAGCTGGGGGCGAAGGGCAAGATGCGACCGCCAGCCATTACCGAATCTGCGGCGATGGTGCATTGATGGATAGGAATTTAGAGAGAAAGTCAGCCGAAGCATGGCGCTTCAGAGAGGAGATGGAGACGACTGACATGGCTTGGCTGCAAGGCAGTTTGAAATTTGCTGCCAATTTGCTGCCAAACGTTTGGGAGGGGTTCCGCTAAGTTGTTGAGATATTTGGTGGACCTGATCGGGATCGAACCGATGACCTCTTCCATGCCATGGAAGCGCGCTCCCAGCTGCGCCACAGGCCCACTTGCATTAGTATTCCGCACATTGCGCTTCGAGTCAATGGCAGGCGGCGGCCTGCGCCGCATCCGGCTGCCGAAAACTTCGGCAATCTTCGGGAACTAAAGGCGTTTGTGCGGTGTCTATATGTTTCAGAGTGAGCGAGCACTCGGCCGCCGGCGGCGCAGTTACCGACTTCCGTCTTCCCGCTCGTGGGGACGCAGTTGCAGGTTGTTGGGTCGAAGACGTAATTTAGAGGGTACCCGAAGATGCAGGCGGGAATGGCGATGGGGAATCTGGCGAGCGCGGTCGGTCTCAGGACGGAAGATGCTGCTCTGGTCGCTGCCTTGAAGGCAGGATCGGAGGAGGCCTTCAGCGTGCTCATCGCCGAATACTCCCAGCCGCTTTACTCCCTCATCGCGCGCAGTCTTCAAGATCCGGCCGACGCAGCCGATATTACCCAGGACGTCTTCATCAAGGTCTTTCGCAGCGTGAAGAGCTTTCATGGCGACTCCAGCCTGCGGACTTGGATGTACCGGATCGCACTGCATGAGGCCTCCAACCAGCGCCGCTGGTGGACCCGGCACAAACGGCAGGAGCTGACGATCGACACTCCGCTGGGCGCGCAGGAGACCGACGACGGCGACGAGGGACTCTGCCTGGGCGCAACGCTGCGCGACGGAGGCTGTTCGCCCTACGATCATGCCGCGCAGGGCGAGATCAAGGCGCGCGTTGAAGATGCGCTGCGAAAGCTGCCCGAGGCGTATCGGACGGTAGTGGTATTGCGCGAGATCGAAGGTTTTGCGTATGAAGAGATTGCGGAGATTCTCGATGTGCCCGCGGGCACAGTCAAGAGCCGCCTGACCCGAGGCCGCATGGCCCTGAAGGAGATTCTTGTGGCGGACGGTCTGGGTACGGTGCTGATGCAGAGAACGGAGGTAGCGCGATGAACGAAATAAACGCTTGCACCACGACGCGCGCGCTCTTCTCCAGCTATCTGGACGGCGCCGTCAGCGGAATCGAGATGCAGTCGGTCTCAGGCCACCTGGACAAGTGCGCGGATTGTTCGCGCGAGTTCACCGAGATGCGCGGCATGCAGAGCACGCTCTCCGGCCTTGGCTCGGCGAAGATGCCGGCAGACCTTGCCCTGAAGCTGCGGGTCGCCATCTCGCACGAGAGCGCCCGTTCGCAGGCGCACTGGTACGACGCGATCGGCGTTCGCTGGGACAACATGTTGCGTCCTCTGCTGATGCAGGCCTCGGCCGGCTTTGCAGGCGCGGTGCTGCTGATCGGGACGCTCGCAATGCTGCTCGGCGTCGTGGCCACGCCAACCGCGGTGCAGGCGAACGACGAGCCGCTGGGCGCGCTGACCTCGCCGCACTATCGCTATTCGGCCTCCGCGCCGCGCGCGATCAAGACGAGCGAGGATACGACGATCGTGGTCGAAGCGAAGGTCAACTCGCGCGGCCAGGTGTACGACTACAACATCCTCTCCGGACCAAGCGATGCGGCGACGCGGGCACAGGTGATGGACCAGTTGATGCTGGAGGTCTTCGAGCCGGCCAAGGTCTTCGGCACACCGGTGAAGGGACACGTGATCGTCACGTTCGAGGGCATCTCGGTCTCGGCCTAGCCTGCGACCGCTTGCTCCCACAGGTTCGCTCTCTTATGCTGGAGGTTGTGCGTCGAACCTCTGACGTGCTCTGGCGGATTCCCACGATGCAGCGATGGTGTAGTTTCAGTGCGGCCTTTCTTTCCCTGGCGATAGCGGCCGGGGCTCAACCCGCGCCGCAGTCTTCTTCTTCCAGCCCGGCGGGGCAGCAGGCGCAGGAGTCCACCAGCGGGCGTCCGCATTCCAGCTCGCTCGAGGCGGGCGGAGCGGCCATCACGCTCGAGACCAGCGAGGCGATGTTCAATATCGCTGTCGCGCTGAACGCCTGCGGCTACGATAACGATCTGGCGAACTCCTCGCCGATCCGCGCCGAGGTGCGTGCGGAGGTCGACGCCGCGACCGCATCCGCGCCGGAGGTCAAGGCCAGCCGCGCCGCGCTCTGCCGCTACATCCACGAGCATGAGCTGAGCGACAAGGGCCGGGATATCGCCCAGTACATCTCGCTCGGCCTTTACATCACGCCCGATCTCAAGCCCACCGCCGACGAGACGGAGATGCCGCCCGACGCGCTCAACGTCGTCAATCTCCTGCCTCTGCTGCGCACCTTCTCCGAGCAGGTGGGTCTGAAGGCGATCTGGCAGAAGCACCGGCCGGAGTACGAGGCGATCACTAACGGCATGCACGACCAGGTCACGCGCATGATTCTGGACACGAACGTCTATCTGCGGCTGCCGGTCAGCAGCTACGATGGCCGCCGCTTCCTCGTCCTGATGGAGCCGATGCTGGCGCCGCGCGAGCCGAACGGCCGCATCTACGCGACGGACTACATCATCGTCAGCTCGCCGTCCGCCGGGGGCGCGATCCGCATGGACCAGATCCGCCACATCTACCTGCAGTATGCGGTCGAGCCGCTGGTCTACGCCCGCGCCCAGGCGATGAACCGTCTGCTGCCGCTGTTGAAGCCGGCCCAGCAGGCGCCGCTTGAATTCGCCTACAAGTCCGACATCACGCTGCTGCTGACCGAGTGCCTCATCAAGGCGATCGAGGCGCACACCATGGACGTCGGCATCGTGAAGCCGGCGAAGCCGACCGGCATGCGCGACCGCCAGGAGTTTATCCGCTACGACGCGCAGGTCGCCGTCTACGACCGCAACGCGGAGGAGATTCGCCGCAGCCAGGTCGACCAGGAGATGCGTCACGGGTGGGTGCTGGTCGATTACTTCTACGACGAACTGGCGAAGATGGAGCGCGATTCGATCGGCCTGAAGGAGTACATCGGCGAGATGGTCTACGGCATGGACGTGCTGCGCGAGCAGAAGCATGAGTCCGAGATCGTCTTCCTGCCGCCCACCTCCGGCCCCTCGGGCGACTTCGTCAAACGCTCGCCACGCGTACCGACCGGCATGATGCTGGCCGAGAAGATGATGCTCGAAGGCGACATCGACGGCGCGCGCGACATCGCGAAGAAGGCGCTCGACGACCCGAAGCAGGACCACGCCGAGGCCAACTACGTGATGGCCCGCGTGCAACTGATGGAGGGCGAGCCGCAGGACGCGGTCGGCACCTTCGCCGACGTGATCAATACTTCGAAGAACCCGCACACCATCGCCTGGAGCTACGTCTACCTGGGCCGGCTCTACGACACGCTGCCCGATCGCGGCAAGGCGACGCAGGAGTACAAAGAGGCGCTCAAGGTGCAGGGCCTGACGCCCGACGCCAAGTACGCCGCCGAAGAGGGGCTGAAGAAGCCCTTCACGTTGCCGAAGTCCAGCCGCCAGCCTGCGGAAGACAAGGAAGAGCCGCTGGACCCGAGCGGCAAGGCCGAGAAAGATTCGTACAAGCCGGACGCGCCGAACTGAGAGTCGGGACGTCTTTTCAACGCTTGAACAACCGCGTGCCATCCTGAGCGGAGCGAAGGACCCGCTTCTCGCTTGTGGCGGCAATGCTGCTTCAGGCGAAAAGCAGGTCCTTCGGCTTCGCTCAGGATGACAGATCTTTGCGGGTTCCTCATAACAAACAACAGAACGGGCGGCGATGCCGTCCGTTACAGTAAGGTGGGGAGTCTGGATGGCAGGGCGCAAGACACAAACCGGGGGCAGCTCGTTTGCCGGTCTTGAAGAGCTCGTCGGGCATCGCTTCCGTCGGCCGGAGCTTTTGGAGCTGGCCCTGACGCACCGGTCCGCCTCCTACGAAGGCGGTGGCGGCGCCGGGTCGACCGCCGAGGTCGTCGCCGACCCGGCACGCGACAACGAGCAGTTGGAGTTTGTCGGGGACGCCGTGCTGGGCATGCTCGTCGCCGAGGCACTCTACCGGCGTTATCCGGGTTCGCGCGAGGGCGAGCTGACGCGGCTGCGCGCCTCGGTCGTCAACCGCCGGCATCTCGGCGTGGTCGGCGGAAACATCGAGCTGGGCCGGTGGCTGCGGCTCGGCCACGGCGAAGAGGCTAGCGGCGGCCGCAACAAACCGGCGCTGCTGGCGAACGCGGTCGAGGCGCTCATCGCGGCGATCTACCTTGACGGCGGCATCGAGGTCGCGCGGGCATTCGTCGAAACCCAGGTGCTCTCCCCCGCCCTGCCGCAGCTCGAACAGGCGATGGCGGAGGGCGACACCTTCAGCGGCGCCGTGGGCGATCACAAGTCCGCGCTGCAGGAGCACCTGCAGGCCGCCGGCATGGGCCAGCCGAAGTATGCGCTGACCGGCCAGACCGGCCCGGATCATCGCCGCCTCTTCCAGGTGGAGGTGCGGGTCGACGGAACGGACGGCCCGCCGCTCGCCGTCGCTCAAGGCTCCAGCAAGAAAGTAGCCCAGCAGGAGGCGGCGCGCCTCGCCATCGCGGTTTTGACCGCCCGAAACGAGAATGCGGGAGCGATGGCATGAACGCAGCCTCGTCTCCGCAGCAGCCGCCGGTCAGCACGCTGCTGGCGCTGCAGTCGCTGCTTTATATCCTGGCGGTGGCGCTATTCCTGATGGCGTTCACCGTCCAGCCCTTCCGCATTCCGTCCGAGAGCATGGAACCGACGCTGCTGGTGGGCGACTTCCTGTTGGTCAATAAGGAGGCGGTCGCCCCTGGCGCCGGCGGCATCCTGCCCGCGAGCGGCATCTCCCGCCGCGACATCATCGTCTTCCACGACCCTGTGGATCCGAAGCTCCACCTGGTGAAGCGCGTGGTCGGCATGCCGGGCGACCGCCTGCATCTGCATGATAACAAGGTATATATTAACGGATCGCCGCTCGCCGAGAGCTACGCGGTCTATCGCCCGTCCGCGCCGGACGCCTTCCGCGACAACTTTCCGCGGATGCAGAATGCCGATCCTTCCGTTGACGCGCAGTGGTGGATTCGCATGCGCGGCCTGCTCGACCACGGCGATCTGATCGTTCCGGCGGACAATTATTTCGTCATGGGCGACAATCGCAACGACAGCGAAGACAGCCGTTACTGGGGCTTCGTGCCGCGCGAGCTGATCGTGGGCAAGCCGCTGCTGGTCTACTTCTCCCTGCGCGAGACGAACGACGAGGACGCGGACGACGACGCGCCGAAGCCGGCGCCGGCGGTAAAGACCAACCGTAACCCTTTTGCCTTTGCCCGCTGGGGCCGTACGTTTCAAGTCGTGCGGTAGTTTCACCTCAAGCGCCTGTCATTCTGAGCCCAGCGAAGGACCCGCGTTTGTTCTGAACGGGCGATCCCACAGGCCAAGCCGAGGCGGTACACTGGCATAAGGTTCGGGAGAGTGGATTCGATGGAGAACGCAGTGGAGACAAAGCAACCGGCAACCGAAGCGCAGCAGCAGACCGAGACGCCGCTCGAATCGCTGGCGTCGATCTGCACCGTGCTCGCGGTAGGGCTGTTCGTCATGACGTTCATCTTTCAGAACTTCGAGATTCCGTCGGGCTCGATGATGAACACGCTGCTGATCGGCGACCACGTCCTTGTCGACCGCATCTCTTTCGCGCCGAAGACCGCCTGGGCGCCGTTCGTCCACTACCGCGACATCGAGCGGGGCGACATCATCGTCTTCCTGAAGCCCGGCGAGCCGGACCTCTTCCTCGTCAAACGCACCATCGGCATCCCCGGCGACCGCATCCACCTCGATCACGGCGTCGTCTACCTGAACGGCGTCGCGCAGAAAGAGCCGCTGGCGGTGATGCCGCACGATGACGACGACCCGCAGAACGCCTACACGCCGTTCCGCGACGACTTCCCCGCCACGCCTGCATCCACCGACTACGGCGCAACCGCGACCTGGTCCGAGGAGATGCCCTCGCACGTCGTGAACGGCGACCTCGTCGTGCCACCGGGCAAGGTCTTCGCCATGGGCGACAACCGCACGCACTCGCTCGACGGCCGCTTCTGGGGCTTCGTGCCGCGCGAGAATATCGTGGGCCGGCCGATGTTCGTCTACTGGTCCTTCCAGACGCCAGCCGACCAGATGGACAAGACCTCCGTCGGCGACCGCATCGGCTTCATGGGTCATATCCTCATCCACATCTTCGACCAGACGCGCTGGAAGCGCACGCTCCACATCATCCGGTAAGGACTTCTTTTCACATGCAGGAGATTCACGACCGCCTGGCGGAAGACGATAACACCGACGCCGGGCCGCTCCACGGCTCGACGCTGCGCCGCGTCATCCTTGGCCTCTTTATTCTGCTGGCTATCGTGCTGCTGATCGTCGTACCGCCGCTGGTGAACGTCAGCCGCTATCAGAAGCGTATCGCCGAGCGCATCGGCGAGGGCCTGGGCCGGCCGGTGCATCTCGACAACGTCACCCTGACCATGCTGCCGCTGCCCGGCTTCGAGCTGACGAACTTCGTCGTCGGCGAAGACCCTGCCTTCGGCTCAGAGCCAGTAATCCGCGCCAACACCGTCCGCGCCACCCTGCGGGTCAGCTCGCTCTGGCGCCGGCGGGTGGAGTTCTCGAAGATCGCCTTCGACGACACGACCAGCGTCAACCTCGTCCACCTGCCGGACGGCCGCTGGAACCTCGAAAGCATTCTGCTGCAAGCCTCGCGCATGCAGGCCGCGCCCACCGCCCAGAAGGCCGCCGGCGAGGCGCCCCGCTTCCCCTACATCGAAGCCACCGGCGCACGGCTGAATCTGAAACAGGGCTTCGAAAAGCTGCCTATCTCGTTGACCGACGCGGACTTCGCCCTGTGGCTGCCGGAGCCGGAACACTGGCAGATCCGCCTGGAAGCCCACCCCACACGCACCGACACCAGCGTCTCCGACACCGGCACGCTGCGCGTCGAAGGCACGCTCGGACGCGCCTCCTCGCTCGCCGCCGTGCCCATCGACCTGAACGCGGAGTGGAAGAATGCGCCGCTGGGGGCCGTAAGCTGGATCGTCGCCAACCGCGACGCCGGCGTCCGCGGCGAGCTGACGCTGAACGTCAGCGCACGCGGGACAGTCGGCCAGAACACCCTGAAGACCCGGCTGCAACTGAAGAACTCGCGCCGCGCCGACTTCGTCCCCGAGCACCCGCTGAACGTCGATCTGGCCTGCGAGGCGGATACGACGATGCTCTTCCACGTGCTGGACAACGTCCACTGCGCCTGGCCGGCGGGCAGCGTGAAGACCGGCCTGCAACTGACCGGCGCGATCCCCGACATCCTCCACCCCTCGACCGCCAGGGGCATCCTGCGCATCGCCGGGGTACCGGCGTCGACCGTCCTCGAAGGTTTGCGCATCGCCAGCGGACGCATTCCGGCGGAGGTCTCGCTCGCCGGAACGGTCGAGGGGCAGATCGCTTACCCGCTGGGCTCCGACCCCGCCGACCACATCGACGCCCCCAGCGACCTCGGCCTGCTGCGCGTGCCGGATGCGGTCCTCAGCATGGGCGGCGGCGCGCCGTTCGTGACGGCGCCGATCATCGTCCGGGTGGACGCCAAGGGCCTGACGCTGGAGCCGCAGCCCATCGACCTCGGCGCAAAGGAGCCGGCGACTCTCGAAGCCAGCTTCTCCGAGACGGGCTACAACCTGCACCTCTCCGGTTCGGTGCTGAAGAGCCGCCTGACGAGCTTCGGCGCGGCGATCCCGCAGATCGGCGATGGCCTGTCCGACGCCCTGCCAGCCGCGCCGGACTCTGCCGCCGAAACGCCGTTCCACCTCGACCTGACCACCGAGCGCGCGTGGGGTAGCAAGCAGGACTGGACCCCGACCACCGCAGCTCCGCATGCACCTGAACCCAAGGCGCGGGGGAAGCGGAAGCGTTAGACGAGCCTACCCCGTCATCCCGTCATCCTGAACGAAGTGAAGGATGACGAGTCCTTCGGGCTGGAACGGCTACTTCAACTGCAACTTGATCTCCCGCGTGTGCGCCGTGGCCCGCAGCTCCGGCATGCCGCCATCGTTCACCTGCACCGACTCCGGCGTTCCCTGGAACGGGATGCGGGTGGAGGCCGACGACCGCGCCGGAATGCGCAGCCGCTCCGTGGCCGAGAGTTCGCCCGAGCGCACCGTCACCGGGATCTCCGCGGACGCGTCACCATCGTTGCGCACCTCGACCGCGACCAGATAACCCGGATTCTTGCCTGCGATCGCCGGCAGCGGATGCGGCGTCACGCCTATGATCGTCAGGTCCGGCAGGCTGCGGTCGCGGTTCACCCAGTCGTCGAAGAACCACGCGAGGTCGCGCTGCGAGACCTTTTCGAGCGTCCTCTGCATCGCCGCCGGCTCGCGGTCAAAGGCCGGATTGAGCGCCTCGCTTCGCCGGTAGGCCTGCAGCCCCTGCTTCAACAGGTCGTCGCCCAGGATGCCGCGCAACTGCCACCAGACTGCTGCGGCCTTGGCGCGAAAGAAGATCTCCGAGCTGGCGGCGATGAGCGGCTGTCCCGCATCGGAGCCCGCGTTCAGATCCGGCTCCGCCAGCGCGATCACATTCGACTGTTGCTGCAACTGCGAAATCGCTGCGGCGCGGCCATGCGCCTGTTCCGTTGCGACGAGGTTCATGAACTCCGCGACGCCCTCCTCGATCCACGGGTGCACCGACCGCAGGGACGCATGCGTCAGGCCGTGTACGAGGATTGGCGCCAGCTCCTCGGGCGTCGCCTTGGCGTGCAGCGGCGTAACCAGCAGAGCCTCATCCTCAAAGGTCTGGCCGGCGTGATCGAGCAGGAGCAGCGGGCTGATCGGCGTCGGCCCAAGCCAGTCGGCCACAAGCGGCTCCGCCTGCACGGCGGCCTCCTGGTAGGGCATCGCCGCGTCCGGCCGGTCGGTCATCGCGGAGACGAGCTGGTTGTCTCCTGTCTCCGGCAACTTGTCGACGACGAACAGATCTGGAATGCGGAAGCCGATGGTCCGTGTCGCAAAGCTGACCGTGGCGATGCCGTGCGTCTGCGAGATCACCTGGTCGTCGGTATTGGCCGTGTGGTCGAAGGGGCTGAGCACGCCGTCGAAGATCGCGTTGGCCGGCGGTTCGCCAACGTACTCCAGCGTGAGCCGCAGCCGGATTGTAGCGGAGGCGCCTTCAAGCCTCGTCTGTCCGAGCAGCGCGAAGAGCCGGTTGCCATCGCCGAGCAACGCCGCCGGCCGCGCGCATGGGTACCAGAGGACGTTGCCGAAGCCGCGCAGCGCCGTGGGCGCCTCGGTCTCGGCGGCTGAGATCTGGTCCCAGTCGCTCTGCGCCGCAACGGCCGGGGCGGCGCCGATCATCTCCAGCCGCGCGCCGGACTGCCTGATCTCACCCGCGTAAAACGTGGTCACAGTGAGACTTGCGCCCGGAGCGAGCGGCGCCGGCAAGGTCAGCACCGCCTCCTGCGCGTAGCCGGTGTGGTCCGCGTCGGTGGCGATGGGCGACTGGGTGAAGTTGAGCTTCTCCGCTCCGCTCGCCGTGCGCAGCGCGAAGCTCTGCCAGCGAAGCGTGCTTGAAAGCTGCAACGGAATGCGGCTGAGCGGCGTGCTGCCGGTGTTGCGCAGGGTCAGGGTCGCGTGCGCCTCGATCCTCGCGGCGGCGGGTGTGAGGTGCAGGTCGAGGTCATAACCGGAGACCGAGACTGTGGCTCGCTCGGCGTCCGTGACCGGTGTGCCGGGCGCTTCATCGCCGGCGGCAAGCGCCTTGACGAGCGGCACGGGCTGCGGAGCTGCGGCTGGGTCGGCGTCCGGGTCGGTGGAGCGGGAGAAGATGACCTTGCCTGCGGGGAGGTTCGTGGCAGGCTGAGATCCTGGCTGTTGTGTCGTCTCCTGCGCCACCAGGTTCGAGGCGAGCAACAGAAGGCAGGAGAAGACTGGTGCGAACGTGCGGAGTGACATCGGATTCCTTTACTTCTATTGGACGCCCCAACGGCGGAGTTGGAGCCTTGCCGCTCTTATGGATACCTGCACCGACCGCGTTGTTAAGGGCACGGCTGAAGCCGTGCCCTTAAACATGCCATCCGAGACAAAGCCCTTTAAGAAGCAGCCGTCTTACGAGCCCAGTCCCTTGCGCGGCTTCGCCGGTTTCTCGACCGGGGCTGGCGTCAGAGGACGCTGCCGCTGGCGCAGGGCTTCGTACATCACGACCGCCCCCGCGACCGACACATTCAGCGACGAGACGCTGCCCGCCATGGGAATGCGCAGCAGGTGGTCGCAGGTCTTCTTGACCAGGTCGTGCAGGCCCGAGCCCTCGGAGCCCAGCACCAGCACGCAGTCGGTGCTGGCGAAGTCGAACTCCGTATAGTCCGGCGTGCCGCGCTCGTCGAGTCCCAGCACCCACGTGTTCGCCTTCTTCAACTGCTCGAGCGAGCGGACGAGGTTGGTGATCCGCGCGATCGGCACATGCTCGCTGGCTCCGGCGGAGGTCTTCGCGACCACGCCGGTGATCGGCGCCGAGCGCCGTTCCGGCAACAGGACGCCGTCCACGCCCGCGCCATCGGCCGAGCGCAGCAGCGCACCCAGATTGTGCGGGTCTTCGACGCCGTCGAGCGCCAGGTAAAACTTCCTGCCGAAGCGCGCTGGCGCGGCGATCAGATCTTCGACCGCGAGAAACTTGCGTTCGCGCACCGCCGCCACCGCGCCCTGGTGCGCGTCGGTCTTCGCAAGACGGGTAAGCTGGTCTTTGCCTTCGAGCGAGACGCGTACGCCGGCGGCTTTGCACAGCTCGGCAAGCCGCTCCAGACGCGGGTTTCCGCGCTCGCGGGAGAGCAGAACATGATCGAGGCGGCGGCCGCCGGAGCGGATGGCCTCTTCCACCGGGTGGAGGCCGTAGAGAACTTCCATAAAGCCCAGTTTACCGCCTCGGCTGCCTCCAGTCGCGTCCGCGCGATGTATGATGAGATGAATTCCACTATTTGTACTTTGCACCGCGTCTTTTAAGAAGGAACAGGCGTCTTTATGGGTGTGAACATCACGCTACAAGCCGCGGTGGGCGATCTTGCTTTGAGCCAGCACATGGTTCAGCAGGAGAACGTCGCCATCGCCGACGGCCTGAAGCGGAACGATCCCGAGCTGCTCGACCAGCTCATTGAGCTCTACCAGCACCGCCTGCTGCGCTACCTGCTCTTCCTGACCGGCAAGCGCGAGGTCGCCGAGGATCTCTTCCAGGAGACCTGGATGCGCGTGCTGGTTCGCGGCGCGCAGTACAACGGCAAGGCTCGCTTCGACACCTGGCTCTTCACCATCGCGCGCAACCTGGTCATCGACCTCTCGCGCAAACGCACCATGGCCAGCCTGGACGAGATGTCGAGCGCCGGCGACGACGAACGCCCCTTTGAGATCGCCATGGACGCGCCCTCGCCCCTCGAACAGTTTTCCAGCCGCGAAAATCAGGCCGAGGTCGCCGAAGTTCTGATGCAGTTGGAGCCGAGCTACCGCGAGGTGCTGGTGCTCCGGTTTCACGAGGAGATGTCGCTCGAAGAGATCGCCGGCGTCACCCGCGCGCCGCTCTCGACGGTAAAGTCGCGGCTGTATCGCGGTCTTGCGGCATTGAAGCCACAGGTGGAAAAGCTGCGCAGTGCGCGGCCGCTTGCAGGCGGGGTGCGATGAATCCCAGCTCCCGGAAGAACGATCTGCAAAGCGCGGGCATGTCGGACTCCGATATGGGCATCCTGACCGGGAATGCGAGTACGCCGGGCGAGATGGCGCGCGCCGCCATGGTCAACCGAACGCATCGCGTGGTGCGCGAGCGTGCCCTGGTGATTCAGGCCCGGCGCAACAAGGTACGCAGTCTCTGGGTCCCGACTTTGATTTGTTCGGCGCTCGTCCTGATTCTCAGTACGGCGGTATGGGCGATTCTGGATCAGTACGAGCTGGAGCCTACGGGCATTCCAGACGCCAGCCAGCAGATTCTGGTTCTACTGTTGTGGTTTCTGCCGCTCTCGGCAGGTTTGCTCGCCATGGTGTGGTTTCGCAGATCTCGCCAGCAGATGGAAGAGGAGCAGCGGTAATGACGATGCCCTGGAAGCGTAGCACCGAGACGACGACCCGCGTTGAGACAAACGCCGAGGATAACCTCGGTCTGATTCCAAACTGGGCGATTCTACTCGCCATTGCCGTATTCGCCGCCGCGCAGTACCTGTTTCACGGCGTTCTGCCGCATCACAAGCACGAGATGCTGCCGATGCGGCTGCTCATGGGCTACTCCTGGGGCACGGCCTTCGCCAGCTACGTGCTCCTTGTCGGCTACGTCAGCCGCGATGTGCTGCGGCGCAACATGCCGCGCGGGCTGTGGATGCTCGTCGTGATTGTCATGCCGGGCGGCATCGGCGCGGTGGTCTACTTCCTGTTGCGCCAGCCGATGCTGACGCGCTGCCCGCATTGCTCGTCCGAGATCGCCTCGCAGTATCACTTCTGCCCACAGTGCCAGTTTCAGCTCGCGCCGGTCTGCGGACAATGCTTCCGCGGCGTCGAGATCACCGATGTCTACTGCAAGCAGTGCGGCCACGACCTCGCCGAGGATCAGGCGCCTTCACGGCTGCGCGCTTTTCACGACTAGGCTCTTTCGTGATTAACTCGTAGCATGGCGCTGAGAGCCCTGATCGTCGACGATGAGCCGCTGGCAAGGCAGGAGTTGCAGTATCTGCTGGAGTCGGCTGGCGGCGTCGATGTGCTGGCGACCGGCAGCAACGGGATCGAAGCAGTGGAACTGGTCCGCATCCACCGTCCGGATGTCCTCTTTCTCGACGTTCAGATGCCCGGTCTCGACGGATTCGGCGTCCTCAAGATGCTCATCGAACGCAAGGTTCGACTGCCGCAGGTGGTCTTTGCGACGGCCTTCGATCAATACGCCGTGCGCGCATTCGAGGTGAACGCGGTCGATTATCTGCTGAAGCCCTTCGATCGCGGACGCGTGCTGCAGACCATCGAGAAGGCCAGCACCCGGGCCCTGGCAGCCGCGCCGCACGACCATCCGGCTGAACCTCAGACCGAATCGCAGATCGAGTCCCAGACCGAGGCGAAGCTCGACGCCCTTCTGCGCCTTGTCGGCGAGGCGCAGGCGCCGCGCGCGCCACGCAGTAAGGTGGTCGTCCGCGCGCAGAGCCGGCTTCTGCTGGTCGATCAGCGCGAGATCTGCTTTGCTTCGATCGACGACGGCGCCATCTCCGTCGTGACCCCACAGATCGAGGGCCAGTCGAACTGCCGCACCCTCGAAGATCTTATGGATCAGCTCGATCCCGAGACCTTCTGGCGCGCGCATCGCTCGTATGTGGTGAATATACAGCACATACGCGAGGTTGTGCCGTGGTTCAAATCCAGCTACCAGCTTCGCATGGACGATCCGAAGAAGACCGAGATTCCGGTCGCGCGCACCCAGACCAAGCGCCTGCGCGAGCTCTTCAATCTGTAGGAAAATTTTTCTTTCCCAAATTAGAAAAAAATAAGCAAAAATGTACCAAATAAGGTAACCTCTTCAGGTAACCAAAAGTAACCAAATTGCATCCGCGAGCACATAGAGCTTCATGCTGCTACGCAAATTGGAGCTACCGATGAACCGTCAGAACCGCGCACTGTCCATGGTCGAACGCAGCATGGAAGAGGCCAGACTCACGCAACCCATCCTGCCGCCCATCGCACAGGTGGAGCAGGCGTGTTTTCTGCACCTTGAGAACATGCCCACGAACCTCGAAATCGCTCCCGGAACCGTGCTCGTCGAGCAGGGCGCGCATCCCCGGGCGGTCTCGCTGCTTGCGCGCGGGTTGGTGCGTCTGGTCGTGGTCGACGACGAAGGACGGCAGACGACGCTTGGCCTGCGCAGCACCGGCTGGTATGCGGGCGCGGTGCAGGCGATTATGAATGCCGCAAGTCCGTACACAGTCGTTGCGGTGACGAGCTGTAGCATCTCCTCCATTCCGGCCGTGGAATTCTCACTGAAGCTGACGCAGAACGCGACGTTGATGCAGCACTTCGTCGCTGTGCTGTGCAACGAGGTCAGCGCCCAGACCGGCGCCTCCACCGGCAATGGAACGTTGTCGTTTCCGGCCTGTCCGGAGATGAAGATGGGGGAGCGGCGCCCGATCGCTCGCGCCAGAATGCCGCGGACGAAGTCGCAGCTTGCCTGGCTGGAGTTCGCGCAAGGCGCCTAGCCTGCCAAGGCGCGTCGCGCGGCGTGAAAGCCGCACATGCCATGCACGCCGCCGCCCGGCGGGGTGGACGAGCTACAGAGAAAGATCGCCGGATCGCTCGTTCCGTACGCCCGGTGGGTTGGGCGCAGCAGCATCTGCGCCGGGGTCATCGCGCCACCGGAGAGATCGCCTCCGACGAGGTTCGGGTTCCACGACTCCAGCTCCGCCGTCGAATGCGTGCGCCGGGCAAGGATGCAGTCGCGGAAGCCTGGCGCGAATCGCTCCATCTGGGCTTCGATCGCCTCCGTCCGGTCAAGCGTCGAGCCGTTCGGCACGTGCGCGTAACCCCATGCGACGGCCTTCCCTGCCGGCGCCCGCGAGGGATCGCAGACGCTGGGCTGGACCACCAGGACGAAGGGTCTGTCCGCGTGGCGTCCTTCGAAGGACGCTGCCTCCGCTGCGACGATCTCCTCCATACTGCCGCCGACGTGGACCGTCGCAGCCAGCCGGCAGACCGGCGAGGCCCACGGAATCGCCTCCGACAGCGCCCAGTCCACCTTGAACACGCCGGGACCGGGCCGGAAGCGGCGCAGGTTGCGGCGGAAGACCGGCGTCAATCGATCCCCCGCAATGCGTTCGAGGGCCGGGACTCCGGTGTCGAAGAAGAACGCGTCGGCGGGCGGCAGGTCGTCCAGACGTTCCACAAGGACGCCGGTGTGAATCTCTCCGCCGAGTGTCCTAAGGTGAGCGGCGAGCGCATCCGCGAGCGACTGCGCTCCACCGGCAGCGACCGGCCAGCCGGTGGTGTGTCCGGCAGCGCCAAGCACCAGCCCGACCGCCGCGCTCAACGGCGCGTCGAGCGGCATGACCGAGTGCGCGGCACATCCGGCGAAGAGCGCGCGGGCTCGGCCGCCGGTAAAGCGGCCGCGCGCGAGATTCGTCGCCGACTCGAGCGCCGAAAGGCCGAACCGCGCGAGCGCCAGCGGATGCCTCGGCAGGTGGGCGATGGGCGCGAGAATCTCCGGCACAAGACGATCCCACTCCTCCGCCAGTGGACCAAAGAGGCGGCGCCACTGCCGCCCGTCGCTCTGGCCAAGCTGCTGCGGCATCTCGCCCAGCGCAGGCTCCAGCGCGACTGCGGCCCCGCCCTCCAGCGGATGCGCAAGCGGCAGCTCCGGAGCGATCCAGCGGAATCCGTATCTACATAAAGGCAGCGAGCGGAAGAACGGCGACGCCACGCCCATCGGGTAGGCTGAAGATCCGAGGTCGTGGCGAAAACCCGGCAGCGTCAGCTCCGCGCTGGAGCAGCCGCCGCCGATGCGATCATTCGCCTCGAAGACTTGCACCTGCACCCCGGCCGCGGCGAGGGTGATCGCCGCCGCAAGGCCGTTCGGGCCGGAGCCGATGATATTTGCGGTTCGCATCGTCGAACCAGTGTGACAGATGTCTCAGTGATGCGGCTGCTGGACGGGCTGAAGCAGAGGCGTCAGACAGGTACAGAAGCAGATTCCCTGCGGGAATGACAAACAGAGGACAGAATGCGGCAAGGCCAAGGCAAACGCCGAAGCGAGAGCTACGCCGGGGTAGCGCGCAGCTCTTCGCCAAGGATGATGGCCTCGGCGATCTCGCGGATGGGGCGGCGCTTCTGGCGGCTCAGCTTCTGCAGCGTCAGGTAGGCGTTCTCCTCATCCACCTGGAGCTGGCGCTGGATGATGCCCTTGGCCCGCTCCATGATCTTGCGGGTTTCGAGCTGCCGCTGCATCTCCATGCGCTCGCTTTCGATGCGGGCCAGCTCCAGCTCCGCGCCGACCAGGAAGCCGATAGTGGTGATGACGCGAATCTCGCGCTCGGTGTGGTGGTGCGGCTGGCGGTGCTGCAGGTTGATGACGCCCACGACGCGGCTGCGACAGAGGATCGGCACCGAGAGGAAGGCCTCGAAGCGATCCTCAGGCAGATCGTTGAACATCAGGAAGCGTGCGTCGGTCCAGGCGTGGCGCGCGATGGCGACGGTCTGGCGATGCTCCGCCACCCAGCCCGTGATGCCCTCGCCCATCTGCAGGCCGAGCCGGTTCAGCAGGTCGGAGTGCGGGTTGCGCGAGGCGCGCAGGACGAGCTTTTCGCCCTGTGCGATGTAGACCAGGCATGAGTCGCAGCGGACGAGGTCCGCGATGAAGTCGAGAACGCGGTCCATGATCGACTCGATCGGGTCCGCCGCCGCGAGGCGATGACCGATCTCGTGGAGGAAGTCCATGTCGCGAGAGGTTTCGAGCTGTTCCGCCAAAAGGTCCATAGATCCCCCGAAGGTTAATGCTGCAGGAAGCGCCGGCTTGGTGGTTGCGTGTATGGAAACTGACCCGTTCATTCGGAGATCACCTCACAATATTCAGCCGTCGGAGGGCAGGAGCAGAAGAGATTCCGGTCCCCGTAGGCGTTATCGATGCGATTGACTGGAGCCCAATACTTGTCCATCCTGCGTGTGTTTGCGGGGTAGCAGCCCTCGGCCCGCGTGTAAACCCGGTCCCAGACCTCATCGACCAGGTCGGGAATGGTGTGAGGCGCGAAGTGCAGCGGGCTTTCGTCCGCCGTCCAGCGGCCGCTCTCGATCTGGCGAATCTCGTCGCGCATAGCGATCATGGCGTCGCAGAAGCGGTCGATCTCGGCCTTGGACTCGGACTCGGTCGGCTCGACCATCAGCGTGCCGGCGACCGGGAAGCTCATCGTCGGCGCGTGGAAGCCGTAGTCGATCAGGCGCTTGGCGAGATCGTCGACGCTGACGCCGAAGCTGGCCTTGAGCGGACGCGTGTCCAGAATGCACTCGTGCGCGACGCGTCCGTGTTCGTTCTTGTAGAGCGTCGGGTAGTGGCCTTCGAGCCGCTTGGCGATGTAGTTCGCGCTGAGAATCGCCGTCTGCGTCGCAAGGGTCAGCCCCTCGCCGCCCATGAGAAGAATGTACGCCCAGGAGATGACGAGGATCGAAGCCGAACCGATGGGCGCCGCCGAAACCGGTCCAACCGGGCTGTTGGGCGAGGTCTGCGGATGACCCGGCAGATACGGCGCAAGGTGTGCGCGGACGCCGATGGGTCCAACGCCCGGGCCGCCGCCGCCGTGCGGGATGCAGAAGGTCTTGTGCAGGTTCAGGTGGCTGACGTCCGCGCCGAACTTGCCCGGATAGACCACGCCGACCTGCGCGTTCAGATTGGCGCCGTCGAGGTAGACCTGTCCGCCGCACTCGTGGACGATCTCGCAGATCTCGCGGACTCGTTCTTCAAACACGCCGTGCGTCGAGGGGTAAGTGATCATGACTGCCGCGAGGATGTCCGCGTAGTGCTTCGCCTTCTCGCGCAGGTCTTCGACATCGACGTTTCCGCGCTCGTCGCACTTCACGCCGACGACCTCCATCGACGCCATCTGCGCCGAGGCGGGGTTGGTGCCGTGAGCCGAGGCCGGGATCAGGCAGATCTTGCGATGACCCTCGCCGCGGCTCTCGTGGTAGGCGTTGATCGCCAGCAGGCCGGCGTACTCACCCTGCGCGCCGGAGTTCGGCTGGAAGGAGAAGGCGTCGTAGCCGGTGATGGCGCAAAGCTGCTTTTCAAGCGCCGCTGCCAGTTCGGCGTAGCCCGCGGCCTGGTCCGCCGGAGCGAACGGGTGCAGGTTGCCGAACTCCGGCCAGGTGACCGGAATCATCTCGGTCGTCGCGTTCAGCTTCATGGTGCAGGAGCCGAGCGGAATCATCGCGCGGTCCAGCGCCAGATCGCGATCCGCCAGACGCCGCATGTAGCGCAGCATCTCGGTCTCGGAGTGGTACTGGTTGAAGACAGGATGCGTCAGGAACTTGCTGGTGCGCTTCAGGTTCGCGGGCAGCGCCTCGGTCGCGACGACGTCCGCATACTTCGGAGCCGCGCCGAACAGCGCCCAGATCGCCTCGACGATGGCCGGGGTGGTGGTCTCGTCGAGCGAGATGCCGATCTTGTCGCCCGACGGATACTGGCGAACATTCATCCCGGCGGCCAACGCGGCGGCGACGATATCCGCGGTCCTGGCGCCGGTCTTGATCGTGAGGGTGTCGAAGAAGGCGGTCGTCTCAACGGCCACGCCGAGCGACGCGAGGCCGGCGGCGAGCTTCGCGGTCACGCCGTGTACCTGCGCGGCGATTCCCTTCAGACCCTCCGGTCCGTGGTAGACCGCGTACATGCCGGCCATCACGGCCAGCAGCACCTGAGCGGTACAGATGTTCGAGGTCGCCTTCTCGCGGCGAATGTGCTGCTCGCGCGTCTGCAGCGCGAGGCGGTAGGCCTGGTTGCCGCGCGCGTCGATCGAGACGCCGACCAGGCGGCCGGGCAGCGAGCGCTTGAAGTCGTCGCGCGTGGCGAGGAAGGCGGCGTGCGGTCCGCCGTAGCCCATCGGGACGCCGAAGCGCTGCGTGGAGCCGATGGCCATATCGGCGCCCAGCTCGCCGGGCGAGGTCAGCAGCGTCAGCGCGAGCGGATCGGCAGCCATGACAGCCACCGCGCCGGCCGCGTGCAGGGCGGCGATCACCTTGCGGTAGTCGACGATCTGGCCGCCAGTGCCGGGATACTGCAGGATTGCGCCGAAGACCTCGGTCGGCTCGAGGTCAAGCTCCGGGTCGCCGATGACGAGCGTCCAGCCGAAGGGCTTCGAACGCGTCTGCATGACCGCGATGGTCTGCGGATGACAGTTTTTGTCGACGAAGAACGCCGTCTTCTTGGACTTCGAACCGCGCTGCGCCATCGCCATGGCTTCGGCGGCGGCGGTCGCTTCGTCGAGCAGCGAGGCATTGGCGATGTCGAGGCCGGTCAGGTCGCAGACCATGGTCTGGAAGTTGATGAGCGCCTCGAGGCGGCCCTGGCTGATCTCCGGCTGATAGGGCGTGTAGGCCGTGTACCAGGCGGGATTTTCGAGGATATTGCGCTGAATGACGCCCGGGACCAGCGTGCCGTAGTAGCCCTGACCGATCAGCGAGGTCATGACCTTATTCTTCGCCGCCACGGTCCTGAGATAGGCGAGCGTCTCGGGCTCGGTCAGCGCCGGGCCGATGTCGAGCGGCTCGGGGTGCAGGATCGACGACGGAACCGCCTGCGCGATCAGCTCGTCGAGACTCTCCACGCCGATCGCCTGCAGCATCTCCTCGATGCCGGTGCGCGTGGGCCCGATGTGCCGCTTCGCGAAGGAATCCAATGCTTTAAGAGCCTGAGTCGTATCCTGTGCCATTGCCTAGCCTGCCTTCCGCGAACCCTGTACCGGATTCTGCCCTGTAAGTTGGAAACATCGGGAAACAGGAGCGCATGCGCAAATGCTCCGGGCAGGTTTCACCGGAGTCAGCGATAACGCGAATTGTGTCGTGAAAGCCCCTGCCACCATGGACGCATACCTCTCGAAGCCGACGAGTCGGCTTTCAAGTGCGCCCCTTCTGTCTCTTTGCCTGAGAGAATTATCCCGTCGGCGGACGCCTTACGGCGCCTCTCTCCAGAAGTTGTGTTCGCTAACGCGGTCCTTTTGCCTGAGAGTTTCCGGGGCGGTTGCTCCTTCGGCGTCGACTGGTCGATCTCTCCCGCGATAGCGTTGCTTTTGCCGGTAAGGATAGGACAACCACCCTCCCGCGCTGTCTTGAATCTAGCGTGAATTCTCGATGCAGGCAAACAAAAAGTTGAGATTGCCCTAAGGTTGTTGCAGGACGAGCGTTTTTCCTGCACCTGCGCTTTCCGCATGCACCTTTTATGCAATCCGGCGTCCGGGGTGTACCTTACGTCTATGAAGTTGGACCTTATCGACTGCTCGATCCTCGGCGCGCTGCAGCAGGATGCGCGCATTCCCATGGCGGAGCTGGGCCGCCGCGTCGGCCTCTCCACGCCCGCGGTGATCGAGCGTGTACGCAAGCTCGAAGACGCGAAGGTGATCCTTGGCTACCATGCCGAGATCGCGCCGCAGCAGGTAGGTCTGCCTCTGCATGCGTTCATCAAAGTGACGGTCTCGGGCGAGCAGCTCCCGCGATTCGCCGAGATTGTGAAGCGCGTGCCGGAGGTGCGGCAGTGCCACCGTGTGACCGGCGCCGAGTCGTATCTGGTGCAGGTCGCCGCGCGGGACATCGGTCACCTGGAGCACATTATCGACTCGCTGGCGCCGTACGTGGCGACGCAGACGTCCCTGGTGTTGGCGTCGGTGATCGGGTGGAATCCGGTGATTCCGCGGGAGGAGTAAGTTTTCTTGCTCGTCTGTTCTTGCTTGTGTGTTTTCTGTCACCTCCCTCAGGGAGTCCGCTTTTGTGTCTCTCCATGCCAGCGCGAGGAATAGGCGCACCGCAAAGAAAAAAGCGGACCTTGCGAAGATGACAAACAGAAAAGCAAAGAGGCCGATTCACCGCAAAATTTAAGGCTTTTCACCGTCACAAAAACATTTCGCCCATGTATTTACCTTCGTGGCTTGCCTACAGTAGATAACATGGTTACCGCAACCACATCCATCCCCCCCGCCATCGCTGCGCGTCTCGACGGCCTCGCCCAGGTCGTGGGCAATACGCCGCTTCTGGCTGTCGACTTTCTGTACAACGGCCAGTCTCGCACCATCTACGCGAAGTCCGAGCAGATGAACCTGACCGGCAGCATCAAGGACCGGATGGTGATGCACATTCTGCGCGACGGCTACCGCTCCGGCGCGTTGAAGTCCGGCGACACCATCGCCGAGGCGACCAGCGGCAACACCGGCATCGCATGCGCCGCGCTGGGCCGCGCCCTGGGGCATCCCGTGTCGATCTTCATGCCGGACTGGATGAGCCGCGAACGGCGACAGTTGATCGAAAGCTATGGCGCGACCATCATCCCGATCAGCCGCGAACAGGGCGGATTCCTCGGCAGCATCGACCTGTGCGAGAGGATGAAGCGCGAGATTCCCAACGTCTTCCTGCCGCGCCAGTTCTCGAACGCGGCCAATCTGGAGGCGCACTTCACCGGCACCGGACCCGAAATCTGGATGCAACTGCAGCGCCAGGGGCTTGCGCCGGACGCCTTCGTCGCGGGCGTGGGCACGGGCGGCACGGTGATGGGTACGGGCAAGTTCCTCCGGACGGTTGCGCCCGGAATCAAGATTCACCCGGTCGAACCGGCGGAGTCCCCGACGCTTTCGACCGGCCACAAGGTTGGTTCGCACCGCATTCAGGGCATATCGGACGACTTCATTCCGGAGATCGTCGACTTCACGCAGTTGAACGAGGTGCTGTCGATCTCGGATGGCGACTCGATCCTGATGGCGCAGAAGCTGGCCGGCAAGCTCGGTCTCGGAGTGGGCATCTCGTCCGGCTGCAACTTCCTGGCGGCCGTGCGGGCGCAGGAGCGGCTGGGCGCGGAGGCGGTCGTCGTCACGGTCTTCTGCGACGACAACAAAAAGTATCTGAGCACGGCGCTGATGGCGGAGGAACCGGTGAAGTCCGGCTACCTCTCGCCCGAAATCGAGCTGCTCGGCTTCCGCTCCTATCCGCGCTGCATCCACTAAACATCGGGACCGTCTACTGGGCCGCAGTCTTTACCGGCGCGGCCTTCTTGGCTGCTTTTTTGGCGGCCTGCTTCGCCGGCGTCTTCACTGCCTTCGCCGCAACCCGGGCAGCCTTTTTAACCGCCGCCCAGCGCTTCTTCTGCGCGGCGACGATCCGGGCCTTGCCCTCGGCGGACATCTGCCGCTTTACCGGAGCTGCGGGGGAGGGCTTTGCCGCCTTGGCCGCCTTCACCGCGCTGTTGACGGCGGAGGCCGTCAGGCTGGGGCCAACCTCGGACAGAATGGCGCGTACCTGTTGTAGCTTTAGAATCTCTGCGTCCAGTGCTGCAACCATCGCTTCCGTCTGCATGTCGATGTATACCCTCATTTGGCAGCATATGCTAGGCAAAGGTCTACCGGCGCACGAACTTGCCTGGGGTTCCGATCTGGGTTCCCAGCGCAGCTCTTGTCGCTAAGGTAGTTCCGGGGGCAGGGATTCGATCTCGCCCAGAAGCGGCTTGCGGTTATGCGTCGCGATGCGATGCGCGAGGAAGACGACCCCGCCAACGCCGGTGACCGAGACCAGCAACCAGGCATGCAGCGCAATGCCGAAGACCGCGGCCTGCGCCGGCTCCGCGCCATGGCTGACGTAGGCCGCGCGCACCGCCCACTCGAACGTGCCGATCGCGCCCGGCGAGCTGGGAATCAGGTACGAGAGGTTCGCGATCGACACCGCCTGCCACGCGCCGATGCTGTCCGTGACGAAGCCCAGCGCCTTCGCGCCCGAGACGTAGATCATGCCCTCGCACGCCCAGATCACGGCCGATTGCACCAGCAGCAGCAGCGAGCCAGGCACGCCGATCTGGCGCAGGCAGTCGATCGCGAGCAGCAGCCAGTGCTCGGCCTTGGCGAAGAGCCCCGTTTGAGGAAGCCGCTGAAAGAGCGCGCGCACCGGGCCTTCGAGGCGCGGCGCGCCCAGCAGCAGCACCAGCAGGCCAGTGGCCGAGACGCCCAGCATCGTCTCCGCCAGCACCCGCGAGTGCGCCGAGACGCCCGGTCCCATGAACGCGACGAACAGCAGCACGAGGATAAAGATGTCGAGCAGCTTTTCGAGGATCACCGTACTCAGGATCACCGACGGCGAGGCGCCCAGGTCGTCCGCATAGGTGAAGCAGCGCATGACGTCGCCGATACGCAGCGGCAAAATATTGTTCGCCGCCTGCGAGACGAGCAGCACGCGCGCGCAGGTCTTCAGGCTCGCGCGGGCGCCACGCATCATCGCGGCCCAGCGGACGCAGCGCAGACTGTAACTGGCAAAGGTGAAGCCGACGACGCCCACGATCCACAGCGGGCTGGCAAAGTGCAGTTCGCGGATCTCCGCAAAGGAGATTTTGTGGAAGGTGAACCAGAGAAAGAAGCCGCTGATGAGCAGACCGGGGATGATCTTCAGCAGATCGCGTCCACGAGTTTTACTCATGCCAACTCCCGGGACGGCTCATCGCGATGGGTAAAAGGAAAATGGCGGAGAGAGAGGGATTCGAACCCCCGGTACCCGTAAAGGTACGTCTGATTTCGAGTCAGGTGCATTCAACCGGGCTCTGCCATCTCTCCGCATTGTGCCGCAAGGGCGTGTACGGGTGAAACTCGCGAACACGGGACTGTGTCAGCGTACAAACGTCTCCCCACTTTCAAAATTTTACCGGTTCGACGCCGGAAGTGCAATGGCCCCGGTCGAGCGATTGTGTGCAGCTGCATGGCGCCTCTTGAAACCGCACTTCCTCCCGACCGGCGCCAGGGACAAAACTCGGCATCTCACTGGAGATGACGGCCTGGATGGGTCTAAGCTGGTAAGGGGCCGCCGGAACAGATTCAGGTCCAACTTCGAGCGTCAGGAGTCTTCTCGCCAAAACGAATGCCCTCACCCGCCACGCACGCCGACCTTCCGACCGTACCCACCAAACGCGCGTTGCTGCTGCGCGACGGCTTCACCTTCCTGACGCTGCTCTGCGTCACGATGGTGCTCTTCGGACTGACATGGACGCTCTTTCGCAGCTTCGAATCGCATCGCGAGGAGCTGGCCGTGCGCTGGTCCGAGCGTGGCCGCGAGGCGCTCGCGCAGGGCAAGCCGGCGGAGGCCATCGTCGCGTTGCGCACCGCGCTCTCCTACGCGCCCGGCGACTACGGCAATGAGCTGCTGCTGGCCGAGGCGCTTGGCGCGGCGGGCCACACGGACGAGGCGACCGCCTACTTTCTGGGCCTGTGGGAGTCTCGGCCCGGCGACGGCTACCTCAATCTGCAACTGGCGCGGCTGGCCCGGCGCGCCAAAAATCCCACCGCCGCCATCGACTACTACCGCGCGGCGATCTTCGGAAGCTGGCCCGGACAGGCCGTGCAGCGCCGCCGCGAGATACGGCTGGAGCTGGCCGGCTTTCTGGTCGAGCGCCACGACCCAGCCGCCGCCCGCGCCGAGCTGCTGATCGCGGCCAGCAACGCCGACGACGACCCGGCGCTGGCCGTGACGCTGGGCGACGCGCTGCTGCGCGCCTCCGACCCGGCCGACGCCATGACCTACTACCGCAAGGCGATCGCGCGTCAGCCGCACAACCGCGCCGCGCTCGAACGCGCCGGGCGCCTGGCCTTCGACTCCGGCGACTTTCCCACGGCGCACGATCTGCTCGCCCGCGCCGAGCGCGAACCGGCGCTGCCGGTGGAGGGTCAGCCGCCGGTTGCGAAGCTGATCGCCGACTCCAGCCGCCTGCTCCAGTTGGACCTCTCGCGGTCGCTGCCCGCGCGGGAGCGGGTAGAGCATCTGCTGGAAGCGTCCGAGATCGCGCGCCGGCGTCTCGATGCATGCTCCTCGCAGCTCGGCGCGCCGGCGCCGCTGCTGGCCCTGAGCGCGCGCTGGACGCCGCTGACGCCAGCCGCCGAGCGCAGGTCGCTCGCGCACGATGAAGACATGCCCGACGCCGTCGCCCAGTTGATCGGCGACACCGAACGCGCCACCGCGCAGCTCTGCGGCGCGCCCACCGGCGACGACGCGCTGCTGCTGCGGCTCGCGGGGCCGGAGTAATGCGAATCACGCAATGTCCCAGGCAGGAACAGACGCCAACAAAGCGACTCGGAATGACAGGCAGTTCGGGTTGCCGTTCAGCGATAGGAATGTGCTCTAGAGGAGCGAAGCAAGCATGGATGTAGAACCCAAAATCGCCGCGGGAGAAGCTCTCACCGGCGCCGCGCCCGCGGCTCGCGAAGAGCGGCTGTTTCTGCTGCTTTCGATCTTCATCGGCGTCATCTCCGGCCTGCTGGTGGTCTCGTTCCGCATGGCGATCGAGTGGCTGAGCGTGCTGCTGCTGGGCTCCGCCCCGGCGCCGCACCAGGTCCGGCTGCTGATCGCGCCGGCGGCCATCGGGATCGTCGTCGCGCTGCTGACGCGGTTTGCGTTTCCGCAGGTGCGCGGCTCGGGCGTCAACCAGACCAAGGCCGCGCTCTACATCCATAACGGCTACATCTCGTTCCGGACGATGGTGGGCAAGTTCATCCTTGCCGCGCTGGCGATCGGTTCGGGCCAATCCTTGGGACCGGAAGACCCGTCGCTGCAGATCGGCGCGGGCGTCGCCTCGCTGATCAGCCGGCGCGTCGGCCTGTCGCGGGAGCGGCTGCGTATCTTCGCCCCGGTCGGGGCGGCGGCGGGTCTGGCCGCGGCGTTCAACGCGCCGATCTCGGCCATCCTGTTCGTCATCGAGGAGGTGATCGGCCAGTGGAGCGCGGGCGTGCTCGGCTCGATCGTCCTCTCGGCCGTCGCGTCGGTCGTGGTGGCGCGCTTCTTCTGGGGCGCGCAGCCCATGTTCCGCATCCCGTCCATCGAGCTGCGCGATCCGCGCGAGCTGCTGGCGTACGCGGTGCTGGGCATCGTGGGCGGACTTGCCTCGTGGGTCTTCGCTGCGTTGCTGGGCTACCTGCGTCCGCTGATGCGGCGGCAGCCGCAGTGGTCACAGATGATCCAGCCGGCGGTCGCGGGCCTGCTGGTCGGCGGCATCGGATACTTCGGCCTGCCGCAGGTGATGGGCGCGGGCTATGGCGCCATCGACGAGGCCATGCACGGCCAGTTCGCCTTCAAGATGCTGCTGCTGCTCGCCCTCTTCAAGATCATTGCGACGACCATCTCGTTTTCAAGCGGAACCCCCGGCGGCATGTTCGCGCCGACGCTCTTTACCGGCGCGATGCTGGGCGCGGCGGTCGGCGCGGTGGAGAAGCATTACCTGCATGGCATCGCGACCGGTTCCATTGGGTCGTACGCGCTGGTCGGCATGGGCGTGCTCTTTGCGGCGTTCCTGCGCGCGCCGCTCACGTCGGTCTTCATGGTGCTGGAGGTGAGCGGCAACTACTCGGTCATTCTGCCGGTCATTCTGGCGAATACGATCGCGTACCTGATCTCGCGCAGCCTGCAGCCGGTGCCGATCTTCGAGCTGTTCACCCACCAGGACGGCCTCTTCCTGCCGTCGATGGAGGAGCAGCGCGAGGAGAGCGAGCTGCGCTTCGAAGACGCGCTGCAGCCGGTCGAGGCGCCGATTCTCAAGGGTTCGGATACGATCTGGAGCGCGATGAAGTCGTTGGAATCCTACCCGGAGCAATCGGGCGCGGCGGCCGCGACGGTCGTACTCATCCAGTGCACCGACGGCGGATGGTACGCCGCCACCCGCGCGGAGCTCGACGCGATCTTTGTCGAAACCGGAAACGACGACACCAGCCCGACTGCGTTGCAGCCGCTCGAAGAGCGCCTGGGCAAGGACCGCACACCGCTGCTCTTCCCCGACCAGCCGTTGGCGAACGCCTTCCACTTCTTCAAGCGCTGGCCGCTGCTGCCGGTCTCGAATCGCGCCATGCGCGGCGCGCTCGAAGGCACGCTGACGCAGGCCGATGTGCTGCGGCGCTACCAGGGCAGATAGTTCCCTGCTAAGCGGCGCCCATCGCATATCGGCGGCAGTGCTCCAGATACGCCGCCTCGTGCAGCGCCACCAGGTCCAGCACGCTGCTCCAGAGCCAGCGCGGCGCGTCCAGGCCTTTGCCGTTGCGGCGTTTCAGGTCCTTCGCCCAGGATTGCCTTGTGACCCGATCCATCTGCCGCCCATGCGCGCGGCCTACGACGCCGGCCATCAGACGCGCGATGGCGATCGCATCCGCCTGCCGGAGTCCGATGAGTTCGAACTTCAGATCCTGCGGACGAAGCTCTCGCACCACGATCGGCCGGCCGGCGATCTTCGCGGGCAGCATACGGTCGCCGAGGAACGGCGAAAGCGCCCGGGCGCCCGCCACCACTCGCTCGGCGTCGTTCGACGGCATCTCCTTGCCTTTGGTGCAGGGCGCGGCGGCGCGCGAAGCCTCCTTCAGGTCGAGCAGCCGGTACTCGTGGCGCTTCTTTTCGCCCACGCCAACCAGCGCCGCGTAGCGCAGACGGCCCAGCGAGCTGCAACCCTTCATCCAGTAGGCTCCGTCCAGCAGACGAACCTGCTGCGGCTCCGCGTCGTTGCCGATCTTCTGCACGAGCTGATGCAGGCCCTCCTCGTCGAAGAGCGTCTCCAGCTCTTTCTGCTCGTCGGCGTTGAGAGCCCAGAACTTCGACCCCAGAGGAATCGTCGGCTTGACGTCCTCGATGCGCTCTTCGGCCAGGTGCTTCCAGCGGCGGTTCTTCGACTCGCGCATGACCTTGCGGATAGGCTCGATCTCCTCCGGCAAGACGCGGTCGGCGCGACCGGCCAGGGCCGCCCCGTAGCCGCCGATCATCGCTTCGAGCATCAGCGCCGTCGTCACGCCGGGCAGGTCGGAGCTGCGACCGGCCATCGCCAGCGAGAGTCCCAGCCGCAGCAGGTCGTGCGCAGGATTGCCGATGACGGTCTGGTCCAGGTCGCGAATCTGAATGTCGATATTGCCTTCCACGTCGGCGACCGGGCCGAGGTTGCCGGTGTGGCAGTCGCCGCAGATCCAGATATCCGGCCCGGCCGGCACGGTCGCCTGCACGGCGTCGCTGCGCAGCCAGTCGTAAAACCGAACCGTGCTGCCGCGCACATAGGCGTGGGCCGAGGCCGCCATCTTGAGTTGCTGCCGCTCGCGGAGGATCGCATCCCGCTGCGCCTTGGTCCTGGGTGATGAAGTCTTTGCCAATGTTGCCCCTTTTGTGTCCCAGAAACCTGAGATGCATAAACCATTCACATAGACTTGTTACTGTGGAGGCTTCGAGGATTGGGACACCAGGGGACAACTGCACCGGCGATGACTCTACTCTTAGCGCTTTATCTCGCCGGGCTTAGCTTCTTCTTCACCGGCGTCTCCGGCATATCGGACAACCTGCGGCAGTTGAGCGGCCAACGCTTTCGCCAATGGCTGTCGCGCGCGACCCACCATCCTCTGCTGGCCGGCCTGCTGGGCACGGCGCTGGGGCTGGTGACGCAGAGCACCTCGGTGGTCGCCTTCGTGCTCTCCGGCATGACCGCCAGCGGTCTGCTGCCCATGCAGCGCGCGCTGATGGTCCTGGCCTGGGCGAACCTGGGCACGGCGGCGCTGGTCTTCATCGCCACGCTGGACCTGCACATGCCGATCCTCTACCTGATCGGCATCAGCGGCCTCATCCTCGCGTTCAAGCTGTGGGATAAATGGAAGCCGGCCTTTGGCGGCGTGCTCTCGATCGGCCTCGTCTTCTTCGGGCTGGATATGATGAAGCAGGTCTTCAAGCCGCTCTCCTCCGCGCCCGGCTTCGCCACTGTCAGCGGCTTCTTCGACTACTGGCCGGACGCCGCCTTCTTCGTCGGCATGCTCATGCGGACGGTCATCCACTCCTCCGCGGCGGTCGAGGCCATCGGCATCACGTTGAACAAGGGCGGCTTCCTGGCCGAGTTCCAGTCCATGATGTCGATGGCCGGACTCGGCGTCGGCACCGCCATCGCAACCTACCTGCTTTCGAGCAACCTGCGCGGCGTGCCCCGGCAGATCGCGCTCTTCCAGGCCGGAACCAACGTCGTCGCGGGCGTGCTCTTCGCCGCGGTCTTTATCGCCGAACGCATCACCCGCGAGCCGTTGCTCATCGCGGGCGTCGACCACCTCAGTCCCTCGGTCAGCGGACGCATGGCGATCATGTACTTCTGCTTCAACGCGACGATCATGCTGCTCTCGCTGGCCGTGCTGCCCTGGGCGCCGGGCTGGCTGGAGCGGCTGTGCCCGCCGACGCCCGAGCAGGACCTTTCCCGGCCGATGTACCTGCAGACCGAGGCGCTGCGTTCGCCCGAGACGGCGCTCGACCTGGTCGCGCTCGAACAGGTTCGGCTGGTGCGTGGACTGCAGCGCTACCTCGAGATCGCACGCGGTGAAAGCACGTTCGAGCTGGAGTCGCTGCACGGCGCAGCCAACGAACTGGGCACGAAGATCACCGAATTCCTGGACGCGCTGGTCGGCAAGCCACTTTCGGGGAAGCTCGCCAGCCGGGTGATCTCGTTCCAACGCAAGGAGGAGACGATCCGCGCGCTCGAGGACAACGTCTACCTCTTCGCCGAGACGCTGCACGACCAGACCGGCGCGGCCGCCATGGCCAACCGGCTGGTGGAGGCGCTCGACACCATCGTCCTGACCGCCATCGACGCGCTCCACAGCCAGGACAAGATGGACCTCGACATGCTGATGAAGCTGACCGACGACCGCGGCGGCATGATGGAACGGCTGCGCGGACGCATCGGCGTCGACGGCAGTGAAGATGTGGGCAATGTCGCCGCGCTGCACTATGCGACAACCTTGTTCGAGAGAAATGTCTGGCTGCTCAGGCAGTTGGCGTTGTGGCTGAAAGAAGATACGAAGGCGACCGCGTGAAGCGAGAACGGTGGGTCTGGAGCTGTTAGCTTGATCGCTTTAAGCTGACAGCTCTCGAAGACCTACAGCTTGAACTCGACCAGCGAAAAGTCGTCCTCGAACTCGGCCTTGCCCTGCCAGGCCCGCGCGGCGTCGACGACCTTGTCGAGTGCGTCGGCATGCGGCGCTGCGCCGGCCAGCACCTTCGTAAAGTCGCCGACGTTCATCATCACGTCGTCCGCGTTCGAGACCTCGTAGCAGCCGTCGCTGTAGACGTAGAGCTTCGTGCCTGCCGCGATCGTCGCCGAAAGGTCGCCGAACACCGCGAACGGGAACGCGCCGATCATCATGCCGGTCGAGCTCATCAGCGTGGACGAGCCGTCCGGTGCGATGGCGATCGCCGGAGGGTGGCCGCCCGAGGCCCAGCGCAGCTCGCGCGTTGAGGGTGTGAAAACGCCGTACCACATGGTGAAGTACTTGCCGTCCTGCTCGCCCATGGGAAAGGCCTTGTTCAACGCCGAGAGCACCTGCGAAGGCACGGCGAAGTCCGTATCCGGCAGGGTGAAGTTGCGGATCGTGTTGATGGCCGAGACCGAGAGCAGCGCCGAGCCGACGCCGTGGCCGCAGACGTCGAGCAGGTACATGGCAAGCTGGTCCGGATTCAGCCAGTGGTAGCCGAACGAGTCTCCGCCGAGCGCCGTCGAGGTGATGAAGCGCCAGTCCGACGGCACGGGCGAGCCGCCGGCCATCGGCGCGGGCAGCAGCGAACGCACATAGGCCGCCGCGTCGGCCAGCTCCTGCGCGATGACGCGCTGCTGGGCCTCGAGCGCCTTGAAGGCCTCGTCTCTCTGGAGGCGAAGGATGTACGCCGCCGAGTGGTAGCGGATGCGCGCGACGACCTCCAGCTTATCCGGCAGCTTGACGAGATAGTCGTTCGCGCCGGCGTTGAAGGCGTCGGCCTTGGTCGTCGCCTCTTCCTTTGAAGACAGCACGATCAGCGGCGTGGAGGCGGTCGAGGCCTGCGCGCGGAAGGCCCGCACCATGTCGATACCATCGACGCCGGGCATGATGAGGTCCTGCAGGATGACGGTCGGGCCGAAGCTCTCGGCCTCGGCCAGCGCCAGCGTCGGATCGATGCAGAAGCGGTATTCGAGCCCCGGGATGTCGAGCAGCATGCGCCGGATCGTCTCCCCGACGATCCGCTGGTCGTCGACCAGAAGAACCTTGATGTGGTGTTCGGTAAGCGTGATTGCAGGTGTGGTCATCGCGTCCTCTTTTTGTCCGTCCCGGTCCCTATGTTTGTCATTCCCTTTGTTTGTCGTTCCCGAAGGGAATCTGCTTCTGTCTCTGTCTTCCCTGCCCGTCATCCTCGCAGAGGGTCCGCTGTCCGTACCTTTCCCGCCAGAATCGCGTCCCTCACCCGCGCGCCGATCTGGCCGAGCGGCAGAATCTCCATCGCCGCCTTCAGATCGGCCGCGGCCTTCGGCATGCCGTAGACGATCGACGTCGCCTTATCCTGCGCGATCGTGTACGCCCCGGCCTGCCGCATCGCCAGCAGCCCCTCGCCGCCGTCGCGGCCCATCCCGGTCAGCAGCACGCCGACCCTCGGCGCGCGATGCGAGTGCGCCAGCGAGCTGAAGAGCGCATCCACCGACGGCCGATACGCTGTCTCACGCGGATGCGGCGTGTAGCGCAGCACACCGCCCTCGCCGCTGCGTTCGAGGATCATGTGGTCGTTCGAACCCGCCAGATAGACGTGACCCGCAACAAGCCGTTCGCCGTCCACCCCGATGCTGACCGGCATCGGCGCATGGTGCTGCAACCATGCCGCCAGCCCCGGCGCGAACTGCTCGTCCACATGCTGCGCCACCAGCACCGCCGCGGGAAAGTTCCCAGGCAGCGCGCCCAGCAACTGCGCCAGTGCCTGCGGCCCGCCGGTCGAAGAGCCGATGGCGACAATGGCGAGATTCGACGGCGGCGTGATGCGCGAGATCAACCCAGCCTGAGCGCCGGCCGGAGAAGACGGGCGGTCCGTATGTCGTCCCGGCCCGACCAGCCTCGCCACCATGCGCAGCTTCTGCAGCAGCGGCTCCGCGCCGGCCATGTCGCCGGCCGTGCCCATGACGGGTGTGTTGACGGCATCGAGAGCGCCATAGCCCATGGCCTCGAAGACGAGGCTGCGGTTGCCGACCGTCGTCGCGGTGACGACGAGAATCACGCAAGGCGTCGTCTGCATGATCCGCCGGGTCGTCTCGGCGCCGTCGATGCCCGGCATGATGAGGTCCATCAGGATGATCTCCGGGCGCTTGTCCGCGGCGAGACGCAGCGCCTCTTCGCCGGAATAGGCGGTCCAGATCAGTTCGAACTCCGGCAGCTCGGCCAGGATGCGGCGCAGCACCTCCGCCGCGGTCCTCGAATCGTTCACAATGGCAACCTTCAAGCCGCGCCCCCCACGTCGATGATCGGCGCATCGGCCGGGCCGATCAAGTCCTCCACCGCCTGGCGAAAGCTGTCGTTCTGAAACGCGCCCTTGGTCAGGTAGAAGTCAGCGCCTGCGTCCAGACCGCGCCGGCGATCCTCGTCGCGGTCCTTGTACGAGAGGATGATGACCGGCATGCGCGCCATCCGCGCGTTGTCCCGCACCTTCATCACCAGCTCGATGCCGTTCATCTGCGGCATGTCGACGTCGCTGATGAGCAGGTCGTAGTCGTTCAGGCGCAGCAGGTTCCAGGCCTCCTGGCCGTTCTGCGCGGTGGTGACCTCGTATCCCGCGCGTACGAGCAGCCGCCGTTCCATCTCGCGCACGGTGTGCGAGTCGTCGACGACCAGGATGTGCGGCACGCCGAGCAGCCCGTAGGCCAACGTGCTGGGCGAGGCGCCCGCGCGGCCATGCGCGGTCTGGATGAGGTCCTCCATGTCGAGGATCAGCAGCGGCAGACCGTTCTCGTCCATCGACGCGGCGCTGACGCCGGGAATCTTGCCAAAGCGCGGGTCCAGCCGGCGGACGGGCAGTTCGGTCTCGTCGACCAGCTTGTCCACCGCGAAGGCCACGCCGCCGGAGATCAGCAGCGGGATCGAGCCGCCAGCCAGCGGGCGGTCCGACAATCCCAGCAACGAACCCAGCGTGACCACCGGCAGACGCTCGCCGTCGGCCTCCACCGTCGGCGGGCCGCCGCGCTCGCCAGGCGTCGGTTCGAGGTGGGCGACGCGGTCGATCCGGACCAGCGGCACGGCGTAGTGCTCGCCCTCCACCTGCAGGCGGATGACCTTGATGACCGACCGCGTGACCGGCAGCGTGAGCCGGAAGACCGAGCCGGCGCCGGGATCGCTCGTCACCGTCACCGAGCCGCCGGCCTCCTGCACCATCGTCTGCACGACGTTCAGCCCAACGCCGCGGCCGGAGACCGCCGAGACCGACTCCCGCGTGCTGAAGCCGGGCAGGAAGAGGAACTCCAGCAGCTCCTTGTCCGAAAGCCCCGTCGCCGTCTCGCGCGAGACGAGGTTGCGCGCGACGATGCGCTCCAGCAGCAGATCGCGATGGATGCCGTGGCCGTCGTCGCGCACGGTGATGACCAGCCGGCCGTTCTCGTGCCGGGCATGCAGGCGCAGATGCGCCTCCGGGGGTTTGCCCACCGCAACGCGCTCGGCGGGCGTCTCGATGCCGTGGTCGATCGCGTTGCTGAGCAGGTGCTGAATCGGCGCTTCGAGCCGCTCGAGGATGTCGCGATCGACGCGCGTGCGCTCGCCCAGCACCTCCAGCCGCACCTGCTTGCCGAGGTCGCGCGCGGTGTCGCGCACCAGCCGCTGCACGCCGGCGATGCCGTCCGAGAACGGCCGCAGGCGCCCCGCCAGGACGGTGCGGTAGAGCCGCTCCACCGATCTCTCATTGGCGCGCGAGACCAGGTCCAGCTCGGCGATATGCGCGGCGAAGCCGGCCGTCTGGCGGTCGATCTCGCGCAGCGCGGCGGTCTTCGCGGCGCCGGTCGACTCGCCGTCTTCGAGCACATGCAGAGCCCTGGCGATGGCGCGGCGGTTGCGCTCCAGCACATCGCCCTGCAGCGCGAGCGTACGCGAGGCGACCAGCGCCTCCGACGTCAGCGAAAGGATCTGGTCGAAGCGCTCGGCGGCGATTCGGACGTTGCGCTCGCGCGAGCCGTGCTCCTGCGCGCTGTGGGAGCCGAAGATGTCCTCCTCCGGCTCGTGCGCCTGTACCTTCGGCGCGTGGGCCGGCTTCGAAATGGGCGCGGCGGCGGGCGTTTCGACCGGCGCCGCGTCTGTCGTCTCCGCGGGAGGCGCGGTCTCAACGTGCGCGGACGCTTCATGAAACGTCTGCGCAAAGGCGACGATGGCCGGCCCCTGCTCCGCGAGCCAGGCCTCGGTCTCGGCGTCCGGCACGGCCTGCAGACGCGCCAGCCAGTCGGTCGCGGTCAGCATGCGGTCGACGTCGGCCGAGTCCAGCGTCGCGCCCGCCTGCGCCGCGACGAAGCGGTCCTCCATGGCGTGCGTGAGCTGCACGATCGTATCGAGGCCGACGATGCGCGCAGCCCCTTTGAGCGAGTGCGCGGCGCGCATCAGCGCCTCCAGCGCCACGGCCGTCGCAGCGCCGGACTCCACCTGCAGCAGCTCGGTCTGCAGCACGCGCACCTGCTCCTCCGCCTCCATGCGGAAGAGTTCGAAGAGCGAGAAATCGTCGAGGCCGCTGCTCATGCTGGTCGTTCCTGTTGTCTCTGCAATTGCTTCTCTTGCTTTGTACCTTTGTTTGTCATCCTCGCAGAGGATCTGCTTCTGTCTTACTCCAACACCCGCGACACGCCACCAAAAACCGTACCTCAGCGGCTAAAGCCGCCCTTCACCAGCCGCCGACGGCACGGCTGAAGCCGTGCCCTTAACACAACCAAGACATCAAGCCGTCGCCAATCCAATCTGCCGGAACAGAACCTCGTGGTCCAGCAAATGATAAGCCCCACCCTCATCCGCGAAGCTCTCCTTCACCCACTGCGCGGCGATCGGCGCGCGCTCGGCCGACGCGGCGCCCGCCAGACGCACCCCCAGCACGGCGTCGATCGGCACGGCCCACAGCCGGCCGGGCGACTCTTCGAGGATCAGCGTTCGCGGCGTGCTCGTCTGGGTCTCGGGCGTATCCAACAGGCGCGCCAGCGAGCAGCATGGCAGAATCTCCCCACGAAACGCGGCCAGACCCAGCAGCACCGTGCCGCTGCGATGCGGAATGCGCGCAATATGCAGCACCGGCGCCACCGCCGACGCCAGCCGCGTCGGCAGAGCCAGACGCAGGCCGCCGATCTGAAACAGCAGCATCGAACCCGCCTGCCGGGCCGGGTCGGCGGGCCGCTCCGCCACCAGCGCCTGCAGCTCGTCGCGGTAGCCCTCGGGCAGCGGGCGGTCGAATAAGGTCACGGGCAAAGCCGGGTTCATACGGTCTCCTCCGTGCGCAGGGCGTCGGCCTTCACGCGGTGAATGCGGGCGTCGAGCGCGCGTCGCAGCCTCAGACTGGGCTGTTGCCGCCAGATCGACTGCAGCAGCTCGAGCGACGGCAGATGCTTGCCGTCGAGGTAGAGCGCCTGCCGGCAGCGCCGCTCCGCCTTGCGCAGCTCGCCGTGCTGGTGCGCCTCGACCGCGCGCAGGTAGAGGCCGGTCGCCGTCGCGGGCAACGCCTCCTCGATCGCGGTCGGCGCCGCCTGCGGCCGTGCAGCCGGTACAGGCGCAACCGCCGCCGGACGCGAGTGAAGAGGCCGTGGAGGCGCGATGGGAATCGCCAGATCGCGGTGTACGAAGGCGAAGGAGGACGCGGGCTTCAGCGGCGTGAAGAGCGCGCTCAGCTCCTCGACGCGATCGGCCGTGCCGATCACCAGCCGTCCGCCGGGCGCGAGCGCCGCCGCCAGCGACCGGGCCAGCGTCTCCCGCGCGGGTTGCGCCAGGTAGATGAAGAGATTGCGGCACAGGATCAGGTGGTACGCCTCGCCCGCAAGCGCGCCCGACTCGGCAAGATTGCGACGGGTGAAGCGCACCCGCTCGCGCAGCGTCTCGTGAACGCGCCAGCCCCCGGCATCCGGCGCGCCGAGGCTCGCGCGCTGCTCGGGCGTCAGGTGGCGCAGCGCGTCTTCGGCGTACCAGGCGGCGTCCGACGCGGCCAGCGCGGCGGGGGAGATGTCGCAGGCGTCGATCTCGAATCGCCCCGGCGGCAGGCCCGCCTCGACCAGCGTGGCGGCCAGCGACCAGGTCTCCTGCCCGGTGCTGCACGGCGCGGAGAGCACACGCAACGGACCCGGTCCGGCGAGCGCCGCCAATCTGACGACCGCCGTCTGAATCTGGGCGAAGACCGCCGGATCGCGAAAGAAGCGCGTCTCGCGGATGACGGCGGCGTCGATCAGCGCGGCTTGTTCGTCCGCCGAACTCTCGAAGAATTCGGCGTAGGCGGCCGGGTCGGCGAGTTCGAGCACACGGCAGCGCGTGGCGACCATCGACCGCAGCCGCTTCTCTTCGAGCGCGCGCGGCTCCATGCCCAGAACCCCGGCCAGCCGCTCCGCGATGCGCGTCAGGAAGATCGAGTCGGGCCTCATGCGTCCTCCGCCGGAGGCTCTGGAATCAGCGTGTACAGCATGGGCAGATAGTCGTCGAGTTCAAGCTCCGGCAGGTCGGCGGCGGTGTCCGTCACCCCGGCGGCCAGCAGCCCGATGTAGCGTGTCGCCGCGCCAGCCGCGGCTTCGAGCAGGATGATACGACTGCCAAAGGACTCCGCCGTCGGCGCATCGCAGACCACGCGGTTCAGGTCGAAGACCGGCGCACGCTCGCCATGAAAGCGCAGCCAGCCGAGGAAATAATCGTCCGGCTCGCCCGTGAGCGTCGCAAAGCCCGCCAGGTGATGCACCCGGTGCAGCGGAATCGAGCACACGCCGGAGTCCAGCTTCAGCCGGAGTCCGATGCGGTGCTGTGCTGCGGTGGTCAATGCTTCGCCTCTCAATCCCTGCAAAAAGCCCGTCATTCTGAACGCAGTGAAGGACCCCTGTATTTCGTCTTTGCACTTGTCCTGCCGTTGCTTGTCCTTTGTGTGTCATTCCCGAAGGGAATCTGCTTCTGTCGTCGTCGTTGCTTCTCTTGTTTGTCATCCTCGCGGAGGATCTGCTTCTGCACTTCCTTCCCCCAGCCCACGGCGACTCGGACAGGAAGACATACCCCAGGGGCTAACGCCCCCGTCGCTCAGGCTTTGGATGCCAAGGCTAAAGCCTTGGCCTACCTGGAAGCAAGAACGCGGGCGGCAGTGACAACCCAGGGCTAAAGCCCCGTCCTTCTTGCAGCTTCATTCAAGGGGCTGAAGCCCCATGCTTCCACCGACGCCGCTTCAATCCTTCACATCCACCGTTCGCAACTTCTTCACTTCCATCTTGAAGATCCGCTCCTTCAGCACGCGCACGGCTTCGTGCAACTGCCGGCTGACGTCGTTCAGGTCGTTGACGGAGTCCGAGGTCTGGCGGGCGGTCTCGGTCAACTGCCACATCGCCTCGCTGATCTGCTGGGCGCCCTCGCTCTGGTTCTGCATGCCCTGGTGGACGGTCTCGTAGCGCGGGGCGATCGACTCCACGCGCTCGATGATCTCGCCGAACTGGCCGCGGATGGCCTCCGCCGCGTCGTTGCCGCCCTTCACCGCGCCGGCCAGGTCGCGCATCTCCTCCACGCCGCCGGTCACCGCCTCCTGCATCTCCTCGACCATGCGCTCGATGTCGAGCGTGGCGATGGCGGACTGATCCGCCAGCCGGCGAATCTCGCGCGCGACGACCGCGAACCCGGCGCCCGCCTCGCCCGCCTTCTCCGCCTCGATGGCCGCGTTCAGCGAGAGAAGATTCGTCTGATCCGCCACCTTCGTAATCGTCGTCACGACGGAGTTGATGCGCGCGGCCTTCATGCGAATGGCCGTCAGCTTGGACGAGATTGAGCCGGTCACGTTCGAGAGCACCTGCATGGAGGTCTCCATGCCGCGCAGCCCCTGCCGGCCCTCGCGCGCCAGGCCGCTGGTCTTTTCTGCCGCGTCGGCGATCTCGACCATTGCGCGCAGCAACTCCTGCGAGGTAGCGGAGATTTCCTTGACGGCCGAGGCGATCTGGTTGCTCGACGCCATGAACGTCGCCACGTTCGCCTGCTGGTGGATCGCGCTCGAGGCGATCTGCGTGGCGTTCGAGGTCAGGTGGATGCTCAGGTCGGCCATCGGATCGGTGATGCGCTTGCTGATCAGGTACGCGACCATGGCGCCAAGGATCAGCGCCAGCAGCCCGCCGACGACGCTCTGCCACAGCAGGTTGTAGAACTGCGTGCGTACCCGGTCGGTCGCGCTCTGGAAGTCGCGCGAGTCCGCCGCCACGACGATGATCCAGTCCCACGGCTTGTAGTAGATGTAGTGCACGATCGACCGCGCGCCGGTCGCCGCGTCCGTCACGGTCAGCCCGCCGGTCGCGCCCTCGGGCAGCTTCGGACCCTGTGCAAGCGCCACGGGCAGCCACTGATCCTTCGTCGCCGCCGACAGGCCGCTCGGCTCGATCAGCGCCTTATTGCTGAAGTTCTGGCTGTCCTTGCCGTAGTAGACCGCGACCGAGCTATGCTCGCCGCTCTTCGAGGAGGTGTCGAGCGCCTCGCGCAGCGTGCCCACGCCCTCCTGCTTCACCCCGGCATAGAGCATGCCGATGACCGCGCCCTTCGCGTCGAGCAGCGGTTCATACGCCGTGATGTACCAGGCGTTGACCACGTAGGCCTTGCCCCGGTAGGTCTGACCGCTCAGGACGGTCTTGATGACCGGGTTCGGCGTTCCGTCGGGCATCGTCTGCGGAATGTAGGTGCCGATGGCGCGCTGACCGTCGGCCGCGACCACGCTGGTCGCCACGCGCAGCATGTCACCCGCGTTCACGCGCTGGAAGAGCGTCACCGTGTCGCCGGTCTGGGCGGTCACGTCGTCGATGACGGGCAGGTGATTTTGAAAGCTGCGGTCGCCGGTCAGCGACCGTCCGCCCAGACTCCACAACGGCGCCGCAATCGACGTGCGCGAGAGCGAGTACTGGTTCAACGCGTTCCACGTGGTCGTCTGCCCGGTGGGATGCACGCCGCCGGCCTGCGCCAGCGCCGTGCGCGCGACGTTCAGGTTCGTGTTCACCGACTTCTGGATGAAGTCCTCGGCCAGGTGGCAGGTGTAGTAGGCCTTCTGCGCGCTGCGCGCCACGCGCTCTTCGGTGAAGGAGGTCACCTCGCCGCCCACCAGCTTGCTGGCGATGCGTTCGTTCATCAGCACCAGCACGGAGACCGTGCAGGTCGCAAACAGCGCCGCCAGCACCGCCAGCGCCGTGATCTGCTGACGCAGCGAGAGCCGGAGCCCAGCCAGCGCGCGCCCGATCATGCGCCCTTGGATTCGACCTTCGACGCGGCCAGGGCTGCCTCTCGGTCGGGATACAGGTCCACCAGGGTCGGAAAGCCGGAGATCTCGATGACCTCCATGATCGCCGGCTGCGCGCCGAAGAGGCCCAGCCGGCCACCCTTCGCCGCCGTATGCTTCACCAACTGCAGCACCGAACGCAGCCCGGCGCTGCTGATATAGCCGACCTGCGAAAGATCGAGCAGGATGCGCGGACGCGGCGTGGCGAGAAAAGGCCCAAGGTGTGCATCGAACGCAGGCGCGGTCACGGTGTCGAGCCGGCCGTTGACGATGACGATGGGGAGGTCGTTCACATACTCGATAGCTACATTCATGGCTGCAAAAAACATATCATCCGGCCGATGGATTTGCGTCGTCTTCTTTTCTTTGTAACCGTCCCGCAACAAATCCGATTCCGTGGTCAGGTCTTCGTTCTGCGGTCAGGCCAGCTTTCGGGTGAAACGCAGAACATTGCGCCCGTCCAGCCGCTCGTAGGCAAAGCTCTGCATGGTGCGCTGAATGAAGTAGATTCCCAGCCCGCCGATGGGCCGCAGCTCCGCCGGCAGGGTGGTGTCGGGCGCCGCGCGAGCGGTCGGGTCGAAGGGAGCACCGTCGTCGATATAAACGGCGGTCACCACGCCGTCCGCCAGGCCGAGCGTGAACTCGACGTAGCCTGCGGGTGGCTGGCTGTGCTTCACCGTGTTGGCGAAGAGCTCCTCGGCGGCGAGCGTCAGCGCATGCGCGTCGGCCGGGCGCAGACCATGCTCGGCGGCGAACGACTCGACGGCGTCGACCAGCCGCACCAGGTCGTCGAGCGCTGGCTGTAGACGAATCGTCGCCGGATTAAGTTGCATCCCCACCATGATCTTTCGACATCTTTCTGCCGCAAAGCGGATAATACACCGGGACCGCGTTAAGAGTTACCCAAAATGCCTGTTTTCCGCATCGGCCATCAAACTCCTGAAGCGCGACTTCCGTCTAAACATCCAACACGTTAGTTCCAACATGGAATCACATTAGAGCATCATTCGCACGTCCATTCGTGCTGAAAAGGGCAACAACATGAGCCAGGAGTACAGTCGGGGCGAACGTCAGCCAGGCGTTCAGGACGGAGCCCAGCTGGGCGCGTCGTTTGAGGCTCACAACTCAGAATCCTACGGCGGCCGCGAAGGCCGCGCCTTCGAGGAGCGCAACGCGAAGCTGGCGCACGAGGTCGTCGACAAGAAGAGCCACGCCTGGATCTGGATCCTGCTGATCCTTCTCATCGCCGCGGCCGTCTTCTTCCTTCGCCGCAACAAGGACGACAAGAGCGCGGGCGCCGGCGCGGCAGGCGGCAAGGCAGGCGGCGGACGAGGCCAGCAGGGTCCGCCCGCCATCACCACCGCGGAGTCGAAGACCGGCGACATGCCCGTCTATATCAACGCGCTTGGCACCGTCACGCCGACCAACACCGTTACGGTCTACAGTCAGATCACCGGCCGCGTGCTCTCGGTTCATTATCAGGAGGGCCAGCTCGTACGCAAGGGCCAGCCGCTGATCGACGTCGACCCCGCGCCGTATGAGGCTACGCTGCGCCAGGCCGAGGGCACGCTCGAACACGACCTCGCCGTGCTTGCGCAGGCGCGCATCGACTACGACCGCTACAAGGCCGCCTACGCCCGCAACGCCATCGCCAAGCAGCAGGTCGACGACCAGGAGCAGGCGGTGAAGCAGTACGAAGGCACGGTGAAGACCGACCAGGGCACGGTGCTCTACGACCAGGTGCAGCTCTCGTACTGCCACATCGTCTCGCCGATCACCGGCCGCGTCGGCCTGCGGCTGGTCGACCCGGGCAACACGGTCTTCTCGGGCACGGGTTCGACGCTCGCGGTCATCACGCAGGTCAGCCCCATCACCGTCGTCTTCAACGTCTCCGAAGACGACCTGCCCGCGGTGCAGGCGCAGTTGAAGGGCAAGCGCCAGTTGGAGGTCGACGCATTCGATCGCTCGAACGCGAACCAGCTCGAAGCCGGCACGCTGAACTCGCTGAACAACCAGATCGACACCACCACCGGTACGATCAAGTTCCGCGCGAGCTTCCAGAACGCCGACCTGACGCTGTTCCCCAACCAGTTCGTCAACGCGCGCCTGCTGGTCAACACGCTGAAGTCCGTGACGCTCGTCCCCACGGTCGCCGTGCAGCATAACGGCACCGCGGCCTTCGTCTACGTCGTGAAGGCGGGCGCGGACGGCAAGGGCCCCACCGTCGCCGTGCAGCCCATCACCACGCAGAGCAACGACGCGAACAACACCGCCGTGACGGGTCTTGACGCCAACACCACGCTCGCCACCAGCGGCTTCGACAGGCTCGAGAACGGCGCCGAGGTCACGACCAAACAAGCAGGCCAGAAGGGCGCCGACAGCAAGCCCTCCGCGACCGCCACGGGTGCTCCGTCTCGATGAATCCTTCCCAGCCATTTATTCTGCGCCCGGTCGCCACCGCCCTGTTGATGGTGGCGATCTTCCTCGCCGGCGGCGTCTCGTACTTCCAACTGCCGGTCTCGGCGCTGCCCGAGGTCGACTACCCTACCATCCAGGTGCTGACGTACTACCCCGGCGCCAGCCCCGATGTCGTCGCCTCCGCCGTAACGGCGCCGCTTGAACGCCAGTTCGGCGAGGTCGCCGGCCTCAGCCAGATGACCTCGACCTCGGCCGGCGGCGTCTCGGTCATCGTCATGCAGTTTCAGCTCTCGCTGAACATCGACGTGGCCGAGCAGGAGGTGCAGGCAGCCATCAACGCGGGCCAGAGCTACCTGCCCGCCAACCTGCCCACGCCGCCGATCTATTCGAAGTCCAACCCCGCGGACGCGCCCGTGCTGACGCTTGCGCTCACCTCGAACGAGATGGCGCTCTCGCAGGTCGAAGACCTCGCCGACACACGCTTCGCGCCGAAGATCTCGCAGATCTCGGGCGTCGGTCTGGTCAGCATCTCCGGCGGACAGAAGCCCGCCGTGCGCATCCAGGCCAACCCCACCGCGCTCGCCAGCTACGGCATCAACCTCGAAGACCTGCGCAACGCGCTGACCGGCACCAGCCTCAACTCCGCCAAGGGCAGCTTCGACGGTCCGCAGCAGGACTACACCATCAACGCGAACGACCAGCTCACCTCGAGCGGCGATTACAAGCAGGTCGTCGTCGCGTACAAGAACGGCGCGCCGGTGATGCTGACCGACGTGGCGAAGATCGTCGACGGCGTCGAAAACGCGCAGCTCGCCGCGTGGATGAACTACACGCCCGCGGTCATTCTGAACATCCAGCGCCAGCCCGGCGCGAACACCATCGCGGTCGTCGACTCCATCCAGAAGCTGCTGCCGACGCTCGAGGCCACGCTGCCGAAGTCGGTGCATGTGCAGATCACCACCGACCGCACCAGCGAGATTCGCGCCTCGGTCGCGGACGTCTGGTTCGAACTGGGACTGACCATCTTTCTGGTCATCGCGGTGATCTTCATCTTCCTGCGGTCGATCTCGGCGACCATCATTCCGGCGATCGCCGTGCCGCTCTCGCTGGTCGGCACTCTGGGCGTGATGTACCTCGCGGGCTACTCGCTCAATAACCTGACCATGATGGCCCTGACCATCTCGACCGGCTTCGTCGTCGACGACGCCATCGTCATGATCGAGAATATCTCGCGCTACATCGAAGAGGGTGAAGCGCCGATGGCCGCGACGCTGAAGGGGGCGGAGCAGATCGGCTTCACCATCCTCTCGCTGACCGTCTCGCTCATCGCGGTGCTCATTCCGCTGCTCTTCATGGGCGACGTCGCGGGCCGTCTCTTCCGGCAGTTCGCGGTCACGCTCGCGGTCACCATCGTCATCTCGGCCTTCGTCTCGCTGACGCTGACCCCGATGATGGCCGCGCGCCTGTTGAAGCACACGCCGCCCAGCGAGCAGGGCCGCTTCTACAACATCACCGAGCACTTCTTTGAACGCATCATCGCCTTCTACGGACGCACGCTGAAGTTCGTGCTCGGCTACCAGACCATCACGCTGCTCGTCGCGGTCGTCACGCTCTGCCTCACGGTCGTGCTCTATATGACCGTGCCCAAGGGCTTCTTCCCTACGCAGGATACGGGCATCATCCAGGGCATCACGCAGGCCGGCGCCGCAACCTCCTTCAAAGCCATGACCGAGGCCCAGCAGAAGATCTCGAAGGTCCTGCTCGACGATCCGGCGGTCGAGAGCATCTCGTCCTTCATCGGCGCGGACGGCACCAACACCACGTTGAACAGCGGCCGCATCCAAATCAATCTGAAGCCGCTGGGCTCCAAGGACGGCGAGCGCAATCTCTCCGCCACCGCGGTCATCGACCGGCTCGGACCGAAGCTCGAAAAGGTTGAAGGCATCAAGCTCTACATGCAGCCGATTCAGGACCTCACGGTCGACGACCGCGTCAGCCGCACGGAGTATCAGTACACCCTCGAAGACCCGAACCAGGCCGAGCTGAACCAGGTGACGCACGACTTCGTCGCCGAACTCAAGAAGCTGCCCGAGCTCTCGGACGTCGTCACCGACCAGCAACTGGGCGGCAAGGCGGCGCAGTTGGTCATCGACCGCGCCACCGCGACGCGCTTCGGCATCACGCCCTCGGTCGTCGACGCCACGCTCTACGACGCCTTCGGCCAGCGCCAGATCAACACGATGTACACGCAGTTGAATCAGTACCACGTGATCCTCGAGACCGATCCCAGCTTCCAGACCAATCCGAACAAGCTGCAGGACATCTACATCCAGGGTTCGAGCACGGGTACGATCGCAGCCACGGCCGCAAGCACGCAGGGCTCGTCCGCCGGCGCCGGTTCCGGCTCTTCGAGCAGCACCAGCTCCACGCTGACCGCGTCCGCGACCAACGGTGTCTCCACCACCAGCTCGAACTCGCTCGCCTCCAGCACCGCCAGCACGAACAACATCACCAGCTCGAACACCGGCTCCGCGTTGACCGCCGCATCCACCAGCGCGAGCACCAACAGCAGCACCGCGACCGGCGCGACCTCCACGGCCGCGACCACCTCCACCAGCGGCACCTCGCGCTCCACCTCCACCACCGGCGCCACCACGACCGCCACCAGCGGCGGAGGCGGCGGCAGCAGCTCCTCGAACACCGCCACCGCCGCGACACCGGTTCCGCTCAGCGCCTTCACCCACTTCGAGACGCAGAGCGAGGCGCTCTCGATCAACCACCAGGGCCAGTTCCCGGCCGTCACCGTCTCGTTCAATCTCGGCGCGGGCACGTCGCTCGGACAGGCGCTCGACGCCATCGACAAGGTCATCGCGAAGTCGAAGTTTCCGCAGAGCGTCGTCGCCAACTACCAGGGCACGGCCGCCGCCTTCCAGAACTCGCTCTCGAACGAAGGTCTGCTCATCCTCGCCGCGCTGGTCACGGTGTACATCGTGCTGGGCGTGCTGTACGAGAGCTTCGTGCATCCCATCACGATTCTTTCGACGCTGCCCTCGGCCGGCGTCGGCGCATTGCTTGCGTTGCGGCTCTTCAATCTCGACCTCGACATCGTCGCCATCATCGGCATCATCCTGCTGATCGGTATCGTGAAGAAGAACGGCATCATGATGGTCGACTTCGCGCTCGAAGCCGAACGCAACCACGGCATGAACGCAACCGACGCGATCTACCAGGCGTCGCTGCTGCGCTTCCGCCCCATCCTGATGACCACCATGGCCGCGCTGCTCTCGGGTATTCCGCTGGCCTTCGGCTCGGGCATCGGCAGCGAGCTGCGCAAGCCGCTCGGCGTGGCGATGGTCGGCGGCCTCATCTTCTCGCAGGTGCTTACGCTGTACACCACGCCGGTCATCTACATCTTCTTCGACAACCTGGGCCGGCGCTTCTCCAAGCACCCCAGCAAGACCACGGTCGCACAGCCCGAGACGGAGGCCGCATAATGTCGACCGGCGAGCACCACGACCACCATCCCGAGCCGGTCGACGGACCCAATCTTTCGCGCGTCTTCATCGAGCGCCCGGTTGCGACTATCCTGCTCACCATCGCGGTCGCCATCGCAGGCGCCATCGCCTTCGCGGTGCTGCCGGTGTCGCCTCTGCCGCAGGTGGACTTCCCGACGATCACGGTCGCGGCCAGCCTGCCGGGCGCAAGCCCCGACATCATGGCGTCCTCGGTCGCCACGCCGCTCGAACGCCAGTTCGGCCATATCGCCGGCGTGACCGAGATGACCTCGACGAGCTCGCTCGGCACCACCGGCGTCACGCTGCAGTTCGATCTTTCGCGCAATATCGACGGCGCCGCGCGCGACGTCGAAGCCGGCATCAACGCGGCCCGATCCTATCTGCCGCAGAACCTGCCCGCCAACCCGACCTACCGCAAGGTGAACCCGGCCGACTCGCCCATCCTCGTGCTCGGTCTGCAGTCCGATGTCTACGACGTACCCACGCTTTATGACGAGGCCTCGACCGTCATGGAGCAGCGCATCTCGCAGATCACCGGCGTCGGCCAGGTGACGGTCGTCGGCGCATCCCTGCCCGCGGTGCGCGTGGAGATCAATCCCAACCAGCTCGCCAGCTACGGCATCAGCCTGCCGCAGGTCCAGCAGGTCATCGCCGGACAGAACGCCAACACCGCCAAGGGTCAGCTTTCGAACGGCGACGAGACCATCGACATTCTCGCGAACGACCAGATCACCAAGGCCGTCGCCTACAAACCACTCGTCATCGGTTATCACAACGGCGGCGCGGTGCGGCTGCAGGACGTCGCCGATGTCGTCGACTCGCAGCAGACCATCCGGCAGGCCGGCTTCCTGAACGGCAAGCTCTCGGTCAACATGCTCATCTTCCGGCAGCCGGGCGCGAACATCATCACCACGGTCGACGCCATCAAGGCCGCGCTGCCGTCGCTTGCGGCAACCATCCCCAAGGGCCAGCACCTGGTCATCATCCTCGATCGCACGCTGACCATTCGCGCCTCCGTCTCGGACATCGAACGCACGCTGGTCATCTCGGTGCTGCTTGTCATCGGCGTCGTCTTCGTCTTCCTGCGCAACGTTCGCGCGACGCTCATCCCCGCCGTCGCCGTGCCGGTCTCGCTGATCGGCACCTGCGCGGTCATGTACCTGTGCGGCTTCTCGCTCGACAACCTTTCGTTGATGGCGCTGGCGATCGCCAGCGGCTTCGTCGTCGACGACGCCATCGTCGTGATGGAGAACATCACACGTCACCTGGAAGAGGGACTCGGTCCACTCGACGCGGCGCTCAAGGGCGCGAAGGAGATCGGCTTCACCGTCTTCTCCATCTCGGTCTCGTTGATCGCCGTCTTCATACCGCTGCTGCTGATGGGCGGCATCATCGGCCGTCTCTTCCGCGAGTTCGCCATCACTCTCTCGACCGCCATCGTCGTCTCGATGGTCATCTCGCTGACGACGACGCCGATGATGTGTTCGCGCGTCCTCGTCCCCGAGCACGACATCGAACACGGCAGGCTCTACAACTGGAGCGAGCGCGTCTTCGACGCCATCCTGAAGTTCTACCGGCGCACGCTGAACTGGACGCTCAACCACCCCGCGCTGATCCTGATCGTCTTCCTCTGCACGATCGCGCTCAACGGTTTTCTACTGACGCGGGTGCCGCTGGGCTTCTTCCCCCAGCAGGATACCGGCGCCATGACCGGCGGCATGCAGGGCCCGCAGGACACCTCCTTCTATGCCATGAAGGCCTCGGTCCAGCAGGCCACGGCCATCATCAAGGCCGACCCCGGCGTACAGAACGTCATGGCCTTCACCGGCGGCCAGGGCGCCACGAACGGCGGCTTCACGTTCGTCGCGCTCAAGCCGCTTGGCAAGGGCAAGGACGACCGGCAGGATTCGGTCGAAACCATCATGGCCCGGCTGCGTCCGAAGCTCGGACGTGTGCAGGGCGCGCAGACCTTCCTCCAGCCCGTGCAGGACATTCGCATCGGCGGTCGGCAATCGAGCGCGCAGTATCAGTACACGCTGCAGGCCGAGACCACCCAGGACCTGCAGAAGTACGGCCCGATGCTGCTGACCGCCATGCGTCACGCGCCGGGCTTCCAGGACGTAAACACGGACCAGCAGAATCTCGGCCTGCAGGCTCTGCTGACCTACGACCGCCCGACCGCCGCGCGGCTCGGCATCACGCCGCAACTGATCGACAATACGCTCTACGGCGCCTTTGGCCAGAGCGAGGTATCGACCATCTACTCCGAACTGAACCAGTACTACGTGGTGATGGAGGTCGCGCCGAAGTATTGGCAGACGCCCGAAGGACTGAAGAGCACGTGGATCATCCCGAACGCGCAGGGTGGCGCGGTGCCGCTGGCCTCGGTCGCGAAGTATGCGCCTTCGACCTCGCCACTGGGGATCAACCATACGGGCCTGTTCCCCTCGGCCACGGTCTCGTTCAACCTGGCGCCGGGTGTGTCGCTCGGCCAGGCGACGCAGGAAATCGGCAATCTACTTGAAAAGATGAACGTGCCCAGCGGCGTCAAAGGGCAGTTTTCCGGCACGTTGTCGGCCTTCAAGGACTCGTTGAACAGCGAAGTTTACCTCGTGATTACGGCCATCATCGCGGTTTACATCGTGCTGGGCATTCTGTATGAGAGCCTGGTGCATCCGCTCACGATTCTCTCGACGCTGCCTTCGGCCTCGGTTGGCGCCATGCTTGCGCTGGTGCTGACCAACACCGAGCTCGACGTGATGAGTATCATCGGCATCATCTTGCTGATCGGCATCGTGAAGAAGAACGCCATCATGATGATCGACTTCGCGCTGAACGCCGAGCGGAATGAGGGCAAGAACACGCGCGACTCGATCTATGAAGCCTCGATGCTGCGCTTCCGTCCAATCCTGATGACGACCTTCGCGGCGCTCTTCGGCGCGGTGCCGCTGGCGCTCGGCACGGGCATCGGGTCGGAGCTGCGGCGGCCGCTGGGCATCAGCATCATTGGCGGCTTGATCGTGTCGCAGGTGCTCACGCTCTATACGACGCCCGTCATCTACCTCTTTATGGATAACCTCCGCCTGAAGGTGCAGGGCGATAAGGACGCACGGCTCTTCGGACCGCGCCGCGAGCACAAAGAGGTAACCGCATGAAGGCTCGCCGCTTCCACTCTCGTCATCCTGAGCGTAGCGAAGGACCCCCGTATTTGCTTTTCGTTCGGCGCAACACCGCTGTTCGCCTGGAGAATCAGAACAATATGACTCACCCCGCCAAACTCGCAGCCACCGCAGCTCTCATACTTCTCGCAGGCTGCCGCGTAGGCCCCAAATACACCACTCCCGCCACCCCGGCGCCGCCAGCCTTCAAAGAGTCCGCGCCTGCGGCATACGCCAACACGCCCGACGGGACATGGCAGCCCGCGGCGCCGCAGGACGCGATGCTCAAAGGCAAGTGGTGGGAGGTCTTCCACGAGCCCGAGCTGAACGCGCTCGAAGACGGCCTGAACATCGACAACCAGAATATCGCCCAGTACTTCCAGAACTTCATGGCCGCGCGCGCGCAGGTCCGCGAGGCTCGCGCCGCGTACTACCCGACGGTCTCGGTCGCGCCGTCTTACCAGCGCACGCGCACGCCGGGCACGCTGCGGAACTCCGTCTCGACGACCAGCGGAACCTCGACCGGAACCGGGACAGGCGGAACCGGCTCGACCGGGACGACGACCTCGACGACCGCCACCAGCGGCAGCACCGCCACCGTCATGTCCCTGCCCTTCGACGTCTCGTGGGAGCCGGACCTCTGGGGCAAGGTGCGCAACACCGTGCGCGAGTACCAGTACGCCACGCAGGTCTCCGCCGCCGAGCTCGAAAACGAGCGCCTGACCGAACAGGCCTCCCTCGCCGAGTTCTACTTCGAGCTGCGCGGACAGGACGCCCTGCAGGACGTGCTGAACAAGACCATCGAGGCCGATAAGAAGTCGCTCGAACTAACCCGCGCGCTGGTCGAGACCGGCATCGACAGCCCCGAGGCCGTCGCCGAGGCCGAGGTCACGCTGCGCAACGCGGAGGAGACCGGCATCGGCGTCGCCACCAATCGCGCCATCTACGAGCACGCGATCGCGACGCTGATCGGCAAGCCGGCGTCGAGCTTCTCGCTGCCCGTGCGGATGCTGACCGCCGACGCGCCGCCGATCCCGCTCGGCCTGCCCTCGCAACTGCTGCAGCGCCGGCCGGACATCGCCGCCGCCGAACGCACCATGGCCCAGGCCAACGCGCTGATCGGCGTCGAAAAGGCCGCCTACTACCCGACGCTATCGCTCACCGGATCGGGCGGCAACGAGTCGTCGACCATCTCGAAGCTCTTCTCCGCGCCGGCGTTCTTCTGGTCGCTCGGCTCAACCGCCAGCGAGACGATCTTCGACGCCGGACTGCGCCGCGCCACGGTCGCGCAGTACACGGCGACCTACAACGCGGATGTCGCGGCCTATAAACAGACCGTCCTCACCGCCTTCCAGCAGACCGAAGACTACATCGCCACGGTCCGCATTCTGTCGCAGCAGATCGCCAAGCAGCAGGAGGCAGTCGCCGCGGCGCAGCGCTACCTCAATATCGCGCAGGCGCGGTACGAGACCGGCCTCGACCCATACCTGGACGTCATCACCGCGCAGAACACACTGCTATCCGACCAGCAGACCTTGGTGACTCTGCACGTGAGCGAGATGACCGCCGCCGTACAGCTCGTGCAGGCGCTGGGAGGTGGCTGGGATACCACGCAGCTTCCGGCTGCAGGCGCGGTCAACACACCCGGAGCGGCGGCACAGGTGTCGAATACGCCGTAAATCGTGTTGTCTCATGGGCTCATGCCGCCTCAAAGAAATCGCCTCGGGGCTCTCACCCCGAGGCGTTTCGCTTTTCAGGGAAAAACTTGTAACCTCCGCATATGCCCGTGAGAGCGTCCCGCCTTTGAGTTGGCCGCGCAACTATCTCACTACCTTCTCTGGAAGTGAAACTGAACAAATATGAAGAACGTCCAGATTGTCGACGGCGCCGTCAACGCAACCTTCAGCATCTTTCAGGCAACAGACTCGGAGTTTGCGCTGATCTTTCCCGCAGAAGGTCAGGACCTTGAGGTCGTGGAAGATTTTGTCGAACGGGTCGGCGAGCGAACCGCAGGAGAGACGCTCACCCCCGTGTGGAGCCGCCCAATTCACAAGCGCGACGCACAAGGCATCCACGGAACGCTTTACTACGACTACAAGAACAAGGCCAATCGCCTGCCCGCGTCCAGGCGTGAGATCGATCGTCTTCCCGGTCAGATCAACGAGGCGCAGCGAGCCTTATACGCGAAGCTCAGAGAAGAGGAAGCCTAAGGCTCCGCAACCGGTCATATAAAGTCACCCATTACCCATGCCCATCGGAAAACTGACACTCGAACTCTCGATCCCCCACGCGCAGTCGCTGAAGGACCGCCGCCAGGTCGTCCGCTCGCTCAAGGACAAGCTGCGCAACGGCTTCAACGCCTCGGTCGCCGAGCTGGACGAGGCGACGGTCTGGAACCGCGCGACCGTCGGCATCGTCGCCATCTCCGGGTCGAACTCTTACCTCACCGGCCAGCTTCGGGAGATCGACGACGCAGCCCAGCGCATCTGCGTCACGCTTGGGGCGGAGATTCAGGACTCCTTCGCCGAAATTCTCGAAGAGTAACCTCCTCCAGCGAAAGCCCGTCGAATTTGTTACGCTAGAGTGTTTAGAGAAGAGAACCATGCCCGAACCACGCGCCAGAACCTACCACCGCAACCGCGTCGCGAACTCCTTCTCCGAGGAGATCGGCGCCATGCTCGAAGGCGAGCTCTCCGACCCGCGCATCTTTCCCTCGGTCGTCACCGAGGTAGTGCTCGCGCCCGGCGGCAAGTCCGCGCGCGTCTTCGTTGCCGTCCACGGCGGCGAGGAGGAAGAGGCCTCGACCCTTGCGGCGCTCACCACCGCACGCGGCTTCATCCGCGCGCAGATCCGCGAACGCATGGGCGTACGCCACGTACCGGAGCTGGTCTTCGCCATCGATCGCTCCGAAAAGATGACCGGCCGCATGGACGAGCTGCTCGGCCGCATGCGCAAGCGCGAGAAGAAAACCGCCCCCGGCGACACGACCACGACCCAGGCCGCGACCGAGAAGCCAGCCGCGCAGCCTGCAAAAGCATGACCGCTCCCGCCGCCAATCTGACGGAAGCCGCTTCCATTGCGACGCTGCTCGCGACCTTTCGGGCGCATCCGCACTTCATTCTGACCTCGCACCTCAGCCCCGATGGCGACGCGATCGGCTCGGTGCTGGGTCTCGCGGGTCTGCTGGAGCAGATGGGCGCGACCACCGAGTGCATCTTCGCCGACCCGATTCCCGCGATCTATCGCACGCTGCCCGGCGTCGACCGCATCCGGCATGCAAGCGCCGCACTCCATCCAACAGCGCCCGCGATTCTGCTCGAATGCGACGTGGCGCGCTGCGGCCTGAAGGATCTCGACGGCCGCCTGATCGTGAATATCGACCATCATGCCAGCGCGCGGCCCTTCGGCGCCATCAACTGGATCGACGACTCCGCCTGCGCGGTCGGCGCCATGGTCTGCCGCATTGTGCAGGCCGCCATGGCCGAAGACCCGAGCATCGTGATCACCCCCGGCATGGCGACCTGCCTCTACACCGCCATCCTGACCGATACCGGCTCCTTCACCTACGCGGCCACCGACGCCCGCACCTTCGAGGTCGCGCACGAGCTGATCCAGGCCGGGGCATCGCCTCACGGCATCGCGCGGGACGTCTACTTCTCCAATCCTTTCAGCAAGTTGCGCCTGCTTGGCACGGCTCTGCGCAACCTGAAGCGCGAAGGGCCCTTCGCCTGGACGACCGTCACCCAGCCGGAGCTGGACGAGGCCGGCGCCAGCACCGACGAGTGCGAAGGCATCGTCAACTTCCTCATCGGCATCGATGGTATCGAAGCTGCGTTCTTTCTGCGCGAGATGCCGGATGAGAAACAGATTCGCGCCAGCCTGCGCAGCAAGAGCGCCATCGACGTTGCGCGCATCGCCGAACAGTTTGGCGGCGGCGGCCACCGGGTCGCCAGCGGCTGCACCCTGCCCACGCCCATCCCCGAAGCCACCGAGAGCATTCTCTCCCGGCTTCGCGCCAGACTCGACTGAACCCGACGGACAGAACCTGTGAATGAGCTGTCACAACCCGTCGCGTCCGAGCCGCCAGAGCCAGCGTCTCGCCCCGGTCTGCCCGAGCGGGCGCTGAGTGGGCTCCGCAAGCTGCGCAAATCGCCCGCCCTGGCCAATCCTGGCGAGGTGGTCGTCCTCACCCTGTTCACCGTCTTTCTGATGATGTTCGGGCTCGTCCCACACTTTGGCGGCGACCAGCTCGGCCTCGTCGGCGCCGATGAACCTCGCTATGCGCAGATCGCGCGCGAGATGCTCCAGACCCACGAGCGGACCTGCGACGCACTGCATGCGGAGATGATGCCGCGCAGCCTGCGCGCCGCGGACATCCATGCCTCGATCACCTGCACGGTCGCGGGCACCGTGACGCCGATCCTGAACGGTCATCCCTGGCTCGAAAAACCAGCCCTCTACTACTGGCGCGCGATGGGGTTCTTCCGCGAGTTCGGCGTCTCGGACTGGGCGGCCCGGCTGCCCTCGACCTCCGGCGCCTTTTACCTGATCGGCCTGATCTTCCTGCATATGCGGCGCTTCCGCCCCGGCGGACACCTCGACGCGGCGCTCATCACCGCCTCCTGCGTGGGCATCATCGCCTTCTCCCGCGGCGCCAGCACGGACATGCAGCTCGCCGCGCCATTCTGCATCGGCATGCTGGGCTGGTATGCATGGTACGAGACCGGCAAGAAATTCTGGCTCTTCGACCTCTACTTCTTCGGCGCGGCGGCGACGCTGGCCAAGGGACCGGTCGCGCCGTTCATGGCCTTCGCCATCATCACGCTCTTCGTCGCGCTGCGGCGAGAGTGGTCCATGCTGCGCCGGATGATCTGGTGGCCGGGCATCGTCCTCTACCTGGTGATGGTGCTGCCCTGGTACATCGCCGTGCAGCGGCGCAACCCGACCTTCTACCGGACCTTCTTCGTCGAGCATAACCTCGAACGATTCGCCACCAACCGCTACCAGCACCATCAGCCGCCGTGGTTCTACCTCGCCGTGCTGCTCATCGGCCTGATGCCCTGGACCGTGATCGCCATCCGCGCGCTGATCGACGCCATCCAGGTCTCGATCGCGGAGTGGAAGGTCCGGCACAAACCCCAGCGTTATCTTGGACATACGCGCGCCGGTGACGCCTTTCCGGAGTTCCTCGTCCTCTGGGCGCTCTTCCCGATTCTCTTCTTCTCGTTCGCCGGCTCGAAGCTGCCGGGCTACATTCTGCCTTCGATTCCGCCGCTGACGATTCTCACGGGCGACTATCTCTCGCGCATCCGCCGCATCGGCATGAAGGGCTGGATGCTCTGGTCGCACGCCGCGCTCTGCGCGATCCTGGTCTTCGTGCTGACGCTGGCGCCGCAGCACATGACCTACGGCACGCTGGTTCCCTCGCCGGGCTGGCTTGAGATCGCGGGCGGCGCGGCGCTGGTCATGGGCGCGATCGTCTTCTTCACCATTCGCTACTGGGGCATCACCAAGGTGCGGACGATCACGCTGCTGCCGGTCTGCGCGGCGATGGTCTTTCTGCTCGGCTTTCACGGCAAGGATCTGGACATCAACTACTCGGCCCGTCCGCTGGCGGCGGAGCTGGCAAAACAGGCGCCCGGCGTGAAGCTGATCGCGACCCAGTCCGTGCGGCGAGACCTCGACTATGGCCTGACCTTCTATCGCAACCAGCCCATCATCCACTACGATCCCGACGGTGTGCCGGACGCGGAGCATCTGCTGGTGATTCGCGGCAGCGACGCGCCACAGCTCGAGCACTGGCTGGCCGGCCGCGTCTACGAACCGCTCTTCCTCTACGACGCACAGGGCCTCGCCGCCTACCGGGTCTACGCGCGCCCCTGATGACGGATACCCAGCACCAGTTTGAGATTCTCGACCTGCGCCACTTCTCCGCGAAGCAGCTTCGCCCGCTGCTGGAGCAGGAGGCGCAGCTCTGGCAGCGGCGGCTGCGCTGGGACTACCGGTCTTCCACCGAACTGCTTCTTCAATATCTGGACTCGCGCATCCTGCCCGGCTTCGTTGCGCTCAGTCGCGGCAAGGTCTGCGGTTATACCTTCTGCGTCTACGAAGGGCACAAGGCCGTCATCGGCGACGTGTATGTCGCACAGGAGATCGAATCAGGACTCGCCGCCACCCAGGCGCTGACCGGCCACCTGCTCGATGTGCTGGAGGCCTCGCCCGATGTCGAGCGCATCGAGGCGCAGTTGCTGCTCTTCGACGCCGGAACCCTGACCCGGCCCTTCGCCGGACAGGCGCCGGGGCAGGGCTTCGTCATCTTCCCCCGGCTCTTCGAGGAGTGCGATCTGAAGGACATCGCCGCGATGGTGCGCGCGCACTGGAGCCCGGTCGCCGTGCCGGGCGAGCTCGAACTCTGCGCCTGGGCGCCGGGCTTCTATCAGCCGACGGCCGAGCTGATTCACGCCGCCTACGAAGGCCACATCGACGCGCAGATCAACGACCAGTACCGCACGCTGCATGGCTCGCTGCGCTTTCTGCACAACATCGTGCGCTTCCCCGGCTGCGGCGTCTTCGACGCGGCCTCTTCATGGATACTGCGCGACCGGCGGACACACCTGCCAGTCGCCTCCGTCCTGTGCTCGCGGATCTCGCCGAACGTCGCGCACGTCACGCAGCTCTGCGTCTCGCCCCACTGGCGCGGCCGCCGCCTGGGCGAGACGCTGATGCGCCACTGCATGCAGCATCTTCCCGCGCAGGGCTACACCGCCCTGACCCTGACCGTCACCGAGGCCAACGAACCCGCCGTCCGGCTCTACCGGGAGCTGGGATTCACGACCAGACACCGCTTCGACGCCATGGTGCGCGATAAAGGCGGCCAACCTCACCGGATACCGCTCGACAGCTTTAGCGATCGTTAGGGTGTTACGATCTTGATCGTGGACTATCGAAATGGAAACGAAAAGCGGCGGTAAGAAGAAGTTTGATGCGTACATCGAGGCGGTAAAGGACCAGCAAAAAAGCGTTCTGTGGCCCGATGTGCTTCGAGGTGGCCGTTCTGTTGACGAGTTGTTTTGGAAAGGTGCGAGAGACGCTCCTCTAATTCAACGTATCGGAGTCGCGATCTTTGCGCTTGCCTACCTAGCCGTGGCCGTGGTGTTTGTTTCCATTGCGATCGAACAAGCGAGCTGGGCCGCTTGTCTCTTTGCAGCTTTACTCTTCGGCGTTGGCGCATGGTTCGTCCGAAATGCACTCAGAAAGTAGAGCGACGGCACCGGGGAAGTTCACTTGTATGACGCCTGTTTCCGCCAGACCACCAGCCACAGCAGCAGACACATCACCGTGCCGCCGCAGGTGTCGAGCAGCACATCCGAAAACTGGCCCGTACGGCTGGGGATCATCGTCTGGTGTATCTCGTCCGCGCTGGCGACCGCAAACGTACATGCGATCGCCGCCAGGCACGACCGCCAGCGCCAGCTTGCCGTGCTCATGGCTTCGCGGGTCCCAAAGGAGAGCAGCCAAGCCCGCAGAAACGTCAGGCAGACCGCGCCATAGCCGAGAAAATGCCCTGTCTTGCGGATGAGATGATGCACGTCCGCCCATGCGTCGTCGTTCATGGGGCCGAAGATGTGCTGCACTACCGGTCGCAGCCAGTCGCTCGTATTCTCGGACGAAAACGTATTCGTCGACTCCGCCACGATGCAGGCCGCGGCGATCATCGCCGGCAGCCAGACCCCAAGACTCCAAAACCCCGAGGCGCGCCTTCGCAGCATCTCGGGGTTCGGCTTGTAGAAGAAAACAGAGAGCATGGCTCTACGCTAACAGCTACTCCACGTGATAGTTCGGAGCCTCGCGCGTGATGACCACGTCGTGTACATGGCTCTCCTTCAGGCCCGCGTTCGAGATACGCACGAAGCGCGCCTTCGTCTGCAGCTCTTCGATCGATCCGCAGCCGAGGTAGCCCATGCCCGAGCGCAAACCGCCGACGAGCTGGTAGACCATCGCCTCCAGCGGACCGCGATGCGGCACGCGACCTTCGATACCCTCCGGAACGAACTTCGCCAGCCGGTTCGGCGTCTGGCCCTCGCGCGCGGTCAGCGAGGTGCGTTCGCCGGCGGTGATCTCGTTCATGTCGTCCTTGCCCTGGAAGTAGCGCTCGCCCGAGCCCTGCGCCATGGCCGAGAGCGAGCCCATGCCGCGATACGCCTTGAACGAACGGCCCTGGTAGAGGATCGTCTCGCCTGGGCTCTCGTCCACGCCGGCGAAGAGCGAACCCATCATGACCACGCTTGCGCCGGCCGCGATCGCCTTCGTGACATCGCCCGAATACTTGATGCCGCCGTCCGCGATGACCGGAATGCCGTGCTTCGAGGCCGCGCGGTGCGCCTCGGAGATGGCCGTAATCTGCGGCATGCCCGCGCCCGTGACCATGCGCGTGGTGCAGATCGAACCCGGCCCGATGCCGACCTTGATCGCATCCGCGCCCGCGTCGATCAGCGCCATCGCGCCGTCGTAGGTCGCGACGTTACCGGCCAGCAGCGGGATGTGCGGAAATGCCTTCTTGCACTCCGAAACCGCCTCCAGCACGCGCGACGAATGGCCGTGCGCGGAGTCGATTGCCAGTGCGTCGACACGCGCGGCAACCAGCGCGGCGGCGCGTTCGAGGAAGTCGCCCGTCGCGCCGATGGCCCCTGCTACCCGCAGTCTGCCCTGTTCATCTTTCGACGCGTTTGGGTACTTCAGCTTCTTCTGGATGTCCTTGACCGTGATGAGGCCCTTCAGCTCGTAGTCGTCGTTCACCACCAGCAGCTTTTCAACGCGATGCTGATGCAGGATCGCCTCGGCCTCTTCGAGCGTCGTGCCGACCGGCACGGTGATGAGATTCTTCTTGGTCATCACCTCGCCGATCAGCAGGCTGGTTTCGTTCACGAAGCGCAGGTCGCGGTTGGTCAGGATGCCGACCAGCTTGCGGTTCTGCGTGACCGGCACGCCGGAGATCTTGAAGCGCCGCATCATCTCAAGCGCCGCCGCGATGGGCTGGTCGGGCGAGATGGTCACCGGGTCGACGATCATGCCGCTCTCGGAGCGTTTGACTTTGTCGATCTCGCCGGCCTGCTGCTCGATCGTCAAATTTCGATGAACGACGCCCATGCCGCCCTGTTGAGCCATGGCGATCGCCAGCCGCGACTCGGTCACGGTATCCATGGCGGCCGACATCAGCGGCGTGTTCAGGGTGATGGTCTTGGTCATCTGCGTCTGCGTGCTCACCTGCGTGGGCACTACGTCTGAGTAGGCGGGGACGAGCAAAACATCGTCAAAGGTCAGAGCTTCGGGAATCGTATCAATAATCATAGTTTTCGCAATCGCGGTGGCATGGCTTTAAGGTCGCCGCCGCCGTCTGAGTTTGATCGATTGTAGAGAGGTATAGGTAGGACCGCAAATGCGGGCCGGCGGAACGCACCGAAGACGGTGCAGGAAGCCAAAGAAGAGCCTTCCCGCTCGACTCCGCAGAAAGTCTTGTCGCGCGGACACTTTTCGCCCCTCGCGCACGATCCGCAACGGAGAGCGATGGGCAAGGCCAGTCGCGAAACTCAACGCTATCCTCTGGGCGGCGTTTTCACTTCCGGCTCGAAAGCCGCCTCTTGAAGATTCTTCCCTGCTGCCGTAGAATCTAATTTGCAGACGAATCCGTTCTGCCGCAAGTAAGCTGCCGTGGTCAGACCGGCGATGTGGCGGAAGAGACGAGTGGGCCAGAGCCCACTTTTTATTTGCTCTAAAAACGGTTCGGCGTCGGCCTGCAAAGCAATAGAAACAAAAGATTTAGAGGGTGCAGTCAAGTATGGCGTTGCAGTTGGATACAATTCGGACGATCGCGGATCGCGTCGCGGCATCGCACCACCTGGAGGTCGTCGAGATCGACTTTTCAGGCGGCGCCAAGCACCGTACGCTGCGTGTGTTCATCGAAAAGGACGCCGCCGCACGCGCCAAATTGGCCGAGATTGCACAGGCTCAGGAAGGCGTCGACGAACCCATCGTCGAACTGCCCAAGGGCGTGCCGGTCGAGATGCTCTCCGGCGTCACCCATGAGGATTGCGTGGCGTTTGCGCAGGACTTCGGCACGGTGCTCGACGTCGAGGATGCGATTCCCGGCGCGGAGTACACGCTCGAGGTCTCGTCTCCGGGACTCGAGCGCAAGCTGGGCAAGGCCGACGACTACACGCGTTTTCGCGGCAGTCTGGTCAAGCTCCAGACCTTCAGCGCGGTCAACCAGAACCGGCACTTCCAGGGCCGGTTGACGAAATTCGAGGGCGGTCTACTCACGCTCGACCTTTCCGCCATCAAACAGAAGGGCAAACCGAAGAAGGCTGCCAGCACGGAGCAGGTCGTCGAGATCGCCCTCACCAACGTCGAGAAGGCTCACCTGCTCGCCGAGATTTAGTTCCGCCGGATGCAAGGTCTTCCGGATGTTTTTTTGAGCAGCACACGCAGTACGGACCCCATGAAAGCCGAGTGAAGCAATGGCAAGCATTCTGTACCAGTCGATTGAAACGTTGAGCCGCGACAAGGGCATCGAGCCCGAGGTCGTTGTCGCCGCGGTGGAAGACGCCATCGCGCTCGCCACCCGTAAGTACTACAAGACGCAGGAGAACGTGCGCGCCGAGATGGACCGCGAGACGGGCGAGATTCGCGCCTATGTCTATAAGACCGTCGTCGAATCGCAGGAGCAGGTCGAGGACGAGATCAACCAGTTGACGCTGGACACCGCGCGCGAACTGGCCCCCGAGGTTGAGGTCGGCGGCGAGCTGCGCTTCTATAAAGACACCACCCCGCTCGGCCGCATCGCCGCGCAGATGGCCAAGCAGGTCATCTTCCAGAAGGTGCGCGAGGCCGAGCGCGACACAGTCTACAACGAGTACAACCACCGCGCCGGCGAGGTCATCAACGCGACCGTCAAGCGCCTGGAGCCGATGGACATCATCTTCGACGTAGGCAAGGCCGAGGCCCGCATGCCGAAGCGCGAGCAGTCGCGCCTGGAGCAGTTTGCCGTGGGCGAACGCGTTCGCGTGGTCATGCTGCGCGTCGACCGCGCCGCCAAGGGCCCGCAGGTGATCGTCTCGCGCGCCGCGCCGGCCCTGGTGCAGTCGCTCTTTCAGTCCGAGGTGCCCGAGATCTATGACGGCACCGTCACCATTCGCGCCATCGCGCGCGAGGCCGGCGAGCGCACCAAGATCGCCGTCATGAGCCGCGACAAGGACGTCGACCCGGTCGGCGCCTGCGTGGGCATGAAGGGCATGCGCGTGCAGTCGATCATCCGCGAACTGCGCGGCGAGAAGATCGACATCATCGAGTTTTCGGAGGAGATCACGACCTTCGCCGAGAAAGCGCTGCAGCCCGCGAAGGTCAGCCGCGTCTCGATCACGGACCTGGCCGAGAAGCAGATCGAGGTCATCGTCGACGACACGCAGCTTTCGCTCGCCATCGGCAAGAAGGGTCAGAACGTACGTCTGGCCGCCAAGCTGCTGCAGTGGAAGATCGACATCAAGTCCGAGGAGGAGAAGCGCCAGGAGGTCGAGCAGCAGATGCAGGCCATGTCCGGCGGACCTTCGACTCCGATCGAGGCGGTCACCGAGCTGGGCGAGCATGTGCTCGAGAAGCTGATCGCCGCCGGCATCACGACGGTCGAGTCGCTCGCCGACATGACCGCCGAGGAGCTGGGCGAGGTGCCCGGCATCGGCGAGAAGTCGGTCGAGAAGATCTCGGTCGCCGTACGTCACTACTTTGGCCAGTACGAGGAGGGCGAAGCTCGCCCTGCCGTGGAGGTTAGTTCCGTGGAACAGACACCGGAAGAGATTCTCGCCGCCGAAGCCGGCAGCGAAGAGGGCGCGGTCGAGTCGAACGATATCTCGACCGAAGACATTCAGGCTGAAGAAGATGCAGCGAGCGACGCCAACTCGGATGCGGATGCGCGCGAAGAGTTGATCGAAGCGGATAACGATTCTATCGACGAACTTGTCGACCAGGCACAAGAGGTGTCGGACGAAGGGATCGATTCGGACGGACACGACCGTGGCTAGCCCCAGGGGCTGGTACGGTCGCAACCGCACAACCAAACATTCATTTGAGCGCGAAACCTGCGATTTCAGTGATAATAGAGTAGAAACGCTCAACTTCACGAGGCTGACCATGAACAGCTGAACGACAGAGGAAGCGAAAAGGGACGGATGATCAAAGTTCGAATCAACGATCTTGCACGGGAACTGGAAGTAAAGAGCAGGCCGATTCTGGATGCGCTCGAAGCACTTGGCGTCACCGGAAAGACCCACTCCAGTTCCATCGACCCCGACCAGGCCGATCGTGTGCGTAATTATTTCAACGGCGGCAATCGCGGCGGCTCCGGCTCCAGCAGCCGTTCGTCGACGTACGACAACCGGCCGAAGATCGACCTCTCGCAGGCGTCGAAGCCGGGCGACGCGATGCGCGCGATTCTCGAGCGTCGCAACGCCGAGAACGCCGCGCGGAACGCTCCGCCAGTCGTCCATCAGGCGCCGCAGCGGCCCGTGCAGGCTACGCCCGCTCCGGTTGCGGTCGTGCCGCCGGTCGCGGCGCCGCCCGTGGCGCGCCCTGCGGCTTCGGTCGCTCCGGCAGCCCCGGTTCGTCCCCCCGTCATTGCCGCTCCCCCTGTCGCACCGGCTCCGGTCGTTGCCGCTCCAATCGCTCCAGCGCCTGTTGCGACGGTGGTAGCGGCTCCGGCCGCTGCCGCTCCCGCTCCTGTGGCCCCTGCCGCTCCGGTGGTCCCGCCGCCTGCTCCGCCCGTCGCGGCCGCCGCGCCGGTCACTCCCACGGGAGCTCCCGCGCCGCGCCGCATCGTGCCCCTGCCGAACCAGGGCGCCCGCATCATTGCGCCGGCTCCGACGGCTCCTGCCATCGCGAGCCGTCCGCCGGAACGGCCCGTCGTGGCCGCTCCGCCACGCTTCCCCATCACCAACCCCGGCCCCGGCGTTCTCAGCCGGCCTGCCGCGACAACGCCTGTCGTTGTTGCGGCGCCGCCCGTCGCCAAGCCTCCGGTCGTCGCATCCCCGGCTGGAGCAGCCCCCGTCGTCCCGGCGCCGGCAGCTTCCGCCGAGACGGCGCCCGTCGCGGAAAACACCTCCGCGGCCGAGGCGACCGAGACGACTCCCGTGGTTGCCGCGCCTGCCGGTCCTCCTGCGCGCCGCGTCATCATGCCGCAGACCGGGCCGCGTCCGATCTACACCGCTCCCGCGCCTGTACCCGGCGCGCCGCCGCGTGGCCGTCCGATCTTCGAGCGCCCACGTCCCGGCTTCCCTGCCGGACCTCCGGGTTCTCGTCCGCCTTCGACGATGGCACCCGGCGCCCGGCGTCCCATGCATCCGACACGCTCGTTCCCCGGCGGCCCTGGCGCTCCCGGTGGTCCGGGTGGACCGCCGCGTCCCGGCTTCACCCCCGGCGCGCGCCCTGGCTTCCCGCCTCGGCCCGGCTTCCCGCCGCGTCCGGGTGGAGCGCCTGGCGTAGCGCCTGGACCGGGTGAGACCCCGGGCGGCCTGCGTCCCGCGCGTCCCGGCCAGCGCCGCGGCGGTCAGCGCTACGAGAAGGTGAAGGAAGGCCCGATGAAGGGCTTCCAGCCGCCACCGCGTTACGGCGGCCAGTCCTTCTCGCGCGAGCCCATGCCGATCACCAAGACCATCACGGTGACCGAGGGCATCAGCGTCAAGGATCTCGCCGAAAAGCTCGACGTACGCGGTAAGGACCTGATCGCAACGCTGCTGATGAAGGGCGTATTCGTCACCGTGAACCAGTCGCTCGAGGGCGAGCTGGTCAAGGAGGTCGCGCGCCAGTTCGGCGCCGACGCCCAGGTCATCTCGGTTGAAGAGCAGTTGGAGAATGAGGCCATCGAAGGCTTCCTCGAAGACACCTCCGGCATGGTCGAGGTCGTCCGCTCGCCGGTCGTCACGGTCATGGGTCACGTCGACCACGGTAAGACGTCGCTGCTCGACGCCATCCGCGCGACCGACGTCGCCAGCGGCGAAGCCGGCGGCATCACGCAGCACATCGGCGCCTACAAGGTGAAGATCACGAAGCCGGACTCCCCGGCCTTCGGACGCGAAATCGTCTTCCTCGATACTCCGGGTCACGAGGCCTTCACCCGCATGCGTGCACGCGGCGCCAAGGTGACCGACATCGTCGTCATCGTCGTCGCGGCCGACGACGGTGTGATGCCCCAGACCATTGAGGCCATCGACCACGCACGCGCGGCGAAGGTGCCGATCATCGTGGCCGTCAACAAGATCGACAAGCCCGAAGCGAACGCGCAGAAGGTCATCATGCAGCTCGCCTCGCGCGGCCTGCAGCCCTCCACCATGGGCGGCGATGTCGAGTTCGTCGAGGTCTCCGCGAAGAAGCGGCTGAATCTGGACGCGCTCGAAGAGATGATCTGCTACGTCGCCGATACGAACGAGCAGAAGGCCCAGCCGGATCGTCCCGCCGTCGGTACGGTCATCGAAGCCAAGCTGGATCGCGGACGCGGCGCAGTCGCTTCGATCCTCGTCCAGAACGGAACCCTGCGTACGGGCGACAGCTACATCGTCGGCAATACGTTCGGCAAGATTCGCGCCATGTTCGACGATCGTGGGCAGTCGATCACGGAAGCAGGACCTTCGACCCCGGTCGAGATCCTCGGTCTCGAAGGCATGCCGGACGCCGGCGACACCTTCCTGGTCATGGCGGATCGCGACAAGGCCAAGGGCATCGCGCAGTACCGCAAGATGAAGGAGCGCGAGGCGCAGTTGGCGAAGTCGAGCCGCGTCTCTCTCGAAGGCCTGGCGGAGCAGATCAAGCAGGCCGGCATGAAGGACCTCAACATCATCGTCAAGGGCGACGTGCAGGGTTCGGTGGAGGTTATCGCCGAGGATCTCTCGCACATGTCGACCGAGAAGGTGCGGGTCCGCGTGCTGCACTCCGGCGTGGGCGCGATCACCGAGTCCGACGTGCTGCTGGCGTCGGCCTCGAACGCGATCATCATCGGCTTCAACGTGCGTCCGGATCGCAAGGCCGCCGAGGTTGCCGAGCGCGAGAACGTCCAGATTCGTCTGCACTCGATCATCTACGAGCTCCGCGAGGAGATCGAAAAGGCGATGTACGGCCTGCTCGATCCGGTGTTCAAAGAGAACTACTCGGGGCGCGCGGAGGTGCTGCAGGTCTTCAAGATCACCAAGGTCGGTCAGATTGCGGGTTGCCGCGTGACCGACGGCCTCATCAAGCGGTCGGCGCAGGCGCGCCTGATGCGCGATGGAGTCGAGGTCTGGAAGGGCAAGATCAGCTCGCTCAAGCGCATGAAGGACGACGTATCCGAGGTCCGCGAGGGCGTCGAGTGCGGTATCGATCTGGCCGGACACAAGGACATCCGCGCCGGCGATATCATCGAGACCTTCACCACCGAGAAGCTGGCCGACGAGCTGGGTGCCAACACCGAAGCCCAGCGCAAGGCCGCTCGCGCGGAGAAGGAAAAGGCCGACGCTGCCGCTGCATCGGCTCCTGTCAACGCGTAACAACTTCCTGCTGCAACAACGCCAAAGGGCACATCCTCGGATGTGCCCTTTGGCATGGCTTCAGGCCGGCCGATTACGGCTGGCCCATACCGCCGCCGGCGCCGTAGATGTTTCCTGTCGTATAGCTGGCGTCCTGCGAGGCGAGCTGCACGTAGATCGACGCCAGCTCCGCCGGTTCTCCCGGACGCCCGAGCGGGTAGTTGCCGCCGAAGACGGTGTACTTCTCCGGCTGGGCGCCGCCGCTGATCTGGAGTGGCGTCCAGACCGGACCCGGCGCCACGCCGTTGATGCGGATGCCCTTGGGTCCAAGCTGTTTGGCGAGCGACTTCACGAAGTTCATCGTCGCGGCCTTGGTCTGGGCGTAGTCGTAGAGATCGGGCGATGGGTCGTACGCCTGCTCGGACGTGGTCGCGATGATGGTCGAGCCGGGCGGAAGATGCGGCAGCGCCGCGCGGATGATCCAGAAGGGCGCGTAGATGTTGGTCTTCATCGTCCAGTCGAAGAGCTCCGTCGTCATGTCGAGGATACTGGGCACCGAATGCTGGCGTCCGGCGTTCGAGACGACGATGTCGAGTCCGCCGAGACCCGCGACTGCCTCGGCCACGAGCTTCTTGCAGAAGGCCTCCTCGCGCAGATCTCCGGGGATGGCGATGGCCTTGCGTCCGGCGGCGCGGATCAGCGCAACGACCTCTTTTGCATCCGGCTCTTCGGTTGGGAAGTAGTTGATCGCGACATCGGCGCCCTCGCGCGCGTAGGCGATCGCGGCTGCGCGTCCCATGCCGGAGTCGCCGCCGGTGATGAGCGCCTTGCGGCCCATCAGGCGGCCGGAGCCCTTATAGCTAGTCTCGCCATGATCCGGACGCGGCTCCATCTTGCTGGCGAGGCCTGGCCAGGGCTGCGGCTGCACCTTGAACGGCGGCTTCGGGTACTTGGTCGTGGGATCCTGGATCGGCTGGGCAGTGCTCCCGGCCATGGTTCCGCTCTGCGCGAAGGCGGGTGTAGCGGTGACGGCCGCGACAGTCGCCAGTCCGGCCCCGATGCCGCTGACGAGCTGGCGGCGTGAAAGTGGCTTTTCGTCTTCAAAGGTCATTGTTCACAATCTCCTGGAGCTTGGAGTGCGCCTGCCAGTGGCGAGTTGTGTTTGCCGCCCGCCAGCTTTCGACACGATCCATAGTTCCCGGTTTACGTCAGCCTCGGCATCTTCTCCGAAAATTCAAACAACATTGATTACCTTCGATGAAACTGGGCGGTACAACCGAGGCTAGCAACTCCAATACAGCCGAGGATTCCCCAGCATGGTCCGTAAATCTCTTGCCGCCCTTATGTCCGCCACGCTCGTTCTGAGCGGCTGCGCAGCCAATGATGTACCTGTCACCTCGCTGGCCGGCCCGACCACGCCCGCGACCGTTACCCCCACGACCAGCGCCCAGGCGATCAAGCATGTCGTCGTCATCTTCGGCGAGAACATCTCCTTAGACCACTACTTCGGCACCTATCCCAACGCCGCCAATCTGCCGGGCGAGAGCAAGTTCACCGCCGCGACCGGGACCCCGACCAACATCGCGAACTACACCACGACCCCCTCCCTGCTGACCGTGAACCCAAACCTCAGCATCGCCAACGGCGCCGGCGCGACGAATCCCTACCGCCTCGATCCCGCGCAGGCCGGCACCGGCGACCAGGACCATAACTACGGTCCGGAGCAGACGGCCTTCGACAACGGCAAGATGGACCTCTTCCCCGCTTCGGTCGGTACGGCGGACGGCACGACGCTCGCGACCGCGACCGGCGCCTCGGCGATCTCGAACACCACCGGCCTGACCATGGGCTACTACGACGGCAACACCGTCACCGCGCTCTGGAACTACGCGCAGCATTATGCGCTGAACGACCACTCCTTCGGCTCGACCTTCGGCCCATCGACGCCCGGCGCGCTCAACGTCGTCTCCGGCCAGACCAACGGCGTCATCAACCCGCTGAACGTCGCCTCGTCCATCGTCGCCGACGGCCAGGGCGGCTACACCGACATCAACGACGCCGACCCCACCGGCGACACCTGCTCCTCCACCAGCGCCAACTTCAGCATGTCGGGCAAGAATATCGGCAATCTGCTGACCACCGCCGGCGTCACCTGGGGCATGTTCTCGGGCGGATTCAACCTGTCCACCACCAACGCCAACGGCACCACCGGCTGCGGCCGCACCACCGGCGCGGTCAACATCCCCGGCAATCCGCTGAAGGCCGACTACATCCCGCACCATGAGCCGTTCCAGTACTACGCCAGCACCGCGAACCTCAGCCACGTCCGCCCCACCTCCACCGCGGTGATCGGCACCAACAACGATGGCGGCGCCAACCACCAGTACGACATCACCGACTTTACCGCTGCGCTCGCGGCCGGCAACATGCCCGCCGTCAGCTACCTGAAGGCGCCTGGCTACCAGGACGCGCACGCGGGCTACTCCGACCCTCTCGATGAGCAGACCTTCATCGTGAATACCGTCAACGCGATCGAGCAGTCGCAGTTCTGGTCGAGCACGGCCATCATCATCGCCTACGACGACTCCGACGGCTGGTACGATCACATGACCGACCTGATCAACGGCTCGGCCACCACCTCCGACTCGCTGAACGGCGCGGGCGTCTGCATCAGCTCCACGGCGGCCGCCGCCGCGCTGCCCGGTCCGAACTCCAACGGCCTGCCGGTCCAGGGCCGCTGCGGCCACGGTCCGCGTCTGCCGCTGCTGGTCATCTCGCCCTGGGCGAACAAGAACTACATCGACAACACCGTCACCGACCAGGCCTCGGTCGTACGCTTCATCGAAGACACCTTCCTTTCGAGCGCACGGCTCGGCGGCGGTTCCTTCGATGCGACCGCCGGCACGTTGAACAACATGTTCAACTTCACGAACGGCGCGGTTGTCCCCAACCCCAACGTGGTGCTCCTGAACCCGACCACCGGACAGGTCACCAGCGGCAACTAACCGCCATTCACCGTCGCGTCATCTTATTCGCCTAACCTGAGTGGGCGGCCCGCAATCCGGGCTGCCCACTCTTTTTTGCGCAAACTGGAGATCTCGTTTGGCTCGATCGCGCCGTACCTTTCTGCAGCAGGCTGCCTCCTGCGGCATCCTCTGGAGCACTCGTTCCGCATTTTCGTTGCAGATGGACCACATGGTCATGGCGCAAAACACCGTCGGCGCGGAACCCCCCGCTCCGCATCGGCCAAAGATGCTGCACTCGCTCGAGCTGGAACCCTTCGTCGACGCACTCCCGCTGCCGCCGCGCGCGCAGGCGCAGAAAAGCTCGCAGAAGCTCCGCATCGTCATGCGCGAGATTCACGCCAAGGTTCACCGCGACGTGCCGCCAACCCGCATGTGGAGCTACGGCGATACGGCCCTGGCCCCGATGATCGAGGCGCGGGCACATCATCCGCTGCAGATCGAGTGGGTCAATTCTCTGCCTGGGAACCATTTCCTCCCCATCGACCACTCGCTGCACGGCTGCGGCCGCGACGTGCCGGACGTGCGCGCCATCGCCCACATGCACGGGGCCAAGGTTTTGCCCAAAGACGACGGGCATCCGGAGGACTGGTTCGTCCCCGGCAAGAGCCTCACCTGCCACTACCCGCTGCAGCAGGACGCGACGGCGCTCTGGTATCACGATCACGCCATGGGTCTGAACCGGCTGAACGTCTACGCCGGGCTCTTCGGCATGATGCTGATCCGCGACGAGGCCGAGGACGCGCTGCGCCTGCCCAGCGGGCCGTACGAGATTCCGCTGATGCTCTACGACCGCGACTTCACCGCCGACGGCCAGCTCTTCTACCCCGACTCCGGCGATCCCGAACACCCGTGGATGCCGGAGTTCTACGCCGACGCGATCCTCGTCAACGGCAAGATCCGTCCGTACCTGGAGGTCGAGCCGCGGATGTATCGCTTTCGCGTCGTGAACGTCGCGAACAGCCGGTTCTTCCAGCTCTCGCTCGCAGGCCCGAAGGCCGGACCGGGCATCGCCGATCCACTCCCCTTCCACCAGATCGGCACGGACCAGGGCCTGCTCGCGCGGCCGGTCGAGATGAAGTCCAGCCTGCTGGCGCCCGCCGAACGCGCGGACCTGCTCATCGACTTCAGCCATGCAGCCGGCGAGAAGCTGCATCTGCGCAACGGCGGCCTTGAGATTCTGGAGTTCCGCGTCGCCGGGCAGGCGCGGGGTTCGGCGGCGTATTCCATTCCCAGCAAGCTCCGCACGATCGACCCGCCGGTCGAGACGACCGCGATCCGCACTCGCACCCTCACACTGGGCGAAAAGCACGACCACATGGGCAATCCCATGCTGATGCTGATCGACGGCAAGCACTGGCACGAGCCGGTCACCGAAAAGCCCCGCCTGAACACGACCGAGATCTGGGAGTTCGTCAACCTGACCGAAGATACGCACCCCATGCACCTGCATCTGGTTCGCTTCCGCATCCTCGACCGCCGGCTCTTCGACGTCTACAAGTTCCAGATGCGGCAGGGCATGCACTACATCGCGCCCGCGACGGCGCCGGAGGCGCATGAGTCCGGCTGGAAGGACGTCGTTCAGTGCAGCCCCGGCATCGTCACACGCATCCTCGTCACGTTCGAAGGCTATACCGGGAACTACCTCTACCACTGCCATGTGCTGGAGCACGAGGCGAACGACATGATGCGGCCTTTCGAGGTCATCGCCTGAGTCGAGGTTTCGTCAAGCGCGCGGGATAAACTGGACTGCATGAAGATCTCCGAGATTCAGGCCGCGCTCACCCGTGCAAAGCTCGATGGCTGGCTGTTCTACGATCACCACAACCGCGATCCGCTCGGCTACCGCATCCTTGGGCTGGAGGAGGGCGGCCACGTGACGCGTCGCTGGTTCTACTTCATCCCGGCTGTGGGCGAACCGCGCAAGCTGGTGCATCGGATCGAGTCCGGCAAGCTGGACGCCGTGCCTGGAGAGAAGCACGTCTACTCCTCCTGGCAGGAGCTGGAGCGCGAACTCACCGCCATGCTCGCCGGCGCGACGAAGATCGCCATGCAGTACAGCCCGCGCAACGCCATCATGTACGTGTCGATGGTCGACGCCGGCACGGTCGAGCTGCTGCGCGAGATGGGCAAGGAGATCGTCAGCTCGGCCGATCTCGTCAGCCAGTTCGAGGCCGTGCTGACCGACGCGCAACTGGAGACGCACTACGCGGCGCAGAGGCTGATCGACGCGATCCTCGCCGAAGCCTGGGTCGAGATGGGCCGGCGCATCCGTGGCGCAGGCACGTCCGAGTACGAGATGGTCGCGTGGCTGCAGAACGCCATGCGCGCGCAGGGCCTGGTCTGGGAGCATGGGCCGAACGTCAGCGCCGGACCCAACAGCGCGGACTCGCACTATGAGCCGAGCGAAGCGACCTCCCGACCGATCGTCGAAGGCGACTTCGTCCTGATCGATATCTGGGGCAAACAAGACCTGCCCCAGAGTATCTTCTACGACATCACCTGGACCGGCGTCGTCGGGCGCGAACCCACGGCGCGGGAACAGCTCATCTTCGAGACAGTCGCAAAGGCGCGCACCGCTGCCTCCGACCTGGTCGCGGCGGCCTACGCAGCAGGCACGCCCATCGCGGGCTGGCAGGCCGACGACGCGGCGCGCGCGGTCATCCGCGAGGCGGGCTTCGCCGACTGGTTCACGCACCGGACCGGACACAACATCGCGGCCGAACTGCACGGCAGCGGCGCACATCTGGACAACCTCGAAACCCACGACGAGCGCCTGATCCTGCCGAACACCTGCTTCTCAGTCGAGCCGGGCATCTACTTTCCCGGCGAGTTCGGCATCCGCAGCGAGGTGAACATGATCGCACGCACCGGCCGAGCCGAGGTGACCGGGCGGATTCAGACCGAGCTAGTGCGTATCTGAACGAAGGCTCAACACTGACGAACTGATATGATGTTGCTGGATGACTACGAATCTGCCCAACTCCCAGGCGCCTGCGCAGGCAGCAAGCCGCTCCTCCGCAATCACCATCGCCGCGCTGATACTGGGCTGGCTCGTTCCCGGAGCAGGCCACATGCTGCTGGGCAAGTACATCCGTGGACTGCTGCTGCTGGGGTCCATCACGATCATGTTCGTGATCGGCATTCAGTTGCAGGGAAAAGTTTATACGCCAAACACGGGCGATCTGCTGGACGTTTTAGGATTCGTAGGCGATCTGGGCTCGGGTATTCTTTACATGCTCGCACGCGCGTTCGACTGGGGCCATGCGTCGGTTCAGATTGCGCTTGCGGACTATGGGACTAAGTTTATCGTCGTCGCCGGGCTGTTGAACATCATCTCGGCGGTGGATGCTCATTCGCTGGCGAATGGGAGGAAGATCTCCTGATGCTCAGCCACTTTCCCGCAGTTTTGCTGTTCGCACTTTGCATGTCCGTCGTCTTCGGCATCACCCAAAGAGCTGAGCCGAAGATGATGATGCGTTTTGGCGCCTACTGCTTTGCCCTGCTCGTCGGTGGCACCATCGCGGCAAGCTGGGTGATGTGGCTCATCAAGCACTAAACAGCAGCGCGCTCCCGGCCCTTGTACACCTCCCCCCTCTGCCATGTCTGTCGATAGGCAACCAGAGCCGCGCGCCATCGGAACCCATCTGCGACCTATGAGTGATTGCCAGCGCATAGAAGATCTGTAGCCTAGATAGCATAGGCGCCGGTTGCGCGAGGTTCTATGTCTTCCATCATGAGTACGTTCGACGAGGCGGCGCGCCTTCAGACGCTTTTCTCGCTTGGCATGCTCGATACCGAACCCGAGGCGGAGTTCGACGAGCTGGTGCAACTCGCGTCGACCATCTGCGAGACGCCCATCAGCCTCGTCACTCTGGTCGACGAACAGCGTCAGTGGTTCAAAGCTACCATGGGCCTTTCCGTGCGCGAGACGCGGCGCGAGGTCTCCTTCTGTGCCCACGCCATCCTGCGACCGGAGCTCTTCGTCGTCGAGGACGCCAGCAAGGACGCCCGCTTCGCGCAGAACCCGCTGGTCACCGGCGATCCCTCCATCCGTTTCTACGCCGGCATGCCGCTACAGACGCCCAACGGGCACCCCATGGGCACGCTCTGCGTCATCGACACGATTCCGCGACAGCTCTCGCCCAACCAGACCGCGGCGCTGCTGGTGCTCGCGAACCAGGTAAAGGTGCGTATGGAACTCCGGCTCCAACGCCGGGCGCTCGAAGACGCGCTGCAGGCGAAGGAGCGCTTTGCCGCCGAGCTGCAGACCAGCGATCAGCGCTTCCGCCTCTTCATGGACCACAGCCCCTTCGTGAGCTACATGAAGGATGAGGACGGCCGCTTCGTCTTCTACAACCGCCGCTTCGCCGAGCGATTCGGCATCGCGATGCAGGAGTGGATCGGGAAGTGCGGCGAGGACCTCTTCCCTCCGGCGATTGCGGATGTATTCCGCGCGAATGACAACGCGATCCTGGCAAGCCGGCAGGGACGCGAAGTAACCGAGCACTCGCTGGAGCACGGACAGGTCTATATCTGGCGGTCGCACAAGTTCCCCTTCATGGAACGCGACGGGCGGCAGATGGTGGCAGGCGTCAGCGTGGACATTACCGGCGATGTCGCTCGCGAAGAAGAGCTGAAGCTCTTTCAGTCGGAGCTGGAGAGTGCGAACAGCCTGCTGCGCGACCTTGCCGTCACCGATGCGTTGACCGGACTGAGCAACCGCCGGGCGTTCGAGGAGCGCTTTGCCATCGAGTTCTCGCAATCGGCGCGGCGGCATCGCCCGCTGACCCTCGTCGTCATGGACATCGACAACTTCAAGCAGGTGAACGATTCTTACGGGCATGGCGCGGGCGACGCCGTCCTGCGCAAGGTCGCCCAGGTGCTCCGCGAGACCACCCGGCTGCCCGACATGGCGGCGCGCTACGGCGGCGAAGAGTTCATCGTGATCCTGCCGGACACCGACGTCCCCCAGGCGATGCTTTGGGCGGATCGCCTGCACGCCGCGCTGGCCAGGGCGGACTGGCCCTACCGGTCCATCACGATGAGCATGGGCGTGGCAGGGCTCGACGAGGAGATTCGCGAGATGGGCCAGCTCGTCGCTCGCGCGGACGAGGCTCTCTACGAGAGCAAACGCGCCGGCAAGAGCCGCGCCACCATCTGGATGCCCGCGGTTACGCGGTAGGGCATCCGGCCGAGACGACAAAAGGCGCACCGCGTGGGTGCGCCTTTTGCATGGGTCGAAACCGAAGACTAGACCTCGGCGTTCGGATCGCCGCCCGTGCCGGGCTGACCCTCTTCAAGCTGCTTCTGCAGCTCTTCGCGCTTCTTGGTGCGAACTTCCGCGCGCTTCTCAGCCTTGGCAGTCAGCTCCTGCTCGGCGCCGAGCAGCTCGATGTAGGCCATCTCCGACGCGTCGCCCTTGCGGGTGTAGGTGCGGATGATGCGCAGGTAGCCGCCCGGACGAGTAGCGTAACGGGGGGCCACCACCGAGAACAGACGGTCGACCGAAGCATCCGTCATCAGGTACGACAGAGCCTGACGGCGCGCATGAACGTCACCGCGCTTGCCCAGCGTGATCATCTTCTCGACGATCGGGCGGGAGGCCTTGCACTTGGTGATGGTCGTCTCAACGCGGTCGTTGAGAATGATCGAGGTGACGAGGTTACGCAGCATGGCGCGACGATGGCTGGTGTTGCGGCCTAGTTTGAATCCTGCATTGCGGTGACGCATGGTGTAATCTCCTTCGGTCCGGCTTCTGCCGTGGACCGGCACTGCTGGAATAGGGGCGCGAAGCCCTTGGTTCAGAAAGCGGTGAAGCTCTTCGTGATAGATACATGGTTCGGGCTCAGAGACCATTTCTGGACCCTGAGCCCCGAACCCTGCACCTTGTTGTTAGAAGTTTTCCGGCTCGGCGCCGAGATCGAGATCGTCATCATCGTCGTCCTCGTCATCGTCGTCGTAGCTGCCGAAGCTCGCCGCCAGCGTTGCCGCCGGCAGAACCGAGGTCGGACCCGGCTGCGGGTTGCCGTTCTCGTCGATCTTCATGCCGAGCGAAAGGCCCATCTGAGCAAGGATTTCCTTGATCTCGTTCAGGCTCTTGCGGCCGAAGTTCTTCGTCTTCAGCATCTCGGCTTCGGTCTTCTGGATCAGCTCGCCGATGGTCGCGATATTGGCGTTCTTCAGGCAGTTGTAGCTGCGCACCGAAAGCTCAAGCTCTTCGACCGAGCGGTTCAGATTCTCGTTGCGGATCGCCGGACCGTCGTGCAGACCGTCGTGGCCTGCCTCCATCTCCTCCTCGAAGTTGATGAAGATGGTCATGTGGTCCTTCAGCAGCTTGGCCGAAAGGCCCAGAGCATCGGCCGGCAGAACCGTGCCGTTGGTCCAGATCTCGAGCGTGAGCTTGTCGTAGTCGGTGATCTGACCGAGACGAGCCGCCTCGACGAGGTAGTTCACCTTGCGGACCGGCGAGTGGACCGAATCGACCGGGATAAAGCCCAGGCCGAGGTCCGCATCGAAGTTCTTGTCCGCCGAAATGTAGCCGCGGCCACGCTTCAGACGCATCTCCATATCGATCTTGCCGCCCTCGGAGACCGTGCAGATGTACACGTTCTTGTCGAGGATCTCGACGTCGCCGTCGGCCTCGATCATGCCGGAGGTGATGACGCCAGCCGCGTCGGCGCGCAGGTAGAGCGCCTTGGGACCGTCGCCCGCGAGCTTGAACGGGATCTGCTTCAGATTCAGGATGATGTCGGTCGCGTCCTCGACGACGCCGGTGATCGACTGGAACTCGTGCAGCACGCCCTCGATGCGAACGGCCGTGACCGCCGCGCCTTCGATGGACGAAAGCAGCGTGCGGCGCAGCGCGTTGCCGATGGTCGTGCCGAATCCGCGCTCGAAGGGCTGTGCGCTGAACTTACCGTACTTGTCGGTCAGGCTGTCGGTTTCAACTGCGAGACGCTTGGGCTTCTGAAAACCTCTCCAAAGCATGTGTTTCTCCTTTTCCGTCACGCGCCGCGAAGCATTTTGCGACGGGCGGATGTTGGTGGTGCGGTGGGACTGCGGGTACCGCGTGTTGCCATGACAGCCAAACGCGGTGAAGGGCCTCGAAGCCCCTCACCGCCTGGCCGACAAACTTTTCTACTACTTCGAGTAGAGTTCGACGATCAGCTGCTCGTTGACCGGGAGCTGAATGTCCTCGCGCTTCGGCAGAGCGACAACCTTGCCGGAGAACTCGTCGCGGTTGATCGTGAGCCACTGCACTGAGCTCAGACCGGAGGCGAAGTCCTTCGCCGTCTCGAGCAGAACCAGCTTGGAAGAACCCTCGCGGACCTTGATCTCATCGCCGACCTTGCACTGGAAGGAGGGGATGTTCACCTTGCGGCCGTTGACCGTGAGGTGTCCGTGACGGACGACCTGGCGGGCCTGGCGGCGGCTGGTGGCGAAGCCGAGACGGTACGCCACGTTGTCGAGGCGGGTCTCGAGTTGCTGCAGGAGCAGTTCGCCGGTGACGCCGGTCTTGGCCGAGGCCTTCTGGTAGTAGGCGCGGAACTGGGTCTCGAGCGTGAAGTAGATGCGCTTGGCCTTCTGCTTCTCACGCAGCTGCAGACCGTAGCCGACAACCTTCTTCACCTTGCGCGACTGGCCGTGCTGTCCCGGGGGAAAGTTACGCTTCTCGACGGGGCACTTCTCGGTGAAGCACTTGGGTCCTTTGAGGAAGAGCTTGACGCCGTCGCGGCGGCACATGCGGCAGACGGGTCCTGTGTAACGTGCCATTTGAATCTCCTGATTGATCCGGAGTGAACCAGATTTCGGTTGTCGATCGCTTTACAGGTCGGCTGACCCTTCTTCACGATCCATGCTGATCTTTACGTGCGTTGGAAGTAAGTACATCTGCTTCCCGCAAAACGAACACTTACAGCCCGTCGCCGACACGCAACTCTTACAAAACTTCGTTTGAGGGCGACAACCGCATACATAGAACCGATCACTTGAGCGAGGTTCAAAGATGCAACGGCTGCAGCCCCCAACGTAGATCAAACGCGGCGGCGCTTCGGCGGACGGCAGCCGTTGTGCGGCATCGGCGTAACGTCGCGGATGCTGCGCACATCGATGCCGGCGGTGGCGAGGGCGCGGATCGCGGACTCGCGGCCGGAGCCGGGACCCGAGACGCGTACATCGACCGAGCGGAGACCGTGGTCGCGCGCTGCGTTGGCGGCACCGACAGCGGCCTGCTGCGCGGCAAACGGGGTGCCCTTGCGGGAGCCGCGGAAGCCGAGCGAGCCGGAGCTCTTCCAGCTCAGCGTGTTGCCGGTCTGGTCGGTGATGGTGACGATGGTGTTGTTGAACGACGCCTGGATGAAGACAAGACCGTACGGAACGTTCTTCCGTTCGCGCTTCTTGAACTTCTTGTTCTTACCTGCGGCCGCCTTGTTCTTCTGCTGATTCTGTGTCTTCGCCATTTACTTGGTCGCTTTCTTCTTACCGGCAACCGTGCCCTTGCGGGGACCCTTGCGAGTACGAGCGTTGGTGTGGGTGCGCTGGCCGCGAACCGGCAGCGAGCGACGGTGGCGAAGGCCACGGTACGACTGAATCTCGATCAGGCGCTTGATGTTGAGCGAGATCTCCTTGCGGAGGTCGCCTTCGATCTGGCCTTCCTTTTCGATGATCTGACGGATAGTGTTGAGCTGGTCTTCATCGAGCGTACCGACCTTGACGATCGGGTCGATGCCGGCCTCGGTCAGAATCTTCGCTGCACGCGAATCGCCGATGCCGTAAATGTAGGTGAGACCGATGCGTACCTGCTTGTTATTCGGTACGTCGACTCCGGAGATACGAGCCATGGTGAATCCTTTTCAGGGTTGAGCCCTCAGGCCTTGCCAGAGGTGCGGGGTGATGGGTTTGCGGTTGCTCCGCCGGGTTCAACGCAAGCCTTGACTTCGGCTAACTAGCCTGGCGGTACCGGGTGTGAACTGAACTTAGCCCTGACGCTGCTTGTGCTTCGCGTTCTCACAGATCACGCGAACCACGCCACGGCGATGGATGACCTTGCACTTGTCACAGATCTTCTTTACAGATGCACGTACCTTCATTGGTGGATCCCTTCATTCCCTCGCATGGCTCGCGCCCGCGAGGCTTTTGCACACGGGTTTTACGCCGAGGCTATTCGCACACAACAGCACAACCCGAAGGCGGCGCCTTTGCAAAACTTTTGGTTTGGAGACTTGCGTTCCGCGCCTGAGGCCTACAGCTATTTGTAGCGGTAGACGATACGGCCACGGTTGAGGTCGTACGGGCTCAACTCGATCGCAACGCGGTCGCCGGGGAGAATGCGGATGAAGTTCTTGCGCATGCGTCCCGAGACGTGAGCGAGAGCCTGGTGCTTATTCTCAAGCTCCACCTTGAACATCGCATTCGGCAGCGTCTCGACGACGACCGCCATCACTTCAATTGCATCTTCCTTCGACAAACGAATCTCCTTGTGACTTCACAGACGACACATCCGGCGGCCATCCGACCGCCCAATGCACCATCTTCAATACTACTTCAACTTTCGCCGCAGGTGGGAGAAAAGATCAGCGAGTCAGGACGTATGGTCCATCCTTGGTGATCGCGACCGTGTGCTCGAAGTGCGCCGAGTAGCTGCCGTCGAGCGTAATCGCCGTCCAGCCGTCCTTCAACACCTTCACCTCGGCCCCGCCGGCGTTGATCATCGGCTCGATCGCAAGCACCATCCCCGCCTTCAGCCGCGGCCCTTTGCCCGCAACGCCGTAGTTCGGCACCTGCGGATCCTCGTGCATCGCGCGCCCAATGCCGTGCCCCACGAACTCGCGGACCACGCCGAAGCCCGCCGCCTCGCACATCTCCTGTACCGCGTTGCCGATATCGCCCAAACGGCCGCCGACGACCGCAAACTTGATCGCCTCTTCGAGCGACGCCTGGGTGACATCCAGCAGCTTGCGCGTCTGCGGGCTCGCCTTGCCCACCGCATACGTCACCGCGCAGTCCGAATAGAAGCCGTCGACGATCACGCCACAGTCGATCGAGACGATATCGCCGTCCTTCAGCACTGTCTTCACATTCGGAATGCCATGCACAACCTGGTGATTCACCGACGTGCAGAGAGCTGCCGGGAAGCCGTGGTAGCCCTTGAACGCGGCGACAGCCTTGAGTTCCGCAATCTTTTTGACGGCTGCTTCTTCGAGATCCATCGTCGTCGCGCCCACCTGCACGATGGGGCGAATCGCTTCATGCACCTGCCGGAGAATGATTCCGGAGTGGCGCATCTTCTCAATCTCTTGAGGGGTCTTGATCATGATCGCCATGGTTATTTCACGCTCCCGGCGACAGCGGGAAACTCCGCCCGCAGCTCCTGCAATGCCGCTACAATCTCCGCCGCCACGGCCTCAACCGAAAGGTCGCCGTTGACCGAGCGAAAGCGGCCCGAATTCTGGTAGTGCGGGACGACAGGAAGCGTCTTCGCTTCGTACTCGCGCATCCGCTTGTGAAACGATTCTTCCGTATCGTCGTCACGCTGCAACAGCGCCGCGCCATCGTCATTGCAACGGTTTTCGATCTTCGGAGGATTCGAGTAGATGTTGTAAATACAACCGCACTGGGGACAACTGCGGCGGCCGGTGATGCGTCGCAGAAGCTGATCCTCGTCCACGCGAATCTGTACGGCGACGAGCGGCGGCAGTTCGCTTTGTTCCGCCGTGTAAGCGTCCAGCCACTGTGCCTGCCCGAGCGTCCGGGGAAAGCCGTCGAGAATGTAGCCTTGTGCAGCGTCCGGTTCCGAGAGGCGCGACGCAACCATCTCGTTCACCAGATCGTCCGGCACCAGTTTGCCTTCGCGCACCAGGCTTTCGAAGAGTTTGCCCAGTTCGGTCTGGCGGGTACGGTGGTCGCGCAGCAGGTCGCCGGTCGAGATCTGCGGCACGCCAAACTGCGTGACGAGAATTTTGGCCTGCGTGCCCTTGCCTGCGCCGGGAGGCCCGATGAGCAGTACGGGCCCGGGCAGGAACTCTCCTGCCAGGGCCGCATGGTTCGTATTGTGGTTCGATTCCGTCACGTTCGTCGCGCCTACCAGCTCCGCTTTCCGCGGATGCGGCCCGACTTCGGCGAGAAGCCGTCGTAGTGGCGCATGATGAGCTGCGATTCGATCTGCTGGATCGTATCCGTCGCCACACCCACCACGATCAGCAGCGAGGTGCCGCCGAAGTAGAAGTTGACGCCCAGACCGTTGGTCATCCAGGTCGGCAGATGGTCGAACGCTCCGCCGATGAGCCACAGGTGGTTGAAGTGAATACCCGAGATCAACAGCGTCGGGATGATCGTGATGATGATCAGGTAGATCGCGCCAACCAGCGTGATGCGCGTCAGCACATCGTTGATGAAGTCCGACGTGCGGCGGCCAGGACGGATGCCGGGGATGAACCCGCCATACTTCCGCATGTTGTCCGCGATGTCGTCCGGACGGAAGACGATCGAGATGTAGAAGTAGGCGAAGAAGATGATCGCCGCAGCCTGCAAAAGCACGTACCAGGGTTCACCCGGCGCCAGATTGCGCAGGATGGGACCGAAGAACGAGGTATCCACCAGCTTGGGGCTGCCGAAGAAGCTCATGTTCGAAAACAGCAATGGAGCCGACAGGATCGAGCTCGCGAAGATGACCGGCATCACGCCGCCGGAGTTCACCTTCAGCGGCAGATGGGTCGACTGGCCGCCCATCATCTTGCGACCGACGATGCGCTTGGCGTACTGCACCGGAATACGGCGCTCCGACCGCTCGACAAAGATAATGAAGGCGACGACGCCAACCATCAGCGCGATCAGGATCAGGATCGCCACCGGGGTGAATCCGCCCCATGCGTTGGTGCTGGCCTTGACGTAAAGCTCATTGATGCCCGCAGGCAGACCGACCACAATACCCGTAAAGATCAGCAGCGACATGCCGTTGCCGATGCCGCGCTCGGTGATCTGCTCGCCCAGCCACATGATGAAGGCCGTACCGGTGGTCAGAGTCAGGACGCACATCGGAATGAACGCGCCGCGGGAGATGGTCACCATGGGCGCGCCGGTGGTCGTGTTGGTCAGAGTCATCGCGATGGCGAAGGACTGTACGATCGCGAGCAGCACCGTGACGTAACGGGTCCACTGGGTGATCTTCCGGCGGCCAAGCTCGCCTTCCTTCTGCAGCTTCGCGAGCGGCTCATAGATGACCGTCAGGAGCTGGAAGATGATCGACGCCGTGATGTACGGCATGATGCCCAGCGCGAAGATGGTCAGCTTGCGCAGGTTGCCGCCCGAGAACAGGTCGACGAGGCCGAGCGCCGAACCCGCGTTCTGGCTGAAGAACTGCGCCAGCATGTCGGCGTTGATGCCCGGCGTAGGGATGTGTCCGCCCAGGCGATAGACGGCGAGCAGGCCCAGGGTGAAGAACACCCGCTTGCGCAGGTCGGGGATACGGAAGATGTTTGCGATCTTGTCGAACATCGAAGAGAAGGTCCCCCACAGGGTGGCGATACGGAAAGTCGTTACTTGAAATGGAAAGACGGGGGCACGTTGCCCCCGCTTGCCATGCTATCGCAGATTACGCGCCAATCAGAATCGCCTGTCCGCCGGCAGCCTCGATGGCGGCCTTGGCCGACGCCGAGAACTTGTGCGCATGGACGGTGATGGCTGCCTTGATCTCGCCGTTGTTCAGCACCTTGATCAGGCCGTTCTTGCGGCGAAGCAGGTTCAGCTCAACGATCTTCTCGAGCGAGAACTCGGCGGTTCCGGTCGCGGCGTTGATCTCAGCCAGACGATCGAGACCGACCACGGTGTACTCCACGCGGAAGATGTTGGTGAAGCCGCGCTTCGGCAGACGACGGTGAAGCGGCATCTGGCCGCCCTCGAAGCCGCGCATCAGGGACGAACCCGAACGCGAGCCCTGACCCTTGTGTCCACGGGTCGAGGTCTTACCCATGCCCGAACCCATACCGCGGCCGACGCGCTTCTTGTTTTCATTCGCCTTGGTGGGCGGACGCAGATTGGAAAGATTACGAATTGCCATGTTGTCCTCGCTCAACGCCGGCGGCAGGGTATGCCGATCCGACTCGCATATGGTTGTGAAACGAAATTAGTCGACGATACGGACGAGGTGCGGAACCTTTGCCACCATGCCACGGATCGAGGGGGAGTCCTCGCGGACGACGACCTGATTGAGACGCGTGAAGCCAAGACCCTTGATGACGAGCTTGTGCTTGACCGGCGTGCAGATCATCGAACGGAAGTACTGAAGCTTGAATGTTGCCTTGTCTGCCATTGTTCTTCTCCGACCTGAATCTGAAAGTTTTTACAGCTCGTCGACGGACTTGCCACGCAGCGCCGCAACTTCAGCGCGGTCGCGCAGTTGGACCAGAGCGTCGAACGTCGCCTTGACCACGTTGTGCGGATTGGCGGTGCCGAGCGACTTGGTGAGCACGTTCTGGATGCCGGCCGAAGTCATGACGGCGCGAACCGTCTTGCCGGCGATGACGCCAGTACCTTCCGGAGCCGGCTTCAACATCACCTGGCCTGCGCCGAAGTGGCCCAGAACCTGGTGCGGGATGGTCGTCTCGGTGAGGTTGATCTTGAAGAGGTTCTTCTTGGCGGCTTCGATGCCCTTGCGGATCGCCTGGGGAACTTCCTTCGCCTTGCCGGAGCCGTAGCCGACCACGCCTTCAGCCGGGTCGCCGATGACGACCAGAGCCGCGAACGACATGTTCTTACCGCCCTTGACGACCTTCGTGACGCGGTTGATCGAAACAACCTCGTCCTTGAGGTTGAGGCGGTTGGCGTCGAGTTTCTTGCGGATTGCCATAGTATTTATCCTGTCTAAATCGAAACTTGTGGGGTGGCTACTGCTTAGAAGTCGAGTCCAGCCTCGCGTGCGGCCTCTGCGAGAGCCTTCACGCGACCGTGATACAGGTAGCCGCCACGGTCGAATACGACCTTCTTGACGCCCTTCTCGATACCGCGCTCGGCGATGAGCTTGCCCACCAGCTTGGCGGCCTCGATGTTGCCGCCGTAGACGGCCTCTTCACCCTTCTTGGTCATCGAAGAGGCAGCGGCGATCGTCACGCCGTTGAGATCGTCGATCAGCTGGGTGTAGATGTGGTTGAGCGAGCGGTACACATTGAGGCGGGGACGCTCGGCGGTGCCGGACATCTTCTCGCGGATGCGGGTGTGGACGCGCTGGCGGATTACGTTACGTTCGCGGGGCTTGATCATGGTGATTCCTTCCTAGTGGCGTACGCAGAGTGCTGCGGACGTTCGGTAATGTTTTGGGCACCGGGTCGAGATCCTTAGGATCGGGGCACGGTACTTAGGCCGGTAGAGCCGAGGCGGCACCGGAGAAGCGGGAGCCAGAGCAGCAGGTTCTTCATGCTGCTTTGGCCCCGGCATCTCGGAGTTACTTCGCGCCCGTCTTTCCGACCTTCTTCTTCAGCTTCTCGCCGGTGTAGCGAACGCCCTTGTTCTTGTAGGGATCCGGCTTGCGCAGCGAGCGCATGTCGGCGGCGACCTGTCCGACCTGCTGGCGATCGATGCCTGCGATGGTCAGGTGGAGCTGCTTGGGATCGATGGTGACTTCGATGCCGGTGGGCAGCGGGAACTCGATCGGGTGAGAGTAGCCGAGCGTGAATACGACCATGCCCTTACCCTTCAGCTCGGCGCGATAACCGATGCCGACGATGTCGAGATCCTTCGTCCAGCCGGTGGTCACGCCGGTGACGGCGTTGAAGACCAGGGCGCGGGTGAGGCCGTGGAAGCCCGAGAGCTTATCGTTCTCACGCTCAACGATCAGGTGACCGTCCTTCTCGACGACCGTGATACCGGTCGCGATCAGCGCGGAGACCTTGCCCTTGGGCCCGGTGACGTTGAACTTGCCATCTTCGATCGTGTACTTGACGCCTGCGGGCAGCGCGATCGGCTTCTTACCAATACGGGACATGAGATTTCCTTGGGTGGCTTGCGAGTCTGGTCGGGATGCATGCGAGCATCCCGACCTTCCACTGCAGCCGGCGGCCTGAGCCGCTGTCGAACTAAATACGTGAAATTACCAGGCCAGGTCTACCAGACTTCGGCAAGGAGCTATCGGCCAACTACGCGCGATCTCCCAAAGTCCGTTGAAGTTACCAGACCTCAGCGAGAAGCTCTCCGCCAACACCTTCGCGGCGCGCCTGGCGGCCGGTCATGACACCCTTGGGCGTCGTCATGATCGAGATACCAAGACCACCCTGTACGCGGCGGATCTCGTTCTTGCCGAGATATACGCGGCAGCCGGGGCGCGAGACGCGCTTCAGGTCGCGAATGACAGCCTCATTGTTCGGGCCGTACTTCAGGTAAACGCGGATGACCTTCTGGCCGTCTTCCTCGGTCGCCTTGTAGTTCGCGATATAGCCCTCTTCCTTCAGGATACGGGCGATCTCGCTCTTCAGCTTCGAGGCAGGAGCGTCCAGCTTCTGGTGGCGGGCGCGCATGGAGTTACGGATGCGGGTCAAAAAGTCTGCTACAGGGTCGGTCAGATTCATTCCATCTCCAATGACACTCCCCGTTCGCCCGAAGTGTCTCTTCGAGAACCAGCGGGAGTGTTTGCTGCGGTAAAGCGGGACCGAAGCGGAAGCCTCGGCCCGTGAAAACTACCAGCTCGACTTGACGACGCCCGGAATCTCACCCTTGAGAGCGAGCGAGCGGAAGCAGAGACGGCATACGCCAAACTTGCGGAGGAACGCGCGAGGACGGCCGCAGAGCTGGCAGCGGTTGTGCTGGCGAGACTTGAACTTCGGGACGCGGGCGTCTTTGACGCGCTTTGCAGTAGTTGCCATGATCTGGACTATCCTATCTTCTTTGAAACCTTATCCCCCGAGCGGCTACCGCTCAGGGGAGTGTCGTTGAATCTTAGGCGCCAACGCGGAAGGGCATACCGAAGGCCTTCAGCAGGGTGCGAGCGCCGTTGTCGTCGGGCGAGGTCGTGACGATGGTCACGTTCATACCCTTGGTCTTGTCGACCTTCGCGTAGTCGATTTCAGCGAAGATCAGCTGGTCGCGCAGACCCAGCGTGTAGTTGCCGCGACCGTCGAAGCTCTTGGACGACACGCCGCGGAAGTCGCGGACGCGGGGCAGAGCCACCGAGATCAGGCGATCGAGAAACTCGTACATTTTATCGCCGCGCAGGGTGACCATCGCGCCGATCGGCATGCCTTCACGCACCTTGAACTGCGCGATCGACTTCTTCGCCTTGGTCGTCACCGGCTTCTGGCCGGTAATCGCGGCCAGGTCGGCCACCAGCGGATCGATAATCTTCACGTTCTGGGTCGCTTCGCCCAGACCCATGTTGATGACGATCTTTTCGAGCTTCGGCACGGCCATTGCATTGGTGATGCCGAGTTCCTTCTTCACCGACTCCTTGATTTCGGAGTCGTACTTTTCACGCAGACGTGACGCCATGATGGAATTTCGCTTTCTCCACGGTGTTCGGAGTAGTGAAGAGGGTCTTCCCTGGGTGGTTCGGCCTGGGCCGGGAACTCGACTTCGCGTTTACCGTTTCGTGGGGTGAACCGTTACTGCATTGAGTGCAGCCGTGCGCCTTTGGCACACAGTTTCCTAGTGTACAGGCCGGACGCACCGCATGTCGATAGAAATTCCAGTTAAACTGGAATTTCTATCGACGTTCCGACAAACCAGAGAGTTACTTCTTGACGGGGAGCGCCGCGCCGGTGGTCTTCGCGTAGCGGACGTTCTTATCGCCTTCGACGCGCGTTCCAACCTTCGTTGCCTTGCCTTCACCGTCGACCAGTTGCACGTTCGAGATGTGGATCGTCGCTTCCTGCTCCGCGATGCCACCCTGGATGTTCTTCTGGGGGTTCGGCTTCACGTGCTTCTTCATCATCATCACGCCCTGGACCAGGACGCGGTTCTTGTCGGCGAGCACGCGCAGAACGCGGCCCTTCTTGCCCTTATCCTTACCGGCGATGACAATGACTTCGTCGTTGCGCTTGATCTTGATCTTCGACTTCACAACAGGCTTGAACTTGGTAGGCATCGTGTTACTCCGTATCCGCCGGCTGTTTCCGCCGGACGGCCTTGCGGACTTGCTCCGCAGGTGAATGGTGCGAAAAGGCGAGCTGCGAGCCGGAACTCACAGCCGAAAACTAGATGACTTCGGGGGCCAGCGAGACGATCTTGAGGAACTTCTTCTCGCGCAGCTCACGGGCGACCGGTCCGAAGACGCGGGTGCCGACCGGCTCGTTACCGTCGTTGATCACCACGGCAGCGTTCGAGTCGAACCGGATGTACGTGCCATCGCGGCGACGCGCTTCCTTGCGCAGACGTACGATCACAGCCTTGACGACCTTGCCCTTCTTGACCGTGCCGTCGGGCGAAGCTTCCTTCACCGCAGCCGTCACGACGTCCCCGAGGCCGGCCTTCTTGCCCAGGCCGCCACCAAGCGGCAGGATGACCTGCAGCTTGCGGGCGCCGGAGTTGTCGGCCACTTCAAGGATGGTACGCATTTGTACTGACATTTCAATCTCCTCGGAGCCGCAGGGGCTCCGTCAACACAAAGGGCTTGGGTTCAATCCCTAGTCCCTATTCCCTGAACTACTTGGCTTCGACGGCGACCGGAGCGACATCCTTGACGTCCGACAGAGAAGAACGGCGAACGATCTCCTCAAGCGACCAGCGCTTCAGCTTCGAGAGCGGACGCGCCTCGCGGATGCGGACGACATCGCCCAGGCGAGCCGAGTTCTGCTCGTCATGCGCGTAGAACTTCTTGTTCGACTTCATGACGCGCTTGTACTTGGGGTGCGCCTTGCGCATCTCGATCTCAACGACGATCGTCTTCTGCATCTTGGTCGAGACGACGATCCCAACCTTCTCGTTGCGGCGCGTTGTGGGCTCAGCCGTGGTGGCGGTCGCCGGAGTGGTATTGGTCTCGGTCATAGTTATGCCTTCTTCGCTTTCTTGCGGTCGGTGCGGGTGCTCTTGGCCGGAGCGGCGTTCACCACCGCGGGGTTGGCTGCCTTGTCGGCGGCGATGACGCGCTCGCGGGCAACAGTCTTCGAGCGGGCGATATCCAGCTTGAGGACACGCAGCTTCTTGATGCCCTCCTGGTTGCCGAGGCTCTTCTGGAAGCGGAGACGGAAGAGCTGCTCAGCCGCGCTCAGCTCGGCCTTCACCAACTCTTCGTCACTCAGTGTGCGGATCTTTTCGAGTTCCATGATTATCCTTCTTCAATCTTCAACAGTGCGGCCGGAACTACTTCGCGGCTACGGTGACCTTGACGTCGTGGCGCTGGACGAAGCTCGTCTTCAGCGGCAGCTTGTGAGCCGCCAGGCGCATCGCTTCCTTCGCGAGCTCGGGCGTAACGCCCTCCATCTCGAACAGGATGCGGCCAGGACGGACGACGCAAACCCAGTGATCCGGAGCGCCCTTGCCCTTACCCATACGGGTTTCGGCCGGCTTCTTCGTGATCGGCTTGTCCGGGAAGAGACGGAGCCAGACCTTACCGCCACGCTTGATGAAACGCGTCATCGCGATACGGCTTGCCTCGATCTGGCGGTCGGTGATGTAACCGCACTCCATGACCTTCAGGCCGTAGTCGCCGAACGAGAGATCGGAGCCACGCCAGGCCTTGCCCTTCATACGGCCGCGCTGCTGCTTGCGGAACTTTACCTTCTTTGGCATCAACATGATGAAACCCTCTTAGAGGTTCGGGCGAGGCGTACTCGCCCGAACGTAGTCGTTCTCCGGCAGAGCCGGGAAAATTGCTTATGCCGTGAAGGCGCCCGTGGTCACCGGGGTGGATGCACCCTGGTCGCGACGCTTGCGCGCCTCGTAGATATCGCCGCGGTAGACCCAGGTCTTGACGCCGATGATCCCGTAGGTGGTGTGCGCCTCGGAGAAGCCGTAGTCGATGTCCGCACGCAGCGTGTGCAGCGGCAGACGGCCCTGCAGATACCACTCCGAACGCGCAATTTCGTTGCCGTTCAGACGGCCCGATACACGGACCTTGATACCCTTGCAGCCGAAACGCAGAGCCGAATCGACCGACTTGCGCATCGCGCGACGGAAGCTGACGCGCTTCTCGAGCTGCAGAGCGATCGCCTCGGAGACAAGCTGAGCATCGAGCTCCGGCTTGTTGACCTCGAGGATGTCGATGAAGACCTCGCGCGAGGTGCGCTTCTGAATGTCTGCCTTCAGCTTGTCGATCTCGGCGCCCTTGCGACCGATGATGATGCCCGGACGCGCGGTGCGGATGATCAGGCGCAGCTTGTTGCCCGGACGCTCGACCTCGACCGACGATACGCCGGCGGCCTTCAGCTTCTCGCGCAGCTCGGCCTTGAGCTTGACGTCCTCGACAAGCAGCTTGTCATAGCCACGCTCTACAAACCAGCGCGACTTCCACGGCTTGTTGATGCCGAGGCGAAACCCATACGGATGGACTTTCTGTCCCATAGCTTCCCTTTACTCCAGGCCCTCTCCGGTTGAGCCGGCGGCCTATGTTCCGAAACTTTAATCTTACCCTGAATGGAGGCTGCGAACTACGCGGCGACCGGCTTCTTGGTGGCGGCCTTCTTGGCTGCCGGCTTCTTTGCCGCAGGCTTGCCTGCCGCCTTGGTTGCCGGGGTCGCGGGCGCCGACTTCTTGACGCCCTGCTCGACGACCGGCTTCTCGGCTACCGTCACAATGATGTGGCAGAGACGGCGCTGGTAGCGGAACGCGCGACCCATCGGCGCAGGCCGAATGCGCTTGAGGCGCGGGCCTTCGTTGGCGACGGCGGTCTTCACAAACAGGTTGTCGACATCGACATCCAAGCCCTGCTCGCTCGAGAGGTGCGCTGCGTTCGCGATCGCGGACTGCAACACCTTCTCAATCACCGGAGCCATGCGCTTGGTGCTGAAGTGAACTGCATTGATGGCAGCCTCGACGCGCAGGCCCTTGATGGTGTCAAGGACCAGCTTCGCCTTCTGCGGGCTGGTGCGCTGAAACTTTGCTTCAGCGCGAAACTCTCGAATTGGTGCAACTGCCTTAGCCATGATCTTCGTCCTTCGGAGACTTCCTGCCGTTTCGTAACGGCGAATACTATCTGGTTACTGGAACGGTGCGGCTTAGCTCTTCGGCTTCGCCGAGGTCTCGCCGGCGCGTGCGGAGTGACCCTTGAACGTGCGGGTAGCGGAGAACTCGCCCAGCTTGTGGCCGACCATGTTCTCGGTCACATACACCGGGATGAACTTGCGGCCGTTGTGCACCGCGATCGTGTGTCCGACCATCTCCGGGAAGATGGTCGAACGACGCGACCAGGTGCGCAGAACCTTCTTGTCGTTTGTCTGATTCATGACCGTGATCTTGGTCAGGAGATGGCCGTCGATGAAAGGGCCCTTCTTGGCGGAACGTGACATATGTCCTTACTCCATATTTCCTGTTACATGCTGAATACGACGAATCTCTTAGGTGCGAGACTTGGTGTTGCCCTTTGGTGCTGCTACAAGTCACGAACTACAGAAGCTAACCACTAACAACTAGCGACTAACCAACTACAACGACTTACTTCTGACGGCGCTTCACGATGAATACGTCGGTCCGCTTGTTGTTGCGGGTCTTGTATCCACGGGTCGGCTGGCCCCACGGAGTTACCGGGTGACGTCCGCCGGAGGTCTTACCTTCACCACCGCCGTGCGGGTGATCGACGGGGTTCATCGAGACACCGCGGTTGGCGGGGCGAATACCCTTCCAGCGGTTGCGGCCGGCCTTACCGATCGTCACATTCTCGTGATCGGTGTTGCCTACCTGGCCGATGGTCGCCATGCACTCGACCAGAACCTTGCGGGTCTCACCGGAGGGCAGCTTCAGCAGCGCGTATGCGCCTTCCTTGGCGATCAGGTTGACCTGTGCGCCGGCCGAGCGGGCCATCTGCGCGCCCTTACCGGGACGCAGCTCGATGTTGTGAACGATTGTACCGATCGGGATGTTCTTGAGCGGCAGTGCGTTGCCGACGAGAATATCGGCATCGGGGCCGCTCATGATCTTCTGCCCAACCGTCAGACCGACCGGCTGAATGATGTAGCGCTTCTCACCATCCGCGTAATGCACCAGCGCGATGCGCGAGCTGCGGTTCGGGTCGTACTCGATGGTCGCGACGGTTGCGGGGATACCGAACTTGTCGCGCTTGAAGTCGATCAGGCGCAGCTTCTGCTTGTGACCGCCGCCCTGGTGGCGGATGGTCATGGCGCCGGAGCTGTTACGTCCACCGGTGCGCGGCTTTACGCCCAGAAGCGGCTTGTACGGCTCGTTCGTCGTAATGTCGTCGTTGACGAGCTTCGTCTGGAAGCGCAGCGTCGGGGTAATCGGTCGAAAAGATTTAATCGGCATCGTTATTCCATTCTCCTGGCAGGCCCCACACGGGGGCCACTCTCCAGTTAGGTCCATCTTGTCTTTACTAATTTGCTAATCACTAGCAACTAAGAACTGCGCTTAGATGCTGTTGAGATACTCAGGCATCTTCTGTCCTTCAGCGAGACGGACATAAGCCTTCTTCCAGTCGGGGCGGTAGCCGGCGTAACGGCCACGGCGACGCTCCTTGCCTTCGACGATCGCGGTGCGAACGCCGTTGACCTTGACCTTGAACAAGGTCTCGACAGCCTGCTTCACTTCGGTCTTGGTCGCCTTCAGGTCGACCTCGAACACCAGGGTGTTCTGGACTTCCTTGACGGTCATGCCTTTTTCGGTGATGACCGGACGACGGATTACGGTATAGAGGGTAGGCATTATGCAACCTCCTTCTGCGCAGCGAGCTGACGCTTGGAGACGGACTTCTTCAGCGTCTCCTGAATGGCTTCGAGCGCGTCCTTCGAGAAGATCGCATGCTCGTAGCGAAGCAGGTCATACGGGTGAACCTCGGAGCTCAGAACCAGCTCCACGCCCTGCAGGTTGCGCGAGCCCAGGTAAAGGTTCTCGTCCAGCTTGCGGCTCGACTCGACCAGCAGCGTGGTCTTACCGGCTTCGAGCTTGTTCAGCGCCGTGCGGTACAGCTTGGTCTTGCCCTCGGCGACGGCGAACGAGTCGACGATCGTGAACTTGCCGTCGGCGATCTTCGCGGCGATGGCCGAGCGGAGCGCGCCCATCAGCTTCTTCTTCGGGAACTGATACTCATAGCTGCGCGGCTGAGGTCCGTGGACCGTGCCGCCGCCACGCCAGAGCGGGGTGCGGATGGAGCCGACGCGTGCGCGGCCGGTCCCCTTCTGCTTCCACAGCTTCTTGCCCGCACCCGAGACGTTCTTACGGGTCTTCGTTGCCGCCGTACCCTGGCGCAGAGCCGCGCGGTAGTGCTTCACGGCCTCCCAGAGCAGACCATCGTTGATCTCCGCCGGGAAGACCTCGTCGAGGAGATCGAACTCCCCGACTTTGGTCCCAGCGAGATTGACTACGTTGATGCTTGCCATCGTAACTCTCTCTTCTTGCCCACCATCGATGCGGTGGGCCTTCCCTTTGCTTGTCCGCGAATCCGGCGGCTCGGTATAACCATTGAAACAAAAAACTAAAAGCTCTTTGTCGTCTTTCTTTACTTCTTCTTGCTCGGAGCAGCCTTCTTCGAAGCCTTCAGAGCGTCCTTCGTGGCGGCTCCGGCGAATCCACGACGCTCGCGCGGCGGGGTCTTGGCCTTCGAGATCAGCACGAAGCCGTCGCGATGTCCGGGTACCGCGCCTTCGACGAGGATGAGGTTGTCCTCAACGTCGATCGCGCGGATGCGGAGGTTGCGTACGGTAATCTGCACCGCGCCCATGTGACCCGGCATGCGCTGGCCCGGGAAGACGCGCGAGGGGAACGAAGAAGCGCCGATCGAACCCTGCACCTGGAACATGTGACCGTGAGACTTGGGTCCGCCACCGAAGCCGTGGCGGCGAATGACGCCTGCGAAGCCGCGGCCCTTCGAGGTGCCGATGACATCGACAAAACGCTCGTTCTCGAAGATGTCGACCAGAACGCGATCGCCAGCCTTTACTTCGGAACCAGCCTCAAAGCCAACTTCCTTGATGACCTTGACCGGGGGTACATTCGACTTCGCGAAGTGACCGTTCATCGCCTTGGTGACGCGCGAGGCCTTGACGAAATCGACATAGCCGATCTGTGCAGCTTCGTAACCATCATTCGCCAGCGTCTTGAGCTGCGTGATCACGCAGGGGCCTGCCTTGAGAACGGTGACCGGATGAACGTCGCCGCGCTCATCGAAGATCTGGGTCATGCCGATTTTCTTACCGAGAATACCGATTACTGACATTGTTGCTTCCTTTCCTCATCATGCCTTCGACTGAGTAAGTTGAGGCACTGCCGGGGTTTATCTTTCGTTATCTTCGAACTACTTCTGAACCGTCTTGATTTCGACATCGACGCCGGCGGGAAGATCGAGCTTCATGAGCGCGTCCACCGTCTGCTGCGTGGGCTCGAGGATGTCGATCAGGCGCTTGTGCGTGCGGATCTCGAAGGCCTCGCGCGACTTCTTGTCTACGTGGGGCGAACGCAGAACGCAATACTTGTTCTTCATGGTCGGGAGCGGGATGGGACCCGCAACCTGGGCTCCCGTGCGCTTTGCCGTCTCGACGATCTCGCCGGTCGACTGGTCCAGCACGCGGTAGTCATATGCCTTCAAACGAATTCTGATTCTCTGTCCAGCCATGGTAAGTCTCTTTCTTAGTTCAAAGATCGCTTGGAGTGGCTGCCGCCGATCAACCTCTACACCGAACGGCAGCCCTCGATTTGCTAACACTACTCACGAACAACTAACCACTAGCAGCGCTACTTGATGATCTCGGAGATCGTGCCCGCGCCGACGGTACGTCCACCCTCACGGATGGCGAAGCGCAGACCCTTCTCCATCGCGACCGGCGTGTG
>NZ_FZOU01000002.1 GCF_900188085.1 Granulicella rosea
CCTGCACCGGGCGCCCGGTCGTCAGTTTCTCCGCAAAGTCCTCTTGAACATTGAGCGTGACAATCCGTTCGTCATTCGTTGCCATGCCTGTCTCCCGTAGCGACAATTATTGCCCAAAGCAGCCGTTCAAGCACGGAACGATTCGAATAGCTGCCTTTGTGCTCCCAAGGGTGGGGTTAAATAGATCACCAAAAGGCCCAGGTTCGCTTTCGCCTTTTCTTCTCTATGATACATCGGGGGGCGTAAAGTGCTCGAACCTGCTCTGGACTGTTGAAGATTTGGGCCGCGACGCGCCAGCCGAACGTCGTCCTTTCGTCCTCGGGAAGTGGCGTATCAGATTACCCACCCCTTCATAAGCTCAACGGCAACGCTATGATGTTGAAGACCACCCGAGGCAACAATCTGTGTTGCATATAGCAGATTCCGTGTGCCTTTCAGGATCGAGGGAAAGCCGTGCCGGATATACAACTTGCTGAGAAAAAGACGGTTCTCCAGATTCTTGAGAGTTTCAAGGGCACCGGGCCACTGCGTGAGCTGCTGGCGCAGCTCAACTACGATCCCCTGAACGAGCCAGTGTCGCGTAAGGAATGGCCGGAGCCAGCGCAGGTCGCCCTCGCCCAAGATCCCAGGCTCTACGGCAGAGCGGCGGGCGAGTTCTATGTCGTCTATGCCCAGCTCGCTGCTGAAAAGCTCAAGTTGACGGATGAGCGTACCGTCATTCCTCAGCTCCTCAAGCAATACCCCTACGCCCTGTTCGTCTTCTCAGACAAGACGCAAACCAACTTCCACTTCGTCAACGTTAAGTGGGAGAACAACCAGAAGCGTCGCCTCTACCGCCGCATCACGATTGGCCCGCAGGAGCGGATGCGTACAGCCGCAGAACGTCTGTCCATGCTCGACATCCAGACGATTGACGCCGGCCTGTTCGGCGTCACGGCGCAAAACATCCAAGACCGGCATGACGAGGCCTTCGATGTGGCTAAGGTCTCCAAGTCCTTCTTCGACGAGTACAAGCGCGTCTTCGAGGTCATGCGCGATGCCGTCAAGGGCTTCGGCACCAGTGATGAGGAGCAGGATCGCCGCCACCTCTTTACTCAACGCCTCTTCAATCGCCTCATGTTCCTGCGCTTCATTCAAAAGAAAGGATGGCTGACCATTGACGGCAGCACGGACTATCTCGCCGCGCTCTGGGCATCGCACGGCAAACTAAAACAGGACGGTAAGAACTTCTACACCGACAGACTGCGGCTCCTATTTGCCGCTCTGAACAATGAGCGCGCTGGGATTGTTCTCCAGGGCGGAGGTGGCGCGGTTGAGGCGACAATCGGCAAGGTGAAATACCTAAACGGAGGTCTCTTCGAGGAAACCGACGAAGACAAAGATTCCAAGGTGCGCATTACAGACGACCCCTTCAAACAGATATTTGATAAGGCGGACGGCCTCTTCGAGGCGTTCAACTTCACCATCACCGAGAGTACCCCTCTCGATGTTGAAATCGCCGTTGACCCGGAGATGCTTGGGAAAATCTTTGAGGAACTTGTGACCGGAAGGCATGATAGCGGCAGCTATTACACGCCGAAACCCGTTGTCAGCTTTATGTGCCGCGAAGCGCTAAAGGGATATTTGGCGAAGAGCGTATCGGCAGAACAGAGTAGTGCGTTAGAGAGATTCGTTGATCGGCATGAGCCAGATGACATACATGATGCTGAGGCCGTCCTAAACGCACTGCGGACTGTGACGGTATGCGATCCGGCTTGTGGGTCTGGAGCATATTTACTTGGCATGATGCATGAGTTGTTAGATCTTCGCCAATGCCTCTTTCAGACCCGACATGTGGACCAAAAGACGATGTACCAGCGGAAGCTAGACATCATCCAAACAAACATCTACGGGGTAGACATCGCAGAGTTCGCCGTCAACATTGCACGCCTCAGATTATGGCTTTCGCTTGCGGTCGACTTCGATGGTCCAGCTCCCGAACCCCTTCCAAACCTTGATTACAAAATTGAGGTGGGAGACAGCATTAGTTCGCCGAGTCCAAAAGCATTGCAGATGGGTCTCCAGCAGCCTCTCGTCGACCAGTTTCTCGAACTAAAACGCAAGTACCTCGTTGCGCATCATGCGGAAAAGCAAACCCTCCGGTCTCAAGTTGAAACCCTACGACATGACATCATGGTCTTCAGCAATCGCAAGACCGAAGGTTTTGATTGGGTCATTGACTTTGCAGAGGTCTTTGTTGAAGGTGGCTTCAGCATCGTATTGGCCAATCCTCCGTATGTTCGGCTTCAGGAGTTATCGAGGGTGTCACCAGAGCTACTTCCTCACCTAAAGAAGAATTTCATCTCTGCCAAGAAGGGCAACTACGATCTTTACGTCGTGTTTGTCGAAAGGGGCTTGCAACTTCTAAAGCCCCTTGGCGAGTTTGCATACATTCTTCCTCACAAGTTCTTCAATGCTCAGTACGGCGAGCCACTTCGAGGGCTTCTGTCGGACGGTCGCCACCTTCAACACATCGTCCATTTTGGAGACTTGCAGGTTTTCTCTGCAGCTACGAGCTATGTGTGCCTTCTGTTTTTATCAAAGAAGCCTGTTGATGAATGCAAATGGGAGACAGTAGCGGATATTGAGAAGTGGAGTGCTTTAGGCCACGGCATTTCGACCCAGATTGCCTATTCAAGGTTTTCCAGTCAACCGTGGAACTTCGATATATCTGCTAGCGCAAGTCTCTTTGAGCGTCTGCAATCAATGCCCGACAAACTGGCAAGCGTTGCCGCCGGGATGGCTCAAGGATTGAGAACGAGTGCGAACGAGGTATATGTTCTGCGAGTTCTAAATCAGAATCGCGTAAAGGTTACGGCGAGTTCTAAGGAACTTGAACGCGAAGTAACCCTCGAAAAGAAAGCCACGCAACGGTTTCTCCAAGGTCGAAATATTAGGCCATATGAAATCGAAGCCACAGAGAAAATTGTAATCGTCCCATATAGCGTCGATTCGAGAGGTATCGAGCTCATCAGTCCGGCCCGCTACAAAGAATTATTTCCGAAGACCTGGGCTTACTTGAAAGAGAACAAGGCTGTTCTTTGCCAGCGCGAGGATGGGAAGATGGATAGACCAGATTGGTACGCGTATGTCTATCCTAAGAACATAGACCTGATGTCACGTCCGAAATTATTGGTACCCGATATTGCCGCTAGAGCGTCTTTCGCATACGACGAGCATGGGACTTTCGCGTTCGGCGGAGGCTATGGCATCACATTACGACAATCAGTTGAGGAGTCACCAAAATATTTCTTGGCTCTGCTCAACAGCAGTCTTCTTGACTTCTATTGGCGACGGATCAGTACACCTCTTAGAGGTGGTTTTTTTCGCTACTTCACCCAATTTCTCTCTGAGCTTCCGATTCGCCGCATCGATATGAACTCTGCGTCGGAACGGAAGGAACACGACTCGTTGGTCTCACTCGCAGACCGCTTGATCGAAGCAAAGGCCACGCATGACAACGCCGATACAAGCGAACTTGAGGAAGAAGTGAACGAAATAGTATTTCGCTTGTATAGCCTGACCCCTTCGGAAGTTGCCCAACTAAGGAACTCGACTTCGGTGCTGACCGAGGTGGGAGCATAATGCCAAACCACGACATCATCGACAACCGCAACGCCAAGCTCGTCGATAGCATTACGACGATGCTCGGTCAGACCGAGCTTGCACGTTTCGCCGTAGGATACTTCTTCGTCTCCGGCCTTGAGAGCATATCGAAACAACTTGGCCATGTGAAGGAACTGAAGCTGCTGATTGGCAGCACCACGAACTCTCGGACGTTGGAGCAGATGGCCGAAGGACATCGCCGGTTGAGTCTGGTACATGAAGAACTCGAAGAGGACAACTACCGGAAGAAATCCGACAAGCAAGCGATGGCTGCGGTGACTGCGGAGAACGTCCGTTCTGCTATCGAGCTGATGGACCAAACCGACATCGCGGAGGAGACCGTTCACGTCCTCGTTCGCATGATCGAGGAGAAGCGGCTCAAGGTTCGTGTCTACACCAAAGGCAGGATGCACGCTAAGGCCTACATCTTCACCTACGGAGACACCTTCAACCTGCTGGGGCATCCGATCGAGAAGCACGAGAAAGGCATTGCGGTTGTCGGCTCTTCCAATCTTTCGCTTGCTGGAATCTCCCACAACACGGAGCTGAACGTCGTCGTGAGCGGCAATAACAATCACGATGAGCTTTGCTCTTGGTTCGATACGCTTTGGGAGGAGTCGCAAGACTTTGACGAATCCCTGATGGACGAGATGAAACAGAGTTGGGCTCTCGCAGCCGCAACGCCCTACGACATCTACATGAAGACGCTGTACTCGCTGGTGAAGACCCGGCTAGAGGAAGCGGCCCCCGGCAATCTGCTGTGGGATGACGATATCTTCCGCAAACTGACAGATTTTCAGCAAGACGCGGTACGCCAGGCTACCGCGATGATTCGTAGGAATAGAGGCGTCTTCGTGGCCGATGTTGTTGGGCTTGGCAAGAGTTTTATCGGTGCTGCCATCGTCAAACATTTCGAGCGAACAGAACGTAGGCGCGCCGTCATTCTATGTCCCGCGACGCTCGTACAAATGTGGGAGCGATACAGCCACGACTACGACCTAAACGCTCAAGTCGTGTCTATGGGAATGTTGACCTCAGGCGAGGACGGAGAGAACTTCCTCCTCGACGACGATATCTACGCAGACCGCGATTTTTTGCTCATAGACGAAAGCCATAATCTGCGTAATGTTGGCACTCAACGATATCGCCTGGTGTCCGACTACATGGCCGGCGACCCCAATCGTCGGTGTTGCTTATTGACTGCTACGCCACGAAACCGAACCGCATGGGATGTCTTCAACCAAATCAAGCTCTTTCATCCAACGGACAAGACGGATCTTCCAATAGACCCACCAGACCTCCGTCGCTTCTTTGCCATGATTGAGAAGCAGGAGCGAAATCTTCCAGACCTTCTCACCCATGTCCTAATCCGTCGAACGCGCAACTTTGTTCTGCGTTACTACGGTTTCGACTCGGGAACGAACGAGCGGGTCGATGCCGCAAACTTCGCGCCCTATCTTAAGGGGCAGCGGCGCGCTTATGTCAAGGTGAACGGGAAGAATCAGTTCTTTCCGCGCCGTGAGCTTCAAACAGTCGAATACAGCATCGAGAAGACCTATCAAGGCCTCTATCAGGAGCTTCGCGCCCATCTCGGCAAGCCGAGGAAGGAGAAGAGCAAGCTACCGAAGAACTATGACAGTGAGTTGACCTATGCTCGATATGGCCTCTTCCGCTATGTGAAGGATTCCGCAGCGAGTCGAGAGCCCTACAAAAATCTCAAATCCACTGGGCCTAACTTGCGCGGTCTTGCCCGCGTGCTCCTCTTCAAGCGATTCGAGTCGAGCGTGGAAGCCTTTCGTAAGACAGTCGGGCGATTTCTCGAAAGCAACCGTCGATTCTTAATGGCTCTCGAAGCGGGCATGGTTCCCGCTGGAGAACTAGCCCAGTCGATGCTCTACCAGACAGACGATTATGAGGAACAGGACTTCATGGATGCGCTGCAGGAAGCATCCGAGAAGTATTTGCCAGTAGACTTCCATTTCGATCTCCTCAAACAACACGTAGCGCATGATATCAAGGTGCTAGAAGAGGTGCTGGCTAAGGTTCAACCAATTACACCTGAGCATGATGCGAAACTTCAGAAGCTGCTTGCCTTGTTGCCAGAGGCTACCCTCAACAGTGGAAAAAGACTAATTTTTACTCAGTATGCCGACACAGCGGACTATCTATTCGAGCACTTAAACAGCAAGGGCCGGGCCGATGTAGACGTAATCACCGGAAGCACCTCCAAGAGCAAGTTCCGTTTAGTGGGAAGATTTTCTCCTCTTGCGAACCCGGACTATAAGCCACCGTCAGGCGAGTCCGAACTAAACACCGTGATTGCGACAGACGTGCTATCCGAAGGCCTGAATATGCAGGATTGCGACACGATCATCAACTATGACTTGCATTGGAATCCACTTCGTCTCATTCAGCGATTTGGTCGAATTGACCGTATCGGCAGTACGCATGACAAGGTTTATGGTCTCAACTTCCTGCCTGAGTTGGGGATCGAGCAGAATCTGGGGCTACGCCAACGCCTAGAGCGTCGAATTGCCGAAATCCAAGAGACTATCGGTGAGGATTCAGCCATCTTGGACCCGACGGAACGAGTCAACGAAGAAGCGATGTACGCGATTTACGACAACCAGCCCGCCAATCTGGATTTATTCGAGTCGGATGAGCCGATGGGACTCGGAGAAGCTGAAGGTGTCCTGCGTCAACTACGGGCAGAAAATCCCGCAGAGTTTGAACGAATTGCTGCTTTGCGCGATGGCATTCGCTCAGGCATGAACTCTCTTCATCCAGGAATGTTCGTTCTGTGCCAAGCAGGAGATTTCCAGCAGCTCTTCTTCGTTGACTCGCAGGGGCAGATCGAGACGAGAGATGCTTCTACGATCCTTGGACGGCTCAAATGTACACCCTCTGAGCCAGCCTTGCCGTTACCCACCGAGTACAACTCTTCGATCATGAAGGTCTATGAACTGTTCGCGGGGGAGGTAGCGCACCGCAAGACTTCGCTTGACCACAGCACATCTCAGAGCGTGGGGCAACGATACATCAGTCAAGAGTTGAAGGCATTTGTAACTACCTTCGATGAAGATGAGCCCCGGCGAACCGACGTTGCGATATTGCAGCGAGCTTATAACTCAAATTCTCTAACGGCAGCAGTACAGACTGAGTTGAGGCGGGTTCGAAATCACAAACTCACGGGCGACGCGCTCTTTGCTCGACTTAGAAGCATCTACGACCAACATCGTCTCAGTCAGCAGCAGGAACAAGTCCGTAGCGACCGTCAGGTCACTGTACCGCACATAGTCTGCAGCGAATTCTTGGCATAAAGTGGAATATCAAACAGGAGCGAAATGAAATCGGAAACGATAACGGTACGGACACTCTTCGAGAATCGCCGCCAGTATTGCGTCCCGTTTTATCAAAGAGCATACGTTTGGACGTTAGAGGATCAATGGGAGCAACTCTGGGACGACATCCGCGAAAAAGCAGACGCACGCCTAGCAAATCAAAAAGCCACACCACATTTCCTCGGCGCCGTCGTTCTTGAGCCGCAGCCGAGGGTGGGACTGGTTGGGGTTGATGTTCTGCACATCATCGACGGACAACAGCGGCTCACCACGCTGCAATTCGTGTTAGCGTCAATCTTATTGACGCTCAAGAGCCCGGAAGATGATACGTATATTGGCATTGTCAAAGCCTGTTTTGAGAATGGAAATCCTCAATCCATGCGAGATCCGGCGGTAGAGATTTTCAAGGTATGGCCGACATTTCGTGATCGCGACAATTACAAGCTAGCGCTCGCTGCTCCAAATCTTGATGAACTGCGAGCACGCTTTCCAGCACATTTCACAAGAACAGCCGAGTTGAGGAAAATTGGTTCAGATCATCCGACTGCTCTTGCGGCACTTTGGTACTTCAGTCGAGCCTTCACTACTTGGCTGACTGCCGATTTAGAACATGTTTCTGCCCACGTTGACGCTCTTGTCAATGCCGTACTTCACGACCTCAAGGTCGTCTCGATCATCTTGGACCCCGAAGATGATGCGCAGATCATCTTCGAGACGTTGAATGGGCGTGGCGCTCAGCTACATGCGACCGATCTCATACGGAACTATTTATTTATGCGGGCGGATGAGGATAAGGCAGATCCCGAGTCTCTCTATGACACGCTCTGGTCACCCTTTGAAACGGAATATTGGGCGACAGAGCAACGGCGCGGTCGATTGAAAAAACCGCGCCTAGAGTGGCTAATCCATACTGCTTTGCAAGCAGAACTTCACGAGGAAGTTGATCTCTCAAGACTCTATTTCGAATACCGCAAGTATGCAGTCCAGGGCGGTGTGCCACTCACCGCTGAAAGACAACTCTTGACTCTGACTGAGTATGCGAAGCACTACAAGGAACTGATTGGCGGAACAGGCACTACTCCCATTGCACGATTTGGAAGAAGAATCAGCCCATACGACATTACAACCCTTTACCCGCTAGCTCTTATGATATCGTCGTCAGCGCTCCCCGATGACGCAAAGACGGAGATGTTTAATGATCTCGTTTCCTACCTTGTAAGACGTGCGGTCTGTAACTTGACATTCAAGAACTACAACAATGTGTTTTTGACGACCTTGCGTCAGCTCTATGGCGATGGAGTGACACCGCAGGGACTTCGACGAGTTTTAGGTGGACTTTCCGGGGAGGCCTCCCGCTGGCCTTTGGACGGCGAGTTCCGCAGTGCTTGTCTGACCGCTCCGCTATATCACGGACGGCTTGATGCACCCAAGGTTCGCTCGATTCTGACAGAACTCGAAGGACATCTGAGGTCTACAGTTCATAGCGAGGAGCCAACGCTCCCGGATCTCAGCGAACTCGATATCGACCATATACTGCCTCGTTCCTGGTTTGAGCATTGGCCCTTACCCAAGATCTCTGCTGAGCCAAATCAAGAGGCGACGAACGCGCCGCTTGCTTCGTCATCCGAAGCTGCGAATGTTGAGCTGCTCGTTCAAGTGGGTGAGCCCCTGAATGAAAGACAACGGTCTATAAGCGATCGCCAGGATTCGGTCAACCGACTGGGCAATCTGACGCTACTGAACCTTAGCGTCAATCGCGCAGCGCAGAACTACGCATTCAAGAGCAAGAGAGACCTCCTCATTGCAAACACGAATCTAAGACTTAATATTCCGCTGATACTCTTTGAATCTTGGGATGAAGAAGCCATCAAGGTGCGGGGTGGACTTCTGGCTGACGCCGCACTGATTGTTTGGCCGGGTCCTCGACCCTAGAACCGCGAAAGTTCTTTGACTATGCAGCCTCGTAGTGAATTGTCAGGCCCCAGTTTAACTTTAGGGGAATCCGAGCCTTCTTCGGAGGTCATATGTTTCTCGAAACCGTAGGGTTGAAGAACTTCAGGTCCTTTGAGGACGAGCAGATTTGTTTCTCCGATGATTTGACGATTCTTGTCGGTGAGAACAATGGCGGCAAAAGCAATGCCATTGATGCAATTCGTCTTATTACTACGCCCTTGAGCGGACGCCGAGAAATTTATTGCGAGTCTACCGATGTACGGTTTGGCAGCACGGATCGAAAGTTCGAGCTCGATGCAACCTTTGCTTCCCTCAATATTTCTCAACAGGGACGGCTGATTTCCGCTGTCACCGATCACTCGCTCAATAAGGCTGTCTTCGGAATCACCTACGACGAGACTAGGAGGAGCCATCCTGTTCGCCCGACTAGCTGGGCCGGGCACCTTAAGTCGTCACCAGAGGCTGGCTGTCAGGAGTGCATTCGTCACGTCTATCTGCCGCCACTACGTGACGCAAAGCGTGCGCTTGCCTCCGGGAACCCAACGCGCATCTATTCGCTGCTCAGGCATTTCCTCGGTGAAGATGACCCTCAACAACTGGCAGACCGGCTCAAGCGCAACACGGATGAAAAGATTCTCAAAGATATCGGTGGGGCCGTCGATATAGGTCTGACCGCCTTAACCGCGGGCGTTCGCCGTCAGTCGGCATCGCTTGGCTTTAGTACGGATGAGGCTTTGATAGACATCGCGCGAGACCTCCGTTTCAAGCTTGCCGACCATGGCATTGAACCTGAGGATTTACGCTACACAGGCCACGGCTATGCGAATTTGTTGTACATGGCGACCATTGCCGTCGAGTTGGAAAAAGTGAATGATACTGACCTTACGCTCTTCCTCGTGGAGGAGCCGGAAGCCCATCTTCATCCGCAGCTCCAGGCTGCTGTGTTGTGCTTTCTTGAGGAACAAGCCGAAAAGTCAAAGGTCGTGCTTCCAGGATACTTGGGACCAGCCGGGCAGTTACAAGTGATTGTCGCAACCCATTCCCCGAACCTCTCGGCTTGGGTTTCCAGCAAGAACATTGTCTTCTTCCGATCCGTTGTCACAGTGTCTAGGAATGCCGTTCCCATACCTCCACCGACAGAGGCCGAAGTCACGTTGCTCGCTTCAGCGATCGCCGAGGCGAACACGGATATACCGATTGCTACGATGACGGAAGGTATAGGGGAGCTTGTGAGCAGTCCAATCGGAGACGAAGAGGATTCGGGACAAGCTGCTGGGTTCGTGGAAGATGCTGTGGACCCGGTGGTGGAACCGTCTTTGCCGCCACCCCTATCCCGTCGTTCAACGCGGTGTATCCCGCTCAAAAAATTGGCATTGCCCGATTTTGAGCGCCGCAAGGTGGACCGCTATCTGGACGTAACAAAGTCTGCCTTTCTTTTCGGTGGTAGAGTTTTGTTGGTCGAAGGCATCGCCGAGACGCTGTTGCTTCCGGTTATTGCCAAGAAGTACGTTCTCGCCGGAAAGCCAGAAAAGCTCCGACTCTTCCGCAGTGCTGTCTTCGTCCCAATAGACGGCGTGGATTTCGAATGCTATCAGCGCCTACTCCTCACACCATATAACGATATTCGCATCGCTGATCAGGTTGTCGTGGTGACAGACGGTGACCGGAAGAGCGAAGCGCCAGGTGTAGCGTCAGCCGGTCAACTCCGCAAGATAGCTCTGGATACCGTGGCGACAGAACTTGTTGCCACGGAGCTATTTCGTGCCGTTATAAATACCTACTCTCTTGAAACCGAGCTTGTCAGCGCGGGCAATGGCGAACTCTTGAAGCAGGTTTACCTCAAGCTTCATCCCAGATCAGAGACTAAGTGGGATACCGCTGCCGCCCTGTCTGGCGACGCCCAAGCAGCTTCTATCCAAGGCTTGTTTGAGGACACGCGGAAGGGCGATTTTGCGCACCTTCTGGCTGAAGCCATCAACAGTGCCGCAACCTTCGTCGTTCCTGCTTACATCCGCGAAGCGATTGAGGCGCTTGTGCAATGAGCGTCAGACCGTTTGTTCCCACTCTTGAACAGAAGAGCGTAATTGAACATTGCGGAAACGCTTTTATTTCTGCCTGTCCCGGCGCAGGCAAGACGCAAGTGCTTGTAGAGCGAGCACGCAAGGAATTGAAGAACACAGCATCCGGGCAGGGTCTGGCCTTCCTGTCATTTACGAACGCCGCAATTTCGGAACTCAAACGCAGACTCCAACTAGAGGCATTGCTGCTGTCGCCCCCCTTTCCTCACTACGTTGGTACTTTTGACACCTTCATCTGGCAATTCTTTATTGCGCCATTGGGTGTTCCGGGTCACACCATAGCGCCACAGCTCATTCCTGATATGGACGCGCGGTGCGTCAAAGCCTATCCGGGCGCACAAGGTATCCCCCTCTCATGCTTCGACCGCACGACTGGCGCGATTATCGCGGACAAGGCCAAGCAGGAGGGCTTCGATCCAGCGAATAAGACGGCACGATTGATAACGCAATATGAGGAGGTTGCGCGGCAATGTCGCGCGCGTTTCATGGCGCGAGGGGAGCTGGGTTTCAGTGATGTTCGAACTGTCGTCAAGGAACATCTCTCCAATGTTCCTCTTTCAGCGAAACTGTCTGTAGCACTGGCGGCCCGCTTCCGCGAAATCATCGTTGACGAGGCTCAAGACTGTAACCCTGCCGACATCGAAATCATCAATTGGCTTCGTCGGGCTGGCATCGTCACAAAGGTGATTTGCGATCCCCACCAATCCATTTACGAGTTTCGGGGTGGCGTTACCGATCAACTCTTCGCGCTCCGTGACAGCTTCGGCGCGAGTGAACGCCTGACGATGAGCGGAAATTTCCGGTCGAACGCTAACATCTGCAAGGCCATCGCCGCGTTCCGCGCTCCAGCAGATCAGCAAGCTATCGACCAGCCTTTAGGTAGAGCGGCAAACGACCCAACCCACATTCATGTCCTCTTGTACTCCGGCACGTCTGTTCCTCTCACTATCGGGCGAAAATTTGAAGAATTATTGCGGACTGCTAGTCTGAGTCCCGCAGATTGCCCGGTGGTCTCGTCCACGAAGGACAGCGCTTGTAAAGCCATTGGACAGACTGTTGATCCGTCGAGTCAGGATCGAACTCTCCGGCTGGCGCTCGCCGTCGCGAGCTTTCATATTGGGCAAGAGGTCAACGCCCGCAAAATGGCGATGGAGGCCATGCACAAAATCATTCTGGAGTTGGAAGGACATCTTGGCGAGAAGACCTATTCGCAGCACGTCACAGCGGAAGGTTTGAAGCCGGAAGATTGGCGCCCTTGCGTGTTGCAAGTTCTGCAATGTCTTCGGTTCGACCCGGCAACTGACTCCAGCGCCGACACATGGCTTACACGCGCTAAAACGCTTCTTACCCCGCACCTCGCGGCTGGAGGGTCGTCCATCGCTCAAATGCTGCGCCGACACCAGGATTTGGCAGCCGTGTTTACCGCGACACCCGTGGCGAGTCTGACCGCGAAGACGATTCATTCCGTGAAGGGAATGCAATTTCCGGGAATTTGCGTCATTCTGACCACGAAGACAGCGAAGAGCCTCATCGACTATCTGACGACCGGCCAGCCCCCAGAGATGGCCGAAAGCGCACGGAAATTGTATGTAGCTGCATCTAGGGCGGAACGATTGCTGGTGATTGCCGTTCCGAGAAGTCAGGGAAGTCGGTTGGCAGCTCACATCAGCAACACAAGTGCCCAAGTGACGCAGATCACTTTGACTTGAGTCATTGGTAAACAGTTTCCAAACTCTGCACCGATCTCCTGAGCTTCGCCGGCATCACGAGTTGCGATTTGGAAGCACAAGCTAGAGCACAAGCGCCAACATTGAAGGTAAGGCGAAGCGTCAGCCAAACTGCTAACCGTTTTTCTCCGCAGGGCAGAGAAGGCGTAGTCGGAAAGCCGATCGTCGAAACGGAGCGTCATATTCTGTCCGCCTGACGGACCTAAATCTCGAAGGGCCTTGACTGCGAACTCGCAATCAGAATCAGAGGTCGATGATATCGACTTGATCGCCAAGTGCCTCTTTCGCCATATCGGCGACGAAGCGATGATGCGTGAAGAGTATGGGCTGAAGATGTAAACCGATGTCCGCTAGTGCCAGCAGACCTGCGCGGGTGCTCACTTCGTCAAAGGTCGTGAAGATATCGTCGCCAATGAAAGGGACAGGTTCGCTTTTTTTGGCGTAGTCGTCCAGGTAAGCCATTCTGAGCGCAAGATAAAGTTGGTCGCGCTGTCCTTCGCTTAATCCGTCAATGCAGACAGTCTTGCCGGTATCTCGAACCCCAACGAGTTGAGGCCGGTCGTTGTCTGGATCGAATTCTTGGTCGATGTGTGTGAAAGCGCCATTGGTGAGACTACGAAAAAGGATTCCGGCTGATTGCATTAGAGGAGCAGACTGAGTTGCACGGTGCTCTTCGATGACGCGGTTTAGCATATTAGCGCTCAAAGCCAGTGTGAGGTAGTCATGGGCAGCGGTCTCGATTTCTACTTCTGCACTCTTCAGTTGTTGCAGCGCGACTTCTGCCCCGGAACCGGATTCTGCGTCGATGAGCGCCTTCTCTTGGGCGGATTTATCGGCAAAGACCTGATTTATCGCGCCATCCTGTGCCGGAAAACCCTGAGCTAAAAGTTGAATTTCAATGAGGGTAGCTTGAGAATCAAATCCATTGAGTTCAGTTCGTAGTTGATCCTCTGGTAGACCGTCAGATTGAGCGATTAGGGTTGAACGCGCTGCAATGATTCTGCTCCGAATGGCTGTGGCTCGCTCAAGTCGTTCCAAAGTCGCGATGGGCTCACTTGTAAGCGCCAATTCGGACATTCGAGTTTGTACTAGCTTTGAATCCCGATCAGCATTGCGCTCCGCTGTTTCGAGGTTGGAAGACTCTTGCTCTACTTTGCTCTCAGCAGTCTCATAAAGGAGTTGTTGACGGGCCTGCCCTGCCACAATCTCGCTGAGCCGAATTGCTTGGTCAACTGGAGGAAGCTGCGGCAACTCTGGAGCGATAAGCTGGGTTAGGCGGTTGACCTCTTGTTCAAACTTCGTGATGTCACGGTCCATCCCGCGAACTCGTTTCATCTCACTCTCATATACGAGACGGCGTGCCGGAATATCACGCCAGACCTTCACCGCTGCGGCAACCGCAGCCAGACTTGCTTGAACATCGAAGCCGAGTGCTGCTGTAGCGACTTTCCAAGAAGCCGACCAGGCAGTTTCTTTCAACGTGTGTGCTGCTAGGTTTTTCTCGAACCTAGCCAATTGCTTGCGGCCATCCGCTGCCAACCCTTGACTGACAGCTCTATTGTTCCAAACAATCGCAAGCTCCTTCAGATGCTTATCTATCAGTATGAGTAGACTTTCTGTGGGAACAGCGGCTGGTTTCTCCAGTCCAACCTCACTCGAAAGAGCTTCGAGAGCCGTATGTAGCTCTGTTATCTGTGGATTGAGTGCAGCTAAGGCCGCTTCGTCGGCAATAAGCAATTCACGTTGCTCTGTGAGGAGCTTAACACTGTCGATCCAAGAGACCATCTCTCCCGGCGTTCCCGGCGATGACGTAACCGATGCCCATAAAGCCAACCACTCACTGCTAGTTTGGTTGAGTTGCGATGCGGTCTCCGTCTGTTGATCTTTGAGCTTAGATCGTTCATTCAGCTTGTTTGTTAGAGACTTTTGCTCAGTGTTGTATTGCGCGACCCTATCGGCATCTCGCGTGGCGGCATCGGCCAGACGATCAGCCTCACTGACCCGCGTTTCAAAAAGGTCAACAATCACGGGTCTGGAAGCTAATGCGACGGGTGCATCTTCGCCCAGAACCAATGGCCGGAGTTGTTGCCAACTTTCTTCTCGCACTTGACGAGCATCGGCGATTCGATCTGCTGATGCGACGGGCTCACCGGAGACAAGAACTTTGAGTGTTTTCTGTGCTTCTTCAATCGCCAAATCCAGCAGTTTGATTGCAGCCTCGGTTTGTCTCCGGCTATCTTCAATCTCCGAAAAGCGATTTCCGAGCCGGGCGAGGGCTTCCGGGGTGGGAAGTGTTAGGGTGGCGAGACTCTCTAACTTAGTCACCGAAGGCGACAAACGCGCTGAACGCTCTTCGAGCTTGCGTCGAGTTGTGGCAGAATCCCGGGCTAGAGTGCGGCTGCGTTCCAAGAGCGGGCGACTAGGTTCAAGAGCATCGAAGCGGGTTCGCCATGCAGCAGGGTCACCCAGCTCTCAAGTTTGACCATCCCCTTCCAGGTTTTCAAGGTTCGTCTTGGCCTCAGAGATGGACTCTTCTAATCTTTCCCGGTCTTGGGATAGCTTTTGGCCCTGCATTACCAAGTCTTCTAATTCCGCTAGCACAGCATCGGTGGGCTGGGAGGAATCAAGCTGATCCTCCGCTATACCAACACGGGCGGCCATGAGGGCAATTTCACGTTGTTTGCCTTCGGCTTCAGATGCAACTCGGGCGCGATCTCTCGTCGCGTCCTGATATTTTCCTATGTTGGTTTGAAGCGTTTGCACTGAAGCCTGATGCATAAGGATAGCGGCTTCCACGGTGATTCCGTTGAGCGCTGCCTTCGCTGCTGCTAACACTTCAGCAACGGAATCTCGCTTCTGGAGTGAAGTTCCCGATGCGGCAATCGCTGTGCGAAGACGAGTGATGGCTTGTTCGGAAAGTTCTGGAAGGTCGGAAAACTCCCGAATGTTCTCACACTCGGCATCGAGAATGTGAAGCTGAGGAGCTATGGTTCTTAGGCGAGTTAGGCGAGCGTGTTTCGCTCTGTCCGTGTCACGAGCTTGGCTCAATAACGCCAGTTGGGATTCGAGAGACTGTAACGCCGACCTCATCCCCTCAAGCGTCTCGGCCCGCAAGGTCCGCTTACGAATCTCTGAGCGGGCCTGGGTGTAAGCATCCGCCGCTTGGTCGAAGCGACGCTTGTTGGAACCCTTACCTGGCTTGAAGATCGTTCCCGCTTCCTCATCCAACTCGCGCCGGAGGCGAGTAATTCCTGAGAGACCGGAGGCCGCAGCGTAGAGTGTCGCCCCGACCTCGCCTTCGCTATCAAGCATCTCCTCAGCGCCCTCACGGAGCTGCGCACTATTGAGTCCAAAGGCGTGCGAAAAGACCGGTCGCGTGAGCCCTCCTAAAAACGGGTGGAGTGCAGTATCGTCGAGTGGTTTCCCGTCGCTTGCAAAGAGGACGTTTTTGTTCCCTTTACGACGCTTGAAGCAGAGCTGAGAGAGGTCGCGAGCCTGTAGAGTGGCACCAAGCCGCATTGTCTTTCCTTCATGCAGAAACGAAAACCGGGTCTGAGCTTCGATGCCAAAGAAGAGGTCTGTAATCCCTGCCAATGCGCAACTCTTGCCAGCGGCGTTACGCCCGTAGACAACATGCAAACGTGAGTCTGGTTTGAAGTGAAGGGTGCGATCGGTAAACGAGCCGTAGCGCTCAAGCTCAAGGGAAAGAATTCGCATTTAGAGTCTCCCTCCTTGAGTAGCGCCGGAGCGGCTTAGAAGAAGTTCGCGAGCTTCTGCAATCAGATTTTGTATATCTAGGTTGCCAAAAGCCGTCTCCTCGGAAGAACCCGCAGGGAGTTTGCGAACCAACTCCGCAATAAGCTCTTTCGTTTCCTTCTGTAAGGCTTCGGAAAGTGCGATGGTTTCGAGCGTGGAGCTCAGATCGAAAGCGTCTAGTGACGAGTTCGCGGCTGCGTCCACTTGAACGGGTTCCGTGGTTTCGAGTTTCAACTGCTCAAGCCAAATGTCCTGACCGCAGTGTTGCAAAGTGGCTTCAATATCGTCGCGTAGCTGGTCCTTTGCCGATCGAAGAGCGGAATGAAGAGCCGTGCAACCACGAAGGTGAATACGGACGAGGAGTAATCGTGCCTGTGAGTCTGCCTCAGCCTCAGCCACGATAGGCCGGATTAGGCTGCTGAGAAGATCGTGGACTTCGTTTGGGTCAGTCAGTCCCTCCACATCCACGGTAACGTCGAACCAGCGGGCGCGGTCCAAGATGAGCCTCTCCACAGTGACTTCGTCGTCTTTGACATGGACTAACAAAGCTCCTTTGGCTCCGCACTCATGGATGCCGCGCCCTTGTAAGTTGCCGGGAAAGAGAACGTGGGGGGCGGCGTGGAGCTGCTCGTATTCATGGATATGCCCGAGTGCCCAGTATTGATAGCCCTTAGTGACCAAATCCTCCAATGAACAGGGCGCATAGGGATCGTGGCCGGGGCGGCCATTGCAAGACGTGTGCAGAACACCAATATTGAACCAGCCAGCGCGGGCAGCAGGGTACGATGTTACGAAGTTTTCTGGTACTGCCCGGTTGGAGAAGCTACGACCGTGGATCGCTACCTTCAGGTCGTCGAGCAAAACTGTATCGGCAGACTTTGACGGAAACTCGAAAACTCCTTCCGGCAATCTAACGCTCTGTGTTACGACTGATACCGCATCATGGTTGCCGCGAAGCGTATAGACAAGGATGCCGGCACGAACCAAGCGGGAGACTTGGCGATTGAAGAAAAGTCCGATTGATGTGTCTTTCCACTCACCGTCGTAGATATCCCCAGCAACGATCAGAAACGAGACACGATGTGCGATGGCCTGGGTAACAAGCGCCGTGAAGGCTTCGCGGCTTGCAGTCGCCAACCGAGCGGCCAGTTCTGGATCTCGTGCAGCGATTCCGACCAAGGGGCTGCCTAGATGGAGATCGGCGGCGTGAATGAAGCTGAATGTCATTGCACCATAATACGAGCGCACCAGCGAGAGGAAGACCTGTTCTGTGGTCATAGTTCTTCTTTTTCCGTTCACTCGGCCACCGCTACGGTGTAAAAGCTACGCCCTTCGGCTCTGCGTTCAGAACTCGCGTACCGCGCCCTCCGGGTTTCGGACTCCTCCCCCCTCGCAGGCTCCGGGTCCCTTTCCAAAAACTTCTGCCCTTGGCAACGCGGCCATGCCGCGACTTGGGAGCAGCCACCTCCGCGCCCTTTGGGATGTGTCCCGATTGACCGGGCAAAAAGGAGAACACCATGCAGACACAACAGACCATCACCCTCTTCGGCACCGTCAGCAACTCAGCCACCAGCCGCATCTCCAAGAACGGCCACAAGTACACCGCCTTCGGAGTCGCAATCATCTCCGACCGCAATCTCCAGGCCTTTCACTACAACGTCGTTGCCTTCGGCAAGCAGGGCAGCTTCGCCAAACGCCTCGAAACAGGCACTCGCATCAAGCTAGTCATTCAGGCACAGTCCCAGCCGGACAACATCGCCATCACCCCACTTCTTACCGCAACCTTCGTGCGACCGGTTCATCCGGTTGCACGGGGGTAGTATAGGGTGACTTTTCCCATCCTAAAAACGCTCTCGTAATTACGATAGCGTCAGTTCCGCCCATCCGACGGGTTTGACTTAGTTAAAGAATTTGCGCTCCGTGTTTAACATCAAGATCGAATTCCCAGACCTCGATATTCGGCCCGATCAAGTGTCCTTGCGTTCTGACGTAATAGCTGGCTAGACTCACATCCTTCCGCATGTGTTTCAGGACGAATAAAATACGGCGGTAATGCTGAGGGCAGACGCTAAAGAGAAGCATCACTTCATTCATATTTCGTAATTTGGCACTTGGGATTCCGCTCGGGGTCCATGTGAAAGATTTGCACTCGACGAGGATTGCCGGGTCGTCGCTTCCCAGATCGAACCGATGAGGCTTTTTTCTTACGTATCCTACCGGCGCAATAAAATTTCGCTGCAAATTGATTCCTGTTTCTGCAAAGTATAGTTGTGCAGCCTCTTCAAACTCGTTTCCCACATGGGTATTACTCTTAGCGCCGACCCTTTGAAAATTATTTTCCATCCGTCAATCTCCCATGCCTCTCTATATAAAGAGAATGTATTCAGCCCAACGCTTACAGAATGTGTGTCCGAACTGCGGTATCAAGCCGCCGATGAACTAGAGATATCGTCGTCAGAATATCGAGCGCATCCTGCTCCGTGATATTCCAGTGAATTTTAGGAGCGTGTGCCGCAGTATTCCGGAACGCCCCGAACAAACCCTTAATAAGGTTCATGAGCCCGGAATGCTCGTTACGCTCGTTCTCTGTCCTCAGAGAATTAAAGGCGAGACGCGGGCATCCGGCCTTTCCGATACCCAAGGCTTCATCAACCAGTTGCGAGCCGTCGGAGCCCAGTCCAGTTTTCACGCGCAATTTTTCAGCAATGCTTTTGCTCGCCTCGAATACCGCGTGGAAGTAGTTATCGACAACAAGTTCGGCGCGACAGAACTTCAGCACGTCGGCGTGTACATTTCTCTCGACCAGAGCTTTTCGGAGGGCACTCGCAATTGCCTCCGATTCCGATAGCGTGCGCGCGGTTTTCACCTCGCGCAGCTTGCCGTCGTCTCCCAAAGTCAGACCGCTGAAGGCCAGGACACTGTTCAGTTTCCCTCGTTCCGACTCAAAATAATCCCGGCTGCCGACATGGCGCACTGGATTCATAACATGCGTGATGAATCCCAGGATGTTGTTGGCGCACCTGTCTAAGTTCTGTTTCTCTACAAGCGCAGCATAAAGCCTGTGGCGCTTCGTCATCTGCGGAATCGGATCAGGACAACCACATTCCCCCAAATATCGCCCGATCTCCGTCCCGGTCAGCCCTGTATCGGTTGCGCCCAGGATGTCGCATATCGCCTGTAAGTTTGCTTCGTCTAGTTTTGGTATGACAGCCATTTAATTGCACCCCATCTCTGCCCAACGACCTTCATCAAGAAGACTTTGGGATAGCCGGCAACGGTTCCCCCGCGAGCCCTTTACGCACGAGTCCAGCAATGAAGTCGGAGAAGGGAACTATGTCTTCTCCGACACTCGCCCGTTCGAGAGCATTCATGTAAACGTTGCGATCACTGACAGGTATAACCGTCCAGGGGTATCCACCAGATGCCAGCATCACGTTCATCAGAAAACGCCCAATGCGACCGTTTCCGTCCATGTAGGGATGAATGTAGACGAAGAGAAAATGCCCCAGCACGACGCGCACTGCCGGATGAGTCTCTTCCCGAAGAAGATCAAAAAACGCTGGCATAGCGTCCCTCACGGCATCGCGGTTGAGCGGGACGTGCATGGACTTCCGAATGTAGACCTGGCTATTTCGATATCCGGCAAGGTCAACGGGCTTCAAGATGCCGGATGCAACGCTCGGCGCGAAGAGTTCCCGATACCATGCCCCGTGTTCGTCGTCCGCGACTTGGCCGGGATTATCGCCGCGCAGAACCCGTCCAACGCCTTGTTGCACGGACTGGAACGCCAGCCAGTAGCCGCGCGCCGCCATCGCGTTCCGCTGCTCGCGGTCGCCCTCATTCGTCTCAGGGTTCCATGAGCCAGCGCGGACTCGCTCAATCAAGTCTGCCGTGACGCGGTAGCCTTCGATGGACAAGGAGTGGTAAGCGTCGGTGACATAGGTTTCGTTGACGCGCTTTAAGTAGGCCGCGATATTGCTCGGCGTCCCCGGCGCTTTCGGGAATCGCTCAATAATTGGCTCCCGCATCTTCTGCCAAAGCAGCCGTATTCGGTTTACATACGGGGATGTTTCACGGGTGCGGAGGACGAGGTTCGGCCTATCGCTGAATGGATCGTTTTCCCGAACAGCATAACCGGCAGCGGTCATCGTCTTCACAATGTCGTCCGCGATGCGATCGCGCCCGATGTTGCGAAACGCTCCGGCCAGACGCCCCGCAATGATGGTGTGTCCTCCGGCCAGCAGTCGGGCCAGGAGGCCAGAGGCATCGCGGACCATCAGCAGGACAGCCCGAACGTCAGTTGAGTTGTGGGAGAAGAAATTGGGAGAGCATTCGAGGAGGGCGGACTCCTGCGAGAAGACCTGCAGGCCGTCCACGACCTGCCGATCAGCAGCTACCGGCAGGGAGGAGCGAAGATCTAGTAGGGAAGTGCCATGCGGGAGCTTGGTAACGGCATTCCGGGCTTTCGGCGCCCTCACCATCAGTTGGCTAGGGACTGTCCAATTGGCGGCATGGAGCGACAGGGATTGTTCCGGGGAGAGGCTCCATTGCGTCCCGAAACGCTCTCTGAGGTAGACCGCGCAGAACTGCCAGTAGGAGGCGTACCATGCCGTGCTCTCGCCCGTAGTAGCGTTGTCTGGGCGACTCGGGATGAGCCAGCCCTTTAGAACCAGTTGGAGAAAGCCTTGAGCGAGCAGCCGCTCCCTGTGTGTGCGAGATAGATCCCTTGCACGAATGGCTGCGCCGCCGTCTGACTTCTGGAGCTTGGCAAGAGCCTCCAAGGACTGCGCTAGTTTCTCGGACGGTGTGGCCATGTTGCTCCCTTAGCTTTTCTCGCTGTACTGAAATTATCTTTTCATGTTGTACGCTTTTTATCTTATTATGTCGAGGCTAGAGGCGCTGGAGGCTGCTTAGTTCGGCCTGAGCTGATGACCTGCGCATGATACGGCATGGCGCAGCTTTATGGGAATCAAGCTAGGTTCTCCTAAATTTCTCTTGATAAGCGCAGGACATAACTGCGGTTTCTCGCTATCTTCACCGGTAGAAGTGAAAGGACGGTGATGGAAATGCCACCAAGGAAACCAAAGTCAATAAAGAAAAGGCTGCGCGTAAGCAGGGTGGGCGGCGTAATGTCGCGCAGGCGGCCCCGCGCGGCGAAGAGCAAGCGGCCTTATAAGGGCTGCCCGCTGAAAGTCACGATTGAATGCTTTTCGTGGCCGCCAATCACCGTCACGGTGCAGACGTTGGGCCTGACGCCGGAGCAGGTCGAGAAGTACGGCATCAAGCCGGGGCATCGTCTGTACTGGTGCTCTGAGTGCCGCTGCGTCTACTACCTCTCGAACAACTTCGCATACATCATCGGAAAGCGCGAAGTGGAGGGCAGCGACTTTATCCCCGGCGAGCTGCGCGGCGGGAGGTATATCGGAGGTCGTTAGACGAAACTAGGGGCCATGCCGGGGAAGTCGCGCGGTCATCCGTTGTCAGATTGTTTGAGAATCCTTGTGGCCCGCAACATGATTTGCTCGGCGGCTTCTTGTCCGAGCAGTGCCTTAGCAAACAAAGAGAACTGGATTGCCCGCATGGCGATCGGCTCGGCAACCAACTTGAGGTCGTCTTCGGAGAGGGTTTCGAGATCGGCGAGTACGTTTTCGGTTTCAAGATCGCAGAACGCCCACTTCAAGGCGGAGATGACCCGCCAAACGTATCTTTCTTCGAGCGGCAATTCGGCTAACGCGGCCAGGTAAGGCGCTGTGTCCTGCCCTCCGATATCGGCCTTGAGAAGCTCCAGATACGGCCTCATCTTTTCCGAACGGACGAGATCTTGGGACCCGGCCTCTTGTTGCAACGCACTAATTGGAATGCTCTGCGGGGTAGAGCGCATCATCGTGTCTCCCTGTGTATCCGAGTCCTAGCCTATACCGCCCATTTATACGGGGGGGCAACCCGCTCGGTTGGCCCCTGCCAAAAACGCCTGTCGCCCTGCCGCCGCAGGGTTATTTTCTCGGCAGCAAGGTCAGGGCTTGAGTGAGAGCTGAAACGAAAGCGCAACCCGCCGCCAGCGCATTCAATTTCGAGATCAGTTTTAGCGCGGCATAGAAGGGTTCCACACCAGCTATGTTCGAGCCATCGGGCATCTGGGTTCCGAGCGTCCCGAAGCCGGAATAGATTACAGGAACATTGATGAGTGCCGACCAGCCCCAGAAACCAGCGGCACCAAGGGCAAAAACCACACTGACAAGTGACAGGATCTTCATGAGGACAGCATAACGCTTCAGAGCCGAAACCCATTGTGGAACGACCACTCCACTCTCTTTAGTGTCCAGGCAACGCGCTGATTGGAATGCTCTGCGGGGTGGGGCGCATCATCCTGTCTCCCTGTGTATCCGAGTCTTAGCCTACATCGTCCATTTGTACGGGAGGCAAACGGCGAAAGCGCCCGGTTGGCCCCTGCCAAAGACGAGAGTTGGTTACAACTGCCACAAAAACTGCCACAGTCGCCAAAAACACAAGAGGCAAACCGTTTCCGATTTGCCTCTAAGTCTTTTATTATGAGATTGGTGCGGAGGAGGGGACTTGAACCCCGCTATCCGGGTTGACGCGCTAGACTGCAAGCTAGCGCGTTGTCGAGTGCAACGCATAAACTCGCCATCGCTATTAGCGCCTTGCTGGAGAAACGCTAATAGCGGTCCGCTCTATTAGCGCCGCCGATGATCAAGATCAGATGTTTGCGACTGAATCACGATGGGGTAGGGAGTTCGCATTCCCCAACGGAGGACTGAAACTGAGCCTCAAAAAGTGTGGGTAGTTTTGTGGGTACCCTGCCTCAAAAAGGTGGGTAATAACGGGTAATACCCACAGTCCAGCAACTTCTAAGAAGTGCCGTAAGTCTATTCCTATGAGCAGTATAGAGCGCCAACGAGCAACCCTGAAAAGAGGAAATCCCTAACTGTTAACCGAAGGGTTGTAGGTTCGAGTCCTACCTCAGGAGCCATTTAGAATCAACAAGATACAAGCCTAAAGGCGCCATGTAAGCCCCGAAAATCATACCGCAAAAGCGACGATTGCAGATACAAAGGTGATCGTCAGGTTTTAGTAAATCTTGCGAATCGGTTTGACGAAGGCCCATCCGTATGCTCCGAGCATGAAGATATTGTCTGTCGTGTCGATCAACGACATGCCTGCGACGAAGAGCGCAGGGAGGGCCATAATCGACCACAAAGACAGCCCCTTCGGCGCTTCCAAAGCCGAAATCCCCAGCAGACCAATCTCCGTGGCTGTGTCGAATCCAAGCCCGAACAAAATGCCCAAAGGGTACATGTGCCAGCTGCGATGGATCATGTTGAAGATGGGACGAAACAATCGAGAGAGGAAACCTCGACTACCAAGCAGCAGATCGAAATCTTCCTCCATGTACGGCTCTCCGCGTCTGACCCGCTTGAACGCTTGAAAAATGGAGCGAAGAACGACAGGATTCGCGATGGCAATTCCGAACAGGAAGAGCGTCGACACCATTGTGCCGACAGTTTCTCCGATCTCTCGCGCGGTTTCAAAACGGTGTTGCGGTGCGGAGGCAGTCGTCGCAATCGCAATCGAACCGATAACGACGACCGTTCTGCGATCTGTCGGTCAGCGCCGAACGTGAAAGAGGCGATCGTCGATGGGCGTACCATGCCCTGATGAGCCTTCGACATCAGTGACTTGGAACCAGGCTCGTCGTCGCTTATACGAGCTTCGTGCGTCTCGCATTGCGCGCCGGTGTGGGGGCCGGACCGAGCATCTTCGGCCTGGAGGCGTTCTGTTCGGGCAATTGGTCGTGCAGCACCACATTGAGGAGAGTCTTGTGGACTCGAATGCGACCGTTGTAGTCGATATAGCCCAGGCTGCGGAAGCGATTCATGAAAAAGCTGACACGTGATCGGGTGGTGCCGATCATCTCCGCGAGCGCTTCCTGCGTGATCGGTGGGAGCAGCGTCTCCGGCTCGCCGGGTTGACCGAACTCCGCCATCAGCAGCAGGGTTCGTGCGAGCCGTCTTTCACTTGAATTGAAGAGTTGGTCGACCAGGTCTGCTTCTGTCTTTGCGTTCTTCAGCAGGAGGAATTGGAGGAAGAAATCCGAGAAGTCATGCTCTTCATGCATCACGCGGAGCATCTCCTTCCTCTCCACCTCGAGCAGAGTACAGAGGGTAAGGGCAGTGGCTGTGGTTGTTCGAAGGCCGTCAGCATTCTGCATCGCCTCTTCGCCGAAGAAGTCTCCAGCAGCGAGAAGCGAGACCGTGGCTTCCTTACCCCGTTTCGACACGACGCTGAGTTCTGCGCGGCCAGCCTGCAGAAAGAAAACGGAATCCGCAGACTCTCCCTGAGAAAAGGCGATGCCTTTAGTCTTCAGGTGGACGATTCGTCTTCCCGTTCCTGGAGTTGCGAGGAATAGGTCTAGTTTGAACGGCTTTTTGTTCGATCCATCCATCGGGACAGCCTCTTTTTCGATACGTCCGCATCGGTAAACCCTCGTCCAATGACGCTTACGAGAAGTACGGATTCTGATCTGGCGCTGGATGAAAGCTCGCTGTCCATAGTGCGAGTATCCGCCAAACACAAAGGCTGGAGTGAGCAATATTGCTCTTTCTCGCACCGAGCCGGAGACGGCACTCAGTTCGCTTCTCATAGAGCAATACGACACAGTCTTATTTCAACTGCTCGCTCATACTCGACGCAGGTTCCCAATACCCCTTCACCACATCGGCTGGCAATCTTCACGGGCCGGTGAAAAGTCCCCCTCTGCGCACTGCTCTTGAGGAGATCCCATGCGGCGCCTGTCTTTGATTCTCGTACCGTTGATGCTGCTTCCGTGGCTTTGGAAGTCAGGGACGATCGACGCCGCGCAACAGGCGCCTGAGTCGGCCCTGGTCCAGCAGGCGGCTGCTGCAAAGCCCGCGGAGTTTGCCGGCTCAGAGACGTGCGTTCTATGCCATACCGATATTGCGAAGAAGTTCGCGTCGAACCCACATTCCGAACTGGCGCTGCTGCATGGCGGCAAGGGCGCCACCTGTGAGAGCTGCCATGGACCAGGACAAGCGCACGTTGCTTCTGGCGGAGATCCAACCAAGATTCTGCAACTGGGCAAGATGTCCGCGAAGCAGATCGATACGACGTGTCTCGGCTGCCATGCAAGTGCTCATCCAGACTTCCTGCGTTCGGACCACGGCAAGGCCGGCGTAAGCTGCACCAGTTGCCACAGCATTCACGGTCTTGCTCCCGCGAACATTCCAGCGGACCCCGCAACGCCCGTCGCGAACGCCGGAAAGAAAACACGTCTCAGTGCGCGCCTGTTTGGCGTATTGAAGCCTGACGCGAGCGTGAGCGATCCATTGCAATGGACGACCGCTTCACTCGAACGGCCGGGGCAGAATCCGGACCTGCTCAAAGCTCCTCAACCGCAGCTCTGTTTCAGCTGCCATAGCGACGTGAAGCCTGCGTTTAGCCAGCCCTTCCATCACAAGGTGAACGAAGGCCTGATGAAGTGCACGGACTGCCACGACACGCATGGGACCTTCGGCAACAATCAGCTTCGGTCGACTGCCGACCAGAACATGATCTGTGTGAAATGCCACACGGAGACGCGCGGTCCTTTTGTCTTCGAACACGCGGCTGTGAAGGCGGAAGGCTGCGTCGGCTGCCACTCGCCGCATGGTTCGCAAAACGCACGGCTGTTGAACGTGCCCAACATCAACCAGATGTGCAACGAGTGCCACAGCCCGGTTGCCGCTGGAACGATCCATGGCATGGGATCCGGGTCTGCTGAGGTGCAGTCCTGCGTCAGTTGCCACACCATGATCCACGGATCGAACATCAATGCCGCCTTTATCCGGTGACGAGTGAGCCAGCCGACACGCCGCAAAGCGATGCCGCATGATGAGTCCCATAGAACGCGCTTCACCGCAGACGAGGCTTGAGATGACGAAGATCGACTGCTTCATTCGGTTGCACAAAGATCAAGCCCGTCGCGTATTGCTTGCGGGGCTGCTGATGAGTGCTGGATCAGCGTCCGGCCAGACCGTCGTACCCAATCCGCTAACTCCGGTCGCGCCACCTGCGGCCGCCGCGTCAACGGCTCCTGATTCACCGTCTCCCGCCGCGCCTGCGGCACCCGAGCAGGCGCCGGGGAACGGGTATGCGATCCACCAGACGGCCGACCTGGGCGGCCATATCGCCGGAGTCTCGGGCAGCGGCGCAATGTATGACACGTTGGTGAATCTTCATTCCGGTCCCCGTATCCTTGGGCAGACTTTTACGATGCATGCCCTTCCGGGCAGCAAGCATTTTCTTGTGGATTCGCTTTCAGCGTCCGGCAGTGGCTTTGGCGGCGACCCCATCAACTTCGCCCGACTGTCTTTCTTCAAAGGCAAGCTCTACGAGTTCAGCGGAACGTTCCGTCGCGACCGGCAGTACTTCGACTACGACCTGCTGGCCAATCCAAGCATTCCATCCGGCATTTCGACTCCTTACGGCATGGTTGCCGGTGTGCCAACCGCCGCATCGCTGGCGCAGCCGCAGGTCAATCAATCGCCTGTGATGTTCAATACCGTCCGCAGGATGACGGACACCACTTTGACGCTCCTGCCGCTTTCGAAGATCTCGTTCCGCCTGGGCTATTCCCAGAACATCTTTCAGGGACCAAGCCTGAGCCCGGGTTACTTGATCGGTAAGTCCGATCTATTGCTTCGCGAATACCAGCGCAACAGCACCGATGACTTCACGGCTGCGATGATCTGGAAGCCGCTTCAACTGACCAGCTTCACCTTCGAAGAACAGGTGGACCACTATAAGGCGGACTCCTACTTCACCATCGCCCCAGGTCAGTTCAACGTGCAGGAGGCGGATGGTACGCCTGCCGCTCTGGGCAATTGGGATGCGACGGCGTCGCCGTATTCCATCGCCTCCTGTAACACGGCGAGTATGGGCGGCGCTTACACCAATGCGACTAACTACACGCTCCTGTCAGCTCCACAGACTGCAGGTGGTCTTCCGATCATCCATCCCGCCTGCGATGTCACGACGAGCTACCTGCGTTCACAGCCGACGCGTGTTCTCTTGCCCACGGAGATGCTCCGCTTTCAGAGCTCGAGTATCAAGAAGCTCGCTCTTAATGGTGACCTCCGGTACACGATCGCGAACAGCAATCTCGCGAATTACTATGAGAACTTTCAGGGGCTCGACGGAGCGATTCGCAACTACACCTTGACGGGCAATGCGTCTGTCCAGCGCCGGATGGTGAGCTCGGACCTCGGTATTACCTGGCAGGCAGCGAAAACGATTGCCCTGTCGGAGCAGCTCGACTTTTCCAACGTTCATCAGCCTGGCAGCGCGAATATTACTCCGGGTATTACGCAGAATGCTCCGGTGACCGCAGGCAACGAGACCATCAGTTATGCAGGGCCATTGGTTGCGGGAGCTGCCTACAGTATTGAAGGCAATCCTACTGGCGTGCCGCTCTACGGTTACTTTGGACAGAAGTTCTTGACGAACAATGCGACTGTTAGCTGGGACGCATCCTCTCGTGCGACGCTGACGTTCACTTACCGTTACAAAACCCATAGCATCGTGCAGGGAGCTGGATCGGGTGCGTCCAGTCTTTTAGTGACGGTCGAAGAAAATGGCGGCATCTTCAACGTAGCCTTCCGGCCGACAGCAAAATGGAAGATGAATGGTACGGTCGAGATGCTCTATGCCGACAATGCCTTGACGCCCATCGGTCCGAGGCAGACGAAGCATTATCGGTTTCATACCCTATACAGGCTCAGACCCTGGGCGACGCTCTCGGGCGCGTTCAACGATCTGGAGCGGCATAACAACACGTTCAACACCGGTGTGACGCCGATTGACGGACCACTTCAGCATGTCGATCACACACGCAATGTGGGTGTCGGTCTGTCGGTTGCGCCGAACGAACACTACGGGTTCGAGATCAGTTACGACTACTCGGATGTTTATATCTCGTCGAACATCTGCTACCTGAACGGCGCGACCACAACGCTGCCCGGCGCCGCCTCGACCACGAGCAGTGGAGCGCCGAATATCTGTCCGGGAGTGTTTGTGCGAGGATCGACAACGGTACTCTCGGATTGGGGTCCGACGAAAGATTTCATGGACGCGCCGACGCAGTTCGCATCCGTCGGGATCACTTATTCGCCGAACAAGAAGGTGCGCACAGCCGCTGGATATCGCATCAGCGCGGTGAGCGGCAACCAGTTCTTCGCCAACGCGCAACAGGTGAACGGCTCGCTTCAGTCCGCGTATCAGTCTCCTTATCTCAACTTAGCCTGGACGGTTCACCCGGGCTTGATCTGGAAGGCGGAATACAACTACTACGGCTATGGCGAAGGCGGTCCATCGGGCGCACCCTTCTGCAGCAACTCGACGTCTGTGACCTCTGTCGTCGTCCCTTGCAATTCTCCGACCCTGACCGGTCCCACGGGCTTGACGGAACCATCCTCCGGCTTGAGCGCGCCGAGAAATGTGCATGCGAACATCGTCACTCTGTCGATGCACTACGAGTTCTAACAAGCGCTGTCAGCAGATTCTTGGAAGCTGTTCACCCGACATCATGTCTAGCACCCGGTTGCCTCCGATCCGGCTGCGAACGGTGACGATGCCAGAACGATGATCGTAAACGGATCCTACCTGCACGGCGCTGGTGGAGACACTCTGCGAGCGCAGGATACTCAACGCTCGATCTGCGTCCTCATCGGCGACGAAGATTGCGAATCGGCCTTCGTTGGCCACATAGAGGGGATCGAGACCAAGCAGCTCGCAGGCCCCGCGAACGACCTCCGACACCGGGATGAGTGCTTCTTCGACCGTGATGCGAAGCCCGGCGACCGAGGCGATCTCATTCAAGGCGGACGACAAGCCGCCGCGGGTCAAATCGCGGAGACAATGAATCTCGATACCGGCTTCGAGAAGCGCTTCGACGGCAGGCCAAAGGCAAACCGTATCGCTGCTGGCCGGGCCTTCAAATTCGAGGCCCTCGCGCACGGACAGGATTGCGATTCCGTGAGCGCCAAGATCGCCGCTGACCAGAACGGCATCGCCAGCGCGGATAAACTCTGGACCGATCGCGTTGGGCGCCAGAACCACGCCTACCCCGGTGGTGTTGATGAAGATGCCGTCGCCTTTGCCCTTGTCCACGACCTTCGTGTCGCCGGTAACGATCGGCACGTTCGCAACGAGCGCCGCGTCGCGCATCGAGTGAACGACGACACGAAGCGTTTCCATCGCGAGCCCCTCTTCGAGGATGAATCCCGCGCTCAGGGCAATGGGCCGTGCCCCGCACATCGCGAGATCGTTCACGGTGCCATTCACGGCAAGGTCGCCGATTGTGCCGCCAGGAAAGACGAGCGGCTGCACAACATAGGTGTCGGTCGTCATGGCAAGCCTGGCCCCGCCAATGGCGAGCAGAGCTCCATCGTGACGCGCATGGAGGGCGGTGTTCGCAAATGCCGGGAGAAAGACATCTTCAATGAGTTGATTGGTAAGCCTGCCGCCACCGCCATGGGCGAGCAGAATCCGTTCAGTAGCTGGCAGCGGTAAGGGACACGAGAGAATCGACATCGTTCTTCCTCCTTCCGAAGTGATAGTAGGCGGCACATGCGCCTTCGGACGAGACCATGGGTGCGCCCAGGGGTGTGTCCGGCGTGCAGCGTATGCCAAAGGCCGGGCAATCGTACGGCCTGCGCAGACCCTGCAGCACGAGGCCAGCGATGCACTCGGCGGACTCTGCCGCGTCTTCGAGCTTCAAGCCGAATCTCAACTCAGCATCCAGGTCACGGTAGCGATCCCGCAGGCGCAGTCCGCTGGAGGGAATCTCGCCGATGCCACGCCAGACGCGATGGGTGACCTCGAAGACCTCGGCAACCCTTGCCTGTGCCTGGAGATTTCCTTCTCTTTGTACGGCGCGCGTGTATTGGTTCTCCACATCCGCACGGCCGGCTTCGAGTTGAGCCACGAGCATCAGTACGCCTTCGAGAAGATCGAGCGGCTCGAAGCCAGTGACGACGATCGGTACGCCATATCGCTGGCTGATCGAAAAGTATTCTTCGTAGCCCGTCACCATGCACGCATGACCGGCCGCGAGGAACGCCTGCACCTGACATTGTGGAGACGCGAGCACGGCCTCCATCGCGGGTGGCACGAGCACATGCGAGACCAGCATCGAGAAGTTCGATAGCTTCTCGCGGCCGGCCTGCCAGACGGCCATGGCGTTTGCGGGCGCCGTGGTCTCAAAGCCCACGGCAAAGAAGACGACCTCGCGGGTGGGGTTGGAGCGGGCGAGTTGCAGCGCGTCGAGCGGTGAATAGACGATACGCACATCGGCGCCCAGCGCCTTGGCGTCGAGCAGGCTTTGCGTGGAGCCCGGAACGCGCAGCATATCGCCAAAAGAGCACAGGATCACCTGTGGTAGAAGTGCGGTGGCTACGGCGCGGTCGATCATGGCGACTGGTGTCACGCACACGGGGCAACCGGGGCCATGCACGAGCGTGACGAGCGAAGGGAGGAGCTCCTGCAAGCCGCTCTTGACGATGGTGTAGGTCTGGCCGCCGCAGACCTCCATGATGCTCCATGGGCGGGTCGTGATGCGGCGAATCTCCTGAGCGATGCGTTGGACGGAATCGTAGTCCCGGTATTCATCGAGGTATTTCATCGGGTTTGTCCTGTCTCCTGCATCTCCAGATCCTCCAGCAGGTCGAGTTCTCGCAGCGCATCGAAGACCCGCTGCGCCTCTTCTTCATTCACGATCGATAGAGCAAATCCGACGTGGACCATGACGTAATCTCCCACCTGCGCCTCTGGCGTGTAGTCGAGGCAGACCTCCTTGCGGATGCCTCCGAAGTCGACTTTGCCGCGACGCAGACCGAGATGCTCTTCAACGAAGATGCTTACGATTTTTCCAGGCACAGCGAGACACATGGTGGTTCTCCTTATTGCATCATTCCTGCAAGAACAGCCTGTCCGAGTGCGAGGCTCCCGTCGTTCGACGGAACCTGACGGTGCGTGAAAACGTGGAATCCATTGGCCTCCAGAAGTCTTCGAGAGTGCCGAGTGAGGTAGGCGTTCTGGAAGACGCCTCCGCTGAGCACAACGTTCCGCGTCTTCGTGGTTCTTGCGACGGCAAGGATCCAGTCGGCGAGAGCATGGTGAAACTTTGCGGAGATGATTCCAACACGGACACCGTTCAGCCGGTCGGCCTGGATGCCTTGTACAAGGGAGGACCAGTCGCCGATTCCATCCGCGCAGGTAATCCGATAGGCTTCGTCCGTTTGGATTCCATCCGTAGCATTCTCAAGAGACATGGCAGCCTGTCCTTCGAAGTGGTTTCGCTGGGCGGCTCCAGATAGATAGGCCACCGCGTCGAAGAGTCTGCCCACACTGGAGCACTCCGGGGCGTTGATCTCGTTCTCCAGCATCGCGGAGAACTCGGCTTTGATCGAATGGCGAGCCACGTGGGGACCCAGGGTCTCCCATAAGAGTCCTGCTGCTGGACGGGAGCAATCGCGCATGGCAGCTTCGCCTCCGGGCAGCGCAAACGGTCGAAGCGAGGCGACCCGCTCAAAACCACGCTGGTCTGCCAAGAAGAACTCGCCGCCCCAGATCGTTCCGTCCAATCCAAGGCCCGCGCCATCCCACGCTACTCCAAGGTAGGGCGCGTTCAGACCATTCTCGGCTGCGCAGGAGGCGACGTGTGCGTGATGATGCTGGACCTGCACCAGCGGAACGTCGGCGACTCTTGCCTGTCGTTGAGCCCACCGGGTCGAGGCATAATCCGGATGAAGGTCGCAGACGATCACCTCGGGCTTGAATCGATACAGCTTGCAGAGATCCTCGATGGTGCGCTCGAAGGCATCACGCGCTTCGAGCGAATCAAGGTCGCCTATATGTTGACTGAGCCATACTTGCCGACCGAAGCCGATCGCCACCGTATTCTTGAGATGTCCGCCAACGGCGAGCACGGGCCGCAACTCGTGGGGCGCCATGACCGGAAGCGGTGCATAGCCGCGAGCTCTGCGCAGGATATGCGGACCATCAAGCAGCTTTACGACGGAGTCGTCACAGGCGCGCGCGATAGGGCGGTCGTGCAGAACGAAGAGGTCGGCCACGTCTTTCAAGCGATCAAGAGCTTCGTCATTATCGATGGTGATCGGCTCACCTGCGAGATTTCCGCTGGTCGCTACCAATGGGAAGGGATGATGCGCCATCAGCAGGTGGTGAAGGGGCGAAGCCGGTAGCATTACCCCCAGGCGGGAAGAGTGCTGTGCGACCTCGGGCGCGAGATCGCCCGCTGCCTTTGCCTGGAGCAGGACGATGGGGGCTGCGGCGGAACGTAGCAGGTTCTCTTCTTCTGTGTTGACCTCGCAGTAGCGGCGAACGCATTCGAGCGATGGCATGAGCATGGCAAACGGTTTTTGATCCCGCTGCTTGCGCTCCCGGAGTCGAAGCACCGCGGATGAGTTGCGTGCGTCTACCAGTAGCTGAAACCCTCCGATGCCTTTGAGCGCGACGATCTTGCCTTGATCCAGCGCGGAAGCAGCCGTAGAGAGGAGATTCACCGAGTCCGACCCGGCAGGTGAGAGCCAAAGACGTGGACCGCAGATGGGACAGGCAATCGGTTGTGCATGGAATCGGCGGTCGTGCAGGGAGCCGTACTCGCGACGGCACGACGGACAGAGTTGGAACTTCCGCATGGTCGTGTTGGGCCGGTCGTAGGGGATGTCCAGCACGATGGTGTAGCGTGGTCCGCATTGGGTGCAGTTGGTGAAGGGATAGCCAAATCTGCGATTCTCCGGATCGAGCACCTCAGCCAGACACTCCGAGCAGGTCACAATGTCGGGAAGAATTGCAGCGAGTCGGGGACGTTCAGCTGAAGCCTCCTCGCCGTTAGTCTCGGCGCTGGGAAGAATCTCAAAGCCGGAGCCTCCGCGAGGAGCGACACGAAACGTCTCTTCTTTCGCGATCACCGCTGCCGACGGTGTTGCCGCTCTTAGCTGAAGGACGAACACGTTCACTTGCTCCGCGTCACCCTCGATCTCAATCTCCAGGCCGGCATCGGTGTTCCGCACCCATCCCGTGAGGCGCATCTTCTCCGCGAGGCGATAGACCGTCGGACGAAACCCAACGCCCTGCACAGCGCCCTGAAGCGTGATGCGGAGGCGTTCGATGTGCGATGACAGGACGAGGGCCAATTAGACACTCACCGTCGCAGCAAGTGCACGCATCTCAACCGCTTGCTGAAGCCACTGCGTCCACGCAGCCATACCTTGGCCTGTCCTTGAGGAGAGTTCAAAGATGGCAGCCTTCGGACTGACCTCTCGGACGTTCGCCGCGAGTTCCTTCACGTCCACGCCGGATGCGTCGGCCAGGTCAATCTTGTTGATCAGGACCACGTTCGCTTTATTGAACATGACGGGGTATTTCTTCGGCTTCTCCGGACCCTCCGCAACGCTGCAAACCACGACTCGTAAACTTTCCCCGAGGTCGAAGGAAGCGGGACAGATGAGGTTGCCAACGTTTTCAATGATCAGCAGATCGAGGTCGTCAACGGGGAATGAGTCGAGAGCACGTGCGACCATGCGCGCATCGAGATGGCATACCGTTCCAGTCGTGATTTGATGGGCGCGAACGCCAAGAGCCTGGATCCGTTGAGCGTCGAGATCCGTCTGTAAGTCGCCTTCGATAACGGCAAGGCGAAAGTGCCCCTGAAGCGCCTTGATAGTCGCTTCGAGCAGAGTCGTCTTACCTGCGCCGGGCGCCGACATCAGGTTCATCACGAGCAGACCTCGATCGGCGAACAGTTCGCGATTCGCAAGGGCCGTCTGCTGGTTGGCGTTCAGTACATTGGTCTGGACTGAGATTCGTTCTGGCACTGGCTGCATGGTGATTCCTCTTTCTCTGAATCCACTTCGATATAGTCGATTTGAAGCTCTTCGCCGGAGACGATCTCGAGCGGGAAGCCGCAGTGCTCGCAGATCAGGCACACTCCGCGCACGGGTTGAGTCGATGCTTCGCAGACAACGCAACGCACGACCATCGGCACGATCTCAATGTCGAGCCGAGCATCCCGTGCAAGCGTTCCCTGCCGCGCAATCTCAAAGGCGAACTGGAGCGCATCGGGAACGATCGTTGTAAACGTGCCGAGGCGAAGCCCGATGACCTGGATGGATCGCGCGTACTGCTCGCGAGCCTTTGCTTCGGCGATCTGGACGATGCTCTCGGCGATGGAGATCTCGTGCATGCTTCAAACTCCTCATGCCGCAGCGGAGCGTTCTACCTGTTCCATGCGCATCCACCAGAGATTGGGCGTGGACGCCGGCTCGCGGTGGAAGCAGGCGATACCGCGTTCGATCAAGGCCTGCGCGATCATGGAGGAGGCGCGGGATGCGGTGCTCCGTACGGTTTCGCTAATACCCTCGGCGAACCCACATGCCTCGGGATTTACGCCGAGAACGATCAGGTCCAACGGAGCATGTCCAGCCAATCGGAGATGCGCCAGTGCGTCCCACAGGCCTGGATCGTGGCCGGTGATGCGCAGCTTGGCCTTGTGCGAGAGGAAGTCGTCTTCATGAAAGATCGAGAGCGTCCCGATGGCTGTATCCGAGTGAACCGCGTCGACCACGATGACGAGCTGCTGGTCGTAGAGGTATGGCGCGAGATCGAGACCCGGGGTGCCGAGATCGAGCACTTCCACGCTCAATGGGCATTCGTACTCGCAACGAAAGGTTTCGACGGCAAGCGGGCCAAAGCCATCGTCGCCAAGGAAGACATTGCCTAACCCGATGACGGACACGAGAGTCATAGGATCTTCACCTCCGCGATCTCCTTTCCGGTGACGTCCAGCGTATGGCAGGAACATGCCATGCACGGATCGAAGGAATGGACGGTGCGAAGCACTTCCAGCGGCTTCTCGGGATCGACAACCGGGCTTCCGATCAGCGAGGTTTCGTACGGTCCGGGCACGCCCTTTTCATCGCGTGGGCTGGCGTTCCAGGTCGTCGGAACGACCGCCTGATAGTTGGTGAATGCGCCCTTGTCGATGACGACCCAGTGGGAGAGCGCGCCACGCGGAGCTTCGTGCATGCCCATGCCCATGATCTCGCCAGTGGGGAACTGTGGTGCGTTGTAGGTGGTGTCGTCGCCATTCAGGATGTTGGTCTTGAGTAACTGCAAGTGCTCAAGCGCCAGGTCGGAGAGCATGGACGACCGGATCGATCGCGCAAGATAACGGCCCATCGTCGACTGCAGGTCGTTGGGTGTGATCTTCAATCCGTTGACCGCAGCGATCCGGTCGAAGGCTGTGTTAGTCCACTTGCGCGTCAGCGCATGGCCCGAAGCATAGCCGACCAGTACGTTCGCGAGCGGACCTGCCTGCATAGGACTGCCGTTGTACCGTGGCGCCTTGACCCACGTGTACTTGGCATTCTCCTTGAAGTCGGTGTAGTCGGGAATCTGTTCGCCTTTGTAGGGCTGTAGCGGGCCCGCGCCCTTGTACCAGGCATGCGCTGAGTCTTCCGTCACTGCCTTGCGGAACTCCGCATCCTGCCAGTCGACGATCGGCCGCACGCCAGCGAGATTGCCGTCCATGATCACGCCACCCGGCAGATCGAACTTGCTGGCTTTGGCATCGAGCGGGAGATCGGGCACGGCGAGATAATTGTCTACTCCGCGTCCAAGGTGAAGGTACTCCGGGTAGTTGGCCGCGAGCAGGCACGTGTCGGGGAGAAAGACCTGCTGCACGAACGGGATGAGGTCTTCGAGGATAGACTGCAACATGCCAAGCCGATCCATGTTCAGTGTCGCCAGGCTATCGAGGTTGATCGCATTCATGACACCGCCGACAGCAAGGTTTTGAATGTGCGGCGTCTTTCCGCCGAGGATAGCGACTACCTGACAGGACTTACGCTGGAAGTCCAGTGCCTGCAGGTAGTGAGAAAACAGGATCAGGTTCACTTCCGGGCTTAACTTCATCGCAGGATGTCCCCAGTACCCGTGCGAAAAGATGCCAAGCTGTCCAGAAGCGACCAGTCCCTTGACCTTCATCTGCACAGCGGCAAGCTCCTGTCGCGAGTTTCCCGTCCATGAACTCATCCCTTCTGCAATCGAAGCTGCTTTGGTTGGATCGGCCTTGGGAATCTGCAGGATATCCACGAAGTCCAGTGCTGACAAATGATAGAAGTGCACGATGTGATCGTGCAGAGCATGGCCGATCAGGATCAGGTTGCGAATGTACTGGGCGTTGGGCGGAATCTCGAGTGAGAGCGCATCCTCGACCGCCCGGACCGAGGCGACCGCGTGCACGGTGGTGCAGACGCCGCAGAAGCGCTGGGCAAAGACCCATCCCTCGCGTGCATCGCGGCCACGCAGAATGGTTTCGAGGCCGCGCCACATGGTGCAGCTGGCCCAGGCCTTGTTCACTACTCCGCCTTCGACCTCGACATCGACGCGCAGATGTCCTTCGATGCGGGTCACGGGATCGATCGAAATGCGAGCCATCAGGCCTCTCTTTCTATTGCTGTTGCTTGTGTGGCGGTGGGATGCTTCCATCCGAATGGGCGGAAGGCATGGTCCCAGGTGCTGGCCTCGCCCGGCAAGACGGCGAAGTAATTGATCGCGAAGACGAATGCCACGATGCCCAGGGAGATATAGCCGACAGCCATCACCAACTCAGGCACTGACGGGAAGTAGCTCGTGCTGCGCATGGGCGCGTACGCGATCGAAGTGGGGATGAAGCGGTACAGCATGCCTCCCAGGCAGGCCAGCGCGGACATGTTGAGCAGGGCGCGAGGTGTCTGCCGAACTCGCCGGAATCGGAGCGCAACAGCCGGCGTGAGGATGAGCGAGGTCTCGAGTAGAAAGAGCAGGCTCATCTTGTCGAAGGCAAAGGCCGCATGGATCTGACCGCGCCAGATCAGGTCGATGGCCTGGATCGCCAGAAAGAGAAAACACATGCCGGAGAGTAGATTTGCAAGCTCCGCCAGCACATCACCGTCGAGCCTGCGTGCATAGCGTAGACAGACGATAAGCAGCAGAAAGATGGTGAAGGCAAAGCCACATAAAGCAGCGGCTACCAGGTAGAGCCAAGGCATCACGGGAGACTGCCACAGCGGATGGATCTTGTCGCCCGCTAGTAACAGCAAGCCACCCAGCGAAGACTGGTGCATGAGGGGGATGACGTAGGCCCCGATAATCGCGAAAGGATAGATCTTGCGAATAAGGGGCGAGACATGACGCAGAAACGCACGCGCCTTTTCGTTGCCCGTATAGTAGAGGCGCTCCAGAAAGAGAGGCAGTATTTCAAAAGATAAAAAGACTGCACAATAGAGCGGCATGCAGATAGAGATTTCAAGCATCGCCGAACTGGTGTTCCAGCGCCAGGGCATTGCTGCGCTATAGAAATTCCATGGGCGGCCTACGTCGAACCCAAGTGCGATGAGGCCGGTCGCATAGAAAAGGAAACCTGACACTAGCGCCGTGCGCATCACCACATGCAGCTTCTGCCGGTTGAACACCCATGCGGCCATCCCCAATGCCAGTGGACCGGAACCAAGCGCGGTGAGAGTCATGACATTGAATGTCTTCCATATCCCCCACGCATAGACAGAGTTCATGGAGGAGAACGGTGCGAGCGGCGAGACCACACGGACGCCGGCCAGGATCAGGCCGATCGCGGCCAGGGCCATCAGCAATGCGAGCAGCGGTGTAAGCACCGGCCCAGTCGTGACTGGCACGCCGGACTGCCAGTGATTGACGAGGGTTGTGCCTCGTGTATCGGGACTTGAAGGAGTTGGTTTCATAGCTGGTCGGGAAACCCCGTCTCCTTCTCGTGCTTCAGCCTCTCCAACTCATGCCGGTTCCAGTTGCGTCGAATCGCAAACCCCAGCACTCCAGCCATCAGCATCGGCCCGCCGAGCCACTTGTAGATCACGGAGGTGACCTTCGTGGCGTAGTGTCCCAAGGAGGTATTTCCCAGCTTTGGCAGGCCTATTTTCTGGAACGAGACGCTGGAAAGGTAGAGCACCTGCGTTCCGCCAGCTTCATGCTCGCCGTAGACGCGGTTTTCGTAATACTTATCCGGCGCCGCAGCAATGCGCCCCTTCGCCTGGTCCAACAGGGCATCGCGCTTGCCGAAGATCACCGCGCCGGTCGGGCACGCGGCGGTACAGGCGGGCTCTAGATTCTCTTTCAGACGCTGGTCGTAGCAGAACTCGCATTTGACGATCTTCGGGTTCAACGCCTTCCATTCAAACTGCGGAACCTCAAACGGACATGCGACCTCGCAGTAACGGCAACCGATGCACAGAGAGCTGTTCCAGGTCACGGCCCCGAAGTCGACCTTCTTCAGGGACCCGAACGGACAACCCGTGACACAGGCCGGGTCGAGACAATGCATGCATTGCTTCTTGACGAACGCGAACTCGTCCGACTCTGGATCCTGGTAAAGCTCGATGATGTTCTTGGTCTGGGCATTGAGGCCGGTTGGCATATCCCAGATGCCGCCCGAGAGAAGCGTATCGGCTGGCAGGCCGTTGGCCTCATTGCACGCCGGCATGCAGGCTTTGCAGCCGGTGCAGATGGTACTGTCGTACAGCATGCCAACGGCATCGGGGGGCGCGACGGGATGTGCCGGATGCTCTTCGGTCGATGCGATTGCCTTCATGGGCAAGATCGCACTCGCGACCGTGCCTCCGAGGCCGAACATGGCTCTGAAGGCTTGCCGTCGCGTCAAAGGCATGGTCAGAATGTTCATGCGCCCGTCCCTTTATCCTGCCTGGAACCGGGTGCGCTCTCATCGTCCTGCTTCTTGGAGAACTGCCGTGAGGCGACATAGCCGCCGGTTGCCAGAACTCCGACTCCCAGCCCCACCAGCCCTGTGGCGAGAGGGCTGATCGTTCCCCGCGTTGTGGTGATGGGGGCAAAACTCGTTGGGGGCGCGGCGATGGTGTGGAGTTGCACGACCTGGAACATGGGGACCTTGAACGCGACCGCCTTCTCGGTGCAGCCAATGCAGGGAGCACCAATCCCAATCGGCCACACGTCGGGAATCTCATTGAAGTGGCGCGTCGAGCAACCCGCGTGGGTGTCTGGTCCTTTACAGCCCATCTCGTACAAACACCAGCCTTCGCGGTGCCCGGCATCGCCGTACACCTTCACAAAATTGCCGGCGTCAAAGTGTGCGCGGCGAGGGCAATGCTCATGAATATCGCGGTCGAAGGCAAACTTGGGCCGCCGTTGTTCATCGGTTTCCGGGAACGTCCCGTCCGCCGCGTACTGCAGCACAACACCCAACATTGTGTACGGGTTTGGAGGGCAGCCGGGGATATTGATGATCGAGTGGTCCGGCATCAGGTCTGCCACACCGACCGCACCCGTGGGATCGGGGTCTGCCGAGGGAATACCACCCCATGAAGCGCAGGAGCCGATGGCGATGATCGCGGCAGCCTTGCCCCCAACATCGGCCAGCACTTCCATCGCAGTGCGTCCCCCGGACTTCATGTAAACTCCATGAGCTCCTGTTGGGATCGATCCTTCAACCACCAGAATGTACTTGCCAGCGTACTTCTGAATCGCTTCGTCCAGCGCCTGCCTTGCCTGCAGCCCCGAACCTGCCATCAAGGTCTCGTGATATTCGAGCGAGATCACATTGAGGATCAGATCGGCAAAGCCTGGGTACGAGGTCTGCAAGAGCGATTCGGTGCAGCCCGTGCAGTCTTGAAAATGGAGCCAGATGATGGGAGGCCGGACAACCTTCCCCAGCACTGCGGCAACAGCTTCAGGACTTGCCTTGTCCGTCAGCGCCAGGCCGAAGGGTGCGGCGACCATGAGACTGGTGCAAAATACGAGGAAGGACCGGCGGCTGATGCCGCTTAGTTGCAGACGTTGGTCGATGGTCTCAAGCTCTTTGGAGAACGGGATCAATGTGTCGAGCATTCTGCCGCTCCTGTCATGCATACGAAGGTCCATCGCTAACGCCTAAAGGTAGTACGGCGAGCCTTCGTGCAACTGTCCCCTATTGCTCACGCTGGTTTGCTCACTCCAGGGAATCTATCTGCATTAAGAATCGATACGCGATGATCAATACTGCACAGCCTCGAAATCTGACCTCGAACATAATCCGAAGGTAGGCCTGCAGCCCATGAGTGGGCGTCTGCCGCGAACTCTATCCCTGAAGGAGATCTTCCAGTGAGACATCCATTCGTACTCGCATCTGCGGTCCTGGCAATGGCTTTTGTGGCAACGCCTTCCTATGCACAAGCAGGACCCGACACCTACAAGGCCAAGTGCATGATGTGTCATGCCGCGGATGGGTCGGGAAACACTCCGGCTGGAAAGTCCATGGGAGCCCTACCGTTCAAGTCAGCCGCGCTTATCAAGGCGTCGGATGCGGATCTGGTTGCCGCGACCACGAATGGCAAGGGCAAGATGCCGGCTTATAAAAGCCAGCTCACGGCTCCACAGATCGCCGATGCGATCGCGTACGTACGGACCTTGCAGAAGTAGCGAGGCGGTCATGCTAAAGGCAGGTTCGTTGCGCGAGAATTGGCTTCGTCCGTTCTTCTTCTACGGCAATAACTGGCTGAGCCTGCTGGGCGGCGCGATCACGACCGCGTCGGCCATGGTGCTCGTCGGCTTCTGGGTCGTGAGCGTCGTGGGGCATGGCGGATCGTCGAATCCCTATTTAGGGATACTCTTCGACCTGCTTCTCCCAGGAGTGTTCGTTGCAGGGCTGGTTCTGATTCTCGTTGGAATCTTCATCAGGCGCAGCTTCCTCCTTTCTACCGACCAGGTTCCGTCCTTCTTCCCTGAAGTCAGCATCCACGATCCTGTATTTCGGCGCGGACTCGATATCGTCGTCGTCGCCACGCTCATGAATTTCATCATCGTCGGCGTTGGCTGCTACCGTGGCGTCGCTTATATGGACACCGTTTCCTTCTGCGGTGCGACCTGCCATGTGATGGCGCCAGAAAACGCGGCGTACCATGTCTCATCGCACGCCGGAATAGTCTGCACCGAGTGTCACGTCGCGCCGGGTACCGCTGGCTACGTCCATGCCAAGGTCAATGGGACGAAACAACTCTTCATGGTCTTAGTCGATCACTATCCTAAGCCCATCATGGCGGACCACAAGGTGCCGGTGGCAAGCGCCACCTGCCTGCACTGCCACAACCCGAATGCAGAGCTGGGGGACAAGCTGGTTGTCTCGCAATCCTTCGCAGACGATGCGACGAATACGCAAACCTCCAGCGTGACGGTGCTACACATCGGTGGTGACGATGCGTTGGGCCACCTCAGTGGCATTCATGGTGCTCACTCGGGAAAGATCGAGTACGTCGCCACCGACGCCGACGACCAGACGATTCCTTGGGTCCGCAAGAGCAACCCTGACGGCTCCACAACCGACTTTATTGCCAGCGGCGCGCCCGCCCCCAATATTGCGCATCCTCAGGTCATGGACTGCATCGGCTGCCACAATCGCGCGGCCCATTCTTTCGATACGGCGCAGGGCGCGCTGGACAAGATGATGGCGCAGGGAAGCCCAAGCGCTACTCTACCGTTCCTGCACAAGGAAGGTCTGGCCCTGCTGAAGACGAAGTACGACTCGCAGGGCGAAGCGAAGGCGAGAATCACCTCCGGCCTGATCACCTTTTACCGCTCACAGTATCCATCGGTGTGGGATGCTCAGCGTCCGCAGATTCAGAACTCGGCCAATAGCCTTGTCAGGATCTACATCGATAACATCTTCCCGGCAATGAACGTGGGCTGGGGAACACACCCCAATAACATCGGCCACACCGATTCGGCGGGATGCTTCCGCTGTCATGACGGAAATCACACCAGCAAAGCGGGCAAGACAATCACGAACGACTGCTCCGTCTGCCACAACCTGGTGGTGTCGAATGAGCCACACCCCAAGCTGTTGACCGACCTCGGGATGCATTAGCGGAATGTGAGCACGACCGGCCGGTCAATCTCCTTGTTCAGGGAGCTGCAGGAGCACGCGCAAAGAAAACGGCTATGTGAGCAAGATGACACAGCCTTTGGAGCTGAAATCGGATATCTTGAGCGCATGGTTCGATCTTTGCCGTGCGCGATGCGCGATGGAAGATTGTCATAGATCGAGAGTGCGATGCCGGGGACCAAGAAGGTAAAGTTCAATCCAGCGCAGTATATGTCAAGCTCGGCGCTGACCCACAAAACAGTTCATGTGGCGGCAGGACATCTCTTCTACTCTCAGGGAGATCCCGCGAACTCCCTCTATTACCTTGAATCCGGACGAGCGAAGCTGATTGTGGTCTCGCACCGTGGCAAGGAGGCTACAGTCGCCCTGATGATGGCGCACGACTTTATTGGAGAAGAATCGCTCGCGGGATCTGCTGGTATTCACGCTGCCTCTGCCGTCGCAATCACACCGTGTACTGCCTTGAAGCTGGACCGGGATGAGATGATCCAGATGATGCACCGGGAGCACGAGTTCTCGGACATGTTCCTGAAGTTCGTCCTCACCCGAGCCATCCGGACGCAGGAAGATCTCATCGATCAGCTCTTCAACAACAGCGAGAAGCGTCTCGCACGGACGCTGTTGCTGATGGCGCAGTTTGGCGACCCCGGAGAGCCGCGGACGATGATCCCGCCTGTCACCCAGGAGGCGCTCGCGGAGATGGTTGGAACGACGCGCTCCAGGGTAAGCAAGTTCATGAACCGGTTTCGTAAGCTTGGTTACCTAACCTACAACGGGCGGATTCACGTCCATAAATCTCTCCTCAACGTGGTCTTGCACGATAAACTACCAGACCAAACGGCTAGTCGGCCGGTCACCCTGGATCCGAAACGTACACCCGCTGAGAAGAAGAAACGAGCAAAGGTCGTTTGAGCCGTGGTCCGCTGTATCGTCAAATGACAATCACTGCGGACCCATGCTCGGTTTCACCTTTCACACTCAAGAGGGCTTCGTTCGCTTGGTCGAGGGAAAAAATAGATACCCTCGGTTCGATTTTGAGTTGAAAGGCGAGATCGATAAAATCCCGAGCATCCTGTCGCGTCATGTTGGCGACACTGCGAATCTGCCTCTCTCCCCAGAGCAGTTTGTCGTAATCGAATTGCGGCATATGGTCGAGATGAATCGCGTTGATCGCCACAACGCCACCCTTCCTCAGGCAGGAGAGTGCATCGACGATCACCTTTCCTACTGGCGCGAAGGTGATGGCCCGATCGAGTGCCACGTCCGGCCGATCGTCCTCCCGCCCCACCCAGGTTGCTCCAAGACTGCACGCGGTCTCGCGATGTTTTGCGCCTCGCGTAACAACGTAGACCTCGCAGTTCCATGACTGCAGGACCGGGATCATCAGGGTCGCTGAGCTTCCAAAGCCGAACAGACCGACCCGCTCTCCGGCTTGTACACCCGCAACCCGGAGGCTGCGAAATCCGATGACGCCGGCGCAAAGCAACGGTGCGGCGTGAGTCGCGTCCAGTCCGTCGGGTAGACGAATCGCGAAGTCCGCTCGGACCAGTGCGAACTCGGCAAAGCCACCGTCGACGGTATAGCCCGTGAATGTTGGTTGATCGCAAAGGTTCTCCATGCCGTGCCTGCAGTACCAACAATCCCCATCCGTTCCGCCCATCCACGAAACCCCCACACGTGTGCCCAACGGAAACTCAGGCGTCGCTCCGTCAGCGACCTCGCCGACAATCTGGTGCCCTGGAATCAAGCGGGATTGAAGCGGCGGCAAGTCTCGCTCAACAATGTGCAAATCGGTTCGACAGACTCCACATGCGATGACCCGTAGTAGCAGGTAGCCTTCCTTCAACTCAGGCCGGCGAAGCTCTTCGATGTGAAGGAAGTCTGGTGAAGATGACGTCTTGTCGAATATGGCGGCTTTCATGTTGCACCTATTGGGCGAGCACGATCTCTTTGATTCAGCTAGAGCATGTCACGACCTACTTGAAAAAGTCGGTCTCTATGGCTCATTCCAGAATGAACCCCCTTGCTGAGCCGCATTGCTCAGCGCGGATTCCCTCATGCTGGAAGACTTGAAATATGACGTCGGCGATATCGGATTCAGAAATGGTTGTCCCCTGGAAAACAGATGCCGAACATCTTCCTCGAGGTAAACACCTTTGACAACCATCATGCCCGAACTCGTATTGCAGCATCGCTCTCAGGGATTGGGCAGCCTGTCGCTGATTCAACTGGAGGGTACGTTGGCCGCCGCAAATCTGCTGCTCGTCACTTGGAGAACGGCGGCTCTCTGCGGCTTTGATCACCCACCGGAAAGTTCACGTCTGAAGGAGACTTCTGTATGCCCATAGCAGCTGATTTTGTGAAGTCGGTTACCGGCGAGACCTTCGCCGCGCTGGTGCTTGCGTCCTCGGAGCCCGTGGCTGTGGAGTTTATGTCTTATGGGTGCGAGCATTGCCGCCTGCTGGAACCGGTCCTCCAGGAGGTCGCTGAGACCTTAGGTGCCCGGGAGGCTGTCTTCCGGGTGAATATCGCGGTCGACCAGGAACTGGCGGACCGGTATGAGATTGAGGGAACTCCCACGCTCGTGATGTATTCCGGAGGAATCGAAGTTGGACGAGCGGTTGGCCCGAACCCTTCCGTGAAGGTCTTGTGGAATGCCGTGACTCGCCCGTTCGAGGAGATAGCGTCGTGACGGAGTCAACCCTCACCAAACCGATTCTCCTGTTCAATGACGAATGTGCCGTATGCCGCGTCATCGCACGCTGGGTTTGTAACTCTGCGGAGGGTCAGGAAGGCGGCTCGTCTATCGACATCCGCCCGATAGGGAACGACCCCGACGCTCTACGAATCTTGAACCCCGCGCTGGACATCTGGGATGCCTATGCGAACATACACATCCTGATGCCGGACGGAACCATGAGAACAGACGGAGAGGCTGTTGCGGAGACGCTGCGCAATCTGCCGAACACGCGGTGGCTCGCGCGCTGCTTCAACGTGAAGCTTTTCGGTCGGAGGCCGTTTCAGGCGATCCTCAACGGTGCTTATACTCTCTTGGCTGACCTGCGGCCCTTGCTAGGCTGCGAGAGCTGTGGGATTCCTCCACCCTGGCTGCGTCCCTTTCATTGGTTGGCTCAGCGAATCACAGGTAGGTTCAGGGGCCGGAATCATACGGCAATCAAGAGCCGCCTTACAAAACCGCCCACGTTGAAGAGAACGCGGTGACCCGATGCGGTATAGGCACGGGGAGGTGGAACTGAGTCAATGGAGATCCAGAACGAAATCGACGGTCTTCGGTCGATCATTGTCAAATTGACTCAGCTTCCGTACCTTCGATTTTTGCCCTCGAAAATTGACCCACAAGAGATAATCGGTCTCTCCATCGAGTCGCTTGAAGCTGTATTTGCCGTCACGATTTGTAATATAAGAAACAACCCCCATGGTGGCTCCGTTCTGCACCTGAACCACCGCACCTCTCAGTGGTTCGTGCTGACGATCGGTTACAGATCCCGAGAGATCTCTGGTTGTCATCTGTCCGACTGCCAGCGCAGACCAAAGAAACAGGAGCGTGAGAGAACCTGCTGCAGGCAGTCGAATCGTCGTTTTTCGAATCATGATGTTGCCTCGTTGCATGCGATGTTCCATGACAGGCGCCGTAGCGCCTGGACCTCTACTCAGATTCCCATGTACTCCGGGGCGTAGTCCTGAAACAGTCCCTGCCCTGGATACATCAGGCGAACCGGCATCTCTTCGTCGTGCTTCAGCATCTTGACCCAATGCCATGCGTGCGCGAGTTCAGAAGACTTGAAGTAAAGCGTCTGAGCCTGAAGCGCCGCGGTCGCAACCAGCAACATACTGGCTACTTCCTCCCAATCGCTGGCGCCGACGATGGCAAGGCGCGCAATCCGGCTGGTATACCGTTCCAGAAATCGCATCTCATGCCAACGCGCGGCCCAATCTGCGCCGTCCATTTTGCTGAGGTCCGCCAACATGCCAATCGGCTTCTTGTAATCGCCGATCATGAAGTCCAGCTTGACGGTGAGGTCTTTTGTGTCGGCTGCTGTGAGCACACCGTGAACGGCGAAGCCGAAGGCGGGGCCTCTTGCCTGTTGTAGATGTTCGATCATGGGAGATCTCCAGGAATAATCATTTGAGCGGTGTAAGCCCTAACGGGAGGTGAAAGCCGGCCTTCATCCGAAAGGCCGGCAGACCGCGGACATGAAACCGAAGCATCGAGGGGCTCCAGCTCACATGGGGCTGAGCATTATGCAAATACGGTCTCTCCGTGCACCGTGTAGGAACTGTGCTGAGTACCTTCGATGATCGCTTTTGCGCGACTTACCTGATCGGGCGTGCCGTGAACAAGCAGGAGGAACTGGTCTGTTTTCAGGGCGATATCGTACTGCAACACACTGTCCTTAGGGATGCCGATACTGACAAGACCGGCGCCGATGGCGCTAACACCTCCAACAACGACGGCTCCTTCCAAACCGGCTACAATCCAGGCGACGAGTGGGCCGGCCACGAGGATGGGCCCGATGCCGGGGATCGCGAACATAGCTGATCCGAAGAGCAGCCCCCAGAAGCCGCCCCAGAACGCCCCTAGCTTTCCCCAATATTTCATGCGGTCGCCTGCGTTGTAGTAACCAACGACATGTTCGTCGGTGTGTGTATCCTTTGCTGCGATCGACAGGCTCTGCATATCGACGCCGGCCTCTTGAAGGTCCTTGATTGCGGCTTCAGCCTGCTTGTGCGTCTTATACACAGCAATAATCGAATTGAGTGTCGACATATCTCTCCCCCTATTTTTGCAAAGCATGATGGAGATCAACAGTGTTGTCCCCATGTCCTATGCTTGAGTCTCTTCCTCATGTCGATGTCATGTAGAGCTTTAGGGCTCACATGGAAAACCTCACTGAATTCGATAAGGTTCTAAATAAAATGCGTCTCTAGTCATGTGCCAAAATGCTCAGACGATAAGGTCGACGGTAGGGCAGGCTTGTCATTGGGGTGATCCAGTGCTACAAATCCTGAATTTTATTGGTGCTGTTCTCGGCGGCGTGTTCATCTTATCTCTCTTCAGGCAACGGGCTTCCAGAACGCTTGTACCCGTGCCGCCCTTCAGAACCGAGCCTGGATGGCTGCGGCAGAGCTCTCGAACATTATTGCCCTGTCGGCTGGTACGGTCTGGCAAGGCCGAGATAGGAGGTTTCCTTGCCTGAGCGAACGTTTCGATACCGCGTGCTCCTCGTTGACGACGAAGTGAGTCTTCGCTTACTCGGCAAGAGCATTCTGGAGTCACAGGGCTACGAAGTGCATTGCGCCGAAGATGGCTTCGAAGGCTTAGCCGCTCTTCGAAGGGCACACCCAGACATGATCATTTCAGATTTGCAGATGCCGAATATGAATGGCTTCGAGTTTCTGTCCGTGGTTCGACAAAGATTCCCCGCTATCCCGGTCATCGTCATTTCCGGGGAGTTCTCTGGTATCTCCGTGCCTGAGAGCGTTCTGGCGGACGCTTTCTTCTCGAAGGGTAGTTACAAGCCCGCAGATCTTTTTGAAAAGATTAGCGAGTTATTGGCTGAACTCCCCGAGCGTTCTATCGTAAGTAAGCCAAAACGAGCCGCAGTCTGGGCCAAGAACGATAAAGACTTGCTTGCCGTGACATGCTCGGCGTGTCTCCGCACGTTTCCTGTGGCTCAAGCGGGCATGGGGCTCAATGAGGCGGACTGTGAATTTTGTGCCAGCAGAGTGGTGTTTGAGATCGTGTCTGAGCAGGCGGTCGCCTGAGGCGACCCCGCCGGTATGGCGGGTTCATTTCGCCGGTCCGCCAGCAGCGCCAAATTCAGGTTCGCCGTTCCTCGCCAACGAATGTGGCTAGACAACGACGATCATGTGTTCCTTCGCAATCGCTTCGACCTCGGGCGGAGTCAGTGCCGAGAGATCCACTGTTTCTTTCGCGATCACATGCCGCGAGGTGTCTTGGTGGTTTTCCTTCAGGTACTCCGCTAGATGATCGACTGCGCTGCTCGTGCCCACCCCATGTCCGATGAGAACAATCTCGTTCGCGGGCAAGAGTTCTCTTGCAATCTGCTCATAGAACGTCTTGTCTTCCGGTATCCGCTCCCCTTCGTAGTGTGCCTCTTTCTTGTGAATGAGGTGATGACGAAACCCAAAGGGATCGTAGGGATGCGCCGTGTCTTCGAGTTCAGGAACTTTTTGATCGACGTCCCGGTACACATGCGCAACGTGATGATCAATCACCACCACCATGCGGCAGGGCTGCGACGACTTCCCGGAGATCGGTGCTGGACCGGCATCACGAAGAAACTTTCGCAGCCGGGCGATCTCTTCGACGGCCAGATCGTGAGTGTGCGGACGTTTGAAGAATGCTCTTTGAGTGCCCACCGTGAAGACAAATTCACCGTTGCCGTGCGGTTGAACCTCGCCTATCTGATTGATCAGTTCGATGGTGTCAGCCCAGGTCAGATTCCGGGGTAGCTTTCCAGTGAGGAGGCTTGTGTGAAGCAGATCGAGGTCGTGACGTAGGGGTGTGCTCATACGTTTAGCATGGCACTCGCGAAACCATCAGGTTGTATCGCTTTGCTCACCAAAGTCAGGTGTTCAGGCGATGCGGAGGCGCCGGAATATGGGAATCTTTGCTAAGTTGAGAACGAAGAAGAAGAGGATGGCGGAGAACAACTCCAAAGCCAGGACGAGAAGAGGAAGAGAGGACATCCCAATGCCCCGGTTCGCCAGTAGAGAAATGAAGAGCACTTCCGCCACCGACGACAGGAGCAACCAACTCGTGGGACGCAGACCCCAAAGATGTTGACGATCGCGGAGTGCATAGGTAATGGCCTGGCTCCCATAAACAACCGAGAGAACGCAAAGCGTTCGCAAGTGATCGATGTCCAGATGCATTTTGTATGTGCCCACGGTAAGAACCGCTATACAGAATGCCAAAAAGCCGAGACCAAAGAAGCCACCAGCGGCTGTAACCTTTCCCATCTCCCAGGAGTTTGGAGTCTCGGAAGGTCTCACCCGATCCGTTGCGAAGGCCATCGATAGGAAGTCTCCCGAGATCATGACGATCACCATGAGCAATGGCGTTAGCACGGCTTGTCCTGTCATCAACAGTCCGATCGCAAGGAGTAAGATCTGGGTCAACTTTTTCGTGGTGGATCTGAGCGTATAGCTCAAGATGCGTTGAAAGATCAGTCTGCCTGTCTTAATTGCGGCTACGATACCGCTGAGACCTGCCTCCGTAAGAACAACGCCTGCTGCCGATTTGGCCACATCAGTGGCTGTCGAAACGGCAATTCCGATCTGCGCCTGCCGCAGCGCCGGAGCGTCGTTGGCTCCATCGCCACACATTCCGACGGTATGTCCGTTCTGCTGAAACGCCTTGACTAGATCGAATTTTCCTTCGGGCAGAATACTTGCGAAGACGGAATAGTCCTCGAGTTTGACGTTTGCCGGCATGGAGCCGCTGGGACACGCGGGACCGTCCAGTCCCACTTCATGCGCCACGATGGCGGCGGTTTGAGGCGCGTCACCCGTCACCATCACTGTTCTCACCCCAAGCGTCTTCAACTCGGAGATCAGGGCCGCCGAATCGTTACGAGGAGGGTCGCTCAGCGCAATGAGTCCTATCAGCCGCAGCGCCTCGGGCGGCCCGAACGCGACAGCCAATACGCGAAAGCCTTGTGCTTCCAGTTTGCCTGCAGCAGCCGTGGCCTCCTGATCAGGCGAGACAAGGCTTTCTACGGTTGCGGCTGCACCTTTAATGATTTGCATGGTGTTGCCGTTAGCATCGGTCGCAGTAGCCGCCGCTATCTTCTTCGCTGGATCGAAAGGGGTAAAGGCGACTAGCTTCAGACTATTGGGCGACGGTTTGCGTTCGGACGCTGCGCGGATGGCGGCATCAACGGCGTCCTCGCCGCCAACCGAGCTGGCGAGCGCTGCGATCCCCATTACCTGTTCGTCCTTGAATCCGTTCAGGGACAGAATACTCCTGACAGCTAATTGATTGGCGGTAAGAGTTCCTGTCTTGTCGACGCATAAGACGTCGATCGTGCCCGCTTCATCCACTGCGGACAAGCGAGTCGGAAGAACGCCGAGCTTCGCCAGAGAGCGTGCTCCAATCGCCGACGAGAGCGTGAACGTGGCGGGAAGGCCAACGGGTATCGCCGCGAGGACCGCTGTGAGAAACAGGGGAGTGACCTCATTCCAAGGCATCGAGTGGGTCAGCGCATACAAGCCCATGAGCAGGATGATGCCGCCATTGAAGATGGCAAGATTTCGGACGATTGTCAGAACAGCTTTTTGTTGAGAGCTGACGGCATGGGCGGTTCTCACCAGTTCCGCAGTTTGTCCGAACTTCGTGCGGGCTCCGGTTGCAGTGACGACTGCTATCGCCTCGCCCCGTTTCACCAACGCTCCGGAGAACGTGTCAGCGCCTGCGGCTGCCTCTACTGGCAAAGATTCGCCGGTCAACATCGACTGATCCAGCAGGACGGAGCCCTGCACGATATGCGCGTCCGCCGCCACCACTCCACCCAGCGACAGCTTGATCAGGTCTCCCACGACCAATTGTACGGACGGGATGATCTTCCAAATCCCATCCCGTTCGACGGAAGCATTCAGGGAGAGACGTGACTTCAACGCATGGAGCGTCGCCTGAGCTCGACCTTCCTGGACAAATGCGAGCACAGCATTGAAGAGCAGCAGTGCGCCAATGATTCCGGCCTCGACATACTTGTGCAGTGCGAGCTGCAGGATCATGGAAGCTTCGAGTAGCCATGGGACAGGCGCCCAGAATTTGGAGACGATGTTTTGGAGCAGATGGGTTGATGTATCGGGCATGGCATTCGGCCCATCGTGCAGGAGTAGCTGGGCAGCCTGGGAGCTGGACAAACCCGCGGATACCCTCGGTTCGTCCGTCATAGCAGATGCCGTGAACGGTTGCTCGTTCTGCGCTAAAGCCAAGGCGCCGGAATTTCCGCTTGCTTTCAAGGATAGGGCTCCGCAGTTGAGTTCAAGAAAGCCTCCGCGCTTCCGGGAAGCGGACAGGTTGATCGAGCATTGCACTCCGGCTCCAGCGTGTACTGTGCCTTTGTGCTCACGTTCGTGAACGAAATTCGAATGCCGGGCGGAGGTCCACAGTGTGCACAAGGAACCAGACTAAGGATGTCCGTCCTGAGAAGCTCAGGAGACGGAGTGAAAGGTTGCCCGATGACGCAGAAGCAAAAAGTTCAAGAAGACACCAAGGTGTATCTGATCGGCGCTGGGATCGCGTCTCTGGCTGCTGCTGCCTTCTTGATTCGTGATGGCGGGATGACGGGGCGCAGCATCACCGTCATCGAAGAGTCATCCAACATCGGTGGAAGTCTCGACGCCAGTGGGAATGCCGAGACCGGCTACGTGATGCGCGGTGGCCGGATGCTTGAGAGCAAATACCTCTGTACCTTCGATCTCTTCGCCTCGATTCCTACGCTCGACGGCAGCCGGTCGGTCACCGAAGAGACATTCGCCTGGAACGAGGCTTTAAAGACCGCATCGAAGTCACGTCTCTTTCGCGACGGGAAGGCCGTGGACGCTCCACTCTTTGGCTTGAGTGAGAGGCAGATTCTTGCGATCGAGTGGCTCGGGTTGGAGCCGGAGTCGCTCCTTGGGCGTACTTGCATCTCCGATCATTTCGATGCAGCTTTCTTCGGAACGGACTTCTGGTTTATGTGGTGCACGACGTTTGCCTTCCAGCCGTGGCACAGTGCCGTTGAGTTCAAGCGTTACCTCTTACGGTTCACGCATATGGTCGCGGGCTTCGATACACTTGGCGGCATCATGCGCACCGTCTTCAATCAATACGACTCGCTGGTTCGTCCGCTCCATCGTTGGCTCACAGAGCGTGGAGTGCAGTTTCTTCTCGACACCCAGGTGGTAGACCTCGATCTCAACCATGGTGTGGACAGTTTTTGGGTTGAAGGAATCCGTTGCAGAACCGGGGTGCGACTGCACACTCTCCAGGTTGCCGATGCAGACTTTGTGATGGTCACCCTGGGCTCGATGACGGAGGGCTCCACGCTGGGTTCGATGACACGACCTGCCGTCCTCAAAGAACGACCGGACGGCGAGGCCTGGAGCTTGTGGGAGAAGATTGCTCAACAGGGAACAGGCTTCGGTCACCCCGCAAATTTCAGCGACCATATCGCCGATTCGAAGTGGATCTCCTTCACCACAACTCTGCATGGACCGGCGTTCTTCGATTCCATCCATCACCTCACGGGAAATGCGCCCGGAGAGGGAGGATTGATCACCTTCCCGGAATCAAACTGGCTCGTGTCGATCGTCCTGCCTCATCAGCCTCACTTCATTCAGCAACCCGAGAACGTCGATGTCTTCTGGGGATACGGCCTCCTTGTCGACAAGCCTGGAAACTTCGTCGTCAAGCCGATGTCGGAGTGCAGCGGAGAGGAGATCATGACGGAGATCCTCGGCCACCTCCGCCTGCAGGCAGAAGCTGAAATGATCCTACACGCCTGTAATTGCATCCCGTGCATGATGCCCTTCATTACCAGTCAGTTTCTGCCCCGGTCAGCAGGGGACCGGCCCTTGGTGGTTCCGGAACGATCGCAGAACCTCGCATTTCTCGGGCAGTTCTGTGAGCTTCCCGAAGACGTGGTTTTCACCGTGGAATACTCGGTCCGCTCGGCACAGGTCGCGGTCTACGAACTCCTTGGGATCGGTCGGATGCCTCCCGCTGTCTACAAAGGAACTCACAATCCGCGTGTTCTCTTGAAGGCCTTTGAGGCCTTGCACGGTAAGAATTCCGCGGAGACACCGACTGCATCTCTCGTTTCTCTCTAGGGAGAACGTGATCAGGCGTGTTTCCTATTCGCTTGTGAGATGGAAGAGCCTTCGCTTGTTGCGGAGGAAGTTCTTAGAACGAGGAGATCAAAGATGCTTATACCCGGCTTCACCTTTCATCCGAAGAAAATTCTTGTCCCCATGGACTTTAGTGTCTCGTCGATTTCAGCGCTGGCGATAGCGGCTGAACTTGCCCAGCAATTCCATGCGGAACTTTACCTTCTTCATGCCATCCCGATGTTGACGATGGTCACCGGAATGGAGTTCCCGACAGCCTTCTACCCGCGTCAAGAGTTTCTTGACAACGCCGAACAGGATGCCGTGAAGCGATTCGCCGACTTCATTGTCAATCTCTCAGGTCAGGGTGTGAAAGCACACTCCGGGGTCGAGATCGGCAATGATGTCGTAGGGAGCGTCCTGATGGTGAGCAAACGGGAGCACGCTGACATGCTCGTGATTTCAACGCACGGTATGTCGGGATGGCGACCGGTTGTCTTCGGATCGATCGCGGAAAAGGTCGTCAAGCTCGCGGAATGCCCCGTCCTCCTCCTCCGGAGCGCTAAGACTGAAGGGGGAGAGGCTCTTGAGGGTGATGAGTGATTGCTGCAAATGCGGCAGCGTCCTCGCGGTGCACTCGCATGGTTGCTTCGGACGAATGAGGTACACTCTCTCACCTTCATCGCGCCGCCGCCGGTCGGAGCATGGCCGTATAGCTCGGCGGCCTCAAGCTGTTCTTGAATCTTCATTTCAGAGCCGCCTTCAAACCAAGACCCGCACCCGTTGGTGAAAGAATGACGGAAGGACTTCTCCCGTGCCGGCAACGTCGATGAAGAGCGTCGTCGTCGATATGACTCTTTTTGACTGGGACGGAGACGTGCCGCTCAATCACTCTTTTCGATCGACGGTCATCTACGAAATGCATATCGCCGGTTTTACACGTCATCCTGATTCTGGCGCGTCGGAGCTCAATCGCGGCACCTATCAGGCGTGGTAGAGAAGATCCCCTATTTGCAGGAGCTTGGCATCACCGCCGTCGAGATCCTGCCCGTCTTCCAGTTCGACTCGCAATCCGCACCTTCAGGCTTGACGGACTACTGGGGATCAATCGCGTATCGTTCTTTGCTCCCCATCTTGGGTATAGTTCCTCTGGCGATCCCGTACGGTGTATTGATTAATTTCGCGACATGGTCAAACATCTGCATCGCGCGGGTATCGAGGTGATCCTTGACGTCATTTACAACGACACGGTGGAGGCGGGCGCGGGTGATCCAACATTCTGCTTTCGTGGGCAGCCTATCGCTCAGGTGATCTGGAGAGAAGGGGCCGCGCCCTGAACCATAAGTCTCAGTGGCGTCGACTAGTCTCGTCGTGACGCTTCTTCAAGTGCGTTCACTTCCTCTTCGATGCGATTCCGGCGGCTAGCGTCGCGAAACCCCTGATGGGTGCTTCTACTTTCAATGATCGATTCCTCCGCCTGGAGGTCGTCGATCTTCTTCTCGCGATCCGTGAGCTTCTTCGTCATGAGTGAGACCTCTATGAGCCTGAGTACTGAAGATGATTGCTCAATGTCTGATGAGGATTCCACACCACGGCAGTCGAACACTGAGCAATCGGACTCATCAGCCGTCAGCGTGAAAGAAGAGAATCATATTCACTGCTCATGGAGGGCGAAGGAATTCGATCTCCCTTCAATCATCGAGAAGTCGAGCAGTGACGCAAACCGTTTGGTGGGTCATTACGCGGAAGAGGATGATCGATGCAGCTTGCAAGGTTCGGCTCCAAGAGTTACGCGTATCTTCCTTCCGGTATCTTAATTGTCGATCCCGACCCAGGCCTGCTCGCGGCCCGGACGCAGCTGCTCTCCGCTGCTATGGACTACGTGGCCGCATCCAGCGAAGAGAGTACGGGAACCGACCTTTGCAATATGGAGGTTGAGGTAGCCATACTCAGCCAGACTCTTGGACAAGAGACTCTGCTGGTGCTGGCTCAGGAGATACGGCAATACTGGCCGGACGCCTGCATTCTGCTCTTTGGAAATGTGGACGTGGTCCTCGAAGACCGGCTTTACGATGACGCCATCGATGTCCACTGCCGCCCGGAGCAATTGCTGGGGATGCTCCACAAGCTCAGAAAGAACGCGAAGGAAACAACCGCGCATTCACGACGCGAAATTGGCGCTTTACTGTGCGATTTGTCCGAAGAGGGACAAAGATCGCTGCATGCCGTTCCTTCAGAAAGCGACCCATCGAAGCAGCCGGCTTCCGCGTTTGAGGAACAGCCGACCGGTTGGGATGTACCCAGGGATGAATATCCGCAAAGCCAAATCTGAAGAGAAGATTCTCTCATCGCAACCCAACGCGGCCTGAAATCGAACGAGTTTTGACATGGAGATGAGATGAAGATCAAGAGCTCGAGACGAATATTCTTATGGAACGGATTCGCCGGACTTGCGGTCATGCGGGTATCCACGTCCGTCCTGTGGTCTCAGGAATCTCTCCCCCTCGGACCCATGGTTGCTCTCGACATAGAGGGACTGAAACCGGGACAGTTTCTTTGGGCTCCGGCGATCGCCCCAAGCGGTCCCGTCCTTGCTGTGATCAGTCTCGGAGTACAACGTTGCTATGTCTATCGCAATGGCGTTCTCATCGGTGTGGCCACCGTCTCGACAGGCAAGACTGGACATAGGACGCCAACCGGTGTTTTCACCATTTTGCAGAAGCAGGTGCACCACAAGTCGAGCCTCTACAAGTCGGCTCCGATGCCTTACATGGAGCGGCTGACCTGGTCGGGGGTGGCCATGCACGCCGGAAACCTACCCGGATATCCCGCCTCGCACGGATGCATCCGGATGCCGATAGCCTTTGCCAGGCTCCTATATGGCACGACCGAGCAAGGGATGACCGTCGTGATTACGGAGCTCGATGCAGTACCGCGAATCGCTCCCACTCCCGACCTGCTCCAGGGCGAAGCGGCAACGAAGGCCGAGGATGCCGGCGGAGCGATCTGGGAGCCTCAGAAGTCGACATCGGGGCTGGTATCTCTCGTCCTGAGCGCGGCGGATCGTCGTTTGGTCGTGCTTCGGAATGGGGTGCTCATCGGCTCTACGCCAGTCACCATCGCTGGCTCAGTGGCGGAGACGACGGCCTACAGCCTTTCGAAGATCGATCAGGAGGGATTTCACTGGATACAGTTGCCGCTTCCAGGCCAAAGCTGGGAGGGAAGCCGGGAATTGCCGCTGACGGAACGCGCGCGGGTGACCATGCCTGATGCCTTTCGAAGCGCCTTGGACGGCCTACTGTCGCCTGGTGTCACCCTCGTTGTAACCGCGGATTCGCTTCTGGCCAGTGCGACAGGGAATAGCCTCACGGTCATCGAATCGGAGCCCTAGTCTAGCGGGAGCTTCGCAACTGCTAACGGGTTCCGACGGCCTGCCCCAGAGCGATGCCAATCGAGAACGTGATGATCCCTTCGACCGCGCCGAAGGCCGTCAATTCAAGACCAGAGCGCCACCATGGCCGCACCGTCATGAGCGATCTCGTCGCGCCGACGGCGAAGTGAGCGGAGAGCGAGACGATTGCTGCAGAGGCAATCGCAGAAAACCCCGACATGAGAAAGAAAGGAACGATGGGGACGAACGCGCCGATCGCCGTCGCCGCGAAGCCAGTCAAGGCCGCAACCCAGGGATTACTGAGGTTTTCCTCGGAGATGCTTCCCCTGGTGCGTGCAAGAGCCTTGACGAAAACTTCTTTGTCTTCCGCAAGCAGATGGGAAAGTCGCTCTGCCACATCCTCTGGAAGACCGCGAACCTGAAGGCTAAGCGCCAGCACCTCGAGCGATTCGGATTCGTCGTAGTCAACGGCCCGGCGCTCTCGTGCGATTCCAGCCTCATAGATCTCCCGCTCGCTTCTCGCAGTGAGATAAGCGCCCGTCCCGGTGGACAGCGCGCTGCCGACCATTCCCGCCAAACCTGCGATCAGCACATAGTGGCTCTTCCCTAACGTCGCTCCAGCGACCCCGGAGACGATGCCGAAGATGGAGCCCAGACCGTCATGGGCGGCATAAATAGCGTCGTTCAGCCACCCTGCAGCCTCTGGAGCCCGCTTTTTTCGAGCGGCCAACAGAGCCTCAAGGGCGATCCTGGCCTGCGAACCATCCAGCAAGGGGAGCGGCGGGCGCGCCCGGATCAAACTGCTCAGCGTCTTGTAGTGATCGTTCTCGTCCGCGAGCACCTCCCGCAGAACGTTTTGACAACCCAATTCTGTGACCGTCGAACTTTGTTTGCTGTAACGCTCAATCTCGCTTCGTTCATGAATTCTAAGACGATGGAGTTCGACATCGATACCGCCGGGCAGAGCGGCAAGGACATCGAACCATCCGTTTGCATTCCCGTGATACACCGGCAACGGCCCATGGAGAGCGGCGATCTCACCTGCCCAAAGGTCTGCATGATGTTTCTCCGCAGCGGCCAGGCCCCTCATCACATTGCGCCGCCTTGAGTCGAGCTCAGCCATAGCCAAGGCCCTGTAAGTCGCGTGATCTTCCATCTCGATCTGCCAGTTGGACTCAAGGATCGAAAGGGAGACTGGTGCCTGAGCGATCTTTTCCATACCTGCCTGATTCCCCGATTCACTGAAACCGTTTGAAACCCTTCTTCCTCGGTCCGCTTGCGTGAGCCCTGCGGAGTTATGGTGGGTGCTCGTGAAGAGAGAGTCAATGCTCGTTTGTCTTTTCCTTGATGAGAAGCGGAATAAGGTCGTCGAGTATCGGAATCAGCGCGAGTAGAAGCAGAATCGCTGCTAGAAAGAGAGTCGCTGAAAATCCAAGACGTTTGAACTCGATTGCGCCGGCAATCCCGCCGACGAAAAAAAGTCCGACGAGGGAGACGAGCACCCCCAGCCTGCCCCGGTCGCCATGGATGCGAGGCAGGACTGGATCGCTGTCAGCCCGGTTCCAATAAATCATTTTGCCGATCTCAATTCCGATGTCCGTGACCATTCCGGTCACATGCGTGGTCCTGATCGTGGCATGAGACAGCTTCGTGATGATGGCGTTTTGCAGTCCCATGATGCAGCAGAGCAGCATCACGCTCGCTGGCACAAAGAGCCATTCGTGATGCTCCAGATTGCCGCCGAGAAGGCCAAACACCAGCAGCAAAGCCGATTCCAGCAAGAGAGGTAAGGCGTACTCGCTTTGCAGGCCCTTCCTTCGCCCCCAGTGGATCAGAATCGCGGAGCATGCAGCCCCGGTAACGAAAGAGAGCAGAGCGCCAAGCGCCGACAGGACCACGTCGACATCGCCCAGAGCGACACTGTCCGCCATCCGCGACACGATCCCAGTCATATGAGACGTGTATTGTTTGACAGCCAGAAAGCCTCCGGCATTCGTCGCGCCTGCCACGAACGCAAGATAATACGCGAGATGACGATCGGATCGTTCGTCCCGGCGCCGCCCCGTCAGTCCGCGCAGATAAGCGATTGGCATCAGACACGTTCCGTTCTCGTCCGCGAAAGCATGCGAACCGTGATCACCATGGCCGGGATAAGGAAGGCAAAGGAACCCAGCACCCACATGATAACGGCTCCCAGCACCTGATCACTCAACGGATCGATCCCAAAAGTGTTGGGATGGGTGACGTAGTAGCGGTAGGCTGGCCGGTCGCAGAATGCCAGGAAGGCGGAGAGCAGAGTGTTGATGACATCGGCCGAGACGAGAAAGATCAAAATGCCCCAGGTGCGCGGATGCGTCGCGGCAGGCCAGGGAAGCACGATGCAATACCAGAACAGAAGAGAGGTTCCCAGGAAACAGAGGTGCTCGACGGCATGCCAGTTCTCATGCTCCAACGCGAAGTCATAGGCGCGAGGAATGTGCCATGCGAGGAAGGTGAGGTTCATTGCGAACCATGCCACGACGGGCCTCATCAGCCAGTGCAAGAGACGTCGTACCGTCGCTAGACGGATCAGTGGGCTGACGATGCGGACGGTGGCCCAAATCGGTAGCCCACGCAGCAATGGAACGACGGGCAGACCACAGAGCAACAGCGGCGGAACCACGGACATCAGGATCAGATGCTCGACCATGTGGACACTGAGCAGGGTGTCCGCGAAGGCATCCATGGGCGATCCGATGGCCACCCACAGAACCACGAGTCCACCCAGGAACGATGCCAGCCGGAGCTCTCCAAATTGTTCCGGTCTCGTCTTGCGGATGGCGAGCCAGCCGCGCAGATAGATAACTCCGGTGAACGCTAAAGAAAGCGTTAACCAGACGGGGAGCGACCACTCCTCGAAGACATGGGACACGGCGACAGACATACGCTAGTGCCCCGTCGGCCCAGTCTTTGGCTCGGTCATGTCGCGCGAGGCATCGACCGCGGGGGAAACGTTGGGACCTCGCAACGTCTCCAGGAACTGCGTGAGAGCTTTGGTCTCGGACGGATTCAGTGCCTTGCCGTACGCCGGCATGTTCCCGCCGCCCTGCAGGATCTGCCGGATGATCTGGTCTTCGGTCAGGCGCGAGGCGACGTCGTCGAGCGCCGGGCCGCGCTGTCCGCCTGCCCCATCCAGGATGTGGCAGTTACGGCATTGCTTATTCTGTAAGACGACCGCTCCCTGTCGTTCCAGCGGTGTACGTCCATGCAGGTACTTGGGCGGCACCGGTTCGCTCGTCCATGCGCCCATGATCGGGCTCCACGGAGTGTAGGCGCCAAGCCGGGTGAAGATCCCGAGCGAGACTGCGATGACCGAGACCATGAGCACGGCGACCGGACGGCGTGCCCAGTGGCGCTCTCCCTCCCCGTTCAACACCGGTAGCAGCAGCATCCCGGCAATCGCGAGTACGGGCACGACCAGGATGACGGGCGTTTCGATCGACGGTGGAAGATAGGCGAGGACCGCGTAGATCCAGAGGAACGCAAAGTCTGGTTTGGGCGCGGTCTGAATAATGGTCGGATCGGGCGGCCCGCCGGGTCCGATGGGCCCAAAGAAGAAAGCACATGCCATGACGGCGAAGATGATGGCTGCTGCGAAGACGGCGTCTTTCCATGCCGCATCGGGGACAAAGGGAATACCCGTCTTCGCCGTCAGTTCTTGGTACTCGCGTTCATAGGTGGCCTTGCGCACGAGGCGGCCGGGCATGGGCCATTCACTGACGCCATGGAAGAGCGTCATCCAGATGTGAACTCCAACGCCTGCAAGCAGAAGGCCCGGGATGACGAACACATGCAGCGTGAAGAAGCGGGAGAGCGTGGCACCACCGATGGTCGGTCCGCCGAGCATCAGATGCACCAGCGATGCGCCGATGAAGGGCACACGGCTGGCCAGAGAAGCGCCGATGCCAAGACCCCAGTACGCGTCCTGATCGAAGCGCATCACCTGTCCGGTGAAGGCCATGCCGAGCGTCAGCAGGAGGAGCAGTACGCCGATGATCCAGGTGAGCTCGCGCGGAAACTTGAAGGAGCCGAAGAGGAAGACCTGCACCATGTGGATGAGCACGATGGCGATCATGAAGTCCGAGCCCCAGCCATGGAGTGCGCGCAGATACCAGCCGAGGGCGACGTTGTGGTTGAGGAAGTTGAGACTGCTCCAGGCCTCGTTCGCGGAGGGGCTGTAGACGAGCGCGAGCAGGATACCGGTCATGACCTGCAGCATCAGCAGGACCGTTGCCGCACTGCCGAAGACGTACCACCAGCTTGCGTTGCTGGCGGGCGTGGGATGGGTCGCGGCGGCGGTCATCGGCTTGATGAGCCCGAGTCGGCTTTCCACCCAGTTATAGGCTGCAAGTCCGGCGCCGATAGCGCGCTGCTTCAAACCTGCCATGGTGTCGGCCTCGTGGATGTAGCCGTTGATGCGGGTTCGATCTGTATGAGGGGCTTCTCGTTGCAGGAGGCCTGCGTTGCGAGCGTCGGCATCTCGCCTGCATGGATGACGAGCGAATCCCCGGCGAGTTTGTACTTGTATTCGAAGAGGCCGCGTTCGGGCGGACCTGAGGCGCGGGAACCATCTTCGTAGTAAGCTCCGCCATGGCAGGGGCACATGAAGAGCTTCGACTCCGAGAACCAGCGAACGGGACAGCCGAGATGGGCGCAGTTGATGGCGAAGACCTGGAACTGTTCTGCCGAGATCCGTCGCACCCAGCAGGCGACCTTGGCTGTCTGCCCGTCGCCGAGACTGGTGACCGGGCTTTGAAAGTCGACGAGGCGTGTCTCGCCGACAGGGAACTGGCTTGCGGGGCCGAGACCGATCCAGGAACCGACGGCTGAACTTTTCTTTGTCGTCGGACCGAGCAGGTAGCCGACGAGCGGGACGGCGAGGACGGCGCCCACGGCGCCATTCAGCAACAGCGATAGCTTGAAGAGGAAGCTGCGTCGAGAGTGAGCGGCAGCCTTCGCCTCCGGAGTTGGGCCGCTGTCGTCAACGACGGGTTGTACTGGAACTTCGCTCATGCTTATCTCCGTCTACGGGTGCTCCCGATAGGGCTGGCCGGGTGTTGCGATGCGGTGGGATGCGAGCCATGTGACGGTGTCGGTGATCTGCTGGTCTGTCATGGCTAATGCGTTCGGTCCGCTGGCGTCTGATCGCCAGTCGGGCATGTGGTCCTCTGGCTTCCCTGCAATGATTGTGCTGCGAAGGCTCTGATCGCTTACGAGAGCCAGATAGGCCGGATCGATGATGGACCCGGTTGCTTCGGTCGAATGTTGCGCCGAGATCTTTGCAGCGATACCTGCTCCGTCTACCCCATGGCAGCGGGAGCAGAAGCTTGTGTACGCAATGTGCCCCGCAGTTGCATCGCCGGTTGTACTGCTGGCGTAGGTCGGAAATGCCTGACCCTGTAGCTGCGAAGGACGTCCCCATACTTCGACCATTCCACGCGCCAGTATTGCGATCTGCTGGTCGGTCAGCATTCCGCCCTTACCGATTGCGAAGGCCGGCATCAGCGTTCCGGGTATGCCGTTCGTGGTGGCGTTCTGGATCGCAGCTTCACCTGCCGTGGCAAGATAGACCGGGTTCGAGAGCGAGATCGCAGCGCCCTTGCTGCCGTTGGCCCCATGACAGGCGGAACAGTTCTGCTGGTAGAGCGTGGGGAAGTCGATCACCTGATCGGGACGTTGCGTCTCCGCGGTGAACTTCGGTTTACCCGGCGCGTCCTTACAGCCTGCACTCGCAAAGAGGAGCAGACTGGTCAGGAAGAGCGAGGCTGCGGAACGTGGCTTTGGCATCATTGCGAGGGGTCCTTCTCATCCGGCTGTCCGTTTTGTTTGGAGGGACGAGTGATTTGATCGGAGTGAATGCCGGCACGAGTGGCGAAGGGCAGCGCGCGGAACTGAGGTGTGCGGACCTTCGTCTGCAGGTTGACGACGAAGCCGCAGACGAGGCCAAAAGCGATCTGCGAGACCACGAACCAGAACCAGCCGATGCGTTCGTTGAGGATCGGGCTGATGATGCTGAGAGCCGAGTAGAGAATCCCGGTGAAGAGCAGGGGAACCATTAGCCCTGCGGTGACGATGGGATACTTCGGAAACATGGGAAGCATCGCGCCGTAGAGGAGACCGACCAGCAGGGAGACCACTCCGTGAATGATGAGAGCCGCCAGCAGACCCTGCAGGTGGAACTGGCCGAGGAAGCTGTCGCTGGCTCCTGCCCAGCTCACGAAGCCACCGGCCGCCAGAAGGTTCATGGCATACCAGATGCTGTGATACTTCAAGAGACTGAAAAGAGTGGCCGGGACCACCATCGCGATGCCGCCGGCGACGCCACCCCTGATGCCGGTGGTGATATGGAAGGTCTCCACGGGCAGGATCGCACGCTGCGTCTCGATAGCGGGCAGACGATCGGTAAGCGTGCGCGTACTGGCGATGGTCACTTCCTCGGTCTGCACGACGACAGCAACATGATGTTCATGAGGAAAGACCTGGAAGAACCATCCGACGGAACCCCAGATCGTCAGCACTAAGCCAAGGAGCCCGATCGCGACATGCGTCACCATCCCAGCGCAGATAAGCGAGATACCCAGCGCGAGGACCATGGGGAAGATGGTGGGTGACGGAAGCTGGATGACATCGGTTTCGACTTCCGTGTGGTCGAGGTGCATGGTGTCTCCTTTCGGCGGTATTGGGATCGTCGTCATCGCCCGAAGACGTAGACGACGAGCAAGACGACGATCCAAACCGCGTCGACGAAGTGCCAGTAGAGCGAAAGCACTTCAAGCTTTTCCGTGTGGGAGTTATTCAACTGGCCGCGAAGAGAAAAGAGAAGCGCCAGCGAGAGCAGGAACAGGCCGACGATGACGTGGAATCCATGCAGACCTACCAGCGAGTAAAAGGTCGTGCCGAAGAGATTGGTGCGAATGGTGAGACCATCCACGTAGATGAGGTGATACCACTCCATCCCTGTGCCGACGAGGAAGATGCCGCCGAGAAGGACTGTGATCGCCAGCCAGAGCGAACAGAGACGTGTCGCTCCTTTGTGGAGCGATGCTACAGCGAGATGGAGGGTGAGACTGCTCGATAAAAGGCAAATGGACGTGAAGACGGGAAGCTCAAGCACATCGCGAGGTGTAGGGCCGCTGAGACTCTTGCCGAGATAGAAGAGATAGGCGACGACGAAGATGATGAAGATCGCCGCCTCGGCAAGGATGAGGCAGGCCATGCCGACGACTCCGCGCGAGGGTAGCTTCCACGCTTCGGTTTCATGCTGCGGGATGATGGCTGCTTCGCTCATGGTCGTTCACGCTCGCTATTCATAGTTGCTGTCTGGATCTTCGGGATGCTTGAGATCCCAGAGCGGACGACGGCTCTCGACGGTAGGGATTTTCGCGAAGTTGTAATCGGGAGGTGGCGAGGTCGTGGACCATTCCAGTGTCCACGCATCCCACGGATCGGCCCCGGCGACCGCGCCCTTGAAGTAAGACCAGATCATGTTGTAGACGAAGAGAAGTGTGCCGATCGCCTGAATGAAACCGCCACTCGAAATCAGCATGTTCCACATCGCCCAGCCGCGATCGGCCTCGTAGGTGTAGATCCGGCGAGGCATGCCGAGCAATCCCGGGATGTGCATCAGGTCGAAGGTGAGATGAAAGCCAATCAGGAAGATCCAGAAGTGCCACTTGCCGATCCTCTCGCTCAACATGCGCCCGGTCATCTTCGGGAACCAATAGTAAAAGGCGGAGAAGAGCATGAAGAGGATTGCGCCGACGAGAACGAAGTGGAAGTGTGCGACGACGAAGTAGGAGTTGCCGAGCTGCCAGTCGAGTGGCGCGGCGGAGAGCATGATGCCGGTCAGACCCGCGATGAGGAACTGGAAGAGGAAGCCGACCGCGAACATCATCGCCACGGTGAAGTGTACTTTTCCACCCCAGATCGTCGCGAGCCAGTTGAAGATCTTGATGCCGGTGGGGACGCCAATCACCATGGTGGCCAGGGTGAAGAACGCATTCGCGCCAGCGCCCATGCCAACCGTAAACATATGGTGAGCCCAGACGCTGAGGCTGATGAAGCCAATGCCCACGGAGGCAGCCACCATCGCCGGATAACCGAAGATGGCCTTGCGTGAGAAGACGGGGATGATCTCGTTCGCGTAGGCGAACGCCGGCAGGATGAGCACATAGACTTCGGGGTGGCCGAAGATCCAGAAGAAGTGCATCCAGAGTACGGCCGATCCGCCCGCCTGGGTATCGAAGAAGTGGGAGCCAAGATAGCGGTCCAGCATCAGCATGATCTGTGCCGCGGTCAGCGGGCTGACCGTGACGAAGACCAGCATCGACATGACCAGATAGAGCCACGCGAAGAGTGGCATCCGGCCCAGCTTCATACCCGGGCATCGCATGCAGAGGATCGTTGCGACGATGTTCAGCGCGGTGCCGATGGTCCCGATACCGCTGAGCAGAACCGCAAGCGTCCAATAGTCCGTGCTGTGGCCGGGTGAGAAAGCATGTGCGGTCAGCGGAGCATAGGCCCACCAGCCGACGTCCGGTGCGCTGCCCGCACCGTACAGCCCGTCGCCTCCGAGATAGCTGAAGTAGAGCAGGGTGCCGCCGAAGGCGGAGATCCAGAAGCTGAAGGCGTTCAGCCGGGGAAACGCCATATCGCGCGCGCCGATCATGAGCGGGATAAGGTAGTTGCCAAACCCGAAAAGAATCGGCATCCCGACGAAGAAGACCATCGTCGTGCCGTGCATGGTGAAGAGCCGGTTGAAGGTCTGAGGCGATACGAAGTGATTATTGGGAACGGCAAGCTGGATGCGAATCAGGATCGCCTCCAGGCCGGCGACCACCAGAAAGATCAGAGCGTAGCCGATATACATCAGCCCGATCTTCTTATGGTCGACGGTCGCGATCCAGTCGTGCAGCACTTCGAGCACCAGCCGACGCGGCGGGGTCGTGCTCGTCTGGTCGAGAACCGCATGAACTGGAGTCTGCGTTGCCATCATGTTCCTTCCTTCGTGTTCTCTACTTCAGCGTGACAAGGTAGGCGGTGACTGCATCGAGGTCCTGCGCGTCCAGGTGCATGGGCGGCATCAGGACGCCGGGTTTGAAGTGCGCAGGATCGTCGACGAACACGCGGAGATTCTCAGCGGAGTTGGGCACTGATCCGGAGGCGATCGTGTCGCGGCTGGCGACATGCGTGAGGTCCGGTCCAAAGCGCCCCGTAGCGACCGTGCCCGCAATGGTGTGGCAACTGATGCAGGCGTTGTGTTCAAACACGGCTCGCCCCTGAGCGACCGCCACGTTCTGAGTGGCTGCCATCCGTTGATGTGCGACCCATGCGGCAAACTCCGTTGGCGTATCGGCGTAGACGCGCAGCAGCATCTTCGCGTGCTGCGTCCCGCAATACTGGGCGCATTGGCCAAGGTAGAGGCCCGCGGCCTGCGGATCTATCCACATGGTATTCACCTTGTTGGGGATGAGGTCCATTTTGCCGGCAAGGCGTGGGATCCAGAAGCTGTGGTCCGTGTCTGCGGAAGACATCGTGAGGTACGTCGGCGTGGGATGTTTTGGATCGCTGACGGGAATATGCAGTTCATTCGCGGTCACGATGCCGAGCTTCGGATAGCGATACTCCCACCAGAACTGATGGCCGATCACGGTGACATCGAGAGAGTCCGTCGGCTTTGCAGCGTGCTCGGTGGTGTAGATGACGCGGGCTGTGGCGAGGAAGAGCATCACAACGATCAGGATCGGGATGACCGTCCAGGAAAGCTCGATCTGATTGCTTCCATAGATCTGCGCCGGTTCCCGTAAGGCGTTTTCGTCGGTCGGCCGATGCCTGTAGCGAAGCAACGCGTAAAGGAGCAGGCCAGCCACGACCAGGAAGATGCCCGACGTAATCCCAAGCACCAGCATCGAAAGGCTGAAAACCGAATGCGCCGGCGTACCTGCCGGATTGAAGATGCTGGTCGGGCTTCCACCGAGACCGGTGGTCACTTGGGTCGCGAGGATAGGCGGCCAGGGATGGAACGGCATAAGTCTCCAATCGAAGCGTTGGGCCTTCCTGGGAGTAATCGGGATACAAGTCGCGGCGGCGTTGCTCTAGCAAGTATGAAAGTCTCGCACTGGCCAATCTGAGCAAAAGTGCTCACAGTGGTCCGCTTTCAAAGCTCATCGGCATCCTTGACCTCCGCCAGGGCGCGATCAATTGCGTCGGTGAGCGAATCGGAGTCGAAGGATCCGTCGTAACGCCGGTCGTCGATAAAAAGCGTTGGCGTTCCGTTGACGCCGCTCCGGATTCCCGCCTCCAGATCGAGGCGAACGCGTTCTTGATAGAGGCCTCCCTGGAGAGCGGTGCTAAGCGCGGCGCTCGACTCTCCGACGCGGGTTGCGAGTTCAAGAAGCGTGTCGCCGGAGAGGATGCTCTGGTACTCGAAAAGTAAATCGTGCATCTCCCAGAACTTTCCTTGGCTCGCTGCGAACTCTGCCGTCTCTGCCGCGGCCTCGGCCCACGCGTGGGTCTCGCTGAGAGGAAAGTTGCGAAACACGAAGGAGAGACGATCTCCGAAGTGTTTTTGCAGTTTTTGCAGAACCGGTTCGATCTGTCCACACGAGGGACACTCGTAGTCGCCAAATTCGACAAGACTGCATGCGGCGGCGGGATTGCCCCTAATGTGATCGTCCGGGGTGATCGAGATGGAAAGCCTGCTCATGACTGACTCCTGCGACGCGAGGGACGGGTGAGGAAAAAATTAATGGCGTCTTCGAAATGCCGGAGACGAATACGCGTGCGCTGTTCTTGTCGATGCCTCCGTGATCATGCGATCGGGCGCAGGAGGTAAGAGCATTGGCACGATCAGCATGACATCCGCGATCCCTAAAAAGCTGTGCTCTTTTGGTCACCCTGAATCGCGCGACCGGCCCCGCAACAAGCCGGACCGCCGTGAGTCTGCTGGCAATCCTGGCAGCAGGACGTGCGCTTGGAGGGAGACTTCTCGTGGTGAGCGAATCGCTCGAGCAGACACGCTACGGTCAAGGGCAACGTGCCTCCACGGTCGGCCGCGTGGCCCTGGAAAAACTGATTCCCGTGCGCTTAAGTGCACAGCCACGCGGGAGACCGATCTGCGACCCTTGCAGCATGGGATCCACGGGACCGAACCGCAGATCTCGCAAGCCGATCGACAGCATGACGCTACGGACATCCTTGCGAGTCGTCCCGCCTGATCGGCCAAATGACGAATCGTGAGCAAGAGGATGCGTCGAAAGCAATCGGATCGCGTCCAGAGGGGGAATTGATGGGAAGCAGCACTGGGAGACGCAGACTGTTAGTGGTCGAGGATGAAGCTCAAATTCGCTCGCTCATGTCTCAGATACTGACCGCGCTTGGCCATGAGGTCAGAGCGGCGGAAGACGGTCTCAGCGCACTGAAAGAGATTCGCGAGTCGACTCCGGACATCATCCTGTCCGACCTGAATATGCCGGGAATGTCTGGATTTGAACTCCTGTCGGTCGTGCGGCGGCGGCTTCCCGGGATCTACGTCATTGCCACGAGCGGCGCCTATGCAGGTTCCGACATCCCACGCGGCATCGCGGCCGATGCATACTATGCCAAGGCATCCGGCATCCAGGCTCTGGTAAGTCTTCTTTCACAGGCTCTGGAGGCTGATCCAACCCGCGACCGTGGGGATGCGGAATCCACGCCCATATGGATCTGCCGCGAGAGCGAAGAGAAGCATCTGGTAATCAACTGTCCGGAGTGTCTTCGAAACTCGTTGCAGGCAAGCCCGGATACGATTCAGACCATCCATCGAACGACGTGTCATTCCTGTGGCTCGGTCATCCACTACGCGATCATCCGCCCCATGGGGGCGGAGGCCTCGCAGGCGAATCTCCAGGGACTCAGCTCCATCGCGCCGAAGCGCAGAGCGATTGCGCCGCCCATCCGGACGCTTGGATTCTGAAACAATGATGCTATCCGCCGCCGTGTCACTGGGCTCTCTCGGCTCAGGTTGGTCTTACGGGATTGAGCCAGTCCCCGCGGGGAGTTTGCGGTGATGGAACGGAATGCGGTGCAGTGTCGGATTGCACAGAAAGATCGCGGACGGAGTGGAAGACTCGAACTGCATCATCTTTCGAACGAACTTCCTAACCGGACCGGAGAGAACCTCATGAGCGCAGTCGATTCCGTCGTTGCCATCTACCCGACGCACCAGGAAGCAGAACGTGCTGTCAAAATGCTGCAGGAGGCAGGCGTCGATATGAAGAGCCTGTCCATTGCGGCGAAAGATACTCACACGGAAGAGCATGTCGTGGGTTACTACAATGCCGGAGATCGGATGAAGTACTGGGGCAAACTCGGTGTCTTCTGGGGCGGATTCTGGGGACTCCTGTTTGGATCGGCCATGTTCGTCATCCCGGGACTCGGACCGATTCTTGTCGCGGGTCCGCTCGTTGCGTGGATCGTCGCTGGGTTGGAGAATGCGGTCATCGTGGGAGGGCTCAGCGCCATCGGCGCCGGTCTGGTCAGCATCGGCATCCCGCACGATAGCGTACTTCAATACGAGACCGCGCTGGCGACCGACAAATTCCTGCTTGTGGTGCATGGCTCATTTACAGAAGTAGAACGGGCCAGGAATGCCATCGCGGGCGCCGGCCACGGCGACTACACCTGCCATGGCGAGCGTGTCCTCGCGGGCCAGGGAAACTAGATTCCAATACAGGGGCGGCGGTGAGCTGCTGCCCCTTGTTCAAGCCGCGCACCATGCAATTTGCATCGGGAGCGGACTGGACGATTTCGCCCGGTCCACGCATCGAGAGGTAGAAAGGGAACCAACCATGCCGTACGCAAGCACCAATCCATACACGGGTGAATGTAGCCAGGAATTTCCAGATCATACGAGCGCCGAGGTCGAGAGCGCGGTCGCGCAAGCGGAGGCATGTTTCCAGCAATGGAAGACCACCTCGTTCGCCGAACGGAGCGCCGTCCTGACGAAGGCAGCGTCCATCTTGCGCTCTCGTACCGAAGAGTTCGCTACTTTGATCACGCTGGAGATGGGGAAGCTCATCGCGGAGAGTCGTGGCGAGGTCACCCTCAGCGCGGACATCCTCGACTATTACGCGCAGAACGCCGAGGCGTTTCTTGCTCCACAAGAGCTCTCGCCCAGGAACGGAGCCGCCACCATCGAGAGCGCTCCGATTGGAGTGCTCTTCGGGATCGAACCCTGGAACTTTCCCTACTATCAACTCGCGCGTTTCGTCGCCCCGAACCTGATGGCGGGCAACGTGGTGATGGTGAAGCATGCGCCGTCGGTGCCACAGTGTGCGCTTGCCTTCGTCGCCCTCTTCCGGGAATCCGGCGCGCCCGAAGGCGCTTACACCAATCTTTTTCTTTCGAACGAAGATGCCGATCGACTGATCGACGACAAGCGAATCAAGGGTGTCGCGGTGACGGGAAGTGAGCGCGCAGGGGCCGCCGTGGCGGCACAGGCAGGAAAAAACCTGAAGAAATCCACCATGGAACTGGGTGGCAGCGACGCATTCATCGTGCTCGAAGACGCAGCCATGGACAAGACGATCGAATGGGCGGTCTGGGGTCGCATGAACAACACCGGGCAATGCTGCGTGGCGGCAAAGCGGTTCATCGTAGTCGAGAGTGTTGCCGATGCGTTCCTGGCGAAGTTTCAGTCCGCCCTCAGTCTGCTGGTCCCGGGTGATCCGATGGAAGCATCGACGACGCTTGGGCCACTTTGTTCCGAGGCGGCCCTCTTGAATCTTCTCGATCAGGTCAAACGCTCGACGGCAGCGGGAGCCAGACTCGTTCTGGGCGGTGGTCGTGTCGACCGACAAGGTGCTTTCATGCAGCCCTCGATCCTGACCGGGATTCAGAAGGGAACCCCAGCCTATGATGAGGAGTTCTTCGGGCCTGTCGCCTTGTTCTTCCGTGTCAAGAACGAGGACGAAGCCATCGAACTTGCAAACGATTCGAAGTATGGTCTCGGAGGTTCTGTCTTCACGGCAGATATCGAACGGGGAAAGCGGGTCGCGGCTCGGATCGATACAGGAATGGTCTTCGTCAATCATCCCACCTGGACCGCTCCGGAGCTGCCGTTCGGCGGAATCAAGAACTCCGGCTACGGACGCGAGCTGTCCAGCCTGGGCATCCAGGAGTTCGTCAACAAGAAACTTGTATGTGTCATCCCGATCGATGCTCCCGCATAAGGGGCACGCCGCGCGGGACCGGCAAGGGGGGAAGATGGCTTGACTTCCGCTGACCTCGCTACGTGCGGGATCTGCGGTTCAGGGCCTGGCGCGATCCCTTCCTGCCTCTGCATCTCGGAACCGGCGAAGCGACGCGTGTCTTCCGTGACTTAAGACGATGAGGCCCCGAATCCGTCCGGGGACTCATCGTCTTGCTTTGGGTGGTTCAACCGTGTCCGGTCCCACAGAAGAGTGGGGGCGCCTTACCGCCTACCTCAATGCCATGAGCCGTTTCCATCACTACAGCTTCGGCAACATGCTGGAGATCGCCTGGCAGAAACCCGATGCGACCCGGGTGGCAGGCCTGTATGCGCGGAATCAGCTGGGCCGCAACGTCAAGCGGGGTGAGCATGGCATCCGCATTCTGGCTCCTATCATCGGCATCGAGCGTAAGCGGGACGAAGAGGCCGAGAAGGACATCACCCGGCAGAACACGCATCTGCTGGTTGGCTTTCGCAATGTCTATGTCTTCGACGTGGCGCAGACCGAAGGCGCGGACCTTCCCCTTACGCGGGAGATGCACGGCTCCGTCGGAGAGAACCGGGACCGGCTGCGTGCGTTCATCGAGCGGCAGGGGATCGAGCTGGTCTTCACCGAAAACATCGCGCCTGCTTTGGGGATGAGCTACGGCGGACGGATTGCGATCCTCCCCGGTCAGTCTCAGGTCGAGGAGTTTTCGACCCTAGTCCAGGAACTCGCGCACGAGATGCTGCACAAGGCCGAACGCCGCACGGCGACCACCAAGGTCGTGCGCGAGACCGAGGCCATCGCCTTCGTCATCGGGAGGGCGGTGGGACTTCAGACCGGAACTGCCTCGGCGGATTACATCCACCTCTACCATGGCGACGCGTCGCTGCTGGCGGAGAGTCTCGAAGTCATCCAGCAGGCCTCGGGCGTCATCCTGGCCGCATTGCAACCGCCGACCGAAGAACAGGCGGCGATGCCCGATGCGGAACTGGCGAAGGTGGCGTGATGCAGACCATCCTTCAACTTCTCAAGCAGGCCGGCGGTTGGCGCCACGGCCTGTCCCTCCAGATCGAGAGCTGGCCTCTGGAGCGTAGCGGAAGAGGCTCTGCATATCGAGCCGCGGCGGCCTGCGTTCGATGCGGCACGGCATCAGATGACGCACTGCATCGAAACTGATCGTACCGAGTCGCAAGGTCTCTTCGATGGCATGGCTTACTTCGGAGAGAGCGAAGGTCTCCATCAGCCGCGGCGCCTGCACATACTCACGACTGCCGTGCTTCTTCAGTCTGGCTTCGAGCAGACGGTGTAGTTCGGCGAAGCAGTCTGGCAGCTTCCATCCGGCCAGCGGTGCGGCTTGGTCCAGAGCCCGAGTCTCCTGTTCGAGCAGCGCCAGGTAATGCAGTGGATCGAAGATCACGGCTTCGCGTTCATAGCTGCGCTGGTGTCGTGCGATGACCTCGCTGGCGCGGGCGATCACGATTTCATGCACGAAGCCCTTTACCAGGACCTGGCGGTGTCCGAACTCGGTCGGGAGCGAATAGTCGTTGCCACGATAGCGAATCAGCGACAGCGAAGTGACTCGCACCGTGATCTTCTCGCAGGCTTCGTACGGAGTTGCGGGCAGCGGCAACATGGCCGCGCGGTCGCGCTCGAAGCGCTCGGCGATAGGCTCCCGCGACAACCCAAACTCCTTGGCTACCGCTCGCTGACTCCGGCCCTCAACGCGAACCGCACGACGTACACGCCCGTATATCTCCACCTGAAACATCCCTCCGGTGTTCCAGGAACCACGCTGTCAACGCAATAGCTCACAAAATCAAGATCCGGCGAATGGCCTACTTTTACTCCGCCGCAGAACGCCGCTTATAGTAGCCCCGGATTTCATGCCTGGAGATCGGTCGCTTTTATTATGTAACTCGCTACAGAGATGTTTTTGGGGTGAAGATCACGTCTTCATCACGATCGAAGGCAAATAATTTGTTGGTGTACGTCAAAGCGTAGAGTCTGCCGATCTCCGGATCGCATGTAAGTGCGTTGGTAATACCATCTGCGACTTGGTGCTTTCCTGTGATTTTGTGAGTACTCGGGCTGAGCTCATAGATCACACCATTGCAAGCTCCGAAGTAAATCCTGCCCAGCAATAGCCGGGCTGGGCCATAGACTTTGGAGCCGATGTAAAGGCGAGTGTGAACCTTCCTGCGGTCGAGATCCAGAATATACATGTATTTATCTGTTGAGCCTACATAGGCAAACCCGTTTACCACCAACGGGACGGTATAAACGGTGTTGCCGGTACGCACGGTCCAAAGTTCCCTCCCGGAGTCGACGTCGATGATGTAGATATCGCCGTTTGAGCAACCGGTTACAAGCTGCCGTCTCTCTAAATCGAACGCTGGGGCGTGCCTGATCGATCCTTTTCCTGCATCGCTTTGTGTTTCGAAACGCCATCGGACAGCACCCGTCAGCGCGTCCAGCAAAAAAAGCTCATTGTCGTTGCTTCCGCAGGCCACCACGCGTTCTGCGGGCCAGTAAGCCGGTGAGGCATGGGTAAAGCGACGGGTAGGATGCTCCCATACTGGTTCTCCGGTGCGCAGGCTGAGTGCCATGATGCTGCCTCGATGATGTTCCTCGGCGAACTCGAGACCGATGAACAGCAGACCCAAATCTGGAGCCAACACAGGGGACGAACCCACCCAGTCGGCACCCTCGAAGCGCCAGATCTCCGCGCCAGTCAGCGCGTCGCGCGAATAAACATTTCCGTCGTAAGCGCCAAAGTATACGTGCCCATCACGCAATGCGGGAGAGGACCAGATGTTCTTGTGGCCGTCAGAGTGTACGCGAAAGCTCCACACAACAGAGGCGTCCCGCGTGTCTAAACACCAAAACATTCCACAGTCGCTGCCAAAATAAATGCGCGCACCGTCAATGACTGGAAACGACTTAGGAACGCGCTCCGACCAATTGGGGGACGGAGAAGCAAAGCTCCAGACCTCTCGGAAAGTGGCCAGGGGCGGCGCAGGTTCACGCATGGGCTGTGACAAACCGAGTTCATTCAGCGTTGTGATGGCGTCGACACGCAGAGCCCAGCGTTTACGCCATTCCAAACCTCGCCTGGCTTGAAAGTCGAGGACCACATAGACGCTATCCACCAGGTGGCCTGCTTCATCGAGCACGACGCGCACCTTCTCCATGCTTTGGCCGGAGTTGAGTAGATCGTCCACAATGACGACTGGAAAATCGTTGAGGTGGCCTTCGATCTGATTTGCCGTGCCGTAAGTCTTGCGCTCGCGGCGGACGATGAAGCCGTTTACCGGCGTGCCACGCTCCAACGAACTCATCACGATGGCTGTAATGAGTGGGATCGCCGCAGTTTCCAGTCCGCACACCTGAAACGAGGAAGCGTTTTTATAGCGCTCCCAAAAAAGTTCTACAAATGCAGCAAGATATTTTCCCTGTAGCAGCACGCGTCGCAGGTCAACGAGCCAACTGAGTCGGCTGCCATCAGGCGCCGCAAGAAAATGTTTGTCCCCGCGCAGAATGGCATGCTCACGAATACCTGTGAGCAGCAAACTTCGTGCGGCGGTCGTGTCCGTCCGTTCCTCGCTCGTCATCGTCTCAGGAACCCGCAACCGTACCTTCCAGGAGCAGCAAGCTATCAGCCGGGTCTGGACTGTCGTTTACCTGTTCGATACCCACGCTAAGTCCAGGAACGAAACTGATCAGACAGTTGGGTTCCGGTACCAGGTGTGTTGTTTTACCCAGCACTCCGGCGAGTAAGCCGCGACCCATTTTGATGTCCGATGAGTAAAGACGGCCTCCACGGACCCTCACGCCTTTTGCAATGCGCAGTGGCAATGCAAAGTACGCCTCGTCGTGTGTCTGGCTTGCCGCTCGAAACGCGCCGGTCGTCAGCAGGCTGAGTTGCAGGGAGCGCAACTGGCCGTACCCGTGCGAGACTGCCCAGGCATCCAGGCGATGGCGAATCGCGGTCAGCAGATCGGCGGGTATAACCTTAGCGGGATCGCAGGACAAAAGCGACAGCCTTCCGGCAGCGTATTCATACTCCCAACCGGGTTTTGTAAGTTCCTTCGGTTGAGTATCGGTCGCGAACCACGCATTCACGAGCTGTTCGCATTCCGGGAAGCGTTCAAAAAAATCCGGTTCGCGGACGATTCCAGTCACCGCTACCGAGGGCGCGGGCGAGGACGTTTGCGCTGCAGGGCATGACATCGCCGCAATGGGGTGGGGAAAGGGGCAAGAGCGTAGCTCCGGCTCGGGCGCCTTCGGAAGACCCCGGCGCATGGCGGCGTCGAACTGTGCAATCGCTTTTGTGGCCTCCGCCACCTCCTGAAACGGTCGAACGGCAAGCTTGACCTGGTGTTCCGGAAACTTATCCTCCGTGGTCGGGTGCGTCCCGAGAAAATAATGCTTTTCCCACTTTTTAGGAGGATTTGGCAGACGCAGACTTTCGTTGTGCAGACGACGGCTTTCGCTCCAGCCTGCATGTCCCGCCTGCGAGTGCATGTCGGCGGTAATCGGCAGTAGCTGGGGATCGAACGATTCCGTCTCGCCCCGTCTCACCGGAGACACCATGCAGATCGGCTCGTCGCGATCGAAACGGATGGGCAACCCAGGCCGCGTCAGCTTCCAGCTCATGGGAAAGCTGGCGACGGCCCAGTCCGTTTCAACGATGGCGTGCAAAGCGCAGATGCCATCCTTCGGATAATTCACCGGACCCCGAACGTACATGTTGTAACCGGGCGGGGTCCGAAACAGGTACGGAATCCACCACGTGACGATGCCGTGACCAAAATGGCTCAGCGCAGGTGTATGGGTGCCGTCGAGAACGGTTATGGTGATGTCTTCCTGCTTGTTGCCACCGTTCCAAAGGATACTGATCGGCGTAGGATTCAGAACAAACCAGCCGTCCTGATTGGCAATGCGCATCGGCAGACAGCGATTTGCAAAGGTCGTGTTGAACGCACTCATCCACGGCCGGTCCGCCGTTGCCGGCACAAGTTTCGCGGGGATGCCTGTAAGCGGATAAGCAATCAGTGGCAACCGTCCAGATTGATCGTCTCGCATCGAAGGCTCGGTTGTGCTGCCAAACTCGAGGGAACTGCGCTGTTGCTCGGGAAACAAGTCTACGGCCACAAGTTACTCCTTTGGTTTCGCAAACACGACCACGATACCCGTATAGTACAGATTTTTGTCCACGAGACCAGCGCAACCTTGCACAGGTTGATAGATTCATCCGCCGCGGGCATAAATAATTTTATTTGCCCGACAATAAATTTATTTCACTTAATGGCTTGACTCCTGCTCCGGCTCCTCCCATACTTTGGTTCACTACGTGGAGCAAATCATGGGTAGAGTCATACGATTGCCTCGGCGACTTTTGATGTTGCTCGTTTCCGTTCTTGCGACGCTGTTCTTCCGACTGGCTTCCGCTCCGCGGACCTTTGCTGCATCCATAAGAGTCCCTCGGTCTTCCACGGAAAACACTCTTTCGCTCCGTCCTATTGCGGACGCTCCACAAGACAGTGGAGCGACGACCGGCAGACGCAACACAAATCAGAGCAATATACGCCCAAGCTGCCCAAGCTGCCCAAGCTGTCCGGGTTGCCCAGGGTGGCCGGGTTGCCCAGGGTGTCCGTGTTGCCCCTCCTGCCCCTTCCCGCCGGCCCCGCCATGTCCGGGATGCCCCGCCCCCCCACCGTGCTGTCCGGAAAGCTGTCCGAGCTGCCTGCCGCCACAGCCGCCTTCACCGCCGCGGCCTCCTCAGGAGCCATGCCCCGGCGCACCGGGACTGATGTGCCCAATTCCTAGCTGCCCCAGTTGCCCTCCTCCGCCCAGTTGCCCGGCCCCGCCTAGCTGTCCGGCTCCGCCCAGCTGTCCGGCCCCGCCTAGCTGTCCGGCTCCGCCCAGCTGTCCGGCCCCGCCTAGCTGTCCGGCTCCGCCCAGTTGCCCTGCGCCGCCCGGTGATGGCGGTGGTGACGGCGGTGGTGACGGCGGTGGAGATGGCGGTGGAGATGGCGGCTGCGACGATCGGCTCTGCGACGAGAGAATCGGCGTTCACGAGTACGCGACCTTTGCAACAACGCCGTTGGCGCCACCTGTGATTCGCATCAAGCTCAACAACAGGTTGACGGGTCAGGAACCGCTTTTACCAGGTTCACAAACGGCGCCTTCCGTTCAGACAGAACCTCCGGCGAAACCCGGGGATGAATAAAAGGGAAGTGTAAGAGGATTTACTCGTGGAGAAGCCTGTTGCGGCACGTATCGAATCGTGTCGCAATGGGGTCTCTGAAGGCTTGAAGTGGATTCTTTTGCTGCATGGGTTGTCGGCTATCAAGGTCGGTTGTGACCGCGGGCAGCTCGCATTCCAAATCGTCTGAGTGAGGCATCGCGTGAACTTAGAAGGCAGTCATCCTCGATATCCGGCGCAACTTCGTCAGAGGTACTATCTCCGCCAGCTTTCACGGTTAGCGACGATTTTTGTCGTGCTCGTGGCTTGTTCTGCTGCTGCATCCGCGCAGAGTGTCACGTCCAACACCGTCCAGGCCAACAGCGTGCCAGCGGGTAGCCTGCCGCAGATGTATGAGTACGCATTTCGCTACGAGGTCAGTCTGGAGCGGCTGGCAGATAGACGTGTGCAGCAAGGCAAGTCGGCCACCGCGCTCAAAGGCCTCTTACCGCAGCGGCTGGGTATTTCAGGGGACTCCTTCAGGATTTTTCAAGCATCTGCGAACCGCTTCAATCGTGCAGAGCAAACGAACAATGCATTGCTCAACGATATTGTCGTTCGCGATGGATCGCTGCATCCTTCCACGCGCGTCCTCTCGGCCAGCATTCGCCCAACTGTGCAGCAAATGCTGGGCAACGTCGATATCATGGCGGCCAACGAGATCACGGTCCTCCACGCAAGGCTGGGTCCCGCGCTCGGCGCTCAGGTAGACAAAGCTGTCACGGACCTCTACACCGGCGTGAACCAGATTGTGACCCACATCGCGACCGGAGAAGGGAATGGTCTCTCCAGCCGACAACCGACCATCCAGCCGGAAGCACAATCCAAGCCAGATCTGCGCCGCGGGTATTACTGCGCACCCCCGCCCCCATGCGGCCTGCCGTATCAGGCCACGTTCCGAATGAACTTTAGCAGTGACGGCAGCACCGTCACTGCGACGCTGACGACCACCATCACTTCAACCGACGTATCCAACGGATGTTACCCAGTCGCCAATCTGGAGTTCGACCAGGACGGTTCTCCGTTGGGTCAGCAGCGCATGGATGGTCCCCTCGGGACTCAAACCGTGACGAGCACCCTCGACGAAAGCGTGAATGTTGGGAGCACCTACGGCCTGGGCACGGGTGTGATTCCGGCGCTGTCGTGCATGAACGATAACGACGATTCTGCCTGCGGCCAGCTCAATTACATCCTTTCGCAATCGTTCCACACCGGCCCACCCAACATCACCAACAGCCCATTCTCGGGTAACCTTGGGGAGTCCGGCACGATCTATCTGCAAGGCTACGATCTCGGCGGCCCTCCGGGTAACACGCCGTCGGTGACTGCCAACGGCACAGGGCTAAACCTGAGTGTGCTAGGAGCGTCGAGCTACTTGGCAAGCACAAGCGATCCAAGCGCAAGCACGCAAAATGTCAGCTACGCTTTGGACCCATCGGCGACGCCCGGAGCGGACACCTTTACCCTCACCAGCGTGTGGGGTACGAGCAATACGGCTACCTTCACTGTGAATTGCAGTCAGCCGAACATCACTGGCGTCGATCCCAGCGTGTGGCAAGCCGGCGTCCAGCAGATCGTCCAGGTGCATGGCTCCAATTTTTGCCCGACATCTACGGGATTGGTCACCTTGTCGAGCGGGACTACGCTTTCGGTGCCGGTGCAGTGGATCAATTCCAGCAATCTGACGATCACCGTGAACCCAGACCCCTCGCTGGCTTCGCAGAATGGCGCGCTCTCGATCAGCAACCCGACCAGCAGCGGGCCACTTACCGCGAACTGGCCCATCTCCATCGCCAACGCGGCTACTTCCGCCAGCCTTTCCTTTGTCGATCCATACCTCGTGTTCACCGTCACTTCGAGCAACACCACAGTGGATCACGCCGAGGTCATCAGCTCGGTCGCGAACGGCAACGATGTGTCGGCGACCGGTGTTATCGCCGACGGGGTATCTACCTTTATCGCGGTGTACGAGACCAGCGTTGCCTCCGACGTCACGCTGAAGGCGACCGGGAACCTGCTGCTCGGCGATTACAGCGAAGACTTCTTGACCGCAAGCCAGCCGGGACAGCTTTACCAAACGTCGGCAACGCTGACCATTCCGGCCGGCAGTCTGTATGTCTATAACGGTAAGTACTATGCCCTGGCGCTTGTGAAGGCGCCGCTGGGGGCACATCTGGCCGACCTGTCCGGCAATCCCGTGCAGCAGATTATCGGTACCCAGCAGACGACTCAGGCCGGGGGGGCCACGAGCGCAAGTCACACGATTACGCTCTATCAGAAGCCAATCCTGCTGGTGCATGGCCTGTGGGGTGGTCTCTCCACATTCGCCGACATGAAGATCTATCTGCAGGCGCACATGACCAACATGGTCGCCAATACGATCGTTCCGATTTGTTACTCGCGCTTTATCGCATACAACACCCCGACTGATCCATATAGTTCGTTCGCGAACGACCCGTACACCGGCGACCCGCTCGGGGATTGCGAGGTGGCTTCCAACACCGCCATTACCACGGCCCTGAACAACATCAACGCTCAACTCGACCAGGTCAATATCGTACGCGGCCAGGTGGACTACGTCGGACACAGCATGGGTGGGCTGGCGGCGAGATACTACGCTTCGCTCTCCAAGTTCAATAACTACAGCAACATGAATCAGGGGGCCTTTCATACGGTGGTGACCCTAGATACGCCGGAGACAGGGTCCGGTCTGGCAGACGTGCTTATCCAGAACGCCACCGGCAGTCTGAATCCGAATGCGCCCCTGGGGGCGACCGATACCTGGCGCGTTGTGTGTCAAACCAAAAACCTGCAAGACTGCTTCGGTAACATCGGCAACCCAATCCTATGGCCCGGCGCGGCCCTCAACTCAGGAGCGGTCGCGTCGATCTCGACAGTCGCGCAAAACGGTAGCCAGATCGCTGCCACTTCGGACTTTCCGCAGACAGTTACGCACCGCGCGGCTACCGCGATCTACGATTCGACCATCAATCCGCCGTCGCTGTTGCGAGACTTTGTCCAGTCCATGCTGACGGCCGTTACCGGTTCCACGGCGCCCGTCTCCAGCTATCTCGGCAGCACAAACCTGGGGGACGATGGTGTTGTCACCTATGAATCTCAAGATTGGCCATACACTCAGAGCAGCCCAGGGCATTCCTTCTCCAATTATGCTCATTCCGAGTTTCTGTCTGCCTTGAGCGCCTATCTCGTTTATATCGGGTATGCCGGCGATTCCGACGCGAACATCCTGCACGCACCACCCATCAACCAGTCGATTTACTGCACGCTTACGACATCCGGAACGCAGTCTTGTGGCCAAGGAGCGCAGCCCATGTTTCATATCCAACCCACGCTGGGAGGAACGGTCACTTCCAGCTTCACCGAGGCAGCCCTCGCGCCCAGCCTTCAGGAGTCGAAGCCATCCGCTATCGCAGATCCGCTGCAGCCCGGACTTGCCCGACACACGACACGCCTGGACAACTCACGCCTGCGCGTTGCCGCACCTGTGGCGGCCGTGCACTTGGGCGAACCTGCCGATCTCAGCCTGTCGCTGAATGAAGTCGGAGTTCAACGGGTGCAGACAGTGCAATGCCACCTGGGACCGACCGAGGCGAACTGCAACAATCGTCCCGGAAAAACCGTTCAGATTGTGCCAGTGCTCTCCCACCCGGATGGCTCGAACTACATTACGTTTACTCCGCTCGTAGCCGGGCGTGTCGGCCTAGTCGTCACGGCAGAGTTCGCCGACGGTGTCGTTTCCGAACAAACGGCGAACTTCAACGTCGACTACTCCGCCCGTGCGCCGAAGAAGCTGATCGTCACGCTCAGTGGTTCTTCGGGCAGAGCTGACAAAGTCGTCCCGTTGAGCCTTGATGAAATCAACCAGCGGGTCATCCGACGTTTGGTGCCCAGCGCACAGTATGCCAGCCATCCTGAACCGCTGTATCTCGAGCCGGGAGAGGTCAAGTTCACCGTGAGGACTTCGGGAGGCGGAGAGGTCGTACGCATCGATTCGCATACGGGTACGATCACACCGGTGGCGCTCGGCCACGCTCTTGTCACGATGCATTTCGCCGGCGCCACCACGTCCGTCTGCGTGGTGGTTGTGCCTACCAGTCTGGACACGCCCAGAAAAACCAACTGCGCCGAGCTGATGCAGACCGGCGAAGAGACCGGCCACTAGAGACCTGGCCTCAACGCCTGTGAAGGAGTCGTCCTATGAACACGATTCTCGCCTGGAAGCGCTCCACCAACTCGGTTGGTCTCTGCGCCTTGTCTGCTTGCCTTGCCTTCTCCGCTGCTTCTGCGCAGTCGACTCCCGGACGCATTGCGATAAACCCCCTGATGTCCGCGGACCGGCAGCAGGATGCAGTCGTTCGATATCGAACGGGCTATACATTTCCCGTCTTACAGGGCGGTCTGCTTGTGGAGCGGCAAAACGCGACCGGTAAAGCGACGCAGATAAACCTGATTGTTCGAGATCTGGTGAACAACACAAGCAGCAGCGTAAACCTCGCCCTCCCGGATGGACGCCGTGCCACATACACTTCGATATCGCTCGGGAAGGACGACTCGATTTTCGCGTCTGGCTGGGCGAGGAGAGGAACGGGGGCCGACTACTTCCTTGGAATAACAAGCGGTGTTGGCGGCAAGATGAAGACAGTGCCCACCCACGCCTATCTCGCGAGTGCTGTTTGCCCTGTTGGGGATGGCACAGTCTGGACCATTGGCACACGTCCTCATACGGCGGATGGGTCGACGTTCGGAGCATTGCGCCGATATGACCAGAACGGTACCGTCCTCGACGAGAGTTTGCGCACGGAAAGCGTCGGTAAAGAGTACGCGCTGGCTTCGGTCGATCCCAAACAAGTATTTTTAACGTGCCACGGCACGGATGCCTACATTTACAACCACATATCGCGGACCTTGGCGCACTACAGCTCTACGACCAGGAAGCTGGATCGCTGGAGGATCAGCGATCCACTCGCCATTTCAGATCCAATGATCACAGGCTTCACCACGATGGATGATGGCAGTGTGTACGCTAGCTTCAAGAACTCCTTAAAGGGTGCTCGGAGTGTGCGAGGTCTCTTCAAGCTCATAGGGAACAGCGATAAACATGCCATCTGGCGTGAAGTGCCTGGCACGGTCAACACCGGCGGACAAGCTGGCGCATTTTGGATTTTGCTGGGAGCGCAGGCAGGTCGACTGGTTTATGTGACCAAGCCGCTGCCGGGACACCCCGAGGCTGTCAAATGGAGCCCCGCGGAGTAATTCCTCTCACGGTAAGGATTCGTGCTGGATTGTTGCACCGCGCCCCCTGACCGCTTGCGGGACGGTTTGGCGCGCTGGACCTTGCCGGAGGTTGCGTCAATTCATGCGTTCCTCCGGAGCGTTGCAACTGCCTGCCTTTGTTAAATTGGAGGACAACCGGGGCAGAGCGAGATCGGTAGGCGATCTTTAGCTACATGGAATTTGTCACGGGTCCAGAACTTGATGGCGGCCAGCCCAAGAGGGAGGCCCTGCTGCGTAACGACAGGCTGGAATGCATCAGCACGCCTGAGGTCGTATGGCATCGAGGAAGCTCACGCCCGCCTTCCGCAACAGGGGCTGGAGTTGTGTTCGCGGGCCAGGCCTTACTTCTTTATGTTTCATCGGTTTGTCCGACCTGATCTCGGTAGGGGAGCCCACAAATCGCAGCCCGTCCGATATGTCCCCGCTTGTGTCGTTGGGCGCCGCTTGCCGTGGCTGGAGAGCCTGAGCCGGAGATCGTTACGGCCAAGCTCTACCCGTAACGGGAAAGCGCCCCGTGGATATCGCCGGGGCGCCTTCGTACGTATGGTCCTCTATTACGGTCCGACGAGGATCGCCAGCGGCGCGGGCGCCGGACCTGCTATACCCACAAACTCGGAGACGCTGCTGTCGCCGGAGTTCGCCGTCCATACACTGCCTGAAGGATCGACGGCGACGCCGTCCGGTGCGTGCAGCACACCGTAGCCAGTCGAGGGCGAAATTGCAGTGCCCTGGGTTGCGGACAGCTTTGTCAGGCTTCCGTTGGTCGTGCTGTTCACGACCCAGATTGCGCCGTTGCCGTCCACGGCCACGGCCGCTGGCATCGACAGTCCGCCGCCGTGCAGCGGGGAGTAGGGCGACGCTGCGCCGTTCGGCGACAGCAGGCTCACGGAGTTGACGCCATTGTCGGCGATCCACGCCTCACCCGAGGTATCGATTCCGATGCCTTCAGGCGCGATCATCGAGCCATCCGTGTAGCCGGCGCCGCTCAGTAGCGTCTGGCTGTTGGAGAACTCGGCCACGTTCGAACCTGCGTTGTCCGTCACCCACATATTGCCCGCCAAGTCGCCCGCGATCCCGAAGGGCGAACGCAGCGTCCCGTTCGCGGTCAGCGGGCTTCCGCCAACGGCAACGCCGGAGCTGTTGAGTTCGGTGACAGAAGCTCCCGCGAAGTTACTGACCCAGACATTGCTATGGCTATCGAGCGCCAGCGCCGTCGGCCCGTCGATGCCGCCGGCGGTATAGCTCGCGTTCGATTGAATGATGCCTGAACTCAGGGTCAGCTTGACGACTGAGCTGAGCAGCGTATCGGCGACCCACACGTTCCCGGTGCGGTCGACGGCGATCGCCTGCGCTCCGAGAATGTTGCCCGAGCCCGTGTAACCAGCGGAGCCGGTCAGCAGCGCGCCCGTGTTGCTCAGCTCCGTCACGCTGTTTCCACCGGCGTTCGCGACCCAGATGTTGCCGCTTGCATCGACCGCGAGGCCGCCCGGCGAGTTGAGGCCGCCGCCTGTGTAGTTCACCGCCACGGTCCAATCGTTCGGCGCCTGGGGCAGGAGCGGCTGATAGGGACCCGTCGCCGGCGCCAGATTGAAGAGCTGCGTGACATTGTTGCCAGGGTTCTGCGCGATGTCGAGGGCGGCTGCGATGGTGTTCGCCGGCGTGCTGCCTCCCGAAGGCTTCGCCGCGGCGAAGACCGCGGCGCAGTTGCCGTCCGTTCCGTTGGAGTTGACGCAGAGTGAAAGAATGTCGGCCAGCGTAGCAATCTCGCTCGTCGGCATGGTCGCGTTTGTGGGCAGGTTTGGTCCCGGCATCGTGCCGGACGAAGGGTTCACCAGCAGGGAGGCGGTCTGGAAGGCGTTGACCAGGCCCGGGGCATTGGTCCCGGACGCGCCGATCTGTGCATAGCTCCCCATGAACGGCGCCAGGGCGAAGGTCGCTGCGACGGTCGTGAGCTCGTTGACCGAGACATACGAGGTAGAGGTGAAGCTGCTGCACGGCCCAATGGCCGCCATCAGCGCCGAAGCGGTGTTGTTGACGGTTCCACCCAGCCCCGGATTGCCGCCTGTCCCGACGATGTAGATCAGAGGATTGACGCCATAGGTGTTCGTGTTGGAGGTGCAGTCCCACTTGCCCGCGATGTTGAAGCCTCCGTTCGCGTCGGTGACGACAGTCGTGCCGATGAGCGGCGTCGCGGGCGAGTAGAGCCCTCGAGTTCCCACCGCGTAAAGCTGTACCGTCGCGCCTACAATGGGCTGCTGTCCGCCATGAAAGCTGCCGTTGACGACGATTGCGGAGCCGCCACCCTGGGGTACGCTCTCAGCCACGTGCGAGAGGCCCGTTCCGCATCCCGCCACAAGCAGAGTCAGCGTGGAGAGCAGGATTGCTTCGATCTTCTTCGCTACATTGTTCATCCAGGTCATCCTCGTCATGGCGTCACCGAGAAGGTGCGCGCGACCGAAGTAGCCGCGCTGAAGGTCGAGTTGCCGGCCTCGGATGCGGTGACCGTCACCGAGCCGACTCCCGTCAAGGTCAAGGTGTTACCGGAGATGGTGGCCGAACCGGTAACGGTGTACACGATGGGCTGCCCCAGACTTCCGGAATTGCTGTGCGCGGTCAACGTCAACTGGTGCGCGGCGAGCGGCACGTTCGGGATCGCGGCGAAGGTGATCGTCTGTGGCGAATTGCCGTTGACCGTCAAGGTGCCGGTCGCGAAGCTGAAGACGTAGTTCGCGGGCGCGGCCAGCGTGTTCGCCGTCACTGCGATTGGGTACCCGCCGGCGAGCGAGGCGAGCGTCGCGGTGGTCGACAACGTCACCGTGCCGGTGACGACGGAGATGGTGTCTCCATTGACGAAGCCGGTGATCGTATAGCCGAACGCGGGGTTCGACACGCCGAAGTTGCGCGAGACGCTCTGCGGCGTGACCGTGAGGATGTTCATCGAACTCACGGTCACCTGCACCGTGGACGAGGTGCTGGTGGTGAAGGTGGAGTTGCCAAGGTACTGGGCGGAAAGCATGTGGCTGCCCACGCCGAGCGTTGTCGCGGTATAGCTTGCGCTGCCGCCGGCCAGGGTGGATGTGCCCAGCAGTGTCGCGCCATCGTAGAAGCCAACGTTGCCGGTCGGCACGGTGGCGCCGCTGGCCGGGGCGACGGTCGCGGTCAGGATGACGCTGCCGCCAACCGGGATCGTGGTGGCCGAGACGCTGAGGTTGGTCGTGTCTCCCAGCAGGATGGTGGGGCTGTCGACATCGGTGACATGGATGCTCTCGTTATCGGAGATCTGGACCGCGAGCACCGGCACATCCGTATCGGTCACATGGATTGCCTCGACATCGTTGATCGCAACCGAGAGCAGAGGCGTATCGATGTCCGTCACATGGATCGCTTCAACGTCGTTGATGACGACAACGGTTCCTGCGGAGACCGCGTCGCTTAGATGAATCGACTCATTCACGTCGATCGGCGTGCCGGCCTGCGCTGCGGTGGTTGCGTCGGTCAGGTGGATCGTCTCGACGACTGCGACGGGGTGGGCCACGCTTGCGTTCACGGCATCGCTCAACACGATGGTTTCGTTGACCGATACCATTTTGCCCATCGAAGCCGAGACAGCGTCGTTCAGGTTGATAGTCTCGCTCACGTTGACGGTTGGATAGTTCACCCCTGTTCCGGTCAGTTGTACGTAGACGGTGGTTCCGGCGCCGTAGGTGAGCGCAACGTATCCCGTATAGCTACCCGTCTGCCCTGGATTGAAGGTGACGTTGGCCGTGCAGGGCGGGGCGCCGCCCACGAGCGTGGCCGGGCAGTCCACGTTGGTGACCGTGAAGCCGCCGGGCGTGGCCGGATTCTGGAAGACGATCTGGAATGCGACGCTGGTCATCGGGCCGCTGCCCGTGTTCCGCAGCGTCAACACCATCGCCGGACTGGTCGTGTTGATCTGCTGCGGATTGAAGGTGAGACTGGTGGGCGTAAGCGATACGTTCGGTTCCGCAAGGATGTCGATCGTGACCGGGCCTGCCGTCGCCGGCCCGTAGATGGAGTTCGTCGACGGCGTGAAGTTCGAGACGATGGTGTGGTTGCCCAGCGGCGCGGTGATGGCGGTGGGCGCGATCCACTCATAGGTCATTGCACCGTCATAGTGGACCATCAGGTTGTTGTAGCTCGGCGAGCAGCCCGCGCAGACGATGTTGTTGTTGATCGTCGGCATGAACAGAAGATCCTTCACGCCATCGCCATCGAGGTCGACCGCCACGGTGGAAGAGGTGCGTATGTTGATGCCGTTCGGCTGGTCTTCGAAGGTGTTATTGCCGATGTAGGAGTAAGCGCCCGTGGCCGGCTGGTACATCGCATAGGTGAAGGTGTTGACGTTGAAGCCGATGACGAGATCCGGGTAGCCATCGCCGTCAAGATCGGTCGCGGTGATGGAGGTTGGCTGCGGATTGGTCTCCGGATACCCGCCTGCCCCGAGGCTGAGCTGGTTGGCGGCGAGGTTGGCGGTGTAGTTGAAGACGCCGCCCGCCGCACCGTAGAGAAAGCTGACCTCTGCCTGCGTCGGGCTGTCGTTGTTGGTGATGGCGAAGTCGAGGAAGCCGTCGAGGTTGAGGTCGGCGACCGCGAAGGCGGTGGGATTCGTGCCGACCGTGTAGACGCTCATGGCGCCGAAGCTGCCGTCGCCGTTGCCGTTCAGAATGCCGATGGTCTGGTCGGCCTTGTTCAACACCGCGATGTCGAGGATGCCGTCGTGGTTGAAGTCTCCAAGTGCAAGCTGCGATACGCCGTTCCCCGTGCCGTAGGTCGTCGGGGACAGGGCCAACGTCCCGTTCCCGTTGTTGAGCAGTATCGAGACCAGGTTGGACCCATCGGAGCTGGTCGCGACGATGTCCGGGAAGCCGTCGCCGTTCACGTCGCCGACGGCCACGTTGCTCGCGGGATGCCCGGTCGCGTATGTGACCTCCGCCGCATTGAAGACCCCGCAGGCGGTTCCACCGGTGCAAAGACCCAGCGTGTTCATGAAGATGCCCACACTGCCCGCTCCCGACGGGTCGTTGTGCGCGATGATGAGGTCGAGATGGCCGTCGCCGTTGATGTCCGAAGCAACGCCCTGCACCGGAGGCGTGGAGACCGCGCAGGTTGGATTCGTACCCGTGGCCCCGTTGCAGCCCGCGTAGTTATTCGGGTTGCTGTAGAGGTCCGAGATCAAAACCTGGTTATAGAGTGCGCTGAGCGTAACAAGCGCCGGTACGCCGGACTGAAAGACATCCGCCGTAAAGAAGTTCGTGACCCCGACCGCGCCCAGGCTGTAGACGTAGTCGCCATAGACATACCCGCCGGAGTCGTAGACGCCGAGCTGTGGATCGTAGATGGGGTACAGCTTGTCCGCGTACTCCGGCACTACAGTCGACGGATAGACGATGCCTGTCGTCTGGTCGGTCAGCGTTGTCGTGCCGGTTGGAACCTGAAGTCCGAAGGCAAAGATGAAGGGATAGCTCACGAGCGGGTCTTGATTCGGGTTGTAGATCGTGCCGGTGAGTGAGTTCTCCGGATCGAAGAGAATCTCGGTGCCCTGATTGCCGACCATGGAGAACCCATACTCGGTGGCGCCGAATCCGCTGGTCGTCAGCACGAGCGGGTTCGCCGTGGTCGCGGGCAGAAAGCCGTATCCGGCGGGCGGACCGAAGGGCGTTCCGCTATACGTCGCGGTCAGGTTGTGCGAGCCTGGGCCGAAGGCGAAGGGGAGTGTGGCAACGCCGTTCAGGGCTCCATCTCCGCCAACGGGGAACTGCACGTTCGCCGTGCCGATGGCGCTCGGACCTGCGTTGCCGGGCAGACCGGGGTTGTCGTAGAAGGTGACGCTGCCGCCCGTTACGGGCTGTCCCGTCGCGGTCACGGTGACGGTCGCGGTCAGCGTCACGGGGTTCAATGGCGAGCCTGATCCGCCGTTGGTTGGCGTCACGTAATTTGGCGCGAGGTTCGAGGAGGTGAGCACGATGGTAGTGCCGGTGTTCGTGCCTCCAGCCGCCGCCATGCCCGTCCCGTTGACCGGAACGATCTGCGGCGAACCCACCTGCGTGTCGTTGACCGTCAGGGCGCCGGATGCGGGACCAGCCGCGGTTGGCGTAAACGTCAGGGTCACGGTGCAGGAGCCGCCCGCCGCCAGCGTCGTCCCGCTGCAGCCGTCGGTGGGTATGTTGTAGACCCCGGCGGCGTTGTTCGAGAGGTAGTCGAAGCTGATCTCAAGCGGACCCGTGCCGGTGTCGGTGATGGTCAGGGTCTGGGTGGCGGTGCTGCCCACCGCGACCGAGCCGAAGTTTACCGGGTTCGTGCTGAAGCTGGCGATGCCCGGCAGCGGTACATTCACCACCGTCGGATCCGTCTGAGCCGGAGCATAGATTGAGCCCGTGGCCGGGGAGTAGCCCGCAACGACTGTATGCGCGCCCGGAGCGGTAATCAGCGCCGGAATCTGGTCCTGGGAGTACAACGTGTTGAGGAAGATCGTGATCGCGTTCTTCGTCGGCTTGCCCGGGTAGAGCGCCGAGTTATCCGGATTCATCAGCACATAGTCGTTCACTCCATCGCCGTTGATGTCGCCCACGCCTATGCCGACCGAGCGGAAGTTGCCGACCGGCGTCGAGCTCGCGCCACTCGAGGAGTAGCCATCCTCGAATGGGTAGGAGTCGCTGGGAGCGTCGTAGACCAGCGGCTGAAAGAGGTCGTTATTGGGATAGCTGAAGACGAGGTCCGGCAGGCCGTCTCCGTCCACATCGGCTGCCTGTAATCCGCTGATCGGCGCCGTATAGGTCGGCCCGTTGGTGGCGAAGTCTCCGAAGCCGAAGTTGTAATACTTCGGCGTGAAGGTGCCGTCGCCCGCGCCCAGCAGCACCGTGCCGCCCAGGAAGCCGGCAGGATACTCCAGGTTGTAATTGGCGACGCTGAGGACCGCGATGTCGAGGTACGGGGTCAACACGTGGTTGTTGGCAAGGCGTGCGATCGTGAAGACCTGCGGTACGGCCGAGAGGCCGCTCGGCGCCGCGGGGGAGGTCGTCATCGCCTGAAACGTACCGTCGCCATTGCCCAGCAGGATGCCGACTGTATTGTCGAGCGAGTTCAGCACGGCGAGGTCGAGCTTGCCGTCGTAGTTGAAGTCGGCGAGCCCGATCTGTACCGGGCCGTTTCCGGTGGCTGCCGCGACGGGCTGCTGGGTGAAGGTTCCATCGCCGTTGTTCGTCAGGACGATGACCAGGTTCGTTCCATCGGCAGTCAGCGCAACGATATCGGGCTTGCCGTCGCCGTTCACGTCGCCTGCCGCGACATACGAGATTGGATGGCCGAGGTGATAAGTGACCTCGGGCGAGCCGAAGGTCTTCTGCGGCGCCGTCACGCCGGGGTCCTGCTGTAGCGTGTTGAACAGGATGCCGACGCCGACGCCCGCGCCGCTCGTATCGTTGTGCGCGACGACGATGTCGAGCAGGCCGTCGTTGTTCATGTCGAACGCCACGCCCTGCACCGGGCTGCCCGCGACCGAGCAGGGTGTGCAGCCGGTAGCGGTCGAAGCCGCCACCGGGGTCGCCTGCGCGCGGTTGATGTCGACGGTGTAGACGGCGTTCAGGGCGGAGTAGAACGCCACGATCGAAGGCACGCCCGCGCGATAGGGATCGGCGAGGATGAAGCTGGTGACGCCCGCGGCTGGGGCGTTGAGATTGATCGTCTTGCCGAGGCTCGAGTAGAGCTCCTGCAGCGACGTCCCGGCAGGCTGGTCGTAGAAGGTATTCGTCGTCTGATCGACGATCGTCCCTGTGCCCGGCGGATATTGCATGCCGTAGCCATAGACATAGAGGTCGCCCGAGACGACCGGCTGGCTGGGATCGTACAGGATGAAGCTGCCGTCCGCGCCCACGAGGTTCAGCGTCGCCTGCGACTGTGCCTGGCCGCTCACCGTGACCGCCAGCGGCGTTGTGGCGGACCGCGCCCAGTTCGGAACGCCGCCGGCCGTGTTGCCGGAGGCGCCGTTGTAGATCGCCGTCAGCGTGTGAAGGCCCGCGCCGAGATCGACCGCGAGCGTGGCCTGACCGGCCGGCGCGAGGTACGGCGTCCCCTGGATGCTTGCCATGCCCAAGGGATCGGCGGCCTGTGTGCGATCCAGCGGCGCCTGGTCGTAGAAGGTGACCGTTCCACCCGTGACCGGCTTGCCGCTGGCCGTCTCGGTGACCTGCGCGGTCAGGAACGTGGGCGTAAGGGCAGCAGCCGCGCCCGGTGACGACGGTGTCGTATACGTGGGGCTGCTGTTCGACACCGTGATGGTGATGGTCGTTGGAACCTGCGCCCGCGCCGCCAATGCGCCGAAGAGCAGCAGCAGGGCCAGCGCACACGGCGCCGAATTCCGGCTGCTGCGTGCGAAGAGGCTTCGAATTCGCGCACTGGCTCTTGGGATCATGGCTATGGGCGCCTCAACCTTGGTTGACTGCATGGGTTTCGTCTGGAAGGGAAGTCCAGTGTGCTTAGGAGAAGGTCAGCACGACGGTGAACGCGATGGTCTGGCCGGTGGTTACGTTCAGCGGGGTGATGCTGGTGCCGGTGAGGTTGCCCCAGAAGTAGCCGCCGCCCTCCGTCTGGTTGTAGCAACCGATGGGATCGATGCCCGAGTAACTCCCGGTTCCCCCCGTGTTGCAGGCGAAGAGCTGTGTTCCAACCTCGGTCACTGCTCCGCTCGCCAGTACAGGCATCGTGCCGCTCAGCGTGATGGTCCCGTTCCCACCGCCGCCGTTGACCACTTCTTTCAGGTTGTAGTTGCAGAAGCCCGCCGCGGAGCCTGCACAGCCGGTAAATCCGCCCAGCCCCGCGGTTGACGATGCAGCCACCAGGCAACCACCCAGGCCGCCAGTCGTACCTGGATAGGTCGTGCAGACGAGCGAACCGGTTGACGCGATGGTGATGCCCAGATCTCCGCTCACATACTCTCCCGTGACGAGGTAAAGCAGGTCGGTCGGCGAAAGCAGTGAGTTCTCGAAGTCGCGATGTTCGGCGACGGCGCCGTCCGCGTTGCGCAGGTCGATGATCCAGTGGCCGTGCATGGCTACGCCCTCGTGCCCCGGCTTCTTGGCGACAGCCGCAGGCGTGGCGGTGATGACGACCGGCTCGCCCTTCAGCCCGGCGGGTCGTGCGACCGTGATCGCAGTCGGCGGCGGGGTCACCGACGGGCCCTTGGCTGCCGCAGGCTTCGCGACAGTTGTCGTCGTCTGAGGCGATGTCGCCGTTTGAGTCTGCGCGAATGCGATGCGTGGCAGCCCAAGGGCGGCGATAAGGATGGCGAACGTCGATAAGCGTCCGTGGCGGATGATTTTCATGGCTGAGCCTCGCAGGTCCGTATTCGGAGATCAGGAAAAGCTGATGGTGACGGTGAAGACGAGCGTCTCGCCTGTGGTGACGGTGACCGGCCCGCCCGGCAGAGTTGTGCTGGTAAAGCCGTTGTTGGTCAGGTACGGCCCCGTAGTGCTGCCGTTGAAGACGTTATCGGCGTAGGTCACCGCGTTGCTGTAGCAGGCGCTCGGACTGACGTTTGTCGGCGAGTTGAAGCCTGGGCTGTAGCATCCGCTGATGCTTGTGCCCACGGTGTCGAAGGTTCCCGACGCGGGCATGGTGACGGTTCCGCTCAGCACCCACGAGGTATAGGGTCCGCCGGCAGGCATCAGGGTGGCTGTCAGCCCGCCGAAGCAGCCGCTGGGAACCGGCGTGCAAGAGTTGTAGTACGTGGCCGTCGCATCGACCGCGCCATGCCCCGCGGTCAGCGACTCGACGATAATGCAGGTGTTCACCGTAGTCAGTCCATTGCAGACCGATCCGGGACCGTTGGTCGATGAAGAGAAGCTGATCGCCGGATCGGCCGGCACATCGAAGCCCGCGAGGTACAGCCCCATGATGTAGCCGCCGACGTAGCTGTTCTCGAACTCGCGGCGTTCTTTCACCGTTCCGTCCTTGCGCTTCACCTCGATCACCCAGTGACCGTGGATCTTCGTGCTGCCGTCCTTGCTCTTGCCGGCGGCCTCCTCTGGCAGCGACGAGGAGACAATCGGCGCATCGGGTGAGGAGAACAGCTTGGCCGCGGGCGATCCGACCGCGACGTTCGTGCTCCTCCGCATTCCGCCGATTGCGGGCTCCGATGCCTGCACGCGAGCCACGGCCTCGTTCTGCACCGGCTCCTGCGCTCGTGCGGATGCATAGAAAAGTGCTCCACACACCATTGCCGCCTGTATCCTGCGCTTGATCGTCTGCTCTCTCATAACGCCCTCTCTGGTTCAGCTACGAATCTGGGTGCCCCATGTCTCGCCTTTGAGACATAGGATTGAAGCGGCGCAAAATCCTCGCCACTTCCTCTACTGCGGAGGCTTGCCGTTGACCAGCGGCATGGCGCCGGGGCTCACCGGCGTCGTTGCCGTCTTGCCTGTGGATGAGCCTGCCACATTGCTCTTCACCGCAATCGCCGGGGGAGCCGGAGCTCCGGTCATCGCCGTCGTGGTTGGCGTGCCGCTGGCTGCGCTCTTCGCCGCCGCCTGTGCCGCGGTGGTCGTCCCCTTGCCGCTCGGCGCGCGCACGCCCGGCTGCTGCGCGTGCGCTGCGGGGGCCGTCATCAGCGCCAGTCCGAAGGTGAATAGAACCGTTTTCCGTTGCATCGTCGTCCTCTTCATCGCAATCCTCCTCTGCCTGCCTTACGAGAAACTGATGGTCACCGTAATCTGAATCAACTGTCCGGCCGTTACCGAGATCGGCGTGGGGTTGGTATAGGTCATCGTCCCGCCCAATACACCTGCGGTGGAGGTCTGACAGGTCGCCGGAGCGACCGTGCTGACCGTAAGTGGAAAGCCGGAGGTTGCTGAACTGTTGCAGCCGTTGAAGGCCGTCCCGATCGCGCCGATCGATCCGCTCTTCGGTGCGGTCATCGAGCCTTGCAGCACCAGCGTCGGGCCGGCCCCGAAGTTCGGGGTTACCGTCAGACCGCTGAAGCAGGTATAGACCGTGCATCCAAAGGCGCCGGGCGCGGCGGTCGTCGACTGAACGATGGTGCAATAGGGGTAAGTTCCCGAAGGGCAAACCGCGTTCGTGGCGTTCGCGGCCGCGTTGCTGAAGTAGATCTCGTACCCGCCCGCCGACGCATAACCGGAGAGCAGACCAACGAGATAGTTCTGGCCGTCGTACTGCACCGAGTTTTCGAAGGCGCGATGCTCGGCCAGCGTTCCATCCGGATTGCGGATGTCGACCACCCAATGGCCATGCACCTTCATCGATTCGTGCCCCGGCTTTGCGGGCTCTTCCGTCTCCTCGTGGGCCATGGCCGCCACCATCGGCGGTGCATCCAGCGTTCCCGGAAAGGCCCAGAGGTTCTTTCGTGACGCCACGGGTGGCGCGGGCTCGACCGCAGCCGGTTTGGCCGGCGGCACACCGCCTATGACTCCCGAGCCTTGTGGCGCGCCCGACGGCAGTTGCGCCATCGCCGCGACCGAGCAAAGCATTAGCAGCGCGCTCCACCACCTGGGTCCCGTATTGACCTGCTTCGTAAACCTTTGCATCGCCAAACCTCCGAAATCAATTCCCGGTGCTACTGCAAATCAGCCTGCGAATTGTGTTGTCCTGCCTCGTCGACCTTTGCATCGCGCAAGCTCCAGCAACTTTGCTTCTGAACTAACTGAACGTGAACGTCACCTTGACCTGCACGATCTGTTCCGAGGCCACCGGGATCGCCGTGATGCCCGTGGCGGAGAAATAGAGAGGTCTTGAGTTGTCGGCGAGTACCGTGGCGCATACCTGCCGTCTGCGCCCGCGCAGGCGAGCAACATGGCGCCCGTCAACGTGCAGAGCCGAAATGTCTTTCGCCAAACCTTCATCGCTCACTCCTTGAAAGGCACTCTTGCCGGGCTGGCGTAGTGCGCGCCCGCCAACGTGTGTGTCCGGTGCAACACCGGTCTTCTAACTGAAGGTGTAGGTCACCGTTACCTCAACGGTCTGTCCTGCCGCCACCGTGATCGCCGGAATCGTGGCCGACGAAAAGACGTTGCCGGCGCTCGAGGAGGGAGCTCCCGTGGTGCACGACTGCGGACTGTAGGCTGCGCCTGGTGTTGTCAGGCAAAATCCGAGATATCCAATGACGGTTGTGATACTGCCCGCCTGCGTCGCCACGAAATTGCCTGCTAAAACCATGGAACCCACATTGGTGACTGTCTGGGTCAACCCGGTATCGCAGACGGCGGTCCCAGGGTTGCATAACGCGGCTCCCGGCTGCGTCGTCAGAGATTGAACGATCCCGCAGAGGTTGGCGGAGCCACAGATCGAGGTTGTGCCGTTCAGCAGGATCGCCCAGTTCGCCGGAACGAACTCGCTGCCCAGAAGCCCTGCCAGCATCTGGCTTCCGGTGCTGAGCAACGCGTTTTGAAAGTCGTGATGTTGCACCAGCGCGCCGTCCGGATTCTTGACGTCGACGATCCAGTGGCCGTGGACGCGGATACCTTCCTGGCCGGGCTTTGCGGGCTGCGACGTTTCGTTTTCCTCGGCGGCGACTGTGCGCTCCTGCAACTCGGGTCCGGGGACGACCTGGGACAGCGGCATGGGCTGCGCGTTGCGGAGCAACTGGTCCCGTCTGGCGGCTTCGCGGAGAGCCTGAAGGCGAGCCAGGTTGTCCACCGGGTCCAGGAGCTTCGCAGCCGGCGTGACGGAACCGGACGTTGCCGGAGCCTGGGCCAATGCCACCTGGACAGGCAACATCACGGCGCCGCACAGGATCGCGGTTCGAGTTGCGTCCGAGACGAGCCTTGCCAACCGCCGCTTCAGGTTCATCGTGTGCTCCATTCTGTACGCGCTTCCGTTGTTACCGTCGCTTGCTGGCTAAGAGAACTGATCGTCACCGAGACCTGAACGACCTGGTCTGGATTGGCGTCGATCGGTGTCGCCTGGATCGTGCTCATGACTTGGTCCCCGAGACTTCGTCTCGCGCTTCCTTGCCGTCGTGGTTGCGCCTGCGAACGAGAAACAAAGTCGTCTCCCGCTCGATGGTGATCTCCAACCTGCGGATGAGCTCCGGCTCAGGCGCCGGAACCTTTTCGCTTGTTTCCGGCAGAGCTCGTTTTTGCCAGAACAGCTTCATCGCTCGTACTCCGCTTCATCAGGTTGAATATGATCAGGTTGAATATGACCGGACTACACCACAGCTCGAAGAAAAAACCTCATTTATTGTTTTGAAAATTTATCAACGCTTATTTATTCCAATCCTTCAACGACTTACGTCAGGCAGCGCAGGCAGCTTCAAGTGCGCGCGCAGGCTGTGCATTGATGGAAGCGAAGGGCTTGTATCTATAAATAGGTGGATGGAGAGTTAGATGTGAAAACAGGCATTCGACCAAATGGTAGGGAATTGTTCAAACAGCCTTGCGGTGGGTCGCCCGCTGGGCTAACCTTCTCGTGAGCATTTCACTTCTCCTCCGGGACGACCGACTGGGGCCTTGCAGCGGGCAGTCCGAGATCGCTTCAAAATCTCTACCAGAGAGTTTGAGCCGCCCATGCCCCTCACCGTCGACAGGGACCGGTATCGCTTCGATGAGTTCGAGCTTCAGCCGTCGCGCCGTTCGCTCCTGCGCGACGGAAGCGTCGTGTCTCTTTCGCCGAAGGCGTTCGAGGTTCTCACCTACCTGGTGCTCAACCCTGGCCGCGTCATCTCCAAAGAGGAGTTGATCAAGGCCATCTGGCCGGGGTCGTACGTCGAGGAGAGCAATCTCGCCCAGCAGATCTATGCACTGCGCAGGGCGCTGGCCGACCGGTCGGCCTGCATCGCCACGATCCCCGGACAGGGCTACCAGTTCACCGCCGAGGTCGTGCAGGCGACGGGGCCCGAATCGACGCACTCCGCCGCGCACCTGCCCGACGGCTCGTCGAGCAGCGAAATGCTCGTGCAGCACATGCACGAGCGCAGCACGATCGTCGTCGAAGAGAGAGTCCCCAACCCTGCCGCTCACCCCGGCCGTCTCCGGGCGTTGCTGTGGACGGGGTTCTCGCTGGCGGCCGTTGCATTGCTCGCCATCGCTGGCGCCAAGGCGTGGCGCCGGTTCAACCCCCCATCGTATGGACACGCCGAGGCCGTCGTCGCCGATCTGGACAACAGCACAGGCGACACGGACTTCGACCATACGTTGAACAAGGTGCTACAGATCGACCTGCAGCAGTCGCCCTACTTCACCGTCATCAGCGAGGGCCGCGCGCGCCGCACCCTGAAGATGATGCGTCAGCCGGCCGATGAGCCGATCACGGCGCCGCTGGCGCGCGAGATCTGCCAGCGGGTCAACGGCCAGCTCTATCTCGCGCCCGCCATCGCGAAGGTTGGCGACCGCTATCACCTGTCGCTGCTGGCCTACGACTGTGGGGACGGTCACACGCTTGGCGCGTTGCGCGAGACCGTGCGGTCGAAGAACGACGTTCTGGCCACCTTCTCGGACCTCACCGAAAAGATTCGACGCAGCGCGGGCGAGCCGCGAGCCTCGGTGAAGGAGTTCAGCAAGCCGGTCTACGATGAGCCGACGTCTTCGCTTGAAGCGCTGAAGGCCTACTCCGAGGCCACCCGGCTGGGCGACGGCGGCAAATTCGCCGAGTCGATCGCGCTTTACCAGCACGCAGTTCAGCTCGACCCCAACTTCGCCGTCGCCTACGCCGACATGTCGACGATGTACTACAACACCGCCGACTGGACGCATGACAAGCAGGCCATCGCCAAGGCTTATGCGCTGCGCGATACCGTCAACGAGCGCGAGCATTTTTACATCGAACTGCGGTATCACCAGAGCGTCACCGGCGACCTGCACTCGCTGATCGAATCGCTGCGCCGCTGGGCCGCGACCTACCCCGAGGACAACCTGCCCGTCGCCGATCTGGTGAACTTCGAGACCTGGACAGGGCAGTATCCGATGGCGGCCGCGCACGCCGAGGCCGTGCTGGCGCTTGAAGCAAAGAACAACATCCACAACGGCATCTCGTATGAGATCTCAGCCCGCGCCTTCCATCACGCGAATATGCCGGACAGGGTGCGAGCCGTCTACGCGGAGGCGCTGCGCTGGGGAGTCGATACGCAGGGGATGCACGGCGTGAGAATGGAGCTGGCGGCGGAAGACGGCGATCGGGCGGAGCTCGCGCGGCAGGAGGCGTGGGGACGAGGAACGCCGGCCGAGTCTCATATGCTCCAGATGGAGGGTTCGGTCGAACTGGCGCAGGGGCATGTCGCGCAGGCGGAGTCGCTCTTTGCCAGAGCCCGGATCGTCGCGCAGCGCGACAAGGTGGAGGACACACTCGCCGATATGGACGAGTACCAGGTGCGCATGCTGGCGGAGCTTGGGTTGACCGCCGAGGCGAAGGCGCAGTTGAAGGCGATGCCGGCCTCCGACCCATCGCTCGACAAGGCCTTTGCCGAGGCTGCCGTCGGCGAGAAAGAGGTTGCGCTCGCCGAGACGCGCCGCCAGCAGGCCGCCTCGCCGACCGACACGCTGTTGAACGTGGAATATGCACCGTCGGTGCGCGCCATCGTTGCGCTCGAAGAGGGCAAGCCGCAGGAGGCCGTTGCGCTCATGCAGGCCAGCGCGCCGTATGAGCTGCGCGATCCCACCGTGCCATACCTGCGGGGGCAGGCCTATCTCGCGGCTCGTCAGCCGGCGGAAGCAGAGGTGGAGTTCAATAAACTGGCCGACCGGCCCTGGCTCGCCGACCCGCCGGCGCCGCTCATTCCGCTGGCTCACCTGGGCCTTGCGCGTGCCTATGCCATGCAGGGACAGTTCGGCGAAAGCGGCAAACAGTACAAGGCGCTGCTCGACGCCTGGCAGGGCGCCGATAGCGACCTGCCCGTATTGAAGCAAGCCCGCCAGGAGTACGCGCAGGTTCTGAAGTCTTCGGCCAGCACGCGGCCCTGAACATCACCCTCATCCAGTGAAATGGGCGACCATTCACGATGGCCGCCCGTCTTCTAAGTTTGGAATCTGCACCGCTAACGCTTCAGGCTCAAAAGTTGAAGGTAGCCTGCAGGTCTACGCTTCGGTTCGACGCCGCGGAGCCGAAGAATCCGCCCGAGATCGCTGTCGATTTGCCGAAGAGCGCGGAGTCCAGCACGCCCGTCGGCGCCGCCAGGCTCACATGGTTGAAGATGTTGCGGCCCATGGCGGAGAAGGTCAGCGAGTACCGCCGGGGCGCCATCTGATCGAGCTTCGGAGGGCCGCCGTTGTTGCCGCTCAGGCCGCCGGGGCCAAGGCCGCCGCCTGGTCCGCCCCCGCCTGGTCCGCCCCCGCCGGGTCCACCGCCGGGTCCGCCCGGTCCGCCGTTCGACGCGCCGCCTGCGCCGCCCTCGACGCGCGGGCCGATTCCGAAGGTCTTGCTCAACCGCAGATTCATGCTGAACTGCGCCGGGCCGGATGCGAGGTTATAAGGAATCCGCGTGGACGTCGCGCTCGGGTTCAGGTCGAAGTCTCCGTATGCGGTCTGCTTGGTGTCCGTGCTGCTGGCGGTCGCGTAGGCGGGCCGGTCGTTGTACTGGTTGTCGCCGTTCAGGTCCTGTCCGATGGTGATGTTGAACGGGCTGCCCGCATTGGCGACCAGGAACGGGCTGACCGAGATGCCGAGCGGCGCCAAGTAGTTTCCGCCGAGCAGGAAGCGGTTGCGTACGTCGAAGGTCGCCCGGCCGTAGTCGGCGCTGGGGCTGGTCGGATTCGATGAAAAGTAGGTTGCGCCGGAGGTGTCGGACTTCGCGAAGTTCAGCGTGTAGAAGCCGAAGAGCGAGAGCTTCTTCGCTCTGACGGTATAGTTCACCGTCAGTTGATTCTGGTTGTACACGCCGCCCGACTGGAACTGGTAGATGTTCTCGTTGATCCCATTCGGACGCACGCCCGTGGCTGTCGTCGCGTTATAGGTCCCGGCGATGTAAGCGTTCGTATTCTCGCTCAGATACTGGTGGACGCCGCGCGAGTTGATGTAAGTCGCCGACAGCGTGACCGCCTTGCCGAAGCTATGGTCGATGCCGAACGCCGCCTGCATATTGACGGCGGCTTTAAGATTCGACGCAACCGTATAGATCGTGGGCGCGCTCGTGCTGCTGGCCGCAAGCTGCGCCGCCGTGGGCGCGTTCGAGGTGAACGTTGGGTTCTTCACCACGTACTGCTGCTGGTTGGTCCCGTTCTGATGGATCGCGTCGAGCACATACGTTGGCGAAAAGCGATCGAAGAACCAGCCATAGCCCGCGCGAAGGACCGTGTTCGCCTTCTTGCCGTTGCGCGCTCCCGGCGCATAGGCCACCGCGAAGCGCGGCGCCCAGTCGTTGTGGTCGGAGATGCGGTTCTGGCCCTCGTAGCGTACGCCGTAGCTCAACGTCAGATTGGGTCGCGCGGTCCAGTCGTCCTGGAAGAAGGCGGCCGCGTCGAAGAGATTCACGCTCGCCGTCGGCGTGCCTGCGGTCACGTCGTACTCCGACGGTGTGCCTGCCGCATACGCGCTCAGTGACGAATAGATGTAGTTGCCGTTGAAGCCCGAACTTGACGTGTTCACCTCATGCGTCAGACGCAGGCGCGTGCCGAAGTTCAGCGCATGCTTGCCCTCGGCCGCGGTCACGTAGTCCTGAAACTCGAACTTGTCCAGATTGTCCCGCACCGCTCCGGCGTTGCTGCCGCCGCCGGTAAATGCGCCCTGCACCGTCACGGTGGGGTCGCTGACCGACGCGGTCTGCGAGTCGCGGTCGGCAGTGTACTGGAAGCGGGTTTCGTTCAATACCTTCGAACTGATCACCTGGCTATCGCTGATCTGCAGCGTGTGCTCGTAGTTCAGCACGTTGTAACCCTGCGTCTGCAGCGCAAATCCGGAGACGCCGTCGTTGGTGTTCTTCTGCCGGTCGAACATGTAACGAAGGGTGAGCGTATTGTTCGCGCCCAGTTGCAGGTCGACCCGGGGGCTGATGTCCAGGCGCGACTGCGGATTCGGCACGGCAAGGCTGTAGGCCTGCGCCGCGCCGCCCGTGCCCAGGATGTCCGCGTTGATGATGGAGTTCGAGGCGTTGTCCCGGCGAAAGACGCTTGTGAACCACGACGCATTCTTACCCAGCGACCCACCCGCATTTCCTGTGAAGAAAGTCGAGTAGTACGAAGGCTCGTTGGTCACGAAGGGGTTGAGCGAGTTGAACTCCTTCGTGTTGCCCGAGAAGGTGAGCGAACCGCGAAACTTGTCCGTGCCCGGCTTGGTCAGGATCTCGATCCGGCCATAACCCAGCTTGTCGTACTGCGCGGAGAAGGGGTTGCGATTGATATGGATCGCGCGGATGGAGCTCTTCGGCGGAAGCTGGCCGCCGGTGAACCCGTCGATGTAGATCTGCCCGCCGCTTGGTCCGGCAGCAGGCCCGGCCAGCGCGGTCAGCTCGTCCTGCAACTGGTCGGGATCGTCCGAAAGCGCATCCAGATCCTTACCCTGGATGACCATGGCGCTCGCATTGTCCTCGGGGTTCGTGCTCAGCGTGGCATCGTCGGCGGTCACCTGCACGGCCGATTCAAGCGAGATCGCGAGCTTCACATCTTCGCTCGTCACCTTGTCGCCGAAGACCTCCACATCCGTGACCGCGGCCGCATCGAAGCCCCGGGCGTTCACGCTGACGGTATAGCGTCCGGGCACGAGGCGCGCCGCCTCGTACGTTCCCATCGCGGTGGTCTTGATCTTGCGCGCGAGGCCCGCGGCGTTTGAAACAGTCACCTCAGCCTGCGGCACCAGTGCGCCCGAGGGGTCTGTAATTGTGCCGCGAACCGTGCCGGTGGCGACCTGGGCCTGTACGGAGGAGGCCATGCACACGAGCATCGGCATCCCAAGAGCGAGTGGTACAAAAGTATTTTTCCTGATCATGTCTGCGCCTTCCTGACGCATCTCCAGAAGAACGCAGCCAGCAGGGCAGTGCGGCCACATTGCGTAACGCTCTGTAAAGGTTTGTCACGATCGGCGTGACCATTCTTTACAACGCAACCTCCAACGAACGGCGTCGACGGAGTTACCCTAGGTGGGAAGGCGTACATCCATGGAAGACATTCTCCTCATCGACGACGACGTCGAGCTCTGCCAGATGCTGACCGAGTATCTTGGCCGCTACGAGCTGCGCGTCAACTCCATCCATCGCGGCGATACCGGGCTGCAGATCGCGCGTAGCCGCAGTTGGCCGATGATCCTGCTCGACGTCATGCTGCCCGGTCTCGATGGCTTCGAGGTGCTCAAGCAGATCCGCACCTTCTCCACCGACAGCGTGCTGCTGTTGACCGCGCGCGGCGAAGACGTCGACCGCATCGTCGGTCTGGAGATGGGCGCCGACGATTACCTCGCCAAGCCCTTCAACGCTCGCGAGCTGCTCGCGCGCATCCGCGCCATTCGCCGGCGCAGCGAGACTCCCTCCGCCGGCGCCGAGTCGCCACAACTCATTGTCGAAGACCTGGTGCTCGACTCCGCGGCACGAACCGTACGTCAGGCCGGAGAATCAGTCGAACTCACGGATATTGAATTCGCGCTGCTCGAAGTGCTCATGCGCTCGCCCGGCAAGGTGGTTGAACGCGAGAGCCTCGCCGAAGAGGTGCTCGGCCGCAAGTTCAATCCCTTCGACCGCAGCCTGGACATGCATGTCAGCCGCCTGCGCCGGAAACTTGCCGGAGACGTCGCCGGGGAAGAGCGCGTCAAGACCGTGCGCGGAACCGGCTATCAGCTCGTCCTGCGCCGCAACCCAGCCGGCGGAAGGAGCTGATCATGCGCGGCCTCTTCTTCAAGATATTCGCCATCTTCTGGCTCGCGCAGAGTCTGATCTTCGTCATCTCGACCACGCTCATCGTGCGCCAGCGCTTCTCCGGCCCAGGCAACTTCGCCGAGGCGCTCGACAGCAACCTCCAGCACAACGCCAACCTTGCGATGCGCGACTATCTGGCTGGCGGTTGCAGCGGCTTCGCCCGCGCCGATGCGCGCTTCGAGCCCGCCGGCGCCGCGCTCCTGCAAGCCAACGGCGAGGTCATCTGCCGCACTCCCAACACCCCCGCGCTGACCGAGCATCCCGGCAGGTTTCCCGACCGCGTCGATGGCCGTCAGACCCCGGATGGCAGTGTCTGGTTCGTGCCCGTTGTTGGCCTCGACGGAGCGCGTTACGAATATGCATGGTTCCAGCTTCCGTCGACCAGGCCCGAACACCGCGTGAACCTGATGCACTTCGCCTTTCCGCAACTGCCGGTCGCCATCGCCGTCGGCGGACTCACGACCTTCGTGCTGGTTCTGCTCTTCAGCCGCCCGCTGGTGCGTCTACGCAAGGCCGCGCGTGCGCTGGCGGAGGGCAACCTGTCCGTGCGCGTCGAGCAGACGCCGGCGGCCAGTCTGCAGTCGCACTCGGACGAGTTTCAGGGGCTCGTGCATGACTTCAACCACATGGCCGAGCGGCTCGAATCGCTGGTCGGCGCGCAACGGCTTCTGCTGCGCGACGTCTCGCACGAGCTGCGTTCGCCGCTCTCGCGGCTCAGCGTCGCGCTCGAACTCGCACGCGAGGACGCCAACCCGGAGCTTGGCGAGCATCTGGCCCGCATCGAGCGCGAGGGGGAGAAGCTCAACCAGCTCATCGGCCAACTGCTCACGCTCTCCTCGATGGAGGCGCGCGAGAGTACGGCGACCTTCAAGCCGCTATCGCTCAACGAGATCTGCGAGCAGATCCTGCCCGATGCTGAGTACGAAGCCCAGCGCCGCCCCTGCACCGTGCTCCTGCAGCAGGACGCCGCATGCACGATCCGCGGCGACTGGGAGCTGCTCTACCGCGCCATCGAGAACGTCGTGCGCAACGCCATCCGTTACACCGGCCCAGGCACCCAGGTCGCCATCCGCATCGGCGAAGCTGCTGGCGATGCGAAGCGCATGGCCATGATCGAGATCATGGATCGCGGCCCTGGCATACCCGACGCAGAACTCGAACTCATCTTCCGCCCCTTCTATCGTGTGGACGAGGCGCGCAGCACAAGCACCGGAGGCTTCGGCGTCGGCCTCGCCATCACCGAGCGAGCCGTGCGTCTGCATGGCGGAACCCTGCGCGCCATCAACCGCGCCGACGGCGGCACAACCATCCAGATGATATTTCCCGAAGTATAAGCGGCTACTGCTCGGACCCCGGCATCTCCAGCGCCAGGTAGTCGTACATCACATAACTCGGTTCGAGCTTATAGTCGGTGTTCACGAGCTCGATCGAGTTCTTGCCCACATGCAGCTTCGACACCGGGATCGCAACATTCTTCACCGAATACTTACCATGCGAACCCTGACGAAGCAGCGCGTTGCCTCCACCGAACTCCGGCGTAAACGTCGTCAGCGGAGCATCTCCGTTCACCGACACCTGCACATGCGCGCGGTCTGACCCAGCGATGGCGATGATGAGATTCGCATCGCCCTTCGCCGGTAGCTGTGCAAGGTTGAAGTCGATGCGCCACCGCCACGGCTCAGGATCGGCCTTGTCCTTGCGATAGCTCGACTGCGCGTAGTTCCAGTCCCTGCCGGGCTTGCTGACGCCGACGGTGTAGACGAGCGGGTTCGGAAACTCCAGCGCAAAGCCCTTGTACAGATACGGCATGAAGTAGTCGTTGCCATGATGGAACTCGGTTGAGTCGCGGTCCGGTTTGCCGATCTCCCATGCGAGATAGTCGCCGGTGCGGGGAATCGTCCACTGCACGTTTCCAAGCTGCGTGGCCGTTCCCGCCGTGACCGTGACGTTCCGCTGCACATACTGACCCACCTCGCCATCCACGAATGCGTACAGCGTATACACGCCCGGCCGCACGCTCGGAATCGAGAACGTCCCATCCGCCGCGACATGGCTCCAGTACTGATAGTTCTTCGTCTCCGACTGAAAATCGAGACCCGGCGGCGGCTGAGCGAGCCCGATCCACGCGCCTTTGGCAGTCTGCGTAGGCTTCAGTTTGTCCGCAATCGTGAACGTCCCAAGCACGCCTCCGCGTTGCGCGGCCGGCGGATACTCCGGCACGCCGGTCAGCCATGTGTAAGGCCACGCAGCCTGTTCCGCGGCTGCCTGCTTCTGCGCATCGTGCCACAGCGTATCGCCATCGGAGCCGCCATTTGCATAGAGGAGGAACGGCCCGAAGATCTTCGACCACTCCTCGCCCGCGTCCACATGGATACCCGTATCGCCATAGTGATTGCGGCCGAAGTGATGCGTCATGCCGCCGTCGAGAGCGGTCAAGTCCTGCTTGCGCGGTCCATCGTTGTAATAATCGAAGCCGCCGAGCACGGTCCACGCGCCGAGCTTGTTCACGTCGCTTGCGAAGCCGAATGTGCCGATGTCCTCGTACGTCGCGCTATAGGTGTACTTGCTCTCGCCCCGGTTTGCCCACGGTCCGCTACGGAAGAAAGAGATCTCCTTGATCGGCGTCGGAATGCGATGCTCAAGCTCATCCGGCGTGGGCATCACCCAGTGCCGCGTGTTGTCGACATAGATCTTTTCGAGCAGCCACTTGCCGCCGTTGCTGGGCGTCTGCCAAACCACGCGCCACTCGCCCACGCTCGTCGCGGGATAGCTCGCTGGATGGCTCAGCAGCGCGTACACATAGATGCCCGTGGCGCCGCGCCGCAGCACGTAATGAATCTCGATATCGAACGCATGCGGCTGCGCGCCGGTGTACTTCTCCTTGCAACCCACGTCCACCATGTCGGGCGTGTTCGTCTTCACGAAGCACTGGCAGTGGCCGGGATTCTGGTACGATTCGCCGCCGTCCATGCTCCAGTAGATCTGATCGTGACGCCCATTGCGATTGACCAGTTCATCCTTGTGAAAATGGAAGTCGGCGATGGTCGCCGTCGGCCCATCGATCGAGAACGAGACATTGCCATTGGCCAGGTCGTACTCCTCGCCATGCTGCGCGAGCGTCACGGCATGCAGGTCGCCGCTGCCGCCCGGCACGTTGGCATGGGCCGGAACGAACGCAAGCATGCACAGCGTCCACGCAGCGATAAGATGCTTCAGGGCAGGTTGCAACATGGAAGATAACTCCGTCGACTCAGCACGGCGGATCGGCCCGTTCAACAGTCGGAGTATTGTTGCCTATCGATATTTCAAAAAGCAAACAAATTTTCCCTCGGAATGCATCGCGCCCGCAACCCTCGGCATATCAATGCGCAGTGCTCGGCCGACTCCGCTCGCTCTCCAACGATTCCGTTCGAGCCTGTTCCACCGCCAGGTAAAACGCGGCGGCCGAAGCCTCGATCTCGCGCGTCAACCTGCGAGTCCGCGCCAGTTCGCGCAGTCGCGCCCGCCCGAAGTCGAAGTAGGACGCAGCTCCCATGGTCTGCATGTTGCCGAGGTCGGCGGAGACGCCCGCGCGCCAGCCGGCCAGCGACTCCGGCCGCACGCCCTCAAGCGAAGCTGCCTGACCGCGCAGCCGTTCCGTGGCCGCCTGCGTGCGAGCGAGGATCTGACGCAGCACGTCGGAGCTTCGTGTCGGCCAGAGCTGGTCGAAGACAAACCACATCACCACGATGCCCAGCGCCACGCCGATGACGCGATCGCGCGCCGGCGCAATCTGTGTCGCCGCGCTGAAGCCCTGCAGCGCCGTGATAAAGAAGCCGAAGCCGATCTGAATGCCTGTATAGCCCGCATGCGGACTGCGCATCACCCATGCCGCCAGGAGCGTCACCGCAGCCACCACCAGAGCCAGCGTCGCGATCGAATCCATGTTGGGAAAGAGGAACGACTCCGTGGCGATAGCGATCGCCCCGCCGATCGCCGCGCCCGTCAGCCGATAGAGCTGCTTCTGTTTCATCGCCCCCGTCGAGCTCAACCCCGTGAACAACACCGTCACGACGCAGGTGATGATGCCGGGCCATGCAATCGCGTTGTAGATCAGGTAGCAGACCATCGCCGACAACGTCAGCTTCAACGAGTAGTAGAGCGCCTGCGGCGCGGTGAACGCATCCTGAAGAAAGAAGCTGCTCGATGGTTGCCCCTGCCAGTGTCCATCGTCCACCATGCTCGCAGGCAAGGCCGTGGTGACTGCATACTGCCGCAGCGCGCCTTGGATCTCGCGCAGACGAGTCGAGGCGCTTGCGGGCAGGGTCGTCAAGGCCTCGTGAGGAGTGGACGCACAGGCCGCCGCGATCGCCGCCAGAGCCTCGCGCTCGCTCTCCGTCGGCACGGCCTTGCGATACCCCACCAGCGCGCTCTGTTCGAGCACACGCGTCAGCAGGCCGATGCGAAAGCGCAGCCCAGCGGGGGTGTTGCCCTGCAGCTCCTCGTAGAGCTGGTTCATCCGCAGATCGCCCGCATGCGCATACTGCACGATGCGCGCATGCAGTGACTTCAACAGGGTGAGATCGTGGACCGGCTCGGCCATCGCCGTATAGAAGTCATGCAGCAGCCGCAGTCGCTTGCTCAGTTGCTCCGAGAGCTCTTCCGCCGGATGCCTGCTCGCGAAGACATACTCCATCGCGACTGAAACGCCCAGCACCAGCGCCAGCGAAGCTACATTCTGCAGCGATGCATTGACCACTGCGGTTGGCGAACGATGCGTATCCCACAGCGATAGATCGAGGAAGCCATAGAAGCCGAAGATCGTGAAGAACAGCGGATAACGCGTGGCCGCCATGCCGAACGCGGCGCAGAAGACGCCGATGGCGACGCCGAGGAAGCGCGCGACCTCGACCCCGTCGGTGAACTGCACCCACACCAGCGCGAGGCCCAGCGCGACCACCGCGCCACCCAGCAGTTGCAGCGCACTGCGCAGCGTCAGACCAGGATGTTCGCGCTGCAACAAAAAGATCAACGCCAGCGCGAGCGAGATGCCGTTGACCCGCAGCGTCTCCGCCAGCACCAGCGCGACGACGATGCTCAACGTATCGCGCAGGCTTCCGGCAAGCCGCCCGGGAAAGGGTGCAAGCTCGCCCCAGAGTGCATCGCCAAGAGTCTTGCGCGGTGCGCGTTCAGTCGCCATCATGCGCTCCTAGCGGACCACCGTGATGGCTGTCGCTCCAATGCGAAATGCCTCGGGATCGGGATCGAGCACGCGGATGCGAACCGGGAAGCGCGCCGAAAGATGCACCCAGTTCAACGTGCGATCCACCGCCGGCAGACCACCCGCAACCGCGCCATCTTCAGGAAAGACGCCGCGTCCCACGCTATCCACTACACCGTTGTAACGGCGGCCGGGATGCTCCATCAGGTACACCTGCACATGCATGCCCGGCCGTATGCTCTTCAGCTTGGACTCGCGATAGTTTGCCAGCACCCACCAGTTGCTCGTATCGATCAACGTGAACAACGGCGTGCCCACATGCGCATACGCGCCCTGCGAGATGTTCATGTTGGTCACGTATCCATCGAACGGCGCACGCACCGAACACCACTCCAGATCGAGCGCCGCCTGCTCCACCTTGGCCGCCTTGCCGGGCCTCGCCGCTTCGAGCGTCTCAAGCGTATCCACCGTATGCTGCGCCTCGCCCAGCTTCGACTGCGAGGCCGTGAAGCCCGCGCTCGCGGATTGCTTCGCAGCCAGCGCCATCGACACCTGCGCCTGCGCCTGCAACAGTTGCGACGCGGCCTGATGCGAAGCCTCCTGCGCCACACGCACCGAGGTTTGCGCCTGGTCGATCTGCTGCGTTGTCACGTAGTGCTTTACAAGCAGCGGCGCCAGGCGATCGTAGTCGTTCTGCGCGAAGTGCAGTTGCGCATCGGCCGAGACCTGCGCCGCACGCGCACGCTCCTCCGCGGCCTGCGCCGCAAGATATGCGCCCTGCGAGGCGCTGATGCTGCTCTGCGAGCCTGTCACTCCGGCGCGTGCCGCTCCCACCGCGCTCTGCTGTGCGGCGATGCGCCGGCGCTCATCTTCGATCTGACCTTCAAGCGTTGCCTGCTCAGCCTTGGCCTGGGCCAGCGCATGCTCGAACGGACGCGGATCGATCTGGAAGAGCAGGTCGCCCTTATGCACCACCTGGTCGTCCTTCACAAGTAGCTGCGTCAGCCGACCCTGTACCTCTGGCGCGAAGGCGATCGCGTTGGCCCGCACCGTGGCGTCGTCCGTGCGCGGATGCCGGTCGACCTGCAGCGCCGAGACCGTTAGCGCGACAGCCGCCAGCGCGATCACGCCATAGCCGAAGATGCGTCCCCTGTTGCGTTGTTCGTTCATCGATGTTGTGTTCGTCATGGAGGTCGTCCTATGCAAAGATGCAGAGCCAGAGAAGACACGTAAACAGCACTACCATGGCCGGATAGACAGCCGCCGGGTGGCCGATAGAAAGATGCGCGCGGCGCGAACGCAGCACCGCATGCACAACGCCCGCAAGCGCGACCGCCGCGACCAGGCACACCATCCAGCCGGGAAAGTAAGAGCCGACGATCTCCACATTCGGGTTGCGATTGCAACCCGTCATCGGAGCGGCGGAGAGAAGCAGCAGGGAAGAGGTACGTGCGTTCATGGGGTTACTCCGGGCAGCGTGTCGTTGCTCAGCAGGCTTCCAGTGGCATAGGTCAGCGTGATCGCGCTCTGCAGATACTGCGCCTTCGACTGCACCGCGGCGAGCCTTGCCTGCGCAAGCTGGCGCTCCGCCTGCACCACATCGACCAGCGAGCGTACTCCATACTTGTATGCATCGAGCGACGAGTCGTACGAGGTCTCGGACGCTTTCAGAAAGCTGTCCGCCGAGCGTTCCTGCTCGATCGCCGTACGGTAGTCGACGTAGGCCTGCCACACTTCGCGCGTCACCGCGTCCTGCGCCGCTCGCTGCTCCTCGCCCGCGGTCTTCTCTTCGGCCATCGCCGCGCCGACCTCATGCTTGCGCGCGCCGTTGAAGAGCTCCCAGCGCAGCTTCGCCTCGACCGACCAAGTCGACACGCTCGCATGGCCCAGCAAGCCGTAGTCGGCGGTGGGCCACAGCGCGGTCTGCCCGCCCGTGGCGCCCAGCGTCAGGCTCGGCAGATACGCCGCCTGCGCCTTGCGGGCCGCATCCCTGGCATGCCGCAGATCCTGTGCGCGAGCCAGCAGATCGGGCCGCGTCTTCCACGCACTATGGACCAGCTCTTCGACATGCATCTCCGTCTCATCGACCGGCGCCCCCTGGGCCTGCGAAGCGACCTGAATCTCCGTGGTGGGCTCGATGCCGATGGTCTCCGTCAGCGCCAGCTTCGACTTCTGCACGGCGCCCTCGGCGGAGGAGAGTTCGAACCGCGCCTGCGCCGCGCCGGCCTGTGCATTCTGCACATCGGGCAACGTCGCGCGTCCGTTGTCGTACTGCGACTGCGCGTTTTCGAGCAGCGTCTCCGCGGTCTGCAGAATCGTCTTCGCTGCCTCCAGCCTGCCGGCGTCAAGCTGCGTGCGATAAAACTGCACCGCGGTCGTATACGCGATACGCTGGTTCGTTCTGCTCAGTTGCAAGGCCGACCCGATCGCGAGGGCCTTGCCCGCATCCACACGCGCCCCGCGAGAGAAGTCCACGACCGAGTACTCGAGTTGCAACTGGATAGCCGCGGTGGGCTCTTCCACTGTCACATATCCGCGCGGCGCAATCGGCTTCGGGAAGGGCACGATCGCGCGCAGATCGCTGCCCTGCGCCTCGAAGCTCAGCACGGGAAGGTAGAGCGCGCGAGCCACGCCGGCCTCTTCCATCGCGCGCTTCGCATGCGCCCACGCAATCCGTCCCTCGGGACTCGCCATCTCCGCGATGTCGATCAACTCGGGCAGCGTGTACACCTTGTCCGCAGCCAGCACAGGCAAGGCGCGTGCGTGTGGAGCGCTCGCAAGGCAATGAGTCACATCGCGCGTGGTGACCGCCTGCCCGCAAGCGTCATGCGTCTGCGCGCGGGACGACGCCGCAAGCGAACATCCCGCCGCGAGCAGGGAACCAAGGAAAGCGCGTCTTCGAGAGTTTGTCGTCTTCATGTATACGCCGTAAACAGAATTGAGTATACACCGTAAGCGTACGGCGTATACTGAAAAATGTGAAGACCGTGCGGAAGACCTCAACCGGACCCGATAAAGCCGACTCTCTCCGCGACCGCATCGTGCAGGCCGCGGCAAAGCTGTTCTCCGAAGGCGGCTACGACAGCCTCTCGATGCGCCGCGTCGCGCAGGAGGCCGAGTGCTCTCAGATGGCCATGTATCGCTACTTCGCGAACAAGGAAGCCTTGATCCAGCACATCTGCAACGAGCTCTACGCGCGCTTCGCCAAGCGGATGAACGCCGAGATCGACGCCGAGCAGCAGCCGTGGGACAAGATGCGGCGATTCCTCGCGGCGGTCGTCCGCTTCGCCGTTGCCTATCCCGATCACTATGCGCTCATCTTCCTTGTGCGCCATGCCGATCAGGCCGTCGTCACCGAGCGAGAGAAGCTGGGCCGGGAGTTCATCTCGGGCCTGCGCGAGCTGGTGCGTCAGCTTATGCCCCCAAAGACCCCCGACGACGCCGTCGACGAGGTGCTGCGGCGCATGCTCTCCTGCCTGCACGGCACAGCCGCCCTGCTCATCGCGCACCCCAAGGCTTACGGTCTTAACCGCCAGCGAGCCGTCGAAGATGTCGAGGCGGTCCTGCTTCGTCTCATCGGTTAGGATCAGACGATTTCAGCGCACGTAAAAAGAGGCTCCGGCTCCGAGCTCTTTCGAGCCGGAACCGAAGCCTCTTTCCTGACGTTGAAGCTGCCTAGTTGGCGAGCACCGCGCGATACCGCACCTGGTTCTTCTTCACCTTCGCAACCGCTTCATTGGCCTTCGCCATGGGGAAGCGCTCGGTGATCGCCTTGATGCCGTGCCGCGCCGCGACGTCCAGCATCTCGTGGAGATCCGAAGGGCTGCCCGTCGGGCTGCCGGAGAGCGACTTCTGCCCGCCGATCAGCGCAAAGGCGTGAATCTGGATCGGGGATGGCGCCACGCCGACGACGCAGAAGGCGCCCTTCGGCCGCAGCGCAGCCATATAGCCCGCCCAGTCCTGGTCCGCGCTCACGGTGCTCAGCAGAAAGTCGAAGCTGCCCGCGACCTTCTTCAGCGCGCCCGTATCGCGTGTGTTGACGAAGTGGTGCGCGCCCATCGAACGAGCCTCCGCCTCCTTCTCCTTCGAGGTGGAGAACGCAGTCACCTCCGCGCCGAAGGCCTTGGCGAACTGCAGTCCCATGTGTCCCAGGCCGCCGATGCCGATCACGCCCACGCGCGACGACGGACGCACGCCGTGGTTGCGCAGCGGGCTATAGACGGTGATGCCGCCGCACAGCAACGGAGCAACGTTCTCGCTCTCGAGCGACTCCGGCACGGGAATGGCGAAGCGCCAGTTCACGCGCACTGCATCCGCGTAGCCGCCGTTCCGGCCGACGCAGGTCGGCTGCGACTTCGCGCACAGGTGTTCGTTGCCCGACCGGCACCACTCGCAGATGCCGCAGCTATCCGCCTGCCAGCCGATCCCCACACGTTCGCCCACCTTGCGATCGATCACCGCGGACCCCACCGCCGTAACCGTGCCCACGATCTCATGACCGGGAATGAAGGGGTATTTGCTCAGGCCCCAGTCATTGTCGATCAGGTGAACGTCGGAGTGACAGACGCCGCAGTGTGAGATCTTGACCTCAATATCGTTTGCCTTCAGCTCACCGGCGTCATACTTATACGGCAGAAGATGCGCACCAGCCGCATGTGCAGCCAGACCATGAATGTCGTTCATCTCGTTTACTATCCTTCCACGCGCGCGACGTTCTCATTGATGGCGCGGACTACTTGATGCTACAACACCCGGCTTCCACAGCATGCAATTTCCTGCACCGGTTTGGGAGGGAGTTGTGTTTACCGAATCGTCAACATCAAAATCTGCGTTCCCGTGACAGCGTAGTCTACCCCAGCCGACCCCGCCGCCACCACCGTCTCGCCCGTCAACTGCATCTCGTGGGTCTGTTTCAGCGGCTCCAGCACGTTCGCCATCGAGATCGGCAGCCCAGGTAGCGCGCCGGACTCCAGCACCGCCTGCGCCGCGTGGTCGAGCAGCGTGCAGAAGACGCGGTCGCCCGGATGAAGCTGGTTCAACTGCGCGATCGTATCCGCCAGACCGGCTGGGTGCGCGCCCGAAGGCTGGGTCAGCCGGTCGAGCGTCCCGCCATCGCTGACCAGAATCCGGATCTGCCCGGCGCTCAGATCCGACGGCAGCTTCACCGGGATGCGGACGACCATCGGCTTCGACTGGTAGGGCCGCACCGTAGCCTCCACCTCGACCGTATCGCCGGCACGGGCCTCGGTCTGACTCAGCCGGGCCGATTCGATCACCGCCGTCCGCCGCTCCGGAATCGCCTCCACTTTCAGGTGGAGACCGGTGACCACGGGCTGCTCCAGCGCATTTCCGTAGACCCGGCTGAAACGCTCGTTGATATAGAGCGCGGCGGCTACGGCGCCGGGGTTGAAATCGCTCGGCGCCATCACGCCTTCCAGCCGCACGGGTGCGAAGCCCTGCGTGGTCAGCTCGCCGGTCATGCGGTAGCTGTTTTCGGCGGCGGAATCGTTCGTCCCCTGCAGCGCCTGGTAGACGCTCACCAGCATCGCGTTCGGCGTCAGTTGCCGGTTGTCGAGCACCTCGAACCGGTAGGTGTGCGGCTTCTTGCCTGGCGCCAGCACCTCGACCGAGGCGGGAATCATCCGCGCCGTGCGGTCGAACCGCCCGAGGATCGCCGAGGCGCGATCTTCGGTAAAGCTGCCCACGGTCTCGGTCGTGTTGACGATCTTGAAGGCGTTCAGTGGGCTAGGCAGAGTCGCGACGACATTTGCCTTGGTCATCGGCAGCGAAAGCGATCCGTACTGCGTAATCGGGTGTCCGCAGGCCATCAACTGCTTCGCGTCCAGATACGTGACGGTGCAGGTGCCGGCCATCGAGAGGTCGCCGCGCACCAGGATCGCGCTGACCGCGCTGCCCGGCACGATCGGTTCCGGCTGCTTTGCCTCCGGGTCCGCGCCGCCGAGGCCCGCGACCGGCGTCAGACCCATCGCACGGAATCGGTCGCCGAAGCGCTCCACTGTCTCCTGGCTGAAGCCGTTGAAGACCAGCGGCGTCTCGATCGGCTTCACCTCTGGCTGGCCCTCGCCCGCGGCCCTGGGCGAGCCGCCCTGCTGCTGGTGATCCCGCACCTCCAGCATCGCCTCGATCGGCGTGATCCCGGCGATGGGTTCCTTGCTGAACTGGCCGATGCGGTAGCTGAGCGCGCCCACCAGCCTGCCGTCGATGTAGACCGGGCTGCCGCTCATGCCGGCGACGACCCCGGTGTACTCCGCCTTGGTCCCATGCAGCCGCGCCAGGATCATGTCCTGTCCCGGCCCGATGGCATTCTTCAGCACGCCGAGGATCTCGACCCCCATCGGCTCCGGCTCGACGCCCTCGAAGACGGTGTAGGCCACGCCCTGCAGCCCGCGGTGCACCTCCGCGAGAGGGAAGAAGATCGTCTCGCGCGGCGGCTTCGGCGGCAACGCCGGCATCTGACCGAAAGCGGTTGCAGCGGTGATCGAGAGCAGGGGAAGGCACGCGCCAAGCCGCGCCAGAATCTTTCGCGAAGTCTTCACGTCTATCAGAGTAGAGACCCCGAACGATCTAAGCAAAGTCTGGCCAGGACGGAGTACAGTTTTGATACCGATGATGACCCGATACCGCCCACTCTCGTCCCTCGCTCTGCTGCTCTGCCTGGCTGCGCCGTTTGCCGGATCGCGCCTCCACGCCCAGGATAACCAGCAAAAGCCAGCCACGCAGACGCCCGACCAGACCACCGAGCCCGGACCCCAGACCGACGACGGACCCATCGTTCTGAAGAAGAAGAGCAAGGACGCGCCCGAGCCGCCGCCCCCCGCGCCCGCCGAGGAGAAGATCAAGAACCCGAACGGCGACACCTACTCGCTGCGCGTCGACGTGCCCATCGTAAACCTCGACGTCTCGGTCATCCTCGACAAGACGCACCAGTTCGTGCCCGGCCTGCACCCCAACAACTTCCTCGTGCTGGAGGACGGCGTCGAGCAGGAGGTCCAGACTGTCCGCGTCACCCAGGCGCCCATCACGGCGGTCATGCTGCTGGAGTTCGCCGCCAACTCCTACTACTTCATTCGCGACATGCAGAACGCGTCGGCGACCTTCTACAGCCAGTTGCGTCCGGACGATTACGTCGCCGTCATCACCTACGACATGCGCACGCATATCCTCACCGACTTCACCAACGACAAATCCCGCGTCCAAAGCTCGCTGCAGACGCTGATGATCCCCGGCATGTCCGACACGAACATGTTCGACGCGCTCTACGAGACGCTCGACCGCACCACTCGCATCGAGGGCCGCAAGTACATCATCCTCATCGGCACCGGTCGCGACACCTTTTCGAAGCTGACCTGGGACAAGATGATGGCGAAGATCAAGACCACACCCAACGTCACCATCTTTACGATCGCCACCGGCGGCTTCGTCCACGAGATGTCCACCGGCGGCGGCATGCGCAACCTGAACTACCTGCAGGCGCAGAACCAGTTGAAGACCATCGCCGAGATGACCGGCGGACTATACTTCGCGCCTGTCTTCCAGGGCGAGCTGCCGGATATGTTCGGCCGCATCAACGAGTCCATCCGCAACCAGTACGTCCTCACCTACCGGCCGACGAACAACAAGAACGACGGCACCTATCGCAAGATCAAGGTGCTGCTTGTGGATAACGAGGGCAAACCATTGAGAATGCAGGATGAGAAGGGCAAGCCGGTCAAGTATTCGATCATCGCTCGCGACGGATACAAGGCCAAGCTGCCGGTGGAATAAGTCTCGTCCCGCCCAAAGAGCTCGTCATCCTGAGCGAAGCGAAGGACCCCCGTATTGGCTTTTGCCGCTGCTTGCCCTTGTCCGAGAGTTGACGAAACGGCTAACGGAACGAATCCGCCATCGTCTGCGTATCAACCTCCATGCACGAGTTCGTCGAAATCCTCCAGCAGGTCTGGGACGCGATCACCGCCAACAAGCTGCGGTCGTTTCTCACCATGTTCGGCATCGCCTGGGGCGTTGCGTCGCTGCTGCTGCTGATCGGTCTGGGCGAAGGCTTCCGCTCCGGCCAGCGCCGTTCGCTGGCGGAGATCGGCTCCGACGTCATCATGGAGTTCAGCGGCAACATCCCCGCGATTCCAGGCCAGCACAACGACCTGCGCCCCTACCGCCTCACACTGGGCGACGCGGCTGCGATCCGTGCCTCCGCGCCCCATGTGCGCAACCTCACCTCGCTCGACAATCGCGGCAACCTCAAAGAGGTCAGCGAGTTTTCAAGCGCCGGCGGTCCGGTGATGGGCGTGGAGCTGAACTTTCCCGAGATCCGCAATCTTCCCCTCGCCCAGGGACGCTTCTTCAACGTCGACGACCTTGAGAATCGCCGCCAGGTTGTGGTCCTGGGCAAGAAAAACAACGCGCTGCTCTTTCCCGGCCGGCCCTCGATCGGAAGTTACATCACCATCAACGGCGCTCGCTTCCTTGTTATCGGCATCGCCAAATCCATTGGGCGCGGCAATAACGACGGCGACAACCAGAAGGTCTACATCCCGCTGACAACCATGATGCAGCTCTTTCCGCAGTGGACGACCGACAGCAACGCACCGCGCGACGGCATCTACGCCATCGACTATCAGCCCACCGATGAGAGCCTGAACGAGACCGCGAAGGCCGAGGTCCACCGCGTCGTCGCCGCCCGCCACGGCTTCGATCCGGCGAACAAAGATGCCTTCGAGGAGTGGGACACCATCAAGAGCAACCGCACCGTCGGCATCATCTTCGACGCGATGGATATGTTCCTCGGTGGAGTCGGCATCGTCACCCTGGCCCTCGGCGCGGTAGGCATCGTCAACATCATGCTCGTCACCGTCACCGAGCGCACGAAGGAGATCGGGCTGCGCAAGGCGCTGGGAGCCACCAACCGCAGCATCCTCTTTCAATTCTTCCTCGAAGGCCTTACCCTGACCGGCGTCAGCGGCGCCGTCGGCATCGCCGGAGCCGCCGCCTTCATGGCGCTGGTGGGCGGCGCGGTCGGGAACAGCGACATGGGCTTCGACCCGCCCCGCCTGGTGCCTTGGTCGGCCGCGATGGCCGTCGGCATCCTCACGCTTTGCGGCGTCGTCGCGGGCATCTACCCCGCGCGCCGCGCCGCCATGCTCGAGCCCGTCGAAGCGCTGCGAAAGGACTAACCCATGTTCAGAGACATTCTCGGTCAGGCCTTCGAGGCCATGCGGCACAACGGTCGCCGCACCCTTATCACCGTCTTCGGCATGGCCTGGGGCATCGCGACCGTCGTGCTGCTGCTCGCCTACGGCGCGGGCTTCGGGCGTGCGTTTGAAAACATCTTCGCGCAGTTCGGCACCAATCAGATTGGCGTCTTCCCGAACACGACCAGCGAGCAGGCCGGCGGTTCGAAGGCCGGCGTCAAGGTTCGCTTCACCCGCGACGACGTCGAACATATCCAGGAGACCGTTCCCGGCGTCATCCACGCCTCGCCCATCGTCTGGAAGACCGTGCCCGTAGCCAACGACCTGCACGCCTATACCTGGGAGGTGGACGGCATCGAGCCCGAACTGCAGACCATCCAGAATATGAACATCGACCAGGGCCGCGCCATGAGCGAGGCCGACCTGCAGAGCCGCGCGCACGTCGCCGTCATCGGCTCCGAGGCCAAGACCAAGCTCTTCTCCGGGATGTACGCCCTCGGCCAGACGATCCACGTCAACGGCGTCAGCTTTCAGGTCATCGGCGTCCTGAAGGCCAAGATGCAGGAGGGTGATGACAACCTGAATCGCATCATCAACATACCGCTCACCACCATGGGCGATATCAAGGACACCAAGTACATCGACGGCATCTGGATGAGTTACAACGGCAACCACATGGAGGTCGAGCAGGCGCTGCGCAAGACCCTTGCCGCCTCGCACCACTACCGTGCATCGGACCGCAGGGCCGTCAATGTGGCCAACATCATGGAGCAGCTCACGCAGTTCCGCATGATCTCGCTCGGCCTTCAGGTGCTCCTGAGCTTCATCGGCGCATTGACGCTCGGCATCGCAGGCATCGGCCTGATGAACATCATGCTGGTCAGCGTGCAGCAGAGAACGCGCGAGATCGGCGTCGAAAAAGCCCTCGGCGCCCGCCGCCGCCATATCCTGCTGCAGTTCCTGTCGGAGGCGATGGTCATCACCGGCCTTGGCGGCGGCATCGGCATCGCGCTCGCATATCTGATCGCCGTCTCGGTCGGCAAGATCACGCTCTACAGCGCGATTGCGACCGACGCCGACGCGGCGGACATCCATCTGCTCATCTCAGGAACCAGCGTGATCGTCGCAACCGTAATCCTGGTCGTCGTGGGACTGATCAGCGGCATGATCCCGGCCATGCAGGCCTCGAAGCTCGACCCGATCGAAGCTCTGCGGTACGAGTAGAGTCCCCGCCGCTGCTTTCGCTTTCGCCTTTGTTGTTGCTTTTTCGTTTGTCATTCCCGCAGGGAATCTGCTTCTGTCCTTGTCTTTGCCCGAAGTTAGTTCTCCGCAGCTTCCTTCTTATACGGATGCGTCATCAGATTCCGCGCCTCGTTTACCGCACCCTGAGTATTGTCGTTCGTCTGCACCGCCAGCCTGTACTCATTCACCGCGCGCTCGCGCTGCCCGGTCACGTCGAAGATGCGGCCCAGGCAGATATGGCTCCAGACCTCCACCCACTTCGGGTCGCCGTCCCCGCGCAGCGCATCGCGGAAGGAGTTGGCTGACGACTGGTAGTTCCTCTGGTTGAAGAAGATCTCGCCGATCCGGTAGTTCGCCAGCGAGCTGTTCTTGTTCGCGTCCAGAGCCTTCTGATACTCTGCCAGCGCGCCCGCGTTGTCGCCCTGCGCGACCAGTTGCTGTCCGCGCAGCACGGCCACGCGAACGGCAAGGTCCGGCGTGCTCTTCAGCAGCCAGCCCTGCGGATCGATCGTAATCCGCCGCGGCCGGCCGAAGGTCTCGACCGTGAACTGCGAGTCCGTGCCGCTCACATCCACGCGGCGGTCCTCAGTCTTGCCGTCCGTCTCGATGCGCAGGTCGACCGGCATCCGGAAGAGGTCGAGGTCCTGCGAGATCGCCCCCACTGTGCGGAAGCCCTTATTGTTGCCCAGCCGGTAGACCGTGTACTTGTTCGTGAACTGCGGCGCGCCCGTGCCGCTGACCCACTGCGAGAAAAACGGCGTCAGTTGCAGATCGCTCTGAGCGATGGCGACCGTCTCGACGTTGCTGCTGCGCACGCCCAGGTCGGTATATTGCGACAGCAGCCCGCGCAGAAACTTCGTGAACACCTCGTCGCCCATCTCCCAGCGAAGCATGTGGAAGACCATCGCGCCCTTTTCGAGCGTCATCGACTGGAACTGCGGCGAGAACGGATCGAGCCGGCCAAGCGTGCTCAGCGGCTCCGTGTCGTAGGCCATCGCGCCTGCCGAAACGTCGCTGATCGCCGCCTGGAAGGCCGTCTTGCCCGATGCATCTTCGACGTACATCAACTCCGCGTAGCGCGACATACCGTTCGTGATCCACGCGTCGTTGAGTGTGGCGGGCGAGATCTCCGATCCAAACCACTGATGCGCCAGCGTATTCGCGAGCAGCCGCTGCGCGTTCTTGTCCGAGATGCGATGTCCGCCGATGGCCGCAATCTCCGGCCCCCACGCGGCCGAGACAGCATCCTCCGGCAGCTCCACGACGTTGATCTGGCCCGACTCCGGCTGCCCGAAGGTCGTCGTAAAGAACTCGAACTCCTTACCCGCCAGCTCGCCGAACTCGATCCCCGCAGCCTTGCGCTTCTCGGTCACGTAGACGTGGATGTTCGAGTACCCCGGCGCCCGCAGCGGCGCAAGAAACTTGCCCGCCACCAGCGTTCCGGGAAACCCCGGCTTGGTCCAGTTGAAGCTGTACTCCGTTCGATTGCCGTCGACCGTCTTCGGAGTTCCCACTGAACCGGAACCGACCACACGCTCATCCGAAGGCACCCGGATATGCATCTCGGCCGTGAAGCGATCGGTCCACAGTCCGGTCATCGGGAACCAGCGACCGGCGTAGAGCAGGATGCTGATGGGGTCGGCGATGGCCGCCAGCTTGATACCCTCGACCGGGCTGGTCTCCGAGCCCGAGAGCAGTCCGCCATACTCGAAGTAGTAGGTCGTCGTCGTACCCTTGGGGATCGGCGTCGGCAGCGAGAGCCGCACGGTGGAGTTCGTCGTCAGGCGCTCGGCGGTCAGCGTATTGTGCGCCGCGTCGGTCACCTTCGTCAGCGCCAGGCCGTTGTTCAGCTCGAAGACCGGGTTGGTGACGTCGTCGAGCGCGGTGAAGGTCACCGCCGCAGTCGCGGTCAGCTTGCTCTGCGCCGGATACAGGTCGGCCGAGATGACGTATCCGGTGATATTGATCTGCGGACGCGCCGGCGCGGCATAGGCGCCGGTCGAGAGAACGAACAGGGCGGCAAGCGAGAGACGAAGCTGGCGGAGCGAAGACGTCATGCGGTCGGATTCCTCAACGAGTGGCAAACCTGCCAGTCCCACTATATAGACGCAGAATCTCGCCCGGAGGATGAGCGCCGGTTTGTCTGATTCCTGTCAGCTTTGAAGCAGTGCCAATACGGCATCGCGAACCCGTTCGATGGCGTTCCTTTCGCCATCTCCGGCGGGTACGAGCCTCTGCCGCACCTCGGCCAGATCGCGGATCATCCGCCGCCGCTCCGGGCTGTCGACCAGCAGCGGCCCCAGCGTCTCGGACAGCTTCTGCGGATTGAAATGCTCCTGCAGCAGCTCCGGAACGATCCGCCGCCCGGCGATCAGGTTCACCATGCCGACCGGCAGATTTCCCGCGCGGTCGACCTCCGCCGGAATCTCCGGCGGATAGTCGACCAGCAGCTTCGCCACCTCGTACGTCAGCTTCGATACCTTGTAGACCACGACAAACGGGTTGCCGATCACCGCCGCCTGCACCGTCGCCGTACCGCTTGCCACCACCGACGCCTGCGCGTGGTGCAGCGCCTCGCGGGCATCGGTCACGAGGTGAAGATAGGGAAGCGGCAGCCGCGGGTCGGTTCCTGGTGGATGCGAGATCCAGCCCGCGACGAAGTCCGCCAGCCTGGCCCGGTCGATGGTGCTGGCGACCGGCAGAATATATTCCACGTCGCGCGGATACCGGCAGGCCATCTCGACCATCACCGGCAAATTTGCCTCGATCTCCCGCCAGCGGCTGCCCGGCAGCAGCGCGACCCACGGTTTCGTGGCGTCCAGGTTGTAGTGTGCCGCGTACGCCTCGCGCGGAACGGACGGCAATGGCTGCTCGGCCAGCGGGTGTCCGACGAACTCCGCGTCTACCCCCCGCGCGCGGTAAAACTCCGCCTCGAACGGAAAGATGACCAGCATCCGCGAGACTCGCTCCTGCACCCAGCGCAGGCGTCCCCGCTTCCACGCCCAGAGCTGCGGACTGACGAACCAGACGACCGGGATGCCGCGCTTCTTCAGCTCGCGCGCCAGCCGGAAGTTCACGTCGGGGAAGTCGATCAGCACGCCAATCGCCGGCGGATTCTGCTCGATCGACCGCACCAGCCTCCGGTACTGCCCGTAGATATACGGCATGTGCCGGATGACCTCGGTGATGCCCATGTGCGCGACATCCTCGGCGCGGACGACGCGCTCCTGGCCCTGCGCGGCCATGCCCAGCCCGCCCAGCCCGGTGAATGTCGCAGCAGGAAGCTGCCGCTTGATCGCGGCGATCAACTGCGCGCCGTACTGGTCGCCCGAGGCCTCGCCGGCGGAGAGAAAGATACGCGGATTGGAGCTCATGACAATACTGTTCAGTCTACCGAAGCCCGGGCGCGTTAGCATGTTGTCCATGGCGAAACCGGCGAATCCAATCCAGCATTTCACGGCGACGCTCGAGAAGGGTGACCGAGCCCTCGGCTGGACCATCGCCCGAGTCCCCTTCGACCCGGCAGTCGTCTGGAAGGAGATGATCCGGCTCCGCATCTCGGGCGAGGTCAACGGCTTCGCCTTTCGTACCTCGCTCTTTCCCGATCCGCGCGGCGGCTTCTACCTGCTGGTCAACCACAAGCTGCAGCAGGGAGCAGGGATACGCCTCGGTTCGAGCGCCGAGTTCCATCTCCAGCCCGACCTCGAACCCCGCGAAGCCGAACTCCCCGACGAACTCGCCGTCCTGCTCGACGAGGAAGAAGGCCTCCGCGACTGGTACGACGCGCTCTCCGAGTACACCCGGCGCGAGATCGGAAAGTGGGTGCTCGGCGTCAAATCCGACGCCGCCCGCATCGGCCGCGCCGAGCAGATGGCCGAACGCCTGCTCGCCACCATGGACGCCGAACGCGAGCTGCCGCCGTTGATCGCGCAGGCCTTCGCCGCGCGTCCCAAGGCCAAAGCAGGCTGGTCGAGGATGACCGGAATCCAACGCAAGAACGAGCTAATGGCCGTCTTCTACTACCGCACGCCGGAATCCAGGCAGAAGCGGCTCGAAAAGATGCTCGATGCGGCGGAGAGGCGTTGAGACCCTTGAAGCCGATCGACGCGGACCGGATGCGGCTGGAGCTCTTCTCAGCCGTCATCACGGCTGTCAGCCGCAGCCTCCAGACGCGGGATTCGCTACTCGGAGTCGTACGCAGCCTCCGGCAGGCCCCGGAACGCGAAGTGTTCTTCTTCGCCAGCGGTGAACGCAGCTTGTCTGCGGTCTACGTGGCCGGGAGGCCCGGCGCGCCGGCGATTCTGGTCTGTCATGGGATCGGCGAGACAGTCGCGCACTGGAGCGAAGTTCAGGCGCTGCTCCAGGACTACGGCCTCGGCTCGCTCGTCTTCAACTACTCCGGCTACGGCGAAAGCTCGGGAAGCGTCGACGCGAAGCATTTTGAAGAGGATATGGCCGCCGCTTATACGGAGCTGTTGCAGCGTCTGCCCGTCGAAAGCAAAGTCTTCATCCTCGGATTTTCACTGGGTAGCGGCATCGCGACGAGTGGCATATCGCCTCTTCGACCCCAGCCCGCGGGCCTGATCCTTTGCGAGGCCTACACCTCGTTTCGCGAGGCGTCGCACGCGGCAGGATTTCCAAGGTGGCTGGCCGCGATCGTCCCCGACCTATGGGATACCTGCCAAAGCGTCCAAAGGCTTCAACTTCCAATCTGCGTCGTACACAGCGACGCGGACCAGTTGTTTCCGATCGCGATGGCCGAGCAGATACTGGCGTCCTGCAAGAGCGATTGCACGGAGTTCGTCAAACTATCCGGCTTCGGCCACAACGAGCTCTACGCGCGTCCCACGGCGGGGTACTGGGAACCGGTCGTCGAGTGGGTGATGCGCGTAGCAGGAACGAAAACACTCGCTTAGATATGGACGGCCGCGTCAATCGTCGCAGGAATCCCAATCTCCTGATCCCGATACTGCAACTGATACAGCTTGTAGTAGAGCCCACGCTCGGCGAGCAACTGCTGGTGTGTCCCTTGTTCGCGAAGCTGGCCCTTGTGCATGACGAGAATCCTGTCCGCGCTCTGGATCGTCGAGAGCCGGTGTGCGATCAGCACGGACGTCCGCCCCGTAATCATCCGCGAGAGCGCCTGCCGGACCAGCATCTCGGTCTCGGTGTCGACCGAGCTGGTTGCCTCGTCCAGGATCAGGATGCCAGGGTCGTGCGCCAGCGCCCGCGCAAAGCTGATGAGCTGCTTCTGGCCGGTTGAAAATCCGGCGCCGCGCTCCCGCACCGGCGCCGCGAAGCCCTCCGGCAGCGTGCGGATGAAGGCGCCGACGTTCACCTCGTCGGCCGCGCGCTCAAGCCGGGCATCCGTAATCCACTTCGAACCGAGCCGAATGTTGTCCGCCACCGTGCCGGTGAAGAGGAACGGGTCCTGCAGCACCACGCCGAAACGACATCGCAGCGCCTTCAGGCCCTGCTCGCGAATATCCACGCCATCGACCAGAATCTGCCCGCGCTGGATGTCGTAGAACCGCATCATCAGCCCGGTGATGGTCGTCTTGCCCGCGCCCGTGTGGCCGACGATGGCGGCGGTCTCGTTCGGCGCGATCGAGAAGCTCACCCCACGTAGAATCCACTCGATGTCGGTCCTTGCCGCCAGCTCCGCTGCGGTCGAAGCCTGCACGCGAGCCAGCTCCTCCGCCGTCAGCGCCTGGTAGGTGAACCAGACATCCCGGAACTCAATGCTGCCGGTCTGGTCTCCCTCCGTGATCCTTGCCGGCGATACAATCTGCGGAGCCTGATCCAGCAGCTTGAACACGCGCTCGCTCGCAGCCATCGCGGCCTGCAGAATGTTGTACTTATCGCTGAGATCCTGAATCGGCCGGAAGAACCGCTGCGCATATTGAATGAACGCGATCAGCACGCCGACCGTGACGGTCCCAAAGACGCCCGGCGGAATCGTCAACCCGCGCACAGCCGCCGGCAGCAGGCTGAGGAAGTGCGTATTGTGCAGCACCGCGCGACCGCCCTGCCAGATCACCAGCGCCATCGCGAACGAGCTGAGGAACTCGACCACGGGGTAGTAGAGCGCGTAGGCGAAGATCGCGTCCGTCCACGCGATCTTGTTCTCGAGATTCACATCCGAGAAGTCCTTGTATGCCCGGCGCTCGCGGTTGAAGAGCTGCACGACCGACATGCCGGAGACGTACTCCTGCGTAAACGTATTGATCTTCGCCGTGGCCGCGCGCTGGCGGCGGTAGCTCTCGCGCACATGCCGGCGGAACACACCCGTCACATACAGAATTGCCGGGATGACCGACAGCGTCAGCAGCGCCAGCGGCCAGCTCATCTTGAGCATGATCGTCACAATGAAGCCAAGGATGAAGATGTCTTCGAAGATCGCCAGCACGCCCGAGGTGAACATCTCGTTCAGCGCGTCGACGTCCGAGGTCACGCGCGTCACCAGTCGGCCGACGGGGTTCTTGTCGAAGAAGCCCGCGTCCTGATTCTGAATGTGTCGGAAGATCTGGCTGCGCAGGTCGAACATGATCTTCTGCCCGGTCCACTGCATCAGGTAGGTCTGGGCCAGCTCCAGCAGAAAGGTCAGCAGCAGGGAGCCGAGATAGAGCACGGCGATCTGCGAGATGCCCGTCATCGCGACCGGGCTCAGGTGTTGCGCCAGCCAGCTCAGCTTCTCCGGCCGCTTGCCCATATACGTGTCGACCGCGGTCTTGACCAGGAACGGTCCAATCACGTCGCTGCCCGCCTTCAACACGATGGCGACGAGTGAAAACGCAACCTGCGGCTTATAGGGACGCAGATAGACCAGCAACCGGCGCATCAGCCGGCTGTCGTAGACCTTGCCGACTACATCGTCGTCGTGGGCGGTCTTCTTCTCGGGTTTCTTCTTCGCCTGCTCGTCCTGCTTTTTCTCGGCCATGGGTTATCTCGATTTTAGATGCTTTGGGGCGTTGGTCGATGCGAATCAATCCGGTGGCCGGGCAGGCCACACGTGAAAGAATGGGAGGGATGAACCAAGCGGCTGGCATCTACCTCTCGATCCCGTTCTGCAAGGCCAAGTGCAGCTTCTGCAACTTCGCCTCGGACGTCTTCGCCGCCAGCCGGATGCAGGGCTACATCGACCGCCTCTGCGCGGAGATTCGCGCCGCCCGCGCCGTCGCCCGGTCGCGCGGGGCGGCCTTTCCGGACTCTTTCGACAGCATCTACTTCGGCGGCGGCACGCCCAGCCTGCTCGAACCCGCGCTCTTCCGGCAGATCTTCGACTGTCTGCGCGACGAGTTCGCCTTCACCGGCATGCCCGAGATAACCGTCGAATGCGCGCCCGGCCAGCTCAGCGACGCGACGCTCGAAGAGCTGCAGCGGCAGGGGATGAATCGGCTCAGCTTCGGCGTGCAGAGCTTCGTCGACCGCGAAACCTCCGCCGTCGGCCGTCTCCACAGCCCGCAGGATTGCCTAGACGAGCTGGCTCGCGTCGGCCGCGCCGGAGTCGGACGGCTGGCGCTCGACCTGATCGTCGGCCTGCCGCACCAGACGGCGGAGAGCTGGCTGCACTCCGTCGACCAGGCCATCACGAGCGGCGTCGAGCACGTCAGCGTCTACATGCTCGAGGTCGATGAAGACTCCCGGCTCGGACGCGAGGCGCTCGCCCACGGCAGCCGATACCACGCGCCCCACCTGCCGGACGAAGACGCCGCCGCCGACTGGTACGTCGCGGCCTGCGAGCGACTCGCGGACGCCGGTATCGAACAATACGAGATCTCGAACTTTGCACGCACCGGCGGCGAATCGCGCCACAACCTTAAATACTGGAGCCGCGATCCGTACCTCGGCTTCGGTCTCGACGCGCATTCGATGCTCCACACCAGCGCTTCACAGACGCAGGCCGTTCGCTGGGCCAATACGAGCGACTTCGACGCCTACCTCGGTTCACCTTCGAACAATCCGCTGGCCGCGCGTTTCGTCCCTTCCTCTAAGCCGGAGGTCGACCGCGTCGATGAGGACGCCGCTTTCGAGGAGACGATGTTCCTCGGGCTGCGGCTAAACCGGGGGATCGACCTTGACTCCGTACAGGCGAAGTTCGGCATCTCGCGAGTCGCTGCGATGTTGGAAGGACTGCGCGATGTCGAGACCGCCGGACTTGTCGAGGGGCAGGGAAATCGCCTGCGACTGACCGACCGGGGCCGCATGGTTTCGAATGAGGTCTTCAGTCGGCTGCTTCTCCAACCGGCAACTTAGGCCGAAGCGATACTTTATTGCTATGAGCCAACAAACCTGGACCGCCGTAGACGATTACTTCACCGACTGTCTGATTGCCGCCGACCCGCCGCTCGATGCCGTTCTGAAGGCCAACACAAAGGCTGGGCTTCCAGCGCACGATGTCTCGCCGACCCAAGGTAAGCTGCTTCATCTGCTGGTTCGTTTGAAGGGTGCAAAGCGCATCCTTGAGATCGGCACATTGGGTGCTTACAGCACCATCTGGTTGGCGCGCGCACTCCCAGAGGACGGCCGGATCGTTACCCTAGAGGCTGATCCAAAGCATGCCCAGGTGGCCGCCGCGAACATCGAACGATCCGGCTTGGGCTCCCGGATCGAACTCAGGGTCGGTCTTGCGCTGGAGTCTCTTGCCGACCTGCATGCGGAGAACTCGGGGCCCTTTGACTTCATCTTCATCGATGCGGATAAGCCGAACAACCCTGCCTATCTCGAATGGGCGCTTCGTCTTTCCCGGCCAGGCTCCGTCATCATCGGAGACAATGTCGTGCGGGATGGCGCCGTCGTCGATCCAGATGATCCCGATCCACGCGTTCAAGGAGTTCGGCGTTTCCTTGAGATGATGAAAGCCGATCCGCGGCTGGATGCGACCGCGCTCCAAACCGTGGGCAGCAAGGGGTACGACGGGTTTACGCTGGCAATCGTCAGATAAGATTGCGAAAGATGATGAACACGAACTTTGCCCCGATCGATCTGCGCAGCGACACCGTCACCAAACCTACCCCGGCCATGCGCCGCGCCATGGCCGAAGCCGAGGTCGGCGACGACGTCTACAGCGAAGACCCCACCATCAATCGCCTGGAGGCCCGCGCCGCCGAGATCTTCGGACGCGAGGCCGCCATCTTCGTCCCGACCGGCACGATGGGGAACCAGATCGCCATCCGCCTACACACCCGGCACGGCCAGGAGGTCATCTGCGAGGCTCGCTCGCACGTCCTCGACTGGGAGATGGCCATGATGGCCGCCTTCTCCGGCTGTCAGGCCCGAACGGTGGCGGCGCCGCGCGGCATCCTGACTTGGCAACTCATCCAGCCGGCCATTGGGGCGAAGATCTACTACCGCGCTCAGACCGGGCTGATCTGCCTGGAAAACACGCACAACATGGCCGGCGGCACGGTCACGCCGCTGCCGGTCTTTGAAGAGATCTGGGCCGGGGCAAAGGCCGCCGGACTTCCGCTTCACCTCGACGGCGCACGCGTCTTCAACGCCGCCGCAGCGCTGGGTCTGCCGGTCGCCAAGCTGACCAGCGGCTTCGATACGGTGATGTTCTGCCTGTCGAAGGGCCTCGGCGCGCCGGTTGGTTCCATACTGGTCGGTAGCCGGGAGGCGATCGCGGAGGCGCGCAGCGTTCGCAAGGCGCTCGGCGGTGGCATGCGACAGGCAGGAATCCTTGCCGCAGCCGGTCTGATCGCGCTCGAAGAGATGCCCGCCCGCCTGCATGAGGATCACTCCAACGCCCGCTTGCTGGCCGAGGCAGTCGCCGGTGCGCCCGGCGCGTCGATCGACCTCGAGGCCGTCCAGACGAACATCGTCATCTTCACACTCGACGCGGGCGACGCGCCCGGCTTCGTCGCAAAGCTGAAGCAGCAGGGGGTTCTGGCCAGCGCCATCAATCCGACAACCGTCCGCTTCGTCACCCACTACGACGTCGACCGCGCCGCGTGCGAGCGTGCCGCAGCGCTGACGGTTCAGGAGTTGAAGGCGCGAACAGTCTAGGCGCCTACTGCTCCCGCAGCTTCCGCAGAAACGCTTGATCCGCCTTCGAGAGAGTCGTTCCTTCGAGCAACTCCGGGCGATTGCGGAAGGTCTTTTCGAGCGACATCTGCCGCCGCCAGCGGCGAATCTGCTCGTGATTGCCGCCCTGCAGCACATCGGGGATCGGCACGCCCTGAAACTCCGCGGGCCGCGTGTAGTGCGGGTAGTCGAGCAGGCCGCCCGATCCGTGCGTCGACGGAGGGACCGCGCCAGGCTCGTGTGCATTCCCCGTATCTTCCGCGCCGAAACTTTCAAATTTCGCGGAGTCGGGATTGCCCAGCACGCCGGGCAGCAGCCGCACAACCGAGTCCACGATGACCGCCGCAGCCAGTTCGCCGCCCGAGAGCACATAGTCGCCAATGGACAGCTCTCGGTCGCAGTACAGCTCGTTCACACGCTCGTCCACGCCCTCGTAGCGTCCGCAGATGAAGACGACGCGGTCAAGCGCGGCCAGCTCATGCGCGACCGCCTGCGTAAACGGTCGACCCTGGGCGGAGAGCAGCACGACCGATTCGCGGCTGGTGTCGCGGCCGGCCTTCAAACCGATGTGGATCGAGGCAAGCGCGTCCGAGATCGGCTCGGCCTTCAGAACCATGCCTTCGCCACCGCCGAAGGGGCGGTCGTCGACCGTGCGGTGGCGGTCGTGCGTGAACTGACGCAGGTCGTGGCTCGCGACCGAAACCGTCCCCGTCTGGATGGCGCGACGCAGCACGCCGTGGTCGAATGGCCCGGAGAAGAAGTTCGGAAAAATGGTGATGAGGTCGAAGTGCATGGCGCCTCTCGATCTTACCCTGACCGCTTACAGGTTCAGGTCGATCAGGCCCGCAGGCAGGTTCATCTCGATGCGCTTGGTTCCGGTATCGGTGGAAATCAGGTAGGCCGTGACATAGGGGATCAGCACCTCGTCGCCGGCCGGGGTCGTCACGGTCAGCAGCGGAGCGGCATCTTCGAGCCGGCGCGTGCCGTCGGGAGTGGTGGGGAAGTCGACGCCCGAGACCTCGCCGACGGGGGTTGCGCCGTCGTAGACAGTGCAGCCAATCAGGTCGTCGATATACTCGGCGTCTTCTTCAAGCTCCAGCCGCTCTTCCTCGGGAATGAGGACCTCGAGCCGCTCGAGCTTTTCGGCGTCGTTGATGGATTCGATTCCGGCAAAAGAGAGCACGATCCGGCCGGCGTTCTTGCCTACGGGCAGCCAGAAACCGGTAACCTCCGCCTCGCGGGCTGCGGCGACGTGGCCGTTGAAGCCTGCGGGTGCGAGGTAGACGCGGGGTTGAGTCTGAAAGCGCTCGGGAAAGTCGGTCAGTAGTTCGGCGAGCATCTCGCCTTTTCGTCCCTGCGGCCGGAGAAGCTGGGCAAGCGTAACCCAACGCACGCTTTGGCGTTCGGTTTCGTCCTGCGCGCTACTCGTCGGAGTCGGAATCTTGATGTTCTTCCAGGGTTGGGGGCGTGCTTTTATCTTTTTTCCAGCCGTCTTCCTGCTGAATGTCCAGCGAGAAACGGTGTTGCGCCTTCATACTGGCGGCGCCGAGGATCGTACGCATGGAACGTGCCGTTCGCCCTTGTTTCCCAATGACTTTTCCTAAATCGCTGGGGGCGACGCGAAGGAGAAGCATGGTGGAATCGCGATCGGCGACAGCTTCCACCGTAACGCGATCCGGGTTGTCTACCAGGGCTTTGGCCATACCTGCTACAAGGTTAACCATGGAGTTCGCAAGGTCTCCCTGCGACTCCAGTAGAGTCGTTTCTGTCATCACACACACACCTCTTGGGATTTTCGAATGCTTTGGTCTGGCGCATCCGACGATCCGTCTAACGCGGAGCTGAGAGGGAGGCGACCAGAACGACCATCACACCGAACCCGGGAGCTGAGTCGGAGAAATCTCCGTTCAGATCACGGCAGACCGTTCCTTTAGAGGAGCGGTCTGCGATGAGTTTACGTGAGGAAACATGAAACGGACTCGCTAAACCAAGCTATTCAATACTCTTTAGATACTCAAGGTAAGCGAATGTATGGTTACCGGTAACCAGCGCTAGGCTGCGGCAACAACCTCAGCCGGCGCTGCGGCAAGCAGCTTGCCGACGCGATCCGACAGTTGTGCGCCATTGCCGGTCCAGTAGTCGATGCGATCGCGCTTGAGATCAACGGTTGCCGGGTTGGTGCGGGGATTGTACGTGCCGACAACTTCGATGGAACGGCCGTTGCGGGCGCGGTCCTTCTCAATAACAACGACGCGGTAGTGGGGCTGCTTACGGGCGCCAACGCGCGCCAGGCGAATCATCAACACTAGGAAACCTCTCAAAACAGTTTTGTTTGGGTAAATTAAGGACGCCGCTTCGGGCGGTCCTTTGGATGGAGCCGCAGAACCCAACAACTAAGTATGGCGGAGATTGCGAAAATCCGCAATTGGAAAGCCCAGAAAAAGCGTCCGCAGGCTGCCGAGCCCTGTTAACTGGATGGTAAACAAAAGTGGTTACCTGTGCTCAAAGACGCTTTTGGCCGGGTAGAGGAAAAGTAGGACGCTATCAAAACGATCCGCCCACGCGTCCTCGCTGTGAACCCCATCCGGGATCGTCCGGTAGGCGAGATCGACCTCGTCGCGCCAGCCGAGACCGACCAGCAACCGGTGCAGCAGCGCGGTGTCGCGCACGTGGCGAGCCCCTTCGGCGGTTCCGATATCCAGCCAGAGCCGCAGGTTCGGCCGCTTCTTCAACTGTCTAACCTCGGACAAGATGCTCCGCTGATCCCACCAGATCGAAGGCGAGATAATCGCCGCCCGGCCGAAGATCTCCGGATGCCGCAGCGCGAGGTGCAGCGAGATCAGCCCGCCCAGCGACGAGCCGCCGATGCCGGTCGAATCCGCGTCGGCGCGGGTGCGCAGGGTGCGGTCGACCCAGGGCTTCAGCTCCTCGACCAGCAGCCGGCCGTACCGGTCGCCGTCGCCGCCGCCCATCTTATAGTCCTCGGTTGGGGTGTACTCCGCCATGCGTCGCACGCCGGTGTTATCGACGCCGACGAGGATCACCGGCTCGATCAGACCCGCCTCCGCCAGCCGGTCGGCGGCGGTGTGCGCACGCCAGGTGTGGCCGGGGATGTAGGAGGTTTCGGGATCGAAGAGGTTCTGGCCGTCGTGCAGATAGAGGACAGGAAAGCGGCGGCCGGGTTCGAGCGCGTACTGCGGCGGCAGATAGATGGAGACGTCGCGGTCGTCGGGCAGAATGGCGGAGTGCAGCCGGAACTTAAGCATCCGACCGCTTGAAAAGCTCTCCGGCGCAGCCAGCGGCAGAATGGAGAGACCGCGCGGTGGTTCCGGCGGCGCGACAGGGTGCGCCGGGTTGGAAATGGTTTGGGTTCTGGGCTGAATCTTCAATGCGTTACGAGGCTCCGAGTGCGCTACGATTGCATCAGACTAGCAGAGGCCACGCCATGAAACGGGAATATCACAAGTGGTTTTCGTCGAGCCTCGGACGCGACATGGAGATGCTTCTCTTCGGCCACGGCGGCTTGCCGGTGCTCGTCTTTCCTACGTCCTGCGGCCGCTTTCACGAGTTCGAAGACCGAGATATGGTGGGCGCGGTCGCGGGTGAGATCGAGGCCGGGCGCATCCAGCTCTTCTGCGTGGACTCGGTCGACGCAGAGAGCTGGTACAACCGCGGCGTGGGTCCGCGATGGCGCATCGCCCGGCACATGCAGTACGAGCAATACTGCATGACCGAGGTGCTGCCGCTCATCCGCAACCTCAACGGCAACCACGGCCTGGCGGCGATCGGTTGCAGCTTTGGCGGCTATCACGCGGCCAACATCGCGCTGCGCCACCCGGACGTCTTTACAGCATTCCTCTCCATGGGTGGGGCGTTCGACGTTTCGAGCTTCCTGCACGGGTACTATGACGACGACTGCTACTACAATCTGCCGACGCACTTCCTGCCCGGCATGAACGATCCGTGGTTCCTCGACCGGTATCGCCACAACTCGTATGTGCTGGCGACGGGCGAACATGACTTCTGCTGGAACCAGAATGAGGCGCTCGCTGGTATCCTGCGATCCAAGGGCGTGCCCTGCCGGCTGGATGTGTGGGGCGGCGGCGCTACGCACGATTGGCCGGACTGGCGGCGGATGCTTCAGACCTATCTGTAACGTTGGCTCTGTACAGTGCAAGCTCAGGGGGTGTGAATGGCTGCGAAGAAGACGGTAAAGAAGAAGGCGGCGGCAAAGATCAGGAAGATCGGTGTGCTCTTCGGCGTGGAGAATACCTTTCCCGGCGCGCTGGTCGAGCACATCAACGCGTTGGAGATCGACGGCATTCAGGCAGAGTTCGTCCATTTGGGCGGCGTGCAGGAGGCGTCCGACTCGGGGTATGCCGTCATCGTCGACCGCATCTCGCACGACATGCCGTTCTACCGGTCGTACCTGAAGAACGCCGCGCTGAGCGGGACGCAGATTGTGAACAACCCGTTCTGGTGGTCGGCGGACGATAAATTCTTCAATTACGCGCTGGCCTCGAAGCTGGGCGTGGCGGTGCCGAAGACCGTGCTGTTGCCACCGAAGGACTACCCGCCGCAGATCAACACCCGCTCGCTGCGAAACTTGGAATACCCGCTCGACTGGGCCGGCATCTTCGACTACATCGGCTTTCCGGCCTTCCTGAAGCCGCACGACGGCGGCGGCTGGCGCGACGTCTTCCACGTCCACAATCCTGAAGAATTCTTCCGCGCCTACGACCAGACGCGCGACCTCTGCATGACCCTGCAGGCGGCCGTAAAGTTCAACGAATACTTCAGGTGTTACGTGGTAGGGCAGGAGAAAGTGCGGATTATGCCCTACGACCCGCGCCGTCCGCACGAGCATCGCTACGTGCTCGACTCGCCGGAGTACGACCCGAAGCTGCTGGCGCGCGTCGAGAAAGACGCCCTCACCTTATGTAAGGCGCTGGGCTATGACCTGAACACAGTGGAGTTCGCGGTTGAAGACGGCATCCCCTACGCCATCGACTTCATGAATCCCGCGCCGGATGCGGACCTGCACTCGGTCGGCAAGGAGAGCTTTACGTGGATCGTCGACGAGGTGGCGAAGCTGGCCATCAAGAAGGCGCAGGCTGGGCCAGGGACGCTGGATCTGAACTGGAGCGCGTTCTTGAAAGGGCCGGCGCCGGCGAAGAAGGCTGCGGCAAAGAAAGTGGCGAAGTAGCCCAAGCCTTGCAATAAGACACAAGCAGATCCTTCGCTTCGCTCAGGATGACAAGCAGATTTGCGAAGGATGACAAAACCCAGAGGTGAGGTAGGGAATGCGGCCAAGTTTTACGCTGGGCATTGAAGAGGAGTACCAGACCATCGATCCTGTGACCCGCGACCTCCGCTCGCACATTGCGACCGAGATGCTGGCCAAGGGCAAGGTGCGGCTGGAGGAGCGCGTCAAGGCCGAGATGCACCAGTCCGTCATCGAGGTCGGCACGCGTATCTGCAAGAACATCCAGGAGGCCCAGCAGGATCTCTTCGACCTGCGCCGGAACATGATCTCGCTCGCCGAGGAGCACGGCCTCGTGCTGGTCGCCGGCGCGACGCATCCCTTCGCCGACTGGCAGATGCAGGAGATCTACCCCGATCCGCGCTACGCCCAGGTCGTGGAAGACCTGCAGCTTGTTGCAAGGTCCAACTTGATCTTTGGTCTGCATGTGCATGTAGGGATTGAGGATAGAGAAGCGGCAATTCGCATCATGAATTCGCTGCGCTACTTTCTCCCGCACATCCTCGCGCTCTCGACCAACTCGCCCTTCTGGATGGGGCTTGAGACGGGTTATAAGAGCTATCGCGCAAAGGTCTTCGAGCACTTTCCGCGAACGAATCTGCCGGATTCCTTCGCCAGCTACTCGGAGTTCGAGAGCTACGTGAACCTGCTCATCAAGACCAACTGCATCGACAATGCGAAGAAGATCTGGTGGGATATCCGGCCGCATCCGTTCTTCGAGACGGTCGAGGTCCGCATCTGCGACATTCCGCTCTCGGCGAAGGAGTCGATTGCGATTGCGGCGCTCATTCAGGCGACGGCCTGCAAGCTGTGGCACCTGCATTCGGGCAACGTGGACTTCCGCCAGTACTCGCGCGCGCTGCTGATGGAGAACAAGTTCCGCGCCGTGCGCTACGGGCTCGACGGCAAACTGATCGACTTCGGCAAGCAGACCGAGGTTCCGGTGCGTGACTTGATCATCGAGTACCTCGCCTTCGTCGACGACGTGCTGGACGAGCTGGGCAGCCGGGAAGAGATTGGCTACATCCACACGATGCTCGAACGCGGCTCCGGCGCCGACCGGCAGTTGAAGGTCTTTCGCGAGACCGGCGACCTGAAGGCGGTGGTCGACTACATGGCGGCGGAGACGCGCGCCGGATTGTAGAACGAGGGAACAGGGACAAGGGAATCGGCTCTGCGTTTCCGCATTGCCGATTGCGGTATGCTAAAGACATGTTAATGGGTGTTGAACAACAGATAACGGTCGTCTCTCCCGAAGCTCCGGCTGGACGGACCGATCTGCGTTCGGTCCCGTTTCCGGAATCCTTTACCGATGGCGCGCGCAACGCCGTCACCACCTGCCTGCGCATCCAGCGGGAAGAAAAAGTGACGTTGATCACGGATCGCAGTTGCATCGCGATTGCCGCGTCGCTGGCGCTCGAACTCGATGCAATCGGCTGCGCCTGGAACGCCTTCGTGCTCGAAGACATTGCGCCGCGGCCCCTTGCCGGGATGCCGGAGGTTGTCCTCGAAGACATGGAGTCCTCGCAGGTCAGCATCTTCGCGGTCGAGGTGCAGCCGAACGAGCTGCGCAGTCGGATGGAGATGACCGACGTGGTCAATCGCCGGCGCATGCGCCACGCGCACATGGTGAACATCACCGCTGAGATTATGACGCAGGGCATGCGCGCGGACTTTCTCGCCATCGACCGGTTGAGCCAGGCGGTGCTGGATAAGGTCCGCCAGGCAACCTACGTCCGCGCGACCACGCCCGCGGGCACCGACATCCACGCGCAGCTCTCGCCCGACTATCGCTGGTTCAAGACCTCTGGCATCATCAGCACGGAGAAGTGGGGCAATCTGCCCGGCGGCGAGTGCTTCACCGCGCCGGGAGAGGTCAATGGCGTCTTCGTGGTCGACGGCGTTGTCGGCGACTTCCTTTGCAAGACATACGGCCTGTTGCAGAAGTATCCGCTGACGATCCATATCGAAGGCAACCGCATCGTGCGCGCCACCTCGCCGAACAAGGAGCTCGAACGCGATTTCTGGGCCTACACGCATACGGATGAGAACTCCGACCGTGTAGGCGAATTTGCCATCGGGACCAACATCGGGGTCGAGCGCGTGATCGGCAATATCCTCCAGGACGAAAAGTTTCCCGGCATCCACATCGCCTTCGGCGACCCATACGGCGCTCACACCGGCGCGCCGTGGAAGAGCTCGACCCACATCGATGTCGTGGGGCTGGAGTTCAGCATCTGGCTTGGAAACGCTGCGGGCGAAGAGCAGATCATGCGTGACGGCGTCTTCCTGCTCGACGTATAGCGGCCCAGGCCCGGTCGGGTGCATCATAGACACATGAGCTTGGGACAGACGAAAAACCTTGGAAATTCGGAGATGGCTCTCACTGCCATCGGCTTTGGCGCATGGGCGATCGGCGGCGGCGACTGGCAGTTTGCCTGGGGGCATCAAGAAGACAAGGAGTCGATCGAAGCGATCCTCCGCGCACTTGATGCTGGAATCAACTGGATCGACACCGCGGCCGTCTACGGTCTCGGGCACTCGGAAGAGGTGGTCGGCCAGGCTCTCAAGCAGAGTTCCGCCAAGCCGTATGTCTTCACCAAGTGCAGCATGACCTGGGGTGAAGATCGCAAGATCGTCCAAACGATGAAGAAGATTCGCGAGGAGGCGGAAGCAAGCCTGCGCCGCCTCGGCGTCGACGTCATCGATCTCTATCAGATCCACTGGCCGGTTCCGGACAATGAGATCGAAGAGGGCTGGACAACAATGGCCGAGCTTCAGCGCGAAGGCAAGGTGCGGTACATCGGCGCGTCCAACTTTTCGGTTGCGCAGATGGAGCGCGCGCTGAAGATTGCGCCCATCACCTCGTTGCAGCCGCCCTATTCCATGCTGAATCGCAACGTCGAGGCGGAGATTCTGCCATTCTGCGCGAAGCACGGCATTGGCGTCATCAACTACTCGCCGATGCAGTCCGGGCTGTTGACGGGCGCGATGACGAAAGAACGTGTCCAGCAGATGCCAAAGGACGACTTCCGCCGCAACGCGAAGCAGTTTCAGGAGCCGCTCCTTTCGCGCAACCTGGAGCTGGCGAGCCTGCTCGGAGAGATTGGCGCGCCGCACGGCGTGAGCGCCGGTGTGGTCGCGATCGCATGGACCCTGGCAAACCCTGCCATCACCGCAGCTATCGTCGGCGGACGCAGCGGAAAGCAGGTTGACGGCATCCTGCCGGCGGCGAGCTTCCGGCTGAGTGAGCCCGAGATGAAAAAGGTTGCAGATTTCCTTGCATCTCATCAATAACAGGAGTCTGCAAGGGAAGGCGCAGGATAGACTCACACCATGCTTCAGCCGCTTCGCGCAGAGTTCAACCAGACGAAGTTCAGCCCGGAGCGGTACGCCGCGCTGGTGGAGCATCTCTGCGAACGGACGCGCGCTCGCATTGAGTTTCGCATCTGTGAGACGCCGGTCTTTCTGCCGCAGGCTTTGCTCGAAGAGATGGCTGACGCTGGCCGCGTCCTGACCCACCAGTTGATCGACAACCCAGAGTACATGCGGCTTTCGGACGGCGCCATTCCTGAGCGGTACCGGCTGGGCAACGACAACCCCCGGCCAAACTTCATGACGGTCGACTTCGGCGTCGTTCGCGGCGAGGACGGTCTGCTGCGTCCGAAGCTGGTGGAGCTGCAGGCATTCCCATCGGTCTTCGGCTATCAGGATTTGCTGGCCCGGTCGTATCGCGAGGTCTACGGACTGGACCCATCGCTGAGCGGCTACCTCGACGGCCACACCGAGGCGAGCTACTGGGAGTTGCTACGCCGAACCATCGTCGGCAGTCACGACCCGCGGCATGTTGTGTTGCTGGAGGTCGATCCCGAAGGCCAGAAGACGCTGCCCGACTTCCATGTCTACGAGGACCGTCTGAGCATCGCGACCGTCGATATTGCGAAGGTGAAGCAGGAGGGCCGCAGGCTTTTCTACCAGCGCGACGGGGAGTGGATCGCGATCAAGCGCATCTTCAACCGCACCATCGTCGACGAGCTGGAGCGCCGGGGCATCGTGCCGGGCTTCGACTACCGCGATGAACTCGACGTCGAGTGGGCCGGGCATCCGAACTGGTACTTTCGGATCAGCAAGTTCTCGATCCCGCACCTCCATCACCCATCGGTGCCGACGGCGGTCTTTCTGGACGACTGGTTCGCGGGGCGCGGACGTGATCGTCTTCCCGAGTCGCGCGAGGAGATTCTGTTAAAGCCGCTCTATTCGTTTGCCGGAAAGGGAATCCAGTTCGCGCCGACCGATGCGGAGCTGGCGGCGATTCCAGAGGCGGACCGGTCTCTCTATCTGTTGCAGGAGCGCGTCCACTTCGAGCCGCTGATCGAAACGCCGTTCGGCATGACGCAGGCCGAAGTTCGCATTATGTATGTGTGGCCGGACGACGAACCGGCGATGCGGCCGCTCATCAGCCTGGTGCGGCTTGGCCGCGGATTGATGATGGGCGTAGACCATAACAGGAATCAGGAGTGGGTTGGCGGCTCGGCTGCGCTCGTCCCAAAACAGTTGTAGAACCGCCCCTCATAATAAAGCCCTGATGGGGCAGTGGTTGAGATAAACTTTTCGCGGTGGACTATGTCGATGAAGCTGGTTGCGGATCTTCCGCGAGGAGAACGAAAAGGCTCCTGGAGCACAGCGGGATCAACCGATCCGGTCAGAACGGCCGTGCGGTTCCCGATGCAGTTGGCAATCCGGATCAAGACCGAAGACGGCGAGATCGAGGCCGTGACGGAGAACATTTCGGCGAATGGAATTCTGTTTAGTGGTGAAAGTCTGCCAGCGGTCGATAGCAGAATCGAGTTCACTATCGATATGCCGGCTTCGGTGATGGGTTCCGCGAGCGATGTCTCGATCCACTGCACCGGACGTGTCGTACGGCATCAGGTTAAAGGTGACTTGAAGCAGGCGGCGGCAATTATCGATGAATATTTTTTGAAGGCTTGATGGATGGCATTAATGGACTTTAGTTCGAATGCGGCACCCGAGGGGATGGAGACGGAGCTCGACGGCACGCCGGCGATCCGGGTCATTCTGGCCGATTCGCAGGCGATCTACCGGGTTGGCATGAAGAAGGTCTTCGCTCTGGAGGACGACATTCGCGTCGTTGCCCAGGCGGAGACGCTGACGCATCTCTATACGGCTTTGCAGCGATTCCCGACAGACGTAGTTGTGCTCGAAGGTCAACTGATCGCCGGCACGGTCAACGCGATTCCCGAGCTCGTGCGTCGCGCTCCTGACGCGAAGCTGATCGTGCAGGTGGTGGAGAGCGACGAGACGAACACCGTGGAACTCTATCGGCGCGGTGTGCGCGGGGTTGTCCCGCGGTCGATCTCGCCCGATCTGCTGATCAAGTGCGTGCGCAAGATCGCCGACGGCGAAACCTGGATCGATAACCAGTCGATCAGCTGGGTCATCGAGGCTTACCGCGCTCAGGCCAGCTCGCTGACCAGCCCGCGCAGCCAGCCGAAGCTCTCGAAGAAGGAGCTGGCGATTATCTCCTGCATCACGCGCGGTATGCGCAATAAGGAGATCGCCTACCAGATCGGCACCACCGAGCAGGTCATCAAGAACTACCTGCGCAAGGTCTACGATAAGCTCGGCGTCTCCGACCGGCTGGAGCTGGCGCTCTACTGCCTGCACCATCAGATTCTGAAGAAGTACAACAGCGAGCCAGAGGATGTGCTTCTGGCTGCTCCTGAGGCCAACGGCGGCGCGCGGACGGCCAAGGTCTAGGGGAGAGCGGTATCGGTGATTCACAAGAAAAGGCCTCGCGGTCATCCGCGAGGCCTTTGTTGACTACGCTGCTGCTTACTGCTTGTCCATCTCGATATCGATCGTGAACTTTACATCGTCGCCGAGGATGGGAGCCGAGAACTTCGGTCCGAACTTGAAGTCCGTCCGATGAAGGACGCCCGAAGCCGAGAAGCCGCTGATGGTCTTGCCACCCTGGCCCTTTTGCGCCGGCGCCGGGCCGTCGAGGTCGAGCGTCACGGGCTTGGTCACGCCGCTGATGGTCAGCAGGCCGACGAGCTGCAGCTTGCCGCCTGCGTTGGTGACGCCGGTGGACTTGAAGCTCATCGTCGGGTTGTTCGCGATGTCGAAGAAGTCCGGGCTCTTGAGGTGCGTGTCGCGCGCGTCCACGCCCGTGGATACGGTCTTGGTCTCGATGGTGGCCTCGACGCTGGACTTGGTCAGGTTCTTCTCGTCGAGCAGAACCGTGCCCTTGACGCCGCCGAGCGAGCCGTGCACATTCGAGACGCCCATGTGGCGGATGGTGAACTCGACGCTTGAGTGGGCGGTGTCGATCGTCCAGGCCGAGGTCTGGGCGAAGGCTGGGGCGGACAGGAGCGTGGCTCCGGCGAGGGCAAGCAGGGCGGTACGAATCTTCATGGGTCTAACCTCTTTCGAATGGGCTGACGTTCGCAGCTAAATCATGTTAGCTGAAACAGTTGAAATTTTGATGTTGCAACTTGTAATTTGATTCGAGAGAATTTTCAGGCCGGATGCTAGCATGGCCTCCATGTCCCTTGTCTCCACGATGAAATCGCTGACGGTCGCCCAGCGGCGCACCTTTACGGCCTGCTTTCTCGGCTGGACGCTCGATGCCTTCGACTTCTTCCTGCTGACGCTGTGCCTGACGTCGATCGCGGCGGACTTCCACGTGGGCCTGCCGCAGATCGCGGAGTCGCTCTTCTGGACGCAGGTGATGCGGCCGGTCGGCGCCTTCCTCTTCGGTACGATGGCGGAGAAGTATGGGCGGCGGCCGACGCTGATGCTGAACGTCGTCGCGTTCTCGATCTTCGAGCTGGCCTCGGCGTTCATGCCGGGTCTGCACAGCTTCCTGATCTGCCGCGCGCTCTTCGGGATTGCGATGGGTGGGGAGTGGGGCGTCGCCTCTGCGTTGGCGCTCGAGACGCTGCCGGCGGAGGGCCGGGGCTTCTTCTCCGGCCTGTTGCAGGAGGGATACGTAACCGGCAACCTGCTGGCGGCGTTGCTCTTCGCGTTGCTGTTTCCGCATCTGCATGGCGTGGGCGTGTGGGCGCCGTGGCGGGTGATGTTCATGATCGGCGCGCTGCCGTCGCTGCTGGCGTTTTACGTGCGGATGCACGTAAAGGAGTCGCCCGCGTGGGAGGAGAGCCGCGCGGCCAGGGCGAAGGCGCCGAAACAGGGGCTGGACTGGAAGCTGATGCGCAGCTACCTACCGACCTTTCTGCTGCTGGTCGTGCTGATGACGGCGTTTACTTCGTTCAGCCACGGTAGCCAGGATCTCTACCCGGCGTTCCTGGGCAAGGTGTTGGGGCCGAAGAACATCGGCTTTGTGGTCGTGATTGCCAACCTGGGCGCGCTCTTCGGCGGTATCTGCTGCGGCACGTTGTCGGAGAAGTTCGGCCGCAAGCGCACGATCGTCTGCGCCGCGCTGCTGTCGATCCCGATGATCCCGCTGTGGGCGTACTCGCGCTCGGCGTGGATGCTGGCGCTCGGCGGCTTCCTGATGCAGTTCATGGTGCAGGGCGCCTGGGGAGTCATTCCGGCGCATCTGAACGAACTCTCGCCCGGCCCGGTGCGCGCGGTCTTTCCGGGCTTCGTCTACCAGCTTGGCAACCTGTTCTCGTCGCGGAACCAGCCGCTGCAGGCGAAGCTGGCAGCGCGTTATCCCGGTGGTCTACAGTTGGTGATGTCGGTGACGGTGCTGGTGGTGGCGCTGATCGTCGCCCTGCTGACCGGACTGGGACGCGAGGCCAAGGGCGCCGACCTGACGGTGGTCGATTAATCTGGCCCTCGATGTTTCGTCTTTGCTTTTCCTGTTTACCCTCCTTGCAGGAGGATCTGCTTTTAGCTGTTGCAGTTGCGCTTGTTTCGAGGACCGGGCGGCAGTCCGACCGCACTCGACAGCCGCTGTACCGGGCGCCGGCATAGGGTAATCTGTCCGCATGAGGATTCGGAAAATCGGCTTGATCCTGCTGTGCTGCTCCATGCTGTTTCTGTCGGACGCGATCGGCCTGTCCGCGCAGATGGCATCTCCACGGAATCAGGCTGCGGTGAACGCGGTCCTCCTGAGCGACGTGCACCTCGACCCGTTTCTTGACCCAAGCAAGGTCGAGCGGCTGCAGGCCTCGCCGATCGGCCAGTGGGATGCGATCCTGAGCGAGCCGAATGCTCCCGACGCGGCCGAGCGCAACGCAGCCGTGCAGAAGGCCTGCGGCGCGCGTGGGCTGGATTCGTCCTATGCGCTGATGACCTCGACGCTCGCGGCGGCGAAGGCGCAGGCGGCCGGAGCGCGCTTCGTCATGGTCGGCGGCGACATGCTGGTCCATCAGTTCGACTGTCACTTCAAGACGATTCTCCCCGGCAAGACCGCGGCAGATGAGGCCGAGTTCGCCGCGCGCACGGCGAACTTCGTCATGGCCAGCATCGATAAGACCTTTCCCGGAATCCCGATCTACAGCGCGCTGGGCAACAACGACGTGGGCTGCGGAAACACGAAGCTGAACGTCCGCGATCCATTCCTCACGGGAACGGTCGACGCGGTCCTGCATGGTCTGCGCGGGGCGAGACCTGCGGAGCTGCGACAGGCGCGGCTGGACTACACGGAGGCCGGCTACTACACCCTGCGCATGGGCGGCGCGATGCGAGGCACGCGGCTGATCGTGATCGACGACACCTACCTGCTCGAAAAGCACTACGACTGTACTGGTGCGAAGGAGTTCAAGGGCGGGGAGGAGCAGCTCGCCTTCCTGACGCGCGAACTCGACCGGGCGAAACGGCGCGGCGAGCACGTCTGGGTGCTCGGCCATGCGGCGCCCGGCGTGAACACCTTCGACACCTTCTCCAAGCTGAAGAACATGTGTACGGACGGGCAGTTGACTCAATTTCTGCGCGACGACTCGCTGGCGAAGGTCATGCAGCGCTATCCGGCGCAGATTCGGCTTGGCCTCTTCGCGCATTCGCACATGGACGAGTTGCGCCTGCTGCCTGCCGCAGGTGGCGGAGTTCCGGTAAAGATCCTCTCGTCGATCTCGCCTGTAAACGGCAATCTGCCGGCCTTCGTGACGGCCAAAGTAAACCCCAGAACGGCTACGCTGGTCGATTACACGCTCTATACCGGCTCGAACGTGACCGGTGCGGCGGAGGATTGGACGCGCGCGTACCGGTTTGGAGAGAGCTTTCACGAGCCGGATTTTTCGGCGCGATCGCTGGCGGAGTTGGTGGGGCGACTCCAGGCAGACCCCGCGGCGGAGTCTCCCGAGAGCCAGGCGCTTGTGAAGTTCTACGGCCCCGGCATCACGCCATCGCCGCTGGAGACAATCTGGCCCGCCTTCGCCTGTCTCGTGAACCATTACGACGAGGCCGGCTTCAAGGCTTGTTTCTGCAAGGCGGAGAAGCCGTAGTAGACCATCGGAATCATGTCTCGGAATCGAGACGTCGAACGCCTTATTTTGTGTCGGGCTTTGCCGTGGAGGCAGTGGTCGGGTTTGCTGCCTTCGTCGTTCCGTGTTTCGCGGCGGTTGGGTCGGTGGGCAAAGGCAGAATCGGCAGGTTCACCTGCTGGACCTTCTCCGGGTCGTCACGCAGCTTCAGGTAGAGCAGTCCGGCGGTGGGGTGCGGTACCGGCAGCATCTGGTCGACAAAGCCCTCCGGCACCGGTGCCGGCTGGGTGAAGGCCGGGTCGGCCGAGACCGAGTCGATCAGGTAGAGACTCGAACCCGAGAGCTGGCAGGGCTTGGTGACGTCGGTCGCGCAATGAAGCTGGTCGAGCGTCGGCAGGCGAACCATCGTCGCCAGCGGCAACCACTCGCCGCCCGTGCCGTCGTTCGTGACAGCGCGCAGACGCAGCGGCCCGAAGGCCGAGGTGCCGAAGGTCTTCAGCGGGTCGAGTGTCGCAAGAATGGTGTGCGCGTCCTGCAGGATCAGCGAGCCCGCGCCCACGCTCAGGCTCGTGTGCAGCGAGTCGTCCGCGTTCGCGACCTCGATCTGCTCGTTTCTCGGGAAGCTGGACGGCGATTTAAGGAAAAAAACGAGTTGGTCGCCAAGCGGCAGGTCGTCCGGGCTGGCCAGCGTGATGGGCGAGGGCGCGGCCTGGGCAGGAGGCTGGATGCGTCGACTCAGGATCGTCACCGATGGACGCGAGGCCTCGATGATGACCGGCGCCTCCAGCGTACGTCCGTCGCGCAGTTCGACCTTTGCGGTCAGCTTTTCGCCCGCCTTGAACGGAGGAACCTTGGCGTCCTTCGGGAGCGTAACGGTCAGCGAGCCTGTCGAGCTGCCCGCGGAGGCGTCGACCGGCTCCAGCTTCAGCGAGTTGAGTACGACCTCTTTCACCTGATCCAGACTCGTCCCGGTGAGCGCGGCCGAGACATCGCCCGCGTGCATGCGGACGCTCTCGATCTTCGCCGGCTCGGAGAAGGTCTTTGTGCCCAACTGGTCGGGCTTCGGCTGGCCGAACTGCTGGATGGCGAGTTGGATCGTGCCGGGCGTCGCGGCATGCTGCAGATTCAGGGTCAGGTCGACCGGCTGCGCTTCGTTCGTAGCCGGAGGTGGCTCCTTGGCGCTATCGACCAGGGTGGGCGTCGCGAGCTTCCATTCGGCCTTCAGGTCGCCCGGCTCCACGCCGATGGACTGAATGCAGGCCGTGCCCGTGGAGGTTAACAAAAGGTGATTGGGCTGGCCGACGATCAGCACGGCTGGGGTCTGCGGCGTGGGCACGATCTTCCAGCCTTCGCCCGGCACGCGCTGGACATTTAATACAGGTCCGGTGAAGTTGTCGAAGCCCCACTTGCCTTGAACCGTCGCCTGCACGACCACGCCTGGCGGAGCCGACGAGATTTCGGGCTTCTTCGCATCGGTCATGTCGCTGGCAGGCTTCGGCTCCGGCTGACCGTCGATATGAATCGTGACGGGCTTTGCCTCTGGCTGAGATTGCTTGTACTCCGGTGCGCCCAGGAGGTTGGGCATATCCGGCTGCTTCTTCGCATCCGGATTTGGCAGCTCGCGCCGCGCTTTGTCGTCGGTGGGAAGAATGGCGAGCCCCCCGCGGAAGGCGTCCGGGTAAAGCGGAATGTCGGTCGGCTCGCCCTTCGCGACGTTCTGCGGCTCGATGTGGAGCGCGAGATCATGGGCGAAGGCAGTGGAAAAGACGAGCGGAGCGCCCTCGACCGGCAGCACCATCTTGGTGTCGAGCAGGCAGGAGATGTGCTTTGGATCGGTAGGGCGCAACGGCGGCAGTACCGCCTTCTGCACGCCGGGCAGCCCGATCACGATGACCGACTTCGGGTTGTGGAAGCTCGGCGCGGCGTTCAGCCGCAGGTTCAGGCTCTCGTGCTCAGGAAACGCGATGGCCGGGATGTACTGATACTGCGCGGTGTGCAGCGTGCTGGTCAGGCGCACCAGGTCCACGATGGCGCCCACGTACGCGGAGTACACGCCGGCTCCGGCCATCTGCGTATACGACGCCTGGTTAATGAAGTCCGACCCCGGCCCATTCGAAAGCGCCGTCACGATGGACTGCCCGTGGCCGTCATCGAGCAGGGTCTGGGTTCCGGTCTGAGTCAGGCAGTTGTACTGCTGATCGACAGGTTTCTTAAAGCAGTCCGGGTTCGGCTTCAGGTTCAGCGTGCGGGCCAGCAGGTTGCTATGGTCGGCGAGCGCCTTTTCGTCTCCAGGCGGGACATTCTTCATCTCGGCGAGATACTTCTCGATGCGTGCCTGCTCGAATCCGGCCTCGGTTAGATCCTGTGAGGCGCGGACGAAGATGCCGGGGCGGCCCTTGACCGCCGACCGCAGCGTGCTGAAGTCGCCGCCTGTCTCGGGCGCCAGCAGCAACAGCGCCTGCTGAGCGTCCTTGGGAACGGTGATCGTCACGCCCTCATCCTTCACCTTCTTGTCCCAGGTTTGGATGCGGATGAACCAGTTATCGGGCGGGGGATTGGTCGTGCCGCGTAAAAACACGGCTACCAATAAATAGTGAACCGACTGCGTCGGCGGCAGGTCGGCGTGCAGCCAGAGCTGATCCCCCTCCTGCAGATTCGGCACCATGGAGATGGGCAGCGCGGCGCCGTCGCGTGTGACGCGCACATCGATCTTCGGACCCGTCAGGTCGAATCGCGCAGGGTCGGCGAACGCACAGGCGGCGGAGAGAAGCAGCGCAACGATCGTCAGGCGATGGAACGTCTTAGCCATGTCCTCAGTTTAGACGCACGCCGGGGCCTCAGAGTTTGAATCGTCCTGTGAACTTCGTACCCACATTAGTAGTTCGTCAGCGGCGGCGCATTCGCAAGGCGGGCCTCGATGGCCGAGCGGTCGCGGGTGGAGAGTCGGTCGCTGGCGACGACGCCGTCGCGAATCGTCACCACGCGGTGCGCATATTCGGCGATGTCCGGCTCGTGCGTGACCAGGATGATGGTGTTGCCCTGCGCGTGCAGATCGTCGAAGAGGCCCATGATCTCGTCGCCGGTGCGGGAGTCGAGGTTACCGGTCGGCTCGTCAGCCAGGATAATGCTGGGCCGGTTGACCAGCGCGCGGGCGATCGCCACGCGCTGGCGCTGACCGCCGGATAACTCGTTCGGCTTGTGCATCATGCGGGTGCCGAGGTTTACCGACTGCAGCACCTCCTTCGCACGGATGGTCCGCTCCGCCGCAGGCGTGCCGTTGTAGATCAGCGGCAGCTCGACGTTGTGGAGCGACGTGGCGCGCGCCAGCAGGTTGAAGGTCTGGAAGACGAAGCCGATCTCCTTGTTGCGGATGCGGGCAAGCTGATCGTCGTTCAGCTCGGAGACGTTGTGCCCATTCAGCCAGTACTTGCCCACCGTCGGCGAGTCCAAACAGCCCAGCAGGTTCATCAGGGTCGACTTACCCGAGCCGGACGGACCCATGATTGCGACATACTCATTATGGCGGATGCGCAGATTGACGCCGCGCAGCGCATGCACCTGCTGGTCGCCCATCTCGTAGGTCTTCCACAGGTTGCTGGTCACAATGACGTCGCCCTCCTGCGGGCCGTCCGCGTTGACCAGGCTCAGGTCCTGCGGCGTGGGTTCGATCGTGGCTGCGGGTTCTTGGGACATCGGTCTCTCCGGTTTTGCAACTGCGGGGTTGGAGGCTGCTTATGCTTTGGATGCGTCCGGCGTCGTATCGACGGAGTTATCCGGTTTGACGGTCGTGCCGCTGGTGAGCGCACGAAGAATCTTGTAGCGGCCCGTAACGATCGTATCGCCCGCCTTGACGCCGCTAAGCACCTCGATATCGGTCGTTCCGGTCACGCCGGTCGAGACCGGAACGAAGCTGGCGCGGAACTTCTTGCCCTCGGGCTTCAGAATATAGACGCCCTGCACGAGCACAGGCTTCGTCTTCGCGGCGGGTTCGGAGCTGGGCGTGGCCTTCACCTTGCCGTCGTGCTGTTCGAGCACCGCCTCCGCGGCGATGTCGCGCTGCACCAGCGCCTGGATCGGCAGGGTGAGAGCGTCGGGCTTGTGCGCGGTGGTGATCTTCGCGGTGGTCGAAAGCCCGGGCCGCAACTCGTCGAGATCGGCGCCGCCGGGAACGGCATCGACGGTGACGACGACCTTGAAGTCCTTCGCCTCCTCCGTGCCGGTCGTGCTCTGGCTGGTGGCGATGCCGGTCGTACGCAGCAGCGCCTGGTCGCCAACCTCGGTTACGTGGCCCTTGAACAGCCGGCCGGGCAGGGCGTCGACGCTGACATCGACCGTCTGCCCCAGCCGCACGTTGACGATGTCGGTCTCGTCGACCTTCACCTCGGCGGTGATGACGGACATGTCGGCAAGCGTCATCAGGGTGGAACCCTCGGCGTTCTGGATGCCGACGACGACCGTCTCGCCCTCGCGGACGGGCACGTTGGTGACGAGGCCGTCGAAGGGCGCGCGGCTGACGGTCTTGTCGAGCGCGTCGAAGTTCGAACGCTGGCTGGCGACGGCCTGGTTCACCTTCGCGATCTGCGAGTTGGTCTGCGCCTTCGCCTGGTCGAGCGCGGCCTGCCGCTGCTGCAATGTGGCGGCGGAGACGTCGATCGCCATCTTCTTCGCGTCAAAGTCCTGCTTGGCGATCAGTTTCTCGTCATAGAGCGCCTTGGCGCGGGTGTAGTCGAACTGCTTCTGTTCGAGGTCGGCCTTGGCGGCGGCTATGTTGGCGACGGCGGTCTGCTCGGCGGCTTTGAACGACTCGACGTCGGTGCGGGAGGAGACGATGGTCGCCTGCTGAGCCGCGACCGTAGCCGTCGGCTGCACGTTTTCGACCGTCGCAAGCACCGCGCCAGCCTTCACATGGTCGCCTTCCTTCACGTTCAGGTGCGTGATGCGTCCGAAGGAGGTCGCGCCGACGTTGACGTAGGTCTTCGGCTTGATCTGGCCGGTGCCGCTGACGACGGAGACGAGATCCTCACGCGCGACGACCGAAGTGGTGACCTTGACGATGCCAGCCTGGGCGTGGAAGTACGCGCCCGCGGAGACGCCCGCTACGATCAGGACGCCGCCTGTAATCAGAAGAATCTTCTTGATGCTCATAAGGTCGAATGATCTTTCGTTCAAAGGAGATACGCAGGGTCGATCCCGGCGGTTCCGTGCCTGGGCCGGTTTTCGCGAAACTAAATTTTCGACCCAAATCCATGTCGCGGCCAGATGTCTTTTTCAGACTGCGAACGTCTAACGATCACGGAATCCAGATTGGGTCTTTGACTTCAGATTCTAGCAGTCATTATCCATCTGCCGATGCGGTCTGAGGTTTGTCTGTTGCCCCGTTTGGGCCTACAATCTTCAGTATCTATAGGAGTGTTTGTACCGCTATGACCAGATTGCGCCTTTCCTTTGTGAATCCCCTCGTTCTGTCGCTGGCTCTTGCCGGGGGAAGTGCGCTTGCGGCCCAGACAACCCAGACGAATAACCAGAGCACTGCTCCGATCCCGGTCCAGCCGGATGGCGTCAACAAAGCCCCCGCCATCACCGAGAAGCCCGACCCGACCAAGCGCCGGCTCTCCGATAAGGAGCGCTTTCAGCAGCAGAAGGACCTGAAGGGCGAACTTCACGGATCGTACAAGACCTGGGTCGACCAGGACGTCCGGTGGATCATCACGGACGAAGAACTCTCTGCCTTCAAGCATCTGAGCAACGACGAGGAGCGCGACCAGTTTATCGAGAACTTCTGGCTGCGTCGCAACCCGAACCCGGATTCGCCCGACAACGAGTATCGCGAAGAGCATTACGCCCGCATTGCCTATGCGAATGAACACTTTGCGGCCGGTAAGGCAGGCTGGCGCACGGATCGCGGCCACATCTATATTGCATACGGCAAGGCCGACAGCATCGACTCCCATCCGAGCGGCGGAAATTACGAGCGCCCGATGGAAGAGGGCGGCGGCAGCACCTCGACCTATCCTTTTGAGGTCTGGCACTATCGCTATCTCGAAGGCATCGGCGACAACATCGACATTGAGTTCGTCGACACCTGCATGTGCGGCGACTATCACATGACGATCGACCGCTCGGAGAAAGACGCGCTGAAGTACGTTCCTGGCGCCGGCGAGACGATGGCCGAGCAGAATGGTCAGGCGAAGAAGGCAGACCGCTTCAACGGCGGTGGTCTGGAGCAGCTTGGCGCGGGCCCCGGCCAGTCCAACAATCAGACGAAGCAGTTCGACCGTCTCGACCGTGCGGCGAAACTAATGGCCCCGCCGGTGATCAAGTTCAAGGATCTCGAGTCCTTCATGGTCTCGTCGAAGATCCTTACCGGACCGCCCTTCCTCTTCGACGTTCGAACCGACTACGTGAAGGTGACGAACGATACGGTGCTGGTGCCGCTCACGCTTCAGATTCATAACAAAGACGTTACCTTCAATACCAAGGAAGGCGTCTCGATGGGCACGGTCAATATTCTTGGCCGCGTGTCGAATCTGAACCATCGGGCCATCCAGACCTTCGAGGATACGGTTGCAGTACAGGTGCCGAGCGAGTTGCTCCCTCGCACCCTGAACAATGTTTCGGTCTACTGGAAGTCGCTGCCGCTACGTCCGGGCCTCTACAAGATCGACATCGTCATCAAGGACGTCAACAATCCAGATCACGTCGGCCGCTGGCAGCGCAGCATCAACGTGCCGAAGTTCGACGACGATCGCCTGGGTCACTCCTCGCTGATTCTTGCCGACGTGATGGAGCGCGTTCCGTCGAAGGATATCGGCGCGGGTAACTTCGTTATCGGCAACACCCGGCTTCGTCCGCGTGTGCCGACCGGGCCTGCTGTGCCGATCGTCTTCCACCGCAATCAGAATCTGAACTTCTGGATGCAGGTCTACAACCTCGGCATCGGCGACAACAAGCAGAACGGCGCTACCATCGAGTACCAGATCGAGGATCTCGCGACGAATAAGAACATTCTGGATTCGAAGGAGTTGACCAGCAAGCTCAGCCCGAACGCCGACCAGGTAACGCTCGAGAAGAGCATGCCGCTCGCCAGCCTGCAACCGGGCAAGTATATGGTTACGATCAAAATCAACGATGGCGTGACAAAGCAGGAGACTGCGGAGTCCGCTCCATTTACAGTAGATTGATGATCAGGCAGAAGATGCCGGGCGGATCCATGGTTACGCGGATGGAAGGCGATAGCCGGGGCTCGGTATCCTCTGGACACCACCCGAACTGGGTGGTTGCAGCACTTTTCGGAGAAGGCCAACGACGCACAGGTGAGCGTACTGTGCAACGTTTCGTGAGACGATTCGACGAACTCGGAGACCTCGGCTTGCTGCTCCTCTTCGGGGCTGCGATGCTGATGCTCGCGCCTGCCGCGCGCGCCGTCGTCACCACGGCGGCCGTAACCGGTGTCGTGCAGGATGCACAGGGAGTCGCCCAGATGGGAGCTCTGGTGCAGTTGTTGGCCGCCGACGCCTCACCCGTGGGGACCGCGTTTACCGATCTGCACGGACATTATCTGATTCGCAATGTGCGTCCCGGCACCTACCAGGTGCGGGCCAGCGCGACGCTCTTCGTTCCAACCACACGCGGAAATCTCCAGCTTCGCACCGGCGCTCGCACGGTCGTCAACCTGACGCTCGCGACACTCTTCGACACCAGCTCCTGGCTGCCGGCGGAGCGCCGCCGTTCGGACGAGCCAGCGGACGACTGGCGCTGGACGCTGCGCTCCTCGGCGAATCGGCCGATCCTCCGGGTTCTGGGCGACGGCACGCTGGTGCTCGCGAGCGCCGAGACGCCCACACCGCGGATGCAGGGCGCACGCGTTGCGGTCACCGGAGGCGACGGCGGCTTCGGAAATGGCGGCGTACACTCGGTCGTCTCCGCGGCCAGGATGCGCAAGGATGGCGCGGATATCCTGCTGCGCGCCGATATTGGTTCACCCGGCTTTCAGGCCGGCGATGTGGCTTCGAACGAGGTGGCGCTTGGCTACGAGCGGCCTATCGGACTCGCCGGCTCCGCGCGCACAGTGCTGAGCTATCGCTCGCATCCCGAGATTATTGCGCCGGACGGCAGCCGTGGCGTCGCGCTGCTGGAGATGGGCGGGTCACAGCAGACCTCATTCGGTGACCTCATTGATATGGAGTTCGGCGGCAGCCTGCGCGGCATTCATACGGCGACCGGCGACGGCTTTTCAAGCTCGCCCTTCGTTCGTCTGACGGCGCATCCTGCGGGTACGTGGACGCTCCGCTACCGCATGGCGACATCGAAGGATCTGCAGAGCGCGGAGGATCTCAGCCCGCAGGGCGATCTTCCCGCATTGGCGGTCCTGCCTACGGGCAAGGTGTTGCTCGAAAAGGGAAGGCATCAGGAGATCGCGATCTCGCATGGCGCCGGCTCGGGTGTGATTCAGGTCTCGGTCTATCACGACGTGCTGGATCGCATGGCGGTGAATGGCCTCGCGAACCGGTTGGAGCTGGGCGGCGTTCCAACGGGCGGCTTCATGCTGGACCAGATCTCGGGCAACTTCCGCGCGCTGCGCTCCGGCTATGTGGGGAATGGCGTGCAGGTGCAGGCTAGCGCGCCGCTGCCTTCCGGCATGCGTGCGACTGTGGAGTACAGCACGGGGCGTGCTCTGGGCGCGGACTTCCGCGCTACGACCAGCATCCAGAACGCGATGTCGAACCTGACCGCACGCGGCGGGCAGGCGGCTGCTGTCTCGCTGAAGGGCCGCATCAAGGGCACAGGGACGTCGCTGCGGACGATGTATCGCTTCCAGCCGTCACGGCTGGTGACGGCGGTGAATCCCTACGCGGCGTTCAGCGATCAGGGCTTCCTGAGCCTCTCCGTGCGCCAGCCGATCCGCTGGGGCAATCGCCTGCCGGTTGGCTTGGAGGCGACGATCGATGTGACCAACCTGCTCGCGCAGGGATACCGGCCGTTCCTCTCGGCTGACGGTCAGACGCTCTACTTCGCGCAGGCGCCACGGACCATGCAGGCCGGTCTATCGTTTTCGTTCTGACCCTCATATTTGTGAAGGTATCCTGTAACGAATAGCTTGCGGGAGTTGTTGGCTGCAAAATACAGAGTTGAAGATCTTCGCGGCGAATAGCAGCGGTGGAGCGGATACTCGCTAAAGAATGACCACAAGGATGAAGGCAAGTGCAAAAGCGAAACGCACCCGAGATGGGTGCGTTTCGCTTTTTACGCAGGACTTGGTGGACGCGGTAGGAATCGAACCTACAACCAGTCGATTAAGAGTCGAATGCTCTGCCAGTTGAGCTACGCGTCCGTTGGTGAGGGAACCTACTGGGACGAGCCCAAGTTCAAATGATTTGCTGACTAAAGCCCATGCTCCGAAACTTCCGGGCTGGCAGGCTTGCCGCGCTCAACCATCACTCTCAAAGAATAGCACAACTTTGCGTGCGTGGTGGTTGAAAAACGCGGCGTTTAGCCCACGAAATCCACATTCGCACGAATGGGGATGATGCCGCGCTCGTGACCCAGCTCCAGCAGCTTATGGATCGCCACACGACCATCGTCGCCATAGTTCAGCGTACGCTCGTTGACATACATGCCGACGAAGCGGTTGGCGAGGTTGGTGTCGAGGTCGCGTGCAAACTGCATCGCGTACTCGAGCGCCGCCTCGCGGTTGTCGAGCGCGTGCTGGATGCTGTCGCGCAGAGCCTGGGTGGTAATCTTCATAGCTTCGGGGCCAAGGGCGCGCCGGATGGCGTTGCCGCCGAGGGGCAGGGGCAGGCCGGTCTCGCCGTGCCACCACTGGCCGAGGTCGAGGATCTTGATGAGGCCGTCGTTCGCATAGGTGAGTTGGCCCTCGTGGATGATGAGGCCGGCGTCGAACTCGCCTGCGAGCACGGCGGGGATGATCTTGTCGAAGGGAACGGTGACGGTCTCGATCTCGGGGCAGAAGAGCTTCATCGCGAGGTACGCGGTGGTGAGCGTGCCGGGAACGGCGATGCGCAGTTTCTTCACCTCGTCCAGCGTGTACTTGCGTGCGCTGACGATCATGGGGCCGTAGCCGTCGCCGACGCTACCGCCGCAGGCCATGAGGGTGTAGTTGTCCTGCAGATAGGGATAGGCGGCGAAGCTGATGGCGGTCACGTCGTAGAACTGCTCGTTGATCGCTTTGTGGTTCAGGGTCTCGATATCGGTCAGCGTGTGTGTGAACTTGAAGCCTGGGACGCGAATCTTGTTGGTGGCGAGGCCGTAGAACATGAATGCGTCGTCGGAGTCGGGGCTATGGGCGATGCTGATTTCCTGGATGCTGCCGGGTGCTGTCATAAGGCTTTGTGTTCCTGACTTTCTGTGGTTCTGCTGCGGTGGAGAAAAAAGACTAAGCGCGCTTCCAGCGCTCGATGCCGGCGTAAATGCCGGCGGCGGCTGCGATCTTCAACGCCTCGGCGGCAAGGAACGGAATAGCGCCGAGCTTCAGAGCGGTCACAAGATTCAGATGCATCCAGACCGCAAGCCAGGCAGAGCCGGCCGAGAGAATAACGACGGTCGCGGCCGAGCAGGCCAGCACCGCAGCGGTGAAGCGGCTCGCGGTGAACTTCAGGTTGCGGACGACGGCGGAGGCAATCGCCGCGGCAGCCGGGTAGGCGAAGAGGTAGCCGGCGTTCGGGCCGAGCAGGTGCGCGATGCCGATGGGGCCGCCGGTGGGGGTGAAGACGGGCAGGCCCATGGCGCCTTCGACGAGGTAGAGCACCAGTGCGCCGAAAGCCGTCGCCGGGCCGAGCATCAGGCCGACCAGCAGTACAGCCGCATTGCCAAGCGTCAGCGGCACGGGGGTGAAGGGCAGCGGCAACGAGACGTGCGCGGCGACGGCGACCAGCGCGCTGGCGGCGATGGCGAGGAAGATGCGGCCGGGAACGGTCTGGCTTGCTGAATCAAGGGCAAGGACGCGGCGGGTCTGGCTCGGATTGGCGAGATGCATGGATATTCCTTTCAGCGTGGCTGCGGCTGTTTGGAGTGATTGCCGGGGTTGCCGACGAAGGTGTTCTTCTTTTTCGTGCTCCCGGTTGCGGTCTCCGATGGTTTTGGAGCGGCGGAGGAGGCGAGGCGTATGTGCCGCGTGATCGCGAAGGCAGCCCAGACCAGGGCGCAGAACGAGATAAGCGAGATGGCGTAGAGGATCAACATGCGGCAACTCCAAGCATAGCAAGCTGGAGCAGGTTTGTGCGCGGATCTTCGCTTGCTCTTTGCCGTCTTTCTCCCGTGGGGCCGACGGCGCTGCAGGAGGTGTCTTGGTTGGTTCATATCGTCAACGGTCGCGATTGCTGCTTGACCGGAGGGCGGGCTGCGGTTTCACTGGTAGAGTCATGGCCTCAGCTAAATCTTCTCGTATCGCGGCGCCGCTTGCCTGGATTCGCAGCCAGCGCGATCGCGTGTTCCTGAACCGCCGCCGGTTCGCGACGGCTGCCGCGGGTGTGCTGGCCCTGGGGCTTGGGTACCATGTGGTCTTTGGGCAGAACGGGCTTACGGTCTATCAGCAAAAACGGATGAACGCCCAGGCGCTGGAGCAGCAGGTCAACGACCTCTCGCGCGAGAACGAGGACCTGAAGGGCCATGTCGACCGGCTGCAGAAGGATCCCGATGCGATCGAGCACCAGGCGCGCGAGGAGCTGCACTACACCCGGCCGGGTGAGGTCATCTATACGCTGCCGGTGAAGCCTGCGAGTACGGCGAAGCGTTAGGGCTGCGGTCTGAAAAGTGCAGAAGCACATCCTCTTCGAGGGTGACAAAGCAAGAAAAGCAAAGACAAAGAAGAAAAGCTGAGGCGAGAGTGCGGCGGTTGTTTGCATCTGCCGGGCGACTTTGCGCGTCTTCTGAACAATGGATGTTCTTGGGCGTACGCCGGCGGTTGCCGATCATCGAATCCACTATGGTCCGGGCGAGTTTCAGTTTGGCGATCTGCGTCTTCCGGCGCCGGGACGGCCTGCGCCGTTGGTCGTGTTCGTCCACGGCGGCTGGTGGAAGTCGGAGTATGACCTCACCTATGGCGGCCACCTTTGCCATGCGCTGAAGGCGGACGGGATCGCGACCTGGTCGCTGGAGTACCGACGCGTGGGGGATGCGGGCGGCGGCTGGCCGGGGACGTTTCAGGATGTGGCCGCCGGCTTCGACTACGTGGCGACGTTGGCGAAGAGCTATCCGCTCGATCTGAGCCGGGTGATCGTGATGGGGCATTCGGCGGGCGGACACCTGGCGTTCTGGCTTGCCGGGCGGCACCATATTCCGGAGTCGAGCCCACTGTATCTTCCCCGGCCGATCGTGCCGGTGCATGGCGCCATCTCGCTTGCCGGGGCGGTCGACCTGCGGCTGACGATCGAACTCGCGGGCTACTTCACCTTCGCGCACGACAAGCAGGAGGTTTACGATCTGATGGGCGGTTCGCCGAAGGTACACCCGGATCGGTATGCAGCGGGCGATCCAGGCGAGTTGGTCCCGCTCAATGTCCCGCAGGCGCTGGTGCAGGGGGCCGAGGATAGCCAGATTCCGCCACAGCTTCCGGCGCGCTGGGCGGAGCGTGGCAGACGGCTGGGCGAGCAGGTTACGGTCAGGATGGTTCCGAACGCCGGGCATTTCGAGGTCGTCGACCCGGAAAGTGCGGCGTGGCAGGTGGTGCGCGCATCTTTGAGGGATATGTTGAAGTAGTGGCGGGTCGAGAAAAGGCAGATCCTTCGCTGCGCTCAGGATGACAAATTCATTTGGACTGAAGATTGGGTGATCATGGTTTTTGAGGTAGAGAAGGCGAGCACGCGCGAGGTGTACAACCTGTTGATCGGACTGGTGGCTCCGCGACCGATTGCGCTGGTGACCAGCATGGATGAGGAGGGCCGGTTGAATGCAGCGCCGTTCAGCTCCTACAACTATGTCTGTACCGATCCGCCGATCGTTGCGATGGGGGTGATGGACCGGCCGGGTGGCGGGTTCGTCCCCAAGGACACGGCGCGGAACATTCGGCGGACGGGGGAGTTTGTCGTGAACGTCGTAACCGAGGACCTGTTGCAGCAGATGAACATCTGCGCGACGGACTTTCCTCCAGAGGTCTCCGAACTGGAGATGGCGGGGCTCGAGACCGCGCCGTCGTCACTGGTGAAGGTTCCGCGCATCCGGCAGGCGCATGCGGCGCTGGAGTGCCGGGAGCATATGACCATCGAGATCGGGCGGTCGCGCGTCGTGCTGGGACAGGTGGTGGCGATGTATGTGGAGGACGAGTTCGTCGATCCGGCCGGTCCATATATCAAGGCCAGGGATCTGCATGCCGTCGGCCGGATGAACGGGCTGGGCGGATATGTGAGGACTCGCGACGCGTTTGTGGAGGTGCCGAGGATTCCTTACGCGGAGTGGGTGAAGGGGAAGCGCTAGAGCAGGTCGGCGTTGCGGGTGCGGCTTACCAGGTCGCGGGCGGCGTCTGGCCAGGCGGGGAAGCCGAACTTGAAGCCGTGCTGCAACAGAACCGTAGGGACGGCGCGCCGCGACTTGAGGATCAGTTCGGTCTCGGTACGCATCAGAAAGGCGCCGATCTCCAGCATCCAGCGGCTGGCCGGCAGTCCGATGGGAACGCCGGCGGCCTCGCGCAGATCGCGCAGGAAGTCGCGATTGGGCAGCGGCTGGGGCGCGGTCAGATTCACGGGGCCGGAGATCTCCGGGTGGCGGATGAGGAAGTCGATGGCTCCGCAGTAGTCGTGATCGTGGATCCACGAGACGTACTGGTCGCCCGGCCCCTCGGTTCCGCCCAGACCCATGCGGACGAGTCCGAGCAAAACGCGGAAGACGCCGCCGCGATCCGGACTCATCGTCATGGAGCTGCGCAGAGCGATCTTGCGCGTGGCAGGCGTGTTCGAGGCGTAGAAGGCCTTCTCCCAGTGGCTTGCGACGTCGACGGAGAAGTTCCACGTCTCGGGAACGCCCGTCTCGGAGCCGCCGGGCTCGCCCGTGAACTCGTCCTGCGGATGGTCGTCGGGGCCGTTGAGCGTGTGGCGGTAGAAGGTGCTGGTGCTGGCGTTCATCCACAACTTTGGCGGGTCGGCGCAACGCTCGATGGCGTGGCCGAGGAGCAATGTCGGCTGTACGCGGGAATCGAGGATCTCGCGGCGATTGCGCGCGGTATAGCGGCAATCGACAGAGCGGCCGGACATGTGGATGACCGCGTCCAGACCTTCGAGCGAGCGCGTCCACGAAGGCTCCAGCGTCAGGCCGTCCCAGCGGCGCGTCGTCCAGGGTGCTGCGACCGGGCGGCGGGAGAGGACGGTGACGTCGTGGCCCGCGGTGTAGAGATAGCGGGCGAGGATGGTGCCGATCTGGCCGCTGCCGCCGGGAATCAGGATGCGCTTCTTGCTCGTCATGGAACCTCGGAACGGTGCTGCTCGGTGCGTCCGGCGAAGAGTATCTCAGGTTAGACGTTTACAGTATTCGATGCGGCGTGGATCGGGTAGGTGGGTGGCGTTCGCAAGACAAAAAGCTAAGAGAGATATTCGCGAAGCCAAGGGTCGGTGGTGTGGACGAGTTCTTGCGTGGAGCCATGGAAGACGATGCCGCCGTCGTTCAGGACGAGGAACCTGGTGCTGTCGTCGATCTTGCCGTCGGGAATCGGCTCCATGTGGCCGGCCTCGGGATTCCAGCGGTGGGTTGCGAGGGTGAAGGCGTCCTGCAGGCGATGCGTGATGAGCAGCGAGGTGGTGTGCGAGACGTCGCGCTGCTTCACGATCAGCTCGATGATGGTGGTCGAGGTGATGGGGTCGAGTCCGCCGGTCGGCGAGTCATAGAGGATGAGGTCCGGGGCGGTGATGATGGCGCGGGCGATCGAGACGCGCCGGCGCATGCCGCCCGAGAGCTCAGACGGATTCTTGTCGATGGCCTGCGACAACTCAACGAAGCGCAGGACCTCCTCGACCTTCGCGTGCGCCTCGTCGTAGGGCACGCCCTCCTCGTTCAGCCGGTAGGCGACGTTGTTCTCGACCGAGAGCGAGTCGAAGAGCGCCGACTCCTGGAAGACCATGCCGATGCGCTTGCGCAGTGCGAAGCGGTCGGTCTCGCGCATGTGCGAGATGTCCTGGCCGAAGACGCGGATCGTGCCGGAGTCGGGCTCGATGAGGCCGTTGGCGAGCTTCATCAGCACGGATTTGCCGCAGCCCGCCGGGCCGAGGATGATGAGCGTCTCACCCTGCGCGACCTCGAACGAGATGTGGTGCAGCACGGGCTTCAGGTCGAAGGTGATGGAGACATCGTCGAAGACGACGATGGGAGCGGACCCAGTCTCCGGGACTTCGGCGGGTTGGGCGAGAGTGGTCGTGGTCATGATCTTCCGAACCGCAAAGGCAAAATACAGGGGTCCTTCACTTCGTTCAGGATGACGAGCATCTTGCTGGGCCTAACGTCCGAAGATGCCGATCATCAGGCGCGTGACGAGAAAGTCGCACACGATGATGAAGATGGCGGAGATGACGACGGCGTGCGTGGTGGCGCGGCCCACGCCCTGCGTGCCGCCCTTGGTGGTCATGCCGCAGTAGCAGCCGACGGTCGACATGATGAACCCGGAGAAGACCGGCTTGGCGAGACCCTGCGCAACGTCCGCGAAATAAAGCGTCTGATAGGAAGAGTGAAGGTAATAGGTGAAGTTCAGGCCGAGCATCGAGATGCTGACGATGGCGCCGCCGAGGACGCCGACCGCATCGGCCAGGATGGTGAGCCAAAAGAGCATGAAGACGCTGGCGACCAGCCGTGGGGTGACGAGCTTGCGGATCGGGTCGGTTCCGAGCGCGCGCATGGCGTCGATCTGCTCGGTCACCTTCATCGAGCCGAGTTCGGACGCGATGCCGGAGGCGTTGCGGCCGGAGACCATCAGCCCCGTTAGAACGGGGCCTAGCTCCTTGACCATCGAGAGCGAGACGAGCGAACCGGTCATGTTGACGGCGCCGAACTGCTTCAGCGCGGTCTCGGACTGCAGCGCGAGCACGCAGCCGGTGAAGAAGCCGGTGAGCAGGATAATCGGCACGGAGCCGAAGCCGATCGAATCCATCTGGGTGTAGATGTCGGCCCAGTAGCGGCGCCCGGTGAAGACGTTCGCGACGGCGCGGCCAGCCAGCAGCGAGTACTCCTGGACGGAGGCGATCTTCTGCTTGGCGAAGGTCTCAAAGGGAAGTGGCATGGCGTCTCAGGCTCACTTTATCAGATGCCGGATAAGCAGTTTCGTCGCGCGGGTCGAAATGATGCGGGTGGAGATGAGAAGATAGTCAGGATGACGTTCGAGCAACCGAAGACGATGGCCGCAGTGGTGCTTTACGGCAAGGAAGACCTCCGGGTGGAGCAACTGCCCGTTCCCGTGGCTGGGCCGGGGGAGTTGGTGGTGAAGGTAGGCGCCGCGCTGACCTGTGGGACCGACCTGAAGGTCTATCGGCGGGGATACCATGCGATGATGCTGACGCCGCCGATCCCGTTCGGCCATGAACTGGCCGGGGTGGTGACCGAGGTTGGCTCGGGCGTGACGGAGTTTGCCGTGGGCGACCGGGTCGTGCCGCTTAACTCCGCGCCCTGCGACGCGTGCTACTTCTGCGCGAAGGGCCAGCCGAATCTCTGCACGGACCTGCTCTTCAACAATGGCGCCTATGCCGAGTATCTGAAGATTCCCGCTCGGATCGTTGCGAAGAACACTCTGCGCGTCCCGGAGGGCGTGCCGTTCGAGCATGCGGCGCTGACCGAGCCGCTGGCGTGCGTGGTGCGCGGGCTGGAGGAGAGTGGCGCGCAGGCGGGCGACTCCATGGTGGTCATCGGCGCCGGACCGATCGGGCTGATGTTCATGCATGCGGCGGAGCTTGCCGGGGTGGACGTGATCGCGGTGGTCAAGCGCGAGGACCAGGTGGCGACGGCGAAGCTCTTCGGCGCGCGGCAGGTGGTGCGTGTGGACGAGGTCGACGATATCGTCGCGGCCACGCGCGCGCTGACGCCCGATGCTCGTGGCGCGGACATTGTGATCGAGGCCGTCGCGACGCCCGCGACATGGGAGTGGGCTGTCGGCATGGTCCGCAAGGGCGGGCTGGTGAACTTCTTCGGCGGACCGCCGAGCGGCACGGTCGTTGCGCTGGACACGAACCGCCTGCACTACGGCGACATCACGTTGAAGGCTAGCTTCCACCATACGCCGTCGACCTCGCGGACGGCCTTTGCGCTGATCACCAGCGGACGGTTCAAGGCGGCGGAGTTTTTGACCGGCACGGCGACGCTCGACGAAGTTCCGGCGGTGTTCGCGAAGATGATGACGCGCTCGACGGATGCGATGCGGGACATCAAGACGGCCATCTTTCCGGACGGAGCAATCGCACGATGAGCACGGAGACGACCTTGTCTATGGACGACCGTTTGATCGGCGCTCCCGCGGAGTACCTGACGCCTGCCGAGCGGCCCACGCTGGCAGCGGCGCAGGAGTGGTGCCGGACGCTGGCGACCACGCACTACGAAAACTTCCACGTCGCAACGTGGTTTCTGCCGAAGCGTATCCGGCCCTACTTCGAAAGTATTTACGCCTTCAGCCGCGTCTCGGACGATCTGGGCGACGAGGTGGCGGATACTGCGGTAGCGACGCGTCTGTTGACCTCGTGGCGCGCCATGCTGGATGAGTGCTACGACCAGCCGGAGCGCTCGCGGCATCCCGTCTTCGTTGCGCTGCAGCAGACGACCTCCGAGACGCAGGCGCCAAAGCAGCTCTTCGCCGACCTGATCCATGCCTTCCAGATGGATCAGACGGTGACGCGGTATGAGTCGCTGGAGCAGCTTGTGGGCTACTCGCACTACTCGGCGAACCCCGTGGGCAGGCTGGTGCTTTGGGTTTCGGGGTATCGCGACGAGGAGCGCGCGATGCTCTCGGACAAGGTATGCACGGCGCTGCAGCTCATCAACTTCTGGCAGGATGTGGTCGAGGATTGGGAGCGTGACCGGCGCTATCTGCCGGCGGATACGATGGCGCGCTTCGGCGTTACGGATGCGACGATCGCGGGCAAGCAGTTCACGCCGGAGTATCGCGCGATGATGGTCTATCTGGTCGACTATGCGCGGACGATGCTGGCCGAAGGCGCGGCGATCTCCGGCACGGTGGACCGCGAGCTGGCGGTGACGCTCCAGCTCTTCTCGAAGGGCGGATTCGCCGCTATCGACGGCATCGTCGCACAGGGGTACGATGTTCTGGCGAAGCGGCCATCGGTCTCGAAGGCGACCAAGGCGAAGCTGCTGGCGGGAGCGCTGGCGGGCAAGTTCCTCGGACTGTTCAGTGGGGGCAGGCAATGACCGTCGCCGAGGCCTACGCGATCTGCCAGGAGATCGCACGCCGCGAGGCGAAGAATTTTTACTATGCTTTTCGCGTGCTGCCGGCGCATAAGCGCGACGGCATCTGCGCGGTCTACGCCTTCATGCGCAAAGCGGACGACCTGGCCGACGATGAGTCGATGAGCATTCCGGAGCGGCGCGTGGCGATGGCGGCGTGGCTGGACGCATGGCGTGCGGCGCGCGCCGGTGGCGCGACCGACGACCCGGTCTTTATCGCGCTGGCCGATGCGCAGCGGCGGTTCGATATCTCGGACAAGCTGCTGGAGGAGCTGGTGCAGGGAACCTGCATGGACCTCGCCGACCCGGGCGCCGCGACGGGGGACGGGCAGGCGGTCGACCTGGGCGAGGATCTGCAGGGCTACCGGACCTTCGAGGATCTGTATCGTTATTGCTACCTTGTGGCTTCGGTCGTCGGGCTGGTCTGCATCAAGATCTTCGGCTATACGAACCCCGATGCGGAGCTGCTCGCGGAGAAAACCGGCATCGCCTTCCAGTTGACGAATATTCTGCGCGACGTGAAGGAAGATGTGGAGCGCGGTCGCATCTACCTGCCGCAGAGCCTGCTGCAGGAGTTCGGTGTGACGAACGAGGATGTGGTCGCGATGTCCGAGGGGCAGGCGATGCGTCCGCAGGACCGCGCGATGCTGGGCGCGCTGACGGCGCAGGCGTGGGGATACTACCGGGCGTCGGAGCAGCTGCTGCCGATGATCGACCCGGATAGCCGGCCCGCGCTGTGGGTGCTCGTCGAGATCTACAGCGACCTGCTGGAGCGGATCGACCGGCGCGGATGCGACGTCTTTTCGACCCGGGTGAGCGTACCTACGGGGAAGAAGCTGGCGATTCTGGCCCAGGGCTTCGTGAAGTCGCTGGGGGCGAAGCGCGCATGAGTTCGCGGCAGGATGTAGTCGTTATCGGCGCGGGACTTGCGGGGCTGTCGGCGGCGGTGGCGCTGGCGGGCGACGGAGCGAAGGTGACGCTGCTGGACCGGCGGCCGGAGATCGGCGGTCGCGCATACTCGTACCTGCATCCGGCGCTGCAGGAGACGGTCGACTCGCAGCATGTGGTGCTGGGCTGCTGCACGAATCTGCTGGACCTGTGTGGGCTGGCGGGCAGCGCCGGACTTGTGCGGTGGTACGACGAGCTGGTCTTCCTGGAGCCGAACGGCGCACGGAGCTGGATGAAGCCGGGTGTACTGCCCGCGCCGTCGCACCAGACGCTGAGTTTTCTGCGCGCACCGATGCTCTCGCTGCGCGACAAGGCCGGGATCGCCACGGGGTTGATGGAGTTCCTGCGCGGCTACCCGGCGGACGACTCTGAGAGCTTTCGAACCTGGCTGAAGCGGACAGGCCAGACCGAGCGTGCGATTCTGCACTTCTGGGAGCCGGTGGTTGTCGGCGCGCTGAACGATGGGTTCGATAACTGTTCGACCAAGTATGCGGGCAAGGTCTTCCACGAGACCTTCCTGCGCTCGCCCGAGGGTGGGCGGCTGGGGATTCCGGCGGCGCCGCTGACCGAGTTTTTCACCCCCGTCGCGGAGCTGGCGATGCGGCTCGGCGTGCAGTTGGAGTTGAAGTCCGGGGCGGACGCCATTGAGCCTCTGCCCGGCGGCGGCTGGGCGGTGCGGTCGGGCGAGCGGGTGATCGAGACGCGGAACCTTGTGCTGGCAACGGCTTTTCGCGAGGCCGGGCGTCTGATGGCCGGGCTGCCGGGTGCTGCGGCCGAGGCCGAAAGTCCTTTCGTTGCAGCGCCGATCACGACGGTTCACCTCTGGTATGACCGCGAGGTGACGGAGCTGGACCACGCCGTGCTGCTCGATACGCGGATCCAGTGGATGTTCGCGAAGTCGCGTATTCGCCGCTGGGAGGCGAGCCGGGGCAGCTACCTGGAGCTGGTCATCAGCGCCTCGTGGCCGGAGCTGAAGCTGGGGCGCGAGGAGATTCTGGCCTCGGCGCTGCGCGAGGCGGAGATCTTCTTTCCCCGCATGCGGCAGGCGAAGCTGGTGAAGAGCAGTGTGCTGAAGGAGGCGCGGGCGACGTTTTCCGTCACGCCGGGACTGGACAGGTTCCGGCCTGCGCAGGCTACGGCTTATCCTGGGCTGTTTCTGGCGGGAGACTGGACCGCAACCGAGTGGCCTTCGACGATGGAGGGTGCGGTGCGCAGCGGACGGCTGGCGGCGGGGGCCGTGCGCGGGGACACCACGCGGTTTCTTGCGCCGGAGCTTCCTGCGACCGGACTGATGCGCTGGCTGAGCACGCGCCGTCTGCCGCTCTCGAAAGGCTAGTCATTCCAGTGCTAAAGCCTTATCGCAGCCATAGGTTTCCGGCGTAGCTTCGCCGCGAAGTCTTTTCTTTGCCTATGCTTGGAAGTGCCCTCTCATTCATAAAATTGTCGATCTAACGGTCGGCCCCACACTTCCTCTGCACTTCGTTGTACGGCCAAAGGATGGTATGAATCAGACCCAGACCCCTGTCTACAATCCGGCGTTGAGCGGAAATCCTTCCTCCTCGAACCGCGCCTATCCCAATGGGAACCCGGCGGACCCTCTGAATCCAGTGGGGGCTAAGAACACGGATTCGGTCGTCCCGCTGCACCGGACTGGTGAGGTGACGCACGACTATCGGTGCGACGGTCCCGCGCCGGGAACGATCGGCTTCCGCTGGATCTTCGGTTCGATCGTGGCCGCGAAGAACACCGACCCGCGTGTGCAGGTCATGCAGTACAACGAGGACACCTACCTGATGCGCGAAAACATCTGCGTGCACTGGGAGGGACCGTTCACCTACCTGCTTTTTGGAAACAAGGGCGCGCTGCTGATCGATACCGGTGCGACCTCGAACGCGGAGTGGTATCCGCTGCGCAAGACCGTCGACGGCATCATCGCACGCTGGGCGAAGGCTCGTGGAAAGACGAACGTTCCGCTCACGGTGGTGATGACCTCTGGTGAGGATGCCGCGCAGAATCAGGGCCTGTCGCAGTTCGTGGGACGAACGCACACGAGGCTGGCGCCAAAGTCGCTGGCGGAGGTAAAGGCCTTTTACAAACTGGAGAGCGCATGGCCGGCCGGGACAGGGAAGATCGACCTGGGCGACCGCGTGATTGAGGTGATCCCGACACCGGGCTCGCACCGGGACGGCGTCAGCTTCTATGACCCGTACTGCGACATCCTGTTTACAGGCGACCTGATCTATCCGGGCAAGATTCAGATCGGCAACGACAAGGACTTTGTACGCTCCATCGAGCGCCTGAAGGCATGGCGGGAGAGTCATCCGGTGAAGTGGATTCTGGGTGGGCACGTCGAGATGCAGTTTCTGCCGGGTAAGGCGTATCCGCGCTTCTACGCATATAAACCGTACGAGCGGCTGCTGGAGATGAAGCCGGAGCTGATCGATGATGTGCTGGCCTCCGCAAAGCTGGTGGTGGGGAAGCAGATGGTGCTGGTGCGTCCGGACTTTCAACTGCTGAACGGGGTGAGCCCGGACCAGAAGACGCTGGAGTTTCCCGCGGGCGTCGCGAATATCAACGGGCCGCGTGCGTTCTAAGCGGTGTCGACAGGCAATCTCTAAATCGCAAAAGGATCGTGAATCATGCAACTGAATCGCAGAGCCTTCGTCTCGCTCCCAGTTCTTTCGTTCATCGTGCCGGCGGCGCAAGCTGCGTTTACCGACGTTGCGGAGGCGGCCGTCGCTCCCGTCACGATCGACTTCAAGAGCAGGTTGCCCGCTGCCGGGACTCTACCCAAGCGTTGGATCTGTGGGTCCGAGTCGGCCATGGACAACACCGACCCGCCGACACAGGTGCATTGGTACAACGAACATACGGTCGTGCTGCGGCAGAATAAGTGCTACAGCTACGAAGCCCCGTTCATGATGCTGTACTTCGGCAACGAACGTGTCCTGATGGTCGACCAGGGATTCAACCAGCTCCGCACGGACTGGCCGCTTCGCGATACGGTGGATGCCTGCATCTCCGAATGGGCGAAGAAGCATGGGCGTAAAGCAGAGGATCTGGAGCTGCTGCTCGCGTTCAGCCATCTGCACGCCGATCACTATGCGGCGCAAAACGAGTTTGTGGATCGCCCCAATACTCGCATCATGGGGCTTACCCATGAGGAGATGGTGGGCTTCTGGGGGATGACCCACTACCCGGAGCAACGTGTGACGCTCGACCTGGGTGGCCGCGAGATCTGGATCTGGGGAAGCCCAGGGCATGTGATGAGCGAGTTCGCCTACTACGATACGTATACCCAGATTCTGTACACGGGCGACATGTTCTATCGGGGCCGCTGTTACATCAGCTTCTGGCAGCCGTGGTTCGATTCCATGACGCGGCTGATGAAGTTCCTGGACGAGTATCCGGTGACGCACGTCGTTGGATGCCACGTGGAGATGGGCAGCAGGGGTGAGGACTATCCCTACGGCGTAACCTGGCAGCCGGATGAGGCGCCGTGGCAGTTGACCGTTGCCGAGCTGCGTCATGCGTACGAGGTCGCGAAGACGATCACCCAACCCGGAATCTACTTTACCGGCGGCGTCTATCTCTGCAACCAGACGCGCGGAACCACGACGATCGACAAGAATCCTTACGCTTACGAGTCCTAAGTCCTACTTGGTGAGCAGATAGACGCCGACGCAGACGAAGAGTGCAGCCATCCAGCGGCGGCGGTCTACGTTCTCGTGCAGGAAATACTTGGCGGCGATGGCGTTGCCGACATAGGTGCAGGAGCCGACGGCAGGCAGGGCCAGCGAGAGGTCGACGCGGGAGACGAGGAAGAGCTGCGCGAAGTAGTTGAAGGCCATGCAGAAGGCGCCGACCAGGAAGAGCGGGCTGCCGAGGACCGCGCGGATGGTTCCCGGTAAGCCGGATTTCGCGCGGATGAGGTCGAGGTCGCCGAGGTTGCGCATGGCGGCCGCGATGAGCACCTCGCCCGCTATAGCGAAGAGCGCGACGCAGGCGATGGCGGTCCAGGTGACGGCGGTTGAGGTGTGATGAGTCACAGGCCGATCCCGGGGTCTACCTGCGTGAGCTTGGGTCCGGCGAAGGGATCGGAGTCCGGCGAGTGCTCGGTGCGGGCGGGGCTGTTGGCGATGAAGCCTACGGCGCAGGTGATGAGCAGGATGCCGATCCAGCGCGAGAGCGACAGGTGCTCGTGCAGCCAGAAACGGCTGAGCAGCGCGATCATGACATTGCCGAATGCCGTGGCCGGCATCACGAAGGTGAGATCGGCCCAGGAAAGGGCGGTCATGTAGGAGGCGAAGAAGCCGACGAGCAGGATGGTGCCGGCGATGATATTCAGGTTGGCGAGTGCGCGAAAGAGGAGCAGCAGGTGGTGGAGGTCGACGGCGCCGATCTGGCTCATGCCGCGAGAGAGCAGAGTGTCGCCCAGCGACGCGGTGATCATCACCGTGAGCAGAATCAGATACTGCTGGAGTGAGAGGCGGTGTTTCATGGAGACCCCAGAGCTGTGGCGGACGCCTGGAGCGAGTAGGCGTCCGATCGGCTTTCAAAACGCCGTTAAGTGAAAGGAGGGCGGAGTGTGTCTCCGCCCTCCGGGAATTGTTTCCAGAGCAGGGATCAGGCGTTCATGCTGACGGATTCCTGCGCCTTGAGGGCGTTGGCTTCCTTCATCGCGCGGCTGGCCTTGTTGCGCTGGGCGCGGAGCTTCATGAAAGACTTCGCCTCGACGTAAAGGCGCGGGACATCGCGGTTGACGATCGCCTTCCAGACCACGCGGAAGGCTGCCTTCGGACGGAAGTAGTACTCGTCGTAGAAGCGGTGCACCATCTCCATGACGTACTCGACCGGCAGGCCGGGGTACTCGATGTGCGCCATCTGGTGACCGGCGTCGTCTTCCATCTTCTGGTTGGTGATGTAGCCGTTCTTGGCGGCGAAGTCGTAGAACTCCGTGCCCGGATAGGCGTGCGCGATGGAGACCTGGATGGTCTCGCAGTCGAGCGACTTGGCGAAGTCGATCGTGTTGCGGATCGACTGCTTCGTCTCGCCCGGCAGGCCGAGGATGAAGTCGGCGTGAATGATGAGGCCGAGGTCGTGGCAGTCCTTGACGAAGTCGCGTGCGCGCTCGACGGTGGCGCCCTTCTTGATATTCTTGAGGATCTGCGGATCGCCGGACTCGAAGCCGACGATGAGCAGGCGGCAGCCGGCCTCCTTCATGGCCTTGAGGGTATCGCGGTCTGTGGTGACGCGCGAGGTGCAGGACCAGGTCAGGCCGAGCGGCTTCAGCTTGGCGCAGAGCTCGATCGTGCGCGCCTTCTGGATGTTGAAGGTGTCGTCGTCGAAGAAGAACTCCTTGACATGGGGGAAGAGCTGCTTGGCGTGCGCCATCTCGGCGGCGACGTCATCGGTGGAGCGCTTGCGCCACGCGTGGCCCGAGAGCGTCTGCGGCCAGAGGCAGAAGGTGCACTGCGCCGGGCATCCGCGGGTCGAGTAGAGCGAGACATACGGGTGCAGCAGGAACGGCACGTTGTACTTGGTGACGTCCATGTCGCGGGCGTAGATGTCGGTGACCCAGGGCATGTCGGGCTTGTCGAGCTTCTCGACCTGCGGACGATCCGGATTGTGGATGTGCTGTCCGTCGGCGCCGCGATAGCTGATGCCGAGGATCTCCTCGAGCGGCTTGTAGTTCGCGAACTCGACGACCGAGTAGTCGAACTCACGGCGGCAGACGAAGTCGATGGCGGAGCACTCGTTCAGCGCGCGGTCCGGGTCGGTGGTCACCGGGGGGCCGACGAAGGTGATCTTGATCGTCGGGTTCGCCTTCTTGATGGCCTGCGCGAGGGCGTGATCGCCGGCCCAGCCGACGGTCGAAGTGAAGAGCACGAGGAATTCGTAGCCCTTGGCGATTTCAATGGTCTCGTCAGCCGAGACGTGGTGCGGCGGAGCATCGAGCAACTTGGAACCTTCGAGCAAGCCAGCCGGATAGGCGAGCCAGACGGGGTACCAGTAGGATTCGATCTCACGCACAGCGGGCCAACGGGAGCTGGCGCCGCCATCGAAGTTCTCAAAGGAGGGCGGATTCAGGAGCAGGGTCTTCAGCGGCTTGTTCATGAGTATGCTAGATTTTACCATTTTGCAACGGGGTTGAGGGCGGATAGTGCACGAATCTCCAGCCGTGTGGTTGATTTGGTTCCGGCCAATGCCGCCCTGCCAACCGGAGCAGCCTAAGGTTTAGACGGACTTGCCAGGGAATTGGAGGACGCCGCCGCCGATCCGGCGGAGATTTTCAGCCAACCTTCCAGCTCGCCCGTCTGGCGCAGCAGGTTGATGCCGGTCTGGCGCAGTTGTCCCTCGGCGTCGAGCATCTCGACATAGCGTTGACGCTCCTGGATGCGGGCGTTCTGCTCGTCCTTGGGAGTCAGCGCCGCGGCGCCGCCCACGGCTGGAGCCTGCAACTGGACCAGGATCGCCTCGAGCTGTTCCTCGGCAAGCTCCTTGTCGAGCGAAGCGAGGTCGGACTTCGCGGAGAGTTCGGCCATGCTGTGGCGTAGCTTCAACTGGCCCTCCTGCGCCTGGTCGCGGTGGTAGATGGCGTCGTTCTGCGCGTGTACCGCCTCGGCCATGGACTCGCGCGCCTTCGCCTCGTGGCTTTTGTCGAAGAGCGGGATAGTGACGTTGACGGAGAAGCCGACGGCGTTCGATTCGAGCCCGCTCACCGAGGGGTAGTACTTGACGTACTGGTTGTTGAAGGTGCTGAACCGGCTGTACTCGGCGCCGAAGGCGAACTGCGGCCGGAAGCGATAGCGGTCGTCGCCGAAGGCCCGCTCGTATTTGGATTTGGCGGTGGCGAAGGCTGCTTTGACGCCGGGTGTCTCGGCGGGCACGAAGGACCCGCTGGGATGGGGCACCTCGGGGATGCTGTCGGATACGGTGGTCAGCGGATTGCCCGGCAGGCCGATCAACCGCGCGAGGTGGTCGGCGGAGTTGGCGATCTCGTCGTCGAGCTGCAAAAGCTGCAGGCGAAGCTGGACGCCGGTGCGGCGGCTCCTGGTCAGCTCCATCTTCGTGTCGCGGCCGGCGTCGAGGCGATCCTGCACGATGCTCTGCAGATGCTCGGCATAGCCCAACTCTTCGGCGAGCGCCGCGCGCTGGCGCTGGGCGCGGTCGAGCGAGATATACGTGGTAGCCGCGTCTTCGGCGACCTGCGAGCGCACGTCCTTCAGGGCAAAGTTCGCGGCGACCAGCCCCGAGCGCGCCGAGCGGACGTAATCTTTCTGGGAGTAGCTGAAGACCAGCGACTGCGCCGTGAAGCTATAGATCGTCGGCGGGCCGAGCGGAAATCCGTAGGCATAACCCAGGCCGCTGGTCGCACCCACGACGGTGGGGATATAGACGTCGATCGCCTCGTCAATGGCTGCGCGCGCGTGCATGACGTCGGACTCGGCCATGCGGACCTGCGGGCTGTTCTTCAACGCCATATCGACGGCGGCGGTAAAGGAGATCTGCGCCTGGGCCGATGCGCCGGCCAGCGTCAGCAGCGCGAGGCCGGCCATGCGTCCTGCGAGCCGCGCCGAAGATCGAGTTGCTGCGTTCATCGTGTTCCTTTGGACGTCGAAGCCGAGGGCTGCGGTTCAGCCGGCAGCGATTGCAGTCCCTTGCGCGCCGGCCCGTAGCCGGATGCCAGTGCGAGTGCGGCCTGATACTCCCGCCGCGCGCCTTCGGGGTCTTTGGACTTCAGCAGATCGCCGAGCTGGGTATGAACCTTGAATGCAGGGGTCTCGTCGGTCTGGGCGTCGGAGCGAAGGTAGTCGCGGAGGGCTTTCTGTGCGATCTGCGGTGCGAGGCCGGATTTGGTGAGGATGCTGGCTGCATCCACCTCGGCCGGTCCGTGCGTGCGATCGGCGGCGAGCGCCTTGTTGATCGTCGGCAGTATCTGATCGGTACGCTTGGTCTGCTGATAGAAGATAGCTAGGTCGATGTAGGTCTCGGCCGTCTTGCCTGAGTCGATCGCCGCCTTGAACTCGTTCTCGGCCGTGGTCATGTCGCCGTTCTTCTGCGCCAGTTGCGCCAGCAGCCGGTGCGACCGGGCGGGCGAATATTGCTGGAGCGATGCGGCGAGGCTGCGCGCTTTATCGGCGCCGCCGCCGACCATGCCCGGCGCATGAATGTAGAACTCGCCCAGATCGCTGGCGGCGTGGACGTTCGAAGGAGAGAGCTGTACGGCGCGTTCGAAGGCGGTGCGCACCTGCTTGGCGAGACCCATCTGCGAGAACAGGCTGGAGTGGGTGGTCTTCAGACCCAGCGCACGCCCAAGCCACATCTGCGCGTCGCTGCTGGAGGGCTCGCCTGCGACGGCCTTGCGGCACTCGTCCACAGCGGCATCGGCTTGATCCTGCGCGTAGGCCGCGCGGCAGAGCAGCAGGTGCGCGGTCGCGTTCGATGGGTTCGAGGCAAGCTCGGACTTCAGCATCGCCGTCGCTTCGTCGACGCGGCCGTGAAGCAGCGCGGCGTTGGCCGCAGCCGTATCCGCGTGAAGCGGAAGGGCGCCGAGCACAACGAAGGAGAGCCCGGCAAATGCGTTTGCAGGTAGGCGTGGTCTCATTCGATCGGCTTGACTTCGAGTCCGTTCTTCAGTTCCTGGTTGGTGGTCGCGCTGACCACGATCTGATCGTTCTCCTTCAAGCCGGAGGTAATCTCGACGCGGGTCAGGTTGACGACGCCGACCTGCACGGTTGTCCGCGACAGCTTACCCTGCCTGACGGTGTAGACGAAGTTGCTGGCGCCGTCGGTGTGGAGCGCCTCGCGGGGGATGCTGAGCACGTTGAAGCGCTGCGAGGTGGTGACGGTCACGGTGACGTTGGTGTTGGGTAGCAGGTCGCCCTTCGCGTCGTCCACCGTGATGAGGCATTCGCCGACGTTGCGCGTGCCGTAGGTGATGACGGTCGTGGGGGCGCGCTCGATGTGACCGTGCCAGCGCTGGTTGGGCTTTGCGTCCCAGACGATGCTGACGGCCTGGCCGCGCAGGAGCTTGCCGATCTCCGGCTCGTCGAAGTAGGCGCGGATCTGAATGCGGTTCAGGTCGGCGATGTCGAGGAGGTCGTCGCCCGCCGGGACGAAGTCGTATTGCGAGACGGGAATCGAGTAGACGGTGCCGGGAATCGGCGAGACGATGTTCGCATTCGCATGCGCCGAGTGAGCCGCCGCAAGTCCGGCCTGCGCCTCGGCGACCTGTGCGTCGGCGCGGGCGATGTCGTCCTTGCTGTAGCGCCCGGCGGTGTGCGACTGGGCGGCGGCAAGGGTGCGGTTTGCGGAGTCCAGTTGCGACTGCGCGCTGGCGACCTCGCCGGCCGAAGCGGCGCCCTTGGCCTGCAGCGCCTGCACCTGCGCGAGGCTGCGCGCCGCGGTGGCCTGTTCTGCCTGTGCGTTCTGCAGATCGGCCGCGGCGCGGTTGCGCTCTTCCTGCGTGCCGCCGAGCGTGAGGTCGTTGCGGCTCACCTGGGCGCTCTTCAGCGACGACTCGGCGGCGGCGACCTTGGCGTTCACATCGGCGTCGTCCATGCGCAGCAGCGGTGTGCCGGGCTTGACCACCTGGCCGACATCAACGTAGATCTCTTTGATGACGCCGGGATAGGGTGCATGCGCCTGGAACTCTTCCACGGGCTCGACCTTGCCGTTGGTCGAGACGGTGCTCAACAGGTTCTGGTTGGTCGCGGTCGAGGTGCGAACGCCGACCTGCTCGTGCGTCAGGGCGCGCACGCCGAAGACGATGATAACGACGATGACGGCTCCCGCGATCCAGAGGAGGGCGGGTCCTACGCGTCTTGGCTGCTCGACATTGGGCATAAGTAAGTCTTGAAGAGACAGTATATAAGACGCTGGCCCCGTAAAAACGGTCCATCTCTTTTCGACCTGTACCCGGGGAGTGTCCTGCGAGGCGCCTTGCCGTATCCGGCCGGGTTGCACCAACGGTGGTTCAACCCGAAACGAGGGGTTAGGCCAATGAAATCAGCGTGCCGACGCCTGCCGGGTGGGCGTTTCGGAGCTGCCCGAATTGGTGCGGGATATCCTCAGCCGTTGGCGGAGCTGTAGTGAAAACGGCGTACGCTGTCCACCAGTTCGTCCGACATGGTCTGCAGCGAGTGGCTGAGCTGGCCGACCTCGCCCAGGCTGGTCGAATTCGCCGCCACCGATTCGCCGATCTTGCGCATGCGGTCGACGACGTCGCCGGTCAGCTCGCGATGCCGGTCGGCGAGCTTGATGACCTGCTCGGCGCGTTCGGCGACCTGCGGAAGCTGCGCGACGGCGCTCTGCAGGCTTTTGCCGGCGCGGCTGAGCTGTTCGCCGCCGCTGATGGCCTGACCCCGGCAGTTGTCGGCGATGCGCCGGACGCGGTCGGTCTTGGTGCGCACCTGCCCGACCACGGCCTGCGCCTGAACGAGCGAGCCCTGGGTGCGCTGCGAAAGTTCGCGGACCTCCTGCGCGACGACGGCGAAGCCGCGGCCGAGGTCGCCTGCGCGGGCGGCCTCGATGGCGGCGTTCAGGGCGAGGAGGCTGGTCTGGTCGGCGATCTCGGAGACGATGCGGATGATCTCCTCGATGCGGCTGCTCTCCTGGTGGAGATCGTCGATCTGCGCGGAGAGACCGGTGACGGCGGCGACGACCTCTTCCATGACGGTCTGACTGAGACCCATATTCTCGCGCCCGTCGACGATCAGGTTTCCGGCCTTCTTGACGACGCTGACGACCTCCTCGAAGTCGTGGGTCATGGAGAGCGTGGAGCTGGCCATCTGCTGCACGGCCTGCAGCACGCCGTCGGCGTCCCGCTGCTGGGTGTGGCCTGCCTGGAGCATGCGTCCGGCGGCCTGGGTCATGGTTCCGGAGATGCCTCCGATGCCGAATGCGACCGAGCCGGCGTGGCTGACGGCGTCGTTGATCGTCCCCAGAAATTTGAGCATGCTGTGGCCGGAGGAGGTGCGGGCGTCGAGCCCAGGGCTGGTCAGGTCGATGACGCCGTCGTTCGAGTCGGACAGGCGTTGTCCGAGCTGGGCGATCGCCGCGGCTTCGAGCGCCTCGGTCCGGATCATCTCGCTAAGATAGACAAGGCCCGCGACCTCGAAGACCACGAAGCCGACATGCAGCCAGACGAGGTCGCAGTTGTGTCCGGGGGGAAAGACGTAGAAGCCGGTACCCGCCATCTGCAGGCGGCAGCCGATGAGATGATGCAGCGCCACGGTGACGGCGCCGGCCACGACCGGACGCCAGTCGCGGTAATAAAGGAGAAAGGCCAGGAAGGCGAAGATGCCGAAGTGCGCCTCGATGAGTCCATGCCATTGATGGATGAGCACGCCGGCGTAGGCCATCAGGACGATACTGCCGGCGAGCCGCGTGACGATCGAACCGGGCCGGAGCATCAACAGCGCCGTCATGGCGAGCGAGAGCGAGAGCGCGATCGTGAAGCTGACCATCCATGTGCCGTAGAGCGCGGCAACGCAGAGCGAGACGAGCCAGAGGATCCAGGAGAGCGCGCACATCAGCCGGTCGCCGTTGATCCGGATCGACGCGAGGACTGCCTCCTCTTCACGGCTGGAATGTAGTGCTGACATCGGTCTCCTGGGCGGGGATGCGTTCCTCGCTCTGTTCGTCTATCGGCGGTAGACCGGGAAAGGCTTACGCCGGATCGATATCGATCAGCTCCAACTCCAAACCTCCGTACTGCGGGTGGAGGTTGCGGCGCAGGCGGAAGAGCGTATCGATGTTGGACCCAGTCGTGAGCGCGGCTGTTCGTTCGGACCATGCAGCGGCGCCGGTGCGGCTCCAGCCCATGGCGTTGATGGGCTTCGCGCCCTGCGCGTCGGTGAGCTGCAGGCAGATGTGGCGGTCCTTGATGATGCGCGGCGGCGCGGAGAGGCGCAGGCCGCGCGCGACGAAGACTGGCTCCGGATTGTCCATGCCGAAGGGCGCGCAGCGGTCGAGCCAGTCGAAGAGTTCGGGCGTGATCTCGGGCAGGCTGATGGCGAGGTCGCAGGCAACCTCCGGCGTGAGGATCTCGCCGGTGAGCAGCTTCGCGCCGTATGCCTCGAGCCGTTCGCGCAGAGCCGCGAGCCGGAGCTTCGGCAGCGAGAAGCCGACGGCATGGGCATGTCCGCCAAAGCGGGTGAAGATATCGTCTTCGCCCTCGTCGTGGATGGCTGTGAGGGCGTCGAGCAGATGGAAGCCGGGGATGGACCGGCCGGAGCCGTGCGACTGCCCATCCTCTTCCGTCAGGATCAGTGCTGGTCGACCGGTGCGTTCGACCACGCGCGAGGCGAGGATTCCAAGGACGCCGCGGTGCCACTCCGGGTGGTCGAGCACGATGGGATGCGGCGGATAGGAGCCGTCGGCGTCGCGCATGCCCAGAAGCTGAAGTTCGATGGCCTCGAGCGCGGCGGCCTCGGTCGCGCGGCGGTCCTGGTTCAGGTCGTCGAGCTTCTGGGCGAGCGATTTTGCCAGTTCGACATCGCGCGTCAGGAAGAGTTCGACGACGTCGCTGGCGATGTCCATGCGGCCTGCGGCGTTGATGCGCGGGGCGAGGCGGAAGCCGACCTCGGTCGCCGTGGGCGCTCGGTCGAGCGGCAGCTTGGCGACCTCCATCAGCGCGCGCAGCCCGCTCTGGACGGGATTCTTCAACTCCCGCAGGCCGAGCCAGACGATGGCGCGATTCTCGCCCGTGAGCGAGACGGAGTCCGCGACCGTGGCGATGGCGACCAGCTTGAGGAAGGAGGGAAGCAGCAGACGGTTCAGGCGGTCGGTCTGTTGTTCGGGCTGGGCCGACCTGGCTGCCGCGGAGGCCAGCAGCGCGTGCGCGAGCTTGAACGCGACCGCGGCGCCGCAGAGCTGCTTGTAAGGATACGGGCAGCCCTCCTGCGCGGGGTTGATGACCGCCACTGCCTCCGGAACGCCAGCCATGCCGTCGGGCAGGTGATGGTCGGTGACGATCAGGTCGAGGCCGAGCGCCTTCGCCTCCTCGGCGGCCGCGAATGCGCGAATGCCGGTGTCGACCGAGATGACGAGGCGTACGCCCGACTCCGCCGCCAGCCCGAGACGGCTGTTCTGGATGCCGTAGCCCTCGCGCAGCCGGTGGGGGACGTGATAGGTCACCTGCGCCGGAAGCTCGGGCGCGGCGATGCGCTCGATGGCGGTCTTCAGCAGGACGGTTGCGGTCGTGCCGTCGACGTCGTAGTCGCCGTAGATCAGGATGGGTTCGCCGTCGCGTACGGCGCGTTCGATGCGCTCGACCGCCGACGCCATGCCGAGCATGAGCAGGGGATCGTGGAGGTCGGCGAGTGCCGGAGAGAAGAAGGTGGAAGCCTTGGCGGGTGTGTCTACGCCGCGCGAGACGAGCAGACGGGCGATGGACTCCGGGCAGCCGACGGCCTGAGCCAGCTCACGGACGGCGGAATCGGGTGCTTCACAGACGACCCAGCGCTTCGTCGCTTCTTTGGTCATCGCGGCGAAGGCTAATCCTGGTCGTGGTCGTCGAGGACGACTCCGCCGAAGTCGGTGGCGGTCTCCATCAGGTCCTGGAAGCGGTCGTACCAGTCGGTGGCGATCTCGAAGAGGAACATGACGCCCTGGTGGGCGAATCCGAGCTGCAGGTAGCCGAGCTTGCCGACGTGGCGCAGCAGCGATTCGGCGTCGTCGATGTCGAGGATGCCGTCGTCCGAGAAGCCGTGCTCGCGCAGTTGCTGGATGAGGATGGCGACGTCGGATTTCTCGAGCACGACCTCGCTCATGGTGACGAAGGGCGCGCCGGCGGCCTTGGCATGTTCGACGAAGTCCTTCCAGCCGTCGGGGTTTTCTTCCTCGAAGAGAACGGTGGGGACCTCTTCGGTGACGTAGCCGGGAAGCCGGCGCATGCCATGTCCGGCGATGAACGCCACCATGTCGTCTTTGAGCGAAATGAGATTGTCTGCCTGCATCAACCTTTATTGTCTCACCGTTAGGGTGGTTGCGATGGTGGAAATACAGACGTTTGCGGCGCCCCGTACCGGGTGCATGGCGGTGGTATACTTCGATTCCAAGACCATGATTTTCTCCAAGGATTACGTCGGGTATCTGGCGCGCCAGACGGTGAAACACCTCGTCGCCGAAAAGATGATTCATACGGATAAGGTTGGGCCGGTGAGTGAGAAGGTTGCGACCGCGATGGTCGATGAGCTTTCGCTCGAAGACCGGATCAACGATGAGGTCCGCGCCATTCTGGAGGCGATCCAGGAGGACATGCGCAAGGGCGGCGTCAGCTATCCGGAGATGTTCAAGAAGGTAAAGATCAAGCTGGTGAACCAGTACAAGGCGGTGCTATGAGGATCTCGCGCGACAAGCTGAACAAGCTTGCCCACACGATCGCAGACGCGCTGGCCGAGATTCCCGAGTGCGACTTTCTGGAGGATCGGAATACGATCCGGCAGGAGGCGCGCAAGGCGCTCGAAAAGCTGCTGATGGAAGAGACGAAGATCGACGCGGCCGCGCGCCTGAAGATCTCGTCGCAGCGTAAGATCATCGTCGAAGGCTCGCAGGAGTGGGAGATCCTCTACCGCAAGTACTACAACGACGAGGTCAAGAAACTGGGTCTGTAACGACCGGTTTTCCTAAGGGCAGGGATTGCGCAAACCGTAATCCCTGCTATACTTAGAAAGTCGCAAACGGGTGGATGCAACGTCCGCCCGGCAACAAATATGGCGTTATGGTGTAACTGGTTAACACGTCGCCCTCTCAAGGCGAAGAGTCCGGGTTCGAGCCCCGGTAACGCTACCAAAATCAAATTCCCACTACAATCCAATTTCCTGCGAAGCCGATTCGTCATGCCTGTGGGTATGGTGTGATTGCCGTTTTGAAAGCAATGGCCCATTGCCGGCGTGCATCGAGGAAGCAGTCGGACACCCTAAAGGCAATTCGCTCTGAAAGCGTGTGACCGACCACTTGGCTGCATGCGATGATGTGAGCGCTGCGTCTGGGAGGCTGCGGATTCGTGAAGTAGGGGTTATCCGGGGAGTCGGCTTCCTGCCGCTCCGTCTGCGCTTCATCGCGATAGAAATCGGGTGTGAAAGCTGAGATGTGATGGAAGTGAAATTGGCGTCCCCGACGGGATTCGAACCCGTGTTCTCGCCTTGAAAGGGCGGCGTCCTAGGCCTCTGGACGACGGGGACGCAACAGATAAGAGGCAGCCCCACGCCGCGCTCATCTCTTTCAGATTAACAACATATGGTGTGCATGTCAAAAGGGGGCTTACGCTGCTGCCGTTCTTACGGGATACTGGTGCGATGGATGCCCAAGTTGAATCACGCCGCTTCCGCTATCTGGATGCACTGACAACCACGTTCGTGGTCGTGCTGCTGGTCTCGAATCTGGTCGCGCAGAAGATCTGCCAGATCGGGCCGGTCTTCGGTCACACCTTCTTTGTATCGGGCGCGGTCCTGCTGTTTCCGGTCACATATATCTTTGGGGATGTCTTTACCGAAGTTTACGGGTTCGCCGCGTCGCGTCGCGCCATCTGGCTGGGGTTCTTTGGAACGGCGTTACTCTACGGTATGGGCGCGACCGTCATCGCGTTGCCGGCGGCGCCGGGCTGGCCGAATCAGAAGGCGTTTGAGACGGTCTTCGGCATCATTCCGCGCATCCTGGTTGCCAGTCTGATCGCCTTCTGGGCGGGCGAGTTCGTTAACTCCTACACCATGGCCAAGCTGAAGCTGGCGACCGGCGGCCGCATGCTGTGGACGCGCACCGTCGGCTCGACCGTGGCCGGGCAGGCGGTCGATACGGCGCTCGTGATCGCGCTGACCTTCGGCGGCACGATACCGGTGAGGACGCTTGTGAACATGATCCTCACCGGCTACGGGTTGAAGGTGGGATACGAGGTGCTGGCGACGCCGCTGACCTATCTCGTCATCCACGGCCTGAAGCGCGCCGAGGGCGTGGATGTATTCGATCGCGGCATCAGCTTCAATCCCTTTGCCTTCGGCGCTCGCCGCGATTAGGCGAAGGTCAACGTGACCCGGCCCACCGTGCCGAACCGGACGTCTACATCCGAGGTCGCCGTCGCGAGAGTGTTGCCGGTCCAGCTTCCGGTGGTGATCCACTGTCCGGCCTTCAAACCGCCGGTGCGCGACGCGCCTTCGTTCGCGAGCCAGGGGATGAGCTTCAGGAAGTCGCCCGAGGTGTTCGAGCCGGTGCGGTCGACGCGGATGCTGCCGTCGACCGCCAGCGTCACGTGCTCCTGGGTGAAGTCGACCGACTCCCACCCCGCGAAAGCCGGACCGTAAACGAAGCCGCCGTGCATCTGCATGTCGGCGATCATGGAAAATCGATTGGCAGCGGAGGGATCGGCGAGGCCCGCCTCCAGAATTTCGATCACCGGATGGCAGCTTGCGATGGCGGCCAGCGCCTCTTCGCGCGTGTAGGGCGTGGCGCGCGGCGGCAGGTCTTTGCCGAGGAGGAATGCGATCTCCGCCTCGAGCCCTCGATAGCGCCAGGTCTTGCCGGAGAGCACGCTGCCGGCCGGCGCGATCCAGGCGAGCGGCATGGGCGCGAAGATGGGCGTGGCCTCGGGCGTCGGCGCGCCGACCTTCCATCCACCGATGGTCTCGTAGGCCTCGGCCATGGCGTCCTGCACGAAGTAGGCCTCGTCGAGCGTGGTGGGCTGCAGTTCGGCGGGCAGTTCGGCGATGGGGCTTGCGTTGCGGCGCGCGTTCAGGAGGAGGTTGGCGGCTTCGATCAGTTGCTGTTCGCGGAGTCCAGTCATAGTCCTGCCAGTGTCGCTCATTCAGCAGTCGTATGTCATGTGCGGCTCACATCTAGTGTGCTATTTACCGTGGATCATCCCGACGATCCGGCCGTCTGCCTTTCGAATCTTCACCGTCGCAACGCCGCCTTCACATCCTGATTTTGCGCAGGGAATTGTTCCACTCACGACCCAGACCCCGCCTTCGAGAATCGCTGTGAAGGGCCTTTCGGATTCGATGAGCGCTTTGCCGTAGACCGGTTTCAAAACTGCTTCTGCGATCTCGCGGGCAGTTGCCGCATCCGGGACGTAACCATCCTTCGGCACAACGTTCTGCGCAAGAGAGGATGAAGCAAGAAGCAGCAATAGCCAAATGCATCTCGTTCGGCCCATCGACAAACTCCTCATGCTACTTCGCCGCCGGCGCCTTGCCCAGACTGAGCAGATTCGCAAACAGCCGGTAGCCGCCGGGAACACCCTCGGGCAACTGACGGTACAGCGCCAGCGACGTGTAGATGTACTTGCCCTTGCCGGTTTCGGCGATCAGCAGGCCGCCCTTCTGCGGGGCCTGGCCTGCATCGTGGGTCTCCAGGAGAGGGGTGAAGTGTGGGTCCCATGAGGCCATGAAGCCGTGGCCACGCTCTTCCACCCAACCGTCGAAGTCCTTCGAGCCGATTTTGTTCGGCCAGTTCAGCAGGGCCGCGTCGGGTTCGAGAATCTTCACCGGCGCGGTCTCTTCGACGACCTTTTCGTTGTCTCCCAGCGAGAGCGGATACGGCGTTACGCCAGAGGGAAATTCCCGGTAGGCATACTGCGCGATGACCACGCCGCCGGCCTGCGCGTAGGCGAGCAAGGCAGGGCTGGCCGCTGCGAGGTCTGGATGCGCCTCATATGGCCGCACCCCCAGCACGACCGCGTCGAAGTTCTTCAGGTTGTCGGCGGTCAGGTCGGCGACCGTCAACATCTTTGCGTGGACGCCGAGGTTTTCAAGCGTTGCCGGCACGTCGTCGCCGGTGCCGGGCAGGTAGCCGACCTTGAGGTCCGGCGCGATTTTGACATCGACGCCGTAGGCCCGGTAGGTCGCGGGCCGGTAGAGGTTCGTGCCCTGCAGGCCGGGGTATCCGGCTGTGCGATAGCCCTCGCGATACTTGTGGCCGTCGACCTCGGCGACGGCGGTCAGGGTGTACTCCGTTCCGGGAACCAGCTTCGCCGGCGTGACGGTGAAGGTCACGTCGCGCTCGGCGCCGCGCTGGGCGGAGTCGAGCGCGACCGTCTCGGGCGAGGAGGTCCAGCCAGACGGCAGCTCCAGCTTGAGTGTGCCTTTGGTCTGGCCTGTGCCGTTCTGCCCAAGGCCATCGATGCGAACATGCGTGGTCAGCGAGAGCGTCTTTTCGGTCAGCGGGATGATGCCCGCGCCCGGCGAGACCGACACCGAGACCGGCGGCACGACCACCAGAGGGCCATTGGAGCCGCGCACCACCTGCCGCATGATCAGGTCGACGCCGTCATAGCGAAAGCGCGCCACGGCCACCAGCGGGTAGGGCGTGATGGGCGAGTCGCGCAGTGCGGGGGCGGCGATGTCGTAGTACGGCTGCTCGATGCCGGGACGGAAGAAGTAGGGGCGCGTCGGCTTGGCATCGCTCGGGACGACAACCGTCACCTGGTCCTTGCAGGACGGCGTCGCGGAGTCGGACGAGAGCGCCGTGCCGTCCGCCGACTCGACCGTCAGGCCGACTGAATCAAGCTGGGTCTCTTCGTTGTGTTTCAGTCCGATGGCCAGCGGCAGCTTCTCGCCGGGCGCCAGCGGCTGCGCGGTCATCTCCTGCCCGCAGGCAGGGCCGACGGTCAGGGTGAGCGAGAGCGCCTGCACCAGCGCATCGTTGAACTGCGTATGCTTCACCCGCAGATCGTGCAGGACCAGCTCTTTTTCGACCGGCGTGATGTTGCTGGCGCGGACGTGGTCGGTCAGATCGGTAACAGCGATAAAGCCGTCGCGGAGGAAGGGCGCTATCTTCTCCGGCTCAGCGGGCGTGAAGGTGGCCTGCGCCTGATCCACGAGGGCTTGAATCTTCTTCAGCTCGGTCTGCAGCGCGGCCTTCTCGGTGGGAGAGGAGGTCACATAGCTCGCGATTCCCGCAAGGCTGGTGTCGATGCCGTCGAAGAAGCCCGTCTCCTTGCCGCTGATCTCGCCGTCCGGCTGGCCGAGGTGCGATCCATAGCGGTGATACTCGACATCGTGGACGCCGGCGGATGGCGGCCGCATCATTCCGCCCATCTGGCTCCTCTGCATCGAAAGACCCTTCCGCGCGAACTGCAGGTAGCTCATACCCAACAGCGGATCGGCATCTCCTTCGGGCACGACGACGTTCGCCTTCGGCACTGTCGTCGTGGTGACGCCCGAGACGTAGTTGTAAAACTTCGTCGGCGCGTACTGGTTGGTCGCGTAGTCGAACATGCCCTTGTCGTCGATGCGGGCGAAGGGGATGCGTGCGTAGACCTTCAACGGAGTCCAGGGCGGCAGCTTCATCTCGGGGAAGACCTTCGGATCGCCCGCCGCGTTGAAGACCTCCTGATCGATCTGTCCCGCGACCTGGTGGTGGCCGTGGCCGTCGGTGACGCCGCCGACGAAGACGCTCGCCAGCACCAGCGGGCGATAGAGCCGCACGGCGCGCACCGCGTCGTAGAGCACGCGGTCGTGGCCCCACTTCGCCAACGTCTCCTCTTTGGTCTTCGAAAAGCCGAAGTCGACGACCGAGCCGAACATCTGGTCCACGCCCATGTAGCGGTCCGCGGCCAGCAGCTCCTGCGTGCGGTCGAGGCCGAGCGCATCGTAAAAGTCGGCAGACATCACGTTCTGTCCACCTTCGCCGCGATTCAGCGTCAGCATGGCGACGCGTACGCCTTTGCCGCGCGACTCGTAGGTCAGCATGCCGCCGTCCTCGTCGTCCGGGTGGGCGACGATCATCATCATCGACGCGCGCGTGGCGAGCCTGCGCAGACTGGTCGCGAGCGCGATGGCGCCGGTGTTCTCGGGGATCGGGTCGGCGATGGGGTTGGCTTTGACGCGATCGGCGGCCAGGTTCGCGGGATCGGTCTGCTGAGGCGTCGGATTCTGGTTGCGAGCTGGATTCTGTCCCGCGCCGGGCAGGGTGTCGGCGAGCAGCAGCGAGAGCGCAAGCGCGGTGACGAGTCTAGGGGAGCTGCCAGAATTAGCCATTGGTTTAAATCTCTCATATCGCATGCGGCGGTGGAGGGGAAAGAATCAGGGCTTCGACTGGATTGGACGCGGGTTTGGATTCTGTAGACTCACCATATCTCTACTTTCGACCAACCCGGCGCCCAGCTTACCCGCACGCTCACGCTGCGTTCAGCCGTTGCGCTGAACATGCTGGACATGATCGGCGTCGGCCCGTTCATCACGCTGCCGCTGATTCTCTCGGCCATGGGCGGCCCGCAGGCGATGCTCGGCTGGATTCTGGGCGCGCTGCTGGCGCTGTGCGACGGGCTGGTATGGGCGGAGCTGGGCGCGGCAATGCCCGAGGCTGGCGGCTCCTACCAGTTCCTGCGCCGGATCTACCCCGGCAGGCTCGGTCGTTTTCTCGCCTTCCTGTTCGTCTTTCAACTGACATTTTCGGCGCCGCTCTCGGTCGCCAGCGGATGCATCGGACTCAGTCAGTACGCGACGTATCTCGTGCCGGCGCTGGGCGGCCATACGGTGCATGTCGGCTCGCGGATTACGGCAGGGCCGGGGACCGCGCTCGCCATCGGCGCCGTGGTGCTGGCAGTCGTTCTGCTCTATCGGAATCTGGCGAATCTGAAGGCGCTTTCGCTGGTGCTCTGGACGACGGTGCTCGCGACGATCGCCTGGGTGCTGGCGACCGCGCTGCTGCATGGGCATCTGGCGCAGGCCTTCACGCTGCCGCCCGATGCATTTCGCCCCAGCCCCGCGTTCTTTTCCGGGTTGGCGTCGGCGATGCTGATCGCGACCTACGACTTCTGGGGTTACTACAACATCACCTTCCTGGGCGCGGAGGTGAAGGATCCGGCGAGGACGATTCCGCGCGCGATCCTGATCTCGATCGGATGCGTGGGCGTGCTCTACCTGCTGCTGAATGTCGCGGTACTGGCGGTGCTGCCGTGGCAGCCGCTGCTTTCCGCGCAGAATCTCGACGCGCGCCGTGCGCTGATCTCGGTCTTCATGCAGACGGCCTATGGTCCGCGCTATGGCCATTTGATGGGAGAGATCGCGGCGGTCTTTGTCATGATCACGGCGTTCGCGAGCGTCTTCTCGCTGCTGCTTGGCTACTCGCGCATTCCGTATGCGGCGGCGCGGGACGGCAGCTTCTTCCGGGCGTTCGGCAAACTGCATCCGAGACGCGGCTTTCCGTATGTCTCGCTGCTGTACCTTGGCGTGGCGGCGTCGCTCTTCTGCTTCTTCTCGCTGGGAGAGGTGATCGCGGCGCTGGTGGTCATCCGCATCCTGCTGCAGTTCGTGATGCAGCATGTGGGCGTGCTGTATCTGCGGCGTTCGCAGCCGGGGCTGCCGAGGCCGTTCCGACTTTGGCTCTATCCGGCGCCGCCGCTGCTGGCGTTGGCGGGATTTCTCTATATCGTGTTCAAGCGGGCAGGCTCGGGCCGGGAGGTTGCGATGGCGGCGGTCGTCGTGGCGCTGGGCACGGCGGTCTTTTTCCTCTCGGGGAGAGCTTCGAGATCGGGTCATTCGGGTTAAGCGAAACAAAAGGCTCGGGCCGACGCAACTTTGCCCTCCGTTTTCGGTTCCAATCAGACAGAGGTCCAGCTATGCGTGTGCTCTCGTCCACCCTCGCCCTTGCACTGATCCCGCTTTCCGCTACCGCTCAGAATACGAAGCTCAAGCTGCCTCCGCCGTCGGCCTCGCCGCAGACGCCGCTCGACCAGCGCGAGCGAGCTGTTCAACTGCTCAATCGGTTCACCTTCGGCGCGCGTCCGGGCGATGTGGAGGCTGTGCTCGCCAGTGGGACGGACCATTGGTTCGACCAGCAGCTTGACCCCGCCTCCATCAAAGACGATGCCCTTAACAGGCGGCTCGCCGACTATCCGACCCTGGCCATGACGCCCGAGCAGGCGCTCACCGTCTACCCCGATCGCGGCACGGTGGAGCAGGTAGCCGACGGCAAGCGCCCCTACCCAACGGACCCGCTGCTGGCCTGCGTCTACGAGGTGCAGGTCCACAAGTTGATGGACGAGCGCGACCAGAAGAAGCAGCTTGCGCTCGCCAGGCCCGAACCCACCGACGCCGAAAAGGCCGCCGCGAAGAAGGCGGATCAGGAGACTGCGGCCCGCGTTGCCGGCGAACTCTTCTCGCTGCCCAAGGCTCAGCGCATGGCGACGCTGATCAAGATGCCGGTGGAGGATCGCATCGCCTTCGCGAACAACGTTGCGGGCGACCAGAAGAATCTGCTGCTTGCCGACTTCACGCCGCGCGAACGCGAGACCTTCTACGGCATGCAGGGCGGCGTTGGAGTGCAGTATCAGATCGGCAACGAGCTGGCGCAGGCCAAGATCGTCCGCGCCATCCTGACCGAGCGGCAGGTGCAGGAGGTGATGACCGACTTCTGGTTCAACCACTTCAACATCTATGTGAACAAAGATTCGGACCAGTGGTATACCACCAGCTACGAGCGCGATGTCATTCGCCCGCACGCGCTGGGCAAGTTCCGCGACCTGCTGCTTGCGACCGCCGAGTCGCCGGCCATGATGGTCTACCTCGACAACTGGCTGTCGATCGGGCCGGAGTCGCTCGCGAACGGCGTTAACCCCGCGAACCCCAAGTCGAAGAAGGGCGCGAAGGGCCTCAACGAGAACTATGGCCGCGAAGTCATGGAGCTGCACACGGTCGGCGTGAACGGCGGTTATACCCAGGCCGATGTGACGCATCTTTCGGCGATCCTTACGGGATGGAGCGTCGACCGCCCGAACCAGGCGGGACCGTTTATCTTCGATCCCAAGAAGCATGAGCCGGGTACGAAGGACTGGTTCGGCTATCGCATCGACGAGGACGGCAACGCCTCGAGGATCGGCCCGGCCGACGCCAAGGGGGATTCCGCCCCGGCTGGCGCCGCTCCCGTGGTGCGCGCCGCCGCCGTACCCGGGGCCGTGCCTGAGGCCCCCGGCCTGAAGCAGGGAATCACCGCGCTGAACCTGCTGGCCGCCAGCCCGAAGACCGCTCACTTCATCTGCTACCTGCTGGCCCAGCGCTTTGTCGCGGACGATCCACCGGCGGCGCTCGTCGACCGCATGGCCGCAACGTATATGTCGTCCGACGGCGACATCAAGGCCATCCTGCACATGTTGGTCGGCTCGCCGGAGTTCAACTCGCACCGCTACTTCCGCAACAAGGTGAAGACGCCGGTGGAGTTCATGGCTTCAGCCTTCCGCTCGACCGCGACAGACCCGCAGAACCCCGGCGCCCTGACCAATGCGATCCGCGATATGGGCATGCAGCTTTACTACGCGCTGCCGCCGACTGGCTACTATCTGACCGCCGATCATTGGATGAACACCTCCGCACTGGTGGGCCGGCTGAACTTCGCCGACCAGCTCACCCACAATCGCTTCTCGAACCAGAAGTTCGACGCGCCGCGCGTGCTGGCCTTTGGTCTGATGTCGCAGCCCGCCGCCGCAGGTTCGGCCACGCAGGTTGGCTTCGGTGGCGGTTCGAGCAAGCCGCGCCCGATGAACATTGCGGACCATGTCGCGACCGCGGAGTCGCCAGCAACCGGCGCCGACGTCGCGCTGCATGTGCTTGAGGGAACGCTGATCGGCGGTGATGTCTCCGCCCAGACCAATCAGTTGATTCGCAAGCAGGTGACCTCGCAGGCGGCGAACAATCCTACTGAGAAGCTAAACCTGCTCACAGCGCTGGTGCTCGGCTCGCCGGAGTTCCAGTTGCGCTAAACCGGCCCCATCTTCCGGTGCGGCAGCGGCGGCAGTTCGATACGGATGGAGTCTCCGGGTCGGACCTCACCGCCGCTGAGCACAGTGCCCATGATGCCGGCCTTCCGGACCAGTTCGCCATCCGCGTCGCGCGCGATGCAGGCCTTCATCAGCCCTGGTTGCAGGTCGTTCATCAGGTTGCAGGGGTCGCGTAGTCCGGTGACCTCGACGACCGCCTCCGCGCCGATCGAGATCAGCGCTCCGACGGGAAGCGAGAGCAGGTCGACGCCGGCGGTTGTGATGTTCTCGCCCATCTCTCCCGGCCCGATTTGCAGACCCTGAGAACGCAGCTCGTCGAATAGCTCGGCATGGATGAGATGGACCTGGCAGAGGTTCGGCGCGGTGGGATCTTTACGGACGCGGTAGCGATGCTTCACCAGCGCGCCGGCGTGAGCGTCGCCCTCGACGCCGTAGTTTTCGATCAGCCGGATGGCGAGTTGCGGCGACTTCGAGAAGCTGTGCGTCGGACTCAGGCTGACGGCGATGACGGAACTCATGCATACGAGAATACTGCAGGCGTGATAGCCTTCCCGAGAATGTCTATCGCGCCCTCTGTTCATCCGTTCGATCTCGCTGCGGCCGCCCTTTCGGAGATGATCCGCGATGGCTTTCATGTCGGTCCGGTTGCCGGAGCGGACGAGCAGGTCGCCGCGATTCGCGCCGCCGAGGCCGCCGAATCGCACCGGCCCACGTTGCTCGACCTGCGCGGGCTGGAGTGGTCGTCGATCGATAACGACACCTCACGCGATCTCGACCAGATCGAATACGCCGAGCGCGTTCCGGGCGGCATCCGGGTGCTGGTTGGAATCGCCGATGTGTCGGCGGTTGTGGAAAAAGACACGCCGCTCGACCAGTTCGCCCGTGCGCAGACCCAGACCATCTACACCGCGGTACACAACTTTCCCATGCTGCCGCTGGCGCTCTCGACCGATCTCACTTCGCTGAACGAGGGCGAGGATCGAGCATCGCTGGTGATTGAGTTCACGGTCGATCCGCAGGGCGTGCTGATCGATACAAAGATCTATCCCGCGCTGGTGCGGAACAGGACGCAGCTTGCGTATTCACGCGTCGGGCCGTGGCTTGAAGGGACGGCGCACGCGGACGAGAAGCTGGCCGCCTCGCCTAGCCTGCAGGCGCAGATCCGGCTGCAGGACGAAGCCTCTCGGCTGCTGCGTGCGCAACGCATTCAGCTTGGCGCGCTGGACTTCAGCCGCGCCGAGGCCGATCCCGTCGTCATCGACGGCAAGGTGCAGGCGCTGCGGTCCTCGGTGCAGAATCGCGCTGGCGAGCTGATCGCCGACTTCATGATCGCCGCGAACGAGACCATGGCGCGTACGCTGCGTGCGTCGGGCCGGTCGAGCATCCGCCGCGTCGTCCGCTCGCCGGAGCGCTGGTCACGCATCGTGGCGCTGGTCGCGGCGAAGGGAACGACGCTGCCCGCAACGCCCGACTCCGCTGCGCTGAACCAGTTCCTGCAGGCGCAGCGCGCGGCCGACCCGCTGCGTTATCCCGACCTGTCGCTCTCGATCATCAAGCTGATGGGGCCAGGGGAGTATGTGCTCGCGCGTGGCGGCGAGCCCGACCAGCCGGGACACTTCGGCCTTGCTGCGCTCGACTACACGCACTCCACCGCGCCGAATCGCCGCTTTGCCGATCTCGTGACGCAGCGCGTGGTGAAGGCGATGCTCGCCGGCACGCCCGCGCCCTATACCGACGACGAACTCGCCGCCATCGCGCAGCACTGTACCGAGCGCGACTCGGCCGCACGCAAGGTCGAGCGCGCCATGCAGAAGCGCGTCGCCGCCGTCGGTCTGCAATCCAGCATCGGCCACCAGTTTCACGGGGTCATCACCGGCGCCAAGGACAAGGGCACCTTCGTCCGTGTCTTCGATCCGCCGGTGGAGGGCAAGATCATCCGCGGGGCCGAGGGTCTGGACGTCGGCGACACCGTCACGGTCACGCTGGCGAACGCCGATCCGGTCCACGCGTTTATCGACTTCACCCGGCCTTGAGCATGCGCAGGCGTACCATGAGGGCTATGGTCAAGCGTTTGTTTGCCTCATCCGCCGTGCTGGTCGTGCTGCTGACTGCCTGTAACTCGAAGACGGCCGCGACGCCGGAGAACTATACCGCCGCGTTGAATGCCTGGTTCGTCGATCACCCCGAGTGCCTGCTCGACGGCTCGGTCCACTTTCCGCTGGAGACGACCGACGCCGCTCAGACGAAGCAGATGGACTCGCTCGTCGCCGCGCAGATCCTCGAAGCGAAGAAGGAACCGGCGATCCACATCACACGCTACACCCTGACGACTACAGGCGAACGCGCGGGAACGCACCTCTGCTACGGACACCGGCAGGTAACGAGCATTGTCAGCTCCACGCCTCCCGTGCAGGCCAACGGGTTCCTCGAGAGCAACGTCACCTACGGGTACAAGCTGGTGGACACGCCGATGTGGGCGAAGACCGCCGAGGTCGAAGCCGCCTATCCGAAGATGGCGGAGCAGGTGAGCGGGAACGCGAAGGCGACGATGACGCTCGCACGCAATCGCGTCGCGTGGGTTGTGCCGGAATAGAGGCTACGCCGAAGCCTGCAACGCCTCGTATGCGTGCCGCACGGGTAGGGGGCCATAACGCCGCTCCAGCGCGCGGACGGCGAAGTGGCCCTCGGCGATCTGCTGGAAGTGCTGGGTGAAGAGCACGTTCAACGCCAGCCCACCCACCGCGCCAGCTACCGGAACGAGCTGGGCCGCAGCCTTCTCGCTGACCTCGAGTCCAAAGCGCGCCGCGATCTTCGCCAGGAACGAGACCAGCACCGGCGTGCCCTCCTTCGCCACGCCCTTCTGCGCGAGATAGGCGACGGCGTCGCGCGTGACCTGCGCCAGCGCCGCACGGGTGGTGTAGTACGCGCTCTCGATCAAGTCGTTCTGGCTGCCGTCCGGGCCGAGCGCCAGCACTTCAAGACACGCGAGCGCGGCATCGGGTTGATTCAGGTCCTCGCCGTGGCTGCGCGCGATCTCGGCGATGGAGTGGAGCATCAGCGTCGTCGTTACGGGCAGCTCGACCAGCATGCCGGGCAAGCCGAAGAAGCCCCCGGCGGCGCCGGTCGCGGCGGTCAACAATGTATGGGTCCGGTTCCGCGGAGCCGTGGGCAGGGCGCCGCGCCCGGCTGCCAGCGCGACCTGCAGACACTGCTCCAGCGCCTTGTTCACCGCGCCGCCCACCTTGTGCTGGACCGGCGCGGGCAGCAGCCGCACTAAACCTTCGACCGGCATGCCGACCTTCGCCGCGACGGTCATGGCGAAGCTCTGTTTCTCAAGGCGCGCGACTGCCTCGCGAAGTACCTGCGTGTCCTGCGGTGTAAGGCTGTTCATGTGTTCAGGCTACATCCAATGTCAGATCGGCGCTTAGGGGAATATGCGGCCTTTGCCCCAGCTTCCGTCCGCGCCACAGGTGAATAGGATGCGGTCATGCAGGCGAAAGTCGCCCTCCTGCCAGAACTCGATCGTCCTGGGGGTGAGCAGGAAACCGGTCCAGTATGGCGGCCGCGGAACCTCTTTGGGAAAGCGTTCGCCGACCTGCTTCGTCAGCGACTCCAGCTCCTCGCGGCTGGCCAGCGGGCGGCTTTGCTGCGAGGCCCATGCGCCGACCTGGCTCATGCGCGGCCGGTGTTCGAAGTAGGCGTCGGCGTCGGCTGCCGGAAGCTCCGTGATCGTGCCCTCCACGCGTACCTGGCGGTGGCGGCTCTTCCAGTGGAAGCAGAGCGCGGCGTGCGGATTGGCGCGCAACTCGCCGCCCTTGCGGCTCTCGCCGTTGGTGTAGAAGGCGAAGCCGGAGGCGTCGAAACGCTTTAGCAGCACGATGCGCACCGAGGGAACGCCGCCGGGCGTCGCGGTCGCGAGCGACATGGCGTTCGGGTCGTTCAGCTCGGAGGCCTTCGCGTCCTTCATCCAGCAGTCGAAGAGGACGTGCGGGTCGGTGGCTTCTGCAAGAGGGATGCCGCAACGTTGATGCATTTCGGACATGTTCACGCTCCAGACCACGAAGTCTATCGCGAAAAGCGCCAATAGGGAAACTAGTCTTCAGGACTTCCAAAAAATCGATGGCCCCAACAAATCTCAGCCGCGCCTCCAGGCAGCGAAACTAGCCCTCCAGCCCCGCGAAGAGGTCGGTAACCTGCTCGGCCGGCTGCGGCTCCGTGGCGGCGGCCAGGGTGTAGAACTCCGCCTTGCCGTAGCGCTCGAACATGGATTTGGTCTGCTCCACCAGAGGCGCCTGCGAGACGTGGCGGCGGAAGGCCTCCTGTTTGCGCGCGAGTACGCTGCGTACGTCGAGCGCCGCGGTCCAAGGCGCGGGCAGCGGTGTGGGCCGGCCCTCCATGAAGAAGTTGGTCGACAGAAAATAAAGGCGCGCGGCGGTGTGTGTCGGGCCCAGCTCCGGGAAGCGCTTCGCCGACGCCGCCCAGTGGAAGGCTGCGCTGGTGAAGCAGGAGACCATCGTGTGATCGGGATGCGTGTTTACCGCGCCGTCCTGGCCGAAGGTGAGCACCACGTGCGGCCTGAAGGCGCGAATCTTTTCGACCAGCCGCGCGGCGGTGTGGGAGAAGTTCGCGAACTCCAACTGTGCGTCCTGGTAGTCCAGCAGTTCGTAGTGATCGACGCCCAGCACCTGGCAGGATGCGACGAACTCCTGCCGGCGCATCCTGCCCAGCTCTTCGCCCGAGGCGGCATCGCCGCGATAGGTCGCCGCCTGCCCATCGGTCAGACAGATGACGGTCGTTTCGACGCCACGGTCCGCAGCCAGCGCCAGCGCGCCGCCAAAGGCAAAGCACTCGTCGTCCGGGTGCGCCACAATGCAAAGCAGTCTCAGGCCCATGCGGCTCCTTCTTTCAACTCTTCGAGAACATCGTCGTCCAGCAGTCCATCATCGAAAATCAACTCTTCGCCAGGCGCGCCGAGCCCGGCAGCCGCGCGCACCGGCGCAAAGGTCATACGATGCAGCGGCGTCGGGCCAAACTCCACCAGCGCGCGCCGGTGCGCGGGCGTACCGTAACCTTTGTGCGAGGCGATGCCGTACGCCGGATGCAGCGCGTCCAGGTCGCGCATCATCGCATCGCGGTGGACCTTCGCGACGACAGACGCAGCCGCGATCGACAGGCTGAGCGAGTCGCCGTAGATCAGCTTCGTCTGCGCGCACGGGTGGTCGAGCCGCATCGCATCGATCAGCAGGTGGTCGGGCGCAAGCGACAGACCTTCGACTGCGGCCAGCATCGCCAGCCGCGTCGCCTGGTAGATGTTCACCCGGTCGATGGTCGCGGCGTCGATCTCGGCCACGCTGATGCAGAGCGCGATGCGGCGAATCTCGATGTCCAGCTCCTCGCGCTGCTCGCGGGTCAACTGCTTGGAGTCGCGCAGCCCCGCGCCGGCGAGCGAGTCCATGCACTCCGGCAGGATGACTGCGGCGGCGACGACCGGACCGAAGAGGCTGCCGCGTCCCACCTCGTCCACTCCGGCGATCGACTGCGCGCCGCGATAGCGCAGAGCCTGCTCGGGCGCGTCGCTGCAGACCAGTTGGCGGAGCATCTTCTGCTTGGCCGTCTGCTTGCCAACCGGGGACGGGACGACCTTTGGCGTGCGCCTGGACTTCGTGTCGGAAACTGGAGAGGAAATCTTCATGCGCTGCATAGAGTTTATCGCTTCGTCATGAAAAAAGACGGTTCTTCACAGGCGGCATCGCGTATTCTTCACTCAAACGGGGACCGCCCTCATCGGTACCGTTTTACTCCCTGCCCACCAACCGTCTGTCTGCCTTTGGAGGTTCTCCGTGCGCGCGTTCCTGTCCCCCCTTGCCGCCGCTGTTCTGCTTGTACTTCTGTCTGTCGCAAATACTCCTGGCAACGCTCAGCGAACCGCCCCGCCGGCGGCTCCGGTGGCGCAGGAGCAGGAAAAGCCAGCCGATGCGGCTCCGGTGACAGCGCCCCCTGCCGATGCTGCCGCGGCTCCGGCTGCGGTCAAGCCGCCGGTACTTGGTCCGGACGGCAAACCGCTGCCCGCTTTGACTCCGGTCAAGGGAGGGAAGCCGGAGAAGAAGAAAAAAGAGAAGCCGCCGAAGCTCTATCCCGTCACCATCACGCGCGGCATCCTGACGGTCGACGGCTGGACCAGCCGCGCCGCCCTGAACTACGACATCCCCGACTTCAAGTTCCTCTATATCTCCGTTCCCGGGATGGGGACGACCGTCGTCTCGAATGCGCCATTTCCGGGCGGCAAGGAGCAGGCTGACGCGTTCAAGGATTCCAGCATCATTGTGAAGGTGGACGGTCATGTGCTGGAGCTGGCCTCCGACAACCGCCTGATGGGCAAGAAGCCTCTGCCTGCATGGGTGCTGCTCGACACCACTTACACCTACCCCTCGACCTACCCGACGGTCGGCTACGGCTACGACGTGCATGCGCCGTACCTGTGGCCGGGATCGAAGCCGAACGTCGCGGCGAAGGGAATCGCAGCCACCGCGCCGCCGCTTCCGAAGAATCTGCGTCCGGTGGATCTGGCAAAGCCTTGCCTGCCGATCAAACCCGGCCCCGGACCGGCGCCGCCGAACCCGAAGGGTCTGCCGCCATGCGTGGCGCCGCCGAAGCCCATTGCTCCAGTTTCCGCAACTCCCGTGGCTGCGGTGTCCGCGCCTGCACCGGCTGTAGAGGCTCCTCCTGCCGCCCCGGCGCCGGAACCCGCTCCTGCGGCAGCCCCCGCTGCAGCGCCGGAGTCCGCGAAGTAAACCTGCTGACGGGCATAAAAAAGCCACGGCCCGAGGGTCGTGGCTTTTCACATGAAAGAAGGGAAAGACTAGCGGGCGCGCTCGACCTCGCGCAGACGGGCAGCCTTGCCGCGCAGACCACGGAGGTAGAAGAGCTTCGAGCGGCGAACCTGGTAGGAACGAACCTTCTCGACCTTGTCGACAACCTTGGAGTTGAAGGGGAAGATACGCTCGACGCCCTGGCCGAAGCTCATCTTGCGAACGGTGAAGGTGCCCTGCGGTCCACGGCGGCATGCGATGACCATGCCCTCGAACGCCTGCAGCCGCTCCTTCTCGCCTTCTTTAATCTTGACCTGAACGCGGACGGTGTCGCCGGGTGCAAATGACGGTAGATCGGTCCGCTCGTATTTGGCGGCCAGCTTCTGCATGATTGGATGAATGGACATGGACTACTTTCCTGTAATGAACTCTGACATCTAAGTGTACACCAAAAATGACGCAGCCGGGTCCGATAACGGCCGGAAATCCGCGCGACTTATCTACATCATTGTAGCTTATCCGGTTGGATTGCACCACAAATGCAACAGCAGATCCTCTTCGAGTGAAGACAGATGCTTCAATCGCCGCCCAACTGGATCACCGGATCGAAGGCCAGAAAGACCGAGATGCTCGTGCCGTGGTGCTCTTCGCTGGTGTCGCTGCCGATCGAGATGGTCCCGCCGTGCTTCGTGATGATGCCTTTGCTGACCCACAGGCCGAGGCCGGTGCCGCTTTCGCCCTTGGTCGTGAAGAACGGCCGGAAGAGCTGGCTGCGGACCGGCTCAGGGATGCCCGGTCCGTTGTCGCTGATGACCACGACCGCGCCCGACGGCAGCGAGTGCCCGTTCTCGTCGAAGCCGGCCGGCGCGGGGTGGACGATGAGCTGCAGCTTGCCGCCCTCGCCCGCCGCCTCGGCCGCGTTCGTCAGCAGGTTGGTGAAGACCTGGCGCAGTTCGGCGGGAAAGCCGCGCACCTGCAGGCCGGGGGGCAGGTCCGTCGCAACCGTGACGCCCGTATCGAGGAAGCGCCGGTCCATCAACAGCAGAATGGACTCGAGCATCTCTTTCAGGTCGATCGTCACCGGCGCCTTGGCCTCGCGGTAAAGGCTCAGCATGGCGCGGCTGATCTGGGTCACGCGCGAGAGCTCCTGTTTGGCGATCTGCAGGAACTCCGCCGACTCTTCCGGCGTGGCCTGCCCGTCCATGAGGAAGAGCAGGTTCGAGACCGAGTCCAGCGGATTGTGAATCTCGTGCGCGATGGTCGCCGCCAGCCGGCCCGCAACCGCCAGCTTCTCGTTCGCCAGGAGCGCCGCCTGCGACTTGCGCTGCAGCGTCACGTCGCGGAAGACCAGCACCACGCCCGAGAGCGCGCCACTCTGATCGCGAATCGGCGCGCCGCTGTCATCGATCAGGATTTCGCTGCCATCCGGGCGGCGCAGAACGGTGTGGTTGGCGAGCGCGACGATGCGGTTCAGGCGCTTCACCTTGGCGACCGGGTTCTCGACCGGCTCGCGCGTGCTCTCGTCGAAGATTTCGAAGACTTTGCTGAGCGCCACGCCGCGCGCCTCCTGTTCGGTCCAGCCGGTCAGGTTCTGGGCGACCGCGTTCATGGTCAACACCTTACCGTCGGCGTCGCAGGTAATGACGGCGTCGCCGATGGAGGCGAGCGTGGTGCGCAGGTTTTGTTCCGAGCGGAAGGTCTCGTCTGCGCGCTGACGGATCACATTCAGCGACTTCCGGAAGGCGTCCGAGACCTGCTGGAGCTGACGTCGCATGTAGAGCCCGATCATCAGTCCGACTACCACGGCCAGCAGCACGAGATAGATCGCCATGCTCCGCATCTGCTGCTGGTACTGGCGGATGCGCTGATCCCGGCGAGCGGCGGCGCTGCGGAAGATCGCCGTCTCGAGCAGGCGAATCTTGTCCATCTGCTGCTTGCCTTGTAGATTCAATGTGACGTCATTGGTCTGGCCGCCGGCCTTCAGGGTGGCGATCAATGGCACGGCGAATCCCTCCTGCCACTCCTGGCAGGCGCCGCGCAGGTTCAGTACGGCCGCCTTCTGCTCGGGCGTGCCGGCCCCCGCCTCGAGACCGTCGAAGATCGCGGGGAGGCGATTGGTGGCTTCGAAATAAGGTTGCAGAAAGACGGCGTCGCCAGTGATGCCGTAGCCGCGCAGCCCACTCTCCTGATCGACGACCAGCCTCTGCACCAGCGCCGCCTGATTAATCCAGCCGCTTGAAGCCTGGATCAGGTTCACGGTCTGGTTGGCGTCGTGCATCTGCCAATAAAGAGCCGCCGCCATCAGCGCCAGTGCGACGACCGGCAGAATCAGCACCTGGCGCAGAATTCGGTTGAACTGATCCAGATTCACGACGATACTCCCGGCTGGCAGAGTTGCTCTGGTTAGGATGCCTGGTTTTCGCGGAGCAGGCTGTTGAGGTTTTGCAGCAACACGGGAGCGCCTTCGCCCTTGGTCATGGCGATATCGACCAGCGATGTAATCTCTTTCGATAGACCGACATAGGCGGTAAGAAGAAGAATGGGAATGCCGGGTTTGGACTGCCGCATGACGCTCGCGATGGCGTCGCCGGTCATGCCGGGCATGGAGTAGTCGAGCACCACGGCCTCCACCGGCTCGCGGTTGAAGATCTCGAGGCCAGACGGTCCGTCGGGCGCGGTCAGCACCTTGTACCCGGCCCGCTCCAGCAGAATCCGGCGCACATGCAGGCCAACGACCTCGTCATCCACGCACAGGATCAGGTGCTCGCGTTTGCTCATAACCGCACTTCTCTCCGCAGTCGCTCTTCCGGTAACCTACGGTAACCTGGCTGTCGACGCAACCAGAATATCGTGTGTTGTCCTTCCGTCACTAACTCTTACAGGTCATAGCCTGTGCAAACGATTCATCGTACGTTCGCATTGGAGCGCCGGGAGATCGGTTAAGCTGGCAGAGGCCTGCCCTGCGGCAACTCGCCGGCGCGGCCGAAGAAGATCGCAGAGGGAACGACATTTGAGTCAGACAATCTTTGTTCTGGAAGATGAGGCCGACATCTCCCGGCTGGTGCAGTATCACCTGGAGGGCGCGGGCTTCACCGTCCGGCCGTACCTCGCCATCGGTTCCATCCTTTCGGACGCGGAGCGCCAACCACCGTCGCTGTTTCTGCTGGACATCATGGTTCCTGGCGGCGATGGTCTGGATCTATGCCGGCGTCTGCGTTCGAACCCGACCCTGAGCGTCGTACCCATTATCTTCCTGACTGCGCGCGCGGCGGAGAACGACCGCGTCCACGGCCTGGAGCTGGGAGCGGACGATTATATTACGAAGCCCTTCGCGACGCGCGAGCTGGTCGCCAGGGTGAAGGCCGTTCTGCGGCGCTTCGAGCGGCCCACGGCGCCGTCGGTCGTCCGGTTCGAGCATATCGAGATCGACGCCAACGCCATGCAACTGCGCGTTCGCGGCGAGCTGGTGACGACGACCGCGACTGAGTTCCGCCTGCTCGACTACCTTGCCCGGCATCCGGGACGGGTCTTCAGCCGCGACCATCTGCTGGACGCCGTCTGGGGCGATGCACGCTTCGTCACGCCGCGTTCTGTCGACGTGTACGTGCGGCGCATCCGCGAGAAGATCGAGGACGACGCCGAGCTGCCGCGCTATCTTAAGACGATGCGAGGAGCAGGGTATCGCTTCGAGATTCCGAAGGTTGTGGCACAGTAGTTTTTACAGTTTGAATGACCACGAGCCTGTCATCCTGAGCGCAGCGCAGCGTAGTCGAAGGATCTGCGTTTCGCTGCGGGGCGGCATGAATATCTGCGGGTGCGGCAAACGAAAGCAGGTCCTTCGCTTCGCTCAGGATGACAGGAGTTCGAGGCAGAGAGGAGGGGAGATCATTCATGACGCGTAGTCTCTTCCTCAATCTCTTTGGCCGGATGCTGCTTGCCATCCTCGTCGCAGTGCTGGTCCATCGCTACATTCACCTGGCGAATTACATGGTGGGCGCACTGCTGGTGCTGCTGGCTGCGGCGATGGCGCTGTGGACGGTCTTTTCGCTCCGTCGCAACCTGGCGCCCATGCAGCGCGCGGCCAACTCGCTGGTCGAAGGCCGTCAGACGCCGGTGAACCCGGCTTACAGCGACTTCGACGCACTGGCGCGCGCGCTTGCGGCCGCATCGGGTTCGGTGCAGAACGCGCTGCTGGAGGCTGCGGAGAGCCGTCGCGAGCTTGAAGGTCTGCTGGATTCCATGCAGGACGCCGTCGTCGCGGTGGACGTGAACGGCCGCATCCAGTGGACGAATCGGCGCATGCAGCGGCTTATTCCCGGGGCGACGCTCTCGGGCGCCGTACGGGTCGGCCGGGCGCTGGTCCAGACGGTTCGCGACCCCGAGGTGCTGGACTGCGTCGGTTCCGTGCTCAAGGAGCGCAACGTCTGTGTGCGCCGCTCCACCTCGCTGGTTCCCGGTCGCATCTACGAGGTAAACGCCGCGCCGATGCCGGGTGGGGGAGCGGTCGCCGTGCTGCACGACATCACGCGCGTGGAGGAGGTCGAGCGGACGCAGCGGGACTTTGTCGCCAACGTATCGCACGAGCTGCGCACGCCGCTGACTTCGATCACGGGCTACGTCGAGACGCTGCTGGACCACGAGACGCTGAGTCCGGTCGCGCGTGAGTTTTTGTCGACGATCCTCAAGAACGCCACGCGAATGAATCGCCTGACCGAGGACCTGCTGGTGATGGCGCGGGTCGAGTCGGCCAGTCAGGAGCTGCATCCGGCGCCGGTCGCCGCGAGTGTGCTGGTGCAGGACGCTGTCAAGGCGATGAGCGGCCTGGTCGCCGAGAGCAGCAGCGGGGTCGACATCGAGATCGGCGAGGTGACCTCCATGCAGGTGTACGCGGACGTCGACGCCGTGATGCAGGTACTCGGCAATCTGATCGAGAACGCGGTGAAGTATGGGCTGTCGCGCGGAGATGTGCGCAGTCGCGTGATCGTCAGTTGCCATGAGGTGCAGGAGCCGATCGAGGGAGTCGAGTTCCGCGTGCGCGACTTCGGCCAGGGCATCGCGTACGAGCACCTGAACCGCATCTTCGAACGGTTCTACCGGGTCGACAAGACGCGCTCGCGGGAGTCCGGCGGCACCGGACTGGGGCTCGCGATTGCACGGCATATTGTGCAGTCGCAGGGCGGTGCCATCCGCGCCGAGAGCAAGATGAACGTCGGCAGCACCTTCCTCTTCACGCTGCCCAAAGCGCTTTATCCCGTCTCCTGATCCTTCGGATTGCCGCCAAACTGTTGATTCTTCGCTCTTTTATGCAGATGTAACCTTGCCGTAACATAGCTCCCGCAGACTATTCCTAGTCAAACAGACGGTCTTTGTGCAGTAAATTCCGAGGAGGAATGGTGAGAGTTAAATTGTTGGCAGCAGGTCTTCTGGCGATCGCGGCGGCGACGGCCTCCGCGCAGAACATCAACGGCGCGGGCGCAACCTTCCCGTATCCGATCTACTCCCGCTGGTTCAGCGAGTATGCAAAGCTGCATCCGGATGTGAAGATCAACTATCAGTCGATCGGTTCGGGTGGCGGCATCCGCCAGGTTTCAGAAGGCACTGTGGACTTCGGCGCGACCGACGGCCCGATGTCGGACGACGCGATCAAGTCGGCGAAGGTGAAGACGATCCACATTCCGACCGTCCTGGGCGCCGTCGTTCCGGTGTACAACCTGAAGGGCGTCAGCCAGCAGCTCAACTTCTCGGGCGACGTGATCGCCGACATCTATCTCGGCAAGATCAGCAAGTGGAACGACCCGCGCATTGCCAAGGACAATCCCGGCGTGAATCTTCCGGCGGCGGCGATCCTGCCTGTCTACCGTTCGGACGGATCGGGCACTTCGTTCATCTTCACCGACTATCTCTCGAAGGTCAGCGCGGACTTCAAGGCGAAGGTCGGCGCGGCCACCAGCGTGAAGTGGCCCACCGGGATCGGCCAGAAGGGTAATGAAGGCGTAGCGGGCATGGTTCGCCAGGCTCCGAACTCCTTCGGCTATGTCGAGCTGATCTATGCGCGCGGCAATAACATGCCGTTCGGTAAGGTGAAGAACGCATCTGGCAAGTTCATCGAGGCTTCGACCGACGGCGTGACCGCCGCAGCGGCGGGCGCGACGATCCCCGCCGACTACCGTGTGTCGATCACGAACGCTCCGGGCGCGAATGCGTATCCGATCTCCTCGTTTACCTGGCTGCTGATTCCCGTGCAGGCGACCGACGCGAGCAAGTCCAAGGCGATCAAAGGCTTCCTCGAGTGGATGCTTTCGACCGGTGAGGCTGAAGCCGCGCAGATGACCTATGCTCCGCTTCCCAAGGCTGTCGCGGATCGGGTGAAGCAGACGGTTGCCGGAATCAAGTAGTCTGAGTTGAAGGTTCGCCGCACGGTCTTTTCGGGGCCGTGCGGCGATTGTCATCTCGCATTAAGGCTCTCCATGGAAGGCAGGGAGTAAGCTGAACATGAGCAGAGCAGAAGATCATTCCACTACCCTGGACCGCATGACCGCCGACCATAACGTGAACTCCGATTCCTCCACTCCGCCGGCGCTGATTGTCTCGCACTTCGTGCAGGAGCCGGCGCCCGGTACGCCGCAGGCTCCGCCGCCCGAGCCCTCCGAGATTCGCCGCTTCCTGTCGCAGCGCGGCAGCGGCGCCTTTGCCGACAACAGCTTCGCGGGCGTCATTTTGCTCTGCGCATGCAGCATCTTCGCGATCGTCATCTTCATCGCGGCGATCCTGATCAAGAGTTCGCATCTTTCAATCGCGCAGTTCGGGCTGAAGTTCTTCTCGACCTCCGACTGGGATCCGGTCAGCGGACAGTTCGGCGCGCTGCCATTCATCTTCGGCACGCTGGCTACTTCGTTTTTGGCGCTGCTGATCGCGGTGCCGCTGGCGCTGGGCGTCGCGGTCTTCATCTCGGAGCTCTGCCCGCGTCCGCTGCGCGCGCCCATCTCATTCCTGACCGAACTGCTGGCCGCGATCCCCAGCGTCGTCTACGGTCTGTGGGCGGTCTTCGTGCTGGTGCCGCTCATGCGCGATCAGCTTGGGCCGTTCCTGGTGAAATACTTCGGATGGACGCATCTCTTTGAAGGCGCGAACTTCGGCGTCGGCTTGCTTACCGCGGGCATCATCCTCGCGATCATGATTTTGCCGATCATCTCGTCGATCACGCGCGACATCATGCTCTCGGTGCCGAACCATCAGCGCGAAGCCGTGCTGGCGCTCGGCGCGACGCGCTGGGAGATGATTCGCACCGGCGTGCTGCGCAATGCCCGCATCGGGATCGTGGGCGCGGTCATCCTCGGACTGGGCCGTGCGCTGGGCGAGACGATGGCCGTCACGATGGTCATCGGCAACCACGCCGAGATCGCACACTCGCTCTTCGCGCCCGGGAACACGCTGGCAAGCGTCATCGCCAACGAGTTCTCCGAGGCTACCGGCGACCTGTACCTTTCGTCGCTCATTGAGATCGGCCTCGCGCTCTTCCTTGTAACGATTATCGTGAACGCCATCGCGCGGCTGCTGGTCTGGGCCGTGACGCGCGGCGCACCGGCGAGGGTCTCCTAAGATGAGCTCCACACCCATGCTTCCACCGCGGCCGCCGATCGACTTCGATACGCCGGTCATGCGCTTTCACCGCTCGCGCCGCAAGGTGACGAACATCGTCGTCTCCGGACTGGCGATTCTAGCCACCGTCATCGTCATCGCACCGCTGGTCGCGATCCTCGTCTATCTGCTTTACAAGGGCGCAAGCTCGCTGAACTTCAACTTCTTTACGAAGATTCCGGCTCCGGTGGGCGAAGAGGGCGGCGGCATGGCGAACTCCATCGTCGGCTCCGGCATCATCCTCGTCCTGGCCAGCCTGATGGGTATTCCTATCGGCATCGCGGCGGGTGTTTACCTGTCGGAGTTCGGACGCGGCAAGTTTCTCGCGAACGCCATTCGCTTCACGGCAGACGTGTTGAACGGCGTGCCCTCGATCGTGATGGGCATCGCGATCTACTCGCTGATCGTCATGCGCCAGAAGCACTTTTCGGCCTTCGCGGGTGGCGTGGCGCTGGCGATCATGATGGTGCCGACGATCACGCGTACAACCGAGGAGATGCTCTCGACGGTGCCTCATGCGATCCGCGAGGCGGCGCTCGGCCTCGGCGTGCCGAAGTGGCGCACGGTGCTCTCGGTCAGCCTGCGGACGGCTTCGCCGGGCATCATCACCGGCTGCATGCTGGCCTTTGCCCGCGTCGCGGGTGAGACGGCGCCGCTGCTCTTTACGGCCTTCGGCAACCAGTTCTGGAGCGTCAAGCTGAATGAGCCCATCGGCGCGCTGCCGTTGCAGATCTATGTGTATGCCATCTCGCCCTACGACGAATGGCACCGCCTGGCATGGGCCGGCTCGCTTGTTCTGATCGTCATGATTATGGTTTCAGTCACACTTGTACGTGTATTCGCCAGCCGCGGCGCATTAAAGGGAGGCAACTAGTGGGAGTCGGAATTCAGGTACAGGATCTGAACGCTTGGTATGGGTCGACACACACGCTGCAGGATATTAACCTGCACATCCCGGCCAACCATGCGACGGCGCTCATCGGCCCCTCCGGCTGCGGCAAGTCGACCTTCGTACGTTGCCTGAACCGCATGCACGAGACCAACCCCATCGCGCGCGCCACGGGCGTCGTGAAGATGGGCGAGCTCGACATCTACAAGGATGCGAGCCCGGTCGAGATTCGCCGCCGCATCGGCATGGTCTTCCAGCGTCCCAATCCGTTCCCGACCATGTCGATCTACGACAACGTCGCGAGCGGGCTGAAGCTGAACGGCTTCCGCAATCGCCGCATCATTGACGAGACGGTCGAGCGTTCTTTGAAGCAGGCCGCGCTGTGGGAAGAGGTCAAGGACGACCTGAAGAAGAAGTCCGGCGCCAGCCTCTCCGGCGGACAGCAGCAGCGCATGTGCATCGCCCGTGCTCTCGCAGTCGATCCCGAGGTCCTGCTGATGGACGAGCCCGCCTCGGCGCTCGATCCGGTCTCGACCTCGAAGATCGAAGACCTTATCTTCCAGTTGAAGTCGCAGTACACGATCGTCATCGTGACGCACAACATGCAGCAGGCGGCGCGTGTGGCCGAGAACACCGGCTTCTTCCTGAACGGCAAGATGGTCGAGTTCGACTCGACGCACAAGATCTTCACCAATCCGCGCGACAAACGGACGGAAGACTACATCACCGGGAGGTTTGGCTGATATGGCGCGCATCAAGTTTCAGCAGAGCCTCGACGACCTGAAAGAGCGTCTTCTCGTCATGGCCGGTATGGCCGAGCAGGCCATCCAGCGCGCCATCGAAGCGTACAGCACGCGCGATCTCAGCATCTGCGAACTCGTCTTCCGCTCCGAGCCGGCAATCAACAAGCTGGAGCGCGAGATCGACCAGATGGCTTTGGACCTTCTGGCAATGGAGCAGCCCATGGCCATCGACCTGCGCTTCATCCTCTCGGTCATCCATATCAACGCGGACCTCGAGCGCGTGGGCGATCAGGCCGTGAACATCGCCGTGCGCGTGCGCGAGATGGGCGCCTTCGCCAATATCGATCTGCCGATCGATATCCCGAAGATGGCTCTGCTGGCGTCCGCCATGGTGCGCAAGGCGTTGCAGGCCTTCATCGAGGCCGACGCCGATCTCGCGCAGTCCGTGCTGAAGTTGGACGATCAGGTGGACGAGTTGAACGACGCGGCCTTCTACTCGCTCAGCTCGCTGATCAAGGAGCGTCCCGAACTGACGCCGCAGTCCCTGAACGCGCTCATCATCTCGCGTAATCTGGAACGCGTCGGCGACCACGCGACCAACATCGCCGAAGACGTCATCTTCTGGGTGCGCGGCGCGGATGTGCGGCACAACAGCAAGGGTCTTTAGCGTTTAGAATCGTCCTTGGCGCAACACAGGAACGATTCGGAGACCCAAGCCATGAGTGACGCACAGCAGGCAGCAAAGATGGTGGCCGCACAACGCGCCGCAGACCTGATCGAAGAGGGAATGGTGGTCGGTCTCGGCTCCGGTTCGACCGCGACGCTGTTCATCAAGGTGTTGGGCGAGAAGGTGAAGAGCGGTCTGAAGATTCGGGCGATCGCCTCATCGGCCGCCAGTGAGACGCTCGCCCGCGAACTCAACATCCCCATCACTGACTTCGACGCCGACCCGGTCATCGACCTGACGGTCGACGGCGCGGACGAGGTCGCACCCGGTCTCGCGCTGATCAAGGGCGGCGGCGGCGCGCTGCTGCGTGAGAAGATCGTCGCCAGCGCCTCGAAGCAGTTCTTCATCGTCGCCGACAAGTCGAAGATCGTCGAGCGCCTGGGCAAGTTTCCGCTGCCGGTCGAGGTGATTCCCATGGCCGCGCCGCTGGTCTCGCGGCAGCTTCAGGATCTTGCGCTCATCCCAACGATTCGCCATCATGCGGACGGCAGTCTCTACATCACCGATGAAGGGAACCTGATTCTCGACTGCGCCTCCGGGCCGGAGCTGATCGCCGATCCCGAGCTGCTGGCGGCGGAGATTCGCGCCATGGTCGGTGTGGTCGAGCACGGACTCTTCCTTGGCATGGCCGATCTGGCGCTCATCGCCGATACGACGGGCGTCGAAGAGCATCGCCCCTAGAAGACTACGGCTGCTGCGGGGGGCCGAGCAGCGGCGTCCTGATGGGGCTGGCCGCGCCGACGATCTCGACGAGCTGGTTCGTTCCCGCGCTGGTCACCCAGACGTTTCCGCTGGCGTCCAACGCCACGCCGAAGGGCTCCACAAGGCCCGAGGCCGAGCCGAAGCCGGCGCTCTCCGAGATGGGGGCGCCGGGCGTTGCGCTCATATAGCCAGCGAGCTCCGTCAAGGAGCCCCCGTGGTAGTTCGTTGCCCACACCGAGCCGGCGCTGTCGATGGCGATGCCCTGCGGATACTGCAACCCACCGACCATCGTGGGCGTCGCCAGCACCGCGCCGGCGGATGAAAGCTCGACCAGCCGGGAGGCGTAATAGTCTGCAAGCCAGACGTTTCCGCCCGGATCGACCGCGATGCCCGAAGGATCGCCGCAACAGCGGTAGTTCGCGACCGTGCCATCCGGGCCGATCTTCGTCGCTCCGCCCTGGACCGCGAGCCAGGCGTTGTGATGCGCGTCCACCGCAATGGCGAGCGGAAAGGGTGTCAGCGAACCGCCGAAGCCGGAGCCGGTCGAGAGCGCGCTTCCACTGGGGGTGAGCAGGGTGGCGGCGGAATCTCCGTAGTCTGCGATCCAGACGTTTCCATCGGGATCCGCAGCTACCGATCCCGGGTAGTAGACGCCGCCGCCGGTGAAGCCGCTGCCAGAGATGACCTGTCCAGCCTGATTGAACACGGTGAGGCTGCCATCCGCGGTATTGACCGCGTAGGGCGTATCGCGGCTCGCCACCCAGACATTGCTGGCGCTGTCGATGGCGAGGCCGTAGACATCCTGCACGGGGCCGGCAAAGCCGTTTGCGGCGAGTGGCGACCCGGTGGTGGTGAACTCCGACACGGCATTCCCGAAGTAGTTGGCGACCCAGACGTTGCCAGAGGCGTCCACCCCAAGTGCCGTGGGCAGATCAAGCCCGCCGCCCTGGTACGCGACCGACATCGTCCAGTCGATCGGCGCCGCTGCGAGAGCTGGCTGAAAGGGGCTAAGCGCCGAGGTTAGGTTGAAGACATCCAAGACATGAACGGCGGGGTTGCGGACGATGGAGAGCGCCGCGTCCAACGTGTTGGCGGGCGCTGGGCCGCTGCCCGAGACCGCGAAGAGCGCTGTGCAGGGGGCGCCGCCATCCGAGTTGATGCAGACGGAGATAGCATCGGCGAGCGTGACGATCTTGGCGGTTTCGACGACCGCGCCGTTGGGCAGAGTTCCACCGGGCGTGGAGCCGGAGGCGACGTTGACCAGGTTGGCTGCACTGGCGAAGGCGTTGCGCAGGCCGGTCGCATTGGTGGGGTTCGCTCCGACGATCCCGCCAGCGCCCATGAACTGCTGCAGCGCCCAGACCGCGCCGACCGTCGTGATCTCGTTCATCTGGATGAAGCTGTTCGAGTTAAGCGCGCCGCAGTCGCCGAGCGCCGCCATCTGCAGGATGGCCGGGTTGGTTGCGCCGCTGGCTAGCCCTGGGTTGCCGCCCTGGGCGACGAGGTAGACCTGCGTGGTCGCGGCCGGGCAGGTGAAATCGCCGGAGATCTTGAATCCGCCACGGTTGTCGGTAACGACGGAGGTGGTGAGCAGGTTGGACGCGCCCACGCCGGGGCCGGCCGCGCCAGCCTGATAGAGGTAGACCGACGCGCCGGAGATGGGTTGCTGACCGCCATGGACCGTGCCCGCGATCGAGAGGGACGACGGCTGCAGCGCTGCGTTGCCGGTCTCGGTCGCGGCGGCGCCGCAACCGCACAGCCACGCAGCCGAAGCCAGCGATAGCAGGGCAACTTCGCCGCGGCGGCCAGCCATCACGGAGGGACTCAATGGCCCACGCTCTGAACCAGCGGCTGAATCTGCAGGTGGGCGACGAAGTCGCGTGCGTCGGCCTCAAACTCCGCTCGTTGCGCGGTCTGAGGGACGGTGGCGTCGGTCCACTCCCGCCGCAAAAGGATTGGCAGGCGGCGCGTGGAGCGCGCAACGGCGAGTTCGGCGAGGTCGGGCGAGCTGAAGACGATGCCTGTTTTGGGGTCCATCACCAGATTTTCGCGGCAGCCAGACGCGATGCAGGCGGTCTCAGCATCATAGCTGCGGTTCACGCCATCGTCGTAGAAGCTGCCGATGAAGCGCACCGGCAGGGAAGAGGCCGCGGTGGCCTCGAAGGCGCCGGTCCACTGCGGATGCACATCCCGATACAGCTTGCTGTTGGCGACGAAGTGATTGCCGCCGCCGATCCAGAGACCCAGCGTGAAGCGGCCATCCTTTACATCGTCGGCGCGGTATTCGCCGAGCACGATATTGACCTTCCTGGCGGTGTCGCCTTCGGTCCAGGTGCGGGTCAGGGTGTAGCGGCCCACCTGCTTCGGCAATGCGGCCAGCACATCGGCCGCCGTCGGTTCGACGGTGTGACGCGCCGCGTTGATCGCGCGCGCCTGTGGAATCAGAAAGACAAGGATCAGCGCGGCGAAGCAGAGCGCCCGAAGGGCGAAGCCAGTGGCCGGCGAGGCCGGCAGCGCCGGGGGAGCCTGTTCCCCAGAACCTTCGCGAAGCTGATAGAAACGCACGGCAAGCCCGATGCCGAGCGTGGCGAAGAGGAAGATCGTGCAGCCGATGACGTAGTCGATCTCGACGCCGTACTTCTGGATCGCGATCCACGAAAGGCCGACTTTATAGTAGATCACCAGCGTGCAGAGCCGGATCAGGTTCAGCACATACCCCATCAGAAAGGCGCCGGTCGTCAGCACGGCCAGCGCCTTCGCCGAAAGCCCACGGGTGTAACCGAAGATGAGCGCCAGGTAGCCAAGGGTGATCGAGCCGCGTACGCCGTTGCAGCCCGGCACGATCATCATGCCGAAGTCGGGTGCGAACATCATCTTCAATTGCTCGCCCGTGGGCCGCAGGCCGATGAGGTGCGAGAAGGCGCGGGCAGTGCCTGCGCCGAGCTGCTGCAAAGGAAGATCCACCACCGTGTTGAAGAAACGTGGAACGGGATTGATCAGCAGCAGCAGGCAGAGCGGGAAGATGGCGCGTCGCAGCAGCGGCACGCCGCCGAAGAGCAGGGTGCAGCCGATACCGTAACAGAAGAGCACCATGCCAGGGTGAAGCAGTCCCCAGCGCTGTCCCCCGAGTGTGACGTTGAAGGTGGCGGCGTCGAACACCCTTGCGCCGAGGATTGAAAGCGCGATGAGGAGCAGACCCCAGTAGCTCCCCCGGCCGCGAAACTGAAGCCGTCGCCAGCGCCAGAGCACCAGCAGCAGCGCGATGATGGGGAAGATGGCGCCGATCGAACGCAGCGGATCTTCCGACCAGAGCGTCCATGCGTTCTGCCACATGGGAAAAAGCGCGGCCGACCCAGCGGCGGTCAGCAGGGCGATGCCCACGGCGCGGAGCAGGCCGGGTTCCTCGCGTAGCGTGACCGCCTGCATCGGGTGGTGTCCGTTGTGGAGATCCTGCGGACCAGCTATCGAAGCCACTTCATCAACCTCATCTTCTACTGGCAGCATGCGGCCGGTCTCCGACCCGCCGCGCACACCCGCAAGAGAATCCTATGCGAACGCGGAAGGAAGGACAAACCCTGAACGTTGCAGCAGTGGCCTGGTTGGCGCGGTAAACTCAGCATACTACGAAGGTTCTGATCGACGCGAAATCGTCCTCTCATTCAAGGGGTGCTCTGATTAAGTCCGCAACCCATATCCCAGGGGCTAAAGCCCCACTGACTCTGCGGGGCTTATTGTCCGGGCTAAAGCCCGGACCTATCTTAATCAGAGGTTCCCAAGAGCGGTTTGGCCGAGCGGCGAAATACTTTAGACACGATTCTCTGAATTTTGTTGCGGCTTAAGTTTTCCTGAATGTAGTATCGCGACATGCACACCAAGTTTTCGGCCCAGGGCGTACTCCGCGCGCTCATCGTATTCGTATTTTCTATTTTTGCCGTACACGATGCCTTTGCCGTGTCGAACACGGTCGTCATCAGTCAGGTTTACGGTGCGGGCGGCAACTCCGGGTCGAACTTGAGCGAAGATTACGTGGAGCTCTTCAACCTGGGCACGACGCCGGTCTCGCTGACCGGCTGGTCGCTGCAATACAGGTCGGCCACCGGCACGGGAGCCTTTACCTCCTTCGCGCTCCCTTCGGGCGCGGTCATTCAGCCGGGGCAGTTCTATCTGGTCGGCGCAAGCGCCGCGGGCTCGGGCGCCGCGCTTCCGACGCCTGACGCTCAGTTGACCATCTCGCTCTCCGGCACCGCCGGTCAGATCGCTCTGTCAAGCTCAACGGTGGCGCTTACCGGCTGCCCCGCCGCTCCGACCGCCGATCCGGCGATCGTCGACTTCGTGGGCTACGGCACGACCGCCACCTGCTCCGAGGGTCTGGCTCCGACCGCGACGCTGACCGCGACTACCTCCGCCAGCCGCAAGAATGTCTGCACCGACACCGATAACAACGCGGCGGACTTCTCCGTCGGCGCGGATGTGCCGCGCAACTCCGCCACCGCCACCCAGGTCTGCAGCGGCACGGCGACCTTCGGCGTAAGCGCCAGCGCCAGCCCCACGACGGTCAACGTCGGCAGCACCACCTTGTTCACCGCGCGCGTCACCAAGGGCGCGACCAGCAGCGGCATCGCCGTCACGGCCGACCTCAGCACCCTCGGCGGCTCCTCCACCCAGCCGCTCTACGACGACGGCACCCACGGCGACACGACCGCCGGCGACAATGTCTTCAACTACCTCGCGACCGTCGGCAGCGGCGCCACCGCGGGCGTCAAGACGGTCAAGCTGAGCGCGACCGACGCGCAGGCCGAGGCCTCCTCCGCAACGCTCGCAATCACCGTGACCGCGACCTCCGCCGTCACGCCGATCCACACGATTCAGGCCGGAGCGCCTGCCTCGTCCTACCTCGGCCAGACGGTCACCACAACCGGCATCGTCACGGCGCTGGGCAACGGCGGCTTCTACCTTGAGGCGCGCGACTCCGCGCAGGATGCGGACCCCACCACCTCCGAAGGCATCTTTGTCGTCTCGGGCACGAACGCATCGGTCGTGGTCGGTAATGAACTGAATGTCACCGGCACGGTCAGCGTGACGTCGTCCAGCTCCGCAACGGCCGCGACCGAGATCAACGGCACGGTCACCATGACGGTCGTATCCACCGGCAACACGCTGCCGACGCCGGTCAGCCTTACCGCGGCGAACGACAGCCCGACGGGCGGCTTCCAGCAGTTCCTCCGCTACCAGTCCATGCGTGTGCTCATCCCCAGCTTCACCACCACCGCGCCCACCGGCGGCACACTGGCCGAGACGACCGAGACCGTCACCAGCGACGGAACATTCTGGGGCGTCGTGACCGGCGTTGCGCGGCCCTTCGTCGAGCCCGGCATCTCGGTGCTCGAACCCAGCCTGCCCAGCGGCACGCCCGCGACGGTTCCGCGCTTCGACGGCAATCCCGAGCTGATCTACGTCAGCAGCACCTTCCTCGGCGGCGCGGCATTGAACGTGACCAGCAACCAGACGATCACGAACTTCCTCGGCATCTTCGACTTCACGACGAACACGGCTGTCTTCGCTCCGGACAAGGCTGCGCCCGGCACGCTCGGCGCGCCGATGACCGTCGTCGTCGCGCCCAAGCCGGCGGCCAACGAGTTCACCATCGCCAGCATGAACGTGGAGCGCTTCTACTCCGACACCGCGCCCGGCAACGGCGGCCTGACGCTGACCACGCCTGCTTATCAAGGCCGCCTGTCGAAGCTCTCGCTGCTCATCCGCAACGTGCTCGGCTCGCCCGACATCGTCGGCATGCAGGAGATGGGCACGCTCTCCACGCTGACCGCGCTCGCCTCGAAGATCAGCACCGACGCCATCGCGGCCGGTCAGACTGATCCGAAGTATCTGCCGTATCTCATCCAAGGCAACGATTCGAGCGGCATCAACACGGCCTTCCTGGTCAGCCCGAACCGCGTCACGGTCTCGGACGTCAGCCAGTTCGGCAAGGCGACCACCTTCACCAACTCCACCGGCGTGCAGGCGGTGCTGAACGATCGTCCGCCGCTGGTGCTGCACGCCATCGTCAACATTCCTGGTTACACGGCGTATCCCGTGACCGTCATCAGCAACCACCTGAAGGCGCTGACCGGCGAGGACGATACGACCAGCACCGGCGCGACCGTCCGTCTGAAGAAGGAGGCGCAGGCAGAGTTCCTCGCCAACCTGATTCAGGGCTATCAGAACAACGGCGAGCACGTCGTCTCCCTGGGCGACTACAACGCCTTCCCGTTCAATGACGGTTATGTCGATGTCGTCGGCGTCGTGCGCGGCAACCCGGTTGCGGCAGGGCAGTCGGTCATCACCGGCACACCGAACCTGGTGTCGCCCAACATGACCGACCTGGTCACGACCATCACCGATCCGGCCCAGCAGTACGACTACACCTACATCGGCAACGCCCAGAGCCTCGACCATATTCTCACCACGTCGAACATCACCGGCGCGCACCTGTTCTATGTACACGAGGACTCCGACTTTCCGCTCATCAACTACAACGATCCGACGACCCCGCTGAACACCTCGGACCACGACGGCGGCGTCGCTTACTTCCCGCTGCTGCAGAGCGGCCAGACCTCGACCGCCACGCTGACCCCGGCCACGCAGGACTTCGGCTCCATCGCGCAGGGAACCGCCTCGGCGACCAAGCCGATCGTCTTCACCAACACCGGCAACACGGCGCTGACGGTTACAAGCGTCGTCGCGACCGGCGACTTCGCCCAGACCAACAACTGCACGACCGTCGCCGCCGGCGCAACCTGCACCGTCAACGTGGCCTTTACCCCCACGACCACGGGCGCGCGCACCGGCAGCCTGACGGTCGTCTCCTCCTCGATCACGAACCGGACGCTGGTGACGAGCCTGACCGGCACGGGTCTATCGGCCAGCGCAACGCTAGCGTTGAACCCCTCGACGCTTGGCTTTGCCAGCCTCGTCGCGGGCGGCGTCTCGACCGCGCAGAGCATTACGCTGACGAACACCGGCGGCGTGGCGGCCACCCTCGGTACGATCGCCGCGACGGGCGACTTCACCCAGACCAACACCTGTGGCACGAGCGTCGCGTCGCTCGGCAACTGCACGATCAGCGTCACCTTCCGGCCAACGGCCGTGGGTGCGCGGACCGGCACGCTGTCGATCCCGGTGACGGCGCCCGCCGGCGTCGGAACGCTTTCCGCATCGCTCAACGGCACGGCCGCGGCGCAGGCCTCGCTCTCCGCCGCTGCCGCCTTCCCGACGACGATCACCGGGAAGACGTCCGCCGCGCAGACCGTTACGCTGACCAACCTCTCAACCTCCGCGATCACGCTTTCGAGCGCGTCGATCTCCGTCGGGACGAACTTTACCCAGACCAACAACTGCGGCGCGACGCTGGCTGCATCGGCGACCTGCACGATCAGCGTCGTCTTCGCACCCACGTCGGCGGGCGCGCTGACCGGCGCGCTCACGGTCACCCCCACCATCGGCGCCGTCTCGACGACGATTACGACCGCGCTCAGCGGCACGGCGCAGTCAGCGCCGGACTTCGCCCTGACCCCCACGTCGCAGGCGGGTTCGCTCGTCGCGGGAACCAGCGCCTCTACCACCTTGACGCTGTCTTCTCTGGGCGGTTATACGGGGAAGGTCGCGATCGCCTGCAGCGGCGCGCCGGCCGGTTCGACCTGTGCGCTGAGCACCGGCACGCTGGTTCTGGCGCTCAATCCAACGACGAATCTCATCCCTTCGCTCAACCTGAATGTCGTGATCTCGACCTCGAAGGCATCGGGCGCTGGCTTCGGCGGGCTTCCGGGTCGCAGCGGGACGATCCTGATGCTGGTTGCACTCGGAAGTGCGGTGCTGATGTTCTCGAACCGTCGCAAGCTACGCGGTGCGGCGCTCTTCCTCGCACTGCTGACCGTCTCGGTCTGGACGACAGGCTGTGGATCGGGCGGCAACTCCGCAGCCCCGACCCCAACCGGCAGCTATGTTTACACCATTACCGCAACCGATGGTGCCCTGACTCACACCGCGACCTACAACCTGACCGTGCAGTAGCGCGCACCGTCTTTCCAACGCTCCGGATTTCCGATTTGCGGGAGATTCCGGAGCGGCCGGTCTTAAGACGAGAAAAAATCTGAAACGATGACAATTTTGTTATCTACTTTTCGCCTGTAGCACCCTATACTTGGCACTTCGATTCAGTAAATCTTAACTAAGCCAGTCCGTCGAGGGCAGTTCGCCTCCCACAGGACCGAATTACATAGACCCCCCGGAGCATTCATGTCCCGTTCTTCCGCATTTGCTGTTGCTCGCCGCCTGATTCTTGCCGCTGTTTCAATCTGCGCCGCCTCTGCGGGGTCTACCCCTGCCGCTGCCGCCGCAGCGACTCCCCAGCTTCTGCCGTACACGATCACCACGGTTGCGGGCGGAGCAGCAACGAATCCCGCCGCCGGCGCCGCCTGCGCCGCTGGCTCGACGCGCGTCTCGACCGACGCCTATGGCGACGGTTGTCTTGCGACCCAGGTTTCGATCCCCCTGACTCGGGCCGTCGTTGCCGATAGCCAGGGCAACCTGTTCATCGTCGATGGGACGAACAACATCATCCGCCGCGTGGACGCCCACACCGGCGTCATCACCACCATCGCCGGCAACGCGTCTGCCACCCCGGCGGCCGGTGTGGCCTGCGCCTCCGGCTCGTCGCTCGTGGCCACCGGAACGCTGGGCGATGGCTGTCTTGCGACTCAGGTCAAGCTCGCCGCACCGGAAGGCATCGCGTTCGATCCCGCAGGCAATCTCTGGTTCAGCGACTTCACCCTCGGCGCGGTGCGCGAGATCAACAAGACCACCGGCATCATCACCACGCCCGTGAACGCCTCCGGAACCTCCGGCTACAAGGCGGAGGGCGCCGCCAATCCGGGCGTCAGCGTTCTCGCCACCGCCGGTCAGCTTTATCGTCCCTACGGCATCGCCTTCGATCGCGCCGGCAACCTTTATATCGCGGACAACTACAATAACTCCGTCGAAGCGGTAAACCTGCAGAGCACGTCGACGAGCATCGCCGGCATCACGATCGCAGCCGGACATATCTATACCATTGCGGGCGCCGGCTGCGCGATCGGCACCTCTCCCGGATGCACGTCCGCCTATGGCAAGACGGGCGGTCAGTCGCCCAGCTCCACCCTCGACAGCCCCTACCAGATCGCCGTGGACAACTCCGGCAACATCTATATTGCCGACGAATATCCGTACGATGTCCGTGTCATCAGCGCCTCCACCGGCATTCTGTCTACCTTCGCGAACAGCGCCTTCACCAAGAGCGCGACCATCGTGCGCGGACCGGCAGTTTCCACCAGCCTTGCCAGCACCTTCGGCGTTGCGACGGATAGCTACGGCAACGTCTACATCGGCGTCTACGACGCGACCACCTCTTCCAGCTACATCGATCGCGTCGACATCGCGACCGGCATCATCTATCCGATCGCCGGCCAGGCCGTTACCGCTGTGCAGACCGCCGGCGCCGCCAGCGCCAGCGCGACCTACTGCTCGGCGAAGACTGACGCCATCGGCGATGGTTGCCCCGCCACCCAGGCCACCCTGTTCAAGCCCTATCAGCCTTCGCTCGATGCCGCCGGCAACGTCTACGTCGCCGACCAGGGCAACGGCCTGATCCGCAAGGTCTCGGTGGGAACCCAGTTCGCGGCGACCGCGACCGGCTCGTCCATCACCCAGAACATTGAGATTCACTTCGGCGCGGGCGATGCCCCGGCTACTTCGGCCGCATACGCACTGCCCACCGGCTTCACCGAGTTCACCCTTGGCAGCGCGGTCTGCGGCGCGGTCAACTCCGACAACACCGAAGACTGCGTGCTGCCTGTCACCTTCACGCCTGCCGCTCCCGGCGGCCGCACCGCGCCGCTGACCGTGAAGAGTTCGCTCGGTTCGACCGTTACCTTCTCCCTCACCGGCCTCGGCCAGGCTCCGGTTCTCTCCGTCGACCCCGGCACGCAGACCACGCTCTCTTCGACCGGCCTCTCCGCGGTCAACGGCATTGCGCTCGACAGCGCGGGCAACACCTACGCGGCGCTGCCCAATGCGACCTCCGGCTCGGTCGTGAAGCTCACCTCCGCCGGCGTCGCCTCGACCGTGGGCACGATCGCCAAGGCCTCGGCTGTCGCGGTCGACGCGGCGGGGAATGTCTACGCAGCGCTCTCCACCGGCACGGTCGTCGAGGTTCCGGCCAACGGCTCCGCGCAGATTACGCTCGGTACAGGATTCACCAAGCCCTCGGGCATCGCGGTCGACGGCTTCGGCGACGTCTTCGTCTCCGACCAGTCCGCCAATCAGGTGTCGGAGATCTTCGCAGGCATCGGTACCCAGACAGTCCTGGCCACCGGCCTGAACGGCCCCTCCGGCCTCGCGGTCGACTCGTTCGGCAACGTCTTTGTCGCGAACACGATTGCAAATAACGTCGTCGAGATTCCGTTCGGCGTGGGTTCGACCATCACGCTTGGCTCGGGCCTCTCGTCTCCATCGGCTGTCGCGGTTGACGCCGCCGGTTCGGTCTATGTGGCGGACAGCCGCAACGGTCGCATCGTCTTCATTCCGAACGAGAGCGGCACACTGAACACGGCCGATCAACTCGTCGTCGTCAGCGGCCTCACCTCGCCGGTGGGCGTCGCGGTCAGCGGCACGGGCAATATCTCAGTCGCGGATAACTCCACCTCGGCCATCTACACCTTCAACCGCACGGGCGCGACGATTGCCTTCGGCAACGACCCGATCGGCACGCAGCTTACGCTTCCGGCGGACATGGTGAACTCGGGCAACCTGCCCGTGCTCTTCACGACGCCGTTCAGCGTGGCCACCGGCAACACCACCGACTTCACCCTGACCCCGACCACCCTGACCGGCGGAACGAGCTTCGCGGCGGGTCTTGGACTACAGCTCACGGCCGGCTTCAAGCCGACCGCAACCGGCGCGCGCACCGCGACCTACCTGCTCTCGACCACCAACGTCACGCAGCCGAAGATCGTGCTGAACGGCACGGGCATTACGCCGGTGAACGCGACCACCACGACTATCTCCGCCACTCCGGCGAGCGGCACTTACGGCCAGACCGTCGCGATCGGCATCACGGTCTCGACCGGCAGCGGCAACCCTGCCGCCACCGGCTCGGTCACGGTCAAGGTCGACACCGCAAGCTACACCGTGACCCTGACCTCGGGAGCGGGCACGCTGAGCGTTCCGGCGCTCGGTGCAGGCACGCACACCATCACGGCCAACTATCCCGGCGACACGCTTTCGAGCCCCAGCACCGCGGTTCCGGTCACGGTGACGCTGGCGAAGGCGCCGCTCGCGGTCGTCGTCAACAGCCTGACCAAGGCGTACTACTCCGCCAACCCCACGCTGACGGGCACGCTGACCGGCGTGGTGAACAACGACCAGATCGGCATCACCTACAGCACGACGGCCGTCACCAGCTCGCCGCTCGGGACTTACCCCATCACCGCCGTGGCTCCTGCGGCTGTAACGGCAAACTACAACGTGACCGTAACCCCGGGCGTTCTGACGGTCGTGCAGGCAACCACCGCGACGACGGTTGCGGCTTCCTCGACCAGCGTATCGGCGACGACCTCCGTTACGCTGACCGCGACGGTTTCGCCCCAGGCCGGCACCCAGACCGGCGGCATCCCCACCGGCACGGTGACATTCTTCAACAACGGCACGCAGCTCGGCACTCCGGTGACGATCAACGCCGCCGGAGTCGCAACCTACGCCACCACCTTCGCGGTAGTGGGCCAGAGCACGAACAACGTCATCACCGCAACCTACTCGGGCGATACGAACTTCACCAAGTCCTCCGCCTCTTCGCTGACCGTCGTATCCTCGCTGCCCGGTTTCACGTTGACCCCGAGCACGAACCCGCCGGCGGTCACGGTGGTTCAAGGCCAGTACGGTTTGCAGACCTTCACCCTGACGCCGACCTTTGGCTACAACGGTACGGTGACCTTCTCCTGCACGGGGCTGATCCCAACCGTGGGCTGCACCTTCTCGCCCGCCTCACTCACCGCGAACGGCGCCAACACGGCCAGCTTCGTGGCGGTCACCTTCACAACGCAGCAGCCCGGACCGGTCGCCATGTTGACGACGGGGCAGAAGGCGATGTGGGCGGGTATTCCGGCCCTGGCGCTGCTGCTGGGTTTCGCGGGACGCCGGCGTAAGCTGCTGCGCGGTCTGCGTCCGCTGCTCATGCTGGGACTCTGCATCCTCGGCCTGGGTCTGTCGGGCTGCGGAGGACAGAAGACCGTCAGTGGATCGACGATTGGCGCGGATACGATCACCGTCATCGCGACCGGAACCCCCGGCGCCGGCTCGACGGCCAACATCACGCAGCAGTTCAATGTCACGCTCACGATCACAGCCGACACGAAGTAAACGCAACGGCTTGCAATGGGCGACGGGAGACAGGCAAGGATCGTCTCCCGTCGCGTCATCTCTCTATCAGCAACCGGCATTCGCAACACCGCACCTGTCCCAGGCGCACTTTTTTACCAGGCACCCTTAGGAGAACCATGTTGACCGTTCGTCGCCGCCTCTTACCCGCAACGTTTTCGCTTCTGGCTCTGGCGCCCGCAAGTTTGTTCGTCTCTCTGACCCCGGCTGCGTTCGCCCAGTCTTCCGTCGCTGGCGCGATCAGCGGCGTCATCTACGACCAGCAGAAGGCCGTCGTTCCCGGCGCCGCCATCACCGCGGTGAACAACGACACCCAGGCTTCCACGACCGCCACCAGCGATGCGCGCGGCGAATACCGGCTGGAAAATCTGACGCCCGGCGTCTATACCGTCACCGTGACGAAGGACGGCTTCAAGACCTTCAAACAGGAGAGCTTCACGATCAACGTCGGCGTCATCTCGCAGCTAGCGCCCAGCCTCGTGGTCGGCAGCTCGGGGGAGACAGTCGATGTCGCCGGCGACTCGCCGCTGATGCACGTCGATTCGTCCGAGATCTCGTCGGTCATCGACCAGAACATGATCGACAACCTGCCGATCAACGGCCGTCGCGCCAGCAACTTCGCGCTGCTGACGCCGGGCGTCGTCTCGAACGGCGACGGCTTCGGCCTGCTGAGCTTCCGCGGCATCAGCTTTCTGCTCAACAACTCCACCGTCGACGGCATGGACGACAACCAGGCCTACTTCTCCGAGCAGCGCGGCCGCACCCGCGCCGCCTACTCCATCTCGCAGTCGGCCGTGCAGGAGTTCCAGGTGAATACCTCGAACTTCTCGGCTGAGTATGGACGCTCCGCCGGCGGCGTCATCAATACGGTCACCAAGAGCGGCGGCAACTCGCTGCACGGACAGCTCTTCTTCTTCGACCGCGATAACGACTTCGGCGCCAGCAACCCGTACACCGTGCTGACCAGCCTGAACCCGGCGACGGGGAACTACATCACGCAGAACTACAAGCCCAAGGACTGGCGCAAGCAGTGGGGCTTCGGCATCGGCGGCGCGCTCATCCACGACAAGCTCTTCTGGTTCTACTCGTACGACCAGTCCCGCCGTAACTTCCCGGGCACAGCGACTGCTTCGACCGCGACCGCGGGTCTGTTCGCGCCGGCGGATCCCGTGTTGACCAACGATACCTGTTCGGGCGGTAAGGGCACGAACGTGACATCGTCGCTCACCGGCGACTACGGCGTCTGCGCGCTTGCGTATGCGTTGAACCTGGGCCAGACCGCGGCGGCCTACCAGGCGGCTGCATCCTACTACGGCGCCGGCCAGGCCATTCTCGCCTCATACCTTGGCGCGGTGCCGCGCAACAGCGACCAGGTACTGAACTTCCCCAAACTCGACTGGCAGATCAACGATCGCAACCACCTCGCGCTGCAGTACAACCGCCTGCGCGTCAGTTCGCCGGCCGGTGTGCAGACGCAGCAGATCAATACCTACGGGCGCGCCTCGTTCGGCAACGACTTCGTCAAGGAAGACTTCGGCATCATGCGTCTCGCGTCCACGCTGAGTTCGACCATGACCAACGAGCTGCGATTCCAGTACGGGCGCGACTTCGAATACGGCACCTCGCAGACGCCGACCGGCAACGAGCAGCCGCTCGCGAACAACCAGTTCAACCGTCCGCCGGACGTCAGCATCGGCTATGACTACGACGCCGCGGGCTTCGATATCGGCAAGCCGCTGTCGCTCGAGCGCAAGGCGCTGCCCGACGAGCGCCGCATCCAGGGCTCCGACGGTTTCACCTGGGCTCACGGCAAGAACACGACCAAGGCCGGTCTCGACTTCAACCGCGTCAACGACTACATCAGCAATCTGTACAACGAGAACGGAAGCTACAGCGAAGACTCCGGTCCGGATTTCATGGCGGACTACTTCCATGCTGTGAACGGCTTGTCGTACTTCGGACCGAATTATTACCAGTTCAGCCAGGGCTTCGGCACCCCGAGCGGTGAGATTGCAACCACCGACTACGCGGGCTACCTGACGAACGACTGGCGCATCCTGCCGCGCCTGACCCTGACGGCGGGCGTGCGTTACGAGTACGAGTACATCCCGGTCAACCCGTACGCGAACCTCACCGGCACCAGCGGCAACGTGACCATCAACGGCAAGACGAGCCTCTACCCGCTGGTCGGCGCGCTGCCCCAGACCGCCAGCCGCCCCGACGACCGTAACAACGTGCAGCCGCGTCTCGGTTTCGCGTGGGACGTCTTCGGCAACGCCAGCACCACCGTTCGCGGCGGCTACGGCATCTACAACGGCCGCATCATCAATGCGAACATTCTGCAGGTTTACCTGAACTCGGGCGGACCGCTCGGTCAGTTCTACATGTCGACCAGTGGCCAGACGACCTGCACACCCGCACTTACTTTCCCCAACATCTTCCAGAGCGGCATCCAGGGCGCGTTGAACTTCGGCGCGATGTGCGGCGCGACCACTACAGCGGCGTACCTCGATCCGCACCTGCAGAATCCGCAGGTACACGAGATCGATCTTGCCATCGAGCAGCAGCTTGGCCACGGCACGGTGATGCAGATCAGCTACATGGGTTCGCTTGGCCGCGAGCTGGCTTCGGCAGTCGACAAGAATCTCACGCTGGGCAACGTCAATATCCTGAGCGATACCTACACGACGGCTATCCCGGCGACCGTGCCGAGCACCGGCTATCAGCTTCCGCTGCCTCGCGGCGGCAAGGCGGGTCCGCTCGCTGCCGGCTCCACGACCGCGTTGAAGCTCTACACCCTCTGCACCGCCGCACAGCTCGCGGCCGGGACGACATGCGGTTCCGGATCGCGAACCACCCAGGGCGTCTACCAACTGCTCGACTTCAAGAGCGACGTGAACTCCGCCTATAACGCGATGTCGATCCAGTTGACGCATCGCTTCAGCCAGGGCTACTCCTTCATGGCGCACTACACCTGGGCGCACGCGCTCGACTACAACCCCTACCTGAGCACCAACGACGGAACCAACCAGCAGCTCGACCCGAACGACCTCTCGCAGGAGTACGGCAACAGCACGCTGAACGTGCAGTCGCGCTTCGTCTTCTCCGGCAACTATCGCACGACCCTGCACGCCGCCCACCGCTGGGAGACGCTGGCCGCGACCGGCTGGCAGGTCTCGGCCATCTTCCAGACCCAGACCGGGCTACCGTATTCCGCGATGACCGCGAAGACCGCACCCGGTGGCGCCTTCTCCGGCATCATCGGCGCCGGCGGCATCAACCGGCTGCCGAAGTACGACGTCAATCACAATCTGCTCTCGTCGCGCGACTCCTACAACCTGCCCAACATCGCCGTGCTGGATATGCGTCTCAGCCGCAGCTTCTTCCTCGATAACCGGTTCGGTCACTTCCGGCTGGAGTTCCTGGGCGAGGCGTTCAACGTGCTGAACCACCAGAACATCACCAAGGTGAACACGACCGCCTACACGATCTGCACGGGAACGGTCACCACCTACGAAGATCCGCGCGTCACGGTCGGCACCTCGGCCTGCCCAAGCACCGCAAGTGCGACCGCGCCGGTGCTGCTCTTCAACCCGCTGTTCGGCACCAACACGGCTTCGAACAGCAACACCATCTACACCCCGCGTCAGTTGGAAGGCGCGATCCGCCTGCACTTCTAGGGCGGGTGCGGCAACGCAAAGAGGCGGTCCCGAGCTTCGGGACCGCCTCTTTCCATTTGGGGTTGAGCTATTTGGAGGGTTGGCCCTGCAGCTCTGGACGCGGCGTCAGCACCGGCGCGCCTTCGCGATGCGGCGCGGCGACCAGCAGGGTATTCAGCACGCTCGCCAGATGCAGGCCGCCGAACTCCAGCTCGCGGTCGAGCACGGGAATCTCCGCGTCGTAGTAGTCCTTGCCGATGACGCCGCCGTTCGGAACCCAGGCCTCGACCGCCGCGCGGTGCGATGCATTGGTCCAGGAGATCGGATTGCCGATGGGCTTGTCGGCAAGCTTCAGCTCGGTGATCTCGGCCTCCAGGCCGGCGACGTACTTCTGTTCGCTGATCCGCTTGTGCTCGATCAGGCCGTAGTCCCATGCGCCATGCAGGTTGCAGGTCTGGCGTTCGGCGCACTGCTGGGTGCCGAAGAGGATGATCTTGATCGAGTTGCCGCCGCGCGCCTCGCCGATGGCGTGCAGCGGCTGGTGGATGTCGCCGATCAGGTGGATCAGGAATTTCAGCGCGTCGACCCGCTGCGCGCGGGGCGTCTCGGGATTCTTCAGGATGCTTTCGAAGTAAAGGATGCGGTCGGCCGCGCAGTCGCGCCATGCGGTCGCGGCGGTGTTGGCGTCGGCATTCTTGGGCAGGGGACAGTCGCGCTCGCGCACGTAGCTCTTCTCGTTCAGCGGGATATCGACGAAGTGCCAGCCCGCGGTCTCCGGCTTTTCGCTGCGTACGTCGTCTGCCCAGGATGCGACGTCGGCCATGCTTTCGCTGCCCAGCAGCTCATGCACCTGCGCGGCGGCCACCGGCGTAAGGTGATCGGCGGCGATCAGCGCCACCATGCGATGCCCTTCGCGGCCCCATGCAAATGCGCTCGCGGACATGGAGAGCAGCAACCAGCCTGCCAGCCAGCGGTTCCCGTTTCTTTTCATGAACTTCTCCGAAATCCTTAATGTTCGTTGCAGATCATTGTCCCATGCAGAAGGGCTGCGGCAAAAGGTTTACAGGTGCGTGCGATTTATCTGTGAATATTCCACTTTTCCGCTAACTGATGGAGCTTGTTGTGGTTATACTGGGGGCACAGACCATTTTCATGCAATCTTAAGGTTCGGGCAGTCCCGAACCCAAAGACATTTTCGTTTCACTGAACCATTACAACGGGTCCCAGGAGATTCTGCTCATGTCGCAAAGAACGTTCTTCCCGCAGCGTATCGGAAAGCTGCCGCTCACGCTCGCTCTCGCCGCATCCTCGATGATCCTGACCACGGGCTGCGCCAATATGGCGACCACGGCCGGCGCCGGTAACGCCTTCGTCGAGCCGGGCTCGCTTGGCGGTATTGTGCATGGCGGGAACCAGCCTATCGGCGGCGCGACGGTCGATCTCTGGACCGTTGGCACCACCGGTTACGGCAGCAAGGGCACGAAGCTCGCGACGACGACGACGGCGAAGGATGGCACCGGGAGCTTCAACTTCAACAAGTCCGGCACCTCCATCGGCAACTACACTTGTCCAAGCGCGAACACTCTGCTGTACGTTGTTGCAAGCGGTGGAAATACGCTCAATGACTACAGCAAGACTTATAACAACACGGCCGCTGTCATGGTTGCCGCCGTCGGTCAGTGCGGCACTGCCGGCAGCCAGTTTATCGACCTGAACGAAGTCTCTTCGGTCGCGACGATCTTCGCGCTGGCTCAATACATGAATCCCGGCGCGACGACCGGAGCTGGCTCTACGGTCTCGATCGGCACCGCAAGCGACTACACGGTCTCCATCCCGTCCCAGTCCGGCATCGGACTCATCAACGCCTTCAACTCGGTTGCCACCCTGGCGACGATCGGCAACGGCACGGCAAACGCGACCGTCACCCCGAAGAGCTCCGTGGCGGGCATCACAATCACGGCCACCCCTGAGAGCGCGAAGATCAACACCATCGCCGATATCCTGGCCTCCTGCGTGAACAATGCGGACAACACGGCCCAGACCTGTACCAATCTGTTTACCGCGGCCGTTCCTCCGCCGGCTGCCGTTACCAGCCAGCCGAGTGCAACCTTCCCGACAGCGGGCGATACGTTGCAGGCGGCTTATTACATGGCGGTCAACCCGTCCAATAGCAACAGCACCAGCAATGCCGCGACTCTGTATGCCCTGGTGACCGGCTCCGGTGCGCCCTTCCAGCCGACGGTCACGGCTCAGCCTCTCGATTGGACGATCTCCGTCTCCTACACGTCCTCTGGAACCTGCACATCCTCGAACACCGCCGGCTTCCTTGCGTCTCCGGAGACGGTTGCCGTCGACGCGTCAGGGAACGTCTGGATGCTGAACGGCGCCACCGGCGCAACCAACGCGCTCGTACAGTTCGGACCCACCGGCACGGCTCAGCTTTGCGTGGCGGGTAACATCACCACCGGACGCGGTCTCACCATCGACACCAAGGGCAACGTGTGGGCTGCCGGCGCAGTTGCAGGCACTGGCATCCTGGAGTATCTGGCCAACGGAAGCACCCTGAGCTGGCCGACGACCTACGCAGCGGGCGGCATCGTTGCGGACGGAAGCGGCAACATCTTCTACGCGCAGAATACCGGCGCCGGAACGGTACAGGAGTTTCCGGGCGCGGCCACCGCGACTGTCGCGGCGTCCGCGGCGACCTCCGTCGGTTCCAGCCTGCCGTCTGCTGCTTACCTCTACATGGCCGTCGACCATCTCGGAAATGTGCTGGTGCCGAATCCCTCTTCGGGCAGCAGCATCTACGATCTCGCGCCTACCACCTATGCATCCACGGATCTGGGCTCGGCTTCGCTCCTTTTGAATGGCTACGGCGCGGCGGTGGACCGGAGCGGATACCTCATCGGCGCCAGCACCTGCTGCTCCAACGTCGTGTCGAATACGATCTTCAAGGCCGCTCCGACCGGCTCCGGTCTGACCTCGACGGTCAGCGGCAAGTACGCCGGCGGCCTCGTCGGTCCTCGCTCGTCGGCAGTCGATGGAGCGAACAACTACTGGTTCGGCATGGGTTATCCGACGGTGCCAGTTTCGTCGACCAATACCTCGACCACCTTCGCCCTGGCGGAGACGGATTCGAGCTTCAACTCGCTCTCGCCTGGCGGTTCGGTACCCGCGACCTGCTCCTCGACCAACACGAACTGCTACACCAACGGTGGTTTCCAGAAGAGCAGCCTCGCGACCGTGCGCAGCCTTGCCATCGATCCTTCGGGCAATGTCTGGGCGGCCAGCTCGAACGGTAATATGGTGGAACTCGTCGGAGCCGCGGTACCGGTGGTTACGCCTCTTTCCGCTGCTGCCGCTGCGGGCACCTATGGAACCAAACCGTAATTGCAAAGATGTTGCCGCAAGCAGAGGCCCCGGAGATGACTCCGGGGCTTTTGCTTGCGCTCAACCAACGTTGGCAACCTTATTTCTTGGCGATGACCAGCACGGTAAAGGTGCCGGGCAGGGCCGTCGCGCGCGGCTTTGGGGTCGCCGCCGTCGGGGCCGGCTTCGGACCCATCTTCGCCACGACGACGTACGCCTTGCCGGTGGCGAAGTCGAAGGCCATCGTGCGGCCGGTGGCTTGCGTCGGCAGCGTCTGGAGCGTGGTGAATTTCCCGCCCGCGGTGCTCACGATGCTCAGGGTGCCTTCGCCGTTCGAGCTGAAGGCGAGCTGATCCTTCGCGTCATAGGCCGCCGCGTCGGGGCCTTCTCCGATGGTGACGAGCGCGATCTGCCTGCCGGTGTCGCCATCGGTGACCGGCATCTTCCTGCCGTCGCAGACGCTAAAGAGATGGCGATGCTCCCGGTCGATGGCAAGGCCGGAGGGCGACTCGCAGCCTGCGAGCGGCCACTCGGCGGTCTGCTTCAGGGTCTTCGCGTCGAGCTTTACGAGCGTGTTCTTCGTCTCGATGTTCACCCAAATCGCTCCCTTGCCGTCGACGGCGGGGAACTCGGGCTTGCCGGAGAGTTTGATGGTCGCGACGGTCTTCATCCCGACCGCGTCGATGACCGTGACGTCGCTGCTGCGACCGTTGAAGGCCCAGACGGTTTTGGTCGAAGGCTCCCACGCCATGCCGTCGGGATTCGTTCCGGCTGGAATCCTGTTCACAATGGCGAAGGTCTTGCGGTCGAAGACTACGACGACATTGCCGCCGCCATCGCTGATGAAGCCGTACTTGCCCTCGTCGTCGAGCACGACGCCGTGCGTGCCCTTCAGACCGGTGATCGCGCCGACGGGCTTGCCGGTGGTGGTGTCGACGACCTCGACTCGCGTCGCATGCGTGACGTAAAGCAGGTGATTCGCGGAATCGGCCAGCAGGTAATCCCATCCGCCCTCGCCGCCCAGCACCCACTTATCGACCACGGCATACGGCCCGGCCTGTGCCGCCAATCCCGCGGGCGCCAGTGCGCACCCCGCCAACACTCCCACCGCCGCCAGCCGCAAAGGCATCTTCATCGCTTGTCCTCGTCCCTCGAAAGTTTTTCTTTAGCTTGATTTGAGGTTATGTGGCTAAGCTGAAGAGAGCGTGAAGCTCCCTGTCTTTCTTGTGAATGCAACTTTCGCGTACCAAGGGCCACACCACTTGCCGATGCAGGTTGCATCACTCTTCTAGGGAACTGCCGGAGAGGTGGATTGTCAGGAAGTCGACGCAACCCTTTGATCTCCATCGCCTTTCGTGAGCATGAGTCAGTTGGAGCTTATAGTAAGAGAATGCAGCCAGCAATCTGGAACACCTTGGAAGTTGCGAAGCTAGTTGTTAGCGCATCGACCGCCTTCATTCTTGCGCTCTTGGGCATTTTCATCCATCGAACAACGAAAAGGTTTGAAAATAGACAGTGGCTAAATCAGAAGCTGGTAGAGAAGAGAATTCAGATTTATGAGGATCTTGCCCCACTCCTCAATGACCTGCTTTGCTATTACACATTTGTGGGCTGCTGGAAAGACCTCGACCCGCCGGATGTGATCAGAAAGAAGCGTGACTTAGATAAAAAACTTTATCTCGCGCAGCCCCTCATACCGAAAGCTCTCTTTGACGCCTGCAAAAAGTTCATAGACGCATGCTTTACGACCTTCAATGGATGGGGGCAAGACGCGAAGATGAAGACTCCGACTCAAAAGAGACGAACTTCGCACTGCAAGCCTTGGGAAGACGGATGGAGCAAATACTTTTCTGATGAACACGTTGATCCATCGCTATTACAGGATTTATACAAAGCAGCCATGGTTGAATTTGCATTGAGTTTTGGCAGATTTGATTTTTCATCATCTGACAGCTTGAGCAGGTTGCCTAGAAATATCGCTTAGCTCCGTCAAGCCTTCGATCGTCCTCATTAGACCGATTCTCAATACGCGTTATCTGCTCTTTCGCCTTCTCGTGCTGCAAGGCAGATTGCGAGGTCTGGTGACGGATGTCAATCGTGCTGTCGAGTTCGCGAGATCACCGCGTTCATCGGATCCGTATCTTGTGTCATCCCAATAGTCGACTCGACGTGGCACATCGAAATCCGACCGCTGGAACGTTCCCTGCTTGACCGGCGCGCATCAACCGGCGAAAATGATCCGGCAGGAGCGACAACCTTCTACCGTTCGCGCCGTCCAATCCGTATATTTACTTGCCTTGCACCGTAATTCACGGAAGAATAGAACGGTTGCGCCGCCGAAACGATCGCTGCCACGGGAGCTTTACCTTGAATTTGTTCACCAGACGTCACCTCACCCTCGCCGCCCTCGCCGTCTCCACCTGTTTTGCGTCCGCGCACGCCGCCGAGTTGTCGAGCGACGGTAAGTCCTCTATTCCCAAGGATGTACAGCAGATCATCGTGGTCGACTATCGCGCGATGCAGAACTCGCCCGCAGCGATGAACCTGAAGGATCGCGTCCTGCCGCCGGAGCTGAAGCGGCTTGAGACCGCGCTGAAGACCTCCGGTCTGAAGGTCGACCAGGACGCCGATGTGCTCGCCTTTGCCGCCTTCCGGGCGGGAACCGAGGGCACGCGCATCGTCGGCATCGCCCAGGGACAGTTCCATACCGGCGCCATCATGGCGAACTTCACCAAGCAGAAGACGAAGTCGGTGACGCTGCGCAATAACAGCATCTATCCGCTCGGCTCGGCCGGGATGAGCGTCTGCTTCCTGAACCAGACGACGATGGTCTTTGGCGACCGCGATGCCGTGAAGGCCGCGCTCGACGCGCGCGATGGCGTCAGCCAGAACTTCCTCGCGAACTCCGACATGGTCAACGAGATGACCGCCGTCGAGTCGAAGGCCGTCTGGAGCCTGCTCGACCAGAAGGGCACGCAGACGATGATGAAGAGCGTGCTGGGAGACGCCGCCGCGCTGGCCGACTACGACACCGTCCGCAACCGCATGAAGAGCTCGCGCTACACGATGGACTTTTCGAACGGCGTGAAGTTCAACATGGCAGTCGTCATGTCCGATACCGTGACCGCCGCGACCGCCGCGACGCTGATGAAGGGTGTATCGATCATGCGCAAGACCTCGGGTTCGCCGCTCGAGAAGACAGCGCTCGATGCAACCACGATCGATTCGAACTCGGGCACGCTGACGGTGGACTACAGCTCGTCGGACAGCCAGTTCTCGAGCCTGCTGAGTTCGCCGCTGTTCCAGTCCGTAGTCAAGTAGCTCCAGTGTGGGTGCAGTACAAAGAGGCGGCTCCGTTACGGGGCCGCCTCTTTCATTTAAGAAGTTCTAAGATATCGATCCCGCTGCGGTATCTACCGCACGGCGCTCGCGGAATTCAGCACGGGCAGAATCCGCAGCTTCACCTGGTCGGTCGTGAAGGGTTTGCAGATATAGCCCTTGGCTCCGGCTGCGATAGCGCGCAGTACGGCTGCCGCGCCGCCTTCGGTCGTGATCATGACGACGGGCACATTCATGGCGAGCTTCTCCTCCGCGCGTTTTTCAAGGAACAGCAGACCATCCATCACCGGCATATTGATGTCGCTCAGCACGAGGTCGAGGTCGCCGTTGGTCGCGCGCAGGACTTCGAGCGCTTCGACGCCGTTCGCCGCCTGCAGGCATTCGGCGATCTCCATGCCGGCCTGTCGCAGTGCGCGTTCGACGACCTTTCGCATGACGGTGGAATCATCGACGATCAAAATCCTCATGTGCGGCTCTCCCCAAACCAGTGTCTGTCTGAAGCCTCTATCGACGGGTTTTGGCGCTCGCATGAGGTGTGCGGTTTTTGGGCAGCGGTCGAGTACCGTTACGAGAATCTAATCAGTGCGGGCGGCGGTTCGGCCACTCAGATGCTTTACCGCTCTGCATGGACAGCGGACTCTACGCGGCATACACCGGACTCCTTGCACGCACCCAGGCGCTCGACACGGCGTCGAACAATCTCGCCAACGCGAGCACCAATGGCTTTCGCGCCGAGCGCGACTACTTCCGCGGCGTCTTGTCCAGCGGCCTTGGAGAGTTCGAAGAGGGCTCTCAGGTCGGCGATACGGTCAATGGCTTTGGCGTACTTGGCGGCAGCCTGCCCGACCTTGGCCAGGGCACGCTGACGCCCACGGGCAACCCGCTCGACCTCGCCCTGAGCGGCCAGGGCTTCTTCAGCATTCAGACGAAGGCGGGCGTCCGCTACACACGCGACGGCTCGTTCCAGAAGTCGCCCACGGGCGTCCTGCAGACGGCGGCCGGCGAGCCGGTGCTCGACAACCGGGGAAACAAGATCATCCTGCCATCGGGTGCGGTGACGGTCGCGCCTGATGGCACGGTCTCGGTGGCGAGTCCGGACGGCTCGGCCATCGTCGCAAAGCTCGGCGTGGTCACCTTCTCGCCGGATGCGAGCCTGACGCCCGAGGGTGCGAATCGTTTCGTGGCCGGCCTCAACGACAAGCCGGTCGCGGCCAATGCCGAGATCGCGCAGGGCTCGCTCGAAGGCTCGAACGAGGATAGCGTCCACGGCACGATGCAGCTCATCCTCATCCAGCGCCAGGCGGAGATGATGCAGAAGGCGCTGAGCGTGTTCGACAACGACTTCGACAAGACAGCGGTCGAGCAGTTGGCCCGAGTTTAGCAACGCGGTTTCGGCATGGCTGAAGCCGTGCCCTTAACAAGACGAAGTATCCAGGAGCAAACGCAATGATCCGAGCTTTATACACAGCGGCCAGCGGCATGAGCGCCCAGCAGGCCAACCTCGACACCATCGCCAACAACCTCGCCAACTCGGCCACCGCCGGCTTCCGCAGCCGCCAGGTGCAGTTCGAGGACATGGTCTACCAGAACATGATCACGCCGGGCTCGCCGGCCAGCGCGCAGACCTCGACCGCCGGCATGCAGATCGGTCTCGGCACGCGCTCCGCCGCCACCGAGATCATCATGACGCAGGGCGACTTCAACCAGACCAACAACCCCTACGACATCGCGATTCAGGGCTCCGGCTTCTTCCAGGTCTCGCTGCCCGACGGCACGCTGGCTTATACGCGCGCCGGCACCTTCCACCTGAACAACCAGGGCACGCTGGTCACCGCCGACGGCAATACCGTGCTGCCAACGATCACCATCCCCTCGAACGCGACCTCGGTGACGATCTCGCAGTATGGCGTGGTCTCGGCGCAGGTCGCCGGCCAGACGAATGCGACGCAGCTTGGCACGATTCAACTGGCGAACTTCGCCAATCCCAACGGCCTGACCTCGATCGGCAACAGCCTCTTCCAGCAGAACCTGGTCTCGGGCAACGCCATCACGGATACGCCCGGCGGCACCTCGGGCGTCGGCCTGCTGCAGCAGGGATACACCGAGAACTCGAACGTCGACGTCGTCACGGAGTTCGTGCAGATGATCCTTGCGCAGCGCGCCTACGAGAGCAACTCGAAGGTCGTCCACGTGGCCGACGACATGTACTCGCAGATCAACGGGCTGGTTCGCTGACCCTGTTTGGTTCTATCCCGTCGCGGAGGTTTCGATGCGTCGCTCTCTTCTTGCTCTTGCTGCCTGCCTGGCGCTGCTTGCCCCTGCCGCCTCTGCTCTGACGGCGGTCTGCTATCCCACGCCCGCCGATGCGGCGCGGCAGCAGACGGACGGCGTAACCGACCTGAAGAGCGGCTACCGCGTGGAGAGTCGGCGCTTCGACCCGCTGCTGAACCGCTACTGGGTGATGGTTCGCGACTGCGAGCATCCCGAGCGTCCGGCGCAGACGATTGCGTCGAACGATTTCGCGCCCCTGCCGGCTGAAGGCGCGCGCAGCCTCGTCGCGACGAAGCCGGTCGTCGTTCGCGCGGGCAGCCTGGTGCGAGTGGTCAGCAACTCGGCCAGCGTTCATCTCGAGACGCCCGCCTATGCGATCGGCAATGGCGGCATCGGAGACCGCATCCGCGTGCGTCTCGTGCGTCTGTCGACCGACACCGGCCAGACGGCGGTGGAACTGACCGCCACGGTGCGCGGTCCCGATTATCTGGAACTTGAGTAAGAGAAGAGGGAAGCCATGAAGGATGCGAGCCTGCACATTCACGAAATATCCACCACGCCATACGAGCACCCTCTGCGGGAGGCCGTCGCGCCCACCCGCAAGCAGCCGCGCGAACTGCGATTCGCGGCGCTCTTTGCCGGGCTGCTCCTGCTGCTGTTCGCGGTCTCGACGTTGCGGGCGCAGAACAAGATCATCAGCGCGCTGACGCCGACGCCCGCCGTCGATCCCGCCACCGCCTCGCTCAAGGCATACATCCTGAAGGTCCGGACGGCGAATGCGACCGACCGGCCGGCGGACGGGTCGATCTTCATCGACAGCGGCCGGCTGACGCGCATCAGCACCGACGTCCGGGCGATGCGCGCGAACGACCTGATCTCGGTGGTCGTGTCGGAGAGCCTTGCTGCCTCGACCGACGGGACGGTGAAGAACTCCCGCGCGAGCAACGCCAGCAGCTCGGTCTCGGCCCTGCTCGGCACGCTCCATGCGGGCAACGCGCTGCAGAACCTGCTGAACCAAAGCTCTGCCTCCGGCCTGACCGCCGCCGGCCAGAGCGCCACCAACTCCAGCCTCAGCACGACCTTTGGCGGCCAGGTGGTGGATGTGCTGCCGAACGGCACGCTGGTCATCGAGGCGGCCCGTCAGGTGGAGTTCAGTCAGCAGACTCAGACCATCATCCTGCGCGGACTGGTGCGGCCGGAGGATGTATCGCAGCAGAACCAGGTGCTTTCGACCTCGATCTCCAGTCTTGAGCTTGAGGTCAAGGGCAAGGGCATCATCAACGACTACACCCACCGGCAGAACGCTCTTGTACGCTTCATCCAGAAAGTGCTGGTGTTCTAGTGAGAGTGCATCCGGGCTTCTTTTCTCCGCTTACCGGCGTCTTCGCTCCTTTGTCTACAGACGAGCGTTGCACCGGCTCGAACCGCCGCAGCCATGTCGTCGCCTTTCTGGTCATGAGCCTGCTTGCGCTGGCCCTGCTCATCAGTCCGCTGTGCGCCACGGGCGAGACCGCCGGTCAGCCTGATCGTCAGGCGCGGATCAAGGACATCTCGTCGATCGAGGGTATCCGCGACAACCAGCTCATCGGCTACGGCCTCGTCGTCGGCCTGCTGGGTACGGGCGACAGCCAGCAGACGACCTTTCCGATCCAGACACTCTCGTCGATGCTGCTGCGCATGGGCGTGAACGTCTCGCCCACGTCGATCCGCGTGCAGAACCTCGCCGCGGTCTTCGTCTCGGCGACGCTGCCGCCGTTCTCGCGGCCCGGCGGGAAGCTCGATGTGACGGTCGCGGCGGCGGGCGACGCGCGCAGCCTTGAGGGCGGTCTGTTGCTGATGACCGCGCTTTACGGCTCCGACGGCAAGATCTATGCGCAGGCGCAGGGGCCGCTCGTCGTCGGCGGGTACTCGGTCAGCGTCAACGGCAACACCAAGCAGTTCAACCATCCCAATACGGCGCGCATCCCGCTGGGGGCGATGGTCGAGCACGGCGTGCCGTTGGAGCTCGCGGGCCGCAGCCAGTTCTCGCTGCTGCTGAACGACGCGGACTTTCACAGCGCGCAGGCCATGGCGATGGCCATCAACAAGGAGCTGGGACGTCCAGCCGCGAAGGCCTACGACAGCCGGCGTGTGGAGCTGACCGTCAACCCGACGGACGAGGTGCCGGCGCTGCTGGCGGCGGTCGAGGCCATCGAGGTGCCTGTCTTTCCCAGGGCCAAGGTCGTGGTGAACGAGCGAACCGGCACGGTCGTCATCGGCGGGGCGGTAGTGCTGCAACCGGTATCGATCCTGCACGGCGGTCTGGCGGTAAACGTCGTCACGGATATGAAGGTCTCGCAACCCGGGCCGTTCTCCAGCGGTACGACGCAGGTCGTGCCGCAGACGAGGATCGAGGCCAACGACAAGCCGGTCAGCCGGATCGAGCTGAGGCAGGGCGCGACCGTCGACGACCTGGTGCGCAGTCTCCAGACCATCGGCGCCTCGGCGCGCGACGTGATCTCCATCCTCCAGGCGATGAAGTCCGCCGGAGCGCTTGAAGCCGACATTGAGGTGCAGTAGACCATGCAGATTACGAGTATGCCGACGTTTCCGGGTCAACTGGACGCCGACCAAGTGAAGAACGCGAAAGATGCCAAGCTCGCCAGCAGCGCCCAGAAGTTCGAGGGCATGTTCATCCAGCAGATGTTCAAGGATCTCAACTTCGGCAGCGCGCCGGGGGACGACGAGTCCACCGGCGGCGCCAACGATACGATTCGCTCCATGGGCAACGAGGCTTTTGCCGACGCCATCGCGAAGGCGGGCGGCTTTGGTGTCGCAAAACAGGTCGTTCGGCAGGTTCAGGCGCAGCACGACCTGTCCGAAACAAAACAACACAGTACTAAAGTCTGAAGAATGTGCGCCGATAACTGAAGCAGTGAGGGAACGACTATGAGTAACGGAATCACCAATCTGCAGAATTTGCCCGGCATCACCGTAACCCCCGCAGCAGGCAAGCCCACCGCCAACAGCGTGCTCGCGACCCCTGCAGCCGCTCCCAAGCAGGATCAGACCAGCCTGAGCGGCGCGAGCAACCTGCTTTCGAAGGCGGTCGCCAGCAGCTCGTCGGTCTCAGATGTTCGCTTCGAGAAGGTCGCCGCTCTCCAGGCAGCCATCGCCGACGGAACCTACAGCGTCTCCTCCCACGACGTCGCGGCCAAGATCGTCGACCAGCTTCTGAGCTAGCCCATGCTGACCATGAACCGGACGCTCGAAGAGTTCCTGGACGACGCAACGCTCCTGCTGCACGCGCCCGAGTTTCTCGACTATGAGGATGCGGATCTGGAGCAGGATCTGCGCGACGAGGTCGTCCTCTGCGAATCGTCCGCGGCGATTATGGCCCGCATGCGTCTTGCAGCGTTGCTCGAAACCCGGTCGCCGCAACGGACGACCGGCAACTATCCCCCAAACCAGCGGTACGCCGCGCGACAGGATGAGGTACAACCGTGGGAAGCCTGACTGCCCTGATCAACGTAGCGCGCTCGGCTCTGATCGCCGACCAGGCCGCTCTCAACGTCACCTCGAACAACGTGGCGAACCAGAACACCACGGGGTACACCCGGGAGGTCGCGACCTTCACCTCCGGGGACTACGTGACGCTGAACGGCACGCAGGAGGCCTCAAGCGGCCCGACCGTCGCGGTCAGCTCGGAGCGCAACCTGGCGCTCGAACGCCAGATCCAGACGCTGCAGCAGTCCGTCTCCTCCTCGACCGCCGAAGGAGGGGTTCTGACCCAGATTGAAGATATCTTCGGCGTCGCTTCGAGCGGCTCCTCGGCCGGCTCGACGCAGATCGGTGTCGCGCTCGATGCGCTCTTTTCGAGCTTCACCGCGCTCGCGGCCAATCCTTCGGACAGCGCAACCCGGCAGGGCGTCATCGGCGCGGCGCAGACGCTCGCCACATCGCTCAACAGCGCCGCGAACCAGTTCTCGGAGCTGACTACCTCGCTGAACCAGCAGGCGCAGAGCACCGTCGAGCAGGTCAACGCACTGACCCAGACCGTCGCGACGCTGAACAGCCAGATCGCGAAGCTGAGTCCGAACTCGGACGCCGGCACGCTCGAAGATCAGCGTCAGACCGCCATCGAGCAGCTCTCCCAGTACATCGGCCTCACCCAGACCACGAACGTCAACGACAACACCATTACCTTGACCACCAGGGGCGGCACGGCCCTCGTGGTGGGCCAGCAGTCGTACAACCTGCAGGAGAGCAACACCGGCACGGGCACGGCGCAGATTCTCGACAATACCGGCAAGAACATCACCGCGGGCGTCACTGGCGGCAGCCTGGGCGGTCTGCTGGCCGGCGTGAACACGGATGTACCGTCGGCGGTCAGCCAGCTCAACTCGATCGCGACCGCGATCGTCAACCAGGTCAATACGATCAACGAAGGCGGCTCCACGTTGACCGGTGCGGCCGGCGGCGCGCTCTTCACCATCACGGGCAGTGTGGCGGACTCGGCCAGCGGCATCACCGCGGCCTCCGACCCGGCCATCATCGCCGCCGCGGCATCCGGCGCCGGCACCTCGGATAACACCAACGCCAACGCGCTCGCCGCGCTTGCGACCACCACCAACGCGAGCCAGACCGGCCCCATTCAGGGCCAGACCTTCGACGGCTTCTATGCGTCGCTGCTCTCGCAGGTGGGCAACTCCGCCGCGTCGCTCAACTCCGAGACGACCGCGAATCAGACCGCGCTGACGCAGTTGACCACGCAGCGCGACAGCTACTCCAGCGTGAACCTGGACGAAGAGGCCGCCAACCTGACCCAGTATCAGCGCTCATACGAGGCTGCCTCGAAGGTCTTCACCATCGCCGATTCGATCTACGCATCCGCGCTCAACCTTGGCGTCGAATCCTCCGTCTCCTAACCGACCTTCAGCAGGGAAAGGAAGTACATCGCACATGCGCGTCGATCCGAATTACATCACCAACCTGTCGGGCTCGCTCAGCCAGTCGTCGTACGCCGAGCAGCAGTTGACGAACGAGCTCTCGAGCGGTCTGCGCATCGCACAGCTCTCGGACGACCCCGTCGCCGCGGCGCAGAACGCGCTCTTCTCGAACGCCATCAACCGGCTGGACTCGTTCACCCAGAGCTCCACCACCGAGCAGGGCAAGCTGCAGGTGGCCGACTCCACGCTCGGCCAGGTCGTCACGCAGATCACCTCGGCGATCAGCCTTGCGACCAGTGCGGGCAACGGCACGCTGAACGCGTCCAACCTCAGCTCCATCGCGACCGAGCTGGGCGGCATCCGCGACCAGGTCCTGTCGCTCGCCAACACCAGCTACCAGGGGCAGTATCTCTTCAGCGGCAGCCAGGGAAGCACGGAGCCCTTTACGCTGAACGGCTCGACGACCCCAACGACCGTCACCTATAACGGCGACTCGCTGACTCAGTCCGTGCAGACGCCTGCGGGGCAGAGCATCCAGGTCAATGTGCCCGGCTCTGCCATCTTCACCAACCCCAGCGCCAACCTGCTCGGCACGCTCAACCAACTCATCACGGACGTCGCCGCTGGCAACAACACCGCGGTGGCGGCGGACTCGACGAACCTGTCCGCGGCGCTGACCAACGTCTCGACTCAGCGTGCCGTGCTCGACAGCTCGCTGAGCCAGCTTACCTCCACCAGCACCTATGCCACGACCCAGGCCACCCAGTTGACCGCGCAGCAGAGCGCGCTCATCTCCGCCGACCCGGCCACTGTAGCCACGCAACTGCAGACCGCCGAGGTGCAGCACCAGGCGCTGCTGAGCGTCATCTCAGCCGTAGGCAAGTCGGACCTGTTCTCTTATATCCAGTAGGCGTATCGCTTCGCCGACGGCCATGCCCTCCATCACGGGCATGGCCGTTGCTTTTCTGGCCGCTCTTGTTTTTAGTTGTAACCCTCGCAGAGGATCTGCTTCTCGAACCGCGCCGCAAATTGCCGAGCCCGCCTATACTCGTACGTGATGATTCTCGCCTCCTTCCGTGCGCTCACATTTTTCTGGACCGCGACTCGCGGCAGCCGGCTGCGTCCTTGGCGCAGCCCCTACCTGCGCTGGCGGCTGGAGACCTACTCCGGTCAGCCCGCCGGCTCCATCCGGCTCCGCGACTTCTGGCATATGGCGGTCACCGAACGGCGGCAGATCGCACGGTTTCTGCGCTGGACGAGCGACCTGCAGACCATCGCCTCTCAGACCGTCTCCGAAGAGAGGTCCAAATGAGCGGGCCGGTCACGCGCGATCGCCGCCAGTTCCTGCAGCTTGCCGCCGGCGCGGCCTCCGCGACGCTGCTTGGAGGTTGCGCGAAGCCGGCCGGACTACCCAAGCCTGCAACTCCACCGCCGCCTTCGCTGGGCGTGGAGGGCGTAGACTCGCTCCGCTTCCATGCCGCGCAGCATCACCTGCTTTATGGCTGCGCGGTGACTCCGCAGGCCCTGAAGAGCGACCCGAGGTATGCGGCGCTGGTCGCCGGACAGTCGAGCATCCTCGTCGCCGAGAATGCGATGAAGTGGGCGCCGATGCGGCCTACCCCTACGACCTTTTACTTCGATGAGGCAGACGCCATCGTGGCCTTCGCGGAGAAGCATCGCCTCAAGGTGCGCGGGCACAATCTCGCCTGGCACCGGCAGCTTCCCAGGTGGTTCGAGGTCGAGGCTAATACGGGCAATGCGCAGCAACTGCTGACCAATCACATCGAGGTGGTCGCCGGTCGCTACGCCGGGCGGATGCACTCCTGGGACGTGGTCAATGAAGCGATCAAGGTCGAGGACAAGCGGCCCGACGGCCTGCGCATCTGTCCCTGGTTGAACCTGCTTGGCCCCGAGTACATCGAGATCGCCTTCCGCGCCGCGCGTAACGCCGATCCGCAGGCGCTGCTGGCTTATAACGACTACGGCATCGAGAACGAACGGCCCGAGGACTACCGCAAGCGCGCGGCCGTGCTGCTGATGCTGCGCCGGATGAAGGCGCGCAACGTCCCCATCGACGCGCTGGGCATTCAGTGCCACGTCTGGGCTGGCGGCGAGTACGGTCCGGGTTTGAAGAGCTTTATGGCGGAGGTGCGTGGGCTTGGCCTGCAGATCTTCCTGACCGAGCTGGATGTGAACGACCGCCGAATCGCGCCGGACCCAGCCGTCCGCGACAAGGCTGTCGCCGACTGCTACGCCAGCTTTCTGGATCTCGCGCTCTCGGAGCCGGCGGTGACGGTGCTGCTGAGCTGGGGCATCACCGACCGTTACACCTGGCTTAACGCTGAGGACGCCCGAGAAGATCATCTGCCCGAGCGCTGCCTGCCGTTCGACCGGGACTACAAACCGAAGGGCGCGTTTTTCGCCATACGGGATAGCTTCGACCGCAGGACGGTCTGAAAGGCAGTCCGTGCATCATCCCATGTCTCAACATGTTTTATGATCGTTGCGGATGAGGCTGCCTGGCGTGTGACCGCAGGCATCCCACAGACAGAGGAGAACCACACGACATGGGCGAATTCAAGCAGCTTACGGCCGCCGACGGGCACACCTTCAACGCATACCAGGCGTCTCCGGAGGGCGAGCCCATCGGGGCTATTCTTCTGCTGCAGGAGATCTTCGGCGTCAATGCACACATCCGCAGCGTCGCCGACGGCTACGCGAAGGAGGGCTATTTGGTGCTGGCGCCCGCCATGTTCGACCGCATCGAACGCAATGTGGACCTGAGCTACGAGCCCGAGGATATGCAGAAGGCGTTCGCGCTCTATGCGCCGCTGATGCAACTGACGCCCGACGCCACGCTGCTGGACGTCGCCGCGACCTACGCCGAGTTGAAGAAGGCAGGCAAGGGAATCGCCGTCATCGGCTTCTGCTGGGGCGGCCTGATGACATGGCTGACCGCGACCCGCGGCGAGACCGTGCAGGTGCAGCCGTCGTGCTGCGTCGGCTACTATGCGGGCGGAATCGGCAACTATGCGACGGAAGAGCCATCCTGCCCGGTGATGCTGCACTTCGGTGCGGAGGACACGCACATCGGCTCGGATCAGATCGAGGCCGTGCGCGCCGCGCATCCCGAGGTAGAGATTTATGTCTATGAGGGCGCGGGGCATGCCTTCAATCGCGACGTGCATCCGGCCAGCTACAGCCCTGCCGCAGCAGCACTGGCGAAGGAACGCACGCTTGCATTCCTGAAAGCGAACATTTCGTAAAGTCTGCCGTGTTCCCGAAAGGGTTCCCGTATTGTGAATATTCGTCGACGGAAAAACCCGCGTGGGTTCGCGGGTTTTCCGAAACGATGCTATTCTTTACCAGACACTGAGATAGTGGAAAAGAAGAATTAGGAGCTGAAATAGCTGTGTTGGCAACCGTAAAAAAATCAGACATTATCGCGAAGTTTCGCACGCATGACTCCGACACCGGGAGCCCGGAAGTACAGATCGCTATCTTGAGCGAGCGTATCGGAGAGCTCACCGAGCACTTCAAGACGCACAAGAAGGATCACGGCTCGCGTCGCGGCCTTCTCATGCTCGTGAGCAAGCGCCGTCGCCTGCTGGACTATCTGAAGAAGATCGACGCCGATCGCTATCGGGAAGTCATTGCCAAGCTCGGAATCCGCAAGTAGTTCCTTTGGAAGTAGCTCCAATCGAAGCACTTCGACTTCAGGACCGTCTTCATGGAAACATGCACGACCCGTCATCCGTCTCCCGCATCTGTCGCTCAGGATCGCATTGCATCCTGCATGCCGGGGTACCGATGATGACGGGTTCGTGCCAGCCCATGCCGACGTTTACCCATCTCTGCACATCCCCAGCGCAGCTCGCCGGTCGCGGATAGCCCGCACCCGCTGAGTTGCGCCTTTGTGCGTCGCATGGCCCGCGCAGCACGCGCCGGCCAGCGTAACAAGTTCCTATATCGAACGCACCTGAGAAAAGAAGAGGGCGCAACATGAAGCATGACGTCACAGTAGAGCTTGCCGGCGGCAAGCAGATTAAATTTGAGACCGGACGGATGGCCAAGCAGGCCTCCGGCGCCGCGTTCACGACCAGCGGCGACAATGCCATCCTCGCCACAGCCGTAGCTTCGCCGGACCCCAAGGAGGGAATCGACTTCTTCCCGCTCACGGTGGAATACCGCGAGTTCACCTACGCCGGCGGACGCATCCCCGGTGGTTTCATCAAGCGTGAGGGCCGTCCGAGCGAGAAGGAAATTCTCACCAGCCGCCAGATCGACCGCCCCATCCGCCCGCTCTTCCCCGAAGCCTTCCGCAACGAGACCCAGGTCGTCGCGTTTGTGTACTCGGCCGATAAGGAAAACGATCCCGACGTGCTCGGTATCAACGGCGCAAGCTGCGCGCTGGCCCTGTCGGACATTCCCTTCCACGGTCCTGTCGGCGCGGTGCGTATCGGCTTCATCGACGGCCAGTACATCGTGAACCCGACCTACGCCGAGCGCGCGGTCAGCCTGCTGAACATCATGGTCGTCGGCACCAAGGACGGCATCGTGATGGTCGAGTCCGGCTCGAAGGAAGTCTCGGAAGAGGATGTCGTCGGCGCGATCGAATTCGCGCACGTCGAGATCAAGAAGATCGTCGCGGCCATTGAAGAGCTGGTGAAGCTCGCGGGCAAGCCGAAGCGCGTCGTCGGCGAGGTCGAGGTCGACCACGAGTACCTGAACGGCCTGATGGCGAAGGTCGGCGACCGCCTGAAGGACGCGCTCGACACCCAGAAGCACCCCAAGTTCGATAGCTACGCGCTCGTGAAGGCCATCAAGGACGAGCTGAAGCGCGATCTGCCCGAGGGTGACGCAGCAGCCGCCAAGAAGCTCAGCAAGTACTACGAGAAGCTGCGTGAGAACATCTTCCGCGATCAGGTTCTGAACGAGCGCATCCGTCCCGACCACCGCGCCTTCGATCAGATCCGTCAGGTAACGGTCGAGACCGGCGTTCTGCCGCGCGTTCACGGTTCGGCTCTGTTTACCCGCGGTGAGACGCAGGCTCTGGTTTCGGCGACGCTCGGCACCACCGACGACGCGCAGCGGATGGAGAGCTACGAGGGCGAGCAGAAGCGCAAGTTCATGCTGCACTACAACTTCCCGCCGTTCTCGGTCGGCGAAGTCGGCCGCATGACCGGCGTAGGCCGCCGCGAGATCGGCCACGGCGCACTTGCCTGGCGCGCGATCGAAGCCGTCCTGCCGGGCGAGGATGAGTCGCCTTACACGCTCCGCGTCGTCTCGGACATCCTCGAGTCGAACGGTTCCTCCTCCATGGCAACGGTCTGCGGCGCGTCGCTCGCGCTGATGGCTGCCGGCATCCCGCTCAAAGGCGCGGTTGCAGGCGTGGCGATGGGTCTGGTGCTCGAAGGCGACAAGTACGCTGTCCTTTCGGACATCGCCGGCGCCGAAGACCATTACGGCGACATGGACTTCAAGGTAGCCGGTACCCGCAAGGGCATCACCGCGCTCCAGATGGACATCAAGGTCATGGGCATCACCGCGCAGATCATGCGCGAGGCGCTCGAGCAGGCCCGCCGCGGCCGTCTCGGACTGCTGGACACCATGGACGCGACCATCTCCGGTCCAAGCGAGCAGAAGTCGCAGTTCGCACCGCGCATCCACACCATGATGATCCCGACCGACAAGATCCGCGACCTCATCGGACCTGGCGGCAAGGTCATCCGCGGCATCATCGACGCGACCGGCGTCAAGATCGATGTGGACGACACGGGACGCGTCAACGTCGCTTCGAGCGATGCGGACGGCCTCGCCCGCGCCATCCAGATGATCAGCGACCTGACCGCAACCCCCGAGATCGGCAAGACCTACCTCGGTAAGGTCGTCCGCCTGGCCGAGTTCGGCGCCTTCGTCGAGATCTTCCCCGGAACCGACGGTCTGCTGCACGTCTCCGAGATCGCAGAGCATCGCGTGAAGGAAGTGAAGGACGAGCTTCGCGAGGGCGACATGATCCTCGTGAAGGTGCTTTCGATCGACGGCAGCCGCATCAAGCTCTCGCGCAAGGCGGTTCTCCGCGAGCAGCGCGAGAAGCTCGGCCTGCCAACGCCGGATGCTTCGGCTCCGGCTGCGCCGCGTCCGGCAGCCGCTCCCGCTGAGGAAGGCGAGGAGTTCGACGATGACGAGGAGGGCGACGACGAGGGTGAGGAAGAGGGCGATGAGCCGAACTTCAACCGCGCCGATGGATCCGCCGCTCCCGCAGGCTCGCCTGCTGGGGCGCCCCGTCCCCAGGGCGACGGGCAGCGCCGTCCGGGTGGCCGCCGCCGCCGTGGCGGACGCCGTCCCGGTCAGGGTGGCGGTGGTGGAAGCCGTCCGCCGCAGGCATAAGTCTGTAGGCAGCTCGGGAGAGGGTCACGCTCAGGCGTGGCCCTCTCCCGTTTGTTATGGGCCTTTCTTGTTGTCACTTTCGTCGAGGATCTGCTTTCGTTTTTCAACCACGAGGAAGGCGCGATGCGAAGAAGAAGATGGCTTGGGTTCGCGGCTTTCTGCCTGCTCACCGGCTCGCGCTGGCTGCTGAATCCGGATGGTATGGCGCTGCCGGTTCCCGTGTTTCTGCGCACCGCGACGCATGACGTGTTGCTGTGTGCGCTGCTCTGCGGCTGGATCGCTATGCGCCGCCCGGTCGTGTCATGGAGGACTCTGCCGTGGGGCCCCATCGCTCTCTGCGTTGCGGCGATCTTCGTCTTGCCCTACGCCATCATCGAGGCCGCGGGGAGCAGCGTTACCGGTTTCACCGAGACGCTGGTCTTCACTCTGGTTCCGGTCTTCGTGGTCTTTTTCGTTGCGCAGCAGGACTGGGAGTTCGGCCAACGCGCCGACCCGCGACGGCTGCTCGGCCCCGCACTGGCAGGCGTCTTCGGCGCGGCGTTGTTGATCGAGTTCCGCTGGCCGTCCTCCGTCGCCGGAGAGCTGTGGTTCGGTGCATTGGTCGCGAGCGCCATCCTGGCGAGCTACGCAGCGTTGCGCCTGCATCGCGCGTTGCAGGGCGCCCCCGTGGTTCCCGTCGCGGCGCTGACGGGCGGGATCATCGCCGCCGCCGGCATCGCCGTGAGCTGGAGCGATCTGCCGTCGATCCGGATGCTGGATGGCCGCGCGACGCTGGTCGAGGCTGCCGTTGCATTGCTGCTCGATGGGCCGGTCCTGCTGCTGAGCGTGTGGCTGCTGCGCGAGCTGCCGCCGGTGGCATTTTCCACGCGGTACCTGCTCTTTGTCGTAGTCACGGTCGTCGAGACCTACGTGGTCCTGCATCTGCCGGTCGTCTGGCGAACTGGCGCCGGCGTGCTGCTGATGGCGGGCGGCGCGGCGTGGTTGCTGCGCGAGAGTCCCACGGCTGACTCCTCGAATACATCGTCACCGTAGGGACTTCCAGCCCGGGCGGTCTGGACGTTACACTCAACCCATGGCCGCATCCATGTATATCGTTGTCGACGGGGAAGACCCCGGCTACGACATCTTCGTTAACGGACGCCTGCTGGCGCGCTATCAGGACGCGCTGGAGCGGATGGCGATCAGCCTCGGCGTGCGCCCGCTGATCGATTTCTTCTCGGCGGACGAGAATGCCATGTCGCTGCTGATCGAGGAGGGCGCCGGAAATCCGGCCCTGCTGGACAAGCTGCTGCCGCCGCAGTGGTACACCGGTCGCGACGGGCTGCAGACCGTCTACGCGCTGCTGGATGCTCTGCGCGACGAACCCTACAAGCTGGGAACGGAAGGCCCGCAGGTGCTTGAAGAGCTGGAGCAGTATGCGAAGGTGCTGGAGAAGACGGAGAGCCGCGGGGATCGCTGGCATCTGGCCGTGAGCTGGCGGTAGCGAGTCTTATTGCCGATTGAAGCGCTAAAAGCAGATCCTCTTCGAGGACGAAAAACAAGAAAGACAAAACCAAAAGCCAATGCGGGGGTCTCTCCACTCCGCTGCGCTTCGGTCGAGATGACAAGTGTCGTGGGAGGACGCTCGCCACTTGAACGTAAATCCGAGCTAGACCGGCAGGTCGCCCTGCGCCAGTTTGCGGTGGAAGAAGTCGTACACCAACGACATCAGCGAGTGGGCGAGTTCGGGGTCGTAGCGGACGCCCTCGTCGCGCAGAAAGGCGTGCGCTCCGTTGACCTCGTGCCAGTTCAGCCGGATGTTCAGCTCGTTCAGGCGCGCGAGGATCTTCATGCGGCCTTCGGTCGGTACGTGCGGATCCTGACGTCCCCAGGCCATGAAAAGTTCGCCCGTAATCTCAGCCGCGCGAGCCATCGAGTCATCATGTTTGCCCTCGCCCAGCGTGCCGGAGTGGATGTCCGTGCCATAGAAGCAGACCGTTCCGGCAACGTCCGGCTCCATGGCTGCGCGGAAGGCGAGGTGTCCGCCCATGCAGATGCCCATGGCGCCGAGCTTGCCGGTGCAGTCCGGGCGCATCTTCAGATAGTCGAGGATCGCGCGCGTATCGGCGTCGTAAGCTGCGACGGATTTGGCGGTCTTCAGGTAGTTGCCACGGTCGGAGCCGGCCTGATCGTAGGCCAGGATCGTACCGGCAGGCTCGAACTCGTGGTAGACCTCCGGCATGGCGACGATGTAGCCGTGGCCGGCGAGCATCGCCGCGGTACGCCGAATGGGCGCGGTGATCTGAAAGATCTCCGAGAAGAAGATCAGGCCGGGATACTTGCCCGCAGCCGCCGGGCGGACGATATGCGTACGCATCACGCCACTCGGCGTCTCCAGGTCGACGTGCTCGTTGTTGATGATCACCATAAAAGATTTCCTCTTACGCGTTCATTCCAGGTGCGTTAGGGTTTCGCTGGCTGAGGGGTCGACGAAGGCAGGCGCTCGCCGGCTTCCATGCGTTCGATCTTTTTCCGCTCCTTGCGCTTATGCCACCAGTCGGAGATGTCGGGCGAGAACTCCAGCAACTGCGCGCCGATTGCGCCGACATACGTGACCTGCAGCGCATTCTGAAAGGTCAGGCCGACGCCCGTCTCGCTCGAAGGATAGTAGACGTTCGAGATGGCGCCCGCGATCAGGTTTCCGCCCACGTTCGAAAAGTTGAATTGCTGATGCCCGTTATCGCCGCGGCAGATGACGGCCGAGAGCGCCGAATGAACGATGCGGCTGGGGATCGAGCCCTTTCCTTTGCGGAAGTAGCGAGGATCCTGGTGAAGCACCGCTGGGAGAAGCGCATTGCCGATGATGATGCCGTCGAGGTTGTCGACGAAGTTGGCGCCCACCCGCTTGAAGTAACCCTGCGCGCCCCAGTGGTAGCCGGGGTGGCTGTCCTCGGCTTCGCCCAGGCCTGCGGTGATGAAGGCTAGTCCGAAGTAGTAGGGATCGATGGCGCTATGGGCGGCGATGTTCCACTTCTGCTTGGCGGTGATGGGAGGCGCCGGCCAGCCGCCGATGACGGTATTGAAGTTGGGGAGTACGCCGCCGATGCGCTGCTTCTCCTCGGCCTTCACCTGGGCCTCGGCCTCGGCGTCCTGGCGCTTCTTGCGCTGCTCGGGAGTCTCATCGGCTGGAGGAGTCGTCTGTGGCTCCTGCTGGAGAAGTGACGCAGAGGGAGCGTCGGGCAGCACGGAAGAAGATGAGGAGGAGGTAAGCGCGAAGTCTACGCCTGCGGGAGTCTCGAGCTGCGCGTGGGCAACGGTCGCGCCGTGGATTGCGAACAGAAGCCCTGCGGCGAGTGGAAGTCGAAGATCTGCAAAGGTCACTCTACGATTATGCCGGACATTGGATGCTCCAAGACGGGAAGAGAGTGGTAATTGTTGCGGGTCAGCCAGAACGGCATCAACGGTCGACAGGGCTTGCTCCTTCATGGACGGATTTTTCCGCCTTCAGTCCACACGACACATGCAAAGATAGAGCGGAGAGATTTCGATTCCCGCAGTCGATCCCACTTTGTTCGGAGGCACCTATCTTGAGACGTGCGACCACCGCATTTTGTTTACCCCTGGCGCTGAGCGCTGTCTCTTTCGCGCAGACGAGCGCCGCCGCTGCACCCCGTCTGCCGGAGCAGGATGCGAAGCTCGCACGCGAGATATTTCAGCAACTCATTGAAATCAATACGACTGACTCGGTCGGCAATGTGACAACGGCGGCCAATGCGATGCAGAAGCGGCTGCTCGATGCCGGTTTTCCCGCCGCCGACGCGGTCGTGCTGGGTCCGAATGCGCGCAAGGGCAATCTGGTCGCACGTTATCGCGGCAGGCCGGGCTCGAAGCTGAAGCCGGTTCTGATCATCGCGCACCTGGACGTGGTGGAGGCCAGCCGCAGCGACTGGACGACAGACCCATTTCAGTTCGTCGAAAAAGATGGATATTTTTACGGCCGCGGCACGCAGGACATCAAAGAGGCTGACGCGTCGTTGATCGAGAGCTTCATTCGCATGCGACGCGAGGGATTCGTGCCCGATCGCGACATCATCCTCGCGCTGACGGCCGACGAAGAGGGCGGCAAGTCGAACGGCGTGGAGTGGCTGATCGCGAACCATCGCGATCTGGTGGACGCGGAGTTCGTGCTGAACCCGGACGCAGGCGGCCCGGAGCAGGAGAAGGGCAGGGCGGTCAATATCGGCGTCGAGGCGTCGGAGAAGCTCTACGCCGACTATGTCGTCTCGGCCGCGAATCCCGGCGGTCACAGCTCGCTGCCGCGGCCGGACAACGCCATCTACCATGTCGCCGATGCGCTCGGCCGGTTGGAAAAGACGACCTTTCCGCTGGAGACGAATGAGGTGACCCGCGCCTATTTCGCGGCCAGCGCGAAGCTGCAGACTGGTCAGCTCGCGGAGGATCTGAAGGCCGTCTCCGGCCCGACGCCCGATGCCGCCGCGGCCGCCCGGCTATCGAAGGACATCACGTACAACTCGCTGCTGCACACGACCTGCGTGGCGACGATGATGAATGCGGGCCATGCTCCCAACGCGCTGCCCAACGCCGCCAGCGCCAACGTGAACTGCCGCATCGAGCCCGGCCACTCGCAGGAGGAAATACGGCTGGAGCTGGTGAAGATCTTCGCCGATCCAACGCTGAAGGTGCAGTACATGAACGATGCGCGCGAGATCTTCGATCATGGGTCGGACCGAAAGTCGATGGCTCCGCCGCCGCTGTTGCCCGCGGTCTTCGAGCCGCTGAAGGTAGTCGTCAACCAGATGTGGCCCGGCATCCCGGTTATTCCGCGCATGGAGACCGGCGCCTCGGACAGCATCTACACGATGGCGGCCGGCATTCCGAGCTATGGCTTCTCCGGCATGGGCGTCGACCGCGACGACGACCGCGCGCATGGCCGCGACGAGCGTATCCGCGTCGTGGATTACTTCACCGGCGTCGAGTTCCAGTACCTGTACCTGAAGGCGCTGACTTCGAGGTAGGGACGCGCTTGCGTGCGGCAGGAGTTCAGGGAGTGTTCGGAATCTTATCCGGCGCATGCCGTCCATGGTGCAGCACGCGATACGCCAGATCGCCCAGCTCCGGCGAGAACTCCAGAAACTGCATTCCCAGCGCGCCTTCGAGCGTGACGATGGTCGCGCTCTCGAACGTCAGGCCGATGCCACGTTCGTTCGCCGGATAGTACAGATTCGAGATCGCTCCTGCCGCAAAGTTCCCTGCGATATTCGAGGTGTTGAACTGGCTCTTGCCGTCGTCGCTACGGCAGACGAAGTTGCCCATTGCCGCGTGCCAGACGCGTTGCCGGAAAGGATGCCCGGCGCCGAGTTGGAAGTAGCGCGGATCCTGGTGAAGCAGCACCGGCAGAAGCCCGTTGCCGATCACATTGCCGGTCACCGTATCCGCGTATTGCGCGCCGACGCGCTTGAAGTATCCTGCCGGACCCCAGCCATAGCCGTTGTGCGCGCCCGTGATCTCATCCGCGCCGCCCGCCACGAAGGCCGTTGCGAAGACGAAGGGATTCACCGAGCTGTGATAGACCAGGTTCCACTTTTCGGCTGCGGTAAGTGGAGGCGAGCAGCCGCCGATGACCGTATTCATGTTCGGCACGAGACCCGCAATGCGTTGCGCCTCCTCGGCCTTCAACTGCTCGGGCGTCGCCTTGCGGTGCGGATCGATGGGGCATGGCTGCCGGTTTGCGGGCTTCGCCGAGGATGGGGGCGCGTCGTCGATCTCGGATGACTTGGCAGGCGTCGGAAGCGGCGCGTCGGGAAGCGGCGCTTCCGCCATCTCAATAGCCGGCGCCGACTGCGCACACGCGGCGCCGGCGAGAGCAAGTAAAACAAAAGTGAAGGGAAGCAACCGGGGTCTCAACATTTCATAGATTAAGACCCCGGTAGGCGGCGAAAGTTTGCCTTAGCGAGCGATATCCGGTTAGCTGAACAGGAACTCCTTGCTGCGCAGTTCACGCACGGTATCGCGCAGCTTGGCGGCCTTTTCGAACTCGAACTTCTTCGCCGCCTCGCGCATATCCGACTCCAGCTTGCCGATGTGCGTGTCGAGCTCGGCCTGGGTGGCGAACTCGGGCATGCCTTCGGCTTCGTCGGTCAGATCGGCGTAGTCGGCCTTGAGGATGCCGGCCAGACCCATATCGATGGCGGACTTCACCGACGCCGGCGTGATGCCGTGCTCTTCGTTGTAGGCCTCCTGCTTGGTGCGGCGGCGGTCGGTCTCATCGATGGCGCGCTGCATGGACTCGGTCATCTTGTCGGCGTAGAGAATGGCGCGGCCTTCGAGATGACGCGCCGCACGACCGATGGTCTGGATGAGCGAGCCTTGCGAGCGAAGAAACCCTTCCTTATCCGCGTCGAGGATTGCGACCAGCGAGACCTCCGGCAGGTCGAGTCCTTCGCGCAGCAGGTTGATGCCGATCAGCACGTCGTACTCGCCCTTGCGCAGGTCGCGCAACAGCTTGATGCGTTCGAGCGTTTCGATCTCGGAGTGCATATAGCGGCAGCGTACGCCAACCTCGGTGTAATAGTTGGCTAAGTCCTCGGACATGCGTTTTGTAAGTGTCGTGACCAATACGCGCTGGTCCAATCTCACACGCTCGCGAATTTCAGCGAGTAAGTCGTCGATCTGTCCTTTGACCGGACGAATTTCTATCTGAGGATCGACCAATCCGGTGGGACGAATAATCTGCTCGACGACGACGCCCGCCGACTTAGTCAGTTCATAAGCTCCCGGCGTCGCCGAGACATAGACAATCTGCCCGGTGCGGCCCTCGAATTCATCGAACTTCAGCGGGCGATTGTCCATCGCGGAGGGCAGCCGGAAGCCGTAATCGACGAGGTTCTGCTTGCGCGAGCGGTCGCCGTGCCACATGCCATGTAACTGCGGAACAGTGACATGCGATTCATCGATAAATAATAAGAAGTCGCGCGGGAAATAATCGAGCAAAGTAGGTGGCGGCTCGCCCGGCAGTCGCCCGGAGAAGTGGCGCGAGTAATTCTCGATGCCATGGCAGTAACCGACCGACTTAATCATTTCCAAGTCGAATCGTGTGCGCTGGTGGATGCGCTGCGACTCAACCAGTCGCCCCTGCTGTTCGAGCTCTTTCTCCCACCACTCCATCTCGGCGAGGATCGACTCGCTGGCGGCCTTCTTGCGTTCGGGCTGAACGACATAGTGCGACTTCGGATAGATCGGCAGGCGCGCATACTTCTGCTTCACCGTGCCGAAGAGCGGATCGATCTGCGAGAGCGAGTCGATCTCATCGCCGAAGAGCTCGATCCGGTAAGCCATCTCGTCGTAGGTCGGATAGACCTCGATGATGTCGCCGCGCACGCGAAAGGTTCCGCGGCGGAAGTCGACGTCGTTGCGGTCATAGAGTATCTCGACCAGCCGACGCGTGATGTCCTCGCGCTTGATGTGCTGGCCCTTTTCGAGCATCATCAACATGCCGTAGTACGCCTCGGGCGAGCCCAGACCGTAGATGCAGGAGACCGAGCTAACGATGATGGCGTCGCGCCGCTCGAAGAGGCTTCGCGTGGCGGAGAGCCGGAGCTTGTCGAGTTCTTCGTTAATCGTCGCCTCCTTTTCGATGAACAGGTCGCCGGCCGGAATGTACGCCTCCGGCTGGTAGTAGTCGTAGTAGGAGACGAAGTACTCGACGGCGTTATTGGGGAAGAATTGCTTGAACTCATGGTAAAGCTGCGCGGCGAGCGTCTTGTTGTGCGCGAGGATCAGCGCGGGCCGGTTCAGCTCGTTGATGATGCTGGCCATGGTGAAGGTCTTGCCGGAGCCGGTGACGCCGAGCAGCACCTGATCCTTTTCGCCGGCGTTCAATCCGGAGCAGAGCTCGGCGATGGCGCGGGGCTGGTCGCCCTGAGGCTTGTACGGGGTGGTGAGCTGGAAGTCCATCCCTATAGGATAGTGGATAGAAAGGGAGGGTTGTGATGGGAGTTGAGCTTTGGCTGGTACGGCATGGAGAGACCGAGTGGAGTTTGAGTGGGGCGCACACCAGCCGGACGGATATTTCGCTGACCGACCACGGACGTCAGCGCGCCGTGGAACTGCATGACTACCTCGCAGGCACGACCTTCGCGAAGGTTCTCACCAGCCCCATGCAGCGTGCGCGCGAGACCTGCCAGATCGCCGGCTTCGGCGCCCAGGCTGTGATCGAGAACGGTCTGATGGAGTGGGACTACGGCGAGAGCGAGGGCAAGACCACCAAGGAGATGCGCGCCAAGTACGACGATCCGGACTGGAGCGTCTGGACCCGGCCGATCGTCGGCGGCGAGGCGGTCGAGCATGTGGGCGAGCGCGCGGATGGCGTGATTGCACGCGCGCTCGACGGCGTCGCCGACCACGGCAAGGTCGCGCTCTTTGCCCATGCGCATATTCTGCGGATTCTGGCGGCCCGCTGGATTGGGCTGCCGGCGACCGGCGGTGCGCTGTTCGGTCTGGGGACGGGAAGCGTCAGCGTGCTTGGCTGGGAGCGGGAGACGCGCGTGGTCAGCAAGTGGAACCGCGGGTTCGAGGGGTAGCGAGACAGAAGCGGATTCCCTTCGGGAATGACAAAGGGGCGGAGCGCCTTTGTCATTCTCGCAGGGAATCTGCTTGTCTCCTGGTCAGGCCCGCTATTCCGCCTCTTCCGGCAACACCGCCGTCCGCTGCGTCCGGTAGATCCCCTGCTCGCCGGAGAACAGATAACTCATCACGCAGGCGATCGCGGCAAACACCCCAGCCTCCGTCCCAAACAGCTCCAGCGCCATCAACGTGCTGGCGATCGGCGTATTCGCCGCGCCGGCAAAGACCGCGACAAAGCCCATCGCGGCCAGCAGCGACGGCGCCAGCGGCAGGATCATTGCCAGCGCATTGCCGAGCGTCGAGCCGATGTAGAACAGCGGCGTCACCTCGCCGCCTTTGAAGCCACTGGCGAGCGTGACCGTCGTGAAGAGGAACTTGCCCGCAAAGGTCCACGGCGGCAGGTGCTGGGTGAACGACGCCGAGATGGTCGGAATGCCCAGGCCGATGTACTGCGTCTGGTGACTGAGCAGCACTGCCGCCGCGACCAGGCAGCCGCCCACCAGCGGGCGCAGCGGCGGGAAGGGAATCCGCTTGAAGATCGCGCCCAGCGCATGCGTCGTGCGCGCGAAGGCCATTGCGGCCAGTCCGAAGATCAGCCCCGCCGCGAGCGAGGCGAGAATATGCGCCGGGGTCAAGGTTGCGGCGGCGAGATCCTTCGGGGCGATCGCGTAGAGCGTGTGGTGGACATGCCAGGCCCGCGTCGTCATATCCGCGACAACCGCCGCGGCGAGGCAGGGAAAGATCGCCGCATAGCCGACCGAGCCGATGGTCAGAACCTCCAGCCCAAAGACCGCTCCGGCGAGCGGCGTGCCGAAGACCGAGCCAAAACCCGCGGAGATGCCCGCCGTCAGGAGAATCCTGCGGTCCTGGTCGCTGAACGCCACGCCCAGCTTGCGCAGGACAACGGTGATCTGATCGGCGAGCGAGGCACCGGTCTGCAACGCCGTGCCCTCGCGACCGGCGGAGCCGCCGAAGAGATGCGTCAGCGTCGTGCCGATCAGGATCAGCGGCGTCATGCGCAGTTGCAGCGTGGCGGAGGGCGCGTGGATCTGTTCGAGCAGCAGGTTGTTGCCTGCCTCCACCTGACGACCGAGGTAGTGATACATCAGCCCGACCGAGAGCCCGGCGAGCGGCAGCAGCGCGACGATCCACGGATGCGCTTCACGGGTCTTCGTCGCCCAGTTGAGCGAGACGATCAGGATAGCGGAGGCAGTGCCGGCGAGCATTCCCGCGACGATGGCGATCAGCAGCCAGCGCAGGGTTTGGATCAGGGTTTGGACGATAGGCTTGGCGACGGTCTCGAGCATGGGCTTCCTACGTGGTCCTTTCATGGGCCAAATCGTAGGAGTCATCAGCTTCGTCTTTGGCTCGTTGCCGAAAAACTGGGCGGTTGTGCGGTGGAACCCCATCACCTTGAATTATCTCTTGAGCATAACGGCGACCGACCGGCGCGTCAACGAGCCGCGATGACTAGTAAGGGTGATGGTCCTCATGCATCGCCGATGCGATGATGCTGTCATGCGGAATTGGAAGCGGTACTGTCTGGCGTGGATCCTTGTCCTACTTGCGGGTGTGAGCGCGGCTTCGGCGCAGGTGGGCAACAGTCTTGCCTTTCAACGGGCGCAGCATCTGCGGCGCGGCATCAACCTCAGCATGTGGTACGCGCAGAGCGGCGACTACAGCGACCAGCGCATCGCCAGCTTCACCAACGCCGAAGACTTCAAGCTGATCAAGAGCCTTGGCTTCGATCACGTGCGTTTGAGCATCAACCCGGAGCCGTTGATCGCCGAGCAGGCGAGTTCGGCGCTGCGGCCGGAGGCGATTGCGCGGCTGGATAAGTCGGTCGACGAGATTCAGGCCGCGGGGCTTGCCGTCGTGCTCGACATTCATCCCGAGTACAACTGGAAGGATCAGCTCAAGCAGGGCGACGATCCCGTGGCGCGCTTTTACGCCTTCTGGATGGTCTTCGCCGGGCACTACAGCACGACCGATCCCGACAAGATCTTCTTCGAGATTCTGAATGAGCCGGTGATGGACGACATCTATCGCTGGCAGGGAATTCAGGCCCGCACAGTGATGTTTATCCGCCGCGTGGCGCCGAAGCACACCATCATCGCGACCGCAGCGCAGTGGGGCAACATCGACGGCCTGCTCGCCGGCGAGCCGGTGCGCGACGAGAATGTCATCTACAGCTTCCACGAGTATCAGCCGATGTGGTTCACGCACCAGGGCGCGAACTGGAGCACGCAGAGCTTTGTCTCGCTGCATGGCGTTCCGTATCCCTCCACGGCCGAGAACGTGAATGCGATGAAGTTCGAAGAGGCCGACGAGCGCACGCGACTATTCCTGGAGCGCTACGGCCTCGAACGCTGGGATGCGAAGCGGCTGGGCGCCGAGGTCGCGGCTGTGGCCGAGTGGGCGCAGCGTCGTGGGGTGCCGCTCTACTGCGGCGAGTTTGGCGTCTATAAAAACTTCTCCGACCCGCAGATGCGCGCGACATGGATCAGCGATGTGCGCACGGCGCTGGAGTCGAAGAAGATCGGCTGGGCGATGTGGGACTACCAGACCAGCTTTGGGCTGGTGACGAAGAAGGATGGCGTGACGACGGTCGATCCGGCGGTGGTGGCGGCGTTGGGGTTGAAGCGATAGGCACTATCGTTGCCGTGGTTCTTGCTCTTGTCTTTGCCCCTCTTGTTTGTCATTCCCGAAGGGAATCTGCTTCTGTCTTTGTTTGTTTGCCAGTACAGGCAAACAGCAGATCCTCTTCGAGGGGGACAAACAAGAAAGGCAAAGGCAACTACAAGAGCCCAAGCGCCTTCGGCCACTCGCTTGCGTGATCGACCGACACATCCGGCTTCGCCTCGGCCAGCGTCTGGGGGGAAAACCCAAACGTGCAACCAAGGGATCTTGCCCCGGCGTTGCGCGCCGTGTGGACATCCACGCCGGAGTCGCCGATCATCACCGCATCGGCGGCCTTGACGCCGGCCTCCGCGACCAGCGCCAGGAAGCCTTGCGGGTCGGGCTTCTTCGTCGGGAAGGAGTTGCCGCCGTAGTTCTGAAAGAAAAACCGGTCCAGCCCGAAGTGCGCGCAGATGCCGAGCGACGGGCCGACGGGTTTGTTGGTCAGCACGGCCATCGGCAGCGACGGGTGCGCGGCGTGGATGGCCTCGAGCGACTCGATCGCGCCGGGATAGACGTAGGTAAAGTCCAGCTTATGTATGCGGTAGTAGCCGAGGAAGAACTCGAGCGCCTGCTCGACGAAGGAGTCGTCGTGTGGATCGGGCTGGTCCTCGATCATGTGCGCATGCGCAAGCGCGCGGCGCACGAGCGTGGCAGCGCCGTCGCCGATGTAGCCCGCGACGATGTCGTCCGGCAGGGCAGCCTTGCCGAAGTGTTCAAGCGTGGCGTTGACGCTGTTGCAGAGATCCTTACGGGAGTCGATCAGGGTTCCGTCGAGGTCGAAGACGAGCAGGCGAGGCGTTTGAGACATAGCTTCAATCGTAGACGAAAACTTCACACCGATCCCCACCGATTGAACCGATCCAAAACCTGTTCTTGATCGGTTCAATCGGTGGGATCGGTGTTGAGCCTATGTCTTAGTGAATCTCCACGTCGCCCGAGCCGGTGGCGGCCTTGACGATGACGCCGCCGCCGTTTACGCTGCCGTGGACGTGGTTGCGCGCGATGTTGCCCTGCATGGTGATCGGCTGGGAGAGGTGAATGCGGCCCGAGCCGGTGTCGGCGTCGAGGATGAACTTCGCATCGCTGCCCAGGCCGAGCCGGATGGAGCCGGAGCCGGTGCGCAGGCGCCAGTCGCTCGTGGCGTGGCCTTCGATCTGGATGTCTCCCGAGCCGGTCTGCGCGTTCACGCCGCCGGTGACGCCGTTCAGCCGGATGTTGCCGGAGCCGGTCTGCGCCTTCATGTCGCCGCCGCTTGCGGCCTCCACCTGGATGTCGCCCGATCCGCTCTGCAGCGTCGCCCCGCCATGCAACTGCACGATGCGGATGTTGCCCGAGCCGGTGGAGACGCTGTCGTTCGGACCCGTCTCCTGCACCTGCACATCGCCGGAGCCGGTGGCCGCGTGCAGCACGGTCGAACGCGGCGCCTGAATCTCGTAGTCGACGGAGATATTGCGGAAGAGAGCCTCGTCGTGGTTCTGGTCGAGAATCACGGAGTTGCCGCTCTGGTGGATCGGCGGATTCGCGACGATCTGCTTGATGCGTTGTTCGATATCGCTGGCGCCGCCGCTCATCCAACCGCCATGATTGGCCTTGACCTGCGCGGAGATGTGAATCTGGTTGTCATTGCCTGGCGTGATGTGGATGTTGCCCGAGCCCGTGGAGACGGCGAGGTTGACGCCCTGCGAGACGCTGAGCGTGCGCTCGAAGTGGCCGTCGGCGGCGAAGGCTGTGGTCGCGGTGAGAGCGATCGTAGCGGCAAACAGACGAAGTGTGGTCATGGTCGGTCCTTCCTGATGAGTCAGATGTTTGGGGTTGAACTATTGCTGCAGAATGACGGCGTCGCCGGCCTTCAGACCGTTGAGAATCTCGGTGCGGCTACCGTTGGAGATGCCGGCGGTGACGTCGATCTTGCGGCGTCCGGTCTTCTGCGCAGCGTCGGGCACCTCGACCGAGGCCTTGCGATCCTTGTCGTAGATCACGGCCTGCTCGGGCACGGTGAGGACGTTCTTGTGCTCTTCGAGCAGAATCTCGGCGTTGGCGGTCATGTTGGACTTTAGCTCGCCGCCGGGGTTGTCGATGGAGACGCGGACCTCGAAGGTTGTCACGTTGTCTTTCTCGACGCCGAGCGGCGCGATGCGCGTGACCTTGCCGATGAAGGCCTTGTCGCGGAAGCTCTCGACCTTGATGCGCGCCTGCTGGCCGAGGTAGACCTTGCCGATGTCGGCCTCGTCGACCTTGCCCTGCACGTAGACCTGGTGGATGTCGCCGATGGTCATGACCAGCGTGGCGGTCGAGCCGAGCACGAGGATCGAGCTGACCGCATCGCCTTTTTCCACATCGCGCGAGAGGATGACGCCATCCATCGGCGAAGTGATGGTGGTGTAGGAGAGCTGCTCTTCAAGCTGGTTCAGCGAGGCCTGCGCCTGCGCCGTCTGGGCCAGCGCCTGCTTCAGCTTGGAGTTGTCCACGATGATCTGGGCCAGCGCCTTGTCGCGCGTGTTGGCCGCGGCAAGGTAGGCGCGCTGCGCGTCGTCCAGCGCCTGCGCGGAGACGACGCCCATGCCGGCCATGTCGCGCGCCCGCTCGTAGGTGTGCTTGTACATGGGCAGGTCGGGGGCCTCGGCGTTCACCTTGTCCAGCTCGACGGCGGAGGCGGCGGCGCTGGCGTTCGACTGGGCCGCCTGCAGCGTGGCCTTCTGCGCGGCGACCTGGTCGAGAATCTCCTGCTGGTCGAGCTGCGCGAGCACCTGACCCTTGGTCACGACGGCGTTGATGTCCGTATCCAGCCGGGTGACGATGCCCGAGGCCTTCGACTTCACCTCGACCTTGGTGATGGGCTGCACCTTGCCGGTGGCGACGACGGAGCTGGCGATATCGCCCAGCTCGGCCTTGCCTAACTGCGAGGGGTCGATCTTGCCCTTGTTGCCATGCGCGGCGACCGCGAAGCCCAGCACCACGACGGCAACGCCGATGCTCGAGAAGATCCAGATTTTACGATTCGATTTCTTGGCTGCCAAGGCGCCGCTCCCGGTACGAAGTTTCGTCCTGAGAGGCTATACGCAGGCGGTTGCCGTTTGGTTCCGCGTCTTTTTGTTTGTCATTGCCGAAGGGAACCTGCTTCGCCTTACTTGCGATTCACCAGCTTCAAATCCCATGCAGGATCGCCCGCTGAGATCGTAATCCCCAGCGCGCCTTCATCGCCCTCGTTGAGATGCGGCCCGGCGGCGTGGTGGTCGGTATGCGCGGCGTCGGTGTAGAGCAGCTTCAGCTCGCCCGAGCCCAGAACTTTGAAGCGATAGTGGAAGTCCGCGCCTGGCGCGAGGGTCTGGGTGCCGAAGCTAGCGCTGGGGTAGTCCACCTCGACCACCGAGAGCGGCTGGCTGGTGTGGTTCGAGATCGTCGCCGCGATATAGGCCGAGTGGCAGCCGGTAGTCAGAGCCAGGCACAGGCTGAGCCCGGCGAAAGAGAAGAGACGCATGAGCTTCAGGATAACAGCGCGCGGCGCATCAACTACCTACGCCCGATCAATCATTCGACCTTCAGGCTGGCAAGAGAGGGGAGCCCAAACGGCTGCTCGTGTCCGGCAAGGGAGTAAATTTCCAATTCGGACAGGACACCCTGGCCTGCAAAAAGGATCAGGCCAACGTCCATTCCATCCACGGAGCCGATGAAGTCCCTCTTGAAGTCGGCAGGGATCTCGACCATCGGGGAGTCAACCGGGAAGTTGAAGCTCATACTGGGGCAACCGCATTTACAACTGCTCTTGACCGTCACCTTGGAGAGCAATGGAATGAATGCCTTCGCTTCAGGGACATTATGCTCAAGAAGCCACGTCACTAACAGCGTCTCTTCGCGGGTCATTGGGCGGCAGGTTTCGTCACTCACGATGTCTCACCAGCGCGCAGCTTGCGCATCAGCTCCGGCAGTCGGTTGAAGATCGCGACCGACCGCAGCCACTGCCGGTTGTCCATCGCGGGGTAGCCGCTGACCACCTTGCCCGGCGCGACGTCGTTGGGGATGCCGCTTTGCGCCGTCGCGATGGCGCCGTCGCCGACGGTGCAATGGCCCGCCACGCCGACCTGTCCGGCGAGGATGACGTTCTTGCCGACCGTGGTCGACCCCGCCAGTCCGACCTGCGCGCAGAGCAGCGTGTTCTGCCCGACGGCTGACCCGTGCCCGACCTGGACGAGATTGTCGACCTTCGCGCCGCGCATCACGCGCGTCTCGCCGATGGAGGCGCGGTCGATGCAGGCGTTGGCTTGAATCTCCACCGCGTCTTCGAGCACGGCTGGGCCGGACTGCAGAATCTTGTACCAGTCGCCGTTTGCCTGCTTGGCGAAGCCGAAGCCATCCGCGCCGACGATGGCGCCGTTCTGCAGCACGACGTCGTCTCCGAGCATGCAGTGCTCGCGGACGACCGCGTGCGCATGCGCGAAGAACCGGTCGCCGATGCGGACGTGCGGGTAGATGACGACATGCGGCAGGATGACGGCGTCATCGCCGATCACGCAGCCGTCCTCGATCACGGCGTAGGCGCCGATGTGTGCGCGAACTCCCACGTTCGCAGTCGGAGAGATCACAGCCGTGGGATGGACGCCGGGCGCGTAGGCCGGCGGCTGGTAGAAGAGCTCGATCGCCTTCGCAAAGGCCAGGTACGGGTTCCGAATGCGCAGCGTGGCGGTCGCAATCTCGGGAAAGCCGGGTTCGACCAGCACGGCCGAGGCCTGCGTCGTCCGGGCCAGCGCGGCGTACTTCTGGTTGGCGACGAAGGTGATCTGACCGGGCTGCGCCTGTTCGATGCCGGTGACGCCGGTGATGTCGACTTCGGGATCGGTCGTGCCGGGTTGCAGCGTTGCGCCGAGAGTCTGGGCCAGCTCGGAGAGTGTCATAGAGGCGATTGTAGTGGAGGGCGGGCAGGGTGGAACAACGGCAAGCGCAAGAGCAGATTCCCTGCGGAATGACAGACAAATTTATGCGAAGAGGTCGTCCTGCAGGTCGTCCGCGGGCTGCGCGGGCTTGGGCTTTGAGGGCGTCGTCACCACGGCGAGCAACTTCAGCTCCGCAATCGCCGTCCTTGGAAGGAACACGCGCTGGGTATTCGCGCGCGTGTCGGGAGGCGTGAGATACAGACCGCGATCCTCAATCAGCGCGTCGAGCAGGGATGTGTCCGAGGCAGCGAGACCTTCGAGCGGCTCCGCGCCATGAAGCGTTACACGCAACCACAGTCCCTCGGTCCTTGGGCGCGCAAGGAAGGTCCGGCGGACAAGGCGCTCGGGGCCGACCGTATCCGTCAGGTTGAAATCGCGCACGTAGCAGATGGACCGGATGCCAGCGAGCGGGAACGACGCGATGCGGCCATCGAGATCGAGCAGGTCGACCGTCTCGCGCTGCACGATGCCGGACGGCTCCAGATAGCCTGGGTGGAGCGTATCGTTGACGGTTCGGAGGATGACTTTCTTGCGGGACATCGAGTCCACCCCATGCGGATTGTTGCACGGCCGTAGGAAAACATGCCCCATAAAGCTGTCCGTGGGGTAGTCATTTGGTCAACGTTGTGGTACAGTGAGGCTTTGCGCCGGGCTTGATTTGTCAAGCTAAGCAGTTGATTCAAAGAGAGTTATGTTGCCGGTATAGCCGGGATTCGGCGCCTGGCGGGATCGATCTGGAGAGTACGCAGCCGATATGGCCGATTATATTTACCTGCTGGAACATCGTCTTTCGCCCGCTCAAAAAACAGCTTTGGAGACTGTTCGCGAACTCGCGCGCTCCAAGGGCTACACCGTATTTCTGGTGGGCGGAGCAGTACGTGATCTGACGAGCGGGTCGCCGGTGCGCGACCTGGACGTCGCGATTCAGGGAAACGCGCTGAAACTGAAGAAGGATCTGGCCGCGGCAGGCGCCGTCATCTCGGGTGAGATCGACGCCGCGCAGGCCCTGTTCGTCCGCTTCGCGGGCGGCGTGCGCATGGAGATCTCGAGCACGTTGAACGTGACTTGGCCGAAGCCGGGCAAGCCGGTGGCCAAGCCCGGCACGATCCTCGAAGACCTGCGCCGCCGCGACTTCACCGCGAACGCGATGGCGCTGTCGTTGAACATTGGCTCGTACGGCCTGCTGATGGATCCGACCAACGGCGTCGCCGACATCGAGAACCGGCAGTTGCGGCTGGTCAGCAACTACGGCTTCATCGAAGACCCGGTGCGCATGGTGCGCGCGGCCCGGCTGATGGCGCGCCTTGGCTGGACGATGGAGGAGAAGACCCAGACCCGGTACGACAATGGCCGGACCGAGGGTTACATCTCCGCCATGCAGGAGATTCAGCGCGGTTACGAGCTTGAGGAGATCGTCCACGAGGAAGATCCGCTGCGCGTGCTGCGCGGCCTCGAGACCGAGGGCTGGATGAAGTTCCTGGCGCCGTTCTGGAACTCCACCAAGGTCAATACCGTGGAGCTGGACAAACTGCGCGAGACGCTGGCGCAGTTGCAGATTCAGGGCGTTCAGCCCGACCCCGCGTCGGCGTACTTTCCGCTGCTGACCGCGAAGCTGCTGCCGAAGGAGGTCGAGTCGATCAAGAAGTCCTTCGTCCGGACCGGCTTCGCGACCGAGATCGACACACTCGAGGCCGAGGCAAAGGAGTTCGCGACGCAGTTGACGGGCAAGGCGGTTGCGACGCCGTCGCAGGCCTGGAAGCTGATCACATCGGCCAATCCGGAGGCTGTGCTGTGGGTCGCGTACTCCAGCAAGAGCGCCGCGGCGCAGGCGAAGTTCAAGAGCTTCTTCGGCGAATGGCCGGCTGTGCGGCAGAAGATTCCCTACTCGTTGATGCAGGAGATGCGCATCACGCCGGAGCTGCCGGAGTACGCCGAGCTGGTGGAAAAGCTCTTCTTCGAGCTGATGGATGGGCGCCTGGGCACGGTCGAGGAGCTGAAGGCGTTCCTCGAGCCCTATTCTCCGCCCGCGCCGCCGCCGCCGGTCAGCATGCGCCGCGTGCGCGCGTCCAAGAAGGATGCGAAGGCCAAGGGTCGCGGACGCAAGGCTGCCGCAAAGCTCGATGACGGAGACGACGATCTGGACGATGACGATGTCGATCTGGACGACGATGACGATGACGACGACGAGGTGATCGACCTGCCGCCGATCGACGATGAGGAGATTCCGGGGCTCGACGACGATGCCGCGGACGAGTCGGACTCCGACGACGACGCGGATGTGGATTCCGATTCTGACGCCGATGCGGGCGATCTGGAAGATGGACCGGCGCCGGCAAAGGCGGCCAAGAAGACGGCGGCGAAGAAATCCGCAGCGAAGGCTGAGCCGGTTGCGAAGGCTGCTCCGGTGAAGACTGCCGCGAAGAAGGCGGTCAAGGCGGCAAAGGTTAAGAAATAGTATTGACCTACTGAAAAAGAAAGAGCCTGTCCATGCGGACAGGCTCTTTCTTTGCTCCACCCGATCGTGTCTCCCTGCATCCTAGCTGCAAGGAGGAAGACGATCATGGTGGTTGCGGTTTTGCAGGGTTCGGAACGCAGTGAGCGCATGGGAGATCGTGCGGCGAAGTGGGTGATCGCCCAACTGGAGGCGCGCGGGCACGAGGCCGTACTGGTGGACGCGGGCGCGCTCGATCTGCCGATCCTGAACAAGATGTGGAAGGAGTTGAAGGGGTCGGATGCGAAGGAAGATGCCGCGCTAAAGGCGAAGCTGCAGCCTCTGGCCGAACTCTACGCGCGGGCCGACGGCTTCGCGGTCGTCAGCGGAGAGTATAACCACAGCGTGCCGCCAGGGCTGACGAACCTGATCGACTACTTCCTGCAGGAGTACTTCTTTCGGCCATCGGCGATCGTCTGCTACTCGACGACGCCATTTGGCGGGGTGCGCGCCGCAATGCAGTTGCGGACCCTGCTGCCGGAGGTCGGTCTGCCGACGATCCCGTCGTTGCAGCCCATTGCTTCGATTGGCGCGTCGCTGAGCGAAGAGGGTGTGGCGCTGACGCAGGATCTGGCGGAGAAGTCAGGGAAGTTCTTCGACGAGTTCGACTGGTACATGAAGGCGTTCAAGCTGGGACGCGCCGCGGGCGTGCCCTACTAGCGATATCGGCGGATGAGCAGGACGGAGGCGGCAAAGAGGCCTCCGCCCGTGCTCATCAGCAGCAGAATCGCGTGGCGGTAGGCGGCCTGGGTTTGGTGAGGGGTGCTGGCGAGGTTGTCGCGGCACTGGCTGCAACCCTGTGCGCCGGCGGCGTGGCTCGCGGCCAGCAAAAGCAGAATGCAGAGGGTTCGCATCTACTGAAAACAGGTCAGCAACGAGAAGAGAAAGAGCCAGAAGACGCCCATGGAGTGCCAGTACCATGCGGCGCAGTCCACGATGATCTGCCGGGTTGCGATCGAGCGTGAGAGGTAAAGTCCAGCCAGCGCGGCGATGAGCGCGGCGACGCCAAGCACCAGATGGGCGCCGTGGATGCCGGTAATCAGAAAGAAGAAGTGGCTGCTCGGGTTCGAAGCCATGAAGACATGCTGCAGATGCAGTTGTCTCCATGCCACCCACTGTCCGACGAGGAAGAGCACGCCGAGGATTGCGGTGACGGCTATCCAGGGCATCGCGCTTTTGGTTGTGGGATTGCCGAGGCCGAGCCACTCCTCCATGACATCGATCTCGCGGAACATGCGGCGGCGTCCGATCTCCATCGTGATGGAGCTGACGACGATGACAGCCGTGTTGAGCCAGAGGATCGGCGGGATGACGGTGGGCAGCCACTCGTTGATGTAGCGTGCGTTGGCGTCGAAGTGGCCGCTCGACTGTGTGACGAAGAAGCAGCTCACGATGGCGACGAAGAACATCAGGTCGCCGGCGAGCGCGAAGAAGATACCCAGCCGGTAGCGGTCGAGCCGCTCGCGAGGTCCGCGCCGCCCCTGCGGACGGTCGTTCCAGTTGTCCCCATCGCCCCCGCCGCCGGTGCGCTTGTCGGTCGGCGGACGCTTGCCGCCGCCGTGGTCGCCATCCTCTGGATTGCGCCGCCGGGTACGATCGGTATCGAGTGGGGTGATGGTTGCCGGCATTGCTTCAAATCCTTCCGGGCTGACGAGAAGCCCAACGCAGACCTCGACGCAGAAGTGCTTCAGCCCAGCTTACTCCGGTTTTCGCTCTGGAACCCACTGCGGCAGAAAAACCTCTCCGCCCGATTCGTTTCCGGAGTGCTGGATATAGATGCAGGGTGCGCGATAGACCGCAATCCACTCATTGGATGCAGGCCGATGCCACTCCGATGTGGTCGCCTCCCACGGATTTTCGCCCGCCAACTCGCCGCGGCGCCAACTGACGAGCAGGTTGACCACGAAGAGCATCTGCGCGGAGATGAGGAAGATCGCCGAGTAGGTGATGTGACGCTGCATCCCCATCGCGCCGTCGATCAGGTGCTGGGCAGCGGCGTTCGGGATGCCGATGAACTGGGCGTAGTGGCGCGGTTCACCGGCCAGTCCGGCGATGTGCATGGGAAGGAAGGTCGCGTAGGCGCCGAGGAAGGTCGTCCAGAAGTGCCACTTGCCCAGCGTCTCCGAGAGCAGGCGGCCGTTCGGCATGCTGGCGGTCCGAGTCAGGATCGGGAACCAGTAGTAGGTCGCCGCGTACAGGCCGAAGATGCCGGCCATGGCCATGATGAGGTGGAAGTGGGCGACGACGAAGTAGGTGTTGTGCAGGTACTGGTCGAGGATCGGCTGTGCGAGAATCGGCCCGGTCAGGCCGCCGGCGACGAACAGCGAGACGAATCCCAGCGCGAAGAGCATGGGCGTGGGGTAGCTGGGGCGGGAGCGCCAGACGGTTGCCAGCCAACTGATGACCTTCGCCGCCGACGGCAGCGCGATCGCCATGGTGGAGATCGCGAAGGCCGAGCCGACGAAGGGGTTCAGTCCTGCGACAAACATGTGGTGTCCCCAGACGAGGATGCCCAGCAGACCGATGAGCAGCGTCGTGACGATCATCGTCCGGTAGGCGAAGACGCGGCGGCGCGCGAAGTTCGCGAGGATCATCGAGGTCAGCCCCATGCCGGGCAGGATGGCGATGTAGACCTCGGGGTGTCCGAAGAACCAGAAGAGATGCAGCCAGAGCAGCGGGCTGCCGTTGCCGCCGGTGTGGAGCGTACCGTTCACGAGGTCGCCCGTGGGCAGGAAGAAGCTCGTTCCGGCGTGGCGGTCGCAGAAGAGCAGCATCAGCGCGGCGAGCAGCACGGAGAAGGCAATCAGCGAGAGCAGCGCCGCCGTAAACCAGGCCCAGACGGTCAGGGGCATCCGCTCCCAGGTCATGCCGTCGCAGCGTTTGGCGACGATGGTCGCGAGGGTATTGACCGCGCCGAAGAGACTGCCGACGCCGAAGATCGCGATGCTCGCGAGCCACAGGTCCAGGCCGAGCCCTTGTCCCGGGCCGGCGCTGGCGATGGCCGAGAGCGGCGGATAGGCCGTCCAGCCGGAGATGGCCGCGCCGCCTTCGACGAAGCTCGACGCCAGCAGGACGATGAGCGCAGCGACGGTGGTCCACAGGCCGAGCGCGTTCAGCACGGGGAAGGCCATCTCCCGCGCGCCGATCTGCGACGGCAGGATGAGATTGCCGAAGCCGGACTGCGGCGCCGTCGTCAGGACGAAGAAGAGCATCAGTGTGCCGTGGAGGGTCACCAGCGCGAGATACTCTTCGGGCGTTACCGGTCCGTGGAGCGGAATGAGGCGGTCCGGCCAGACCAGATGCACGCGCATGACCAGCGACATCAGCGTCCCAGCCACGACGGCGACGAAGGCCAGCGCGAGGTAGCCGAGGCCGATCGCATGGTGGTCGGTCGTAAAGACGCGGCGCAACAGGGAGCGTGGGACGGCGCGAGACTCGGCGGAGGGAGTCATGGCTGGCCTCCGGACCTTTCCTTGAGCCATGCTGCGTACTCCGCTGGCGTGACGACGCGCAGGTTGGCGGACATGCGGTAGTGGCCGAGTCCGCAGAGCTGGGTGCAGAGGATCGGGTAGGTTCCCGGCTCGGTGGGGGTGAAGTGCAGGTGAATCGTCTGGCCGGGGACGGCGTTCTGCTTCACGCGCATGCCGGGGATGAAGAAGCCGTGGATGACGTCCTGTGCCTGCAGCCGGAGGTCGACCATGCGACCGGCGGGTAGTACGAGCTCCGAGGCGACGATGTCGTCCGTGCCGGCCTGATCGGCGGGGTCGATGCCGAGCGGGTTGCCGGCGCCGGGTTCGACGAGCTGCGGACGCGTACGGCCGAAGGTCGCGTCCGTGCCGGGGTAGCGGAAGTACCACGCGAACTGCATCCCGGTGACCTCGACCTGCAGGGCCGAAGGATCGGCGCCGGTGTACCGCGAGGCGGCCCATAGGCGCTCCGACCGGATGGTCAGGAAGGCAAAGAGCAGGGCGAGCGCGGCGACGGGCAGATATTCGACCAGCGTGGTGCGGCGGGCCGCGGTCGTCCGGCGGAGCAGCATTCCGGTGAGCAGAATCAGGTGCGCCAACACGAAAAGCGCGGCGGCGAGCCAGAGGTTGAGGATCAGGTGCCGGTCGAGCGCGGGGCCGTGCGCGGCGCCGTCGACCGGTAGATACCACGGCAGTGCGGCAACCGGATTGGAATACAAAAGCACATTCCAAGCATAGCGCGGCGGGGCAGGTATGCTGGTGGTGCAGACCGCGAGAACGACGCTGCGGTTGAGAGGAGAGTATTCATGGTTCGTGTTCTGCTGCACTGGGTGTTGAATGCGATTGCGCTGTTGGTGGTCTCGCACTTCGTGGCGGGCTTCGTCGTCTCGAACTTCGTCTCCGCGCTGATCGCCGTGCTGGTGATCGGTCTGCTGAACGCAACCTTCGGTCTGATGCTGAAGCTCATCACGCTGCCGCTGGGAATCGTGACCTTCGGCCTGTTCTTCCTCGTCATCAACGCGATCATCCTGAAGTTTTCGAGCGTCTTCGTGCCGGGCTTCTCGGTCATGACCTTCGCAGCGGCGTTCTGGGGAGCGGTGGCGCTGGGCGTCATTCACGTACTGATCGGGCTCTTCCGCGATTCGAAACCTACTCCCGTCCGGGACTGACCGGTCGATGCCAGGCAGGGTGGCCCATGTCTCGATGGAGAGACATGGGTTCTCCAGGATGGCCTATCGAGCTGGCGGGGCGGCGGGCTTCTCGGCGGTATCCCCCGCCGGCTTCTCACCCGTGTCGTAGACCGGGCACGGCGTCGTCATGTGTGGCGCGGTCCAGCAGGGTGCGATGGACTTTGCCGCCGTCACCACCTGCAGGTTTTCGGACTCGTTTTGCGCCAACTGACCTACGCGGGCGCGGGTGTCGCTGAAGGATTCCGCCGGCAGGTCGAGCTGCGGCAGCGACAAGATGACGCGGGCGCGCAGGCTGTTGTCGTCCGAGTCCATCCAGGCGACGAGCGTGGCGTTGACTGCCTGGCTTTGGTTGGGCTGTGTGGCGATGGCGTCGACCAGGTTCGAACGCGAGTCGGAGGTCTGGTCCGAGCGCCGCAGATAGCGCGAGACGGCCGCGGCCGTCTCGGCCGAGATTGGCCCGAGGCTCAACAGATCCTCGACCACGTTCAGGCCAATGGGGCTGATGGCGTCATCGCGCTTCAGGTAGGCGAGCAGCGGCGGAAAGACCGTTGCAGGCGGATTCGAGCCGAAGCCACCGAGGACGATCGCGGTCAGCAGGCGGTTCTGCGTGTTCTCTTCGGTCAGATGCGGCGCAATCTTCGGCACGGCGGGGGCGAGCGCGCTGGCGACTCCACCCTTATAGACGGGATTCACGTCTCCGCTGCGAAAGCTCTGAAGCGTCAGCAGCGCGTATTGGCGCACCTGCACGTCGGGGTTGTCGACCGCTTTCAGGATGAGCGGCATCGCATCGGCGATGCTGGCGGCGTCGGGGACGGGCTGCGAAGGATCGGCGGTGGCGGCCATGTCCTCGGGCGTGGGGGAGTGGCCCGTCTCCGCGCGGTGCAGCACCTCGGTGAAGCGCTGCGTGAGCGTCGTCTGCGCGTGCGCGGCGGTGGAGGCGAGAACGAGGGCGGCGGCGAGGAGCTTTTTCATTTGGTCCTATTCGTTCTTTTTTTGACGAACCAGATCGAGAAAAAGCTGGTGGACGCGGGTGTCGTGGCCGAGCTCCGGGTGGAAGGTCGCGGCGAGCAGATGGCCTGCGCGGACCAGCGTCGGGTCGCCGTCGCGGGTGGCCAGCACCTCGAGCCCTGCACCGGCGCGGGAGATGCGTGGCGCGCGGATGAAGACCATCTCGAGCGGCCCGCCGGGCAGGGCAGACGGCTCATGCAGGATCTTCGAGTCGTTCTGGCGACCGTAGGCGTTGCGCTCGACCGTCATGTCCAGCGCGGCGAAGGAGCGCTGCGTGGAGTTGGCGACGTCGCTCGCCAGCAGGATGGCCCCCGCGCAGGTGCCGAAGGTCGGGGTCGTGTGGACGAAGGCTTCGAGCGCCTCGTAGAAGCCGTCGCGCTCGAGCGACTTCAACATCGTCGTCGATTCGCCGCCAGGGATGATGAGGCCGTCGAGCCCGTCGAGTTCGGCGGGCAGGCGGATGAGCTTTGGCGTCGCGCCGAGCGATGCCAGCACCCTGGCGTGTGCGTCGTACGCGCCCTGCAGGGCCAGGACGCCGATCGTGAGAGGTTCGGACATGTCTCTATTATGACGGCTAGAAGTCCAGCTCGCCGCCGGGCTCGCCGGAGGGCGGAGGCTGCGGCACGGAGACGCCGTCGCGCTTGTAGACCTTGCCGCCCTTCATCACCCAGTCGACGTGCTCCATGACGGTGATGTCGGCCAGCGGGTCGCCCTTGACGGCGATGAGGTCGGCGTAGCGGCCGGGCTGGATCGAACCCGCCGAATCCGAGACGCCAAGCAGGTCTGCCGCGTTGTGCGTCGCGGTCATGATGGCGTCGGCCGCCGGCATGCCCGCGCCAACCATCAGGGTGAACTCATGCGCGTTCACACCGGAAGACGTATCGGTTCCGAAGGCGATCTTGACGCCCGCCCGGTAAGCGCCGATGAACATCGTCTTCATCAGCGGCGTCACTTCGAGCGCCTTCTGTGCGCTGGACGGGTTCAGCCGCTCGGGATGATTGCGCGCCATCTCGTTCACCTGTTCCGCGACGAGGAGCGTGGGAACGAGGTACGTCCCGTGCGCGACATAGAGCTTGAAGGACTCGGCATCGGCGTACGTTCCGTGCTCGATCGAGTCCACGCCGAGCTTGATGGCGCTGTCGATCGCCGCCTTGCCGTGCGCGTGCGCGGCGACCTTCATGCCGAGCGAGTGCGCGGTATCGATGACGGCCTTGATCTCATCGTTGGTCATCAACTGCGCCCTGGGGTCGTCGCCGATGGAGAGAACGCCGCCCGAGGGCATGATCTTGATGAGGTCGGCGCCGCGCCGCCGGTGTTCGCGCACCTGCTTCATGGCGTCAACGGGCCCGTCGATGACGCTGCCGCCGGCTGCGCTGTCGGTCCAGGTAGGGTCGATGCCGTTGCGCGGATCGCTGTGGCCGCCGGTGGGTCCGAGAGGTTCGAGCGAGACCAGGATGCGCGGGCCGATCGCCCAGCCGCGGTCGATGGAGCGCTTCAGCGAGAGGTCCAGCCCACCGCCCGAACCCATGTTGCGTACGGTGGTAAAGCCCTCTTCGAGCAGCTTGCGCGCCATCAGCGTGGAACCCATGGCCTCTTCCATCGGGCTGATGGTCAGCCGGGCCTGGAAGACATTCATGCCGGCCTGCGGCGCGCCCATGTGCTTGTGGGCGTCGATCAGGCCGGGCAGCAGCGTGGCCGAGCCGAGGTCGATGACCTCCGCGCCGGGATGCTCGACCGTCCCCGGCTCGACCGAGGCGATGCGGCCGTCGAGGAGCGTCACCGTTACCGGTCCCTGCATGGCCTTCGAGACGCCGTCGAGCATGTGCGCGGCGCGGACGACGGTGATCTTTTGTGGCTTGGTTGGAGCCTGAGCGAAGACCGCGGTCGATCCGGCGGAGACGAGGAACAGGGCGGCGACGAACGTACGCATGGCGCTCCAAACAGGGGTAAGATATGTTCCTGCAAGTGTAGCGCAGTTCGAATGCGTGGCTTTGGGTGCGGGAATCGTGCAAGCCTCCGCGATCGCAAAGCAAAATGCTCCCGGGAGGTCCCGAGAGCATTTGCGTTTGCGTGAAGCGCTTCCGCCCGTGCGGCGAGCACTACCAGCCGCGGTTCTGCATCATGTCGGCCTCTTCGATCATGCCGACGGCAAGACCCTTCATTGCGCCCAGGCACTCTTCAGAAGCCTCGGTGAGGATCGCCGGGTTGTTGAAGTGGGTGGCGGCGCGGACGATCGCCTTTGCGCGCGATTCGGCTTCCGCGCGCTCCTCCGGGTTGAACGGATCGCCGACCTTCGCGCCGAAGAGCGCTGCGGATTCGGAGTCGTGCAGGTGCACGTCGAGGCGGATGTTGCCCTCCTTCATGAAGATGCCGGAGCCGACGAAGACCGTCTGCGCGCCAAGCTGCATCATCAGCGCGGCGTCGGCCGGGGTGGCGATGCCTCCGGCGGAGAAGTTCGGCACGGGGAGCTGGCCGGTCTTCGCAACCATGGCGACGAGTTCATACGGCGCGCGCAGCTCCTTGGCGGCGGCATAAAGCTCCTGCTCGGTCAGGACGGTGAGCGCCTTCATCTCGGAGGTGATCTTGCGCATGTGCTTGACTGCGTGGATGACGTCGCCGGTGCCGGGCTCGCCCTTGGTGCGGATCATCGCGGCGCCTTCGGCGATGCGCCGGAGAGCCTCGCCCAGATCTTTCGCGCCGCAGACGAACGGCGTCGTGAAGGCGTGCTTGTCGATGTGGTGCAGCTCATCGGCGGGGGTCAGCACCTCGGACTCGTCGATGAAGTCGACCGCGAGATGCTCGAGGATCTGCGCTTCGACGAAGTGGCCGATGCGCACCTTCGCCATGACCGGAATCGACACGGCCTTCTGGATCGCCTTGATCATGGTAGGGTGCGACATGCGGGCGACGCCACCCTGCGCGCGGATCATCGCCGGAACGCGCTCGAGCGCCATGACGGCCACAGCGCCGGCCTGCTCGGCGATGATGGCCTGATCGACGTCCATGACGTCCATGATGACGCCGCCCTTGAGCATCTCGGCAAGGCCGGTCTTGAGGCGTAAGCCGCTGTGGTTTCCGTTGTTTGCGTAGTCTGCCATACTTATTCTCCCTGCTTCGCACGTCCGGTGTGCTCACGGCGCTTCGCGATTGACAAGGATAAGTTTAGCAGTTCTGTGCGGAGTGACTCGGTACAGCACTGCAAGGACAACGGCAAATCCCCTGCGGGATGACAAACCGGAAAACTAGCGGCAGAGTTCGAGGATCGCCGCACCGAACTTCTTCACCTTCTCGGACCCCATGCCGGAGATCGCCTCCAACTCGGCGAGCGTCCGGGGACGCTCGAGGACGATGCCGCGCAGGGTGGTCGCGCCCATCAGGAAGAACTGCGGCTTTCCGGTGCGCTCGGCCTCGGCCTTGCGCCACGCGCGCAGGCGCTCGTCGAGAATTTGCTGGTCAGGAGTGAGCGCGGAGGTCAGGTCGGGCGAAACAGCCGGCTTTGCCTCGATGACAGCTTGCGCTTCGACCAGCTCCGGTTCGGGCGCGTAGTCGGCGGTGCAGAGCGCGAGCAGCGCGCCGTAGAAGGCCGGCGGCAGGTCGGTGCGGAGGCTGGTCAGGCGGGAGAGTTCTCGGTCGGTTCGGGGCCGGAAGCGCAGGAGTTCGGCCAGCGCCGAGTGCGAGAGCAGCGCGCTGGGCTTGACGTTCAGCTTCGCGGCCTGCTGGTCGCGGAAGAAGCGCAGGTCGGCCTCGAAGTCCTGTTTCTGGCTGGTCGTGGCGGGGCGTTCGATGAGCGGCGGCGAGGCGACGGCGGTCGCTGGGCGGGGCGGCGCTGCCGGAACGTAGCTCTCTTCGTCCTCGTCGAGCGTCGAAGCGTGTGCAAAATAGTCCGCATCGTCGCCAAAGGTTTGCGGGTCGTCGCTGGCCTCGGCGAGGAACGATTGGGCCGGTGCGGGCGCGCGTCTGGGCTTTGCCGCCTTCGGCGCCGCGGGACGGGCGACCGGGGCGGCGCCGCCCCGGCACATGGCGATGATCTCCGCCCCGTAGCGGTCGGCGCGGTCCGGGCCGATGCCGCTGACGCGCAGAAGCTGGTCGAGCGTCTGCGGCTGGGCCTGGACGATGCCGTCCAGCACCTTGTCGGCGAAGACGACGAAGGCGGGTTTGCCGGTCTTGCCGGCTTCGGCCTTGCGCCACTCGCGCAGCCTGGCTTCGAGATCCTTCTGGCTGGCGCTGTAGCTGGCCGCGGCCTGGACAGGATTGAAGCCGCGCAGCACGCCGGTGGAGCTTGATTTCGACCTGGATTTGGACTTAGACTTCGGCGAGGAGTCTTCGGGAACCTCGCGCAGGACGACGGGGAGGTCGGCGCCGGGGTCGAGCGTCTGCCCCTCGTAGGTCAGGCTGACCTTCTTGTACTGGATAACCTTGCCCTCTGGGTTCGTCCACTGGTCGGAGGTAAACGACACGAGTCCCGACCGGGCCAAGGCGTCGAGCAGGCCATCGAACTCCTTGCGGTCGATGCCGAGGGCCATGTCGGTGAAAAGGCGGCCGGTGGCCTTGGGCATGGCGCCGTCGAGCGCGCGGAGGATGGTGCGGAGTTGGCGGTCCTGCTCGGCCGACGGCGCCGAGAAGCTCTGCGCCGTCGCGCCCTCGGGCGAGCAGAAGTCGCAGTGGCCGCAGGGCCTGGTCGCGTCGGCGACATCGCCGAAGTGGCGGATGAGCGCCGTCATGCGGCACTGCTGGGTGTCGGCATACTGCTGCATGCGGTCGATCTGCGAGCGGCGGAACGCGATCTGCGCGTCGTAGCCGGACTTCCAGGCGTTCGACGGGTTATTGCCCCGGCGCACATTGCCAGCCATGTCAATCTGGGCCGCGCCCTGGCTGGCGAGCTTTTCAATGGACTTTGCGAGCGTGTCGGCGTCCATGCGAAGGCGCGCGCGCAGCTCGTCGGGCTGCTTGAACTCGTCGTTCAGCACGGCGGCAACCTTGCCCAGCTCGGAGATCGGCGGGTAGTCGCGCTCGAGGAAGAAGTCGTGCATCTTGCGGTCGGCGAAGCTGTACAGGAGGATGGTGCGGCTGGGGGCGCCGTCGCGTCCGGCGCGGCCGATCTCCTGATAGTAGGCCTCGACCGAGGCTGGCAGCGCGATGTGGACGACGGTGCGGACGTCGGCCTTGTCGATGCCCATGCCGAAGGCGATGGTGGCGACGACGACCTCGATCCTGCCCGCCTGAAAGCCTGCCTGCACGTGCTCGCGAACGCTGGTATCGAGCCCCGCGTGATAGGCCGAGGCCTTGCGTCCGAGCATTCCTGCGAGTTCGTCCGCCGCCTTGCGTGAGGGCGCATAGACGATGGCCGGGCGGGCGCCGGGGCGGTTCAGCAGCTCGACCGTGAACTGGTTGCGGCGCGGCTTGGACATCTCCACAACCTCGATGTGCAGGTTGTCGCGGCGGAAGCCGTGGATGAAGAGCGCGGGCTGGTGCAGGTTGAGCTGGGTGGCGATGTCCTTCTGGACCTGCGGCGTGGCGGTCGCGGTGAGGGCGATGATCGGAGCAGGGCGGAGAGCCGGTAGATGCTCGCCGAGCGTACGGTAGTCGGGGCGAAAGTCGTGTCCCCAGGCCGAGATGCAGTGGGCCTCGTCGATGGCGATGAGGCTTGGTTTTCTCTTCGCCAGCATCTCCGGAAAGCCGGGGACGCGCATGCGCTCGGGCGCGATAAAGAGAAACTGCAGGTGTCCGTCGAGGTAGTCGCGACAGGCTTGACGCGCGTCCTCCCGAGATAGCCCGGAGTGGATGCGGGCGACGCGCAGGCCGGCGGCGGTGAGCTTGTTGGCCTGGTCGTCCATGAGCGCGATGAGCGGGGAGATCACGAGTCCGGTGCCGCCGCGCGCGATGGCGGGAATCTGGTAGCAGAGGCTCTTGCCGGCGCCGGTGGGCATGACGAGCAGCACGTCCTTGCCGTCGGTGGCGGCGCGGCAGACAGCCTCCTGATTGGCGCGGAAGTTGGCGAAGCCGAAGGTCTGGTGCAAAAGCGCGCTGAGATCGTTCGAAGCCATGGGTCAGCTTCTATGTTCGCATGGTCTTCGCTTTGGCGTTGACGGCCAGAAAAAACCCCATGTCTCGGAGGCGAGACATGGGGCGCCCCGATTTCGGGGTGAGTTTAGTAGAGGATCTTCATGCCGAACTGGATGACGCGCGGCTCGAAGGTGCTGGTGACCTGTCCGCCGCCGGTTGCCGCGCCGCCATTGTTGGTGCCGGTGAGCGTGCCGGAGGGCAGGTACAGGTTGGTGTGGTTGAGGATGTTGTAGAACTCGCTGCGGAACTCGACCTTCAGGCCTTCGAGAGGGGTGGAGAACTTTTTGTTGAGCGAGAGGTCGGTCTGGTAGAAGGGCGTCGTGCGGAAGGGGTTGCGAGCGGAGTTGCCGAACGGGCTGCCGGTCGTGGACGGGAGGGTGAAGGCCGCGGGGTTGAGGTACTGGATGTATCCGGTGGACGCGATCTGCGTGCGCTGGATGGGGTTTACGCCCTGGACCCGGTTCGGACGATAGAGGTTCGCGCCGCGGAAGCTGTTGGAGATGGTCGGCGAGACCTGGTTGGCGGCCGAAGGTCCGTAGGTGACGTTGAACGGCGTGCCCGACTGCATGGTGTTGATGACGGAGAGCTGCCAGCCGCCGGCGAGTGAATCGACCACGCCGTGGCTCTCGGCGAGGAAGTGGCGGCCGTGGCCGAAGGGCAGCTCGTAGACGATGCTGGTGATGTCGGCGATGGGCAGGTTGTAGTCCGACTGGCCGTAGTCGGCGCGGATGTTGTTCCCATCCTGTACGGAGGGCGTGTTGCCTTCGAGCGAGGCGCTGGTCATGTCGAGCGCATGGCCCCAGGTGAACGAGTTCAAGAGGGTCAGTCCGGCGAGAAAGCGCTGTTCGTACCGAACCTGCAGCGAGTTGTAGTTGGACGAGAACTCGTTCAGCGCCTCGGTGATGTCCGAGAACTGGGTGAAGGGCCGGTTCGCCTGCGCATAGCCTATGGACGGGTTGAGCTGGTTGGCGTTCACGAAGCCCTGCAGCTTCAGGCCGTGGTTGCCGACGTAGGCGATGTCGAGGCGGGTGTTCTTGAAGAGCTCGCGCTGCACGCTGAGGTAGTAGCTCTCGACGTAGCTGTCGCGGGTGTTCTTGGGCACGTAGGTGATGTTGTCGGTGAGCGGGTTGAAGGTGGTGGTCAGGCCGGTGGGGAAGCCCTGCTCCGCGCTGACATAGCAGACGCCGATCTGCGAGACGGTCGGCGACCCGGCGCAGTGGTTGGTCGTGGAGGGCTTCAGGTTCGCCTGGTTCACGGCGACGAAGAGCGCCTGCGGTGCGTTGATGGCGAGGATGTCGCCCGAACCGGCGCGGGTGTAATGGACGTAGCTGGTTCCGAATCCGCCGCGAAGCGCCGTCTTCAGGTCCGGCGCGAAGGCGAATCCGACGCGCGGTGCGAAGTCGTTGTAGTCGGGATTGATGAGGCCTTTGCCGTAGACGCCGTCCGCATTCTGGAGCTGGTTGACGACGCCCGAGGTGACGGCCGTCTTGCTGATGGTCAGCACGGTCTGGGTGCCGGGGTCGAAGTTCGAGATGAAGTCCTTCTGCTCAGAGTAGGGCGAGGCATACTCCCAGCGGACGCCGAGGTTGAGGGTCAGGTTCGGGAAGACCTTCCAGTCATCCTGCACATACACGTTGTGCGCCTGCTGGCGAAGATGCGCGGTGAAGACGTTGGCGGCGGAGTAGCCGCTGGTCGTGCCGAAGAGGAAGTCGGCCCAGAAGTTGTCGGAGACGGCCGCCGTGCTGGTGACTCCGGCGAGGTTTGGCGCGCAGGCGGTCGTTGAGCCGGCGACGGTGGTTCCGGCCGGGCAGAGGCTGTATCCGCCGCTATAGGTGAACGAACCGAAGAGGGGATTGTTGTCGCTGACGGCCATCCAGATGTGCTCGTACTCGTAGCCGAACTTCAGCGAGTGACGGCCCTTCACATAGGTGAAGTTCAACTTCGGGTCGAGCAGGGCGGGATTCTGGAACTGCGGATTTGTGCTCTGGCGTCCGAAGCCGGTAAAGCCGCTGATGCTGGTCGAAGGCAGACCGCCCGAGACCGCCGGATCGGTCGGCAGACCGGGGATTGCGAAGGAGGTGCTGCCGATCGAGGTGGAGAACTTTCCGGCCTTGGTGCGCGAGAGGCCGACACGCGCGTCGAGCACCTTGTTGGCGCCGAAGAGACGCGTAAAGCCAAGCACCGCCTGCTGGTCGAGGACGCGGATCTTGCCGTTGGTCTGACCGTCGAGCGGCAACGGCAGGGCGGCGGCGTTCAGGCCGTTTTCCTTGCGGTCGCTGACGCGGAGGAACCACGACGTCGCCGGGTTCTCCTGGTAGTCGAAGCGGAGATCGCCCTTGTCGGCGTTATCGCGAAAGGGAACCTGCACGGCGTAATCGTTCTGCGCCAGACCGGTGGTTGCGAGGCCCGTCGTGGGTGTGTTGACCTGGCGGAATGCGGTGATGATCTGCAGCGAGAGCGGATTGATGTCGCTGGTTGGGATGGCGACTCCGGGCGCGTAGGTCTTGCCGGTCAGCGGGTTTCTGGTCGGGACGACAAGAACGCCGTTGAGCTCGTTCTGCGTCGGCAGGGTGAAGACCGAAAGCGGCTTCAATACCTGACGGAAGCCCTCGTAGTCGAGGAAGAAGAAGAGCTTGTTCGGGACGATGGGGCCGCCGAAGTTCATGCCGAACTGGTTACGGTTGAAGGTCGGCTTCTTGAACGGTACGGTGATGCCCGAGCTGCCGACCTGCGTGGGTTTGAAGAAGCCGGTCGCGTTGAGGTCGGTGTTGCGGATGAACTCGTAGACCGTGGCGTGGAAGCGGTTAGTCCCGGCCTGCGAGGCGACGTTGATGGTCGCGCCGGAGGACCGGCCGAACTCGGCGCTCTCGTTGTTGGTCACGACCTGGAACTGCGCGACGGAGTCCGGCGGAACGGCGACGATCTGGTTGTCGAAGCCCTGGTTCGATTCGCCGTAGGCGTTGTTGTCCAGGCCGTCGAGCAGGAAGTTGTTGAACATGCTGCGCTGGCCGTTGATGTTGTAGGCGCCGGCGCGGACGAGCGAGTTGATGGAGCTGGTTGTCGCCGCCGTCGGCGCCTGGCGCGAGCCGGTGACGAGGCCGAGCAGGTCGGAGTAGTTGCGGCTGACGAGCGGAAGCGCTTCAGACTGGTAGTTGGTGATGGTCTGGCCGCGTTCGCTGGACTCGGTCTCGATCTGGAGGGCGACGTCCGAGACCTCGACCGTGGTCGCCGTGCCGCCGACCTTCAGGGTGAGGTCGATGCGCTGGCGTCCGCCGACCGAGACGTTGATCTTGTCCGCGATAGCGTCCGAAAAGCCGTTGGCGCTGGCGGAGACCTTGTAGACGCCGACACGCAGGGTGGGCGCCTCATAGTCGCCGGAGCCGCCGGTCGTGACCCGGGTGACGATGCCGGTGTCGAGGTTGGTGATGGTGATGGCGGCGCCGGCGATGGGCGCGTTGCTGGAGTCGCGGACGGAGCCGACGACGCTGCCGTTGTCGTACTGGGCCTGAAGCGATACACCCGCGCAGAGGAGCGGCAAAGCCAGCACGATGGCCGGTACAGAGGTCAAACGATTCTTTCGCATGACCTGCACGTTACCGGTAGAGAGGTTACGTTTCGCTGAATGGAATGTGAACGATGGATGAGAAACCGCTTGCGAAGCTGTGGGTTTCGTGGCCTATCGCCCGATCGGCCAGCGCGCGCTTGCGCCGGTGTCGGATACGCTTCTGGGTGCGGCTTGATTTGTAACCCGAATCGTCCTAAACTATAGTCTTGTCGCAGAGTCCGCCTTTTCGCGGAAATTTGTTGGTTTAAGGATCCAGAGCATATGGCAAAGCGTCGTGGAAATCCGAACTGGGGTAAGCCGGAGCCGATCGGCCCCGTCGTCCCGACCGTCACCTCGTTCGAGATGGTGGTAAAGGAGTTCAAGCTGACCCCGGATCAATACATCCGGTCTACCCGCCTTCGCGAGTGGGCCCGTAGGAACAAGAACTCGAAGTACATTCCCGAGGCGCTGCTCGAGGCCTGGGGTTTTGAGATCGAGTCTACCCTGTAAAACATCCAATCTTCGAGTTGGATGGAGACGCCGCCCAACAAACGGGCGGCGTCTTTGCGTTCGGCGTAAGCTGAAGAGAGAACGAGGGTGACATGGTGCAGAGCGAGGTTGTGGGGAGCAGGACATTTGCCGAGGTAAAAGACGCCATCGAGGCATTCAAGGCCGGCAAGATGGTGATCGTCGTCGACGACGAGGACCGCGAGAACGAGGGAGACCTGACGCTCGCCGCGGAGTTCGTCACGCCCGAGGCGATCAACTTCATGGCGAAGTTCGGCCGCGGACTTATCTGTCTGACCCTGACCGAGGACCGCGCCGACTACCTGCGCCTGGGCCCGATGACGCAGGACAACACCTCGCGCTTCGGCACCGCCTTCACCGAATCCATCGAGGCGCGCGAAGGCGTGACGACCGGCATCTCCGCAGCCGACCGCGCCCATACGATCAAGGTGGCGATCGATCCGGCGTCGACCGCGCACGATCTGGCGCGTCCGGGACATGTCTTTCCGCTGCGCGCTCGCAAGGGCGGCGTGCTGGTTCGCGCCGGCCAGACCGAGGCCTCGGTCGATCTTGCGCGTATGGCAGGGCTCGTCCCGGCCGGCGTGATCTGCGAGATCATGAACGACGACGGCACGATGTCGCGCGTGCCGGATCTGGTGAAGTTCTGCGCCGAGCACGACATGCTGATGGTGACGGTCGCGGACCTGATCCGCTACCGGCTGCAGCACGAGCGGTACATCCACCGGGTCGCCGAATCGATGCTGCCGACTCCCTTCGGCGAGTTCCGCATGATCGCCTATGAGAGCGACGTCGAAGGAGGCGAATCGCACGTGGCGCTGGTGATGGGCGATGTCTCAGCGGACGAGGTCTCGCTGGTGCGCGTCCACACGCACTCGCTGGCGACCGATGTCTTCGGGGCGCACTTCGGCGAGAACGCCCAGTGCGAGGGCCGTGCGGCGATCGACAACTCGCTGCGGATGATTGCGGCCGCCGGCCGGGGCGCGCTCATCTATCTGCACAACGGCACCCCCGGCTTTGGCATCGATCGTTCGGTGACGCCGCACCGGGTCGTCTTCCAGCGCGACCGGGCGGCAAACGACCAGCGCAGCCCGCGCACGCTGCGGCAGATTGGACTTGGCGGACAGATTCTATCCGACCTCGGCATCCGTCGGCTGCGCCTGCTGACGAACACGCCGACCCACGTTCCGGCGCTGCAGGGCTTTGGCATCGAAATCGTGGAGCAGGTACCGCTGGGTTAGCCAAATCTTCACGGAACGAACCGGCGGTTGTCGTGTTCTGCATGGAGATTGGCGTGTTTGGCATATCGTCAGGATCTAGACCGGTCTACCTTTGATTCATGTACAACGCAAAAGCTTATTCCGCTGCCAGTGAGACATCGCCGCTTGCATCCACCACGATCGCGCGGCGCGATCCAACCGAGAACGACGTGCAGATCGAGATTCTCTTCTGCGGTATCTGTCACTCGGACCTGCACCAGGTCCGCAATGAGTGGAGCGGCGTGATGCCGACCGTTTACCCCTGCGTCCCGGGCCACGAGATCGTCGGACGCGTCACCGGCATCGGCGCCGGCGTGACGAAGTTCAAGGTCGGCGACCTCGCCGCGGTCGGCTGCATGGTCGACACCGACGGCACCTGCTCCGAGTGCAAGGCTGGCTACGAGCAGTTCTGCCACAACATGACCCTCACCTATAACTTCCCGGACAAGCATACCGGCGGCGTCACCTACGGTGGCTACTCGGACAGCGTCGTCGTCGACCAGAAGTTCGCCCTGAAGGTTCCGGCGAGCCTCGACCTTGCGGGCACTGCGCCGTTGCTCTGCGCCGGCATTACGACCTACTCGCCGATGAAGCACTGGGGCGTTGGGCCAGGCAAGAAGGTTGGCGTCGTCGGACTTGGCGGCCTGGGCCATATGGGCGTGAAGTTCGCGCATGCGCTGGGCGCACATGTCGTGCTGTTCACCACCTCGCCGAACAAAGTCGAAGACGCGTTGCGTCTGGGCGCCGATGAGGTGGTGATTTCGAAGAACGCCGACGAGATGGCGAAGCATGCAGGCAGCTTCGACTTTATTCTCGATGCGGTTTCGGCCGATCACGACATCAACGCCTACATCGGCCTGCTGGCCCGCGACGGCAATATCTGCCTGGTCGGCGCTCCGGAGAAGCCGCTGGCTGTCTCAGCCTTCGCGCTGCTCTTCGGACGCAAGAGCCTGTCGGGTTCGCCCATCGGCTCGCTCGCCGAGACGCAGGAGATGCTCGACTTCTGCGGCGAACACAACATCACCGCCGACGTCGAGGTCATCCCGATTCAGCAGGTCAATGTGGCCTATGACCGCCTGCTGAAGCAGGATGTAAAGTACCGCTTCGTCATCGACATGGCGTCGCTCAAGAACGAGGCATAAACGCAATGAGCAAACACTTTCGGGTTCCCGGCCGCCTGGCGCTCCGTCTGCAGGAACTGGGAATCTCTGTGTCTGCATTGCTGCGCGATGCGGGGCTGGCGCCGGGAACCCTGGACCAGCCCCGCATCCTGCTTACGACGGAGGAGTTCTTCGCGCTCTGGCGGGGAATCGGCCGGCTGAGCAAAGACCCCGGCATCGGGTTGATCCTGGGCACGGAGACCAAGCCCGAGCACTTCGACCCCGTCGCTCTGGCCGCGCTCTCGACCTCGAGCTTTGGCGAGGCGACGCGTCAGATGGCGCGCTACAAACAGCTTTCGTGCCCGGAGAAGATCATCCATCGCACCGATGGCCCGGAGTGGAGCATACAGTTCCAATGGCTGCTGGCGGACGATCACGAGCCCGAGGTCCTTACCGATCTCTGCTTCGCGTACGTTCTGAACATAGCGCGGCATGGCACAGGAACGAAGATCTCCCCGCTGCACCTGGAGTTGGCCCGACCACGTAGCTACACGCGAACGCTCGAACGCCACTTCGGCTGCCCGGTCATCCTCGGCAAGCCGCGGAACGCCATCGTCTTTCGAGCCGCGGACGCCGAACTGCCGTTCGTCACGCGCAACGCCGAGCTGCTGGCCATGCTGGCGCCCCAGTTCGACGAAGCCCTGAAGGCGCATACGGGAGACGAGAGCTTTCCCGAGCGCGTGCGCGCAACCATCCAGCGTAAGCTGACCGGCCAGCGGCCCAGGATCGAGGAGATCGCCCGCGAACTTCACCTGAGTCCGCGTACGCTGCAACGCCGCCTGCAGGATACGGGATTCAGCTTCCAGCAGGTGCTCGAGCAGGCCCGCCACCAGCTTGCGCGGCACTACCTGAACAACTCCATGCTGGAGTTGAACGAGGCGGCCTACCTGCTGGGATACGAAGACTCCAACTCGTTCGTCCGCGCATTTCGCGGGTGGGAGGGAGTGCCTCCCGCGCACTGGCGCGAGGCTCAGCGGACGAGGCTGGCGACATAACTCGTTTGATTTTTCACATGAGCGTGGAATGTCGGTGAATAATCTCGACGCTAGCGACGGTTATTCTCAGCGCTTCTTTTCCCGCCGATAATGTTTGCGGCAAACGGGTCTCACTTCAGGCTCACAATCAGATAGTAGCTGGCGTGCGGCAAAGAATAGCTGACGTACCTATAAGTTGTCGTGTATGATTTTCTCGATAGATTAAAAAATAAATATCCGCACGAGCTGAGAGCAGATTACCGTCTCTCTTGAGTTCCTGTAGCAGGTTGTGCTCGCATTCGAAGGATAGCGGATATGAAATCAAGATTCCACTTGATATGGGTATTGCTCGCTTTGTTCTTGATCGCAGTTAGTCCGGGCGCAGCAAGCGGACCTGGACCTGCTGCTCCGACGGTAATAGTGACGCCGGCTTCACCAAGCGTCACGATCATGCAGCCTTTGACTGTGGGAGTTTCGGTTGGCGGCGGGAGAGGCAACGCGATGCCGACCGGCACCGTAACGCTGACCACCGGAAGCTATACATCCGCGCCCTTGGCCTGGACGAGCAGCAACAGTATAGCCTGGATCGGCGACTCGTTGAGTGCTCCTCCAGGAGGTATTGCACTTGGCGCTCACTGGACAGACCAGGTGCCCATGCTGAATCAACAAGCCATTTACATGCCTAATGTCAGCTGGAACTACGCTGTCGCGGGGCAGAACACCGATTACATGCTTAAAACGGAACTCCCGCTTTTATTGGCGATGAGTCCACTTCCAAAATATGTCAATATCCTCGGCGGGATGAACGATGTCATCGGAGCAGTTCCTGCGTCTACGATCGTTGCAAATATTACGGCCATGGTATCTGCTCTCCAAGCGGTAGGGATCACTCCTATACTCTGTACAATTCCGCCCAATGACACTTACCCGATAGAGGTTGAGACGGTCAATGCCGCCCTCACCAAATTAGCCGCCTCGCTTCGCGTGACGCTCGTGGATTTTTGGACTGGTCTGGCTCAAAGTAACGGCGCTTATCAGGCCCAGTATTACTTCGACGGCACACATCCGAATGTTCCGGGATATTCGGAGATGGCCAATGCCTTCATCGCGCAGACCGCCTCTCTTTATAGTGGGGGAACGGTGTGGCTCCCTACCAATGTTCAGGACTTGGTGAATTTGGCTCCGGACCCCTTCATGGAGAACGTGCCCACCTCCTGGGTTCAGACCTTTTATAGCAATTTCGCGACACTTCCCGTCGTGAGCGGCGTTGCAGGCGCCTCTCCAGTCGTCGGTAACTGGATGCAGGCAGTTATTGCAGTGGATGGTACTGCTGGACACTATGCGATCTTTGGTCCAGGCGACACAGCAAATGCACCTGCAGGCGATTTGATGCTCTTCGTCGCCCGCATTAAGGTCAGCGGACTCTCAGCTCTCTCTCCCTTGACCAACCAGCAGGGAATCAGCATCTTCGCGGGTCAAACCTCGGATTTAGACCCCTTCGTCACGCCAGTGTTCAATCTACAGGCAGACTGCCCAGACTGCATTGTTGCAGTCGAGTACATGCAGCCGACTGCGCCTGCTTCTGGCTATAACGTGGGTCCGCAGGTCTATTTCACAGGCGGCTCTACGGCAGGCGTAGTGACACTCCAGCTTGCTCAGTTGGGAATCGTGGATCTCACTTCCATCGGAACGCACCTCGACAGCACCGGCAGCGCATCCATCGGCATTCCGCCTGGGACGCTGCCGCTGGGGACAGACAATCTGAAGGTCACGTATACCCCTGACGCAGCCAGTTCTCCCAGTTATAACCCTGCCTTTGGAACAGCCTCGGTGGTAGTTGAGCTTCCGGTGGCGATCATCACCGGCGCGACGCTGCCCTCGGGCACCGCGGGATCGGCCTATTCGCAGACGCTGACAGCCACAGGCGGAGCAGGAGTTGGCTATAGCTGGATGGTTACGGCGGGGAGCGGCAGCCTAACTGCGCTGGGTCTGAGCCTGTCCGATAGCGGTGTCCTAACGGGGGCCGCACCCGTCGCAGGCAACGGAAGCTTTACTGCCGAGGTGACAGATCTAAACGGAAATAAGGCGAGCCAATCGTTTTCCGTAACTGTGAACCCCGCCCACACCTTCACGATTGCCGGCGTAACAATCTCAGTTCTGCCGGGCGCCGTCACTGGAAACTCCTCAACCATTACCATCACACCGGAGAATGGCTTCAAGGGAATTGTCAATCTGAGCTGTGCCATCACTCCAATCGCGGCAAGTGATTCCGCGATATGCAGCTTTTCTCAACCTATGATTGGGGTAAGCGGCTCTTCAGCGCAAAGCACAACCCTGTCGGTTTACACGACGGCGGCTACCGCTCTTGATCGACCTATGAAGCCGTTTGGGCCTGTGGCTGGTTTGGTGAGTCTGGCGATGGTGCTTTTTGTAGGCATTCCGGCGAGACGGCGTAACTGGCCGGCATCGTTGGGATTGCTCCTCTTCCTTGTTCTCGCTACTTCTGCCATCGGCTGCGCGGGCGGTTCGAGGAATCCGGGCACGACGCCGGGAAGCTATATGGTCACCGTAACCGGCACATCGGGAGCAATCACGACGACAGGTGCCGTGCCCCTCATCGTACAGTAGACGCTTGATCATACTAAGGTGAGAAAAGTCTCATCCTGGTATGGTGCCGCTTCATTTTAGTGAGGAATTGGTGGAGGCGGTGGGAGTCGAACCCACGTCCGAAAAAACTTCCAACAGAGAGCTTTCATGCTTTTCCACGTTCATCTTTGTCTCGTCATCACCGCTAGGAACGGGCGAAGAAACGATGACGACCAGCCTGATTGATCTCGTCATTGCCGTACAGACGGAACAGCGTTGACCAGCCTACTGTGCGACGATCGGTACCGGCCCGTAGGCTAAGCTGGAGCGATCGGCTACTTACAATTAAGCAGCAAGAGCGAACTGAGGTTCGGCACTTATGGTTTTGTGAGCGATTACGGGTGTCCACACCCCGGCATGCCTCTCTGCCACAAGCAATCCCGTCGAAGCCGTGACGCCCCCATTTTGGAGCTGGCCTAACATTGCGTTGGGCACTCAAAGAACTGACTCGATTATAACGCGTTATGCAAAAGCCAGTACGAGCGCGCCCATGGCAATCAGCCCGCCGCCCGCCAGCTTCATCGGCGTCATGCTTTCGCCCAGAAACAGCCACGCGCAGAGGATCACAATCACGACGCTCAGCTTGTCGATCGGCACCACGCTCGACGCCGGACCAAGCTGCAGCGCACGGAAGTAGCAGAGCCACGAAAGGCCGGTCGCCACGCCTGAGAGCACCAGAAAGACCCAGCTTCGCCGGCCGATCTGCGCGATCTCCCCGTGCTTGCCCAGGCCAATCGCGATCGCCCAGGTAAAGACGAGGATCACCGTCGTGCGAATCGCCGTGGCGAGGTTGGAGTCGATGCCCGCGATGCCGATCTTCGCCAGAATCGCCGTCGCCGCCGCAAACCCGGCCGAGAGCAGCGCCCAGAAGAGCCAGCCCACCTAGAGCGTGGCCTTTTCGAGGTCGACGTTCATCCACTCGCCGTGCTCGATGCCTGCGCGAATCTGCGCCGGCGTGCGGCCCTTCTTCGTCTGCTGATAGCTGTAGACCGCCTCTTTCATGCAGGTCGAGCAGGCCGCGCCGTGTGTCGCCTCGAAGCAGCTATGCAGGCTATTGTGGCCCATCTCGCGATCGCAGCGGCAGTAGCAGGGCTGCTGGTGCAGCACGCCGGGAATCTTCGCCGCCATCTTGTACGCGACGACCTGGTACGGATGCGAAAAGTATGGACCGGTCAACTGGGCGCCCGACAGAACCGGCGGCAGAGGCCGGCTGGGAGCCGCCGCGTTGTAGGCCGGAATGTCGTCGGCAGGGTTTGCCCACTGGGCGGAAGCCACGATCGTTACAAGTCCAAGCGCCAGACATCCCAGAAGCTTCTTCATGCTTTCCATGATAAACCGCGAAGAGAAACAGCGGCAGGGAAGCATCCATCCGGATTCCACCTCGTTGCCGGCGCAAAAAAAGGCGGCATGAACGGTGATCAGTTCATGCCGGGAGGCCAGTGACGCAACTTGTGGTTAGCTGCCCAAAGTGTTTCGGGGCTAACAAAGTTTCCGGGGAGGTATCTCGCCCGTAGTCAAAGAATAGCATCGCAACCGCTTGAGTGGAAGAAAAAATATGGAATTCCATCAATTTCTATGAAAAATCTTGCAGCGCGCTCCGCCATCTACTGTTTTTAGGACAGTTCTCAAACCTGCAGGGCGCGCACAGAACGGGCAAATTCTGTATCCCGCGTTGTGATTCCGTTAGCCGCGTGCGTCACCAAGGCCAGGCGCACACGTTTATAGCGTATGTCGATGTCCGGATGGTGGTCGCGCGCCTCGGCGAGCACAGCGATTCGGTCCACGAACGCGATCGCTTCGGGGAAGGTGGAAAACTCCCACTCCCGCACGATCATGCCGCCGGCGAGGCTCCACTGAGGCTCTTGCGCCAAAAACTCGGCCAGTTGTTCTCCGGTCAGGATCTTCATACCCGTCATGCTAGGCGCTTCCGCTAGACGTACGCAACCTCGGGCCGGCAAAGGATCGGGCTTCCTGCCTTCGGCGCGAGGCGGGCGATCTCCGCGCGCAGCTCGCTCCAGCCCACGGGATCCATGCGCAGAAAGACCTGGACGATGGCCGGGTCGAACTGCCGCCCCGAGCACCGCTCGATCTCTTTGCGTGCCTCGACGAAGGTTGCGCCCTTGCGGTACGGCCGATCGGAGGTGATGGCGTCGAGCGTGTCCGCGATGGCGAAGATGCGCGCGCCGAGCGGAATCTCTTCGCCCTTGAGTCCGCGCGGATAGCCGCTGCCGTCGAAGCTCTCCTGGTGTGCGTAGACGATCTCGGACGCATCCTGCAGGAAGGGGATCTTGCGCACCATCTCATACCCGCGGGCGCAGTGTTCGCGCATGATGATCAGCTCGTCGGGGTCGAGCTTGCCCGGCTTCAGCAGCACCCGGTCCGGCGTGGAGATCTTGCCGATATCGTGCAGAAAGGCGCCGCGCGCGATGATCTTCAGGTCGTTCGCGCCGACGCCCATCTCCCGCGCCAGCGCGATGGTGTAGGCCGTGACGCGTTTGGAGTGGCCCTCGGTCTCCGCGTCGCGCAGGTCGAGCGCGTCGCCCATGGCCTCGAGCGTGATGTCGTAGCTGCGTTCGAGATCCTGCATGGTGGCGCGCAGCCGCGCCGTGCGGGCGGAGACCATCTCCTCGAGATTCTGCCGGTAGACCACGTTCTGCGTCCGCAGACGGCCATGCTCCACCGCCCGCGTTACGACGCTGAGCAACTGCGCGCGGTCGAAGGGCTTCAGCAGGTAGTCAATGGCGCCGCGCCGAAAGGCGTTTGTCGCCACGTGAATATCATGTACCGCGGTGACGATGACCACGGGAATTCCTGCATGATCCGCGCAGAGGTGGTCGAGCAAGGCAAGCCCATCCATGCCCGGCATCATCAGATCGGAGAGCACGAGGTCGTAGCCCGTGCCCTCTTTCATCAACTGCAGAGCCTCCTCGGCGTTGCGTGCGCAGACGACCTCGTAGCCGCTTCGCTCCAGCAGCGCCGAGACGATACGACACACAGCCGATTCGTCGTCTACCACCAGAATGCGTGCAGTCATGCAGGGAGATACCCGGGCGCAGAGGCGCGATATCCACATCATCGGCAACGAGGCGCGAGACTTCACCCCATCGCCCCGGCCCGCAGGAAACTTTCGTCACCTCGTCGACTGCCGCTTTAGCAACCCTTCGCGGCGTCCCGCGCAGACTTCTTCGCCGCCACCCAGCCCGGCTTCGTCACCTGGCGAGAGCGTCCCAGGGCCAGTGCGCCCGGCTCCACATCTTCCGTAATGCAGGAACCCGCAGCGATATAGGCGCCATCGCCCAGCGTGACTGGCGCGACCAGCGTCGAATCCGATCCGACGAAGACGCCGTCACCGATCGTCGTCCGGTGCTTGTGAATGCCGTCGTAGTTGCATGTGATCGCCCCGGCGCCGATGTTCACGCCGTCGCCGATCACCGCGTCGCCAAGATAGTTCAGGTGGTTGGCCTTCGAACCCTTGCCCAGTGTCGTCTTCTTTGTTTCGACGAAGTTGCCCACGTGCGCGCCTTCACCGATCCGGCTCTCGGGCCGCAGATGCGCGTAAGGCCCAAGCACCGCCGCATCGGCCACCACGGCGTGGTCGAGGATACAGCCGTTTCGCACCAGCACTCCATCGCCAAGGGCCGAATCCTGAATGACCGAGTGCGAGCGCACGCGGCAGTCCGAACCGATCGCCGTCGCGCCCAGCAGTTGCACGTAGGGTTCGATCACGGTGTCCGGGCCGACCGTGACCGCGGAGTCGATCACGCAGGTCTCCGGCCGGAAGATGGTGACGCCCTGCGCCATCAGCCGGCGCGCGGAGTCGAGCCGCATGGCGGCGTCCAGATGCATCATCTCGGCGATGGTGTTCGCGCCCAGCACCTCGTCGACGCTTGCGGCCTTCACGGCAATGACGCGCTCGCCGTCCGCCACGAGCATGGCGGCGACGTCGGTCAGGTAGAACTCGCCGTGCGCGTTGTCGGTCGAAAGACCGTCGAGCTTGGCGAAGAGGGAGGCCGTGCGAAAGCAGTAGATGCCGGAGTTGATCTCCGGTGCGCCGAGTTGGTGCGGGGCGAGCGACTTCTGCTCGACGATGGCCGCGACCTCGGGCCCATCCTCGCGCAGGCGGATGACACGACCGTAGCCGTGCGGATTGCCGGGAACGGCGGTCAGGATCGTCATGGACGCGCCGGCGGCGAGATGCGCCTCGCAGACCTCGCGGATCGTCTCCGGCCGGATCAACGGCACGTCGCCGCTGAGCACCAGCAGATTCTCGGGAACGGTATGGCCGCCGAGCTCGAAGTAGGCCTTCACCATCTGCAGCGCATGGCCGGTGCCGCGCTGCTCCGGCTGCAGGACGAACTGCACGCCGGTGGCCTTGACGGCGGCAGTCACGCGCTCGGCCTCGTGCCCGACGATGCAGTAGATATCCTCGGCCGGCACGACGGTCTTTGCCGCGGCAATCACATGCAGCAGCAGCGCGCGCCCGCCAATCTCATGCAGCACCTTCGGACGCTTCGACTTCAGTCGCGTGCCTTTGCCCGCTGCCATGATCGCAATCGCAAAACCCGCCAACCCGGATGTTTCAACCATTCCTCGAACCTCTTTTTAAAGTCGTCGCCCGTTATCTTCTCATGCAGCAAGCGTCATCAATAAGATGCGAGCGGTGCATAATGGAAGGCACGAGGCGCATCCATGGCGACGACCCATCTCATCTCCGTCGAGGAATATCTCCGGACGACCTATCGCCCGGACGTGGACTATGTCGACGGCGAGATACAGGAGCGTAACTTGGGAGAGTTGGATCACGGGACGATTCAGGGCGCCTTCATGTTTTATCTGGGACCCAGACGGCGTGAGTGGAACATCCGCGCCGTGACCGAACTGCGCGTACAGGTAAAAGAAGAGCGCTTTCGTGTGCCTGACGTATGCATTCTCGACGCAGACGCCCCAAAAGAACAGATCATTTACCATCCGCCGCTGGTTTGCATCGAGGTGCTCTCGCCCAGCGATACGATCTACGGCATGCGCCAGCGAGTCCGGGACTATGTCGAGATGGGCGTGCGGCAGGTCTGGATCGTCGATCCAAAAGATCGCACCGCCATTGTCTGCGAGGGCAACTCCATGGTCGAGCAGACCGACGGCACGCTGAAGCTGCCGGGAACGAAGATTGAAGTTCCGCTCGCAGACCTCTTCAGCGTGCTCGACGAATAGCTACTTCGCCTTCTTCGCCGGCGGCGGGGGGATCGAGATATCGAGGTTCGTCACCGGTCCCAGCTTCGACAGCGGCGTACCCAGATCCTTCTCATTGCCGACGACGACGATCGCCAGCTTGGACTCGTCGATGTACTTCTTCGCCACACGCTCGACGTCGGCCGAGGTCACCTTCTCGATGCCGGTCTTATACTTCTCGAGAAAGTCCGCCGGATAACCGTAGAAGGCGAGCGTCACCTGCTCGTTCAGCGTCTTTTCGGGCGAGTCGTAGTTGAAGATAAAGGCGTTCAGCACCTGGTCCTTGGCGTTCTTCAACTCGGACGGAGTCGGCGGGTCGGTCTTCAGCTTGGCGATCTCGGCCAGCATCGCCTGCGTCGCCGCGACGGTGCTTTCGCTCTTGGTCGCCGCGCCGGTGATGAACATTCCCGGATGGTCGTATCCCGCGCCGAAGCTGCCGCCGACGCTATACGCCAGACCCAGCCGCGTGCGTACGCTCTGGAACACGCGCGAGCCGAAGCCGCCCGAGAAGACCTCGTTCATGACGCTGAGCGCATAGTAGTCGGGATTGCTGCGCTCCGTGCCCAGACCGGCGAGATACACATTCGATTGATCGACGTCCGCCTTGTCGACGAAGTAGACGCCGGGCCTTGCAGGTGGAATCTCGATCTGCGACTTGGGCATGGCCGTGCCGCGGGGCAGAGCGCCGAAGGCCGCGCGCAGTTTGGCCTCCATCGCCGCGCCGTCGAAGTCGCCCTCGACCGAGACGATGATGTCGTTCGGCACGACGGTCTTGTCGTGCCACGCCTGCAGGTCCTCGAGCGTCACCGCGTCGAGCGTTGCGTACTCGACCTGCCGGGCGTACGGGCTGTTCGCGCCGTAGACCAGCTTGACGGCCTCGCGTGAGGCGATGCCCGCGGCGTCGTCGTTGCGGCGGGAGATGCCCGCCGTCGCCTGCCGCTTGGCCAGCGCCAGCTTGTCGGCCTTGAATACGGGATGCAGCAGCAGGTCCATCGCCGAGCCGAAGACCGAGTCGAAGTCGCCCTTCAGGCTCGACCAGGTGAGGGAGGTGATCCCGTTGCCGCCGCTGGTCTCGATCGTCGCAGCCTTCGCGGCGAGCAGATCGTCCAGCTTGTCGCCGCTCATCGCCGCCGTACCGCTGGTGCGCCAGGTGCGGCCATACATCCGCACCAGCCCCACCTTGTTCGCGGGCTCCTCCTGCCCACCGCCCCGAATCAGGATGTTGCCGTCGATGAACGGCAGCTCATGATCCTCCTGCAGGAAGAGGACGAGGCCGTTTTCCAGCTCGATCCGTTTGGGCTGCACCGGCTTGAAGTCGTGCAGCGGGGGGATGGGAATCTTCTTCCACGGCTCGACCGCCGCCGGTCTTTGAGCCGGTTTTGCGGCTGTCTGGGCAACCGCCGTCTGCGAAAAACCACTTACCAGAACTACCGGCGCCAGCCACCACGCAAACTTCGTCATTCCGCTCCTGTCGTTGATGGTCATTGGGCGCCGCCCGTCTTGTCCGCCGGTGCTGCGTCCACATGTTCGAGAACCGCGGTCGTCCGGTTGGTCGCGATGAAGATCTTGTTCGCCACGCGCCGAATGTCGGCCTTCGTGACGGCGTCGACGCGGTCGAGCTCCTTGAACATCTGCCGCCAGTCGCCAAACTTCGTCTGGTACTCGGCAAGCTGGGTCGCCAGACCGTCGTTGTCGGCCAGACCGCGCAGCATATCGGCCTTGGTCCGGCTCTTGAACTGCGCCAGCTCGGCGTCGGTCACGTCCTCGGTCTTCAGCTTTTCCAGTTCTTTGCGGATCGCGATCCGCATCTCGTCCGTCGTGTGTCCGGGCAGGGGAATCGCCTCGAAGGCAAACAGCCCGGGATACTTGTCGCCGGGATAGTTCGTAAATCCATCCGCCTGTGCGGCGATATGCTGATCGCGCACCAGGCTGCGGTAGAGCCGCGAGGTCCGACCGTTTGAGAAGATGTCCGCAATCGCGTCGTAGACCGAGTCGTCCGGGTCGCGGTAGTCCGGCTTGTGGTAGCCCTCAAGGTAGAACGGCTGGGCCGCATCCTGAATGACGACGGTCTTCTCCGCGTTCTGCGGCGGCTCAATCGTCGTCATCGGCTCGGGCTTCGGACCGCCATTCGGGATCGCGCCGAAATATTTTTCGAGCACGGGCATGGTGGTCGACGCCTTCACATCCCCCACGACCGCGACGACGATGTTCGAAGGAACGTAATACTTCTTGTGGAAGGCGTCGGCCTCGGTCGCGCTTACCTGGCTGATCTCGCTCTCCCAGCCGGTGCCGGGACGTCCATACGGATGAGCGACATACGCCGTCGCCGCAAACTGCTCCGCCAACCGGCCGATCGGGGACGAGTCCACCCGCATCCGCCGCTCCTCCTGCACTACGTCGCGCTCCTTATAAAACTCGCGCTCGACAGGGTGCGCGATCCGGCTGCTCTCCATGTAAGCCCACAGCTCCAGCCGGTTGGAGGGCATGCTCCACTCGTACTGCGTCTCGTCCTGCGAGGTGGAGGCGTTCAGCCCCTCGGCGCCGTTCTGCTCAGCGATCTGCGGAAAAGCGTTCGGGATCACATACTTCTCGGCCTCGGCCTGCGCATCGTCGAAGGCCTGCTTCAGCTTTGCGAGCTTCGCCTGATCCTGGCCGACGCGCTTGCGGAACTCCGCATCGTAGGCCGCGTAGGCGACCTCGACCTTCGCCAGCGCGATCTTTTCTGCCGGGTAGTTGGTCGTACCGATCTCGGGCGTGCCCTTGAAGGCCATGTGCTCGAACATGTGAGCCAGGCCGCTCGCGCCGGTTGGGTCGTCCGCCGAACCCGCGTCGACGATCGTGCGGAAGCTGAACACCGGCGCCTCCGGCCGTTCGCAGACGATCAACGTCAGGCCATTCGGCAGCACCTTCACCGTCGTCCGTTTCTCGAAGCTCGCCATGTCCTGCGCCAGCAGACCCGCGGACAGCACCGTCGAGAGCGTAAAGCCTCCCAGCAACCTCACCCAGCTTCGATTCAAGCAAAAACCTCCACACACATCAGACAACATCATATCCAAGCGGCTGCCTCAGCCCGTTAGACTCCGACCAAAGGCTGAAATCTGTGCAAAACCGGTCCCTAACTCGCGATAGAGCACGAGAAACGCAATTGCACCATTTCTACAACAAAAGTAGGATCAATGCGGGTACCCCGAAATCCGCTTTTGAGTTGTAATTAAGGGTGCGCTCTGCAACGATCTCCCTAACTTCTATGAATACTAAAATGCTGGTGGTTCGTCGCGCCGCTCTCTCCGTCCACGTTGCCGTGGCCGCTCTGGTGCTTCTGGCCGGAGCCGTTTTCACCCCGGCGAGGGCCTTCGCCGAGCGCATGACGCTCACGACCAGCGCCACCCGGACCCTTGCGCTTTCGAACCTCACCGACGCCGGCGCCGTTCCCGCATCGCAACCCGTGCATGTCACGTTGGCGTTGAAGCCGGACGCAACCCGCACCGCCGCGCTCGATGCAACGCTCTCCGCGCTCATCGATCCTACCTCCACCAGCTATCACAAGTGGTTGACCCCGGCGCAGTTCGCCGCCAGCTACGGCGCCTCCGACGCGCAGATCGCCGCCGCGACCGCGTGGGCCACGGCGCAGGGTCTGACGGTCGACTCCGTCTCCGCCGGCAAGACGCAGATCGCTGTCTCGGGCTCCGCCGCACAGATCCAGTCCGCCTTCGCCGTCTCGCTGCATGTCTTCCAGACCTCCAGCAGCCTCTACTACGCGAACACCTCCGACCCGTCGCTCACGTCGGATGCCGCAGCGCTCTTCAGCTCCGTCGCCGGTCTGGACAACCTGCCGTCGGGCGTGAAGTTCAACGTCGCAGCCCAAGGTCAGACTGCGACCGCCGCAACCACCACCGCCGGCGCAATCGCCGATACGCTTGCGCTGGTCGACGCCAACACGGCCACGATTCTCACGGTCGACTCCGCGCTTTGCTCCAGCGCGCTCGTCCAGTCGCAGATCGACCAGTACCGCACGCTGCTGCGCCAGGCATCCGCGCAGGGAATCACGGTGCTCGCGACCAGCGGTTGCGGCGCACAGGGAACCGGGAGCTTTCCGGCCAGCCTGCCCGAGGCGACGGCCATCCTCGCTGCCGGCTCGCTCGCCAGCACCGCGATGCTGCCCATCGAGGCGCGTCCGAACTGGCAGTCCGCACCCGGTCTTCCGGCGGACTCGCTGCGCTATGAGCCGGACCTCACCGCATCGAGCCTCACGGCCTTCGCCCAGACCATCGCGAGCATCGTCCAGACCTCCGGTCGCCAGGGCAACATCAACGCCAACCTCTATAAGCTCGCCCCAACCGCCGGGCTTTACACCCAGGCCGACGGCGCCACCGACACGTGGGAGGCCGCGAGCGGTCTCGGCACGATCGACCTGGCGACCCTCGCCAAGGCGTACCCGCGCGGCGCCGGCGCCAGCTTCACCTCCTTTGGCGCAACGAACTACGCGCCTGTCCACGGCCAGAATACGACCTTTACCTCGACCGTCACCTCCGGCACCGGCGGCGCGACGCCCTCGGGCACGGTGTCGTTCGTCACCTCCACCGGAACGAATCTCGGCACCGTCGCGCTCATCAACGGCACCGGCTCGCTGACGATCAACACGCTCGCCGGCGGAACGTACACCATCGGCGCGCAGTACTCCGGCGACGCCACCTATATCGCCTCGTCCAGCCCGACCTCGACCATCCTGATCCAGCCCGAACCCGCGACGCTCTCGGCGACCATCGCCGGGGCGGCGACGATCGGCGGCACGCTCAGCGTCGTTGTCGTCGACACCGCCGCCTCGGGCGTCGGCCTGCCCACGGGCGTCGTCACCGCGTCGCTGCCGTCGAATGGCTCGACCTATAGCGCGACGCTTTCGCCCGCGACCACGCACAGCTCTTCCGCGACCATCACCATTCCGGCCACCACCGTCGGCACCATCACGCTGTCGATCAACTGCACCACCAGCGCCGACTTTAGCTGCTACAACCCCTACACGACGACCTTCACGGTGGCGAAGGCGACTCCGCTGCTCTCGATCAGCTACTCGCCAAGCCCCGTCGTCTCCGGCGCGCAGGTCACGCTGAACGCCAACGTGACCGCAGTGGGCACGGCGCCCGTTCCCACCGGCAACGTTCGCTTCTTCGATAACGGCACGGTCCTGAATGCGGGCGCGCTCTCGAACGGCGCGACCTCGACCACGGGCCTCATCCCCAGCACCGCCACTCACCAGATCACCGCGACCTACGACGGCGACGCGAACTACAACACGGTCTCGACCACCGGCAACTCGACCACCAGCGGGCCCATCGCGACGACCACGACACTGACCGCGTCGGCTACTACCGTCGTCGCCAATCAGGTCATCACCTTCACCGCGACCGTCAACCCGGCCAGCACCGGCTCCACCGCGCCCACCGGCCAGGTGCAGTTCTACGACGGCGCCGTGCTGCTCGGAACCGCCAGCCTGAACGGCACGAGCGCGAGCTACCAGAACAGCCAGCTCTCGGCATCGTCCGCTCACAGCATCACGGCCTACTACGTGGGCGACCAGAACTACAACGCCAGCACCTCGAACGCGGTCGCGCTGAGCCGCAGCACCACGCCGGTCGCCACGACGACAACGCTCAGCTCGTCGGCCAGCCAGGTCGTCCTCGGCCAGACCATCACCTTTACCGCGACCATCGCGCCGACCACCCAGACCACCGGCGCGCCGGCCGCGACCGGCACGGTCCAGTTCTACGACGGCACGACCTCGATCGGTTCGGCCACGGTCAACAACAACGTCGCGCTGCTCTCCACGTCGCTGCTCACCAACACGGTCAATCACAGCATCACCGCCGTTTATCTGGGGGATGGCAATTATGCCGGCAGCACCTCGCAGATCGTGGTGGTGAACAAGGGCTCAGGCCTGACTGCCACCAGCGTGCAACTGACGCTGAGCGCGACGACCGCTGTCGCGGGCACGGCAGTCGTGCTGACCGCTGCAGTCGGACCGACCGTCAACAGCACGCCGCCGTCGGGCACGGTCAACTTCCTCGTCGGCGGTTCGACCATCTGCTCGGCCGTCCTTACCGCCGGCTCCACGAGCTGCTCGGTGACGACGCTGCCCTCCGGTTCGGATATCATCACGGCGTCTTACCTCGGCGACACAAACTACTCCGCCAGCGTCAGCGGCGCGTCGACCATCACGGTCACCGGCTCGACCAGCACCGGTACGGCCAAGACCACCACCACCCTGACCGCCAACCCGACCACGAGTTCGTTGGGAGCACCGATCACCCTGACCGCGGCGGTCGTCCCGACCAGCGGCGCCACCACCCCCGTCGTCACCGGAACCGTGCAATTCATCGCGCCGACCACTGGCGCAACCGTCTGCACGGCAGCGGTCGCCTCGGGCATCGCGACCTGCTCGGTCACCACCTTTACGCTCGGTACGAACTCCGTCCAGGCGACCTACCTCGGCGACGTCAACTATGCGTCCAGCACCAGTTCGGCCATCAGCGTCACCATCTCGGCGACGAGTACCACGACCGCATCGTTGATCGCGCAGTTCGTCCCGAATGTGCCCGTCCTGCCCGGCGCCACCTCGACCATCACCGCATCGGTCGTCGCGCCCACCGGCACGATTCCCGCCGGCACTGTCACGGCGACGATCACCGGCGGCAACGGAACGGTCTTCTCCTCGGCAGCCATCGCTACAACCACCAGCGTTGGCACGGTTTACATTCCCGTCGTCGCGCCGACGACCGTCGGAAGCTACACGGTTGTCGTCGCCTGCGCCACGACGAACGTCACCTGCGCGACCACGGTCAGCCTGCCGCTGGTCGTCAGCGCGACCGCCAAGATCGGCACCGCCACGGTCCTGACGGCGACGGCCTCGACCACCACCACCGGCGCCTACACGCTGTCGAGCGTCACGACCGCGCAGTCCACCGGCTCGGCGGCGCTCTCTGGCTCCGTGGCGTTTTATGACGGCACCACGCTGCTAGGCTCCGGCACGATCAGCAACGGCGCGGCGACCTTCACGGGCGCTCTCGTCACTGGCACGAGCCACAGCCTCACCGCCGTCTACTCCGGCGACACGATCTACGCCAGCAGCACCTCTCCGATCGTCACGGTTGGCAGCGGCGCCGGCACGACGGTCGCGACGATTACCCTCACCTCGAATGTTCAGACCTCGGTCTCGGGTCTCAACGTCGTCCTCACCGCGCAGGTCTCGGGCACGGCAACCACCACTGCGGGCGCAGTCGTTGCGACCGGCAAGGTCAGCTTCTACGACACCTTCGGCGGCGTCACCACGCTGATCGGAACCAGCACCCTGACGGCCTCGGGCGTAAGCATTGCGACCGCGTCGGTCTCGACAACCGGCCTCAAAGCCGGAACGCATGTCATCTACGCGGTCTATGCCGGCGACACGAACTTCGCCTCCGCCACCTCGAACTCGCTTACCCTGGCGGAGACGGACTACAACGCCATCTTCACCCCGGCGACGCTGACCCTGGCGCAGGGAACCACCGGCACCGTGGTCGTCAACACCTCGGCGATCGGCGGATACACCGGCAACGTCAGCTTTACCTGCATCCCGCCGGTCGGCGCCTCCATCGGCTGCTCGTTCAGCTCGCCGACGGTCGGCATCGGCAGCAGCACCATTCTGACCATCGCCACGGTGAAGTCGTCGGCCCAGGTCAGTGAGCATGCGGCCAACACCGGCGGACGGGGCTGGAATCTGGCGGCGGGCATCGCCTGCGCACTGGTCTTCTGCGGTCTGTTCCCGCGGCGTCGTCGCATCCTGCCCACGCTGCTGCTGGCGCTGGTCGCGGCCGGGCTGGTCGGGACAGTCGGCTGCGTCAACGGAACCTTCCCGCAATCGCCGAACACGACAGGTGGAACCACGACCGGCGGAACGCCGATCGGCACCGCGGTCCTCACCATCAACTCGGTCGGCTCGGATGGCACGAACGAGGTCGCACACACCTACTACTACCAGGTCACGGTGCAGTAGCGCGATCCGGTCTATACTTCGAAGGTCGGAACACAGCAGGCTGGGCACATCTCGAAAGGGAAGGCCCAGCCTCTTTTCCTGCCCAGATCGCGCCATTCTCTGGCTCTGCCGCAACTGCAACTTTTTCCTGCCGTTGTGGTCTAACCGTGTGGACTGCAAAGCTGCGAATTCCTTTCTCTTCCGATGACCTCGCAGACGTGCACCCGAAACCGAAACAAGTCAGGACTCCCCATGCGCAGGCAAACTCTCGTCGGTTCCGTCTTCAGTTCGATCCTGTCGGCCTCCATCCTCATCCCATCCCTCCACGCCGCCGTGCAGCCCCGGATCAACACCGCCGTGAACGACCAGGCGCGCGTCTCGCTTGCGGACACCGTCGCGCCCCGCGCCAAGGCGGCTACCGATCTGGGCGCCGCGCCGGCGAACCAGGTGCTATCGTCCGTCACGCTGCGCTTCAGCATGACCGCCGCGCAGTCCGCCGCGCTCGATCAGCTTCTTGCCGATCAGCAGAATCCGAGCTCGCCACGATACCGCCAGTGGCTGACGCCGGAGCAGTTCGCCGCGCAGTTCGGACTCGCCGCGTCGGACCTCGCCCAGGTGAAGACCTGGCTCGCCTCGAAGGGCCTCACCATCACCTCGACCGCGCGCAGTGGAACCTTCGTCACCGTCAGCGGCTCTGTCGCGCAGATCAACGCCGCCTTCGGCACGCAGCTCCATAGCCTCTCGCTCAAGGGCGAGACGCACTTCGGCAACCTCTCCGAACCCACGCTGCCAGCCGCTATCGCGGGCGTCGTCGGCGGCATCACGGGGCTCAACGACTTCAAGTTGAAGTCGCGTGCCCGCATCCAGCATCCGGCGGCCGATCCGGCGAAGCCGCTCTTTACGTCGTCCATCAGCGGCAGCCACTTCATCGCGCCCGGCGACTTCTACACCATCTACGACGTGAACCCGCTGCTCAACTCCAGCATCAATGGCAAGGGAATCACCATCGCCGTCATGGGCCAGACCGACATCAGCCTGACCGACGCGGCCGCCTTCCGTTCCGCCTCCGGCCTCACCGCCAACGCGCCCACCGTTAAGCTCTACGGCACGGACCCCGGCACCAGCTCGGACGATATCGACGAGGCCATGCTCGACGTCGAGTGGTCCGGCGCCGTCGCACCCGCCGCGTCGATCCTCTTCGTCAACTCCACCGACGTCATCGGCATCTCGATGACGCAGGCCATCGACAACGCCCTGGCGCCGATCATCACCGTCAGCTACGGCGACTGCGAGGCCAACTGGGGTTCGAGCTACCTGAATATTTATAATCAGCTCTTCAAGCAGGCGAACGTCCAGGGCCAGACCATCGTCGGTCCGGCCGGAGACTCGGGCGCGACGGACTGCGACTATGACGCCACCACCGCGGTCAACGGACTGGCCGTCGACTTTCCCGCCAGCTCGCCCTATGTCACCGGTCTCGGCGGCACCATGTTCAACGAAGGCTCCGCTACCGGCGCGACCTCTTATTGGAGCGGCACGAATGGAACCACCGGCGGATCGGCCACGGGCTATATTCCGGAGGCGGTCTGGAACGAGACGGCAGCCGACACCGTTCTGCTCGGCTACACCTCCACCTTCGCAGCCGGGGGCGGCGGCGCCAGCGCCTTCTTCACCAAGCCCGCCTACCAGGTCGGCACAGGCGTTCCAAGCGACTCCTCCCGCGACGTGCCGGATGTCTCGCTGAACGCTGCCGCCAGCCACGACGGCTACCTCTTCTGCTCGCAGGGCCTCTGCACCAACGGATTCCGCAACGCGGCCGGCAATCTCGACGTCGTCGGTGGAACCTCGGTCGCGACGCCGTCCTTCGCCGCGCTTCTGGCTCTCGTCGAGCAGAAGACCGCCACGAAGATCGCCAACGCCAACCCGTACATCTACGCCCTCGCCAACAGCACCTACTATGGCAACGTCTTCCACGACGTCACCGTGGGGAACAACTCCAACCCCTGCACCGCCGGCACCGTCAACTGCCCGGGTGGCGGTTCCATTGGCTATAACGCCACCGCCGGCTACGACCTGGCCACGGGCTGGGGTAGCGTCGATGCGACCAACCTGGTCAACTACTGGTCGCAGATCGTTCCCATCGGCACCAGTACGACGGGCGCGAATCTCTCCACCGTCACCCTTACTGAGTCGGCGTTCAACGTGGTCGCCGGCGTCGCCATCAGCCTGAACGCGACCGTCGCCGCTGCATCGTCCGGCACAACGCCCACCGGCACGGTGCAGTTCCTGGTCGATAACGTCGCCACGGGTTCGGCGGTCACGCTGGCCTCGGGCATTGCGACCTACACGCTCGCGACCGCCTCGCTGACCACCGGCCTGCACAACGTCACCGCGGCATACTCCGGCGATACGAACTACACCGGTTCGAAGGCCACGACGCAGATCGACATCACCAGCGCCACCGCCGCGGACTTCACGCTCTCGCCCACGGCCGCGACCATCACGGTCAAGAGCGGGGCCACGGCGACACCGCTTGCCATTACCGTCGCTCCGCTCCACGGCTTTACGGGCTCGGTCGCCTTCACGGCCAGCTCCACCTCCAGCACGCTCTACGCCACGTATGCCTTCTCCACCACGCCGGTCGTCATCTCCTCGACCGCCAACGGCACGACCAACTTCACCTTGTACGCCTACGCAAGCTCCAGCACGACCGGTCAGGCGAAGTTCGGGCCGGTGCAGTCGGCGTCCAACGCCCCGGCGATGCCGGCATGGTATGCGGCAGGCTCCGGTATCTCGGTCGCCGGTCTGCTGCTGCTCACCCTGCCGCGCCGCCGCAAGTGGAGCGCTCTTCTGCTGGCCGTACTCTCGGTCGGCGTACTGGGCGCATCCGGCTGCTCAAGCGGCACCATCCTTTCGAGCGGCGGTTCGACGGGCGGCACGACCACCAGCACGGTCAACACCACTCCCGGAACGTACAACGTCACCGTTACCGCTTATTGCACCCCAACCGGCGGAACGCCCATCGCGCACGACATCAACATTACCTTCGTCGTCCAATAACCGGCCCGGCAAAGCCGGCCACAGCCTGGAGGCCATACCCTGAAAGGGGTGTGGCCTCTTTCTTCGTTTGCTGTTCTGCTTGTCGGTAAGAGTTTCACCCGGGCGGAACCAGGCGAATCCATGTTCACCACACCGAACATGCCGTCTCTCATCCGCCTTATCCACAAACCTTTCCAAGGTTTGCAACCACAACAGTGCAGTACAACCCTACAGTTAATCGTGATCTAATTCTTGCAAAGGTCCAGGCCCCCGCTCATGGCAGTATCGGGTTCGAAATCAGTGCGTAGTCTTCTGGCGTTCATCGTAGTCATGGCGAGCTGCCGGATGCCGCAGGCTCAGGCCCCGAAGCTCCTTTCCAGCCAGGTGGCGACCCGTCCCGCACAGCGCATCGTCTCTCCGATCGATGAGTCCCGCCTGACTACCCTTGCCGGCAACGTCGTTCCGCTGCCCCAGGGTGCGGACGATCTTGGATCCGCCGCACCGGCGACGCCCGTCCGCCGGCTTCAGCTTCTGCTCGCCCGCGGCGCAGATCAGGACGCCGCGCTCACGCAGTTGCTCGACCGCCAGCAGGACAGCCGTTCCACCCTGTATCGCCAGTGGTTGACCCCGAAGCAGTTCGGCGCCAGCTTCGGTCCGTCGGACGCCGATCTCGCCATCGTAACCGCATGGCTCGCCGGACACGGCTTCACCGGCATCCAGCCGAACGCCGGACGAACCCTCATCGAGTTCTCGGGCACTGTCGCAGCCGTCCAGAACGCCTTTCACACCACGCTCCATACCCTCGACCTAGGCGGCGAACTGCACTATGCGAACGTCACCGATCCTGCCATTCCGAGCGCGCTGGCGCCGGTCGTAAGAGGAATCGCGTCACTCAATAATCTGCCGCGTCACGCCGGCGCGCATCTGGCCGGAGATTTCCGCCGCGACAACGCCACCGGTGCGGTCTCGACGCGGAGGGCTGCGCAGGCGGCGAATCCGAACCTTACCATCAACTCCAACAACACGACCTACTACACCATCACGCCGTACGACTTCGCCGCCATCTACGACGTGCTGCCGCTCTGGAGCGCGGGCGTCACCGGTTCGGGACAGACCATCGCGGTTGTCGGCGATACGGACATCAACCCGGCCGATTTCGTCGCCTTCCGCACGCTCTTCAACCTGCCTCTTGGCTCGACCAATACCTCGACCGGCACGCAGTACCTCAACATCATCTACAACGGCCCCAATCCCGGCGTGAAGTCCGACGAGGCCCAGGGCGACATGGACACCCAGTGGGCGGCGGCCGTCGCCAAGGGCGCCGTCATCGACTACGTCGTCTCCGAGAGCACCGAGACGAGCCTTGGCACGGATCTTTCCGCGGCCTACATCGTCGACAACAATCTAGCCGGCATCCTGAGTTACAGCTACAGCCAGTGCGAACTCTCGCTCGGCACAGCCGGCAACCAGTTCTACAAGGCACTCTGGCAGCAGGCCGCGGCGCAGGGAATCACGGTGCTGCTCTCGGCCGGCGACTCCGGCTCGGCCGCCTGCGACACCAACCTCGGGCCGCCCGCAACGCACGGTCTCGCCGTGAACGGCATGGCCAGCACGGCGTACAACGTCGCTGTCGGCGGCACGGACTTCAACGCGCCTTTCGGCCTGTCGTCCTACTTCAACGCAACCAACGACGCCAACCAGGCATCCGCCAAGGGCTATATCCCGGAGACGACCTGGAACGACAGTTGCACGAACGCCTCAGGCCCCGGCTGCAACACATCCGCGGCCGTAACCGCCGGACTGCTGAAGGTCAGCGGCGGCGGCGGGGGCGCCAGCTCCTGCATCTCGTCGGACGGCAAGACGGTCGCCTCCTGCACGGGCGGCTACGCCAAGCCAGCGTGGCAGGCCGGCACGGGCGTCCCGGCCGATGGTGTACGCGATCTGCCCGATGTCTCGCTCTTCTCCTCGCAGGGGCAGAACGGCACCTTCTACGTCGTCTGCCAGCAGAGCCGCAACACGGACGGCAAAGCCTGCAATCTCGCCGCGCCCTACTCCGACTTCGCCGGCTATGGCGGCACCTCCATCTCCACGCCTGCCTTTGCGGGCATGTTGGCGATGGTCTCGCAGCAGACCGGGCTGCGCCTCGGCAATGCCAACTACGTCCTCTATAACCTCGCCGCGCAACAGACGAGCACATGCGCGACCGCGGGAAGCTGCGTCTTCCACGACATCGCCTCCGGCACGAACGCGATGCCGTGCGTCGCCGGCTCGACCAACTGCACCGGCGCCGGCGCCTACGGCTCGCTCAGCGGCTACAGCGCGGGCGTGGGATACGACCAGGCCACGGGCCTTGGCAGCGTCGACGCGGCAAACCTCGTCCACCAGTGGTCGAGCGCCAGCTTCAGTTCGACCAGCGCCGTTCTTACACTCACGCCGCAGACTGCCATCCACGGGGCGGCGATCCAGGCGACGGTGGACGTCACCGCCGCCAGCGGCACGCCCACGGGCGATGTCTCGCTCAACGCCGACTCGGCGAACGGCTCGCTAAACTCCGGCTCGCTCACCGCTGGCGTCTACACCGCGTCGGTGCGCAATCTGCCGGGCGGAACCTACGGCGTCGACGCGCACTACTCCGGAGACGGAACCTACGCGGCCTCCGATTCGAACTTCGTCTCGGTCACGATCAGCCCGGAGAGCAGCACGACCACGCTCGCGGCAATCGTCTACGACGGGATCACCGGAGGCACGACGACCGGCGTCTCCACGGCTCCCTACGGCACGGTCTTCTACCTGCGCAGCGGCGTGGCGGGACTCTCCGGGCAAGGCATCGCCACCGGCAATGTGCTGCTCAACGACAACGGCATCACCCTCGACAGTGGCACCTACCGGTTGAACTCCTTCGGCTACACCGAGGCGCAGCTCAACTCGCTTGCGCCCGGCGTACACGCCTTCAGTGCCTCGTACACGGGCGACGCCAGCTTCAACCCCAGCAGCGCGCCGGGCATCTCGGTCACCGTCACCCGTGCGCCGACGACGCTCACCGTTGCCGCCACGCCCGCCACGGTCTCGGCGGGCGCCACCTTCACTCTGGCCGCAACGGTTGCGACCCAGAGCCTCGGTTACCTCAGCCCATCCGGATTGCTCACCTTCACGACCGGCGGAAAGACGCTCGGAACCAGCCGGCTGATCTCCGGCTCCGATCCCACCACCTTCGACGACCTCGCCACCGCAACGCTCACGATCCCAGCCAGCGCGCTCGCCCTTGGCGCGAATTCGATCACGGCCGGCTTCCCGGGCGATACGAACTACCTGCCGTCAGCCTCGAACGCCGCGACCGTCACCGTTACGCCGACGACGCTCGCCGCAACCGTGACCGCCGCGACGGCCACGCCCCAGACGGTGCAGCCCGGCGGCACGGTGACCTTCGCCGCGACCGTGCAGCCCGCCAGCACCGGCACGATCCAGTTCATCGTCGACGGCCAGAACGTCGGCGCGCCCGTCGCGATGGCGAACAGCTCGGCCCAGTTGACGGAGAGCATCGCCGCGCTGAGCACCCTGCTCTCCGCCACGGGAACGCCGCTGACCGCCGGCCAGCATACCCTCACCGCCGTCTACTCCGGCAGCCAGACCGAGAAGTCGAGCGTCTCCGCGCCCTTCAACTTCGGCATTGTGACGCCCGGTTCGTCCAGCCTGCCCGTCATCACGGTCAATCCATCGCACGCGGTGCAGGGGACCTTCGTCACGGTGCAGACGCAGATTACGCCCAGCTCGCCTGTCGCCACCGGCACGGCGCGTCTCGTGCTGGACGGCGGACTCTATGGCAGCGCCTTCCCGCTGGTCAACGGCGCGGTCGCACTGCCGCTCGTGACCACGACGCTACAGACCGGTACGCACGTCATCAGCGTCTATTACTCCGGCGATACGACCTATTCGCCCTCGTACGCCGCGAACGCCACGCTGGTCATCACCGCTCCGGGCAACACGCCCTCCAGCGTCACGCTCACGGGCGTCCCGGCGGCGATCCAGACCGGTAGCAGCTTCATCTTCCAGGCGAACATCGCCCCCTCGACGCCCACGCCCACCGGCATCCTGCAGCTCATCGTCGACGGCGGCAACCCCGGCACGCCCATCGCACTGACCGGCGCGAGCAACTCCGTCGCATTCCATACCGCCGGCCTCGCGCTCGGCACGCATACCCTTGCGGTCTTCTACTCGGGAGACAGCACCTACGGCTTCTCGACCTCGGCTACCGCAACCTTCAATGTGGTGCAGGCCGTGGCGGGCGCGGACTTTACCCTCACGCCAGCGATGCAGACACTGACGGCGAACCGTCTGGAGGCCACCGACCCAAGTGTCGTCCTCACAGCCACTTCGAATCTTCTCTTCAACGCCAACATTACGTTCTCCTGCGCCGGCCTGCCTTCGCATACCGAGTGCGCGTTCGCGCCGACGACCGCGACGCTCGGCAGCAGCACAGCGCTTTCGACCATCCTGACCTTCGAGCTGAACGATCACTTTGTAGCCATGTCCACACCCGCGCCGGGACTCCCGTGGCTACCGGTAAGCGGCGGGGCCGTGCTCTCGGCGCTGCTGGTCGCAGTCGTGCCGCGTCGCCGTCGCCTGGGAACGCTGCTCGCCCTGATCGTCACGGCTACGGCGCTCACCTCGGCGACCGGCTGCGGCAGTGGCTACCGCGACTTCACTACACCGGCGGGAACGTACAACGTGACCGTTCAAGCCACCGGCGGCGGAGTCACGCATAGTTCCACGGTTACCTTGATCGTTCAGTAGGTCGTGAGCTGTCGGCTCAGCAACTGTAAGCCGACAGCTCACGAAGAACTCACCCGCGCGTGCTCAATCCGCCGCTGAAGACTTCTCCACGCCCAGCCCCATCAGGTAGTCCTGCGAGCTGAACGCAGGCCCGTTGCGCGGCGCGCGGATGTACTCGCCGTCCGGCTGCAGCAGACGCGCCTTCGCATTGTCCTTCAGGTATGAGCCCAGAATCTCCTCGCGCAGACGCTTCACGAGAGCCGCGTCGCGGACGGGGAAGAGCACCTCGCAGCGTTCGTACAGGTTGCGCGGCATCCAGTCGGCGGAGCCGCAGTACATATCCGTCTCGCCCCCGTTTTCGAACTGGAAGATGCGGCTGTGTTCGAGGAACCGGCCCACGACCGAGCGCACGCGAATCCGCTCGCTCAGCCCCTTCACCCCCGGCCGCAGCGAGCACATGCCGCGCACGATCAGGTCGATCTCCACCCCGGCCTGCGAGGCCGCGTAGAGCGCCTCCACCGTCTTGCGGTCGAGCAGGCCGTTCATCTTGGCGACGATTCCGGCCTTGCGGCCCGCGCGGGCGTGGTCGGCCTCGCGGGCGATCAGCGCGAGCAGCGAGTCGGCCAGCGTCAGCGGCGCGACCAGCAGCGGCGGAAAGACCTCTTCTTCGGACTCCGCCGTCAGGTAGTTGAAGACCGCCTGCACCGCGCGCGTGATCTCCGTTCGGCAGGTCAGCAGGCTGATGTCCGTATAAAAGCGCGCCGTCACGGGGTTGTAGTTGCCCGTGCCCAGGTGCGCGTAGCGCCGGACCGTGCCGTCGGGGTCGCGCCGCACGAGCAGCGAGAGCTTGCAGTGCGTCTTCAGTCCGAAGATGCCATGAAAGACGCCGACGCCGGCGTCTTCCAGCTCGCGCGCCCAGCGAATGTTCGAGTCCTCGTCGAAGCGAGCCATCAGCTCGACGACGACGGTCACATCCTTGCTCTGCGCCGCCTCGATCAGCGACCGGAAGATCGGCGAGTCCTTGCTGGTGCGGTAGAGCGTCTGCTTCATGGTGATGACATGTTCGTCGAGCGCGCCAGCCTCGATGAAGTCCTCGACCGTCGAGTAGCTGTCGAACGGATGATGCAGCAACACATCGTGTCTGCGAATCTCGGCGAAGAGGTCTTCGGACTTCGGCGACAGGCGATAGGGCTTGCCCGAGAAGCTGGGGTACTTCAACTCCGGCAGCTTCACCAGCGAGTAGAGATTCATCAGCCGCGAGAGATTCACCGGGCCATCTGTCTGGAAGACCTGCGCCTCGTCGAGCTCGAAGTTCACCCGCAGCCGCTCGATCATCTCGGCCGGGGCGGAGCACTCGATCTCCATGCGGACGACGTCGCCCTTGCGCCGGTTGTGCAGCTCCGCGCGGACGCTTTCGAGCACGCTGCGCGACTCTTCTTCCTGCAGGTACAGGTTGCTGTTGCGCGTCACGCGGAAGGCAGACTTCGCCAGCACCTCGTAGCCGCGGAACATGCGCTCCACCTGCGATTCGATCAGTTCGTGCAGGAAGATGAAGTCCACCTTGCCCTCGGGTGAAGGCAGCGGCACCAGCCGCGACAGGCTACGCGGCACCGTCACCACGCCCAGCACCGACGGCGGCTTGGCCCCGCCCGCGCCGCGACGCTTGTGCCGCAGCAGCAGCGAGATGCAGAGCGCCTTGTTCAGCACGCGCGGAAACGGATGCGAGGGATCGATCGTCACCGGAGTCAGCAGCGGGTCGACCTCGTTCTCGTAGAACTCGAGCGCGTGCGCCCGCGCCTCATCGCTCAGGTCCTTCCAGCGCAGCACGCGGACGCCGGCGGCATCGAGCGCGGGCAGCAACTGCTTGTTCCAGCAGCGATACTGCGCGGCGACGAACTTCGCCATGCGCTTGCTCAGCAGGTCCAACCGCTCGACGAGATTCAGTCCGCCCTCGTCCGCCTGCTGGGGCTCGTTGAATCCGTCCTCGATCCGCTGCAGGATGCCGGCGACGCGGATCTCGACGAACTCGTCCAGATTGCTGGCCGTGATGGCGAGGAACTTCACCCGCTCGAGCAGCGGGTTGGTGGTATCTTCGGCCTCTTCGAGCACGCGCTGGTTGAAGCGCAGCCAGCTCTCGTCGCGGCTGAAGAAGAGATTCTCCACCACCGGCTCGGGCGTCGTCGTCTTGGCGGCCCTCTTCGCAACCGTCTTCTTCGCAGCCGGAGCGGGAAGAGCTGCCGGCAACGCGGGCCCTTCCTTGGGGGAAATCGCCGCCTGCTTCACCGCACTTCGCTTGGTCGTAGTCATAGGTATTCGAAGACTAACGCGCGCAGATGAACAGACCGCAAACGCGCGCCGAGTCTCGTTCAAGATACCTTACAAGCCCGGCTTCTTCGAATCTCGATTTCGATACAACGAAGTGATGCTTCGCGGCATCTACAGTGGTAGGGTAATCCCTCAAGGACAACGACCGCATGCGCATCTCCAGCCTTACCGGACTTTTTCTGGCCGCCACACTCTCCGTCTCCACCGCCTGCATCGCCCAGACCGCCGGTCAGGACATGAAGGCCGCCGGACATGACACCAAAGACGCGGCGAAGGACACCGGCCACGCCACCGACAAGGCCGCCCATGCGACCGTACACGGAACCAAGAAGGTCGCCCACAAGACCGCTCACGGTACGAAGGTAGCCGCCAAGGATACCGCGCACGGAACCAAGGTAGCGGCCAAGGACACCGCTCACGGAACCGAGGTCGCGGCGAAGGACACGGCCCATGGAACAAAGGTAGGCGCGGAGAAGGTCGGCCACGGCACGAAGGTTGCCGCGAAGGATACCGCCCACACCACCGAGAACGTCGGCGACAAGATCGTCGGCAAACCAGCCGATCACTAGACTGATCGCACGACTGCATAGGCCCGGCATTCATCTCGCCGGGCCTTTCTCGTTGCATTTTATCTTCGAAGAGGATCTGCTTCTATCTTTTCGGGCCAAACTGCATCCGCCGAGAAGGCCACCAGCGCAATCCAGTACAGGTCCGCCCCGAGCAGATGCACCACCTGCAGCCAGGTTGGCGCGAGCAGCAGCACATCGAGCCCGCCCAGCGCGAACTGCAGTGCAATCGTCCCCAGCAGGATAGCCCGGTAGCGCGCCGTCAGCCGCATCGCCAGCAGCACGACGAAGACTGTCGCCACGACCGTCGCCGCCGGATGCAGCCAGCGCATCCGAACCAGCGTCGGGGAACTGGCGGCGAAGTCCTCACGCAGGCCGGTCATCAGGTCGGTCGTGGGAAAGATCGTGTCCGCCAGCGCGGCCAGCGCGCCCATGGCGCCGACGAGGATGGTCGCCCAGACCGCAAGCCAGGCCAGCAGCCGGCCGTCCCGCACCGGAGCCACACCCCTGCGATCGCGGCCCAGAAACCACGCCGTCAGCGTCAACGCGCCCAGTAGCAGCAGGGTATTGGTAAAGTGGATCGCCTGCATGACCACGCGCATGGCCGAGGTATTTTTTTCAACCCACCCGCCCAGCACAAGCGCCGCGCCCAGCAGCGCCTCCATCAGCAGCAGCAAGCCGGACGCCGTTGCAGCCTTACGCGCCAGGTGCCCCCGGGGCGTCCCTTTGAACGTCCACACGGCGAGCGCGATCACAAGAAACGTACAGATGCCGCTCATCGAGCGATGGGTAAACTCGACGATCGTCGTCAGCAGCGGATGATGCAGCGGCCACACCATGCCGTTGCACAGCGGCCAGTTCTTACCGCAACCGGCGCCCGAACCGGTCGCTCGCACCACCGCGCCCCATAGCGCGACCAGCACCATGAAACCCAGCACACCCCACGCAAAGCCGGTCAGCGCCCGCGAGGCCTGCCGCTGCGATCTGCCCGCTATCGTTGCCGTCGTCATGAATCCATTCTATCGACGCGAGCTGCCTCATGCTTGACGGAATCAGACCGCGTCGAAGGTGACTTCGATGGCGAGTGTGACGCGCACGGGCTTGCCATCCTTTTCCGCCGGTTTGAACTGATACTTCCTCACCGCGTCGAGCGCCTTCTGATCCAGCCCGTACCCGAGCGGCCGCAACAGCCAGAGGGCATCGGGCTTCCCAGCCGGAGACACCTGAAAGACGACCCCCACATGCCCGTGGATGTTCTCGCGATTCGCCGCCTCCGTGGACTCGGGCGGAACGCTGAGGCTCAACTTCGGCGCCGTCACCCCAGGCGTCTTCGGGTCGATGCTGACAGGATCGCTATCGGCCGCCTGCGACCCGGTCTCAACCCGAGGCGTGGTGATGCCATAGAATCCCCGGATCCAGTTCGGCAGACCCGCCAGACCGGCGGCGCGATCCGGATAAAAGAGCGCATCCTGCAAGGCAGGGAAGACGGTCGCGGGGTCGGCGGCGCCCAGTTCGATCTCCAGCCGCATCTCGATCGGCGCGGCTGGCGTGAAGGTGCTCGATTTTTTGTCGTACACGAGCACGTTGCGAATGCCTTCGACGATCAGATGGCCCTTCTTGAACCGTACCGACTTCGTCGAAAACTCCCCCAGCGTCTGCCCATGCGGCGCGGTCACGGCGAGCTTTCCGTCCGCCCAGGTGTAGTTCGCAACGGCATCCGCGGAGTAGCTCCGAAGCTCCAGCGGATGCGCCTTCAGCGCCTTCTCCAAATCGGGCGCGTTCGTCTGCGCCACACTCATGCGGGTCAACAAGAGCCCGCAGGCGATCAACCATCCAGCCATCGGTTTCATGGTCGATAGACTAACATCTTTCCCGCAGCGTCAACCCGCCAGCTCGGCCGCTCGCTCGGCCGAACGCTTCACCGCGTTGATCAGCGTCGCGCGCAGGCTGCCCTCTTCAAGGGCCAGGATGCCCGCAACTGTTGTGCCATTTGGAGTTGTCACCATATCCTTCAACGCGGCCGGGTGCAGGCCGGTTTCGAGCACCATCTTCGCCGCGCCTTCCACCGTCTGCGCCGCCAGTACGGTCGCGACATCGCGCGGCAGGCCGACGTTCACGCCGCCCTCGGCCAGCGCCTCGATCATGATGAAGACATAGGCCGGCCCGGAACCCGAGAGTCCCGTAACGGCGTTCATCAGGCGCTCCGCCACGACCACCGTGCGACCAACCGCGCCGAAGAGCCGCTCCGCCACGGCAACCTGTTCGTCCTGCACAAAGCGGCCGGCGCATAACGCCGTCACGCCCGCCAGCACCTGCGAGGGCGTGTTGGGCATGGCGCGGATCACCGCAACCTCGCCGCCCGCCGCTCCTTCGATCGCCGCCGTCGTAATGGAGGCCGCCACCGAGACCAGCAGCGCGCCGGGCTTCAACACCGGCGCGATCTGCTTGACCACGCTAAGGATGAACATCGGCTTTACACCCAGCAGGATCACGTCGGCGTTGCGCGCGGCCTCGACGTTGTCGGTCGTCACGGTGACGCCGTACTTTGCCGAAAGCTCCTCCGTGCGGCTCTCGTGCAGCACCGTCGCGGTCACATCCGTCGCGTCCAGCAGCCCGCTCTTCACGAACGCCTGCAGCAGGATTCCGCCCATCTTACCCGCGCCCAGCACTGCGACGCGCAGCTTCAACTTGTTCTCGCTCATGCTGAACACCTTACCACTGGGCTACTTTGCGGGGGCAAGCTGCGCGCTCAGAAAGCGTCCCAGCCGTGCGTAGGCGGGCAGCACATCGTCCTGAATGGCGGCGAGCGTCTCCTCCGAGATGCGGCTCTTCTGCGCCGGGGGGAAACTCGCCGGAAAGCGCTTCAGCGGCGCGGCAAAGACGCTGGCCTCGGGCTTCTGCGCGGCCACGGCGTTCACCTGGGCGAGCACTTTTTCGACCAGCGTGGCCTCGATGCCATGCCCCTCGTCCGAACTCAGTTGCAGGTTCGTCACCGCCTGGCGCAGCTCGTCGGGAATCTTCTTCAACCGTGCGATGTAGTCGTCGTAGTCCTTCGCGGTCTCGAGTGGAATGTGGCTGGGCAGCTCGGCCAGGCGAACCTGTACGCCGGTCTCGGGGTCGATCGGCATCTGCCAGCTCTTGCGCGCGCCCGCGCTCTGCTCCGCGATGAGCGCCTGCTGCAGCTTGTCGGCGGCGGCCTTATCCTGCGGGTTCAGAGTCGCGGGATCGATGCCTGCAAGCCGGACGAGGAAGTTGCGCCCGCGCTCCAGCTTCGCGTTGGCCTCGCGCGGAGAGAGGTCCGAGAGCTGATCGTTATATCGCCTGTCGCCGAGCGACGAGGCCAGCTCGGGCGAGTGCTTCAGCTCATCCTCGCGGTAGTCGCGCAGGAGACCCGCAAGCTCTTTATTCTGGACGGCGGGAGCGCCGGTCTGGATACTGCTTTGGGCGCCAGCCAGGCCCATCGTGGAAACACACAACGCAAACGACAAAACGAGAGGCAGACGACGAGACAAGAACATGCCCCAGTCTACCGCCTCCGTGGGCTACGACGCCGCGTCCAGCATCCGGTAGAGCGTCGAACGGCTGATCCCCAGCAGCTCGGCCGCGCGCACCTTGTTGCCCGCGCAGCGCGAGAGCACATCCACTACATGCCGCCGCAGCACATCCTCCAGCCGCTCGACCGCCGGCGACGCGGCGAGTTCGAGGCCGGCCTGAATCCGCTCCTCGCGCTGGGCCAGCTCGGGCAGATGCTGCACCAGTACCGCGCCTGCTCCGTCGCCGCCTTCGCGCGCCGCGGTGAAGAGCGCCTGCTCGACGACCTCGCGCAACTCTTCGAAGTTCCCCGGCCACGCATGCGCCATCATCCGGTCGATGGCGTCTTCGGCGATGTGGCTGATTTCCCGGCCCTTGCCTGAGTCCTGATAGCGTTTCAGCAGCGCCGCACACGAAGCCTGCAGATCCTCGGTCCGTTCTCGGAGCGGCGTCAGCCGAATCTCCACCACCGAGATTCGCCCGTAGAGATCCTGCCGAAACTGCCCGGTCGAGGTCAGCGTGCGCAGGTCGCTCAGACTCGATGCAATCACCCGCGTCTCCGCCGTGCGCGCCTTCACCATGCCGTCGAGCTTCTGCAGCCGGACCAGCATCTGCGCCTGCAGGGGCAGGGGCAGGCGCTCGATCTCCTGGATAAACAGCGTGCCGCGCTGCGCGGACTCCATCAGATCCTTGTATTCGTCCCCGGCGCTCATCCACTCCAGCGCAGGACAGAGCACGAACGGCCCGGCCGCAACGGGACTGAGCGAGTGCAGCCGCCGCGCCGCAGCCTCCCGGCCCGTGCCGCGTTCGCCGATCAGCAGGGCAGTGCGGAAGTAGGGCGCCAGCCGTTGAAGCTGAGAGCGCAACCGCTGGACGGCCAGCCCGTCGCCAAGCAGGGCCAGATCCTTCCAATCCTCGCGAACCGCCGCGGCGCGGGCGGATTCGGGGAAGACAATATCGCTGGGTACGGGGATGGATAAGAGGTTCGCCATGGGCCTGTCACTTACATCGGCAGAGAGCCGCTAGCAGTTGAAGGTCCAAACCGAAATTCCCGCGCAAAAAGAGAAGGGCGGAGGCCCGTTTGAGCCTCCGCCACGGAGCATTCTTTGTTTACCGTAATTTACGCGGTAGTCTTCGTGCAGTAGGTGTCGAAGGCGCGCGCCAGCTCCTGCGCGATCGCCGGCGCGGTCGAGGTCTCGATCGCCGAGCGCTGCATCAGGTAGACCAACTGGCCGTCGCGCAGAATCGCAATCGCCGGCGAGGTGGGCGGATGACCCGCAAAGTAGCCGCGCGCACGCTCGGTGGCCTCACGATCCTGACCCGCGAACACCGTGACCGCATGATCCGGCTTGGTGGTGTGCTGCATCGCCAGACGCACGCCCGGACGCATCTTGCCCGCCGCGCAGCCGCAGATCGAGTTCACCACCAGCATCGTCGTACCCGGCTGTGCGATGGCGGTATCGACCTCCGCCGCCGTGCGAGCTTCCTTCACACCGGCGCGACCAAGCTCCTCGCGCATCGGAATCACCATAATCTCTGGATACATCGTGCTACCTCCTCGGCGCCGCAAAGCGCGGCCGTCCAACCGATTGTAACTGTTTCGCCAACATCGCGCCCAGTCGCCCTTCGCGTACTCTGGAACGAGATGCAGATCGAAGAACAAATTCCGCTGGCGCCCTATACGACGCTGCGCATTGGCGGCCCGGCACGCTTCTTCTGCCATGCCGCCACGCCCGAGGAGCTGCTCGACGCCGTCGCCTTCGCCCGGAAGCGCCATGTCGGCATCTTTGTGCTGGGCGGGGGCAGCAATCTGCTTGTCTCGGACGCGGGCTTCGACGGACTGGTCATTCATCTGCAGTTCAACGGTCCTATCGTCTTTATCCCGGATGGCGACGCCGTGCTGTGCGATGTCGACGCGGGTACGCCGTGGAACGACTTCGTCCAGGAGGTCTGCGCGGTCGGGCTGGGCGGTGTCGAGTGCCTCGCCGGAATCCCCGGACTGACCGGCGGCACGCCCGTCCAGAATGTCGGCGCCTACGGACAGGAGGTCGCGCAGACGATCGTGCGCGTGACGGTTCTCGACCTCGAAACCCTTCATTTTGAGGAGCTTGGCTCAGAACACTGCGGCTTCGCTTATCGCACGAGCATCTTCAACACCACGCATCGCGGCCGTTATATCGTCACCTCGGTGCGCTTCCGCCTGACTCCCGGCGCCCGGCCCAACCTGACCTATGCCGACCTGAAGCGCCACTTTGGCGACGATCAGCCGACGCTGGTTGAAACCTACGATGCCGTCCGCCAGATTCGCCGGTCCAAGGGCATGCTGCTAGTCGACGAAGAGCCGGACAGTCGCAGCGCTGGATCGTTCTTCAAGAATCCCGTCGTCCCTCTGGCTGCCTTGTCCGCGATCGCCGAGCGACTCAACATGACCGAGGAGGCGATCCCGAACTGGCCGGCAGGCGGGGGAAGGACGAAGCTGCCGGCAGCCTGGCTGCTCGACCAGGCTGGCTTCCACCGGGGGTACGAGATGGGGCATGCCGGCATCTCCAGCCGCCACACACTCGCACTCATCAACCGCACGGGGCTTGCGACATGCGCCGACATCTGCCAACTGCGCGACGCCATCGTCGCCGAGGTTGCTGCGCGATTCGGCATCCAGCTCGAACAGGAGCCGGTCTACCTGCGTTAAGCGTTCCTGTCTTTCTTGGTTGTCATCCTTGCAGAGGATCTGCTGTCCGTCCGAGCAAGCCCAGCAGCCGCTCCCGCTCCGCGGCCAGCACAATCTCCGCCGGACCAACGGCGACGATCCTTCCGTTCTCCATCCGCATCACCTCGGCGCCGGTGGCGAATACCTCGCCGATGTCGTGGGTCACCATCAGGATCGGAGCACCCTGTTTTGCCTGCCACTCCTTCAATCCGGCGATCAACTCGTCCCGCAGGACGCCGTCCATGCCGGTGAAGGGTTCGTCCAGCATCAACAGGCGACCGAAGCCGGCGGCGATAGCGCGCGCGATCGCCACGCGCTGACTCTCTCCGCCTGAGAGCTGACTTGGCATTTTGTAGAGCAGCGGCGAGATGCGGCAGAGCTCGACGACCGAGTCAAGAAGGGCAAAATGCTTATCCAACGACTGCCGGTTACGTTCTGGAGTCGGCATGCCATATTGAAGATTGAGAATCACGCTCCGGTTCGGAAACAAGGCAGGCCGTTGCGCGACCAGTCGTACCGCCCGAAGGTGCGGCGGAATCATGATGCGCCGTGAGGTGTCCGTGAGGACGACCTTCTGCTCGCCGTAGCGCAGGGCGACCCGGCCAGTGTTCGGCGCCGCCAACCCGGCGATCATACGCAGAATCGTGCTCTTGCCTGCGCCGGAGGGTGCGAACAGGACCGTCCACGGCTTGGTCAGCTCGAAGCGCACGTCGAGCGAGAGTGGCCCTGTCCGGTGGCTAAGTTCGACCTCATGGTGAAAGCTCGTTTCAGGAGCCTGACTCAACGCCCCTCCAGCCTCGTCGCGTGTAGATTGCCAGTAATGCGACGACCGAAAACGCCACGAGCACCAGCGCCGTCCGGCTGGCATCCGCGTACTGCGCGTCCTGCACCTGGTCGAAGATCGCGACCGACAGCGTCCGCGTTCGGCCGGGAATATTGCCGCCCAGCATCAGCACCACGCCGAACTCGCCGACCGTGTGGGTGAAGCTGAGCACCGCGGCGGTCACCAGCGCAGGACGCGACATCGGCAGCACGACGTCGAAGAACGAACGCAGCGGCGACGCGCCCAGCATGCTCGCCGCTTCGACATACTCCCGGCCGATCGACTGAAATCCAGCAACCAGCGGCTGCACAGCGAAGGGAAGCGAGTACAGAATCGACCCCAGCAGCAGCCCCGCAAAACTGAACGCCAGCGAATGCCCCAGCATGCGGGTGACGGCTCGACCGACCGGCGTCAGCGGTCCCAATCCCACCAGCAGGTAGAAGCCGATCACCGTCGGCGGTAAAACCAGCGGCAGCGCCACCACCGCCTGCACCAGCGCCCGCGCTACGCCGGAGCCCGAGGCGATCCACCAGGCCAGCGGCAGCGCCACGGCCAGCAGCACGACCGTCGTCGTCCCCGCCAGCCGCAACGTCAACCAGAGCGCCTCAGTATCCATCTCGGCAGTCTACTTCACCGGCGAGATCCCGAAATCCTTCAGCCGGCCCTGCACCTTGTCGGAAAGCACCCAATCCAGAAACAGCTTCGCATCCGCCGCATGGTCCGAGCCCTTCACGACCACGGCGCACTGCCGGATCTCCGGGTAGACGAACGGCATGAGCACGAACTGGCCCACCTGCCTGTAATGCTCCGAACTCGCGAGCGTGAGCGAGATGAGCCCCACCTGCGCGTTGCCCGACTCGACGAACTGCCCGGTCTGGGCGACGTTCTCCGCCACCACCAGCTTCGGCTTTACGGCGTCGTAGATCTTCAGCTTCTCAAGCGCCGCGACGGCCGCACGGCCATACGGCGCATGCTCGGCGTTGGCGATTGCCACGGTCTTGATACGTGGGTCCGTCAGCAGTTCGACATGCAGCGGAGCGATGCCCAGGTCCTTCCGGGCCCAGAGCACGAGCGTGCCCTTCGCGTAGGCCACCGGCGCAGCCTCCGCCTTGCCCGCCGCGACGACCTTCTCCGGAAAGGTAAAGTCCGCTCCAAGGAACACATCGAACGGCGCGCCGTTCACAATCTGCGTCGCCAGCGTGCCGGACGAACCGAGCGAGACCACCAGCTTGATGCCCGTCTCCTTCTCGAACTCCTGCGCGAAGATCAGCATCACCGGCTGCAGGTCGGCCGCCGCCGCCACCCGCACGACGCGGGAATTCTGCGCCTGCATGGCAAAAGGGAACAAAATACCGAGACAAAGCGCAAGGAACGACGGCAGGAGCTTGGGTGGTCGCATGAAGTTACGGTACCCTAGAAGAGATCATGATCGCCACACATCAGCTTCGATGCACCGATTGCAATACCGAGATCTCCGGCGACGCCGTTAGCGCAAACTTCCGCTGCCCGCTCTGCTCCGGCCTCTACGAGGTCGTCTACCCGTGGAGTGCGTCCACCAAGACCGGCGAGCCGGCGAACAAGACGCTGCTGCCGAACCCCAGCGCACTGCGCTACCTCTGGACCGAGCGCCGGTCGTCGACGCTCGCCGAAGACCAGTCCGGCGTGTGGCGCTTCCGCAACCTGCTGCCCATCGTGCAGGACAAGAACATCACCACGCTGCGCGAGGGCAATACGCCGCTCTACGATCTGCCGCGCTGCGCCAAGGCTCTTGGCCTGCACTGGCTGCTGGCCAAGCACCAGGGCATGAATCCGACCGGCTCGTTCAAGGACACCGGCATGACCGCCGCGCTCTCGGTCGCGGTCGAACGCGGCTTTGAGTGGGTCGCCTGTGCGTCGACCGGCAACACCTCCGCCGCGATGGCTGCGTATGCCGCGCGCGCCGGCCTGCGCTCGATCGTCTTCATCCCCGAGGGCAAGATCGCCTGGGGCAAGCTCTCGCAGTCGATGGACTACGGCGCGCTGACCGTGCAGCTCAAGACGGACTTCGACGGTTGCGTCCGGCTTGTCAACGAACTCGTCAAGGCCCACCCGATCTACCTGCTCAACTCCGTGAACCCGTACCGGCTCGAAGGCCAAAAGACGCCCGCCTTCGAGATGGTCGAGCAGATGGACTGGCAGGTGCCCGAACATGTCATCGTCCCCGGCGGCAACCTCGCCAACTCCGCCGCGCTCGCCAAGGGCTTCGCGGAGATGAAGCTGCTCGGCCTCATCCCGCGCGTGCCGAAGATCAGCATCATCCAGGCGCAGGGAGCCAACCCGCTCTACCTGTCCATGCAGGCCAACGGCGGCAGGGAACTCATCCCCGTCGTCGCCGAGACCCGCGCCTCCGCCATCCGTATCGGCCATCCCGCGTCGTTCGGCAAGGCCGTGCGCGCGCTGGCGACTCACGGCGGCTGGTGCGAGGAGGTCTCCGAGCAGGAGATTGCGCTCGCGAAGGCGCAGATCGGCGCCGAGGGCGTGGGCTGCGAACCCGCCTCCGCCGTCACGCTGGCCGGGTTGAAGAAGCTGGTTGCGCAGGGCAAGGTCGGGCCGGAGGAGCGCGTCGTGCTCATCCTCACCGGCCACACGCTCAAGGATTCGGACTACACGATCCACTATCACAAGGGCGACCTGCTGACCGCCGAAGAAAAGGCAGCGATCTCGCCCGCGGACGCGGAGCTGAACTCGCTGCTCCAGAAGCCGCCGATCGTACTCGAAGCCAACCGCGACGTCGTGCTGCGTACGCTCGACGAGCACATGGCTCGCACCCTGCAGGTTCAGCCCGCATGAGCCGGTACCACCTCCGCATCCCGGCAACGTCGGCCAACCTCGGCCCAGGTTTCGATGCACTCGGACTCGCCATGGGGCTCTACCTTGACATCGAGGCGGAGCCCGCAGCGGAGTTCGTCATCGAGGCGACGGGTCGCGACGCCGAACTCTGCGCGAAACTCGATCGCAACCTCATCCTCACCACCTACCATCATCTGCTGGGTCTGAAGCATAGGCCGATCGTGAAGCTGCGTCTCATCCTGCGCAACGAGATCCCGCTTGGCATGGGCTGCGGATCAAGCGCGGCAGCGCTGCTGGCGGGGGTGCTGCTGGCGAATCATTACGGCCAGCTTCGCATGACCGGGCAGCAGATTCTCGAAGAAGCCTGCCGCCGCGAAGGCCACCCGGACAACGTCGCCGCCGCCTGGCTGGGTGGCATGACCGCCTCCGCCATGACCGGAACTCACGTGATTGCAACGGCTTGCGGTGAAAACCTGACGTGGAAGCTATTGATCGCCATGCCGAAGGCCTCGCTCGCGACCGAGAAGGCGCGTGCGTTGCTGCCGGAGAGCTACAGCCGCGCCGATGCCGTCGCCAATGTGCAATCGACCGCGCTCCTGGTGGCTGCCTTCGCGCTCGACCGGCCGGAGCTGCTGCGTACCGCCATGCAGGATCGTATCCACCAGCCGTATCGCATGGCCGCCTGTCCGCTGCTGCCGAAGCTGCTGCCGATGCACCGCGCCAAAGGCGTTTATGGCGTGGCGCTGAGCGGCGCCGGTCCGTCGGTGCTGGTCATCGCGGATCCATCCGCGTCCACTGAGGCGCTGGTCGCCTCGATGCGGGAGCTATCCGGCGACGCCGCGCTGGAGGTGGTGGAGACCCAGGTCTCTGCCGGTGGAGCAGGCTTTTCCGGGTTCTAGCCGCGCTGTTCGGGTAACATTACTAAAGATACCTTTACAGCGGATAACGAAACACTTAGGGTTACGACGTGGGCAGTTCTGGGGAGGGCTGCTTCGCCGCCCGTTGACCTCGTTCGCGAGGTCCGGGCGTTTACTCTTTAAGTGGCAGGCCCGTTCCGATCGCAAGACCCGATTGAATCGTCAGCCGCGCGTTTGCATCTACTAAATGACACATGACGCTGGCGGGTTCTAACGCAGCGGGAGGAATGAAAGATGGCTGGACAGTTTGTAACCGAAGTGAACGATGGCAACTTTGAGAAGGATGTTCTGCAGTCGGAGCAGCCCGTCCTGGTGGACTTCTGGGCGGCCTGGTGCGGTCCTTGTCGCGCGCTCGCTCCGGTCGTCGACGAGGTCGCAACGCAGTACAACGGCCAGTTGAAGGTCATGAAGATGGACGTCGACAAGAATAGCGCGACGCCCTCGCGTTACGGCATCCGCGGCATTCCCGCGCTTCTGATCTTTAAGGACGGCAAGGTTGCGGACCAGATCGTCGGATTCGTTCCCAAGGATACGATCGACAAGTCCATCACGAAGATCCTCGCGTAACTTCAGATTGCAGCAAGGCCCGGCTCGCCCATCGCGGAGAGCCGGGCCTTTTGCTTTTCGCCAATAGCGTCGCAACTGCTAGCATCGAAACATGCTCGAATGGATGCTGATCCGGGGAACCATGGTGGCCTTTTTCATTCTGGCCAACAGCTTCTTCGTTGCGGCGGAGTTCGCCCTCGTCAGCATTCGCGAGACCCGCATCGAGCAGCTCATCGCAGCCGGACGACCAGGCGCGCGTACGGTTCTGCAACTCAAACACACGATGGACGATTTCCTGCCCGCCGTGCAGTTCGGCGTCACGCTGGCGGCGCTGGCGCTTGGATGGGTTGGCGAGCCGGCGATCGCGGAGATCCTGCTTACCGCCGCCTCGGGCATCCTGCACATGCTGCCGCCGCACGCAAGCGTCTATGCGAATGCCATTGCGATTGCGCTCGCGTTCGCGATCATCACGTACTTCGAGGTTCTTCTGGGCGAGCTGGTGCCGAAGTCGCTGGCGCTGCAACGTGCTGAACGCATTGCACTTGCGGTCGCCGGGCCCATGGAGGTCTTCATTCGCATGACGCGACCGGCGGTCCGGCTGATGAACGGCTCGGCGGCGCTGGTGCTCAAGGTCTTCCGCGCGCCGCTCTCGGGCGAGGGTGGAGCCGTCCACTCGCCGGAGGAGCTGAAGCTGATCGCCACGGCCACGCGTCGCATGGGGCTTCTGCCGGTCTTCCAGGAGGAGATCATTCACCGGGCGATCGAGCTGAACCATGTGGTCGTGCGCGAGATCATGACGCCGCGCGGCAAGATCTTCTCGCTCCCGGCCGACATGCCGGTCGAGCGGGCGAGCGCGCGCATCGTCGACGAGCAGCACTCGCGCGTGCCGGTCTACGACCCCGTGGAGGGAACCGAGCACATTGTCGGCATCGTCTACTCGAAGGACATCTCGCGCCTGATGCACTTCCGTTCCACCGCATTGGCGCTTGGCGCGACCGGGCCTTCCGGCCTGACGCTGCGGCAGGTGATGCGTGACGTCATCTTCGTTCCGGAGACGAAGCTGGCCGTGGAACTGCTGCAGGACTTCCAGGAGCGCCGCCGCCAGATCGCCGTCGTCGTGGATGAGTTTGGCTCGACCGTCGGCCTCGTGACTGCGGAGGACGCGGTTGAGCAGGTCGTCGGCGAATTGAACGACGAGTTCGACATCGCCGCGCGCACCACGCCCTTCAGCAATGCGGGCGTAGCCTCGCTCGACGGCAGCACCAGCCTGCGCGACCTGAACACGCAGCTCCACTGGAGCTTTCCGCGCGAGCCCGGCATCGAGACGCTCGCCGGGTTCATGCTCGCCGAGCTGGGTCATATTCCGACAGCGGGAGAAAGCGTCACGCACGCCGGACGCCGGTACACCGTGGCCGAGATGGACGGCCGCCGCATCGCGCGCGTGCGCGTCGAGGTCGTCGCGCCGCCGCTGCCGACCGAGGACGACGGGCTGGAGGCCTCCGCGTGAGGCCTTTTCTCGCGACCTTCAAGCGGCTCGCCCTCGCGTTGCCGGTACTCTGGGTGGTCATCTCGGTCGTCTTCCTGCTGATCCATCTGGTGCCGGGAGACCCGGTCGCGCAGATGCTCGGCGAGGGCGCCACGGCGGCGGACCTCTCCACGCTGCGGCACGCGAACGGGTTGGACGCGCCGCTGCCGACGCAGTACGCGCGGTACTTGCGCGGAGTCGTCCACGCCGATCTTGGGCAGTCGCTGCGGCTGCACGATTCGGTGATGCACCTGATTCTGCAGCGCTACCCTTACACGTTGTCGCTGTCGCTGGCGGCGTTGCTGCTGGGCGTGGCGGTGGCGGCTCCGGCGGGCATCTGGTCGGCGCTGCGTCGAGGCGGCTGGCAGGATCGCACGGTTGGCGTGGTCTCGCTGGTCGGGCTGTCGTTTCCGAACTTCGCGCTGGGGCCGATCCTGATCGTGGTCTTTTCGATTGGCCTCGGCTGGCTGCCGGTCTCGGGCGCCGGGAATCGGGGTACCGTGCAGGATTTTCTGCTGCATCTCATCCTGCCCGCAGTCACGCTCGGCAGCGGGCTAGCGGCGATCCTGACGCGCATGGTCCGGACGGCGATGCTCGAGGAACTGAGCCAGGACTACATCCGCACCGCGCGCGCCAAGGGGCTGACCGAGCGCCAGGTCGTCTACCGGCATGCGCTGCGCAACGCGCTGGTCCCGGTGCTGACGGTGATCGGGCTGCAGTTCGGCTCGCTGCTCGCCGGCGCCATTGTCACGGAGACGATCTTCAGCCTGCCGGGCATCGGCCGTTTGACTCTTTCCGCCATCTCGAATCGCGATTATGCTCTGGTACAGGGCTGCATCCTCGCCATTGGGCTCACGTATGTCGCGGTCAACATGCTCACCGATATCGCCTATACCCTGGCTAACCCACGCATGCGCTCGTGAAGCCACCGAGGAGACACCTGAACCGATGAACAAATGCCTCCGCCTGCTCCCGCTTCTTGCAGCGCTGCCGTCCTTCGCGCAGGATCTGCAGATTCCCAGGATCACGCCGCACATCACGCTGCCGGCGCCGACGCCCGCGCCCAGGGAGCCGACCAATCCGCCGGCGCGTGACGTACGCGATCCTCGCGCCGGTATCCAGTTTCATCTCCCGGCTGGTTGGAACACCTCGCGCACGGACGGCGAACTGAGCACCTTCCGGACCGACGCTCGCACTGCGCCCGCCGCGACGCGGTTCAGCATGGTCGCTGCGCTTGGCTTCAACCCTTATCCGTCTTCGACCTTCGCCAGCGCGCTGGTCTACGTCAGCACGACGCCGCGCGTCACGCCCGAGGCATGCGCCGCGCAGGCCACCGCCGCGCCCGCACAGCCGGCGCCGAAGACCATGGTCGCCGGTCAGCCCTTCGACCGCGGACACGACGAGTACGGCAAGATCTGCACCGAGGCGCGCGACGATATCTTCACCGCCATGCACGCCGGGACGTGCGTCCGCTTCGACCTTGCCATCAACACCTTCTGCGGCGGAGAGGTGAGTGGCGCACGGGACATGACCGAGAGGGAACTAGAAAACATCCATCTGAGGATGGAGTCGATTCTTGCTACGGTGAAGTTTGCCGGGTCGAAGTGATGCTCCCAGTGGCAAAGACCAAAGCAGATCCTCCGCTGCGCGAAGGCTGATAATCGATGCTGGCCGCCCAAGGGGCATTTGCTTCAGAGATCGGGCAGCACCTTTACGATTCGCGCGCGCAGGCCGGCGGGTTCGCTTTCGACGATGGCTATCGTTACCGGCAGCCGGAACCGTCTCGGCCCTGCGCTGCCGGGATTGAGGTAGAGCACCGAACCGCGTATCTCAAGCTCCGGCTTATGCGAGTGCCCGCTCACGACTACGTCGATCCCGCCTGCGACCGGGTCGACATCCAGGTCGCGGACGGAGTGTACGAGGTAGAAGACCCGGCCGTCGAGTTCGACGACCTCGGTCGGGGGCAGCTCCGCGCAGGGGCCGTAGGTGTCGACGTTGCCCGAAATCGCTGTCACGGGAGCGATCCCACGCAGGGTGTCGAGGATCTTCGGGTCGCCGACGTCGCCCGCGTGCAGGATGTGGTCGACGCCAGCCAGCGCCGCCAGCGCCTCCGGGCGCAGCAGGCCGTGCGTGTCCGAGATGACGCCGATACGCACCGTTACAGCCCCGCCGAAAGCCGCGTGCGCGGGTCGAGCAGATCGCGCAGCGCGTCGCCGATGAAGTTGAACGAAAGCACGCACAACATGACTGCAACTGCTGGGAAAAAGACGAGATGCGGGGACTCGAACAGGTGAGACCGGCCGTCGTTCAGCATCGATCCCCAGGACGCCGCGGGTGCCGCGATGCCAAGGCCCAGAAAGCTGAGCGTCGCCTCCGCCAGCACCGCGCCGGCCATGCCGATCGCCGCCTGCACGATCAGCGGCTGCAGGATATTGGGCAGGATGTGCCGGCCCAGAATCCGCGCGTCGGAGGCGCCGAGCGCACGCGCCGCCTCGACGAACTCGCGCCCTTTCACGGTCATCACCTGCGCCCGGACCAGACGCGCATAGCCCACCCAGCCCGAGATCGCAAGCGCCAGGATCAGGTTGAACAGCCCCGGCCCGAGGAAGGCGACGAAGGCGATGGCCAGCAGGATGCCAGGCAGCGCGAGGAAGGCGTTGCTGAGGTAGTCGTTCACGATGGCGTCGGTGATGCCGCCGTAGAAGCCCGCCAGACCGCCAGCGACGACGCCGATCGCGAGCGACAGAGCCACGACCGAGATCGCCACCGTCAGCGAGATGCGCGCCCCGTAGAGCGTGCGGGAGAGGATGTCGCGGCCAAGCTCGTCCGTGCCGAACCAGTGGCCGAGGCCGGGTCTCAGCAGGCGTCCGTCGAGGTTGAGCTGGTTCGGATCGTGCGGCGCGAGCCACGGCGCGAAGACCGCGCAGAGGACGAAGAACGCGAGCAACGCGATGCCAAGCGAGGCCAGGGGCTGGCTTCGGATCGTACGCGCGATGCTGGCTGAGTGGACCATCGATCTTCAGGATGGCGTATGCGGTCTGGTTGTGCAAGTCGTTGTTATGATGGTCCGAAGACAGAGGCAGAAGCAGATCCGCTGCGGGAATGGCAAAGAGAAGCAGGGACGAAGGAACATTGCGCATGAAGGCAGTCATTCTCGCCGGCGGCTACGGCACACGCATCGCCGAAGAGACCAGCCTGCGGCCCAAGCCGATGGTCGAGATCGGTGGACGGCCGATTCTGTGGCATATCCTCAAGATCTACTCGCAGCACGGCATCACCGACTTTGTCATCTGTTGTGGTTACAAGGGTTACGTCATCAAGGAGTTCTTCGCGAACTACTTTCTGCACACCGCCGACGTGACCTTCGACATGGTCGAGAACCGCATGACCGTGCATAACTCCGTCGCAGAGCCGTGGCGGGTGACGCTGGTCGACACGGGCGAGGCGACCGGCACGGGCGGCCGTCTGCGCCGCGTCGCCCATCACCTCAACCCCGGCGAGCCCTTCTGCATGACCTACGGGGACGGCGTCGCGGACGTCGACATCACCGCGACGATCGCCTTCCACAAGGCGCATGGCAAGGCCGCGACCCTGACGAGTGTGCAGCCCGCCGCGCGCTTCGGAGCGCTCGGCCTGAACGACACGCAGATCTACAGCTTTCGCGAGAAGCCGTCGGACGAGGGCGGTTGGGTGAACGGCGGCTTCTTCGTCCTGTCGCCCTCGGCCATCGACGCCGTCACGGACGACGCCCAGATGTTCGAGCAGCAGCCTATCGAGACGCTGGTCGCACAGGGCGAGGTACACGCGTTTTTCCACCGCGGATTCTGGCAGCCGATGGACACGCTCCGCGACAAGCAGCAGCTCGAGGCACTCTGGAGCAGCGGAAAGGCGCCATGGAAGGTCTGGTAACTGCATCCTTATGGCGCGGCCGCCGCGTCTTCGTGACCGGGCATACCGGCTTCAAGGGCGGTTGGCTGGCGCTGTATTTGACGCATCTGGGTGCGCAGGTTCGGGGGTATGCGCTCGATCCAGACACGACGCCGAATTTTTTCGACGCCGTTCAGCTTGGCGACCGCGTCGAAGATATTCGCGGGGATATCCGCGATGCGGCAAAGCTGGACGCCGCGATGCACAGCTTTCAGCCGGAGGTGATCTTTCACCTGGCCGCGCAGCCGCTGGTGCGTTTGTCTTATGCCGATCCGATCGGCACGTACGAGACGAATGTGATCGGTACGGCGCGCGTGCTGGACGCGGTCCGGCGGACGCCGTCGGTCCGGGCGGTCGTCTCGGTCACGACCGACAAGGTCTACGAGAACAGGGAATGGTCGTGGCCGTACCGCGAGACAGACCGGCTCGGCGGTTACGATCCATACTCGTCGTCGAAGGCGTGCGCGGAGCTCGTGACTGCCGCCTATCGATCTTCTTATTTTTCCAGTGGCGAGGTACGGATCGCTACGGCTCGTGCGGGCAACGTCATCGGCGGAGGAGACTGGTCGGACGACCGCCTGCTGCCGGACCTCGTGCGCGGCTTTCTGGCGGGCGAGCCGGTGAGAATTCGCCATCCTCACGCGGTGCGCCCGTGGCAGCACGTGCTGGAGCCGATCCACGGCTATCTGCTGCTGGCCGAGAGTCTTCTGGCGAGCAAGAAATGTGCCGCGGCTTACAACTTCGGGCCACCGGACGAAGATGCAAGACCAGTGGAGTGGATCGCCGCACACATGGCCGAGCTATGGGGCGACGGGGCGTCGTGGGTGCTCGATCCGGAGCCTGGCGTGCATGAGGCGGGGCGCCTGCGGCTGGACGCCAGCCTTGCCCGCAACGAACTTTCGTGGACTCCGCAACTTCGGCTCGCATCTGCGTTAGACTGGCTCGTCCAGTGGCGCCGGGCGCATGCCGCCGGGCAGCCAATGCAGCCGTTTTCACTGGATCAGATTGCAATGTATGAAGCGTTGGTGCAGCGGCTTTGAAGCCATCGCACAACACCCATTTTCGGGCGCGAGCATCTTTCCCAGCCCGCACGCTCTCCAACCAGCAAGGTAGTACTGTAATGTGGGCGACGATATTCTCAACCTGAATCCGCAGGCTGAGCGAGAATCGATTCAAGGCATATCAGCAAGAGGCGTCCAGGCATGGAATTTCATATCGCGCGGATCGTTCGGGAACGGTACAACGTCGACGGAGCACTGTTCAGCTATACCGGAAATGTAGTCTTCGGCAATCTGGCCGCGAGCCGTGCGCTCGCCGCCCGCATCCACGAGGTGCGCGAGCGAGAGGGCGCGTCCGCGTTGGAGTCGGAGCAGATCAACGCCGGCGCGCTCTTCGCGATGGGGTTGATCGATGAACTCAGCCACGCGCTGATGGCGCGCTATCGCGCGACGAAGGATCCGCAGGTGCTCTCGGCCGCGCTGGCGTGGTTCAGCGCGGAGGCCAACGCTGAAAAGGTCGGCGAGCTGCTCGCGACCTTCACCGCTCAGTTTCCGAACTCGGCGATCTACCAGGGCAAGCAGACGGTCGCCGAATGGCTGACCCAGACGGTCGAGGATCTGCCCAATCGCGAGGCGGCGGTCGAGGAGCTTTTGCTGCTCTGGCTGGCGAATATCAATCCGGCGTACAAGCCGTTCAAGGAGTTCTTCGACGACCGCGGGCTGAAGTCGCGGACCGTCTACGAGAAGATCACGCAACAGTTCGCGCCGTTTTTCGCGACGCGTCCGCTGGTGGACCCGGAGCAGGGAACGCTGCTGGACGTGTTGATCGCGCCGATGCTCGCATCGCCCGACTCGCTGACCGGCCAACTGGAGTTCATTCAGCAGCACTGGGCGGAGCACATCGGTGAGGAGCTGCGGCGCATCCTGCTCGCCATCGACGTGCTGAAGGAAGAGGACATCGCCATCTGGATGCGCTTTCACCCGTCGTCGAGGCATAAGCACCACGACTACGAAGACCCGAAGTGGGGCAGCGGCGGCTTCGAGGGCGATGAGTTCGTCGGCTTCGGGCCGGGCGGCAAGGGCGGGGTCTTCGGCCCGCCGACCGAAGCTCCCGTCAACGAGTACGAGGCCTTTAGCCCCGACCAGGCATGGATGCCGACCGTCGTGCTGATGGCGAAGAGCACCTACGTGTGGCTCGAGCAGCTCTCGAAGAAGTACCAGCGACACATCCATCGGCTCGACCAGATTCCGGACGAGGAGCTGCGCCTGCTGGCCAGCCGCGGGATCAACGGTCTGTGGCTGATCGGGCTCTGGGAGCGGTCGAACGCCTCGCAGACGATCAAGCGGCTGCGCGGCCAGCACGACGCCGTCGCCTCGGCCTACTCGCTGAAGGACTATCACATTGCGACCGACCTGGGCGGCGAGCATGCCTACGCCCATCTGCGCGACCGCTCCGCCGCGGCTGGCATCCGGCTCGCAAGCGATATGGTGCCGAACCACATGGGAATCGACTCCAACTGGCTGATCGAGCATCCGGAGTGGTTTCTCTCGCGCCCCGACAGCCCGTTTCCGTCCTACCGGTTCGACGGCCCGGACGTCTCGAGCGACCATCGCGTCGAGATCAAGATCGAGGACAAGTACTACGACCAGACCGACGCGGCCGTGGTCTTCCGCCGTCGCGACCGGCACTCGGGCCACACGGACTATGTCTACCACGGCAACGACGGCACCACCTTCGCATGGAACGACACCGCGCAACTGAATTACTCAAAGGCCGAGGTGCGCGAGGTGGTCATGCAGACCATCCTGCAGGTCGCGCGGCTGTTTCCGATCATCCGCTTCGACGCCGCGATGACGCTGGCGAAGAAACATGTGCAGCGCCTCTGGTTTCCGCTGCCGGGCGCCGGGGGAGCGATCCCGTCGCGCGCCGAATCCGCGATTCCGCAGGCCGAGTTCGACGCGCTGATGCCGAACGAGTTCTGGCGCGAAGTGGTCGACCGCGTCGCCGTGGAGGTGCCCGGCACGCTGCTGCTGGCCGAGGCGTTCTGGCTGCTGGAGGGCTACTTCGTCCGCACGCTGGGCATGCACCGCGTCTACAACTCCGCCTTCATGCATATGCTGCGGGATGAGGAGAACGCGAAGTATCGCTCGTATCTGAAGAAAACAATCGACTTCGACCCCGACATCCTGAAGCGGTACGTCAACTTCATGAGCAATCCGGACGAGCGGACGGCCATCGATCAGTTCGGCGACGGCGACAAATACTTCGGCGTGGCGACCATGCTCGCGACGATTCCGGGTCTGCCGATGTTCGGCCACGGGCAGATCGAGGGCTTCACCGAGAAATACGGCATGGAGTACAAACGCGCCCGCATGGACGAGTGGCCGAACGAGGGTCTCGCCGCCAGGCACCAGCGCGAGATCGCTCCGCTGCTCAAGAACCGCGCGCTCTTCGCCGAGTCGGTCAACTTCGCCATGTACGACTTCTGGGCCGGCTCGACGGTGGACGAAAACGTATTCGCCTACTCAAACCGCCTGGGGCATCAGCGCGCCATCGTGCTCTTCAACAATCGCTACGAGAGCACGCACGGCACGATTCACGGCTCGGTGGAGTATATGGACAAGGGCGCCGGCGCGCTGCGGACTCGTCAGCTTGCCGACGCGCTTGCCCTGCCGCACGAAGACTCGCGCATTCTTGCCTATCGCGATACGGTGACCAATCTCGAATATCTGCGGCGGCCGTCCGCCTTCCACGAGCATGGCCTGACCGTCAGCCTGCGCGGATACCAGTACGTCGTGCTGCAGGACTGGCGCGAGTTCACCTCGACCGCCGAGCAGCCGTGGGACGCTCTGTGCGACGCGCTGCGCGGGGAGGGCGTCCACGATCTGTGGGATGCGCTCACCACCATGCGGCTCCGCCCGCTGCATGAGTCTGTCCGTAAGCTCATCAGCCACGCGACGCTCTTCCACCTGAGCAGGTCTGCCGCGGAAGAGGCGGTGAAGCCGGTCGCGGCCGGGATCGAAGCGGCCGCCCAGGTCGATGCAAAGCCCGTTGCCGAGGATGCTGCGTCGGCGCCCGAGCCAGCCCAGGCCGCCGAAGCGGCCGATTCTGGGGTAGCGAACGATCTTGAGATGGTCACACGCGCGGCGACGGCCGTGCTCTCGATCAGCGATAAGCTGGGCGAACGTACCTCAAAGGCCGATCTAAAGGCCGACATGGAGGCGCTGGCTCTTCTGCCCGCCCACACGGCGGCGTTCACGGCGGCATGGCCGCCTGCGGCGCGCGCATTCTTTCCAACCGCCGCGACCCTCTACGATAACCGCGTTTGGGCTCCGGTGCTTGCGTGGAGTACGCTGCGGCGTCTGGCGTCGAAGCCAGCCGATGCGACCGCCGGATTCGACCGGTTGCGTTTACGGACGGTGCTGGCGGAGTGCTTCTCCGAACGCGGCCTGCATGGCGAAGATAGCTGGCGGGCCGCCGCGCGCGTCCGTCTGCTGCTCTCCGGCATGACGCCCATCTCGAAGGAATTCTGGCGCGATCCCGACGTTCGCTGGCTGGCCGGTGTGACCGAGTACAAATCGGTCACTTACTTCGCCAAGGAGTCGTTCGAGCAGTTGATCTGCTGGCTGCACCTGCCGGTCCTGCTGGTGGTGAAACCCGGCGGCGCCGAGATGCAGGGTATCTTCTCCATGCTGGAGAAGGTCTGGGCCATGGCGGCCGAGGCCGGTTACGAGGTGGACAAGTTCGACGCAGCCGTCCATGCAAAGCCCGTCCCGAGCGCACCGGGACCGGTTGCCGAACTCGAGCTCGAGGTCGCGAAGTCCAGTCGTTGAAACGCGTCATGGGGAGAGACGTTTGCCGGCCTTCGGGATGTCGTCGAATGGGGAAGAGGGCGTTACTCCGCCTCCGGGCCGGTATCGGAATGATCTCCCAGGTCGCCATCGATCGGCAGCAGCAGGGAAAAGGTGGTGCCCCGTTGCGCCGCTCGCTGGCTGGACCTCAACAGCAGGAGACCGCCGTGTTTTTCGACGATCTGCTTCGAGATCCATAGCCCCAATCCGGTTCCGTCGATGCCCTTGGTGGTGAAGAAGGCGCTGAAAAGCCGGGTGAGGGTATCGGCGGACATGCCCACCCCGTTGTCCGATACGGTGATGCGGATGCCCGGTCGGCCGGTGTGCCACAGTGTCGCCTTGCGTACGCGGATCGCCAGCTTGCCGCCGTCCGGCATGGCGTCGATGGCGTTGCCGACGAGGTTGTTCAGCACCTGGCGAATCTCGCCCTCGTAGCAGACGAAGTGGATCGATTCGCCCAGATCGGGCTGAATCCGGACTCGGTGGCGGCTCGCCTTGTCCTCGTAGATCAGGATCAGGCCGCGCAGCAGGTCGTCGGACCCGACGCGCGTGGGCTTATTCGACTTCTTGTTCACGCGCAATGTCTGGCGCGTGATCGCGGTGATCCGGTCGAGCTCTGTCCGCGCCATCTCCACGTAGCTGTTCGCCTCGGCCGTATCTTCGCTGCCGAGCGCGAGATAGAGCGCGTTCTGCGCCGTCTCCAGCGGATTGTTGATCTCATGCGCGATCACCGCCGAAAGCCGTCCCAGCGCAGCCAGCTTCTCGTTCGAGACCAGGCTGGCCGTCATGCGCTTCTGCAGCGTCGTATTCCGGGTGAAGAGGATGATGCCCATCGCCGTGGGCCGGACCTGCACATGAAACCAGAGATCGAGCGGCGGGGGATAGTAGGCCTCGATGTCGCCGGGCACTCCCTCATCCATCGCCTTGTAGTAGGCCGCGAGATAGGGCGAACCGGGATAGACGGCGTCCGGAAAGCAGGTCCAGAACTCGCGCCCGATCGGGCTGTAGCCGATCGGATTGGTGATCTCCAGAGCCGGCGCATTCATATATACGGTGATCCAGTCGCGGTTGATCACCATGATGGCGTCGGTGATTGCGGTCAGGATCTCCTGCAGCAACACCTTATCCTGGAATACATCGATCATGCAGCGGACTCCATGCCTCTTTCATCGGCCGAAGGGAAGGCTACGCCAAGTCTAAGCGATGCCGGGGCGCGCGTTCGTCTTTCCGCGCACAATTACACTGGACAGATGTTACGAACGATACGCGCGACACGCTACGTGCTTCCGCTGCGAGAGGGCGGCTCGTTGCCCGGTCTGATCGAGGCGGACGACGAGGGCATGTATGTGCTCAAATTTCGCGGCGCCGGGCAGGGCGCGCTGGCCCTGGTGGCCGAACTCGTCGCGGGCGAGATTGGCCGTGTGCTGGGCCTTGCCGTGCCGGAGCTGGTCTTCGTCGAGGTCGATCCGGCGCTGGGACGCAACGAGCCGGACGCCGAGATACGCCACCTGCTGAAGGCAAGCGCAGGCCTCAACCTCGCGCTCGACTACCTGCCCGGGTCGACGATGTTCGATCCCGCCGCGGGAGACGTCGCCGACGCGGCCACGGCCTCCACGGCGGTCTGGTTCGACGCATTCGTCCAGAACGTCGACCGGACCGCGCGGAACGCGAACCTGCTCGTCTGGCAGCGGCGTCTGTATTTCATCGATCACGGCGCGGCGTTATTCTTCCACCACAACTGGCCGACCGCCGGGTTGAAGGCCGCATCGGCCTTTCCTGAAAGCCAGCACCACGTCCTGCTGCGCTGGGCGAGCGCCATCGCCGAAGCAGGCGCCAGAGCGCGTCAGCTTCTGACGCCTGCGGTGCTGCATGAGATTCTGGAGGGTGTGCCGGACGATTGGCTCGTCGCCGAAGACGCCACCGCCGAAGACCGGCGAGCAGCTTATCTGGCATACCTGACCCAGCGGCTCGCCGCCGCAGGAACGTTCGAAGAGGAGGCCCAGCGTGCATACCAGCGCCTCCTATGACTACGCCGTCCTGCGCGTCGTGCCCAGGGTCGACCGGCAGGAGTTCGTCAACATCGGGGTGATCGTGCTCTGCCGCGAACGGCGATACCTCGCCGCCAGGATCCACGTCGACGAGGCCCGGCTGCGCGCCCTATGGCCTCAGCTCGACATCGACGCCGTACGCCGGCATGCCGACGCCGTGCTGCTCATCTGCGCCGGCGAGGATGCCGGCGGCCCGATCGCACGCCTCTCCCAGAGCGAACGCTTTCACTGGCTGACCTCACCCAGAAGCACAATCATGCAGACTTCGCCGGTCCACACCGGACTGTGTGTCGAGACGGGGGAGCTGTTGGAACGACTGTATCGGGGGCTGGTAGCTTTAATCGCGAGATTCTAAAAGACGGAATATGTGTTATCGGACATATTCATCGTCGAATATGGATATAAACAAAGAACCCTGCGATCAACGCAGGGCTTTGCAAAATTTATGGCGGAGAGACAGGGATTCGCCGAGTATCTCCACTTATGGGCATAACTTTGACAAATAGATCATTTAGTCATACGTTAGTCATACATTCGGGTCTGTAGCTCACGGGTGTGGTGGAGAGACTACGGATGATTTCGGCGAAGAAAACCGCCCTCGTTTGGTACTGCAAAACAGCTAAAGGCTGGAGAAGACTACCGGTTACGCTCGGTGCCAACAACAGGATTAAGCATGGCTACGTGACTCTCGACGGAGTGCTCACATACTGCCCTGAGGGACGCTACGAGATCCGTACCTACGTGGACCGCAAAGCCGTCTACAAGCCCGCTGGAACCAATGCGGCTGACGCTATGGCGGCGCGGGACCGTGAGGCGAACCTGGTAGCTGCCAAGGGATACGCAGAAGCAGCAGGTGTCAAAGTTGAGGAAGATCCTGGCCGCGTGGTCCTTCGGAAGGCTGCTCTGAGGTTTGAGAATGATGCCAAAGAACGCGGCGCGTTGGAGGCAGCCGAAGTCAATCGGAATGTGACAGATGAGTTCCTAGCAGTTACGGGCAGAACGTATGCGGATGAAGTCACCCGAGACGACGTGTTCAAGTTTTACCGGGCGCTGAAGAATCGGGGCTGTGGCAGCCGGACCGTGAGCAACAAACACAAACGGCTCCGCAGCTTCTTCCGGTTCTGCAAACTAGACTACAGCGAGATCCTGCCCCCGACCCCCAAGTATGACGCGACCGTTCCCAATACATACGGAGCCGACGACAGAGGCGACATTCTCAAGGTGGCAGACCTCTATATGCGCTTGGTCATCGAACTCGGGATGATGTGCGGTCTCCGCGATCAGGAGATTCAACATCTCGAATGGGGAGACATCCGCTGGGACGATTCAACACTGAGGGTCACCAGCAAGCCTCACTGGAACTTCAAAATCAAGGACTCGGAAGAACGAGACATCCCGATTCCCTCTGTTCTCTTGGCGCACCTGAAGGAACGCAAGGCAGAATTTCCAGACGGCCGGCTGGTGGTCCCCACGGCCGCAGGCAAGCCCAACGGCAAGCTGCTCCGTTCCCTCAAACGGTTGGCAAAGGCCAAAGGATTGAATTGCGGACTCTGCAAAGGCTGCCAGTCTTCCCTCGCCGAATGCCAGCAGTGGACATTACACAAGTTGCGGCGAACATACGGAACTACGCTGCTCCGCTCGGGCTTGGACCTGAGCACGGTTCAGAAGTTCATGGGGCATTCTGACCTCGCCTCCACCATGCGCTATTTGCAGCCTGCGACCTCCGCAGCATCGCAGGCTGCTATCAACGCCATCCATTGGGGCTAGGCGACTGCCCTGTCCTCCAACCAGTCAGCCGTCGCCTGAGGATCGAATCTGACTGCTCCACCTACGCGGTAGCTGGGCATCCTTCCTTGTTTGGCCAGCCTGTATATATGTTTCTTGCTCAAGCTAAGGAGTTCCGCGAGATTCTCCGCTGTCCATGCCGAACGTCGGCAACGGATGTGAGAAACGATATTTCCTTCCTGTTTACCCTCAAGAGCCACGATCACAGGGACACCCCCGCATTGTTCTTGCGGATGTCTGAGTGAGAGACAAACGTGGTTTCACGCATCGTCTTGAGTTTCTCGAAGAATTTGTCTGCCCCACGCTTCGACAGTCCAGAGACTTCGATGGCCTGCCCCTTGGTCTTGCCTTGGACGAGTGCCCGAATGATTGCTTTGCCCGATTCGGACAGCTTGCCCCATTCGGAGTCAGGATCATTTAGCTGGCTCATCATCCTCTCAATGCGCCTGTCAGGTGCGTTCCAATCCTCCCGGTCACGGTTTGCGATCTCCCGCTCAACGTCAATCCAATAGAGCACCCCTGGCTCTCTCTCTTCCGTCTCGGCTTCATCGTTGTCAAACTCGTCATTGCTGACACGCGATTCCAAATTGTGTGTTTCGTGAAACTCGGTGACCCGCTCTGGGAAGAACCACCTCTTCCAGAGCATCTTTATCCAGCTAGACAGGTTGCGCTCGGGGTCGCAATGTTGGCCTTTCTTCAGCCGGTCTGCAACATCAATAACGAAGTCTCCAAGGATGTCATCAGGCTCAAGGTCCGTCTCATAGCGCTTTAGCAAGTTCTCACAGTCGGAGTATCGACCGGCAAGAGGAGCAAAGGCATACAAGGCAGCTTGCAGGTTCCCGATCTCTGCCTCGGGATCAATGACGTAAGCCCGGTAGACCTGTTCCAAGGTGTGCTTATCGACCTTGTTGGTGGCCTTCAGGGACATCTTCTTGTAATCCGTGACGGCATCTCGGGACTGAAGACGGATGGCATCTGTGAGCCATACACTGACCTCAGGTGCGGTCTCTCGATAGTCCTCAGACTCAACCCTAGCTGTAGTTGCCACGGGGGCAGGCTGGTCCGCTATGGACTCCCAATGACCGTCATCCTCGGTAGTCTTGATCCAAATCTTCTCGCCATAGACAAAGCCCTTCCACGGACTCCACTTCCAAGACGCTAGGGCAGCGCGGGCTTCCCTGGCATTCTCCATGTCGACGGCTTCGGCTTCATCCGTGGCACGCTGGTACGCGATCTCATCAAAGGACTCAGACTGACGTGCAATAGCGAGTTGCTCAGGTGTGAGTCCGAAGCGGCCACTAAGAACCGCAAGGATGAATTTCTCGGCTGGTTCCTTGCTCTTCCAGTCACGGCGAGGGCTGACCTCATTGCGGTTGCCGTCGAAGTCGTGCGTCCTCGACTTTCCTTCCATCCCATAGGCAGACAGGGTCGTCGTGATTATGGCTTTGACCGTCTCAGTTTTGGCTTGCAGGCGGGCAGCAGTCGCAACTTTTTTGGCTTTCCAAGTCGTTACCTGAGGGCTGGTCTCTGCACTTTGAGGCGCAAGAATCCACTCATCGACGGGCTGGCCGTCTTTGTTAATGGTGTGAAGTGGTTGAGGGTTAAGTTCGTTTTGGTCTGGTCCGATAGCTGAAAAAGGCACAAATCTCCAAGAGCCCGAGAGGCTCAAAGAGTCGATTTATGGATTTTTCCCGCTCATGCCCGGGCCGGCTCTCCCGAAACTGACAACCCCGACATTGGGTGTCGTTCCGGCTGGGGATGAATCTTTTGGGGACCGCTGTCCCCTTCTCTGCCCCTTCAGCTACCCCACGTCTGTCATAAATCCGCGTGGGTTCCGATTCTCACGGCCAAGTAACATCCTGTCCCCGAAGGGCAGACACCGGCTTTCATCAAGCCTTACACTTAGGAGAACACATGAATACCCTTGCGTCAAGAGAAATCTTGAAGTATTATGCGTTTCTTGTGAAAAGGCTGTCAAACGGCCCTGTTAAAGAGATTAGGAAAGCAAATGCTGTGAGGGGGACACTTCTCATGGCTGTCGGGATGCTTGCACACTCTGCAAGCGTCTCAAGTCTCTGCCTGATAAACAGAGCACATGTCACGTTCTTGAGGGTGACAGAATCCAGCCGGTAACGGTTGGCGGGTGTGGCTAGGTTCCAAGTTTAAAACCTCGTCCTGGGCTCGATAGACCAATCAACCTTGTGACAGCGAGGTTGTCAAACAAGCCGGGCGCTACTTGGCTCCATGCTCAAGATTTTTTGAGAGTTGGCGGAAGATAGGTTAACTATAGCTCCGTCTCAAGATAAGTAACACCTCGATAAGATCGCTAGAGCTTTATAGAAACAGTCTGTTCACAGGCTGTATATATGGGCGCGATTCACATAAAACACCGAGATAGAAAATATCTTTGAGTATTTGTGAAAAGCCTGTCAAACAGACCTGTTAAAGAGACTAGAGGGGACATGTTGCCTTTCTCCGATAGCGGGGTGTGCCCTGGTCCGGTACACCCCACCTTTACAGAAAGCGAGTCCTGATGATTTCCCTTCCCCAGATTGAATTGAACGTTGTCCGTGCATACATCCAGCACGTACAGGCCCGATTCCCTGCCGGTCATTACCTGAATGATCGTTATGTTCAGATTCTCAAGATTCGAGAGTGGCAACTCCGACGGAGACTCCTAAATGAAACCGGCACCCTGGCCGACCTTGAGCCTCTGAATACGGGGCACAGAGAGGCAGAACGCTTCCTGTTCGATGTCGACAAGGGCAGCCGCAAGGATGTCATTAGAGAGATCAACGACATTCTGCAACTCATCGCCATGGAGTTCTTCGCAGAGATCACCACCATCGAAGCACAACACCCGCACTTGGGGCAGGAGTTCGCCCGCGAACAAGAGGCCTACCGCTTGATGTGGAACAGCTATGTAGAAGAGGCAGAAGCATGAAGTTTGAAGAACCAGCACTAAGTCACAATGCCAAGCGCCTATTCTGGATCGTGGTTCGCATCGCCACTGACAGAGGAACGGAAAGCGTCAGCATCAGAGACCAAGAGGTTGCCAGTCGCGCTGGCTTCCCATTGAAGTATCTCAAGGACGCACAGCTTGAACTCAAGACCGCAGACCTCTTAACCATTCGGCAGGGCGGTACGCGGGCAACGTATGAACTCATTCCGGTAGATCCCTCACCCATTTAGACATGCGTAGACGCCCTTCCTGTGCGTCTATGAGCAGGGCTGCACACTCTGCAACAGTTGGCCGCGATCCTTCTGTTGCTGCTGTGCAGTCCGACTGACGATGGATGGTGACGCACAACTGCTCCCATCCATCACTCACCTTGCACACTCTGCAAGACACATTGCCAGCGGCCCCTACACCGCTGGCATGGGCACGGCTTCAGCAGACGCTCAGTAACTCAGCAAAGTGAATGAAGCTTCCCTCCTAGCCGTGCCCTAAAAAGATTGCTGATGGCCACGCACCCATCAGCAGTAACCGGTTGGCCTCACTCCCTTTAGACTCCAACCTAAGGTGTGCCAACCTCATGGCGTCGTGGTGCGTCGAGCCATCGCTCCGCACCCGGACCCTCACCCTTTGACCTCCAATGGCCCACAACTCCCTATGCAGCATGAAAGCCCACACACATGGAAGTGACATGCACCGTCAACCTCAACGGTATCGCTGAGAAGCTCCAAGAACTAGGTCCAAAACTCGCGCGCAGAGCCCTACGCAAGGCTGTAGCAGCCTCAGGTGACATGTGGGTTGATGAGATGAAGTCTCGCGTACCTGTAGACACTGGTGGCCTCAGAGACTCTATCAAGGCCAAAGTGAGCTCAAGAGGTGGCAAGAACTCTGCCTCTGCCAAGGTAAGCGTTGGCCCTACCTACGACACAAAGACCGCAAAGAAGAATGGTGCACCTTCCCAGCAGCCTGGCGTCTACGGAATGTTCGTTGAGTTCGGGACCAAAGACGCCAAAGCCACACCGTTCATGCGTCCGACCTTTGACGCGACTACAGACAAGGCAGTTGAGATCTTCGCCAACGTGATACGCGAAGACCTGGGCCTCTAACTGTAAAGAGTTTGGGTCAAACCAGCCTGACCAAGCGACGAAAGAAAGCCCCGAAGGGGGTATGGGCCTCTTCAAACAGGCGATTATTCCCCTTGCAGACCGACTGGGGAACCAAATTTTTATGTCCACAAATCAATAAAACGGTGTCAAACGTGACCATTTCCGCTTGCACAGTGTGCGTGTGTGAGTTGAGGGGCAGCCGTAGTCAGGCGCTTACCAGACTTACCAGCCGCTCTGCCTCAGTTTAGCAGCGATATCCAATCAATTCAGCAGGCTCTAGCGATCAGTGAGTTTACTTGGTGGCCCTGCCCTCCACATGAAAGAACCCTATGAATCTACGAAGTCTTTTCTCCCTTGGGCCTTCCCAGCCTGAGCAGCGGAGCACTGCCGGCCCGTTTGTTGGTCTCGGCTCCTCTACCCCGTGGCAAATCTTCAGTGGGGGCAGACAGTCTGATGCTGGTGAAGTTGTTAATTCCATCACCGCAATGCAGCAATCCAGCGTGAACTCCTGCGTTCGGCTGATTAGTGAATCGGTGGCGAGTATGAGTCCAATCCTCTATGTGAAGTCTGGAGAGGGACGGGCTGAGGCGTTCAGCAATCCTTTGCATGACATCCTCTGCCTACAGCCGAACCCCGACTGTAGCGCGTTCACCATGTGGGATTCCTTTGTTGGTTCCATCGCCCTGACCGGCAATGGCTACCTAGAGATAACTCGCAACGGTAGCGGCACGATCAACGGACTCTGGTACCTTCATCCCCTTCAGACCACGGCATACAGAGCAACAGACGGCTCTCTCTTCTATCGAACCACTGATGGTCTATCGGCTCGTGAGAGTAGAGAGCTACCAGCCAAAGACGTGATTCATGTGCCTTGGCACAGCACCAACGGCGTAACGGGCATGAGCGTCATTGAGCAGAACCGCAATGCAATCGGCGGCGCTATCGCAATGGATAAGCACGCTGGCAGGTTCTTTGCGAACAATGCTACGCCTTCCGGTGTCCTGACTACGGATAAACAGGTCAAGCCTGAAGTAAAGCTCCAGATGCGGAATGACTGGGAGGAAATGCAGTCAGGCACCAACCAGCATCGTGTTGCGGTGCTGGATCAGGATTTGAAATTTCAGCAGATCACTATCAGCAACGAGGACAGCCAGTTCCTTGAGAGTCGCAACATGAGCAGGCAGGAAATCTGTGGCCTGTTCCGTATAAACCCTTCGCAGATAGGTGACACATCCCGCGTAGCTGGCGAGACATTCGCCGCGCAGCAGTTGACCTTCCTTGTGGATTGTTTGCGTCCGTGGCTCAACAGGATCTCTCAGGAGCTTCATAGAAAGCTCTTGGTTGGTTTGCCTGGCTACACCATCGAGCACGACATCAGCGACCGCCTCCGCGTTGACTTCAAGACTCAGATGGACGGCTTTGCTGTGGCCCGTCAGTGGGGCTTTGCAACCGCCAATGAAGTACGCAAGGAACTCGGGCAGAATCCGTTTCCTGGTGAAGAGGCCAACGTCCTGCTCTCGCCCGTGAACATGATGGATGCGAAGAAATTGCTTCTGCCTCCCGCACCAGCAACACAGGTAACCCTCAATGAATAGACGTGAACAGCTTTACCTTCCCGCAAAGGAACTGCGCGTGCAGACGGGGGCAGACGGGTCTAAGACTTTGGGCGGTTATGCCCTCGTCTACAACAGCCGCTCTGTCGACCTTGGTGGCTTCACCGAGTTGATTGCACCTGGTGCAGTGACAGAAAGCCTGAAACAGAATCCTGATGTCCTTATGCTCCGCGATCACAAGCAAGAGTTACTGATGGGCAGGACTAAGGCAGGCACGCTGACGCTCATAGATGACCCTGTGGGGCTTCGGTTCAGTTGTAAGCTACCTGACACTCAACAGGCTATCGACCTTGCCACCTCGGTCACCAGAGGCGATCTAGACGGCGTTTCCTTCGGCTTCCAGACCATTGAAGACAGTTGGACTTCTGACGGTGAAGGCAATGTCATTCGGACCCTGCTCAAGATCAACTTGTTTGAGATCAGCCCAACATCGTTTGCGGCGTACCCGGCAGCCAATGTCTCGGTTCGCTCCTGCCCGCCCGAACTCCGCAGTCTGCTTCGTTCCAAGCGGGACGATCAAGACGAGGATGAATGCGACTGTGAAAAGAACCCTGACGGAACACATGTGGACCCTGATTGCACATGTGACGACGAGGATGAGCAGGACCGCTCCACGCTCTTGAACTGGTCTGAACGAACGCTGTTGCGCATTGAAGTAGCCCGCCGCAAGTAGTACCCAACCCCACCTTCCGCACTTGAAGAACACACCTCCCGCAATGGGGGGATGGCGGCCCCGTGCCCCAAAGAAAAGAGAACCAATGACTTTTGCAGAACTCTCCGAACGTCGCAATAAGCTGATGAACGATGCAACCACCCTGGCCCGCACGAAGGACATCACCATCGAGCAGAGACAGCAGGTTAAGCGGATGCTTGCCGACGTTGACGACCTTGAGGAACAGCGCAGCGTTGCACAGCGCATCGAGGCATTTGAAGCTGAACAGCGTGCGTTCACTCGCCCGCCCCGTGGCAATCTTTCGGAGACTGTTGTAGACGCGGAAGCGCAGAAGCGTGCACTCCGTAACTTCATCTGTGGTGAAAAGCGTGACCTTGGCGTTGGTGCTGTCGCTGGCAACATCACTGGTGGCAGCCAGCTTGTAGCCCCTGCGTTCTATCCGCTCTTGACGGCCGCACAGCAGGCTTATGGCGGCCTGGTGAACATCGTCAATCAGCGCACGACGGACACTGGCGCGAGTATGAAGGTTGGGTTCGTCAATGACGTGACCGACGGCCTTCAGAGTTGGGCAGAGGATTCGGCTGCGTCGACCGTTGATCCTACCCTGTCGACCGAGACCAGCAATACCGAGATGTACAACACGGGTGTCATCCTGGTGACGTTGGAAGAGCTTCAGGATAGCTTCTTCGATCTTGACGCATTCATCCGTGATGCCTTCGGCCAGCGTCTCTATCGTGGCCTTGCCAAGTACATCTCGCAGGGCAGCACGTCTGGAAACTACATCAGCTATCTGACCGGCGCAACGTCTGGTGCAACTTCGGCAAATCCCACCGCTATTGGATACGTGGATATCGCTGCCCTGTATGCTTCGCTCGATCCCGCATACGTCAGCAATGCAACGTGGGTGATGAACTCGGCAACCCGTGGCGCACTCATTGGAGTGACTGACACGCTTGGCCGTCCGCTGTTCATCCCGTCGCCGAACGCGGGTGCATTCGATACACTGCTTGGCCGTCCTGTGGTTCTGGACCAGTTCGCCCCGAACATCGGTGCGGGCAATAAGGCACTCGCATTCGGTGACTTCAAGGCAGGCTATACGCTCCGCAGCGTTGGTCAATTTGAGATTGCGAAAGATCCTTACACTTACCTGATTAGCAAGGGTGCCGTTGCCTTCATCGGTTATGGCCGTGGTGGTTCGTTCGTTACGGATGCTGGCACCCACCCCATCAAGGTACTGACGCAGCACGCATAAGCAACAGCAACAAAGAACCCCACACTCAAATCAACGAGTGTGGGGCTTTTCGTCGTTTACGGGTAATCTACTTAGAAATAGACGCAGAGACCAGAATTTGGCCCAGCGGGTAAACCCAGCGCAGTATCTAACCCAATATTGTTGCGTAGATCAGCTAAGAGTGATGCTGCGTTAACCGTTGTGCCGATCTTCGGTTCAGAATCCGGTCGCGGATTTTCTACAGCTTTAGCTCTGTAAACCGTAACGTCTGCATGACCTAATTCTATTGCTCTCAAGCACACTCCCCGAATGTAGTATCGGTTAAACTCACCTTCCGCTAACATTTCATGAGCATTAGACCGCATTATGGGAGGTTTGGAGAGTGCTCCAGACTTGAGTTGACGTGGTTTTTCATGAGAGTTGAGGCGCGGCAAAATCTGCGCGGCCAGCGTGCTGTCTGTACCATTGGCGGCAGCGCCTTTGAGAAGATCCGGATAGTCCACCTGCCCCTGAGGGCTCAAGTTTCCGCTCTTATAGAGTGTGTTTTTGGCTAGATCGCCGTCAATTTCGGTAGTCATCAACTGCCGAACCTCAGGAACAAGGTTCTTGTAATCGAGCGCCATGAGAATCCTCAAGTTATGGTCAAGTTTGATCCAAGTTGGAGATAGACCGATATCGCGGGCAAGTCTATAAAAAAGAATACCTAAGCAGCACTCTCATTGAGAGAGTCGAGAGCGGCGCACAGAGAGCCAAGTTGCGATTCCTGGCAGTCTATCCTGCTACTGCGTAAAGGACATGCCCTAGAGGGCACCACCCGGTCTCTTCTTCGCTTCTTCAACTTCTTTCGTCTTGTCTGAACTCTCATCCGCCTGACCGTTGAAGTCCCTTGGACCGATATACTCCGCTTTTTGCTTTTCTATTTCTTCAGTACGTTGTGTAGATTCGAATAGCTGGTCAGTTGTACGCGACTTCATGTCAATCTCCTGGGAGAACTTGAGGTGTGACTGTTGCTTTTTCTATGCCTTTCTCTCGCAAAATACAACTAGCATTCCATTCAACACCTTTCGAGACAACTCGCAAACCGAGCCGTAGGCCCACAAAGGTTGCGGGATCAGGAACCCGCAGGATCAAAGACTCATCTATCTGTTCCCCGGGCTCGATCCAAGCATGATCTTTGAAGATTTCTGCGCCTGGGATAGACTCACGCCCTGACCGCCTGAGGCAGGCTGCGCTAAGGTATGTTCCCTTCTGCTTGATGATGTATTTGGACTGACCAAGGTTCTTGAGACGACATAGAAGCCTCTAGCTGATTGCCTTTTGCCACCAATGCAGCGATGTCCTTGGTGTATCTCTCAATAGAAGAACTCATCTGGACCTCATGCGCGAATTCTAGCAGCCCGTGTGAGGAATTCGAGTGCTAATAGTCAAAGAACGGCATGGCCTACCCCAGTGTCACGACCGCTACGCTTTTCCCGTTGAAAGATTCCTCTTCCGTTCCCGACACATACGGTGCTATCCTCCCCGTGATTCTTCAGCGAGGGCTGACACGATGGCGACAAAAAAGGCGGCAAAGAAGCATGTCGTAAAGTTCACCGATACGACGACGGTGAAGAAGAAAGTAGAAGTAAAGTTCCCAACCAAGGACGGCACAGTCGACTTCATCGCAAAAAAGCCAGTCAAGGTTAAAGAGAAAGTTAAGTTCTTGGCCAAAGAAAGGTAGACGTAGGCAGCAAAAGAGCCCCACCTGTCCAAAACATCGGAACAGGTCGGGCTCTTTTTGCGTTTGAGCGGTGATACCTTATCAAGATGCACACCGACTATGTAGCCCCACAACTTAGGGGTGATGCTTTCAATTGTCCCGCCTGCTATGCCTACGCGCAGCAGCTTTGGCTTAACTATGGCCAGCAGCTTCCGCCATACCACAGCCATACAGAGTGGTCGGGGGATCTGATGGGAGCCTTTTGTACGCACTGCAAGAAAGTGTCTCTCTGGTTGAATCAGAAGATGATCTACCCAGCCACTTTGACGGCTCCCGCAGCCCATGCGGATACGCCAACGGACATCGCGAAAGATTTTGACGAGGCAAGAAGCGTCCTAGCCTCATCTCCGCGATCTGCCGCAGCCTTATTACGCCTATGTGTTCAAAAGCTGTGCATCGTGTTGGGGGAGCCTGGCCAAAACATCAACGCGGACATAGGCAGTTTGGTCGCGAAAGGTCTCTCCCCTCACATTCAACAGGCCCTCGATATCGTTCGAGTGGTTGGGAATGAACAGGTTCATCCTGGCACCTTAGATGTCCGAGACAATCCAGAGATCGCGCTGAGACTCTTCGCACTGGTCAACTTTATTGTTGACGACCAGATCAGCAAGCCCAAAGCTATCGCAGAACTGTACGCTCAGTTGCCACCTTCAAAGTTGAACGGTATAGCAAACCGAGACAAGACAAAGCCCTGAGTTTCTGTTGATATCAAAATCGTGAAGCCCGACACCAAAGTCTACTTGAGGGGTGTCGGGCTCTTTTGCGACTGAACCTGCCATTTGAGCTACTCAATCCAGCCAAGTTCTCTCGCACATTCATCGGACAGCGGGATCTCTCGTCCCCGAAGATCACAGATGCCATCCTCATCCGCCATCTTTATCACCTCGTTCACGAGGATGTCTTTGGAGAGGCACTTTGACAGAACTTGCCGCAGAACGTCTGCCTCGGTGAAGTTTGTTTCCCGAACGCGTGCTCCACCTCCCCCGTTTGGAAAAATATGTAGAGTGAAATGCTTGACTGGGTCTGGCGGTGATGTGATCCAAATGCTGTATGTCTTCATGATTGCTCCTCTTTTATGGGTGTCATCTGAGTCTAGGTGCTTTCCACGCGACTAGGCTGCTCTCTGTGCCCTGGTGATGTAAGCGGCAGATGGAAGCTGCCCCAGATCCCGCATATAGACCTCGTACGTGTCCAAGCTGCTATTCAGGTCGCACAGACGCAGGCGCTCGACTTCGGATAGTCCACAAGGCTGTGAGGCACGGAGGGAGAGCAGGACAGACCGCTCATCGTTCCATTTCTGGAGCGTGTGAGCAATGGTCCATGCCTGGTCGGCTAAGGGCTGGTAGGGGTTTGGGGTGTTTGAACCAAGCGGAGATGCTGCAATCAAAACGTTCATAGGTGGTGCCTCATCCGGTCCATGTTTTCTGACCTGAGGCAACACTACATCACATTCCGGTTGGAAACCGAAAAATATTATTAATTTAGATGTGGTACCATGCCCTAAAATATCGTGACGATACACATAAGGAACTTTCTGATGATGCGCTTACAGAGCCGGCATGTCAATGTTTTTAATGCTGCATCAGAGGTTTTTCTTACTGCTTGCTTTTCACGCGCTGTTGAGCATGTTTGGCCCGTTGTTCCTGACGTTCCCAACCAGCGGATTCGCAGCCGTCATCTCCATGTCCTCAGCCTCATACGGCCGCAGGAGATCTAAGGGCAGTTGCTCCGTCACCTCGCGGGACAACCAGCGGTCGTAATCCCGGCTGTGGAGAATGACCGGCATTCGGGTATGAACCCGCTGCATGAGCTCGTTAGCCTCTGTGGTCACGATGCTAAAGGACTGAAGCCAGTGCCCCTGGCCGTCCTTCCATGCGTCCCAGAGCCCCGCAAACGCGAATAGCGGGCTGCCCCTGACCGTGAACGCATACGGCTGTTTCGTCTTGGCGTCGATCTTTTTCCACTCATAGAACGCTGAGGCAGGAATGAGGCAGGAATGAGGCAGGAATGAGGCAGCGGCGCTTCTTGAACGGTTCACGCCATTTAGGGCTGGTGCGGACGTTCTCGGCCTTGGCATTGATAGTCGAGATGCCCTTGATATCGGATAGCTGCTTTGTGAATATATTCGCCTTTGTTTCGCCTATGATCTGCTGATGCGTGAACTCTCACCTTGTCCAAGTGCTCACTATCATTCTTCAGCGGCTAGAGAAGAGGGCAGAGATCCTGGAAGGAGTTCGATTGCCAGCGTTCGACATGGCAATCCTGGACCTCAGGATGTTTGCAGTGATGGTGCGGAAGGCAAGAGACTACCTGCAATCGAAGCAGATATCAGGGCGAGGGTGATTCTGCCTGATTAGTTGTATACCTTCGCATCGGTCGGGATGCTAGAATCGCAATCTATGAAAAACAATCTGTCCCGTTTGTTCGTTGTAGTCCTTTGTGCGCCGTTAACCGTTCTCGCACAAAACGCTCCACCAGCGTGTCCGGTGGCAACGGGGGCATATTTCCTGAAGGGTGCAGATTGGATTTCGATGGACCCCAGCCACTCGATAGGATTCAAGACAACGAACGTGGCTGGAGCAGCGTTCAGCTACGGGGCTGCGAAGGCGCGTATCAAAGCTCAGTTCCGCGACGCCAAATCCCCCTATCAACTAAGAGACAGTTCGTTGGCCATGTGCCTGGTGGGACTCTTGGATAGTGGGCGAGATCTCACGCTTGCTCGCTTTCAGGAAGAAAAGGACAGAAGAGAACTGCCGATGGCCAGCATGCGCTTGTGGACTGGCATCAATTCTCAGATGGATCCCAAGGTTGTGATTCCCATTCAGGTAGATAAAAAAGGAGACAAGGTTTATCTGCTGACGAGCAAAGAGCCGTTGCCTCTTGGAGAATATATCTTGTTCACGATCATTCCAGACGTAGCAGCGATGGTAAAAGCGAACCAAGGGACATCACTTGGTGGTTACGACTTCGGAAACCACGCTAAGTAGCAGCATCCTACGTGTGAACTTCGCCTCCAAATGCCGTAAATTGGCTTCTGAGCACGAAAGAGCCACACCGTAGTGTGGCCTGGTCATTTGCAGTGGGCTGGGCTTGATACCAGCTTGCGGAGCTTCCCCAACAATTTTCGGAATTGATCCCCCGCGTATCGAAGGGCTGTTCTTCGCGGGGTCGTTGGTTGTGACCTCTAAACCCTTGTCCGGTAATCCGGTAGGCGTCCCTTACCGCTCTGCTCTCGCTGTCACTCTAACCTTTCGGCCACCTGTATGGTTGCGTGTCCTTCCACGCCGCCACTGCCCTACCAGCCTACCGGGTAACAGTTCAGATTAGCAACCGTCACGACGCGGTCAATCTGGATTATCCGGGAACATCGGATATTGGTCTATAGTCTCGAAAGCAACTTCCTCTCCCTTATGCGCCTTGCGCCAGTTCTTTTTCCAGAACCCTTCAAGGGCGATAGTGTTTTCAAAGCCCTGCCGGAGTCCCACGCCGTGATTCGTTCCGCCACAGATGCACGTGCACTGATCTGAGCGGATTGTCCGTGCGTTGTAGCAGTTGGCGTCACACCGGACGATCTTATCGTTGTGACGTGCGGTGATGAGTGCGGCCATGCCCTAAAGCATACTGCGTCGTCAATCTGTGGAATGCGAGGTACAAATTAGCCGACACGAATTGTGAAGCCGGGCTATTTCGCGGCTAGGCATAATCTGGGTATCTTGTAGACGAAATAGACTTGACACGACCTATAAGGCCACCTAACCTGTCAACAGGTGGCTGCCATGAGAAGACATCATGCCCGACGTGTTGCCCACCATACGGAAGGCGAAATATAGTGCGAGGGGACCCGGTAGCCCTAGTCAGGAACGGGTCCACCCGTGGGAACAACTTACGCTGTTCAACCATGAGGCTTCCGTTCACGCGGAGGCCTCAATCTTTTGCAATCGGTCCGTGCAATCAATTGCACGTATGAACTTTTGAAAGTTCTCCGTTGCAACTACAAATTTATGTGACTACACATTTAGAGTCAAGTTCAAAGCGTGTTTTTGACGCACATTTTGTAGCGCGTCACAAAATGACTCTCTAAAGATGCGTTCTAAAAAGACTTCATCAAACCAAGCGTCGTATTTAGGACGAACATTAGTGATCCTCTATAACGAAGTTGAAACGAGCAACAACATAATCTGAGCGCGTTTCTAAACAGTGCGTGAGATGAGCACTGTTTAGAACGGCTGAATTTAGTACAACGAATCTGGATCACGTGTAGACCCGACGCAGATATGTACTTGTCGTAATTGACTGGATGGTGCTGTAGTCATACATTTTCTCCGTAGTCATACAAACGGGAGGCAGTATGGGGAATCAAGGAGACAGAGGCGACTTTGGCCGACTTCCCTGCCCTTTGTTTTCTTATGTTTAGAAGTATTTACCGCAAGACACAGGTCTATGGCGGAGAGACAGGGATTCGAACCCTGGATACCTTGCGGTATACACGCTTTCCAAGCGTGCGCCTTCAGCCACTCGGCCATCTCTCCGCGATGTGACGCGACCTTTTCAAGGTAACACAGATCAGCGTGTGCGAGACTCCGCTTCCGACAACAGAGGCTGTCCGGGGTCGGCGTTCTTCCACAGTTCGAGGAAGCTCTTATAGGCGCTGGCGCTGTTGCCGTGGTCGCCGGTGTCGGCAAAGGCGCGCGCCACGCCGATCTCGGCCATGGGGTAGACGTCGCTGCCCACCGTGAAGGTGATGCCGCGATGAGACAGCAGCGTCTGGAAATCGACGATGCCGATCTGCACCTGACGCAACGCGACGTGCGCCCTGCCCCGCAGGTACGGCGTCAGCGAGATCAGGTCGTACTGCCGGGCGGACTTCAGCGCTTCGAGCGCGGCCTCCGGGTCGTTCGCTCCCAGCGCCAGCGCCGCCTTCAGGTCCGGAATGTAGTAGCCGTTGACGCTGGTGCTCTGCGGATACCCGGACGCAAGCGCGTCGATCGCCGCATTGGCGGTCGAGGTGTCGCCGCAGAGGGCCGACGCCATCCCAATGTTGAACGTGGCGATCGGTCCCCTGGGTTGCGCGCCAGCCTCGCGCGCCATGCTCAGCGCCTCGCCACAACTGCCGATCAGGGCCCGGTTCAGCGCGCCCTGGCTCAGCAGGGTCGAGCTGGACGAAGCAAGGCCCGGAACCTCCAGCGCGGTTGCCGCCCGGTCGCGCCAGAACGCCGTGCCTGCCTCGATGCGGCCAGAGTTGTCAAGGTACAGGCCGTGGTTCCACGCCAGCGTGAAGTGCTTCGTCTTGGTCTGCGACTCGGCTACGGCCGCGTCGATAAGGTCTTGCCGGCCAGCGAGGTATGCCGCGATGAGGCTGACGCCGTCGCGCGGTCCGCCCAGCCGCTGCACCTGCATATCCAACTGCAGCGCGGCGTCGTAACGATCCAGGCCAATCAGCGCGATCTCGGCCTGCGTATACGCGTCGCCGCTGAGCGGATCGGCGGCATAAGCCTGCTGCGCCGCCTGCAGCGCCTCGCTCAGGTGCCCCTGCAGCCGCAGCGCGCGGGCCAGGTCGGAGAGCACCTCCGCGTCATGCGGATAGGTCGTCAACATCTGCCGGATGATCGCGGTCGCGCGCAGATAGTCGCCGCTGGCGTTCATCTCGTAGGTGTACTGCGCGATCAGGCGGGTGCGCTCGCTGGCGGCGTTCGCCCCGTCGAGCGCTGCTCTGGCAGCCTCCGCCGCCGCGACCTCGGCCCGCTGTTGCCGGTAGATCAGGGTCAGCCGCAGGTTGGCCCGCACAAACTTTGGATCCAGCGTAGCTGCCTGCTTGTAGGCTGCGAGCGCCTCGACGGGCTGGCCCATCCGCGCGGCGGCCTCGCCCAGCGTGTACGCGTGCAGCGCTTCCATGCTCGCCGTCGCCTCGCGCGAGAGCGGCACATGGGTGCGGGCGATCGAATCGCTGTCCTCGCCCGCATCCGAGCGCAGCGTGTCCGAGATGCGGTCGATGGTGGTAGCGATCTGCTCCTGACTGGGAACGTGCTCTTCCACCGTTGCCATCGTCTCGTTCGAGACCGTGTCCTGCATCTCCACGTGGATTGTGTAGGGCGCGCCCGAACCCGTGATCGTGCCGTAAATGTAGGCCTTCGCGCCGAGCCGCTCGGCGACCTTGTGCGCCATCACCGGGTTCACCTCGCCCGGCAGACCGCTGCCATCGCCGCCAAGCTGCTGCAAGGTCGAGCGATAGTCGTCGCGCGTCAACAGCGCAAGATACGGCGACTGGCGCAGCGCCATCTGCAGCCCCTCGGAGACGGAACCGTCCAGGGCCTTGTCGCCCGTGCGGTTCTCGATCGAGGTCAGAATCAGCGTGTCCTTCTCGGTCAGCATCATCGGACGGAAGCGTCCGCCATGCACCGCGAAGACGATGCCCGTAACCAGCGCGCCGGCGCCGACGATGCCTGCGACGGCCCATACCCACGGAGGGGTGCGCTTCACCCGCCTGGGCTCAAGATAACCCGAATCGTCGTAATGTGTGCGCGTCGTCTCGGAGTCCGACTCGCGTGCCGCGGCCGGCCAGCGTCCGGTCGGGTCCAGATCGGTGGGGACAAGCGCGGGCGGCTCCTGCTCCCAGGACGTCGCCTGACCGGAGATCTCGCCCGATTCGACCGCCGCCGCTGTCTCGGGCGGCGCGCTTTGCGCCTGGAAGGCGGCAGGCGACACGGGCCCGGTGGGGATTCCTGGGATCGCCGGCAATGCACCGCTCTGGTTCAACGGCGCCGGAGAGCCGGAGCCACGCGGCACACGCGCCACCGGCCGTAGAAACGCCTCTTCGCCAGAGCGCGGACGCGCTGCGGGAGGCTCCGGCCGGGATGGAATGCGGGGCGGCGAGTCCGGATAGATCTTCTCGTCGAAATTTTCGGTCGGCGCCTCGGAGAGCCGCTGACGCTGTCTGCGTTCGCGCGCGATCGGGTCCGGCGCCTTGACCAGAGGGATCGTCGCACGCCGCAGCCAACCGCCGCCGGTTCCCTTTTCGGAGAACTTTCTCAGCGCCTCTTCGAGCTCGGTGGCGGTCTGGTAGCGCTGCGTGCGCTCCTTGGCCAGCAGCTTGAAGATGATTTTTTCGAGCTCGCGCGGCACGCTGTCGTTCCAGTCGCGCACCGGTTCCGGCGGATGATTCAGCAGCTTGACGAAGACGAGCGCGCTGGTCGTACCTTTGAACGGCACCTGCCGCGTCGCCATCTCGTACATCACCACGCCCAGAGAGAAGAGGTCCGAACGCGAGTCGAGCACCTCTCCCCTGGCCTGCTCGGGCGACATGTACGCCAGCGTGCCGACGGTTGCGCCGGCGGTCGTCAGGTCCAGACTGCGTCCGCCGCGTCCGCTTCGCGCGTTCGATTCGATCTTGGCAAGGCCGAAGTCCAGCACCTTTGCCTGACTCTTGCCGTTCGGCTTGTTGACGAGAAAGATGTTCGCCGGCTTCACGTCGCGGTGGACGATTCCCTTCGCATGCGCCGCGGCCAGCGCCTCGGCGACCTCCCTGGCGTAACAGACGATCTCGTCGACCGGAATGATCTTGTGCATGATCCGGTCTTTGAGCGTCTCGCCTTCGAGCAGTTCCATGACGAGGTAGGGGTCGCCGTCGCGATCGCCGATGTCGAAGATCGTACAGATATTGGGGTGATTCAGAGCCGAAGCGGCCCGCGCCTCCCGAAGGAAGCGTTCGCGCATGCCGGACATCGAGAACTCATCGTGCAGCAGCTTGATCGCCACCTCACGATGCAGACGCGCGTCCCACGCACGAAAGACGAGTCCCATGCCACCGCCACCCAGGCGGCCCAGGATCTCGTATGGCCCGAACCTCTGCCCTGGCTCAGGAATCATTCTTCGTTCTTCTCCCGCATCCCGGCTTGACGCATAGATGTTGTATCGAAACCTACTCTAAGTAATGGCCGTAAGGGGAATCATACTCCGGCGACGTACCGCATCAATCAAGTTCCGACTCTGAGTGTATGTCATTATCACGCATCGGACAGCCGCTTGGTTTGCCCAAAGATTGATTCAACTCTAACAGCCTTCAGGGCGTCTGTTTCTCAACGTCCACAGCTTACGATATGCACCGCGTCCGTTGCGACGACGGGCGGCAGCGTCCACGCCCAACTGCCGGGGCGAGTCCAAACCGCATCCCAGCGAGTGGCAACGAGGTAGTCCGCGTTCATCGAACGGCATAGGTTCTGGGCCTCGGGACCCGGTAATTTCACCGCATCATATATAGATGCAAGGTTTTTCCGTATTCCGGCACAGGGCACGGCGCTTCCGCCAAAGGCTGTATTGCACTCGGGGATCGCATTCAACGCCTGGCGCCCGAGGTTCAGAGTGACGACGAGGTTGTAAAAGTCCAGCGTCTCGGGCCGGTATGCGATCACCGCATCGCGCGGGACACGCTGCCCCATCTCGTTGAACGCCGTGTGGAAGGCGGCGTTTCGCTCCGCGAGATCCACGTAGCCCGCGCGTTGGCGCGACTCTTCAAATGGTAGAAATCCGCGCAGCCAGACCGCCTGCACGACGGTTCCGAGGACTCCGAAGCCCGCGAGAGCCAGCATCGCCAGCCGGGCGTCGCCCTTCCAACCGCCGAACATGCGCGCCGCCAACAGCAGCAGAAGGAACTGCGCGACCAGCGTGACGCGCATGGCGAAGTCGTTATTCGCGATCACGGTCGAACGCACCAGCCCGGTCAGGATAAGACACGCAATCGCCAGTGCGAGGCCCGTTCGATTCGCCTCGCCCAGAATCCGCCAGCGTCGAAGACCCAGCACCAGAACGACGCCGAAAAATCCCAGCTCCAGAACGTATCCGGGGGCCAGCAGGACTATGCCTGCAAGTTGTTCTTCCCCATAGGGATGCGTCTCGCGCAGAGACCGGAATCCAGGGACGGACGAAAGTATGCCGGACGAAAGGATCCGGCGCGGGCCGAATCCCAGCAGATGCGTCGCGGGCGCGGGCGAGCCAGCGGTCGTTGCAACGGCTGCCTGATCCGCTCCGCGCAGCTCCCGCAGATACGGCAGCAGCAGGACGGCGGCGACGGCTCCCGCCGCAAGCAACAGACTGGCGCGTCTGCGCGAACCCGTGGCCAGCAGCCACGCCAACCAGCCGCACATCAGAATGGCGAAGCCGAGCGCCACCCAGGTCGAAAGCCCGAAGGCCCCGGCGAACCCCGCTCCAGCGACGACGGCGACCAGCCACCGCCTGCGTTCGCCCTCCACCCATATCAGCAGAAAGCCCGTCAGGCATGCGATCACGGCGGCCATGTGGTGCGGCGCCCAGAGCAGCGCGTCCATCCACGAGGTCACCTGATCCTGCGCCCACCACTCCGGATCGGCGAGCGACTTGCCCGCCGCGACGCTGCCCAGCACCGGCAGCAGGTCGAAGCCCGTGACTGTCAGGAGCGCCAGCCCGGTCAGGACGCGCTGCCGCACGCGCGCCGGAGGTACGTCGTCGAAGTAGCGGGTAAAGAGTGCGATGAGACTCGCCAGCCCGTATCCGGACCAGACGCAACTCGCGATCAAGGCCGAACGAGCCGAGACCCCGGCCAGCTTTACCACGACCGCGCAAAGCACATACCAGAAATAGTAGTAGCGCATGGTCGAGGCGTGACCTGGCCAGTAGAGCGGGTTGACCGGAGGCACGCCCGTCCGCGCGACCGCATCGACGAAGGCTGTCCGCAGCGCGTGGTCGTAGACCGCCGAGCTCATGTAAAGCCGCGCGCCGACGGGCAGGTCGATCAGTTCGAAGATGGCGAAGAGCGTCCAACCGGCCAGCATCGCCAAGGCCCACCGGCCGCTGCGTCCAAGGCCCGTTTCGCCGCCCCCGCCGCGAGCCTCCCGCACCACGGTCCCGCCAAAGGCAAGCCCGAAGGCGCCGGCGAGCCAGCACAGCACTTCGACAGAAAGCAGCTTGCCCACCAGCACTGCCGCAATCGTCACGACACAGAGCGAGAGCGGCACGCTCCAGACCACGCGCTCCGCAGTCGACCTGGCGCGGAATTCGAAGAAGTCGAAGGCCCAGGCGAAGACATATCCGGGACAGAACAGCACCAGCGAGAACGTCGCAACCGCCAGGAGACAGCCGCCCACCTCCGGCGCCATCTGCGAAGTAGAGAGAGTCAAGGCGTTCAAAGGCTCCGTCCCGTGTCCTCGAAAGCCTGAGTCTACCACCCGCTCTTATGCACAGAGCCCTTTTATACTGATCGAGTGACCGCCCAAAATGCAGACCGGCTCCTCTCTCAGACCCTCTTCTTCGACGCGGACGATACGCTCTGGGAGAACAATATCTACTTCGAGCGCGCGATCGCGGCCTTCATCTCCTACCTCGATCACCGCGTCCATACGCCGGAGGAGGTTCGCGAGCACCTGAACGTCTGCGAGCGCGCCACGATCGCAGAGCATGGCTACGGCCTGCAGAGCTTTCGCCGCTCGCTGATCGCCTGCTTCGAGCGCCTCTCCAGCAGTCCGGTGACTCCGGAGAAGCATGCCCGCATCGTCAGCTTCGCGAACTCCATCGCGGAGGCGGAGATCGAACTGCTGCCCGGCGTCGGCGCCACGATCGCGGAGCTGGCCACGCGCCACCGCGTCATCCTCGTGACCAAGGGCAATCTGGAGGAGCAGACCGATAAGCTGAAGCGCTCCGGTCTTGCGGCGCACTTTGCCGCGGTCGAGGTGCTCGCCGAGAAGAATACCGAGGCCTACCTCGAACTGATCGAGCGCCACGCCTGCGAGCCGGCCTGCACCTGGATGATCGGCAACAGCCCCCGCTCGGACATCAATCCGTCGCTCGCGGCAGGCATCAACGCCATCTTCATTCCGCACGATTTTACCTGGGTGCTCGAGCACGAGACCGTCAACCCGGCGCCCGAAGGCCGGGTGCTGCTGGAGCTGCCGGCCTTCAGCGACCTGCTCTATCGCTTCTAATGTGACCGCAGGTTACCAAAGAAGGTGTTGTACCACCAGAGTTGCAGACCGCCCTCGCCAAGCGGTACATACCGGACGCCCCACCCCGCCTACACTTGAAATTCAGGGCAAGTAAGCGGAGACTTTAGTGGATTCAGCAGTTGAGAGCAGCGTGTTGCAGGGGCCGGGCGAGCTCTCTTCCTTTCGGAAGCTGAGCCTTCGCCTGGTGGGTTTGCCCGCGCTGGTCTGTCTGTTGCCGGCTCTTGCAGTCTGGATGCGCGGCGGTCTGCGGCTCTCGCACTCCTACCTCTGGCACTTCCAGAGCCACTCGCTCTTCGCGCTCCACTTCTTCTCCGACCTGGCCATCTTTGTTTCCTACCTGTTCATCGCGGCGATTCTGCTGCTGAGGCTGCGGCGGGAGTGGTCGAGGCTACGCGCCAACTGGGTCGTACCCTTCTTCGTGCTCTTTCTCGCTGCCTGCGCCTTCACCCAGGTCGTCGACATGCTGGAGCTGTGGCGTCCCTTTCTGTGGGTTGCGGGCGCGCTGAAGCTCGTCACCGCCGTCGCCTCCATCATCACGGTGGCGACCCTGCCGCCGATTCTGATGAAGCTGCACCGCGTGCTGGAGTCCTCCGACCGTTCGCGCCTGAACGCCGAACGTTTTCGCGCCGCGGCCGAGAGCAGCCTCGACGCCTTCTATATTCTCGACAGCGTGCGCGACGACGCAGGCCAGATCGTCGACTTCCGCTTCGTCTACCTGAACGACAACGGCGCGCGTATGACCACCTACGACCGCGACTCTCTGTTAGGCAAATACATCTGCGAGGTCATCCCGGTCAACCGTACGGGCGGCTTCTTCGACCACTACAAGCAGGTGGTCGAGACCGGCGTCCCGATGGACTATGAGTTCCCCATCTCGTCGCCGGAGACGACCTGCAACTGGATGAGCTCGCGCGTCGTCCGGGTCGGCGACGGTGTCGCGCTGACCTGCCGCGATATCTCCGCGCGCAAAGAGGCCGAGCGGGAGCTGCACAACAATCTCGATACGCTGCGCGTCTCCGAGTCCGAGCATCGCTCGTTCAGCGACCGGCTGCAGCTCGCCAATCAGGTCGCGCAGGTCGGCGTCTGGGAGTGGGATCTCGCGACCGACCACCTCATCTGGGACGACACCATGACCCAGCTCTACGGCATCGAAAGCCTCCCGGTGATCGAGTACGACCGCTGGCGCCAGATGGTCCACCCATCCGATCGGCCCGAGGTCGAATCCGTCCTGAAGAGCGTCATCTCGAACGGTAAGTCGGCCAGCGTGGACTTCCGCATGTTTCGCGCTGACGGCGCCGTGCGCTATATCTCTTCCTCGCAGGGTGTCGTGCGCGATCCCTCCGGGCGGGTGACGCGCGTGGTTGGGGTCAACGTCGACGTAACCGACCGTCGCGTCGCCAACGCCCGCATCTCGCACCTCGCGCACCACGACGCCTTGACCGGTCTGCCCAACCGCGAGCTGCTGCAGGACCGCCTGCGCGTCTGCCTGGATCGCTCCAAGCGCTTCAAGACCCGGCTCGGCGTGCTCGTCATCGACATCGACCACTTCAAGAAGACGAACGATCACCTCGGCCATCGCCAGGGCGACGAGGTGCTGAAGATCGCCGCCACCCGGCTGAAGGCGCAGTTCCGCAGCGTCGACACGGTCGGCCGCCTGGGCGGAGACGAGTTCGTCGCCGTCCTGCCCGACCTGCAGAGCGTGCAGGACGCCCGTCGCCTCGGACAGAAGGCGCTGGTCGCCCTGCATGAGCCGATCACCATCGCCGGGCAGGAGATCCGCATCACCGCCAGCATCGGCATCGCCACGTTCCCGGACGGCGGCATGGACCCCGACCTGCTGCTGCACAACGCCGACACGGCGATGTACTTCGCCAAGTCCGCCGGACGCAACAACCTGCAGATTTTCACCGAAGAACTGGACGACGCGGCCGCGCGCAAGAACCGCATGGAAGATGCGCTGCGCCTGGGCATCGCAAACGGCGAGTTCGAACTCTTCTACCAGCCGCAGGTCTCGCTCCAGAACCACACCGTCACCGGGGTCGAGGCGCTGATCCGCTGGAACTCCGCCACCCTCGGCGTCGTGCTTCCGCTGGAGTTCATTCCCCTCGCCGAGGAGACCGGCCTCATCGTCGCCATCGGAGAGTGGGCGCTCAAGACCGCCTGTAACGACGCGATCAAGATTCAGCGGATGGTCGATCACCCGGTCACCATGGCCGTCAACCTGTCGCCGCGCCAGTTCGAGCAGGACAACCTCTCGCAGCGCATCGAGCTCATCCTTGCCGAAAGCGGCCTTGCGCCCAGCCTGCTCGAGATCGAACTGACGGAGAACATGCTGGTCAGCGACACGTCCGACGCGCTCGCCATCCTCAACCGCATCCGCAATCTCGGCGTGCGGCTCTCGATCGACGACTTCGGCACCGGCTTCTCCAGCATGTCGTACATCGTCAAGTTTGCCATCGACCGGTTGAAGATCGACCGCTCCTTCATCTCCGCCTCGGTCAACGATCTCTCCTGCCGCACCGTCACCAAGGCCATCATCGGACTGGCGCGCGACCTGAAGATCGAGGTCGTCGCGGAGGGCGTCGAAGACGAGGAGCAGCGCGCATTCCTCGCGCGGCTGGGCTGCGACGACGGCCAGGGCTATCTCTTCTCGCGCCCCAGAACCATCGCCGAACTGCCCGCCACGCTGCGCGGCCTCGAAGAAAAAGCCGCTCGTCATCGCCTGGGCGGGTTGCCGAAGGCATGGCCGGCCGGACCGTTCCTGATCGATACGGAGCCCTCGCGGACGGCGTAACGGCTGCCTCAGAAACTGTGCATAACCCGGTTTGGAAAAGCCCGTCGCGAATGCTATACTCATTTTCAGGATTGCACGTCACACCTGTTCCCCACGAACCAGATTCCAAGGGCAGGCCTCATGCGGAGGTGGCGAAATTGGCAGACGCACTAGCTTGAGGTGCTAGCGCCGCAAGGCATAGGGGTTCAAGTCCCCTCCTCCGCACCAATCCGAACTATTCCCGCCTTGCAGAAGGTTACCGAAGGATTTAGCCCCGCCTCCTATGACAGCTCTTCTTTATCTTCTCGTGGTTCTGCATGTCATCATCAGCCTGTTCCTGATTGGCGTGGTTCTCCTCCAGCAGGGCAAGTCCGCCGATCTCGCAGCAGCCTTCGGCGGTCAGGGTTCGCAGACCGCCTTCGGTCCCCGCGGCGCGGCCAACCTACTCACCAAGCTGACCACCTATGCGGCGGTCTTCTTCATGGTCACCTCCATCGGCCTCACCATTCTGATGGCCCGCACCGGCTCCGACCACTCGGTCCTCTCCGGCATGAGCGGCAAGGCCAAGACCACGCAGACCACCCCGGCTCCGGCCAAGAAGTAACTCAACTTTCGAGATCGACCCAATGCACAAGCTCCGGCTTGTGCATTTTGCTTTTCCTGTTTGCCCTCCTTTGAAGGCTCTGCTGTTTCTTTCGCTCTTGATACCCAGGTGAGCCCATGATCCATGAAGTCCTCCGCGTCGGCGCGCTCCAATGCAACTGCAGCATCCTCGGAGACGAGACCTCCCGCGAGGCGATCGTCGTCGATCCGGGCGACGACATCCCGAAGATACTCGCACTGCTGGCAAAGCACCGCCTGACTGTCCGGCAGATCCTCATCACCCACGCGCATATCGACCATATCGCCGGGGCGCAGCGGCTGAAGCAGGTCACCGGGGCGCCTATTTTTTATAACCAGGCCGACCTGCCGCTGGTCGCCATGATGGACATTCAGGCGGGTTGGCTCGGTCTACTCACGCCGCCCGAGGTTTTGCCGCCCGACGCCGATCTTGCCGATCTGCAGACCGTCACGATCGAAGGTCTCTCGGGCACGGTCCACCACACGCCGGGACACACCGAGGGCAGCATCTGCCTGCATCTCCCCGCCCATGGCCTGCTCATCGCGGGCGATACCCTCTTCGCTGGCAGCGTGGGCCGCACCGACCTGCCCGGCGGCGATATGAAGAAGCTGCTCAGCTCGGTTCACGAGCGGCTGCTCACCCTGCCGGACGACACCGTCGTCATTCCCGGTCACGGCAGTCGCACGACGATCGGCGAGGAGCGCGAGCACAATCCATTTCTTGTGAAGCGGCGCTAGTTTATTTATCAATCAGTTAGCCGGAACAGCTCAACCGGAGGACGACCTGCCTGCTTGCCGGGTTAATCAATTAGGTTCAAAAGCCCTGCGCAACTCCATGATCCCAGCGCGGAACTCCTCCAACGGCCCCAGCAGGCTGATGACCACCCGGCTTCGCTCCCGCATCCCGTAGAACGAGCCGGAGTGTACGACCACGCCAAACTCCGCAATCAGTCGCACCAGCAGCGACGCAGACGATTCAAGGTCCGGCAGCCGTACCACGGCGCACCAGCCTGCCTCCGGCGTCAGCACCTCGAACCCGGCGGACGTCAGCAGCTCCAGATTCGCACGCACCCTTTCGAGAATGTGCTCCTGAATTCCCTGCCGTTCCCGCAACCACGCGGGCATCGCCAGTTGCACCGGCGCGTTCATCGAGAGGAAGGTATCGGCGACGATCTCCAGCCGCCCGAGCGCCCCTCGCCGGACCGCCTCCGGGCCGAACGCAGCCAGCCATGCAGCCTTCATCTGCGGCAGCCCGCAGATCTTGCTCAGTCCGCTGACCACGAAGGTCAGCGCCGCGTGCGGTCCCTGCGCAAAGCTGTCGATCGGTCCGTCGAGTCCGTAGTCCACAAAGACCTCATCCACGATCAACGCCAGGCCGTGCCACGCACAAAGCTCCTCGAGCCGCGTTCTTTCGAGTGCGCGCGTCGCGTGGCCGGTCGGGTTGTTCGGATGCACAAGCAGCACGGCCCGCGTGCGTGGGCCGATCGCGGCTTCCAGAGCGGCGAAGTCGATCCACCAGCCGAAGTCGTAGAACAGCGGGTACGGCTTCAGCCGCACGTCGTCGAGGTCGGCGAGAAAGTCGAAGAGTGGATAGCTCGGCTGGGCGACCAGCACCTCGTCGCCGGCGTCGCACAGCAACCGGAAGAGGTAGCTGTAGGCCTCGCTCGTGCTCGTCGTCAGGATGACGTCGTCCGGATCGATCTGCGCGTCGTGGTCGGCGTAGTACGCAGCGACCGCCTCGCGGGCCACTCGCATCCCGCGTGGGTCGGGGTCGTAGAGCATCGCCGCGGGCTGCGCCAGCGCGCCAAGCACCGCCGCCTCGTCGTACGCGAAGCCGCAGGCCGTGGGGTTCGAAAGCGTCAGATCGTGGATGCGCCGGCCGGATGCGCGTGCGTGGCGCACCTCTTCGGCGAGTGCGCTTTCGCGGGTGTCCCAGTTCGTGCGTGTTGAAAATCGTGCCTTCACCCCTTCATCTTAACGGCTCGCCGATCCCCTACAATAAGTCCATCCATGTCCTCCGTTCACGCAGTTCTCTTCGACTACGGCCTTGTCCTTTGCGGGCCGCCCGACCCCGCCGCCTGGGCTCGGATGCGCGCCATCACCGGTTTCGACGAGCCAACGCTCCAGAAGGCGTATTGGACGCCGCGCCATGAGTATGACCGAGGCACGTACACCGGCCAGGGCTTCTGGCTGGAAGCGGGTCGCATCGGCGGCGTCGCGCTCTCCGATGCGCAGGTTGAGGAACTCATCGAAGCCGACACCGATCTTTGGACGCAGCCCAACCAGCCGATGATCGACTGGGCCGCCCGGTTGCAGGCCGCAGGCGTCAAGACCGGCATCCTGTCCAACATCGGAGACGCGATGGAGATTGGGGTTCGCGCGCGCATGCCTTGGCTCGCGGCCTTCGCGCACCATACCTTCTCGCACAACCTCAAGCTGGCGAAGCCCGAGCAGGCGATCTATCGCCATGCGGCCGAGGGCCTCCGCACCGCCCCGGAACACATCCTCTTCATCGACGACAAGCCCGAGAACGTCGCCGCCGCGCATGAGGCCGGAATGCAGGCCCTCCAGTACACGGACCACGCGGTCTTCCTGCGGGAGCTGGCTACGCTCGATCCAGCCAACCTTTGGACGTCTTGAATTCCCATTCTGGGACACATCGCCACACCAACGTTCCACATTCGTACCGAACCGACCGCACAACCACCCCAGAACCGTGGATAGTGAAGGACAGGCTGCAACCTGGGCAACGCCGCAGCCAACACCACCATGACGATTCCCGCGCCTCTTCGCCGACGCCCCCTGCTCCAGCTTCTCCTGTTGTTTGCCGCGCTGACCCTGACGGCGGACGCGGCGGCTCAGCAGCTTGCCTTCGCGGGTCTTCGCTCGGCCGCGCAGCAGGGACAGTTCAATGCGGTTCAGACGGATGCGGCCGGTAACCTCTACCTGCTGCTGGACGAGAAGGATGGCGTTCGACTGCTCAAGACCGACAACGCCGCCCAGACGGTTCTGGCGCAGGCGAAGCTGGGCGCCGCCGGCGACATCGGCCTCGCCATGGCGCTCGACCCCAGCGGAAACGTCTACATCGCCGGGACGACGACCTCGACCACGCTGACCGCGACCGCCGGAGCGGCCATCACCACGCGCGCCGACGGCTCGACCAACACGTTTGTGGCGCGTTTCGATGCGAGCCTCAACCCCGTCTTCGTCACGCTGGCCGGAGGGAGCCGGATCGTTCCCACCGGCATCGCCGCCACGGCGGACGCGGTCTTCATCACGGGCTTCACCTACGGCGCGAACCTGCCCGTGACCGCCTCCGCCATCCAGCAGGCCCCGGCCTACGCGAGCTCGCAGAATGGCTTTGCCGAGCGATTCAACTCGGCCGGAAGCCAGCTCGTCTACGCCACCTATCTCTCCGGCGCCAACGGAGACACCGCGCCCGCGGCCATCGCCGCCGACGCATCCGACAACGCCTACATCGCCGGCGAGACCTCCGCTACCGGATACCCCACAGTCGCCGCCGTCGTCCCGGCGATGCTCGGCAGCCCGTCGGGCTTCCTGACAAAACTGACCCCCGCCGGAGACGGGATCGCCTTCTCCACGTTTATCCCCGGCTCCGGCATCACGTCGGTTGCGGTTGGGGCGAACGTCCTTGCTCTCGCTGGCGGCGTCTCATTCGGGCAGTTCCCTATCGATACGGTCACGGCGCCGCTCGTTCCGGCGACCTGGCAGGCGCTGGTCCGCATGCCGCTCGACGGCTCCACGGTCCTTTCCTCCACGGCGATCGCGCCCGGCGCGCAGACCTCGGTGGCCTTCGCTCCGGATGGAACGCTCTGGGTCGACGGCGTATTCTCGGCGCCGCTTCTTCCCGTTGCGGCGCCTGCGAGTGTCGGCCAAGCCTTCGCGGCGCACGTGAATGCGCAGAGCCAGGTCGACCGGACGGCCCGGCTCGGCGGACTGCCGAACGGCAACCCCAGCTTCGCCAGCCTGCCGATCGTGGTGACATCGTTGGGGATCGATCCCGCCGGCGAGCCGCTTGTCGCGGGCGGAGTCCAGCCGACCGCCGGTTCGAGCCTGCTCGCGACCCAGACCTACGATCTGCCGCTGCTGAACGCGCCGACTGCGGCTCTTCCTTCGACGCTGCGTTCCGCCATCCCCGCCACCGCAAGCTGCAACGGCAGCCTCTGCCCCGGCTACGCGGCCTATCTCGCGAAGCTCAATCCAGCCGGGACGGCTCCCGCTCTCGCGCTCTCGGTCGACGCGGCCCCGTTCGTCACCCTGCGGAACCTCGGCACTGCTGTGGCGACCGGCCTGCAGATCGCCGCAACCGGACCGGCCGTCCTGGGGAGCAGTTGCGGCACGACTCTCAACTCCGGCGCCGAATGCAGCGTCCTGTTGAACACGACCGCAGGAAGCCTTACGGTATCCGCCGCCAACGCCGGCTCGCAGACGGTGACCATTCCGGCAAGCACAGCGCCCGCAAGCACCATCCTCTTCGCTCCTCGAGAGATCGACTTCGGCATCCAGAGCTCAACCAGTCCGGCGGCGACCCGCACGGTGACGGTTACGAACCTCGGCCAGCAGAGCCAGAGCTTCCCGTCGAACCTCGACAGCTCGGCCAAGACCGCCTCCCCTTTCACACAGACCTCGACGGACTGTACTTTGTCCACAGCCAACACCTACACGCTCCCCGCCGGCGGTTCGTGCCACATCACACTCGCCTTCACCGCGCTTTCGACCTCGGTCAGCGACGGTTTCCTGCAGGCTCAGTGGCTGATCGGCGCGCGGGACGTCGTGCTCACCGGATACACGCAGGCCGCGGCGCTCTCCGTCTCCTCGACCGAGATCGACTTCGGCACGCAGATCGGCGGCGGTCTGCGTCTGCCACGCTACCTTTACCTATCGAACAACTCGGCCAGCGCAGTCGCTCATACGGCGGTCACTCTGCCCGCAAGCTCGCCCTTCACGGTGGCCGATGCCTGTCCCGCGACGCTCGCCCCGGCCAGCGTCTGCCGCATCCAGCTCAACTATCTCTCCTCTGTCGCCACGTCGACCGATTCGGTGACCATGGCGCTCGACGATGGGATCAGCGTCCTCGTGACCGGGCAGACGCTGCCGGCGAAGACGGGTACGGCCACGAGCGTCAATCCGAACCTGACCGTGACCCCCGTGTCCGTCAGCTTTGCCAACGCTGTGCCGGTCACCGGCGTATCGAATTCTACCCAGACGGTCGGCATTGCCAACACCGGCGCCTCGTCTTTTACGCTGAACCTTGCGCTTTCGGGGGACTTCACCGACTCGACCAACTGCGGCGCGACGCTGGCTGGCGGCGCCTCCTGTTCGGTCGTCGTCAGCTTCGTCCCCGGCCAGCCGGGTACGCGCGACGGGCTGCTCGCCGTCACAGCCGGGGCCAACACGACGCCCGCTTACACGACACTCACCGGCTCGGCGACGGCCATTCTGCCGGCAAACAATGGCACGCTTGCCTTCGGCTCGGAGCCGGTTGGACAGCCTACGGTCCAGTGGTACAAGATCTCGCAGCCATTCAGCGCGCTGACCGCGACGACGACCGGCCCCTTCGCGGTCCTGCTGGTCGAAGACACCGGCTACGGCCACGGGCAACCGTCAACCGCCGCCTACACCAACTCCGCCGCCGGAAGCTGTCTGAACTGCTACCTCGGCCTGGAGTTCACCCCGACGGCGACTGGAGTGCAGACCGGCTCCCTCAGCCTCAGTTCGGCCAGCGGCGGCAACCCCTACGTGCTGGCGCTTACGGGAACCGGAACCGCCTCGACCGGACTCATTCTCACACCGCTTGCGCAGGACTTTGGGACGGTCGCGCTCCACAGTCGAAGCGCGCCCGTGCTCTTCCAGTTGACGAACGCGACCACGGCTCCCGTCACGCTGCCGGCGCCTGCGGTCACCGGCGACTTCGTCCAGAGCACGGCCCCGAGCGGCGGACAGACCTGCGCCGCCGGACCGCTTGCCGCGGCGGCGACCTGCTACCTGCAACTCGCCTTCGTCCCGACGGCGACCGGAGCGCGCAGCGGAACGCTTACCTTCGGGACCTCCAGCGGGACCGTCGCTTCGACCCTCACAGGATTCGGCGGCGCCGATCCGGGCGTCTCGTTCAGCCCGGTCTCGCTTACGTTCCTGAATGTCCCGAGCGCGGCGGCGACTGTCCAGACCATCACCATCGGCAATACGGGTACGGCTTCGATCCAGATCGGCGCGCCGACTACATCGACCACGAGCTTTGCCGTCGCCTCCACCTGTTCGACGCTGGCGGCGGGAGCGACCTGCGGCGTCCAGGTCACCTTTACTCCATCAACCGCGACGGTAGCCGACACACTGCAGATTCCCGTCACGACCGCAAGCGGATCGGCCACCTACACCGTACCGCTCAGCGGCGCCTACACCAGCGAGAACGCCGGGCTGCAGATCCTGCCGCTCCAGATGGAGTATGGCCCGCAAGCTGTAGGCAGTGAAAGTGTTGCGCGCCAGATCACGATCACCAACCTGACCGCGAAGTCGCTGACGCTGAACGTTGTGCTGCCCCGCCAGTTCGTCCTTACCGGGTCGGCGTGCGCGGGCCTGGCGCCGAACGCGAGCTGCAGCTTTCCCGTTGCGTTTCTGCCGCTGACCAACGGCGATGTTCCCGGCACGATCTTCGCCCAGGGCACGCCGACGGATAGCTCCGCAACGCTGAACGGCATCGGTTATGTCGAGGGCTATGGCGTCGGCACGGCCACGCTCGCGCTGCCCCTGGCTCTGGGGGCGGCCAGGTTGGTCAACTTTGGACAGGTTGTCAGCGGCCAGACCCTGACCGCTCTGCTGACCCTAACGAACACCGCCGCCACGCCGTTGACCGTCCGCCGTATCACCAGCCAGGCGCCGTTCTTCACCACCACCACCTGCGGCGCGACCCTCGCGCAGGGGCAGACCTGCACGGCCAGCGTGGTCTACACCCCCATCAATCAGGTCGCGACCGGGACGACCTCGCCCGCGACTACAAACGATGCGGGCGTGCTCGTCATCGAGAGCGACGCGGCCTCCAGTCCGGATACGGTCACACTTGCGGGTTCGGCGCTGCCTATCGCCGTCGCCAGTCCGGTCAATGTCACTCCGCTCGCGACCTTCGCGGTCTCGCAGAGTTCGCTGACCTTCGCGAGCACGCAGGTGGGCAAGGCCTCCGCACCGCAGGTCGTCACGCTCTCGAACACAGGCACGAGCACGATCCATATCCTCAGCCTGCAGACGACCACCGACTTTTCGCTGCAGAGCGCCTGCGGGACGCTCGTCGCCGGCTCAAGCTGCAATGTCACCGTGACCTTTCTGCCACAGTCCACCGGGACGCACGCCGCCGCGCTTGAGATCGGCTCGGACTCGGTCACGCCGCTGGAGTTCGTCAGTCTGCTCGGCCCGGCTACGCCGTCGTCGCTCGCGCTCAGTCCGGCTGTGCTGGCCTTCGGCCTCGTTCCGGTTGGAACCACCGTCACCCTTCCCGTGCAGGTGACGAATCAGGGCACAACGCCCATCGTCTTCGCAGCCGTGACCGTGACCGGCGATTACGCGGTCTCCGGCAACTGCCCGGCCGCCGGTGCGTCGCTCGCAGCAGCAGCGACCTGCACGCTCCAGGTCGCGTTTTCCCCAACTGCCGAGGGCGCGCGGAGCGGCACACTCAGTGTGGGTTCTTCGGCCAGCGTGTCGCCGTTGACCGTGCCGCTGACGGGTACGGGCGGTCTGGCTCATCTGCTGGTCGCTCCCGGCGCGCTCGCCTTCGGCAGCCTCTCGCTGGGGCAATCGACCAGCCTGACCGTGACGCTGACGAACACCGGCGCGATCCCGCTGCGGAGTCTTGCCCTGTCGACCACGGGAGATTTCAGCATCGCGGTTCCCTGCGGCGCGACCAGCCTTGCGGCGGGCGCATCCTGCACCGTTCAGGTAAACTTTACCCCGACCGTGGTCGGCCCGCGGACCGGCGTCCTGACGATCGTGAGCACGGACAGCGGCTCGCCCGCCAGCATTCCGCTTACCGGAACGGCAGTCGCCGGCGGAGGCTTTACCCTGACGGTCGATGGCGGCGCCAGCTCTTCGGCCTCGGTTTCGAGCGGCAATCCGGCGACCTACCAGCTCGTCCTTACGCCGACCGGCGGCTTCACCGGCACGGTCGCGCTCACATGCAACCCGGTTGCAGCGGCGGCGTACGCGAGTTGCTCGCTCCTTCCACCAAGCCTGACGCTGGCAGGCTCGGCGCAGACCTCGGTCGCGACCATCAACACGATTACCTCGGTCGCGGCGGCGCCGGCCGGACGTCCTACCGGCGTTCTGCTCTGCCTGCTGGCGCCGGCTGTGCTGCTTGCCTGGCGCCGGCGGGCGCGGCTATTCCTGCTCGCGATGATGGTCGGCGCGATGCTGGGAGCGCTCGGAGGCTGCGGCGGCGGTAGCCCCGCCAATCCGCATCTCCGCTATACCCCGGCCGGGAGCTATCAGTTTCAGATCACCGCCAGCTCGACTGCCGGACCGTCGATCGTCCAGAGCGTCAATGTCACGCTGACGGTTCAGTAGCGCCAGCCTACCTGGCCAGAACCCGCTCATAGTAGCTCTCATAGTGCGGAATGATCCGGCTGGCGCAGAACTTATCCTGAGCCGTCTTGCGTGCGGCGTTCGCCATCGCAAGCAGCCGGTCTTCGTCGTTCAGCAGCGAGATCGCCGCCGCAGCCATCGCTTCCACATCGCCGATGGGAAAGAGATAACCGTTCACGCCGTCTTCGATCAGCTCCGGAACGCCGCCCACCTGGGTAGCGATCGCCGGCACGCGGCAGGCCATGGCTTCGAGCGCCGCCAGCCCGAAGGACTCCATCTCCGACGGCATGATCATCAGGTCGGCCAGCGGCAGCAGTTCGTTGACGTTGTCCTGCTTGCCCAGAAAGTGGACGCGATCCTGAATGCCATGTTTGCGCGCCAGATACTCGGCGGTCGACCGGTCCGGGCCATCGCCGATCAGCATCAGTCGCGATGGAACCGACTTCGCCACGCGCGCGAAGACCTCGACCACGTCCTGAACCCGTTTGACGGGGCGGAAGTTCGACAGGTGGACGATCAGCCGTTCGTTCGCCGCGGCGTAGCGCGGACGCATCGCGGCGACCAGTTCCGGGTCGCGCTTGTAGACGTCGCAGTTGACGAAGTTGCGGATGACCTCGATCGGGCTCTCGATGGTGAAGGCCTGGTGCGTGCGATCGCGCAGATAGCTCGAGATCGCGGTTACGCCGTCCGACTGCTCGATGCCGAACTTCGTGATCGGCAGGTACGACCGGTCGAGTCCTACCAGCGTGATGTCCGTGCCGTGAAGCGTCGTAATGAACGGCAGCGTCAGCCCGCGGTCGGCCAGCATCTGCCGCGCCAGGTACGCCGAGACCGAGTGCGGAATGGCGTAGTGAACATGTAACAGGTCGAGCTGATAGAACTCGGCCACCTCGGCCATCCTAGTCGCCAGCGCCAGGTCGTACGGCGGATGCTCGAAGAGTGGGTAGTGATAGACCTCCACCTGATGAAAGTGGATATTGGCCTCACGTCCGGTGAGCCGGAATGGCGCAGACGAGGTGATGAAGTGGATCTCGTGCCCGCGTGCGGCAAGCTCGATGCCAAGCTCGGTGGCGACCACGCCGGAGCCGCCATAGGTGGGATAGCAGGTGATGCCAATCTTGAGCGGACGAGGGCAGGGGTGAGGCAAATCCATGGCTAAAGCACGCTTTCATAACCGGTGTTGGGTCGGTGCTGCCCGGACTCGCGCAGCAGTCCAGTCACGCCGAGGTTCCCGTAGTGGATGAGTTCGGGAGCGTTTGGTTGCTGAAGAATCTCAGGCACGACTGTGAGCAGGGCTTCGCGCTCGATGTCGCGCGTCTCGCGCAGCCGGGTGTGAATCATGTCCAGCGCCGCGTCGTTGTATCCGGGGTGGCAGCAGAGCTCGTAGAGGCTGTTTTGTTCGGATGGCTGGGTGAGCGAGCCGAGCAGGCTGCGCAGGCGGTCGGCGTCGAGCGTGCCCGTGGCGGCGATGCCCAGGGTGCCGTCCGTGGTGAGGATGTCAGCGGACTTCAACTGCGGCAGCAGCCGGAACTGCGGCTGAAACCTCCGCAGCAGGCGGATCTGGGTGCGGCGGATGAACGGCGTGCGCTTCCCTTGCGCGTCGGTTTCGATCGGGCCGAAGGGGTTGCGCACGGCGGTCACTCCGCAGCGCTGCGCCACGTGGAGCAGAGGCTCGGCGATCGCTGGGAAGAGGTGCGTGTGTTTGTGCGTGTCGACGTGGGTGACGTCGATGCCGGCGCGCTGCAGCCTCTGAATCTGCGCCTGCACCTCGCGCGCGACGTCTCGCGGATGCACCGTGCCGCGCAGGACCGCCTGCACGAAGTCCAGCAGCGATGGGCGAAAGGTCTTGCCATCGGCGCCGAGCAGCGACGGGATCGACTCCGGATGCGAGACGGGGATATCGTCGACCAGTACGATGTGGCAGCCGACGCCGAGGCCGGGATTACGCAGCGCAATGCGCACGGCGTCGTCGAAGGCGCTGCCGGTCGCCATCAGCGTCGTGGAATGCACGACGCCTGCCCGGTGCAGCTCTTCGATGGCGCGATTGATACCCGTGGTCAGCCCGAAGTCGTCAGCGTTGATGATGAGGCGCGCGGGCATGTACGGGTTGTCGAGGTGGGAAAATGGTGGGCAGAGAGGGATTCGAACCCCCGACACCCTCGGTGTAAGCGAGGTGCTCTAACCAGCTGAGCTATCCGCCCGGTCCAGTAGTACGTTTGGGCCAACCCCAGTGTAGGGCAGTCGGGCCAAGGATGCAACGCCGGAGGAATCCACAACTTTTCTGTCGCATACGGTGTGCAAACTCGCACAAACCGTTGTTCGATCTGATAGACTCAGTCTTGTAGTCGAGAGCGCGTCACCGAGTGGGAGCGAACATCCTCCGCCGGAAGAGCGCAGGCTGACTTGGTAGATTTGCGAGTAGCCAATACTTCGAATCTATGTGACAGTAGTATCTGGATTGCTTCAAACGCAATTTGGGGACGTAGCTCAGTTGGTTAGAGCGCTGCCCTGTCACGGCAGAGGTCGCGGGTTCGAGCCCCGTCGTCCCCGCCATAAACTCCTGAGAGTTTACGGCAACAAACAAGAGTATGTTTGATCGAGGGCGCTGAATACAGCGCCTTTTTCGTGTTCCCACGACTCTTATCGTAGCGCTGTTCCGTCGCGATTGCCGCCCCATCCGCCTCCACCTTCCATCACCGGCATCATCAGCGTGACGCGCGTGCCTCTTCCCGGGCTGCTCTGCACCGTTACTTCGGCGCCGATGCCGTAGAGCACCTCCATCCGTTCGCGAACGTTCCTCATGCCGATGCCGGTTCCCCGCTGTCCGACCGCGCGACCCAGGCTGACTTTTCCGTTGGGAGGCATCCCGATACCGTCGTCTTCGACCTCGATCGTCAGACGGCCGTCGTCGGTGATGCGGCTGCGCAGCGTTACCGTGCCTCCGCCGATCCTCGGTTCGAGTCCGTGCTTGATGCTGTTTTCAATCAGCGGCTGCAGCAGCATGCTGGGCACGACGATGGATAGCGTCTCCGGCGCTATCTCCTTCACCACGCGTAGTTTATCGCCGAAGCGAACCACCTCGATGTCGAGATAGTCGTCGGTGAAGGCGAGCTCGTCCGAGAACGGCACGAAGGCCTCGCGATCCTTCAGGAGCATGCGCAGGATGTTGGCCAGCTTGACGATCATCTCGCGCGCCAGCTCGGGCTTCGACCGGACCAGCGAGGTGATCGAGTTGAGCGTGTTGAAGAGGAAGTGCGGATTGATCTGGCGCTGCAGCGCGTCCAGCCGGGCCTCGAGCAACAGGCGCGACTGCTCCTCGAGCTTTTGCTCGATGCGAATCTGGTTCCAGATCTTCAAAGGAATGCCGACTACGACCGGCGCGCAGACGCAGATGGCGAGTTCCACAAGCCATGATGGGGAGTACAGCCCGAAGAGCCAGTGTGGGCGAAAGTGCGACAGCAGGCTGGTTCCGAAGGCGACCAGCGTGATCAGCACCAGAAGCAGAATCTGGCGGTCGAGCTGCGGCTTCTTGAGGTTGCGCGTAAACCAGCGATAGATGCTGAGGTCGACCAGCGGGGAGAACGACCAGACGTCTTCCGGGTTGGCGAAGTTGCCGAAGGCTCCGGCAAGCGCGCCGACGAGGAGGTTCACCGGCAGCGACCAGATCTCGAAGTGCAGCAGCGCGGGCAGGGCCAGCGCCGCGCCGCCGGCCATCGCGGAGAGTGGTCCGACCAGCACGCCGAGCAGAATGACCGTCTCGATCGAGAGATCGGCCGCCAGAAAATTCGGCACACGCACGCGGATCGCCACGCCGAGCACCAGCGGCACGCAGATCCATGCGACCAGCCGGAAGGTCTCGCGCGCCGAGCGGTATGGCGCAAGGAGCAGCCGTTTGAAAGTGTTCGACCGCGCCAGCGAGCTGGAGACCGCGGCGGCGACGCCCAGCTTGACCAGCAGCGTAATCAAAATCAGACTGGATGCGACCTGAGCCATCTATCCTTACTCTAATCTGCATGACGCAGTTCGAAACGTATAATCAGACGATGCCTTTTCTCGCCGTACGCAAGCTGGCCGACGCCGATTTTCCCACCCGCTGGGGACACTTTCGCATCCTGGGGTTCGAAGGTGTGGTCGCCAATCCGGAGCCATGCAACGATGTAACGCCCGCCCCGGCGACTCGGATCGAGTCCGCTGTCGCCCTGGTGATGGGGGATATCCACTCCGCGCCGCCGATCGTTCGTATTCATTCGCAGTGCCTTACCGGCGATGTCTTCCACTCGCTGCGTTGCGATTGCCACGACCAGTTGCATCTCGCCCTGCGTACAATCTCGGAGGCCGGTTCAGGCATCCTGCTCTACGAGCAGCAGGAGGGACGCGGCATCGGCCTGATGGCGAAGCTGCGCGCCTACGAACTGCAGGACAACGGACGCGACACCATCGAGGCCAACCTGGAGCTTGGGTACAAGGCGGACTGCCGCCACTTCGAGCTGCCGGCCGAGATTCTGAAGCTGCTCAAGGTGCCCGCGGTACGCCTGATCACGAACAATCCCGAGAAGGTCGAGGCGCTGGAGGTGGCCGGTGTGCGGGTGGTCGAGCGGCTTTCGGCCGTCGTTGCCAGCGACCCGAACAGCGAGTTCTATCTGCAGACCAAGCGTGAGAAGATGGGGCATCTGGTCGGGTAGCCGGTCTGCCAAGGTAAGCCGCAGCAGCTCTATTGCGGCGGCGCCAATTCGAACTGCACTGTATTGGTACGCAACCATTTGCCAGACCCATCCTGAGGGCCCGATTGATCGTAAACTTCCATGTACACGGTGTACCTTCCCGGCACGCTGAAATTGTAGAATTTTGTTAAATCGTACATGCGATCGTTTGACGATTCAGGCGCAATATCGATGCCGTAGTTCGGTCCATCGACGAGAGTCGGACCATCTCCTGAACGATAATCACCGTATAGATGGCGATGCCACTCCGTTTTCGGAAGCTCACTGTCTTTGTCCTCAACATGGACTCGGAAAAGATGCGAAGCTATCGACCAACTAATTTGCTGGTGGCTTGAATTCTTAAATGTAAGGAAGACTCGGGGCTTCTGACCTATCGGTATATGGTCTTTCTCTATCGCTAGCCTTATTGCCACCAAAGGCGCCTGGTGAGCGACCGAAGCAGCCTGAGCGTGCATGAACATGCTCTGGGGAGCGAACAAAGCGATTGCCGTCATGGAAAGCGCGGAATTGCGAAATCGTAGCATGACATCTCCTTTACTGCGAGGTTGGCTGCTCCCACTCCTCGGGCATCAGCAGGATGCTGCGCTGCTGCATCGCCGCGACCAGCTTGGCTGTGGTGACCATCTGTCCGGAGTGGCGCTGGGTGTGTTCGGCACAGTGGATGAGCAGACCGCCGACGGTGCTCGGCAGGGACTCCCGTCCGACTCCGCGCGAAATCTCATAGGCGCCGGGCTGAATCCTGCGGATGCGCGCAGCAGCGGTCGCCATGCCGATCTCGAATTCGGCAAAGAGTTCGGCGCGCGAGGCCGGCACGGTGTGCTCGGTGCGGAGATCGGCCATCTGACCGGGACTCAACGGCGAGCCTTCGAGGTATGTCAGCAGGCGGTCCAGGCTGCGCACAGTGTGAAGCATATGGAAGCTCACCGACGGCAGATCGAACGGACACTCGGTGAGTTGCTGAAGCGACAGCTCCACACACCAGCGGCTGCAGTCCTCCTCGGCCAGCAGCAATGCGTGCAAGACCTGCCGCCGCACCGCATCGACCTCCGTTAGCGTACCTCTCAACCAAGGCTCAACCATCTAAAATCCCTTCTGCCGCCGATATGCGCGGACGACCTCTTCGACATCGCGATGCTGGCCATCGACCGCATCGTTCATTGCCTGCATCTCCCCGGCCGAGACCTTCCCCGCCATGCGATCGAGCGCCGTTTGTATCTCTGGATGGGTCCGCAGGGAGTCCTCACGGAAGAGCGGCACGGCCTCATACGGCGGGAAATAATGCAGGTCGTCTTTCAGTACGCTGAAGCCAAGAGACCGGATGGCTCCATCCGTAGAATTACCCGCCACAATGTCAACCTGGTTGGACGCGAGCGCTCGATAAAGCAAGCCCAGGTCCATCACTCTTTGTCGCTTATCGAATACAAGATGATACCGCTGGATTAAACCAGCCAGTCCGTCGGGGCGCGACTGAAACTCGTACCCCACACCCAGCCGCCATGGCTGCCCCGGCGCCGGGGTGAGCCGCGCGACATCGGAGATCGTCCGCACGCCCAGCCGCTTCGCGTCGCTGTCCCGTATGACCATGGCAAAGGTATCCTCGAAGCCGAGTGGAGCTTCGGCGCGAACATGGTAACGCTGCTCGTACATCGTCCGCACGTTCGCGAGCACACGCGTGGCGTCGCGGTCGAGCGGTTGCTTCAGCACCGCGGACAGGGCGGTGCCGGTGTATTCGACATAGCCATCGATGCGCCCGCTGATCAGCGCCTGATGGCAGAGATAGCTGCCGGCAAGATAGAACCGGCGCTCCACGCGCTGCGGTCTTCCCTCTTCGGCCGAGACTGCCTCAATCTCCTGCGCGACAAGCTCTCCCAGCACGACCTGCTCGGTGAAGTTCTTCGCGCCGATCGTGATGCGCGAGGAACGCGGCGGAGCGCAGCCCAGCAGAAGCGAAAGTGTGCCCCAGATCACGCCTGCTATGAACCCTGAGCCTCGGACCCGGAACGCTTGCATCACCGCCGCACCGCCACGCGCTTCTCGATGAAGCCGAGCAAGGCGTCCGCGACCAGGGCGAGCAGCGCCGCCGGTATGGCTCCTGCAAGTACAAGGCCGTTGTCGACGCTCGCCACGCCGCGAAAGATAAGTTCGCCCAAACCACCGGCTCCAATGGCCGCCGCGATCGTCGCCACCCCCACGCAGGTTACGGTCGCGGTCCGCAGCCCGGCAAGGATGACGCTTGAGGCCAGCGGCAGCTCCACCTTTGTCAACCGTTGCCAGCCCGTCATGCCCATCGCCCGCGCGACGTCGATCAGCGCCGGATCCACGCTGCGGACCCCAGCGTAGGTATTGCGCAGGATCGGCAGCAGCGCGTAGCCGGTAAGCGCGAGGATGGCGAGACGCGCCGCGTTTTCGCCCAGGAACGGCACCGGCAGCAGCAGGCCGAAGAGCGCGAGGCTCGGGATGACCTGCACGACGTTGGCGAAGGCGATCGCCGGACGCGCGGCCCACTCGTACCGCGTGAGCAGCACGCCTGCCGGAAGCCCGATCGCGATGGCCAGCAGCATGGCGAAGCCCGTAAGCCACAGATGTTCGAAGCTGAGGCGGGCGATCTCGGCGCCATGCTGATGCAGGAATACGCCCATCAGCGCACCGCCCGGTGGACCGCATTGACATACGCCTGCACATGCGGATTCTCTGACCGGAGCACCTCGCAGGCGGCAAGCTCGGCGACGAGCTTGCCCGACTCCACGAAGACGACGCGCTCGGCCAGGTAGAGCGCCTCATCCAGATCGTGCGTCACCAGCAGAACGGTCTTGCGGACGCGATGAAGAAGATCGCGCAGCATGGTCTGCATCTCCGCGCGCGTCATGGGGTCGAGCGCGCCGAAGGGCTCGTCCATGAGCAGGATGCCGGGGTCAGTGGCGAGCGCCCGAGCCAGCCCGACGCGCTGCCGCTGGCCGCCGCTCAGCTCCCACGGCATGCGGTTCGCGAAGGACGGGTCCAGTCCCGCCGAGTTCATGACGGCGGCTACACGTTCGGCGATCTCGGCAGCCGGGCGCCGGGCGAGCTCCATCGCCAGACCGGCGTTGCGCGCGACGTTCATGTGCGGGAAGAGGCCGGTCTCCTGGATGACGTAACCGATCCCCCGGCGCAGCTCCAGCAGATCCCACCCACTGGACGGCCGGCCGGAGACGAGCGTCTCACCCGAGGTCGGCATCACCAGCCCGTTCACCATGCGCAACAGCGTGGTCTTGCCGGAGCCCGAACGGCCAAGGAGTGCGGTGGTCGTTCCAGGCTCCAGACGGAGCGAGACGTCCTCCAGAAGCAGGCGGCCCGAGGGCAGCGCGTAGCTCACATTGCTGAACTCGACACTGGACTCGGGCACGTAGGCTCCTGGGAATTTACGTTGCGGCGTCGTAGTCGGCGTCCGCTCCCCACTGCTTGCCGAGCGGCTCGGCTTCATCGGTGGGCGGCACGACGAACGCGGGTACAGCCTCCGGAGCTGCCGCGACCGGCTTCGGCTCTGGCGATTCCGGCGCCACGACCGGTTCGGCGATCGGCTCCGACGGGGCCGCGCCCTTGACGCGTACGACCGTTATCTTGTCGAAGCCCTCTTTGAAGGCCGGCGGACGCAGGCGTTCCGCCATCTTCTGCATTACCTCGTCCGTGACCTGGCGGTCGCGCTTGGAGTTGCGATCCATGCATACGGCCAGCGGCACGTCGAAGAACACAGCCTGAACCTCGTAGCCGAAGCTCTTCGCCATTTTGATCCACTGCTTGCGCTCGTGCGGGCTCAGGTTGGTCGCGTCGACGTAGTTCCACGGCATCTTCGCGATCAGACGCGCACGCAGCAGGCTGCGGAGGGTCGAAAAGACGAGGCCCTGATAGCGCTGTTCGGTGATGTCGTCGAAGAGGATCGAGCGCAGCATGTCGCTCGAAAGCGGGGTGACGCCGCGGCGCTTGTACCAGGTCGTCTTGCCCGAACCGGGCAGCCCGATGGTCAGCACGACGTATCCGCGCGGGCTCTTGACCGCGGTCTGCTCGGCTGGCGGGGTTGCAAGCGAGTCCGGCTGGGTCTCGACCACGACCTTCTTCTCCGCTTCGGCCGGCGCGAATCCCTCGGGCGCCGTGAGATCGGGCTGCGACTCTTCCGGGGGGCCGCCTGCGCTCTCGCCGGCGTCGTCCACAGCGACGGCGTAGTCGGTCTGCCGATCGGCCTGGGGCGCGTCCTGTATGTCCTGCACCTCTTCGTGGGCCGAGGTTGCCGGCTCCGCGGACGCTTCGAGTTCGACCGGATCCTCAGGCCGTACGATGGGTTCTGGGTAAGTGGGCCGCAGAGGAGCTAGCTGTCCGGTGGGTAATCCCTGTCCGCTTTTTCCCGTGGACTCCGACTCATTCGGTCCACGTCTGGAACGTCTTCTCATTTTGTCCGATATCCATTCGCGCACATTGCGCATAAGTTCAAGCACCTGAAAACAATGTCTGTCGCCAGCGTGTAACACGTCCATACTACCCGCTGACACCCGGCGCGCCAATCCCCCGTTCCCCGGGGCGTACCAGAATGGATGCGGCGCGGGACAGATTTGCGCCCGCCGAACCCCGGTGATAGCCTTTCGGATGGGGATACCCGTGCGTATATCGGACTGAAAACCCCGGAACCATAGCGCATTTCAAATCGTCAGGAGCAAACTGAACATGGCAGTCAAGGTTGGCATCAACGGATTCGGCCGCATCGGCCGCAACGTATTCCGCACGGCGCTCGGCAACCCCGAGATCGATTTCGTCGCCGTCAACGACCTCACCACCCCGGCCACCCTTGCACACCTGTTGAAGTACGACTCCATCCTCGGCAACCTGAAGAACGAGATCAGCTTCGGCGAGGACTTTATCTCGGTCGACGGCAAGAAGATCAAGGTCTTCGCCGAGCGCGACCCGGCAAAGCTCGACTGGGCGTCCGTTGGCGCGGAGGTCGTTGTCGAATCGACCGGCTTCTTCACCGACGCGACCAAGGCGAAGGCTCATCTCGGATCGACCGTCAAGAAAGTCATCATCTCCGCCCCGGCAACGAATGAGGATCTGACCATCGTTCTGGGCGTGAACTCGGACAAGTACGACCCGGCGGCGCACCACGTCATCTCGAACGCGAGCTGCACGACCAACTGTCTCGCGCCGGTGGTCAAGGTGCTGCACGACACGTTCGGCATCGCCAGCGGCATCATGACGACGATCCACAGTTACACGAACGATCAGGTGATCCTCGACACGCCGCACAAGGATATCCGCCGCGCCCGCGCCGCTGCCCTTTCGATGATTCCCTCTTCGACCGGCGCCGCGAAGGCTCTGAAGCTGGTCATTCCCGCGATGTCCGGCAAGCTGGACGGCTTTGCGATCCGCGTCCCGACCCCGAACGTCTCGGTCGTCGACCTTACGTTCGTTGCCGAAAAGCCGATCTCGGTCGCCGCGATCAACGAGGCAATCAAGGCCGCCAGTGAATCGGGCGCGCTCAAGGGCATCCTTGGCTATACCGAAGAGGAGCTGGTCTCGGTGGACTTCCGTGGCGACGCCCGCTCGAGCATCTTCGACTCCAAGCTGACGAAGGTGGTCGGCACGACCGGTAAGGTGATCAGCTGGTACGACAACGAGTGGGGCTACTCCAGCCGAGTGAAAGACCTGATCCTGTTCCTGGTTGAAAAAGGTCTGTAACTTAAAACCATTCGCATTTGACGTCGCCGAACGAGCAACCCTCGTTCGGCTTCCTTTCTTCTGCTAAAAGTCGGGTGCTTATGCTGGAACGCGGATACGTGATCGACTATCGCATTCGGGCCATTGTGGTCTGCGCCGTGTTCGGCATGCTGACCTACGCGGGACGACACTTTCGCCTCGACGATGCGTACATCTACGCGCGGTACATCGACCACGCGCTGGCGGGCCGTGGGTTGGTCTTCAACGACGGCGAGCAGGTCAATGCGTTGACCTCGATCCTCGACACCTGGCTTCAACTGGCGATCGCCTATCTGGCGCACGGGCACATCCTCGTGATTCAGGCGGTTTTGAGCGGAATCTTTTTTCTCGCTGCCGCTCTCATGGCGGAGAGCCTCGTCCCACTCTCCGGCATCATCATCGCCGCCAGCTCCTACTTCTATTTCACGGTCGGGATGGAGACATCCCTATTTCTGTTTTTGCTTATGCTGACCATTCACGCATATGCGCGCGAGAAGGTAGAGTGGCTGCCGCTTCTCTGTGCGCTCACGCTGCTGACCCGCTTTGAGGGCGGAGCGCTGGTCGCGGTGATCGCGTGGCGGCTTTGGAGCACGCGGCGGCTTCCCTCGCTGCGATCCATGCTGGCGCCGGCGGTTCTGGCCGTCATCTACTTTGCGTTCAATGAGTTTTTCTACCAGCGGATCCTGCCGCAGTCGGCGAGCGCGAAGCTGGGGCAGGGATTCTCCGGCTTCTGGGGGCGCTGGCCGACTGCATTTCTGCGATTCCCCGAACTTGTCTACCGTCCCCTCGGCGGGGTCTGGACCTTCGTTCCCCTGTTACTTGTTCTTGCCTGCTTCGGAGCGTTGGACCCCCGTATGAAGAAACGCAACGAGGTCGCGGTTCCGTTCCTCTTCATCCTCGGTTGCTTTTATGTGCTCTTCAATATTCCGAACTACCACTGGTACTACGCGCCATTCCTCTACTTCTTTGCGATCTATGCGGTTCGCCTGATTCCAGATACGAAGGCCGCCACCTGGGCGACGCTGGCCCTGGTCCTGCTGCTCTTCAAGGGTAGCTTCAACTATCTTCGCGACAATGCCGTCGAAAATCCGCAGTACGCGAAGATTGGACAGTGGCTGATGCAGAATACCGCCCCCAACGAGCGTATCGCCGCGATTGAGACCGGCACCATTGCCTGGTACTGCGACCGGAACATCATCGATATCGTCGGGCTGACGACTCCGCAGAATGGAAGATTCACGGCGAAGCGAGACTTTTCTTCATGGATCAAGGACAAGCCCGACCTGATCGTCGTCCATCCGGACCTTCCTTTTGCCTGGGAAAAAGTAGCCTTCCAGAGCCCCGACTATGAATACGTCCCGGTTCATTTCGACGGAGTCTATCTGCTGCGTCGAAAGCGCACCGAGGCAAAGCTCCCCTGATCGGAATTTCTGAAACGGACGGCAACCGTTCCGAATCAAAGAATTGGCAGCGAGTCCACCTGCCGGGATCGAGCACCAAGCCGATGAGCCGTGCATTCAGCGAAATTGCCTTCACCCCCAACGTTAAAGCACTCCAGCAGCAACACGGCAGCCGCCGTCAGTACGAGCGCATGGAGCAGTCCGCGCCGGAGGACAGCGGTAAGACCCTTACCGCGAGCGAGGAGACCTTTATCGGTCTCCGCGACAGCTTCTATATGGCCTCGGTCAGCGAGACGGGATGGCCATACCTCCAGCATCGCGGCGGGCCAAAGGGATTCGTGCATATTCTCGGCCCGTCGACCCTTGGCTTCGCCGATCTGCGCGGCAATAAGCAGTACATCTCGCTCGGCAATCTGCAGCACGACGCGCGCGTGGCGCTCTTCTTCATGGACTACCCCAACCAGACGCGGCTCAAGATTCTGGGCCGTGTCGAGATCCATGAGAACGACTCCGAGGCCGCGGCGCTCATCGCTTCGCTGACGACGGGCGAACGCGGGGCCGTGCCCGAGCGGGCCATCCTGATCCACGTCGAGGGCTACGACTGGAACTGCCCTCAGCACATCACGCCGCGCTTCACCGTCGATGAGTTCGAGCAGGCGCTGGGGCCGGTGAGACTGCGGCTCGCGGAACTGGAGGCCGAGAACGCGGCTCTGCGCGAGGCTGCCGCGAAGCTGAAAACGGCATAGACTAGACTGCATGAGCGAACGTCAGAATATAGCAGGCACCAGCCCCTACGAACCCATCATCGGCTTCTCGCGCGCGGTGCGCGTTGGCGGACACATCATGGTCTCGGGCACCGGCCCGGTCGGCGCGGACGACCTCGACGCCGCCGGCCAGACCGAGCAGGTTCTCACCCTCATCGCCGCCGTGCTCAAGCAGGCCGGCGCCAGCTTCGAGCACGTCGTTCGCACGCGGATGTACCTGACGCATGCCGAGGACTGGGAGGCCATCGGCCGTGTCCATGGCAAGTTCTTCGGCATCGTCCGCCCGGCCAGCAGCATGGTCGTCGTCGCGGCGCTGCTGAATCCGAAGTGGCGGATCGAGATCGAGGCCGACGCTCTGCTGCCGGAATAATTTCGGCGCCGATTCGGCGATTTAACGTCATTGCAGCCCTGGTTTCAACCGGGAAATCGAGTACAAAGGAAGTCATGCCCAAGCTCTCTATCAGCGACCTCGACCTCACCGGCAAGCGTGTGTTCATCCGCGTGGACTTCAACGTGCCGCTTTCGAAGGATGGCCGGACCATTCTCGACGATACCCGTATCCGCGAGACCATTCCGACCATCGAGTATGCGCTGCGCCGCAAGGCCTGCGTCATTCTGGCCTCACACCTCGGCCGTCCCAAGGGCGTGCCCGTGCCGACGATGAGCCTGCGCCCCGTCGTCGACCGTCTGCGTCAGTTGCTCGACGCCGTCATCGACGACAACGAGAACGTCGCCTTCTCGCCGGACTGCGTGGGCGACATCGCGACGGAGCTGGCCGGTAACCTCGAGCCGGGACAGACGCTGCTGCTCGAAAACCTGCGCTTTCACCCGGAAGAAGAGGCCAACTCCCCGGCCTTCGCGAAGCAGCTCGCCTCACTCTGCGACGTCTACGTGAACGACGCCTTCGGCTCGGCGCACCGGGCGCACGCCTCGACCGAGGGCATCACGCACTTCGTCAAGCAGTCCGCGGCGGGCCTGCTGATGGAGAAAGAGCTGACCTACCTCGGCAAGGCCCTGACCACGCCGGACAAGCCGTTCGTCGCGATCATCGGCGGGGCGAAGGTCTCGGACAAGATCGAGGTCATCAACAGCCTGCTGGACAAGGCCGACTCGATCCTGATCGGCGGCGGCATGGCGTATACCTTCCTGCGCGCGCAGGGACAGCACACCGGCAAGTCGCTGGTCGAAGAAGACAAGATCGACGTCGCCCGCGCGGCGCTCGACAAGGCCACGGCCAAGGGCGTGAAGTTCCTGCTGCCGGTCGACCATGTTCTGGCAGGAAAGTTCGACGCGCACGCCGAGCACACGGTCTTCTCGGGCTCCGGTGACTTTCCCGCCGATCAGATGGCGCTCGACATCGGGCCGAAGTCGATTGCGCTCTTTGCGGAAGAGATTGGGCACGCTCAGACCGTGCTCTGGAACGGTCCCATGGGCGTCTTCGAGTTCCCCGCCTTTGCGATCGGGACGAACGCCATCGCCAAGGCGGTCGCAAAGAATGAGGATGCGACCACCATTGTCGGCGGCGGCGACTCGGTCTCGGCGATTCACAAGTCGGGCTTCGCCGACAGGATCACGCATATCTCGACCGGCGGCGGCGCGAGCCTGGAGTTCCTCGAAGGCAAGGTGTTGCCGGGCGTCCAGGCGCTCACCGAAAAGTAACGCATCTCAGTTACCGATTCCCTTTCGTTTCTTCGATTTTGTGGGATATACGGCACGCCCCGATACGCCTAGTATCGGGGCGTTGCTGTTGTTGGGAGGTTGTATGTCTCATGTTGCCGGACAGATCATCGAATGCGATGCCGAGAGCTTTCAGCGGGACCTGAACCTGCTGCCCTATGAGATCGGCCATAACCTCGCCAGCCACCCATTGTTTCAGTTGCCGGCGCTGGTCGAGCTTGCCCAGCGCGTGGCCGCTCGCAGGAACCCGCATATGTCCGGCGGCGACGCCTACTTCAACGAAGGCGCCATCGAAGCCGGCGCCAAGCCCAACTACGACCGGCCCGAGGAGCAGCGCGCGGCGGTCGTCGACCTGGTGCGCAAGATCGAGCAGGCCGAGGCCTGGATCATTCTGAAGCACATCGAACGCGAAGACGGCTACCGCGAGGTGATGGAGGCGGCCGTCTGCGACGCGCTGAAGATCGCGGGCGACGCCGGCAAGGAACTCTTCAAGAAGATCAAGTGGTTCGAGGCGATCGTCTTCATCACCTCGCCGCATCGCGTGACGGAGTACCACATCGACCGCGAGTGCTCGTGGATCTTCCAGATTCGCGGCAATAAGGCCATCCATCTCTTTGACCGCGCCGACAAGGAGATCGTCCCTGAGGACGAACTGGAGCGCTTCTACACGGTCGACAACCGCGCCTCTACCTACAAGCCGCAGTTCGAGGACCGCGCCATCGTCTTCGAGATGACGCCTGGAACGGGCGTCCATATCCCGGTGAACACGCCGCACTGGCTGAAGAACGGCGACGACGTCTCAATCACGCTGAACGTCAACTTCCAGTTCCACGACTCGGAGATATCGAATCTCTACAAGGCGAACTACTACCTGCGTCGTGCAGGCATGACGCCGAGCATTCCCGGCCAGCACAAACTTGCCGACCGGGCCAAGGCGCTTGCGTTTACCGGCGCCCTGGCTCTGAAACGCACGCTGAAGCCTGGCGATGGCGTCGTGCCGCCGGAGGCGAAGGCGCAAAAACGCAGGATCGCCGAGTTGGTCGGCGCGCGGTAAACGTCCTCTTCCCCTATTGGAGTCTTCACAAGGCGGCGCGAAGATGGAATACTGACCACCTATGCGGAAACCCCTGATCGCCGGCAACTGGAAGATGTATAAGACTCCTCGCGAGTCGCTCGCCTTTCTCGAAAAGTTTCTCCCCCTGGTGGAGGGACACACGCGCGACGAGATCGCGCTCTTCCCCACCATGTCGTCGCTTGGTTATGTGCTCGAGGCGACGGAGGGCACGAACGTCCGCGCGGGCGCCCAGACGATGCACTGGCTGAATGAAGGTCCGTACACTGGTCAGACCTCTCCGACCATGCTGGCGAGCATCAACTGCACCCACGTCCTGCTCGGCCACTCGGAACGCCGCATCTATGCGAACGAGACCGACGACATGGTGAACTGGAAGCTGAAGGCCGCGATTGGGCACAATCTGGTGCCGATCGTCTGCGTCGGCGAGACGATGGACAAGCGCCAGAGCGGCCTGACCGAGGCGGTGCTGCGCTGGCAGATCGCCAACGCACTGAACGGCGTCGAACGTGAAGGATCGGAGAAGCTGATCATCGCCTACGAGCCGGTCTGGGCGATCGGCACTGGCAGCACGGCCACCCCGACGGTCGTCTCGGAGGCCCACCGCATCATCCGTCGCGAGGTTGCCGAGCGGCTTGGTCAAGAGCGCGCGGACGCCACTCGCATCATCTATGGCGGATCGGTAAAGCCCGAGAATGCCAGCCAGTTGATGGCGCAGCCGGAGATCGACGGCGCCCTGGTCGGCGGCGGCAGCCTCGACGCGGAGACCTTCGCCAGAATCGTCAAATACAGCGCATGAGCTTCGGCCCAAGAAAAGAACCCTCCGCGCCAGACCGGCGTGGAGGGTTCTTTTCAAGCGTCAGACCTGCGGACTACCGATGGCGGTAGTGGCGGTGATGACGATAGTGGCGATGGTGATGAGGGTGAGTGACGATCACGACCTGAGCTTCAGCCGGAGTGGGAATCAGTTCGGCTGTCGCTACGAAAAACACAAACATCATCAGAAATACTTTTCCAAACTTCTTCACTGGTCTTCTCCGGGAGTTGCGCTTCGAGGGAATGTGATGCGCGGATCGGTCGCTGCGTTGTTCCGCCGCACTCGCGGCCCGAAACCCAGGCTAACGAACCACCCCAAGCTGTTCGATCGGCCAGTAGACGAACGCCGCCTTCCCATAGATCAGACTGCGCTCGACCGGCCCGAAATCGCGGCTATCGCTCGAAATGGAGCGGTGATCTCCCATGACGAAGTATTCCTTGTTGGGAATCGTCATCTCGGGCTGCGAGCGGTCGTCCATGAAGCGGGGCGGAACGTACTTCTCGACCTTCGTTTCGCCATTGACGTAGACACGGCCATGATCGATACGCACGCGGTCGCCCGGCAGCCCGATTACTCGTTTGATATAGCTCTTGGAGTGATCGCGCGGATACTGGAAGACGACCACATCGCCACGTTGAATATCGCCAATCCGGAAGGCCATCTTGTTGATGAATAAACGATCCTGATCCTCGAGCAGAGGAAGCATGCTGGTGCCTTCGACCCGCACCGGCTGGTAAAGAAAGACGATGATGAACGCCGAGACGCCGATCGACAATGCCAGATCGCGCAGCCATGCGCGAATACCGGACTTTTCCCTCGCTGGCGGCGAAACTCCCAGTCCACCGGGATCTTGCATTTCGGACGGCTTTTCCTGCACTTCGACCCTTCTCATCTCATCAACCGTCTTCCAATAAACGCGCTGACCCGCTAGCATGTATCGTAATCTCTGAACCCACTTAACGTCGTCCTGAAAAGAATCCGGGATAAAGATTGACTCGTAGCAAGGGTGTGTCAGAATGAGCGCATACCTTATTTGATTGTGCCAGAGAATCGAACGCGCAACGGCAGACATTACCTCTGGCTATACTGCTCTGCGGCTTGTTTGATGCATCTGACGTGTTGAACAGGTAAACTCGCTACGGAAGACGGCGAAAACATATGGCAACTGTGACCATGATCGAGCAAGCGCCCGTGGAGAATCCGGAAAAGCCCGAACGGTCGGCCCCACGCGGCCCGACTGATCTATTTGGACTCGCAACCGAGAGCGCCAACAGCGCCTCCGAAGGCCTGGACACCAAGTCCGCGCTCGAAATAGCACGTATCATCAACCACGAGGACGCGAAGGTCGCGGCCGCGGTGAAGAAGGCTCTGCCCGAGATCGCTATCGTCATCGATACGGTCGCTCGCGCCCTGCGCGATGGCGGACGTCTGATCTACGTCGGCGCGGGTTCGAGCGGACGCATCTCGTCGCTCGACGCCAGCGAGTGCCCGCCGACATTTTCTACCTCTCCCTCGCAGGTGCAGTACATCATGGCCGGCGGCCCCAAGGCGCTTGCATCCGCCTCGGACGTGAATGAGGATTCGCCGGAGATCGGTCAGCGGGATATCGCCCGCCGTCGTCCTACGCGCAAGGATGTGATCATCGGCGTCTCGGCCAGCGGACGCACACCGTACGTGGTGGGCGCCGTCGAATATGCACGCGCTCGCGGCGCCAAGACCGCCTGCGTCACCTGCAATACCGATACTCCCCTGGCAGATGTCTCCGACACGAGCATTATTGTGGAGGTCGGCCCCGAGGTGATCTCCGGCTCGACGCGCATGAAGGCGTCGACCGCGCAGAAAATGGTTCTGAACATGATCACGACGGGCGCGATGACGCGTCTCGGCTATGTGTACGAGAACCTGATGGTCAACGTCCACATGAAGAACGCCAAACTGGTCGAGCGCGGCATTCGCGTGCTGATGCATGTTTGCAAGATTGACCGCGAGACGGCTATTCGGACCATCAAGTCCGCGGGTAAGTCGATTCCGATCGCGCTGGTGATGTTGAAGGCCGGCGTCGACAAGATGGAGGCAGTCCGCCGACTGACCAAGGCGGACGGCAACGTTCGCCTGGCCATCGACGACTCCCGTCTAGAACTTTGAGTCTTCATTAGGATGGAAATTAGTGCTTTCAGATGGTTCGAGAGGCAGAGCGGTACATTTAGATATGTACTGCTCACCTTGCTCGGTCTGGGCCTCGCCTGCGCGTCGGTTGTCGTATTCTTTGCGTACGAATTTTCTGATCGGCAAATGTGCGGTAGCCATGGTTTTCAAGCGTTCAACTCTCCTGAGGGAAAGCTTCGAGCGGTCCTGTATGACTATGACTGTGGCGCTACCACGGACTTTAGCACTCGGCTCGCAGTCGTAAAGCAGTCCTCAAAGTTCGATCCGTTCGATGTCAGTGAGCGCGAACTGGTCATGATCGCGGACAGCAATCACGGGGCTGCAGGTGTGGACTCGAACGGAATTCTTCCGATCGCGGTCGAGTGGACCGACTCACAGCATCTGAGCGTACGTCTGCCTGAAGGTGCTCGTACGTTCGTTCATAAGCAGAATGCTGGGTCTGTCGTAATCCACTACGAGAATGACGCCCAGTAACGTACGCACAGAGATCCGTTGCCGAAACCAGTTAGACTCAGGATCAAGATGATGCGAAGTGTCTCGATCCTGATATTGGCGTCCCTCCTTCCCGCAGCCGCTCTTGCGCAGGGGACAAAGCTCTGGAGCACCAGCCGCTACGACGAGATGGAGCGCAGCACGAATCAGGGCGTGGCCATCCGTGGCGACGGTCGTCTCGAGCCCGGCCCGCTGGCTACCCCGGTCTACACCTCGGGCGGAAACTACATCTGGTCGCTTGCGGCGGACGCGAAGGGCGTGGCGTACGTCGGCCTCGGCGGCACTGCGTCTGGCTCCGCCGCCGTGATGCGCGTGACGCCGGATGGCAAATCGACCAAAATCTTCAGCGGCAAGGAAATCGCCGTGCAGGCGTTGCGTCTGCTGCCGGATGGCGGCGTACTCGTCGCAACCTCGCCCGACGGCAAGCTGTATCGCGTGGCGCCCGACGGCGCCGGTACGCCGGCGATTCTCTTCGACCCGGCCGAGACCGCCGAGAAGCCGAAGTACATCTGGGACGCGGTCGTCATCGGCAAGGCCGTCTACGTCGCGGCGGGCGCACCCGCAGCCGTCTATCGCGTGGACCTGAGCCACGGCGCGCCGGTCAGCCGTCTGCTCTTCAAGACCGCGGACCAGCACATCCGCACGCTGCTCGCCACGCCGGACGGCACGCTGTGGGCAGGCTCCGATGGCGCGGGCGTCATCTACAAGATCTCGACGACGCAGCCCGATGCGAAGCCCTTCGCCATCTATGCCGCGCCACGCCGGGAGATCACCGCGCTGGCGATCGATCCGGCAGGAGTGGTTTACGCCGCGGGAGTTGGCGCGAAGGGCGCGCCCTCGCTGCCGCCACTGCCCGTCACTGGCGCCGTTGGAGTCAGCATCACTTTTGTGCAGCCGGGCTCGGCCTCCGCCGCAGGCTCGAACACGCTCATCCCCGAGGGATCGGAGATCTACCGAATCGGCGCGGATGGCCTTCCCTCCCGCTTTGCGGCGCTGAAGGACGATGTGGTCTACGCGCTCGGCATGCACGATGGCGCCTTACTGGCCGCGACCGGCAACCACGGTCGCATCTACAAATTCGACACGCATGGCAACGGCGCCGAGTCGTTGACCGACCTCGTTCACCTCGAAGCTGCACAGGCCATGGCGCTTGCGCCCGTCGCTGGCGGCGTGCTCGTCGCGTCCAGCAACAGCGGCAAGCTCTTCCGCGTGCCGGATGCGCCTGCCCCCGACGCCGCCTTCACCAGCGAGGTCTTCGACGCGCAGCAGTTCTCCCGCTGGGGACGTCCCGAGGTCCGTTCCGCGTCGCCCGCCAGCTTCGACCTGCTGGTGCGTGGCGGCAACGTGCCCAACCCCATCGACGGCTGGAGCGACTGGAAGAAGGTCACGCCGAACGAAGATTCGCTCGCCGCCTCGGGCGTGCCGGACGCGCGCTATATCCAGTGGAAGGCCGTGCTGAAGCCCGGCGGCAGCCTGCAGGGCGTCGCGCTGAACTATCTGCCGCGCAACGTCGCGCCAGTGGTCGACGACGTCGTCGTGGCCCCAGGCGCGCGTGTCGCCGCGACCGCCGCCACAACGCCGAACCAGACCGTGCAGGTCACCTTCCCCGCCGCAAACGTCGCGCAGGCCATCGGCTTCGTGCAGGACGCGGGCACGCAACCGCTCAGCGCGCAGAAGGACCGCACCGGGATCACCATCCGCTGGTCTGCCCATGACGACAACGGCGACGACCTGATGTTCGCCGTCTGGTATCGCGGCGAGGGCGAGCAGACGTGGCGGCTCCTGAAGGACAGGATCACCGATAAGTTTTACAGCTTCGACTCCGTCCTGCTGCCCGACGGCGTCTACACGGCGAAGATCGTCGCCAGCGACGCCCCTGTCCACGTCGACGCCGACACCCTCACCGGCGAGCGTGCGAGCGGCGCCTTCACCATCGACACGACGCCGCCCGTCCCAGGCGCGCTCGTCGCGAAGTTGCAAGCCGGCAAGATTCACGCTGCCTTCGACGCGAAGGACGCGACCAGCCCCATCGCCCACGCCGAGTACGCGATCGACGGCGGCGCCTGGCAGTACCTCGAACCCGCCGGTCACCTCTCGGACTCGCTCGCCGAGCACTACGACTTCACCGCCGACCTTCCGAAGCCGGAAGAAAAGACCGGCGACCACGTCATCGCCATCCGGGTCTACGACCGCTTCGAGAACATGGCCGCGGCGAAAGCAGTGGTACACGAGTGAGATTCGAACTTTTCATCGCGGCGCGTTATCTTCGGGCCAAGCGCCGGCAGGCCGTCATCGGCGTCATCACGCTCATCTCCGTACTGGGCGTCGCGGCCGGCGTCGCCTCGCTCATCATCGCGCTGGCGATCACCAACGGCATGCGGCGCGACCTGCAGGAGCGGCTGCTGGGCTCGACCGCGCACGTCGAGCTGATGCGCGTCGCGGGCGACGGCATCCGGCAGTGGCAGCCGCTGCTCGAACGCCTGAAGGCGACGCCGCACGTTACCGCCGCCGCGCCGGGACTCTACGGACAGGTGCTCATCTCGCGCGGCGCAAGGTCGGGCGGCGGGTTGATCAAGGGCATCGTCCCGTCGGACGAGCGCAAGGTCAGCGACCTGCTGCAGGCGATCAAGAAGGGCTCGGCGGCGTCCCTCGAACCTGTTTCCTGCGCCGATCCCTGCCGGCCGGATACGCTGGCGATCCCGCCGATCGTCATCGGCAAGGATCTTGCCGAGAGCATCGGCGCGTCGGTGGGCGACACGGTGCTGGTCACCAGCCCCCAGGGCGAACTCACTCCGCTGGGCCTGGTGCCGCGCTACCAGCGGTACACGGTCTCGGGAATCTTCGCCTCGGGCTTTTACCAGTACGACTCCAGCTATGCCTTCCTGCGTCTGACGGACGCGCAACGGCTCTTCAGCGAGCCGGACCTGATCTCGGTCATCAGCTTCAAGGTCGACGATCTCTACCACGCCGACCGGATCGGCAAGGAGATCGAGCGCTCGGCTGGCCCCGGCTTTCAGGCGACGAACTGGATGGAGCAGAACCGCGAGCTCTTCCGCGCGCTGAAGCTCGAACAGATCGTGACGTTCATCGTGCTGGCCCTGATCGTCTGTGTCGCCGCGCTGAACATCCTGATCGCGCTGACGATGATGGTGATGGAGAAGACGAAGGACATCGCCGTGATGATGAGCTTCGGCGTCACCGCGGCTCAGGTTCGGCGCGTCTTCCTGCTACAGGGGCTGCTGATCTCGCTGATCGGCACGAGCGTCGGTCTGATTGTCGGCTACGGCGCAAGCTGGTTCGGCGGGCACTATCGCTTTCCGCTCGACGCGGCGGTCTACTCCATCGACTACCTGCCCTTCGCGCCGAAGATTACCGACGCGTTGATTGTCGCTGCGGTGTCGCTGGGAGTGAGTCTGATCGCTACGCTTTATCCAAGCAGTTCAGCTGCGAAGGTGCTGCCAGCGGAGGCTTTGCGGTATGAGTAGCATCCGATGGAGTGGACTCATCTGAGGAGTGCGTCAATGCCAGCAAGACTGAAGTATCCCGATCTAGCCCCCGAAGGTCTGGCCCAGATGCGGGCGATGGAGCATTACGTCAGCACCGGCTCGCAGTTGGAGCCGAACCTGCTCGGCTTCGTCCGCCTGCTTGCCTCGTTGCTGAACGGCTGCGAGTATTGCATCCACCTGCACACCGCCGAGCTGCGCAAGCTGAACGAGACGTCCGGCCGTATTACCGAGTTGGCCGACTGGCGAGCATCCGAGGCCTACACGCATCGCGAACGAGCGGCGCTGGCCTGGACCGAGGCCGTCACGAACATTCAGGACGGTCATGCGCCGGACCCTGTCTATAACGAGGTTCGCGCGCATTTCACCGAGGTCGAGACCGTGAACCTCACCCTCGCCATCACGACGATCAATGCGTGGAATCGGATCGCTATTGCGCTCGGCACCTATCCCGGTCACGCGGGAGCGGAGCCTTCATGACCGAAGCCCCAATCATGCAGGCCGTCGGCCTCACCAAGCTCTACCCTGCCGTCGCGGGACGCAGCGCGGGCGACCTCACGCTCTTCCGCGACCTCGACCTGACGATTCAGCCGGGCGAGATGGTCGCCATCGTCGGCGAGAGCGGCGCGGGCAAGAGCTCGCTGTTGCATCTGCTCGCCGCGCTCGACCGCCCGACCTCGGGCGATGTTCACTTCGGCGACATACGCCTCAGCCAGCTCAACACCCGACAGGCGTCCGAGTTCCGCAACCGGTCGGTCGGCTACGTCTGGCAGTTTCACTACCTGCTGCCGGAGTTCACCGCGCAGGAGAACGTCGCCATGCCCTTGCTTGCTCGCGGCGAACGGCGCGGCCAGGCGATGGAGAAAGCCGCGAAGTGGCTGAACGAGGTCGGCCTCGGCGGGCGGCTCGACAACCGATCCGGCGAGCTGAGCGGCGGCGAACAGCAGCGCGTCTCGCTCGCCCGTGCGCTGGTCACCGAGCCGAAGCTGCTGCTGGCCGACGAACCGACCGGCGATCTCGACGGCAAGACGTCCGAGGCGGTCTTCACCCTTCTCCAGACCCTTCATCGCACACACCGTCTCACCAGCGTGCTGGTCACTCACAATCTGGAGTTCGCCGCACGTTGCGACCGGATGCTACGATTGCGCGACGGAAGGTTGGAGCCGGAGGTGTAACGGTGTTTGAGAAATACTCGGAGGATGCAAAGCGCGTTATCTTCTTCGCCCGCTACGAGGCAAGCCGTGCAGGCGCAACCTCCATCGAGGTGGAGCACCTGATCCTCGGCATTGGACGCGTCGACAAGCGCCTGGCCCGTCAACTTCCAGATCTTCAGCCGGAAGATCCCGGGCAGCCGTGGTGGCGAAGGCTCATGCAAAGCCGCGTATCCACCTCGGTTGCGCTCCCATTATCCAGCGCAAGCAAGGTGATCCTCGCCGGCGTCAAGCCGGACGAAGCAGACAGAATCACCCCGGAGGCTCTGGCGCGGTCGATCCTTCGCGAGCAACAGCATTGACCACACCAAATCTATTCCGCACAAAGTTTGGCGCCGGATTTGCACAGCCCACGTCTAACGGCTGTGCTGTTAGTGTATGCATAACTTTTGCCGGGCTTTCGCTTACACCCCGTAGGCGAATACACTGTTAAAGTTGTCTCTTTTGTTTGAGAGCTCCGGATCGGCCGGAGCGCGCAGTACAGCACTGGGACCACGGTTCTCCAGTCTTCGGGCTGGCGGGCCGGTTGAAGGGGGAACATGTTCGAACGCTATACGGAGAAGGCGCGGCGTGTGATTTTCTTCGCACGCTATGAGGCCAGTCAGTTTGGGTCGCCTTACATCGAGACGGAGCATCTTCTGCTCGGTCTGCTGCGGGAGGACAAGGCTCTTACGAATCGTTTCCTGCGGTCGCACGCCTCGGTGGAATCCATTCGGAAGCAGATTGAAGGCCACACCACCATCCGCGAGAAGGTTTCGACCTCGGTCGACCTTCCACTCTCAAACGAATGCAAGCGCGTGCTCGCCTATGCGGCCGAAGAGGCCGAACGGCTCTCGCATAAGCACATCGGCACAGAACACCTGCTGCTCGGCCTTTTGCGCGAAGAAAAATGCTTCGCCGCCGAGATCCTGCAGGAGCGCGGCCTGCGCCTGCCCGCCATCCGCGAGGAGCTGCAGCGCACCACGCAGGAGAAGGCGCCCATGCAGGCCGGCAGCGGCGGCAAGCAGGCGCGCGGCGAGCAAAGCATGCTCGCGGAGTTCTCGCGCGACCTGACGCAGTCCGCCATGGACCAGCAGCTCGACCCGATGATCGGCCGCGACGCCGAGGTCGACCGCGTCATCCAGATCCTCTGCCGCCGGACGAAGAACAATCCCGTCCTGATCGGCGAGCCGGGCGTGGGCAAGACCGCGATCGTCGAAGGCCTGGCGCAGAAGATCGCCGATGGCGAGGTGCCCAGCTTCCTCGCCGACAAGCGAGTTCTGGCGCTCGATCTTTCTCTCATCGTCGCGGGCACCAAGTATCGCGGCCAGTTTGAGGAACGCCTCAAGACCATCATGAAGGAATTGGTCGAAAACCCTAATTCCATTGTGTTTATCGATGAGCTGCACACCTTAGTCGGCGCCGGTTCGGCCGAGGGTTCGCTCGACGCCGCCAACATCCTGAAGCCGGCGCTCAGCCGTGGCGAGATTCAGTGCATCGGCGCCACCACGCCAGCCGAGTACCGAAAGTCCATCGAGAAAGATCGTTCGCTCGAGCGTCGTTTTCAGGCGGTCAAGGTTCCTCCTCCGAATGAAGAGGATGCGATCAAGATCATCATGGGCATCAAGGACAAGTACGAGAAGTTTCACGCCGTCAGCTACACCGACGAGGCGATCACCTTCTCGGTCTCGCACTCCAGCCGCTACATTCCGGATCGCTTCCTGCCGGACAAGGCCATCGACCTGATCGACGAGGCCGGCGCACGCGTCAAGCTGCGCCAGACCTCGCTGCCCGAGGAGTTGACCGAGGTCCAGAAGCGCATCAAGTTCATCGTCCACCGGATGGAGAACGCCATCGCGAACCACGAGTTCGAAAAGGCGCGCTTCTACTCGGACGAGGAGCGCAAAGAACGTGAGAACCTTCGTGCGTTGCGCGACAAGTATCACCTCGACGACTCCTCGGCGGGCATCGTGACGCGCGAGGACATCGAGGATGTGGTCAGCCGCTGGACCGGCGTACCGATGTCGTCGCTGAAAGAGGAGGAGATGCAGCGCCTGCTGCGTGTGGAAGAAGAGCTCCACAAGCGCGTCATCTCGCAGGAGAAGGCGATCTCTGCCCTCTCGCGCGCGATCCGTCGCTCGCGTGCGGGCCTCAAGAATCCTGCCCGCCCGATCGGCAGCTTCCTGTTCCTCGGACCCACCGGCGTCGGCAAGACGGAGATGGCGCGGACGCTCGCGCAGTTCCTCTTCGGCTCCGAGAAGTCGTTGATTCGATTTGACATGTCGGAGTTCATGGAGAAGCACTCCGTCTCGAAGCTGATCGGTTCGCCTCCGGGCTACGTCGGCTACGAGGAGGGCGGCCAGCTCACCGAGCGGGTCAAGCGTTCTCCTTACTCCGTCGTTCTGCTCGACGAGATCGAAAAGGCTCACCCGGATGTCTACAACCTGCTCCTGCAGGTCTTTGAAGACGGCCAGCTGACCGATGGTCTGGGCAACACGGTCGACTTCAAGAACACGATCATCGTCATGACCTCGAACATCGGGGCCAAGCACCTGCAGAAGCAGCAGGGTCTCGGCTTCCAGAGCGAGAAGAACGAGATGGTCCTCGAAAAGATGGAAGAGCTGGTAAAGGGTGAGGTCAAGCGGACCTTCAACCCCGAGTTCCTCAACCGTCTGGACGAGATCATCATCTTCACCTCGCTCTCTGAATCGGACCTGATGCAGATCCTGGAGCTGCTGGTCGCGCAGTTGAACGTCAACCTCGTTCACAAAGCGATCACCATCTCGGTCAACGACGACGCCAAGCGCTACATTCTGGCGAAGACGGCCTCCGACCGCACCTACGGAGCTCGTCCGCTGCGTCGCGCGCTGCAGCGCTTCGTCGAAGACCCGCTCTCGGAGGCGCTGATCGCCGGCGGCATCAAGGAGCGTCCTGCGTTCCTCGAGGTCTACCTGGACAATAACCAGCTCTTCTACCGTCCAATTCTGTCGGACTCCGAAGAGAAGGCGTCGGGACTGGCTCTTACGGCGGTCTAACCAATCTAGCATTGCAAACAAACGAAGCCCCGGTCATCATTGGCCGGGGCTTCGTTTGTTCGTGTATCTTTCTCGGCGGAGGTTCTACCACTTATGGATCGCAGACAGTTCTCCGCCATGGCTCCGGCGTTTCTCGCCATGGCTACACTCGCCGCCAAGGAATCGGAAGCCCAGTACACCGGTCCCGCTGGACAGGATCCCAAGCCGAAGCAGAAGGAGCTGAAGACGCTGACCTCGGGAACCTTCAAGCCTGGCCCCGGTTATGGCAGTTTGCCGAAGCGCGTCTCGCACCGCTATCTGATCGGCATGCTCCAGGCCGGGAATATCCGGATCGAGATGCATGAGACCATCCAGGAGCCCGGGGCGCTCCACGAGCCGGTCGACACGCATCTCCACAACGAGATATGGTGCGTGCGCGAGGGCGTCGGCGAACTCTTTATCAACGGCGAAACCCACAAGATGGAGGTCGGCGATGTCGGCCTCGTCTGCGCGGGTGACAAGCACTGGATTCGAAATGCCGGCGAAGGGACGCTGGCTTACTTTGTGATTACGGTCGGTCCGCCTGAGCCGTAGCTTCAAAAGCAAAAAAGAAGATTCCCTGCGGGATTGACAGACGAGAGCGCCGAATGCCTCTCGCGGTCATCCCCGCAGGGAATCTTATCGTTGAAATGGCTGTAAGACTAAACCAGCGCCTTGGCCGACTTGACCGCGCTGGCGACGAGGTCGCCGGCCTGGTCGACGGCGTCCTCTACTTGGCCCTTGGTCTTTTTGGCGAGCTTCTGCGCTTCCTTCGAGAGCTTATCGGCCTGATCCTTCAGGTAACCGGCAGCGTCTTCGAGGTAGTCGCCCGCGTCTTCCGCACTGCGCTTCAATTTCTTGCGCGTCACGGTTCCGGTCTGCGGCGCATACAACAGAGCAACGGCGGCCCCAGCGGCAGCGCCGATTCCAAATGCAAATGCCAGATTCTTCAAAGACATGTATGTCACCTCAGAGATTTTGTACCAACTTCTCAACTGATTGGAGTAGAGATAGAGGAAATAGGTTGGACAAAAAAATGCCGGAAGCAAGTTTCTATGTTGCGAACATTCGCCGACATTTCCCGATGCGGAAAAAAGAAAAGTGTTCCCTGTTTGGTTACCCCTAGTGCACAATTAGTTATGCACAACAATCCTCCCCGGGATACTTTCAGTGCAGTGAGGGCCACCCCATGCACAACTTGTTGATCGTCATTGTTTTTCTCGCCGCCGTGATTGCCCCCGCCTTCGTTGCTCTCACCGTATTCGAGGAGCAGAGTTCAATCTAACTAGAGTCCGGCAAGCTCCCGCGCCCTGACGAAGACGCGCGCGAACATCGTCGCATCGAGCCTGCCGGTGTTGGTATTGCGCAAAGACGGGTGGTAGCTGCCCAGCAGCGTCAGCCCGTTCGGCAACTTGTACTCCGCGCCATGGCCAAAGGTGTAGGCCGACCGGCGCTCGATCGTTCCCTCGCCCAGCAGATGGGCCAGATATCCGTCCCACGCGATCTTTCCCAGGCAAACGACCACGCGCACCTTGTGCAGCGCGGCGATCTCGCGCGTCAGGTGGACCGAGCAGTTGCGAATCTCCTGCGGCGTCGGCTTGTCTCCCGGCGGCGCGCAGCGTACGACGGAGGCGATCCAGGCCTGCTTCAACCGCAGACCGTCGTCGCGTGAGATCGCCTTCGGCTTCGTGGCGAAGCCCAGTTCGTGCAGGATCGGATACATGAAGTCGCCCGAGCCGTCGCCGGTGAAGGGCCGCCCGGTGCGGTTGGCTCCGTGGGCGCCGGGCGCCAGACCGAGGATCAGCACCCGAGCCCTGGGGTCGCCAAAGCCCGGCACCGGTCGCGACCAGTAGACCTGATCCTGATAGGCGCGCCGCCGCGTCTCGGCCAGGCCGGCGCAGTAGAGCCGTAGCCGCGGGCAAAGCTCGCACTCGATGATCTGCTCTTGAATGCGGAGCAGGGCTTCCGCGGGGTTGGGAGTTGCAGGGACACGCACAATCCTCATGATATCCGCCGGCTGGCGTTTGACCCTGTGCCGCCAACAACCGTACAGTGGAGTAAGGCGATTCGCCGCCTATGCGCCTCGTACGCGAGCGCCGCGGCATATTCACGCGCCATAAGAAGGCATGACTTTGAACCCGACCGAGACAATTGAGACGAACGAACTGGCCGAGACTCAGCCAGAGGCAGCAACCACGCACGAGCACACCCACGATCACGATCATGCGCACGATCACGACCATGCCGGCCACAATCATGGCCCATCGCTCAATCCCGAGCTGATGCGCGAGATCTCGGTGGAAGTCGATGCCGAGACCGTGTCGAAGGCCTTCGCGAGCGTTGTAAAGAAGTACCAGAAGCTCGCCCGCATTCCGGGCTTCCGCGTCGGAAAGGTGCCGGAGTCGGTCATCAAGAGCCGCTTCTCGAAGGACGTCCGCCAGGAGGTTCTGGATACGCTCGTCTCCGAGCGCTTCCGTCAGGCGATCGTCGAGCAGAAGATCAGCCCGGTCTCGCAGCCGCAGTTGACCAATCTGCTGCTGGAGGATGGCGCGCCGCTGCAGTTCAAGGCTGCGTTCGAGGTTCTGCCCGAGCTCGATATCACCGGTTATGACGCGATTGCCGTCACGCGCCCGAACACCGAGCTCTCCGAGCTGGAGTATCAGGCCGAGCTGGCGCGCATCATGGACAACGTCGGAACGGTCGAGCCGGTCGAGGAAGAGCGCGAACTCGTCGACGGCGACTGGGCCGAGATTCAGTTCAAAGGCATCGTGAAGGACGCCGCGCAGGTCGTTACCGAGGATGGCGCCGAGAACGCGACCGTCACCGAGCCGATCACCGGCGAGAACGTGCTGATCGAGGTTGGCGGTTCGAACACCCTGAAGGCGTTCTCGGACGCGCTGCGCGGCCAGAAGGTCGGGCAGGAGATGAACTTCGAGGTCTCCTACCCGGCGGACTTCGGCGAGCCTCGTCTGGCCGGCCAGACCGTCTCTTACGATGTGACCCTGAGCGCGATCAAGAAGAAGACCTTCCCCGAGAAGGATGCGGAGCTTGCCAAGCAGTTCGGCAACTACGAGACGTGGGAGCAGTTCGAGACCGAGCTTCGTGAGCGCGCCGTCGCCCAGAAGAAGGAGCAGGCCGAGAATCAGGCGAAGGAGAAGATGCTCGAAGAGCTGATCGCCAAGTTCATCTTCCCTGTTCCCGAGACCTTCGTGCAGCAGCAGATCGACGCGCGTCTCGACCGCGGTCTCCGCGCGCTCGCCCAGCAGGGTATGACGTCGGACGAGATGCGCAAGCTCGACTTCGTTCGTCTGCGCGCCGCTCAGCGCGATCAGGCCATCAGCGAAGTGAAGGCGTCGCTGATCCTCGATAAGATCGCCGAGGCCGAGAATGTCGTGGTTGAGGACGACGAGCTCGATCGCGAGATCATGATGATGTCCCTCCAGACCCGTGAGCCGCTCGAGACACTGCGCGAGCGCATGACGAAGGATGGCGGTATCGATCGCATGCGCGAGCAGATGCGCCGCGAGAAGACCGGAACCGTGCTCTACGAAAAGATCGCGGCCTAGCCTTTACGGGCCGCGAGCAACCGCAACCGTACCAACCGTAGAGTGAGGAAACACAATGCCATTGATACCGAGCGTCATCGAGCAGACCAGCCGTGGAGAGCGTGCCTACGATATCTACAGCCGCCTGCTTCGCGACAACATCATCTTCCTGGGCACGCCCATCGATGACAACGTCGCAAACGTCGTCATCGCGCAGCTTCTCTTCCTCTCGGGCGAGGACCCGGAGAAGGACATCCAGCTCTACATCAACTCGCCCGGCGGTTCCATCACGGCCGGACTCGCGATCTACGACACCATGCAGTACATCAAGAACGATGTCGTCACCTTTTGCCTGGGACAGGCCGCCAGCATGGGCGCCTTTCTGCTGATGGCTGGAAACAAGGGCAAGCGGTTCGCGCTGCCCAACTCCCGCATCCTGATCCACCAGCCGTCCATGGGCGGGCTGAGCGGTCAGGCGACCGACATCGACATCCACGCTCGCGAGATTCTGCGCATTCGCGAGATCACCAATACCCTGATGAGCAAGAGCACTGGTCAGCCGCTGTCTCAGATCGAGCGCGACGTCGAGCGCGACTTCATCATGACCGCTCCGCAGGCCAAGGAGTACGGGATCATCGACGAAATCATCGATCGGCCTCGCAGTTAGTAGCTGTTCTTCCACACCCGCAGGCAGCGCCCGGACCCGTACGGTTCGGGCGTTTCCACGTCGTTTCCTTTTTATTTCAAGAGGGTTGGCAGTACCTCAGGATACTCTCCCGGCGCCCCTCGCTTCTCCGGGCGATGTTGAATAAGGTGTAAACTAAGCAACGTACGACGCATGGTTAACCAGAGGCCCCACGAACTATGAAAACGCAAAGAGGCTCGGACGAATCGCTACGCTGCTCGTTCTGCCATAAATCGCAGGATGCCGTAGCCAAGCTCATCTCGTCGCCATCGGACTATCCACGCGCCTACATCTGCGACGAGTGCGTCGCGGTGTGCAACTCCATCCTCGAAGACGACCGTTCGGAGGCGCCCGCGGGCGCTGCGCCGGCCCACCTGCCCAAGCCGCAGGAGGTCAAGACCTTCCTCGACGAGTATGTGATCGGCCAGGACCAGACCAAGAAGAAGCTTGCCGTGGCTGTCTATAACCACTACAAGCGCATCCAGATGAATAAGACCCGCGGCAACGATGTGGAGCTATCCAAGTCCAACATCCTGCTCGTCGGGCCGACCGGCTCGGGCAAGACCCTGCTGGCTCAGACGCTTGCCAAGGTGCTCGATGTTCCCTTCGCGATCGTCGACGCGACGACTTTGACGGAGGCCGGCTACGTCGGCGAGGACGTCGAAAACATCATCCTGAAGCTGTTGCAGGCTGCCGATGGCGATGTGGCCCGCGCGCAGAGCGGCATCATCTACATCGACGAGATCGACAAGATCGGACGCAAGGACGAGAATCCCTCGATCACGCGCGACGTCTCCGGCGAAGGCGTGCAGCAGGCGTTGCTGAAGCTGCTCGAAGGCACGGTCGCAAACGTTCCGCCGCAGGGCGGACGCAAGCATCCACATCAGGAGTTCACCGCTGTCGACACCACGAACATCCTTTTCATCTGCGGCGGCGCGTTTGTCGGCCTCGAAAAGGTGATTGGACGCCGCGTTGGCAAGAAGGCTCTCGGCTTCAAGACGGCTCCCCCGGCAGATGGCAGCAACCCCGATATCACGCCGATTCGTGCGCAGCGCGACGCGGAGCTACTACGCCAGGCCGAACCGCAGGATCTGCTCAAGTACGGCCTGATTCCGGAGTTTGTCGGCCGCCTCCCTGTTCTCGGCATCCTGAACGAACTGGACGAGGCTGCGCTGATCGACATCCTCACCAAGCCGAAGAACGCGATTCTAAAGCAGTATCAGAAGCTCTTCGACTATGAAGGCGTGAAGGTGACCTTCACCGACGAGGCTGCCCGCGAGATCGCACGCGAGGCCCTGCAGCGCAAGGTCGGCGCACGCGGCCTGCGCATGATCCTCGAGGAGCTGATGCTCGACCTGATGTACTTCGTGCCCGGCAACAAGAAGGTCAAGGATCTTTCGATCACCGCCGAGATGGTGAAGAAGCATGCTTTGACTCTGCCGATGCTGCTCGAAAAGGCTGGCTAGAACCGCTTCAAAAGAAACACGAGCCGGGTGGCGCAATGCGCTCCCCGGCTCTTCTTTTGGCCCTGCCAAATCAATCCTCACTGGGCTGCTGTATTGCAGAGGGGAAACGCATTACAATCGCTTGAACGCAGGATGCCGGGGTTGCATCGTTCCAGTTGCCGACCACGTCTAATCTCAGGAGAACAATGAAAAGTCCAGCCAAGCAAACTCTGAGCGGCGACGTACGGAAGCTACCCATGATGCCCATCCGGGACATGGTGATCTTTCCCCACATGATGACGCCCTTCGTCGTAGGCCGCGAATCCAGCGTTCGCGCGCTCGAAGAGGCGCTCACCGGCGATCGAAAGATCTTTCTTGCAACCCAGCATGACGCCTCGGTCGACGAGCCCAGCGCCGACGACATCTTCGAGGTCGGCACCATCGGCAACATCGTCCAGAGCGTAAAGATGCCGGACGGCAATATCAAGGTGCTGGTCGAAGGCATCGAGCGCGGACGCGCCACCGAGATCAACGACGAGGACGGCTTCTTCGTCGCGACGGTCCAAACCGGCCGCACCCATCTCGACCTCACCCCGCAGGTTGAAGGCCTCATGCAGCGCGTCCACACGCTCTTCGAGCAGTACGTGAAGCTGCAGCAAAGTCTGAACTACGAGACCATGGCCGCCAGCGTACGGGCCGACGAACCCGCGAAGCTGGCCGACACCATCGCCGCCAACCTGCAGCTCTCCATTGAGGAGAAGCAGGCGCTGCTGGATGTATTCGACCCGGAATCGCGCCTCTCGCAGGTCGCCGACGTGCTCGACCTGGCCATCGAGAAGCTCAACATGGACCGCACCATCCAGTCGCGCGTGAAGCGCCAGATGGAGAAGGCCCAGAAGGAGTATTACCTCAACGAGAAGATCAAGGCCATCCAGAAGGAGCTCGGCAAGGGCGAAAAGTCGGAGTACGACGAGCTGAAGAAGAAGATTGAAGCCGCCGGCATGCCGAAGGATGTCCTCGACAAAAGCCTGCAGGAGCTCAAGAAGCTCGAAGCCATGCCGCCGATGTCGGCCGAGTCGACCGTGAGCCGCAATTACCTCGACTGGCTGCTGGCCGTGCCGTGGAAGAAACGCTCGAAGGAGATTCGTTCGCTTGAGCACGCGGAGCAGATTCTGAACGAGGACCACTACGGCCTCGAAAAGATCAAGGAGCGCATCCTCGAATTCCTGGCGGTGCGCCAGCTCGTCAAGAATCCCAAGGGCTCGATCCTCTGCTTTGTCGGACCTCCGGGCGTCGGCAAGACCTCGCTCGGCCAGTCGATCGCCAAGGCCACCGGCCGCAAGTTTGTCCGCATGTCGCTGGGCGGCGTGCGCGACGAGGCCGAGATTCGCGGGCATCGTCGCACCTACATCGGCGCCCTTCCCGGTCAGGTGATCCAGTCGATGAAGAAGGCCGGGACCAAGAATCCGGTCTTCATGCTGGACGAGATCGACAAGATGGCCTCGGACTTCCGCGGCGATCCGGCCAGTGCCCTGCTCGAGGTCCTCGACCCGGAACAGAACACGAGCTTCCAGGATCATTATCTCGATGTCGAGTACGATCTTTCGCAGGTGCTCTTCGTCGCCACGGCCAATGTTCTCGACACCATCCCGGGGCCGCTGCAGGACCGCATGGAGATCATTCGGTTGCACGGTTACACCGAGGTCGAGAAGCTGGAGATCGCCCGCCAGTACCTCGTCAAGAAGCAGCGCGAAGGCAACGGCCTGACCGAGGACCAGTTCTCGATCGACGACTCGGCCCTGAAGTCGATCATTCGCTACTACACGCGCGAGGCGGGCGTCCGCAACCTCGAACGTGAGATCGGCAATGTAGGCCGCAAGATCGCCCGCAGGGTCGTGCAGAACGGACCGGAGCACACCGAAAAGGTTACCGGCGAGACGGTCGAAGATCTGCTCGGCACGGCGAAGTTCCGCGACTCCGAGGTACAGGCGGCCAGCGAGGTTGGACTTGTGACTGGGCTTGCGTGGACATCGGTTGGCGGTACGATCCTCCAGACCGAGGTGCAGGTGCTCGAAGGCAAGGGTAAGATGTCCGCGACCGGCCAGCTTGGCGACGTGATGAAGGAGTCGGCCGAGGCCGCGCTCACCTACATCCGCTCGCGCGCCAATCACCTGGGGCTGACCAAGGACTTCTACCGGCACATCGACATTCATGTTCACGTGCCGGAAGGAGCCACGCCGAAGGACGGTCCGTCGGCCGGCATCACCATCGCCACCGGCCTTGCCAGCGCGCTCACCAAGATCAAGGTGCGCCGCGACATCGCCATGACGGGCGAGATCACCCTTCGGGGCAAGGTGCTGCCGATCGGCGGCCTGAAGGAGAAGCTGCTGGCGGCACACCGCGCGGGCATCTTCGAGGCGGTGCTCCCTGCCGATAACCGCAAGGATCTGGCCGATCTGCCCGACCTCATCAAGAACACGATGAAACTGCACTTCGTCGAGCAGATGGATGAGGTGTTGAAGATCGCGCTCGAAGAGAAGCTCACCGCGCTCGACGAGGACACCCCGGCCGTGCTGGCGAATGTGATTCCGCCGGTGATGCCAGCATCTCATCCCGCGCATCAATAGTTGGGTGCAAGACGAACAAAGCAAAAGGCCAGACTCGAAAGAGTCTGGCCTTTTGCTTTGCCTGAAGACGTTATGGCGGCGGTTAGACCGTTCGACGGCCACTGACAAAGTGCATGATGATGGAGATCAGGGCGAACAGCAGAAGGATATGGATCGCAAAGCTGCTGACGTGCATGATGGTGAAGCCACCCAGCCAGAGAACGATCAAAACGACGGCGAGAATAAGAAACATGGGAGACCTGCTTTCTGTTTGGCGATCGTCGCAGCCCGCGCAATCGGCAACAAATAGTGAGAGCAACGAATGCCGCCATTCGTTGCTCGCAGGTTTAAAATAGTCTCGATTCCCGCTTCTAGCAGCCGCCGGCGATGGACGGGATCAACATGACCTCGTCTCCATCCTGAAAGGCGTAGGTATCACCGCCGAGGAAACGGATATCTTCGTCGTTGACGTAGATGTTGATGAAGCGACGGATCTTGCCGTTCTCATCCTTGATCTGGGTAGCGAGCGCCGGGAAGGTCGTGTCGATCTCGGAGACGAGTCCGGGGAGATTGGCGGCGGTTGAGACGAGCTGCTTCTGACCGTCGGTATGGCGGACAAAGGCGGTCGGAAGAATCACTTTGAAAGACATCAGTAGGCTCCTGCGGGTTCTAGTTCGGGTTTCTGGTTCGTCGCGCCATCGAGCTCTTCGAGGTACGCAGCAAAGTCGGATAGACGCGGGCGCACAGCGCGCGAGTCCAGATGCGTGAATCGGCCAGCGAGCGCGTCGGTGGTCTTCAGGCCGTTACCGGTGATGACCGCGACCGTGACCTCATCCTTGCCGATGCGACCCTGCTGGATCAGGCGAGCGGTGACGGCGGTGGTGACGCCGCCGGCGGTCTCGGTGAAGATTCCCTCGGTCTCAGCGAGTTCCTGGATGCCGGAGACGATCTCGACATCGGAGACGTCCTCCGCCCAGCCGCCGGTTCCCTGAATCATCTTCGACGCAGCCGGGCCGTCCGCCGGGTTCCCGATCGCCAGCGAACGAGCGATCGTGTTCGGCTTCTGCGGCTCGATGTAATCCCATCCCTGCTTGACCGACTGCGAGATCGGCGAGCAGCCGGTCGCCTGCGCACCGAAGAAGCGTACCGGCTTATCCTCGACCAGACCCAGCGTAATCAGTTCATTGAAGGCCTTGCGAATCTTGCGAATCAGCGAGCCGCCGGCCATCGGGCAGACGATGTTGTCGGGGAGCTTCCAGCCGAGCTGCTCGGCGATCTCATACCCCACCGTCTTCGAACCCTCGGCGTAGTAGGGACGGAGGTTCACGTTCACGAAGCCGTAGCTGTACTCGTCCGCCACCAGCGTGCAGAGACGGTTCACATGGTCGTAGTTGCCGTCGATCCGCACCAGGCGTGCGTTGTAGACGAGTGTATTCAGAATCTTCGCCGGCTCGAGGTCCGCCGGGATCAGGATGCACGCCTTGATGCCCAGACGCGCGGCCTGTGCGGCGACCGAGTTGGCGAGGTTGCCGGTCGACGAGCAACCGACGGTCTCAAAGCCGAACTTTTGCGCATTCGCGAGCGCGACCGAGACGACGCGGTCCTTGAAGGAGAGCGTCGGGAAGCAGACGGCGTCATTCTTGATGTAAAGATTGGTGGCGCCGACGCGCTTGCCAAGATTGCGGGCGCGCAGCAGCGGCGTGAAGCCGACCGGCAGATCGGGCTGGAAGCCCTCGGGGATGGGGAGAAGCGCCGCATAGCGCCAGATGTTGTGCGGACCCGCAGCGACGGACTCGCGCGTGAACTTTCCACGGACCTGCTCCAGATCGTAGGCAATCTCAAGTGGGGCAAAGCAGTCAGGGCAGCCGGAGAGTGGGCGATTGCCGAAACGCTTGCCACACTCGTTACATTTCAGCTCATAGACCGACGAAAAGTATTCCATCACACTCTCTTCCGAGGGTATGGGATATGGTCCTGAGACTGTCTCTTTTAGAAGGGGGATGCAGGAAAAACGGACGGCAGGCCCTACAAAGCCATGCATGCTCCGAATCTCATGTTCCCCGTTTCCAGGAGAGAGTTGACACCGGTACGATCTTGCCTTGTCCGGTTGTCGTGGCGTCTCAGGGCTCGTCCCTCAACCACTCTGCATGAAATTCAAATCTGCCGAAGCAGACTGGAATAGAGCGACTTTATCATAAACATCGAAGCGTCTGCAAACCGTACGATATGCGCGCCTCAACTGGAATCAGGCTTCACGGAGAACACATCATGGCTTGCTCCGTCCTCTATCACTTCCCTGAAGGCGACTCGATGCCGATGCTCGAAGATGAAGAGGCCTGATCCGTCAGGCCTGCTCTGTCAGTGCCGGGTAACCGCGTCGCGAACGCCATCGACGAACGCGCCGGGATCAAACTCCGTGCGCAGAATCTCGTCCGGGCAGTCGGTCATGATCGCCACGCGCCAGTTGCAGACGAAGGCAACCAACTGCTGATGCTGCGCGGTCTTGATCTGCGAGCAGAGCTCTTCGGCCTCGCTCACGGCAGACTCCCCTTCCACGTCGATCAGCACCAGGTCGTAAGGGCGCGACCAGAACTTCATCAGGCCTTCCTTGGCCGACAAGGTCGAGTCGACCTCGAAGCCGGAGATGCGCAGAATCTGATCGCGCAGCGGGCGCAGCATCTCGCGCTTGCAGATGTGAAGAACCGATTTCTTTTCAGGTGAAGACAGCGGAGGAATGGCGCCCATCGAGTTCATTATCCAGCAAAGATTCCTGTGCCAGGTCACCATTCTAAACACGGTGAGTGCACCCAAACCCTATCGCACAGGGATGGCAGGATTGATCTCTGTTTGAACAGTTTATCGGGGGGCTCGCGCGACTGCAACCTCCCGCCATCGACGATCGCCCGTTCAGTGCAGATGCTCGGCAGCTTCGATGGAGACCGCGGCAAGAAACGCCCGGTGCGCCAGAATACGCTGCTCCGCCAGTTCCCTTGCGGCCGGGAGATTCAGGAGCTGTGGGAGCGTATCGACGGCTCTTTGCAGCAGCGCCACGGCGGGGGTGAACGTCGCAAAGCGCGTGTCTCGCCCTACCTTGCAGATCGTCCGCAGGATGCCGACCGCGCCGAGCTGCTCAAGGATGTCGGCGTCGCGCAGGATGGCGCCTTCGATCGTCGTCGGTTCGAACTGCGGCTGGTGCGTTCGAATGCACTCCAGCACAGCTTCAATCTTTTCCGGCGGAAATCCCATCCCGGTCAACAGACTGGGCGAGACGCGCAGCGCATACCCACAGCAGTCCCATGCCTCGAGCGCCGCTTTTTCTTCCGGACGATGCCCGGTGAAGACGCCCAGATCGTGCATCCAGGCCGCTGCGTAGACGACGTCGTCGTCATAGGCCAACCCGGCGCCGATCTTGCGAGTTAGTTCGTAAAGGCGTGGCTGATGGCCGAACTTTTCAACAGGCTGCGCCTCGCGGGCGATGTAAGCCGCCAGCTCCGCGCGCCAGTCCGACCCGGTTCCGTTCATCAATCTACGCCAGCGCGTCCGCGTGATCCTTGCCGCCGCCCGGCTTCAGTGGCATCGCCGGCTGGATGCCGACCAGCAGGTCTTCCTTGCGCATGACCAGCGTGGTCGCGTTCAGAGAGGCCAGCTCGAAGCCGTGGCCGTGCGTGATCGCGTCCGTCGGGCAGGCCTCGACGCAGTACCCGCAGAAGATGCAGCGGTTGTAGTCGATGTTGTAGACCTTGGCGTAGCGTTCGGCCGAGGAGATGCGCACCTCTTCGGTGTTCTCCGCCGCCTCGATGTAGATGCAGTTCGAAGGACAGGCCGCCGCGCATAGAAAGCAGGCGACGCACTTCTCGAGGCCGTTCTCGTCGCGCTGGAGCTGGTGCTTGCCGCGGAAGCGCTCCTGGAAGATGGCGCCACGCATCGGCCCCTTGCCGTCGGGATAGTTCTCGACCTCGGTCGGCTGAAACATCTGCCCGAAGGTAATGCTCATACCTTTGGCGAGGGCGGCGGCGTCTTTGACGATGGACATAAAAAAAGTATAACCGTTTTCTTTTTGTCATTCCCGCAGGGAACCCGCTGTTGCGTTTGTTTTTCCGGTTGTGCTCTTCGCAGCGGATCTGCCATTGCCTTTTCAGCTCTGCGATAATCTCCAGACGGAGCCAACCAACATGTTCAGCCGCCGCACGCTTGCCGCCGCCTTCGCCATCGCCGCCTTCGCATCGCAGATCCAGCCCGTCCATGCGCAGATGGCGAAGATGGAGGAGCACACGCATAAGCCCTCCGCTCCGTCGACCAGCCTGAGCCTGACCGTCGCGGGCAAGACCACCACCTATGCGCTCGCCGACCTGCAGGCGATGCCGCAGAAGACTGTCACGGTCCACAACGCGCACGCCAATACGGACGAAACCTACACCGGCGTCCTCGTCAGCGACCTGCTGGCGAAGGTCGGCGTCACGCCCGAGAAGCTGGGCAACAAGGCGATCTACCACAGCTACCTTAAGGCCGAGGGCACGGACGCCTATTGGGTGCTCTACTCGGCGACCGAGATCGAGCCCGCGATGCACAAGTCGACCGCGATCATCGCGCTCACGGTCGGCGGCAAGCCCATCGGCGAGGACGGCGTGTTCAAGTTCGTCGCCAGCGACGACGTGCATCCGGCTCGTTGGGTGAGGAATCTGAAGGCGCTCACCTTTGTGACGGTGGAATGAAGTTGCCGAATTTAAGGATTGGTGCACCAGTTGGAATCTTAATGATCTGCACGATGAATTCACGAGTATGCTCATCCGATGACGCCGTTCAAATTTAATAGCTCTGAACTCCTAATTTCGCCAAAAGAACTGGTTCAATTATTGGGCGAAAAGATGGACACTTTATGGAAAGCTCAACCTAAAGCGACCAATGCTGAATGGACCCGCCAAGTTAAGGGGTTTCTACGGGAAATCGCGCAGGGGCTTTCGAACTTGGAACCGGACGTCAAAATTGAGGTTCTTTACACCAACGCCGCTCCAGACACCCACGAGTTTCTTCTGGACCTTGTCTGGTGGTGCAGAAGAGGCGAGCCAGTCAAAACCGAGTTCATGGCGCTTGCGGCTGAGATTGAGTGGGCGTCATTCTGGTGGGGGTCCCCCGGTGAATCTCTCGGCAACCATGTACGTGATCGCGTTGGCGAAGATTTTGGCAAGCTAACGGTGGTGAAATCTCCTATCAAGCTGATGATTTTTTGCACAGATAAAAGCGGTCCCGAGAGGACGCATGAACCTATTCAGAGAATTGTCCTTGATGAGATCGATCGTTATCTGCGGGCCTACGCTCACCACATTCCCGGAGAAGCATACGTCTTGTTGGACGTCGCTACCGATGGAAACCGGAAAGCATGGATCCGAACTGTGGACGATGTAGGGATCTTGTCGGCACTCAAAGTCTTGATGTAACCCCCAACTGGGCTTACATCAAGGCTTCTTGACGACCGAGTACCCTACTCCACCCCCAGCTTCTTCCACATCGCATCTACCTTCGCCTTCACCGCCGCATCCATCTGGAGCATCGGCGGCCATTCGCGCGTGAAGCCTTCGGCGGCCCACTTGCGCGTGGCGTCGATGCCCATCTTGCTGCCGTAGTTCGGCAGGCGGCTGGCATGGTCGAGCGAGTCCACCGGCCCCAGGGTGAACTGGATATCGCGCTCGGGGTCGATATTGTTCGCCGTGCGCAGCGTTACCTCATTCAGGTCCTGTACATCGCAGTCCTCGTCGACGACGATGATGCACTTGGTGAACATCGCCTGGCCCATCGCCCAGATGCCGCTCATCACCTTGCGCGCGTGGCCCGCGTAAGACTTGCGGATCGACACGATCATCAGGTTGTGGAAGACGCCCGCTGCGGGAAGGTTGACATCGACAATCTCAGGCAATGTGAGCTGCATCAGCGGCAGGAAGATCCGCTCGACAGCCTTGCCCATCCACGCGTCTTCCATCGGAGGCTTGCCCACGACGGTTGCGGTGTAGATCGGGTCCTTGCGATGCGTGATGCAGGTGACGTGGAAGACCGGGTAGTCGTCCTTCATGGTGTAAAAACCGGTGTGGTCGCCGAAGGGGCCCTCAGTGCGCAGCTCGCCGAGCTGGACGTAGCCTTCGAGAATGTACTCGGCGTGCGCGGGCACCTCGAGATCGACCGTCTCCGCCTTCACCAGCTCAACCGGCTTCTGCCGCAGGAAGCCGGAGATCAGGTACTCCTCGACCTCTGGCGGCGCGGGCACGATGGCCGAAAAGGTCGTCGCCGGGTCGGTGCCGATGGCGACGGCGACCTCCATCCGGTCGCCGCGAATCTTCGTCAGCGTCTGGACACCGATGGAGGCGGTGGAGGCCGCTGCGGTCGTGCCGCCGGCGGTCAGGGCCATCAGGTCGACGGCCGCAGCCTTGTCGGTGGTGGAGGCGCGCAGGCGGTCGCGAAGCTGCTCGGCTGCGTTCTTCTGCCGCTGCCAGTGCATGCCGGTCGTCTGGCCGTCGTAGACCTGCATGCGATACATGCCGACGTTACGCTTGCCGGACTTCGGATCACGGGTGATGACGCAAGGCAGCGTGATGAACGGACCGCCGTCCTGCGGCCAGGTGGTGAGCACGGGCAGCTTCGTTAGATCGACGTCGGCGCCCTTCAGGACGACCTCCTTGCAAGCGGCTTCGCGACGGTCGATGACCTTCGGGAAGAAGCTGCCGATCTCGGCCAGCTTGGGCAGCATCTTCAGCTTTTCAAGCAGACCGACGGGCGATTCAGGATGGAGCAGCACGCGGATGCGCTCGGCGATGCCGTCGAGCGAGTCCACTTCCAGAGCCAGCTTCATGCGGCGTTCGGAGCCGAACTGATTCATCAGCACGCGTGCGCCAGGATAGCCGGTGACGTTCTCGAACAGCAGCGCCGGGCCGCCCTCGCCGCGCGTCGCAGTCGCGGGCAGCTTAGCCACACGGTCGGCGATCTCCGCCATCTCGAGCACGGGCGAGACCGCCTGCTTGATCCTGACCAACTCCCCTGCCTTTTCCAACTGCCTGATCCACTGCCGAAGATCGCTGTAAGCCAATGCCCTGCTCCTATCGTTTCCTACCTGATGATAAAGGTTCCGAACGGAGGGAGTTTCAGCGCATCCACACGATGCGGCATGGAACATCGTAAGAGGCTGAGGTGTCTAAGGTTGTGGACGCATTCCTCGCTGGATACGCCCCGATTCCAAAGCTCCAGGAGAGGGTGAAGCCCATGTTCGAGGACAGCCTGTTTTCATCGCAGCCCCAGCCCGCCACGTCGCGCAAACGCTGGACAACCGTTGCATCGATCGGGATTCAATGCGCCATCGCGGGAGCGATCATCGCCGTGCCGATGCTCAACCCGGAGACGCTGCACACTGCCGTCACCCCACCGTCCGCCGTGTTCTTCATGCACCGCGAGCCCCCTCCACCGCCGAAGCCCGTACCGGTTCGTCTCGCGGAGAGCGTCACGAACAGCGTATCCACAACTCCGCAGCCGATGGTCGAGCGCATTCACAGCGCGTTGCCGTCGCGGCCTGCCGCTGCGGCAGCCGACGACGGCCCGGCTCCCCTGATCGCAATGAACAGCGGCATGGGGAACGGCAGCGCCATCACCGCGCTTACCGGAACAGGCACAGGAACGGGGGTTGGAGTCAGCGTCTCTGCGGCGCCCGGCGGCGAGGCTGGACGTCCCGGCACTCCGCCGCGCATCTCTTCCGGCGTGTCGAAAGGCATGCTGATCACGGAGATCAAACCGGTCTATCCGACCATCGCCAGGGCCGCGCGTGTCCAAGGCACGATCATGCTCTCGGCTGTGATCGACAAGACAGGCCGGATTACCGGACTCCAGGTGGTTAGTGGGCCGGAGATGCTGCGAGGCGCGGCGCTCGATGCGGTACGCGGCGCTCGCTACCGGCCGTTCCTGCTCAACGGCGAACCGACCGAGGTGCTGACGACGATCTCGGTCAACTTCCGGATGGATGGGCAGGCTTAGATCGTGATGGGATGCGCGGTGGCGGGATCGGTCAGCGATGTCGCCGCCGGGGTCTCCACATAGTCGACCAGCGGGTAACCCAAGTCGCGCCAACCTTCGAAGCCTCCACGCAGCGGACGCACCCGGTTGATGCCCAGCTTGTGCAACTGCATCGCGACCTTCGCGCTGGTCTCTTCGCTGGGACAGGTACAGTAGAGGATCACGTCGCGGTCGCGCGGCAGGATGTCCTTATGGAGCGTAAGCTCGGCAGGTCCGACGCGCACCGCGCCGGGCAGCACACGGGGGTCGGGCATGTAGTCCAGCGGATGACGCAGGTCGACGATGAACGGCGGAATATGCCCCAGCCGGGTCGCCATCTCCATCATGGAAAGCAGTTCGGCAGGTTCGAGCCGCATCTCACGCACGCTCAGCAGGAACTTGCGGTTGCGATAGAGCCGCTGAAAGATGAAGCCCAGCACCATCAATGCGAAGATCGCCACGGCAAAGTGGCCGAGAATCGCGAAGAACGGCGCGCTCCGCTTGGCGATGTCACCGAAGAAGCGTCCTGCCAGCAGATACGCCTCCGCCCAGACGATCGACCCGAGCAGATCGTAGAGCAGGAAGCGCGGAAGCGGCATGCCGGTCTGTCCGGCAATCGGAGCCGCGACGGTCGAGAGACCGGGGATGAACTTCGCGAACAGCAGAGTGACCGCGCCGCGACGGCTGAAGTAACCCTCCGTCTTGCTGACACAGGTCGAGGCCTCCAGCGAGAACCGGCAGAGCAGCTTGAGCACGGCGTTGCCATAGCGCCGGCCCAGCCAGTACCAGCTCGTGTCCGCGATCAGGCACGCGGCCACCACCGTCACCAGCGCCAGACTGTTGTGGACGCGGTGGGTCGCCGACAGTGTCCCGGCTGTCAACAGCAGCGGGATACTGGGGATGGGGATTCCGAATTGTTCGACCAGCACCCAGACGAAAAGGATCACATAGGCGTACTGGACGAAGAATGCAAGTGCGATGGGCATAGCCGTTAACGAATAGATGAACAGATTCTGCGCTTTGATGCATGTGGAATACAAACGAAGCGGCCCGGCGAATGGTCGCCGGGCCGGTATTCGATATTTTTCCGCCTACACTGCGAAGGTCAGAGGCATCTCGACCAGGTGCTGGCCGATGAACCAGGACTGCAGTTCGTTCGGGCGAAGCACGTCGCTGACCACCAGGTCGTTGGTCCCCTGGTCGCCCGCGTCGTCGGCAGCCTCGGAGATATCGAGGCACTCCTTGATGATGATCTTGTGCGCTTCGAGCAGGCGCGAGATCTGCACCGGAACCTCTTCCTTGCCCTTCGGCGGACGCGGCACCTTGGTCATCTCCGCGACATCTCCACCCATGGCGACGGTCACGCCACCCAGCAACTGGATGCGCTCGGCGATGGTGTCGACGATGTCGACCTGCTCCTCGAAGTGCTTGTCGAAGAGGAGGTGGAGCTGGTAGAAGGTCGGTCCGCCAACCTGCCAGTGGTGCTTCTTATACATGTCGCGCAGCGCGATCGAATCGGCAAGAAGCTGGTTCAGCTTCTTCACCATCTCGGTGCGGACCTTCTGGTCGAGCGGGTGCGGCAGATCGGCCGTCACGGTTCCAAATGCCTGAATTTCACGTGCCTGTGCGTGCCAGTTTGGGGTTGCCAGGTCAGCCTTGCCGCTTTTATCCTTTGCCATCTGCTTTCACCTCTTCCGTTTGCCTTGCATTCCTTGAGATGCAGCAACGGCGGAGCCGGATGGCCCCGCCGTTCTGTATGACAGATAGGTGACAAAGCTAGTTCTTGACCCGAACCTCAGGCGTGACCGAGAAGCCGGGACGAAGTGCGTAGTCGCCGTTCTCCTGCTGAAGGTTGGTAAAGTCGATGCGAACCGGGATGCGCTGGACAACCTTCACGTAGTTGCCGGTCGCGTTCTCCGGCGGGAAGAGCGAGAGACGGGAGCCGGTCGCGCCGCCCACCTGCGTCACCTTGCCCGAGAACTTGCGTCCGCCGAGCGCGTCGACCTTCAGGGTGACCTCCTGGCCTGGCTTCATCTGCTCTAACTGCGTCTCCTTGAAGTTCGCCGTCACCCACAGGTTGTTGAGGGGAACGATCGTGACCAGATCCTGGCCGATGGAGAGATTCGCGCCCACCTGCACATTCTTCTTGTTCACGATACCGGCGGTCGGCGCAAGCACCCGTGTGTAGGAGAGGTTCAAGAGCGCCTGATCGACCTTAGCCTGAGCCTGCTTGACGTTTGCCAGTGCGGAAGCCGCCTTCGCGCGCTGCACCGCAACCTCCTGCGGTCCGTTCTTGCTCGCCTGAGCAGCCTGGAAGCGGCTCTGATCGAGCTTCTGCTGCGCCTGCGAGATCGCCGACTGCGCCGCGACAAGAGACGCCTCGGATTCGATGACAGCGGCAGAGCTGGCACGGGCCGTGGCCACGGCCGCATCGAACTGCTGCTTCGAGATGACGTCCTTCTCGACGAGCGGCGTGTAGCGCTCGACGTCCAGACGCGCCTTGATCGCGTTGGCCTGCGCCTGTTCGACGCGAGCGGCAGCGGCGGCGGCCTGCTTCTGAGCCTGGTCGACGCTGGACGTAGAAGCTCGCACGTCGGAGCCGCTCGTGCTGACCGTGGTGTTGGTCGTCACGCTGGTGATCGGCACGTTGGCGCTTGCGGTCGTATAGTCCGCCTGCGCGCTGGCGAGGGCCGCCTGCGCCTGTTCAAGCGCTACCTGATAGTCCTTCGGGTCGATCTCGACCAGAAGCTGATTGGCCTCGACCTTCTTGTTATCCTCGAAGTCGACGCGCAGCACCTGACCCGAGATGCGCGAGCTTACCTGGTAGATGTCGCCATCCACCTGCGCATCGTCCGTGTCCTCGCTGAACGTCGAACGCCAGTAGTAAAGCCCCGCCAGCACCACCAGCAGAAGAACGACGCCGATGACGATGAACTTGCGGCCCGACTTCTTCTCGGGCGACTCCACATTTCCGTTTGAGGCATTCGCCGCGTTCTGCGCGCCTTGATTGTTCTGATCCTGATCTGCCACGGCTACTTCCCTCCGAGATAATCTTTGTAGTTGGTCTGGGCGGCGCCGAGCGCGCGCGCCAGTGAAAGCTTCGCGACGTTATGCTGATACAACGCGCTGATGTACTGGTCGTTGGCCTGTTCGAGCTGCGACTGGGCCTGCGATACCGGCAGGTTGTCCGCGATGCCGGCATGGAAGCGCTGCTGCGATTCGCTCAACGCCTCCGTTGCAAGATCGACGTTCGACTTCGCCGCCTCGACCAGCTTGGCTGCCGCCTGGATGTCGAGTATGCTGTCCCGGACATCGGCGTTCACCTGCTGCACCTGGTCGGCCAGCTTTGCCTTCTGTTCCTGCACCGCGGCATCCGCGACCTGCACCTCGCCGCGATCCTTGGCAATCTGCAGGATCGGCGCCGAGATGGTTCCGGTTGCAGTGTAGGTTCCGTGCGAGTGGCCGAAGGTTGTGCCCTGATCGCCGTAGTCGCCCGAGACCTGCGCGGTCGGCAGACGATCGTCCCACGCCGCCTTCTTCTGCGCCTCGGCTCCCTTCAACTGCTCGGCCATGGCCTGCAGATCTTTGCGAGACTTCACCGCCTGCTCGAAAGCAGTCTGGGGATCGACGTTGTCGAGCGCCTTATACGGCGACAGATCGATCGCTCGGAAGTCCTGGTCGAGCGGCAGGCCGATGGTCCGGGCCAGCGCCAGCTTGTCCTTCGCGAGCTGATTTGTGGTCGAGATCAGGCTCTGCTGCTCGTTCTGATAGTCGACCTGCGCGCGCAGCACATCGAGCCGGGGATTCGTACCCGCATCGTGTCCCGCGACAGCCTGGTCGAGCGTGACCTTTGAGGTCGCGAGTTCGGCCTTCACCGCTTCGATCCGCGCGGCATCCGCCACGCAGAGCAGGTACGCGTTGCCAACCGTCAGGACGACCATGTCGTGCGCGTCTTCCGCCGTCAGTTTTGCACCGGCGAAGTTGTGCTTCGCGGCAAGGTAGCCCTGCAGCGCGTTCAGGTTCAGCACATTCTGGGTCAGATAGGCGCGAAAGTCGACGACCTGAAACGGTCCGATGATCGGCTTGATCCCGGCGATCTTCAGACCGAAGGCCGCAAGGTTCAACTGCTCGACCTCGATCGAGGCCTGGCCGGAGACGGTTGGCAGAAGCGCCTGAAGCTGCTCCAGCCGCTGACCGTTCGCATTCCTGACCGTGCTCGACTGCAGAATAACGCCAAGATTGTTGCGCAGGCCACGCTGAATCGCGTCGTCGAGCGTCAAATCCATGGTGGCTCCGGTCGACTTGCCTTCGACGACCGAGCCGCGATAGGAGTCCTGGCTGGAGCTGGCGCTGTTCTGTCCGGTCGCGCCGTAAAGTAGGGTTTGTCCGCCAGCGACCGACTGCGCGGTGGAAGCGGTGGACTGAGCTGCGTTCTGGCCGGTCGATCCCGGCGCCTGCGCCTGCATCATTCCGCCCACTCCGAAGAGGCTGAGGGCGAGTACCGGCCCCGCCATCTGGGCTGCCCGTCCAGCGGGCGTTCGTTTGCTTGCACTCATACTGGTTATGTTACCTGCACCTGTTCGTGATGGGAGTAATTCGGGAGAACGCTCTCTCGGCACTGTTTCTCTCATGTCCTGTTTTCAGATGCGACGGACTGCGAGGAAAATTCATTTTTTGTGAAAACCGCCTGAAATCGTCGGATTTATCGCAAATTCACCTCGAAATGGCCTCGAAAGCAGGCTTCCGGGTACACTGCGGACTGCGTCCAACCGGACTCAAGGGAGATTCACGATGGCTCAGGGAATCAATGTCGGCATCATCGGGTTCGGACTCGGGACCCGCGTCTTTCATGCGCCGTTCGTCAGCGCGGTGCCTGGACTGCACCTGCACGCCATCGTTCAACGCAAGGGAGACGAGGCGGCCGAGGCCTATCCGGCGGTGCGGATTCTCCGCTCGTCCGACGAGCTCTTCGCCGACCCGGCCATCGATCTCATTGTGGTGTCGACCCCGAACGAGACGCACTACGAACTCGCCCACAAGGCTCTGACCGCCGGCAAGCATGTGGTCATCGACAAGCCTTTCGCCGCCACCAGCGACGAGTGCCTCGCGCTGATCGCGCTGGCTTCGTCCAAGGGGCTGGTCGTCGCTCCCTTCCACAATCGCCGCTGGGATGGCGACTTCAAGACCGTCCGCGGACTGGTGGAGACCGAAAAGCTCGGCCGCCTGGTCACCTTCGAGTCGCACTTCGACCGATACCGCCCCATTCCGCGCGAGAACACATGGAAGGAGGCCGGCAACCCGGCCAACGGGCTGCTCTTCGACCTTGGCCCGCATCTGGTCGACCAGGCGCTCGCCCTCTTCGGCGACCCGGCCAGCATCACTGCCAGCGTCCGCACCGATCGCGACGATACGGCCATCGAAGACGCCTTCGATATCACGCTGAGCTTTCCCGACTGGCAGGGCCACGGCCTGCGGGCGCACTGCCGGTCGAGCATGATTGCCGCGGACGCCGCGCCACGCTTTCTGCTGCATGGAACGGCGGGCAGCTTCAGGAAGTACGGACTCGACCCGCAGGAGCCGACGCTGCTCGCCGGAAGCCACCCTCCGGTGATGGGCCCCGCGCCCGACTCCTGGCTGAGGGATGACGAGTCCTGCTGGGGCACGCTGACCATCGCGCCCGTACTCGCCGATCCCGGCACGCTGGTCCGGACGAAGGTCGAGACCGCGCTGGGAGATTATCGCGACTTCTACGCCAACGTCCGCGACGCGGTGAAAGGGGCCGCTCCACTGGCTGTGCCATCCGAGGCGGGATATAAGGTCATCAAGCTGCTCGAACTTGCCCGCGTGAGCAGCGCCGAGGGACGCACCCTTCCGGTCGTCTTCTAGTGGCGTCCTAGCCGGTTCCTTTGGTTGTCACTTCCGCAGGAGATCCGCCTCTTCTTTGGCGGTGGCCTGTTCTCCTTCGGGCCGCCCCTCCACAACCCGTTTTTCAGTAGAGTAAAGACACTATGGGCGAGCAACAACAGCAGTCGGCCGCACTCCCACGCGGTTTTCAATGGGGTGCGGTCAAGGCAGGCATCAAGGCCAGCGGTAATCTCGACGTCGCGGTGGCCTACGCTCCGCGCGGCGCGAACGCAGCGGCGATGTACACGAAGAACCAGGTGGTCGCGGCGCCGGTCACGGTCGGCCGCCGGCACCTGGCGTCCACCGGCGGACGCGTCACCGCCGTGCTGGTGAATGCCGGCAACGCCAACTGCGCCACGGGTCAGCCCGGCATCGACGCCTGCCTCCGCACATGCAAGGCCGCGGCCGAGCGCTTCCGCTGCATCTTCGATGAGGTCTTCCCGTCTTCGACCGGCATCATCGGCGTCCCGTTTCCGGTGGATAAGGTCGTCGCCGCGCTGCCCGCCGTGCAGGCCGCGCTGGGCGAAACGCCCGACCACGCCGAGCTCTTCGCCAAGGCGATCATGACCACCGACACGAAGATGAAGGTCGCCCGCGCGGTCATCGACGTCGACGGCACGGACGTTCATCTCTTCGGCGCGGCCAAGGGCGCCGGGATGATCCATCCGCAGCTCGGTCCGCCGCATGCGACGATGCTGGTCTATCTCTTTACCGACCTCGCCGCCTCGCCTGCCAGCCTGCGCGAGTTTCTGCAGCCGGCGGTCGAACGCAGCTTCAACTCCATCTCGATCGACGGCGACACCTCGACCAATGACACCGTGCTGCTGCTCGCCAGCGGCGCCAGCGGCGTCTCGCTCGACGACCGCATCGGCGAGGCCTTTGCCAATGCGCTGGAGTTGGTCTGCGGCTCGCTCGCCCACCAGATCATCGACGACGGCGAAGGCGTCACCCACGTCGTCACGCTGCAGATCAACGGCGCCGAGACCTATGAAGAGGCGAAGCAGGTCGCGAAGGCCATCGCCCACTCGCCCCTGTGCAAGACCGCATGGTCGAGCGCGGACCCGAACTGGGGACGTCTGCTCGCGGCAGCCGGCTACTCCGGCGTCGCCTTCGACCCGAACCGCGTCACCATCCGGATCGGCGATCAACTGGTCTTCGAGAACGGTGTTCGCGCAGCGCTCTTCAACGAGGCCGCCGCCCACGAGGCGATGTCCGCCCGCGAGTACACCATTGCGATCGACCTCGGCGAAGGCGAGGCGGCCTGCACCTTTCTGACCTGCGACCTGACGGCAGAGTATGTGAGCATTAATGCGGACTACTCCACCTAGCCGCTCCGGTCATTGATCGCACAGAAGATGACAGGTTCGCGCCATCCCTTATATCGTTATAAGCGACAGCACTATGCTGAACCTCACAACTGAGACCGGAGTCCCATGTCGACCAAGCTTGAAATCGCTGCCAGCACCCAGAACCGGACGCCCGCGGAGAAGCAGGACATCGCCGCCGAGGTCGCCGAGTGGATCGAAGCCTTTGACCAGGTGGTCGCACAGGACTGGGAGATCGGCGCCGATCTGTTGAAGGCTTTGCGTCAGCGCGCGAATGAGGCCGGCGTCCCGGTCGCAGGCAGCGTGACCACGCCGTACAAGAACACCATCCCCAAGCACGACGAGGTTCCCTACCCCGGTGATCGCAATCTCGAACGCCGCGTCGAAGCGCTGATCCGCTGGAACGCCATGGCGATGGTGCACAAGCAGAACAAGTACGACGCGGGCATTGGCGGCCATATTTCGACCTACTCTTCGCAATGCACGCTGCTTGAGGTCGGTTTTAACCACTTTTTCCGCGCCTCCTATGGCAGTGAGCCCGGCGATTTCATCTATTTTCAGGGTCACGCCTCGCCCGGTGTCTACTCCCGCGCATTCCTCGAAGGCCGCCTGACCGAAGATCACCTGCACAACTTCCGCCACGAGCTCCGCGACACGCCTGGCCTCTCCAGCTATCCGCATCCCTGGCTGATGCAGGACTTCTGGCAGTTCCCCACGGTCAGCATGGGCATCGGTCCGCTCAACGCCATCTACCAGGCGCGCTTCATGCGCTATCTCGAGAACCGCGGCCTGATCGAGAAGACCGGCCGCAAGGTCTGGGCCTTCGTCGGCGACGGCGAGACCGACGAGGTCGACACGCTCGGCGCCATCTCGCTCGGCGCACGCGAGAAGCTCGACAACCTGATCTTCGTCGTCAACTGCAACCTGCAGCGTCTCGACGGACCCGTGCGCGGCAACGCCCGCATCATCGACGAGCTGGAAGCTGTCTTCCGCGGCGCGAACTGGAACGTCATCAAGGTACTCTGGGGCTCGGACTGGGACGAACTCTTCGCGCTCGACCATACCGGCCTGCTGCTCAAGCGGATGGAGGAGTGCGTCGACGGCGACTACCAGCGCTTCAAGGCCAAGGATGGCGCGTATCTGCGCGAGCATTTCTTCGGCAAGTACCCCGAACTGCTCAAGATCGTCGAGCACAAGACCGATGAGGAGCTGGCCCACCTGCACCGCGGCGGTCACGATCCCATCAAGATCTACAACGCCTACAAGCGCGCCGTCGAGCATAAGGGCGGCCCGACGGTCATTCTCGCGCACACGGTCAAGGGTTATGGCATCGCTTCGGCCCAGTCGCGCAACCCAACCCACTCAGAGAAGAAGCTCACCGATGAAGGGCTTGCCGCCTTCGTCAAGCGCTTCGACATACCGCTGCCCGAGACCGCCGCGCTGAACGCCGACTTTTACAAGCCGGCCGACGACGATGCCGCGCTCCAGTACCTGCACGCCCATCGCGCCGCGCTCGGCGGTTACCTGCCCAAGCGCGAGATTCCCGCGAAGAACTTCGACGCCCCGGCGATCGACTTCTTCAAGGGCTGGCTGGGCGGCTCCGGCAGCCGCGCCATCTCGACCACCATGGGCTTCGTCAACATGCTCAACGGCATGTTGAAGCACCCCGAGATCGGCAAGCTCATCGTCCCCATCATCCCGGATGAGGGCCGCACCTTCGGCTTCGAGAGCGTCATGAAGGCCGTCGGCATCTACGCGCCCGAGGGCCAGAAGTACATCCCGCACGACGCCGACATGCTGCTCAGCTACAACGAGAAGAAGAACGGTCAGATTCTCGAGGAAGGCATCACCGAAGCCGGCTCCATGGCCAGCTTCACCGCCGCGGGCACTGCGTACACCAACTACCGGGTACCTACCGTGCCGTTCTATCTCTACTACTCCATGTTCGGCTTCCAGCGCATCGGAGATATGGCCTGGGCCTTCGCCGACTCGCGCGGCAAGGGCTTCCTGATGGGTGGAACCGCCGGTCGCACCACGATGCTTGGCGAAGGTCTCCAGCATCAGGACGGCCACTCCCCCGTGCTCAGCGGCACCGTCCCAACCTGCATTACCTACGATCCCGCCTTTGTCTACGAGATGGCGGTCATCGTGCAGGACGGCCTGCGCCGCATGTACCAGGAGGGCGAGAACGTCTTCTACTACCTCACCATGTACAACGAGGACTACCTCCAGCCGGCGATGCCCGAGGGCGTCACCGAAGGCATCCTGAAGGGCCTCTACAAGTATCAGCCCGCAGCCGGGACCGCCGTCGCCCAGCTCTTCGGCTCCGGCCCGATCCTGAACGAGGTCGTCAAGGCGCAGGGCATCCTCGCCGAGAAGTACGGCGTGCATGCCGATGTCTGGTCCGTGCCAAGCTACAACGAGGTTCGTCGCGAGGCGCTCTCGGTCGAACGCTGGAACCGTCTGCACCCGGCCGAACCCGAGAGGAAGTCCTACCTGGCGACGCTGCTGGACGGTACGGCAGGCCCGATCATTGCCGCATCCGACTATATGAAGAGCCTGCCCGATGCCCTGTCGCCCTGGCTGCAGTCGCGTCTTGTCACGCTGGGAACGGACGGATTCGGCCGCTCGGACAACCGCGAGCACCTGCGCCGCCACTTCGAGGTCTCGGCCGAGGCCATCGTCGGCGCGACGCTCTCCAAGCTCGCCCGCGAAGGCAGCTTCGACCCGAAGGCCGCCCAGCAGGCGTTCGCCGACCTCGGACTCGACACCGAGATCAAGGATCCTGCTCGCGCCTGACCCTGACCGGACGCCCCATGATCGCCGAGCCAAAGCGAGGCTATCATGGGGCTAGTCTTTTTAATACAGCCACAGACTGGACAAAGCCACACGTGAGCGCCAAGGCCTTCGAAAATCCACTGATCCCCAACCAGCGGCTGCGCGATATATATATCGCCATGGTGCAGACGCGTCTGCTGGGCAAGCGCAAGCCTCGCACCGCCTCGATCGCCCTGGGCCGCGAGGCTCTCTGGGCCGCCACCGCCATCGGCTTGCGTGACGCGCTCGGCGATCTTGTCAGCGAGACCGGCGCCGGCGTCGCGCTCGACATCATCCTGGGCGCGGAACTGAAGAAGGTCGTCAGCGGAAAGGCCGGCGGGAGTCCGCACCGGCTGCCCACCCTCGGCAAGGCGCCGGAGCGGTTGCAACTCGCGCTTGGCGCGGCCATGGCGTTGAAGGCCGCGGCGCAGAAGAATGTGCTGCTCGTGTACGCGGATCAGGCGGACCTTCCGCGCGCGGACTGGCGTGCGGTTCTGGGAACGGCGCTCGGGGGCGAGCTGCCGGTTGTCTTCGTCGTCTCCTGCGAAGCGGGTGCTAGCTACGATCTGGCCGCGTTGTCGCAGGCTCGCGGCGTGCCCGGCATCGCGGTTGACGCCAGCGACGCCATCGCGCTCTACCGCGTCGCGCAGGAGTCGATCGGACGCGCGCGCGCCGACGGCGGGCCGGCGCTGATCGCGGCTGTTCCCTTCCACTTCGGTTCGGCGAAGCAGCGCCAGCCGGACCCTGTCGCCCTGCTGGGCGGCCAGCTTCTTCGGCGTAAGGTATGCACCCAGGCGTGGCTGGAAGCGGTCGAACAAAAGACAGTGGCGATGCTCGCCCCGAAGCTCACGACGGCCTGACGCCGTACGAATTTCATCTCTTTCCATCCACATGCAATAATTGGCTCGCGTCAACATACCAACCTCCCCGGTTCCAAGTAGACTGATAAAAATGGATCGAAACGAAATCCCAGGCAAACCCTCCGGGGGTGCAATCCCAACCATGCCGGGATCAATTCCCCAGGCGGCTGACGCATCCCTAGCCGACGCGCTGCTCACCTTACGCAAACGCCGTTGGGTTCTCATCGTCGCGTTCGTTCTCGGCGCCGCCTTCGGTCTTTACCGCGCCTTCTTCCAGCCCAGAATCTTCGAGGCGTATGGACGCATCCAGGTGCGAACCGGCTCGGCCGACCAGTACAAGCTCACCTCCCCGGTGGGTCTCGGGCAGGACACAATGACGCAGATGATGACCGAGACGGCCATTCTGCAGAGCGACACGCTGCTCTTGACCGTCGCCAAGGATCTCGACCTCTGCAACAACCCCGCTTTTCTGGGCAGGAAGACGGCGCCCGAGCCGCGCCGCGATCTGAACGATCCGCAGGTGCGTCAGGGGACGCTGCTGGTTTTAAGCTCCAACCTGAAGATCGCCATGCAGCCCCGCACGAACATTCTGCGGCTGAGCTACAGCAGTCTCGATGGCAAACTTTCCGCCGAGATCGTCAATACCGTCATCTCCGAGTACATCCAGCGCAGCTACGAGACGCGTTTCGCATCCACGCAGCGCGTCTCCAAGTGGCTTTCGAAGCAGCTCGAAGATCTGAAGGCGGACGTCGAAGCCTCGCAGGAGAAGATGATCAACCTGCAGCGGAGGCTTGGCATCCTCGGCTTCGATCCGACGCATAACCAGATCAGCACCTCGCTCGACGACCTCGCCAAGGCATCGGGTCAGGCGAAGCTGGCGCGCATCATCGCGGAGTCACGCTACCGGATGCTCTCCGGTATGGAGCCCGACGCCATCGAAGGGTCGATCGACGCTGGCCCGGGTCTGCCGCCAAGCGGTCTGAATGCGCTTCGCACCCAGCTCTCCACCGCCCGTTCGACCTATGCGGAGCAAGAGGCGACACTCGGCCCGAACCATCCGCAGGCGAAGTCCACCAAAGCGCAGATCGACGAGCTGGCCCGGCAGGTTGCCGCTGAGCAGAACCGTCTGCTGCTGCAGTCCAAAGAGAATTACCTGATCGCGCAGGCCAACGAGGAGAAGACCAACGCCGCACTCGATGCCCAGAAGGCGGACGCCTACAAGCTGCGCGACGACCTGGTTGAATACACCCTGCGGCAGCGCGAGTTCGAATCCAACCGAACGCTCTACGAGGGCTTGTTGCAGCGGTTGCGGACGGCAGGCATCCAGGCCGGTCTGGAGTCGCTTGAGATCGACATCGTCGACCAGGCCGTGCCGCCGGCTTCGCCCATGCTGAGGCCCAAATCCACGCTGGTGCTCACGACACTGGCCGTCGCAATGATTCTGGGCGTGCTGATCGCGTTTCTGCTGGACACGCTCGATACGGGTATCCGCAGCGTCACCGAACTCGAAGCGATCACGGAGATGCCGTCGCTGGCGGTCATTCCGCGGCTGCGCAAACCTGCCGGTGCGGCGGTCCCGGATACCTCGCCGCTACCCGTCATCTCCCAGCCGAAGTCGCAGTTCACCGAGTCCTTCCGCGCGCTGCGCACGGCTCTGCTGCTTTCGACCGCCGGCCGCGAGCCCAAGCTGCTGATGTTTACCAGCGCGGCGCCGGGCGAAGGCAAGACGACGACCTCCATCAATCTTGCCGCGATCCTCGCCCAGCGCGGCGCGCGCGTACTGCTGATCGACGCCGATCTCCGCCGCCCGGCCGTACATGTCCGGCTCGGACTCGAGGGCCGTCTCGGGTTGAGCACCTATCTGAGCGGCTCGTCGACGCTCGAAGAATCGCTCCAGCATCTCGATGAGCTGCCCAGCCTCGACATCCTGACCAGCGGCCCCGTGCCCCCCTTCCCGACCGAGCTCGTCAGCTCCACCGCCATGCGCGAGCTGCTGCGCTACGCCGGCGAGATCTACACGCATGTCGTCATCGATTCGCCGCCCATTCTCTCCGTCACCGACGGCGTGGAGCTGGGCGGCATGGTCGACGCCGTCATCCTCGTCCTGCGCCACGGAAAATCCAACAAGCACGTGGTGCGGCGCGCGCGCGATCTGCTTGTCCGCTCCAACTGCCCGCTCAAAGGCATCGTGCTGAACGCGGTCGATCTCAGCGCGCCCGAGTATGAAAGCTATTATGGCTACTCGGGCGACGGCTACGCCAATCTGGACAATGGCTGGAGCGCGAGCTTCCGAGGCAAGAATGGCCGGAAGAACCGGACGAAGGGAGATCAGGCATGAGCATCCAACGCGGAGTCCTCTCGCGCATCGCTCTGACCTTGGCCGCCCTGCTGCTGACCGTCGATTGCCGGGCGCAGTTCTCCGGGCCAGCGTTCCTCTCGAACAGCCCCGCCAACCGGGCCGTCGTGCCGACCACCGACCCGGCCGTCCTTGCCGCGCCCAGCGTCGACCCGCAGATCGGCCCGGGCGACCTGCTCAGCGTCACGATCTTCGGCGTGCTGAGCTACGCGGCGCCTGCACGCGTTTCGGTCGACGGCACGGTGCAGCTTCCGCTCATCGGATTGGTCCCGGTCGGAGGGCTGCCGCTGCATCAGGCGGAGCGGCTGATCGCGACTCGGCTGATCGACGCCGGCATGTATCGCAACCCACAGGTGACGATCCAGATCACGGAGTCGCAGAATCAGACCGTAACCGTGACAGGCGAACTTCACGCGGTCATCCCGGTCAGCGGCGAACGGCATCTGCTCGAAATTCTGGCGGCTACCGGCCCCGGCCCAATCCCGAACACGATCAGCCGGGTCATCACGGTGCTCCGGCCGGGGCTGGATCAGCCCATCGTCGTCGATCTGGGCACGGACCCAGTGCAGAGCGCGAAGGCGAACATCCTCATCCGGCCGCGCGACACCATCGTGCTCTCTCACGTCGGCGTGGTCTATGTGGTGGGCGCGTTCAAGACGCAGGGCGCCATCCCGCTGGTGCAAAGCTCTCCCCTGACGCTGCTCGAGGCGACCTCGCTTAGCGGCGGCGCGGGCTTCGAGGGCAAACTGAGCGAGGTACGCATCATCCGGACCTTTGGCGCCGAGCGACGCATCCTGCCGATCGACATGAATCTGGTGCTGAAGAACAAGGCGCCGGACCCGGTTCTCCAGGCCGATGATATTGTGATTCTCCCCTCAAGCGCCATTCGGGCGGCGATCAAGTCGAATGGAATCAACACCCTGAGCAGCGTCGCCTCACTGCTGGTCGTCGCGCTTCAATATCACTGATCGACATGACGCGACCGATCCGGCTTGCCTATCTCGTCAGTCATCCGATTCAATACCAGGCTCCGCTGCTGCGGCGCATCGCGCATGAGCCGGGGATCGAACTGACTGTCTTCTTCGGGTCGGACTTTTCCGTCCGCGGGTATAGAGATGACGGCTTCGGCGTCGAGGTGAAGTGGGATGTGCCCTTGCTCGACGGCTACCGTTATGAGTTTCTGCCAAAGCTGCGGGACAACGGGACGAACGGAACATTTTCGCCGATCTGCCGCGGCCTGTTGTCACGCCTCGCCGGTTGGGGAGGCCAACCCTTCGACGCGTTGTGGGTCCACGGTTATGCGACGGCGCTCGCGATGCAAGGTATCCTGGCAGCGAACTTTCTGCGTATTCCCGTTCTGCTGCGTTCGGACTCTTCCCTGAAAGATCGCGCGCGCAGCCCCTGGAAGCTGGCGGCCAAATCAGCTTTCTTCCACATGCTGCGGCCGCTGGTCGACGCCGTGCTGACGACGGGAACTCTCAACGAAGACTACTGGCGTCTGTACTTCGGGCCGGATTATCCGCTCTTCCGCATGCCTTACGCGGTGGACAACCAGTGGTTTCAGGCGCAATGCGCGCTGGCGTCCACGCGTCGGCGGGAGTTGCAGGCGGAGTTCCAACTGGAGCCCGGCCGCCCGGTCATCCTTTTTGCTTCGAAGCTGCAGACGCGCAAGCACTGCGACGACCTTGTCGCAGCCTATGCGCAGCTTTCAGGGATGCAGCCGGCGCCTTACCTGTTGATTGTTGGCGATGGCGAGGAGCGCCTCGCGCTGGAACGGCAGGCTGCCGGGCTTGAAGGGGTGCGCTTCTGCGGATTTCGCAACCAGTCCGAGCTGCCGCGCTTTTTCGATCTTGCGACGGTCTTCGTGCTTCCCTCGCGTCACGAGCCCTGGGGGCTGATCGTGAATGAGGTGATGAACGCAGCGCGGCCGGTCATCCTGTCGGACGACGTGGGGTGCCAGCCCGATCTGCTCACCGACGGCGTTGAAGGTTTCGTCTACCCGGTTCGTGATGTCGACGCTCTCGCCGACGCCCTGCGCCGCGTATTGGCGACGCCCGAGACCGCCGTGAACATGGGACGCACTGCTCTCAAACGAATCGATGCATGGGGTCTGGAGGAGAACGTCGCAGGCCTGCTCGCGGCGCTCACACATGTCACCCGCCTCCGGCCCAGGGTGCGATAGCCGATGCGCGTCCTGCACGTCATTTCAAGTATCGATCCGGAGAACGGCGGCGTCACGGAGTTCGTCCTGACGCTGCTGCGCCATGCCGCGCCGGGAGACTCCGTCGAGGTCGTTACGCTGGACGATCCCTCCGTTCCGTTTCTGAAAGTGCTTCCGGCCTCCATCCACGCCATCGGTCCCGGCAGGACGGCCTTTGCCTATACCCCAGCCTTCCCGGCATGGCTGCGCGAGAATCTGCCCCGGTTCGACGGCGTAGTACTCCATGGACTCTGGCAATACAACAATCTCGCGGTCTTCCGCGCGATCTCCAAAAGCAAGCCCTATGTAGTGCTTCCGCACGGAATGCTCGACCCTTACTTCAAGTATCAGTCGAGGTTTAAGCACTACCGGAAGTGGCTGTATTGGGTCGCCGCCGAATACTGGATCCTGCGCGGGGCCGCGCGCGTCGTCTTCACCACGCAGGAGGAGGCGCGGCTCGCTCGTGAGAGCTTCTGGCTGCACCGCTGGAAAGAGGCGGTCATTCCCTTCGGCACAATGCCGCCGCCACCCGATCCGGAGGCACAGGTGGCGGCATTTTTCGAACGTACTCCGCAGCTTCGGGGGCGGAGTTTTCTGCTCTTCCTCGGGCGCATCCATCCCAAGAAGGGCTGCGATCTGTTGATCGAGGCTGTTGCGGAGGTTGCGCATCGTATGCCAGGGGTCGACCTGCTGATGGCGGGTCCAGACCAGATGGGCTGGGCCGCCGAGCTGCAGGCGAGGTCCGCGGAGCTTGGCGTCGCGGACCGCATCCACTGGACTGGCATGATCGACGGCGACGCCAAGTGGGGCGCGCTTCGGGCTGCGGAGGCCTTCGTTCTGCCGTCGCATCAGGAGAACTTCGGCATTGCCGTCGCCGAGGCGCTCGCCTGCGGAACGCCGGTGCTGCTGTCGGACAAGGTGAACATCGCCCCGGAGATCGCCGCCGATCGCGCCGGATATGTCGAGCCGGACACGCGGGAGGGTGTGAATCGTCTGCTTGAGCGCTGGCTCGCCAGCACCGCCGCCGAGCGCGCAGAGCTGGCTGCCAGCGCACTCGTCTGCTTCGAGCGCCGGTACGATCTGCGCGGAAACATACAGGCGATCCACAACCTCTTCAGACCCGCCGGGCCATCGTAGGATAGAAAGACGATCATGGCCAGAAAGCCCGCTTACAACGCGGCCGAACACATCTCCGCAGACACCGCCACCGACGCTTACCTGCGTCCGGCCTTTCCAGCCGGCAACCGCGCACGCCGGCTGGTTTGGAACATCGTCCACGCGCTGCTTTACCGCACGTCACCCCGCCCGATGCATAGCTGGCGGGCGATGCTGCTGCGGCTCTTTGGAGCGACGCTCGGGCCGAACTGCCATTTCTACCCGTCGTCACGGGTCTGGGCGCCGTGGAACCTCCACTGCGCCGACTCGGTCGGGGTCGGCGACGACGCGGAGATCTACAACCCGGCACGAGTTCGGCTGGGCTCGCATGCGATCCTGTCGCAGGGCGCTTATCTGTGTGGCGCCACGCACGACTACAACGACCCCGGCTTCCCGCTGCTCGCCTATGAGATGGAGATCGGGGCTTACGCCTGGGTCTGCGCGCGGGCTTCCGTTGCGCCGGGCGTACAGATCGCCGAAGGCGCGGTGCTGGGGCTGGCGTCGGTCGCCACGCACGACCTGGAGGCATGGACGGTCTATGCGGGGTCGCCCGCGGTGCGGGTGAAGGACCGCAAGAGAACCCTCTCACCTTAATTGAAGGTTAAGAAGCGGCCCGCTTAAATAGCCACAGGCACCCAGGGGAGTGATGCTCCGCGCCCGTGGATGCCTGTCGCTTAGAAGGTAAATCTGGTGGACCTACCGCCGCAGTTTGGCGAGCAGGTCGGTGGGATGTACGGGCTTGGCCAGAATCTCGAACTCATGACCCTGCGCGCGCGCCTTCTCCAGCAGATCGGCCGTGGCGGCCTGGCCGGAGAACAGCAGAATTTTGCAGTTAGGACGTTTCTGTCGCGTTGCGATTGCCGCCTCGATGCCGGTCATTCCGGTCATGATGACGTCGCTAATGAGCATATCCGGTTCAAAGGTGTCGAGCGCCTCGATCGCCTTTTCGCCGCTATATACAGCACGTGCTTCGAAACCTGCCTGATTCAGGATGATGGCGAGCGTATTGGCGATGACCTGCTCGTCATCGGCAACAAGAACGCGCGGTTTCGACGGTGTGCTGGCGGTTGTTTCAGACATGCGGAGTATCCCCAGGTGGTCTTCGTTTTCTTGCCGGTACGGCTGGGCGACGTTCGTGCAGCCGCTTTAACCGTTATACCAGCTAAGTAATGATACGCTGACCGGAGGCAACAGGGCGCAGCGTGTTTTTTACGCGTCTACTTCAGTTACGGGAACATTGAATGCCAGCAGCTATCATCCGGGCCGAACGCGTGGAAAAGTATTATGCGCAGCCCAGCGAGAATCGCATCCAGGTCATCTCCCCTACCGATCTGTCGATCGTGCCAGGAGAGATTGTCGCCCTGCTCGGCCCCTCGGGATCCGGCAAGTCCACGCTGCTCCGCATGTTGACAGGTCTCTCGGCGCCTTCGGCCGGCCAGGTTTATTGGCATGAGAAGCCGATTGCGTCGGCGGATGCGAACGTCTCGATCGTCTTCCAGAGCTTCGCGCTCTTCCCCTGGCTCACGGTGCTCGAAAACGTCGAGGCGCCGCTGAAGGCCCGGGGCATGGAGCCGGCCGAACGCCGCCGCCGGTCCATCAAGATTCTCGACACCGTCGGTCTGGACGGATTCCAGGCCGCCTACCCCAAGGAGCTCTCGGGCGGCATGCGCCAGCGCGTTGGATTCGCGCGCGCCCTGGTCGTCGAGCCCGAGGTCCTCTTCATGGACGAGCCGTTCTCCGCGCTCGACGTGCTGACGGCCGAAAACCTGCGCTCCGAGCTGCTGGAGCTGTGGCAGAAGAAGACGATCCCGACGCAGGCCATCTTCATCGTGACCCACAATATCGAAGAAGCGGTGCTGCTGGCCGACCGCATCGTGGTGCTGGGGCGCAATCCCGGCCACATCCGCACGGACTTCAAGGTCTCGCTGCCGCATCCGCGCGATCGCAAGGCGACCGCCTTCACCCAACTCGTCGACTATATCTACAAGGTGCTGACGCAGCCGGACGCCAAACCGCCGGCTCTGCCGACCACACCCACCGGCAAGCCCGTCCGCGACCAGCGCCAGATGCACTACCAGATGCTGCCACACGCGCGTCCAGGCGGCATAGCCGGACTGCTGGAGCTGGTGCTGGACCACCACGGCAAGGATGACATCTACCGCTTGGCCGACGATCTTGCCTTTGAGATCGACGATCTGCTGCCGATCGTGGATGCCGCGCAGTTGCTCGGCTTTCTGACCGTCAACGAAGGCGACGCGGCCATCACCTCCACGGGAACGGAGTACGCCAACGGCGAAATTCTGCGTCAGAAAGAGCTCTTCCGCACCGCCGCCGTCGAGAACGTGCTGCTGCTGCGCCAGATCGTACGCGCGGTCGAGGCCAAGAGCGACAAGAGCGTGCCCGAAGACTTCTTCCACGACATGCTCGACGAGCAGTTCAGCGAAGAGGAGACCCTGCGCCAGCTCGAGACCGCCATCTCCTGGGGCCGCTATGCGGAGCTGTTCGACTTCGACGCGTCTCGCCGCCGCTTTATCCAACCGGAGAAGCTCGTCCACGAGACCGACGTCGAGCACACGAGCCGCACCGAAGGGGAGATCGACGCATGATCCGGCTCCCCCACCGCTTCAACCGGCTCCAGACCCTTGGGAGTCAGTCGCGGGAGACGCTCGCTCGCACCCAGGTGCTGGAGCGTAGCTGGCCCTTCTTCCTCGACCTCTGCATCGCGGCCATCGGCCTCGCGTGCTTCTACGCGGTCGTACGCATCGCCATGTTCTGGGCCGGAACGGCGGAGCCCGATATCGTCATCTCGCTCCGTCCGCGGGCGCTGCCGCTGTATGCGTTCTATTCGGTCGTCCGCATCGGGCTGGCCTATCTGTTGAGTCTCGTCTTCGCCGTGGGCTACGGCTATCTCGCCGCGTACAACAAACGCGCGGAACCCATCATGATCGCGATTCTGGACATCCTGCAGTCGATTCCAGTCCTCAGCTTCCTGCCCGGCGTCATGCTCGCGATGGTCGCGCTGTTTCCCACGCGGCAGCTCGGCGTGGAGATGGGCGCCATCGTGCTCATCTTCACCGGCTCGGTCTGGAACATGGCCTTCAGCTTCTACTCTTCGCTGAAGTCGATCCCCAAGGAACTGGTCGAGGCGACCGGCATCTACCGCTTCTCGGCCTTCCAGCGGCTGGTGCAGCTCGAGCTTCCCTACGCGGCCATCGGCCTTGTCTGGAACTCCATCATGTCCGTCGCCGGCGCCTGGTTCTTTCTGATGGCGTGCGAGATGTTCCACCTCGGCAGCCGCGACTTCCGCCTGCCCGGTCTGGGCTCCTACCTCCAGACCGCCGCCGACTCCGGCAACGGCGCGGGCATCGCGTGGGGGCTGGGCACGATGGTCGCGATCATCGTCGCGACCGACCAGATCGTCTGGCGGCCGTTGATCGCTTGGAGCGACAAGTTCAAGTTCGAGGCGGTCGAAAGCAACAAGCGCGTCAGCTCGCCGATCCTGCATCTGCTGACGCACTCGAACGCGCTGGCGTCGGTCCTGCGCCATACGACCACGCCATTGTCCGAGAGCATCTACGCGAGGCTCGCCGCGCGCCGCGAGCGCAAGCTGATGCGACTGGCTGAGGCTGGCGCCCCGGCCGGTCGCCGCCGCACCGCTGTGCTCCAGATCGTGCTGCTCGTCGCGGTCAGCGGCGTTGTCCTCTTCGCGGCGTTTCAGGCCGTGCAGTTGCTGCGCCCGGTACAGGGTTCGGAGTATCTGCAGATCGCCAAGGGCGCCCTCGCCACCTTCCTTCGGGTGAACCTCTCGCTCGCGCTGGCCGCCGCGTGGACGATCCCGGTCGGCGTCGCCATCGGGTTTCATCCGCGGCTCGCACGCATCGCGCAGCCTCTGGCGCAGATCGCGGCGTCGGTCCCGGCGACGGCGCTCTTCCCCGTCATCCTGATCGCGCTGGTTCAGATCGGCGGCGGCATGGGCATCGGCTCCATCGCGCTGATGCTGCTCGGCACGCAGTGGTACATCCTGTTCAACGTCATCGCCGGCGCCATGGCCATCCCGTCCGACCTGAAGGAGGTTGCGACGCTCTTCCACTTCACGACGATCCAGCGCTGGAAGACGGTCATCCTGCCAGGCATCTTTCCCTTCCTCATCACCGGCATGGTGACGGCGTCGGGCGGCGCCTGGAACGCGAGCATCATCGCCGAATACTTCCGCGTGAAGAACCAGACCCTGCAGACGGTCGGCCTGGGCGCACAGATCAGCGCCGCGACCGAAAGCGGCAAGTTTCCCCTCCTGCTGCTCGCGACCATTGTGATGGCATTGATGGTGGTGACGACGAACCGGCTGGTCTGGCGGCCGCTCTTCCGGCTGGCAGAGACCCGGTACAAGCTCGGCAATTAATAAAAGCCGGTCGCGCGGCTTCCACTTCCCAAAACGGCACCCCTTCCGCATTCGGGCGAGGGCCCGCGAAGCTGCTGGACGAACGCTATCGCGCTTCCGATAATGGAGGAGCGGCCCGCCTATATGGAAAAGCTGTCTCCCCGAGCCTCTGCCCCAGCACTCGCTCCCCGCTTCGATTCACATCTCGATCCCGAACGGATCCTGCGTCTCTGCGTGCAGGCCTGCGCCGCTTCGCTCATCCTACTCGGCGTCCTCGTCCTCATCGGCTGGAGCCTCGATATCGGCGCACTCATGTCGATCCTGCCCGGCTACGTCAGCATGAAACCGAACACCGCGAGCGGATTCCTCGCCTCCGGTGCGGCTCTCCTTCTGGCAACCTCCCGCAGAGCAGGTGTGCTCCTTTGGAGCAGTCTTGCAGCGGCAGTCACCCTGCTGCTGGGCGCGCTCTCGCTCGCTGAATACCTCCTCCATGCCGACCTCCACATCGACCAGTTGCTGTTTCGCGACACCATGCAGACCATCGATCCAGGTCGCATGGCCTACATCACCGCCGTAGCCTTCTGCATCGGCGGCCTCGCGCTGCTGCTCATGCATGGTGCCCTGTTCGTCCGCCGTCTCTCCCAGGCGCTCGCCCTGCTCCTCGCCACGCTCTCGCTTGCCAGCATCGTCGGCTACCTCTACGGGGTCTCGGCGCTCTACGGTTCGTTCAACAACGCGAACTCGATGGCGCTCCACACTGGTGTGGGCTTCCTCATCCTGGGCTGTGGCCTCGTCCTCGTCCGACATGACTCCACCATCGGCCGGTTGCTCTGCGCGCGCGAACGGGGCGGCAACCTCGCCCGGCGCCTGCTGCCGCTGCTGGTCGGTCTGCCGATCCTGCTCGGCTACCTCTACCTCCGGCCAGCTGTCAATCTCGGCCAGCTACGTTTCGGCATGGCGCTCTTCGCCGTTACCCTCTCCCTTGCCGGATCGCTCGCCATGGTCATCGTCGGCCGTTCGCTCAACCGCGCCGAGCGTCAGCAGCGGGAGATGATGCAGGTCGCCGCGGAGGCCGCCGCCGCCATCGAACTCAGTGAGCGCGAACTTCGCCTCGTTACCGACCATCTGCCCGCGCTCATCGCCTACATCGACGCGTCCGAGCAGTTCGTACGCGTCAACCGCACCTACGAGCAGTGGCTCGGCCGCGCGCCGGAACAGATCGTGGGCCACACCCTGCGTGAGGTTCTCGGCGCGCCTTATGCCGACCGCACCCGCCATATTCGCAAAGCTGCCCGCCGCGGCCAGACCAGCTCCACCGAGACCCCACACCCCACCCTTCGCGGAGAACGCGCCGCACTCATCACTTACGTCCCCGACCTCGACGAAAAGGGTCGCTTCCGCGGCTTCGTCTGCATGGTGATGGACGTCGAAGACCAGCGCCGTGCCGAGGCCGCCCTGCGCCAGAACGAGAAGCTCGCCGCCGTAGGCCGTCTCTCCAGCTCCATTGCCCATGAGATCAACAACCCCGTCGATGCCGCCATGAACCTCCTCTATCTCGCGCGCGAGCAGACCGCCGACGCCGAGATTCGATCGCTGCTCGAGATCGCCGACAGCGAGCTAAAACGCGTCGCCAACATCGCCGGCGAAACCCTCCGCTTCCACAAGCAGGCCGACCGCCCCGAGCGGGTGCTCGCCGCCGACCTCTTCGCTTCCGTACTCATGCTGCATAGCCGCCGCCTGCGCAACAACCGCATCGAGGTACTGCGTCGCGAACGCGCGCTCAAGCCCTTCGAGTGCTTCGAAGGCGAGATCCGCCAGGTCTTGAACAACCTTATCGCCAACGCCATCGACGCCATGCTGCCAGGAGGCCGACTCCTGCTGCGCAGCCGGCCAGCCGTCGATTGGGCCTCCGGACAACACGGCATCGCACTCACCATCGCCGACACCGGCAGCGGCATGAACGAGCAGACCCGAAACCGAATCTTCGAAGCCTTCTTCACCACCAAAGGCATAGGGGGCACCGGTCTCGGACTCTGGATCAGCTCCGAGATCCTCATCCGCCACGGCGGTCACCTCAAACTGCGGAGCAGCACCCTCGACCGACGCCACGGCACGGTCTTCGTCATCTTTCTTCCACTCAACAGCCCCCTATCCGAAGACGTTCCAATCTCGGAGCCGCTCTACATCTTCGGCAATCACTAGCCGTTATGTTTCAATAGGTGGTCCAGTCGATCTGAATGCGAGAAGCTGATTCCGCGATCGGCCCGAACGCACGAAGGGGCAGACATCGGATGTCTGCCCCTTCGTGCATCTTTGGTAAACGCAGGTTATCAGTGGAAGGTTGGAGCCGCGATGTCGTCCGCGGTGTAGGTTGAGTTGAAGATGTAAGCCGAACCCGTGCTGCGGTACTCAGCGGTAGACAATACGGTCGAGTCACCCGGCATGGAGCCTCCGGCAGAGGGATCCGCCGCGACCGTATTGGTGCTCACCAGGGTGCCGCTCGTGTACGCGCCGCCCGTTCCCGTCCATGTGCCGTCCGTATACACCTGACTGAACGTGCTCGACGGAATGACCGACCCGCCAGACCCGACCCAGCTCGAATCGCTGTTGGGAAGCCGAACGAAAAGCTGAATGTTCGGCACAGCGACGACGTTGATGCCGGAGATGGTCTGTGCCGTCTGCGTCACCGCGTTGATGTTGGTGAACGAAGACGTTCCGATGATGGGCGGCGCACCAGTCGCACCGGTTCCGAGCGCGGACCCAAGACTGATCAGCGCACGATTCTCTTCGACGTTGATGTTGCTCCAGGTGAGATTCTGCACCGTTCCCGGAGCATAGTTATAGACCCCCATCAGGAAGGCCGCACCCGTGTCGTGAATGACGGTATTGCTGTCGAAGGTCACGTTCTGCGAGGCCGCCGTACCATCGGACCCGTTGTACTGCGTGGGGCCAACCAGCATCGCGTGGGCGTACTCATTCCACAGGATGTTGTCGTGCGCGCTAATGTTGTTCGTCTCATACACCGGCGCGGAGCGGTTCTGGTAGACGACGATCAGGTCGTCCATGGTCCGGATAAACGAGTGCTCGACCGTCACCCACTGGCAGTCTTCGATGTCGATGCCATCGCTCTCGCCCTCGTTCTTGGTCGTGCCGTCGTATGCCGTGTACTGGGTATTTCCGGAGAAGCCGAGGATCTTGATGTTGTTGACGGTGACCGGGCTGGTCGACGTCCCCACCGCATTGCCGAGCGGGAAGTTCCAACTGCAGGCGTTGCGAATGGTGAAGCCGGAGAAGTTGATCGTGTTGCCCCCGTTGGTGCTGACGTTCGTCGCGGTGATCGGGTATTCGGCGGTCCCACAGCCATAGGACGAGGCATACTCCTGGGTGCCGGTGCCGTCGAGAATGCCCGGACCATGCACGTTGATACTCATATTCACATTCGGGTAGTTGTTTCCGAATGCAAGCATCGGCCCGGAGTTGGTGGCGGCGGGCGATCCAGTGGAAAGGGCTCGCTTCAGGATCGCGCCGTCGGCAAGATACACCTCGCCTCCCGTCGGAAACGACAGATTGCCGCTGATCCAGTACTCGCCCGGCCCGAAGACGATGGGAAAGGTAGCGCCGGTGATGTTGGCCTGCGTGGTCGGGCTTGCCTGCGTGCTGGGCGTCATGCTGGTTCCGCCGGTGGGCGCAGTCTCGTACGGATTGACGAAGATGTGGATGGCGTTGAGCCAGTCGCCCTCGAATTCCACGGTAAACTGCTGGCCCACCGTCACGCCGCCGACGGTCTTCTGGGTCACGGGGAAGGTGATGGTATTGCCGTTCTTGACCGTGATCGTCGGCGCGCCGAGGCTGGGCAGAATCTTGACCTGGCTCGCGCTGGTGATCGTCGCCGGATGAGACCCATTCGGCATGGTGGTCGGGAACGAGATCGCCACGGTGGCGGTTCCGGTCAACATGAAGGAGGCGAAGGATCCAATTCCCAGGTTCCCGGTGTTGGCCGGAGCTCCTGTCGTGGGGCTGTAGCTCATGCCCGTGAAGGAGGAGGGAAAAGCAGTGAAGTTCACCGACCGCACCGGCGCCTGGTACACATGCAGGGAGATGTTGTCGGCCCATGCGGAGAAGTATGGAGAGGGTGTTTCGTCCGCTGGCAGCGAACCCGTGTAGGCGGTGACCGTCGCGCCTGCCGATCCACACAGCACAGCCAGCAGCGCGAACGCTCCGGCCAATCGACCGATCCAACCCGCTGTGGCGGTCCTTCTCCTTTGTTTGTTTTCCGTTTTTCCGACGTTCGCCGGCATGTGACCTGATCTCATGCTTCACCTCGTAACTTGCAGATTTAAAAGCGTCAAGCGCCGAGAACTATGGCCTTGGCGGAAATCCGATGTCAAGAGATCGGATCATAAAGCGAGGTAACATTTACGGTAGAAGGGAAGCGCTGTCATTTTGATGCAGGAGCAATTCCGCTGCTCTTTACTCTCATCCACCTCCCCGGAGCCGAACGCCTGCCTGAACTTACGCGAACCCACGCTGCGACTGAGTTCAACGCATTTCAGGCTGATGCCCGCCACCGAAGAAGCGCCGCGGTTACCGTAAGCAGAGTCTGAGCCAACCCCGCATCGTCCATGCGCAGATGAACGATGCGTGAACCGGCTCACGTTGGCCGGGCTTCAGTTGACATTGCGCCGCTTGAACGCGAAGATCACCGCCAGCACCGGCGGCGCAATCAGCACGCCCCATGGCGGGATGAGGATACCCAGCACGATCGGACCCAGCAGCGACGCCCACCACGGCACCATCGTGGTCCGGTGAAGGATGTAGGGCTGAATCACCAGACCTTCGAGCACCACGATTACGGCATAGAGTCCCAGCACCATCGACAAGCGGAAGAGCGTATCGTCGCCGCCGCTCAAGGCTGCGGAGATCGCCGGCCCAGCCACGGCCAGCATGCCGCCGATGCCGGGGATGAACTGGCAGACGCCGCCGATGAGCGCCCACATCGGCGCCAGCGGCACATGCAGCAGTTCGAGGCCGATCAGCCACAGAACACCCACGATCAGCGCATCGAGCGTCACCGCCTTCCACCAGTTCGCCAGCGCGCCGCCTGCCGTCTTCAACGGCGATTCCTGTCCCGTCACCATGACTCTTCCCCCATTCCAACCTGTTCATAAGATGCGGCATCTCACGCCTTGTAGCCGGAAATCAGCATATGGCAGCCGAGCAAACTCCAACTTCGCTCTGAAGTCCGATCTCTCTCGATGTCCATGCACGGCCCGGCAAACAAGGAGATCGAACCCATGGCAGTGATGATGCAGGCGTTTTACTGGGATGCCCCCAAGAACGATAACAAGGAACATGAGTGGTGGAACTTCGTCTCTGAAAAGGTCGAGGCGCTGGGCAAGGCCGGCATCAACGCTCTGTGGCTGCCACCCGTCAGCAAGGCATCGAGCGACACCTCCATGGGCTACGATCCGTACGACTACTTCGACCTCGGCGACTTCGACCAGAAGGGCGGGACGAAGACCTTCTTCGGCAATCGCGCTGAGCTTGAAGCGCTGATCAAGAAGGCGCATGAGCATGGCGTTGGCCTCTACGCCGACATGGTTATCAACCATAACTCCGGCGCGGATGAGGAAGAGGTCAACCCGCTCGACGGTCAGAAGCGATGGACGAAGTTCAACCCCAAAAGCGGCAAGTTCCCGCGCGACTGGAACTGCTTCCATCCCAGCCGCTACGAGCACGTGATGATGGAGGGCGAAAACTTCGCCGGCTTCCCTCACCTGTGTCATCGCAACCCCGCCGTCTATACCGCGATGTTCGAGTACGCACGTTTCTTGATCGAAGAACTCGGCTTCGACGGCTTCCGCTTCGACTTCGTCAAGGGATTCGGCGCGTGGATGATCGGCCTGCTTTCGAAGTATCGCTATGTGAAGGACGGCAATGAGTTCACACCCTACGTCGTGGGCGAGTACTGGTCCGGCGAGCAGGACATCAATGCCTGGATCGACAAGGTGAACAGCTATACCGACAACCAGATCGCAGCCTTCGACTTCCCGCTGCGCTACCAGTTGAAGAAGGTCTGCGACGAGCCGAACTACGACCTGCGCAACCTGACCTACGGCGGCAACGTCGTGATGAACCGGCCTGCGCACGCGGCCACCTTCGTCGACAACCACGACATGGGCGCGGACACGATCGTCAACGACAAGCTGATGGCCTACTCGTTCATCCTGGTTCACGAGGGCTACCCCAGCATCTTCTGGTATGACTACTACAACAACGGCCTTGCCCGGCCCGGCACACCCAACGGTATCGACGCGCTGATCGAGGCTCACCACAAGTACGCCGGCGGAGACTCGCAGATCCTGCACGCCGACCCGGACCTCTACGTGATGCAGCGCGTGGGCTGGAAGGACGACTCGACCGATCAGCGCGGACTGGTCTACGTGCTGAACAATCTGGGCGACAAGTGGTCCGGCACGTCGGTAAAGACGAAGTGGCCGAACACCCGCTTCGTTCCCGTTGCGTGGGACGGTCACGACGCAGCCCATCCGGACGAACGCACGACCGACGGCGAGGGCAACGCCGAGTTCCCCGCTCCGCCGCGCGGTTACGCCATCTACGTGCCCGTGGCGCAGGATACCAACAAGGACGAGCTAATCGCCGGACTCCAGACCGGCGAATAAGAGGTCGCCCGCGCCGCAGTCTGACGAAGACGGCGGCGCGGGCAGCGGAAAGGCTTCGGCAAACACCCGGAGCATGAGAAGATTTAAGAATGAGCGACGAATTCATCCCGAAACCAGGCACGATCAAGATAGGCGGGCAGAGCCGTCAGGCCCAGAAGCTGCAGGCCCTGCGCGAAAAAGCTGCCCACGTGAAGAGCGGCGCGAAGCCGGCCCCAGGCGCCTCCGCCTCGTCCTTCAAGGCAAAGGAACTTGCTGGAACGAAGAAGACCAGCTTCCAGCGGAAGGCCGTTTAGGTCCAACGCAACTTTGTATCGGTCGGAACGGGCGCCTCTCACGGGGCGCCCGAATCTATCTTGCAAAGTAGATCGTAGAGATACACGCCTTCCATACAGGCAAACCGGAGTAATCAGTGCAGGATCTTACCCGCAGAAGCTTCCTTTGGACCTCGCTTGCCGCGACCTCGACGCTGGCGTTTGGCGCCAGTAAGCCGGCCAACGCAGGCCGCCGCCCGAACATCATCTTCATCCTGGCCGACGATATGGGCTATGGCGATCCGAGCGTCTACGGGCAGAAGAAGTTCCGGACGCCGAACATCGACCGGCTTGCAGCCGAAGGGCTTCGCTTCACGCAGGCATATGCCGGAGCGCCTGTCTGCGCGCCATCGCGTAGCGCTCTGATGACGGGCTTGAACGGTGGACATACGCGCGTGCGGGACAACTTCGCGCTCGCCGGCGGCCATGTCGGATACAAGGGCAAGGAAGAGATTCGCCGCGCCAGCCTGACGCCCGAGGATCGCACCATTGCCGATTACCTGTCCAAGAGCGGCTATGCGACCGGTCTGATGGGCAAATGGCACCTCGACGGTTACGACCCCGATGCGACTCCGAATCGTCATGGCTTCGGAACCTTCAAAGGCTGGCTGACCCAGACCGGGAGCACCCAGGGATACTTCCCCGAGCAGCGATACGACAACGAGCGGCTAATCGACATCCCCGCGAACGCGAACGGCAAGCAGGGGCGTTATGCCACCGACATGGTGACCGACGACTCCGTTGCCTTCATCCAGCAGCATGCCGGCCAACCGTTCTTTCTCTACGCCGCCTATGACGCGCCGCACAGCCCCTACATCGCGCCGGATTTCGGATCCTACGCGAACGAGCCCTGGGACGACGACGAGAAGACCTACGCGGCGATGATCGAGCGCCTGGACCGGGGCATCGGCCACATTCTCGACGCGGTAAAGGCCGCGGGCATCGATCGGGAGACGATCGTCTTCTTCGCCTCCGACAACGGCCCGCGCTCCGAGCCGACGCCGCAGCAGACAAAGGTCATCAACTTCTTCGATTCGAACGGCGCGCTTCACGGCTACAAGCGCGACATGTACGAGGGCGGCATCCGCGACCCGCTGATCGCGCGCTGGCCCGGACATATCCCTGCCGGACGCACCTCGGATCTGCCGACTTTCTTCCCCGACTTTGTGCCGACGGCTCTCGACCTTGCGGGCGCGCCCGCGGAGCATACGGACGGCATGAGCATTCGTCCCTGGCTGCTGCACCCGGAGCTGAAGTTTGCCGACCGCTTTCTGTACTGGGAGTTCTACGAGCCGAGCTTCGAGCAGGCCGTTCGCTGGGGCAAGTGGAAGGCGGTTCGTCATGGGCGGAAGGGCAAGCTGGAGCTGTACGACCTCACCATCGATCCGGCTGAGAAGAACGACATCGCCGCGCTGCATCCCGAGATTGTCGCTCGCATGGAGCAGCATATCCGAGCCACGCATACGCCCTCGGCGGAGTATCCCGACCCGAAATAGCCGGCTCAGGCGCCGCAGCAGCGTTTGAACTTCTTGCCGGAGCCGCAGGGGCACGCCTCGTTGCGGCCCGGCGCCTCGGCCTTGCGAATGGGCTGCGGAATGAGCTTCTTCTCACGCCAGTAGTCGTAGATATCGCCGACGGCCTCGGGGATCAGTTGCGGAACCTTTTTGAGCAGCTCGTCCGACCTGACCTCTTCGTCAAGGAAAGGTTCGCCCTCATCGTCGTGGCAGAGGGCGAGGATCGGCAGGAGAATGTCGCTGTCCTCAGGATGAAGGAAGAGCGGCTCCCAGGCGTCGAAGCGCAGGCGGACGGCCACCATAAAGCCTTCGGCCCAGTCCTCGGCGATGACTTCATCGGTGTCCGTCTCCCAGAAGATCGGGGAGATGGTCCACTCGCCGCCGGCAAGCGTCTCCTGAATCTCCTTGAAGCGGCGCTGAATAGAGGCGCGAACCGTGGCGCCCTGCCCCTCGGTCGGGAATACGGGCTCTTCCCCATTCCAGACCTCGAGCATCCACTCTTCCTCTGGGACTACCTCTGGACCGACGGCGATGCCGGTGAGATATCCGTCAAGCTCGGACATCAACATGCAGCCCTGCGGCGCCTCTTCGGATTCAAGGAACTGCTCAAGCTCTACAAGGTAGCCGGATTCGGGTGTCTGAGTTGGTTCCATCGTGGTCTCATGGGTCTCGTCGGGTCGCGACGGCGGGCTAGCTGCGCGGAGGCTTCGAGTCTTCCGGGCGGGGGTAGGTTGCTGTGACGACGGTCGAGATGCCTCCGCGAGGACGGAAGTCGCCCTTGACGACGGCCCAGACTGGATCGGTCGCCTTCACGATGTCGTTCAGCACCTGATTGGCAATGTTTTCCTGAAAGATGCCGAGGTTGCGATAGTGGAACAGGTACTCCTTGAGCGACTTGAGCTCCAGGCACTGCTCGCGCGGCATGTAACGGATGGTGAGGACGCCGAAGTCGGGCAGGCCGGTCTTGGGGCAGATGCTGGTGAACTCCGGATCGTCGACGAGGATCTCGTAGGCTTGAAACTGGTTCTGCCAGGTGTCGATGGACGGAAAGACATGGTCGAGGCCGGAGGCCGCGTGGTCGTCGGTGTAACCGGTATTCTGGGTGCGCATGGTGTGCTCTCTTGTGGCTAGTTGCCGGATGGCAGGTGGAAGACGATGCCTGCGCTGACGGTCATGAGGGGGTAGTTATGGCCGTTGGTACCGAATGGGTCCAGGCCGCCGTAGGTCAGCTCCGGCAAACGGATATCCAGGATGGGCGCAATCTTGAGGTCGAGGCCTGCTGCGACCTGATACTGGAAGTTGCTCTTGATGTAGGGCTTACCACTACTGTCGATAAGGTGGCCGTAGTCAGTGCGCCCCAGGCCAGCCGAGGCCTGCACATAAGGCTTAAGCGCCTGATACCGGGTCTTGAAAGAGCCGCGCGCACCGAGAAGCGAAGAATAGACACGTCCGCCGGTGCCTTGTGCATAGCCCAGCGCACCCTGTTTGGTGCTGATGTCGGAGAAGCGGAGGTCCGCGCCGAGGCGCATGGGGCCCACATTGTGGAAGTCGTAGTAAACTCCGCCGCCGCCGCCGATGGGGGCAATGCTATTGACGAGGGGGTAACTCGGTTGCGAATCCTTTTGTATTCCGGAGAGCCGGCCGACAGTGACGTTGCCGTAAGCGGCGAGCTGGGCATGGGCGCAGTGAGCAAGGGCGAGAACGGAGAGCAGAAGAAGAGGCTTGCGAGTCATTGCTTCCAGTCTATCGCGTCTCTACGCCGTCAGCGCCGCCCGGGCAGCGGTTTATACGGCAGGCGCGCTCGCGGGAACAATAGCGCTTCGTCAGGAGACGGCATAGCCTTGATTCTTCATCAACATGGGCAGGTCGGGGTCGAACTCGGCCTCGACGGCATATCCCAGCGCAACCAGCAGGGCCGTGGCAAGGTCCATGGTAGGCGTTGCGATCTCGCGGGCGTAGAGGAGATTTACTCCCTGCCCTGGCGCTGCGTTCAGGACGCCGCGAATCATGACGCAGCGGTCCGGGCGGTACGTGCAGGAGGAGAGATCGGTGATGCTCAGCGTCTCGCTTGGCGTACACATGACGGTCTTCGGCGGGGCCATGCGGTCGACGAGGCTCAGAATTTCGAGCTTCGATTCCAGCTCATCCGGCACGAAGTCCACGACGATATCCGCCTCGCGCACTGCGGCTTCGACGGTCGACGCCAGCTCGACAGACTGACCGAGGCTGGCGAAATCCGACTCCGCGCGACGCAGCTTCGAGGGCATCACATCTTCGAGAATGACGCGAAAGCCAGCCGTGGCGCATGCGAGCGCAAAGCTGCGACCGAGAACGCCCGCGCCGATGACGGCAACGGTGATGCCGTGCGGCGCGGGCGTTCCGGATAGCTGCGTCATGGTTACTTGGCGGAGAGCGCGGTGATGACCGACTCATAGCTGGGATCGGCGGACTTGATGTGCTCGGCGACGCGCTGACGCTCCTCCTCAGACAGCGACGGCATCGTGGTAAGGATGCGGCGCAGGGTGACCGAGATATCGTCAACGTAGTTCATGGTGCGGATGGCTTCGCCGGAAAGAGGCATTCTTGCTCCTGATCTTTGTTCGGTCTGACTGCTGATTCGAGTTTAGTGCATTTGCCGCCGCGACGGGATGCCGCTTACTGCGCCGCGCCCAACTCCGCCCGTTTCGCGGCCTCGTCGGCCGGTTTGCCGGCTTCGGCGCCTTCGACCGGCGCCTCGTAGCCGTCGCGGTCGGTCATCTCCATCAGGGCGGAGAGCTTGATGGCAAAGTCCGGATGCAGGGCGTTGGGATGGTAGCGCCAGGTCCAGTTCCCCTGCGCCGCCGATGGCACGTTCATCCGCGCCTCGCTGCCGAGGTGCAGGATATCCTGCAGTGGCAGGATGCAGATGTTGGCGACCGAGCGTGCGGCAGCCTTGATCATCGCCCAGACGATCTCGCCGTCGTGATGAATCTCTTGCAGATAGGTCTGGACGTTCGCACGCTCCGTTGGCCCGCAGTCGTCACGCCACCAGCCCTGCGTGGTGTTGTTGTCGTGGGTGCCGGTGTAAACGACGGTATTCGGCACGAAGCGGTGCGGCAGATATAGGTGGCTGCCGCGATCCGAAAAGCCGAACTGCAGGATGCGCATGCCGGGCATCCCGAAGTGCTCGCGCAGCTCATCGACCTCGCGCGTGATGAGGCCGAGATCTTCGGCGACGAAGGGCAGCTCGCCGAAGACATCGCGCAGGCGCTGGAAGAGTTCGTGGCCGGGCGCCTTGACCCACTGGCCGTTCATGGCGGTGGGCTCCTCGGCGGCGATGGACCAGAAGGCCTCGAAGCCGCGGAAGTGGTCGAGGCGAATGCAGTCGTAGAGCGCAAGCGAACGGCGGATGCGCGCGACCCACCAGTCGAAGCCACGCTCCTTCAACGCGCTCCATTTATAAAGCGGGTTGCCCCAGCGCTGGCCGGTGGCGGAGAAGTAGTCGGGCGGCACGCCGGAGACACGGATGGGAGCGAGCTTGTCGTCCAGCTCGAAGATCTCCGGGTGTGTCCAGACGTCGGCGCTATCGTAGTTGACGAAGATGGCGACGTCGCCCATGATGGCGATCTTGCGGTCGGCGCAGTAGCAGCGAATGGCATTCCACTGTTCGGTGAAGAAGAACTGAATCGCCTGTTCGATGGCCAGCTCGCGTCCCTTTTCGGTCAGGATGGCGGTCATGGCGTCGCCGTTGCGGTGAGCATACTTCTCCTCCCACTCGTTCCAGCTCGCGTAGTTGTGCATGCGCCGGATGACGGTGTACATCGCGTAGTCGGGCAGCCAGGATACGTTATCGGTGCAGAACTGGTGGAACTTCGCGCGCAGCTCGTCGGGTGCGCGGTCGAGGAAGTTGGCCGCAGCCTCTTCGATCAGCGGCAGCTTCTGCACCGAAGCCAGCACGAAGTCCACCGGGCCTTCGTGGCCGGCGAGCCCCTGAATACGATCCCACGCGATCCAGCCCTGTTCGGCCAGTCGCTCAAGGCTGATCAGCAGCGGATTGCCAGCAAAGGCCGAGAGGGCCGAGTACGGCGAGCTGCCGTATCCTGTAGGGCTAAGTGGCAGCACCTGCCAGAGACGCTGCTTCGACGCAGCAAGGAAGTCGACGAATGCATAGGCCGCCGGGCCCAGATCGCCAACGCCGCCATACGACGGCAGAGAGGTTACATGCAGCAATACACCAGAGAGACGTTCCTTCATGTTCATCGGCTGTGGTTCCACCCTTTCGCTTCTGGTGTGATGCTCAAACTGTATATCGGCTTGCCCCGGAAAAGGAAAAAGGCCTGCGACCTTACCCTTGGCGGGCTTGAGTCACAGGCCTTACTTCCCTTTGCCCAGCGCTAGTTGCCGAAGGGCGATGCGCCCGGAGCGGGCTGCTTCTTGGTGTACTTCACTGCGTTTGCCTTCTCGTACTTGTCGGTGAGCGAGCCGACGAAGACCTTGAAGATCTCCTCGTGCTGCTCGTTCAGGAGCTGGTCCTTGGTCGCGTTGAAGTTCTTCGCAATCTCCTCAGCCGTCGGCTCCTGCTTGTCGGTGATGGTCAAAACCACACCCACGCGGCCGGCGTTGATCGGGCCCGAGATAGCGCCCTTGGCGAGCGAGAACGCCACCGAACCGGGGCCGGACATGGCGCCGAGATCGGGCACCTGACCATCCTTGCCAACGAGGTCGCTCGACTTGACCGGGATGTTCATCTCGGCCGCCGCCTTGCGCAGGTCGTTGTAGACCTTCGCGTTGGTGGCCAGCTTTTCGAGCTGCGAGTTCAGGAGCTGCGGCACCTTCTGCTCGCGGAAGTCGTCGGCGATGTGCTGCTTGTACTCGTCGAAGCTGGGTGCGTGCGCGGCTTTGATATCCACGACCTGGAAGATGGCAAAGCCGTCGCCGGTCGAAACCGAAGCCGGCGGCGCGCCTTTGGCGGTGGTGAAGGCCTGGGTGAGCAACTGCGCGCCATCGGCGACTCCGGCAACGACGCCATCCTTGGCGAGGTAGTCGGTCGTCTGGGCGTGCAGGTTGTGCGCAGCGGCGGTCTTGTCGATGCCGGTCTTGCTGGCTTCGGCGACGAGGTCGCTCGACAGCTTGGCCTCGGCCGCGCCGACCATCTGCTGCTCGAGCACCGGTACGATCTCCGGCTTGACCTCTTCGAGCGGCTTGGTGTGCGCGTCTTTCTTCTCCTCGACCTGCAGGAAGTGATAGCCGAACTGCGTCTTGAAGACGCCGGAGATCTCGCCAGGCTTCAGCGAGAAGGCGGTCTTATCGAACTCCGGAACGGTCTTGCCGCGGTCGAGCCAGCCCAACTCGCCGCCCTGGCCCTTGCTGCCGGGGTCGTCGGAGGTGGAGGCCGCAATCTTGGTCCAGTCGCCGCCGGCCTTGATCTGCTTCAGCGCGTCCTCCGCCTTGGCCTTGCCTGCGGCGTCGGTCTTCGCATCGGCCGAAGCCGGGACCGCAACGAGAATGTGGCGAACCTTCACCTGCTCCTTCACGTCGTAGTCGGCCTTGTGGTCGGCGTAGTACTTCTGAATATCGGCGTCGGTGACCTTCGGCTTGCCGCCGGGCAGCGCGTTCGCGTCGAAGGCGAAGTAGGTGAGCTTGCGCGTCTCTGGAATGGCAGTCGCGTAGCGGGTCTTGTTGTCCTTGAAGAAGGTCTGCAGCTCGGCGTCGGTCGGGTTGATCGTCTTGCGCAGATCCTCAGCCGAGATCGCTGCGTAGTCGAACTTCACCTTGGTGCCCGAGATGCGGTAGGAGTCGCGCACCGCGTTGTCCGAGACGTTGACGCCGCCGGTGACCAGCGCCTGCAGGCGATTCATCTCCATATCCTGCTTCACCTGGTACTCGAAGTCCGAGCGGGTGAGGTTGAAGGCGCTCTGGACGAAGTCCATGTACTTGTCGTCGCCGATGTACTCGCCGTTCGGGAAGAGATACTGGGCGAAGGGTCCGATCTGCAGCTCGCGGCGCAGATCGGCGTCCGAGACCTGAAGGCCAAGGCGGTCCGCTTCCTGCTTCAGCATCGCGCGCTGGACCAGCATGTGCCCGGCCTGCGTCTCCACATAGGGCAGCAGGAACGGCGGCAGCTTCTGCTGCTGCAACTGCTGCTGCGCCAGACGGGTGACGTCGGCCTGCTTCACGGTCTGCGTATCGCCCATGAAGCGTCCGAAGGCGCCCGGCTCATGCACCGTGGCAAAGACCGTGCCGTCGGCGCCCCCACCCATGCCGTCGTTGATACCCGGAATCAGGTAAGCCACCATGGAGACCACCGCGACTCCGATGATGCCCGCAAAGATAATCTTGGTTACGCGATTTTCCTTCTGCAAAATACGAATCATGCTTGGCTGACGACCTTCACTTCGCGCGGAGCTTCCTCCGCGTGCCCGGGGTTTTGCGTGACCGGCGACACCCTTTCAGGATGCACAGCCTGGTCCGTTGCAGGGCAAGCGTCGATTATAAATCAGCGCCGGGGTTGACGTGAGCGGAAGCCGCAGGATTCTCACAGAGGCTCGCAACCCATTGAAAATAAAACGAGCCCGGATGAACCCGGACTCGTCTTCCGTGCCTGAATCGTGGCTTCCGCCGCAATCAGCGAGGCGGATAGTAGTAGCCCGGCCCATAGTAGTAGCCCGGAGGATATGGACCCGGCGCGTAATAGACCCGGCGCCGCATCGGATAGCCCGGCTGAGCGCCAGCCGGAACTCCATACGCGAGCCGCTGCATCTCCTGCTCCGAGACGGTCGTGACCGCAACCTCCTGCGCCAGGTTGAAGGTGATGATTCCTTCCGACGGAACGAAGACCTGTCCACCGCCCGAGGTAGCCGAAGAACCCAGCCCCGCCGCGGCGCCGATGCCGCCGCCAACCGCCGCGCCCACTCCACCGCCCGCGGCCGCGCCCAGCAGAGCGCCGATCGCGCCGAATCCGGCCGTCTTATTCACCGTCTCGATCGTCTTATCGCTGCCGTTATGCGCCCAGAGGGTTGAGTTGATCGGATAAACTTTGCCGCCCATCATGACCTGCGTGATCTGCAACGAGAGTTCGCCGCGTCCTTTGAGCGCGCCGGATGCCTTCGCATCGACCACCTTGCCCTGAACCGTGGCTCCGCGCGGAATCGCAACTGCGCCGCCCGCGATCACGTCGTTCGCCACGACGCCGTCGAAGACCATGCCAGGCTTGGAGTGGTTGCTGGACAATGGCTGATTGACGCGTATGCGGATCATCGTTCCCGTCGGCACCGTAACCAGCGCGCCGCCCGGCTGCCCGCCATAGGGCGCCTGCGCATACTGCTGGGGATAGCGCTGCGGATACTGCGGAGGCGCGCCATAGGGATTCTGCGACGGCTGTTGCTGCTGCGCGTTTGGATCGCCGCCAGGATTGATCGGATGTCCGTTGGGATAGGTCGTCGGCATCGGCGGCTGATCCTGCTGCTGCGCCATCTGCGGCTGGTCCGGAGCCTGCGGCTGACCCGGCGCGGGCGCGATCGTTCCGTCCGACTGCAGCAACGGGTTCGAGCCGCTCTGATCGTCCTGCGGCGGAGGCGGCGCCTGATCCTGCATGCCTGGAGCCCCGGCCTGGGGAAGATTCGCCTCGGCGGCCGGGGTTCCCACGCCAAGGGTCAGTTCGTCGACTACCTTTTTGACGCCATTCGCATTCGCGGCCAGATTTTCCGCGCGGGTGCGCAGAGACTCATCACGCACCGACCCGCTCAGCGTCACGGTTCCATAGACGGTCGTGGTGCGGATCGATTCATTTGCCAACTCCGGCGCTCCGGCGAGCGCCTTCAGGACGTTCGCCTCCACCTGCGCGTCGGGCACGCCGCTCTGCGCCATCGCGCCAGCGGAGATCGCGATCATTCCGGCAGTAAGGACGGCAACACGCATCGACCGGATAGCCCGGTCGGTTGAAGAAGCGAATCCGGCAACTCGGTGAAAACCTGCAAAAGACATGGTGCCCCTCCAAAATATCGCTGCGGACAAGCGTACAGCCGGCACGTCGCAGCCACATCTATGCAGACGCGGATTTCAAAAAAAAGTTACGGATCGCTCTTTCCCCGCCAAAACACCCCTAGTTGACGCAGCTCGCCATCAGAGCTATATTGGGAATGCGGGGTGGAGCAGCCCGGTAGCTCGTTGGGCTCATAACCCAAAGGTCGTAGGTTCAAATCCTACCCCCGCAACCAATCAAATCAATGGTTTAGAGAGAATCAGAAAATCAGATTCACTCCCGTTTACTCCCAATAAGAAAATGGTCGTTTTAGGCACTCGCCCGCAAGGGCTTGAGCACCATCGTGACGACTTTCCCATTGGCTTCTCTCTTCGACTCCGGCATCGCCTGTCCGTACACGTTCATCGTGGTCTGGATGGAGGCGTGGCGCATGAGTTCCTGTTGCACCTTCATCGGCGCACCGGTCTCGTCAAGCCATGACCGGTACGTGTGACGAAAGGTGTGCCAGCCGATCGGCCCCAATCCCAACTTGATGCCCGCAGGCTTGAGATACCGCTTTTGGATCTCAGTTGAGTAGTAGGGCTTGCTCGACAACGGATTCGGGAACATCCATCCCTCCTCCGTCTCTGGGCACTGCTCACTCCAGGCGAGCAGGACCTCCAGCAAGGACTCATGAATCGGCACATGATCGTGGGAATACTCGGTCTTCACGTCGTCCACTCTTCCGTTCACGATGCTTCGTTGAACGAGGAGCTGACGACGCTCAGTGTCGAGGTCGCCCCACTGCAAACCTGTAATCTCGCTTACGCGAAGTCCAAGGCATTGCGCCACCACGACCATCGTCCGAAACGGTTCTGGTAAGCCGGCCAGTACCGCATCGAAGGTGTCATTGGTGAGAATCATTGGCCGCTTGCGCCGCTTCGTCGAATCTTTGACACGCACCATCTCGATTGGGTTGCGACGTTCGGTGAACAGTTCCCAGCGGGCAGCGCACTCAAAGATGACGTGCATCACGCTTCGGATATGCGCCTTCGTCTTGGGAGACTTGTCCATCTCTTTGAACCAACCTTCGACTGCCATCGGCCTGATCGCCCCGATGAGGTATTCACCCCAACGCGGCTTGATGTGCAGATTGATGTTCGACAGATAGGACTTCCGAGTCGAATAGCGTTCGGGCAACTCTTCAGCGATATACCTGTCACAGAGACCGCCAAACGTCACGGTTCCTAGATGGTGCATGGGCTTTTCAGCGTTGAGTTTTAGGAGAATCGCTTCGACGGCTTTTCGGGCCAGAGCTTCGGTCTTGTACTTATCGGTGGTGCCGATGAAGAGAGCTTTACGTGCTCTCCCTCCCGTGGCCGCATCCTCGTAGTACCGAAACTCCCAGACGTCTGCACTCTTCGCCCGCTTCTTGAGCGTTAAACTTCCGAATTGGTAATATGCTCGTGATTTCAAGGTATTCCTCCCTGACTCACGGCACTAATGGCTACCTTAAGGGTAGTCGATTGTGTGCCGAATCGCCAGTAAAATCGGGCCTTTCAGAGCCTCTGGAAAACTGGTCAGCCAACCATTTTGTGTTCTTTACGCTCGATCCATTCGTCGATGGCTGAAGCCCTGAACCGCCAGAGTTTGCCTACTTGAACTCCAACAATCTGACCGCGCAAGACCATCCGTTGGAGCGTTCTGGGATGGACGCCGAGCATCGCAGCAGCCTTGTTGCTATCGAGCAGAGGCTCGATACCGGATCGCCCTGGAACCGGCAAACTACGTTCGGACGTTGGTGGCTTTTTCTGGTCATACATGGCTGACCTCCAGTTGTTGCTTTGAAGGTGCGGCTCATGCGTCCGGTCTGTCCAATGAGTCCCAAGAATCGCCTTATGCGTGGCGCGCATAAGGCCGATTTCGTGAGGAACTTAGATTGACATGGGGTTTGCCGCCTGTGGATAATTTGTTATCGGCGGAAGGGTTCGACTGCACGAGCCGCCGACGCTATACCCATGTTGTTCTTAGAGCTAATGGGAGGCCGGGCCATGCAGAAACCAACTTTGGAGCTTCGTCATTTCAACGCTATCGTCACGCTGGCGGAAGAGCTGAGTTACACCAAAGCGGCTAGAAGGCTGGGAATGAGTCAGTCTGGTCTGAGCCGGTCGATCCAAGACGCAGAGCGTCGCCTCAATCGCAAAATCTTTGATAGAAACCGCTCTCGGGTCGAGCTGACTGACGCTGGTCGTGCTTGTGTCGCAGAAGCACGTCTCACTATCGAGCATGAGGAGCGAGCCATTCAGTTCACAAAGGCTGTTGCTCATGGGGTGGATTCCACGTTGATCGTCGGACGCTCACAGTACACCGATCCAGTGCTAAACGAAGTCCTTCTATCTCTCCATCTGCCTCTGCATCCGAATCTCGATGTTCAGTTGCATAGCGAGTTCGCGCCCGAGCTGGAGCATGGCGTTCTACACTCGCGCCTCGATCTCGCGCTCATCACGCATCCCAGTGAAAACCCTCGCCTCTCAACGGTGAAACTGACAGAGACACCGCTACACATTGTCCTGTCTGAAGATCATCCTCTCGCCAGGAAACACTCCGTGAAAGTCAAAGACCTGGGTGGAAACCGCTGGACGGTCTTTGACCGCCGCATTCATCCGTGGCTGTATGACACTCTCATGGGTCTTGCGAGACTTGCGGGAGTGGAATTCAAATCCCTCAATCACGTAATGAGTGCCGATGAGGCAAGCCACTTGCTCCTGAAGAGCGGCGGCTTTGCCTTCCTTACGAGGGCTGGCGCACTTCGCATAGCGAGGCACGGCCTGGTCGCCAAGCCGCTTGACGAAGACGCTCTCAAATTGGACGTTCACCTGGTGGCGCGGGCCGACAACAACTCGAAGCTCGTCAGTGAATTTGTCCGAACCTTTGTGACGAAACTGAAAACGGTCCTGCTACCGCCCCAACTCACATTGCTCATAGAACCGGGACACGGTCATCTCGGACGCTAGCGGGCCTGAACACCTAGTGCGCGGGGTTTCGTCACAGTTTGTCGGGAGCAAAGTGACTAAGGGGCTTGCCGTAGATGTTCGATATGGCCCATAATTCCGCGATGTCGATTGCTCGCTCGCCGGATTCGCATTTGTTCATGAAGGAATGGGCCATACCGAGGCGTAGGGACACTTCGCGTTGAGTCAGACCACTCTCGATCCGCGCCGCAATCAGTTTGGATAGAACCCTTTCGTAATACTCACGCAGGTCTTTGTTGCGTCCCTTTCGGGACTTGCGAGCATCCGGTTTGGCTCTTGCTGCCACACCCTGAAGTGTGGGTAACAGTTGACGAAAACCCCTAATAAGGGACACGCTTAAGGCGTCAGATGACGAGGAGTTCGACAACAATGGAAAACCCAAGATTGGTGTTTCCCGAGGTGGTCGGCAAGTCCGTGGCAGAGCTGTCCGTCTACGACGACGCGACCTACGGACGTGAAGTGCTGGTGAGGTTCACTGACGGAACTCAACTCTCCGTCTGCGTGGGCGTCAAGCAGTCCATCGACGCGCGATATTGCCGCGAGGACACACCGGATCAACCTATCTTCACGCGTGAGGATTAAAGCCCTCTCTATGCGACCGGCTGAACCGGTCGCACAAAGGTTGCGGTGTATAGGGGGATGGTGGCGATGTTATCGGGCTGAGACTGCGCCTGAATGACGAGTAATCTCCGAACTTCTGGACGGGAAGAGCGTCTTCTAGCAGGAGACACCCTGACAGCTCTCTATGACTACAGCAAGTGGAAGCCGAGCTGCTTCGCCATGAAAACCATGGATGTAGATGCAACCGATCTTGGAACGGGCCATATGGGGGCATTCCCTTCCTATCTCATCGCCCTTGCTGAAGGGCCGATGCCTAATTGGTGCAAGTCAAAGGGAGCGGATAGCGCACTTTATTTGACATGGGAACAGGCTTGTGTAAAGGTATTACACATAGATACATGACCCATATAAAACATCCCGGCGCAATACTCAGAGAAAAGTTGGAAGCGCGCGGTTGGACGCAAGACGAGCTCGTTGCCATTACCGGCAAGAGCCGCGCGACCATCGCCAAAATCATTGCAGGAAACGTTGGAATCTCTCCCGAGATGGCCGCTGTATTGGCCGCAGCTTTTGGGGATGCTCCGGAGGACTGGCTCAAGTGGAGCGGGCAATATGAGCTCTCTCTTGTCGATGCTCCAGTGGACGCCATCGGCAAGCGAGCCAAGATTTACGCGGATCTTCCCATTCGAGACATGCAGAAGCGGGGCTGGATCACTTTAAGCGCTGATCCTGTTGTGCTTCAGGCGGAACTAGAGACTTTCGTGGGTTCCCAGTCTGCCGATTCTTTGGCGTTTCCTATCGCAGCTCGAAAGTCAGATCCATTAGCAGAACTCTCCCCCCGCGAGAAGGCGTGGGCGTTTAGAGCCCGGCAGCTTGCCGCAGCCTTACCGGTTGCCGAGTTCGATCCATCGGCTCTTCCCGGTTTAGTCAAAAAGTTACGCGTCCTTGCTGCATACCCTGAGGAAATCAAAAAGCTCGCACAAACGCTCGCCATCCATGGAATTAAGTTCGTGATCGTCGAGCCATTAGCCGGAGCTCGTCTTGATGGAGCCGCCTTTTGGATTGGCGAATCGCCGGTCATCGCTATGAGCGCGCGCTTTGATCGCAACGACAACTTTTGGTTCACCTTCTTCCATGAATTGGGGCATGTAATTGCCCGAGACGCGCTCTCTTTTGACAGCCACGGAACGACGGAAGAGGAGAGCTTCAGTATCGGAGACGCAAAAGCAGAGGCAAAGGCCAATCGTTTTGCGTCGGATACCTTGGTTCCGAACTCGGAGATGGAATCATTCATTCGACGAGTAGCTCCCCTCTATCAAGAATCGCGCATAGTCCAGTTTTCGAACCGAGTAAAGATGCATCCAGGGGTTGTTCTCGGGCAATTGCACAAGCGGGGCGAAGTATCGTTTGGAGCGCACCGTAAGCTCATCGTGAAAATAAGAGATCTAGTGATTAGGACCAGCCTCACTGACGGCTGGGGCAACAGCATTTCACCCAAATTGATAAATGGAAATGAGGCGAATCTGTGAGCAAAGTATTGCCGACCCCAAAAACAATGAAGAAAAAAGCGCAGATGGAATACGTGCTCAGTCAGTACCGTTTGGCACATCCAAACACCGACCCAGCTATCGAACCACATCTTGTCGCACCCTGGGCCATAAAGAAAGGCATCATCATCCCTCGCATTGTGACGCAGGAAGATGTGCTGCGCCGCGATTTGTCCACTCACTTGAAGAGTGAACACGTCACCGACCCTCAAGACCGCCGCGTTCGCAAAAACCACTCAATTCCTGTTGAGGTTCAGACGCAAGATGGAGTGAAAAGGCGATCTAAATGGTATTCCATTTTCGAGGCTCCGGCACCGCACATGCATTTGTCCCTCGCCCTGAGACGAAGCATGGCGCTTAGCGATTGTCAGCAGCTCGACCTTGATTTGCGGTCTTACAACGACAACAACATTCACAGCGCTGTCGTGCCGAAGTTGGACTACAACTTCAATCTGGATATCGAAGAGGCCAGCCTTCCAACAACGTATCCCGCTGCTCCCCCGGATGATGCGGATGAGAGCTAGACAGATGAATAGTTAACACCCTGTCTGTTTCTGAGTTTTTAACGCGCTTCAGTGTTTTGACACTCAGCGAATCTCGGCGGGAACACCAGCGCAACGGACTGGCTCCCCTTTTTCGCCCGCACACCCTATTCTGAAGATGACCCATGACGACACTTCAAGCAATCCTCGATGAATACAGAACCGCGGCGGCTTCCGAACGCGAAAAGGGAACATATTTTGAGGAGCTAATCCTCTGCTATCTGAAGAATGAGGCTACCTACAAGGATCTCTATAGCCAAGTATGGACGTACGCTGATTGGGCCAATGAAATGGGTCTCGATCGGAGGGACACCGGAATTGATCTTGTCGCCAAAACTCGCGGGACCGGCGAATTTCACGCCATCCAGTGCAAGCTTTATGCCGAAGACTATTGTCTAAACCGGTCCGATCTCGACAGCTTCTTCACCGCGTCCGGGAAGAAGACATTCAGCCACCGCTTGATCGTCAGTACGACGAATTTATGGACGGAACATGCAGAAGATGCCCTTAACAATCAGCATCCTGCTGTCAGCAAAATCGACTTGCACGACCTGGAAAACAGCCAGATCGACTGGTCGCGTTACAAGCCGCAAGCGGACGCACCCCTAAAGCCGAAGAAGGTTCTACGAGAGCATCAGGTACACGCGGTTACAAATACGCTTTTGGGACTTTCGAGCGCTGAACGCGGCAAACTAATCATGGCTTGCGGAACCGGAAAGACATTCACAAGCCTCAAAATCGCGGAAGCTAAAGCCGGAAAGGGCGGAAGAGTTCTCTTTTTGGTTCCAAGCCTTTCTTTGCTGTCGCAAACGCTCACCGAATGGACGCAGGAAAGCGAAATACCGCTTCATAGTTTCGCGGTCTGTTCCGACAGTGACGTTGGGAAGAAGCGCAAGAAGGATGACGATAGCGTTCAAACGTTCACGCACGAACTTCGCTATCCGGCAACGACAGACGCGTCCCGTCTTGCAACTGAAATGCTCAAACGCCACGACGACGAACATATGAGCGTCGTTTTCTCTACCTATCATTCGCTTGCCGTCGTCAGTGCCGCGCAACATCATCATGAACTTCCTCCATTTGATTTGGTCGTATGCGACGAAGCTCACCGCACTACGGGCGCGACTTTCGACAACGAAGACGAAAGCACATTCGTTCGCGTGCATGATAAAGACTTCCTTGCCGCTGATAAGCGTCTGTACATGACCGCAACACCTCGCATCTATGGTGACCTAGCAAAGGCCACGGCGGAACGTGACAGCATCGCCCTCTGCTCGATGGATGACGAATCCCTCTATGGCACCGAACTTCACGTCATTACCTTTAGCGAAGCAGTCAAACGAGGGTTACTCGTTGACTACAAAGTCATCGTTCTGTCGATCGAGGAATCTCACGTCAGCCGACGTCTACAGGGTCTACTCGCCGATGAACATAATCAGCTCAAGGTTGATGATGCTGCGAAAATCGTAGGTTGCTGGAAGGCTCTAAGCAAGCAAGGCCTTACGACCGACCTTGCCACTGATGATGTGGCGATGAAGCGAGCTGTGGCCTTCTGTCAAGTCATCGAGATTGCCAAAGGCTCCAAAATCCACAAAGTGAGCTCAAAAAATATTGCTTCCATGTTCCAGGAGGTAGTGGAGGCCTATCAGGACAGTGAAGGTCTAACTCCTGAGAAGCGTCTTGCATGTGAAGCCGCGCACGTTGACGGGAGCATGAACGCAAGCGAAAAGGAAGCTAAGTTGGATTGGCTGAAAGCCGATGCTCCTGGCAACACGTGTCGAGTCCTTAGCAATGTTCGGTGCCTCTCCGAAGGTGTGGATGTGCCGGCGCTGGATGCCGTACTTTTTCTCACTCCACGAAACTCGCAAGTAGATGTTGTGCAGTCAGTCGGACGTGTGATGAGAAACGCTCCTGGAAAGCAGCGCGGTTACGTAATTCTTCCGGTCGTCATTCCGGCTGGGGTCGAGCCTCATGATGCTCTTTCTGACAATAAGACCTACGCCGTCGTCTGGCAGGTTCTCCAAGCACTCCGGTCGCACGATGACCGATTCGATGCGATGGTCAATAAGCTCGACCTGATCGGCCAAGACACTAAAAAAATGGAAGTCATCGCGATTACCGACAAGATTGATCGGAAACCCGCTCAGACAGGAGACAAGTCGAAATCTGTTTCCTCCAAGAACTCGTTTGGTATTGGTATCGTCCCGGAACTGACGGACGGACCGAAACAGGAGCCCCTTCAGTTTGAGATCGGAGAGATTGAGCGCGCAATATACGCAAAGATCGTGCAGAAGTGCGGCAATCGTAATCATTGGGAAGACTGGGCTAATGACATCGCCAAGATCGCCCGGACCCACATCGGGCGAATCACGGACATCGTTCAGACGGAAGCTAACGAAGAGGAGCGCGCGGCGTTTGACGCCTTCGCGAAGGATCTCCGTGATGACCTCAACGACAGCATTACGGATGCAGAAATCATCGAGATGCTTGCCCAACATCTCATAAGCAAACCAGTCTTCGACGCCCTCTTTACAGATCACAGCTTTGCCGAACACAATCCGATGTCTCAAGCGATGCAGCACATACTCGACCTGCTGCAGAAGCATCGCCTTGATAAAGAAACGGACACGCTGCAAAAGTTCTACGACAGCGTTAGAGTTCGCGCTGAAGGTATCAGCAGCGCGGCTGGCCGACAAAAAATAGTGGTTGAGCTTTATGATCGCTTTTTCCGCAATGCCTTTCCAGAGATGGCAAAGCGTTTGGGCATCGTGTACACGCCGGTCGAAATCGTAGACTTCATCATTCACAGCGTCAATCGCGTTCTCCAGACAGAGTTCTCTCAGAACCTCGGCAGCGAAGGCGTCCACATCATTGATCCCTTCACGGGCACCGGAACCTTCATAACGCGGATGCTTCAAAGCGGTCTGATTGATCCAGAGCAGATGCAAAAGAAGTACCGACGCGAGATCCATGCGAACGAAATAGTATTGCTGGCTTATTACATCGCGGCGGTAAACATCGAAGGCGTTTATCACAGCCTCATGGGAGGCAAGTACGAGACATTCGAAGGCATCTGCTTGGCCGACACGTTCCAGCTCTACGAGAAGGAAGATCTCATAAGCCAGATGCTCGTTGACAATAGCGCGCGAAGGAAACGCCAGAAGAAGCTTGATATTCGCGTGATTGTAGGCAATCCACCATATTCCTCCGGAGACAAAGACGACGACAACAACAAGAGCGTAAATTATCCCTCTCTCGACGAACGCATCGCGGAAACCTACGTCGCGCGTTCATCGAAACGTGTAGGAAAGAGCAAGATGTATGACTCATATATCAGAGCCATCCGTTGGGCCTCCGATCGAGTAGGAAAGAGTGGTGTTATTGGTTACGTGACGAACGCTGGCTGGCTTGAAGCGAATACGACCGATGGTCTGCGTAAATCACTGGGAGACGAATTCAGCACGATCTACATCTTTCACTTAAGAGGCAACCAAAGAACGATAGGAGAAAAATCGCGACAGGAAGGGGGCAAGATCTTTGGCAGTGGCAGCCGTGCTCCAATCGCGATTTCGATCTTTGTAAAGAATCCAGCGTCAGCTCATCGCGGGCGCATTCTGTGGCACGATATTGGTGATTACCTCAACCGGGAGGAGAAACTGGCCAAGATTGCCGCATTCGGCGATATAGAAGGCATCGAGCTACAGAACGGATGGGTCAATGTCAACCCAAATGAGCATGGAGATTGGTTCTCGCAACGATCCGGCGACTTCTCTGAGTTTTTCCGACTAGGAGACAAGCAGAAGGACGAGGAACCGAATCTATTTTCCACCTATTCAATGGGCATCAAGACGAATCGCGACGACTGGGTGTACAGCTTTTCCAAAAAAACACTTGAGAAGCGAATTGTGGAAATGACGAATTTCTACAATAGCGAAGTGGCTCGATTCCAAGACTCCATGGCAGACGGTCAGGATTCAGATTTCGTCATCAATCGGGATAAGACCAAGATCAAGTGGACCTCAGATGTTATCGCAGACCTTGAACACGGCAGAACTCACGAGGTGCATGATACTGACTTTGTTCAAGCCCTTTATAGGCCTTTCACAAAGCAGTGGATCTACTCAAACAAGACTTGGAATTGGAGTAGACATCTGATGCCATCGTTCTTTCCGAATTCGGAAGCGAAGAATCGTGTCATTTCTTTAACCGGCTTAGGGTCAACCAAAGGATTCACCGCGCTGATGGTAGACACGTTGCCTGATCTCGAAGTGGTCTCGAAGGGACAGTGCTTTCCGCAATACGTTTACGAATCGCAGAGGACGACCGAAGAGCTCACTGATGCAGACCAAGATCGTCTGTTCGCACCCGTGAATGCTGGGCTGGCGGCTAAACGTCATGGCATTACGGACGAAGGCTTGCGCCACTTCCAGAGCGCATACCCATCCGAATCCATAAGTAAAGACGACCTTTTCTTCTATGTCTATGGGGTGTTGCATTCCGTTGACTACCGCGAGAAGTTTGCTGACAATCTCTCGAAGGAGATTCCCCGGATTCCGAGGGTGAAGTCCACAGAAGATTTCTGGAGATTCTGCAACGCTGGCCGAGAACTGGCTGATCTGCATTTGAATTATGACTCTGTCGCCATGTACCCGCTGGTGATTGAGAGCCATGGCCCAATCAAAGACTCTGATTTCGCGGTACAGAAAATGCGTGTCGGAAAAGTGGATGGTGAAAAGGATCTTTCCACTTTGCATTACAACGAACGGATCGTCCTGAAAGGGATACCAACCGGCGCGTACGGATATATTGTGAACGGAAAGTCAGCCCTGGAGTGGGTCATCGAACGGCAAGGAATCAGCCTTGATCCAATCACCGAAATTAGAAATGATGCTAATGCCTGGGCCAAAGAGACTGTCAAAAACCCGCGCTACCCGTTGGAGCTATTTCAACGTGTCATCACTGTGAGTCTCGAAACACAACGTATCGTAGCCGGTCTGCCTTCATTAGATCTCTGATGAAGGCCGCCTATTAAGTAATTGTGCTGCTCGCCGCCCAAAGCTTTTGATAGTTAGGGCCCCTCGAATCTGGCGGCGAAACGGGTGGAATGATCTTGACGGACACGGGAAAAGCAAAATCTGTGCCGACTAAGATTGCTTCACCTGGCGCGAGCGTAGGAAGGAAACCGGCCGCAGACCGGTCAATGTCACCCGATGCCTTCTCGACCAATTCCCGATCGTTATTGTTCGTTAGCCGGTGAACAATCATCGTTCCCATCTGAGATAGGACGGCCTCAGGTAGGTCACGAGGTCGCTGCGTGGCGAGACAGAGGTTCAGACAAAATTTTCTCCCCTCACGAGCAATCAATTCGTAAGAGTCCAAGTAGTGCCTAGAGAATTCATCACCGATCGATTTGTTTATAAAGTTGTGTGCCTCGTCAAGGATGACTACTACCGGCTTCGCTTGGAAGCAGCCAGTACGCGCAGCAGTTAACAGATGCTTCCCGATGGTGTTTGCTACGATCTCGCGAGCGTTCGAGGCAAATGCTACATCTCTAAGTGACACTCTCAACACACGATTGTCTTTGTCAGCGAAGAATTCGGCCATCGCAGCGAAGAGTGACTTCTTGGCTCCAGGCTTAAATATGCACGCAAATTCGGGCGCGCTGACCATCGAAGCAATTCTTGCGATGAGGCTGGAGCAATAGCTCTGTTCGTTCCCATTAACATTTCCCCAATTTCCAGAGTTATTTAGCGCGATGCATTCGTGCTCGATTTGCTGAGGGAGTTTGTTTATATCGAAATCGGCTTCGTCGGCATCAACTGCGACAATATGCTTCACATACGCCGCGTTGAACAAGCTCTTCGATTGGTTCGCCTTCACAAACAGACCATTCACCGCCAAAGAGTTTTCCAGCTTGAGCAGTTTAAGGGTTTTCATTGCCGCCCTCAATTTGGGAGCCTGAGATTGTCCAGATGGGCGAAACATCGCGAAGAGATCGTGAATCGACATCGCCTGATAAGGCAGAACGACCTCTTCGGAACTGAGGGGCGGCTGATCTGCTCCGAGGTGCAGATGTCGAACCCCATTTCTTGCCGTGTGATACTCGCCGGTCGCGTCAATCAGAATGACTTTGGCATTGCTCTTTGCCAAGGATTCGATGATTCGGGCGATTGTCCAACTCTTACCTCCGCCCGTTGCACCGAGGATTGCAGCATGACGACCGAAGAGCTTCTCGGGCGTTAGCTTCACGGGCGTCTTGTCGTCCCTCGCCAACGTAGCTATTGACAGGGCCAAGACATCCTCGTCGTCAGCCTTAGCGAACTCCGCAATCTTGCAAAGAAGGTCGGGATGAGCTGAAAACACGGAAGCACCAATTCTCGGAAAACTTGAAATTCCCGTTGACACCTCACCGCTTGAAAGAGACATGCTGCAGAGGAGCTGAACCAACCCTAAGGGATGAGACTGTGGAGGTTTTCCCATATGCGGTTCGACGCTCAGCCGTTCGCGATCTGGCAGCTTGATTTGATTGATTCTCCCCAAGATCGCGTGCTGTTGTGTCTCTATGCACACAAACTCTCCGACCTCACCGGCACCAATGCGTGCGCCATGCAGCGTCATTCCCTCGATCTTGCTAGCAAGCGGGAGGTTGATTCGGAGAGAAGTGGGACTGCACTCGACCACGGAGCCTATCAAGCGGTCTGCATCGAAGGGGGAGACTGGGAGTCCACTCATTTGTTGATGACCTGCCTAATTCTGGCCGTATGCAGTTCGTCCTCTGAGGGAGCCTTCAAGTCGGGTATCGCAGAAACTAGATCTTCGAAACCAGCCGCAACGATCGTCAGGCGCCTATCCCCCGCTTCGATCAGCTTCTCCAATGAAGTTACTAAGTCGGGCATTTTTGATTCGTAGCTTGGGCCCACCACGACCATCTTGAGACTGGAATTTGAACGCAATGAAGACTCTATGGGCCCGACCAAATGTGCATCGTTGAAACCAAATCCCACGACCAAAAGCCCGGCGTTGGGCATACGCAGGGCGGATTGAAATCGAGCCATCATCTCGAAATAGGGCTGACTAAAAGAGGACTCAAACTTTCCATTTTTCGGATAAATAATGACTGGCTTCGCAGGATGTGAGACCCGTCTCACCATCCCGGCGGAATCTCGCTCCCAGTCAACCGAACCGTGAAGCTTTAGCAATTGGAGTGTGTTGGGGATATAAGTTGGAGCATCGTTGTCCGAGTCCCGCCGAACTATGTCATAGCTGAAATGGACTCCATCAAAGACCTGAGGGCTAGCGTGCGAGAAGCCGTCAATCAGTACAAAGCCAGCGGAACCCGCCGCAGACTCAAAACAGAGATCGTAGTTTGTCGTGAACAGCTTCGCGCGCGGAAGACGTGTCGGACGTTGAGCCAACTTTCGGAGAAAGGCTTCATGTATGGGCAGACCGGTTCCTACAGGTAGAAATTTCAGAAACCCGCACTTGTCCGCAATGAGCGCCTCTGCCTTGTCGATAAACGCTTGCACGATTGCATCTGAATTCAATACGACTGCCATTTGGCACCGCGAAAGTAAAAGCTCAACATCCTCCTTCCATCCATGGGTATCCTTTGGCTGTTGAACTCTCGCAAGAAGAGTGTCGAAATCTGGCGTGGCTGCCTTTATCGCTTTCCAAAGATCCGGCATGGTTGGCGCGAGCGCGTTTCCGGCGGAGTCCTTAATACAGAGAGACGTTCCCAACCCCGTCAGGATGACCAAGTTCTCAGAAAGTAACGTGGAGGACAGTATTGACTCTAGTTGTTTTCCCGCCCGCTTAGCTGCCTCAACAGCGGCGTCATCGGAACTTGTCGATACCGTCTCGGTCCAATGCTTCGAATACTGATAGGTTTTGAACTTCATTGTGGGTGCTCACTTTTGCCAGCTAGCGTTCAAAAAACACAAACAGGGCCGTATTACAGGCTATCAGTACCTTCGACCGTAATGCCCAAGGGAAAGGTGCAGGAGGAGGAACTTGACTCCTGCCGCGCCGCCGGCGAGCGGAGGCTGGCAAGCGGGATGAGGGTGCAGGGAGAAACCAAAGCGGGTTCTCCCTGCCACTTTTTGGGGTACAACGAAAATGAGCCCCGGACGAATCCGGGGCTCTTCTATACAGACAGTTTTTTACGCGGCCTTTTTTGCTGTGCCGCTCTTTTTCGCGGTTTCGGCTTTGACAGGCGGCTTCTTTTCCGTCCTGGCCTTCTCCTTGGCCGCGAATTCCTGCTTGACCTTGGCAGTTATCGCCTCGGTGTCCACTTTGTAGACTGCTGCCGCTTCTTTCAGCAATATAGGCGCATTGCTCCGGGCTGCGGCGAGAACGATGGTCAGTTCCACCATGATGCGACCGAGAATGCTCTCCTCTGAGCGGCGAAGGAACGCACTAAACAGCTTGGCGATGGAGTCTTTGTCGTTCTGCTTCTTGATGCCGTGCTGCTTGGCAACGATAGACAGACGGCGTTCATCCAGCATCGCTGCCAACCGCTCGACAACAAACAGCAGGTCGCGTTTCAGCAAGCGCACTGGAACGGCTGAACCGATGGCCGCGAGAATACGGATGCCCGTTGTCTCCGAGACAGCTTGCTCCCTGCGCTGCTTCTCCTGCTCCGCTTTCCACTTCGCGTTGTCGGCCACGTTGCGCGGCTCCTGCTTGGCTTTGGGGTGATGCACCGGGCAGTCGGAATTGGTGCAAACCTTCTGCATGGTGCCTTGGCCTTCGCCTTCCGCAACGATGGCCTCAGCTGTGAATTTGCACGTCTTGAACTCAGGCCGTTTCGCCTGTTCCTTGTCTTTGGGCTGGTCTTCGCGGATAGCGACGTACTTGTTACGAGGAAGCACCGAACCGCCCTCCGCCGTTGCGCGGTAGGCTGTGCTGATTTGCACGAGCTTGGGCGAAGCGGCGACGGTGACAGCGATATGTGCCTCGACCTTGACCTGATAGCAGCGTGGGTCGGTGCAAGCGTCCTGCTTGCCAAGGTCAGCAAACAAGAGCTTGTTATGGCCTGTGCGCTTGGGACAATCGACACAACTTCCGGCAGCCGGAACAAGCTGCGCGTTCCGCTTGTCGAACGGCGCGTCCTTCAAGAGCAAAAGCACGTTCGTTTCAATCCAGAAGCGAAGATTACGCACGGGTAAGAGAATCCGCACGGGCTTATCGCTGTTCTGGTTGTAGACCTCTTTGAAGCAAGCCGTCAGCCCTTGAACCTGCAACTCCGCTGTGAGCTTCGCCAGCAGAATCGCGTGTCCCACGCCGATCTCGTTGCTGTAGAACACAGCGGCGACCTCATCGCACAACTCGGTCAGCTTCAACCGCGTAGCAATGTAGACGGGGGTTTTACCAACTTTCGCCGCGATCTGCTCGATGGTGTAGGTCGGCTCCGTCAGTGCGAGAAGCCGTTTGTACCCTTCGGCCTCTTCCATCGGATGAACGTCGCGACGCTGGAGGTTTTCGACCAACTGCGCCTCAAGAACCTCGGCGTCGGTCATCTCGCGGATGATGCCGGGAATGGTGTCTTTCCCGGCCAAGGCGGAGGCACGATACCGTCGCGCCCCGAAAACGATCTCCAGCTTTTCTGCCCTGGGACGAACAAGGATAGCCTGATACACGCCGACCTTGCGGATGGTTTCGGCCATCTCACTCAGACCCTTCTCATCGAAGTGCTGGCGGGGGTTGGTGGGCGACTCCACAAGCATTGCAAGCGGAATATCGTGTGAGGAATTGGCTTGGTTGATTGCGGTTTCCATAATCGTTTGCTCCTTTCGAGCGGTTGGGTATTGCTGTGAAGACAGGGACGGGCATAGGTTCCTCACCCGCCCAACGCGGGAGAGAGCTAAGCCACTTGCGCCAGTTCTGCATCCGGCATTTCCGCTTGTTCCTTGGTGGGTGGCTCCAATGCCGCAAGAATGACGGCGGATGCTTGTTGCACCACTTCCAAGCTCTCGGTTAGGAGCGAAGCGTTGCCGTGGTACAGACCGATATAGTCAGCGGAAGCCGTGCCGACTTTCAGGCCAATGGCCTTACCCACAACAAAAGCGATGGCCTCGGCCTCGGTTTCGCGCACGTCCTTGGTGGTCGTGGTGCGCCGTTCGGCGTGCTTTAGCAACTCATGTCCCACCTCGTGAACAAGGGTGGAGAACTCTTCCGCTTCGGTCTGACCGGGGAGAATTGCTATGCGTCCGCCATAGCTTGCGCCTTGGGCGGGTGCGATGCTGTCCGTAAAGACAAGCTCGATGCCCTGTTGCTCAAGAAAAGCCAGCAAACGTTCGCGGTTCTCGCCTACGTCGCCGGAGACGTGGTGCATGGTGGGAAGCTCCGCCCCTTCGGTCTGTGAGACATCGAAGATGTAGGTATGGCGAAACCCTACGAGCTTGCGAGTGTTTTGCTTGGTAACATCCTTCTCCGCCTCGGCATCAGCCTTGCGCTGCACTCCGACTATGGGGGCGATAATGCGGATACCCTTCTCGCCCTTCTTCACGCTGCGGCCAAACTCCTTCCACTTCCAGAAACCAGCAACGCGGGTCGCGTCGGGCTTCTGTCGGGCAATTTCAAGGATGTTGCCGAAGCTGTAGTTATGGAAGCGGCTCATCGCGTCGAGGTAGGCGGTCAACGCATTGCTGCGTCCAGCCTCAAGCTGCTCAATCAGGCACTTCACGTTAGCGGCGATGATTTCTTTCGCCGTTTGAGGCTGTTGCTTTTGCTGCGGGGTTTCAGGGTTCTCGTTGACGAGGCGAGGACGGTTGTTGGTGGCTGCGGTGGTGGTGGCTAGGGTAGTCATGATTGCTTCTCCTTTGGGTGTTTGGCTCTTGCACGTCCGCGTTGATACGCGGCATGTACATGCCGAACGCCACCTGGCGAAGGCGGGGGTAGCAAGCGTCAAGGGGAGCGGGTATCTCCCACCCCAAAGGGGCGCGGTTTTATCGCGTGATTTTTGCGCGGCAAAAATTATGGGGAAACCCCTTGACGCGCGCGATCGGGGCAGAGCCCCTTAGCGAGGTCTGTTTTCCTTATGCGCGTGCGGGAGCACGCAAGAACTATTGGGAGGGCGTTGCGGGAAGGAACGGCCCGCTGAGGAGGGTGGCGAAGGACGCGCCGCGTCCGAAGACAGGGAGGATTACGTCCTCCCTCTTACGTTTGCATTTGAATGTGACTCTTAGACCGGATGTCTTGGAAGTTATGTCTGACCTGGCTGTCCAGAGCGATTAAAAGATTGCTTTCGGAGTTCGCTTTAAGAAGTGTTCTCTTGTCGCACGCTACCCTCCGACGATTTAGCGCGTCATTCTCAACGAGATGTATCGTGTGATACGCTTTTTTCAGCCACATTCGGGCACACTCGGTAATTGAGGTGGAGCAATGTTTTCGGACGCGAGATCGGTTGGCGCTTTGCTTCGCAAGTGCGCGTTCCTGTTTCTTGCGTTTTCGGTCTTCTGCTTCGCTCTTCATGCGAGGATTCAGGCGTACACAACAGCGACCTCGAATCTGACTGCCTCCAAGATCTCCACCGAGAAGCATTCCGCTAAAGTCCTCAAGGCGTTGGAAAAAGAAGACAATCCCACGGACGATGTCGATGCCTTAGTCCTGCATATTTTCCTTCGCGGATTTCATTCGGACGTTACGCCGCAGCCGTTGAGCGAACTGGCAAAGATTGAGCTCGCCGATCCCCGGAGACTCGATCTAGGCGGCATTTACTCCCTGCACGGCCCTCCTGCGACAAATCTGTAATTTGCTCTCCGTGGCCCTTGCGGCCCTCGCGTAGATCAACCGCCCTTCCACGGCGGAAACAGATTGTGGCATCTGCTGCCAATTTCGGAGGGACATTATGCACCCATTCAGTTCTTCTGATGGAAGCATCCCATTGGATCTGAGTTCCATTCTTCTCGTTGAACCCAATGCAGAGTTGCGTGATTCCAGACGCCTGCTCCTCGGTGCCCTTCGGCATCCAGTTCTTGCGGTAAGCGCCTACTTAGAAGTGTGTGCGCTGCCCGCGGATAGCAACTGCGCTCTGGTTGCTATCGACCTGACCCCAAACGAGCATGAAGCGTTCCGCATCGCAACGCACGCGCGGAGGACCTGGCCGAAGGCCAAGATTCTACTGCTGGGACAACCGTCCGAAGATTTTGACGACCCGCTTTACGATGATGCGGTGAGTCCCTGTTGCAACCCGTCTGGGATCGTAGAGTGTGCCGACAAGCTGCTTCGGGATCGAGTGCGGCGTTACTAGGGAGTCGCCGCACGTCGTATGTGCTGCAAGAAATTCGATGGGAGTAGATCGGAGTGACCATGAATACGAAGGGAGATTTTGAAGACCGCGAACGTCGCCGATCACCTCGTTTCCGCGCTATCACGGCGATCTTCATCATTCTGTTCACGGTGATGTGCTATCTGCTCGCACAGAGCATGATGCGTCATCACTTCTTGGACGGCGGTAGAGATAACAATCGGAGTCAGCATTAGCCATCGAACATAAATGTTAGTGGGCGGTGGCCTTGACACCCTCTTCCGCCATCCAACTCAGTAAGCACGCAACCAATAGCCCATGTATGCAGGAGCATACGACCCTTGGACACGTTCAATCACTCTCGGTCTCCTCGATCCAAATGGCGGTTTCCGCTAGGTGGACTCCTGTGTGTGATTTTGCCGTTCATGATCGTTGCCTGGGGAACCGCATATAAGCTTTCGCTGTACAAGACCACCAAAACTGGAACGCCGGCCAAGGTATGTACGCGCGGCAGCGACGCTGCGAAAAGCAGTGTGAGTCAAGCAGTGGATGGTCGCAAAGCCGTTGGAAACGGCACGGCCCTGGCGCTGCCTGTTAGTACCTGTCTCGTTGTTGCGGAACACCAGAGCTTGGTGTTGCCCAAACCTTTCCAGTCCATCCATTCTCTCCAGTCGGTGCCAGTTCTATCGGCAAGACCGCCTCCAGTCGGATTTCTCTTCTCGTAGATCGTCACTGACGAACGTCAGTAGGCCCTTGAAGATCCAAATCTGATTTGAAGGAAGGTCATCCCATGCGCTCAAAGCGCTTGCTTGTCGTCGCCCTTTTTCTGGCGGTCGCGTTCTTACTGTTTTATTTTGTCCACATTCATCATCGGGATGAAGCGGCCGCAGAAGCGCCAGCCGCGCCTCCCGCTGTTTCTGTGGCGACGGCACAGGCCGGGTTCATCGCCAATCAGCTCACGGTCGCCGGGGTGTTTCAGCCCTTTCAAGAGATCGACGTGCATGGAAAAGTGTCCGGCTACATTCGACACATCTATGTCGATATAGGCGACCGCGTTCGCCAAGGACAGACCCTCGCAGTCCTGGAGGTCCCAGAACTTCAAGCCGAAGTAGCTGGAGCGCAGGCTGGCGTTACCCAGACGCAACAAAACATCGTTCGCCTTCAAAATGAGGTGGCCAGGGAGCAAGCCGGATATGCGGCGGTTCACGCAAACTACGTCCGCCTCAAACAAGCCTCGGACCAGCAACCAGGACTCGTTGCAGCGCAGGAACTCGATGACGCCCTTGCGAAGGATCGTTCTGCGGCCTCGCAGGTGGATGCTGCCAAGTCAGCAGTCGCGGCGGCTCAGGGACAACTCGGCGTCTCGCGTGCCGAGAACTTGCGCGTCAGCAGCATGGAGCAATACGCCACCATTACCGCTCCGTACAACGGAGTTATCACGATGCGGTATGCGGATACCGGTGCGCTGATTCCGGCAGGAACGGCGGAAGGTTTGAATCAGGCGGTCGTTCGTTTGGCGCAAAGCGATGTGCTGCGTCTGCGGATGCCCGTCCCGGAAAGAGACGTACCGCTCGTCCACATCGGTTCCGTGGTGACCGTTCATGTGCAGGCCACCGGGCAACAATTTCCAGGCACCGTCGTTCGATTCACCCGCGACGTGTCGAACTCTACAAGGACCATGATGACGGAAGTAGATGTGAACAATCCCGACCTGACGCTGACGCCCGGCATGTATGCCGATGTCACTTTCAATCTTGAGCAAAAGAACAATGCCCTCATCGTGCCAGCGAGCGCAGTCATTCAGGGAGACCAGCCCTCTGTGATGCTTGTAGACAGCAACAATACGGTCCAAAAGCGTCCGGTTGTTCTGGGCATCAGCGGAGCGAATTCACAAGAAGTATCTTCTGGCCTCCAACCGGGCGACCGCGTCATTATCGGAGGAATGTCGGCGCTCCAACCTGGTCAGAAAGTCACTCCGCAAGCCGCTAAGAACGATCTCGCCAACTACCAGAAGGAATTACAGAAGGGTGGGCAATAACCATGTCCTTCTTTGCGATACGCTACCCCTTCTTCATCCTCATGGCCTGCATGATCGTAGTGGTTGTGGGCTGTGCCGCGATCACTGGTATGCCCGTTGACCTCTTCCCCCCGGTTAAAATCCCGGTTGTCGTCGTAGCGACTTTTTATTCCGGGATGCCGCCCCAGCAGATTGAATCCGATATCACGGACAGCGACGAACGCTTTTTCACGCTGGGCAGCAATATCGACCACATCGAATCCCGCTCGATGTCGGGCGTGAGTCTCATCAAGATTTACTTCCAGCCGGGTACGGACCCCACGGCAGCGGTGAGTGGTATCTCGAACCTTGCCATGGCGAACCTTCGCCGCCTTCCTCCAGGAACGCTTCCGCCGGTCGTCCTCAGCTTTGACGCTTCGAACCTGCCCGTATGCCTCATCACGTTGAAGGGCGCTGGGATGAATCAGACGCAGCTCAAGGATGCGGCTCAATTCAATGTAAGAAATCAGGTTGCAAATGTTCCGGGAGCCTCTGTCCCTCAACCATACGGAGGAACATATCGCCAGATCATGGTCTATGTCGATCCTCTGAAGCTCGAAGCCTCTCAGTTGGGGATTATGGACGTGGTTCACGCAGTCAATGACTCGAATCTCATTCTGCCAGCGGGTGACGTTCGCATCGGCCCCAAGGACTACAACATCTATGCCAACAGTCAGGTGCCAACGCCCAATGACGTAAACAGCATCCCGCTCAAGACCGTAGGGAACGCTTCTATCCTCGTTGGTGATGTGGGGCACGCCGTCGACGGAGGGCAGCTCCAAACGAACATTGTCCGCGTTGATGGTCAACACTCCGTCTACATCCCTGTACTCAAACAGGGTGGCAATTCGAACACGATCACCATTGTGAACGGAATCCGCAAGGCCACAGCGCATCTGCTCGACATCCCTCAGCAGTTGAAGACGGCGGTAGTGTTCGACCAATCTGTCTTCGTGAAGACAGCCATCAAGAATGTCATTAGCGAAGGCGCTATCGGTCTCTGTCTCACAGGCATCATGATCCTGCTGTTTCTCGGGAATGTCCGCGCAACCGTGGCCGTTCTACTATCTATTCCAATTTCGTGCATTGCCACATTCCTGATCCTCAATGCCTTCGGAGACTCGATCAACACGATGGTCTTGGGCGGAATGGCTCTTGTTCTTTCCCGTCTCATTGACAACTCCGTGGTGGTGCTCGAAAACATCTTCCGCCACTTCGAGATGGGGTCAGATCCGGTCAAGGCCTCGCAGGAAGGTGGTAAAGAAGTTCAGCTCGCGGTTCTGGCTGCGACCGTCAGCACCGCTATCGTCTTCTTCCCGGTAGTCCTGCTTACGGGCGTAAGTAAGTACCTGTTTACCGCACTCGCCTTGGCAGTTGTCATTGCTCTCTTTTGCTCCTATGTCGTGGCGATGACCGTTGTTCCTCTCTTCTGCTCACGCTTCATCAAGCACACGGGGCATGGCAACGAACATGAATCTGCCGAAGCCAATGATCCTGTACCGGAACATATGCTGGGTGGTCACGGTCAAACAAACATCTTTGCCAGGGTTGTCTATCACTTCAATCAGGGGTTCGGCTGGTTGCAGGCTCGCTACGACAGTGCCATCCACTATTGCCTCGGAAGACCAGTATTGGTCATCGCGGTCTTTTCAGCCTTCGTTCTAGTGAGCTTTGCCTTGGCTCCGTTTCTCGGTCGTGCGTATTTCCCCCGCACGGACCCTGGCCAGTTTGTTATCAGCGTCAAGGCTCCAACGGGAACTCGCATTGAACTCACCGATCAATACATCGCTCGCGTGGAAGAAGACGTTCGCGCCGTGGTCGCACCGAAAGACCTCAATATGATCGTTTCCAATATCGGTGTGACGCCTGACCTCTCGGCGATCTACACGCCGAACTCTGGAATGCACACAGCCTTTGTGCAGGTCAGTCTCAAGGAGGAACACAGCCTTAGCAGCTTCGCCTACATGCAGCGTGTTCGAGAGAGGCTCGCTGCCGATCTTCCGTCCGTGCAAACCTACTTTCAATCCGGCGGTCTTGTCGATTCCATCGTGAATCAGGGTCTTCCCGCGCCGTTCGACATCCAGGTCAGCAGTAACGATATGGAAGGCGGCTATGCTGTCGCCCAGCAACTCGCGCAGAAGATGCGGGCATTGCATGGTGTGAGCGATGTCCTGATCCCGCAGGACATCGACTATCCCGGCCTCGCGCTGAATATTGATCGCCAGCAAGCGGCACTCGAAGGACTGACACCCAAGACCATTGTCGATAGCGTGATTACGGCGATGACCTCGAATGGCATGGTTGCACCCAGCTATTGGATTGATCCGAAGAGTGGGAACAATTACATGCTCACGGTCCAGTACCCCGAGACGCAGGTGCAGACGCTCAACGATTTCAAACAGATTCCCTTACGTTCCGCAGATGGCAAAACGACGACTCCGCTTGAAACCGTCGCTTCGATCAAGTCGATCAATACGCCGACAGAGGTCGATCACTATCAACTCCGTCGTGTCTTTGATGTCTACGTGATGCCCAAAGCTGAGAATCTCTCCACCATCAGCAAGGACGTGGACAAGATTGTTGCCGGGATGCACCCACCTCACGGAACCGTGCTGACTGTTCGCGGCTCCGTAAACAACATGAATGAATCCTTCAAGTCGTTCGCCATCGGACTAATTCTCTCGATCATTCTCGTGTTTCTGATCCTCATGGCGCAGTTCGCCTCGTTTGTCGATCCCTTCATCATTCTCCTGGCGATTCCTCCGGGCATCTCAGGCGTCATTCTCTTCCTGCTGATGACGGGCACCACCATCAACATTATGAGTTTGATGGGAGTCCTCATGATGACCGGAATTGTCGTGTCGGATAGCATCCTGATCGTCGAGTTCACCGGCCAGCTTCGAGAACAGGGTCTAAAGCTTGAGGAAGCCATCATCACGGCCTGCAAAGTCCGGCTGCGGCCCATCTTGATGACTACACTGGCTACCATTCTGGGACTCATTCCGATGGCCTTGGCACTTGAGGCGGGAAGTGAACAGTATGCACCGCTCGCACGGGCGATTCTGGGTGGCCTCACCGTCTCCGGCATCGTCACGGTTTTCCTCGTACCGAGCGCTTATCTGTTGATCCATCGCCGCATCGAGGCACGCAAGGAAAATGCTGGGACTGAGGGCGAGGGTCACATGACCAATGGGATGGAGGCAACCGCATGAAAGGACTCACACTGATCTTCATTCTTGCGCTCCCGATCTCCGCGTTGGCACAGCAGAACGGAACAACCCTCCCATCTGCGCCGCAACCTGTGTCTCAGATGGCTTTCTCGTCGGGAGTGACACAGGCTCCTGCGCAGTATCCACCATCCGGTGGGTCTGCAAGCCAGCAAGCGCCCCTCGTCGATCCGGGAACTCCTGCTACTCCAATAACTCGTTCTGACGCGGAACAAATGGCTCTCAAGAACAACCCGAGAATTACCGCGAGTCATCTTCTTGCGCTAGCTGCGGGGCAGGTCACACGGCAGACTCGTTCGGGCGAATTACCGCAGATTTACGGCGCCGCAACCGCCGAGAAAGCTGAGGATGGGGGGCGGATCGGAGCGGGCTCGCTTACTGATTCGCGCTTGTATACCCATGCAGGGGCGGGCGGCACGTTGAGCCAGCTCATCACAGACTTCGGCCATACACGCGATTTGGTTGCGACGAATAAACTTCAGCAAAAGGCACAGGATCGAACCACGATTGCCACGGAGCAGGACGTGCTCCTAGCTGCCGACGAGGCGTTTTACCGCTTGCTCGATGCTCAGTCGTTGTTGAACGTCGCCAAAGCCACTGTCGCGGCTAGAGGGGATGTTCAAAAGCTCACATCTGCCCTAACCAAGAGTGCGCTGAAGAGCGATCTTGATTTGAATATCGCTTCGGCAGATTTATCGCAATCGCAGTTGTTGCAACTCGATGCTGAAAATGCTGTGGCGTCCGCGAGCGCCGCGCTGGCGGCGGTGCTAGCCGCGCCGCCCGATACGTTATACCAAGCCGTCGAAGACCCGCAGGCGTCCTTACCCCCTCCTCCCGCACCGGGTAGTTCGCCGGCACTCAATGCAGACGCCCAGGCGCAGAGACCTGACCTGCAAGCGCTACGGTTGAATGCCCAGGCGTATCAAAAATATGCCAGAGCCCAACAGCTTCAGCACCTGCCTACGATTTCTGCGTTGGCGACGGGAGGTATAACCCCTGTCGCGCCCGACGGGATCTTCACGCCGAATTATTACGCTGCGGGCGGCGTCAATCTGACCCTTCCGATTTTCACGGGGTTTCATATCGAGGCGCAGGCCGAGGAAGCTCGACTGCGGCAAAAGGCAACGGAGAAGCAAGCGCAAGAACTCTCCGATACGATTGCGCGCGATGTGAGAATCGGAATCTTGAACGCACAGACGACGTTCCGGAGGATTGCTGTTGCCGATCAGTTTCGAGACCAAACGGCACAGGCACTTGCGCTCGCGCAGACTCGCTACAAGCTCGGCCTGAGTTCCATCGTCGAGCTCAGTCAGGCCCAGTTGCAGAGTACGCAGGCAGCGGTAGCGGCAGTAAATGCTCGATATGACTATCTCCTTGCGTTGCGTTCTTTGGATTACGCTCGCGGACAACTTGCCCCATAGACGTTTCTGAGTTGAGGCAATCGGAAAAACAAGACTGGTTAGAGGCGAAGCGGAAACGATGAAAGACAGCTTGAAAATTCAAAAGATAGTGTTCGCAACCGATCTCCTGGAGAACTCTCGGCTGGCACTCGACTACGCGGTGGCCTTTGCCGAACACTTCGGCGCTTCGATCCTCATGCTGCATGTCGTTCAGCTCTCGGGAGCGGCACACGCTGCGGAGTTGGAAATTCACCGCGCCAGCGTTTCCCGACTTGCTGCACAAGAACGGCTGGAAGTGCTTGCCTCTGGGGTACGCCGCTTGGGTATGAGCGTAGAGGCCGAAGTCGTCGATGGGCTGACTTGCGAGATGATCTTGCAAGCGGTCGATAGACATAGGGCGGACCTACTGGTCTTGGGAGTTCATGGTGTTCACCGAGGCGTTGAACACCTGCTCATTGGCTCAAATACTGAAAAGATCATGCTCTCTGCTAAATGCCCCATCTTGACCGTCGGCGCACACGTGCTCACTGGTTTCGACATCAAGCTACACGTACAAGAAATCTTATTGTTTTCAGATTTCACGCCTGAGTCCACCTCGGCTGCTCCCTATGCGCTGATGCTTGGACAAGAGTTCGGGCTACCGGTAGATGTCTGCCAGTTACTTCCAGTGGTTGTGGAAGATAACCCCCGATTAAGAAGGCAGCTCGCTGAAGACTACTGTCAGAGCATGAAGCATGTCTTGGCTGACGAAAACGCCGTGTGGTGTCAGCCAGCATTTCAACTGGAGCGGGGAATGCAACTAGAGCAAATCGTTGATCGTGCAAAATCCCATCACGCGGGCCTTATCGTCCTCGGCGCGCATACTGAGTCTTTGGTCGGTCGCCACCTGCATACCAGCTTTGCCTATCAAGTGCTGGGTCGCGCGACTTGCCCAGTTTTCACGATTCCGCGACTGCCGTAATTAGGCTGGTCATCGTCATCGGCTCGCTCGCTAAGCATAAAATTTTCCTGTCTCAGAATTGAGCGAACGGAGTTGAGTTGCGTAACGCCGAGAATGTCCCTCAAGGATCACCCGACGCGCTCTTGAATAGCGCCCAGCCAAACGTTCTCTCGGCGGCACCGGATGCCGCTTTAATGACCGTCAAGATGTGGGTGATGGTGCTTCTTACTGGAATAGGAGCTGGCTTCACCAGTGGCTTGCTGATGAGACTCCTTCGTCTGGCACAGCATCTCAGTTTTTCCTACTCGACGGGCGATTTCCTTACTGGGGTGCGCAACACATCTGCGGAACACAGGATCATTGTTGTTTCGTTGGGAGGGGTTTTTGCTGGATTGTCGCTGTATCTACTGAGACGCATCTCTGGCGGCTCGGGAGCTGAGGTGACGGGAGCCATTTGGCATAAACAGGGTCGGTTTGAAGCTGCCCCTACGGTAGCGAAGTCAATCATCTCCATCATCATCGTCGGCATGGGCGCAGCAATTGGCCGTGAGGCTGCTCTGAAAGATACCGGAGCCACGGTCGCAGGAAAGATCTCTGATTGGACTAGCCTGTCACCGGAACAAAGACATCTACTCGTCGCATGTGGTGCGGGAGCGGGCATGGCGGCAGCCTATAACGTTCCTCTGGGGGGAGCCTTGTTCGCCATCGAGGTCTTGCTGGGGACGATGTCGCTTACCAACGTCCTTGCCGCTGTCATCACCTCATTCGTCGCGGTGGCGGTCTCCTGGTCGATGCTCCCGAACGTTCCAACGTTCAACGTGGCCCAACTTTCCATAACGCCCTCGCTGCTCTTATGGGCTGCTCTCGCAGGTCCGATTCTTGGAGCAGCGTCCGCAGGGTATGTGAGGTTTATTGGCTGGTCGGAAACCGGAAAGCCTAAGTCCTACATGGTGATCCTTGGGCCGATCATCGTATTCAGCATCTTGGGTATCGTCTCCGTCCGCTTCCCAGAGGTCCTTGGCAACGGAAAGAACGTCGTGCAGGAGGCATTTGGCAGCCAGCTCGGCCCGGGACTCTTGTGTTGGCTGCTCGTTTTGCGACCGCTTGCTACGGCAATGTGCCTGAAGTCGGGTGCGCCCGGAGGGTTGTTTACTCCGACCATGACCTTCGGGGCATTGCTCGGCGGTCTGCTCGGCGAGGGATGGAGATACGTGTCTCCGGCAACCTCAAAGGACAGCTACGCCATTGTAGGAGCGGGCGCGATGTTGGCGTCGGCATCCCAAGGCCCGCTTTCTTCTGTGGTCTTCATGCTTGAGCTAACCAACCACACGGACGCCCTTATCGTTCCGTTGCTCATCGCGGTGGCCGGTGCCACGCTGATGGCAAGAAAATTGGACGTTCACTCAATTTATTCCATTCGAGGCTGATACTAAGTCCGCGCGGCTTCTGGAGATGAGCCTGGTGATGGCGGGAGAGAATGAACTTCCGAGGAAGCAGGTTCGACTAGCTTTAGAGGCTCAATCCCTGGTCGCTGCTGGTATCGATCTTGGTGTGGGTTTGGACTTGAGAATTGTCATTCGCAAGAACTGTCGGGGTATGTCCCGCGTGTTCCAAGGCCTGGTCTCGCGCTATTGGTTGCGCCTGACGGTCATAGAACTGCCCCTGCGGATCAATGTGAAGCCAGCCCCCTTTTTCGTTGTGCTGGTAGCTCTGGATGTCTCCGGTTTCGCGTTTCCAATCATATCCAGTACCCTCATGCGGCAATGCAATATGGAGTGGGGCGTAGTGCCGCTGATCGGCTTCCGCAATCGCCTGCAATGTCATTGCCGCTGGTGTGAGTTCGTTTTGAACTTGGCGTCTTTGCTCTTCGAGAGACTGTTCATAGTTGTTCGTCATGGTCTGCTCCTTGGGTTGGGGTTGCTGGTTTTGAACCTCGCCGTTGGACCGTGAGACCTCGACAGCGGAGGCTTTGCTGATGTCCGTGCTGAGTCGTTCGGCAAGGGTTGAAACGTCGTTGGTGTAGATTCGCGCGTCCTGAGACGCGCGGGAGACGGACACATACGCAAAGCGTGTGTTGATGAGTTCCGGGTGTGCCGTGGTGTCCATGTTGACGAGCACACGATCCGTGGTGAGTCCCTGAGAGCTGTGCGAGGTGACGACGTAACCGTGGTCGAAGTGCCGCATCTGCGATGTATCGAATGTCAGAGTTCGATCTTTCTCGCCGTCCATGCGAACGGTCATAGCAGGGCCGTCGATCCGCTCGATGGTTCCCAAATCCCGGTTCTTCACCTCCATATCCGGCTTGCTCACGGTGAACTGAATCCGGTCTCCCTCCGAGAACTCGCGGACGATCTCGCGGTAGGCTGCGATGCCGTGTAGCCTTTCGGGGTTATAGGTGACGTGCTGGCCGTCCTGCCGCTCGACAGTGAGCTGGTTATCCTTGGGGCTCGTCGAAACGACGGTGGCGTAGGTGCCACGGTCGATTCCGAGTTCCTTGCTGCCTCGCGTGTAGTACAGAACATCGGCTGGCTGGTACAGGGCGGCCCAATTCCGGTCGGCACTGGCCAGTTCCGATCGCTGCGTAAGGACGGTCATCGGGTGGTTCTCTTTCGACAGAGCGCCGCTGCTCTGTAACTCCGAGCGGACGGCATCGTTGATGTCGCGGCGGCTGGCATTGTCGGGCGAGACGATGAGGGTATTCTCAGGCCGCGCAACGTAGTCTCTCGCGATGGCCTCGATGCGCTGCTGCCGGTCGGGGATCTCACTGATGCGTCCTTGCTTCTGGAGAAGCTGAACGCCTGTCGCGGTCTCGTTGCGCGAAAGGTGTTCGACGGCGCGGAGAAGTTCTGGGTCTTTCTGGCGAACGATCTGGTCAAGCTGGGATGTACGCATCCCGGCTTCCTGCATCTGCTCGAAGGGCTTTCCGGCGTCTACGCCCTGATGCTGCCGCGTGTCTCCGATAAGAAGTACCCGGTCCTGTGGGCCAATCTTTTCGAGAAAAGATTGCATCTGGCGGGTGCTGGCGAGACTGGACTCGTCAAGCATGTACAGGTGTCGTGCATTCGGGTCTCCCGCGTTGCGTTCGACCCCTCCACGCGCAAGGAAGCCTTGCAACGTGTCCGCTGGAATGCCAGCGTCACGCAGCTGGCCGGCTGCGCGGCTGGTCGGCGCAAAGCCCTCTACGGCGTAGCCGTTTTGCTCCGCACCCTCGCGAATACTGGAAAGAGCCGAGGTTTTGCCTGAACCGGCTAAGCCCTGCAGCCCGTGGATTCGATCTTGCGAGGTAAGCACCTCCTCGATGGCTCTTTGCTGCGCTGGATTCAGAAAGTCGCGGGAGCGGGCGTGGGCGGCGGCGGCATCCTGACGCATGATCGGTTCGGTGGTCTGTCGTCCCTGTTGCATTTGCTTGATGGTCGAAAGCTCCTCGGCAATCGCCTCACGGGTCGTGAACTGGCGACCCGTTTCATGCTTCTGGCCGGGTGTGATCTGGAACTCACTGGAGGTCACTCGCTGCTCGAAGTGGCCTCGCACCTGGCTGTACGTCAGGTCGCCCATCCCACGCCGGAGGGCATCGCGCATGATGTCTCGTTCATCGGTGATGGCCTCGCGCTCGAAGTTGCGGCTTTTGGCGAAACTCACCGCTTCTTGAACCTGTTGCGGTGCCGTTGTAGGCGGCTTACGTTCCATGCTGTTTGCACGTTCTTTGGCCTCCTGGACGACTCGATCTGCCTGATTGCCGAACTCGGCGGCAACCTGCCTGTGAGCGGCCAGCACCTCCGACGGAGTATGGATTTCCTTCTTGTCGCGAGTGGTGTGGGCGGCGATCTGCGCCGCCTCCGGCCCAGCAAAACCGCTCTTTTCGAGGTACTCCCGAATCTGCTGGCTGCGGGGACTGGAGGCGTCAAGGTACTCCTGGGTATAGCCCTTGATCTCGGGTGCGCCGCTTCTTCCCGGCGTGATCTCGTAGCCCAACTGAGAGAGCCGGTACATCAGCTCCGATTGGTAGACAGCGGTCGCAAACTGCTGGCTGTCGAAGTAGCTTTGGGGCTGGACGGCGCGAGTGGAGCCGTCTGCGCGTTCTGTCATATTGAAGATGACGGCATGGGTATGGAGCTGCGGCGCGGCATAGCCATCCACCGGACGGGCGGTGTCATGCTCGAACTTGGCAGCAACAAACTTCCCGGTTGTTTCAGCGGCGTGGTTCCCGCCGATTCGAGCTTGAGTGTATCGCTCCAACTCGATGAGAGCGGTTGTGACGGCTTGCCGGTGCGCCTCGCGTACCCGGTCATCTCCACCGACAAGGGCGGTCAGCGATACGGACTTTGGGGCTGAGAACGTGGCATCCCAACCGGCCCGATGCTCGACGGGTTTCACTGTGGTTCCGTCGGCGGTCGTGTACTCCTGGCCGCTACGGTGCCGAACCAACTGCTCGCCCGTGAGGGGATTCTGGCCCTCACTGAGGCGAGCGAAGTGTTGCGCGTCGATGCCCCCGGCAAGGCCGTACTGCTCGGCCAGCCTTCCTTGCCACTCTCCAAGAATGGTGTCGCCTTGCTTCCAATAGTTCTGCTCCGCAGACGTGAACTCCTTGGCGTGATACGTCTGCGCCTGACCGGAGCTGAGCGGTTTGGAGATGGTGAGCATGGGCGGTCTCAGACGCGAATCGTTTCATCTACTGCTACCGGTACATCTTCTTCTTGATCGTCGTCCGGGCTGTCGGGATTGGCTCCGCTGGAGGCAGTCTCTTCTGCGGTTGGCTGATCATCCTCCGCGTCCTTTTCGTCCTCCGGCTCGGCAACTGAGGGTGCCGGAGCTGACGCTGGGGCGGGTGTGGCGGCCTCCAAGTCGATACTCGGCGTGGCCGGTGCCGATGCCTTCTGTACGAGGGTCTTCGGATCGAAGGGCAGCTCATCGTCCTCCACCTTGCGCGGCACAAATCCGGGCGTGGTCTGCGCCACGTCCATGTACTCGAAGTGGAAGCGGGCGACATTGTTGCCCAGCTTCAGGAACGCATGGCGGTTCTCCAAGCCGGAGATCTCAGAGTCCATGACCAAGGGTTCAACCTGACGGTCGATGGTGAAGTTCTTGCCGGAGCGGGAGCCGTCGAAGTGTGTCTCCTTCATGCGCTCGATCTCGATCTTGCCGATGGCGTTCGACACCCATTCGGCGGCTTTCGGCTCCGTCGTTTTCAGAAAGATCTTGGTCGCGGGTTGCGAGAGCATGACCTCGGCAAGATGTCCGTAGATGACTTCCAACTGAGCCTTGCCCTGGAATCCGAGAACGAGAGGGTTCTTGGATTTCCGGTTTTCCGTGATCGCTGTATGGAGTTGCGGGAGCCGCTGGAGGCTGGCAAGTTCGTCAAGAACAAACCAAACGGGAGTCTGGTTCTCCTGCGGTGCAGTGAGGAGCCGCATGACGAGCAAGTCGATCCATAAGCTGTGCAGCGGCCTCAGTGCTTCGCGTTCGGTGGCACTCGACGTGATGAATATCCAACCCTTCCGCTCGACCGCCCATTCAGTCGCGCTCCAGGTTTTGTTCTTTGCTTGTTCTTTGGTGGGAAGCATCCGAAGGCTGTCCGCCACCAATCCCAGCGAGGCCAGAACGCCGTTGCGCTGCTGCTGCGCGCCCTTAGCAATCATGGCCTCCATCTCTGTCCCGCGCACCCGCTGGTCGATCTCGGCAGGATTGGAAAGCCACTCCACAAGCTGCTGAGGATTCGGACCGTAGGTCAGAAGATGAGCGAAGATTTTCTGCGGCGTCTCGGTGAAAAACTCACCCTTCTTGTCGCTGGTCGGCTGGTAGAGCGATGCGGCGATTGCCTTGGCTTCGGCTTTACGGCGAAGCTCCTCGGACGGTCCCCAGTAGGGGCACCGTTCGTCCAAAGGATTGAGCACCAGGTCGCCCCGTTTCTGGTCGTAGAACCTCTGGATGAACTCGCAAGCCGGGTCGTACACGATGGCGGAATGACCCCGGCTCTGTATCTGCCGGAGCACCTGCATAATCAAAGTCGTCTTGCCAGCCCCTGTGTCGCCCATGAGTTCGATGTGCTGCGCCTCGGCCTGCAGCGGGATACGCATCATCTCCTTGGCTTCGGTCGTGACGAAACCGATGCCATCGCCGTTCACGGTCTTATTGAACTCTTTTGGCGTGAGCAGGACGGGGCCTTTGAGCCGCCGGCCGTACTTCAATTCCTTGCGGCGCCGGATGTCTTTGCGGATGGCGAACGGGAGCTGCGCGAGCAACGAGAGGAAGCCAAAGAGGAGTGGCGGAGCGTAGATGCTCCGGAGCTGATCGCCGCCGAAGACGGCAGTGCGGAGGTAGGCATGGAGCGGTGCATCGAAGAATGTCTGTTCCTGGCCGCGATAGAGAATGCGTAGCCCCTGTGCGGTAGCTTGGGCCGATACCGCAAGCGGGATATGCTTGCCGTTTGGAGCGGCAGTCATTCCTTCCTGAACGTCGGACTCGGTTGCGAGGCGGCCCAACTTCGCTCCATCTCCGACGTAGAGGAGCTGGTACTTGCCCTTCCTGTTGAGTGCTCCCCCTGCTGCGCTCTTTGCGTAGATCGGTGTGTAGAACTGCTGCAATGGAGTCTGCCCGTAGCTGAAGCGGAGGTAGACGAAGATGCTCGTCAGTATCAGTGCGAAGAAGATCGCACCGTAGCTGTACACGGGCGAATGCGGTGGGAAGATGATGGTCTCTTTGCGACCCCATTGTGTGGTGTTCATCATGCACGCTCCAGGTCTTGCATCGCGTCTTCGGCGACGCTGCGTTTGCGTTTCTTGACCTCGGCAACCATGTTGTCGAAGGCTTCCGGTGTGAGCTTTTGTCCCGTGGCGAGCGGGCGAAAGAGATTGGTGAGCATGAGCCGGATGCCCATGATTTCCGTTAGCTCCGTGCTGGCCGCGACCGTACCGGCATCACGGGCAAGCTCGTCAAGGATGAGCTTGCGGATAAGCTCCCCTCGCTGCATACCGCGCGAACGCGCGAGTCGTTCCACGGATTCAACTTCGCTGGGATTGAGTTTTGTCGTTACACCACGCAATCGGTAGGTGGCTCGCTTGGCGGCATCTGTTGCGATCTGTGAGTCGTCGAGGAGTTTCATCTTTCCTCCTTGAGGTGTGGTGTCCCTGCGTGTACCCGAGTGTCCGCGGGGACACCTGATGGGCGTAAATCATTGGTATTGCTGGCCCTAGCTTGTCGTTCTCAAGTGTCCCTACACGACCCTCAGAGGGGTGGAGTGTCAACATGCTTCCGGTGCGTAGCACCGTTTCCACCCCGCCGAGACTGCCAAGGGAAGCCACTACTTCGTCCCCTGAGTCGATACTGGAGTTGAGGGAGTAGTTGCCGGGGGAGTCGAGCGCCGTCCGCGCTTGGCTCTCTCCGCCGCTTCCATCGGCCTGCGAATGCGGAGCGGATGTTCGGGCTTCTTCCCATCCGCTGTCTGAGCGAAGGTAAGGAAATCCTTGTCCTTGGAGAACACATACTCCAGGGCCTTCGAGACAACCTCGTCCGAAGGCGCGTTGATGAAGAGTGCGTACTGGTCGGTCCGCTGAGCAATCGACTCGTCAAGAGCGATGGTGGCGGTAACTTTGTTGACGGTTTGGACTTCAAGTAGTGCCATGCTGTTTCTCCTTTAGTGATGGATCGGTGCAATGGAACTTACAGGTCTATCGAACTGCGCCCACTCAGCAGGTAATGCAAGCTGGGCAGAATCGGTGATGTCGGCTCGATTGAACTTGGTGTCGAACTCGAAGACTTTGGCTGTGCGGTCGTAGCCGAGGACCTCGACCACTTCGCTTACCTTGCGGCCATTGGCGTACCGCTGTACCTGCACGACGTACTGCACAGAGTCCGCGATCTCGGCGGCGATGTCGTCGCGGTTGGCTTGCTGATGCGAACGCATCGCAAGCTCGCCAAAGCGACGCAGTGCTTTCACTGCGGAGCTGGCGTGAATGGTCGCCATCGAACCGGCATGGCCGGTGTTGAAGGAGTCGAGTAGAGTCCGGGCTTCATCTCCCCGGACTTCTCCGAGGATGATGCGGTCGGGACGCCACCGTAGAGCGGCCTTCAAGAGGTCGTTGAAACTCACCTGGCTGGTGTGTCCGTCCGTCTGGCACTCTGCGGGTAGCAGGTTCGGCTTGGCGATGCGAAGCTCGGAAGTGTCTTCGATGACGACGATTCGCTCCGACTCCGGGATGAAATCGGTGAGTGCGTTCAGCAATGTGGTCTTCCCACTACCCGTTCCACCGCTGATGAGAACGGTCTTGCCGGAGGCAATCAGACCGCTCAGAAACTCCCCCAGCGACTCATCCAATGCACCCTCCTGGATGAGCAGTGGAAGCGTGTAGCGGGTTCTGGCGAACTTCCGAATCGTGACGGACGGATGAGGACGGACGACCGGAGGAATGACGGCGGCAAGACGACTCCCGTCCGGGAGTTGAGCATTGAGGAGCGGCTTGTCCGCTCCGAGCTTGCGACCGAGTTTGTTGGCGATGACATCAAGCCCGGTGAGAAGCTGCCGGATCTCAAACTTCACCTCGGGCGCGGCGAAGAGTTTTCCACGCCGCTCATACCACCACAACCCATCAGGATTGCCCATGATCTCGCTTACGCTGTCGTCCAAGAGCAGCGACTCGATGGGGCGAAGGAACGGAAGTATCAACTCGAAGCTCATAGCGTCCTCAGAGAAGTAGGCAGCCCAGAGATACCGGGCTGCCTGCTTGGGTAGGAGAAGGCGGCCTATGCGGCCGCGTCCTCGGTTGCGATCTCCCCATGCTCTTCGTACTCCGCTTCTTCGGCGGCGGCCTGCTCTGCCCGGTCGAGCTTGAGGATGGACTTCACCTTGATCTCCCAGATGCGCTGCTTGGTGTCCGTCTTCTTGCTGTCGTACTCCCGGCTCCGCAACTCACCTTCCACCTGGATATGTGCGCCCTTGGTGAGGGTCTTGGCGAAGTCCGACAGCTTGCCGAAGACGATGCAACGGTGCCATTCGGTGTGCGAGATGTACTTGCCATCCTTCTTGTAGGAGGACTTGGTTGCCAGCGAGAGAGTTGTGAAGCTGCGGTCGTTGTTGGTGCGAACTTCTGCGTCGTTGCCGAGAAAGCCGATGAGGGTTACTTTGTTCTGGTACATGGTCGTGTCTCCGTTTGTTGAATTTCCCGAACTTGCTCGGGTCACTATTAAGCGAAGTGGGCCCGGCTCCCAAGTGCCGAAGCTCTGCATTTACGGAGGGTCCGGAACGGAAACCGTAACCCGCAGGGCGGCGTAGCCGAAGCAGAAGAGCGAGCTGCCGCAGGGCGCCGGATAGGCCCCGAAGCAGTGACCGTGCAAAAGGCGGGATACAAAACGGCAGACACATGCCGGAACTGAGTTCTCATCTGCTCTTTGGCTGCGGAAGTTTGCCCAACTGCAGCGTCATTCGAGCGACCGGGAACTCCCATGAGGGATGACCATTCGCCAACGTCGTTGCATGGCTTCTGGCCTCGGTTCGCCGCGAACACCCTGCACAGGCACAGGTGGGGTGAAGCAGCCGGATTGGCAGCAAGTTTGGACATCGCAGTGCCTCGTGGGATCGGGGAGTCTGTTATCTAGCTGAACGCCTGGTCAACGCGGAAACGGATGATGGTCAACCCGAGAGGATCAACCGTGGTCTTCTCGTTCGATACCTGCGGATTGAAGACGTAGGTGACGGTGGCTGTCCACTTCTCGCGCTTCAAGACGCTCTGGTCGCCGGAGTTGGTGAACACCTTGTCGAACTCGATCCGGGCTGAGTAGGGCGACTGGCGCAAGTCATCGAGGATGACGTTCTTTACCTCGATGTCCACATACGGCAGAGTCGAGTCTTTGACGTAGGTGGCAATGGTGTTGTTCTTCTGCTCCTGCTCAATGACGGCCCGCTGCACGTCGGCATTGAGGAAGTAAAGCGCCTGCGTCTGGTCGCGCTCGATGGTGTAGCGATTGCGACCAAAGTACAGGTTCGCCCAGCGGGTGAGGTAATACTTGTTCTCCGCCTCCTGGGGCCGATAGTCGAAGTTGCGGTAGTCGATCGCTTCGGCGTGTCCAACATCGCTGATGCGGATGATGAACGGCTTGGCCGATGCGAGTGCCTTCTGGCTCTTGAAGACGAGCAAGCCAAGCATCACGCAGAGTCCAGCAAGGCAGAGCATGGCGATCTTGAGGTAGGTGTTCGTCACCAGTGGATCGCCGTACTGTTCGAGGTACCGCTCCGCCGCACGGCTGATGTCGGGAGTGACTTCGGACTTCATAGATTCCTGCATGACGAGTCTCCTTATCCAAGTGCCATAATCGCGGTGGTAATCATGCCCCTGCCGCCGTCATGCCCGCTGCTCGAACCGGAGAAGATGGAAGCGGTGAGAGCCGGAATTTTGAGCAGGACGAAGACATTGACGAGGATGAGCAACAAGAGCAATGGGAAGTTCTTGACCATCGTCGCTGGGTCGGTCGCATTGATGAAGTTGGTGTAATAAGCGGTCAGGATATGGCTGAGGACGCTGAGGCAAGCGGCGGCGACAACCTTATAGAAGCTGAAACTGATGAACGCCTTGAGCCAGCCCCAGAAGAGGAAGTCCAGTTTGTCGAAAACAAGGAACGGGATGAACACTGGGCCGAGGAGTCCAACAACCGTGCTGGCGATAGCGCCATAGCCGACGATGGCGGCAATGAGTGCCGACAGCAGTCCAAGCAATACCTGCGTGATGGCGAAGATGAGCACAAGATACGGCTGCTCGAAGCTCGCCACCATGCCGGGGCCGGCGTTCTGTTGTGCCTGCGATAGGGTGTTCATCATCTGGTCGGTACTATCCGTCCCAATGAGTTGAACAAGGTTCTGAGCGCCGCCGTTGATGTAGCCTTTGATCGAAGATCCCAGTCCCGGAATGGACGAGTCGTAATACTTCACCATGACGTAAGCAAAGGTGATGAGCATGAAGAAGCTCAAGAAACGCGACATGCTAAATCCGGGTCCGCCCTGCGAGGATGCAAGCGCCTCCTGCACTCCGAACCAGACGAGCATGATCGTGGCGAGGGCGATGCACATGCGCAGGCCCATTGCGGTAACGGAGGGTGCGGCTGTCGCCGAGAGCGAGTCGCACCCTTGAGTGATGAAGTTCAGTAGTCCCATACTGCAACCCCCGCGTAGTGGATGAGGCGGTTAGTACCGCATTGCGGACGATGCACCGGAGTAAGCCGGTGCGACGGATGTCTGGAAGTTGTTCTGGTAGCTGGTGGCGTTCTGGAAGCTCGCCTTGAGAGCGTCCTGCTGCTGTTTGCCAGCCATCATCTGCTGCAACGATTGCGTGGTGTTGATGGAGTTGGTCTCCTGCTGAGTGCGAAGCATGAGCAAGAGTGCCTGGTTGATCCGCTGGAGAGTAGCCAACTCGGTTTGCTGCGTTGGGTCAGCCGAGTGGCTGGCCGCCTCCAGTGTGGCGATGTCCGTCGCCCGCTGTTGTGCGTTCGACCGGATGGTACCGAGAGTTTGCAGAGTAGTTGCGTTCACAGAGTCGTTCAGGTCGCTTGTCGCGCCCTGGGCGGCGATCTGCTGCTGCGATTGCGCGGTCAGACTTCCGTATCCGGGTAGCTGCGACCCGGTACGGGGGACATAGGCTTGTGTCGCCAACGACGCGCCGCTGCCGGTGTTGGCGGCATTTGTCCAAGACGAGGTGTTGTTGTAGGTGTTGGCGGAGGTATTGATCGCCGCCTCCCATGTGTACGGCGAGATGAACGGCTGGTAGAGCGTCTGCGGTGCCGTCATCATCTGGCGAGTGAAGTTGTAGGCCTTGATCGCGGTCTGCATCTCCTGCAAGGTATTCGCGCTGATGCCCGTTTCCTGTACGAGCTGCTGGATCGCATGGCCTGACTGTGTTGGGTCAAAGACCACGCCGCCAAACTGCGCGTGCGCAGTGGAGGCGAGGGTCGCCGATAGGAATGCTGCAAGTAAGACAAGTCGTTTCATGGCCGGTCTCCTTATTTCTGGGGTGGTTACTGTTTCGGTTGTGGTTTGGCCGGTGGCTTCTGAGTCGCCTTGTCGGGGTCGTAACTCAGGGCCGAACCGGCCCCGGTGTATGCGGGGGCAATGTTCTTCTGGAAGTTCTTCTCGTACTCCGCCTGGTCCTTTTCGATCTGGCGACAGGCCTTGGCTGTATTCCCACGGTCAAAGCACTCGGTAAGAGCCTTGCAGGTCGTCGCGGAGTCGCCGGGAAGACACTTCTTGTCGGCGCAGCCTGCGAGCATGAGCAGAGCGAGCGCGAGTGAGGCATAGCGAACTGTTCGCATGGAGTCTCCTAGAACGTCTGGGGGATGTTGTGATTGGTGTAGGCCGGGAGGAGCATGTCCTGGGTGAAGTAGATCTTTACCCGATGCCCCTCGCGGATGGTGATGGTCGGTGGTATCTGCATGAACCGGTCAAGGATGGTGGTGGAGGACTGCGAGACGCTGGCCGCCGCGCCGTTCGTAAAGGCCTGGGAGCCGGACGTGGTGATCGTGCCGCCGCCCTGTTCAATCTCCCCCGCGCCGGCAATCACGCCAAGGGCGATGGATGTGCCGAAGATTTGCAGGTAGTGATTGTTCACCTTGTCCTTCAGTCCTTCCTCTCCGATCTGATCGAGGCCGTGGAACTGATCGAGGTCCACGGAGTACCCATCAGGCATGATGAGGCGGTGAAACACGACGGCCATTCGGCGTTGCTGGCCGAAGCCCGCTGAACCGATCTTCTTGGCCTCACCCAGTACAACCGTCCCGTCAGGGATGAGGACGTGCTGGTGATCGTGCGAGTAGAAGGGATTCGAGACGAGCACTTTGACCGGACCGACAGCATCTCCATCAAGCCGATTCATCAACACCGTATCGAGCACCGCGCCCTCGAAGATGACGTAAGGCTGGCCCACGGCGGAGTCCAGATTCACTTCGGGGGCCTTCTTGGGAGCGGCAGTAGCGGCTTGCTCTCCAGCCGCACGGCTCGGTACGAAGCTCGAACCTTCACCGCCAGCTAATGCGGCGGCATACGGGTTCGCAGCGGAGACCGGCATCATCTGAGGCGAGTTCTGTGGTTGAGCTTGTCGTTGTTCCTCTTCCTTACTGCGGCTGTAAGCAAGATTCGAGGCAAAGCGAGAATTAAAGCTTAATTCGCGTTCTTTGCTGGCGAGCTGCTGCTGTTGCTGCTGCTCGGGCGTGAGCTGAGGTTGCCCGTTCTGCGGCTGGCCCTGCGAGGGTGGCATATTGGGTTGGCCGTTAGGGCCATACATCGCTGCCGCCTGTTGTTGTGCCGGTGTCTGACTCGCCGCCATCGCCGCCGCAAGCTGTGCGTCCTGCTGCTGCTTCTGCTTTTCAGCCGCAAGCTGGTTCTGGAGGTCGGCGATGTTGTTGGCGGTGTTGTCCTGCACGAACGGCTGCGGTGGCGTTCCCTTGGCTGGAGTGCCGTTGGGCGTCTTCTTCTTGGAGCTGAATAGACTTGCCGTGATGAGCAGAAGAATGGCACCCAGATAGACGAACATCTTGATGTTCTTGCGTATCACGCCCTTCGGCTCGGAGGCATTCTGCGAGAGCTGCGGTGTCTGATCCGTCATGACATTACCCCTTCCGTGAGAAGTCCATGTGCTTCTTGCCGATCTCGATGTATCCCTTGTCCACGATCTTCGGGATGATGTACGTGCCGTCGCGCAGGTCGTAGTTGATGAGGTCGGGCTTGCCGTCCTTCATCTCGTACACGCTGAACTTCTCGCTGGCCGTCGTCTTGATGTAGGTGAACTTGTCGTCGTGGTAGATCGACTGGACGGCGAAGGGGTCTTCGTTCTTGAACGTGTAGTCGAACTTGAGCTGCAGCGGGTACGCGCTCTTGTACTCGTCTACGGCTTGGGTGACATGGCTCTGCAAGGTAGCGAGCTGCTGTTTGGCCTGGTCTAGCTGCGCGGCGGGAACGTACTGCGCCGGTCCTGCTGACGCGGTGATCGAAGACTGATCTGCGGGCTGGACGATAACCTTGAGATCGGGGTCGCCGCCCTGGGCGGAGATGTCCTGCAAGGTGAAGCTGTAAATGTTGCCCTTGTCGGTAATCAAATTGAGATTCGTGCTGATCCCCGGCTTGGCCGGGTGAACGAAGCAGAAGCTCCCCACCACATCGACGATCCAGAAGTCCTTGTCGCCGGTCGCGGCCTCCATGATCTTTTCGGTCGTGGGCACCACGATCAAGGTCGTGTACTTGACCTTGGCGCGGATGGGCACGATGTCCTGCGAGTGGTACTGCACCGTCCGGGCTTGTTCGGCGGGTGCAGCGGGTGCGGCCTGGGCAAAGGCCATAGTCGAAGACAGGGCCGATGCAAGGGCGAGTGCGAGAAGGGTATTCTTCATGCGACAGCTCCTTTGCGGTTGGGGGTTGCGGTGGACGCTGCGGGTTTCTTCTCCGTGGCGTGTTGTTTGGGCGGAAAGGGTTGGTCTTCGGCCAGACGGCGGACGCCCTCGGCGACGCCGTAGCGGGCAAAGTAATCGCGTTTGAGCTGGTTGTCCTTGGCGTTGTTCGTTGCAATCCAGTAGGAGACCGAATCGACGTTGAGCCGGACTTTCTTGGAGGTCTGGGCTTTGCGGATGAGCATCTGTCCGCGTGTGAGGTCGGAGATGATCTCAAGCTCGGTATCGTTGAGGTGGAACGCTTGGCGGTACACCTCCCGGTTCATCTCCGGGTTGGCAAGGAAAATCTTGGTCGGGCAGCTCTCCGAGACAATCTGGAGCATTCCCGACTCCTCAAGCTCCTTGATGGACTGGGTAGCGAGGATCATCGCGGCGTTGTGCTTGCGCCAGGTCTTCTGAGCGGTGACGACATAGTTCCGTATCGTCTCGTTCTTGATGAAGAGCCAAGCTTCGTCCAGAAGAAACAGCTTGAAGGTGGAAAGCCGTTTCGGATTGGCGATTTCGAGTGAAGCCCGATGCAGGACATAGAAGAGCAGCGGCTCCAACACGTCCGGCGCGTCACCCCAACCGCCGAAGTTGAAGGTCTGGAAACTGGAGAATGTCAGCGTGTCTTCCGCGTTGTCGAAGAGGAAACCGTACTGTCCGTCAGCCGTCCACCGGTGGAGCAGTTCCTTCAACTCGCCGATGATCTCGGCGAAAGTCGAGAGCGTCCGCTGCGCGGGCTCGATGACGTACATATTCTCGATGGCCGCCCAAAGCTTCCGTTCCTCTTTGAAGTCGAGGTGATAACGCTGGCCGGTGCCTTCGATCAAGACACGGAAGAAGGAAAACAGAAATTGCAGGTTTTCCTTGGTGGGCTCAAGAGAGAACGGATTGATGCGAAAGTCCCGTGACTCCTGGCCGACATTCAAATAGCTCCCGCCGAAGATTTCGGTGAGCGATTGAAACGAACCGCCGATGTCAAAGATGTAGGTGAGAGGCTTGTATTTCTGGGCGTTTGTGAGCAGAAAATTACATAGGAAACTTTTGCCTGAGCCGGTCATGCCGAGGATCAACGTATGCGCCACCTCGCCGTTATGCAGGTTGAGGTAATAGGGCGTGGCGTTATCCGTCTCCATCACGGCCAGGTACTCCGTTCCCAGATGCGGGTTGTATTTCTCGCCTTGCAGGATGGTGAAGAAGAAAGAGATGTCGGCGTAGTTACTCAACAGCATGTACATCTTGCGGAGGTTATGCGCGTAGTTGCCGGGGACCACGGCGAAAAGCGCATTGAGCTGGTTGTAGGTCTCTGGAAAGAGCGAACCGTCTGCGTTCGTAAAGACAGTAGCGAAGTCGGCGATCTCGCGGTCGATGACCGCTTTGTCCTTGCCGTACAGAACGATGGTCAGAGACAGATCGCCAAGCGTCTGTCCGTCACTGAGCGCACGCAAGCAGTCGCCAAGAACCTCGATGTCCGCCTGTTTGCCTTCGTCGATCAGCACGTCACGCTGATTGACCTTGCTCTCATCCTTCATCGAAGAGATGAGTCCGGCCTTTGACATATTGGCGTGACGCCGCCGTTTCACAACTTCCTTCTTGGCCGCGTCGGTCGCAAGTGGAGTCCATTCGGTAACGGCGTAGAAATTCGCCTCGATCTTGAGCAGCTTGTCGAGCACCAGCGGGCGCGTCTCTGTGATGGACTCGCGCATCGTCAGCAGGCGAACGAAGTGATCGCCGATACGGAGGTGGTCGCGCTCCGCTTCGATGTCCGAGTTCACCACCTGGAAGTCGAGATACTGCGAGGTCTGCAGCTTGCCGGCGATACGCCACGCATCGAAGTTGAGCAGACGGCGAAGGAAGTGGAACTGGTTGTCGGACGAAAGTATCTCGATATCGACCTGATCTCGGAGCTGCTGCTCAAACGCCTCGACACGCTGCTTGAGCCGAAGATGATCGCGCTGTATCTGAGAGCGGAGCAACACCTTCATGACGTTGCTGGTGAACTGCGCTTTGAGCTCTCGAACCGCGCCCTCTGGATCGCTTGGGAGTCGTCCCAACGCGGCCATGATGCCGGTCTTGGACCTTGCTCCCTCAAGCACCACCGCGTAGTAAATCTCTATCTCGTAGAGATGGTCGCGCTTCGACTCGAAGAATTCACGGCGCTGGTCGATGGCCGCGTCGATCAGCGGGTCGCCATAGCGAGCGAATGGCATTTCTGGCCGATTGGTCTTGAAGAGATACTGATAGACATGAAATCCCGGCCCGAAAGATTTGAGGGCCGCTTCCAACCGTTTGACCGCGAACTCCTGTCCGGCCTGGTCGAGGCTCTCGAAGTCCACTCCGCAGACCTTGAGGATGATGCCAAGGTCGCCGCTCTTGGTGAGGAAGGTTGTCTCATCCCAGAAGCCGTAGAGGTTGATGTTCGCGTTCAGCGAACCGGCCTCAGTCCACGGCTTGATGATCTTGGCGAGTCGTAGCATCAGCGTATCTCCACGTTCGGGACTTGTTGCTTGGCAGCGTCGTAGCGCAACTTGAAGCGTTCGGACTTGCCCATGATCTTGAGAAATGCTGGGTCTGTAGTCGTGATCCAGCGACCGAAGATGTAGCCGCCGATGAAGACTGCGGCTCCGGTGAGGAGCGAGTTGAACAGGTTGAAAGCTCCGACCGCGCCAACGCAAACGAAGTAGAAAACCGTGCGCTCAACTCCGAGATACGTGAGGGGCTTATGCAGAGCCTTGTAGACCCGATTTCGGCGTCTTGGTGTGAGTTCTGTCATAAAGCCCCTCGCGGGTGAATGGAGCGTGAGTGGAATGACGAGACCAAGGGGCTATGAACCCCAAAGCCAAGTCAGGATGTTGGTAGCCATCACCGCGATTCCGGTGCCAGCCGCAACTCCGGCGAGAGTCTTCTTCGCGCCGGGTTCTCCGTGGGCGAACGCATACCCGCCCAACACAATCGCAATCAGGCTGCTCACTTTCGCGATCGTTCCTGTGAAGAGAGTCTGAATGGATGTGAGACCTGTATCAAAAGGCGAACTCCCGCTTTGCGCGTGAGCTGCCAGTGGAAACAGGAGAAGGGTGAGCAGTAAAAGGCCCGAGAAAGAAGGCCGAAGTTCCGGCCTCTTAACTCGGGCTATACGATGAAGCATCTTCATGTTTGCACCTCCATCCGACTTGAATCGTGTCGGGTATGGCGCAAACCTACGGCTCGCTACGGCTTCAAGTCCAATGACTTTCCGGTTCGCACTTATGCGTGTGAAGCATAAGTGCCTTGGACGCGTAAGGAGTCAAAGGAACTTTTCGGTACTTGTCGGTCTTCGCAGAGAAGGGAGCGAGCGAATTTCTATGAGCCGGGATCTTGCACTGGCAACAGACGTAATTGGCCTTGTATTCGAGCGCACTTGGTCATCATCTCCTCGAATGAATCGGCTTCATCGAGAAACAGACGCTCCTCAATCATGCGCTGATAGTCTGCGCGGAGCGCGTCGTAGGCGGTTCCGGTTGGCACCAACTTGAGTCCGTCGCGAACTGCTTGGAGGTAGTCGATACGATTGCCAGACGCATCCTTCTCGGCAAAGAAGGAGTTCTTGTGGACTGCAACGGCCTCCGCTACTTTCCGTGCCTTAAGCACATCCGGCAGGTATCCCTCTTGATCGAGGCGAGTCAGGTCATGGAAGTGTCGAGAAAAGCGCTGGCTGAGTCCGGCCTCACCCTGTAAGCAGTAGACGTGAGCGGCGGTGGCTTTCTCCCAGAAGATACGTTCGATCTCCATGACACGCGGTTTGGCGGTTGGGAAGGAAACATCCTGGATGAAGTCCTGCATATCGCACTGTACCGGTCGGACACTGCTGGGCTCGCCGGTGGATCTTGCTCCGAATTCCAGCATCACGCTTGGCAGTGCATACCGGGAAGGCGCGATGAGAGGTTCGTAGTCGATAAAGATACAGCTTTCAGTGACGCGGCTCTTTACGCCAGACAGGCCCGCCATCGCTGCTTCCACAATCGGATGCGCGTGGTCCCGTAACCATGCGGGCAGAAGTTCCTTGCGGATTTCATCCGACCATTTCTTCTCTTGGCTTCTCGTCGGCGGGATGGCGTCAAGTCCTTGCGGAGCGTTCGCCACCAGTTCGGGTGCGAGCGCCCGAATGTCATAGGTGAGGTCTATGTCTTCTGAGAACCGGCGAATGGCTTTGTACGCCTTGGACAGAGCGGTTCCACCTTTAAACACCAGATGGTTTCCGAGCGGGGACTCAAAGAACGTCGAAAGAGCCCAAACGACCCAGACATCTTTTTCGAGGAGTGGGCCTGAGCGACCGGAGGTAGAGATAGCGGTACGCAAAACCGCTAGCCTGTCTTTCGCGCTTAGTTGGAGAAAATTCTCAGGCATAGGAAGCACTTCGGCTCAACGCGGTCGCCAGCCATCCGGGGAACAAGGAGATATGCTGATTGACCTTCTTGAGGTCGCCCTTTGGAACCTTCCTCTCAATCTCTTTTAGCACCTCATCCACTCTCTCCGGTCCGGCCCATGCCAGCGCACGGACGATCTCGCCAGCGGGTTCCTTGGCGAACGTGAGTTGCCAGGAGGGGGCGTGCTGGAGTTCAATGACCTGTTTTCCGAGCGTGAGCTTTCGGGTTCTGCCGGAGGTCAGATAGACAGCGCGAACGGGAACTTGGGTCGTCAGGCCCAGCGCATTCGCTGATGTCGCGGGGGAAGGAACAATCGTCTCGCCCCGTTGTGCGGACAACTCTTCAATCAGCCTCTCCGCCAGAGGGGCACTGCTCCCGAAACGAGTGACAACCGGCGAGACATACACTCCTCGACCAGCTCTGAGCAGCCGTCCTCGGCGAGCGAGCCGGGAGAGAGATTGGTCAATAGCGGGTCGCGTTCCAAGATGCAGCAGCATCTTGGCGCTGACCGGCGCACCCTCCGGGAGGGCTGTCACTCGCTGCAATATCGACTCCACCAATCGCTCCACGTTCCACCCCTGTCAGAAGTATTATATTGACTTCTGACACTTTTGAACATGGGATTTCACTCCCGTCATTGGGAGTCGATTGGGAGTGCGAATCTGCGATGCAAACGGTTGAAACGAATTCCTTTACGCCACGTGCCCACACGGTATTCCGCTTGGCGAAACCCCAACAGTCGATCCGACTGTTGGTCACAAAATCTGACAAACCCAACGGTCGAGATTCACTCCCGATGCACTCCCGATAGCCTGTCCGATGCGTACTTTTCCGTACTTTTGAGTCGCCATTAGTACCGTAGAGTCAACAACATGCGCGTTATTCAGGTCACTCATAACCCAAAGGTCGTAGGTTCAAATCCTACCCCCGCAACCACTTAGCGAAACTTCCAACCCGGAATAACCCGGTGTAAGAGCAGTAACATTTGCTCCGCCGGGTTTTCGCACGTTTGGACGCTCACCTTCATGGGTTATGCGCTCCTCAAAATCCTGTTAACGACTGCGGCGTTTGCCTAGCGCTTTGCTTCCATCAGCGCGTTGCCGTACACGTTCATCGTGGTCGAGATTTGGGCGTGCCGCATAAGCTTCTGCTGCACTCCCATCGGTGCTCCTGTTTCGTCCAGCCAGGACCGGTAGGTATGCCGGAAGGTGTGCCAACCGATGCTGCCGTACTTGGCGGCCGCATCCCACCGCTCATCGTGCAGCGGTAGGCGCTTCCCGTTCGGAACGGGAAAATCGGTCTTGCACCACTCACCTGCGACGGCCCCACAGTTCGGGCAATCCACGAGACAGCAACCAGCGGGACGGATGTAGTCCTGCCCGATTGGCGACGCGTGGAAATGCCGCCCCGTCATGGGGCTGACGAAAAGCAGGTCCGACTCTATGACTCCGGCTCCCTCGTCTCCCAACTTGGCGAGCGCGTCCCTCTCGGCTTCACGAATGAAGTCGAGCAAGATGGCAGCGAGATCCGGGTCAAGGGGCAGTTCGTCCTCCGAGTATTCCGTCTTGACCAGCTTCAGCCGACCATGAACGACTGCTCGAACGATCTGCATACTGAGCTTCTGGAAGTGGATGTCCGGCTTTTCGAGAGCCAGGACTTCCTCAACGCGGAGACCCGAGCATTGCGCGAGTAGTGCCATCATGCGGTACGGTTGCGGAATCAGGGGAAGGATTAAAAAGAACTGCTCGACGGTGAGGATCACTGGTCGTTTCCGGCGTTTGCTGATGCCCTTGATTTCGACAAACTCCATCGGATTCCGTTGCCACTCGACCATCTCCCACAGCATGGCTTTCTCATACAGGCGATGTATGACTGTCGAATCCGTAGCTGTTCGCCGTTGCGAGTTCCTGCTTCTCCATTAGAAAATCGTCGCCGGTGATGATAAAGACTTCAAACTCTGGATGGATGTGCTTTGCCCCTGATTTCCGGACGAATGCTTCTTTTTCCTTCGCGTGCTTGATCAAATCCTTGTTCTTCCAGTGGGGCACAACAAGGTGCCATCGTCTAATCTTCACTGCCCCCAAGATCTCCAAGAGTTCTTGCTCGTTGTTCAAAAGTTTGCCGATATCTGCGGTGATCTTGCCCTTCTGCTTTTTGAGCAGTTCAGCAGGTGTCACGTAGTCCTGCGCGGAATAGCACTGGTATGCGTTTCCGTCACTTGCAACGCCCTCAAGGCCGCAGTCACCGTGAGTCTCGTCGGCAATTTCCTGATATCCGCCCTGCTTGTAGCGCAGTTTGAGGACCTTCTGGATATGGTCTTCCCACTCCGTCGTTCCCCAAGGTGTGAAGTCTCCAGGCATAGAGGCAATGCTCCGTTAAATTGCACCAGATGTCTAGCATAAACGGCTGGACGAGCGTCGTGCCGGTAGATCCCCGAGGAGACCACCGGTCTAAAGAATGCCAGCCACGATCTAGCGCCTCATGCGGGCCAGTACCAACAAGTTGATCTCGTTCTTTTTTGCCGCTTGTTTAGGGGAGAGCTTCTGCTTGCGCATGATGTCGAAATAGAACTTCTTCTCCCACTCACTAATCCAGCAGCGGTCAAAGGCGTGCTCAATTGCCTCAGCATTCAAAGACTTGGATTGGTCTTTCCTGATTCTCTTGACCGCTTGGAATATCTTGTCGGACGGGAGCCCAATGAACTTCTTTACACAACAGTTTCCAACCGTTGTCTGTTCACGATTTCGCCGGTTGACCAGCACGCAGAGTTCGATAATCGGAAAGTGTCCACAGAGGCATGTCTCTGGAACCTCAGCTTCGTAGACCTCAAGCAGGGACCATTCCAATTTGGCTTCGTCCCAAGTCTTCGCTGCAGAGCGATTGATTATCTCGTTCGTAAGTTGGAATTGCGGCAATCAGCCTCCGATTCTCAGGGACAGTTTACGCGCGACATTGAGGAATCAAGTCAAGTTCTTCATTGTCGGCCGGGCTATCCAGCGGCTATCCCTGACTCTGTTTCATTGCCGGGGCGTATTCTACCCTTGGATCAGGACAGAGATACCTTCTCAGGCGTCGTTTAGCTTTTCTTAACCGGAGTCCGGACGATCATCATCGCATCGAACGATTCCTCGTCTTTTTCGATGGTAGTACCCGGATCAGGCCGTACTTTGGGGGCCTGCCGTGACCTCGCCATGATCTCCTGGAATCGTGACTCGAGCCTCTGCAATGTAGGCACATCCGTGATCGCGAAGTAGTGAAAACTGCAGGGCAAGATGAACCGCACAAGCGCGTCGATTTTCTGGCCGCGATCTTGAGCTCCCAATAGATACATCAGGGCAAGCTGCTCGCCATCCTTCTGACGAGTTCCGCAATAGCGATATTGCCGGTCGGCGCTGTCCTGGTAGTACCGACCTTCTTGAAGACCGATATCAAAAGCGCCCCTGACTCGGTCCAAATGAATTTGCTGCGCGACAAAACTGCAGCAGTGCCGTGCGAGACGAAATGCCTGCGCAGCATCTTTCTGCGTTCTCTTAAGCGAAGAGTAACGAGCATTCATCGAGTCGAGGAGGGCATGGAGTTCGTTTGCCGGCTTTCGCAGAAAGACATACTTATTCTGCCGTCCTGCCAAGGCATCAATCAGATGGTTCAGGTTGTGGCGATATTTACCTTTCCCGAGTTGTTCGGGAGGCAGGCCGACGTGCAGCAAGGCGATCTTCAGGTACTTTTCAGCGGCTTCATGGGAATGAACGATGGCTCCCTGAACGTCGCCAGAAGAATGAAGTAAAGGACCCACGTTCCTAAGGTCAAACCATGCTCGACGGCTAAGATCGCGCTGCATGGGCGAAAGCAGTGAAGGCATCATTTCCAGATTGTGGAGGGAAGAGAAATCCTGGCTGCTTTCGAGCGCAACTCTTGAAAGATACTTCCATTCCTCAAACGACGCCGGTTTGCCGTTATCTTCCAGTTCCTTGAGAAACGTGTCGAGTCCGCGTCTCTCAGACACACCGTTATGGATGATCTCGAGAACTTGGATGCGTCCGCGAAAGAAGATGGGATCGCGGGAGAGAACGCCGTCCCAAGCAGCCTCCTCCCCATAGCGCTGAATGAACCAAGCCGTAATCTTGCCAAGATACGCAAGGCTTTCCTCATCACGCTCCTCCTTGCCGATCAGAGCGTGATAGATGTCCAACGGACGCAGGATCAGTGGAGTTTCCGCCATCTCAGCGTCTAGTTGTTCGATCTTTGCGTAGAGAAGCGCGTCATCCATCGGCGTCAATTGATTTCATCCATCGGCATCCTGTAAGGGGCTCGATCTAGCAACGGCCAGTTCCCAATACGGGATGGTTCAGTAGGACTTTACTAAGTTTTCCATGGCCCACCGGGACCCCATAGAAGCGACGTTGCGGACTGCTCGTTCAGCACGGGAAGAATGAAATTCTCGATGGTTGCGGTGACATCTCTTAGACCGATTGGCTCGATATAGAGCTTGTTCTTCGTTACGAAGGCGTTCCATTGCTTTTGCTTCGTCTCATCGTCGTAGAACTCGGGAGTGAGGGCGATTGGGAGAAGCTCAAGCGGAAGCGTAGTTTTTCGACGTTCGAATGTTCGCCGTATGGCTTCGGAAAGGGAGGCACCAGTAAACGAGAACATCTGAGAGATTGTTCTCAAGTCGTGGAAGTCTTTCATGCGAGTGTTCGCCATTCCCAGCTTAACCAACGCTTCAAATTTCTCCGCCACAACGGTTTCTCGCGGATACGCAAGAAGGAGTGGGGCGGGAAACTCAAGAAGTGTCGGGAAGGATGTCTCCACGGGAGCGGGCGTGATGGCGTCTCCGAAGCCGATATCGATTTGTACCGGCAATCTGGCGTTCTCAAGGTATCCGAGAAACGTGGCTCGAATCCCTTCATAGTCCTGGTCCTCTTTTATCCGTTCCACTTTGACAGTTCCTGGATCGAATTGGAGACCATCGTCCTCAACAGCCAGCGTGCAGATTTCTTCAAAGATTGCTTGGAACCGCTCTGGACTGTTGTTGCCAGTCGAGAGAAAGTCTGCATCTCGAGTGGGCCGGTGAGTTTGTTCAGTCCAAAGCTCGAATAACAGAGCCCCTTTCAGCACAAAGGAGTCTTTATGGTTGGATTTGCTAATTCGATATAAAACGCGTTCGAGGGCATACTTGGTCAGAAGAAGATTGAAGTCTTCCCTCTGGGTCCTTGCCCGATTCAGAAGGCGTTGCTTTACCGATGCGGCGACATTCGTGGGGCTAGCGTTACTCAGACGAGCGCCTCCATGTAGGGCCGAATCACGTTCAGAACCCTACAGATCTTTGCAGCTTCCCATAGATCATCCATAGAAGCCTTTCTTTCTTTATATGCGGCGCGAAGTGCTTGGATCGCAGTCTCCATGCCGATTTTGGAGCGAAATTTGAAGCAATCCGCGACTGTTTTTGCCGGGGTATACACCCGCAGAATCCCGCCATCCACGGAGTGCGTTTCGATGCCGTATTCAAACGCAGATTTGGAGAAATGGACGATTCGGATCGGAGGAAAATCGATTCTAGGGGTCCATGCGCCACGTTCGATGGCGAGCCACGTCTCAAATGGGTTTTCAGTGGTGAGCTCGTGATAACGAAGAGCCGACGAGAGGCAGAGAACTCCTGAAGGGATTCGTTTGGCGACTTCCAGGATCGTTTCGTACTCCGAAATCGAGACATTTTTCGCACGGTACAGCCCGCGGCCAACCCTCTCGATCCGTCCGGCCTGGGCGAGATTCCAGAGATGGGAACGGTCGAGGTCATGTTCTCGTAGGTCTTTGGAGCGTACGAGTTTTCGCTCCTGCACGATGGCCCCGACGGATTCGACCTTCTTGCTCACGGTTACATCCTATCAAAACCTTTACACTTGTCAACATCTGTCGAGGTTTTGATAGGTTCTGCCGCGCTGGATTCAGGATTACATCCGTCCTTGTGAAGGTATATATACCTTCACAAGGACGGTATATTTCCCAAAACTGGCTTCAGTGCTATGTATATATACCTAGCACTGAAGCCAAGAATGCGCCTCAAGACCCAACTCGCGATCAAAGCCGACATCGAATCGCTACCGCCTCGCGCGTGGAGCCGCAAGGACCTTCAGAAATACCTGGCTGAAAAGCGAGAAGCTTGGAACGCTCCCCAATACTTCAGTACTGGATTGTTTATCGACTTTCTCGTAGAGAATGAACTTGCTCGAACATCCGAGATTCGGTCAAAGGAATACGGCTCAAAATCCAGGTATGTAACGGGCGAACTCACCATCCTCCCTTTCGCCTGTTCCTTTTTCCCACGTTCATACGTTTCGCATGCCACAGCTCTCCACGTTCACGGTTTCTTGCCGATTGGAACAATCTACGTCAACCATGAGCAGAGTCCCAAAAAGACCACGTCACGACTCAGCCAAGGGCGCATCGATCAAGCATTTCAGAATCAACCCCGCCGTTCGGCCTTCGAATTCAGGACGGAGCGCCACACTGTCATTTTCTTGAACGGCAAGAACACCCGTGACGCAGGCGTGATCGAAACCACAGGACCCTCAGGAGAGCTTCTACGCTGCTCATCCTTGGAGAGAACCTTGATCGACTGTGTCGTACGCCCGCAGTATGTTGGAGGAATAGAAGCCTTGGCAACAATCCTTCCTAACGCGATTGATCGGGTCTCAACAGAGGAGATCGTGAGGCTGCTGGCTCAAACGAAATACGCCTGCCCATACCATCAATCGCTCGGATTTCTCCTTGAAAGGGCCGGGGTGGCTGGGGTTCATCTCGAACCTCTTCGCAGACTGCCGCGGCGCTTCAAGTTCTACCTGGATTACGGGATGAAGATTCCACTGTACGACCCCGACTGGCAGGTTTACTACCCCGCCACCATGAAATAAGCACATGGTGAAAGGACTCCGCGACGCTCTCGTTATACGGGCTGTCGCGCGTTGATCGCTTCAACGAGGCCTTCCAGGGGCTTTAGGTCACCCTTCTCGATGAACTCGACGGGGGCTTGATTTTCGAGATGCTTGTTTGGAGCGTTCAAAAAGATGCGTGCGCGTTTCTTGTTCCCGGCATGAAGTTCCACGATTGCCACCCAGATGCGGTAAACGCGGCGAAGTTCCGGCTGCAGGCTGCTGGCGTCGGGGTGCTTGCGAACACTCGGAGCCTTCTTGCCGATAGCCATAGCAATCGTTGAGACCGGCAGTTGGATATCGCTCGCAATATGCGAGGCATCGAGTCGACCGGACTGTGGATTGAAAAGGGCAGGATCGGCGCTCACAAAGGCAGGGGTACTCGACATTCAGATCACCTCTGCGCACCATGATAAGTTCTCGTTCAGGTCTCGAAAAGGTATCGTCAAAGTGATTCTCACCGGGTTGGAAATCCAAAGGTCGTTGGGTTTTCAACCCGGTTTCAACCCGACGTAAAAACTCCCTTCTCCTACTTTCAAGGACTTACGGCTACTTAAGGCTCCCGATCGGGCCATGTAACTCGTTGAAACTACGTTTCTACTGCCACTCATAACCCAAAGGTCGTAGGTTCAAATCCTCCCCCGCAACCGATCAAATCAGCAACTTACAAAAGTCTATAACTATCAGTCAGTAGACTCCCAAAAACTCCCAATAGTAAGATGCTGAGTTCAGGTGCTCGCTCTAAAAGGCTTGAGCGCCATCTCTACCACCTTCCCATTCGCTTCCCGCTTCGATGAAGACATTGCATATCCATAAACGTTCATTGGCTTCTGGATAAGAAGCGTGCGGAACGCGTGCCAGCCGACGGTCCCCGTACTTGCCGGAGTCTCCATGCGCGTCTCGCGCAGAAGCATGCGAACGCCGTTTCCGGTTTTCCGATCCTGGTTACACCAGGCGCCAGGCGCCGCCTCGAAACTCGGACATGCAACCGCACAGCAACCCAAGGGGGAGGATGGTCGCTGCAAACTGATCAGTCGCGGCGATTTTGGTCATAAGATCGCGTAGCAGTCTAGTCGTTCCTGCAGGTATGGCTAACAGGTCAGATAACAGAGCGAGAACTGTGAAGAGGCGTGATGCCTTGCACGCTCGTCATGTGACCGTCTTCGTATTTTCATTTGATGAATCTGGCAATGAGGATAACCTCCGTACCACTTCCGACTTTGCTGACGACCGAAAGCGAAGCACCCAACTGCTGTGCTCGTTCCCGCATACCGTCTAAGCCATAGTGACCGGAGGCGCGGCCCGAGGCGCCGTGGACATCGAAGCCAATGCCGTTGTCCTTGACGGTAAGTTTTAACGCCTTGGCGTAGATAAGCTGAACCTCAAGGGCGCGTCCCTGAGAATGGGCACAAGCATTGCGGATAGCCTCGTATCCAATGCGAAAGACTTCTTCCATGATGGAAGACGAGAGCTCGACCGGCACCCCAATGCAGTCAAATTCGACCTCCATTCGACCGTCTTTCGAACATTCCTCCGCGGCAGCACGAAGTCTTTCCGCCAGATCCCCTGCATGAGAGCCAGTACGCAGAGCAGTGAGCGCAGCGCGGCCTTCTATGACCGCTCGCGACAGCCATTCGTGAATCTTTGCCACCACGTTGTGTAGCTGAGTAAGATCATCGCTTCCATGTAGCGCTTCTTCCGCCACGAGTTTGGTCCCTTGAATCGTCTGCAGAAGCGTGTCATGTAAGTCACGCGCAACACGAGTGCGCTCTTCGAGCCGCGTCGTGTACTGAAGCTGAAGTCGCTTCCGCAGTTGCGTCACTCGAAGCCGGTAGAAACCATACAGGAGCATCGCCGCTGAGAGAAAAGATAGAGCCATGAACCAGCGAGTCTGGAACCACGCTGGGGCGATCGTGAAGATGATGCTAGAGCCGATTTCGTTCCATAGCCCCGAGTTGTTGCAGGCCAGTACGGTGAATCGGTACCTTCCCGGCTTCAGATCGTTGTAGAAGGCTTGGCGACGAGTCCCAGCGAGCTGCCAGTCTTTGTCGTGACCCTCTAATTTGTATCGAAAGAGTACGCGCTGGGGATTGGACAGACTCGTGGCCGTATAGTCAATTTGCAACTGTCGCGTCAGGGGCGGGATAGAAATATTTTGTCGCGCTCCTAAACTGGTTCCATCGGCAAAAAGTTCTTCGATACGAATGAGCGGCGGGAGAACATTCCTTGCGAGGTTTGCAGGATCTATCATCTGCAACTGATTTCCGTCAGCAAACCACAGTTTTCCATCTTCAGTCATTGCCGCCGCACGAGTAAGAAAGCCTTCTGTGAAACGCGCTCCATCGAGCGTATCTAACAGTAGCGGCCTTACGATGGCTTTTGGATTTTGCCTCCAACGCATCCAGTCTCGATGCAAGATTTCCATCGTGCCGCATTCAGACGTAAGCCATAAATTTGCCGAATGGTCGAAGACAAAGGACCGGAAATTTTCACATGGCAGCCCGTTCCCCAACCCGAGCGTTTGTTCCTTCCCATCCTTGTAAAGAACGACGCCGCCTGCTGTCGTTCCCATCACAGCGTCATCATCGGTTATGGCTATCTGCAACAGCGCCTTCGGCAGCCCACGATGCGGAAACGGGATGCGTTCGATCGATTCGCCCCAAATGCGAGCAAGGTTGCCATTGATATCGCCGATCCAGAGATTTCCTTTATGATCGAAGGCCATATCGTAAACACTCGGCAGTCTTGTTTTGACCATGAACCGGGTTGCTACGTCGTCATGAACCTTCCAAATCTCGCGGCTTGGGCCAAAGGCTACCCACATGTCGCCTTGGGCGTCCTCTGCATAGCTTTCAACGGTCGAATCGGTCGGACTGCCGGCCGGCGCGGCAATCTGGTGCATCGTGCCGTGGTCATAGCGAAAAAGCCTATTTCCTCTGCCTATCCAGATCCCGCCCGCGTTGTCCTGCGTGGCGACACCGATCGGATCTCCGGGTCCGATGCGAGCTTCGTGCTCAATCGAAATTGTGGCGCCACTACGGAGGACATCCAGCCCGTTTCCATTGACGACCCAGAGCGCACCATCCTTGGCAAAGAACAAGGACTGGACAGCATCGATGGTGAGCCCCTCCTTCTTGCCGAACGTCTTTATCGGAAGGTCGCGCAGACGATCGATTCCCTGGCTTGTTACAACCCACATATTTCCTTCGCGGTCTTCAAAGAGATCGTCGACCACCCCACCCGATAAACCATCGCTTTCCCGATACCGATCGACGACATCGCGATAGATACGGTAGATACCGTTTGGTGTTCCAAGCCACAGTGCGCCATGCCTGTCAAACAAGATTTTCTGAATCTCGATCTTCGTTGTGTCGAAACCCCTCACCGGATATGGCTTCGCCGCGCCGTCCACGATCTCTTCAAGACCCAGTTCAGCACCGACGCCTGCAAGACCGACCAGCAGTCTTCCGTCTGGAGCGGTGGCCACGGCTCTGACACCTTCAATATCCGCCAGATGCTCGAACAGCTTAGGCGTGTAAACCGTATGGGATATGGGACTCCATCTCACATAACTTCCCCCAGCACCCACCCAGAGATTTCCGTTGTGATCAGCAGCCATTGCTCCGCCGAACGGAAAGGGGAACGTCTTTGAAGGTCCAGCGCAATCAAGAGTGAGACCTGCTACCTTACAGAGTCCGCCTCCCACCACCAGGTTTTGGCGCGCTGCCCAGATAGTCCCGGAATCATCCTGAACGATGGCGACAATCAACGCTACTTCACTGGAGTAATTGAACAAGACTCCGTTTTGAAGATGAGACAGACTCGCGCCTGCGCCGATCCACAAGCTTCCATCTTTTGCAGTGAATAGCGAATGGATGCCTCCGTGCGGCAGCTTGACGTCGCCAACTCCTTCCCAACGAATAAAACGTACGCCGTCGAAGCGCAGCAAACCTGCGGCTGTTCCGACCCACAGATATCCGTCGGGGGTTTGTGCGATCACATTCGGCGCACCCTCAAACATCCCGTCCGACAAGCGCCATGCCGTGTGACCATACTGAGTGATCCGGCTGCTTGGGTCTACGGCCCATGCAGGACATACCCCCAGTTTGCAGAGACAAACCAGTAGGAAGAAACGTAGCCACGGCCTGACCATCATCGCTCCGATCACTACCCGCCAAGCAGTCCAGAATGCTTGCATACTGTTGTTGTACATCCGCTGAGCTGCGAAACAGCTATAGAAATCGATAGCCATCCCACTATCTTTTCTTATGTTGGCGTTGGCATGTAAAACCGCTAATGTTCATCAATGCAAAACGAAACGAGCAAAGCACCGACCAACTTGCGTACTCGGTTCCTCCTAGCTGGAACCGTGATGGAGCAACACCTTTCCGGGACCGAAACAGATTCTCAGTTCTCACTTTTCGAGAACCGCGCGCCGGGCTCATCTCGAACGCCTATCCACGAGCACGCCCACGACGATGAAACTTTCTTCATGATCGAGGGAGCGATGACAGCTCTCGTCGATGGAGAGAGATTTACCCTTCGTCCGGGCGAATCGATCTTTCTGCCACGACGTATTCCCCATCAACTCTTGAATGAGACCGCGGAACCTGCTCGCTATTTACTGTTGTGTACCCCCAGCGGGTTCGAAGGGTTTCTGGCGGCTGGGGGTTCAGTCCTGCCCCCTGGTACTGAACCCAGGCCGGTATCCCGTGAGGACATCGAACGCATGAGAAGCGCGGCTCCCGACTTCGGCATCACGATATTGCAGGACTGGCCACTCGATACCACCCAGTCCGCGATCGGTCCCGAGTGAAGCCCTTGACCCTGGGTCCTTTCGTTCTTGGGTTATGCGTCCTCGCGTTCTCGCTCCTCGCCTTATTCGCGGGTCGGCGGGGCCTCCGTCGTCATTCCATAAAGATGAACAACGATTTGTATGGTTCTTCGAAGACACGAACTCTTCCCGATCAACAGCGTTGCGAGAAGCTGCTTGATGGCATCGAGGGGTGTAAGGCGATCGCCGATAAAGCGCTTTCATCGCCTGTCAGGGTTGAAGATCTTCAACGAGCTCTCGGCGAAATTTCCGATCTTCTGGCGCAGACGATTGGGGATTGGGGTCCGCCTGGACCGTGAGCCGTGTCATGACTTACATGTCTAATCTCGCAAGTTAGAAGGTGGCGTAGCAGAACTACATCAAGCTACCTATGTGAGCCTTGTACTGCAGATCAAGCCTCCAGGCGGCATTCTCGACACATTCGATCTACGCAATTACGCTCGCCCTTCCTTCGTTACTATCCCACGAATAAAGTGAAGCCCAAGTCAACGAGGCGCCTTGAAGAGGGCGCCTCGTTGACTGAATAACGCCGTTCTCAAGCGTTTATACGCACCACGGTTTTGCCGAGACTTCCGCGTGCGACCGCACTGTGAGCGGCATCGATCTCCGAATCTTCGAAGACCCTTTCGGCAAGTAGAGGGCGAACCTTGCCGGATTCAACCATTTGAGTCACGCGGCTGAGGATCTCACCGTGGTGGGTCCGGCCTTCCCCGGTGAGCAGCGGAAGTAGAGTGAACACGCCGGAGTACGATGCGCCCCGGAAAGAGAGCGGAGCCAAGGAGTGGCTTCCCCAACCGAGACAGCTGAGCGCATGCCCCGTGTATTTCTTCACCAGCTTGAAGGACGCGTCCAGCGCGCTGCCGCCAACAGTATCGTAGACGATCTCCCAACCCCCACCATCGGGCGAAAGCGAGATGTACTCATCGGGTGTGAGGGTAAGATAGTCGATTGGGATTGCCCCGTATCTCTTTACGACATAGGACTTCTCAGGCGATACCGTGGCATGTACCTCCGCGCCGAACGCTAATGCGATTTGCACCGCAAGGTGTCCTACGCCTCCTGCGCCTCCGTGAATGAGTACGCTCTGGCCGGCGCTAACCTGTGCTCGATCGACGAGCCCTTCCCAAGCGGTAATGGCTGCGAGCGGCAGAGCCGCAGCCTCGGCCATCGTAAGGTTGGAGGGTTTACGGGCAAGGAGCGCCGCGTCAGCCGCTTGAAACTGAGCAAGCGAACCTTGCAAGCCGGCAACGCCCCCGGTCATCCCGTAGACGTCATCCCCGACCTGGAAATGCTTCACACCTTCACCCACCAACTCGATCGTACCCGCCACATCGATTCCCATCACGGCGGGAAAGGGGTGCCTCGCATGAGCCGCATTCCCAGCGCGAATCTTTGTGTCGAGCGGGTTTACTCCGCTGGCCTCGACCCGGATCAACACCTGGTCGGCTCCGACTGTTGGCAATGGTCGCTCGACAGCTTCAAACTGGCTACCTGCTTCGTTCACTACCCAAACTTTCATGCTTCCCCCCTCCCGGAATTCTTCAATGAGCGAGATTGCGCGCTCTTCGCTGGTCCGATGGCGCGCCGTATCCGACGCCGAATCATGGCTTCTGCACGCGGTGCGTTCGTGACGCATTCGGCTATAAGGCGTTTACGTTTCTTCGTCCGAGATACATACGAGCGGAATCCGCCATGGTGACGAATGCTGCACCGAACATGATAGAGTCCTTCAGAATGAGGCGACCTACGCCGGACAGGAAAGGAAAGCCCTGAGCACCGTCGCCCATAAAGTGGACCCAGGCCTCGGGTGTCGTTACAAGAAACGACAGTGTCACGCAGCTCATGCCGATGAGCAACGCGCTACCGAAAGCCGCCACTTGCGGCAGGGGCTTGTGCAGAGCAATCATAAAGCCGAGCACGACGATCGCAAGACCTAATGCCTGCGACACGGGATAGGTGCGATTCCCTTCATGCCATTCTTGGTGCGACGGAACGACCTCACCCTCTTTATTCATGTATTGACGATATGCTGGGGCACGGTCTTGATAAAGAAAGTTCATCGCTGGGCTGTTTGCGACCAGAGGAACAATGCTTTCCGCTTCATATTTCGCGAACTTCAGGCCACCGATCCACACCAGCACCAGCACCAGCCCGCAGCGGAGAATTGTTACCGAAACCCGATTCATACTCGCCATCGTTTCAAGCAGCCTTTGAGCAATAGATTTCCGGCCAGACGTCTCAATCATCAGGTTGTTCACGTTAGTCCCTCCACACGTGACAATAGTCGGGTGGAAGGATATCCGCGCCCCCCATCGCCACAGACTCGAACCCGGAGTTTTAGATAGGTAGTCAGCGACCGGGAAAAGCGCATAGGATTTGTCTATCACGTGAACGATCGGGCGATTGTTGGCGGAATCGAAAGGATGCTGCGATGCAACACTCTCAACCAATCCGGATACTCAGCATTGAAGATCATCCTGTCTTTCGCGAAGGATTGACTGCGATCATCGGATCGCAAACGGATATGGCCCTGATCGGTCACGCAGCGAACGCGAAAACGGGTCTCTCTGAATTCAGGGACAAGCGCCCGGACGTCACCCTGCTCGATCTGCGGCTGCCAGACTCCGACGGGCTGAGCCTTCTCGCAACCATGCGTGATTTGATCCGAAACGCGCGAGTCGTGATTCTGACGACTTCCGAGAGCGATGCCGACATTCTTCGGGCTCTCAAAGCAGGAGCCGCCGCTTACATCCTGAAGAGCATGTCGCGGGATGAAATCCTGGGAACGATTCGCGATGTTCACCTTCGAGGTAAGAGCATATCTCCGTCTATCGCAGCAAGACTTGCCGACCAGGTTGGCGAGGAGCAACTGACAACACGCGAGCTCGAGGTGCTCCGCCTCATCCGTGATGGGCATCGCAACAAACAGATTGCGGATGCGCTTTGCATTGCTGAAACAACAGTCAACTTCCATGTCAAAAACCTTGTCGATAAGCTCAATGCCAATGACCGCACACACGCGGTCACTCTGGCAGTGCGCCGCGGTCTGCTTTCCATCTAAACCTCGTCAAGTTGCAAAACTATTGAAATCTCCAGCAAAGATTCTGTTGGTTTAGGGTGCGTATATCGTGGAAGTCTCTCATAGTCTGACGGTATGAACCGTTGGGTTCAAGGAGGGATCCCAGTAATGCGCCCCATGTCTAAGTTTCAAAAGCAGCTTCCATCCTTCGCAAAAGAAACCGGTTCTTCCGGCCTGCCTGGCCGAGGTGGCGGCTACACGAGTTCAACCTTTTTCACCGGTACAGGCGATGCCGTCAACGAGACAAGTCAATCGCGCGGCTTGCAACTTCATGTCTTAGGACGTGTGCTTGCCATGATGCTCTTCCTGTGGCCCATCGGGCTCGCGGCGCAATCCTCGCGGAGGTCCAACTCTGTTGTAGTGGTGCCCAGTTCCTGGCTGCCGGAAGACGCACAGTCGCCCAGCGAATCTATGTTCTTGCACCCAAATAACGATGGAACAACTTATCTCTATCTGGAACAACATAGCAAGAATCATCTTGTCGTCCTGGACGTGACTCATCCGATTCATATTTCACAGGTGTCGGTCGTCCAGTTTGAAGGAGCCGCATTTGATTTTGTTAGAGCGCTTGGATCGTCATCCGCTCTGATCTGCTTCCGAGACAACAGCGGTTCCGGGGTCGTGCAATTCCGCCAGCCAAAGCAACCTCTGCTGATTGCGGCTCCAGAACTCAAGCAGGCCTCGCGCACGGAAGATATCGGCGCCTTCGGTCTTCTTGTTACCAACAGCCCACGAACAACAAATGACGTGCCCGAACACGACATCCAGATAGTTGATCTGTCGCCCAACAAACCGACCGTCCTGGCCACGGCTCATCGTGTGCATCAGCAGATTGAAGACTCATCGACGGGCGCTCACTTCCTGCTTGGTGCGGACGGTCTGACCGTAGTCAGACAACCGGATGTGGAATCACAAAACGAGATTGCACAGAAGTCGACAAACTGATTAGTGGCCCCGTTTCACTTGTCGCATCAGAAGAACGATATGAGCGCCGCCCGAAGGCGCCAAACAGATTCGGCGGATTTTGACAGACAAGTTTCCACGAAACATCATGTGCTTGCGGACTGGCCAACAGACCTTATTGTTTGGAGCGGAAATGCTCGATGTTCATGCACCACATACATCGCCTCACACATGGCGAGACTTCTTCGTACACATCGCCACAATAGCCGTCGGGCTTCTGATCGCTTTAGGTCTGGAGCAAGCGGTTGAGGCAGTCCATCGCCACCATGAACGTATCCATCTTCTCGACGACCTTCGCCAAGAAGCGCAGGTAAGCGCGCTCGAGATCCATGAAAATAACCAATCCTATCTTGTCGTGGAACGTTGGTACCGCGAAGCACTCCATGCGGCACTCAAGACCACGGACCGCAATGGCTACGTCGTCTTTACTCTTCCAGCACCGAGCACCCCAACATCCGGAGACCCAAGACCACCGGCGGCAGTATGGTCTGCAGCCAAATCCTCGGGACTTGTCAGCGTACTCACACGGGAAGAGATCGAAGATTGGGAGCGAGTCGACTATTTCGCTTCATCCGGGCAGCGCGACTTCGAAGCTTCGCAGGCAGCACTCAAATCTGTTGAGGCTGCCTGTGACCATCTCGGAACCGACTTCACTCCCGGCGCCACCATTCACACGACATTGGCGGGCCGCGACGAATTGACTCGCGCCATGAGTCTGGTTATTGGGTCGCTGCAATCGCTGCGCCACGACAATGACGAGACCATCTCGGCAACAGACTCGGTCCTACATGGAACACACCTCCTCGACCCTGCAAAGCAAGCAGCAACAATACGGGAGAACGCCAATGCTGAATAGCCGCAAGGGCTTCGAGCCCGGCTCAACGGGACTTCTCTCGGCCGGTCGCCATTTGCAAACGCGTGCCGTGCTTTGGGCATTGTTCCTCTTTGCGTTTACCTTTGCCTCGATGCTCGCTTCTGTGTTTGGATCCCGATGGTTGCAACTAAATGGGAATGCGTCTTATCTCCCACCAATTCTTGTACCAGTTGCCGCCTGCTGGATCTATGCCTTGCTGGTGCGCCGGTTCGAGGCGCGCAACGCGTGGGAACTCCACATCGGCTCGAACTTGTTGCCAGAGTTGGCGCTCGGTTTCCTCTTTGGCGGCATCTTCATTACGGCAATGTGGTCCGTATTATGTGGACTGCATCTGTACAAGGCACACCGTGGGCTTTGGACACAATGGTTCTCGGACTTTGTGTTCGATAGCTACATCTCCGCCGTGGTCGAGGAACTTGCGTTCCGTGCCGTCCTGCTAAGGATCTTTGCCAGGCTTTGGGGTGTCCGGACCGCGGTCCTGCTTTCATCGCTCCTCTTTGGACTGGCGCACATCTCTCATGGTTCATGGCTTGGGGTGATAGGAATCGCCGTCAATGGAGGCATCACGATGGCATTACTTTATGTCATTACCGGCCGTCTTTGGATGTCCATTGGAATGCACCTTGGCTATGACTTTGTGGAGACGTCGGTGCTCGGTGTCGCAAGCAATCACGGTCTGCTCTTGAGCGAGACAATGTCGAACGCGCCAGCGTGGCTCACCGGAGGATCGTTTGGTCCAGATGCCGCGGCGCCCGCGATGATTCTGGGCGTAATGATCAATATATGGCTTTGGCACGTAGCATTTGGACCTCGCCACACTCCAACGAGAGTAGTCAAAGTCCTCTGAGATTGATGCGCGACTGCCGCGCCGATATCAAACTGCCACCGGATCTGCCGAAGCTGGGGAGACCAATCACAGTGTTTACATGCACCACAGCCTGGATGACAATCGAGTGCAGGCATCCGCTGACGGCTCGGTCTGTCACAACCTTTTCCATCTCACGCCCATAGGTTTCATCGATCATTCGGAGGACAGTATGACAAGCATCGAAGAGGTCGCAGCGATAGTGCCTGAAGAATTTGATCTCGTCGTACTCGGCAGCGGAGAGGGTTCCAAGTTTCTTGCCTGGACCCTCGCAAGGCAAGGTCAGCGTGTCGCGGTGGTGGAGCATCGCTGGATTGGAGGCTCCTGCCCCAATATTGCATGCCTGCCGAGCAAGAACCTTATACACAGTGCGAAGGTCGCTTCCTACTTTGCACGTGCGGAAGAATTTGGCATTGAGATTCAAGGGTACGGCATCAACATGGCTCGGGTGACAGACCGAAAGCGATCGATGGTGAATGCCCTTGTGGACATCCATATGCGCAACTTCGAGAACAGCGGCGCAGAGCTGATTCTCGGTCACGGACGATTCGTCGGCCCGCGAACAATTCAGGTTGATCTCCAAACTGGGGGGAAGCGTCTATTGCGCGGCGCCAACGTCGTAATAGGAACAGGCACGCATGCGAGCTTGGACATGATCCCCGGCCTCGCCGCCGTGAATCCCTTGACACACATCGAAGCCCTGGAGTTGGAGCAAGTGCCCCCACACCTTTTGATTCTAGGCGGAGGCTACATTGGTCTTGAGTTTGCACAGGCAATGCGCCGGCTAGGCAGTCGTGTTTCCGTTGTCGATCACAATAGAACTCTATTGCACCGCGAGGATCCCGACGTCACATCAGCCATTGAAACTCCTTTTCGGGAAGAAGGAATCGACTTGATTCTCGATGCCGCGGTTCAGAGTGTGACAGGCACATGCGGTCAGGCCGTCAAGATGACCTATCTCCAGGATGACATAGAGCATTCCGTCGATGGCAGCCACATTCTCGTTGCTCTGGGGCGTACACCAAATACCCGTGATATCGGCCTTGATCTCGCTGGCGTCGACGTCAACCAGCGAGGGTACATCGAGGTGGATGAACATCTAAGGACCTCGGCTGACGGCGTATGGGCAAACGGAGATGTAACCGGCGGTCCACAGTTCACGCATGTCGCCTTCGACGATTTCCGCATTTTGCGCGACAATCTTGCCGGGGGCAAACGATCGACCAAAGGAAGGCAGATTCCGTTTTCCCTTTTCACCGACCCTGAGTTGGCACGCATCGGTTTGAGCGAGACTGAAGCCAAGGCCAGGGGTATCGCTTATCGACTCTTCAAAATCCCGATGGCCGCAGATCTCCGCACACGTACGCTGTCGGAGACACGGGGGTTCATGAAGGCGTTGGTCGGAGATGACGATCGCATTCTCGGGTTCACCGTGTTTGGAGTTAGTGGTGGAGAGATTATGTCCGCGGTTCAGATGGCGATGATCGGGAATCTTCCCTACACCGCGATACGGGACGCAGTGCTCGCTCATCCAACTCTCGTCGAGGGACTGGTTGTTCTCTTCTCCTCGACTCCGGAGATTAAGGCCGCTCCCTGACCCCATGCGACTTCGGTCCTGAGCTTGGTAGAACAAGTCGCCTGCTCCTGCGAAAACTTCGGCTTGATTACTCGCGATAAGAAACTTCGCGAGGCGTAAATCCCTTGTGGGCGCTACCCATGGACCAGTGCAAGAGAGCTGGCCTCCTCCTGCCGATGAGCTTCGTACAGCGGGAGCATGACCGTGAGTTGCGCCCCACCCTCATGACGATTCGAGGCAGTTACGCTGCCTCCGTGGACGCGGACAACTGCCTCAACGAAAGCGAGTCCAAGTCCATGTCCACGCGATGCGCGACCCTTCACTCTGCGCTCGAAGAGGTGACGATCGATCCCGGCCTCGAAGCCCGGTCCATCGTCTTGCACGGTCAGCGTAGCCATACGATCGTCCGCTCGGAGCGAAACGCAGACCATACAGGAAGCGGGAAGATGTTTCAGTTCGTTATCCAGCAAATTCGCGACGACACGGTGGAGGAGACCTGGATCGGCCAGGACTTTGATGGAGCCCGCGCTTTGAATCTTAACCCCGATTCCCTTGTCGCTCATGGATGGCTCGTACAGATCGATCATGCTTCTCAGCAGCTCGTCGAGATCGACTTCACTCCGCGAGAGCCGCAGTGCGTCCGCCTTGGCTTCCGCCACATCCAGCGAGGTGTTGAGGAACTCGGTCAGCCGGTCGAGTTCATCGATCGCCGAGCCAATGGACTCGGCGTGATCCTCCGCGTTGCCGTTGGCCAATGCAGTCTCCAGCTTGCCACGAACAGCTGTGAGAGGGCTTTTCAGGTCGTGCGTGAGCGAATCTGTGATGGTGTGCAGTTGATGGACGGTGACCTCGATCCTGTCGAGCATGTTATTCAGCGTGCGGGCCAGATGACCGATCTCATCTCTTCCGCTCGTGTCCGGAACCCTGCTGCTCAGGTCGGACTGGCCGATACGCGATGCTGCTTCTGTAATCTCGCTGACTCGGCCCAGCATCTTTCGCGTTGCATAAAACACGATCACGAAGCCAAGCAGGACCATGGCGCCCCAGAGGGTGAGAAATCGTACCCGAAGATTTCTTAAGACGTGAAGTTCGTCGCGCTCCGATAATCCGAGATAGATGTTGCTGCCATCCTCGATGCTGACGGAGGCAACGCGAAATGGGATGCTGGCGCCTTGGACTTGCACATCGAAGGGCACGTCACGCACCACCCGAGTCGAGCGGATGGCGGCAAGATTTGCCGCGCCATCGCCAGAGCCAACCCAAAGTTTAGCCGGCCCGCTTTCCCCTGCCTGAAGAAAGAACACGGCATCGTTCTCTTCGGCGCCGGATCGCTGACGGTTTGGAACCTCTCGACTGGCAAGCTCCGCCACCTCCCCCACGACCCGGCGATAAAGGCTGTCTTTGGGTGTTCTCGCGGCCACGTCTCCCAGAACCTCGACCTCGCCCGAGAGCCACGCATCGCTCCGCCGCTGGATGTCGTTTGCAACGAAACGGTGTAGCATCGCGAAGACCAGCATCGTTCCAATGGCGAATGCCAGACTCGCCCAGAGGGAGATACGCCACGCCGCGCTTCGCATCGTGGGGTTAGCTGCCTTGAAGAACATATCCGATACCTCGCAATGTCTTGATCAGCGGCTCGCGTCCTTCGGTGTCGATCTTGCCGCGCAGACGATAGATGTGAACATCGACCACATTGGTGTCGGGCTGGAAGCGCATCCCCCAAACTTCAGTCACGAGCATGGAGCGGGACACGACTCTGCCAGCGTTGCGACACAGGTACTCCAGTAGAACGAACTCCTGCGGACTGAGGTTGAGAACCTCATCGCCTCGCGTCGCCCTTCGTCGAAGGACATCGAGTTCCAGATCGCGCACACGCAAACGGTTCGAATCCTCTGCCTGGGGAGCGTTCCGTCTGAGGAGATTACGCATCCTGGCGAGCAGCTCGGCGATCGCGAAAGGCTTCGTCAGATAATCGTCTCCTCCGAGTTCCAGCCCCTTCACGCGGTCGTCCACCGATCGCCTCGCCGAAAGGATGAGCACCGGACTGGTCACGCCGGATCGCCGCAGTTGAAGGATAAGATCGATGCCGTCCTGATCCGGCAGTCCGAGATCGACGATCAAGCCCTGGTAGACGTGCTTCGCCGCAAGGAGAGCGGCGGCCTTTCCATCCTCGGCCGTATGGATCTCGTAGCCCGCGCCCATCAGCGATTGCTTCACAAAGGTTTGAATCTCGAGTTCGTCCTCGACCAGCAGGATTCGCATCATTCCATCCTCGCGTTGCGCTTCAAACGCCCCATCAATCCATCTTCGCCGCTCCGGGCCGGCTCCGCCCAGCAAGTGAGGTGCGACGACGAATCGTTCATCCAGCCGGACAGTTCGTCAAACTGGTTCCTGCCATCATAGAAGCAAAAGAGACGCGGGCAGACGACCCCACCCTTGCACTTCAACAACCAGCCTTGCTGGCCCGTCTATTTCCACCACATGACAAGCCCGGTGCAAGTCGATATCATCGGGGCGAAAGCAGGCTCGGAGAAGAACCGTCGCACGGGAAGTAGATCGGGAGCAGGTGGAACGAGGCCTACGGCAGGAGACTTCGAAGCCGCGCACATGGCTGACTGATGTGTAACGTAGCATGTCGACCGAGGCATTCCATCTCCCCGTATTCTCATGGCATCGTCCATGAACGAATCGTCATCATACCCCTCACGTCAAGGTGCTATCAAAGAAGTAAAGTTCTCGTCTCAACGAGTAGCTATTGATAAAAATACGGAGCCTGCTCTTTCCGGCAGTCGGCAATCTTCGGGAGCGTCGTTCTTTCACAGTTCAGCTTTTCCGCAACATAGGCGACATTTAACCCAACCCGGCTGAGGGCCCTTTGTGCATGACTACGGCTTACCTGAACCGCATCGCCACTGCCGTACCAGAGCACGACGTGCACGACTCCTTCGTTGTCTTTGCGGAGAAGATGCTCGCCGACCCGCGACTCCGCGCGGTCTTCCGCCGCATGGCGAACCGCGCAGACATCGGCCACCGGTATTCATTCCTCGATCCGACGGGTAACGGCCAGTTTTCTTCACACGATGCCAACGAGTTCTATCGTCTTGGAAGTTTTCCTCCCACATCTCAGCGTATGGAGCTGTTCGAGCAGAGCGCTCCCCTGCTGATGCGGAAGGTCGTGGACAAGCTCGCCCTGAGTAACGAGGAGCGAGCTGGAATCACGCACGTGATCGTCACCTGCTGCACCGGGCTTTATGCGCCTGGGCTGGACTTTGAGATCGTCGAGCACCTGGGACTTTCGCCGGGCGTGGAGCGCACGATGGTTGGATTCATGGGATGTTACGCCGCCATCAACGCGCTCAAGCTGGCGCGGCATATCGTGCGCTCCGATCCGAAGGCGAGCGTCCTCATGCTGAACCTCGAGTTGTGTACCCTGCACTTCCAGGAGACGCAGGATCTGGAGCAGATACTTTCTTTTCTGGTCTTTGCCGACGGCGCCGCCGCAAGCCTGATCTCGGCGCGCGAGCAAGGCCTGGCGCTGGACAGCTTCAAGGCTGTGGTCGTGCCCGAGACACGGGGGCTGATCACCTGGAAGATTCGCGGACTGGGTTTCGACATGTTGCTCTCCGGGCAGGTGCCGGTGGCGCTGGGACGTGCGCTGCATGAGGGCGAACTGATGGCTGAGCGCGACGGCATCGATCTCTGGGCGGTGCATCCCGGCGGACGGTCGATTCTGGATGCGGTCGAGAAGGGGCTGGAGCTGCCGCCGGATGCGCTCGCGGCGTCACGAGAGGTCTTGTCGCGCTTTGGCAATATGTCGTCGGCCACGGTGATGTTTGTGTTGGAGAAGATCATGCAGCAGGCGCGTCCCGGCCAGCGTGGCTGCGCCATGTCGTTCGGTCCGGGCCTGACGGCGGAGACGATGCGTTTTCATGTGGCCTAGCGCGGGGATTGACTTCAGTCGACGGGTCTCTCCGCGCGAGCTGCCGGAGCTGATGGATGGAGACTGCAGCTACGAGGATTTTCGCGACTGCCTGCGGAGTCTGGAGAAGGTCAATCGATGGTTGCTGGGCTACCGTCCAACGCTGGCCTGGCTGGACAAACTGCCGCGCGGCCTGCGTGAACCGGTGCATATCGTCGATGTAGGATCTGGCGGCGGCGATCTGCTGCGGCGGATCTCACGACGGGCGCGAAGACGGCAGGTTGCCGTACGGCTCACGGGCATCGATCTGAATCCCCATGCGGCGCGCGCGGCTTCGGAGTCTACCCCCAAAGAGTGCGGGATCGCATGGGTCACCGGCGATGCCATGCTATACCGTCCCGATGAGAAGATCGATATCGTCGTCAGCTCGCTGACGGCTCATCATCTTGAAGATCCGGAGGTCGTGACCTTGTTGCAGTGGATGGAAGCGACCGCGCAGCGAGGCTGGTTTATCAACGATCTGGAGCGGGCTGAATGGAGTTATCGCATGTTCGGCTGGGTGCGGTGGCACCCCATTGTGCAGCACGACGGGCCGGTTTCGTTCCGGCGCGCCTTCCGTAAGGAGGATTGGGTGCGTCTGCTGGCGGGGGCCGGGATATCGCAAGAGGCGGTGACGCTGGAGCGCTGGCGGCCAGGCCGTCTGTGCGTGGGGCGGTGGAAGTGATGACCGCGGATAGGATGCGTCTCGGGAGATCGACAGGTAAGAGGCCGGTTGCATCCGGAGCCAGCCTCGCCTACCCCAGCCCCTCGAAGCGCGGGAGAGACGACTGATGCCAACCGTTCCCCTGCCGGCGGCCAGACCCGCCAACTCCCGGTTCAAGACGATACTCTGGATCTCGCTTGGGATCACGACGCTCTTCGTCTTCATCACGTCCGAGGTTCTCCTCGTCACCGATTATCCGATGTACCATGCCTACCGCCTGCAGGTCATAGCCGACCGCGGGCTACTCATCCCGCACACGCTATGCGGCTCCTTTGCACTGCTGGCCGGTCCTCTGCAGTTCTCGTCGCGCTTCCGTCTCCGCCATCCCAAGCTCCATCGCATCCTCGGCCGGATGTATTTCGTCTCGGTCATTCTTGGCGCTCTCACCGGGATCGCCCTCGCCGCCGGTCGCCCCGGTCTGCCCGGAACCTCGATGCAGGGCGCCGCCTGGATCATCTGTACAACCGCTGCGGTCATAGCCGCTCGTAACCGGCAGATCGCCGTGCATCGTCAGTGGATGGCGCGTTCTTACGCGGTGACGTTTACCTTCGTTTCCAGCCGCGTGCTGAATCTCGTACCTTCCTACTGGAGCCACCTTGGCGACGTCCTGTCGGCGGTTGGGGTGATCGCCTTCACGCTGGCTTCTATCCTCCTGGTCGATCTCGGGCTGAACTGGCGCGAGTTGACCACGCGCCACAAAGAGCGTTGACAGGACAGCCTATTTTCCAAGACTGGTTCCCACCAGGTCCGAGCTGACGACAGGCCCGTAACCGCCGAGCTGCCCCACCATGACCGCGATCGCGGGGTCATCGCCCTCCAGCACCCACACCGAAACATCTTTCGGCTGAAGGCCAATCAATCTCGCAATCACCCTCACGATGCCGCTCAATTCCGGATGAATGCGAAACACCGTCGCCTTGATCGCCTGCCCCTCAAGATAAACCGTCTGCTCGCTCTGCGGCGAGATCACGAGCGGAACCAACCTCCCGCCGCCAACCGGCGCCAGCATCCTCACTCGAAACGGCTTCGTATCGTGCGGTACGTTCAGCAGCACCGTCCCGACAAAGCCATTCGCCAGGTCATTCGGCAGGTCCACATGCTTGCTCTCGAGATGGATATTGCCATTCTTGTCGGTCGTGCGGCTGGTCGCCGTGCCGGTTGCGGCTTCAACCGTGAAGTCGATAGGCTTGGTGAAAAACGGCCCCTTCTGTATGTGTCGGCTACGCACCAACCGAAGCGTACCCCGCTGCGTGAACGTCGTCTCCTCATCGTCGAGCGATCCATCGACAAAACGATAGGTCAGGCGCATCGTCACTTCGTCGCCCTGCACTACCTGCGAAAATTCACCATTGGCGATCGTCCTTCCATCCTCAGAGCGTGCCACCATCGATCGGCGCATCGGCCGTTGCACATGCCTGACGGCAATCGGTTCCGCCGGCAGTGCGATGGCCCAGACAGCCACCATCAAGCCGGCGAAGAGGAAACTGCATCGTCTCAACAAATGTCTCACCCTGACGTTCAGCTTATGTGACGCAATCCGCTGCGAAAAGAGCAGGCTCTCCATCCGCCTGTAAGATGACGATTCGTACAGAATGAACGTTCAACCTGTTTTTTGTACGTCGATGGGAATCCAAAATGACGATTCGTACAGAATGAGCTTTCAACCTGTCTTTTGAACGTCTATCAGGTTTAGATAGAAGCAAAGAAGCTCGCCAGGCATGGATTGAACACTCAGCGGGCCAGGAGCAATAATTTGCAAGATGAAGTTCTCATCCTTGGCGGCGGAGTGGCCGGCTGTGCCGCTTCGATCGCGCTCGCCCGCAAAGGACGCAGTGTAACGCTGATCGAGCGCGAGCCCAGCCCGCGCCACAAGGTGTGTGGAGAGTTTCTGAGCGGAGAGGCCCTGGAGGATCTGCATGCGCTTGGCATCGACGTTGCGTCGCTTGGCGCGGTTCCCCTGAACTATGTGCGACTCGCCGCAGCCAGGCGCGCCGCGGAGGCGCCGCTGCCCTTTCCCGCTGCCTCACTCACCCGCAAGGCGCTCGATACGGCGCTCATCGCCGCAGCCGTCGCGGCGGGAGTGAACGTTCTACGCGGACGCAGCGTGCAGTCGCTCAGTCGCACGACCGGCGGTCTCTGGACGGCCAGGGTCGACGACGGCGCCGTTTACGAAGCCCCAACCGTCTTCCTCGCCACGGGCAAGCACGACCTGCGGGGCCACGCCCGCCCAAAGGATCCTCACCAATGGGTCGCATTCAAAATGTACTACCGGTTGAGCGAAGGTCAGAAGACCGACCTTGCGGACGCCTCCGAGCTGATGCTCTATTCCGGAGGGTACGGCGGTGTTCAACCGGTGGAAGGCGGCGTCGTCAACTTCTGCTGTGTCGTCGAACGTCGGTTATTCGCGCGCGCGGGTCTTCGCTGGGAGGGTCTTCTGCGCAAGATGCAGCAGGATTGTCCTCACCTCGCGATGCGGCTCGAAGGCGCCGAACCGCTGCTTGAAAAACCGATCACCGTCACGCATATCCCTTACGGTTACATCCGCCGCATGACCGAGGATGGGCTCTACTGCATCGGCGATCAGGCAGCCGTCATCCCGTCGTTCACCGGCGACGGTATATCCATCGCCCTGCACACTGCCCGTCAGGCCGCCGCCGCCTATCTGGCTGCGGAGCCGGCGCCGGTCTTTCAGCCAAAACTTCGCTCCGCGATGCTGCCTCAGATGCGCCTTGCCGAAGTTGCCGCGAACGGGCTGAATAACGGACTTGCGCGTGCCGTCCTGCCCTTCTGCCTCAGGGTCTGGCCGGGCGCGATGCGTGTTACGGCCAAGCTCACGCGTGTCACCCAGCCTGCGGCGACTGTCGCGCCGCAGCTCTCCGCCAACTCCATCTAGCGAAGTCGCCTCCGATCCCGGCGGCCGGCTTTTCGGGGTAACTATGAATCCTTACGCCGCCTTGATCCTCGCGCTTCTATCGTCTCCAGCCGCGCTGGCGCAGCACGAGACCTTTGTTGTCCGCCCCGACGCCAGCGAGGTCAGGATCAGGCTGAACACGACGCACGAAGTCGTCAATGGCACGTTCCATGTGCAGTCGGGATCGATCGACTTCGACTCAGCCGCCTCCCGTATCTCAGGCCTCGTCACGGTTGCGGCAGGGAGCGGCAAGACGGGAAACGAGAGTCGCGACAAAAAGATGAAGAAGGATATCCTGAAGGTGGAACAGTTCGCGGCCGTCTCGTTCGCGCCGAAGGCGTACGCGGGACGGATTGCAGTCTCAGGCGACTCCACCATTCAGGTCACTGGCGTCTTCACTCTGCTGGGCACGCCACACGACCTGACGATCCCGATGCAGATACATATCGATGGTTCGAAGGCGACAGCGAAGGGGCAATTTGTCGTTCCCTATGTGCAGTGGGGTCTGAAGAATCCCAGCTTCCTGATCTGGAAGGCTGAGAACGATGTTGGAGTCGAACTCAACTTAGTCGGCGATATTGGAAATTAAGCGGCGGCCTCCAGTCGATCCCTAAAGATAGCTGTTGGAGAAACGGATAAACGATGCGAACCGAGATGCTCTCCCACGCTCTGACCCGCAGACGATTTACGCAGCTTTCGGGCATGGCGGCTGGGGCTCTGGCGATCCCCGAGGCGATTCGCGCTGCGACCACACCGGATGTGTCGCTTGTGATCGCTCCATACACGCTGGAGGCTTCGCCGAAACACCATATCAAGACCCTGGCCTATAACGGTCAGATTCCCGGTCCGCTCTTTCGTATGCGTGAGGGACGACAGCAGGCGGTCGAGATTCGCAACCTGTCCGACCAGCCGGAGGTCGTTCACTGGCACGGACTCTTTCTTCCACCGGCGATCGATGGAGCCATGGAAGAAGGCACGCCTATGATTGCGGCTGGAGCGTCTACACGCTACACCATGACGCCCAGTCCGGCCGGATTCCGCTGGTACCACACGCATACCTTCGCCGGTAAGAATCTCACCAGGGCGCAGTTTGGCGGTCTGCATGGTTTCCTGCTCGTTGAACCGCGCGACAACCCTGCACCGTACGATCGCGAGGTCTTCCTCGCGCTGCATGACTGGCGTGGACAGTTTCTGGGCGGTGACGACGGTTACATGAGTCCGGTCTACGACGTGACGACCATCAACGGCAAGATGCTCGGCTTTGGCGATCCGATCAAAGTGAAGCAGGGCGAGCGCGTGATGATGCACATTCTCAACAGCAGCCCCACGGAGACTCACTGGATCTCACTTTCAGGGCACAGCTTCAAAGTCATCGCACTCGACGGCAACGAGGTTCGCGAACCCCAGACGGTCACGATGCTCCGGCTTGCTCCGGCGGAGCGCGTCTCGGCCATCGTCGAGATGAATCATCCGGGGGTCTGGATACTCGGCGAGGTGCGCAAACACATACAGGCGACGGGCATGGGCATTGTCGTCGAGTACGCCAACTCCACCGGAAAGGCAGTCTGGACGCAGCCGGAAGAACTGATCTGGAGCTATCGGATGTTTGCAAAAGCAGATGAGACCGTGCCCGGCGCAGCGGCAAAGACCCTGGAGTTGGTCTTCGACTCCAGGTTTCAGGGACACGGGAATGAAGAGTTGTGGAGAATCAACGGCCTTCCCTATCCGCAAAATTCAACCCCTGAACATTCTCCCCTGCTCCGGGCGGGAGAACGCTATCGCCTCGTGTTGAAAAACAAGAGCATGGACGACCACCCCATGCACTTGCATCGACACACGTTTGAGATCAGGCGGCTTGAAGATGGTGCCGCAATCGCCGGTCTGCGAAAGGACGTGGTTCTGGTTCAGGCCGGTAAGACCGTCGAGGTTGAGTTCGTCGCCGACAATCCCGGCGATACGCTCTTCCATTGCCACCAGCAGGATCACATGGATCGAGGGTTCATGATGGTGTTCAAGTATGCGTAACGCAGCGTTCCGATGGGCGGCAAAGGCGGCTCTGGCTCTCGCGGCGCTTTTGTCCGTAAGAGTAGCCGCAGCGCAGGGCAACTATGAGATTCAGGTCTACGGCGCGGATACAGTTCCCCCCAGAACCCTGATGACCGAACTGCACTCCAACTACACCATCCAGGGTCAGAAGTACTTCGTGGACGGCGTGATCCCGACCAATCATCAGGAGCACGAGACGCTCGAGCTGACTGAAGGCATCACCAGCTGGTCGGAGATCGGCTTCTACGTCTTCACGAGCGAACAGGATGGTCATGGAGTGCAATGGGTTGGGGATCACATACGTCCGCGCGTGCGCGCACCGGATAGCTGGCATCTCCCCGTGGGGCTCAGCCTTTCCACGGAGGTCGGCTATCAGCGAGCCGTGTACTCACCGGACACATGGACCTGGGAGATCCGCCCCATCATCGACAAGACGCTGGGGCGTTGGTACTTCGCCTTCAATCCAGCGCTGGAGCGCACCTGGCACGGTCCGGACGTCCATCAGGGACTCGGCTTTTCTCCAGGCGTCAAGTTGGGTTACGACTTCACTCGTGTCGTCAGCGGTGGCTTTGAATACTACGCCGACTACGGTCGTTTGGGCGCCTTCGACAACCTGCATACACAGCAGCAGCAGATCTTTTTCGTCACCGATCTGAACACCTCGCCGAAGTGGGAGATCAATATCGGAATTGGCGTCGGTCCAACCGCCGGGACGGACCACCTGATCGTGAAAGGCATTCTCGGCAGACGCTTCGACTGGGGCCACCACACGAGTGTGGAGTAGTCCTCTGCCGCGTAAGCACGGGAGCATGGCAACGACACGGTGGACGAACGCAGGAAAGCCCGGCAGCCGAGCAGGCCGCCGGGCTTTTCTCTCTTGCAGCTTACTCGTGCTTGAGCGCCTTGATCGGCAGAATCTGCGAGGCCTGTCGTGCCGGGTAGTAGCCGAAGAAGATGCCGATCGCCGCCGAGACGCCGAAGGAGATCGTCACCGCCGGGATCGAGATGTTCGTCGACCACTGGACGGTCCTCGCGATCGAGGCAGCGACAAGACAGCCGATCACGATGCCCGCCAGGCCGCCGACCACACTCAGCGTCGTCGCCTCCAGCAGAAACTGCGTCAGCACATCGGCCGAGCGGGCGCCCAGAGCGCGGCGAATGCCAATCTCCTTCGTCCGCTGAGAGACCGACAGCAGCATGATGTTCATCACGCCGATTCCGCCGACCAGCAGGGAGACCGCGGCGATGCTCGTCAGCAGAGCCGACATCGTCGCGCTCGCCTGATCGAGCGTCTTGCCAAGCTGGTCGAGCGTGATCTTCTCCAGTCCGGCCGCATTGCCCATCACGGCGTTCGCGACGTCGGGCCGCATACCGTGCGCCATCGTCTGATGCGCCTCGCCCTTCACGGTGAAGTCGTCCGGATCGTTGGGTCCGATGTGGTGGCGCTGCTCCAGCAGATCCTTCAGGGCCTTCTGCACACGCAGCACGTCGCCGGTCGACTCGGTCGTGACGGCGGCCATCGTGAGGTAGTCCTGGTGCATCAACCGCTGCATCGTCTTTACCGGAACATAGACTGCGTCGAACTGGTCGTCGCCCTGCGCCGGGGTCACCATCCAGCTTCCGCTGCCGATGACGCCGACCACCTTGAACTGCTCGCCCTTCAGCTCGATCATCTTGCCCAGCGGGCTGGCTGCGCCGAACATCTTGGTGGCGACGAACTGTCCGAGCACCACGACGTTCGTGCCGTTCTTCTCGTCGCTCGAGCTGTAGAACTTGCCGAACGGAAAGACCCATCCGCGGCGAATCTTCGGCAGCGAGGTGTCGTCGCCATGCATCGAAGTCACGATGATCTGTCCGCCAAACGGAACCTTCACCGTGTCATGAACGCCGCCCGAGACGTACTGCACGCCCTTGAGCTTGCGCATCGCCTGCACGTCGGCGTCGACCAGCGTCGTCGCGGCGCCGTGGCCCTGGACACCGTCACCCGGACGGCCCAGTCCATGCACCATGCTGCCGCCGCCGCTCGTGTCGGCTTCGCCCTGCACGCGCATCAGGCGCGCGCCCTGGCGGGGATCGTAGGTTGCCGAGACGAGGTGCGGACGGCCCAGCATCGGTTCATACGCCGCGGCCATATTGCCGCCGTTGCCGGAGTCGTTGCCTCGGCTCCAGTTCCCGCCCGTTACGATCAGCATGTTCATGCCGGCGGAGCGGACCTGGTCCTGGATCGACTGCTCGGCGCCGGAGCCCAGCGCGATCATCGTCAGCACAGTCGCCACGCCGATCGTCATGCCGATCATGGTCAGGATCGTCTGCAGCTTGTTCTTCTGCAGCGCCTTGACCGCAATACCCCACGATGTTTTCTGCTTCATGCGTCTCTCCCCTGCGTTGCCGTCGTTTGTGCGCTTCTCGAAACCGTGCCCGTTCGCCGTTGAAGACCGCTGCCGCAAATCCCGCCTGGCGTTCGTGGAATGCGTTCGGGTGAAGATAAGTCTGGATAGCACTATCGTAGACACGAACCTGCAAACGCGGCGCCGCCATGCGCAAAAGCTCTGCGCCGCATAAAGGTGAACAAGAACCGGGATTTTCAAGAGACTTTTCGGAAAGTGCCTGCGTCGAACGAGCCGCGAATGCGGATTTACTGCGCGGGGCGGGAGGCAGCCGCAATTCCCCTGCGCCCCCGGCCCGCATACGATGTTGGAGACACGTAGAGCGGACGGGCTAACTCTTCTTCAGCTTCTTCGCCACCGACGCGATCGTCGTCTCGTTCATCGCTTCGATCGCCTGCTGCCTGGTCTTCTTCAGCACCGCATCCAGCGACTTGTCGCCCACGCTCAACCACTCGCCCGCGACCGCCGCGTACAGATCGCCCAGCCCGATCGACTTCGCCGGCATCTTCAGCTTCGCCCCACCCTGCGGTCCCTTGCGCTGCGAGACGAACCCTGCCTCATGCAGCAGCAGGAAGACCCGCCGCACCATCACCGGACTCTCGTCCAGCGCCTCGCCGATCGCGGCCGAGGTATGGTTCGTATCGGGCTGCTGCGCGAGCACGGACAGCACCCGCAGACTAAGACTGAATCGACCGTTCTGCGCCATCGAGCAACTCTCCTTTGAAAACCAAGGTACGGCATGGAACCACGGTACCGCGTTGAAAGCATTCGGCGCTGGCCGCTATCTGTGACGATAACAGTTACGCTCTAACCGCAAGCTATCACAGGCTGTCTGCCGGCGTCCCCAATCGACCGACGAGACTCTTCGCCATCTCGTTGGTGCTCTTCCAGCCGGAGCGCTCGTAGACCGGCCTACCCATGGGGCTGGCATGCAGCACGGCGTAGTCGATGCCCAGCTTGCGGCTCTCGGCCTCGGCCAGCTCCATCAAGGCCTTCGCCGTTCCTCGGCCACGCTCCTCGGGCGCCACGTAGACGTTCAGGACGTACGCCCGGCGGCCATCCGTGGGATGCTGCGGGTGCGGCGGCCAGTCGAGAATCATCACGCCCGCCCCAGCCACGACAACCCCATCCCGCTCCATCGCCCAGCCGAGGTACGTGCCGTCCTCGATCTTCGGGCGCAGCCAGGCCGCAAACGGCGCGCGCATCGTCTCCAGCGTCCCGGCGTCGATGCCGTTGTTCTGGAACATCCGCTCCCGCTGCAAACGGATCAGCTCCACATCATCGACCGTCATACGACGGGTCACAAGTTCTGCCATGCCACTACTTTACTAGACGAGCCAACCGGAATCGGCTTCAAACTGATAACCTCATACGGTGAATATCCTGTTTGTCGGCGACATCTTCGGCTCGGCCGGACGCCATATCGTACGCGAGCATCTGCCCCACGTCCTTGAGACCTATCAGGTCGACCTTCTCGTCATCAACGGCGAAAACGCCGCTGGCGGCTTCGGCATCACGCCCTCCATCGCCGAGGAGATCTTCGATCTCGGCGCGCACGTCATCACCACCGGAAACCACATCTGGGATAAGCGCGAGATCTTCGAATACATGAAGGTCCCGGCCGATTCGCACGAACGCGGACGCCGCATCCTGCGTCCGGCGAACTACACCAGCACTACGCCCGGTTTCGGCTTCTACCAGGGCCAGCTCGCCGACGGAACGGAATACGCCGTGATGAACCTGCAGGGCCGCGTCTTCATGTCGGCCTGCGACGATCCCTTCCGCAAGGTCGACGAGTTGCTTTCGAAGATCACCGCCAAGGTTATCCTGCTGGATATCCACGCCGAGGCGTCTTCCGAGAAGGTCGCGCTGGGCTGGTATCTCGACGGTCGCGTCACCGCCGTGCTCGGCACCCACACGCATATTCCGACGGCGGACGAGCGCGTTCTGCCTGGCGGCACCGCCTTCCAGACGGATGTAGGCATGTCCGGGCCATACGACTCCGTCATCGGCGTCGAGACCGAGCTGGTGCTGCACCGCTTCCTGACCGGCATGCCCGGTAAGTTCGAGGCCGCCAAGGGCAATCCGAAGATGTGCGCCGCACTGATCGAATGCGACGCCGCCACGGGCCGCGCCTACGCGATCAAACGCATCATGCTGGGAGAGTAATCGGCTCGCACTGCATCCAGGCGCCGATTCTGGGCAGAAGCTGCGCCTGGCTCTTCGCCGATCGCAGCGCCTCCCAGTTCGGCTGGGGCAGCGCGTCGACCTCGGGCCGGGCGAAGAGATAACCCTGCATATAACGGATGCCGATCCGGCGCAGCTTCACATACTCGGCGCGCGTCTCCACGCCCTCGGCCACCATCTCCATCCCCAGCGACTGGCAGACATTGGCGAAGGCGCGCACCAGCTTCTGCCGGGTATCGCAGTGGTCGATCCCCTGCACCAGCGCGCGGTCCAGCTTCAAAATCTGCGGGCGGCACTCCGCCAGCATCGACAGCCCGGCGTAACCCGCGCCGAAGTCGTCCATCGCCGTCGCGAAGCCGGAGTTCTCGTTCTCCGTCATCATCTGGCGAAGAACCTCCGCGCTCACCTTGTGATTCTCCGTCAACTCCAGCACCACGCGATTTCGCGGCATGCCGTGGCGATCGGTCGACTCACGAATGAACGCCGCCGAAAGCGCGCCCTTTTCAATCTCCGGTTCGATATTGATGCATAGCCGTGCATCCGAGTCGAGCAGGCCAAGCTCCAGCGATCGCCGGATCATGTGGTCCGCCGTTGCCAGGTCGAAGCGCCGCCGCATGGCGCTGTCCATGCTCGCGATCAACTCCGGATAGCTGACACCCTGCACGCCGCGCGTCAACGCCTCGTACGCCATGACGGACCGGTTCGCCACGTCGACGATGGGCTGAAAGGCGATCGCGAAGGCGGGAACCGTCGAAAAATCGGGGGACACGGCAGACAGAACTTCGGTGCTCACGGTATGGGCCTCTGATGAAATGAGCAGATCGGAACCTACATCCACTAGGATGCATCACCGTTACCGAAATGGGATAAGCCGGACCTACAACTTCTGGGGGAGGCATGATCCGCCTCGAATACCTGCGTGATATCGTCTTTTGACCGAGTGCCTAGCCAGTGGTCGAACCTTTCGGCTACAATCTGGCAACGATGCCAAACGAGACCTCGCCCACGTCCCAGCTCTCCCGCCGGAGCTTTCTCAAGAGCACGGCCGCCGTCACCGCCGCCAGCGGCTTACTCCCTGCCGTCGCCAGCCTGGCCGAGGCGACGGCGCCTGCGCCGTCCGTGTGGCCCGAGAACGGCACGCTCATCCCCGACGACGGCTGGCATCTCTGGGTCGACCAGCACGCCGAATGGAAGAACGACACGCTCTACCTGCCGGAGGACGTGCGCCCCGGCGGTCCCGGCGACATCGCCAAACTGCCCGTCAACCCGCCCACCGGCGGCTGGTCGGTCCTATCCCCTGCGCACCCCGATACCCTGCCCGTCACGCTGCCGTCGACGGTAGAGCAGCACCTCTGGGGCAAGTTCGGGCAACGTCCTTATACGCCGGACGAGTACCGCTACGCCGCCGACGATCCCATCCCGCAGAACGGCGCCTACCTGGGCGTCTCGTGGTGGTACCGGCCGATTGACATACCCAAGGAGATGCAGGGCAAGCGCATCTTCCTGCACATTCGCGGTGCGCACCTGCGGGCCGAGGTCTATCTGAACGGCAAGCTGGTCGGCTACTCGATCATGGAAGAGCTGCCCTTCGAGGCCGATCTGACCCACGCGGCGAACCCCGGCGGCGAGAACCTGCTGGCCATCCGCATCACCAACCCCTTCGGCCGCTACGACTGGGTCGACGGCTCGAATGCGCAATGGGGAGCGGTGAAGCTGTATCGGTCGCACGGGTTCGGCGGACTGGATCGTGGGATGACGATTCGTGCCGTTCATCCTGCGGTCCATATTCAAGATGCATGGATACTCAACGGCCCCGAAGCCCCACGCACCTCTGAAGATCAATACGTTCTCCACATGAGTCCCGGCCCGAATCAAGCTCATATCCTCGTCCAAAGAAGCGATTCTTCCATCACGTCACGCTCGATCTTTAGTTCGATTGAATTGGAGATTGTCGATCCAGCCGACGGTACGATCATTTCAAAGCCGCGGATCACCCAGGTCCATGAGTCGGATCGTGGTTTGCTCGTTACCGCGCAGTTCGGACAGTACAACGCAAAGCTATGGGATCTGGACAGTCCCAAGCTGTACCACATGAGGATCACCCTTAAGCATCCAGAGACGAAGCTGATCGCCGATACCCGCACCATCCCCTTCGGCTTCCGCACCTTCGCTCCCGTTGGACTCGGCAAGGACGCCTTCTTCCGCCTGAACGGCAAGCGCATCAAGATCTACTCCTCCATCTCCTGGGGATTCTGGGGGATCAACGGCATGTGGCCCACGCCGGAGCTGGCCGAGAAAGAGGTCACACAGGCAAAGAAGCTCGGCCTCAACTGCCTAAACTTCCACCGCAACCTCGCCAAGGAGGACGTGCTCCGCGCGCATGACCGGCTCGGCCTGCTGCGCTACATGGAGCCCGGCGCGGGCAAGCTGGCCATCGGCAAGCTACCCGCCGGAGCCGCCACCAACGCCGCCGGCACCATCATGGAGAAGCCCACCGCGCCCGCCGACAAGTTCGCCCAGCGCTACATGTTCGTCAAGTGCGTGGAGATGGTCAAGGCCTTCCGCTCGCATCCCTCGGTCATCGAATACTGCCTGCAGAACGAGATCGGCGCCGATCTGAAGAACCCCGACACCCTCGCCGTCCTCGCCGCCATGCGTCTTGAAGATCCCTCGCGTTGTATTGTGCTCAATGACGGCTTCGTCGCCCCGCCCCGCAAGGCCGCGCAGGCCTGGTACGAACCCTGGAACGACAAGCTGCACCGCTCCGACGAAGAAGAATGGGGCGGCTGGTGGAACCAGCACCAGGGCGCGGGCGACCAGTGGTACGACGAGTTCTACAAATCGCCCACCGAGTTCACCTACATCTCACCCCACAAAAGTGTCATCACCGAGTTCGGCGAGATGGAGGGCTGCGCCACGCCCGATAACCACTCCCTGATGCTGCACCAGCATGCCGACCCCGTGGGCACAGGCATCGGCCGCCAGCCCGCGAACAAGAGCTACGACCACGTCGACCACGCCGAGATCCTCGCCGCGACCGACAAGTGGCTCGACAAATGGAAGTTCCGCGAGGCCTTCCCCGCCACCGAACAGCTCTGGCTCTCGATCGGCAGGAAGTGCTACGACACGTGGCAGAACTATATGGAGAACGCGCGGATCTCGAACGACCTCGACTTTGCCGTCATCTCCGGCTGGGAGTCGACCTCGATCGAGAACCACTCCGGTATCGTCGATAACCTGCGCAACTTCAAGTCCGACCCAACGCCGATCGCGGCGACGCTCCAGCCCGTCCGCCCGGTCGCGAAGCAACGCAGCATCTGCACCGCGCTCGGCCAACCGGCCGTCTTCGACCTCTTCCTGTTCAACGATACCTCGCAGCCCGCTGGCGGTACGCTGAGTTTCACCGCCGTCACCCCCTCGGGCAAGCTACTGAAGCTCGCCGAGTTCCCCGCTCCCGCGCAGACCCCGGACGTCTCCAGCTACCTCATCCAGGAAGCCTTCGCCACGCCCGCATTGACCGAAGAGGGTATGTACCGTTTCAGGTTCAGCATCAGCTCCAGTCCGCAGGCCACGCAGACGAAGGAGATCTGGGTAGCGGGCGTGCCGCAGTACAAACGCACTCGCATGATCGAGGTCGCCATCTCCGGCATTGCACCGCCGCTGCGCAGGCAGCTCGCCGAGCTGGAGCCGAGGCTCGGCATCCATGTGCAGGACTTCAAGCCGGGCGGCAAGTACGACCTGATCGTCTCATCCGGCCTGACCGCGAAGACCTCGGCGAAGCAGGAGTCGGGCGATACGACCGGTCTCGAAGCGCAGCCCGGCGCGGCGAAGGTCGTTCCCGGACGCAAGCTCGAGCCTGGCGAAGGCCCGGAGGTCGCGCAGACCGGCAAACTCGCCGACGGCATCCTCGAAGCCGTGAAAGCCGGAACGCCGCTGCTCGCGATCCCGCAGGCGGACGCACTCTCCGAAGGCGTCGCCAGGCAGCTCGCCGCAGCCGGAGCCTTCACCTACGCGGGCACGGTCGGCGACTTCCGCGCGCCATGGATGGGCAACTGGTACTTTGTCCGCAAACATCCGCTGTACGACGGGTTACCGCAGGATCAGGCCATGGGAATCCATTACGCGGCGAAGGGCCGCCAGTCGAACGGTCTACTGGTCGATGGCCCGAACGTCGAGATCGTCGCCGGCTACTCGCGCGACCACGACCGCAACATCGGAGCCGGAACGTTCACGACCCGGCTCGGCGCGACGAAGGTGCTCTACCACCGCGTGCCGGAGATGCAGCCGGTGCTGCAACTTCGATTTCTGGCGAACGCGATCCGGTGGCTGATGGCATAGTTGACGATAAACCGCGAAGGCCGCCCCGAATTGAGGCGGCCTTTGCGCTTGCTGCTGGACGCGTACTACTACTTATGGTGTACGGGAGCCTTATGCACCGGAGCGGCCTTCTTCGGCGCCACAATCTCGGCATCGCTCATGATGATCATCAGCGGTTTGGAGGTGTAAGAGGCGTAGGTGCCGGTCAGCGTGACCTTTGCCCCAACCGCTGGCAGCGTCTTCAGGGCCGTCTTCATGTTGAAGGTAAAGTCGGCCGTCTTGGCCTGGACCGCATCGTCCGAAACCGAAACTGTCAGCGAGCTATCCGACGCCGTCACGACCACGGCATCCGGAATCTCGACTGCTTTGCCCTTCACGGTTGCGAAGACCTTATCCGCATCCTCGGGCTTGCCGTACTGGATGATGAATTCCTTATCGCTCAACGCAAGCGTAGCGAGGTCGGGGGTGTCCTTGATCGTCTTGGCGACGATATCCTCGTTTGTCGGCGCAGGCACGATGGAGAAACTGGCCGGTGGGTTGATGCTGGTCTGGACCGCTGCGGTCACGGCCTCATAACCATCTGCGCCACCGTGGTACTTCTTGTAGCAGTAGCTGGCCAGCGGCTGAAGCTGCGGCTTGTAGGCCTCGGGCGCATAGAACGCCGCGCGGGTCGCATACCAGGTGCAGTTGAAGAGATCGGGCGGCGTGGAGCCGTAGTACGCGGTGCCCAGCAGATACGTATCCTGCAATACCTGACCCGGAGTGGTGGTCGCCGCCGGCGGTACGGCGGAGAGTTCAGCCTTGTAGGCGACGATGGCGCCGGCGAAGTCTTTCTTGTTCAGCGCAGCCGCGCCGATGGTGGTGTAAAAGATCGGAGTCGCGGTGGCCTTCAGGGTGTCGTAGTCGGCCTGCGGCATATCCTTGGGCTTGGTCGCGGCCAGACCCTTGGTGGCGAAGCCGGAGGCGGCGTCGAGCGCAGCCTGCTTGGCGGCCGGATCGGTCGCGGCGTCGGCGGTCTGCTTGCGGAAGTAGACCTCGAAGGTCAGTGCGCGCAGATTGTTCGGATCGACCTGCAGCAGACGGTCGGCGGCGTCGATCGTCTTCGCCGGGTCCATGGAGCTGTACGCGATCATCAGACGCTGCAACACATCGGCCTTGACCGCCGACTGCGGGTACGCCTTCAGATAAGCCTCGAGCGCGGGCGCCTGCGTCTGCGGCGTCGTCTGCTTATTTACCGCGTCGTCATAAGCCTTGAACTCCTCCGGCTGCATGGTGACGCCGCCCTGTCCGCCTGAACCAAGGTTGACAGCGGTTTGTGCAAAGGCCAGACCCGAACCGGCCATACCGGTGGCGGAGATTGCAGCGAACGCCAGGAGAGATGCAACGACTACCTTCTTCATTCAAGACTCCTCAGATATTTCTTCTTCACAGCTCTTGCATCTTCGATGTCATTTGGGCCGCAGGTGTAGCCCGCGGTCGGAACTTGTGTGGTGCGGTTGGCCTGACCTCAACGATAGCATTCCGTCGCCTGTACGGAAATCGGCGAGATCAATCGCAGGCAATTTTCCGAAGGTATTGATGCGGATTATAGGAAGGCCGCAGCCCGGTTGCAAGCTCCGTTTGCGGAGCCTATGCGGCCTACAGGAACGGCGCCTCCAGAACGCCGCATTTTCACAGGCTTGTCGCAGGGTTGGTGCATATCCGATCCCATCGGTGGTATTCGTTCCGTCTTATCCACAACAGGTAGCGCCATACCCGTTGATTCGTCGAAAACCGACCGCTACAGTGGAGGCAGGCCGAGGACTTCTGGCCGTGGGAGTTCCCTGCCCGCGCGCCTGACTCCTGGCCGGTGAGGTTTTGTCATGCTCAAGCTCAAGAAGGTCCAGATTCTGGGCTTCAAGTCGTTTTGCGATCGTACCGAGGTTCAGCTCTCCGGCGATGGCATCGCCGCCATCGTCGGGCCCAACGGCTGCGGCAAGTCGAACATCTCGGACGCCATCACCTGGGTGCTGGGCGAGCAGTCGGCCAAGAGCCTGCGCGGCGTCAAGATGGAGGATGTCATCTTCGCCGGCACGCGCGATCGCCGGCCGACGGGCATGGCCGAGGTATCGCTGACGCTGGTCGACCCAGAGGTCTACGACAACGCGAACCACGAGCACGACGACTCCGACATCACCATGGACGACCAGATCCCGACCGACTGGGACGAGACCACGCTCCGCGAGCAGCGCGCCGCCGAGACCGACGAAGCCGTCGCCGAGGCTCAGCCCGGAACCACCTTTGAAGCCGAGGTGAAGGTCAAGACGGGCGAGGAGACCGCTGAAGCTGCGACAGACGAGACCGAGCAGGAACCCGACTCCGCAGCCCAGGCAGCTCCAGGCAACAACGTCGTGCTCAAGATTCGCCGCCGCAAGTTCGGCCGCACGCCCATCCGCGCCGGTGAGCTGACCGTCACGCGCCGCCTCTTCCGCTCGGGCGACTCCGAATACCTGTTGAACGGCAAGATCTGCCGCCTGCGCGACATTCAGGACATCTTCATGGGCACCGGCCTCGGCGGCGAGTCCTACGCGATCATCGGACAGGAGCGCATCGGCCAGCTTCTCTCGGCCAAGCCGCAAGACCGGCGGTCGATCATCGAAGAGGCTGCCGGCATCACCCGCTTCAAGACCAAGAAGCGCCTCGCCGAGCTGCGGCTCGAATCCGCCAAGCAGAACCTCTCGCGCGTGAACGACATCTTCGACGAGGTCACCAAGCAGATGGGCACGCTGAAGCGCCAGGCCGCCAAGGCTGAACGCTACGGCCAGATTCGTGACGAACTGCGCACACGCCTGCGCGTCGTCCTCGCCAGCCGCATCGCTCAGCTCGACCAGGATCAGGCCGTGACCGCCGCGAAGATCGCCTCCCTCACCCAGACCATCGATGCGCAGGTGACCCAGACCGAGGCGATGGACGTCGAGCACACCGAGGGCGTCCGTCACGGCTACACGCTGGACCAGCAGATTCGCGAGTACGGCGCGACCGCCAACCAGTCCGCCGTCGAACTGGAGCGCATCGCAGCGCGCACCGCGGCCAACGCGGACCGCGTCGCCGAGCTGACCGTTCGCCTCGCCAGCGGCGCCGAAGAACTCGAAGCCGCGCGCGCGCAGCTCGCCCAGCTTGCGGGCGAGACCGAGCAGCACCGCAGCTTCCTCGAGTCTGCCACCTCCGAGGCCGCGGGTTCCCGGGAAAACGCTCAGCGCCAGCAGCAGGAGGCCCAGAACGCCATCCGCGCCGTCGCCGCCAGCGAGCAGCAGGCCGAGCAGCACCGCCGCACCTCGATGCAGCTCATTCAGCGCGCGAGCCAGATCCGCAATGAAGAGGCGCAGGCCTCGGCCGCGCTCGCCGGACTGGAGCGCGAGGCCGAACGCCTCGCCAACGAATCCGAGGTGGCGCGCGAGGAGCTTCAAACCCTCGGCATGCAGCGCGGTCAGGTCAAGATGTCGTTCGAGAGCGTCAACGAGCGGCTGAAGCGGCTGGAGCTTGAAATCTCCGAGCTGCGCCTGCAGTTCGAAGGCGGACGCAGCGAAGAGGCCCAGACCAAGCGTCGCGGCGATCAGCTACGAGGCGAGGTAGCCACGCTGAAGGGCCGTCGCAACTCGCTCGAAGGCCTCATCCGCGACCACTCGTACTCGACCGAGACGGTGAAGAATCTCTTCCGCGCCAGCGCCAAGAAGGCTACGCAGACCGGGCAGAAGAACTCCGCCGTCGGCACGCTCGCGGACTTCCTCGAAGTGGACGGCCAGTACGAGTCCATCGTCGACGAGTTCCTGCGCGAGGAGCTGAACTACATCGTCGTCAAAAGCTGGGACGCGGCCAACGACGGCATCCAGATGCTGCGGTCGGACGTCGCCGGGCGCGCGACCTTCCTGGTCGAACCGGCCGATGCCGAGGCGCGCTTCTCGCTCGATGGACAGGCCAGCTCGGCAAGCGTCTCCGCCGAGGGCGTGAAGCCGTTGACCGAGTGCATCCGCGTGCTGAACGGCTTTGGACGTTCGCTCGAAGTGCTGCTGCCGAAGCTCCGCGAGGGCTTCGTGACGCCGGACTCCGCGACCGCTCGCAGCCTGGCGCTGCAGCATCCGAGCGCATACTTCCTCTCCCCGACCGGCGAGACCTTTCACAATCTCACCGTCACTGGTGGACGTCCCAGCTCCGGCGGACCGCTTGCTTTGAAGCGCGAGCTTCGCGAGGTGCAGGACAAGCTGACGGCGCTTGAAGACGAGCTCTCCGAGACCGACCGCCGCACGCAGACGCTGCAGCACGAGCTGCAGGCGATTCAATCCACCATCGAAGGCAAGAACCACGAGCGTCGCGACGCCGAGCGCGAGGCCGCCAACTCCGGCGCCGCGCTGCGCCAGATGGAGACCGAGACAGCGCGGATCGAGCGCCGCCTTGCCGAGTGGCAGATGTCGACCGAGCGCAACCGCGCCGCGCTGGCCCAGAAGGCGGAGCTGATCGAACGCCGTCAGGGCGAGGCCGCTGCGCTCGAATCCGAACGCGCCAGCCTCGAAGCCGGTCTTGCCGAACTGCAGCACCGCGTCGAAACGCTGCGCGCGGAGCGCGAGCAGTTGCAGGCCGCCGCAGCAGCAGCCGGCGCCGCGCTGGCTGGACTCGAAGAACGCCGCCGCAACGCGCAGGCCAACTTCGAGCAGACCACGCGCCTCTTCCAGGGCCAGCAGAACCGCATCGGTCAGCTTGAGTCGCAACTGCAGAACGCAGCCGCAGAACGCCAGCGTCGCGAGGAAGAGACCGGCTCGCTCGCCGCGCAGCACGAGGAGCTGGCCGAGACCCGCGCCACCGCCGTCGCGCAGGGCCAGCGTCTGACCGCCGAGGCGAACGAACTGCGCCAGGTCACCGCCGCGCTCGACCAGCGTCTGCGCGCCCTGCGGCATGAGACCGAGGTCTTCCGCGAAGAGCGCGCCGGTCACGCCGCACGCGCGGCCAAGCTGGGCTCGGACCTTGAACACATCGAAGCGACCTGCCTGAACGACCTTGCGATCCCGGCGCTCGAACTCCGCGAGGACCAGACGGTCGAACGCATCGACGGCCAGGCGCTGAACGAACTGGAGGCCGAGGCTCGCTCGCTGAAGCAGCGGCTGGAAGCCATGGGTCCGGTGAACATGATGGCGCTCGAAGAGTATGCGGAATCCGCTCAGCGCCACACCTTCCTCGAAGCCCAGCGTAAGGATCTGCTCGACTCCATTGAGAACACGCAGGCGTCGATCAAGGAGATCGACGACGTCTCGCGCATCAAGTTCGACGAGGCCTACAAGGTCATCAACGAGAACTTCTCGCTGACCTTCACCAAGCTCTTCGGCGGCGGACAGGCCTTCATGCGGCTGACCGATCCGGAGAACCCGAACTCCGATTCGAGCGGCATCGAAATCGTCGCCTCGCCGCCGGGCAAGAAGCTGCAGAACATCCTGCTGTTGAGCGGAGGCGAAAAAGCGCTCACTGCCCTGTCGCTCCTCGTTGGCATCTTCCAGTTCCAGCCAGCGCCGTTCTGCATCCTGGACGAGGTCGACGCGCCGCTCGACGAGACGAACGTGGGCCGCTTCGCCAAGCTGATCCACGACATGAGCGCAACGACGCAGTTCGTCGTGATCACGCACTCGAAGCGCACGATGAGCCAGGCCGACGTGATCTACGGCGTCACGATGCAGGAGCCGGGTGTGAGCAAGATCGTCAGCGTCAACCTGGGCAAGAACAACCGCAGCCAGGAAGATCGTGGCGCGCGGCGGGTGGCATAGCCGCCGCGCCGTCATTGCTTTTCTTGTTTTTCATCCTCGCAGAGGATCTGCTTTTTGCCTTTCGCTTCGCTTGAGGGAGACCGACGATGATCCGGATCTGGCTAGGCTGGCTGGCGCGTGGCGTGGTCGCACTCATCGTCGCCGCGGCGGTGCTGTACATCGGCGACGCCGGTGTACAGCAGTACCGCGCGAGCCACGGCACGGGCTATGGCACGGTGGAGGTCCACCAGTTCCTCGCCACACAACTGAAGGGCAGCAAGGTGGAGTACGATCCTCTGGGCACGGTCGAACGCCGCTGCAGCCGGTCGATCTTCCCGCAGAATGGCGCGCCGGCTTGCTGGTGGCTGGCGCGCAACCCGACGGAGTGGGAGTGATGGTCTGCTCCGGCTGCCATGCGGACCTGCCGGAGACGACCGGCCCGACGCATGAGTACATGCTCTCGTCGCCCGCCTGCTGGGCAGTCTTCGGCGAGTTGCTGGCGCGGGAGTACAGCAACCCCTCGCTGATGCGCCTGCACCGCCTGACGGTCGACGCCTACGCGGTGCAGCATCCCGGGGTCGATGTTCCGCCTGCGCGCCGGTCGGTCGGGGTCCACCTCTCGCGGCTGTACCTGTTGCTCGAACGCGGCTGGCCAGTGGAGCGGGCGAACGACGCGATGCTCGTCATCAACCGCTTCAAAGATCGTTGCGAATGGTTGGCGCCACCTTCAATGGCCGGCACGCTGACGGTGCAGGACGTGATGGGCGCGACCTCGCAGGACGAACATGAGGAGCGGGTGATGGCCTGGGCTCGGTCGGTCTGGTCTGCCTGGGGAATACATCATGAGACGGTGCGGCGGTGGTGCGCGAGCCTATGATTCATCGCTGGATAACGCCCGTCTTTCTCTGCCTCCTGATCGGGTGCGATGCAAAGCCCGCGATAGAAAAGCCAGTCCAACTGCCAGCGGGAGTGGTCTTTCAGGACAAAATCTTTCACTCCGGCGCGCTGCAGCGGGATGTAACCTACCGCGTCATTCGGCCTGCGTCGATTCCGGCTGCGTCCCAGGCGCATGTGCTGTACCTGCTGCACGGCAATGGCAGCGGCTTCCGGGAGTGGTCTCAGTATTCGGCGATCTCACAACTGGCGACGCAGGGGTATGTCCTGGTGATGCCTGAAGGCCACTCGACCTACTTCATGAACTCCGCGAGCAAGCCGCAGGACCAGTACGAGGACTACCTGACCCGCGACCTGATTCGCGATGCGGAGAAGGATCTGCCGGCTCCGCCGGACCGCGCCCACCGCGCCATCGCGGGCGTTTCCATGGGCGGATTCGCCGCCGTCGTCATCGGCCTCGAGCACCCGGATCTATATGGCTTCGCCGGCGCCCTCAGCCCGCCGATCGATGCAGCGGGACGCCGCTTCACCTTCCGGCGGCTCTCGCAATCGCTGGGCTTCCGCTCGATCTTCGGCCCGTCGGGGAGCGACGAACGCAGGGCAAAGGATCCGTTCGTCCTCGCGCACACCGTCGATCCGCGGCAAGCGCCTTACATCTTCCTCCCGGTCGGTGAGCAGGAGAGTCTGGCTGCGCCGGTCCGGGCATACGACGCGCAGTTGACCCGGCAACATCTTCCGCATGAGTTCCAAACGCTGCCCGGCGGGCACGACTGGGCGCAGTGGAACCGCCAGTTGCCGGCTTTCGAGAGTGCGCTTGCGGCGCATGCGCCATAACGGAGGCAAGAGCAGTATCTCCGCTTCGCAAAGGATGACAAACATGCGATCAGGGGTGATACCGTTTTCCTATGGCTGACGCACTTCTCACCTCCGATCTGGGTTCTCTTCCGCTGCTGGCGCGCGGCAAGGTTCGCGATATCTACGCAATCTCCGAGGCGCCCGGCGCCGATCTGCTCTTCATTGCGACCGACCGCATCTCGGCCTTCGATCATGTGCTGGGCTCGGGCATTCCGGATAAGGGACGCATCCTCACCCAGATCTCGAAGTTCTGGTTTGAGTTCCTTGCCGACCTGGTTCCCTCGCACGTGATCTCGACCGCGGTCGCCGACTTTCCGGCCGCGATGCAGCCCTACGCAAGCCAGCTCGAAGGCCGCACCATGCTCGTCCGCCGGGCGGAGATGTTTCCCGTGGAGTGCGTCGTGCGAGGGTATCTCTCGGGCTCCGGCTGGAAGGACTACCAGGCGACCGGCGGCATCTGCGGCATTCCCCTGCCCGCGGGCCTGCGCGAGTCGGACAAGTTGCCCCAGCCGATCTTCACCCCTGCGGCCAAGATCAACACCGGCGGCCACGACGAGAACATCAGCTTCGACCTCATGGTCGAGACGATCGGCGCGGCGCATGCCGAGGCGCTGCGCGACCTGACGCTCGCCATCTACGCCAAGGCGTCCGAATACATGGCGGCCAAGGGAGTGATCCTGGCCGACACGAAGTTCGAGTTCGGACTCATCCGGGACGCAGAAAACCCGGACGGGAAGATCACCCTGGCCGACGAGGTGCTCACACCGGATTCCAGCCGCTACTGGCCGGCGGATCGGTATGCGCCGGGAGGCCCGACGCCGTCCTTCGACAAGCAGTATGTGCGCGACTATCTTGAGTCGATCCGGTGGAACAAGCAGGCTCCCGCGCCGGCGCTGCCGACGGACGTGATCGAGAACACACGCGAGAAGTACATGCAGGCCTTCCGGCTGATCACCGGACGTACGGGAATCGAAGACCATGCCTAGCCAGTTAGCCGGCCTGACCGCCTTCGACTGGCTGCTGATCGGCGTGCTGGCCTGGTCGATGATTGCGGCGTTCATGCGCGGGCTGATCCGGGTGCTCTTCTCGCTCGGCGGCTGGGTCGCGGGCATTCTGCTGGCGAGCTGGAACTACCGCCTGCTGGCGCCTCGGCTGCTGGGCTGGGCGCATCCGCTGGCGACGGCGCAGGCCGTGGCCTTCGTTTTAATTCTGGTGGGGGTAATCATCCTTGCCAGCCTCCTGGGCCGTCTGCTGCGCAAGACTGTCAGCGCTGTCGGTCTGGGGTTTCTCGACCGGCTTGGCGGCGCGGTTTTCGGCTTCGTGCGCGGTTGTCTGGTGGGCACGGCGATCATGATGCTAATCGCCGCATTTTCGCCGGGTTCGGATGCGGTCGCAAAATCGACGCTAACTCCCTATTTCCTTGCGGGTGCTCATGCGGTATGCTTTGTCGTACCCGCAGACCTCCAGGCGAAGTTCGCCAACGGCGCAACCAGGCTCAAGCACAACGCGCCCGATTGGATCAAATCGACGGAACTGCGTCACAATTAGCTGTGGGCTAACACCCGGCCATCGACAAAAAAGCGAGGAACGACCTTGAAGCGTGAACTGGATGGGCTGATTACGCAGATGCACAGCGGCGGAATTTCGTATAACGATGCCGTGCGCCAGTTCAAACGGCGCTACATTCTCGAGGTTCTCTCGCACCATAAGGGCAACCAGTGCAAGGCGGCCGAAGAGCTGGGCATGCACCGGAACACGCTCAGCCGGACACTGGCCGAACTCGACATGGACTCCGCGCAGATTCGCAACGGCATGCGCCGTCCGCCGATGAGCGAGCGCCCACGGCTCGTGCCGGGCAAGATCGCCAGCATTCGGTAGCGTGAACGCAGCGGTTTCCGCGCTGCTGCGTCCAACCCTCAGCAGTATGACCCTCTCTTCCAGACCTACGACGGCACGTTGTGCACGGCTTGCGCTTGCAGCCGTGCTTTGTGCTGTTCCCTTGTCTCTCGGCGCCCAGACGTCGACCGCCCCGACGTTGACAGCCCCGGCGGCAAAGCCGGATCCGAAGAAGGCCGAGGCAGCTTACCTCGATGGCGCCCGGCTGGTCGATCGCGGCGATCTCGCGCATGCCGAGCCGCTCTTCGCACGGGCTGTCGAGTTGAACCCAACACGAACCGAGTACACCGAGGCGCTGGCGAAGGTACGCGCCGGACGCGTGGCAGATCTACTGCAGCAGGCCGCCAAAGCGCGCATCGGCGGCGACAAGGCAAAGGCCGACTCCCTGCTCGCCGACGCCCGCAAGGTCGATCCGCGCAATCCGCAGGTGTTGCAGCAGACCGCCGACAATCTTCCGCCACGCATCGAGATCACACCCGCGAACGGGCCGGAGATCGCCTATGCCGGCGCCATTCAGCTTGCGCCGAACCGCGGGGATCATGAGTTCCACCTCCACGCCGACACCCAGCAGGTGGTCCGGCAGATCTGCGAGGCATATGGCGTCAAGCCGGTCTTCGACGAGTCCGCCAGCCACACCGATCTCAAGTTCGCGCTCGACGCCGCCCCGTATGAGGTGACGATGCCGATTCTGTTGCGCATCACGCACCTGTTCGCCGTGCCGCTCGACGAGCACACCCTGCTCTTCGCCAAGGACACGCAGGAGAACCGGCAGAAATTCGAGCGCCAGCTGGAGGAGACGATCCACGTCCCCGGCAGCACGAACGAGCAGATGACCGAGCTGACGAGCATCATCAAGAACGTTTTCGATGTGAAGCAGGTCTCGAACGTGAACAGCTCGGGCACGCTGCTGATCCGCGCGCCGGAGCCGACCCTGAAGGTGTTGAACGCGACGCTCGCGGACCTGATCGACGGCGGCGCCGAGGTGATGCTGGAGCTGAAGCTCTACTCGATCGACAAGACCAAGGGAGTCAACACCGGCGCGTCCTTGCCGCAGCAGTATGGAGCCTTCAGCGTCGTGGGTTCGGCGGAGACGCTCGTCGCGGCCAACCAGAGTACGCTCAACGCGGCGATCTCCGCCGGTTACATTACGTTGACTGGCAATCGTATCAATGACCTGATTACAGAGGTCGGCTTCCTGCTTGTTTCGGGCGCCGCGTCAAGTGCGCAGTTTTCAGGCTTCCTCGGCGCCATCGGCGGCGGCGTGTCGTTGCTGGGTGTCTATCAGGTCGGCGGCGCTACGTTCAATATCGGGATGAACTCGTCCGAGGTGCATGCGATCGACGATGTTCAGGTACGCGTTGGCGACCGGCAGACGAACACCTTCCGCGTCGGCTCCAAGTATCCCATCACAACCTCGTCCTACAGCGTCAGCACGGCGAGCACCTCCGCGACGATCAACGGGAGCAGCGCGGCCAGCCTGATCTCGCAGTATCTGGGAACTTCCGGCTCGACCGCGACGACGCCGATGATCCAGTACGAAGACCTGGGCCTGACCCTGAAGACGACGCCGGCGGTGCTGAAGTCCGGCATGATCTCGGTGCATCTGGATATGAAGATCGAGGCGCTGACGGGTTCGAGTCTGGACGGCAACCCGATCCTGACCAGCCGCGCGCTGGCGTCGGATGTGACGCTGAAGGACGGGACGACCGCGATCATTCTTTCGCAGGTGAGCAAGAGCGAGTCCGGCTCGCTGAACGGCATTCCCGGACTGAGCGAGCTTCCCGGCTTTCAGGACGCGACGGAAAAGACCACGGAGCAGGACTCCTCCGAGCTGCTGATTTCGATTACGCCGCGCATCATCCGGAGCCATCGCAACGAGTTCGCGGGACCGCGCATGGCCTTTCAGACCTCCGTGCCGCAGGATTATTAGCTGCGGCGGAGTATTTGAAAAAAGCCTCGTTTTTCGTGCAGTTTGGTGTGGAAAAGCGGCGTTCGCAAGTTGACCTGCCCCTCGCCGATGGATATAGTTGATCTTGTGAGAGCGGGAGTAGCTCAGTGGTAGAGTGCTTCCTTGCCAAGGAAGATGTCGCCGGTTCGACCCCGGTCTCCCGCTCCAAACTTGCTTCAACAAGACCCTCTGTTTCGAGTAGCTTTCGAGACAACCGACGGGTAAAGTAGAGCTTAACCCAAGGCGCGGTACCCAAGTGGTAAGGGAGAGGTCTGCAAAACCTTTATGCGTCGGTTCGATCCCGACCCGCGCCTCCATTTCCTACTTTTCAGTTACGAAGTCTGGTGATGACGGTTGTGTTGTAGTTTGTGTCCTGTAGTTTTAGAGCGCGGGAGTAGCTCAGTGGTAGAGTGCTTCCTTGCCAAGGAAGATGTCGCCGGTTCGACCCCGGTCTCCCGCTCCAAAACAACAGTCTGCTTCACCCCCCCTCTAATCCCCTGCTGTGCATGTAATCTCGACTGAGACAGGTCGTTGCGTCTTCAATCGGCGGGTTTGGTGAAAGCTCTCTTTCAAAGCGCCATCTTTCTGGCATCCCTTCTTCTCTTTCTCAGCGAGCCCATGGCCGCCAAGCAGCTTCTCCCCGTCTTCGGCGGGTCGGCGGCGGTGTGGATCACGTGCCTTGTCTTTTTTCAGGCCGCGCTGCTGGCTGGGTATCTGTACGCGCATCTGCTGGAGAGGCGGTCCGCGTGGCGTGGCTGGATCGGGCTTCACGTGCTGCTTCTGGCCGGGGCCACATGCTCGGCTGCAGTCTGGGCGTTTGGCGCCGGTCCTGCCGCCGGAGGAGCGGCGCATCCGTCGCTGCATATCTTTGCCTCGCTTGGCGCGTCGATCGGAATTCCTTTCCTGCTGCTCGGCTCGACCAGCCCCCTGCTGCAGGTCTGGCTGGGACGCATGCATCCCGGCGGCGTTCCCTACCGGCTCTTCGGGCTGTCGAATCTCGCCTCGCTGCTGGCTCTGGTCGCGTATCCCAGCGTCATCGAGCCGTACCTGGCGCTGCGCACCCAGCGGACGCTCTGGTTCTGCGGCGTGCTCCTCTTCGCGGCCATCTCCGCCGTGCTCTCCCGGCAGGTGCGGCGCACGCCTGCGACCCGAAAGGAATCGGAGTTCACAGGAGCTGCCAGTCACCGCGCGCGCCGATGGATGTGGTTTCTGCTGCCCATGGCCGGCGCGATGCAGCTCAGCGCGGTAACGGCGCACCTGACGGTCAACGTCGCGGCGATTCCCCTGCTTTGGATTCTCCCGCTTGCGGCCTATCTCGCCACCTTCGTCATCGCGTTTCAATACGCACGGTTCGTGCCGCGCACGGCGATGCTGGGCGTGCTGGCGGTGATGCTCATCAGCCTGGCCGACTTCCTGACCAAACCCGAGATGGCCGTGCCAATCGGGCTCTCGATCGGCCTCTTTCTGGTGGAGGTATTCGTCGCCTGCCTCTTCTGCCACACGGAGCTCTACGCCCTGCGGCCGGCTCGGGCGGATGAGGCGACGGGCTTCTACCTGATGATTGCGGCCGGCGGAGCGGCGGGTTCGGCGCTGATCGGGATCGTTGCGCCGCTCGTCTTCCGGGCGAACTACGATCTGTCGCTGACCTTCGTCCTGACCGCCGCGCTGGCGCTCGCCGCGTGCTGGCAGGACGGGCCGAAGCAGCGTCTGCTCTGGGGCGGATGCGTTCTGCTGCTTGTGGGGCTCTGCGTCGCGCTGCGCGTCGCCTACCTGCACGACGACATGATGGCCACGCGGAACTTCTACGGCAGCCTGAGCGTGAAGCGCAGCATCAGCGAGGATGGCGAGCAGCGCCGCACGCTGATGCATGGCACCATCGTCCATGGGACGGAGCTCTTCGGCGAGGGTGTCCTCGCGCCCGCCGCCGTGCGTACGCCGACGACGTACTACGCGCCGGACTCCGGCATTGGGTTGGCCCTGGGCGCATGCTGCGGGACACGCGGACGCAACATCGGCGTAGTCGGGCTGGGCGCCGGAACGCTGGCCGCGTATGGCCGCGCGGGCGACCGCATCCGGTTCTACGAGATCAACCCAGCCGTACCGCCGATCGCCCGCAATCTGTTCACCTACATCCGCGAGTCTCCTGCCCAGACCACCTTTGCCGAGGGGGACGCGCGCGCCTCGCTCGCCGCAGAGCCAGCGCAGCGCTTCGACGTACTGGTCGTCGACGCCTTCTCGGGCGACGCGATCCCACTTCACCTGCTCACGCTGCAGGCGCTCGCGATCTACCGGCGACACCTCGCGCCCGGCGGCGTACTCGCCTTCCACATCTCGAACCAGTACATCGACCTGAAGCCGGAGTTGGCCGAACTGGCGCTGGCGACGGGCATGCAGGCGCGCAGCGTCGCGAGCGAACGCAACGAGAGACGCGGCGAGTACCGCGCCGTCTGGGTGCTGCTAGCGGACAACGACCAACTCTTCCGGACACCGGAGCTGGCCGCTCACGCCGAACCGCTCGAACGCAACCCGCGCGTTCATGCATGGACGGACGACTACTCCAGCCTGATGCCGCTCATCCGGTGGTAGGCGCCGCAGGGTTGAGTTTCTGAATCCAAAGAACATGCGCCTGCTCTGCGGACTTCTCCTTGCCCTCGCCACCTCCCTGCCGGCCCAGCAACCGGAGATTCGCCAGTACATCGCGCAATCCTGGGATGTGCTCGCGCGCTCGATGTCCGACTGCAAGTCCGTTGTCGACCAGAAGGTCCGGACTACGCCGATCTTGTATCTGCCCGCCGGCATGAAGACGCCGGGGGCGGTTGCGAAGATGCAGGCTGAATGCCATGTCGACGTTCGCTCGCTCCCACGTCCAATCCACCGGCTCGGCGATGTGCGGCCATCGGAGATACCCGCCGAGGGTCTGCTTTACCTCCCGAATCCGTACGTCGTGCCCGGCGGGCGATTCAACGAGATGTACGGCTGGGACAGCTACTTCATCCTGCTGGGTCTGGTGCGCGACGGGCATGCGGATCTGGCGCGCGGCATGGTCGAGAACTTCTTCTTCGAGATCGAGAACTACGGCGCGATCCTGAACGCCAACCGCACCTACTTCTTCACCCGCTCGCAGCCGCCGTTTCTCTCGTCGATGATCCGCGAGGTCTACGAGCACCCAGCCTCCGGCCAGCAGCCGGACGCCGCATGGCTGGCGCGCGCCTATAGCTATGCCGAGCGGGACTACGCCCTGTGGATCTCGCCGACGCATCGTGTCGGCGCGACCGGGCTCGCACGCTATCGCGACCTGGGCGAAGGCCCCGTGCCCGAGATGGCCGACGACTCGACCTACTACCCGGACGTCATCCGCTGGCTGCTGGCGCACCCGGGCGTTCACCCCGAGTACCTCGTCACCGACACCTCCGCAAGCTGCGACGCGACCGCGTCGAAGGTCTGCGCGCAGGCCGTCGTCGACGGGCATCGGCTCTCGCAGGACTTTTACCGCGGCGACCGCGCGATGCGGGAGTCCGGCTTCGACACGACCTTTCGCTTCGGAGCCTTCTCGGGTTCGACCCAGGACTACGCGCCCGTCTGCCTGAACAGCCTGCTCTACAAGTACGAACGCGACATGGAGCACATCGCCATGCTCCTCCACCGGCCCAACGACGCGAATCTCTGGTCGAAGCGCGCGCGGGCAAGACGCGCGGCTATCGACCGCTACCTTTGGGATGCGAAGGCCGGCCTGTACTTCGACTACGACTACGTCACCCAACGGCGTTCGGGCTACAAGTACATCACCGCGTTCTACCCGCTGTGGGCGGGTGCTGCCGGCCCGGAGCAGGCGGCGGCGGTGCGCGCTCATCTGAAGGACTTCGAGCAGCCGGGCGGCCTGGCCACCAGCGCCACCGTCTCCGGCGTTCAGTGGGACGCGCCCTTCGGCTGGGCGCCGGTGACGTGGCTCGCGGTCTCGGGGCTCGACCGCGCGGGCTTCCACGCGGACGCGGCCCGCATTGCGACGAAGTTCTCGGCGACCGTGCTTGCGGGATATCGGGCCGACGGGACGATCCGCGAGAAGTACAACGTCGTGAGCGGCTCGGCCGACGTGCAGGTCGAGACCGGTTACAAGAGCAATGTCGTCGGCTTCGGCTGGACGAACGGCGTGTATCTGGAGATGCAGGACTTGCTCCACCAATAAGTTACAGTCCGGCGGGCGGCTTTGGGATATGCTTGGTCTGCCCTGAAACTTGAACTTTGTGTGAATCTTCGTGAGCCGGACACTCTCTTCGTACTTCGCCAACTGGATCTCGCTGCGTAAGAAAATTACCGGCCTCGCGCTGATTCCCGCGCTTGCGTGCTCGGCTGTCTTCGGCGTGCTCATCTGGTACGCCTCCGGTCGCACGGCCAAGCTGGTCGGCGAAGAGCTGACGCGCTTCATGGAAGAGCGCACCGCCCGCGCCTGCATCCACGGCTACAACACGTCGATCGTCACCTACGGCTATGTGATGGACGCGCTGAAGGCGAACTCCGCCACGGCGCGCCTGATGCTGGAAAAGACCGGCGGCGTCCACCTGAACCCCGCGCGAACGGCGAGCTGGCAGGCGGTCAACTCCGAGACCCAGCGATCGAACCCTATCATCGCACCGGAGCTGAGTCTGGGCGCATGGAAAAGCGCGCCCAACACGACCGATCCCGGTCCGCTGCACGACATTGCCGCCGTTACCGGGCGCGCCGTCGTGCTCTTCGAGAGGATCGACGCCGCGGGCGACATGATGCGCGTCGCCGGCGCCAGCCCACAGTCGGGCGCGAACCCCGGTCTGGGCAGCTACATTCCAGCGCAGCTCGCCGACGCCACCGCCAACCCGATGATCGCGACGATCCTCTCCGGGCGGACCTATCAAGGCCGGTCGGAGGAGTTCGGGAGCTGGCACACCGTCGTCTGCGACGCCCTGCGCCAGGCCACCGGCGAGATCTTCGGCATGGTCTGCGTCGGGCTGAACAACGACGGCATCCGCTCGCTCGAAGAGGAGCTGAAGGCGAACTACGTTGGCGCCCGTGGCTCGGTCGCGGTCTTCTATGGCCACGGCAAGGATCGCGGCAAGATGCTGCTTGCCCCCGACGGCGTCGCCGCCGAGACGCAGGCACAGTGGTTCCCGATTCTGCTGGACGAGAGCACTCACACGAAGGATCAGGAGATCAACGGGACCATCGTGCGCGACGCGGTCACCGGCGCGAATGTGATCGTGCGCTTCACCTACTTCGAACGCTGGGATTGGGAGATCGTCGTCATCGCCGACTCGCGCGACCTGCAGAAGGCCAGCGACACGGTCTCGACGGAGTTTCACGGGTTGAAGTGGCGGACGTTCATCGCCGGCCTCGTCTTCCTCGTGCTGACCGTCTTCATCGCGCTGCGGCTGAGCAAGCGGCTGATCGATCCGATGGTCGACCTGACCATCCGGCTGACCTCGAACGCCACGCAGATCGCCTCAAGCGCACGCCAGCAGGCCTCGAACGTCGCGAGCTTTAACACCTCGGGCAACGAGATCGCGAGCGCGGTGAAGGAGATCTCGGCCACCTCGAAGGAGCTGCTGCGCTCGATGGAGCAGCTCGCCGAGGACGCCGAACGCACCAGCGCGGTCGCCAACGAGGGCAGCCAGGGGCTCAAGGGGCTGGGTTCGTCCATGGGCTCGCTGGCCGACGCGACCCACTCGATCGCCGACAAGCTGAACGCCATCCGGCTGAAGGCGAACAAGATCAACGCGGTCGTGACCGTCATCACCAAGGTCGCGGACCAGACGAATCTGCTCTCGCTCAACGCCGCCATCGAGGCCGAGAAGGCGGGCGAGAACGGGGCTGGATTCGCCGTCGTTGCACGCGAGATTCGCCGGCTGGCCGACCAGAGCGCCATCGCGACGATGGAGATCGAGCAGATGGTCGAGGCGATGCAGGAGGCCGTCAGCACCGGCGTCGCCCAGACCCGCGACCTGACCGAGGCCATGCAGCGCGGGATCGCGGCGTCCGAGGGCATCAGCGGGCAGTTCGGCGACATCATCCACCGGGTGGAATCGATGGCGCCGCGCTACGAGGCCGTCCATCAGGGCATGCAGAATCAGAGCGAAGGCGCCCACCAGATCAGCGAGGCCATGTGGCAGTTGACCGAGATGGGGCGCCAGACCTCGGACTCGGTCAACGACCTGAACGAGGTCAGCAAGCAGCTCCACGGCGCTGTGCGCATCCTGAAGGAACGCATCATCCAGGTGCGCGGCAGGTAACTATCTACTGAGCCTGCCCTTGCTGCCTCTCCGCTCGCCGCTCCTTCATCTGCTCGCGCATCTGCGCTTCGAGCGCGGCGTACTGCTTCTGCTGGTCGGGTGTGAGAATGGCGTCGATCTTCTTATCCGAGTCCTCCATGATGCCCTTCATCTTGCGTCCGCGCTGCATGGGGCGACCGGAGCTGTCTGCCTGAAGATCCTTCATCTTCTGCTGGCGATCCATGAGGATCGGCATAATCTGCCCCTTCTGAGCGTCGGTCAGCGAGAGCTTCGTCTGGAGAAACATGGCCATCTTCTCCGGATTCATCCGCATGCCGCCAGCAGGCACGGAATCGGAAGCAGGCGCGGCGGCGGGCGGCGGCGCATCCGGTTGCTGCTGCGCGTGGAGAGTCACGCCGGGACATAGAGCAAGAAGGAAGGTTGCGGCACAGAGTGCGAGAATAGGTTGATTCTTCATGGCTTAGCTCCTGGTACGGCCTACTGGTGAGATAAACGCGCACCGCTGCCCAAAGTTGCTGCCGCTGCGAAGAATGGTCCGAGGCAACGCAATATCGCTCTTCGACGGCGACGTGATACGCTGGCCTCGCCATGCGACCCAGCCGCCGCAACTTCTGCCGCATCTCCGCCTCCGCGCTTCTGCTGGGCGCGAGAGGGTTGCGGGCGCAGGCCGATCTGGCGGCGCAGGGATCGGCGCGGGTCGACGTCGCCGCCTTCGACCACGACCGCATCCTGGCGGCGGCCAACCGTGCGCTCGAACATCCGCCTGCATCGCTGCCTGCACTGCCGGTCTCGCCCGCTGGCCCGCACGACTTCTACAGCCTCGCCGAGCCGGACGGCGAGCAGATCGCCTCGCCCCACCGCGATGCGCTGCTGCGTCTGACGCTGGACGTGCCCGCGCTGGCCGCCGCGGCTCACCTCTCACAACCTGCCGAGGCCGCTCGATATGCTCAGCACGCGGCCCGGCTGCTGGAGGCTTGGCTCGTCGCGCCCGCCACCCGGATCACCCCGTCGTTTGCGTTTGCGCAGTATCTGCCGCCGGAGAAGACAGGCCACCAGGGCGGTAATCCCGAAGGCATCCTCGAAGCCGTCGGGCTCGCCGAAGTTGCCGTGGCAATCCCCTTCCTACAGCTCTCGCCGGAGCAGGCGGACCCGATCAAAAGGTGGTTCGCCGAATACCTGGAATGGCTCACGACCTCGCGGCTGGCGCTTCTGGCCCGGGATAAAAAAGACCGCCACGGCAGTTCGTGGCTTCTTCAAACGGCGGCTATCGCCAGGCTGACACAGAACGATGCCATCCTCGCCGACTGCCGTCACCGCTTCAAGACCGTCACCATTCGCGCTCAGATCGAGGCCACGGGCGTCTTCCCGCATGAGTTGACGACGGCGAATCCGCTGCGTAACTCGCTGACCAACCTCGACCTGATCGCCGGCGTCTGCGTCCTGCTGACCACGCGCTTCGATAGCCCGTGGAACTACGAGCTACAGGACGGCCCCGGAGCGCGTGCCGCTGTCGCGAAGTTCTACCCCTATATCGAAAGCCGCAACCTCTGGCCGTACAAGGCCGACCTGGACCACTTCGCCGACCTGCCTGGACGCCGCCCGGCCCTGCTCTTCGCGGCGCGCGCGTACTCACGTCCAGAGTACGCCGCGCTGTGGAAGAAGCTCGATCCGAACCCGAGCGTGCCGGCGATCCTGCGAAGCATGCCAATCCATCAGCCGGTGCTCTGGACGACGCAACCGACACCGCTGCTCGATTAGTGAGCGTGCTTCGCGCGGAACTCCTTGACGATGTGCAGGTACTTCCGCGCGGTCTCGGTCACGGCCTCGGGGCGGCCCTCGGCCATCGCCTTCGCATCGACGAGGTCCGCGCCAACGCCCAGCGCGAAGGCGCCGGCCTCGAGGAACTCGTGCGCGGTCGCAAGCGTGACGCCGCCCGTCGGGATCAGCTCCACCTGCGGCAACGGCGCCTTGATGTTCTTCAGGTACTTCGCGCCGCCCATGGCCGACGCCGGGAAGACCTTCACCACATCCGCGCCCGCCTGCCACGCCGTCACAATCTCAGTCGGCGTCAGCGAGCCCGGCAGCACCGCGATGGAGTAGCGATGACACATCTCGATGGTCTTCGTATTCAGCGCCGGGCTGACGATGAACTGCGCGCCTTCGAGGATGCACATACGTGCCGTCTCGGGGTCGAGCACCGTGCCCGCGCCGATCAGAATGTCCGGGCGATCCTCCGCCAGCCGCCGCATCACCTGCATGGCGCCAGGGACGGTCATCGTAATCTCAAGCACCGTGACGCCGCCCGCCGAGATCGCCTCCGCCAGCGCCAGCGCCTGCTTGATCGAATCCGCGCGCAACACCGGCACCAGGCCGATCGTGCGCATCTGTTCCAAAACCGTTACCTTATCCATCGAATCTCCTCTTTACCTTACCGCTGAACCCCGGCGCAAGCGCCGCCATTGCGCACCAGCCCGGAGGGCCACCCCGTTCAATACCGCTGGACCCCGGCGCCAGCACCGCCATTGCGCGCCAGCCCGGAGGGCCACCCGATTTACTACCGCTGGACCCCGGCGCCAGCGCCGCCCATCAGTCTCTCCACCTCGGCCAGCGACGCCATCGAGCTGTCGCCCGGCGTCGTCATCGCGAGCGCGCCGTGCGCCACGCCGCAGTTCAACGCCCACTGCATTCCCTTGCCTTCGAGCAAGCCGTAGATCAGCCCCGACGCGAACGAGTCGCCGCCGCCGACACGGTCGAAGACCTCCAGGTCAAGGTAGTCGGTGCTGCGGAAGATCTCCCCGTCGGCATAGCCGAAGGCCGCCCAGTCGTTGCGGTTGGCCGTCTTCGGGCGCCGCGTCGTCGTGGCGATGACCTTGATATTGGCGTACTCGGAGGTCACGCGCGCGGACATCTTCGCGTAGCTCTCGTCGTTGTGCCAGGGTGGGCCGTGCGAGCTCTCGCCCATGGTCGCGGCGATGTCTCCCTCGTGACCGAAGAGCACGTCGACATACGGCATCAGCGAGCGGTTCACGTCAATCGAGCCCTGCCGTCCGCCGGCCGTCTTCCAAAGCGATGGGCGATAGTTGCAGTCGTAACTGACGACCACGCCGTGACGTTTGGCCGACTGCATCGCCTCGCGCGCCACCGCCGGCGACTGCGCCGACAGTGCGCACATCACGCCGCCGGTGTGGAACCAGCGCACGCCCTCCTGCCCGAAGAGGCCGTCCCAGTCCACTTCGCCCGGCTTCAACTGCGAGATCGGCGTGTGCCCGCGGTCCATCATCCCCATGGCGCCGCGCACGCCGGAGCCGCGTTCGAGGAAGTAGATGCCGTTGCGCGCCTCGCGGCCCACGCCGTCGTACGCGACCCAGCGCAGATGGCTCAGGTCGACGCCGCCCTGCAGCATCAGGTCTTCGAGCAGGCGTCCGACGGGGTTGTCGGCCAGAGCTGTAACGACCGAGGTTCGCTGACCGAAGCAACGCCGGAGACCGCGCGCGACGTTATACTCGCCGCCGCCCTCCCACACGCGAAACTCGCGCGTGTTCGCAATGCGCTGCTCGCCTGGATCGAAGCGCAGCATGACCTCGCCGAGCGAGACCAGGTCCCACCGGGTCGCGTCGGCGGGACGAATCTTCAGGCCGCCGGAGGGGGTCATTTCAGCTCCGCAATCGGCGCCGGGTCCATGTCGTCGTACGCCTGATTCTCGCCGCCCATGCCCCAGCAGAAGGCATAGTTTTTCGTGCCGACGCCGGCGTGGATCGACCAGCCCGGCGAGACCACGACCTCGCGGTCGGCGACGACGAGATGGCTCGTCTCCTGCGGCGGCCCCATCAGATGCAGCACGCGGTGCGCGGGGTCGATGTCGAAATAGAGATACACCTCGCTGCGGCGCATGTGCGTGTGCGGCGGCATGGTGTTCCAGTTGCTGCCGGGGTCGAGCAGCGTGAAGCCCATCACGAGTTGGCAGCTCTTCAGGCCGTCGCGATAGATGGCTTTATAGATCGTGCGCTTGTTGCAGGTTTCGACCGCGCCCAGCTTCAGACCTTCGAGATCCGCAAACTTGACCATCGCCGTCGGATAGACCGCGTGCGCCGGGTAGCTGAGCAGGTAGTACGCCGCCGGATTGGCTGCGTCCGAGCTGGCGAAGCTGACCTCCTTCGAGCCGCGGCCGATGTACAGGCAGTCCAGCTTGGCCAGTTCGAAGACCGTGCCGTCGACCGTCACCGACCCCGCGCCGCCGACGTTCAGCACGCCGATCTCGCGGCGTTCAAGGAAGTAGTCCGCGCGCAGTTCAGGCGTCGTTTCAAGCGTCAGCGGAGCGCCCGCCGTCGGAACAGCCGAACCCACGACCGTGCGATCCAGATCGACGTACGCGAGATCGAGTTCGCCGGGCCGGAACATGCCTTCGAGCAGGAACGTCGCGCGGCGCTCCTCGGTCGTCATACGGGAGTAGCGAACCGGGTCCGCCATCTGCAGAAGTTTCATGAATATCCTCGTATCTCGCTGAAAACAGGCATAAATTCCGAAGACCGCCAAGGGCCGGCCTATATCGCGAGACTCCCGATAACCATACGAAAGCCTACCGGCGCAGTCAACCGCGCTGTCCGGTGATCGGACGCCGGAGGCGCGGGTCTGGCTCGAATTCGCTGCGATACGTTGTAAAAACAAACAGAAACAAAGGCAGAAGCAGATCCTTCGCTTCGCTCAGGATGACATTTGAATTGACACGCGTTTGAATTGACACGCGTTTGAGATAGCACGCATTTTCGACGGCCCGCGTTTGAGTTGACGCGTTTTTAGTCGATAGGCGTTTGAGATGGCGCACGTTTGAGTCGATGACCAGAAGACCGTCTTCGCTCTACGGCTCCGCGACGACCGGCATGGCTCGCAGAACGACCAGCTCGGCCTGCACGCGCGCCCACTGCTTCGCATGCTTCTTCGTCGCGATCGGCGCATCCGGGTTGGCGTAGAACGCCAGCATGTCTTCGCGCAGTCCGCTCGGGACTGTGTGGCCCTGATTCTTCGCGATGGTGTCCAGCAGCCTGCAGTAAGTCTCGTCCGTCAGCCGGTAGCCGCCGGGTGCGACGATCTGCCCCGTGTCGAGGTCGCGGTTGGGGATCTCCGTCTGCCGCGTCGTTCCCACCGATCGCAACACCTCCGGCTGCTGCAGCCGCGCGATCGCCCCGCGCAGCCGGTCGGTCGAGCGATTGACGCTGCGCACGTAGAGCTGCTCGGTGTCGGAGTCCGGCTCCTTGACTGCGAGCATCGACGCTACACCCACCTTCGGCACGATGTAGATGAAGCCGGCCAGCAGATGCGTCCCAAAGCCGGCCGTGTGCCGCCACTGCTCCCAGCCATTGTCGACGGAGGCCTGCTTCAGCTCCGCCTGCAGCCGCAGGAATTCGGCGTCCTCGACGTCCGGCGGCATGGATTTTTTGTGCAGCAGGGTCTCGGCGTAGGCGATGCGCGGCAGGAACCGGCGCACGCCGAAGGTGTATCCAGCGACGGTCCGCCGCTGCACCTTCAACACCTTCTTCAACTCCAGCCCGTATGTCTCGTAAAACGCGCGGCCCAGCAGGTCGGTCGAGACCTTCAGCCCGACGTGGTCGAGATACTTCAACGGCGCGAAGCGGTGCTTGGCGATCTCGTTGATGTCGAAGCCGAACTCGGTGCGGACGTGCGCGTGCGGGTTCTGTTCGTAGTTCACCGACGCGCCGTAGCGCTCGCGGAGCTTCGGAAACTCGACCGCCACGGCCGGGTTGGTCGCCATGGAGTGGCCTTCGGTGTCGCCGATGTAATGCGAGAGCGCGCCGATGGCAAAAGCCAGCTCGTCCGGTGTGCGCGCGTTGCGCAGCAGGCTGGCGACGAAGTCTCCCGCACGGACATAGTGCGTCAGGTCGCTGAAGAGCGAGTTGCCGAAGGGGTAGTAGCCGATGTCCTGGATGGCGCAGCCGCCGTAGGCATAGCCGTGCGCCTCGGCGATCTGGGCGTCGGTGATGTTCGGGTATCGCGCACGCAGCAGCGGCACGATGGAGCTCTTCCATGTCAGGTCGACCAGTTGCTCGTGGGTCTGGACCGAGTAGGCGTTTCCCCGCCGGCCGGCGCAGGCAAACAACAGCAGACACACGGCGATGCGACGTCGCAAAGACCGCCTCGCGAGAAAGATACGTTCTGGTTCGAGCATGGCGTGCGCCTTCGTCCTGCGGGTCTAAGTGTTTACGATGCACAAACTCCCGCCCGCGCACGTTCCCAACCGCACGGAGGATGCAGTAAAGTGACCACATCATGTCAAACGTAAATGAACTCTTCCGTCTCGACGACAAGGTAGCCCTCGTAACCGGTTCCTCCAGCGGTCTTGGCGCGGCGATCGCCATTGCGCTGGCGCAGGCCGGCGCGGCCGTCGCCACGCACGGCAACAGCCGCCCCGCGGAAAAGACCGCCGCAGCGATCGTCGCGGCGGGCGGCAAGGCCGAGGCCTTCCAGGCCGATCTCGGGTCGGTCGATGGGCCGAAGGAGCTCTTCGCCCAGGCCGTCGCGAAGTTCGGCAAGCTCGACATCCTGATCAACAATGCCGGCACCATCCACCGCGACGCCGCCGTCGACACGACGCTCGAATCCTGGCAGCAGGTGCTGCAGGTGAATCTCACGAGCGTCTTCCAGCTTTCGCAACTGCTTGCACGCGACGTGATCGCGCGCGAGGCGAAGGGCAAGATCGTCAACATCGCCTCGCTGCTCAGCTTCCAGGGTGGCATCCGCGTGCCGGCGTATGCGTCGAGCAAGGGCGGCGTCGCGCAGTTGACCAAGGCGCTGGCGAACGAGTGGGCGCCCAAGGGCATCCAGGTGAATGCGATCGCGCCGGGTTACTTCGCGACGACCAACACCGAGGCGCTGCAGGCCGACGAGACCCGCAATCGCCAGATCCTCGAGCGCATCCCGGCCGGCCGCTGGGGTCAGCCCGAAGACCTGACCGGCGCCGCGCTGTTCCTTGCCTCGCGCGCCAGCGATTACGTCACCGGGTCCATCGTGACGGTCGACGGCGGATGGATGGGCCGCTAACGTACAGCGCGTGTAACGTTAGCGATCTGTTCAGGCAACAGGCCCGCCACGGCGGTGCGTTTCGGCATCCTATGGGCAGGAGAAACACTATGCCCCAGAGCACGCACGATCGCACCGCCGAGTTGCACAACCTCGCAGCACACGCTCACACCGCCGCAGCCGTCGCGCACGAGAAGGGCGATCACCGCACGGCGCATGAGCTGACGCGTCTCGCTCATGAGCAGTCCACACGCGCCTTCGATCACTCCCGCGAGAGCCTGGAGCCGCATGCGGTCGAGGCAAAGCAGTAACCGGCTTGCGCGAGTCCGAGCGAACCCCGTAGGCTAGACGCAGATGTCTCATTCGCTCGAGCTCGCGCTCCTCTCCTGTACCCTTCTGGGCCTGCGCCACGGCTTCGACTACGATCACCTTGCGGCGATCACCGATATCACCAGCACCCAGCTTCATTGGCGCAACGCCATGAAGCTGGGTTTGCTGTATGCGCTGGGCCACGCGCTCACCGTCGCCGCGCTGGGTTCTGCGGTCATCTTTCTGCACGTTGGGCTGCCGGCCCACATCGACGCCGTCGGCGAGCGGCTTGTGGGCGCCACTCTGATCGTGCTCGCCGTGTATGTGCTGGTCAGCTTCCTGCGCCGCAAGCCGGTGGACCTGCACCGCCATGTTCCCCAGAGCCGCATTGCACTGCTCGTCTCGGGCGCCCGCTACGCCAACTGGCGCGTCCGCCGCATCGCCGACCCTGCGCTGGTCAGGCCCGCCCCCTTCGCCTTCAAGTACGACCGCAGCTCCGTCTTCACCGTCGGCATCATTCACGGGCTCGGCGCGGAGACGCCCTCGCAGCTCATGCTCTTCCTGCTGGCGGCTAACCTGGGCGGGACCAGCCGCGGCTTTCTTGGACTCGCCTGCTTCCTGCTCGGTCTCGTTGCCATGAATACATTGATGACCGCCAGCGCCTCCGGCCTGTTCGCCGGCAGTCAACATCGCCCACGCCTGCAGACTGCTCTTACCTCGCTGACGGCGGTGTATAGCTTCGCTATCGGCGTCGTCTTTCTGATCGGGGCGAGCGACCGTCTGCCCGCGCTGGTGCGCTGAAATGAACTCGCCTGAGGATTTAGTCTCCACGTTAGGTGGATTAGTGGAGCCTGGTGCGATCGTCGCTGCCTGAATGCACTCCGCTTTATTCTGCAGGCATACCCACTGACCTCGCAGCTAACCGATTCATTTGCCGAGTTGAAAATCGCTTTGGAAAATATCCGTGCCTTCGCCCGAGATGAGCTGACGGAAACGGAGATGCAGCAAGTTCATAACTGCATTCACATGTTGAACCGGATGCTTCAGCGAAACTAGCCGCCAAAGGAAACACATGCTGCGAGTCCCCTACGCCGAACTAGAATCCGCACTCGAACGCTCGCTCCTGGCCGAGGGCTTCTCGCCCGACCGTGCTCACCGCTGCGCGAAGCTCTTCGCCGAGACCACCTGCGACGGCGTTTACACCCATGGGCTTGCGCGCTTCCCGCGCTTCCTCGCGACGGTGCGGAATGGCATCGTGAACATCCACGCCAAGCCCGTGCGCGTCTCCGGCATCGGCGGTCTCGAGCGCTGGGACGGCGGCCACGGGCCGGGCAATCTGAACGCGTGGGCCGCGATGGACCGCGCCATGACGCTCGCGCGCACGCACGGCATCGGCATGGTCGCGCTCGCCAGCACGAGCCACTGGATGCGCGGCGGCAGCTACGGCTGGCAGGCCGCGAACGAAGGCCTCTTCGCCATCTGCTGGTCGAATACCCTGCCGAATCTGCCCGCCTGGGGTACGACGACGCCGGTGCTGGGGAACAATCCGCTGGTGCTCGCGATTCCTCGTCCGGGCGGACCGGTCGTCGTCGACCTCGCGATGAGCCAGTTCTCCTACGGCACGATGACCCAGTATGCGAAGCGAGGCGCGCAGCTTCCCGTCCCCGGCGGCTACGATACGGCAGGCGAACTGACGACCGATCCCGCCGCCATCGAGGCCTCGCAGCGGCCTCTGCCCATCGGCTTCTGGAAGGGCTCCGGCCTCGCCATGACGCTCGACCTGATGGCCGCGATGCTGACCGGTAACCCCGGCACGCATGCCATCGACAAGGATCCGCTGCGCGAGTACAACATCTCGCAGGTCTTCATCGCGGTCGATCCCTCCGCCGTGGCCTCGCCGGAGGAGCTGCACCAGATCGCCGAGGGCATCCTCTACGACCTGAAACAGGCCACGCCGATCGACCCCGCCAGACCGGCAAGATATCCCGGCGAACAAACCCTCCGCCTGCGTGAGGAGAACCTCCGCCTGGGCGTTCCGGTCGACCCGGAGATATGGGCCGGCATCCAGTGAGTTCAGCGCTTGCCCTACAATCGAAAGAGATGAATCTGCAGGAAAAATCCGCGCTGCTGAGCCGGACCCTCACCGAACTGGGCTCGCTGCTGGTCGCTTACTCTGGCGGCGCCGACTCGGCTTACCTGGCCTACGCGGCGCACCGCGCGCTGGGCGACCGGATGCTCGCGGTCATCGCCGACTCCGCGTCCCTGCCTCGCGCCGAGCTTGCCGCGGCGCTGGCGTTCACCGCCGCGCACGGCATTCCGACCCACATCCTCCAGACCAACGAGCTCGACCAGCCCGACTACGCACGCAACGATAGCCGCCGCTGCTTCCACTGCAAGGACGAGCTCTTCACCCAGATGGAGACCACGCGGCGCGAACTCGGCTTCGCCCACCTTGCTTACGGGATGAACCTAGACGACAAGGGCGACTTCCGCCCCGGCCAGCAGGCGGCGCAGCAGCACGGGGCGCTCGCTCCGCTCGTCACCGCGGGTCTTGCCAAGGCGGAGATTCGCGCACTCGCCCGCGAGGCCGGCCTCTCCATCGCCGACAAGCCCGCCAGCGCCTGCCTCTCCAGCCGCATCGAGTATGGACGCACCGTCACCGCCGCCAACCTCGCCCAGGTCGAACAAGCGGAAGACGCCCTGCACCGGCTGGGCTTCCCGCAGGTCCGCGTGCGCCACCACGGCGACCTTGCGCGCATCGAGATCGCCCGCGAGGACTTGCCGAAGGCCCTGAACCTGGCGACGCTCGACCGCATCACCTCCGCCGTGCGTGGCGCCGGCTTCCTCTATACGACGCTCGACACCCAGGGCTACCGCTCCGGCTCGATGAACGACATGCTCCCGGCGAGCGCCATCGCCCCCGCCCGCCCGTAGAGGAACCACACATGCGCATCGCCTACCTCGACTGCTTCGCGGGCATCTCCGGCGACATGATGCTCGGCGCCCTGCTCGACGCGGGCGTCCCGCCCGAGGTGCTGCACGAAGCCGTCGCCGCCCTGAACCTTGGAGCATCGCTCAGGATCGAGCGAGTCGACCGCAGCGGCATCTCGGCCGCGAAGGTGGACGTATTCGACGGCGCAGAGCCAGCCGAAAAAACGGTCGCCGAACCCCGGCGGTCCGTAGCCCACTCGCACCCGCACCAGGCCGGTCAGCCGCACGCCGCCCTGGAGACGGACGGGCCGGAAGATCATTCACACGTCCATGGCCGCTCGCTGACGGAGATCCGCGCAATGATTCAGGCCGCCCGGCTGGCGCCCGAGGCGAAGGCGCTGGCGATCCGGACCTTCGAGTTGCTCGGATCGTCCGAGGCTCGCATCCACAACGTCCCGGTCGACGAGATCCACTTCCACGAGGTCGGCGCGGTCGACGCCATCGTGGACATCGTCGCCGCCAGCGCGGGCATCTGCTGGCTGAAGATCGGCGCGTGGCACAGCTCGCCCCTGAACGTCGGCGGCGGCATGGTCAAGTGCGCGCACGGAACCTTTCCCGTACCCGCGCCCGCCACGGCGGACCTGCTGCGCGGCGCCCCCACCTACTCGGCGCACATCCAGAAAGAGCTGGTGACCCCGACCGGGGCGGCGCTCCTTCGCGCGCTCTCGCCTGCCTTCGGGCCGCAACCTGCGATGACGGTCGATCGTATCGGCTACGGCGCCGGCACGCGCAATCCGCCCGGCTTCCCCAACGTCTTGCGCCTCAGCATCGGGGACACAGCCGAACCGGCGGGCCTCGAAACCGTGACCGTACTCGAAGCCGCGCTCGACGACATCACCGGCCAGCTCCTCGCGCACGTCGCCGAGCGGGTGCTGGCCGAAGGCGCGCTGGACGTAATGCTGACGCCGGTCATCATGAAGAAGGGCCGGCCGGGCAGCCTGCTCACGGTCCTCTGCAACCCGGTCGACCAGGATCGTTTCGCCCAACTTCTCCTGCGCGAGACCACCACCCTCGGCCTGCGCATCCGGCAGGACCGACGCGCCATCCTCGACCGCGCCCACGTGACCGTCGAGACGCCCTACGGCCCGATCCGCGTGAAGGTCGGCTCACAGGCAGGCGAAGCCTTGAACGCAACCCCGGAATTTGAAGACTGCCGCGCCGCTGCGCTCGCTCACAACGCCCCGGTCAAGCTGGTCCTGCAAGCCGCGACCGCAGCCTACGCCAACCGATAGGGCGCCCCATGATCACTCGCCCAAGCGAAGCGCAGGAAGAGTTATCGTGGGTTGTGGCCCTTTTTTACTTCAAGTCGGCAAAATACCGCGATCTAGTCGAATTCTGGGAGCGTCAGGGTATTCCAATCGCTCCTGCCACAGAAGAGGATGTCGCCGCGTTCGAAAGATCGTTGGGCATCCGTCTACCGGATGAATTCCGCCGGTACCTGCTCGAAGTTTCCGGTACTGGTCCCAACGGGGATCGGGAGTACTTCGACTTCTACTCTCTTTTCGGGCTGAAACTGGGATCCGAAAAGCCATGGATTGCAATGGGTGATGGCTCCCTGTTCACTGCGCCTGCCCACTTTCGTCCGGAAGACTTTCTGATCTTCGCCGACTACCTGCAAATCTGCTATGCCTACGCCATTCGAATAAGGGGCGATGCCTCTCAAATTGGCGAAGTGGTGCATTGGGGAACTACGGCGTACTCGCCAATCTGCACGAGCTTCCGAGTCTTCATCGACCTATACCTTGCCGACGATCCGCGGCTTCACGATATCAAGGCCCTTTCATGACACCAGCATCTCTGCTCGAACTCCTCGCCGCTGTCCAGCGCGGCGACACCACCCCCGAGGCCGCGTCAGAGCGGCTCGCTACCCTGCCCTTCGAAGACCTCGGCCACACCCGCGTCGACCACCATCGCAGCCTGCGCACCGGCCTGCCGGAGGTCGTCTATGCCGCGGGAAAGACGCCCGCCCAGACCGCTGAAATCTTCGCCAGCCTCGCCGCCTCGGGCGTGGCCGTGCTCGCGACCCGCGCGACGCCCGAGGCCTACGCGGCCATCGCGCAGGCGGTTCCCGCAGCCGAGTACCACGCTCTTGCGCGCTGCGTCACGCTTCCCGGCTCCGCTGTCGCGGGCGAGACCGGAGGGACCATCGCCGTGCTCTGCGCGGGCACGAGCGACCTGCCGGTGGCGGAGGAGGCAGCCGTCACCGCCGAGATCTTCGGCGCGAAGGTCATTCGGCTCTATGATGTGGGCGTCGCCGGGTTGCACCGGCTGCTGGCCGTAAAGGACCAGCTTGCCGCCGCCGATGTAGTCATCGTCTGCGCAGGAATGGAGGGCGCGCTGCCCTCGGTGGTCGGCGGTCTGGTTGGCGTTCCGGTCATCGCCGTGCCGACCTCGGTTGGTTACGGCGCGAGCTTCGGCGGAGCGGCAGCGCTGCTGGGCATGCTTAACTCCTGCAGTCCCAACATTTCCGTTGTCAATATAGACAACGGCTTCGGAGCGGCCTACACTTCTACGCTGATCGCACGCGCTGCTCGAAACGTGCATCAAAAGTAAGGAAGATCGTTCCAGGCCGCGCAACTATACGACCGGAAAGAAGGTACGCCATGCTCCCGTTCGAGGAAAGATCCTGGGCCAAACCCGTTGCACGCTTCAATATCGTGTTTTCCATCCTTGCCGTCGCCGCTGGACTCTCCATGCTGCGCCTCCAGGGACCACTGGATACAGCCGAAATTACCGCAGGAATACTGGTGTTGCTCGCGATCATCCCGCCCAGCATCGCGGTCCTGCGCTACGACCCGACTAAGATTCGGGTGAAGAAGACACTCCGCGTCACCCACTAAGACTTTGGCCTGGGAACGGTGCTGACTTGGAATCGTTCGGTCGAACCAGCCGGAGTCAAACTCGGGCCAGCTTCTTCTCACCCGTCGCAATTCCTGGATCCAAACGGAAAGGCCGGAACGGATATCCGTCCCGGCCTTTTTCGTATCTATCCGTCTTTACTGGTTGACGCCGCTCGCCAGGAAGCCGCCGTCGACGACCAGAATCTCACCGGTGACGAAGCTCGAGGCGTCGCTCGCGAGATAGATCGCCGAGCCGACGAGTTCCTCGGTCTTGCCGAAGCGACCCATCGGAGTACGCATGCGCAGCTCCTTGCCGCGCTCGCTCTCGTCCAGCAGCTTCTGGTTCAGCGCCGTGCGGAAGACGCCCGGGGCGATTGCGTTTACCGTCACCCCCAGCGATGACCACTCCACCGCCAGCGACTTGGTCAGCGCGCCGACCGCCGCCTTGCTCGCCGCATAGGCGGTCACTTCCTTCAGGCTGACGAACGTATTCAGCGACGCAATGTTGATGATGCGGCCGTAACCCTTTTCGATCATGACCTTGCCGAAGATCTGGCAGGCGCGCAGCGTGCCGGTCACGTTCGTGTCCATGATGTCGTCCCAGGTCTCTTCGGAGACGGTCAGGGTCGGCTCGCGCTTGATCTTGCCCGCGCAGTTGATGAGGATATCGACCTTACCGAAGGCCTTGAGCGTCTCGTCGCACAGCGTCTGCAGGCTGGCGCGGTCGCCCACGTCCGAGGTCAGACGCAGCGCCTTTACACCCTTGGACTCGATCGTTGCCGCAGCCTCATCCACCTGCTCCTGCCGGCGCGAGGTCGCCACCACGTCCGCGCCCGCCTCAGCCAGACCGATCGCCATCGCCAGCCCAATGCCGGAGGTACCGCCCACTACTACCGCAACCTTGCCCTTCAGATCGAACAGCGGATGTCCCATGATTCTCTCTTTCGTATTTTTCGTTTACTTCAAACTGGTGCGAATTCCGGCGACGTGGGCCAGGATGTCGGCCACAATCTCGTCCGGCGTGCGGTCGTTGACGATGGTGAAGGCGTCCGTCGGCGGTTCGAGCGTCGCCAGCTGGCTCTCCAGCAGCTTCGGGTTCATGTACTCGTGCGACCGGGCTGCGAGCCGCTCCGCAATCATGTCCTTCGAGCCATCCAGATGCACGAACGTGACCGCGCCATGCGGCATTCCGGACGCCAGCGTATCGCGGTACTTCGCCTTCAACGCCGAGCAGGCCAGCACGCCACCCTTGCCGTCCTTGTACCAGCCCTTCATCAGCTCGTTCAACGTCTCGAGCCACGGCTGACGATCTTCGTCGTTCAGCGGATTGCCCGCAGCCATCTTCTGCTTGTTCGCCAACGGATGGTAGTCGTCCGCATCGGCGAATCCCGCGGCGATCTGCTCCGCCAGGCGTGTGCCGATGGTCGTCTTGCCCGATCCGCTAACCCCCATCAAAACAACAATCATTCCAAATCCCCGTATGAAGTTGAAAAGGGGCAAGGTGTCTCACACCCTACCCCTTTGTACCCTACACCCTTTTTACAGGCCGAGGAAGACCGGCTTGATGTGGCGCTCGAAGAGATTCGTCGTCACGTTCTTGGCAACGATTTCCTCGTTGGCCTCGAGCGCATCGAGGTACTTGCGGCCCATCTTCGCCGCCACCTTGAAGCCAACGTGCAGCAACTGGCGAAAGCTCTGGTTGTAGGCCGGGTTCGACTGGTCGTGCCGGAGCGCGGAGGTGTACTGCTCGCTGGTCCAGCCATTCACCTCTTCGGGCGTCGGCAGCTTCGCCGGATCGATGTCGATCACGGTCGCATAGGGCGCGCAGAGCTCAGCCGAGTGAGCGAACGCCTCGGCGTAGACCTCCTTGGCGATTTCGAGCCCCGAACCGCCAGCCTCAGCCAGGCCGATCAGCTCTTCGAGCCAGGTCGTGCCCGCCGTCTTCAGGTGAACGCCCATGTTGAAGCGCTTGGCGCCCTCGTAGATCGCCTTGTAGATCGAAAACTTGTCCGAGCCCGAGTGAACGCTGAGCTTCAGGTTATCCGGCAGGCCATACTTCGAGATGGCGTACTGAATTGCCGCCAGATCCTCGTTGAACTCCTTGGTGAACTGGGCGACATCGCCGACGTAGTCGACGCCCTTGTTGAAGCGGCCGGTGAACTTCGGCGCGATCGTCTGGATCGGAATCTTCTCGTCCGCGATCATGGCCAGAATGATGAGCAGCTCGACCGGCGTCTGCGGATAGTCGGTCTCGTCCATCGAGATCTCCGGCACGAAGCGCCCCGCGCCCTTGTTCTCGAGCAGAAGGCGGTAGATCTCGCCCGCATGCTTCACGGCCGCGAGGAACTTGTGCGCCACGCCCTCGACGAAGGCCTTATCGGTCTTGAACGGCTCGTCGACGTGAGGAATGGTCACGGTGCCGACCAGCTCCGGATGGGCCGACAGGAACGCCGTCACATCCTCATCCTTCGCCGGCTGACCGATCAGGTCGGCCACGTCGAGCGTGAAGAAGTCGCACGGGTCGAGGAAGCGGCCGACCGTCTTAAGGTTAATGTGGTCCGCATCGAGGAAGTATGGCTTGGTCCAGCCAAGCTCCTTTACCGCTGCGTCGGCGGCCGCGCGGGTCGCGCTGGGCTCCGAACCGATAATCATGTGCTCGCGGTTGGACTTGTTCCACACCGGAACGACCTCGACACCCGCGTCAGCCGCGAGGATACACGCAGTAAGCTGCGCTTTTGCCTGGTGCGCAAACCGGTCGCCTGTACCGACCGAAAACTTGGGAAGCTTCAAACCGTCACTCATCACACTCTCCGTATTCCGCTGCTCTTGCAGTCCTACCCGAATCGAACAACCAAAAATGGTCTAACCAATTTGGACATTCACCGCCACCAAGCATACCGGCACGATGGCAAAACCCGCAACTACATCAGTCCTTAAAACGGCCTTCGTACGCCCACAGGCCGAGCGCGGGGTTCGAGATGTAGAAGATCTCCTCGCCGTCGACCATGTTCCAGCCGTCGACCAGAACCTCGGGATCGTACTTCGCGGTGTACTCGGCCAGGTCGCCGTAGGCGAAGTGAACGCCCTCGATCTCGGCCTGCGTCAGGTGGCCCGGGCAGTACCGGATGGTGAAACGGCCCTCGCTCGAACCATGGATCAGGTGAGCCGCCGCGCTCAGATTGCCCGCCAAGTCGGCGTCGTTCTTCACCGCTTCGAGCGTACCGGGCGTGCCGCAGTAGCCGTACTTGCGGATCAGCAGGTCGATCGCGCCGTCCTCGCCGAAGGTGTTCACGCCCGGCGCCAGCACGATCAGCTCCGCGTCGTCGGCGAGCGCCATGCGCGTGCGGTAGACGCTCTTGTTGCCCAGCCAGGTGGAGTGGAACTCGTGCGGATCGAGGAAGACGACCGCCTTCTTGATCTCGCGGTCCATCATCAAAAAGTTGCACTTCAGGCTGAGCGCCGCGGCCAGCTCGAAGCACTCGTTGTCGTCGCCGATGTACATGCCGCGGATGACGAGCTTTCCTTCCGCGTTCTTGTTGACGACTGTCTGCACATACACAATCTGCGGAAGCGATGTCGCGAAGTGCTCGCTCGCATAGTTCAGCACGCGGCGGACAGGCGTATCCGCGCGGCCCATCATGCGCTCCATCCCGTAGACCGCGCCAAGGAAGTGCGAGCGGTGGATGCCCATCACGCCGCCTGTGCCGACGAAGATGTTCTTCGAACCGTTCGCCATGCCGACGACCTCGTGCGGCACCACCTGCCCGATGGACAGGATCAGGTCGTGGCCGCCGTCTCGCAGCAGCTTGTTCACCTGCGCGGGCCAGGTGTAGTCCAGCTTGCCCTCGGAAACCTCGAACATGAACTCGCCCGGAACCTCGCCCAGCGTGACGATGTCGTTCCGCCAGTCGTGTACGCGAAAGAGATCGCGCGGCGTGCCGGGAAACATCGTCGCCAGCTCCTTGTCGGTCATCGCCTTGTGCGTGCCAAGGGCGGGCAGCACGTCGGCCATCTTGTCGCCGTAGAACTCGTAGGCATAGTCGGTCAGCACACCGGCCTGTGAGTGAAAGCGGGTGAAATCCGGCGGCACAGCCAGGACGCGGTTCTTCGCGCCCAGTTGTTCGAGCGCGCTGAATAGACCGGCCTTGACCTCAGCCGGAGACAGTTCGGTGGTGGGCGATCCGGCGCTGAAAAATAAACTCATTTGATATCTATCCTAAACTTCATAAAGACTGCGCAGTGATTGGAAAGCTAGCTACATTCAACATCAACGAAATCGTGCTTAGACATGAGATTTCGAATTTCTTCATGGGCCGTTGAACTAAATACCTTCGGATACTGCTTCACCTTAGTGAACGGCAGTCCCGGCCGCATCCATCTGCCGTACTGATCGTTTCTGGAAGGCAATTTCAGCTCGATACGCCGTGGGTTTTGTAGAATCGCTCGTGCGAATCCCTCATCGGACATCTTGGGGGCCGATGAGGCAATCGCGAACTTCGGAGTCGTCACCAATCGCCACTCCTTTTCCGCCTCATAAATTTTGTTTTTGAATCCGGCGAGCAAAACTAAAAGCAATTGGCCAGCGTCTCTTGCGCATTCCTTCGCCATCGACTGAATCCAAGGACCTCCGGGATCGCCAACTGTGAATCGCTGAATTGCTCTCAGAATTGCATCGACTGATTCAGAAACGATTCTTCCCTGCTCAGTATGGTCATAAATAACAGGCTGATACCACCTTTCGCTTCCCCAAGCACTCGATTGAAGGCCGTACTCTATGGAGCTTGAAAATGGCAAAGTCAGCCTAAAGTTGCCAAACCTCTTCCAATGGTAGTCTGACGCGTCTTCATCGCAGAAACAGGTGATGAATGTCCACGACTTTCTACTCTTGAGAAAAGCCGGAATTTCCTCTAATACAGCCTTCGCGAAAAACGGTAGCCCGAGCGGGAGCCGCCGTTCAAGCTCATCTTGCATCCAGCCGATACCATGGCTCAATTCTGTTGAGTCCTCTTGGTCTGCCAGAGATTTAGACCAAAAACATTGATTCTCGATGATTCCCAATACAGCGGGCAGCTTTGCATAATGGTGCAGTTCCGGAGGTGTGGGATGGCTACCGAACTCTCGCTGCCATACACCGCTCACGACTTCATCCCAGATCGATGAGGCGAGAGCAAGCGGATTCATACTAAAGGACATCTCTCGCCTCATCCAAGAAGAAGATTCAAGTTATCTACAGCCGGTAAGCCTTCCGCACCAGGTTCACCGTCAGGTCCTGAATCAGCTCGAACGCCTCATCCTCGTCCAGACGATGCTCTGCCACGAGCCGACCAAGGAACGCCGAGTCCACCCGGCGAGCCACGTCGTGCCGTGCCGGGATCGACAGGAACGCGCGCGTATCGTCGTTGAAGCCGACCGTGTTGTAGAAGCCGGCTGTCTCGGTGGCCTGCTCGCGGAAGCGCATCATGCCCTCGGGCGAGTCGTGGAACCACCAGCTTGGGCCGAGGCGCAGGCAGGGGTAGTGTCCGGCCAGCGGGGCCAGCTCGCGCGAGTAGGTCGTCTCGTCCAGCGTGAAGAGGATCATGGTGAAGTTCGGCTCGTTGCCGTACTTTGAGAGCAGCGGACGCAGGCTGCGCACATACTCGGTCGGAGACGGAATATCGGCGCCCTTGTCGCGTCCGAACTTCTCGTAAACCTTCAAGTTATGGTTGCGGACACTGCCCGGATGTAGCTGCATCGTAAGGCCATCTTCGACGCTCATGCCGGCCATCTCGGTCAGCATCTGCGCCTGGAAGAGCTCCACATCGCCAGGCTGCGTCTTGCCCGAGTAGATGCGGGCGTAGAGGTTCGACGCGTCGGTCTCGGAGAGATCGGCGGTCAGCGCGGTCAGGTGGCCGTGGTCGGTCGCGGTGGCGCCCATGCTCTTGAAGAAGGCGCGGCGCTTGCGCAGGGCGTTCAGGTAGCCCTTGTAGGTCGCGACGTCCTCGCCGGCGATCTCGCCCAGCTTCTGGATGTTCTCCTGGAAGCCGAGGTACTCGGCGTCGATGACGGCATCGGGGCGGAAGGTGGGCAACACGCGCCCGCCCCAGCCGGAGTCCTTGATCTGCTGGTGCCACTTCAGATCGTCGACGGCGGCGTCGGTGGTGGCGAGCACCTCGATCTTGAACCGGTCGAAGAGCGCGCGCGGCAGAAACTCCGGCGTATTCAGTTTGGCCGCGATGATCTCGTAGTACTCGTCTGCGTTGCCCGGGCCCAGGCGCTCGGTCAGACCGAAGAGGGTCGAAAACGCGTAGTCCAGCCAGATGCGGGTCGGCGTACCGCGGAAGAGGAAGTAGTTCTTCGCGAAGATGCGCCAGGCCTCGCGCGGGTCGACCTGACCGGCTGCGGCTGGATCGCCCTTGGCGCCGCCCTGCGGTACGCCCAGCGACTCCAGCGGAATGCCCTGCGAGTAGAGCATGCGGAAGATATAGTGGTCCGGCTGCAGAAACAGCGCCGTCGGATTCGGAAACGGCTTGTTCTCCGCGAACCACTGCGGATCGGTGTGGCCGTGGGGAGAGATGATCGGCAGATCTTTCACTGTCTCGTACAGCTTGGCGGCGACCGAACGGGCCGCGCCCTCCGCAGGGAAAAGCCTATGCTCATGCAACATGATTGACCCGTCCTGAATACTTCCGAATTTCGAACTGCAAACAACGCAACACGTCCAACCTAAGCAGCCTATCAAATTGGACTGACCACCGGCTGTGAATCTTCGCAACTTCCATGAAATTACGACGCAAAAAGAAGAGGCGCCCCGGTTGCGGGCGCCTCTTTGCGAAAGGAAGTGCTGTTTACGGAATGTAGTAACGCATGCCGAAGTGGATCATGCTGTCCTGGGCACGCGGGCTGACCGGGGTGGTCGCGCTGCCGACGCCAGACCAGAGCTGGCGCTGGATCAGGCTGTAAGTCGCCTGATACTGCAGGCGGCCAAACTTCGGGCTGTTGACGACGCGGTAGGTGAAGCCGATCATGCCTTCCTGGATGTACTTGGTCGGCGAGGCGCAGGAGCCGACCGTGGAGAGCGAACCGTCGCTGCCCGCGCTGCCGCCGGAGACGACGTTCGTCGCAGGTGTGTAGCATCCGGTGTCGCTGAGGTTCGGCGCGCCGTAGCCGATGAGGTCGGTTCCGCCGCCAGTCGGATTGACCGCGTAGATCGTCCGCTTGGCGTACTCGCCACCGTAGTAGGAGTAAACGTCGAGCTTCTTCGTCGGGTGGCTTTCGAGCGAGAACATACCGTGGTAGTTCTTGATGGGCTCGATCGTCTCATCCGGACGCAGAGTCGCGTCGGCGAGCTGGGCGGAGCCGTAACGGCCTACGCCGGTGCCGGCCATACCCTGAATCGCAACATCCAAATACTTGCTGGCCGAAGCCCGCGCGCTGCCGAAGACGCCGCCGGCAGACTTAGTGTTGTGCTGCTCCACCGAGCCGTAGGCGTAGACCGGCAAGGCGGCCGTGCCGGTCAGCGAGGTCACCGAGTAGTAGTAGTCGCGGAGGAAGCGGGCGAGACCACCCAGTTCGAAGTGGCTGTACTTGTTGTCGTAGGCGGCCTTGAACACGAGGTCGGGAGCGACGTTGTTCGCGTAGTTGGTAATGCCGGACGTGCTGGCGGTATTGCCGTTGCCGATGTTGCCGGCAGCGTTGTACAGACCGCCGTTCTGTCCGGGACCGCCGAAGAAGTACTGGACCGGAATCGCCGCGCTGACCGTGCTGGATACCGTAAAGTTGGTGATCTGCGCCTGCTCGACGGACGCCGCGATGGTGAAGGCGCCGGTCTTATAGTCGCCGAACTTCTGCTGAAGGCGGAGAGCTGGCTGACGCGTCCACGAGAAGCCGACCATGTACTGGGGGTCGACCGTGTTCGGCAGCTTCTCGGTGCGGTTGTCCGCGCCTTTGCCGTCTTCGGTGACGAGCGACCACATCTGACCGCCAGTGACGGTGAAGCCGCCCTGGGTTGCGGCCTGGCCCCAGATCTGGCGCTGGCGCAGGACATAGCTGTCAGACTGGTTATTGTTCGACGAGGTGCCCGTGCCGAGGAAGTCGGCTTCGAAGTAACCCGACAGCTTGAACGTACCGGCGTTGCCTTCGAACAAACCGCCGAGGCGGCTCTGGCGTCCGGAGAAGTTCAGCTCGCTGACATGGCCTTCGGTCGCGCCCGGGAACGGGATGGAGTTGAAGGGGGTGTTGATGTCCGAGTTCACCGAACGCTCGCGCCACACGCCTTCGAAGGCGAAGAACGCAACCGGCGTGATGGTGATGCCCTTGTAGTGCAGGGCCAGCGGGCTGTCGATCTTCTCGGTCAGCTCGGTCTTGGTAGCGCTGATCGTCGTCGCGAGGCCGACATTCGCGGTCTTCAGGTCGCTGACGTCGGACTTGACGGAGTTCACCGCATCCGTGTTGGCCTGTACGCTACTCGAAACGCCCTGAACCTGGGCGTTCGCGGTCTGGGCATCGCTCTCGGCCTTGGCCGCGGAGCTCTGTGCCGTCGCAAGGGCGGCATCCTTGGCCGCTACCTGCTGGCTCAGGCTATCGATCTGTGCCTGCTGAGCCGCCTGCTTCTCGCGCATCTCGCGCAGTTCACGGGTAAGGGCGCTTTCGGCGGGAGCCTTTGCCTTCTTGGCGGTCTTCGAGGTCTTCGCCTTCTTCTTCGCCGTGGGAGTCGTCGTAGTCTGCGCCTGCGCGGACAGCGTGCCTGCGATCAGCACAGCGGTCAGGGCGGCCTTCATCTGCTTCGTCATGGAACCTCTCTGGGTTACAAGAACAATGCCGGCAAGGAGTGACGCATGGGCACGGCCTCGCCGCCCTGCGCTCTCGGTGTCAGTTGCTCTTTGAACTCGATTCTTCCCAGTTCATGTAACGGAACGATAAATTCCTACCACTTACGGGGTAGATTCACGGGATATTCATATTGGCGCGGCCGCCGGAATCGAGCCTGATTCCGTCACTCGACGTCGAAAATCCCCGTTTCAAACAGCTTGCGGGTTAGTCTTGGACTATGTTGTCGCCCCGCGCCCAAGCCGTCGTCCTGTCTGCCCTGCTGGCTCTGCCCGCCGTCCATCTGCAGGCTCAAACGCCGAGCCAGGCGCCGAAGCTGATTCCGATTCCCCGCGAGCTGCATACCGCTCCGGGCGTCGCGGCCAGCGTGACGCTGCCGCTGGGCGTCCACATCGCCTGCGCCACCTGTCAGACCGCCGAAGGCGCGGACGATAAGTTCGCCGCCGACGACCTGAGCAAGGAGCTGAGCGCGCGCAACATCCCGACCCTTTCGGGCAACGCATACACCATCCAGCTCGTCCGGAGGCCGGACGCCAACTTTACGGCCGAGATGAGGCCCGAGGGCTACACCATCTCCGCTACAAGCGCCGCCCTGACCGTCACCGCCGTCACGGCCGAAGGCCTCTTCTACGGCGTCCAGACGGTCAAGCAGCTCATCACCGGCGACGGCGCTCAGGCCGCGATCCATCCGGTTGCCATCCGCGACTGGCCGGCGATGAAGTATCGCGGCTACCACGACGACATCTCGCGTGGCCCTGTACCCACGCTCGAGTTCCAGAAGAAGCTCATTCGCACGCTCGCGGCCTATAAGGTCAACCTTTATAGTCCATACTTCGAGCACACCCAGCAGTACGCATCGAATCCCCTGCCCGCGCCTCCGGGCGGCAGCATCTCGGCCGAGGATGCGCGAGCGCTCGTGACCTTCGCCCGGCAATATCACGTCACCATCGTGCCCGAGCAGGAGGCCTTCGGCCATCTACGCCACGACCTGATCTGGGAGACCTACGCGCCCATCGCCGAGACGCCGCACGGCGCCGTCTTCGCGCCAGGCCAGCCCGGCTCGCTCAAGGTCATCGGCCAGATGTTCACCGAACTCGCCGGCCTCTACCCCGGCCCGTTCCTGCACATTGGGGCGGATGAAACCATCGACCTCGGCATCGGCCAGACCAAGCCGGCCGTGGACGCGCGCGGGCTGGCTGCCGTCTACCTCGACTTTCTCGATAACATCGTCAACACGCTCAAGCCTCTGAACCGCCGCATCCTCTTCTGGGGAGACGTCGCCCAGGACTCGCCCGCGCTGCTCAAAGCCATGCCGCAGAGCTTCAAGGACCAGACCGTCGCCGTGGCCTGGGGCTACACCTACGACGCGAAGAATCCGCGGGCGTTCGAGAAGGCGCTCCATCCGTTCCGCGACGCAGGCTTCGAGACATGGGTCGCGCCAGCCGTCAACAACTACCGGCAGGTCTACCCCAACCAGCAGATGGCGCTCGAAGACATTCAGCAGTTCACATACGACGGCCAGCGCCTTGGCGCCACCGGCCAGCTCAACACCGAGTGGAACGACGACGGCGAATCCCTCGTGAATATGAACTGGTACGGCGTGCTCTTTGGCGCGGCCGCGGCCTGGCAGCCCGGCCAGAGCTCCATCCCGGCCTTCCAGCAGAGCTTCGGCGAGGTCTTCCACGGCGACCGCACGGGCCTGATCGACCAGGCGCAGATGAAGCTGACCGACGCCATGGCGCTGCTGCACGACGCGAAGATCATCGGTAACACCGAGGGTACGGACGGTCTCTTCTGGGTCGATCCGTGGTCGAAGGACGGGCAGACGATGGCCGCGAAGCTGCGGCCGCTCGCGAGCGCGGTGCGCCTCGACGCCGAAAACGCGCTCGTCCTGATTGCGCAGGCGAAGGCCGCGAGCGGCCACCATCCACCCCTCGCGACCTCGGCTCCGGGAACGTTCTACGATGCCAGTGTTTACGGCGCGGCGACCTCGAACCTCCGCGAGCCCGACGCGATCGACGCCATGGAGCTGGGCGCGCGCCGCATCGACTTCCTCGCTCTCAAGTTCCAGCTTGCGGACGAGATGGCCGCTGGCTACTCGCGCGCCTATCTCGCCTCGAACTCCACCGATCCGAAGCTGAAGCGCACCGTATCTCGCGAGCTTTCGGACATCAACGGCGTCAACGGCCGCATTCAGGACCTCACCTACGGCTACAGCCAACTCCGCGATCTCTTCGAGTCCGCATGGCTTGCCTCGAATCGCCCCTCCGGCCTGCGTCCGGTTCTCGAGCACTACGACGCGACGGTCGCCCTGTGGATCGGCCGCATGGACAAGGTGCGTGTGGCACAGCGCCAGTGGGCCGACTCGAAGACACTGCCCACCGCGTCAGAGCTTGGCATCCCCGCGCCCACACGCTAACCGCGTCACGGACGTACACTGTAGGCGAACATGACCACCCTTACTGCACGCACCCTTGTCACCTCCGTCGGCACGATCGAATACCCCGCCATCACCATCGACGACGACGGCCGCATCGCCGACATCTCGACCGACGCCAGCATCCGCAGCGACAAGACGCTTACCGCAGGCTTCTTCGACATCCACATCCACGGCGCGGCAGGCCAGGACGTCATGGACGCCTCGCCTGCCGGGCTGAGCGCGATCCAGCTCTTCCTCGCCACGCGCGGCGTCGCGCACTACCTTCCCACGACCGTCACCGCGACCATCGACGATACGCTCTCCGCGCTGAACCGCCTCGCCACGCTGATCGAATCGCCCACGCCCGGCGACCAGGCGACACCGCTGGGCATCCACCTCGAAGGTCCGTTCCTCTCCCACGTCCGCCGCGGCGTCCACCCCTCGGAATTGCTTCAGCAGCCGTCGGTCGAACTCTTCGAGCGCTTCCAGCAGGCCGCGCGCGGACACATCAAGCTCGTCACGCTCGCGCCCGAGATCGCCGGCGCGAACGAGATGATCGCGCACGCGACCGCGCAGGGCGTCCGCATCAGCATGGGCCACACCAACGCCACCGCCGCCGAGACGCTCGCCGCCATCGAGGCCGGCGCGACCTCCGCGACACACGCCTTCAACGCCATGCGCCCTATCGAGAATCGCGAGCCCGGCGTCCTCGGGACTGTCCTGGATCGTCAGGAGGTCTACGCGGAGCTGATCTGCGACGGCATCCACGTCGATCCCGCGCTGGTGCGGATGTGGCTGCGCCTGAAGGCCGAAAAGGCCATCCTCGTCACCGACGGCATGGCCGCCACGGGCATGCCCGACGGCGTCTACAAGCTGGGTTCGCTTGCGGTGAACGTCCACGGCGGCCGCTGCTCGCTGGTCTCGAATCCGGAGACGCTGGCCGGTTCGGTCCTGACGCTCGACCGCGCCGTGACGAACCTGCGACGCTTCACCGGCGCATCGCTCGACGAGGCCACGCGCTGCGCGAGCCACCACCCAGCGGCGATGCTCGGCATCGGCTCAAGGGTCGGATCGATCCAGCCCGGCAATCCGGCGCACTTCAATGTCTACTCGGCGGAGGGTGCGCTGGAGGCGACGTACCTGCACGGGCAATTAGTCAATCGATAAGACAGAAGCAGATCCTCTGCGAGGATGACAGGCAAGAAAGGAAAAAGCTCCTATTGTTTTTCATTCCCGCAGGGAATCTGCTGTTGTCATTGCCTCAATGCAGCCGATACTCAGCCACCGGCACATCCGGCGTCGGCTTCGGCGGATCCACCTTCACCGCATCCTTCAGCCCCATCCCGGTCACATTCGAGACACTCAGCAACGGCCCGTCCGAGACCTGCACCGTCACATCACGAATCACCGCACCGTGCACATTCGCCAGCGAGATTCCCTTCGCGCAGACGCCAGACACGTGCTCGAAGACAAATCCCTCCAGAGGCTTCGAGGGGTGAATCGCCGTGCCGTCGACCAGCACGGGACACTCCGTCACCTTGATATTGCTGAACTTGAAGTTCTTCGCCGTGGGGATTCCCACCGGGCCGCCGACGGCATACTCGTCCTGAATCCCGCTGTTCAGCAGGTTGAAGCGCAGGAAGCCCAGCTTCATCCCTGCCGCGGTCACGTCGTCGACCGTGATGTCTTCGATGAACGCCCCGCGACCCGGCCGGCTCTTGATATAGATCGCGTGCGTCGCGGCCGAGGTGAAGGTGCAATGCGCGATTCGCACATTGCGTATGCCGCCCGAGGTCTCGCTCCCAATGCCGATGCAGGCAAAGATCGAGTCCGCGAAGGTGCAGTTCGTGATCTCGATATCCTCGCTCGTCCGCAGCAGCGTGAAGCCCTCCGCGCCGCGCCCGCTCTTGACCGAGATGCAGTCGTCGCCGGTCGCGATATCACATCTGTCGATCTTCACCCGCCGGCATGAGTCCACGTCGATCCCGTCGCCATTGCCTCCGGTCGAGCGGATCGTCAGGTTCCGGAACGTCAGGTCCTCGCAGTTCGTCGGATGCATCGACCACATGCGAAAGTAGTCGGTCGAGAAGTCCTCGAAACGGAGCCGCTGGCAGTTGATCGGCTCGACCAGGCAAGGATGACGCAGCGGCTGCTCCTTCGTCGGACGCCCGCCCAGCGCGTGATTGCCCATGATCTTGCCCGGCCCGACGATGCCCGTGTCGACCGCATCGATGGCGTGGATGAGTCCAAGATGGCCCTGAATCCAGCGGCCCTCCCAGCGCACCTGCGCGACCGGGTAGTCGGCAAACTCCGCCGAGCCCATCAGCACGGCGTCCTTCTCCAGCCGCAGCAGGACCCTGGACCGCAACGCGATGCCGCCGATCAGGTACGTCCCCGCCGGAACCACCACCTCGCCGCCGCCGAAGACCGAGACGCGATCGATCGTCTGCTGGATCGCCGCCGTATCCTTCGCCACGCCGTCGCCCACCGCTCCGTAGTCCCGCACGCTCAGGCTCAGCGTCGGAGTCGGTTTCGCGGCGGGTACGGGCGGAATCTTGCCCATCGCCAGACCGTCCATCGCCGATGCCAAAGGCACAGCCGCCACGCCGGCCGCAGCCAGCTTCAAAAATCCACGCCGTTCCAACTGCTTCGCCATTCCCTTGCGCCTCGTCTTTCGTCAGCGCAAGCAGTGTAATCCAAGCGGCACACGATTGGTCCGACCAGCATCTCCCACCACGCTCAACGCCGTTTATGATGAGTCAACACCTCGGAGATTGCCCCTTTGCCCAGCAGCATTTCCACGCTCGGTCTCGCGCTTCTTTCCACCTGGATCGCCCCGCCCACCCGGCTCGCCCCGGTTGACCTCGCGCTGGTCGCCGCGTACCTGGTCGCGATCACGGTCTTCGGTCTGCGCTTTTCGAAGAAGGCGGGCAAGCAGGACAGGTCGCTGAAGACCTACTTCCTGGCCGGCAACACGATCCCCTGGTGGGCCATCGCGCTTTCGATCGTCTCGGCCGAGACCAGCACCCTGACCATCGTGTCGATCCCCGGCGTCGCCTTTGGGGGCGACTTCGGCTTCCTGCAAGTCGTCCTTGGTTATATGGTCGGACGCGTGCTGGTAGCGCTGCTCTTCCTGCCGCGCTACTTCCGCGGGGAGATGCTCACCGCCTACCAGCTCATCGACCAGCGCTTCGGCCACACGCTGCACAAGGTGACCGCCGGGCTGTTTCTCATCACGCGCGCGGCGGCGGAGGGTGTACGCGTCTTCGCCATCTCCATCGTCGTCGGCATCGCGATCGGCACGGGAGACACGCTTTCGATCGCCATCATCTCCGCGCTGACGCTGCTTTATACCTTCGAAGGCGGCATGGCGGCGGTCATCTGGACCGACGTGGTCCAAATGGGCCTGTACGTGGCCGGGACGGTCGTCGCGCTCTTCACCCTGGGCGCGCACATCCCCGGCGGCTGGACGCAGATCCACGCGGTCGCCGCGCCGCTGCACAAGTTCCACATGCTCGATTTCAGCCTGAACCTCACGCAGAACTACACCTTCTGGGCAGGACTGCTGGGCGGCAGCTTCCTGACCATGGCGAGCCACGGGACCGATCAGTTGATGGTCCAACGCATGCTCGCCGCACGCAACCTGCGCGAGTCGCGTATCGCTTTGCTGTCGAGCGGCGTGGTCATCTTCTTCCAATTCACACTATTCCTGCTGATCGGCGCCGGACTGTTCGTCTTCTACGGTCTGCACCCACAGGTCTTCGCGTCGAGCGACCGCATCTTCCCCAGCTTCATCGTGCAGCAGATGCCGCACGGCGTCGCCGGGCTGCTGGTCGCGGCGATTCTGGCCGCGGCGATGTCGAACCTGTCGGCCGCGCTAAACTCGCTCGCCAGCACGACCGTCGTCGACTTCTACATGCACCTGAGGCCGCAGGCCGACGGCGCCGAACGCACGCTGATCTCGCGCACGGCGACCGTCTTCTGGGCCGTCGTACTCTTCGCCATCGCGGTCTACTCGATCCAGCACGGCGGCAAGGGCCATGTCGTCGAGACCGGCCTCTCCATCGCGTCCGTCGCGTACGGCGCGCTGCTGGGCGTCTTCCTGCTCGGCACGCTGACCCGCTACGCCACACAGACCGGCGCCATCGCAGGCATGGTCTTCGGCTTCACGACGAACTTCATCCTGTGGCTGCCGAGCATCACGCCCATCCGCCAGATCGGAGGCATCGCCATTCCTCACATTGCGTTTACGTGGTTCGTCCTCATCGGCTCGTCGGTCACCTTCGCACTGGGCAGCCTGGCCAGCCTCATCTTCCGCAAGCAATCGCTGAACAAGGCCACAGCCGCCGCGCTCATCCTGCTCCTGGCAACGCCGTTCGGACGCGCCGAAAAACCTGTCATCCTGAGCGAAGCCGAAGGACCTGCTTCTGGAATCGCCCCAGACTTCACCCCCGTCTCCGCCCTCATCCAAAGGGCCATCGCGGAAAAGAAGCTGCCCGGCGCGGTCGTCGTCATCGGCCACGGCGGCAGCATCGTCTTCGAACGGGCCTACGGCAACCGCGCCCTTGAGCCGTCCATCGAGCCCATGACCGAAGACACGATCTTCGACATGGCCTCGCTGAGCAAGGTCCTTTCGACCACCGTCGCCGTCCTGCAACTCTACGAGCAGGGCAAGATCGACCTCGACGCACCGGTCGCGAAGTACCTGCCCGCCTTCGCCCAGAACGGCAAGGACAGGATCACCGTCCGCGAGCTGATGACACACTACTCCGGCCTGCCGGAGGACGTGGACCTGAAGGACGACTGGGGTCTCACGACGCCGGACAAGGCCGAAGGCATCCGCCGCGCCATGGCCTCCGTTCCCTACGGGCCAGCAGGCGTGACCTTCAAATACTCCGACATCAACTTCATCACCCTCGGCGCATTGGTTGAATCCATCAGCGGCGAGACTCTCAACAGTTACGCCAAGGAGCATGTTTTCAAACCGTTGGAGATGGCGGAAACGATGTATCACCCCATCTTCGGCTACTGCTCCCCCAGTTATAGTTGGGAGCCTCCTCCCTACGGACATTCCGACCCTCGTTTAGGACCGCCTCAACGTTGCAGTTCGAGCGCAAATTCAGCCCTAATCCGTTTGGCCCTGGAGAAAAACCCACGTACATCTCCTACCGCACACGACAATGAAGGCTCCAGCGCCACCAACCCTCTCTTCGACCACTTGCTGCGCGGCACGGTCCACGACCCCACCACACGGCGCATGGGCGGGGTCGCCGGCCATGCGGGAGTCTTCTCCACCGCGGCCGATACCGCGAAGTTCGCACAGGCGCTGCTCGACAAGCTGCTCTTCGACAAAGGCCCGTTTCCGCTCAAGCAATCTACGCTGAAGCTCGCCACCAGCCCGAACGAGCCCTCCACCGCCGTCAAGACCGCGACCATCTTCACCGCTGACGGCAAGCCCACTACTGGGCCAGCCTCGCGCGGCCTCGGCTGGGATCTGAACTCAGCCTTTTCCCGCCCGCGCGGTGAGGTCTTTCCCATCACGACCAAAGGCCACCCCGGCAGCTTCGGCCATACCGGCTTTACCGGCACCAGCCTCTGGATCGATCCGACCACCGACACCTACGTCATTCTGCTCGCGAACGCCATCCACCCACGCGGCGGCGCACCAATCTCGGTTCTGCGCGGACAGGTCGCGACGGCTGCGGCAAAGGCGATCCACGCCTGCCCTGTTTCAACGATCTGCGATGACGTAATCGTCACAGCCGATTCCGGCGAGATACAGCCGGACGCCCCACGTCTCGCCTCTGAGACGTGGGTTTCCGGAGCAGCGACCCTCACCGGCATCGACGTCCTCGAACAAACCAACTTCGTTGAGCTGAAAGAAGCCGCCAAGCGCCACGACGGTCATCTCCGCATCGGCCTCCTCACCAACCAGACCGGCCTCGACTCCCACGGCAGGCGCACCGTCGACATCCTCGCCCACGCGCCGGCGCCCATCCAGCTCAAAGCCCTGTTCACCCCCGAGCACGGCCTCTTCGGCAAGCAGGACACGGAGCACCTGAAGGCTGAGGAAGATGCCGTCACTCGCCTGCCGGTCCTGAATCTCTACGGTCCAAAGCCATCGGACAAGCGGCCGAAGCAAACCGACCTCGCCAACCTCGACGCCATCGTCATCGACCTGCAGGACGCGGGCGTCCGCTTCTACACCTACGAGAGCATCGTCGGCTACTTCGTCGAAGCCTCAGCCGCAGCGAAGAAGAACGGCCACGATCTCGAGATCATCGTTCTCGACCGGCCTACGCTGACCGCATCGCTCGCGGCCGACGGACCCATCAGCGATCCGGGGCTTGAGGCCTACGTGAATTACATGGTCGAGCCCAGCACCCCCGCCATGACGCTTGGCGAACTGGCGAAGTTCGTCCAGGGGGAGATCGCATCGCAGGCGACCGTCACCGTCGTTCCCATGCGAGACTGGTCCCACGCCGAATTCTTCGGAGACACCCATCTTGCCTGGGTCAACCCCAGCCCGAATCTCAAGTCCGCCCGCGCCGCCGTTCTCTACCCAGGCATCGGCCTTGCCGAGACCACGAACATCTCCATAGGCCGAGGAACCGACACACCCTTCGAGCACATCGGCGCCCCGTGGATCCAATCGAAGGAGCTGGCCGACTACCTGAATGGTAGAAATATCCCCGGCGTCCGGGTGACCCCGACCACCCTGACCGTCGCCGAAGACGCCAACAAGTACCCCAGCCACGGCCAGACGATCCCCGGCGTTCACTTCGAGGTCGCCGACCGCAAAGCCTTCGAAGCGCCCGAGTTCGGCATCGAGCTGCTCTCCGCGCTGCATCGGCTCTATCCCGCGGAGTTCCAGCTTGCCAAGGCGCAGACGATTCTGTGCAGCGCCTCGACGCTCGCCGCCATCGAACGCGGTGACGATCCTCGCGCCATCGCCGCAAGCTGGAGTCCCGCTTTGAAAGAGTTCGACGCCCGCCGCCGGAAGTACCTGCTCTATCAATAGCGAAATGTAACTCACCATTCACACAACGTGCGTCACAATAGAAACTTCAGGTAAGGAGACTCCCGAGTGCCCCGTATCAACTTTCAGCAACAACTCGTCGCCCTCAAGGACAAGCTCCTCGCCATGGCCGCGCTCTCGCAGCAGTCGCTCGAGTTCTCGCTCGAGGCCTACCTGACGAACGATGAAGGCCTCTGCAACCACGTACGCGAGGTGGAGGCCGCGATCAACGCCGCCGAGACCTCGGTCGACGAGATGGCTCACGACCTGCTCGCCAAGGAGCAGCCCATGGCCATCGACCTGCGCTTCATCCTGTCGGTGATCAAGATCAACGGCGACCTGGAACGCATCGGCGACCAGGCCGCCAACATCGCGCAACGCGCCGCCGCGATGGCCAACTACCCGCAGATCTCGCTGCCGGTCGATATCAGAACGATGGGAGCGAAGGTCGGGGTGATGATCCGCCGCGCCGTGCAGGCGCTGCTCGAAGCCGACGCGAAGCTGGCCGAATCGGTGCTGGCAATGGACGAAGAGATCGACGAGATGAACCGCGCCGTGCAGGCCGAACTGGTCGCGGTGATGCAGCAGCATCCGCTGGTCGCGGAGCAGAGCCTGAACGCCATCATCATCAGCCGCAATCTCGAACGCGCGGCCGACCACGCGACCAACATCGCCGAGGATGTCATCTTCTGGGTTCGCGGATCGGACGTGCGGCACCAGGTCTCGCTCACGCACCCGGAGTAGCGTCGCATGGCGGCCAGCAAGGGATTTGAAGCTCAATCCGAGGCGCTGGACGCACTGCGCCATCTGACGCCCGAGGCCGCGGAACCCGGACTGCGCAAGGCGCTTGGGCAACGGAACAACTTCCTCGTCGCCAAGGCCGCGCGCCTGACCGCGCTGCAAAACCTGCGCTCGCTTAGCGGAGCGCTGGCCGAGGCCTTCCACCGCTTTCTGCAGGACGCCGCGAAATCCGACCCGCAGTGCTGGGCGAAGAACGACATCGCCAAGACCCTCGCCGAGTTCGAGTTTCAGGACGCCGAGCTATTCCTCGCCGGCATGCGCCACATTCAGCTTGAGCCAACCTGGGGCGGACCGTCCGATACCGCCGGCGCCCTCCGCGGCACATGCGCGCTGGCGCTGGTCCAGTGCCGCGAGGTGCGTAGCCACCAGCTCCTCCTCTGGTTCACCGAGCTTATCGCCGATAAGGTTCTCACCGTGCGAGTGAACGCCGCGCGCGCCATCGAGCAGGTGGGCTCGGACTCCGCCGCGCTGCTGCTGCGCCTGCGCGCGGAGCTGGCGTCCGACGAACCGGAGCTTCTCGGCGCCTGCTACTCCGGCGTGCTGCGGCTCGAAGGCCCGCAGGCGATCCCGTGGGCCGCACGGTTCCTCGCGCTGGGCGACGATGCCTCCGCCGAGGCCGCCATCGCCATCGCCGAGACCCGCACGCCCGAGGCCTTCGCCATACTCCGCGCTACCTTCGACAAGACCGCGCGCACGAACCAGTGGTTCCGCAGCGCTCTGCTGTCGGCCATCGCGCTAACGCGTCAGCCGGAGGCCGCGCCCTTCCTGCTGGACCTGATCGACCGCTCGCCCCACGACCGGCAGGACGCCGTGGAAGCCCTTTGCCGGTCGAATCCGAATCGGGAGACGGTGGAAGAACTAACCAAGCGCGGGCATCGCTGTCCGTAAAGCTGGAGTAAACTACCCGCATGAACATCTCTCTTAGTGAAACGGAGTTCCCGGTGCGTCTGCGCTTTGAGCGTCCGTTGACGGACGAGGAGTTGATGCGCTTTTGCAGCGAAAACGACATATTGCGGGTTGAGCGGGACGCCAATGGAGAGCTTATCGTGATGTCGCCAAGCGGGCTCGAAGGAAGCAGTTGGAACTCCGAAATTATCGCCGAACTCATTTTCTGGGCGCGTACAGACGGCCGTGGCAAAGTCTTCGACTCCAATGGAGGATTCACGCTGCCGGATAGCTCGATGCGCAGCCCGGATGCCGCCTGGGTTTCCTGGAGCCGCTGGAACGCACTACCCCCGGAAGAGCGGAAGGTGTTCGGCCGGATCACACCTGAGTTCATCATCGAATTGCGCTCGGAAAGCGACCGCCTTTCGGAGCTTCAATCCAAGATGCGGACGTGGCTGGACAATGGCGTCGAACTCGCATGGCTTATCGATCCGCAGCGTAAAGTCATCGAGGTCTACCGCCCGAACGAACAACCCGAGATTCACGAAGACCCCACCTCCGTACAAGGCACTGGACCTGTTCGCGGCTTTGAGCTGGTTCTTTCCAGAGTATGGGGCGGATGACGGCACTGGCTGTCACCCACCCAAGCGGACGCCGAACACGCATCCTCCTTTTGTTCACAGGATGCTTGCTAACGACTCCGTTTCTCATCCTCGCTTTCGCGGCAGCGATTGAGATGCATAGCCTACCGTCGACTGGGTCTCTGAACGTCTTCCTGCCAGATCACGCTACGACCGTTACTGCAACTTCGTCATGCACTCAGGACCAGTTCGTCGTAATGCCAACCGCTGCTCTCACCCCGTTCTTCCCTGCCTTGACCGCAGCAGAAGGCCCTGCGGAAGATGAGACGAGCGAGCTGCTGCAAGTGTTCTCCACATCGCCACGCAGGTCGGGCCATTACGCTAGCAGCATCGCGCGCGGGATGCTTTGCTCCGACCATAAGAATCTCCGGCGAAACTTCGACGAGATGCTTCTATCGTTCGCGATTGCGGCAAGCTATTCCAAGCAGCAGAGACAGGCGATCTACCTCAACTGCGCCTATTTCGGAGATGGGCAGGTCGGAATCGCTCAAGCCTCGCATTTTTACTTCGACGAACCTCCCGACGAGCTCGATCTACCTGCGCGTACGCTGCTGGTCGGCCTCGTCCAGTCTCCAAATCGACTCTCGCCCTTCAGACATCCTGATCGGGCGCTGGCACGCCGCAGCGTGATCCTTGAAAAAATGCTGGCCGAACACAGCATCACACTCGAAGAGGCCACCGAGGCCAAGGCCGCATCACTCCCGGCAGCGTCCCAGCCTTGACCCAACTCCCCCAACCCCGTACCCTGATAGAGATGATTCCCACCGCCCACGTCTGTCCCTGTTGTCGCCAGACCGCGGCGCCGTCCTCTTTGCTCTAAACGCCTTTTACGCAAAGTCCGATTCGAGCGCCCACGTCCAGAACGTGGGCTTTTCTGCAAGCCGACCCTGAAGAAGGAACACCGATGCCCGACGCAGTCGCCACCCCCGCCGCAACGCCCCTGAAGGAAACCAAAGCCCAGAAGTCCGAGCGTCTCAAGCTCCTGAAGAACCCGTGGGAGAACTGGAACGACGTGCGCGAGTACGCCAAGGGCGGCCGCGACACCGTCGACCCTGCCTGGGCGAATCTCTACTTCAAGTGGTGGGGCATCTACACCCAGGGCGACGGCGTCGGCGTGACCGGCGGCAAGGGCGGCGAAGGCGTCACGACCGAGTTCTTCATGATGCGCATCGGCATCCCGAACGGCCTGCTGACCTCGCACCAGCTCCGCACCATCGGGCAGCTCACGCAGAAGTTCGCGCGCAACCTGTCCGACATCACCACTCGCCAGGCGATCCAGCTCCACTGGCTCACCATCTCCGACCTGGTCGAAGTGACCGATGCGCTCACCGAGGTCGGGCTCTCCCCCAAGGGCGCCTGCGGCGACGTCGTCCGCAACGTCACCGGCTGCCCGCTCGCCGGACTCGATCAGCACGAGTTGATCGACGCAAGCCCGCTTGCCACCGAGGTGGCGCGCTTCCTCACCGCGAACCCGGAGTTCTACAACCTGCCGCGCAAGTTCAAAATCTCCATCACCGGCTGCCCGCTCTGGTGCTCGTACCCGGAGATCAACGACCTCGCCCTCACGGCAATCAAACGCGGCGATGAGATCGGCTATACCCTCCGCGTCGGCGGCGGCCTCTCGTCCGAGCCGCATATCGCAGTGCGCATCCCGGCGTTCATCCCCCAGGAGAAGGCGCTCGCCGTCGTCACCGCCGTCGTCACGATCTTCCGCGAGCAGACCGCGCTGCGCGAGAGCCGCACCCACGCCCGCATCAAGTACCTCTTCATGAAGCACGGTTGGACCGCTGAGTCCATGCTGGCCGCCATCGAGGAGAAGCTCGGCTATAAGCTCGATCCCTCGCCCGTCAGCGAGGACGCCGTTCCGGCCGACATCTACCGCGACCACGTCGGCGTCAACCCGCAGAAGCAGCCCGGGCTATCGTCCGTCGGCGCCAGCGTCCTGCGCGGGCGCCTCTCCGGCGATCAGCTCGTCGCGCTTGCCGACCTGGCCGAGAAGTACGGCGACGGCCACCTCCGCACCTCGATCATGCAGAACATCCTGCTGGTCAACATCCGCAACGAGAGCGTGCGCGAGCTGATCGCCGAGCTGATCGCGCTCGACCTGACCGTCGAGGCCTCGACCTTCTGGCGCGGCGCAGTCGCCTGCACCGGCACCGAGTTCTGCAAGCTCGCCATCTCCGAGACCAAGGCCTTCACCAAGTGGCTCGTCGCTGAGATGGAGGAGCGGCTGCCGGCCTTCGACCAGCAGATTCGCCTGCATGTCACCGGCTGCACTAACTCTTGCGGCCAGAGCTGGATCGCCGATATCGGCCTCGAGGGCAAGAAGATCAAGAAGGACGGCAAGATGGTCGACGCCTTCTACTTCTGCGTCGGCGGCTCGGTCGGCAAGTACGCCGGCATCGCCCGGCAGATCGGCTACCGCGCCGCCGCCGAGGACTGCCCCGAGGCGATCGAACGCATGCTGCGCGGCTACCTCGCCCTGCGCGAGCCGGAAGAAGACCTCCGCGCCTACTTTGCCCGCACGACCGACGAGCAACTCCGCACGCACCTCGCCGGCGAGATCATTGCCCCTGTCGAGCGCGATGCCCCGCCCGCTGGCGGTCGCCGCGTGGCGGACGCGTAACACAATGCACGAAGCTCACTCCGCGATGCAAAGGACGGCGTGGGCTTCTTGCCGGAGCGATGGCTGACAGGCTAGACTGACATCGCTGTCAGTCCAATTTAGGGATGAGCTTAATGATCTCCTTCCGTTCCGGTCGTCTGCCGTGCGTGAGCGCTCTAATGCTGTTTTTCCTCGCGCGGTGTTGCATCGCCTTCGTTTCGGGAGCAGGTGTGCTGGCGCAGGAGTCCCCACAGGAATCCCCCTGGATACGCCCGGCCAGTCCGGACGCGCCGCTCATCTGGGGGCGGCGAGATGGCGTCGTCTTCGGCCTTCCGTCTCCCGGAGGCATCCGTGGACCGCGCGGACTCATCCGTGTCGGTCCCTGGAGCAAAGGCGATCTTCAGAACGAGCTGCTGAACTTCATCGCGGTAGAACCGATCGTTGCCGGCGCCGGCAATCGCTATAACCGCGCGGCGTTCAGTGAACTGGAGATGAGCGAGCTCGATCCTGGCCAGCAGGGCAAGAGGCTGTGGGTCGACGGCGGCGGCGGGCCCGATGCCTACAAGGGGAAGCTCGAAACCATCCATGTAGGCCGCGGCACCGTCGAGCGCCTGTCGGTTCGCATCGACATCGAGCGGTTTACGATCAACGGAGCGCATGTGTACCTGATTGCCTCCATCGACAGCGACCAACGCGATGAGGTGCGGCTCTCCGTCTTCGCGGAGAAAGACAGCCCGCCGCTTCAAGAGATCGGGGTGAGCGCGACCATGGGTAACTACGAACGGCTGCGTCTGCTCTGGCTAAACGGGAGCGTGGAAAGCAGTTGGCAGCTCTTTGGCGACTACATGGGCAATCGCTTTGTCGAGGGTGGAAGTTATCCGCTCCCCCAACTGCTGCGCAATAACGACGGGGACGCCGTGGTCTATGCCACATCGGACGAGGCCGATCCGGGCGCGAGCCCCGGCAACGCGACCGCCCACTGGCCGTACACATTGCCGAAGCTGACGCAGTACTGGCGGATACCGGGTTACGAGGTGCAACCGGACCTCCGGGCAAGGGTGAATGCGCGCCGCGTCTACTGGAACTCGGATGAGCCGGTGCCGGGCGGCATCGCGTTTGAAAATTTCGAGACCCGGCAGCGTTATATTCCTGGCCAATCGTTCATCTTCGGGGTATCGACGAAGAATCCGTGGGAGCTGTATCAAGGGTCGGCCATCGTGCGCCCGTACAACCGTGGACACTACGAATATTGAGCCGGGAGATCGGCATCCGGTAGCGGAGACCGGTGAAGAGGCGGCATGACGGGTTAGATTCACGAACCCATCCGGCGACCGCGCAACCTATACTGAAGACAGTATGGACCTCTTCCCCATCTTCCTGAAACTCACCGGCCGCCGTTGCCTCGTGGTCGGCGCGGGCAATCTCGCCGAGTCCAAGATCGAGTCGCTGCGCGCGGCACATGCCGACGTCACCGTGATCGCGCCGGAAGCCCGCCCACGGATCGCCGAAATGGCTGCATCCGGCGAAATCACCTGGATTCAGCGTGAATTTACCGCCGGAGACGTCGCCGAAGACCTCTTCCTCGTCGTCACTGCGACGAACGTGGGCGCCGTGAACCGGGCTGTCTATCTCGAAGCCCAGGCGAAGAACATCATCTGCAACGCGGTCGACGACCCGCCTTTCTGCGACTTCTACTTCCCCTCCGTCGTCCGGCGCGGCGACCTGCAGATCGCCATCTCGACCGCCGGCGCCAGCCCTGCGCTCGCCCAGCGGCTGCGCAAGGAGATCAACGCGCAGCTCCCGCTCGACACCGGCGACTGGCTCACCGACCTCGGCAACCTACGCCGCGAGGTCACCCAGATGGAGCCGTTGAACGAAGAGCGCAAGCTGCTGCTCCACCAGCTCGCCCAGCGCGAGGTCTGCGGCTACGACGGCTGCCCCAGCCGCGTGCTTGCACGCCAGCATGCCAAAACGAATCCCCTGCCCGCGATCGAGGAACAGAAGTGAACCCCTCCGCCGAACCCGGCCACGTCTACCTCGTCGGCGCAGGCCCTGGCGACCCGAACCTCATCACGCTGCGCGCCGCACGTCTGCTCGCCACCGCCGATGTCGTCTTGCCCGACGACCTCGTTTCGGACGCCGTGCTCGACCTCGCCAGCCCTACCGCCGAAATCATCCCCGTCGGCAAGCGCTGCGGCCAGCCGCGCATCACGCAGGCCGGCATCCACGAGCTGATGCTCCACCACGCACGCGCCGGACAGTCGGTTGTACGCCTGAAGTCCGGCGACCCGCTCGTCTTCGGACGCGCTGGCGAAGAGATGGCAGCGCTCCGCGAAGCCGGCGTCCCTTTCGAGATCGTCTCCGGCATCACGACGGCATTCGCGGTCGCGGCATCGCTCCAGACGCCCCTGACCGACCGCACCGCCGCGAGCAAACTCATCCTTGCCACCGCCCACCACGCCGAGGGCAAGCTCTCCCTCACCCCAAGCTGGCACGGCGCCTTCCCGCCCGAGGCCACGCTGGTCCTCTACATGCCCGGCCGCAACTTCGCCGCGCTCTCGGCAGACCTGATCGCCGCCGGCATCCCCGGCGAATCGCCCTGCGTCGCCGTCTCGAAGGCCACCACACCGGACGAGCAGGTCTGCGCGACCACCGTCGCCGGGCTACCCGAGGCCTCCGTTGGACCCGCTCCGCTGCTGCTGCTCATCGGCCACGCCATCCAGCCCGGCCGCTGAATCCGGTCGTCGTCTTTTCTCTCTCCAAAACATGAACGCCCAGCCACAATGGCTGGGCGTCCTCGCTGGAAGCGAACCGAGAGTTACTCGCCGCTACCCAGCGACTCGCGAATCTGCACCCGGCTGTTCTTGCGGCTGTAGCTAAAGTAGACGACCAGACCGATAATGAGCCAGACGATCAGCCGCACCCAGTTCCAGATGCCCAGCTTGTACATCATGTAGCCATTGAACAGGATGCCCAGAATGGGCACCAGCGGCACAAACGGCGTGCGGAACGGCCGGTCGCGCGTCGGGTCCTTGTACCGCAGCACGATGATCGAGATGCAGACGATCACAAAGGCCAGCAGCGTCCCGATGTTCACCATCTTGCCGATGTCGTCGATCGGCGTCACGCTGCCCACGATCGCGGCCAGAAAGCCTGCCAGAATCGTCGCCTTCCAAGGCGTGCGGAACTTCGGGTGAATCTCGCCGAAGAACTTCTTCGGCAGCAAACCGTCGGCGGCCATCGCATACAGCACACGCGACTGGCCCAGCAGCATGACCAGCATGACCGACGTCAGACCGGCCAGCGCACCCACCGTGATGATGTTGGCCGCCCAGCCCAGGTTATGGTCGAGGAAGGCGCGCGCAATGGGCGCTTCGATGTTGACCTCACGCCACGGCACCATTCCCGTCAGCACAGCCGCCACGCCGATGTAGAGGAGCGTGCAGATCGAAAGCGATACGATGATGCCGATCGGCAGGTCGCGCTGCGGATTCTTCGCCTCCTGCGCCGTCGTCGACACCGCGTCGAAGCCGATGTAGCTGAAGAAAATCAGACCAGCCGCCAGTCCGATACCGCCGAAGCCGGCCGGCGCGAAGGTCGCCCAATCCGTGCCCCAGTTCGCCTTGTTCACATAGTGTGACCCCAGCGCCAGCACGAAAAGCACCACGCCGACCTTCAGCGCGACGATCGACGCATTGAACTTTGCGCTCTCCTTGATGCCGACCACGAGCACCCAGGTGACTAGCAGCGCGATGATGAACGCCGGCAGGTTGAAGCCGATCTCCACGCCGCCGATCGTCGGGGCATGCAGAAGGGCGTGCGCCTGAGAGATGAGTTCCGGAGTCGGCGAGGCCTTGATGGCGTCCAGCGCCGCTCCAAAGGCCGGTGTCCCCGGAACCAGGCTTGGATTCGCGGCCACGGCCATGTGGCGCGCCACGGTGTCGGTTGCCTGCTTCAGGCCCGTCCAGTGGTCGTAGGCCAGCCAGAGCGGAAAGTGGATGCCGAAGATGTTGAGGAACTCGACGAAGTGATTCGACCAGCCGGAGCTGACCGTGCTCGCGCCCATGGCGTACTCGAGCGTCAGGTCCCAGCCGATGATCCAGGCGATCAGCTCGCCCAGCGTCGCGTAGGCGTAGGTGTAGGCCGAACCGGCGAGAGGAATCATTGCCGCAAACTCCGCATAGCAGAGGCCTGCAAAGGCGCAACCGAGGCCGCTGAGCACGAACGAGAGCATCAGGCTGGGGCCGGCGGTCTGCGCGCCCAGGCCGCTGAGCACGAAGATGCCCGCACCGATCACCGCGCCGATGCCGAGCGCTGTAAGCTGCACCGGACCAAGTACGCGTTCAAGGGTATCGGCGCCCTCGGCTGCGGCCTCCGCCTTCAAGACATCCATCGATTTCTTCGCAAAAAGATTTGCCATGCGCTCCCAGATCCTCCGACCTACTCAATCAAATCCAAACCAGACAACAACTTACGCCTCACGAGGCTTGCTGCGCGACCACACCAGGTACACCGGCACGCCCAGCACGACCAGAATCAGACCCGGCCACGTGTATTGAGGTTTGTAACGCAAGAGTACAACAGAAATCCAACTCGCCATCACGATATAAAGCGCAGGCAGGACGGGATATCCGAAAGCCCTATACGGACGCGGCGCGTCGGGCTGTGTACGGCGCAGAACGAACAGGCCCACGATGGTCAGGATGTAGAAGATCAGCACCGCAAAGATGACGTAATCGAGCAACTGGCCGTAGCTGCCGCTCAGGCATAGCAGGCACGTCCAACCCCACTGAATCCAAAGCGAGTTCACCGGAACGCCGCGCGCGCTCAGCTTGCCGGTGGCTTTGAAAAACAGCCCGTCCCGGCTCATCGCATAGTAGACCCGCGCCCCGGCCAGCAGCATGCCGTTCACGCAACCGAAGGTAGAGATGAGAATGGCGCCCGCCATCAGCTTCGCGCCGATGCCGCCGAAGGCCTTCTCCATCACCGCGGTCGCGACGCGATCCTGCGCTGCGTACGAGATTCCTCGTCCCACCACGTCCGTCGCATGAGCATCCCCGGCGAGAGGCAGCACGCTCAGGTAGACGAAGTTACAGAGGATATAGAGCAGCAGCACGACGCCCGTTCCCAGCGCCAACGACAGCGGCAGGTTGCGCTTGGGGTTGCGAATCTCGCCCGCCGTGAAGGTTACGTTGTTCCATGCGTCGGAGGAGAAAAGACTTCCGACCTGAACGACCGCAACTGCGGTAATCGCCGAGACGAGCGTCGTCGAATCATGGGTACCCGGAAAGAATGCTCCCACGCTTATCGAATGAGGTCCCATACCTTGCAACCAGAAGTTGGCGTGAGGCAAAGGGCTGAGTGGTACACGGTTGGAACCCGAGAAGTTGGCGGCAATGGCAGTTGCGTTCTTAGCAACCAAGCCGACCGATACGACAGCAGCGAGCGCCAGCACCTTCGCCGACGTGAACAGGTTCTGCACCGCCGCGCCCAGCTTCACACCAAAGGTATTCGCCACGGTCAGCAGTGTAACGACGACGATGGCGACGAGATTCGCCGTATTAAGGCCGATATTCCCCGGCCCATGCCATATCCAGTTCCCTGCGCTGACGCTGGGAAAGAAGACCCCGAGGAACTTGCCGAAGGCCACGCCCACGGCCGCGATCGTGCCGGTCTGGATGACCAGGAAGAGCGTCCAGCCGTAGAGAAATCCCCAGATCGGCCCAAGCGACTCCCGCAAGTACACGTACTGGCCGCCGGCCCTGGGCATCATCGCGGCCAGTTCGCCATAGCTCAGCGCGCCGATGATCGTCATCGCCGCCGTCACCAGCCACGCCGCGATCAGCAGCGCCGGCGAACCCAGCACGCGCGACATATCCGCCGAGACGATGAAGATGCCCGACCCGATCATCGATCCCATCACGATGGCCGTGGCCGAGAACAGCCCCATCCCCTGGACGAACTGCGGCGCGCTTGCCGACGAGCTGTGGTCCTGAGGGGAGCGCAAAGCCTCTACACTGTCATCCTGAGCGGAGCGCAGCGAAGTCGAAGGACCTGCGTTTGCTTTTGTGGTTGGACTGTTCACGTCCCACCAACCTATCGCAAAATCTCCAGAAAGTCTCTCGCAACCTTTTCGAACGAGTTCCCGTCCGTCAGCTTCGGAAACAGACCGGAGATCACCGCGACCGAATCAGCCCCGGCATCGATGACCGAACGGGCGTTCTCCCGCGTGATGCCGCCGATGGCGACCAGCGGCTTGGATGTCAGCGCCCGCGCCCGCCGCACACCCTCAAGCCCGATCACCGGTTCGGCGTCGGTCTTCGTCCCCGTCGCAAAGACCGGGCCGACAGCGATGTAGTCCGCGCGGCTCTTGTCCGCCGCGACGACCTGCTCGTCCGTGTGGGTGGAGACGCCGATCATCCGCCCGTCGCAGACGACGATCCGCACATCGTCGACCGGCATGTCACCCTGCCCGACATGGACGCCGTCCCACCCCGCGATCAGGACCAGGTCGACGCGGTCGTTCAGCAGCAGCGTCGCGCCGGAGCCATTGAAGCGCTTGTAGATGGTCTCCGCCGCTTGCAGAAACTCCTTGTCGCTGCCGGTCTTGTCGCGATATTGCAGCAGCTTCACGCCACCGGCGCGCAGACCTTCGGCCACCTCGGCGATGCTGCGGCCACGCTTGCGCGTTACTTCGGCATCGACAATCGCGTAGAGACGCGGTAGAGGCATTTACTTCTGCCCCTGCCGCTCGAAGAACCGCTCCATGAACTTCGTATCGAACGCGCCCGACCGGAACTCCGCATCGGCGAAGATCTTCTGGTGCAGCGGGATCGTCGTGTGAATCCCCTCGACGACAAACTGCGACAGCGCGCGCTGCATCTTGTTCATCGACTCTTCGCGGTCCTTGCCGTGACAGATCAGCTTGGCAATCAGCGAGTCGTAGTACGGCGGCACGACACCCTCGGCATACTGCGCGGTGTCGACGCGCACGCCGTTGCCGCCCGGCAGGTTGAACGCCGTAATCTTGCCCGCGCTCGGCGTGAACTTCTCCGGGTGCTCGGCGTTGATGCGGCACTCGATCGCGTGCCCGCGAATCGTCACCGGCTCGGTGATGATCTGGCTCAGCTTCTCGCCCGCCGCGATGCGCAACTGCGCCTTCACGAGGTCGATGCCCGTCACCATCTCGGTCACGCAGTGCTCGACCTGGATGCGGGTGTTCATCTCGATGAAGTAGATCTTGCCGTCCTCGTCCATCAGGAACTCGATCGTGCCGGCGTTCCAGTAGCCGATGTCCTTCAGCGAGCGCTCGATGGTCTTGCCCAGCTCCGCGCGGAGCTTCGGCGTCACCATCAGGCTCGGCGCCTCTTCGATCAGCTTCTGGTGGCGACGCTGGATGGAGCACTCGCGCTCGCCCAGACACATCACATTGCCGTGCTCGTCAGCCAGCACCTGAAACTCGATATGCCGCGGCCGCTCGATAAACTTCTCCATGTACAGGTCGCCGTTGCCGAAGGCGTTGCGCGCCTCGGTCGAGGCCTGCTCATAGAGCGCCGGCAGCTCATGCGCCGACCGGCAAATCCGCATGCCGCGTCCGCCGCCGCCCGCCACCGCCTTCAGGATGACCGGGTACCCGACGCTCTTCGCCCATTCGAGCGCCTCTTCAGGACTCTCGATGATGCCGTCCGAACCCGGCAGGATCGGCACCTTCGCCTTCTTCATCGTCTGGCGCGCGGTGGACTTTTCGCCCATCATCCGCGTGACTTCAGGCGGGGGTCCGATGAACTTGATGTTCGACGCCCGGCACACCTCGGCAAAGTTCGCGTTCTCGCTCAACAGGCCGTAACCCGGATGGATCGCGTCCACGTCGGCGATCTCGGCGGCGGAGATCACCGCCGGCACATTCAGATAGCTGTCCGCCGAGCGCGGCGGCCCAATGCAGATGGCCTCATCGGCAAACCGCACATGCAGCGAGTTCCGGTCGGCCTCGCTGTAGACCGCGACCGTCCGAATGCCCAGCTCCTTGCACGCGCTGATGACGCGCAGCGCAATCTCACCCCGATTGGCGATCAATACTTTACGAAACATTCCTGCCTGCACTTTCTATACGGAACCCTGAGGTAGCATCTCGCAGTTCGAAGAAAAGAACGTACCCCAGGGGCTAAAGCCCGCATCGTTGCCCGATCCGAATGCCAGGGCTAAAGCCCTGACCTACCTAGAAGCAACAGCAAAACCTCGATGCGCCAAACCTGAGCTTACCGAGCCTTGATCGCGAACAATGGCTGTCCATACTCCACCGGCTGGCCGCTGTTGGCGATGCGCTCGACAACCTCGCCCGCCACGTCGGATTCGATCTCGTTCATCAGCTTCATCGCTTCGACGATGCACAGCACCTGGCCGACCTCGACCACATCGCCCACCTTCACGAACGCGGGCGAACCCGGCGACGGCGACTCGTAGAACGTGCCCACGATGGGCGACTTCACCTGGTGGTGCTTGACCTCGGGCGCGGCAGGAGCAGCCGGAGCGGCGGCAGCCACCGGAGCAGCAGCAGGAGCGGCAGCAGCCGGGGCGGGCGCGGAGGCCATCAGGCGCGCAAGCTGCGCCATGTCGAATCCCGCCGGCGCGGCAGCCACGGGCGCCGGGTCTCCGGCAAACTTCAGCCGCACCTTCAGGTCGGCGCGCTCCATGTCGAATTCGGCAATCTCGTTGGCCTTCAGAAACTCGACCAGTTCGCGCAGTTCTTTCAGATCATTCCCGTCCATTGCATCTCTTCCTGTGTCCATTGGACACAACTTGAAATCTACAGCTCGAAATCTACAACTCAATCAACGCCTTGGTGCTCGGCGTTAGAATCTCACATCCGGTCGCCGTCACCAGCACCGTATCCTCAATCCGCACCCCAAATTTACCGGGGATGTAGACGCCAGGTTCGATTGTAACGATCATTCCAGCTTTCAGGGGCTGGGTTTGCTTTGTGGCGAGCCGTGGGCCTTCATGAATCTCAAGGCCGACGCCGTGCCCGGTCGAATGCGTGAAGTACTGGTCGAGCTTCGCCGCACGCAGCACGGAGCGCGCGGCCTCGTCCACATCGCCGGTCGACGCGCCGGCCCGCACCGCCGCCACGCCCGCAAGCTGCGCGTCCAGAACAGCCTCGTAGACTGTGCGTTCTTCGGCGCCGATGCGCCCGAGATGGACCGTCCGCGTCATGTCGGAGCAGTATCCATCGAGCAGCACGCCAAAGTCCAGCGTGCAGAAGCCTTTGCGCGGCAGCTTCGCCTTCGTCGCCCGTCCGTGCGGCAGCGCGGACCGCTCGCCGCTGGCCACGATCGTCTCGAACGACATGCCGTCGACACCCGCAAGCCGCGCCTGGTACTCCAGCGCCGCCGCCACCTTCACCTCGGCCGCACCTGCTACGATATGCTCCAGCACGCCGTCGAAGAGCCTGCAGCCCAGCGCTGCGGCAGCCCGCATCTTCACGATCTCTTCGGCGTCCTTGATCTCGCGCAGCCCCGCGACCAGCGGAGCCACCGGCGTGAACAGCGACCGCCGCAAACCCGCGGGCAGAGCCTTGCGCATCGTCTCCAGCGCCGCCACGGTGGTCTGCGAAGAGTCGAATCCGCACTTCGCAACCCCTTGCCCGCCCAGCCACTCGCACGCCGCGGCCATCGCGGACTTCGGCGCGATCACCACCTTCGCGCCCACGACCTCGGCCTTCGCCTGCGTCGTGTATCGACCATCGGTAAACAGCACCGCACGCGTGCCGATCACAGCCAGCGAGGCGTTCGACCCCGTGAATCCGCAGAGATAGCGCACATCCGGCAGATGAGTCACCAGCAGCGCATCGACGCCCGCCGCCTTCATCGCCGAGGCGAGCTTCCGCTTCCTTGCACTCATATTCATCCCCACCATTCTACGCAATCCGTCGTTTGTTCCGCAGAGCGGGTATCATGGTGTATGCCCCCTGAGATGCGGTTCCCATCGGAGCTTGAGCCGGAGAGCGCTTCCGCGCGCCTGTTCAGCCGGCGCAACTTCATGCTCGGCGCCGCCGCCGCATCCGGCCTCGCACTCTACGCCGGCGAGTTCGCACGGCATGAGATCGATGTCGTCAACCTCACCATGCGGATACGCAATCTGCCGGAGGCCTTTCATGGCTTTCGCATCGTGCAGATATCGGATATCCACCTGCAGGAGTTCACCGAGCCGCTCTTCCTCGAGCGCGTCATCCATCGCATCAACAGCATCCCCTGCGACATCGTCCTACTCACCGGCGACTACGTCTGCAGAACGCCGCTGCCAAAGTCCTACGCTCGCCGCCAGGCCGGCGTCTGCGGCGAACTCCTGCGCAGGATTGCCTGCCCGCAGCGTTACGGCATCCTGGGAAATCACGATATCGATGTGGGAGAGGCAGCCGTCAAGGACGCGCTGGAGACGACCGGCACCCCGATCCTCAACAACCGCTATCTGCCGATCGAGCGCGGCGGCCAGCGCATCTGGCTCTGCGGCCTTAGAGACCCCACGAGCGGGGGGGCCAGAATCGAAGAGTCCGTTCCGCGAAGGCCGGACGGCCCGGTTATCGTCATGGTGCATGAGCCGGACTATCTCGATGTGATGCTCACCGATCCGGCCAGCCGGTCGATCGACCTGGTGCTCTCCGGCCACTCTCACGGCGGCCAGGTCCGCATCCCGGGGCTGCCGCCGCTCACCCTGCCGCCCGGCGCCGAGAAGTATTACGAAGGCCTCTATCGCTTCGGCGACCTGCAGCTTTACGTCAACCGCGGCATCGGAACGGTGGGCCTGCCCTTCCGGCTCTTCTGCCCGCCGGAGATAACAGTCTTTACCCTGCAACCACACGGGCTGGTGTAACCCTTACCGCGCCCGCCGCACCGGCTTCTTCTGCTTCGGCATCACGGAGATATCCGAGCTGTGCGGGCCGCTCTTTTCGACCATCCACGCATCCAGCAGGCTGCGCTTGAACCGCCAGCGATTGCCCAGCTTGAACGCCGGAATGAAGCCCTCGCTTGCGTAGCGGTACAGCGTATCGCCGCTGATCCCCAGATACTCCGCAGCCTGCCGGATATCCATGACCTCACGCAGCATTGTATGAACGGCACCTGGCATCGAAAGCTCCTCTTCACGTTCCCGCAATATTTCGGACGGCATACTGTTTGTACCCGGTTTTCCACACGCTTACAAGGAACTTCCGAGAGTCTTAACCAGAAGCTAACCCCCTTCGCCCTGCCACCAGGTCGACCGCACCTCGACTCCGGCCGTCACTTCGGTCGGCCTGCCCGGCTCGGGCGACCATAGCCGCAGCCCCTGCTGCCCTGCCAGCTCCAGCATCTCGCGGATCGGCGTCCGCCAGCTATGCAGCGCCAGGTCGAACAATCCCCAGTGCATCGGCATCAGCAATCCCTGCCCGCCCATCGCCGCGAAGCTCCGAGCCGCGCCCGCCGGGCCCATGTGGATGTCCTTCCAAAGCTCGTGGAAGGCGCCGATCTCAAGCATCGTCAGGTCGAACGGGCCGTACATCGCGCCGATCTCGCCGAAGCCCTCCCATTCGCCCGAGTCCGCGCCGAAGTAAACCGCGTGCGCCGAGCCGCGCAGCGCGTACGACGACCACAACGTCTCGAAGCGGTTGAAGGCGCTTCGGCCCGAGAAATGGCGTGTCGGCACAGCGGTGACCGCCAGTTCGGCGCCGTTGTCGCGCCTGTAGATGACCGTGCTCTGCGTCCAGTCGAGCTCGGTGATGCGCGACGGAGCGACGCCAAACTTGCGCAGCTCGCCGCCTATACCCAGCGGCGCGACCCAGCGCATCTCTGGATGCAGCCGGGCGAGTATCTTCACCGTGCCCGCACCCAGATGGTCGTAGTGGTCGTGCGAGAGAATGACCGCGTCCAGCGGCGGCAACTCATCGAGCGCCATCGTGGGCGGGAAAAATCGCTTTGGCCCAAACCACTGCACCGGCGACGCCCGCTCATCCCACACCGGGTCCATCAGCACCCGGACGCCGTCGATCTCAAGCAGCGCCGAAGAGTGGCCGAACCAGGTCGCCCGCAGGCCGCTCAAGGGCTCGGTCCGGTAGATCGACGCATCGGTGCGGAACGGCCCCGGAGCGACACGCGGCGTCCGCTCCTCACGGTTGACGACGTAAAGCGGAAGCACCTTCAGCATGATGCTCAGGCCGCCCACCGCGGTCGGCACGGGATTTTCAAACTTCCGGCCGACCTTCATTGCGCGCTTCAAATTAGTCATTGCTATTTCGATGATAACCGCCCGCTTCCGTCACAAAATTCCTGTCTTACCCGATAACTTCGCGGCGTCGGCTGGGTTTTTACAGGCAGCCAACAGCGGTTATGGGAGTAAGGAATTCATCACTCCTATCACTTGCGGGCGAATAACCTCTTTCTTTTCCGTCGGGTTTGAGCTACATAAGGAGTGAACACAAAAATCTTTCTGTAGATTTGAGAAACTCTCGGGCTTATAGTCAAGGTTTCCAAAGCTTATTCCCGTGCAGTCGTCCTCAAAAACAGCACCTCCGGGCCCAGTTCCTCGCGCTTTCAAAACGAAACCGAAATTCGAACTGACAGATGGAGTTTCCCGCTCATGAATTACCACCGTCTACCAACCACCATGCTTTTTTTGGCGACCTCCCTGTCGGCCTTTGCCCAACCGCAGAAGACCTCTGGAGACCGGCTAGGCACCCTTGTCGGACTCACCCCCAGCGAAGCAGACCTGCAGGTGATCGACAGCAAGGGAAAGCCTCAGCGGCTGGTCTTCGCCATCGGACCGGGCGCCGCCACCGACGCCGTCAAGACCGGAGACATGGTAAAGATCGTCTACAGCGGCGAGGGTGATTCCATGGTCGCGACGGCTATTTCGAGCGTCGGCGCCGCCCAGGGAGCGGTTCAAACGACCGGTATCTCGGCCACTACGATGTCGCTGGGACAGGCGCAGGCCGGTCCACCTCCGCCAAGCGCCAACACGCAAGCCACATCCATCAACCTCGGCATTCCGGCGCCGCCCTCGGTCAACGGTCAGCCGCCGATCCGGATCGCCGTGCTGGACTTCAAGTACACCGACCCCAACGGCTCGGACAAGAGCCCGATGCAGACCGACGACTCGCCCTGGACCGAACTGGCGGAAAAAGTCGCCGCAAAGCTGGGCATCGACGCCGGATTCACGGTCGTCCACGGCAAGGGTGAAGACCACGTCACCGTGTCGCTCGCGCCCGGCCAGACCGGCGACTCCGACCAATCCACCGCCGCCAAGATCGGCGCCCTGCTCGGCGTCGATGCGGTGCTGATCGGCAGCATCGAAGACAGTCTGCTGGCGCCGCACGCCTCGGCGATGACCAAGGACGGCAAGTCCGCGCCGGAGAAAGAGATCTCGCTCCATGCTCGGCTGGTCGACGCCAGGTCTGGCCAGACGCTCTCGGTTGTCAACGGCGTCGGCTACACCCCGCCGATGGACTCCGCAAAGGCGGCCAACTGCAGCGGCTCAAAGAGCGAAAAGGCCGACTGTCTCGCGCGCAACGCTCCCACGCCGACATGGACGAACACCGCCGACTTCCAGGTCGCCTCCAGCCAGGCTGTCGACTCGCTCGTCGGCGACCTGGCCACCGGCGGCGACTCCCCCATGACCGGCTCGGTCGGCACTATCTTCGACGCGGATGGCGGACAGACCTCGGTGCTCGCCGACGAGGGCAAATTGCCAGCCATCGGCACGCGCCTGATCGTCACGCGCCCCAGCGGCCTGACCAAGGACGCCAACGGTTCGGTCGTACGGCCCACCGACCTGACCATCGGCTATCTCACGGTCTCGAGCATCGACGGATCGCTGGCCATCGGCCACTTTGAAGGCAGCATGCAACCGAAGGTTGGGGATTCGGTGTCGATCGCAAAATAGCCCGGCAAATGTCATCCATCATGCCAAAGAGGCTCTCCGGGGGAGAGCCTCTTTGGCATGGAACGAGCGGCCTACTCCTTGGAGGTAGCCTCATCGGCGTAGAACGCGTCAATCTCTTTCTCGTACTTCTGCGTGATCACCCGGCGCTTTAGCTTCATGCTCGGCGTCATCTCTCCGGCTTCGATCGACCACTCATCCGGCACCACCGCGACACGCTTCATCGTCTCGTAGTGCGCGAGCGAGCCGTTCACCTGCTCCATTACGCCCTGATAGAGCTGCACGACCTTCGGATCCTTCACCAGCGCCGCGTGATCGGCGGTCGAGACGCCGTTCTGCTGCGCCCAGTGCTCCAGCGCCTGGAAGTTCGGCGAGATCAGCACGCAGGCGAACTTGTGCTTGTCGCCCACGACGCAGGCCTGCCCGACCAGCGAGTTCGCTTTCAGCTTGTTCTCGATCGGCTGCGGCGCGATCAGCTTGCCGCCGCTGGTTTTCAGCAGCTCCTTCTTGCGATCGGTGATGGAGATGAAGCCATCCTTATCCGCGTTGCCGATGTCGCCGGTCTTATACCAGCCGTCCGCGGTGAAGGCCTCGGCCGTCTCCTTCTCCATGTTCCAGTAGCCCTTGAAGACCGACGGCCCACGAACCTCCAGTTCGCCATCGGCGGCGAAGCGCGTCTCGATGTTCTCCATCGGCAGGCCGACCGTGCCGATACGCGTGCCGTGGGGATCGTTTGCCGCGACGACAGGCGAGGTCTCCGTCATGCCGTAGCCTTCGAAGATACGAATGCCCGCATCGGCGAACCAGCCGGCCGTATCGATGCCCAGCGGCGCGCCGCCCGAGATAAACGACTTCACCCGTCCGCCGAAGGCCTCGCGAATCTTCGAAAACACCAGCTTATGCGCGATCATCGGGAAGAGGCCGCCTGGCGTCTTGCCGTCCATCACTTCCTGCCGGTGGCTCTTGCCGACGCCCAGCGCCCAGTTCAAAATCGCCAGCTTCAGCTTCGACTTCGCGGACTTCCCTTCCACACCCTGACGAATCTTCTCGTAAACGCGCGGTACGGCCATGAAGATCGTCGGCCGAATCGCCTTCATCACGACGGCAAGCTGGTTGAAGTTCGGGCAGTAAGCGATGCTCGCGCCATGACACATCAGCGAGTAATCCACGTGCCGCGCCGTGACATGCGAGAGCGGCAGAAAAGAGATGACGCTGTCCTGATCGTTGAAGCCGAAGTAGGTCGTCGACACATTGACATTGCTGGCGAGATTGCCATGCGTCAGCATCACGCCCTTCGGCACGCCCGTCGTGCCCGAGGTGTAGATCAGGGTCGCGAGATCGTCGCCCTGCACCGAGGCCACGATCGCATCGAAGCCCGCGTCGCGCGCCTGTTTGTCCTTGAAGTTCGCCACCAGATCGCCGAAGCTGTCGGCGTTATCGAACTTGCCGGCATCCATCACGACGACGTGTTCGAGCGCCGGCATCTCGCCCGCCTGCGCGATCTTCGCATACTGATCCTTGCTCGAAACGACGATCACCTTCGCCCCGGCGTCCTTCACCATGTAGCCGATCTGCTCGGCGGTGAGCGTCGCATAGAGCGGTACGTCGACGGCGCCAAGCGCCAGCGTGGCGAAGTCCGTCACCGACCACTCCCAGCGGTTCTCGGCGAGGATGGCGATGCGATCGCCCTTCACGATGCCCCAGCTCTGGAAGACCTCCGCCAGCGCGCGCACACGGCCGTAAAGCTCATCCGAGGACATCGGGTTCCAGGCGCCCGCCGTGTCCTGCCACTGGATCACAACCTTCGCCCCACGCGACGTACCCTTTACGAAAACATCGTTTACCGTCTTCAGATCGAACATGCACTCTCCAGAACTCTCGAACCCCGCAAGACTATCGCATTGCGCGGATGTCCAGCCAAACAAAAGGCGGATTGCTGGTTGGATGCTCAAACTTCGATGCATCGCACAGCAATCCGCCGGATCTTACGCAATTCTTACGACCGAACCAAAATCCCGCTAAACCTGCGGCTTCGGACTCAGACGGACAAACGCCGCCGACTTCGTCCCCCAGTCCGCCAGCATCGACTGCGCCAGACCGCTCGCAGCCTTCTCCGCGTGGACGCCGATCAGCGCGCGCAGAGCCTCCTGCGACTCCGCATCGACCGCGCTAAACGGTTCCGGGTCAACGAAATCCGGATGATACCGCAAGCCCTGGACGAAGCTGCCGTCCGCGTCGTAGACCCACGCCAGACCACCCGTCATGCCGGCGCCGAAGTTCATCCCGGCACGTCCCAGCACGACGACCGTACCGCCGGTCATGTACTCGCAGCCGTGGTCGCCCACGCCCTCGACGACCGTCGTCACGCCCGAGTTGCGTACGCCGAACCGCTCGCCCGCGCGACCCGCCGCGTAGAACGCGCCCGCCGTGCCGCCGTAGAGCGCGACGTTGCCGAGGATCGCGTGGTTGCCGCTATCCTTTGCCGCGAGGCCCATCGCCCGGATGACGATCTCGCCGCCCGCCAGCCCCTTGCCGACGAAGTCGTTCGCCTGGCCGTCAAGCACCAGCTTCATGCCCTCGACCGTGAATGCGCCGAAGCTCTGCCCCGCCGTGCCCGTCAGGTGGAGGGTCACGTCGACCGGAACCTCACCCTGCGCGCGCTGCAGCGCAATCTCACCCGCAAGCCGCGCGCCGATCGAGCGGTCGCAGTTCGAGATCGACGATTCAACCACATGCGGCACGCCCGCCGCGATGGCCTCGAGCGCCGGTGCGATCCATGCCTCGTCGAGCGGAGGACCGTCGACCGGCTGGTTATTGCGGATGCCCTGCGACTGCACCGGACCGTCGTTCACCCGAGCCAGCATCGGCTCAAGATCCAGATTGCCGTCGAACCGCACCTGCTCCAGCAGGTCGGTGCGGCCGATGGCGGCCTCAAGCGAAGGCAGACCGTAACGCGCCAGCAGATGACGCAGTTCGTTCGCCAGCTCGGTGAAGAAGCCGATGATGTGCTCTGGCTTGCCGCGGAACTTCGCCCGCAGCTCCGGCTTCTGCGTCGCGATGCCCGTCGGACAGGTATTCAGATGACACTGCCGCGCCATATCGCAGCCAATCGCGACCAGCACCGCCGTACCGAAGGCGTACTCGTCCGCGCCCAGCAGCGCCGCGACCAGCACGTCGCGGGCGGTGGCCAGACCGCCGTCCGTACGCAGCCGCACCCGGCCACGCATGCCATTTTCCATCAGCACCTGCTGCGCCTCGGCAAGCCCCAGCTCCCACGGATTACCCGCGTACTTGATGCTCGAAAGCGCCGCCGCGCCCGTGCCGCCGGTGTTGCCGGCGATGACGATGAAGTCCGCATAGGCCTTCGCCACGCCGGCCGCCACCGTGCCGACGCCGCAGCTCGAAACCAGCTTCACGCCGACCAGAGCCTTCGGGTTGATGCGCTTCAGATCGTAGATCAACTGCGCGAGGTCTTCGATCGAGTAGATGTCGTGATGCGGCGGAGGCGAGATGAGCGAGACGCCCGGCTGCGCATGACGCAGACGCGCGATCAGCCCTGAGACCTTGTGCCCGGGCAACTGTCCACCCTCGCCGGGCTTGGCGCCCTGCGCGACCTTGATCTCGATCTCGTCCGCATGCGCCAGATACTGCGCCGTGACGCCGAAGCGTCCGGACGCGACCTGCTTGATGCGGTTGTTCTTGAGCAGCGGCGCATAGTGCGCGGCGGTCTCGACCATCTCCGCGACAGCCGTACCGCCGGCCTGAGCCTGCGCGGCGCCACCGCCGTCACTCGGAACGCTCGAAGCCGGAATCCACTCCTTGCGGTAGACCTCCGGATCTTCGCCGCCCTCACCGGTGTTCGACCGGCCACCCAGCTTGTTCATCGCAATGGTGATGCACTGGTGCGCCTCGGGGCTCAACGAGCCGAGCGACATGGCGCTCGCGACGAACCGCTTGAAGATGCTCGACGACGGCTCAATCTCATCGAGCGAGAGCTGCGGGCCGGCGGGACGAATCTCCAGCAGATCGCGCAACACCGCAGGCTCGCCCGCATTGACCTGCTGGCTGAAGATGTTGAACGCGGCGGTGGAGTCCGGCGGCAGAACGCCTGCACGGGTGCTGCCCACAACCGTCTGCAGAGCCTTCACGGTTGGCGGCTGCCAGGCGTGCGGCTCGGCCACATCGGCCTTGCGAAAGCGCACCCAGCCATAGTCCGGCAGTTCGCTCGCGACGGGCGCGGGCGCGGCGTCCCAGCCCATGCGAAGCTGACGCTCCAGCTCCGGGAAGCCGATGCCGGAGAGCGGCGCGGGCGTGTCCTGGAAGCAGCGGTCGACCACGCTCTGGTGCAGCCCGAGGATGTCGAACAGGTGCGCGCCGCGATAGCTGTCGACGACCGAGATGCCCATCTTCGACATCACCTTCGCGAGGCCGGCGTCGAGCGACTTCAGCATCTTCTTCTCGGCGACAATCGGGTCGGCGGGAACGAGCGCACGCGCCGTCTCAAGCGCCAGCCACGGGCAGACGACGCCCGCGCCATAGCCGATCAGCACGGCGGCGTGATGAATGTCGCGGCAGTCGCCGGCCTCGACCGCCAGCCCGGTCAGCGTACGAAGACCGGCGGCGACGAGTCCCTGATGCACCGCTCCGGTCGCCATCGCCATGGGAATCGGCAGCGAGGTGGAGCTGGCCTCGCGGTCGCTGATGAGCAGGATGCGCGCGCCGCCACGGACGAGATCGATCGCCTTCGCGCCGATCGCGTCGAGAGCCTCCGTCAATGTGGTGGAAGGCGAATAGACGCAGTCGAGCACGGCGACGCGAAGCTCCTCGGCGTGGTGATGCTCGCCTTTACGGAGCGCGGCGACCTGCGCGAGCGAAAGGAACGGCGAGGCCAGCGAGAGTCCACGCAGACGCTCGTTCTTGTCGAGCAGGTGGGGCCAGGGGCCGAGACGCGTGTGCAACTGCACCACGCAGGCCTCGCGCAGCGGATCGATCGCCGGGTTGGTCACCTGCGCAAAGCGCTGGCGGAAGAACGCATACACCGGACGCGGCGCGCGCGCCAGGAAAGCCAGCGGGGTGTCGTCGCCCATCGACCAGACGGCGTCCTTGCCCTCGACCGCCATCGGCTGCAGGATCATCTTCACGTCTTCGCGGGTGTAACCGAAGCCGGTGTGCAGCGCGCGGATCGCGGCGACGTCCATGACGGCGTCGTCGGCCTTGGCGACAAACTCCTCGTTCTCCATCAGCGAGGTGTAGGTCGCGCCGGTGTCGAAGATCGCCAGCAGCTCCTCATCCTCGTACATCTTGCCATCGATCAGGTCGACCGCGAGCATCTGACCGGGGCCAAGGCGTCCACTATGGATGACCTCTTCCGGATCGAGATCGACCAGGCCGATCTCCGAGCCAGCCGCCACCAGGCCGCTCTTCGTGACGGCAAACCGGCACGGACGAAGGCCGTTGCGGTCGAGCGCAGCGCCGACCACGCGGCCGTCGCTATAGGCGATCGCGGCCGGGCCATCCCACGGCTCGGCGCAGTCCGCGTGATACTGCAGGAAGCTGGAGGTGTGGCCGCCGGTGATCGCGGGCGGCAGCAGCATGCGCACTGCCTCCGAGATCGAGCGTCCGTTCTTCGAGATCAGCTCGATCGTCTCGTCGAGCGAGGTGGAGTCCGTGCCGCCCTTGGTCAGGACAGGCTTGCATTCGACCGGCAGCGTGGCGTCGCGCGCGGCCATGCGTGCGCGATTGCCCCATACGGTGTTGATCTCGCCGTTGTGCCCAATGGTGCGGCCAGGCTGCGCGCGGTGCCACGCGGGTGTTGTGTTGGTCGCGTAACGCTGGTGGAAGACCGAGAACTGCGTCACGTAGTCCGGCGAGGCAAGGTCCGGGAAGAAGCTCGGCAGCAGCTTGCCCGAGCACATCGCCTTGTAGACCAGCGTGCGCGTCGAGAGCGAGCAGATGTAGCCGGTAACGTGGCCCTCTTCATGAGAGCGCTCGAACTGCTTGCGCGACAGGTAGAGGCGGCGCTCCATCGAGTTCGACGCCTTGTCGCTCTTTGGAGTCTCAGCGCCAAGAACATCCGCAACCAGCACCTGGCGGATACGCGGCATGGCGCTCAGGGCGATCTCGCCCAGGGCGTCCGGGGCAACGGGCACGTCGCGCCAACACAGCACCTTCAGATCGTGCGAGGCCAGACAGCGCTCCAGAACAGCCTCGGCGCGGGTCTCGGCCGGGTCGGTGAAGATCATGCCGACGCCCAGCTTGTGGTCGTCCGGCAGCGAGACGCCGGTCTCGCGCAGCAGCAGAGCTCGCGGCACGCCGGTCATGACGCCGACGCCATCGCTGCTCTTCCCGTCGGCCGCGGTGGCGCCGCGGTGGGCGAGGCGGGCGAGCGCGGTCAACGCCTGCTCCAGAATCTTGTGCGAAATCTCACCGGACATCGACGCGACAAAGCCGACGCCGCAGGAGTCCTGATCGAAACGAGGGTCCAGCAGGGATTTGCCGCCACGCAGCGTGCGCTGCATCCGGGCCGAAACACCGAGAGAAGGCGAAGACTGGAGAGAGTTGTCCATAATTCACTATACGTCGCCGAGAATCCGCATGGAGTCTCCGCACACATTCCTTTTCTTTATTAATTGACGCGGCTTCTTGGATAATTACCACAGCACTGCTTGACGTGTGTCTTGTGTATATTTATACATAGTAATGTATTTTTATGCATCCGGAAAGAGAACTTTCTTCCGGAGCGGGGACGAAAGACAGGCGGAGAGGAGGTGGAGGCTATGAAACAGCAACGGCACGCAGCAATCCGCGAACTGCTGGCCCAGGGAGCGATCCCCAGCCAGGATCAACTGCGACGCAAGCTCGCGGCCAATGGCTTCCACGTCACCCAGGCGACGCTTTCGCGCGACATTCACGAGCTGAAGCTGAGCAAGGGACCGAACGGATACTCCTCCCCCGCGAGCGAAGACGACGAAGAGGATGATCTTCCCGGCATCCGCGACGTGCTTCATTCCTTCGGACTCGAAGTCCGGCAGGCGTTGAATCTGCTCGTCGTCATCACCACAACCGGCGGCGCGCAGCCCATCGCAGCCGGCATCGATTACGAAGACTGGCCGGAGGTCGTCGGCACCATCGCGGGCGACGACACGGTGCTCATCATCTGCCCCGACCTACCACAGGCCAGCACGCTGAAGACCAGGATTGCAGGACACATTGGCTAACGAGATCAAGACATCCGTACGGACCGCCGTTGCAGGCGTCGGCGGCTACGCCGGCGGCGAGCTGGCGAGGCTGCTGCTGCATCATCCCCGGCTCGCCGCCGCGCAGCCGCTCTTCCTCGGCCGCGTCGCCGACGAAGCCACCACCGGCCGCGTGCCGCTCGAATCGCTTCACCCGCAACTTGCACTCGGCGGCGGCGTTGCGCAGCCCGAGGTCGTCAGCTTCTCGTGGGAGAAGGTTCAGGACGCCGGCATTGAAACGGTCTTCCTCGCGCTGCCGCACGAGACCTCGCGCGAGTGGGCGCCGGAGTGGCTCGAGCGCGGCATCAAGGTCATCGATCTCAGCGGCGCATGGCGGCTGCACCAGGCCGCGAACAGCGCGGTCTACAAGCTGACCGACGCGAACGAAGCGCTCGCGCAGTCGCTCCAGCAGGAGGCCGTCTTCGGCTGCCCCGAGCTGCATCGCGAAGAGATCGCCAACGCACGCCTGGTTGCGAACCCCGGCTGCTACTCGACCTCGATCATCCTGGCGCTCGCTCCCCTGCTGCGCGCCGGCATCGTAGATGTCGATCATGGCATCATCTGCGATGCGAAGTCGGGCGTCAGCGGCGCGGGCAAGGCGGCGACCGCGAAGACGCACTTCATGTACGCGGCGGACAATCTTTCGGCGTATGCGGTCTTCGGCCATCGCCACACCGGCGAGCTGCTCGAACAGCTTGGCCTCACCGCTGACCAGATTCAGTTCACGCCGCATCTGCTGCCGATTCCGCGTGGAATTTTATCGACCATCTATCTTCGTCTGAAAGACTCGATGAAGCCGGAGGAGGTCGAATCGGTACTGCGAAGTTTCTACGCGAGCAGCCCGATGGTCCGAATTCACAAGACACCGGGCCTGCCGCAGATACAACACATCGTACGAACGAACTACTGCGATATCGGATTCGAGCTGGCAAAGGATGGCAAACGACTGGTGCTGGTCAGTTGCCTCGATAATCTATTGAAGGGCGCCGCCGGACAGGCGGTGCAGAACTTGAACGTAATGTGTGGCTGGAAGGAAGAGGAGGGTCTGCTATGAAGTATGTCGTGAAACTGGGTGGCGCGGCGCTCGAGGATGAAAAGCTGTTGCACCTGTGCGGCAAGGCGATCTTCGATCTCGTCAGCGATGGCAATCAGGTTGCCGTGGTGCATGGCGGCGGCGTTCAACTGACCAAGACGCTTGCCCAGATGGGTAAGAAGAGCGAGTTCATCAGCGGCCTGCGCGTGACCGATGCGGAGACGCGCGACGCGGCGCTGATGGTGCTCGCGGGCCGCGTGAACAAGTCGCTGGTCGCGGCGCTTGGCAAGCACGGCCAGGCGGCGATGGGTCTTTCAGGCGGAGACGGTCACGTCTTCCGCGCACGCAAGAAGAAGACGACGCCGGACCTTGGATTTGTAGGAGAGATTGCCGCCGCCGATCCGCGCTGGCTCGACGCCATCTGGATGATGGGCGCGGTGCCCGTGATCTCGTCGATCGCACTCGGCTTCGACGGTGAGTACTACAATATCAACGCGGACGAGATGGCCGCGGCGTGCGCGATCTGCACCAAGGCCGACGCCCTCGTCTTCCTCACCGACGTACCCGGCGTCAAGGGCGCGGACGGCAACGTCATGCGTTGGCTTAGTCTCAAGGAAATCCCCGCGCTGGAGCGAGCCATGGTCGTCTCCGGCGGCATGCTGCCGAAGCTCAACGCATGCAAGGATGCGCTCACGCATGGCGTGAAGCGTGTAAGAATTCTCCCCGCAGGGGCAGCCGCAAGCCTGCCCGATCTGCTGAGTTCCAGAGTGGAAGATGGTACGGAGGTGATGGTCGCATGAACCTACAAACGACACAGGCCGCGGAGAAGAAGCTGCTGCTCCAGACCTACGATCGGTATCCCATCCTGCTCGAATCGGGCAAGGGTGTGCACGTGCGGGATAGCGAGGGCAACGAGTATCTCGATCTGCTGAGCGGCATCGGCGTGCTTGGACTCGGCTACTCGCATCCCGCAATTACCGCGGCGATCGTGGCTCAGGCAGACCGCCTGCTGCACACGTCGAACCTCTTCTATCATGCGGGCACGGCGGATCTTGCGCTGCGCTTGACCGAGATCAGCGGGATGGATCGCGTCTTCTTCTGCAACAGCGGAACCGAAGCATGGGAGGCCGCATTGAAGATCGCGCGCGCCCACGCTCTGCGGCTGCGCAACGAAGGCAAACAGATCGGCACGAAGTTCCTCGCGCTCGAACACAGCTTCCACGGACGTTCGATGGGCTCAGTGTCGACCACGCACAAGGCGCTCTACCGCGAGCCCTTCGGCCCGCTCATCCCGACCGTCGAGTTCGTGCGCTTCAACGACATCGAAGACCTGCGCGCAAAGTTCTCAGACGACGTCTGCGGCATCTGCATCGAGGCCATCCAGGGCGAGGGCGGCATTCACCCCGTGTCGCAGGAGTTCTTCGCCGCAGCGCGTGAGCTTTGCGATTCCACCGGCGCCCTGCTCATCGCGGACGAGATTCAGTGCGGCTTCGGACGCACCGGCAAGTGGTTCGGCTATCAGCACTACGGCATCCTGCCCGATGTGACGACGCTCGCGAAGCCGCTTGCCGGCGGCCTGCCCATCGGGGCGACGCTCTGCACCGAAGAGGTCGCACGCGCCATCACGCCCGGCATGCATGGCACGACCTTCGGCGGCGGCCCGCTGGTCATCGCAGTCGCCCTCGCGGTGATCGACACGATGCAGAACGAGCACCTGCTCGCTCACATCGAAGAGGTCGGCGGCTACTTCCTCGCCGAGCTGCGCAAGCTGCAGCAGAAGCATGCGGCCATCGTCGACGTACGCGGCAAGGGCCTGATGGTCGGCGCCGAGATCGAGAACGCCACGCTGGCGAAGGACATCGCCGCGCAGATGCTGCAGCGCCACATCATCATCAACCGCACCAGCGAGACGGTGCTCCGCTTCCTGCCCCCATACATCCTCGAACGCGAACACGTGGACGCCGCCATCCACGCGCTCGACGAGATTCTCACATCCCTCACCGCGTATGCGGGCAAAGCAGTTGCAGGAGAGCACATCCATGGATAACAAGACCGTCGTCATGACCCCCGCGCCCGGCGAAACACCCGCAACCGTGAAGGGCGGCGCATCGCTCGGCATCCAGTCCGACACCGCATTCTCGGAGGCGTCCAAGCGCCTGCGTGGCCGCGACCTCTGCTCCATCGCCGACCTCACCGTCGGCGAGACCGCGGCGATCATGGAACTCGCGCACGCAGTGAAGACGCACCCTGAAGATTTCCGCCACGCCCTCGATGCGCGCCAGATGGTGCTCTTCTTCGAGAAGGCTTCCCTGCGCACGCGCCTTACCTTCGAGGCCGCGATGAGCACCCTCGGCGGCAACGCCATCTTCGTCGACCAGACCGCATCGCCGCTCGGCGAGCGTGAGTCGCTCGCCGACATGGCGCACAACGTCGAGCGCTGGATGGACGTCATCGTCCTGCGCACCTACTCGCACGAGACCATCACCGAGATGGCCGCAAGCTCGAAGGTTCCGGTCATCAACGCGCTCTCGGACTACGAGCACCCGTGCCAGGCCATCGCCGACTTCTTCACGCTCGAAGAGCGCTTCGGCTCGGCCGAGGGACTCAACTTCGCCTATGTCGGCGACGGCAACAACGTCTGCCACTCGCTGATGCTCATCGCCGCGCAGCTCGGCGCGCACTGCCGCATCGCAACGCCCAAGGGCTTCGTGCCCAAGCTCGAGATCATCCACAAGGCCATCGAGATCTGCGAGCAGACCGGCGGCAGCCTCGAACTCATGCACGACCCCATCAAAGCCGTCACCGGCGTCGACGCGGTCTACACCGACGTCTGCACCAGCATGGGTTTCGAGCACGAGGCCACCAAGCGCGCACCCATCTTCAAGCCCTACCAGGTGAACGAAGAGCTGATGAAGCACGCGCAGCCGCACGCCGTCTTCATGCACTGCCTGCCCGCGCACCGCAACGCCGAGGTGACGGACGCAGTCCTCGACGGCCCGCAGTCCATCGTCTTCGACCAGGCCGAAAACCGCATGCACGCGCAGAAGGCCGTCCTGCTGATGCTGCTCGGCGGAGCGAAGCGCATCCCCAACAGCCGCGAGCGTGGCCTGAACTCGCGCAAGCGGTAACTCATAAGCGTGTCATCCTGAGCGCAGCGAAGGACCTGCTTCTGTACTCGCACTTCATCAACACCAGCGGAGAAGAAGGCCAACACCCTCTTCTCCGCTGCATCATTCGCAACAAGAGATTGGAACAAAGATTCAGCTATGTCGACAGAGCCGAATAAGAACGCGAGCAAGATGTGGTCGGGCCGCTTCCGCGAGCCGCTCAACAAGCAGTTTGAAGAGTGGCAGCGCTCCTTCCCCTTCGACTACCGCCTGCTCCCGCAGGAGGTCGCCGCATCGAAGGCGCACGCCCGCGCCATCGCCGCCGCAGGCATCCTCTCGGACGATGAGTTGAAGCAGATGCTCGACGGCCTCGACCGCGTCATCCCGCTGTCCGAAGAAGAGGGCGACATCGTCGCGCGTAATCCACAGGCCGAAGACATCCATCACTACACCGAGCTGCAGCTCACCAAGATCGTCGGCGACCTCGCACTGAAGCTCCACACCGGCCGCAGCCGCAACGAGCAGATCGCCACCGACATGCGCCTCTTCGTGCGCGACGCCATCGACGACACGCTCGTCGGTCTGAACGAGTGGGCCTACGCCCTCATCGAACTGGCCGAGCAGGCAGGCGACGCGTCGATGCCCTCGTACACTCACCTGCAGCGCGCAGAGCCGGTCACCGTAGCCCACTGGCTGCTCGCATACGTCAGCATGATCGAGCGCGACATCAGCCGTCTCATCGACGCACGCAAGCGCATGAACCTCTGTCCTCTCGGCTCGGGCGCCATCGCCGGCGCGACGCTTGCACTAGACCGGACGATCGCCGCACGCGAGCTGAACTTCGACGGCCCAACGCCCAACTCCATGGACGCCACCAGCGACCGCGACTTCGCCGTCGAGTTCACCCAGCATCTGTCACTGCTTGGGTTACATATCTCGCGCTTCGCCGAAGAACTCACCCTGCACTCCACCGCCGAGTTCGGCTTCCTCGATCTACCCGAGGCCTTCTCGACCGGCTCATCGGCCATGCCGCAGAAGAAGAACCCCGACCTCACCGAGCTGATCCGCGGCAAATCCGGCCGTCTCTTCGGCGCGTCGGCCACGCTTACGATGCTGATCAAGGGCCTGCCGCTCGCATACAACAAGGACTTGCAGGAAGGTCAAGAGCCGGTCTTCGACGCAGCCGACACCATCGCCGGCATCCTCAGCGTACTGCCCGCCTTCACGCGCTCGCTGAAGTTCCGCTACGACCGCATGAAGCTCGCCGCCGACACCGGCTACCTGAACGCCATGGCCGCCGCGACCTATCTCTCGAACAACGGCGTGCCCTTCCGCAAGGCGCATGAGATCATCGGCAACGCCGTGCGCCTCGGCCTTGAGACCAAGCGTGAACTCGGCGAGATCGCGCTCGCTGAACTCCAGCAGCTCAGCCCGGCCTTTGGCGACGACTTCTTCGCCGCCATCACCCTCGAAGCCACGCTCGACTGCCACGACGTCATCGGCGGCACGGCGCGCGGGCGAGTCCAGCAAGCACTCGCCGCCGCAAAGTCCCGCCTTGGAATCACCGCAACAGGAGTCAAAGCAAAGGAGCAGCATGTCCCTGCTTAGCACCCTCGAACCCGTCGCCGAGAAGACCTTCGCGGCGGATCCGGTCGACCACACCGGCGTCACCGTTCGCCAGGCAAAACTGGGCGATGCGGTCCACATCTTCGACCTCGTCAACTCGCTCTCTCACGACGGCACGCTGCTGCGCCGCAATTACGCCGAGATCTGCGAGAACGTGCGCGACTTCGCCGTCGCCGAGTCGGCCGAGGGAGAGTTCCTCGGCTGCGGCGCGCTGCATCTCTATGGGCCACACCTCTCCGAGGTTCGCTCCATCGTCGTCAAGCCCGAGGCCAAGGGCCAGGGCGCCGGCGGCAAGCTGCTGCGCGCGCTGTTGCACGAGGCCGACTACCAAGGCGTCACCTGCGTCAGCCTCTTCACGCGCATCCCGGAGTTCTTCGATCACTTTGGCTTTCGCGTCGTCGACCGCACCACTCTGCCGGACAAGATCTACAAAGACTGCCAGACCTGCCCGCGCCTCTATGCCTGCGACGAGGTCGCCATGGTGCTCGGCGCGCTCCCCCGCATCGCCGTGCTCGGACCTTCGCTGATCCCGCAGCCGGAGTTGGTCAAGCTGCAGACCTCGGTCATTCCGCTGCATCGGCACTGATCCTCGCAAACGCCCGCGTCGAACTACTGTCCGATCAAAGCGCCTCTCCAGACCTGCGTTAGACTTGCAGGATGGAACGCGGGTACTTCATCACCTTCGAAGGGCTCGACGGCTCGGGCAAGACCACGCAGCTACGCCGTCTGGCCCAGAGCCTCACCGACCGCGGCTACCACGTCGTGACGCTGCGCCAGCCCGGCAGCACGGCGCTCGGCGATCGAATCCGCGGCGTCCTGCTGGACTCACGTTCCGAGGCCTCCGTCGGCCAGATCGCGCCGGCCGCGGAGCTGGCGCTCATGTTCGCCGACCGCGCCCAGGCCATCGCCGAGATCATCCTTCCCGCGCTCGCCGCCGGCAGCATCGTCCTCTGCGACCGCTACACCGACTCGTCCGAAGCCTACCAGGGCGGCGGGCGCCAGCTCGGCTCGGAGCGCATCCTTGCGCTGCATCGCGCGGTATGCGATGACCTGCAACCCGACCTGACGCTGCTCCTGCTACCTGATCTCGAGGCATCTCTGGCCCGCGCCCGCCGCCGCAACCAGCGCCACGTGCAGACAACCGGCTCCGACGAAAATCGCTTCGAGCGCGAGGATGAGATTTTCTACGGACGCATCCACACCGCATACGAGCAGATCGCCGCACGCGAGCCGCAGCGCGTCGTCGCCATCACCGACAACGCGTCTATTCCGGAGATCGAAGAACGCATCCACCGCATCGTCACCGCCCGGCTCGCATCGAGGTCTTAGCCCATGTCCACCGCAACGCCGCCCATGCCGCCTGAACCCATACCCGCCGAGCAGGGACCGTGGCGCATGCCACCCGGCCTCAAACGCAGCCTCCCTTTTTATGCGCTGAAGAAATGGGTGAAGCTGGGCGAGCCCATCCGCCTCTTCGAGTACCTGCATGCGAAGTACGGCAACATCGCCTACTACCGCTTCATGGGCACGCCCATCGTCTTCGTCAACGAGCCCGAGTACATTCGCGAGATCCTCATCAACCAGGCGCCCAGCTTCATCAAAGAGCGCACGCTCAAGCGCATGAAGATCCTGCTCGGCGAAGGCCTCATCACGTCGGACGATCCCATCCACATGCGCCAGCGCAAGATCGCCGCGCCGGCCTTCCATCGCCAGCGCATCGCAGCTTACGGCGACACCATCGTCGCATGCGCCGCCAACGCTACCACCAAGTGGCAAGACGGCCAGACCCTCGACATCGCCGCCGCCAGCATGGACCTCTCGCTCGAGATCGTCGCGCGTACCCTCTTCGACACCGACGTGACGGACGACATCCGCTCGATCAACGACGAGGTCAACACCATCATGGGGCTTTACAACTTCCTCGTCGCGATGCCCAAACTCGAAAGCTACCTGCACCTGCCCATCCCCGGCGTGGTGAAGTTTCGCAAGTCGCGCGAGCGTCTCAACCGCGTCGTCAACCGGCTCATCTCGGAGCACCGCGCCGCGGGCGTCGATCGTGGCGACCTGCTCTCCATGCTGCTCGCCTCGCGCTACGAGGCCACCGGAACGGAGGCCGAGACCGGCATGTCCGACGAACAGGTGCGCGATGAGGTTCTCACCATCTTCCTCGCGGGCTATGAGACCGTCGCCAACGCGCTTACCTGGACCTGGTACTGCCTCTCGCAGAACCCCGAGGCCGAGACGCGCATGCACGCCGAACTGGATGCGGTCCTGAGCGAACGCACGCCGACCCTGGCCGATTACCCCAACCTGCGCTACACCGAGCAGGTCTTCGCCGAGGCGATGCGTCTCTATCCGCCCGCCTGGGCCATGGGCCGCATGTCGACCAAGCCCTTGCAGCTTGGCCCATACCTCATCCCGCCCGGCGCGCACTTTTTCTTTTCGCAGTACATCATGCACCGCTCGGCCGAATACTTCCCCGACCCGCTACGCTTCGACCCCGACCGACACACGCCGGAGCTGAAAGCCGCCCGCCCCAGGTTCGCCTACTTCCCCTTCGGCGGCGGCGGACGCCAGTGCATCGGCGAGAGCTTCGCCTGGATGGAGGGCGTGCTGTCGATCGCGACCATCGCGCAGCGCTGGCGCATGCGCTATCTCGGCAAAGAAGCGCCCGTCCCGCAGGCCAAGATCACGCTGCGTCCGCGCGACCCCATGATGATGCGCCTTGAAGCCCGTTAGGGCGGAGCGCCCAACACGTGTACAAAAGAATTGTCATCCTTCGCGCTGCGGAGGATCTGCTTTTTGAACTACCAGTCCCCGCTCGCGCCGCCACCGCCGGAGTCGCCGCCACCGCCACCGCTGAAGTCCGAGCTGCTCGTGTCGGAGCTGCTCGTGTCGGAGCTGCTCGTATCGAAGTTGCTGCCCGTATCGAAGCTGCTGCTTGTATCGGCAGTATCGTTGGAGTGACTGCTCAAGCTGTCGTCACTGGCAGCCGCGCCCGCCCCGTAGCTGCGGCCCCAGTCGATCGGCGCGGCAACGGCAGGATCGGTGTCCGTCGCCGGGGAGAAGAGCGTCGGCGACTCGCCCCGCGTCAAGCGTCTGTTCCGCCGCACAGCGCGAATGAAGAACCACACAAGAAACACGAGCGAGCCGCCAATCAACACAACCGCAAGCACGATGGCGAGCGCTGAGTTTGAAGCACGCGTTACACGAGGCGCGACATCGGCATCGAGCGACACCCCCGCGTCGGCAGCGATCGCCTCAGCCACATCCCGCACGCCGAGATTGATCGCCTCGTCGTAGTGCTCCGCGCGCAAGGCCGGAACCATCTCACGCCCGATGTCGCCCACCTTGGCGTCGTTCAGAATGCCTTCAAGCCCGTATCCGACTTCGATCCGCCGCTTGTGATCGTCGATGGCGAACAGCAGCAGCACGCCCCGGTCGGTCTTGCTCTCGCCGATCTTCCACTGATGGAAGAGTTTGTTGGCGAACTGGTCGACCGATACGCCTTCGAGCGTCTTCACCGTCACGACGATGACTTGCGCCTTCGTCAGCAGATGCAGCCGGGTACACATCGCCTCCGCTTGTTGCCGGCCGCCAGGCGAAAGAACGCCTGCGTAGTCGTCGATGTACGCCGTGGGAGCCGGCATCGAAGCAACCGTCTCGGCGACCGACAGACCGCAGCAGATCCACACGACGTATACGAAGACCGCCCAGGAACGCATCATCCGTCTCATACACGCATTCTAGGCCTGGATTACGTCGTCACCATGTTCTCCAGCGCCAATCTTTGGGTATTCTTTGCGAAGTCCTTCCAGGGATCGCTCTTCAGCCGCGCCTTCCATTGCGCGAACTCCGCCACACGAAAGACAGGCCGCTCCGCCGGCTTCAACTCGCTCCAGCTCAGCGGCAGCGATACAGCCATCCCGGGCCGCGCGCGTGGCGAGAATGCCGCCACCGCCGTCGCTCCGCGCTCGTTGCGCAGATAGTCCAGATAGATCCGCCCCTTGCGCGCGGCCTTGCTCATCTTCGTCAGGTAAAGCTCAGGCCGCTGGGATTCGAGCATCTGCACGAAGGTATGGGCGAACTGCTTGATCTCCGCCCAATCATGCTCGGCCTTGATCGGCACGACCAGATGCAGCCCCTTACCGCCCGTGGTCTTCAGATAACTTTCGAGCTCCAGCTTCTTCAGCTCCCCGCGGATCTCCAGCGCCGCGTCCGCGAGCGCTCGCCACGGGATCGACTCATCCGGATCGAGGTCGATGACAATCCGGTCCGGATGCTCGAGATGGTCGTTGCGCGAGCCCCAGGGATGCACCTCCAGCACGCCCATCTGCGCGAGTCCGGCCAGAGCCTCCGCGGTCGAAAGCGTAATGTATGGCTCTGTCTTGCCCGTCTTCTTGTCCGGCACATCGACCGACTCCACGCCAGGCGGCAGCATGTGATTCACATGCTTCTGAAAGAAGCACGGCGACCCCACCCCCTCCGGACAGCGCACCAGCGAGAGCGGCCTGCCCGCGACATGCGGCAACATCCGCTCCGCGACCGCCCAGTAGAAGTCGGCAAGCTGCTGCTTGGTCACCCCGGACTCCGCATCCAGCACCTTATCCGCATGCGTCAGCCGTACCGGAGCACGATCGCTCGTCGCATCATTCGTCTTCGCGGCAATCCCCTTCGGCGCCGCGTGCGAGGCCTTGGGACGCGGCGCGACCGTCGCCTCTTCTCGCTCGACCCCGGCCGCCGGCTTGTCTTCACGCAGGCCCTGGAACGAGGCCTGACGCACCAGTCCATCGGCGGTCCACGTCGCGAATCGTACCTGCGCCACCAGCTCCGGCTTAACCCAGATGGCGCCCCGCCGAGCCTCCGCCGGCGGCTTGTCGAACGCTCCCGCCGCAACACGCAGCGCATCCAGCCGATCGCGCATCATCCTGTGCGTCTTCTGCGTAAACCCCGTGCCCGCCCGCCCCGCATAGATCAGCTTGCCGTCGCGATAGTACCCCAGCAGCAGCGCGCCTACGCCATGAGTTCCCTTCGATGGCAACGTAAATCCGCCGATCACCAGCTCCTGTTCGCGCACGCACTTATGCTTCAACCAGTCCGCCGTGCGGCCCGACACATACTTACCCGATGCCCGCTTCGAGACGATGCCCTCCGCATGCAGTTCGCACGCGCGATGAAAGACCCGCTCGCCATCCTGATCGAGATGCTCGCTGAACCGTACATGCTCACCCGCGCCGTGCAGCAGCGCGGCCAGCATCTCTTTGCGCTCCACCAGCGGCAGACCGCGTAGATTGCGCCCATCCAGATGCAGCAGGTCGAAGGCGAAATAGACCAGCTCCGACTTTTTGCCCTCTTGAAAATGCGCCTGCAACTCGGCAAAGCTGGTCGTCCCATCCTTTGCCAGCACCACGACCTCCCCATCCAGCAGAGCCTTCTCGCAAGGCAGCGCAGACAACTCCGCAGCGAGGTCCTTCATGCGATGGGTCCAATCCAATCCGGAGCGCGTCAGCATCCGCGCCTTCGAGCCATCCTTGCGCACCTGCACGCGATAGCCATCCAGCTTCAACTCATGCAGCCAGCCGGAGTCCGCCGGCGGACGCGTCGACTGCATCGCAAGCTGCGGTTCGACAAACTCCGGTAACGCCTCCTTTGGGGAGTCCTTCGGCGGTGCAACCGCTTCCACCACGGCGTCCTTGCGCACCCAGGCGTTGCCCTTCGCCGTCTCCTTCGAGTTCCACACATGGTCTTCACTTGCGGCGATCTGATCCAGGCTCCGCCCGGTCACCACACTATTGGGCGAGTCGTCCGTCACGCATGGATCGTCCTTCCCGCGCTCGAAGTCGTCATGCTCTTTGATGAGCAGCCAATTCGGTTTGCGCTCGTTCGCCGCCTTGCCGCCCATGCGCACCAGCGTCCAGTTACCCTGCATCTTCGAGCCATGCAGGGTGAACTTCAACGACCCAGCCTTGAGTCCCGCGTCCACATCGGTATGCCCAGCCTGCGGCTCCCACGTCCCCTGATCCCACACCATCACCGTGCCGCCGCCATACTGCCCCTGCGGAATGATCCCCTCGAACCCGCCATACTCCATGGGATGATCTTCCACCTGCACCGCGAGCCGGCGATCACCCGGAAAGTAACTCGGCCCCTTGGCCACAGCCCAGCTCTTCAGCACGCCATTCCAGCCCAGGCGGAAGTCATAGTGAAGATGCGAAGCCGCATGCTTCTGGATAACAAACGGCAGCTTATCTTTCGCCGACTTCTTATTCGGCTTACCACTCGGCTCATCCGTAATACTGAAATCGCGCATCTCGCGATAACGCGCAAGCTGCTCATCGACCGCATCCGCGGCAGTCGCGCCGGATTGAACTTTCTTTGCAGCCTTCTTCGCCATGGAGGCCTTATTCCTGCTTCTCTTTATTCTTGCTTTGCTTGTCATCCTCGAAGAGGATCTGCTTTTGCCTTTCTTCCCTGCTAATCCAAGATATTAAGCCGACTTACGCTTCGACTTACTTGTCGACTTATGCGCAGCCGCCTTGGCAGCAGGCTTGACCAGCACAATCCCACGCTTCGGAGCCGAAGAGGCAGCAGGCTCGGCGGCAGCCTTCTCGGGTTTTTCACCCACGGCATCGCTCTGCACACTCTTTCGCAGCGCATCCATCAAACTCACCACTTTACCCGCGGGAGCAGCGGGCTCGTCCTTCGGCAACGGCGCATGACTCACCTTCGCCTCCACCATCGCGCGCAGCGCAACCTCGTACTCATCCTTGAAATCCTGCGGCGCAAACTTAGCCGCCTTACGCTTGATGAGCTCCTTGGCGAGCGATAACTGGTCGTCGTCGATCTTGACTTTTTTAATATCGGAGAAATAATCGGCAGGCTTGCGTAACTCCTCCGCATAGCGCATCAGGTAAGCCATCATCCCGCCTAACTCGTCGTCGCTCGTCGCCGAGATAGCCACGACATGCTCGCGTCCCCCAAACGCGATCTTACCCAGCGCAACCTTCCCGGTCTCCTGCAAAGCCTTGCGCACCACGGCGAACGCCTCAGCCTGGGACGCGCTCTCCGGCGTCACAAAGTAAGGCTTCTCGAAGTACTCCGGATCGATCTCCGACTCATCGACAAACTGCGTCACGGCCAGCGTCTTGCGCGAAGGAATGCGCAGGTTCTCAATCTCATCCGGTTCAATCTGGATGTACTCGCCCTTGCGATACTCGTAGCCCTTGACGATGCCGCTCGCCTCGACCGGCGCGTCATCGCCCGACACCTTTTGGTGACGCACTCGCTCACCGGTCTTGCGGTCGATCTGATGGAAGCGAATCTCGCTCTTCGACTCCGTCGCCGGAAAAAAGTTGACCCCAAACGAAACGAGCGAAATCTGTATCTGACCGGACCAATAAGGACGGGGCATGGTTATTCTCCAACTATTTAGGAGTGGAAAACCCGTACGAAAGATGCCCCACCGCAGCCCAGGCTTTCGGATGAGTTAAGCTGGAAGACGTGCCGTTACCCGCAACCTTCAACGAATTTCTCGGCAGCACCCCGGCCATCGAGGGCCTGCGCACCGCCATCGCCGGCGGACGCCTGCCGCACTCGCTCATCCTCGCCGGTCCGCAGGGCGCGGGCAAGTACACCCTCGCGCTGATGCTCGCCATGGCGGTCGAGTGCGAGCGCCAGCCGCGCGACCAGTGGTCCACCGGCCAGACGCTTGCCGGATTCTGCGGCGCCTGCTCGAACTGCACCCGCATCGCCTCCGCCGCCGACCTGCAGGAGCTCGTCGACGCCGCCGTCGCCGGTCGCGAGGAGATGCGCGAGACTGACAAAAAAGAGACCCGCGTCCTCATTCAGCAGCATCCCGACGTGCTCATCGTACCGCCCGACCCGCCGCAGCTCCTCATCAAGCTCGGCCAGGTACGCACCCTCATCCAACGCGCGCAGTACCTGCCCTCCGAGGCGCCGCGCAAGATCTTCATCCTCACCGCAGCCAGCTTCATGAAAGAAGCCGCCAACTCCCTGCTCAAGATCCTCGAAGAGCCGCCGGCCTACGCCCACATCATCCTCTGCGCGGAGAACCCCGGCGAGCTGCTGCCCACCATCCGCTCCCGCTGCGCCCTCATCCGCCTCGGCGCGCTGCCGGTGGAGGAGCTCGAGATGCTGCTCGCCGACCGCCGCCCCGAGTGGCAACCCAAACACCGTACGCTCGTCGCCAGGCTCGCCCAGGGCGCGGCCGGCAAGGCGCTGAGCTTCGACCTCGCCGCCTATACCGCCGCCCGCGCCGACGCGCTCCTGCTCATCCGCGGCGCAGCCGCCGAACCCGACCACACCACCCTCTTCAAAATGACCGAGACCTACCGCGCCGGCGCCGACGGCCAGACCAAGACCACCGCCCTCCTCCGCGCCCTCGGCCTGCTGCTCGAAGACCTGCTGATGTTGAACTCCGGCACGCCGGAGCTGCTGCGCAACGTCGACCTGAGGCCAGAACTCGAAAAACTGTCGGCCCAACTCAGCTTCCGATGGATCGAACAGGCTGCGCGCGGCCTCGACCAGGTCCAAAGCGGTATGCGCCGCAACCTGCTGCGTAATCTCTCTCTCGACGCCTACGCCGGCCAGCTTACGCAAAGCCGCTAGAGCCTGCGGTTTTTTTTTCTCATTCCCGAAGGGAATCTGCTTCTGTCTTTGCTTTCCTGCTTTGTCATCCTCGAAGGGAATCTGCCTTCCTCAACCCAGCCACCAAAGCGGGGTGCCCCACATCTCGCCTTTGAGATGTGGGCCTCGTGCGAAGCAAGCCCGATTTACTTCACCCGCGCAGCCTTCTCCAGTCGATCCCGAATCGCTGCCGCCATTCCAGCCCCATTCGGCACCGGACAGACGATCACATCGACCCCGCGATCGTCCAACTCCCGCAATCCGGCAAACAGCCGCCTCGCGAGCGTCTCGTGATCGCTCCAAGCACCCCAGCGGAAGACGGCCTGGGCGCATGAGGCGTCCCATCCGTCCGGCAACATGACTCCAACCGTAGCCACGCCATCGAACGCCTCATCGATCGCTGCAACAACCTGCTGCGTCGGTAGATAGACCTTCAAATCTTCATGAACCAGAACCACCCGCGCACGGGGCGCATAGTGCCGTATCCCAACCCCCGGTGACGGTAGGCTCTCCGGTTCGTCCGCCTGCACCGGGGGCGTATAGGCCACAAACCCAACACCACCCAATGACTCCAGCATAGAAATCGTCACGCCACCAGGACGATAGACCACCCATGGCGCCCCGTAGAAGTCGATATCGTCCTGCGACCAGCCGGACATGTCGACGTGGCCGTCCCACGGTCCGATCACCGTCGACTCAACCCCGACCTCCGTCGCGCCGCCATCCAACACCGCATCGATGCGCCCATCCAGATCCTCCAGCACATGCGCAGCCGTCGTCGGACTCGTATGCCCGAACCGGTTCGCACTCGGCGCGGCGATCGGCACGCCAGCCCTGCGGATCAGCTCCAGAGCTACCGGATGCGCAGGCATCCGCACCCCAACCAACGGCCTGCCGGCGGTCACCGCATCCGGCACCGCCGCACTGCGCGGCAGCAGCAAAGTCAGCGGCCCGGGCCAGAACGCCTCCATCAGCTCCCGCGCCCGAAACGGCAGTTCACCTTGCACCACCCGCGCAAGCATCGCCGCATCAGCTACATGCACAATCAGAGGATCCCACCCCGGACGCTGTTTCGCCGCGAAGATCTTGGCCACGGCCACCCGATCGAGCGCATTCGCCCCCAGCCCATAGACCGTCTCAGTCGGAAACGCGACCGTGCCGCCGCCCCGCAGCAGCTCTGCCGCCCGCGCGATCGCCACCGCATCCACTCCCAGCCGTTCTGTCTTCCAATCCGAAATAATTCACTCCCTCACAACCAGCAAAACCGGTCTAAAACCGTGTTCCAAATCGGTGCTCGTCTGCCCTGACCGGTGTTACGCAGTTCCGACTTCGACTTTCCACAGTTCCATCTTATCCACTCGCAGCCGTATACTCACCGACATGCAGAGCGCCGAGATCGAACTCAAGTTTCCCGTCACGAACGTCGATATCCTGCACGAACAACTCCTGGGTCTCGGCTTCCATCTCGACACCCCGCGCACCTACGAGCAGAACACGCTGTTCGACACTCCCGAGCGCAGACTCCGCTCCACCGGCCAGCTCCTGCGCCTGCGCCAGTACGGCGAACGCACCGTCGTCACCCACAAGCGCCACCCCGACGACGAAGACCCCTCCGAGACCAGATACAAGGTCCGCATCGAGACCGAGACCGAGGTCGGCGAGGCCCCGGCCACCGAGGAGATCTTCCGCAATCTCGGCTACCTGCCGACCTTTCGCTACGAGAAGTTCCGCTCCGAGTGGTCGCACCCCGCGCACCCCGGCACGCACCTCGTCGTCGACGAGACCCCCATCGGCGACTACGCCGAGCTCGAAGGCCCGCGCGGCTGGATCGACCGGATGCTCGCCGAGCTGGGCGTCGATCCCGCCGCCTGCATCACCCTCAGCTACGGCAAGCTCTTTCTGGAGTGGAAGGCTCGCACCGGCAGCCCTGCCGAAGACCTGACCTTCGCCCAGATTCCCAGCCCCGAGTACGAACCCGAGCTGATCCCCTCCTAAGCTGCCTGGCTGGTCATTCCCGGATGTGCCGTTGCCTCGCCAGATGGGCAGCCTGCCTCACGCACCGTCTCACCTCAGCCGATACACCCTGCAGCATCCGCTTTCGCCGCATGCTGCAGGAGCCTGATGAGACTTGAAACCAAACTTGGCATCTGCACCGGCGTGCTCATCGCCGGCTCTTTCCTTGGCGCCATTGCCGTGCATCTCCGTCTGGCGAAGATCATCCGCGATGCGGGCGCCATCAGCGTTGGCCGCGATCCCTTTGTGAACACCCTGCGCGATCTCCGGGCGCATCTGGCCAACGCCGCCATCGCCACCCAGTCCGCCATGCACCACGCCTCGACCGGCGGCGCCCTGCAGGACTCTGCCATTGAAACCGACCTGCAACAGCTCCGCACCGAGAGCGCGACCTTCGACCTTGCGGAGGAGCGCCCGCACTTCGAGCTCATCCTCCAGCAGTCGCAGCAGATGCACGCGCTCACCCGCGAGGCCCAGGAGTCGGTGGCGCTCGGCACAGCCGATGGCGGCACGCATGCCGCAGCCTTGCTGCACGAGAGCATCTTCCCGCTCGAAGCGCAGTTGTCGACCGAAGCCGATCAGCTCATCGCCTCACAAAGCGCCATTCTGAATGCGGAGTATGACGTCCTCCTGAAGGACGATGACAATCTCCTGCAGACGCTCTGGCTCGCGACCGGCCTCGGGGCCATCGTCGCGACGATTCTTTCGCTGACGCTCGGTCGCCAGATCACCGAGTCCATCCGAAAGGTCTGCGCGCGCGCCAACGCCATCGCAGGCGGCGATCTCACGGGCATGGAGCTCGACATCCAATCCGGCGACCAGATCGCCGAACTCGCCGACGCCATGCAGAAGATGCAGACCAACCTGCGCGCCGTCATCGGCACGGTGGTCCACACCGCAGGCTCTCTCACCGGTTCGGCCGCCTCCATGCGCAACGCCAGCGACCAGATCCACCGGCGCATCGATCAGCAGTCCCAGCAGACCCAGCAGGCGGCAACAGCCATGCAGGAGATGTCCGCCTCCATCGCCGAGGTCTCGCGCCACACGCAATCCGCCGCCGAAACCGCCCGTTCCGCCGCCCAGACCGCACGCGACGGCGGAGCCATCGTCAAGCAGGTGCTTGGCGCGATGCACTCCATCGCCGACGCCGTGACCGACACCGCCGCCACCGTCGGCATGCTCGGCGACGACTCCAAACGCATCTCTCAGATCGTCACCGTCATCGACGAGATCGCGCGCAAGACCAACCTGCTCGCCCTGAACGCCGCCATCGAGGCCGCTCGCGCCGGCGAACAGGGCCGCGGATTCGCCGTCGTCGCCGGCGAGGTCCGCCACCTCGCCGAGTCCACCGCACAGGCCACCGGCGAAATCGGCGCCATGATCCATGAGATTCAGGAGCGCACCCGCACCGCCATCGCCTCCATGGAGTCCGGCACCGGCACCGTTCGGCAGGGCGTCGTCACCACTACCCAGGCCGGCGAGGCGCTCGAGCGCATCATCGGCATGGCCGAGCGCGTCGACCGCATGATCGCCCAGATCGCGATCGCCGCCTCGCAGCAGGCAGCCGCAGCCGATCAGTCCAGCTCCAGCCTCGACTCGATCCACCAGCTCAGCCACGACAACCTTTCCGCCATGGCCACCACCACCGCCGGCATCGAAAGCCTGCGCGGCACCGCCGCCGCCCTCGAAGACCAGGTCGAACGCTTCCACATCGGCGACAACTCCCACATGCCGGCCGCAAAGCCCCAGCTCGTCCGCCCCCACCAGGCCGCCTGAACAATCCAGCCACAACAGAAAAGGGCCGCCGTCAAAGACGGCAGCCCTTACCTCTGCAAACCAGAACCACAAAAAACTGACCTCTAGCGTTTAGAAGATCTGGAAGTCGACCTCGACATACATCGCCACCGAGACCGGCTTGCCCGCCTTCATCGCCGGCTTGAAGCGATACTGCTTCACCGCTTCGACCGCCTTCTCGTCCAGACCCATACCCAGCGCGCGGACGACCTTCACATTGCGCGCCGTGCCGTTGGCGTCGACGACGATCGACAGCGTCACCACGCCTGCGACCTTCGCCTTGCGAGCCTCCTCCGAGAACTCCGGCTCCGGCTTGAACAGCACCTCCGGCGCAGAAACACCGCCGCCGATCCGCTCCAGCCCGCCGCCGGTATTGCCGCCCTCGCCCTGGCCAAGGCCATTGCCATGTCCGCTGCCCAGACCGCCGCCCGATCCGCCGCCACCCGAGGTGACGCCCACCAGCGGCGAGGTCGGCAGGCCGATAGCCGGCGTATCGACATGGGCAAACTTCACATCCGTCTGCACATTGATCGACGGATCGATCTTGATCTTCGGCTGCTCCAGCGGAGGCGTAGCCGGCGGCACGATCGGATTCTTCTCGAACTTGGGCGGATTGCCATGCACCACCGGCGTCGGACCAGCCGAGCCGCCACCGCCGCCCATGGCAACGGCCTTCGGCGGAGCCTTCGGTGGATCTTCCATCGCGATGATCGTCGGCGGATCGACAGGCTTGTTGATGGACTGGATCTTTTTCGTTCCCCACCAAACCGCCAACAGCAGCAGCGAGCCATTGATGACGACCGCAGCCGCGGTCGATTTCGGATCGCGCTTCACCGCCATCCGGTCCGGCACCGCGATCGGCTTCGACTCCAGCACCAGCGGAGGCAGCTTCACCGGGAAAAACACATCGCGCACGCTGCTGATCAGCGAGCCAAAAACGCCTTCATTCTGCGAGGAGAGATCGCCGGAGAGGTTGACCGCGCTGTCCGGCCGTACAGCCGGAGCGCCTTTTTCTTCCGTTGGATCGGGTGTCATCAAAGCCATAGTGTTCGCCTCAGTGCATCTGCATTTGCATGCAACGGATTCCGCCGTCTCTCCACAAAACCAACGCGCGGCATGCACACGCCACGCTGCATTCTACAAACTTTCACACATTCCTGTCGTCGAGGCCAGAGAAATTGAAATCCATGCTCTGAAATTGTTTCCACGCGCAGAACGACCTGAATTCTTTGACGTAGATAACGTGTAAGAAGTCTCTTCGGCCGGAGCCAATATATGTGGAGAACCCGCTCGGCGGATACAATAAGGGTTTGGCGCAGCCACGCGCCCCTGTTGCCGTATCGCCGTTGCTTCGTTTGCCGTCAGGATTGAAGAGGAAAGAATGCCCGAAACGCCCGAGACCAAGCCGCTCAAAGCTACCCTGAACCTGCCTGTCACGCAATTCCCCATGAAGGCGAACCTGCCCCAGAACGAGCCTGCCCGCCTGAAACAGTGGCAGGACGACGGCCTCTACGCCCAGATTCGCGCCGCACGCGCCGGCGCCCCGCGCTTCATCCTCCACGACGGACCGCCCTACGCCAACGGCGCCATCCACCTCGGACATGCGCTCAACAAGTGCATCAAGGACTTCGTCGTCAAGACCAAGACCATGGCCGGCTTCGACGCGCCCTACGTCCCCGGCTGGGACTGCCACGGCCTGCCCATCGAGATCAAGGTCGACGAGCAGCTCGGCCGCAAGAAGCTTGAAATGCCCCCCACCAGCGTCCGCCGCGCCTGCCGCGAGTACGCCCAGAAGTACGTCGACCTCCAGTCCTCGCAGTTTCAGCGCATCGGCGTCTTCGGCCGCTGGGACAACCCCTACAAGACGATGTCCTTCGACTACGAAGCCCACATCCTCGAAACCTTCTACGAGTTCTACGAGCAGGGCTTCGTCTACAAGGGCCTCAAGCCCGTCTTCTGGTGCCTGCACGACCGCACGGCCCTAGCCGAGGCCGAGGTCGAATACGAACAGCACGTCAGCCCCAGCATCTACGTCCGCTACGCCCTGACCAGCGACGCCGCGACGATTGCCCCGGAGCTCGCCGGCAAGCCCGTCTACACCATCATCTGGACCACCACCCCCTGGACCATCCCCGCGTCTCAGGCCGTCGCCTTCAACCCGACCATGGAGTATGTCGCCGTCGAAGCCTCCACCGGCGTCTACATCGTCGCCGAAGAGCTGCTATCGTCGGTCATCGTCCACTGCAACCTGCTCAGCGGCGCCAACCCCGCCGAACCGGCCAGCGCCACCGACGTCGTCGCCCGCTTCCCCGGCGCGAAGCTCGACCGCACCACCTTCAAACACCCGTTCCTCGACCGCACCATCCTCGGCGTTTTGGCCGAGTACGTCACCGCCGACCAGGGCACCGGAGCCGTCCACACCGCGCCCGCCCACGGCGTCGACGACTTCCAGACCGGCAAGCGCTACGACCTGCCCGAGCTGCAGTACATCAGCCACTCCGGCCACCAGATGAACACCGGCGGCCAGCCGTACGAGGGCCTCGCCCTCTTCGACTCCAACCCCGTCATCACCGAGCTCCTCCGCGAGTCCGGCGCGCTGCTCTCCGCCACCAAGTTCGAGCACTCCTACCCGCACTGCTGGCGCTGCCACAACCCCGTCGTCGTCCGCGCCACCGAGCAGTGGTTTATCGGCATGGAGACCCCCATGCCCGGCGAAGAAGGCGAGCCGCCCACCACCTTCCGCCAGCGCTCCCTCGACGCCATCAAGCAGGTCGTCTGGGATCCCGCCTGGGGCGAGGAACGCATCTCGAACATGATCGCCACCCGCCCCGACTGGTGCATCTCCCGCCAGCGTATCTGGGGCGTCCCCATCGCGGTCTTCCTCTGCGACCGCTGCGCGCACCCGCTGAACGACGAAAAGATCAACGCCAGCATCGTCGAACTCTTCAAGAAAGAGTCCGCCGACGCCTGGTACAAGCACGAGCCAGCCGACCTGCTTCCTGCCGGCACGACCTGCAGCGCCTGCGGCAACCACAGCTTCCGCAAGGAGATGGACATCCTCGATGTCTGGTTCGAGTCCGGCTCGAGCTGGCACGCCGTGCTCGACCAGGAGGAAGAGCTTGACTTCCCCGCGGACCTCTACACCGAGGGCGGCGACCAGCACCGCGGCTGGTTCCACTCCTCCCTGCTCACCTCGGTAGCCCTGCGCGGCATCGCTCCTTATAAGAAGGTAGCGACCTCCGGCTGGACGCTCGACGAACAGGGCCGCGCCTTCTCGAAGTCACTCGGCAACGGCGTCGACCCGGTCGACATCGCCAAGCGCCTCGGCGCCGAGATCGTCCGCCTCTGGGTCGCCTCGGTCGACTTCCGCGAGGACGTCGCGGCGAGCGAAAACCTCCTCCAGCGGGTAGGCGACAACTATCGCAAGCTGCGCAACACCTTCCGCTTCCTGCTCGGCAACATCCACGACTTCGATCCCGCAACCAACGCGGTAAAGTTCGCCGAGATGGAGCCGCTCGACCAGTACATCCTCGCGCGCACCGCCGAACTCGACGCCAAGATCCGCAAGGCCTACGACGAGTTCGAGTTCCACCGCGCCTACCACGCCCTCAACGAATTCGTAAACACCGACCTTTCAGCACTTTACCTCGACGTCCTGAAAGACCGGCTTTACACCTTCGCACCGAACCACAAGGCCCGCCGCAGCGCCCAGACCGCTCTCTGGCGCATCGCCGAAGCCCTGACCCGCCTCGTCGCACCCATCCTCAGCTTCACGGCGGACGAGGTCTGGTCGTATCTGCCCAAGGCCGAAGGCCGCGAGGCGTCGGTTCACACCGCACTCTTCCCCGATCTCGCCGAGATCGTCCCCGGCAACGAATCCACCGTCCTTGCCGACTGGCAGCAGCTTCTTGGCTTGCGCTCGGTTGTTCTTTCCACGCTCGAAACACTTCGCGCTGAGAAGGTGATCGGCAAGTCACTTGAGGCTGAGGTTGTAATCAGACTCTCGAGTGAATTCCAACCGGCATTGTCTGCAATCCTCAGGAAATACAGCTCAGCACTTCCAGAGTTGTTCAACGTATCCGCTGTTGAAGTCAGCTTGGTAGAGGCCGAAGGTCATTCCTCTGATCCGATCATCGACGCTGCGGCATCCGAGCAGCCGAAGTGCGAACGCTGCTGGCGCTATGTAGCAGACGTTGCCGGCAATGTGAGCTACCCCACCGTCTGCCTGCGCTGCGCAGAAGCCCTCGAAGCCATCGCCTTCCCACCCTACGCCTCCGCATAAGAGCGAAGGGTGGAGGCCTTACGCGGCCAGCTTGCAAGCTTTAAGCTGACGGCTCTCGAAGAAGCCTTCCATCCCCGCGCCCAGACCGTCCAAGCAATAGGAGAGTCAGCCCGAAGATGTCCGAAATCGAAGTCAAATCCCGCGACGCCCGCCTTCCCCTGCTCGGGGTCGCCGCCGTCGTCATCCTGCTCGACCGCCTCAGCAAGCTCTGGATCGTGAAGCACATCCCGACCGGTCACAACATCAAGATCATCGACAAGGTCTTTCTCCTGTCGCACGTGTTGAACACCGGCGCGGCGTTCTCGCTCTTCGCGGATTCGCTCTCGCCCGTCGTCGTTCGCAACGTACTGATCGGCTTCTCCGTCATCGCCGTCATTGTCGTCCTCGGCATGATCTGGAACGTCGGCAAGTCGTGGTCCATCACCGCCGTATCGCTCGCCCTCATCCTCGGCGGCGCCATCGGTAACCTCTACGACCGTGTCCGCTTCTCCTACGTGGTCGACTTCCTCGAGGTGCACATCTACCACTACCATTGGCCGGACTTCAACATCGCGGACTCGGCCATCGTCGTCGGCGCCTGCCTGCTGCTGCTCGAAATCTTCCGCGCCCAGCCCGCGCAGGAGTAGCCGATGGCGAACCTGCAGATCCCCGAAGAACTCCTCGCCGCCCTCGAAAAAGAGGCGCGCGAAGGCGGTTACGACAGCGTGCAGCAGTACCTCGCGCGCCTGGTTCGCCAGGATCAGAAGCGTCGCGCCAAGGAAGAGCTGGAGCTGCTCTTCAGCCGTCACGAACACAACGAGCCGCAGTAAATTCACTCCGTTCAACAGCGCGATTCGCAATCCACGCCCATCTGTCCGACAATAGAGTGTGGCGATGATTGAAGAGATAACCGAACAGAAGACGTCCGCGCACCCAGCGGCGAACGACCGGATCACGATCCGCGGCGCGCGCACCCACAACCTCAAGGGCATAGACGTCGATATCCCGCACAACGCCCTCACGGTCGTCAGCGGAGTCTCCGGCTCGGGCAAGTCGTCGCTCGCCTTCGACACAGTCTACGCCGAGGGACAGCGCCGCTACGTCGAGTCGCTCTCGGCCTACGCGCGCCAGTTCCTCGAACGCATCGAGAAGCCCGACGTCGATCACATGGACGGACTCGCGCCGGCCATCGCGATCAAGCAGAAGAACACCACGCGCAATCCGCGCTCGACCGTCGCCACCGCGACCGAGATCTACGATTATCTCCGCCTGCTCTACGCGCGTTGCGGCGCCGTCACCTGCCTGCACTGCGGCGGCATCGTCAAGCGCGACACGGTCGACGAGATCGTCACCGCGCTGCTCGCTCTGCCCGAGGGAACCCGCACCTACGCGCTCTTCCCCATCGTCCGCGCCGAGATCAAGCTCGAACCCCTGCAGGGGCCGGGCGTCCCCGAGGCCGAACCGGCCAAGCCGGCAAAGAAGCCCGCCAAGAAAACCGCGAAGACGGTCACGACGAACATCGCCGCCGCGACCCTGACCGACACGCTCAAGGATCGCCTGCTCGAACTCCGTCGCCGGGGCTACAACCGCCTCTTTCAGCACGGCCAGATCGTCGAATTCAGCACGCCCGAGTCGCTGCTCGAACTCAACTTCGACGAGCCGATCTTCGTCCTCATCGACCGCCTCGCCCTCAGCACGGAGATTCGTTCCAGACTGGTCGACGCCATCGAGACCGGCTACCGCGAGTCCGGCGAGATCCAGTTCCACACCGTCCCGCGCGGCGACGAACCGGCGATCAAGCAGCGTTATTCTTCGGCCTTCGAATGCACCACCTGCCACCGCGCCTATCGCGAGCCGGAGCCGCGCCTCTTCTCCTTCAACAATCCCTTCGGCGCCTGCCCGCGCTGCCAGGGCTTCGGCAACACCATCGACTTCGACCCCAACCTCATCATCCCCGACCGCTCGAAGTCGTTGATGAACAATGCGATCTCGCCCTGGGCCGGCGGCAAATACCGGCCGCATCACGCCGAGATGCTGCGCGCCGCCAAGGCTCACAACATCCCCGTCAACACCCCCTGGTACGACCTGACTGCCGAGCAGCAGCGCGTGATCGAAGAGGGCTCCGGCAGCTTCCCCGGCATTCGCGGCTTCTTCGCGGAGCTCGACCGCAAGAAGTACAAGCTGCATGTCCGGGTATTCCTCTCGAAGTACCGCGGCTACGCGACATGCCCGGACTGCCGCGGCACGCGCCTGCGCCCCGAGGCCCGCGCCGTCCTCATCCACAACAAAAATATCTGCGAGGTCTCCGCGCTCACCATCACGGCGGCCAGCGAGTTCTTCGACGCGCTCGACCTTTCGCCCGCCCAGATGGAGATCGCCGGGAAGGTCCTCGAAGAGGTCCGCCAGCGCACCCACTTCCTGCACCAGGTCGGCCTGGACTATCTCACGCTCGACCGCCTCGCCGCGACGCTCTCGGGCGGCGAGGCCCAGCGCATCCAGCTTGCGACCTCGCTCGGATCGCGACTCGTCGGCGCTTTGTACGTCCTCGATGAGCCGAGCATCGGCCTGCACACCCGCGACACCGCCAAGCTCATCCACATCATGGAGGAGCTACGCGACCTCGGCAACACCATCCTCGTCGTCGAGCACGACCCCGACGTCATCCGCGCGGCCGACTACCTGCTCGACCTAGGCCCCGGCGCCGGCGAACTCGGCGGCCACCTGCTCGCCGCAGGCACGGTCGACGAGGTCTCACGCAACCCCAACTCCATCACGGGCAAGTATCTCTCCGGCCGCGCGACGATCCCCGTCCCGAAGATTCGCCGCGAACCCGGTCGCGAGAAGCTGAAGCTCACCGGCGCGCGCATCCACAACCTGCGCGGCGTCGACCTGGAGATTCCGCTCGGTCTGCTGTGCTGCGTCACCGGCGTCTCCGGCTCGGGCAAATCGACCATCGTCCATCAGGTGCTCTACCGCGCGCTGATGCAGTCGCTCGGCCAGGCGTCCGAAGGCGCCGAGACGTCGAACTCTTCGCTCGCGCACCTCTACCGCGAACTCTCCGGCACGCACCATCTCAACGACGTCGTTCTGGTCGACCAGTCGCCCATCGGACGCACCCCGCGTTCGAACCCCGTCACCTATATCAAGGCCTTCGACGACATCCGCGCGCTCTTCGCCGCGCAGCCCGACGCCAAACGCAAGTCCTTCGCAGCCGGAGCATTCTCCTTCAACGTTCCCGGCGGACGCTGCGACGTCTGCGAGGGCGACGGCACCGTCACGGTCGAGATGCAGTTCCTCGCCGACATCGAGCTGCCCTGCGAGGAGTGCAACGGCACCCGCTACAAGAACGCCATCCTCGACATCAAGTACAAAGGCAAGAACATCTACGACGTCCTCAACATGACCGTCAAGGAGGCGCTTGTCTACTTCGCCGGCCACCCGCGTATCGTCGACAAGCTCTATGTGCTCGATGAGGTCGGCCTTGGCTACGTCCGGCTTGGCCAGTCGGCGACGACGCTCTCCGGCGGCGAGGCCCAGCGCGTGAAGCTCGCCAGCCATCTCGCGACCGCGCGGTCCATCACCAATCGCGCCACAACGAACGAAGTCGCCGCAAAAGCTCGCAGCCGTACCCTCTACATCCTCGACGAACCCACTACCGGCCTGCACTTCGACGATGTCGCCAAGCTGCTTGCGGCCTTCCGTAAGCTGATCGACGGCGGCGGCTCGCTGCTGGTCATCGAGCACAATCTCGACGTGATCAAGTCCGCCGACTGGGTCATCGACATGGGTCCCGAAGGCGGCTCGGGCGGCGGACAGGTCGTCGCCGTGGGCACGCCGGAGGAGATTGCGGCCAACCCCGCGTCGCACACCGGCCACTGGCTCGGCCCGGTCCTGAACGCCACCGCCCACCACGAACCCATCCCGGCGAGCGTCTAATGTCGATGAACCCAGTCTCGAGCTCCTATCCCCTTCGCCCCGCCCAGGCAGCCTGTCATCCTGAGCGAAGCGAAGGACCTGCCTCTATATTTCGGAGCTGCGCGGCCTTGCTTTTCGCGTTCACCCTCGCCGTTCCGCACCTTCCGGCCCAGGACTTCGACGCCAACCGCACCCACACCGTCGCCCCAAGCCCGGCCAGAGCCGAAGCCAACGCCGCGCTCGAAGCTCGCGACTATCCTCTTGCGCTGAAGCTGCTCAAGAAGCTGGCGGCGGAAGACCCTAAAGACGCGCACGTTCTCTACGACCTGGCCTACACCCAGGACGCGCTCGACCAAAACTCCGAAGCCGAGGCCAGCTATCGCGCCGCCATCGCCGACGACGGCAACTATATCGACCCGCGTGTAGGTCTCGGCCTGCTACTCGCCCGCGTCGGCCGCACGGCGGAAGCCCGCACCGAGCTGCTCGCCGCAACCGCGCAGCCGAATCCGAAGGCGGAGGATGCGCCGCTCCGCGCGCATGCCTTCCGCGCCCTGGCCCGCCTCGACCAGACCGCGCGCAACTTCGAAGCATCTCGCTCCGAGCTGCTCGCCGCTCTGAAGCTCTCGCCGGAGACCCCTGACGACATGGCCATGGCCGCCGACCTCGCCGTCCAGGCCGACGACCTGCCCGAGGCCGAAGAGGCCTATCGCCGTCTGCTGCAGCAGAGTCCCGGCGACCCAGCCGCCACCGCCGCGCTCGGGCATATTCTGCTGCTCGAAAAGAAGCCCAGGGAGGCCGAGCCGCTCCTGACCGCCGCGCTCGACCAGCATCCCGGCGACCCGACGCTGACCGCCCAGCTTGCCAGCATCTATACCTCCGAGGAGCGCATCGGCGAGGCCATCCCCATGGTCGAGCGCATCCACGCCGCGCGCCCCACCGACCAGAACATCGCCCGCCTGCTCGGCCATCTCTACGCCGAGAACGGCGACTGGGCCAAGGCCGAGCCGCTCTTTGCCGCGCTCATCACCCTCACCCCGCAGGATCCCGCCCTGCTCGACGACCGCGCCGATGCCCTCATCCATCTGCGCCGCTACGCCGAGGCCGAGGATCTGCTCAAGCGCGCCGTCGCGAACCCCAGGGCGTTCACGACGCCTGGCGACCTGGGATCGGCCGCCGGCCATCTCGCCTTCGCCGCCTCCGAGAACGGCGATCCACAAACCTGCTTGCAGGCCATCGAGCTGCGTGCTAAAGTTCTTCCAACTTCCCCGGCCACACTATGGTTGACTGCTATTTCGCACGATAAGTTACATCAGGTAAAGCAGGCGAAGGATTCGTATCAACAGTTCCTGGCAATCGCTGACGGTAAGTTCCCCGATCAGGAGTTTCAGGCGCGCCACCGGCTTGTGGCTCTTGAGCACATGAAATAAGTACGCCCTTTCCTGCTGCCTGAGGTGCGTTCATGAATCTTCGTGTCCTGCCGCACGCCGTGCTTGTCCCTCTCTGCGTCCTCGTTCTCTGCCTTCCCTGCCGCGCCGCCAGCTCGGCCGACTCGACGCTCGACGAGACCGCTCTCGCGCAGCTCGAAGCCCGCGCCCAGCAGGCCAACCCACGCGAACAGTGCTTCCTCTACACCGAGCTCGTACAGCAGATGACCGCCATCGCCGGCAAACAACTGCTCGCAGGCGACTCCGACCGGGCAAGCGCGACGCTCAAGCGCGTGGAACGCTACGCCAATCTCATCCACATGAGCCTGGCCCGCGACACGCGGCGCCTGAAAGAGGCGGAGATGGGGATGCACACCGCCAGTCGCCGCCTTGGCGAGTTTCTTCACCTCGTCTCACCCGAGGACAAGGTTGTGCTCGAGGCCACGCTCAAGCAACTCGACAAGGTCAACGAAGAGCTGCTGACGCAGGTCTTCGCCCACTGACCATGCGCCTGTGCGTCCTTCTTCTGCTGCTGACGCTCACCCCGGCGCTCCACGCCCAGGGCCACGAAAACGCCCTGAGCGACGCCGAGGTCGAGATCCTGCGGGACACCGCTCCACTCCCGGCGGACCGCGTGCAGGCCTTCATCCGCTTCATCGACGATAGAACGAAGACGATCCAGACCCTCGCCAACGGTCCGCGCAAACCCGGCTGCGAAGAGGACATCCACGATCTGATGGAGCAGGTCGCCAGCATCGCCGACGATCTCGACGACAACCTCGACGACTACGGCCCGCGCCATCGCGACCTGCGCCGGGTGCTGCCGAAGCTCGTCGCCGCGACCGAACGCTGGAGCAGCACCCTGCGCACGCCCGCCGATCACGAGGCCTACAACGTCCAGCGCAAGCTAGCGCTCGAAGCCGTCCGCGACATCCACGACGAGGCCGTCCGGCTGGTCGAGGAGCAGAAGACCTGGTTCCACGACCACCCGCCCGGCAAGGAAGACAAGGACTCCACAAGCGGCCATGCTAACCTCGAAAAATAGTGTCCGCCGAGATCATCCAACTCCACCTCCAGGCGCCGCACCCGCCTGAAGCCAAGGCGAAGCCCAAAGCCAAGCCAAGGGTGAAGAGTCTGGCGCCGGCCCCGCTCGTCAAGATCTTCGAGGAGCAGTACCGCGAGCTGCGTCCGCGTGCGCCCATGCCGCCCTTCGACGTGCGATTCCGCCGCTTCACTTCGCTGAACACGACCATCCGGCTGCGCGAGGGCCAGCTCAAGGTCCGGCTGTCGGACCTGCTTGAGGCAGCGCCTAGCTCGGTGCACGAGGCCATCGCCCACATCCTGATCGCGAAGCTCTACAAGAAACCCATCGCCGCCAGCCAGTCCGACCGCTACCGCCGCTACGTCTCGTCCGAGGCCGTCACCCGGCAAGCCCAGCAGATTCGCCAGGACCGCGGTCGTAAGATCCTGCGCTCGCCCAAGGGCCACTACTACGATCTCGAAGAGGTCTTCGAGACGATCAATCAACGCTTCTTCCACGGCCTGCTCGGCCGCCCGACGCTGACGTGGTCCGCCCACGCCGCCCGCCGCATGCTCGGCCACTACGACGCCGCGCACAACACCATCGTCGTCAGCCGCGTCTTCGACCGGGCCGACACGCCGCGCTGCGCCATCGAATACCTGCTCTACCACGAGATGCTGCACCTCAAGCACCCCGTTCGGGTCAAAGCCGGCCGCCGCTGCGTGCATTCGCGCGAATTTCAGGCCGAGGAACGGCTCTTCCCGGAGCTGGATGAGGCGAAGGAATACCTGAAACGGCTGTAAACCCTTTCTTTTCGTCATTCACGAAGGGAATCCGCTTCGGTTCTTGTCCTACCGCACAGCCTCCGGATTCCACCCATCCGTTCCCGCCAGCCACGCCTTCACCGTCAGCTTCGCCGCATCGCTCGCCGATAGCTGGTGCGAACCCGCAATCCTCTTCCCAATATCTCCGGCGTTCCCATGCGAGCCGAACTCCGCGTAGCTGCTCGTCTTCAGCTTGCCGTCCCACTCCGACCAGCCCGCCGGGTTCAGATTCGCCACGAAGTTCGTGTTTAAGAAGTAGGTGGTCGCGTAGGCGCGCCACGGCCGCCCGAGCAGCGTATTGTCCGCTCCAGCCGCCGCCGTTACCGTGCAGTTCAGGAAAAGATAGCCCGAATCCTCCGCCGGATAAACGCGGCTTTGCGCAGTAATGGTCGTCACGGCATGCGGCATGGAGTGCAGCTCGCAGCGATCGAAGACCGCCTTCGCATCGCCGAAGATGTAGTCGACATGGCCCTCGATGTAGCAATCGGCGAAGTACTGGCGGCTAGCCCGGCACGGCGCCCCCGCCATAACCTCGTCGGCTGAGTGGCACTTCTTACTATTTGCATACAGGGTGTCCTGAAAGCCGAGAAGACGGACGTGCCGGAACACATCCCGGTCGCCGCTGACCAGCAGCGCCACTGCCTGCGAGCCCTCATGCTCGGATGCGTGCGTTCGCTCCCAGGCGTTTTCGAAGGTCAGGTTCTCGGCTCGAAAATCGTCGCCCGTCACGGTCACGCTGGCCGATTTGGTCGTTCCACCGGCGGTCTTCGCGGAGTCGTCCCAGCTCAAAACCACATCTTCCGGCTTCGACCCAAGACCAATTATTTCAACATGATTCGCCAAAACATGAAGCTTCTGCTTGTAGATTCCCGGCTTGATCTGAATCGTGAGGCCGCTATCGGGCGCGGAATCAATCGCCGCCTGAACCTCCTTGAAGTCGCCCGTGCCGTCAGCGGCTACCGTCACGATCTTGTGGCTGGCAGCCCACCCCGGAAGAGCCAATCCCATGAACAAGGCAGCAACAGACAGACGGTTCCAAAGCAAACGCATAGGACCTCCAGTGGTCGGACCATTATGCATGCCCCTGCACACCACCGTAAAGCCCCCACCGGTCAAATGGCGGGCAAAACCTCACTCGCCTCTTCCGGCACGACCGGCATCGCCGCAGGCCCGCCTACCGGCTCATTGCCACGCACCACCAGCATCAGGATCAAACCGAAGACCACGCTGCCCAGCGCCGCCGTCTGAGCGTTGCTCATGCCCCAGTAAAGACGCGGATTGATCCGAATGAACTCGACCAGAAACCGGCCGATGCCGCTGACGCAGAGATAAAACCCGGTCAGCCAGCCCAGCGGACGCGCCTTTCCGGCCAGCTTCCACAGAATCCACGCCAGTGCGACAGCGAACAGAAACTCGTAGAGCGGCGTTGGCAACACCAGCGCATTCGCGGGATTCGGCGGCACCAGCGCGCGATGGTAGACGTCCGGCCCGTTCGCCATGTGGACGCCCCACGCCGAGGTCGTGTTCCTGCCGTAGTCGCCGTCGCCCGAGGTCAGGCAGCCGATGCGGCCGACGCCATACCCCACCGCGGCCGAAACCGTCGCCAGGTCGAGCATCCGAATGCCGGCCTTCAACCCGCGCATTCCGTTCGGCTTCGCGTCCATCCCCTGATATATCAGCATCAGAATGCCGGCCACCATGCCGCCAAACCAGGCGAATCCAGCCTGAAACCAGTGCAGAAAGCCAAACAGAACATCCGCCGGATGCTTCATTCCCGGCTTGAAGATGAGCTTCATCGCCGCCGAAAGCTCCGCGGGATCCTGCAGTTCGTGCCACAGCTTCGCGCCGATCACGCCCGCGATGACGACGAAGGCCACCACATTCAACGCGTCGGCGACCACGCCCGAGCGAACAAAATTCCTGTGCAGTACGACAGCTCCGGCGACGGCCGCCAGCCAGAGGAGCAGACCGAAGGTTCCAAGATGCAACGAACCGATGTTGATATACGGGTACATTCCTCCGAGTATATCGCCACTTTCCCACCGAGACGCCGGCGTCTCGCGCTTCCCCCCAGCGGCCAAACACGATAATCTTTATCGATGGCAACCTCGAAGCCCGCTCCGGTCCAGCTCAACTTTCCGCCCTCCTCCAGCATGGAAGTCCTCTTCTCGAAGGAGGAGATCGCCGGTCGCGTGAAGGCGCTGGGCAAGCAGATCTCCGAGGACTACGCAGGCCAGTCCATCGTGCTGATCGGCGTGCTCAAGGGCGCAGCTATCTTCCTGTCGGATCTCGCGCGCGCCATCTCGGTCGACAACACCTTCGACTTCGTCGCCGTCTCCAGCTACGGTCGCGCGCGCGTCTCGTCCGGCGCCGTCAAGCTCATCAAGGACATCGACAACCCGATCGAAGGCAAGCACGTCATCATCGTCGAGGACATCCTCGACACCGGCCTGACGCTCAGCTATCTCCGCGGCCTGATGCTGCAGCACATGCCCGCCTCGTTGAAGATCGCCACCTGCCTCGACAAGCCCGAGCGCCGCCTGGTCCCGATCGAAGCCGACTACATCGCCTTCCAGATTCCCAACCAGTTCGTCATCGGCTACGGTATGGACTACGCCGAAAAGTACCGCAACGTCGAAGACATCCGCCTCTTCCCCGAGGAAGCCGTCGGCCACTAGCGCGGACTTCACCGCTCCTGGGCATCGTCCGGCATCGGTGGATCTGGCTTCAGCTCTTCTTCCGGAATCTTGGTGTCCGCGAGGGTCAGGATCACTCCTTCCAGATCGGTATGCTGCACCAGCACGGGCGTCGTTATCTCGGCGAAGGCTCGGAGCGGTTTCAGGCTCTTTGCCATATATTCGAACATCCTCTCGTCGCCCCCCTCCGGCGGTTGCGCCTGGAATATTCTTCCGTTTGTCGCCTTCAGGCTGTAACTTCCCTCTGGAACGCAGCGAACTGAAACTCGCCGCTCTCGCGGGCATGAGCATAAAACGATCGTCTTATCTGTCGTATCGGTTAGCTCCAGGCTGCAATAGTTGAGCGGGGCGCCGTCAATCCCGATGGCAATTCCACGAATCGTGTGCAGTCCCGTCAGCGGCAGTACGATTTCCCTTTCGCCTTATATTCGCTATACTCATTTTGCATCCTAACGATGCGATGATGACGACCCAGGACAAACTCGCAATCCTCGCCGACGCCGCCAAGTATGACGCCAGCTGCGCCTCCAGCGGCGCGAAGCGCGCCGGAAATGGCGAAGGCATCGGCCACTCCGATGGCATGGGCATCTGCCACTCCTACACGCCGGATGGCCGTTGCGTCTCCCTGCTCAAGATCCTGCTGACGAACTTCTGCACGTACGACTGCGTCTTCTGCGTCAATCGCGTCTCGTCCGACATCCGCCGCGCGCGCTTCACTCCGGAGGAGGTCGTCAACCTCACGCTGGATTTTTACAAGCGCAACTATATTGAGGGGCTCTTCCTCTCCTCCGGCATCATCCGGTCGCCGGACTACACCATGGAGCAACTGATCTCCGTCGCGAAGCAGCTTCGCAAGGTGCATAAGTTCGGCGGCTACATTCACTTGAAGGCGATTCCCGGCTGCAGTCAGACGCTGATCGACGAGGCAGGCCTGGTCGCAGACCGGCTCTCGGCCAATATCGAGCTGCCTACCCAGCAGGATCTTGTGCAACTGGCGCCGGAGAAGAAATCCGTCGTGATCGAGTCGACCATGTCGCAGATTGCCTTGCGCAAGGACGAGGCCGACGAGGATCGGCGGAGATCCAAGCTCGCACCGAAGTTTGCGGCGGCAGGCCAGTCCACCCAGATGGTCGTCGGCGCAACCCCAGCAAACGATCGCCAGATTCTGACCACGGCGACGCATCTCTACGGGCAGTACAAGCTGCGCCGCATCTATTACACAGGCTTCAGCCCTTATCCCGAGGCCGACACCCGCCTTCCCCTGGCGGCCACACCGCGCATACGCGAGCATCGCCTGTATCAGTCCGACTGGCTTATGCGTTTTTATGGCTTTGAAGCCTCGGAGCTGACGACGCCCGAAGCGCCCGACCTGAGCCTCACCGAAGACCCGAAGACCGTGTGGGCGAAGGGGCACCCGGAGTTCTTCCCTGTGGACGTGAACGCCGCGCCGCGCGAGTCGCTGCTACGGGTGCCAGGCATCGGCTACCGGAATGTCGAGCGAATTCTCAGCATCCGGCGATATCATGCTCTTCTGGTCGACGATCTGAAAAAGCTCCACGTTCGCCTGAAGCAGGCGCTTCCGTTTCTCATCGCCGTCGATCACCTGCCGGGACGTACGCTTGCGCAGGATTCACAGCCAGGTCTCCAGCTCGATCTCTTCGCGCCCATCAGCGCACTGACAGGTTCCATTTAGCCTCGTTCTCTGCATCCAAACAACGTGCATCGAGTTCCCCTTCAATCCGACTTCGAGGCCTGGCGCGCCGCCGCCCGCGACGCCCTGCACGCCGGTTTCAGGCCGGAAGAGCTCGACCTGCAGGACGCAACCGTCCCCAGCACGCTTGCGCTGACGCTCGATACGGACGACGTGGCGACGGGCGCGCCGATTGTGCGGCCGCATACCTCGAAGGCTTTTCTCGAAACCGCGGCGATCGTGGCCGTTCATCGCAGCCCCGACCGCTGGAATCTGCTCTACCGGGTGCTCTACCGCCTTCAGAGCGAACGCAATCTCCTCCAAATCGAGACCGACGACGATGTCAGCCAGCTCGTACGGCTGGAGGCGCAGGTGCGGCGCGACCTGCACAAGATGCATGCCTTCGTCCGTTTTCGCAAGGTGATGGAGGCGTCCGATCCGTCCGAGCGCCCGGTCGTCGTCGACGAGCCGATCCCGATCGACCCCGATCCTCACGCCCACCACCTTGTGCTCGTGACTCCCACGCCCTTCGGTGAGGTGAAGACCGAGATCGAAGCCTGCCCGCCGCCCGTCTCGATTCCCGACAAGGACTGCGAACACTTCGTCGCCTGGTACGAGCCGGACCACAGAATTCTGCCTTTGGCAGCGCCGTTCTTTGCGGAGCGTTTCGCGATCATGCGCTGGTCGATCCTCACGCCGGAGGCCAGCGTCTCATGGGACCCGATCGCAAAGAAACTGATCTTCGGGCCCGGCGTGCCACGCGAGTCCGCTCCGGCTGAAGATGAGCTCGAAGACCTCTGGCGGACCTATTACGCCAGCATCTTCAACCCCGCCCGGCTGAACCAGGAGGCGATGCGGTCGGAGATGCCGGTTCGCTACTGGAAAAATCTCCCCGAGGTCGCGCTTCTTCCGGCCCTGATCGGCGGCGCACAAACCCGGGTCGCGGCCATGGTGAAACGCCAGCAACAACAGCCCACAGCCGAGCCATTTTTGCCGGCCCAGCGCAGCCTTCCCGCCCTGCGCGACGCTTTACCCAGCTGCAAGGGCTGCGAACTCTACTGCCACGCCACGCAGGTCGTGCCTGGTGTCGGTGCGTCAAACAGCCCTCTCATGCTGGTCGGCGAGCAGCCCGGCGACCAGGAAGACGTGCAGGGGCTGCCCTTCGTTGGACCGGCGGGCAAACTTCTCCACAAGGCTCTAGCCGAACTAAACATCGATCCAGCAAGCATTTACATGACAAACGCGGTCAAGCACTTTAAGTTCATTCGACGCGGAAAGATCCGTCTCCACCAAAGCCCGCGCATGTCCGAGATCACCGCCTGCAAGCCGTGGCTGCTGGCGGAGATTGAAGCGTTGAGACCGCGCGTCATTCTCTGCCTGGGCGCTACCGCGTCCAAGTCACTCCTGGGCGGAACCTTCGCCCTCATGCGCGACCGCGGAAAGATCCTCGCAACTCCCCACGCCGAAAGGGTGCTGGCAACGGTTCATCCCAGCGCCGTTCTTCGCGGTCGCGACCAGCAGTCGATCGAACAGCTCTACCAGTTTCTCAAAGACGATCTAGCCCTCGCGTGGAAGTCGGCGCAGGCGACGGCCAGCCCCGCGAGCTTCCTCGTATCGCCCGCGCAATCCTCGTATAGTAGATAGGTCGGCGAGCCAGCCTCGCCTTGAAGGAGTTTCATGAGCACCGTTTCCCTCGTCCCGTTCGACGCCGCGGCATTTGCCGCAAATGCATTGTCCTCCCCGGCCAACCTGGCCGCCGTGCTCGACCACACGCTGCTGAAGCCAGAAGCGACCCGCCAGCAGGTGCTCCAGCTCTGCGCGGAGGCCGCCGAGCACCGTTTCGCCTGCGCGATGGTCAACCCCTACTGGGTCCAGACCGCCGCATCCGCTCTCGCCGGAACGGGCATTAAGGTCGGCGTCGTCATCGGCTTCCCCCTCGGCGCGACGCTCTCAGCCTCGAAGCGGGACGAGACCGCACGCGTGCTGAAGCAGGGTGCGCACGACATCGACATGGTGTTGAACGTCGGCCTGTTGAAGTCCGGCGAGGCCGCCGACTATGAAGCGGTCAAGCAGGACATCCGCGGCGTCGTCCAACTCTCGCACGATGCCGGCGCCATCGTGAAGGTCATCCTCGAAACGTGCCTGCTCACCTTCGAAGAAAAGCTGCGCGCCTCCGAGATCGCACTCTCCGCCGGAGCGGACTTCATCAAAACCAGCACCGGATTCTCGACCGGCGGCGCCACGGCGGACGACATCGCACTCATGCGCGGCGTCGCCGGCTCGCGCGCCGGGGTGAAGGCCTCGGGCGGCATCCGGTCGCTCGCGGACATCACGACCATGCTGAATGCCGGCGCCTCCCGCGTCGGCGCCAGCGCCAGCGTCCGTATCCTGGCTGAACTCGCCGGACACGCCGCTCCGCCACCCGCCTCCAGCGGATACTAAGGGCATTTTTTGTGAAGAGTGGTTCGTGATTGGTGGGGTTTTGCGCTTCTTCTTACCACTCATCACGAACCTCTAAAAACTGTCCTTCGAACCCGGTACAATCGGGTATCCGATGCCCAGCGCACCACAATCCGCCGGACCCGAGGATCTGTCCGCTCCCGAGTCCTTCGAGGGCGACTACCGCCCCTCCGCGTCCGACGCTGGCGCGGGCACGCCGGAAGACTCCAAGCCCCGCGCGCTCTTCCATCCGCACGCCGCAGACCCGCATATCCGGCTGGAGCCGCTGCAGCTCGACTTCCTCATGCGTCTGGCCGACGCGCTCAACACCACGCTCGACCTGAACACCCTGATGCATCGCGTCGCCGACCTCGTCCGCGCCGTCATCGACTACCGCATCTTCGCCATCTTGCTCATCAACGACCGCACCCACGAACTCTGGATGCGCTTCCAGACCGGCCACACGCCGGAGGTCGCGGCGATGCGGATCAAACTTGGCCGCGGCGTCATCGGGCAGGCTGCGCTCCATCGCAAGTCCATCCTGGTCGAAGACGTGCGAACGCTCGACAACTACATCGACGCGAATCCGAACGTGCGCTCCGAACTGGCCGTCCCGTTGATCGTCAAGAACAAGGTTATCGGGGTGCTCGACATCGAGTCCGAGATGCCCGGCTACTTTACCCAGGATCACCAGCGTTTGCTTGAACTTACGGCCTCGCGCATAGGCGTGGCGGTCGAAAACGCGCGGCTGTATACGCGTGTCTCCCGGCAGGCCCAGACCCTGACGGTCTTGCACGAGATCTCGCGCGAGATCACCAGCATCCTCGATCTGGACGACCTGCTGGAACGCATCGGCCAGTTGCTGAAGCGCGTCATCGACTTCCAGATGTTCACCATCCTGCTCTGGAACGACCGGACGGAGCAGTTCGAGCACCGCTTCAGCACCCGCTATGGCGAGCGCGTGCCACGCAGCCGCGACGTTAGGCTAGGCGTCGGCATCATCGGCGCCGCCGCGCAGGATCGCGCGCCGGTCCTTTCGCCGGATGTGCGCAACGATCCGCGCTACATCGCCGAGAACCCGGAGACGCGCGCCGAACTGGCTGTCCCGTTAATTTATAAGAGCAAGGTCATCGGCGTGATCGACCTCGAGCACACCAAGGTCAACTACTACAACGAAGACCATCAGCGGACCCTGACGACGCTGGCCGCGCAGATCGCGACCAGTATCGTCAACGCGCGGCTCTACCAGCGCATCTTCGAGGACGAGCAGCGCATGGAGCGCGACCTGGAGATGGCGCGGCAGGTCCAGCTCCGCCTGCTGCCGTCCGCTCCACCCCGCACCGCGCGCGCGGAGATCGCCGCCAGCTTCGAACCCGCCCGCTCGATCGGCGGCGATGTGTACGACTTCCTCAGCTACGACACCAACCGGACGGTCCTCGCGTTGGGCGACGTCTCCGGCAAGGCCGCGCCGGCCGCGCTTTACGCCGCACTGGTCTCGGGCATCCTGCGTTCGCTCGCGCCCCAGCGCCTCGGCCCCGCCGAGCTGCTTGCCGCTCTGAATGACCAGTTGCAGGAGCGCAAGCTCGACTCCCAGTACGTCACCATGTTGATGGCCCTGTGGGACGACGAGGCCCAGACAATCCACATCGCCAACGCCGGTTCGGTTCAGCCGCTCCAGGTCTATCGCACCAGCACCAGCCTCACCGACGCTCTCGAGGTCCACACGATCGAGGCCGAGGGCTTCCCGCTTGGACTCTTTCCAAACGCCAGCTACGACGAGCACACGTTGCCCATGCAATCCGGCGATCTGGCCGTCTTCTTCTCCGACGGCATCGTCGACGCGCAGAACTCACGCGGCGAGATGTTCGGCTCCGAACGCCTGGCGCTGATCCTGAAGCACCACCCGACCGCCACCGACAGCGCCCAGTCCGCCGTCGATGCCATCCTCGAAGCCGTCCGTACCTTCCGCTCCGGTACGGACCACTTCGACGACGAGACCATCGTCGTGCTGCGGGCGCTCTAGCAAAGCGGGCAGGGCCGAGCAGTCTTGCTTAGCCCCACCCTCGACGATGGAACGCGTTGTCCTAGGAGTTATCGTCGCTGCTGTAATCGCCCGAGTCGGTTGCGTCCGAGTCATCCGAACCGGAGTTGTCTGAACCGGAGTCGTTTGCGCCGTCGTTCGCGTCCGATTGATCGTCGACAACCTCGCTACGCGAGTCGTCTCCGGAGCCGGCAAACCGGTCGCTGCCATCGTTGCCACCCGAACCATGCTCGAACGCGCGATAGCCGTCGTTGTCGACAGGGCCAGGATTGTCCCGGTTGCCCGAGTCCTCGAAGCCACGAGAATCGCCATACCCGGCATGATGCTCGAAGCCGTGCATCAGCGATTCGATGCCCTCGAACGCCAGCGCGCCCGCGGCGACACCGGCCGCAGTCTGCATCGCTCCCTGCAGGAACCCGCCGCCGCCCATACCCGGTCCGGGCCCGTACTGTGGCTGGCCGTACTGGGGCTGGCCGAAGACCGGCCCACCATACTGCGACTGACCATATTGCGGCTGGCCGTATTGAGGTTGACCGTATTGCGGCTGGCCATATCCCGGCTGCGGCATCGCATACCCGCTCTGCTGGCCGGCGTACACCGGCGTATATCCGGCCTGCGACGTTGGCGGCGGCGGTGGAGGCGCCGGCCGATCCTGCCCCAGCAGACTGCCGAGGAAGCTGGTGTGCGGCTTGTTCGCGGCATCGGCCGCAGCCTTCTTCGCTTCGCCCAGAGCAGCTTTTGCCTGGGCTAACTGGCTCTGTGCCTGATCGAGCGCGTACTTCTGCACCAGCACCGTCTGGGCCAGAATGTATAGCGCATCCGGATTTCGACCCAACCCCTGCTGCAGCAGTTCTTCGGCTGCCCCATCCTTTTCCCCAAGCTGTGTGCCGTTTACCCGCTGGACCAGCCCGTCGATCATGTCCTTCTCTTGAGGTGTCATCTCTTCCCTTTCACGCCATGTGAATCTTGCCTCTGGTTAGACGCTGCCGCGAGCCATAGCGGCGATCCATCCGAATGCAGAGCTGTGAAAATCTATACACATCACCAAGACCATCGGATCAGCCACGCCCTCCATCCGTTAAGATAGAACGTAATGGCTATTGAAAAAGTTCTGCCCGCCTCTTCGCTCCAGGGCTCGCTCGTCCTGCCGGGCGACAAGTCCATCTCCCACCGTTATGGCATGCTTGCCGGCCTCGCCGAAGGCACGACCCGCCTTTCGAACTTTTCAACCGGCGCCGACCCGCACAGCACACTCGCCTGCATGGCCGCGCTCGGCGCCACGGTGGAGAATAAGGGCACGCACATTGAGGTGACGGGTGTTGGCGGCGAGTTCCAACAGCCCGACGCGCCGCTCGACTGCGGCAACTCCGGCTCGACCATGCGCATGCTCTCCGGACTGATCGCGCCGCACCCGCACACCTTCACCCTCATCGGCGATCACTCCCTCACCCTGCGCCCAATGGAGCGCATCCGCCGCCCGCTCTCCGCCATGGGCGCGCGCATGGAGCTGGTGGACGGCCACGCGCCGATCACCATCTACGGCGGCCCGCTCGCCGCCATCGACTTCGAGACCCCCATCCCCAGCGCGCAGGTCAAGACCGCCGTGCTCTTCGCCGGCCTGCAGGCCCAGGGTACGACCAGCCTGTCCGAAGCCATCCGCACCCGCGACCACTCCGAGCACGCGCTGCGCGCCTTCGGCGCCACGCTGACGCGCGAGAACAACCGCTTGAGCATCGCCGGCGGCCAGAAGCTGCACGCCATCGACGCGACCGTCCCCGGCGACCTCTCGTCGGCCGCTTTCTTCCTCTGCGCCGCCCTGCTCTTCCCGGACTCGAACCTTATTCTGGATTCGCTCGGCATGAACCCCACCCGCTCGGCGCTGCTCGACGTCGTCACCGCGCTCGGCGGCAAGGTCCGCATCCTGAACGTCGAAGAGACTCACGGCGAGATGGTTGGGACGATCCAGGTCAACGCCGGCCCCAGCAGCCTGCGTGGACCGCTCGAAATCCGCGGCGCGCTCACAGCGCAGCTCATCGACGAGCTGCCGGTGCTCGCCGCCATCGCGCCCTACATGCCCTCCGGCATGATCATCCGCGATGCCAAAGAACTCCGCATCAAGGAGTCCGACCGCATCGACCTCGTCGCACGCAACCTGCGCGCGATGGGCGCGACCTTCACCGAGTTCGAAGATGGCCTCGAAATCCCCGGCGGCCAGACGCTCCATGGCGCAACCATCGACTCCGGCTCCGACCACCGTATCGCCATGGCTTTCGCCATCGCCGCCCTGCGCGCAACGTCGGAGAATACGATCGAAGGCGCCGAGGCCGCGGCGATCTCGTTCCCGGAGTTCTTCACGCATTTGAAGACGTTGTGCAAAAACTGAAGACTGAAGCAGATTCCCTGCGGGAATGACAAACAAGCAAAGGCAACAGCGAGGAGTCTTTACGCTGTTGCCTTTGCCTTTGTGTCTTCTGGTTTTCTCTGCTCTCTTGCCTTTGTCTGTTCCTCTTGTTTGTCATTCCCGCAGGGAATCTGCTTCCGTCTTTCAGACCCAGCACCAAGCTACATCTTGTACTGCCCGGTATCGTCCTCGTTCAGATTCTCGAGCCACCGCTTCAGATCGTCGGCGCCGACATTGGCCGCCGTCTCCGCATTGTTCTGCCGCGTATGCCGCATCACCTTCGAGCTGACGTAGATCGGGCAATCCCAGCGCAGGGCCAGGGCGATCGCATCGGACGGCCGCGCGTCGATCACCACCGTCTCGCCCCCCTGCTCCATCCAGATGGAAGCGAAGAACGTATCCGCGCGCAGGTCCGAGACGACGACCTTGCGAACGGTTGCGTTCAACCCCTTCGCCAGATTCCGCAGCAGATCGTGCGTCATCGGCCTCGGCGTCTCCGTCTTTTCCAGCTCCAGCGCAATCGCGTTCGCTTCGAATACGCCGACCCAGATCGGCAGCACGACATCGCTGCCAACCTCCTTCAGCACGACGATCGGCATGTTCGTCACCGGGTCGAGCATGAGGCCGCGAATCTGCACCTCGATCTCCGGCTCACCGGCCGCGCCGGGAGTCTCGAGGACCGCCACTACTGCACCCGCCCCGGCGCCGCCAGCGCCTCGCCAACCAGGCTGTTCGGAAAGGTCTGCGTGATCCGCACCTGGTGATACGTTCCCGTCGCCGGCATGATGAGCTGCGTCGTCGTGAAGTTTACCGTCTTATTCTGCGAGCTGCGCCCAATGATCTGGTTGCGCGCCTTGTTGTACCCCTCAACCATCACCTCCATCACCTGCCCTAAGTGACGGTCGTAGTTGATCCTTTGAATCTCGCGCTGACGGTCCAGCAGAATCTGCAGGCGTGCCGACTTCACCTCGTCCGAAAGGCTGTCCGCGAGATGCTCGGCCGGAGTATTTGGGCGGGGCGAGAACTTGAAGGCAAAGATCGCATCGTAGCCGACTACGTCGAGCAGCGTCGCCGTATCTTCGAGATCGGCGTCCGTCTCGCCCGGAAAACCGACGATGATGTCGGAGGTCAGCGAAAGATCGCGCTTCGCCGCCTTCATCCACGCGATGCGCTCCAGATACCACTCGCGGGTGTACTCGCGCGCCATGGCCTTCAGGATGCGGCTGGATCCGCTCTGCACCGGCAGGTGGATGTGGTCGCAGAGCGTCGGCGTCGCGTCGATCACGTCGACGATGTCCTTCGTAAAGTCGCGCGGATGGGATGTCGTGAACCGCACGCGGCGTATGCCGGGAATCGTCCCAACCGCCTGCAGCAGCTCGGCGAAGGTCATCTTGCCGGACGGATCGCGGTAGCTGTTCACGTTCTGGCCCAGCAGTTGAATCTCGGTGAAGCCGGCGTCCGCCATGCGCGTCGCCTCTTCCATCACGGAAGCGGCAGTGCGGCTGCGCTCATTGCCGCGCGTGTACGGAACCACGCAGTAGGCGCAGAACTTGTCGCAACCCTCGATGATCGTGATATAGCCGCGGTGCGGGTTCGTGCGCGCGACGAACGGCGTCTCGAAGGTCTCGGTCGTCTTCTTGTCGTCAAGGCCAGTAATGCGCGAGTCGCCGCGCTCCAACCGGTCGAGCATGCCCGGCAGATTGCGGTACGAGGCCGATCCCGCGACGATCGACACGTACGGCGCCTTATCGAAGATCTTCTCGCCCTCCTGCTGGGCGACGCAGCCGATCACGGCGAACTTCTTCCCCTCGCCCTGCAGCTTCTTGTACTCGTTCAACCGGTGAAATACCTTCTGCTCCGCCTTGTCGCGGATCGAACAGGTGTTGTACAGGATGAGACCGGCATCGGCCTCATCCTGCACCTGGGCGTAGCCCTGCTGCTCGAGCGTGCCGACCACCTTTTCGGAGTCATGCGCGTTCATCTGGCAGCCAAACGTCTCGATATAAAAAGTCTTGCTCACCGCTTTAGTATATCGCCCGCTTTAGTCAACCTTCTTCGCCGTCGGAGACTTTGCGCTGGCCAGCTTCACTCTCGCATTGTCCAGCTTGCGTTTCACCTTCGCCACATCCGCCGGATCGGCGTCCGCCGGCAACGAATGCGCGTACTCCGTCATCGCGCGCTCCCACTGCGAGACCGCCAGCTTCAGCCGGCCCGTCTTGTCGTAGACCTCGCCCAGATGGTCGTGGATCGACGCATCGGTCGAGACGCGCTCGATCGCCTTCTTCAGGTTCTGCTCCGCCTGCTCGTACTTGCCGGCCTTGAAGTTCACCCAGCCCAGCGAATCCAGAAACGCGCCGTTCTGCGGATCGAGCTCCAGCGCATGCGTGATCATCTGCTGCGCCTCGGCCAGACGTGTGCCGCGCTCGGCCAGCATATAGCCGAAGTCGTTCAATGCTGTCGCATCGTTCGGATCGATGGCGATGGCCTTCTTGTACTGAATCTCCGCCTCGGCGTAGTCCTTATCGCGGTCGGCGATCGTCGCGCGCAGCCGGTAGATGAACGCCTTCTCCTCCGGTCGCATCGTCAGCGCCTCCGCCTTGTCGAGCGCCGCATAGGCGTCCTTCGACCGCTTCAGACGCAGATTCATATTCGCCAGGGCGACATACGTATCGCGGTCCTGCGTCCCGTCGCTCGTGCCCGCCTCGCCCGGAGGCGACGACAACTGCGCCTTCGCGAGCGCGATTCCCTCGTCCGGCTTGCCCGTGTCGGCAAGCTGGAAGGCGTACATCAGCTGCACGCTGTGATCGCGCGGCAGAGCCTGCGCCGCCTCGGCCGCAGCCGCCAGCAGCTCCTTCCAAAGGTGAGCGTCGCGATACGCGTCCACCTCGCCCTGGTAACCGCGCGAGACATACTCGCCGCCAAGCGAAATCTCTTCCTTGTAAGCGGCAATCGCCTCGGGCGTCTTGTTCGCCTCGCGCTCGACGATGCCCAACCGGTCCAGGAAGATCGAGCGATTGCTCTTCTCCGGATCAGAATACTTGCCGTCCGGATGCGCGGTCTGCTTAAGAATCGCGGTCAGCGACGCCGTCGCCTTGTCGTACTGGCCGAGCGAGTCGTAGATCAGCGCTTCGTTGTAGCTCAGCTCCTCGTTATCGTCCTGCGCGGGCAGCGACTTCGCCTTCTTCAAGGTTGCGAGCGCTTCGGTGTAGTGCCCCTGCCGCCGCTGAATGTCCGAGATACGAACCTGCGACTGCACATCGTTCGCATCGGTTGCGACGAGCTGCTGCAGCACCACCAGCGCCTCGTCGAGCCGATTGTCCTGCAGAAGCGCGGAAGCTAAGCCTTTCTGCGCGTCCACGTTATCGGGATTCTCTTCAAGCGCCGCCTTATAGGACGCGGCCGCATCTTTCGGGCGCTTCAGAATCTCATAGGAACCCGCCAGCGCCAGATCGATTCGCTCCGACCGGTCGGCTTCGGGCACGGAGGCGAGCGTATCCACCGCACGCTGCGTATCGCCCTGCTCCTCATACAACCGCGCCATGTTCAGCACGACCTCTTCGGAGTTCGAATCCAGATGCTGCGCCAGCTTGAACTGTCCCTCCGCCTTGGCCGAGTCATGGTTCAATCCATAGAGCTGACCGAGCAATAGATGCGTCTCCACATCCTCCGGCTTCAGCTTCGAGATGGTCTCATACTCGGCGATGGCCAGCTTCAGCATCTCACCCGACTGCGAACCCTGCATATCGCCCAGCGAGCGCAGATACACCTTGCCCAACAGCGAGTGCGCCTCGAAGTCGTTTGGATTCTTCTTCACCTGGTCCTGAGCCGCCGTCACCGCCTCGCGGATACGCCCGAGCTTGAAGTAAAGATCGGCCAGGCCATCCTGCAGAAACTGGGAGTTCGGATCGGCGCTCAACGCCAGCTTGTACTCCTCCACCGCCTGCGTCGCGTAGTCCGGACGGCCCGCGTTCACGGCCATATCCTCGTACATGCTCGCCAGCCCCTCGTGATAGTACGCCGAGGAGTGGTCCGGGGCCTGCGTCGCGGCGGGTACCTGCGCCATCACGGCATGTGCGGCAAGCAGAACGGCGGCAGCGGAAAGGAGACGGGAGGCGCGGAATACAGGCAGTGTCATAGGCGGTAAGGTTCCTGAGTACGATCGTTAAGCCCGTGGGCCGTTGTCGAGACACTGGTTAGACGGCGCTGCAGGGGCTTTGGATGCTGACCCCGCAGTCCATGGAATCCATGGCCGTGATTATAAACGGAATGTCAATCGTATTTCTCTGCCACAAAAGCGGATGCCCCATGTCTCGCACCTGAGACATGGGGCGCCCGAACAAGCTCGGGTGCAAAATCAGCCGTGCCGGAAGTGCCGCACACCCGTGAAGACCATCGCCACGCCCAGCCTATCCGCCGCCTCAATCACCAGCGCATCCTTCACCGAACCGCCCGGCTGAATGATCGCCGTAGCCCCGGCAGCCGCCACCACCTCAAGCCCATCCGGAAACGGGAAAAAAGCATCGGAGGCCGCAACCGAGCCGGCGAGCGGCAGTACCGCCTTCATCGCGCCGAACTTCGCCGCATCCACACGCGACATCTGCCCTGCCCCGACGCCGACCGTCTGGCCATGCCCATCCTCGAACCGCGCATAGACGATCGCGTTCGACTTCACATGCTTGCAGACGTTCCAGGCGAAGAGCAGCGCGCGCATCTCCTCCGCAGTCGGCTTGCGCTTCGTCGCCACCGTCAACTCATCTTCAGTCACGTGCCTGTGGTCGGAGTCCTGCACCAGCAACCCGCCCGAAACCTGCTTCACCACGCGCGGCGTCCTCGCCGGGACGATCTCGATCAGCCGCAGATTCTTCTTCGCGGCGAAGCGGGCGAGCGCATCTTCGGTGAACGAAGGCGCCACGATGGCCTCGACGAAGAGCTTCGCGATCTCCTCGGCAGCCGCGCCGTCGACCTCGCGATTGATGCCCAGCACGCCGCCAAAGGCCGATACCGGGTCCGAAGCCAGCGCGCGCGTGTAGGCCTCGAGCACGGTCGAGCCGGTCGCCGCACCACACGGGTTGGTGTGCTTGATGATGACGACGGCCGTCTCGTCGAACTCGCTCACCAGCTCCCAGCAGGCGTCTAGGTCGACCAGGTTGTTGTAGCTCAATTCTTTGCCCTGCAACTGCTTAGCCGCTGCGACTCCGGTCCCGGTGCCGTCGGCATAGAGCGCCGCCTTCTGGTGCGGATTCTCGCCATAACGAAGGACGGTCGAGCGCGGCTCGATCAGCCGGACGGTCTCGGGCAGCTTTTCCGTGTCGAAGACCGCCGGCGCATGCGGCGTGTCGGAGTCCACCAGCGATTCGAGCGCGCTCGCAATGCCTGCGTCATACGCAGCCGTCACGGCGAAGGCCGCCTTGGCCAGCCGCCAGCGCGTCGCGCGTCCCAGGCTGCCGCCGTTCGCGGCCAGCTCCTCGGCCAGCAGCGCGTAGTCCGCGACGGAGGTGACGATCGCCACATCCTCGAAGTTCTTAGCCGCCGAACGCACCATCGACGGCCCGCCGATATCGATGTTCTCGATGATCTCCGCCGTCGAGACGCCGGGCTTCTGCGAGGTCTTCTCGAAGGCATAGAGATTCACGACGACCATGTCGATGGGCTGAATCTCATGCTCGGTCACCGCGGCCACGTGGCTCTCGTTCGAGCGAATGTGCAGGATGCCGCCATGCACCTTGGGATGCAGCGTCTTCACGCGGCCATCGAGCATCTCGGGAAAGCCGGTCAGGTCGGAGATGTCGCGCACGGTGAGCCCCGCCTCGCGCAGCGCCTTCGAGGTGCCGCCGGTCGAAACCAGTTCCACACCAAACTCAGCCAGCGTGCGGGCGAACTCCACCAGCCCGGTCTTATCGGTAACGGAAAGCAAAGCGCGGCGAACCTGCTTCAAATCGCCGGGCAGATCGAGGTGCGAGTCGGTCAAACATTCGATATTCACGCCTACCAGTTTATCCGACCAATGTTTACCAGATGCGACGAATGCCAAATCCATCGAGCTTTGGATCGATGCTGATGACGGGGATGTCGTCGGCAAGCGCCTGCGCAGCGATCATGCGGTCGAAGGGGTCTTGATGCGGCCCCATCAAGCGACCTGCGCGCAGACCGTCTTCCACCGTAATCGCTCGCATTTCATATCCGGCGGCTCCTATATCTTCGAGGAAGTTCATCTCGAATTCTGCTGCTTCGGGCATCTTGCCAAGCCGCACCTTCGTAGCTATCTCCCACGCCGATGCCGCCGAGACTACAATTTCGTTTTCTTCATCGGCAATAAGCTCAGAGGCATTCTTACTGAGTGAACGAGAGGCGAGCACCGCCCAGACTAAAGCGTGGGTGTCGAGGAGAACTCTCATTCGCCTTCGCCGTTCCAAAGCCTCAGCTCCTCTTCAGGGAGCGGCTCCCAAAAACCTTCACCCAGAACAAAGCCCAGTGTTTCGCGAACCCCCAAACGCTTCGGTTTGAAGGGCTTGATCGCTTCAAGCCTCGCTACAGGCGTCTTCTCGCGCCCGGAGGTAATGATGACCTCTTCCCCGCGTTGAGCCCGCTTCACTAGCTCCGAAAGATTGGTCTTCGCCTCAAAGATCGTCGCAGAGATCATGGTCGCCCCCCTGACTGCTAACCAATCTTAGCTAAGATGGCCGATAAATATCAACGAAGAAAATCAGTTCGCCCGAGGATGCGACTGGTCATACACACGCTGCACCTGCGTCATGGTCAACTGCGTGTACCGTTGCGTGGTCGACAGCCGCTCATGCCCCAGCATCTCCTGGATCGCGCGCAGATCGGCGCCTTCTTCCAGCATGTGCGTGCCGAAGGCGTGGCGCAGCGTATGCGGATGCACGTCCGCCGGAAGTCCCCGGCTCAATGCAATCGACTTCACAATCCGGCCGACGCTGCGAGTCGTCAGGCGGCAGTCGCCGCGAGCCTTCGCATTCATCAGCAGCGCGCCTTCATCCACCAGCCTGCCCTTGCCTGCCTTGCGCAGCTTTGCGTCCCGCAGCGGCAGGTAGGCACGGATTGCGAGCGCGGCCTCATCGCCCAGCGGAACCAGCCGCTCTTTCTTGCCCTTGCCCCGGACGAGAATCGCGTCGTTGCCCCACTGTATGCTCGCCATCTCCAGCCCCACCAGCTCCGAGTTGCGGATGCCGCAGCCATAGAGCAGCTCGAAGATCACGCGGTCGCGCTCCGGCCATGCGCCTGCCTCATCCTCCCGCTGCACGCCTTCGAGCGAGTTCAGCACGCCATTCAACTCCTCCATGCTCGGCACACGCGGCAGATGCTTCGGCAGCTTGGGCGTCGAGACCAGCAGCGCCGGATTCTGCGCCACCTTACCCTCCTTCGCCAGCCATTTGAACCAGCTCCGCACCGACGCCAGCGCACGCGCCGCGCTCGCCTTCGTCAGGCCACGTTCATACAACGAACCCAGATACGACCGGATATGCAGATGCTCAACCGTATCGATCGCGGCATCCCTGCCCAGCAGCTTCTCCAGAAACTCCGCAAAGTTGTGCACCTCGCGCCGATACGCCCGCACCGTGTGCTCGGAGGCGCCGCGTTCGTTCGCCAGCGCGCTCAGGAATCCATCCGCAAGCTGCGTGAACTCGCTCATGCGGGCACCTGCTCGCTCTCGGACTGCTCCGAAGGCAGCCGCCGCCGCCCGCGCGGATGATGCATCCGGTGGACCTCCTTCAGATGTCCCAGCGCAACATGCGTATACACCTGCGTCGTCGCGATGTCCGCGTGGCCCAGAATCGTCTGCACCGAGCGCAGATCCGCGCCATGCTCCACCATATGGGTCGCGCAGCTATGCCGCAGCCGGTGCGGCCCGGCCTTCGCCTCGCCGGACGCGGCCCGAACCATCGTCCACACCCACTGCCGGGTCAGCGCCCTGCCGTTGATGCTGAGAAAAAGCGCCCGCTGCAGCCCGACGCCGCTCTTCTGCAACACCGGCCTGCCTTCCTTCATATACCGCTCCAGCGCCTCACAGGCACGGCGTCCCAGCGGCACGATACGCTCCTTGTCGCCTTTGCCGCGCACCTGCGCCCGCCCCAGATCGAGATGCAGATCCTCCACACGCAGCGAACAGATCTCCCCCACGCGCAGCCCGCCAGCATAGAGCAGCTCCAGAATCGCGTGGTCGCGCAGCGCCATCTTTTTGCCGTCTTCGAGATTCGCCGCCGCGCCCGAGCGATCCAACATCTCGCCCACCTGGCTCTCGGCCAGCGACTTCGGCAGCGTCTTCCACACCGCTGTCGCCTCGACATTGATCGTCGGGTCGTGCGCAATACGCTTATCGAGCAGGAGCCACCGATAGAACCCACGCAGACAACTCAGCTTGCGCGAGATCGTCCTTGCCTCCGCGGCATTCGCGCGGCGCTCCTCTATATAGTTACGGACGTCTTGCTGCGTGCAGGTGAGCAGCATGCCGTCAGTTTTCTCGAGAAACTCCGCAACCTGCTCCAGATCGGCCTTGTACGACGCGCACGACGCCGGCCGCAGCCCGCGTTCGATCCGTAGATATCCCACATACTCCCGCACCAGACGCATGTTGCCCGTCTCGGGAACCGGCACGGGTTTCGGAACCAACTGAATGCCTGCCATAAGCCCTCATTATCCGGCTGCGGCCCCGTTGCGAAACGCGAACCTGAAACCGCGAACCTCCCCTGCTACCGCCGCCGCAGGTTCCACCCACGGGTTTGTAACCTGCGGCGAACCGCATCGCCATCCATGCCGGATGCTTGTCATCCTTCGCGAAGCGGAGGATCTGCTTCTCTGCCACCGCACTCTCCCCCACACTGATAAACTCGAAGAGCCATGTTTGAAAACCTCAGCGACAAGCTCCAGCGATCCTTCAAAAACCTCCGCGGCCAGGGCGCCATCACCGACGAGAACATCTCCGACGCCATGCGCGAGATTCGCCTCGCCCTCCTCGAGTCCGACGTCAACCTCGACGTCGCCACCAACCTCGTCGAGCAGATCCGCGCCAAGGCCATGGGCTCGCAGATCGCCACCGCCCTCTCTCCGTCCGAGCAGATCGTCAAGATCGTCCACGACGAACTCGTCGCGCTCCTCGGCAAGGACATCGCCAAGTTCAAGACCGCCAGCCAGCCGCCGTCCGTCATCCTGATGGCCGGCCTGCAGGGTTCGGGTAAGACGACCACCTCCGGCAAGCTCGCCGCATGGCTCAAAAAAGGCGGCCACCGCCCCATGCTCGTCTCGGTCGACGTCTACCGCCCCGCCGCGCGCGAGCAGCTCGCCATCGTCGCACGCTCCATCAACGCCAGCCTGTACGAAGGCAAGCTGATCGATGGCGAAGCCGCAACCGACTCCGTGCTCCGCCTCGCCAAGGAAGCCAAGCGCGACGCCGCCAACTTCGGCTGCGACATCCTCATCGTCGACACCGCCGGCCGCCTCGGCATCGACCAAGTCCTGATGGACGAGATGGCCAGGCTCAAGGCGCTGCTCAACCCCAGCGAGATCCTCTTCGTCGCCGACGCCATGACCGGCCAGGACGCGGTCAAATCCGCCAAGGCCTTCAACGACCTCCTCACCATCACCGGCGCCGTGCTCACCAAGATGGACGGCGACGCACGCGGCGGCGCGGCGCTCTCCATCCGCCAGATCACCGGCGCGCCCATCAAGTTCATCGGCACCGGCGAGAAGCCGGACGCCTTCGAACCCTTCCACCCGGACCGCATCGTCAGCCGCATCATGGGCATGGGCGACATCGCCACCCTGCTCGAGCGCGCGGAAGAAAAACTCGACCGCGGCAAGGCCGAAAGCTTCGCCAAGAAGGCCCTCTCCGGCGACGGCTTCTCGCTTGAAGACTTCCGCGAACAGCTCCGCCAGATCAAGAAGCTAGGCTCCATGAAGTCCATCATGAAGATGCTGCCTTCGGTCGGCCCCTTCGCCGGCATGGCGCAGGCAGCGGAAAACGTAGACGAGAAGCAGTTCGGCCGCGTCGAAGCCATCATCAACTCGATGACCAACAAAGAGCGCCGCAACTCCGACATCATCAACGGACCCCGCCGCAAACGCATCGCCGCCGGCTCCGGCACCACGGTCCAGGAGGTCAACAACCTCCTACGGCAACACGCCCAAATGTCCAAGATGTTCAAAACCATGGGCGGCGGTGGCGGCATGAAGCAGCAACAAAGACTGATGGCTCAAATGCAGCAGCAGAAACAAAAATTTGGGCGATAGGATAGTAACACTGTATCTTATGGCTGCACCGTGCCAAGCTTTTGGTCTGCTTTGGCCTTTGCGATCGCAACAATCTGTTGCATTTGAAGGTCTCTGTTGTGACGGTTTATATACCAGTCGCTGAATAACGTCTCGATCAGACGTATCAGCAACTCTGCTTCGCCCGGATCGACATCAATTATGAGATTTATGTCTTTTTCCATGTGAGCGCCAATATTCCCGATGCTTCTTATAGCGTCGATTGCAGCCCAAGTATTCGCATCCACCTTGTCCTTCAAGTCATAAATCTCGTCGACAAGCCGATTTTTTGAGATTTTCCAAAAATCGCGAATGATGCCTTGCAGACACCGACGCGAAAGCGTTGCCGATGCTTTCGGACTGTCATTGAGAACCATGCACGCTTCTTCGTAGTCCTGTCGAACTGGCCCAGGAATGTAGTTCGGGAAAACTTTTGCGGTCGATTTCGGCCGAAGCTGCCAATTAATAAGTGATGGTCCGTCAATCGCTGAAAACGGTTGGCCAGCACCACTGTATTGCACCTTCGTTTTGTAAAGTGCCGCTTGGATGGAATATTCTTTGCATTCGAGATTTGGGCAAACTATGACGAAGGTTTGGAGGCGCAACAGCTTTTCGTCCTTGTTGTTATTGTTAAAATCATGCTCGGATCTGCTGATATTAGCGTTGGTAATGGTCGCGATCTGATTGCAATAAGGACAAGTCCATCCGCTTGGCATAACATTCTCCCCTGTACTCAGGTGTCAATAACAAGCATATCCCGGGATCGCATAGCGGGTGGCCCACATCTCACCGCCGAATCAGGTGCCCCGTATTTCGATACTCAGATGTGGGCCTCGCCCAAAGGACGACTGCACCCCTAATACTCAAATTGACTCCTAGGCCGCAGGGTACGATAGAATCCAGCCAGCGGAGGACACCATGATCGACACCACGCAGGAAGTCCACACCCTCGCCAGCTTCAACGAGCAGCCTGCCGACATGATCCGCCAGCTCAAGGCGACCCACCGCCCCATCACCCTCACCGTCGACGGCCATCCGGAGATCGTCGTTCAGGAGGCCGCCGCCTACCAGCGTCTCCTCGATCTCGCCGCGTTCGCCGAGGAAGAGCAGGCGATTCAGCAGGGTCTCGAAGATATGGAAGCCGGACGCGTTCAGCCGCTGGACGAGGTCTTTGAGGAGCTTCGGGTAAAGCATGGGATACCGCGTTGAAGTCTCCGCGCAAGCGAAACGCGACCTGAGCCGTATCTATCTGTTCATCGAAGCCTACGAGTCGCGAACAGCAGCAAAGTGGTTCAATCGGCTCCATGAGGACTTGCAGTCGCTCGCGAATATGCCCGAGCGCGCACCGCTGATCCGTGAAGGCCAGAACCTACGCCATCTCCTCTTCGGGACTAAGCCGCATATCTATCGCGTCATCTTCCGCATTCGCGAGGATCGCGGCACGGTAACGATCCTATCGATACACCACGGCGCGCGGAAGCCGTTCAAGCCATCCGAACGCTGATCGCCTACTGCGCCAGCAAAAGCGTAATCAGCAACAGATTCTGCACACCCTTATAAGCATCCGTGCTGTCGTAGCTCTCACCAAGAGAGTGCGCGCCCTTGCCCGATCCGCCGCCGCCCAGCGTGACCGCCGGAATCCCGAGATGCATCGGCACATTGGAGTCGGTCGAGCTGGCCTCGAGCCTTGGCGTACCCAGCTTCAGCGCCTCGATCGACGACTTCACCTGCGCGACAATCGCCGAATCAGCCGGAGTTTCGCCCGCCGGACGCACGCCGATCGACTCCAGCTTGACGCTCAGCTTACCCTTGTCGTGGCGAAAGGCATTCTCCTCGTCGAGCCCCTGTTGCACCGCGGCCTTGAACTTCCGGTCGACAGCATCCAAAGCCTTGGGATCGGACGAACGCTCATCGAACTCGAACCATGCCTCGAACGGGATCGAGTTCACCGACGTTCCGCCGCCGATTCGACCTGTGCTGTAAGTCGTCTTCGGCGTCGTGGGCACGTCGATGTCGGCGACATGCGCAATCGCCCGGCTCAGCGCGTGAATCGGATTCGCCAGCCCGAACGCGCCATAGCTGTGTCCGCCCGGACCGGTAAAGGTCACGCGATAGCGGAAGCTGCCGACGCCAGTATTCACAATATGCACCGGGTCATCGCCGTCGATCGAGATGAACTTGTCGATCTGGCCCTTCAGCGTCGTGTTGAAGAGTTCCTTCGCCCCGCGCGAGTCGCCGAGGCCCTCCTCGCCAACGTCCGCGACAAAGGTGACCGTCCCGTTCGTCTGGAGCTTCCCGCGCTGCATCGCGTCGATCAGCGCCAGCAACGAGGCGAGCCCCGTGCCATCGTCGCCGATGCCGGGCGCGGTCAGCACGTTGCCGTTGCGCTTCACGCGAACATCCGTACCCTCGGGAAAGACCGTGTCGAGATGCGCGGCGATCACAAGATGAGGATGCGGCTGCATGCCCGGCCGGTCGCCGAGGATGTTCCCTACCGCGTCCGTCCGGACGTTCTGCAACCCGGCTTCGGTGAAGAGCCGCTTCAGCTCCGCGCCGCGTACGCTCTCGTGGAACGGCGGTGCGGGGATCTCGGTCAGGCGAATCTGCTCTTCGATAAAGTGCGGCTGGCGCGCCTCGACCGACTGCATCGCGGCCTGAACCGCCGGGTCGGCGAGCAGTTGCGCGGCGGTCTTACCCTGGGCCAAAACTACAACAGCCGGGGTCAGGCAGACCGCGGCTGCAAGCCTTGCAAACGAGCTGAACCTCATCGAATTCTCCGCCAGTCGAAACGTTTACATCGCAGGCTTAGGCGCAGCCGGCGGCATCTCATGCGGCTTGGGGACAAAGGCCGGCGGCTTGGCCATGCCGCGGTGGCAGGTGCCGCAGCCTACGGGCGCCGGCGCGGGCGTGCTGCCGAGCGCGGCCAGATACTTCGCGTTGATCTCGGCGGTCATGCGGATCATCGTCCGCGCCTTCTCCTTCATCGGATTGGCGTCCGAGGCGAAGTCGTTACGTTTGGTCTCGGGATTCTTTGCGTGGCAGTACGAGCACTCCACGCCGAGTTCGTCCTCGTACGCGTGCATGTACTTGATCGTCTCGTCGCCGGAGATGTCCTTCGGCAGCGCCTGGATGTTGGTCGGCTTGGGACGCGGTCCGCGCGGCGGCTGCGGCGCGGCGGGCGCCTGAGCCAACGCGCAGACGGCCGCGCCGAGAAGGAAGGTGAGGCTCAAAAACGAAGTCCGGCGAAGCTGCACGCTCATAGTCGTCCGTTCCTTGTTGGATCGTTGAATGGCTGAAGGCTGGTCCCGATGGAGAGAAGAGTATCACCCGCTCACCGGCCCATCAAGCCGCGCCGGATAAGTCCAGGCGCAGGATAACGACTCTCTATACCCGGCAGTGCGACGCATGGCCTCAGATGCGGCTGCCGCTCGTGCTTAGGGTAATCTTTCAGTTATGGATCAGATTCAATCACCCCCCACGGCTGCGAAGTCCGGAGCCAGTTCGCTGCTCGTTCGCATCCTGCTGACGCTCGCCTTCCTTGTACTGGGCTATGAGTTCAGTCTCTTCGCGCTGCAGCACTCGCCCAGCTTCTGGTATGTTCCGGCGGCGGTGCTGTTGTTTGTGGGCGGCTTCCTGTGGTTCTGGCCGGCCATTGCGGCGGCGTTTTCGCTGCCGCTGACGCTCGCGCTGTTGCTCATGATGCTGACGTTGGGTCCGTGGCGCTGGGTTGCGAATCGTGGACCAGGGTTCTCCGCGATCCTGGTGCTGCTGGCCGCCGCCGCCGTCTGCGTGGCGCAGATTCGCCGCCACGGCGTGGCGCAGAAGGCGCTGACGACTGCGGTCGTGCTGCTGATCGTGGCTCTTGCCGTGGATCGCGCCTTCACCAACCGCGTCGAACTGCGCGGCTTCGATATGTCCTGGACCGCGGACGGCGTCGACCCGGTGGGCGACCCGGTCGAGCCCAACGCCAAAGGCGAGAAGCCCGTTCTCCTCTTCCTCAAGGTCGGCGGCGGCTTCTGCTACGACGCCATCTTCTCCGAAGATCTGCGCCGCATGCTGAACACCGAACACAAGCCGCTGGTCCACGTCGTCTACAACGAGTTCCACACCTTCGGACGAGCGACCGATTACAACGTGCATTCGGTCGAGGGCATGATTCTGAACGAAGGCCGCAAGCCGGTCATCGCCAACCCCGACGGCTATCACGGCATACTCCTGAGCGGCGGCGATCAAGCCGATGCTCCCGCAAGCTGCCCTCAGTATCCATAACGCAAAGCGGCTCCCGAACATTGGGAGCCGCTTTGCACTGCGCCGTTACTGCGGCGCGAGCTTGCCGTCGAAGGTCGTGCAAGCCCCCGGGTCACCCGTGCTCAGCCCCTTGCGGAACCATGAGATGCGCTGCTCGCTCGAGCCGTGGGTGAAGCTCTCCGGGCTCACTGCCCTGCCGCTCATCTTCTGCAGATGGTCGTCGCCGACCGCCGCCGCGGCCTTCAACGCGCCGTCAATATCCTTGTCGTCGATGATCTTGCGCTGCTGCGTGCTGTGGCCCCACACGCCGGCGAAGCAGTCCGCCTGCAGCTCCAGATCGACCGAGAGCGCGTTCTTCTCGGACGGATTCGCCTGCACCATCCGCACCTCGCGACCTTCGATGCCCAGCAACTTCTGCACGTGATGGCCCAGCTCGTGCGCAATCACATACGACTGCGCGAAGTCGCCTGTATCGCCGCCGAACTTCTTCAACTCATCCCAGAAACCCAGATCGATATAGACCTTTTCGTCCTGCGGGCAGTAGAACGGCCCGGTCGCCGACTCCGCCGTGCCGCAGCCCGACTGCGTACGCCCGCGAAAGATGACCAGCTTCGCATGCCGGTAGGTCTTGCCCTTGGACTGGAAGATCTGCGTCCAGGTCTTCTGCGCGTCGTCCAGCACGAAGCTGATCAACTGCACATCGCGATCCTCACCCGCCGGATGCGACTGCGCCGCGGGGCGCGAAGAACTCTGGTCCTGATCCACCGGGGCACTCCGACTTACCGTCGAACCGCCACCGCCCCCCGAGAACAAGCTGCCCAGAAAATTATGCCCTGTCACCAGACTGATGATGACCACGATGACCAACCCGCCAATTCCCAGGCCGCCACCGCCGCCCAGGTTGAATCCGCCGCCTCCGCCGCCGTCGTCGCCCGACGAGTCCCGTCGATCCTCGATATCGCCGCTGGTCCCACCCGGTGTCCATTCCATGTCGTGCCTCCGCCCTCCATTCTCTCCCGAGTGAGATGCAGCCAGGCGAGATTTCGCGGAACGAATTTGCATCGCACAGCGTATCTTTCTGGCATGAGCACAACCGTCGTCCGCCCACGGGATGAGAGCCTCGCCGCTGCCCTGCGCCTTGCGAGCGGCTTCGGCTTGCTGGTCTTCGTCTTCCACGTTGCCATGAACCTCCTGCAGCGGCATCTCGGCTACGGCTACTTTCGGGACGAGATGTACTACCTGATGTGCGGCCGTCACCTCGCCTGGGGATACGTCGACCACGGACCGCTCGTCGCCGTGCAGGCGCGGCTGGCGGAGACGCTCTTCGGCGATTCGCTCGCCGGCATCCGCATGCTCAGCGGACTGGCCGGCGCGGCACGCATCTTCCTGACCGGCCTTCTGGCCTGGTCTCTCGGCGGCCGGCGTCCCGCGCAGGCGCTCGCCATGACCGGCGTCCTCGTCGCGCCGGAGTATCTCGCGCTCGACGGCTTCCTCTCCATGAACTCGGTCGAGTCGATCTTCTGGATGCTGTGCCTGCTCGCCGTCATCCTGATCCAGCGCGGCGGGTCCGAGCGGCTCTGGCTGCTCTTCGGCGTCGCCGGGGGTCTGGGACTGCTGAACAAGCCGTCGATGACCTTCTTCCTCGTCGCGCTGCTGGCAGGTCTGCTGCTCACGCCGCAGCGCCGACTGCTCGCCAGCCGATGGGCCGCGATCGGCGTCGGCGTACTGATTCTGATCGCGCTGCCGAATCTGCTGTGGCAGATTCACAACCACTGGCCGACGCTTGAATTCCTCTCCAACGGTCGCAAGGAGCACAAGAACGTCGCACTCCCGCCGCTTGCCTTCCTCGGCGCGCAGATCGTCGCGCTGCACCCGCTGAACCTGCTGCTATGGGGCGCGGGCGTCGTTTGGCTGGTGCGCAACGCCGCATGGCGCTGGGCCGGCATCGCGTACCTCCTCTTCCTGGCGGCGATGATGGCGATGCACGCCAAGGACTACTACGTCATGCCGGTCTACCCCGTGCTCTTCGCCGCCGGCGGCATCGCGTGGGAGGGCTTCTACGGCAAAAGCCGCGGCGTGCAGGCCGGGCGCCGCTTCGCCTTCCCGGTTCTGCAGACCGCGCTGGTGGTCACCGGACTCATCATCCTGCCGTTGTCGACGCCTATCTTCACCCCGCCCACGTGGCTCGCGTATACAAAGGCCACGCACCTTTACAACATCGGCGGCAATTCAGAGAACACAGAAAACGGCCCGCTGCCGCAGTTCTTCGCCGACCGCTTCGGCTGGCAGGAGGAGGTCGACGAGATCACCAGGATCTACAACTCGCTCTCGCCGGAAGATCGCGCCAGGACGGCTATCCTCTGCTCGAACTACGGCGAAGCCTCGGCCATCAACATGCTCGGACACGGCCTGCCCACGGCCATCAGCGGACATAACAACTACTACCTGTGGGGCACGCATGGCGCCACCGGCGAGGTCGTCATCGTCGTCTCCGGCGGCACGGTCGCCGACATGCAGGAGAACTACGCCGACGTCCAGATCGCAGGCCGCATGGACCACCCGCTCGCCATGCCCTACGAGCATCGCAACATCTACCTGCTGCGCCACCGCAAGCTGAACCTGACGGCGGATTGGCTGGCGCTCAAACACTACATTTGAAAACCATGGCTTCACGGAGCGAAACCAGTGCGCCCATTGGCCGACGCTCAAACACTACATCTGAAGGTCATGGCTTCATGGTGCGAAACGGGTGCGCCCATTGGCCGGCGCTCAAGCACTACATCTGAAACCGGCTAGACTGGAAGAGATGTCCCAGATACGCAAGCCCAAGCTCGGCCAGAACTTCCTCGTCGACGACCACGCCCGGCACGCCATCGCCGACGCCCTCGGCGATCTCTCGCAGCGCACCGTCATCGAGATCGGCCCCGGCCACGGCGCCATCACCGATATCCTCGCCCTGCGAGCCAAACGCGTGATCGCGCTCGAACTTGACCGCTCGCTCGCCGCTGAACTCACCTTCCGCTTTCGCGAGCAGCCTCACGTTCAGATCGTCGAGACCGACGTCCTGAAGGCCGACCTCGTCGCGCTCGCCGCGGACGAGACGGTCGACGTCATCGGCAACCTGCCCTACTACATCACCTCGGACATCCTGCTGAAATTGTTTGCAGCGGCTACGCAAGGCGTTCTGGGACGCGCCGTCCTAATGATGCAGCGCGAGGTCGCCGAGCGCGTGTCGGCCCCTCCAGGAATCCGCGACTATGGCCTGCTCTCGGCCACCACGCAGATGTACGCCGAGGTCGACAATCTGTTCACCCTGCCGCCGACAGCCTTCAACCCACCGCCCGATGTCTACTCCACCGTCCTGCGCCTGCACTTCGCGCCACGCTTCGCCGAGCTTGGAGTAGACGCGGCAGGCTTCGATGCGTTCCTGAAGAAATGCTTCGCCCAGAAGCGCAAGACGCTTTCAAACAATCTGCGCTTCGCAGGCGTGGTGCCGGAGACGATCGCCTCCAACTGGCCCCCGCAGATCGCTCCACAGGCCCGCGCGGAACAGCTCTCGCTCGAAGACCTCGCGGCGTTGTACAGGGCATTGCGGATCGAGGGCTGAGGCGCACAGTCAGCTTGTAGCCGTCTCTTGCTTGTAACTCTCGACGCTACAAATACACTCTGTCATCCTGAGCGAAGCCTTATGCAGTCTTATCGTATGAGGCGCAGTCGAAGGACCCGCTTCTTTCTCACGGCCGCACGATGTCTCATTCCGCTTCGAACGAAAAGCAGATCCTTCGGCTACGCTCAGGGTGACAAGCATCTGGGCAGGGACGAGAGAACGCTACTGCATCTCTTTCAACCAACGCGCAGCCTTGGTCCGCACCCGCTCCAGCACCTCGGGATCGTTCGCGATCGCACGCAGCACGGGAGCGATGTTCGCCAGTTCGATGGCGCGCCCGCTCTTCACCGAATCACCGAGCGCGTTGATCTCCGCATCCAGCCCCAGCCGGTCGAAGCGGCGCTTATGCGCCAGCCGCGCGCCTGCCTGCATCGTCTCCGCGATCGCCTGGAAGGTCTCTGCTGTATCCATCACGCCTTTGTCATCCGAGTAGTTGAACACGCAGGAGCTTAGCGCCGTTCCAAACATATAACTCAGCTCTTTGCGGCCCGTATTGGCGATGTGCCTGGCCTTCGTCTCGCAGTCTCCCGTGCTTGCCTTCGCCCCACCGGCGCGCAGGCGCTGCAAGGTCGCTTCGCCGATGACAAGCGTCCGCCAGGCCTTGCCGGCGGGATTCTGCGCCGTCGCCGCCGCAGGCTCCCAGTAGCCGCCCTTCCCATCGGGATAGACGTCGATCCCCCACTTCGGCACGGCCAGCCCATCCCGTTGAAACTGAAACGAAATCGCCCCCGAAGGCAGTCCAGCCGACAATCCGCCGGAAGCAGCTACCGATTTCTCCTGCGCGTTCGCGTCAATCGCGCAGAACATCAGCAGACAGGCGAGCAACACACCCCTCAACGGCCACCACCTTGCGCAATCAAGCTCTGCGCCGTGTGGATGTGGCAGATCGCGATGGCCAGCGCATCGGCGGCATCGGCCGAATCCGGTGCGACATCCAACCCAAGCAGCCGCACCACCATGTACTGGACCTGCTCCTTCGCGGCCAGACCGTAGCCGACGACGGCGCTCTTGATCGACAGCGGCGCGTACTCCGCCACCGGACGCCCGCAGGTCGCCGCAGCCAGCATCGCCACGCCGCGCACCTGCCCCAGCTTCAACGCGGACTTCGCATTGGCCGAGAAGAAGACCTCCTCGATCGCGACGACCTCAGGATCGTGCAGAGTGATCAACGCCGAGAGTTCGGCATAGATCTGCGCCAGCCGCTGCGGCGTCTTATCCCGCTTGCTCAGCCGGATCGTCCCCGCGGCGACATGCGCCAGCTTCGGCATCCGCGCCCGCTCGTCCACCTCGACCACACCATAGCCGGTGAACTCCGTTCCGCAATCGATCCCGAAGACGCGCATGGTGGAAGTCTACCGCAGTGTCTTCTTCAGTTTGACTTGAACCACACGTGCCCAGACGACTGCACCTATCGAGGCAACAAGCAGGAAAGGCGTGGCGTAGGAAAGCCATCGCGCATAAACCATCTGTTGATGCATGCGCACCTGACAGGGGCCGTCGCACCATTTCATCCACATCGAATCGCCTGCAGCCATTCCCATGCCGACCGCCCCCATGAAGACGGCGGGAGCAGCCAGCAGCAAGCCCAGAGCCAGCATATAAAGCCAAGCCGCCCTGGACCATCGCTTCACTTCGAAATCCCATCCAGCGGCGAACTAGCCGTAGCATAAAGTCGCCGAGGCATCCGCCCAGCCAGATACGCCTCGCGCCCAGCCCGCACGCCCAAGCCCATCGCCGAGGCCATCAGCACCGGGTCCTTCGCCCCCGCAATCGCCGTGTTCAGCAACACGCCGTCGAAGCCCATCTCCATCGCCAGCGCGGCATCGGAGGCAGTTCCAAGGCCCGCATCGACGATCAGCGGAACCTCCGTAATCAACTCACGCAGCATGCGCAGCGCATAGCTGTCCGTGATGCCCAGACCCGTGCCAATCGGCGCGCCCAACGGCATGACGGCAGCGGCCCCGGCGTCGATCAACCGCTTCGCAAACACGATATCGTCCGACGTATACGGCAGGACGGTGAAGCCTTCCTTCACCAGAACGCGCGTCGCCTCAAGCGTCGCCTGCACATCCGGGTAGAGCGTCGGCAGGTCGCCGATGACCTCGATCTTCACCCAGTCCGAAAGCCCCACCTCCCGCCCCAGCCTTGCGGCGCGGATCGCCTCGTCGGCCGTGTAGCAGCCGGCGGTGTTCGGCAGCAGAAAGTACTTTGCCGGATCGATGTAGTCCAGCAGCGACTCGCTCGACCGGTCCAGATTCACCCGCCGCACCGCGACCGTCACCATCTCCGCGCCCGAGGCCGCAATCGCATCCCGCGTCTCCGGTCCATCCTTGTACTTCCCCGTCCCCACGATCAGCCGCGAGGAAAACTCTTTGCCAGCAATGACCAACGAATCCATAGGCTTATTCTAGTCGCTTCGGCGGAAACAGAAAGGCCCGCAGCTCAAACGAGCTGCGGGCCTTTCTGGCGGTGAACTGTTGAGATTGACCTGAGGCGTCCACACTCTGAAGTGGGCCTCGGCGGAGAACTGCATTTGAAAACGCCAGGACTAGAGCTGTGACGCCCTAAGCCTCAGTCACCTCACGTACCGTGTTGATCGTGCAACTGTTACTGTCAATTTTCATAGGCTGGATCATCCTCCTTTCCCGTGTAGACAAACGATAACTCTTCGGTAAATAGACGTCAAGCGGCGCACTACTTCAGGTACGCCCTCACCAGGTCGATGATCTCCTCGCCCAGCTCCGGCGTCAGCGGCGCAGCGCCGTCGGCCAGCAGATGCAGACGCACATGATCCTCCAGCACCTCGGCCATCAGCGAGTTGATGCCGCCCCGCACCGCCGCCAGCAGCATCAGCACCTTGGTGCAATCGTGCTCCTCGGACAACGCCCGCTTCACCGTCTCCATCTGACCCTGCACACGCTTCACCCGGTTCAACAGCTTGGTCCGTTCCCTGTCCGTATGCATCTTTATCCTCTTTTAGCTCCAGCTTGATACCCTAGGGGGGTATACTACATACAACGATCCGCGATCCTCGCAAGAAATGAACGAAGCGCCATGCCGATTCTCACTCTATTCAAACATCTGCGCGATGATGTCGTATCCATGACCAAGCGCCCCGTCCTGACGCCGCTGCTGCTGCTCGCCCTCTGCGCCCCGCCGGCGCTCGCCCAGGACGCCCCCACGCCCGCCGCCCCCGCTACCGAGCCGGTGACCATCTTCCCGCACCCGGACGCCGCGCGCTACTTCGTCGCCGGACAGGCGAACATCATCCTTCAGGGCCACACGCCGTTCCACTCCCCCTACGAGGGCGACAACAGCTTCCTCAGCCGTGGCGAGTACAAGACCTCGCTCGTCGGCACACTCTTCATGGGCTTCCAGGTCGTCAGGAATCCTCGCTGGGCCACCGACATCCTCGTCGACGAAGAGTCCGCCGGCGGCCGCGGCGACTCCGAAGCGCTCGGCCTGGCCGGCTTCACCAATCTGGACGTCGTCCGCAATCCGAGCCTCGGTTCGACGCCCTATCTCGCCCGCTACGAACTGCACCAGGTCATCGGCCTTTCAAGCAAGAACGTCGACGTCGAACGCACGCCGTTCTCGCTCGAAACCAGCCTGCCCGAGCGCCGGCTGGAGTTTCACTTCGGCAAGATGGGCCTGCCCGACTTCCTCGACCAGAACTCCATCGGAACCGACTCGCACCTGCAGTTCCTCAACTGGACCACCGACAATAACGGCGCATGGGACTACGCCGCCGACACGCGCGGCTACACCACCGGCATGGTCGCCGAGTACACCGACCACGCCTTCACCCTGCGCTACGCCCTCGCCATGCTGCCCACCGTGCCGAACGGCATCGACCTCGACACCAGCTTTCGCCGCGCCAGCGGACAGAACTGGGAGCTCGAGCACCGCCACGAGGCTTTGCCCTTTCTGCCGAAGCGCAAAGGCGCCGTCCGGCTGCTCGGTTATCGCAACCAGGCCAACATGGGCGTCTACCGCACGCAGAACCAGCTCTTCCTCGCCGGCAAGACCGCCACGCCCGACATCGACGCCCACGCTCTTCACCCCACGGTCAAGTACGGCTTCGGCCTGAACGCCGAGCAGGAGCTGACCGAAAACCTCCGCATCTTCGGCCGCTTCGGCTGGAACGAAGGACAGCACGAAAGCTGGGCCTACACCGAGGTCGACCAGACGATCGAGTTCGGCGGCGACTACGCCATGAAGGATCTGCTGCACCGCGCGAACGACAAGGCCGGCATCGCCTTCGTCACCAACGCGATCAAGCGCGACCATCAGGCGTATCTCAAGCTCGGCGGCAAGGGCTTCATCCTGGGCGACGGCAATCTGGACTACGCCCGCGAAGACATCCTCGAGGGCTACTACAACCTGCACGCCTGGCGCGGCGTCTTCTACGCGCTGGATATGCAGTTCATCGAGCACCCCGGCTACAACCAGGCCCGCGGGCCGGTGCCGGTGGGGTCGATCCGGATGCACGTGGATTTTTAGGCTTTCCACGGCGCACGGATTTGTAGCCGCTTTTGTTTGTCATCCTTCGCGAAGCGGAGGATCTGCTTTTCGTCCCGCCTATACTGATCCAGTGACTCCCATATGGATCTACGAGGTCTTCGGCGCCATCCTCGGCCTCTGCTTCGGCAGCTTTTTGAACGTCTGCATCGGCCGCATCCCTCACGGCGAAAGCATCGTCAAGCCGCGCTCCCGCTGCCCCGAATGCCGCCACGAAATTCGCTGGTTTGACAATGTGCCGCTGCTGAGCTGGATTCTCCTCCGCGCGCGCTGCCGCGACTGCAAGGCGTCGATCTCGTGGCAATACCCGCTGGTGGAGCTCGCGACGGGCGTGTGGTTCACCGAAGTAGGCAACCGGATGTGGCACGCGTGGTGGGTCAACGGATATCTCCCCGCCATGCGCGATTTCAGCCAGGGCAGCATCCTCACCCTCGACGCGCTCGGCCTCGCCATCCTGGGCTTCCTCCTCATCGGCCTGATCGTCATGGACTGGCAGACCTTCACCCTGCCCAACGCCTTCACCTTCTCGGGCATCGCGGCGGGAATCTTCCTCGTCTGCACCCAGGCCATCTTCCTCGGACCGACCGACGACCAGATCGTCCTCAACTCCGCCCACCAGCTCCGCCTGCGCAGCCCCGGCAGCTTCGCCTCGCGCGGCAACGTCTTCCTCACCGGGCCGGAGGCGCTCATCTTCGGCCGGCTGGCCGCAATCGTGGGAGTTGTCCTGCTACTTCTGGCGGTACGCTGGCTCTACAAGCTGCTCCGCCACCGCGACGGCATGGGTCTGGGCGACGTCAAGCTGCTGGCCATGATTGCAGCCTTCCTCGGCTTCTGGCCGTCGATCCTCGCGCTCTTTGCCGGCGTGGTGCTCGCGACCTTCTACGCGGTCTGGCTGCTGGCCCGAAAGCAGGCAAACGCACTCACCCGGCTTCCCTTCGGCAGCTTCCTGGGCATTGGCGGACTGGTCAGCGCGCTCTGTGGGCCGGGGTTGATCGACTGGTATATGGGACTGTTTCGGTAGGAATTCGTGTCACCAACAAATTCGGTTTTTGATACGTTATCAACGGCTTATCGCCGCACAAAACTTGACACTGGACAGCCACACTCCTAACCTCAAGACTGGCCATGCAGACATATCCCTACATCTGGCAATACCTTCCTCTCGTGCTCCAGGTCCTGGTCGCCATCGGTCTGGCGGGCGGCATGGTTGGGGCGAGCTTCCTCATCGGCAAGCATAAGAACTCCCGCACCAAGGGCGGCGCCTACGAGTGCGGCATGGACCCCGTCGGCGACGCGCGCGGACGCTTCTCGGTCCGCTTCTACATGGTTGCCATGCTGTTCATTCTGTTCGACGTAGAGGCCGTCTTCATGCTCCCCTGGGCGGTCATCTTCAAGCAGCTTCCGGCCATCACGGGCAACCACATGTTCGGCTTCTGGGAGATGTTCGTGTACCTGCTCTTCGTCGCCGTCGGCCTCTTCTACGTCTGGAAGAAGGGCATTCTGGACTGGGCCAACGATAAGGGAGACCTGTAACCATGTACGAACCCGCATCCAAAATCTCGGGCACGGAAGCCGTCTTCGCACACCTGATGGCGAACGAGTATGAGCATCCCGCCGTCGCCGCCTTCAAGACGCTCGCCACCGACGCCAAGTTCGACCGCGCCGAGCTGACCATCACGGTCGCCGCCGAGAACATCGTCGCCGCCGCCGAAGCCGCCAAGGCCGCCGGTTACAACTTCCTCGAAGACGTCACGTGCCTCGACTGGTACCCGTCCGAGCCGCGCTTCCGCGTCACCTACCACATCCTCTCGCACAAGCTGAAGTCGCGCCTGCGCCTCGGCGTCGAGCTCGGCTCGGACGCGGCGTCGCTCGACTCCATCACCGGCGTCTGGCCCTCGGCGAACTTCTACGAACGCGAGGTCTTCGACCTCTTCGGCGTTCACTTCAACGGCCATCCCAACCTCGTCCGCATCATGATGCCCGAGGACTGGAACGGTCATCCCCTGCGCAAGGACTACCCCGTGGAGGGCTACCGCTAATGGCTACCGCTACCCCGATCAAGGACCAGATCACCCCCGGCATCGACGACGTCGTCGCAGACGCACTGAAACACGGCAACGCCAACGGCGGCAAAGACCACACCATGGTTCTCAACATGGGTCCGCAGCATCCGTCGACGCACGGCGTGCTCCGGCTGGTCATCGAGATCGACGGCGAGACCGTCGTGGCCCTCGCGCCCGACATCGGCTATTTGCACACCGGCATCGAGAAGACCTGCGAGGCGAAGTTCTTTCAGCAGGTCGTGCCGCTGACCGACCGCATCGACTACCTCTCGCCGATGACCAACAACCTCTGCTACTGCCTGGCGGTAGAGAAGTTGCTCGGCCTTGAAATCCCCGAGCGAGCGCAGTATATGCGCGTCCTGCTGAACGAGTTGACGCGCATCTCGTCGCACCTGGTCTGGCTCGGCACGCACGCCATGGACATCGGCGCTCTGACGGTCTTCCTCTACTGCTGGCGCGAGCGCGAGGATATCTCGCGCATCTACGAGAACGTCTCCGGCCAGCGCATGATGAGCTCGTACTTCCGCATCGGCGGCCTGTCGCTGGAGCCTCCGCTCGACTTCTTCAAGCAGGTGCAGGACTTCCTGAACAAGATGCCCGCGGCGATCGATCAGTATGAGAACCTGCTGACCGGCAACCCGATCTGGATGAGCCGTCTGAAGGGCGTCGGCTACCTCTCGGCTGAGGACGCCATCGCGCTCGGCGTCACCGGTCCACCGCTTCGCGCGAGCGGCGTCGACTGGGATCTGCGCCGCGACATGCCCTACTCCGGCTACGAAAAGTTCAAGTTCGACGTACCGGTCTCGACCGACGGCGACGTCTGGGCGCGCTATGTCGTTCGCATCCAGGAGATGCGCGAGTCGGTCAAGATCTGCCAGCAGGCGCTCGACGGCATGCCCTCCGGCCCCATCGTCGCCGACGCGCCGAAGATCATCCTGCCGAACCGCGAGCAGATGAAGACCCAGATGGAGTCGCTCATCCATCACTTCAAGATCGTTACCGAGGGCTTCGCGGTCCCGGCCGGAGAGGTGTTTCAGGCGGTCGAATCGCCCCGCGGCGAGATGGGCTACTACGTCGTCTCGGACGGCACCGCCAAGCCCTTCCGCGTTCACATGCGCAATCCGAGCTTCGCGACCCTGCAGGCGCTCGAAACCATGTGCAAGGGACGCCTCATCGCAGACGTCGTCTCGGTCATCGGCTCCATCGACATCGTACTCGGGGAGATCGATCGATGACACCGGAGCCCGCCGCGCCACCCATCCTCAGCTTCGACGCTGAGCGCAACGAGCAACTGCTCGCCATGGTCCTCGACAAGGTCCATGGCGCCCTCGCCTACTCGCAGCAGATCTACCGCGAGCTGGACGAGCTGGTCTCGGCGATGGACGCGGTCGCAGCGGCTTCGGACAAGGTAGGCGCGGGCTTCGTGCGGGTCGGGCTGAGCCGCGCCGAGCTGGACGCGAGCCTCGGCCGCGTCATCATCAAGGCCATGAGCAAGATCGCAACAGCTGCCATCGAGGTCAACGTCGGCGCGCCCGGTGAGGTGACCTGGGAGGTGGTGCACGACCTTACGGGCAAGGTGCTGCTCGAAAAGAAGACCATCCTGTTCCCCGCGAGCGATTCGGTGACCTCCGGCGTCAAGCCGCTCGCCATGAACATCTACCGTCAACTCGTCTCGCCGAAATAACGGTGGAGACCAACCTTCAACGCGAACTCTGGACCTCGTGGGCGTCCATGCTTCGTGTCTACGCCGCCGCCCACGGCATGAACAGTCCGTATCACGGCGTGGTCGAAGTCAGCGCCGAAGACATTACGTTGCGGGTCAACGATCGCTGGGTCCGTTTCACGCACGACGCGCTCGAAACGAGCGAAGGCAGCACGGCAGGATTCGCCCTTCAGGAAGACGGCAATATCCTGATCGGCGAGGTTTCGGAAGAGATGGATATGGCCGCCGAACAGGTTGCGCGGCGGATGCTTCAAGGCAGCGAATGATGCGATAATTGTGCAATACCCGGCAGCAAAGAATCAGGAACGGAAGCAGATCCTCCGCAGTGTGCGAAGGATGACAACAAGAGACTGTGGTTGGTTCGATCAGAGTCAGGAGTTCGATGAGCGCGATTCAAAATTCCATCTTTACGCCGGAGACGGCAGCCCGCTTCGACAAGCTGGCCACCATCTATCCGATGAAGCGTTCGGCTCTCGTGCCGATGCTGCTGTACGCGCAGGACGAACTCGGCTACATCTCCGAGCCCGCCATCACCGAGATCGCCAAACGGCTCGACCTCTTCGACCTCGACGTGCGCAACGTGATGAGCTACTACTCGATGCTCCGCACCAAGCCCGCGGGCAAGTACAACATCCAGGTCTGCACGAACATCTCCTGCATGCTGCGCGGCGGCTACGAGATCCTCGACCACTGCAAGGCCAAGCTGGGCATCGGCCACAAGGAAGTCACCGCCGACAAAATGTTCTCCCTCGAAGAGGTTGAGTGCATCGGCGCCTGCTGCTGGGCTCCCGCCATGCAGGTCAACTATAACTTCCACGACGACCTCACCACCGTCAAGGTCGACGACATCATCGAACAGTATCGCCAGGGACTCGGAAAGGATGTGAAGTAATGCCGACCCTCGTCTCCCATCCCGACGAAGTCAAGGTTCTCTCCCGCCGCTTCGGCCAGGGCGCGGCCAACATCGACAAGTACCTGGAGCTGGACGGCTACAAGGCCGTCCAGCAGGCCATCGCCGAAGGTCCGGCCTGGATCATCGACACCATGAAGGCATCGGGACTGCGTGGACGCGGCGGCGCCGGCTTCCCCACCGGTCTCAAGTGGTCCTTCGTCCCCAAGAACGATAAGGCCAAGTACGTGCTGGTGAACGGCGACGAGTCCGAGCCCGGCACCTGTAAAGATCACGTCATCTTCCGCGAAGATCCGCACGCCGTCATCGAAGGCACCATGATCGCCGGCCTCGCCATCGGCTCGAAGCTCGGCTTCATCTACCTGCGCGGCGAGTACCGCTACCTGCTGAAGATCGTGGAAAAGGCGGTCGCCGAGGCCTACGAGCGCGGCTTTCTCGGCAAGAACATCTTCGGCACCGGCGTGGACTTCGACATCATCACCCAGACCGGCGCGGGCGCATACGAGGTCGGCGAGGAGTCGGCCCTGATGGAGTCGCTCGAAGGCAAGCGCGGCGTTCCGCGCATCAAGCCTCCCTTCCCTGCCGTCGTCGGCCTCTACGGCGGACCCACCGTCATTAACAACGCCGAGACCATCGCCAGCGCACCGCACATCCTGCTGATGGGCGGCCCTGCTTACGCTGCTCTGGGCTCCGAGCGCAACGGCGGCACGCGCCTCTTCGGCATCTCCGGTCACGTCGAGCGGCCGGGCGTCTATGAGCTGCCCATGGGCTACAACCTCAAGAAGGCGATCTATGAGGTAGCTGGGGGAGTCAAGGGCGGGAAGAAGCTCAAGGCGGTCGTCCCCGGCGGGTCGTCCTGCCCGGTCCTGCTGCCGGACGAACTCGACGTAGGCCTCGACTTCGACCAGATGGGTAAGGCCGGCACCATGCTCGGCTCCGGCGGCATCGTCGTGCTCGACGAGACCGTTTCGATCGTCGAGTTCGCGCTGCGCGTTATCAGCTTCTACCAGCACGAGTCCTGCGGCTGGTGCATTCCCTGCCGCGAGGGCACGGACTGGATCAAGAAGACCCTCACACGCGTCTACGAGGGCGGCGGCCAGAAGAAGGATGTCGCGAACGTCCAGTATCTTGCGGAAAACATGATGGGCCGCACCTTCTGCCCGCTTGGCGATGCGGCCGCCATGCCGACGCTCGGCTTCGTCAAGAAGTTCCGCCAGGAGTTCGAGGACTACATCGACGGCAAGAAGGCCGGCACACCGATCATCACCGAGCAGCTTCATGTAGGAGCGCATTGATGAAGACGATGCTGAAGCGTGGTTTGCCTCTCATCCTGTGCGCATCGGCACTGTGTTCGTCCGCCTTTGGGATCGATAAGCCAGCAATTCACAACGGCTCGTGGTGGAAGAACAAATCCGGCGCCTACCGTGATGGATTCGTATCCGGCTATAAGTCCGGGGCGCTGCACTCGACCGGTCACACCGCCATGATGAACAAGCTCGCCACCGCCGACATCGTCGCCGGGCTCGACGCCCTCTACAAAGACTTCCGCAATCGCAACATCACCGTGGAAGACGCGCTTCCCTACATCGCCGATCAGTTGAGCGGCGTACCCGACGACAAGCTGAACGCCGAGCTGCTGCATCTTCGCCAAACGGCGGTCGCCACCGAGGAAGAGCAGTAATGGACACCTCAACCTTCACCGCAGAGCAGAACGTGGGCAAACATTGATCCAAACGATCCGCAGGACCTCACAGCTCGCGATACTCTTTGCCTGCGGCCTAGCCGTGGCCGGTTGCGACGCCCGTCAGATGGGCGTCCATACCTCCGCGACCCAGGCCAAGAGCGTCGACGCAACCTGGGCGACCGCGGCTCGGAGCTGCTGGCCCATGATGGCCGACAAGAGCGACACCTACATGAAGTACAACCTTGCCGAGCCAGCGGTCTTCCGCAATACCTTTCCCGCCTATGCGGCGCTTGGCGATTCGCAGATCGCCAAGCTGGTCGCGCAGCCGGTGAACCAGGCGCAGACGCCCGATCCCAGCTTCTTCCAGAACTCGACCTATCCGCTGCTGACCCGCGAGGCGGCTCTCAGCAATCAAGCCAGCACCGCCGACGCGCAGACGACCGCAGCCAATGCGTTTTGCGCCAAACACCCAGGAACGCCCGCAGAATACAGGTAGACGACCTTATGCCAGACGTATCTTTTACCGTTGACGGAAAGAAGCTGACCGCCCCCGCAGGCACGCTGCTCATCGAGGCCTGCAAAACTGCGGGCATCGAGATTCCGGCCTTCTGCTACTACCCCGGCCTGTCACTGCAGGCCGCCTGCCGCATGTGCGTCGTGCGCCAGGAGAAGGTGCCGAAGCTCCAGACCGCCTGCACCACGCCGGTCGCCGAGGGCCAGGTCTTCTTCACCGACACGCCTGAGATCGTCCAGGCCCGCAAAGCCACGCTGCAGTTGCTGCTCGGCAACCACCCGCTCGACTGCCCCGTCTGCGACGCCGGCGGCGAGTGCGAGCTGCAGGACATGACCTTCAAGTACGGCGCGGCCGATTCGTTCTACGCCGAACCCAAGAACCACCGCGAAGAGCAGAAGTGGTCGCCGGTCGTCTACTTCGACCGCCCGCGCTGCATCCTCTGCTATCGCTGCGTGCGCATGTGCGGCGAAGGCATGGACGTCTTCGCGCTGGGCGTCGAGAACCGCGGTTCGTCGGCGGTCATCGCGCCAAACGTTCCCGCCGGGCTCGCGCCCGACCATCTGAACCACGTCGACTGCGAGCAGTGCGGCATGTGCATCGACGCCTGCCCGGTTGGCGCGCTCACCTCCGGCACCTACCGCTACAAGACCCGGCCGTGGGAGATGAACCACGTCGCAACCGTCTGCACCCACTGCGGCGACGGCTGCAAGACCACCCTCGGCGTGCGCTCCACCACCGACGGCGCGGAGATCGTACGCGGCGACAACCGCGATCGCTCCGGCATCAACGACGACTTCCTCTGCAACAAGGGCCGCTACGCCTTCGACTTCGCCAACCACGCCGACCGCATCCAGCAGCCGCTGGTCCGCAAGGCGGGCAAGCTGGAGCCGGTCTCCTGGGAAGAGGCGTTCACCCACATCGGCAAGAAGTTCCGCGAGCTGCGCGATGCGAAGGGCGGCGACAGCTTCGGCGTCATCGGCGGCAACCGCCTGACCAACGAAGAGGCCTACCTGCTGCAGAAGTTCGCCCGCACGGTGATCGGCACGAACAACATCGACCACCACCGGACGGCCGACCACGTCACCTTCGCGCAGGCGCTCATCGGTCACAAGGACCGTACCGCGTCGCTCCGCGACACCAAGACCGCGAAGTCGATCCTGATCTTCGGCGGCGACCCGACGAATCAGTCGCCCGCGACCGCCTGGAACCTGCGCACGAACATCCGCAACAACGGCGCGAAGCTCTTTGTCGTCAACACCGAGGAGATCAAGCTGCGCCGCCAGGCCAAGGCCTTCGTCCGGCTCGCTCCCTTCGGTTATGGCGCGATGGCTGCATTCCTGAACGGCGACGACGCCTCCGGCCCGAGCGCGGTCTCGAACGTCGAGGCGCTCGCCGGATTCCGCGATACGCTCAAAGCGACCGAGGGCCTGCTGATCCTCATCGGCTCGGAGCTGCGCGGCTCGGAGCTGAAGGCGCTGATCGAGTTCGGTCTCACGCTGCCGGGCGCGAAGTTCGCCCTGCTCTCGGACTATGTCAACTCGAAGGGCGCGGCCGACATGGGTCTGCTGCCGGACATGCTGCCCGGCTACACCCCCGTGGGTTCCGAGATCTTCGCCGAGTACAAGGCTCCTGCTCAAGCCGGCCTCGGCCTGCTTGAGATCTTCGACGCAGCCGCCGCAGGCTCGCTCTCCGCTCTATATATAGTTGGATCGAATCCTGTGCTGCGCTACGGCGTCGAGCCTGCTTCGCTCAAGAACACCTTCGTCGTGGTGCAAGACCTGTTTATGACCGAAACCGCCGTGCTTGCAGACGTGGTTCTCCCGGCCGCGAATCTCTACGAGAAGGGCGGCTCGGTCACCAACCACTACGGCGACCTGCAGTTGGTCAAGAAGGCCGGCGACCGCGCGGGCGTCCGCACCGATTTCGAGATGATCGTACGCATCGCCGACAAGATGGACGCGCACATCCCTACCCTGATTCCCTTCGGCAAGGGCTTGCGCGCGGACATGGGTCAGACCCGCGGCGCGCAGTCCGGCGAGGCCGACCGCCACGCCGTCTGGCTGACCGCGCAAAACCTCGAGCCGCGCCTTTCGCCATTCGATCCGTTCGCGATTCTGGACGAGATTCAGCGCCTCGTCCCCGGCTATGACATCCTTCGCCTGCAGTTGCTCAGCGGCAACGATCAGCATCTGGAGCCCGCAGCGTCGCAGCCGCTGGTCCAGATCGGCGCCCGCCGCGACCTCGTGCTGCCCTCGGGCGACACGCTCTTCACCTCGGGCACACTCGGCCACTACTCCGATATGCTCATCGACCTGCAGCAGAACAGCCGGCGCGAACAGCTTCCCATTCTCGACCAGACGGCGGCGGACTAACCCATGAACCTGTCTCCCTTTTTGACGTTTTTTCTATTGACCGTGGTCAAGATCGTCATCGTGCTCGTCATCACGCTTACGTCGGTGGCTTATACGGTTCTGCTCGAACGTAAGGTCGCTGGACGGATGCAGAATCGCTGGGGGCCTTCGCGTGTCGGTCCTTTCGGTCTGCTGCAGCCTCTGGCCGACGGCATCAAGCTCTTCCTCAAGGAAGATCTCATGCCGCTCGCGATTCAAAAGCCGCTCTTCGTGATCGCGCCAATCATCGCGCTCTCCTGTGCGCTGGTCTCGATTGCCGTGGTGCCCTTCGGCCCGCTGACCGAGGTCCACGTTCACGGACAGCCCGGCTTCGACCTGTTCGATATCTCGAATATCAATATCGGGCTGCTCGTCATTCTCGGTATTACCTCGATCGGCGTTTACGGCATCGCGCTGTCGGGCTGGTCGTCGAATAACAAGTTTGCCCTGCTCGGCAGCCTCCGCGCCACGTCGCAGATGATCAGCTACGAGCTTGCGCTTGGGCTTTCGCTGGTTGGCATCGTCCTGCGGGCCGGTTCGCTCAACCTGCGCACGATCGTCGCCAGCCAGTCGGCCCACGGCGCGCTCTCGTGGAATATCCTGGGCGGTTTTCAGATCGTTGCATTTGTGGTCTACCTCATCAGCGCATTCGCCGAGGCAAACCGCACCCCGTTCGACCTTCCTGAAGCAGAGTCGGAGCTGGTCGCGGGCTATCACACCGAGTACAGCTCGATGAAGTTCGCCATGTTCTTCATGGCTGAGTACGCGAACATGATCACCATCAGCTGCGTGGCGACGTTGCTCTTCTTCGGCGGCGCCTCCAGCCCGTGGGGCAACGCGCTGCCAAATATCGGCGGGGCCATCGGCGCGGCGATCTTCCCGGTTCTCTGGTTCGTCCTCAAAGTCTTTTGTTTTCTGTTCCTCTTCATCTGGGTCCGGTGGACCATACCGCGCTTCCGTTACGACCAACTGATGGCCTTCGGTTGGAAGGTGCTGATGCCCATCGCCATCGTCAACATTCTTGTGACCGCTTTGGTGATGTCCGTCCGTTCGTAGTTCAGACTTTGCTTCACCGCGTCAAACGCAGGATCACTGTTTTACAATCGGCAGAACGGCCACATCTCAGCGTCTGCACCGCACTCACACCGAAACCCGGGGCCTTCAACCGGGAAAAGGATACGACGGCACTCATGCAACTTGCCCTCTTCATCATCTTCGCCGCACTGGCCGTCGCAGGAGCTTTGAATTTCCTGCTCCAGCGGCACCCGATCAACTCGGCGCTCTCGCTGGTCGTGGTCATGCTCTCGCTCGCGGTTCTTTACTGGTCGCTTGGCGCGGAGTTCCTCGCCGCCGCGCAGGTCATCGTCTACTCCGGCGCCGTCATGGTGCTGTTCGTCTTCGTTGTCATGCTGCTCAACGCGGGCGAGGAAGAGCGAACCACCGGAAGCCGAGCCGCGTACTTTGCCGGTATCCCCGGCGCCGCCGCTGTCTTCTGCCTGCTCAGCTTCGTCTTTTTGTCGGAGTCGAAGACGCTCGGTTCCTCAAACCTCGGCGGATATCTGAACGACGGCACGGTCAACATCGTCGAAATCAGCAAGATCCTTTTCACCCGGCTGCTGCTGCCCTTCGAGGTCACCTCGATCCTGATTCTGGTCGCCATTCTGGGCGCGGTCGTGCTGGCGCGCAAGGAACCGGATCCCAAGGTCGTCACCAGCTCGACCGATGCGGCGGGCGTGATTGTCATCAAGGAGAAAGTGTAACCATGGTTCCCATCTCCTATTACCTCATCCTCGCCGCCGTCCTGTTCTCCATCGGCGTACTATCGTTCCTGCTCAAGCGCAACGTCGTCACGGTCTTCATGTCGATCGAGCTCATGCTGAACGCCGTGAACCTCACCTTTGTGGCCTTCGCGCATCGCTGGCAGGCCGTGTCACCGCAGGCCGTTTCAGGACAGATCTTCGTCTTCTTCGTGATGGTCGTCGCCGCCGCCGAAGCCGCCGTGGGACTCGCGATCATCATCTCCATCTTCCGCACGCGGCAGACCCTGAACATCGACCAGATCAACCTGATGAAGAACTAACTGGAAATCGAGACCATGAATCCTCAGCTACTCTGGCTCATCCCGCTGCTTCCCTTCACCGGCTTCCTGATCAACGGAACCGTGGGCCGCAAGCTCCCGCGCGCCGCCGTAAGCGGCATCGCGCTCCTCTGCACCGCCATCCCCGCGATCATCGTCGCGACACTCTGGGCGTCGATCCTCGGCGGCGGCTCCGGCATACTCGCGGTCGCCTCGGCGCCGTGGATTCAGGTCACCGGCTTCTCGGTCAACTTCGCCTTCGCGGTCGATCACCTCACGGCAATCATGCTCGCGGTCGTCACCGGCGTCGGCTTCCTCATCCATCTCTACTCCGTTGGATACATGGCGCATGAGGACGGTTACTGGCGCTTCTTCGCCTACCTGAACCTCTTCATGTTCTTCATGTCGGTGCTGGTGCTGTCGGACTCGTTCCTGCTGCTCTTCGTCGGCTGGGAGGGCGTCGGTCTCGCCTCGTACCTGCTGATCGGCTTCTATTTCACCAAGACGGCTGCGGCCAACGCCGGCAAGAAAGCCTTCATCGTCAACCGCGTGGGCGACTTCGGCTTTCTGCTGGCGATGTTCCTGCTCATCCAGCACTTCGGCTCGCTGAACTTCTCGACCGTCTTCTCGTCGATCTCGGCCAGCTCCACGCAGGGTGGCTTTCTGACCGCCATCGCGCTGCTGCTGGTCGTCGGTGCGGCCGGCAAATCGGCGCAGATTCCCCTTTACGTCTGGCTGCCGGACGCCATGGAAGGACCGACGCCGGTCTCCGCCCTCATCCACGCCGCGACCATGGTCACGGCCGGCATCTACATGGTGTGCCGTTGCCACACGCTCTTCGATCGCAGCCCCTACGCCCTCGGCGTGGTTGCGATCATCGGCGCGCTGACCGCCATCTTCGCCGCCTCGATCGGCATGGTGCAGAACGACATCAAGCGCGTGCTGGCGTACTCCACCGTATCGCAGCTCGGCTACATGTTCCTGGCCTGCGGAGTCGGCGCGTACACTGCGGCCATCTTCCACGTCATGACGCACGCTTTCTTCAAGGCGCTGCTCTTCCTGGCCGCCGGTTCGGTCATCCACGCGCTCTCGGGCGAGCAGGACATGCGCGTCATGGGCGGCCTGCGGAAGAAGATTCCCGTCACCTTCTGGACCATGCTGATGGGCGTCATCGCCATCGCAGGCATCCCACCCTGGGCAGGCTTCTTCTCCAAGGACGAGATTCTCTACCGCGTCTTCGTCAGCGACAATCCCATCGGCAAGCTGCTCTGGCTGGTCGGTCTCGTCACCGCGGGCATGACCTCGTTCTACATGTTCCGCCTGCTCTTCAAGACCTTCTTCGGTGAGCAGCGCTTCGCGGAGCACGCCGGCGCCGGTCATGGACACCACGACGATGCGCATGCGGGCCACGGCCACGGCGTCCATGAATCGCCCTGGATCATGCTCTTCCCGCTCGTCGTCCTCGCGCTGCTCTCGATCGTCGGCGGATGGATCGGCGTGCCGAAGGCGCTTGGCGGTTCGAACGAGATCGAACACTTCCTCGATCCAGTATTCGGTGGCGGGGTGGAGCTTGCGAAGAGCGCCGCAGGCGCATCCGAGATCGGTCTGGCGGTCGTCTCTGTGGTCGTCGCCCTGCTCGGTCTCGCGGTCGCCTACTTCCTCTACGTCGTGAAGCCCGGCACAGCCGGAGCCTTCGCCCAGAAGGCAAAGCCGCTCTACGAACTCGTGCTGAACAAGTTCTATATCGACGAGATCTACAACGCGATCTTCGTCACCGGTCTGCTCGGCCTGACCACTGCTCTCTTCCGCAGCGTCATCGACTTCGGTCTGGTGGACGGCTCCGGCTGGGCCGCGAGCAACGGCGCCAAGGGACTTGCCTCCGTCACCCGCAAGATGCAGTCCGGCAACATACGCTCTTATGCTGGCTGGCTCGCGCTGGGCGCGGCGGCGGTGATCGCAATCATGATCTTCGGGCTTCACAACATCAGCTAGCTGGTCGGCATTCAAGACAGGGCAACGCACGTACGGCAGACGTAACCACAAGGATCCGATGAATTTAGACACCTCCATCCTGACCCTCATCATCTTCGCTCCGCTCGTGGGCGCGATCGTCCTGGCGCTTCTGCCGGATCGCGGCAAGACCATGCAGTGGGGCGCGCTGATCGTCACCCTGATCACCTTCGGTCTCACCCTGCATCTTCCGGCGCACTTCCAGTCCGGCATGCCCGCAGGCAGCTTCCAATTCGTCACCGATCTGCCGTGGATCGCGGCGCCCGCCATCCGCTACCACCTCGGCGTGGACGGCATGTCCATGTGGCTCACCGTGCTGACCGGCTTCCTCGCCCCGCTTGGCGTTCTCGCCTCCTGGAACACCATCTCCGAGCGGAAGAAGACCTTCTATGTCTTCTTCCTGCTCCAGCAGGTCGCGATGCTCGGCATCTTCGCCGCGCTCGACCTCTTCCTCTACTACGCCTTCTGGGAGCTGTCGCTCGTTCCCATGACGCTGCTGATCGCCACCTTCGGACGCACCGCCGCCCGCCGCGACGCCGCCGCCAAGTACTTTCTCTATGCCTTCATTCCGTCGGCGATGTTGCTCGTCGGCATGATCTGGCTCTACGCGCAGACCGGCACCTTCGACCTGCCGAAGCTCGCCTCCCTCGCCGCCAGCCACGGCATCTCGTCGAACTCTGCCGCACTCTGGCTCTGCTCTCTTGCGTTCCTGCTCGCCTTCGCGGTCAAGGTTCCCGTCTTCCCGCTGCACGGCTGGTTGAAGGACGCCATCGCCGAGGCCCCCACGGCAGCCGTCATGGTGCTGGCCGGCAAGACCGGCCTCTACTCCATCCTGCGCTTCAGCTTCGCCATCTTCCCGGATGAGAGCCATCGCATCGCGCCGCTCATGATCGCGCTCGGCGCCATCGGCGTGGTCTACGGCGCGCTGATCGCCCTGACCCAGAACAACATGAAGCACCTGGCCGCCTACTCGACCCTCGGCCACCTGTCGATCATCACACTCGGCATCTTCACCTTCACCATCGCAGGCGTCGACGGCGGCATCTACCAGATTCTGAACCACGGCATCTCGGGCGGCGCGCTCTTCATCCTGATGGGCATCCTCTACGAGCGCTACGGCACATACGACATGCGCGACTACGGCGGACTCGCCGCGACTCTGCCCTGGATGGTTACGCTCTACGTCATCACGACGCTCTCGGTCGTCGGCCTGCCCGGCCTGAACAGCTTCGTCGGCGAGTTCCTCGTGCTTTCGGGCACGATGCAAGCCACCATCGCCGAGCACCATGTCCTGTGGACGGTGATTGCCACCTCTGGCGTCATCTTCGGAGCAGCCTACATGCTCGTGATGATCCAGCGCGTCTTCTACGGTCCGGCCTCGAACCCCAACGGCTCCGCCCCGCGCGATCTCGACGCACGCGAGCACCTCGCGCTGTGGCCGATGGTCGCCGTTATGGTCGTCATGGGCGTGCTCTCGCCCTACTGGATCGGCTCGATCGACCCGAACGGCGTCGCCATCTCGCACCAGACCTCCTCCAGCACGAGCGCACCCCAGCAGCACTTCCGCCGGGCGGAGAACGCCCCCGCCTACGCCCGCGACATCACGTCCGCGTCCGCAACCCAAGGAGTGAAGTAATGTCCCCAAATCTTCTGGCGCTCCTGCCCGAGATCATCCTCACCGTTGGCGGCGTCCTGATCATGGTCGCCGAGCCCTGCCTGACGCCCGGCGGCTCGCGCAAACCTCTCGGCTGGCTGGCCATTCTCGCGACCCTCGCCGCCGGAGCGGCCAGCATCTTCCAGCTCGGCTTCACCAAGTCGGCCGCCATCTTCGCCTTTTACGGCACCATCCAGGTCGATCCCTTCTCCATCTTCTTTCACCTGCTGATCGCCGCCATCGTGCTCTGTTCCCTGCTCGGCTCGCTCGACTACTTCGAAGGCGCGACCAACCACGCCGGCGAGTACTTCGCGCTCGTGCTCTTCGGAGCCGTCGGCATGATGTTCATGACCTCGGCGACTGAGCTTCTGATGGTCTTCGTCGGCCTCGAGATCTCTTCGATCTCGACCTACATCATGGCTGGCTTCCGCAAAGGCCAGGCCACCAGCGCCGAGTCGGCGATCAAGTACTTCCTGCTCGGCTCCTTCGCTACCGCCTTCTTCCTTTACGGCATCGCGCTGGCTTTCGGCGCGACCGGATCCACCTCCATCCACGCTATCGCCGCCGGCCTCGCCGGAACCAGTACTCCAACCCTCGCCATCGCCGCGTTGACGCTCATCATCATCGGTCTGGGCTTCAAGGTCTCGGCCGCACCCTTCCACGTCTGGACTCCGGACGTCTACCAGGGCGCCCCCGCTCCGGTTGTCGGTCTCATGTCGACCGCCCCCAAGGCCGCCGCCTTCGCCGTCCTGCTGCGCATCACCTACAGCGCCTTCGGCTCCATGGAGGCCCGCTGGACCATCCTCCTCTGGATTCTCGCCGCCCTCTCGATGACCGTCGGCAATCTCGGCGCGCTGCTCCAGACCAACGTCAAGCGCATGCTCGCCTACTCCAGCATCGCAAACGCCGGCTACCTTCTGGTCGCCTTCACCGCATCAGCCGATCGCGGCATCGCCGCCGCCGCCTTCTACACCGCCACCTATGCAGCGATGAACGTCGGAGCCTTCGCGGTCATCACCCAGGTCGGCGGTTTCAACGAAAGCACCCGCACGCTGGCCGATTACACCGGTCTCGCGCTGCGCCGCCCGGTTCTCGGCGCGCTCCTCTCATTCTTCCTGCTCTCGATGATCGGCATCCCCTTCACCGGCGGATTCTTCGGCAAGTTCTACGTCTTCACCGCGACGATCCATAGCGGCAACGTCTGGCTCGCAGTCGTCGGACTCTTGAACAGCGGTGTCGCCTGCTTCTACTATCTGAGGCTGATCGCGGCGCTCTATACCCGCAGGGAGACGGCGGAGACAAGCCCCGTCACCTCTATCAGCTTCCCCGCCGGCCTCGGTCTGGCCGCCACCGCGCTCGCCACTCTGATGCTGGGCGTGTTGCCCGGACAGATTCTGCACCTCGCCGGTCGCGCAAGCTGGAGCATCACCTCTCCGTCCGCGGCCCGTATTGGTGCAGCGGCCGAGACCGCCTCACGATAATCGTTGTTTCAATCTATGAAATGTCGTATCCTTCCGCTCAGGCTTGGTCCGCTGGGCGGAGATGTTTTGCGACGACAGAACACACCGGCCCCATGCGGATGATCGCCAGCCATGTTTGCGAACACATCCTCTCTTGTCCGGGCCGTGATCTTTGGATATTCGCACGATCTATGAGTTGACCGCCTGCGTCCTGCTGGGAGTCATCGGCTACCTGCTGCTGATCCAATTCAGTACGCCCGGCCTCAAAGGCATTCGCTGGTTCATCGTGGGCTATATCTCAGCCGCTTCCGGGCTGGAGTTGATCGCCCTCCGCAACCATCTGCGCCACCCCATCTTCATTCTGTTCTCGAACACCCTGCTTCTCTTCGCGAACCTGTTCATCTACTGGGGCGTAGCCGACCTGATCGGCGTAAAGAGGCATTTCAAGACGATCCTCTATGTGACCTCCGCGCCGCTGCTGCTCATCAGCTATTTCATCTTCCTCCACGAGCAGATGGCCTCACGGGTGCTCGTGTACAGCATCGCGAACGTCATCCAGTTCACGCTGCTCATCCTCCTCGTTCTGCGCAGCGGTCCGGCACGCACGCGCATGCCCAGGGTCGGCCTGGCGATCATCTCCCTGCTCTGGATCGTCGTCCACTGTGTGCGAGCCATGCAGGCCATTCACAATCATCCACTCTCCATCCTCGATGAAGGCCAGAGCCTGAACTCCTTCCTGCTGCTGGTCCCCGTCATGACGGCCGTCATGACCTGCATGGCCTTTCTCTGGCTCGCCATGGCGCAACTCCAGTCCGAGCTTGAACAGCAATCCCACACCGACGTCCTCACCGGCCTCTTGAACCGCCGCGCTCTGACCAAGCACGCCGAACGCGAGATCGCCTACGCCACCCGCATCGGGACGCCGCTCGCCTTGCTCATCTGCGACCTCGACCACTTCAAGTCGGTCAACGACCGCTTCGGCCACGACGCCGGCGACGTCGCCCTCAGCACCGCCGCGACCTGCATCGTCGAGGCCCTCCGCACCAACGACATCGTCGCCCGACTCGGCGGCGAGGAGTTTGTCCTGCTTCTGCCTAACACCACCGAAGCCGGAGCCCTGCTCGTCGCCGAGCGAACCCGCCTGCGCCTCGCCGCGTTGGAGATCCGCTACCGAAGCTATAGCTTCACCCTTACGGCCAGCTTTGGAGTCACCACCCTGCAGCCCGGCGATCGAGACCTGGAAGACATCATCCACCGGGCAGACAAGGCGCTCTACTTGGCGAAAGACACGGGCAGGAACCGCACCATCGTCGGCGAGCATAGCGAGAACGGCGAACACCAGCCAGCCCCGCACCCTTCACATCCCGGCCCCGGCGAACGCCGCGCCGCGCTGCCTGACAATCCCGCCGGCCTGCAGACGCCCGACCCGCTGCATAGCTGACATCGCGCCGCAAACAAGAGAGCCCTCCACGCGGGAGGGCTCTTTTGCGCATAAAGCGCACTTCCAAAACCGTACTTACTTGGTGAGGAAGATGATGACGAACGTGAACAGTGCGAGCGACTCGATGAACGCCAGACCGAGAATGAGGAAGGTGAACAGGCCGGGGCGTGCGCCCGGGTTGCGCGCGAGCGCCTCTGCGGCGGAGGCAGTCGCCTTGCCCTGACCGAGGCCGCAAAGACCGGCGGCGATCGCCATGGCAAGGCCGGCGCCGATGGGAGCCAGGTTGATCGGACCGCTGGTTGCGGTCTGCGCGAAGGCCGGCGTTGCGAGCAGCAACACAGCCAGGGACATGAATACCATCTGAAGCATACGCATCGTGAATCTCCAACTCTCCCAGAATTCGCCGCCAGTGGGTGGTTGACGCTCACCGTGCTGGCGCCCTCACGCTAAGCGGCGCAGAACCCCGTGGGGGGGAGAAGATCCCACGGTCAAACTTGGACTTACTCACGACCACCAGCTCTAGTGGTCGTGCGAGACAGCCAGCGACAGATAGATCGTCGAAAGCAGCATAAAGATGTAAGCCTGAATGCAAGCCACGCCCAGATGCAGACCGAGGAAGACGAGCGGGATACCAACCGGAACCAGCGAGAAGAACGCGAGCGTCAGCAGGTCGCCGGCGAACATGTTCGCATACAGACGAACCGTGAGCGAGAGCACGCGCGCAAAGTGCGAGATGATCTCGATCGGCAGCAGCAGCCAGTACAGCCACCAAACCGGTCCCAGGAACTGCTTGATGTAGCCGAAGCCGTTCGCCCGGATGCCATGGTAGTGGTAGTAGAGGAAGATGCAGATCGCGAGACCGAGCGGCACGACCACGTCGGCAGTCGGCGACTCGAGGCCCGGGAACAAGCCCATCAGATTCGAGACCAGGATGAACAGGAAGGTCGCGGTCAGGTAGCTCGCAAAGCGCTCGTGACCGTGGCCGATGATGCTCTCGCTCTGTCCGCCGACGAACTCGTGGGTCATCTCCGCGAGATGCTGGAATCCGCCCGGCGTCTCGACGCTCAACGTCGCCCGCACGATCAGGAAGTAGGCGATCAGAATCGCGAAGACGAGCAGCTCCATCGCGAAGGCGTTGCTGATGGGTGCATTCGGATACGTCGGCTGAATGTGCAGGGCACGTAGCAGCGAGGTCACCGGACCGGCGAAGGCATGATTCAGAACTTCAGTCAAAAGGCGCTGTGTCGGCATAATTCCAATTTGTCGGGGAAGCCCGGAATTACCGAAGAGTCCGGCTAAAGCCGCCTATACCGTCCAGGCCTTCATCAACCGGATTGCCTGGATTGTGAGGCAGAAAACACCCAACCCAAGGCCGGCTGCGAGAGCGAAAACCGAACCATTCAGTAGCTTAAGACTAACATAGAGCAGCACCACGGCGAGCCCCAGACGCAGGAAGAACCCGATCAGGATCAGCGCCATCGGCTTCGTCTCGCCGCCCGCGTCCATCCGGACCATCACGGCCGACATCAGCCGCAGCCACTCCCACAGCCCCGAGCCCGAGATCAGCGCGCCCACCGCCAGCAGCGCCGCGCTTCCCCAACCCAGCTTCCACCACAGCGCAGGAATCGCCACCAGGCACAGAATCAGCTCCAGCTTGATCGCCGAACGCATCGTCTCTTTGAAATCGTCGTCGGTATAGTCCGACATCGTCTTAAATGTCTTCAACTCGTTCACTTTGACTGCCCCAGGTAGCGCGAGGCCGTGCGGAAGATCTGGATGAACCCGCCAACCGCGCCCATCAGGATGCCGACCACGCCGATCCAGTGTTGGCCGAACTTGTGGTCCAGCCACGTTCCAAAGAGCCAGCCCAGCACACAGCCCACCGGCAGCGCGATCGCCACCTGGATCATGGACTCCGCCGTCACCAGCTCCCGCATACTGCCTTTGTTCTTACCGTCTGCCATCGCCAGACTATTCTACGCTTCCGAACGCGATACTCTAGAAGAGACGAGCCCGTTCGGCTCTTGAGGAAAGATCTTGTTCGAATCCGAGTTTGAAGAAAACATGTACCGCCTGCGTCAGGATAAGCTGCGCCAGATCGCCGAGATCGGCGAGCGCGCCGGCCTGACCTACGCCGAAGCGACCTACCCGAACCACTTCGCCTTCACCCACACCATCCCCGAGCTGCGCGCGCTTTACATCGACCGCCCCCAGCCCTTCACCGAGGCCGAGTTCGAAGCCAACCCAGTCCATGCCGCCGTCGCCGGCCGCCTCATGCAGATTCGCATTCAGGGCAAAGCCGGTTTTGCCAACCTGCAGCAAGGCGGCAAGCGACTTCAGATCTACATCAAGAAGGATGTCGTCGGCGAGGACGCCCTCGCGCTCGCCAAGCTGCTCGATCTCGGCGACCACATCGGCGTCACCGGCCACCTCTTCGTCACGCGCAGCGGCGAGACGACGCTCCAGGTCGCCACCATCACCTTCCTCGCCAAGGCGATGCTCGCCCTGCCCGACAAGTACCACGGCCTCGAAGACGTCGAACTCCGCTACCGCCAGCGCTATGTCGACCTCTTCATGAACACCGGCCAGTCGGCCAAGCAGACCGAGCACGGCCCCGCCCCGGTGGTCGCCAACAGCACCGAGCCCTTCGCCACCGCCACCGAGGCCACCCCGGTCGTCAGCGAAGCACCGCCGCCGAACGTCCGCGAGGTCTTCGTCAAGCGCGCCGCCGTCCTCCGCGCCCTGCGCAAGTACTTCGACGAGCGCGGCTACATCGAGGTCGAAACCCCCATGCTCGTCGGCATCGCCGGCGGCGCGGCGGCCCGCCCGTTCATCACCCACCACAACACCTTCGACATTGACCTCAGCCTGCGCATCGCGCCGGAGCTTTATCTGAAGCGCCTGGTCGTCGGCGGCCTCGACCGCGTCTACGAGATCAACCGCAACTTCCGCAACGAAGGCGTCGACACCAGCCACAACCCCGAGTTCACGATGCTCGAGTTCTACCAGGCCTACGCGAACTACCACGACCTGATGGACCTGACGGAAGAGATCGTGAAGTTCGTGGCGATGGAGGTGAATGGGACGACGATTGCCAACTTCAATGGGGTGGAGATTGATTTGGGCAAGTGGACCAAGCTTTCCATGCGCGAGGCGATCATCAAGTGGTGGCCTAGTGAGTTTGGCGACGCTCCTAGTTCCAATTGCTTCCAAAGTCGAGATCTTTTCGTTCAGGTCCTAAGGAAAGCGGCAGAGACTTATCTGCCTGTGTTCCGCGAATGGTCTAAGGATGTGCCTACCGCTGAATGGTCGAATCCGCAAAAGGACGGCACTCTGGTCACCGCTATTCGTCAAATGCACAGAACCTTGGCCGCAGGTGATGCGTTCAAGAAAGGATTCGTTAATGTCATCGTAGAACTGGCCGAAGGTGCGCCTCTGGGGAAATGTATCGCGACACTTTTCGAGGTTGTCGGAGAGAATCCATTTGCTTCGAACCTAACCCAGCCCACCATCATCTACGACTTTCCCCTGGCCGTCTCGCCGCTCTCCAAGCAAAAGCCGGACGAGCCAGACTGGGTCGAGCGCTTCGAGTTCTACATCGGCGGCTTCGAGGTAGGCAACGCCTTCTCCGAGCTGAACGACCCTCTCGAACAGCGCGAGCGCTTCCTCGACCAGCTCAAGGAGCGCGACCGCGGCGACGACGAGGCCATGCACATGGACGAAGACTACGTCCGCGCTCTCGGCTACGGTCTTCCCCCCACGGGCGGCGAAGGCATCGGCATCGACCGCCTCACCATGATCCTCACCGGCAGCAAGAGCATCCGCGACGTCATCCTCTTCCCGCTCCTCCGCCCGCAGGCGAAGCAGACCGAGACCGCCTCATAAGTCGTGTTAAGGGCACGGCTTCAGCCGTGCCGTAACCGCCGCCTTTGCTCTGCGGCTTCAGCCGCTGAGGTACGCTTGAAACGAGTGCCAACGCAGACGAAGAGCGTACCCCAGCGGCTAAAGCCGGTTTTTTCGCAGCACATGACGGAACGGCTGAAGCCGTGCCCTTAAGCAGAGCTTCGAGACGCAATCACAAGCGAACGTGCGGCACCCCAGTTTGATTTGACAAGTAAGACAAGGACAACGAAATGCCCCTCAACGTAGGAATCGTAGGCCTGCCCAACGTCGGCAAGAGCACCATCTTCAACGCCCTCACCTCGGCCAAGGCCCAGGCGGCGAACTATCCCTTCTGCACCATCGACCCGAACGTCGGCGTCGTGCCCGTGCCGGATGCGCGCATGAACAAGATCGTCTCCATGGTCAAGCCGAACTCCATCGTGCCGACAACGATGGAGTTCGTCGACATCGCGGGAATCGTCGAAGGCGCCAGCAAGGGCGAAGGCCTCGGCAACCAGTTCCTCTCGCACATCCGTCAGACCGACGCCATCCTGCACGTCGTGCGCTGCTTCGCCGACCCCGAAGTGATCCACGTCGCCGGTGGCGTCAACCCGCTCAGCGACATCGACGTCATCAACACCGAGCTGCTGCTCGCCGACCTCGACACGGTCGAGAAGCGCGCCGTGAAGTCCGAGAAGGCCGCCAAGAGCCAATCCGCCACCGCCGCGCAGAAGTCCGAGTGGTCCGCGATCCAGAAGCTCCGCGAGGCTCTGAACGCAGGCAAACCGGCGCGCACCGTCGACCTCGAAGACGACGAGAAGCTCATCGCGCGCGACCTCTTCCTCATCACCGCGAAGCCCATGCTCTACGTCGCCAACGTCGACGAGTCCGCACTCTCCACCGGCAACGACTGGACCGCCGCAGTAGAAAAGCGCGCTGCCGAGGAGAACTCCGAGGTCGTCCGCATCTGCGGCCAGATGGAGGCCGACATCGCCGAGCTGCCCGCCGACGAGCGCGCCGAGTTCCTCGCCGAGATGGGGCTCGAAGAGCCCGGCCTCGACCGCCTCATCCACGCCGCCTACCGGCTCCTCGGCCTCTATACCTACTTCACCTCAGGCGTGCAGGAGGTCCGCGCCTGGACGATCAAGAAGGGCACCAAAGCCCCCGGCGCCGCGGGCGTCATCCACTCCGACTTCGAGCGCGGCTTCATCAAAGCCGACTGCTACCACTGCGAAGACCTCTTCAAATACGGCAGCGAACAGGCCGTGAAGGAAAAGGGCCTGCTCCGCTCCGAAGGCAAGGAATACGTCGTCAAGGACGGGGACATCCTCTTCTTCAAGTTCAACGTGTAACGGCGCCTTGTTTGCCATTCCCGAAGGGAATCTGCTTTTGCCTTTGTTGTTGCTCCTTGCTTGTCATCCTTCGCGAAGCGGAGGATCTGCTGTTCGCTTTTGCCGCCACACAGGCAAGAGACGGACAGCAGATTCCCTTCGGGAATGACAAACAAAAAGGGCCTCTTACTCCACCGACCGCACCCGCAACAACTTCCAAAGCGCCACCCCCGCCACCGGCAGCACCGCGATCAGCCAGAACCCTCGCGCAAACTCCCGCTGGTCGAAGAAGTGCCCCAGCACCGGCGTCAGCAGTCCGGTCACGCCGGCCCAGCAGGAGATCGCAAACCCAGCCAGAAAGCCGGAGTGCTCCTTCCTCTGCGCGTTCATGCCATCGGCCAGCGACAGCACGACAAACCCACCCGCGATAAACATCTGCAAGAAGAAGATCGTCATCGTCGCCAGAATCGGCCGCGCACACGTAGCCGCCAACGGCGCCAGTACAATCAGAAACCCACTGACCATCAGCCCGGCGAATAGCTTCCCCGGCGGCCCTGCCCGGCGAGCATTCCGCCGGTCCGCGACCTTTCCCCAGAACAGATACCCCGCCTCCCAACCCGCCGGCGGAACCCACAGCAGATGCCCCAGCGACGCCTGTCCCACATGCAGCACGCGCGACAGGTAGAGCGGAGCCGCATACAGACCGAACGCCAGCGGCGCACAACCCAGCCCATAGATCGAGACCGTCGCAAACAGATTCCGGTTCCACCGCCCGGCCTTCCCTTGAGACACAGGCAAGGCGATAGCAGGCGCCGAAGCCGGATAAAGTCCGCTCGCCCGCAGCCACACCCAGAGCCCGATCCAAAGCAGCCCCATCACCGCCGTCACGTAGAAGGTCGACCGCCAGCCATACCGGATCGCCACCGGCGTGATCAGCAGCGGCGTCAGCGCCGCGCCCAGCGATCCGCCGCTGTAGGCCAGCCCCAGCCCGAACGACCGCTTCTCCACAGGCAGCGTGTCAGCAACGGTCGCCAGCCCCGCCGGAAAGGTCGCGCCCTCGCCGAAGCCCAGCACCCCGCGCGCCAGACACATCCCGCCCAGTCCCACCATCAGCGCGTGGCTGCCGGAGGCCAGCGACCACACCGCCACGGCGGCCAGGATCGTAATCCAGACGCCCTTCCGGTCGATCCACCAACCCCACACCGGATTGGCTAACATGTAGCAAACGCTGAAGACCGAGACCGCATAGCCATACTGCTGAGCGTTCAGGTGCAGGTCTGCGAGGATCGTCGGCGAAAGAATGGCCAGCACACTGCGGTCCGCGTAGCTCAGCAGCGATAGCAGCAGCATCGCCACGCACGGAGCCCACAGGCGTACAAAGCTGGAGCGCGAAGAGGTCGGCATCCCGCTATTCTTACAGCCCGGCGGCTCTCCCGCCCAGCGATATCTCTCTTCATCAAGTCTTAATTCACGCCGATTCTCCGGTAGACTAGGCGAACGAGTCGCTCCGGCGCTCTTCTTTCCCTATGACATCTTTCTCCGCGCTGCGCCTGCTGCTCTGCTCCCTGCTTCTCGTCCCATCCGTCGCGGTTCTCGCGCAGGACGACCTTCCGCCCGGCATCAACACCCTGCGCGTCACCTCGCGTCTGGTGCTGCTTGACGTCAGCGTCGTCGACAAGGAGGGCCACCCCGTCTCCGGCCTGACGGCGAAGGACTTCCAGGTCTTCGAGGAGAAGCAGCTTCAGCGCATCGTCAGCTTCGAGAGCGCCGCCGACCACACCCTGCCGCCCAACGTCACCGCCGCGACCATCTTCGACCCCGCGCAGCCCCGCGTCTTCGGCTCCTCGCCCGTCACCATCCTCGTGCTGGATGAGGTCAACACGCACTTCTCGGACCTCGCCTACGGCATCAAGTGCCTCAAGGACTACCTGAACAAGCAGCCCGCCACCCTCACCCAGCCGACCGAGCTGCTCGTCGTGCGCGACTCCGGCTTCCAGCAGCTTTCGCCCTATACGCTCGACCGCGGCCGCCTGCTTGGCGCGCTCGCGAAGCATGTGCCCTCGCAGGCCTGGGCGCTCGAACAGTCGAAGTCCGCCGGCCCCGGCGTCGGCGATCGCCTCGACCGCTCCATCTCCGTGCTCGAACAGATCGCGCAGAACTCCGCGCCGATCCGCGCGCACAAGAACCTCATCTGGGTCGGCGCCGGCTTCCCCTCGGTCGACCCCGACGCCCTCACCCCGGGCACCGACACGATGCTCAAGAACATGCTCCAGCACGTGACCGACACCCTGCTCGACTCACGCATCAGCCTCTACTCCATCGACCCCACCTCCACCCTGCCGACGATGGACGAGATCATCAACGACGACCAGATGGGCGTCTTCTCGATCGGCGGCTCCTCGGCCGGCAACATCCTCTCGCCCTTCGACACCAACCTCGACTTCGATCACCTCGGCCCCGTCACCGGCGGACGCAGCATCCGCGGCCAGAACGACGTCGACCGCTACATCAACGACGGCGTTCTCTCCGGCACCCAGTCCTACACCCTCGGCTACCGCCCCACCGACAACGCGGAGACCCCCGGCGCCTTCCGCCACATCCGCGTCGTCTGCCTGCGTCCCGGCCTCACCGTCCGCACCCACGACGGCTACTACACCACCGGCTCGAAGACCGCCAAGACCCGCGACACCATCGGCTACGACCTGAACAACGCCGCCACCGCCGACCTGCCGCTTCACGGCCTCGACTTTACCGTCGAAGCCGACTCGAAGCCTGGCGAGTTCATCCTGCACGTCCACGCCGACGGCCTGACCTGGACCTCCCAGTCCAACGGCGCGAGCACCGCGAACGTCGAAGTGCTGGTCGTCGCACTCTCGGCGAAGAACAAGATCCTCTCGCACACTCTGCACTCCGAGACCGCCACCGCGAACCCCAACGTCGACCTGCACTCCAGCGCTCAACTCGCACGCTTCGCCATCGAACTCGGCCCCCGGCCCAAAGCCACCCACCTGCGCTTCGTCGTCCGCGACGCCTCGAACGGTCGCATGGGCACCTTCGACCTGCCACTCACCAAATAGCTTTTGTCGTTGCTCGTCCTTTCGTTTGTCATTCCCGCAGGGAATCCGCTGTTGCCCTTGCCCCTTTTCCTCCGCCAACCCATTTAAGATCGAACTCAGATCATGGCTGACCAAAAGCAAGACGCAAAGACCCTTTCTCCCGAAATCCTCCTTCACATCGCCAAGACCCTCAACGTGCCCCTGCACTCGCTGGTCGCAACCATCGGGCTGCTGGACGAGGGCGGCACCGTTCCCTTCATCGCGCGCTATCGCAAAGAGGCCACCGGCGCGCTCGACGAGGTGCAGATCCGCGACATCGAAGACCGCCTCGGCTACTTCCGCGACCTCGTCTCCCGCCGCGAGACCATCCTGGCCTCCATCGCCGAACAGGGCAAGCTGACCGACGAGCTGAAGGCCAGGATCGAGAAGACGCTCGACAAGTCCGAACTCGAAGACCTCTATCTGCCTTACCGCCCCAAGCGCCGCACCAAGGCCACCATCGCGCGCGAAAAAGGCCTGGAACCGCTGGCCGACTACCTCTGGGCACAGACCGCGACCGGCACGCCGCTGCTCGAATTCGCGCAGACCTTCATCAATCCGGAGAAAGAGGTCGCCACCATCAACGACGCCCTCGAAGGCGCCCGCCACATCGTGGCCGAGACCATCTCCGAGACCGCCGAACTCCGCAAGGCCGCCCGCCAGCTCCTCTTCGACGAGGGCGTCATCGTCTCCCGCAAGGCTTCAGAATCCGACGGCAAAAAGAAGGATGAGCAGGGCAAGTTCAAGATGTACTACGACTACCGCGAGCCGGTGAAGACCATCCCCTCGCACCGCATGCTCGCCATCCGCCGCGGCGAGGCCGAATCCATCCTGTACTTCCTCATCGAGCTTGACCCCGCCCGCGCCACCGGCCTCCTGCGCGCCGGCATCCACAAGGCCGAAGGCGACTGGACTCCACAGCTCGACCTCGCCATCGAAGACTGCTGGAGCCGCCTGCTCAGCGCGTCGATCCAGGGCGAGATCCGCCTCGAACTCAAGAAGCGCTCCGACCTTGACGCCATCGGCGTCTTCCGCGACAACCTTGCCAACCTGCTGCTGGCCGCGCCCGCCGGCCCCATCTCGGTCCTCGGCCTCGATCCCGGCCTGCGGACTGGCTGCAAGGTCGCGGTCGTCGACGAAACGGGCAAGTTCCTCGCCCACGACGTCATCTACCCGCACACCGGCCAGACCGCGAAGGCCACCCAAACCCTCGCCCACCTGGTCAAGCAGCATGACGTCCGCGCCATCGCCATCGGCAACGGCACCGCCTCGCGCGAGACCGATTCCTTCGTCCGCGACTTCCTCGCCGAGCACAAGCTCACCGATATCTTCAAGGTCATGGTCTCGGAGTCCGGCGCCAGCGTCTACTCGGCGTCCGACGTGGCGCGACAGGAGTTCCCCGATCTCGACCTCACCGTCCGCGGCGCCATCTCCATCGCGCGCCGCCTCCAAGACCCGCTCTCCGAACTGGTCAAGGTCGACCCCAAGTCCATCGGCGTCGGCCAGTACCAGCACGACGTCGACCAGCGCCAGCTCCAGCAGTCGCTCGAAGCCGTCATCGAGACCTGCGTGAACAAGGTCGGCGTCGACCTGAACACCAGCTCTTGGACGCTGCTGCGCTACGTCGCCGGCATCACCGAGCGCACCGCGCTCAACATCGTCGCCTACCGCGACGCCAACGGCCGCTTCACCTCGCGCGCGCAGATCAAACAAGTCCCCGGCATTGGGCCGAAGTCCTTCGAGCAGGCCGCCGGCTTCCTGCGCATCCGCGGCGGGGAGCAGCCGCTCGACTCCACCGCCGTCCACCCGGAGTCCTACGCCGTCGTCAACCAGCTCGCCGAGACCGTCGGCGCCAGCATCGCGGAGATCATCCTCAACCCCAGCCTCCTCGACAAGGTCGACAAGTCCAAACTCCAGGCCGGCTCCTTCACCCTCAACGACATCCTCGCCGAGCTGCGCCGCCCCGGCCGCGACCCGCGCGACAAGTTCGTCGCCCCGGCCTTCCACGAGGGCGTCAAAGAGCTGACGGACGTCGTTCCCGACATGATCCTCGAAGGCGTCGTCACTAACGTGACGAAGTTCGGCGCGTTCGTCGATATCGGCGTCCACCAGGACGGTCTCGTTCACATCTCAGAACTCTCGAACCGCTTTATCAAGGAGCCGTCCGAAGCCGTCAAGGCCGGTCAGATCGTCAAGGTCAAGGTGCTCTCGGTCGACACCGTCAGCAAGCGCATCGCGCTCAGCATGAAGGCCCTCATGACGCCTGCGCAGGGTGGTCAGCGTCCGCAGCCGCAAGGCGCCCGCCCGCCCCAGCCCGGTCAGCAGCGCCCCGGACAGCCCTCACGCCCCCAGCAGAAGCCCCAACCCAAAGCGCCACCGCCGCAAAGCATGGAAGACAAACTGGCCGCCCTCTCCACCCGCTGGAAGGTCCGCTAACCTCAGATTCGAACAAAAATTACAGGCTGCTTAGCGATCTCTCTAAGCAGCCTGTAATTTCTTCCATCGCTCCAGGACATCTTTCGTAGCACGTTCGTGGAATAGACTCCTGGCCCATCATGCGGCCTGCGCTGCTCGAATCCGCCGCGCGCCTGGCCCCGGCAAGAACGAGGTGAGCTCCCGCAGATCATCCTCCGTCAGCGAATACATGAACACGTCCGCGATGCCATCGAGTTGATTCTCCTCCACATGACTTTGCCGCAGCCGCTGAAACTCAGCGAATCGAGAGGCTGGCACCTCGAAGTCCTGCCCCGTCCCCGGTACCGCCGGGTAGACGAAGACCTGGTACGAGTCCGTCGCTGGAGTCGCGTAGAGCGTGAAGTGATCCCTTGAGTCGGCGGTCGTGCTCAGCATGCGGGTTGTGGCCCTCCCTGTGGAAATCCGCCTGACCTCGGCCTGTGCGGCGCGCGAGAATCGGGGCTTATCCAGGGATAAGGCAATCGGCATGCCAAACTTTACCAGCTCGATGCCTCTTCTCGAATCCCGCGCGGTCAGCGTCGAATCGTCCGCTTGATCGCCGCGTACTGCATCAGGATGTACGCATCCGTCATGCCGGCGATGTAGTCCGCCACCACCCGCGCCAGACCTTCCTGCTCGCTCTCCTCGAAGTATCCTTCGGGCAGCTCGTCCGGGTTTTCGACCCAGAAGTTGAACAGCGCCGTCACGACCTCCTCGGCCTTCGTATGCTCCAGATCGAGCGCATGGCAGGTGTAGAGCGTGTCGTAAAGGTACTGCTTCTCCTGCAGCCTCTCCGACTCCACCTTGGGCGAAAACGTCGCCAGCCGCCGCGGATGCCGCCGGATGTCCGCCAGAGACTTCGCCCCGATCGCCGCCGTATTCTTGCGCGTATTGGCGATCAGGTCTTCGGTCAGCGTGTTCTGCATCAGTTGCAGCGACTCGTTGAACTTGTACTTGTCGTCGATCTCGGGATGCTCACGCTCCACGGCCGCGTAACAACGAGCCAGAATACGCACATGCCTGACGATGTGCGACACCTCCAGCAGGCCCGACTCGACGCCATCGTCGAGATCCGCCGTCAGGTACGCGATCTCGTCCGCCAGGTCGATGATCTGCGCCTCGAGCGGCGGCGATTGATCGAGAAAATAGTCCGCCAGCTCCGGGTGCGTCGCCACGTTATAGTCGCGCGAGTGCTTGATGATTCCCTCGCGCACGGCCAGCGTCAGGTTCAGCCCGCGATGCGCGGCATAGCGCTGCTCGAAGTGTTCGGTGATGCGCAGCGCATGCAGATTGTGGTCGAAGCGGCGTCCGTGCCGCTGCAGGCAGCGGTCGAGCGCGCGCTCGCCCGCGTGGCCGAAGGGCGGATGCCCGATATCGTGCACCAGCGCGAGCGTCTCGGCCAGATCCTCATTCAGCCCCAGAGCGCACGCCACCTCGCGCGCAATCTGCACGACCTCGATCGTGTGGGTCAGACGCGAACGGAAGTGGTCCGACGCGCGGCTGGTGAAGACCTGCGTCTTGCCCGCCAGCCGGCGAAAGGCGCGCGACTGTACGATCCGGTCGCGGTCCCGCTGGAAGGGCGAGCGATAGGCATGGGTCGGCGCGGGATAGACCCGTTCGAAGAGCGTCAGGTCGCCCGTCGCGGAGGGCTCGGGCACGGCACACGGTTTGAGATCGTAGGGCATCTCTTCGAGTGTAATGCGCTAAAACGTCTGTAAACTAGAGCTATGAAATTCGGCGTGCTTGTCTTTCCCGGTTCCAACTGCGACCACGATACCTACAACGTCATCGACCAGGTCGCCGGCCATCCTGTGACCTTCCTCTGGCATGCGTCCGAGAACCTTGAGGGCTGCGACGCCATCGTGGCGCCAGGCGGCTTCGCCTATGGCGACTACCTGCGCACCGGCGCCATCGCCAAGTTCGCGCCGGTCATGCAGTCGGTCAAGAAGTTCGCCGCGAATGGCGGCCTGGTGCTCGGCATCTGCAACGGCTTCCAGATCCTCGCCGAGGCGGGCCTTCTGCCCGGCGCGCTCATGCGCAACGCCAGCCAGCGTTACATCTGCAAGCAGGTACACCTGCGGACCGAGACCGCCGACTCGCCCTTCACCCACGGCATCGCCAAAGGACAGGTGCTGCAGATGCCCATCGGCCACATGGAAGGCAACTACTTCTGCGACGCCGACACGCTCGCCACGCTCAACCGCGAGGATCGCATCGCCTTCCGGTATGCGGACTCAGCCGGAACATGCGACGCGGCAACCAACGCCAACGGCTCGCTCGAGAACATCGCCGGCGTGCTGAACGAGGGACGCAACGTGCTTGGCATGATGCCGCACCCGGACCGTTCGAGCGAATCGCTGCTCGGCTCGGCCGACGGCCTGCTGCTCTTTCAGTCTATGGCGCAGTCGCTTGTCGCGGGCGCACGTTAGCCTTCGCGGCAACTCAAGACGTAAAGACAGGCTCATACCCATATGGTCGATATACATCATCATCTGTTGTGGGGTTTGGACGACGGCGCGAAGGACTTCGAGACCTCGGTCAAGATGGCGCGCCTCGCCGCCGACGACGGCATCACCCACGTCGTCTGCACCCCGCACGCGAACAGCAACTACACCTTCAACCCTGAGTTGAACCGCGCGAAGCTGGAAGAGCTGAAGGCTCGCCTCGAAGCCGAGCAGATTCCTCTTACCCTCGGGCTCGGCTCGGACTTCCACGTCAACTACGAGAACATCGAAGAGGCGCGTGCCGACAAGACAAAGTTCAGCATCAACGGCCTCGGCTACCTCATGGTCGAGCTGCCGGACTTCGGCCTGCCCAAGGGGCTGACCGATATCTTCTACGATCTGCGGGTCGCCGGGATGACGCCCGTGCTGACGCATCCCGAACGCAACCCCACGCTGGTCGCCAACAACGACCGCATGCTGGAGTGGATGCGCGGCGGTCTGCTCGTGCAGGTCACGGCCGACTCCGTGACCGGCCAGATGGGGAAAAAAGCCGAAAAGATGGCGTGGACGCTGCTCGAAAAGCGCTGGGTCCACTTCATCGCCTCCGATGCACACGGTCTCACCGGACGTCCGCCACGCATGCGCGCCGCAGCGAACCTGGTGGCAAAGAAGTATGGCGCCCAGTACGCCGAGAGCCTCGTAACCACGAACCCGATGGCCGCCTTCCACGGCAAGAGCTTTCGCCCGGTGGAAGAGCCCCTTGGGCTGGAAGAGGAGACAAAGAGGCCGGGAATCTTCCAACGGCTCTTCGGACGTTAGAACTCCTTTGAACGGAGCCCTGTTTTGAAAGGGCTGAGCCGTTTTGAAAGGGCGGGACTTCAGTCCCGCCATAAAAGCTCGGCGATCGAAGCGGCTTTAGCCGCTGAGGGACTGCAGATGCGCTACGCAGATCTGCCCTACAGTCCCAATCCGCCATCGACGGCCAGCAACTGGCCCGTGATAAAGCGCGGGCCGGTCGCGAAGAATAGCACCGCCTCGGCCACATCCGCGGCGGTACCGTTGCGCTTCATCGGCGTCCGGTCGGCGAAGTGCTGGTACGCCGCGCCGACCTCGCCCTGCACGATCATGCCCGGCGCCACGCAGTTCACGCTGATCTCCGGCGCCCACGCCTTGGCCATCGTCTGCGAGAGCATATGCAGCGCCGCCTTCGACGTGCAGTAATGCGCGTGCGTCGCCCATGGCTGAATGCCGCCCAGCGAGCCGATGTTGACAATGCGCCCATACGCGGCCTTCAGGTACGGATGCGCCGCCTGCGCCATCAGGAACGGCCCCCGTGTGTTGGTCGCGAACATCGCATCCCACTGGTCGGCCGTGATCGACTCCAGCGCCTCCGAGGCGAAGACCCCGGCATTATTGACCAGCAGATCCAGCCTGCCGTGGACCGCAACGGTCTCCGCCACGGCGTTGCGCACCGACGCGGGATCGGCCACGTCGCACTGCATGGCGCTCGCCTGCACCCCGAGCGCGACGAGGTCCCGCACCGTGGCCGCAGCCTCGTCGTGCGAGCCGCGATAGGTGATCGCCACATCCGCGCCGGCCTCAGCCAGCTTCAGCGCAATGGCGCGCCCAATACGTCGAGCCGCGCCCGTGACGAGCACAGTCTTCCCTGTCAACAACCTATCCATGAAATCCTTCGAATCCTTACTTGGCGCTCGCCGGCGGCGGCTCGACCTTTGGTGCGCTGTCCGGCTCCTGCACGCCCGGCTTGCGGTCGGCGGGCTTGTCGCGGTTGTCCTCGTACTTCGAGATCTGCGCCTGCGGCCGCTTCATCGCGACCAGGATCGAACGCGAGCTTTCGGGAATGTCGAAGGTCTCGGCGTAGGTCGCGAAGCCATCCGCGAGCACCTGCACCACCACCCGGCTGCCGGTTGGAATCACATCGATGACCGCCTTGCCGTCCGGGTCGGTCTTGACCTCGAGATTGCCCTCGTCCTTGCCGTCCTTCATCGGATGGAAGATGACGGCCGCGTTCGCGATCGGCTTCTTGTTCGTTCCCTTGATCACCGTGATCTCGATGTGCGAGACCTCCGGCGGCGCCTTGTACTTGCGTCCGCGGCGTGCGGAGTCATCCTGCCCTACGAGGTTTTGCGGGCAGACCAGTCCGGTGGCGAAGGTCAAAGCAAGAGCGGTGGCGGAGATACGGCGAAAGAACGACATGCTCTGCATTCTACGACTTAACTGCGCGAATGGTCGAACCGCAGGCAACCCGAACAGAGTTGCGTCACTTTCACTCACATTTCACAACACAGAGTTGACACGACCCGCCTCAACCGCCTAAAGTTAGCAATCGTAGGGCGAGACTGCTAACGGCCTGACCGGCCCTGGCGCCTCCCCGAGCAGCCCAGTCTTCCGGCGCGACTGTCGCCGAGCGAGGCATCTGCTCACCCGCAACACAAAACAGCTTTAGAGGAGACTCATCGCATGGCAACAACATCCTTTACCCCCCTGCATGACCGGATTCTGGTCCGTCGTGTCGAAGAGGGCGAGACGGTTCGCGGCGGCATCATCATCCCGGACTCCGCCAAAGAGAAGCCCCAGCAGGGCAAGGTCGTCTCCGTCGGCAAGGGTAAGTCCAACGACGAGGGCAAGGTATTCCCGCTCGACGTGAAGGCTGGCGACACGATCCTGTTCGGCAAGTACTCCGGCACCGAGATCAAGCTCGACGGCGAAGACCTGCTCATCATGCGCGAAGAAGAAGTCCTCGGCATTCTGGCGTAATCAGCATTCACGCCGCAAGGCGTCCAAAACGGTACGAAGTACCAGGAGCAAAAGCATCATGGCAAAACAGATTCTGCACGGAGAAGATTCGCGCCAGGCCATCCTGCGCGGCGTCAACATTCTGGCGAACGCCGTCAAGGTGACCCTCGGTCCCAAGGGCCGCAACGTCGTCATCGAGAAGAAGTTCGGCTCGCCCACCATCACCAAGGACGGCGTCACGGTCGCCAAGGAGATCGAACTTGCCGATCCGATCGAGAACGTCGGCGCGCAGTTGGTGAAGGAAGTCGCCTCGAAGACCTCGGACATCGCCGGCGACGGCACCACGACCGCAACCGTCCTCGCCCAGGCCATCTTCCGCGAAGGCGTGAAGACCGTCGCCGCCGGCGCGAACCCCGCTGCTCTCAAGCGCGGCATCGACAAGGCTGTCGAGGCCATCATCGGCAAGCGCGATGAGAACGGCGCAGTGGTTGGCGGCGCTCTCGCCGAGTTCTCGAAGCCCGTCACCGGCGACATGATCGCCCAGGTCGGAACCATCTCGGCCAACTCCGATCACCAGATCGGCTCCATCATCGCCGCCGCGATGACCAAGGTGGGCAAGGACGGCGTCATCACCGTCGAAGAGTCGCGCACGATGGAGACGCAGCTCGATGTCGTCGAGGGCATGCAGTTCGACCGCGGCTACCTCTCGCCCTACTTCGTCACCGACGCAGAGCGCATGGAAGCTGCCCTGGAGAACCCCTACATCCTGATCTACGAGAAGAAGATCTCGTCGATGAAGGACCTGCTTCCCCTGCTCGAGCAGATCGCACGCACCGCCAAGCCCCTCGTCATCATCGCTGAAGACGTGGACGGCGAAGCGCTCGCGACCCTGGTCGTCAACAAGCTGCGCGGCACGCTGAACGTCGCTGCGGTCAAGGCGCCTGGCTTCGGCGATCGTCGCAAGGCGATGCTCGAAGACATCGCAAAGCTGACCGGCGGCAAGGCGATCACCGAGGATCTGGGCATCAAACTCGAGGGCGTCAAGCTCGAGGATCTCGGCACCGCCAAGCGCGTCACCATCGACAAGGACAACACCACGATCGTGGATGGCGGCGGCGATGAGGCCGATATCGCGGCCCGCGTGAAGGAGATTCGCGCTCAGGTCGAGAAGACCACCTCCGACTACGACCGCGAGAAGCTCCAGGAGCGCCTCGCCAAGCTGGTTGGCGGCGTTGCCGTCATCAAGGTCGGCGCAGCCACCGAGACCGAGATGAAGGAGAAGAAGGCCCGTGTCGAGGATGCGATGCATGCAACCCGCGCGGCCGTCGAGGAAGGCATCGTCCCGGGTGGCGGCGTAGCGCTGATCCGTACGATCCCCGCAGTCGACGCGCTCATCAAGACCCTCGAAGGCGACGAGAAGATCGGCGCATCGATCATCCGCCGCGCCATCGAAGAGCCTCTCCGCACCATCGTCGGCAACGCCGGCGAAGAGGGTTCGGTCGTCATCGGCAAGATCCACGAGTCCAAGGATTCCAGCTTCGGCTACAACGCCGGAACCGGCGTCTATGAGGATCTGGTTGCTGCCGGCGTCATCGACCCCACAAAGGTCACCCGCACTGCCCTGCAGAACGCAGCCAGCATCAGCGGCCTTCTCCTCACCACCGAGGCGATCATCGCCGAGATTCCGGAGAAGAAGGAAGCGGCGGGCGGCGGACACAACCACGGCGGCGGCGGCATGGACGGCATGTACTAAGTCTCCACGCCATCGCGGCAAACAGGAAGCCCCGGACTCGAGCGATCGAATCCGGGGCTTTCTGTTGTCCGGCGTCTACTTCCCTGCGCCGCCAAGGCTCTTGATCCGCGCCTGCGCCAGCACGTAGGTTGACGTCGGACCGATGTAGGTGTGGTCGTCGAACTCATGCGCGTAGACCCGGTTATAGGCTTCGAGCGCCGCGGTCTTCGCGCCGTACTGCTCGTAGATCAGACCCAGCGCGTACCAGACCTCGGAGTTCGGCTCCGGCTGGCTGGAGGCGACCAGCGCCTGCTTCAGCACCTCCCTCGCCTCCGTCGTCTTACCCTGCGCCGCGTAGATGCAGGCGAGCGTATGGAGTTCCCCGAAGCTGCCGTTATGCGTCAGCATGTTCGACTGCTGCGCAGCCTTGGTCACGTCATCTCCCAGGTAGTCGTGGAAGAGGCCAAGCCAGGCGAACTGGTTGTAGTCGTTCGCGACGGCCTTGCCGGAGTCCAGCACCTTCTGCGAGGCGGTCTGCGCGCCGGCGAAGTCGTGCGCCAGGGCGAAGACGCCAATCTGCTCGCTCAACAGGTCGCGGTCGGTGGGATGCTTCGCCAGCTTCGACGTCAGCAATGTCCGCCACGGCTCCGGCTGCCCCTGCAGGCTGTACGCACGTCCCGCCAGATTCACCGCCGTAAAGGAATCGGGATCCTGCTCCATCAGACGCTTTGCCGCCGGCAGGGCGATCGCGGGCTCCTCGGCGCCATCGGCCGCGCAGGCCAGCAGCAGGTCGAGGTCGGTCTGCCGGGAGCCGGAGGCCTTCGCCTGCGCATCGCCGATTTCGGCAAGGTAGGGCTTCGCATCCATCGATCCAGCCATCAGCGACAAAGCCGCAATCCGCATCGCGGCCGGCGAGTCGGCGCCTTCCTTCGAGCTGCCCACGGTCCAGAACCGAGGCAGCAGCGGTCCGGCGAAGCTGTCGTCGCCTCCGGCCCTGTGGGTCAGATCGCGCTTCCAGTCCAGCATTGCCTTCGCCTCCGCGGGCTTGCCATGCTGCAGCGCGTAGAGCACCGCATTGCCGATCTGCGCCGAATCGTTCTCGTCTCCAATGATCCGGTAGGCGCCGTCGTCCTTCACGACATAGTGGTGCAGAGGCGCGGCGCCCGGCGTCTGCGTGACGATGGCATAGCCGATCGCATCGTCTCCCCCGGCGGTGGTGAAGGTCGAGTTGCCGGCGACCAGATCCATCAGCACCGATTCGGTCATGTCGGAACGGGATGCAATCACCCGCAAAACGCCGGAGCTCGCCAGATTCTTCTTCACATCCAGATCGAACGCAGCGTCGCTGGCGTAAGCCTGATGGCTGAGCGCGCCGGCGGCCTGCTCCCGCGTCAACGTGCCGGCCAGCAGGCCGAAGAGCATCGCCTGCACCGGCCGCGCGGGGTTCGTCGCGGGCAGCGGCTTCAACGAGGTCTCGTGCAGATTCTTATAGAGCTCGATCTGCCGGGCAGCCGTGGCTGCGTCGTTGTCGCCCTGCAGGCCGGCGCTCAGCACTTCGGCAGCCTGCGCGTAGAGATGCAGCATCGCAAGCTGGGTGGCCGCCGTCCGCAGGTTCTTGTTTCTGTCGGATGCGCCCGCGTTCCCCTGGCCGGCCTGCGCGATACCCGCCGGCGCACCATGCTGCGCGGCGGCGGAGGTGATCGCAAAGACAGTATGCGTATTCGTCGAAGGCAACGCCGCGATCATCTTGTCCAGCTCCGCGAACTGCCGCGAGTAGAGCAGGCTGTAGAGCAGATTTTCACGATAGGAGGCGGCCGACTGCGGATCCTTCTCCCTGGTCTTCTCGACCAGCGAGCGATACAGCTTGATCGCCTCCGGCATGTCGGCATCGGAGGAATAGCGCACGCCGCGCGCGTCGAACTCCAGCAGGATCGCCAGGTCGTACGGCGGATCGTTATCGTCGGGATCCAGTGCGATGGCCTTGCGATAAGCCGCGATCGCGCCGGCACGGTCGTAGTTCTTGCCGAAGCGTTCGCCGAGGCTGTTATGCTGCAGCACCCAGCCCAGCGCCGAGAAGGCGACTGCTGACTTCGGATCGAGCTCGGTCGCACGCCGCGCCTCGACGTGGGCCTCGTCGCCGATGCCTGCCTCCAGCAACGCCCTCGCCAGCCGCGCATGGTGCAGCGCCTCCGCGGGATGCGCTTGAATGAGCGCGTGATCGGCCTCCAGCGCCTCGCGGATATGCCCCGCGGCCATTGCCTTCGCGCCGATCTGGTCGAAGTAGATCGCGACATAATCGCGCTTGTTCAACTCCAGCACGGCGGCGCGCATCGCCAGCGCCTGCTCCGCGGTGATGGTCGAAAGACCGCTGTCGAAGCGCAGGTCCGCCGTAACGACTCCGGGCTCCCTATCGCTGTAGGTCTCGGTCAGGGTCGCCGCTCCAAGCTGCGTCGTCTTGCTGGGCGGCAGCGAGCGCGGCGTGAATCCGTCCGGGATGAGAATGCGGACGTGCTGCTCCGTGATGAACGGGCGAAAGCTGTAGGTCGCCTGCCGGCTCTTCTCCGCCAGCTCCTGCTCCGCGCGAGCCGTCGGCGAAGTGTCCGGGCCGATCACCGGAGGAGCCACCGAGAACCACTTCGGCAATCCGTTCACCGTGCCGTTCGGAAAGACCGCCACGATCGCCTCATTCATCGAGGTATACCCGCGACGCGCGCCATCGGCGACGATGGTCAGGTGAAAGGGATGCTCCAGATCGGACCCATCGCCGTGCGTCACCGAGGTTAGCTTCTTCGCCAGGTAGGCGGTCTGGACGTACTCCTCCAGCCCTTCGCGAATCTTCTTCGTATCCGTGCCGCCGTAGTCGCTGCGGTAGAAGGCATCGATCGAGCCGAAGGTATCGGAGTCTTCGACGACATGCGAGGGACCGAGCTGCGCCAGCGTGAAGGTACGCGTCTCCTTCAACACCGACTGATCGGCGGAAGGCATCGTCGTGCGGGTCAGCGCGGTCGTCGTGGGCGCGACGATCAGCGCCATGCGGCCGGTATCGGGATACGGCAGCGAACCCACCGTGTTGTACTGTGCGGTCGCGTCGATCCACAGAGCCTCCTCGCCCTTGCCGCTGCCGGCCGGCACATAGACGATGGCATGGTCGAAGAGATTCATCCCCGGCAGCTCCTGGTCCAGATCGCGACCGGGCCCGGTGGAGAGCAGCGCCAGATTCGCCGGGATGCCGGCCGAGCGCAGCATCGCCACCAGCAGCGTCGCCTTGTCCTTGCAGTCGCCGTAGTGCCGCTTGATGACCTCGGATGGCCGCATGGGCGTCAGTTTGGCCGCGCCGAACTCCACGCCGGTATAGCGAATCTCGCGGTGCAGACGTTGCACGATGGCGCGGATGCGGGCCATCCGCTCCGCCGGCAGGTCTTCAGGCAGCAACGGCGCGGCCTCGGCGGCGACGGTCTGCGGATCGGCCAGCGCGGCATAGGAGGTTGCAATCGCGCCCCACGACGCGCCCGTCGCGAACTCCACCACCGGCGAGGCAGGGTCATCGGTCGAAAGGTCGATGTCCGAGCCGTGCGAAGCCTTGAGGTTCGTCTCCTCATAGACCGTGCGGCGGACGCCATCCTTCTCCGACCGCGCGATGGCGACCCCCGGCAGGTTGCGCAGCTTGTCTTTGTAGGGGAACGAGGCAGGCAGCTCGACGATCACACGCTCGCGCAGCGTCGGCACGTTGGGGTGAAAGCCGAAGCGGTTCACGCTGCCGCCGGCGAAGTACGGCGTCTTCTCCTCCACCGTCTCTGTCTCTTCGACGATCGACCCGATCGCGAGGCCCGGCAGCGGCGCGCGACGAACGCGGCTGGAGGAGAAGGTCTCGTTGTCCTCCGCACTCACCGGCGCGTCGGTCACGGTCTTCTGGTCCAGCTCGATGAAGTCTCCGTCCGGCCGCAGAACGCGCGCATGCAGACCGGCCATCTTCTCGTACCACGGGTCCCAGCCCGAGGAGATCTCGGCCCAGTCCTTCACGCCCTCGGCGGAGTCGAGCCGGTAGATCATCCTGTGCTGATAGAACAGCGTGCCGTCCGCCGCCGTGCGAAAGACACCCTCTTCGAGCAGCACCTGCACCTCGTAGTCGTGATCGACCGGCGCGGCAGCCGAGGCCGCGCGCAGCTCCGCCACGGTAGCAGAGAACGGCGCTTCGGCGAAGGTCGGGGTCTGGGCAAAGAGCGCGCGGCTGGCGAAAAGAGCCGCAATACTCAAGAGAGGAAACAGACAGTTACGGCGGCTCATGGCAGGGACCCTTCAGCTCGATTGGGTAATGTTTTAAAAGAAGATACCATCGCCCCGAAGCTCCGTCTCTACAACCTCTTACGCGCATGCAAAAGCGGCTTCCCGAGTCGGGAAGCCGCTTCTCTCTTTCTTATCGAATGGAGGAGTTACTCGACGTTACCCGGACGCACGTCATCCGCGTGGCGAATCTTCACCTTCGGGATGTCGCTGGTTATCTTGATGCGAACCAGGTCGTGATCCCGGTGGTTGGCGATGGCGGCAAAGCTGGCCACGTAGCTCTCGTCCAGCGCATGCTCAAACTGCTTGAAAAAGGGCGTAAGCGAGATCGGACTGCCAGTGCCTTCGTAATACGTGTCGCCGCCGGTGGAGTCGGCTACCTGGCGCAGGTAGCTCTGTCCGCTGAACGAACCGCCGCGCATGCCGGAGTCGCCATAGTAGATCGAATAGACAGCCACGCCGGCACGGTTTGCATCGTCGATCGCGGTCTGCACGTAGGGGCTATCCTGGTTCGAGATCCGCGTGCTCCCGTTGTAGGGGTCGACGCCGTTGGTCAGCATGAGAACGACGCGCGCCTTGCGCGGTCCGCCGCCGCTGGGCCAGTTCTTCACGAAGTCCGACAGGCAGAAGTACGGGCTGGCGCTCATCCCCGGCGCGCCGAACGGAATGCGCAGGCTTTCCGCCGCGGCATTGTGGTCGGCCGTAAATGGCTGCGCGGACGCTACGCGACCGTTCTGCATATAGCCGATCAGCACCTCGGAGCCCGGAGGCAGGGTGTCGAGAAAGCCCTTGATGTCGCCAAGCTGCGAGGCGATCGAACGGCGCAGGCCGTCGTCGATCAGCAGAGCAATCTGCAGACCCGTGGGCGCGACACGATCCAGAGAGACGAGCGAAGCGGGCTTGCCGTTGAGTTGAAGCTGAACGTTCGCGGGCGTCAGTACGACCTCCGCCTTCGAGTTGACCGAGATCAGCGTCTGGGTGGGAGCGGGCCCCTCCTGCGCGGCCATCGACAGGGTGAGGGCGACCGAGGCGGCGAGTGCGGAATACTTCAGAAATCGAGACATGGGAACACCTTCCACAGCATTAGACGCAAACCGCGCGAACGGGGTTCAGATAGCTCCGGACGCTATCTCCCGCCGATATGTATCTTCAACCCGGAGCGCACCGTGAACGGCACGCTCACATAGCCAACCGGGGCCATGTGCTGCTGGTCCAGCAGATTCTCGAACTGCGTAAAGATCGTCACATGGCGTCCCGCGACGTAGGTGAAGTTCGCGTCCAGCTTCGCGTAGCCGCCGTCGAGATCGCGATTCGGCAGCAGCATCGCGTTGCCGCTGTTCGCGTCGCGAAAGGCCGCGAAGGTCGAGTCGTCCGCGCGGCTGGCCAGCGCGCCCTGAAACGCCGCTGTGAACGCCTTACCCGTGTACTGCACCGCGAAGAAGCCCGTGTGCCTTGGCTGCTCGAAGGGCCGTGCGCCAACCAGCGGCGACGAAGCGCCGATCGGGATGCCGGGCAGGTTGGGGTTCGTCGTCGCGCCATTCGCCGCCAGTGCATTCGACGCAAACGACCGCTCCACCGTGCTCGGCATCCAGGTATAGCCGCCATGCAGAAACAGCCGATGCGTCGGCTGGTACTCCACCGCCGTTTCGATCCCCTGCGCGCGGTAGTCGAGCGTGTTCGCCGTCGCCGGACGCACCGTGGCAATCCCGAACAAACCCTGCAGCGATCCGGTATCAACCGTGTCGAACTGGTGCGCGAACTGATTGTGAAAGTAGCTTGCGCGCACGATCAGCTTCTCCAGAAAGATGTTCTGGTCGACGCCCAGTTCGAAGGTGCGCGATCGCGGCGCGGTCACTGGCGTCACGCCATAGCGCGCGCTGGCGGCCGGCGTCAGCAGCCCGTAAAGCGAACTCACCTCCTCCTGCAGGCTCGGCTCGCGGAAGCCGGTCGCGGCGTCGCCATGAATCTTCGTGCCGCGCACCCAGCGTCCGCCGGGACGCACCGGCGTATACGCGAGCCCAACGCGTGGCGCACCCATGATGCCTGCGAAGTGATTTTTCTCCAGCCCCCCGGCGACCGAGTAGAAGACACGGCGAACGATGTCTCCCTGCAGCGAGATCGTGTAGCCGAAGTTCACCCGTAGGAGCGGCACCCGCGCCAACGTCACCGGCTGAATCGCCAGCCCGCGTTCGTTCGCATACCGCGCGCCCAGCAGAACTGCGGCGTGCCGGTTGAGGGCGTAGTCCGTCTGGATCGAAAGCTCGTCGCGGCTCGAGTCCGTGTCCTGCCGGCCAGGATACGGCCCGGCATAGTCGAACGCGGCGCGCCCCGTCGCCACATAGCCGTTCGCTCCGCGCAACGTGACAGGGTTGCCGTAGTACCGCGTCCCGCCAGCCGTGGCGACCGGCAGCCCGACCGGGTAGAAGTGGAACAGCTCCTCGCGCCGCCGCGAGACGCCATAGCGCGCCACGGTGTGCCAGTTCCCTCCCAGCGTGTTCTCGACCGTGACGCCGGAGACCAGATTCTGCTCGCCCAACCGTCCCGCCTGCACCAGATTGTAAAGATCGTAGGCGCCGGGCATGCCGCTCGCCGAGTCGGCGTTACGCAGCGTGAAGCGCAGCAGCGTATTCGTGAGGATCGCGTAACCCAGGTTCGCGACCGAGGTCGACGTGTGGAAGCGGTCGAGCAGAAGCGCGTTCGAGGTATCCAGCCGCGCGTAGCCCGCGAGGTAGTCCAGCCGCTGGCGCGTACCGGAGAGAATCGCCTCGTCCCGCCACGTGTTCAGATTGCCGCCATCGCCGCTGTAGTCGAACGCCGGCCCCGCGGAGTTCCCGCGAGTCGTCGCAAGGCTGACCGCGCCAGCCTCCGCGCCGCCGCCGAAGCGCGCCGTGTTCGCGCCGCGATAGACCTCGGTCGTCGCCATCGCCGTGCTGCCCAGGCTGCCGAGATCGAAGCCGCCGCCAACATCCTCCGCCCGCACGCCGTCGATCAGTACGGCGTTCGCCTGCGCATCGCCGCCGCGCAGCATCAGGCCCGCCGGGCTGCCCGTCTGGCCGATCTGCGAGATCGTCGCCCCCGAGGTCAGCCGAAGATCGTCGAGTAAGTCGAGACGCGTCCGCAGATCATCATGCGCCACATACGCCGAAGAGCCCGTCACCCGCGCCATCGGCCCCGCAAGCCCGCTCTGCAGCAGCGGCTGCGCGGGCTGAATCGCCGTCGGATCGAGGCTGATGTCGCGCGTGACCACCGCCGTACGTCCGCCGTAGAAGCTCTCTCCAATGCCCGGCGCAAGCCGCGCCGAGGTCGTCACCAGCACAAACCTTCCGGAGGCCGAAGAGCGCATCTCGTACGTGCCGTCGGGCCCGGAGAGTGCAAACGCCACCGAGCGTCCGCCCTGGATCAACTGCACGCGGGCAAAGCTCACCGGACGCCCCTGCGGATCGGTCACACGGCCATGCACGACGACGGCATGCGCGGTCCCGCACGCGAACACCGCCCACAAAATGTGATGTCGAAAGAATCGCGACAACGAATCCGCCTCTTAGAGGAACCGCTACTGCAGCAGGCTCTCTTCGCTCGAACGCAGCCGCAGAATGCGGTCGACCGCGTACGGCGCGCGATGGTTGGCGTTGTGGAAGTGGCGCACCTGCAGCTCGCCCAGCAGGCCAATCCCCATCATCTGGATGCCCGCAAGAATGGACACACCTGCAATGACGAAGAGCGGCCCATGGTTGTTAGCCATATTCGCATGCGTCGTCAGCTTCAGGACCAGCAGCCACGCCGCCAGCGCCGAGCCGCCCAGCATGCCCACCGCGCCGAAGGTTCCGAAGAAGTGCAGCGGACGCGTCATGTACTTCAGCAGGAACCGGATCGTCAGCAGATCGAAGAAGACGCGGAACGTGCGCGAGATGCCGTAGTGGCTCTTGCCGAACTCGCGCGCCGGGTTCGAGATCGGAATCTCGCAGATGCTCGCGCCATACCAGCTCGCCAGCGCCGGAATGAACCGGTGCATCTCGCCATACAGCGGAATGTTCTGAATCACCTCGCGGCGATACGCCTTGAACGTCGTGCCGAAGTCGTGAATGTTCACGCCCGAGAGAGCGGCCATCAGCCAGTTCGCCGCGCGCGAAGGAATCCGCCGCAGCAGGAAGTTGTCGCCGCGCTGCGAGCGCCAGCCGCTCACCACGTCATAGCCCTCTTCGAGCTTCGACAGAAACGCCGGAATCTCGCGCGGATCGTGCTGCAGATCGCCATCCATCGCCAGGATGTACTCACCCTGCGCGTGATCGAAGCCGGCGGCCAGCGCCGAGGTCTGGCCGAAGTTCCGCCGCAGCTTCACGACCAGCACACGCGAATCGACCGCGGCGATCTCTTCGAGCAGCCGGTAGGTGCGGTCGCGCGAGCCGTCGTCGACGAAGACCAGCTCGAAGGTGTCGCGGCCCGGCTCGAGCACCGCCTCCATGACGGCCTTCAACCGGTCATACAACGTCGTGACATTGTCTTCTTCGTTATGGAACGGGACGACGATGGAATATTTCGGCACAACTCCATCATACGCCGGGGCGTTTTCCTGTCGCGCGCATGCAAACGGACAGTGCGCGAATTCACTTCGTCAACAGGTGGCGAGATAGTCACTAAGTCCAAACCGGATTCAACTCGACGTTGCACTAAACACAGTGCATAGTAAATGAGGGAATGCACAACGAATTGGGCAGAAGCTGTCTATGCCACGAAGGCTGTACGTGGATATCGCGGCTGATTTGTCGAAATGTGTGCACCTTACGTCGCCATCAGGCAGACCGCGGAGGATGGAAGAATGAGTCGAGTGTTTGCATTGATAGTGCTTGTGGTCATCTGCGTGGGTAGCTGGTTCTGGTGGCAGAATCATCGCAAGAGCGCGAGCCTGAACGACGGTGAGGTCGCCTGCGAAGGCTGTATGTCTCCCGAGCGCAAAGCCGCCTTCCTGAAGGAGAACTCCGGCGAGGACGCCGAAGGGCAGTTGGAGCACAAGTCCACCAGCCACAACGAGCTTCTCGAAGACAAGGGCGTGAAGACGACCACCACCGTTGCAACCACGACGACGCCGGTTGCAACGACGGCCTCGACCCCGGCGGCTGCAACGACCACCACAACCGCCAGCACGACGACCTACCCTGCCGCGACGCCCGCTGCCCCGGTTGCGGCGCCGGTGGTTTACTCCGGCCCCACGTCGACGACCGTGTCGACGGCCTCCACCACGAAGACGCCGGTGGGCGCTCCTCCGGCCTACGACACCATCGCGCCGAACGCACCGAATGGCGCGGTCTTCACCGGCTCTGGCGCGTACCAGTGGTATCGCCAGGGCAACCTCACCTGGCGCGTCGACAGCCGCACCGGTCGTAGCTGCATCGTCTTCGCTACGGACGAAGAGTGGCGCAAGGAACGGGTCTTCAGCCATGGATGCGGCAAGAACGCGTAACACGCCGCACATGTTGAAAATGGCCGTCCCCAACCAGGGACGGCCATTTTGCTTTGGCATGCGTACAAATATCCAGCGCCCCGTCACAAAACCTGTCATCCTTCCACAAAACCTGTCATCCTTCCACAAAACCTGTCATCCTGAGCGTAGCGAAGGACCTGCTTCTGCCTTTGCTGTTGCCCGTTCTAACTGGCCACGACGGCTCTAGGCCGTGGCCTGCCGGTCGCGGAATCGCCGATACCGGTCGATCAGGGATGCCGGTCCGCGCGCCCGCAGATAGACCAGGTTCCCCTCGAAGCGCTTGTCTTCAATGATGGAGCCGGCTTCGAGCGACGCCAGAATCGCGCCCTCGGACTGCGGCAACCGGAAGCTCGCTTCGATCAGCGGGTCGGCCACCAGCGCGGCGTCGATGGCAAGCAGCAGGCGTTCGAGGCCGGTGTGTTGCAGCGACGAGACCGGGATCGCCTCGCGCTCGCCGCCCAGATGCGCAAGCTCCTGCGGCGGCAGCAGGTCGACCTTGTTCAACACCTGGATCACGGGCTTGGATGAGACGGAAAGCTCCGCAAGCACCTTCTCCACCTGCAGCTTCTGCTCCTCGCGGATGGGGCTCGATGCGTCCTGAATGTGAAGCAGGACCTCGGCGCGCTCGACCTCTTCAAGCGTCGCGCGGAAGCTCGTGACCAGCGTATGCGGCAGGTTGCGGATAAAGCCGACCGTATCCGAAAGCAGAATTTTGCGCCGGGACGGAAGCTGCAACTGACGCAGCTTGGGGTCGAGCGTGGCGAACATCCGTGCGGATTCGAGCACCCCTGCTTCGGTCAGCGCGTTGAAGAGCGTGCTCTTCCCCGCGTTCGTATAGCCGACCAGCGCGACCACCGGCACCGGAACCGCCTCGCGCCGCTGGCGCTGCTGCTGGCGGATGCGGCGAACCGCTTCGAGCTGGCTCTTGATATGGTCGAGCCGCAGGTTGATCTTGCGGCGATCCGTCTCAAGCTGCGTCTCGCCCGGTCCGCGAGTTCCGATGCCGCCGCCGAGCTGCGACATGGCGCGTCCACGACCGGCAAGGCGCGGCAACTGGTATTCGAGCTGAGCGAGTTCGACCTGAAGCTGGCCTTCGCTGGTCTTCGCATGACGCGCGAAGATGTCCAGAATGAGCTGCGACCGGTCGATGACGTGGCACGGCAGCCGCGCCTCGATGTTGCGCAACTGCGACGGCGTCAGGTCGTGGTCGAAGAGCACGAGCGAGGCGTTGGTGCTGGCGACGACGCCGACGATCTCGTCGAGCTTGCCCTGGCCGACGAGGCTGGACGGATCGGGCTTCTGCCGGCGCTGAACGAGCGTCGCGGCAATGGTCGCGCCGGCGGACCGGGCCAGCTCCTCGAACTCGGCGCGCCCAGCGTCGAAGTCGATCGTGGAGGCCGTGTACTCCGTCAGGTCTTCTTCACCGGCCACCACCGCGGCGGCGGTGCGTGCGAGCCGGGCGGCAGCGGTCAACTGTTTGCGCTTGCGCAGCTCGCCGGTAAACTCGACCACGACGATGACGGCGAGTTCCTGCTGAGTCTGCGAGGTGCGAAGCTCGCGGGCCAGCAGCGCCGCATCCTGCGCGGCGCTGGCTTCGACGAGGCTGCGGCGTACGGTCTTTCCACGTCTGCGGCGCGATTGCGGCTCGGCGTTTGTCTCTTCGGTTGCAGCTTGTTCGGCGGCTTCGGGCGAAGCCTTCTTGCTGGTCAAATTCGTCTCAATTCAAAGGGCTTGGTCATGCACACCCATGATACCCCTCGCTCAGTGCGAGAGGTATGGGCCGGGTTGGAGGCGGAGGATGAACTGCGCACGCTGCGCCTGGGCCGGGGCGTCCAACGCCACGTCGTGCTTCGCCGCCTCATCGATCTTCCGGTAGCTCGCGACCGCGCCTGCCGGCCCCAGTTGCAGCAGCTCCGACGAGACCGGCTGCCCCGGAATGCGTGCGCCGAACCAGTGAGGGTCTTCGATCTGCTTCCAGGTCGTCAGCAGCAGCTTCGCGCCCGCCGGATAAGAGACCGGCTGTCCCGCCTTCTGTGACAGCGGCGAGTCGCTCGCGTAGAGGATCGACATCGTCCCCGCCTGCCGGTCGACGTAGAGCGTGATTGGCCTCGCGCTCGACGGGTCCACCGGCAGGTCGGTATAGCTGGCGGCGATATTGTTCAAGCCGTCGGATCCCGGCTCGACCGCACGCGAGATCGGCTGGGTGTAGACGTAGTCGTTCCGCTTCACCGGCGCATGGCAGCCCGTGCATTCCCTGACGAGCGAGGCATCCGTTCCATACGGAGTGAGCTTCGGTCCCTTCCAGCGGCCCCAACCCCAGCCCTCGGAGGCTTTGAACTTCGTCGCGTCCTTCAGCATCTGCTCGACCTGGACGAACTTGCCCGGAGCCATGATGCCGTCGGCGGTCTGCCTCTGCTGCCAGGCCACCTTGGCGAAACGCGATCCGTCGGGCCACGGGTGGGTGTGCCCTTCGCGCGCGGCCTTCACGGCAATGTCGTTGCCGAGAATGAAGCGAAAGGTGCCGTTGTCGCCGCGATCCGTCGCGCTCAGCAGATGCCAGCTCGTATAGGAAGGATCGAAGGCGAGGCCGCCGAACTCCGGATCCGCCTGCGCGGGAGCGACCACATCCGTCGGATCGGGCTGCGCCTCGGGCGTATCGGACCACGGCGCCAGGTACGCCTTCAGCTTGCCGAGCGCTGCCGGATTCACCTTCGCATCCGGATGGAGCGCGAGGAAGCTCGACAGCGGCATGTAGTTCAACTGGGCCATGTTCACTGCCTCGAACAGCGCGGCGCGCTGCGCGGCCACCGGCTTCGAGCCCAGCGTGGAGAAGTTGAGATGCGCGCGCGCCTCAAGAATGTCGTGCCTCACCAGCCAGTACGGCGGCACGATCTCGTCGAACCACGCCAGCCGCCGCTCGTTCGAATGGCAGCTATAACAGCTCGTGCGAAGAACCTCGGTCGCCTCCCGCGAAGCCTGAACCTCGTGGATCTCGCGCGGCGCGGGGATCGACGGCCGCACACACTGCAAGACCGCAAAGACGAGGACTCCGGCAAACAGCAGAGTTAGAAGGCGCTTTGTCATAAGACATCCTATACACAATCGCTGCGCTTTCGTTCGCTCCACGCTTGTGGATGAGTAGGGACGGCTTGTCATCCTGAGCGAAGTGAAGGATCCGCGTTGGCTCCTGTCGTTGTCTGTCCTTGCTCATCGCAATCCGCTCTGAGCCATCCCTACCTCATCAACTCCGTGGACTGTCCGCTGCCTGCAATGCATGCCTCGCAAGCAGGCGGAAGGTCTCGCGCAGCTCCTCCGGGCGATACACCACGACGCGCCGTCCCACACTGAGCAGCATCGCCGCAAACATCTCCAGCCGGTCTCGCCCGCAACGCAGGCGCGTGCCGCCGTCGCTCGCCTCCATGGCGATCCGCCAGAACGCGAAGCTGCGCTCCGCCTCCTCGAGCGGCATGTCGATCCACACATCCACCTGGTAGTTCGACTGGACGAACGGCATATGATCCGCCATGTAGCGTCGCGGGTCGAAGTCCTCCGGCGGCGTGAAGCCGGCCGAACAGACCTCCAACTGCGTCGCACGGTCCAATCGAAAGGTGCGCAGCGCCTGCCGCGACAGGCAGCGGCCGATCAGGTACCAGCGTCCATCCGTATGCAGCACGGCATAGGGCTCAATCTCCCGCTGGGAGAACGCATCATGATGCGATCGATACCCGAAGCGGACTCGCCGGCCGGTGCGGATGGCGGTAGCCGCGCCGGTCAGGCACTCGACCGAGGTCGGCGCGACCCACGGACCCGGCTCGACGGCGACCACCGCCTCGACCGTCCGAATGCTCTCGCGCAGCGACTCCGGCAGAACGCGCCCCAACTTAGCCAGCGCTCCCTCGGTCGCAGGCGCAAACCCGGCCAGTCCAACCTGACGCAGCGCGCTCAAACCCAGCGACAACGCGAACGCCTCCTCGTTGGTCAGCAGCAGCGGAGGCAGCCGAAAGCCCGGCCGAAGCCGGTACGCGCCGCCCACCCCTGGCGACGAGTCCACAGGAATGTTCAGATCCTTAAGCCGTACGATATAGCGCTGCACGGTCCGCAGATCGACCTCCAGCCGCTGCGCCAGCTCCAGGCCGCTGACGCGGTCGCGCCCCTGCAGAATCTCGAGGAGCGTGAAGACGCGCATGATCGGATCGTACATACGATTTCGATTCTTTCTCGAATCTACGACAGAGCCTGTCGGGAATGGTCCGTACCCTCAGAATAAGCCCAAATGGGCTGTGGAGGTTGAACATGACAACGGAGACATTGGTATCGGCCGACGCCCTGCTCGAAGGCTGGCAGGCGCATAGACGGCTCACACGCAGGACCATCGAGGCATTCCCGGAGGACAAGCTCTTTGAGTTTTCGATCGGCGGCATGCGCAGCTTCGCAGCCATGGCGCTCGAGATGATCGGCATGGCCATGCCGACGGTGGAAGGCGTCGCCAGCGGCAGATGGGCGCCCTTCGAGCACGCGAAGACCGAGACCAAAGCAGAACTCCTCGCGCTATGGGACGCCCAGACCGCGCCGCTGAACGAGCTGTTTCCGAAGATTCCGCCGGCCCGCTTCTCCGAGGTCGATAAGGCCTTCGGCCAATGGGAGATGCCCGGGCTGACCATCATCCAATACGCCATCGACAACGAGATTCATCATCGAGGCGAAGGCTATGTCTACCTCCGTGCGCTCGGCATCGAACCGCCGCCGTTCTGGGACCGGGCCTGACCGGCGCCTCCCGCCGGCAGCCGGCGCCTCCACCGGGCCCGGCTGCCTTACAGCCCCATCTCCGTCAGCCCCGGATGATCCACCGGACGAACTCCCAGCGGCCAGTGGAACCTCCGGTCGTTCTCGGCGATGGCCAGGTCGTTGATCGACGCCTGCCGCCGCCGCATCAGGCCGTTCTCGTCGAACTCCCACAGCTCATTGCCGAAGCTGCGCCACCATTGGCCGCTCGCATCGTGGCTCTCGTAGACGAAGCGCACGGCGATGCGGTCTCCCGTGAAGGTCCACATCTCCTTGCACAGGCGATAGTCCAGCTCCCTTGCCCACTTTCGCGTCAGCAGTCCGACGATCGCCTCGCGTCCCACGGCGAACTCGCTCCGGTTACGCCACCGGCTGTCGACTGTGTAGGCGAGCGAGACCCGCTGCGGATCGCGGGTGTTCCAGGCATCCTCGGCCTTGCGCGTCTTTTCGACGGCAGTCTCATGCGTAAACGGCGGCAGCGGCGGTCTCTGTTCGGACATGGCGCCCTCCTGTACCCTTCCACCTTAGCGCATCGCATCGCCTCAGCGTGTGGCCGGGTCAAAAACTGCATCTCACCCTGCAGGACGGATAAGCGACGCTCTCTGAACGCGAACCCCGACCTGCTATCCTCCCGACAGTGGGCCAAATGACCAACGAGATCTCCGCGAACAAACCGAAGAGCGGCATCGCCCCCATCGCGGGCGCAGCCACCGCGCTCGTCCTCCTCACCGCGCTCAACTTTGTCAACTATATCGACCGGTACATCCTGCCCGGCGTGCAGGAGCTCGTCAAAAAAGAGTTCCACGTCACCGACTCCGAGATCGGTTCGATCACCTTCTGGTTCTTCCTGACGTATATGCTCGCCGCCCCGCTGACCGGCTGGCTGGGCGACCACCTGCCCCGCAAGCCGCTGATCGTCGGCTGCGCCCTGCTCATCAGCGGCGTCAATATACTCACCGGGACGGTCCACGCCTTCGACTCGCTGCTCATCCGCCATGCGATCCTCGGCATCGGCGAGGCGTCGCTCGGCATTTACGCCCCAGCGCTATTGGCGGACTTCTACCCCGAAGACCAGCGCAACCGCATCCTGACCATCTTCTATACGGCCATTCCCGTCGGCGCCGCGCTCGGCTACTTGATCGGCGAGATCGTCGGCGCGAAGTTCGGCTGGCGCATGCCGTTTTATGTCTCCGCCGTGCCCGGCTTCCTCATCGCGATGCTGATTCTTTTCATGATGAAAGAGCCAGCCCGCGGCGGCAGCGACGTCAAGGCCTCTGCCGCCGAGAAGGACGCGCCGAAGAAGTCCGCCAAACAAAATATCTTCGACCTGGCGAAGAACGCTCCCTACATCACCGCGACCCTCGGCATGGCGATGGTCACCTTCTCGCTCGGCGGCATCTCCGCTTGGATGCCGTCGTTCCTCGAACGCAGCGGCTTCTCGGCGAACTCGGTTGGCATCACGCTCGGCGCCATCACGGCCGGCGGAGGCCTCGGAGGCACGGCCGCCGGAGGATGGATCGCCCAGCGCTGGCTCCGCACCAACCACCGTGCGCTCTACCTTGTCTCCGCCTGGTCTGCCGCGCTGGCCGTGCCCCCGGCGTTGCTGTGCTTCTTCGGACCGCGCGTCACGATGCTGCCTGCGCTCGCGGTCGCCATGTTTCTCATCTTCCTCGGCACCGGACCATTGAACGCAGCGATCATCAACGCCGTACCCTCAGCCGTCCGTTCCACCGCCATCGCCTTCGAGCTGCTGCTCATCCACCTGCTCGGCGACACGCCCTCGCCGAAGATCATCGGCATGGTCTCGGACCACAGCAACCTCGCGACGGGCCTCGGCGTCACCCTCATCACCATGCTGATCGCGGCGGTACTGCTCTTCATCGGCGCGCGGACGGCGCCTGAGGTCTCCGAACACGCCACCGCTTCCGCCCACTGACGATGCTCAATCCTCTTCTTTGGAGCGCCGCGGCACACAGCCTTCGCACGCATCCCTTCCCCTGGCTGGTCGCTTTCGCCTGGACGGTTCGTGTCGCCGGCGCGGCTCGCGGCCTGCCCGGCGTACCGAACCTGCTTCTGCCGGAGTTCGATCGAACCCCGGCGGACAACCCCTCCATCACGGTCATCGTTCCCGCGCTCAACGAGCAGGAGAAGGTGGCGGCCTGCCTCGAATCGCTGCTTCGGCAGGACTATCCCAACCTTCAAATTCTCGCCGTGGATGACCGCTCCACCGACCGCACCGGCACCATCATGGACGAGCTGAGCGCCGCTCACCCAGACAAACTCAAAGTCATCCACATCACGGAACTACCGCCGCAATGGCTCGGCAAGACCCACGCCATGGCCACCGCCGCCGCGCGGACCACCTCCGAATACCTGCTCTTCACCGACGCCGACATCCTCTTTACACCCGGCGCCATCCGCCGTTCTCTGGCCTATGCCGTTGAAAGCAAAACGGATCATCTCGTCACCTTTCCCACCACCATCATCCACCGCTGGGACGAAGCCGCGCTCCTCGGCTTCTTCCAGATCTTCGGCCTCTGGGCCGCGCGGCCCTGGAAGGTCGCCGACCCGCGCGCCAAACGCGACGCCATCGGCATCGGCGCCTTCAACCTCGTCCGTCGCGAAGCCTACGAGCAGATCGGCGGATTCACCGCCCTGCGCATGGAGATCGTCGAAGACCTCGGCCTCGGCCGCCGCATCAAGCGAGCCGGTCTCGCCCAACGCGTTGCCTTCGCACGCGGCATGGTCCGCGTCCACTGGGCCGCCGGCGTACCGGGTCTCATCAATGTCATGACGAAGAACACCTTCTCGGCCTTCAACTTCCACATCTCGCTGCTGCTGATCGGCTGCGCGTGGCTCGCCTGCTTCTGCGTGGCCCCCTTCGTCTGGATACTCCTCCCCAGCGGCGCGCACCTGCCCGCCGCGATCGCTATCACAGCCGTCTTGTATGCCTATAAATTGGTTGGGAGACACTCCGGCATCTCCGCATGGAACGGCCTGCTCGCGCCCTTCGCGGCCAGCGTCTTCATCTACACACTGCTCCGTTCGATGGTCACGACGCTGCGGCAAGGCGGCGTCTACTGGCGCGGCACCTTCTATCGATTGAAAGAGCTACGCGAAAACGCCGCACCCCTGTTCTAGGAGCGCGGCGCCTTTTGCCTCTCTTGTTTTGCCATCCCCGCAGAGGATCTGCTCTTACTGGATCACTGAAAACACAGGCGGTTCCACCGGCGCAGCCACAGAAGCAACCCGCCCAGCTCCGCCACTGCCATAACGCTTCTGCACATACTCATCCAGAATCACCTGGAACTCTTCGACGATGTGGTCGCCCTTCAGCGTCGTGGCGAACTCGCCATCGATATAAACCGGCGCCTTCGGATCTTCGAACGTTCCCGGAAGCGAGATGCCGATGTTTGCATGCTTGCTCTCGCCGGGTCCGTTGACGATGCAGCCCATCACCGCCAGCTTCAGTTCCTCGACGCCGGGATAGATCTTCTTCCACTCCGGCATCGACTCGACGAGATATCCCTGAATGTCCTCGGCCAGCTTCTGAAAGTAGGTCGAAGTCGTGCGGCCGCAACCAGGGCAGCTCGTCACCTGCGGCATGAAGCTGCGGATGCCAAGCGACTGCAGAATCTGCTGTCCGCAGCGAACCTCCTCCGAGCGGTCGCCGCCCGGCGTCGGCGTCAGCGAGACGCGAATCGTATCGCCGATTCCCGCCAGAAGAAGCGGCGAAAGCCCGGCGGTCGAGGCCACGATCCCCTTCATTCCCATTCCGGCCTCGGTCAGACCGAGGTGCAGGGTGTAGTCGCAACGCCGCGCCAGCTCGGTGTAGACATCCACCAGATCGCGCACGCCCGAGACCTTCGCCGAAAGAATGATCTGGTCGCGCCGCAGCCCGTAACGCTCCGCGGCAGCCGCATTGTCCAGCGCCGAGACGACCATCGCCTCCATCATCACGTCGCGCGCGTCGAGCGGCGCAGCCAGCTTCGAGTTCTCGTCCATCATCCGCGTCAGCAGCGCCTGGTCGAGCGAGCCCCAGTTCACGCCGATGCGCACCGGCTTCTGGTTGTCCACCGCGCACTCGACCATGGTGCGGAAGTTGTCGTCGTCCTTGCGCCCGATCGAGACATTGCCCGGATTGATGCGGTACTTCGAAAGGGCCCGCGCGCACTCAGGATACTTGCGCAGCAGAATATGCCCGTTGTAATGAAAGTCGCCGACGATAGGCGTCGTCCAGCCCTTCGCGTGGATCGCATCGACGATATAAGGAACAGCCTTGGCCGCGTCATCGTTGTTCACGGTGATGCGGACCATCTCCGATCCGGCGCGCGCGAGCGCCGCAATCTGCTGGACGGTGCTCTCCACATCCGCGGTATCGGTATTGGTCATCGATTGCACCACAACAGGCGCATCGGACCCGACAAGAACTCCACCCACGTTGACGCTTACGGTTTTACGACGCTGAATCGAAGGCATAATAGTAACTCCAGTTTACCACCGGGCCTGCGTTACACTGGAACCAAGTGGCCCGGTAGCTCAGTTGCATAGAGCAGCGCACTCCTAACGCGAAGGTCGCAGGTTGGACTCCTGCCCGGGCCACCATAAGCCTCCTAAAATCAACAACTTGGAAAGCATACCCCATGGGGGTATAGGGGTCATTTTTCGAGTGGGATACTTTTGGGATACCTGCCCCAATCTATTACAGGCCCTTTGGGGGTCTAAACCGGCCCTCAAAACCTCGCCGTGACACACCAACCGACACGACAAGACACACAAAAGGTCTCCCGGCTAGATTTTTTTCGTTGCCCAGGAGCGCTCCCCTTGCTCGCTCATATTGATCCAAAATGGGTGATATGAAAGATTGACTATCTACCATCATCGGAATAATCTAAGCCTTGAGGGACACCCAAAATGGCTCAGGCAAATCAGCTCCGTCAGACCCTTCCCGAGGTGATGGTGGGAAGCAGCACCGAGGTCAGCGAACGGCTCCACCGAGCCGCCGTCCCCCGCGCCCTAGCCATCACTTTTTCAGACGACAGCCAGCAGCTCGTCTTCGAGGGAGTCTTCCGTCAGGTGACGGCCTTCCTCCCCCAGCTCATCCGCCAGCGTCAGACCGACACCCTTGAAAAGATCGTCGGGGCGTTGCTCCCCGACATCGCCATCTCGGACGCTGCCCTCGCTGAAGCGCGGATGATGGTCGATGCCAAATCGACCATTCTACGGAGCGGCGACTTCCTGCCCGCTGGCGACATCGCCAAGATGGCCGGCTACAGTCCCAAGAACCCCAGCGCCCAGCCGAACAAGTGGAAGCGTGACGGGGCCATCTTCGCCTTCCAGCACAAAGGCATTGACTACTTCCCCCGCTACGCTCTGGACCCGGTAGAGAGCTACCGCCCCTACAAAGCCCTCGCCGATGTCTTGAAGATCTTCGGCGAAACGAAGAGCGGCTGGGGTGCAGCATTCTGGTTCGCCGGCCTCAACAGCTTCCTGGACGACCAGCGCCCGCAGGACTTGTTAGCGACACGACCTGACCTCGTGATCGCGGCAGCTCAGGATGAGGTAGGCGGAGTCCAACATGGCTAAGTCGGCGGTCGGGCTTCCGCCGCCGCCGAAAAGCCTTGACGCAACTCTAGTGGCCTGGGGAGGCGGGCTTGAGTTCCACCGCGTCCACGACCTCGCCTTCGGCGGCAGCGAGTTCAACACAAGCACCAAGGGCAACGCCCGCTTCAGTCCAATCACCGACGATGCTGGTGTCCTCATCCCAACGCTCTATGCCGGTACGACCCTCGACTGCGCCCTCATGGAAACGATCTTCCATGATGTCCCGTTCAAAGCCGGATTCAAGCCATTCTCCAAGCTCAAGATAGACGGGAAAGTTCATAGCATTCTGCTCCCAACAGCAGACCTCCGCCTCATCGACCTCAGCACAGTCGCGCTCCACAAGTTGGGCGTCAAGCGAACACAGTTGATCGACACCACCAAAGCCCACTATCCAGCTACGCGTCGGTGGGCGGAAGCACTCTACACCCAGTTCCCCGAGGCCCAAGGATTCCGCTGGACCTCCCGGCAGGACGACCAGGCACATGCAGTTATGCTCTTCGGCGCTCGCGTAAGCCCATCCGATCTCGGATGGGACGGCTCATCGGCCAGTCTGATTCAAGACGGACACACGAATCCGTCGGTCATCGACCTTGCGGTTCGCATCGGCATAACGCTCGTCAACTGACTCAAAACGCCAAGCGGCGGTCGCTGGAACTTCGACCGCGAAGTCACGAAGAAGCCGCTTCTGATCTTGACGTCAGGCGTAAGTATCTACAAATCGAACGGACAAACTCAACTACCTTTTCATTCAGCTCGCCAAGGATGACCTCTGTGCCCTGCTCCGGCGGTAGCGCACCAATGCTACCGTTCATTATCTCGTCGTAAGGTCTATTTGGGCCGTCGCTTGTCCAAACCACTGCGTCATCCCACGGGGTAATACCCTCGGTCGCGGGATGAGCGATCCAAACTTGTTTTACGACAGGCCTATCATCCACGATTCCTCTGATGTTGTTGTACTTGCTGACCCCCTGGCGCTGGGACTCTTTCACAACTCTGGAATACTTCGCGTCAACGACCAAGGCATATTGCGCTTGAGAGCCGGATGCGCTTCCAGCAAAAACTTCGATCAGTACATCCGGGCTCCATGCGACATCGCCAACTATGCCTCGATACAAGGTCTCTCCGGCTTGTGTTGCAGTGGCCTTCGGATGAACCCAAGGCTCATACCTGACTAAGATGGCACGACCGTCGTGCGCTATGAATTCAACTCGCGTGCCACGGTCAAAGTCAATTGTGAATCGGTTTTGTTGTGACCGAGACAGGAGAGACTCTTGCGAGACGGGTTGGAGTCCTACAAATCTCATAGATGCAACCAGTTGCAAAAATACCCATTGTTCATAAATTCGTTGCGTCGCCTTTGACCGTTCCTCTATCCCTGTATCAAGTAGAGCGACAGTGCTACGAAAATACCTTATAGCTTCGTCCCGCAGCCTCCGATATGAGGGAACATGATTGAACACTGGACTGACTAGTGCAGCGAGCTCAGGTTGAAGTCCCTTGAACAGAGATAAGGACATCGCAGATCTAATTTGCTCTCTGAGCAACGCAGCCTCAGTAATGATTGCTCTAAGCCGCTCGATCTTCGGGATATCCGTTTCCATAAAGGGATTATGCCCTTGTATCTCGAAATCTCTCAGTGGACGTTCCGACACCATATAGGCAACTTGTGCATTTGCACGTCTCTCACAATCTTCTACTCTTGCGTAGAGCAGTTGCAGGATAGCAAGGATCGTCCGATGCTCGGAAGTATCTATTGACTCTTCAATCACATGCCGAACAACCCGAACAGACCCCAACGAACGTGGACTTCGAAGATCAATTCCGCGCTTAACAAGAGAATTCAGATCCCGTCGACTGATTCGAGTAGAACGTAAGGAAGCCTGAACGGCTTTGGTCCGTTGAAGAACTCCAGAGGGTTGCGACGCAATCTCCGCAATCGCCAATGAAAGACGGCTCCACAGTTGACTGAGCATCATTAGTTCTGAACTGGCGGGACGAACGGATAGATTGTCCTCGGTCTTCAACCCCACTGAAACTCGGCTTTTTGATAACAGATCGAAGACTAATCCAGCAGAAACTGCCCTTAGACTTTCGTACATCGCGTTATATCGGGCGTCACCTAATTTGGACGGGATGACTATAACGGCCAAATCCATTCGTTTCTTCCACGCTCCACCGGCGCGGAGACTGCGACTAAACAAGTGAATGGTTACACGGCCACGAGCACTCTCAAAATATACCCACGGGGTCCACCAAACTTGTGGCCCTAACTCTTTGCCTTCGGGTTCATCCGGCTCGAAGTCTCCGATACAAATCTTGTATACCTCATCCTCCTCAGGATCGTCGATTCGAAAGGCATAGCGCTCATCTTCACTGAGGGCTTCTGTAGTGGTTGTGAGTGTAAAGATATCTGAGAACGCTGTCTCAGCGAGAACCTGACGCGATCTCAAGACACAAAATGCGGGCATAGGCGATTCCTATCAACTCGTTGAGATCATGCCTAGCCCGCCATCCTCATTGCGACGCAGATCGTCGATGGAGGCGAGTGTCTCTGGAAACCCATATGCGTTTTGAGAAAGAGTAAGCTGCAAATCATCCAAAGTCATTTGTACCTCGGATCGATATGTGCCCCTGACTTGTGGAATCATTCTCTGCGCCATCTGGAGATCGAAAGCCTGAAGGGGCGAGATCAGCTCTCCAGCGCTCGCTATGAATGCTTCCATGCCTCGCCTTCTGCGTGGGGTCGCTGGCACTCCAAGTTTGACGAGATGTTGCTGTACTTTATCCCAAATTACGGCAACATCTTTGGGGAGAACATCAGATCGTCGCCAGTCTCGAAAATGGCGCAGAGTAATCGTTGGGCCGTCGACAGTTGGACGGGCATCGCCTTGGGCCGCGAAATAAGTATTCTGATCACCTGGTCGCAATCGAATCAAGTTGGCTCGATCAAGCAGCCGACGGCTCAGCTGCCGAGTCGTCTCATCAAAGTTGACTGTGCCAACAAAACGGATAGAAAGCGGAACTCTGATGCTGCCGTGCAGAGCGAAGGTGGAGGATGAACTAACGCTTGAGGCGTCGAAGACGGAAATCTCTCGACTGCCCTCTAATGCTTGCAAGAAACCGCTGAAGTAGTGCTCAACATGTGCAAGGTTCATCTCATCCAAGGTGGCTACATAGATTCCCGTCTCCTGCTGGTGACGCCGGCTCTCCTCCTGAGCTATCAGCAATTGGCGATATAGCCCAGATTCGGAAGGCTCAAAGGTACGCTCCAAGCTGTTTATACCGCCGAGTAGATCTTGCATACTGACCCAGTTAGGACTGACGCCAATTTGCAAATAACGTTCCTTTATCGCGGATTGGCCAGCTAATGCTTCGGCGTAAAGCAGCGGAAGCGTCGATTTACCAGTGCCAGACATCCCCCCCAAGATTGTGATATCGCCGCATTTGACGCTGAGATGAAATGCGACCAAATCTAATCGTCGGTAGCCGTTATACCCACTCTGTTCGACGTGCTTTACAAAGCGAGAAAAGAAGTCGCCTTCCGAGACCTGTGGCGTAGCACCACCTCTTGGAGCAGTGACAAACTGCGGATACGCGAATTCTTCTTGAGCATTCCTCGGGGTTGGATCTTCGTGAAGCGTCATTGTTCCACGCGATTGTGGGGCCATCAGTTTGAGGGCATCCATCAAGGGAAGAAGGGTCAGAAAGTCTTCCATCACGGTGGTACTCGAAATTTCATACCGACGCACGACGTTCTCTAGTAGAGTGGCAACCCTTGACCGCTGGGTATCGACTTCGCGCTTCGCTTCGGCCAAGGTGTTCTCTGCTTCTGTTCGCCACCGCTCAAGTTCAATTTTCTTCTTTTCTATTTCCTCTTCCGCGTGACGCTGTTTTCCCTCTACTTCATCTGTGAGGGAATCTTTTTGTCGCTGTAAATGTTCGAGTTCGATTTTCCGCGCATTGATGTTGCTTGCAATCTCTGATGACAATTTCGCAGACTGCTGCGACACATAGGCCTCAGCACGCTGTTCGACTGCACTTTGGATCTGTTGATCCAAAAGGCCAGAACTAACTAGCGATTGAGAGAGAATGTGGAGCTCATCCAAAACGTCAGTTGATCGACGCCGAATAGATTCGAAGACCTCCCGTTCAATTTGTACAGAATCGCCGGTCTGTTCAAGATCTGGTTCAACGGTAGACAACAAATCGCGCAACTGTTGGACAGTCCTTCGGCTTGTAAATCGTCGAGCATAACGCAGCAGCATCTCGCGATCGCTTTCAACGCTTACCAATTCAAAGCCCATACTGGGAAGTCTCTTAAAGCCGGCACCCATGATCACCTCGTAATTGCACTCAGGTGAATTCTGAACAGGCTCTCTTGATCCGTAGCTGACTTGAGCGGATATCCGGTGATGATGGGGCGCAAACGTATTCACGTTGCTTAATTCAGCGGCAGGTATTTTGAAAACCGTTTGGTCCGGTCGAGGTGACCTCAGGCTCACGCTCCAGGTACCGCCCGTGGTATTAAGTGCCTCCGCCCTGAAGGGGCCGTAAAGCTCTGAGTTCCATCGAACCAGGACTAGTGGTGTCGGAGGATGGTCGATATTGATAAGATCGTCGCTATTAACGAGGTCTCGCGCTACCCGAATGGGAGCGCCTTCACAATCAAGAATTTCGATTAACTCGCTCGGAGGAACAATCTCCGCCGTTTCTGGAACTAGTTGGTAATGATGCTTATCTCGACGCACAGCGTTTTCAAGGCGGCCCGAGACCAACCTTCCGGGGTCGGCAAATCGGAGGTTTTGCGGCCAGACCATCCAAAACACTAATCCCACGCCAGGGAAATCCTGCTTCTGCAGAACTTCACCGGACAACGAAATTAACGGCACGACAGTGGCGAAGTTGTTACTACTGCCAGATTCAGCCGCGACCTCAAATGGTTCCTGCGCTACAGCGAAGATGACCTTCTTGCCAACGTGCTCCATAGGTTCCGTAAGTATCTCATGTTGAACCTAAAGAATTGAGATTTTGACGCCGAGCGCATATCTGACGTCAACGCGAAACCAGCATAAGCGTGTCCCGCCGGACCGCTCGTGAACGACACCATCCGAGAAGGCCTTCGACGTTATCCCTCTGCGCTGCCATCAGCCAGCAAGCCGCTCCGGGTGATCCCCGCGCGAGAAGCGCCTCAGGTCGGCAACTTGAATTAGCACACGCGCACCGATATGGCGGACGGCAATCTGCTTATTGGTGACGAGGTAATCGAGTGCCCTGCGGCTAATTGAGAGCATCTCTGCGGCCTCGTGTCTGCCGACCAGGAGCTTCTCATCTTGAGAGATCGTTACGCGGCCCGGACGCTTGCGTTCGGTGACATTTATTTCTGCCATTGGCTAACTCCGTGGGGTTCCTGCGTATCGAGTGGTGCGATACCCAGTGAAGGATGTTTCAAGGATGGGGCCGCGCATCGCTGGCGTCCAATACAAATATCCAATGGCACAATCCGAGTTGCTATTGGTTTTTCCGATGACGGCGTTTCAAGTCAAATTGAGACGTAGCGGAACTGCACTACGTTGACTTCATTGGTACATGCGCCCACAATTAGATTGACTTCGGGCCTGACTTGCATTGCGAGGTGAGCCGCTCTCCGAATCGCGCACGGCGCTATCAGAGAGGGACTCCCACTATGCCAGACCCAATCGAACACCGTCATCTCAAGAACCTCACCGTGGTCGCTGAAGAAGGCAACATCAGCCGCGCCGCCATTCGCCTTTACATATCGCAGTCTTCCCTCAGCCAGCAGATGAAGCAGCTCGAAATCGCTGCTCAGGCTTGCTTGCTGGTGCGGCATCCCGGCGGCGTTCACGCGACGCCTGCCGCAGAGATTTTGATTGCCGGGAACAAACAGATCCTCAAGCTGTGTAATGACGTGCTGACTGCGGCACAATCTGCAAACACTGTGCCGCTTCTACCCTTGCGCCTGGGCTTCTCCTCTTTCGTAGACCATGACTTGTACGAGATGGTTTGCTCCATCCACAAGACTCTCTTTCCGTCGTGCGAGATCATGTCGCAGAGTGGCGATCCGGTGGACCTTCTCCGTATGCTCGAAAGCGGAGAGATTGACGCGGCGTTGGTGACGCTTCCCGCTAGCGGCGCGGGATTGACTGCACATCAATTCACGCAGAGCCGACTCGTCGTGTGCATGAGAGCCGATGATCCGTTGTCGAAGTTGAAGGAGATTACACCGGCTGAGCTTGGCTCAAAGCTGACAATATTCCGAGACCCCAAACAGCATCCCGAGGCGCATGAGCGTTTGATGGAGATGTTGGATGTTGCTGGTATCAGTAGTGACATTGTCAGCACGAACAAGACGCCAAACGATCTCCAATGGATGGTCGAATCGGGTCGCGGCTGCGCGCTCATCCCGGAGGGTTCACATCTACAAGATGGGCTCATTACGCGCCCCATCGCAGGCGTGACCTGGACAGTGGATAGCGCGCTTATCGTGGGACGGTCGAAATCGCAGAAGACTCTACCGCGATTGGTACAGGAGCTGCGAAGGAGATTCCGCGCGGTAGCGAAGCTGCCACCAGCCAAGCCGGTTCGGTCCGTGCGGCCGTCCGTGGGCGATAAAACTCTTCCGCTTTTTGCATAGAGTTTGCTATTGGATTTTCCAATAGCAAACTCGCTTTGGGCCGAAATCGGTATTGGATATTTGTATTGGACGCGAGAGGAATCGCGGCCTAGTGTCATGGCTATCACGACCATCCCGGTCGTTGGAGGTGCCAATGACACGTATCCGAATCATCATCCCAGCAGCAACGATTGAGCGGACCCAGCTCTATCTTGTACGCGGTGCAGCCCTGCTCCTATGCGTATTGATCTTCCCACTCGCCGCTCACGCGTCGCCGTTCGATAGCGGCATCACCTCAATCCAAACACTCTTTACCGGAACGATTGCGAAGGCTGCCAGCCTTATCGCCATCGTGATCGGCGGCTATACCGCCTCTTCCTTCCAACGTTCGACGCGGGAGCGAGTATCCTCCGCTAGACGGCTCTTGAAGTGCGAGCGGAGCTGCTCTTTTCCGTCTTCAAT
>NZ_FZOU01000010.1 GCF_900188085.1 Granulicella rosea
AAGGTCGCGCTATTCAGCGTGCTTGCATTCATCGCCGTGCTGAAGGTGGCGCTGACGGGCTGTGTGAGCAGCACTCCGGTCGCACCGTTCGCCGGGACGGTTGAGATCACCGTTGGCGGCGCAGGTGAGGCAGCAGTGGTAAAGCTCCAGGTATAGGCGCTTGCCAGCGGTGTGCCGGCGGCGTTCTGCGCTCCTGTCGTGATGGTCGCGATATAGGTCGTCCCATACGCGAGATTCGCGGTAGGGGTAAAGGTTGCGGTGTTGGTCGCGGCTACATAGGTGACCGTGCCGCCGACAGCGGTTCCACCGGGAGACTTCAGCACGTATGTCCCGCCATTGATCGTCGCTGCGTTCATCGTCGTGCTGAACGTAGCGCTGATGGCCTGCGTGAGCAGCACTCCAGTCGCACCGTTCGCCGGGACGGTCGAGATCACCGTCGGCGGCGCAGGTGAGGCCGCAGTGGTGAAGCTCCAGGAATAGGCGCTTGCCAGCGGCGTGCCGGCTACGTTCTGCGCGCCTGTCGTGATGGTCGCGATATAGGTTGTCCCGTACGCGAGATTCGCGGCTGGAGTGAAGGTTGCGGTGTTGGTTGCTGCTGCATAGGTGACCGTTCCGCCGACAGCCGTTCCGCCAGGAGACTGCAGAGCAAACGTTGCGCCATTGATCGTCGCTGCATTCATCGCCGTGCTGAAGGTGGCGCTTACTGCCTGTCCTACCGCGACACTGGTTGCGCCATTCGCCGGAACGGTCGAGATCACCGTGGGAGGCGTCAGCGGTGGAACCGTGGTGAAGGTCCATGTGTACGTGGCAGCGAGCGATGTGCCGGCGGTGTTTTGCGCACCGGTCGAGATTGTTGCCACAAGAGTCGTCGAGTTAGGCAGAGCAACCGAAGGCGCGAATGTGGCGATATTGCCCGTAGCCGAATATGTCACTGCACCGGCAATCGGTACGCCTGCCGCCGTCACGGTGAAGGTCGAGGTATTGATCGTCGCTGCATTCATCGCCGTGCTGAAGGTCGCGGTTAACAACTGGCTTACCGGCACATTCGTCGCTCCGTTGACCGGTACGGTCGAGATCACGGTGGGAGGCGTCGGTGCGGGAGCCGTCGTGAAGGTCCAGAGATAGTTCACAGCCAGAGAGTTGGCAGGCGATGCCGTGTCCTGCGCGCCGGTGGTGATCGTCGCCAGATACGTGGTGTTGAGCGCAAGCGCGCTTGCCGGAGTAAACGTGGCGGTGTTGTTGCCTGCTGTGTAGCTCACCACGCCGGCGATCGAGGCGCCGCCGGGGCCGGACAGCAGAAACGTGGCTGCGTTGAGTGTGGACGCAGTCATGGGCTTGCTGAAGGTAGCCGTGATGGGCGGTGTCAGCGAGACGCCGGTGGCTCCCTGCGCAGGTGTGGTGGAGGTGACAACAGGCCGAACCGTGTCGGCGATATTGGCCGTCTCGACACCGCACCCGGCGAGTATGCCTGCTATTAGCAGCGCCATGAAGACGGTAAAACCATTGATGTGCTTGCCCATTTTGCTGTCCTTTAGGTGCCGGATCGCCATCTCGGCGCGAGATTCTGGGCTCGATCGATGGCTTCCGTGTATTGCACCGACCCTAGCAGCAGCAGGGCAGGACAAATTGTCTAGTATTGCTCACATCTCCGCTTTCGTTGTAGGCAACAGTTAACGTTGCCCCGCTGCACAAATCGGCGTTCGCCGAGAGCGAATGCATCTGGCGTCCGGTTGAAGCGCAGGCTTGAAAGAAGGTTAGTTACTTTGAAGAACGGCGCTTAGCGTATGGAATACGCGGATCTGACCGCTGTACGTGATGAAGCCCAGCTTGCGAAACCGGTTCAGGAAGAAGCTCACGCGGGAGCGCGTCGTGCCGACCATCTCCGCGAGCGCCTCCTGCGTGATCTTTGGGATCAGGGTGCTGACGCTGCGGCGCAACCCGTCCCTCGCCATGATGAGCAGGATCCGCGCCAGCCACTTTTCACTGGAGTTGAAGAACTGGTCTACGACCGCCGCCTGTGCACGCACCCCGCGCAGCAACAGGGAGTTCATGAAGATGACGGCGAGCTTCGGTTCTTCCCGGATGGCGCGCAGCATATCGAGCCGCTGAATCCGGAGTACTGTACAACTGAGCACGGCAATGGCGCTCGCAGCGCGCACGCCGGGGAAGGCGGGAAGATAATCCTCGCCAAGGAACTCGCCTGTGTTGATGTTCATCACTGAGGCCTCCTTGCCGTCCACCGAAGTCACAGCCAGTCTCGCCATGCCGTTGACCAGATAGAAGAGGGAGTCGGCGGGATCGCCCTGGATGTAGATCCGTTGCCGGGGCGCAACGATCTGAACCGCGCGATGAAGCCCAAACGCAGCGACGATGTCGGTCGTCGCGATGCTGCCCACCTGTGTTTGCTCCATAGGATCTCCGTGACTTTCCTGAGATAACGCTTACTCCGCCATGGGTACGACGTTTGTTTATCTTCCAACCGACCTCGAAAGTCAAGGTTAAGTTTATGAGTTTCAGCGGTTTAGTGGGAGGGGGTTATCACTTGCCACCAACGTCTCCGTGCATGCAACTAAAGTGCGGAAGAAATGTGCAATTCTATACACTCTTCCTTCGCCCTGGGCGCGTACTGTTCTCGAAGATTCGCAGTCTTCTCTTGGTTTCGCTCATTTCGCGGATGCCGAGTTCCGTACGTCGAGAGGCACATGCAGAAAATCAGATCGCTCGTCCCCCGCTCCCTATCCGCCGCTCCAGGCCTTGGCTTTGTCGTTTCGCCGAACGCCATCCTCGATCCTGGCAGCCAGGCCGATCTGGAAGCCGTTACGTCTCTGGCTCGATCCTTCTTTCGGACGGAACGCTGCTTCCTGACGCTGACGCGCGAATTCGCGAAACGCCTGCTGGGATCGCAGTGGCGTCGGGCCCAGATCCCGGCGTGGGCCAACGAAGAGGGCATCGAAGAAGAGCTCTGTCTCGATACACGCGCCGATGCCGCTACGCCTTTCTTTTTCAAGCAAGCTGGGTCATCGAGACCGGAATTTTTCGCCCGCACCGCTCTCATTGGCGCATCGGGCGCGAGGTTGGGAAGCATCTGCATCGCGGACGACACCGCGAAGGAGGACTTCACCAGCCGAGAGAAAGAAGCGCTCCGGAACTTTGCGGGATTGACCGTGCAGATCATTGAGCAAAGGCTTGGCGCTTACGAAAGAATGCGGGCGGCCGACGAGGCTCTGCGCACCGCGAATCGCGTTCGGATGCTGCTGGAGGCCACCACGGATTGCGTCTTCGTGCTGGGCGCCGATTGGGTGTTTACCTTCATCAACAAAAGCGCGATCGAGATGATCGCCCAGGGTCGCGATCTGATCGGATCGAACTTCTGGGACTCTTTTCCCACCGTTCTGGGGTCGGAGGTGGAGGAGCACTACCGCCGCGCCATACGAGACAGCGTAGCCGTCTCCTTCGAAGCGTTCTATCCCGGCGCCGCTGCCTTGTTCGAGGTCAACATCCAGCCGAGCGGCGACGGGCTTGCCGTCTTCTTTCGCAACATCACGGAGCAGCGCGCCATCCGGATGGAGTTGCAGCGTATCGAAGCCCGCTATCGCCTCGCCACGCTGGCTGCCGTCGATGGCATCTGGGATTGGGATCATGCCACGGGGCAGACGTACTTCTCCGCGCGCTGGCAGGAGATCGTAGGCCTTCCGCCAGTGGAGATTGTGGCGGACATCTCCCACTGGTTAGACCGCCTGCATCCAAACGATCTGCTGAGTGCGCGCGACATCTACAACGCGCTCAATCCCCAGATCACCTCCGAATTTACGCGTGAGTACCGCATACGTCATGAGAATGGCGACTGGCGATGGATCCTGAGTCGCGGCACCGTCGTTCGCGATCCTTCGGGCCGGTCTCTGCGCACGGTCGGCTCGAATCGCGATATCACTCACGAACGTTCACGCGATCCGCTATCGTCGCTTCATAACCGCGGCTCGCTGCTGGAGGAACTGGAACGGAGAATTGAGGATACGGCAGGAGATGGAAAGACCTTCGCACTCCTGCTCTTCGACATCGATGGCTTCCAACAGGTCAACGATCGTTTCGGCGAGGGTCATGGAGACCTGGTTCTGATCGAGATTGCGGCCCGCTTGGAATCCACCGTCAAGGACGTTCGTCACAGCCTGGTAGCGCGTGTGAGCGGCGACGAATTTGCCGTGGTCCTGGGTGGCGTCACGGAGGTGGAGGACGCCATCACCTACGCCCAATGTCTGCATACCATGCTGGCCGAGATCCCATGCGACAAGGAATTGTTGTCCATTTCGATTTCGATCGGCATCGCCATGGGAGACGAAGGGCATGAGGATCCGGGAAAATTGCTGGAGAATGCGGGAATTGCCATGCACCAGGCAAAGAATATGGGGGCGGATGCAACGCTCGTCTTCGGCGCGCAGATGCGCAGGGAACGGTTGAAACGAGTGCAACTGGAGGCAGACCTGCGCCATGCGATCGCCCGGCAACAGCTCGTCCTGCACTACCAGTCAAAGGTCTGTCTCGATACAGGAAAGGTCATGGGATATGAGGCCCTGGTCCGCTGGATGCATCCGGTACGAGGCATGATTCCGCCGATGGAGTTTATCCCCTACGCTGAAGAGTGTGGGCTCATTATTGCGATCGGCGAGTGGACGCTTCATGAAGCTCTCCGCCAACTCATGGAGTGGCGCACCTCGGGTTTTGTAACGCCGGATGTAACGATTGCGGTCAATCTTTCGACCCGGCAGTTCAATGATGTCGCTCTCGCCGACAAGGTCGCGAATGCCCTCAGCCTGCAGCAGGCGCCAGCATCGTGCCTTACGCTTGAAGTGACGGAGAGCGCGATGATAGGCGACCTCGCCCATGCGAAGAATGTGCTGGATGGACTACGCGCCATCGGCATCAGCCTCGACCTCGATGACTTCGGAACCGGCTATTCTTCTTTGAGTTACCTGCATCGTCTACCGTTTCAAGCGCTGAAGATCGACCGATCCTTTACGCGTCATCTGGAGCAATCCCACGAAAGCAGGGCTATCGCGCGTTCGATCTTGCAACTGGGCAAGTCGCTCAATCTGGCGGTGATTGCGGAGGGCATTGAAAATGAAGCCCAGCGCGTATGGCTCGTACGCCTCGGCTGTCGACTGGGTCAGGGATTTTTGTACTCTAAACCGCTATCTGCGGCGGCGTTGAAGATCGCCGGGCTGGACGACGTGCGAAGCGCATGAGGCCGGATGTCTGAAGCAAACATGGTGTACATCGTGACAATGTAACGATCCGCCCCGCGAATGGCGCGTTCATTACCGGAAGCTACTTTCTGATGGATGGCGGCGTAGCTGCCGCATACTGGTTTGGAGACCTCGCTCCACAGTGAAGACGGTGCGCCTGGAATAACGACGCTTGGGCTATATCGTGGACGGAAAGCGTCGCCTCAGACACAGCCACAGGACTTGCGGCAAATGAGATCTCCGGGAAGGAGAATTGTCTGTCGCGCCGCATCCATTTCTCCGTCGATTCGGCTGAACAGGAGACTCATCGCATATCGCACCATACTTTCGATCGGCTGGCGGATGACGGTCAGCGGCGGATCGATCAGCGAGGCGAAGCCGAAGTCGTCAAAGCCGATAAGTGGTACAGCATCCGCAGGCTTCATGCCGAGTTCGCTGAAGGTCGTAAAGATGGTCAGCGTCGCAAAGTCGCTAAGCGAAAGAATGGCGGCTGGTCGATTCCTGCTTCGAATGGCGGCGGCCAGGACGAATTTTAGCTGCTCATAGTCGGGCGCAGTGATCAGTTGCGGCGCAAGCTGATGGGCCGCCAGCGCCTCAATGTACCCGGCGATCCGTTCCTTGAAGCTGTAGATCTCAGGTTTCGCTGTGACGCAGGTGACATTGGCATATCCGTGCCGCAGCAGGTGCTCCGTTGCGACTCGACCGGCCTCTCGATTGCGCAGAAGGACGGCGTCGACCTCATCCGAAAAGAAGCTATCGAAGGCCACGACGGGAACGGAATGGATCGCCGACTCGATATCCTGCCGCGTTGTTCTGGCCGTTGCCGCGATCAGTACACCATCGACGCGATAACGCCGCAATGTTGCCAGATGTTCCGCTTGCTGGTGGAGCGAATCCTGGTGAGTGAGCAGAATGACGGCGCATCCTCGTTTTCTCGCTTCTTCTTCGATCGTCTGCACCGACTGGCTGAAGAAGACATTGGAGACCTTTGGCAGTATGACGCCAATGGTCCGGCTTCGTCCCACTCGCAGGGCTCGCGCAGTCTGGTCCGGTTCATACCGTAGCGTTTCGACAGCCTGTGCGACGCGCCGGGCGATCTCCGGCTTGACCTTCACCCCGCGCAGAAAACGCGATACCGTGGAGGGCCCCACATTCGCCATTCGAGCCACATCGATTACGGTAGAGCGTTTTTTCATACGGAGATCATCCTCTAGGATCGCAGATAGCAGTTTACGTCAGTCGGAAACATCGGTAGCTGAAGCGAGCGCTTCTGGACTGTTATGCGGAATACTTCGCCAAGGCCCGCTCAGTTAGCTGAACAGCAGGCGCTGTGGGAAGGCACTCTCATGGAAACCCAATCCGCACGGTTTACGGTTTTGCTTGGGTCGATCGCGGCTCTCACCTCATTGTCGATCGATATGACGCTTCCAGCAGCCCCTGCGATCGAACATAGTCTCGGCATCGCCGCAGGCCGTGCCGGACTCATCATGAGCGTCTTCCTCGCCGGTTATGCTGTGACACCGCTGATTGGCGGCCCTCTTGCCGATAGATTCGGACGAAGACCCGTGTTGCTGACATCGCTGCTGCTTTTCGCCGCTTCCACGATAGCGTGCGCGGCGTCGCGCAGCTTCACGATGCTGCTGGCCTTCCGTTTCGCTCAGGGTTGCGCATCAGGAGTTGCCACAACATTGCCGTTGGCCATCGTCCGCGACCTGCTGCAGGGCAGCGAGGCGCGTCGGCGTATATCGGAGATCGCGACGAGCAACAGTCTGATGCCTATTGTGGCGCCGATCTTCGGCAACGGCATCATGATACTCGGCAGTTGGAGGATTCTCTTCAATATGCAGGCCACGTTTGCCGTCGCGATGATCGCCATGCTGCTACTCGACTTTCAGGAATCGCTTCCACCGGCACGCCGACAACGCCTGCATCCGGCGCAGGTGCTGCGGAGTTACGGACTCCTGATGAGAAACCGCAACTTTGTCGGCTACTCGCTGATATATGCGTTCAACTTCGTATGCATCTTCTCCTTCATCTCCTCATCGCCTCTGATCCTCATGCAGCGAATGGCGGTCCAGCGTTCTGTCTACTCTTTGTTCTTCACGTTGATTGCGGGAGGAACGATCCTGGGCTCTCTCACGAGCGGAATTCTCAGCCGCTGCCAACGGCCACCCGGCCAGATGATATCGCTCGGGCTCTGGATAAGTTTTCTAGCTTCGCTGGCGGCCGCCGCACTGCAGGGCATGAGACTCCATCAACCGGCAGCGATTGTGGCGCCAGCCTTTCTCACCCTCTTCGGCGCGGGCCTTTCCGGCCCGTCCGTTATGCTGGAGGCGCTGGAACCGGTACCGAATCTGGCGGGCGCGGGTTCGGGCGCTCTCCGTTCCATCCTGATGATCTTCGGATCGGGTTCGAGCGGCTTATTGGCGGCCTACTGCGCACGTAAGCCCGAACATAGCGAGGTCGCCGCAACCCTCGCCATGTCCGGCGCGGGGCTGGCTTCCCTGGTGATCTATCTGGGCCTTCTTCGCGGAGGCCGCTCTTCTGGACGTGCGGCCGAGGGGCAAAAGCAGGCTACCTGGAAAGAGCAAGCGCCGAGTTGACAAGGGTTATCGTCGCTCGCTAAATTGTCGATACTGGCAACGTTGCCAAAATTTTGGTTTGTTCTCATCAACTGTAGGTCGTAGCAGGGCTACGAAGGGTCAGGACGGTGGAAGGAGCGACACCGATGGCGAAGCCGTTGCATCCAAAAAGCCGGGAATGGTTTCTCGAACGCGTCCACTGCACACGGCTTTGGGAAGAGTGGATAAAGTTTCCCGCGAATGCCAGCCTTCAGGCCAATTTGGTCGAATCTTTTGAGAAGCTCGGACTTATCAGGCTTGCTGACTCATCGTCGGCGGCCAGCACAGCCGCTCACCAAGAGGCGAGGGAGAACGGCGATGGACTGGCTCGCTGAACCCACGAGCAGGCGCCCGGGCATGGTCGACGAGTGCTCTTCGGGCAGAATTTCCGATCCGTGGACAAGAACTGAGGTACGAGCCGGCAGCCAGGTAAATTGCGGTTGGAATACTGACCGACTAGCCGGGTATTTTGGCAACGTGGCCAGAATATTCCTTGCTTCCGGATATAGCCACGGGAGTAAAGCAGGCCAAGCAGAATGCAGCATTTCGTGTAGATCGCTCTGCCTTCGAGGACGTTGAGAGATGTCTTCGGTTGACCGCCATGCAATCGAATCCGTATATTATGGCAACGATGCCGAAGGCGCACGCTTTTGTATTGCCTTCACGGAAGAGGATCGCAATGCACGTTTCAAAGAAGTTGCTCTGTGGAGCGGCCTTTCTGGGACTCATCCAGACGAATGAACTTTTGGGTCAGAAACGCTGCGACGTACATACGTTCGGCGCCAAAGGCGATGGCGTGACGAAAGATACCTCTGCCATCCAGGCAGCCATCGATGCTTGTAGCGGATCAAGCGGGGGCGTGGTGCTGCTCCGTGGCGCCGCGACTTACATCAGTGGCCCGCTGCTGCTCAAGAGCGGTACGACGCTGGACATCGAACCCGGAGCCGTTCTGGCTGCAACCTCGGATCACGACGATTTCAAGCCGATCCAGGAGTTCCACGACCCCGGCCGGGAGCCGCTTCTGAGCGCCGACCATGCTGAGAACATCGTCATCACTGGTGGTGGAGTCATCGACGGTCGTGGCGATTCCTGGTGGGGGCACAGGGAACCCGGATATCTGCGGCCGCGGCTGGTGGTGTTTCGCTACAGCAAGCACATCCGGATGGAAAATATCACCGTCCAAAACTCCCCATCCTGGCAGATCGTGCCGTACTACAGCGACGATGTGATCCTTCGCAACATGAAGGTTCTGGCCCCCGAGGGTGCGTCGCACAACACGGACGGGATCGATCCTTTTTCGTCTGGACATGTCGTCATCGATCACGTCACCATCGATACCGGGGACGACAATGTGGCTATAAAAAGCGGTCAGCCAGGGTCTCCGGGACCCGATGCGCCGAGCCATGACATCGTGATCACGGATTGTGAGTTTTTGCACGGGCATGGGTTGTCGATTGGGAGTGAGATCGCTGGAGGCGTGCAGAACGTCCGCGTGGAACGAGTTCATTTCAAGGGAACCGGGACGGGAATTCGCATCAAGTCCAATCGCGATCGAGGCAACGACATTGGAAACTTCACTTATCGCGACCTGGTGATGGAGGATGTCGGCACGCCGATCGCCATCAGCGCCTACTACCCGAAGATGCCGACAAATGTCGTGAGTGCCCCGGTCACTCGGCTGACGCCGCACTTTCACGACATCACGATTGAGAACGTCGTGGCCACGGGAGCCAAAGAAGCTCTCATGATCGTCGGTCTGCCCGAATCGCCGATCAAAGCTATCACCTTGACGAATGTGCATATTCAAGCAGCGAAGCCGGGGACGATCTCGTTTGCCGAGATTGTCGCCAAGGACCTAAAGGTCGTGGTTCCGGGAGCCGCGACGCCGATCCAGATTGGCGAAGGCGTCCGGGGCAGTCTGAAATAAACGTCGTTAGAAGATGGAGAATCTATGAGCCGTCGCCGCCTTCTTATCTCGTGTCTTGCCGTGCTGCTGCCAACTTCGGCGGTGGCCAGCCCACTGAGCGGAAAGAAAGAATTAACTGTCGGACCGGGCGGTCGCGGACAGTTCCGGACCGTACAGGCGGCCATCGACGCGGCGCCTTCGGATAAAGGCGCAATCATCCGTCTCGCCCCCGGCGTTTATCACGAGAAGGTGAGCATCGAGAAGCCGGGAATTGTATTGGTAGGTTCGGGGAGCAAGCCATCGGATACGGTCATTACCTGGGGCGACTCGTCGAAGAATACCGGCAGCACATTTACGTCGGGCACCGTCACCGTCTCGGCCAATGGGTTTGAAGCGGAGAACCTGAGCATTGTCAATACGTGGTGGGACGAGCATCCGCTCCCTGAAGATCGTTCACAGGCTGTCGCGTTGCAGATGGACTCTGACCGGGCCATCCTCGATCGCGTGCGAATCGTAAGTGCGCAGGACACCTTGTATGCAAACGGAGATGCGTGTCATGGCGACTTGACCAGACCTTGCCGAGCCTATCGTCAGTTCTTCAACGACTGCTTCGTCGAAGGCAGTGTGGACTATATCTTCGGCAATGCTAAAGCGGTCTTCAACCACTGCGAATTGCATTCGCGCCCGGGGTCTGGCGTGATGATTACCGCGCAGAGCCGGCAATCCCTTCAACTGGACTCCGGATATTTCATGCTCCATTGCAGCATCACCGGTGAGGATGGGGGGAAAAAGATCTTCCTGGGAAGACCATGGCGAGATTACGCCACGGTCCTCTTCTACGACACAGAGATCGTGCAGAAGATCGATCCGGCAGGCTGGGGAGAATGGGGCGATCGTCTGAAAACCGCAACTTATCGGGAGTACAGGTCACACGGGCCAGGCGTCAATGGAGACCGGCGGAGCGTAATCTACTCTCCCTTGACGCCGGAGGAAGAGAAGGGGCTCACGCCGGCGGCGCTCCTTGCCGGAGGTGACCATTGGAACCCCGAGGCTGAGTTGGAGCAACTGCGACGCCTTCCGTAAGCATGTGGAGACGAAAGGACGCCAACTCTTTGTCGAACAGTGTGGTTTCCATCAGAGTTGAGATAGTCGAGATCTCGCTTTCGCCGGGGTTGCACTCGCCGTGGCTCGTCGTTACCCAAAACGCGCCGTCTCCTCCCTTCAGCAAGCAAGGGCATTTGAATCAGCAAGCAAGGGCATTTGAATCGATCCGATCAGTGATTCGATCCAGCCCGCGAGTCCGAAATACGGAAGAGATTTCTGTGCGAATGGGATGCGATCGTTGGCCGTACCGAAGCCTTGAGGTATCTCTCTATTTGGAATAAGGGAATAACATGAACGTAACCTCCTATGTCGTCCTGCTTTTCACGATCTCCTGCTTTAGTTCGGCGCTTGCCCAGACGCCGATCGCCTGCACGCCTGCGACTTGCGCGTATTTGAACCCCGAACTGACGCCTGTCGCGCGAGCCAAAGATCTCGTCTCCAGGATGACGCTCCAAGAGGAGGTCTCGCAGACCATGAACGCAGCGCCCGCGATTCCGCGGCTTGGAGTGCCGTCCTATGAGTGGTGGAGTGAGGCGCTGCATGGCGTGGCGCGCGCCGGCGTGGCTACCAATTTTCCGCAGTCGATCGGCCTGGCAGCCACCTTCGATACGGGGCTGATGCGACAGGTTGCGGATGTGATCGGTACGGAAGGACGAGCGAAGTACAACGAGGCACAACGCGCTGGCGATCACCGGCGGTTCTCCGGTCTTACGTTCTGGTCGCCGAACATCAACATCTTCCGCGATCCACGGTGGGGACGCGGGCAGGAGACCTTCGGCGAAGATCCTTTCCTGACCGCGCGCATGGGGGTGGAGTTTACTCGAGGACTGCAGGGTGACGATCCGAAATTTCTGTTGCTGGTCGCCACCCCGAAACACTACGCGGTGCACAGCGGGCCTGAGCAGGACAGGCATCACTTCAATGCGCAGATCTCCGATCACGACCTCGAGGATACCTATCTGCCGGCCTTCCGCGCGTCCATCGTCGAAGGGCGCGCGGCCTCGATTATGTGTGCGTACAACGCTATCGATGGCAAGCCGGCGTGCGCGAGCGACATGCTCTTACAGAAGCATCTGCGCGACGCCTGGAAGTTCGACGGATTCGTGGTTTCGGACTGCGATTCCGTGGCGGATGTTTACCGGGGCCATCACTTCGCATCCGACGATGCTCACGCGTCGGCGGTCTCCCTGAAAGCAGGGACCGATCTGGATTGCGGCAGCGCATATCGCGCGCTTGCCCTGGCAGTGAAGTCCGGGTTGGTATCGAAGGCGGAGCTCGACATCGCTGTGGAACGACTGTTTGCAGGACGGTTCCGTCTGGGTATGTTCGATCCGCCGGGAAGCGTTCCTTACGACCGGTTGTCGGCGTCGTCGATCGATACGCCCGCCAACCGCGAACTGGCGCTTCGGGCGGCGCGCGAATCGTTGGTGTTGCTGAAGAACGATGGGATCCTCCCGATAAAAAACAAGGACGCGACCATTGCCGCGATCGGGCCAACCGCCGATTTGCTGGAGGCGATTGAAGGGAACTACAACGGAGAGGCGGCGGAGCCCGTGACTCCACTGCTGGGGCTACGCAGAGAGTTCGGAGTCGACAGAGTGCTGTATGCGCCAGGTTCGATCCTTGCGGCGGGCCTGCCGGCGCCCATACCTTCCCAGTATCTGCGTCCGGATGAAAAGAGCATGCGGACGGGACTGAAGGCAGAGTTCTTTGCCGATGGCGGTTTCACGGGGCAGCCGCTCGCCACACGCATCGACGCGAAGGTGAACTTCGACTGGAATCGCGTCTCGCCAGCATCCGGCGTCCCGCCTGGGAACTTCGCCGTGCGCTGGACCGGCGAGCTTGTGCCTCCGATTGCGGGAGAGTATATGCTGAGCTTCCGCTGCATCAAGCGCTCGACCACCTACGACCCGACGAGTGCTACCGCACACTCCCCCTTGCATTACCGTCTCTACCTGGACGACAAAGAGGTGCTCGACGATCATGCGCGTTACCAGGATCTGAAGGTGGTCTTCAACGACACGAAGCCTCACGCGATCAGAGTGGAATACATGCATTCGAGCGAGGATCGCTTCGTCGATCTCGAATGGCAGCCGCCTGCACAGCCCATGCTCGACGAGGCCCTGGCGACCGCACGCAAGGCCGATGTGGTCGTCGCGTTTGTGGGGCTTTCGCCGAATCTTGAAGGCGAAGAGATGCCGGTGTATACGGAGGGATTCGCGGGAGGAGACCGGACCATGATTGGCCTGCCGGCTGTGCAGCAGCACCTGCTGGAGGAGCTCGGCAAGCTGGGCAAGCCGCTGTTGGTCGTACTCACCTCCGGCAGCGAAGTCTCGATCCCGTGGGCTCAGGAGCATGCCAATGCGGTGCTTGCTGCGTGGTATCCGGGCGAGAGCGGAGGCACGGCGATCGCGGAGACCTTGACAGGTAAGAACAACCCGGCTGGGCGACTGCCGGTCACCTTCTACCGTTCCGTCACGGATCTTCCCGAGTTTTCGGATTACGCGATGGCGAATCGAACGTACCGCTACTTTCAGGGCCCGGTGCTATACCCGTTTGGCTTTGGGCTGAGTTACTCGACGTTCGAATATGGCAAAGCCTCGGTTTCGCAACCTGCGGTCCGCGCCGGCGAAGTTGTGAAGGTCAGCGTCAACGTGAGAAATACGAGTCCTGTGGCCGGTGACGAGGTGGTGCAGTTGTATGTGACTCCTCCGCGGACACCCGAGTCCCCGCGCCTCGCGCTCGAGGGGTTTCAGAGAGTTCATCTTGCAGCCGGTGAGAGCCGGGACGTTACGTTTCCGCTCGACGCGAGAGCCCTCAGCGAGGTCGACCGCAACGGCGACAGGCACGAACTCCCGGGAGAGTACACCATCTCCGTCGGAGGCTCGCAACCGGCCCCCGGCGACCTGCGTGCCGTCCATCTCCAGGTTACCGGCGAGTTGGCGCTTCCAAGGTGACCAGCCTCTTTATGCGGCTCGACCGCCAATGGGTATTGCCTGCTCCGTTACTTCACCGGAATAAGCTGCTGGCCCAGGGCGGACAGGTATGTCGTGACCGGCGCGTCTGGTAGCCCTTTGAGTCCGGCGGCAATGCACTGCGCAGCGAGGTATGCGCCGGGCGTCGTCATGTGAACGGTCTCGCGATCGTGAAACAGGCCATTTACCTTTGCCTGGCCGAACTTCTCATACTCCGCGCCCAGGATGGCGCTTACATCGACGAAGTCGGTGTTGTGCTCTTCCTGCGCGACGGTGCGCGCCCACTGCCGGTACTCGCCCACGCCCAGTTCGACGTGGCCATCCTTCCAGACATTTCTAGTCGTCAACGACAGGACGATCGGCGTGGCCCCCTTTGCACGTGCGTCCTGCACGTATTTGCGGATATACCAGCCGTAGGTATGCACCGTCTCGTGCTTCTTCGTGACCATGTTGTCGATCTCCTCGATCTCCGGACCGGTTCCTGGCAGCGTTCCGCGTGCGCGTGTGGAGTCGTTGACCGGGAAGACATCGTTCTGCCCTAGCTGGATCAGCACGACGTCGTGAGGCTTCATCTGCAAGATCACCTTGTCCCAGAAACCTTCGCTCATGAAGGTCCGGCTGGACCTGCCGCCACGCGCCGCGTTCACCACGTTGACCTTTGAGGGGTCGAAGAAGACCGGGAAAAAGACGCCCCATCCCTGCACTCCCGCGGTACCTTGGTTCGCAGTATCGCTGCTGATGTCTGCGGTCGAGTCGCCCACGATGAAGATCGTGGGAAGAGCAGGGTTCGCCGGCTCACGCGGACTGGCCTTCAGCGCACCGGAGACAGCCTGCGCATCGCATGAAACGGCATGAGTGACGACCGGCAACAGCCACATGCCGGCAAGCATTGTGTTCCTGATCCACTGCTTCATGAAAGCTCCTTGGTAAGTCGTCGATTGCCCGGTCACACCCACAAACCTAAACGGTGAAGGCTTATTTTGGCAACGATGCCGAATTTATCTTGACAGAGGCGTTCGCCATCGGTAGATTTTCGTTCGCGCGACTCTTCAAAGTTTAGGACGATTCAAATTTACGGGGAATGATGGAGATTGCCAAGCCGCAGAATTCACTCAACTTACATTGGCAACGTTGCCTAAGATTGGCTGCCGCCCTTCCCGCACATCGGTTTTTCTGCGCCGAATTGAGCTCCACCGGCGTGTCGGGGGGGGGCGAGGGCACACTGATATCTCTGCCCGCGCTACTCGTCTGCGCGCAGCTTCCACCAGGTTGACTGCGCCATCGCCGGCGTAAACAGCCTCTCTTCGCTTGCCACGGCGAGCGGACAAAGATCGCGAACGTTGTGAAATCTGTATCGCATTGCCCGACATCGGGTCGACTGGGGGAAACATGGTAAAGGAAACGCAGAGCACCGGGATCGCGAAAAGCGCTGCATCTCGCAGCGAGAACGGACGACTGGCAAGCCTGCTCGCGGCATTGCTCTTTGTCGCGGGATTCTTGACTTCGGCGCAGGCACAAAACACCGGTTCGATCTTCGGCAACGTGGTCGACCAGACCGGCGCCGTTGTCGCCGGCGCCTCGATCACCGCAACCGACGACGCGCACGGCATTACCCGCACGGTGAAATCGACCAGTCGCGGCGAGTTCCAGATGTCGAGCCTCCCTGTCGGCGCCTATACCCTCACCATCACCGCACCCACGTTTGAAACCGAGGCGATCACAGGAATCACCGTGGATGCCAACTCCAACATCAAGGAAGTAGTGAAGCTTTCGGTGGGAAAGGCCAGCGACACGATCGTCGTACAGGACACGGAAGGCTCGGTCGTCGATGCGAGGTCGGCAACGATCGCGACATTGATTCCCCAGCAGTTGATCGAAGATATGCCGATCGACGGCCACAATGTCGTCGCATTGGCGGCGTTGCTGCCGGGCGTTGTGAACGTCAATGCTCCGGCTACCTTTACCGGGGACACGGGCGGCCCGACCTATAGCGCGTCCGGCGGAAGAACCACGCAGAACCTCATGCTCTTCGACGGTCTGTTCTGGAACAATCTGTTCTACAACACCGGCGTGAACTTCCCCACGCCCAATGCTTTGAACCAGGTCAGCATTTTGCAGAACAACTTCAAGGCGGAGTACGGTCGCAATGCGGGTTCGGTCTTCAACGTACTCACACGGCAGGGAACGAATCAGTTTCATGGCGCGGTCTGGGACTATCTGCAGAACCAGATGTTCAACGCGACCGACTACATCACGCAGGTCAATCCCAAGAACAATCAGAATCAGTTCGGCGGAACGATCGGCGGGCCGATCCTCAAGGATAAACTTTACTTCTTCGCTGCCTACCAGCAACTCATCGGACATTTGCAGACCACCGGAAAAGCGCTTGTGCCGAGCGCCCAGGATCGCGGCCTGGGAGCGAACGGCGTAGGGGTGCATCCGTGCAACCCCAACGGTGCGTTTCCCGGCATGGCGCAGTGCGCCGACTTCTCCGATCAGACGAACCAGACCGTCAACGGCGTGCTCACCATCGGGCGCATGATCAATCCCATCCAGGTCGGCAACACGGTCTCGATTCCAGGCGCGGGCGGCGTGAACCCACAAAACGTCATCGATACCTACAACTACGCCTCGGCGCAGGCGGGCGGCCCGGCCACCTCGCCGTGCATCGCACTGCTCAATCAGGCGAGCACCTTCGCAGCCACCCATAACTACGGCAACGCCGGCGGAACGACGACCAGTTTGCAGCCGACGTACATGCCCTACGACGAACTTCCTTCTCCCTGCTTCAACCCGGTCATACAGAAGATCGAAAGCACGTTTGTACCCCTTCCCAACTCTGTTTCGCAGCCGGGATTCGCAGTGACCACCTCGCCTGCGCCGACCGCCGATAAGAACTTTTTGATCCGTACCGACTGGATCGTCGATTCCAAGCGCACCGTCGATGCCCGATATAACGTCTTCACCTCCAGCTCAATGTCGCCTCCGGGCGTCAACTCGCAGTCCACCGGCGTGGCGACCTATGAACTGGTTCATGCGCAGGTTCATGGCAACTTCGGCAACGTCGGTCTCACCTGGATCCTCACACCCAACATCCTCAGCACCACGCGCGTCGGCTATAAGCGGTTCGAGACGACCCAGATGCCAACTGACGCACGCACTCTCAATGACTTCGGCGCCAACTTCTATACGCCGCTGCAGCCTGTTCTGCCTTCGATCGGATTTGGCAGCTTTACGCTCGGCAGCTCCGGCCAAGGATACTCCGACCACATCAACGAGAACGTGGAGGTTCAACAGGCTTTCACCTGGACGAAGGGTAGCCACAACTTCAAGGGAGGCTTCGACTTCCTTCGTCTGCAGTATCTCAACCGCTCCGACTATGCGGGCAGCCTCGGCTTCAACGTCGATTACACAACCATCCAGAACGCCGATGCGCTTGGTGGACTGCTGGACTCCGTGACGGTTCAGAACCGACTCATACAAGGCGGCATCCAGCATGACGTCTTCGCCTACTTCCAAGATGACTGGCGCGCGACGCCGAAGTTGACGGTCAACCTCGGCGTTCGCTATGAGCTGCCATTCCAGTGGTTTGAGCCACATGGGCATTCCGCTACCTTTGTGCCCGGACTTCAGTCCCGCGTCTTTCCCGGCGCGCCTCCGGGCCTCGGCTTCCCAGGCGACCCAACCGTACTGCCTTCGCTGGTGCCGACGGACTACAACGGTATCGCGCCCCGTCTCGGTCTCGCTTATGACGTCAAGGGCAACGGGCGCTTCCTGCTACGCGCGGGCTTCGGTATCTTCTTCGATGGACCGAATGCCAACGTCGTCGGCGTCGGTGAACCCTTCCACTATCTCGCCACGGAGTCTCAGCCTCCGGGAGGAGCTTCCGTTCCGCTGGCAACCTTTGGTTACAGCAGCACCGGCGTCCCGAACAACTCCGTACTGACGCTGCCACAGACCTTCGATCCCAAGAACCCACTCTTCTTTGCGCCGTTCTCTATTTTCTTTCCAGATCCAAACTTCCGTACGCCGTACGTGGAAGGCATGAACTTCGGCTTCCAATATCACATTCCTCACGCCGGTGTTCTCGATGCAAATTACATCGGCCGTATGGCGCGCAAGCTGACGATTCCGCTCGATCTCAACCCAACGCTGGTCGACCCCCAATGCACCGGCTTCGGACAGGCGAACCCCACGGTCTACTGCCTCAACTACAACCCGACGGCGGCCCAGATTGCCGCCGGCCAGCCCGCACCTACCATCTACCAGGCGGAAGGCGGCGCCGGCACCTCGACACCCCAGAGAAAGCTCCGTGCCCGTTACGCGCCATTCAACGTGGGCGGACAGGGAATCGTCGATATCCTTTCGGCCGGCAGCTCCAGCTATAACGCTCTGCAACTGCAGTACACACAGCGTGGCGGCAAGTATCTGACGATCCTCAGTTCCTTCAGCTATGCGAAGGCGATGGACACCCAGACCAACGGTCAGACGACTTCCAACGCCGTTCCGAATGTGCTGAACCTGAGGTCCGACTACGGCCCTTCGGACAACAACGTCAAGTTCAACTACACATTGGGCTGGGTGACGCGATTCCCAAGAATCACGACCGGGAACTTCATCGCGCGCGCCATCCTGAACGACTGGGTCTATAGCGGACAATACCTCGCTCACACCGGTACGCCCTTCAGTGTGACGATGAACTCGGATTCGGCCTTCAACGATGAACCGGGACAGCGAGCCCAGGTGATCCCGGGTATGAATCCGCGACTGCCCTCCAACCGTCATCGCACGGACAAGGTGACGGAGTGGTTCAACATCAACGCCTTTCAATATCCGATCTCCGGAACCTTCTCCAACCAGTCGCGCAACAGCTTCGTCGGTCCTGGCTACATCCTGACGAACATGACGGTCGGTCGCGACTTCCCGATGGCGCGCATCCGCCAGGGCATGCGGCTGAATTTCCGGGCGGAGGCCTTCAACGTCTTCAACACGCCGAACCTCGCAAATCCCTATGCCAGCTACTCCTGCACGACTTCAGCGGTGGGTCCCCTCACTCAGGTCAACGGAACGGGCACGATTTACAGCCCGTCCGGCCAATGCCAGGTCTTCGGCAATCTGATCACCGGCACCAACACGACGCAGTTCGGCAGAGTGCTTTCCACCTATGGGAATAACGCGAATACATCCACGAACGGCCGCAAGATGCAGTTCGCCGCAACGATCTATTTCTAAACGAAAGCGAACGCCGTGCAGTTCTACGAATCACCTCAGCCGCCCTGGGAGGCACACATGAAAGTCACATCGGTAGTTGCAGCACGAATGGGAAAGGCGCTGACGAGCACCTTGGCGGTCCTCTCGCTGGCTTCAGCCGCGAACCTATACGCGCAGGCGCCTTATGCTTTGCCTTACACCATCCAGTCTTATGCAGGCGGCGGTACGGCGCTCACGGCGAATCCTCCGGTCCAAACAGCTTGCAAACCGACCAGCAATACGGCCATCAACTACAGCAACTACGGCGATGGATGCCAGAATACATCCGCTTCCGTCGTTCTGGGCGCAGGTCAGGCACTGGGGAACATCCACGATATCAACGTGGATGTTCAGGGGAACATCTACTTCCTCGACCTCAGTTCGCTCAATCACACGGCGCTCCGCCGGATCGACGCACGCTCCGGAAGAGTTACGACGGCCGCCGGCACGCTGGGACCAACCTCCGGTACAGCAGCCATCTGTGCGAATGCCACGGACTCCTACGGCGACGGATGCCCCGCGAGTGACGGTCTCGGCAACTCGGCAGGAGGCTACACCTACTATGGCGTAGCGTTGCGCGGCTTCGCCGTGGCGAAGAACGGCGATATCTACATCACCGGCTACAGCACCAATGTTGTGCAGAAGATCAGCGCCACGACTGGCCTTCTGACTCTTGTCGGCGGTACGCTCAGCGGCACCGGCAAATCGGCAAGCGGATCGGGCGGCTTCGGCGGCAACGGCGGCCCGGCCACGAGCGCCCACTTTAGCGGACCCCGTGGAATCGCAGTCGATAACTCCGGCAATGTGTATATCGCGGACTCCGGCAACAACGAGATCCGCGAGATCAACGCTGCCACCGGCATCGTCACCGTCGTCGCGGGATCGGCCACGGCGACCTCCGGCTATACGGGTGACGGCGGCCCTGCAACCTCTGCGACGCTCACGACTCCCGAGGGTGTGGACATCGATGCGGCTGGCGATATCTTCATCGCAGCCTTTGGCAACAGTTCCGTACGAGTCGTGTACGAGGGTGGCGCCGCCGCAGCCAAGCTGATCTCTGCGACGAACAAAGGGATAACCCCGGTTGTCGGCAGCATCTACACCGTGTGGGGCGCCGGCACGAATGGATATATCAGCGGCCAGTACGCGTTGGGAACGAGCATCGTCGGAACCACCGTCGCCTCCGGCGCTACTGCGGCTACGACCTTCGCGCCCCGCAAGATTCGCCTGGACTCCCGGGGAAACGTCTACATCTCCGAGAACGACTACAACTCCATCTTTTTTCTCGATGCGACCACCGGCTACACCCATGTGGTAGCCGGCACCTACGGTGTGACCACAACCTCCGGCGGAGCAGGCTGCACTCCGCTCTATGGAACCACGGATGCCTACGGGGATAACTGCCCCGGCACCGTTGCTACGCTCAATCCTAACGGCGCGATGTCGGTCACCGTGGACGCGGATGAAAACGTCTACATCTCCGACAGCGGCCATGACCTGATCCGCAAGTTGGCCACAGGCAGGGACTTCCCATCCGTTGCCACGGGCACGTCCGTCACGCAGATGCTGGACATCCACTTCGCCGCGGGCGATGGACCCGCCGACAATCCCTTCACCATCACCGGCAACACCGACTTTACCGTCGGAACGCCGTCGTGTACGGCAAATGCCGACGCCACGCGGGACTGCCTCGTGCCGGTCACCTTCAAGCCCACCACCGGCGCACGCGAGAGTGGCGTGCTCAGGGTCTCCTCACTTTTGAACGGGGTCGCCTCTATCGGCGTGCAGGGAAGCGGCATCGCGGCTGAGGTCGCCCTCGATCCCGGCGCCGTGACGAGCGTGGCTGCCACCGGCCTGAAACTGCCCCAGGGCGCCGCCGTCGACGCTACCGGCAACACCTATGTCGCCGACACAGGCAACAATCGTGTCGTCGCCTACAGCACGACTGGAGCGGTCACCGTCTTTGCCGGCACGGGCACTGCGAGCTATACAGGCGACGGTGGCCAGGCTGCCGCGGCAACTCTCTCCTCGCCTTCGGCAGTCGCTGTAACTCCAGGCAATCTCGTCTATATCGCCGATACCGGCAACAACGTAGTGCGCGTGGTGGACCCGGTTACGGGAATCATCTCCACTGTCGCCGGCGGAGCCACAACCGTCTGCGGCGACGCGCGCGATAGCGAAGGTGACGGCTGTCTTGGGGCCTTCACAAAGTTCTCGAAACCGGCCGGTCTCGCGGCGGACATCTACGGCAACGTGTATGTATCCGATACAGGAAACAACATCGTCCGGGAGATCTCTCCCATCGGGTATGTCTCGCTGGTCGCTGGTGGAGCATCCACCATCTGCTCGAGCACCACCTTGACCATCGATTCCTTTGGCGATAACTGCTCCCCCACGCAAGCGGCCTTCAACGGTCCGACCGGTCTGGCGATCGACTCGAACATGAACATCTACATTGCCGACACCGGCAACAACGAGGTACGCAAGATCGTCGCCACCAGCGGCCTCGTGACCAGCTTTATGGGCACGGGCGTGGCGGGTGACGGAGGAGATGGCGGTCAGGCCAACGTCGCCCAACTCAACGGCCCTGTCGGTCTAGGCGTCGATGCAGCAGGAAACGTCTACGTCGCGGACAGCGGAAACGACACCATTCGCACCGTCACGGCAAATGGGCTGGTGAGCGCCGTGGAGGGCATTCCAGGAGACAGCGGAAGCGCTGCCTTTACAGCGGTCGATGAGATGGGCCTGAACAACCCGCTCGGTCTCGCGGTTCTGCCCAGCGGCAACCTGGTCATTCTCGACTCCGGCAACAATCGCCTGCTGGCGGACAGCCGCGCTGGGGTGACCTATAACTTCGGTCCCACCAACGTAGGCTCCAGCAGCCCACTGCTCAACCTGGTCGAAACAGAGGTCGGATCGGCCGCGGCCACTCTCGGCTCTCCTTTGTTCACTCCTTCGGGCAGTAGCAACTACTTCACCGTGAGCGGGGCCGGTTCTGCGGGATGCTCCGGCGGAACGAGCCTGGCTGTTGGCGCTACCTGCGCCTTCTCCGCAGTCTTCTCGCCCACCAGCACGGTGTTGAAGCAGACTGTATCCGCGACCTTCACCCAGCAGAACTCCAATGCGGTGAACTCTACCTCACCCGTGCTCAATCTCTCTGGAACCGGCGCAACCCTCACGGGGACGGGCGTCGTCGTCGCACTCACAACTCCCAGCGTGACACCGAAGTATTCGCTGCCATTCAGTGTCATCGCAACGGTGACCGCGACTGCCTGCAACACAGCCGCGCCAACCTGCTACCCAACGGGTAACGTGACCTTCTTCGTCGACGGTCAGACGCTCGGAGTCACGACGCTTGGAAGCGGTTCCGGCTCCTCGGCCTCCGCTACCTTTACCATCTCCCAGGCGATTCCGATCGGCGCGCACCAGATCACCGCGGTGTATTCGTCGGACACGTATTACGCGGCCAATACCTCGTCGGCACTTGCTATTACCATCGCCGGCGCGCCCTCGACGTCGGTCGTCACAGCCGCGCCGAATCCCGTGGCGCAGTTCAACGCCATCACGTTCACCGCCACCGTGGGCGCTGCGTCGGGTCGACCCACCGGCTCGTTCAGCTTCTACGCTGGAACGACTCTGCTCGGCACAGTCGGGATCAACGCGTCCACCGGCATCGCTTCGCTCCCCGATACCCTCGTAGCGGCTACCGTCACCACGCCGGCGTATTACCAGAACTTCGGTCTCGCGGCGGGAACCTATAACATTACCGCGGTATACAGTGGCGATGCCAACTATTCGACATCGACCTCGACAGCATACAGCCTGAACATCACGGCATTGCCGCAGTCGTTCACGTCCATACTGGTTAATCCGGCCACCGCGCTGCCGAGCAATATTGCGGTTACCTATCCTGGAGCCACTACGCAACTGGATATGTTCGTCACACCGACGAACACACTCAACGGCGCAGTGACGTTCTCCTGCTCGGGAATGCCGATGTACACCGACTGCGGCTTCACTCCTTCGACCCTCCCGTTCGCACCCACCCCTCTCTTTCCAACGCCGCAGTACACTCAGGTGACCTTCTTCACAAACGTCAACCCGGCTGTGATTGGGCCTGGGCAAGCAGGCTTCGGAAGAAACTGGGTCGCGATAGGGATCAGCGTCCTCCTATTCATCATCCTTCGCCGCAAGGCTCGCCGGCACAGGGTATGGCTGTTGATTCCAGCTTTCGCTCTCGTCTGTGCCAGTTCCACTCTCTTCAGCGGCTGCGCAAGCAGCAACAGCAAGCAGAGCTTCGTTACCGCCCTGGGCACTTATAACGTGAACGTCACCGCAACCGGGCCGAATGGTCAAACAGTAACGCTACCGGTCGTCTTCACCGTCGCGGCCCCAACGTCGAACTAGCCGCACAGACCCTTTTCCAGGAAGCTCGCAGGTATGCCGGAATTCGGAGGATGCACGATGAAACTAACTTTTCTTGCGACACTGCTCCTGTCGTGCGCACCCCTATGGCGCGCACAGGCTCAGACCAGCGCGTATGTCGACTTTACAGCGAGCAAATTCACGAACTTGGTCGACACCAACTACTTGTATGGCCCGACCTTCGGCGTGAGCGGCCACCTGGTCGGCACGAAACGAGTGGCTCTTTCCTACGACGTGCGCGGACAGATACTTGGAACAAGTCAGAAATACGACTCTGTCGCCGTAGGTCCGCGCGCACAAATCCACTTCAAAAGCTTCGTTCCCTACGGAGAGTTTCTGATAGGGTTTGCCCGGTACAACGATGGCGCAGGACACTCTTCGACCGATTCCGAGATCGATGCAAATGCGGGAGTAGAGCGCACAATCAAAGGGCCTGTCTCGTGGCGCATCTTCGAATATGGATACAAGGAATACTTTGGTCTGGGAGGCCAGTTCAATCCGAAGTCCTTCAGCACAGGCGTCGCTTACGCCATTGGCAAGAGATAGCAACCAAATCTTTCGAGGACGTCTTATGAGGCGCAGTGCACTGATCGCTTTTCTTCTTCTCTCCTCTCCGCTTGCCTTGTTCGGCCAGAAACTGACCTATGAGATTCGCTTTCATGGCGCCATCGCCGGCAAGGATACGTTCACGATCAAGAAGAGCAAACAGGGTTACGATGTGTCAACGCAGTATAGCTATGCGATCGGTTCCTCGGAGGGCCATTTCGCGAACGAGTATCGGCTCGACGACGCCTATCAGTGGCTGCAGGCTTCTTCCAACAACCAGACCTTGGCGATACGCTACGTCGATACGGTGGACAAGACCCGCACCAGGCTGCATATCTCAATCACCCAGAACGGCGCGGGAAGCAACAGCGAACTGCCGGTGCGACCGGATCTCGAACTCTTGCCCAGCCTCGACCCCGCGGCCGCGCAGATTCTCTTGTTGCGAGCAACGACACATCCAACGCAAAACGGTAAGTACAACATCGTGGCGCCATCCTTTGGCGAACCGGAGGCAATGGCCAGCCTGAACTCCGTGCGTGACGGCGTGAGCCCCGCTGCTCTTGCCACAATGCAGCTTCCCTCCAGCAGAGAGAGCTACGATGCCGCATGGCAGAAAGGCGCAGACGTCTCTGGAACCCTGAACGGTAAGCCTGTGGCGGCACATGTCTATCTCCTTATCTTCGGCAGCTTTCGATGGGTGTTCCTCGCAGACGACGATAGTACGCTCCTCCAGATGAACGTACTTCCGAGGCAGCCTGTTTTCGTCAAACAAGGCTTTGCGCTCAATCCCCAGGCTGTCGAGGCTCTCAGCGCAAACCCATAGCCGTTCGTGCCGGGCGATGTCATCAGGAGACACATGTCATCGAGACTGCCTCCGCCTCTCGATTCCAGAAGCGGCCGCAAACGTCAGATAATGATGCGTTCTGTATTTCGATGAAAGCGCAACGGTTTCGCGGCCATCCTATGATGCGGTCGCTAGTTGAGCGGTCGTTAATAGAATATAAAGCACGTTATGCTTGGCTACGGCGTGGCGGCAAGCCGTCTTGCGGTCATGTTGAAACGGCGGGGCTTTAGCCAGACTCCCGGTCGAAGCTAGGCTGCCCGCGCTGCTCACCCTTACGGTTCGATCTCAACACGCGACTCAGGAGTAGCGACCCAGAAAATTGTTGAGTAAGGAAAATTTGGCCTCCGGAGCAGAATCGAGACCCGATCTCCATACTGTAGGGAAGGCTTGAGGTGCGCTCGCAACGAAAGAGAATGCCCTGCCAAAACTTATCCCGCCCGATATTCCGGGCGGGATCTTTTGAAGTGAATTCTTACGGCAATCGGATCTATTGCACCGTCAGAGTAAAGGAGGTTGTATGCACAAGAGTGCCGGCGGTGGCGGTGACTGTGATGGTCGATACACCGGTGGGCGTCTGTGGAGGTGGATTTGAGCCGCAGCCGATGGCTGCGCCGAATGAGGCGAGCGTGAGCAGGAGAAGGGAGCAGAGACGGATCCAGCGTTTGCTTCCATTCGCGTTGCGGCGTCTGGAGAAGGCCGCCCCGAAGGAGCTGCCGATGCCGAGGAAGGTGAATGCTGCGTAAGTTCCGGCTCCGGGGCGGGTGTTTGGATGAAGTGGCGCATGCAGGGCCGCGGTCTTCACGTTGGTCTGGAGGGTGAGGGTGGTGGAGGCTGCGTGAGCGCCGTCCGAGGTGACGGTTGCGGGGCTGAAGGTGCAGGTTGTTTCCAGGGGGAGGCCGGCGCAGGTGAAGGTTACCGGTTGAGCAAAGCCTCCCTGAGGCGTGACGGTGAGGACGGAGGTTATGGTGCCTCCGCGAGAGACGGTGCCGCTTGCGGGTGCGAAGGCGACGTTGAAGTCGGGCGGGATGGGTGTGATGACGATGGAAAGCGCTGCAGAGGTGGAGGCGGCGTTGCCAGTGTCTCCGGTGTAGGCCGCAGTGATGCTGTGGGTCGCGATGGAGAGTGTGGAGGTTGTGAGCGTCGCTTTGCCGGAGGTGAGGGCGCTGCTTCCGATGGAGACCGCACCGTCGTAGAAGGTCACGGACCCGGTGAGAGCGGCGGTGCCTGAGGTTGGGGCGACGGTGGCGGTGAGGACGATGCTGGTTCCGGAGACCGCGGTGGTTGCCGAGGCGCTCAACACCGTCGAGGTGGAGACGGGATTGCTTACCGTGACGTTGACGATGGGCGAGACGCTGGTCAGGAAGGTGGTGTCGCCGAGATAGGCGGCGGTGATGGGATGGGTGGCGGCGGTGAGCGACGAGGTGGTGTAGGCGGCCTTGCCGGACTGGAGAGCCACGGTCGCGAGCTTGATGGCTCCGTCGTAGAAGACGATGCTTCCGGAGGGAACAGCGGCGCCAGTGGCTGGAACAACCGAGGCATTGAAGGTGAGCGAGACGCCGGTGAAGGCAGTCGTGGCGGAGGCAGTCAGGGTGGTGGAGGTGGCAACGGGATTGTTGACCACGAGGGCTACGGCGCTGGAGGTGCTTGCGGCGAAGATGTTATCGCCGGGATAGGTTGCGGTGACGGTGTAGTTGCCGGCTGCGAGTGCAGAGGTGGAGAAGGAGGCTACGCCCGAAGCGGCAAGCGTTCCGGTTCCGATCGGCGTCGAGCCGTTGTAGAAGGTTACCGTTCCCGAAGGAGTTCCTGTGGCGGTCGAGGCGGGCGTGATAAGTGCGGAGAAGCTGACGGCCTGACCGGTGGTGACCGTAGACGGCGTGATGGTGAGTGCGGTCGTGGTCACGACTGCCGGGACACCCGTTCCGACGGCCTGGATCGGGTAGTTGGAAGCGCCAGCGTTGACGCTGAGCGTGCCATTGGCGAGGCCATTGACGACGGGCGTAAAGGTGAGGGTGGAAGGGCAGTCGTAGAGGCCATCGGCCAGGACGCTGCTGCAGGCGGACTGGGTTACGGCGCCGATCGTGAGGCCCGCAGAGGCAGTGAACGGGGCGGCGGCGGAGACGGCCGTGACGGGCGCGCCATGCAGCATCGCGTACTGCGTTCCGGTTCCCGGATAGGCTACGGCGGAAGCTGGAGCCGTGCCGATAAAGTCGGTGCCGACTGCGATCTTGCGGACGAAGTTATCGGGAGTCGCGATGTAGAGATTGCCGGCCTGGTCGGTCGAGATCTTGCCGTACGCGGGCGCCGAGAGAGTTGCGTAGGGCGCGGGGCAATTGTTCCAGGGAGTCACGGAGGATCCTCCGCAGCCTGTGTTTGCCGTACCGGTGACGCCGAAGATCTGGTGCATCCAGCCGGTTGCCTGATCGTACATCCAGATCATCTTGCCCGAGTCCATGTAGTAGATGACGCCGGAGTTCGGGGAGTTGAGGTCGGCCGAGATGCTGCGGCCCGCGGAGAGGTGCGCCGCGGCGCCGCCGGCGGTGACGGCCTGCGCGTAGAGAGGCAGACCGCTTCCGCCGCTGACGCCAAGGCCGAAGACGAGCTTGTTCTGCGTGGTTCCGTCGACGGGCGCGGTGATCTCGCGGATGCTGAGGCAACTGCTTTCGGTGAAGAAGAGGTTGCCATCCTTGTCGAAGGTGAGGTCCCTGACGGCGTTGGTCTTGGCGCTGTTGGGTCCGGCGGGGCTGACGGTGCCGGCGCCCGCGCATCCTGCGACGGGCTTGCAGCCGGCAGCCAGGGTGGAGCAGCCAGGGCCAACGACGGTGGTGGTCTGACGGGTGCCGAGATCGGCGACGCGAATGGCGGTGCCGAGATCGTCGGTGAAGGCGATCTTCGTGGCGCTTTGCGTGTTGCTGGCGTTGACGGCGATGGAGGAGGTGAAGTACATCATGGTCCCTACACCGTCGGCGACCCATGTGAGCCGTTGCGTACCATCGCCGATGACGACCTGAATCTCGTGGGCGTAGGTCTGGCCGGGGAGCGGGGTGGCGGCGAGGCTTACCTTGTGGATGAAGCTGCCGTTGAAGTCCGCGATGTAGAGATAGTTGGCATCGATGGCGAGGCTGTAGATGCTTTGAAAGTTGGCGTAGGTCGCGGCGCAGCCATCGCCGTAGATGTTGCCGCCTCCGGGGACGTTCTTGTCGGGACTGTCGCAGGGGCCGAGCGGGTTGGTGGCGCTGCCGCCCGCGAAGATGCTGAGGACGCCGGTCTTGGCATCGATCTTCTTGACCAGTGCGGAGTAGTTCCAGTCTTCGGTCTGGTTGGCTTCGCCGAAGTAGATGTTGCCGTCCTTGTCGACGACGACGGAGGTGGGGCTGTTGAGGGTTGCATCCACGGCAAGACATCCCGTTCCGTAGGTGTCGAGCGCCTTGAGACCGTCGCCATGAGGACACGCCTGACCCGTGGTAAAGATGGTGCCCGCACCGTTGCCTGCAATCGCTGTCACAAAATAAGGGACCAGGCGCGGGGTGGATTGAGCGTGCAGCATCGTGACGGACGTGGGCACGAAGAGAAAGAGTCCGACGATCATCGTAACGATCGAAGAGAGGCGATGCAGGATATGCCTGGATGTCATGTTCATTCCTATGGATTGCGAGTGACGGTCCTGGTAGCGGGTTGGGCGAATGCCTCCGGGCAGGACCGTGGCAAGCCATGGTCCTGCCTGGAGACGGAAAGGAAGACTGCGGGGTGGGCTAGTACACGACGACGGGGATGTTGATGGTGCTGCTGTTGCCGAGCACGTCCGATGCCTTCACCGAGAGTGTGGTGGAGTAGAAGACGACCGCGGGGGTTGAGGCTGAGGCCGAGCCGAGGTTGGATGTGTCTCCGGCGTAGGAAGCGACGATGGCGTGGGCGCCCCTGGTGAGGGTTGTGGTGCTGTACGTGGCTACACCATTGGCGAGTGTGGCTGTTCCGAGCACGGCGGATCCTTCAGAGAAGGTGACGGTTCCGCCGGGAGCGGCGGCGCCGGCTTTACCCGCTACGCTTGCCGAAAAGGACATGCTTGCGCCGAGGGCTGCGCGGGCTGGAGTGGCTGCGAGAGTGGTTGTGGTGGCGGCGAGAGGTGTGCCTGCGGCGTTGCCTCCACTGCAGCCGGAGAGCACGAGCAAGGCGCCTGCGAACAGGCATGGCAACAGGTGAACCATGGCGGCGCGGCGACGCTTCGCAAAGCCGAAGAGGAGGATGGCGGCCAGTCCGATGAGAGAGCCTGCCTGGCTTGCGTTGGAGGCTGTCTGTGTCTTCCTGAGCGATGGCGTGAAGATGGGGTTGGAGGCGTAGACGGTGAGCCCGACGACGGCTCCTGTCGAGCCCTTGGCGATGGCTGCGGGATCGAACGAACAGGCGATCCCTGCCGGCGGGTTGACGCAGGACAGGTTGACGATCTCAGCCAGTGGACTGCCGTTGGTTGCGGAGAGCGTGAGCGAGGCCGCGCCTGTGCCGTTGGTGAGATCGACCTCGGAAGCGGTGGAGCTGAGAGTGAAGGGGCCGGTGTAGGAGATGCTGAGCGCGGTCGAAGCGGAGCTGTTGTAGTTGGAGTCTCCTGCATAGGTGGCGACGATGGTGTTCAGTCCGGGGGTGAGGAGCGAGGCCGGTACCGGAAGCGTGGCCTTGGCGACGGAGTATCCATTGGCGTCGGTGACGCCGTAGGAGGCGACGACCGCGAGGGTCGCCTTGGTCGCCTGGTTGACGAAGGTGATGACGCCGGTGGGGTTGTCGGCCAGGCTGGAGGTGCTGACCGTCGCGACCAGAGTCGTGCTCTGGTTGCCGACGATGGTGGAACGGCTGGCTGCTATGACGAGGGAGGTCGGCGCCTTGGAGATGGTGATGCTGCTGGCGGTGGAGGTGCTGGGCGCGAAGTTTCCATTGCCCGCGTAGTAGGCCTTCACATCGATCGTGCCGGCGGGGATGCGCGTGGTGGCGAAGCTGACCTTGCCGTCGACGAGGGTGAGCGGGCCGGCGACCGCGGCGTTGGTGGCGCTTAGCTCAACCGACGCATCGCCCGCGGGGATCGCGGATGTCGAGCTCACGGTGATGTTCGCATCGATGGGCGAACCGTAGGTGGAGGTCGTCGCGTTCCAGACAAGCTGCGTCGTGGTGGGCGCGAGCTGGCTGGAGGCGACGGCCCAGGCGTTGACGAGGTTCAGTGCGTTGATGGTGCCGATGCCCGAGGCGAGATCGTATCCCTTGCCGGTGGAGTATGCGGGGAGCGCGGAGTAGATGTCGGCTGCGTTGGTGGCGGTGCAGTCCTGGCTGCCGACGGCGCAGGCCACGGCGTTGCTGCCCTGGGTGATGTCGTGGAAGATGCAGTCGCTACCGGGGGTTCCGTTGGAGCTGTCGCAGGAGCTGGAGCCGGTGGCGAACTGGGCTGTGCCGAGCTTGTAAAGGATGTAGTTTGCATTGCCCTGACGGACGCCGGTCTTCTGATTGATCATTGCGAAGATTCCAGCCATCGCAGGGGAGGCGAAGGAGGTTCCGCCGGCGGCCATGTACTCGGTGTCGTCGGCGGAGGTGTAGTCGCATGTGCCGCTGGGTGTGATGTCCGAGGCGCAGTAGACATAAAAGCTTCCCCAGAGTCCATTGCCGGCAAAGAGAGAGATGTCGGGGACGTCGCGTGCATTGTCGGCCGGGTCTCCCGCGATGCCTGCCTGCCATGCGGGCTTGGGCCAACCGCCCTGGCAGAATGCGGGATCGCCAAGACCGTCGGGCGAGATTACGCAACTGCTCTTTCCGCCGCCGCCTCCGGTGGTAGAGAGATAGCTGCTGGAATAGATGCCGTTGCAGAGATCCTCCGCGTTTTTGCCGGTGTAGCCCTTGCCCTGCAGGACGGTGAGGAGCTGGGGGTTGCCGCAACTGTTGTTCCAGGGCGTCTCAGGCATGTACGACTTTGCGGAGCGGCCGGTGAGGGGATCGTTGGTCGTGTCCCAGTAGGTGGCCTTGCTGGTGTAGGTGCCGTACAGATCGGTGCCTCCCACGGCCACGTTATAGGGAGTGGAGGAGAGGCCGCTCACCGAAAGACCGTAGGTGGCATAGGTCTGATTCTGATCGCAGGAGGCCGATCCGGCATCGCCCGATGCAACGAGAACGGTGATGCCCTGGGCCGATGCCTGCTGCCATAGATTGGAGTACCACTGGTTGCCGGAGGTGCCGAGGCCCACCTCGCACTGGCCGAAGCTGACGTTCATGACAGGCGCGAGATTGTTGTCGACGATGTATTCGGAGGAGAGATCGACGCCGTCGGTGACCGCGGTGCTGGCGGCGACCACCATGGCGATGCTGGCGTTTGGCGCGACGGCTCCGGCCCATTCGACGTCGAGCGCGGCTTCACTCTCGTCGTCCGTGATGCCCGGGTTCTGTCCGTTGTAGATGATCTGAAGCTTCGATGCAGGCAGGCCGAAGGTCGAGCGGAAGTGGCTTACGTCGTTGGGATTGATGGCGCTGCGGCTTACGATGGCGATGGTCTGGCCGGAGCCGTCGACGCCTGCGTCCCACAGAGGCTTCACGTTGTAGATGGTGGCGAAGTCGAAGGGAGAGACCGCCGCGTAGGAGCGTGCGTTGAGTGTGGTGTTGAAGAGTGGATCCACCTGATCGGTCGCGATGGACTGCCAGGAGGTCTCGCCCTTTCGATTGCGGACGAGGCCACGATCCTTGTGAAGCGCGGCGGGCCGGAAGTCGTTGAGACGTACGAAACCGGCGACGACGGGCGCCAGCGCGGCGGGAATCGACGGGTCTACGGCATTGGCGTAGTGCGTCTGGTTTGACACGCGATAGCGATGGATCTCGGTATGGAAGGCGCTCTTCAACTGTGCATGCGTTCCAGAGAAGGTGATGACGTTTCGCGCCCTGGCAACCGACTCGATGGCGAAGCCATGATCCCCGAGCCAGGTCGTCACCTTCGCGAGATCGCTGGCATCGACGCCGAACTGAAGGCCGAACTGATCGGGCGTGAGCCAGCGATGGTAGTTGGGTGAGGATGGGTTCTGCTGTTCGTCGAGGAACCTGCGCAACGCCCCGGCCTGTGCGTCGCTTTGCTTAAGGACAAGCATCATTCTGCCGAGAGGCATCGCGTCTGCGATGGCTCCGATGTCGGCGCCGCTGGCCGCGGAGGGATGTACGTTGCCGGCGAGGCGAACGATATCGCGGTCGTCGATCGCAGCCTTGATCTGGGGAGCGGGCGTCGCGAGGGTAGTCGCCTGCGCGCGGACCTGCTGCGAGACAGAAGCGGATGCCAGTAAGCAGAGACAAAGAAACCGGAAGAAGAGGGGCGTTCGAATTCTCATGGTTCTCCTGGGGAGATCGCACGCTTAGCACAGGATCGCCTGCGTGTCGAGGCTCGAAAGAGGGGGTTGACTTGAGTGATAAGACATGAATGCAGCCCCGCTTATGCGCGCAGCAAGCAAGCATAATCCGTTTGCAACGCGAAAAATCCGCGCGTTGTGGCGATGTATGTATCTTTGAGGTCGATTATTTGTGTCAAATCGCATTGTGTCAAGAAAAAACATTGCTTGAGTATGACTTTAGTATTATTTTGGCTGCTTTGTGATTGCATATTAAGGAAATTATGCGATAGGCTGAACTCGCACCCGCCCAAAACCACGTTGTTACGCCTGCCTCAGATCCGCCTTTGCACAACTGCAAGCAAGAGCACTTACTTTGCTGTCTTTATCAAGAAGGAGACTTATGGTTCCCCCTGCCCACAGACTTGACGTGAAACTTCAGGTGAGAGGCGTTCTCTCCGCTGCCCTGCTTTGTTGCCTCTCCGCGTATGGGTGGGGGCAGTCGTCTGTACCGAAGGCTTCCACCCACGCCCCACATGCCAAGGCGAGCCTGTTGCGGACGCCTGAGAGCGCCGGGACGCAGGCTGTTCCTTCACATGCGATCGATGGAAAGCCGCGGTTGTACGCCTCGAAGCCGAAGGCGAGTGCGCTGCAGACGCTGCAGGGTCGCGGCTCCGGGATGGCGCTTCCACGAGATGCGAAGGCAACCACGGCGTTCCCTGGTTTTTATCTTGGTCCGAATGTTCCGGTGGCCGGCATCACCGATGCAGTTGCGGTTGTCGACGTCGATGGCGCGAATGGGAAGGATCTTGTGGTGGTTCAGCTCGATGGAACACTCGATGTCTTCTACAACGACGGCAAGGGAAACTTCCCGACCTCGTCGAGTGTAGGGACAGAGAATGGCATTGCGGCCCAGACGCAGACCATCCAGGTGATCGACCTGAATGGAGACGGGAAGCCGGACGTGGTGGCGATGGACCCGATCTATCAGTCGTTTTTCGTGTACATGAATACGGGCAACGGAACCTTCGCGCCGGGCAAGTACACGGCGATTCTGCCTGCGTCGATCGGCCTGCATAACCGCGCGGCGGACGCGATCGTGGTGGGCGATGTGAATGGCGACAACCACCCCGATGTGGTGCTGCTGGTGTCGGCGCAGAACGCGGACACGACAACGACGACGATCAAGCAGTTGACGTATTTCGGAAACGGAGATGGAACGTTCCAGGCCCCGATCGAAGCGGATACGGTGATGCCCGGTTATTACTTCGTCGGCACGGACGGAAGCTGCGCGTTGCTGGCGGATATGGATGGCGACTCCAAGCCGGACCTGGTGATGGAGCTGGTGAAGCTGGGCGAGACCATTACGATCAGCACGGCGCATGGCAATGGGGATGGAACCTTCGGCAAGATTCCAACGACCGGCGCGAGTGTGAACGATGTTTACGAAGGAAACGGGACCCTTCGTCTCGCCGACCTGAACAAGGACGGCCGGCCGGACGCGATCTTTCTGACGAGCTCGAACAATGTGTACAGCGCACTTGGAAACGGCGACGGCAGCTTCCAGACGCCGCGTGTGGCGTTGAACTATCTGGCGGAGGGAACGGGCTCGGTCGCGCTTACCGATCTGAACAACGATGGCATTCTCGACATGGTGCTGTTCGATTCCATGGCTACGGGAATCTTTCCGGGGCTGGGAGACGGAACCTTCGGCCAGGTTTCACTGGGCTACTATGCGAATGGTCCTTCATCGTCGGCTGAACCGGATCCAGTAGATATCGATGGAGACGGCGTCGTCGATATTGCATACCTCGACACGAATGCGAATGTGGTCTCGCTTCTTCATGGCAATGTCGATGGTACGTTCATCGCGGCAAAGGCTCTGTATCCGGTCAATTCAGCGGCTGCGCATCCGAACAACACGGAGTATCCGAACAACATTCTTGCTGTCACCAGTGGCGATGTAAACGGGGACGGAAAGACCGAGTTGATCGCCTTCGACTTTACCGATGCAGCAACGAATGGAGTGGCGGAGACGGTGACGGCGGCGAGCGATGCTCAGGGCCGGTTCTCGTTCGTGAAGGGCCTGACTGCGGCGCAGGAGATGGCATCGGGCATCGCGGGATTCTTCCCCATGACGGCGGACTTCAATGGCGATGGCCGTGCCGATCTGATCGGTGAATCTTCGCTGGGAGAGATTCTCGTTGGACTGGCGAATGCGGATGGAAGCTTCCAGACGCCGGTGAAGACGGCTCTGCCGGCTGGCATCACACTGCAGTGCGGATATCTGAACGCGATCGATGTAGGGGATGTGAACGGAGACGGGAAGCTGGACATCGTAGCGACGTACTACGGAGATTCCAACTGCTTCGCAGCAAGTGTCGTGACGCCGTCCGGGTACTTCGTCTATCTTGGCGACGGCTCAGGCAAGTTCAAGGGCGCCTTTACTCCCTTCGGCGAAGGTCTCTACTCTCCGCGGCTTATCGATTTGAATAACGACGGACGGCTGGACCTGGTGGTGTCGGATGTTCCGCTGCTTCTGGATCAGACGGGCGCGCACATTCTTCCCGGTTTGGGCGATGGCGCCTTCGACCTGGCGCATGCCACACTGGCCGGCGCAGGGTACATCATCGCGGACGTGTTGAAGGGAGACTACAACGGCGACGGCAAGCAGGATCTGACCTTGATCCAGAATGGGAAGACGGACTATGAGTGCCATACGGATGGCAGCTGCGACTACGAGGTGCTCGATGGCTCCGCGGGCATCCTGCTGATGGCGGGACATGGCGACTTCACCTTCGACGCGGCAGTCGGGATTCCAGGCGTGGCCGGGGCAACCGCTGGGACGGCTGCGTATGCGGACTTCAACGCCGACGGCCTGCCGGATATCGCGTTCAGCTCGTACGGGTCTTCGTTCAGCCTGGTTCCGAGCAGCGACGCCGCGACTGCCACCTTCGGAACCGTCGTGCTGCCGAATCTTGGGGGCGGTAGCTTTGGAGCGCCGCTGAGCATGCCTGCGCCGGGCGATACATTCGGCGCTCAGAATCCGCTGACCTTCGTGGGCGACTTCAACGGCGATGGCGCATCGGATATCGCCGTCGGTGGGGGTGTGGACATTGGAGGACATTCCATGGCGAGCGCCTACTACCTGAACCGGGGAGGCATTGGGCTGAGCCTTTCCGCTGCTCCCACCACGGTCACGCAGAACAGCCCGGTCATCCTTACGGCTACCCTCGCCAGCCCGCTGCTGGATACCCCGGTCGCTACGGGGACGGTGAGCTTCTTTGCGAACGGCAGTTCGATTGGAAGCGCCGCCATCGTCAATAACGTGGCTGTTCTCTCCGTTTCGACGCTTGCGATCGGAGCGGAAAAGATTACCGCTACGTATGCCGGCGATGCGGCGCACAATGGCGCATCGGCTGCGCCGCTCTCCGTCACGATCGTGAGCCCTCCCGCAGGCAGCTTCAACCTTAGCTCCTCCACGGGAGGCATTACTCTGGCGCGAGGCGCTGCGGGAAGCATCACGCTGACGCTATCTTCCAACTCCACCTTCTCGGGCACGGTTGCACTGACCTGCGCGGGGCTTCCGGCCAATGCCAGCTGCAGCATCAACCCTTCGAGCGTGTCCCTTGGCGCGAATGGGACGAGCACGGTAGTGGCCACGATCAACGCCATGCCGTCGCAGGCTGAGAAGGGCTCCCATCCGTTTGGGTGGCCGGCTGGCACAGGAGTGGCGGTTGCCGGAGTCCTTCTGGTGGGGATCCGGGCACGCAGGAGCAGGAAGCAGGCGTGGATGATGCTCACGATGCTCGCGGTTCTGCTGGGTTCGGCGGCGTCTCTGACCGGATGCGGCGGTGGCGGCGGCAATAACGGGCCTGCGCTTCCGGCTGCAGGCACCTACACAGTCACGGTGACCGCCTCCGGCACCTCAACGAGCGGCGTAGCGATTACCCGGTCGCTTCCTCTGACGGTGGCAATCAGCCAATAAATCCCCGCAGCAGCTCCGCAACCGACACACGCCCGGGGCGAATGCCCTGGGCGTTGCTTTTTGGATCTCGCGAGCGCTGAGGAAAGAGGAGGATCAGCCGCGTGTTTCGCGTGGCTTTATGGGGCGCTTGAAGATGGGGATTGCCGTGGAATACTTGATCCGCTCGAGCGCGATGCTGGATTGAATGGAGAAGATTCCGTTGTAAATGCGCAACGTATCCTTCATCCAATCGCCGTACTCTTTGACTCCGCGCGCCTTTACATGGAGCAAAAAATCGGACTCGCCGGTCTGGATGTAACACTCGACGACCTCCGGCATTCTGGAGACAAGTTGGCAGAACTCGGTCATGTACTTATGACCCTGCGATTTCAACCGGACACTGACGAAGACGTCAAGGTCCAACTCCATGATCTCGGGGTTGAGGATGGCTACATACTTCTCGATGACGCCGAGTTCTTCGAGGCGCTTGACGCGGCGCGCGCATGCCGCAGTGGACAGGCCGATCTGCTCGGCGAGTTCATGCATCGGTCTACTGGAACCCTGCTGGAGGTCTGCCAGAATCGTGAAATCGATATCGTCCAAACGCGATTTGATGGAGTCCATAGGGGCAGCCGTATAGCCAAGTTGATAGTTTAGTATGCCGAAGGTCTGATTCGCATATAGTCGGCAGTACACCACTTTATATGAATTGGCTCGGCTGCGCCAGCGTGGCAGATTTTTGATCCAGATTGCCTTTGGCATCCGGCGTGCGTCCGATAATGTCTCCTCTGTCTCATTTGCGTGTGTAGGAGCCCGAAAGAAATGTCATGTTCTCGCCGGATAGAAATGTCTTTCGGAACCAATCTCGGCCGTTCCGCGTATCTGACGTATGCTCGCCAATATGCCACGGCTTGCCGCCGCGCTCCTCGTCTTCGCCTCCCTCAGCTCCGCCCAGAACCTGCCTACCTTGAAGGTGGAAACCCATCTCATCGACACCACCGTCAGCGTCCACGACAGCTCTGGCGGCCTGGTCAGGGATCTCGCCAAAGCGGACATCGCCATCGTCGAAGACGGCATCCCCCAGACCACGCGCTTCTTCTATCGTGCCGAGCAGCTTCCACTCAGCATCGGGCTGGTCATCGACGCAAGCGGAAGTCAGGAGAAGTTCGTCCGCGATCACGAACGCGACATCGCCGACTTTCTACACCAGAGTCTCGACCCCGACGACCGTGCCTTTGCGCTTTGCTTCGGCAACCATCTTCGCATGGTCAGCGACTGGACCCATGATCGGCAGGCCATCGTCGAAAACCTGCGCCGTTACGACAAGGGACAGCGCGATAGTCCCGAGCTTGGCCCCGCGGAAGAGCGCGAAGCCGGCACAGCTCTCAACGATGCCGTCTTCTACTCGATCACGGAGAAGATGGCCAACATTCACCAGCGCCGCAAGGTTCTCGTCGTCTTCTCGGACGGAGAGGAAAACTCCAGCGAGCACGACCTTCTCGACGCCATCGAGGCCGCCGAAAACAACGACGTCATCGTCTATGCCATCCGCTATACCGAACTGAATCACGGCAGGATGAACGCGCGCGACCGGTATGGTATGCGGGAGCTCGATCACCTCACCGCGCAGACCGGAGGCAAGGCCTACGATGTACACACGATGAAGGTCAGCGAGGCCTTCGCCGAGATCGCTGGCGAGCTCCGCTCATTGTATGGAGTCGCGTATCAGTCGACCAACCCCACGCGCGATGGGTCGTTCCGCAAGGTTGTAATTCGACCGGTACGCAAAGGGTTGGTCATCAGAGCCAGAGCAGGTTATTACGCAAAATAAGCTCTTCTGCCGTCATTGAACTTGCCCTTTTGTTTATCATTCCCGAAGAGCATCCGCTTCTGCACTTGCCGTCGTATTTGTATCTGCAATCAGCACAAATAACATCAGGGCACGATCAGGATCGGCGCCTGCCAGAAGCTGCTGCGGTTCCCCGTGGGATCGAGCACCGTCACCTGGCAGTCGTAGTCCCCCGGGGGCAGTTGCCCAAGGCTGAGCGTGAAGCTTAGCGGCGTCATGCCGAGGCGGCTCGTTGCAGCGGGCGTGACCGCCGCGGGTTGGCTCTCGAAGACCTTCGCGCCGCCACGATAGAGGCTCACATAGGCGACCACCGGCTGCGTGCCCGGCTGATACGCCTGTAGAAACACATACAGCTCGCGGTCGCGGCTGAAGACGCGGTTCACGCTGGGGATCAGCCTGCTGCCGTTCTCGACCAGCGGGTCGGCGATGGCGGCCTTCGCTGCGTCCTTGCTCTTCATCGCGTTGTAGAGCGCGTCCTTCATGTTCACGCGTTGACTGCTCAGGATCACGGCGCTGATCGGCACATGCTTCAACTCCTTGTTCAGGTTGGGCACGGTAAAGGTCGTCTGATAGGTGCCGATGCGGCCCGTCTCATCGTCGCGCGCGAGGAACTTGATCATGTACTTGCCGGGCAACAGCGTGAAGCCCGCATCGTACTCGATGGGCCTGCGCGCAAGCTCCCCCGCCGAGGCGTCACTCAGCTTGATGTTGACGTTGTCGCGCAGGTTGGTGACGGTCGTACCGCCGACCACATCCTTCACCTCGCCGACGAAGTCGATCAGCGTATGCTCCGCGCCGCCGCGCTTGGCCAGCGCCAGCTCGCGGCCCGGTATCTTCACGATGATGGGGACGTAATACTCCGCGCGATTGAGCTGGAAGTAATCGATCTCCATCGCGATGGTCAGCTCGGTGATCGGGTCGTTCAACATCAGCGCGTCTTCAAGCTGCCGCTCCTTATCGACCGCCGTGAACTTCGCGAAGGTCTTGCCCGCATAGTACCCCTCGCGATACTCGAGTCTGGCTTCGAGCCCGTTGCTCAAAGCAATCTTGACCTTGCGAAAACGCCCATTCTGCGCGGGATTCGTCGTGTAGTAGCCGACGATGTAGTAGTCCGAGATCGCCTGCTGCGCCTGCACGATGCCATGCGCAAGGTCGTTCGAATCGAGCATCGCCTTACCGCCCGTGTCGCCCGCAAGCGCAAACAGCGTGTCTTGCGAACGCTGCAGGTTCGTGACGTTCGCCTGCGCGGCCGCGCCGTTGTACATGCCAGCGTTGCCGGGCGAGCCCTGCGTCGCATCGCCCAGCGGCGCCGACGCCACAAGGCCGCGAGCATCGATCGGCCAGAACGACACGCCCGCGCGCACCGCCGCATCGACCGTCGCGTGCAACTGCGCCTGATTGTCGACGCCGTTCAGCCGCAGCCCGCTCGCGAAGTAGACCAGCGACTTCTTCTCGTTCAACTGGCCCAGCATCTTCGCCGTCGTCTGCAAGGCCGCAAGCTGACGGTCGGTGTTGAAGACGTTGAACTCCCCGTCGTCCTGCCCAAAGGCCGCGCCCGCATCCGCGCCGCTCGCGTCGTCGTTCGACTCCGCAAGCCCCTGCCCTTCGCCGACGATCAGCGTCTCGAGAATGCTGAGCAGGCGATTGCGATCGCCGGTAAAATCCTGCAGCACATCGACGGAGCCACCCGCATAACGCAGGATCGACACCATGTCCGCCTCGGTCATCTGCGTGCGGATGAACTTCTCCGCCGCGGCCAGCGCGCGCAGTTGATCCGCCGGTCGCATGGCCGACATGTCGAAGTAAAACACCAGCAGACGGCGATTGTTATAGCGCGCCTTGCCCTCGGCCTCGGGCGTGATCTGCGTGCGGTTCAGTGTTTTATAGATCTTGACGTTCTCGGGCTGCGCGGGCGCTGGCGTTGGCGTCGAGGGCAGTTGTTGATGCTCGACGAAACGCACCGTCTGCGGCGCGTTGTCTTCGGTCACGGTGAAGTCCTTCGCGGTCAGCCCAGGGATCGCGGCGCCCTTCTTATCCTTGACCACCACTGTCTCGACCACCAACTGCGACTTCACCGAAAGCGTGTATCCGCCGGGGTCGCCAGGCCTCGCATTCTGGCCGATCTGCTGCGCGCCCGCGAGCGACGTCAACACGAGCATGAGGAGTAAGAGTCGCATCAGTACCTCACCCGCACAGTCGTTTGCAGACTCCGCATCGCGTTGGTCGAGGCAGGCAGCCCGAAGGTCGTGCCGTTCACGATCGTGTTCCAGCTCGTGAAGACCACATGGTTCAACAGGTTGGTGGAGTCCACGCGCAGGTCGAGGTTCAGATGATCGCGCATGCGAAACGTACGTTGCAGCGACGCCGTCAGCGTGAACTGCGCAGGCCCGGTGATGCTGTCGCGACCTGCATTGCCCCACTGCCCCGGCGTGGGCGCGGTGTACGCAGCGGAGTTCAAGTGGTATCCCACCGGCGCGTTATGGATCGATGCGCCGGTAAGGCTCGGACGAATTGCGCCCGTAACGCCAGTGCCCGGCGTGGCCGCAAGATAGATCGGCGTCTCGGGCAGGCCCGTGCCGGTGTTGATCTGGCTCAGCACAGTCCACTCCTTCAGTAGCGAGCCGCGCCAGCCGGACATCAGCGTGCCGCCTCCCTTGCCCATGCCCGAGGTGTACTGCAACTGCACGTTCAACAGATGGCGCTGGTCGAAGGTCGAAAGCCCGCGCTCCGCGCTCAGGTTACGCCAGTCTTGCGCGACCACCGCGGAGGGCTGCGCCTGCACCGCTGCGCCCGGCGCCACCGGACCCTGCCCGCCCAGCGTGGAGTCGTCGTCGATCGACTTCGAATACGTATACTGCAGCGACGCCGCAAAGCCGCTGCGCAGTCTACGCCGAAGCTGCAACTGCGCGGACTCGCGCGTCGAGTTGCCGTTCGACCCGCGATAAACAAAGCCCGAAGGGCACGATGGGCAGGGGTTCACGCCGCCGAGCGGATAGCTGTTCGGCAGATACTCCTGGATGCCGCGCGTGCCCTTGATCCCCAGATACGACGCCGTTGCGACGAGCGCGCCGGGCAGATCGCGCTGCGCCGAGAGGTTCCACGTCTGCGCATAGCCGACGCGAAAGTTGGGATCGACAGCAAAGGTATCCGCCGTCGTCGTGGGACATTGCAGGAAGCCGTTCGCCAGCGTGATGGAACAGGTCGTCGCGTTGTAGCTCTCGCTCACGCTCTTCGACAGCGGCGCCTGCTGCGCCATCAGCGTGGCCTGCGCGGTGTAGACGGACGTATCGTCATAGACGCCATAGCCCGCGCGAATCACCAGTGTCGACGCGGGAATCGGCCGCCACGAGAGCCCGATGCGCGGCTCGATGCCGAGCCTGTCCGGCCGTATCAACGACGTAGGATACCGTTGCCCCGTCAGCGTCCCAGCAGGCGAGCTGCCCAGCACCGGGGCAACCGCTGTAAAGCCAGGCGATACATCCAGATTCACCAGCCGCCCCTTGGTCTCGGTCACCGGCGCGCCGTAGTCGTAACGCAGACCGAAGTTCAACGTCAACTCGGAACGCACCCGCCAGTCGTCCGCGACATACGCGTCATAGACCGTCTGCCGCAGGTACTTGTCCGGATTGCCGAAGGCGATGGAGCTGGTATCCGGCGTGCCTAGCAGGAAGTCCTCGAAGTCCGCGCCGGACGGGGCCGCACCGTTAGGGGCCGCGCTCGCCGCCAGCGCATAGGCGCCCGTGAAGGTATACGTCCCGCGCGGGTCTTCCTGCGCGAAGATGTTCGTCTCCTGCCGCCGCAGGTCGCCGCCGACCGTAAGGTTGTGGCGCCGGTAGGTCCATGTCACGCTATCCGATACAGCGTCGGTCTGGTTGCGATTGCGCGAGCTCTGCGCATCGGACAGACTCGCGATGCCGCTGGCAAAGACCAGCGTCGGCGGACCCCAGTTCAACGGATCCTGATCGTTGCCCGCGGGCGCCGGATCCGCGCTGATACCCGCGGCGCCAGAGACATTCCTGCGCGACTCGAACTGCGGCGTCACATGCGTCCGCAACCGGCTGAAGCGAAAGCCGGCGACGTTGTAAAACTGCCGGTAATGATGCGACCAGTTCGCCGTCGTGTTGATGCCCAGCAGGTCCGTCGTATCGACGAAGCCGAAGAGGTTCGCGGCGTCCGTGCGCGTGCTCTGCAGCGCGAAGCCGCCATACACCGAGTCCCGGCGCCCGATGGTGCGATCGAGCCGCAGCGTCACCGCATCCTGGTGCTCGTTGCCGATCGTCTGCGTCTGGTAGTTGTACCGCCCGCCTGCCGTCAGGTTCGGCAGCGGATAGAAGCTCAGCAGCGACTTCGCCGTCGGCACGCCGCCTGCATTCACGGCGTCGCGTTGAGTGTCCGTAGGCACCAGCCCGGACTGCGTCGTGGCGTTGCGATTGCGCATCCACTGGTACGTCAGAAAGAGGCTCGGCCCCTTCTTCATCAGGTGCGGAATGTTCAACGGACCACCGAACGTCAGGCCGCCGGTAATGTGGTTGTTCTGATCCTTCGGCGTATTCAGCCCGGTCAGCGAGTAAGGCCGCGCATCGAAGACCGAGTTGTCGAAGACCAGCGAGACGCCGCCCGTGTAGAGGCTCTTGCTCGTGCGGTTGTTGCCGAACGCCGCGTTCAGCGTGTACTGCGAGGTCGCCGCATTGTTGCTGCTGCCCTGGATCAGCAGACCGTCGGCGGGACGCGGCGCACTGTCGTCCGGCGGCCTGGGAGCATCGGGCAGCGCATCGTCCTTCTTTGCAATGTCGGCGCGCGCGATCAACGCAGGCGCGGCGGGCTTCGGCGCATTGGCCTTCGCGATGATCTCCGCCAGCGGCAGCAGCTTCAACTCCCAGCGGCCGGCGGCCGTCGTCGAAGAGATGGTGACCTCCTGCTTTACCGGCGCGAAGCAGAGCATCTCCACCTCGATCGTCCACGCGCCATCCGGCAGATCGGCAAAGCTGTAGAGCCCGAGCTGGTCCGAGACCACCGCGATCTTCGTCGCGCCACGCGTCGCCGTCACCGTCGCGCCGGGCACGGGCGAATCGCCGAAGACGATCTGCCCGTGATACTCCGACGCAAACCCCGCGCCACTGCCGCACGCGAGCAGCAGCCAGAGTTGAAGACAACGCGACAAGCGACCCATCTAGTTCTCCGAAGGCTTCTCGACCTTGTCGAGCACCAGCACGTCGACCGGCGTCTTCTCCGCTTCGAGCTTCAACCCAAGATCCTTCTGCATCGCCTCGAACAAGCTCAACGCACTGTCCGTCGATGCGCCTGCGGGCATCTTCGGCGGATGCCCGTTGAACTGCGAATCGTCCGGCGCGAAGGTCACGCTGAAGTCGTAGCGGTCGGTCAGGCCGGTGCGGTCGACGACCGGCCGGTCCAGCACCAGCGTCTGCAGGAAGCCCGTGAAATCGCCAATCGCTCCGTTGGCCACATGCAACGTGATGCCTCCCGGACCGGGCGAAAGCCCAAGCCCCGGCAGCGGTCCCTTCATCTGCGTCGGCGTCAGCTTCGAGCCGCTCTTCGCCACCGTCAGCACATAGGCCGAGAGCTCGCGCTTGTCGTGATGGAACGTCAGTTGAAAGCGCTCCTTCAACAGCTTGCGAATCATCGACCGCACCTGCTCCGGATTCGGCGCGCCCTCGGCGTCGGGCACCGCGGCGATGTCGTAGCGATCCTTATCCAGCCACTCCGGCCCGCCCACCAACTGCTTACCCTGCACCTGGTACGCGAACTCGATCAGGTCCGCGACTGACGACGCACGCGTCTTGAAGTTGCGCCCGTTAACCGTGAGCCCCTGCATGCTGGTCGCGCCCGTGTTGTTCGGCTTGATGGTCGCGACCTCGAACGACGGGTCGGCATCGGCGGCCATCAGCTTCGGCGGCGGCGCGGGCGCGGGAATCTCCCATGCGGTCTCGGTCGTGGCGCGGGCCAGGTCGAGCAGCAACGGGTTCGTCCCCTGGGTGAATGTACCGGCAATGGTGTTTCCATCCGGACTCAGCTTGCCTTCGTAGCTCGCGCCGATCGCGACGGCCGCGAACTTGATGTTTGCGCCCTGCTGCGATGCTGAGCTCGCCGCCAGCGGCTGCCCGCCCTGATCGATGCTGTAAAGCGTGGCCTTCAACGAGCCGTCCGCCTTGGCGAACTTGACGACGATACGCAACCCCTTACCCACGGCCAGCGTTCCCTGCCAGGCGCCGGTGATGTCCTTCGCATCGGGTTTGGCATCCTGCGCGCGCAGACCCGCGCCAGCGAGCGCGGCCAGTACGACGATCCAAAGCAGCAGTCTCTTCATCGAGTATCTCCGGTAAAACTCATGAAATGGCATAAGACGAAGTACGTGCAGAATGACGACGGGGTTCCTGCATAGACGGGTCAAATCGCGAAACGTTCAAGTACGGGGAGTCGTTATTTCAAAAACAGGCGCCTGTCCTTCGCAGCAAAAACAACTGCCATCCACAGCAAAAACAACGGTCATCCGCACCAGAATGCCTGTCATCCTGAGCACAGCGAAGGATCTGCTTCTTTTTCGTGCCGGCGACTCCCTTCCCCGCGAACATCCTCATCGCTAGTTCTCCGACGGCTTCTCCACCTTGTCGATCACGATCACATCCACCTGCGTCTTCTCCGGGTCGAGCCTCAGCCCCAACTGCTGTTGCATCGCCTCGAACAGCCCGGCCGCGCTAAAGCTCCCATTCGCCGGCGGCCGCGGCGGATTTCCGCCGAACTCCGAATCGTCCGGCGCGAACGTCATGCTGAAGTCGTAACGCCCGGCGACCCCGGTGTGGTCCACAACCGGCCGATCCAGTACGATCCGCTGCAGGTAGGCGCTCAGGTCGCCGAGATTGGCGTTGCGCGCAATCAGCGAGATGCCTCCCACGCCGGGCGAGAAGCCAAGCCCCGGCAGCGGACTCGTCGCCTGCGTTGGCGTCAGCTTCGGCCCACCCTTCCCGACCGTCAGCACATACGCCGGAAGCTCGCTCTTCTCGTAGTGGAACTTCAGTTGGAAGCGGTCGGCCAGCAGCTTGCGAACCATCATCTTCACCTGCAGCGTACTCGGCACCCCCTCGGTATCAGGAACCCCCGCGATATCGTAACGATCTTTATCCAGCCACGACGGGCCGCCCGACACCTGCCTGGCGTGTACGCCGTAAGCAAATGCAAGCAGGTCGACCACGGAGCTTGCGGCCGTCGAAAAGTTGCGCCCGCGAATGTACATACCCTGTGTGCTGTCCGCGGTGGTGTTGTTCGGCTTGATCGTCGCAACCTCGAACGAAGGGTCCGCATCGGCGGCCATCAGCTTGGGCGGCGGAGCAACCGCCGGAATCTCCCAGGCCGTCTCGGCGGTCGCGCGCGTCAACTCGAAGGGCTGGACGCTCGCCCCCTGTGTATACGAGCCGGCAATCGTATTGCCATCCGCGCTGAGCTTGCCCACATAGCTGCCGCCGATCGCGACAGCCGTGAACCGAATCGTTGTACCCACCTGCGATACGGAGGTGGCGGCGATCGGCGCGCCGCTCAGGTCGATGCTGTAGATCGTCGCCTTCAAAACGCCATCCGCCTTCGCAAACTTGATCACCATGCGTAAGTTTCTGGTGACGGCCAGCGTGCCCTGCCATGTACCGGTAATATCCTTCGTATCCGGCTTACTCTCCTGCGCTCCCAGGCCCGCCCCCAAAAAGGTGACAAGTACAACAATCCAAAGCAACAACCTCTTCATCTGACAATCTCCAGGCTGGATGTAACTCTAAGGTGCGTAACGCATCCAGTTCGATGGTGAGGTACCAGAATAAATGGGTTAAATCGCAAGGCGCTTGCTTTTATCGTCGCCGTTACTTTCCCCGGAACCGCTACGTCCGGTAAACCGCTTGATTGCCACTCCCCTAATTTTCTGAAGGCCGCTCGATATGGTCGATCACGATCACCTCCACCGCGCCCTTCTGCGGAACCAGCTTCAGACCAAGCTGTGCACGAAGCGCCTCTGAAAACGGCGCTCCCGTTGGCGCGGCATCGGCGCCGATGGCCGTCTCCGGCGCGAACTCGAGGTCATAGTCGTATGTCCCGGTCAAGCCCGTCGCATCGACCACCGGCCGGTCGAAGATGTTGCCCGTCCCGGCGATCGACGCGGCCAGCATCGCCGGCGTCATACCACGCGCGACGATCCGGAAGTTGCCCGCAACCTTCGGCAACGTCTGCCAGGCCGCGCCGCACGACGCGGGATACGTGCCCGGCATCGCCTCCGGCATATCCGCCTTCGCGCACGCGGGATCGTCCGCCGGATGAACCCGCAGCCCCGTCCCCGGCCTGACCTTCGTCAATTCCAGCGCATAGACCGGCTCCCGCCGCGTCTCGCGATGCACCTTCAACTTGAACCGGTCCGCCAGCAGCGCCTGCATCATCACGCGCAGCTCGTCCTTGCCGGGATGCCCATCCACACGCGCCTGGATATCGTAGTGAGCGCCCCGCGTCCAGTCCGGCAACTGCGCGCGGAACTGCTGAATCTGATACATCGTCGGCTTGTACGCGAAGACGATATACCCCAGCAGCAACTGGTTGGTCGACATCAGATGCCCACCGATGTCGACATACTGCGGCCCCGGCCCCAGCGGAAGATTCGAGAACGCCTTCGCGTCCGACCGGTTCTCCCGCACCGACGCCACCTCGAACCGCAGCGTCGCATCCGCGGTTGTCATCGGCGCGTTGGCCGCAGATACCGGCGCCTGCTGCGCCATGCAGGCGCCCGACAAACTCAGCGAACCTCCCAGCAGCGACGCCCATAAGATCGCTGTCGTCCTGAGCGCAGCCAAAGGACCTGCGTCTCGCTCGAACCGGCGATGATCCATCCACGGAGATAGTCTAAGGACGTTCCGAAAGGTTGCGTTGCGCAACATACCTCACCCCTCTTTGAACATGCGCCCGGCCCGCCATACGACCCGGCACATACGCGCCGGGGTAAGGAAACAGCAGAAACGATGTCAACGTCAGCAGCAGCGCCGCCGACAGCTTCGCCATGGTCAGGTGCGGCGGACCGCCCACGGGATAGCTCCCCGCCAGCAAACCGAAGCGCGCATCCGGCCCCGCAAGCTGCGCATCCTCGGGCGACCGCAGACACCACTGCCGCAGCAGCGAGAGCGCCGCATCGCCCAACAGCCACGCCGCCCCGTACTCTATCCATGCCTCGTCGAAGACCCGCATCATCTCCGGAGCGAAGCTCGCCCGGAAGCACTCCGGATGCAGCCGAAGCAGCGCGCGATAGAGCTTGCGTACGATGAGCTGAGGCATCAGACCTCCCTCGTTCGGCCCGTAGTCTGGCCAGCCGCCAGCCGCGACCGGCCAGCCTTCACCACCTCGGCCAGCCGCTTCAGCTCATCGTCCAGCACGGCGGCGCCCGCCTGCGTCAGGTGGTAGATGCGCCGGGCCTCGCCGCCATCCTCTACCTCCGACTCCTCGACCAGCGTCGCCGCCATCAGCGCTCTCAGATTGTCGTAGAGCAGCCCCGGGCCGATCTTGTACTCGCCGCCCGAAAGCCGCGTGGTCTCCTGCATGATGCCGTAGCCATGCAGGTCGCGCTCGGCCAGCGCGAGCAGGATGTAGGTGACGGCGTTCGAGAGGGGCGGCGCAATCGTCTTCATGTCGGCTTACGATATATCGGAATCCGACTATTAAGCAACCTATTTTTTGCGGAACCTTATCCTCAGGTGGAAGCATGGGCTTCAGCCCCATGAATCGAGGTCGCTCGAGGAGCAGGGCTTCAGCCCTGGGTCTCTGGCTCACGCTCGCCCGCGCCCATCAACACCAGCGACCGCTGCGCAAACGGCGAGTACACCAGCAGCGCCGTACACGCCAGCGCCAGCCCGAAGTTCATATGGTGCAGCAGCAGAAACGGCGCCAGCGACCAAAGCACATCGAACGGCAGCACATAAGCCCACAGCTTCAACAACTTACGCCGCACGCCTGGAGCATGCAGCAGCACCGCGCAGACAATGAACGCCCGCACCGGAATCAATAGCGCGGCTGTCACCACCAGCACGACCATCGCCTCCGCCGGCCGCGACAGCGCGGAGAAGAGATCGCCGATCTCGGCCAGGTTCGCCAGCGCGCCGACATAAAACCCGACATACATCAATTGCAGCAGCAGGTAGAGCGTCCGCACCGTCCGCCAGGGCGTCTTTGGCAGCTCATGCGGCGCCGCCAGATACGGACTCAGCTCCTCCGGCTCTTCGTCGAGCTGCTCCTCGACGATCACCGGCGGCGGAGCCACGGCAATCGGGTCATCCCCCACCCGCTGTACCGGCGCGACGAACCGGTATCCCCGGCGGGCGAGCGTCTCGATGAACCGCGGGTTGCGCGCCTTGTCTCCCAGCGCCTCACGGATGCGGTTCACCGCCGAGTTCACCCCGTGCTCATAGTCGACGAAGGTTCCCTCCGGCCAGAGCACGCGGGAGATCTCCTCGCGCGTCAACACCTCGCCCGGCCGCTCCAGCAACAGCAGCAACACCTGAAACGGCTGCACGTTCACTTTCACCCGGATGCCTTGCCGGCGCAGCTCGCCGGTCGAGACGTCGGCCTCGAAGACGCCAAAGCGGTAGCGAACGGCGGTGCGCGGCTCGGTCATGGTCACGCCAGTGTAACGGATGTGTGAATCCGGCTTTGCCCGCGCCTTGGATATTTTTCGCTATCTCTTTTTGAATAAGTATCTTGCACCGTGAGAATCAATTTTCTGCGCGTGAGGTTGCAGGCATTGCAAAACGCGCTCGCAAACCGCAATCTCCAATTCATGAAACTGAAACAGACCATCGACGCCTGCCGGCTCCCGCTGCTCTCGCTCTTGTTAGTCCTTCTGGGTTCTCGCCGGGCCGTGGCCGAACCCAGGCCGGAGGCGGTCGCCGCCTTCAACAGCTACGCAGCCACGGTTGAAACACGCCTCACCCGGCAGCACAGGTCGCACTCTACCTTCCTCGCACCCGACAGCTTTGCGGGCGATGGGGAGGCCCGGCTGCGCGCCGGCGAGCTGATCATCCAGCAGATCGCCCCGCCCATACCCAACCCTCCCGGCGCCCTGCTCCGCCACTGGCGCGGCGCGGCCTTCGTGCAAGGCGCCCACGCCGCCGACTTCGAACGTCTGCTGCGCGACTTCAACGCCTATCCGCAACGCTTCGCCCCCCAGGTGCTCCGCGCCCAGAGTAGCGGCCAGGGTGATCACTTTCAGGCCACCATGCGCGTCCGTCAAAAGCACGTCATCACCGTCGTCATGGACACGGCCTACGACGTCGACCTCGGCCGCCTCGACGAGACCGCCCGCTACAGCGCCTCGCGCAGCACCCACATCTACGAGATCGACTCCCCCGGCACGCCGCGCGAACGCCCGCTGAGCCCGCAGGAGGAGCACGGCTTCCTCTGGCGGCTGAATACGTACTGGACCTATGAGGAGCGCGACGGCGGCCTCTATATACAGATCGAGTCGATTTCGCTGAGCCGGTCCATCCCCACCGGCCTCGGCTGGGCGGTACGCCCGTTTGTCGAAAGCGTACCCCGCGAGTCGCTCGAGTTCACCCTCCGCTCGGCCTCGAACGCCATCCGCAGGTAGTCACATCGTTCGCCTTTGCTTCTGGGTAGGCCAAGGCTTCAGCCTTGGCATTCGACCATCCGCTCACGGGGGCTTCAACCCCTGGGGTATGCCTTCCTGTCCCACAACGCCACGAAATCGGAGAACTCACATGATTGAAACGAAACCACTTCCAACCACCGGATTCATCTCCGCCCCACGCATCCACCAGGCGCTCACCGCCGCGGCGGAGAAGCGCGCCCTCCACTGGATGGCCGAACGAGCCCCGCGCTGGCTGACCTCGGACCAGCTGACCGCGATCGGCCTCGCCGCGCAGATCGGCGCCGGCCTGGCCTACGCACTCGCCCGGACGCATCGCCTGGCGCTGCTGGCGGTCATCCTCTGCCTCGCGCTCAACTGGTTCGGCGACAGCATGGACGGCACGCTCGCCCGCATCCGGCAGCAGCAGCGCCCGCGCTACGGCTTCTACGTCGACCACATGGTGGATGTCTTCGGCGCGACCGCGCTGATGACCGGCCTCGGCTGCTCCGGCCTCGTACACTGGCAGACCGCCATCGCGATGCTCGTCGCCTTCCTGCTGCTCTCGTGCGAGAGCTACCTCGCCACCTACACCCTCGGCCGCTTCGAGCTATCGCAAGGCCTCTTCGGCCCCACCGAGATCCGCCTGCTCCTCGCCGCCGGCAACCTCGCGCTGCTGCACAGCCCGTACGTCACCGTACTCCACCGCAGGATGCTGCTCTTCGACCTCGGCGGCGCCATCGGCGCGGCCTGCATGCTGGGCCTCGCCCTCGTCGTCACCGCGCGCCACACCGCGCAGCTTTATCGTCAGGAGCCGCTCGCATGAAGATCTACCTCATACCTGTCCTGCTGCTGTCGATCGGGGCAACCTTGGCCGACGCACAAAACCGCCCGGCCGAGCCGCTGCCCGAGGCTCCCTTACCCTCGCAAAGAACGGCCCTGCCGGCGCCGAAGCCGTCAACGATCTACAACGAAAGCTACGTCGTGCGCGCGGGGTACATGTGCGGCGCCGGCGCCAGCACGTCGCCGGTAGCGACCAAACCCACCACAGGCTGCGGCGTGGGGTTCACCTTCATCCCGCTGCCCATCTTCACAGAGATCGGCATCATGGCGCCGCAAGCCAACCGCAGCTATTTTACCGGCTATGTCAGCGTGGATGGCAGCATTCCGCTCGCAAGCATGAAGCTCGCGTACCTGCCCATGGCCATCGTCGGGTACAGCCGCCTCTTCGAGACCGGCCACGCCTTCGATTATGGCCTCGCTCTCGCCATGCCGCACAAGGGCAAGCCAGGGGACTACCCCACCAGTCTGCGGTTGGAGCTGCGCGACTACTGGACCTTCGCCAACCCTACGCAGCACAATGTCATGTTGCGCCTTGGCTGGATGAGCGTGGAGACCGACTGAGGTTTGTAGCAATTTTCGTTCGACCTTTAGCCGCTGAGGTACGCTTTTCGTCCCTATGCTGGCTTTGACGAAAGCGTACCCCAGCGGCTAAAGCCGGATTCGTAACTGGATGGGGCGGCATGGCTAAAGCCAAGCCCTTAACAAAGCAACTGCCCTCTCCGTGCTATGAAGTGAGATTCGTCTCAGTGCCCGGCCATCGCCGCGTTGAACTGCTCGAAGAAGCCGTCGAACTTCTCCCGGTTGAAGTCCCCCGCGAACCGCAGCGGATAGACATTCTTCACCAGAATCTCCGTCGCCTCCGGCTGCGTCGTCAGAATCTCCATCACCTCGGCGATAAACGCGTCGAGCGGCATGGCGCGCGGGTCGCTCGCCTGGTGCGGGCCCATCAGCTCCGTCTGCACATACGGCGGCGCCAGCTCCAGCACCTCGACCGACGTGCCTTTCAACTGGTAGCGCAGCGAGACCGACCACGAGTGAATCGCGGCCTTGGTCGCGCAGTAGGTCGGCGTCATCGCCAGCGGCATGAACGCCAGACCCGACGTCACGGTCATCACGGTCGCCTTCGCCTGCTGCTTCAGGTGCGGCAGCAGCGCGGCCGTCAGGTGCAGCGGCGCGGCGAAGTTGATCGCGATCGTGTCGTCGACGACGGTCGCATCGGGCGCGTCCGACAGGTTCTCCGGCTTCATGATCCCGGCCATGTTGATCAGCACGTTCAGCGCCGGATACTTCGCCACAATCGTCTCGGCGAAGCCCTTCAGCCCCGCCGTCTGCTGCACGTCGACGACCTCGTACTGCATGCCGGGATTGGCCGCCGTCACGGCCTCCAGCACCTCCCTGCGACGCCCCGCGATGATGACCGTATTGCCCAGCTTGTGAAACGCTTCGGCGAGTCCGCGGCCCAGGCCCGAGCCGCCGCCAGTGATAAGGATTGTGTTCTTTTCGGTAAGATGCATGGCTGAAAAATCTCCTCTTGAGTTACTGTAAGTAAGCCACTCTCTTTTGGGAAGTAGGCACCGCGTAGTGCGCCACGCACCCAGGGGTAAGAAATGAAGAAAACGGTCTCATCCGGCGTAAAGAAAAATCCCGCGCCCCTGCACTATCAATCGCCGGACGGACAGACCTCGACTCCCGAGATCGACCGGCTGGTCGAGGAGATGATCGGCCGAATCGCCGACAAGTGGACGCTGCTGGTGTTGGAGGCGCTCGCGCAGCACGGCGTTGTACGCTTCAGCCGGCTGGCGGAGCTGGTCACCGGCATCAGCCAGAAGATGCTCACCCAGACCCTGCGCCAGATGGAGGCCGACGGCTTCGTCACCCGCACCGTCTACCCGGTCGTGCCGCCGCGCGTGGAGTATGCGCTGGCGCCGCTGGGCGAAAGTCTCGGCGCGGCTTTCTGCGGGGTCTGGCAGTGGGCCGAGGCCAACTATGCCGAACTGGAACGCCAGCGCGCCGCCTATCGCGAGCGCAAGGGACTGAGCGCTTGAGCAAAGAATCCTGCAAGCCGAAACGCTGGCTATCCCCCAAGCTATCTCCCATTGATATACTTCGCCCCAGTGAGCTTCTTTCGCCGTTGGCTCGTCTGCATCGTCGTTCTGCTGGGCGTCGCGCCCGCGCTCCCGGCTCAGGGCGGGCTGGAGTGGATGACCAGCCGCGCCTGGCGCATTCAGGACGGCCTGCCCGACCAGGTCATTCAGGCCATCGTTCAGACCCCCGACCACTATCTCTGGATCGGCACCAAGCTCGGCCTCGTGCGCTTCGACGGCTACCACTTCCTCGACTACGGCGCCGATCTCGCGCCCGTGCTGCACGACTTTGGCGTCGACTGCATTCTGGTCGCGCGCGACGGCACCCTGTGGCTAGGCACGCAGGGCGGCGGCGTGGTGCATCTCGCGGGCGGCACGGCGCGGACCTACGGGACCGCCGCCGGCGTCGAAAACGGCCTGGTGCGCGCGCTCTACCAGGATGAGACAGGCCGCATCTGGGCCGGCGCCGACCGCGGCCTCTACCGCCTGGACTCCGCCCTGCCCAACGACCACTTCATCCGCATGGACGACCCCATCGCCACGCCCGATGTCGGCGTTCACACGCTGGTCGGCGACGGACACCGCGGCGTCTGGGCCGGCGGCACGCGTCTGCTTCACTTCCACGCGGCCGCCGGCTCGGGCAAGATGCCGTGGGAGATGCTTCAGCTTCCGCCGCAGCCTGCCTCCATCCGCATCTGGAGCCTCGCGCTCGCCGAGGATGGCGGCCTCTGGATCGGCACCCTTGGCGGCCTCTACCGCGTGCCGGCCGGCGCGTCGGTCGGCGGCGCGGTCAAGGAGAGCCGCATCCCGGGCAGCATCCTCTCGCTCTATCGCGACCGGCATCACCGGCTCTGGGTCGGGACGCTCGGGGAAGGCCTCTATCTGCTCGGCCCGGACGGTTCGGTCGCGCACGCCTCCGCGCCGGCGCAGCTCGGCAGCAACGCCGTCCTCACCATGGTCGAGGATCTGGGCCGCGATCTCTGGGTCGGCACGCAGTCCGGCCTCAACCGCTTCAGCGTCACCGGCATGCAGCTCACGCGCATCCCCGGCACCATCGACTCCGAGTTCGGTTCCGTCTCGGTCGACACGGACGGCTCGGTCTGGGTCTGCTCCCGCCAGCTCATGCATATCGAGAACGGCGTCGCGAAGCTGGTCGCGCTGCCCATGCTCGACGGCATCACCGTCCGCAGCGTCATGCGCGAGCGCTCCGGCGCATTCTGGGTCGGGACGCTCGGCAACGGCGCGTACCGCATCGCCAAGGGTCTCACCGGACACACCGACCATTACGCCGCGGCGATCGGCACGAACTACATCCGCGGCTTCCTCGAAACGCCCGAGGACGGAGTCTGGATCGCCTCCGACGGCGGCCTCGCCAACTGGAAGAACGGCGTCGTGACCAGCTATCAGGAGTCGCCCAACGCGCCGCACGCCGCCGTGAACGCCATGGCCTCGGGCGCTCCGGGCGAGCTCTGGGTCGGCACCTTTCATGGCGTCTCGCTCTGGCGGCGCGGCCAGTTTGTGGATTCGCCCGCCTCCGCCGCGCTTGGCAGCCACATGGTCTGGGCGCTCCACGTCGACGACGGCGGCGCGCTCTGGATCGGCACCGAGGGCGGCCTTTACCGCTGGCAGCACAACAAGATGCAGCATCTGCCGGTCGACGCCGACATGGGCAGTCCGGCCATCCTGTCCATCCTCGAGGACAGCCGTCATCGCATCTGGCTCGGCGGTCCTACCACCGTTCTGCGCACCAAGCGCGGCGCGCTCGTCAGCCTCGGCCAGGGCAAAGCCTTCGAGCCGGAGATCTTCCCCGTCTCGCGCGAGACCGGCGCGGAGCTCAGCGGGGGCGCCGCCTCCACCGCCACGCTCGACGGCGCCGACGGCGCATGGTTCGCCTCCAACGAAGGCCCGCTGCACATCGAGTCTGAGAAGGTCCGGCAGGATGGCGCGCCGCCGCCCGTCATGCTCGGCCAGGTCTCGGTCGACGGCCAGCGCGTCGCCGTCGACGGCAAACTCGTCCTCCAGCCCTCGGTTAAAACCCTCCAGATTGACGCCACGCCGATCGCACTCGGCTCCCGCCCCGGCCTGCAGCTCCGGCGCAAGCTCATCGGCTTCGACACCGAGTGGAGCTCGGTCGATCCCCTGCAACCGGCGACCTACACCAACCTGCCGCCGGGCAGCTACATCTACCGCGTGGAAGCAAGCTGGAAGGGATTCCCCGGCATCACCAGGCTCGAGCTGCCCATCGTCCAGCGCACGCACCTCTACCGGCAGCCCGTCTTTCTGATCGTCTGCGTGGCCGTCGTGCTGCTGCTCATCTGGCTCGTCCACTGGCTGCGCGTTCAGCAGGTGACGCTGCGCTTCCGGCTGATCGCGGAGGAGCGCAACCGCGTCGCGCGCGAGATGCATGACACGGTCGTGCAAAGCTGCATCGGCGTCTCCTCGCTGCTGGAGGCGATCGCTATCCGCCAGACGTTCTCGACAACCGCAACCCCGGTCTCCACCGCCGCGAAGCAGGAGCACGACCTGCTGAACACCGCGCGCGAGCAGATCGCCATCACCATCATCGAGGCCCGCGAGGCCATCTGGAACCTGCGCCATCCGCAGAACGACGGCGGCCTGGCCCACGCGCTGCGCTCCATGCTCGACCGCATGACCGCCATCCAGAACACCGTGGTCGAGTTCACCAGCGAGGGCGAGCCGACCCCGCTCGACGACGAACCCGTCCACGAGCTGCTGATGACCGCGCGCGAGGCGCTGCACAACGCCATCGTCCACGCCGCGCCCAGCCGCATCGACATCCTGCTGCAGTACGAGCCCGGCCGGCTGACCATCCGCATCTGCGACGACGGCGTCGGCTTCGACCCCGCCACCGCCGGACGCGGACGCGGCGGCCATTACGGCCTGCTCGGCATGCACGAGCGCATGGAGCGCATCGGCGGTTCGTGTACCATCGAGAGCGTTCCCGGTAGCGGCGCCGAGGTCATCCTCGAGATGCCTCTCGGCCGCGCCGTCCGCACCTTGCAGGAGACCCGCTAGAGTTCATCGGGGGCTGTCACGATTCGTCGGAATCTGTCATCCTGAGCGCAGCGAAAGGACCTGCTTTTTTGTTCGAGGCGAGATAGCCCCATTGGATTGAGTCAGGAGACGCAATGACCGCAGCCGCAAAACCCATCCGCATCCTGCTCGTCGACGACCATCCCATCGTGCGCGCGGGACTCGCCGCCATCGTCAGCTCGCAGCCCGATATGGAGATCGTCGCCCAGGCCGGCAGCGCACGCGAAGCCCTCGACAGCTACGTCCAATGCGAGCCCGACATCACCCTGATGGACCTGAAGCTGCCCGGCATGAGCGGCGTCGAGGCCATCCGCGAGCTGCGCCAGCAACACGGCGCCATCAAGGTGCTCGTCCTCACCACCTACGAGGGCGACGAGGACATCTACCAGGCCCTGATGGCCGGAGCCGCCGCCTACATCATCAAGGGCATGCCGCACGAACTGCTGCTGCAGGGCATCCGCCGCGTCCACCAGGGCAAGGTCTACCTGCCGGCGGAGATCTCCCGCGCCGTCGGCAAGCGCACCGAAAAGGACGAACTCAGCGCCCGCGAGCGCCAAGTCCTGACCCTGATGGCCGCCGGCAACAGCAACCGCGCCATCGCGGAGAAGCTCGGCGTCACCGAAGGCACCGTGAAGTGCCACGTCGGCGTCATTCTGTCGAGCCTCGGCGTCAAGGACCGGACGCAGGCCGTGCTGATCGCGCTGCGCCGCGGCTTCGTCCACCTGTAACGGCTGGCCTCTCCCGCCCGAAATTCTGTCATTCCAAGCGAAGCGCAGAGCGCGCTTTTCCTCCGTTCCGGCGCCGACCCGCGCCCGAAAGCAGCCCTGCACGGCTCGCTCCGAAAGCGGAAATTGTTTTTCTGTCGAAACTTTTTCCACATCTATCTGACTAAAGTAGGATGACAGTCCTACATCCCCGCTCCTACACTTCTCCTCGCACTAAAGATCGCCGTTTGGGCGTTGGAAGACCCCCTTGCGCCACCGCCCCCGGGCACGTGGCAGGTCTCTTTCACAACGCCAACGCGAGCGACCGGACAGCAAGACCCAGGAGCACTTTCGAATGTCGACTTACGCCAGCGCAATGCCAGACGCTACCCCATCCAGAATTCAAAGCGGGACAAGACCACCCCGCTTCCTTCTTTTCCTCACCATGATGGCGATGTGTCTCCTCGCTTTCTTTGTCCGCCCCGCATCCGCGCAGTCCGGCGCCGGCACCATCACCGGCACGGTCGCTGACGCCACCGGCGCCGTCATCCCCGGCGCGACCGTCACCGCGCTGAACGTCGCCACCGGCGTCAAAACCGTCCGCATCGCCACCTCGAGCGGCCTTTACACCATCAACCCGATCAACCCCGGCACCTACACGGTCACCGTCACCAACCCCGGCTTCAGCACCTTCAAGCAGGAAAACATCGTCGTCGACGCGCTCGGCACGGTCGGTTTGAACGTGATGCTCAAGACCGGCGACCAGGCCGAGACCATCACCATCAGCGCCGCTCCGCCGCAGCTTGAGACCACCGACTCCACCCTCGGCGGCGTCATCGAGAACAGCACCTACACCGCCCTGCCGCTGCTCATCACCGGCGGCCAGCAGCGCGACGTCACCCAGTTCTCGAACCTACTGCCCGGCGCGCAGGTCAACCCCGGCGGACGTTCGTCCATCATCGGCGGCACCGGCCAGCGCGTCGGCGAGCTCTACGTCGACGGTCTGCCCCTCACCACCGCCAGCCAGCAGGGCGACAATCGCCCCGTCTTCAACCTCGTGCCGCTCGAAGCCATCGACCAGATCAAGGTCGTCACCACCGGTTATTCCTCGCAGTACTCGGGCGCCGGACTTGAAAACTACAACCTGAAGGCCGGCACCAACCAGTACCACGGCTCCGTATTCGCCTATATCCGCAACACCATCTTCGACACCTGGAGCTTCTCGTCCAAGCCCGGCGGCGCCAACACCGTCCCGGTCGTCACCAACGGCGTCCTGGGAACGGCCCCCGGTCCCAAGCCGGCAGAGCATCAGATCGAATATGGCGTCGCTCTCGGCGGCCCGATCACGATTCCGCACCTTATCAACGGCCACGACAAGCTGTTCTTCTACGCTACGTTCGACAAGTTCCGTTCGCGCCTCGCGCCCAACTACGTCCCCAGCTCCATCCCCACGCTGCTGGAGCGTCAGGGCAATTTTCAGGAGTTGCTTCCAATCAACGCCGCCAACCCGGCAGCCGGCGGTCTATGCAATCCCGCCACGCAAACCTGCCTGAACTACGCCATCTACGACCCTACCTCGCAGGCCTCCTGCACCGCGCACAGCACCAACGGCCCGTGCCGATACCAGTATGGATACGGTCCAGGAACGGCCATTGGAATGAACGGCAATCCCGTCCTCAACGGCAGCCCGGTCAACGTAATCCCTACCGGCCAGCTCTCGCCGATCACGCAATACATGGCGAAGTTCCTGCCCCAGCCGCTCGATACCACCATCGGCCATGTCACCAATAACTATTCCAGCGGTGTCCCCACCGGCTTCGACAACTATCTTTACTCTGTTCGCGTCGACTACACCGTTTCGCCCAAGCAGACCCTCTCGGCCGCATACACCCAGGGCAGCCGTCACGCCGTTCCCTATACCTCTTCCTCGGTCACCCCACAGGTCAACGTACTTCCCTACATCCAGACCACGCTCTCGACCATCACCGGCAACATCGTCGACCTGCAGCACACCTACCAGATCACGCCTCACCTCGTGAACCAGGCCCGCTACGGCTTCTTCTACTTCGGTGGCCCGCCGGTCCAGAACATCACCGGCACGACGAACCCCGGCCTGTATGGCCTGGCCGCCTCCGGCATCACCGGTCTGCCTGCGGGTCAGGCCTCCATGAACGCCGCCAACCTCAGCTTCTCGGGCACTAACGCGCCCACCAGCTGGGTCGGCAACACCCCCACCACCACCAGCCGCTCCCTCACCTACGAGGCGCTCGACAACATCTCCTGGACCAAGGGCATCAACTCGATGAACTTCGGCGGCCAGGTGCAGTGGCTGGAAGATAACGCCGACACCGCTGACGGCGCATCGACCCCCACCTCGCTCGCCTTCGGCGTCAACGAGACCGCCAACCTGTCCGGTTCTACCTACGCGACCAACACCGGCTACTCCTACGCCAGCTTCCTGCTCGGCGCCGTCGCCAGCGCCGGCACGACGCAGCAGGCCTTCAGCGTCGTCGGCGGTCGCTTCCGTCCCGCCGCGCTCTACTTCCAGGACGACATCAAGGTCACCTCGAAGCTCACCATCAACGCCGGTATCCGCTGGGACTACATCCCGCCCTACCATGAGACGCTGGACCGCTGGTCGTTCCTGAATCCCAGCCTCACCAACGCCATCACCGGCAACGCCGGCGCCCTGCAGTTCGCCGGCCACCGCGGCGCGGGCCTGAGCTGCCAGTGCACCACCCCCGTCAACACCTACTGGAAGAACTTCCAGCCTCGCTTCGGCTTCGCCTATCAGGTCGATCCGAAGACCGTATTCCGCGGCGGCTACAGCCTCATCTACTCGCATGGCGGCGCAACCGGCGGCGCGGCGGGAGCGGGCACTGGAACCGGTCAGACCGGCTTCAACACCCCGATCTCCTACACCGACAGCACTGCCGGCCCGGCCTTCTATCTGAACAACAACCCCTCTTTCTCCGCCCCGAACGCCAACTTCGGCGGTCCGACGGCGACGCTTCCCGGCACCTCGCCCATCTCCGCCGCTTCACAGACCCTCGGCACCGGCTTCTACACCACCAGCACCGGCGCCTCGGGCGGCAACGGCACCAGCATCAACTATGCCGATCCCTACGTCGGCAGCCGCGCGCCGGAGTTCTCCTTCTACAACTTCGGCATGCAGCGCGAGATCACCAAGGCCATGACGATCTCGCTCGACTACTCCGGCAGCCAGAGCCACTTCATCTCCGGCGCCGCCGGTATCCGCGGCCTGTACGCCGGTCAGCTCAATCCCAAGTACCTCACCGCCTACGGCAACGTCAACTGCAGCACGACCACCACCTTCGTCTCCTGTCTGACGGCCCCTGCGACCGCAGCCAATCTCGCGAAGGTGCAGGCAGCGACCGGCTCGTCCCCGGCCGTTCCTTATGCCGGCTACACCGCGGCCGCCGGCGTCAACACCAACGCGACCCTCGCCCACATGCTGACCTGGATGCCGCAGTACTCCGGCACCTCGGACTTCTGGGGCAACTACGTCGCCAACGGAAACTACAACGCCTTCCAGGTCGCTCTCGCCATGCGCGCAAGCCACGGCCTGACCTTCAACGTCAACTACACCTACTCGCAGAACATCGACGATGCAGGCACCCAGCGCTCGGGCTACGATATCCCCGGATCCGTCCTGCTGAACGGCCAGTCCTACAGGAAGAACCGCATCGATCGTTCGCTCTCCGTCAACGACCAGCCCGAAAGCCTCAGTGTCTATGGCGTCTATTCGAGCCAGTACGGCAAACATAGCTGGGGTGGCGAGCACTTCGTCAACCGGGCGCTCCTCAGCGGCTGGCAGACCTCCTGGATCTTCCAGTACAGCTCCGGCGCGCCTCTCCCCATCGTCGCCACCTGCAACGCGAACCAGAATGTCGGTCAGGGAACCTGCATGCCCGACGTCAACGCCAACTTCACCGGCGATGTCCGCATCAATGGCAAGTGGGGCCAGGGCGTTACCGCCGCGACCCTCGGCAAAACCCAGTACCTGCAGGGCGGTCTGCCGAACACCAGCTCCGGCCACGGCGTCAACGTCGCGGGCGCGGGCGGAACCGACGCACCCACCTGCGCAGGCTCCACCGGACCGTTCTGCAACTCGGGCAACTACATGATCGGCGACGCCGGACGCTTCGCGTACGGTCTGCGCGGACCCGACATCTACCGGCTCAGCATGGCGCTGCGCCGCACCTTCCCCATCCACGACCGCGTCAACTTCATCTTCGGAGTCGACGGTTCGAACCTCACCAACCACACCACCTTCGGCAACAACGCCGGCAACAATACGGTCGGCGTCAACGTCAACAGCCAGGCCACCTTCGGAACCGTCGGATTCGCCAGCGCGGACTCCCGCGACTTCCAATTCTCGGGCCGCATCCAGTTCTAACAATCGCCTCATCCAACCCGACGCCCAGGCTGCTCTCTCAGCCTGGGCGTCGTTTTCTGCATGCTGTTCCGCACTCGAACATGTTTCCCTTTAGGATGGACTGCATGAATCGCCCGCCCTTCCTTCGCGCTTTGCTCCTCGCCATGCTCCTGCTCTCGACCGGTCTGATGCAGGCCCAGCAGCCCGCCGCCAAGCCGCTCTTCCGCGACCCGGTCCACGATGGCGCCGCCGACCCGACCCTCATCTACAACCGCGCGAAGCACGAGTGGTGGATGTTCTACACCAACCGCCGCGCCGACCTCGCCACCGGCGACCCCAAGGACGTCGCCTGGGTCCACGGGACGCGCATCGGCATCGCCGTCTCCAAAGACCGCGGCGCCAGTTGGACCTATCGCGGCGAGGCCGCCATCCCCTACGGCACGCCCGACTACACCCACTGGGCGCCGGACATCGTCTTCTGGCAGGGCAAATATCACATGTTCCTCGTCATCGTCCCCGGCACTTTCAAGGACTGGAACGCGCCGCGCGAGATCATCCACCTGACCAGCCCGGATCTCGAACACTGGAGCTATCTCGGCAAGATCGACTCAGGCTCCGACCGCATCATCGACCCTTCGCTCTTCCAGCTCCCCGGCGGCCCTTGGCGCGTCTGGTACAAGGACGAGCGCGACCACAGCCACCTCTATTCCTCGGACTCAACCGACCTCGTCCACTGGAGCAAAGGCGTCCCGGTCATCACCGACCGCTCCAGCGAAGCCCCCAAGGTCTTCCGCTGGAAAGACCAGTACTGGATGATCACCGACCCGTGGCGCGGCCTCGGCGTCTACAGCTCGAAGGACCTCGAACACTGGACGCATCAGCCGGAAAACATCCTCCAGGCGCCCGGAACCCTGCCCACCGACCGCACCGAAGGCCACCACTGCGACGTCGTCGTCCACGACGGCCACGCCTACATCTTCTATTTCACGCACCAGAAGGGCGCGGACCTCGACCCCAAGCTGCCGCACTCCGAAGACCGCACGGTCATCCAGGCCGGCGAACTCGAACTCGTCGACGGCAAGGTCGTCGTCGACCGCGATAAACCCGTCCACGTCGACCTTGGCACGCAGTAGCGGTATTTTCCCTTTGTTTTGTCATTCCCGCGGGGAATCCGCTTTTGTTCTTGTTTCCAGCCCCAAAGAGGCCACCCATGCATCTCCGCCCCATCCTCGCCCTTCTCGCCCTGACCACCGCCGCCCACGCCCAGCAGCCCTGGCAACACCTGCAGAACCCCACCGCCGCCGAGGTCCAGGCCGCATGGAAGACCCCGCCGCCCGAGTACGGCCCCGAACCCTACTACGGCCTCAACGGCCCATTCGACCTCGCCACCGTCCAGCGCGATCTCGACACCATGCAGAAGCTCGGCTTCCGCGCCGTCACCGTGCAGTATGGCTTCGGCTCGAAATATCCCTACCTCTCGCCCGAGTACATGCAGTTCTTCAAGCTCTTCGTCGACGAGGCCAAAAAGCGCGATATGCGCATCTGGATCGTCGACGACGCCGGCTACCCCAGCGGCTTCGCCGGCGGCAAGTTCACCGCCGAGCACCCGGAGCTGCGCATGCAGGCGCTGGTCGCCCAGCGCATCCCCATCAAGGTCGCCGGCACGTTCGACCAGGCCCTGCTCCCCGGCACGGTCGCCGCCACCGCCATCGATGCGAAGACCGGCGAGTCGGTCGACCTGCCCATCGTCAACGGCCACGCGCACTGGAACGCGCCCTCCGACACCTGGACCGTCTACCTCGTCACGCACGAGTTCAAGACCTCGCCCACGCGCTCCGACACCAACCCCAAACGCGTCAAGGACGGCTCGCAGTCGCTTGAGGACTACCTCGATCCCGCCGCCACCGGCCAGTATCTCAAGTTCACGCACGAGGCCTATAAGGCCGCCGTCGGCGACGAGTTCGGCAAGACCATCCTCGGCTTCCGCGGCGACGAGCCCGACTACTCCATCGCCGGCCTGCCCTGGACCCCGCAGTTCTTCGCCCGCTTCGCCGCCGTCAAAGGCTACGACATCCGCCCCTACGTCGCCGCCTTCCTGCAGCCGAAGGACGCGACCCTCACCCCGCGCCAGCTCAAGGCCAAGGCCGACTACTACGACGTCTTCGCCCTCATGTTCCGCGACGGATTCTTCAAGCCGCAGGGCGACTGGTGCGCCGCCAACCACCTCGAATACCAGGTCCACCTCAACCACGAGGAGATGGAGCTGCAACTCGTCCGCAGCGAAGGCGACTTCTTCCGCGACATGCGCTTCGTCCAGAACCCCGGCATCGACACCATCTGGCACCAGATCTGGACCGATACCGTCTCGGACTTCCCGCGCCTCGCCGCGTCGGCGGCCCACGTCTACGGCCACCCCCGCGCCTTCACCGAGAGCTTCGCCGCCTACCGTCCGCTGCCCGACGTCAACATGGCCCGCTACATCCTCAACGAGCAGTTCGTGCGCGGCGTCAACCTCGTCGAAACCATGTACTTCCCCGCCACCAGCACCCCCGGCAAGGGCGGCCCCATGGACTTCATGCGCGACCCCGCCTATCCCGCGCTCATGCAGTACACCAGCCGTCTCAGCTACCTGATGAGCATGGGCAAACCCGCCGCGTCCGTCGCGCTGCTGCTCCCCACCGCCTCGCTCTGGATGGGCGACACAGCCGCCGACGACGCCTTCGTCTCCACCGAGCGCCTGCTCTCCGAACACCAGATCGACTTCGACAGCGTCGACGAAGACGCCTTCGCCACGGTCCTGAAGCCCACTCCAGACGGCGCCCTCGAAACCGCCAGCGGCAACCGACTGCGCACGGTCATCGTCCCCCATGCCTCCGCCCTCTCGCAGGGCACGCTCGACCGGCTGCGAACCCTCGTCAGAACCGGCGGCCACGTCCTCTTCCTCGGCGGCACGCCCACCCAGATCGCCGCCCGCACCTACCTCGACGACCGCGCAGCCACCGAAAAAGACTTCGCCTGGGCCACCGTCACCAACGCAACGCTGGCCCCCACGCCCACCCCGCCAGCCTATCCGCCAACGGCGCCGCCACCCCCGCAGACCGTCCCCGCCGAACTGCTCGCAGCCCTGAAGCAGGCCGTGCCCACAAGCGACCTCACCCTCGCCACGCCGGACGCGGCCCTGCGCTACATCCACCGCACCCTGAACGGCGCCACCGTCTTCCTGCTCTTCAACGAATCAGCCGCGCCGATCCACAATCAGCTCAGCCTGAAAGCCGAGGGCAGCAAGATCGAGCAATGGGACCCGCAAACCGCAACTACCCAACCCGCCGCCGGAGCCGCCGCCGCAAACGGAGCCGTCACACTCCCCTTGGACCTGCCCCCCTACGCCACCGAGATTCTCGTCGTCCGTTGAAGGCATCTCCAACAGAAGACACACGTGGTCCGATCATGAATTTCCGTCGCGACCTCTCGCCGTTTCGCGTACGTTTTTTGCGGGCCGATATACTGGCTCGCAGAAATGCGTTCCTTGAATGACCAAATCTGAATAGAGGCGACGACTCATGCAGAGAATTTACGTCGAAGACTTCGGGGCGGTTGGTGTCGCGGGTCAAAAACGATCAGCCGGCAATCCAGGCAGCCATCAATTTTTGCGAACAATACGGATACACAAGCTTGTACTTCTCCAAGCCTTATTACGAGCTGTGGTGTCCGGTTCGCACCTCTCCTGTCGACAGCAAATTTTCGACAGATGGGCATCCGATTGTGATTCAAAATACGTTGTCGCTGATCTCCGAGGCGGGTACCGTCCTGAACCTGCTTGGGCTGGACGGAGCCGACCCCGAGACCTCCCCGCAAACGGTCGATGGCGATGTCTGGCGTGGAGGCGGAATCTTTCTACTCGGCAACGAGGACACCGCTCCCGTTGCGCCGCTGGCGATCGAGTACTTCGTCATGGACGGACTCACCCTCCAAGGCAACCGTTCGCGCACGGGCGACTGGGATGTCACCGATAAAGGATTCTGGATTCAGGACAGCACCGTGGGCCGGCTGTCTCTGGTCAACGGCGGTATCTGGGGCTTCAAGGGAGAGTTGCTGTATACCGGCGGAGAGCAGGTATTCACCTTTCTGTTCATGGACAACTTTTATGCCCACACCACGGACGGCGACGTTTTGAACGGCACTGGCTGCGGGTCGCGCTTCTATATCAGCAAGAGCTGCCGGTTTGGCAATGGTTATCAGGCGATGGAAGGTTGGGGAGGATCCGGCGGCAGCTTTCTGGGTGGCGTGTTCTACGACTGCGAGAAGGCTGGCACCCTCTGGGGAGGCATCCCTTCGGGCATTTCCGCTGCTTACAACTTTCCGACACGTCCGGCGGATGGCGTCCTGCCGTGGTGCAATCTCGATATCGAAATCGATAACTGTGGCACATGGTATCCGGGACCGTGGCTGCGCGGAAAGGTCAAGCTCACCGATACCAATGTCGCGTTTGATTGCGGCCAATATGGATTCTTATCGGATATCCAGCTCGATCTCGATTTGACGGCCGATAAAACTGCAAATGCCCAGATCGGTATTTATGGCCCGCCCGATCTTGTAACTCCCTTATATGAGGGCAGCAGCGATTACCAACAGCCCATGGCCGACATCCAATTGAGGATTAGGGCCGGGTTGACGGCGGAAGCCGCCGCTGCAGGAATCTCGCTCGATGCGCCGGTAACCTGGAGCGGCATCTTTAGCACAACGAACCCGGTCGATGTTCGCCTCGAGAGCGCTTGTCTCTGGCTGACCCCACACAGCGATCCCGGTTGGGTCAATGCGCCGCTCGTCACGCTCCAGAACTTCGCGGCCGCCGGATACGCTAGCGCTCCGCTCGCAGCCGCGCCGACCCTCAATACATTGAATACGGCGCTTGCCTCGCACATCGCCCTGGTTGCCGATGCCGCTGGCGACTATATCTGCACCCTAGCCACCTCGGCGGCGACCACCGGGCCATCCGGCGCGACGACGGTGGGCGTCGTGCCAGGACAAAAGGTAAAGATCGAAAATAGTTATCCCATGACCGTAACATTCACAACCGATGGGAATCAGAAGATCCCCGGCGGCTCACTCACGTTGAACCCAGGCGACTACGCGATCTTCGAGTATGTCACGTTGTGGTCGTTGGGGTCTTATTGGGTGGTCGTTCAATCGCAGCTGAGTTAAAGCGAAGGCCTACGCCTTGGAATCGAGACGTAGGCCTTCGAGATGTCCCAAAGTCGTCATGCCGGTACAGTCGATCAGTACGGCGAAGCCCCCGCGTAGTCGCTCGTCATCGCCGTATACAGCGCCTGCACGCTCGCCGGATCGGTGATGTACAAGCCCAGCTCGCGATTCTCCGTCATCGACGCCGTCGAGAAGTTGATCGAGCCCATGTACACGTTCTGCGTCGACAGCCCATAGTCCGCGACCAGCGCCTTCGCATGGATATAGAGCGCGGTCGCGTTATCGGGATACGTGTGGACGCCGCAGCCCGCGGCCTCCAAAGCGCTGAAGTTCGCATGGTACGAGCCCGTGTCGGTCATGGCGATATGCACGACCACGCCGCGCGCGCACGCCGCCTCCAGCGCTGAAACGATGTTCGTCGCGCTCATCTCCTCGTTCTCGACCAGCAGCGTCTTGGTCGCGCCGTTGATGACGCCCAGCAGACTCGACTGCGCGGTCGTCGGGCTCCAGATCAGGTCCGTGCCCGTCGGCGGCGTGTAGCTGTAGTCGGTCGTCGAACCGTAGTCCGTGTTGAAGGTCGTCTGCACCGCCGCAATGTCGCCCGGATCGCTCTCGATGAACGCAAAGTCGCGCGTCGTGTTGTAGTAGCGGCTCGTCAGGTTCAGCGACATGATCGCCAGCGTCGTTCCATCGATGATGAAGCTCTTCTCGTGCGTCGCCTGGAAAGCCGGGTTCGACCACGCCGCGCTGCAGTTCGTCACCGCGTTCAACTGCGTGTAAGCCGGCGTGTTGCTCGACTTTTCGAGGCTCTGGTCGAGGATCACCCGCACCTTCACGCCGCGGTTGCATGCCGCGACCAGGTCCGCCTGGAAGGTCGTATCGACCAGCTCGTACATCGTCATGTCAATCGTCTTCTGCGCATTGTTGATGAGCGTGTAGAGTGGCGTCACGCTCAGGTCCGTCTCCGGAAATGCGTATAACGTGGCGCCGCCGGTGCTCTTCGCCAGGCCCGAACCAGTCAGCGCGATCGTCTGGGGCGAGCCGGCCGCGTTATCCGCAATCGTGATCGTCCCGGTGTACGTCGAGGCGGCCGCCGGCGAGAAGGTCGCCGAGATCGTGCAGCTTGCGCCCGCCGCAAGGCTCGTCCCGCAGGTGGTCGTCTCGGCAAAGTCCGCTGGATTCGCTCCGCCCAGCGTAATGCCCGTGATGGTGAGCGCGGCGTTGCCGGAGTTCGTCAACGTAACGCTCTGCGCCGCGCTGGTCGTGCTGAGCGTCGTGTTGCCGAAGGTGATGCTCGCGGCCGAAAGCGTCGCCACCGGCGCGGGAGCAGGCGTGCCTGTGCCGCTCAGCGAAGCCGTCTGCGTCAGGCCGGCCGCGTTGTCCGAGACGACGAGCGTCGCTATCTGCGTGGTCGGTGCGGTAGGCGCAAAGCCTATCGCGATATTGCAGCTTCCGCCTGCAGCCAGCGTCGCGCCACAGGTGGTTGTCTCGCTGAACGAACTGCTGCCAGCAATAGAGATCGCGATGCCCGTCAACGTCGCATTTCCGGGATTCGAAAGCGTAATGCTCTGAGCGGCAGCGCTGCTCCCCACGGCGGTGGAGGCGAAGCTGAGCGACGCGGGCGAAAGCACCGCCTGCGGGACAGGCGTCGCGCTCGAGCCTGAGCCCGACAGAGCAACCGTGTTCGTGCTCGCGGCGCTGTCGGTCACCACCAGCGTGGCCGTATAGGCCGTACCCGCCGTCGTCGGCGTAAACGTCACTGCGATCGCACAACTCGCGCCCGCCGCCAGCGTCGTCCCGCAGTTGTTCGTCTGAGCGAACGCACCCGGAGGCCCGACACCGATTGCGACGCTGGAGATGGTCAGGGCCGCCGTGCCAGGATTGGTTAGGGTCACGACCTGCGCCGCAGCCGTCGCGCCAGGCAGCGTCGCGGCAAAGGTCAGCGAAGTCGGCGAAAGCACCGCCTGGGCTACCGGCGCGGTCGTTCCCGTACCTGTCATGGCGATCGTCTGCGGAGAGTTTGCCGCGCTGCTTGTAATCGTCAGCGTCGACGAGAGGCTGGCTGCGGACTGCGGTTTGAAGCTCAGGGTCAACGTGCAGCTCGCCGCGGGCGCGAGCGTCGCCGCGCAACCGTTCATCAACGCGAAGTCCGTTGTATCGCTCAAGGTGATGCCGCTCAGCGTGGCCGTCGCGCTGCCCGTGTTGTTCAGCGTGACGGTCTGCGACGCGCTCGTCTGCCCCACCGTCACGGATCCAAAGCTCAGCGTCGAGACGTTCAGCGCAATCTGCGCCGTCGCGGCAGGAGCGGTAGTGGTGCTTCCGCCGCCGCACCCGGCAAGGGACAACAAGGACATCAACAGGACGACGACAGCGACGGCGGAGCGGATCACAGGTACCTTCAACATAGGTTGGATTGGCAAACCCCAATTCTAGCTCCCGCCGATCATCGCGCAACATCTTTCTTGTACGAGACTAAGACCGGCTCCATTCGTGCGCTTTCGCGCAGCTATCCCCGACCACCGGAATGGCCCTTCATTGCTGGGATTTTCCCGGTTTAGACCGCTTCCCTACAGACTTAGCCCCTTCGCCTGTTCGAAACCGCCCCCCCCATCCCCGGAGTACTGAAAGATCCACAGGCCGTCCTTTTTCGATGCATATTGGGATTGAATATGCAACCATTTAAATATTTACATATTTAAATGCTTGCATATTCGCACTCGCAAATACTCAAACGTTCAAAACTTTCCATCTGCAAATGTTCTAATATATATATAATTCGTTCATAACAAACGCTTTTATCAGAAGCGGCGGCATCCGCATATCCGAACCCGTGCAACTGTAGGTTCCCGCACATTTAAATATGTGAACTTGCGGATATGCACAGGATGGGTTGCATCCATAATGGTGCAGGTTCGCTATGGCCAAAAAGATCATCACCGTCACCAGTCTGAAGGGCGGCGCGGGCAAGACCACCACCGCGCTGCATCTCGCCGCCTATCACCAGCAGTTCGCGCCCACGCTGCTGGTCGACGCCGACCCCAACCGCTCGCTGCGGGAGTGGGTCTCGCGCGGTCCCGGCATGCCCTTCGCCGTGATCGGCGAGGCCAGTCTGGCGAAAGAGGCCGGCAAGTACGACACCATCATCATCGACACCAAGGGACGGCCCGAGCGCGACGACCTGAACGACATGATCGTCGGCTCCGACCTGATTGTCGTGCCCTGTCCGCCGGACGCGCAGGCCGTGGCGACTCTGCGCATGCTCTTCGCGCAGTTCAAGACCATGGACGCCAGCAACTACCGCGTCCTGCTGGTGAACGTGCCGCCCCCGCCGCAGCGCGATGGCGAGGAGTACCGCGGTCTGCTCGCCGACCTGCAGATTCCGACCTTTCAACACAGCATCCGCAGCATGAAGGCCTTCAAGCGCGCGTCCGTGCAGGGCTGCACGGTCGACCAGGTCGCCGGCGACCGCCGCGCCGCGCTGGGCTGGATGGACTATGAGGATGTCGGCGTCGAGATCGACAACATTCTGAACACGCGCAGCAATCTCCGCGCCCTGCGCGCGTCGTAACCCATCCGCAGGAATAGAACGAAGGAGTCCACATGGCAGGCAATCGCGCATTCAAAGGTCTGGCCAGTCTACGCGCCGGCTTCGATCAGCCGTTCGAGGACGATATCCCCGAGCCCATTCCGGCGCGTCCGGAGCCAGTGCTCGAACGCGTCCAGGCCACGGTCCACCAACCCGAGCCGCCGCGCATGATGCCGCAGCCGGTTGCGGTCGCTCCTGTCCATTCCGAGCCGCGCCAATTCGGCGGTCCGCAGGCGGTTTCGCCGATCACGGGAAAGGTCGACCGCAGGCGTCTGCGCAAGGTGCTGAAGACGCCCTCGGTCTCGCTGAGCGTGGCTGTGCGGGCGGAGCTGCATGAGGAGGTCAGCGCGCTGCTCTTCGCGCGCAAGACCACGTGGATCGCGACGCTCGACGAACTCCTGACCCAGTATGTCGCCGAGGCCAAAGCAACAGGACGTTTCCCCCGCTAAGAGGTGTGCCGTGACGAAGAACGCATCTGCTCTCAGGAACTACAGCATCGAAAAGTCGGCCGGCCGCGGCAATCTCGCGCTGCGCATGGTCGAGGTGAAGGAGGCGCGGTACGAGGCCTCGACGATGGAGCTGATGCTCATCGCGCAGATCATGGTCTTCTGCGGCCTGCCCTACCGGCGCAACACCGACCGGCGGATCGTCCGCAAGGCGCGCACGGGCAAGGGAAGCACCGTGACGGTCACGTTTCAGGCCATGGTCGACGGCGTCGACATCCCCTTCGGCTCCGACCGCACGCTGCTGCACTGGGTGACGCATCATGCGCTGGTCACGCGCAGCCCGTTCGTGCCGCTTTCGAGCGCCAGCCAGTTCCTGCGCGACATGGGCATGTCCACGTCGGGCCAGAACATCCAGCGGGTGAAAGAGGCCTTTCGGCGCATCGCTTCGGTCGCCATCGTGGTCCAGCGGGACGACGACAAGAGCGTCAACACGCAGCAGATCATCATGCCGATCGCGCGTTCGGCCGCCCTGCCCAAACGTCTGCGTAAGAAGCCCGCACCGGAGCAGATCAGTTTACTGCCCGACGGACCCGACGAAAGGGAAGAGAGCCCGTTCGACGAGCCGGCCGGCTTCCGGCTGGACGACGCCGTCTTCCGCGAGTTCTCGCAGTTCCACGTACCCACGCTGCGCAAGCTGTTGGAGGTGACGCGCGAAAGTCCGCAGATTCAGGACTACATGATGTTCCTGCAATGGCGCAGCTTTTCGGCGAGGGAAGAGAGCCTGATCCCATGGGCGCAGATGCGCGAGCAGATGTGCCAGGACGACTCCAACCCCTACCGGATGCGGGCGCGCTTTCAGGAGGCGATCGAGGCGCTGCGCATCGCGTGGCCCGCGCTGAACGCCACGGCGGAGACCAAGGGCCTGCGCATCGGACCACCATCGCGCGGCGAGCAGTTCCTGATCGACGGCGCCCAGCGCAAGCGCGCCTTGAGCTAATTCTCTACGCGGAACATCGGATGCTCTGGTGTTCCGCGTGGCTTTCAAGACGCATCCTGCCTACCTCGTCCGTGTTCTACCCGGAACATCGAATGGCTTCGGGAATCGTTCCGAACGGAAGGATTTCTACTCGGAACATCGAATACACGCTCCAGCAACGCCCTCTCCGCTCCGCAATCTACCTGAAACATCGAATCCAGTGCTTGGAAGCAGCGTCTTTGCTGGAGATTTTCATTCTCTACGCGGAGCATCGAAGGCCAAAGTTCTGTCGCAGCTCGCTTCTACGCGGAACATCGAATAGCCTTCGTTTGCCCTCTGAGATGAAGAACGAATGGCCTCAAACACGAACAAACAACAACCAAAGCGAGAAGCAGATCCTTCGCTTCGCTCAGGATGACAGGCGGTTTGGGTCGGAATGACAAGTGTTTTGGATAGCTGGTGCGCCGATGGCAATTCGTTCTACCTGGAACATCGAATCCAGCTTGCCCCGCCGATGCGAAACTTCGCCATCCACAGCGTACGGACGATTTTCACGATGTTCCATGTAGATTCCACGATGCTCCGCGTCGGCTCGCACGATGCTCCGGGTCGAATCCTCGATTCTCCGCGTAGAGATTGTCGATGCTCCGGGTACTGCTTAATAAGGAAGCAAGACATACAAGACAGACATGAGAGACAAGAGGTTCACGACAGAGGCTTTTGCTCATGTGTAAATCGATAAGGAACGGTTAGGTCGATGTTCCGTGTAGAAGCTGTTCAATCCCGATAAGCGCATCCGCACGATGCGCGCACGACGAGTTCCGCCGCGAGCAGGCGTTGTTGCAAAGGCGTGGCCGCCTCTTCCGTGAGCCGCTGCACCAGCAGAGCCACTGCTTCATGTCCGAAGGCCTCGGTCGGCTGGCGTACGACCGTGATCGCGGGTTCGACCAGCGTCGCGAAGTCGACATCGTCGAAGCCGATCATGGCGACCTCGCGCTCACCTTCATGCTTGACGTCGCGGATGGCCTGGACGACGGCGAAGGTCGCCATGTTGCTGAGCGAGATGATCGCGCGCAGTGTGGGGCGTCTGCGCAGAGCCTCGCCCGCCGCCGCGCGCAGCCGGGTATAGTCCTCGGCGAGGATGAGTTCATCGCCGAGCCCGGCGCGGGCCATCGCCGCGCGGTAGCCCGCAATGCGTTCGACGAAGGAGTAGATCTCGGGCGACGCGGTCGCGCAGGCGATCTCGCCGTAGCCGTGGCCGAGCAGGTGCTGCGTGGCCATCTCGGCGGCCTCGCGGTTGCGCAGCATGACGTGGTCGACGCCGGTCCATAGCGGCCGGTCGAGCGCGACGACGGGCATGCCGTGCAGCTCCTTGCGCACCTGTTCGGGGTCGCTGCCGGGCGCGGGCGTCAGGATGACGCCGTCCACGCGCGACCGCCGCAGGACGGCCAGTTGCTTCGACTGCTGTGCGACCGACTCCTGGTGCGAGAGCAGCATCACGGTCCAGCCGCGGCGCGTGGCCTCCTGCTCGATCTGCTGGATGCAGAGGCTGAAAAACGTGTTCGCGATATGCGGAAAGACGACGCCGATGGTGTTGGTGCGGCCGCCGCGCAGGCTGCGCGCGACCTCGTTCGGCTCATATCCCAGCTCGGCGATCGCACGCAGAATGCGCTCCTGCACCTCCGGCCGCAGATGCGGGCCGCCGCGCAGGCAGCGCGAGACGGTGGAGGCGCCAACCCCGGCCAGGCGCGCGACATCGAGTACGGTGGGCCGCGACGATCTCATCTTATTGGTCGGCCTTTTGATAGTGCGCCCAGTCGAAGTCCACATGGCCCGCGTCGCCGCCGGCAGCCGTCGTCCAGGCGAAGAGCGCGGGCCGCGAGCCCTTCCACCAACTGAAGGCGATCGGCATGGGCTCGCCGAGCGGCTGGAAGCTCTTGCCGTCGTCCAGGCTATAACTGTAGCTCGCTTTGTCGACCGAGATGTGTACGCGAAGCTGCAGAATGGCGCCGGTCAGTGTGGGGCCGCTGGTCCGGTCCTTGTCGTGGAAGAGGCTCAGCGTCCGGACGGCTCCGGTCTGCACGACCTCCAGCCCGCTGGCCGCTTTCTCGAACATCGCAAGCCCGGTGCGGCCGCCGTCCTTCAGGCCGCTGACATCCAGTCTGGTTGTAAATTGCAAAGACTCGTCCTGCATCATCTGGGTCAGGGTGTTGTGCGCGGTGAAGAGGCTGGTCGCGGCGGTGGGATGCAGCCGCAGATAGCCGGGCCGCTCGGTCAGCGACCAGCGCGCGTCGTCCGGGTTGTGGTTCCACTCCCACTGCTGGCCCAGTTCGTGCGCCGTGAACTCGTCGGAGGTCTGGGGATGCTGGCCGTCGGCCTGCGCGACCAAGGGGCCGGGATGCCTGGGGATGGGCGCGTAGGCCACGGGCTGGCCGGTCTTCTCGCCCGGGGCGGCGTCGCCCATGACGGGCCAGTCGTCATCCCAGCGCACCGGCTCCAGGTGCAGGATGCGGCCGTGCGGGCCGCGCGATTGAAAGTGAAGGAACCAGCCCTCGCCGGTCTGCGTCTCGATGTAGCCGCCCTGGTGCGGGCCGTTGATGTCGGTCTTGCCCTTCGCGAGCACGGTGCGGTAGTCGTACGGCCCGTCGATGGACTTCGACCGCAGCACCGCCTGGGCGCCCGTGCCGACGCCTCCATAGGGCGCGAAGATGTAGTAATACCCATGCCGCTTATAGATCTTCGGTCCTTCGAGCGTGCGCAGATGCACCGGATCGCGGACGATCTCCTTGCCCTCGTCGAGCACCGATTTGCCGTCCGGCGCCATGCGATGCAGGATGAGCGGCCCGGCGCCCAGGCGCGAGTGAACGAGGTAGGCCTTGCCATCGTCGTCCCAGAACGGGCACGGGTCTTCGAGGCCGAAGCCGGCCATCACGGCGACCGGGTCGGACCACGGCCCGGCGATCTTCGCCGCCGTGCTGACGAAGATGCCTTCGTCAGGCGTGGGGAAGTACATGTAGAAGAGGCCATTGTGCTTGCGCAGCGCCGGCGCCCATACGCCGCGGCCATACCGGTCGCCGCCGGTCATGTCGTACTTCGGATCGAGGTGAATCTTGGGCAGCACATGCGCGACGATCGTCCAGTGGACGAGGTCGTTCGACTGCAGGATCGGCAGGCCGGGCACGAAGGCGAAGGTGGACGCGACGAGATAGTAGTTGTCGCCGTCGCGGATCACGTCCGGATCGGAGTAGTCGGCGAAGAGCACCGGGTTGCGGTAGTCGCCCTTACCCTGCGCGCGTCCGGCGGGGCAAAGAAGACCGAAGATCAGAACGCACACCGCCAGTAGCCGAAGCCTCATTGTCCCTCGCACCGATTCGTCACCTCGAATATGGGTTGTCGGAACGATTGTACGTGCGGGGAAGGAGTTTCGCTTGGCGCGGTGAGACGCGTTCACCTGTTCAAACCGCTCATGATGACGAGCATTTGTGGTGCGTATGGGGCCCGGTATCGCGATACCTGCTACTCGTCTGCCTGCGCGCTGTAGGACCAGCTATGGAAGTCGAGGTTGTTGAACATGGCCACGCCGTTCACCCAGCGGCCCTGCGCGCCGCCGCCGGTTGCGGTCTTGGTGGTTGCGACCGAGGGCGTGATGGGGATGCGGGAGAGCGCGTTCTGGTTCGAGGGATAGTTGGGGAAGGCCTGCGTCTTGGCTGCGTCCAGATACCACGGACCCATCGTGTGCGAGGCGAGTCCAGAGGTGTTTATGTAGGCCCATGTGCTGGAGTAGCGGATCTGCTGGATGTCGGCCAGCACCGGCGAGGTCGTGCCGGACCAGGTCGTCTGCGCGCCGGCCGCGGTATTCGATTCGCTGATGACCTTGGCGTACTGGGCCGCGTACTTGGTGAGCCAGGAGTATACGGTCGGGTTGGCGCTCGAACCCACGGCGATGGTTCCGTTGTTGAAGTAGGTGGTGGTCGTCTCGGTAACCGCGCTGACGGCCCCGCCGCTGGCAGTGCCATAGAACTGCGAGGCGATGTAATAGGGGAAGGCCGGCGCGCCGGTCGAGTCGATGGTGACGAAGTAGGCGTAGGTGCCGTTGGGGAAGTCCGGCGTGACGGTGAAGCGACCGTTGTACTGATCGAGATCGCCCGCGCCGGCGGTGTAGTCGAAGTCCTCGATGTAGCGGCCGAGCGGGTAGGTGGTGGAGACGACGGGGCCGTACTGCTCGGGGGTGAGGGTCGTGCTCATGTTCTGCGCGGCGGCGGCCCATGCGGGCAGGGTCTGGCGGACAGTGATGTTGCGCAGGCTGTAGCTCGAGACCATGCGGCGGACGCCCGAGGTCGCGGACGCCGGGTTCGAGTAGCCGTACGGCCCGTAGACGGGGTAGCCGTCCCAGGTCCAGCCGAGGATCGGAGAGTGGGTGAAGTTGGCGCTGACCTCCGCATACTGCGGGTTCAGGTCGGAGCTGCCGAGCTTCTGCACGTTGTCGCCGAGCTGGTAGCGCAGGCAGATGGGGTTGTCGTGGTAGTGATACTCGCCCGAGCCGGGCTGGTGCGCGTTGCAGGGATCGAAGGTGACGGCCTCGGCGTAGACCGCGTTGCGCCGCCAGATGCCGTCGCCGCCGCCGGTCCAGCCGCTGGAGTTGGTGCTGCCACCGGTTCCGCCGCCGGTGGTTGTGCCGGTGCTGGAGGTGGTTCCGCTGGTGCAGCCGAGCATGAGTCCGATGAAAAGAGATGCCGCGAGGAAGGTTTGGCGCATGTCGTGCCTCTTTCAAATGTCATTGAAAAGCATGGCCCTTGCGCTGCGAAGCGCGTACACCGGATGAAGACGCCGGATGCCCGTCGCAAGAGTACAGCGCGAGCGGATTTGTTTTGCGGGTCGTGAGAGCATGAGGAAGACCGGGTTGCAACTAAATGTTGCAACGCGCATCTGTTGAGTGGGGCAGCTGGAGGCAGCACATGGAAATCGGAATCGACAGCTTCGTCGTCAACTCGCCCGAGCCAGGCACGGGGGTGGTCGCCAGCGGCGTGGACCGGATCGCGCATTTGCTGGACGAGATTGCGCTCGCGGACCGGACGGGCCTCGATGTCTTCGGGCTGGGCGAGCACCATCGCAGCGAGTTTCTGGACTCGGCGCCGGCGGTGATCCTCGCGGCCGCCGCCGCGCGCACCAAGCGGATTCGTCTTTCGAGCGCGGTGACGGTGCTGAGCGCGGCGGACCCGGTGCGCGTCTTTCAGGAGTTCGCCACGCTGGACCTGATCTCGAATGGGCGCGCGGAGATCGTCGCCGGACGCGGCTCGTTCATCGAGAGCTTTCCGCTCTTCGGGCTGAAGCTGGAGGACTACGACGATCTCTTCGCCGAGAAGCTGGACCTGCTGCTGGAGCTGCGCGAAAACACGCACGTCCACTGGCAGGGCAAGCACCGTGCGGCGTTGACCGGACAGGGCGTGTATCCGCGGCCCGCGCAGGCGCGGATGCCGATCTGGCTCGGCGTGGGGGGCACGCCACAGTCGTTTGCGCGAGCCGGGGCGCTGGGGCTGCCGCTGATGGTCGCGATCATCGGCGGGGAACCGCACCGCTTTCGTCCGCTGATCGACCTGTACCGCGAGGCGGGCAAGCGCGCGGGCGTCGCGCCGGAGAAGCTGAAGGTCGGCGTGCACGCGCTGGGCTACGTCGCCGAAACGGACCAGAAGGCGGCGGACGACTTCTTTCCGGGCTACGCGGCGGAGTTCACGAAGATCGGCAAGGAACGCGGCTGGCCGCCGGTGACGCGTGGGCAGTTCAACGCGCTGCTGGGGCCGACCGGCGCGCTGATGGTGGGGGATGCGAAGACCGTCGCGGCGAAGGTGCTGCGGATGAGCGAGGCGCTGGGCGGGATTGAGCGCGTGAGCTTCCAGATGAGCGTCTCCGCGCTGCCGCATGCCGAGATGATGACGGCGGTGGAGCTGCTGGGGACGAAGGTCGCGCCGCTGATCCGGGCCGGGGCGTAATTACGGGATACTTTCGAGCGCGAGGATACGGGTGACGATGTGCTCGCGCAGGAGGACGACGGCGTCACGGATTGCAGTTCTTTCATCCGGAGAGAGTCGATTGCTCGTGTCATAACGAAGCTGCACGGCGTACGGCTCGAGTCGTTTGAGATCGAACGACGTTACCGGCAGCAGTTCGTTATGAACAGTGAGTTCTTTTATCAATACCGCGAGAATGTGGGTAAAGGGATAAGCCACACCATGAGCGGTGAGCAAGGCCTTCATCAGCTTCTCGCAACTCTGTTGAGCATGGAAACCGTAAATCTGATCAGGCAGCGGATACTGTAGCGTCGACTCGTCGTCCCTGGCCAGCGTGCAGAGCATCTGGGCGTGCTGATTCTGGATGCTCCCGATCATAGAGAACGACTCCTTCCCGATCGATGTAATTGAAGACACTGTTGAGCCAGGGCCGATGCAGATCGTACTTTTGCTTCGAGACGACGATCATATCGACCGGCATCTGAATCCCCTCAAATACGGCATAGGTCACGAGCCGGTGAACCTCGTTATCTGGAGCGTCGAGGATCACAGCTATATCCAGGTCGCTCTCCGGTCGATGGTCGCCTCGTGCGCGAGATCCAAAGGCGATGATCTGCAGAGGGTGGCCCGTGGCGATGATGCGGCGCACCGCTTCATCCACCTTCTGAGGCGTCACAAACCATTCTGGATCGATCCAAGCCGCCATCTACCTCGCTGCCTCTGGCGATCATTCTACCTCCGAGCGCACTATTTTTGATACTGCGTCGTATACGCCTGCGCGGGGTCGATCGGCTGTTTCAGCACCTTCAGGTCGAGCAGTTGCTTGTAGAGCGCGTTCCAGCGCGCGGGGTCGAACCGCCCGGTCTGGGTTCCATCCGGGCCGTCGATGAAGTGACCCTTCTTCAGGGCGTTGTAGCTGAAATTCATCCAATCCGGATTGAGCGCGGGGTTCTGCTTCAGGATGGCGGCGTTGGCCGGCGCCGGGTCGGCGAGGTACTCCTTCCAGCCTCGGATGCTGGCGCGCGTGAACTTCGCGACGACGTCCGGATGCTCCTTCGCGTAGCTCTGCGAGGTATAGAAGACACGGTACGGATCGTAGCCCGCGGCGGAGTTCAGCAGCATGCGCGTCTGCACGCCGGCCTTGCTCGCGAAGTAGGGCTCGGAGGTGACGAAGGCCTGCTGGATGTAGTTCGGATCCTGCAGGAAGTTCGCCACCGAGTAGGTGGCGGGCGTCTCGCGCACGTGCGTGAGGTTGAACTTCTTGACGATGAACTCCCACCAGGTCGAGCCCGGCTTGACCGAGACGGTGTGGCCTTCGAGATCGGCCCAGGCGTGTACGGGCGAGCTGTCGCGGACCATGATGCCCTGCGGATCGTGCTGCATCGTCGCGCCGACGGCGACCAGCGGCTCGCCCGAGTTGGCGATCGACTCCAGCACGTGGTCGGAGGAGTTCATGCCGAACTGCACGGCGCCGCTCGCGACCAAGCTCTCGCTGGTCACGAACGGGCCACCGGGGATGATCTGCACGTCCAGCCCCTCGTCTTTGTAATAGCCCTTGACCAGCGCGGTGTAGAAGCCGCCATGCTCGGGCTGCGGGTACCAGTCGGCCTGCAGCTTCACCTGCGTCAGACCACCGGGCGCGGCCTGTCGCTTGCAGGCGGTCAGGAGAAAGGGCAGAAGGCAGAGGCTGAAGACGAACGCGCGCTGGAGTCTCATGCTTCAGAGCGTAGCATCCGCGAGGCTGGCGCTGAGAGCGAGAAGTTCGGCGTCGGCGCCAAGCCGCCCCACGAGCTGCAGCCCGCCCGCCCTGCCGGGCAGCGTCACGACGGGCAGACCCGCCAGCGAGATGGGCGAGGTATAGCGCAGGATGCGCACGCGCGTCTGCGACTGATCTTCGCCGGCGAGCAGCGCGGACATGGGACAGGCGGGCAGCAGCAGGTAGTCGAAGTGCTGGAAGAGCGCGCTCATGCGGGCGCGGAACTGCCACAGGCGCAGCATCTGGCGACTCAGTTCGTCCGCCGGCAGGCTCGCGCCCCAGGCAAGCCGCTCCGCGATGCCGGGCTCGAAGTGCTCGTAATGCCCGCGATGGATGGCTGCGGCCTCATGCGCCTGAATGGGAGCAAAGATGCTGAAGGCCGTGTCCCATGCGGCTGCGTCGAAGCCTTCGACGCGCGCCTGTCTACCGGTGAAGAGTTCGCGTCCGTACGCCAGCGTCGCGAGCACGTCGGGTTCGCAGTCGTGCAGGAATGCGTCGGTCGGGATGCCGATGCGCAGCGCGGCAAGCTCCGGCGCTTCGGCCTTCGGAAGATCGAACAGGGCGCCTCCCAGCAGAGGCCCATCGGCCAGGTCGGGGTAGAGCCAGCCGATGGTATCGAAGGTGGGGGCGAGGTGGCCGCCGCCCTCCCACAGCCTGCCTTGCAGCGAGATGGAAGACCGGTACCCGGCGATGCCGCACAGCGCGGCGGGCACGCGGATCGACCCGCCTGTGTCCGTGCCGATGGCCGCCAGCGCGGAGCCCTCCTGCACGCTCGCCGCCGCGCCGCTGGACGAGCCGCCGGTCAGCCAGCGCGGATTGCGCGGCTGCACGCAGTCGCCGAAGTCGAGGTTCTCGCCGGTGATGCCGTAGGCGAGTTGCTGCATGTGCGTCTTGCCGGTGATGACCGCGCCCAGAGCCTTCAGACGCTTTGCCAGCGCGGAGTTCCGCTCGGCGAGCCCCTTCGTCTGCTGGTAGTAGCCAGAGCCGCAGGAGGTAGCGAAGCCTTCGAGGTCGAAGCAATCTTTCAAAGAAACGGGGACGCCCCAGAGCGGTTGCGTGGCTCGCTGCGCCTTGTCCAAAGCGAGCGCCTGCCCGCGCGACCATTCGGCATGCTGCGCCAGGTAGACATTGCGGCCGGCGTTGCCATTGGAGTTCGCCAGCGCGGCGTCCAGCTCGGCCAGAGGCGTTGTTTCATCGTGAAGATAATGCTCACGCAGGTTCTCGATCGCACTCATGCGAGGATTTTATCCCTGCGGAGGCGAGGCTGGCCTGTGCTAGGTTTTAGCTATGACCACGACGACTGAATCGGAGGCGCTGCGCCTGGACGCGGCCCGCATGCGCGCCCTCGCCGCCTGGACCGGACGCACGCTCGACACGCCCTCGCCCGTGCCCTTCGGCGCGGAGATCGTCTCCACCGCCACGGGCAAACGGCTGATGCGCGCGACCAATGCCGTCGCGAAAGAACACGACCCAAGCTCGCACGCCGAGGTTCGCACCGTGCGGCTGGCGTGCAAGAAGATCAAGAGCTTTTCGCTCGCCGGGTACACCATGTACACGACCTGCGAACCTTGTCCCATGTGCATGGCGAACGCACTCTGGGCCGGGCTCGACCGCGTCGTCTACGGCGCGACGATCGAGGACGCGAACCGCTTCTGCCGGCAGATTCAGATCGCCGCGACCGAGGTCGAGCGGCGGTCGGACATGCGCTGTGAGGTGGTGGGTCCGGTCGAACGCGAGGCTTGCCTTACACTCTTTACACATCCGAACATGCAGAAGACGTTTTTGACCTGGAATTCAAAGAAGTAGGAGTTCGACGAAGCAGCGCGGGGTGGCGATGGAGCTGGCGGCAGAACTGTTGGATTTGATGGGCGATGAAACGCGCGTGATCACGCAGGCCTCCGTGGTAGAGCGGCTGTCGCGCGACTTTTACTGGTACTCGCCCGTGCTGCGTGAGCTGCTCGACGGCAAGCGCGCGGATGTGGTCGTGCAGCCCGTGAGCACGGACGAGATCCGCGCCGTGCTGCGTTATTGCCATGCGCATGACGTGCCGGTGACCGTGCGGGGCGCGGGCACCGGCAACTACGGACAGTCTGTGCCGCTTGCGGGCGGCGTCCTGCTCGACCTGCAGCGCATGGACCGTGTACTCGACATCAGCGACGACGGCGTTGCCGAATGCGAGCCTGGCGCGAGGCTCGGCGTGCTCGAAACCACGGCGCGCGAGAAAGGCTGGGAGCTGCGCTGCTATCCGTCGACCGTGGTGAAGGCGTCGGTCGGCGGCTTCCTCGGCGGCGGCTCCGGGGGCATCGGGTCGGTTGCGCATGGCGGCCTGCGCGACTTCAACACGGTGCGCGCCATCGAGGTCGTTACGATGGAGGCCGAGCCGCGCGTGTTGATGCACGAAGGCGAAGCCGTCCACGACATCCTGCATGCCTGGGGCTCCAACGGCGTCATGACGCGCATCTGGCTTGCACTTGCTCCCTCGGTCGAGTGGGCACAGTGCGCGGTGAGCTTCCGCAGCTTCGAGGCCGCGTTCGCCTTCAGCGAGCAGATCGCGGTGCGGAGTCACTGGACAAAGCGGCTGGTGACGGTCTTCGAATGGCCCATCCCGTCCTTCTTTTCGCCTGTCAGGACGCTGCTGCGCGAGGGCGAGGCGGCTGTCTTCCTCATGATCGCCGAGGCTCAGCGCGCGAAGCTGGAAGACGCCGCCATGCAGGCGAATGGGAATGTAACACTTTCCGTTGCATATGGCGGATTGAAATCCACGCCTCTGCTCTCGGACTACACCTGGAACCACACCACTCTGTGGGCCATGAAGGCTGATCCCACATGGACCTATCTGCAATGCGGCTTCGACCCCGCGCGCGCGACGGAACAACTGGCGCTGCTGAAGACGAAGTATGGCGCGGACTTTCTCCACCACATCGAATGGATGAAGAACGGCGCTGGCGTGGTCTTTCCCGCGGCGATTCCGGTCGTACGCTTCTCCACCGCAGAGCGGCTGAACGAGATGATCGACTACTGCCGGTCCATCGGCGTCGGCGTCGCAAACCCGCATGTGAACCATGTCGAAGGCGGCGGTCGCTACCGCGAAGACAATGTGCAACTGCAGGCCAAATATCGCTACGACGCGAAGGGCCTGATGAACCCCGGCAAGATGGCAACCTTCGAGCGGCGCGAGGTGACGGCATGAAGACCCAGGTGGCGCCATGAAGACGTGGATACCCGATATACGCAACTTCGCTTATTTGAACTGGAAGCAGGTCGATGCGCTGTCGCGTGAGTCCACGCTGCTTGTGCTGCCCACCGCGGCGATCGAGCAGCATGGCCATCATCTGCCGCTCGCGACCGACACGCTCATCAACAACGTGGTGCTGGGTCGCGCGCTTGCGCTGCTGCCCGCCGCGATGAGCATCTACGCGCTGCCGCCGATCTGCTATGGCAAGAGCAACGAGCACATCGGCTTTCCCGGAACGCTCTCGGTCTCGGCCTCGACCTTCATGGCGGTCGTGCGCGACATCGGCGCGAGCGTCGCGGCCGCGGGCTTCAAGAAGCTCGCGCTCTACAACACACATGGCGGCAACAGCTCGCTGGTCGATGTGATGGCGCGCGACCTGCGTGCGGAGTTCGGTCTGCGCACCTTCACTATCTTCGGCTCGGCAGGCGCGAAGTTCGAAGGTCTGAACCCACAGGAGGCGAAGTACGGCTTCCACGCGGGCGAGGTGGAGACGGCCTTCCTGCTCGCCGCGACGCCGGAGCTTGTCGACACCGCGGCCTACACGGTCAACTACATCGCGCACATCGACGACGAGACGGTGCTGGCGCCGGAAAATGGCTCCGCCAACTTCGCATGGCTGACCCGCGACATCGCCGAGACCGGAGTGCTCGGCGACCCGCACCCTGCAACGGCCGGGCGTGGCGAGCAGTGGTTGAACGCCGCGGCCGCAAAGGTCGCGGCAGGTCTTGAAGCCGCATATTGTTACCGGAACCATTACAAACCATAGAAGAGGCAAGATGCTGCGATTTGAGACCGAAGACGGTTGGTGGCTGGTGACGCATCCGGACCATGCGCGGTTGGCGGGCGACTTCAGCGCGGTCTGGGGCAACGCTCTCTTCGCAGCGCCAGAGCCACGCGAGCATGTGCTGCGCGGCATCCACGCGCACGACGACGGATGGGCCATGCGCGATCGCAAGCCGGTCGTCACACGCGAGGGCAAGCCCGCGGCCTTTTCGACCGAGCTCGTCGGGGCCTATTCGGCGTTTGAAGAGATCGATCTCGAACAGTATCTCGCCGTACGTCGCGGCGCTGTGCAACTGATGGCCGATGAGGATGCCTACGCCGCCATCCTTATCTCGATGCATACCTACAACCTGCTCTCCGAACGCGCGGACCGCAGGACCATACGCGCGGAGCAGTTGCCTTTGCTCGACACTTTTCTCGAGGAGCAACTGGAGCTGCAATGGCGGCTGCAGAAGCAGCTTGTCGGCGAAGGCGAACTGCTGCCGGAGTGGATCACGTGGGACGCACTGAAGGATAACTTCCGCCTGTTGCAGGCGACCGATAACCTGTCGCTCCTGAGCTGCGTGGACTACGCTGGAAGGGCCACGCTGCTGCATCCCCTGCGCAAGGTCGATGGCGCGGCGCAGGAGATCGTGGTCGCGCACACCGGTGTGCGCAGCTTCCGTTTGACGCCTTATCCATTTGCAACCGATGAAGTTACATTCGAACTCAAGGCGCGTTTTGTGCCTGGACCCCGCTTCACCTCTTCGGAGCAGTTGCAGGCGCTCTTCGACGCCTCGGCGCCGGTGTTGCTGCGGGTTACGATTCACGCGTAGCAGCATGGACAGGTGGCGCAATGGGAAACTCCGGCAGCGGCGCGATGGTGCGGGTGACATGCGGTCTGGCGGCGGGTTTGCTGGCCGGCTGGGCCGTCTCGGCGGGGCATGCCGCGTGGCTGCCCGCGCTGCTCGAACCAGTCGGCACGCTCTTCGTCAGCGCGATCCGCGTGGCGGTTATCCCGCTGGTGGTATGCGGCTTGGTGGCCGGTGTGGCGGCCTCCAGCGGCCGTGAAGCGCTGGCAAGGATCAGCGGCAGAGCCGCGGTTGCAATGCTGCTGGTACTGATCGCGTCGGCGCTCTTCGGCCTTGCCGTGGCCGCCCCTGCGTTCTCGCATCTGGAGACGACTGTGCCGCTGCCTGCGGGTGATGCTCCGCCGGCGCCTCCGAGTGTTGGTCGCTGGTTCAGCGAACTCATGCCTGCGAATGTATTCAAGGCAGCGGTGGATGGCGCCTTGCTGCCGCTCATCGTGGTGGCGATCGGCTTCGGACTGGCTCTCGCTCGCGTGGCCGAGGAACGTCGCGCCGCGGTCGTCCGCGTCTTTCAGGGCGTTGCGGACGCGGCGCTCGTATGGGTGGCGGTTGTGGTCCGTCTCGCGCCGATCGGGGTCTTCGCACTCGCTACCTTGTTGACGGCGCGACTGGGTGCGGGCGCGCTGCGCGCCGTCGCATGGTATGTCGGAGTCTACGGCGTGGCGTGTATGTCGTTCGTGCTGCTGGTGCTGACGCCTTGCGCCGTGCTGTTGGGTCGTGTGCCGATGCTGCGGTTCGCGCGGGCCGCAGCGCCATCACAGGCAGTGGCGCTGGCCTCGCGCTCTTCCATGGCGGCTCTGCCCGCCGCTTACGAGGGCGCGCTCTCGCTCGGGCTCATGGAGGAGGTTTATAGCCTCTACCTGCCGGTTGCCGCTTCGCTCTTTCGTGCCGGCGCGCCGATGGCGCAGGTAGTTGGCGTCGTCTTCCTGGCGAAGCTCTACGGAGTGACGTTGGCCTCGTCGCAATATGTAACGATTTTGGTTGCAAGCGTATTGACGAGTCTTACTGTGCCTGGCGTGCCGGGCGGCTCCATCCTGGTCATGGCGCCGGTGCTTGCGGCGGCCGGCATCCCGGTGTCGGGGATCGCGCTGCTACTGGGCGCCGACACGATCCCCGATACCTTGCGTACACTGGCCAACGTCACTGGCTGGCTCAGTGTCGCGGCATTGTTGCCGCGAGCGTCCGTCACCTCAACTGAGCAAGTGCGAGGTTGAGCGCAAGCACATTCACGCGCGGCTCGCCCAGCAGGCCAAACTGCCGCTGTGTTACATGCCTTGCGATGAGGCCGTTCACCGCGGCGTCGGAAAGGCCACGCTCCTTCGCGATGCGCGCGGCCTGGTAGTAGGCGGCCTCCGGCGTGATGTCGGGATCGAGTCCGGAGCCCGAGGCGGTCACGAGGTCGACAGGCACGGGCGCTCCGGTCTGCTCGCTCGCGACCGAAGCGGCAACGCGATCGGCCAACGCCTTGCTGGTCGGCCCAAGGTTCGAGCCCGAGGAGTTAGCCGCGTCGTAGCCCGCGCCTGCTGCCGAAGGGCGTGAGTGAAAGTATCCCGGCCCGGTGAAGGGCTGGCCGATGATGGCCGAGCCAATCACCTGGCCGTTCTGTGCGATGAGCTGGCCGTTCGCCTTGTCGTGAAAGAGCGCCTGCGCGATGGCGGTGATGGCCAGCGGATAGCCGATGCCAAGTGCGATCGCGGTGATGACGGTGTAGAGAATGGCGGTGACGATAGTGCGCTTCATGACATGCCTCTGACTGTGCAACGATATTTGTAACGGAAGTGGTTACGCTAAGTGGATCGCGGTGATGACCATATCGATCAGCTTGATGCCGACGAAAGGCACGACAATACCGCCCAGCCCATACACCAGCAGGTTGCGTTGCAGCAGGGCCTCGGCGGACATGGCTTTGTAGCCCACGCCGCGTAGCGCCAGCGGGATCAACGCAATGATGACCAGCGCGTTGAAGATGACGGCCGAGAGCACGGCCGACTGCGGCGTGGCAAGATGCATGATGTTCAGCACGCCGAGCACGGGAAAGACGCCCGCGAACATCGCCGGGATGATCGCGAAGTACTTCGCCACATCGTTTGCGATGGAGAAGGTGGTGAGGGCGCCGCGCGTCATCAGCAGTTGTTTTCCGATAGCGACGATCTCGATCAGCTTGGTCGGGTTGGAGTCGAGGTCGACCATGTTGCCGGCCTCCTTCGCGGCCTGCGTGCCGGAGTTCATCGCGACGCCTACGTCTGCCTGGGCCAGCGCCGGCGCGTCGTTCGTGCCATCGCCTGTCATCGCGACGAGCTTGCCTTCGGCCTGCTCGCGGCGGATGAGGTCCATCTTGTCCTTGGGCTTGGCCTCGGCGAGAAAGTCGTCCACGCCTGCCTCGCGTGCAATGGCCGCGGCGGTCAGCGGGTTGTCGCCGGTGATCATGATGGTCTTGATGCCCATGCGCCGCAGTTCGGCGAAGCGCTCCTTCATGCCGCCCTTTACGATGTCCTTCAGTTGAATGACGCCCATGCAGCGATTGCCGTCGGCGACCACCAGCGGCGTGCCGCCGGAGCGCGCGACCTCATTGACCTGCTCGCGCACCTCGCGCGGAAAGCTGCCGCCCAGCTCGCCGATGTAGCGCTCGATCGCATCGGCGGAGCCCTTGCGTACGATGCGTCCGTCCAGGTCCACGCCGGACATGCGCGTCACCGCGGAGAAGGGGATGAAGGTCGCATGCAGTGTCGCAAGCTCGCGTCCACGCAAGTTGAACTTCTCTTTGGCAAGCACCACGATGGAGCGGCCCTCGGGCGTCTCATCGGGAAGCGAAGAGAGCTGCGCCGCATCGGCAAGCTGATCCGCGCTGACGCCGGGTGCGGGCAGGAACGCAACTGCCTCGCGATTGCCGATCGTGATGGTGCCGGTCTTGTCGAGCAGCAGTGTGTTCACGTCGCCGGCCGCTTCGACGGCGCGTCCGCTCATTGCAAGCACATTGTGCTGCACCAGGCGGTCCATGCCTGCGATGCCGATCGATGAGAGCAGACCGCCGATGGTTGTAGGGATCAAGCAGACGAGCAGCGAGACCAGCACGAAGACGGTCTGCGGCGCGCCGCTGTAGATCGCGAAGGGCTGCAGCGTCACCACCGCAAGCAGAAAGATGATCGTCAGGCCGGCAAGCAGAATGTTGAGCGCGATCTCGTTCGGGGTCTTCTGCCGCTCGGCGCCTTCGACCAGCGCGATCATACGATCGATGAAGGTCTCGCCGGGATTCGATGTTATGCGTATGCGGATCTGGTCCGACAGCACGCGTGTGCCGCCGGTCACAGCCGAGCGATCGCCGCCCGCCTCGCGGATCACCGGCGCGGATTCGCCTGTGATGGCCGACTCATCGACCGACGCCACGCCGGAGATGACCTCGCCGTCGCCGGGGATCATCTCGCCTGCCGCGACCACGACGAGGTCGCCTACGCGGAGCATCGTGCTGGCGACCTCTTCGATGCTCTCATCCGCGCGCAGCCTGCGTGCGACGGTCTCGGACTTGGCGCGGCGCAGCGTGTCGGCCTGCGCCTTGCCGCGTCCTTCGGCCATGGCTTCGGCGAAGTTGGCGAACAACACCGTGAACCAGAGCCAAAGCGTGATTTGGAGGTTGAAGCCCTGGTGTGCTTCGTGTCGCGTAAGGTTGACGATCAACAGCAGCGTCGTGAGCACACTGCCTACCTCGACGATGAACATGACGGGGTTCTTCATCATCAGGCGTGGATCCAGCTTTACAAGCGCATCGACTGAAGCGCGGCGTACGATGGCGGGATTGAATAGTGCTGTCTTCTTCATAGTGCCTCTGGGGCTTGCTTATCCAGTGATTGAGTTCGCGAGTTAGTAAGTGCGGCCGGCGTGCATCTGCAGGTGCTCCAGGATTGGGCCGAGCGATAGCACGGGGAAGAAGGTCAGTGCGCCCACGATGAGGATGACCGAGCAAAGCAGCACGACGAAGAGCGGCGTTGTCACGGGGAAGGTGCCCTGCGATGCCGGAACGATCTTCTTGCGCGCCAGGTTGCCCGCGATAGCCAGCATCGGCACGATCATCAGGAAGCGCCCGCAGAACATGGCAACGCCAAGCGATGAGTTGTACCAGGGCGTGTTCGCGTTGAGTCCAGCGAATGCGCTGCCATTGTTGCCGACCGCCGAGGCGAAGGCATAGAGGATCTCCGACAGGCCGTGCGGGCCCTGATTGCCAAGACTCGACGTGCCGAAGGTAGGCGCGAGTACGGAGACCGCGGCGAGCGACAGAATGATGAGCGGGAAGATCAGCAGGTAGAGCATCGAGAGCTGCACATCGACGGCTTCGATCTTCTTGCCCAGATACTCCGGCGTTCGACCGACCATCAGGCCCGCGAGAAAGACCGCGAGGATGACGAAGATCAGCATGCCGTAGAGACCGGCGCCCACGCCGCCGAAGACGATCTCGCCCAGCAGGATGTTGGTCAGAGGAACCAGCCCGCCAAGCGGTGTGAAGCTATCGTGCATTGCATTCACCGCGCCGCAACTGGCGTCGGTCGTCACGGTCGCGAAGAGTGCGGAGTTGGCTACGCCGAAGCGCACCTCCTTGCCTTCCATGTTGCCCTGCGTCTGCGTGACGTGATGCATCATGGGGCTCGGTTGCGACTCGGCTTTGTAAGCAGCCGTCGTACCGAGGAAGAAGAAGACCGACATCGCCGCGAAGACGGCCCAGCCATGCTTCGTCGAACCGACCATGCGGCCCAGCGTGACTGTCAGGCCTGCTGGGATCAGGAAGATCGACAGCATCTGCAGGTAGTTGGTGAAGGGCGTGGGGTTCTCGAACGGATGCGCGGAGTTGGTATTGAAGAAGCCGCCGCCATTGGTGCCCAGCATCTTGATGGCTTCCTGCGACGCCACCGGACCCTGCGCGATGGTCTGCGTGGCGATGCTTGTCGTGGTCTTCTTTCCATCTGTGCCTGTGGTCGTTACAGACTGCGCTTCGACCAGCTTTACCGTATCGTAAGGCCGCAGATTCTGCACCACGCCCTGCGATACCAGCACCGTGGCATAGACCACGCAGATGGGCAGCAGCACGTAGAGGATCGAGCGTGTCATATCGACCCAGAAGTTGCCCAGCGTGCTGGCCTCGCGCCGCGCGATGCCGCGTATGAGCGCGACCGCAAGCGCCATGCCGACCGCCGCCGACCAGAAGTTATGCGTCGCCAACCCGAGCATCTGGGTCAGGTAGCTCATCGTGGTCTCGGGCACGTAGGACTGCCAGTTCGTGTTGGTCGTAAAGGAGACGGCCGTGTTCCATGCAAGTCCAGGCGCGACGCCAGGCAGATGCTGCGGATTCAGCGGCAGCAGACCTTGCAGCCGCTCGATCGCATAGGTGAGGAAGAGGGTCGCGGCGGAGAAGATCAACATGGCGATGGCATACTGCTGCCATCCCATCTCCTCATCTTCCTTCACGCCGGTAAGCTTGTAGAGCAGCCGCTCCAGGGGTCTGAGAGCGAAGTCGAAGGGGGTGGATGTCCGCTCGAACACCTTGACCATGTACAGGCCGAGAGGCTTCGCGAGCAGCAGGACCGAGGCGAAAAAGAGGAGAATTTGCAGCCAGCCGTTACTTGTCATCGTGAGACCTGCTTCGTGCGCATCTCGAAGGTGCGGTGCGCGACAGAAGATGTTGCATGTGGGCACACCGCGACTGACCCCGGAGGGTCCGTCGCTGTGGCCGAGTTGATTGCGTAAGAGGCGTCCGGTGCGTCTGAGCTAGAACTTCTCGGGTCGCAGCATGGCGTAAACGAGATAGACGAACAGCGCGGAGCAGAGGGCGAGGAGCAGTGCGTTTTCAAGCATGGTTGGGTTTTCCTTTCAGGCTTTCGCACGCGATCACATAAGCATGTGCGGCGCCGAAGCAAAGGAGCGTGAGGGCGGTGAAGATCAGGTCTGCCATGGTGTTCTTCCGTTCGGGGCCGGTTCCAGCGAGAGGCCGGAACCGGCCGGCAAGCAGGTTAGGGGTTAGAAGTGCCAGATCAGGTCGGCCGAGAGGGTAATAGCCTGGTTCTTGCCGAGACCGAGGGGATTGGGGGTAAGCGCCTGTCCTGTGGCGGCTTCCTGAGCCAGCGTCTCGAGATTTGAGATCGATGCGCCGGGGGCGATGTTCAGGCCGCTGACGCCATACCGGGTGAAGGCATGGGTGTAGCTGACCTCGGGACGGAAGGTGATGGTGGAGCCGGCCCAGAAGTCGAAGCCGACCATGTGCTCTTCAAAGACCGCTGGAGTGCCGGTGCGCTGGCCCTTCATATCGTTCATGAACTCGTTGCGGATGTTGAGGGAAGCGGTGTTATGCCAGAAGTTGTGCTCGACATAGTTCACCAGCGCGTACTCGGGCGCCAGGCAGCGCGACGGCTGCAGGTTTGCGGGCTTGCGCGGATCGGTGCAGACCGCGCCGAAGTTCAGGTTGACAGCGCCCTGCCCCGGACGCTGGAAGGTAGCCTCGGGCCACGGATGAGCGGCCGTCGGTGCGTACTGGATGCCGGTGTTCGGGTCGGTTCCGTTGAACCAGTACATATTCGGCACCTCGCGCATGTACTGGTACCAGAACTCGGTATCCGTGTGCCAGGTCGCGCTGAACCGGTGGTAGTAGGTCTCGTAGAAGGCCGACAGGTTGTTGTATGCATACTTGCCGTCATTGATGCTGTTGGCGCAGGTGTTGACCGCGTCGCCGCCGTGCGACCAGGTGTAGGTCGCGCAGAAGTTTCCGGTCAGCTTCGCATCGGTCGTCCACGGCATCACGTCGCAGCCGGGCGAGATGCCGGCCTGCACCGTCCAGTGGTCGCTCGCCTTCACCGTCACGTTCATGCCCGTCTGCGTGTAGCAGTCGAAGGTATACAGGATCGAGTGCGAGTACGTGTAGTTGTTCGGCGCAAGCTGCGCTTCGATGTCCGGCAGCGAGATGTAGCGTCCGATGCGGATGTCCATGCCCTTACCGACGTGCGGCACGTAGATGTCCACGTAGTCCATGACCGGGTCGAAGCCATACTGGTTGTTCTTCAACAGCAGTTGCTGGCTCAACATGCCTTTGGCGGTGGTGAAGCGGTAGTCGACGCCGTACAGCAGCGTCAGACGATAGCCGATCTCGACATGGTCGGTCTGCGCGGTGTTGGGCAGCTTCTCGAAGTAGAGCGCCGCCTGGTCCAACTGCACCGTGTTCGCATACTCGTCGTAGGCGGAAGGGAAGTTGGAAGCGATACCCTTGCCGGCGTTGGTCTTGTTGTTGGAGGAGCCGTTGGCGCCTACCTCCAGCCAGCCGTAGATCTTGCTGCGGCTCTTGTTCTTATTCAGCGCTTCCATCAACGGGTAGGTCTGGCCATCGGGAACGCCGATGGTCGGAGTGCCGCCGATGGGCCAGTCGGATGCCGGGTACGGAGGCGATGCCAGCGGCGCGGGATAGCCGCGGCGCGCTTCCTTGGTCTCGGTGCCGGGTCCATTGCCGGCCCAGTCCGCGACATAGGCGCGGCCCAACCGGTGCATGAAACCGTTATCGAGCTTAGGCGCGGCAGCCGGCTCGGGCGCGGCCGGGGTGGAGCTCTGTACCAGGACCGAGGCGACCGCGTCGTGGCCGGCAACCACCGCCACCTGCACGGCATTCAACTGGGGCGCGCCGCTGGAGCTGGCCGCCACCTCATACACACCGGGCTTCAGCGAGCTGTCGCTGAACTCCCCATCTTTACCGGCGGTCAAAACCTCATGCACGACGCCGTCCGCGTTGCGGATCGACACCTGCATGCCAAGGGCGGAAAATCCGTCCTCGCGCCGCACCGTTCCATGAAGCGAACCAGTGGTGGCGTGTGCGGCGATCTTTGCATGGCCCGAGGGCAGCTTCGGCATTGCATTCACCGAGCTGGTTAAGGTTTGAGCGAGGGTAGGCTGTGCGGCGGACATGGCTAGCGCAAGCGCAATGAAGCAGCGATTCATAGTGGACCTCTAAGACTTGAGTAGAAAGCGCCTATCCATAGGAAGTCCGTAGGATCGGCGTTAAGAAGTCGTAAGTACGAGCCGTTCCCACCTGCATCCAAAGATTCACGCAACTCGCCGCTGGCAAATGCGTCTGAACAGGGAGGTGAAGAGCGTTTGTTGAATGAGGGTCTAACCCGTCCCAAACCGTTGCGGTCGATCCTGCAGCGCGTCCAGCGTCCGCTGAAGCTGGAGCGCAGGCCGGAGTTCGACGCGCTGCGTGGACTCTTCCTCGTCTGGATGACGCTCACGCATCTGCCCACGCGCCTCAGCGACCTGGTCAATCAACCCTTCGGCTTTCTCTCCTCGGCCGAGGGCTTCGTCTTCCTCTCCGCGCTGCTGGTGGCGCGGCTCTACATCCGCAAGGCCGCCGAGGACGAAGGCGCGCTGCGCGTGAAGCTGTGGAAGCGCGCGCTCAAGATCTACGGTTACCACGTCGTGCTGTTGATGCTTGCGTTCACGATTGTCGCGGCGTTTGCCGTACATCGGCATAAGCCCGCGCTGATGAACCTGCTCACGTTTTATCTGGCGCATCCCTTCACGGCTATCGTCGGTTCGCTGCTGCTGATCTATACGCCGCCGCTGCTCGACATTCTGCCCATGTACGTGATCTTCCTGCTTGCAACGCCGTATCTGCTGGCGATCGCGGCGCGTCGCGGCTGGCGGCCCATCCTCGCGGGCAGCGCGACGATCTGGATGCTGGCGCAGTTCGGTCTACGCAACTGGGCGCATGGCCTGATCGTCCACGTGACGGGGCTGCATATTCCGCTGCAGGAGACCGGCGCCTTCAACCTCTTCGGCTGGCAGATCGTATGGGTGACGGGCATGGTCCTGGGCGCGGCCTCGGCTGAAGGCCCGCTGCCGCTGCGCCGTCTGCCGGCGTGGGTCTTCTGGCTCAGCGCGGCCATCTGCCTGTTCTTCATCGGCGTGCGCCACGACTGGCTGGGGCCGCACCTGAGCACCGAGCGTTTCGGCCTGCTGCTCGATAAGTGGCAGATCGGAACGCTGCGGCTGGTGAACCTCGCGGCCTTTGTGCTGGTTGCGTACTGGGCGCGCGGCCTGGTCAAGCGCGTCGTGCTGGTCGAGCCGTTTCTCACTTTGGGCAAGGCGTCGCTCGAGGTCTTCTGCGCGCACCTCGTGTTCGTTTTCGTCGGCCTCGCTCTGCTTTATGGCGAGGTGGAGCAGCTCCACGGCTGGCTCGCGGCCTTGCTGGTTGGCATCACCTTTGCCGGGCTGTTTGTCGTTGCGGTGCGGGATATTCGGAAGAAGCGCCTGGAGAAGGCGGCTGCCGCGCAGAATTGAGCAAGAAGCAACGACTGCTCTCAAGCCTCCGCCGCATTGCCCTCCGGCGTGAACCGATACCCCACCCACGGCTCGTTGCGAATGTAGCGCGGCTCGACCTTGCCTGGAGCGACGGGTTCGATCTTCTTGCGAAGCTGCGCCACCAGCACGCGAAGATACTCCGGCTGGTTGTCGCCGCTCGGCCCCCAGATGGCGCGGAGCAGCACCTTGTGGGTCAGCACGCGATACGGGCTGCGCGCAAAGAAGACCAGCAGGTCGAACTCCTTCGGCGTCAGGTGGACCTCCACCCCGCTCACCATTACCTGATGCTTGTCGATGTCGATGGAGAAGTCGCCGGTCTCGATCGTCGCAAGCTGCGGCTGGGCCGGCGCCGCCTCCGTGCGCCGCAGATGCACGCGCACGCGCGCCAGCAGCTCCTGGATACTGAACGGCTTCGTAATGTAGTCGTCCGCGCCCTCGTCGAGCGCCGTAACCTTCATGGCCTCCGCATCGCGCACGGAGAGCACGACGATCGGCGTGCGATGGTTGACCCGCACCGCCCGGGTCAGTTCGATGCCGTCCATGTTCGGCATGGCGAGATCGGTGATGATGAGGTCGAAGGGCGCTCGCTCGAAGAACTCCAGCGCCTGCACCCCATCGCGCGCGACGGTGACAAGATAGCCGCTCGATTCCAGCGACGTACGCAGCACGCGCGAGATCTGCGGCTCGTCGTCGACGATCAATATCCTGCGTTGGCTCATGCCTGTTCCTGTGTCACGATGTGCAGATCGGCGTGCGGAGCGCCGGTCATAAACCGTTGAATCGCCAGGTAGTAGAGATACTTCTTCAACCCCGTCACCGCCGACCGGCCGAAGATCACCTGCGTAATGCGTTCCTTCGAGACCCACTCGGCGGTCGCGCGCGCCACGCTTGTCGCCTTCAGTTCGATGTTCTTCGCGCCCAGATTTTCGGCAAAGCGCAGGTTCGCTTCGAGCGACCGCACGCGGTCTTCGGCGGGCGTATCCCCACGGTTCACATGCACGACGAAGAACTCCGCGTTCAATCCCTCGGCCAACCTTGCGCCGCGTGCGATCAGTTGCCGCGCATGCGGGCTGGCGCTGACGCAGACCGCGACCTTCTCCCGCACGCACCACTCGCCGCCCAGCCGCTTGCGCTGCATGTAGTCGTCCAGGTTGCGGTCGACCGCGCGCGTCACCTGCTTCAGCGCCATCTCGCGCAGCGCGATCAGGTTGCCGCGCCGGAAGAAGTTTCCCAGCGCCCGCTCGACCCGCTCGGCCGGGTAGATGTCGCCGCGCTTCATGCGCGTCTCGAGCGCCTCCGGCGTCAGGTCGGCCAGCACGATCTCGTCCGCGCGGTCGAGCACCCAGTCCGGCACGCCCTCGCGGACGGTGATGCCCGTCAGCGCCTGCACCTGCGGGGTCAGCGATTCGATATGCTGAATGTTGACCGTGACGAGCACGTCGATCTTCGCCTCCAGCAGCTCCATCACGTCTTCGTAGCGCTTCGCATGGCGGCTGCCCTCGATGTTCGTGTGAGCCAGCTCGTCGACCAGCACGACCTCCGGCCGCCGCGCGAGAATCGCGTCAATGTCCATCTCCTCGAAGAGCGTGCCGCGATACTCCAGCGCGCGCCGAGGCAGCACCGGCAGCTTGTCGACCAGCTCGGCCGTGGAGGGCCGGCCGTGGGTCTCCACAATGCCGATCACCACGTCCTCGCCGCGCGCGCGCCGCCGTATGCCCTCGCTCAACATGCTGAAGGTCTTGCCCACGCCGGGCGCGTAGCCGAGAAAGACCTTCAGCCGCCCGCTCGCTCGCGGGCCGTCTTCGAGCGCGTCGGCGTGTTCGAGCCACTGCTCGGGGGTCTTGCCGGGATTTTGCGGGCGCGTGGACATGGGTACAATCGGATGCGTGACTTCCAGCGTAACCCGAGCGACGGTGCGATGGGCGACAGCCGCGGCATTTCTCGCAGCCATCGTCTTCGCGTACACCCATCTCACCCACGTGAACCCGACGACGGTGGCGCTTACGCTGCTGCTCTATATCCTACTGCTCGCCGCGGGCTGGGGCTTCCGTTACGCGGTCGTGGCGTCGTTCGCATCGGCGCTCTGCTTCAACTTCTTCTTCCTGCCGCCGATCGGCGCGTTGACCATCTCCGACAGCCAGAACTGGATCGCGCTCTTCGCCTTTCTGGCGACGGCGCTGATCGGCAGTAACCTGTCCGACCGCATCAAGACCGAGGCGGCCGCTTCCAACCGCCGCCGCCGGGAGCTCGAGCTGCTGTACGATTTCGGCCAGCGGCTGCTCTCGACCGAAGGCGCCACCGACCTGCGCAAGGCCATCCCGCAGAATATAGTCGCGGCGTTTCGCACGCAGGGCGCGGCGCTTTATCTCTCGGCCGGGGACCGCGTCTACCGCTTCGATACCGCCCGCATGGCGGTCGATCCGGAGCGCATGCGCGGCGCCGTTCACGCCGGGGTTTCGTACAAGACGGCTGGGCCGGAGACCGCGCTGCTGCCGCTGGCCGTCGGCGTCCGCCCGGTCGGGTCGATCCTGGTTGAAGGCAACCTGCCTTCGCAGGAGACGCTGGAGGCCATGAGCAGCCTCATCGCGATCGCGATCGAGAGCGCCTCCGCGGTCGAAAAGCTGGCGCGCGCCGACGCCGCCCACGAGAGCGAGCGCCTGCGCTCCGCGCTGCTCGACTCCGTCACCCACGACCTGCGCACGCCGCTGACCTCGATCAAGGCTTCGGTGACCAGCATGTTGACGCAGGGCGCCCTGACCGAGGAGCAACGGATGGAGCTGCTCACCGTCATCGACGAGGAGAGCGACCGGCTGAACCACCTGATCGCGCAGGCGACCGAGATGGCGCGGCTCGACGCCCGCGAGGTCGCGCTCGATCCCGCCGCCTACACCGTGCAACAGTGCGTCGAACGCGCGCTCGAAGAGGGCCAGGCCGCCCTCGCCGGTCGCGCGGTGGAGGTGCGTCTGGCCGACACCCTGCCCCGCGTCTGGATCGACCTCGACCTGATCGTCAAGGTGCTCGGCCACCTGCTCGAAAACGCCTCCAAATACTCGCCCGCCGACTCCCCCATCTTCATCTCAGGCGTGGTGGAGGGCGGAGAGCTGGCCCTCAGCGTCGCCGACCGGGGCGCCGGGATCGACGCCATGGAGCAGGAGATGATCTTCGACAAGTTCTACCGCGGCCAGAGCCAGCGCTACCGCGTGCAGGGCACCGGCATGGGCCTCGCCATCTCGAAGGCCATCATGGAGGCGCATGGCGGCTCCATCCGCGTAACCAGCCAGCCCGGCCATGGGTCGGTCTTCACCATCGGCCTGCCGCTGGCGCGCTGATTCCATACCCTTTATTGGCATTCCCGCAGGGAATCCGCTTCTGCCTTTGTCTTTGTTCTGGCATGCTATCCCTATGGAACTGAACCCCTACGTAAAATTCCTCGGCGACCGCGACGCGGTCGAGGTTATCGGCCACACCTGTGCCCAGCTTGTGAAGCTGATGGAGAAGATGCCCGAAGCGCAGCTCGCACTCGCTCCGCCCACCGCCAGGTGGAGCGCACGCGAGATCGTCGCGCACCTCGCCGACTGCGAACTGGTCTTCGCCTTCCGGCTGCGCCAGACGCTCGCCGAAGAGGCGCCGATCATCCAACCCTTCGATCAGGATCGCTGGGCCGCGCGCTACGCCCCCTGCGACGCCGCCTCCGCAATGCGCCTCTTTGAGAGTCTGCGCACCTGGAACCTGCTGCTGCTCGACACGCTCAAGCCAGCCGACTGGGATCGCCCCACCACGCATCCCGAACGCGGCGCCATGACCTTCCGCACCATCGTCGAGACCATCGCCGGCCACGACCTGAACCACCTCGGCCAGCTCGAACGGCTGATTGGGTAGCCGTCAGCTCGTCAAGCGGCCTTGGCGATATGCAGTTCTACATGCATTCCGGCAGTGCCGAGCATACCCACAAGTGAGTCGATCGCGAAGAGATCGATGCGGCCACGCATCAAGTCGGAGATGCGTGGCTGTGTGACGCCAAAGATCTTCGCGGCCTCTACCTGGCTAAGACCCTCTTTCTTGATATGTTCCTGAAGCGCGATCATCAACTCCGAGCGCACTTTCATATTCTCCGCCTGCGCAGGAGTATCTTCGAGAGCGTCCCATACATTGGCAAATCGTTCTCTCATCTGCTTTGCTCCTTCTGTAGCTCTTTATAGCGTTTTATGGCGACGGCAAGATCGCCGAAAGCCGTCTTTTGCGTCTTCTTTTGAAAAGCGTGCAACACAAAGATTGCAGACGCGAATTTCGCTACATAGATAATCCGATAGATGCCTTGCTCATCCCGAATGCGGATCTCCGATACGCCCGCTCCAACGGACTTCATCGGTTTCCAATCCGCAGGGTCAAGACTCATTTGTACGCGACGAAGCTGAAATCCAGCTTCGCTTCGTGCAACCGCAGGAAAGCTTCGGATCGACTCCAGAGAATCGCCGAGAAACTCAATTTCTTTTCGCGGCTCCATGCTGTTTTATACAAATAATTGTATAGGTAGTCAACTTATCTGCAGTCCGAAGCTACTGTCGCAGCGCAGCCGGCACAAACTCACTCGCCAGAATCTTCGGATTATCCGTCAGGTAATACGTCGGAATCTTCGGGAACTGCTCCTCCACCAGAATCAGCGTGCGGAAGTCGAAGCTCTGCACATCCGCGCGCGACTCCAGGTGATGCCGCGCGATGGCGCCGCAGAGCGTGTCGACGAAGACCTGCGGGCTGACCGTATGGTTGTCGAACATCTCCTTCGGCACATTGACATCCTGTGCGCCGGCAACTGCGGGAGGCAGACGATCCGGCAGGACCTTCGTCTCAAGATTGAAGTGAACGCGCGCTGCCGCCGCGGCGCGAGCCTTCGCCTCGGGATGCGTCTTGCCCGGACCGGTCTTGTAATACTCGGCGTAGAAGTCGGCGAAGCGGAAGAGCTGCTCGGCGTAGGTGGGAACGTACGGACTCATCAGCTTTTCCTTCGCCGCAAACGCCACCGCGACGGGCGACAGCGCGAGATCGTTCTTCTGGTCCGCGCCGAAGTGCAGCTTGTCGCAGATGAAGGTCGCCTGCGCGTCGGGCATTGAGATATCCCGAATGTATACGCGGTTTTCGAGCGTATACGGCTGACCATCCGCGCGGCGGCACGACTGCGGATTCAGAAACTGGTCGTGCCAGATCAGCGATACGTGGTCCGTCGTCACGCCGGTGTCGGTTTCGATCGTGTCGATCAGGCTGTCGAGTCCGGCTTCGAAGGCGGGCAGCGTGTTCTCCGGACGCAGACCGCGTCCGCCGCGATGGCCCGAGACGTTGAAGTTCTTCAACCGCGCTGCGTTCGCGGGCGAGACCGCGCGCTCCTCCGCCAGCACGCGCTGCAGAATGTCCGGCCGGTCGGAGATCAGTCCGTCGATCGCGTAGCCCTGATCGGCGCCGACGCGAATCATCGCGCGAATCTTCTCCGGATCGTTCGTCGTCCAGGGCACGACCTTGATGCCTGACCTCTGCAACTCGGCGACCGGTACGGCGCCGTTCAGAATCGTCGCGTCGTTGGGCGAAAGTGCGGGCTTCACCGCATGGTGCGCCGCTGCATGCGCATCGGCCTTCTGCATCAACGTCGTAAAAGGATTCATCTGCTGGCCCTGCAGGGAAACGGTGAGCGAAGCGCTGAGCAAAAAGGCGGCGAACGAACGAGGCATGCGTCTCATGAAAACGACCCTACCAGCAGCATGTTAACACTCGTTAAGATGAAACTCTGGAGGAAGCACATGATCGACCTTGAAGTATTGAACCAGTCCAGGCGCGCCCCGGTGTCCGAAGGAGTCCTCGATGTCATCGCGGGTCGCTGGAGTCCCCGCGCCTTCAGTGCGCAGCCTGTCTCGACCGCGGACCTCACCGCCGTCTTTGAGGCCGCCGCCTGGGCCCCGTCCTCGCTCAATGAGCAACCGTGGCGCTTCCTTATCGGCCGCCAGGGAGACGCCACCTACGCGAAGATCTTCGACGCGCTCGTCGGAGCAAACCAGAGCTGGGCGAAGGCCGCGCCGGTGCTGATCCTCTCGGTCGCACGCGCGGCGTTCAGCAATGGTTACGGCGCCAACGGCTATGCGCTGCACGACACCGGCGCGGCCACCGCGTATCTCGCGCTGCAGGCCTCGGCGCTCGGGCTGCATGCGCACTCCATGGGCGGCTTCGACCGGCAGAAAGCGCGCGACGCCTTCAGCATTCCGGATGCCTTCGAGATCGGCGCCGTCACCGCGCTCGGCTATCTTGGCGACCCCGATATGCTGTCCGAAGCTCTGCGCGCCAGGGAGACGGCGCCCCGCACGCGGCGTCCGCTCGCTGAAACCGTCTTCACGGAGTGGGAGATCGCTGCGACTCTCTAAAACCTCCGAAGCATAAGCTGTCTCAGTCTGCACTCTGGATCAGCTTCCAGACATCCGCTCCACTCGGCGGAGGGATCTTATCCCACCTACTGGGTTTCTCGCCCATGATGAGGATAAGTTCGCCTCCGCCGATCACCTCGGCATGTGTAAGCCACGCACGTTCGAGCGGCTTTCCGTTCAGCGTGGCGCTTTGAACGTAGATGGCCGACTTACTTCCGCCCTGCGCCCGAATGGTAAAGCTCCTGGCATCGCCTAAGTGCAAGGTCGCAGAATCAAACACCGGGCTGCCGATGAGATACAAAGGCTGCCCCGCGACCGGGTAGAGTCCAATCGCGCTCCACAGATACCATGAGGACATCGTGCCCGCGTCGTCATTGCCCGGAAGCCCTGCTCGTCCGGTGTGATACTCGCTCTTCAGGATGGCGCGCACGCGTTCCGCCGTGCGATCCTGCCGGCCGGTATAGATGTAGGTGTAAGGCGCGAGAATATCCGGCTCGTTGCCCTGCGTGTAGAGCTTCTGGTCGAAGAGCCGGTCCAGCCAGGTTGTAGCTGCATCCTTCCCGCCGAGTAACTCGATCAGGCCGGAGATATCCTGCGGGATGTAAGTCGAGTATTGCGCCGAGTTGCCCTCGTAAAACGGAACATCCCACCAGAGTAATAAGTAGTCCGGATATAAGTGGTCGCAGTCGAAGTTCTCAAGATAGCTCCCATCCGCATAACGTGGATGAATGCACTGCAACTTACGATCCCAGAGGTTCCGCCAGTTGCCGGAGCTTTTGAGGAAACGAGCCGCATCCTTCTCCTCGCCCATGAGATGCGCAACCGTGGCGACCGAGTAGTCATCCGCCGCATACTCCAGCGTGCGTGAGGCCGAACGCTGATAGCTGAGAGACATGTAGCCCAGCCGGCTCCACTCGTCGAGCTGCCGGCCCTCATTCCAACCCTCATCGCCTGGTGGCACAGAGCTGACCTCCGCGTCCTTCTTCACCGCCGCATAGGCCTGCTTCCAGTCGACGCCCGGCAACCGCTTCACCAGCGCGTCGGCGATGACCACATCGCCGTTCGAACCGCCTTGCACCAGGCCGTTCGCGCCTGCGATACGCGCGTCCGGCAGCCAGCCCGTATGGGCGTAGGTATCGAGCAGAGACCGCACCATCGCGGTCTGGCGCTCCGGCTCGATCAGCGTGTAAAGCGGATGCAGCGTGCGAAAGGTGTCCCACAAGGTATAAAAGTCTTCGTAGTGAGGCGCGTCGCTCTTCCACCAGACGTTCTCGCCCGTCAGGTCGTGCGGCATCGTGTGCGCGCGGTAGAGCGCGGTGTAGAAGATGCGTCGCTGCTCTTCGCTGCCGCCCTGGACGTCGATCTTTTCGAGCGTCCGCGACCATTGCTCCGCGGCCTGCCGGCGCACTCCGTCGAAGGTCAGGCTTCTCTCATCCGCAAGCGTTCGCCTGGCCTGCGCGACGCTGACCCATGAGACCGCGAGCCGCATCTCGACCGTTGTGGGCCTGACGTCTTCGAAGGTGAAGTACGCTCCAAGCTGATTGCGGTAGCCCTTCGCCCGCTGGTCGACGCCCCGCGCGGTTGTACGACCGGGGTATGTTTTGTTCTGGTCCCATGTGCCGTTGGCCGACGCATCGCGATCGAGTTCCATCGCGAAGTAAAGCGTGTAGGGCGCGGGGTTCCAGCCGCCGGCGACCGTGACCGAGCCCTCCGCATGGCGCGCATCGGGGATGGTCACGGACGCGTCGGTGGCGGCCTGCGGGTAGCTCGACACGCCGCTCGCGCCGCCCTGCATCCGCAGGCGCGACGAAACATCGAGCAGCAGGTTTGCGTGGCCGGCGGGGAAGCTGTAGCGCGAGTATCCGACCATGCGCGTCGCGGTGTGCTCCGCGCGGATCGCGGCCTCTGGCTTGCCGATCGTCACACCATAGAAGCCGGGCTCGGCGTGTTCGTCTCGCCATGGGTAGATCAGATTGCGCGGTGACAACTCGCCCATGGTGGGCGTCACGCGGAAGTTGCCGTACTTCGCCTCACCGCCCGTACCGCTCTCATGCGTGTAGGAGAAGCCGATCATCTCTGCGTCGGGATTGTAGCCGTTGGTCACGCCGTGGTCGACATCGGCGGTGTCGGGCCCGAGCGAGATGAAGCCGAATGGAATCTGCGCGCCGGGCGTGGTGTTGCCGCCGTTGGTCGAGCCGACGAGCGGATCGACCAGCGCGAGCCTCGTCTGCGCCGGCATGCTTGCCGCGAAGGCGAAAGAAAGGAGCGCCGTCGCCACGAGTATCAGGTTGCTGATACACGCGCGGCCGCGCTCCAGGTTGCCGCCTGTCTTGTTACCAGGCCAGTGTCGGCGGCAGAAACTCTGCGAACAGATCGTCATAGTACGGCTTCAACTCCTGCATGTTCGGCTTGGTATGGCCCTTGGAGTATAGGTCGTACTGGTTGAACTTGAGAACCCAGTCGAGCATCGAGCGATCCTTGTCCGTGCAGAGATGATCGTACGCGCCATGCTTGTGCCACGGATAAAACGAGTGGAAGCGCAGCATGTAAAGCGACTCGTCGCGCAGGTAAGGCTTCATCACCTCGGCGATGTAGCCGTCGTGTCCGAAGGACATGTGGACGTTTTCGAGGCCGCAGTTGGGTTCGTAGATGCCGTACTTCGTCTGATACTTCGCAACGTTGCGGTCTGGGTTCTTCGCGAAGTACTCGGGGAAGACGATGTCCTTCGACCACGCGCAGCCGACCGGGAAGGTGTCGCCCACGACGCCCCACTGCGGCTCGCCGTACAGGCAGAGACACTTGCCGAGATCGTGGATGAAGCCGGTCAGGATCATCCAGCGCGGCTGGCCGTCGCGGCGCATGGCCTCCGACGTCTGCAGCAGATGCTCGATCTGGGTCAGGTCCGTGTCCGGGTCGGAGTCGTCGACCAGTGTGTTCAGAAACTCGGCCGCCTCCCAGATCGTCTTCTGGCCCTTGTTCAGGCTGAAGTAGGTCTTCTCCCGCTCCATCACATAGTCGACCGTCTGGTTCTCGTGGTTGAGCCGGTAGAACTCCGCGACGCCCGGCGTGGCGGTCGCGTCATAGACACGAAACTCTTCCTCGGACTTGCCTTCCTTGTAACGTCCTTCGAGAAAGTCGTCCCAGTCGTCGAGGTCTGCAAGCGGGTTTTGCTCTACGGCGGTGGTGGTGCTCATGAGATTTTCTCCAGTGCGGGAATTTTGCGGTGCGGACGGTGGAGCGGAGACGCCATCAACGTTACCGCTAACTTACTCCACCCCACGAAACTTGCGCAAGCGAAAAATGCAAACCCCCGGTTGCGGCCAGCTCCAGCGTTCTTGCTTCCTTGTTGCGTTTCTTGTTTGTCATTCTCGAAGAGGATCCGTTTGTGCGTTACGTCTCTTGCCATCTCGACGAAGGCCCTTGACAGCGCTGACTCAAGGTCGATAAGGTGCTTCGGACGTAACCGCTAACGCAATCCGCGCACTGAACTAAAGTAAGAGGAGGAGTCCGCGCATCCGATGAACGCAAAAACCCCATCCCAGACCGTTGTAGCGATCCTCACCGACATCCAGTTCTGGATTCCTGCCCTCGTGCTTGTCGCGGGGATTGTGCTGCTGGTCGTGCTGCACTAGAGATCGTCGCCATCCTGAAAAACAGGTTTTTCGCTGCGCTCAGGATGACAAATTTTCAAGCTCGGATCTTCGAAGATCGAGCTTTCAAGACCTGACACAAGAGAGAAGAAAGATCATGGCTACCGTCAGTGCAGTTCCCGCCAAAACAGCTTCGACCTCCGGGTCGCTCCATCGCCTGGGCGTCGTCTGCGGGTTGGCGGCGGGCGTCTGGCTGGGCGCGGCGGAGGCGCCGACGAAGCTGGTGAACGCCGGCTTCTCGCCCTTCGCGATCTCGCTCTGCATGGTCGCCGGCGTCTTCACCGCGCGCTGGACCTTTCCCACGCTTTTGAAGGGGACGAGCTACGTCTTTGCCGACCTGATGGCGAAGAAGCACCTGATCGTCTGGGCGATCCTCGCCGGTTGTCTCTGGGCGGTGGCCAATACGCTGACCGTCTTTGCCGTCCGCGATGTGGGCCTCGCGACGGCCTTTCCGCTCTGGAATACGAACTCGCTCATCGGCCTGCTTTGGGGGCGCGTGCTCTTCCGCGAGCTCGAAGGCGCCGGCGCGAAGAACACCCTGAAGGTCGTCGTAGGCGGCATTGCGATTGTGATCGCGGCGATCATGCTGGGCTTCAGCACGATCCAGGGCGGCGGCACGTCCGCGTCGCCGCACGCGATTCACGGGCTGATCGCCGCCGCCGGCGCATCGCTGATGTGGGGCACGATGTACGTGCCGTATCGCAAGGCCTACCTCAGCGGGATGAATCCGCTCTCCTTCGTCACCGCGTTCACGGTCGGTGAACTGGGCATGATGGGCGCGCTGACCTGGACGCTCGACGGCGGCATCCACTCCTCGGTCTTCCAGCTCGCGCACAGCCGGCAGATGCTCTTCTGGCTGTTTCTCGGCGGCTTCGTCTGGGTGATCGGCGACCTGTTTCAGCAGTTTGCGACCAAGTATCTCGGCATCGGACGCGGCATTCCGCTCTCGAACACGAACCAGATCTGGGGTCTGGCGTGGGGCGCGCTGGTGTTCGGCGAGCTGGCCTCGGCCAATCGCGCGCACCTGACGCTGGTGCTAGCGGGGTCGGTGCTGATGATTCTGGGGGCCTTCGCGATCAGCACGGCGGCGGCTTCGTCGGGCGAGCATCGCTCGAAGAATGAGGCGCTTGAGCGCGAATGCCTACGCTACGGCATGGACTATCGCGAGGTGCTGCTGGCGCAGTCGGGCGACGAGTTCGGCAGCCGCACGGAGCGCAAACGCTGGTGGGATGTGGCGATCGTCGCGGCGGCGACTGGCGTCTTCATCTGGCTGGGTGTGAACGCGGTCGTGCCGGCGCTGGCGATGAACATGGGCTGGATCGGCGTGCTCGGCGTGGTGCTGGTCGCCGCGCTGGTCGGCGGCGGATGGGCTTTGTGGAAGGAAACGAGCTTCAGCTAAATTTCCGGCGTAAGCTATTCAGGGAACCCATATGGCTGTCCGACTGAAAGATATTGCCAAGGATCTTGGCGTTTCGACCGTCACCGTTTCGAAGGTGCTGCGCGGCAACACCGACATCGGCGAGCGCACGCGGCAGCTTGTGCTGGACCGCATGCGCGAGCTGAACTATCAGCCAAACATGATGGCGCGCGGCCTCGCGAGCGGCCGCTCCTACACCGTCGGTCTGGTCGTGCCGGATCTGGTGCATCCGTTCTTCGGCGAGTTTGCCAAGTCGCTGGGCGGCGCGCTTCGCCGCAGCGGACGCGCGCTGATCATCGCGTCGTCCGAGGAAGATCCGGAGATCGAGCGGCAGGAGATTCGCACGTTGCTGAGCCGCGGCGTGGACGTGATGCTGGTGGCCTCGTGCCAGCCGCATCCGGAGGCTGCGAGCTTCAGCGGCGAACGTGTGCCGTTCGTGCTGATCGATCGCAACTTTCCGGCGATGGAGGCAAACTTCGTCGGCTCGAACGACGTCAAGGTCGGCGAGCTGGCGACGCGACACCTCATCGAGCTCGGCCGGCGGCGCATCGCACACATCGGCGCGCAGGAGATGAGTCCGTCGCTCGACCGTCTGACCGGTTACAAACGGGCTCTGGCCGCGGCGGGGATTCCCGCGCAGAAACGGCTGGTCGTCACACGCAAGCGGTTTGAGGAGACCGGCGACTCGGTCGGCTACCAGGCGATGCAGGAGCTGCTGGCAGGCAAGGTGCGGCCGGACGCGGTCTTCTGCTACAACGACCTGTCGGCCATCGGCGCGATGCAGGCGGCCATGCATGCGGGGCTGCGCATCCCGCAGGAGATCGCCTTCGTTGGCTGCGGCAACCTGCGCTACGCCGAATATCTGAAGATTCCGCTGACCTCGATCGACCACGCAACGGACAAGATGGGCGAGGTCGCGGCCAAGCTGGCGCTTGAACTTGCCGCCGATCCGAAGCAAACGCCGCAGACCGTGCTGCTGGATCCGAGGCTGGTGGTGCGGCAGTCGAGCGCGGTGCTGTAGAGCTACCGGTTCCCCTACGGACCACTCTTCGTTCGCACGATGTGCAGCTCAAGATCGAGCATGAGATGAATGTGCGTGTCTGCGATCTTCCGTTTTCGCTTGTGACGAACCTTGCGCTTGGGGAGAAGTGGACAGGCGATCCGTTCGATCGGATGATCGTCAGTCATGCGAAGGCGAACGGGTTGGCGGTGCTGATCTCTTCCGATGAGAAGATCGCGGAGAACTATCCGCGTACTGTCTGGTAGACGCTGGAACCGCAGATCCTCTTCGAGGAGGACAAAGCAGGGAGCAAAGATTCCCTGCGGGAACGACAAACCAGAGGGACATAGGCCAGAACAAGGACAAAGGGCAGGCTCAAACTTCGAGCCTGCCCTTTTATCCTTCACCGACCTGGGAGTTAGAAGGTGAACTTGGCCGCTGCCTGGAAGATGCGCGGGTCGTTGGCTGCGGTGGCATATCCGAAAGTCGCGGAGTTGAGGGCGGTCGAAAAGGTGTTGAAGAACGGGTGGTTAGCGAGGTTGAAGACCTCCAGGCGCATGTTCAGCTTGAGCCGGTCATACACAGGGAAGGTGCGGTTGATGGAAGCGTCGATGTCATAGTAGTTCGGCCCGTGGAAGGCGTTGCGACCGAGGTTGCCGAATGTTCCTGCAGGCTGTGCGGCGAAGGCCGCTTTGGTGAGATAGAAGCCAGTCGCCGTGTTCTTCTGGGTGATCTTACCTCCGTTGTAAACGATGGAAGCATTGACGAGGTTTGGACGATCGAGACCCTGGCTGTTGAGCGAGACGTCCTGACCGGTCGTTACGTTGATGGGAGCGCCACTCAGAATACGAACCAGCGGAGCGATCTCCCAATCGTTGACGAGCGCGCCGGTAAAGCCGTGCAGGCTCTTGAAGTTGCTGCGTGCGATGAAGGTGGTGTTGAAGATATGACGGATGTCGAAGCCGCAGTTGGCACGGTCTCCACGGGGGTTGGCGGGATTCTCGTAGACCGGCGCGGAGACGTCGCCGTTGGCGTCGCCGGAGGCGATGCAGTGCGACCAGGTGTAGTTGGCGAGGAAGCTGAAGTTATGCGACATGCGGTGCTGGACAGCCACGATGACGCCGTTATAGCTGGAGTTTGCGCCGTCGTCGACCGAGGTCATCGTGGGGCTGTAATACGCGCCCTGTGCCGGGTTGATGAGCGACAGGACCGTGCGGTTGTTGGCGTTGGCGGTCGAGGAGCAGAGCTTGCCCGCGGCCGGCAGGCCGGTCGTCGGGGTCAGCGCGCCGCAGGAGCCGGTGACGCCGGTGGATGTGCCCGGGATGTAGACCGCCGGGTTGACGGCCTTGCCCAGCCACAGGTGCGAGTTCTTGTTGCCCAGGTAGCTGAGCGACATATTCCAGCCTGCGCCGAGATCCTGCTGAACGCTGGCGGTCCACTGGTTCACGGTCGGGGTCTGGATATGGCGCGGGATGACGATGTAGAGAGTATTGGTGGGGAAGGTGGCGGAGGAGTTCGGCGGGAAGACGCCGGGGAACGGGTCGCCGCCGGGATAGCTGGCATAAGGGTTGGCAAGAGAGATTTTGCCCGTCTGGTCGATCTCGTCGGTATAGGGCGGGTTGGAGGTCAGACGCTGGGTGGCGAAGAGGCCGGGGCTGTCGTACATGATCGCGCCGCCGAGGCGGAAGACGGTCTTGCCTTTGCCGAAGGGATCGTAGGTGACGCCGAGGCGCGGGGAAAAGTTGGCGAGGCGGTTGTCGGTAAAGGACTTGGGGACGCCTGCGTCGCCGAAGAACGACGAGCCGGCCGGAGCGTTGGGGAAGACTGTGCTGTGCTTGCCGGCGATGAAGTCCGCCATGGAGAAGCTGCTGCCGCGGCCGAACTTATCCTGCTGGAAGAGGTTGGGCTCCCAGCGGAGTCCGACGGCCAGGGTGAGTCTGGGAGAGGCATGCCATGTGTCCTGCGCGTACATGCCGAAGATGGTTTGGCGATAGGTGGTCTGCTGAGCGCGGCTCTGGCTGAAGGCGTTCATCTGGCCGGTGAGGAAGTCGATCATGCCCTCGCCGGTTGCGGTAACGCCGGTGGTCGGGTTCGTGACGCCGCTGTTGAGACCACTGAAGCTGTAGTTGCCGTTCTGCAGATAGCCAGAGCTGGTGTTGTCGCCGGTGCGCACCAACTCGACGCCTGCGGCGAAGGCGTGCTTGCCTCGCAGATAGTCGATGTCGTCTGAGAAGTCCTCGGTATTGGTATTGAAGAAGCCGGGCGAGCAGGTTCCGCAGCCGACGGAGAAGCCGTTGGTGACGGTCAGCCGCAGGTCGGCGGGGACGTAGGTGAAGAGATTTGCGCCGATGGTGTTGGCGTTGATCCCACCAGCGGTGGGTCCGCGGGTATCGCGGCGACGAGCGTAGGTGCCATGGAAGGTGTTGACGAGGGTTGGGGTAACGATAAACGTTTCGCCGAAGGTGAAGCTCTGGACGCGCTCGTCGTTACCGGCAGAGGTGGTCAGGAGCAGATTGGTGGGCGAGTAGTAGGCAGGCGCGTTGTAGTTGGTGAGATAGTAGCGCGCGAACATGCTGTGCTTCGCATTCAGCGTGTAATCGACGCGGCCGATGTACTGGTCTTCCGAGTAGTTTGCTGGCAGGGCAATGCGAATGAATCCATATTGATCGGCCTGGCTGAGCGGAAGGTACTTGGTGAGTGCAATCGCCTGTGGACTGAGCTCGCTGACGCTGGTCAGCATGCGGGTTGCCGAGATATTCGCGCCGCTGATCGGGTCGGTGATATTGGCTGCATTGATTCCGCAGTTGCTTCCGGTCGCTGCGGTGCCCATCTGGCTGAAGTCGCCGGCCAGCTCGGCCGCCGTCGGGATGCAGTAACCCGTGGCGTTGCCAACCTGCCGGTTGCGCGTGCCCTGGTAGCCGCCGAAGACGAAGAGCTTATCCTTCAGGATCTTGCCGCCGAGCGTGCCGCCGAACTGGTTGCGCTTGAGCGTGTCCTTGGCTGAGGAGAAGAAGTTCGTCGCGTTGATGATGTTGTTGCGGATGAAGTCGAAGGCCGTGCCGTGCCACTGGTTCGTGCCCGAGAGCGTAACGACGTTGACCAGCGCGCCGGGGTGCAGACCCGCGCGGGCCGGCAGGGAGTTCGACTCGACCGAGAACTCGCGGAGCGCGTCGGGGAAGGGATAGGGCAGGTTGGTGTTGGTGAAGGTGTCGGTGTGCGAGCCGCCGTCGAGCGTGTAGTTGTTGTAGTTGCCCTGCGAACCGGCGACCGCGATGACGGTCGAGGTCGCGTAGGTCTTCGAGCCGACGAGGTCGCCGGTGGGCGCGGTCACGGCGCCGCCGGAGACGAGGATCAACTGCGTGGCTTGGCGGCCGTTCAGCGGCATCTCGGTGATGCGCGCCTGGTCGATGACCTGTTTATAGCTGCTGGTTTCGGTCTCGAGCGCGCCGCCGGCCTGCGAGGCGTCGACCTCGATCTGCACGTCGGACGCGCCGAGCTTCAGCGTGGCGTTGATCTGGATGTTGTTGCCGACCTCGAGCACGCCGTGCTGGATATAGCCGGAGAAGCCAGTCGCGGTGACGGAGAGCGCGTACGGGCCGACGGGAACGTTCGGCAGGCTGTAGATACCGGAGTCGTCGGTGACGGTGGAGCGCGAGGTTCCGGTCTCGGAGTTGGTCAAAGTGACCTTCGCGGCCGGCACGGTTGCGCCGGTCGGGTCGGTGACGACACCGGCCACGCTGGCGGAGCCGGCGGTCTGGGCGAAGAGGCTTGTGGAAAACAGGAAGACCAACGCCAGCATGGCGAGCGTAAGATTCCGGAGGCGTTCCGTTGCGTGTAACTGACCCCTGAGGTTCATGTCGTGCTCCTTGTACAACTTAGCGGCGCTGCGGTCGCTGTTTTTCGCTACGAAACAATTTCCTTATTTCGTGCGGGACAGAATATAGTTACCGGTAACGTGAACTGTCAACTAGCGCACGTCACAAACGCACAGGCGGGACCATCATGAAACGAATCAGCCAGTTAGCTCCCATTTTTGCCGCGGCCGCGCTCGCCTTCGCAGGCGTCGCACCCGCCCAGACCGCCGGATCCGGCTATTTCACGAACTGGCCCAGCGGAACCTCGCCCGAAGAGGTGGGCAAGGCCGTCTCCGAGCACTTCGTCACCAGCCCGCACCAGTACACCGCGACGATCCACTACTCCGAGGCCAATACCTGGTACGGCGCGCTGACCTTCGCGCAGCTCACCCACGACCCGGCGCTCCAGAAGGAGCTGATCCGGAAGTTCGAGCCGCTGATGCCTGGCGGCGCCGAGGCGGCGCGCATCCCCACGCGGCGGCATGTGGACGACTCCGTCTTCGGCATCGTGCCGCTGGAGATCGGCCTTGAGACCAAAGATCCGCGCTTTCTCGCCGAGGGGAAAAAGTGGGCCGATCGCCAGTGGGAGAATCCGCAACCGGATGGTCTTTCCGCCGAGACCCGCTACTGGATCGACGACATGTACATGCTGACGATTCTGCAGCTTGAGGCCTACCGCGCCACCGGCGACAAAAAGTATCTCGACCGCGACGCGAAGGAGATGGTCTCCTACCTCGACAAGCTGCAGCAGCCCAACGGCCTCTTCTACCACGCGCCGGACGTGCCGTTTTACTGGGGCCGCGGCGATGGCTGGGTCGCGGCAGGCATGGCGGAGATGCTGCGCGAGCTGCCGGCGAATCACCCGGACCGGCCGAAGATTCTCGCCGGCTACAGGAAGATGATGGCCTCGCTGCTGAGGTATCAGGGCAAGGACGGCATGTGGCGCCAGCTTATCGACCACGACGAGGCGTGGCCGGAAAGCTCCAGTTCGGCGATGTTCGCCTTTGCGATGATTACAGGCGTGAAGTCCGGTCTGCTCGAAGGCGCGACGTACGGTCCGGCGGCGCGTAAAGCCTGGCTCGGAGTGGTCGGCTACATCGACCAGAATCACGACATCACCAGCGTCTGCGAGGGTACGGGCAAGCAGAACGACTTCGACTATTACATGGCGCGCAAGCGGCGCACGGGCGACTTCCACGGGCAGGCGCCGGTGCTGTGGGCGGCCTCGGCGCTGCTGCGGTAGCCCCAAGGGTTTGTCATCCTGAGCGAAGCGAAGGATCCGCGTTTCGCTCGGGATGGCGATGATCTCTCCAACCGGATACCATTCTCCCCGGGAGGAGATTCGTGATGGGGAAGGTGCGTGTCGCGGCATTCGGCGTCTCGCTGGACGGTTTCAGCGCGGGGATCGAGCAGAGCCTTGAGAATCCGCTGGGCAAGGCCGGCCCGGAGATCTTTTCATGGTTCTTCCATACCAGGACCTTCCGCGAGATGCATGGGGGCGAGGGCGGCGATCTCGACGCGGACGACGTATTCGCAAAGCGCTCGTTCGAGAACGTCGGCGCCTTCATCCTGGGGCGCAATATGTTCGGCCCGGTGCGCGGGCCCTGGCCGGACGACTCCTGGAAGGGCTGGTGGGGCGAGGAGCCGCCGTACCGTACGCCGGTCTACGTGCTGACGCACCATCCGCGCGAGCCACTGGTCATGAAGGGCGGAACGACCTTCCACTTCGTCACCGGCGGCATCGACGAGGCGCTGCGGCTGGCGAAGGCGGCCGCCGGTGAGAAGGATGTGCGGATCGGCGGCGGCGTCGCGACGGTGCGGCAATATCTGCAGGCCGGATCGATCGATGCGCTGCATCTGGCGTTTGCGCCGGTCCTGCTCGGCCAGGGCGAACATCTCTTCCACGGCCTCGACCTGCATGCGCTGGGCTACGCCGTGACCGAGCGGGTGGCGACAGAATTTGCAACGCATATCGTGCTGGAGCGCTCTAACAGTTCGGTAGACGCGGCAGCGGTAAGCTAGCTGAAGAGCGTCGAAAGAGGATTTCATGGCGAAGTACACAAAGAGCGCGGAGGCGATCGCACAGCTTTCGCCCGAGCAGTTTCAGGTCACGCAGCGCAGCGGCACCGAGCGTCCGTTCCAAAACGAGTTCTGGGATCACGACGAGCCGGGCCTGTACGTGGACATCGTCTCCGGCGAGCCGTTGTTCACATCGCTCGACAAGTTCGACAGCCATTGCGGCTGGCCCAGCTTCACCAAGCCGGTCGTGCCGGAGCACGTCGAAGAGCTTGTCGACACCAGCCACGGCATGCGCCGGGTGGAGGTGCGTTCGCTCCATGGCGACAGCCATCTGGGTCACGTCTTCGACGACGGCCCGAAGGCGACCGGCGGGTTGCGTTACTGCATCAACTCCGCCTCGCTCCGCTTCATCCCGCTCGACGAGCTGGAGAGCGAGGGCTACGGCGACTACGTAAAGCTGTTCGAAGGCAAGGAGTAACGACATGGCGATTGAAAAGGCAGTGCTCGCGGGCGGCTGTTTCTGGGGCATGCAGGATCTGCTGCGCAAGCTGCCGGGGGTGATCTCGACGCGCGTCGGCTACACCGGCGGCAATGTGCGGAACGCGACGTATCGCAACCACGAAGGCCACGCCGAGGCGATCGAGATCGTGTTCGACCCGGCGAAGATCACCTACCGCCGGTTGCTGGAGTTCCTCTTCCAGATCCACGATCCGACGACCAGGAACCGGCAGGGCAACGATGTGGGAACCAGCTATCGGTCGGCGATCTTCTACACGACCGACGAGCAGAAGAAGATCGCCGAGGACACGATCCTCGACGTCGACGCGTCGGGTCTGTGGCCGGGCAAGGTCGTCACGGAGGTGACCCCGGCGGGCGATTTCTGGGAGGCGGAGCCGGAGCACCAGGACTATCTGGAGCGGATTCCGCATGGCTATACCTGCCACTATATCCGTCCGAACTGGGTGCTGCCGAAGCGGGTGGCTTAGGAGTCTGGTGGAAGCATGGGGAGTGGCCCCGTGCTTCCACCGGAAAAGCGTTTTGCAGGCTGTCTGATCGAGCATCGGCTATAGCTCCCATAGCTGGGCCGAGCGCACGAGAACCTACGGTCTCGACTGCGTGCTAACCTTCGGCTGACGCCTTCTCGCGTCGCTCCGAGGGACACGCCGTATGCCGCCGTACAAGCTGAACATCAATAAGAAAACAGTCTCCGTCGACGCGGTGGACGACATGCCGCTGCTCTGGGTGCTGCGCGACGTGCTCGATCTGAAGGGGACGAAGTATGGTTGCGGCGTCAGCGAGTGCGGCGCCTGCACGGTGCTGATCGACGGGCGCAGCGTGCGCTCGTGCCAGATCGCGGTTTCGGAGGCGCAGGGCGCCATCACCACGATCGAGGGGCTGGCGGAGAACGGCAAGCTGCACGTCGTCCAGCAGACCTGGGTCGACCTCGACGTCGCGCAGTGCGGCTACTGCCAGGGCGGACAGATCCTGAGTGCGGTGGCCCTGCTGACCGCGCATCCGCAGCCGACCGACGCCGAGATCGATACCGGCATGTCGCATAACCTCTGCCGCTGCGCGACATACAACCGCATCCGCGAGGCGATTCACCACGCCGCCGGCATGAAGTCCGCGGCGAAGGGAGATGCTCATGCCGGTGCTTGAGACTCCCTCGACCTACGCCGAGAAGCTGGCTGAGTACGACGCTGGGATGCAGGCTCTGGTCGCCGAGATTCGCGGCGTTACCGTTCCTGCCGCGACCGGCGCCTCCAATATGGGCCGGCGTTCGTTCCTGAAGAAGGCGGTCTTCGCGGGCGGCGGCCTCGCGCTGCTGTTTACGCTCGATACGCGCCGCGCGCGCGCAGCCGAAGGCGAGGCGCCCGAGCCGCATGCGGAGACCACCACGCTGAACGCCTTTGTGCGCATCGCGCCGGACAACACCGTCACGCTTTACTCCAAGGGCCCGGAGATCGGCCAGGGAATCAAGACCGCCTTCGCGCTCATCATCGCCGAGGAGCTGGACGCGGACTGGAAGACCGTGGTCGTCGAGCAGGCGCCGGTGAACCCGAAGGTTTATGGCTCGCAGAGCGCTGGCGGTTCGACCTCGATTCCGCGCGGCTGGGACCAGCTTCGGCAGGCCGGCGCGACGGCTCGCGCGATGCTGATCGGCGCGGCGGCGAAGCAGTGGGGCGTCCCGGCGGCGGAGTGTACGGCTTCGGAGAGCGTCGTCACGCACAAGCCCTCGGGCCGCAGGCTGACCTACGGTGCGGTCGCGACGGCGGCCGCCAAGGAAGAGGTTCCGGATGCGAAGACCCTGCCCCTGAAGGCGCGCGCGGACTACAAGCTGATGGGCAAGCGCATCGGCGGCGTGGACAACGCGAAGATCGTCACCGGCAAGCCGATCTTCGGCATCGACGTGCAGATGCCGGGCATGGTCTACGCGAACTACACCAAGTGCCCGGCGATCGGCGGCAAGGTAAAGAGCGCGAATCTGGACGAGATCAGGAAGCTGCCCGGCGTGGTCGACGCGTTCCTGCTCGACGGCACCGGCAACCCGGCCGAGGTGATGCCCGGCGTCGCGATCATCGGGCAGAACACCTGGGCGGTCTTTAAGGCGAAGGCCGCGCTGAAGGTCGAATGGGACGAGACCGGCGCCTCGCAGGACTCGCTGACCGCCGCCGCCGCGAAGGCGAAGGAGATTTCGGCGAAGCCGCCGACGCCGCAGACCAACACCGGCGATGTGGACGCGGCGTTCGCCTCCGGCGCGAAGGTGGTGGAAGCCAGCTACGAGTATGCGATGGTCTCGCACCAGCAGCTTGAACCGGAGAACAGCACCGGGTGGTGGCACGACGGCGTGATGGAGCTCTGGACGCCGAGCCAGACGGCCGACCGCGGCATCTCGCAGGTGGCGAAGCTGCTGGGCATCGCCGAGGAGAAGGTGACGATCCACCAGATGCGCGCCGGCGGGGGCTTCGGCCGCAGGCTCTCGAACGACTACCTGTGCGAGGCCGCGGCCATCGCGATGAAGGTCAAGGGTCCGGTGAAGCTGCAGTGGATGCGCGAGGACGACTTCGCCTACGACTTCTTCCGCGCGCCGGGCTTCCACTATCTGAAGGGCGCGGTCGACAAGTCGGGCAAGCTGACCGCCTTCCAGAACCACCTCGTCAGCTTCACTGCCGGCGGCGACCGCCCCGTCTCGGGCGGCGGGCGCAGCAACAACAGCTTCCCTACGGACATGGCGCCGAGCACTCGCTATGCCGTCAGCCTGATGCCTTTGAAGATTCCCTGCGGCAGCATGCGCGCGCCGACCGACAACACGCAGATGTGGGTCGCGGGCAGCTTTCTGCACGAGCTTTCCGTCGCCGCCGGTCGTGACCACGTGGAGTTTCTGCTGGAATGGATCAACCGTCCGCTGGCGCCGGTTGAGGCCGGACGCGGCGGCGAAGGACGCATTGGCTTCGACCCGAAGCGCGCGGCGGGCGTGCTGAAGCTCGCGGCTGAAAAGGCTGGATGGGGCAAGAAGCTGTCGCCAGGCCAGGGCATGGGCATCGCCTTCAGCTTCGCCTATGGCGGACACGTCGCGGAGGCCGTCGAGCTGAGCGTCGACGAGAAGAAAAAGATTACGATCCACAACATCGTCGCGGTCGCCGACATCGGTCCGGTGGTCAACATGAGCTCGGCGGAAAACCAGGTGCAGGGCGGCATCATCGACGGCCTGTCGACGGTGATGGGACTTGAGATCGAGGTCGAAAAAGGCCGCATCCAGCAGACGAACTTCGACGGCTATCCGATCCTGCGGATGAAGGCGGCGCCGAAGGTCGAGGTCCACTTCATCCAGTCGGACTTCCGTCCGTCGGGGCTGGGCGAGCCGTGTTTGCCGCCGCTGGCGCCCGCGCTCGGCAATGCGATCTTTGCCGCTACCGGCCAGCGCGTACGCACGATGCCGTTCAAGCGGGCGGGTTATTCGATCTGAGTGTTCGCTGCTGAGTCGATCCGGGCTGCCGGCCATCTTATCTGCGTAAGAAGCGTTTCAGTTTGCGCGGCATGGGAGAACAGGCATTGAAGACAGCTTTGATCGTAGGCGTTTCGGGCATCGTGGGGCGGAATCTCGCGGATCTGTTGATTGCGGAGGGCGGCTGGACGGTCTATGGCGTGGCTCGCCGGCCGGGAGGCCGCGAGGGCGTGACGCCGGTCGCGGTTGATCTGCAGGACGCCGTCGCGGTGAATGCCGCGCTGGCCGGAGTGAAGCCGACGCATATCTTCCTGACCACCTGGCTGCGGCAGCCGACCGAGGCCGAGAACATCCGCGTGAACGCGGGCATGGTGCGCAACGTGCTCGACGCCGTCTCCGCCGCCGGAACGGTCGAGCATGTCGCGCTGGTGACGGGCTTGAAGCACTACCTCGGACCCTTCGAGGCGTACGGCAAGGGCAGCCTGCCCGCGACGCCGTTTCGCGAGGATCAGCCCCGGCTCGACATCGAAAACTTCTACTACGCGCAGGAGGATGAGGTCTTCGCCGCCGCCGCGCGCGATGGCTACGGCTGGAGCGTCCATCGTCCGCACACGATCATTGGCTACGCCGTGGGCAACGCGATGAACATGGGCACGACGCTCGCGGTCTACGCGACGATCTGCAAGGAGCTGGGCCAGCCGATGGTCTTTCCCGGATCGTCCGTCCAGTGGAACAGCCTGACGGATATGACGGACGCGCGCCTGCTGGCGAAGCAGTTGCTCTGGGCCGCGACGACGCCCGCGGCGCGCAACCAGGCGTTCAACGTGGTGAACGGCGACATCTTCCGTTGGAGCTGGATGTGGAAGCGCATCGCCGGATGGTTCGGCGTCGAGGCGGCGGAGCTTACGGGCGAGGGTACGCCGCTGGAGCTGCAGCTTGCCGATGCCGGGCCGGTGTGGGCGGGGATCGCGGCGAAGTATGGGCTGGTGGAGAACGATCTGAAGGTGCTCGCCTCGGCCTGGCACACGGACGCGGATCTCGGCCGGCCGATCGAGGTCGTCACGGATATGTCCAGGAGCCGCGAGCTGGGCTTCACGGAGTACCAGGCGACCGACAAGAGCTTCTTCGCGCTGTTCGAACGGCTGCGGGCGGAGCGGTTGATTCCATGATGCGGTCCGTTCCTCAGCCCCGCCCATAACGACTGTCATCCTGAACGAAGTGAAGGATCTGCGCCTCTGCCAGCACGGGCGCGGGAGTTGGTCACGATGCACGAACGCAGGTCCTTCGCGTTGCTCAGTATGACAAATCTTGACGCCTTGCTGAGAGTGACACACCTTGGACGATTCGCTCTAAACTGAAGGCTGGACCAACAAACCGCATGCCCGCCGAGATCATCCTTCAGCCGACCCCGGACGCCGCCGCTCTCCACCAGCGGCGCGAGCAGCTTGCCGCCGTGCGCGCCGCGCTGGCCGAGCGCGAATCGGAGCTGGCCCAGGCGCGCGCGCAGTTGAAGGCGTTCGAGGGCCGGTATCTCCGGCAGGTTGGCGTCCTCTATGCGGAGCTCGACGATCTGGAGGCGCGCATCGCCGAGCGCGAGGTCGATCTCTACGACTCCGACGCGGCCAGACGCCGGGCTCGGGAGAGCCGGCAGCGCGCGCGGGAGACGCACGACGCCGCGTTCAGCGAGGCGCATGAGGCGCCGGAGTTCGACCCGCCGCCCAGCCTGAAGTCGCTCTTCCGGGAGGTCGCCCGGCGCATCCACCCGGACTTCGCGGCGGACGACGACGAGCGCAAACACCTGACCCTGCTGATGGCGCGGGCCAATGAGGCTTACAGTCGCGGCGACCTCGACACCTTGCAGCGGATGCTGGACGATCATCGCGAGGTCAACGCGGCAATCGCCGAGGAAGGCTCGTCAGCCGAGCTTCTTCGCGTAGACCGCCAGATCCAGCACGCCACGCGCGACATCGCCCGGCTGGATGCGGAGGAGCGAACGCTGCTCGCCAGCGAGATCAGCCAACTGCATCGCGACGCCGAGGCCGCCGCGCTTGAAGACCGCGACCTCCTTACCGAACTGGCGGCGGGCCTGCGGGAGCAGATCGCCGGCGCCCGCTACCGGTTCGACTTCATCGACCGCCAGATCGCCGCCCATGGAAGATAGACCGCAGACCGGCCTGCAGCACATCCCGACGGGGGCGGCGCTGTCGCTCAGCTCCGGGCGTTCGGGCATCTTTGCGCGCGGCCGCCGCGACGCCGCCAACTCGGCCTCGAACCCGCACTACCGGCAGGCCGTGGCGGACTACAACGCTGGCGCCTTCGCCGAGGCCGCGGCAGGCTTTCGGCTCGCCGCCGAGCAGGGCCACGCCGAGTCGCAGTACATCCTGAGCACGATGTACGACGCGGGCAAGGGCGTGCCGCAGGACGCCGCCGAGGCCGCACGCTGGGAGCGGCTGGCCGCCGAGCTGGGCCACGCCTACGCGCAGGCCAACCTCAGCTTTCGCCGCTATGCCGCGGACGACTACGCCGAGGCCTTCGCCTGGTGTCAGCGCGCGGCGGACAGCGGACTGGCTTGGGCGCAGTACAACCTGGGGCTGATGTATCGCAAGGGCGAAGGCGTCGCCCGGAGCGATGCCGATGCCGCCCACTGGTATCGGCTGGCGGCCATGCAGGGGTTTCCCGAGGCGCAGCAGCGGCTGGCCGATCTTTACTATCTCGGTCAGGGCGTTCGGCGCAGCTACATGGAGGCCGCCGCGTGGTACAGCAAGGCCGCCGAGCAGGGGAACGCCGAGGCGCAGTTTCAGCTCGGGCACCTCTATCAGGCCGGTCTGGGCGTCGAGCCGGACTACACGCAGTATCGCCACTGGACCCGACAGGCCGCGCTGCAAGGCCACGAAGAGGCGCTGCGCGAGGTCAAACGCCGCGAGTACCGCGACGCATGAGCCTCGTCCTGAATTGTCTTGAACCCGCGCAGGAGACGGAGTTCGGCGATCTGGTGCGCCTTTACGAACAGGCGTTTCCCGCCTCCGAGCGCAAGCCGGTCGAGGCGCTGCGGCGCATGCTGGCCACCGCCGCCTACCATTTTTTTCTCGCGCAGGAAGACGGCCTCACGGCGGGTTTCGCGATCGTGCGGGTGCTTGATGGCGGCGACGCCGCGCTGCTGGAGTACATGGCTGTGGCGCCGGAGCGGCGCGGCCATGGGCTTGGCGGGCGGATCGTTCTTGCCGTCGCACAGGCCATCGGCGCACCCCCGGCGGTGTTGTTGATCGAGGTGGAGTCCGACCGAGTCGAAGGCCCGGAGCGCGAGCAGCGCAGCCGGAGGAAGCGGTTCTACCGCTCGCTGGGAGCGCGCGAGCTTCAGGAGCTGGGGTGGGTGATGCCGCCCGTTGCGGCGACGCCGCCGCCCGCGATGGAGATGCTGGCCTTCGCCTCTGTTTCAGGCTCTGTGAGCAGGGGAAGACTGCGGCGATGGCTGACCGGCATCTACGTCGAGGTGTATGGGCAGCGCGCGGACGACCCGCGCATCGGCGCCATGCTGGCCGGCCTGCCGGACGAGGTTCCGATCTTGTGACCCGTCCGGCAGCGAGAGTAATCTCTTCGCAGATGCCTGTGTCGATCCTCCATGTCGGTCTGCCGCTTGCTCATCCGAAGATTCCGGTCGCGGATCGCCCGACGCTCGTAACGCGGCTGGCCGCCCTGCAGCAGGCGATGCGCGACGCCGGGTATGACTACGAGATCGTACAGCTTGATCCCGACAGCGGCCTCGACGGCTTCAAAGAGCGGCTCAGGCTGAAGCCCTGCGACGGCGTGCTGATCGGCGGAGGCGTCGCCAGCGATTCCGAGATGACGTACTTCATGGAGCTGATCGTGGACGCTGTGCATGAGGCTGCGCCGAGGGCGAAGATCATGTTTCACAGTCATGCAGTGAGTGTTCGCACGACGGTCGAGCGCTGGTTTCCGCAGCCGGCAATCGAAGGCTGAAGCCCATTCGGATTGATAGCAAAATTGCCTTGCAGCAGTCGCCTTGTTAAGGGCACGGCTTCAGCCCTGCCATTCTGCTCTATCGATCTCCCGTCTGCACCGACTCGTGCCAGTGATGCAGGAAGCACCACTCCAGAAAGACCACGGCGAAGAAGAAGAAGAAGCCCAGCATGGTCGCGGCGAAGACGAGCGCGAACAGGTAGTCCGTCTGAACCTGCGCGAGCGCGTAGGTGATGGAGTAGCCGAGGCCGCCCTGGCCGACCGTCGCCGACCCGGCGAAGAGGTCGCCGGTAATGGCGCCGATGACCGAGATGCCGCTGGCGATACGGATGCCGGTAAACAGCGCGGGCAGCGCATGCGGCAGGCGCAGCTTCCACAGGATCTGCGCGCGCGTCGCGTTGTGCATCGTGAAGAGGTCGACCATGTTCCGGTCCACGCCGATGAGGCCCTGCGTCGTGTTGGCGATGATGGGCGCAAGGCAGATGATGAACGCGACCAGCGTGACGGCGAATAGACCCGGTCCGATCCACATCAGCAGCAGCGGCGCGATCGCCACGATGGGCACGGTCTGGAGAAGGATCGTGTAGGGCAGCAACATCTCGCGCAGCCAGCGCGACTGCGCGAAGAGCATCGCGATGGCCACGCCCACGACGATGCTCGCGAGCAGGCCACCGCCGGCGGCGATCGCGGAGGTCAGCAGCGAGCTCCAGAGCGCGGGAAAGCGTTGGACAACGACCCGCGCGATGGCCCACGGCGTGGGCAGCACGTAGGGCGCAAGATGAAACACCCAGATGATGCACTGCCACAGAAAGAGCAGCAGAGCGAAGAGGGTGATCGCGTTGAGCAGGCGCAGCAGGACGCGTCTCATGGTCATAGGCCGTGTACGCCTCGCAGGGTTCTGCCGGTCAACGCGACCAGGTCTTCATACGCGTCGAGCGAGCGGGTCTCGGCCGTGCGCGGATAGGGCAGGTCGATCTCGATCTCCTTCGCGATCCGGCCCGGATGCGGCGCCAGCACCAGCACGCGCGAGGAGAGAAAGACCGCCTCCGCGACCGAGTGGGTGACGAAGATCGCGGTCCAGCCCTGCTCCGCCTTCAACCGCAGCAGCTCCTCGTTCAGGCGGTCGCGCGAGATCTCGTCGAGCGCGCCGAAGGGTTCGTCGAGCAGCAGCAGGCTGGGCCGCGTGGAGAGCGCGCGGGCGATCGAGACACGCATCTTCATGCCGCCCGAAAGCTGGCGCGGATACGACTTCGCCGCATGTTCGAGGCCTACGAGCTTGAGCAACGCGTCCACCTTCTGCTGGCGAATCTCCTGCGGCGCGCGCTCCAGCTCAAGCGCCAGTCCGACGTTCTGGCTCACCGTGCGCCACGGCAGAAGGGTCGCGTCCTGAAAGATGAACGAGACCGTCTCGCGCGCGTTGGCGGGCGTCATGCCGTCGACCGAGATGGCGCCGCTGTCGAGCGGCGTGAGCCCGGCGATCAGCTTCAGAAGGGTGGACTTGCCGCAGCCGGACGGGCCGACGAGGCTGACAAACTCGCCCCGGCGCACGGTCAGGCCAATGTCGTCGAGGATCGGCGAGCCGCCGCCATAGCTCTTCGTGATGCGGTCCAGAACGACATGTGGCCGCTGTGTCGCGTCGTTGAGAGGGATCGTCATGATGGGAGCGCCAGGGGAAGCGTGAGAGTGGAGGGATGCGCGGCGTCGTGCAGCACGCGGTGCGTGGAGCGCGCCCAGTTCCACGGGTCGGCCATGCGGGCGGGGATGTCGCGGGAGGGGTTGCGGTCGTAGAGCGGGAAGGCGCCGCCCGCGATCTCGATGCGCAGGCGGTCTCCGGCGGCGAAGACGCAGGAGGTGGGTTCGAGCGTGAAACGCCAGCGGTAAATACTGTCCGACGCGTAGCCCTCGTCCTTGAAGAGGAATCCCGACCGGGCGATGCCGATGCAGAGGAACTCGCAGCGTCCATCGGGCGTGACGCGGACGAGCTTGCCGGTGAAGTCCGCGTTCACCGCGGAGGTGATGCAGAAGAGCTCAAGCGTGGGCGAGCCGAAGACGTGGATCGGCTCCTCGAAGACGGCGGTGGTGTAGACCAGCAGGTTGTTGCCTTGTTCGAGGACGGCCTGGTCGAAGCATCCGCTGGGCGCGAAGCTGCCGCCAGGCGCAAGCACTGGGACCTCGGGATCGTAGACGAACTGGTCGGCAGGTTCGTCCGTCGTGGGCGCTGCGATGCCGAGCGCGCCATCGCCCTTGGACGAGTTGGCGCGGCCCTGGCTGTGCAGGTAGAACGTCAGGAATTGCGTGGGCGCAAGCTCGTCGGTCGAGAACCAGCGGGATTCCGTCGCGGCGCCGAGGGCGAAGTGCCGGATGCGTGGCTGCGCGGCGAACTCGCCCGAATCTTTAAGCCAGTGATTGAACCACGCCAGCAGCAGGGCGTCGGTGTCGAGCCGGGCGTCCGGACCGAAGTCCCGCTCGCCGATGCGCGAGCCCCACGGGATATGCAGCCACGGACCCGCGAGCAGGTATTGATGGTCTCGCGCGAACTGCGAACCCGCATGTTCGCAGAGCGAGAGGAAGCCGTCGAAGCTGCCCTGCAGGTACATGTCGTACCAGCCGGAGACATGCAGGGCAGGGATGTCGATACGGTCGAGCGTCGCGCTGACATCGTGCGCGGACCAGTACTCGCCGGGCTCCGTGTGGGTGATCCAGTCTTGCAGATACGTCGCTTGAATCGCGGGGATGTTCTCGTAGGGCGCGGCCAGCGGTCGCGTGCGGCTGGCCCATGCCGCCTCAAACTCGTCGTGCGCCTCGCGCAGACCGGCGCGTCGGGCGTCGAAGCGAAGCATCTGCAAACCCCAGCCGATGGCTCCCGCCAACCGCAGCGCGCCGTGATGATAGAACCATCCACGATAGAGATCGCAGGCCGCCATCGCGGGCGAGATGCAGAGCAGCCCCCTGGGCCGTTCGGCCGCGGCCAGCAACTGCGTCAGCCCCTGATAGGAGAAGCCATACATGCCGACCTTGCCGTTCGACTCCGGCCGCGTGCGCAGCCAGGCGATGGTCTCGGCGCCGTCGCGTCCCTCGGTGCGGAAGGGATAGAACTCACCCTCGGAGTCGCCACGCCCGCGCACATCCTGAATGACGACGTTATAGCCATGACTTGCGAACCAGATAGGGTGCGCATAGACGACGGTGGAAGCGATGTCGCGGCCATAGGGCTGGCGCATCAGAATCGTTGGATGTGGGCCGTCGCCCGGCGGATAGTAGTGGTCGGAGACCAGCGCCACGCCATCGGACAGCGTGCAACGCACGGCGCGCTCCAGCCACACGCCGCCGCCACAGTCCACCAGCGATGGCCGATCGATCATCGTAGTCCTCCGGTATATCCGAGCAAAGAAATTGGCGCTATGCTTTCTTTCTACCGGAGCCTTCTCATCAAGTCCAGCGGACCGTAACCAACCACCGCGACGCGGGCAATGTCGTCATGGTTTTCAACGCCACCTTGCAACTACGCTCAAAACCTCGCCGACATCGCAGGTCTTCTCTCGCTGGCGCTTCGCGCTCGCAAGCCTTGACCCGCCTCCAGGGAGATGCGTGTAGTGGATCGGCTTCGGCATATCGTATCGAAGCGTTTACCTGCGAGGGCGCGATCGGGCGTCTCGAACTACACGTCTGAAGGCGTCGCCGGAGCAGCACCGTGTTGCTGCAAGATGGCAACGAGGAGCGTTTTCTTTACCGTAATTACACCCTCGCACTCGATAATCCCCAAACGCCGAAACCGAGCCATAAAAAAACTAACCCGGGAGCGTGTTGTGCCTACCATCTCGGCGAGCGATTCATGGCTGATCTTTGGGATGACATAGACTGCAGAGCCTTCCTCCTGAGCGCCGGATAACTCCAGGAGAACTCTGGCGAGTCTCTTTTCACTGAAGTTGAAGAAGAGGTCGACCAGGTTGTCTTGATAGCGCGCATTCTTGGATAGGAGGTGGTCGATGAAGCATAGCGACAGATCGCGGTGACTGTTGAGCGCCGAGACCATGAGCAGCTTATCGATCTTCAGAATGCCTCCGTCGTTCCAGGCCGTGGCGGATTCGGCGCGCGCACCCTCGCTCTGTATGCAGTTCTCGCCGAAGAAGTCGGCGGTCGAGAGCAGCGCGATGGTGGCCTCCTTGCCGTTGCGTGAGGCAACGCTAAGCCGCACCTTTCCGGAGGCGATGTAGTACACCGAGTCGGAGTTCGCGCCCTGAAGGTAGATGGACTCGCTCTTCTTGACGCGGATGAGGCGGGCGGAGGCTACGTTTCGCAGGAATTCGATGATTTCAAAGGGTTCTTCCGGAGTGGCTTTCATTTTGGTCCTGGCCTTGCGTATCAGAAGGGCGATCACCGGGTCTGCGGTTTGGGCGGAGGCGGTTTTAAACGTAAAGGACATGCGGCGCCCCAGGCAGGAGCGCCGCACTGAAGCCAGGGGTAATCGTCAGCGTTTGGCGCGCGCTGCCGGCTTGCCTGTCTTGTGGACCGGCTTCTTCGTCTGATCCTGGTTGAGAAGCGTGTAGGAGTCCTTCGCGTTGAAAGGGTATTCGCGCGAAGAGTGGAGCCCGGTATTTTCCAGTGTAATGTCCACGCGGCGATTGCTGGCGAGAAGGACCGTCTGGATCTTCTCAAGCAGGTTCTTCCGCTCGACCGTCGTTAGTTCGGGGTTACGCTCCACGGCTTGGCGGACCTGTGCCTCGGTGAGGTTTTCCTTATCGCCAAGCGACCGCACGTGGATGTTGGCCGAAGGGATTCCATGCTCGACGAGGAACAGCTTCGTGCTCTCGACGCGCCGCTGGGTGAGGGCTTGGTTGTACTCGTCCGACGCTCTCGGATCCGCATGACCTTCGAGCAGAAGATGTGCGTTCGGACGGGCTTCGAGGTAGGTTTTGAAGTCGTTGGCGAGAACCTGCAGGGTCACCTGCTGACTCATGAGGATGCCGCGGGACGGCTCTTCGACCGTTGGCTGAGCCGTGGGGAAGTAGATGCTATGCAGTGCCAGACGACCTTCGACGGCGACGATCGCGGGCGGCAGAGCACCCTCGACTTCGATCGAGACAGAGCACTCCGCGGCGCCTCCGCGGCCGTCGAATGCGCGGCCGTGGATCGTGATGCTGCCAGTCGGCAGACCGGCGGTATCGATGCCGATCGCCAGGCCAGACCCGACCACACGACCGCCGCTCGTCTCCCACGCCAGAACGATAGGGTCCTGGTCCGGGTCGGACGCGGTGGCGGTGATCCGCAGCGGGTCGCCGGCCTTGATGGAGACGCGATCCGCCACGCAGGCCAGCATCGGCGGATGATTGGGCGCTGCATCGACATGGACGTTCGTGCTGCAGTCCGCCATGCCTCCGCGTCCGTCGCTTACGAGAACGTTGACGGTGTAAACGCCTGGGGCTGCGCCGCTCGCATCCCAGTGTGCGCTGGCGCCGTTGCCGTCCACGCGGCCCGCGCTGGCGGACCACTGGTAGGTCAGGAGGTCGCCATCCGGATCGCTTGCCTGCGCGTGCAGCGTATCGCCATCCGCCGAGCAGGAGACCGCCGGCGCGCCGTTGGCATGCTGCATACCTCCGCCGAAGCGGAAGACGAGGCCGGTGGAGAGTCGCATGTCATTCTGCATTCTGGAGACGCCGGTGCCGGTGTCGGCCAGGCGCGTCATCAGGTACTCCGCCTGAAAGAGCCTCAGAGCGAGGTGCTTCTGCAGCTTGAGGTCGAGCCCGCCGCCCGCGGTCATGGCAAAGGAGGATTGTGCGGGAAGCACTGTGCAGGCTGCGGCGCAGCCGGTCAGCGTCACCTCGCTGGCGTGGACTCCGCCGGCCAGAGCCTGGACGAAGGGGACAACGCGGTCGTGCTGTCCGCGATAGCTGAAACGAGGGCCGAAAAGGAAGGTAAACGCGTCGCCCCTGGAGTTGACGATGCCTGGCGTCTTTACTCCGGGACCGGTGAGGTCGACCTGATTATCGGCGAAGCCTCCGAAGTCGGTGACCAGGCCGAAGTAGCGGGTGTAGTTGTAGGCCAACGAGGCGCTGCCGCCGTTCAGGCTGACCAGCCGGTTGCCTGTGGCATAGGTCGGCGCGGCCCGCAGGTAGGAGTAGCCAAGGAACAACTCGGTGCGGGGATAGAAGCGAATCGTCTTCTTGGGGTAAGCGGCGACGGGCTGTTGCGCCGCGCCGGTAGTCGTCGCCTCACGCGCCGAGGTGGACTCGAGATGCTTCGGGTCTTCCGCGTGAAGGGCTGGGGTGAGTAGAGTTGCGACCGTCATTGTGGCAAGCGTGCGTGCGGTAAATCTCATTGCGTTCTCCTGAACTGCTCGTCCTGCTCGTCGTCCGTATCGAAGCCCTTGCCCGCCTGCTGGGCGAGAGGCAAGGACGCACCGCATCCGTAGGCGCCGGACCCGATGAAAGGCCCGGCGCCGGAGGGGTTATGGTGCGGGTACATTGATCACGGTGTTGACAAGCGTGACCGGGCCGGTCAGAACAAGAGCTCTGCCGTTGATGGTTGTGATCGCGGCGACCCCTGCTGTCGAAACCGAGATGCCTGCCTGGGAGATGATCGTGCCGGTCATCGTGCCGCCGCCGAGAATGCCGTTGATGGTGGCAGCCGTGCCCACCTGCCAGAAGACATTCTTGGCCTGCGCTCCGTTGACCAGCAGGACGCTGCGGTGAGCTGCGGGCGAACCGACCGTGAAGGTAGTCGACATCTGGAAGACCCAGAAGGCGTTGGGATTGCCCTGGGCGTCCAGTGTCAGATCGCCCGCGGTGATGGCGTAGCTGCCGGGCGCGGACTTGTAGATTCCCGCGACCAGCGTCCGGTTGCCAAGCTCGCCGGCCTGGCCTCCGCCACAGCCCGCGCAGGTGGATACATCCTGACCGTTGGGGAAGGCAGCCAGTGCGGCGTAAGCCGTGCCGGCGTCAATCGACGCCTGCGCTGCGATCGCCGCGGTGACTGCTGTGCCCTCCGTCGGGCAGCCCACGGTTGGCGGCGGCGCGGCGGTGACGATCGAACCATTCACGTAGCCGATGTTCAGCGGAGTTTCGGTGTAGGTGCAGCCTACGCCGTTGTCGTGGAACCCGGTGATGAGTGTCGATACGCCGGTGGTGCCGATGTTTCCATTGATGACCGTCTGCGTTCCCATGTTGGTCATGCCTGCTCCACCGCCAAAGCCGCCGAAGAGAGCGGCCGTGCCGAGGTTGACCGGGGGCAGGACGACTGCGGCGTTGGTGGTGAAGATCCAGGGGTTCGGTACCGATCCGGCAATCAACGAGTTACCGGCCAGATCCGCCGCTCCCGTGGTGACCGTCGCGGTGTAGATGGTTCCCTGTGCCAGAGACACCGTCGGAGTGAGGGTGGCAATGAAGCTGATCGCACTGTAGGTGACGGTTGCGGCTACGGATGCGCCTCCAGGGCCGGTAAGGGTGAAGGTAGCCGTGTTGATCGTGAGCGGATCCATCGCCTTGCTGAACGTTGCGCTGACCGCCTGAGTGATCGGCACGCTGGAGGCGTTCGCCACGGGGTTGGTCAGTGTCACGGTCGGGTGCGTCGTATCGGGTGCGGGCCCGGTCGTGAACGTCCAGACATAGTTGCTGAGCAGGGTGTTGCCCGCCAGGTCCGCCGCGACAGTCGTGATCGTGGCTGTGTACAGCGTGCTGGGGGCGAGGTTGGTCATCGGCGTAAAGGTAGCCGTATTGCTGATCGCTGCGTAGGAGACAAGTCCATTGACGACCGCTCCACCGGGCGTGGTAAGGGTGAAGCTCGTTGTTGTGATGGTGACCGGATTCATCGCCTTACTGAAGATGGCGCCGATCGCCTGATTGAACGGAACGCCCGTCGCGCCGTTGATCGGGTTGGTGGCGATCACGGTCGGACGCGTCGTGTCGGGCGCGGCTCCGGTCGTGAAGGTCCATACGTAGTTGGCCGCCAGCGCCGTCCCGCCGAGATCCTGCGCGCCGGTCGTGATCGTCGCCACATAGGTGGTCAGAGGCGCGAAGGCCGCGGTCGGGGTGAAGGTAGCGACCGAACCTGTCACCGTATAGCCCACGGCGCCCGCTACCGCGATGCCTCCGGGAGCCGTTATGGCGAAGGTGCCGCCATTGATGGTGGATGCGTTCATAGCCTCGCTGAAGGTTGCGGAGAGGCCCTGGTTGAGTGCGACGCCCGCAGCCTTGTCGGCTGGGAAGGTCGAGATGACGGTAGGAGGAGTCGGCGCTGGCGCTGTGCGGAAGACCCACACATAGTTCGCCGTAAGAGCAGCTCCGGCAGCATTCTGCGCACCGGTGGTGATCGTGGCGACGTAGGTCGTGCTGGTCGCCAGATTCGCCGACGGAGTGAAGGTAGCTGTCGATGTAAAGGAGTTGTAGGTGACCGAACCGCTTGCCGCCACACCGGAAGAGGTCGCCAGGGTGAAGGTCGCGCTATTCAGCGTGCTTGCATTCATCGCCGTGCTGAAGGTGGCGCTGACGGGCTGTGTGAGCAGCACTCCGGTCGCACCGTTCGCCGG
>NZ_FZOU01000008.1 GCF_900188085.1 Granulicella rosea
AAGCGCGCGCTTACGTCTATACCAACCTTGCGCTCCAGTTCCTCGATAAGCGCTACGGAACGGCGCTGGCGGTCTCGAACGCGACCGTGCTCGCCTACTGCCAGCTCGCAGCGGGCCTTACCGTCGATCCCTATGGCGGCTATTGGTTCTCGCTCAAAGGCCTGGGCCTGGAGGTGAACGGCACCGGCAACGGCAGCTTCGATGGCGGCTACGGGCTGAACGACGAGCATCTGAACATCGCCCTCGCAAAGATCCTCGCGGACAACGGCCTCGAAACCTCGACCAGCCATCCCATCCGCGATATCGCTGTCAGCGGCGTCGCCAGCTTCTCGAACTTCCTGCAACCGGGGCTTCTTGCCACGGGTTCGACCTTCACCGCCACCCAGCGCATCGACGAGGACATCACCTTCCGCAAGAACCTCAATGTCGGCGAGGTCGAGCCAGGCGGGGACTACTATGCTGCGGGGAGCTTCGCCGACCCGTACGCCCTCCACGGCATGTACCGCGAAAAGGCGCTTGGCATCACCTGGACCCTGCCTGCCTTCGGCTCCGGCCACTTCGACGACACCCTCTCCGATTATCTGCACGAGTTCCTGAACTACTCCGCACTCTGCGCCAAGGTCAACAGTACATCCGACTCCACCGGCGTCAGCTTTCTACAGGAGGCCACCCACCCCGACGGCGTCTTCGTCGACCCCACCGGCAGCTCACTGGCGGTCAAGTACAAAGGTGAGACCCTGGACATGGTACTCAACTTTCGACCCTTGCAGGCGCCCGGCGCCAGCGGAGTGAAGCCTTCCGCCGCCAACGAGGTAGTCGACAACCTCGCCCGCGTACACGACACGACCGCGACGATCGACCGTGTCGCTACGTTCGCCATGCCGGCCACGACCGCCACAGGCGCCTCCGGCGGCTACACCTCCGGAGCCTTCGGCACGCTCTACATCGGCCGCTACGGCAACTACCTCGCAGGCCTGAACTGGCAAAGCAATGCCGTCTCCATGACGCTTCCGCCGGACATGACCACAGGGACGGCGACCGATGTCGCCACCGGCGTGAACTACGACCTGACCCAGACCTCAGTTATCTCCGTGCCCGCCCAGAGCGGTGTGGTGCTGTATCAATCGCTGCCTACGGCCACGCTAAGCTCAACCACGGTCAACCTCGGCGCGGTGGCGCCCGGCAGTTCCGCCACGCGGGTTGTCACCCTCTCGAACACCGGCTCCGGGCCGCTACTGATCGGCGCCTTGAGTCTCGCAGGCAGCAATACGAACGACTATGCCTACACCTCGACGTGTGGGTCCAGTCTGGCTGTGGGCGCCCCCTGCACGATTAGCTTTACCTTTACGCCATCGGCATCCGGCACACGCACCGCATCGTTTTCTCTGCTCACCTGCGTTTCGAAGACGGCCCAGATCGTCTCCCTCACCGGCGGTTCGAACCTGCCGACACTGACCATTGCGCCGGCTAGCTTCTCCCGCTTTTTCGACACGCCGAATCCCACCCTGACCTATACGCTGAGTGGCTTCGTCGGCAGCGACACCCAGGCGAACTCAACTACCGGAGCGCCATCGCTCGCGACTCTGGCCGTGCGTACGTCGCCCGCAGGCTCCTACACCATCTCCGCAAGCGCCGGAACGCTGCAGAGCAGCAAGTACTTCCTTCAGTTCGCAACCGGCACGCTGACCGTGACAGGCGGCGCTCCGCAACGCATCACCTTCGCGCCGCTGGCTCCGCTGAGCAACGGTTCGACACTGCGGCTCTCGGCCTCCACCAGCTCGGGCCTGCCGGTTGCCTTCAATGTGGTCAGCGGGCCGGCGACGATCTCCGGCACACTGCTGACGACAAACGGTACAGGCGCCGTCGTGGTCAACGCGGCACAGGCCGGCGACGCCACCTACGCAGCGGCGGTATCCACCACAAGGAGCCTTTCGGTCCAATGAATCCCATACGCGCGCGCATCGGTCTTCTCTTCCTGGCAGCCGCGGCGATGGTCGGCTGCGGAGGTACATCTACAACCGCAAATGGCGGCGGCAGCACCCCGGTTACGCCTGTTGCAAGCCTCGTCCACGGCGCCGTCACCAACGGCGCGCTACCGTTGCAATCGGCCAGCGTGCAGCTCTACACCGTTGGGGCCAGCGGCCTTGCATCCGCTGCCGCTCCATTGCTTGCGAATGCAGTGACGACGGACGCCACAGGAGCCTTTTCCTTCCCCTTGCCAGCCTGCGGCTCGGCGACGCTGGTCTATCTGTCTGCAACCGGCGGCAGCAGCGGCGCGGGCGCGAACGGCGCCACCTCGTTACTCGCCGCGCTGGGTCCGTGCAGCGCCCTTACGAGCTCCAGCAGCTTTCATATCGACGAGCTGACAACCGTGGCCACTGTCTTTGCGCTGGCCCCCTTTATCGCCGATGCCGCCCACATCGGCGCATCCGGAAACGTCCCCGCCGGCCTGGCAAACGCCTTTTCGATGGTCAATGCTCTCGTCAATACGACATCCGGCGCCATGCCTGGGCCTACCCTTGCAACCAGTGCAACGGCGCCGGTCGCAACCCTCAACACGTTGGCGAATATCCTTGCAGGCTGCATCCGCACCGCATCCCCCACCAGCTCCGCCTGCGCACCGCTGCTTACCGCCACCTCGTCTGCAGACACCCTGGGCGCCACTCTGCGGATTGCCCATCAGCCCGCCTCTTACCCCGGCCTCTATGCACTCGCCGCCAACTCGACGGCCTACAGCCCCAGCCTGACCGCAGCCCCCACGGATTGGACGCTCGCTCTCCGGATAGCCGCCAGCGGACTGGCCACGCCCTTCGGCATCGCCATCGACGGCGCTGGAAACGGCTGGGTGACCAACGAAAGCGCCGCCAGTCTGGTGCAGCTATCGCCCGCAGGCACAACGCTGCTCACCGTTACGGGAAGCGGTCTGCTTGCGCCGCGTGGCGTCGCAATCGATCGCTCGGGCAATCTGTGGGTCGCCAATACGGGAGCGGATTCCGTGCTGAAACTTTCGAGCACGGGCTCACTGCTGGCGAAGGCATCCACCGGCCTGAACGCACCCACGGCCATTGCAAACGACTCCGCTGGGAATGCGTGGGTTGCGAACACTGGAGGCAATAGCGTCATACAGCTCTCGTCCACGGGGATCGTTCTCACAAATACTATTGGATTAAGCGCACCTTCGGGCATTGCGCTCGACAGCGCGGGAAACGTATGGGTGGCGAATACGGGCGCCGATAATGTTCTTCAAATGACGCACGCCGGTGCGCTCTCCAACACCGTCTCGGACGGCGTGACGCAGGCCCCAGGCGCGCTCGCGATCGACAGCAACTCGAACCTCTGGTTCACCGGCTCCGTCCCGTCGCAGACCGCTGTTCAGGGTGCGCTTGCCAAAGTCGCCTCATCCGACACGGCATCAGCGCCTGTGCTCAGCATGGCTGCGATTCCAGGCTCGATCGCAACCTCGGGAGCGGATATCTGGGTCGCGAACGCCGCAACCGGGGGAGGCCTGATGCTCTTCCACGCCAGCTCTAATGCACCACTTTCGCCTGCCGCCGGCTTTGGATCGCTGAACGCTCCGGCAGGCATTGCCGTCGATGCCTCCGGCAATGTGTGGGTCGCCTGCGCCGGTGACAATACGGTCTCCATCTTTCTCGGCCTGACGACTCCCGTCATGACGCCTCTGGCACAGACGGTGGGACCATAAGCTCACGCGATCCTGTCCCGCTGCGGACTTTGGGGGTTTGCGGCGCGTTTTCGTGGGGCTCAAAATAATTCTTGTTATCGTTATCTTTTTGATCCTATAATTCCGCTCGCAAGCAAAACCCAGCGCGTCCAACCTCTAAACGAATCGAACGTACGGTTTGTTTAGAGAACGTTATCTGAACACCATTCTCCAATCCACCATCGAGAGATTCGCATATGTCCTTGAAACCGCACTCCGCAGCCCGCACGCTTCTCGGCGTCTCCTTCGCCACCGCCTTCACGCTCATCCTGTCCGGATGCGGACTGGGAGCCGCGGGGAGCGGCAATCCTGTCAGCGCCAGCGCAGCGATCTCTTCGACCGGGATCGCCGGCTCGGTCCACGGAGGCCGCCAGCCCATCTCGGGAGCGACCGTGCAGCTCTATGAGGTTGGCGCCACCGGCTACACCACTGGACTCGCTAAACCGATTCTCACGACCGCCGTGACGACCAACAGCACCGGCGGGTTCTCCATCACCGGCGACTACACCTGCGATGCCGGGAGCTATGTCTACATCACAGCGAGCGGTGGAAACCCGGGCAGCGGCGCCAACAATCCCAACATCACACTCATGGCCGCGCTCGGCTCCTGCAGCTATCTGAAGGCCAACGCCGCCACCACCTTCCTCAACATCAACGAGGTCACCACGGTGGCTGGCGCTTATGCACTGGCACAGTTCTTCGGCGGAAGCAGCTTCGGCACGCCGCTCAGCAGCCAGCCGGGCATCGCCGGCGCAAGCGCACCCGCCGACAACTTCACCACCTCCAGCACCAACGTTCAGGGCATCGCGAACGCCATGGCGCTTGCGCAGGTGATCGCGAGCAATGCGACCGGCGCCTCGCCCGGCAACAACGCTAATGGCACGGCGACGGTGGAGTATTGGCAGGTCAACACCCTGGCGGACATCCTCGCCGGATGCGTTAACTCGCAGGGTCTGGCGGATAGCAGCAACACCTCCTGCGCGACGCTGTTCAGCAACGTCAACGCGCCGACCGGAGCACAGGCTCCGGCTGACACCCTGCAGGCGGCGGTCGCCATGGCTCTGAACCCAACCTTGACGGCGACTAAGATCGCCAATCTTTACGGCATCATCACGGCGGTCGGCACACCGTTCCTGCCCGATGCGACCGCCGCGACCAAGGTCTACGACCTGTCACTCGCGGTCGCCTATAACCCCGCCAGCAACAACGGCTCCAGCGCGGCCGGCACAGCAAACCTCTCCGGCGGCGGCGTTGGGTCGGTGACCATCACCAACGGCGGCTCCGGCTACACCACCGCGCCCGCCGTCGTCTTCACCGGCGGCACGGGCTCCGGCGCCGCTGGCACAGCGACCGTCTCCGGGGGTACGGTAACGGGCGTCAACATGACCGCAGCCGGTTCCTACACGGTCGCGCCATCGGTCGTGTTCACCTCCCAGATCCTTGCCCAACCGACCCAGATCGCCTTCGACTCCTATGGCAACGCATGGGTCGCCAATCATCCCACCAGCGCGCTGAACAATGCGGCCAATCCGACCGGTTCGCTGAACGACTTCGTCGTGGAGCTCGACCCCATGGGCGATCCCATCCCTGCCGGCTCGGCTGGAACCTACCAGACCACGGGCTACTCGGTGGGCGGGACCGCAACCACGCTCGCAGGCTTCGCCAGCTCCACGACCTTCCCCTTCTTCTCGGTCACGGTCGATACCAACAACAACGTCTGGCTCGCCGACAAGACCAACTCAAACGTCGTGAAGATCCCCGGCTCCGGTGCGGTTGTCACTTCGTCGGGCATCGCCACCACCTCGAACGGAGGCTCCGCCGGCGCTGTCGGTTATCCCCTCTCGAACACCACCGGAACCCCCGCGGTGACCGCCGGCATTGCGCCTGAATATATCGCCATCGACGGTGCGAACGACGTTTATATCGCCACCGCCAGCGGCACCCAGACCAACACCTGCACGACGGCCGCCGCCACCGGAGGCTTCTCCGGCAGCGGCAAAGGACTGGTCACCTTCGTCGGCGGAAGCCCCACCAATGTCAACTACGGGCGCTTCAGCGCGACGGAAAACGCCCCGATCTTGGTCGACGGCGGCACGGCCAAGTTCACCTCCAATGGGAACCTCATCCCCGGCCAGCCCTTCGTCTGGGGACTAGGCTACAACCTGGGCGGAACCAACACCTCCACCGGCGCTTACACGGGTCTCGTGTGGCAGAGCTATGGCGGCAGCAACGGCGCAAACGCTCTGGGCTGCTACACGCCGGACTCCTATGACGGCGTCTCCACCACGGCATCCGGCATTGCCAGCACGCTCGATACGACCGCGACTACCGCTCTACCGGGTACCCTCGGAACCAGCAACGTCACCGTCGTTCCCGCCATCAACGGCTCCGCCGCGGCCTATGTGATCGGCTCCGACTACGGCCTGGCGCTCGATGGCTCCGGCGATGTCTGGCTGAGCAACACCAGCTATGTCGACAGCACCAGCGCGACGCCAGGAAGTGGAGCACACGGAACGCTCAGCAACAGCATCACGAAGATCACACCGTCCTACAGCGCTGCCCTCACCCCCGCCGATGCCGCCGCCAACTGGGCCTACACCATCTACCACGATCTGGGCGGTCAAAGCACCGGCTCCACCGCCGTCCAGGCCCGCCTGCTGACGACCGATGGGGCAAGCAATGTGTGGTTTACCTTCAGCACAGGCGCCTCGACTGTCGGCGCCATCAACAGCTCCACCAACGCCGCCATCTCTCCGAACTACGGTGTAACGGGCGCTCCGGGCGCGGGCTTCTTCGGCTCCGCCTGCCCCAGCACCTGCTACTTCACCGGCACCACCACCAGCTACCAGCGGTATAACGGAGCCAAGCAGCCGGTCGTCGATTCTTCCGGTAACGTCTGGCTGCCGATGAACGGCACGGCGCTGTATCCGAAGATCGTCGAACTCGTCGGACCAGCCGTGCCGCTGGCGGCGCCTGCGTCGCTCGCTATCGCCAACGGCAAGTTCGGTCAGAAACCCTAACGCTTCACTCAACCGCGCGCTGGTGCATGGGAGGGCGATGACTCGGCCCTCCCATGTCAGCGCCAGCCGCTCCTTCTCGCCTACTGACTGCTAAGATCGCCAAGTGGCTTCAACGCTCGCCGCGCCCGCCTTCGGGTTGCTCCCGAAGAGGCAAAGGATCGGGTTTCACCTCCAACCTTTCATGCCAAAGACCAAGATGACCCTTCGCCTGACTCGGCTCGGAAATGTCGCTCTCCTCCTTGGCGTGCTCCTCGCGGCAACCATCGCCGGAGCCCAGCATAAGACCGGAATCGTTGTGCCCGGTGAGCCGTGGCGCGACAATCGCGGCGAACTGATCCAGGCTCATGGTGGCGGCATTCTGCACCTGAAGGACACGTGGTACTGGTTTGGCGAGGATCGGACCGAGACCAACGATCCGGCCAGGCGCTATGTCGCGTGTTACTCGTCCACCGATCTGGTGCACTGGACTTATCGTCGTCAGGTGGTCGCCCTGGCTGAGCCTGAGGATCTTGGCGCCAAGTGGATACTCGAGCGTCCGAAGGTGTTCTACAACCGGAAGACGCATAAATTCGTGATGTACGTTCACCTCGATGGCCCCGGGCCGTCCCCTGCGCCTGGCTCCTTCGGCTATAACGTTGCGAAGGTAGGGATCCTCACGAGCGATACCGTCGACGGAGACTACAAGTGGGTGCGCAGCCTCCGGCCGCTCGATCAGGAGAGCCGGGACATCGGCCAGTTCATCGACGACGACGGCAGCGCATACCTGATCTTCGAGTCGCGCCCAACCAAGGGTTTTTTCATCGCAAGGCTTTCGGCCGACTATCTCAACGTGGAGTCGAAGGTCGCCTTCATCGACGCACCGCTCGAAGGCGGCGCGATCGTTCACTACAAGGGCCTGTACTACGCGTTGGGATCGCACCTCACGGGATGGCGCCCCAACCCCAACGTTTACGCCACTGCGCCGAGCCTTGCGGGGCCGTGGTCGACGATGCGCGACATCGCTCCGCCTGAGACCAATACCTACAACTCGCAGTCGAGCATGTTGATCAAAGTGACGGGCAGCAAGATGACCAGCGTCCTCTATGTCGGAGACCGGTGGAGTCCGAAGGCTCTCTGGGACTCGCGGTATATCTGGATGCCGCTCTCGATCGACGGCGAGCACATGACACTGCCTGAACCACGCCCCTGGAGCATCGACGTCGAGACCGGGGTAACGCACATTCTGCAACCTTGATCTCTCGGAGAAGTTCATGACAGCACGTTTCGCGACCATCTGGTTTGGGCTGCTGCTTTGTGTCCTGGCAGTGGCTTCTTACGCATAGTCCGCGCCACCCACGGAGGTGTGGCGATACTCGGTGCGCGTCGGCAACGATCCGGCGCCGCATTGGAGTTCCATTCAAAATGCCCCGCGCCGATGAGCAAATCGCTCTGGAAGCCACTGCTGACGCAGGTCTGCCTTCCCGGTTGAGGTCGTGGTGGCGGCCTTTCAATGGGGCCGTTCGGTCGAACCGAAGGTGAAGACCGCCGACACGGAACTCCCCTTCCACATCACGCGATCGCCGGCGCCGTGAGCTTTGTCCCGCGTCCGATTTAGTGAGGCAACAGATCGAAGCGGAACCAGTCGAAGTCGGCGTAGCCGAAGTCCCCGCTGTCCATCTCTCCGGATGCGAAGATTCCGGCCTTCGAGCCGATCCAGACACCTGGCGTCGCCTGGTAAGAATCGCCAAGATCGATAAACTTTACGTTGTCGGTGCTATAGCTGAAGCGGACCGCGCCTTCGTTGACAGAAGCTCGCAGGTAGACCTCAGCAGCCTGAAGAGGAACCTCAGCCAAGGTCTTTTCCGAGACGCCACTTGGCGCTGTAACCCCAAGCACCTGTCGGATGGAGGCGCCCTGCTTCGTCTGAGCGACCTCGATGAAGCCGTAGGATTTGCCGAGGATCACCAGCCCCGCACGGTCGCCCTCGTTTCGGAAGGCGGGGCTGACCCTGGTGGTGACGGTGAAGCGAGTTCCGGGCAGCTTTTGCAGGAGCAGGTTCGGCGTGAGCGAAAGATGATGCGACCCGGCCGGCGATGGAACGTTCAAGAGTCGCATCGCTCCGATCGCAGGGGCGATGAAGCCCCAGGACGGCTCTGGATTGGCCTGCCAGGACCACTGCAGCCCGAGAGAGGGTCCGTTGAATTCGTCGCTGTCGACCGGGTTCTCGCGCGCGCCGGCATGGAGAACATGGGGCTTCCTGTAGGTGGCTACGGGCTCGCCGATCGAGCCATGAGAGACATCGCCAATCACAGGCCAATCGTCAACCCACTTCATCGGCTCGAGGTGGACGATGCGGCCGAGCCATGCACGGTCTTGGAAGTGAAGAAACCAGTCTTCTCCCGTTCCAGTCTCCACCCATGCTCCCTGATGAGGACCGTTGATGGCCGTGCTTCCCTGTTGCAGAACGACGCGCCGTTCGAAGGGTCCGTAGATGGATCTGGAACGCAGTACGACCTGCCAGCCGCCGGTGACGCCGCCCGCGGGGGCGGAGATGTAGTAGTACCCATGACGCTTATAGAGCTTCGGCCCCTCGATCGTCTTGTCCTGGGCGTGCCCGTCGTAGACGATCGAGCCGTCGTCAAGCAGGCCTGTTCCGTCGGGTTTCATGCGGCTGAGCACGAGCGCGCTATTGGTATGAGCACGGCTCCCGGCAAGGGCGGAGATGAGGTAGGCCTTGCCGTCGTCGTCCCAGAGCGGACAGGGATCGATCCAGCCGGGCGCCGCCTTGATGAGCAAGGGCGCCGACCAGGGACCGGCCGCGTCCTTGGCCTTCATCATGTAGATGCCATAGTCGGGGTCGGGATAGAAGAGATAGAACTCGCCCGCGTGATAGCGCAGTGCCGGGGCCCAGACACCAACACCATGCAGAACTGCCTTATATCGTTCGACAGGCGGTTGCCGGGTAAGCGCATGCCCTATCAACTTCCAGTTCACAAGGTCGTAGGACTCGAGTATCGGAAGACCGGGAACGCTATCGAAGCTCGACGATACGAGGTAGAACCTGTCGCCCACTCGCGTAACGTCAGGGTCAGAGTAGTCGGCGTTCAGGACCGGATTCTTGTACCTGCCATCTCCCAGGTCGGGCGACCAGATCTTCGACACTGCGCCTTCTCCAGGCAAAGCGCCGGTCTGCGCGCGAGAGGTTGCCTTCTGGGCATAGGCTTCCACCACACATGCCGCCATCAGGAACGCCGCCGCCAGTCTCATCCGCTTCCCCCATCTCATACATCGAGTATAAGCAAGCATGCTGCGATAACGGTACCAACCCACGCCTTCAGAAACCCGGAACCTCTATCTCGTCTATGCCGGAGGAAGCGGACATCTCTTCAACTTTCTTTGGTTCGTCTGCTGCCGGCGCTTGCTTCGCCTGCACCGGGGACCGGAAACGTGGCGGCCGCGTTAATTCAGGCTCCTCCTCGCCGAAGCGATACGTGCATGGAAATAAACCTTGCCATCGAGGAGATGGATCGCTTTCGCCGGCAAGCACTTAGCGTCGAAGACCCCGATGAGCCATTCGGCCGATTCGCGCAGACAGGAAGAAAGGGGATACAATTCCGTCAGAAATGAGAACGATATTCACGCGCCGGCTGTCAGTCTTCGATCGCGGAAGCCGCTGGCTGAAAAGCAAGTTTTCGCAAACGCTCCACGGAGAATCGACATCGTGACGGACTTGAAGAACGTTGACCGCCGCACCTTCACGCGCGCACTGGCACTCACGCCGCTCGCGCTCGCATCGCGTTCCCTCCTTGGTCAGAGCGCCGCGCCGTCCCAGAAGGCAAAGCAGGCAGACCCGGTGACGCAGGAGAAGAAGCAGGCGGGAGCCGCTCCGGCGGCCAAACGCATTCCGAAGACCGCCGCCGACTACAACAAGCATCCGCCCATCGTCGAGACGGAGCCGTTTGCGGCGCCGCTCACGTTTTCGCGACGCATCCTCAAGCCGAAGGTCAGCCCTTTTGCGCTCAACGAAGTCACCCTCGATGCAGGGCCATTGCAGCAGGCGCGCGATTGGAACCGGGCTTACATGCTCCGCCTTCCGAACGATCGCCTGCTCCACAACTTTCGAGTCACAGCCGGCATCCCTTCAAGCGCGACGCCCCTGGGTGGGTGGGAGGCTCCGACCGCCGAACTCCGCGGGCATTTCGTCGGTCATTATCTGTCTGCGTCCGCGATGCTCCACGCAGCCACTGGCGACACCGCGATCAAGCAGAAGGCCGGTGAGCTGGTTGCGGGCATTGGCGAGTGCCAGAAGAGGCTGAAGGAAGACGGCTTCGTAGCTGCCTATCCTTCGGAGCTCTTCGTACGGCTCGACAAGCGCGAGAAGGTTTGGGCGCCCTTTTACACGCTGCACAAGATCATGGCGGGCCTGCTCGACATGCATACCCTCGCAGGCAATGGACAGGCGCTGGAGATCGTCATCGGGATGGCCGGCTGGGTCGATGTGTGGACAGCTTCAAAGTCCGAAGCCCACATGCAGGAGATCCTGAAGACCGAGTACGGCGGCATGAATGAGGTCCTCTACAACCTGGCAGCGGTGACAGGCGACGATCGCTGGGCGACCACGGGCGACCGCTTCACCAAGAAGACCTTCTTCAATCCCCTCGCCATGCGACGCGACGAGCTGAAGGGCCTGCACTGCAATACGCATATGCCGCAGGTGATCGGCGCGGCCCGGCGCTATGAACTCTCCTCCGACCAACGCTTCGGCGAGGTGACCGAGTTCTTCTTCGAGACGGTGTCCAGGTCCCGCACCTATGCTACAGGCGGCTCCGGTAACACCGAAGGTTGGCTGACCGTCGCGAACCACCTTGCACTCGAAAAGAAGGCTAGCTCCCATCATCAGGAGTGTTGCTGTGCCTACAACATGATAAAGCTCAGCCGGCACATCTACGGCTGGTCGGCCGACCCACGCATCATCGACTATTATGAGCGCAATCTGCTGAATCACCGGCTTGGAACGATCGAGCCAGAGACGGGCGTGACCACCTACTTTCTTTCCATGTCGCCGGGCGCGTGGAAGACGACGAACACGGACGACCAGACCTTCTGGTGCTGCACAGGCAGCGCCCTCGAAGACTTCGCCAAGCTCAACGATACGATTTACTTCCACTCCGAAGAGGGTCTTTATGTGAACCTCTTCGTACCCTCGCATCTGCACTGGAAGGATCGCGGAATCCGCCTGCAGCAAAAGACGAGCTTCCCTGAAGGCGACAGCTCCACGCTCGTGATACAAGCCACACCCGCCGCTGAATGGACCATGCACCTGCGCATTCCCGAGTGGACCACGACGGCAAGCACCGTGCGCATCAATGGAGTAGCGCTCGGCGTCGCCGGCACACCTGGCACTTACCTGACGATTCGCCGGGCATGGAAGGTCGGCGACCGTGTCGAACTCGTCATGCCGATGCGCCTTACCGCCGAGCCACTGCGCGACGACGTCACCCAGGTGGCTTTTCTGTTCGGTCCCGTCGTTCTTGCGGGTCAGTTTCCCAGGGGTGAGATCGACTTCGACCTGCAGCACAACCAGGGGCCCGAGATCCAGGAGCTTCCGCCCTTGCCGGTCCCCTCGTTCGTAGCGAAAACGGAGGATCCGGCCAGCTGGCTCAAACCGGTTTCCGGCCAGCCGCTGACCTTCCGCACCGTCGGACAGAGTGGGAACGTCACCTTGAAGCCGCTCAACCAGAGCTGGGAAAGATTCTCCGTTTACTTCTCCGTGGTCTGACCGTGACGAATCGCAGTCGGAAGACTCTATCCGCTTTGCAGGAGGAAGCTGTGGCACAGGGTACGCAAGACAAACCGAACGTCTCTTTCCGCCGATGGGCCGCGCTGCTCCTGCTTCCCGTCGGCGTGAAGGCCGTGGCACAACAGCCCGCTCCGACCGATGGCATCGCCACCCTCTCGGTCAAGACACAACTGGTCACCGTCGACGTGACCGTCAACGATACGAACGGCCACCCCGTGCTCGATCTCGGCAAGGCGGACTTCGCCGTGAGAGAGAACGGCACGCCGCAGCGCATTCGCTACTTCTCTCCACCGTCGGAGCACCGCATGCCGTCGACGGGCGAGTTGGTTCGGTCGTCGGCCGATCTCAACAAGATCGGCGGCGCGCCGGTCAGCATCCTTGTGCTCGATGAGATCAATACGCCCTTCACGGATATGTCGATGGCCCGGGGAGCCCTCGAACGCTATCTCAAGACGCAACCTGAAATCCTCACGGAGCCGACCGCGCTGTTCTTCGTCAGCAACAGCAAACTGGATGTCATCGAAGACTACACGCAGAACAAGGCCGCGATACAGGCCGCGCTCAAGAAGCATTTCCCCGATTACCCCTGGCAACTCACCGCCAACTCCGGGGACATGGCGCTGCTGCCGCGCATGTCCCGCACGCTGGGGGCGCTCGTTCAGATAGCCGAAGCCGCGCGCGGCATCAAAGGCCGGAAGAATGTCGTGTGGGTTGGCAAGGGATTCCCCTCGATCGATGTCTCTCAGACGCCGCCCGACTCGCTGCAGGTGATCACCGACGCCATCAAACGTTCGACCTTTGCGCTGCTTGAGTCCAAGGTGAGCCTCTTCACCATCGACCCCTCAACCCTCGATCCCACGCCGATTCTCGATCAGGAGAGCGATTCAGGGATGGCTGCGGGAGACCTGAACGGCACGGGTCTGGTCTTTGGAGGCGCGATCCAATTCCAATCCATGGCCGGCGCGACCGGTGGCCACGCTTATGCGATGAACAACTTCATCGACCAGGAGATTGCAAGCGGGGTAAGCGACGGCGCCAACTATTACGAGCTCGGCTACTCGCCCACACAGGTCTCCGACGATCCGGCCAAATACCGCAAGATCGCCATCTCCGTGACGCGACCGGGAACGAAGGTCATCGCACGCGACGGCTACTTTCCTTCAACCACGCCCGCAGCCGCTGAAAAAGTCGCGGCGGCCGGAGAAGATCTCGATCAGGTGAAGTTCGACCTCTCCACCGCGGCCCTCAGCAAGCTGGCGTACAACGGCCTCGCGGTGACGGCGCAGGAGAAGTCCGCTGGGCAGTTCACCGTGTCGATCGCAGCCGAAGCCATCGAGTGGCGAGAGGCACCGCAGGGCCACATTGCGGAGCTCTCCGTCCTCGCGGTCTGTTTTTCGGCGAAGGACAAGCCGGTTTGCAAAGGCTCCTCGGAGCACACGGCCAGCACGACAGGCGATGTCGCTCATCTGAAGTCCGAGCTCACCTACAAGGTCGCAGTCGACGTACCTTCAAGCGCCACACGCATCCGATTCGTCGTACGGGATGTGACCAGTGGCAAGGTCGGAAGCGCCGACCTGAAGATACGTTGACCGGAGGATGCGGCGGCGCTCAGTGGGCCGGGACCGCATCCTGCGGCACTGCGACCGGGCGCAGCGTGAAGGTGAGCGTTCCATATCCCAGGGCGTCGAAGCCGCCGCTGTTGGGCCCGTAGTCCCCTCCACCGCCCTCCGGACGCACCAGGGCAGCGTACTGCGTCACGTAAGGAGCCTTCAGTCCCTTCAGCACCACGTAATGGTTGTAGATCAGCTCCCAGGTAGGCCGCTTGCCCCCGCGCGAATCGGCCGAGATGATCTTCTGCGTCACATCCGAGTTTGTGTACGGCGTATACGGCACGTCATGGCCGAGATTGTACTTTGCGACATACTCGGCTCCCTTGAGCAGACGGTTGTCGTCGACACCGAAGAGATCGTCTCCCTGGTTCCAGGCCATCTGACAGATCGATCCCGCGAGCCCGATGCCGAGCAGCGTATGTCCCTGGTCCCGCCCGGACTCCTGCCACTGCCCCGTACCGTCTTCATAGAGCTTCCAAACCAGATGTTTGATCGAACCATTGCCTGCGCCGTGTAGGTAATAGGCGACCGCCTGGCGGTAGATATCCCGCCGATCCGTAAGAACTCCGATCGCGATCATCGACGCATCGTTCGCCAGATCCCAGTTCGCCCAGTAATGATCGATCGCAGCGTTGTTATGACCGGCAAGAAAGTCCCGATTCATCGGATAGAAGACACGCAGCATCATGTCCTGAAACCTTTTGAAGTCTTTCGGAGACCATCCGGGATAGGTCCTTAGAATCTCCGCGGCATTGGCAATCTCGTAGCCGTAGATGCCCGACGCAAGGTACTTGTCGTTGGTCCCTGTAATCTGCGAAAGAACGGAGGACCAGGCATTCAATATCTGGACCGCCTTGTCCGCTTTGGCCGTGTCGCCTGAGATCTTCCAATCCAGAACGTCGGCGTAAGCAGCCGCAATGTCGTTGAACAGGTGCCTGTAGTTCTCATCGTGACGGTTCCCCGAGGAGCCTCGCACGACGACCGACTCCGGCTGTGGAGACCACTTCAGGGAGTCGTGAGAGTTGCTCTGCAGCAGCTTCCAATCCTCGGTCCACGGCGACGCTCCTTTTTCCACCTGCTGCTTCGCTCGATCGAGGTCCGACTGTGTGACCAGCAGGCCCGGATGTACGAATGCCGGGTCCGCGGCTCGCGCTGCGGCGGAGAACCAGGCGAGACCGATCGTCGCAAGGATCAGGCTGAATGTTCGACGTCCCATGGAATCCCTCTCTCTCCCTTCGCTCATCCCTCATCAAACGCCCGGCGCAGCCGCGGTTCGATCGCCGCGACTGCGCCGCTTGAGAAGACCGAGCGAGTTCATCATTGCACGTTGACGGTGAGGGTGACTGACTGCGTCAGCGGGTTCGTTCCGGGGCCCGCCGCGGTCACCGTAAGAGTCTGCGCGCCCGCGGCCAGGCGCTTGCCGATGTTGTTCTCCGCGCAGCCACACAACGATGCGAGGGGAAGAAAGACGAGAGCCAGCGCGAGCATGAGAAGACGGGGGTGACGGCGTCGCTTGAATCCCAGGCCCAGAACCCCCGCAAAGGGCAGGTACGCCAGGGCATACAACGGCGGCGAACGGCGCAGACTTGAGGTCGTAGCGACCGCTCCTACCGAGAGATTGACGGTCACGCTTCCGTTCACGGGAACGGAAGCGGAGGCTGGCGTAAACGCACATCCGAGAGAGCTCGGGCCGGTGCAGCTCAGGGAGAGTAGCTGGACCGCGGGTCCGAGGCCCGTGAAGGTCAGCGTCGTCTGCGCAGCCTGTCCGGGCGCCACGCTCAACGTTGTCGAACTGGCGGTCATGGCGAAGCTGTCCACGTTGACCGTCACGGTGTTCGAGGTCGACCCGGCGTAGCTGTTGTCGCCTGAATACTTCACGGAGTATGTGTAGCTGCCGAGAGCAAGAGCGGAGGTCGTGTAGGTAGCGACTCCCGATGCCGGCAGCGCCGTCGCCAGCAGTACCGTTGTTCCCTGCAGGAAGGTCACCGTCCCTGTAGGCGTGCCGGTAGAGGTCACCGTTGCCGTCAGCGTCACCGTCTGGCCGGGGTAGGTCATGGTTGTCGTCGCGGCCAGCCCTGTCGTCGCGGGCGTAAGTTGACCTATGAGCTGAATCTGCTGCACAGGCAGTATGCCGTCGGTGGTGTAGGTCAAGGTAGCGGCGCTTGTGCCCAGGTGCGTGGGCGCATAGGTAATGGCGACGTTGCAGCTCGCACCGGGCTGCAGCGAGGCCTGGGTGCAGGTGTTCAACGCCGAAGTGGTGGCGATGGCGTAGTCGCCTGCATTCGTTCCACCGAACAGAGGAACGCCTCCGGTGAAGTCGAGCGCGGCATTGCCGGTGTTGGTCAGCGTCACCGTCTGCGGCGCGCTCGTGCTGCCGACCGCCTGCCCCACGAAGGTGAGGATACCCTGCGAGACCTCACGAATGCGGAGGTTGGTTGCGTCGGTAATGTACAACCTGCCCGCCCCATCGACCGCGACGCAACGGATGCCGTTCAGTTGCGCGCTTGCCGCGGCGCCTCCGTCGCCTGCGAAGCCCGCGGTCGCGCTTCCGGCGACGGTCGTCATGATGCCCGTCGAACCGTTGACCTCCGTGACGAACGCGTAGCCGTTATCGGCGATGTAGACATCTCCGGCCGCATCGAGGGCGACCATCGTGGGCGAGTTCAGCGCGGACGCGCTTGCCAGTCCGCCATACGGCGTATGCGCGGAGCCGCCGCCCGCGACGAGGTAGATGTTTCCCGGCGTCGGCGTCGCAGTCGTCTTGTTCTCGATATTGATGAGAGCCGCGGCCTGAGTCCCTCCCTCGTAGACCACCTTGATTTCATGGTTCGACTTGTCGGCGATGTAGACGTCGCCGGCGGCGTCCACCGCCAGACCGTACGGCGCATTCAGCAGGGCCGAGGTCGCGGCCCCGTTCAAGCCGGAGGAGCCTGCGGTACCCATACCACTGCCACCGCCGGCAAAGGTGCTGATCACACCCGTCTTCGCACTGACAACGCGGATGGCGTTGTTTCCCTGGTCGACGAGATACATATCGCCCGCCGTATCGAACTTCACATCGTTGACTCCGCGCAGGGCAACGCCTGCGGCCGTGGCCAGCGACCCGTCGCCGGTGTAACCACTGGTCGCGGAGTTGCCGGCAACCGCATACGTTGCGCCCAGCACCGGCGCGGTCACACCGGCCTCGAGCGCGATGAGATTCGAGCCCGCAGTGCCGGTGCCTCCCCCATAGACGACCCATACCTTGTTCGTGCCGAGGTCGTTGAGGTAGACGTCGCCCGCAAGGTCGATACCGAGGGTGGCGCCCGGCTTGAAGAGAGCGGCGGACGCCAGCGTGCCGTTGACCGGCGTGCCGCCCGTGCCTTCCTTACCGGCAATCAGATAAATGTTGCCCACCACGGGAGCCGTCACCGTGGGATTCTCCGCCGTGATGAGCTTTGCCGCAGCGGCGCCGCCCGCATACACCACGCGCACCGTGAAGCTTACATCATCCACAAAGAAGACGTCGCCCGCGCTGTCGGCCGCGATTCCGCGAATGCCGTTCGTGATCAGTGCGTTTCCCGCCGGGCCGCCATCGCCGGTAAATCCGGACGTTCCATTGCCGGCAAGCGTGGTGATGATGCCCTGTTGAAAGGTGAGCGCGCCGATCGCGGCGCCTCCCGGTTGCTGAGCGTAGCCATGCGGTAGAAGCGCCATCAGGCAGCCGCCGCAGAGCGCAATGCGTGTCTTCCAGTTCATGAACCTTCTCCCATATCGATCGACATCCGAAGCCATTGCTGCGAGCCTTAGAACGTGAGCCTGCCGCCGAGCTGAAGCTCGCGAGCATTTCCCTGCTGCGACGTCGATTCCCCGAATGCAACGTTGTTGCTGATGCTCCGGTTGGCCGGTGTCGCGAAGTTCGTTCGGTTCAGGGCGTTGAAGGCGTCCAGCCGAAGCTGGAAGGTATAACGCCGTTCGATGTGAAACTCCTTCTGCAGGCTGGCGTCGTAGTTGGCGAAGCCCGGCCCGTACATGGAGTTGCGCTGCTCGTTGCCGTAGGTAAACTCCGTTGTCGTATTCGGGCACGTCGTGCTGCCGGAAGGACATGTGTACTGACCGCTGGAGTTCATCACGGCTCCGTCGGACGGGCACTCACCCGGGATGCAGAACGCGGCGATATTGATCATCGGCGTCTTGGCGGGCGAGCCACCCTTGAGAATCTGCGGCACTCCGGGAACGATGTTCGGCCTGCCGCTCGGATAGTTGCCCAGCGTGCCGATCGAGGTGAACGACGCAGACATCGGAAGACCATCGTAAAGAGTTAGCACGCCAGAGACACGCCATCCCCCTACAACCGCATCGGTGATCGTTCCAGCATGGCGAAGAAGACGCTTTCCCTTGCCCACCGGCAGTTGATAGATATGGCTGAATACGTAGTAGAGCCTGGAGTAATAGTCCAGATTGCCGTAGTCCTGGCGAATATTCAGAGGATTAGTCACTCCTCCATCGTTGAAGGCGTCGACGCCAAGCCCCTTGCTCCATTGAAAGTCCATGCTGAGGGTGAGATCGGTAAATCGCCGCCGAATCGCCGCCTGAAACTGATTGAAGTTCGTGGAGGTATTGAACTGCTCGTAAGAGATCGTCCCCCAGGGCTGATAGGGCCGAATGGTCTGGACGTTCGTCAGCCCGGTCGCGAGCGGCTGCGGCACAGGATTGTTCAACGGATACGGATCGGCGAGATGCGTTCCGAGGTTGCCGACGTAGCTGACGCGAAGCGCGGTGTTGTGGATGAACTCCCACTCCACGCTAAGGTTCATCTGCTGATTGTAGGGCTGCTTCGGTCGCGGCTCGACTGCGCTCACCGAAGGACCGCCTGTGCTGGAGGTGCTATTGAACGGATTTGCCCATGTGAGCTGCGGCGTGTTGGTCCCGCCCGTTCCAGACGGCTGTTGGTAGGTTGTGGCTTTGATAAAAGGAGGGCTGTTCCCGAGGCCATTGATAAAGGGTGGGAAGTAGTTGTAGATCAGCGCGTAGCCGCCCCGCATAACAAGGGTTCCCTTGTCGTTCATTCTGAGAGCGAAGCCAACGTGAGGTCCGAAGTTCAGATTCTGGGTTTTGTAGTAGTTGTTGTAGTTGATTCCGACGGTGTCGCCGTTGACGATATACGGCTGCGGATAGGCAGCGACGAGATTCGGATCCTCCTGTCCGGAGATGTAGACCTCTGCCCCGGCTCCGCCATTCATCGCGGGATAGAAGTTCGCGAGACCGCCCCGTGTTCTGCCAAAAGGAAAGGTCTTCTCATAACGCAACCCGAGATTCAACGTAAGCCGTGGCGTAGCCAGCCAGTTATCCTGCACATACAAACCATAGGACGATCCCGTCGCGTCGAAGAGGTTGTTCTTGTTCTGCGTTTGGGAGGTGAACATGTTCCCCATCAGAAAGTCGGCGAAGGCATACGCGACATTCTTGTTCTCCGTCGCCCCAGCCGCGCCCGCTGTGCAGGTTTGGGCGCTGAAGCAACCGACGAAGGTAAACGAACCGGGATAAGAACCTCCCTGTCCGGAGCGCTGTCGAAGATACTGTGCTCCTGCCGCCATGGAGTGACGGCCATGCACGAACGTTACATTGTCGTTGAACTGGTAGATATGCTGCGCATTGAAGTAGTTGCTGGATGCATCGGCGATGCCGGAAAGACCGTAGATGCCGACGGTCGGCAGGCCGCCGTAACCCGCGGGAGCGTTCGGCACGCCCGGAACGAGCGCGCCCGGATTAATCTGGGGATTCTGCGACTCGCGCGGGTCGTGCTCCTGGTTGTAGCCCGCGACAAATTCATTCACGATATTGGCTGAGACAATCCTCGTGTAGTTGAAGACGACGTTCTTGCTCAACGTACCCGTTCCGGAGTAGTTGCCGAACAGCGGCGCGGCATTAGCCAGATCCGGTCCCACATACGGTCCACCATTTACCTGGTAGTACCGCAGACTGAAGTGATCTTTCGGAGAAAACTGGTAGTCCCCGCGCAGAGACCAGCGGAAGTTCTTCTGATAGGTCGGACTGCCATAGATGAAGTCGGTGATGGAGGAGGAGCCGACCTGGCCCGCGGCGCAGTTCGGAGCAAGATTGGTCGGGTAATAGCAGCCCTGCGGCCCGCTGCCCAGGATGCCGCCATTCGGTTTCGGAAAGAACCCCAAGAGATACTTCGATATGGGACTAATCGCGGAGTCGGGAACCTGGCAGCACAATCCCGCCGCATCTTTGGGCAGTTGGGCGCCCGTGTTCGGGTTTACCATCTGCGTAATCCCGAGATAGTTCGATATCGGGCCAAGGTCGCCGGTCAACATCTCCGGTGAGGGCTGGGTCGTGGGGATGGCCTTCGACTGAACGAGGCGAAGATCCTCGACGGTCGCCCAGAAGAATAGCTTGTTCCGGATGATCGGACCGCCGAACGAGCCGCCGAACTCATTGCGGTTGAAGTGCGGCCGTGGATTGAGCGGAAAGTATCCGGCGCCCGAGAGATATCTGTTGCGATTGAACTCGAAGGCCGACCCATGAAACTGATTTCCGCCGGCCTTGGTAACGATAAGCACCTGCGACCCGGCGCGGCCGAATCTCGCCGGCGCCGCCGAACCGATGACGGTGAACTGTGCGATGCCATCGAAGGAGGGTACGGGGCCCGCGATACGGGCGTTGAAGATGTCGTTCTGGCTGATGCCATCGACCGTGGCCGATGTGCCGCCCTGAAAGCTGCTGCCAGCGACGAGCGGATTGCTTGTGGAGCGCTGAACGCCCGGCGCAAGCGCCAGCAACCCATAGATCGTGTCTCGCCCGTCGAGCGGTGTGTTCTCGATCTGGCGGCTGTCGATCACCGTGCTGATCTCCGGGCTGTCCGTCGTAATAACGGGCGAGGCCGAGGTGATCTCCAGCACCTCCGTTGCCGTTCCGATCTTCATCACGATATTCTGCCGGATGGTCTGAGCTACATCGAGAACGATCCCTCTGGCCGCGGCCTCTTCAAACCCTTCGTGCTTCACAATCACGGTGTAAGTTCCCGGATCGATCGTCGAAAAAGTGTAGTCTCCCCTGGAGTCCGTCGTGGCCTGGAGCACGGCTCCGGTTCCCTGGTTCTGCAGTTCGACCGACGCGGCTGGGATCACGGCATCGGAGCTGTCGGAGACGCGACCGAGAATCGATCCCTTGGTAGATTGCGCGGATGCGCTCGCGACGCCCACCGCGACGCAGAGCAGGAGCAACCACGCATGAGACAGCATCTTGCAGAAGCGAGTTGCGGTCTCTAGCCGCCAGATGAAAGAAACTTTGCGGTTCACCGATACATCTCCTTGAGGGCGCTTCTCAAATCGGACCGCTCGAAATTGGCGATTGCAAAATGAGAACGTTATTTGTCTCAAGCAAACTACTGCTTCATTCCCCCTTTTGTCAATCCTTGTTTGTGATTTGATTGAGGAGCAATCGTTTCAGCATTCAAACTCGACTCGTTATCGTTTTCGCTCTCCTCCGGCTCACAGGCAGCGCGCGAAACGGCGGCGGGCCGTTCTCGGTCGTATCTACGAATCGGAGAGCGGTCGAGGGGGAAATCCTCTCAGCGTGTAAGAAATCGCAGCCTCAGCCTCAGATAGGTTTCTGAAAGCTACGGGGCACGTACAGCGGCAGCGATAGACCGTCCGCGTGCTTGCGTTGCGCAGGTGTACGGAGAGACGACAGGCTGAATTCGCCGTGCTTGTGGACGACAAGCATGCGGGCGAGTGTTGGAAAGCGGACGGCCGTTCGCTCTAGACGAAGCCCAGGTTGTTCAAGCTGAAGCTGCCCAGAGTTGGAAAGATGTTGGCGAGTTGCGAGGCGCTGACTCCAAACCATTGCGCCAGGGTCGACGCATACTGGACGCTTGCGGTCGTGGGAATCCATCTTCCGTTCGAACCCGAATCGTCCGGACCGGCCAACGCCAGATTCGGGAAGGTTCCGTACATCTGTCCACCCTTTACGGCGCCGCCCATCACAATGTGGTGCGAGCCCCAGGCATGGTCGGAACCAGTGTTCGAGTTCGGCTGGAAGGTCCGGCTGAAGTCCGACATGGTGAAGCTGGTGACGCTGTTCTGGACGCCGAGCTCGACCGTGGATTGATAGAAGGCCGCCATCGCCGGACCAATCTGGGCCAGCAGCGCGCCTTGCAGGGCGATCTGGTTTGCGTGGGTATCGAAGTTGCCCACGCCCGCGAAGAAGATCTGCCGCTGCACGCCCAGCGCCGATCGTACCTCGATGATCTGCGCGATCTGCTTCAACTGCGCGGCCAGGCTGTTCCCGGTGGGAAAGACCGTCTGCAGAGGCGAGACCGACTGCACCGCATCCGACAACGTCTTTGCGTAGGAGTAGGCGTTCGAGGTGATGTTGTTGTCCGCCTGCACCAGCGACAAACCGGAGCTGAAGTTCAGCAACGCCTGCGCCGTCGCCTGCTGGGCTGCGCATTCCGTCGCGCCCTCGGAGCATGCGGCGCCGCCGAGATTGCCCGGGCTGACCGAGACCGGCGTGCTGCCGGCGCCATCGCAGAAGAGCGTGTCTCCCGCGACCGAAGCGATCATGGGAATCCTCGCATTCGGGTTGTAACTCAGGTTCATCGTATCGGCGATGCGGCCTGCCCAGCCTGTTGTCGTGGCGCCGGATGGCGATGCATTCTGCCACTCCAACTGCTGGTCGGCGTGCGAGAAGAGGTTCGTCGGCGCCGTGCCGCCGGCCAGATACTGCGACCGGTTGGTCGGCTCGATCAATGTGCCGACGTTGGTCACCAGCGCCGCCGTTTTGTTGGCGAAGAGCGTCTGGATATCGGGCAGGTTCGGGTTCAACGCAAAGTCCGGCGCGCTCCCCAGCTGCAGCAAGGTGTTCTGCGCCAGCGCCAGCGGCCCGCGAATCTTCGAGTAACTCGCGTATCCGTTGGCGTCGAACGGAATCAGCATATTGTTCGCGTCGTTGCCGCCGTACAGGAAGATGCAGACCAGCGCCTTATACCCCGCCCCGCCGGCCTGCGCGAAGGAGTTCAGCATCCCGAACGGACGCAGGCCGGCTGCGTTGCCGGCCGCGGCGAGTGAGGCGTACTTGATAAAGCTGCGTCGCGAGCTAGCCATGATCCTGCTTCCCTGGTGACTTCGTTGATTTCGGCTCGCGCCTGCGCGAAGTCTTAGTGCTCCACCTTGTAGAGCGAAGAGGTGATCGTCAGATACGTCGCTACCCGCGCACGCTGCGCGGGATCGGTCAGGGTCGAGATGTGGTTTACGATCGCCGATCGCATGCCGGCGGGCATCTGTCCGTGCATGAAGATGACTCCGAGTGAGTCGACCAGGTTGCCGGGATTCGCGGCCATCAGGCCAAGCGCGCTGGCAGCGGAAAGGTCCAGCTTGAAGCCGCTGATGCTGTTGTAGACGAGCGAATTCGCCAGCGTCAGCCGCAGCATCGTGCTGGCCGTATTCTCGATGCTGAACTCCGGGGCGGTCGCCGTCGTGCCTGGTATCGCATAGTCGGGCGGAAAGAAGTTGAAGACCGAGCCGGCAGCATACGGCTTTTGGCCGAGTGGCGCGGTGTAGTTGCTGAGCGTGCCGTAATAGCCGGTTGGGTCGGTATTCACAAAGCTCAGGCCACGCATCACGCCGGTCAGGTAGAGGATCGGTTCACGCAGATGGCCGCCCTCGAAGGTCGGGTCGGTATCGCCTGCGCGGGCCTCCGTATCCATCAGGATCGCGCGCACGACCGCCTTCAGATCGCCGCGTACGCCGCTGCCGTTATCCGCAAAGACCGCCGCGACCCGAGACACATACGCGGGGCTGGGGTTGCTGGCCACCAGATGCTGAATCAGTTGCCGGCAGAGGAACGGCCCAAGGTTTCGATGCGCGAACAGATTGCCGAGCGCGCCTGCGAGATCCTGCGTGCCTGTCTGTCCGGCCGGCAACACTGTGCCGTTCAGCAGCGTCTTGGCGGTCGTATCGTGTTGTGCGGCAACGAGCGCCATGGGAGCGTCGAAGTTCATCGCGTTGTTGGGGAAGGTTGTGGGCGAGCCGCCGGTGGCCGTCGCATAGGTCCAGCCGGTGTACGCGCGCGCGAACGCCTGCACCTGAGCCTGCGTGTAGCTGGGAATCCTGTTTCCGCTGCCGTCGAGCTGCGGCGTTCCGTCCTGGTTCAACTCGTAGAGGCCGATGGTAAAGAGCTGCATCGCCTCACGCGCATAGTTTTCGTTGGCGATCTGCCCGGAGGCCGGTTTGGCGGAGTTGAGCATGTTGAGGTATGCGCCCATGCCGGTCGAGAGCGTCATGTCCTGCAGCAGCGTCGAGAAGTTGCCGAAGGCATCCTTCACCAGCATGTTCTGGAAAGGAATCGCGGACTCCGCATGGACGGAGTTGGTGGAGATGACGAAGATCTCCGCGAAGGCAAAGGCCACACGCTGTCGAAGCTGGTCGTTCCCGGTGAGCGCCGCCCGCCACCACTCGGATTGCTGGCACAGAATCGTATTCGTCGCGCACACCGCGGGCGGAGGCGTCGCGATGTCCGGTTCGATCGTCGGCGCGGCCGCGAACTGTTCGGTGAGATACCCGTCGAGCCCCACCTGTTGCACGTGCTGGATATCGTTGAGCGTCGGGCCAAAGGTGGCCTGATCGAGCAGCCGCGCGGCAGCCGTCAGGGATGCCTGCAGCCTCTGAATCTGCGCATTGCCGATCGCGGAGGACGCTGCGCCGGGGTTTGGATTCAGCACGGCGATCGCCAGCGTGGTCAACCCCGTGCTGGGGCCTGCGGTTCCCCGCAGCTCGGTCGCGGAGACGAGGGTGGTCGGCACGGCCGCGCCGCCCACGACAATCTGCGCGCCCTGCACAAAAGCCGATCCCGTAACGTCGAGCGCGATATTCGAGCCGCTGCCCGTCTGCACGGCGGTGGCGGCGCTCACGATGGGTACGGGATTCCAGATCGCCTCGGACACCGTCGCGGAGGCCGAGGCGCTGGCCTTGCTGACGGCCGTCACGCTCACCGTATTCGGCGAAGGCAATGTCGCCGGGGCGGTATAGAGGCCGCCGGAGGAGATCGTCCCAGCCGCGGCCGATCCGCCGGCAACGCCATTCACCTGCCAGCTTACGGCTGAACTGCCGCTGTTGGAGATGGTTGCGACGAACTGCACCGTTGTGCCAACGCGCGCGTGCGAGGCGCCCGAGATGCTTACCGTGGAAGCCAGGGCGATCGGCGAAGAGGGTGAGTTTATCCCTGTACTCGTCGCGCAGCCGGTCGTCAGCGCCAGAGTCGCACAAGCGAAGCCACGGAAGACGGCACACATCACTCGCGACACGAGAGCACCTCGCAGAGATCGTCGGAACACGCCATGCATGCGCTCCGGATAGACACTCCTGGGTGTATCGGCCGAAGAGCTTGCTTACTTCAATCGGGCAGGAAGATGAAGCACGATCCGCCGCGCAGATTCAGCAGCCTCCGCCGACGAGCGGACGCGGCAACGCACCGTAGTAAGATAAAGCTGCGAAATCCGCTCTCGATTGCGAGTACACGTTGCGCCTAGCTTCATCCATCGCCGCCGCCTGCCTGCTCTTATCCCCCTGTCTTCCTGCACAGGAGACGAACGCCGACACGTATCGCCTCAGCGTCTCGACGAAGCTCGTCGTCCTCGATGTCGTGGTGCTCGATCGCAACGGCAAGCCTGTACCGAACCTCGACGCCTCGCAGTTCTCGCTCTTCGAGGACAAGGCTCCGCAGAGCATACGGCACTTCGAAGCCAGCCAGCTCGCCGCGACCGACGCAGCGCACGCGCCTCTCGTGCAGAGCACCGCCGACCTGGCAAAGATCGGCAATGCTCCGGTCGATATCCTCGTCTTCGATGAGCTGAACTCACGCTTCGAGGACATGGCGTACTCGCGCGCGGAGATGGAGAAGTATCTGCTGCGTCTGCCGGAGATTCTGCCTGTGCCGACGCAGCTCGTCGCCGCCGGCGACAACCGCTTCGTCGTGCTGCACGACTACACGCAGCGTCGTGCGGACCTGCTCTCCGCGCTCGCGACCCACATGCCGCAGTATCCCTGGCAGATGATGCGCGGCGCCGGAGGCTACGGCGCATTGGAGCGTATGGCGCAGACGCTGGGCATCCTCGGCCAGATCGCCGACGCCTCGCACGGAGCGGCGGGACGCAAGAACGTCGTCTGGGTCGGCAATGGCTACCCCTCGGTCGACACCACGCAGTTCGGCCCTGAGGATCAGGCCAAGCTGTCCGCGGTGGTGCAGACCGTCACGGCGCGCATGCTGGCCTCGCGCGTCGCGCTTTACGTCGTCGATCCCGGCGGCGTGCATGCGCAGACCCAGGAAGACGACAGCCAGGATGGCGCGACCGTGGGCGGAACCTTCGGCAACGGTCTCGGACCGCTCTCGGGCAAGCTCGAGTTCACGAACTTCGCCGCGGCCACCGGCGGCGAGGTCTTCTCGGAACGCAACGACATCGACCGCGCCGTGGAGCAGGGTCTGCGCGACGCAGCCAACTACTACACGCTTTCCTACACACCGACCACGGACAACCAGGACGCCGCGGCCTACCGCCATATACGCATCGTCATGAAGGACAAGTCCCTGCATGCGATCACGCGCGCCGGCTACTTCCCCGGACCGCCGCCAGTCGAGAAGGTTCCGGACGCCGGCAGCAGGAGCTCCGGCCAGTTGAAATGGGACATCGCCGCCGCCGCGCAGACCACCCTGCCCTATGACGGTCTGAACGTGAAGGCTGCTCCCTCCAGCTCGGGGTATCGGATCAATGTCGTGGCAAAGCAGCTCACCTGGAAAGACCAGCCCGATGGCAGCCGTCATGCGGAGGTCACCATCATGGCCGTCTGCTTCAACGAGAAGGACAAGCAGCTCTCGCACGACGCGAAGGAGCTTACCGAAAGCATACGGGCCACGGACGACATCGAGCACGGCGTACGCGCGGGCTTCGCCATGCCGCTGAAGATCCCCGCCAATACAAAACGTATCCGCTTCGTCGTGCGCGATCAAGGCACGGGCGCGATCGGAACGGTGGACGTGGCGCGCCCATAGAAACATCCCACAGGAGCAACCGATGTCGCTGTCTCGTTTCCTCGCCTCATGGCTTATCGTATCCGGCGCTCTCTTCCCCGTTTCGGTTCAGGCGCAGAAGCCCGCCGACATCCCCACCTTCCCGCAGGGAACGGACGTCGTCACGGTGCCTTACAGCAAACCGCTGGACTTCAACGCGCTCAACTCGCTGCACGTTCGTATGTCGATCAACGGCGGTCCGGCGGAGAGCTTCCAGGTCGACACCGGCTCGGTCGGCATCGTCGTCGGCGCCATCGCGGTCAAGAACTTCGACGCGAGCAACGGCACGCCTGGCGAGCTGACCTACTCCAGCTCGGGCGTGCATGAATCGGGCGTGTGGACGACGGTCGAGATCACCTTCCCCGACGCGAAGCTGCCCGACGGCAGCCCGGTGGTCGCGCATGTTCCGGTGCTCGCCGTCACGAACATGGACTGCACCGGCAAGGGTGTGAACGCAGCACGCTGCAAGCCCAGCTCCTCCGCGCCGAATCCACACATGCTCGGCATCGGCTTCGGTCGCGGCGGAGGCTTCGGTACGCAACTGAAGAACGCCTTCCTGCAACTGGATGCCATGCAGCAGGGCAAGATGCGTCGCGGCTACCTCATCTCGCCGAAGGGCATCCAGTTGGGCCTGAATGCGGAGACGGTCTCGGGCGCCTGGTCGTGGCAGAAGCTGGTCGCGCGCGAGGGCAAGGCTCCTGACAACTACAACGGTCCCCGCGATTGGGAGACCGCGGCGGGAACCTTCGCCGTCGACGGCAAGGCCGCCACGATGGGCTCGGTCCTGATGGACACCGGCCTGACCAACATGATGCTGGAGACGAAAAACGCGCCTCAGGACGGCGACGTCCCAGGCGGCACGCCGGTCAAGATCTATCTGCTGGGCGGGCAGCTCTCCTACGACTTCAAGGTGAACGACTCAGGCAATGCCGCCGCGCCACGCCGTACTTCGTGGAGACCGGCCACGCATGGAACCTTCGTCAACACCGGCCTGCACCCATTCACACTCTTCGACTACTGCTACGACGCCGACGGCGGGTATCTCGGTCTGCGCCCACGGAAGTAGACCGATGCACTGGCCAGGGCCCAGGCGTAAGCCGCTTTAGAAGCTGTACCTTGCCCCAAGCTGCAGGATGCGCGCCGAAGACGCAGCATCGGGCTGCCCGTAGCTGGCCGAGGTTGGCGTCGCGCCCGTTCCCCACACGGTGTTGAAGTCCGTGTAGTTGTTATGGTTGAACAGGTTGAAGGCCTCGGCCGAGAAGCTCAGCCGTTCGCCGCGGAAGGTGCGAATCTCCTTCTGCGCACGCGCGTTGACGTTCGACTGGCGACCGCCGCGGAAGCTGTTGCGGCCGACCATCGCGCCGTTGATGAACGGGCGATCCGTCGTCGCATCGTCGTTGTTCACATCCGAACCGACGGTGATCGTCTCCGGCGTTCCTGATCCGCCGGTCATCAGGCCCGAGATCACCCAGTTGCCAAGCAACTGGTGCGTCAGGCCACGTCCGCCGCCGTAGGGTATGCGATACACCAGCGATGCGGTGAAGCGGTTGCGGACGTCTTCGTTCGAAGAGGCGCGCTCCGCGTGCGGATCGTATGGGTTGTTGGCGTAGTTGCCGTTGAGGAAGTCCGCGGCGTCGTCCTCCGCATGCGACCACACCCAGCCGAAGCGGAAGGTCAGGCCGTGCTGAGCCTGCTGCGTCAGCGTGGCGCGCAGGCCGTTGTAGTTCGAGTGGCCCCACGGACCAGTCACGTTGATGTCGTTGAAGTTCGCGTTCACGCGGTCCGAGTTCGCAAAGTACGGACGTCCGATCTGCTGCGCCGTCGGCGTGGCCACGCCCAGCGAAGCCGCGTTGGCCGCCGTCAGAATCACCGGTGGTCCGAGGTTGGTATTCGCTTCCTTCAGCAGCTTCTCGCCGGTTACATGCACGCCCGTCACCGAGAGGATCATGTGCGACGTAAGCGCGCGATCGACGCCGAGGTCCACCTGGTGCGTGAACGGGATACGCAGGCCGGGATCGGCGAGGCTGATCGACGGCGCGCGTCCCACACCAGTTGGATAAGTCGTGTTCGACGTATACGGCCCGGTCTTGTACTGCTGCGTCGCGGTCACGGGCGTTGCCGTGTTCAGCGTCAGCGTCTCGATGCTCTCGAGCGTGTTGCGTGCGAGGATCAGCAGGTTCTTGTCGTAGAACATGCCATAGCCCGCGCGCAGCACCGTCTTCGCACGCTTGTCCAGCGAGTAGGCCAGCGCGACACGCGGCGCGAAGTTGTTCAGGTCGCGCGGCATGCCCTTCGAAAGATTGGCCTGGATCGGGTCGCTGGCATTGCCGTTCAGCCCTTGTGGTTGCAGGTCGACGTCGTAGCGCACGCCATAGTTCAACGTCAGGCGCGAGGTTGCCTTCCAGCTATCCTGGGCATACGCGCCCATCAGCGTGTCGTTCAGCTGCGTGTTCGGATTGCCGAAGCTCTGCGTGAAGATGTCCGGCGCGTTCTGGTTGAAGTGCGTGACCGTGTAAAAGTTCCACTGCCCCGCGAAGGCGGTCGGGAAGTAGCTGTGCGCGCGGACGTAGTTGAGTTGATAGCCGAACTTGAACAGGTGCGAGCGCTTCGTCCAGCTCAGCGCATCGTCCGCTTCGTAGTGATCTTCGTTCAGGGTGACCGGGAAGTCCGCGGTCTGCCCGACGTAGACGATGCCGTCGATGTTCGCGCCCGGTCCGGCGGTCTTGCCCTGCTGCTTCAAACGTTGCGGCGCCACCATGACGTGCGCTTCGTTCAGCAGGTTCGGCGAGAAGATATGCGTCTCCTCCGCGAAGTAGTTCTGCGTGTGCGTATAGGTTCCCGCGGCGGTGGAGATGTCGTAGATCGTGCCGGCGTCGGTGCTGTCGCCCTGAATGTACTGGTCGTACAGCACGCGCCCGATCAGCGTGTCGCGATTGCCGATGCGATGATCGATGCGTACGGAGCTCAGCGACAGGGCCGACGATTGCGGAATATAGGCGTCGAAGTCCAGACCACGCACCGGAGAACCGATGAGAGCGCCCGTGGCGAGCGTGGTGTTCACCGAGTCGTAGGTCGTCGACGTACAGGTTGCGCCGCTGGCGCGGAGGCTGCCGTTGTGGCAGAAGTTCGACGCCGCCGAGGTGACCGTGCCGATGTACTCGGTGGCCGCGTAGAAGTAGGTGCGGTTCAGCTTGATCGGTCCGCCGAAGGCTCCGCCGAAGTCGTTGCGGTTGTAGATGTTTGGGTTCGCCGCCGAGAACTGGTTCTGGTTGGCGAAGAACTGGTTGCGATTGAAGTAGAAGACATCGCCGTGGTACTGATCGCTGCCCGACTTCGTGATCACGTTGATAAAGCCGCCGCCCGCTCCGCCGAACTCGGCCGGAAACTGCTCCGTCAGCACCTGGAACTGCGCGATTGCCTCCTGCGAGAGCGTAAGCCGCACATTGCCGTTGATGGCGCCGTTGTTCTCCACGCCGTCGATCATGATGGAGTTCGAACGCGAGCGCTGGCCGTTGACCGAGAAGCCCGAGTTCTGTCCGGTGGTCTGCGTCGAAGTGACGCCGGGCACCGTCGTCGCGAAGTCGAGGAAGTTGCGGCCGTCCGAAGGCAGGTCGCGAATCTCACGCTCCGAGATGGTCTGGCCGATCGTCGTATTGTCGGGATCGATCGCGGGCTGCTGCGCAGTCACCTGCACCACCGTATCGGCGGAGGCCACCGTCATGGCGAGGTCCACCGTCGCGGTCGAACCTACGTTCAGCACGATGTTCGCCTGGTGCAGTTCGGCGAAGCCGTTCTTCGCGGCGATCACCTGGTACGTGCCGGGATGCAGCGCGGGAAAGCGGAAGCGTCCGTGACTATCGGTGACGCCGGTGCGCTTATCGTGTGTGTCGATCTGCGTCAGGGTCAGGGTCGCTCCGGCGACCACGGCGCCGGACGCATCATGAAGATCGACTTCAAGGCCAGCAGTATCGACCGACTGCGCAAAGCCGTGAGAAGAAAACGCGACGAGCAGGGCAAGCGGCAGGATCGGGCGAAGCGGGCGCATGAGTTACCGGAATCTCCTTGCGGAAAAGACGCAGTGATATGGAGCTGACAGTCGGACAGCCAGGGACAAAGCGGCACGCGTCTGTACACAAACACGGTTTAAGAACACATGAAGACACGTCGAAACATTGATGTATTCTGTGACCGTAACATCTGCACATGTCTACTGCAACTTTTTGCGCCGGAGCACGTTCCTCGCGGAGCGCCCGCCTGCACCCGATTTTGCCTATTCTCTGCGCGCCGTGGCGTGCTGGATGTCGATGAACCGCCGCCGGAGCACTCCGTCGCGGCCCTTCAGGAAGGGTTTAGTCAAGAGAAATGATGTTTGGTCGAATTGGTCGCTCCGTACTCGGTCTTCTGGCCCTCGTTGCAGCATCCGCATCCGCGCCGGCGGCGACTGCCGCGACGACGGAGTACACGGTCGTGAACGCCTCCGCGACGAGCTTCCCGCTCACCGCCGCGGGCAGCTCGGTCTCGCAGACCGTTCAGATTCAGGTAAACGCCGCCGTCACCATCTCGAGCGTCGCCATTGCGCCGTCGGTCAACGGGCACCAGGAGTTTGCCCTGGGCGCCGTGACGGGTTGTACCGTCGACGGTTCGGCCGCGACCGCCGCCGGCGCGACCTGCAGCATCCCAGTGACGTTCACGCCGACGTACTCCGGCCTTCGCCAGCAGACGATCGCCATTACGGACTCCACGGGCGTCGTCACCAGCATCGGCCTTACCGGCCTCGCCAGCGGCCCGCAGGGCATTCTTCTGCCCGGAAACGTCACCACGCTGGGCGGCGCCTCGGGCGGCTACTACTATTCGGGCGATAACGGTCCGGTCGCCAGCGCGCGCTTCTCCGCGCCTTACAACATCGCCGTCGACGCGATGAACAACCTCTATATCGCCGACGAGGTGAGCGGCAACGTGCGCGTCGTCTATCAGGCCGGCGCCGCGCTTGCCTGCCTCATCGAGATCGAGCAGCCCACGCTCTTCGGCCTTGCAACCGGAGCGACAAGCTGCGCTGGCGCAACCAGTGCACCGACGGCGGGCGATGTCTACACGCTTGGCGGCGACCCCACGCCCTATACCAGCTCCACCAGCACGCATCTCAAGGGCTCGGACGACAATCGCATCGCCACGACACTCACCGCCACGACCTCTCCGTTGAACTCGCCCGCAGGCATCGCCGTCGATGCATACGGCAACATCCTCATCGGGGACTATAACGCCTACAAGCTGCGCGTCATCTACACCGGCGGCGCCTCCATGGCGTGCCTCATCGAGATCGAGAATCCAACGCTCTTCGGCCTGGCCAAGGGAGCGACTGCCTGCACGGCCGCAACCAGCTCGCCAAAGGTCGGTTACATCTACACGCTGCTCGGCGGCACCGGCACGAGCACGCCGGGCGCGAGCGGCGACGGCGCGCTCGCCAACAGCGCCATCATGACCTACGCGGCGGCGGTTGCCGTCAGCACCTCGGGCGACATCTTTCTCGTCGACGACTCCACGAACGCCGCGCGCACCTCGCGCATTCGCGTCATTTACAACGGCGGCGCGGCAGCGGCAGCGCTCATCACGGCCGAGAATCCCACGGTCACCGCACCCGTCGTCGGCTATGTTTACAAGATCGCGGGCGGCGTCTTCGCCTCCTCGGGCGACGGCGCGCTCGCCGCGAGCGGCGGCATCCTTTACGCTCGAGGCCTCGTGCTGACGCCGGACGGCGACCTCGTCTTCACCGACCAGTCCACCACCTCCGGTTCGCAGGTCGCGAAGGTGCGCGTGGTCTACGGCGGCGGCTCGCGCATGGCGTCGCTGATCGCGCTGGAGAACAGCGGCATCGTCCCGCAGCTTGGCTACATGTACACCATCGGCGGAAGCTCGACCACGGGCGCCAGCGGCATTGGCTACTCCGGCGACGGCGGACTCGCCAGCGCGGCGCTGCTAACCAACCCTTACAGCCTCACCATGGACCCGGCCGGCGACATCTACGTCTCCGACTACGGCAAGTACGACCTGCGCAAGATCAGCGGCTACGACGGCAAGATCTCCACCTACGCCGGCATCGGCACACAGGCCGTCGTCTCCGGCAACGCGCTCACGACCGCGGCGCTCTGGGATCCATACGGCATGGCCTGGGGAGCTGGCGGCACGCTGTTCTTCACCGACCCCGGCGTCTATCGCCTGCGCGAGATATCGAGCACAGCCAACGCCATCGCGTTCACCAACGCGGCGCCGGTTGGCGGGCAAAGCGAGACCGAGGTCGTCTACGAGACCAACACGGGGAACACGGCGTTGACCTTCACGGCCATCACGCCGTCGGTGAACTTCGCCGTCGTGGCATCGGGCTCCTCCGCCTACTCGGACTGCGGCGCGAGCACGGTCCTGCAGCCTGGCCAGACCTGCGCCATCGGCGTCATTCTGTCGCCGAGCACGGGCGGCGCGCTTACCGGCACGCTGACGGTCTATAACAACTCGCTGAACATCGCCAACAACTCGCAGAACGTGGCGCTCAGCGGCACGGCAGCGATCCAGACGGCGACCGCGCTCACCACCTCCAGCGCGAGCGCCGATCTGAACACGAACCTTACCTTCAACGCGACGGTAACCGTCGTCTCCGGACAGAACACGACCGGCGCGGCAGCACTCGCCGGCAACGTGACCTTCACCGCAGGCGCAACCACGCTGGGCACTGCGGCCATCGATCCCACCTCGGGCATTGCGACGCTGCAGTACAGCACGCTGGCGGCTGGCAGCTACACGGTCAAGGCGACCTTCACCCCGACGGCGAGCGGCTACGCAAGCTCCAGCGCAAGCGTCGCGCAGGTGATCGTCGCGCCCGCCTTCACCGCTTCCACCAGCACACCGGGACTTTCCGTCGTGACCGGACAGAGCGTCACAGCCGCACTTTCGCTGGTGACAGTCGGTGGCTACACGGGCAACGTCTCGGTCTCCTGCGCGACGCCTCTGCCGGCGGATGTTACCTGCGCCTTCTCGCCGGCGAGCGTCGCGGTCAAGGCAGATGGCGCAACCAGCGTCACGCTGACCATCGGCACCTCCGGAGCGAGTACGGCGATGCTCGCGCACACCGGCGCCGTCACGCTGGCGGGCAGCTTCGGCGCCATGCTGCTGCTTTATCGCCGCCGCCGTCGCCTCGCGGGCGTGCTGGCGCTCATGCTTGCACTGACCGTCAGCATTGGGCTGGCCGGATGCGGCAGCGCCACGAACTCCGCCGCGCGAGGCACGTTCAACGTGAACGCCGTCTTCACCGATGGCGTCACCTCGATCACGGTTCCGGTGACGGTCTCCGTCGTCGGCAAGTAACGCGGGCTGCCCTCAAATAGCGAAGGGCCACGACTCAAGGTCGCGGCCCTTCACGGCATCAGGTCGGCTTACTCCGTGCCGATGCGCTGCTGCATCACCTCAAGCGAGATGCCGGCGGTCTCCGGGTAATAGAAGAAGACGAGCACGAAGTCGAGCGCCATCATGGCGGCGAAGAAGAGAAACGGCGCCGACCCCGAGGCCTTCGCGACCATGGGAAAGACCAGCGAGATGACCGCGTTTGCGATCCAGTGCGAGGAGCTGCCGAGTCCCTGGCCCTTCGAACGCATGCGCGTTGGGAAGACCTCGCTGATGTACACCCAGACCACCGCGCCATGCGAGATGGCGAAGAGTCCGATGTAGATCATTAGCAGCCAGATGAGCAGATCAAGGTGGCTGTGCGTGTAAAAGAGATATCCGATCGCGGACAGGCAAACCGCAAGCCCGGCCGTGCCGATCAGCAGCAGCTTCTTGCGGCCGAAGCGATCGATGACCGACATCGCCAGCAGCGTCGCGACGAGATTCATCGCGCCCACGGCGCATGCCTGCAGACTGCCGGAGAGCTTCGTCGCGCCTGCGAGGGCGAAGATATCGTTCAGGTAATAAAGCACCGCGTTGATGCCCGTCAGTTGGCAGAACATGCCCACCGTCAACGCGATCACGACCGGCAGGCGATACTTGCGCGCCCAGAGCGAGTCGTTCTTGCCGGGCTCCTCGCGTGCGAGCGCTTCGCGAATATCGTCCAGTTCGCCCTGCGGGTCGTCGACCTTGGTGGCGATCAGCACCTCGAGAGCCTCCTTGTAACGGCCCCGCATGATAAGCCAGCGTGGGCTGCGTGGAATGAAGAACAGAGCCAGCGCAAACAACACCGCGGGTACGGCGGAGATGCCAAGCTGCCAGCGCCACTCCACCTGGCCCAGTTGGAATGTGCCGATGAGATAGTTCGAGATATAGGCCAGCAGGATGCCGACGACGATGTTGACCTGGAAGAATCCAACCAGCCGGCCTCGCCACTTCGGCGGCGCGATCTCGGCGATATACATCGGTCCGAGCACCGACGACCCGCCGATGCCCAGGCCGCCGATGAAGCGGAAGATCAGCAGCGAATCGATATTCCAGGCAAGCGCGCAGCCCAGCGCGGAGACGACATAGAAGACCGCCATCACACGCAGACTGTCGCGACGGCCGAAGCGCTGGCCGGGGATGCCCGAGAAGATGGCGCCGATGACCGTCCCCCACAACGCGCTGGCCACGGTAAAGCCCAGCATGCCCGAAGTAAGATGGTACTGTGCTGTGAGAGCCGCGGTCGCGCCGGAGATAACGGCCGTATCGAAGCCGAAGAGGAGGCCGCCAAGGGCGCCCACGATGGTGCATTTTACAACCGCTCCGGAGATGCTCATCGTTGTCCTCTTATCCTGAACTACTTCGTCCATGAGTATTTCGTTCGACTTAGCCAAGCTGCACCGACCCGCACAGATGCACGTGCAGCCCCAGGCGCTGGCACATGGCGGCCTTCAACGTGAGCGCCTCTTCGGGCTTCTCCGCATAGACGATATTGACGTGGTTGGCGCGGTGGCGAGCCATCATCGCATCGCGCGATATGCCGTCGAAGATGGCGCTGACCAGCGGCCACTGCGATGTGGTCTGGCTCCAGCGGCGGCTCGCCTCCGCTGGCGGAAGCTCCACCACGGAGCCCACGCCCAGGTCGATATGCAGTGCGCCGCCTTCCACGAAGACGCGGCTCCAGACGATGCGACCGGGTCTGCCAATTCCTTTCAGCGTGCCGCCGCCGAGTGGGAAGTACATCGGGGGCTGGCGGTCGCTCGTGGCGCCGGCATAGCCGTTCAGAAAGTGATTCGCGGGAGCGGCGCCGGAGATCTGCAGGACCCACACGAACTCATCCCTGCCCTCGACCGGATAAGACGCCCCCCAGCGCAGATCATGCAGGGTCGTCGAGGGATCCTGCCCAAGCGCGGTCCAGCAGAGGTTCGTGATGACCGCATCGACGCCCGCGCATTCATCGACCTCGTTGAAGTGAGGCAGCGGCGCGCCAGCGTATAACTCCACGCCCGTATGCTCGTCGAGCACGGGTGGACGCTCGCGGTTGTTCAGCAGGCCTTCGACAAGATCGGAGGCGGGCACGCTATCCTTCAAGCCCTGCTGATATTGAATACCAATGGCGTCGCAGCCGAACTCCTTCGCAAGACGAACCGATGCGATATACATTCTGCACTGCGTGAGAAGCTGCGACTCGGTGAGCTCGGTCGCGTCGTCGCTTCCAAGCGAGAGGTGAACCCCCCGGTCGCGCAGCCATTGCAGCGTCTTCGCGGCCTCCGCCTCGTCGACGGTCTTCATCTTCGCGACCAGCGTCGACTGGCTGAGACGCTCCTTGAAGAAGCCCAGCGGGTTCAGGATTTCGTCGTCGACGATGGCGTTGTACATCCCCATGCAGCCTTCATCGAAGACGCCGAGGATGATCTTCTTCCGCAACAGGCGCTCGGCGAGCGCCGCGGCCTGCTCTGCCTGCCGCGGCGGCAGCTTCACGTCGTCGAGGCTGCGCACATGGGAGACACGATGATCGACATGACCTGTCGTCACCCATTCATGAAGCCGCTCGATAAACCATGCGTCGTCGAAGTGCTCGCTCCACAGCGAGCTGAAGGGCTGGCCCGTCTTCACCAGCGATCCATTGAGGTTGAGGAGGCCGACCAGACCGGGCCACTGACCGGACCAGTTTGCCACCGTCAGGATTGGTCCCCGGTGGCTGCGCAGACCGGGCAACACGTGATGCGAGTACTGCCACGCAGCCGTCGCAAAGACGAGGTTGGCGGTGGGGTCGATTTCGGTGAAGATATCCATGCCTTCACGCTGGCTGGACACAAAGCCGTGACCGCGTTCAGGCGTAACGGCCACAGCGCGGCGCAGGACGACGCCCTCGGCTGCGAAGCGCTCGATCAGACGGCGCTCCAACTCCTGTTGCGCGGGCCAGCAGGCGCGGTTCGCGGATTCGCGTAGATCGCCGCTCGTAATCAGAACGGCATCCTTCATGGGCAGTAGAGACATCGCACTTCCTTTCATGAGTTACAGGGGACCTACAGTAAGACCGTGTGCAAGTAAGTCCTTGCCTGTAACTTTCTTCGCGGACTTACCGTTCCATGAGACAAGATATTGCCGCGCCGGATCGACGTTGGCAAAGTGGACCGAGAACATTCGCTGCCGGTTGCGCGAGTCGATCTCGAACGAGATAGTCTCGCCGCCGACGACCACAGCGCGCAGGCTGCATTCGTCAAAACCCACGCCCTTACCCGCTTTCAGATCGATATATGCATCGCCGAGCGCGGGCCACAGCATCTCAATCGACGTCATCGCACTGCCGGTGCCCCAGTGGAAGCCGGTCATGGCGCCGGGGCCGTCAGGGTGACCGTTATGCGCCCAGTTCTCATACGGCGCAACCGCGAAGGTGGAACGCGCGGCGGATACGGCGCGCTCCAGATATTCGAAGTTACCCGTCTCGCGGAAGTAATCGTAGAGGAGCGTCGCCGCATATCCCTGACGCGCGTCGCTCCACTCCGCGTCCGTATTCTGTGTGGTGAATCCGCCAAGCAGGCGCGGTGTGAACATGGGGTTGTTCCACACCTGCTGCGTCAGCAACAGGTAGTCCAGCCCGGCCGTACCGCGATCGAGATAGAGCTTCTTATGCGTCGTCTGATAAAGCAGTAACCAGGCCTGCACGGTCTGTATCTCAGCCAGGTTATTCTGCGGATATTGCGCGGTCCACTTATCGAAGAAGTCGTATGGCTTTCGCGCACAGGATAAGTAGGTCTCGAAGTCGAACCAGCGCTGTCGCGGAATCACCTGTTCGGTGACGAAGTTCATGGCCCGCTCGGCGGCGGCGATATCCTGCTGGTCGCCCGTGATCGAACCCAGGTAGGCGAGGAAGAGCGCGGATGCGCCCGTCTCTCCATTGAAGTCGCGAAAGTCCGCGCGTGGCTTGAACGAGGCATCGTACCAGGATGGAATGACGCCGCTTGCGAGCTGATGCTTCAGCAGGAACTTCGCATAGGGCTCGATGAAGCGCATCACCTCCGCCTTGCGTTGCGGCTCCAGATCGACCGCCCAGCGCAGCATCCAATAGGCCTGCCACGACATGCAGAACGCATGATAATCCTCCGCATAGCCGGCCCAGCCATCGTCGGGATACCACTTATTCGACTCGCGAAGATAGATCGTGTCGAAGGCGCCTTCCTTCTGCGGAGCCGTCAAAGAGAGCGTCAACACGCTATCCGCCTTCGCCATCATCGCGGTGTCGTTGGTCTTCTTTCCCTCCAGGTACCAGCCATACGCGGTGCGCAGTGTCTGGAACCAGGCGTTGAACCAGGCGTCGGGATGCGATCCACGCTGCGTCCAATCGCCCAGTACGTTGCGGTTACTGGCGAGCGTGCCGCATCGTTTGCCGCCGCAGTCCCACTCCGAATAAACCTTGTCTGCATAGGCGTGCCAGGCCTCGTCGCTCCACGCGGTGAAGGAGACAAGTTCAGGCCGTATCGTGTTCCGCTGCATGTCCGGCGAATCCAGCAGCGCGGGGTGTCCATACTGGGTCCAGAGGTCACGCACCATGCGGCGATAGCCAAGCTTCACAGGCTGACGCGAGACCGTGATGCGATACGAGTAGACGATCTCCTGCGCGACCACCCTGGGCTGCTGGTCGACCGCGCGCCGATAGTAGCTATGTCCGTGCGGCGTGGAGGTGATGGCTCCGTAGGACATCCAGGGATGCTTGTCCGAGGTGACATCGAGATCGAGCGCCAGCGGCTCCACAAGACGGTCGCTGAGCACGGGTGTGATCGCCGCGAATAGCTCTCCCTGCTGCATCATCACGACGGGAGATTTGAATTGATTGGTCGCGACAACATCGTCCACCTGGCTCTTGATGTTCTGCGACCACACGAAGTCCAGAGGCCCGTTGAGAACATCCACCGATGCATGCCGTTCAGGCAGAAAGTCGTAGCGATCTTCGACCGCATGCACGTTGGCTTTTGCTCCGAGCATCAGTCTCGTCGTCACGTCGAGTACATCATCCACCGCGGAGAAGGTGACGCGCTGTTCATACTGGCCAACGCCACAGTCTCCTTGCAGGAGCAGGCCATGCTCGATCTCGCGCGTCTGAGTGAGCGCGCAGACCTTCATCCCGTCGCCGGTCGTGACGCGCACCGTGGAGGCGGTCGCGGACAAAGCCGGCGCCCAGGCGTCGTCGACTCTGCTGTAGATCGTCTCCTCCGGCTGTGCGCCCGTCTTGCTTACCTCAATCCGCACCGCATGGTTGCTCACCTGCTGTGCAGAGGCAGCGCCGCATAACGGACCCATCCATGCTCCCATCAGGCAGAGACAGAGCGCAGCGCTGCGTGGCGAAAGAAACTTCGATGAGGCCCGCGCGTCGAGCGATAAGAAAAAAGACTGCAAGTTATTCAACATAATATGTCCTCAATCCATTCCATTATTCGGCGGGCTTGCCCTTCGATCCGTGGGAGAGCACTGCGTTGTCTCCAGCGGGTTGACCATCCTTGAGCAAGGCTGTGGCCTCGATCACGCCGGTGCGAAACAGCGGCAACGACTTCCTGATCTTCTCCATGTCTCCCGGGACGGCGACGTGATCGATCAGTTGACTATCCGTGAGAGAGGCCTTCTTGCGCAACTCTTCCACGGAAGCCTGCGCTTCACGATATCTATCCCAGAACGATATAAGCTCGGATTTTGCGCTGGCAGGCCGGTATCCGATGCGATCGCCGGTCTGCGCCGCCTCGATCAACACATTCGGCGGCAGCGCCGCGGGCCACGACGCATTCAGAAGTCCAAGCGCCGCCTTCAGCCGTGCGATGGAACCTGGAAAGCCGTTCAGCAGGGCTCTCTGCCGGAGCATACCGCTCTCGCGATGGAAGACGATCACGACATCTTCGCTCACCGGATAAGCGCGCGTCGTCGCGATGGTGGAGAGCGTGTCGCCATCGTAATGCCAGCCAGTCGCATCATGCTCAGACGCGGCATCGAGAGGAGCGCCATTCACGGTGACGGATGTCGGCGGCCAGTCCGCGGGCAGGACAACGCGTAGACGCCGTTCCTGCAACATGCCGGGATATGTGCCGCGCGCTGGCACAAATTCAACCGTGAGATCGTCGCCCATCTGCCTGGCTTGTATGCCTGTCCACGCGCATTCGCCATGCTGATAGGCCTCCGCATTGCCGCCATCTTCATACAACGTGTAACTCGACCGCTGCGATTGCTGCAGCGGGTAGATCGTGGCGATCAGAGGATCCACGGGCAACTGGCCGGTAGCCTGCATCTCGGGTTGCATCGGGATGATGGCGCCAGCCGCAGCATAGAGCGGCGTTTGATCGAGCGAGAAGCTGCGCTCCACCTGGGTAGGCCCCTGCAGACGAGTGCCCGTGGATGTCTCGATCCATTCTCCGGGCGGTATCCACACCGTCTGCGAAGCCAGCTTCGATTCCGGATCGATGGGTTTGACGATAGGCGCGGCGATCAGCGACGAACCGAAGACATACTCATTGCGGGTGTTGTATGCGGCGGACTCTTCGGGCCAATCGTAATAAAGAGGATGCAGGAACGCGACCCCCGTGTCGTACGTCTTACGAGCTTCCGTGTAGAGATATGGTTCGATCGACAGCCGCCATCGATAGCTGCCGCGCATGATGTCGGAGTATGGTTCGGGATAGGCCCAAGGCCGTCGCTCGCCATCGGCGGCCTTGGTCGTATGAGTGCGCAGTATGGGGCTCAGCACGCCGAACTGGACCCAGCGGGTATAGAGCTCGGGGTCGACCTCGCCAGGAATATGACCGCCAATATCGTGGCTCCAATAGGCGTAGCCGACATTGGCGGCCGTCGCTGTGAACCATGGTTGGAAGGCAAGCGAATCCCACGTCGAGTAAGTGTCTCCCGAGAAACCGATCTGGTAGCGATGATTGCCAAGCCCACCCCAGCGATGGAAGAGCAGAGGGCGTTTGCCCTCGCGCTGCTGGTCGGTGAAGTGAACGTAATTGAGCCACCATGTCGGGTTGAGATTCGCGATGCCGGTGGTGCTCTCCTGTTGCCAGTCGAGCCACCAGAAGTCGACGCCCTGCTTTTCGAGCGGATGATGCACGAACTCCATCGCCGCGTCGGTGAACCTCTTATCGGTGAAGTTGGCGGGCACGTAATGGCGTGTTTCAGGATCGATCTTCAGAGCCTTCGCCATGTTTGGATAAGCTTCTTCCCATGGTTGAATACCGGAGGCCTCATGCAGGTTAAGGGTTACTTTCACTCCCTCGCGATGTAAGTCGTCGAGTAACTCAGCGGGATGAGGAAAGAGCAGATTATCCCACGTGTAGCCGCTCCAGCCGAGCAGATGCCCAGACTGATCCCGTTCGCCCGCCAGTCTGCCGACGGTCTTGTGCCAGTCCATGTCCACCACCAACACATCGAGCGGCGTGGTGTTCTGTTGAAAGCTATGGACGAGCGTCTTCAGGTCCTCATCGCTATAGGCCCAGTAGCGCGACCACCAACTGCCGAAGGCGAAGCGCGGTGGCAGCGGAATGCGGCCGGCGACCTGCACGAAATCGCCCAGCGCCTGCCGATACGCATGTCCATACGCAAAGAAATACCAGTCGAGCGCGGCGCCCGGCGAACGTGCAATGACCCATGGCCATGGGCTTTTTTCGCCTTTGGCGAAGGTGAAGTCGTCGGCATCGAACAAGGGTCTTGCGGAATCGTCCACGAGCGCCCAACCGTCGCGAGAGATCAAGCCCTGTTCCATCGGCTCGAGGGTCTTCTCGCCGACGGCGTTATCGAGCGTTCGCGTGGTGCCCATGAGGTTGCCGCTGGAGGAGTCTCCCGGGCGCCACGTCACGATGCGGTTCGCGACACGCAACTTGATCTGAAGATTGGCCGCGGTGAATGCATCCCGCGAGCGTGTGTCGTAGGTCAGGTCGACACTCGCGGTGTGCAGATGAAGTACGCCGCGCTCAATGCGCTGTTCGAAGGCCGGCACAGGCATGCGCCGGTTCAGGAAGACCAGCGATGGGCGATCTTCGAAACGATTCTCCGCAGACCATTCCATACGGATCAACTGCGGAGTCAAGACGGTGAAGCGTGCATGTCCGGCAAGGACAGTGGCCGCGGGATCGGCGACGGGGTTATACCGTGCGACATCGGTTCCCTGGGCGAGCGCTCGATGCGTAAGAACTCCAACCCAAAGCAGAAGAGATAGACCACGAATGAGGCTCGTACGCGCGAAAGCGTGATGCAACAACGCGCGAAAGAGTGGGAAGATTCGGGCCGGCATTCACTTGCTCCTTACCATGGTGCTGTGCGTTGCAATGAGATCGTCGATGCGAAGCGATGAGGCTAAGGCTGCAACGGACAGCGCGCGCTGCCGCAGTAAGGCGCCAGGATGTCGCCCGCGACCTGTGAGGGCTCATTGATGAAGGCGCCGTAGGTCGCATTTCGCAAGGTCACGCCTGCTGCAATCACGTTCTCCGGCACTGCATTTCCCAGCGCGTTGAGATAACCCGGCGAATTGGTGTACGCAACGACCGGCTTGCCATCCGCGACGACGTTGTTGAAGACGATGGGGCCCTGGATCACCGCGGGGCTTGCGCTGGTGGTGGTTCCATCGCCGATATAGTTGTCGCCATAGGGAAGCTGCACGAGCATTTGTATGTTGGGAAGCGGCACGACATAGGTGTTGACGGTATTGACCTGCTGCGCGGCGGTGATGTTGATATTGCTGAAGGTGACGGACCCGATGACCCCGGGATTCGAGGTTGCAAGAGCAGGACTGGTAAAGACGCCGATCGCGGACTTTGTCTCTTCGATCGTATTGTTGCTGAAGGTGATGTTCTGGATGATGCCGTACTCGGTCTGGAATACACCGAGGAGAAATGCCTTGCCCGTGTCGTGGATCACATCGTTGTGATCGAAGAGCACGGTGTCCACGGCGACGGGGTCGGAGGCCAAGGTGGAGTTATCCGACGACCCGACGGCGAGAGCATGCGCTAACTCGTTCCACAGGATATTGTTCGTCGCCGTGATGTGCGCCGTCGGATAAGCGGATGGAATATTCTGCTGGTAGACCACAATCAGGTCGTCAGCGGTACGAAAAAAAGAGTGGGTGATATCGAGATATTGGTCGGTGAAGATGTCGATGCCATCGGAGTTACCCTGAAAGCCGAGTATCTTTACATTGTTGATGACGAAGTGATTCGAGGGATAGCCCACCACCTTACTGATGGGCATGTTGAACGTGCAGGAGTTGCGCAGAATGACGCCATCCACGCCTGCCTTGTTCGTCGCCGTCAGGTTGAGGTTGTTGATGGCGAGCAGCAGCGCGTTATATCCGCAGCCATTGCCGTTGTTCGCCGCATACTGCTGGGCCGATTGTCCATCGATGATGCCTGAGCCATGCAGATACATGTTGACGTTCGGGGCCGCTGGGTTGCCACCCAGAGTAATCATGGGGTTAGTGTTCAGTTGCGGGTAGAACGGTGTGACCCACTTGAGAATGGCGCCGTCTTCAAGGTAAATATCCGAGTCTCCGCGAAAGTCGATATTGCCGTTGATCCAGTACTCTCCCGGCTGAAAGATATAGGGGCTCTTATAGGAGTCGATCGTGGCCTGGGTGATGTAGCCCGGCGGGATGATGGAGCCGCCCACCGGGGCCACCTCGAATGGATTGACGAAGAGATGGACGGAGTTCAGCCAGTCGCCATCGACCTCGATCGTCAGTTGCAGCGGCACACCCGTCTGCGCGACCGTGAACTGGATGGCGCCGTTGACGATCGAGATGGCGGCAGGATCGATCGCGCCCGCGGGCAGTATCTTTACCTGGCTGGAGCTTGTAATGGCGCCTGTCTTCGGGTAGCCGGAGACGGGCGCGATCGAAACCTGGCTGCTCCCATTGAGTTGAATGGAGGCGAAGGTCGCGATGCCGGAGGTCGCGTTGTAGGGAGCGTCCGGATAGTAGTACTGGCCTGTAAATCCCGACTTGAACTGCGCGAAGTTGACTGAGCGCACGGTAGACCAGTAAGCGTGCAGCGGCACTCCGCCCGCCGACATGGTGAAGTAAGGCGAAAGCGTCTCGTCCGCCGGCACAGGCCCGGTATAGGCATAGATCGTGGGCAGCGTTACCGTCAGTGCGTTGGAGGCGATCGCGCCATCGTTGGGATTCAGCGTGGTGATGGTGACGGAGGTTGCGCCCGCGGCCGGGTTATAGTTTGCCTGCAGCTCGGTCGCGGAGATCCATGTCGTAGTCAGGCTGGAGCCTCCAGCCTGTATCTGCGCGCCGCCTGCGAAGCTCGTGCCGGTCACATCCAGCAGCACTGTGCCTGCCGTGTTGGTCAGGGTGGGAACCACCGCGCTGACCGTCGAAACAGGATTGAGGATGGTCTCCTGCAGCGAGCCCGACACGGTCGTGTATGCCTGGCTTACAGCGGCGATAGTCACCGTATTAGGCGCGGGCAGGACCGCCGGCGCGGTGTAAAGCCCCGTCGCCGAGATGGTTCCGGTCGCGGTCGCGCCGCCAGTGACACCGTTCACCTGCCAGGTCACCGCGGTGTTCGAACTACCGCTGACGGTCGCCGCAAACTGTGTCGTCTGGCCGAGCCTCGTCTGCGCCGCGCCGGATACGCCGACCATCACGATCGGCAGAGACACGGTCAACACATTGGATAGGGAAGAGCCGGGATCGGGATTTGTCACCGAAACGGTAACAGATGCGGCGCCCAGTGGGTTGAACGTCGCCTGCAACTCGCTGGAGGAGATGACCTGCGTCGTCTGCGTTGCGCCGGCGAGCTGTATCTGTGAGCCCGCGACGAAGCCCGAGCCGCGGACATCCAGCAGCAGCGCGCCCGTTGAGCCGGTGGGCGTCGCAGTCGCGGCGGCCAGGATGGGGAGAGGGTTCAGGATCGTCTCCTGGACAGAGGCGCTCGCTGAAGGGGATGCCTGGCTGATGGCGGTGATGGTGACGGCATTCGGAGAAGGCAGCGTTGCGGGCGCCACATACAATCCCGTGGCTGAGATGGTCCCGGTCGCGGCTGAACCGCCAGCCGCGCCGTTGACCTGCCAGGTGACGTTGGTGTTGTTCGTGTTCGTGAGGGTTGCGGAGAGCTGTGCGCTCGCGCTGGCCCGGACCTGACCTGCTCCGGAGATCGTCACCGTGACGGGCGGGACGGGGCTGGAGCCGGAGCTGCACCCCAGCACACCGCCTGTCACGGCGAAGACAACCATGCGAATTAGTACGGATCCAACAACGTTGCGCATTGCTTCTCCACGTTCTGTAAAACGATCGGCAGGTGTTACAAACTAAGGCTTGCTGCCGATCTTGGAGTACTTCACCGCAAGCGCCTTGGGCGTAATGACCGGGGCCGCCGCGCCTACGATCATCGTCGTCGAGTAGCCCGTAAAGGGCTTCGAACCATTGGACGCGGTGTATGCGAGCGAACCGTTGTTGCTCTGGTTCGCCACCCACACATTGCCCGAGGGATCGATGGCGATGCCGGTCGGCGTAGCGAGGGTGTGGAGGAAGCCAACGCCATAGGCGCCGGCTGTGTTGTTGCCGAACTCCTTCGTCGTGCCGCTGATGATTGGGTTGGTCCCCTGTCCGGGAGTAAGGAAGGTGATGGCGCCCGTCGATGGATTGATGGTCGCCTCGGTCACGCTTGAGTTGCCGCTATTGGTGACCCACACATTGTTATTGCCATCCACCGCCAGGCGGGCCGGGGCGGTCAGCGTCGTACCCGCGACGCCCACGGCAGGGGTGCTGGCAGTAGCCGAGGTCGGCAGCACGCCGTTGAAGATGTAATAGCTGCTGGGAATCGAGCCCGCGGAGGAGGTCGCCGCACTGAGATACGTCAGGCCGTCGAAGCCGCTCTTGGTTGTCGCGTTGAATTGATCGCTGATCCATACGCCGTTATTGCGGTCGACTGCAAGAGCGTACGGGTTTGCGAAGGAAGTCGAGGCCACCTGGCCGACATAGTCCGTCGTTGCGCCGCAGTTGCCGGTGATGCCCGTAGTTCCCGCGCCGGTCGAGGCGTTCGAGAGCGACGTCGCCACCTCGCTGCCGCCCAGCGCCGCCGCCGTGCTGCCGGAGTACTGCGAGATCAGCCCGTAGTCGGTCGTGCTGTTCGTGCCGGAGTAAAGCTGCCCGGTTACAGCGCAGGCCGTCGGACTCGCCGCCCATACCAGACCGCCGGTCACGCTGGGGTTGGTGTCGATGTCGAGGAACGCCTGTCCGTTGGTGGGCAGCCCAGCCGCATTGCCCGTGGCGACCGTGTACCCGCTGCCATCCGTCGCGGACATCTTCGCGAAGCTGAGACCTTCGAAGACGTTGGAGGCCGGCGTCGCGTTCGTGCTGATGAACGCATTGTTGCTGCCGTCGATCGCAATGCCGAAGGGCTGCGCGCCGGTCACGTATCCCGTACCGTTGGTCAGGTTCGCATTGCCGCCGATGGCATTTGTGCCGGCGCCGGTCGATCCCGGAAAGATGCCGACGCTGCCGACCCCAACCACCGTCGTACCAACCTTCGCGTTGTACGAGCCCGCGTAGTCGATCGTGTTGGTCACCCACGCGCGATTCGTCAGGTCGATGGCGAGATCGCCCGGGAAGGCGCCGAAGCTGCGTGATCCACCCGCAGGCGGGGTGGTCAACAGCGGAATCGCTCCGCCCGTGGTCGAGGGCGTGTACGACGCGATCTGGTTCACCAGCACACTGCCGTCGACCCCCAGTTCGGAGATGCTCTGGGTATCGACGTAGGTGGTGTAGACCAGTCCGTCACCGTTGTAAGCAGCCACCTGCGCACGGTTGACGAACCAGGGGTTGCCGTACATGTCGATGGCGACGTCGGATGCATTGGCCAGGGCAAAGTCGTTCGCGTTCGCGACTCCGCGCAGCGTATTCGGACCCAGCGGCGCGTAGTTGATCGCGATCGTCGTGTCGTTGAAGTAGGCGGCCGAGACGCCGCCCGGAACGCCGAGGTACGGCTGGAAGGGCGTGCCGCTGCCCGAGATATATCCGTAGAGCGTAGTCAGATTATTGATCGGATTCTGCGCCATGTACCAGGCGTCCTGCACGGTATCGACGGCCGTGGTCTGGCCGGCGGGCGTGGTCGCGTTGCTAAGGTTCTGGCAGTGCGCCGAGCTGGCCGGATCGCTGTTCACGCAGTAGCTGAGGATGTCCGCCAGCGTGTTGATCTTCGCGGTCTCGGGGGTCGCGTACGCGTTGTAGGCGGTGTTCGGCGATAGCCCGGTCGAGACGTCGGCCAGCACCTTCGCAGTGACGAAGGCGTTGTTCATGCCCTGCACGGCGGATTGGACCGACATGGCGTTCCCGCCCGAGAGACCGTTGCTGTACGTCGTATTCGGCGCGCCGATCTGCGGAGCGCCGACGTTGCCGGTCGCCGGGGGAGCCATGAACTGCTGCAACGCCCACACGGCCGCGACCGTCGTCACCTCGTTGATGTCGATATACGGAACCGTGGCGATGAGGTTGCCGCCGGCTGGGCAGGGACCAAGCGCGGCCATCAGGGTGATGTTGGAGTTCACGCCGGTCAGTCCGGGGTTGCCGCCGCTCGCAACGATATACGCCTGCTGGGTCGGCGTGGGGCAGGTGTAAGTCCCCGCCGGAAAGTTGAAGGCGCCGCTGCTGTCGGTGGTCGTCGAGGCAAGCGCGACGGCGCCGGAGCCATATCCCGTGCCCGAGCCTGGCGTATTCACGCCCGCGACATAGATCGTTACGGCAGCTCCGGTTACCGGCTGCTGACCGCCGTGGACATTCCCCCAGGCCGGCGTGGCGGCCGCAACCTGGGTGGACGCTGCGGTATCGGCGCCGCCGCCGCCGATACCGCAGCCGACCGTGGACATGAGCAAGCCGAAGGCAGTGGCGACGAACATGCCTCTGGTGAGAGACGAAGACGTGAAGCGGTTATTCATGATGATGATCTCCTGGGCGATACTTGAAAGCAGCGACCGGGGCAGGTTGGATGTCGCCGCGGGGCTGTCTTACCGAACGCGATCAACCTATGCGTTCCACCGCCGCGACTGGAAGGGTGTTACGGTCATCGAATCGAATGTTTACGGTAATTCTTAGATTTTTCTTATACTTAGCGCGGCATCGGAGGGCGCGCCCGCACCCCGGCACGGAGCCGTGAGACACAATGGCGGCAATAGGACACGGGCTGCTTCCGTCAGCAGGATGGTGCGGGGCGGGTCTCCTCGCGCGCTGCAACGTAACCGCCGCGGGGATCGGACCGCCTTACGGTAATTGTTACTGCACAGCGCCAAAGCCCGCGCCCTACACTGAGGGAGTTCGTTGGAGACCGCCGCATGAAATTTCGCTCCCTGCTGTTCGCGCATCTGGCGCTGACAGCCGTCGCCTCGGCCGAGGTCAAGCTCTCCCCATTGTTCAGCGATCATGGCGTTCTGCAACGCGACCGGCCGATCCCGGTCTGGGGAACAGCCGCGCCGGGCGAAGCCGTTCAGGTAAAGCTGGGCCGGCAGGAGCTGCAGGCCACAGCCGATTCCGTCGGCAACTGGCGTGTGGAGCTGGCGAGCATGCCCGCCGGCGGCCCGTATGAGATGAAGGTCACCGGCCCTTCGAATAAGATCGCCATCCACGATCTGCTCGTCGGAGAGGTCTGGCTGGCCTCCGGGCAGTCCAACATGGAGATCAGTCTGGCCATCGTTCGCAACCTGCCGCAGGAGCTCGCCGCAGCGAACCATCCGCAGCTCCGCATCTTTACCGTAGCCCGCAATCCTGTCGTCGACCCCACCGATACGTTGAAGGGCGAGTGGGTCGTCTCAACGCCGGAGACGGCGAAGAACTTCTCGGCGGTCAGTTACTTCTTCGGCAGCACGCTGCTGCTGGCCCTGCATGTGCCGGTCGGCATCGTGAACTCTTCGGTCGGCAATACGCCGGCGGAGGCGTGGACGCCCTTTCCCCTGTTGCAGGCCGATCCTCTCTTCTCCGCCGCCGCGACGAAGCAGCTCGCGGAGATGCGCGCCGCCGTGCCGCCCGAGCAGATGAAGGCCAACCTCGCCGCGTGGGAGACCGCGAACGATGCGCGCGACACGGGCAGCACCGACCTGAAACAGGCGATGCTCGCGACGGACTGGCAAAGCACCTCCCTGCCCAATACCGGCCCCGCGATGGGTTTGAAGGGCGCTGCCAGTATATGGATGCGCAAGGAGATTACGCTTCCCGATCGCAAATACGACAAGCCGGCCAACCTCGATCTTGGCCCGATGCGCGAGGTGGACACGACGTACTTTGACGGCGTCAAAGTAGGGGCGTCCGCGACCGATGCGCTGCCCGATGGTCACAACATCGCGTATCCGGTGCCGGCTTCCCTGCTGAAGCCCGGCGTCCACACCATCGTGGTGCGCGTCTTCGCGCGTCAGCCGGCAGGGCTCTATATGGGGTCGAAGCTGACGAACTTCAGCGTGCCGGAGTCCGGCAGCGGCAAGAACGACGCCGTGAAGATCCCGCTATGGGGCCCGTGGACCTGGCGGCTGGAGCACCAGGGCGCGCCGTTGAGCGCCGAGGCGGCGAGATCCGAGCCTGTTCTGCCCCTGCGCACCATCATGGTCGCCAGCGCGCTCTACAATGGCAACATTCACCCGCTCAGGGACTATGCCATGCGCGGCGCGATCTGGTACCAGGGAGAGAACAACGCCGACCACGCCGATGCCTATCCCACTCTGATGACCCACTTGATTACGAGCTGGCGCGAGCAATTCAACCAGCCGCATCTTCCCTTCTACCTCGTTCAACTGCCGAATCACGGCGAGTGGAGCGGCGGCTGGGACAACATGCGCGAAAAGCAGCAGGAGCTGGTCGAATCGCTGCCCGACATGGGCATGGCCGTCGCCATCGATGTGGGCGAATCCGGCAATATCCATCCGCATAACAAGCGCCCGGTCGGCGAACGCCTCGCCATGCTTGCCCTGCATCGTGTCTATCAGGAAAACATCGAAGATACTGGCCCAACTTATACCGGAATAAAGATCGAAGGCAATAAAATTCGTGTCGAGTTATCGCATGCAAGCGGCCTGAAGGCAGTCGGAGGCGCCATCCCGAACTTTGCGATCGCGGGCGCAGATCGACAGTTCTACCCCGCGACGGCGATCATCGAAGGCACTTCCATCGTCGTATCGAGCCCGCAGGTTGCGGAGCCGGTCGCGGTGCGTTACGCCCGTTCGCAGGATCCCGTCGGCTGCAATGTTTACAACAGCGCGGATCTGCCGATGGCGCCCTTCCGCAGCGATAACTGGGATATGCCGAAGAAGTAAGAGAACGAAAAATGCCGGGCATGTCGCCCGGCATTTCTTTGTCGACTTACAACTTACCGTGGAAGAAGACTGCCCGCAGGCTTATTCGGGCTGTCGTTTCCCGGTCCACCCACGATCTGCAGCCTGGGGATACGATCGTCCACCGGGGGTAGCGCCGGGAACGGCATATGCGGCTCGCTCTGGTACCAGTACGCAACCGAGTAGAAGTTATCCGACCGTTGATTGGCATGGCCATGCTCGATCGTCGCCTTCATCGACTTCGTAAATGGCACAGGCGAATCGAGATGAAAGCGATACACGCTCGACCGGCTGCCTGCGATCTCCTTCTCGACCACCGGCGCGCCGTACATGGGATAGGAGAAGGCGGAGCCGAAGTCCCACGCGCCGAGGAAGTAGTCCTCCGAGCCTGTGCCGATCGTGCCCGGCATCGTCTCTCCGTCGATGTAGAACATATCGTCGCCTTCGCCCCACCAGCCATCCTGATTCTGCAGGATCGACATGGTGACGCCGATATACTGACCGTGCCCCTTCGCTTCGAACCAGACGTAGTTATCCTTGCCGTCGGTGTTGCGCTTGTAGTTGATCATCGGGTCGGAGTTCTCATACCACTGATTCGTCCATCCCTTGTTGGGCTGCGCCTGGCGGTACTGCGCGTGGAAGTAGAGCGTGTTCGGCGGCAACGGATGATTGTCTTTGCGATAGTCGATGTTGTAGTAGAGCGAATTGATCGAGGTCTTGCCCTCGTTCGTAATGGTCACGCGGGCGTGCTTCCCGTAGGGCATGGGAAAGAACGAGTTCATCGCCTGGCTGTTGCCGACCGAGAGAAAGGTGGACTGCCAGCTTTGCACGATGCCAAGGCCGAGGCCGAAGAAGTCTCCAAGCGGCGTCTCCACGCTGGGGTTCTCTTCGCCATCCCAGTAGATGCGCATGACGATGCGCTTCAACGAATAAGGCTCGGACATCGCCACCGTAAACCACATATGCGAGATCATGCCGGGACCGTCCGCATCGAGGATGGTGAGCGTCTCGCCGGGCGTGACCTTGCGATAGTCCGCGTTGCCGCCGGTGGCCTCTTTACTGGAGGCGCGCATCAATTTATACGTTTGTTGCTGCGTGATATCCGGCATGGAGTTTTCCGTCTGCGCATGCAGAACGCAGCTAAGTCCAACCACGGGGAGTAAGAGTAGATGCAGTTTATTCATGGTTTCCTCACTTATAGATTCGAACTTTATCGGCAGAGTGGATCGGTCAACACAAAGGGTTGCTTCGCCGCGACGCCCAGATCTCTTGCAAGCACCGGCTCCAGCATCGCGGCAATGCGCGCCTGCCCGAGAGGCGTCGGATGCACTGCTCCCTCCGGCGGCGTGGTGCGCGATTCCGCATAAAGGCAGGTCTGCAACTTACCCTGCTTGCGAAAGACGGAAGATAAGTCGAGAAACTCCACGCCATCGACGCTGCCCGCGGCATATCGCTTCTGAAGCTCGGCGTTGATCGCACCGTCGAGATCTTCTTTCTCCTGGCCCTTTCCGGCAGGCAATATGCCCATCACAATGATCTTCGCTTCAGGCATGCGTATACGCGCCTCGCTAACGATTCGGTCGATCGCCTGCACATCCTCCGCGGCGGTCCAGTCCGTATGTTTCTCCGAGGTGTTGTTGGTGCCGATGAGCAATACCGCGACCCTGGGGTGAAGTCCATCCAACTCGCCGCCCGTCGTCATACGCCATAGTAAGTTGCCGGTAGTATCTCCGGAGAAGCCCAGGTTCAATGCATGCCGATCCTTGTTGTAGTAATCCCACACCGGCCTGTAGTCGCCCGACTCCCAACGCTCGGTGATGGAGTCTCCAAGGTAGACCACATCCACCTTGCCAGCCGAAGCCTTCTCCGACAGCTTGCGTTCATGCCGTGCGCGCCAGACCGGAAGACCCAACCGCGAGACCGGCGTCGAAGGATCTTCGCCCGAAAGAATCGGTGTCGCAGGCACGCTCCAGTTCACCTCCGTATGCGCAGCATGGGGCAAGCGAATGAAGTCGCCATGCTCGCCCGTCTGCACCGCAACGCTCCTTCCATCGACGGTCACATGCATCGGCCTCTCAAACCGCCATCGCAGCTCGATCTCCGCCGCGGCGCCGTCGATGGTGAGACGCCCGCCATCCGCTCTTACCGAACGCACCAGTTTGCGGCCTTCGAAGTCTACCGTCTCCCTGCCGCCGGATTCGACATACGCCGGATACATCTCATAGACGCGCCTGTTATCGAGCGCGGGCACTCCCGCAATCTTTACCTGAGACGCAGGTACAAGCGTCATGACGTCTTCAGGAATCTTCGGAATCACGGCGCCGTCGCGCACATACAACGGAAGCATGTCGAGCGGCGCATCGACGAGGATCGTCTTGCGGCTGGGCACAAGTTTGCCCGTCCATGCATCGCGCCAGAGCCCTTCGGGAATATACACTGTGCGCTGCGTCCCGCCTGTAATCACCGGCGCCACAAGGAAGTCTGGTCCGAACTCATACTCATCCTCGGCCAGCCTCGCCATGTCGTCGTCCTGGTGATCGAGCACCAGGGCGCGCATCATCGGCATACCGTTCTGCGCGCTCTCCTGAGCGGCTGCGTAGCGATACGGAAAGAGGCTCATGTTCAGCACCGCATATCTACGATAGATATCGAGCGCCTGCTGGCCGTAATCCCATGGGCCGAGATTCAACTCCGAGTGAACCTCCATGATTGGCGAGAAGGCGGAGAACTCCGTCCACCGGCTGAACAATATGGGGTCGACGGTATGCGCCTGCGTCTTCACGTAGCCGCCCGTATCGGACGCCCACAACGAGATGCCCGAGAGCCCCGCGCTGAGGCCTGCACGCAGCACCGTGGGCAGGCCGCTCTCATTGTGGAAGTCCTCGGCATTGTCCCCGCCCCACGCGAAGGGCAGATTCTGACTGCCGACCGACGCGCTGCGGCTGAAGAGTACGCCGTTTCCCTTCAGATCTCGCTCGATGACCTCTTCCATCGCCTGGTTATAAAGCACGGTGTAGCGGGTACGCATCAGGCGTGTATCTTCGCCGCTGGCGAAGCGTGCATCGCCGACAAACTCGCCTTCACCCGCATCGTCTTTGAAGGCGTCCGCGCCCTGCTGAACGGCCTGTCGAACCTGTGCCTGCCACCAGCGCTTCGCGTCGGGATTGGTAAAGTCGATCAGCGCGCCCGTTCCCTTCCACCACTTCGTCTGGTAAGGTTTTCCCGCATCGTCCTTGACGAAGTACCCTTTGGCCGCTGCCTCCGCGTAGTTACTCGCGGCGGTCTGCGGGATCTTACTCGCAAAGCCGGGTTCGGTTGGCATATCCGTCAAACTGTTTGTAAAAGGAGTTAGCCAAAGGCATAACTTGAAGCCTGCGTCATGGACACGCTTCACCATCGCCGGCGGATCGGCGAACTGCTTCGCATTCAGTTGGAAGGTGTTGTAGTTCGTGGCCCACGGGCTATCGAACACCAGTACGGACGCGGGGAGTCCAAGCTGCCGCGTCTTCTCGATATCCTCATAGACGTCCGCCTCGCTAAGGTGATAATCGCGGCTCTTCCAAGGTGCGAACGACCAGTAGGGCGGCAGCTTCTGTCTGCCGGCCAGGGCGGTGAAACGATCGAGAATCAATGGAAAGCGCGGGCCTTCGATGACGACCAGCCGCAGTTTTTTCTCCATCATGCGGATGACGAGGTGCGGCGTCGCGACTGCGGACTGGCTGTTCAGATCGAAGCTGGCCTCGGAGTAAGTATCCACCCAAAGGCCATAGCCCTTCGTGCTCATAAAAAATGGAATGGGTTTATAACTCCCCATTCCTTTACTTCCATTTAAATCGTTCGAATAGTTATAGACGACGTTGCGTGCTTCGTTGAGTTGATTGAAGCGCTCGCCGAAGCCGTAGTAGGCGCTGCGGTCGGCAATCGAAATCTCCCATGCCTGCAGGCTCGATCCCGTAACATCGGCTGTCAGCTCATGCACTCCCGGCGACAGCAACCGATGATGCAGATCCTCCGCGCGCAGCGGAACCCCATCGCGCTTGACGCTCTCCAGCACAAAGCCCGAGGGCTTGCCCGCCGTATCGACGAAGCCGATCGTCTGCAGAACCTGCTGCGCGGGAAGGATGAGAGACACGCCGAAGCATAGGCAAAGAAAAGCGATCGTGCGCAAGATACGGCTTTCGGGATGACTCATGTTTTTACTCGCTTACTTCGCGGCCAGAGTTGCAGTTGCGTTCAAAGGGGTGTCGGCCGAAGAGCCGCCGACGCGAAAGACATACTTGCCGCCCACCGTGCGCCAGCGCTTCGCCGCCACATCGAAGATCGAGAGATAGAGGGGATCGATGGGCAGCTCCACATGCTTCGTCTCGCCTGCCGCAAGCTGCGTCTTCGCCCATGCAACCAGCCGCTTCGGCGGCTCGCCGGCGTCCGCAGGCAGTGAGACATACACCTGCGAGATCTCCGCGCCGTCGACTTTCCCAGCGTTGCGCACATCGAACGCAACCGAAGCGCCGCGCGGATCGACATGGAGTCCCGAGTAAGTGAAATGTGTGTACGAAAGACCATGACCGAACGGAAATAACGGCGTCTTACCCTCCGCTTCATACCACTTATAACCAATTCGCAGCCCTTCGTTGTAAGTCACGACCGGCGACTTATCCGTAAGCGAGGTAAGTACAGGTCGAGGCAGATCGGCTTCGCTGCGAGGAAAGGTAATCGGCAGCTTACCTGCGGGATTCACCTTGCCCAGCAACACCTGCGCCAGGGCCTCCGCGCCCCGGATGCCTGGGTACCAGATCTCGAGGATCGCCGGGGTCTTTGCGACCCATGGCATGGTAGCGGCGCCGCCGGTCTCCAGCACGACGACGGTGTGAGGATTCGCGGCGGCCACCGCGGCGATCAAGGCGTCCTGTCCATCCGGCAACGCGAGGCTGGTCAGATCCGTATCCTCTCGCGAAGGCTGCACCCCGAAGACGATCGCCAAGTCGGCCGCGCGCGCCGCCACCGCCGCAGCCGCCGGATCGTCGCCCGAAACATAACGCACATCGACGCCGGGCATCCGCTCCCACAGCGCCAGCAGCGGCGAGGAGGGGTCGTATACGGGGGAGCGCGGGGTCGGCGTGGGAACGGCGCTGCCTCCCGGAGGGTCGACCAGCGCCGAGCCGCCTCCGGCCAGCACGCCTACATCCGCATGTCCGCCGATCAGCACGACCGACCGCAGCTTCGCGGGCTGGAGCGGCAGCAGACCGCCGTCGTTCTTCAGCAGCACCGTGCCCTGCTCCGCCGCGCGCTGGGCGAAGGCCAGACCTGCAAAGACATCCGTCACGCGCGGGGCAGCGGCGTGATCGAAGAGCCCAGCCGTAAACTCGGCCCGCAGTATCCGCCGCACCATGTCGTCCAGCCGCGCCGCCGGCACCGTGCCGCCTTCGACCGCAGCCTTTAGGGGCGCGCCGAAATGACCGCCGTCGGGCATCTCCATGTCGAGGCCGGCGTTGGCCGCCACGGCGGTGCTGTGCGTCGCCTTCCAGTCCGACAGCACGAATCCCTCGAAGCCGAAGTCCTTCTTCAGCACATCGGTCAACAGATGCGGGCTGTCGCATGCCCACGGCCCATTCACCTTGTTGTAGGAACACATCACCGCGCTCGGCCGCGCATCCCGGATGCCGATCTCAAACGCCAGCAGCTCCGTCTCGCGCATCGATCGCTCGTCGATGACGACGTTCACGCTCGTCCGCAGCGTCTCCTGGTCGTTCGCGGCGAAGTGCTTGATGTCGCCGATGACTCCCTGCGCCTGCAGCCCGCGAATCTCCGCGCCGACGAGCGTCCCGGCGAGGATCGGGTCTTCGCCCTTGTACTCGAAGTTGCGTCCGTTGCGTGGCTCCCGGTCGAGATTCACGCCGCCGCCCAGCGACATATTGAAGCCCGCGTCCTTCAACTCTCGTCCCACCAGCGCGCCGTACTCGTAACTCATCCTGGCGTCCCAGCCCGCCGCGCCGGAGATCGCCGACGGCAGCACGGTGGAGTATCGGCCCGCATAGCCTCCGCGCGTGACGCCCAGCGCGGCGTCCACCATCTGGATCGCCGGCACGCCGAGCCGCTTGACGCCCGGCACATAGCCTGCCGCGCCGCTGACCATCTCGGTCGGCACGGGCTTCGCGCCGCCGTTCACCCAGATGTTGTGCTCCCACTCCGCGCCATGCACCATGGCGATCTTCTCGTCGAGCGTCATCTCGCCGAGGACGAGCGCCGCGCGGGCATCGGGCGTCAGGCCAAGCGCCATCCAGGGCTGGATGGATGGTTTCGCCGGTTGTTGCGCATGCAGCATGCCGATCGGCGCCAAGACCAGCGCAAGCGGCGCGACAGCGCGCCGGGCGACCGAGCGGCATGCTCGAATCCAACTGCTGACAACGATCTGGAAACGCGAGTAAGATGCAGTGGACATGAGACTCATGGTCTGTTCGGGGTAGAAAAACTTCACTGCCGATTGCGTGTTCGATTGTTCGTTGCGACGCACCGAGAAGCAAGCAAATTTACAGTCTGTCTACGGTAAAAACGCTGTCAGGCAACAACTTAGGACTTCGAAGGGATTTTAGCGATGCCCAGTTTTGTGGAACCTCCGGCGGCCGCCGGCGACCCAACGATCCTGACCCCCGACCAGAAAGAGTGGCAGGCGCTGGTGAAGCGCATCGCCGCCAGCGAAGTTCTGGCCCGCGCCAGCCAGCTTCGCGAGATTCTGCTTTATGTCGTCCATCGTTCCCTGCACGATACCTATCCTATTAAGGAGCGCGACATCGCCTGCGAGGTGCTCAAGCGGCCGCCCAACTTTGACGGCACACTGGACAACATCGTGCGAGTCCAGGTCGGCCACCTGCGGCGCAAACTCGACCAGTACTTCGCGACCGAGGGCAAGGACGAGCCGCTGCTGATCGTCATCCCGCGCGGCAGCTACATTCCGCGGTTCGAGCTCCGCGACCGCCCCGTCGACAAGGTCAAGGAAGAACCCGTCGAGCCGGAGGCCGTTGCGCCGCTCGCGCCGGCGCATGAAGAAGAGATCGCACACGCGCCGGCGAGGCTGCGTCCGTGGTGGATCGCCATCGCCGCGGGCATCGCCATCGTCGTTGGGTTGTCGGTCCTCGCGATGCGCACCCATGCGACGTCGGCCGTTGCGGCCGCCGGCATGCCGCTGGCCGCGCCGCGCAACAGCAACCTCATCACGCAGTACATCTTCCGCAGCAACAACTCCGTCTCGGTGGTCGCGGCCGATACCAACCTGCTGCTGATCGAAGCGATCCTTCACCGCGACGTCAGCATCAGCGAATACTCCGCGCCCAACTTCCCCAACAACGTCATGTCGGGCGCGGTCTCGCCGGAGGTGCAGGAGATGGTTCGCCTGATCGCCGTCAGACGCTACACCAGCTTTGGCGACACCTCCGTCATGCTGCTTTCGTCGAAGGTGGCCGCGAGCTTCGGCAAGGAGATCTCTCCACGCTACTCGCGCATGATCAACATGCAGGATCTGCAGCGCGGCAACTTCATCTTCATCGGCAAGAGTCCGTGGCTGAGCCTCTTCGACCCGAAGCTCAACTTCATCCAGCAGGAAGACCCCGCGACTCACACGCACGCCTTCCTCAACCGGAATCCGCTGCCGGGCGAGCCTGGCTCCTACGCCGTGATCGGCAACTGGTCCACCGAGAGCACCAGCTACGCGTCGATCGCGCTGCTGCCGAACCTCGCGCATACCGGCTACGTCCTCATTCTGGATGGGACCGGCATGGAGGCCACCGAGGCGGCGATGGAGTTCCTCAGCAGCCCGGAGTCGGGCGAAAAGCTCAAGCAGATGCTCAAGGGGCGCGAACTGGACGACAGCGCGCCACTCGAGGTCCTGCTCCGCGTCTACTCCGTCCAGGGCATCGCGCACGACTTCGAGATCGCCGCGGTGCGGAGCCAGACGAAGTAGAATCCGCGGCCTGTGTAACGCCCTAACGAAACCACTCGACCACCACCCTCGGCCTCTCGCCGCGCGTATCGGCATGCGCGACCTCGCAGCCCACCGTGCGGCTCTCGCCCGGCATCAGCGTCAGGTAGTTGTCGCTATAGATTGCCGGCAGAATCCGGTCGCCCGACCTCTCCCGCACCACCTTCACCCGCACCATGAGCGAGGGCCACTGGGAGGTATTGCGCAGCGTGGAGGTCAACCGCCAGGCATCGCCGTCGCGTTGCATGGTCGTGCTTTCCGTGACCCGCGACCGCCCCCAGGCCCGGATCGCGCGATAGTTCCCCGCCTCGCGACCGCGCAGATAGGTGTTCGTCGAGAGCTCCGAGCCGCCCTGCCGCAACGTCAGCCGAAGCACGTGAACCTCGGGCGAATCCTTCGGGTAGCGCAGCGCGATCGGCGTGGCGACGCTGTCTTCGGCGGAGTCGAGCGTCGCCTCCTGCATCCCCAGGCTGATTCCATGCGGGTCGAGGATCTCGGCCCGCGCGGCGAGGCCCCGGTGGGCGCCGGCGCTCGCATTCACCACCTCCACCTGCTCGGTCGCCGGATTCCATTGGATGTGCAGCGGTTCGGCGGCTTTCCTGCAGCCGAAGTACGCCGAGGTCGGCTCCAGATAGTAGTCGTAGGTCTGCCAGACGAACGACGGCCAGCAGGGATGGCTCATCCAAAGCAGCACGCCCATCCGATGCCGGCCCTGCGCCTCGAACATCGCGCGATAGGTGTCGTAGTTGACGAACTGCGCCAGCTCGACCCACTCCTTTGCGCCGCTCGCGCCGCCGTAGGCGCTTTCGATCAGGGCGAGAAAGGCCTGTCCGCCCTGCGCGCCGTGCAGGCAGAGGTCATGGATACCCCAGTCCAGCCCCTGAGGCCAGAGGGACGAGGCCGACATCATCGCCTGCACGCTGTCATAGGACGGGATGGCCGGCGCGCCGATCTCGCTGTGGAACTTCGTGTCTTCGCCGCGGAAGTAGCTCTCGGGCGAGAGCGCATGATAGGGCCCGCGTCCGCTGACGACGCCATCGGCCGAACTGGGGATGTAGTGGATATCCGGATGGAGCTCGGCCAGCAGGCTGCGAAGCCCGTGCTCGAGCGTCGGCGGCGGATAGCCCTCGTTGCGCCCGCAGTAGAGTCCCACGCAGGCATGGCGACGGATGCGCCGGACGACATCGCGTGCGTTGGCGAGGAAGAGCGCGTCGTCCGAGGGTTCGGGGCCGTCGCTGGTATTGGCGAGCCAGAAGTCCTGCCACACGAGCAGACCGTGGCGGTCGCAGGCCTCGTAGAAGGCATCGTCGCCGATCTGTCCGACCCAGTTGCGCACGATGTTGAAGTTCATCTCGCGGTGATAGCGCACCGCCGCGTCGTACTCGCGCGCGCGGTAGCGCAGCATCGACTCGCTGAAGCCCCAGTTGCCGCCCTTGGGAACGAGCCGCCGGCCGTTCACGTAGATCCGCAGCGCGCCGCCCTCTTCGCTGTAGGTGATCTGCCGCACGCCGGCCTGAAAGCGCAAAGCGGGCCCTGATTTTCGCCCAGACTGCTCGAAGCGCAGCTCCACTGTATACAGATGCGGCTCGCCGTAGCCGGCGGGCTGCCAGAGTTTGGGATGCTCCAGCTTCAGATCGAACTGGACGCGATGGGACGCTCCAGCTTCGAGAGAGACCGTTTGTTGAACCGGCAGATCGCCAAATCTTCCGCGCACCACGCCCTGATGCGCCGTATGGCCGTGGTTGAACACGTCGACGGAGATTGCAACCGATGCTTGCCCGCCGTCGGCCAGCACGGTCGAGACCAGCGGATCGTTCAGCGTCACATCGCCCGTGACCGCGACAGCGACCTCGCCCCAGATGCCGGTGTTTCTTCCCCGGATCGTCGGAATCCAGTCCCATCCGGCCGACGCGTGGTAGGTCGGGTTGTCGAGGCCGAGGGCGCCGCCGTTCTTGCCGACATCCTCGTAGGACTTGACCCGCGCGCTTCCCGGCGTGGCGTTCTTTTGGACCTTCACGGCCAGCGCGTTCGGGGCGCCGGGGAGAAATCTGCCGGTGATGTCGAAGCGTCCACGCTGAAAGCCGCCCTCGATCCGGCCCAGCCGCTCGCCATTGAGCCAGACCTCGGCACGCCAGTTGACGCCTGCGAACTCCAGCCAGAGGCGCTCGCCGGGCTGGGGCTGGGTTTGGGTTTGGGGCGCATGGAACTCCGTCGTGTACCAGAAGTCGGCGTAGAAGTACGAATCGGAGATGTAGAGCTGGTTGTGGCCGAAGTTCGGGTCGGGGATCGCGCCGGCGTTGAGGTACGAGGTCAGCACCGTGCCCGGTACGGTCGCGACGACGCCGGCGCTCGGGTCGCGGCCGACGCGAGAGAGCGCCTCGCCGCCGGGCATTCCGGCTTCGGCCCGCTGTAGCCGCCACCCGCCGCCCGAGAGCGCGAGCCTGCCGTCGCGGTCCATCGAAGAGGCGGCTTGCGGAGACGCGCGCAGACCGCCGCGACCAAAGACCTCGAACTCGCTGAGCACATAGCCTTCCGCGGTCGCCGGCTGCGTCAACAGAGCCCGGATGTAGCGGGCGAGCGCCGGATGCGTCAGCCGTATCTCGTCCGGCTGGGCAGTGGCGGGCAAGGCGGCCACGGGCAGCGCCTGCAGGTCGCGCCACATCTCCCCGTCGTCCGAGACCTGCAACCGGCCCTCGGCCGGGGGGGCGATCCAGTGCAGCACGACCCGGTCGAAGGTGCATGCGACGCCCAGGTCGATCGAGATCCACTCCGTCCCGAGTCCGGCGCTCTTCCAGGCGCTGGTGAACCGGTAGGGTCCGCCCAGCTCCACCTGCCTCTGGCCTTCGTACAGCTCCATCTGCGCCACCCGCCACTGCACCGGCGTCCCCGGAGCGCACTCCAGCTCCAGCCGGTAAAACCTTGCGCGCAACGGTTTGGGCAGAGCGAACTCCAGCCATAGCGGATGCGCGCCACGGGCAAAGTCCGGTCCGTATCTCGGCGGCACATGCGGCGCCGGAGCGCCGATGGCGCCGGCTGCCTGCCAGTCGTGTCCGTCGGCCGAGCTCCAGAGACGAAAGCTCAGCGCCGTGAGCTTGACCCCGTCGGGCACGGTCACGAAGGCACGCAAGCGATCCACCTGCGGCGCGTCCGCTCCGCCGCCGAGATGCAGTTCGATCGCGTGTTGCAGGCCCGGAAGAAGCAGCGACGTGGCGAGAAAGTGGTCGAAGAGGACCTCGCGCTCGTCCATTTCGAGGACGCGGCCATCGACCGAGACCGCCGTCCACTCGGGCGGCGCCGTCGCATGGAGGCCGTCGGTCACAAGCTGCGCCGTCAGGTTCAGGTCATAGCTGCTGGAGTGATAGGCCGGACGGTGTAGCGCCAGATTCCGGTACGCCGTGCCGGCGGGGATCAGCGACGGACCGGCGTACTCAGCCGCGGCGCCGGGGTAGACGCCAATGCCGCGCGTCCCGGTCGCGGCGTGCGAGACGGGCTCCGCAGGCGCGCCTGCCGCACCGGTCCAACCTTCGGCCATCGCCACCGGCGCCGCCAGCCCCGCACCCGCCGCCACGGCGGTCTTGATGAACTCTCGTCTGCTTGCCCGCATCGTTCGGCTTTCTCCGTATCCAAGTGCAGACTACAAGAGCGCCACGCGCGCGGGAAGGAAGCGGCGGGCTTATTACAGTAACCCGCGCTCGACGCCCGGCTGCCCGAAGACGCTGTGAACCTGCGCCGCACCCGTGCTTTACGGTAAGCGGAATAAAGACCGCGCGCCTTTCCTTCTTCTAGACGCCGCCGCTCTGCTACACCAGAGTGAGCCGCAGGAATTATCCTCGCTGGAAGGTTGACGCATTGATGAAACGGAACGCGAAGCACAAGCCCCTGTCTCCCGGCGCCATTCTGGCCTTTGGCCTGCTTGGATCGTCGTTGCTGCCGGCGCAGGAGAAGCCCCTGTCTTCTCAAGCATGGATGAACTCCAGCCTGACGCCCGAGGCCCGCACCGCGCTGCTGCTGCCCCAGATGACGCTCGACGAGAAGATCGCCGTCGTCCACGGGCTCGACGATGTGGATCACGGTACCGCCGTCGCGCCGGCGGGTCATGCGAAGATCGCGAGCGGCGCGGTGGGCTACGTGCCGGACATTCCGCGGCTGGGCATTCCGGCGCTGCAGATTGCGGATGCGGCGGTCGGCGTCACCAAGGGCGCGTGGTCGGCGCGCTACTCGACGCCACTGCCCTCGGCGCTGTGCGAAGCCTCGGCCTGGGACAACGACCTGAGCTTCGAAAAAGGCGCGCTGCTGGGTCGCGAGTTGAAGGACGCCGGCTTCAACATGTCGCTTGCCGGAGGAACCAACATCGCGCGCGACCCGCGCAACGGCCGCAACTTCGAGTATCTCGGCGAAGACCCCGTGCTCGCCGGCACGCTCGTCGGCCAGGCCGGACGCGGCGTGCAGTCGCAAGGGGTCATCGGCGACATCAAACACTTCGCCGTCAACGACCAGGAGACGGACCGGACAACGCTGAACGTCGTGATGGACCGCCGCACGCTGCGCGAGACGGACATGCTCGCCTTCGAGATCGGCATCAAGAGCTCGGGCGTCGACTCCGTCATGTGCGCCTACAACAAGTACAACGGCGACTATGCCTGCGAGAGCCCCGAGCTGTTGCGCGATGTGCTGAAGCGCGACCTCGGCTTCAAGGGCTTCGTCATCTCCGACTGGGGCGCGACGCACACCGCCGTGAAGGCCGCGAACGCGGGACTCGACATGCAGATGCCTGGCAACAAGTGGTTCGGCGAGCCGCTGAAGCAGGCCGTGCTGCATGGCGAGGTCTCGCAGGCGCGGTTGGACGACATGGTCAGCCGCATCCTGCGCGCGGAGTTCGCGGCGGGTCTCTTCGATCGCAAGCCCACGACGCAGGTCTCGGATATCGAGGCGGGCATGGCGACCGCGCAGAGGATCGCCGAGGAGGGCGCGGTGCTGCTGAAGAACGACCATGCGCAGCTTCCGCTCACGGCGAAGGCGCGCACGATCCTGCTGGTCGGCGGCCATGCGGATGTGGGCGTGCTGACCGGCGGCGGCTCGTCCCGCGTCGATGGTCCCGGAGGCAACGCCATCCCCGCGACCGGCGACCGCGCCATCACATACCTCCGCTCTTCGCCCTTGAAGGAGCTGCAGGCGAGGATGCCGGACACGACGATCCGCTTCGACTCCGGCGACGACCCGGCGAAGGCCGCCGAGCTGGCAAAGACCGTCGATGTCGCCATCGTCTTCGCCACGCAGTACTCGCGCGAGGACCGCGACCTGGTCGACCTCTCGCTGCCGGACCGGCAGGACGCGCTCATTGCAGCGGTTGCCACGGCGAATCCGCACACGGTCGTCGTGCTCGAGACCGGCGACCCGGTCACGATGCCGTGGCTTGGCAAAGTCCCTGCGGTGCTCGAGGCATGGTACCCTGGCATCCACGGCGCGCAGGCCATCGCCAACCTGCTGACCGGCGCGGTGTCGCCTTCGGGCAAGCTCGCGATCAGCTTCCCGGCTGCCGAGGCCGATCTGCCGCATGCAAAGCTCTTCGACACGCCCAAGGGCGCGCCCGAGGTTCACTACACCGAGGGCCTGAAGGTCGGCTACAAGTGGTACGACGCCGAAGGCAAGCATCCACTCTTCGCCTTCGGCCACGGTCTCTCGTACAGCAGCTTTGCCTACTCCGGTTTGAAGACGGCCATGTCCGACAAGCTGCATGTGAGCTTCACGCTGACGAACACCGGCAACGTCGCCGCGACCGAGATCGCCGAGGTCTACGCCACGCTGCCCGACGGCACAGGCGAACCGCCCAGGAGGCTGATCGGGTGGCGGCGCGTGAAGCTCGCGCCGAAGCAGAGCCAGGAGGTCGAGATCATGGTCGACCCGATGCTGCTCTCCGTCTTCGATGCGGCAAAGAATGGCTGGAGCCTGACGCCGGGCAGGTATGTCATTCATGCGGGCGGCTCCTCGCAGAGCCTTCCGCTCGAAGCCGAGCTCAAGGTGAAGTAGCGGAGCTTTGCGGACCGCAGACAAATGCCCGTCGATGCGAACAGCATCGGCGGGCATCTCCTTCTTTGGAGGTAAGAACAAGCAACAGCAAAGGCCAAGCAGATCCTCCGCTGCGCGAAGGGATGACAAGCACTAGAGCGCATTGCCTTTAGGTCTGGAGCACCCACCTAAGATGCTCGTCATCCTGAGCGTAGCGAAGGACCCCCGTATTGGCTCTTGCCGTTGTCTGTTCTTGCTTGGGACCATCGCGTAATCTGTTCTAGTGACGCGCCGTAAACGGTTGTCCGTCGACGTAGATGGCGCCCGCCGGCACTTCGGCGCTCACCTGCAACGGGGTCTTTGCGCGGTGCAGGTCGTTGGCGAAGAGAGCGATCTCCGCGCACTTCTCCCCTTGCACCTTCACGAACAAATGATTCCTGCCGGTCGGATAGTTCCCGCTGATACTCACATCGGTGACGTTCTTCAGCAGAATGGACTCCGCACCCTGCGAAGGCGGAGTGCCCGTGATGGTGCGCAGCGACAGGCCGTCTACATCCTCGCACTGGATCATGCGGCGCGGATCGTTCCTGGTGGAGACAAGATCGATCTCGCTCATGTGCAGATTCTTCGCGTGTCGCACATAGAAGCCGAAGGCCGGCATACGTCCGAAGAGCGGCGCTTCGGGATACCCCGTCTCGCGTTCCTGCGGCACGTTGTCCAGCCACTTCGCTTCGCCGGGCTCATCGGTCTGGATGCGAATGTTGCGCAGCGTGATGTCCTCCATGGGATAGCCGGGAATACCCATGATCGAACAGGAGATGTGCGCGCCAAAGGCCTGGACATCGGAGATCATGACCGACTTCAGCCACGCCTTCATCGGCTTCACCTCGTGTCCGACGTTGCGCTGGAGTCGAATCCAGATAGGGACGCGCGCGTTCCGCATGGTGATGTTCGAGATGGTGACGCCCTCGATGGAGCCGCCGTCAGGCATGAGGATGTTGATGCCCTCGATGATGCGGTAGTCGTCGCGCCGCTGCTCCGGGCTATAGATGACGGAGTTGGAGAAGGTAATGTTTTCGAAGTGGTGATACCCCTCCGAGCCGATCTTGAACGCGCTGCACGCGGACGAGATAATGCAGTTCGTCACGGTTACATTCCGGCAGGTCTTGTTGTCGCCGTAGGGGTTATCCGTTTTGATGCAAAGCGCGTCGTCGCCCGTATCGATGTCGCAGTCCGAGATCATTACGTCCTCGCACGAGGTTGGATCGATGCCGTCGGTGTTCTGAAAGTTTCCCGGATTCCGGACCTTCACCCCACGGATGACGACACGGTTGCAGCCCTGAGGACGCATGGTCCAGCCCACGGCATTCTGCAGCGTCAGGCCCTCGACGAGAACGTCGTGGCACATGACGATCATCACCATCGGCGAGATGCGCGTCGTGCGGTCCGTATTCGAGGCGGTGCGCCACCAGATGTCGTCTGGCTTTGGCGGCGGATTCTTCGTAGGCGCCATGAACGTCTGGCTGCGCCCGTCGACCGTGCCGCGGCCCGTCAGCGCAATGTTCGTCTGCTTGTAGCCGATGATCAGATGCCGCGCGACCGCCCAGGTGATGATCTTCTGCATCTCCTCGGGCGCGGTGTAATCAGCGGGATCAGGGCTGCCGAGGATCGTCGCGCCGGCTTCCAGATGCAGGTTGACGTTGTTCTTCAGCAGGATCGTCCCGGTAACATACACGCCCGGCGAGAGGTACACGATGCCGCCGCCGCGCTTCGAGCACTCGTCGATGGCCTTCTGAATCGCAGCCTTGTCCTTGGTCTTGCCATCGCCCTTCGCGCCGAAGGAACGCGGGTTCAGCACCTCACCGACAGCCTTCACGTCGTCGCCCGAAGCGACAGGAGACTGCCCGAAGGCGGATGCGGCGGCGAGAGCGCCCGATCCAGCGACGTACTTCAACATGTTGCGGCGGTCGATCATGCGGTGCTCCTTCTTGTGCTCCTGAAACCGCCCCCGCTTCCGTCATCCTGGGAGAAGCGAAGGATCTCTGTATTTCGTTTTCGTTTGTTCACTTCACTTCGTTCAGGATGACGAGCGGTATGGGAGGGTTCGAGTTCAGGCGGGATGGAACGATTGCCCATCCACCCTGACCGCGCCGGCGGGCACATTCGCATCCAGCGCCACGGGCGTCTTGGCGCGATGCAGGTCGTTGCCGAAGAAGGAGATCTCCGCGCTCTTCTCGCCCTGCACGCGGACGAAGACGTTGTTCTTCGCGGTGGGATAGTTGCCTGTGATGGCCGCATCCGTGACGTCGCGCATCAGGATCGTCTCCGCGCCCGTGGAGGGCGGCGTGCCGGTCACGTTGCGGAGCGAGAGCGCGTTCACGTCGTCGAAGTGGATCATCGGGCGGGGATCGCTCTTCGTCGAGACCAGGTCGATGTCGCTCAGGTTGAGTCCGTTGACGTGACGACAGTAGAGGCCGAAGGATGGGAAGCGGCCGAAGAGCGTGCCCTCGGCGTAGCCATGTTCGCGCTCCGGCACGATGTTGTTGGCCCATGCCGCCTGGCCTGCCTCATCGGTCTGGAGGCGGATGTTGCGCAGGGTGATGTCCTCGGCCGGATGGTCGGGGATGCCCGTGATCTGGGAGGTCACGATCTGGCCGAAGGCCTGGACGTTCGAGATCATCACCGAGCGCAGCCACGACTTCATCACCGCGTCCTTGTGGCCGATGATGTTCTGCAACCGGATGAAGATCGCGATGCGCGCGTCGCGGATGGTGATGTTCGAGACGGTGACGCCTTCGATCCAGCCGCCGTCCGGCATGAGGATGTTGATCGCCGAAATGGTCCGCTCGTCGTCGCGACGGCCCGGCTTGCTGTAGACGACCGAGTTCGAGAAGGTGATGTTCTGGAAGCCGAAGTAGCCCTCCGAGCCGATCTTGAAGCCGTTGCAGGCCGAGGCCAGAACGCAGTTCGTCACCGTGACGTTGCGGCAGATACGGTTCTCGCCCCAGACATTGTCGCTCTTGATGCAGAGCGCGTCGTCGCCCGTATCGACGTCGCAGTCCGAGATCATGACATTCTCGCAGGAGGTCGGGTCGATGCCGTCCGTATTCTGCGTATTCATCGCGTTGCGCACCTTCACGCCCCGGATGACGACGTGGTAGCAACCCTGCGGACGCAGCGTCCAGCCGACGGAGTTCTGCAGCGTCACTCCTTCGATCAACACGTTGGTACACATCGCGATCTCGACCATGGGCGAGATGCGTTGCACGCGCTCGGTCTCGGCGGAGCTGCTGGCATGCCACCGGTCCTCGGGCTTCACCGGCGGGTTCTTCGACTTCGCGAGATACATGTGGTTCGAACCGTCGACCGTGCCCCGCCCCGTGAGCGCGACGTTGGTCTCCTTGAACGCGAGGATCAGATGCCGGATCGTCACCCAGGTTACGGGCTTCTGCATCTCGGCGGGAGCCTTATAGTCTTCGATGTCCGGGCTGCCCAGCAGCGTGGCGCCGGCGGAGAGATGCAGGTTCACGTTGCTCTTGATCCAGATCGACCCGGTAAGGTACGTTCCCGGCGAGACGTACACCACTCCTCCGCCTCGCTTCGAGCAGGTGTCGATCGCCCTCTGAATCGCGGCCGTATCCTTTGTCTTACCGTCGCCCTTCGCGCCAAAGCTGCGGGGGTTCAGCGACTCGGCCTCGGGCTCCGCGTCTTCTTTATAAGCCGCCGCATAGGCCGCTATTCCCGGACCCGCCAGCGCACCCACCCCCACCACATGTTTCAATATCGAGCGACGATCCATCGGCTTACCTGCCCTCTCCACTTCGATCCCCATACTGACAACTCTCCGATTCTGTTGCCCGCATCGATCCGGCGCAAGCAATTTTCCTTGCTCATACCGTAAACTCACACATTCGAAAAGGTTTACGCAATGAGTAAAGACGCGTCCTCAACCTTGTGCAAGGACCGCCACCGAAAAAGGACGCAGCCCGCCGTCTCCCTTTCTCCGCTTTCGCCCGCCTGGGACGCTGATCCGGCGCCTTTTCAAGGCGAGACTGGAACCGAGCAGATCGGCTATTGTGGGTGCGGCACTCATTCTGACTCTTCAGACCTTTACAGTAAGCGACGGTAAATTGCCTTGCGAAGAACTTTTCTGCGCCCGAGAGTAGGACGGATTTTCGAACCACGTTTTCGCGGTTCCAAACCGAATCTGACAGCAGTACATTCTCTTCCGGGTGGCCTTCCATGAAGCTCCAGTCTCCGAAGTTCAAGTTTTCGACTCTCTCGATCTCGCTCCTGATCCTCCTCTTCGCGCTCTTCGCGTATCTGCCCGTGGCTTACGGGCAGAGCAGCACCGGTACGCTCGAAGGCACCGTCCTCGACCCGCACCACCTGCCGATCTACAACGCGGTGGTCACGGCGGTTCAGACCGATACGAAACGCACGCTCAAGACGCGCACGACCCGCGCCGGCGTCTACAGCTTTCCCGGTCTCGATGCGGGCAGCTACAGCATCACGATCCTGGCGCCCAGCTTCGAATCCCAGACCTCCACCGGCATCAACATCGACGCCGGATCGGACGTCACGCAGGACTTCACCCTTCATCCCGGCTCGAACGACGTCTCGATCACCGTCTACAGCAGCGCCGACCTGGTCGAGCGCGACAACTCCGCCGTCAGCAACAGCGTGTCGAAGGAGCTGATCGAGAGCATTCCGCTGCCCGACCATAGCTCGCTCGGGCTCGTCACTCTCATCCCCGGCGTCGTCGGCGATCCCGTGTATTCGAACGGCGTCATGTCCGAGCTGCCCGGCATCTACACCAACCCGGCCACGCCCGGCGCCTCGCTCTCGATGGGCGGCAGCCGCCCCGGCCTGGTCTCGCAACTGATCGACGGATTCGACATTACCCAGTCCGGCTACCCTCGCGCCGGCATCAGCTTTACCCCGTTCTCCATCAAGGGCATCAGCGCGCAGATGGCCGCCATGCAGGCAGAGTTTGGACGCACCGCCGGCGGCATCATCAACCAGGCCAGCCAGGCCGGCGGCGCCCAGTACCACGGCACCTTCGAGTATCGGCACTACGACCCCGGCTTCGGCCAGGCCTACCGCACCGGAAGCAACCAGCCCTCCGACCTTCACCAGACTCTCTACGGCGGCGTGATCAGCGGCCCGGTCGGCTTTCCCAAGTGGAAGAAGCTCAAGGACACCTATTTCCTCTTCACGTACGAGCCTCTGCGCGGCCGTTCGGTGATCTTCTCGCGCGCCCGCGTTCTGGCTCCGGACGAGCTCAACGGCCAGTTCTTCAATCCCACGACCGGCCCAAACGGCAACGGCCCCGGTGCCGGAAATGGGGACGGCTTCATCAGCTACGACAATTTGAATACGACCGCGCTCGTACAAGGCAACTACCAATCGGCGGTCAACGCCTCGATCAAGGCCGGGACCGGCGCGCAGGCCGGACAGACCGTACCGCTCAATCCCGCCTACTATCTGTGGAATCTCGACGCCAACGGCTTCCCCACCGGCAACCGGGTCGGGGTGACCCCCACGCCGATTCCGAACATCGACGTGAGCGCCCAGGTCGCGCACAATTCGCTGGCGCAGTTCCTGAAGGCTCACTATCCCACTCCCTCCAACTCCGGTAAGTACATCAACTTCGACAACGCGCTGGGCACCTATCGGACGGACGGCACGAACTCCTATGCCGCGCGCGGCGTCGTCAATCACGACGATCGCTACTCCATTCGCGTCGACCACACCTTCGGCAACAACGATCACATCTTCGCCCGCTACAGCACGGTTCCGGTCAGCGGCGTCCGTTACGGCTACCTTGGACCCTCCAACCCGCTCAACAACATCGTCACGGACACCATCACTTCACGCAACTGGGCGTTGAACTACATCCACCTCTTCGGAGGGCACATCGTGAACGAGACGCGCTTCAGCTATATCCGGGGCAATCGCTATCGTGTTCCCCCGCCGGTCGACCTTAACGCAGATAACGGACCCCAGTTCGGTCTCGCACCCGCAACCGCCGGCATCGGCTTCCCGGCACTCACCTTCTCCGATGGCAACGCGGTCGGCGGCGGCGGCAGCTTCCAGGACGGAGGACGTTCACTCGACGAGGCCTACGGCACCGGCAACACGACCACGATCATCCTCGGCCGTCACCAGATAAAATTCGGCGCGGAGTTCCGCGCTCTCCAACTCAACCGTACCGACGGATCGAACACCTACGGCGGCACCTATCTCTTTTCGAATCAGGATACGGCGGCCAGCACCACCGGCGCGACGACCACCGGCAACTCCATCGCATCGTTCGACCTGGGCCTCATCAATTCGTTCACGACGGCGGGCGTCCAGCCCTTCTACTACCGCTGGAAGTACATCGCCGGCTTCATCGAGGACTCCTGGAAGGCGCTTCCGACCCTCACCGTCAACTACGGCCTGCGCTACAACCTGGAGTATCCGCGCAAGGAGAAGAACAACCTGCAAGGCACCTTCCTGCCCGACGTCACCGGTCATCCCACCATGGCGAACGGTCAGTTCAGCAGCGCGACCGTGTCGGGCGGCGTCGCCTTCTCCGGCACCAACGGACTGGGCACGACCATCTTCCCGGTCAACTACAAGGGCTTCGAACCGCGCTTCGGCGTCGCTTTTTCGCCTAAGCCCTGGATTGTGCTGAAGAGCGGATTCGCCCTGATCCACGCGCCGCTGACCGGCGTCGGCAACAGCATCGATCCCGCCTTCACGCCTTCCGCCCAGGTGGTCCTGCAGGGCAGCACAGGCGGCGCCAACAACCCATGCAGTCCGTCGAGCTCGACCTGTTACCCCGCGCTCAGCTACATCACCAACCCGATCGCTCCGGTCACGCGCGTCGGCGCCATCACCAACCAGAATCCGCAGTTCAACTGGGCGACCAACGCGCTGCTGCCCTATGTCGACCAGAACAACAACGTCCCGTATGTCGAGATCTGGAACGCCGGCGTCCAGTTCCTGCTCAGCAAGGCGACCGTCGTGGAAGCGAACTACATCGGTCAGCGGGCCATTCACCTCTACGCGCCCGCAATGGGGGCTAACCTGCCGAGCCAGGCGTCGCTGCTGGCATTGCAGCAGCAGCACTTCTGCTTCTCCTGCCAGGTCACCGTCGATTACGGCCAGCAGGGTCCCGAGACCGCGCTGCAGCATCAGTCACCCTATCTGCAGTTCTACAACAACCCCATCTACCGGACCTACAACCGGACCGCCTCCTCGAACTACCACGGCCTTTACCTCACCGTGAAACGGCAGGCAACCAAGGATCTCACGTTGCTCGGAGGCTTCACCTGGTCTAAGTCGCTCGACACCAACTCCACGCCAACACCCGACGGCGTCGCAATCGATAACTTCGGTCTCACCTATCCGCAGAATGCATACGCGCCGGGGCAGGGCGACTACGGCGTATCGTCGTTCGACCAACCAGCACGCCTCACCGCGGGCTACAGCTATAACTTTCCCATCGGCAAGGGCCATAGCCTCCTCAACCGGGGGATTCTCAACATGATCTTCGGCGGCTTCAACACCTCGGGCTACTTCTCCGCGCAGTCCGGACTTGCCCCCGACGTAGGCGAGGGCAACAACGGCTTCTTCCTCTCCCAGCTTCCCCTGAACAGCTCCGTCCCAGTCAACAACTGCACCAGTCAACAGTTGGGAGCCTGCGGAGCCACTCAGCTCTACAATCACCTGCGGCCCAACATCATTCCCGGCGTTCCACTGATCAATCCCCACTGGAGCAACAACAAACTCGGCCTGAAGGCGGATGCGCAGTACGGCAACGGCTTCCTCAACATCAACGCCTTCCAGGCTCCCGGCTCGCGCGACAACCCGGCGTACGGCAACGCCCCCGCTCACCTCGCCAACGCGCGCAGCCCACGGTCGATCAACTTCGACGCCAGCCTGCGCAAGAACATCCAGATCAACCCCAGGGTCCGGATGCAGCTTTGGACGGACATCCTCAACGCCGCCAATCACCCCAACTACTTCACCGTGGGAGGGAACGTCTTCAGCGGCTCCCTGATCCCAAGCCAAATTGTCAGTGCAACCAACCCTGCGAACGCGAACTACCCCATCACCGGCCCGTTTCTGGACAACGCCAACTTCAGCGTTCCCTCCGCCTTCAGCGGCACACGCATCATCACGGTGGGCGGCTCCATCTCCTTCTAACCGCCGGAGACGCTCATCCTCTCGACCGCCGCCACGGACAGTCTCCTTGTCCGTGGCGGCGCGGAGAGAGCACCGTAGTAGCCCTTAGCTGTCGCTTGTTCTTCCACTGTAACCGGCTCACCCAGCCGTGAGGAACGTCTGCCATGCTCGACACCCGCCACTTTTTGCGGTTGCTACGAAGAGCTTCACTCCTCTGCGCCTCCACCTGCCTTCTCGGCTGCGCGCCGCTGCCGTCGTCGGTCTTTGCCTCCGCTCCGGGCAGCGAACTTGCGGGGGCTTGGGATATCGTCGACCATACGCTCGACGACGGCAGCAACTACCATATCTATCTGGAGCTGCATCCGGCCGAGGCAGGTCTTACCGGCCACGTCTCCTACCCCTGGGGATACCTCCCCATCGCGTCGTCACGGCTGGCGGGAAGCCACTTTCAGCTCTTCGGCGAGGCAGGACAGTTGCTCGTCGAAGGCGACCGGACCGGCGGCAAGCAGGGACCGGAGCTGCACCTGCATCTGGCGCTTGGCCGGCAGGCGGACCAGCCCCGCATCGCCACCTGGCTATCCACCGAGCCGTTGCCCCGTAAGCTGCCCTATCCCGAGCTGCATCCCGTGGCCGCCACCGGCGCCGCGCCCACGCCGCCGATGGGCTGGAACAGTTGGAACAACTTCGAAGAGAAGATCGACGATCCGACCATCCGGCGCATCGCCGACGCCATGGCGACCAACGGCATGCGGGACGCCGGCTACACCTACCTGAACATCGACGACACCTGGGAGGGACCGCGCGACGCACAGGGCAACATCACCGCCAATCGCAAGTTTCCGGACATGAAAGCGCTGGCCGACTATGTGCATGGGCGCGGCCTGAAGCTCGGCATCTACTCCTCCCCCGGACCGCTGACCTGCGCGGGCTACCCTGGCAGCCTGGGGCACGAGGAGCAGGATGCCCGCACCTACGCCGCCTGGGGCATCGACTACCTGAAGTACGACTGGTGCAGCGCCAGAAAGATCTACCAGCCCGCCGAGATGCATGCCGTCTACCAGAAGATGGGCGACGCGCTCGCGCACACCGGCCGCCCCATCCTCTTCAGCCTCTGCCAGTATGGCGAGGACAACGTCTGGACGTGGGGACCGCGCGTCGGCGCGACGCTGTGGCGGACCACCGAGGACATCCACGACTCCTGGACCAGCATGTCCTCGATCGGCTTCGCGCAAAGCAGGCTCGCGCCCTTCGCCGGGCCCGGACATTGGAACGACCCCGACATGCTCGAGGTCGGGAACGGACATATGTCCACCGGCGAGTACAGGACTCACTTCAGCCTCTGGGCCATGCTGGCGGCGCCGTTGCTCGCAGGCAACGATGTGACCCAGATGGACGGGGCCACGCGGGGCATTCTGTTGAACAAGGAGGTCATCGCGGTGGACCAGGACCCCGCCGGGCGGCAGGCTACTCTGCTTGCACGGTCGGGCGATCGGGAGACGTGGTCGAAGCAACTCGCCAACGGAGATGTCGCGGTCGGACTGTTCAACCGGGGACCGGCGCCGGCGCCGTTCGGAGTGCAACTCGCAGCGCTGGGCTTGACCGGCAGCGTCGCCGCGCGCGACCTTTGGCTGCATACCCCGATCACCATCGCCGGAGACGTATACACTGCGACGGTGCCCGCCCATGGCGTGGTGCTGCTGCGCCTCCATGCGGGCAAGGCCTCCTGAAGCGGGAGGTCGAACGTCGAACCTTCAGCCCGTGGACAGGATGATTCGCTGCTTCCGTGAGAAGCCCGGGTCGAAGAACGGAGAAGAGTAGAATGAGGTTTACCGCTCATTCCGTCTCGTTTCTAAGTCGACTTGCGAAAGACCCGGGAGCCCTCACGATGCAGCGAAGGATGTTTATCGGCAACACCCTCGGCGCCCTGGCCTGGAGCGCCATCGGCGCTTCGCCGCGGCTCATGCTGGCGAATGAACAACCTGCTTCCGGCCAGCTTGAGCCGTGGACACCGGGCATCCTCGAGATCCACCATATCGCTACGAATCGAGGCAACTCGACCTTCTTCATCTTGCCCGATGGCACCACCATGCTCGTGGATGCCGGCGCCCTGTATGGCGAAACTCCCTATCTCAGCCCTACACGCCCAACCGGCGAACACCGGCCGGGAGAGTGGATAGGCCGCTATGTGCAACGCAGACTGGGCGTCGCGGGATTGAAGGGCATCGACGTCTTCAACCTGACCCATCTGCATCCCGATCATCTCGGAGCGATTCCGCCACATCCGACCACAGCTTTCGAGGGGTATGTCCTGACGGGGATATCGGACGTCGCGGCCATCGTTCCTATCCGCCGTTTTGTGGACCGCGCATGGCCCGACTTCACGTACCCCGCGCCCGCCGACCTCGACTATCAAAAGAATTATCGAGACTTTCTAAAGGCAAAACAGAAAGCTGGTGCGAGGGTCGAACGATTCCGGGTGGGCGTTCGCGATCAGTTTCCCCTGGACCGCGATGCAGCGGCGTATCCCTCGTTCGAGATTCGCAATCTCGCCGCGAACGGCGAGGTTTGGACAGGGGTCGATGAAAAAACGGTTCATCGATTCCCCGATATCTCTTCTCTTAAACCTGTCGACTATCCCTCCGAGAACTGCTGTTCCTCGGCGATCCGCCTGCGCTATGGACGCTTCGGCTATTACACGGGCGGGGATCTTCCCTTCGACACCAATTATGGACGCGACCCCTGGCGAGACATCGAAACACCAGTCGCGAAGATCTGTGGCCCGGTCTCGGTAGCCGTCGCCAATCATCATGGATACTTCAATGCCGACGGCGCCGAGTTCGTTCGCGCGCTGCACCCGCAGGTCTTCGTCATACCCTCGTGGGACTCTGCGCACCCGACGGTCAACACACTTGCAACGATGTTCTCAAAGGCGATCTACCCAGAGAATCGAGATGTCTTCGCCACTCTCGTCAAGGAAGAGAACCGGATAGCGAACAAGAAGACGGACGACCTCCGCTCGCGCGACGGACATGTCGTCGTCCGTGTGGATGCCGGCGGATCCACCTTTCGCATTCATGTTCTTTCCAACCAGGACGAGAGCGACCGTGTCGTCGCGAGCTTCGGCCCGTATACAGCGTAAACAAACGCGTTGCTGCTCTCCGATATGCAACCCATGACGGCGGTGCGCCATCGATGGACGCGTAGCTTTCGCATCGATGGCTCCACCGTCGCGATCGCCCGACATACACGCATCGTGCAGGCAATCGCCTCATCCTTTACCCACGCTGGGCTTCGTATCCAGAGGCTTGATAAGCCAGCGTTCGACATCCGATCTCTCTCCTGCAACTGCATAAGCCTGCCCGCACATGGCCTGCATCAGGCAGTCTCTTCCTCGATGTTCAACAGGTTGATCGCCTCCGCCGGCGGGCTCGTCACAGTCTCTCCATCGTTGTGCGGGCTGCTCGTCTCGGGCAGCAGACCCGTGAGCAAACCAAGCGCGGGCAGGAACGAGCACACCTTGTAGACGAAGGCGATGCTGGTGTGATCGGCGAGTGAACCCAGCACGGCCGCGCCCAGTCCGCCCAGCCCGAAGGCAAGCCCGAAGAACAACCCCGAGACCATGCCGACTCGGCCGGGCATCAACTCCTGCGCGTACACAATGATCGCCGAGAACGCCGAAGCGATCACAAGCCCGATCACGATGCTAAGCGCGATCGTCAAGGGCAGAGCGACATACGGCAACAGAAGCGTCAGCGGCAGCACGCCCAGAATAGAAACCCAGATCACCTTCTTGCGGCCGATCCGATCGCCCACCGGCCCACCGACGACCGTGCCCACCGCGACCGCTGCAAGAAATAACGAGAGATAAAGCTGAGCATCCTTCTGCGTCGAATGGAAGTGCTGCATCAGGTAGAAGACGTAGTAGCTCGTGATGCTGGCAAGGTAAAAATACTTCGAGAGCGTAAGCAGGATGAGCACCGACAGGGCGACGCCAACCTGTCTCCGGCTAAGCGGCGACGTGGCCTTGACCGCATGCTTCTTTTGCAGGGTGGCGCCGTGATGCTTATACCAATGCCCAAGGCCCGTCAGCAGGATGATGGCGAAGAGCGCCGCAAGCGAAAACCATGCGAGCGTCTTTTGCCCACGCGGCAGGACGACGAAGGCAATCAAGAGCGGCCCGAGCGCCGAGCCGAAGTTGCCTCCCACCTGGAACACGGACTGCGCCAGGCCATGGGCGCCGCCCGAAGCCATGCGCGCAAGACGCGAAGACTCCGGGTGAAAAATGGAAGAGCCGACACCCAGCAGCGCTCCGCCCACAAGCAACATCCCGAAGTTCGGCGCGAACGCCAGCGCGAGCAGACCGCACATGGAGATCCCCATTCCGAAGGGCAGCGAATAGGGCTGCGGATGACGGTCGGTATAGACGCCCACAAGCGGCTGCAGCAGCGACGCCGTGATCTGAAAGACCAGGGTCAGAATCCCGATCTGCCCAAAGGTCAGATGGAAGTTCCCCTTGAAGATCGGATACGACGCAACGAAGAGGGACTGCAACATATCGTTCAACATATGGCTCAGGCTTGCTCCGCCCAGCACCGGATAGACGGTGGGCATCTTCAATGGATCGCGTCTTGCTTCGCTCATGTCTCTTCCTCGATTTCGTTTCAGCTCAGAAGATACAATCTCTTCCATGCGGCCCACCACCTGTGCCGGGACAACTTTCTATGCGAATGGGCCATCGCCTCAGCCTCGACATCGACAAATACTTCGCCGACCGGACACGTCCTGTGCTCGCGCTCGGCGGCACATATCCTCCGTTGCATCATGTGCGGCCGCACAGTCATCGGCGAAGCCAGCTCTTCTGTCCGTTGACCGGCATCGCGACGGCTTCGACTTCGCAAGGCGCATGGGCCGTGCCTGCGATGCGCGGCCTTTGGATTCCCGCAGGCGTGCGGCACGAGCTGCGCATGCAGGGCGTCGTCGAGATGCAGAGCCTTTACTTCGAGCCCAGCGTCACCGCGAACATGCCGTCGCGTTGCCGGGTCGTGGCGATCTCGCCGCTCATGCGCAACCTCATTCATGAGGCTGTGGCACTCCCTGTTCGTTACGCTCGCGAGGGTCGCTCCGGCGCGCTCATGCAACTGATTCAGTTCGAGATTGCGAGGCTCCCGGAGTTGCCGTTGTCTCTGCCATTTCCCACGGACAAGGCGCTCGCCCGGCTCTGCCGCAGGTTCCTGCTTCATCCCACCGCGGCCGATAACATCGACGACTGGGCCACTGCGTTGCACGCAAGCCGACGCACCTTTACCCGGTTGTTTCGCCGTGAGACCGGACTCAGCTTCGTCGCATGGCGGCAGCAGGCATGCATCCTGAAGGCTCTGCCTCTGCTCGCTTCGGGCGCATCGGTCACCCACACGGCGTTGGAACTCGGGTACGAGAATCCTGCGGCCTTCACGACTTTATTCAAGCGAGTTCTGGGAGCGCCCCCAAGGGAGTACATGCTCGACCGGCGCGTGCCCACGCATGCCTTAGCCAGTCTGCGCGATGAAAACAAAGGGGCAATGTAACCCACACGACCTGGGCGCCCGTCTCTTTTAGCAACGAGCAGCAAGGATGCGCAGTCGCGCCTCGCGGAGGGATACGCCTCCGCGAGCCTGACTTTACTTCGCCTTTTTTCGCCCGTTCTCCGGAAGGTCCAGATTCTGTCATGTGCCACTATCGACTGCCGCTTCAACCCTTGCGCCTTCTCTTCGTGCTCCTGCTGAGCGCCCTGGCCGCGCTCCATCCCGCGTCCGCCTTGGCGCAGACCAGCGTCTCAATCCACGACATCATGGTGGCCTCCGCGACGACCACGGACACCAAGTACTTCCTGCCCGACTCGCCTTACCTTTACACACACTACGGCGCGCCGGTCTCGGTCTCGGGCATCGTCGTCGGCGTCATGAGCTCGGGCGACTTCAAGGGCAGCGTCTACATATCGGAGCCTTCCACCTCCTGGGACTCGCTCGTCGCCACCGCCGAAGGCATGCCCGTATTCAACGTCGCCAGCATCAACTCCGCCTGCGCCGTCGTCGGCGCGACCATCACCGTCGTCGGCGACGTGGTGCTCTCGAACACCGTGGTCCCGGCCGACATCACCGCGGCGGACACGCCCGGCACCGGCCTGCTGCCGACCTCCTGCACCGTCACCTCCACCGGCGGCACGATGACGCAGTCCATCTCGCTGAACAACACCCTCTCCACCTTCGGCGGCGCGCTCGAGTACACCGGCATGACCACCACGGCCACCTTCTACGCTGTCGCGCCGACCTCCGGCGCACTCACCGAATCCACCGAGACCGAGACCTCCACTGGCCAGTTCTGGGCCACCATCAGCTCCAACACCGCGACGAACAACCATCTCTTCCGCAGCGCGGGCATCGCCGGCGACGAGTACAAACCGAGCACCGCGCCCGCAACCGTCGCCACATGGGCCGGCAACCCGCAACGCATCCTCATCGACACCACCACCTTTGGCGGCACGGCCGTCAATATCACCGTCGGCCAGACCATCACCTGCACCGTCGGCTCCGGCATCAAGGTCGGCGCAACCGCGGGCATCGGCCTCATCGACTACACGCTCGGCTACGCGCGCCTGCTCATCTTCCCCACCTCCGTCTGCACCGTCGGCGGCACGATCGCAAGCACCACCTCCGCCACGGCTGACTCCACCCACTTCCACGTTGGCACGCTGGACCTGAACCGCTTCTACAGCACCACCGGCGCGACCACGGGTTCGGTCGCCGTCACCGCGGCGGCCTACGCCGCGCGGCTCGCAAAGGCTGCGAACGCCATCGTCAGCTCGCTCGGCAATCCGGACATCCTCGCGCTGCAGGAGGTGCAGGATCTCCAGACCCTCACCGACCTCGCATCCGCCGTCAACACGCTCGGCGGCACGTCCTATGTGCCATCGCTGATTCAGGGAAACGACCCCAACAGCCTGAACCTCGGCTTCCTCGTCAAGTCCACCACGCTCGTCACCGACAGCGTCACACAGGTCGGCGCAACCGATACCTACACAACAACCTCCGGCGCCTCCGCCACGCTGTGGGAGCGGCCCCCGCTCGTGTTGAAGGCCGAGTTCGTACGCGTCGGCAAGAACTATCCCGTCACCGTCATCGACGTACACCTCACCCCGCGCGACAACATCGGCGATGCGACTCTGGGACCCGACGTTCGCGCTCACCGCGCCGCACAAGCCTCCGCGCTCAGCGCTCTGGTCCAGAGCTATCAGACCGCCGGTCAGAACGTCATCGTCTCCGGCAACCTCAACGCGTTCGAGTTCAGCGACGGCTATGTCGACGTCACCGGCGTCATCGACGGCTCGCCCGCCGCCGCCACGGCCGTCACTCTTTACCAGGCCACCAGCACCACCGCGGCGCTCACCGACTTCGTCACGCAGGTGGCCTCAACCTCGCGCTACAACTACATCGAACGCGGCAACGCGGAGTCGATCGAGCACATCCTCGCCAGCGCCACCATCCCTGACAGCTCCACCGCCAGCGCCTCGCTCGCCAGCTATGTCTCGGCCGTCACGCAGCCGCACTTCACCGCGGACTTCGCCGCCGTCGACGCCAACAGCTCCACCACGCCCGAAGGCCTCACGCCGCACGACGGCTTCGTCGTCGCCTTCGAGATCCCGCCCGTACCGACCACCGCATCGGTCTCGCCCACGGCCATCAACTTCGGCTCGCTCGACATCGGCGCATCTGTAACGCAGACGGTTACAGTCGCCAACACGACCACCTTTGCCTCGACCGTCAACGTGACGAAGATCGCCATCAGCGGCACGAACGCCGCCGACTTCAGCCAGACCAGCACTTGCACCTCGCTCGCCGAGGGCGCGACCTGCACCATCACCGTCACCTTCACGCCGACGGCCATCGGCGCACGCAGCGCGGTCCTCACCGTCACGAACGACTCCACCTCCGACCCCGTGCTGACCGTAACCCTCGCAGGCACAGGCCTCGATACGACCGCAACGCTCACGCCGGCCACCGCGACCTTCCCCGGCGAAAACCTCGGCGCTACCTCCGCCGCGGTCGTATTCACCTATACCAACACCAGCCAGGTTAGCGAGACCGTCAACTCGACGGCCATCACCGGCGACTTCTCCATCACCGGCAACACCTGCGCCTCGGCAACCATCGCAGCCTCCGGAACCTGCGCCATCTCGGTCGTCTTCACGCCGACGGCGACCGGCGCACGCACCGGCACGCTGACCGTGACCGACTCCTCGACCGGCAACCCCACCCTTGTCTCCACGCTCAACGGCACGGGCGTGCCCACCACCGCGACCCTCACCCCGGCGACAGCCACCTTCGCCTCCACCGACATCGGCGGCACCTCCGCCACGCAGACCTTCACGGTTACAAATACCAGCACGGTTGCAATCACGGTCAACAAGATCGCCCTGACCGGCGACTACGCCCAGACCGCAACCACCTGCGGAGGCTCACTCGCAGCCGCAGCCACCTGCACCATCACGGTCGACTTCGTGCCGACGGCAACAGGCTCCCGCACCGGCACGCTCACCGTCGCGAACTCCTCCACCGGAGACCCCGCGCTGGTCTCGACCCTCACCGCAACGGGCCTCGACACCACCGCGACCCTTACGCCCGCCACCGCCGACTTCGGCAGCATCTACGCTGGCGGCGGTACTTCCGCCGCGAAGACCTTCACCCTGACCAACACCAGCGCCATCTCCATCGCGATCAAGACCATCGCCATCACAGGCAACTTCAGCGAGACCACAACCTGCGGAACGACGCTTGCCGCCGGCGCAAGTTGCACCATCTCCGTCGTCTTCGCGCCACTCTCCGGCGGCGCCCTTACCGGCACATTGACGGTGACCAACTCAAGCACCGCGAATCCGACGCTCACCTCGACCTTGACCGGAACCGGACTGCCCACCACGGCCACCCTGACCCCGGCAAGCGCGACCTATACGAACACCATCGTCGGCGCCACCTCCGCCGCGCAGACCTTCGTCTGGAGCAACACCAGCGCCATCGCGCTGACCATCGGCAAGGTCTCGACCACGGGAGACTTCGCCGTCTCCTCGACCACCTGCACCGGCGCCATCGCGGCCAATGCAAGCTGCACGATCGCCGTCGTCTTCACGCCGACGGCGCTGGGCGCGCGTACCGGCACGGTCACCGTAACATCGACCAGCTCGGCCAACCCCACCCTTGCCTCCACCTTGAGCGGACGCGGCGTGGCCGACGTGGAAGCCTCTGCCTCCGCACTCGGCTTCGGTAACGTCGACCTCGGCTTCGCCTCCACGCCGCAGACCATCACGGTTACAAATTACACCGCCGCCGCCATCAGCCTCACCGGCATCGCCATCACCGGCGACTACGCCTACACCACCACCTGCGGCGCAACCCTGCCCGCCCTCGGCGTCTGCACCATCACCGTCATCTTCACGCCCACCGCCGTCGGCGCGCGCGCCGGCACGCTCACCGTAAACACCAACGATACGAAGTACCCCATCATCACCGTCGCGCTCACCGGCAATGGAGTCGACTTCACCATCACCGCCTCGCCCACCTCGGGCACGGTCATCGCGGGCGACGGCATCTCGTTGAACGTGATCCTCACCCCGCTCGGCGGCTTCGCCAACACGCTCACACTCAGCTGCACCACCAGCGCCGGCGGTTCGACCTGCACGCCCACACCCGCAACCCTTGCCCTCACCGCCGCCACGACCTTGCCGGTCAACATCACCACCACCTCGCAGTACACCGTCATCGGCTATTCGGGCGGCGTGGGCGCGGGCGATTCCAGGTGGCAGCCATGCCTCATCCTCATCTCCCTGCTCAGCGCGGGCGCCATCTTCCTGCGCGGCCGACGCAGGGGCATGGCGCCGCGCCTGCTGGCGGCCCTGCTGATGCTCGGCGTCCTCGGCCTCTCGAACCTCGGCTGCGGCACGCGCAATCCCGACAAGAACGCGAACCCTACCTATCCGGGCACGTATACCTACACCCTCTCCGCAACCGACGGCATGCTGACCCACACGGCCGCCTACAGCCTGACGGTCAAGATCAACTGCTGCGGCAACTGACAGCGCGCACCTGTCATAACAAGGAGAAGACTCCGGTGATCAAACAGCTTTGCCTCCTGCTGCTCCTGCTGGGCGTTGGCGAGAACGCCTTCGCCCAGGCGATCCACACCGCCGACCGCGCCGCCGACCTCCAGATCGGCGTCTCCGGCTCCGGCGCCCTGCCCGACTACCTGCCCGAGAAGTGGCGCGGCTACGGCGCCTACCTCGACTTCGACGTGAAGCATCACCTCGGCCTCGAGGTGAACATGCACCACCTCACCGGCCCGGACCCCATCCTCTACGAGCAAACGTACAACTTCGGCGTCCGCTACACCCGCCCCATGGGTCCGCAGCACCACCTTGTACCCTACGCCAAGGCCATGTACGGACGCGGCATCTTCAACTTCGCCGGCACGGACGCGACCACCGGCAAGAGCGTGCAGATCGCCAACCTCGGTTTCAACACCTTCACTGTCGGCGCCGGCCTCGACCTGCGCACCTCCGTGCCCGGTCTCAACATCCGGGTGCTGGACTACGAGTGGGAGCGCTGGCCCGGCTTTCCGCCCTGCGGCCTCAGTCCCCAGATCCTCTCCTTCGGCGTGGCGTACCACTTCCACGGCAAGCTGGGCGAGCGCAAGTAGATCGCAGACGCACCGTATAGAAGTCCGGGGGGAGGCCAGTCACGGCCTTCCTCCGGACTTTTTTTGCGCTCCCTGCTGGCTGTTTTCTCTTCAAACGCCCGACCAAGACGAACTCCCAGCCCTGCGCCTGCCAGGCATACGTCACCGCTAAAGCCTCGAACTTTCACCCATAAGGTCGTACCTCTATACTCTCGATCGAGTCGCAAGCGTCATTGGTCAAACCCAAAGTGGGCAACCACTCAAAAAATTTATTCCGCAATCCGCATTGACGATCGAATGTCGCATGGGCTACCGTTCTCCCGCTAAAGAAAACAAAACAGCGGCCTCACCGGAGAATTCCCTTGCTCGCACACCGTCTTCGCACGTCCAGTCTCGCCGTAGCCATCCTCGCGATTCTCTCTGTCATTGGTCGCGCCTATGCTCAGGACACAAGGACAGTGGTCGAACCTGTATTCCCTCCCGTCTGCACCGTGCTCTCCGCCTCCCTCGCGCAATCCGGCACCGATCTTCCCTCATCGGCCGAGAACAGCTTCGACACCGCGCGCATTCAGGCCGCGATGAACGCCTGCCCCGCGGGCAAGGCGGTCGAGCTCGCGCCCTCCGGTCTCAACAACGCCTTCCTCACCCAGCCGCTCAATCTCGTCTCCGGCGTCACCCTCATCGTCGACGCCGGCGTCACCCTCTTCGCGTCGCGCAATCCACGCGACTACGACGTCTCCCCCGGCGCCTGCGGCATCCTCGACTCGGTCGGAGCCGGTTGCAACGCCATCATCACCGGCAACAACGTCGTCAACGCCGGCATCATGGGCTATGGAACCATCGACGGCCGCGGCGAAGACACCATGATCGGCACCAGCACCACCTGGTACGGACTCGCCAACACCGCCGACGCGGACGGCCTCGACCAGAACAACCCCCGCATGCTGCAGCTCAACAGCTCGAACAACTTCACGCTCTACAAGATCACCCTGAAGAACCCGCCCAAGTTCCACGTCTCCTACTCGCAGGGCGTCGGTTTCACCGCCTGGGGCGTCAAGATCATCACCCCAACGCTTGCGCGCAACACCGACGGCATCGACCCCGCCTCCGCGCAAAACATTACGATCACAAAAAGTTACATATCCGATGGCGACGACATGATCGCCGTCAAAAGCTCCGGCAACCAGCAAGCCAAGAACATCACCATCTCGAACTCCTACCTCGGCGCCGGTCACGGCATCTCCATCGGCAGCGAGGTCAACTCCGGCGTATCGAACATCTACGTCAACAACGTCTCCATCAACCAGGACGCGACCAACACCAGCCAGAACGGCATCCGCATCAAGTCCGACTCCAGCCGCGGCGGCCTCGTCACCAACGTCCTCTACGACGGCGTCTGCATGCAGAACTCCACGCATCCGCTCATCTTCAACCCCTACTACTCCAGCTCCACCGGCTCGCTCATCCCCAACTTCACCAACATCACGCTGCGTAATTTTCATTCGCTCGGCACTGGCTCCATGACGTTCGAAGGCTACAGCTCCACCTACCCGCTCGGCCTCACGCTCGACAACGTGCAGATCGACGGCGTCAAGGCCTCGAACCTCTCGGCCTCCTACGCGAACATCACCCTCGGCCCCGGCGCCGTCAACTTCTCGCCCTCCGGCACAGGCGTCAACATCACCAACAACATCACCGGCACATCCACCGTGCGCGACTGCACCAACGCCTTCCCCTCGGCCGCGGGCGAGCTCTTCGCCACGCCCCAGACCACCATCACCGGCTCCACCGTGCCGATCACCTTCCAGGTCATCCCCATCGTCTCGCCCGCCGCGAACCCCACCGGCCAGCTCTACATCATGGAAGGCTCGAACATCGTTCAGTCCGTGACGCTCAACGGCATCACGACCTCCACCCAACTGCTCAACGTCGCCGCCGGAACCCACACCTACACCGCCGCCTACCAGGGCGACAGCACCTATCCGGCGATGACCTTCGGCAGCTACATCGCGACCGTCGGCAACCCGACCCTCACCTCCGCGACCTCGCTCACTGCGTCGGCCAGCAACATCGCCTACCAGGCCAATGTCACCTTCACCGCCAAGGTCACGGCAACCGCTGGAACTATCACCGGAAACGTTACCTTCACCGACGGCGCGTCGCAGCTTGCCACCGTCGCCGTCGACAACACCGGCACGGCGATCTTCAGCACCAACGCACTCGCCAGCGGACCGCACAGCATCGTGGCCAACTACGCGGGCGACAGCAACCACCAGGGCTCGGTCTCGACCGCCGTGCCGGTCACCGTCTCGGCCAGCACCGCCGTACCCGTCACCGTCGGCCTCACCGTCACCCAGCCCACCGGCGCCATCACCTACGGACAGGCCGTCACCGTCACCGCCTCGCTCGTCCCGCAGACGACCACCACCACGCCCGGCGGCACGCTCACCTTCACCATCGACGGCGTCGTCCAGCCCGCGGTCGCGCTCTCCGGCACGACCTCCAGCGTCACCATCACCGGCCCCACCACCGGCGGCCATAGCGTCTCGGCCGTCTACAGCGGAGACTCCGTCTACGCCATGTCCACCTCGTCGACGCTCAACTTCACCGTCGTGCCGGAGCCCACCACCACCACGCTCGTCGCCTCCACCGGCTCCGCCGCGCGCTACCAGCCTGTCACCTTCACGGCCAACGTCAGCTCGCCTTCGGCAGCGGCGCTGGTCGGCGGAAGCGTGGCCTTCACCCTCGGCGGCACGCTGCTGGGCTCGTCCTCGCTCGATTCGAACAACAACGCCGCCTTCACCACCTCCACGCTGCCCGCCGGAAGCGACAACGTCGTCGCCACATACGCCGGTTCGACCAACGAAGCCGCGTCCACCTCCACGGCCGCGACGGTGCTCGTCTCGACCACCGTCGGCAGCGCGCCCGCCGCGCCGCAGCTTCTGCCGTACTTCATGTCGACCGTCGCCGGAACCGTCGGCACGGCCTCCTACGGCGGAGACGGTGCGCAGGCCACCGCCGCCTCGCTCAACCTTCCCAAGGGCGTCTCGGTCGATGCCTCCGGCAACCTCTACATCGCCGACTCGACCAACCTCGTCGTACGCAAAGTGACCGCCGCCACCGGCGTCATCACCACCGTCGCCGGCGGCGGCTCGGCCACCTGCTCCGGCGCGACCGACAGCTACGGCGATGGCTGCGCCGCGACCTCCGCACCGCTCTACGGCCCTCGCGGCACAGCCACCGACACGGCCGGCAACTTCTACATCGCCGACTACACCAAGAGCGAGGTCCGCAAGGTCACCCTCGCCACTGGCATCATCTCGCTCTACGCCGGCACCGGCTCCGGCGGCTACTCCGGCGACTCCGGCCCCGCCAACCAGGGCGCCGTCCACAACCCGGAAAACCTCGCCTTCGACGCCGCCGGCAACCTGTACATCGCCGACACCAAGAACAACGTCGTACGCAAGGTCGACACCAACGGCATCATCACCACCCTCGTCGGCGCAGGCACGGCAGGCTACACCGGCGACGGCGGCCCCGCCACCGAGTCCTCGCTCAACGGACCCAACGGCGTCGCCTTCGACAACGTCACCGGCAGCCTCTACATCGCCGACAGCGCCAACTTCGTCGTGCGCAAGGTGAACGCCCAGGGCATCATCTCCACCTACGCCGGAACCGGCACGGCCGGCCTCAATCAGACCTCCGGCATCGCCTCGCAGACCCAGTTGAAGAACCCCACCGGCGTCGGCACGGACGCCATCGGCAATGTCTACATCACCGACTCCGGCAACAACCTCGTCTGGCGGGTCGACGTCCTCACGCAGACGATGCAGCCCGTCGCCGGCGCCTCCACGCTCTGCGCCGGAGCGACCGACGCCATCGGCGACGGCTGCCCCGCGCTCCAGGCCAAGGTCAGCGGCACCTCCGCCGTCGTGGCCGACGCCGCCGGCAACCTCTACCTCGCCGACACCAACAACGACGTCATCCGCAAGGTCGCCAACAACACCAGCTTCGCCCAGACCGCCGTCGGCTCGTCCGTCACCCAGACCCTGCAGGCCCACTTCGGACCCGGCGATTCGCCCGCGTCCACCTCGCCGTTTGCCATCTCCGGCGGCACAGGCAACTACGCCCTCGCGGGCACGCCCACCTGCGTCGCCAACGCAGACTCCACCCAGGACTGCACCCTCGCCATCACCTTCACCCCAACCGCCTCCGGCCTGCGCACCGCAACCCTGACCGTCAAAGCCACGCTCGGCCAGACCGCGACCTTCGCCCTCAGCGGCAACGCCATCGTGCTTGGCGCGGCGGCTAGCATCTCCGTCGCGGTCACCACGCCATCGAACCAGATCCTCATCTACGGCCAGCCCACCACCTTCACCGCGACCGTCACGCCCGGCAGCGGCAGCACGACCCCCACCGGCACGGTCACCTTCATCCTCGACGGCGTCTACCAGGCGCCCGTCACGATGAGCGGCGGCACAGCCTCCATCTCGCCCGTCGGCCTCGCCGTCGGCAGCCACTCCATCGCCGCGCAGTACAGCGGAGACTCCACCTTCGGCTCGGCCAACACCTCCGCCGCCTCGAACGTCACCGTCGGCAAGGCAACCACCGCCACCGGCCTGCAGGTCACCACGCAGACCGCCGTGCAGGGAACGAGCATCACCCTCACCGCGACCACCGCAGCCACGCCCACCGGCGCCATCGCGCCTTCGGGCACGGTCAACTTCCTCAACGGCATCGTCCTGCTCGGCAGCTCCACGCTGAATTCGAACGGCGTCGCCACCTTCACCACCTCGGCCCTCCCCGTCGGCAACGACAGCATCACCGCAGCCTTCCCCGCGACGGCCAGCTTCGCCACCTCCACCTCCGTGCCGACTGTCATCACCATCACCGCCGCGCCCCTGCCGCAGCTCATCCCATACATCATCTCGACCGTCGCCGGCACGCCCGGCACGCACTCCTACCTCGGTGACGGCGCCGCCGCCACCGCCGCCACGCTCAACACGCCGCAGGGCCTCTTCGTTGACGCCAGCAGCAACATCTACATCGGCGACTCCTCCAACAACGTCATCCGCAAGGTCAACGCCGCCACCGGCGTCATCACCACCGTCGCCGGCGGCGCAACCACCGTCTGCACCGGCGGCGACGCCTATGGCGACGGCTGCCCCGCCACCCAGGCCATCCTCACCAGCCCGCGCGGCATCGCGGTCGACGCCTCCGGAGACATCTTCATCGCCGACCAGGGCAAGAGCTACGTCCGCCGCGTCGACGGCACGACCGGCCTCATCAGCATCTACGCCGGAACCGGCTCCACCGGCTTCACCGGCGACGGCGGCCAGTCCACCCTGGCCCGCCTCAAGAGCCCGCAGGCCGTCGACATCGACCGCGCCACCGGCAACCTCTACGTCTCCGACTCCAGCAACTACCGCGTCCGCCAGATCACCCCGGCCGGCATCATCAACACGTCCGCGGGCTACATCACCACCGGCACATTCGCCGGCGACGGCTTCGGCGCAACCGCCACCACCGCGGCCCTCAACCTGCCCGGCGGCGCGGCGGTCGATCCCTCCGGCAACCTCCTGATCGCCGACCGAGCCAACAACCGCATCCGCAAGGTCAACGCCTCGGCCATCCTCTCCACCATCGCGGGCAACGGCAACACGACGCTCGCCCTCGCCGGCGGATCGGCCGTCGGCGTCGCCATCAACGCGCCCTACGGCGTCACCTCCGACGCGCTCGGCAACCTCTACATCGCCGACAGCAACAACGTCGTCTGGCGTCTCGACGCCGCCACGCAGTACATGTATGTCGTCGCCGGCGGCGGCACGCCCTGCTCCGGCAGCTACGGCGACGGCTGCCCCGGCGTCCAGGCCAAGCTCAGCAAACCCTATCAACTCTCCTTCGACTCACAGGGCAACCTCTACATCGCCGACTCCGGCGACTACGCCATCCGCAAGCTGTCGCTCAACACCACCTTCCCCTCCACCCAGGCCGGCGCGACCACCACGCAGACCCTGCAGGTCCACTTCGCCCCCGGCGAAACGCCCGCGACCAGCAACCCCTACAGCTTCTCGAACACCAACTTCACGGCCGGTACGGCGACCTGCACCAGCAACACCGACACCACCACCAACTGCCTGCTGCCGGTCACCTTCCAACCTCTCACCACCGGCACGCTGACCGCAAACCTCACCGTCACCAGCAACGCCGGCCACGCCCAGACCTTCGCGGTCACCGGCGTCGGCATCCCCGGCGGCGTCGCGACCACCACCACGCTTACGGCCGTCAGCCCGGCCAACGGCACCATCAGCTACGGCCAGACCGCGACCATCTCCGCTACCGTCGCGCCCGTCTCCGGATCGACCGTGCCCACCGGCAAGATCACCTTCACCCTCGACGGCGTCGCCCAGACCCCAGCCGTCACGTTGTCCTCGGCTGTCGCCAACCTCACGCTCACCGGTCTCTCCGTCGGCTCGCACTTCCTCTCCGCCAGCTACAACGGCGACCTCGCGAACAACGCCAGCAGCTCGACCGTGCAGCTCGAGATCGACGTCAACCCGGCCTCCACGCTCACCACGCTTTCGCTCTCGACCGGCTTCGCCCTGCCCGGCGCAAGCGTCACCCTCACCGCGCAGGTCACGCCAACCACCAGCGGCACTCCCACCGGCTCGGTCGCCTTCGCGAACGGCGCAACCACCCTCGGCTACGGCACCGTCTCCGGCACAGGCGCGGCGAGCTACTCCACCACCGCTCTGCCCGCCGGAGTCGACTCCATCACCGCCACCTACGTCGGCGACTCGCACTACACCGCCTCCACCTCGTCCGCCGCGACCATCACCATCAGCACGCAGAACGTCTGGGTCTTCAACGGCAACGGCACCCTCTCCGCGCTGACCAACGCAGGCGCGGCCATCTCGACCGCGTCCGGCTACACCGGCGGCGGCTCCGGCATCACGATCGACGGCTCCGGCAACGTCTGGTCCGGCGCGGCAGGCGGCACGACGGTCACGGAGTTCTCGAAGACCGGCGCCCTCACCGGAACCTACTCGGGCGGCGGCATCGCCTCGCCGAAGGCCCTGGCCGTCACCGGCGCCGGCTCCATCTGGATCGCCAACGCAGCCGGCACGCTCTCGGTCCTCAGCTCCACCGGCACGGCGCTCTCACCCTCCACCGGTTACAACGGCGGCGGCCTGAGCACGCCCACCGCCCTCGTCATCGACGCCAGCGGCAACGTCTGGGTCGCCAACTCTGGCGACTCCTCGCTCACCGAGTTCCTCGGCGCAGCCGAACCAGTCGTCACTCCCACCGCCGCCGCCGTCAAGTCCGGCACCCTGGGAGTCCAGCCATGATGCTTACGAACGAGCCAGCACTGAACTCGTCATCTCGACCGGAGCGAAGCGCAGTGGAGAGAACCCCGCATTTCGCCCGAATCCGCAACCGTTTCAACCGTGCAACTCCAAGGACGTCTTCCATGACACTCCGCCGCCCCATCCAGCTCGCGACCCTCGCCACCGCCCTGATCCTCACCGGCTGCGCTACCTTCCAGGCGCCCACCGAGTCCACCGCCGTCATCGCCGGAGCCTCCTTCAGCGGCGCCATGCACGGCGGACAGCAACCCATCTCCGGCGCGACCATCCAGCTCTACGCCGTCGGCGCCGGCGGCTACGGCGCCGCGGCCACCCCGCTGCTCACCACCCCCGTCACCACCGACGCCAACGGCGCCTTCAACATCTCCGGCGACTATAGCTGCTCCGGCGTCAACCAGGTCTATCTCACCGGCTCCGGCGGCAACCCCGGCCTCTCCGCCGGAACCACCAACTCCGCCATCGTCATGATGGCCGCGCTCGGCTCCTGCTCGAACCTCGTCGCCAACGCCGCGACCACCTTCATCAACATGAACGAGGTCACCACCGTCGCCGGCGCCTGGTCGCTTGCCCGCTTCATGACCGGACCCGCCAACGCCGGAACCTCCGCCGGCAACGCCACCGGCCTCGCCAACGCCTTCGCCGCCGCGAACAAGGTCGTCAACCTCGCCACCGGACAAGCCCCCGGCACAGCCCTGCCCGCCGGCGCGACCCTGCCCATCGCCGAGATCGACACCCTCGCGAACATCCTCGCCAGTTGCGTGAACACCAACGGAACCTCCGGCGCCTGCTCGCAGCTCTTCGCCGCAGCCACGCCCTCCGGCGGCGCCGCGCCGACGGACACTCTCACCGCCGCGCTCAACATCGCGCACAACCCCGGCGCCAACGTCGCCACGCTCTTCAATCTCAGCACGGCGAACCCACCCTTCGGCCCGACGCTCACGAGCGCGCCCACCAACTGGCTCATCGGCATCCACTACACCGGCGGCGGCCTCTCCGCGCCCACGGCCATGGCGGTCGACGCCACCGGCAACATCTGGCTCACGAACGCCAACAACTCCGTTAGCGAGTTTGCCCCCACCGGCGCCGCGCTCTCGTCCAGCACCGGCTACACCGCCGGCCCGCTCTCCGGCCCGTCCGCCATCGCCATCGACACTACCGGCAATGCCTGGGTCGCCAACGCCACCGGCAACAGCCTCACCCGCATCGCGCCGCTTGGCGCCTCCGCGACGAACTTCACCGGCGGCGGCCTCAACCAGCCCGCCGGCATCGCCATCGACGCCAGCGGCAACCTCTGGGTCCCGAACAAGGGCGGCAACAGCGTCTCCGCCTTCAACAACGCAGGCGCGCCCATCACCACAACGCCCTACACCGGCGCAGGCATCAGCCAGCCCGCGGGCGTCGCCATCAACGTCCAGTAGGCGCAGGAAAGGGGTCTCTTCCCTCACGCAAACGCCCGTCATCTCGACGGAGCGCAGCGCAGTGGAGAGACCCCCATTGGTCTTTGCTGTTGCCGGCTCTAGCCCGCAATGCTGGTCATCCTGAACGTAGTGAAGGACCTGCTTCTGTCTTTGTTGTTGCCTGTTCTTGCTCCAGTCCGAGGCGAAAACAAGCAACAGCAAGAACAAAAGCAGGTCCTTCGGCTACGCTCAGGATGACAGGCGATTTGGTTGAGCAGACAGCGGCCTCAGCCAACCTCTAAAACACCCGGATCGCCACGCCGCTGCTCACGCCATAGGGCTTCAACTGCCCATACGTAAACCCCGGCCAAAGCTGATATTCCACATCGATCACCCGGATAAACACCGGCGTCTTACCGAGCTTCCAGTCCAACCCGCCGCCCGGCGCCAACGCCACATACGACCCCTTGGCATAGCCATAGGGAAAGTCGAACTCCCCACGCCCCACCAGGAACTTCACATACGGCCTCACGCGGTGCGGCAGGAACGAGTACTTCGGTCCCACCATGTACGTCCGCTCGTGGATGCCGAGATCGCTGTGCAGACGCAGGTCGCGCGCCTCCGCCTCCACGCCGATCCGGCGGTACACATGCGCGTCCAGAAACACCGCGCCGCCGCCCAGCAACCGCTTGCCATAGTCCGACTCGTAAGCCGAAGCCGTGACTCCAACCGTGATGTAGGATCCAGGTCCTACCGCTGCGGGAAGCGCTTGACCCATACCGGCCCGGGTCAGCGCTCCCGCCATCAGGAGCAATAGGTAGATCGCGTCTCTTAGCTTCACTGCGTCACCGTCAACTGCACCGCGGTGCTCTGGCTCGAACCGGTCGTAAGCCCCGTTCCGACGATCGAGAAGACATAGCTGCCGGCCGGCGTATCCTTCGTGTTCAGCCCCGCGCAGCCCGTCAGCGAAGCCACGCTACCCAGCAACAGCAGCAGCGTCAGCAGCCCCAGCGGACGCCTGAAGCGCTTGCCTCGGCCCAGCACCAGCATCAGGCCGCCCAGCGGCAGGATGCAGGCCAGCGCCAGCGTGCTCTTCGAAGCAGGCGTCTCCACCTGCGCCACGCCGCCCGAACCCAGCGGATTGCCCGTGTCGACCGTCACCGTGAAGCTCGTCGACATTCCGCCCTTCACCGCGATCGTGTCCTGCGAGAAGGTGCAGGTCGCCGACGCCGGCAGACCCGCGCAGCCGAAGGCCAGCGTATCGTTCAGCGTCGTCGCCGTCACCAGTTGCACGGTCAGCGTGCCGTGCTGGCCGCTTGCCATGGTCATCGTGTTGGGCGTCGCCTTCATGGTGAAGGCCACCGTCGGCGCCACCACCACATTGTCGACCGCCGAGGTCGAGCCCGCGAAGAGCGTATCGCCCGAGTACACCGCCGTCACGCCGTAGCTGCCCTGATCCGGCGAGACCGAGAGCGTCGCGATGCCCTGCGCGTTCAGCGTCGCCGTGCCGAAGACCGTGCCGCCCGCCACGAAGGTCACCGTACCGCCCGGCAGCCGCGATCCGTTGCCCGTCACCACGCTCAGCAGGATCAGCTGCTGGCCCGCCGTAAGCTGCGTGTTCGAAACCGTCAGCGTGTTCGTCGTCGGACGCAGCACCACCGTCTGGGTCAGCGTCGCGGGAGTCGCCGCCGTATTCTGCGCATCGCCCGCGTAAGTCGCGACCAGGGCATGCGTGCCCAGCGCCGGACTCGTCAGCGTAAAGCTCGCCACGCCGTTCGTGCCAATCACCGCCGTGCCGATCGTCGCGCCGCCATCGGTCAACACCACGTTGCCGGTCGGAGGCGTCGCCGTGCCGTTGCTTACCGTCGCCGTGATCGTCACGCTATCGGTCAGCAGCGAGGGGTTCGCGCTGGAGGCAAGCGACAGGCTCGTCTGCTGCACGATCTGCTGGCTCACCGCCGCCGAGACGCTGCCATTGTCGTTCGTATCGCCGCTGTACTGCGCGGTCATGTTGTGTACGCCGGGCGCCAGCGTCGACACCGTCAGCGTCGCCTGCGCCGTCGCGCCGCTTGCATCCGGCGTAGCCGCCACCGTCGCCAGCACCTTCGAACCGTCGAGGAAGCTCACGCTACCGGTCGGCGCGCCGCCGTTGCCCGCAATCGTCGCGTGGAAGGTCACCGCCACGCCGGTGAACGCCGGGTTCAGGCTGCTCGTCAACACCGTCGTGGTCGTCGCGATGCTCACGATGTTTACCACCGTGTTCGATGTGCTTGCCGCATCCGTCGCATCGCCCGCGAAGGTCGCCACCATCGTATGCGTGCCCGCCTTCAGCGAGGCGGACGTGAAGACCGCGCGGCCCGTCGCATCCGGCGTTACCGTCGCCAGCAACGCGGCGCCGTCCATGATCGAGACCGAGCCCGTCGTCGCCTGGCCATTTGCTCCGGTGACGGTGACGGTCCAGGTCACCGGGCTGCCCGCGAAGCTCTGCGTCGTGCTTGCCGTCAGCGTGGTCGTCGTGCCCTGCACGATGCTCTGCGTCAGCGGCGAGGAGTTGGTCGCGCTGTGGTTCGCATCGCCCTGGTACTTCGCCGTCAGCGTATGCGATCCGATCGCCAGCGTGCTCGTCGCATAGGTCGCCGTGCCCGTGCCATCGACCGCGATGGTTGCCAGCACCGTCGCGCCGTCCGTGAAGATCACATTGCCCGTCGGCACGCTGCCCGTGCCGCTGACGACCGCCGTCAGCACCAGCGAACTGCCGTAGTTCGACGGATTCTTGCTGCTCGCAAGCGTCGTCGTCGTCGAGGCCGACTGCACCACCTGGGTCAGCGCCGGCGAGGTCGAGCCATTGTCGCTCGCATCGCCCCCATAGACCGCCGTGATGCTGTGCGAGCCGAGCGCCAGCGTCGCCGTGTTCAGCGTCGCGATGCCGTCGATGCTGGTCGTGCCCGTACCCAGCAGCGTCGCGCCGTCATAGAACGACACCGTGCCCGTGGGCGTGCCGCCGTTACCCTTCACCGTCGCCGTAAAGGTGATCGCTCCACCCTGGCCGATCGGCGAGGCCGACGTGTTCACCGACACCGTCGTCGTCGCCAGGTTGACGATCTGCTTCACCGCGGCCGAGGTGATCGCGGTATCCTTCGCATCGCCGCCATACACCGCCGTCAGCGTGTGCGTACCGACCGTCCAGTTCGTGCCCTGCACGACCAGCGTGGCGGAGCCGCCCGCATTCAGCGTACCCGTGCCCAGCGTCGTCGCGCCGTCGTAGAACGTAACCGTTCCGGTGGCAATTCCACCGGTCGTCGTAATGGCCGCCGTCAGGGTCAACGGCGCGCCCGCCGCCGAGGGATTCGCATTCGTGCTCAGTGCGATCCCCGAGCTGGCGATCGTGACGTTCTCCGACAGCGAGCCGGAGGTGCTCGTCGCATAGTTGCTGTTGCCACTGTAGACCGCCGACAGCGCATGCGATCCCACACCCAGACTTGTAACGCTGGCGGTTGCATTTCCATTGTTCACCGTGCCCGAACCCACCAGCGTCGCGCCGTCGTAGAACGACACCGAGCCCGAGATCGTGCCCGTACCCGCACCCGCCACGGCCACCGTCACCGTCGAGGTCAGCGTCAGCGCGGCGCCCGCCACGGCCGGGTTGGCCGAGGAGCTGATCGTCGTCTTCGTCGCCGCCACCGGATCCTTCACCACCTGCGTCAGCACGGCCGAGACGCCCGACGTGTTGCTCGTATCTCCCCCGTAAGAAGCCGTGATCGAGTGCGTGCCCGCGGCCAGCGTCGCGATGTTGAAGTTCGCCGAGCCGGAGACCAGCGTCGCCGTACCCAGCGTCGCCGTACCGTCCAGCAACGTCACCGTGCCCGTAGGCGTCGTGCCCGCGCTGCTGGCGATGACGCTGAAGATCACCGACGCGCCCACGTTGCTCGGGTTGGCGCTCGAGGTCAGCGTCACCGTCGTCGGATCGATGGTCAGCACCTGGCCCTGCAGCGTCAACACGCCGGGCGAGTTCAGCGCGTTCGAACTTACGTTCATCGTGCCGAAGACCGGGTTGCCGATCGCCGTCGGCGCAAAGCTTGCCCCGAGGATGCACTGACCCAGCACCGCCAGCGGAGTGCTGCTGCTGCAGGTCGTGCTCCCGGCGTCGACCGCCGAGTTTGTCACGCTCGTAAAGCCTGTCACCGTCAAGGGCGCATTGCCATCGTTCTCGATCGTCTGCGACTCCGGCGTGGAGACGCGGCTTACGCGCATCGCCGGATACAGCAGCGACGCGGCGTTCGCGCTCACCTTGCGGATGCGGTTGTGGAACACGTCTGCGATATACAGACTGCCCGAGCCATCGAGCGCCAGGTCGTACGGGCCGTAGAGACCGTCCGAGGTCGCCGGCAGGCCATCGCCCATGATGGACTGGCTGCTTTCACCGGCTATCGTCGTGATCACGCCGGTCGCGACGTTCACCTTGCGCACACGGTTATTGCCGGAGTCGCCGACATACATGTTCCCCGCCACGTCCAGCGCCACGCTCGCCGGCAGGCTCAACTCCGCCTGCGACGCCAATCCGCCGTCGCCCAGAAAGCCCGGCGTGCTGGTGCCCACGATAGTGCTGATCACGCCCGAGGCGCTCACCTTGCGAATCACATTGTTGTTCTGGTCGGCGATGTAAAGCTCGCCGGTCGCGACCGCCGTCACACCGCGTGGTCCGTACAGCGTGGCCGAGGCCGCCTGTCCGCCGTCGCCCGTGTAGCTGGCGACGCCGCCCTTGCCCGCCACCGTCGAGATCGTGCCCGTCGCCACGCTCACCAGCCGGATGACGTCGTTGCCCGTGTCCGCGATGTAGAGGTTGCCGGAGGCGTCGAAGCTCAGCCCGTTCGGCTGATTCAGCGTGGCCTGCGTCGCCGCGCCGCCATCGCCCGTGTACCCCGGCGTGCCCAGCGTGCCCGCCACCGTCGTAATCACCCCGGTGAAGGCGTCGATGCGCCGCACGACGTTGTTGCCATTGTCGGAGAAGTAGATATTCCCTGCCGGGTCGAGCGCGACGCTGGTCGGCGTATTCACCGTCGCCGCCGTCGCCGGGCCGCCGTCGCCGGTCGAGCCGATCGTTCCCGTGCCGGCGATCGTCGTGATGATACTCGTTCCCGCGGCCACCTTGCGGATGCGGTTGTTGTTCGTGTCCGACAGAAACACGTTGCCGGCCGCATCCACCGTGACGCCGAAGGGCAGGAAGAGCGAGGTCTGGTTGGCCGGAACGTTATCCCCGCCATAGACCCACAGAAAGTCGCCCGCCACCGTATTGACCGTGCCCGGAATGAAGACCCCCAGCGCGCCCGTCGCCGTGCCCGCGACAAACTGCCGCCCCAGCACATTGCCCTGGCTGCTCAGCAGCACCACGGCGCCGCGACGCTCGCCCGGCGCCGTCGGCGTAAAGCTCACATTCACCGTGCAGCTCTGGCCCGCGGTATAGGTCGCGCTGGCCGAGCAGCTCCCACCGGTCGCCGCGGCAAAGTCCAGACCCCTAACGCCGCCCGTCAGCACCTGGATGCTGCCGACCGCGCCCGCCGACGACAACGTCACCGTCACCGGCAGCGTTCCACCGCTCGTGCTCACCGGCGTCGAACCCGCAAAGCGGGTCGCCTGCGCCTGCACGGCCGGGCCGCAGACCAGCGCCGTGACCGTCAGGCAAAGCCAGAGCGCGAAGGAAGAAAACTTGCTGGAAAGGGAAGAAAGACGGTTTGCGGAGGTCGATTTTAAGACAGTCGTCACGGTGCATCTCCAGGGTCGACGCCGCGTGGGCGCCGCTTACGTGGGAAGGTTGGTGGTTCAAATCTTCAATGGATCTATCGGCAGATCGCTGGGTGGCGCAAAACGGGAAACCCCGCTCAGGCCTGCATGGCGACGCTCGGCGACCGCGGCGCCTTTTGCCCTGCCCGGTCGAGCGCCCGGTCCAGTTGCAGAATCTTGGGCGAAGCCTGCCGCCGCTCCTGTCCCCACTCCAGTTGCCATGGGATCAGCCGCGGCACAGGCGCGCTGAATAGATACCCCTGCATCAGCGTGATGCCCAGCTCGCGCAACGTGTCGCATTCATCCTGCGTCTCCACGCCCTCGGCGATGACGGTCATGTTCAGCGACTTCGACAGGTCGAAGAACGCCCCCACGATCTTCTGCCGGGTCGAGTCGGTCGCGATCCCGCGAATCAGTCCGCGATCCATCTTAAGGATCTCCGGCCGGCAGTCGACCAGCATGTTCAACCCCGCGTAACCCGCGCCGAAGTCGTCCATCGCCGTCACAAACCCCGCCGCCTGGTTCGCACCCACCAGCGTCCGCAGATCCTTCAGCGACAGCTTATGGTCCTCCGTCAGCTCGACGATGATCCGCGATGCCGGAATCCCATGGTGCCGCGCCGCATTCTGCAGAAACTCCGCGTCCATCGCGCCCGCCGTCACATCCGGCTGGATGTTGATGCTCAGCACCGCGCCCAGGTCCAGCAGATGCTGCTTCGCCGCCAGCCGCATCGCGCGAAACGCGGTCCGGCGATGGAACCCATGCAGCATCTCCTTCGACATTCCGGCCACCAGATCCGGATACGCTCGCCCGTCGAGTCCACGCGTCAGCGCCTCGTAGATGGGAACCCGGCGGTTCGCCACATCCACGATCGGTTGAAAGAATACGGTGAACTTCGGAAAACCTTCGTACGCCACAGCAGGAGAGGTCGATCGTAAGGGGCCCATGTTGTCCTTCTGAACTACAAGTTAGATAGGAGTTGCGGATGCGTTACTGTTAGTTACTTTAGTTCATTCACACACCTTGTTCTACGTCGCGCGATGCAACTTCCGAGTCACCCGGCATCCCACACCGGACTCTAGCCGAATACCACCTTCCGCAGCGAGCGGTGGAAAAACCGTAAAATTCGGCTAAAAACCGACTTCTTCTGCCCTCGACCGCCCCTGGAGCTGTCCGGCCGTTCCTGCCCACCTAAGTCACCAGAACGCAGGTTACCCATACCCACGGCCCGGGCGCCCACCTCCAGCAACCGCGCAATCGCCGTCTTAAGCGCTTTCGCCGGCAGCGCAACCAACCCGCGCGAAGCGCTTGGCATCCGCCCCTCGGCCACGTATAAAAGTGGTACGCACACAGTTCCGAGAAGGACTCCGTGACTTACCTGCCAGGCGATGTGACGCAGTTGTTACACGACTTGAACAAAGGCGACAGGGTGGCGCAGGATCGCCTCATCCCGGTCGTCTATAAGGAGTTGCGCCAGATTGCAGGCAGGTATCTGCGCAAGGAGTCGCCGGACCACAGCCTGCAGCCCACCGCCCTCGTCAACGAGGTCTACCTCCGTCTGGTCAAGGTGCGCGACGTGGACTGGCACAGCCGTTCGCATTTCTTCGCCGTCTCCGCCACGCTCATGCGGCGCATTCTGGTCGACCATGCCCGCGCCAACTATGCCGCCAAGCGCGGCGCCGGCATCAGCGCCATGCTGCTGGACGATAACCTCGCCCCCATGCCCGTCCGTCCGCCCGAGATCGTCGCCCTCGATGCGGCGCTTACCGCCTTTGAGAAGCTCGACCCCGAGAAGGCCCGGATCGTCGAGATGCGTTTCTTCGGAGGCTTCACCGAACTCGAGATCGCCGAGCACCTCAACATCTCCGAGCGCACCGTCAAGCGCCACTGGCGCATCGCCAAGGCATGGCTCTACGATGAGTTGAACGCCCATGCCTGAGACCTTCCGCCCCAGAAGCTGTCGATCGAAGTGGATTGCCTTCAGGGATCCGCCAGCCGCCTGCGAGGCTTGTCATCCTGGGCGAAGCGAAGGGCCTGCTTTTTGCCGTTGCCTGTTCTTGCCTGGAACTACAGCGTAATCGCTCGTATAGTCGCCGTCCGTCGAAAGCAACACTGAACCGCTTGCCTCTGCCCCGGGTCCCATGGATAGTCAGCGCTGGGCCAACATCGATACGATCTTCCACGCCGTCCTCGAAGCTCCCGCCGAGGACCGGGGCGTCGTGCTCGACACCATGACCCGCCACGACCGCACCCTCCGCCCCGAGGTCGAACGGCTTCTCCGCGCCGACAGCGAGGCGGACGGCTATCTCGACGCCATCGACATCCCCCTGCACATCCTCGACGTCGCCGGCGCCGCGCTCCGTCCCGGCGACCTGCTCGGCAACCGCTTCCGCATCGTCGAGGAGATCGCCGAAGGCGGCATGGGACACGTCTTCCGCGCCTTCGACAACGAGCTCGGCATCGAGATCGCCCTCAAGGTCATCCGCCCCGAGATCGCCTCCAGCCCCGAGGCCATCGCGCGCTTCCGCCAGGAGGTGCTGCTCGCCCGCAGCATCAGCGACCCGCACATCTGCCGCACCTTCGACATCGACCGCGCCAAGATCGATACCGGCCACGGCGCGGGAGAGATCGTCTTCCTCACCATGGAGTTCCTGCACGGCGAGACCCTCGCCGCACGCATCAAACGCACCGGGCGACTGCCGCTCGACGTCGCCGCCAACTTCGCCGGCCAGATCGGCGAAGCTCTCCGCGCCGCCCACAAGCTCAACATCGTCCACCGCGACATGAAGCCTTCGAACATCATGATCGTCTCCAGCGAGACGGACCCCAGCGCGCCGCCCCGCGTCGTCGTGATGGACTTCGGCCTCGCCCGCCTGGCGCCCGTCGCCAGGCCCGACGGCAAGTCGATGCTCACCGGCACGAACCGTCCGCTCGGCACCATTGGCTACATGGCGCCCGAGCAGCTCGAAGGCGCGCCCGTCTCCCCCGCCACCGACCTCTACGCACTCGGCCTCATCCTCTTCGAAATGGTCACCGCCGAGCGCATCTTCCCCGCGCGCGACCTGCTCAGCGACGTCGCCCATCGCATCAAGGGTCCGGCGCCTTCGCCCCGCGCCCACACCGCCGGCCTGCCCGAGAGCTGGTGCCGCGCCATCGAGGCCTGCCTTCAGACCTCACCCGCAGACCGGCCGCAGGAGGTCGACCAGGTGCTCGCCCTGATCGCCGGCCGGCCATCTACTTATAAGCCCCAAACCGGCGGCGCCGGACGCTGGAGACAGCCCGCGCTCATCGCCACGATTTGCATCCTCGCCGTGTCCCTTTTCGTCGCTGGATTCCGCCTTTATAAGACAAGAGCCAATACAGGCGTTGCCCCCGGAGCCCTCGTCTACCTGCCGCAGGTACGCAACGAGACGGGCGATCGCACGCTCGACAGCCTTACGGAACTGCTTCGCGCCGGCCTCACCCAGTCGGCTCAGATCAACCTCCTCGACCAGGGGCGCGCCGGAGACATCATGCAGCAGATGAAGAAAAGCCCGGCCGACGCACCCGACCAGCCCACGGCGCGCGAGATCGCCATGCGCGCCGGCGCCGCGCGCATCGTCTTCGCCACCATCCGGGGCGCGAACGGCGGCTACAACCTCGACGTCGACCTGCAGGAGCCGGACACCACCCCGCAGCACTACCGCCATCGCTGGACCCGGACCTTTGCCTGGCGCGCCGCCGCCCCCGGCAGCTCCGCCACGATGGCGCCCGAGCTGCTCTCCACCGTGCGCGACGCCAACGACTGGATCCGCCAGCAGTCCGGCGAATCCGGCGAGACCATCGCCAACCTGAACACTCCGCCCGAGGACGTCACCACCGGCAACTGGCAGGCGCTGGCCGAGTTCGCCGACGCCCAGCGCCTGAAGTCCCAGCACAAGCAGGCCGAGGCGATCTACGCGCTCCAGAAGGCCATCCAGATCGATCCCGGCTTCGCCCTCGCCTACGCCACGCTGGGCGACAACCTCGTCGCGATGAGCCGCCCCATCGAGGGCTACCAGGCCTACCAGAGCGCCCTGAACGCAGGCGCCGGCCAGCGCCTCTCGCGCAAGGAACGCGACTTCATCCAGGGCAGCTTCGCCTCCGATACCCGCGACTACACCACCGCGCTCGAGGCCTTCCGCGACTACAGCGCCTTCTACCAGAACGACTCCGTCGCGTGGTACTCGCAGGCCTTTCCGCTGCTCATGCTGGACCGGCCCGAAGAGGCAATCCAGGCAGCCCTGCGCGCCAGCTCGCTCCATGACCACAAGCTGAGCGGAGCCAACGAGCTGGCCCAGAACTACATCCTGCTGGGCGACTTCGACGCCGAGCGTCAGTGGACAAACAGCCTGCGCAAGGACGGCCGCATCGACGCGGCCAACTTCGTCGACGCCGTCGGCGCCTTCGTCGAACGCCGCTACGACGAGAGCATGCGCCTGTTCCAGACCCTGAAGACCGTGCCTTCGCTTACCTACCGGCACATCGCCTACTCCGGTCCGGCGCGCCTCTTCGCCGAACGCGGCGACGACCCCGCCGCCCTGCGCGTCCTCGCCGAACAGGAGACCGCGCTCGCCGCCGTCGAAAGCAAGACCGAAAAGGCCAGCCGCTCCATCGACCGGGGCTACATCCTCTGCCGGATGCGCCGTTTCGACGCCTGCCTCGACGAGCTCCGGCAGGCCGTCGCGACCGATCCCAGCCCCGAGGTCATTCTCTGGGCCAGCGCCATCTACGGCGGAGCCATTCCGCGCATGCCGGCCCCGCTCGCCAGACGCGCGCTCGACAATCTGACCGCAATGGAAAACGCGCTGCCGAAGCAGGATATCGGCGTCATCTACACGCTCGCGCGCCTGCGGGTTCGCGGCGAAATCGAGCTCGCGAACGGACGGACGCAGGAGGCCCTCGCCGCCTTCCGCAAGGCCGACGCGCTCGACGCGCCCTTGCGCGCACGCGAGTATCTCGCCCGCGCCTACCGGATCGCGGCCGCGCACGAGACCGGCGACGCGGCCACGCAACTCCAGGAAGAGGCGTTGAAGGCATACGGCCGCGCGGCTCTTCGCCCCCGCGCCGTCTGGCGCCGTTTCGCCGAGTATCCCCCAGGTTTTGCGGCAGATGAGATGCAGGACTTTGTCGATCTGGCAAAGGCCATGCATCGCGATGACGCGAATCGACAGAACGTGGAAGCCGTTCTCGCCGGGCTACGCGGTTCGGCCCCTTTGTCGAAGCAGTAACCATGGAGCGGCGCCCCCGCTCTCCCAGCTCTCACTGCACCTCTCAACCCGCACCAGGAGATTCCAATGTCTGCCTTTTCCTACAGCAGCACCCCCAGCGCCGCCCAGGGTTCCTACGCGATGACGACCGGCAACTCGGCGCCGGCCTTCCTCGTCTGGCTCTTCCTCGTCACCCAGCCCGCCTTCATCGATGCACTCGAGGGAGTCACCGATCCGGACGGACCCTTCAAGCTCGTCTTCCAGGATCCCAAGGGCAGCGCGATCAGCCTCGAGGATCTCGCCACCCTCGTCAACCTCACACCCGAATCGGTGCGCCACATCCTGCGCGTCGGCTATCTGAAAGCGCCCGACCGCGCCGCCGCCAAGACCGCCTTCACCTACGCCTCCGCCCAGTTCGAGTCGGTGGTCGAATCGGTCACCCCCATGTACGACCCGACCGAGTGTGGCCGCGTCGGCGGCCTCACCCTGCTGGCGAAGTCCGGCGCTGCCGTCAACCCGGCATCCTGATCCATCCGGGCGGGAGCAAGCACATGCTTCTCCCGCCCGATCCTCCGCGCCGCGAAGCTGCGGGAGCGTTTTCCTCTGCGGCATAGCCACCGGCGTGCCTGCCCTGTTGTACAACTTGGCGCCGGACGCTGAGCTTAGCAAAATAAATTCCGGCCGCGTGTCCCTTTTTGGCACTGCCTCTCGCTTCAACAGTTAGAGGCAATCCACGCAAGGGAGACGCGCCCCATGAAAATCAGCTCCGATCTCATCTTCCAGCTCATCGATCATCTCTACGCCGCGCCCACATCCGCCAACGCCTGGGAAGCCTTCCTCGCCCAGCTCAACCAGCTCTGCGGCAGCGACCAGGTCTATCTCCGGCTGCCCGCCGACGCCCAGATCCACCCGGTCGCCCAGCAGCCCTCGGCCGACCAGCACCTGCTCCAGACCGTCTTCACCAACGGCCCCGTCTCGCCCGGCCGCTACCTCGCCGCCGGACCGCGCGGCCCACTGCTACCCCACGCCACCGGCCTCGCGCTCGCCCGTGCACAGGCTCGCGGACCCTTTCCCGAAGAGGCCATCCAGCTCCTCGCCGCCATCCGCCCGCATCTTGCCCGCGCGGTCGAGCAGCAGTTGGACCGCCAGCGCGCCGCGCAACAGGACGTCCTGAGCCGTCGCCCGGCCGTCTCGCCCCTCGGCTGGTTTCCCGCGCTCTTCGACATCCCCGTCATCGCGCTCGACCGCTGCTGCGCCGTCGCCGAGGTCAGCCCCGCGGCGCGCCTCGTGCTCGAGCAGGGCGGCCTCCGCGTCGCCGGCGCCACACTCACCACCGACGACGCCGAAGAAGAGATTCTGCTGCGGCAGCTCCTCGCGCAGGCCGGACCGCTTACCCGCAGCCAGGTTGCGGCGGACCCGCAGTTCGGCGGCACGGCGCTCTTCTCCCGCGCCAACTCTTTGCCGCCTCTGCGCGTCGTCCTCATGCGGCTCGGCGCGCCAGCCACGGCCGACGGCCCCACCGCGCTGCTCTTCCTGCAGTCGCCCGCCCAGCGCCCGTTCCCACGCTCGGCCCAGCTTCGCAGCCTCTACTGCCTCAACCCCACCGAGCTCCGCCTGGTCGACCAGCTCGCCAGCGGACGCAAGGTCAAAGAGGCCGCCAGCGCCCTGCGACTCACCGAAAACACCACCCGCTTTCACCTCAAGGAGGTCTTCCGCAAGATGGAGGTCAACAGCCAGACCGAGCTGCTACGGACCGTCCTCTCGATCCCCGGCTACATCGACAGCACGCGCTCCATCGCCGTCTGAGAAAACAGTTACCCACCAAACCCGAGGAAAGTTCCTCCCGAATGGGAGCTAGGCGGCGCTGCCGGCTCCACGTAACGTACATCCATCCCGATTCGGTTTTCACAAGGTCGAGATCACCGGCGTGCAGCAAGCACAGAGCCCCACTTGGGCACGCCGACTGTTTCGCTTTGCGCCAACGCGTCGTACCGATCGCCAGCGCCAACTGCTGGGGGGCAAGCCAGCGCGAGTGCGGTCGTCCGCAGGGCCACGCTCCAGTCTCCACGTCGAGACTGGAGCAATTTTTTTCCGCGAAAAAAGCCCCCACCGCCCAGAGGCGATGAGGGCCACGAGACAACCTCTTACTTCGTCGAAAGCTCCAGCACCTGGATCGAGTAACCCGGCATCGTGTGCGTGAAGCTCGCTCCGGCGATCTTTTCCGACGTCTTCACCGGCAAGATGCGCGTCGGATCGGTCAGCGTGTTCGTCTCCGCCAGGTTGCTCCCCACCAGCGACACCAGCTCCGCCGTCTTACCCACCGAACCCGCGCCATCCAGCTTCACATCCACCGTCTGCCGCGCGGACGAGGCGTTCACCAGCTTCAAAAACACCTTGCCCGAAGCCGCATCGCGCGTCACCGAGTAGAAGAACCGCGACGTGCCGCCCGTGCTCGTCGAGGTTGGAACCTCCGTGCCGAGATACTGGCCGAACATCGTCTGCGCATAAAAGCTCGGCGCGCCGTAGCTGGTCATCGCGTCGTAGCCGATCAGGTTCGACTCCCACTGCATGCCGCCCGGATTCACGTTGACGAACAGCGGCGCATACGACGCCATCACGATCAGGTCGCTGTTCCGCTCCATGCCGGTCATCCACGCCGCATCGCCCAGCGCGGCGCCGAAGTTGGTCGTCGGACCGCCCTCGCGCGTCGCCCACTCACCCACGAAGATCTTCGGCCCGTTGCGATCGACCGTATCGTAGTGCTTGACATCGTCGAAGAACTCGTCCGCACGCTTGTAGTAGTGATCGTCCAGCACGTCCGGCTTGAACTTCTTCAGCGGAGCGGTCGCGATCAGTTGGAACTGCGTCGGATACTTCGCCTTGATCGCCTTGTAAAACTGCTGATACCGCGCCTCGTAGCTGCCCGACTTATCGAACCAGTCCTCGTTGCCGATCTCGATATACTTCACCGGAAACGGCGCCGGATGACCCAGCTTCGCGCGCACCGCGCCCCACTTCGTCGACGCGTCGCCGGTCACGAACTCGATCTCATCGAGCGCATCGTCGACAAACGGCGCAAGCTGCGGTCCCGGATGAATGTGGTCGCCCCGCAGCGAGTAGCCCGCGTAGACTGCCAGCACCGTGTCGATCTTGAGATCTTCGGTCCACTCCAGAAATTCGAGCAGGCCCATGCCATCCGAAGACTGATAGCCCCAGGGGCTCGGATGCGTCGGCCGGTCGACCTCCGGACCGATCGTCGTCTTCCAGTCGAAGCGCTCATCGATCAGGTTGCCTTCCAGATAGTTGCCGCCGGGCAGCCGCAGGAACTTCGGCTTCATCTCGGCCATCTTTTCCATGATGTCCGGCCGGTTGCCGTTCTCGCGATTCTTGTAGGTCGGCGGAAACAGCGAGACCATGTCGATCCACAGCTTGCCCGCATGCCCGACCGTCAGCAGCAGATGCGCCTGCGCGGTCGGCTCGATCCCGCCCGTCGTCAGGGTAAAGTCGTGCTTCGCCCAGCTTTTCGTCAGGCCCGCCACGGTCGCCGAAGCCAGCGTCTTGCCCGTGCGGTCGTCGATCAGCGAGGCGGTCAGCGGGCCCAGATCGGCATCGGTCTTGGCATAGAGCGAACCCTTGTACGTCGTCTTCGGACGCACCGGCATGCCCCAGTAACCCTCGTTCCGGACGCCCGCCGGATTCTCCGCGTCGGCCTTGCCAATCTCGATCAGCAGGCTGTGCTGCAACGCCTCCGACGGGCCGGTCAGCGCGTCGATCTTCATCGTCGCCTGCGCATTGCCCATGTGCTCGATGTTCCAGTGCGCCACGCCGCCGAAGCCATGATCCTGAAACGTCCGGTTGCGCACCATCTCCGCATACAGCCCGCCGTCGTAGGAGTAGTTGATCTCCTCGGTCATCAACCCGTAGAGCGTGGGGCTGACGGCATGGGCCGGCTTGTCCAGTTGAATGCTGACGGTTGCGTTCTGCGCCTGAACCAGCGTCGCCGCCAGCGCAAGCGACGCCACGGCGGAGTAGATCGAAGACTTGGAAGTACGGGACATGCAGGCTCCTTTGAGATAACGTTTACCATACGTCATCGAGCCTTCGCATGGCTAGTCTGTTCAAGGAAAAATTTCTATGCCTCAGGCCCCTACGCCACCACCACAGCCTTCTGCGCATCCGGAAACGCAGCCTCGCCGTTGAAGTTCTCCATCTTCAGCGCCTGCACGTCGCTTGCCTCGAGAGCGCTCGACCAGTACTTCTCCGGATGATCGCCCCACTTCACCACGCAGTCCTTCACCAGCACCTTGTTGCCGTGGCGGATCGAGAACGCCGGCGTATCGTGCGTCTCCAGTCCGTCGCCGGCCACAGGGCGGTTGTCGAACTTGCCGCCCTCGTAGTCGGTCCACTTGTCGATCGTGATCTCGACCTTTTCGAGGACCACGTCCTCGACCGGCTGCTCCTTCTGCCCGTCGATCCGCGCGCTATTCTCCGCGCGCGCCCGGATATTGCGCAGGCGGACGTCCTTCAGCGTGCCCACCTTACCGTCCGCCGTCTCCGGCCACGCCGTAATCGAGATCGCCTCGCCCCATCCCCGCCACCGGTCCGCATGGTGCTCGGCCGCGACGATGTCGATATCGCGAAACTCGATATCCTCAATGTTTCCCGCATGCCGGTGCGCGATCGTAGGCCCGCGCCCCACCGCGACCAGCCTGCAGTGCTCGAACAGAACCTTCGAGATATCGCCGAAGCTCTCCGTCCCGACCTTCAACCCGCTCTCCCGCGAGACCACCACGCAGTTGTGGACCGCGATGCCCCGGCTCACGCCGAAGTCCTCCTTCTGCTCACTCGCCTTCACCACGATCGAGTCGCCACCGCCCACCAGGTCGCAGCCCTGAATCAACACCTCGCGGCTCCGGTCGGCCACGATCCCGTCGCAGTCCGGCACGTTCATGTAGTTGCGAATCTGCAGCTTATCCACCAGCACCCGCTCGCAGCCCAGCATGTAAAGCCCCGACTGCGGCGCGCGCCCGAAGTTCACATTCGAGATCTCCAGGTCCTTCGTGCGCAGCAGCGAGAACATGCGCGGACGAAACGCCTTCGGCGCCCAGCGCTCGTCGTTCGGATCGTAGTCCGTCATGAAGAGCCGCGCCTGCCCGTCGAGCGAGCCGCCGCTGGAGGTAATCTTCAACCCCTGCGCGCCGTCCGCGTTCAGCATCCCCGGCAGCTTGTAGTCCGCCGGATCGGTGTTCGCCACCAGCGTCGCCCCGTTGCCAAAGTGAAACTCGATGCCCGACTTCAACAGCAGCGAGCCGCAGAGAAACCGCTTTCCGTCCGGCAGGATGACGCGTCCGCCGCCCTGCGCCGCCGCCGTGTCGATGGCCTTCTGCACCGCCGCGGTGTCGACCGTGGCGCCGTCGCCCACCGCGCCGTACTTCATCACGTTGTACTCCGCCCCGCCCTGCATCCCGGGAAAGGCGTACCGCGGGCTCGCCAGCGCCGCCAGACTCACACCACCTGCGTAGAGAAACCTTCTCCGCGTCGTCATGGTCTTATCTTCCTCGTTCCGATCTCCATCCACAAGCGGAGGAAAAGTGGCAGAAATCACTCAACGCCGAAGCGCCCCGCTCTCTGCGGAGACAACGCTAACTTAGCTATACTGGCGGAGCGTTCGGACGCGGTCGTCTTTGCCTCTCCTGTTTGTCATCCTCGAAGAGGATCTGCTCTTGTCTTTGCCTCTTGGTATGCCAGAGCTTCAGAGTCGCCGCTTCCGCGAAGACCTTACCTCAGCGGCTGAAGCCGCGTTGAAAATGCAGCACTTCTGGTACGGCTGAAGCCGTACCCTCAAGCAAAACGGACTTTCTCCAGCCCCATCCAAGGTCGCCGCATGAAGCAACTTCGCCTCGCCAGCCCGCTGATCTTCGCCATCGCAAGCACCCTCGCTTGCGCCGCCCAGGCCGTTCGCTTCGATCACCCCGAGCCCGCCGATCTGCCGCTGGCGCACGCCGTCATCCTTGTCGAATCCAGCGCGCCCGAGACTGTCCGCACTGCCGCGAACGCCTTCGCCGGGGACATCGAGGCTGTCACCGGCAGCCGTCCGCGGGTCGTCGCGACCCTGCCCTCGCCCGCGCCCGAAACCCTCGTCGTCGTCGGCGTCGCAGGCCAGTCTCCCACGCTCGACCGCCTGCAAAGCGCCGGCAAGCTGGACAAGACCGCCATCGCCAACAAGTGGGAGGCGGCCGTCACCACTATCGTCGAATCCCCCATGCCCGGCGTCAAACACGCGCTGGTCATCGCCGGCAGCGACCGTCGCGGCGCGGCCTTCGCGCTCTTCACCCTTTCGCGTCAGATGGGCGTCTCGCCCTGGAGCTGGTGGGCCGACGTGCCCGTCCCGCACCACGCCGAGGTCTACATCCATACCGGAACTACCGTACAGAACTCGCCCTCGGTTCCCTATCGCGGCATCTTTCTGAACGACGAAGACTGGGGTCTGCGCCCGTGGGCGGCGAAGAAGATGGACCCCGAGTTGAAGAACGTCGGGCCGCACGCGTACGAACGCATCTTCGAGCTGCTGCTGCGTCTGCATGCGAACTCGCTCTGGCCCGCGATGCATCCCGGCACGCTCGCCTTCAACGCCGTGCCCGAAAACGCGAAGCTGGCCGACAAGTGGGGCATCGTCATGGGCTCCTCGCACTCCGAGGCGCTGCTGCGCAATAACGTCGGCGAGTGGGACGAGAAGCGCGACGGCCCGTGGAACTACCAGACCAACCACTCCGCCATCGACAAGTACTGGGATAAGCGGCTGGCCGAAAATGGCAGGTTCGAAAACTTCTACACCGTCGGCATGCGCGGCGTCCACGACTCGGGCCTCGAGGCCACCGGCTCGGCCGAGGTAAAGGCCCGGCTGGTCGAGGACGTGATGAAGGAGCAGCGCAGGATTCTCGCCGCGCACGTCACACCCGACGTCACCAAAGTTCCGCAGGTCATCTGGCTCTACAAGGAGTCGCTGGAGCTTTACCGCGCCGGCATGAAGGTGCCGGACGACGTCACGCTCGGCTGGACGGACGACAACTACGGCTACATCCGCCAGCTTCCGACGGTCGCCGAGCAGCAGCGAAGCGGTGGTTCCGGTATCTATTACCACGTCTCCTACTGGGGCTTTCCGCACGATCATCTGTGGCTGTCGAGCACTCCGCCTGCGCTGATCCGCGAGGAGATGACCAAGGCGTACGACCACAACGCCCGCCGTTACTGGGTGCTGAACGTCGGCGACCTGAAGCCCGCCGAGGCCGATATCGACTACTTCATGCAGCTCGCATGGGACGAACCGAGGATGGCCGCGGTCGACCAGTCGACCTTCCTGCGCACGTGGCTGGCCGAGCAGTTCCCCACCGCCGACGCCAGCCGGATCGCCAATCTGATGCAGCGTTACTACCAGCTCAACTTCGTCCGCAAGCCGGAGTTCATGGGCTTCAACGGCTATAACGACGGCATCAACCGCACGGACTTCAACCCGCTGGCCTGGGGCGACCAAAACCACGAGCGCCTCGCCGCGTGGCAGACGCTCGCGTCCGACACCGCCGCCGTCGCGAAGACTATTCCAGCCAGCGCGCAGGATGCGTTCTTCGAACTCGTCGGCTACCCCGTCGCCGCCTCCGAGGCGCAGAACGAGAAGTTCCTCGCCGCCGACCGCAGCTTCCTCTTCGCGGCCGAACATAGCGACATAGCCCGCGAGGAAGAAGCGTTCGAAGCAAGAGCCGCCTACAACCGCATCCAGACCCTGACCGCGCAGTACAACAGCCTGCAGGGCGGCAAGTGGGACGGCATCATGTCCGCCGCGCCGCGCCAGCGCCACGTCTTCGAGATGCCCCAGACCGCGAGCGCGGCCGACGCAACGAAGCCTCTGCCCGCCATGTGGGCGCCCGATCTTCCTTCTGCGAAGACAGCTACGCCCGGATCGGGATTCGTGGAGAAGAACGGGCTCGTCTCCATCGAGGCGGCTCATTTCTCAAAGAAACAGGATGGCAGCCTCGGCCGCTGGAACATCCTCGCCGATCTCGGCATCTCGGGCGATTCGGTCGTGTACGGCGCGCCCGGAAAGCTCGCCAACAGCATGGCTGCACCGCCTGCGCTTGCGACGGAGCCGTGGCTCGAATATGAGTTCACGACGGGTACGCAGGCTCCCGCGACCCTCGCGCTCTTCCTGCTGCCCACCTTCCCGGTCGACGCCCAGCATCACCTGGGCTACGGCGTCTCGATCGACGGCGGCGCGCCGAAGCTGATCGACGCCTCGGGCTCCGGCGAGTGGAAGGAGAACAGCGCCCCGGTCTGGGCCGCCAACGTCCTGCGCAACGCCGCCATCGGCTTGACGCCGCTCGGCCCGCTGGCGCCCGGCAAGCACACCCTGCGGCTCTACTACCGCGATCCCGGCGTGGTCTTTGAGCACCTGGTCATCGCCTTCCCCAACGCCGTGCCCGCCTACCCTGTTCCGCCGGAGACGCGGTAGACAGGATTACGGCTTCAGTTCGAACAGCACACAGCCGTGTGCGGGAATCATTACGGCCACCCCTTCGGCAGCGGGGCTTTCGACGCCGGACCACAGCTCGCGCGCCGCATAGCGCTTCGCCGGCAGGTTGTAGAAGCCGTAGGAGCGTACGACCTTCCGCTCGCTATCATTCAGATTGAAGACCGCGAGATAGCGCACGCCGCCGGCGCCCTCGGAGCTCCAGACGACGATATCCCCTTCCCGCGAGACCTGCCGCTGGCCGTGGCCGAGCTGGTCGACCGCGAGCACATCGCGGTTGGTCAGCAGCTTCGTCGTCCAGTCGTCGAGATTCGTCAGATTGGCGCCAAGCACCAGCGGCGAACGCATCATCGCCCAAAGCGTCATCATCGTCCGCTGCTCGTCGTGGGTCAGGCGGGAGTCGCGCGCCTTGCCGTCGCCGGGCTCCGGCCCCAGGTAACCGAAGGGCAGCATGTCGGCGTCCGGCCACGTGCCGGGTTTGGCATACGGCGCCCAGGCGGCCGCGAGTTCGAACTGGCTGTAGAGGTTGCGCGGAAAATGCGATGGGCTCTTCCAGTAGTCCCACATGTCGTCGGAGATGCGCCACATCTGCGCCATCGGGATCAGCTCCTTCGCCACGCCGGGTGACGTTGGTCCGGGCGAAAGACTGAGCACGATCGGGCGGCCCGTCTTCGCGATCGCCCGATGCAGCATCCGAATCTCCGCCGGCTTGTACGGGTGATCCGAGATGCAGTCCACCTTCAGATAGTCGACGCCCCAGGCGGCATACTGCGCCAACAGCGAGTCGTACCAGGCCTGCCCAGCCGGGGTATCCTTGACGCCCCAGTTGGTCGGATCCCACGGGCAGGGGTCGGTCTGGTCCGCCGCATCGACGGACTGGAACCGGCTGCCGGCGATCGGCAGATTGCGCGCGACCGACTCACGCGGAATGCCGCGCACAATATGAATGCCGAACTTCAAACCCTGCGCGTGAACGTCGCGGCCAAGCTGCGCGAAGCCCATGTTCCGGCCGCCTTCAAGCGCGGACGGAAAGCGCGCGGGCACCGGGATGTACCGGCCATTGGCGTCGATCTCGTAGGCCAGCTTCTCCGGCGACGGGCGATCCAGTGGATTCTTCAGAAACCAGCCCTCGTCGATGACCGCATAGCTCCAGCCAAAGGGCCGCAACGTCTTCGCGAGCACGGCGACGTTGTCGCGAAACTGCGCCTCGGTGATGGTCAGGCCGTAGGCATCCCAGCTATTCCAACCCATGGGCGGGGTCGCGGCAAGCACGGGCTTCGGCGTCTGCGCCGGCGCGCGGAAGACAGAGAGCAGACAGATCAGACCAAGGGCGAAGATGCGAAGAGTCGACTTCATGGGGCTCCGTGCCGTGGAATACGTTTACTTCGGTGACCATCATATACAACGGGATTGGTTCGACCAGCGGCCAGACCGGTTCAGCCCTCCGCCCTGTCCTCCAGAATCGCCTCGATCCAGAGCTTGAGCGTAAGGTCTTCCCGCGCCGGCACGCCTAGCTGCCAGCGGAGTTCCTTGTCGTAACGCTGCTGCAGGATGCCGAGGTCGAACGGAACCGTGCGCGCAAGGTAGCGTACATCGTCGCGGTCTTTCATCCCATTGCGCTCCAGCTTCGACAACGCCAGATCGTACGGGTCCACCGCCATAAGACGCAGATGCCGGTAGGCGCCGGGAAACATCTCCACCAGACGGTCCTCATAGTCCTCGGGGATGGAGGCGACGGCCACGCGGTCGAGGTAGATCCGATGAACCCGCGAGAGAGCGCTGCCCCGATAGCCAAGCGTGAGGATGGTCGAAGCGGCTGAGGGTGGCGCCAGTTCGATGACGTCGACATCCGAGGTGGCCCGGTCGAGCCCGTAAAACTGGGTGATGACGAAGCCGCCAATGCAGTCCATCCGTGTCACGGTATCGACCGCCGCGTCGAGACCACGGAGAAAGGAGTCCCAGGGCTCGGGAGGACGATTAGTGGAAGGCGTGGTCAAGATGATTCACCGAAAGATTCGTGAGGAGATTCCAGTGCTCCGCCGCCTCCGGGCGATTCGTGGCCAGCCAACGCCGTTCTGCCTTCGTGATGCGTTCGGAACAGAGGGTATCTTCCTGCGCCAGCCGCGACCGCTCCAGCTCCTGCACGCGCGAGGCGAGACTCGCCGCAAGCGCGCGATCACCCTTTCGCTCCGCGACCTGGCTGGCGACATGCACCACATACGCCAGCCGATTCTGCCGATCGTGCAGCTTGGCGTTCCGTGTCAGCCAGACCCAGTCCATCTGCGGAAAGGCGACCGGCAGCCAGGGCAGCGCCTCGGCCACGCGAGCGTCGAGATCCTCGGAGTCCAGCGCCTGCAGCAGCAGGTCGGCTGGGTTCATCCGTTCGCCGCCGCGCAGGTACGAGAAGCCGGCGTAGGCGAGCGCTCCAAGCGCCTCTTTGAACTGCTTCTCGTCGAGCGCGCGAAACCGGTACGGGCCGAGCGGCAGGGCAGTCGGCGAGATCTGAAAGACCTCCACCACCTTGGCCGTAAGCTCAGCCGAGACGGGGCGAGAGCCGCGTTCGACCATCGAGAGATAGGCCTGCGTGACGCCGAGCCGATGGGCGGCCTGCTGCTGGGTCCAGCGGACGGTAAGGCGAGCGTGCTTGAGTTCCGCGCCGGTCATGCCTTCAATATAACACTGCTGTTATGTCAGCCGTTCCCGCAACCGCAGGACCGGCGCAGGATCAACTCCGTGGGCAGCACGTGGCTCTGCGGACCCGGCTCCGGCCCGGCTTTTTCCAGCAGCAGGCGAACAGCCATGCGCGCCAGCTCCTCCACGGGCTGGCGAATGGCCGTGAGTCCATCGGCGACCAGATCCGCGGTGCGGAAGTCGTCGAAGCCGACGATGGCGACGTCGTGCGGGATGCGCAGGCCGCGGCTGCGAACGGCGCGAACGACAGCCTCGGCGGCCGAGGAGTTCAGCGCAAAGAAGCAGCGCGGCAGCGGGTCGAAGCGGCTGAGGATCGCTTCGACCGTCAGCTCATCCTCGCGTTCGACCAGCATGGCGCTGGCGGCCATCTTTGCCTTGCGCGCCGCGGTCGAGGCGCCTTCGACGCGGTCCTGGATCGTCTTCAGCTTCGGCCCCGCGCCGACGATGCCCAGCGACCGATAGCCGTGACCGGCGAGGTGCTCGACGGCCGCGGCCGAGGCCTCGCGGTTGTTCACCGAGATGGACGCGGTATGCCGCTGCGAGGTTGGGATGTCGAGCGCGACCAGCGGCGTGTCGTCAAGATCGACGCCCGCGGCGGACCAGGCGGAGTCGGTGGGAAAGAGGATGACGCCGTCGACGCGCCTGTGCAGCAGGGTGCGCAGATTCTGCTGCTCGCGCGCCGGGTCGTTGTCCGAGAAGACGAGCGAAACGGTGCGGCCGGTCTCGTAGACGGCCTTATGAATCTCTTCGACGCAGCGGCTCATGAAGTCCAGCGCGAGGCTGGGCACCATGACGCCGATGACGCGGGACTTTCCGGCGGCCAACGCGCGCGCGGCTTCGTTGGGCCGGAAGCGCAGCTCGCGCATGGCGTCGCGGACACGGTCTTCGGTGGCCTTGCGCACGCCGGGTTCGCCGTTCAGCACGCGGGATGCGGTCTTCAGCGAGACGTCGGCACGCAGGGCGACCTCGCGCAGCGTGACGCTTGGAGTGTTCGCGACGTGGGATGAGGGGAATGTCATCAACGGCAGGATAGCAAAGTAGATAGACCTCTGTCGGTGCGTGAGGCCGCGCCCTGGCGCCCCCGACATCTCCCGGCTATTGAGGCAAATCCGGTGCGCTTCGCTCCGGTCGAGATGACGGCGTTTGTACGGGTGGTGAACGGAAAGAGGCGGGAGCTTTTCGCCCGCGCCTCTTTCCGTTCGGTACGATCCGGCTACCGCTGGCCGATGTTGAGCGAGTAGGCCGTCTGCTCCCAGCGGAGCTGCTGGCGGAACTCGCGCAGGCGGGTGTCGGCGTCGATGGCGATCAGCTCGACGCCGGCGATCTCGGAGAAGTCGGCGAGGTGCTCCATCGTCAGCGACTGGCTGAAGCTGGTGTGGTGGGCGCCGCCGGCGTAGATCCATGCGGCGGCGGCGACCTTCAGGCTGGGCTTCGGCAGCCAGACCGCGCAGGCGACGGGCAGGTTCGGCAGCGGCTCGTCCGGCTGGATGACGTCAATCTCGTTGACGATCATGCGGAAGCGGTTGCCCATGTCGACCAGCGAGGCCACGACGGCCGGGCCGCTGGGCGCGGTGAAGACCAGCCGCACGGGGTCGGCCTTGCCGCCGATGCCGAGCGGATGCACCTCGACCGACGGCCGGGCCGCCGCGATGGTCGGACAGATCTCGAGCATGTGCGAGCCGAGAACCTTGGGGCTGCCCGAAAGGTCGTAGGTGTAGTCCTCCATGAACGACGTGCCGCCTTCGAGTCCTTGCGCCATCACCTTCATGATGCGGACGAGCGCGGAGGTCTTCCAGTCGCCCTCGCCGCCGAAGCCGTAGCCTTCGGCCATCAGGCGCTGACTGGCGATGCCGGGGAGCTGGTCGAGACCGAAGAGATCCTGGAAGTTATCCGTGTAGGCGCCGAATCCGCCCTCTTCGAGGAAGGCGCGCAGGCCGAGTTCGATCTTGGCCGCGACCTTCAGCGAGTCGACCTGATTGTGCTTCTCGGTAATCGTGTAGGCGGCGCGGTACTCTTCAACCAGCTTCGCGACCTCCGCGTCGGAGAACTGGTTCATGCGCGCGACGAGGTCGCCGACGCCGTAGGTGTTGACGCTGTAGCCAAGCTGCGTCTCCGCCGCGACCTTGTCGCCGTCGGTGACGGAGACGTCGCGCATGTTGTCGCCGAAGCGGACGACCTTGAGATTCTGCGACTCGTACCATCCGGCAGCGGCGCGGGACCATGTGCCGATCTCAAGCACCGTGGCGGGATCCTGCCAGAAGCCGACGACGACCTTGCGCCGCAGGCCCAGCCGCGCGGTGATGTGGCCGAACTCGCGGTCGCCGTGCGCGGCCTGGTTCAGGTTCATGAAGTCCATGTCGATGGTCGACCACGGCAGCTCGCGGTTGAACTGCGTATGCAGGTGCAGGAAGGGCTTGGTCAGCGAGGTGAGCCCGGCGATCCACATCTTGGCGGGCGAAAAGGTGTGCATCCAGAGAATGAGGCCGATGCACTTCGGCGTGGCGTTGGCCTCGCGACAGAGGCCGCGAATCTCCTCGGCGGTGGTCATCACCGGCTTGAAGACGACGCGGACGGGGATGGCGCCTTCGGCATCGAGCGAGGCGGCAACGGTCTGGGCGTGTGCGGCGACCTTGGCGAGGGCCTCGGCGCCGTAGAGGTGCTGACTGCCCGTGACAAACCAGAGTTCCAGTTCCTGCAGATTCTTCATCATGATTTTGCTCGCTCGCGGGGTAATGGTTCTAATGTTGGAGGTTGCGGCCAGGCCGCGCTGAAAACGTTTACCGCTTGTCATTAACGCAAAGTTTGGCGAACGCTGTCAACGTCCTACCCGTCGAGCCGCCCAACGCGTGTAATCTGTTTCCTAGCGCATGGAGGATTTTCTTGGCACGTAGAAAGCTGCTCCCCATCGAGGGAGAGGCCGAACGACGGATGGACATACGCACGGTGGCGGCTGAGGCCGGCGTCTCCATTGCGACCGTTTCGCGTGTCATGAACCATGTCAAGACGGTCGACCCCAAGCTGAGCAAGCGCGTGTGGGAGGTCGTCAACCGGCTGGGCTATGTGCCCAATACGCAGGCGCGCGCGCTGGTCAGCGGCCGCAGCCGCCTCTTCGGCGTCATCATCTCGGACATCACCAACCCCTTCTTCCCGGAGCTGATCCAGGGCTTCGAGGAGAAGGCGGTCGAGGTCGGCTACGAGACCATGATCGGCTCCACCAAGCGCGACCTGAAGCAGATGGAGCTGTGCATTCAACGCATGCTCGAGCGCAAAGTGGACGGTGTGGCCGTGATGACCTTCGGGATCGAGCCGCTGCTGCTGGAGCGGCTCTCGCTGCAGGGCATCCCCATGGTCTTCATCGATGTGGCGCCGCCGGGTCATGCGATCACGCCGCCTCCGGGCAAGGCCATCTCCACGATCTCGATCGACTACGAAAAGGGCATCCGCGAGGGTGTGCAGCACCTGGCCGTGCTAGGACATCGCAGGATCGGCTTCCTGGCCGGTCCGCGCTACCTGCACACGGCGCTGGCGCGCGAGCACGCCTTTCGCCGTTCGATCCAGGCCATCGGGCTCGCGCTGCCGGAGGAGTATGTCTTTGAAGGCGACCACACGGCGGAGGTCGGCATGGACGGCATGAGCGCGCTGCTGGCGCTGGCCGATCCGCCGACGGCGGTGATGTGTTCGAACGATATGACCGCCATCGGCGCCATGCACACGGCGCTGGGCGCGGGGCTGCGCATTCCGCACGATCTTTCGGTGATCGGCTTCGACGATATCCGGCTGGCGCAGTATATGTTTCCGCCGATGACCTCGATCCAGATGTCGCGCCGCGACCTGGCGTCCGCCGCGGTGATGGCGCTGAAGGCTCATATCGACGAGAGCGAAGACCACCCCGCGCCGTCGAATACCGGCATCGAAACCCGGCTGGTCGTGCGGCAGACGACAAGCATACCGCGTGGCGCGCTCTCCGACCTGAAACCCGGAGAGTAAGCCCGGTGATGGCGTAATATCGGCATCAAGGATTGTGGATGGCCAAGGTTCCAGCGGAGCAGAAGACAACACGGGAGCCAAAGAAAACTCGGGACCGGGCCGGCGAGGAGAAGCGCTCGCAGCTCGCGCTCTTCCATAACGCGCGCGATATCCGCGACGTGCGCGAGACGGGCGACATGAACGAGTTGTGGCTCGTCGCGCAGGCGCTGATCCTCTGCGGCCTGCCCTATGACGAGGTCGCCGACACCCAGTGGGAGCGGCGCGCGCGGCTCGGCGACGGGTCGCACCTGACCGTCACCTTCGCCGCGACCGTCAAAGGCACGCCGGTTCCCTTCGGACAGGATCGCGGCCCGCTCTACTTCATGATCGACCGCGCGCTGGCCGAGCGGCGCAACCTGCAGCAGGAGATCGCCGCCAACAAGGACCTCGCGCTGACGCCCGACCTGAACGAGGTCGAACGGATGCGCCGGGAGCGCGAGCGCGCCCGCATCCTGGACGGCGCTCGCTTCGTCGAGTGGAGCACCGCGGCCGACTACCTGAACGCCATGGGCAAGCCCACCGGCGGCACGGACTACGCGATCCTGAAGCAGCGGATGAAGCGCATTCGGGCGTGCGCGATCTCGATCGTGCGCGACCGACCGGACGGCGAATCCGAAAGCCTGGTGTTGCCGATCATCCGCGCCTCGCGCGCGCCGGGGTGGGCGAAGTCTCCCAGCGAGGCGAAGGGCCTGATCGACGACGGCAAGCTGACCCTGACGGCGCCGCGCGCGCCCCACGAGGACCGGCCCATCGGCTTCGAGATCGGGCAGGACTTCTTTCAGGACTTCGTCGAGCACCATGTTCCCGTCCCGGCCGTGCTCATCAAGAAGCTGCTGCGCCGGCCGAAGACGCTCGACCTGGTGATGTGGCTCTGCTGGCGCGTCTTCGCGGCCAAGACCGACACGTTTATCCCCATCGCCGATCTGAAGAGCCAGCTCGGCTCGACGGATTCGAACGACGGCCGCCTGCTCGCCGATCTGCGCAAGGCGATCGAGTTCCTGAAGCAGGCTGGCTGGAAGCAGTTGCGCGCCGAGGTCGTCGTGAACGGCCACCGGCTGAAGAAGGGCCAGCCGGGCAAATCCGGCCTGAAGATCGGGCCGCCGCGCGACCGGATCTACTTCAATCAGGAGAACGGAAAGAACCTCAAGCTGCATGGGCCTGAAGTCTCGTCGGACTGGGACTCGTAGAACGGTTGAGCCTCGGCCGCTCGCTTGCCTGCTCGGATACACGGTACTCTGCGTATCGATCCGACGCCGCGCCGATCCTGTGACGCAGGTTGCGGGCGTCGTTGAGCCTGACGTCGATATCTCGTTGGAAGATCTCGTTTTGCGGGCGGTAGTTTGTGTATCGAATGGCAGGACTTCGAGCCGCGCATCCTTCGGCGGTCAGTTCTTCCATGGGCCCAAAGCAGTAAATGAGGGTCCAAGGCGATGGCGGGCACGGTAGTTCCGGTATCGAAAGTTCATCCTGATCCACTATCTCCCTCTGAATCAGTGATTTCCCTACGGTAGTTTGTGTATCGAAGCAGAGAAGTTGTTGACCGGTAGTTCCGGTATGCATGCTCTTCAGGGCCCTACTCGCAGGAAGTCGTCCCTGATGGCTGCGGTAGTTCCGGTATGGATAAACTTGGAATTCCCTGCTAACAACCGCTTTTTGAGTCATATACGAGCAATGCATACCGGAAACTACGTCCGCGCAACATCCCCCGATCTCATGGAACAGGGGATTTTGGTACGGTGTTTCCGGTATGCATCCGGCGGCGGAGCGTGGCTCGGGAGTTCCGGTATGCATTCGACAAGGCAAAAGATGGGGTGTTTTGAGCTTCCACAGCTCTGCACAGGCTTCCACGTTTGTTCCGGTATTTGTCCACGTTTGTTCCGGTATCTTAGGGCGGTGTCTCCGGTATCGCGGTACGGTGTTTCCAGTACCCGGCGGCCCTGCTATTAAGGAAGCAAGAGAGTTTTCAAGAGAAGACCGGGAGAGTAATTCAGGTGGCAAGCTTTTCTACCGAAATCACAGAACAAATTCTCTTCCCGATGAGGATTGGATTCTTCGGTGGTTCCAGTATGCAAAAGGGTTGCTTTTATATGTACACACGTGTGTATACAGGTACGCATCCTAGTATTGTGCACATACTGTGTCGCACACGTTTCTGCACACGGTATATTCATTACAGGAAACTTGCTTTATCCAAGTTCTGGATGGCGTACCGTGTACATATTGTGTTGCACACAGTATGTACACACGTGGGCACGCATGTAGCGAAAGGACAAACGAAATGCCGGTCATTGTCGCCGCAAACCCCAAGGGCGGAAGCGGAAAATCCACCAGTTGCATCGTGCTTGGCACGACGCTTGCCGCACGTGGAGCAACCGTACGCATCATCGACGCGGACCCGCAGCGAACGCTCGGCCGCTGGGCGGAGGGCAAGAGCATCCACCGGGAGATCGTCACCACGCCGCGCGCGGGCGAGGATCTGACCGACCTGATCGACACGCTTGCCACCGAGGTTCAGTTCGTCATCATCGACGTGCAGGGCACGGCCAACCAGGAGATGGCAGCGGCGATGTCGCGGGCCGATCTGGTGCTGATTCCGATGCAGGCCAAAACCGCGGACGCCGAGGTCGCGACGCGCGCCATCGGCCTGCTGCGTTCGCAGGAGAAGCTGTTCAAGCGCAAGATTCCGCACGCAATCATCTTCATGCGGACGAGCCCGATCATCGTCACGCGCGAGGAGAAGGAGATCCGCGAGAGCATCGCGAATGCTGGGATCCCGCGCTTCAAGGCCGGGTTGAACGAGCGCACGGCCTTCTCGCATATGTTCGCCCAGAAGGCGGGGCTGGGGGAGTTGACGCCGGCCGAGACAAACGGGTTGATCGCCGCGCGTGTGAACGCGGAGGCCTTCACTGCCGAGGTGATCGAGGTTCTGCGAAAGGGGATTGCATGACGCTCAAGACGGATCCATTTGCCGATCTGGCGGATTTTGCGCCGAAGCCGAAGCCAGCCGTCGCGCCCAAGCCCGCGCCGATTCCGGTGGCGCCCGCTCCCGCGCTGGTGAATGAAGCTGCGGGGCTGACGATTTTGGCTGAGAAGCACGGCTTTTCGATCAACAACCTGGAGGAGCAGCGCCGGACCTTTCGTGGCCGCAGAAGCTCGCGCGCGCCGAAGACGATGCCCATCACGATGCGTGTGCGCGTGGCGGATTGGAACCGCTTTCAGGAGTTCTGCGAGCTGAACGAATATACGGTCGCGGAGGGTTTTGAGCTGCTGGCACGCATGATTCCGCAGGCTGAAGGGCCCCCGAAATAGGTGCGCGTTTGCGCAGGAATGGAGCGGCGCGCTTTGAGCCTGAGGCGCTTCGAACGAGAAGCGAGCCCCTGGCTTCGCTCAGGATGACAGATCGGTGGGGAGTCGAGACCGGACGGCGGCCTGCTCCCGAGCCTGCATCCAGGCCTCGAGGATGACGACGGCGGCGACCTGATCGATGATGGACTTGCGGTCGCGTTTGTCGTGTCCGGCCTCGTCGAGGATCTCGTGGGCGACGTGCGAGCTGAGCCGTTCGTCGAAGAGCCATACCGGAACTACCGTACGCTCGCGCAATGCGGCGGCGAACTCCTGCACCCTGGCGGCCCAGGGGCTGAGGTCACCGGACATATGCAGCGGGTTGCCGACGACGACTGCGGTGACCTCGTGTCGCCGAATGAGACGGACGAGGTTGCGGAGGTCTTCGCCGGGCGATCTGCGCCAAAGCGTCAGCAGCGGTTGCGCGGTGTGGCCGAGGGGGTCCGTCAGTGCGACGCCGATCCGCACCTTGCCTACATCGAGCGCCATGACGCGACCGTTTGCCATGGATCGAGTGTAGCCGCACGCGCAGGGCAAACAAAGCGAAAGCAGATCCTCTTCGAGGACGACAAACAAGAGAAAGGAACAACAGCGGTTATTTCTTTCCCAGCTTTACGATCTCCGACCCGGCCAGCAGGAAGGCGCCCACGCCGTAGACGTAGCTGCTCGAAGGCTTCACGGCGGCGGGCGCGGCGCCGACGGGCTGGATGTCGCCGAGCCGGCCGTCGGCATAGATGTGCTTCGTCATGCCGGCCCAGCCTTTGGTGACGACTGGCAGGTACTGTTTTCGGTTGAGCAGGTGGTGGTTGATGCCCCATGCGATGCCGTAGGTGAAGAAGGCGGAGCCGGAGATCTCGGGCTGTTCGTAGGCGGCGGGGTCCAGCAGGCCGGAGCGCCAGAGGCCGTCGGGTTGCTGCAGTCCGGCGACACGCTCGGCCATCTCGCGGAACTGCTGCTCGTACTTGGCCCGGGTGGGGTAGTCGGCGGGCATGTTCTCGAGCACGGTGGCAAGGCCGGCGAGCACCCAGCCGTTGCCGCGCGCCCAAAAGAGCTTCTTGCCGTTGGCCTCGGCGCGTTTGAAGTAGGTATCGTCACGGAAGTAAAGGCGCTCGGCGGGGTCGTAGAGGTAGGCCGAGGTCTCCCACCACTCCTTGTCCATATAGTCGAGGTACCTGCGGTCGTGTGTGACCTTCGCCATCTCGGTGAGGACGGGCGGGGCCATGAAGAGGGCGTCGCACCACCACCAGAGTTTTTTGGCGGGATCGTCCGGGCGGACGACCAGGCGGTCGAGAATCTCCTTCGTCATGGCGATGCGTTCGGGCGCGGGGTTATCTATATATAGTTCGAGGTAGGCGCGACCGATGGCCTCGTCGTCGGCGTGAGGGAAGCGGTTGTCGACGAGCTGCCAGTGGAAGTGCTCGGCCATGCGGAGCACGGCGTCTTTATACTTCGGGTCGCCGGTGGAGCGCGAGGCCTCGAGCAGGCCGGAGTAAAGGGCGGCGAAGGTCCAGAGCTGGTTGAACCGAGGCTCGCCGGTGCGGATCTGCCAGTCGGCGACCTTGCGCATGGCCTTGTGGACGCTGGCCTTGTCGGTCGCGGGGGAGAGATCCGTGGCAAGCGGGCCGGGGTTGTCGGGGGAGTCGCCTGCGGCGATCTTTTCGAGGTCTGCCTTGGATGGCGGCTTCGGGGCATCCTGCGCGAAGACCGGGAGGGTGACGGCGAAGAAAAGCGCGCCTGCGAGGATGGGGCGACGGATCGGCATGGGTGTCCTCGAAAAAGTTACGTGATCGTATGAAACGCGGCTGGCAGACCTTCGGCGGCGATGCCCAGGGTAGAGGCGCCGCCTCTGCGTTCGAGCGTGATGCGCGCGCGGCCGTTCGAGAGCTGGACGACGCGCGAACCGGAGGCGGTGCCGAAGTTGTCGATCAGCACGCCAGCGCCTGCGAGCGAGAAGCGGACCTGCAGGCGAGAGTCGAGGCAGAGCACGCCTTCGGCGTCGTGGAGCGTCGCCTCGACCGTCGTGGTCTTCGCGGTGGTGGCGATCGTTTTCAACTCAAATGCGGCGGGCGCGGCCCAGCTCTCGGTCTGGTAGGCGAAGTCGATCGTGTCCGAGACCTCTTTGCCGGCGGCGTTCCTGGCAACGACGCGCAGGGTGTTCCTGCCGGGCTGGAAGGGAAGCATCCAGCGCAGGCCGGCGCAGGGGAAGTCGTCGATGGCGCGCTTCTTTACTCCGCAGGACTTGCCGTTGAGGAAGAGTTCGGCGGTCTGGCAGTTGGAGTAGACCCGGACCATGCGCGGCTGATCGGCTTTGCCCCAGCGGACGGGCCAGCTATGGCCGTACAACCGCACCATTGGGTCGGTTGCCGGATCGGTCCAGTAGGACTGGAAGACGTAGAAGGCCTCCTTGGGCGTCAGGTCGCGCTCGACGAGGCCCTTCTGGTTCATGCGTGGGATGGGATTTTCGACCCGCAGCGGGGTGGTGAAGTCCTTGAAGATCCACTGCGCGGCGCCGGTCAGCCAGGGCAGTTGCTCCTGCGTCTTCAGGTGCCAGTCGAAGAGCTCGCAGGCGTAGGTCTCGGACCAGTCGCCATCGCGGGAGAAGCGCGCCGGGCCGCCGGTGGACTGGTAGGCGAGACCGACCTCGGCGGTGTTCTGGGTCGCGGCGACGGCGGCTGGGTCGAGCTGCTCGGCGTGGCGGCCGGTGTGGCTGTCGGCGCCCCACTCGATGTGGATCATGTGTTTGACGCGGTTGCGCTCTTTTTCGAGCGACTTCTGGTAGTCGGTGTAGCGGCCGCCGTACCAGCCGGCCCAGATCGACGGCGAGTAGACGTCGGGGATGTCGCGCGCGAAGTCGCAGCGGCGAAAGCTGGTCATGCGCGTGGGGTCGAGCGCGTGGGCGAGGTCGCGCAGTTCGGTCATCAGGTCGCGGATGGCCTGTTTGGCGCTGGCTTCGTCAGGACTGGCGGTGTACTCGTTCGGCCAGTCGTCCTCGTTGCCGAGACCCCACATCAGCACGCAGGGGTGATTCTGGTGCTGGTCGATGAGGTTGTGGAGCTTTTCGCGGGCCATGGCCTTGAAGGGTTCGCCGGCGACGCCTGAGCGGCACCAGGTCAGCTCCTCCCAGACGAGCAGGCCGAGCTCGTCGCAGAGTTCGAGCACGAGGCGGTTCTGCTGGTAGTGGGCGAGCCGGATGAAGTTGGCGCCCATGCTCTTGATGAGCTGCATCTCCTGTCGAATCAATGCGTCGGGCAGTCCGGCGGCGAGCCCGGCGTGATCTTCGTGGCGGTGAGTGCCGCGCAGGAGCAGCCGTTCGCCGTTCAGCTTGAAGGGGCCGTGCTCGACCCACTCGGTGTGGCGGACGCCGAAGCGCTCGGTCGTGGTGTGGTCGCCGACGGTGACGCGTGCGGTGTAGAGCCTTGGCGTTGCGGGCGACCAGAGCTCGGGGGCGTCGAGCGTGAGGGTGGTGAGGTGGCCGTCGCCTGGGAATCCGCCTTCGTTCGCGTTCCACTGGGTCGTTGCCCGGTGCAGGCTGCGGCCAGTGGGCGAGAGAACTTCGGTGGTCACGGCCTGACCGGGCTGCGGCAGGGCGGTGGCGAGGAAGCGGCAGGAGACGGTGACCTTCGCGGACTTGAGGTCGCTTGCGACGACGGAGCGGATGTGGACCGCCTCCACCGCGACGGCCGGGACGTAGACGAGCGAGACCGGGCGGTAGAGGCCGCCGTAGAGCGAGAAGTCCGACAGGTCGGAAGGCAGGCGCTGCAGGTCGGGAGAGTTGTCGGTCTGGACGGTGAGGCGGACGCCCTGCCCGTCGGGTTTCGCGGCGGCGATCAGGCCGGTGATGTCGAGCAGGAACTCATCGTACCCGCCGACGTGTTTGCCGGCGAACTTGTCACCGATCCAGACCTGCGCGGCCTGTCCGGCGCCGAGGAAGTGGAGCAGCGTCCTGCCGCCGGGGTAGGGGTTGGCCGGCTGCAGGTGGGTGCGGTACCAGGCCTGTCCGCGGTACATGGGCTGGTCGGGGTCGCAGCCGTCCTGCGCGTTGAAGCAGTGGGGCAGGGTGACGGAGGCGAAGGAGGCGATCTCCTCGCCGCGCCAGGCCTCCCAGGGGCCGTCGAGCGCGCCGCGAAAGAACTCCCATCCGGTGTCGAGGCGGGCGCTCGAAACGCCGGGATTCGCAGGGTCGACGAAGCGGAGCAGAGAGGCAGCCGGGGCCTGCGACGCGGCGGTGGCGAACGCGACGGCGGCCGTGCGGGAGAGGAACGAGCGGCGTGTAAGCCGGGGCAGCAGGCTGGGCATGAGGGCCTTTTCAAGTCGATAAGCCGCCGGTCCGCAGGGGGCAGGTGGCTGAACGTAACCTTCGCGCATTCTGCGACCGCGAGCAAGTGACTCACGGTTTGTTTTTGGTGGCGCGGGCAATTCCTTTTAGAATGTGTGCTTTGAACGGTGTGCCGAGGTTGTGACAAACGTCTCTTGCAGCCGCCGGAGACAACGCAGTATGATGCGCAGATCGTGATGAATGCAGTGAATGCGGCGTGGGAGACCTGGCGGCCGGAGACCCGAGCCGACCGGGACGCCGTCCTGCTGGAACTCGAAGAGGTGCTGACCAGCCCGCATTTTTGTAACAGTAAACGCTATCCAGCTCTGCTGCGCTACATCGTCGAAAGTACGCTTTCGGATCGCGTGGAGCACCTGAAGGAGCGTACGCTGGGCATCGAGGTCTTCCAGCGGCCACCTTCCTACGATACCAACACCGACACCGTCGTACGCTACACGGCGGGCGAGGTGCGCAAGCGTCTGTCGCTTTATTATCATGAACATGGCCGCAAGGCGCGCATCCAGATCTCGCTTCCGGCGGGGTCCTACGTGCCGGAGTTTCTGCGCGCCGTGGACGAGCCCGCGGAGGAGCCTGCGCCAGCTCCCGCGGTCCATGCGGAGTCCGAGACGGCGCTGTATCTGGAGATGGTTCCGCAGTTTGCGGCGGCAGCTCCGATTGCGCCGGTCGCCCCCGCTGCGCCCGTGTTTGTCCTGCCCTGGCTGCGGCGTCGCTGGCTGGCGTACGCGGTGGCGGTGCTGCTGGTGCTGCTTGCGGGGCTGGGCTGGCGCTATCATGCGGTCACCCGGCCGACCGCGATGGACGAGTTCTGGTCGCCGATTCTACGCGACCACGAGCAGACGCTGGTGCTGGCGGGCGGGGTGTACTTCAAGCCGACGAACTTTTCCGGCGTGCAGACGGCAGGCAAGGACGTCGAGTACCCATTCGTCTCCATGCAGCAGGCGCTGGCGCTGGCGAAGGTGAGCGGTAACCTGGAGCGCGCGGGCGCGAGCTACCAGATGCAGCCCTCCGCCTCGACCGCGCTGACCGACATGCGCGAGCGGCCGGTGGTGTCGATCGGCGGATACAACAACGACTGGACGATCCGGCTTACGCAGCCGTTGCGGTTCTCGTTCGCGCCGACAGGTACGGCGCGGATCGTCGACCGCGAACATCCGGAGACGGCGCTCGCTCGCGATACCTCCATCCCGTATTCGAGCGCGGACGACTATGCGCTGGTGGCGCGTTTTCGCGACCGGAATACGGACTCGGTCGTGCTGGTTCTGGCGGGGTTGGGACGCAACGGCACGGAGGCTGCGGCGCAGTTCGTCACCAGTCCGCACTACATGCAGTTGCTGCGGGACCAAGTGGGCGGCGACCTGGCGAAGAAGAACGTCGAGGTGGTGCTGAAGGTTGGGGTGATCGAGGGCAAGACGGGCGCCCCGGCGGTGCTTTCGGTCCATGTCTGGTAGTTTTTTCTGGCTCTGGCAGAAGCGACGGCAGATCCTCTTCGAGGATGACAAACAAGAAGACAGGGGCCACTTCGATGAAGCGACGCGATTTTCTTGCAACATCTTTGCTTGGCGCCACAGCCCTGACCAAGGTTGCTCGGGGACAGGCGGCGGCTTCGCCCGCGCGGGAGTATTACCAGCTTCGCAAGTACAAGCTGGTCAGCGGGCCGCAGACGGCGCTGGCGGAGGCCTACTTTGCGGACGCGCTGATCCCCGCGCTGCGGCGGCTGGGGATGGGGCCGGTGGGCGCCTTCCGGCTGGACATCGGACCCGAGACCCCGACCTACTATCTGCTGATTCCCGGTTCGCCGGTGGAGGAGCTGGTGAACGTCGACTTCGCGCTCGCGCAGGATGAGGCCTTCATGAAGATCGCCCAGCCCTTCTGGAGCGCGCCCGCTACGGCGCCTCCGTTCGAGCGGATCGAGAGCACGCTGCTGGCCGCCTTTGCGGGCTGGCCGAAGGTGACGCCGCCGGCAAAGGGGAAGCGCATCTTTCAGATGAGGAGTTATGAAAGTCCCAGCCAGCGCGACCACTTATTGAAGGTCGAAATGTTCCATAAAGCGGAGTTCGAGATATTCAAGCAGGTAGGATTTCGACCGGTATTTTTCGGCGATGCGCTGGTGGGTCCGCGTCTGCCGAATCTTACTTATATGCTCAGTTTTACGGATATGAATGAGCTGAATACGCTATGGGATGGCTTCAAAACAAACCCGGAGTGGAAGAGGCTTTCGACCTCTTCGCGGTATGGGTTTGAGGCGATTTTGAACAATGTGTCCAACTTGATTCTAAGTCCGCTGAGTATGTCGCAGATTTAATCGAGTCAGTATTTTCTTGAAGCAGGAAAAATGCGTGTCATCCCGAACGTAGTGAAGGATCTGCGTCTCGCTCCGCTCAGGATGACAGGCTTTATTGCAAGGTTCAAGAAAGTGCCACGGCAACGACAAAAGCGAAATACGGGGTTCCTTCACTGCGTTCAGGATGACGGGCGTTGTTGCGAGTCTCCTAAGGCCGCGCGACTTAGAGGACAGGACGCGCGACTTAGAGGACTTATTTCGCGTCGGGCATGATCGCGCCGGCCTTGATCCAGTCTTCGACGGTCTTGATGTCGGCGTCCGAGAGCTTGTCGCCCTTGGGCGGCATGGGCTTGGGGTCGTCCTTCGGGCCTTCGTGGCGGATGAGCGCGACGAGCATCGACTTGGCGGGGTCGCCGGGGACGATGGCCGGGCCGTCGTGTCCACCCTTCAACAGGTTCTCGCGCGTGTCGATGTTGAGGCCGCCGCGGTGGTTCATGCCGCTGTGGCACCGAGCGCAGTTGGCGTCGAAGATGGGCTTGACGCGCGTGGTGTAGAACTCGGGTTTGGACGCGTCCTCACCGGCCTGCACCTTGACGGTGTTCAACGAAAGGGCGATCAAAGCTGCGAAGGTAAGTCCTGCTGCGAGGGCTCGCATGTTTTCTCCAAAGAGTGGGCTTGCGGTTGGTGAATCAACTTTATTGGACCACGAACGCTAGGGCTTTGTCTGGTCCCACATGTGATCGAGTTGAAACTGCTGGGTCTGTTTGAAGGTGTTCTGCGACCCGTCCTGCGCGCGGAAGGCCGGGCCGCTGGGCCAGAGCGAGAAGTCGCGGTAGGCTACGCGCTTCGGCGTACCGTTCAGCGTGGCGAGCGCGGCCTGCATCTCGAGCAGCGTGCCGCGCGAGAGCTCGAGCGCATGCTCGTCGGGTTGATAGATCGTGCCGACAGGGTAGTCGAGGAAGGGCGTGCGCGTCTCCTCGATGTGGCAGCCGAGGATGTGGGCGACGGGCTTGTCTTTGGTGAACTCGACCAGCCGCGTCGTGCTTTTGGTGAAGGCGTCGAAGTCGCGGATGTAGATGCGGCCGGGATAGACGCTGTCTCCGGTGAGCAGCACGCCGGTCTGGCGGTCGTAGAGCGCGATGCTGGCCGTGTCGTGGCCGGGGATGGGGATGGCGTCGAGGACGCGGCCGCCAAGGTCGATGGAGCCGGTCTGCTCGGGCCAGTTTGCGATGTTGTAGAGCGTCTTCACGGCGTCGACCGTGGGCGCGATGAAGGCGATCGGCATGGCCGCATCCTTCAAGGCCTGGATGTCGGCATCGCCCGCGATGTGGTCGCCGTGCGAGTGCGAGTGCGTGACGACGACAGGCATGGACGTGCGCTGGTTGCGCGTCATCCACTGGTGGACGACGTGCTGCAGCGTGGGCGCGAGGTTGCCCTTGCGCGAGCCGGTGTCGTAGAGCAGCGCGCGGTCCTTGCCGAAGAAGAGGTAGACGAAGGGCTTTTCGTAGTCGGTGCAGCCGCTCTGGCGCAGGATGAAGAGATCGGGGTTGTACTCATGCACCTGCCACTCGGGCATCTCCATGCACTTCGGGCCGCCGGTGGACCAGGTGAGCGGCAGCTTGCCGGGACGCACCGTGCCCCCATCCGGCTGGGCAAACTGTGCGTGGAGCGAGGTGGAGAGAGCGAGGGCGAGCAGTGCGGGCGCGAGTGTCTTCAAGCGATTTTCCTCGTTGGCGTTGGATCGACGTGCATGCAACGGAGTAGGATTCTGCTTCGGTATTCATCTTCCGTATACGGAGGATAGATATGGTGTATCACAGCGCGCATGCTTGAGAGCCAGGGCGTCCAGGCCGCTCGGAAGTGCTTTCGCAGCCGCATATTCATTGGCGTTTCACATACATTGCCAGGGATTCCGCAGGCAGCGCGGGAGTCAATCCACGCCTTGACTCTATGCCAGCCATAGCGATTCCCCTTGGCATCGCGAACCGGCCCGAATCGTTGCGCTATGCTCAGGTCATTACTGAAACAAACCACCGGGGACACGGCGAGTCGGCACCTTTGTGCCGGGCTTTTCTTCTGCTGCACCAAAGATCGATTGCATGCAATTGCAAGCTGTCTGCACCTACTTTTGGAGGACGTTCATGTCGAATCACAAGTTCGGTTTTACCCGGGGAGTTACGCTTTCTTCCCTACTCGCACTGGGCGCCTGTACAACGCTCTTGGTCGGCGTCCAGACGCCGCTGCTGGCCCAGTCGAACACGACCGGCCTGAGCGGTACGGTAGTCGATCCGTCGGGCGCGTCGCTGGCCGGCGTCACGGTATCGATCATGAATCCAGCAACCGGCACGACGCAGACGACGGTAACGAAGTCGAAGGGTGAGTACACGTTCTCGCAGCTCACGCCTGGCGACTATGAGGTTCACGTCATTGGGAAGGGCTTCGCGGAGCAGGTGCAGTCGGTCAAGCTGCTGATCGCGACGCCGGTAACGGCAAACTTCAGTCTTACGGTCGGCACGACGGAGATCATCAACGTTGAGACGAGCCTCGCTTCGATCAATTCGACCGACGGCACACTCGGCAAGGCGTTTGACAGCGCGCAGGTGCAGAATCTGCCGTATCTTGCGAACAATGTCACCTATCTGCTCTCTCTCCAGCCAGGTGTTCTCGCGCTCGACAGCGGCGCCCAGACCGGCGGGCTGAATACCGACGTCCGTACTGGAATCGTGAACGGCGCGCGTCAGGACCAGACGAACGTCACGCTGGATGGCGTCGACAATAACGACCTTACGAACGGCTATGCCTTCAACGGCGCGCTCCGCTCGACCCGCGACTCGGTTGAAGAGTTCCGTGTGACGACGACCAATGGCGGCGCGGATGCCGGCCGTTCCTCGGGTGGCCAGGTATCGCTCCTCACCCGCAGCGGCACCAACCAGTTTCACGGCAGCGCCTATGAGTATTACCGCAGCAGCATCGGTCTGCAGAACAACTGGTACCTCAAGCAGTCGCAACTGTCCTCGGGTAAGCCGAACATTCCGGCCAAAGTTCTTCAGCATACGTATGGCGCGTCGTTCGGCGCACCGATCATCAAGGACAAGCTCTTCTTCTTCGGCGCTTATGAGGGCTTCAAGCAGGCGAGTGGGTCGGTCGTAAGCCAGGTTGTACCCTCAACCATTGGCGGCGGTGGTCTCATTACCGGCACGGTGACCTACGCGACCTGTGGAGTGGGCAACGCTACAACCTGCGCCTCACCCACGTATAAGACACTCAGTGGCGCGGACATCGCTTCGTTGGATACGAAGTGTACGGCAGCCGGTACGTGCCCGAACGGGCCGGGTGTGGACGCCGCCGCCGTCGCCTACTTCAAGACCTTTCCTTTGGCCAATACGCCCGGAACCAGCTCAACCGCGGACGGTTACAACACCGGTCTCTATACCTTTACTTCGCCGTTGCCGTTGCACCAGATCACGAATATCGCGAAGCTGGACTACAATCTCACACCCCATCAGAGCCTGTTCGTCCGAGGCAACTTGCAGAGCGACAACCAGTCGACCGCTCTGCAGTTTCCGGGTCTTCCGGCAGCTTCGAGCATCTACGGAAACAACAAGGGAATTGCAGCCGGCCACATCTGGAACATCGGCAGCAGCCTGAGCAACAACCTGCGCTATGGTTACATTCGTCAGGGAGCTGCTACGCGCGGCACCGGCAGCCAGCCCTATGTCAGCTTCAGCGAGATCAGCACGATCACCGCAACGACGACCTCGACCGTGTACTTTATTACGACGAACAACTTCACCGACGACCTGACGTGGAGCAAAGGCCACCACACGATTCAAGTCGGCGTCAACGATCGTCTGCTTTATAACAGCCGGTACTTCGATTCGCCACTGCTGACCAATGCCAGCGTAAGCGCGACCCTTCTGGCTTCGGCGGCTATTGCCGGTACGGGCGGAAGCTTCGATGCCGGCGCCGGCACATGCGCCAACTGCGCGCCCGTTGCTTCGAGCTTCAAGACCTACTACAACGCGGCCATCATCGACACCGCCGGTGTGATCGAGAGCGGCAATGTCGGCACGGAGTACAAGGTTCAAGGTGGCTCCCTCGTTCCGGCCGGTGCAGGCGTCGTTCCTACCCATACCTATAAGAATTGGGAACAGGAGTATTACATTCAGGACCAGTGGAAGGCGACCCCTCGTCTGACCATTACCGCCGGTCTCCGTTACACCTACCTTGGCGTGCCGTATGAAAAGAACGGCCAGCAGATCGCTCCGACGGCAAACCTGAACAGCTTCCTGCAGAGCCGAGCGGCTGCCGCCGCCGCGGGGACCGCATACACCACACGCATCGCTTTTCAGGCATCAGGCTCAGCGAACAATGCGCCCAACTTCTGGACCGCGCAGAAGGCCAACTTCGCGCCGCGTATTGCATTCGCTTATGCCACGGCCGACAACCGCACCTCCATCCGTGGCGGCTTCGCGCTGGCATACGACCATCTGGGCGAAGGCGTCATCGACCAGTATGAATCCACGTCCAGCTCGCTTCTCTCGCTTTCGCGGACGAATCAGTTCTCTTACAAATACATCGACACGAATCCCCGGTTCACGGGGTATCACAATGTTCCGCTTGGGTCGTATTCGGTGGCGACTTTGCCACTGCCGTACACCCCGGCCGATAACCCATTTACGTTCCTGCGCAGCATCAACGCCAATATCAAGACGCCCTATGCGGAGACCTTCAATCTCTCCCTGCAGCATGAAGTGGTTCACAACATGACAGTCACGGCCTCCTATGTCGGTCGCCTTGGACGTCACGTGATCCAGAACCTCGACGTAGCGCAGCCGACGAACCTGCTGGATACTGTCAGCGGACAGACGTACTACCAGGCCGCAACCGCCTTCGACAAGATGATCGACGCCGGCGTGAAGGCAGCCAACGTGCCCGACTCGGGTTACTTCCACAACATGTTCCCCAACGCCAGCTACGCAGGGTATAAAGGCGCTCAGGCTTACTATGCATACCTTGCCGCCGGCGATCGCGGTAACGAGACCGACCCGCTCTTCAACTGGGACACCGATCCAACGGCTTCGCCTGCGGGACAGAGCTTCCGCTTCTTCTTTCCACAGACCTCGTCCATCTTCGCTCAGTCGAGCGTGGGCACCAGCAACTATCACGCGTTGCAGCTATCGATGCGCCAGGTCGTGAAGTATGGCATCGAGTACGACGTCAACTACACCTTCTCGAAGTCGATGGATCAGGGCTCTTCGCCTGAGCGCAGCTTTGCCAACCTGTTGCACAACTCGTTCAACCCGGCGGGTGACTATGCGGTGTCGGACTTCGACGCACGGCATAACTTGACAGCCAACTACATGATCGGTTTGCCATTCGGCATGGGTAAGCCCTTCCTTAATGGCGGAAACGGCATCATCGAACGCATTGTTGGCGGTTGGCAGCTCTCCGGTACGGTCCACTACAGCACCGGATTTCCTTTCAGCGCAGTTGCGACGAGCACTTACGGCACCAACTTCGACAGCTCCAGCTACATGGTGAAGACGGCTGCTATCCCGACAGGAGGTCATCGGTATGTCGGTGGTTCCTCACCTTATGAAACCGCTCTCAAGGGCATCACGGGAGCACAGGCGATCGCAAACCTTCGCTTCGCTTACGCCGGTGAGGTAGGACGCCGCAACGACTTCCGGGCCGATGGATATTTCTCGATGGACGACGGCATGTCGAAGTCCTTCAAGACGTTCGGTAAGCAGGCGTTCAAGATCTCGGCCGAGGTCTTCAACGTGACCGGCACACCGCGCTTCAACAACATCAGCACCAATGGAACCAGCACCAACTTCGGTAAGTACAGCGCCTCCAGCAGCACTGTTCCGGGCAATCTCACCCAGCCGCGCCAGATGCAGTTCTCGGGCAAGTACATCTTCTAACCCAACGGGGCGGCGCGCATCCGGCGTCGCCCCGTCTTTGCTTCCATGACGAAACTTATGCATTGTTGACCCCCCGAATGCGTCAGGACATGCGAAGCTGATTCGTATGTCCTGATTCTTTGCTTGCGGCCCCAGCGTAGCTTCAACAGCAGGAGTAGATCGATGTCTTTGAATTGGAAGTTGACGACCGCGCGGTCGTTCCACCGGGCCGGCCTGGCGGTCGCAACGCTGGTGTGCATGAGTCCCGCCTTCGCGCAGGACAAGCCCGCGCCGCCGACGACCCGGACCATCCCGCTCTCGAACAAGGAGACGCCCGGCCCGGCCAAGGCGACGACGGACAAGACGAAGTCCGATCCGAGCGATTTCAAGGAAGCCGCGCCGGCCGGCGGCGGACGCCGGGGCAGAGGCGGCGAGGGCGGCGATAAGGACGCCAAGCCGGAGAAGACAGCCTACGACTACGAGCTGCCGGGCGCCGATGGCAAGGGCGTACCGCTGAGCGGGTTCAAGGGCAAGACCTTGGTCGTCGTCAATCTGGCGCGGAACTCCAGCTACAACAGCCAGCTTCCCGCGCTCGAGAAGCTGGCGGACAGCTACAAGGACAAGGGCGTGGTCGTGATCGGCGTGCCTTCGGACGAGTTCGGCGCGGCCGAGCCCGGCAAGGACGCCGAGATTCAAAAGGCCTATCAGGACGCCAAGGTGACCTTCCCGGTCATGGCGAAGTCGACGATCACGGGCGATTCGGCGCTGCCGTTCTACGTCTTCGCAACCGGCAAGGGCGCGCCCGAGGGCGGACCGGTGCATTGGAACTACACCAAGTTCATCGTCGATAAGACGGGCAAGGTGACGGCGCGCTTCGGCTCCGACGTGACGCCGGACTCGAATGAGTTCCTGTCGGTGCTGGACCAGGTTCTGGATGGTTCGTACAAGCCGAAGAAGGCTGGCGGGCCGGGCGGTGGCGAGGGTGGCGGTGGTGGAGATGGACCGCCGAGCTAGCGTCGCCTTCTGACAACTCACCACAATCGCACGTCATCCTGAACGTAGTGAAAGACCCCCGTATTTGTCTTTGTACTTGCTTTTGTTCTCTTTGAAAGAGAGCAACAACAAATGCAAAAGTCAATACGGGGGGTCCTTCACTACGTTCAGGATGACGGATGTTTGTGGCGGGCCCCGCTCTTTACTTCAAGCTCGAAAGGTACGCGCGCCAGCCGCCGAGGCTGGTGATCTCGACTGCGTCTGCGGTCGCCTCGGGTTCGACCAGGAAGCCCATGACGAGCGAGCCGTCCTCGAGCTTCAGCTTGCCGATCGAGAGCGGCTGCGGCACGCCGTCGACGAAGCTGCCCACGGTTTCGGACGGCAGCGCCCAGACCTCCACCTCGATGCCCGGACCGGCATAGCCGGGGACGCGGACGAGGCCGGGCTTCGGCGGCGTGGTGTTCTTGAGCGCGTAAAACTTGTAGTCGACCGCAGTCTTCGTGCGGCGGACGAGACGGCCTCCGCGTTGTGTGAGCTGCCAGTTCAACGGCTGGCCTTCGAGATGCGCGCCTACCACGGCCATCAGCAGCGTGCCCTGGGGTGTGGTTGCCGGGGAGAGCGGCGTGGTGGTGGATAACGCTCGCTGGCTGCCGCCAAGCGTGGCGTTCAGGGCGCGGTGCAGCTTGTCGGCGACGGGCAACAGGGCAGTCTCGGTGAAGGCCTTGCCGATGAGCGTGACGCCGAAGGGCAGTCCGTCTGGACGCATGCCGGCGGGCACGGCGACGGCGGCGAGGTCGAGCAGGTTGACGAAGTTCGTATACGTCCCGAGATGGCTGTTGCGCTCGACCGGCGCCTCGGCAATCTCGGCGATGGTGTAGGCGCGGGGCGCGGTGGGCAGCAGCATCAGGTCGAAGTTCGCCCATGCCTTTGCGGTCACGCCGCGCAGGGCTTCGAGCTTGTAGGCGGCGTCGAAGGCGTCGACCGCGGTGTACCTGCCCGCGCCAGAGATGATGCCCGCGACGGTGGGGTCCATCTTGTCCTTGAATGCTTCGATGAAGGTCGCGATGGCGGCGTAGCGCTCGGCGACCCACGGGCCTTTGTAGAGAAGCTGTGCCGTGGCGAGGAAGGGCGCGAGGTCGAACTCGATGGGCTGTCCGCCGAGCTTCGTCAGGGCTTCGACGGCGGCCTGGTAGAGCGCGGGATTCTGCTCGTCGCCGAAGAACTCCAGCGCTTCGGGCGAGGGGACGCCGAAGCGGAAGCTGGGCGCCGCGGCCCAGGGCGAGGCGCCGGCGCCGACGCCGGGCTGGCGCGAGTATGGGTCTTTCTCGTCGTATCCGCCTGCGGCGGCGAGCACGAGAGCGGCATCGCCGGAGGTCTCGGCGAAGATGGAGACGCAGTCGAGCGTGCGGCATGCGGGCACGACGCCCGCCGCGCTCAGGACGCCGCGCGTGGGCTTGAGTCCGACGAGGTTGTTGAACATCGCGGGCACGCGGCCGGAGCCGGCGGTGTCCGTGCCGAGCGAAAAGCTGACCAGACCGCTGGCGACCGAGACCGCCGAGCCGGAGCTTGAACCGCCGGAGATGTAGTTCGGATTGAAGACGCTCGAGCAGATGCCGTAAGGCGTCCGTGTGCCGACGAGGCCGGTGGCGAACTGGTCCATGTTGGTCTTGCCGATGAGGATCGCTCCGGCGGCTTCGAGGCGCGCAACGACGGTCGCGCTCTCGGCGGGGATGTAGGCGTACTCGGCGCAGGCGGCGGTGGTGGGGCAGCCGGCTACGTCGATGTTGTCCTTCACGGCGAAGGGGACGCCGTAGAGCGGGAGGCTGGTCTTGTCCTGCGCGGCCAGGGATTCGGCGCGGGCGAGCACGCGCTCCTTTGGCAGCACGGAGATCCAGATAGGGTGCAGGCCTTCGGCCTCGATGCGGGCGAAGATCTGTTCGACTACGTCCACCGGAGTGGTCGAGGCGGCGTATGCGTGGTGGAGGGCTTCGATGTTCAATGAGGCTCCTTGGTGATAGGGGCAACCACAAATGCTCGTCATCCTGAGCGGAGCGAAGGACCCCTGTATTGGTTCTTGCCGTTGCTTGTTCTCGCTGGCGGCAGGAGCAACGACAAGAGCAACAGCAGATCCTCTGCGAGGATGACAAACAAGAAAAGCAAATGCTCAGTCGGGCCGGACGCTTACCAGCAGTTGTCCGCTCATGACCAGTGCGCCGAGGTTGCAGTGAATCTCCGCGACCGTGCCCGCGACGTGCGAGGTAATGGCGATCTCCATCTTCATCGCGTCGAGCACGACGAGCTTCTGGTCTTCTTCGACGTGGTCGCCGACCTTGACCGGAATCTGGAAGACGCTGGCTGTAACCGACGACGATACGCCCTCGCAGCCCTCGGGCACGACGGCGTCGGGTTGGTCTGCCGGGGTCTCCGGCGGTTCGACGATGGTCATCTGGCCGGCGGCCTTCCAGCGTTCGCGCTCAGCGTTGAAGCTCTCCTTCTGATGCTTCTTGAAGGCCGCGGCCTCGGGTGCGATCGAGGTGAGGAAGGCCTGGTACTCGGCGAGGTTGAACGTCGTCTCCTCGACGCGCAGCTCGTACTGGCCGTGCGGGAAGAGCTCGCGGGCGCGCATCAGCTCCTCGTGCGAGACGGGGTAGAAGCGGATCTGGTCGAAGAAGCGCAGCGACCATGGCTTGCCCGCGACGAAGGCCGGGGTGGTCTTCCACGCGTTCCAGACCTGGATGGTGCGGCCGACGAGCTGGTAGCCGCCCGGACCCTCCATGCCATAGACGCACATGTACGCGCCGCCGATGCCGACTGCGTTCTCGGGTGTCCACGTCCGTGCAGGGTTATACTTCGTCGTTACGAGACGGTGGCGTGGGTCGACCGGCGTCGCGACCGGCGCGCCGAGGTAGACGTCGCCCAGTCCGAGCACGAGGTAGCTGGCCTCGTAGACGATGCGGTGGACATCTTCCACCGAATCCAGGCCGTTGATCCTTCGGATGAACTCGATGTTCGACGGACACCACGGCGCGTCCGGACGAACGGCCTGCATGTACTTCTGCTGCGCAAGCTGGGCCTGCGGGTCGTCCCACGAGAGCGGCAGGTGGACGATGCGCGAGGGCACGGTGATGTCGGTCAGGGGCGGCATCGCCTGGTCGAGCTTGTCCAGCGTGTCGATGAGGTAGGCGCGGGGCAGGACGAGCGAGTTGTAGTGGATGTGCAGCGAGCGGATGCCGGGCGTGATGTCGACGATGCCGTCGAGGTTTGCCTCGCGCAGCTTCTGTTCGAGGACGTGGACGCGGAAGCGGAGGTTGAGGTCCAGCTCCATCTCGCCGTACTCGACGAGGATGTACTTGTCGCCGTCGGCGCGGAAGACCATCTTCGTCGGCCGGTCGGTGAGGGTGCGGATGACCGCGGGTTCTAGGTCGTTGGTCTCGGGCAGGGCGGCCAGCGGCGTGGTGAAGTCGACGAGGTACCGGTCCTGCTGGCGTTCGAGCGCCTCGGCCTGTGCGAGCGTCAGGCGGCGGAAGTGGACGGTGTCGCCGGCCTTGAACTGGCCGAGCTTCCAGAGCTCCGCCTGCACGATGGCCGCTGGACAGACGAAGCCGCCGAGCGAGGGCCCATCCGGCCCGAGCAAAATGGGCATGTCGCCGGTGAAGTCGATGGCACCGATGGCATAGGCGTTGTCGTGGATGTTCGAAGGGTGCAGGCCGGCCTCGCCGCCGTCGGTGCGGGCCCATGTGGGCTTCGGTCCGGTGAGTCGAACGCCGGTGCGGTCGCTCTGGTAGTGGACCTTCCAGAGGGTCGAGAAGAGCATCTCGATGTCGCCGTCGGTGAAGAAGTCGGGCGCGGTGTGGGGTCCGAAGAGGACGCCGACCTCCCAGTTGCGGGCGAGCGCGGGCTGCTCTCCGGCGGGCACGGCGAGCGGCTCGGTGAGGGTGACGTCGGGCTGGCCGAGGTGGAGGACGTCGCCGCCGCGCAGGCCGCGTCCGGCGTGTCCGCCGAAGCCGCCGAGCATGAAGGTGCTGCGGCTGCCGAGGTAGGGCTGGGTGTCGATGCCGCCGCGCACCGCCATATAGCCGCGAATGCCTTCCTTGGCCGCCGCGCCGAGCGAGAGCGTGTCGCCGGTCTTGACGATAATGGGAACCCAGCGCTCGACGAGCTTGCCGTTCAGCTTCGCGCCCATGTCCGCGCCGGTGAGGGCGATGACGGTCTCGGTCTGGAAGCGCATGCGCGCGCCCAGGGTCGCGAACTCGACCGCTGCCGCATTGGCCGAGTTGCCGACGATGCGGTTGGCGATGCGGAAGTTCAGGTGGTCCATCGGGCCCGAGGGCGGCACGCCGACGTTCCAGTAGCCGATGCGGCCGGGGTAGTCCTGCACGGTGGACTGCGTGCCGCCATCGAGGATCTCGATGGCGTCGCGCTTGAAGTGGAAGCCGCCGAGGAAGGCGGTGGTGACCGTGCCTGCGACGAACTCGGGCGAGCGCACGACCTCGCGCAGATAGCTGAGGTTGGTCTCGGTGCCGTCGATGTGGGTCGCGGCGAGCGCGGCGTCCATCTTCTGGAGGGCCTCGGCGCGGTCCTTGCCCGTGACGATGATCTTCGCGATCATGGGGTCGTAGAAGGGCGTGACGGTCGCGCCGGACTCGATCCAGGTCTCGGTGCGGGCGAGATCTTTGCCGGGGAAGGTGACCTGGGTCAGCTTGCCGGGGGTGGGCTGGAAGTTGGCGGCGGGGTTCTCGGCGTAGACGCGGGCCTCGATGGATGCGCCAGTCAGCTCGATGTTGTAAGAGCTGAGCGGTGCGAGCTCGCCCGCGGCCTGCAGGACCATCCACTCGACGAGGTCGACGCCGGTGACCTGTTCGGTGACGCCGTGTTCGACCTGCAGACGGGTGTTGACCTCGAGGAAGTAGAACTCGCCGGTGGAGTCGTCCCTCGAATCTTCGTTATAGATGAACTCGACCGTGCCGGCGTTGGCGTAGTTGACGGCCTTGCCGAGGAGGATGGCGGAGTTATAGAGGCTCTGGCGGGTCGCGTCGGTCAGGCCGGGCGCGGGGGTCTCTTCGAGCACCTTCTGGTGGCGTCGCTGAGCGGAGCAGTCGCGCTCGCCGAGGGCGATGACCTCGCCCTTGCCGTCGCCGAAGATCTGTACCTCGATGTGGCGTGCGCGCGCGACGTACTTTTCGAGGAAGACGCCGGAGTCGCCGAAGTTCGCGCGGCTGAGGCGCAGGACGGACTCGAAGGCCTCTTCGAGCTCCGCCGCCGTGTGGCAGACCTTCATGCCGATGCCGCCGCCGCCGCCGGAGCTCTTGAGCATGACAGGGTACTTCAGGGTCTCGGCCTTGGCGAGCGCGTCCTGAAGATCGACCAGCAGTCCGGTGCCGGGGAGGAGTGGGACGCCGCAACTCAGCGCGGTGGCACGAGCGGTGTGCTTCAGGGCGAAGGCGTCGATGTTCTCGGGCGTCGGGCCGATGAAGACGATGCCGCGCTCGGTGCAGGCGCGGGCGAAGGCGATGTTCTCGGACAGGAAGCCGTAGCCGGGGTGGACGGCCTGGGCGCCGGTCTGTTCGATGGCGGCGAAGATGGCGTCGAAGGAGAGGTAGCTCTGGGCGGCGGGCGCGGGTCCGAGGAGGACGGCCTCGTCGGCTTCGAGCACATGCAGCGAGCTGGCGTCGGCCTCGGAGTAGACGGCGACCGAGCCGACGCCCATCCTGCGCAGCGTGCGTTCGATGCGGGTGGCGATGGCGCCGCGATTGGCGATCAGGACTTTGGTGAACATGTGGTTCCTCGAACTTGGTTTGTGGCTTTGAATCGAGCGCGGTGGCCGCCCCAAAAGCAGGTCCTTCGACTTCGCTGCGCTTCGCTCAGGATGACAGATATTTGTGGCCGGGAGATAAAGGATCACACCACCAGCTTGTTATCCTGAGCGAAGCGAAGGATCTGCGTTCGGGAGTGGCGACGACTCGATTACGCCGTCTCCGGATCCCAGATCAGAATCCGAACCGGCGTCGGGTTATACGCGTTGCAGGGGTTGTTGAGCTGCGGGCAGTTGGAGATGACGATCAGGGTATCCATCTCGGCGCGCAGCTCCACGTACTTGCCTGCGTCGGAGACGCCGTCTTCGAAGCTCAGCTTGCCGTTCGGCTGCACGGGCACGTTCATGAAGAAGTTGATGTTCGCGGTCAGATCGAACTTGTTCAGCTCGTGGCCGGTCTGGGAGGCCCAGTTCATCGCGCCCTTCAGGAAGCTCTGGCGGCAGGCGTGCATGTGGCGGATGTCGAGGTCGTAGCGGACCATGTTGCTCTCGGCCGAGCAGGCGCCGCCGAGCGTGTCGTGCCGCCCGCAGGTGTCGGCGACGATGGTCAACAGGGTGTTGCGCAGCGTCGACATGAGCCGCGTGCCGGTGGTCAGGTAGACGTTGCCCTGGGTCCGGATGGTGTCCTGGGCGCTGTAGCGGTCGGTATAGTTGTGCGCGTTGTAAAAGAGGGTGTCGACGGCCTGGTTGCCTTCGAGGTCGACGATGCGGATGTACTGGCCGCGTTCGATCTCGCGCACGAAGGAGTCGCCGGCCAGCACGACCTGGTCGAAGACGGCGTCTTCGGCGAGGCGTGGGCTGACGGTGATGTTGAGTTCGGTCATCTCTTCGATACCTTGAACGTTCATGAGAGGGGCCTCCGCTTCCGCTTAGAGGAAGTAGCGTTCCGTAATGGTAAAGCCGCGCGCGTTCTCGGGGCGGAAGTTGCGGGTCGGGTCGTCGGGGCCGGGCGCGGCGACCTGCTTCAAAGTCAGGGCGACACGCTTCTGGGCGTAGTCCGGGTCCGGGTCCATGGGGTGCTGGCAACTGTTGAGAATCACCAGCGTGTTCATCTCGGCGCGGAGTTCGACCGCGCTGCCGGCGGGCGCGTTGCCCTGGACGAAGCGCATCGCGCCGAGTTCCGAGACCTCGACCTTGCTGAAGAGGTTGACGTTCATCATCAGGTCGCGGGCGCCCAGGCCGTACTTCGCCAGCTCGATGAGGAAGCCGTCGAGGCCGTTCTGGTGCCAGGCGTTGCGGGAGTGCTGGTAGTCGTCGCGGCCATACTTCTTCGCGACCATCGCGGCGTCCGAACAGCCGCCGAGCGGATCGTGCCAGCCGACCGTGTCGTGGGTGATCGAGCACAGGATGCGGGCCATGTCCGAGTAGAGCGCCACGCCGGCGGTCAGGCGCGCGATGTGCTGCGCCTTCAGCGAGTCGGGCAGGCAGAGCCGCTCGGAGAGGTTATCCGCGTTCAGCAGCAACACGCCGACGTTGGGGTTGTCGTCGATGGCGGTCAGCCGCAGCGCCGTGCCGCGCTTCAGAATATGGGACCAGGTGGAGGAGCCGGGTAAGGTCTCCTCCCACAGGATGCGTTCGTTCGTCTGGTTCAAGGGAGATGTATCTTTCTCCGGCCGCTTCGCCGGGGCTTTGCGTCTCTGCGTGCGGGCGCTACTTTTGCTGAAAGGGAATGCGGTAGACCGAAGCCAGACGCAGATTGGAGAGCCAGACCGAACCCAGACCGGCGCGCATGCCGTCGCCGCCCGGACCTGCCCACTGATTGACGACCTTGTCGGTCTTGGCGTCGACCTGGGTCAGGGGGAAGTCGAACATCGCGGCCCAGACATAGCCGCCGCTGTACGAGAGATCGCCGCCCGAGCCGGGGATGCCGGCTTCGATGGTCGCGACGAGCTTGTTCGTCTTCTGGTCGATCTTCGAGATGGCGCCGTCGCCCTGGTTCAGGGTCCAGACGAAGTCCTCGCTGGCGGTGATGAAGCGCGGCTTGGGTCCGACGGGAATGGTCGCGACCACGGAGTTGGTCTTTGGATCGACCTTGACGACCGTATTTTGACCAAACGACGAGATCCAGACGAAGCCGTTGGCGAAGACCGGATTCTCGGTGCCCTCGGGCAGCTCGATGGTCGCGGCGACGGAGTTGGTCTTCGGGTCGATGCGGAGCAGCTTGCTGGGCTTGACTACGAACCAGATGGAGCCGGCGCCGGTCGCGATGCCGCCCTCGGAGTTGGCCGCCTCGGCCGGGATGCTGGCGACGATCTTGCCGGTGGCGGGGTCCAGCCGCTCGATCTCGTGTGCGGGGCCGCAGCTCGGCACCCAGATGGAGCCGAAGCCCTCCGTCAGGCCGGCACAGGGACGCGCCACGTCGGCGATGATGCCGACCGTGTTGGTCGCGGGCAGAAGCTGCACGACGTGGTTGGCGCGGGCGCTCGAGACCCAGACGCCGTGGTCCTTCGTGATGACCTGCCAGTCGGGCGAGCCTTCCACCGGGAAGGTGGCGTCCTTTTTCAGCTCGTCCATCGTGTGCGAGACGCCGGGGGTGTGGACGCCGGGGCGAACGATGCGTGGCGGACGCGGCGGCGCGGCCGGACCTGTCGCGGCAGGCGAGGTCGCCGGCTGTTGCGCCGAAAGGGTGCATGCGCCGGCCAGAGCGATCGCGGCAAAGCGGCTTAAGTGCTTGATAGCAGGCATAGATGTCGGTCCCGTCCCGTCTTCCACTGAGGTCAAGCCGCCGATGCGTTGGAGGCTTGTTGCAGGTGTTGCAATTTTGGCTGTTGAGCATAAATTACATGCTTGAAACAGTCGCAATAACATTCTTATATGCGGCGCATGCGTAAATTCGGATGTATTGGACTGCCCCTATGACTGCCATCGCCGATCACCATGCAAAATCGGCCCGTAACCGCGCACTCGCTAGAATGAGCACATGCATTCGCTTCCAAATGACGGTGGTCCGCACCGCCCGGCAGGTTGTCGCGCCGGCGCGTCTTCGACGATGTCTCGTTGTCGTCCGGCTTTCTACGCGGCTTTGCTGATGCTGGTCGCGCTGTTTGCCTTCGCGCCCCGCGCCCAGGCCGCGGCGCCGCCGACCTTTACCGTGGGCTGGTCGGTGTATGCGGGCTGGAACCCCTACTTCTATATGCAGAAGTCCGGCATCCTGAAGAAGTGGGCGGATAAGTACGGGGTCGTGATCAAGGTGCAGCGGTTCGACTACGCCGCCTCGCTCGACTCCTTCGTCGCGAAGAACATCGATGCCTGCACCATGACCAATATGGAGGCGCTCGATATGCCTGCGGCGGCGGGCGTGGATTCGACCGCCATCGTCATGGGCGACTACTCGAACGGCAACGACGCCGTGCTGACGCGCAACGGCCTGACCTTCGACAAGCTCTCCGGCCACAAGGTGATGCTGGTGCAGAAGACGGTGTCGGAGTATCTGCTGGAGCGCGGCATGGTGATGAACGGGCAGCAGGCCAAGCTGAATACCCTGAAGCTCATCAATACGTCGGACTCCGACATTGCGCCGGCCTTTTTGAACAACAAGGGCAACGAGGCGGTGGTGACCTGGAAGCCTCTGGTCTCGCAGATCCTCGAAGACAAGAGCGTGCATTCGATCTTCGACTCGTCGAAGATTCCGGGCGAGATCCTCGACCTGCTGGTGGTGCAGACCTCGGTGCTGCAGCGGCCGGACGGCTCGGGCGAGCGCTTCGCCAAGGCGATCACCGGCGCGTGGTACGAGACGATGTCGCAGATGGCTGGCGGTCCGCAGCAGCTTGCGGCGCTGAAGGGAAGCGCGGCGGCCTCGAGCGACACGCTGGAGTCTTATAAGGAGCAGTTGAAGACCACGGCGCTGTTTGCAACACCGAAGGCTGCAACCGAGTTCACCACCAGCCCCACGCTGAAGCAGAAGATGGAGCTGGTGCGGCAGTTCTGCTTTACGCACGGGTTGCTGGGCAAGGGCATCAAGTCGGTCGATGACGTGTCCATCGCGTATCCCGACGGTTCGGTGCAGGGGCGCAAGGATCGCGTTCGCCTGCGCTTCGATGCGAAGTACATGCAGGCGGCAATGCAGGGGAAGCTCTAACCACTATGGCGCGATTCTCTCCATTCGATATTCAGGCGCGACCGAACTACCTGTTGGGGCAGGCGTTGTCGTTCGTCCTGTTTGTCGTGTGCCTGGGGTTGTATATTCACACCTCGAAGGCGCGCCACCAGGAGAATCCCGAGGACCGCGTCGTGCCCAGTGCGGCGCAGCTTCGTGCGGGTATCCACTCTTCGGCTCTCGAACCGGCCGAAGAAGACGATTACATCGCACCCGAGGGCGCAGGCAAGTGGGAGCGCTTCCGCCACTCGATGATCTGGAAGGACACGGCTTCGAGCGGCAAGCGCTTCGGCATCAGCCTGCTGCTGTTCCTTCCGGCGATTCTGCTGGCGCTGCACATCGGGCTGTACCCGTATTTCAATGCTGGCTTCATGCGGTTCGTACTGTTCTTCGATAAGATCGTTGCGCTTTCGCTACTGCCGATCCTGATTATCGTCTTTGGTACCGACGAACTTTCGAAGATCTCGCTCATCTTCATTGGCGTCGCGCCCACGCTGATCCTCGACGTCATCCAGATGGTGAAGGCGGTGCCGCAGGAGCAGGTGGTGAAGTCCTTCACGCTGGGCGCGAACGACTTCGACGTGACGTATCGCGTGGTGCTGAAGCAGATCATGCCGCAGATCATCAACAGTCTGCGGCTGAACCTGAAGCCGATCATGCTGTTCCTGTTCGCGGGCGAGATGATCGCCGCATCCGACGGCCTCGCGTACCGGATCGCCATCATGCGGCGTCATATGGGCATGGACGTGATCCTGCCCTATGTGCTGTGGGTCGCTCTGCTGCTGTTCCTCGTCGACTTTGGCCTTCGCCTTGTAAACAAGAGGATGCATCCATGGTTCCAGTCCTAGAGATGGAAGCGAACGCATTGGCGGCAGCACCCTCCTCCGCGGCGGGCACGGCGATCCATGTGGATCGGGTGACGGTCTCGTATGCGGTCGGCAAGAATACGCGCAAGGTCATCCTCGACGAGGTGGAGCTCGAGATCGCGGCGGGCGAGTTCGTCGTGGTGCTGGGCGAGACGGGCTGCGGCAAGAGCACGATGCTGCGCATGATCCTCGGGCAGGAGCAGCCGACCGCGGGCGCGATCCATGTCGCGGGCAAGACCATCGATCGCGTGGGCGCGAGTTGCGGCTACGTTCCGCAGAAGTACTCGCTCTTCCCGGACCGCACCGTGCTGGGCAACCTGATGATGGGACCGGAGACGGCGAATTACCATATCCTCGGACGGTTGAAGCCGAGCTTCCGCGCCTTTCGCAAGGCCGTGCGCGAGCAGGCGATGAAGCAGCTCGAGCGCATGGGGTTGCATGCGACCGACGCGGACAAGTATCCGCACCAGCTTTCGGGCGGCATGCAGCAGCGCGTGGCGATCGCGCAGGCGTTGATGATGAAGCCAACCATCCTGCTGATGGACGAGGCGTTCTCGGCGCTCGATCCCGGCACGCGCGGCAGCCTGCAGCAGATGCTGCGCGAGATATGGCTTGAAACAAAGCCGACCGTTGTTTTCGTCACACACAACACCGCCGAGGCGCTGTTTCTTGCCAGCCGTATTATCGTTTTGGCGAAGCAGACGGGGCCCGGCAGGGCTGGCGCGAAGGTCGCGCTGGACATGAGATTGCCCGAGACGGGCATGAGCCTGAAGAAGAACGGCCAGCGGTTTCTCGACCTGGTCGAACACATCGAGCTTTGCTCCCAGGGATTTGAAGCCGCAGCAGAACTGACACTGAACTTTGAAGGAAATGCGCAATGAAGGCACATTGGCTCCGGGATTTATTCGTCGGTACATGTACGCTGCTTACGCTGGGCGCCAGTCTCAGCCGGGTTCATGCGGTCTATGGCGCCGAGACGCCGAAGCCTGCCCAGGCTGCTCCCGATCCGCACTACTTCGCCGAGAACGTGGCGCCGGTGCTCGAGAAGAACTGCTATGGCTGCCATAGCGCGACGAAGCAGAAGGGCGGCCTGCGGGTGGACTCGCGCGACGCGCTGCTGAAGGGCGGCGAGTCTGGCCCGGCGATCGTGCCGAGCGACCCCGGCAAGAGCCTGCTGGTGCGTGCGATCCTGTACACCGGCGGCGACCTGCAGATGCCGCCGAAGGGCCGTCTGCCCGACGAAGACATCGCGCATATTACGAAGTGGATCAAGGACGGTGCGGAGTGGGATGCGGCGTCGGCGCCGTCCGTGGCGGCCGCGCCCCCTCAGGGCGCTCCGCCCGCGCTGGGGCAGCCGGCGCTAAAGAACGCGGCTGGCGAGGAGTTCTTCGAGAACAAGGTTCGTCCGATCCTGGCGACGCAGTGCGGTACATGCCACCAGGCACGGTCGGCGGGCGGCCTAAGCCTGACCTCGCGCGAGGCGCTGCTGAAGGGCGGCGACTCCGGGCCGGCGATCGTGCCGGGCGATCCGGACAAGAGCCTGCTGATCACCGCCGTTCACCAGACTAGCGAGCTGAAGATGCCGCCGAAGGGGCCGAAGCTGTCGGACGAGGACATCGCGTCGCTCGCGCAGTGGATCAAGATGGGCGCGCCGTGGCCGGCCAGCGCGGTTGCCGTGCGCGCCGAGGGCAAGGAGATCACGGAGGACATGCGGCGCTTCTGGTCGTTCGTGCCGCTGAAGGCGCCGGCGATTCCAACCAACAGCCCGAACGCCGCATGGGCGAAGACGGACGTCGACCGCCTCGTGCTGGCGAAGCTGGACGCCAAGGGTCTGAAGCCGAGCCCGATGGCCGACCGCCGCACGCTGATCCGGCGCGCGACGCTGGACCTGATCGGCCTGCCGCCGACCGAGGAAGAGGTAAAGGCCTTCGTCGCGGACAAAGACCCCAAGGCGTATGAGAACCTGATCGACCGCCTGCTGGCCTCGCCGCGCTATGGCGAGCGATGGGGACGTCACTGGCTGGACGTCGCGCGCTATGCGGACGACGATATTCGCGGGCTTGATCCGCGCGGACGCGGCTACATGCCGCTGGACGGCGCCTATGTCTATCGCGACTGGGTCGTGAAGGCGATGAACGCGGACATCACGTACGACAAGTTCGTGAAGATGCAGCTTGCCGGCGACCTGATGAGCCAGAAGCCGACGCCGGACGATCTGACCGCCACGTCGTTCCTTGGGGAAGCGCCGTGGATCTGGGATCAGGCGGAGCCGGTGCAGGGCCGCGCGGATGAGCGCAACGAGCGCATCGACGCGGTCAGCCGCGGCTTCATCGGCCTGACGGTGGCGTGTGCGCGCTGCCACGATCACAAGTACGACCCGATCCTGGCGAAGGACTACTACGCGCTGGGCGGCGTCTTCGCCAGCTCGACGTACAAGGAGTACAACCTCGCGCACGAGTCGCAGGTGAACTATTGGAAGGACCTCTTCACCAAGGTCGACAAGATGGACGAGGCGGTCCAGCTTTATAACAAGACTGCCTCCGACCAGCTTGCGAAGGCTTATGCGGCGCAGACCTCGAACTACATGGTCGCGGCGTGGCGGGTGACCGGCAAGCCGAAGATGAAGGTCGAAGAGGTGGCCGAGAAGGATCGGCTCGACCCCGAGCAGTTGGACCGCTGGGTGAAGTTCCTGGCCAAGAAGCAGAGCTTCTATCCCTACCTGCACGACTGGCAGATGATGATCGCGCAGGGCGGCAGCGAGGATCAGGCAAGGGCGCTGGGCGACAGCTTCCAGGCGCTGATTCTCGACCTCGAGATCGAAGAAAAGGCGATCGAGGACGAAAACGACAAGATCAAGGCCAAGGCCGACGTGCCGACACGGCGCAAGAAAGAGGCCAAGCCGAACGAGTTCGACACATACGACGAGTTCTGCCCCGGCTGCACGCTGGAGCTGAAGGTGATGACGTCTGAGCGCGCGAATCTCTACAGCGACCTCTTCGTTCGCGGTCTGGGCGGGGATGAAGGACGCGGCGATCCGGGCCTGTTCAGCTATCGCGGCTGGGCGCTGCGCCGCCGGCTGGGCGACGCGGAGCAGCAGTATCTCGCGCAGCTTGAGACCGAGTCGAAGAAGATGCACAAGGAGCTGCCGGATCAGTATCCGTTCGTGCACGGCATGTCGGACAAGCCGAAGGCGACGGACATTACGCTCGACGTGCGCGGCAACCCGCATGCGGCCGGTCCTGTCGTACAGCGCGCGTTCCTGACGGTGCTGAGCCCGGCGGACAAGAAGCCCTATTCGCAGGGCAGCGGACGGCTGGAGCTGGCGAACGACATCGTGGCCAGCCCCATTGCCTCGCGCGTCTGGGTGAATCGCGTGTGGAAGTGGCACTTCGGCACGGGCATCGTGAATACGGCGGACAACTTCGGCAAGGTCGGCGATCCGCCGTCGGACCCGGAGCTGCTGGACTACCTCGCGATCCAGTTCCAGAAGGACGGCATGAGCCTGAAGAAGCTGCAGAAGACGATCATGCTGTCGGCGGTCTACATGCAGTCGTCGAAGGAGAGTCCGGAGGCGCATGAGAAGGACCCGGAGAACCGGCTCTACTCGCACTTCACGCTGCAGCGTCTGGACGCGGAGCAGTTGCGCGACTCAGTGCTCTTCGTGGCCGGCGATCTGGATGTCTCGAAGATGGGCGGACCGGCGAAGGAGCTGGGCCTGATGAATACGCGGCGCACGATCTACGCCAAGGTCAGCCGTTACCGCATCGATCCGTTCCTGCAGGCCTTCGACTTCCCGAACCCGACGTTTACGGCGGAGCAGCGCTTCTCGACGAACGTGCCGGTGCAGCGTCTTTACTTCATGAACAACACCTTCGTTTATGCGCAGGCGGGCAAGTTCGCCGACCGCGTCTTCTCGAAGGGCGACGACGCGGCGCGGATCAAGGCGGCGTACCAGATTCTCTATCAACGCGACCCGACGGCCGACGAGCTGCAGCTTGGGCTCGCGTTCCTGAAGTCGACGCCGGAGAAGCCGGGGTATCTGGTCAACCAGGAGCCTTTGACCGCGTGGAAACAGTACGCGCGCGTGTTGTTCAGCTCCAATGAGTTCGAGTTCCTCAACTAGAATCAAGCAAGGCAAGCAGCATACGGGAGACACACCATGTTCAAGCCGAAACCAATCGATCGTCGCGATGCGCTGAAGAAGATCGGCGGCGGATTCGCTTTCCTGAGCTTTGCGAGCATGATCGGCGAGTCGCTCGCGCAGGCGGAGACCACGCCGGGCGCCGCGCCCTGGATGAGCAGCAAGGACCCGAAGTTCAAGCCCAAGGCCAAGCACGTTATCTTTCTCTTCATGAATGGCGGCGCCTCGCACATCGACACCTTCGACCCCAAGCCGATGCTGGCGAAGTTCGACGGCCAGCCGATGCCCGGCGGCGATCTCGGCCACGAGCGCAAGACCGGCAAGCTGATGAAGTCGCCCTTCGAGTTCAAGAAGTATGGCAAGAGCGGCATCGAGGTCTCGGAGCTCTTCCCGAACGTGGGCGAGTGCATCGACGATATCTGCGTCGTGCGCTCGGTCTTCACCGAGATTCCGAACCACGAGCCGGCGCTGATCATGATGAACACCGGCGCGAACGTCGCGGGGCGTCCGTCGATGGGCGCGTGGCTGACCTACGGTCTGGGCACGATCAACAAGGATCTTCCGGGGTTCGTCGTGCTCTGTCCGCAGGTGCCGACGACGGTCGGGCCACCGCTCTGGAGCTCGGCGTTCCTGCCGCCGGTGCATCAGGCGACGTATGTCTCGGACGACACACGCTCGAAGGAGTTCGACCCGTACAAGCTGATCCCGAACATCCACAACGACCGCTTCGACATGAATCAGCAGAAGCAGGAGATCGCGCTGCTCGAGAAGCTCGACCGGTTGAACATGGCGGAGACGCAGGCGAATCCGCAGCTCGAGGCGACGATCGGCTCGATGGAGACGGCGTATCGCATGCAGACCGAGGCGCCCGAGGTCTTCGACGTGCGCAAGGAGAGCGAGGCGACGATCAAGATGTACGGCGAGGGCTCGACCGCGCGCGGCTGCCTGACCGCGGCGCGCCTGATCGAAAAGGGCGTTCGCATGGTGCAGGTGTACTACGCGCAGGGCGATCCGTGGGATCACCACGCGGACATTCTGATGCATCGCAAGAACGCGAAGGACTCCGATCAGCCGTTCGCAGCGCTGATCAAGGATCTGAAGGCGCGCGGTTTGTTCGACGAGACGATCATCGTCTGCGGCTCGGAGTTCGGCCGCACGCCGGTCGTGGAGCTGGGCGGCGCGGGCACGCACAACGGTCGCGACCACAATCCGCATGGGTTCACGATGTGGCTTGCGGGCGGCGGCATCAAGGGCGGCATGACCTACGGGGCGACGGACGACTTCGGCTGGAAGGTGGTGGACAAGCCGGTGCATGTCCACGACATTCACGCCACGATTCTTTACCTGATGGGCATCGACCACACCAAGCTGACCTACCGGAACAGCGGTCGCGACTTCCGTTTGACGGACGTCGCGGGCAATGTGGTCCACGACATCATCGCGTAAGCCGGCCGCGCTCGGATGACCGCCTGACCCAGAATGCCTGTCATCCTGAGCTCAGCGAAGGACCTGCTTTTCGTTCGCTGGACTCAGGCGCTTTTCGTCGCCGCGAGCGAGACGCAGGTCCTTCGACTGCGCTCCTCTTCGCTCAGGATGACAGAGCTGAGGCGAGATGCGACAACGAAATCACGGGATGTTGGAGTGAACAAAACCATGCCGCACGGCAGTAGACTCATCGCGCTCGCCCTGGCCTGCGCCGCGCTCAGCGGCTGCAAGGCGACGCAGCCGGGGAAGGTCGAATCGAAGATCGCGACCTGGACCAAGCTGCATGTCACCGTCGGCGGCAAGAAGGACGTCAACCCGGTCAAGGCCACGGCCGAAAACATCGACGAAGGGAAGCAGCTCTTCGCCTCTTACTGCATGGTCTGCCACGGTTACGACGGCCAGAATACGGGCGTGCCCTTCGCCAATACGCTTGCGCCGCGAGTGCCTTCGCTGGCGAGCCCCGAGGTGCAGGCGTATACGGACGGGCAGTTGAAGTGGATCATCCAGAACGGGCTCTATCCCTCCGGCATGCCGCCGTCCGAGGGCGAGTTCTCGAACGAAGAGATGTGGCAGATGGTGGCGTTTATCCGTCATCTGCCGCCGAAGGGGAGTCTTGGCGTGCCGTCCGTTTATGGCGGGAAATAGCGCGGTCCGTTACTGTAGACGTGCAGGCTCTCCGAGGGTTCGATGTACTTCGACTGGTTGAATACGTTTCTTGAGGTCGCGCGCGAGAAGAGCTTCTCCCGCGCGGGCGAGAAGCTGCATGTGACGCAGCCGTCCATCTCGGCGCAGGTGCGCTCGCTCGAGACGCACCTGGGGCATCGGCTCTTCGACCGCGGCGGACGCAAGGTGACGCTGACGGCTTCGGGCCGCATCTTCCTGCCGTTCGCCGAAGAGTCGCTGCTGCGGTTCAAGCATATTCAATCGGCGCTGGCCGATCAGGAGCGAACGCCGCGCGGCACGCTGACGATCAGCGCGAACGACTCCACCGCGCTCTACGTGCTGCCGCTGCTGATTACGAAGTTCAAGAAGAAGTATCCGCGCGTGGTGCTGAATATCGTGCGCGCGGAGCGGTCGAAGACGGTCGCGTTCGTGCTCGATCGCGAGGTGGACTTCGGTATCGTCTCGCTGCCGATCAAGGACCCGCGACTGCATGTGGAGATCATTCACGAGGACCGGCTGGTGCTGGTGGTTCCGGCGAATCATCCGCTGACGGAGCTCGACGTGGTCACGTTGTCGGAGGCGTCGAAGCATGGCTTCCTGGTGCCGAAGGAGGGCCGCCGCCGCGAGCTGATCGACCATCTGTTTCTGCAGAACAAGACGGCGCGTCGCGTCACGATGGAGCTCGATTCGAGCGAGATGCTGAAGCGTTTGATCGTAGCGGGGCTGGGCATCAGCTTCCTGCCGCGTATCAACGTGCTCGACGAGATCAACCAGGGGCGCGTGGCGGCGATCGACGTGGTCGGCGTCTCGATCCCGCGCAATCTGGGGTTGATCTCGCGCAACGATATGCCGCTGACCAGGGCGGGCGCCGCGTTCTTCAACTCGGCGACGGGTACGGACCGGATCGTGCTGCTGCCGGAGGCGGTGGAGGCGAACCCGCCGGCTTAGAGCGGCTTGCCGGAGGGCGTACAGCAGGGACAAGCAAAAGCAAAGCCCAAAGCAGGTCCTTCGCTTCGCTCAGGATGACAGGCAGCGTGGGCCGCATCTAGATGCTTGAAAGCGGCCTGCTTCAATACATCCAGCTCTTCACGTCGGCCCCGGCGGGCGCGGTCTTGACCATGTGTTCGGTCATCTGCGGGATGATGCGCTGGGCCCAGTTGGCGCTGTTCTGCTGCATGGTGTATTCGGATGGGCCGCCGGTGTAGCAGTGCGGCATGCCGGGACCATACTGGAACTGCGCGTCGCTGTGTGGGGCGGTGGTGGCCTGCAGCTGCTTGTCCAGCAGGTGGACGGCGTTGTTCAGGAAGTAGGTGTCGCCGTCGCCGACCTGGATATGGATCTTGCCTTCGAGCTTCGGGCCGAGGGTCGGCCAGTCGCGCTTCAGGATCGCGGCCAGGTCCCAGTGATCGTGCCAGTACTGGACGACCTTCTTGTCGATGACGCCGGTGATGGGGTCGAGCACCGGCGCCGGATAACCATCCGCGCCCTGCGGCGAGAAGACCGCCTGCCAGATCGCCCACTGCTCCGTCGAGCGGCCGCGCGTGCCCAGCACCTGTTCGTAGGCGAACTCGTCGCCGGCGGTCGCGATGATGGAGCCGTCCGGCAGGCGGTCGCCGGCGACGGGGACCGAGCCGAAGTCGCCCTTGCGGACGAAGGCGTTCACATCGTCGTAGAGGTTGATGTTCTGGTAGCCGTGGAAGTCGACCGGGTCGGGGCAGGCGCTCCACGTGCCGTTGTAGCGGTCCGGGTAGAGAATCTGCGTCGCCAGCGACTCCCATCCACCGGTCGATCCGCCAGCTGTGGCGCGCGCCCAGCCCGCGCCGATGCCGCGATACTTCGCCTCGACCGCCGGGATCAGCTCGTCGTTGACGGCCGAGCCGTAGGGGCCGACGTTGGCCGAGTCGACCACATAGCTGTCGTCGTAGTAGGGGTTCGCGTTCTGCACATAGAGGATGATGACGCGCGGCACGCGGCCCTGCGTCCAGTCCTGGTAGAAGCGGTAGCCCGCTGAGGCGCGTGCGTTGGCGCCGGTTGGCGGGGTCGCGGTGAATCCGGGGCGCATGCCTTCGTTGTAGTGATCCTGCCAGACGACCAGCGGATAGTGCGCGTTGGGGTGCTCGTCGAAGCCGTCCGGCAGCAGCACCCACGCGCCGAGATACGTGTCGCGACCCCAGAATGCGGTGAGCTTGTCGCTCTTGAACTTCATATAGCGCAGCCACTTCGCCTCGGGCGCGTGCTGCGCGATGACCTCCGGGTCGTGCGGGCTGCCGGCGATGGCGGGCATGCTCTGATCGAGCGTCAGCTTGATGGGCTCCTTCGCCTTCGGATCGAAGTGTACCTTTACGGGCTTCGAGTACGGATTGCCGGGCTTGCGGTTCCAGTGCTGGCCTTCGCCTTTGTCCGGCGCGAGCCAAACGGTCTTGCCCGAGCCCAGCCTGAACTCGTCGTAGACGTTGAAGACGCCCTGCACGAAGTAGTCGCCGGCGGGGATGTCGGCCAGCGAACGGAGCGGGTAGCCGAAGGTCTTCGCATCGACCGCGATCGTGCTTACGGAGGCCGCGCCGTCGAGCCCCACATCCACGCCGAAGCCCTGCGCGGACTTATACTGCTCGTCCAACTGCATCCTGGGTTCGGTCTTGTCGTCCTTGCTGAAGACGATGATCAGGCGGCCATGCAGCGGAGCTTTGGACGGTACGGTCGCCTCGATCTTCTGGGCGATGGCAGGCACAGAGGCAACGAGCAGGGCAGCGGCGGCGAGGATGTTTTTCATGGCTTCTCACCACTGTACAACTTGCGGATAGCGAAGACGCCATAGCACGGTTGCGAAAGGGAAGAGTCTATTGCTGCGATCACTCATAACGCGGAGCATGCGTCTGGAAATGCCAATACGGGGGTCTCCGCTCCGGCTCCGTCTTCGGTCGAGATGACGAGCTGGCGATGGATCCGATGTTCCAGAGCGCCGAAAGAACCGTCATCTCGACCGGAGCGCAGCGGAGTGGAGAGAACCCCGCATTGCGCTCTTGCTGTTGTCTGTTCTTGCGGCAGGCGCTACGTCCCGCAGAAGGTCGCGCGCACACACTCCTCGGGCTTCGCGGGCGTGGCGTACCGCTCCAGCCCGGGGCGATCCTCATAGGGACGCGAGGTCGCATCCAGCAGCGCCTCGAACGGCTGATAGTCCTGCCGCTCCACGGCGGCCTCGATCATCTCTTCGACGAGATGGTTGCGGGGGATGAAGTGCGGGTTGACCAGCCGCATCGCGGTGGCGCGTGCTGCGTCGGAGACCGCCTCCAGGGCAATCCGCCGCCGCCAGTTCATCGCCCAGGCGTCGTAGGCGGTGGGGTCGGCGAAGAGCTCTCGCACGGCGGCATCGCCCGCCGGGTTGGCTGCCGCGTCGCACAGGCGCCGGAAGGTCAGGGTGAAGTCCGCGCGGTTGGCTGCCATGCGATCGAGCAGGTCTTCCGCCAGCACATCGTCGCCCTCGCGCTCGGTCGTGAGGCCGAGTTTGCGACGCAGGCCGGCAAGGCGCGCCGCCTGAAACTGCGGCTCGAAGGCGGCTACCGCTTCGTTGGCCGAGGCCAGCGCGGCCTCCTCGCCGCCTTCGTCCAGCACCATTGCCGGGAGCAGCGACTCGGCCAGCCGCGTGAGGTTCCAGTTCGCCGCAAAGGGCTGATTGCGATACGCGTAGCGGCCCTGCCGGTCGATCGAGCTGAAGACCTTCGCCGGCTCGAACGCTTCGAGGAACGCGCACGGCCCGAAGTCCAGCGTCTCGCCGGAGATCGAGGTGTTGTCCGTGTTCATCACGCCGTGGATGAAGCCGAGCAGCATCCACTGAGCGACCAGCCGGGCGTGCCGCGCAATCACGCCGTCGAGCAGCGCGCGCAGGCGGTGCGTCGCTTGCGCGGCATCGCCATAGTGCCGCGCGATGGCGAACTCCGCAAGCGTTCGCGCGCCATCCACATCTCCGCGCGCGGCGAAATATTGAAACGTGCCGACGCGCAGATGACTTGCGGCGACCCGCGCGATGACCGCGCCGGGCAGCACGGTCTCGCGATAGACCTTCTCGCCCGTCGTGACGGCCGCCAGCGCGCGCGTGGTGGGCACGCCGAGCGCATGCATGGCTTCGCTCACGACGTACTCCCGCAGCACCGGCCCGAGCGCGGCGCGGCCATCGCCACGTCGCGAAAAGGGCGTTGGCCCAGAGCCTTTGAGCTGGATGTCGTAGCGCGCGCCGTCCTGGCAGACGACCTCGCCCAGCAGATTGGCGCGGCCATCGCCGAGCGTCGGCACGAACTGCCCGAACTGGTGTCCGGCATAGGCCAGCGCCAGAGGCTCCGACCCCGGCGCGACGCGGTTGCCCGCAAGCACCGCGACACCCTCCGGCGTGACCAGCGCCTCGGGATCGACCCCCAGCGCGCGCGCCAGCTCTACGTTGACCTTCACGAGCCGAGGCGCGAGCACCGGCCGCAGGCTCAGCCTCGCATAAAATCGCTCCGGAAGCCGTGCGTACGTGTTGTCGAAGCCAAACTGGAGGGGCCGCGGATCGGTTGCGCTCATATGGTCTATTGGATGTCGAAGTGCGGGGTTTCGCTTCGGATAGGCGGCCGGCAGGGGTTTACTTCAGGCTGTCATGTTGGCGCAAAGCGATGTTCGTGTTGCGCCTACATTCAAAAGAGACAGAATCTTTCTTATCGGAAGTATATTCACAGCGCCGCCCGCCGTAAGTGACCCAGCAATGACGCGAGTCCGGATCACCGAACGATGGAAAACTCCTGCGTCTGCGGACCCGCAGACTGCACGGCGTTCGAGCCCACCCGGCCCCATTGAAACGCCGATACGATGACCTTCACGGGATACCGGCTCTTCACCGGAATGGGCAAAAGACGTAGCACGTTGCCATCGACGAAGGCCGGTCCGGACTCCACGTAAAACTGTACCGGCAGGCCCGAGCTTGCCGATGCCGCCAGGCCGACCTCGCGTGTGCCTTGCTTCACGTCGTCGATCTTCGCGAACTTCAGAGTCTGCGGTTCGCCCTTCGTGTTGAAGATGTCGATCAGGATGTGTGCCGGCTTGTCCGTCGACCGATACTGCGCATCCCCCGGTTGGACAGCCATCAACCAGGGCTCCCAGGGCATGCCCTGCCGCTTCACGCCGCCTGCACGCATGGCAACCTGAAAGGTATCCGGCCCCACCTGCCGCAGTGCTCCGCTGCTCACCCTGTATGTAATCGGATTGGTAGCATGTCCAAGGGCGGCTCCCCCGTAGAGCGCCGCACTCGGCGATACGTCGAGCGATTCGGCGTGCACCCGGAAGGTTACGCCATCGGCGAGAAACTGAGGCCGTAACGGGGCGAAGCCATTCTCCAGGAGTGGCACGGGATGGCCGTCGACGATGAAATCGATCGCCTGCGGCTTACGGCTAAGCCCAGCCAGCATGTAGCGGTTGATGGCCTCAGCCATCTCGCGGTCATAGTACCAGAAGGCGCTTGCCTTATCCCCTTTCCACTCGCCATAAGGAATGGCCCTGTATCTTGCGGCGCCAAGCGTGTCGGGATCGACCAGGACGCCAGACTGAAGCGAGATGGGCTTCAGGGTCACGGAACGATTCTCAGCAGCCTGTTCCGGCAGACGGTAGTGAGCGGACTTGCGGATGAACATCGCCAGTACCGTCGCGGAATCGTGGCGCCAGTCGAAGTGCCCTGCGCCCACATCGACAAAATCGCCATACAGGGTATGCGGCTCGCGTGTGCGGAGCTCCTTGCCGAGTACAAGCTCCTTGTGCCAGACCTCGCCCCACTGCTTGCCCCACTCGGCCCACTCCTGCGAGACGTAGAGCGTCGGCACGCCGATCGGGCTGAACTCCTTGAAGATGGTGTTCTTGTAAGGAAGCGCGGCGAAGACGCGATCCGGCAGCGCCGATGCCATGCCCCATACGAACGGACCCGCAGCCGAGTGGCCCGTGACCAGCAGCGGTGCGAACTCCAGCTCGCTATATCCCGACTCTTTCGCCAGTGCAGTCAACACATGCTGCACGCCGGCAATCGCATCGGCCTGCGGAGAGAACTTCAGGCTTGGCTGCTCCGGCACGTCCAGCTTGCCCGGCCATGCACCGGGCGAGACCCACACGATAGCCATGTTCGCGTCTGCGACCGCCTCGCGGATGGTCGCATCCTCGAGCATAGGACGCTCCAGCATATTCTGCAGGCCGAACAGGACACCGCGCACATGGCTGCACGCAGGTGGAATCCATAGATACGCGCGCCGTTCCGTGCCCTGTTCGAGCGGCACAGAGTACTGCCACACCGTAGCCTCGGGCTGCGTGTAGGACGGTGTACTCGCAGCCAGCAGGGGCGCCCCGGTAAGCAGCAGAAGAAGGACGAACTTGAAACAAATACGCATTCGGCTCACAGCCTCCATCGGTCGGACGCGGCTCTTAGACGATCTTCAGCTTGCGCTGCAACTCCTCGAGCGAGACCTGCTTCGTCTCCGGGAAGAAGATCAGCACCACGACGAACTGCAGCGCCATCATCGCGGCGAAGAACATGAAGGGATAGGCGCCCGACTTGACCGCAATGACTGGAAAGATCCACGAGAGCGCCGCGTTCATGATCCAGTGCGTGCCGGAGCCGAGACTCTGTCCCTTGCCGCGCACGCGCGTCGGAAAGATCTCGCTGATGTACACCCAGACCACCGCGCCCTGCGAGATGGCAAAGAAGGCGATATAAGCGACCAGAGCCCACACCAGCAGCTCCTGGCGCCGATGCAGCGAGAAGATCGCCGCCACCACGGCAAGGCAGACAGCCGTGCCCACCGCGCCGATCAACAGCAGCATCTTGCGCCCGACGCGGTCGATCAACGCCATACCCAGCAGCGTGGCGACGAGGTTCATCGCGCCGATGGCGACTGCCTGCACGTTGCCCGAGACGCGGCTGAAGCCGGCCGCCGCGAAGATGTCGTTGAGGTAGTAAAGAATCGCATTGATGCCGCTGAGCTGGTTGAACGCTCCGATGGCTATGGCGAGGAAGATCGGCTTGCCGTAACGCAGTCGGCCGTTCATGTTCTCGAAGAGGGATGCCGCCTTCTGGTCGCGTTCCATATGCAGCGATTCGCGGATATCCGCCAGCTCCGCTTCCGAGTTCGGCGAGCCCATCAGCTCCAGCACCTCGCGCGCCTCGGTGAAGCGGCTCTGGGTCGTCAGCCAGCGGGCCGACCGCGGGATACCGAAGAGCAGACCGAAGAAGATCGACGCCGGAACGGCCGCGATGCCAAGCTGCAGACGCCATTCGTTCGCGCCCAGATTGAGCAGGCTGATGAGGTAATTCGATAGATATGCCAGCAGGATGCCGATGACGATGTTGATCTGAAACGTCCCCACCAGGCGTCCGCGAATGTTCGCCGGGGCGAGCTCCGCGATGTAGACCGGACCGAGCACCGAGGAGCCGCCGATGCCGAGGCCGCCGATGAAGCGCGCGATCAGCAGAAGCTGCCAGTCTGGCGCGAGTGCGCAGCCGATCGACGATAGCACGTAAAGAATCGCGGTGAGTCTCAGCATCTCACGCGATCCGTACTTCTGACCCAACGCACCTGCGCTCGCCGCGCCGATGACCGTGCCGACCAGGGCGATCGACACCGTGATGCCGAGCTGGTTCGCGGACAGACCGTACGCATGCGTCAGCCCCGAGGTAGTGCCTGAAATAACGGCCGTATCAAAGCCGAACAGCAGGCCGCCGAGCGCGCCCACAAAGGTGCTGCGCAGGATGTACTTATTGATGGGCAAACAAATCCTCCGGGAGCAGTGCGGAATTCAGATTCTGCCGCAGGGGCAACAAGCACGCACCCAGCAGACCAGCCGTTGGCCCAAGCTGCGCGCCAAGGATATACGTTTTGTGACGTTCCAGCCGTTTCGGCTGCAGGTTCTCCGGCGCCGTCAGCCGGTACACATAACTGCGAGCACGAAGCTCTCGGAACATGGTTGGAGAGAAGAGCTCCCACGCTTCGCAGACTCCGCCCCCGATAACGAACAGCGGCAGATTGAGCGTGTTGATCAGGCCGGTCAGCCCGATCGCCAGTGCGTGCCCGACCGCTTCGAAGACCACGGCGGCATCCCGGTCGCCGGCTTGCGCGGCCAGCGCTACACCATGCGAGGTCTCCGGCGCCGCATCGCCCATGATCTCCGACGCCAGCCGCACGACAGCCGTTGCGGACGCATACTGCTCCAGGCAGCCAAAGCCGCCGCAACCGCAGGGGGCGCCGCCTTCGTCCTTCACCACGATGTGTCCAGCCTCGCCGCCCATGCCGGTCGACCCGTGCCAGATCTGTCCGTTCAGGATGATGCCGCTTCCCACCCCGGTGCCGAGAGTCACGGCGCAGAGCGTGTCGACCCGATGCGTCTTGCCCGCGCCGTAGACCTGCTCGGCCAGCGCGGCAAGATTGGCGTCGCTCTCGATATGCACGGACCGGCCCAGAGTCGTCTCCACGGCCATGCGGAGATTGAAACCATCCCAGCCCGGCAGGTTTGGGGGATTGCGCAGGATGCCGTCCGGTAGCTCCAGCGGCCCGGGTGTTCCGATACCGATTCCGGCGAGAGCACGTCCGCCGAAATCGGCCGATATCAATGCTTCGATCGCCTCGCACATATCCCGTACGACGCGTTCGCGGCCCTCCGCCAAGCGGGTGGGAACGAGGATTGTTTCGAGGAATTCGGTCCCTTCGGCATACGCCGCGATACGGAGATTTGTTCCCCCAAGGTCAACGCCGATGGAGTACGTTTTGCTCATCGATATAACTCCCGACTTCCCGTTCAGTTACTTCAGCCAGTAAGTGCCAGACCGCCAACGTTCGCATGAAAGCTACTTTGCCGCGCGCCGCGCCGGGTGTGAAGCAGGCGAGGACATCCGGCTTACCTCGGTCCCTGCCAGCAGGAACGCGCCCGTTCCGAAGACGGAGCTTGCCCCTGCGCTGTAGGCCCCTGGGGCTTCGCCTACCGGCTGAACACTGCCGAGCCGGCCATCGGCGTAGACGTTTTTCACCAGCCCGGCCCACCCCTTCTCGACCACGGGACGATAGGTAGCAGCATCGAGCAGATGGTGATTGATCCCCCAGGCCAGCGCGTAGACGAAGAACGCCGAACCCGAGGTCTCGGGCAGCGCATAGTCCGGAGCATCCAGCAATCCAGCCCGCCATAGCCCGTCGGCGCCCTGTATCTTCGCCACCGATCCGGCCATCTGCTGCAGCTTGTCGACGTAGAAAGGGCGGCGCGCATCGTCCGCGGGCAGCACATCGAGCACGCCCACCAGGCCACCCATCACCCATCCGTTGCCTCGCGACCAGAACAGCTTGCTGCCGTTCTTCTCGTGCTTCGTCAGGTACGCCTGATCGCGGGAGAACAGCCGCGCCTGTGGGTCCCACAGCAGATCGTTGGTGATGCGCCACTCGTGATCCATGTATGCCAGGTACTTCGGATCGTGAGTCGCCTGGGTCAACCCTGCCCATACCGGGGGCGCCATGAACAAGGCATCGCACCACCACCACACCGGCCTGGCCGGATCGTCCGGCGCGAGCATCGCCTCGTCGAATTGCTTACGAAGCGGCGCGATGCGGATCGGTTGCGGCTTCTCGCGATCGAGCCAGAGATACGCCTGACCGATGGCCTGATCGTCCGCATGCAGCTTGCGAGGGCCAAGCGTCCACCGGTAGTGCTCCGCCACCTTCAACACCGTGTCGTGATACTTCCGGTCCTGCAGCGTCTCGGAGGCCGAAAGCATCCCGACGTAGAGGGTCGCGAAGGTCCAGTCCTGGCTCGGGGTGTCGACGATGCGCGCCGTCTGCCAGTCCGCCACCTTGCGCATCGCGGCCTTCACCGCCGCCGGCGTTGCCGCGGTGGAAAGATCCGTCGCGAGCGGTCCTGGATTTGCCGGAGCATCCCCGACCGCCGCCTTCTTCTCGTTCTCCGTCAGTTGTCCCTGTGCCTGCGGTAAAGAACCCAGCGCGAGCGCCATGGTGCAGACGGCAATCTGCAGTCTGCGCCTGCGAATAAAGCACCCGGCTGGAGGAGCCCCTATGTATGCCATTGTGATAATCGTTCCCATTCTTTCTCGAATTGCTCCGCGGCCATCATGATGCACTCTTATACCCATAATCTGCAAGTGTGAAATGTTAACCCTCCACTGCGGATCGAACGGGAAAGAATGGACGGATTTGGAAATCCATTGATATTGTTATCAATGTGCAAATCCTAACGCTGTCATTCCGGCTTACTTCCTTCGCTGCAATCGTCCTCTGTGCCGGTACGTCTGCGCCGGCGCAGCCTACCGCGCACATCTCGCATGCCGAGGCCACGGCTCGCGCGAAAGCGCTGGTAGCTCGCATGTCGATCGACGAAAAGATAGCCCAGCTGCATGGCTTTCGCGATAAGGATCACTATCGCGTCGTGCCCGGTCTGGAGCGGCTCGGCATCCCGGAGCTGCACGTGACCAACGGTCCGGCGGGCGTAGGACCCGGCGGCGCGGGCTCCCAGAAGCCCGCAACCGCGCTGCCCGCGCCCATCGCGCTCGCCGCCTCGTGGGATCCGGAGCTGGCGCGACTCTACGGCCGCGTCGCCGCCGAGGAGACACGCGCGCTCGATTCGAACCTGCTCGAATCGCCCGATATCAACATCGCCCGCGTCCCCCAGGGCGGCCGGGTCTTCGAGAGCTATGGTGAGGACCCCTGGCTCATCTCGCGCCTGACAGTCGCCAATATCGAGGGGATTCAGTCGACGGGCATGATCGCCAACGTCAAGCACTACCTCGCCAACAATCAGGAGACCGACCGAGGTACGATCAACGAAATCATCGCAGAGCGCCCGCTGCGTGAGATCTACATGCCGGCCTTTGAAGCCGCCGTCAAAGAGGCGCACGTCGCCTCGCTCATGTGCGCTTACCCGCGCGTCAACGGCGATTTCAACTGCGAAAATCGACCCTTGCTCACGGACGTGCTCAAGCGCGAGTGGGGCTTCGACGGCTTCGTGACGTCGGATTTCGGTGCGGTCCACAGCACCGTGCCGAGTGCGCTTGCCGGGCTCGATCTCGAACTCCCCACCGGTATCTACTTCGGCGATGAGCTGCGTAAGGCCGTCGACGCGGGCAAGGTTCCCGTTGCCACCATCGACGAGATGCTCATGCGCCGCTTCGCCAAGATGATGGAACTGGGCTGGTTCGGACGACAGCCGGCGCCAAAGCCGATTCCAGTGCTAGCCAACGGCGCCATCTCGCGCGCGATCGCCACCCAGTCGATGGTGCTGCTCAAGAACGATGGACAGCTCCTGCCGCTCGATCGCGATCGGATCAAGAAGATCGCACTCATCGGTCCATACGCCGTGCGGCAGATGACCGGCGGTGGCGGCAGCTCGCATGTCATTCCGCTGTATAGCGTCGCGCCGGTAGACGGTCTCGACTATGCGCTGCTCTCGCAGACGAAGATTCTGCTGCTTGACGGTAACGACATCGACGAGGCAGTGAACGCGGCCAAATCGGCGGACGTCGCCATCCTGATGGTCGGCGATGACGAAGGCGAGGACCACGACCACGGCATCGACCTCCCCGAGCGGCAAAACCGCCTGATCGCCGCAGTGGCGGCCGCCAATCCGAAGACGGTCGTCGTGCTGAAGAGCGGCTCGGCCGTCATCATGCCCTGGGTCGACCAGGTTCCGGCGATCCTCGAAGCCTGGTATCCCGGTGAGGAGGATGGCAATGCGGTTGCCGATATTCTCATGGGTAAGGTCAATCCTTCGGGAAAGCTGCCCCTCACCTTTCCCCGCGCCACATCGGACACGCTGGCCGCGACGCCGGACCGTTTTCCCGGCAACGGCACAACCGTTCACTACAGCGAGGGTCTGGAGGTGGGCTATCGCGCCTTCCAGGCGCATAAGGTCGAACCACTCTTCCCTTTCGGCTTCGGGCTCTCGTACACACAGTTTCAGTTTTCCAATCTGAAGGCGATCCCTGGGCCGAATCACACCGCGTCAGTCAGCTTCACCGTTACGAATAACGGTGTGCGGGCCGGCGCCGACGTTGCGCAGCTTTATCTCACCTATCCTTCCATCCCCGAGGGCAATGAGCCGCCGCGGCAGCTTCGCGGCTTCCAGAAGCTGACGCTCAAGCCCCACGAATCGCAAACCGTTCGACTGACGCTCAATGCACGTTCCTTCTCCTTCTGGTCGGACGCTGCACACGCCTGGCAGGTACCGGCCGGCGCCTTCCATATTTTTGTCGGCAACTCCTCGGTCGACACACCGCTCGAAACGAACCTCGTCCTTCCATAGAGGAAGGGTGCCATGATGATTCTTGAAGTCCGCAAATCTGCCTAAGACGGCGTTCAAGGCGACGTTTTGAGAAAAGTGGTGCGACCATCAGCGATAACGTCATTTATCCTTATCGTGCGATGAAGAAGACCGAGATTCGTAAACCGACAATCCGCGAGGTCGCCAAGCTGGCGCGCGTAGGCCTGATGACCGTCTCTCGCGTCATCAACAATCATCCTTCGGTGCGTGCATCCACGCGCAAGAAGGTGGAAGCCGCCATCGTGCAGCTCGGCTACCAGCAGAATGAGGCGGCTCGCCTGCTGAAAGGCCAGCGCGCCAGGATGATTGGTCTTATCGTGCCGGATCTCTCCGACCAGTTCTTCGCCGCCTGCGCCCATACGGTTCAGCACCTGGCGCGGGCCGACGGATATATGACCCTGGTCGTCTCGTCTGAACGTGACGCCGATCTGGAGTTCCAGCAGGCGGAGCTGATGGCCAGCCGCAAGGTATCCGGCCTTTTGATCGTGACCTCGACTAAGGCGGGTGATGAAAGATTGCAGGCGTTGCAGGACACCGGCCTTGCCATCGTCGCCTTCGACCGTCCCCTGCCCGGAGTCGACACCGACTGCGTGCTGGTCGAGAATCGTGGAGGCGCCGAGGCTGCCATCGCGCATCTCATCCAGCATGGTCACAAGCATATCGCCTGCGTCGGATACGACGAGGAGACGTACACGGTCTATGAACGCCTCCAGGGATATCTGAGCCGCATACACGGCGCGAAGCTCAAGCCTCAGACGGCATTCGGATTGTCGACTCTGGACGACGTACGCAACTGGCTTACCGCCGCATTGGCGGGCAAAAATCGTCCCACGGCGATCTTCTCCGTCAATCATCGGACTTCGATCTATCTTCTCCAGGCGCTCAGCGAGTTGAAACTTCGGATCCCTGAGGATATGGCGCTGATCGGATTCGACGACTTCGACCTTGCCGCCGTGCTCAACCCTCCGCTTACCACCGTCGCACAAAGCCCTGTGGAGCTCGCGCGCCGCGCCATGGGCCTTTTGCTGGCCGGCATTCAGGGAATGCAAAACGGTGTCAGCAGCAGCCCCGCCAAGATCCTGCTACCCGCCAAGCTGATGATCCGTGCCTCATGCGGGCCGCACGAGGCGCAGAAGTCATAGCCGCCGATCCGTGCACAAGGGGCATGTGTTGACAACGCTTGCCCACGATGTATAACGTTATTCATGCCGTCGCTAACGCTTTGAGCTCAGTATGAATCTCTCCCGCCGGACCTTCAACGCCCTTCTCGCGTCCTCGGCAGCAGCTTGTGCTTTGCCGCTCCGCGCGCAAAGCCATGCGAGCGATTTCGTCCACCCTGGAATGCTTCATAGCTCAGTTGATCTCGCCCGGATGCGACAGGCCGTTGCCTCGAAGTCCCAGCCTATCTACGCAGGCTTCGAGGTCATGCAGAAGCACCCCGCCTCGTCGAAGACGTACAAGAGTGCAGGCGCATCCGCCGAGATCGGCCGCAATCCCAACATCCGCTTCCAGTTCTTTGATCAGGACGCGAACGCCGCCTATCAGTGCGCGCTCATGTGGTGCATCACGGGCGACCTCGCCTTCGCCGCCACCGCGATCTCCATCCTCAACGACTGGTCCGCCACCCTCAAGAAAATTTCCGGGCTTGACGCCATCCTGTGCGCATCGCTGGGAGGCTTCAAGATGGCGAATGCGGCTGAGTTGCTTCGCCATACGGCATCGGGTTGGGAGCGGGCGGACGCAGCCAGGTTCGGCGATCTGCTGACGCAGGTCTTCTACCCTGTCATCGCAAACTTCGCGGCCTTCGCCAACGGCAACTGGGATACGGCTGCGATCAAGCTCATGCTTGCCATCGCCGTCTATACCGACGATCGAAGCATGTTCGACCGCGCCGTCACGTATTACCTGCACGGTTGCGGCGATGGCCGCCTGGAGCACTACATCTATGCCACCGGGCAATGCCAGGAAAGCGGCCGCGATCAACAACACACGCAACTCGGCATCGCTCACATGGGGGATGCCTGCGAGATAGCCTGGCGCCAGGGACTCGACCTGTACGGAGCCGTCGACAACCGTTTACTCGTGGGATTCGAGTACACCGCGAAATATGGGCTCGGCGGCGACGTGCCCTTTACGCCGGATGTCGATCGCACAGGAAAATACCGGCACGCGGTGAACTCCGAGCGCAGCGCCCTTCGTGCCGTCTATGAGCAGATCTACAACCACTACAGCCGGCGGCGCGGCATCGCCGCTCCCTGGACCGAGAAAGCGGCAGAAAAACTTCGTCCAGAAGGCGCTCCCTTTCAGGCGGACGCCACCGGTTACGGCACGTTGCTCTACACGCGCCCTGAGCGCTCCGCGTCGGCAGACGCATCCCCGACGCCCTTGACCGTCTTGTACGCGCAAGGAAATGCCGACGGGATCATGCTCGATGTCGTACCACTCGCCTCCGGAGCTGCCGTCGTGCTCGAGCGGGCAGATGCCGCACAGGACCGGTGGGCGCCGCTGGCGACCGGCCTGACCGCGAGAACGTATCTGGACCGCACCGCCGAACCTGGCCGGCTCTACTCCTACCGCGTTACGCTGCCGTCCCGGCATTCGGCATCGTTACCCGTCGTCGGCATGCGTGGCCTGCCCGCTGGATGGCACGCACGGAACGACGGAAGGCTCAACGCATCGGCCAGCTTCGATGGCACAGCCTTCATCCTTACGGCGGACGGCGCACTCCCTCCCGACAAGGGAGGGGCTATCTTCAGCATCGAGCACCCGGCGCCCCCGGGGGCGACGCTCACCGCGAAGCTCAACCCTCTTGTAGCCTCCGGCTTCGTCGGGCTTGGACTGGTGCTGCGCGGAGCCTCGCCGGCAGCAGAGATCCTGCTGCACATCTCACCGAAGGCAGGCATGCCCGAACATCCAGCCTGGAGCGCCTCCCTCTTCGAGCGCACAGGCGCGGCGGGGATGAAGCTCGCCGGTCAGGCGCCGCTCGTCTCCCCCACGATCGAGAACGGCCGCCTCGCAGATCCGCTCTGGATGCGCCTGAAGACGGGACCGGACGAAACCCATGCCTCGATCTCCGTCAACGCCACGGACTGGACCGAGATCGCGAAGGCGCCGACACCGGCCGGCGCGCTCACCCTCGGGCTCTACGCTCACTCCGGTATCGAGTCGGTCACGACCGAGGTTCGCTTCGAAGAGGTCACGTTGGTCTCTTAGAGCGGATTACCTTTAGGTCTCAAGCAGCAGCCGCAATGCTTGTCATCCTGAACGAAGTGAAGGACCTGCTTGAGGCTTTTGTCGTTGCCGGTTCATGCTCCGGTCAGAGGCGGAAGACAAGCAACAGCAGCAAGAACAAAAGCAGGTCCTTCGGCTACGCTCAGGATGACAGGCAGTTGGGGCTGCTCGCCAGCAAAAGGTAATCCGCCCTAGTACCGCACCCGGATCGTACGAATCTCATAAGGCTTCACCGCGATCGTCACCTTGCCGCCAGCCATCGGCAGCGCGCCGATTCCGGCCTGTTCCATCATTCCGACTTCTTCCGCGCCTAGCGCCTTGCCCGGGACGGTAAGGACAGCCGTCGTCGACTGCCCCTGCGACTCGTAGAACCGGATGACCAGGTTGTTGCCAGCCTCGCCTTTCTTCACAGCCGTCAGCACGATGTTCGGCGCGTCGATGCGGACGAAGCTGGCCTCGGAGTTCGCCCCCGGATGAACATGGGTCTGCATCGCAATCAGCGGATCGTTCAACGCATACCCGGCACGCACGGTCTGCGCCTCGCGCCAGTCGCCCTTGTGGGGATAGAGCGCATACGTGAAGACCTGACGGCCACGATCCGTATTGGGGTCGGGGTAGGTGGGCGAACGCAGCAGCGAGAGCCGCAGCACATTGCCCACCGCATCGTAGCCATACTTCGAATCGTTCAACAGGCTGAAGCTATGCGATCCATCGCCGAGATCGGCCCAGCGCAGAGCGGGCGCCTCGAACTTCGCCTTCTCGATGGAGTTCGCGCGCGTCGTTGGCCGTTCGATGCTTCCGAACGGGATCTCGTACGTCGCCTGCCCGGACGAAGCCGCAAGCGGAAATGCCGCCTTCAGCAGAGTATGAGTCTCCTGCCAGTCGAAGTCGTTCTTCACCTCGACGCGATCCATGCCGGCGTAAAGCACGATGTCCTGCGTGAACTTCGACTTGCCGAAGTGACGCTCCACGCGGATCGCCGAGCGCAGCGGACCCTGCTCCACGAGCTTTACAGCGTCTGCCGCTCGAATGGGCGTCATCTTATCCAACGCATCGGCATCGATGTTCCATGCGTCGTATTTCTTCGGCAGGTCGACGAAGGTCTGCAGCTCGTTCCCACAACCTCCAGAGGCGATCGCATCGAAGCCCGAACGCTTGTCGATCAGGTGAGCGATGCATCCATTCGCGGGGTCGATCTCCACCCGCAGCATAGCGTTCTCGAGCGTCGTCTGCGTCGCATGCAGATCGGTCGATGCCTGCGTCCTGCCGGGCCGTGCCTCGAAGACCTTATACCCCAGCGAAGGGATGTCTTCGGCACGCACCAGCAGGTGATAGCTGGCGGTGCTCGCATCCATGTCGATCGTCTGTGTCAGCATCGGCTTGCCGTCGGGGGCCTGCAGCACGACCCCGTACTTCGCCGGAGCCGCAAGCTGCACGTGAACATCGACCAGATCCGTCCGCTGCCAGCCGAGCGGATTGAACACGATGACCGGCACGGCGCCGTTGTGTGTTCTTGTGTCGGCTTTCGCGGCGATCTCCGCAAGCGCGTTTGCCTGCACCTCGCCAGTGGTCTGCCGAACCGACTCATAGTCGCGCTCCGCGTCGGTGTAGACGACCGGAATGCTCGACCCCGCGGCGAGGTCGTGGAACTGGTTGAAGAGTACCTTCTTCCAGGCTTCGGTCAACGGCGCAGCGGGGTAGGGATGGCCGCTCAAGGAAGCGATCGAGGCAAACTTTTCCGCATCGAGCACGCTTCGTTCACTCACCCGCATGTTGCGCTTGTGCCTTGCCTGACTGGTAAAGACTCCACGATGAAACTCCAGATAGAGTTCATCGTTCCACACCGGGATCTTCAACCGGTCACCCGTCGCCGCAGGCATCTGGTTCACGCCCTTCGCGAGAGTGCGGTAGTTCCACACAGGCGCCCTGGCAGGGTCGTCGAGCTGCGCGGTCATCGAAGTGAAGAAGCTCTTCGCGGTCGAGAACTCGAGCTTCGGAAAGACCTTCTCCGGCTGCATCCAGCGCTGGGCGTTGTCGAGCATCACGCGCGTGGGTCCGCCGCCATGATCTCCAACACCATACAACTGCATCAGCGTTTCGTCGCCGGGAACGATCTTCGCCACCTCGGCAGAGCTCTCCGCCAGTCCGACCGCCTCCGTGTCCTGGTCGTACGAACGCGGAAAGTAGGTCAGTACGCGGCTGCCGTCGGGCGACTGCCACCAGAAGAGCTTAAGCGGCAGCGTGTTGCTCTCATTCCATGTCAGCTTCTGGGTGACGAAGTAATCGACGCCCGACCGCTTGTAGATCTGCGGCAACTGCCAGTTGTAGCCAAAGGAGTCCGGGTTCCAGCCGACGTTGACGTCGACGCCCATCTCTTTGCGCAGGAAGCTCTTTCCGATCAGCAACTGTCTCACCAGCGACTCGCCGTCCGGCATATTCAGGTCCGGCTCGACCCACATGCCACCGACCGGCTCCCAGCGGCCCTCCTCGGTGCGCTTCTTCATCTCGGCAAAGATGTCCGGGTACTTCTCCGCCATCCACGCGCTGTAGAGCGCCACTGGCTGTGTAAAGACATAACGTGGATACTCAGGCATCAACTGCAAGGCGGTGGAGAACGTGCGATGCACCACGTCCACTGTCTCCGTCCAGGGCCAGACCCAGGCGGTATCGATATGCGAGTTGCCCACCAGTCGCATCGAGACGGTCTGCAACAGAGGACGCAGCGGCTGCAGGATTGCCTGCGCACGCAGCAGAGAGGCGTCGAACGCAGCCGAGTCTCCCGCATCGAGCGCCTTCAGGTCGATCGCGCATGCAGCCGAGTCGAGCATCCTCTGCTTCGACTCTCGCTCCACCGTGTCGTTTACCAGCATGGGCAGCAGGGCGGCGGCGCTGCGGATCTCGTCTCCCACATCCACCGGGCTCGGCCGTGCCGGGTCGAACCGAAGCATGTAGCTAGCCGGCGAGATGTGTTTCACGTCCGCCGTGTGCAGCAGCTTCACTGCCACCGTGATCGTCTGTCCAGGCTCGATCCGGTCCACCAGTTCCACCGGCTCCATGTTGTCGCCCATCGCAATCCGCCGGCCATTGACGTAGAGAATCTCCGGCATCGCGCCATGCGCAAACGAGTGGAACTGAAAGAAAAGCCGCACGTTGCGCAGGTCATATCCCTGCCAGCGTGCGGGCATGACGAAGGTCTGACGGAACCACACGCTTCCCTCGGGCGTCTCATACTTCCCTTTACCCACGCTCCAGGCGCTGTCGTCGAGCGTTGGGTCTTCGCCATGCGCGACATCGCCTGCGTGATATCGCCAGGCGCCATCCGGCAGGCCTTTGCTCATCGTGTCGAGGCGGGTCAAGACCGCTCTGGCGGGTGTACTGAAGGCGGCGAAGGGCGCCGCCCCGGGCTCTGCCGGGAAGGCGGGAATGCCGATGCTCGCGATCATGGCGGAGAGCGCAACGCAACCCAAACGAAGGATGCTTCTGGACATTTCAACTCCTACTGGTTTCCAACGGTACGAACACTGCCAAAAAACTGACGGCCAACGACGCAAGACAACGATGCTCGGCGAGCGATCGTCGGGCATCGTTATTTGTAACCTCTACAGAAGCAAAACACACGACCTCGATCGGCAGCTAACCTTTGACCGACCAGCTCGCAACGGTATAGGCCTCAGAGCCGCTCTGCATCAGACTGCCCTTCTTCGCGGCTTGATCCCAGCTGAGCTTGAGTGAGCCGGCCATCTCGAACGGCAACGAGCCATCTCCAAAGACCTGCACAGTAAGCTGTCTGCGATGGGGATCGGCAGTCGAGTTTGTGACTGCCGCCAACGGCATCACCGAGCCAGCCTTCACATACACGGGAATCTTTTCGAAGCTCGACGCGATCTGGACCTTCGTGCCCCCGTGCATCACAGTGCCCGTCCAGAAGTCGTGCCATGTCCCAGGCGGCAACATCAAGGTGCGACCGGAGGTCTCGCCGGCGAAGAGCGGCGCGACCAGCATGCGGTCGCCCACCATCCACGCATCGTCGATCTTTGCAACCTCGGGCTGATCGGGCCAGTCCAGAGCGAGTGCGCGGAACGGCGGGGCGCCATCCTCGGCATACTTCGCGAAGGCTGCACGCAGATACGGCACGATCATCATGCGCCAGCCGATGATCTCGCGGCACTTCGCTTCGAGGCTCTCCCACTGTGGCATCAGCTCGTTGGCGTTGTTCTTCTTGCGGTCGAGCTGCTTCCATGGTGGGTTGGGAATGTACCAGCCATTGATCATGGCGAGCGGCGAGAAGACGACGGTCTGCAGACGTCGGATCAGATCTTCGTCGCTCTTTGCGTCGCGAACCTCCGGGCACCACAGCAAACCACTGAAGCCCGAGTTCACCAGGGCACGCACAAACTGCCGATGCTCATATAGGTCGCTGTAGAGCACGAATGGGTAGGGCGCGGCGAGTGCTCCGCTTGAACGTACGAGACAGTAGGTCGGTCGCTTGCGCTGTTCGAATTGATCCCACAGGGCGCTTTGATAGCGAAGTCCGAAGATGCTGTGCATTTGCTCGCCGTCGGCGCCGGAGGGGAATTTGCTCAGCTCTGGAAACGACCAGCCCCGCGTGTAGTCGGAGTTGTCGCACTCGTCCAGCTTGAAGCCGTCGATGCCCATATCGAGCAACGCCTTGCCCTGATAGTCGCCGTACACCTTGCGCGCGTGCGGATCTTCGAAGTCCGGCACCAGCCCGCCCCATACCCCTTTGTCCCCAGCCAGGTCGACCATGGGGGTAAAGACCGGCGAGGACGGATGGATGAACGCGTGCTCCCAGAGGTTCACATGCAGATCGAGCGCCTTCGCCTGCCTGACGAACGATGCGGGATCGGGAAAGCGATCCTTGTGCCACGCATAGGTGCAGGAGTATGCGTGGGTCTGCCAGCCGGCCTCAAGCCCGAGTACATCGCATGGGATATTTCGCTCGCGGAACTCCTTCATGAGCGCGAGGACCTGCTTGTCGGTTGCGTTGCTCTGCGTGCGATACCAGAAGCCCAGACCCCACTCCGGCGGAGCGATACCGCCGCCGGAGAAGAGGTTATAGCGGCGTACGGCTTCAAGGATCGTCGGCCCGGCAAAGAGATAGACATCGACTCCCTGCGCCGCGGGCACGTCCACCAGTACCTTCGCCGAGGCCTCATCGGCGGGGTTCCTGGAATAGAGCTCGGTCGTCGTCGTCGGCACATCGCCGCTATTCACCGCGGCGGCCGCCTGGGTCGGCTTTGGCTTGGTCTCGCCACAATAGAAGGTCGCGTAGCGCGCGGTGTCGATCAACACGCCGTAGCCGTGGCTCGTCACATAAAACGGGACCGGTGCGTGCGAGTCGCCGGTATCCATATGCGGGTCGGCGTTGACCCGAGTCACACGCTTCTTGCCACGTTGCTGCACGGAGAAGAACTGCAGCCCGAAGCCGTAGATCTCCTCGTTGGTATGCAGCGGCAGTTCTACCGAAACGCCACGTGCGCTGACGCTTCCCACGGGCACGGCAAGCGGAGGCTTGTCGGCGTGCTGCATGCTGCCGAGCGCCGTAAGCTTTGGCGCGACCAGCCTGCCTTTCACCGGTGTAATCGCTTCGGGGCTGCCGAGCGTGGACTTCCAGACGCCGGGCGCGACTGGCGTCCAGGCAGCGTCGATCTGAGACGGCCGCGGCGCGGCAGACGACCTGCCCGTTCCCAGCAGGCCTGCCGCGAGACCGCCTGCCAGCCCTTTGCCCAACTGCCTCCGGTTGATGTTCGTCATGCGTCCTCGCACAATGTTTTATCCAAATAACGTTATCGCTTCTGAGTCGCAAGACTAGCGACGAAGTTACAGCGCTGTCAAGTCGGCGGAGCGATAGACCCTCGATGTTTTCTCGATTGTCGCCTGTATCCCGAGGCGGTTCAAGCTGCGCAGGCCACCTGGGCCTGTTGCAAAAATAAAAATGTTAATGTTATCGTTCTCTCCGCTTCTCGTAACCCCATGCCGCCGTCCCGGACTGCCGGTCCGGGCGCACCCGCCAGGAGACGCCGCCACATGAAGTTGAATCTCCGTGAACGTTACGCCTTCGGGCTCGTCGCCGTCCTTTCCTGTCTACTCGCCGTGCCTTCACGGATGAGCGGACAGGCGATTGCGAAGACCTCGAATGCCCTCGACCGCATCCGCTTCGGCGACCTTGGGACAGATGCCTTCTCGGAGTCCGTTCACGGCTTCATCAATCTCGGCAACCCGATGGGCACGGGCGCGCTCGGCCAGACCTGGCGTGAAATTGCACCGTCGGCGACCGCGGCCAACATCGGCAATCCGGCCTACAATCAGGCCCTGACCTTCACGATGGCCTGCGACCCCTCGCTCCAGAACTATCTCACCCTCCAGCTCTGGGGCTCGGATACGACGCTCGACGTCATCTACCTCTACACCGCCAAGCAGGGCTACCAGGTCTCCAACTATTACTCCACCAATCAACCGGAGATCGACTACCAGGAGACCGCCGACCCCGCCTTCGCGGGGCGATTCCTCTACGAGACCGTTGCCATCCCGCTCGCGATGACCACCGGCAAGACCTCCGTTACCCTAACCCTCAACGCTGCCCAGTCTTTCTACTACTACAACAACGTCACCACGAACCTTCCGGCCGGCGCGACCTCGCGCCCCATCTACTCCGCGTTCACCCACACCAACCCCTACCTGATCCTCGACCCGGCCGACCCGCAAGGCACGGCGCCCGCCGGCGCGACGCCCACGCCCGCGGCGCTCGACGCAGCCTACCTCAACGGCCTTACCACCTCCATCACCGCGCTGCTTCAAACCGTGCAATCGAATCAGATCTACGGATCCGCCTGGAGCAGCGCCGTAGCCAAAGGCACGGTTCCCGCTCAAATCTATGGCTACTTCGATGCCGGCAAGAGTCCTTCGAACAGCTACACCCTGACCCAGTGGCTCAACAACGCGGCGATCGACACCTCCGCCGGAAACAACGTCGCCATGGAGCGGCTGGACATGCTGGCGTATGTCTACAGCACGCCTGGCATCGTCCCATCGCTCTACAAATCGGCCCCGCTCGTACCGGCCATCTACAGCGCGCTCGACTCCTACTCTTTCATGCAGTCGCTCAACGGCTCCTGGGGAGACATGACTGCTTGGAACGGCGTCGGCGCGACCTCGGCGACTGTATCGAACCCCTATGGCCGCACGAATGCGCAGGGCAGCCCCATCGAAGGCGCGGGCACCTGGGCCATCGGCTCGGCCATCGTCGACCTCAGCACCGACTCCACTTTTCTCTCCGCGCTCGATCAGCCCATCAACGCAACGCTCGAACCCGGCGTGATGCGTTACCAGGCCTATCAGGCGATGCTATCCGCGCACCTCGCCTTTCTCGGCAGCGCCGTCGGTTACGGACATGCGCCCAACCAAGACCTGCTGCAAGCGCGCGCTTACGTCTATACCAACCTTGCGCTCCAGTTCCTCGATAAGCGCTACGGAACGGCGCTGGCGGTCTCGAACGCGACCGTGCTCGCC
>NZ_FZOU01000001.1 GCF_900188085.1 Granulicella rosea
CAGAACCTCGTCCCACTGCCGCCAGCCAAAATCACCGGCGCAAACCGGATCCCGGAACCTGCTTCTATGCTCATAGCGCCTTATCTTATTGGAAAGTTGGGCCCAGCGCAGATGAAAACTCGCACTCTCGTCTGCCACCAACGATGCAGATCAAGAATTTGGCGCCATCCGGCTCCGAAGATCGAGGCCGGACGGCGCCGCAACACGCTTTACGCCAGCTTCGCGAAGAACTCGCGCATCCGCTTCACGCCCTCGTCGATCACGTCCGGCGAGACCGCATAGGACAGGCGAATGTGCTCGCTCGTACCGAAGGCCTCACCCGGAACGACGACCACGTGGGCCTCGCTCAGCAGACGCGCAGCCACGTCGGAGGCCGTCTTGATGCCGCCCTTGCCGAAGAACGCGCTGACGTTCGGATATACGTAGAACGCGCCCTGCGGCGTCGTGCAGGTGAGGCCGGGGATCGTCTTGAAGCCTTCGAGGATGCGGTCGCGCAGCTCGATGTAGTTCGCGCGCATCTCCGCCACGCACTCCTGCGGGCCGGTCAGCGCGGCGATCGACGCCTTCTGCACCATGCTCGCCGCGTTCGACGTGCTCTGCGACTGCAGCTTGCTCATCGCCGAGATGATCTGCTTCGGCCCCAGCGCGAAGCCCGCGCGCCAGCCCGTCATCGCATACGTCTTGGACAAAGACCCGAGGATGATGATGTGCTCCTTGCAATCGAGCAGCGAGCCGCCCGAGACGATGTCGCCCTGGAAGGTCAGGTACGAGTACGTCTCGTCCAGCAGCAGGTAGATGCCGCGCTCATGCGCCATGCGCACGATCGACTCCAGGTCCGCCTGCTCGATGATCGAGCCGGCCGGGTTCGAGGGCGAGTTCAGGATGATCGCCTTGGTCTTCTCGGTCACCTGCGCGGCGATCATCTCCGCCGTGATGCGGAAGTTTTCGCTCTCCTTGCTCTCGACCAGCTTCACCACGCCGCCGGCGTACTGAATGATGTCGAGGAACGAGACCCAGTACGGGACTGGCAAGATCACTTCATCGCCGTGGTCGATCAGCACCTGCACCGCGTTGAACAACGCCAGCTTGCCGCCGGTGGTGAAGACGCACTCATCGACCGTGTACTGCGAGCCGAAGTCGGCTGCGTGGCGATCCACGATCGCCTGCCGCACCTGCGGCACGCCGGCGACGGCGGTGTAACGCGTGAAGTTGGCCTCAATGGCGGCAATCGCGGCATCTTTAATGTGTCGCGGAGTCGCAAAGTGCGGCTCGCCGGCGCCAAAGTCCGCCAGGTTTACGCCTTCGGCCTTCAGCTTCAAAGCCGCGGCCGTGATGGCCATCGTTGCAGAGACCTCAATCCGGTTGATCCGGTCCGTCAAAACCTTCTTCGCTACCAACGTCGCTGTGCTCATGTCTATAGTCTTTCAGATTTGGCGGCGCAGAGAAAGGCCTGAACCCGACTTACCCGGTCAAAAAGTCACTTCTCCAGCAGGTTTGCGCCTTCGACCTCCGGCATCCCGAACCCCAGCAACGCCGCCACCGTAGGCGCAACATCCACCAGCCGCTTTCGTCCCAGTCGTTTCGCCGGAACAGACCGCCCAAAGGCCACAAACGCCGCATCGAGCCGCGCATCGCCCGGCGCATTCCCATGCATCCCCCGCGCGCCACCGGTCGAAGTCACCCGTGGGCCAGCGGTCTTACGCCCCACCATGAACCCCGGCTGCATCGTCGCGGCGAGAAACGTATTGCCGTAGCCGCCGGTCGCCGCCAGCTCCGCGCCGGTGTAGATCTTCGCGATCCCCGACGCCGTCGCTATCCTCTTGAAGGCGTTCGTTGCGAGTGCGACCGCCGCCGTATCCTTCGGGTCGTGAACGATCAACCCGAACGAAGACCCGCTGTCGAAGACCGCCACCCGCCACCGGTCGGGATGCCCTGCCGGAGCGCCCAGCCCCAGCCCCGCCAGCACCGCCGCCGGCTGAAACGCTTTATCCACCGCCAGAAAGCCATGGTCGCTGACGACGACGAAATCCACCTCGTCCGAATCTCCAAACGAGGCAGAGACAGCCGCTCGAATCTGCCCTATCAGCCCGTCGATGTGCTCGAGCGCCCGGTACGCCTCCGCGCTGTCCGGCCCATGCGCGTGTTGCTGGTGGTCCATGTCGAGGAAGTGCACCAGCATCAGGTCCGGCTTGCGCGTCTCGATCAGGAACGCCGCCATCTTCGCCCGCGTATCGTCGTTCACGCCCAGCAGCTCGTCCGCGTCGTCGAGCGTCAACGGCCCGGCGCTCCGCTCGAACTCCGCCGCCAGCCCCGGCGTACACAGCCCCCGGTAGAGCCGCAGGTCGTCCTCGCTCTCCCACTCGCGATACTCGGGAAAGTTGGCGTCGATCGCCGCCCCGACCGTCACCGGCCACGAGACCGCCCCGGTCCGCAGCCCCGCCGCGCGCGCCACATCCCACAGCGCCGGCGCGTGCATCTGCTCCGCATACCAGAACCACGCGTCGCGGCCCGTGTGCTCGGGGTCGAACTCCAGGTTGCTCCGAATGCCGTGCCGGTCCGGCGAGACGCCCGTCACCAGCGTCGTATGGCTGGGATAGGTCACGGTCGGAAACACTCCAACCAACCCATCCGCCACCGCGCCGCCCGCCACGAACTCCAGCAGATTCGGCGTTTTCAGATGGCGCTGCGGCAGGTCCGCCAGCGTCGTGCCGCGCAGCCCGTCGATCGAGATCACCACCACCCGCCGCCGGGCCTCCGCCCTCCCGCAGCAGAGCGCCAACAACAGCAGAACAACCCATCGAGCGCGCAGGCCCATCGGCTCACCTCGGAGCCTCCAGCATAACCCGCCGCGAACCCCGCGGAAGTCCACGCTCCATCGAGATCGGCGCCCTTACCGCCGCCCGCGCATCACCCGAAGGATCACCGGCGAAAACGTAGCCAGCGCCGAAATCGCCAGCAGCGCCTCCAACACAATATGCCGCCGGTCGAGCGCCGCCGCCGTCCACGTCAGCAGCACCCAAAACGCCATATCGGCCGACGCCGCGACATACACCCAGTCCGAAAACTTGTGCTGATCGCGAAAGAAGTCCATCTCAGCCAGCCTCGGATAGACGGTCCGAGGGCCGATCGTCAACCGCAGCAGAACCACCGGCAGCAGATTCACGGCCAACACCGCCGCCACCCACGCGCCGGCCAGCGCCGGCCAGCGCGCCTCCACCCACCACGTCGCGGCGATCGTCGCCAGCACGTTGAACGTCGCGCCGGCGTTGACCATCGCCGGAAAGTGCCCCATATCGCTGAGCCGGTTCATCTCGTTCAGCCGTTTTTCGTCGGATCGTAACGCTGTGCTCATCGTCCACACTCCGTCTCCGAAGAAGTCTATCCTCAGCCCAGGGAGCGCCTTCGACGTCATGAACAAAACCACTGAGTCCGTTTGGGACTATCCCCGGCCGCCGCGTCTCGAACCCAGCCCGCGCCGCATCCGGATCCTGCACGCCGGCCGCACCGTCGCCGACAGCACCCGCGCCCTGCGCATCCTCGAGACCAGCCACCCGCCGGTCTACTACCTGCCACCCGCCGACCTCGACCTGAGCCTGCTGACCCGGTCGAACGGTTACGGCAGCTTCTGCGAGTTCAAAGGCACGGCTGGATACTGGGATCTCGCCGTACCCGGCTCACCCGCCGTCGTCCAGGCCGCCTGGAGCTACAGCCAGCCCACCGCCCGCTATGCCGCGCTCGCCGGCTATCTCGCCTTCTACGCCAGCAAAGTCGACGAGTGCTGGGTCGACGACGAACTCGTCCAGCCCCAGCCCGGCGACTTCTACGGCGGATGGATCACCCGCGACCTGCGCGGCCCCTTCAAGGGAGCACCCGGCACACGCGGCTGGTAGTTTTACTCCAGCCGCTTGCGCAGCACCCACGTCGTCATGCAGCGGTGATCCTGCACGATCGTCGTCTTCAGCGGATCGACCATCACCGCATCCATCTGTTGGGTCATCTTCATCAGCACGCGCTCGTCGACCAGGAACCACTCCGACCCGTCGCCGATGCGGTAGACATGGCCGCGCACCTGCTCGAAGTCCATGCCGATCCTCGAACCCAGCCGGCAGAAGAGCATCCCGCCCGGGCGCAGCACGCGCCAAAGCTCGCCTACCATCGCCAGAAAGTGCTGCTCATCCCTGGCGAAGTGCAGGACCGAGTTGCAGAGGACCACATCCGCGAAGCCATCCGGAAACGGCATCTTCTCGATCGGCGCGACCTGAAAGTTTTCGGGCGGCAGGCCCGGCGCCAGTCCCGCCGCCAACTGCCGCACATGGCCGACACCCTCCGCGCTCTGGTCCACCGCGAAGACCTCGCAGCCCTGCCGCAGCAGATAGACGAGGTTCCGCCCAAAGCCGCAGCCCGCGTCCAGCACCCGCATTCCCGGCGCAATGTTGCCCCGCAGAATCTGGTCGAAGACATAGATGTCGATCTGCCCGAAGGTCTCCTGAATCGTCATCCAGCGGCCGGCTTCTTCGCCTTCAATCGCTCGAAGACCAGCGGCGGGACCAGCGACGACACATCGCCGTTCAGCATGAAGACGCCCTTGATCAGCCGCGAGCTGACGTAGGTGTACTTCTCGGCCGGCATCATGAACAGGGTCTCGAGCTCCGGGTCGAGCTTGCGGTTCATCATCGCCATCTGGAACTCGTACTCGTAGTCCGAGATGGCGCGGATGCCGCGCACGACCGCCTTGGCCCCCTGCATCCGGGCAAAATCCACCAGCAGCCCGTCGAAGGTCTCGACCCGCACGTTGGGAAACGGCGCGACGGCCTCGCGAATCATCTCCAGCCGTTCGGCCACGGTGAACAGCGTCGATTCCTTCTCCGCGTTGCGCAGAATCGCCACCACCAGCTCGTCGACGATCTTCGACGCGCGCGCAATCAGGTCCAGATGGCCGTTCGTCAGCGGGTCGAAGGTGCCCGGGTAGATCGCTCTCAGGGTTTGCATACCTCCAGCAGCATATCCTCTTTTGCTTGTCATTCCCGAAGGGAATCTGCTTCTGTCTTTGTCTCTTCAATCGTCTTGCTTAAGGGCACGGCTTCAGCCGTGCCACAAAGGCTTCCTTGCCTTTCGGCTTTAGCCGCTGGGGTACGGTTTTCGTCAGAATTGCCTGCCATCTCAAACAAGAACCGTACCTCAGCGGCTAAAGTCGCTCTGCAATCTTTCCTTGCGGCACGGCTGAGGCCATGCCCTTAACAAAACGAATCCGCTCCTGCCTCTGCGATGATGCGAGCCGAAACAAAGAAAATGCAGCCGTTGTAGTCTTCTCCCATCGCATCGCGTCAATCACTGCAGAAGACAAGAGACCATGCCACCATCCGCTCTCACCACCGCCGGCTTGCCCCTCGAACTGGAGCAGAACACCGCCGAGGGCAGTCTCGAGTCGATCGAAACGCTTCACCAGCTCTACCAGCCGCGCATCTTCCGCTTTCTGCTTTCGTCGGTGCGGGATCGCGATCTGGCCGAGTCGCTCACGCAGGACACCTTCATGCGCGCCTGGGGCGCACGGGCCAGCTTTCGCGGCGAATGCGCCATCTCCACCTGGCTCATGCGCATCGCGCTCAATCTCCTGCGGGATCACACCCGCACCAACCGTTTCAAGTTCTGGAAGCGCGCCGGCAGCACCGCCGTCGACGCAGGCGAGCTCGCCGGACAGCTTGCACATCCGGATAGCTCGTCCGAGTCCCGCCTGATCGCACGCGAACAGGTCGCGCTTGTCGCCCGCAGCGTCGCCAAACTCTCCGAGCGCCAGCGGACCGTCTTTTTACTTCGCTTCGTCGAAGAGCTGGAGCTGACTCAGATCGCCGCCATCACCGACCTGCCCGTCAGCACGGTCAAAACGCACCTCTACCGCGGACTCGCCATCATCCGCGCGCAGCACATGCCCACATCCCCCGGCCCGAGCACCTCCGGAAAGGAATCCCGATGAACCTTCAAACCGATCACCTGACGCACGAGCAGCTCTCGAACCTCCTCATCGCCGACCCAACCGTCTGCGACCTCGACCTTCCGGCCAGCGATTTGGACTCCCAGGCCGCCGCGCACCTGCACCTGTGCGCCGCATGCTCGCTCGAACTCGACGGACTTCGCCAGGCCATCGGCGGCTTCCGCGAAGCCTCCGTCGCCTACGCCGCGCGCCAGCCGCAGCGACAGGCCGTATCTCGCCCGGAAAAGTTCGGCTTCGGACGCGTCTCGCTCTGGGCCGCAACCGCCGCGGCAGCCGTCGTCGTCGCCATCGCCGTCCCGGCGGGCATCCACCGGCAGCAGCCCGTCGCGCCCATTGCCGTGGCCGCGCCGGAGACAGTACGGACGGACGAGCCGTCGGCTCAGGTGGCGCACACCGTCGAATCCGACGAGGCGCTGCTCGCCAGCATCGACCAGGATATCTCCGCGTCCATCCCTTCTTCCATGGCTCCGCTCGACAACCCCACACCGAGCGCCACGAACTCCACTCCAACCGTCACCTCGACCGCACAATCCAAGTAATTCATTTCAAAGGACAAAACCATGAACCGTAAGCCTCTCCTCGCCTCCGTGTGCCTGTTTGCCGCAAGCCTCGTCCTCTCCACTCCCACCTTCGCCCAGATGGGCGGCCCCGGCATGGGCGGCGGCGAACACCGCGAGATGCGCGGCGGCCCCGGCGGCGGCATGCACATGGGCCCCGGCGGCATGTGGTGGAAGAATCCCCGCATCGTCACCGCGCTTGCACTTACGCCCGAGCAGCAGAAGAAGATGAGCGACATCTTCGAGTCCAGCCGCATCCAGTTGATCGACGCGCATGCCAACGTCGAAAAGGCCGAGGTGCCGATGCAGTCCATGCTCGCCGCCAACCCACCCGAAACCTCCAAGGTGCTCGCCCAGATCGACAAGATCGCCCAGGCCCGCGCCGAGCTCGAAAAGGCCAACGCCAAGATGCTGCTCGGCATCCGCGGCGTCCTGACCCCCGACCAGTGGACCAAGCTGCAGGCCGAGGAGCACTCCCACCGCGGCGGCATGGAAAAGGGGCGTGGCGAGATGAAGGGTCGCGAAGGCAGAGGCCCCGGCGGTCCCGGCGGCATGGGCCACGGCCCCATGGGCAACGGCCAGATGCCGCCCGCGCCGCCAACGGAATAACCTCACGTTTTGAACCCAAAGAGGCCGGTGCATTTTGCACCGGCCTTTTTCTGTTGAACACTTAACAAATCTGTCATCCTGAGCGAAGCGCAGCGAAGTCGAAGAACCTGCGTTTTACCTGCAGCGGCGACGGCTCTACAAGCAAGACGCAGGTCCTTCGGCTGCGCGTCTCGCGAAAAGCCGCGAGACGCTTCGCTCAGGATGACAGCATTGGTTGTGGCCTGAAACAAAGCCAGGGGCTGAACCTCATCCCTAAGCCCTATTCCCTGCTTTTTACCGCTTTCCCTTCACCACAGCCACGGCCTGCTCCGCGCCATCCTCCGGCGCCGCCGGCACCGGCACATTGCCCGCGCCGATACCCATCTTCTTGCGCAGCTCGCCGTCGATCCGGCCGAAGACGTCGCGGTTCTCCTTCAGGAAGTTCCGCACATTCTCGCGGCCCTGGCCGATGCGCTCGCCCTGGAAGCTGTACCACGCGCCGCTCTTGTCGACGATGCCGTTCGCCACCGCCAGGTCCAGCGTGTCGCCCTCGCGCGAGATGCCCTCGCCGTAGAGGATGTCGAACTCCGCATCCCGGAACGGCGCCGCCACCTTGTTCTTCACGATCTTCACCTTGGTGCGGGAGCCGACGACCACGTCGCCCTCCTTCACCGCGCCGATGCGCCGGATGTCGATACGCATGGACGAGTAGAACTTCAGCGCGCGTCCGCCGGTCGTTGTCTCCGGGTTGCCGAACATGACGCCGATCTTGTCGCGAATCTGATTAATAAAGATCAGGCAGGTCCGCGACTTCGAGACCGTACCGGTCAGCTTGCGCAGCGCCTGCGACATCAGACGCGCCTGCAAGCCCATGTGGGAGTCGCCCATCTCGCCGTCGAGTTCGGCCTTGGGGACCAGCGCGGCGACCGAGTCGACCACCAGCACATCGATCGCGCCCGATTTCACCAGCGCCTCGACGATCTCGAGCGCCTGCTCGCCGTAGTCCGGCTGCGAGACCAGCAGGTTGTCCACATCGACGCCCAGCTTCTTCGCATAGCCCGGATCGAGCGCGTGCTCGGCGTCGACGAACGCCGCGAGGCCGCCCGCCTTCTGGGCCTCCGCGATGATCTGCAGCGTGATCGTCGTCTTACCCGAGGACTCCGGTCCGAAGATCTCGATCACGCGTCCGCGCGGCACGCCGCCCACACCCAGCGCCGCGTCGAACGAGATCGAACCCGTCGAGATGACCGCAATCGGCACAATCGCTTCCTTCGACCCGAGCCGCATGATCGAGCCCTTGCCGAACTGCTTTTCCAACTGCGAAAGTGCCGCTTCTATCGCCTTGCCACGGTCGTCTGCCACGTAAAATCTCCTTTGAATCGTCAAGCCAAATACTAAAGCACGAATTTCCCGATAGCAAACAAAAAGCGAAACTAAAAATTCCGCTCGAACGCCCGGCAACAGATTGCGTCCGCCCACAAGTACCGGTAGCCCCGCACGCCGGCCAGCGACGACACGCCGCGATCCGGCTGGCGCTCGCTGACCCGCACCATGCTGCCCTCCATATGCGGGTAGATGGTCGCGATGCCGACCTCGTTATACGAGTGCATCATCTCGCGCGCCTCGCGCATATTGCCGTCGCAGTAGTCGAACAGATAGCTCCACAACGACTTCGTATTCGCCACCCAGCACAGAGACGGGCGCAGCATGCAGGCCAGCTCCGAACCGACGCCGATCTTCATGGAGTACAGATCCGCCTGCGCCACGATCTGCGGCAACTCCGCCGGCGTGTTCAGGGCGAGCATCTTTCCGGCCAACTCGAAGATGCGATCGACCGCGTTCCGGTTCAGGTCGAGAATCATCGGTCCCAGGCCGAAGTCGCTGGCGCTGCAGTTGGCGATGGGGTCGCTGTCGCCCACGGCAAGCTCCGCGAACTTCAGCCTGGCGCCGTCGCGGTGATACTGCTTCAGGGTGTGATGCACCTTCAACCGGCGCGCAAAATGGGCGCCGATCCACGCCCAATCCGCTTCGTCCAGAGCCAGCATCTTCCCTCTTCCTTTATCTCCTCAGCAGATCGACAGGCACATTCACGTCCTCGATACGGAACAGCTTCGCCAGTTCCGGATGCGCCTTGGCCACCGCAAGATACATCTCCCATGCCACTCGCCGATAGCTGAAGTGGCCCGCCACGCCCGAACGCAGCTCGGCGATGTACAGCGCCTCGGCGAAGTCCATTTTAAACATAGCCCGGCAACGCGTCCCCAGCGGCAGCAGATACTGGGCGGACTCAGCAGCCTCAACAATATCGCTATCCCGCAGCGTACGATACGCAACAAAGGCCGCATCCATCGCCGCCTTGTACTCCACCGCGATGCCCGCCTCGGCCAGCGTCGGCTGTCCGGGGCAGACCGGCTCCTCGTATCCGTGAAGGTCGGTGAAGCTCTGCAGCAACTGCGTACACTTGCGGTGACGATGCATGTCGCGGAAGCCGCCGATATCCATCAGGATGTCGAAGCGCAGGCCCTTGCCCGCGCTGAATCCGCGCAGCAGCTCGTCGTGCCGGCCGCGATCCTTCGCGCCCAGCGCGATGATCTCCAGCCGCTTCGCCTCGCCCAGATTGGCGATCGTATCGCGCAACTGCCGATACGGATAGTGACAGTGCGGGTAGAGCAGGGACGTCGCCAGCTCGACCTCCAGCGGCTCGTAGCCGTCGATCAGGTCGACCACCGGCGCCGGAGCAATCGCCCGCCCGGCCATCAGCTCCGCCGCATAGGCCGTCAGCTCCGCCCGGCTCTTCGCCTGGTAGTCGTTCGCGGCGGCGTACTTCACCAGCGTCGGCGCGGACTTCACGGGACGCAGCAACGCCTCCCGCGCGCGGGCGCCCAGCTCCGGATTCAACGCGGCGATCTCGTCCACTAAGGATTGCGCCGGAGCATGCGTCACATTCCAGGCCGGTTCGGACGCCGCCTCACGCAGCCGGTCGCCAATCATACGAATCTCGGCGAACTCGCTCGTCAGCAGCCGCGAAACCTGCGTCTCGAGCGTCCGCGCATTCACGATCTGGCCCAGCGAGGTGTTGGTCGCGAGCGGTAGCAGATACCGCGCCACGTCGAAGGCCCGCGCCTTCAATGTCCGGTCGTAGGCGTCCGGCTTCATCGTCTCGGGCGTCGGGATAGCCGCCTTCAAGGCCGTCAGCATCTCCGCGCCGACACGGTCGTACCCGGCAAACAGCGCCTCGACCGCGCGGGTATAGGTCGCTGCCTGCTCCCCGAGTACAGGCGTGTACCAGCCGGACTTGCGGAAGTTCTGGTAGCGCGTCGACCGCTCCTGCCCGTCCCAGCGCTGTTCGTCGACCAGCGCGATCGCGGCCAGCAGGCTCAGCCGCTCGATGGCGAAGGGCAGATGCGCCAGGTCGGCGATGGACCGGTGGCCGTACTGGAAGTAAAAGGTGTTGAGAAACTGCTCCGCCCGCTGCGAGCTGATCTCGGCCAGCGAGTCGCGCATGTTCAGCGCCGACCGCGAGTACTTCGCCATCGCGTAGGCCAGCACCTCGGGGTCCGCCCCGTGAATCGCGTATACGTCGGTTTCGTTCGTCTTGTCCGGCATCACCCGTTAACCATAAATCCGGCGCCTGGCTCTTGCTGTGGACAAAGAGGCGCTTGGGCGCCCATCCATCGCGGCCTCATCGCGATGGGTGGGACGTATACAGCTCGGAGCCGGAAGAGGGTAGCACGGTCAGCTTACGTCCCACCCTTCGCAAAGGCGCGAAGGATGGGGCGCCCGAACATCTGAGGGACGCCGTAAGTTTGTTAAGGGCACGGCTTCAGCCGCGCCACTGATCTTCGGTCGGAACGCGGCTTTAGCCGCTGGGGTACGCTTTGGCGGGCCTCCGTGGCGGCGCTTGAACCGCATCTCAGCGGCTGAAGCCGCAAAGCAAATACAGCATTTACGGCACGGCTCAAGCCGTGCCCTTAATAACGCCTGCCACTTGCGCAGTCTCAACGATCTTCTTCGCCGCCCGCTTCCTCGGCTTCTTCGTGCGCTCGGCCACCAGCCCCAGACGCTTCTCCATCACCGCGATCGCCTCGTCGCTCTCGTCGATCAGCAAAAATTCCCGGCCATTCTTCGAAGCCGCGGCCCCGGTCGTCCCACTGCCGGCGAAGAAGTCCAGCACCACATCCCCCGGCTTCGAGTGGACGCGGACGATCCGTTCCAGCATTCCCAGCGGCTTCTGCGTCGCATAGCCGGTCTTCTCCTTGCCCGTGGGCGAGACGATCGTGTGCCACCAGACATCGGTCGGCGTCTTGCCGCGAGCGGCCTTGGCCGCGCCCACCAGCTTCGGCGCCATGTACGGGATGCGGTCGCTGGCGTTCAGGTCGAACGTATACCGCTTGGGGTGGTTCGTGTACCAGAGGATGTTGTCGTGCTTGGCCGGCCAGCTCTTGCTCGAACGAGCGCCATAGTCGTAGGCCCAGATGATCTCGTTCCGAAAGCACGGGCGGCCGAAGACCTCGTCCAGCATCACCTTGCAGTAGTGCACCTCGCGCGGGTCGACGTGCAGAAAGAACGAACCCTCCGGCTTGAGAATCCGGCGAGCCTCTTCGACGCGCGGCCGCAGAAAGCCGATGTAGTCGTCGAAGCTGTCGAGATACCCCGCCGCCAGCTCCGGAGACCCGGCGACCAGCTCCGTACGGTAGCGGTTGCCGCCAAAGCCGGTCCGGTCGCCCTCCACGTCGCGGATGGTCTTGATTCTTGGCCTTTTCTGCCTGCGACCCGTGTTGAAGGGCGGGTCGATATAGATCAGATCGACCGATTCCGTGGCGAGCGTCCGCAACACCGACAGGTTTTCGCCATGCACAATCCGATTCATTCAAAAGCCTCGTATGATTCTAAGGATATGGCCGTCCTTGGAGTCGTGCGCAGTTGCGTGTATCGTTTTCGCCAGCGCTACTTTCCGCCCAAGATGGTCTCCTACCCCTTCAGCTTCGCGATGCTTACCGACATTGGCCGTGCCCGCACCGGCAACGAGGACGCCTGTGGCGCGTCGCCGACGGCCGGCGCCTTCGTCGTCTGCGACGGCATGGGCGGCGCCGCCGCGGGCGAGATCGCCAGCCAACTCGCGACCGACACCTTCCTCGGCCACCTGACCCCGCACGGCGACACGCCGCGCACCGGCACGCCCGACATCCAGCTCGACTCCGCCATCCAGGCCGCGAACACAGCCGTCTACCGCCAGGCCCGGCACAGTCGCAATCTGCGCGGCATGGGCACGACGCTGGTCTCGCTGCTGCTCGAATCCGACGCCTCCGCCGTCACGCTGGCCCATGTCGGCGACAGCCGCTGTTACCTGCTGCGCGAGAACGAACTCCACCTGCTCACCCGCGACCACTCGCTCGTCGAGGAGCAGATCCAGTCCGGCGAGATTACGCCCGAACAGGCCGAACTCTCGCCGCTGCGCAACATCATCACCCGCGCCGTCGGCTCCATGCCCACGGTCGAACCGGAGATTCGCCGCTTCGAGTCCTATCCCGGCGACCTGTTCCTGCTGGCCTCCGACGGCCTGACCCGCGAGCTGAACGACCACAACCTGCTGACGGTCATGCGGCGCTGCGAACAGCACCAGCTTCCGCTCGAAGAAACCTGCAAGGAGTTCATCGACGAAGCCAACGACGCCGGCGGCGGCGACAACATCACCGTGCTGCTCGTCCGTATACTCAAGTTGCCGGTATCGACCGAGAATTAGCGAACACGCAAGGAGACGCATGCCCAAGGAACTGTATTTCGAAGACTTCTACGTCGGCCAGACCTTCAACTCGCTCGGCGGCGCGAAGGTGACTGCCGAAGAGATCAAGGAGTTCGGCCAGAAGTACGACCCGCAGCCCTTCCACCTGGACGAGGCCGCCGGCGAAGGCTCGTTTTTCAAGGGTCTCGCCGCCTCCGGCTGGCTGACCGCGGCGATCGTGATGCGCATGCGCGTCCAGACCGTGCCGGTCGTTGGCGGCATGATCGGCGCAGGCGTCGAGGAGATTCGCTGGACGCTGCCCGTCCGCCCGAACGACATCATCCGCAGCGAGATCGAGGTGCTGGGCGTGCGCCAGTCCAGCTCGCGCAAGGGCTTCGGCATCGTCCGCACCCGCACGCTGGTCTACAACCAGCGCAACGAACAGGTGATGCGCTCGGTGGTCAACTTCCTGGCGCCGATGAAGACGGCTTAGTCCGCCTTCTGGGGAGATGGTCGCAGCCCCGAACAAAACGCAGGTCCTTCGGCTCCGCTCAGGATGACAGATATTTTGGTTCGGAGCGTAGCGGGATCACCTCCAGACTCTGTCATCCTGAGCGAAGCGTATCACCCCAACTTTGTCATCCTGAGCGGAGCCGAAGGACCTGCGTTTCGTTCGGATCGCCGACGATCTTCATGAAAGAGAACCAATGCCCCCCGAAGACCTCGAACTCCTTCTAGCCAGCGAAGACCGCATCGTCGCCATCCAGCTCGTCACCGGCGAGATGTTCTTCGCAGAAATCGTCATGGTCGTCGACCAGCCGCCGACGCCCGACGTCTTCCTGCTGAAGGTCGACCGCGAGCCGGACGGCGCCTTCGTCGCGACCAGCACCACCGGGGAGTCGATCCTGCTGGCCGACGTCGCCCGCGTGGCTGCCCTACCCTCCGTATAGGAAGGCTTAACACCGATCGGTGTTAGGCCTCTTTTCTCCACTCCGCAAAAGCGTATTGTTAACCAGATGCGCATGACCGTACTAGCCTCGGGTTCCAAGGGGAACAGTACCGTGATCGCCTCCGGCCGCACCCGCGTGCTGGTGGACGCCGGCCTATCCTGCCGCGAGCTGCTGCGCCGCATGGCCATCGTCCACGAAGATCCTGCAAAGCTCGACGCCATCCTGATCACGCATGAGCACTCCGATCACGTGGCCGGCCTGTCGGTCCTGGCGCGCCGCCTGGGCATCCCCGTCTACTTCACCGAGCAGACGCACCGCGCTTGGGTGCGGATGCTAACTCCCCGCACCACCATGACTTACGCGAAGTGGCTGGATCGCCTTCAATCAGACAAAGCCCAGCAGGAAAAGGCCGCTAAAGCCGCCGCCGCAATCCCAACCTACCTCGCGCCCGAAGAGGCCGAGGCCATCGCCAGCATCTCCGCCGAGGCAGCCGCCTTCGACCCCAGTCTCAACCGGTCCGACGATCCGAACGCCTCCATGGAGCTGCCGCTCGAACTTGAACCCTGCGATCCGGTCGAGGCGTCCAAGGAGAAAGACCCCGCGACCCTGCCCTCGGTCGAGTATTTCAAGGCCGGAACCAACTTCGTCATCGGCGACCTCGAGGTCGCGCCCTTCACCATTCCGCACGACGCGGCCGACCCCTGCGGATTCGTCTTCGAGTCGCGCGAGGAGGGCGTCCGCATGGCCGTCGCGACCGACCTCGGCTACATGCCGCCGAACGTCAAGGCGGCGCTCAAGCGGATCGACGTGCTGCTGCTGGAGTCGAACCACGACCTCGAGATGCTGCGCGACGGCCCGTATCCCTGGTCGGTGAAGCAGCGCGTGCTCTCGCGCGTCGGCCACCTGTCGAATGTCTCGGCGGCGGAGTTTCTGCAGAAGGACTACGACGGCGGCGCGGCGTACATCGTGCTGGGGCATCTCTCGGAGTCGAACAATCAGCCGGAGCTGGCCCGCATCACGGCCGAGCAGGCCATCGGCGACCGGATGACTCTGCTGGGCAATCGTATCCTGCTCGCCGAGCAGGCGTTTCCGCTCGATCCGATCCACGTCGGTTGAAAGCGGGGCCGCGCCCGCGGGGATGCAGTTCGTCATCGATTCGCTGCCTCACTTCCTGCATCTTTCGCGTTACAGGAGCGTCAAACAGGTTAGAATGGAAGTTACCCAAGGTATGGAAGCCGCATCTATTCGATCTTCGAGGAACACCCGCATGCATGATTCCGGCTGCACGGACCAGGTCGTCGGCGACATCCTATCCGGTTGGCGCTACGACATTTCAATGCTCTCGCCCACGATGCGCGTCGACTACGAACAGCACCTGCATGAGTGCGGCCATTGCCGCCGCCGTCAGGCCGCCGCCCGCGGCATCGACGTGCTGCTGCTCGCCGTTTCGACGCTTTCGACCATCGCCTTCGCGCTCGCCGCCGTGATCGTTCACCGGCTGGAGACGCTGGCCCGCATCTCCTCCGTTCACCTGCACCTGCGTCAGAACGCCGTCACGGTCTCGCTCGAAGGCGTCGCCATCACCGGCCTGATCATCTCGATGGTCCTGTGGGTGTTGGTCGCCATCGCGACTCCGCTGCCGGGCTTCCTGGGCAGCCTGCTGCAACAGCGTCTGCCGGAAGACATCCGCGAGCGCTTCACTCGCCGCCACGCCTAGACTGTTTGTTGAAAGGAAAGGCCCGAGCCTCCCGGTTCGGGCCTTTTTTATCGTTTCCAACACCAAAAGCAGCCGGTTAGCGCATACAATTTGCCCCTCGCGCGCGTCGCGGTTAGGCTGAAGATGCGCCTCATGCCGGACTCGATCCAACACGAAGACCTTATCGCGGCCGAATCCGCCACGCCTGCCTCCGGCTTCGAAGCGCCCAGCTCCGCGCACCACGAGCGCAGCGACTTCAACCCGCTCGCCGCTCCGGCCACCTACACCCTGATCGCCATCAACCTGGCCGTCTTTGGCATCATGTTTCCGCGCAGCCCCGCGCCGGAGGTCTGGCGCAGCCATCATCCGGGCATGGCCTTCCTCGCCAGCTTCTCACCCGAGGATCTCGTCCGCTACGGCGCGGTCTCGGGCGCCCTTGTGCTGGGCGGGCAGTGGTACCGGCTGGTCACGGCCGCCTTCGTCCACATCAATCCCGCGCACATCCTGACGAACCTCTGGTGCCTTTGGAATCTCGGCCTGCTCGGCGAGCCGCTGCTCGGCCCCATGGGCCTGATCGCCGTCTACATCCTTACCGGCGTCGCTGGCTATCTGCTTTCGATTGCATGGGATATCCTCTTCCACCCGGCGCTCGCCAACTCCCTGACCGCGGGCGCGTCCGGCGCCATCTTCGGCATCGCCGGCATCCTGATCGTGCTGCTTTCGAACCGCCGCCTGCCGATTCCGTGGAAGGAGCTGCGCGGCCACCGCAACGCCGTGCTGCTCTTCGCCGTGGTCAACCTCGCGCTCGGCGGCGTCAGCATCTACTTCAGCGCGGTGCGGATCAACAACTCGGCGCACCTGGGCGGCGTGCTGAGCGGACTGTTGCTGGGGTTGCCGCTGGTCCCGCGCATGACCGCCGGCCGCCTGCGCTACCTGCGCCGGCAGAAGATCGTCTTCGCCGGGGCGGCGTTCGTCCTATCCCTCTTCGGGTACTGGATCTCCAGAGTGGGCTAGAGTCCAAAGCAAAATCTGCGCGTCCAATACTCAGGTATCTGTATCGAAGGATCACGGAGTCACCCACATGAACTACGACGTAAATCGCCAGATCGACCCTCGCACCGGCACTTGGTCGACGACCATCGATGTACCCCGCGAAGAGACCGTGCCCCTGCTGGCCAAGGTGCTCGGCATCACCTCGGCCGGTTTCCTCGTTACCGCCTTCGGCGTGGCGTCCGCGCCGGAGTGGGGTTCGACGGTCGGCTTCATCGCCGTGCTCGGGCTGATCTTCGCCATCAACACGGCGCGCCGCCGGAATGCCGGATTGGCGCTCGGCCTGTTCTTCGCCCTGACCTACTTCATGGGCTGGGAGATTGGCCCGCTGATCCACCACTACATCCGCGCCATCGGCATCGACATGGTCTTCCAGGCCGCCGCGACGACTGGCGTCGGCATGGCCGCGATGGGCCTGGTCGCCTATCTTTTCTCGATCGACTACCGCAAGGTGCTCGGCCTTGGATTCGCCGCGCTGATCGTGCTGGTGCTGGCCGGCATACTCAGCATCTTCTTCCACTTCATGCAGCCGAGCACCTACTCCTGGCTGACGCTCGGCGTCTTCACCCTGCTGACCGTCGGCGACTTCGCCCGCATTCGCGCTGGCGGCAACGGACAGCCGGCGGTCTCGCTCGCCCTGTCGATCTACCTCGACGCCGTCAATATCTTCCTCGCCGTACTGCAGCTCATGGCTGGCGGACGCCGCCGCAACTGATAGAAACGAAAGACTTAACACGGATCTGCACGGAAGACCACGGATTGGATCCGTGTCATCCGCGCAGATCCGTGTTGAGTCTTCGCTTTTAGCTCATGGCGCTCGAGGCGAACTTGCGCACCATCGCCAGCAGCAGCCGGCGGTCGGAGTCCGACAGGTGCGCCGAGTAGCGTTGCACCTGCGTCAGGAACTTGATCTCCTCCTCGCTCAGGTGCAGGGTCGAGACCTCGCGGCTCACCTGCTCCTCGGCGAAGAACTGTGAAAGCTGTAGGTCGAGCGCGCCCGCGATCTTCTGCAGCGTTTCGAGCGACGGCACCGTGTGCCCGTTTTCCACGCGCGACAGATAGCAGCGCAGCAGCCCGGTGCGCTTTTCGATGTCGCCCTGCGACATCCCCTTCTGCAGGCGATAGTCGCGGATCGTGGTCCCGATATTTCTCGATATTGACTTCACTGGGGCATCCGCCTGCACAGGAAGAACGATTTGCATGTCAGCCATTAGCCACAAAGTAACTAGCTCCGAAGACACTAGCAAGCGCAAACTTCAGACCGGGTCCGAATCTCGCACCTGCGCAGATTCCTGCTGAACCAGATACCTTCCGAACCCTGAACCGCCACTTGAACTCCGTCTGTGGGTTGAACCAGGGTAAGTATTAACTACTTCGGCAACTTTACACCACGCTTCAGCTAAATACCTGCGAAAAAGGCGATTCTCGCAACCTCGCGTCTTCGCCCGGCAGATTGTGAACTCAGACATATTGCACTTGCGCGGAATGCCTTTGGCATGGAGGAGATTTAGCTTAAGGGCACGGCTTCAGCCGTGCCACTATCGCCGCATCTGCTTGGCGGCTTCAGCCGCTGAGGTACGCTTTGAAGCCCGAGTCGCCCGAACCAAAACCGTACCTCAGAGACTGAAGCCGCGTATCTCGTACAGGCTTCTACGGCACGGCTGAAGCCGTGCCCTTAACAAGACAGCTTCTCGAAGCGGACTCCGAACGGCCGTTACCCCATGTACATGCCGCCGTTGACGTCCAGCGTATGCCCGGTAATGTAGCTTGCGCCCTCGGACGCCAGGAACGCGACGGCAGCGGCGATGTCCTTGTCCGTGCCCGCGCGCTGCAGCGGAACCTGCGAGGTCATGGCGGTCTTCTGCTCTTCGGTCAGCACGGCGGTCATGGCGGTCTCGATGTAGCCCGGCGCGACGGCGTTGACCGTAATGCCTCGGCTGCCCAGCTCGCGCGCCAGCGACTTCGTCAGGCCGATCAGCCCGGCCTTCGACGCGGCGTAGTTCGCCTGCCCCGCCTGTCCGGTCTCGCCCACCACCGAGGTGATGTTGATGACGCGGCCCCACCGGGCCTTCAGCATCGCCGACATGCAGGCCTGCGTCAGCAGAAATGCGCCCGTCAGGTTGGTCGTCAACACGTCGTCCCAATCCTTGCGCTTCATCCGCATGGCCAGCGTGTCGCGCGTGATGCCGGCGTTGTTCACCAGAATCTCCACCTTGCCGAAGTGCGCGATCACCGCCTTGGCGCAGGCCTTGATGGACTCCTCGTCGCCTACATCGAGGGCGAAGACATGCGCTGTCCCGCCAACCGCGGCAATCTCGGCCGCGACCTCGGCCAGCTTCTCCACATTGCGCGCCGCCAGCGCGACCGACGCGCCCGACGCGGCCAGCTCCAACGCGCAGGCGCGGCCGATGCCCTGCGATGCTCCGGTTACGAATGCGACCCGACCTGCCAGTGTGCTCAAACGATATCTCCTCTGCCTGTACCGGTCGATTATACGAATCAGGCGCGGTCCGGGTCACGGTCGAATGCGAGCGGCCAGATCGTGACCTCGAGCGCGCGGGAGAAGTGAAGAATCGGCGGACGATCCGGCAGCGCGATGCCGTGCGCGGCGGGCAGCGTGTTCACGCGAATCTCCGCCTCCGCCGATTCAAGCGGCCACATGGCATGGTGGATGTCGCCGACGAGCGTCCGACCGGCGAAGGTCGTGAAGAGGCAGTAGCGTTCGGTGAGGAAGTGCTGCAGCGTGCCCGGCACACTCGCCGGCAGCGCGCCGGTGGGCCGGTAGCTGGCCTCGAACTCCGCCAACCGCCGCGTCGGCAGACGCCGGCTCGCGTAGTCGATCCCGCCGCCAGCGCCCTGCGAGCGCCGCATCGCCGCCAGAAAGTAGGGCAGCCGAAACAGCGTCCGAGCACCCAGGACCGCCAGAGCGCTCGAGGCGTCGAGCGAAAAGAAGTACACGCCGGCCTTGCCCGACCGGGGCGACCGCACATACGTCCGCAGGTTCAGTTCGTTGAAGCTGCCCATCGTCGGAACCCCGATGGTCGCCTCCCCGGCGAGCCGGTTGCGCACACGGTCCATCCAGAACGGCACGACGCCCACCCATGCCTGCCCCTCGAACGTATCCAGCGCCAGCCCCGCCGGGATCAACGGTCGCATCGCCTCCGGTGCGATCGGCCAGTGGGCGAAGAGCAGGTCGTTCCAGCGCTGGCGCATGATCCACCGGCCCTGAGGTAGAGGATAAGGGCGGTGAGCGATGTCCAGCAGTGGGTCATGCATGTCTACATTAGACACCCAGAAGCCCGTCATCTCGACCGGAGCGAAGAGTCCCCGCATTTCGCTTCTGGAATCGGATGCTACCCACACAATAACTTTCAGTCCGACGAAGCTTGCTGGGGTTAAAATCAATGCCACTGCGTCACAAAGGAAGAAGAGGACCTGATGAGTTGCGACTTTCCCAAGACGGCAGAAGGAAACTTAGCTCTCGCATTTAAGCTAGTCCACCATCTGAGTGATAGCTTGAAGGACACGCACGGGCGCTACGACTGGACTACAGAAAATCTGAGCGCGTTGCGAGCATTCGCTGATTCAACTCAGCACCCTTATACTTTGAAATCCTACCCGCCCGTCGGGTCGAATCAGAAAGGCGCATTCCTCTGGGATTATGTTGCATATCAGCAGGGTACAGGCATCCTAATCACAGCGGAGAGCGAATTTGACAACTTGCCGGGCAAGCTCAGGGAAGATTTCGACAAGCTTCTCTACGTGCACTCGCCGATCAAACTATTCATCTTCCGCATGGAGAAAAATTTAGATAAGATTGCGCGCGTAGTTGATGACCTCACGACCCACATGGACAGTTGCAAAACTTATTCTCCTGCTGATGTCTACGTGCTTTATTGCAGAACGTGGCGTAACAATGACCAATCGAGCGGCGACCTTGCCTGGCTACAGCAGATTGGGGGCAAGCCAATGCATCGTGACGTGTGTGGTAAAGGCTTCGTTCAAGTTCTTCCGCAGAAGACTCCAGATTGAACGCGATCTTTATCCAGCCACGTATCCCTAGGGAACCTCTGATTAAGATAGGTCCGGGCTTTAGCCCGGACAATAAGCCCCGCAGAGTCAGTGGGGCTTTAGCCCCTGGGATATGGGGTGCGGACTTAATCAGAGCACCCCTAGACGATCACGCTAACTGCCTACCGGGGTGAGCACTAGCCGCTCTACGGCTTCAAAATATCCGCCGTCCCCATCCGCCCATTCACCGCGTCGCGCACCACGAAGCGCAGCCGCGTAGCGCCGGGAGGCACGACCAGCGGCATCGTCAGCGTGGCATCCCCCGCCGAGCCCACGGGACGCGTCGCCAGCAGCTCCTTGCCCGCGTGGCCCAGCAGCTTCATCCCATCCTTGCCGCCGTACCAGGCCGCGATCACGGTCGCCTCGGTGCGCTCGGTCTTCTCGTCGACCATCTTCCACTCCAGCCCGGCGCCCTTCACCGTCAGGGTGTAATCCGCGCCGGCCTTGACCGCCGTAACGCCCAGGCCGTTGTAGCTGATCGCGGAGTTCACCGCGTTCGAGATCTCCATCTGCAACTGCGCCTTGGCCTGCTTCGGTGCCTCGCCGACGGTCGGGTTCGCGGTGGAGGCGGTAGGCGGATAGTAGCCGTCGCGCGTCGTCGCATGCAGGTTCGGATCCTTCATCACGATGCGGATGTTGCGGTACTTCGCCGCGTCGGCCGAGCCGTTTACCGGCGCATACGACATGGTGTAGTAGTTCGCGCCCTGCGAGATGCCCTCGGCGATCTCGTTATTGATGTCGTTGCGCGAGAGGAACGCCCGGCCTCCAGTGGCCGGACCAAAGGTGCTGAACTGCACCGAGCCGGAGAACGGTTCGCCGCCGGTATCGGTCTCCGCCATGGTCAGGTCGTCCGGCGTCTCGACGTCGAGCGTCACGGTCGAGTTCATCGTCGGATTGATCGTATACATGGTGATGCGCGCGGCCAGCAGCATATCCGTCACCTGCTTGATCGCCGCCTCGATCGTCGCCGCCGTCTTGTCGTCGAGCCCGACCAGGTCGGCCGAGGGAAAGCCGTTCCCCACCCAGATGACGTTCTTGCGCCCCGGCGTGCCGCCGCTGGCTTGGGCAATCTGTTCGAGCGACGCGAGGCCCTGCGCCATGCGCTCCACCGCCGCCGAACCGCCGCGGCCGGCCATCATCTTCGTCGGCAGCTCGGGCTTCTCGTTCTTCACCTGCGCGATCAATGCATCGCGATCCTGCGTGTAGTCGTGCAACTGCTTGAAGCGCGTGTTGGTCGCGAGCAGCAGAACGGTCGGCAGCTTCAACACGGCGGGCTGCGCGTTCAGATACTTCAGCATGGAGTAGCGAACGTACGCCATGTCCTCGAAGCGCGTATTCAGCTCGTCCAGCACCAGAATGTTCACCGGCGCGTCGCCGATCTTCTTCAGGTCGTCGACGCCGTTGACGACCACATTCGGCGGCATCACATGCGCCGAGGGCGGCTCGAACGAGCGCATCTTCTGCGGAACCCTGTCCTCGACGATCGTGAAGTCGTCGCGCGTCTTGTCCAGCACCAGGTTGCCCTTCTTGTCCGTCACGACCACGTCCAGCACGACGATGCTGGTGGAGAGCTTGAGCGTCGGCAGCGGCGGCATCTCCTGCGCCGGCTCCTGCGCGAAGAGCGTGACGGCAGACAGAAGGACGGCGGCGAGCGAGAGTGTACGGCGCAGATGCATCGATTCCCCTAAGGTACTGGTTAGACCAATTCGGTTCGAACTGGGCGCCCGGCAGGCGCTTTTTCGGGAGCATGAGGATTGTAACGGCCTTGCCGCTCCCTTTTCCAACACATTCGCCGCGCATTCCACTCGGTCAAGAGCCGTAACGACTTACCTTGACCGCGCATACCCCGTTTGTGGACTGGCAGGCGTCCGGCGGAAGTGGATACTCAGACGCATGAGCCTCTCCCAGCCTCTCGAAGAGCTTCACCAGGCGCAATCCGCTCACTCGGTCCACGCGTTCCACACCCCGGCCGTGCTCGACGCGGAGTCGCTCGGCCGTCCGCTGGGCGTCACCGTCGTCGCGGGCTTTCAGTTCTTCAAGGCCGGCATCCTGCTGCTGGCGGGGCTTCTGCTGCGCGTCGCGCCGGACTATGTTTCCAGCCCCCGGAGCCTGCTCTATCCGCTGCTCTTCATCGCCACCCGCGGCAAGTTCACCGCCATGCACGACGCGGCGCCCGATAGCGGTCTGCTGCCCGCGCTGCTGACCTTTCTGGGCGTCTACCTGGCCGTGATCGGCTTCGGCATGTGGCGCGTGCGACTGTGGGCGCGCAAATCCACGCTGTTGAACGCCGGGCTGACGCTGCTGCTCTTCGCCCAGACGCAGCTTTCCGCCCCGCCGCCCACCAGCGCCGCCGCAGCCTCGCCAGACCTGAACTTCTTCCACGCCGTGCTGGCGGTCGACGCACTCATCTTCCTCTATCTGGTGCGCGGCAATACGCTTGAGTTCTTCGAGGCGGTCGACTGGCGGCGGAAGCACTCGTAGAGCGGCCAGTCTCTATTCCCCACCTTACCGGCTGCTAGAATGAGGACAATATCCGATGAAATGTCCTTACTGTGGCTTCGCGCAAGACCGGGTTGTCGATTCGAGAGAGAGCAAGGAGGCGGACTCCATCCGCCGTCGCCGCGAGTGCGAGCGCTGCAACAAACGCTTCACCACCTACGAGCGGATCGATGAGATCCCCTACATGGTCGTCAAAAAGGACGGCCGCCGCGAGAAGTTCGACCGGCAGAAGGTGCTCGCCGGCCTGCTGCACTCCTGCGAGAAGCGCAAGGTCTCGACCGGCCAGCTTCAGCAGATCGTCGACGCGATTGAGAGCTTTGTCGTCGACTCGCCCGAACGCGAACGCTCGACAAGCGAGGTCGGCGAGTTGATCATGGATCAGTTGAAGGCCATCGACACGGTGGCGTATATCCGCTTCGCCAGCGTCTACCGCGACTTCAAGGATGTGCGCGAGTTCAAGGCGGAGCTGGAAGAGTTGCTAAGCGGCAGGGATGCGAAAAAAGGGTCCAGGGCTCAGGGTTGAGGGGTCGGAGCCTGAGAGGAATAGGGTCTAGGGAATATAAGGCCGAGGAATGGGGATTGCTTCGGCAGACTTTGGCTTCCAGGTAGGCCAAGGCTTTAGCCTTGGCAACGTGGGGCTGGCAGGAAGGGGGCTTTAGCCCCTGGGGTATGCACTCTTGCCCCACAGCACAAAAGCGAGAAGCAGATTCCCTTCGGGAATGACAAAAAAGAGATGAGGGACGCATGACGACGAAGGCCGCACACAAGATCACACTGGTTCCCGGCGACGGGATTGGACCCGAGGTAACGGCAGCGGTGGTTTCGATTCTCGAGACCGCGGGCAAGTCCGAGGGCGTCACGTTCGACTGGCACACCTACGACGCGGGCGCGGACGCCTTCGCCAAGACCGGCGAGTACATCCCCAAGGCGCTCTACGACTCGATCGAGCAGAACCGCGTCGCGCTCAAGGGACCGGTCACCACGCCCATCGGCGGCGGCTTCTCGTCGATCAACGTCACCCTGCGCAAGAAGTTCGATCTCTACTCGAACTTCCGCCCGGTCAAGAGCCTGCCCGGACTCGTGACCAAATACCCCGGCATCGACATGGTCATCTTCCGCGAGAACACCGAAGACCTCTACATCGGCCTCGAGGTCATGATCAACCCCGACATCGCGCAGTCGCTGAAGATCATCACGCGCAAGGGTTCGACCCGCATCGCCAAGTCCGCCTTCGACTTCGCCCGCAAGCTCGGGCGCAAGAAGGTGCACGCCATCCACAAGGCGAACATCATGAAGCTCTCCGACGGCCTCTTCATCAAGTGTTGCAAGGAGGTCGCGGCCGAGTACCCGGAGATTACCTACGCCGAGCACATCGTCGACAACACCTGCATGCAGCTGGTCATGAATCCCTACCAGTACGACGTCATCCTGACCGAGAACCTCTACGGCGACATCCTCTCGGACCTCTGCTCCGGCCTGATCGGCGGCCTGGGCCTGGTCCCGGGCGCGAACCTCGGCGCCGAGTGCGCGATCTTCGAGGCGGTACACGGCTCCGCGCCGGACATCGCCGGCCAGGACAAGGCCAACCCCACCGCCCTGCTGCAGAGCGCAGTGCTGATGCTCCACCACATCGACGAACCGGTCGTCGCCGAGAAGGTCCAGAAGGCGCTCGAAGCGGTCTACGCCGAGGGCAAGACCCTGACCCGCGACGTAGGCGGCACGAGCGGCACCAAGGCCTTCGCCGACGCTGTGATCGCTGCGCTGTAAACGATTGATATGATGGATCGAGGGCCTGAGTTTGGGCCCTCGATTCGCTTGCGCGACGAACTTCGAGACTTCGAGAGGAGCGCCTCATGTTGGACTTCGACCGCATCACCATACAACCCAGCGTCATGAGCGGTCGAGCGTGCATCCGGGGAATGCGGGTGACGGTTGGCATGGTCGTCGGTCAGATCGGCGCCGGCGTCGGGATCGACGAGCTTCTGGCCGACTATCCCTATCTTGAGCGCGAAGACGTTCTGCAGGCGCTGCGTTACGCTGCCTGGCGCTCCAACGAGCGTGAGGTCCTGTTGCCGACCGCATGAAGATTCTGATCGATATGAATCTCGCGCCCGCCTGGTGCGAGTTCCTCCAGAATGACGGCATCTCAGCAATACATTGGTCCGAGATCGGCCTGGGCAATGCACCCGACTCGACGATCATGGCCTACGCCGCCGAGAACAAATTTGTCGTTCTGACTCACGATCTGGACTTTGGCATTGCTGTAGCGATGTCGAATCAAGACGGCCCGAGCGTAGCGCAGATACGCGGCGAAGACCTGCGATTCTCCTCTATCGGTCGTCAGGTCGTGTACGCTTTGCGTCAAATGCAGACGGAACTTGAAAGAGGTGCGCTGCTGACGATCGATCCCCAACGGGTGCGCGTCCGTTATCTGCCGTTACGCGAGAGATAGCGCCGCCGTCACCGGCGGGAGTGTTCCCTTCAAACGGAAACGCCTGACCCACATTTAAAGCTTTTATGACATCCTGAAGAGAAGGCCGCAATCGGCCACAAAGAACCTCGGAAACCGTTTGTAGCACGTTGAAGAGCATTGGGAGATGAGATGAAGCGACTGGCGATTGGCGTATTTGCTGGACTGAGCGTATTGGCGGGAATCACCGGCTGCAAGCCGGACGCAGCGGTGCAAAAGGCCGAAGTCCTCGGCCGCGGCAGCAAGGACCCCGGCCCGGCGCCCGTCGTTCCCTCGCAGTCCACGCCCGACAGCGCCCCCGTTGCGGCGCTCGACCCCGCGACGCTCGGCTCCGCGAGCGGCGTCGTCCTCTTCCACGGCAAGGCGCCCGCGCCGGTCCTGATCGACACCAGCATGGACCCCGCCTGCGGCATGGGTCCGGCCAAAGGCCCCGTCCACTCCGAGCAGATCGTCGTCTCGGGCGACAAACTGGCGAACGTCTTCGTCTACGTGAAGAGCGGCCCGCCACAGATCGCCTCCGCCCCTCGACCGACGACTCCTGTCGTGCTCGATCAGCAGGGCTGCAAATATGTGCCGCATGTGATCGGCGTCGTGCATGGCGGATATGTCGAGTTCCACAACTCCGACATCACCATGCACAACATCCACACCATGCCGACCGTCGTAGGCAACGAGACCATCGACGTCTCGCAGGGACCGAAGGGCACGCCGAAGGTCAAGCAGATGCAGCTCTCCGAGCTGATGGTGCCCGTCCGCTGCAACAACCACCCCTGGATGAACGCCTACATCAACATCGCGCCGACGCCCTTCTTTGCCGTCACGGACGCGACCGGCAAGTTCGAGATCAAGGGTCTGCCCGCGGGCGACTACGTGCTGGCCGCCGTGCAGGAGAAGCTCGGCGAGCAGGACCTGAACATCACCGTACCCGCACAGGGCACGGCCAAGGCGGACTTCGCCTTCGCCGCCAAATAACTCGGAGGGTCTCCCATGGCCGGTTCGATCGTCATCTACACGCACGGGCTGCCGCTCTGGTTCCTGGTGCTGTCGCTCTTTCTGCCGCGCGTCTCGCTGGCGCTGGCGTGGTTCTGGGGAGACCTCGTACGCTTCCACCTCAGCCGGCTAATCGCACCGATCGTCGCGCCGCTGCTCTGGCTGCTGCTGCCGCGCGTGTTGGTTCTATTGATGATCTACCGCGACATGGGCGTCGGCTTCTGGTTCGTCGTGCATCTGGTCGTCGCCATCATGGTCTGGAGCGGCGGCGGGCATCAGGCCAACAAGCGCCGGCGGGACTGGGACTGAAGCGCAACGACTGGTCAACCGAGCCGCCCTGCCCTTATAGTGATCCATATTTCGCGACCGGGGTGTAGCGTGAACTTTCGTCATATACAGCGCGTTCTAACGATCGCCTTTGTTTTGGCGCTGTCCGTCATGGCGCCCCCCATCACCGCTCAGGATGTCTCGGCGCCCCACAAAACCCCGCTCGACGCAGGCATCGAGATGTCGGGGCCGCATATCGACGGGGATTGGACGAACGTCGATCCCAAGACACGCGGACTGGTTCGCATCCTCATCGACGGCAGAACGGTTCATCCCTTTGGAGCTTGCCACCCCACGGCATGCGATCAGGGCGTTACCGAGGCGCAGCCCTTCGCCTCCAAGGTGGAAAACCACGATGTCGTCGCGCTTCTCGCCAGCGTGATCACATCGTTCAACAAGACGCTGCTCATTGCCTCGCTCGAGGCCGATGGAAGGCTTCGCGTACAAACCCTGACCCATTTCACCGACAGGAGCAACCGCGCGGACTACGCAACGATTCAGTACTTCAGCCGCTAGCGTGTCGTGGCCACGCGGGTTTCCTGGCCCGCTCGCACGGAAAACGCGCCATCCTTCCCATTTCATGCAGAATCTTTCTAAATCGACACCTTCTGTGCTCCACACGCCTACCCCTTAACCCCCAGCCGAGTTATCCTAGAAGGATTATGGAACGGCGCAAAGTTGGGATTCTGGGCGCGACCGGCATGGTCGGGCAGCGATTCATTCAGTTGATGCACAACCACCCCTGGTTCGAGATCGCGTGGCTTGCCGCCAGCGACCGCAGCGCGGGCAAAACCTATGGCGAAGCCTGCAAATGGAAGCTCGACACCGAGCTTCCGGCACGGATCGCCGGCATGACCGTGATGCCGAACGTGCCGGAGGGCACCCCCGAGGGCGAGCTGCCGAAGATTATCTTCGCCGCGCTCGACTCGGACATTGCCAAGGAGCTGGAGCCGAAGTTCGCCGCCGCCGGATGCGCGGTCATCTCGAACTCCTCCGCCTTCCGCATGACGACGGATGTGCCTCTGGTCGTGCCGGAGGTCAACGCCGACCACCTCGCCATGATCGAGAAGCAGAGCTGGCGCCATGAGTCCGGCGGCTACATCGTGACCAACCCGAACTGCTCGGCCATCGGGCTCGTGCTCGCGCTCAAGCCGCTGGAGCAGAAGTTCGGCATCGAGAGCCTCTTCGTCAGCACCATGCAGGCGATCAGCGGCGCGGGCTATCCCGGCGTGCCTTCGCTCGACATCCTCGGCAACGTCGTCCCGTTCATCAAGAACGAGGAGGAGAAGCTGCAGGAGGAGGTCGGCAAGCTGCTCGGCACGCTCGCGGGCGATCACGTCGAGATGCTTCCCGCCAAGGTCAGCGCGCACTGCAACCGCGTCGCGGTCGAGGACGGGCACACCGAGTGCGTCAGCATCAAGTTCAAGCAGCCCGCGACCTACGAGCAGATTCTGGCCGCGTGGGCGGAGTTCAAGCCGCTCTCGGATCTCGTCCACCTGCAGGCGTGGGGACACGGTCTGCCGACGGCGCCGGATGAGCCGGTCGTCTACATCGACGCCATCGACCGTCCGCAGCCGCGCCTGGACCGCATGCGCGGCAAGGGCATGGCCGCGACCGTCGGACGTCTGCGCGAGTGCCCGCTGCTCGACTGGAAGTTCGTCGTCCTGTCGCACAACACGATCCGCGGAGCCGCAGGCGCCGCAGTTTTGAACGCCGAGGTGCTCGCCATGATGGGCAAGCTGGACCCGGTGAAGAAGGTGGCAAGGTAATGAGCGTCGCAAGGAATGATGTAGTCGTGATGAAGTTCGGCGGAACCTCGGTCGAGGATGCCGTCGCGATGAACCGCACGGCGGCGATCGTGAAGGGTCGCCGCGACCGCGGGTTGAAGGCTGTCGTGGTTGTCTCGGCGATGGCGAAGGTGACGGACCAGTTGCTGGCCTGCGCCGCCGCTGCCGGCGTCGACGACCGCAAGGGCGCGATTTCGCTGGCGGTGAAGCTGCGCGAGCGGCATCTCGACACCGCCGCAAGGCTGGTCGAAGGCGAACGCCTGACGCAGCTTGCGTCCGAGCTGCATGTGGAGTTCGACGCGCTGGACGACCTGCTGCGCGGCATCGCCGCCGTCGGCGAGCTGACCCCCCGGACGAACGACCTCGTCGTCAGCTTCGGCGAGCGCTGTTCGAGCCGCATGGTCGCCGCGGCCTTCGCCCAGGCCGGGCTGCGTGGCACGCACGTCGACGCGCGCACCTGCATCATTACGGACGACCACTACGGCAAGGCGGCGCCCATCGAGCCGGCGATCGAAGCGAAGCTGCTCGAACACGTCCTGCCGCTGATCGAGGCTGGCCTGACGCCGGTGATGGGCGGCTTCATCGGCTCGAACGAGCTGGGCATCACCACGACGCTCGGCCGCGGCGGTTCGGACTACACCGCGGCGCTGGTCGGCGGCGGGCTTCACGCGGGCGCCATCGAGATCTGGACGGACGTCAACGGCATCATGACGACGGACCCGCGCATCGTCCCCGAGGCGCTGCGCGTGAAGACGATCAGCTTCGAAGAGGCCGCCGAACTCGCCTACTTCGGCGCCAAGGTGCTGCACCCGGCGACGATCCTGCCGGCGGTGCAGAAGAGCATTCCGGTCTACGTGCTGAACTCGCGCAACGCCGAGAATGAAGGCACCAAGATCACCGCTCTGATGGCGAAGTGCAAGAGCCCCTTCAAGAGCATCGCGGCGAAGAAGCGGCTGACCATCATCGACGTGGTCGCAAGTCGCATGCTGATGTCGCACGGCTACCTGAAGGCCGTCTTCGACGTCTTCGACAAGTACCACTGCGCGATCGACATGGTCTCGACCAGCGAGGTGAGCATCTCGGTGACGGTGGACTCGAACGAGCGCCTGCCGGAGATCTGCGCCGAGCTGTCGAAGATCGCGGACGTGAAGTACGAGAGCAAGAAGGCGCTGATCTGTCTCGTCGGCGAGGATATTCGCGGACACAACGGCATCGCCGGACGGGTCTTCTCGGCGGTCAGCCACGTGAACATCCGCATGATCTCGCAGGGCGCCAGCGAGATCAACATGAGCTTCATGATCGACGAGGAAGACGTGGAAGAGGCGGTCCGCTCGCTGCACCGCGCCTTCTTCGCCGACCCGGATGAGGCTGTGTTCGATGTGGCGGCGCGGCTGGTGCAGGCGTAGGTTTTCAGGTGGAAGTGTGGGGCTTCAGCCCCACGGAAAACGCTCGAGCGAAAGGGGCTTCAGCCCTGGGCATACTTCGATCCTTTCGAAAGCCCAGGGCTAAGGCCCCTTTCGATTCAGGTTTCTTATTCACGCGGCTGAAGCCCCATGCTCCACCCGAAACGCCGATTATCGGCAAGCATGGAGCCGATACTGTAAAGTAGGCAGTCTAGAGGTTTGGAGAGGTCTGGCGATGCGCGTATTGGTTCTGGGTGTGGGGAAGACCGGCAAGCTGGTGGCTCAGGTAGCCGCCGAACACGGACACAGCGTTCACGTACTCGACGCCAAGGAGAACAAGGACGGCGCGGGGCTGACGCATCCGTTCGTCGCCGGCTTCGACGTCATCATCGACTTCACCGCGCCCGAGGCGGTCGTGCAGAACATGCGCGCGTGCCTGGCGACCGGGGCGAAGATGGTCATCGGCACCACGGGCTGGTACGACAAGCTGGCCGATATGCGCGGCCTGGCCGAGCGCAAGGGCGCGGCCCTGCTCTACGGCACGAACTACTCGGTCGGCGTGCAGGTGATGTTCCAGGTGGCGGCGCAGATGACCAAGGCGCTCGAAGGCGCGGGCTACACCTTCTCGATCGAGGAGACGCACCACGTCACCAAGCTCGATTCTCCCTCCGGCACGGCGCTGAGCCTGGCCGAGGCAGTCGAAAAGGCAGGCGGTCTGGGCAAGATCCCGATCGAGGCCCACCGCTCCGGCGACGCCGCCGGAACTCACGTGCTGGTCGCGCAGTCCGCCGCCGACAAGCTCATCCTGACGCACGAGTCGCACTCTCGCAGGGGCTTCGCCGAAGGCGCCGTGCGCGCGGCCGAGTGGCTTTCGACCAGAACCGGGTGCTACGACTTTCGGGATGTGTGGATGAAGCTGTAGGAAGTTTGGGCCTGGTTAAAGATATTTTCAGCATCGCTTCTACGAGGTGCCGATGGCTCGCGTAACAGGATCTAACTGCTTCAAAAGCGATGGTGAGTCCGTTCCTTGCCATGCATTTGGCAACAACGTTGCTTTCATGTGTCCTGAATGTAAATACCCAATTCTAGCTGTCATACGACCCGGCTTTCCCGGTTACGATGAAGCACACCCCACAAAGTGCCGGAATTGCGGGTCTGAATCATGGTTGGAGCTAACCTCAACCGATGGGGACTTGCTATGCAGATTTAAATCAGCTTCGATCGGATTACATTGAGGCATGAAGCGCACTCGCCTACACTGCTTGTCATCCTGAACGCAGTGAAGGACCTGCTTTGGTCTTTGTTGTTGCTTATTCCTGCTCCAGTCCAAAGCAAAACGAGCAACATCAAGAACGAAAAGCAGGTTCTTCGGCTACGCTCAGGATGACTGGCAGTTTGGGTTGCTAGACAGCAGAAGGTAAACCGCTCTAGGGAGTGACCGCCACCGCCGCTCAACCGCACCTCACGCTTTGCAGCAACTGCTTCTGGTTTAGTGATGTGTCGATGAATTTCTATGCGTCTTCCCCGTGAGGTTGGGGCAGTGGACTCTCACGTAAAGGCGCTCAGGGGTATTAGCCCGTAGGCCCGTAGTACTCGGCTTTGAGCTCTTGCCTTTCCCGCTCCCGCCACGGAATACGCTCTGCCAGTATCGCATCGCCAGTGTCCTCGCTAAGCGAAATAGGGGTTTGTCGGCTCTAAGGGTTTCCCAGTTTAGGAATTCTCCGGGCGGCAACGACCTCTCCCAGCAGGCCTAACGCCCCACCAACAACCGCAGCCATGGATACGCCTTCACCCCGGTGTTCGCCTCGACCTTCTCAAGCTCCGGCCGGTACTTCGGGTCCATCCACGCCGCCAGTCCCATCAACTCCACGCTCGTCTTCGGGTCCCACGGGCCGGAGTAGCCCTTCTCCCCGGCCTTATCCCGCGCCGCGTCGAAGGCGACGGTCGAGTGGACGAACTCCTCATGCGTCTTTGTCCCGGTGGCATACGGCAGCAGCCAGTCGACGCCCATCTCCACCGACGGCGACCCGGTCGCGGCCGTGTGGAACCAGTCCTGTCCATGCGCCTTTGCGGCCAGCGCCGCGGTGGTCAACGGCTCCAGATCGTAGACCACGTAGTGCAGCGCGTCGCGCTTGTAGAAGTCGTTCACAGAGCCATCCGGATGGATGTTGACCTTCACCTGCCGGCTATAGGCCGCCGTCGCCCGCTCGATCAGCGCCTTATCGCCCGAGACATAGGCGCCCAGCACGGCCAGCTTCACGCGATGGCTGCTCCAGTTCTCGTGGTCCTTATCGTGGTTCGCGTCCAGCCAGTCGAGATACTGCAGGGCCATCGCGCGGAAGAGCGCAGCCGTATGCTCGGCGACCTCGGGCGGCAGATCCGCGCGCGTGAGGTCCAGCGCCAGCACCAGATTGCCGAAGTTGGTCTCGTCGATCGGGTTGCGGCTGGGCTTGTAGACCGTCGCCCAGGCGTCGAGAAACTTCGCCGTCTGGGCCAAATAGCGCTTGTCGCCGGTCAGCCGGTAGGCAAAGGCAAGGTTCAGCGTCAGCGGCCAGTCTTTTTCCGCCGCCGCGCTCTCGTCGTGGATGCCCTTGCCCGGCAGCGTGCCCTCGGTGTGAACGCGCTCCATCGGATGCGGCGTCTGCTTCAGCGCAGCCTCGGCGTCGCGGACGATCTTGCCTGCCTCGGGCGTCCCGCGCTGCGCCTTCAGGCTGGCAGCGGTTGCGGGCGAGACGATTGCGAAGTTCTGCGCCCAGGCAGGCATGGCAAGCAGGCAGCAAAGAACGGCGGAACGGCGAAGCAGAACGGCTCGGTTCATGCCGGAATTCTACCCCACCCGCGCCGCCACTTGCGTTTCGATTCCCCGCCGCCTAACCTTGAGCGCATGAGTACTTCCGTTCCCGCCCCCTTCGATTTCGCCTCGCTTCCCTTTGAAGAAAAGCTGGACCGCTTCGCCAAGGTCGCCGTCCATGTCGGCCTGAACCTGCAGGCCGGACAGGAGTTGTTGATCTCCGCCTCCATCGAGATGCTGCCGCTCGTCCGCCGCATCACCGAGCACGCCTACAAGGCCGGCGCGCTGCTTGTCACCACCTTCTACGGCGACGATGAGACCGTGCTCGCGCGCTACAAGTATGCGCAGGACGCGAGCTTCGACCACGCCGCGCAGTGGATGGCCGACGGCATCGCCGCCGCATTCAAGTCGGGTGCCGCCCGCCTCGCGCTCGCCGGGTCGAACCCCGCGCTGCTCGCCGGACAGGATCCGGCCAAGGTCTCCCGCGCCAACATCGCCGGGTCGAAGGCCAATAAGCCCGCGATGGAGCTGATCACCCGCCACGCGATCAACTGGTCGATCCTGGCCGCGGCCACTCCGGCCTGGGCGAAGCTCGTCTTCCCCGGCCTCGAAGAGAAAGAGGCCGTCGCCAAGCTGTGGGATGCGATCTTCATCGCCTCGCGTGCGACGTCGGAAGATCCGGTCGCGGCCTGGAAGGCGCACTCCAAACACCTCCACGAAAGAGTTGCTTACTTGAATGCCAAGCGCTTCCACTCCCTGCGCTTCCACTCCGCCGACGGCGAGACCGACCTGACCGTCGGTCTCGCGGACGACCACCTCTGGGCCGGTGGCGGCGGCGAGGCCGGTAACGGCGTCTTCTGCAACGCCAACATCCCGACCGAGGAGTGCTTCACCACGCCGCACAAGGACCGTGTGAATGGCAAGGTCAAGGCGTCCAAGCCGCTCTCGCATCAGGGCACGCTGATCGAGAACATTCAGTGCGTCTTCGAGGGCGGCAAGATCGTCTCCGCCAGGGCGACCGCGGGCGAGGACGTGCTTAACCGCCTGATCTCCACCGACGAGGGCGCGCGCCGCCTCGGCGAGGTCGCGCTGGTGCCGCACTCATCGCCCATCGCGCAGAGCGGCGTGCTCTTCTGGAACACGCTGTTCGACGAGAACGCCGCGAGCCACATCGCGCTCGGCCAGGCCTACGCCACCTGCCTGAAGGAGGGCGAGCACATGGACGAGGCGGCACTGGCCGCGCTCGGGGCCAACTCCAGCCTCATCCACGTCGACTGGATGATCGGCTCGGGCCAGATGGACGTGGACGGACTCGCGGCCGATGGCTCAAGCGAACCGCTGATGCGCAAGGGCGAGTGGGTTTAGCGATAAGGCCTCAAAACCCTGCCCATGCCACTACGACAACCCAGCGAAAATGCTCGTCATCCTGAACGTAGTGAAGGATGACGAGCGTTTGTGGTGATTTCCCAAAGATGTGGTGATTTCTTAAAGATACGACGCTCCGACTATTCCTTCACCTGCGCGTACTTCGGCGCATGCGGCGTCAGGTGCTTGAAGACGAACTCCTGGATCAGATTTCCCACGCCATCCGACGCGGCCGCGAGTAATCCCGTCTCCACCGTCGTCGACACCCCGTTCCGGTTGCTCGCCGGATAGTACGCATTCGAGATCGCGCCCGACGTCAGGTCGCCCAGCACGCTCGAGTAGTTCGGCTCCCACTTGCCCTTGTCGCTGCGGCAGATGAACGCCGACGACAGCGCATAGAGTCCGCGTTTGACGATGCCGTGCCCGCTCTCGCTGCCCATATAGAAGTACCGCGGATCCTGCCGGAAGAGGATCGGGTAGAGCACGCCGCCGATCATCGTGCCCGAGACGAAGTCCGCGTTCGCCGCGCCCAGCCGCTTGCCATATCCCGCCGCGCCCTGGCCGTAGCCTTTGAAGTCGTTCAATCCCTGCTCCACGCCGGCGGTCGCGGCGTTTACGACGAAGTTCGCCGGATCGATCAGCGTCCGGGTCGCCAGCTTCAGCTTCTGCTTTGGACTCAACGCCGGCGCGTGCCAGTCGTAGACCACGTAGAAGTTCGGCAGGAATCCGCCCAGCCGCTGCGTCTCCTCCTCGTGCATCTCCTCTTCGGCGATCTCCTTGCGCGAGATCGTCACGTTCACGTCCGCGGTGGAGGCCGCGATCTGCAGGGCGATCTGCGGAACCTCATACTTTTCGCCCGGCTTCAGCACGCCCGAGGCCATGCCGGTCGCCAGGCCGTCCAGGTTGATCGTCAACTGGTATTTGCCCGGCGGAACCTCTTCGAACTCGAACTTGCCCTCCGCGTCCGAGACCGCCTCGCGATCCTCCGACAAGGCGTCGCTCGCCAGCGTCACCCGCGCGCCGATCACCACCTTGCCGTCGCGATCGATGACCGCTCCGCTGACGCTGCCCACCGCATGCGAGGGCGAATCCGGTAACTTTTCCTGAATCGGAGAGACGGCGGCAGGAATCTGTGTAGCATTGGCCGGTTGTTCGGGTTGAGGAACGCTCTGCGCCGAGGCCGCGCGATGGCAGGCGAGCCACGAGAAGAGCAGCGCGCACAGGCAGCAGAGTCCTCTCCGCTGCGGCGTCGCCGGTCCATCCACTCGCTTCGGTACTGACATCGGAGCAAAGCCCTTTCGGCCTGGAGTTACAACCCGGCAACCTTCGCTGGCGGTTTTGCGCAGAGATGGCCGCGAACAGGCGCACAGCCTCCTGTCCTCCCTATCGGCAATCTGCGCGGAAAGCCGGACGGCCGCGATACCCGGCTAGGCTAGAATACGCTGGAAAAGGGTACTTGCCATCACCCATCCGGGGGCGGATTTCCGCAGGTGGTGACAAGGCTGTAAACTCATCTCTGTCATGGAACTTAATGGATGTGGAACGGCGCTCGTAACCCCCTTCCGGGCGGATGGCGCGGTCGACGAACCCGCGCTGCACGCGCTGGTCAACTGGCAGATCGAATCGGGCATTGAACTGCTCATCCCCTGCGGCACGACGGGCGAAGCCTCAACCCTGACCGACGCCGAATGGCTGCGCGTCATCGAGGTCACGGTCGGCGCGGCGGCCGGGCGCGCGGCGGTCTTCGCCGGTTGCACCCACAACGCAACCCGCGTCGCCGTCGAACGCGTCCAGCGCGTCTCCGAGGTGCATGGTCTCACCGGCGTCCTCACCGCCAACCCGTTCTACAACCGGCCCGGACAGGAGGGTCAGTACGCCCACTTCCGCGCCATCGCCGAAGCCACCAGCCTGCCCGTAATGCTCTACAACATCCCCGGGCGCACCGGCGCGAACCTCGAGCCGGCCACCGTTCTGCGGCTCGCCGAACTGGATAATGTCGTCGCGATCAAGGAATCGAGCGGCAATCTGGCCCAGATCACCGAACTCCTGACGACCGCGCCGCGCAGCTTCAAGGTCTTCGCCGGCGACGACGGCCTCGCCCTGCCGATCCTTGCGCTCGGCGGCGCTGGGTTGATCTCCGTCGCCTCGAACGCCATTCCGCAGCAGATGGCCGAGATGGTCAACGCCGCGCTGAACAACGACTGGGTCACCGCCCGCCGCATCAACCGCCGCTTTTACCGGCTGATGCAGGCCCACTTCTGGGAGCCCAGCCCCGCCCCGGTCAAGGCCGTGCTGGCGATGCTCGGCCGCGGCGAAGACGTGCTGCGCCTGCCGATGGTCCCCGTCGGCAAGGCGACCAGGCGCAAGCTCGACCTGCTGCTCGGCGAACTGGGCCTGCTGGTCGGAGCCGCGCCCGGACCGATGGACAACCTCCGCGTCTTCTAGTCCACCACGAAAGCGGGCGCTCTTCGGCGGCGAGTCCCTTCAGGGCGGCAAGGTCGCCGCCATCATAGAAACAGCGTGTCGAAGACCTCGCCCACCACGCGTTCGATCGCCTCTTCCCCCACGTGCGCGGGGTCGAAGGCGTGCTCCAGCAACAGCCCCGTAATCATCGCCGGCAAGGCATGGATGGCGTCGGTGCGGCTGATCCCGCCCGGCGCCGGACCGATCGCATCCATGTAACGCCGCTCCTCGTTTCCGCCGTAAACCGTCGCATAGAAGCTCTGCAGCCGGGCCTGCGACTCCGGACGCCGGATGGAGAAGAGCTTGAACTCAAGCAGCAGCAGCGTCCACTCCCTTTCCTTCGACATCTGGAGCATGAAGGCGCGCGTCGCAGCCAGATTTCCCTCCAGGGTCGTCGACCGCGCCAGCGCCTCCTGCATGCGCGCCCGGTGATGCAGGGAGCGGCTCTCCACCAACGCCAGAAAGATGTCCTCCTTGCTCTTGAACTGTGCGTAAATCGCGCCCTTGGTCCGGCCGGCGAGCGTGGCGATCTCGCCCAGCTCGGCTCCCTCGTAGCCGTCGCGCGTAAAGACCGTCTCCGCCGCCGCGAGCAGCAGATCGCGCGTCTCGCGGGTGCGCAGCTCGTGTTTGTTGGCTTTCTTCTCCGTCATCGATTCCTATCTTACCGATGCGGGGTGAGCCGACGCGGCCTCGAAGCTCTTTTGCGTCTTCAGGAAGTGCTTCGCGATGTTCTTCGCCACGCCGTCAGCGACCTTCGTGCTCTCTCCCTCGCCGCGCACGGTGGACTTGATCTGCTCGCGCTCGTCCAGCCTGCCGGTTGCGTCGGTCATGCGGGCGTCGAAGCTGATCTGCGTCGTCCCGACGAACATCCCCACGGGCCCCAGAACCGCGCGTTTGACTTGGCTGCCGGGCTTGAAACCCGCAATCGACAGGTGAACGACATACTGCGGGCAACTGACGTTGCCTTCGCCGTCCTTCCCCATGCTTTCGCCGTCGCGATAGATGTGTCCCGCGGCGTCTTCCTTGCGCAGCCGGTCCACCAGACGCTCGTACACCAGGGCACGATAGGCCGCCGGAACCTCAGCCTCTTCCCACACCGGCGCGGCGACCAGCACGCTCTTCGGCCGAACCGATCCAGCCAGGCAGGCCGCCGGCGCCGTCTCGCGGTGTACCGGAGGCATGCCGGCGAAGCTCTTCAGCGCCTGTTCCGCCTCGTTCGCCGGCAGTAGAAACACCGCGCCGTGATAGCCACCGCGACTGTCCGTGAACTCCACCGTCAGCATGTCCTGCCGGTGGTGCATGAAGCCCGCCGCCGCAATCCCACCACCATCCGGAATCAACATCCGCAGGACGCGGCCCTTCGTTCCCCAAAGCTCCACACGCTGATTGCCTGCGCTCACCGCGACAATCGAGCCGCGCGGAATCGCCGAGCTGCTCGCCTTCGCCGTAAACACGACGCCATCGTGGTCGATCAGCAGCGTACCCTTCGCGTTCGGCTTCGTATCCGGCAGGCCATAGGCGTGCTGCACGGCGGTGGATCGCCAGTCGGCAAAGGTGGGCTGCGCGCCGTCAGGCTGCGACAAAGGACGAACGGCGGGCCGATTGACAGCCGCCGCGGCCACTGCTGGAGAGTAAAGCGGCGAGAGGGCAAAAAGCACGATAGGAAGAAAGATGCGGGTCAGTCTTGGATTCATGGGTTCACCTTTTGTAAAATTCGTACTAGTAGGTATTTATATTGAGAGCTTTCCAAAAGTCAATCGAAAACCTCCATGAATCACGATTCACATCTCCGGAACAACGCCCCCGCTCGGTTACGAATCGAACGCAGTGGAGGAATCATGAACGCTACCCGCAAAGTTCTCTCGCTCGTCCTCGCCGTCTCGACCCTTGCCCCGGTTGCAGCCTTCGCCCAGGATCATCACGACGCCCCGCACGACAACCACGCCTATGTGGAGCACAAGGAGTGGAAGAAGGGCTACCACATGAACAAGGCCGACTGGGCTCGCGGCGAGAAGGTGGATTACAACCAGTACCACCTCGCGCCGCCGCCGCGCGGATACGAATGGCGTCAGGTCGACGGCAACTACGTCATGGCCGCCATCGCCACGGGCGTGATCGCATCGACGATCGTCGCCGCTTCTCGCTGAAGACTATTCTCGTGTCCGCAAAAACGCCGGGGCCTGTGCCTCGGCGTTTTGCCATTCCACAGCAAAACGACCGGCGAAGGTAAAATGAAGGTATTCATGAATACCTTAGAGACTTCCATCGAACAGTTTTTCGCGCTTGGCGCGGCCGTCTTCGGCAACAAGGACGCCGAAGCTGCATTCCTCGAACTACGCGCCGCGCTTGAGGCCGGCACGCTCCGCTCGGCCGAACCGGACGCCGCATCGCCGCTTGGCTGGAAGGTGAACGCGTGGGTCAAGCGCGGCATTCTGCTCGGCTTCCGGCTGGGCGCGATGACCGAAATGGGCTGCCCCACCGGCGCCTCCTTCGTCGACAAGGCGACCTACCCGGCCCGCAAGTTTTCCGTCGCCGATGGCGTACGCGTCGTTCCCGGCGGCTCGTCCGTGCGCTCGGGCGCATACCTCGCCAAGGGCGTCGTGATGATGCCACCCGCGTATGTCAACGTCGGCGCCTATGTCGACGAGGGCACGATGATCGACTCGCACGCGCTGGTCGGAAGCTGCGCGCAGATCGGCAAGCGGGTCCATCTCTCGGCCGCGGCGCAGATCGGCGGCGTGCTCGAACCCGTCAACGCCACCCCGGTCATCATTGAAGACGATGCGCTCATCGGCGGCAACACGGGCGTCTACGAGGGCACGATCGTCCGTTCGCGCGCCGTCCTGGCCGCCGGAACGGTGCTGACACGCGGCACACCGGTCTACGACCTCGTCCGCGGCGAGGTCTACAAGGCCACTGCCGAGACCCCGCTGATCATCCCGTCCGGCGCCGTCGTCGTTCCCGGTTCGCGCGCCATCACCAGCGGCAAGGGCAAGGAGTGGGGGCTGTCGGTCGCAACGCCGGTCATCGTGAAGTATCGCGACGAGAAGACGGAGCTTTCGCTGGCGCTTGAAGATCTGCTGCGGTAAACCCCTGCAGCGGTCAGACCTACTGGCCGCTGCACGCTCCCGGCCCCGAGCACTTCACCGGCTGGCCGCAGACGAACTGCACGAACTTCGGCAGAAACCCGTCCCGCTGCGCCGCCTCCAGAAAGCCCACATTCCCGCAGCCCGAGCCGACGATCGCCCCATCGCAGCGCTGCGTGGTGGCGCGGTCGACGCTCTTGTGCTGCTCCGGCGTCAACCGAGGCTCAAACTTTTCGATCTGGAAGCTCAACTGCGCCGGCGGCAGATGCTGTAGATTGCGGTCTGGACACGACGCGTTCAGCGCGCGGAAATACGGCTCGTTGGCGGACTCCAACGGCGTTGGCGCAACCCGCCCGGTGTGGCTTATCCAGTAGCTGGGCCGTTGCGGCAGGGTCTGCGACTGGCCGTCCGGCCCGCGCAGGTCGAGTCCGTCCTCATGCAGCGTCGCGCTGTAGACGCCGTTGCAGGCGTGGTTCGGCTGCTGAATCTCGAAGCTGATCGTATCGCCCATGCGATGTACCGGCGCGAGCACCGGCGTCGACGGCGCACCCTGCGCGCACTGCAACACGGCATACGTTCCGCCTGCCTGCGGCAGCAGCGTCAGCTCGTATCCGTTCAGATCGCCGGCCCCGGCGCCCGGACTCAGGTTGCTGTAGGTGCCTGCGAGTGACGGCGCACCCTGCGCCAGCGCCATGCTGGCGATGCACGACAGCGCCACGGCAGACGCCGCGCGAAGAACTCCGGCAAAGTCCATAAAATCAGTCTCCTCCTCCTTGGACGAAGCAAAAGACGATGCGGGATGCATCGCGTCCGCGCCCGACTATACGGGCTGGGCGGGGCGGGTTTGCCTGCTCATTTCGCCGAGTCCGTCACTCCGGAAAGCCTCGAATCAACTTAGCTGATAGACTTTGTGATTGATGGCTCAAGATAAATTACGCATGATTCCGCTGGGTGGCCTCGGCGAGTTCGGTATGAACTGCATGGCCCTCCGCTGGCAGGACGACATTATTGTCATCGACGCCGGCCTGATGTTCCCTGAAGAGGAGCTGCTGGGCGTCGACATCGTCGTGCCCGACATCTCTTACCTGACCGAAAACCGTTCCAAGGTGAAGGCGATCGTCCTCACCCACGGGCACGAGGATCACATCGGCGGCCTGCCGTGGATCCTCTCCGAGCTGAACGTACCGGTCTATGGGACTGAATTCACCCTCGCCTACGTCGAAGGAAAGCTCGACGAGCACCGGCTGCTCGACGACGCCGACCTGATCGAGATGCTGCCCGGCAAGCGCTTCACGCTGGGGCCGTTCTCGATCATGCCCATCCGCGTCACGCACTCGCTGGTGGACTGCGTCGCGCTGGCGATCCATACCCCGGTCGGCGTCATTCTGCACACGGGCGACTTCAAGGTCGATCTCGCGCCGCCGGACGGCAAGCCCTTCGATCTGCAGGCCTTCGCCGAGCTGGGCAAGAACGGCGGCGTCCTCGCGCTGCTGCAGGACTCGACCAACGTCGACCGCAAGGGCTGGACGCCAGGCGAAAAGGCCGTGCGCCCGCGCCTCGACGAGCTCTTTGCCCAGACCAAGAAGAAGCTCTTTTTCAGTTGCTTCTCGTCGTCGATTCATCGCGTCAGCCTGGCGCTGGAACTGGCGCACAAGCATGGCCGCAAGGTCGCGATCATCGGCCGCTCGCTCGACAACTCCAGCGAGATCGCGCAGGACCTCGGCTACCTCAAGGTTCCGCAGGGCCTCATCATCAACCCCGGCCAGATCCGCGACTTCCCGCCCGAGAAGCTCTGCATCATGATCTCCGGCACGCAGGGCGAGCCAATGAGCGCGCTCAGCCGCGCGGCGGTGAACAACCACAAGTTCGCCAAAATCGACGCCGGCGACACCGTCCTGATGAGCTCGCGCGTCATCCCCGGCAACGAGAAGTCGATCTATCGCGTAATCGACCACCTCGAACGCCGCGACGCCAAGGTCATCCACGACGACGGCACGAACGGCCTCATCCACGTCTCCGGACACGGCAGCCAGGAAGAGCTAAAGCTCATGATCAACCTGGTCAAGCCGAAGTTCTTCATCCCCGTCCACGGCGACTACCGCCACCTGAAGCGGCACATCGAACTGGCCGCCTCGACCGGCATCCCCGAGAAGAATATTCTGCTCGAAGACGGCGAAATCCTTGAATTTACGAAGGATACGGCGACCAAGAACGGCAAGGTCACCACCGGCCGCGTCTGCATCGACTCCGGCGGATCGATCGAAGTGGTCGAGGATGTGGTCATCCGCGATCGCCAGCACCTCTCCGAGGACGGCATCATCCTGCCCATCATCGCGATCAACAAGCGCTCCGGCAAGGTGGAGTCGCTGCCTGAGATCGTCATGCGCGGCTTCGGCGTCGACGACCCGCAGGTGATCGCCGAGGCTCGCCAGATCGTCCAGCGCACCCTCGAAAGCTCGAACATCGAGGAGAAGCAGGACTACGGCGTGATGAAGGAGAAGGTCCGCAACGACCTGAAGCGCTTCATCCAGAAGAGCACCAGCCGCCGGCCGCTGATTATGCCTGTGATCATGGAGATCTAAGCAGAACCCGAAGTAAGACAAAGGCCTGACACCGATTTTCACCGCAGCCACCGATTGATCGGGGGCTCCATAAAAATCGATGTCAGGCCTTTCGCCTTTTCTCTCGGGCCGGGCGACGACCTCCGTTTGCTATCCTCAAGCCAGATGCCACCGCACGACTCACCACGCAATCCCGACCGCTCCGGTATACGCCGCCTGGCCGCTCGTCTCACCCGGCCCAGCGAACTGACGCTGCAGCGCCGGATTCTCCGTGCGGGCGTCTTCCTTGTCGTTCTGATATTCCTTGGAATCGCCCTGTGGCCAACGGTGAAGTCGCACCTGCAGTCCTACGCGGTGCTGCAGCTCGTCGCCGGCAAGCCGCTCTCGCCCCAGCTCGCCGCTCTGGTTACCGAACCGATCGTCACCACCGAGGCAGACTTCCAGACGCCCTCCGGCACGGTGCGCGCGCGCAGCTACCTGCCGGTGAATCACCCGAACGCGCCCGGCATGGTCGTCCTGCACGGCGTCCACCACCTTGGCATCGAAGAACCGCGCATGCGAAGCCTGGCGACGGCGATCGCCAGCTGCGGCGTCCGCGTCCTCACGCCCGAGCTGCCGGGCATCAAGGACTACCACGTCGACTCCGCCTCCATCCGCACGATTGGCGAATCGACCCAGTGGCTGGCGAAGCAGACCGGCGCACCCGTTGGCGTACTCGCCCTCAGCTTCTCGGGCGGTCTGGCGCTGGTGGCCGCGGCCGATCCAGCCTACCGACCCTCGTTCCGGTTCGTCTTCGCCATCGGCTCGCAGGACTCTCTGCCGCGCGTCGCCCAGTATTTCCGCACAGGCGAGGACGCGCGCCCGGACGGCTCCATCGAGAAGCTCGCCGCGCATGAGTACGGCCCGCTGGTGCTGGAGTACGAGTACATCGAAGACTACGTCCCTGCCCCGGACGTCCCGGCCCTGAAGGCCGTTCTGCGCGCGCACCTGTATGAAGACGGCCCGGCGGAGAAGCTCGCCATCGCCGCGCTTACGCCCGCGCAAGTGGAAGAAACGAAAGCCCTGTTGAACGCCAGCCTGCCCGCCACGCACACACTGCTCGCCGCCTCCGCCGCGAAGCACAACGCGGAGATGGTGGCGCTTTCGCCCAGCAGCAAGCTGCGCACGCTGACCACGCCGGTCTACCTGCTGCACGGCCAGGGCGACAACATCATCCCCGCCGCCGAAACCCTGTGGATGGCCAGCGAACTGCCGCCGCACACCCTGAAGGCCGCGCTCGTCAGCCCGATTCTTTCGCACGTGAACTTCGACGGCGGCAAGCCTACGCTGGGGGATCAGTGGCGGCTGCTGCACTTCTTTGCGCTCGTGATGCAGGCGGCCGGAGATTGAGAGAGACAGTATGGCCGAACCAGGTGTCGAGATCCTTGGCGTTTACACGCCACTTATCAGCGACGAAATGTATCGACTACGTTGGCTGGTTACGGGCGACGATCAAAAGACCGACGAACATTTCAAGGATCTGGTCCTGATCGAAGGATTTATTCACAACGCGGACAGCAAGTTGAAGCTCCGAGATTTTGGACAGCAACCCTTGTTCGACCCAAATCCAAGAAGTTTTCAAGTGCCCTGCAGCGAAGCGCTGCTTTCCGTCGACGGAGCGACCCTGATCCAACAAAAGCGCGGCTGCATCCACGGCGCGGGAACCCTGCGTTTTGCGTTCTACCTGCACTTCTACGATCCAACTCGGCCTTTGATGACTTCGTACGGAGAAATCCTATGTCCCCCCGTCAAGCCTGTCCCGGTCCGGCTGAGTTTGCTCGTTCCATACAGGGCATTTTGGTAGAAAATCGAGTCATGTCTGAATTCGTCACCCTCGAAGAGATTCAAACCACCGCCGTCCGCATCGCCGGCGTCGCCGTCCGCACCCCGCTGGTCCGCGTGAACACCGGCCGCCTCGCCGCCGCCATCGGCTTCGAGCCACCCTTCGAGCTCTTCATCAAGGACGAGTCCGCGCAGCCCATCGGCAGCTTCAAGCTCCGCGGCGCCTTCAACATGGTCTCGCAGCTCGCGCCCGCGCAGTTGAAGCGCGGCGTGATCACCTACTCCAGCGGCAACCACGCGCAGGGCGTCGCCTACGCGGCCCGCGCGCTCGGGTCGAAGGCCGTCATCGTCATGCCGGACAACGCGCCGGCCATCAAGCAGGCGGCCACGGCGGCGCTCGGCGCGGAGATCGTCCTCGTCGGCACGGCCAGCTCCGCGCGCAAGCTGAAGGCGGAGGAACTCGCCGCCGAGCACGGCTACACCATCATCCCGCCGTACGACCATCCGCACATCATCGCCGGACAGGCTACCTGCGGGCTCGAAATCCTGGAGCAGTGCCCGGAGGTCGACCTCGTTTTATCGCCCGTCAGCGGCGGAGGCCTGCTCAGCGGCACGGCGACGGCGGTCAAGCAGGCGAAGCCGGGCGTGCAGGTCTGGGGCTGCGAACCGGAGCTTGCGGCCGACGCCAAGGAGAGCTTTGACACCAAAACACTGGTCGAGTGGCCCGCCGCCATGACTACACGCACCATCGGCGACGGCCTGCGCACGCAGTCGCTCGGCCAACTGAACTTCGAGCACATCCTGAAATACGTCGACGGCATCGTCACCGTCTCCGAGGACGAGATCTTCCGCGCCATGCGCGCGATACTGGCCGCCACCAACCTGATCCCCGAGCCGAGCGGCGCCGTGACGCTCGCCGCCGCGCTCTTCCACGCGCACGAACTGCCCCCGGCGACGAAGGTCGCGGTCATCCTGAGCGGCGGCAACGTGGAGCCGGCGCTGCTCGAACGGCTCGAAGCCGAGCTGGCCGCAACCGGCGTTTGAACAAAAGCCGGGGTGCCCCATTCATCGCAGTCGCATCGCGATGAGTGGGACGTAAGCCGCCCGAGCTTCGTACCTCCCACCCATCGCAAAGGCGCGATGGATGGGGCACCCAGGCGTCGGTGTCTCCACTCGGCGAGAATAGGCGTCTAATATCTCGATATGACTCGAAGCTCCCTTGCCGCCGCCGCGTTGTTGTTTTGTCTTCCGCTTACCGGCATGGCGCAGAAGAAAGACAAGCGCTCCGGCTACGATCGCTCCGCGCGCGCGACCGTCCTGCATGACGCGGTCGTTTACGTCGCGCCGGATGAGAACGGCGGCAAGCTGACCGAGGTCACGCCCGGCCACGAGGTCGTGATCGTCGCGCGCTCCGGCCCCTGGGTCAAGGTCTTCGCCAACACCGACACCCCCGACGACGCCGATCCCGACGCGAATGCCGATCTGATCGAGACCGAGCAGGCCTCGCCCGCCTCCGGCTGGATCAAGGACAAGGGCGTCGTCACCCTGAACACGCCCGCCGGCGACGTCGTCATGTTCGGCGCCGCCGCGAACCTCGAAGCCGAGGCCGCCGAGCCGCACGCGCCCAAGAACGCCGCAGCCTCCGCCCATCTGCTCTACCGGCGCGTCTACCAGTACTTCCCCGACTCGAAGCTGGCAGCCGACGCCGCCTGGCGCTCGGCCGACATCCGCTGGCAGATCGACCGCGCCGACATCCGCACGCTGCCCTCGGCCAAGGAGCAGGAGGCCTACCTGCGCCCACAGATCTTCGAGGGCGAGATGAAGCGCGTCATGAAGCTCTACCCGCGGACGAAGTTCGCAGCGCTGGCCGCCTACAGCCTGATCGACAACAAGCTGTGCGGCGACTGGCAGGGTCTGCCCAAATGCCCGGAGATGGAGACCACCCTCTACCTGAAGTACGCCGACCAGTACCCCGACTCGCCCAAGGCCGCCGAGGCTGAGTACAACGCCGTGTACCGCCAGGGCGTGCTCGTCTCCATGTACCAGGTCAACGACGACCGCAAACGGTCGGACGCCGCCGTGAAGCGCACGGTCCAGTTGGCGGATGAGATGAAGGAACGATTCCCCGACTCCGACTACTCCGCCCGCGCAGCGAGCGTGGCTTATCGCGTGCGGCAGGGGATTTCGATCTTTGGGTCGGACAGGGACTAAAAGCAGGAATAGGGAATGACGTTCAGAGCAGGACCACCTAAAAATCCTGTCATCCTGAGCGGAGCCGAAGGACCTGCTTTCTTCCGGGGCGTCATAACCGCTTCGGGCCAACGGCAGATCCTTCGCTCCGCTCAGGATGACACCTTTTTTTCAGGAGGCCCGAGAATTAGTTAGCAATCGGATTCCTTCATCCCCCATGCAGCCGCGCCGGATAGAATATCCGTATGCCGATCTACAAAGTCATCATCCTTGCCATCGTGCAGGGTCTTGCCGAACTTCTCCCCGTGTCGAGCTCCGCTCACGTCGTCGTCGCCGAAAAGCTGCTGGGGCTGGACCCCTCCTCGCCCGAGATGACGCTGCTGCTGGTGATGCTCCATACCGGCACCATGTTCGCGGTGATCGTCTACTTCTGGAAGACCTGGGGCAAGACCTACTTCTCCTCGGCGGACGCCTTCAAGCGTGTCGCCATCCGCATCATCTGGGCGACCGCGCTCACCGGCATCATCGGCGAGGCGCTGGTCAAGCTGATCGAAAAGACCGCCTTCGCTGGTCAGCCCAAGGCCGAGATCGAGCTGCTCTTCAGCCGCCTGGACCTGATCGCACCCGCACTTTTCGCCGCCGGACTGGTCATCCTGATCGCCGGGCTGAAGGAGCGCGGCGAAATCGCCTCCACCGTCAAGGAGTCCATCACCGGCATCGGCGGCGGCGGCAGCGTGACCATGAAGCAGGCCGGCGTCATCGGCGCCGTGCAGGGTCTGGCGCTTCCCTTCCGCGGCTTCTCGCGTTCAGGTTCGACCATCTCCGCCGGCATGCTGGTCGGCGCCACCCGCGAGCGCGCCGAACGCTTCAGCTTCGCACTGGCCGTCGTGCTCACGCCGCCGGTCGTCGCGCGCGAAGCCATGCGCCTGCTGAAGGCCTCGCACGAGGCCGCAGCCGCCGGTACGCCGATCGACCTGCACGCGAGCCTGGTGTCCAGCCTGCTGGGCATGGTCTTCGCCTTCTTCGGCGGCCTGATCGGGCTGAAGTGGCTTTCGGTCTGGCTTGAGTCGGGCAAGTGGTATCTGTTCGGGATTTACTGCATCGTCGCAAGCTGTGTCGTGTTTTACCTGCACACGCAGGGCTACTAAACTGCGACTCCAGCAATTAGTGAAAGACCGTAGCTGGAAAACATTTGAAAACTTAATGTTCTTGTTGATTGAACCTCCTGATGGAGCGGGCGGAACAGAGCAAGTATTACTTGAGGCAACAACAGTGCCTGATTAATGCCCTCATCTGGCCTTCGCCGCGTTGCGGCGGTACCTCGCAGAGAAGATTGCTAATGGGAGATTGTTCAAGAGTATGAGCGTGCTGCGATTGAAGATGTTCTCAGGTCTATATGCCCAATGAATCACGAAATAGACCCCATTTAGCCAGAGGAAACTGCCGGCCAATCGAAAAACTAACGAGCTAGATACGGGCCCTGAAATCAGCCGAGTCAATAGCGCAACAAGAAAAAACGATCCGAAAGTCAAAATCGATAGCCAGATGGAAAAATGTGAAGCTTTCCTTTGTGTGCTGCTTACTTCGATAAGTGGTTTCCACTCGGAGCGCACGCGATAGACCGGAAAAGTGAAAATCGTCGTCAGTGCGTAGCCGATCAGCAGCGGGGTTGCTATCACTAGTTCCTGATCCGTGGTTCCAACAGGACTCCAACCAATCAGCAGCGAAAGACCAAGCACACTAATAACAGCACCGTAGCAGAAGCAAAACTTTGCGAATATCGTCCTCATGGTGTTGTCACACATTTGTATATATCGATTCGTCGGGGGCCTTTGCTTTTCTGGTTTGTCATCCTCGCAGAGAATCTGCTTTTCCAGGAGCAGCTAAGAATCCCACGGATTATGGAGCCTAACGCCGGTAGAGGCAAAGTCGGTGACATTTCTGGTAACGACCGTCAACCCATGCACCAAAGCCGTCGCCGCGATCATGGCGTCACGCTCCGGCTTTGGGTTCGGAACGTGAAGAGCCGCGCAACATTGTGCGACCTCCACGTCGAGGGATAGGATGCGCCCCTCAAATCCCGGCAATACGCGATCTTCGATCCATGTCCGCAGAAGAGAAGACTGTAGGGGATCATGCCGTTCCAACCGCAGCATCCCTAGCTGCAGTTCAAAAATCGTCACGGTCGACAGATAAAGGAAGATCGACGGAACACCTTGCGCCCAGCGAAGAACCCCAGGATCGGCCTTGCGAGATCTTGGGGAACGCAACTCCGAAATGACGTTTGTGTCGAGAAGGTACATCAGGAGAGATCGATCTCGCGAGGATAACCGCTCAGGCGGGGTGGATCGAAATCGAACTCGGGCGTCCCTTCGGGCATGGCAAGCAGTTCGAGGATACTCTTGCCTCGCCCGTACAGCTTCTGGTACTCCGCCATGGTGAGAAGCACGTGCGTATAGATGCCTTTGTCTGCGATGTAGACCGGCCCCGAATGCGCCGATTTCATCGCATCTTCCATTTCAATCTCAGAACCGGTAAAGGTCGTGGCCACGGCGACACCTCCGATATGACAACAGCGCTTCCTACCGCCGAGTATAAACCCACGCCCACCATACCAGCGGCACCTGTAACGGCAGCCTCGCCCACAAAGCCCATTGCGGGATTTGCGCCCAGCTTGCGTGGTCCAGCGCCATCTGGATGTTTGCGGGCATGACGCAAAGGAGCAGCGCGATGATTCCCCACGCAGCAGCCATCCGCGTCGGCGGATACAGCAGACCGACTCCCCCGGCGATCTCCGCAACGCCGCTGATCTGGACGAGCAGACGCGGGTCCGACAGGTACGGCGGCATGATCTTCATATAGATAGGCGTAAAGACGAAGTGTAGGATGCCCGCGACGATGAAGATGGCTGCGTACAGGAGGCGGGCTGGGGTCATGGCTTGAATCGTGGCAGCTTAGCGACTGAAATGCAAAAGCAGTTCCTCCGCTGCGCGAAGGATGACAAACAAATTGCGGCGGATGAAAACAAGAAGATAAGCAGACGAAAGCGGCGGCAGGCCTGGGCCCGCCGCCGCTCTTTTCCAGCAAAAAAACTACTTCTTCGCCAGCGCATCCCGATGGTCGCGCACATAGTCGTGCGAGCTGAGGATGTGTGCCGCCTGCTCCGACAGCAACTGGTGCAGCGGCAGCGGAAGCTCCTGCGAGAGAGCGTCCTTGTAAGTCTTCTTTGCCTCGTCCTCGCCCTGTTCGGCGGTGGCGAGCAGGCTGTGATCGTCCGGCGTGGAGAGCTTGGCCTTCAGGTCGCCCCACGCGCGGTGCAGCTTGCCGGCCGTCGTGCCGGTCTCGTGGACATCGGCGACGCCGTGGCGGTGCAGCTCGTTTTCCAGCTCGCCGCGGAACTGGGCGCGCTTCAGAGACTCAGCCAGAAAATAACGCTTCAGCGTCTCGTCCTTCAGGTGCTCGCCGAGGTCGGCAAAGCCCTTCTGTCCATCGATGAGGACGTTGATGACTTCTTTGATGGCGAGTTCCACTTCGTGGGTCTTGGCGGTATCGGTCGGCATAGTGATAATCCTTCTCTGGATATGACGTGTTTGCGGCTGATGCAGGGTCCGCCGGCTGAGTGCGATTCTCCTTCGCCGGCGGCAGTCGGGAGAAATCGCGAAAACCCCGATCCCCTGACAGCCGTATGTTGTGTCCGGGCGGCGACTTGGCCGCCCCATCCGTACTGAGCTACTAGATGCCGCTACCCTCTCAGGGTTTGCATCCTGATTCCGGCATTTCGGGAGTTGCCCCCACGCTTGCGCGCTCTGGTGTAATGGCGTTAGTCCGTACAGCCAGCGAAAGTCTTCCCTGTACGCCGGTTTTCCGCCTTCAGCGCCCGCCGCTGGAGGTCTTGGGCCATTTGAGGAAATGCGATGAACTCTCTCCGACTCGTCTCGACGCCGACCCGCTACCGCCGCCTGAATGAGATTCTCGGCATGACCGTCCTCGTCGCGGCCACGCTGCTGCTGCTGGCGCTGGCAAGTTATACCCCGTCGGACCCCTCGCTCGACACGGTCGGCGGATACGCGACCGGCCGGCCCGCGCACAACTGGACCGGCATGCTGGGCGCCTATCTCTCGGACGGCACGCTGCAGCTCTTCGGCGTCGCCGCGTTCCTGCTGCCGCTGATGCTCGCCCGCGTGGGCGCCTGCTGGGTCCGGTCGAAGCCCGCCGGCTCGCCGCTGGCAAAGACCGTCGGCCTCGGCCTTTGGCTGGTCTTCGGCACCGCCGCGATCGCCCTGCTGCCTGGCCATGCTCTCTGGCGCGGCGCGCTGCCGGTCGAAGGCGTCATCGGCCGCCTGGTCGCCGACTTCATGATCCTGCTGCTGAACCTGCCGGGAACCTGCGTCGTCGTCGCCCTGATGGTCGTGCTTTCGCTCTACCTCGCAACTACCTTTACCTTCAACACCGCGCAGGAGTGGGCGACGACCCGGCTGTCGTTCGTCGGCACGGCCCGCGAGTGGTGGACGAACTGGCGCGGCAAGCGCAAGGGCGCCGCCATCGACCCCGCCCTGATCATGGAGGACGGCGAGATCATCGGCAGCAAGCGCGAGAAGATCGACGCCGAGCTGCATCGCGAGAGCGAGCTGGCCGCCCAGCGCGCCGCGAAGGAGGGCGTCCTCGAACCCGAGACCACCCTGCTCGGCGGTCTCTTCTCCTGGTGGAACCGCCGTCGCGGCAAGGAAGACGTCGTCTCGATCGTCCCGGACGAGCACGAGGAGACCCCGGCGAGCGCCTCCATGTGGCGCGGCATGCCCCGCACGAACGTCGACGCGCCGCCGGTCACCGCGCTCAGCACCGCCGCCGCCGCCGCCGCGCCGTTCGCGCAGGCGCTGGCCGCCGCCGCCGCTCCCCTGCCGCCGCAGCCGGACGAGATCGACTTCTTCCAGCCCTCGCACGACGCGCACCCGCATGACCTCTACGCCCGCAACGTGCAGTATGGCGAACCGGAGGAGGAAGAGCCGTTCAGCTTCGTCAGCCAGCGCGCGACAGAGCCGGAGCCCGTGCAGGCCATCTTCGAGCGGGAGTTCCCCCGCGAGATAGCACGCGAAATGCCCAGGGAAGCGCCGCGCGAGTTGCCCGCCGCCCTCCCGGAGCCGGTCGCCTACACGCCGCCGCTCCCGCGCGCCGTGCCGCTCTCCGCGCCCATTGCCGCCGCGCCGCCGCTGCCGCAGCTTCCCCAGACCAACGAGAACATCTCCTTCGGCCGCCGCGCCGACACCGACGTGAAGGCCGTCGCCATGACCGCCAAGTCGGTTCGCGGCTACAAGCTGCCGCCGTCCTCGCTGCTCTTCCAGAGCGAGGAACAGGCCGTCGTCCGCGAAGAGGCCCTGCGCGAAGAGGCCAAGGTGCTGGTCGAAAAGTGCGGTGAGTTCGGCGTCGACGGGCAGGTCGTCCAGATCAACCCCGGCCCCGTCGTCACCACCTTCGAGTTCCGCCCGGACGCCGGCGTCAAGGTCGCCCGCATCACCGGCCTGGCCGACGACCTCTGCCTCGCCATGGCGGCCGAGTCCATCCTGATCGAGCGCATGGCCGGCAAGTCCACCGTCGGCATCCAGGTGCCGAACACCGACCGCGAAACCATCTGGCTGCGCGACGTCGTCGAGTGCGAGTCCTTCGCCCAGAGTAAGAGCAAACTTGCGATTGCTCTGGGAAAAGACATCAACGGCCGCATCGTCACCGCCGACCTCGCCAGCATGCCGCACGTACTGATCGCCGGTTCGACCGGCTCGGGTAAATCGGTCGCGATCAACGCGATGATCATGTCGGTCCTCTTCAAGAGCACGCCCGAGCAGGTCCGCATGATCCTCGTCGACCCCAAACGCGTCGAGCTGGGCATGTACGAGGGCATCCCGCACCTCTTCACCCCGATCATCACCGAGGCCAAGCTCGCCGCCAACGCCCTGCGCAACGCGGTGAAGGAGATGGAGCGCCGGCTGAAGCTGCTGGCCGCCAACCACGTCCGCAACATCGACCAGTTCAACAAGCTCTTCGACAACGGCAGCGAATACCTCTTCGAGGACGTCAACCAGGAGCCGCTGCCCTACATCATCATCATCATCGACGAGCTCGCCGACCTGATGATGCTCGACCGCTCGAACGTCGAAGAGTCCATCACGCGCCTCGCGCAGATGGCGCGCGCGGTCGGCATCCACCTGATCCTCGCGACGCAGCGGCCCTCGGTCGACGTCATCACCGGCCTCATCAAGGCCAACGTGCCGACGCGTATGAGCTTCCGCCTCGCCACCAAGGTCGACTCCCGCACCATCATCGACTCGAACGGCGCCGAGAGCCTGCTGGGCCGCGGCGACATGCTCTACCTGCCGCCGGGAACCAGCCGTCTGCAACGCGTCCACGCACCCTTCGTGACGGAGAAAGAGATCTCCGCCGTCACCGAGTTCTGGCGCGCACAGGGCGAAGCCGAGTACGTCGAAGGCTTCCTCGAAGGTCCGAAGGATGAGAACGGCAAGCCCGAGAGCGGCGAGAGCGACGGCAACGACGACGACCCGATGTACGACGACGCCGTCAAACTGGTCTTCGAGTTCGGCAAGGCCAGCACGTCCCTGCTGCAGCGCCGTCTGCGCATCGGCTACGGTCGCGCTGCCCACCTGGTGGACATGATGTACAACGACGGCCTGGTCGGTCCGGCCGACGGCTCCAAGCCCCGCGAGCTGCTGAAACCGCAGAGCTGGCTGGCGGAGATGGAATCATCGGTGCGGTAAGGAACGCGGCAATCAGCGATGGGCACGGGATCATCCCGTGCCCATCGCTTTGCCGTTCGTAGCCATCGATGCCGGTCATCCTGAGCAGAGCGAAGGACCCCTGTATTGGCTTTTGTCGTTGCCTGTTCTCACTCCGAATTTTCAATCAATCATGCAATACTGAAGCCGCCGACTCACAGGCTAGACGCTCAACGGGCACCACGAGGACAGAAAAGTTTCGCCCTGAAAAGCGAAACGCCTCGGGGTAGCAGCCCCGAGGCGATCCTGTGAGAAGGAGGTGCGGCCCATGGGACTTGTCAAAGTCAAATGGGGGAAGTGCAGTCTTGAATTCCCAGGAGAGATTCTTCTCTTCCTGATACTCAAGATCTTCCAAGCAATTCACCTGGACGCGTAAACGTTCCGTACACCCTTGGATGGTTCCAGCCGTCCAAGGGCTTATTCCTCATCGGCGCCGACGTTCCGGTTCGGCACTTATTAGAAGAATAATCCAACTCTTGGATTCTTGAGGAGAAAATCGCTGTCGATCAGCCTTGCGCCCCCATCTGCCGCCCCGACCGAAACGCCACCATCGCCAGCACACCCACCGCGACCACCAGCGCGACCCAAAGCAGATCGGGATGCCGGTCTGTAAAAGGCCGGTCATCCGGGCGCGGCGCGTAGAGCGGATTCGCGATCTCCGGCCCCAGCGTCGCCACGCGGACCGCGGCCGTCGGCGTGAAGAAGCGGGCATAGTCGTACACGGGCGCGCGCAGGCCAGGGTCGCCGTAGAACAGCGCCGGAGGCTCTGCCGGGGCGTCGAAGCACAGCTTCCGCTCTCTCATCTCCAGCATCACCGAAGCGATCTGCAAGGGCCGGTCATTCCCATCCTCGACCGCGACCACGACACTCGCCCCGGTCTGCATATTCGCACCCAGCGTCGCCGGTACAGTCAGTTGCAGCTCATGGATCGGCCTGCCCGCGCGCACCATGTCGACGCGGCTGATCTCTCCCGCCAACTCCTCTTCCACCGGCCGACGCCCTGCGTCCGGCACGCCATCCGGCCGCGCCGACACCCGCACCGCGCGGCTGAAGTTCGCCTTGAATCCCGGCTCCAGCACAAACCGCACCCGCTCCACCGGCACGTGCGCCGGAAGACGAAAGGTCGCCACCTCCTCCTGTCCGGCGCTCGGGCCCACCGACGGCGCCGCCGAGGCAATCTCGGTATATAAGGTCTGCGCCTCGCGGCTCGGCGGAATCTCCGCGCCCTGCACCATCGCGGCTGTCACGGGCAGCGAGGCCCCAGCCGCGGGCGTCATCGTCAGCTCTACATGCAGGTACCGAAAGGTCGACTCCTGCAACGCAATCGTCGTCGACCGGGAAAGCCGCTGGCCCGTCAGGTCGAAGAGCGTGAACTCCCCCAGTTCGGTCGCCGGCCCGGCCGGCGCGGCGCTGCCCGAGACCTTCGCCGTCGCGAGAAAGTCCTTCGCGTCCAAGTCGAGGTCAACCTCGGTGTAGGGCCGCTCCGGCATCTCGAGGTCGAAGACGACATGCCCGCCACGCATCCCCAGATTCAACACCCGCGCCGACTCGCTGCCCGGCGCGCTCGCCTGGCTCAGCGTCTCGGCATAGGGCACCTCCTGCCCGGCGGCGTAGAGCCGCAGATCGGTCAGCGACGGCGCCGCGTGCGCGAAGACCTGCGGGGTCAGCAGTGCGCAGGCCGCCGGCCCGGCGCCGGGGGCGATCTTTACCGGCGATTCGTAGCGGAAGTAGCGTGGCTCGGCGGCGGGTGCGGCGGGCTTCGACTGAGCGAAGGCGATTGGCGTCAGCAGCAAAGACAGAAGCAGATTCCCTGCGGGAATGACAAACAAAAGAAGAGGCGACGGCAAAGGCAAATACAGGGGTCCTTCACTGCGTTCAGGATGACGGGCGTTCTTGCGGGCATGAAGAAAGTTCAAGGCTGTCCCTCCGGCTGCGTGGGTACATCACTCTCCGCAACCTTCAACCCCAGCCAATCCTTCTGATAAGCGAAGCTGATCCCCATCAGCAGAGCGCCCAGCCCCAGAAAGCTCGCCACCCGATACCCCTCGCTCAGGCTGCGCACGTCGTACAGAAACGTCTTGCCGATGGTGAACAACAGCAGCCCCAGCGCCTGCCAGCGCAGGAACGCGCTGCGCTGGCTGAATCCCACCGCCAGCAAGCCCGCGCCGTACAGCATCAGGTAGCCCGAGATCGACAACGCCTCGGCCAGCGGCGCCGTGCCGCCCCAGTACGTGACGATCTCCAGAATCCCCGCCTGCAGCGCGATCAGGTTGATCGCCACCACGCCCAGCGCCGCGATCACGGGCCAGAGGTTCATCTCCGGAATCGACGGCGCGAGGTCGGCCTCCTCCGCGCGGCTGGCGATCCAGACCGTCAGCGCAAACGCCGCGATGCCCACCAGCGCCGTCGCGAAACGCGCGTTCGCAAGCGTTGTCTGCGGCTCGCGATAGAGCCACCACGGCAGACTCATCACCCCCGCAAAGCCCAGCGCCAGCGCGCCGAGACCCAGCAGGCGCAGCAGACGGTAGGCCGCGAAGCTCGTGCCGTCGGCAAACGCCTGCATCGCCGCCGCCCGGCTCAACCGCGACGAGAGCGCCAGCAGCGCCACGCCCTCCACCAGCCAGCCGACCGTAATCCAGCGTCCCGAAGCCTTCAGCGGGATCGCCACCGTCAGGAACACCACCGCCAGCGAGAGCGACACGCCCGCCGTCGCCGCATTCCTCTGCAACCGCATCAGCCCCAGGTAGACCGCCGCCAGCACGACCATCACCCACGGCAGCATGTCGCGGTGGCTGGCGTCGTCGAGCAGCGCATACGCCGCCACGGTCGTGAACCCGGCATTCGCCAGCGCCAGCACCAGCCGCAGCGTCTCGCCCGGCGCGCGCTTCGCCGCATCGGCGGGCAGATCGCCCAGGCTCGGCCCATGGAAGATGGTGAAGAAGACCGCGATGAAGAACGCCGTCAGCCCGAACGAGTCCTCCCGGTAGTGCAGCGCGTACCAGCCGGCATAGTAGACGAACGTCACCGGTACGCAGCCCAGCAGCAGCCGCGACCACGGCTTGACCCGCAGCAGCGCGACCACGCCCAGGTCGATCGCCGCGAGATACGTGAACAGGAACAGCTCATGATCGCCGCCGGTCGAGAGCAGCGCAGGCGTCGCCATCGCGCCGATCAGCGCGTACCCGGCTAGCAGCTCGGCGTCCTGCACCCACGCCATCCACGCGTTCCACGCCGTCACCAGAATCATCATGCCCAACGCCACCGGCGCCGGCAGCAGGTGGTACATCTGGAACGCGGCCCACAGCGACAGGTACAGCACACCCGTGCCCACCGCCTTCAACGCGTACGAAAACGCTGGGAAGCCTTTGCGCCGGAAGCGCTCCGACCATAGAACAACACCCGTTCCGACCGCCAGCCCAGCCAGAAGCCGCGTCATCGGCGTCGGGTTCAGCCAGCCGTTATCGACTGCCAGCTTTAGAAACGCCGCCACGCCGATCAACACCGCGACGATGCCTACGCGGCTGAATACCTGCGACCCCAGCCGGTTCTCAAGCGACTGCGGCGGCGGAGTCTTCGCGGCAAACGGGATCGTGGGCGGAGGCGGAGGCGTCTCCCGGCTCTCACGCTCCGCCGGAACAACCGGCGCACGCGGCGCGGGTCTGCTCGCCGGCCCCTGAAGCTCGGCCAACTGCCGCTCCAGCCACGCCACGCGCGCGGTCAACGCAGCCAGCTCGGCGGCGGTCGCGGTCCGTTCAGGCTTCTGCTCGGGCTCGGGCAAATCCATGGAAACCACTCTATCGCGTCGCACGTGGAATTGCCGCCGGAATCGAATGGCTGTTACCTTGACTTCGGATGACTGATTCGGCGAACACCTCCCCGCACCGATCGCTCCGCCTCCACCTCGTCGACGACGACGAGGTCAGCCGCGAGCTGCTCACCCTGCTGCTCGACGCCGAGGGGTATCAGGTGGTCGCCTTCGCCAGCGGAGACGAACTGCTCGCCTGGCTTCGCCGGGCGGATTCAGTCGCCCCCGACGCCATCCTTGCCGATCTGCAGATGCCCGGCCTGACCGGCAATCCGCTGGCCGAGGCCATCCGCGCGGCGTGCAGGCCCGCGCCGCTGCTGCTCGCCATGAGCGGCAGCCAGCCCGCGCCCGAGGCGGTCTCCGCCTTCGACGGCTTCCTGCTCAAACCCTTCGCCATGGACGACCTCGCCGCCGCGCTTGCCAGCTGTGCCGCCGAACCCTCCGAAGCCGCAGCGCGGAGCGGCATGGTCGACCTGGGAACCTACAACCTGCTGAAAAAAACCATGGGCGAAGCGCAGCTCGGCAAACTCTTCGAGATGTGTCTCAGCGACGCCGCCAAACGCATCGCGATCATGCGCGACGCACAGGCGATCGACGATGCGGCCACCTACAAGGCCGCCGCACACGCGATCAAGGGCGGCTGCGGCCTCGTCGGCGCCACCCAGCTCTACGCGATCGCGAACGAGATGGAGATCGCCGGGCCGGACAGTACCAGCCTGGATGCCCTCGACCGATTCGTTGCGGCATCCGCCCAGCTTCAGCGTATGCTGGTCGGACAAGCCGGGTAACACTTTTGTTGTAGTACTTTCGTTCGAACTGCCATTGGGGGGCACCACCATGAAGACCGCCGTGAAAAGAACCGCCGCGTCCGCGCCGTCGATCCGCATCGTGGTCGCCGACGACCACCCCGTCGTGCGTTTTGGCGTAAAAAACATGCTGATGAACGAACCCGGCTTTGAGGTCGTCGGCGAGGCCGAGGACGGCGACGTCGCCATCCAGCAGACGCTCGAACTCGAACCCGACATCCTGCTGCTCGACCTGCAGATGCCCCGGCTGCCAGGCCTCGAAGCCATGCGCGCCATCATGGCGAAGAGCCCGCGCGTGAAGATCATCCTGCTGACCAGCACGATCTCCACCCAGCAGATCATCGAGGCGCTGCAGATCGGCGCACGCGGCATCGTGCTGAAGGATTCGGTCGCCGGCGACCTGGCGCACTCCCTCCGGGCCGTGCTCGGCGGAGATTACTGGATCGGCGGCGAACGCGTCGCCAACCTGCTGAAAGCCCTGCACGAGCTGATGCAGAAGGCCGCCGCCGTCCCCGAACGCAAGACCTACGGCCTGACCCCGCGCGAGCTCGAAGTCGTCACCTGCATCGTCGAAGGCTGCAGCAACAAGGATATCGCCCGCCAGTTCACGATCTCCGAAGAGACGGTCAAGCGCCACCTGTCAAACATCTTCGACAAGACCGGCGTCTCGACCCGGCTGGAACTGGCGCTCTTCGCCATCGCGCACAAGCTGGTCATTCCGGATATGGCGTAGGTACAACCGCGCGAGTGCCCCATCCTTCGCGCACTTGCGAAGGGTGGGAGTTAAGACGCCCGAGCGGTCCGACCGCTCAAATGCTGCGGCGCCTGATCCGTCCATCGATCGCCGTAAACGGAGCGTCGCTGAAGGTGATCTCGTATACCCGCCAGGCACCCACCTCCCAGTTCAGGACCACCTCCCGCAGGCTGCATCCCACGGGAAACTTCACAACGATGGTCGACGGTGCCTTGTCCTCATAGATACGAATGTCCTGCCAGGCATGGTCGAAGTTCACATGTTCCAGCGCCGCAACCATTCGCGTGAGGCAGAGGCTGACCGGGCTATTGATCTCCTTCAACGCCGTTCGAGCCGCATTCTCTGAAAAACCTGTCCACTGCTTAGAGCTACAGAAGGCATCCCCAGACAGCGAAGACATCATTTCTTCCACACCTTTACTACGCGGCCGCTGCCTTGCGGCCAGAACGAATTCCTTCACCAGTGCGATGCCATCGGGTATTTTGACCGGAAATGGGCTGAGCGGATCGGCGATCTGGAAGCTGTAAACCTTCCCTGCCGGCGTCATCTCGAGCGAATAGTTCTTCTCCGGCCAGTCCCACAGGTCCACATTCACATCGTCTTCGTGCTTGACGGACGACGGCTTTCCCAGCTTTGCTGTCACCATCGCGGCAGAGTCACCCAGATGCAGCCCGAAGAATCCAGTCGGCCCTTTGTACTCGGTTCCTGTCAATTCCAGCGTAGTCGCCAATAGACGGTCTGGCATATTCGTCATCGGTCGAAAGTACACAACCAGATAGTCCTCCTTTGTGCCGGGGATAGCGTAAGCCCAGTAGTGCGCGCCGTCCTCCCGAACCCCGTCTTTGAAGGGAGCACCCAGCGTCCTCTCAAATGCCTCGGGCGACTGACGCAGGAGGAACCCGAAGAGCTCATGCGGAACCGCAGAACCTTCGGCGCGTGCTGAAGCAGCCATCGACAGGATCAAGGTAAAAAACAAAGCGATGCGGCGCATGGCTACAATCTAACATCAGGCAAAACGCCCGGGCCCCATCCTTCGCGCACTTGCGAAGCGTGGGATGGAAGACACCCGAGGAGTCTACGTCCCACTCATTCGATGAAGCCGAATGAATGCGGCACCCGGGCGTTATTGCAGCCGCGACGTCAGATACCCCAGCAGCACCAGCTTGAACTCCCGCACGATCTCCCTGCGTTCCTCGGTCGAGGCGTCGGCGTAGAGCGGGTTCATCCCCTTCACCACCTGCACCGTTACGTTGGCGATGCGCAGCGCGGCTTCGGCGGTCAGCGCGGGCTGGCGTTCGCGGAAGAGCGCCGCGAAGAGCGCGCGCAGCCGGTGTCTTGCCGCCGGGTCGCGGGTGTAGGTTCTCGGCGCGCTCAGCAGCGGGATGTATGCCGGACGCCGGTCCATGAAGTCCACCATCACGTTGAAGATGCGATCCACCAGCTCCGTGACCGTGATGTGCGAATCGAGCGCCGCCAGCGGCGACCACACCGCCTCGATCTCATCCGCATACTGATGCCTGAGCGCGCGGACGATGGCCTCTTTATTCGGGAAATACTGGTACACCGCGCCGATGGACGCGCCCGCGCGCTCGGCGATGGCGGTCATCGTCGCCGCCTCGTACCCTACCTCGGCGATCACCGCCGACGCCGCCTCCAGCACCTCCGCCACACGGCGCTCGCCGCGATCCTGCTGGGGCACCCTGCGTTTTGTTGGAGTTGCGACCGACTTTGACAGACCTGAGGACATCCTCATATTATAGACACAGAAACATGAGGCTATCCTCATATGGAGAGTTCACCCATGAGCACGCTTGCATTCGATCCCGCCGCCACCGCACTCATCCTCATCGACCTGCAGAACGCCATCAAGGCGCGGAATCCGGTTCCGCACAGCTTCGACGATGTCGTGGCCCGATCCGTCGCGCTGGGCGATAAACTGCGCGCCGCGGGCGGCACGGTCGTCTACGTGAACGTCGATGTCGCCGACATGCAGACGCACGTCGCCGACCGCTCCATGCGCAACCCGAACGATCCGCCGCCGCCGGCGATCATGTCGGAGCTGGTGCCCGAGTGCGGCATCCAGCCCGGCGACCTGACCATCACCAAACGCTCCTGGGGCGCATTCCTCAAGACCACGCTCGACGAGCAGCTTCGCGCCAAGGGCGTTACGACGATCATCCTGGGCGGCGTCGCGACGAACATCGGCGTGGAGTCGACCGCGCGCTCGGCCTACGACCTGGGCTACGACATCGTCTTCGCCGAGGACGCCATGGCCACCCTGAGCCAGGAGATGCACGACTTCACCATCAAGGTTCACTTCCCCATGATGGGCCGCGTGCGCTCGACCGCCGAGATACTCGAGGCGCTCTAAATGGCGAAGGCCGTCGGAAAGACGCCGTTCTCGCACGCCTGGCGCGCGCTGCGGCATCGCAACTTCAAGCTCTACTTCGCCGGGCAGGGCACGTCGCTGATGGGGACGTGGATGACGAAGCTGGCCACCGGCTGGCTCGTCTACCACCTCACCCATTCGGCGTGGATGCTCGGCGTCGTAGGCTTCGCCAGCCAGATTCCCGCCTTCGTGCTGACGCCCTTCGCCGGCGTCTGGATCGAGCGCGTCGACCGCCGCAAGCTGCTGGTCTGGACGCAGATCCTCGCGGCGATCCAGTCGCTTGGGCTCGCCGCGCTGACGCTCGCGCACATCATCACCATCCGCGAGGTCATCGCCCTCAGCGCGCTGCAGGGCCTGATCAACGCCTTCGACATCCCCGGCCGCCAGTCCTTCATCGTGCAGATGGTCGACGACAAGGCCGATCTGGGCAACGCCATCGCCGTCAACTCGTCCATGGTCAACGGCGCGCGGCTGGTAGGCCCGGCGGTCGCCGGCATGGTGATCGCGGCCACGGGCGAGGGCTGGTGCTTCCTGATCGACGGCGTCAGCTATCTCGCCGTCATCGCGTCGCTGCTGATGATGCGCATCCGGCCCATTACCATCAAACCGACGGCGCTCAGCAAGCTCGAACAGATGCGCGAGGGCTGGGACTACGTCCGCACCTTCCGCCCCATTCGCAGCATCCTCATCCTCTTCGCCGTCGTCAGCCTGATGGGCTGGCCGTTCACCGTGCTACTGCCCATCTTCGCCGGAGACGTGTTGCACGGCGGCGCGCACACGCTGGGCTGGCTGACGGGAGCGTCCGGGCTGGGCGCGCTCATCTCGGCGTTCTCGCTCGCGCTGCGCAAGTCGGTCGTGGGCCTGACGCGCATGATCCCGATCGCCTCCGGCATCTTCGGTGTGGCGCTCATCTGCTTCGGGCTGTCGCATGTGTTGTGGCTGTCGCTCGTGCTGCTGCTCTTCGCGGGTTTCGGCATGATGCAGGCCGCGGCCGGCGCCAACACGGTCATCCAGACGCTGGTCTCGGAAGACAAGCGCGGCCGCGTGATGAGCTACTACACGATGGCCTTCGTCGGCTCCGCCCCGATCGGCAGCCTGCTGGCCGGCGCGCTGGCCCGCGCCATCGGAGCGCCCACGACGGTCATGATCACCGGCGCATGCGTCGTCGCGGGCGCCGTCTGGTTCGCGTTCCAACTGCCGCGAATCCACCCCATCATACGGCCGATCTACGAAGAGATGGGCCTGCTGCCGGCGACCGAGCCGGTCTGAGATTCCTGCGCCGCGGACGGCTTTCGCGGTACTCTCAACCATAGACATGGCACGCCTGAAGAGTCCCGAAAAGCGCACCGCCATCCTCGACGCCGCGGCGTGCGAGATCGCCGAGTCCGGTCTGGGCGCGCCCACGGCGAAGATCGCCGAACGCGCAGGCATCGCCGGCGGCACGCTCTTCACCTACTTCGCGACCAAGGAAGAACTCTTCAACGAGCTCTACATCGAGCTGAAACGCGAGGTCTACCTGCGGGTGAACGCGGAGTTCCCGCATCGCCGCAGCCTCGAGCGGCGCGCGCGTCATATCTGGACGACCTATCTCGACTGGGCCATCGAATCGCCCGCGAAGCGCCGAGCCTCCGTGCAGCTCAACGTCTCCGACATCATCACGCCGGAGACCCGCGCACGCACCGCCGAAGGCCGGCAGGCGATCGACCTCACCCTGACCGAGCTGAGCAAGCGCGAAGCCCTGCGGAGCCTGCCCACCGGCTTCGTCGCCGCCGCCATGTCCGCCATGCAGGATGCGACGATGGAGTTCATCGCCCGGCAGCCGAAGCACCGCGAACGGCTGATCGAGCAGGCGTTTGCCGTCTTCTGGCGAGCCATGCGCTAAGTCCTTCCGGTGGAAGCGTGGGGCTTCAGCCCCACGAAACATACCGGGCCAACGAAAGCTCATTCATGGGGCTAAAGCCCCATGCTTCCACCAAGGACGTTTTCGGCCGTCATGGGAATTACAGATTCAATGAATAAATGAGCATCCACTCACTCATTTCTACATCTCATTGCCAGGAGGATCTTGCCATGGCAAAGGTCTGGTTGATTACCGGCAGTGGAAATGGATTGGGACGCGACATCGCCGAAGCGGCGCTGGCCGCGGGAGACAGCGTCGTAGCCGGCGCGCGGCGCCCCGCGGAGCTTCACGCGCTCGTCGCGCAGTATGGGGAACGCATCAAGCCCGTCACCTTGGAGGTCCGCGACGAAGCCGCCGCGCAGGCTGCCGTGCAGGCCGCGGTCGATACCTTCGGCCGGTTGGACGTGCTTGTAAACAACGCCGGATACGGCCAGTTCGCGCCCTTCGAGCAGATGAGCCCGGAGGACTTCAAGGCCGTCGTCGACACCTGCTTCTACGGCGTCGTCTACACCACCCGCGCCGCCATCCCCGTCATGCGGAGACAGAAGAGCGGACACATCTTTCAAGTGTCGTCCGTCGGCGGGCGCATGGCGATCGCGGGCAACTCGCCCTATCACGCGGCCAAGTGGGCCGTCGGCGGCTTCAGCGACTCGGTCGCCCAGGAGGTCGCGCCCTTCGGCGTAAGGATCTGCACGCTCGAGCCCGGCGGCATCCGCACCAACTGGGCGCAGCGCGCGGGCGAAAACGTTCCCGAACTCATGCCTGAGTATCAAGGCTCGGTCGGCGCCATTCTAAAGCTGCTCGAAAGCGTCCGGGGCAACGCCGAGGGCGACCCGCGCCGCATCGCCGATCTGATCGTAAAGCTGGCCAACAGCGAGGATATCCCGCTCCGCCTTATCCTCGGCGTGGACGCCGAAAGGCGTGTCCAGCGCGTGGAGGCCGCACGCGCAGCCGAGGCCGAAAAGCACCACGACCTCACCATCTCCACCGTCTTCCCCGACGCCCCCGTCATACCCGGCCTGCTCAACCACTAACGCGCGGGCGCTCCATCCTTCTCGATCCCGCGAAGGATGGGGCGCCCCGGCTGTTCAGAGTCCACAGGCCGCTTTACTCCCCCGTACCGATCAGCGAGAACATAGCCCCCTGCGGGTCCATCCCCTGGATGATCCATCCTCCGCCCGGAACCTGCGTCGGCCCGTTCAGCACCTTCCCGCCGCCCGCGTTCACCCGCTCCACCGCAGCGCCGATCGAGCCGACGCTGATGTAGAACGTCCAACACGAGACCGGCATCTGCGGCGGCTTGATCATCATGCCGCCATCGCCCATCTGGTAGCCGTTGCCCCCGTCGAAGATGCGATACGTGCCCATCGGCCCCATATCCATATCCGTCAGCTTCGTCCAGCCGAAGAGCTTGTTGTAGAAGTCCAGCCCGGCGTCGAGGTCTGTCGTGTACAGCTCGTGCCACGCGATCGTACCCTCCGCGGGCGGCATCGGGCGCTCCGGCGTGGGCATCGCCGGGTTCGGCGTAAAGACCACAAACGCCGCACCCAGCGGATCGGACATGACCGCGAAGCGCAGCATGCCGGGAACGTCGGTCGCCGGCCGCCACAGCTTGCCGCCCGCCTCGACGATCTTCTCGATGTGCGCGTCGACATCGTCGACGGCAATGTAGCCGATCCACGCAGTGTGTCCGCCGACGTTGAGCATGCCGGCCATGCCGGCTTCGCCCAGGTTGAAGGTGGTGTAGGGCATGCCGCCGCCGGCGCCTACGTCGCGCGTGCTCCAGCCGACGACGTCGGAGTAGAACCTGCCGGCTGCCTCTACGTCGGTGGTCATCAACTCGTACCAGCCGAACTTTCCTTTGGGTGTGAACATTGCGGTGGTTCTCCTTGAGTTGGAGGACGCAAGCAACAAATTGTCGTCCGATTTGACTGATGACCTTGTTATCAGCGGGATCGGGGGTGCGTCAACCGGCCAGCGATAAATTCACGACGGTTAGAATGAAGGAGAGGCCACTGCCATGTCTGAACCACTGGAAACGATCTACGACGTACTGGTTATCGGCGCCGGACCCACCGGCCTGGCATGCGCCATCGACGCGCAGCGCGCGGGCTTCCGCACCGTCATCGTCGACAAGGGCTGCCTCTGCAACTCGCTCTTCCACTACCCCGCGCACATGACGTTCTTCACCACGCCGGAGCTGCTCGAGATCGGCGACATGCCCTTCTCCAGCCCCAACCAGAAGCCCAGCCGCAACGAGGCGCTCGAATACTACCGCAAGGTCGCCGAGCACTATGCGCTCGACGTGCGCCAGTACCATACCGTCGACCGCGTCTCCGGCTCGGACGGCGACTTCGTCGTCCACACCACCGATCGCTTCGGCCGTGGCGTGAACATGCGCGCGCGCAAGCTCATCGTCTCCACCGGCTACTACGACCTGCCGAACTACCTCGGCATTCCGGGCGAGGAGCTGCACAAGGTCCGCCACTATTACCACGAGCCGCACCCGTTCTTCGGGCTGAACGTGCTCGTCATCGGCGGCAAAAACTCCGCCGCCATCGCCGCGCTCGACCTCTGGCGGCACGGCGCGAAGGTGACGCTGGTCCACCGCGGCAGCGAGATGCACCGGCACGTCAAATACTGGATTCTGCCCGACATTAACAATCGCGTCGCGAACGGCGAGATCAAAGCCTACTTCAACTCCACCGTCGAGAACATCTCCGAGGACGAGGTGACGCTCGCCACGCCGCAGGGCGAGGTCACGCTCGAAAACCACTTCGTCTTCGCGCTCACGGGCTACCACCCGGACTTCGCCTTCATCGAAAAGTTGGGCGTGATTCTCGACGCGGAGAACGACCGCTGCCCCATCTGCGACCCCGCCACGCATGAGAGCAACGTCCCCGGTATCTACCTCGCGGGCGTCATCGTTGCCGGCGAGCGGACCAACGAGATCTTCATCGAGAACGGGAGGTTCCACGGAAAGCTCATTGCGGATTCGCTGCGGAGCAAGCTGGCGGTTGCGGCAGTGTAGGTAAGGATTTGACTGGCGCCGCTGTACCGCCAGATGGTACAGTGACGCTACGATGATTGCGAGCTTCCGCAGCAGATGGCTGGAAGAGTTCTTCAGGAGCGACGTTTACTCCAGGAAGATTCCCGCCGACCTGCGGGACCGGGTCTTTCGTAAGTTACAACTCCTGGACGACGCGACAACCGACGCCGATCTCCGCATTCCGCCAAGCAATCATTTTGAGAAGCTCAGCGGCAAACTCGAAGGCTGGCATTCGATTCGGGTGAATTCGCAGTGGCGACTTATCTTTCGCTGGAGAGAGGGTGAGGCAAACGACGTTTACCTCGACGATCACTCCTACCGGTAGTTCTTAGGATGAAAACCATGCTCGATACAAAGCGCAAACCCGTAACCGTAGGCGAGATGCTGGTCGAAGAATTCCTGGAGCCGATGGGAATCACCCAGACCGAATTGGCTGAAAAATCAGGCCTTCCGCGCAAGCACGTCAATGAGCTCTGCCGGAATCGCCGCGCCGTTACGGCGGATACAGCCCTGATTCTCGGACGTGTCTTTGGCAATTCGGCCGACTTCTGGCTGAACACGCAACGTCGCACAGACCTTTGGGAGGCGCTCAACACCCCCACCCGACTCAGCCGGATTGAACGCGCCCAACCAATTCGTACCGAACCATCGCTCAATCGGATCGCATCCTAGCGGCATTACCCCACCACGCGCCGCAAAAACCCACGCATCCCAAGCCAGGTCAGCAGCGCCAGGAAGAAGCAGAGCATGCCGAGGATCAGCGGCTCCGGCATATGCGCTCCGGGCGTCAACGCCGCGCGCAGCCCTTCGCTCATGTACACGATCGGGTTCACCAGCACGCCGTACTTGATGAACGGCATCCCCTTCAGCGCGGCCCACGGGTAGTAGACGCAGCCGAGGAACGTGATCGGCATCACCACCACGCCGAAGATCAGGCCGATCTGCTTCGGGTTCACCGCTGTGCCGATGGTCAGGCCGAGCGCGCCGGCCACCAGGCTCGCCAGCACCAGCACCGCCAGCAGAAACGGCCAGCTCGACACATGCGCTGCCACCGGCGTCGAAGGCACGTAGTACGCCAGCGGAAAGACCACCGCCGCCGCGATCATGCTCTGCAGCGACGAGAAGACGATCTTCTCGAGCGCGATCGCGCCCACCGGCAGCGGACACATTACGCGGTCGTCGATCTCGCGTGTTACGCCGAACTCCTGCGACAGCGGCAGCGCCACCGCCGCGATGCCCGAGAACATGATCGCCACCGCCATCAGCCCCGGCAGCAACACGGTCGAAAAGTTGCCGCCGCCCGAGGCCGCCATCTGCGCCGTCGGGTTCATCGCCGCGCCGCCCGACATATGCGGCATGATGTACGTGAACACGAACAGAAACAGCAGCGGATTCATGCACACGCGGATGATGAACGGAAACATCTCCCGCCGCAGCACGTACAGGTCGCGCACAAACAGGCCCGCAAACGCGCGCCCGTAGACGGTCCACTTGCCGGGTGTAGCTTCGTGCGTTGCCTGCGAGATGGGTAGCGTCGATATAGACATTGGGTCTCCATTGCAGCAGTTTTCTTGGATTTCAGGATAACGCTCGTCATCCTGAGCGGAGCGAAGAACCCCCGTATTGGTCTTTCGCTCAAACAGGCATGAATGCAAAAGCAGATTCCCTACGGGAATGACAAACAGAAGAACGAGCAATAAAAAGTGCAAGACAAGTACAGGGGTCCGTCACTCTGTTCAGGATGACGAACGTTTGCCCGGCCCGAAAAGCTACTCCCGCAGATCCCGCCCCGTAAGCTGAATGAACACCGTCTCCAGACTCGCTTCGGTAATATTCAAATCCCGTAGACCGTAAGGTCCAGCCGCGGCCAGCACCTCGGCCAGCAGACCGTCCGCCCCATGCGCCAGCACGCGGACGCCATCGCCCGTCGGCTCCGCCTTGCTCACGCCGTTGTACCCGGCCAGCGTCGCGGCGAGCGCGGGAATGCTCTCCCGGTCGCGCAGGTGCAGCTCATATACCTTCTGCGCGCCGACCGAGTTCTTCAGCGCCGCCGGCGTATCCTCGACGAGAATTTTTCCATGGTCGATGATCGCGACACGGTCGCAGAGCTCGTCGGCCTCTTCCATGTAGTGCGTCGTCAGCACGACCGTGATGCCCTCTTCCCGCAGCGCGCGCACCGCCTCCCACATCGCGATGCGGCTCTGCGGATCCAGACCCGCCGACGGCTCGTCGAGGAACAGCACCTTCGGCCGGTGCGCGATCGCGCGCGCAATCTGCACCCGCTGCGCCAACCCGCCCGAGAGCTGCGACGGATACGCCTTGGTCCGCTCGCCCAGGTGAAACTGGTCCAGCAACTGCGTCGTCCGCGCCTTCGCCTCCGCGCGCGAGAAGCCGAAGAACAGGCAGTGAAAGTAGATGTTCTCGGAGATCGTACACGCCCGGTCCAGCGTGTTGTACTGCGGAACCACGCCGATCGCGCGGCGGCTGATCGCCGGATTCGCGACCGCATCCACGCCCGCGATCCGCACCGTGCCGGCGGTCGGAATCACCCGCGTCGTGCAGATGCTGATAGTCGTGGTCTTGCCGGCGCCGTTCGGTCCGAGCAGCCCGTAGATCTCCCCCGGCTTCACGCTCAGGTCGATCCCGTCCACCGCCGTGACCTCCTGTTTGCCGCTGTACACCTTCCTGAGGCCGCGCACTTCAACGATCAAAAGAGTGTCCTTCCCGTCGCCGGGGCTATCTCGTCCATCTGCTTCGCTGGTCCGATTATAGGGCGTTCGCACCGGCGCATTGTTCGCCGCATCACCAATCCGCCGCGCACGGCGTAGAATCAATCCATGTCGCGTGGATGGGAGAGTAAATCGGTGGAAGAACAGCAGACTCAGCAGGAGCGGCAGAACGAAAGCGCAACAACCAAGGCAGCGGTGGTCGTCGACCGCGCCACCGAGGCCGAGAAGAAGCGCAAGGTGCAGGCGCTGGTCCTGCAGCGCGAGCGCATCCTCTCCGAACGCACCGCCAGCCCACACCGCCGCAGCGCCCTCGCCAACGCGCTCGCGACGATCGAGGAAGACCTCGCGCAGCTCGGCTGGACGCTGCACCTCTAGCGTTTCGCTACTTGCGGTTGAACGTCGTCGAATTCGACTGATCGGTCGGCATCAGCAGGATGTTGCTGATGTTGACATGCTTCGGCACCGAGGCCGCATAGACGATCGCATCGGCGACATCCGACGGTTCGAGCGGCTTCAACCCTGCGTACACCTTCGCCGCGCGCTCCTCGTCCCCACGAAAACGGATCTTGCTGAAGTCGGTCTCGACCATGCCCGGATCGACCGACGTAACGCGCACCGGCGTGCCGATCAGGTCGATCTTCAACCCTTCGGTTATCACGTTCACCGCCGCCTTGGTCGCGCAGTAGACCCCGCCGTTGGCATACGTCCAGTGCCCGGCCGTAGACCCGAGGTTGATCACCTGTCCGGCGCCGCGCTCCACCATGCCCGGTACGACGTACCGCGTCATGTAGAGCAGGCCCTTGACGTTGGTGTCGATCATCTCTTCCCAGTTCTGCGGATCGTCCTCGTAGATCTTCGTCAGGCCGCGGCTGAGACCGGCGTTGTTGACCAGCACGTCAATCGCCTTCCACTCCTCCGGCAACCCAGCCAGCGCAGCCTCCACCGCCGCGCGATCCTGCACATCGAGCTGCACATTCAGCACGCCTTCCGCCCCGGCGGAGGTCAATCCGTCCACCTCGCCGTCGAGCAGCTCCAGACGCCGGGCGCAGAGCACCAGCTTCGCCCCCCGAGCCGCAAACGCATATGCCGTAGCCTTGCCGATACCGGAGCTTGCGCCGGTAATAAGGACGATCTTGCCGCGAAGAGATTCCATCCTCCCTTTTTAGCAGATTTAGCCCGCAGGCGAAGCCGCCGCTTAGGACGGTAGAAGACCAACCGAGCGGTAACTATCGATCAGCGCATCGTAGAGAGCGAGATCGGATCGGCTCCTCGCCATCAGTTGCGCGCCGGCGACGGCGGCGAAGATCGCGCGGGCCCGCGGTTCACTCTCCGCGGCATCGACCAGCTTTGCCGCGCCGAGAACCTTGCTCAGCCACGCAACATTGATGTCGGCGAAGGTCTGAACCTCACGCTTCACCGGCCCCGGCAGGTCGTCGTATTCGGCAGCCATGAAGCCGCTGAGGCACATCCGGTTTTCGTTCTCGAGCGCCCAGCGAAATGTCTCGGGATATCGGCGCAGAGCCTCGACAGGGCCGGAAGACTCCGCGAGCAGGCGCTCCAGCGCGGCTGCGTGATCCTCCCAGTAGCGCTTCGCCACCGCCTCCGCAAGCAGGGACTTGCTCGGAAAGTGGTGGTAGATGCTCGCGGGCCGTATGCCCACATGCTCCGCAAGATCGCGAAAGTTCAGCCCGTTATAGCCGTGCGCCTGAGCGGCCAGCTTGGCCGCCTCCAATATCTTCTCCCTGGAACTCAAACTCACCATACCCGCCTCGCTGCCGTCCTCCCCCTGCGAAGAAGCAATAGAGGGCTATAAAAATAATATTCCGAATTTCTGAATCTACCAAGTGGCCGGTAGAATCTACTCGTATAGAACCGACCAAGTGGCCGGTAGGCACGACAAAAGATCTCGCTGAAACTTCGTCGACTGGCGCTCTTCCCCTGGCCTCAGCCGCTCGTTCAACCCTCATCCACCGACTCTGAACCGACAGAAGAACTACCATGCCCTTCGCACGTATCGACCTCAACAAAGGAAAGTCCGCTGAGTTTCGCGCCGCCGTCGCTGACATCGTGTACACCGGAATCGTCGACGTTCTGAAGGCGCCCGATGGCGACCGCTTCATCGTCATCAACGAGCAGAGCCCCGAGAACCTCATCTACGACCGGAACTTTCTCGGCTACGATCGGTCGCCCGACTTCATGCTCATCCAGGTGACCAGTACGGTCGGAAACAACAAGGAGTCCAAGCTCGCCTTCTTCCGCTACATCGCCGACGAGCTGAAGAGCAAGCTGTCCGTCCGTCCCGACGACATCATGATCAACATGGTCTTCGTCGACCGCTCGGATTGGTCCTTCGGCGACGGACAGCCTTGGTGACCGAAGAGCGCTTCTTCGTCGACAATCGTAAAGAGCAAAGCCGCCCCGATATCGAGGCGGCCATTGCTTTCTTCATTCCGCTTACCTATTGCGCCGGCGCATCCGTAGGCGCGCTCTGCTGCACGCCGATCGCGTCGCCCGAGACCACCAGGTTCACGCGCCGATTCTGCGCGCGGCCTGCCGCCGTGCCGTTATCCGCCACCGGATGCGTCTTGCCGTAGCCCGCCGCCGTGATGTTGTTGACCGAGACGCCCTGCGTGACGAGGAAGTCCTTCACCGCGCCAGCGCGATTCTCCGACAGCTTCTGGTTGTATTCATCGCCGCCGACCGAGTCCGTATAACCCTCCACCTGCAGCTTCAGGCCCGGGTACGCCTGCAGAATGCCGGCCACCTTCGCCAGCGAGATCTGCGTGCCCGGCTTCAGCGTGTACTTGCCCGTGTCGAAGAGTACATCTGACATGTTTACGATCAGGCCGCGAGCCGACTCGCTCGTCGCCAGCACATTGTTCAACTGCGCGCGCAGCTTCTCGCGGATGGCGTTCGCATCCTCGGCGCTCTTGTTGGCCTGCGCAGCCTTCGCGCGTGCGTCAGCCGCCTCAGCCTCGGCCTGTGCCCGAGCCGCGTCAGCCTGCGCCTTTGCCGCATTGGCCTTCTCGCTGTCGAGCTGCGCCTGCTGCGCTGCAAGCTGATCCTTCGCCGACTGCATCTCCGCGTTCTTGCGCGCGTCGATGGCGTTCTGCTGACGCTCGGCCGCCTGCTTGCGCAGCGTATCCACGCGAGCATCCTCGGCGCCCTGCACCGCTCCGCGGGCGAAGGTGATCTCCATCTTGCGATCGCCCTTCTTGTTGGAGTCGATGTCGGCCGCGTTCTTCAGGTTCTCCTTCGCGCGTGCCAGGATGTCAGGCGAATACTGCTGCGCGCCCGCCTTGGTCGCGATGCGAACCGCGTTGTAGGCCTCGTACAGTTCAAGCGGCGAGCGCTCGTCGCGCGTAATCGGATTCTCGTTCGTCTTCGCGCCCTCGGTGTCGGCGTAGTTGCCGCGCGGAAGCAGCGTGTAGTGAGCATTGACCTTTTCGATCACGCCATTTGTCTTGTCCTGGATGATCTGATTCTGCAGTACGATCACGTCGCTCGGCGTGGTCACGGCGAAGTAGGGCTCAGCCGTCACGATCAAGCCGAAGGCCTGCAGCGAAGTCGTCACGGTGATGTTGTTCTTGGTGCCCGCCGGCAGAACCTCGCCCAGATTGCGCGGGCTGCCGTCGGCGCTGATCGCCCACAGAACGTAGGTCAGGTACTCCTTGCCGAAGCCATTGGCTGGGGTCAGGCCCTGAAAGCTCGCGTCGATGGTGATGCCGCCGCGCTCGCTCTTGACGGTCGCCTCGCCCTTCGCCATCGGCAACAGGCTCGTGCCCTTGAAGGCGATCTTGGTCGAGCCGCTCCGATGCAGGTAGTTTACGGCGTCCAGATCGCGCTGTACGACCTGCACCTTATAGAAAAAGATATCGCCCTGACGGGTGACGCCGGCGTCCTTGGTCGTCGGGTTCGCCTCCTGCGCGCGCGCGGCGGGCAGGGTGGAGACGAAGGAAGCGCTGAGCACAAGGGCAGGGAAGATTTGCTTAAGAAACAGGTTGCTGCGGTTCATGCACGTTCTCCTGGGCTTTCGGAGCAGGCAAGGATCTGACCGCTCTTCTAAATCGGATGCCGTGCGCGCAAGCAAAGGTGTCCGGCGGTGAGCGTCAAAGGCATGAAATCAAAGCCCTTGAGAAAGGTTGTCCGGCGCTGGCTTTTTGTTTTTGGCTTTTCTCGCTTCGACACTACCCTGGCCGCAAACGCGAAAAACGCCTGCGGAAGGTCTCCGCAGGCGTTCGATGCTCCGCCAGATCAAATTAAGCGTGCGACTGCTGCGCCGCGCTGCGATGCACAAAGTGATACGGAGGCCACGGCCCCGAGAGCTGCATTCTGCAGTCTTTCAGCTCCGCCGTCGCGGAAGAGTACTTATTCTGGTAGCGCTCGATCGTCTTGTTGTCGATCAGGTGTGCGATGTCGAGCAGCATCTTGCCGGAGTCGGTGCGCTTGCAGGTGATCTCCTCGGCGATCGGGAGAAACATCCGGTGCATCTGAAGCGACAACGCGCGCGCCTTGGATTGGCGCTCCCGCTGCCGGGTGGCGCTCTCGCGCAGGCTCGTCAGGTACTGCTGCCCGACCGTCATGTCGCGCGCCGAGTTGCCTGGGCACGTGTCATCGACCAGCACCTTCAGGTGCATCTCGGCCTTGCCGCGCAGACGCTCGACGTTGGCCAGGAAGTGCCTTTGGTTGGACCGGACCGACCGGCGCAGGCTGTCGTCGTCCTGAAAGGTGGTGCCAAAACGAAAGGGTAGAACCGTCGACAGCTTGAAGCAATCGGCGATGACGCGCGCATGATCGCGAGCTGCCTGCTGGTCCAGCCGTTCCTGGTCCGTCGCGCTGTGTTCGGAGACGATGACCGCCAGGTCACCGGCGGGAAAGAGGAAGATCTGATTGCTGAAAAGGCCTGAGATACCGGTGAGTGGCATTGGTCGGCGGTGCCGGGCAAGTTCAGGAAAAGACTGTCTTTCTGCGATGCAGTATGCGTACCATGCCATCTTTGTGACACTCCAGGGGCGCCTGAGGGGTCTAAGTGCCCTTTCAAGCGTTAGTTAGATGAATGGGTTAAAGTTCCGAATGGCCTCTGCACACTGGCGCGTTCGCAAAATTCGCGAGCTGAACCGAGTGCGAAACGGATACTATGCCTATCTGCTAACGATTGGCAAGACATTCCGTCGCGCACACGAAACGTGCGGCAGGTTACCGGTTTTTCCGCATAAAATTTGTGTTGGCAACGCAGTCAAATGCACAGGATGCAGCGCGGAAACAGGTCGGACCACTTCCGCAAATAAAATGTTGCAACATTAGTGCGCAAGCCGAACCGGATCCGGATGGGCATCCTCGAGCAGCTTCCTCACCGGATCGGGCAGCGGCTGGTCCGCGCTCTTCAACAACAGCGCGACCTGCCACATCTGCGTATCGGTCAGGATGTGTTTGTAGGCCGGCATGCCCGTCAGGCGGATGCCGTTCTCGATCTTCCAGAAGGTCTCGCCCGGCTCGTCGTCCGAGACGCCGACGACATCGTTCTTCGTATGCTTCTTCCAGAGCTGCGGCGCGACGGGATACATCCACTTCGCGTACGGCGTGTCCTGACCCGGCGCTCCGTGGCAGCTCGCGCACTCCTTTTTATAGATACGCGCGCCGGCCTCGAAACCATCCTCGCTGATGCCGAAGGGAGGTTGCTTCAACTCCTTTGCAATCCGCGCGTTGAGCGGGACCTGGACAATCTGGGCCTCGAACGGAAACGCCGGATCGGCCGCCGCCACCGGCGGTTTGCCAAACTTCAGGTAGCAGTACCCGCCCACCCCCAGCGCGACGAGGGCGAACAGAAATCCCAGGACGAAGCTGCCAAACCCGGACGAGCTTCCGGACGAACTCTTCGACGAAGCGCGGCTGGCCATGACCTTGGAAAACTCCTGAAAGCTGCGTTTGTGCGCCGCGAAGCGCAGGCTGAGGTGCCGGAACCATGCCCCGGGTGTTCTAATACAAAGATAGCCGAGAACAGGTTTCCACCGTCCCCCGGTAACCGACGCCGGTTCAATGAGTCCAAGCATAGACCGGGGACAGGCAAAGACTGAGCAAGGGCAGGAGTAAATCGTTGATTTCTGTTTCGAAGAAGATTTTGAGTGTAGCGGCAAAGAGCATGGCGGCGGCAAGCCTTATCCTGGTGGCGGCAGCCCCGGCCGAGGCGCAGCGACAGCACCATCCCCAGCGCGAAACCAACGCCAACCGCAAGGCGCGTATCGCACGCACGATCGATGAGACCTACGGACACCGCTGGGAGGCTGCCGGCGGCGGCGGCTACCTGCGCTTCCGCTCCGGCCAGTACCTGCAAAAGAACAACGAGGTGTCGTTCTTCGGCACGGCGCGCTACTCGCTCAGCCCGAACCTGGGCATCCTGGGCGAGGTCTCGGGTTACTTCGGCAACGCGAAGATCGGCACCAATCCGTACCTGAACCAGTTCGGCAAGCCGTTCAACCCGCAGATCTCGCAGTACACCTTCACCGCCGGCCCTTCGTACCACGTGCTGAAGCGCGAGAAGTACGCCGTCACGCCGTACGTGACGGGCGGCGTCGCCATGGGCAAGTTCGACTCCGGCTCGCACGGCTTCACCTCGTCCGACCTGGGCCTCTGGCAGGATGGCTGGGGCCACGGCGTGGTCACCGCGGGCGTCAACCTGGACTATAACTTCTACCCCAACTTCGCGCTGCGCGTCACGCCGAAGTTCGTCGGCACGCTCTTCGACAATACCGTGCAGACCAACCGCGGCTTCGACCTCGGCCTGGTCTATCGGTTCGGCAAGACGAAATAGGCTGTCACCCATGCGGACGCCCCATGTCTCCGATTCGGAGACATGGGGTTTTTCGTGTGCTACACAGCAGTCTCGTAGGATAATCAACCTCAACGAGGTGCGCGATGGCGACGACGAACCTTCCTACTCTGTCCCAACTGATCTCGGTAGAAGAATATTTGAAGACCCACTATCGACCGGACGTCGATTTTGTCGACGGCGAGATTGAGGAGCGGAATGTGGGCGAATTTGACCATGCGGATGTCCAGATGGCCATCGGCGTTTTCCTCCGCGCGCAGCAACAACAGTGGAACATCCGAGTCGTTCCCCAGGTGAGAGTTCAAATCTCAGCCACCCGCTATCGCGTGCCGGATATCTGCGTGATCCCTGGAGACTGGAAGCGCGAACCCATCGTGCGAGTGCCGCCTCTGCTTTGCGTGGAAGTGCTCTCGCCCCGCGACCGATTGAAGCGCGTACATAAGCGCATCCAGGATTTCTTCGACATGGGTGTGCTTGCGGTGTGGATTCTGGACCCCGTTACACGAACTGCCTACGTCTGTGACCGCGAAGGCATGGCTCCGCATCGCGAAGGCACACTGCTCGTTGAAGGAACCTCGATTTCCGTTCCACTCGAAGCAATCTTCTCGACATTGGACGAATAGCCCACAAGCTACTTCTTCGGCGCGAACGCATAATCGATGGTGAAGTTGTGCTTGCCGCCGGGCAGGATCGTGATCGTCATCGAACCGTAGATGCCGCTCAGTTCGCCCGTGCCCGAGCCCGGCACGATCGTCACCGTCATCGTCGGAGGCGCGCCGGTAGCCATCGTGGCCGACTGCATCAACGCGAAGCCGCCGGTCTTGCCGTTCAGGTTGCCGTGGATCATCTCGATCGCGACATAGCCTGCGTTGCCCAGCTTCGGATCGCCGGCCGAGAGCATCTCGCCCTTGCCCTTCCCTTCCAGATCGCCGTGGTAGCTCTTGTCGAGCGACATGCTGGAGATGCCCGGCGAGGGCGCGTGGTCGGTCGGCGCCATCGCGACGTCGAAGCTGCCTTTTCCCTGGTTCATGATCGTGGCCTTGGGTGAAACGGTGCTGGGCTTCTGGGCGGGTGACGGCGCGACGAACAGGCCGAGGGCGAGCGTAAGCAGGAGAGTTCTCATAGGTTGGGGGAGTGCTGGGCCGATCATCGCCCATACCGCGCCCGGAGTCAATCCATCCGGGTAGAATCGTGTGCAGAACGAGCGAGAGACAAATGGCCACGATCCAGCAGCAGGACCTCATCGACAGCATCGCCGACGCCCTCCAGTACATCAGCTACTACCACCCCGAGGACTACATCGCGAACCTCGCGCGGGCTTATGAGTTGGAGCAGTCGCACGCGGCCAAGGACGCCATCGCGCAGATCCTTATCAACTCCCGCATGTGCGCCGAGGGCCACCGGCCCATCTGCCAGGACACCGGCATCGTCACCATCTTCCTCAAGGTCGGCATGGAGGTCCAGTGGACCGCGCCCGCCGGCGGCGAACTGCTGAGCCTGCAGGAGTTGTGCGACGAAGGCGTACGCAAGGCGTGGCTGAACCCGGACAACAAGCTGCGCGGTTCGATCCTCCGCGACCCGGCCTTCAGCCGCAAGAACACGGTCGACAACACGCCGTGCGTGGTCGAGGTGTCGCTGGTCAAGGGCGGCACGGTCGACGTGACGGTCGCGGCCAAGGGCGGCGGCTCGGAGGCCAAGAGCAAGTTCGTCATGCTGAACCCGTCCGACTCGGTCGTCGACTGGGTACTGAAGACCGTGCCGACGATGGGCGCGGGCTGGTGTCCGCCGGGCATGCTCGGCATCGGCATCGGCGGGACGGCCGAGAAGGCGATGCTGCTCGCCAAGCAATCCCTGATGGACCCGATCGACATGCAGGAGCTCAAAGAGCGCGGGGCCGTCACGAACATCGAGAAGCTGCGCGTCGAGCTGTACGACAAGGTGAACGCGCTGGGCATCGGCGCACAGGGTCTCGGCGGGCTGACGACGGTGCTGGACGTCAAGATTCTCGACTACCCCACGCACGCGGCGAACCTGCCGGTCGCGATGATTCCCAACTGCGCCGCCACGCGCCACGCGCATTTCTGCCTCGACGGCTCGGGTCCTGTCGATCTTGCGCCGCCGTCCCTGGCCGCCTGGCCGAAGCTCGAATACGACGTTCACACCGCGCGCCGCGTAAACCTCGACACGGTCACCAAGGACGACGTGAAGAGCTGGAAGCCCGGCGAGGTCGTCCTGCTGACCGGCAAGCTGCTGACCGGACGCGACGCCGCGCACAAGCGCATGACCGACATGCTGAACCGCGGCGAGCAGTTACCCGTCGACTTCAAGGGCCGATTCATCTACTACGTCGGCCCGGTCGACGCGGTGCGCGACGAGGCCGTCGGCCCGGCGGGCCCCACCACCGCGACGCGCATGGACAAGTTCACCCGCCAGATGCTCGAACAAACCGGCCTCTTCGGCATGATCGGCAAGGCCGAGCGCGGCGACGCGGCCATCCAGGCGATCAAGGACAACGAGGCGGTCTACCTGATGGCGGTCGGCGGCGCGGCGTACCTGGTCTCGAAGGCGATCAAGCACTCGCGGCTGCTCGCCTTCGGCGATCTGGGCATGGAGGCCATCTACGAGTTCGACGTCGTGGACATGCCGGTGACGGTCGCGGTCGACTCCAAGGGAACGTCGGTCCACAAGACCGGCCCGGCCGAGTGGTCGAAGAAGATCGCCGACGGGTTGGCCGGCGTGCCGATCCTGGGCCAGTAGCCGATTCCGGGCCAGTAGCGGTCCGTCTGTCATTCTGAGCGAAGCGAAGGACCTGCTTTTTTCCTGCAGCGGCAATACTGCTCCGGGCGAGACGCAGGTCCTTCACTTCGTTCAGGATGACAGACGTGATCCAATTTCATCGGCGTGCGCCGGCCGAAACAAAAGTTTGAAAAACTTTGCAACACCCCTAAAGTTTTGCCGCGACCTGCCGATGCACGTTATTAAGGAGATTCTAATGATCCCTCCCATCACAGGCGCTTCTTTCCCGTCCGGCTATTACGACGGCGGACCCTACTCCGGGATACAGCTTCGCACCCCACCCACGCCGGCCGCCCAGGCCGCGGACACCGTGCATATCAGCGCGCAGGCCCTGGCCGCGCAGGCCAGCTACCGCCGCGCCACCGAACGCAAGACGATTGCCGAGACCGCCTCCGATTTCGCGCTACCTGCCGTGCAGTAATGAGATGAAACAGATGGCCTTGCTTAAGGGCACGGCTTCAGCCGTGCCGTCAACGCCCCGCCTGCAACGCGGCTTCAGCCGCTGAGGTACGGTTTTCGCCGTCCCAGTAACAGCGCATCCGCCGACGAAGAACCGAAGCGTACCTCAGCGGCTGAAGCCGGAAGGCAAGTACAGCTTGGGTGGCACGGCTGAAGCCGTGCCCTTAACAAACTCCCGACGTCTGTCTTATCCGCAGCCGCATGATCTGTGTCCTATCCATGACCCTCCTTTTGCGGCCACCGGACCCCATGGTTTACCTTGAGATCATTCAAGCAAAGCCACCCTCTGCCCTTGCAGGGACCGCAACGCCCGTCCGAGCCGCTTGATTTGCCAGGAGATTGCCCCTTGCACCGTTTCCGCGCCGCCCTGCTCTCCGCCTCCGCGCTCCTGTCGACCGCCGCCCTTGCCCAGCAACCCTCGCTTGCCGTGACGTATAAGTCCGCCGCCGACAAGCTCATCGCCGACTCGCTCGCCGATACGGAGGGCTACGCCAACCTCGCCTACCTCTGCGATCACATCGGCAAACGCATCACCGGCGGCGAACCGCTGGGACGCGCCGTCGCCTGGAGCGCCGACCTGATGCGCAGGGACGGCCTCGCCAACGTCACCGTGCAGCCCGTGATGGTGCCGCACTGGGTGCGCGGACACGAGTCGGCCTCCATCGTCGAACCTGTGGCGAAACCCATGCACATGCTCGGACTCGGCATGAGCGTCGCCACCCCGGTCGGCGGGATCACCGCGCCCGTGGTCGTCGTCAAGGACTTCGACGAGCTGAAGAAGCTCGGACGCGCCGGCGTCGCGGGCAAGATCGTCCTCTACAACGTCGCTTATAAGGGCTACGGCCAGACCGTGATGTATCGCGTCGCCGGCCCGTCGCAGGCCGCGGCGCTTGGCGCGGTCGCCACGCTGGTCCGGTCGATCACGCCACTAGCCGTGCAGCTACCGCACACCGGCGTCACCTCGTATGACGAGAAACAGCCGAAGATCCCCGCTGCGGCCATCTCGCTCGAGGACGCGCTGATGCTCGAACGCCTCGCCGCCGAGGGCAAGCCGCCCGTCGTCCATCTGGACATGGAGGCCCACATGGAGGCGGAGGTCGAGAGCGCCAACGTCTTCGGCGAGATCGTCGGCTCCGAGCACCCCGAGCAGGTCGTCACCCTGGGCGGCCACATCGACTCCTGGGACGTCGGCCAGGGCGCGCAGGACGACGGCTCCGGCATCATGGCCACGCTCGAGGCGGTCAACGTCATCAAGCGCTCCGGGCTAAAACCCAAACGCACGATCCGCATCGTCTTCTGGGTCAGCGAAGAGAACGGCGGAGTCGGCGGACAGGTCTACCTGAAGAAGCTGACCGGCAAGCTCGAAGACCATGTCGCGGTCATCGAGATGGACGGCGGCGCCGAGCAGCCCGTCGGCTACGGCTACGGCGCGTCGTTCCCCGGCCTGCGCGCGGTAGCGGGCGGCGCTGCCCTGGCCGCATCGGGTGGCCTGTCCGCCGGGGAACAGCGCTCGCTGGCCCTGCTGCAGCAGATCGGCACGCTGCTAAAGCCGGTTGGCGCGGACACGATGCGCGCCGGCGGCGGCGGCTCCGACATCGAACCGATGATGGGCGCGGGCGTCCCGGGACTGGGCGAAATGACCACCGGCGCACACTACTTCGACTGGCATCACACCGAGGCCGATACCCTCGATAAAGTCGACCCGCAGGACTTCCGCAAGAACATCGCCTCGCTCTCAGTGATGACGTACATCCTGGCAGATATGCCCGAACGCCTCGCCGGGCATAAGGGCGCGGGGGAAGAGTAGTTTTTGTCGTTTCCGAAGGGAGTCTGCTGTCGCTCTTCCCTTTCAGGCCGACCAAAACGCCTGTCATCCTGAACGCAGTGAAGGACCCGCTTCTTGCTTGAAGCACCCATGCCGCCCCAGGCAACAACCAGATCCTTCGCTCCGCTCAGGATGACAAAGTTGGGTGAGGCGGGCAGGGCCGAAGCAGGTTCTAAACCACTACCCCGGCCACCCGCATCCAAGGAACTATGACCAACCCGAGACACTGGTGGCAGGACGGGGCGATCTACCAGATCTACCCCCGCTCCTTCGAGGACAGCAACGCGGACGGCGTCGGCGACCTGCCCGGCATCCTCGATCGCCTCGACTACCTCGTCGATCTCGGCATAGCGGCCATCTGGATCTCTCCGTTCTACCCCTCGCCCATGGCCGACTTCGGCTACGACGTGGCCGACTACACCGGCGTCGACCCGCTCTTCGGCACGCTTGCGGACTTCGACCGCCTGATCGAAGCGGCGCACGCGAAGGGTCTGCGCGTGATCCTGGACTTCGTGCCCAACCACAGCTCCGACCGGCATCCGTGGTTTCTCGAATCCCGCTCTTCCAAAGACAATCCCAAACGCGGCTGGTATCTGTGGCGCGACCCCGGCCCGGACGGTCGTCCGCCCAACAACTGGATGAGCCAGTTCGGCGGCCCGGCGTGGACCTTCGACGCGCTCACCGGCCAGTACTACTGCCACTCCTTCCTGAAGGAGCAGCCCGACCTGAACTGGCACAATCCGCAGGTTCGCGAGGCAATCTACGCCGCCATGCGCTTCTGGCTCGATAAGGGTGTCGACGGTTTTCGCATGGACGTCCTCTGGCTGCTCATCAAGGACGACCAGTTCCGCGACAACCCGCCGAACCCCGACTGGCGGCCGGGCGACTCCACCAGTTGGATGGTCCTGCCCAGGTACACCGCCGACCAGCCCGAGACGCACCTGATCGTCGCCGAGATGCGCGCCGTGATGGACAAGTACCCCGAGCGGGTGCTGATCGGCGAGATCTACCTCCCGCTTTCGGAGCTCGTCCGCTACTACGGGCAGGACCTCACCGGCGCGCAGATGCCGTTCAACTTCCGCCTGATCCAGGCCGAATGGCGCGCCGACCCCATCGCTGACCTCATCCGCGAGTACGAAGCTCTCCTTCCCCAGGGCGCGTGGCCGAACTGGGTCATGGGCAACCACGATCAGCGCCGCCTCGCCAGCCGCCTCGGCCCGGCGCAGGCGCGCACCGCAGCCGTCCTGCTGCTGACGCTCCGTGGAACGCCGACCATGTACTATGGCGACGAACTCGGCCTGCCCGACGCGCACATCGCGCCCGACCAGGTGCAGGACCCCGCCGAGAAGAACCAGCCCGGCATCGGCCAGGGCCGCGATCCGGAGCGCTCGCCGATGCTGTGGGACCGCACGCCGGGCGCGGGCTTCACGACTGGAAGACCCTGGCTGCCCTTCGCGGCGGACCCGGCGACCGCCAGCGTCGCCGCGCAGGACGGCGACCCCGCGTCGATGCTCACGCTCTACCGCTGCCTGCTGGCGCTGCGGCGGGAGCTGCCCGCGCTGCACGCCGGTTCGATCGAGTACGTGTTTACGCACGACGGCGTTCTCGGCTACGTCCGGCGCGAGGGCGCGGAGCGTGTGCAGGTGATGCTGAACCTCACGAACGAGTGGCGCCACATCGACTTTCCAGCCGGGCGGCTCCTGCTGTCGTCCGCGCCGGAGCGGGAGCTGTGGAAGGTCGTGTCCAGCTTCGATCTGCGGCCGGCTGAGGCGGTCGTCGTGGCGCTTCCGTAATCTTCCGCCGCCTCCGAGCTTGTCATCTTGAGCGGAGCGCAGCGGAGTCGAAAGACCTGCGTCTTGCCAGCGTAAGCAGTGGCGCTGGACCGAGCGAAAGCAAACGCAGATCCTTCGCTACCGCTCGGGATGACAGGCGTCCTGCGGTCTCCCTGCCTCGGCGCAATACTCACCCGCCATGCGTACGCTGAATCTGCTCCCTGTTCTCCAGCACCAGCCTCAGGAAGTTCTGCTGGATCGGCCCTTCGTTCGCCGGGTTCCAGGCCACGCTGATGCCCACGTGCGTGGTCTGCGGCACCAGATCGCAGACCACCAACCCCGGCGTCAGCAGGTAGCGCACGCCCGACGGCACCAGCGCGATGCCCTCGCCCGACTCCACCAGCGTCAGCACACCCGGCCAGCTCTCCGTGATGCTGACGATGTTCGGCGAAAAGCCCGCATTCGAGCAGAGCGTGACGATGCCGTCGAAGTGGCGGCGCGCGAACTGGCGGTCCAGCATCACGAAGCGTTCGTTCGCCAGCCACTCCGGCTTGACCGGCCCGGTCGCGAGCCGGTGGTCGCGCGGCAGCACCACCACCACCGGGTCGTTGTAGATCAGCTCCGAACGCAGCACGCGGTCGATCGGCGGCTCCAGCGGACGCGTGAAGCCGATGTCGATCTTCCCGCTCTGCAGCGCCTCCACCTGGACGGCGACGTGCATCTCGTAGAGCGTCAGCTTGATCTTCGGGTAGAGCTGACGGTACTCGCGGATGATGCGCGAGAAGAATCCACCCGCGCCCCACAGAAAAAACCCGATGGCGAGCGAACCCTCCTGCCCGCTCAGCGCACGCTGCGCCACGTCGACCGCGCGGTCGGCGGCGGCAAGCGTCTTGCGCGCCTCGAGCAGGAACAGCTCGCCCTGCGGCGTCAGCCGGGCAAGCCGCCGCGTCCGGTCCAGCAGCGCGCCGCCCACCTCGCGCTCCAGGTCCGCGATCTGTTCGCTGATCGCCGATTGCGACACGTGCAACTGCTTGCTGGCGGCGCCAAACGTGCCAAACTCCGCGACAGCGCAAAAGTAACGAAGGTGACGAAGCTCCATGGGACGATAATAGAAGGAAGTGAACAATCAATGACGGTTTTTCCGATCCCCGTCGACGGAAATAACTGTGAAACTCAAGCTACTGGCACGTGTCTACTAGGTACAGCGCGAAAACATACGCAATACTGAGGCCAAGAACCAGTTATGTGTCCTGTCAGGATTGTCTTAACTCGCTTTTCGGCGAGCGCCACGGGGGTTGAAGCCTAAATGTGGATCGTTAAAATTGCACTTACCCGGCATTGCGGTGACGTCAAGGGGGTTCAGGCCTAATGTGGATCGTCAAGATTGCACTCACTCGCCCTTACACGTTCGTCGTGCTGGCGATCCTCATTCTGATCGCCGCCCCGGTCGTCATCCTGGGCACGCCGACGGATATCTTTCCGAACATCGACATTCCGGTCATCTCGGTCGCCTGGGCCTACACCGGCCTCGCTCCCGAAGAGCTTGAAGGCCGTCTGACCACGCCGTTCGAGAAGTCGCTGACCGTGCTGGTCGACAACATTCAGCACATCGAATCGACCACACTGAATGGACAGTCGATCATCAAGGTCTACCTGCAGCCGGGCGCGAACCTGGCAACCGCCAACGCGCAGGTGGCCGCAGTGGCGAACTATTCGCTGAAGACGCTGCCTGCCGGCATCCAACCGCCGCAGATCATCAATTTCTCGGCTTCAAGCGTGCCGATTCTGCAGCTTGGACTCTCCGGCAACGGACTCTCCGAACAGCAGTTGAACGACCTCGGCGTAAACTTCGTCCGGCCGACGCTGGTGACGATTCCCGGCGCCGTCATTCCGAACCCCTACGGCGGCAAACAGCGCTCGATCATGATCTTCATGGACCCCAAGCAGTTGCAGGCCAAGGGTTTATCGCCGCAGGACGTGCTGAACGCGCTGGGCAACCAGAACGTCGTCGAGCCGGGCGGAACGGCGAAGATCGGCCTCACCGAGTACGACATCCACCTCAACTCCACCCCGCTGACGCTCGAAGGCATCAGCAACCTGCCGGTGCGGCAGTCGAACGGCGTCACCATCTACATGCACGACGTGGCGACGGTCTCCGACAGCAACATTCCCCAGACCAACATCGTCCGCCAGGACGGCAAGCGCGGCGTGCTCGTCACGGTCGTCAAGGCCGGCAACGCTTCGACGCTCTCGGTCGTCAGCGGCATCCTCAACATTCTGCCGCAGTTGAAGCTCACCCTGCCGCCGGCGCTCGAGATCAAGGCCATCGGCAATCAGGCGAACTTCGTGCGCGGCTCGGTCGAAGGCGTCATCCGCGAGGCGGTCATCGCGGCCACGCTGACCGGCATCATGATCCTGCTCTTCCTCGGAAGCTGGCGCTCGACGGTCATCATCGCCGTCTCGATTCCGCTCTCGATCCTGGTCTCGATCATCGTGCTCAGCATGCTCGGCCAGACCATCAACATCATGACGCTCGGCGGACTCGCGCTGGCGGTCGGCATCCTGGTCGACGACGCCACCGTCGAGATCGAGAACACCAACCGCTTCCTCGAAGAGGGTCTGCCGCTCTACGAGGCGATCCTCGCCGGCGCGGACCAGATCGCCGTGCCCGCGCTGGTCTCGACGCTCTGCATCTGCATCGTGTTCACGCCGATGTTCTTCCTCTCCGGCGTGGCGCGCTACCTGTTCGTGCCGCTGGCGGAGGCGGTCGTCTTCGCCATGATGGCGTCCTACCTGCTCTCGCGTACGCTCGTCCCCACCATGGCGCTTTATCTGCTGAAGCCGATCGACCACCACGCGCCGCTCTCGCAGAGCTTCTTCGCCCGCTTTCAGCGGCGGTTCGAGCACTACTTCGAGAAGTTCCGCGCCAGCTACCAGAGCCTGCTCGGCAGCTTGATCGAGGCCCGCACGATCTTCGTGCCGGTCTTCCTGCTGGTCTGCCTCTCGGCGTTCGCCCTGATCCCTCTCCTCGGCCAGAACTTCTTCCCCGCCACCGACAACGGTTCGTTCCTGCTGCACATCCGTACGCCGAGCGGAACGCGTATCGAAGAGACCGCCAAGATCGCCGATGAGGTGGAAAACTCCATCCGCGAGGTCGTGCCGAAGGATGAGATGGACAACATCCTCGACAACATCGGTCTGCCCTACTCCACGCTGAACACCCAGCACGCGACCTCCGGTCTGATCGGCGCGGGCGATGCCGACATCCTCGTCTCGATGAAGGAAGACCACCACCCCAGCGCGGACTACGTGCGTGAGCTCCGCCGGAAGCTGCCGCGCCAGTTCGCCGGCACGCTCTTCTACTTCCTGCCGTCGGACATCGTCACCCAGATCCTCAACTTCGGCCTGCCCTCGCCGATCGACATCCAGGTAGACGGCGCGGACATGAAGGGCAACCGCGACGTCGCGAACCAGATCCTCGCCGACCTGCACAAGGTTCCCGGCCTGGTCGACCTGCGGATTCAGCAGCCGGACGACTACCCGGTCTACAACCTGACCGTCGATCGCACCAAGGCCTCGCAGGGCGGATACACGGAGAAGGATGTCGGCAACAGCGTGCTGAACATCCTCAGCGGCAGCAGCCAGCTTGCGCCGCAGTTCTTTCTGAACCCGAAGAACGGCGTCACCTATCCGATTGTCGGCGTGGCGCCGCAGTACAGCGTCTCGTCGAAGAGCGACCTTGAAAATATTCCGCTGACCGCGCCCGGCGCCAAGCGGCCCGAGATCCTCGCCGACGTGGCCGAGATCACGCGCACAACCGAGCTGCAGGTCATCAACCACTACAACATCCGCCGCACGCTGGACATCTACGGCAGCGTGCAGGATCGCGACCTGGGCTCGGTCTCGCGCGAGATCGACCGCATCGTCGCGAAGGACGCGACGAAGCTGCCGCGTGGCAGCTTCGTCCACATCCGCGGCCAGATCGAGACGATGAACGCCTCGTACTTCGGCCTGCTCTCCGGACTTGCCTTCGCCATCGTGCTGGTCTATCTGCTGATCGTGGTCAACTTCCAGTCGTGGCTCGACCCGTTCATCATCATCACGGCGCTGCCCGCGGCGCTGGGCGGCATCGTCATCTTCCTCTTCGCCACGCGGACGACGCTGAGCGTGCCCGCGCTGATGGGCGCGATCATGTGCATGGGCGTCGCGACCGCGAACAGCATCCTGGTCGTCAGCTTCGCCAAGGACCGGCTGGAGGTTCACGGCGACGCGATCAAGGCGGCGCTGGAGGCCGGTTCGACCCGCTTCCGGCCCGTCATGATGACCGCGCTCGCGATGATCATCGGCATGGTGCCCATGTCGCTGGGCGCGGGCGAAGGCGGCGAGCAGAACGCGCCGCTCGGACGCGCCGTCATCGGCGGTCTGCTGGCCGCGACCCTTGCCACGCTGATCTTTGTTCCGGCCGTCTTCGGCTTGCTCCACGGCCGCAGAAAGTCCGCCCCCAGCGAAGAGACCCACGCACAACCCGTAAGCGCCGGAGCCTAGACAACATGACGAATCCTGAGACTGCCCACACCACTCGCAACTTCGCCGAAGACTCCGACCCGAACCGTCTCGATGTGCCCGCCAACTCCGCCGGCGGCCCGGAGACCCCGCGGAAGGGCCTCTCCGGCGGCTTCTGGATCGCCATCGTTCTCATCGCGATCGCCATCGCGGCGGTCGTGGTCTACGGCGTCTTCGCGCGCAAGGAGGACGAGCGCAAGCTGAACCACCAGGCCTCCGACGACTCCATTCCCAGCGTCTTCGTCACGCACCCGGCGACCAGCCGCCTGTCGAACGAGGTCGCGCTGCCCGGCAACACGCAGGCCTACGTCGACACCCCCATCTACTCCCGCACCGACGGCTATCTGAAGAGCTGGTACTTCGACATCGGCGCGCACGTGAAGAAGGGCCAGCTGATGGCCGTCATCGAGACCCCCGAGCTCGACCAGCAGTTGCAGGTCGCCGAGGCTCAACTGAAGAGCAGCCAGGCCAACCTCGACCTCGCCAACATCACCAGCAACCGCTACCAGAACCTGCTCAAGAGCAACTCCGTCTCGAAGCAGGAGACCGACCAGGCGATGGGCGACGCCGCCGCCAAGCAGGCCGCCGTCGAGGCCTCCACCGCCGCCGTGCGCCGTCTCCAGCAACTGCAGTCGTTCGAACGCGTCTACGCGCCGTTCGACGGCGTCGTCACGGTTCGCAACACGGACATCGGCCAGCTTGTGCAGGGCGGCAGCTCGAACGCGCTCTTCCACCTCGCGTCCATCGGCACCATCCGCGTCTTCGTGCCGGTGCCCGAAAGCTACGCGGGCGCGCTGAAGGACGGCAGCACCGCCGACCTGACGCTCGACGAGTTCCCCAACAAGCACTTCACCGGCACCATCGCGCGCAACTCGAACGCGATCGACCCGGCGAGCCGCACGCTGAACGTCGAGGTCGATGTCGACAACGCGGCTGGCCTGCTGCTGCCCGGCGCCTACGTGGTCGTCCACTTCAAGGTGCCCGACCACGGCGAGAATCTCACCCTGCCCTCGAACACGGTCATCTTCCGCGCGCAGGGCATGCAGGTGGCGGTCGTACGCGACAACCACATCGTGCTCGTCCCGATCACGGTGACGCACGACGGCGGCGCCACGCTCGAGATCTCCTCCGGCCCCAAGGCGACCGACAACGTCGTGCTCGACCCGTCGGACTCCATCGCCACGGGCCAAGAGGTCCGCATCGCCCAGAAGAAGACCGATACACCCGCAGCCGCCAAGACCGAGAAGAAGGGAGGCGAATAATGAGCGACCTCACGCCTCGATTAAGGGCACGGCTTCAGCCGTGCCATCTCCACCTCCGCAAGGACACGGCTTCAGCCGCTGAGGTACGGGTTTCGGTTGGCCGGCAACGATCCTCCGTGCGCCGCTCTGTCATCGCGCTCGCCTCAGCCACCCTCGCCGTCGGTCTCTCCGGCTGCATGGTCGGCCCGAAGTACGTCAAGCCCGTGGTCCCCATGGCCCAGGCGCCCGACGCGTACAAGGAGACCGACCCGAACTGGAAGCCAGCCAACCCCGCCGACACCTCCCTCAAGGGTGACTGGTGGACGATCTTCAACGAGCCCGAACTCACGAAGCTCGAGGTCGCCTGCGCGGCCAACAACCAGTCCCTGAAGGCCGCCGAGGCGCACTACCGCGAGGCGCGCGCGCAGATCGGCATCAACCGCGCCGGACTCTTCCCCACCATCGGCGCCGCGCCGTACGTCGGCGGCCTGCGCGACTCCGCCACCCGGCCGTACTTCAGCGCGTCGAGCGCGAACAACGGCGAGGCCGACATCCAGTTGCCGCTCACGCTCAGCTACGAGGCCGACCTCTGGGGCCGCATCCGCCGCAACATCAACGCCGCCAAGGAGGAGACGCAGGCCAGCGCAGCCGACCTGGTCAACGCCCAGCTCTCGCTCCAGACCACGCTCGCCATCGACTACTTCGAGCTGCAGAGCGCGGACGCCACCAGGAAGCTGCTGAGCGACACCGTCGACGACTACCGCGAGGCGCTGCGCATCACCACCAACCGCTTCGAAGGCGGCGTCACGGCCGAGTCCGACGTCTTCCAGGCGAAGACCCAGCTCCAGACCGCCATCGTCCAGCTTGCCGACGTGGCCGTCCAGCGCGCGCAGTACGAACACGCCATCGCCGTGCTGATCGGCCAGCCGCCGGCCAGCTTCTCCATTCCGAACACCCCGCTCGCCACCACTCCGCCGTATATCCCGACCGGCCTGCCGTCGGAGCTGCTGCAGCGCCGCCCGGACATCGCCGCCGCCGAACGCCGCACGAACGAGGCCAACGAACGCATCGGCATCGCGCGCGCGGCCTTCTTTCCCACGCTCAGCTTCTCGCTCGCGGGCGGACTCGAAAGCACCGCCGCCAATACGCTCTTCAACTCCAACTCGCTCGTCTACGCGCTCGGCCCGACGCTCTCGCAGACCTTCTTCGACGCTGGCCGGCGCCGCTCCATCTCCGAGCAGGCCTACGCCGCCTTCGACGAGTCGAGCGCCAACTACCGCCAGACCGCGCTCACCGCCTACCAGCAGGTCGAGGACAACCTCGCCGTCCTGCGCATCCTGACCGACGAGGCCGAACAGCAGCATCAGGCCACCGACGCGGCGCGCGGCGCGCAGCAGATCTTCAACAATCGCTACGTCGGCGGCGTGGACACCTACCTGCAGGTCGTCACCGCCCAGACCACCGCGCTCGCCAACGAACGCAACGACATCGACATCCTGCGGCGGCGCATGGACGCGAGCGTCCTGCTCATCAAGGCGCTGGGCGGCGGTTGGAACGCCAACCAACTGCCGCAGTTTTGAGGTAGGGAATAGTGATAAGCAAGAGCAAAGGCGCGGACAAAGATTGTCCGCGCCTTTGCTTTTGTCGTTGCCTGTTCTCTTGTTTGTCATTCCCGCAGGGAATCTGCTTCTGTTTTTTCTACCGCTTCCTCGGCAACGACAGATCCAGATCGGTACCGCACATCTGCTTGGTCAGCAGGATCACCTGCCCGGTATGCAGTTGCAGATGCCCGACGATCTGATAGATCGCCTCCAGAATCGGCATCGAACGCCACGTTCCCGTAGGCTGCGGGTCGATGATCTCCAGCAGCCGCGCCGGAGCCAGCTCGCCGATGACCACGCAGCACTCGGACAGCGTCGCATGAAAGTGCGCCCTCGCCTCGGCAAAGGTCACGGTCGGCGCGAGCGAGAACTCCTCATCCCGCACCCGCACGTCCGGCTGCCCGGCGATGCCGTGCAACACCCACTGCCGCAGGTTGCCCTCCAGATGCAGCAGCAGGTTGCCGACCGAGTTCTCGTGCTCGGCGCCGCGACGCCACGCCTGCTCCTCCGTCAGCCGGTCCAGACAACGGTTCAAATCGCGCTCGGACATCTGCATCCGGCGCACGGAAAACGATAGAAAGGTCTCGGCCACTGGGTCGCGCATAACCTGCATTCTAAATCTCGGGCGCGCTATCCCAGGCATTTGTTACAGAAACCACGTAACCGCTAACTTTTCCCTTTGGCAAAGTTCCCAATCGTGAACTCATCCTGATACGATGACCTCGCCATGAAACCCACACACTTCGACAACGCCCGCCGCGACCTGCTCAAGTTCACCGGCATCGGACTCGCCGCCGCCCTGCCCTCCACCTTTGCCGCAGCCCAGGCCTCGCCCTCCGGGTCGACCACCCCGCTGATGGTCTTCGACGTGCGCCGCTTCGGCGCCACCGGTTCGGGCAAGCAGCTCGATACGCCCGCCATCAACGCCGCCATCGCCGCGGCGAACGCAGCCGGCGGCGGCACGGTCTACTTCCCCGCCGGAACCTACCTCTGCTTCAGCATCCGGTTGAAAAGCAACGTCGCGCTCTACATCGATCAGGGCGCGACGATCCTCGCGGCGGACTCTCCCCTGCCCGGCCAGACCACCGGCCAGCTTGGCGGAACCTACGACGCAGCCGAGCCCAACACCGCGTGGGACGCCTACCAGGACTACGGCCACAACCACTGGCACAACTCGCTGATGTGGGGCGAGGACATCCACGACTTCGCCATCCTCGGGCCGGGACTGATCCACGGCAAGGGTCTCAGCTTCGGCGCCGGCCCCGGCAAGTACAACCCGGCGGAGGCAAACCCCAGCTTCGGCGGCGACCGCTCGGCCAAGGCCAAGTACACCCCGCGCGGCAACTACGTCATGTTCCAGGCCGAGCAGCCCGGCGTCGGCAACAAGGCCATCGCGCTGAAAAACTGCCGCAACGTCATCCTGCGCGACTTCTCGATCCTCAAGGGCGGACACTTCGGCCTGCTGCTGACCGGCGTCGACAACCTCACCATCGACAACCTGAAGATCGACACCGACCGCGACGGCATGGACATCGATTGCTGCAAGAACGTCCGCGTCTCGAACTGCACGGTCAACTCGCCTTGGGACGACGGCATCTGCCCCAAGACCAGCTACGCCCTCGGCTACGCACGCTCGACCGAAAACGTCACGATTTCGAACTGCTACGTCACGGGCTACTACGAATTGGGCACCATCCTCGACGGCACCTTCAAGAAGATGTCGTTCGACTCCGGCGGCAAGGGCTTCAACGGCCGTATCAAGTGCGGCACCGAGTCCAACGGCGGCTTCAAGAACATCACCATCTCGAACTGCATCTTCGAAGGCTGCCAGGGACTCGCGCTCGAGAGCGAGGACGGCGCGCTCTGCGAGGACATCACCATCACCAACATCACCCTGCGCGACATGTTCACCGGACCGCTCTTCTTCCGGCTGGGCGCGCGTCTGCGCGGGCCGAAGGAGACCACCAAGGTGGGCACGCTGCGCCGCATCCTGGTCTCGAACATCACCAGCTACAACGGGCTTTCGCGCATTCCAAGCGTGCTGAGCGGCATCCCCGGCTACCCGATCGAGGACATCAAGATCGCCAACTACTTCTCGCAGGATCAGGGCGGCGGCAGCGCCGAGTGGGCCAGGCTGACGCCGCCTGAGGAGGTCGCGAAGTACCCCGATCCGCCGATGTTCGGCACGATCCCGGCAAGCGGTCTCTACCTGCGCCACATCCGCAATCTGGAGATGAGCCACGTCGAGGTCAGCCCCATGAAACCGGACGCGCGCGCCGCCTTCTACCTGCAGGGCGTCGACCGCGCGGACTTCATCTCCTGCACCGCGCCCGGCCCGGCCTTCCGGCTGAACGAGGTCACCGACCTGCGCATCCTGCTGAGCCGCGCCGCCAAGGACACCATCCTGCCCAAGGCCAACAACCAGACCCTCTAAACCCCGACACCCGACCGGACGCCCCATGTCTCTGCTCCCGAGACATGGGGTTTTTCGCAGGGCTCAACCTCTTGAAACGCAGCTCAAGAGGAATCCAGTTGCGTCAATCCGCAACCCGTGTTTCCATCGGTCATACCCACGTCACAGGAGCCACGGACATGCTTTACCAGATCTCGCGCAACGGACAGATGTACGGCCCCTACACACTCGACGATCTGCGCCGTTACGTGGCCAGCGGGAACGTGTTGCAGACGGATCTGGCCAAGACCGACGAGATGCCGGACTGGCTGCCCGTCTCCGAGATTCTGAGCAGCGCGCCGGCCACGCCGCCGACACAATCCGCGGCCGGCGAGGCCGTCTACGCGCCCCTGGCTGCCACGCCCGTGGCCGTACCGCCCACGACGACTGCGCCGTCCGGCGTCTACGCCTATCCCAACCCGCCCGGCCTGAACTGGATACTCCTGCTGCTGCTCGGCTTCTTCACCTGCGGCTTCTTCCTCTTCATCTACGAGATGATTCAGGCCTCGTGGCTCCGGAAGATCTTTCCCAACTCCAGGGTTTTGTTCTTTTACATCGCCTTCATTGTCGTGGAGGTGGTTAGCATCTTCATCCAATTCGGCCGCATGGCGTTCCTGTTCGGCACGTTGGCGCACAACCCGCCGAACCCCAACTTCGGCGTGGTCTTCCCCACCGGCTTCTTTCTGACTTTCTTCATCTCGATCATCCTCTCCATCACGACGATCGTCCTCTTCATCGAGGCGCGCTTCACCATGCGCGACGAGCTCGTCGCCCACTACAACAGCGGCGAGCCGGTCGGCCTGAAGCTCGATCCGGCGATGACCTTCTTCTTCGGCGCCATCTACTTCCAGTTCCACTTCAACCGGATCACCGCCATCAAGGAGATGGCGCGCTACGGCGTACCCAGCGGGTACTGACGCCACGCGCGGGCGAGTCACGGCGCTGGCCTGCATGGCCGGCGCCTGCCTCGCTGCGGGTCTTCTGCTGCGCTTTCCGCCCACGCGGTACGGCTTCTACCCCCGCTGCCCCATCCACGCGGCCTTCGGCATCCTCTGCCCCGGCTGCGGCGGCACGCGAGCCGTTGCGGCGCTGCTGCGCGGTCATCTTGCTGAAGCCCTGCACTGGAACGCCCTGATCGTGCTGCTCGCGCCCTTTGCCCTGGCCTTCGCCGCACTCTGCCTGCGCCGCGCCCTGCTCTCCGAGCGTTTTGCATGGCCGCAACCGCCCGCCGCGCTGCTTCACGTAGTCGTCATCTTGACGGCGGCTTTTACCATTGCACGCAACCTCCGATAGACGCGCTTTGAATTGACGCAATTTTCAGCGACAAACCTTCTCCGCGCTCTTATCATCTAAGTCACACCCGAAACTCATCTCAGGCCCCCCCAAACTGCATCCCCAACTTTCTTGCGAGGTCCCCCCATGCGCCCCCTCTCTGCCTGCCTTTTATTTCTGACGCTTGCCTCCGTTCCCGCCTTCGGCCAGACGACCTCTGCGCCGGCCGCCGCCGCCGTCGTGCCCGCCAACGCCAACGACCCCTCGGTCGACTACGCCGCCCTGCGTGAAGACCTCTCCCGCCAGAACAAGATTCTCACCGAACAGGTCGCCACCCAGAGGGCCATCGTGAAGAAGAACCAGGATCTGCTGAAAGAGGCCCAGAAACTGCAGGCCGCCAACCTGAAACTTACCGACGAGAAGCACAAGCTCGAAGCCCAGAACGCCGACCTCGAAAAGCAACGGGCGGCTTTGAAGGCGCAACAGAAGCCTGCGGAATAGGCCTTCGCCTGGCATAAACGCACGGCTTCAAAAGCGCCCTTAACAAAGCATCCTGACGCAGGAAAGCCCCGGCATCGACCGGGGCTTTTTTTATGCTGCAAAGCAAAGACTACGCCGTAACAGCCGGCGCGGCCTCGGGCGTCGGCGCCTTGGCCTCGGCGCCCGGCTTGCGGATGTCGATGCCGCCCTTGAAGAACGCGCCATCCTCGATCGAGATGCGCGCCGCAATCACGTCGCCGGTCAGCGAGCCTTCGCTGCGGATATCGACGCGGTCGCTGGCATGCACATTGCCGCGCACCTTGCCCAGTACGACGACCTCGCGAGCCATGATGTTCGCCGCCACCTGGCCGTTGCGGCCCACGGTGACGCGGTTGCCCGGCAGATTGATCGCACCTTCGACCTTACCGTCGATATACAGGCTCTCGGAGCCCGAGACCTCGCCCTTCACGATGAGCGACTTACCGATCGTCGCCTGCTCGCCGGTTGCGCTGGCCGCGGCTACGCCGGCGCCGGTGGTTGCCGGACGGGTGGGGCTCACGCTGGTCTCAAACGAGGTCGAAGGCGCCGACGGGCGCAGCGGCTCTGGGGTCTGGGGGGTCGGGCTTCCGGGCTGATTTGGCTTCCACATAGTCTTCGTAATTCCTTCCTTGCTGCGAATGTGTCCGTACGACGGCTACGGTTTGGGGCTCTGCTGAGATTCCATCTTCTCTGGACTGGGCTTCGACTGCGAACTCCGAACGTTCCAAGCCCACGCCGCCTGCTTGCGCGGGTAAATCGCTATCTTTCACGATACTCCTCACAAGGCCTGCTTTGCTCTCTGCAAAACTGCCGCAAAAAGCAATCCCACCCAGCGGTGGGTTAACTTACGAGGTTCGCCCGATGCGTTCCATGACCCGAAAGTGTTATCAGGTAACCACCTTTGGTACGCGACATTTGGTTACCGATACGGTTACTCTCATCCCAGAGACGAAACACGGGCCATGTTTCGCAACCCCCCAAATTTTGCAGTTCAACTGTGCTTCATCTGAGAGGTTTCAAAATGCGCTTTCCTTCCCGCCTTGCTCTGATCGCCGCCCTCGCCGCCGCCCCTGCCTTCGCCCAGGTCAACACGGCCTCCGTCACCACCCCCGCCATGCCGCCCGCCGCCACCGCAGCCGCCATCCCGGCTAATGCCGCCGATGCATCGATCGACTACGCCGCCCTGAAGGAAGATGTCGCCCGCCAGAACAAGGCGCTCACCGATCAGGTCGCCCAGCAGCGCGCCATCGTGAAGAAGAACCAGGATCTGTTGAAGGAGGCCCAGAAGCTGCAGGCCGCCAACCTGAAGCTGGTCGACGAGAAGAAGAAGCTCGAGGCCGAGAACGCCGAACTCGACAAGCAGCGCCAGACCCTGAAGGCCGCGCAGACGCCCGTCGCCTCCAACTAAGTTCGAGCCCTCCCCGACTCCAACCTCCCAGAGAAGCACCGCAGCCCCGGCCACGTCGCCGGGGCTGTCGCTTTTTTGCACAAAATCCTTGCACAGGCGGTGGGAAACCCTTACCCTCAACCCTCATGCAGACCACCACCTACGCTCCCGCGCTGCTGCTGACGATCCTGCTTGCACCGCCCCTGCACCCACAGGCGGCCAAACCGCCGAAGACTCACGCGGTCACCCTCGGTCCCATACGCCGCGTCCCCTACACCCCGCCCGAGACCACGCCCGACGCGAAGGACGAGGACACCACCACGCTCAAGGTCCGGCCGCTCTTCGTCGACGGCCGACAGAAGGAGTGGACGACCGGCGAGACGCACGACGTGACCGACCGCAGCTTCACCATCCGGCGCGCGCTGCGCCTGAACGACGGCCTGCCCACCGAGAAGGAGCCTCACTGGGTCTGGCAACCCGGCCCCTGGCTGCTGATCGACCGCGCGACCGGCCGCGTCACCGCGCTGCACCTGCCGGACTTCGACGCCGCCGTCTCGAACGTAGTCTGGTTCCGCGACTACGCGGCCTACTGCGGCATCGCGACCACGGTCAAGGGAGGTCTCTTCGCCATCGTCGCGCAACTGGGCGCACGCAAGGCCGTCGCCCAGCGGCAGCTAGGCCCGTGGCCCCAGCCGGCTCATCCAACGCCGGTCTGCCAGCCCGCCACATGGCAGCGGCTGCCCATGCGCGCCACCATCCAGCCGACCGGCGGAGAAGCCGTGACCTTCGACGTGATCGGCGCCGCCTCGCTGGTCGAGGAAGGCGATGGACCGGACACTCCGTAGACGCCTTCTTGTCATTCCCGAAGGGAATCTGCTTCTGTTCCCGGTCGACGCGGAACCGCATGATGGTAAGTCACGTATCTCTGCTCAGGACAAACTCATGAGACTCGTCATCGCCTTCTTCTTCCCTTGGCTTACCTTCTTCACGATCGGTCGCCCCTTCGCCGGGCTGGTCTGCCTTGTGCTGCAATGCACGATCCTCGGCTGGCTGCCCGCGACCATCTGGGCCGTCTACGCACTGAGCCAGTACAAGACCGACCGCAAGATCCGCCGCGCCTTCCGCGCGCATTACTGCTGATTCCGCGCCGGGAGCCATCCCCTGAGATCCTTTGACCGAAAGCTCCGCGCAGCCATCCTCATCGCAGCCCTCTGCGCGTTGGCGTACGCCGCCATGGGCGCCATACTCGCCGAGGTTTCGCTCCGGCTATACAGGCGCCCCCTTGGAGACCCCGCTCCTTATCGCGCTGCAATCCAGCGGCTGCACGCGACTATCGAGGACGTCTCCGTTGCAGCCGCCGACGGGGCGTCGCTCAAGGCATGGTTCGTCCAGCCCGAGCATCCCAACGGCCGGTCGGTCGTCATCCTCCACGGAGTCACCGACAACCGGCTCGGCGCATCGGGATTCTCCGCCATGTTTCTGAATAAGGGATACGCTGTGCTGCTACCCGACTCCCGCGCGCACGGCTTATCCGGAGGCTCGATCGCCACGTACGGCGTGCTCGAGCGCGAGGACGTGCATCGCTGGGCGCAATGGCTGCGCACCCGCGCGCCGGGCTGCACCTATCTGCTGGGCGAATCCATGGGTGCGGCCATCGGCCTGCAAGCCGAACCCGTAACCCCGCAGCTCTGCGCCGCCGCGGTGGAGTCGCCTTACTCCACCTTCCGCGCCATCTCCTACGAGCGTCTCGGTCGCGGCGCACACACCGGCGCACTCTTCTGGCGCACGCTTGGCCGACCGATCATCGAATTCGCCATCCTCTATACCCAGCTACGTTACGGCGTCCAACTGCCGAACGCGAATCCCGAGGCGGCCGTGATGAGCGCCGCAACCCCGACCCTGCTGATCGCCGGCGACAAGGACGTCGACATCCCCATGCATCATGCGCAGGAGCTCGAACGCCTCTGCGCCAGCCACTGCGCGCTTTGGATCGTACCGGGCGCGGCGCACGGCGAAGCCTCGCTCGTCGCCCATGCCGAGTTCGAAAACCGGGTGATCGGCTGGTTTGAGAGCCACGACGACGCGCCTGCTCCATGACTCGTCTAAGCCTTCACGCGTCCGCGCCGCCGGAACGAGAACGTCCGCCAGTTCAGCAGGATGCTCAAAATCCGCAGGGTGAAGCCGACGATGACGCCGGTCGCGACCGCCCATATCTGCTCCGCGCCGAGCGTGCTCGCCAGCAGATACGCGCCCGCGGCCAGGGCGGCGGCGATCGCGTAGAAGTTGCCGCGTTCGAAGACGCGCGGGGTCGAGCCGCTGAGCACGTCGCGCAGCGACCCTCCGCCCACGGCCGTGACCACGCCCAGCATGATCGCCGGCAGCCAGCTCATACCGAAGCTCTCCGCGCGCGCCGTGCCCGAGACGGCGAAGAGCGAGATGGCCGCCGCGTCGATGTAGAGCATCAGTTGCTCGGCGCGCCGGTCGATACGCGCCACCAGCAGCAGCGTGAGCAGCGCCGCCAGAATCGCCACATAGCAGTAGTAGACATCGACCAGCGCCAGCGGCGGCCCGTGCTGCAGCAGCACGTCGCGCACAATGCCTCCGCCAAGCGCCGAGATGAGCCCCAGCCCGAGCACGCCGATAATGTCGTAGTCGTAACGCGGATGCCGGTACGCATGCAGCGCGCCGCCGATGCTGCCCACCGCAATACCGGCAAAGTCGAGCGCGGAGATGAGGGTTTGGATATGGAACACGGCTTACCTTCGTATGCTGGGGTCTGGCTCTATCGTACGCCGGGTAGAATCACAGCATGTTGAGCCTCGAACCCCTCCTCCGCGAGGCCGAAGTCGCGCACGGCCACCTCTGCGCGGGCCAGATCCTCGGCGTGCGCATGGCGATGCTGGCCTGCGAGCGGCTGGGCGTCACCGATCCACGCGGCGCGGAGCGCAAACGCCTCGTCACCTATGTCGAGATCGATCGTTGCGCCACCGACGCCATCGCGGTCGTCACCGGCTGCCGCCTCGGCAAGCGCGCGCTCAAGTTCCGCGACTGGGGCAAGATGGCCGCGACCTTTGTGGACCTGACGCAACCGCTTCCCAGCGCTGAGGTTCCCACCTTCAAGGCCATCCGGGTCGCCGCGCGGGAGTCGTCCAAGCAGCGCGCGCGCGAGCTCTACCCCGAGATCGCCGACAAGAACAAGCAACAGATGCACGCCTATCGCGAGATGCCCGACGCCGACCTCTTCACCGAGGAGTGGGTCGCCGTGCCGCTGCACCCGCGCGAGATGCCGGGGTACAAGTCCGCCCGCATCGCCTGCGCGGTGTGCGGCGAGGGCATCAACTACGACCGCGAGAGAGTGGTCGATGGGCAGACGCTCTGCCAGGGCTGCGCTGAACCGGAAGACCGCTACTACCGGCCGCTTACACCGTAGACCGTCCTCATCGGACAAACTGCTAGTCATCACGAACGCAGGCAAACAACCCGCCACAAACGGCAAAGCCGGTGCGAGAGTTCGCACCGGCTTTGCAAAAGTTTGAAGTACCAGTTAGCGGCGATAGCCGTAGACCGGGCCATGATGGTAGCGGTCATACGCCCATCCGTCGTGGCGATAGCCGTAGCCGTAGCCATAGGCCGGAACCACGTAGCGCGGACCATAGTAGCGGGGCGCGACGTACACCGGACGAACGGGGGCGCCGAACCGGACGCCAACGGCAAAACCCTGAGCCTCAGCCTTGGCCGGAGCAGCCATCACAACCGCACCCGCCAGTACGCCAACTGTGAGAACCTTCGCAACCATCGCCTTCACGTTTGTGATCGTCATGACTATCTCCTTTGGATTCATATCTCTCGAATCCGTGTAACAGTAAAGGAAACACTCATTCCCGTAAACGTGTTGCGCACAACCTTTTGCCGGAGTCTGGGTATACAGCCCATGATTTCGGGCGGCCCAGACTCCGGCAAAAGGCGTGGCGGAAAGATGATTTAGCGCTTGCGTCCGAGACGTGCGCGCAGCGAGGTGAAGGCCGCACCCGCACCGCCCACCAGGGCGAGCACGATGGTCGGGTTCTCGGGCGAGTTGTCGCAGCCAGTCTGTGCGTGCGCAGCCAGGGGAGCGATCAGGATGACGAGGGCGATAAGTCCAATGCGACGGGTCATGAAAAATCCTTTCGATACGGCGGAAATCCGCCGGTCGTGTTCGCTGCGCTGCAACGTGATCGCAACATTTTTGGTGTTACCAGCCTGCGCCGGACTGCTGGTAAGAAACACTATACAGATTCGAAACGCGGAATCCAATGAACTTCATCACCCATCTGGGAGCAAAGGTGGGTGTCATTCGAAACACATGGCTTACACCGCAAGCGGTTGTTCTTCCATCAACTTTTCGACGCGTTCCCGATACTCCTCCACCACCTCGGGCTTGACGCGCATCAGAGCCGACATCGTCTCGACCAGCAACAGGCGGGCTGGCACATTCATCGGCAGGTCGTTGCACATCTTCAACTCGCCGTCCAGGATGTCGCGCTCGCCGTTGAGGAAGTTGGCCGGCGCGCCCTGCCCGGTGGCGTCCATCGAAGCGCAACGGACGGCGAGCAACTGCTCCAGCCGCAACAGGTAGCCGGAGAAGGCCTGGTCTGCGGGAACTTCGTAACGCGGCGAGACGACCGCTGCGCCGGGCGCGACGGCGTCCAGCAGCTCCACCACCTCGTCGGCCAGTCCGGGCAGACCGTCCTCGGGCGCGCTTGCCGGGAACTCGGCGAACATCTCGCCGATGCGTACGCCGTCGGCGACGCGGATGAAGGCCAGCTCCGCGGTCCACGGCTCGACCGTCGCGTCGAGATGCACGGAGACGGCGTAGGTGCTGGCGGTCGGGTCGACGCCGGGCGCGCCCGTCTGACCGCCAACCGCCGCGGCCGTCTGCTCGTCGCTCCAGGCGGAACTGGAAATCACGAAGCCGCTCTGCGGGCCGGTGGCCCAGGGGAGCATCGCGCGACCCTGCACGGCGGTGCGCATGGCGACCTGCTCGGCCAGAAAGAGCGGCAGCGACCGCGTCATGCGGCCCATGATGTCGGCCAGGCGAACGTCGATGCCCTCCGGGCCAGCCTTGGGCGTCTCCGCCGTGCCGCCGAGAAAGGTGACCGAGACCTCTCCGCGCGCCTGCTCACCGCCGAAGAGGCTCCACGCGGGAGAACCCATCGGCAACCAGATAGGGCCGTCGATGCGCAGCATGCCGATCTGCACCTCGCCGGAGACGGGTGCGCCGAGCGCGCCGCCCTGCACCTTGGCCAGCTCCTGCCGCCAGAAGTTGAGCGCATCGCGCCACTCCGGCCGCTGGAAGCCGTCCAGTGCGGCGACGATCTGCGCTGCGGCCGCGTAGTTCTGAAGGTCGTAGTTCGCCTTGATGAGGTTGTTGCCGACGGGCAGGCCGTGCATCTCCGGCACGAACGCCGGGCCGGTCAGCTCGACCAGCTCCGCCAGGTAGCCCGCGCCGCCAAGGTCGCCGCTCATCTGCATCAGGAAGTCGCCGGGGATGGCCGGCAGACCAAGCTCCTGCACCATCTTGTTCGCGCGGCTGAGCGCCTCGCGGTAGAGCTCTATCGCGGCGGGGAGGTCGCCCGCAGCCAGCGCCGGACGCGCCAGCCAGAGCAGCGCGCGCCAGCTTCCCGGCAACGCCGCGACGCGTTCGAGCGCCGCACGCGCAGCCGGCTCGCCACCCTTCTCCTGCTCCTGCGCGACATACCAGCCGAGGCCGTTGTCGAGGTTCGGCTCGATCTCGAGCGCGCGCCACAGGGTCTCCTCGGCCTTCGCCGTCTCGCCCTTGCCCGCGTAGACCTTAGCCAGGTTGGTGAGGACGGAGCCGTCATCGCCGTGCTTCTCGGTATAAACCTCCAGCGCAATCTGCGCCTCGTCGAGTTTGCCCTGCTGAATCAACACGATGCCCCAGATGCAGGCGCCGCGTGCGGGGATGGGATCGGTGAGCGACAGGTGCTCGGCGGCCTCGGCCACCTCATCGACGAAGCCGTCGTTGAGCGAGTTGAGGATCAGCAGGTAGCTCTGCTCAGGGTTGTCCCAGAGCTCGCGGAGCATGTTGGGCAGCACATTGGTGCGCCACTCCTCGCGCGGAACGATGACCTCGCGGCCCTCCTGATCGAAGGCGCGAATGCCGCCCTCCGGCTGTGTCGGCTGCTGCTGTTCCTGTTCTTCTTCCGGCTTGCGTGCTCCGCCCATCTCTACGAGGTCGCCCATGCTGAATCCCTTCGATCTTTCCGCTTCTGTATAGGGTCCGGGCGGGTGGCCCGGACGGTTCGATCTTTTGTGGTCTCCGGATGACGCTCGATGCGCGCAAGCCGAAAACCGTACCTCAGCGGCTAAAGCCGCGTTCTACTCCACGCTTTACGGCACGGCTGAAGCCGTGCCCTTAATCACAGCCGATTCACCGCTCTTGCGCAGTCTTTCGACCGGCTTTTGCGCATGTTTTCGGCAGGCTTTTCAACATGTTTTCAACCGGCTGCGTTTTGCAGCGTCTCGATCGCCTGCCCGACGCGCAGCATGGTGGCCTCGTCGAAGTGCTTGCCCATGATCTGAACGCCGATGGGCAGGCCCTCGGCGGTTTCGCCGCAGGGCACGCTCATGCCGCAGATGCCCGCAAGCGACGCCGCGACTGAGTAGATGTCCGCCAGGTACATGGCGACCGGGTCGTCGGTCTTTTCGCCCAGCCTGAAGGCCGGGGTCGGCGTCATCGGGCCGACGATGACGTCGCAGCTCTCGAAGGCTTCGAGGAAGTCGCGGGTCAGCAACGCACGAACCTGCTGGGCTTTCTTATAGTAGGCGTCGTAATATCCCGCGCTGAGTGCGTAGGTTCCGAGCAGAATGCGGCGCTTGACCTCCGGGCCGAAGCCCTCTTCGCGGGTCTTCTTGAACATCGCAGACAGGGTCTTCGAATCGCCGGACCGGTGGCCGAAGCGGACGCCATCGAAGCGCTGCAGGTTGGAGCTGGCCTCGGCCGTCGCGATGACGTAGTACGTCGGGATCGCGTAGGCGGTGTGCTTCAGATGAACCGGCACGATGGTGCAGCCGAGCGACTTCAGGCCGTCGAGCGCGCGCTCGATGGCGGCGCGAATCTCCGGGTCGAGGCCCTCGCCGAAGTACTCCGCCGGGACGCCGATGCGCAGCCCATCGACCGGCTTCGCCAGCGCGCCCACGTAGTCGCCGACCGGCTGGTCGGAGGTCGTGGCGTCAAGCGGGTCCTTGCCGGCGAGCACCTGCAGCATGGTCGCCGCATCTTTCACGTTGGCCGTGAAGGGGCCGACGCGGTCGAGCGACGAGGCGAAGGCGATGAGGCCGTAGCGGCTGACGCGTCCGTAGGTGGGCAGAACTCCAACCACGCCGCAAAATGCGGCTGGTTGACGAATCGACCCACCGGTGTCCGTGCCGAGGGTCGCGGCGGCGAATCCGGCAGCGACCGCGGCCGCCGAACCACCCGACGAACCGCCAGGGACGCGGTCCAACGCCTTTGGATTCTTCACCGGGCCATAGGCCGAGTTTTCGTTCGACGAACCCATCGCGAACTCGTCACAGTTGATCTTGCCCAGCAGGACGGCGCCGGCGGCTTCGAGCTTCGTGACAGCGGTGGCGTCGTAGGGCGGCAGGTAGCCCTTCAGAATCAACGAGCCCGCCGTCGCCGGCGAACCGGTCATGGTGAGGACGTCCTTGATCCCAATGGGCACACCGGCCAGCGGACCGAGATCCTGCCCGGCGGCGCGCGCGGCGTCCACCTTCGCCGCCTGGGCGAGGGCGCGATCGCGGCTCAGGGCCAGGAAGCTGTTGATTCCCTTCCCTGTCGTTCCCTGAGAGACGGGGCCGTCTTCGGCAGCGATCAAGGCGTAGTGGCGCTCGGCCAGCTCGGTGGCGGAGGCGGCTGCTTTGGCTTCGTCGATGGTCAACATCTTGAAATTTGTCTCGTACATTAGCGCTCAATCACCTTGGGAACCTTGAAGAAACGGCCATCGGACTCGGGCGCGGAGGCCATGACGGCGGCGCGGTTGACGGACGGGCGGACCTCGTCGAGGCGCAGCGCGCGGCCGACCTCGTCCTTGGGCAGGGCGAGCATCTGGCCGACCTGCGCCATGGGCTCGACGCCGGTGGTGTCCAGCTCGTTCAGCTGGGCGACGTGGCCGAGGATGGCGTTCAGGTCGCGCTGCATGCGCGGCTCCTCCTCGGCGGTCAACTCCAGGTTGGCCAGCTCCGCGACGCGGCGTACATCGGCCAGCGTTACACCCTCGGCGAATTCTACTGTCTCACTCATATTCATCCTCTTGACGGGGGTTGAAAGCTCCCCGGCATTCCCTCGGCGGCTAAAACCGCGCGGCGGGGCAAATTTGGCGGCGGGACTGAAGTCCCGCCCGTTCAAAACATCCGGCCGGTTTCAAACGGGCTGCCGGCCTCAACTATTTCTTCAGTTCAAAGTGTATCCCGGCGGACTTCACTCCGGCGATTCGGGCAAGCTCGCGTTCGAGAGTTCCGTGCATGGAGATCATCTGTTTGAGCCATGTGACGTCCGAGACCGCGACCTGGATGACGCCGTCGGTGAAGCCGACGACCTGGCCGCGCTCGGCCATGGCGCGTCCGCAGGCGACCGGCCACGCGGCGGCGAGGCGGTCGAGGTCGGGCATCGACCGCAGGCTGCGGCCCAGTTGCTGCTTCAGGATGTCGCGCATGGAGTCCATTTAAACGGCGTCCTCCAGGACTGGGCGGCAGCGCCCGATCAGATCCCGTGCGGCGGCGACGGCCTGGTCGACCGTGACGCGCTCCATCGTGTCCTCCGGATGGCCGTCGTACTCGAAGCCGAGGTTGAGAAAGCCGCCGCTGCCATCGGCCGGGCCGATGCCCAGGACGCAGCGTCCGACGGGGCCCCAGCGATGGTTCGCCGTGGGGCCGTTCAACCCGAGCGTGGGCGCGCCGGCGATAGCCGCCAGGTGCAGCACGCCGGTGTTCACGCTGACCGCCAGCCGCGCGCGGTGCAGCACGGAGACCAGCGAGACGAAGCCGTCCGGGCTGCGGAAGGCGACGGCGCGCAGGCCAGCCTGCTGCATCTGGGCGACGAAGGGCTGCATACGCTCCATATCCGACGGGGCGCCGGTGACGACGAAGAGCGTCCCCGGGCGGCCGATGCGCCGGGCAAGCTCGATCCAGCGCTCGGACGGCCACTCGCGCAGCCAGCTCCGCGCGCCCGAGGCCCAGAGATGGAAGACAATCATGTCGCCCTCGCCCGGCAGCGGCTCCGCCTGCGGCTCGGCAAGGATCACCTGCGGCTCGGCGCCGGTGACGATGCCGAGGCCTCTCAGCAGCGCGCGGAAGTTCTCCAACTCGTGGCGATCGTTGCGGTGCTCGACGGCGAGATCGTATCCGCGCCCGCGATGCTGGCCGGCGGTGCGGAAGCCGGCGGTGAAGCGAGCGCCAGACTGCATCGTGTAAAAAGCCGTCAGCCGCTGCCAGGAAGAAAAGTCCAGCAGGATGTCGAACCGGCAGGCGCGGATGGCGCGGACGCTCGCCAGCGGTTTGGTGAGTTCGATGCGCACGCGCGTGTCGGCGCCGGGGATGATCTCCGCCGCGGCGAGGTTCTGGGGCATGCAGATGTGCGTGATGTGCGCCTGCGGATAGGCGGCGCGGAGGTCGCGGAGGACGGCCGAAAACAAAAGCGTATCGCCCAGCGCCGGGGAGCACATGACGCCGATGCGCTCCACCCGGCTCGGCCATTTGCGGCGGTGGCGCACCGTGGCGAGCGCGTTCAGCAGCGGAGTCCCGACCCAGAGGTCCATCAGCCGGTTGAGTTTGCTGCCACGCTTCATGGCTTCATTCTAATTGGACGATACGTCTACGCCGGACAGGAACGAGCCATGGAAAAGGGCGAAATGCGGGGGTCTCTCCACTCCGCTGCGCTTCGGTCGAGATGACGGCAGTCTGGGGTGATGCTAGTAGGCCCCGTCTTTATTGACGACGGCGAGGAACGTGCGCAGCAGAATCCAGAGGTCGCGCCGGAGCGACCAGCGCTGGACGTAGTCGGCGTCCAGATTGACGCGCTCGTCGTAGGTGAGCTTGCTACGGCCGGAGACCTGCCACAGGCCGGTGACGCCGGGTTTGACGCGGGTGTAGAAGGTGAACTGCTCGCGGTACTTCTCTACTTCCTGGGCGACGATGGGGCGAGGTCCGACGAGGCTCATCTGGCCGGTGATGACGTTCCAGACCTGCGGAAGCTCGTCCAGGCTGGAGCGGCGCAGGAAGCGTCCGAGCGGCGTGATGCGCGGATCGTGCTTCAGCTTGTGGCTGCGATTCCACTCGGCGCGCGCCTTGGGATGCTTCTTCAGGTAGCGATCGAGCACCTCGGTGGAGTTCACGCACATGGTGCGGAACTTCCACATGGAAAAGAAGGCGCCGTTATGACAGATGCGACGGTGCGAGAAGAAGGTAGGTCCGGGCGAGGTGAGGCGCACCAGCAGGCCGACGATCAAGAGCGCCGGCAACAGGATGGGCAACGCCATCAGGATGAGTACGATATCGGTCGTGCGTTTGACGATGCGGTAGCGGAAGTGCGCCGAAGGCAGCGACTCTGCCCCGCGCACGCCCTCGCGCGGCTGGCTGCGTGAGCCGCCCGTCGCCATCGTGTAATCGTAGAGATCTGCTGTCGCCGAAGCGAGCTGCACGCCGGGAAGCTCGGATTCCGTCTGCATGAGAGGCCCATCTACGAGCATGCGCGTTCTTCGCTCGTGTGCTGGATCGATCCGCTAAGGTCAAAAATCAAGGGCTTACAGCGCGCGTCCGCAAAGGCCAAGGGAAGTCTGCGGAGGTTCGTTTCGGAAAAACTGGGTCGAGCAATCTTCCTGTAGGGAGCTCGTGTCTCCTCTTTAAGCTGCGACCAGTCTAACCCGGTCTGACCATTCTGTATGCCGCAATAGAGTCAAATTCTCCCAGATGGGTTGCTTTAAGGCCGATGCGGGTGACCGGGTCCGCTTCAGGCGACGGCGTTCTGCGCGGCCTTGTTCTCGACGGCGGCCGTGGCGGCGGCGACCAGCGTCTCGGTGCCGTTGGTGATGCCGAGATAGCTGGTGATGATGGTCTCGCCGACGCCCAGGGTCGCCTCGATCTCGGCCAGACTCTCTCCCTGGGAGTAGAGCAGGCGCGCCTCGGCCTGTTTAGAAAGCTGCACCTGGTCCGAATCGGTCGTCTTGGCCGTCTGCTGCTTCGCAACCGACGCGCTCGATTGCGCCGTCGAGGGCAGCGGGCTCAACTGCGCGACGGACGAACTGCTGGAGCCCTGGCCGGAATACTGGCCCGCATACTGGCTCACGGGCAGGCTGCTCACTCCACTCAAATCGATGCTTGCGATGGCGCTCATCTTCGATCTCCTTCCGGGCTTCCTGTTCAAGCAAGCTGGGCCGGCCGAGCCGTACCCAATACTGCTTCTGTCTCTGCGTTCATCGGCATAGCCGCAGCGAACTTGAGAGGTGTCACGAGAAAAAAACGGGCGATGCACGGCGCGAATCGTACGACACGATCAGCCCAGCAGGTGGTTCAGCACCGGGGCGGTGTCCGCGGCGCAGCGAGCGTAGCTGAACTGCTCCAGCCGCCGGCGGCCGGCGGAGCGAAGGGCGTTCATCCGCCGCGCATCGAGGACCGCAAGCAAAGACTGGGCGAGCGACGAGGCGTCGTGCGGGTCGAAGTAGAGGGCCGCGTCGCCGGCGACCTCGGGCAGCGAACCAGCGTTCGAGACGAGCACGGGACAGTCGAGCTGCATGGCTTCGAGCAGAGGCAGACCGAAGCCTTCGTAGACCGAGGGCAGCACCAGCGCGGCCGCGCCGGCGTAGAGCTGGATGAGTTCGGCGTCGGAGACCTCGCCGGCGAAGCGTACGCGGTCGCCCATGTTCGCTGCCTGGCGGAGGACGGCTGCGTCTCCTGTGCCAAGTCCGTGGACGCGTCCGGCGATGACGATGCGGTGGGGCAGGCGACCAGCCACCTGGGCAAAGGCCTCCAGCAGCCGGGTGAGGTTCTTGTTCGGCTTCACATTGCCCACGAAGAGCAGGTAGGGGCAGCCATCGGCTTCGCGATGCGGCTCGGCCTGGGTGGGCCAGCCGGCGTCGAGGCCGGGATGCGTCACCGTAATCTTGCAGCGTTCGACGCCAAGTTTCGCGACCAGCTCGCCGGCGGTGAACTCCGAGACCGTCAGCAGCGCGGAGGCCTGCGCTGCCGCGCGCTCGATCAGCAGACGCGCATAACGGCGCTTCAGTTCGCTGTCGAGCAGGGCGGGCAGAGCGATCGGCGCGATGTCGTGTATGGTGACGACCATGCGGCCGCGATGGTAAAGCGGCGCGTTATAGTGCGGAATCCAAAGGAGGTCGGGCGATCCCCAAAGCCCACGCAGGCCGAGAAGCTGCTCCTGAGGACTGTAAACGGCGGCCGTTGTCTCGACGATCTGAAGGCGCGTATCGCTCAGCCAGGCAGCCTCGCCCAGCAGACCGGGACGCGTGACGACGCGGATGGAATCGGCCGTCAGCAGGGGCAGAAGCTGCGGGACGAGATTCTGGAGGTACCGCCCGATGCCGGAGTTGCGGTACGTGCGGAGATCGATGGTCAGGCGCGGCATCGTGGCTTCACGGCTTCGGTCTGGCCCTGCACATCGCGGTTGCCGGAGGTATCGATCTGGCTGCGCATTCTTGCCTCTGAGTGTAGACGAGACAGGAGAGAACGCCAAATGATCGACCGTGCCGTTTTAGAGACGTTCTGATTAAGTCCGCAACCCATATCCCAGGGGCTAAAGCCCCACTGACTCTGCGGGGCTTATTGTCCGGGCTAAAGCCCGGACCTATCCTAATCAGAGGTTCCTTAGAGGCGTTCGCTAAAGGCGCGGTTGCGCTCCTGAAGGAAGATTCGCACGCCGTGCAGGACGGCCGTGAAGTTGCTCCACTCCCGCCGCCGCAGACGATTGCCGAGCCGCAGCAGCAGATAGATGGCTCCGGAGACGGCCGGAACCGGCGCATGGCGGAAGAGCAGACGCAGGGTCGAGGTGGTGGCGAACTGGTCGATCAATGGACTGTGTCTGGGGCTGCTGGCGCCTTCGCGGTGCAGAATGGCCGTGCCTTCGGCAAGGACGAGAGGGTGGCCGGCGCGGTGAAGGCGGAGGCACAGGTCGACGTCGTCGCAGTACATGAAGAAGCCTTCGTGCAGGATGCCGACCTGCTCCAGCACCCATCGCGGCAGCAGCATGCATGCGCCGGTGAAGAAGGCCGACTCCGGCCCGAAGTCGGCGGGCGCGGTGAAGTGCGAGACGTAGGCGGTCCAGAGGTTGAAGCTGCCGCCTCCCCAGGCCTGCACCTTCGCGGGATCGTGCGCGTAGTAAAGGATCGCGCCGACGACGCCTGCCTGCGGGTTTCGCCGCGCTGTCGCGACGAGCCGGGAGAGCGTATCGGGCGGCGCGACCGTATCGTTGTTGAGCAGCCAGACGTAATCCGCACCCTGACTGTACGCGAGCCGCGTGCCGACGTTGCAGCCGCCGGGGAAGCCGAGGTTGGCGCCGGTCTCGACCAGTTGCACCCAGGGGTGCGCGGCGCGGATGCGGGATACGGAGTCGTTGGTCGAGCCGTTGTCGACGACGATGACCCGCAGGCCGGGGTAGGCCTGCAGACGGAGCGACGCGAGACAATCGATCGTGTCCTGCCAGCCGTTCCAGTTGACGAGCACGCAGGCGACGCTGGGCGCGCTCATGGCGGCGTCTCCGGTCTCGATCCAACCCGCCAAATCCGACATCTCTCTCCATCGCTTCGAGCGAAGTTTCTTGTGAGCTTACCTCAACCGGGGCGGCCGTTGCCGAGAGTTCATTGCCGCGCGTAGAGGCGAAGCAACTGATGGTTCACGGTGAGCGTGGTCAGGGGCCGGAGCGGCGCCAGCCGGAGCAGTTCCGGACAGTAGAGCACCTGCCGCGGCGCCAGTTCGGGACTCTCCGGTGGGCGATCGAAGCAGAGATAGAGGTTGGCGTTGCCGGCCTCGGACATAGTGCTCTCCGCCGCCGCGACGTAGCGTTGAGGATGCGCGAACCAGAGGCGGTAGTCGCCGTAGATGCGGAGGTCGCGGTCGTTCAACCCCAACTGGCCGGCGGCTGTCTCCACGGCGGCGTGGACGGTCTGGATATCGCGCGCGCGAAAGCCTTGTCCCTGCGTGAGATGGAAGAGATACAGATATTGCGGGATCGTATAGAGGACGATCGCGGCGGCGGCGAGCCCGGCGCGCTGCTCGGCGCGAAAGGCCGTGAGCGCCAGCGCGACCAGCGCGGGATAGAGAAAGATCATGTAGGACGGGTTGCCGTGCGGCATCGCGATGGAGAAGATCGTCAGCGCGAGTGCGACGAGAGCCAGCGCATGCGAGGCGAACTGCTGGCGGCGGCGCCAGTAAACCACCGCCGCCAGCAGGAAGCAGGCCAGCTCCGGCAGATGCCGCAGCCGAGCCAGAAAATACGAGGCAAAGAAGCCGCCAGTAAAGGCGAAGCCCTTCCCTCCGGCGGCGGGCGCCATGCCGCGGAGCAGCGAGAAGACATGGGGATGAAGCGCGAGATAGACCAGCAACGCCGCCCCCAGCGCGGCGCATTGCGCCAGGATCAGCCGGCGGGTGGCCGGATAGAGGCTATAGGTCAGGACCAGGGCCGCGACGATGCCAGCCAGCGCGGCAGGCTCGATCTCCGCCGCCAGTGCGGCGATGAACAGGCCCGGCACGGGACGCGCATAGGCTACCAGCAGGAGACCGAGCGAGATGAGCGCGAAGCTCAGGAACTCGTAGCGGAACTTATTCGCCATGGAGACGCACGGCTCCGACAGCCCAACCGCCAGCAGGAAGAGCGCGCGGTAGCGTGGCGTGTAGCCGAGCCGCCGCAGTTGCAACTGCCACAGGCCGAGCGCAAGCACCGCAAAGACGGACGACAGCACCGCGGCCGGCCACTGCTGCCAGCCAGCGGGAGCGAGCACCAGCCCCTGCAGCGCGGCAGCGAGGCGTCCAAAGAGCTGGGTGCCGTCCATCCCGCCCGGAAAGCGCATCCTCATGAACCGGTCGTCGACGATGTGGTCCACCCAGGCGTTGTACGAGAAGGAAAGGAACCACGGGTTGTCGATATCGTAGGGCCGGTAGCGGAGAAAGGGCGCAAGATAGAGGGTCAGCAACCCAGCCAGCATCAGCACTGGCGTAGCCCATGTCCTCGACCGCACCCCGCGCGCAACGCTCAAGCCGCCACCCCGGAGCCCAGCGGGACGGAGCGGCGTGCGAGCCGGTAGGGCAGATTCTCCGCGTGGCGCAGATGGAAGCCCACGATAACCACCATGGTGACGTGGAACCAGAAGTAGACGCGGAGAAGATTCTGATCGACCAGCAGGATCGCAAACTCGTACAGCAGGGCGCGCACCAGCGCACGCAGCCACTTGGCGCGCTCATCCTGCCAACGCCTGCGGATGAGCGCGAACTCTCCCAGCGTGATGGCGGTGAAGAACCACAGAAAGGGCAGGATGCCCAGCACGCCGCTGCCCGCCAGCACCTCGATGAGTACGGGAAAGCCCCAGTTCACCTTCAGGTCGGCGGCGGTGGCGACCTGCTGGCCGTGCAGCTCCGCGATGCGCGCGGCGACGCCGCCCATGCTGCGACCGATCAACGGCTGCTCCTTGAAGACGGTCCATGTGTCGTCGAACTGCATCGCGCGCGTGGTGACGGAGTGAGCCGCGGTGTTGTTCAACCCGGAGCCCTGCAGGAAGGTATTGAGGTCCAGATGCTGCGAGAGCGTGCGCAGCCCCTGCGCGACGAGCACGGCGCCGAGAAGCATCAACGCGACGACGCGGCCACGCGGCAGCGCGATGCGAATATCTCCCCGGGCAAGACGCCGCTTGGCGCCGCCGAGTCCGCTCCAGAGCACGGGCAGGAGACGCGCCGCCCCCTCGACGCCGAGGAAGATCCAGGCCGTCTTGCTGGTGGAGAGAAAAAAGATGATGCCGACGCCCCAGGCGATGTAGCGCCAGCGCGGGTCGCGCGTGATCTCCGCCCGCGAGGCCCGCAGGTCGATCAGCATGATCCAGCCCATGAGCAGGTAGGTGGCGAAGAAGGACGGCTCATAGCTGAAGCCGTTCACGCGCGGCAGCACGCCATGGATGATCCACTGCTGCACGAGATAGTGCCCGAGATGCAGCGAGGGCGTGACGAACTGGAAGAGACCGAAGCCGGCGATGAAGAGATAGGAGTAGAGGTAATACCGCATCAGCACCTCCACATGCGCGCTGCGGCCATAGACCTGCAGCATGGCGAAGACGGAGACGACGGTAAAGACCAGCAGCAGATAAAGCTGGATGCCGCCCATGCCGGCGGTGCTGACATAGAGCAGCACGCCCTGCAGCGTCGTCCAGCAGAGCAGCGAGACGCCGCCGCGCGGCAGCAGGATCACGCCGGATTGCAGCATCTTCGCCATGGCGCAGATCAGCATCAAGACCATGATGAGTTGGCCCGGACGCAGCGAACCGCCGATATTGAGCACCCCGAAGACGTCGAAGGACGACGTGAAAAAAGCCACGCCGACGAGCCAGTCGATCACCGAAAGAGTCATGGCGCACCTCGCTTGCCGGAGCTACCGGGCCGCCGGACCATGCGTCTCATCGGCGCCTCCCGACACGAGCTGACGATACCGCGCGCGATTCTCCGGATTCCGCGCGACCGTCCGGACGAAGGCTTCGAGAAAGGTATAGACGAAGCCGAAACCGAGGCCGCCGGCGATGCCCAGCAGGCAGTAAAGCGTGCGGGGCGGCCAGGACTTGTGGTCGGCCGGCACGGCGGGATCGAGGATCTGGACCATGGAGATGGTCTTGGCCTCCTGCTGGCGTGCGGTCTCGAACTGCTTTTCCAGCAGCTCGAAGAGCGTCTCGTGAAACTTCACCTCGCGCGCAAGCCGTGTGTAGGTGAGGGTCTCTCCGGGCGCCTTGGAGGTGGAGAACCCGGCCTCTTCTCCGCTTCCGCTCTTCATGGCGGCGAGCTGGCCCTCGAGACTGGCAATCTCCGCCCGCAGCCGGACGACCTCGACGTTCTGCTCGGTGGCCGACTGGAGCATGCCGTTGAGCTGAATCTGCCGGAGCCGCAACTGCGCGCGTGTGTTTTCGATCGCGGTCAGGGCGGCCTGCGCCTGCGCCGGCGGCAGCATCAAGCCGGATCTCTCCTGCTCCTGCTTCAGCGCGACCTCAGCATCGGCAAGCGCGTCCTTCTCCTGGACCATCTGGCGCTCGTAAAAGACGCGCTGCTGTCCCGCGGAGGTGATGGCGAGCGTCTGGTTCAGCCGGTCCAGCTCCGTGAGGTAGCCGTTGGCGAGCGTGGCTGAGAGATTCTTGTCGCCCGTCTCGACCGTGATGCGGATGAGGCCTTCCTTCGAGGCCTCGAAGATGCTGCTCGCAGCCAGCGCACGCTCCGCGTCCGCGCGGGTCTTCGCGTGATAGAAGGCCATCAGGCCGTTCTTGTCGATAAGGCGGTCGGCCAGGGAGCGGCTCTTCAGGATGTCGACGTACACCTCGAAGCCGCCGCCCATCAGGTCCAGTCCGCTGGCCATCTGCAGGGCCAGACCGGCGGCGCTGGGGTTGGCCTGCGGGACCAGCAGCACGGCGGTGGAGGAGAAGCGCGGCACGGCGGTCAGCATCCAGGCGAGCATGAGGCAGAAGCCGGCGACACCGAAGAGAAACGTGCGCAGCCAGTGCCGCTGCTGCACCAGCAGGAGCGCGAAGAGGTCCAGCTCTCCTCCGGAGGGAGGGGCTGGCGGCGGGCCCGAAGGCTCGGGGCGAAGCTCTGCGCGGTACGGCGTGGGGCTCTCTAACGACACCTGCAACTCCTTTGGCCTACTATTTCAACACTTCGATGGCTGCCGCGCCCAGACCGAACTGGCCGACGATATTGGAGATATCGAGCAGATTGCGCAGGATCGCCCGGCGATCGAGCCGCAGCGGCACAACAATGGTGTCCCCCGGATTGATGAGCGCGCGGTCGACCTTGCCGTACTGGTTGCTGAAGACGGAGCCGTCGGCGCGGATGACGAAGGTGCGTTTGGCGTCGGCCTGACGATCCGGGCCGCCGGCCTGGCGGAGGTAATCGATCGTGCGGCGGCCGCTGGAGTAGACGAAGGCGTTGGCGCTGTAGACCTGGCCGGCGACGTTGACCACCGAGGGCAGACGCGGCACGACAAAGCGATCGCCATCCTCGAGCGCGAGGTCGGGCAGCGAGTCGATATCGTGCGAGTCCGGCGTGAGCGGCAGGACGATGCGTCCGATGGGCTCCTGCTGGCGGAGCCGAGCGATAGCCTCGCGCGCGTCGGCAAGCGAAGCGGTGGCGGAGGCGGCGTCGCGGTCGTTGATGGCCTTGGCGTTCGAAGACGCGGCCGCGCTGGTCACCTGCGCGTCGAGCGACTGCGCGTACTCGTTCAGGCGCTGGCGTTCGACCCGGCGGGTGGACTCGCGCGTGAACTCCGACGCGTAGAGATAAGCGTCTGGCGTGAGTCCGCCGGCGCGTTTCAGCAAGTGACGGAGCGTCTCGCCGGGCTGCACGCTGTAGACGCCGGATGCGACGAACTCGCCTTCGAGCCGCACGAAGCGCGTCTGCTGCGAGGTGGGCACGTTGATGTCGGCGTTCGAAAAGATGGTGACGACGTCGCCGTCGAGCAGCTCCTTGTTCTCCGCCGGGTCGCGGTCGAGCACGACCTTGCCGAGGTTGAACGGGATGAGCGAGGTGGTAAGGGTGCGGGCGTCGAGCCGCTCGATGACGGCATAGCTCCAGTTGATATCGGGCGCGCTGAGCACGACATCGTTCTTCGCCTGGAAGACGCCGCTGTTGCTGGTGAGCGCGGTGGCGACGGAGTTGCCGCTCTGCCCTTGCGCGCTGCCGCGTTGAATGGCCTGCGACGGCGTGGCGGAGGCGTGAGGACCGACCGCGCCTTCGGTCGCGTCCGAGGGCGCGGTCTGGTTCTCGCCGTAGTCGGACGAGATCTGGCCGAGCTCGTTGCGGCGGCGGAAGTAGTTCCTCGTCACCAGCGCGTCGCGGCTGGGGATCAGGTCCAGCACGTGCATGCCCTCGTGCCAGACGTAGCGGCCGGGGTTGGCGACATTGCCGCGCAGCGTCACGCTGGCGTGAAACTTATCGAGCACGGCGGGCACGGTGACGATATCGCCGGTCTGCACATAGGGGTTCTGCCCCTGCGCGATGTCGACGTCGACGACCGAGCGCATGGTGTGCTCGAAGACGCGCTCCAGCCGGATATGCGCGCCGGCGGCGAGCGAGGTGAGTCCGCCGGCGAGGTCGATCGCCTGCTGGACCGTCGTGCCGGGCAGCGTCTCGTAGATGGCCGGATTGGGCACGGAGCCGAGGACAGCGGTCTGCGGACCGGCGACGGGGATGAAGATGACATCCTCATTCTGCAGCGGGATGTCTTTGCTCTTGTCGCCGTGCAGCAGCAGGTCGTAAAGATCGAAGTGCGCGATGGTCTGCTTGCCGCGTTGCACCTGGATATCGCGCAGGCTGCCCTGCGGCAGGACGCCGCCCGAGGCAAAGAGCGCGTTGAGCAGCGTGCTGAGCGAGCTGACGGTGTAGGCGCCCGGACGGCGCGCCTCGCCGACGACGAAGACCTGGATCGACCGCAGGCGGCCCATGCCGACGCTGACGTCGAAGTTGCGATAGACCTGGCCGAGACGCGTCTTGAGGAAGGTCTGCGCCTCTGAAAACCGCAGCCCGGCGAGGTGGACGGGGCCGATCTGCGGGAGCGAGATATCGCCGCTGCGGTCGATGGCGAAGAGGCTCTGTTGGTTGACCTGGCCGAAGACCTGGACGCGAAGCTCGTCGCCGGGACCGAGGACGTAGTCGGGGCCGACGGGCACATCCTCGACCGGCGCGAAGGTGCTGGGAACATTGGCGAAGAGGCTGGCGCCGAAGATGGCCAGGGGCTGGCCGGTGGTCTCCTGCACGGTGCGCTGGAAGTCGGTGAGGCGGTCGGGCGGCGCGAGGAGGACGGAGCCGCGGCTCACGCGGGTGTTCTGGTTGCGGGTGTCGTCGGCGCCGGCGCGGGCGCCGTCCTGCTGGTTGGCGCCGAGGGGCTGCGCGGCGGGCGTCTGAGCCGGCGCCATGGCGGCAGCGGGCGCGGCGGCGGCGGGCGCGGCAGCCGCCGCCTGTCCGAAGGCCGGCTGCGTCAGACCGATGCAGAGCAGCAGCGCGGAAGACAGGACCGGAGCTGGCCGGAGGAATCCGCGGAGGCGGGCGGGGCGTTGAGGCGACTGCACTTCGGTCACGACTCTGGGTCCTGTCATCGGGCAAGATTTCGGCATGGGCCTGGAAGGGTCGAACGCTACCGGCACGAGCCTGCGCCTAGTCTACAACCTAAAACCGCTTGCGGAGGGCAACGGCGGTTGTCGCTTCGGACTCCTAACGGGCAGAGGTGTTTATGGCACAGGCAACGGCAGTCGCAACGGGAGTCAAGGAACAGTCGCTGCACGACCCGAAGGTCGCGGCGGAGCCCTCCGGGCCGAAGGGCGATGTACACAACACCGCCGGAAGCGGACCGACGAAGGTGCAGTCGCCCACGCCGGAGAACAAGCTGGGGGCCATCGACCCCTCGGCGCCGGGAAACACGGGGATTACGCCCGGGACGGCGGGAGAGAAGTCTTAGGGACTTGGACCAGGTTTGTGGTATTCGGACAAAGCCTGTCATTCTGAGCGCAGCGAAGAACCTGCTTTTTGCCTGGAGAGCTGCGGCGCTTCGAGCGAGAAGCAGGTCCTTCACTCCGTTCAGGATGACAGGCTTTTAGGTAGTTGATGACGGACTTTGGGAGTGGTTCCGCCAAAGAGTTTTACAATCGCAGCACTGCCCCCGGCAGAGCTTGCGCCCAACCCCGAGGTGAATGTGCCGACCGAAGTCTCTTCCCGCTTTGCCGTAACTGCGAGCAACGTGATCGAAAACCTGACCGAACTGCGGGCGCTTACCGGCGACACGCACGGCGCGCAGCGCGTCGCCTGGACCGACACCTGGCTGAAGGCGCGGGCGTGGTTCGAAGGCAAGCTGGGTGCACTGCCTTATAAGGTCGAACGCGCGACGGACGCAGCCGGCAATCGCTGGGTGACGCTGCGCGGGACGACCGAGCGGTCGCTGATTCTGGGCAGCCATCTCGACTCCGTCCCGAACGGCGGCTGGCTCGACGGGTGTCTCGGCGTGGTGACGGGACTCGAGGTGCTGCGCTCGCTTGCCGTCTTCTACGACGGCCTGCCGCCGATGACGATTCGGCTGGTGGACTGGGCGGACGAGGAGGGCGCGCGCTTTGGGCGAAGCCTCTTCGGCTCGTCGGCCTTTGCGGGTACGCACAGCATTGCAGCGGACCGAGTCCGGACCGACCGGGACGGGGTAACGCTGGAGGACGCGCTGGCGCGTTGCGGCGTCGCGGTCGAAGGGATCGGCGCGGCGGCGGACGAGCGCGGGCAGGCGGCGGCATACCTCGAACTCCACATCGAGCAGGGCCCGGTGCTTGAAAATATGGGCTGGCCGTTGGGCGTCGTCCTGGGCACCAAGGGAGTCGAACGGCATCAGATTACGTTCTTCGGGCAGGAGGCTCACTCCGGTTCGACCCCAATGGCGGTGCGGCGCGACGCGCTGGCCGCGGCGGCGAAGCTGGCGCTCGAGATTCGTCCGATCGCGCGGAAGCATCCCGATGCGGTGGCGACGATGGGCAGTGTGAAGACCTTTCCTGGCATTGTGACGGCGGTCGTCGGGAGGTGCGAGGCGACGCTCGACATGCGCGATCTCGACGCAGGCGTGCTGGCCGGGATGTTCGCCGAGGCCAAGGCCGCGAGCGAGCGCTTCGCCGAAGAGGAAGGCTGCACCGTGGAGTGGTCGCGCATCTGGAGCATCGAGCCCGTGCCCTTCGCCCCGGTGCTGATCGGGCTGTGCGAAGAGGCGATCGTGGAGACGGCAGGCAAGGCGCACAAGCTGCCGTCCGGCCCGTTGCACGACGCGGCCGAGGTCGCGCGATGCGGCATCCCCACGGTGATGATGTTCGTGCAGTCGCTCAAAGGCCTGAGCCACAACAGTCTGGAAGACACGCGGCTGGAGGATCTGGAGGCGGCGGTAACGGCGTTTGGACGGCTGGCGGCGAAGACGGTGGTGGCGCTGGGGTGAGTGCGTCTGCCCGTGGGTGGGTTCGTCTGAGGCGCGTTCCGGAGTTCGGAAAGTTTTGGCGAAGACTTTGCCTGCTGCCTCTATAATGATCGCCACGTAATCCCGGCGCAGAAATCCTCGTCTGTACCTGGTACCGCCCCGAATCTTCTTTGCTGGCAGGCTTCCCTTCTATGCGCTTTTCCCTTGGTTCGGCTCTCGCCTTCCTCGCTCTCAGCCTTCCGGCCTTTGGCCAGGCGCCGACGACCTGCACCAGCGGCCTGTGTACGCAGCAGGTCACGTGCCCGAACGGCGGGACCACCTCGATCAGCGGCGTCATCTACACGCCGAACGGGACCGACCCGCTGCCGAATGTGCTGGTCTATATTCCGACCGCGGCGGTAGACCCGTTTACGGCGGGCGTGAGCTGCCCGGTTCCGGGTACGCCGCCCTCGGGTTCGCCGCTGGTGGGCGCGACGACCGGCACCGACGGCAGCTTTACCCTGACGAACGTGCCGGTGGGCGCGAACATTCCGCTGGTAATCCAGTCCGGTCGCTGGCGCCGCACCGATCAGGTGGTGCCGATCACGACCGCCTGCACCAACACCGCCTTCAGCGCACGCATGCCGCGCACGAAGGCGGAGGGCGATATTCCGAAGTTTGCCGTGGCCACGGGCGCCGCCGACCAGGTGGAGTGCGTGCTGCTGAAGGTCGGCATCGACCCCAGCGAGTTTACCGATCTGGGCGGCACGGGGCGCGTCAACCTCTTCGCGGGCAGCGGCGCTTCGGGCTCGGTGATCAGTCAGTCGACGACCGCCTCCGAGACCACACTGATGTCCGACCCGGCGGTGCTGAACAGCTACGACGTGCTGATGCTGCCGTGCGAGGGCGGGGCGTATCCGGCGGCCAAGACGGCAGCCGAGTACACCAACCTGGTGGGCTTCGCGAACGCCGGCGGACGCGTCTACTCCAGCCACTACAGCTACCAGTGGATGTACCAGAACGGCCCGTTCGCGGGCGTGGTGAACTGGGCCGTCAACCAGGCGACGCTGGGCAACTCCGGCACCGGCGTCATCGACCAGACCTTCGCCGAGGGCAAGACGCTGGCGGCATGGCTGCCGCTGGTGGGCGCGACCACGACGCCGGGACAGATCACGATCGACACGTTGAAGCACGACTTTAACGGCGTCATTCCGCCGACCCAGTCGTGGATGACGCTCGTCGATCCGCCGTCGAACCCGGTCATGCAGTTCGTCTTCAACGCGCCGGTGGGCGCCTCGACCAACCAGTGCGGACGCGTGCTCTTCAACGAGTACCACGTGGAGGCGCCGTCCAACGGGACGACCCCGGCCGGAACGACCTTCCCCAATGAGTGCAATACGGCTGTGCCGATGACTCCGCAGGAGAAGCTGCTGGAGTACAGCCTGTTCGAGCTGACCAACGACGGCACGGCCGCAACGCTGACGCCGGCCTCGGCCGACTTCGGCTCGCAGCCGATCAACTTCCAGACCGCCTCGCAGACCTTTACCTGGACCAACAACTCCACCTTCGCCGAGGGCGTAACGCTGATCAACGCGAGCGGCGACTACGTGGTGACGGGCAGCAACTGCGTCAGCGTGACGCCGGGCGGAACGTGCAGCATCAACGTGGCGTTCAATCCGACGACGACGGGAACGCGTCCGGGCACGCTCTCGGTCGGTTCGGGCGCGACGACGCTGACCTCGACGCTGACCGGCATTGGCATTCCCGACCTGGTGGTGAACTTTACCACCCTGAACTTCGGCAACCTGGACGTCGGAGCGACCGCGACGCAGACGCTGGTGGTGACCAACAGCGCCAGCGGTCCGGTGACCGTGCCGGGATTCGTGACGACGGGCGACTACAGCGTTTCGACGAACTGCCCTGCGCTGCTGGCGGGGCTGGCAAGCTGCTCGGTGAGCGTGACGTTCAAACCGACGACGACGGGCCCACGCCCCGGCACGGTGGCGGTGAACTCCTCGAGCGCGGCTTACTCCGGCACGCCGTCCTCGCTGACGGGCAATGGCATCGACTTTACGATCGTGGGAACGCCGACCTCGGGCACGGTGGTGGCGGGGCTGGGCGCGGCGCTGAGCACGCTGACGACGCCGGTGGCGGGCTTCTCCTCGCAACTATCGCTGAGCTGCACGACGAATGCCGCGGCCTCCAGTTGCACGCTGGGCTCGAATGTGTTCGCCCTGACCGCTCCGGTGACGACCACGGTGACGATCGGGACGACCTCGAAGTACACCGTGATCGGATACGGCGGCTTCGGCGGGCAGTGGATGTGGGCCGTCGGCCTGGGCAGCGGTCTGCTGCTGTGGTTGAACCGGCGCAACGGGCGGCGCTTGCTGCGGGGCGCATTGATGCTGCTGGTGCTGGTCGCGGCCAGCACATCGTTGACGGGTTGCAGCGGGCATCTGCCGGCGGAGAACGCCGCCTACACCGCGCCCGGAACCTACACCTACACCATCACCGCGACCGATGGCTTCCTGGTGCATTCGGCGACGTACTCGCTTACGGTGAACGCGAAGTAAGCGCACGGCAATGCGAAACACAACCGCCGCATCGGGCATGGGCTCGATGCGGCGGTTTTTCGTGCGTGAAGGCAGGATGGTTTTCAGCGGGTCTCGGGTACGATGTCGACCTTCCGCTGCAGAATCTTCACGATCACCTCGCCCTCGCCCATGCCCGACCAGAGGTTCAACGTGCGCCCATCTTCGAAGCGGATGTGTACGTTGCCGGGGCCGACGCGCAGCTTCGTGATCGCGCTGTAGCGCTGGACGTACGGCGCGAAGGGATACATGTGGATCGTGATGCGATTGCTGGTGAAGCGCACCCGCAGCGCGGAGACGCGGTAGGCATACCAGGCGAGGCCGGTCAGCAGCAGCGTGATGCTCCAGCGGAGTCGATCGTCGAAGGAGCGGCTCCAGAGAAACGCCGTGAAGAGCGCCGTGAACGAGGCGAGGCCGATGGCCATCACCCGATCCGACGTGGGGAACTTTGCCGTGTAGTCGCCGCTGCGGCTGGCGGTGTCGACGATGGCCGCGGCGCGCTGGCGGCGCTGCCTCTCCGACGCCGCGATGGCAGGCAGGCCAAGGCTGACCGCGCTGGCCATCGCGAGCATGACCGACGCCACGGCGTAGACCCGCATGTGCGTCAGGTTGTAGCTCTCCGTCGCCGCGTTGAACTGACGCCATGCGGCGTAGGCAAGCGCCGCGAGGATCGCGCTTGCGGCCAGGGTCTTCCAGTGGAACCATCTGCTTGTCTTCATCTTCTCCGTGCTCTCGGTCTTTAAGGATAGACGAAGTGCGGAAGGAGGAAGACAAACGAGAGTGGCAAGAGCAAGAGCCAATACGGGGTCTCTCCATCCGCTTCGCTCCGGTCGAGATGACGGGCTTTCTGGGTGGTGCGAAATAAGCTAGCGGCGGCCCTGGAAGAGCGGGCCCAGCAGCGCCTTCACCATCTCGGGCGTGAAGGGCTTCGAGATGTTGCCCTTGGAGCCGGCGGCTTTCGCGCGGGCCAGGTGCGTGGGGCTGTTCTCGGTGGTGATCATGATGATCTCGGTGCCGACGCAGAGCTTCTCTTTCTGGATGCGTTCGAGGAACTCGAGTCCGCTCATCTTGGGCATGTTGGTGTCGGTGACGATGAGGTCGAGCTTTTGCTTCGCGCGCAGCTCGGAGCGCAGCACCTGGATCGCATCCATGCCGTCGGTGGCGTGTACGAACTCGTTGAAGGCTGGGTGCGCGGCGCGCACGGCCCTCTCCACCATCGACCGCAGCAGCAGTGAATCGTCGACAATCATCGCGCGCATGAAACATTCCTCCGGAAGAGCTTTCTCCTTACATCGGCCCGCGCCCGGCGGGCATGAGCGGTTCGATGGAGGTTAATGCTCCCGCAGTACCGCACCGATAAGTGGGTTAGCGAGAGGGTGGCTTGAGCAATGGATCAAAATGAACGCGAGCAGATGAATGAAGACATTCGCCAGTTCCTGATCGAGAGCAACGAGAACCTCGTCACGCTGGACGATGAGATCGTGAAGCTCGAAAAGACGCCGGAGAATAAGAAGCTGATCTCAAGCGTCTTTCGCACCATCCATACGATCAAGGGCACATGCGGCTTCTTCGGCTACGACCGGCTGAGCGGCACGGCGCACATCACGGAGAACATTCTGTCGCAGGTGCGCGCGGGCCAGCGCAAGCTGACGCCGCCGCTCATCTCGCTGGTGCTCGAAGCCGTCGACAAGATCAAGATGCTGCTGATCAGCATCGAGACCACGGGCGGCGAGGGCGAGGTGGATTGCGCGGAGTTGATCGGGCGGCTGGAGCAGGCGCATCTCGATCTTCATTGGCCCGCGGAGGAGACGCCGGTCGCAGCTCCCGCTGCGGTGAAGACAAGAGCGAAAGCAAAAACAGACGCAGCTCCTTCGGCTTCGCTCAGGATGACGGAAGCTGCCGCTGGCGTGGCGGAAGCTGCGCCCAGGATGACGGAAGTTGTGGCGATAAGAGAAGAGCCAGTTGCGGAGGTAGCGTTGAAGAGCGCGTCCGCTCCCGCGCCGGTGATGGTCGCGAAGGCAGAGGCGCCGGAGCCGGCGGCGGCGCCGGAGCGCAGACGGCCCGAGGCGGCCAACTCCATCGACTCGACCATCCGCGTGGATGTGGGTCTGCTTGATAAGCTGATGAACCTTGTCGGCGAGCTTGTGCTGGCTCGCAACCAGTTGTTGCAGGACACCAGCAGCCAGAGCGCCACGTTGCAGAAGACCTCGCAGCGTCTGAATCTCATCACCAGCGAGCTGCAGGAGGGCGTGATGAAGACGCGCATGCAGCCCATCGGCGTGGTCTGGAACAAGATGCCGCGCATCGTGCGCGACCTGGCGCAGCAATGCGGCAAGCAGATACGTATCGAGATGATCGGCGCCGACACGGAGCTCGACAAGACGATCATCGAAGCGATCAAGGATCCGCTGACCCATATCGTGCGCAACTCCTGCGACCACGGCGTGGAGCTGCCCGCCATCCGCGAAGGCAAGGACAAGGACGCCGAAGGCCGGCTGCTGCTGCGCGCTTATCACGAAGGCGGCGTGGTGAACATCGAGATCGCCGACGACGGCGCGGGCATCGATCCGGCGAAGATGAAGGCCAAGGCGATCGAGAAGGGTCTGATCACCGAAGAGCAGGCCGCGCAGATGGGCGACCGCGCCGCACGCGAGCTGATCTTCGCGCCGGGCTTCAGCACGGCCGAGAAGATCACCAGCATCTCCGGCCGCGGCGTGGGCATGGACGTGGTGAAGACAAACATCGAGAAGATCGGCGGCAACGTGGAGATACTCGCGGGCGAGCCATGCGGCACGACGATCCGCATCCGCATCCCGCTGACGCTCGCGATCATACCGGGGCTGATCGTCGCGCTGACCTCCGAGCCCGGTGGCCGCGTGAAGGAAGAACGCTTCGTGGTGCCGCAGGCAAACCTGCTGGAACTCGTGCGGCTTGAAGGCGCGAAGATCGCGGAGCGCATCAAGAGCCTGCATGGCACGCCGATCTTTCACTATCGCGGCAAGCTGCTGCCGCTGGTGTATCTGCGCAAGGTGCTGGGCAAGAGCGCGGCGCCGGACGACCGCGACGTGGTGAGCATCGTGGTGCTGCATGCGGAGGGCCGGCAGATCGCGCTGGTGGTCGATACGATCCACGACACGCAGGAGATTGTGGTGAAGCCGCTTGGGCGCCAGCTCAAGGGCCTGGAGTGTTATCTCGGCGGCACGATCATGGGCGATGGCCTGCCAGCTTTGATCCTCGATGTGGCGGGCGTGGCGCGGCTTGCGAGCCTGCAGGGACGCACCGGCGTGGGGCAGGAGGCGGAGCGTGGACGCATGCAGCAGGTGGACGCGCCAACGCAGATGCTGCTGCTCTTTCGCGCGGGCAGCTTTCATCGACTGGCGGTTCCGCTGCCGATGGTGGCGCGGCTCGAGAAGGTGCCTACGGCTCGCGTCGAGCGCGCGGCCGGGCAGGCGGTGCTGCATTATCGCGGCGACATCCTTTCTCTGGTGCCGCTCGCGCAGGTGCTCGATCCCGGCTGCGCGCACGATGCGTTTGCGCCGGAGATCATGGAGGTCATCGTGTTTACCGACGGCGTGCGCCGCATCGGCGTGGTGGTGGATGAGATCGTCGACATCGTCGATGAAGCGATCGCGGTGCGCCGCGGCTGCACGGCGCCGGGCCTGCTGGGCTCCGCCGTGATCGGGGGCAAGGTGACGGACCTGCTCGACCTGCATGCGATCGTAAGCGCAAGCGGCGACCAATGGTCGACGGCGCAGGACGACACGGTCGTACTGCGGGAGGTCGCATGACGCCAAGACCGACCGACTCGCGCCAATATGCAACCTTTCGTGTTGCTGATCTCTTTCTCGGCATCGAGGTGCTGAAGGTGCAGGAGCTGATCCGCCGACAGGAGATGACGCACGTGCCGCTCGCGCCGCAGGCGGTCGAAGGCCTGATCAACCTGCGCGGCCAGATCGTGATCGCGATCGATACACGTCGCAGCCTGGGGCTGCCGGCGGCCGAGGGCGACGATCAGCGCGTGAACATCGCCATCCGCACGGGCGACTCGGTCGTCAGCCTGCTGGTCGATGAGGTCTGCGATGTGATCGACATCCCGTTGTCGGCCTATGCGCCGGTGCCGGAGAATATGCCGCTTGAACAGAGGCAGCTCATTCAATGCGTGTACCACGTGAAGGACGGGTTGATGCTGGTGCTCGACACGGCCCGCGTCTTCGAGAACGCCTGCAGCTAAAGAGTTTTGAAGTTCGATACCGTACGCGAAAGTTCGAGAGGAATACGCCATGCTGAAGACCAAGCCCACTGCCAGCCCTGTCCGCAAGATGATCCGCAGCAAAGCGCCGCGCCGCGCCGCCACCGCGGGTCTCAACGTCTCCGCCGAACTCGCCCGCCAGTTGGAGGCGATGAGCCGCGTGCAGGCGATCGCGGAGTTTGGCATGGATGGCGTGATCCTGACCGCGACCGAGAACTTCCTGCGCATGACGGGCTATCGGCTCGACGAACTGGAGGGCAAGCATCACAGCATCTTTACGGCCGGGCCGGCGGAACGCAACGGTTCGGAGTATCGCGCGTTCTGGCAGAGCCTGGAGCGCGGCGAGCCGCAGACCGGCGCCTTCCGGCTGATGGGCAAGGACGGCAGTGCGCTGTGGCTCCAGGGCTCCTACAGCCCTATCCCCGGTCCGGACGGGATGCTCGAGAAGGTGGTGGCCTTCGGCATCGACGCAACGGCGGCGCACGCCCTGCAGGAGCAGGTGGAAGAGTACAAGGTGCGTGCCGCCATCACCGACATGACGAGCATCGTCTCCGAGTCGGACCTGAAGGGCGACATCGTCGACATCAATGAAAAATTTGTGGAGATCTCGCAGTACAGCCGCGAGGAGCTGATCGGGCATCCCCACAGCACAACGCGGCACCCGGACATGCCGAAGCAGACATTCAAGGAGCTGTGGAGCACGATCGGACGCGGCAACACCTTTCGCGGCGTCATCAAGAATCGCAAGAAGGACGGGACTCCTTATTACGTGGACGCGGTGATCGCGCCGGTCATGGGCGAGAACGGCAAGCCGCGCAAGTATATCGGCGTGCGCTACGACATTACGGAGCTGGAGCTCGACCGCCAGAAGGCGAAGGCTGTACGCTACGCGATCGACAACGCGAACCTGTATGCCGAGTACAGCCCCGACGGGGTGATGCTGGTGGCGAACGATCGCTTCTGTAACGCATTCGGTTACGAACGCGAAGAGCTGATCGGCAGGCACCAGAGCATGTTGACGCATCCGGATCTGAAGATTCCCGGAGCGGTCGACATCTGGAAGGAGCTCGCGGCAGGCAAGTGCTGCTACGACTCCTTCAAGCGGCATACCAAGGATAAGCGCGTCATCTGGATTCAAGGCACGTATGTGCCGATCGTCGACGAGGGCGGGCGCGTCACCAAGGTGATCAGCGTGACCACCCTGATTACCGAGCAGAAGGTGGATGAAGAGAACCGGCAGCGCCAGATGGACGAGACCAACCGCAACCAGATGGTCATCGAATTCAACAACGACGGCATCTGCCTCAACGTGAATGAAAACTTCTGCCGCGCCTTCGGCTATGCGGCCGACGAGATCAAAGGCAAGCACCATAGCGGTTTTGTGGAAGCAGGCTATCGCGACAGTCAGGAGTATGCGCAGTTCTGGCGCGATCTGAACGAAGGCAAGTTCAAGACGGCGGAGTTCAGGCGCTTCGGCAAGGGCGGGCGTGAGGTATGGCTGCAGGCCACATACAGCCCGATGTTCGACGTGACCGGTCGCGTAAACCGCGTCGTGAAGGTGGCGACCGACATCACGGCAGCCGTGCAGATGAAGCAGGATACGCTGTTGACCGAAGAGCACGAACGCGCCGCCGCCGCCGTGCTGCAGCAGAAGGTGAACGAGCTGCTGACGGTCGTGGCCGCGGCCGCCGACGGCGACCTGACGCGCCGGCTGACGGTTGAGGGAGACGATGCGATCGGCAAGGTGGCTGCGGGTTTCGGCAAGCTGATCGCCGATCTCCGGACAAGCATCACGGGCATCGGCGAGACGGCGATGGGCGTCTCCTCGGCGTCGGAGGAGCTGCTGCGCATCAGCCAGCAGGTTGCGCTGAACTCCGACGGCTCGTTCCAGCAGGCAAAAGCGGTGTCGATGAACAGCGAGCAGGTGTCGGCCAATGTGAGCATCGTCGCGGCGAGCTCGGAGGAGATGCTGGCCTCGATCCGCGAGATCTCGAAGAGCGCATCGGGCGCATCGCGCATCGCACGCACCGCCGTCGCGATGGCCGATGAGACGAACCAGACGATCAGCAAGCTCGGCCTGTCGAGCCAGGAGATCGGCAAGGTCATCAAGGTCATCACCTCGATCGCGCAGCAGACGAACCTGCTTGCCTTGAACGCGACGATCGAGGCCGCGCGCGCGGGCGAGGCAGGTAAGGGCTTCGCCGTGGTCGCCAATGAGGTGAAGGAACTTGCGAAGGAGACGGCGCGCGCGACCGAGGAGATCAGCCTGAAGATCGAGGCGATCCAGAACGATACGAAGGCAGCGGTGAAGGCCATCGGCGACGTCAGCTCGATCATCAACGAGGTGAACGACATCTCAAGCACCATCGCCTCCGCGGTCGAAGAGCAGACGGCGACGACGAACGAGATCGGCCGCAATGTAACCGACGCCGCACGCGGCACGAGCGACATCGCGCGCAACATCAATGTCGTGGCGGAGTCCGCGCAGGCGACCACCAACGGCGCCCGCGATACGGAGAACGCGGCCAAGGCGTTGACCCAGATGGCGACGCAGTTGCAGGTGCTGGTGCACCGCTTCCGCATTGCATAGCGATCCTATTCGGTTACATATTGACGCGAGGGCGAAATGATGAAGGCGCTGGTGGTCGACGATTCGAAGGCAATACGCAACATGCTGGCGCGCATCCTCGTGCGCAACGGGTTCGAGGTGCTGCAGGCGGAGGGCGGCTTCGAGGCGCTGAACCTGCTCGAAGGCGAAGATACCGATCTCGACCTGATGTGCGTGGACTTCAACATGCCGGAGATGAACGGTCTGGAACTGCTGGCGGAGATGCGCGATCAGCCGCGCTTCGACGATCTGCCGGTGATGATGGTGACGACGGAGACGCATGTGGAGTTCATCACATCGGCGCTGGCCTGTGGCGCGAACGAGTATGTGATGAAGCCGTTCACGGAGGACATGATCGCGGACAAGTTGAGGGTGCTTGGGTTGTTGCCTTATTGAAGCGACAAGGAGAGGAAGGGCCGGAGCGTCGCTCGCGCGCGGATCCGGATAGGCCACGGCGCAAGCCCTGGCCTATCTTGAAGACGATACAAATGCAGGACCAACAGTACGCAGATCAAAGGCTTACTTGCAGCTATGAGATACGTTCCAGAGACGCTCTCCGCGACGGAGAAAATTCGAGTGCTGGTGGTGGATGACTCGGTCGTCATCCGCAGGATGCTGTCGCGCATTCTGGAGAGCGACTCCGCGATTCAGCTTGTCGGCGTGGCCTGCAATGGGTTGGAGGCGTTGACGAAGATCGCCGAGTTGAAGCCGCAGGTGGTGACGCTCGATGTGGAGATGCCCGAGATGACGGGGCTTGAGGCGTTGCGCGAGATCGCGAAACGGCATGCCAATGTGCGCGTCGTGATGCTGAGCAGCCTGACCACGCAGGGCGCGGACACCACCATCGAGGCGCTGATGTCGGGCGCGAGCGACTACGTGGGCAAACCCGCGCAGATGGAGGGCTCGGCGTTTGAGCGCCTGTCCGTCGAGCTGCTCATGAAGGTGAAGCAGTTCTTTCGCTTCGCCGGTTCGCCGAGTGACGAAGCGGCGCCGGCGCCGAAGCCGATCGTGCTGGCGGCCTCGCCTGCCGCAACGATATATCACGAGATCTGCGCCATTGGCGTTTCGACCGGTGGGCCGACCGCGTTGCTGGAGGCATTGCCCATGGCGCCGCGCGACTTCCCGCTGCCGATCGTGATCGTGCAGCACATGCCGCCGCTGTTCACGCAGATGCTGGCCGAGCGGCTGGATCGCGCATGCGCGATCGAGGTGCGCGAGGGCAAGGACGGCATGACCGTCGAGGCCGGACAGGCCATCGTCGCGCCGGGGGGATATCACATGCGCGTGGTGCGAGCCGGCCGAGGGCTCGCCGTGGCGCTCGACGAAGGCCCGCGCGAGAACTCCTGCCGGCCGGCGGTCGATGTGCTCTTCCGCTCGATCGTCGAGAATCTCGACGGTCGCGCGATCGCCGCCGTGCTGACGGGCATGGGCTACGACGGATTGGAAGGTTCGCGCATGTTGAAGGCGCGCGGCGCAACCGTGCTGGCGCAGGACGAGGCGACGAGCGTGGTGTGGGGCATGCCGGGCGCGGTCGTGGGCGCTCATCTGGCGGACGCCGTGCTGCCTATCCACAGGATCGTACCGGAGCTGATGAAGAGGGCGCATACCCGATGACGATGCAGACACAGACCACGAGCTTCGGCTCGCTTCCAACCGCGCCTTCGATCGGCGAGTTGTCCACGCGCAGCTATAGCTTTCTGCAGACGTTCATCTATGCCGAATCCGGCATCGTGCTGGACGAGGACAAGCAATACCTCTTCGAAAGTCGTCTGCGCCCCCTCGTGCTGCGCGAGAACCTGGGCTCGCTCGATGCACTCTGCGACCGCGTCGCCAGCGGGCGGGCGCCATCGCTGGCGCGGCTCGTGGTCGAGGCCATGACGACCAACGAGACGCTCTTCTTTCGCGATCAGACGATCTTCGAATCGATGAAGACGACGGTCTTCGCGGAGCTGGCAAAGGCCGCGGGCACGCGCCGGCTGCGCATCTGGTCCGCCGCCTCGTCCACCGGGCAGGAGGCCTACAGCGTGGCGATGAGCCTGCTCGAAGCCGGCTTCACCCCCGGACAGGTGGAGATCGTCGGCACGGACCTTTCCGATCAGGTGCTCGAACGCGCGCGCTCGGGCAAGTACGTGCAGTTCGAGGTAAGCCGCGGGCTGCCGATAAGTCTCTTGATGAAGTACTTCACCAAGAGCGGGCTGGACTGGCAGGTGAAGCCGGAACTCCGCACGATGGTGCGGTTCGAACGGCTGGACCTGCGCGGCAGCTACGCGGGCATCGGCCCATGCGACCTGGTGCTGTGCCGCAACGTGCTCATCTACTTCGACGCTACGACCAAGCAGCAGATCCTCGCCTCCATTGCGCGCAACCTTGTTCCCGGCGGCAAGCTGGTGCTGGGCTGCGCGGAGACGCTGATCGGAATGGACCACCGCTTCGAACGAAAGCTTTACGGGCAATCGACCTTCTACTCCGTGCGATAGGACAAACCATGACGCTGACCGACCTGGCCACACCTGAAAATCTCGAAGCGCAGATCGCCGTTGCAACCCAGGCCTTTGCCATCCTGGCGGGCATGGAGGTCTTCCCCTCGCCGCCGAACCATGCGGCCGACGACGATCAGGCCGCCATCTCCGCCCGCATTCAATACATGGGCGAGAGCCAGGGCAGTCTGCGCATCGAGTGCAGCCCATCGATCGCCTTCACCTTCACCCACCTGGTGATGGGCGTGGAGACGCCGGGCGCGTTCAACTCCGACGTGGGCGACGCCGTGGGCGAGTTGATCAACACCATCGGCGGCAATCTGAAGGGGCTGCTCTCGTGCGACACGCGCATCGATACGCCGGAGGTCTTCGCGAAGGCATCCGAGATGGAGGTCATGGCGCCGCACATGCAGTTGAGCTGCCTGCACTTCGACTCCGCCTTCGGCGCCTTCCGTCTGGTGCTGTCGACCGACTTCAAGAAGGACGTCAGAGGGCGGCGCGTGAGAGAGAAGAAAGCCTAGCGGGCAAGTCCGGCTCGAAGGATCTGCCCCTCCGAGCTGGATTCCCTGCCGAATCGCCACTGCCCCGTTCCATTAAGGCTATTGCCCACAGCGGTTTGCGGGAGGGTCACTGCGGTCGCCGAGAGCTGGAGCGTGGTCGGCGACGACAGGTGAATCGTGAAGTCCGGCGGCGGGATATTCAGCGCGGGCTGAAACGGAGCGTTGGCCGGCGCAAGTTCGAAGAGCGCCGTGGTGTTGAGCGACGAGTTATTAGCCAGATTGAGCAGCGCTGCAACCAGGTTGGCCGGCGCCGTGCCACCCGTCAGGGTAATGAGCATGGACCCCTGGACTAGCGAGGACCCAGCGGCACCGTCGCGGGCGTGCCGACGCCGATGAACTGTGTCACGGAGTTATCGCCCGAGTTCGCCGTCCAGACGTTGCCCGAGCCATCCACCGCCACGCCTACCGGCGCATTCAGGGAGCCGAGCGAGACCGGCGTTCCGGTCGGCGAGGTCAGCATCGCGAGGCTGCCGCTCGTCTTGCTGTTCGCGATGAAGGCGACGTTCGCGCCGTCGACCGCGATGCCCGCCGGGAGAGAGATCGTGCCGGAGACCGGGCTTGAGGTCAGGGCCGAGCCGGTCGAGCCGAAGACGCTGACTGCGTTGATGCCCGAGGCCGAGACGTAGGTGTTGCCCATCAGGTCGCGCGCGATGCCGCCCGGCGCCAGCAACGAGCCGTCGGTGTAGCCGGCGCCGCTGAGGGTGGCTCCGGAGGAGGAGATCTCCGAGACGACGCCGGAGCCGGAGTTGCTGATCCAGACGTTGTTCGACGCGTCGATCGCAAGGCCGGTGGGAAGGCTGACCGTGCCGCTCGCCGTGAATGGGCTGCCGGGGATGGCCGCGCCCGCCGAGGTGATGCCGGAGATGGCGCCGGTGGTGTAGTTCGCCGCCCAGACGTTGCCCAGGCCGTCGAGTGCGATGGCCGACGGGCTGACGATGCCGCCCGCGGTGTAGCTGGTCGCGGAGAGGACCAGGCCGGAGGATGCCGTCAACTTGATGACGCTACCGCCGGTGGAGTTCGCGATCCAGACGTTGTTGCTCTGGTCGATGGCCAGCGCCTGCGGACCGAGCAGGCCGGTGGCGGTGTAGCCGGTGGATCCGGAGAGCAGTGCGCCGGCAGGGCCGAACTGAGTGATGGAGTTGCCGCTTGCATTGGCGACCCAGGCATTGCCGGAGATATCGATGGCGATGCCGGTGGGTGCGCTGAGAGCGCCGCCCGTGCTCTTGACCGCGACGGTCCAGTCCGCGGGCGCGGATGTCAGCGCGGGTTGGAAGGGCGGCGTGGAGGGCGCGAGATTGTAGAGCGCGGCAACCTGGTTGAGCGGATTGCGCACCATGCTCAGCACAGCGGTGGCCGTGTCCACGGGCGTGATGCCGCCCGCGGTGGTGAGCGAGATCAGGCTCGAGCAGTTCGAGTCCAGACCGGTGGAGTTGACGCAGGTGGAGATGGTGTTGGCGATCGAGTAGATCTCGCTGACCGGGATGCTGGAGGTGATGGGCGCGTTCAGGCTGGGCGCGGTGCCGGTGCCGGTGTTCGCCAGCGTATTGGCGAGCGAAAACGCGTTGGAGATGCCCGTGAGGTTCGCCGAGGGCGCCCCGATGTGCGCGGCATCGGACATGAAGGCCGAGAGGGCGTAGACCGAGGCGACCGTCGTGACCTCGTCCACCGAAATGAAGGGGAAGTTCGCCAGGAGCGTGTTGCAGGGGCCGAGCGCCGCCATCAGCACGAGCTTCGTATTGTTGGCTCCCGCGGCCAGGCCGGGGTTGCCAAAGGAGGCCGTCATATAGGTGAGCGCGGCGGGGTTTGCCGTGGGGCAGGTGTACTTGCCGGTCACGTTGAAACTGCCGTCCGAGCCCGTGGTAACGGTCGTGCCGGAGTTCATCAGCGAGGTGGCGACGGACCTGTAACCGCTGCTGCCGACGGCGAAGAGCTGAATGGAGCCTCCGCTGACCGGCTGCTGACCGCCATGCACGTAGCCGTGGATGCCGCTGCTGGCGAGCGCCGTGGCCGAGGTGGTGGAGTCCGCCGTGCCCGGCAGGCCGATGCCGCAACCGGTGGCCGCCAGGGCAACGATGGAGAGAGCAAGCGCCGCTGCCAGGGTACGGCGGCGCTGCCGGAGTGCTGTGTTCACGTGGTTTGCGGTCATCATTGGGCGGTAAAGCTCCTGGAGACGGAGGTCGCTGCTGCAAAGGTGGTGTTGCCGGACTGGTTGGCGGTGACGGTGACCGAACCGGTTCCGGTGACGGTGAGCAGGTTGCCGCTGATGCTGGCCGGTCCGCTGACGGTATAGGTGATGGGCAGGCCGGAGAGCGCGCGAGCGTAGAGCGGCACGGTCAAGCCGTTGGCGATGTTCGGCAATGCGCCGAAGAGGATGGTCTGGGCGGCGTTGCCGTTGACCGTCGCAGTGCCGTTGACATAGGTGAAGCTGTAGTTGGTGGAGCTGAGCGTACCGGCTGCGACCGTGACCGGGTAGGCGCCGGCGGGCGAGTTCGGCACGACGGTGGTGCTGACCGAGGCCGTGCCGCTGATCGCAGTGGACGCCGTGTCCCCGTTATAGAAGGCGCCGGTGATCGCATAGCTGAGCGCCGGGTTCGCGGTCTCGAACGCGCGGACGAAGCTCGAGCCGGTCACCGTGAGCGGCGCCTTCGTGAGCGAAACACTGCCCGTGCCGGTGCTCGCGTTGTTGGTCGTGTCGCCGGAGTAGGCTGCCGAGAGCGTGTGATTGCCGGCGGAAAGCCCGGTGAGCGAGAAGCTCGCGATGCCGCCGGCGAGCGTCTGCGTGATCTGGGTGGCGCCGTCCACCGTCAGAACCACGGAGCCGGTCGGAGTCACCGAGCCGGTGGCCGGGCTGACGGTTGCGCTGATGGAGACCGCCGAGCCGTAGGCCGGGCTGGCGGTATTGACCGAGAGGGTCGTGCTGGTCGTCGTGCCGTTCACGGTCAGGGTGTAGGCCGTGCCGGTGGTCGAGCCGTTGAAGTTCGAGTCGCCCGAGTAGCTCCACGTCAGGCTGTGAACGCCGATGGCAAGCGCACTGGAGGTGTAATAAGCCTCACCCGCGGCATCGAGCGACCCGGTCTGCAACACGGTCGCCTTGCCGCCGAAGGTATCGGTCAGGGTGTACGAGCCGGTGGGGACGGTGTAGCTGCCGTAGGTGACCGCGCCCAGGCCGGGGGTCTGCGGACGCATGAGCAGCGTCACGCTGGTTCCGGCGTTCACCGACAACGATGTGCCCGAGGGAACGAAGGCGTTCACCTGCGTGGCGAGCGCGGCGGTGGGGTTCCAGTTCGGCGTGGTGGAGCTTGAGACCGTCGTACCCAGAAAGTTCGTCGGGTAGTAGGCCTGCGCCTGCGCCTGCGTCACACTGGTCCTCACGACATTGTTCGCCATGGGTGTGCCGGGCGACTGCGAGGTGGTTTCGCGCGTGCCGGTAACGCCGGAGCCGGTGCTGCCGCCGGAGCCCAGGTAGAGGACGCCGTTGGCATCCGCCGCACCGGTCGCCGGATCGGTGTACGCCAGGTCGTTGTACTCGCCGTAGGTGGAGGTGGGCAGGTTGTTGTCGCCGGAGAACTCGATGTAGCCGACGGCCGACACCTGGTCGACGTAGCTGTTCAGCATGATCCAGGTGGAGTAAGTGCCGTACGGGCGGCCGAAGTAGAGGCCGGTCATACCCGGCGCCTGCGAGGTGAACGTGTCGCCGTTCATCACGTAGCCGCTGAGGTAATCGCCGGTCGCGCCGGTGCGGACGGATTTGTTCTGCGCCTCGATGGTCTCGGTGCCGGAGGCGGTGGCGCCGTGGAAGGCGGTGTAGATGTTGCTATGGTCGAAGACCGCCGCCGCGTCGCCGAAGATATAGTCCACGTCGCCGGTGACCTTGCCGCGGAACCAGTACTGGCGGGCCGGGGTAGGCGCCCCCTGGCTGCCGGCGTAGATGGTGTCCTGCAGGCTGGCCGTGTAGACGTTGTTCATCACGGCCAGGTCGGAGGTGGTCCAGATCGCCAGCGCCTGCGAGGCGCACTCGAGGCCGCTGTTGTAGAGATCGCTGTAGGTGCGGGCCACGCCGGCGTTCGCGGTGCAGGCGCTGCCGCTCAGGTAGGTGGTCGTGGTGGTTGTGGTGTCGGTGTTCCAGGTGTTGATGAGCGAGAGATTCTCGCTGTAGAAGTTGTTCGGCGTGAGGGTGGAGGTGGAGATGGAGCTGTTGATGCCCTTCGCTACGATCAGAGTGGCCGAGCCCTCGTCGCCCGCGAAGACCGTGCTGCCGGAGGCGAGCTGCGCTCCGTTGGTGTTGGCCGAGGTGAACTCACCCGCGTAGCCGTTGCCCGTGCCCGGCGCGACGCTGAAGGCTCCGGCGTTCTTGGTCAGGATGACCTGGGTCGGGTCGCCGCCGAGGCCGCGCAGCGAGACGTTGGGCTGCACCACGGCGACGAAGCCGGTGTACGTGCCGGGTTTGATATAGACCGAGCCCCCGGTCGTGCCCAGCGCGTTCACCGCGGCCTGCACGGTGGTGTAGTTGCCGGTGCCGTCCGAGGCCACGAGCATCTGCGACGCGCCCACCGGAGCGGACGTGTTGGCCTTGGTGACGGTGTAACTGGCGACCGAAGCGGTCGAACCCGTGTAGTCGACCGAGTCCGTCGGGTAGAAGGTCGCCGTCAGCGAGTAGCTGCCGATAGCGAGGTAGCTGGCGGAGTGAATCTCCGCGGCCGAGCCGCCCGAGGGCGTCGCCGTGTAGACCACGGCGCCGGGGACGCTGGTCGAGCCCGAGAAGCCGGAGGCGTTCAGGACGGATGTCCCGATGGCCGCGCTGAACGGCTGCGTCGTCGCGCCGGGGTTCCATGTGACGCTCGTCGTGGCCGGTGCGATGGAGAAGGTCGTGATCGGCGAGCTGGACCCGGCGATGCCCGACGACCCGCCGTAGGTCGCGGCGATGGTGTGCGAGGTGGCGATGAGCCCGGCGATCGGCACGGTGGCGGTTGCGGTGGAGGCGGTCGCGGCGGTCAGCGGGTAGGCGACCGCCGTACCCCCGTCGATCGAGACCGAGACGTTGCCGGCGGGGGCGCCGGCGCTCTGGGTCAGGGTGACGGTGAAGGTCGTCTCGGTGCCGGTGGAATAGATCAGACCGGCGGTGTTGCCGGTGATGGCCGTGGTGGTGGTCGCGGTGCTGCCGTTCTTTGTGCCGCTGACGGTCAGTCCGCCGAGCGTGTTGGACGCCGGCAGCAGCGTGATCGCGTCGGTGACGACGCCGTTGCCCGAGGCCGTGGGGGCAAACTTGATCGAGACATTGCAGAGCGCGCCGCCCGCAAGCGCGGTCGAGGCGAGATTGCAGGTCGGCCCGGAGGTCGCGAGCGGCGTGGCGGGGGCAAGCGCCGAGAAGTTGCCGCCCGTATCGGTCTGGTTGAAGCCCGTGGCCGCGGTCGCGCCGGTGTTGAGGAAGACGCCGACGTAGGCGGTCGAAACATTCGTGCCGAAGTTATAGCTCTCCGCGTTGCGCGCTACCTGCGTGATGCCCGCAACCGTGCTGGAGGTGGTGTAGAGATTGCCCGCGCCGTCGACCGCGACGCCCGAGCCGGAGATGCCGGGGATGGTGTACTGGTAACCGCTGAGCGAGAGCGCCAAAATGTTGCCGCTGTCGGCCACGTAGACGTTCTCTCCCTGGTCGACCGCGATGGCGGTGGGGGCGACGAGCGCGGTCGGAAAGGTAAGCCGGGGGCTGGCGATGGGCGAGCTGGTCGAGATCGCCAGACCGGAAGCGGGAATCTTCAGGACCGAGGTTCCGTCGATGACGAGCAGGTTGCCGTAGTAGTCCTGCGTGATGGCGGTGGGCGAGCCGAGCGCGGTCTGGGTGAGCTGCTGTCCGACGTTCGCGGTCTGCGAGAAGCGGATGACCTGCTTGTTGGTGAGGTCGGCGATGTAGATGTTGCCGTTGGCGTCCACCGTCATGGGTCCGGAGCCGCCCTGCACGCTGGAGCCGTTGATCGGGATGAGCGGAATCGTCACCGTACCGGAGCTATACGTCCCGGTTGCGGCGTTGTAGCTGTACTTCGCAATGCTAACGCCGGAGGCATTCGCCGCGTAGACGTTGCCCTGCGCATCGACCGCGATGTAGCTGGCCGGAGTCGCCGAGACGCTGGTGACGGTTGAGCCCGAGACCTTGCTGATGCCCTGCGTGCCGGTGACATAGGCGTTGCCAGCGCCGTCGAGCACCACGGCGGTGCTTCCGGTTGTGCCTGCGCCAAGCACCGAGGTCGATGGCGTGCCGGAGAGGTCGAAGACCAGCGCGCTGCCGGTGGCGAGCGAGGTAAGCTGGTTCGCCTTGGTGGTGGTCGTGCCGCCAACGGTGGTCGCGATAGCGACCGGCTCCGTCCGCTGGGCCAGGGCCTTCGGTGTATAGGTGACCGGCGTGAAGCAGTCGACCGTGCCGTCGGAGTTCGCCGCAGCGCAGGTGGTGGAGCCGAGGCTGAACTCCGCGCTCGCCGGCGCCGAGACCGCAACCGTCGAGGACGGCGAGGGCGCATGCACCACAAGGTTCGAGGTTAGCGAGCCGTTGACCGCGGCAGTGGGCAGAGCCGTGGCGGAGACGCGCCGGATCAGCTTGTTCGTCAAATCCTGGATGTACAGATTGCCGAGGTTATCGAGTCCAACCGAAAGCACGGAGTTCGCCGCGCCGAAGAGCGACTGCGCGATGGGGCAGCCGTCGCCGATGGAGGAGGAGTTGCACGAGGTCGCGGTGGTTCCGCCGCCCAGACGCCTCACATAGCCGGTGAAGATGTCGTAGAAGAGCACCTGCGCCTGGTCCCCGATGTAGACATTGCCCGCGGCATCGACGGCGATGCGCTGCGCCGATGCCTGCAGGGAGTACGACGTGCCGAGGTATGTGCCCGAAAGATTGGAGTTGTAGTACAGGAACGTGCCGCCGGTCGCGCCGCTTGCACCCAGGCCGTTGCCGATGAGCGCATAGGAGTAGCCAACCTGTGGAGCGAGAATGCCGTTCGCGGCAAGAGCAGCCTTGATCGCCGTGCCGCCCATGTAGACGGTGCGCAGACGGCCGAGGCCGTCGGCGAAGAGGAAGTCGCCGTCGTTGTCGACCGCGAGTCCGGCCACGGTCGTGGTGCTGCCGACCACGGTCTGGTAGTAGGGGCAGCCGTCGCCGCCGGCGTCCGTCTTGGCCGAGCAGGCCGTACCGCCGCCCGCCATCGGGTAGATATACCCCTGTGTCGGCGTCGCGTAGGAGCTGTTCAGCGCAAGCGCGGCATAGAGCGGGTTCGCCACGGCGACGCCGTTCACCGTAATGGACGGCGCGCCCAGCACGACGCGGATGCGGTTGTTCGAGTTGTCGGAGAAGTAGACATTCTCCCAGCGATCGCCCGCGGCCTGACGCGGCGCGTTGACCCCGACCGTGCAGGTGCCGCTGAACTGCGTTGCCAGCGTGCCGTCGCCCGCGGAGCCGACCGTGGCGCCGCTGACCGTGGTGCCGTAGCCGCTCGTGCTGGGCGTGCAGCCGGCGATGTTGCGCATGTAGTTCACGCGTGCCTGGGCGGCGGTGCAGAGCGGCGAAACGTTGTTGCAGACGAAGTGCAGCGCCTGGTCGCCGGTGACCGTGATGATCAGGTTGCCGTAGGGGTCCATGCCCAGGCCGCGACCGCCGTTGAAGCCGCCGGTGTTGTAAGCAGGGCAGCCATCGCCGACCTTGTCGGTGGCTGAGTAAACGGTCCCATAGACCGTGGACGAGGCGCCGCAACCGCCGGAGCCCGCGCCGGCGAAGATCGAGATGTTGCCCGTGCGCGCGTCGATGCGGCGGACAGCCTGCGGATTGGTCGTGTCGGCGATGACGTAGACGTTGCCCTGCGGGTCGACGACCATGCTGCGCTCGTTGCCCGCGAAGACGGCGTTCACCGCTGGGCATCCGTTGCCGAGCGTGTCGGTCGCGGTGAACTGCGCGTTCGTCGGGCAGGCGGCGCCCACCGTGCTCGCGGTGGGTGTGTTGCCGGCGATGGAGGTGACCGTGCTGGGCAATATCACCGGCGTCTGCGCGCTGGCCGACGGAACGACCGCCGGCGCGACGAGCAGAAGACCGAGAGCGAGCGCCAGAGCGGACCGGCAGGCGAGACGAACGGCAGGCAACATGAACAGTACCTCGGGAAACTGGACTCCAGTGCTTGAAGCGGAGCTGTGACAGGCACTCGAATGCTGGTCAGACCACAGAGACCGGGAAAAGCAATTTTTTCGAGCACCGGCAAACTACCGCCCGCCACTCGAAGATGTCAATCTAAAATTTTCTTTTTGTTTAATTTCTTTATTTTTCTGTCACTTAGGAAGACTTATCCGACTCTTGCGAGGTCTGCTTCTCTATTGAAGGAGGTGGCGTCGGCGCCCGGAAAGGTCCTATCCTCCGCCCTGATGGCTGAAGATGGGAAGGACCACCCGATGGTCAAACTTCCGGATCATCTGGCTCGCCGGGCGGACCAACTCATGGTCCACGACGAATCTACCGGCGAAGAGTGTCGCTTCTGCGATAAGCGCGATCCGAATGCCGTGCGCGCCGCGCCATCGCAGGGGATGACGCCGCCACGGTTTCCGGAGAAGTTGATTGTAATGGGATGGGCGAGACGCCCGAAAGGAATTCAATGGTCGGGGCGGAGGGATTCGAACCCCCGACCCTCTGGTCCCAAACCAGATGCGCTACCAGACTGCGCTACGCCCCGACGATATCTCTAGTCTAACGCATCACAACCCGCGTGGGTGTACGTGAAACAGATGGAAGAGTAACCAGCCGAGCAGAATTGCCGGAGCGAGCATCAGCGCGGTCAACACGATGCAGAGGCCGGCCAGGAAGAGCCAGCTTCCAACCGTGTGGCGGCGCGGGCTTTCGAGGCTGCCGGCCAGCAACGCATAGTTGCGGCGGTTCGCGCGCCAGTAGATGTCGAAGGCGTCGCCCAGCACCGGGATCGAGCCCACGGCGGTCTCGATGCCAACGTTGACCACCATGCGCAGCACCGTGATATACGGCACGCCCCGCATCCACGCGGCAAGGATGATGATCGACGAGGCGAGCCCGCCGATCACGTCGCCGATGCCAGGGATAAACCCTGCGATTCCGTCGAGTCCGAAACGGATCGGCGTGCCGGGAATGCGGATGAAATCGTCGAGCAGATGCGAGAGCAGGTCGAGGTTTTCATCCTTCAGCAGGCCGCCGGTGCGGACGCGATCGCCGGTCCGGCTGGCGGTTTGGCGGGGCGAGAGAATCTCGGGTTTGGTGGTGATCGGCATTTTTGGCGCGCCCCTGCATTTAGGATGCCTCATTCGCCCATAGGTGGTATACTCAGAATCAATGTGGCGGCTATAGTTCAGTGGCAGAACGCCGCTCTGTGGCAGCGGATGTCGTGGGTTCGAAACCCACTAGCCGCCCCAAACACCTCTTCTCTTCAGCAAAACCCTGCAAGGTCCGCGAATGCCTGTCTCCAGTGCTGCGAAAAAGCCTGAACCGGCTTCCCTGCCTCCGGCGGCGCCGGACGGACTCTTCGCCGGAACCTCGGGCTGGGCGTATGCGACCTGGAAGCCGGGTTTCTACCCCGCGAACGTCTCCAGCAAAAAATTCCTGAGCTTCTACGCCTCGCAGATGAACTCGGTCGAGGTGAACTACACCTTCCGCGCGCTGCCGACGCCGAAGATGCTCGCCGAATGGCTGGCCGCGACCGGCGAGGGATTCCGCTTCAGCTTCAAGGCGCCGCAGCGCATCACGCACTTCAGCCGGCTGCGCGACTGCGAAGGCCAGGTGACGGACTTGCTCACCGCCCTGCAGCCCGTCGGCGATGCCGGACGCCTGGGGCCGCTGCTCTTTCAGCTTCCGCCTAACTTCAAGCTCGACCTCGACCGGCTGCGCGGATTCCTGTCCATCTCCGCATTGAAAGAAAAGAAGATCGCCTTCGAGTTCCGCCACGAGAGCTGGTTCGCGCCCGAGGTCTTCGCCCTGATGACCGAGTTCGGCGCGGCGCTGTGCATCGCCGAGAGCGACGACCTGGCCAGCCCCGAGGTCCACACCGCGCCCGCGCATACCTGCTTCCGGCTGCGGCGCAATGGCGGATACACGGACGCGGAACTCGCCGAATTTGTCGCGAAGTTTGCCGACCTGACCGACGCTGGGCGTGAGGTCTACGCCTACTTCAAGCATGAGGACGAGCCGACCGGCGCGTTGAACGGCGCGGCTCTGCTGCGAATGGCGGTCGCCGCCGGATGAGCTTCGAGTTCAACCCAAAGCCTTACCTCTGCCGCCGCTACCTGACGAACGGCCACCTGCAGACGATCGTCGGCAACTTCCTGCCGCGCACCGACACGCTTCCGGCGCCGGAAGAACAACTGGTCGAAGTCTCGCCCGCGAGCGGCAGCCAGATCGCCAGCCAGGTGCGGTGCGTCTGCCACTGGCAGCCTGCCGGCGTGCGTGCGGAGCGGCCGACGGTGATCCTGCTGCACGGCCTTGAAGGTTCGTCGGACTCGCAGTACATCGTCGGCAACGCGAACAAGCTGTGGAAGCGCGGCGCGAACGTCGTCCGGATGAACATGCGCAACTGCGGCGGGACCGAGGCGCTGACGCCGACGCTCTACCACTCCGGCCTGTCGGGCGACGTGCTGGCGGTGATGCGCTACTTCGTCGACCGGTACGGACTGCGGCAGGTCTCGCTGGTGGGTTATTCGATGGGCGGCAACCTCGTCCTGAAGCTGGCGGGCGACGTGGGCGAGGCCGCTCCGCCGGAGCTTCACCGCGTCGTCGGCGTCTCTCCCGCCGTCGACCTGGGGCCTTCGGCGACGCTGCTGCATGCGCCCGCCAACCGGCTCTACGAGTGGAAGTTCCTGCGTGCACTGCTGAAGCGGTATCGCCGCAAGACGGTCCTCTTCCCCCGTGCCTACGACGCCAACCGCGCCACCGGCATCAGCTCGCTGCGCGAGTTCGACGAGAAGATTACGGCGCTCTACTCCGGCTTCCGCGGCGCGGAGGACTACTACTACCGGGCCGCCGCAGCGCGCGTGCTCGACCGGATCGCCGTGCCGACGCTGATCCTGCACGCGCTCGACGACCCCTTCGTGCTGATTACGCGGGAGAGCCGCGCGAAGATCGACGCCAACCCCAGCATCCACATGATCGAAACGGAGCACGGCGGCCATTGCGCGTTTCTCGCGCCACCCGATGCGGCCGCCGGAGACGACGGCTACTGGGCGGAGTCCACACTGGTGGACTTCGTGCTGGGCTAGCACGGCGCTGAAATCGGCCAGCGGTCTGAGATAATAACCGGATGGTGGCAGAGTGGTCGGTGGCATGTGGGGTGGACGACCCCGTTCTGGTGGTTCCCTGGTCTTTCGCGGAGACGTCGTACGCAGAGACGGGAGCGACGTCCCCGGCAGCGGCCGGCCCAGAGTTCGTCGACCTGCGCGAGAATCCCTACGACCTCGACCATCTACCCGAGGCCGAGCTGCACGCGCCGATCATGCAGGCGCTGCGAGCGCTGAACGCCAACCGCTCGCCCGTCTTTACAGCCAAATGCGATGCCTATGCACTGGACGGCGACTTCGCCGACGAGCTGGAGGCGCTGCAGTACGAGCTGGACATTCCCGCGGCCGAGGCGCCGGCGGGGTTCGCCAGTTATATCGACCTGATCTGGCGCGACCGCTCCACCTTCGCCTCGTTCCACCAGCACGAACAGTTGCTGCACCGGCTGGAACGCCATGTCGAGCCGCTCGATCATCCCTACGCGGCGCTGGACTGCATCCTGCGCCCGGCGATGGTCGACCTGACCGGCCCGCAGGAGGGCTTCGCCATCAGCGTCTACGTAAAGGCCATCGGCGCGGATGCCGCGTCGGCCTACGAGAACTGGGGGCAGGCGCTGGAGGCGGTGGTCGGGGTGATTCGCAGCAAAGATCTGGCGCAGTCCAGGCTGTAGCCGAAGAACGACAGCAGATTCCCTGCGGGAATGACAGAAAGAAAAGCTACAATCAACACCAGACGCAGACGGGCGAGTAGCTCAATCGGATAGAGCACGAGCCTTCTAAGCTCGGGGTTGCAGGTTCGATCCCTGCCTCGCTCACCACACCCTCTCGTCTATCCCTAATAAGAGCTGTCATCCTGAGCGCGGCGAAGGTTCTGCGTCTTGTATTCCCTTTGCTCTACGCCTTGACCATCGCCCCGCTGTGCGACTCCGTCTGGCTTTGGTTCCTCGGAGCGTCGGGCACGCCGGTGATCAGGCGCAGCGCTGCGAGGCCGATGTAGGTCAGAGCCAGCGTGCATACGCCGTTCCAGTGCCAGTGGTCCCATGCGATCGCCGCCGAGGCCGACCCGATGGCGCCGCCCGCGAAGTAGCACACCATATAGACCGTGTTCAGTCGGCTGCGGGCCGAGGGCACCAGGCCGAAGATCCGTGTCTGGTTGGCGATCTGGGTCATCTGCGCGCCCATGTCCAGCACGATGACGCCCACGACCAGCGCGGCGATGTGCAGTGCGACGCGCGTGTGCGCCAGCTCCCCGCCCCACAGCATCAGGTACGAGAGCGCGAGCGTGCCGATGCCAGCCATCAGGACCCAGCGCGGACCGTGTTTATCGGAGATGCGGCCCGCGATCGGCGCCACCAGCGCCCCCGCCGCGCCAACCACGCCGAAGGTTCCAGCGACACCCGCGCCGAGCTGATAGTGGCTGGCGAGCAGGTAGACCAGCGTGGTCCAGAAGCAGGAAAACGAAGCAAAGGCCAGCGCGCCGAGCACGCAGCTCTCGCGCAGCAGGGGCTGCGTGCGGAGCAGCGTCCAGAGCGAGATCATCGCATCTTTATAAGTGATCTCCTGCTTGGGGGGCAGCGCGGGCATCTTCCAGCGCAGCAGCGGCACGAAGGCCAGGTTGATGAGGGCGGCGACGACGAAGACATACTCCCAGCCATGAATCTTGCTGACCCAGCCGGCAAACGTGCGGGCGAGCAGGATGCCCAGCAGCAGCCCCGTCATGACGATGCCGATGGCTCGTCCGCGCTGTGCGTCGCCGACGAGATCGGGCGCAATGGGCAGCGCGATGTGCGTCACCGAGGCCAGCATGCCGACCAGCGCGCTGGCCGCGATCAGAAATGGCAGGCTGGGCGCCAGCGCCACCAGCAGCAACGCAACCGCGACCGCGCCATACATCTTCATCATCAGCGAGCGGCGTTCGAGCACGTCGCCCAGTGGCACGAAGCAGAGCATGCCCAGGGCGTAACCGGCCTGCGTCGCCACGGCGACGAAGCCCACCTGCCCGGCTGTGCCGTGGAAGGTGTGGCCCATATCGATGAGCAGCGGCTGATTGTAGTAGATCGAGGAGACGCCGACGGCGCAGGCAAGTCCTAGAAACGGCAGCGGAGCCTTCGGTGCCGGGTTGGACTGTGCGCTCATCGTGTGGCCTGACCACAGTGTAAAGGGTTCGTGGTCAAACGCGCATGATTACAAGGGAGGATTGCTGGGATTTATGTTCCACCGGCGATACCGGCGGGCGGAGGACGTGGCGCTTCAGGAGAAGCAGATCCTTCGCTGCGCTCAGGATGACAGTCTCTTGCTCGGAATAACTGCCGTTTGGCGATAGAAACCAGCGGCGACTAACCCGCGACGGGCACGCTGCGACCGCGGCGGGAGACGATCTCCAGGCGCTCAGTGCTGAGGATCTTGCGCGCCTGCATCTTGGCGTGATTCGCCCATGGTCCGACCGGATCGAGCCGGACGTAAGCCATCCAGTGGCGCAGCGCACGGCGGCGCTCATTCTGGCGCTCGAAGGCAAGCGCCAGATTGTAGTGCGCGTCGGCGTAGCCGGGCACGATCTCGACCGCCCGCTGGTAGGCGGCGATGGCCTCGGGCAGGCGCTGCATCTCGTCCAGCACATTGCCCAGGTCGAAGAAGGCAAGCGCGTAGTCGGGGTCGGCGACCGTGGCATGGCGGTAGAGCTGCTCCGCCCGCTGGAACTGCCGCTGATGATAGAAGATCGTGGCGAGATTGATCGACGCCGGAGCGTGATTCGGGCTAAGGGAGAGGATCTCCTCATAAAGGAGCTGCGCCTCGGTGATGGTGGAGGCGTCCTCTTCCAGCCGTACGGCGCGCAGAAAGAGCTCCTGCAGGTGCGCGTGCTGCTGCGTGTCGCGACGCTCGGGCTGCTTTTCGCCGGCGCGAACCATGTGCAACTGCGGTGTGGCGGAGGTCTCGAAGTCGAACGCAAGCTGCTGCGTCATGGGGTCCAGCAGTGCGCCGCCGTGGCGAAAGGCCAGCCGGGCGCCGCGCCGGACGGCGCTGGCTTCGAGCAGCGGGTTGTTCATCCCCGCGACCTTCAGCGCGTCGAACGAGGCGCGAATACTGCGCGAGGAGACGCGCGCGGCGTGCATCTCGCGCAGGGCGCGGAGCTGCGACAGATGTTCGAAGGTGTAGGCGTCGTCCGCCGTGAGAGTCGGGATCAGCCCAGCCCGCTCCCAGGCCGCGAGATGTCGGGGCTGCAGGTGAAGGATTCGCAGTACGTCTTGGCGGCTGTATCTGGTCACGTGTCTGTTTGCGTCCCCTGGCTCAGGTTGCTGCTTTGGTTACGCTCCTGCGAGTATGTCGCGCGACCGGTTACCAATCAAGTCCCTTTCGCGAAAAGGCAACGAAAAGGAGTGGATATCGCGTACCAAACGTGGTTCACGCTCGCGCACGGTTCGCCGCAGCTCGATGGCCCTGCCAGGACAGGAAACCTTAAGGCTCCTTAACTCATTATTCGCAGCCCGTTCACAGTGCCGTCACAAAACGAAAACAGGGCGCTGCCAGACTGGGCACATAGAAGAAGATGTCAGGAGAACGCAACATGTCCCAACGACAGGGCCGCGCGTGGATGCTTGCCTGCGGCACGATCTTTCATGTCTCTTTATTCGCCCTCGCATTACGCGGACGCCCGGCCGTAGCGCAGGAACCGGCAGTCGCCAGGAAGGCGGCCAAGGCCAGCCTCTATCTCGACCCCGCCGCGCTGCGCCTTGCCGCGCTGACGCCCGCGCCGCCTGCCCCCGACTCCGCCGCCACGCAGGCCGAGCTGGCGACCCTGCACCGGATCGAGACCGCGCGCTCACCCGCGCAGGTCGCCGCCGCCAAGGCCGACGACGCCGAACAGGACATCTTCAGCTACCGCACGGTCTTCGGCGCGTGGTTTCAGCCGGAGACGCTGCCCCTGACAGCCGCGCTCTCCGCCCGCGTCCATGCCGAGGAAGGCGCGGCCAGCGGCGACCTGAAGACGGTCTTCGCGCGGCCTCGGCCCTACCAGAGCGACAAGACGCTGCACCCGGTCTGCAAGCTGACCGAGGCGCCCAACTCCTATCCGAGCGGCCACACGCTTTCGGGCTATCTGCTGGGCTTCACCCTGGCGGAGATGATGCCGGAGAAGAAGCAGGAGATCCTCGACCGCGCGGACGACTATGCACACAACCGGCTGGTCTGCGGCGTGCATTATCCGAGCGACCTCGAGGCCAGCCGCCGCATCGCGTTCGCGGTCTTCGGCGCGATGATGTCCAACGCGAAGTTCGTGGATGACCTCACCGCTGCGAGCGCGGAGTTGCACGCACAGCAGCATGCAGCCGTAGCGGCGAAGTAGCGCCCCATTCCCTCAACCGCCCAAGAGCCTGTGAGAACGGCGGCCTCCACCGCCTGGGCAGCGACTCGCCCAATCTGCAGCAGCCTTTGAAGCCTCAGCCTTTTCGAGCCGGCCCCTCGAAAGACTTTCATCCCCCAGATAAAGGAAGAACCACTCAATGAACCCCCAACACGCCACGATGAAATCGACCAGAACCCTTGCGAATTGCCTGCGTATGGCTGCCGCGGTGTCCCTTCTGGCCTTCGCAACGCTGTCGGCAAACGCCCGCCAGGTCAGCCAGCCGCTGCAGGGCAGCGTCACCGACGCCAAAGGCGCGGTGGTCAGCTCCGCAAAGCTCGCGATCCGCGACGAGAAGACCGGCAAGACCTTCAACGCGACCAGCGATGGACAGGGCCACTTCCTCGTCCCGAACCTGCCCGAAGGCACGTATACCGTCGAGGTCTACACCGCCGGCTTCCGCATGACGAGCAAGAAGGGCGTCCACGTGGGCGCGGACCATACCGACGCGCTCGCGCTGACCCTGCAGGTCGGCGGCGCGACCGACGAGATCTCGGTCGACGCCGACGCGACGCACTCCATCGCCGCGGCCTACGCGCCGATGGACGCGCTGCTCGATGAGCACTCCGCCCGCACGGAGATCACCTCGGCCTTCATCCAGAACTTCACCTCGCCGCTGGCCGACTACGGCGAGGCGGTCAACATGGCGCCCGGCACCTTCACCACCAACGGCAACGGCATTGGTCTGGGCCAGTCGAGCACCTACTTCCGCGGCTTCTCGGACGGCGAATACGACATCGACTTCGACGGGCTGCCGTTCTACGACACCAACTCGCCGACGCACCACTCGTGGGCCTTCTTCCCGTCGCAGTGGCTGGGCGGCATCGACTTCGACCGCAGCCCCGGCACCGCCTCGACCATCGGACCCACGCCGTTCGGCGGCTCGATCCACCTGCTCTCGAAGGATCTTTCACCGGTCCAGAACATCCGCGGCGGCGTCTCCTACGGTTCGTGGGGCACGCTGCTGGCCGACGTCCAGTACGACTCCGGCGCGACGCTGCCCAACAAGAAGCTGATGACCTTCATCGACGTCCAGCACATGGACTCGAAGGGCTACCAGAGCAACAACTTCCAGAATCGCAACGCGGGCTCGATCAAGCTGCAGTACAAGCTCTCCGACAAGACGACGCTGACGGGCTTCTCCGGAGTCGTCTTCGTCGATGCGAACACGCCGAACTTCAACGCGACGCGCTGCCAGATGTACGGCGCCGCAACCGGCTACACCTGCACGGGAGCCAACGCACTTTATGCCGGCGCCGGCATCCGGTTCTACCTCGCGGGCAACACCGATACCTACAACCCGCTCAACTACACGTACAACAAGTACCACGTGCCGACCGACTTCGAGTACGTCGGTCTGAAGACGCAGCTTCCCTTCCACCTGACGCTGGACTTCAAGCCCTACACCTATAACTACGACAACTCCGAGCTGTACACGGCCATCACCCCGATCGTCGATGCGACCACGATCAATGGCTCGACCAGCTACCTGGGCCTGTCCATCGCGCCATGCAACGTCGGCGTGACCAAGAAGAGCACCGGCGTCACCGCCCTGCCCTGCGGCGTCGACAAATACAACAGCTACCGCAAGTACGGCGAGACGCTGCAGGTAAGTCAGACCTCGAAGCTGGGCATCCTGCGCGCCGGCCTCTGGTACGAGTGGGCCAGGACCAACCGTCACCAGTTCCCCAGCGATCCGGTGAACCACTGGGCCGACCAGACCCTGCCCAACTTCTCCGAGCTCTTCTGGAACAACACCTATCAGCCCTACGCCGAGTACGAGTTCCATGTGACGAAGAAGCTGAACATCGTCGCGGGCACGAAGTTCTCCTACTTCAAGATCGACACTAAGCAGTTCGCCGATGACGGCAAGACGATCGGCAACCTGTGCAACACGACGGTCACGCCGACCGTCTGCTCTCCCTTCGTCACCAACCACGGCAGCTACACCGCGTGGTTGCCTTCGGCCGACGCCAACTACCGCATCCTGAACAACTGGTCGGCTTACTTCCAGGTCTCGACCGGAACCATCGTGCCGCCCAGCAACGTGTACGACTACAACCAGACGATCACCCCCAGCAACCCGAATCCTTCGATCTCGCAGCCGCCCAAGCAGCAGCGCTCGACCACCTACCAGGGCGGCACCGTGCTGAAGCTGAAGCGGGTCACGCTCGACATGGATGCGTACCACATCAAGTTCCAGAACAGCTACACGTCCAGCACCAACCTCGACCCCGCAGTCTTCTACCTGCAGCCGGGCTCGGTGACCAAGGGCTTCGAGGCCGAGGGCAACATCTACTTCGGCCACGGGCTGAGCGCATACCTGAACGCCACGGTAGGCCGCGCCTACTATGAGGGCAACGTCTACACCCCCTGCATCGCCGGAGCGGGTTGCACGGCCGCGACGCCTCTGCTGACCGAGGTCGCGCCCAGCGGCCAGTGGGTCGCCAAAAGCCCCACCGACACCGAGGCCGAGGCAATTACCTACCAGGGCAAGGGCTTCGACGTCGGGCTGCTGAACAAGCGCGTCGGAACGCAGCGTCTGGACAACGGCTCGTACCACAACCAGGGCACGGTAAACCCGTTCGGTGTGACCAACGCCTTCCTCAACTACACCCTGCGCCGCGGCACGCGCTTCGATCAGACGAAGATCCGGCTGAGCGTAAACAACCTCTTCGACCAGCACAACTTCACCAGCTACGGCATCGCTGGCGCCGTCACCAACTACAACGCCGCCGGCGCGGTGATCCCCGCGCCGGTAATTTCAGCCAACGGAACGACTTACGCCGATTCGTTCAACCCGACAAGTGTCTCGCCGATCAACGGCGCCGACACGGTCAGCATCCAGCCCGGCCGCAGCATCGTCCTCTCGGTCACCTTCGGCTTCACCCCGAAACACTAACCCAACCCGCACTAAAAAACCGCGCTGAACGCGATGCATGCGTTCAGCGCGGTTTTGTATTTGCACCCTGCAATCAATCGCGGTTGCGACCTCTGGACACCTCTGGTTGAAGTGAGCGAGTAGTATCTACGCATGTTTTTGAGTGGTGGGCCCAGAGGGATTCGAACCCCCAACCAAGGGATTATGAGTCCCCTGCTCTAACCGTTGAGCTATAGGCCCTTCAGCAACTTACGCCGTCTTCAAAAGACGCTGTGGGGAATTTTGTGTGGACTCTGCACCACTGACCCGTTCCAATGCCTTCTGATTGAGCGCTTCCAACCGGTCAAAAGCTCGTTCTACAGACTCCGGCGTCGGGTGAACATAGCGCTGGCTGACTGTAACGCTGGAATGACCGGCCAGCTTCATGATTGTAAACGCGTCTGCCCCTGCCTCACCTAAACGAGTCAGACAAGTATGACGCAACAAGTGCAGAACGAATTCCTTCGGGAAGATGAAATGCCGGACGCGCTTTTTCCTTGCAGGGTGAATGGGCGGCAGAGTTTGATATGCGCGTGTCCCAGACTTGTACCCAGCAGCGGCTTTCCGACCACTTCGCCGGGGAAGACCAAATCTGATAAGGAGTGCGCCAAGCGCGCCGTCCGCATAGCAGAGACTCGCCCGGTGAGCGGGACATTTCGTTTGGCGTTTTTCGATTTGCCCTCCCTGATTTGCAGCCACCCATAACGCGCACTGCCCGCGTGCACTGTGTGAATGTCAGCAGAAAAATGTGTCTTAAACCTTTCTTTTTCAAAGACATAAACGGATGCGCTCCCATAGTTTTCCTATGATCCGAGGTGACAGCTACGTCGCGGATAGGCGAATATAAGGCGAAGGTATTAATTTGAAAAGTGCAGCCCTCCTTCGCGATCAAATCGCCGTCTCGCTCAGCGCGCGCATGCCTGCCGCTCTCTCCCCGCGCATACGGAGGGAGCCGGAGCGGGTGCAATGCGGCTTGGCGGAACTAGACCAGCTACTTCATGGCGGTTTGCCCGCAGGCAACCTGACGGAGTTCGTAGGAGCTGAAGGTTCGGGGCGCACAACGGCGGCTTTGGCGTATGTGGCGACGATCATGCGTGACGGGAATGTATGCGCCTGGATAGACGTGGCGGATGCACTATCCCCGGAGACCGTGGCCGCGAACGGGGTCGACCTGGAACGGCTGCTGTGGATTCGATGTGGCGCAGGCCAGCAAGCAGTCTCATCCATCGCTCCTGAAGCCCCCAGAGGCCTCTCCGTGCCTACCGCAGGCTCGTCCAGCCCGGTTCATAACACGGGTGGTGGCAGCCCGCACCCGCGCTCTGAAGGCAAGGATATGCCGCAGGCTATTGCCTCCATGCTGACCGCGCACGGCGGTTTGCACGATCACCAGATAGCCCGGCAGAACCGGCGCGAGAAGCGGTCCATCGGGACGCCGGGCGTGGCGAATCGACCTCTTGCATATCGCGTTGAAAAACGAGAGGAGCAAATCGCCTTCGACCGGCTTCCACCGCGCCGGGGCGAGAATCTTGCGATTACGCCGCGTTGTGCCGAGCCGCTGCCACGACGCACTCCTGGCCTTCCCTCCGGTGGCCGGTTATGTGTGGAGAAAGCAGTCTCCTCCAATCTGTCCCAGACCGGGATTCGGGAGGCAGGCAAACGCTGGCAAGCGCTTGACCAAGCCCTGCGTGCAGCCGATCTGCTCCTGCAAAATGGCGGCTTCAGCCTGATCGTGCTCGACCTGGGCAGCACGCCGCCCGAACAGGCATGGCGCATTCCGCTGGCGACGTGGTTTCGTTTCCGCGCAGCCTGCGAGCGCACCCGCGTCAGCCTGCTGTTGCTGACGCAACACCCCAGCGCCCGCAGTAGTGCGGAGTTGGTCGTCCGCATGGAAAACGGGCAGATGGTAGCGGAGAACACCATCATGACGGGGATTCGCTACTCTGGCATGACCGAGCGCACGCGCCACCATGGCAGCCCGGAGAGAGTCGTTTCGATTCGCAAGCCGCCGCAGCCAGAGCGACCCGGCACATGGACAAGCGAGGCCCCATGGGCGCAGGCGAAGTAATAGAGCCGCTGTACGTCTGCGTCTATGTTCCCGAGTTCCCGGCGCAGGCGCTCCTACGCCTGCGGCCCGATCTGGAGCGCGTGCCGGTGGTGGTGCTTGCAGGCGATGCACCGCTGGAGCAGGTATGCAGCATGAATGCACAGGCGCTCAAACTGGGCGTGGCGCAGGGTATGACACGCGCCGAGTTGGACGCCTTTCCCGACCTCTCCGTGCTGCGGCGCTCTCAGCCGGAGGAGCGAAATGCACGCGCCGCCCTGTTGGAGGCCGCAGGGCTATTCACCCCGCGAATCGAGGTGCAGCCGACGGCCTCATCCGCCTTCGTCATGGTGCTGGATATGACCGGCACAACGCGCATCTTTGGGCCAGCGCTGCAGGCTCTCAATAACATTCTGCGCGCGATGGCTGCGCTTCGCTTTCATGCGCAGCTTGCAGGCAGTGCGAACCTGCCTACCTCCATCAGTATTGCGCCTGCGGCTCGCAAGGCTCCAGTGTTCATCCCTGCGGGGCAGGAGCGCGAGCACCTGCGCAAACTACCGCTGGCGGCTCTGAACCTCACCCCTACGCAGGCAGATACGCTGGCGCTCTGGGGGCTGCATACGCTGGGAGAGTTGGCCGATTTGCCGGAGGTAGAGTTGGTCGTCCGACTGGGGCAGGCGGGAAAGCGGCTGCGGTTGATGGCGCGTGGCGAACACCCGCATCTCATGGTTCCCGAGGAAGCTGTCTTCACCCTGGAGGAGTTCGTCGCCTTCGATGCGCCCGTGGAGATGCTTGATTCGCTGCTTTTTGTCCTCGGGCCAATGCTCGACCAACTGCTCACCCGCGCACAAAACAGGTCATATGCGCTGGCAAGCGTGACTATCAAACTTGGTCTAGATGGCGGTGGCGAGCACGAACGCACCATCAAACCCGCATTGCCCGTATTGCAACGCGAGGTGCTGCTGAAGTTGCTGCATCTCGACCTTCAGGCGCACCCGCCATCTGCGGGCATCCTGAGCATCTTCGTCCACGCCGAGCCAGGCGACCGCAGCAAGGTACAGCTTGGCCTCTTCGCCCCGCAGACGCCCGAGCCGATGCGTCTGGATGTCACGCTGGCCCGCATCGCCGCGCTGGTCGGCGAAGACCGCGTAGGCCGTGCCCGGCTGCTCGATACACACCGCCCGGACAGCTTCGTCATGGAGCGCTTCGCCGTTCCGAACACGGTACCGAAGAAAGACATTCCGAGCACGCACAGCGTTGCTTTGCGGCGCTGCCGCCCGCCGCTTGAACTCCATGGTCAGCATGATGGGCGTTGCCTTACAACGTTCTTCGCTCATGGCAAACGTTACACGGTGCAGGAGGCCTACGGCCCGTGGCGCAAGAGCGGCGATTGGTGGTCGTCCGAGGTGTGGTCTTTCGAGGAGTGGGATGTCCGCGCAACGGCTCAAGCCGATACGCTGCTGTGCCTCATCTCGCACGACCGTCTACGCAAACGCTGGCAGTTGGAGGCTCTGTATGACTGACGAGAGCTATGTCGAGCTTCATGCGGCCAGCGCCTTCAGCTTCCTGGAAGCGGCCTCGCAGCCGGAGTCGCTGATTCGCGCAGCGGTCGAAGTACAGATGCCTGCGATGGCGCTGCTTGATCGCAACGGGCTGTACGGGGTTGCGCGCTTCCACTCCTCCGCAAAGACGAACGGCATTCGCGCGCACATCGGCTCGGAGGTCGCGGTGCGTGGTCTGGGCGACTGCATTCGACCGCCGGTCTGGCTACCTCACCAGCACGTTGCCCAGCCGGTGCGCCTGCCCCTGCTCTGCGCCTCACAGACGGGATACCAGAACCTTTGCCAGCTCATCACTCGCTTCAAAATGCGGGAGCCGCAGAAGTCAGAGGGTGCGGCAAGGCTCGATGATCTGGCGGAGTTCGGCAACGGGCTCCTATGCCTGACCGGCGGCGAGGAAGGCCCATTGGCCGCAGCCTTGAACAGCGGAGGCGAATCCGCAGGCCGCAAGTGCGTGGAACAACTTACGGAGGTCTTTGGACGCAGCAACGTCTATGTAGAACTGCAACGCCACGGCGACCGTGCCGAAGAGGCACGTAATCAGGCCGCACTTCGCATCGCCGAGAGCCTGCGCCTGCCCATTCTCGCCACCAACGGCGTCCGCTACGCCACGCAGTATGAGCGCGAAGTCCTGGATGTCTTCTCGTCCATTCGCTATCACACCTCGCTCGACAAGGCGGGCAGCCTGTTGCAGGCTAATTCGCAGCGGCAGGTACGCGGCGCGCAGGCCATGCGCCGTTTATTCAGCGATCTTCCCGAGGCTATTGAAAACACCCTGCTCGTCTCGCAACGATTGGAGTTCGAGTTGAACGATCTCGGCTATGAGTTCCCGCGCTTCGATACCCCTACCGGCGAGCCGATGAAGATCTTCCTGCGTAAGCGGGTGGCTGAAGGCATCGAAAATCGCTACGCACCCAAGCGTGACCCGGCACTGCACGAACGAGCCAAGAAGCAGGCAGAGCGCGAGCTTGCCCTCATCGAAACCCTTGGCTTTGCAGGCTACTTCCTCATCGTGTGGGATATCGTCCGCTTCTGCAAGGACAACGACATCCTGATCCAGGGCCGGGGCAGCGCAGCCAATTCCGTCGTGTGCTACGCCCTTGAAATCACCGCCATCGACCCCGTAGGCATGGACCTGCTCTTTGAGCGATTCCTGAACGAGAACCGCAACGAATGGCCCGATGTCGACCTTGACCTGCCCTCCGGCGAGAAGCGCGAGCAGGCAATCCAATACGTTTATCAGCGTTACGGCGAGTTGGGCGCAGCCATGACCGCCAACGTCATCACCTATCGAGGCAAATCCGCCGCGCGCGAGGTGGGCAAGGCGTTGGGCTTCGATGAAGAGACATTGGGCCGACTCTCTGGCCTCATCGGCAACTGGGAGTGGCGTAAGAAGGACGAGACCATGGGCGACAACTTCCGCCATGCAGGCTTCGACCTCAAACACTGGCGCATCGCCAAGTACGTCGAGTTGTGCGAGCGGATGCAGGATTTGCCACGTCATCTCGGGCAGCACTCCGGCGGGATGGTCATCTGTCAGGGACAGCTCAACCGCGTCGTGCCGCTGGAACGCGCGTCCATGCCGGGCCGCACCGTCGTGCAATGGGACAAGGAAGACTGCGCCGACCTGGGCCTCGTCAAGATCGACCTGCTCGGCCTCGGCATGATGGCGGTAATGAAGGACTGCCTCAACCTCATCCCCGAACACTACGGCGAGCCTATAGACATTGCCCAGCTACCGCAGGACGACAAAGAGGTCTATGACACGCTCTGCCGCGCCGATACGGTGGGTATGTTTCAAGTCGAGAGCCGCGCCCAGATGGCCTCGATTCCACGCAACGCACCGAAGAAGTTCTATGACCTCGTGGTGCAGGTCGCGATCATCCGCCCTGGCCCCATCGTCGGCAAGATGATGCACCCATACATGCGCCGCAGGCAGAAGAAAGAGGCTATTACTTACCCGCTGCCCTCGCTCGAACCCGTCCTGAAACGCACGCTGGGCGTTCCACTCTTTCAGGAACAGCTTCTGCGCATCGCAATGGTGGTGGGCAACTTCACCGGCGCGGAGGCAGAAGAACTGCGCAAAGCCGTGGGGATGCGGCGTTCTTGGCAGCGCATGGCGGAGCTGATGGTGAAGCTGCGCAAGGGCATGGAAGACAACGGCATCGCGAAAGAGACGCAGGAGACGATCGTCCAGAGCATTCAGTCCTTCGCCCTCTATGGCTTCCCGGAGTCGCACGCCGCCAGCTTCGCCCTCATTGCCTACGCCTCGGCCTACTTCAAAGTGAAGTACCTTGCGGCCTTCACCTGCGCCATGCTCAACAATCAGCCGATGGGCTTTTACACGCCCGCCGTGTTGGTTAAGGATGCCCAGCGTCACAAGCTGCGGGTAAAGCCCGTCGATGTTCAGGTCTCGAACACCGGCTGCACCATCGAGCACGAACCGGATGGCAAGCGCTCCCTACGTTTAGGCCTGAACTATGCCCGCTCCCTTAAGACCACTACAGCGTTGCAGCTTGTGGAGGCACGCAACGCGGGGGGTCCATTCCAAAGCACCGAAGACCTCGCCCTGCGCGTGCCTGCTCTCACGCGCAGCGACCTCGCCCAACTGGCCCGTATTGGCGCGCTAAACAGGCTAGGCGGGGTCGAGCACCGCCGGGATGCAATCTGGCAAATCGAGCAAGTAAGCCGCCCTGTAGGCCCGTTGTTGCGCCAGCAGGACGCCGCCCCAAACACCATACAATCGCCGTTGCACAAGATGAAGACGGAGGACCGGCTCATCGCGGACTATGCCGGAACGGGCCTTACCACTGGCCCGCACCCAATGGCCTTCCGGCGGAGTACGCTACGGCGCGCCGGGGTTCTCTCCGCCAAAGAGCTTCAACAGCAACCCGATGGCCGCCGGGTCTGGGCGGCAGGAGCGATCATCGCTCGCCAACGGCCCGGCACAGCGCAGGGATTCATCTTCCTCTCCATGGAGGACGAAACCGGCATCGCCAACGTCATCATCCACCCCGAGCTATACGAACGCGAACGAACGCTCGTCACCCGAGGAAAGTTTCTGAAGGTCTACGGCAAGCTCCAGAATCAGGATGGCATCGTGCATGTAAAGGCCGAGGCTCTGGAGTTGCTTCATGCCGTAGCCATCGAAGTGCGGTCTCATGACTTCCATTGAGCGATTACAGCAGGCACTCTAGCCTAAAGTTCTGACAAGGGCGCTCACGGGAGCTTCAATGCGCGGCCACACCTCATCTTTTCCGGCATGATGACGATGATGCTAGGGCGTCCGCGAATGTCTTGGCACACATTCTTACTTTTTCCTTACATCGTCTCCACGGCGCTCGCGCGATGGCCTTTTTCAGGGAGAATCTTGAGTGCCGCGTTCTCATCCGCTGGCGTCTTCCCAAAAACGCATCCCGCACCGCTGTCTTTTCTGGAGTCCGTATGAACAAGTCGCTGCGCATCGCCTCCGTGGCCGCCTCCCTGGCGGTCTTACCCCTGACCGGTCAGGCCCAAACGGCGAAGCCCCCCGCAAAGACCAGGGCGCACGCGAAGAAGAAGGCCGCGCCCTCGGTCGAGACCCAGATTCGCCAGCTCCGCGAGGAGCTGCAGGGCGAGATCGACCAGTTGAAGTCGGCGCTCGCGGCCAAGGACGAACAGATCTCCTCGCTCCAGGTCGCGGTGCTGAGCGCGGACAGAAAGGCCTCCGCCGCAGCGACCCATGTCGATACCGTCGACGCCACGCTGCAGCAGAACGTCGTCGTCGAGAACGACCTGAAGAACTCCGTCGGCGACCTGCAGGTGAAGTCCGTGGCCGTCACGGCCAGCGTACAGGAGGTGAAGGCCTCCGAGAAGACGCTTGAAAAGGCGATCAACGAGCCGCTCTCGCTGCACTACAAAGGCATCACGCTTACGCCCGGCGGCTTCGTCGCGGGCGAGAGCATCTGGCGTCAGCGTGCGATGAACGCCGACATCTATACCAACTTCAACGCGACCCCGTACATGAACTCCGGCGAGGCGAAGACCAGCGAGTGGGTGCCTTCGGCGCGCGCCACGCGGCCGAACATCCTGCTCAGCGGCAAGGTTCCCTTCGGCACGATCAACGCGTTTGTCGAAGGCGACTTCCTCTCCGCCGGCATCACCTCGAACAATCTCCAGACCAATAGCTACACGCTGCGTCTGCGGCAGGCGTGGGCGCAGGCCGTAGTCGGCAAGATCAAGTTCACCGGCGGTCAGATGTGGACGCTTGCTACCGAGAACAGGAAGGCGACCGACAATAACACGGAGCAGTGGCCGCTCGTTCCGGATCAGAACGCGCACGTCGGCTTCTCGTACCTGCGGCAGGTAGGCTTCCGCCTGCAGGATGCGATTACACCACGCCTGACCTTGGCGGTGGCGCTCGAGGCCTCGCAGTACCAGTTTGCCGCGACCAACGCGCCCCTGAATTTCTTCTTCGGCGCACCCGGCGCCCTGCCGGGGCTTGAGAGCAACCAGGCAAACCTGACGAACCAGGTGGCGCCGGACATCATCGTCAAGGCCGCATGGGACCCGAAGTTCGGACACTACGAGCTCGGCGGCATCGGCCGGTTCTTCCGCGACCGCTACTACCCGAACTACCCCACGAACTCCTTGAACGCAGCGAACGACACGCGCTTCGGCGGCGGCTTCATCGCCAACGCGCGCTTTCCCGTCGCGCCGAAGCTGGACCTGGGGCTGCACCTGATCGCGGGCGACGGCACGGGCCGGTATGGCGCGTCGCTGCTGCCGGACATCACCGTGCGTCCGAACGGCACGCTGGCGCCGCTGCGCAACGCGCAGGGGATGTTCTCGCTGGAGGCCCACCCGTCGAAGCGGCTGGACCTCTTCGCCTACGCGGGCACGGAGTACGTGCAGCGCGAGTATAAGGTTGGCGCCGCCGGCGTGCTGGTCGGCTACGCTCCGCCCACCGCATCGAACGCGGCCTGCAACACGGAGGCCTTGCCGACCGCGGGTACAGGCTACGCGCCCGGCGTCAGCACATGCACCGGCGCCACACGCGCGCTGATCGAAGGCTCCGCGGGCTGGGTCTTCCGGCTCTACAGCGGACCGGCCGGCAAGCTGCAGTACGGCGCGGCCTACTCGTACCTGACGCGCGAGGCATGGACCGGCGTCGGCGGCGCGCCCAAGGCCACCAACAACATGGTCTACACCAGCTTCCGCTACTACCTGCCGTAGCCGGGGCGCCCCCTCCATCCATACGCCCCACGATCAACCCAGCGGTCGTGGGGCGTCCGTGTCTGATAGGATAGGCGTTTGCATTTCCGCTTCACCCAAATCTTCCGAGGTTCACGCCATGTCCGCAGTCGCCACGCCCGTCTCCGCCACGCCCTCCGAAGCAACGCTGCGCGAACTGTCGCACTGGATCGGCGGCAAGCCGGTCGCCGGCGTCTCCGGCCGTTTTGGCGATGTCTTCCATCCGGCGTCGGGCGCGGTGCAGGCGCGGGTTCCGCTGGCCACCGACGCCGAGGTCGACGCAGCCGTCGCCGCCGCTACCGCCGCATTCCCGGCCTGGTCGAGCCAGCCGCCACTGCGCCGCGCTCGCGTGCTCTTCCGGTTCCGCGAGATCTTCGAGCAGCGCCTGGAAGAGATCGCCGCGCTCATCAACCGCGAGCACGGCAAGGTGCTCTCGGACGCACGCGGCGAGGCGACGCGCGGGCTCGAAGTCGTCGAGTTTGCCACAGGAATCCCACAGCTTTTGAAGGGCGAATACACCGAGCAGGTCGGCGCGGGCATCGATAGCTGGTCCATGCGCCAGCCGCTGGGCGTCGTCGCCGGCATCACCCCGTTCAACTTCCCCGCGATGGTGCCGATGTGGATGTTTCCCGTCGCGATCGCGTGTGGAAATACCTTCGTCCTGAAGCCGAGCGAGCGCGACCCGAGCATGGCGAATCTGCTGGCCGAGATGCTGAAGGAAGCCGGGCTGCCGGACGGCGTCTTCAACGTCGTCCATGGCGATAAATCCGCCGTCGACGCGCTGTTGCAGCACAAGGGCGTGCAGGCCGTCAGCTTCGTTGGCTCGACCCCGATCGCCGAGTACGTCTACCGCGAGGGGACGAAGGCGGGCAAGCGCGTGCAGGCGCTGGGCGGCGCGAAGAATCACATGATCGTGATGCCGGACGCGGACCTCGACCAGGCCGCCGACGCGCTGGTCGGCGCAGCCTACGGCTCGGCCGGCGAGCGCTGCATGGCGATCTCGGTCGCGGTCGCGGTCGGCGCCGCCACGGCGGACAACCTGATCGGCAAGCTGGAGTCGCGCATCGCGAGCCTGAAGATTGGCGACGGCGCGCTGGACGCGCCCGGCTCGCCCGTGGACCTCGGCCCGCTGGTCACGAAGACGCATCTGGACAAGGTTTCGAGCTACGTCGCCCTCGGCGCAACCGAAGGCGCCGAGCTGGTGGTCGACGGACGCGCGGGCGCGCTGCCAGCGGGCGAGGGATTCTTCCTCGGCGCATGCCTCTTCGACCACGTGAAGCCGGAGATGAAGATCTACCGCGAGGAGATCTTCGGGCCAGTCCTCGGCATTGTCCGGGTCAACAACTTCGAGACCGCGCTCCAGATGGTGAACGAACACGAGTTCGGCAACGGCGCCTCGCTCTTCACCCGCGACGGCGACACGGCGCGCGACTTCACCCACCGCGTCCAGGCCGGCATGGTGGGCATCAACGTGCCGATCCCCGTGCCGATGGCCTTCCACAGCTTCGGCGGTTGGAAGCGGTCGTTATTTGGGGACCATGCCGTGCATGGGCCTGAGGGTGTGCGGTTCTACACCCGCATCAAGACCGTGACCAGCCGCTGGCCGACAGGCATCCGTGTGGGCGTCGATACGACCATGCCTACACTTGGATAGGTTCGATCGCCGTCAGTCCATCGAATCGTGCAAAGTCTGAGCTGTTCAATGTAAGAACATGGGTCATGCCGCGGGCATACATCGCCGCGGCAAGCCGCGCATCGTGAACCTGCACACCCGAAATTCTGTACTGCATGACAAGCCTGCGCCATTCCGTGTAGACGCTTTCGGTATCCGGCAGGAATGTGAAGCTACGCTCTATCTCACGAGCGTTTCTCTCCGTCTCATCGAGTGTCAGATTGAATCCGTTCCTGCTCAGCGGGCGCGTGGACGCGTTCCAGAACTCAGCCATGTTTTGCAGAGTGTACCCAAGGTCGATGCCCCGATTCCGCAGGCGGCCAACTGCATCGCGCACGACGGCATACTCAGGGTGCCTCTGCTGAACCAATCGGAGAAGGATGTTTGTATCGGCAAGGTAGAGTGACCTTGCCATCAATCGTGATCCTCATAGAATCTTTCACGCGAGAAAGCGTCCTTCGGCAGAATCGGGATCTTGGAGGAAAATTGGGCGAGTGCGTCCAGAGAGGCGTTGAACTCTTCGTCGTTGAGCCGTGGCGCAGCATTGGAATGCAGCGTAGCTCCCAGATCGGCGATCAAGCTCTTCATGACGTCTTCAGGCGTCAACCCACGCGCCTTTACATCTGCGACCAGTTCGTCCGGAATATCGATCGTGATCTGCATACGCGAAGAATACCCGAAACCTCAAGCCTCAGCCAGCTCCCGCAGCTTCTCCGGCGCCAGAATCTCCACCTTCACCCCGCGAATCGCCAGCAGCTTCTCCTTCTGAAACCGCCCCAGCAGGCGGGTAACCGTCTCTCGCGAGAGGTTCGCCATGCTGCCCAGCTCCTCGTGCGTCAGCGCCATGTTGAAGCGCAACGCCTCCTTCCCGCAGGTCACGCCGTCGGCCCAGCGCAGCAGGACATGCGCCAGCCGGCCGCTGGCGGAGCTCGATAGCGCCAGCAGCCGCGCGTCCAGAAAGGCGCTGCGATACTCCGTCTGCATGGTCTGCGCGGCGTGCATGCTGGCCTCGCCGTACTCCGCCAGAAACGCGAGGAAGTCCGCGCGGCCGATATGCCGCACCTCGACCGGCTCGAGCGACTCGGCCGTCACCTCGTAGGGCTGGCCGCCGACGACCGCCGAAAGCCCCAGCAGATCGCCCGGACCGGCGATCTTTAGAATCATCACCTTACCCGCCGGCGACGTACACGACAGCTTCACCTGGCCGGAACACAGCACATGGATGGCCGATCCAGGGTCGCCTTCGCGAAAGAGCGTCGCGCCGCGCGGGAAGCTGGCGCTGGTTCCAATCGCGCCAAAAGCCGCCAGCGCGTCCGGCGTCAGGTTGCAGAACAGCCGCAGCGTGCGGTGTTCGCAGCTCTCACAACGGGTAGCGAATTGGGCGCGCGCAATAGGCATGGCGAAAACCGGATTCAGGCCCAGTATAGGCCCGATTGTGACCGGCATCACAGGGGCGCGTGTTCGCGGTCACCGCGCTTTCTCGTTCTTGCGCCGAAACTCAACAACAAGGAGTCACCCTCATGAACGATTTTCGCGAGTACTGGACGTTTTCCTCGATCCGCGGAGCACTGACGCTGCTCGCCGCGGCCGGCATCCTGGCCCTGCCCCAGGTCACCGCTTCGATGCTGTCGCTGCCTGTGCTCGAGACCCTCGCCATCGCCGGCTGGGCCACCTACTGCATCTTCGACGGGGTCGTGCTGCTTCTCCTCGGCCACCTACTGCCGGCGCGCGCGACCACCAGCCGCACCGTCTACGCGCAGGCCATCGCCGGTCTGGCCGCCGGAGCGCTGCTCTTCCTCGTCGGCTACAACGATATGGACGCGCGCTGGCTGGTCGGCATCGGCGCCGCGCAGGCAGCCTTCGCCGCGTATGCGGAGTGGCGGGTCGCACGCGACACGCATCGCGTGTACGGCTGCCTCTCCTGCTATGCCACCGCGATCGCACTGACCGTCGCAACGTTTGCGCTGCCGATTGCACTGGCTTACGGCGCGGTGTCGCTCGCGGTCGCGGCCTACGCCGGGCTCTACGGCGCGAGCGAACTCCTCACCGGATCGCGCATGCTCTTCCTCGAATACCGCGCCGGACATCCAGCGGCAGTGGCGTCGCAGGCGTGGCGGACGGAGAAGACTCCGTTCGCCGCGGCGGCGGTTAAGGCGCATTTTCTTACCACCGCGAAGGGCTGCGTGAGCTGCGAGGACTGCCCCGCCGACGCACTCTGCCGCGACACCAGCGTCGCAGGAGAGATGCGCCAGATCATGGCCGCCAGAGAGCCCGCCATCGTCCGCACCGTGCGCGTAGCCACACTGCTCCAGACAGCCCACGCCGGGCGCTAAGTTCTCTTTACACAAAATGCAGGCCCAGCCGGTAGCATAGCTCCACGTATGAGCCTTGACGCCACAGAAAGTACCCCGGGACGAGGATCGCCGATGGAGGTGTTCCTTATCTTTCTGCGGCTGGGCTGCACTAGCTTCGGCGGCCCAGTGGCGCACCTCGGGTACTTTCGCGCGGAGTTCGTCGAACGCTGCGGCTGGCTCTCCGAGGTCGAGTTCGCCGAGATCCTTGCGCTGGCACAGGCCTTGCCCGGCCCCGCCAGCAGCCAGACCGGCTACGCGATCGGACTGCGACGCGCGGGATGGCTGGGCGGCCTGGCCGCATGGACCGGCTTCACCCTGCCCTCCGCCGCATTGATGCTCGCGTTCGCCTTTGGGCACTTGCTCTTCAACGGACGAGCCGGCGGCGCGCTGTTGCATGGGCTGCAGTTGGCAGCAGTCGCCGTGGTCGCGCAGGCGGCGCTGGCCATGCAGCGGAGCCTCGCGCCCGACTGGCCGCGCTGGCTGATCGCCCTGGCTGCGGCGGCTATGGCGCTGCTTGGCCCACCTGCATACGGAACGCTGCTGGCTATCCTTCTCGGCGCCGCGGCCGGTCTGATTCTGTGCGACCGACCGCAGCCTGCGCCGTATTCGGGTGTACGTTGGATGGGTGACGCGAGGCGCGGCGCCGTACTGGCTGGCACGCTCTTCGTACTGCTGCTTGCAGCCTCCGCGATTCCGTTCGCCGGCGCTACGACTCCCGCGGTCTTTCTTCGGTTCTATCAGGCTGGCGCGCTCGTCTTCGGCGGAGGACACGTGGTGTTGCCGGCGCTGGAATCCGCGGTCGTGGCACGCGGCTGGATCGGACAGCCGGCGTTTCTGGCCGGGTACGGCGCCGCCCAGGCTCTGCCGGGACCGCTCTTCACCTTCGCCGCATACCTCGGAGCCGCGGTGTGTCGGGGAACTGCATCGCAACGCCTCGCCGCCGGACTGGTTGCGTTGGCGGGAATCTTTCTTCCCGGCCTGCTGCTGGTCTCGACTGTGCTTCCCTTCTGGACGGAGTTGCGCGCTCGGCCGCGGTTCAGCCAAGCGCTTGCGGGGGTCAACGCGGCGGTGGTCGGCGTACTGGGCGCGGCGCTGATCCGTCCGGTCTGGAGCGGCAGCGTCCACACCGGCGTAGACCTTGCCGTGGTGCTGGCGGCGTCTCTCGGCCTGACGATCTGGAAGCTGCCGCCAGGGATCGTAGTCATCGCCGTGGGTGTCATATCGTTCGCCATCGGCCTCCGATAGGCCGCGATCTTGAAAGAATCGGCACTGAAAACCCCATGTCTCAGAATCGAGACATGGGGCGCCCGCACTCCCTGTTTGTCATCCTGAGCGGAGCGAAGGATCTGCTTTGCCCTTTGCTGTTGCTTGTTCTGCTCTACACCATGATGCAATCCGCTCTAGCTGTCGGAGGTGACTGAAGACGCGACCTCGACCACAACCAGCGGAGCGTCGGCCTCCACCAGCGCATCGGCGATGGCGAGATGCTTGTCCAGCATGTCGAGACCGTGGTCGAGTTCCTCCTTCGTCACGATCAGCGGCGGCGCGATGACGAAGTGCGAGACCCAGGCCTGAATAATGACGCCCTCGGCCAGACACTTGCCCGCGATCTGATCCACCAGCAGCGGCTTGCCCGAGACCTTGTCCGCGTACGTGTTGAACGGCTCCCTGGTCGTCCGATTCTTCACCAGATCGACCGCCCAGAACAGCCCCTTGCCGCGCACATCGCCGACGCTCGGATGCTTCGCCTTGATGGCTTCGAGCCGCTCCTGCACGTACGGCGCGAAGTCGGCCGCGCGCTCGACGAGGTTTAACCGCTTCATCTCGTTGATCGTCGCCGTGCCCGGCGCAAGCGTCATCGGATGCGCCTCGTACGTGTGGCCGTGCGCGAAGTAGTGATCCTGGAAGAAGTCGCCGATCTTCTCGCTCGTCGCGCAAAGCCCAAGCGGCACATACGCCGAGGTGATGCCCTTGGCCGTCGTCAGAATGTCGGGCGTCACGCCCCAGTGCTCCATCGCGAACCACTTGCCCGTGCGTCCCCAGCCCGTCATGACCTCGTCGGCGATCAGCAGTACGCCGTACTCGTCGCAGATCTTGCGTAGCTTCGGCATGTACTCGTCTGGCGGCACCAGCACGCCGTTGGTCCCGACGATGGGCTCGACCAGCACGGCGGCCACGTCCGACTCGTTGCGGATCATGTGCTCGAGGTAGTCCGCGCACGCGATGCCGCACTGCGGGTAGGTGTGCTTGATCGGACAGCGGAAGCAGTTCACCTCCGGCGCGAAGATGACGCCCTGCTGCTTGCCGCGCGGCTCCATCGCCCAGCGGCGCGGATCGCCGGTCGCAGCAATGCTTCCAGAGGTAGACCCATGGTACGAACGATACCGCGCGATGATCTTCGTCTTGCCCGTGTACATGCGCGCGATCTTGAAGGCGGCCTCGTTCGCATCGGTGCCGGACGTCGTGAAGAAGAACTTGTTCAGCCCCTTGGGCAGCACTTCGAGCAGCAGCTTCGAGAGCTCCGCGCGCGCCGTCGTCGCGTAACCGGGCATCGCATAGGCCAGATCCTGCGCCTGCTTTGCGATGCTCGCGATGACGGCCTCGTTCTTATGCCCGAGGTTCATGCACATGAGCTGCGAGCTGAAGTCGAGGTAGGTCTTGCCGGCCGCGTCGGTGATCGTGCAGTCCTTGGCGTCGACGATGTGCATGGGATTCCAGCCTTTCTGGAAACGCCATGTGCCGTAGTTCGTGGTGCGGGTGATGTCGACGACTTCCTGCGTGGTGAGTGTTGATTCGGTGCTCATGGGTACGGCCTTTCAAGAAAATGGTTGCTGTCGCTCAAACTTTGCCTATCTAAGTGAAGTTACAGGGACGCTCAAACAACGATTTCGACACGCGAGTACGCGCCGAGCGCTTTATTCCTAGATCGTAAAGAATCAACCAAGTTTTCCAATTGAGGATTCAAATAAGTTTCACGGCAGACATTGCCAGAGCTGTCTTTCTCTGTTGCTAAGACAAAATCCATATGGAGCTTGCCATTAAGTTCAGCAAATCGTGTGACCGCAGCGGCTCTCAGACTCCTAGCTTGATTTTCCTCATCTTTCATCAGTTCACGAATTCCGATGTGAATCTTGGATAAGCTCTCCAGGTAATGCTTCGACCATGCAAGCAGATCGATGTCATTAGGATTTCTTTGCTTGAGTTCTTGCAATACATCACTGCTAGAACGAGGGTCCTGCAAGAGATCTTCCACACTCAACGAAATGGCCATACGTTCTTTTCGCTTTGCAAGCTTTGGGTCTGTAATATTTTCCCACCCTCCATGTGGCCGATACGATCGCACTGGCAGCCCTTTATGCATAGCATGATTCCGCAGACTCTCCATTACGCGAAACTCAAAGCTTCTGTCCCGCTCTTGTTCCACGATAAGGTTTGCACCTTGCTTGAGAGATTTCAGCGCGCTGGATCTGAACTGCCCGACATAGGCGCTAGCCGTTGAAAGAAAGTTTTGAAAGACACGCCCGATGGGCACCAAAGGGAGCAAAAGGGAGTTCATGTCAGGCTTGTAGCGTAGTGTCGAACTGGCGATGATCTCAAACGTCATCCGTTGAAGATCAAGAAAATTACCGAGCAACATATCATAGCGAAATTCAATATCTGAAACTGCCTTTATCGTCTTCTGAGCACGCATCAGAGAATCGAATTCTGTTTGAGTGATTTGTAGACCAAGAAAACCATTTTCAGGGCTACGACAAACCTCATAGTTCACTGTGACCTCCCTGCCGAAAGGGCGGCTTTAGGCATCAGCGCAACGTACAGCGCGCCAGATAGGAAGAACCCCACAAACCAAGCATAGTCAAACAGCGGCTTCAACGTCGGCACGATCTCCCCAATCAAAGCCGCGAACACACCGCAAACCAGCGCCACAATCGCACGCGGGTTGAAGCCCGATACATACCCATACACGTCCGAGCGTTGATAAAGCGAGTTCACATCGAGCACCTTGTTGCGGATAAAGAAGTAATCCGCAACCATGATGCCCGCGACCGGGCCCAGCAGGCCGGAGTAGCCGACCAGCCAGCCGATGTAGTTCGTGTGGCTGGCCATCAGCTTCCACGGCATCATCAACAGGCCGATGCAGCCGGTCATCAGGCCTCCGGTGCGGAAGCTGATGAGGCGCGGGTTGAGGTTCGAAAAGTCGTTCGAAGGCCCGACGACGTTGGCGCCGATGTTCACGTTCAGCGTCGCGATCAGGATGCTGACGAGCGCGAGGAAGGCGATCAGCGGCTGGTGGAAGCGGCCGAGCAGCGTGATCGGACTCCAGATCGGCTCGCCGAAGACCACGGTCGAGGCCGATGTACACGCGATGCCGATGAAACTGTAGAGCGTCATCGCCACCGGCAGACCGAAGGCTTGGCCGACGATCTGCGACTCCTGCGACTTCGCGTACCGCGTAAAGTCCGGGATGTTCAACGAGAGCGTCGCCCAGTACCCAACCATGCCTGTCAGTGAGAGGAAGAAGAAGCGCCAGCCCGCGCTCGTGCTCGTGAAGTGGCTCGGCGCCGAAAGCATCGGCCCGAAGCCGCCGGCCTTCGACACCATGAACGCCAGCAGCACCAGCGACATGACCAGCAGGAACGGCGCGGAGATGCCTTGGAGGAAGCGGATCGACTCCACGCCGCGCCACACGACGAACATGTTCAGCGCCCAGAAGCCGAGGAAGCAGACCCAGATCACCGCAGGCATCGCGACGGTCGCAGGCGCGAGCACGTTGATCATCGCCGCGATCGACTGGCCGCCGATCCACGACTGAATGCCAAACCATCCGCATGCGACGATGGCCCGCAGCACTGCCGGAATGTTCGCGCCGGTCGTGCCGAAGCTGGCGCGCACAAAGACCGGAAACGGGATGCCGTACTTGGCGCCCGCGTGCGCGTTCAGCACCATGGGGATAAGTACGATGAGGTTGCCGAGCAGGATCGTCCCGACGGCCTGCTTCCAGTTCATGCCGCCAGCGATCAGCGACGAGGCGAGCATGTAGGTCGTCACCTCCATCGACATCGCGAACCACAGCGCGATGTAGTTGTAGGTGCTCCACGTGCGGCGCGCGGGAGAGGTCGGCGCCAGGTCCTCGTTGTACAGGCGCGGGTCCGGGTTGACGATGCGGGCGTCGACGAGTTCCGAGTGGGTCAGGTCGGTGGCTATGACAGGCCTCCTGCATTGGCTTTGCGGTGCAGGAACTTGCCTCTGCCTGCCTCGCCGAGGAATTTGTTTCGATCGACGACCAGCTCGCCGCGCGAGTAGACCTTCGCGACGTTGCCCTTGATCTTCCAGCCTTCGAACATGCTGTAGTCGGTGTTCATCGCCTGCGTCGCGGCCTCGATGGTGTACTCGGCTGCGGGATCCCAGAGCAGGATGTCGGCGTCCTTGCCCGGCTGGATGGCCCCCTTGGTCGTCATGCCGAAGATGCGGGCGGGCGCCGCCGCCGCGAGTTCGACGAATCGCTCCGGCGTGATGAGACCGGCGTTGACCCCATAATGCCACAGGATCTGCAGGCGATTCTCGATGCCCGGACCACCGTTCGGAATCTTCGTAAAGTCGTTCTTGCCGAGCGCCTTCTGGTCTTCAAACCGGAACGGGCAGTGGTCGGTCGAGACGACAGACAGCGAGCCATCGGCAAGCGCCTGCCACAGCGGCGCCTGGTGCTTCTTCTCGCGCAGCGGCGGGGTGAAGACGTACTTCGCCTCGTCGAAGCTCTTGCCCGGCATCTGCTCCTCGCGCGAGAGCACGAGGTACTGGGTACAAGTCTCCGCGATCGCACGCAGTCCGCGCGACTGCGCCGCTTCCAGCTCGCGCAGCGAGTCAGCGTTCGAGAGGTGCACGATGTAGACGGTCGCGCCGGCCATCTGCGCAAGAGCGATCGCCCGGTGCGTGGCCTCGGCCTCTGCCTCGGCGGAACGCGTCAGCGCGTGCCAGTGCGGCTCGGTGTGTCCCGCTTCCAGAGCCTGGGACACAATCACGTCGATGGCCGCGCCGTTCTCCGCATGCACGAGGATCAGACCGTTCAGCTCCGCCGCCTTCTGCATGACACGGAACATCAGGCCGTCGTCGATCATCAGCACATCGGGATAGGCCATGAAGAGCTTGAAGCTGGTGATGCCGCGCGCGACCATGTCGGCCATCTCGTCGAGCGTCTTGAAGTCCTTGCCGCCGCCGGGGTTCAGATCGGTAATAGCCATGTGGAGCGAGTAGTCGATGACCGCCTTGCCCTCGGCCTTCTTGTCCCAGGTCTTCAGTGCTTCTGCAAGCGTGTGCCCGCGCGATTGCAGTGCAAAATCAATCACCGTGGTCGTCCCGCCGATGGCCGCGGCGCGTGTGCCTGTGAAGTAGTCGTCCGCCGAGGTCGTGCCGCCGAAGGGCATGTCCAAATGAGTGTGGACATCGATGCCGCCGGGCATCACGAGCAGGCCGGTGGCGTCCACCAGCGTGTGGCCTGCTGTTGGCAGGTCAGGGCCAACGGCTGCGATCTTCTCGCCTTCGATAAGGACGTCGGCCTGGATGGTGGAGTCTGCGTTGACGACTGTGCCGTGCTGGATCAGGATTCCCATACTAGCTTTCACCTTTATCGAGAGTTCCATCCGGAAGTGGATAGCCGTATGTCTGAACGGCAAATTGAAAGTTTGGGCATTGTGTGAATTCATCTCCCAACCGATGCCAACCCTTTGGAAGATTTCTGATGCGAATTGCGATGGCATCGTGAATCGTGAAGGTCGCACCATACAGTGATCCAACGCTCGCCATCGCACCTTGTTGTGGCCGCACGACAAGATGTACATTCGACTCGGCACTTCTTGGTCGACCCAACGCACAGAGGTAAAAGTAGGGAACATCTGTACGCAGAGCAAGAGAGTCGCAGTCGAGCATATCCTTGCTGATGCCGCTGGCCAATGAGCCTCTGAAGCAAGCCTGACAGTGATGGTCTGATTTGAAGCCAGACACGTACCACCCCCATATCGAGGTAAAACGACCGGCTGCTGCGGTCAAACCTTTGATCTCGAGTCTCATTCGTTGCACCTCAAAAAAAAGCGTAACTCAGTGGCTAAAGCCGCGATACACCGAAGTGATTGGAGGCACGGCTGAAGCCGTGCCCTTAACACTGCATTGTTATTGAGCGGTCGCCGCTCTGCTGGCCACTCTTTCCTCCCAGCTCTGCGGCGGCAACCCCGTCTCCACCTTATCCATCGTGATGCAGTCCGGCACGGGGCAGACGAGCGAGCACAGGTTGCAGCCCACGCACTCATCCACATCCACGCGCGGGATGCGGGAGAGCGGCGTGCCGCCCGAACCTGAACCAACGCCGCCGAGGTCGAGCTTCGGGATCGGCGTCATCGTGACGGACTTGTTCGACAGGCCGATGACCTGCGCGGGCGTGGGCTTGCCGTGCGGGTTGGCCTCGTGCTGTGCGTAGCGCGGGTCGGTGCCCAGGACCGGCTGGTCCAGGCCGCCTTCGGTCCGGTCGACGTGGATGCACTGATGCGCGCCGTCCCAGCAGGCGGTGTAGCAGAGCTGGCAGCCGATGCACTTGTCCGCGTGGATGTTCGCCACGATGCGCGAGTTGATGTTGAGCTGCTTCCACTCCTTCACGTTCGGCAGCGAGAGGCCGCGGAAGTCCTCGATCGTCTCGAAGCCCTTCGAGGCCATCCATTCGAGCAGGCCGTCGGCCATGTCCTCGACGATGCGGTAGCCGTAGTGCATGGCCGCCGTACAGACCTGCACATTGCCGCAGCCCAGCAGGATGAACTCCGCCGCATCGCGCCAGGAGCCGATGCCGCCGATGCCCGAGAGCGGCAGCACGGAGAGCGCGTCCGACTGGATCTGCTGCACCATGTTCAACGCGATGGGCTTCACCGCCGGGCCGCAGTAGCCGCCGTGGCTTGATTTGCCGTCGACATTGGGGTTCGGCGTGAAGGTGTCGAGGTCGATGCCCGTGATGGAGTTGATCGTGTTGATGGCCGAGAGCGCATCGGCGCCGGCGCGTTTGGCTGCGCGCGCGGACATGCGGATGTCGGTGATGTTCGGCGTCAGCTTCACGATGACCGGCGTGCGCGCGACCTCCTTCACCCAGTAGCTGATCTGCTCGCAGTACTCCGGCACCTGGCCCACGGCCGAGCCCATGCCGCGTTCGCTCATGCCATGCGGACAGCCGAAGTTCAGCTCCAGGCCATCGGCCCCGGCCTCTTCGGCGCGCTTCACCATGTCGTGCCACACCTCGCGCTTCGACTCGACCATCAGCGACGCGATGACCGCGTGCTTCGGATAGCGGCGCTTGGCCTCGGCGATCTCGCGCAGGTTGGTCTCGATGGGACGGTCGCTGATGAGCTCGATGTTATTGAAGCCCATCATGCGCTGTCCGGCCCAGTCGATCGACGAATAGCGCGAGCTGACGTTGGTGACCGGGTCGCCGATCGTCTTCCACACGGCGCCGCCCCAGCCCGCGTCGAAGGCGCGCATGATCTGTTCGCCGCAGTTGGTGGGCGGCGCGGAGGCGAGCCAGAAGGGGTTCAGACACTTGATTCCGGCAAAGGTATTTTCGAGGGTAGGCATCAGTACGTCTCCGGAGCATGCTTGTGCTCGGCTGGCAGGGATTTCAACTGGATGAAGAGTTCCGCGGGCGCGTGGCCGAAGTAACGCAGCAGGGCCGGGCAGAGCCAGCCCTCGAGCTTGAGGTCGGAGACGCAGTAGACGTTGCCGCCCTTCTCTTCCCGGCGCCAGGTCAGATGATGCTGGAAGCCGGGAAAGACGTGGCTCGAAAAGAGCAGCACGAAGCCCTTCTCCGCATGCGGTATGCTCTGCGTGAGCAGGTCGAGGATCGTATCCGCGCCGCCGACGAAGGCCTCCTGCACAAGCCCCTTCTTCGGGTCGTCGAAGACCCAGATGCCGAGGTACTTGTAGGGCGCGATGACGTTGATCTGGTTCATGCCGGCGCCGACTCCCCCATCGATTTCAAAGACGCGGCGATGCCGATGCCCGCGCGCTTGCCGTCGGCCACTGCGTCGACGACCTCGCGGCCGCCGTTGGTGCAGTCTCCGCCGGCGAAGTACCTGGGGTTGCTCGTCTGGCCGGTAGCGCGATCGATCAGGATGCGGCCGCGCTCGGTCTTCACCGTGCCCTGCTCGGTCAGAAAAGCCGTGTGCGTTGCCTGGCCGATGGCGAGCACGATCAGGTCGACCGGCAGCGTGAACTCCGAGCCCGCGATGGGAATCAGCGAGCCGTCCGCGCTTGCCTCGAGCATACTGAGCGTCAGGCCTTCGACCTTGTCCTCGCCTACGATCGCGGTCGGCTGCACGTGCCAGAGGAACTGCACGCCCTCCTGCTTCGCGTGCTCATACTCGAAGTCAAAGGCGGACATCTGCTCCGGACCGCGGCGATAGATCATCGTCACATCGGTCGCGCCGAGCCGCACGGCGGCGTTGGCCGCGTCGATGGCGGTATTGCCCGCGCCGACGACGGCGACGCTGGCTGGCGCCGTCAGAATCGCGCCGGTCTTGTAGCCCTCGATGTAGTCGAGCGCGTTGGTCACGCCGGGCATCTGCTCGTTCGCGAGACCGAGCCGATGGATCGCGCCAAGCCCCATGCCGAGGAAGACAGCGTCGTGCGTGGCCTCAAGCTCGGCCAGCTTCGCGGCGTCCACCTGTGTGTTGAACTCGAATGAGACGCCAAGCTGGGCGATCAGGTCGATCTCGCGCAGGCTCTCGGCGAGCGGCAGCTTGTACTCGGCGATGCCGTAGGTGTTCAGCCCGCCGGGCATGGGGCGCGCGTCGTAGATCGTCGCCGCGATGCCGTGCCTCCGCAGCTCGGCCGCGCAGGCGAGCGAGGCGGGACCGGCGCCGATGAGCGCGACGGCCTTCCCTGTTTCTGGCGGCAATGCGTAGGGTAAAGGAGCGCCGCTTGCGTGGAAAGCGTCCATCGCATAGCGCTGCAGCATGCCAATCTGGATGGGCTGCTTGTTGTAGTGGTTCATCACGCATGCGCCCTCGCAGAGCACCGTCACCGGACAGGCGCGCGAGCAGCTCGACGCCAGCACGTTCGACTCGAGGATCGTCTTCGCCGAGCCGGCCAGATTGCCGCTCGCGATCTTCTTGATGAAGCGCGGCACATCGATGTGCGTGGGACAGGCCACCATGCAAGGCGCGTCGAAGCAGAACAGGCAGCGGTTGGCCTCGGGAATGGCCGCCTGCCTGTCGAGCGACGGATGCAGGTCGGGAAAGCGCGCGACGATTTCGGCGCTGGGCTGGAACTGTTCGAGAAACGTAACCACTTCTGGCATCTGCGTCGGGCTCCCCATTTAAATCGAGACAGCTTAAATCGAAATCCCTCCGGCGAAGTCGAGCGGAGGGAATTTCGTTTTGTGGAAGAGACGATTATGCACCAAAGTTCGAGGTTGGTGGTGGATTTTCCGCGGAGACATCCTGCCAACGTGCGCCGCACTGCGCACAGGACCAGGTATTCGGAGGATTCCGCCAGCGGTCGAGAGCCTGCAGCAGCAGGGTTAGAGGCAGCAGCAGGATCGGAAACGGCCAGAGGAGCTGGAAGGAGGTGCGCGCCACGGCGTGATACTCCCCGCGAAAGGCGATGTCGATCGAGGAACAGACCGGGCAGTGCAGCTTCGGGAAGCTCTCGCCCGGCGCAAAGTCGATGGGGCCGGGCGAGGGCTGGTCGAGGAGTTCGAGCGCGGCCGCCTCGTCCCACTGCGCAACCTGTAACCGGATGCCGCCGACCATGTTCGACATCTGCCAGTCGATCCGCACGAAGTTTTCGTCCGCCAGATAGACGGGGATGCTCGCCGACTCCAGCAGCGAACGCGCGACGATGGCCTCGGAGTGATCGCGATAGCGGCGGATGGTGACGAGCGCACTGCTGTCGACCCCCTCGTCCGGCGCGTCGATGAAGGGCGGCTCCAGTTCGCGCCGTGCGAACTCGGCCCGGAGCGCAGCCTGCGCCGGCTCGGTCAGGGAATCGTACGCATGCGCGGTACGGAGCAACTCCGGCTCGGAGAGGCTGGCATAGGTGGCGGCGAACTCTTCGGGCGAAGGATTCATAGAGGCCGATGGTATACCCTCGAATCAATCGACTTCACGCTGCGGAAAAGGTCAAGCATGTTCCTGCCGAATCGTAACCCTCTCGTTCTTCTGCCTGCCGCCCTGTTGTTGCTGAACCTGCCCACGCACGCGCAGCAGCCAGTGAAGCGCGACTACGTGATGACCGGCGCACCACTGGCGAAGATGCCCGTCGACCCGAAGATCGCCGTCGCGCTCACGAAGGTCTCGGACGCGCGGATCAAGGCGAACATCGAGAAGCTGGTCAGCTTCAAGACGCGCAACACGCTCTCTTCGATGGAGACCGATCTGGCGCCCGGCACCGGCATCGCAGCCGCGACCGAGTACATCAAGGGACAGTTCGAGGAGTACAGCAAGGCCTGCGGCGGATGCCTCGAAGTGAAGGTCGACGAGTTCACCCAGGAGCCGCTGCCGGGCGCGAACGCGCGCATCCGCAAGCCGACGATCCTGCGCAACGTCTATGCCGTCCTGCGTGGGACCGATCCGGCGCAGGCGAAGCGCATCTACCTCGTCACCGGCCACTACGACACGATCGAAAGCGACGTGATGAACGACCATGACGCGGCGCCGGGCGCCAACGACGACTCCAGCGGCTCGGCCGTCAGCATGGAGAACGCGCGCGTGCTGAGCCAGTACAAGTTTCCCGCGACCATCGTCTTCGTCACCGTCGCGGGCGAAGAGCAGGGGCTGATCGGCAGCGCGCACTTCGCGAAGTTGGCGAAGGCCGAGGGCTGGGAGCTCGAAGGCGTGCTGAACAACGACATCGTCGGCGGCAACACCACGCCGGGCGACACGCTGCAGGATAAGACCGCCGTCCGCGTCTTCGCGCAGGGCATTCTACCGACCCTGCCGCTGGCCGAGATTCAGGCGGCGCTCGCCGTCGGCGCGGACAACGACACGCCATCCCGCGAACTTGCCCGCGAGGTCGTCGACACCGCCCGCACCTACTTCGCCCCAGCCGTCCGCAAGCAGGCCTACGGAACCTTTGCCCCGGTGATGGAGCTGCGGCTGGACCGCTTCGGTCGCGGCGGCGACCATAAGTCATTCAATGCAGAGGGCTTCGCCGCGGTGCGCTTCACGGAGTGGCGCGAGGACTTCCACCACCAGCACCAGACGCCGCGCGTCGAAAACGGCGTGCAGTACGGCGACCTGCTGCAGTTCGACGACTTCAAATACATCGCGCAGGTCGCGCGGCTGAACATGGCGACGCTCGCGACGCTGGCCAGCTCGCCGGGCATCCCGCAGAAGGTCTACGTGACCAACCCGCCGTATCACCTGGACACGACGATCACCTGGGAGGCGCCGCTGGCCGCCTCCGGCGAGGTTCGCTACCAGATCGTCTGGCGCCAGACCGCCGCCTCCGACTGGGAGTACGCGGGAGATGCAGCGAAGTACATGGACCCCACGACGAAGTCCGGCGCGTTCTCCGCCACGATTCCCGTGTCGAAGGATAATGTCTTCATCGGCGTCCGCGCCTGCGATGCGGCGGGACATTGCAGCCAGGCGGTGGCGCCGATGCCTGCGCCGGGTGGACGCCAGCAGTAAAAGTCCATTCCCCGAATGGCCTGTCATCCTGAGCGAACCTGTCATCCTGCCGAACCTGTCATCCTGAGCGTAGCGAAGGATCTGCTGTTTCCCGGTGGCGCCATCGCCACTTCAGGTGAAGCAGGTCCTTCGCTCCGCTCAGGATGACAAGCATTTTGGGTCGGATGACAGGCGTTCCGGCGAAGCTTAAAGGCGTTTGGGCGAAGCGTAATAGCTACTTCTTCTGCACCGTCACGATCTTCTCCGTCTTCCGCTGATCCTCGCCGCGATTCTTGAAGTCGGTACCGAAGGCCGGGTGCGCAAGGTCGCCGGTCATCTTCACCGGCACCTCCGCCCCTGCGCCGTGCTTGCTGAAGAGCGGGTCGACGGGCTTCAGCAGCAGACTCTTCCAGCCCGTCGTAAGCTGCGATGCGCGGGCCGCCGTCCGGGCGACGCCGTGCATATCCACCCGTCCGCCGATCAGCGCGTACGTGCCCTGCATGACGACCGACGCGCCCGGCATGCTGTCAACCACGTGCGTCAGGCTCATCACGCCGTTGTCGATGGCGACCTGCATGGTCACGTCGGAGGTCGCAACGGGAATCTTCCTCGGGTCGCCCTTCGCCACCTCGGCCTTGCCCTGCGCGCGCTGGCTGACGGCGTCGATCTGCTGCTGCATCGCCCTGTCCGCCCAGGCGGCGCCTCGAATCGCGGCCACGCCACGGGCGTGCGCGCGGGTGATGACGTTCGTCTGGCCCGGCGGCACGCTCAGGTGGCCTTTGTATTCCAGCGCGCCGCTCATCACCGGCGTGCGCGCCTTCGAAAACAGGACCAGCATGTCCTCGCTGCGCCCTTGAATTTGCTTGTCGGCCTCGACCGCGAAGCCTTCAGGCGCGCGCGTAACGGTTCCGGTCGCGGCGATCGAGGTGTGGAGAAACGTCGTCGTACTCGACGCAATGATCGCACTGCCCGTCGCGCAGTCGACCAACACCTGGGCATGTACATGCAAAGAAACGGGATGCGCGCTGATGGCAAGCGCGAAGTCGGGGATCTCGACGTCCGCCTCGGCGGCAATCTGGCTGACCGTTCCGTGGAAGCTGCCGGTCGAGGCCACCGTACCCGAGAGTCCCGCAATCGCCCGCAGATCCCCCTTTTCGAAGCGATAGCTGCCGTCGATCGGGGTATCTCTGGGCGAGGAAGGCAGCCACGGGCCGAGATCTCCGCTCGCGTGAACGTCGGGGATCAGCCCCGCCCCCACAACCGTTCCGGTGTAGGCGAAGGCATGGCCGTCGCCCCGGTCCGCGAGCCGCACCTCGCGCAGATCGTACTCCACCGGCTCCGCGCCGGGCTGGGCGGGTTCAAACACGATCTTCGCTCCCGTAACGACGACGTCATGCACCAGCAGGATGCCGGGAAGCGGCTTCAGCTTCACCGGTTGCGCGGCGCTGGACGCGGCCGGCAGCGTGACGATGGCATTCGTGGCGAAGACGTCGATGGCGCCCGGCGTGTCGTGCAACAGGGTGCCGAGGCTGGTGCGAAAGGCGAAGCCCTCGACCGTCAGCATCGGAACGCCGGATGTGGCCGGGCGGCCGCTGCCGTCGATCGATTCAATGCGCAGTCCCGAGCCTGTAACCTGCAGTCCGCCCATGCCGTGCAGCAGCGAGACATGCAACTGGTCGAGTTCCACCCGCGTATGCAGACGGTCGGAGAGCGTCTCGATGACGAGGCGGCGCGCCTCCGGCTCAGCGCGGCGAACCACCCATGCCGCCGTGAAAGCCAATGCACTCAACACCGTCAGTGCAACCGCTCCGAGCGCATACCACGCACGCAGGGGCAGGCCCGCACGTCGTGGCGAGCGGGTGGGGAGCGGAGAGGGGGTGGACGTGTCGTTCATGCGCGGTCTCAACCTATGAGATGCAGCCCGCGCGGTTTCGGCCAACAATGAGAAGATAGAAGCTCATGCTACAACTCTCAGGGGCCGGCAAGCGATTCGGCCAAAAACTGCTGTACGAAGATGTGAACTGGCTGATTACGCCGGACGAGCGCACCGGTCTCGTCGGCGGCAACGGCACGGGCAAGTCGACGCTGCTGAAGGTGCTGGCGGGAATCGACGGGCTGGACTACGGAACGGTCTCGCGCCAGAAGGGCATGACGCTCGGGTACCTGCCGCAGGACGGCCTGGCGCTGCGCGGCAAGAGCGTCTTCGAGGAGTGCCTTTCGGTCTTCGACGACCTGCGCGGGCTTGAGACGGAGGCCGAGGCGCTGAGCCACCAGCTCGCCGAGCACGACCCGGCCAGCGCCGCCTACCAGGCCGCCGCCGACCGCTACTCGCACATCACCGAGCTGATGCACGCGCACGACATCTATACCCTGGACTATCAGGTTGGCACCGTGCTGGGCGGGTTGGGCTTCGGCAAGGAGGAGTGGGAGCGGCGCACGGAGGAGTTCTCTGGCGGCTGGCAGATGCGCATCGCGCTGGCCAAGCTGCTGCTGCAGAAGCCGTCGCTGCTGCTGCTCGACGAGCCGACCAATCACCTGGACCTCGAGACCCGCGAGTGGCTGGAGAACTATCTCCGCAACTACGAGAACGCCTTCGTGCTGATCTCGCACGATCGCTACTTCCTCGACGTCACCGTCAACAAGACGGTCGAGATCTGGAACAAGCGCGCGCACTTCTACTTCGGCAACTACGAGAAGTATCTGAAACAAAAGGAAGAACGCCGCACGCAGCTGATGTCCGCGTACAAGAATCAGCAGGACCAGATCGAGCACCTGGAGTCGTTCATCAACCGCTTCCGCGCGCAGGCGACCAAGGCCAAGCAGGTGCAGTCGCGGATGAAGGAGCTTGAAAAGATCGAGCGCATCGTGGTGCCGGAGGAGGAGTCGACGATTCACTTCACGATTCCGCAACCGCCGGCATCCGGCCGCACGGTCATCGACGTACAGAACCTGACGAAGGTCTATCCGGCGAAGGACGGCGGGACCAAGCGCATCCTCGAAGACCTGACCTTCACGATCGAACGCGGCGACCGCATCGCGCTGGTGGGCGCGAACGGCGCGGGTAAATCGACGCTGATCCGCATGCTGGCGAAGCTCGAAGAGCCGACCTCCGGCACGGTGAAGCTCGGCCATAACGTGCTCGCGGACTACTTCGCGCAGGACCAGTACAAGGTGCTCGACGGCAACGCCGAGATGCTCGACGACATCAGCGGCATCGCGCCGAAGGTGCCGCAGACCGACCTGCGCAGCCTGCTGGGCTGCTTCATGTTCTCGGGCGACGACGTGTTCAAGAAGCTCGGCGTGCTCTCGGGCGGCGAACGCAACCGCTACGCGATGGCGAAGATGCTGGTCTCGCCGGCGAACATGCTGCTGCTGGACGAGCCGACCAACCACCTGGACCTGCGCGCGAAGGACGTGCTGCTCGACGCCATCCGCAAGTTCAGCGGCACGGTCTTGTTCGTCAGCCACGATCGCTACTTCATCGAAGGACTTGCGACCAAGGTCTTCGAGGTCGAAGACCGCCGCGTGCATATCTATCCGGGCAACTACGAGGACTACCTCTACCGCAAGGCCGGCGGGCCGGAGAAGACGGCCGCATCGTTCGTCGCCGCGCCTGCTCCGGTGGCCGCACCGGTTGTGGCCGCGCCCGCGCCCGTGGTGAAGACTCCGCCGGTAAAGCGGCTGAACCCGATCAAGCTGCGTCTGCTGGAAGAGCAGGTGCGCGAGGCCGAAGAGGTCATCCCGAAGATCGAAGCCGAGATCGAAGCGGCAGAGGCGGCGATGGCCGTCTTCACGACTCCGGATGCGGCGCAGAAGGCCGCGGCGGCGCTCGATGTGCTGCGAGCCAAGCATGCGAGAGCGCTGGTGGAGTGGGAAGAGCTGGCGCTGGAGCTGGAATCGCAGCAGGATTAGAGCAGCTTCCCTTGAGCGGCCAAGCACCGCCCACGCGGCTTGTCATCCTGAACGCAGTGAAGGACGTGCTGTGCTCGGAATGACAGCTTCTTTGATAGGAAAAGAAAAGGGCCACGCCCCAGGACTTCGGGGGCGTGGCCTTTCTCCTTTGGCAGGATTAGAACAGCAGACGCAGCGACATCTGAATCTGGCGCGGCGAGCCGATCGCATGCTTCGTCACACCCAGTCCTGCCGGGCTGGGCGTGTAGAGGCTGTACGGATCGGTGCTGTAGAACGGTTCGTTGTTATACCCCGCGTTCTGCGAGACGTTGTCGGTCGGGATGTCGAAGCTGGTTGTGTTGGTCACGTTGAAGACATCGAAGGTGTACTTCAGGCTGTACTTGTCGTAGACCTGCATCGTCTTGACCAGCGACATATCCCCCCGCTTCTGCCAGGTCTGGCGGAAGATATTGCGCTGGCCGGCGGTGAAGCCGGTCTCGAAGGCGTCGCCCACCGGCACGCCCTGCGTGCCCTGCGCGATCAGCGGGATGGTGAAGCAGGAGGCCTTCAACGCGGCGCCCGTTTGTGTGATCGGGTTGTAGAAGGCGCCGTTGTCGCCCGTCTTCGCGCTCTTCGGCGTGCAGCCCGGCGCCAGCGGAACGATGGGGTTCGTGATGCCGTCGAAGGTGCTGTAGTAGAGGCTGCCCACCGCGCCCGAGTAGTCGATGACGCTGTACGGCTGGCCGCTCTGCACGATGACGATGCCGTTCAGCGACCACGAGTTCGCCAGCTTGCCCTTCAGCGTGCCGTCGCCGTAGAACTTCGGCAGCGTGTAGCTGTAGGTGACGTTCAACACGTGGGTGCGATCGAAGTCCGCCGAGCCATAGCCGCTGCGCAGGTTCTTCGGGTCGTTGCCGTTATAGAACAGGCCGAGCGCGCTCTGCTCGTCCGTGACATGCGAGTAGGTGTACGAGGCGCCCGCGAGGAAGCCGTGGCTGATGCGCTTATCCACATGCACCTGCAGCGCGTGATACGCCGAGATGCCGGCCGCGGTGTAGCTCTCCGACTCCGACGAGTAGCCGAGATACGGCACGCGCAGGTCGACGTTGCCTCCCTCGTAGTTCGACTGCATCTGACCGAACTTGCAGTTCGCCTCCGTCGGATCGTTCACGCAGATCGGCTCGTAGGTATTGGGATCCAGCACCGTGTAGCCGTAGCTGAACTGCTGCGTCGCGGCGTATCCGCCCGGATGGGTCGGCGCCCCCTGCGTCGCCACCTGCGCCTGATTGAAGGGCAGCGGAATGACCTGATGGCGTCCGAGGTTGCCGACGTAGCCGATCTCGACCATGACGTCGCGGCGCGGCTGATACTGAAGGTCCAGCGTGAAGTTGATGCTGTAGGGCAGCTTGTTGCCGCGTGCATAGTCGCCCAGCGTGAAGGGCTGAACGCCGGCGATGATGCCGGCCGCGGTGGGCAGGTACTTCACCAGATCGGAGGCCTTCGGGTTCGAAGGTCCGGCGGCGCGCACGGTGCCCCAGGGCGACGCCAGCGAGTACGTGCTGCCGTTCGTGCTCAGGACGCCATTCACCGGATCGTCGCCGCAGATGGGAATGTAGTAGTCGTACAGATAGCTCTGGTTGGGATAGGGCTTACCCGCATAGTACGAGGCGCTGTACGGGCAGCTCTGCTGCGTGACGAACGGCGGCGTCTGGCTGATACCGAACGGACCGCCCGAGACCTCGCCCGCAGCATAACCCGGCGACAAATACGTGTAGAGCTCGCCGCGATCGTAGTACATGCCCATGCCGCCGCGGACAACCAGCTTGTGATCGAGGAAGCCCGGCTGCCAGGCGGCGCCGAGGCGAGGCGCGAAGCCCCACTGCCGGCCCGTCAGCGTCGTCTTGCTCACGCCCGAGGTGCCATTCACATTGTTGCCCGCGATGATCAGACCGGCGTTCGAGATCACGTCGCTCGGCGCATTGTAAGCATACTGCGTGGGGTCGAAGTTATAAATGCGTCCGTACTTTTCGGTCAGGCCGCCGTTCCAGTCGTAACGCGCGCCCACGGTCAGGCTTACATTCGAGAGCACTTGGTACTTATCCTGCGCGTAGAGACCCAACTGGTTCGCGCGGTAGTAACGGTTGGCGTCGCCCTGCAGGAAGGTGGTCGCGACGAAGCCGTTGGTGCTGTACGGCGTCACCCAGCCCTTGCCATAGGTGGTGAAGTCCGGCGTCGCCACCGTCCCCTTGCCGGTGCGCTGGTCGCGCACATTCAACTGCGTGTAGGAGTAGCTGCCGCCGGTCTGCAGCGTGTGACGGCCCTTGGTGTAGATCGCGCTCAACGACGGCTGAATGCGATTCTGGAAGATGCCGGTGTACGCGCTCTGCGAGGCGGCGCTGGGACCGATGTTGAGCGACTGCGCGCCGAGGCCGTCCGGCTGGCCGCCGTTTAGAACGTCCACGATGGTGATGCCCGGAAAGTACGAGCCGAAGGCGGTCGTGAACGCCGCCGCCGCCGTACCCGCCTGCCCCGGCGCGAAGGGCTGCTCATTCGTGCTGTACGCCTTTTCGCGGATGAAGCCCAGGGTCTCGGTCACGTTCAGGTTCGAGCGCAGATTCTGTACGTTATTGATCGAGAACACCTGCGAACCCGTGTCCATATGCTCGGTGAAGCCCGGCACGCTCGAGAGCGCATACGGCGAGGTGCTCGGATCGTGCTGATAGTAATACTTGATCGCCAGCAGATCCTTCGAACTCGCATTCCAGTCCAACCCAGCCACGGCCTGGTCGGAGATGAAGTACGAGGTGCCCTTCTCAAACGCGTTCGCGGCGGAGAAGTAGTCGAGCGTACGACCGTTATCGTTCGGAATAAGGTACTGGCCGTTTGGCATCTTCGCCTGAAACAGCGCCAGGCCGACAGGGTTGGAAGACCAGTCCGAGCTGGTCGAACCTGTGCCGTCATTCGGATTTTCAAGCGACGCCAGCGTGATCGCCGAGCGATCGTTGGACAGGCCCTTCGGCACGGAGAGCGTCGTGTCGCCCGTCTCCTCGTCCGAGATGTGCAGGTGCTGATAAGCCACGAAGCCGAAGAGCTTGTCCTTGATGAGGGGGCCAGAGAGCGTTCCGCCCGCCGTGTAACGATGCAGCGAGGGATTCTTGTCGCTCTCGGGAATGCCCGTGTCCTTCTTGAAGAAGAACGGCGCGGCGTTGATCCAGTTCGTCCCGCGGCGGCCATACGCCGATCCGTGGACGGTGTTCGCGCCGGACTTCGTGCTCAGGTCGATGTGCGCGCCGCTCGACGAACCCTGCGACGCGTCATACATCGAGGCGTTGACGCGAACCTCTTCGATGGTCTCGGGCGCGGGCGTCGGGATCGCGTTGCCGATCGCCAGATAGACCGAGGACGAGCCGCCTTCCACGCCGCCGCCGCCCGAGTTGCTGACGCCGGTATTGTTCACCACGCGGGCCGAGGCCACCTGGCTGGTGCTCTTGCCGTTGAACAGATTGCTGCCGTCGACGCCATTCAGCAGGAAGCTGTTCGAGGTGTCGCGCTGACCGTTGGCCCAGATGGGCGCGTTGCCCAGGCCGGAGTTGACGCCGGTGCCGCCCGGCAGCTCCGCGTTCACGCCGGGCGACGCGATGGCCAGTCCGGTGAAGCTGCCTGTCGGCAGCGGAATCGATTCGATCTGATCCTTTTCAAGCACATACCCGTTGGTCGTATCGGTCGCGTTCATCAGCGGCACGGCGTCGACCGTCACCGAATCGGATGCGCCGCCGGCGACCAGATCCGCATTCACCGTGCCGGTACGATCCGCCTGCACGGCGATGGTGGGGATCTTCGAGACCTTGAAGCCGTCGTGCGTGAAGGTCAGCGTGTAGTCGCCGATGGGCAGATTGGAGAAGGCATAGTAGCCGTTCGAACCGGAGGTCTGCGTGCGGGTAAGGCCGGTCTGGATGCTCGTGACCACGACCGTCGTACCGGGCAGGATGGCGCCTGCGCCATCGGTCACCACACCGGTGATGCCGCCCAAGGTTTGCTGCGCAAACCCAACACTGGGACAGAGCAGGAGCGACAACGAAAGAGCCGAAAGACTGAAAGCGATGCGGGGGCGCGAGTACATGTGCGATGGTCTCCGAAATCGAAGCTGCATGTTGGTGGACTACTCTGACAAAACCACACGGCAGTAAAGAGAAAGCTAAGAGTCAAAAGCGGGTTATGACCACTCGAAGATGCGAGTCGTCGCCACGGCACGGGTGCTGTAGGGCCCTTGGTGTCTATCAGTTGTGTGTCAGTGCTGATTCACCATAGCGCATTCTCAAATTCTTGGCGAGAGTTTAATAAGATTCTGAAGACGCGAAACTTATCTTCCTCCACGGTGTTGGAGAGCCGAGCCACGCCATGCGGCAGCTCCCTCGCATAGACTGTACACATGACGATCGAGCGTGGATGTGCGCGATTTCCCATTGCCCTTTTGACAGTTGCACTTAGCGTGGCCGGGCCGGCCCATCTCAACGGCCAGACCAGTGGCCGCGTGGTCGAACTCGCCCCCGCGCCCGGCAAGACCGTCAAAGCCTGGGCCATCGACCCAGCCAAAGAACCCGCGCTCCCGAATGAGGAAAAGCTCCGCCTGCTGCGTCAGCGCGTGAAGCATGTCTTCATCCTCTTCCAGGAAAATCGCTCCTTCGACTTCTACTTCGGCAGCTACCCCGGCGCGGACGGCCTCTACAATCGGCCCGCCGCCGAGACGCCCGGCTTCGTGCAGCCGATCGTGAACGTCGACGGCACGGTCGGGACCATCTCGCCCTTCCGCATCCCCGCGACGGTGACCGACGTGAACGGCAAGGTCGTGCCGCTCTACCCGCAGGACCTCGGCTCGGTAAATCACAGCCATGTCGCGATCGCGCGCAAGCTGGGGCTCGACGCCGACACCGTCGCGCACAACGACCAGTACGCGCTGACCGAAGAGGGCGTGACGCTGGTCGATGGCAAACCCACGAAGTTCCCTACGCTCGAACGCAAGCAGTTCGGCGAGCTGGTGATGGCGCATGTGGACTGCGATATCGCGCCCTTCATGTGGCAGTACGCCGACCGCTTTACGCTCTTCGACCACTTCTTCGACACGGTCGTCGGCCCCTCGGGTCCAAACGCCATCGCGATGATCGCGGGCCAGACCGGCGAGACGCAGTGGATGCTGCATCCGAACCTCGGCGACCCGAAGGACGGCAGCGCGCTGCCGCTGGTCTCGAACGCGAAGCCATACTGGGGATTGGCGCTCGACGCCGCCGGCAACCCCACGCGGCCCGAGCCCTCGAACGCAAAGGGCCACGCGCCGAACCTCACCTTCGCCACGCTGCCGCTCTCCTTCATGGGCAGCGAGATCGAGAAGACCACCGCCACCGACTTCGATCCTGTCTTCGACTTGACGGACGTGAAAGAGGACATCGCGAAGATCGCCGGGCATGGCGTGGCCGCGGTGAACTGGGGCTGGTACCAGCAGGGTTACGGACACGAGCCGACCGACCCGGCCGGCGTCGCAACCCACAAGGACTACGTGATTCACCACAACGGTCCGCAGTACTTCGGCTATGTAGCCAACAACCCACAGGCCAGCGCGCATATGCATGGACTTGGGGCGTTTTTCGAGGATGTCGCGGCCAAGCGGCTGCCGGACTCCGGCGTCTTCTACGTGCGCGGCGGCTACGGCAACATTCAGGGCTTCAAACCCGCCGATCCGAACCCGAAGCTGGCCACGGTCTTCGACGGCAACGACGATCACCCAGGCTACGCCGACTCGCAGATCAGCGAGGCGCTGCTGGCGCGCGAGATCAACGCGATCGCCGAGAGTCCGTACTGGAAGGACTCCGTCATCCTGATCGCATACGACGAGTCCGACGGCCTCTACGACCATGCGCAGCCGAAGGTCCGCACGCACGACACGGCCGGACAGGCGCTCGACCAGGGGCCACGCATCCCGATGATTCTCATCTCGCCCTTCGGCGTGGCGCATGGCGTCTCGCATGAGCCGGCCGAGCACAGCTCGATCATCAAGATGGTCGATGAGCTCTTCCATCTCATCCCGCTCGCGGACCTGCCCGTTGAAGAGCATGGTCGCGCGCTGGGCCTCGAACGCACGGGCCAGAAGGATCTCGGTCCCGCGGACGACAAGGTCGCGGGCGTAGGCGACCTGATCAGCGGATTCGACACGCTGCGCCTGCAGGGCAAACGCGCGCCGCTGCCCGCAAGCTACGCGGAGATTCCCGAGTCCGTCATCGCCGCCTTCCCGCACTACGGCGGCAACGGCTGCAAGGCGCTGGGTCTTACACCCACCGATGCCAACCGGCCCAACCCGATCCCCGTCGACTTCAACCCACGACCCGACACCACGCCGGGCATTCCGACCTCGGGCACGTGGGTTCCATAACCTGAGCATGATCTTTCAAAAGGCGCCTCTGCGGTTACATATCGGCCTGACGGTGTGCATCCTGTCAATCCCAGGCGTCGCGCACGCCCAGACATCGGCCACGCTCGCCCACATTCGCGCGACGAATACGCTTACCTGCGGGGTCAATCAAGAGGAGGCGGAGTTCTCGACGAGCGACGACCACGGCTCGCGCGAGGCCTTCGACCACGACCTCTGCAAGGCAGTCGCCACAGCCATCCTCGGGCCGCACGCGCAGGTCGCCTACGCGGAGTTTCCCGACGACGCCACCGGCCAGCAGGCGCTGCGCACCGGCGCTATCGACATGATCGCGACGCAGACGGCGGACTTCGCCCATGCGGCGCCGTCATGGGTTGCGATGACGCGCCCCGTCCTCTATGACGGTCTCGCGCTGATGGTTCCGAAGAAGCTCGGCATCACCCAGGCAAGGCAGCTCGCGGGTAAGAAAATCTGCTTCATCGCCGAGACCGAGACCGAGGTCAGCCTGCGCGCATGGTTCATCCGCGAGCGCCTCGACTTCGTTCCATTTCCCTTTCAGGAAGAGGGCGAGATGCAGGCCGCCTATGCGACCGGCAACTGCGCCGCGCTCGCCGGCGACGGCACACGCCTGGCGAACACGCGCCTCGCCTTCGGCAAGCATGCGGACGACTATGCACTGCTGCCGGAGCTGCTCTCGAAGGATCCGCTCGCCATCGCCACGCGCAGCACGGACGCAGACCTGAGCCACATCGCCGCATGGACCGTCGAGATACTCCTGCAGGCCGAGGAGGATGGCGTGACCGCCGCCAACGTCGAAGCCATGCGCAGGAGCGAGGTCGAGTCGATCGGCCGCCTGTTGGGCAGGACGCATGAGCTCGGCGCGCCGCTGGGCCTTGCGCCGGACTGGGCCGCGCAGCTCTTGAAGGCCACGGGCAACTACGGCGAGATCTACGAGCGCGACCTCGGCGCCGCATCGCCGCTGAAGCTGGCGCGTGGGCCAAACACGCTGTGGTCGCACGGCGGCCTGATGATGGCGCTGCCGTTGAAGTAACGGCGGTACACTGTGCGTATGCGAATCTCCACCTACACCGCACTTGGTCTTTTCGTCGCGATGAGCACGGTCGTTCCTGCGCAGTCGGTCGAAGCGCCCGCGGGCCAGCATCTCGTGCTCACCGCCGAAGGACGCGGCGTGCAGATCTATCGTTGCGACGTGAAGGCCGATGTTGCGGCATGGACCTTCGTCGCGCCGGAGGCCGGGCTCTACGTGCAGGAGGAGAAGATCGGCACGCATGGTGCCGGTCCGGTGTGGATGCATCACGACGGCAGCACGGTCCACGGTAAGCTCGTGCAATCGCTCACGGCGCCCGTGGCCGGGGCCATTCCATGGCTGTTGTTGAAGGCATCCGAGACTACGGGCAAGGGCGCCTTCACACCGGTCGCTTACATCCGCCGCACTGACACAAAGGGCGGCCAGGCGGATCCAGCAGCATGCGACAAGGAACATGCAGGTACGGTCTCGCGCGTGCCTTACACCGCGACGTACAGCTTCTACAGCGCAACCGCGAAGTAGCGCCCTAAGTCTTGATGAATCCCGAGCGCTTCATGCCTTCGACCGCCTCGGGGTTCTTCATGAAGGTCTGCCAGACGAACTGACTGCGCAGGTTCTCCGCCATCAGCAGACCGATGCCCTGGTCGATGCCGAGCACGTCGCGATCGTACCAGTTATCGTCCGGGTTAAAGGCGTCGACGAAGCCATAGCGGCCCCACGCGATCTCGTAGTTCTCGCGCAGCGACATCAGCACACGCAGGCACTCCTCGGGCAGGAACGGCAACGATCCGGCCGCGGCCGAGGGCACGACCGAGCCGTCGATCTTGCCCAGCAGCGGCGGGCCGCCCCATGCCGTATAGCCGCGCGAAGAATCCGACGCCGTCACCCCCCAGTAGTCGTCCGTATAGCTCATGCCCTTCTGTGCAAGGCAGAACGCCTTGTGCGCGCGCGTGGCCGTGATCGAGTTATCGAAGTAGTTGATGTAGCGGTCGCGTTGCCCGCGAAAGTCGAACCAGGCATGGCTGTATTGATGCGTGAAGAGCGGCGCCAGATCGGAGACGTAGTGGAAGCCAGCGTAGTCGATATAGGGCCGCGCGATGCTGATCCAGCAGATGGGCTCAACCGGATGCGTGGTCGAGCCGAGCGCCAGCAGATACAGCATCATCAGCTCGCAGTACGTGCTCCAGTGCGACTTCAGAAATCCGGTCTCGGGCATCGAACCCATGCTGAAGGTCGTGCCGCCGTTGAGCATCCACGGCCAGTCGATGCGCTCGTAGATCTTCGTCGCCAACTCGCGTATCTGCGACTCCACGCCGCCGCCGGTGAAGTGCGCGCGGCAGGTCAGCACGCCGCAGAGCAGCAGCGCCGTATCGATCGACGAGACCTCGCAGTTCCACGCGCGCTTGCCAGTCTCAATATCGTTGAAGTGAAAGAAGAAGCCGTGGTCGTGCGGCAGTTGCTCGTAGTGATACTGCAACGTCTTGAGCACGCGTCCGCGCAGGTCGCTCGCAGGCATGTAGCCGCGCATGTCCGCGATGCAGTGCGCCGTGAGCCCGAACCCCGTGGCCGCGATGCTGGTCACGCGCCCGGTCTCCTTGCCGAAGGAGCGTGCGCGGTCGCGGACCTGTCCATTGGACGCGCTTGCCTGCTCCCAGAAGTAGAGGCATGCTCTGCGCTCGAGGTCGTCGAGAAAAGCATCCTGCTGCGGCGTCAGTTTGATCATGGCGTTGGGTAGCGGCGCAGTCTTCGACTTGGCGAGGAGAGGCTCGGTCAGGCCCGCCCCCATGCCCACCGCAGCCAGCAGCTTTAAAGCCTCGCGGCGATCGACCTTCATGCGTTCCTTTCGTACCATGCGTCCTCTCATCTCTTCCGGGACGCTGGACTTACACCGGCTGCGCATTTCATCCTTCAATGCTGCAGTGCAACGACAGACTCATACCGCAACGCTGCGTGGATTAGATGACGTCCAGGGGGCGCTGGTCGCTTCGCTTCACTTGATCTCCAGTACGACGAGCCCCTGCGAAGGCACGTTCACGCGCAGGCGTCCGCCGGTCAGATGCAGCGTCTCCGGCGTCGAGGGTTGCGACGCCTCATGCAGTTCGTCCAACTGGCGCAGCGAAGGAAAGGCCGGCCGGCCCATTGCGTCGTAGGCCTTCAGCACGTTGCCGTGGTTCTCATCGAGCCGCTGCAGGGTGACGTGCGCATTCAACGGCACGTGGGTCAGGCTGAGATCGAAGCTGCGCGCCGGGCCCGCAGGCGCGGACGATGTATAGGTCGCGCCCGTACCCATGGGCGGCGCGTAGTTCCACAGCGCAACGACCAGCGAACCATCCTTGCGGCGCGTCACCAGCGTTGCATCGGAGTCGTTCGCGAGCCGCGTGCCGCCCAACCGATGCAGCATCGAGAAGGCGTTCAGCGCGGGCTTGATGATGTTGTCCGCGGCGATCAGGCCGTAGCCTCCATAGAACGGCGTCTTCACCACGCCCTGCTCTTCAAATGCATCGGAGAGCGCCCAGTAGCTCATCATCTGCGTGAGCCCGTCGCACTGGCGGATGGTGTTCGCAAGCCACGGCCCCATGTAGATGCTGTCGGTCACATCGGGCTCATTCGCGTAGGTCGCGTTGTACTCGCTCATGATGAGCGGCATGGCTGGATACGGCGATGCCGCGATCTGATCGTGAATGCTCTTCACCGAGCGGTAGACCATCTGATCGCGCGGTATCTGCTCGTCGGTCTTGAAGACATCCTTCGCCGTGTCGTTGGCATAGATGTGGCTCGACACGAAGTCGACCGGCACGCCCTGCTGCTTCGTATGCGCGAGAAAGTCCGTGACCCAGGCGGCCTGCGCGGTCGCCGGCCCACCGACGCGCAGGCGCGGGTTCACCTGCTTCACCGCGCGCGCCGTGTGGTCGTACAACTCGAAGTAAGTCGACTGCGCCGGCTTGCCGACCCAGAAGTCAATGTTCGGCTCGTTCCAGACCTCGAAGTACCACTGCGAGACCTCATCCAATCCATAGCGATCGACCAGATGCTGCGTGAACTGGCGGATCATCTCATCCCACATCGCATAGTCCTTCGGCGCGGAGACGTTCTGCTTGTACCAGAAGGCGTGCAGCGCATTCGGATCGGAGGCCAGCGCCTTCGGCATGAAGCTCAGCTCCACGAACGGCTTCACACCGTTATCGAGCAGGCCGTCGTAGATCTGGTCGATGTAGGAGAAGTTGTAGACCGGCTTACCGTTGGCGTCGAGCGAGAAGAAGCCCGTCTCGTCATGGAAGATGGCGTGGAAGCGAACATACTCGAAGCCCGTGGCCTCATGCACCGTGCGCAGGTCGTCGCGATAGCTCTCGCGCAGCGTCAGAATGGCGCGGCCGGAGCCGAACATCCGCTCCCAGAAGTGAGGGAACGGCGTGCCTGCCGCATGCGCATCGATATGAAGCTCGGTCGCAGCCGGTTTCTGCGCTTGGGCGGGTAACGCGGCGGCCGCGCACAACAGCAACGCGCCGATGGATCGCTTGATCTGCATCTTCAAAACCTCGTACAGAAAGAATCCTGCATGGACTTGAGATTCCACCCGGCTGGGGATGGTTGCAGCTGAAGTGGACCGCGTCAAAACAGCGTCCGCCGAAGCTACGGAACCGTCTGGGGACGCATCCTAAAAATCTGTCGTCTGCTTGTGAAGCGCATTGTTGTCTGTTTGTGAAGCGCATTGGAGGCTTCTTGAAACGTTCATTTATTGAGGAATTCGAACAAAGTCTGCATACCGGCAACCTGCCGGAGCCGGACATCAAGGCATGTATCGGCATTCTGGTGCAGGACGCAACCAACCGGCGGTTGATCGAAGGCGTAGCCGTGCAACTGGAGCTGCAGCCGATCTTCCTGACCGCGAATCAGGCCACGCCTGAAGCTCTCATCCAGTGCGAGCTGATCGTCGCCGACGAGCCCGACGCACGCTCGATTCGTACCCTGCTTTCGCAGCGCGAGGAGACCGGCGAGGGAGTCAACCCTGCCGTGGTCGCGGTCGTGCCGCGCACCCCCGACAGCGTCTACAGCTACGACAAGTCCGAGCTGAGCTTCGACGGCATTCTGCCGCTGCCACAGACCCCGGCGCCGGTCGTGGCGCAGCTTGGGCTCATCCTTTACTCGCACCGCGCCTTTGCGCGGCGATATCAGGACGCGCTCGAAGAGCTGAGCCTGAACCGCCGCATCTTCCGCTCCGTCACCAGCGGCATCTCGGTCGCCGACGCCACGCGTTCGGACCTGCCGCTGATCTATGTCAACCCCGCCTTCGAGGTCATGACTGGCTACAGCTTCGAAGAGGTGCAGGGCCGAAACTGCCGCTTTCTGCAAAACGGCGAACGCGATCAGGCCGCCATCACCCTGATCCGCGAGGCTCTGCGCGACGGTCGCGAGACCGTCGCCGTGCTGAAGAACTTTCGCAAGGATGGCAGCGCCTTCTGGAACGAGCTTTCGCTCTCGCCCATCCGCAACCGCGATGGCGCGCTGACGCACTTCGTCGGCATCCAGAACGATGTCACCGCGCGCGTGGAGTTCGAGGCCGCGCTGCGCGAGAGCGAGAAACTGGCCGCCGTCGGACGTCTCGCATCGTCGATCGCGCATGAGATCAACAATCCACTGGAGTCGGTGATGAACCTGCTCTACCTCGCCGAGCGCTCGGATGCGGTCGTCGACTCGCGCACCTATCTGCAGATGGCCGACCGCGAGTTGCAGCGCGTGAAGCTGATCACCTCGCAGTCGCTGCGGTTCTACAAGCAGTCCACGCGGCCGCAGGCGATCGCCTGCACCGAACTGGCGGACTCCGTGCTCGACCTCTACCACTCGAAGCTGCAGAACTCCCGCGTCGCGGTGGAGCGCCGCGGCCGGTCGGCGCAGTCCATCGTCTGCATGGAGAGCGAGATACGCCAGGTGCTGAACAATCTGGTCGGCAACGCGGTCGACGCCATGCACGGCCAGGGCGGCAAGCTTTTGGTTCGCACCCGCGAGGCGACCGAATGGCGCTCCGGCGAGCGCGGCGTCGCCATCACCGTCGCCGACACCGGCAGCGGCATGGCGCCGGAGACGCTGCGCAGCATGTACAAGGCCTTCTACACCACCAAGGGCATCGGCGGCACCGGCCTGGGCCTCTGGATCAGCAGCGAGATCGTCGCCCGCCACCGCGGCCGGCTCATCGTGCGCAGTTCGCAGCGCCCCGGCGCCTCGGGCACCGTCTTCCAGCTTTTCCTGCCGTTCCAGGGCCTGACGCCATAGCCCGGCGACGTGCAACGGCCTGCAACGAATAGATACCGGCATTCCCCGCGCACGCATCCCTGCCGTCGTTGCATAATCGATGCATGCCGTCACATTGGACCCCGACCTCTTGGCAACAACGACTGGAAGAGCTGCTGGCGCCCACCGGCGACCTGAAACAGGCGCCCCTGCGCCGCGACGTCCGTTCCCTTGGCACGCTGCTGGGCGAGGTGCTGCGCGAACAGGCCGGCCCGGCGCTCTTCGACGCGGTCGAAAACCTGCGCCGCACCGCCATCGCACGGCGCGAGGCCGACGGCGCAGACCAGGCCGAGGCCAACTCGCAGCTTCAGCAGGCGCTCTTCAGCGTCCACGCGCACTGCGAGGACGCCACCACCGCCTATCAGCTTGGCCGCGCCTTCAGCTTCTACTTCGAGCTCATCAATCTGGCAGAGACCAACCACCGCAAGCGCCGGCGCCTGTCGCACCAGCTCGACGCCGCCGCCCCGCCCCAGCGCGGCAGCCTGCGCGGTACGATTCGCGCGCTTAAATCCGCCGGCTTCACCGCCGAGACGACCGAGGAGCTGCTGAAGCGCGTCTGCATCACCCCCGTCTTCACCGCGCACCCGACCGAGGTCGCGCGCCGCAGTGTGATGTTCAAGCGCCGCCGCATCTCCGACCTGCTCGAAAAGCTGGACGAGATTCCCGTCCCGGAGTCGACCCTCGAAGCGCTCGAACAGGACCTGACCGCGGAGATTACCGCGCTCTGGCAGACCGACGACGTCCGCAACGCGCGCCCGCTCGTGCGCGACGAGATCCGCATGGCGCTCGATTACTACGAGTCCAGCCTCTTCGATACCCTGCCCGTCCTGTACAGCGAAGTGGCGCAGGCGCTCGCGGCCGAGTTCCCCGACACGCCCGCGCCCGCCATCGCCGACCTGCCCCTGCTCGTCAACTTCGGATCCTGGATCGGCGGCGACCGCGACGGCAATCCCTTCGTCACTCCCGCCGCGACGACCGAGGCCATGGCGATGGCGAAGAACCTGCTGCTCACCCATTACCGCAAACGGCTCCAGATGGTCTTCGAACAGCTTGGCTCCAGCACCGCGCAGGTGCCGGTCTCGACCGAACTGCTCGAACTCGTCGACCGCTATCTCGCCAAGGCCGGCCCCAACGCCCCGCCGAACACCATGGCCGAACGCTTCCCCACCGAGAGCGCGCGCCTGTTGATCGCCTGCATCATGATGCGGCTCGGCGCGCCGCCGCAGGCCAGCGTCATGAGCTACGTGCAGTCCGTCGGCCAGTCCGCGCCCACGCTGCCGCCCTACAACTGTGCGAAAGACCTCATCCGCGACCTGACCGTCCTACGCAACAGCCTGATCGAAAATAATGGCCGCCGCCTCTCGGCCCTGCTGATTGACCCGCTGCTGCTCGAAGCCCGCACCTACGGCCTGCACCTGCATGCGCTGGACATCCGCCAGCACGCGCGCGTCCACGCCACGGCGATCGCCGAGCTTTCGGCCTGGAAGCCGGCCGTCGAAGGCGAGACGCTCGCCCTGCCGCCAGCCCTTTCGCCCCAAACCCAGGAGGTCATCGACACCTTCCGCGCCATCGCCGAACTGAAGCGGACCAACCCACCCGAGGCGCTGCCCCGCTACGTCATCAGCGGCGCCACCAGCGCGGAGGACGTGCTGCACGTGCTCTGGCTTGCCCGCCTCGGCGGCGTCAGGGTCGAGGCCGACCCCAACTCCTCCGATCCTGGCCTGCAGCCCGTGCCGCTCTTCGAATCCATCCCCGACCTGCAGAACGCGCCCGCCATCTGCCGCGAGCTCTGGACCAGCGAGATCTATAAACCGCTGCTGGAGTCGTGGAACTACAAGCAGGAGGTCATGCTCGGCTACTCCGACTCCAACAAGGACGGCGGCATGCTGACCAGCACGTGGGAGATCTACAAGGCGCACCGCGCTCTCCACGACGTGGCCCGCGAGTGCGGCGTCACGCTGCGGCTCTTCCACGGCCGCGGCGGCACGGTCGGACGCGGCGGCGGACCCACCCACCGCGCCATCTACGCCCAGCCGGTCGACAGCTTCTCCGGCGAGCTGCGCATCACCGAACAGGGCGAGGTGCTGAACTGGAAGTACTCGGACGTCGTCCTCGCCGAGCGCAATCTCGAGCTGATGATCGCCGCCAGCCTCGACGCCATCGCCCGCCCGGACGCAGTCATCCAATCCAAAAAGTCTGTCATCCCCACCCGAAATGCTGTCATCCTGAGCGAAGCCGAAGGATCCGCTTCTGCAACCACCACAAACGCTCAAAGCCACCCGCACCTCACCGGCGAACTCCTGCCCGCGTGGGAGGCAATCCTCGACACCCTCTCCGAGGCCTCCTACGCCTTCTACCGCCAGCACATCGTCGAGAGCAACGACACCTTCGTCTACTTCGAACAGGCCACGCCGGTCGCCGAACTGGAGCACGCCCGCATCGGCTCCCGCCCGGCCAAGCGCACCGACGCCAGCTCCGCGAAGAAGCGCAGCATGGAAGACCTCCGCGCGATCCCCTGGGTCTTCGGCTGGATGCAGTCGCGCCAGCTCGTGCCGGCCTACTTCGGCGTCGGCCACGCGCTGAAGTCCTACGCCGACTCCACCCCCGACGGCCTCGCCCAGCTTCAGACCATGGCGAAGAGCTTCCCGCTCTTCCTCGACATCATCCGCAACGTGGAGATGGCGCTGGCCAAGGCGGACTTCGGCATCGCCCGCATGTACGCCTCCCTGGTTGAAGACGAGTCGCTTCGCGATCGCGTATTCACCGTGCTGAAGACCGAGTTCGACCTGACCATCCAGATGATCCTCGCGATCACCGGACAGAAGGCGCTGCTCGAAAAGAACAAGGTGCTCGAACACTCGATCCGCCTGCGCAATCCCTACGTCGACCCGCTCAGCCTCATCCAGGTAGAGCTGATCCGACGCAAACGCGCAGGCGACGACAACCCGGAGCTGAACCGGGCGATCACGGCGACGATCAACGGTATCGCAGCCGGGCTGCGCAACACAGGCTGATGCCCTCTTGGGCTCCCCACCCCTGTTTCTCGTAACTTGCTTTCGCCGTCCCGCACTCAAGCCCTCAGCTCATGGGCGAGCGGTTAGCCGGTCAGGGTGACGAAGATCTCCGATCTGATCTTCCAGCCCGCTGGCATCCGCCGCCACATGGCAGCGTAGGCGCCCGTATACGCGACGGCGCCGGAAGGGAGCGTCGCGACCCAGCTGCCATGCTCCGCGGCCAGAATCTGATCGTCCGCGACATGGATGACCTCGGGTGTTCGCACGTAGGTCATGCTCTGCTTCGGGCGGTCGAATCCCTCTTTGAACAACCTGAGATACTCGGCGCGCGAGGGCACGAACGTGCCGTCGCCGATGATGCCGACGTAGTCGGGGGCGAGGGAGTCTCCGACGCCAAGCAGGTTGCGTCGCGCGATGGCGCGATTGGAGTTGTCCCGCGTGCGAAGGATCGCCGCTTCATTCGACTCTTCGTTCAAGCCTTTATCCTGTAGGTCCTTCCGATGGGTTCGAACGCCATTCAGTACAACGTCACGTTATCGATCTCAACCCAGCTAGCCGCCCCAGCCGCGCGATGGTCGACAATCTCAATCTCCGTCAAATCATCCCCACCCCAGACCGCTGCCGCATTCTTCTCCCCGACAGGCTTCAGCGAGGCGAACGGCACCTCGACCGACTTCCAGCCATCGTCGCCCGCGACAGGCGCGGAGCTCCACGTGCCCTTCAGCCCCTTCAGCGACACCCGGTACGCGCCATCGCCGCGCAGCTCGAAGCGCACGCCGTGGTAGCCGGTCAGGTCCGCCGGCGCGACCGAGCCCTTCGTCAGCGGGAGCACCACGCTGGCCGTCGCATTGTCCTTGGCGGCCATCTTTGCCGTCATCATCAGCGCGTGGCCGCCCTCGCGTGGGACCACCTGGAGGATCTCCGTCGTGCGGTCGAGCCCGCCATCGGGATTCGTCACGACCAGCGTGTTCAGATTCGACCGGCCATCCGTCCGCTCGAAGTCGTCGACCAGCGCGGCGACCTTTACGGCGGGCATGGGCAGGTCGGCGTTCGCCGGCGGCGCGCCCGGCCCGAACAGGAGCTTGCCGTCGACGAAGACGCGGTCGGTCTTCTCGACGTCGGCGATGTTCTCCCACGGCTTGCCCTGGATCAACACGAAGTCCGCGCGCTTGCCCACCTCAATCGTCCCGCGATCCGCTAGCTCGCCCATCGCACGTGCGCTGTTCGCCGTACCGGCCACCAGCGCGGCAGAGGCCGGAAGCCCTGCCTGCACCAGCAGCTCCATCTCGCGCAGCGCGGCCTTGCCGTGCAGCGTCGCGGGCATACCGCCGTCGGTGCCCAGCGCGATCGGCACGCCGGCGCTATAGAGCTTCAACGTATTGTCGAGCGCGTATTTGAACTTCCGCATCGCCTGCGCGTGGCGCGGGTCGGATGGCGGAAAGCTGCTGTTGTGCCCCGGCTTGTCCGGCTCGTAGACCGCGAGCGTTGGCGCAAGCGCGCTGCCGCCGGCCTTGATCGCGGCAACCGTTGCATCGTCGATGTCGCGATCCTGCAGCGCGTGCGCGATCACGTCTACCTTCGCGCGGCCTGCCTCCGCGCCCTTGGTCACGGTGACGGTGTGGGTCAGCACGGGGATGTGGTTCTTATGAGCCTCGTCGACCAGCGCGGTCAGCGCGTCCTCGTTCATGCTGGTCATGTCCGGCGCAGTGCCGTAGCGCCAGCCGTCGGTCATGACCTCGCCCAGGCAGTCCGCGTGGTAGGCGACGATGGAGTCCACACCCGCGCGGGCGCCGGCAGGCGTGCTGACCATCTTGGTCGTCGCCGTGTCGGCCCAGTCGGCCCCGTGTCCGCCAGGCGTGCTCAGGCGGCCGCAGAGATTCACATGCGGCGCGACCAGCGTCGCCAGCCACGCGCGGCGAGCCTCGTAGCTCTCCGGCGCGGCGTTGAAGTCGTTGACCGTCGTCACGCCCGCCGCCAGATCGGCGTTGGCGATGATCGGCGTCGTCGCGGGCGATCCGCTCGCTGTCCAGTGCGTGTGCAGGTCGAAGAAGCCCGGCAGCAGCGCCTCGCCCCTGGCCTCGATCGTGCGATAGCCCTTGGGAATCGCAATCTTCGGGCCGACAGCGGTGATGCGCCCGTCGACAATCAAGACCGTCTCGACCACCGGCGCGGCGCCTGTACCGTCGAAGACCATCGCCCCAACGATGGCAAGGCCAGGCTCGCTTGCCCCCATCGGCGACACAAACAGAGCAGCGGCGGCAAGGCTGGACAGGACAGCACGCGCAAAAGCAGGCTTCATAAAAGATCCTCAGACCAAATGAAAGTGGGAATACAACTTCACGCATTCGGCGACGGGGACGAAACGGCAGGGCGCATCTTCCGTTCTACACGAAGTCGCCGACATTTGGCGAAGCCAGCCGCCAAACTGTGAAACGATAAAACCAGCATGGCGAGCCCGACCGAACCCTCCCAACCTCGATCTACCGGCGCCTTCCGGTCGCGCAACTTCCGGCTCTATCAGACCGCCCGCCTTTTAGTGATCCTTGGCGCGGAGGCGCAGTCGGTCGCGGTCGCCTGGCAGGTCTACCAGATCACCCATTCGGCGCTCGACCTTGGCTATACCGGCCTCGCGCTTTTTCTGCCGGGACTCTTCTGCATGCTCGCCGCCGGCCACATCGCGGACCGCTACAACCGGAAGAACATCATCCTCGCCTGCTACGCGCTGCAGCTCGTCTGCACCTTCGGCCTGCTCTACATCGCGCTGACGGGACGCTTCATCTCGGGCGGCCATGTCTGGCCGATCTACGCCGTGCTGGTCGGCATAGGGCTGGGACGCGCGTTCAGCGGACCGGCCTCGAGCGCGCTGCTTCCCTCGCTCGTGCCTAAGGAAGACTTCGTCAACGCCGTCACCTGGGGCGCGACGGTCTACCAGACGGCGAACATCCTTGGCCCAGCCGTCGGCGGACTCCTCTTTACCTTCCAGTTCGCCGGCGCGATGCAGCGCTGGACCGGCGCGCCGATCGTCTATCTCTTTACCCTGCTGATGCTTACGACGTTTCTGGTGCTGATCGCGATGCTGCGCCCGAGCTTCGAGCACATGGAGAAGAAGGCCTTCAGCCTGCGCACGATGCTCGCCGGACTGGAGTACGTCTGGCGGACGAAGCTGCTGCTGGGGTCGATCTCGCTGGACCTGTTTGCCGTCCTGCTGGGCGGAGCGGTCGCGCTGCTGCCCATCTTCGCGACCGAGATCCTGCACGCCGGACCGCAGGGCCTCGGCATCCTGCGCGCCACGCCGTCGCTCGGCGCGCTCGTCGTCAGCCTGGTGCTGACCGTCCGCCCGATCAAGCACAGCGCGGGCAAGATCATGCTGGTCTGCGTCGCCATCTTTGGCTCGGCGACGGTCGTCTTCGGCCTCTCGCGCAGCATCTGGTTGAGCCTGCTGGCGCTGGTGGCTATCGGCGCGAGCGACATGATCTCGGTCGTCATCCGGTCGAGCATCCTGCAACTGGCCACGCCGCCCGAGATGCGCGGCCGCGTCTCCGCCGTCAACTGGCTCTTCATCGGCGCGTCGAACGAGTTCGGCGAGTTCGAATCCGGGCTGACGGCGCACTGGTTCGGCGCGGTGCGCGCGGTGGTCCTCGGCGGCATCGGCTCACTGATGGTCACCGGCGCGACGGCGGCGTTCTTCCCCGCGCTGCGCCACGCGGACGCCCTGACCGCCGAGAGCCTGCGCGCGGCGGAGACGGCCTTGAGCGAAGCGGAGCCGGTCGACTGATTCGCCACGCTGATTAGCTTCTGGACAGCTTGCGGTGCATCAGGTAGCCGGCGATCAGAAAGTAGACTCCGCCGAAGACCGCGTAGCCCCCGAGGTCCTTGATGTGGACCTTGTCGTGAAGCCCGCCCAGGATGAACGCCACACCCGCGCCCGCGGACTGCAGGCCGCTCAGAATCATCGCCCACTGCCCGCCCAACTGCTTTCTGCGAACGATCCCGACGGCAAGCTGCGCCAGTCCGGCCGCGAAAGCCCACGCGCCAAAGGCAACGACCGCCTGCTGCGGCGACTTGAAGGCGGTCAGCGTGATCGCGATCGCCGTCAGAGTTCCGAGAGCGGCGTTGATGTACTGTGCGGTCGGCGTTCCCTGGCTTGAGCGCGCGGCGGACCGCAGATCGTACACGGTGCAGGCGACGTCCCACAGCGGATAGAGGATCAACAGGCCAGCGGCCAGCGGAGGGTTGCTGGCCGCGGTGGCGATGACGACGCCGGCCCAGAGAAGCTGGACGCCTGTACGGGTGAAGTAGAGGTTGCGCAGAGAGCGCGCCTGTTGCATTTCGCTGGAGGTGGTGATGGACATGTAGGCTCCTTGTACTATCTTCTAGTTGGTAGGTTGATGGAGCAGACGAAGACCTTACGGGCTCTGCGTCCAGGATTTAGTCGGAGATACGTTGCAATGCATTGGCGGTAACGGCTTGAAATACATCGCAGCTTCCAAGAGCACGGGCAGACAACATAGCCCCGTGGATGCTCGCCATGAGACTCTGCGCCTCGTCTTCCGGGCTCCGCTGGAGCTTCAGAGTGCGGCTCCCGGCGCCTTCTTCGAGGGTCTGGCGTAGCCATTCGCCCAGGGTCGTGAAGTACAGCCGGACCTCGGCCCGCACCTCTTCCGGAAGGCTCGGCAGCTCCGCCGCCAGCAGCGCCGCGATGCAGAACGGCTGGGTCTTATCCCGAATGCAGCCCTCCCAGTACTGAACATAGGCGTGAAGCCGCGCCAGCGGTTCGGCGACGTTCTCGGTCAGTTGCTGCGTTCCCTGCAGGAGCCCCTCTCGATGAGCCTTGAGGACCGCGACCACCAGGTCGGCCTTCGTCGGAAAGTGATGATGGATACTCGCCTTCCGAATCTGGACCGCCTCCGCGATATCGGCGTAACTGAACGCTGAATATCCGCGATCGATGATCAGGGTTTTGGCGATTTGAAGAATGCGGTCTGCGGTCTTCTCTTGCATGCTGATATGACTACCAACTAGTAGGGCGAGATGCAAACAATTTTCGTGGAGATTTCCTGGAAGCAGATCCGAGGGGTCTGTCGCCATTCATAAATGGTTCGGGAAGAGCTCATGGGTATTCTGTTACACCGTGCGCGAAGTTCAGACCGACAACGACACCCTGCTACGGTACGCCGACCAGCCGATGATCGCGTTTGTCATGTATTTCAGTCAGCACCGTACGGCGTCCGCCGATCAGGACATGGGTCAGATGACGCGAGAACTCATCGACGCGGCATTGCGGTCGGGCGGACGTTACTACCTGCCGTACCGCCTGCATGCCTCTGGCGACGAGTTCGAGGCGGCCTATCCTCAATCTCAGGACTTCTTCCGCCTCAAACGAAAATACGACCCCGACAACCTCTTCGAGAACGAGTTTTATCTGAAATACGCAAGGCCCTGATGGAGGAGTCTTAAGCTCGCGCCAATGAACTTGTCATCCTGATTGCTCCGGAAAGAACAGGCAACAGCGAAAGCAGATCCTTCACTGCGCTCAGGATGACAAGCACCTTCGGGTCGCCATCGCGGACGTAGCCGCCTTTACAGCGGCGTGATCGTCGTCGCCTTGCCGTGCTCGAACTGCACCCGGATCGGCTTGCCCTGGTGGTCGAACTCGATGCTGCGGTCGCCCTCGGCTCCGCCGCCTGGCTTCAGCACCTGGCCGAGCGCCATCTGGCACTCCAGCTCGGTCATGCCGGGCATCACGCGGTGTTCGTCGATCGCCTTCCACACCTCCGGCCCCCAGTGCTTGTAGAGAATGTGCGGATCGTCGTAGAAGAAGATCTCGTCGGTCGAAAACGTGTAGTCCTGGCCGGTCTTCGTGCCTACGGGTACGGCATACTCGGCCGGCGCGCCTGCCTTCGTGAAGACCAGCAGCACCTGCTTGTCGCCCGCCGGTATGCGCGAGGTCGCGAGCGACCCTTTCGGCGCTGCCTGCTCCACGGCGTCCTGTATCTGGAGCTGCTCCGCGCCCAGCAGCACGCCCTGGTCTTTGGCGTAGTCCACCTTGCCGGCGGCAAAGGGATAATAGTTCATCTGGCCACCGGCGCTCACCCACAGGGTGCGGCCCTTCAGGCTCTTCGCGTCCTTCAGCGAGTCCGGCCGTTCCTTCTTCAGGAAGACGTTGTAATCGGGGTTGATCGGCGCGGAGGCCACGACCGGGGCTGGCTTGTCCGCCTCGTGGCGGTCTTTATAGAGCAGTCCAAAGCGTATGCCCAGAGCCAGTATGCCCACGACCCCGAGACCGATCGCCATCTTCTTTCCGTCTTCCATTGTCCCTCCGATCAGGTCCAGTCTAATGCCAACCCACGGAAGCTAGGATGCGGAAGATTCTCTACTTGCCGAGATAGTCCTTATACTGCGTCTCGACCACACCGGTATTGCGCGCGAGCTGCAGCTTCGCGCCGTTGTACTGAAACTCGTTCTGGATGAGCTGCGCCTGCGCCCCGGCCAGCGCGGCCTGCGCCCGGACCACGGGCAGATTGTCATCCACGCCCGCCTCGTAACGCAGGGTGGCGTCGGCGAGCTCCTGCGTCGAAAGCTCGACGTTCGAACGCGCGACCTTCACCAGCTCGGACGACGACTGCACATCCAGCATCGACGACCGGATCTGCGACTCGATCGTAACCTTCAGCGACTCCACCTGCCGGCGCAGCGCGATCATCTGCGCCTCGGCGACCTCGCGTTGACCGCGCAGCGTACCCTCTTCGAAGATCGGGAACTTCACGCTTCCCTGCGCGGCGAAGTTGCCGTGGTACATGCCGGTCGTCTCACCCAGCAGGCCGTAGTAGCCGCCGACCGAAACGCTCGGCAGACGCTCGTACCGGACCGCCTTGCGCGCCTGCTCCGCCACCGCCATCTGCGCCTGCAGATTCAGCAGATCCTTGCGCCGGGTGTAGGCGAGGGCGCGCGCGTCCTCGATGCTCAGGGCCGAGAAGTCGTTGTAGGGCGTCACGTCGGTCAACTGCAGCTCCTGGTCGGCGGGGATGCCCATCTGCCGGTTGAGCGCGATCTTATCCTTGGCGAGCGTGTCCTCGTCCTGAATCAGCGTCTGCTGCTGCTGCTGCAACTGCACCTGCGCGCGGAGCACGTCGAGATGCAGGCCCACGCCGGCGTCGTGCGAGGCCTGCGCATGGTGGAAGACCTCTTCATCCTGCTTGACCAGCGCGGTCGCGTTGGCGACCATGGCCGCATCGGCCAGCACCCGCAGGTAGCCGGTGCCGATCGACAGAACGGTCGCGCCGCGTGCATTCAGCGTATTCCAGCCCGCGCCCTCCTGCGCCTTCTGGGCCGCGCGGTAGAGATAGTAGGCCGGCACATTGAACAGCGCCTGCGAAAGGTTCACCTGCGCGCTGGTCGTGTTGACCTTTACGATCTGCGGAATGACGATGCCGGGAATCTTGATCGAGCCGGGCTTGAAGCCCATCGCCGCGAGGTTGATCTCCTGCGCGCGCGAGAAGGCGGTCGCGGTCAGATCGGGCAGCAGCGCATTACCGACGGTCAGGGTCTCGCCGCGCACATAGCGCTCCTGCTGCTGGGCCAATAGAATCTGAAGGTTGTGCCGCAGGCCGAGCGCAATCGCGTCGTCGAGGCTGAGCGGCATCGCGCCAGGCTGGGCCGCGACCACGGTGCCCGCAGGCGCGCCGGGCAGCTCCGTCGTGCTCTTGACCGCACTGGGCGCTGGCGGAAGCGTTGCGGGTTCCTGCGCAAGCGCAGGCAGAGAGATGCCGACGAGCGCCGCGGAGGTCAGCAGCAGCCCGGTCTTGTGCCGCGCACCGGCGGCGGAGGTTGTCTTCTGAAAACGCATCACTCCTATCAGAGTGCCACGGCGCGGCTGCGGTTGCGAAATCTTCGGCGAAAATCCCGGCTTTCGTAGAAAAGTCGCCACTCGGATAAAATACCTCTCACAACCTTATGCGTCTGACACTCATGAACCGCTTCGTACTTCTCGCTGCCGCCGCACTCCTGACCGCGCTTCCGGTCAACGCTCAGATGTCCGTGCCTCCGGGGCAGGGTACGGCGTTTCACGATACGTCCATGCTGAAGCTGCCCGCGGGCGCGAAGGTCGCCATCTTCGAGTTCGAGGATCTGGAGTGCCCGGCCTGCGCGCACGACGCGCCGATCGTCCGCGCCGCGATCGTGAAGTACAAGATCCCCTACCTGCGCCACGACTTTCCCCTGCCCATGCACCGCTGGAGCAAGGACGCCGCCGTTACCGCGCGCTACCTGCAGGATAAGGTCAGCCTCGCCGTCGCCGAGAACTTCCGCCGCGACGTCTTCGCCGCGCAGACCAGCATCAGCAGCAAGGACGACCTGAACAACTTCACCGCCAAGTGGTTCGCGAGGAACGGCCAGAAGATGCCCTTCGTCATGGACCCCAACGGCCTGTTCATCGCCGAGGTCAACGCCGACTACACCCTGGGCCAGCGGCTGGGCGTGGCCGAGACCCCGACGATCCTGGTGCTGACCGAGCGCGGCTGGATTCAGATCAAGGACATCACCCAGCTCTATTCGACGATCGACGCGGTCATCGCGCAGTCCGGCGCCGCGAAGCCGGTGGTCCACAACAACGTGAAGAAGCCGGTGACGACGCAGAAGTAATTTTTTGTTTCACGGATAAAGAGGGCGCGGCTAAGGCGGATTACGTTTACCTGCCAAGCACTCGCCCACGCCGTTTGTCATCCTGAACGCAGTGAAGGACCTGCTGTGGCTTTTGTTGTTGCTTGTTCTTGCTCCAGTCCCAGAGCAAAAACAAGCAACAGCAAGAACGAAAAGCAGGTCCTTCACGCCGCTCAGGATGACGAATATACGTGGCGGGGACCATAGGACGTCTGCCGCTGAACCCTGAGCCCTGGACCCTGCCTTACTGCTGCTCCGCCGCCGCGGCCGCCATCGACGCCTTAAGCATCTTGATGTTGTCCTTCGCGGATTGATCGCCGGGCTTCAGCTTCAGCTCCTTCTCGTACATCACCAGCGCCGCATCGGGTGAGCCGCCCTCCTGGTAGAGCTGCGCCATGCGGTAGTAGGGCTCGGGGTCGAGCTTGTTGTGGCGGATCGCCGCGCCGAACATCCCCTCGGCCTCGGAGACGTGGCCCTCTTCATAGGCCAGCAGCCCCAGGTGCGTGAAGACGCGGCTGTCGTCCGGCGCCAGCTTCAGCGCCTTCATATACTGCTTCTCCGCGCCCTTGTCGTCGCCCAGCCGGTCCAGCAACTGGCCGAGGTCGAGCATCGTATCCAGCTTCACCGGGTTCAGCGCGGCGGCCTTGCCGGAGTAGACCTTCGCGCTGGGCGCGTCCTCGCCCTCGCGGGCCAGATCGCCAAGGTTCAGATAGAGCACGGCGCTGCCCGGCGTAGCCTCGAGCGACGCGGTGTAAAGCCGCGCCGGATCGGTCCAGTCGGTCGCGCGCACGTGGACGCGCCACACGCTCCAGCACACCCACAGCGCGATCAGCGCAAGGATGGGCCTACGCCGTGACGGACTCGCGTACGCGGCGAGGGTGACGATCAGCAGCGCGAAGCCCGCCGAGGCCACATACACAAACCGCTCCGCCATGCCGCGGTCGAGCGCGAGCAGACCGCAGAACGGCAGCAGCGCCAGGCAGATCCAGGCAAAGGCGCCCGAGGCCAGGGGCTTCAAACGGCGCTGTCCGAACGCGGCGGCGACCAGCAGGAGGATGCCCACCCAACCCACGATCGCGGCGACCGTCACGCCAGGATGCGGCATGGAGGTCTCGCGCTCCATGCTCAGCCGCATCGGCAGCACGATCCACTGCAGGTACTCGAAGAACGAGACGCCCGCGCCCCACGCGGTGACGCCATGCGCGGTCTCGACCGTCCCGGCGAGGTGACGCGCGGAGAACCACATGGCATCCGCCGCGACGCCGAGCGTGGCGCACAGCCCGAGCAGCGCCGGGGTAGCGCGTCCCGCGAGCCACAGGATCAGCAGCGTAAGCGGCAGCGTCAACAGACCGGCAGGATGCGAGAACAGCGCGGCCAGCGACGCCAGCAGGTACACCGCGAGCCACAGCGGTCTATGGCTTCTGGACGCCTTCACCGCGAAGATCGCCGCCAGAAACACGAACAGCGCCGCCAGCGAATAGCCCCGCGCGCTGACCCAGGCCGCAACCTCGGAGTTCACGGGCAGCCCCAGCCAGATCAGCGCCGCGGCGCCGGCCAACGGCGCGGAGATCTGCAGGTTTCTCAGCAGGCGGAAGCCGGCAAAGCCGGCCAGCAGGAAGAGGACGAGGTTCGTCGCATGATAGCCGGCGGCGTTCGCGCCCCAGAGCAGCCGGTCGAACGCGAGCGAGAGCCAGAAGAGCGGCTCATACGTCGGGATGACCGGCGTGCCGAGAAGTCCCTGCGCGAGTTGCTCTGGAGCCGTAAAGTGATGAATCCAAAGCTCGTGCCAAGAGGCGAGCGCGGCATTACCGGCGATGCGCGCCGTCTCTCCCCCGAGAAACGGCGCCCGCAGCAGCGGGTAGTAAAGCGCCAGCACCCAAAGGAGCGCGGCGGCCAAAAAGGCTACATTCTCATGCGCGAACGCCCAGCCGGGGAAGCCGGACCGGGCAGACTGCGGGGGAACAGGCGTGGAGGGCATGGCTGCATTCTAAACGGGCCGCTGGCGCCAGGGGCAGTCTGAGAGCAGTAACCGATCCGCTCCATAGCCACGAGACTGGCCGGGGTCTGAAAGCTCTCGCCCATACTCTCTGTCATCCTGAGCGGAGCGGAGGATGACAACTCCAAAGGTTGATCGGACGACAGAGACGAGAACGGGCGCTGCCCCGAAGGTTCGCGCCCGTTCTCTCTGGGGAGTGGCTGTTTAGAAGACGAGCTTCGCGCCCAACTGGATTTGCCGCGATGTATTTGCCGACGAGGTAATGACGCCGGGTGAGCCAAGGACGTTGTTGGTCGCGGTGTAAACGACCTCACTGGGCAACGCCAGGTTGGTATGGTTGAGCACGTTGAAGAACTCCGCGCGGAACTGGAGGCGAGCCCTCTCCGCAATGCGCGTGCTCTTCAGCAGCGACAGGTCGAGGTTGCCGAAGTTCGGCCCAGTCAAGGTGTCGCGGCCGAGGTTGCCGACCGCTCCGCTGACGGGTGTGGTGTATGCGTTGGGGTTGAAGTACTGCGCCGCCCGGGTTGCCGTCGAACCCCTGGTGTAGAGCGAGCCGGTAAAGTTCGGAACGAGGTTTGGCCGGACCGGGTTGCGCGAGTCGCCCGAGTTGGTGGGGTTATAGCCGAGCTGCGGCGAGAACGGGAAACCGGTCTGCAGGTTCGCGATGCTCGACAGCGACCAGCCCGAGATGACGCGGCTGGTGAAGCCGTTCGTCTTGCCCAGGAAGTACTTGCCCTCGCCGATGGGCAGCTCATACGTCGCATTGAAGGCCGCGAGGTGGCGGATATCGGTTGCGGCCGGGCCGTAGTCCAGGTGAGGACGCTGCGGCACCGACACGAACGCCGGGGTATTGGCCGAGACCGAGGTATTCCAGGCCGAGCCGTCGTCCAGGTTCTTCGACCAGGTGTAGTTCGCGCGGAACTGCAGGCCGTGCGTCAGGTCGTGGCGCAGGTCGATCTGCAGCGCGTTGTAGTTGCCTGTGCCCCCCGACCACCAGGAGGTGGTGTTGGCGACGGCTGGATTCGCCTTCACCGCGGTGGGATAGTAGATCGTGCCGGCCGGCAGAGCGGTCGTGGTGGGGCAGGCCGGATTGGGGCAGGTGACGAAGGCCGGTTCGTTCAGGTCGCCCGAAAGGATCTGGTGCCGGCTTTGCGATCCGCTATAGCCGATCGTCAGCGAGGTAGCCCGCGCAATCTGCTGCTCGATCTTCAGCGAGTAGGAGACCAGCGACGGGGTGTACATATCGCTGGCCGCGGTCGAAGGCGACACCTGTCCCGTGCCCGTGGTCGGCGTGGCGACCGTCGTGCCGCTGTAGGCGTACGTGGTGTTGAACGGCGCGGCCTGGTCGAGCCGGTAGTCCAGCGCGTCCAGCAGCGAGTAGTGCAGGCCGACCCCGGCGCGCAGGCTGGTCTTGTTGTTGCCGAAGACGTTCCAGGCGAGACCGAGGCGAGGCTCCGGTAGGAACCATGCGCGATTCTGGCTCAGCGCATTCTCCTGCACGCTGGGCGTGGTGTTGATGACGCCGTTGGTGAAGGTGTAAACGCCGGCGCGGCCGTGCGCCTCGCTCCAGCCGGTCGAGGTCTCGGAGCGGAAGCCGGCGCGAATCTCCAGCCGCGGCGTGACATGGAAGGTATCTTCGAGGTACGCATCGGCATAGAGCGCGCGCCAGTTGAGCGGCGTCACCTGCGGGGTGTAGGTGAAGGTCTTGATCGTGCCCTGAAGGAAGGTCTGGAGCGAGGCGAACGAAGCCTGGCCGTACTGATTCTGCGCCAGGTTGTCGTTCGACTGCAGCCGCTGAATCCACACGCCGGCCTCGATCTGATGCTTCCCGACGGTCAGAAAGATGTGGTCGTCGAAGGTGAACAGGTTGCGGGTGATGGCGTTGTTCGAGCCCACGTTCGCGCCCGCGCCCGTGATGGCCGAGGCGCCGTTCGAGGCGGTCGAGCCGGAGATGACCACCGCGCCCGTCGGCTTGCCGGCGACAAAGGTCGGCGTGTTCGCCTGAATATTCGCCGGCACCGATCCGAGGAAGAGGAAGCTGCCGCGCGAGAAGCCGGCGCGCGCAATGTTCAGCAGCCGGGGCGAGAAGACGTGCGTCTCCTGAATGCTGCCCACCTGCTCGCGCAGCGCCTCGTTGACCAGCGAGTAGGGATTGGAGGAAGGCGTATTCGCGGTCGAATCGTCCACCGTGTAGACGCCGAAGAGCAGGTCGTTCGCGGTCAGGTTGGCGTCCGCGCGCACCGTGCCGAAGTCCTCGCGGATGTGCTGCGGCGCGGTGCCGATCCACTGGCCGATGCCGCTGGCCTTGCCGCCGATCAGCACCTCCGGCCCATTCTGCACCGGCCACAGGTTCAGCAACTGCGCCGAGACGGGATTGACGGTGATCGTGCCGGTCGGCAGGATGCCCTGACGTGCGTTGTTATCCGGCACCAGCGTCACCAGCGAGAGGCCGAGATTCTGGCGGTAGCCCTCGTAGTTGCTGAAAAGAAAGAGCTTGTCCTTGCGGATGGGACCGCCGAGCGCAACGCCGTAGTTGTTGCGCTGGAACTCGGGAATGCGTGCGCCGTCGAAGTAGTTGCGCGCGTCGAAGAAGCTGTTGCGGGCAAACTCGTACACGTCGCCATGCAGTGTGTTCGTGCCGGAGTTGGTGACGATGGAGATCTGCGCGCCGTCGCGCTTGCCGTAGGTCGCGCCGTAGGTGTCGGAGACGACGTTGAACTCGCGGACCGCGTCCACGCCGAGAAGCTGGCCGCTCGTGCCGCCGGGGGTGACGTTGATGAGCGACGCGCCCGTGTACTCGATGCCGTTGAGCAGGAAGATGTTGTCCTGCGGGCGGCGGCCGGAGATGGCGAACATGCTGCCGACCGACGAGTTCGACGTGCCGACGCCGCCCGAACGCTGCGCCGTGTAATTGACCGCGCCGGGATTCAGCGTGATGAGCTGGTCGTAGCTGCGGCCGTTCAGCGGCAGCTCCTTGACCTGGCGCTCGTCGACGAGGCCCTGGGTCTGCTGGGTGGAGACATTGATCGTCTCCACGCCTGCGTCGACCGAGACCTGTTCGGTGGCAGAGGTGACGGCGAGCGAGAGGTCCACCTCGTTGCTCTGGCCGACGGTCAGGACGATGCCGCTGCGATGCCGGGAGGCGAAGCCGTCGGCAGTGACGGTGATCTCATACTGGCCGACGGTCAACGACGGCGCGGAGTAGCGGCCGTCCGACCCGGTGACGAGATGACGCTCGGTGCCGGTCTCGGAGTTGTGCACCAGCACCTGCGCGCCGCGGATGACGGAGCCGGAGCTGTCAGTGACGAGGCCGCCGATGGAGCCGCCGACCACCTGCGCGTGCAGCGCGATGGGTGCGGCCGTACTCAATGCGGCAAAGGCGAATGCGGCGCGGCCAAGGGAACGAAAGGGTGAAGGCAAGATAGGTCTCCTGGAGGTTTTTTCTGCGGTGCGACGTACGCGATCGTGCGCGGACGTTCATTCTGGGTGGGTCAAGATAAGGCGAACGAGAGACTCAGACGGCGACAGGGCGCGGACAACGACAACAACAGCGCGTCGTCCGGCCAGGGCACATCGAGTTGGAGAAGAAGCAGTTCATATCGCTCGTTCGTCTTGAGGAAACAAAGAAAAACCCACGCATCGCTCAGGGCGGGTGCGTGGGTTCTGGGATTCTCTGAGATTGGTCTTGCTTCGATCGGCTACCTGTTCCAGAACAGGCTCGAAGACTTCAGAAGATTCACACCCGCGCAGCCACTGGCATGCAGCAACACATGCGACAGCAGCGACAGGCGATCTGGGTGAAGGTCTTCATCTCTTTACAGAACCGTAACGGGAATCGACCTTTACGTCAAGCACCTACCATTCATTTTCAGGGCTATTCGATTCGAATGAATCGTCGTCATCGTCGTCAGTGATGCCATAATCTGACGGTGAATTGAAACCGGGTGGCCGCGGGATGTAAATAGGGGGCGGTGGAGGAGGGAGTTGAACAGGTGCAGCCAGCATCCATCCATCGCCGATTTTAACAACCACTTCTCCTCTGAGCTGGCTGAGTGTTGCAGAAACAGTGGCAGCGGGATCAGAACTATTTGAAGTCCATCCCTCTGCCTTGAGAGCGTCGTGAATTTCGCGATAGGTCATAGGCACTTCTTGACCTTGGAGAAGTAGGGGAATAGCTTTCGTTGCTCCCATCCCAGCGAACCTTCCACGCGGCATTATCGTAACCGGTGTTTGCGGATCGGGACTTCCGTTTTGCTTTTGCCATAAAAGCAGCAACGCCGGCTTAGCAGCTTGAATTGCAGCTAGCGAAGTTTTCAACCGCCCCTCTTCAGCCTCAAGCTCGGCAATCACTTCCGCATAATCTACTGGCATGTTGACACCTCATCTGTTAAGCTTGAGGCGAGAGCGTACGCCAATACGCTCTCGCCTCGGGCTGTTATTGAGCCCCGTTAGCTATTTTGTCCCTCGCTAGCTTGCTCGTCACAAGACCCCTCATGGGAAGGTTTCCCAAACACCAGCAGCCCAATTTTGAATTCATAGCTCGTTATCGGGCTGCTGTTTCAATTGTATCAATGAAATTGATAAATCGATATAATTTCGCCCATCTGTGGAAAATATATTTATAAGGGCTTGCTGCTGCCAATGGGATTGGCGGCCATGTTTGAACTATAAACAGTGAGCGGGTACTTCACGAGATATATCTCGACCTTCACTGAAATTGACAAATCGCCTCAAGTCGTCCACGCTTAAAGGAATGATCTTCCGCTCCACGCCCGCTGGCTGTCGCATGCACTGCAACCTCTGTTGCTGTATGGCATGTCCCTGTGGGTGCGAGTGTTGTTGCCAGCGTAGCTGAAGCCAAGCAAGCGGCAACCTGAAACCAAGCACCCACTCTCCACATCTGGAAGAGTGGGATTTTTATTGCGATTCACCCAACTCTTCCGGCTGGGCCAAGGTAAACGACAAGACATGGCATCCCCCACCACACTCGAACTCGACCGGATCGCGGCGCCGACGGCAGCGCGTCTGAGCCACCTGAAGCTGCTTGAGGCCGAGAGCATCCACATCTTCCGCGAGGTCGCCAGCGAGTTCCAGAAGCCGGTCATGCTCTACTCCATCGGCAAGGACTCCTCCGTCATGCTGCGGCTGGCCCAGAAGGCCTTCTACCCCGGCAAGATTCCCTTTCCGCTGCTGCATGTCGATACCGGCTACAAGTTCCGCGAGATGATCCAGTTCCGCGACACCATCGCGAAGGACCTGGGCCTCGACCTGCGCGTCTGGCGCAACGAACCCGCCATCGCCGCCGGAGCCAACCCGGTCGAGCTGGGCACGCAGCGCTGCTGCGGTCTGCTGAAGACACAGGCGCTGCTCGACGGCCTGCGCGAGCACGGATTCGACGCAGCCTTCGGCGGCGCGCGTCGCGACGAAGAGAAGTCCCGCGCAAAGGAGCGCATCTTCAGCTTCCGCGACAAGGCCGGCCAGTGGGACCCGAAGAACCAGCGGCCCGAGATCTGGAACCTCTACAACGCGCGCATCTCGCCCGGCGAGAGCATCCGCGTCTTCCCGCTTTCGAACTGGACCGAACTCGACATCTGGCACTACATCCTGCTCGAGGACATCCCGATCTCGGACCTCTACTTCGCCAAGGAACGCGAGATGATCGTGCGCGGCGACTCGCTGATTCCGACCGAGCAGAGCTTCGTAAAGAGCCTGCCGGGCGAGGCCCAGATGGTCAAATCCCGCCTGCGTTCGCTGGGCTGCAGCCCCTGCACGGGCGCGATCCGGTCCGACGCCGACACCATTCCGAAGATCATCGCCGAGCTGGTCACCTTCCGGTCGAGCGAGCGCGCCAACCGCGTCATCGACCATGACACCGACGGCTCCATGGAGATCAAGAAGCGCGAGGGTTATTTCTAAAATGTCACTTCTTGGTTTGGATACTGTGGAAGAAAAAGACTTTGCCATCGAGGAGTTTCTCGCCTCCGAGGAGACCAAGGACCTGCTGCGCTTTTCGACGGCAGGCTCGGTCGACGACGGCAAGTCGACCCTGATCGGCCGCCTGCTGTACGACTCGCGCAACGTGTACGAGGATCAGGTTCGCGCCGTCACCGGCACCGTCGCCGGCGCGAAGAAGCCCACCATCGACTTTGCCCTGCTGACCGACGGCCTGCGCGCCGAACGCGAGCAGGGCATCACCATCGACGTGGCCTACCGCTACTTCTCGACGCAGCGCCGCAAGTTCATCATCGCGGACACCCCGGGCCATGAGCAGTACACGCGCAACATGGCGACCGGCGCCTCGACCGCCGACCTGGCGATCATCCTGATCGACGCCCGCAAGGGCATCCTGACCCAGAGCCGCCGCCACGCGTACATCGCCTCCCTGCTGGGCATCCGGCACCTCGTCGCGGCCATCAACAAGATGGACCTGGTCGACTTCTCGGAAGAGGTCTACCGCCAGATCGAGAAGGACTTCAGCGCTCTGGTGAAGCAGTTCGGCAACGCCAGCCTGGTGACGATCCCGGTCAGCGCGCTCGACGGCGACAACGTCGTCGAACCCAGCACGCGAACCCCCTGGTACACCGGCCCGACGCTGTTGCAGCATCTGGAGGAGGTTCCGGTCTGGATCGACGAGACGACCAAGCCCTTCCGCCTGCCCGTGCAGCGCGTCATCCGCCCGGACATGAACTACCGCGGCTTCGCCGGCCAGATCTCCGCCGGAACCGTCCGCAGGGGCGACACGATCCTGGCGCTGCCTTCGGGCCGCACCAGCCGCATCGCGTCCATCACCACCTTCGATGGCGATCTGGAATCGGCCAGCGCGCCGCTTTCCATCGCGGTCACGCTTGAGGACGAGCTCGACATCAGCCGTGGCGACATCATCACCACGCCTCTTCACCGCCCTCAGCACGCCACCGCTCTCGAGGCGAGTTTAGTCTGGTTCGACGGTCAGCGGCTGGAGACCCACAAGCCCTACCTGCTGAAGCACGGCGCGCAGACCGTCTCCGCCCGCGTCACCCGCGTGCTGCACAGGACCAACATCCACACCATCGTGGACGAGGCGGTCAACTCGCTTGGAATGAACGATATCGGCGCGGCCGAGCTGGAGCTGGTCCGTCCGCTCTACTTCGATCCCTATGCCGAGAATCGCGCGAGCGGCAGCTTCATCCTGATCGACCCGCACACCAACGCGACGCTCGCCGCGGGCATGATCCGCCGTGGACTCTCCGGCGCGGACGCCGCTCCGATCCATCGTCCGGCGTTGATCTTCCTGTCCCAGGACGCTTTCGTCAACGAGGTCGAGCACGCGCTACTGGCCGAGGGAGTCGCCGTCGTTCGCACGCGTGTGCAATCGGAGAAGACCTGGGCCTCGCTGCTTCATCTCGGCCTCGTCGTGCTGGTCGAAGGCATCGCGACCGAACGCGCCAAAAAGTCGCTGGGAACTGGCGAGTTCGTGGTGGTGGATGCCACAAGCGAGAAGCAGATTCCCTTCGGGAATGACAACCAGAAAGACGACAAGCAAGAGGGCGACAGCCCCAGCGGGATTCTGGACGAGCTGCGGGCGAGAGGCGTGCTGACCGCGCGCGCGGGAGGCAAGGCATGATCGACGCACTGCACGTCACACCCCTGGATGCGCCCCAGCCCATAGCCCAGACGACCGCCGAAAAGGCCGCCGAGGCGCGCGAGTTGATCGCACGCGAGCTCGCCGCCTTCCCGCCGAGCGAGATCGTCGTCACCAACAGCTTCCAGGCCGAGGACATGATCGTCCTCGACATCGTCCGCGAGACCCTGCCCGGCGTGCCGGTCGTCTTCCTCGACACCGGCTACCACTTCGCCGAGGTCTATCAATATAGGGACGAGATGGCGAAGCTGTGGGGGATGAATCTCATCAGCCTGCAGCCGGAGATCACGGTCGCCGAGCAGGAGTCGCAGTTCGGCATCCTGAACCAGACCGATCCCAGCAAGTGCTGCGGCATCCGCAAGGTCAAGCCGCTCTTCCGCTCGCTCGAAGGCTACCGGCTCTGGTTCACCGGGCTGCGCCGCGAGCAGGCAAAGAGCCGCGCCGCGCTGCAGGTTGCCGAGGACTTCACCCTCCCCTCTAAACGCACCATCCGCAAGATCAGCCCGCTGACCGAGTGGACCTCCAAAGACGTCTGGACCTACGCCGCCGAGCGCAATATTCCGCTGCTGAAGCTCTACGACCTGGGCTATTCGAGCATCGGCTGCGAGCCGTGTACAAGCCTGCCGCTGGACCCCAACGATCCGCGTTCCGGACGCTGGGGCGGACAGAAGCAGGAGTGCGGCATTCACCTGCAGGCCTCGTAACCGCAACGGCACCCGGAAGGCTTCCCCCCATGCATGATGCACTTGGCTACGTTATTGGATTCCTGATCGCCATCGTCATCGCCCTGACGGGCGTAGGCGCGGGCGTCATCACCGCACCGCTGCTGATCCTGTTCCTGCATGTGCCGATCGAGATCGCGGTCTCGACGGCGCTTGCCTACTCGGCCATCGTGAAGCTGATCGTCGTGCCGGCGCAGGTTGTGCGCAAGCAGGTCAACTACAAGGTGCTGGGATGGATGCTGCTGGGCGGTCTTCCGGGCGTCATCCTGGGTTCGATCTTCTTCAAACGGATCGCCGCTACCGGGCCGAAGGCTGCGCTTTCGTTTGCGCTGGGCGCGATCATCATCTTCACCTCGGGCTGGCATCTCTTCCGGCACTTCCGCCCGGCGGGCATCAACCGGCCGAAGCGCGACCGCTCGAAGTGGGTCGGGCTGCTGATGTTCCCCATCGGCGCGGAGGTCGGCTTCTCGTCCTCGGGCGCCGGCGCGCTGGGCACGGTCGCGCTGATGAGCATGACGGACCTGACCGCCCCGCAGGTCGTCGGCACGGACCTGGCCTTCGGCCTCGCCATTGCGCTGGTCGGCACCGGCGTTCACATGATCAACGGCCACTATGCGGCCGACCTGCTGCTCCACATGGCGGTCGGCGGCGTAATCGGCGGTATCGTCGGCAGCGGCGCCGCGCCGAAGATCCCCAACCGCACGCTGCGCCTCGCGCTGTCGGTTTGGCTGATGGTCATCGGCGGACAGTTCTGCTGGCAGGCGGCAACGACTCCCGCCAAGCCAGCGCCGAGCAACGTGGCGCATCACGCCCCAGCAAGCCACGCCGCGACCACCATCACCCCGCTCCAGGCTCAGACTCAGGTGAAGGCACAGACCAGCGTTACGCGGTAAGGCGGACTGCCTCTATCCAGCACTCACCCTTAAGGATTGTCATCCTTCGCGCAGCGGAGGACCTGCTTCAGTCTTTTCCTGCCGGTAGAGGCGACGCCTACTCCAGCGCCGCGTTCACATCCCTGACCAGATTCCGCAGATAGCTCCGCTTGTTCAGCAGCACAACCATGGCGTCCTTCGCCTTACCCTTCGCGGAATCATCCGAAGCATCCACGCCTGCATCCCACTCCGCCCACAGTCCCTCCAGCTCGGCCTGCGTCTCGGCCATCTTGCCGTCGAAGCTGGCCTTCGCCGCCTCAAGATCGCGCCGCAGCATAGGATCGTCCTCGCCCATCTGCTTCGCCATCTTCATCTCGGCAAGCTGCATGTTCAGCTCGAAGACCTCCTCCAGCAGCTCCGGCGGCACGATCTGCTTCTTCTGCGTGCCGGATGCGCGCGCCGCCTCGGTCGCGGCCTTCGACTGCTCCTCCAACTCGACGCCCTCAAGAGTCAGGAGATACTGCGTGCGCAGGATCGGATCCTTGAGCGTCCGGTAAGCGTCGTTCAGCTCCGACGCCTGCGCCAGCGCGGCCTCCTGCTCCTCCGCCGGGCGCGAGGCGAAGCGGTCCGGATGCAGCCGCCTCGACTGCGCGTAGAAGGCCTTCTCCAACGGAGCAAGGTCGATGCGGAGATGGCGCGGAAGCGAGAAGACGGCGAAGTAGTCGGCTTGGGGAACGTAGCTCATGGAGCTTCAGATTACCCCAGCCCAGCCCGCGATGCATGGTTACCAGATATGCACCGGCTTTACGATCCAGCGTTGCGCCGCCTGGGAAGGGTGCTAGCCTGACGCCATGCGTCTCGTTCATGGGCTCCTTCTCGCACTCGTCTTCGCCACTCCGGTCATCGCCCAGGCACAACAGCCGGCGGAGGCTGCGCCGTGGCAGGCGGAGATCGAACATCGCCGCCAGTCGCTCATCGAACGCAACGGTCCCGGAACCGACGCGCCGCTGCGCGATCAACTGCTCTCCATGCAGGCTTCGGACCAGGAGGCGCGCGGACTGAAGGTCGACCCCAACGCCCCGAAAGGCCCTGTCCGGGTCGCAGCCAACCTCGCCGAGATCGATAAGTTTCTGAGCGATCAACTGAAAGGTATCGTCGAAAAGCGCGGATGGCCGACGATCGCGCTGGTCGGCATCGACGGCTCGAACGCCGCCATGCTGCTGCTGACGCACACGCCCGACCGCGAGTGGCAGCGCTCGCTGCTGCCGAAGCTGGCGGACCTCGCCGATGCCGGCAAGATCGACGGCTCCTCGCTCGCTCTGGTGATCGACAAAGACCTGATCGCCACCGGCCACCTGCAGCGCTACGGATCGCAGTTCAAGCTGGTGGATGGCGCGATGGCGATGTACGCCGTCGAAGATCCCGCGGGACTCGACCGCCGCCGCGCCGAGGTGATGCTGCCGCCTATCGACGTCTACGAGCACCGCCTGATGGCGATGTATCACCTGAAGGTCTCGAAGCAGATCGTGATGGCGCGGGCGGAGACGGCGAAAAGGCCCTAAAGACAATGCCTAACACCGATCTGCACCGAAGCCACCGATCAGATCGGAGGCTTCGGTGCAGATTGGTGTTAGGCATTGTCTTATGTGACTTACGCCGAAAAGCTGGACCCGCACCCACAGCTCTTGGTCGAGTTCGGGTTGATGAAGTTGAAGCCCTGACGCATCAGCGTCTCTTCGAAGTCCAGCACCATGCCCGCGAGATAGAGATAGCTCTTCGGATCGACGAAGATGCGAACTGCCTGCGCGCCGGATGGGTCGTTCGGTGTCTCGATTCCCTCGCCGAAGAGAAAGGTGCGATCGCGCTCGCGTGGCTGGGTATCGAAGCGGATGTTGTAGGACAGGCCCGAGCAGCCGCCGCCGGTGATCCCGACGCGCAGCCCGCCCTCGGACGGCGAGACGCCCTCCTTCGCCATCGCCACGCGGATGCGCTTGAGCGCGTTCTTCGTGATTTCGATGGCGGCCTTGGCGCGCGGTTGCTGGCCTTCGGCGGTGAGCAGCGTCATGCCCGCCAGCGGGTCTTTCGGTGCGGGCGGCGCGGACATTGACTGCGAGGTGCTGGTTGAGATGGAAACGGTGGACATAAAAGGCCTACTTCGGTTCGATGGGTTCGGAGGAAACCTGCGCTGGCGATTGCGGCAGGGTCGGCGGTCTTCGCGGCGACTTTCGGGCGAAGTATGCGCTCATCGCCAAGGTGAGCAGGACAGCGACCGCAGCGATATCCTGCGCCGAGAGGTCCAGACTGGCATAGCGCACCGACCCGTAGAACGACATCAGCAAGGCTATGGGGAAGATGACGATGGATTCCTTCGCCATCCTCTGGAGAAAGCTTCCTTTGTCGAGCCACCCAGGTTCATGGTTCATCGCAGCTCTCAAAATCGGGCGTTGAGATGGCTCTGAAAGGTGCTGACGGACGGCATGGGATCAAGTGCATACAGATCGACCGCACGCCGCCCGCAGGGATACTTTAGTGAGCGACGGCGACAGCGCCTTCGGTCTCGGCGACATGATTCTTCTTCTTCCAGTCGCCGATGGCCGCGCGGATCGCGTCTTCCGCGAGCACCGAGCAGTGAATCTTGACCGGGGGAAGCGCGAGCTCCTTGACGATGTCCGTGTTCGAGATCGCGAGCGCCTCGGCGATGGTCTTGCCCTTCACCCACTCGGTCGCGAGCGACGAGCTGGCGATGGCCGAGCCGCAGCCGAAGGTCTTGAACTTGGCGTCCTCGATGACCTGGGTCTCGGGGTTGACGCGGATCTGGAGACGCATCACGTCGCCGCACTCCGGCGCGCCGACAAGTCCGGTGCCGACCTCGTCCAGGGTCTTGTCCATCTGTCCGACGTTGCGGGGATTGCTGTAGTGATCGACTACCTTATCGCTGTATGCCATGTCGTTTCTCCTGACGCTGATGTTTTAGATGATACGGCGGCGAAATGGTCGCCGCTTGAAATTTAAGGCTTAGTGCGCGGCCCACTCGATCTTGCTCAGGTCAATGCCTTCCTTGACCATCTCGTACAGCGGGCTCATCTCGCGCAGGTGCTTGACCACGTGGATGATCTTGTCCGAAACATAGTCGACCTCGGCCTTGTTGTTGAAGCGGCCCAGACCGAAACGGATGGAGCTGTGCGCCACATCATCGCCAAGTCCAAGAGCCTTCAGCACATAGCTGGGTTCAAGCGTAGCCGAGGTGCATGCCGAACCCGAGCTGACGGCCACGTCGTTGATGCCCATCAGCAGGCTCTCGCCTTCGACGTAGACGAAGCTCATGTTCAGGTTGCCGGGCAGATGGTGCTCCATGTTACCGTTCACGTGGACGTAGTCCAGCGCGTTCTCGAACTTCGCCTTCAGGTAGTCGCGGAGCTCGGTCTGGCGCTTGGCCTCGGCCTCCATCTCCGCGCCGGCGATCTCGCACGCCGCGCCCAGGCCGACGATGCCCGGAACGTTCAGCGTGCCCGAACGCATGCCGCGCTCGTGGCCTCCGCCGTTGATCTGCTCCGTGATCTGCACGCGCGGGTTACGGCGGCGAACATACAACGCGCCCACGCCCTTGGGTCCGTAGATCTTGTGCGCGGTCAGCGAGAGGACGTCGATATTCATCTTCTGCACATCGACCGGAATCTTGCCCACAGCCTGCACGCCGTCGGTGTGGAAGATGACGCCGCGCTCGTGGCAGAGCTTGCCGATCTCCTCGACCGGCTGGATGACGCCGATCTCGTTGTTGGCAAACATGATCGAGACCAGGATCGTGTCGGGCGTCATCGCCGCCTTCAGATCGTCCATCGAGATCAGACCGTCAGCCTGTACCTCGAGGTACGTGACGCGGTAGCCCATCTTTTCGAGCTTCTTGCAGGTGTCGAGCACAGCCTTGTGCTCGGTCGTCTGCGTGATGATGTGGTTGCCCTTCTCGCGGTACATCTCGGCGATGCCCTTGATGGCGAGGTTGTTCGATTCGGTCGCGCCGGAGGTGAAGATGATCTCCTTCGCGGATGCGCCGATCAGCTTCGCAACCTGCTCGCGCGCCTTATCGACGGCCTGCTCGGCCTCCCAGCCAAACTGGTGATTGCGGCTGGCGGCGTTGCCGAAGATCTTGCCGAAGTACGGCAGCATCGCTTCGAGCACGCGCGGGTCCATGGGGGTCGTCGCATGGTTATCCATGTAGATGGGCAGCGTGACGCCCTCGGGAAGTGGCGTTGCGCTCTCGGAGATGACCAGGCCGTTCAATGCGATGTCGCTCATTCTATTGCTCCTATATCCTTTGAAACGAAAACTTTGAAACGAAAACTAAAGGGCGATCGAGATCAGTCCGCCGCCGACGGAGATATGTTCTTCCTGGTCGGCCGGTTCAATCAGATCGGCGATGCGAATCGCGCTCAACAGGTCTTTGATGCTGTCGTTGACCTTTCGAAGCGGTTCTTTAATGGTGCAGTGGCCCACAAGATCGCACGTGCCGTGAATCGTGATGCAACTGGTGATGAAGAGCGGACCGTCGATCGTCCGAATCACCTCAAACGCAGAGATCTCCGCCGCCGGCCGGGCCAGCGCATACCCTCCGTTGGTTCCGGCGTGCGAGACCAGAATGCCGCCCTTGGCGAGCGTCTGCAGAATCTTCGCCAGAAGCTGCGGCGGGATGTGGTACGCCTCGGCGATATCCTTGGCGCTCTGCGCGTTGTTGCCGGACGCAGTGGGACTCGCCGCCTTCTCAGCCAGGTACTTGAGGGCCATCAGGCCGTAGTCCGCTTTTTTGGTCAGACGAAGCATATCGGCTTTTGCAATTCCCTCAAGGACGGGCCGATGAATCGGACCTGTCCGGTCTTAGATAGTGTACGGCCCACGTTCTGCGGGCGCAACCGTTTTGACCTAGGCGGCGGGCGCGTTGACCCGGCGGATCACGATCCACGCATACTGCGCCGCCGAGAGCGGCGCCAGCACGGCGATCGCCTTCAAAAGCAGATCGGTCACCATCTTCAGCCCGGGGATAGCGAAGGTTTGCCCCGCCATCAGGCAGACCAGCGCCACGATCTGGACGAAGGTGTTCGCCTTGCCGAAGAAGCTGGGACGAAAATCGCGCAGCGTGTGGGTCGCGAACAGCAGGGTCGCGATCAGCAGAATGCCGAAGTCGCGGCTGAAGACCAGCACCGTCACATAGCGCGGAATCAGCCCGGCATGGGTGAGCGCGATGAACAACGTGCTGAGCAGCAACTTATCCGCGATGGGGTCGAGGTAGAGTCCGAGCGTCGTCTGCTGCGAGAGCCAGCGCGCCAGCAAGCCATCCAGACCGTCCGATACGCCGGCGATCATCAATAGAATGAAGGCGACGGTGAAGTTCCCGTCCAGAATCTCGATGACCATAAACGGAATCATGAAGAGCCGAGCCATCGTCAGAAGGTTCGGCATGGACCCGAATTGGCGTAGAAGAGGCACGGCTCGCGGTGTGCCCATCGTATCGCATTCGCGCCCGTCTTTGCCGATGAGTTCCCAACTGGCGAAACTGCATCTATTTCTCTCCCCTGTTGCTTCAAAAGCCAGATTGCGGGTACACTAGAGAAACGCATGCAGGCGCGTAGCTCAGTTGGTTAGAGCGCTACCTTGACACGGTAGAGGTCAGCGGTTCGAATCCGCTCGTGCCTACCATTTCCAGCAGTTCCCCAGCAGTAAACTCCACAGAGTTTAGAACGGGTGAATCAGCGGTTCTGGATACTCTGCGTTCAAGATTACCGCCGGATGGATGTCCGGTCGGATTTACGAGATTGGAGCACCACCATGGCAGCCAAATGTGAATATTGCGGCAAGGGCCCGCAGTTCGGTAACAACGTCTCTCACGCCAACAACAAGACCCGCCGCCGCTGGAATGTGAACCTGCAGTCGGTTCGCGCCCGCATCGCCGGCGCCAGCAAGCGCGTCCGCGTCTGCACCAGCTGCATCAAGACCGGCGTCGTCGTCAAAGGCTAGTCAAATCAAGATTTAGGACTCCGATTCAAGGGTCCAGCAAGACAAGAACGCCCTGGCCGCTTCGGCAGCCGGGGTTTTTCGTGCTTTTCTCCGGCCACTTCTGTCTATCATCCTGAGCGGAGCGCAGCGGAGTCGAAGGACCTGCTGTTTGCCCGGAGCGCCAACGCCGCTTCAGGCAAACAGCAGGTCCTTCGCTTCGCTCGGGACAGGCATTTTGCAAGGGCTACTCTTCCGGCGATTCCTTGGCGATCACCTCAATCTCCACCAGCGCATCCTTGGGCAGCGCGGCGACCTGCACGGTCGAGCGCGCGGGCGGCACGACGCCTTCGGGCGCCAGGTACTTCGCGTAGATCTCGTTCATGGCGGCGAAGTCCTTCATATCCTTGAGGAAGACGGTCGTCTTGACCACGTGCACCATGTCGATGCCGGCCTTGGCGAGCACGGCCTTCAGGTTTTCCAGCACGCGGACGGTCTGGGCCTCGATGCCGCCCGGAACGAGCTGGCCGGTGGCGGGATCGAGCGCGACCTGGCCGGAGGTGAAGAGCATATCGCCCACGCGCACGGCCTGCGAGTAGGGGCCGATGGCGGCGGGAGCGGCGGTGGTCGAAATTGCGGTCTTGGTCTGCATGGCTTCGATTGTCCAACGGCGCGGCCGGTTTCGCAAACTTCCGCGAAGCCGCTTTGTGAAGTTCCCCCGCGCGCCCATGCCGCACACGCCGGTTTTGCCCTACACTGGTCTGGCTCTTCCAGCGGATTCGCCAACTCAAACGAGGTACGATATGGGATTTTTCGACGCAATCGAATCGATCGCAACACAGCAGATTGAAGAGCGCATGGGCGGCCAGCCCGCCACGACGACAGACGGCGAACAGGTGACGCCGGCCGATCAGGCCAAAGTCGCGGGCGGCCTGATGCAGGCGCTTCAGGAGCATCCGGGCGGCATTGGCGGGCTGGTCGAGAGCTTCCAGCAGAACGGCCTTTCGGGCTGCGTGCAGGAGTGGGCGTCCGGCCAGAGCCAGACCGCCTCGCCCGAGCAGGTGCAGCAGGGTCTTGGCGGCACCGGCCTGATCGAGAGCGCGGCGGAGAAGGCGGGCGTCTCTCCGCAGATCGCGCAGGCGGCGATCGCCATGCTGCTGCCGATGATCATGAAGCACTTTGCAGCGGGCGGCGAGGCCGGCGTCCAGAGCCAGCTCGGCGGATTCGCCCAGCAGATGCTTGCGCGCTTCCTCTAATCTGCATCCAACTCTGTGCAGCACAAGGAGATAGGTATGGCAGATTTTGAGGCGTTGAACAACAAGTACATGCCGGTGATCGACAAGATCAAGCAGTTCGAGCCGTATGGCGCGAAGTTCGTCAGCTCGGAGCTGGACGGCGAACAGCTTCACCTCGTCGCACAGGTGCCGTCGCAGGTGGTCGCCAACCGCGTCTGGAACGAGATCAAGTCGGTCGACCCGGTCTACGCCGATCTGAAGCACGAGATTGCGACGACCGGCGGAGCGGAGCAGCCGTATACGATCAAGTCCGGCGATACGCTCTCGGCGGTGGCGAAGCTGTTCTACGGCAACGGCAACAAGTACCCGGAGATCGTGAAGGCCAACCACCTTCCCGACCCGAACAACGTGGCGGTGGGCAAGACCATCTCGCTACCCGTCCTGCCGTAGGTCTTTTTCGCGTAAAGAAAGGCCCGCATCGGATATCCGATGCGGGCCGGTTCTGTGTTTAGGGGCACGGCTTCAGCCGTGCCATAGAAGAGGTACGAAATGCGGCTTTAGCCGCTGAGGTACGGTTTCGATCATCTTGGCGATGAATATCCAGAGGTTCTTAAATGCGAAATCTGTATAGGTGGCACGGCTGAAGCCGTGTCCTTAACGAGACTCGATATCACTCCGGCACTTCTTCGGACCTACTTCCCCGCCACATCCGGCGCCGGCGCGTCGCCCGCGTAGTAACTCATCCGCGAGCGAATCTGCGCGTCGGGGTAGTCGGGAATCTTCAGCTCCAGATGGTGCATTCCCGGCGTATTCGACGCGGCTGGCTGGAAGCTCAGCAGGTAGTAGTTGTGGATGTGGTTCGACAACCGGTGCAGCCCGGCGTCGAAGCCGTTCTGCGTCGTGAAGTTCGTGTACTCGCCGCCCGAGAGCGACGCCAGGGTATGCGGCACGTTCTTCTTCAGCGCGTTCACCGCCATCACCAGCAGGCCCATCGGGCCGGAGCCGCCGCCGTAGTGCAGGTCGTTCAGAATCTCGGTCTTGCCGGGCGAGAACGCCACGGCGTCGAGCACCGTGTTCGATCGGCCGAGAGCGGCGATCACGTCCGCCGGCTTGGCCTTCGAGCCGTGGTCGCGCGTCTCGCCGATCAGCACGATGGCGTGCCGGTAGCGCTTGATGCGCGGGTCAAGGGCGATCTGCTCATCGCGCCGTTCGAGCAGTTTGTTCGCGAAGGCGACCGCGTCGAGATGCGCGGCGCCGCCGTCGTCCTCGCACGGCTGCAACTGGCCGATGGCGTCGGCCAGCTTCTGCGGACGCGAGGTGAAGTTTGTCAGCAGCTCCGGCTCGGAGCCGTAGGAGACCAGCGCGACCTCGTGCGGCGCGCCGCCCGTCAGGTCGTCGATCATCTCTCCCAGACCGCGCGTCTTCTGGGCCTCCATGATCGCGGCGCGGCTGCACTGCACCACCACCACGAGCGACAAGCCCTGCGCGTCGACATCCTCATCCACGCGAATCTTCTGCGCGACGCCGTTGTCGGTCAGGAGGAACTGCTCCGGCTTCAGCCCGTAGATGACCTCGCCCTTCTTCGTCTGAACCTGCGCCGGCACCAGCACAACGGAGGTCTGCGACCGCAGGGTGAACGGCGTGGCGTCGTCCTGCGCGTGAAGCGCACACGGAACGAGAAACAGCGCGAGCAGGAAGAGGCGCATAGGCTAAATCTTTTGGATGCGCTGCACGTCGCGTACGCCCTGCACCTTGCGCAGATTCTGCGTGAGCTTGTTCAGGTGGCGGACGTCGACGGTCTCGATGACGAAGTCGACCAGCGCGTTGCCGTCGGCGGTGGGCTTGGAGTCGACCGAGCGGATGTTCGTGCCGTCCTCGGCGATGATGGCCGTAAACTCCTTCAGCAGGCCGGAGCGGTCTTCGCACAGGACGGTGAGACGGACGGGGTAGGTCTGGGGCTTGGATGCGCCCGGCTCCAGCGGGCTGGCGCCCCACTCGACCTGGATGCGGCGGTCGGACTCATACAGCAGATTCTGAACGTTGGGACAAGGCCGGGCGTGAACCGCAACTCCTTTTCCACGCGTCACATAGCCGATAATCTCTTCACCCCGGATGGGGTTACAACAACGCGCGCGATAGACCAGCAGATCGTCCTGGCCTTCGACCTGCAGCGAGTCCGACCCCTTGCCGAAGTAGACCTTCTTCACCGCGTCGGACATCTGCCCGACCGTGTTTCCCGGCCCAACCTCCGGCGCCGCGGGCTCGACCGCCATCGTGCTGCCGGGTTCGAGCTTGTTCAGCACCACCCGCGCCGAATACTTGCCGAAGCCGACATTCGCCAGCAGCTCCGCCTTCGTGCCCAGGCCGTACTCGCCGGCGACGCGCGCGTAGTCGGCGTCCTCGAACTTGCCCAGCGACAGCTTGTACTTGCGCGCCTCGCGGTCCAGCAGCTTGCCGCCGATCTCGATGGCGCGCTCGCGCTGGTGCTCGTTCAGCCAGTGCTTGATCTTGTTGCGCGCGCGGCTGGACTTGGTGAACGACAGCCAGTCGCGGCTCGGCGCGTGGCCCGCCTGCGTCGTGATCTCGCAGATGTCGCCGTTGCGCAGCTTGTGCCGCAGCGGCACGATGCGTCCGTTCACCTTGGCGCCGGTCGTCTTGTGGCCGACGTCGGTGTGAATCGCGTAGGCAAAGTCGATCGGGCTCGCGTCCTTGGGCAGCACGACGACCTTGCCTTTGGGCGTAAAGGTGTAGACCTCCTCCGGGTACAGGTCGATCTTCAGCGTCGACATGAACTCGTTGGGGTCGGACATCTCGCGCTGCCACTCCATGAGCTGCCGCACCCAGGCCAAGCGCTGCTCGTCCTTCGCGCTGACGACGTCGCCAGCCTTGTACTTCCAGTGCGCCGCGATGCCCTCTTCGGCGATGCGATGCATCTCCTCCGTGCGGATCTGCACCTCGAACTGGTGGCCGCCGGCGGCGATCAGCGTCGTATGCAGCGACTGGTAGAGGTTCGGCCGCGGCATGGCGATGAAGTCCTTGATGCGTCCCGGCACCGGCCGCCAGATCGAGTGCAACAGCCCCAGCAGGGCGTAGCAATCCTGCACCGAGTTGCAAATCACGCGAATCGCGAAGAGGTCGTAGACCTGATCGACCGGCACCTTCTGCGAGACCAGCTTCTGCTGGATGGAGTAAAGCCGCTTGATGCGCGACTCCACCCGGCCCTCGATGTTGAACTCCTTCAGCTTCTGCTGCAGCGTGAAGACGATGGTCGAGAGGAAGCCCTCGCCCTCGCCGCGGATGGCGTTCACCTCGTCCTCGACGGCCGCGTAGGCGTAGGGATCGGTGTACCGGAAGGCAAGATCCTCAAGCTCGCCGCGCATCTTGCCCATGCCCAGCCGGTGCGCCAGCGGCGCGTAGATATCGAGCGTCTCGCGCGAGATCTCCTGCTGCTTGGCAGGCTTCATATGCTGCAGCGTGCGCATGTTGTGCAGACGATCGGCCAGCTTGATGATGACCACGCGCACATCCGTGACCATGGCCAGCAGCATCTTGCGGATGTTCTCCGCCTGGTGATCTTCGCGATTCGCGAACTTGATCTTGTCCAGCTTGGTGACGCCTTCGACGATGTGCGCCACCTGTTCGTTGAATCGGCGCGCGATCTCGGGGCTGGTGACGTCCGTGTCTTCAACCGCATCGTGCAGCAGACCGGCGGCGATCGCGGTCGAATCCATCTTCAGGTCCGCGAGAATCTGGCTAACTGCCAGCGGATGAATCACATACGGCTCGCCCGATTTGCGAATCTGGCCGGTATGCTGCTGCAGCGCGAAGTCCCAGGCGCGGCGGATAAGATCCAGATCGTCGTGCGGGCGGTTCGCCCGGACTGTGTCCAGCAGGCGCTGGAAGCCGGAGATCAGTCCATCCGGATCGGAGGCGTCGGGCGCCGCGGGCGGTGGCGCGATCGGCAAAAAGCTGCCCGTGGGCTCATCGAGCGCAGTCACCACCGGGGTAAAGCTCTCGAGCGGCTTCGGAGGCGCAGCCTCCATCAGCATGCCCACCTCGCTGAGCGGCTCGCCAGTGGGGATTGCAGTGGTGCGCGGATTGACCGGAGCGGCGGATGGAATCGCCGGTTGTGCGCTTGCCATAGTCCATTATAGAGTGCGAGGTTGCGGGATAAGTTTCATCTGCACACTGGACAGGGCAAAACCGCCTCTTCCTATAGGAGATTGTTATGCGAGCGATTGGCTATCAGCGTCCTCTCCCCATCGGCGACCCCGATTCCCTGCTGGATATCGATCTCCCGGCGCCGATGCCTGCGGGCCGCGACCTGCTGGTCGAGGTAAGGGCCGTCTCGGTCAACCCGGTCGACACGAAGGTGCGCAAGACCGGCGCGCCGGCCGAGGGCGAACAATACAAAATTCTGGGCTGGGATGCGGCGGGCGTAGTGAAGGCGGTTGGGCCGGAGTGTACGCTCTTCCGACCGGGAGACGAGGTCTTCTACGCCGGATCGCTGCTAAGGTCTGGGACCTGCGCCGAACTGCACCTGGTCGACGAGCGCATCGTCGGGCACAAGCCCGCATCGCTCGGGTTCGCCGAGGCCGCCGCGCTGCCGCTGACCTCGATTACGGCGTGGGAGCTGCTCTTCGACCGCCTCGGCGTCGCGCGAGGCGGAGGCGAGGGCGAGGCGATCCTGATCGTCGGCGGCGCGGGCGGCGTGGGATCGATCCTGATCCAGCTCGCGCGCCAGTTGACCAAACTGACCGTGATCGCGACCGCCTCGCGCCATGCGACGAGCGACTGGTGCCTGGAGCTGGGCGCGCACTACGTCATCGACCACACGCAGCCGTTCGCGCCGCAGATGCAGCGCATCGGCCATGCGGAGGTCGGGTACATCGCCTGCCTGACCGCGACCGACAAGCACTACCCCGCGGTGATCGAGGTGCTGAGGCCGCAGGGAAAGATCGGCGTGATCGACGACCCGCCCACGCTCGACGCCAAACCGCTGAAACGCAAGGCCGCGAGCCTGCACTGGGAGCTGATGTTTACCCGCTCGATCTTCCAGACGCCGGACATGATCGAACAGCATCGCCTGCTGGACGAGGTCAGCCGGCTGATCGGCGAGGGCGTCCTACGCTCCACCCACGCCGACACGCTGGGGATCATCAACGCCGCGAACCTTAAGAAGGCGCATGCGCTGATCGAGAGCGGCAAGGCGAAGGGCAAGCTGGTGCTGGAAGGATTTTGATCCCTTGCCAATGTCAGGGGGCCTCGTTAAGGTGACGGCTTCAGCCGTGCCGCCGAGGACCGTTCTGCCTCACAGCTTCATCCGCTTGGGCACGCTGTTTTTCGACTACGCGCATGGAGACTGGGCATCCGCGTTGCTCTAGTTCTTCAATGAACGCAATGAATTCGGCAGCCATCTCGCGTGGCCCATGCGCTCGCATCCATTAGAAGCTCGGGAACAGGGTCGCGGTCGGCGGTGGAGTCCATAGGCGCAGTCACAGAAGCGTACCTCAGCGGCTAGAGCGGATTACCTTCAGGTCTCAAGCAGCAGCCCGCAATGCTTGTCATCCTGAACGAAGTGAAGGATCTGCTTCAGGCTTTTGTCGTTGCCTGTCATGCTCCGGTCAGAGGTGGAAGACAAGCAACAGCAAGAACAAAAGCAGGTCCTTCGGCTACGCTCAGGATGACAGGCAGTTGGGGCTGCTCGGCAGCAAAAGGTAATCCGCTCTAAAGCCGCAAGACCAGAACAGCATCGATGGCACGGCTGAAGCCGTGCCCTTAACAATACCGTTACTTCAGCAGCCCCGGCTGCGGACGCTTCCCGGTATGCACCCAGTTCATCAGCTCGTCGAAACTTCGGCCGACCTCGTCGCGCGTGAACGTGCAGTGGCCTTCGCGATGGACGTACTGCTGCACGATATTGTCGCCGTAGCCCGCGATCTCCACCATGTCGGCGTAGAGCGCCAGCGTGTTGGTCGGGATCAGCGGGTCGTAGGTCGTGTGCAGCGCCAGCATCGGCTTGGTCAGGCGGCCGGATGGGGTGTAGTGGCGGACGAGGTAGGGCCGCGCCTTCGGGTCGGCGGCGTAGCGCTTCACGCCGTCGTTCAGCGCGTTGTCGGTCGCGGAGATGCCCGGCGTCGTGCCGACGTATAGGTAATTGCGGTTGTCGAACGGGTTGCCGCCGGCGCGCTTCGCCATGTCCGCCAGAACGAAGGTGAAGTAGACGACGTCGCGCGCGACCTCGCGGTCGGTGTGCAGGCCGGTGAGGTTGCGCATGGCGGCCGAGCCGGTGGGGTTGGCCTTCATGGCGGCGTCGGCCTTCTGGCGCAGCGCGGGGGTTTCGACGAAGTCGACCGGCGCGGGAACGAGCGGCGGCATGACGCCGGGAAAGTAAAAGTCGAAGGCGGCGCGCCAGGCGAAGCGGCGTTCGAAGGCGACCAGCGTCGGGCCAACCGAGCCGCAGAGATCCAGCCCGCCGACATAGGACTTCGCATCCAGTTCGAGCGACGCCGTGACCAGCGCGCCGCCCATCGAGCCGCCGACGACGACCATTTCGATGTTCTTGCCGTTCTTACCCGGCTTTGCGCCGTCGAGCTGGCCGTACTTCTTGATGAAGTAGTCGCGCAGCGCCTCGGTTTCGGGGTAGGCCTGCTCCAGCGCCCAGCCGGGCTGCGAGTATGCGGATTGGATCACCGCGTAGTTGCGCTCGAAGACCGGGCCGGTCTGCTCGTTCAGCGGCGTGGTGACCTTGTAGCTATACATTCCTTCGCTGTAGCCGTGAAAGAAGACGACGAGACCGTGGTTCCACTTGGCAGGAATGTCGATGCGATAGGGCACGCCGCCGAGCGTGCCGATCTCGGTGGTGCCGGTCGGGGCATGCGTGATCTCGGGCGGGCCATCGGCCTTGGGCTTCTTGACCGCATACGCCGGGCTGCAGGCGCCGAGGGCCAGAGCCGTCGCGACGGCGATAACGGCATTGCGCGAGGCTAGGCGGAGGCGTCGTATCATGAGCGGCGGTGTGATGATTCTACGCGCTCGAACCCGGCTTCGCCAGACGGATTCGAGCGCAACGATGCTCCTGACTGGAAGGACCAGCTAACGTCCGCCCAGGCCGAAGCGGTAGCTGAGACCGATCGAGATCACCGGAAAGAAACGCAGGCCGTTGATATCGGATTGCAGCTCCTGCTGCTCCTGCTGCACATCGCTCTGATCGACAGGGCCGCAGTCGAAGCTGACCGAGCCGTCGGTGGGGTCGGTGTCGTACTGGCAGCCTGAGCCGGTGATGTTGAGCCGGACCTTCGGCGTCGATGCAAACTGCACCCCGACCTCGAACGGCACGCTCCACCGCTGGTCGCCCTTGCGGGGAATCATGTTGCCCCAGCCGGCGGTGAGGCGGGGCGAGACCTTATGGCCGAAGTGAAAGGTCGCCGTACCGCGGATCGGGTCCAGCGGATCGCTGATCGCGTCCTCGTTGCCCAGAGAGTAGTTCTGGTTGCCGGGAACGGTAAGGTTCGCGTTCAGACTCGTATCGTTATACAGCGTGATGCCGGGGCTGATGCGGAAGCCATTGTGAAAGGGGTAGTAGTCCAGCGACAGAGCGGCATTCGTGAAGTTGAGATTGCCGTCGATGTGCAGACCGTCCTCGACCAGGTTCGCGTTGTACGAGAAGAACGACGCTCCGCCGCGCAGATTGAGATGTTGCGACAGTGGAGTCGCGAGGTCGAACCCGACGCCGCCGGAGCCAAACTTGATCTCGGCAGCCAGGTCGGAGAAGGGTCGAATGGTTCGCGTCTGGGTCCCGCCCTCGGCCTGGAAGCCGCCGCCGAAGTAGGCCGCCGCTTTGCTGCTTGTATTCAACGAGGCCGCTGGCCGGGAAAATGCTTCGCCAGCCGGAAAGGTATCTGACGCACCCAAAGCCGGAAGCGTATTGAAAGCGGTAAGGCTGCTGGAGTAACACGCCTCCACCGGGGAGGGAGTGGGCGGTCCGTAGCGAAGTGCAGGTGTGGTTTGCGCGAAGGCGATGGCCGGATAAAGGAACGTAGCCAGGAGAAGAAAACTCGGTCTGAACGTGACGTCTGGTAGCACGGAGAGCTCCTCAAATTACGGCAAAAAACATTCAAAAAAATTACAGCCCGAATCGCGTTTCTCCTGCCTTCGGATGCAGGAACGAAGTCGAATACTGTCTACTCTCCATGTTCTCTTTCTTTTATTTCGGCGGCCATTCGGCTTTCCGGTAGGGCGCCTCCACAAAAGAGGTATGCCGAAAGAGATACCCCCGGTCGAGCAACGGGTTGCGTAAAATGGGCCGATGAAGCGTGGTGGATTGATCCTGTTGATTCTGCTGCTGATCGCCCTCGGCGTCGGCTTTCTGACCATGATGTGGATCGGCATGCGCAACGGCATCCACCACCAGCCGCCGCGGCAGAGCTCCGCTCCGATGTTTGGCAGTGGCGGTAGCGTCTCGACAAGGACGGCCTATCGCATCCCAACAAGCTGATCGCGCGCGGACGAAGCGTCGTCGGCAAGATTCCGGCTGGCTGGCAAAGATTCTTCCCGCGAATCCCAGTGATTGATCTTCCCGCAAGAAAAATCTTTCAGCGGCAGCCGCCATCTTGGCAATTCCTGCATCCCATGCGCAACGAATGACGCTCATGACTGCAGGAGACGCGATGAAAACGCCTCGGAACGCAGCAAGCCCCCATCTTCTGCTCGCCCTCGCGAGCCTCGCATTCCCTCTGCTGACGGGCTGCGTGGTGGCTGGTTACTCCAGCAGCGGCGGAGCCTTCATCTGGCCCGGCGGACTCGGGCTATTCGTCCTTCTGCTGTTACTGTTTCTGCTGCTGCGCCGGCGGGATTAACCCGCGGGCTCGAGCGCATCCAGCAAGGCGCGCGTCTCCGCGATCACGTCGTCCGCCTTCGCCGAGGTCAGTGGCCAGCGCAGCGTGCCCTGCGGGGTGAAGATCGCGCCCTTCTTCGCGTTGCGCGCGACCAGCTTCATCAGCATGCCTGGGTCGATGGGCGCGCGGGCCAGCGAGTTGTCGCCCAGCGGGTTATCTTTCTGGGCCGCGAACTTGATGTGCAGCATCTCGACGAAGGCCTTGATCGGCTGTTTTTTATTGCCGTTCGGATTCGGCAGTTCGATCTGCGTGCGTTTGCGGTCGAGCTGCGCGATGCCCAGCCGCTCGCACTGCAGGCGCAGCTCGCCCGCGGCCAGCAGGTTCTGCACCGACTCCGGCGGAGCGCCGTAACGGTCGTGCAGCTCCGCGCGCACGTCGTCGATGGTCGCATGATCCATCGCGCCGGCGATGCGCTTGTACATGCGCAGCCGCTGGTTCTCCTCGGGGATGTAGTCGGCGTCGATCCGGACCGAGATGCCGAGGTTCAACACCGTGTTCTCGTGCGCGGGCTTCTCGCCCTCGCCCTTCATCTTGCTGACGGCCTCTTCCAACATCGTCGTGTAGAGTTCGAAGCCGATGGCCTCGATGTGGCCCGACTGCTCGCCGCCCAGCATATTGCCCGCGCCGCGCAGTTCCAGATCCAGGGCCGCGATCTTGAAGCCGGCGCCAAGGTCGGAGAACTCCTTCAACGCGGCCAGCCGGCGCCGCGCGATCTCGGTCATCTCTTTATCCGGCGGGATCAGCAGATAGGCGTACGCGCGGCGGTTCGAGCGGCCGACGCGGCCCCGCAACTGGTACAGCTCGCTGAGTCCATGGCGGTCGGCCCGGTTGATGATGATCGTGTTCGCCAGCGGAATGTCGAGGCCGTTTTCGATGATGCTGGTCGCGACCAGCACGTCGTACTCGTGATTCATGAAGGCGAGCATGACGCGCTCCAGCTCCGACTCCGGCAACTGGCCGTGGCCGACCACCACGCGCGCGCTCGGGACAAGTTCACGAATCTTCGACGCCAGCTCGTAGATCGTCTCCACGCGGTTGTGGACGAAGTAGGCCTGTCCGCCGCGCTCCAGCTCCATCTCGATCGCGGTGCGAACGAGCTTCTCGTCGAACTTGGCCACGATCGTCTGGATCGCCATGCGGTCCTTCGGCGGCGTCTCGATGACCGACATATCGCGCAGCCCCAGCAGCGACATGTGCAGCGTACGCGGGATCGGCGTGGCCGACATCGCCAGCACATCGATGGACGCGCGCATCTGCTTCAGCCGCTCCTTGTGCTTGACGCCGAAGCGTTGTTCCTCGTCCACGATCAGCAGGCCTAAGTCCTGGAATTTCAGATCCTTGGACAGCAGGCGGTGGGTGCCGATCAGCACGTCGATCTTGCCCTGCTCGGCCAGCTCCAGAATCGCGGTCTGCTCCTTCGCGGTGCGGAAGCGCGAGATCATCTCGACATTCACCGGAAAGTTGGCGTAGCGGCGTTTGAAGGATTCGAAGTGCTGGAAGCTGAGCACGGTCGTCGGCGTGAGCACGGCGACCTGCTTGCCGTCCTGCACGGCCTTGAACGCGGCGCGCATGGCGACCTCGGTCTTGCCGTAGCCCACGTCGCCGCAGAGCAGCCGGTCCATCGGCTGGGTCGACTCCATGTCCGACTTGATGTCCACGATGGCGGCGAGCTGGTCGTCGGTCTCGGTGAAGGGGAAGGCGTCCTCGAACTCGCGCTGGAGATTGTTGTCCGGCGTAAAGGCGAAGCCCTGCGCGGCCTTGCGCTGCGCGTAGAGCTTCAGCAGCTCGCCGGCCATGTCGGCCATGGCCTTTTTGACGCGCGCCTTGGTCTTCTGCCAGCTCTGGCTGCCCAGCTTGTTCAGTTGCGGCGCCGGGCCAGTATCGGTCGAACGATACTTCTGGATGAGATCGAGCCGGGTGAGCGGAACGTAGAGCTTGGCGTCGTCCGCAAACTCCAGAATCATCAGCTCCAGCGCGTCGGCGGCCTCCTGGTCCAGCACGCGCAGACCGGCGTAGCGCGCGATGCCGTGCTCCACATGGACGACGTAATCGCCCACGGCGAGGTCGCGAAAGTCCGAGATGAACGCCGAGGTCTTCGACTTGCGCGTGGCCGGACGCGCCGCGATATCGGCCTCGTCGTTCAGGTCATTCGCGCCGAAGATGACGATCTGCCGCGCGGTCGCCTTTTCGAGGTCCAGCACCTGCACGCCGTTGGCGATCGGCGCCTTCACGATGACGGGCGTCGAGAGCTCGCCCGCAAGGTAGCTGGCCTCGGAAAACATCGTCTCCGAACCGGGCGCCGGGTTGCGCGAGCCCAGCCGGTACGGAATGCGGTACTCCTGCAGCAGGCCGGCCAGACGCTCCACCTCGCCCTGGTTCGGCGCGGTCAGGACGACGCGCGCATCCTGCTTGATAAGCGTGTTGAGCTGGTCCATCAGCGCGGGAATGGCGCCGTGAAAGCGCATCGTAGGCCGCGTGGCGAACTCCACCTCGCTCAGCGTGCTGCGGTCTGCGTCCAGCACATCGACTGCGCCGAGCTGATCCAGCTCCGCTCCGCAGAAGCCGCGAATCCTGTCGTCCAGCTCCCACGGCGAGACGTAGATATTCTCCGGTCGCACCAGATTGCCGATGCCCGAGCGGTCGTGGCGCTGCTCGACCTTGTTCCACCAGCGTTCGCCCTGATTCTTGATCATCGCCGGCTCTTCGACGAAGACGCGCGCCGTGGGGCCGAGCAGGTCGAGCAGCGTCTTGTTCGCGCCGGCGACCGGAGCGAAGAACTCCCAGCCGGGAAAGATGGTCGCTTCCTTGGTCGATCCGGCGACCCGGTTCACCAACTCGGCGGGCGTCTCGCCGCCTTCAAGCTCTGCGCCCGCAACCGTGCCGGAGCGGGTCAGCCGGGCGTTGATGGCCTGCAGAACCTTCTCGGTGACCGGAATCTCGGTCAGGGGCAGCAGCAGCGTGTGGTCAAGGTGCGAGGAGCTGCGCTGGGTCTCGGGGTCGAACTTGCGGATGGACTCGATCTCGTCGCCAAAGAAGTCGATACGGATGGGCCGGTCCGATTCTGGAGAGTAGGCATCCAGGATGCCTCCTCTGAGCGTCAACTGGCCGGGCATCTCCACCACGTCGACGCGGGTGTAGCCGACCGAAAGCAGATGGTCGACCAGCATGTCCGGCAGATACTCCTCGCCCACCTTCAGCCGGAGTGCGAGCGCGGAGTAGAACTCCTTTGGAAACAGCCGCATGCAGGCCGATTCCACCGGCGCGATGACCAGCCTGGCGCTGCCGCTGGCGATCTTCCACAGCGTCGCGGCGCGGGTCTCCTGAATCTCGGGGTGCGGGGAGAGGCTTTCGAACGGCAGGACATCGTGGCTGGGCAGCCGGACGACGGACTCCGCCGCCAGCGCACCGGTCAGCTCGCACGCGGTCTGGATGGCCTGCTGGAGTGTCTCGGCGGCCTTGTTATCGGCCACCAGCACGAGCGCCGGCGCATCGGCAGCCTGCACAAAATAAGGCAGATACAGCGCGCGCGCCGTGAAGGTGAGGCCAGCGATGCGGCGTCGGCCCTGACCGGACTGCAGGTGGCGCCGTACGCGATCGTACGAATCGGAGTGTTTTAGGTCGGCGAACAGGTCGCGGACGAAGGGCAAGATCATGCTGAGTACAAGTTTAGCAACCCGGAAGGTTCAGCAGCCTGCCCCGGCGAAAGCGGTCAGCGCGAGGCGCCGTTGGCCTTCGATGGATCCGCCCCCATATGGTAGAACCTCGCCTGGCAAATACGGCAACGAAAGGGGTTGACGGAGAATCGGCGCAACACCCGCTCATACCAGCGGAGATGAGAGCGTCGAACGTGAATTCCACCACATTTTGGACACGTGATCATCGGCATAAGTCCACATTTCAAAAATTTTGCAAAGGGAAGGTCAAGCTGCTCAGGTAACCTATATGTTGATTACTTGCAGTCAAGTGTAGCAGGTTACTTTGCGCGTACGCACAAAGTAGCCCTCATTTTTTATGGATTTTCATTTGGTTTTATATCTTGATTGCAGATGCGTCAAGCCTGTCGTGCGGTTGCCTGATCTTCCAAAGTTTTTTTTGCGGCGTGTCTGAGTTAGGGTGGAAGGATGACGCGCAGGGTCCAGGTGTTGTTGAACCGCCAGTCCGGAGGCGAGAACGACAGCTCGGCCCGCATCGCGGAGCGCTTTGCTCTCAATCACATGCCGTGCGAGGTCATCGAATTTCGCGCTGGCGCGAACGCCGGAATGCTGGCGCGCCGGGCCGCCGAGACGCCGGAGACCATCGTGGTCGCGGCCGGCGGCGACGGAACGGTAAGCGCCATCGCCTGCGCGCTGGCCGGCACGGGCCGCCCATTGGGCGTACTGCCGGTCGGAACGCTGAACCACTTCGCCAAGGATCTTGGACTGCCGCTGGACCTGGCCGGCGCGGTGCGCGTCGCATGCGGCGAGAGCGTGGTCGAGGTCGACGCCGCCGAGGTGAACGGGCTGGTCTTCATCAATAACTCGAGCATCGGCTTCTATCCCGCCATGGTGACGCAGCGCGAACGGCTGCGCCGCGTGGGCTGGAACCGCTGGTTGTCGCTCACCTTCGCCACCATCCGCGAGTTCGTGCGCTTCCGCCATGTGCGGCTGCGCATCACGGTCGACGGCGTGGAGCGGACCTGCGCGACGCCGTTCCTCTTCATCGGCAACAACGAGTACCAGATGCACGGCGCGCAGATCGGCACGCGCCAGCACATCGACCGCGGCCAGCTCTTCCTCTATATGGCTCCCGGCGCCAGCCGATGGGATATGGTGCGGATCACGGTCGCCGCGCTGCTGGGCCGTCCGCCGCGCGAGGCGCCGGGCTTCGAACGCCTCTGCGTGACCGAGGCCATCGTGGATTCCCGGCGCAAAAAGACCCGCGTCTCGCTGGATGGCGAGGTGCGGCGTTTGAAGGGGCCGCTCGTCTATAAGATCAGACCCGGCGCGCTGCGTGTCCTGTGCGAGAGACGACCATGATCCGGCTCGCCCACATCTCGGACCTGCACTTCGGCCGCGAGGACGAGCTGGTCGTCGCTGGTCTTCTGGCGGCGCTGGCCGAGGCGAAGCCCGACGCCATCGTCGTCTCGGGCGACCTGACGCAGCGCGCGAAGAAAGGCCAGTTCCGCCGGGCGCGCGCGTTTCTGGACGCGATGCCCAAGGCGCCGACGCTGGTCGTGCCCGGCAATCACGACGTCTCCACCACCAATCTTTACGAGCGCATGGCGCATCACCTTCGCCGCTATAAGCGATACATTACAAACGACATGCAACCTTTTATCGAGGTTGGCGAGGTCGTCGTCGCGGGCATCGACACGGTGCGCGTGCTTTCGACCAAGAACGGCCGGATCAACCGCCAGCAGACGCGCGAGACCTGCGAGCGGCTGACGGCGGCCGGGCCAGGCAAGGTGCGCATCGTCGTGACGCATCACCCCATCGACGTACCCCTCGGCGACGATCAGCGCACCCGGGTAGCGCGCGCGGACAAGGCCATGGCGGAGTTCGCGGACTGCGGCGTGGACCTCTTTCTCTCCGGCCACCTGCATACCAGCCAGACCGTCGGCACCGGCGCGCGGTACCGCATCGCGGGACACAACGCGCTGGTGATCCAGGCTGGAACCGCGGTTTCCACGCGCACGCGGGATGAGGCTAACTCATGGAATCTGCTGGAGATCGCCGCACAGCCCAACCCCCGCGTGACGATCCGCCGGATGGCGTGGCAGCAGACGGCCTTCGCCGAGGCGGGAGTGGGATGCTACGAAAAAGGACCGGATGGATGGAAGCCGAGCTGATGCGGGTGGCAAGGTAGTTTTCGACCCTAAGGAACCTCTGATTAAGATAGGTCCGGGCTTTAGCCCGGACAATAAGCCCCGCAGAGTCAGTGGGGCTTTAGCCCCTGGGATATGGGTTGCGGACTTAATCAGAGCACCCCTGAAAGAAGCCTGTCATCCTGAGCGCAGCGAAGGACCTGCTTTTCGCTCGTGCCGCCAGGTCGCTTCAGGCAGAGACGCAGATCCTTCCCCTTCAACAAGCTCAGGTCAGGATGACCGGAGGTAAGTAAGGAAAGCCATCTACCCTGCCCACGGGTCGTACTCGCCGACGGACCACAGGTGGCCCTCCGGGTCGCGGCAGGCGAAGGCTTTGCCGCCGTACGGCATCTCGGCCAGCTCCGTGACGATGGTTGCGTTGGCCGCCAGCGCCATTTCGTAGACAGCCGTGGCGTCGGCGACGATCAGGCAGGGGTGCTGGGTCTCGCGCAGGCCGATCTCGTCCGGATGCGCCATCATTTCGGCGTATGCGCCTTCGTTGGTTGCGCTGCCGAGCATGATCATGCCGTTGCCGAAGCTGAGCTGCGCGTGGGCGACCGTGTTGTTGGGTCCATCGTAGACGGCGTGGCGCTCGAAGCCGAAGGCGCGGACGAGCCAGTCGATGGCGGCGTGGGCGTCGCGATAACGCAGCCCCGGAATGACGGTAGAGATCGTGGCTTTGGCTGGGCTCGGCATCGGTTGCTGACCTCTGGCGGCTACGGAGATAAGATACCGCAGCCGCGCGAGAACGGCCAGCATCGAATCCACTATGCCCGCGCCGATTGTAGGACAATGGGGTGACAGCTTTTTCAAGGATTGAGGATTCATGGCAGAGGGACGTGTTGTAGGGATCGACCTGGGTACGACGAACTCGCTGGTGGCCTTCATGGAAGGTAGCCACCCGGTGGTGATTCCCGGCGAGGACGGCGAGCGGCTGGTGCCGTCCGTCGTCGCCTGGACGGAGAACGGCGTGGCCGTGGGCAACGCCGCGCGCGCGACGCTGATGTCGGATTCGGCCAGCGCGGTCTACTCGGCCAAGCGCCTGATGGGACGCGACCTGGACGATGTCGCTGAGGAGCTGAAGCTCTTCCCCTTCAAGCTGGCCGAGGGCGCGAAGGCGGGCGAGGTGCTGCGCCTGAACGTCGGCGGACTGACCATGACGCCGCCCGAGATCTCGGCCTATGTGCTGCAGCAGCTCAAGAAAAACGCCGAGCGGTTCTTCGGCGCGCTGGTGACGAAGGCGGTCATCACCGTTCCCGCGTACTTCAACGACGCGCAGCGGCAGGCGACCAAGGACGCCGGACGCATCGCCGGCCTCGAAGTGCTGCGGCTGGTGAACGAACCCACCGCGGCCGCGCTGGCCTATGGGCTGGACAAGAATCGCGACGGCGTCATCGCGGTCTACGACTTCGGCGGCGGCACCTTCGATGTGTCGATCCTGAAGCTGCACGAGGGCATCTTCGAGGTGATCGCGACCGGCGGCGACACACATCTGGGCGGCGACGACATCGACAACCTGCTGATTGCCATCGCGTTAGACGACATCGCAGGCGATTTGGGTACAGACGTTCGCGGCAACGCGGAGGCGGTACAGGCCGTCCGCAAGGCCGTCATCGACGCGAAGATTCGGCTCTCGGACGAGGATTCAGCCAAGCTGGACGTGGCGCTGCCCGGCGGCAAGCGCTACCTGCGGGAGATCACCCGCGAGCAGTTCGAAGGGCTGATCGCGGGCGTGATCGCGCGCACGGCGGTTCCCTGCCGACAGGCTTTGAAGGACGCCGGCCTCGCGGTCGAGGCGATCGACGAGGTCGTGATGGTCGGCGGATCGACCCGCATCCCGGCCGTCAGGACGATGGTGGCGGGGCTCTTCCAGCTCGAAGCGCGCGGCAAGAAGTTGCACACCGAGTTGAATCCCGACGAGGTCGTCGCGCTGGGCGCGGCGGTGCAGGCGCAGATTCTGACGGGCAACAACAAGGGTTCGGCGCTGGACGATCTGCTGCTGCTGGACGTCACTCCGCTTTCGCTGGGAATTGAAGCTCTCGGCGGCGTGGTCGCCAAGATTATCCAGAGGAATTCCACCATTCCGGCCAGCGCGACCGAACACTTCACGACCGGCGTCGACGGCCAGACCAACGTCGCGATCCACGTCGTGCAGGGCGAGCGCGAGCTGGCCAAGGACTGCCGGTCGCTGGCGCGCTTCGACCTGAAGGGCATACCGCCGATGGTTGCCGGCCTGCCGCGCATCGAGGTCAAGTTCCTGATCGACGCAAACGGCATCCTTCATGTCTCCGCCCGCGAGCAGCGCAGCGGCAAGGAGGCCGAGATCGAGGTGAAGCCGACCTACGGGCTGACCGACGAGCAGGTCGAGACGATGATTCTCGACTCCTTCGACAACGCCGAGGCGGACATTACCGAGCGCCAGGTGATCGAGGCCAGGAACGAGGCCGAGACGATCCTCGAGGCGGTGAAGAAGGCAAAGCACGGCGAGGCGTGGCAGAAGCTGACCTCGGACGAGATCGAAAAGATCTCCGCCGGCGTGACAGAGCTGGAGGCCTCGAAGCAGGGCGGCGACTATAAGATCATCCGGCAGGCGATCGAACGGCTGGACAAGGCGACGCGCCGTCTGGCGGAGCTGATGATGGATTCCGCCGTGGGCGGCGCGATGCAGGGCAAGACGATGGCCGCGGCGGGCGACGCGATGGGAGCGGGTCTGGGCGCGACGCCCTCCGCCCCGCATGCGTTCGCGAAGGCCGAGGTCAGCGAAGACAACGGCGCAGGTAAGATAGAGCAGGAGGCAGGCATCTCGGAAGAGGATGTCGCCGGAGAGTCGACGGAAGATTAATATGTCAGAGCACGCAATCGAGCAGCATGTAGATTTGTCCCAGCCCGCCGGACCGGATATGGTGCGGGTCACCTTTCTGCCGGAGAACAAGACGGTCGAGTTCAAGTACGACACCATGCCCTACGACGGGCACGGTCTGCCAATGTCGTTTCTCGACGTGGCGGAGAACTACGGCATCTTTCTGGATCACGCCTGTGGCGGCGTATGCGCCTGCACAACCTGTCACCTGTGGGTGAAGGAGGGTGCAAAGGGCGTCTCGGAGCCGGAGGACCTGGAGCTCGACCGCATGGAGACGGCTGCCGATATCCAGCTCAACTCGCGCCTCGGCTGCCAGGCGGTGATCGAGAAGCCAGGCACGTATGTCGTTGAGATTCCGAAGTGGAACCGGAACTATGTGCAGGAAGGCAAGCCGTCGACGCCGGCGAAGTAGTTTCTTTGGAATTACCGCCCAGGCGGTCATCCTGAGCGGAGCGCAGCGAAGTCGAAGAACCTGCGTCTTGCCCGGAGTTGCATCGGCGCTCCGGGCAAGACGCAGGTCCTTCACTGCGTTCAGGATGACGGGCGCCTTGGGCAAATGGATAGAACTTATTCGTACTTCAGCGTCTCGACCGGATCGAGCGAGGCCGCGCGATTCGCCGGCAGCGTGCCGAAGATCACCCCGACCGCGACCGAACAGAGCAGCGCCATCACCGCGCCGAAGGTACTGGTCGGCACCTGGAACGGCGTCAGCAGGCCAACCAGCATGGGGATCAGCAGCCCCAGCGTCGTGCCGACGACGCCGCCGGCGAGCGACAGGAAGACCGCCTCCGTCAGGAACTGCAGCCGAATCTCGTACACCGTCGCGCCGAGCGCCTTGCGGATGCCGATCTCGCGTGTCCGGCTCTGCACGTTCGCGAGCATCGAGTTCATGATGCCTACGCCCGAGACGACGAGCGTAATCAGCGAACCGAGCGTCAGCACGACGGTCAGCATATCCATGATCTTGGCGAGCTGGTCGAGCATCGCCGTCAGCACCTGCGCGTTATAGACCGAGGTGGCGCGGTGGCGTCCGCGCACGATTTCGAGGATGGTCTTCGAGGCCGGCACGACCATCTCCGGCGCCTTCATGGTGAAGAAGATCTCCTTCAGCGTGTCGTTGCCGGTGAAGTAGCGCGCGACGGGGTACGGGATGAGCAGCGTGTGATCGCTGATCTCCGACTGCCCGTAGGTGTCGAAGCTCTCCTTGAAGACGCCGATGATGGTGAACGGGATGCCGGTGATGGTGATCGTCTTGCCGACGGCCGCGTCCGAGCTGCCGAAGAGTTCCTTGGCGAAGGGCTCGACGATGTCGGTGACCTTCTGATGGCCGGCGTTGTCCTGGTCGTCGAAGAAGCGGCCCGTGACCACCTTGAGATTGCGCACGATCCGGTACTGCGGCGAGACGCCGAGGATCATCGTCTCCTTGGTGATGCCGCTGCCGATGCTGATGTTGTCGTTCAACTGCGCCATGGGCGAGTAGGCGACAATGCCCGGCACCTGTTCGACGACCGCGTTCATATCCTCGCGCGTCATGTAGTCGGGCGTGGAGGTGTTGTCCGGGCCGCTGATGTTGCCGCCGCCGTACTGCAGCTCGATCTTGTTGGGGCCGATGCTGGTGAGCTGGTCGAGCGCGTACTGCTTGCCGGTAAGGCCGAGCGTCGCGACGAGAATGACCGAGGCCGAGCCGATGACCATGCCGAGCATCGTCAGCAGAAACCGAACCTTGCTGGCGCGGAAGCTGTCGACCGCCAGGCGCCAGGTTTCGACGAAGGCGATGGAGGTCTTGGCGCTGGCGAGCGTGCGGTCGAAGCTGCTCTCGGAGCCAAGGGGGCGCTTCGGGGTGAAGTTCGTCGTGCCCGGCTTGGGTGTGCTCGCGGTCGCCATGTCAGTACAAGTTTAGATGTGTTTTTCGTTCGACGGGGTTCGGGGATTTGAAATTGGAAGACGCTCTTGGTTCAAGGTCTGGTTAAGGGCATGCCTTCAGCCATGCCCTTAGCGCAATCCCCGCAACATTGCCCCAAACGCTCGTCATCTCGACCGGAGCGCAGCGCAGTGGAGAGACCCCCGCATTGGCATTTGCCGTTGCTTGTTCTTGCTCATCTTGACGCTGCTTCAAGTCAATGCCTTGCCGAAAAAGCGAAATGCGGAGGTTTCTCCACTCCGCGACGCTCCGGTCGAAATGACGACAGTTTGGTTGTAGATCTCCAGTAGCCGTCATTCCATCCCCAGCGACTTTACGAGAAACGCGTACATATCCGCCGTGACATCCACCTGCTTCGAGAGCGGCATGCCGCCGCCGTGTCCGGCGCGGGTCTCCACGCGGATGAGGATGGGCGGTGCGTCCGGCGCGGCGGCGGCCTGCATGGCCGCGGCAAATTTGAAGCTATGCGCGGGGAAGACGCGGTCGTCGTGGTCGGCCGTAGTGATCAGGGTCGGCGGATACCGTGTGCCTTGGACGACGTTGTGGACGGGGCTGATCTTCAGCAGCGCGCGGAACTCCTCCTCCACCTCGCTGGGGCTGCCGTAGTCCGGCTTCCACGCGTAGCCGATGGTGAACTGGTCGAAGCGCAGCATATCCATCACGCCCACCTGCGCGACTGCCGCGCCGAAGAGCTCCGGCCGCTGCTGCTCGCAGGCCGCGACCAGCAGGCCGCCGTTCGAGCCGCCGTTGATGGCGAGGCGCGCGGGCGTGGTGTAGCCGTTCTGAATCAGGTACTCCGCGCAGCCGATGAAGTCGTCGAAGACGTTCTGCTTCTTGGTCTTCGTGCCGGCCTCGTGCCAGGTCTCGCCGTACTCGCCGCCGCCGCGCAGGATCGCCTCGGCGTAGATGCCGCCCATCTCGATCCACGCAAGGCGCGAACTTGCGTAGGCCGGACCGAGCGACACGCTGAAGCCGCCGTATCCATAGAGAAGCGCGGGCGAGCTGCCATCGCGCTTCATGCCTTTCTTGTACGTCAGGAAGAGAGGCACGCGCGTGCCGTCCCTGCTGGGCGCGAAGACCTGTTCGGTCTCATAAAGCGCGGGATCGAAGACGAGCTTCGGCGCCTTCCAGACCGTCGAGGTGAGGCTCTCCATGTCGAGCCGGTAGACGGTCGCGGGCGTAGTGTAGTTGGTGAAGACGAAGAAGGTCTCGGTATCCGAGAGTTTGCCGCCCGTGAAGCCCGTCGCGCCGATGCCCGGCAATGCGAGCACCTGTTTCAACTCGCCGTCGAGCGTGTGGAGCGAGACCTCGCTCTTCGCATCGACCAGGTAGCTCGCGATGATCGTGTCATGCACCAGCGCGGCGCTTTCGAGCGTGTTCTTCGACTCGGCGAGCACGGTCGTCCACTCCTGCGGTCGCTCCATGTCGAGCTTCACGATCTTGCCGTTGGGCGCGTCCTTGTTGGTCTGGAGCCAGACCGTGCCGCCGATGTTGCCGAGCCAGCTATAGATGGCGTCGTCGACCGGCGCGATGTGGATCAACGGCGCGTCGGGCTGCGTAAGGTCGCGCGCGGCGAGCGCGTTGGTGTGGCCCTTGCCCTGGGTAAAGACGAGCCAGCGGCCATCGTCCGATACGCCGCCGTTCGAGAGCACCTCGCCGTCGTCCGGCCGCTCGAAGACGACCACGTCGTCAGTCTGGGGCGTGCCCAGCTTGTGGAAGTAGACCTTGTGGAAGGCGTTCAACTGCTTCAGCGCGGCGGCGCGTTCTTCTTCCGTCTTCGGCACGCCGAAGCTGGAGTAGTAGAAGCCAGTCCCCTGCTTGTTCCAGCCGATGCCGCTGAACTTGACCCACTCGACGAGATCCGGCAGGTCCTCGCCGGTCGCGACATGCCGGACGCGGATCTTCTTCACATCGCTGCCAGCCTCGGAGAGCGCATAGGCCAGAAGCGCGCCGTCATCCGAGACGGCGGTCGAGTCGAGCGAGACGGTGCCGTCCGCGGCCAGCGTGTTGGGGTCGAGCAACACCTGCGGCTCGCCCGCCAGCCCATCTTGCCAATACAGGACCGCCTGATTCTGCAGGCCGGAGTTGCGCCGGTAGAAGTAGCGTCCGGCGGCGGACTCCGGCGGCGAGAAGCGCTCGAAGTTATAGAGCTCCATCAGCCGCGCATGGATCTTCTCCCGCTGGGGCACGGCGGCGAGGTACTCCTGGGTGAGGGCGTTCTCGGCGTCGACCCACTCCTTCACCTCGGCGGAGTCGACGTCCTCCATCCAGCGGTAGGGGTCGGCGACCTGCGTGCCGAAGTAAGTGTCGATCTGGTCTGCCTTGCGCGCCTGCGGGTACTGCCGTGTTGCGTTGGTCATAGGAGATATGGTCGCAGATGCGGCCGGCTTTTCCGAAATTTGCGGTATGGCTTGAGCCGTTTTCTCATGCCGAAGGTCTATCCCTTAGAATCAGGGCCCGCGTCACCGAGGAATCTCCTTATGGCTGCAAGCTCCCGCTGGCGTTGCTGCGCGTTGGCTCTTCTGCTGCTGGTCTGCCTGCGGCTGGGGGCGCAAAACCCGCAGCCAGACCCGTACTCCGAAACCGCCGCGCCGACGCCCGAACGCATCGCCACGCTGCTGAAGTCCGGCGATCCGCGCGACCGCGCGTGGGGCGCCTTCCACGCCGTCCGAACGAAAGACGCAAGCTTCCTACCCGAGTTGACCGGGCTGGCCGAGCGCTGGGAGCCTCTGCCACACCCGGCGCTGGATCATCCCGTGCCGCCACTCGACACCCGCCAGCACAACGAACTGGACGCCATGGCGGCTGTGCTCGACGGCGTCATCCAGTTCAACGGCAAGCTCTCGCCCAAAGTGCTGCTGGCGCTGGCGGACGATCTGCCCGCTCAGGCCGCCGTGCTGCTCTCTCGTCTCTCGCAGTCCGAGCAGGAGCCCGTGCTGATGGCGATCTTCACCAACCCAAAGCCCGCGAACTGGGTGGAGACGCGTTTCTCCGCCCAGATGCTGACGCTGAAGCCTCCACCCACCTTCGCGGCCAGGCTGATGCACGACATGAAGATCCCGGCGACGATCTACGTCGTGGACTCCATCGTTGGAGGCATGGGTTCGAACAACGACTGCGGCGCGTTCTCGAATGTAGGCAAAGCGGGTTGGCCCGCCGCCGGTCAGTACAGCCTGCGGGAGCGGCCTGCGAGCGACAAGTTCATCTCGATCCCGGTCGTTCGCGGCCTCCATCCGCTCTACGCGGTGCGGATGGTTCGGGGCCTTGCCCTCACGGTTACGTCCACGTGCGACCTGCGTCCTTTGACAGCTGCCGTCCGCATCGAGTTGCTCTCTCAGATGCTGGGCGCCGCGCCAGATAAGGCGCTCGGCATCGCCGCCCCAGCCGGGACGACCATTCCCGCCACGTCAACCGCCGAATATGAAAAGAGCCTGGCGGAGTTTGTCACGGTCCAGCTCGACACCTTCCAAGCCGTCGAGCGCAGACTGACCGCCAAGGGGTACGTCTCGCTGGACGAGATGGCTGGCGGCGCCTCCGAACCGGAGCTGGTTTTGACGCTCGCCGACTACCGCCAGGATAAGAGCTTCGAGCTGCCGAAGATCGCCTTCAATCGAGGCAGGGTGTCGTGGAGCGGCCAGTGAAGGCGTCTTCGAGAGCTGTCAGCTTATAGCGACCGAGCTGACAGCTCGAGACTTATGCCTTTGCCTCTGCCGGAGCAAATCGCAGCGACGCCGAGTTCATGCAGTAGCGCATGCCGGTCGGCTGGGGGCCGTCGTTGAAGACATGGCCCAGGTGGGCGTCGCAGCGGACGCACTTCACCTCCACCCGCAGCATGCCCATCGAGTGATCGGTCAGTTCGACCACGTTCTGCTTCGCGATCGGCTCCCAGAAGCTGGGCCAGCCCGTGCCCGAGTCGAACTTCGCGTCGTAGCTGAACGACGCCGTATCGCAGCAGATGCAGCGGAAGACGCCCTTGCGGTGCTCGTTCAGGCTGACGCCGGTGCCAGGTATCTCCGTGTCGGCCTTGCGGGCGATGTCGAAGGAGTTCTTGCCCAGTTGCTGCAGCCACTCCGCATCCGACTTCACGATCTTCGGCACGGTGACCTTGCCGATCTTCTTGCCGGCGTCGGTGAAGTTGACGATGGTGACCTCGCCCGGCGTGCCGTGTACCTCCGCGCTGGCCTCGACTCCGGCCGGATGGCGCAGCGCAAGCGCGCCGACCGAGACCGCGGCTGCCGCGCCGACGGCGAAGAAGCGGCGGCGGGTCAAACCTGCTGCCTGCGGATTGCTACTGGAACTGGCATCGAACATGCAACACCTCTACCTCATTGACGTATGTCCATTGGACGTGGATGAGACCCGGCAGGACTCCAAAGGTTACGCCGGGCCATCGCCCAAGTTCACGCGGCAACGGTATACTGAAGCTCTTGGTCAATAAACTCATCTTCGCCAACCTCCTCCATCGGCCCCTGCGGACCTTTCTGTCGGTCCTTGCCATCGGCGTCGAAGTCACCATGATTCTGACGCTGGTCGGCGTCTCGCACGGTACGCTGGATGCGACCAGCCGCCGGGCGCGCGGCGTCGGCAACGACGTGCTGATCCGGCCGCCAGGGAGCATCGCGCTCTCGCTCACCTCGGCCGGCATGAGCGAGAAGCTGCTGGTGAAGCTGAAGGACGAGGTGCCGCACGTCACGATCGCGACCGGCAGCGTGGTGCAGTCGCTGGGCGGTCTCGACACGCTGACCGGCGTCGACTTCACCGCGATGAACGCGATGGCGAAGTTCAAGTTTCTCGCCGGCGGCCCGTTTCAGCAGGATCAGGACATCCTGATCGACGAGCACTACGCCAAGCAAAAAAAGCTGCATGTCGGCAACCACCTGAAGCTGGTCAACCAGGACTGGACCGTGCGCGGCGTCTACGAAGAGGGCAAGCTCGCCCACATCCTCTGCAAGGTGGACGTGCTGCAGAATCTGACCGGCAATCCCGGTAAGCTGTCGCAGATCTACCTGAAGGCCGACAATCCGGCCAACGCGCAGGCGATCGTCGATAAGGCGAAGGAGCTTCTGCCCGGCTACCCGATCTACACGATGGAGGAGTTTACCTCGCTCCTGACGGCCAGCTCCGTTGGGCTGCTGGACCAGTTCGTCGGCGTGGTGATCGGCGTGGCGGCCATTGTGGGCTTCATCGTGGTCTTCATGGCGATGTATACGGCCATCCTCGAACGCACCCGCGAGATCGGCATCCTGAAGTCCTGCGGAGCCGGGCCTTCGTACATCCTGAACATGCTCTTCCGCGAGACCTTCGTGATCGCGCTGATCGGCATCGTCTTCGGCATCCTTCTCACCTATGGGACGCAGTGGCTGATGCAGCATGCCGTGCCCGCCTCGCTGGTGCAGGAGACGGTCTACTACTGGTGGCCGATCACCGCCGCCATCGCCATTGCCGGCGCCGCGCTCGGAACCGTCGTACCCGCGATCAAAGCCGTCCGGCAGGACGCGACGGAGGCTTTGAGCTATGAGTGAGTCTCTGAATCCCAACCTTCAGCCGGAGATCGTGCGCAACGAGTCCGGCGAGCACATCGTGCTTTCGACCGACAATCTCGAGCCGCTGCACACGCCGGTGGTCAACGCGCCCATCATCCAGGTGCGGCTGCTGATGAAAACCTACCGGACCGGCGAGGTCGACGTCCACGCGCTGAATGGCATCGATCTGGATGTGCCGCGTGGGCAGTTTCTAGCCATCGTCGGCACCTCGGGCTCGGGCAAGTCCACTCTTTTCAACATCCTCGGTGGCCTCGCGCCGCCGACCAGCGGCACGGTCAAGATCAACGGCCGCGACCTGGCGATGATGAACTCGACCGAACGCACCGACCTGCGCAAGCGTACGGTCGGCTTCGTCTTCCAGAAGTACAACCTGCTGCCCACCCTTACGGCCAGGCAGAACATCCAGATCGTCCGCGACATCGCGGGCCGTCCGCTCGACTTCGACGACCAGTTCAAGGAAGTGCTGGAGATGCTGGGCATCGCACGGCGCATGGATCATAAGCCGCGCGCACTCTCGGGCGGCGAGCAGCAGCGCGTGGCGATCGCACGCGCGATCGTGAACGGTCCGGCGATCCTGCTGGCCGATGAGCCGACCGGCAATCTCGACACGAAGAACTCCGACATCGTCCTGACGCTGCTGCGCGACCTGAACAAGCGCCTGGGCCAGACGATCCTGATGATTACCCACAACCCCGAGGCCGCGGCCTACGCCGACCGGACGATTCAGATGCGGGATGGGAAGATCGTCGGCTGAACAGTCGAAGCTAAGAGGCTGCACGAACTGCGTTTTGCTTAAGGGCTGCCTGCGCCGCGGCTTTAGCCGCGGAGATACGCCTCTACCGTGTGCCACCTCGAATGGAAACCGTACCCCAGCGGCTAAAGCCGGACTCGTGGCCGTGGGGACGGCATGGCTGAAGCCATGCCCTTAACCTGCGGAGTTTTTGCCGTCGAACTGGCCGATGACGCGTGTGGTCGGGAACGCCGCGGGGTAATGTTCGCGAATCCAGGCGATCATCTCCTCTCGCACCAGGCACCGCAGGTCGAAGCTCTCGCTGGCGTTTCGGCTGCTCATCAGGCAGCGGAGCTCCATCGTCTTCTCGCTCAGGTTGGTCACCTGCAGGCCGCAGACCCGCCCGTCCCACAGCTTCGACGCCTTGACGATGACGTCCAACTGCGCGCGCAACTCCGGCACCGGGACGGTGTAGTCGACATACAGAAACGATGTGCCCATGATCTCGGCCGACTCGCGCGTCCAGTTCTGGAACGAGTTCTCGATGAAGTAGCTGAGCGGCACGATCAATCGGCGCTGGTCCCAGATGCGGATGACGACGTAGGCGGTCGTGATCTCCTCGACCCGGCCCCACTCGCCCTGCACGATGACGACGTCGTCCAGCCGAATCGGTTCGGTGAGCGCGATCTGCAGGCCGGCGAGAATGTTCGCGGCGGTCGACTTCGCCGCCGTCGCGAGCACCAGCGACGCGACGCCCGCCGACGCCAGCAGCCCCGTGCCGTAGTGCCAGATACGGGGATCGTGGAAGCTCCACAGCAGCGCGCCGATGGTGACGACCACGATGAATGAGATAACCATCCGGCGGAAGAGCTGGAACTGCGTGTGGATGCGCCGCGCCTGGATGTTGTTCTCTTCGTGCAGGTCGTAGCGGCGCAGCAGCACGGTCTGCGCGACGTATACGCTGCCGATGGCGAACCAGCCGAGGCAGACGATGGTCGCCATGATGAGCCCTTGACGGATGCCGTCCTCCAGGTCGTCCGGCAGGCGCGGCACGCTGGGCAGCACGGCGAAGAGGCATGTAATCAGAAAGATAGCCCGTGCCGGATGCGCCAGATGCGTCTGGATGCCCCAACCCGCATGGAACTCTCCCACTTCGCCCGCTCCCTTCGCCTCCCTGCGGCGGAGGATGCGGAAGACGATGTAGTGCGCCAGGTTGGCGACGACGATGGCTGTGCAAAACAAAAAGATCGCCAGAAACCAGCGGTGCGTGATGTGCGGAAAAGTCATCGGGCAGGCGTTCTCCGGGTGAGCTTGCGTGTGGGATACTCTGAAGTTGGATGCGCTGGGTCGAGTCTAAGCCAGGGCGCCACATCCGGCTGTAACCACCTTGCGTCTAATTCTCAGAGGCGTTGAAATCTATGTTCCGCTCTTCCGTTTTGTTCGCATCGCTCGCTCTCGTCGCCGTCCTGTTCGTCGGATGCAGTCGGGTCTCCGCCGCCACCGGCGTCGGCGTGCCCATCCCCGTCGCGGCAACCGACGATACGCTCGCCGCCAAGTCCGGCCGCGAGACCGCGGTCTTCGCCGGCGGCTGTTTCTGGGGGACGCAGTCGGTCTTTCAGCGCGTCAAGGGCGTGAAGACGACCACGGCCGGATACGCCGGCGGATCGGCCGCCACCGCGACCTACGACCAGGTGACGACCGAACGCACCGGTCACGCGGAGTCGGTCGAGGTGGTCTACGACCCGTCGAAGATCACCTACGGCACGCTGCTGCGCATCTTCTTCTCGGTCGCGCACGACCCCACGCAACTGAACCGGCAGGGCAACGACGTCGGCCCCAGCTACAGGTCGGCCATCTTCTACCGGACGGACCAGCAGAAGAAGATCGCCGAGGCCTATATCGCGCAGCTCGACGCCGCGCACGTCTTCCACGGCAAGATCGTCACCGAGGTGACGCCGCTGAGGAAGTTCTTCGACGCGGAAGACTATCACCAGGACTACGCGACCAAGAACCCAGGCGACTCCTACATCCAGATCTGCGATGTGCCCAAGACGGCGGCGCTGAAGGAGCTTTACCCCGATCTGTTCGTGCCTTATAAAGGCCACTAACTTTGCCGCTGCAACGCAAAAAGCCTCCCGAATCGGGAGGCTTTTTTCATGCAGTACTACCGAAGTCTTCTTTCTGGGTTGCTGCGCACAGGGCACAAAACCGGGAACTTTCAGAGATTCGCCTTGGGCGAATAGAGAACGCCCCGGAGTTGAGAGCTCCGGGGCGTTTCCGTAAAGAAAGGAGACTGGATCATGAGCCTATTGGGAACGGCTAAAGCTCACGGATCGATCACGTTGCCGGGAACACTCGTTGTTACCGTCACCGCGTTGGTTCTTACTGCTACGGTCATCATCGTAGTGCTGGTGTTCTAACCTAACCCTCCAGATCGGCGGCAACCAGTCTGGAGGCCTACTACTTTCAATATGATGCACCTAACTATTCGCAGGTGCAAGCATGATATCGGCAAATCTGGGTTACCGGTTCAGATCGTGCAGGGTCTCGCCTGCCGCATGCGCGAGCTGGCCGGCTGCGTCCTTGATTGTGCCGATAGCCTGATCCGCAACACCCTCGTCCGCCAGATCCTGGTCTCCGGTGACGCGGCCAAAGCCTTCTTTGACCTTGCCGACGACGTTCGTTCCAAGACCTGTGGCCCGCTGCTTCGAGCCCCAGCCAAAGGTCTTGTGCGCGGCGTCTTCGACCGAGTCCGCGCCAGTCGCATACTGCGGCGCGGTAATGCCGTTGACCAAGAGGTAGACTGCGGCGGCCAAAGCGCCGCCGGCAAGGATCCAGGGAAGCTGTTTCATCGGTATATCTCCTGCGCTGTTGGATGCAGAAGATGGAAGCCGTGGGATGTCCGATTCCGCAAAAATTGCATAGCATGAACAGCGGGATATCATCTATGCGAGGACGGTGCGTGGACGAACCCAAGCCAAAGCGAAAGATCGCTCGAACGGTCCGCGCCGCGATCATCGGCGTCCTCGCCTGCGTCATCCTCCTGACCGTCGGCGGGTATATCGCGTCGGAGATCGAAGCATGGCATCTTGTCCAGGAGCTTGCACAGGATGAGCCTGGCCTCGACCTTCTTCCCAAACCTCTCGTAGACCGTCGCGTCGCCCAACTTGAAGGTCCGCGGATCGAACGCTACGGTATTTCCTTTCAGGTTCCGTGGAAGGAGTCCGCAAAGGAGAGACACTTCCGCTCCCTCGAAATCCTTGCCTTCGCTGGCGGAGGCAGTGTGATGATTCTCGACCCGGCGCAGCTAGGCCCCTTCGCGACAACCGGCTATGAGTCGGCGGCGGCATCTTTTCAGACGAGCCGCGCCGACGCAAGATGGTGGTGGACACCGGGAAAGAACAGAAGAACGTTTCTGTTGCTGATGGAGAAGTCGAACTTAGTCCATCCGAAAGATACGGTTCTCTATCGCGTCGAAGGCAATGGATACCGCGGCTTTCAGTCCGGCGATCCTGAGCAGGAGCCGTTCACAGTCACACTCCATCTCTTCGACGAACACGACCGGCACTACGAGATCATTCTCGCCACGTCGAAGGGCGCGGCGCACCCGGCCATCACGCAGCCTGAGATCAACGCCATCGTCGCCTCGATGCGCCCCGCCAAGCCGTAGTGTTCTCAGTGCCCTTCCGGCAGCTTGCCGCCGAGTTTGAAGCTCGCGGTAAAGAGCACCAGCGGCGCCGCGACCAGCGTCACGACACCCAGCACATGGAAGCAGTCCATAAACGCCAGCAGCTTCGTCTGCGATTCGAGCTGGTTGTAGTAGCGCAGGTACGCGGCGCTCATCGCGTCGACCTTCGAGAAGCCGTGTACCTGCAGGTACGCCGCCGTCTGCTGCACCGCGTCGTGCAGCGGGCCGGAGCTGGGCGCGAGGTTCGCCCCCATCACCGACTGGTGGAAGTTCTGCCGGCGCTCGGACATCGTCGTAACGAACGCCACGCCGAAGCTGCCGCCCCAGTTGCGGAAGAAGTTCGTCAGCGAACTGGCGCGGTTGTTCTGGTTCGGCTTCAACTGCGAAAGCGAGATCACCGACAACGGCACGAAGAAGAACGCATACCCAAGCCCCTGCAACGCGCGCGCCCAGGCGTAGTGCGCGTAGTCCGTGTCCAGGTTGAAGTGGCTGTAGTGAATGAACGAGATGCCGACGACCATGACCGCGCCGAACATCAGCACCTTGGGCTTGACGATTTTGCGCTGCACGAGTTGCGCGCCTATCGGCGCCAGCAGCGTAATGACGAACGCGCCCGGCCCAAGCACCAGTCCCGCGTCGATGGCGCGGTAGCCATAGAGCGACTGCAGAAGTTGCGGAATCATCGTCGTCGACGCGAACAGGCCGAAGCCGAAGATAAAGTAAAAGACGCATCCGATGACGAAGTTGCGCGTCTGCAGCAGACGCAGGTCGATGACCGGGTCCGGATGGTGCAGCTCCCACAGGACCGCCGCCGTCATGCAGCCGATGCCGATGACGAACATCCACACGATGAACGACGAGCCGAACCAGTCGTCGATCTGTCCGCGGTCGAGCAGCATCTCGAGCGCCGCCGACCCGATGCCGATCAGCGCGATGCCGATGCCGTCGACGCGCAGCTTGCCATCCGCGCCACGCACCGTCTTGCGCTCCTCGGCGAAGGACGCCGGATCCTGCACGAACTTGTTCGTCAGCCAGAGCGAGATCGCTCCAATGGGGATGTTGATCAGGAACACCCAGCGCCAGTTGTAGTTATCCGTAATCCAGCCGCCCAGCACCGGCCCGATCGCCGGCGCCGTGACGATCGCGACCGTGTACAGCGCGAAGGCCGAGGCGCGCTTCTCCGGCGGGAAGGTATCGACCAGGATCGCCTGCTCGACCGGCGCGAGGCCGCCGCCGCCGATGCCCTGCAGCACCCGCGCCATCAGCATGACGCCCAGCGTCGGCGCGACGCCGCAGAAGAACGACGTGATGGTAAACAGCGCCACGCAGGCCATGTAGTAGTTCTTGCGGCCGAAGACGCGCGAGAGCCACGCGCTCATCGGCAGCACGACCGCGTTCGCGACGAGGTACGTCGTCAGAATCCAGGTCACCTCGTCGAACGAACGGCCCAGACCACCGGCAATATACGGCAGAGAGACGTTGGCGATGGAGGTATCGAGCAGCTCCATGAAGGTCGCCAGCGTTACCGTCAGCGCGATCACCCAGGGGTTGATGCCGCGGCGCGCGATCTCCTGGTCGGGACGTTCGTGGATGACGGCTGCAGTGGCCATAATGAGGGGCATGCTCCAAACTGTGAGAATAAAAGAGACCGAGTGGTTTCTTTTATAATAAGATTCGGCGGAGCAGGGGTTGGATGCGCGATCTTTTTCGGCGTCCAATATCGAGGGGGCTTGCGATGGCTGAAACCGTGACCAAAGGCGATCAAACGCGGCAACGCATTATTGAGCAGTCGGCGCCGCTGTTCAACCAGCGCGGCTTCGCGGGCTGCTCCATGCAGGACATCATGCAGGCGACGGGGCTCGAAAAGGGCGGCCTGTACCGGCACTTCACCAGCAAGGAAGAGCTCGCCGCGGAGGCCTTCCGCTACGCCTCCGCCCGGTCGATCGCCCGCCGCATGGCCATCGTCGAGCAGACCGAGGGCTCCGTGGCGAAGCTGCGCGCGCTGGTGCACGCCTTCGTCCATGTGCCGTCGCAGATCCCCGGCGGCTGCGTGCTGATGAACACGGCCATCGACGCGGACGACACCAACCCCACGCTGCGGCAACTTGCGTACGACAGCATTCAGCGGTGGAAGTCGCTGCTGATCCGGGTCGTCGAAGAGGGCATCGAGACCGGCGAGGTCCGCCCCGAGACCGAGCCCCGACGCATCGCAAATACGCTCATCGCGACGCTCGAAGGCGCGCTGATGATCAGCCGTCTGGAGGGCGACCGGAAGGCGCTGGAGGACGTGGAAGTGGTATTGAACGGCGTGCTGGATGGGATCGCGGCGCCGATCTAAATATACGGTTGACAGGATATATTGTGAGACGTAATCTCGAGTCGTGTGGACCGTCCTTGTAGGCGAGGAGTTTGATCCAGAGTTGCTGGCGCTGGACCCTGAGGTTCAAGATGCCCTCTTCAAGATGGTCCGTTTGCTCCAACAGTTTGGACCTCAGCTTGGCAGACCGCATGTCGATACGCTGAAGGATTCGAAGCACACCAACATGAAGGAGCTGCGCTTCGACGCGATGGACGGCGTCTGGCGCGTCGCCTTTGCCTTCGATCCAGATCGCCAGGCGATTCTACTCATCGCGGGCGATAAGTCCGGTGGGAGCCAGACACGTTTTTACCGGGAACTGATCCGAAGAGCAGACATCCGATTCGATGCCCACCTCGCTCGTCTCCAGGCCGCGGCAGACGACGCCAACAAGGCAACCAAGAAGAAGAGCAACAAGAAAGGAAGATAACTCATGACCCGGAACGTCGATGAATTGATTCGTGCTTTGCCCCCCGCACGCCGGCGGAAGATCGAAAAAGAGGCGGCCATACTGATTCGAGAAGAGATGAGTCTTCAAGAACTCCGTCGCGCCCGCGAGATGACGCAAGTCGCCATGGCCCAGACCCTGGGTATCGCACAGAAGCAGATATCGGAGGTGGAGAAGCGCACGGACATGCACATCTCTACGCTGCGGCGCTCCATCGAAGCGATGGGCGGCAAGCTGTCGTTGGTGGCCGAGTTTCCGGATCGCGAGCCGGTTCTACTGACCGGCATCTCCGACCGGAGCGTCTAGCGTTCCCGGCCCATTCTCCAGCAGCGCCAGCAACCCCGGCTCATCGAGCACCGGCACCCCAAGCTGCGTCGCCTTCTCGAGCTTCGACCCCGCTTCCTCGCCCGCCACGACGTAGCTGGTCTTCTTTGAGACCGAGCCGGAGACGCGTCCGCCGGCGGCCTCGATGCGTTCCTTGGCGACGTCGCGCGTCAGCGTCGGCAGCGTGCCGGTCAGGACGAAGGTGAGCCCAGCGAGCAGGTCGGTCGTCACCTTCTTTTCGGCCAGCATGGTCAGGCCGGCCTCGTTCTTCAGCCGGTCGACCAGCTTTCGGTTGGCTTCGATCGCAAAGAACTCCAGCACGGTCTGCGCGACCTTCGGGCCTACCTCATTGACCTTCAGCAGGTCGTCCAGCGTGGCGTATTTGAGGGCGTCCATCGAACCGAACGCCGAGGCCAGCAACTGCGCGGTGCGCTCGCCGATAAACCGGATTCCAAGGCCCAGCAGCACGCGGGCGAGTGGGACGGACTTGGACCTTTCGATCTCGTCGAGCAGCGCCTGCGCGGACTTCTCGCCAACGCGGTCGAGACCGAGCAGATCTTCCTTCTTCAAGAAATAGATGTCCGCGATGGAGTGAATCAGCGGCTCGCGCACCACCGGCGGCGCGGTCTCCTCTTCCGAAGCCGGCGACGCCAGCGCATCGGCCTCGTCGGCGGACTCCAGCGTCTGGCCCAGCAACTGCGCGACCATCGCCTCGCCCAGGCCTTCGATGTTCATCACGCCGCGCGAGGCGAAGTGCAGCAGCACCTCGCGCAGCCGCGCCGGGCAGCTCTCGTTGAGGCAGCGCCAGTCGACCTCGCCCTCGACCTTCACCAGCTCGCTCGCGCACGCCGGGCAGTGTGTGGGAAAGACGATCTCCGTGGCGCCGCGCGGATGCTTCGCGTCCTCGACCACCTCGGTGATCTTTGGGATCACGTCGCCGCCTCGCTCGACCGAGACCGAATCCCCGATGCGTACGCCGAGCCGCGCGATCTCATCCGCGTTATGCAGCGTGGCGCGGCTGACGGTCGTGCCGCCGATGAAGACCGGCTTCAGCGCGGCGACCGGCGTCACCTTGCCCGTGCGGCCGACCTGGAACAGAACGTCTTCGAGCAAGGTCACGGCTGCACGTGCCGGGAACTTGTACGCGATCGCCCAGCGCGGCGCCTTGCCGGTGAAGCCCAGGCGGCGTTGCAGCGTGGTCGAATCCAGCTTGATGACGATGCCGTCGATCTCGTAGCCGAGCGAATCGCGCAGCGGCTCGCACCCTTCGATAAACTGCCAGACCTCGTCGATCGTGGCGACGGTCGCGGTCCGCGGATTGACCCGCAGCCCGGCCTTGCCCAGCGCGGCCAGCGTCTCGGACTGGCGCGGCAGCAGCATCTCGCCACCCTCGGCCTCGAGCAGGAAGTAGGCGTAAAAATCCAGCCTACGCTGCGCGACGATGTTCGGTTCGAGCGTGCGAATCGTCCCGGCGGCGGCGTTGCGCGGATTGACGGCGGGCGCCTGTCCCGCAGCCTCGCGCGCCTCGTTCATCTTGACGAAGGCAGCCTGCGGCATGACGCATTCGCCGCGCACCTCGAAGCTCTGGGGCAGACCGGCCGCGTGCAGCTTCGCGCCGGAGATGCTCAGGGGGATCGACTTGATCGTGCGGACGTTCGAGGTCACATCCTCGCCGGTCGTCCCGTCGCCACGCGTCAGGCCGCGTTCGAGGTGCGCGCTCTTTCCCGGCCCCGGCCTGTAGTGCAGAGCCAGCGACAGGCCGTCCAGCTTCAGCTCGCAGGTGTAAGCGACCGTCTCGGACGAGGGCAGCGCGGCGCGGATGCGGGCATCCCATGCGCGCAGCTCCGCCTCGTTGTAGGCATTGTCGAGCGAGAGCATGGGCCGCGAGTGCGCGACCTTGGCGAAGCCGTCCTTCGGTTTGCCGCCTACGCGCTGCGTCGGCGAGTCGGGCGTGACCAGCTCCGGGTGTTCGGCCTCGAGCGCCTTCAGCCGGTTCATGCGCTCGTCATACTGGGCGTCGGTCCAGACGGGGGCGTCTTCGACGTAATAGAGATGTTCGTGGTGGCGCAGCTCTTCGCGCAGCTCGGCGATCTGTTGTTCCGGACTCATTCCCGAGATTATAGAGAATTCGTCCCGCCGATTCGGTGCGATAACGGTATCCTCAACAGACACCATGGAGCCCGTCACCCACATCCTTACCGGCGCCTGTCTTGCCCGCGCGGGCTGCAACCGCAAGGCCGCCTACGCCACGCTCGCCATGGCCGTCGCGGCGGAGTTTCCCGATATCGACACGCTGTGGAGCATCGGGGGGCCGGTCGCGAGCTTCGAGCACCATCGCGGCTGGACCCACACGCTGCTGGGCCTGCCGTTCGAGGCGACCTTCCTCGTGCTGCTGGTGTGGCTGCTGCACCGCTGGCGCACGCGCCACGGAGGCATCACCGCCGCGCCCGTGCGCTTCGGTCTGCTGTGGTGCTTCGTGCTGCTCGCGCTCCTGAGCCACATCTTTCTGGACTGGACGAACAACTACGGCGTGCGGCCATTCTTCCCGTTCAATCCGCACTGGTACGCGGGCAGCTTCGTCTTCATCTTCGAGCCGGTGCTCTTCGTCTTCCTGCTGGGCGGGCTGGTGCTGCCGTCGCTCTTCGGTCTCATCAACTCCGAGGTGGGCGCGCGCAAGCCCGCGTTCCGAGGACGCGGCTGGGCGGTCGCCGCGCTTCTGGGAGCGTGTGCGCTTTGGGGCTGGCGCGCCTTCGAGCACAGCAAGGCGGTCCAAACAGCGCATCTTGACTTCGACGCGATCCCAGTACCGCCCCATCCGCACGATCCGGGCACGCTGGAGACAGTTTTGTACCCCGCGACCACTCGCATCAATAGCATTTCGGCCAGCCCTTACCCTATTGATCCCTATCACTGGCACGTGATTATCGATACGCCCGAGCTCTACCAGACCCAGACCTTCGACACCCGCACGGGTCTGGCCGAGCCGCTTACCCCAACCGATACGATCTTCAAGTCCGCACCGACGCTGGCCACGCTGGCGGCTAAGCGCAGTTGGCTGGGACAGGCGTATCTGGACTGGTCGCAGTACCCGGTCGTCTCGCAGACCAGCCCGGACCCCAACCCGAACGGTCCGGTGACGGTCACGTTTCAGGACCTGCGATTCCTCTACGACACGCCGCTGCTGAAGATGCGTGGCCGCGCTCCGTTGACCGGCACGGTCTTCCTCGACCCCAATCATCGGGTGGAGCGGATGGAGTTGGACGGGCGCGCGCAGCGATAGGGTCGGTTGTCAGGTCTGTTGGCGCGCTCCACCGACCTGTCATCCTGAACGAAGTGAAGGACCTGCTTCTCTGTTTGAAGCGCAACCGCCGCCGGCGCGGCCACGGGCGAGAAGCAGGTCCTTCGACTCCGCTCAGGATGACAGGCTTTTTTTTGCTGGGTTCGAAAGATCGAACCCAATCGCGATCCAACCCAAATCCATCGACCGACGGCTTCTCCGCAGCAGCGCGCCAGAGCATGGCTATCCCCCGATCGGGGCAGACCTGGTTACCACCGTGGTTCGCCTACGCCCCACCTCGGGGCGATGGCGAGCTCCGCCAGGCGGCGCGAGACTGGTCTTGTCAGCAACGACTGACCAGAAAAGAGATCGCCATGCACGACATCCTGATTGCCTCCGCGTTCGTTCTCATGCTCCTCGCCCCCTGCTTCAGCTCGCTCTTCAGCTCGAAGGAATCGGCATAGCAAATCCCCCAAAGGTGTTAGTCCGGCTGGCGCCTTCGTCCGGCGCGCATCGACCAACGAGCGATGTTGTATTTCGCGACACAGGCCGAGACTTGGATCTGTAAGCCGATGGGAAGGGAGTAACACCATGCACGACGTACTTGTAGCTGCCTCGTTCCTCGCCATGATCGTCGTACCCAGCTTCGTCTCCCTGCGCACCGCCCCGACGGACGACGCGCAGTAAACCGCAAGGATCGGCCAGGGCCGATCGGAAAGAGAGTCTCCCATGCATGAACTTCTCGTAGCCGGCGCTTTCATCGCCATGATCCTGATCCCCTGCATCGCCTCCGCCGCCGGTTCCAGCACGGAAGAAGCGCTGTAAGCTCCGTTCGACCCCTTGTCCGCCCGGCCTTTGCATAAGGTGACGCGGCAAAACGCCTTCGCGGCCACGGCGAAGACGTTAGACTGAAGCAAGCACCGTGGCCACCCTCGATACGCCCAACCCGGTTTCCGCCCCCCCCGCCAGCCTGCTCGCGCGGCTGCGCCCCACCGGCTCGCTCAGCGCGTATGCGGCAACGCTGCTGCTGATGTCGTCGTCGCTGCTCTCGGGCGTGCTGGGGCTGGTTCGCACCAAATACATCGCGCACGTCTTCGGCGCGGGCAAGGTCACGGACGCCTATCTCAAGGCATTCGACCTGCCCGACATGATCTACTACTTCCTCGTCGGCGGCGTCGCGTCCATCACGCTCGTCACCATCCTGAATCGCTATCGCGAGGCGGGCGACGAGGCGGGCGCCGACCGCGCTCTCTCCATCGTGCTGAACGCCATGACCGCCGTGCTGACCGCGGGCATCGTGCTGGCGGAGATCTTCACGCCGCTCTACGTCCACACCTTCGCGCCAAAGTTCGACGCGGAGACCACCGCGCTGTGCATCTCGCTCACCCGCGTCCTGCTGCCCGCGCAGCTCTTCTTCTTCGTGGGCGGCGTGCTGGGCTCGCGGCTGCTGGTGCGCAAGATCTTCATCTACCAGGCGATCACGCCGCTGATCTACAACCTGGGCATCATCCTGGGCGGCGTCTTTCTTTCGGCGCGGTACGGCATCTACTCGCTCGCCATCGGCGCGGTCGTGGGCGCATGCCTGGGGTCGGCGCTGCTGAACGCCCTGGGCGTGTTTCGCGGCGGCATGCGTTACCACGCGATCCTGAACTTCCACGATCCGGCGTTCACGGAGTGGCTGCGGCTTTCGCTGCCGCTGATCGTCGGCGTCTCGCTGACCATGGCCGATAAGTGGATTCTCGGCTACTACGCCTCCGCCGACAAGGGCGCGATCACCCGGCTGAACACCGCCAAGACGCTCTTCAACGCGCCGCTGAGCATCATCGGCTTCGCGGCCGGAGCGGCCTCGCTGCCCTTCTTTTCCTCACTCTTTGCACAGGACCGGATGTACGACTTCAACGCCGCGGTCAGCCGCTCGGTCTCGCGTCTGCTGGCTGTTTCGGTGCTGCTGACCGGCTGGATGATCGCGCTTGCGATGCCGATCGTCGATCTGCTGCGCGGCGGCGCGTTCACGCACGACGACGCGGTTTCGACCGCGCGCTATATGGCGCTGTTCGCCGTCTCGCTGGCGCTGTGGGCGGCGCAGGGCATCTACGCCCGCGCGTTCTACGCGGCGCGCAACACGCTGACGCCGGCCATCTCCGGCACGGCGGTCACACTGCTCTCGATTCCCGTCTACGGCACGCTCTTCCACCACATCGGCATCGATGGGCTGGCGATCGCGTCGGACCTCGGCATTCTCGCGCACACCCTATCGCTGGCCGTGCTGCTGCACAAGAAGCGGCTGGTCAGCATCGCGTCCCTTGAGAGCGGCGAACTGCTGCGGTCGCTGGGCGCGGCCATCCTGGGATTTTTTGGCGCACGCTCCGTCGTCCGCCTGTTGCCGCTGGGCAAGGGCCACCTGGCCGACGTACTGGTCATTCTGGCCGCGAGCATTGTCTGGGCCGGACTTTGCTATGCGACGCTGCAGCTCTCGGGTTCCAGGCTGATCGACCAACTGCGCCGGCGCGGGAAGTAGGGGTTCACTCCCCCGCAAAAATATCATCCCAAACGCGGTGAAGGATCTGCTTTCTTCCTAAAGCGCCTCGACCTCTTCGGGCAAAAAGCAGGTCCTTCGACTCCGCTCAGGATGACAGATTTGAGGGGCGAAAAACTCGTCCTCAGTTCCCGTCCACGCCATGCAGTGCGCCGATATGCCGCTTCACAATCCGGTCCGTCTGCGCCGCGAACTTCTTATAGCTCTCCGTGCCGTCCATCGACTCCTGGGCGAAGAGCTTCTCGTCCTTGTCGTGAATCTCCGCCATCTCCTGCATATAGGCCGTGTCGAACTCCGGCCCGTTGAGCGAACGAAGGTGATTGAGTTTCTCGGTGAACTCCGCGTTCAGCGCCGGCGCGATCGGCACATGCTCCATGGCGGAGATGCGTTTCAGTTCCCGGTTGACGCCTTCATGGTCGTGAACCTCGGCCGTGGCGAGATCCTTCACGTCCATGGCGGAGGCGTGCGACAACGCGAGCTTGCTGGCCTCCACCTCGTACCGCCCGCCCTGCGACACCTTCGCGGCGAAGGCCTTATCGGTGTCGGACGCGGGCTGCTGGGCCTGGGCCATGCTGCAGGCCGCCAGTGCGAGCGCGGCTGCGGAGAGATTCAATACGCGGTGCATCTTCATGGGCATCCTTCGGACGAGCAGGCTGAACTTCTCCTCCGTTGGATGCGCCCCAGCTCCGCAACGCACGTCTGAAGGCTCAGCCGCCGGCCAGCAGACGCTGCTCTACCTGCTCCCACCCGCCCAGCATGACGCGGCGCGACATGCGTCCGGCCTGCACGCGCAGCCACTTTCGACGCGACTCCGACTTCTGGAAGAACTCGCGCATCATCGCGTCGACCGTCTCGGCGGGCCAGCCGGAGCCGTCGCCGCCCTTCACCGTCAAAGCCTCGTAGAAGACCGGCGCGACCTCATGGACGAGGACATGGCGCGCGGACTCCGCCGTCTGTCCGGCGCCACGCAGTTGGGCCGCAAGCTGGTCGTAGTCCGCGCCGTGCATGGCGTTATCGCGGAAGAGCTGCGCCAGCGCGGTCCAGATGGGCAGGCGCGCGGCGTACTCGGCTGCGGTGGGGGCATCGTTCAGGGAGTGGCTGGCGGTAGGTTCCGACTCATGAACGCTCATGCAGCCAACCTACTCCCATGACGCCGATGCCGCAAATGGGCATCGCCAGCTACACGTCCTTTGCGTCCTGATACTCCTCGTTCCAGGCGGTCTGGATCGCCTCGAGAATCGGCTCGGTCGACTTGGCGGGGTTGCCCACGAAACCCGGCAGCTCGGTGACGTAGCGGTGCAGGTCCGTAAAGCGGACGGTGTAGGGCTCGATCTCGGGATACTTCTCCTGCAGTTGAATGCCAATCTCTTCGGTGTCGGTCCAGTCGATCTCACGGGGCATGATTCTTCTCCTGCCGATAGTTTACGGCGCTCGATATAGGATGCGCCTGCGGGTGTGGAGGTGCGGCGGCACGGGTCCGTGCGAGATCATCGCTCCGGCGATGCCGCCGCCGAACAGGCATCCCAGCAGGGCCCCGACACCCGCGCCGCGACCGCCGTCCTGCGAGCCGCCAACGATGGTGAAGACGCCGACGACCGCGCCCGCTACGATCAGGGGAGTCCACTGGCTGGACTCCACCTGCTGCTCCCCCCAGACCGCAGCCACGTTGCGACGCGGAAAGACGAGGCGGGGCGGCGGTCCGTAGTTGCGGTATGCCGTGCAGGCGAAGGTCTCGTCGCTGACGTACTCGAGCTGGCAGGAGACGGCGTCGAAGGCGCCCTGCGTCAGCACCGAGACGGTCATGCCGGGTGGCGCCGACCGCAGCCGCTCCCAGCTCCGGTCATGCACCGCGGCTGGGCTGGCCGGACTGGGTACGGGCGCTTCGGGCAGGCTTTGCTGCGACCTCGCACCGATCGTGCAGAGGAGCAGGACGAGAGTGGCGATGCGTTTCATGGTGAGCTTCCCCGCTGTGTGTGACCTGGGAGAAGCCTAGGCGTGCGCGGGCCGGAGTCGGCGTTCCTTTGGGACACTTTCGGAAGTGTCACAAAGGAAAAGCTTTTTCATATCGAACCCGCGAGAAGCCCGTCATCTCGACCGGAGCCGCGGACGGCTGTATCGTCTGTGGCGGAGTGGAGAGACCCCCGCATTTCGTTTTGGCCTTTGTCGATCCTCTTCGCAGGGCAAAACTTAGCCCCCATCCGAAGACGGGGGCTGAGTGAGCAAAAACCGATGCGGGGGTCTCTCCACTCCGCTGCGCTCCGGTCGAGATGACGAGCGCTTTAGGAGGGATGAGAGTCCTTACAGCGGGAAGCTCTTGAGCCACTCGCGGAAGCTGGGTCCGAGCTGCGGGTTCTTCAACGCCAGCTCCACGGTCGCACGCAGGAAGCCCTGCTTGTCGCCCGCGTCGTGGCGCTTGCCCACGTAGCTGTAGCCATAGACCTTCTCGTACTGGAGCAGCGCCTTGATGGCGTCGGTGAGCTGCAGCTCGCCGCCCGCGCCGGGCGTGATGCCCTCGATCATCTCGAAGATCTTCGGCGTCAGGATGTAGCGGCCGATGATGGCGTTCTGGCTGGGCTGGGTGCCGGGCGCGGGCTTCTCGACCATCGTCTTGACAGCGAGCAGGCGCGGATTCTTTTCGTCCGGGGTGCAATCGAGGCAGCCGTAGGCGGAGATCGCATCGCCCTCAACCACTTCCGAGCCGAGAATCGACGAGCCCGTCTCATAGAAGGCCTCGACCATCTGCTTCATGCAGGGGGTGTCGGCGTCGACGATATCGTCCGGCAGCAGCACGCAGAAGGGCTCGTTGCCGACCACTTCCTTCGCCATCAGCACGGCGTGGCCGAGGCCAAGAGCCTCCGGCTGGCGCACATAGACGATCTTGGCGAGCTTCGAGACCGAGCGCGCAATCTCCAGCAGCGCGGTCTTGTTCTTGGCGGCCAGCGAGGCCTCGAGCTCCGACGACTTGTCGAAGTGGTCCTCCATCGTCGTCTTGCCGCGACCGGTGACGATGATGATCTCGGTGCAGCCGGCGGCGACGGCCTCTTCCACACCGTACTGGATCAGCGGCTTATCGACCAGGCACAACATCTCTTTCGGCGTGGCCTTGGTGGCGGGTAGAAAGCGTGTGCCCATGCCGGCTGCGGGGAAGACAGCCTTGCGAATCTTCTGGTAAGCCATAGAAGGTAATGTCTCTCTCTTGTTTTGAGTTGGTTCCATCCTAGCAAACAGAGGTTACCGCGGGCGAGCTACGGATGGGGTACTGACAATGCACCTTTGTGGGATGCGGAATTCAGGGTTGAAGAAAAATTAGCATTTTCGTTCCGGAGCGCCAGCAGATTGAGCGTGATCTTCTACACGCGTGATGAGAAGTCGCTCCCCTTCCTGACAAAGACTGATACGTGTCCCATGAGCCAGGCTCAGAGCGTCGCGCATGGCCTTGGGCAAAGTGATACGACCATCGCGGTCCATCTTGGCTGAATGTTCCATGACGGCACTCTATCACTTGCGGCGGCGTGGCAACGCTTGGAAGGTGCTGCGCCTTCCACATGGAAACTCATTGAAAAGCCTACAGCGTAGGCGAATTGTCGTGCAGCATCGCCTTCCGGATAATCTTGATCGGCGCGAAGCCCTGCCGCATGAGGTTGTCGTGGAAGGTCTGCAGGTTGAACGCGGCGCCCTGCTTCGCCATCAGGTCGGCGCGGAGCTTCATGATCTGCAGCTTGCCCAGCGTGTAGTAGAGGTAGGTAGGGTCGGAGGTTCCTCGCTTGGCCTCCATCAACCCGATCGACGGCGACTGATAGCCCTCCTTGACGAAGTACGCGACGGCATCCTCGACCGACATGGCTCCGCCCACGCCCGTGTGCATCCGGATGGAGACGACGAAGCGTGCGTCGCGCAGCAGCGCGTCCTGCAGTTGCCCCAGACGGATGAGCCGCGCCTCGCGCTTCGCCTCCGGGCTGGCGTCCGGGCCGGCGGCGGCGTAGCCCTGGTCGAGCATCATCTGCTCGGTATAGTGCGCCCAGCCTTCGATATTGCTGTTCGCGCCCAGCACCTTGCGGATGTTCGACGGAAACTGACTCTGCCAGAGGAACTGCACGTAGTGGCCGGGATACGCCTCATGCACCGCCGTGGAGGTCACCGTGCCGATGTTGAACGCGGCCATGTGCTCCGCGACGCGCTCCTTGCTCCAGTCCTTTTCGGGCAGCGTCACGTTGAAGTAGGCCTTGGTCGAGTGCGTCTCGAACGCGCCCGGAGGGTCCATGGACGCCTGCGTGGTGGCGCGCATGAAGGGCGGCGTCTCTTCGAGCGTCGGCTGCACGTCGGACGGAATGGTAATGATGTGATGCGTGCGGATGAAGGCGATCAGGCTGGCGAACTGGTCCTGAAAGGTCTGCAGCAGCTTGTCCGGCGCGGGGTGAATCGTCGCGAGTTCGGCGAGCACCTCCAGCGGGGTCTTCGTCGGGTCGACCTCCTTCGCGACGCGCGCAAACTCGGCCTGATTCTTCGCGCGGTCGGCGATGGCGATCTCGAGCAGCCGGTCAAGCGGCAGGTCGACCATCTCGTCGTAGGCGAGCTTGCGCCGGAAGGTGTCGGCGCCCAGCTTGAAGTCGCCCGCCGAGCGCGGCAGCAGGTCGGTCTTCAGCCATACACCGTAGTCCTTGAGCGCCTGGATGACGGCGGCGTTCGACTTCGCGAAGGCGGCCCTCAGCTCCGCGTCATCGGCGCCGGTAAACGCGCTGGGCACATCGGTTTCGAAGAAGCTGACCAGCCCATCGATCTGTTCGAGCGCGATCTCGGTCGAGATGCGCGGCGGATTCTTGAGGTTCTTGCGCGCGTCGGCCAGCATCTGCGGCATCTGCTTTTCGCGCTCCACCAGCGAACGCAGCCGCGTGTTGGGCGAGGCGTAGTTGCGGCTCATGATGACGAAGGCCGCGTTGGTCAGGCCGGAGGAGTAGCTGTCCGGATTGTTCTCCCACGGACGGATCACCTCCAGCGTCAACAGCCGCGAGCGAATGTTGCCCAGCAGCATGCCGCGGTCGTCGACGATGGATGCGTCGAGCGAGCTGGGATCGATGGCGTCGATCTTCTTCTCGTACGCATGCAGCGCGGCTATCTGCTTCTGAATACTGGCCGCGCTCATATCCTCAAGCTGCCCGTCATACTCATGCAGACCGGCGGAGGTCGCGGCGCTCGGCTGGTATCGGAAGAAGACGTCCTTCAGGTACTGGTCGGAGAGGAAGGCGAAGGTCTGGGTGGCGCCATCGGCGGCGATGCGCTGCGCGTTCAGCGGGGTGGGTGGTACGGCCATCAGGGCTCCTGCAAGGACTGCGGCGATCAAAACTCTGGACATGGTCATCTCTGGGGTTAGAACGTGTTTGCCCAAGAATAAACCTCGCCCAGGTTGCGCAGAAACTTGATAGCACCTTTGTGCCATTGAACCAACCTTTGCAACGCGTACCTTGGGTACAGCAACGGACTGGTTACGCCAGCACAAGGGGCCCTTGTTGAACGCCTTGAAGAGCATGGTTTTGAGCTTCCCGGCGACGATCGCGGGAATGCGTCATGGCCTGGGTCGAGTGAACCTGATTCAGGACGAATCAGGTCAGGACCTGATTGAATACGCCTTGGTTGCCGCGTTGATCGGCGTGGGAGCGATCATTGCACTGCGCGGCCTCTCGACCAAGATTGCCTCCGCGTTCACTTCGGTAGGCAACAACCTGACTAGCAACGTTTAGTCATCTCCGATACATACTGCACGACCTCAGGGCCTCGATTTCAGCGAGGCCCTACTTGCGTCCAGGGGTCTCTTCGAACAGCATAGCGCTGCCCGGCAAGGACAGGCGTAGCACCTTCGCGTTATTAAAGTAACCCATTATTCGATTACCTTGGAATAGCAGTTACGGAGGGTTCCCTTGAACGCTTTGAAGAGATTTGCTTCAAACTTCCCTGCGACCGTCGCGGGCAAGTCTCTCAGCCTTGGCCTCAGCAAATTGATCCAGGACGAATCAGGACAGGACCTGATTGAGTACGCCCTGGTCGCAGCCCTTGTTGGACTTGGAGCGCTGACCTCCATGAGCAGCCTGGCGAACACGGTCTCGAACGCGTTCAATACCGTGGGCAACAACCTCACGAGTGGCATCTGACCTCAGGCCAAATCTCAAACGACGTTGGGGATCTCGATCGATTCGAGATCCCCAACGTCGTTTTCAGGCTCCGGTGACGCGCCGGTACTCGAAGTACATACTCACGCGCCAGCGCAGGATCATGCCAAAGGCCAGGATGAAGAAGAGCCCCGCCGTCTGCTGGATCGACATGACCGTATCCAGATAGCTGTGCGCCAAGATGCGGACGATCGCCAGCACCACCATGACGGCAAAGAACATCGGCGAACGATGCATCATCACCTGGTTGCCGACCAACGCCAGCCGCGAGGTGCGCACCAGTGGCCAAGCCAGCAGCAACGCGCCAATCAGAAACGCAGCCGCGGCCCAAAGCAGCGGCACCCGGAACATGGGCGCGAAGAACATGCAGAAACCGGTGGACATGCCAAGCGGCGGAATGAGAATCTTGCGCTCCGTCACCGCTGAACGCCCCTCGCGGATGCGCCACATAAGGATGACGAAAAAGCCCAGGATCGCGCTTACAACCGACATCCAGGGGCGAAGATGCATGGTGAAAAAACGTCCGCGTAAAGAAAGTAATGGCCGGCCCTGATGGACGGCTTTCGTATAGTTTACACGCTCCCTTTAGCCGATGTCGCCTGATTCTCAGGTCTGCGAACCTCTCGACCGGACGAGGTGAGGAATCATCTCCATCCATCGCCCTTCGAGGCATTTCCCCGAATGGGAATATCTCTGATTTAGGCATGCCCATTGCACAAGAACGTGATTGACTCCTACCCCGATTCAAGAGAGCCTTTATGAACCCTGATCCCTGAATGCCTGCCTTGGAGAGCTTCATGCGTTTTTGCGTTATCAAGTCTAGATGGCCACGTCGTGTTCCAAAAATTTTCAACCCGCAACGAAGCAGAGCCAACCGCTGGGCAATCTCAGGTCTTCCGCATTCTGGGTCGCCGTATTCGCCAAGATCGCGATCGCCGGCGTGCTTATGCTTTGGAATCTCAGCGCCACTGCGCAAAGCAATCCCAACCTCGAAAATGGAATCAAGGCCTACGCCGGCTATGACGGTTCGAATTTAGATGCGGTAAGCCTGCAATCCGTCTTCCGTGCTCGAAGACCGATGCGCGGGGAGTTACCACAACATATATTTATGATGCGCTCAACCGTCTCAATTTCAAGACCTATTCCGACGGAACATCCACGTCCGCTTTTGGCTACGACGGATACCGCGCAGATGGTGCGCTCTTGCCAGCAAATTACAATGCGACAACCAATGTAATTGGACGGCTCACCTTCGCGTCGAACTATGTCAATGCCGATGTTGGACTTGGGTACGACGCCATGGGCCGGGTAACAAGTCAAACATACTGCCTGCCAGACAACTGTGCAAATCGGCAGTCCGCCTCCGCCGCATACGATCTCGCGGGCAACATGACAGATTTGCGGTATCCCGATGGACGCCACATCACGCAGACCTGGGATGCAGAGAATCGCCTACAGACTATCAATTTGGCTGACATTAACGGCGTGGCTGCAAATCAAAACTACTTGCAATCAATCGTCTACAATCCTGACGGAAGTCCCAACGTCACAACTCTTGGCAACGGCGCAGCACAGCAGGTGATGGAGAACAATAGGCTCCAGATCTCTAGCATGTCTATCTCGAACTCGAACTCTAATTCCCCGTTCTCAGGACAGAGTTTCCTATCACGCTCTTACTGCTACGTCTGTGGAACGGGAAATGGAGGCAATAACGGAAATATCTGGCAAATTACCGACAATCAAAATAGCGCTAGAACGCAGAGCTTCACCTACGACTCTTTGAATCGAATTAGCTCATTCTCTCTGGGCGGCACGCTGAATCAGCAATACCAGATAGACTCCTTCGGCAATATGAGTCCCTTGTCCGGCGGGAATCCCTTGTACACCTTCGACTCGGCAACGAACCGGATCAACAATCTACCCTGCGCTGCGTCCATGTCGAATCAAAATGCCTTCGATTCAGGGGGCAACCAGCTTTGTGACACAGATACCAACGGCGCAGTCCGCACCTACACCTTCGATGCTGAGAATCGCACTACTGGGATCACGATAGCTGGCAATCAAGCCCCATTTGAGAGCTATGCCTATAGTGCGGACGGTGCGCGCGTAAGGAAGCTCAACGCGAATAATGACTATACCGAGTATGTTAACTTCGGCGGTCAGACGATCGCGGAGAAGGACCAGACCGGGGCGTGGACCGATTATATTTTCGCCAATGGTAAGAGGATTGCCAAGACTACAAACAACTATCAACGGCTGCACCTGACCGGTTCGAGTTGCGGGGCGAATGCGGAGGCAGACTGGAACATAGCCTCCAACTCCACTCCGATCAGCAGCGGCGATCGAATGGTTTGGCATGAAGAACATGCCGACGGACAACAGAGCTACTTGAAGGTCCAGTTCTCGAACAATGTATGGATGTTCGAGGGCGCGATGGACCCACAAGGAGGCGTGTGGCAGACCGCGTCAGTCGACCTATCCCCTTGGGCGGGCGATTCGACCTGGGGCATCTGGATTGCTGAGATAGCTGACGGCAGCGGCTCGATAGAGGCCAAGATCACCGATCTAGCGCTGGTAAAGGCTGACGGCACGGTTTATCCTTTCTTCGACGGACAGACGGGCGTTCCAGGCGCAACGAGTTTCGGGTGTGGCACAAGTTCAGTCGTCTCGGAAAATGTCCCGGTTGAAGCTGGTGCAAGCACGATAGTTGATACTAAGTTTTACGTTGGCGACCATCTGGGCACGGCGCAGATGGAATTCTCCTCAGGGGGTTGGCCGGTCTGGCAGGGACAGTTCGCTCCTTTTGGACAGGAACTCGATACTCAGACAACTAGTAACCACTACAAGTTCACCGGCAAAGAACGAGACGCAGAATCGGGACTCGACTACTTCGGGGCCAGGTACTACGGGTCGTCGATGGGTCGCTTCATTTCCCCCGACTGGAGCGCCAACCAAGACCCGGTACCGTATGCCAGACTGGACGATCCGCAGAGCTTGAATCTCTACACATACGGCGGCAATAACCCCCTAATCCACATTGACGCGGACGGGCACTGTTGGCCACAGTGGCTGTGCAATTTTGCTACTGAAGTAAAGAACAAGGTTCTTCATGGTGAGTTCACCACGGATACAAATGGGGCCAAGATTCGTCAACTAGACCGGCAAGAGGCGAAGACGCGGCAGATGAACCGGATTATGGAAGAGATGAAACAGCATCCACCAAAAGTGAGTTACGGAATAGTTGCTCCTGTTGATTTGCTGTTCCTGCTTCCGCGTGCAACACAAGGCACCACCTATCTGTATCAGAAGCTCGGTCCCAACGGAGAGCATCTGAAATATGGAATAACCAACGATCCGGAGGGCAGGTATACCAAGAGCAAACTAAATGGCGGGATGAGAAGGCAGGCAAGGAAGTCCTTGCGAAGTCCGGTGCGAGAGCCGGCTTGCTAGAACTACTCGCCCTGAAAAACGGGTTCTATGCCTTCGAGTCGGCCCTGCACGTGCTCCCCGTTTCAAGGGATGACTGGTTCAACGAACAGGACCTTCAACGGTGGAATGATCCCAAGCTCTGGAAGCATGCATACGGAGAGCAGTCCAATCTGAATGAGTTGATGCTTTTTGCTGAAGATGTGATCGGTGTGCAGTTCGGGTTCTTAGCCGATCAAATCGTGCGCTTCGACCCTGAAACTGGGGAAACAGAAGAGATGTGTTCCACCTTGGATGAGTGGGCTGAGATGGTGTTGTCTGACTACGATACAGAGCTAGGTTATCCGCTTGCGCGAGAGTGGCAGAAGCAAAATGGTCCCCTACAAAAGGGAAACCGGTTGGTGCCTATCGTTCCTCTTATAGCCAAGGAGAGTAGCTTCGAGCCAAGCAACTTCTATCAACTGGAGGCTGTAAAAGGGATGCTTGCTAGGGCTGATCTAGCGATGCAGCTGAAATCGGTTCCAGATAATCAAGCGGTAATCTTGAAGGCCATCAATGTTCCGAGATGATCTCAGCGCGAATCCGTCCAGGGGACGCGCTGGCGAGCTTCAAGCGTCATCGCAGGGCCTTCGGACGCTCCTACGCCTCGCTAAAGTTGCGTAGAAGCATCCTCGCCCCCATGGAAACCGTCGCTGACACTGGGGCCATGCTGCGCACCGGATGAACTATGACACTCCACCCCTCCGAGGTCACTGTGGAACTGTAGCCCCTATCCCTTTGAGATGATCGTCAAAAGGACTCAAATGGGAGGATGGTCGGGACGGCGGACGCGAAGCGCTGGGACAGCGATTCGATAAAAAGTAAATGGTCGGGACGACTAGATTCGAACTAGCGACCTCACCCACCCCAAGGGTGCGCTCTACCAGGCTGAGCCACGTCCCGACTGTTGTTGCGTCTGCCGTACTTGGCGACTTTGTTGGAACAAAGCAGCGCGCACGGCGACAGGGTGTTTTTAGTTTACATGAGTTCGGGCTAGTGCGTGGGCGCGACGAACTCTTTCGGCAACGCGCCGCCTTCGCCCTCGCCAAAGAAGAAGCCGTTCATCTGCTCGACGAGGAACTCCTGCGCCTCGCGCGTCCAGGGCTGCAGGCGGTACTCGTTCAGCAGCATCTTCTGGCGCTCGATCCACTCGCCCCAGGCTTTCTTGCTGACGGTCTTGTAGATCTTTTCGCCGAAGTCGGAGTCGAACGGCGGTTCATCGAGACCTTCCAGTTCGGCCTTGTACTTTGCGCAGAAAACGATGTGTGGCATGTTCAGTCGAACTCCTTGAGTCTCCATTGTATTTCAGGCGGCGGCTTCGACGAGTCAGCGGCGCTTGCCTTTCGCCTTCTTATTCCGCTCGCGCGCCTTGGGCTTCGTCTTGCCCGGCTTGCCGGTGCGGGTGGGGCTGGTGTGGCGCGGGTCCGGCGGGGCGGCCTTGAGGAATTTGACGGCCTTGGCCGCGGCCTTCGGTTTGCGTGGGGCTTTGGGTGGGGCTTCGGCCGGGACGAGCGCAAACTGCAGGCGGCGGTTGGGCCGGTCGATGCGGTCGAGCAGAACATGCACCCGCTGGCCAAGCTTGAAGGTCCGGCCGGACGACTGGCCGACGATGGCGCGGTCGGTGTCGCGGAAGAAGAAGCGCTCCTGCTCGTGGAAGGGCAGGCCGTCGGCGATGGTCTGGATGGGCACCATGCCTTCGATGAAGAGCTCGTCGAGTTCGACGTAGAAGCCGTACTTGGTGCAGGAGAGCACGGTCGCGTGAAAGTCCTCGCCGACTCGGTCCTGCATGAACTTGATCTTCTTCCACTCCATCAGCTCGCGCTCGGCCTCGTCGGCGCGGCGCTCGGCCTGGGAGGATTCGAGGGCGATGTCGGAGAGCTCTTCTTCGGGGAGCTTGAGGGGTGTCGCCTCGTCGGAGGAAGGCAAATGCGGGGGTCCTTCGCTTCGCTCAGGATGACGAGCATTTTTGCCGGGGCAGGGCTTCTTCGACGACCACGGCTGTGGGTCGGTGGAGAGGATCGGGCCGCCGGTGGCCTCGGCGCCGGCCTGCAGAGCGGCGCGCAGCAGGCGGTGGACGATCAGGTCCGGGTAGCGCCGGATGGGGCTGGTGAAGTGGGTGTAACTCGGGCTGGCGAGCGCGAAGTGGCCTTCGTTCTTCTCGCTGTAGCGGGCCTGCTTGAGCGAGCGCAGCATCAGGAAGCTGAGGATGCGCTCCTCGGGCGTGCCGGCAATCTTGGCCGTCAGGCGCTGGTACATCTGCGGCGTGACCGGGATGGACTCCGGCACCTCATGCTTCTGCGGGGCGCGGTCGGAGCCGAAGCGCCGCTTGTTCGAGCTCTGCGTGCGGCGGTCCTGCTTCATGGTGAACTGCTTCACCGGCAGCGTCGAGAAGCCGAGCGTCTGGCCGAAGACGCTGGCCGCGTCCTCGAAGTCGAGGATGCGTTTGGGATCGGGCAGCTCGTGGATGCGGTAGATGCTGGGGCCCTGCGCTTCGAGCCAGTGCGCGACGCACTCGTTCGCCGTCAGCATGAACTCTTCGATGAGCCGGTTCGACCAGCCGCGCTCGGAGCGCGTGATCGCGGCCATGTTGCCCTGCGGGTCGAACTGGATGACGGCCTCGGGCAGGTCGAAGTCGATCGACCCGCGGCGGTGGCGTTTGCGGTTCAGCAGCAGCGCGAGTTCGTGCATCTGCTCGAAGGCGGGGACGAGCTCGATGAAGGCGGCGCGGGTCTCAGGATCGCCGTCGAGGATCTTCTGGACCTGCGTATACGTCATGCGGCGCGCGCTGCGGATGATGCCTTCGCAGAGCTGAAACTCCGCCACCTCGCCCGCTTTGTCGATCTCGGCGATGCAGGTGAGGACGAGGCGGTCCTCGTCCGGGCGCAGGCTGCACATGCCGGACGACAACTGCGGCGGCAGCATGGGCACGGCGCGGTCCGGGAAGTAGACGCTGGTGCCGCGCAGGCGGGCTTCAAGGTCCAGAGCGGTTCCGGGCCGGACGTAGTGGCTGACGTCGGCGATATGTACCTGGAGCTGCCAGTTGCCGTTCGGCAGCGGCTGGACGAGCACGGCGTCGTCGAAGTCGCGCGCGGTCTCGCCGTCGATGGTGACGATGGGCAGGCCACGGAAGTCGGTGCGCTGGGCCAGTTCTTCGTCGGTGAGGGTGTCGACGGTCTGGCTGGCGCTGGCCGTGGCTTCGGCGAGCACGTTGGTCGGGAAGGTGTACGGCAGGTGGTGCTTGCGGATGATGATCTCGACATCGACGCCGAAGTCGTCCGGGTGGCCGAGGACTTCGAGGATGCGTCCGCGCGCGGGTTTGCTGAGCGTGGGAAATTCCACAATCTCGACGTCGACCGCGAGGCCTTCGAGCGGGTCGACCTTGTCGGGGTCGGGATGCAGGTAGGGCTTCAGCTCACGCTGCGCCTCTTCGCCCAGGACGCGGTGTGGGTTGTGGTCGGGCTGCGGCGGCAGCTTGGGCTGGCCCTCTTCCCCGTCCGGATCGTCGAGGATCAGGATGGGCTGGGTCATGCGCTCGTCGAGCGGGGTGATGTAGTTGAACTTGGCGGTGGTGAACTGTTCGTTGTCATACCCACGCCGCCCATGGGCGCGGGCGTAGTGGAAGATGCCGACGACGGTGGGGTTGCGGCGGGTGAGCACGCGGGCGATGCGACCGGACCGGCGGCCATCGCGGCCAACGGGCGCCTCGTCGACGAGCACCTCGTCGCCCTGCATGGCGCCGTTGATCTCGTTCGGCGGGATGAAGAGGTCGTCTTCCCTGCTCTTGCTGCCGTTCGGCCGGACGAAGCCGAAGCCGTCGCGGTGCAGGTCCAGCTTGCCGGCCAGCAGATTTTCGCGCGTGGGCTTGTGCTCGACGGGCATGCCGGGCGCGCGGCTGACGCGGGCGGTCTTCTCCGGCGTCGCGCGGGGCAGCGCCCAGTAGCCGGTGTCCAGCTTGACCAGCTCGCCGCGCAGGGTGATGCGCGCAAGTTGTTCGAGCAGCAGACGCCGCTCGCGCCCGCCGCCCAGACCCAGCTCGCGGATGAGCTGTTTGTAGCCGGCGCGGTGCGAGGGAGAGCGCTCGATGAGGCGGATAAGATCGCGGTCGGTGTTGGGATACGGGCCTTTAGGCATGTCTAGGGTGATTGTAGGCCCGGGGCGATCGTTGCTGTTTAGGGTTCTCTCTCAAACTCGCCAAAATTTTCGTCATCTCGACCGAAGCGCAGCGAAGTGGAGAGACCACCGTATTTCGCTTTGCTTTCGCGGTTATGGGCGGCGCGAAGGAGAACGAGCAACGGCAAAAGCCAATACGGGGGTCTCTCCACTCCGCAGTGGACGATGAAACCGTCCACTGCTCCGGTCGAGATGACGGGGATTTGTTGCTAGGGTTTGGCGTTCACCAAAACCGCCGCCTCGGGCAGCGTCTTCGCGGTCGAGAGCTTGAAGTCTGTCTTCGTGTCGTCTTCCTGCTCGTTGATGGTCTTGAAGAAGAGCGCCTTGCCCTGGATGTGGATGTGCGAGTCGGTCACCTGCCAGTGGCCGGGCGCGACCTCTTTTCGCAGAATGTTGAACGTGCCGCCCTTGCGCAGGCGCCCCAGCATGCCCCATCCGATGGTGACGTCGTTTTCGAGCGTGCCGTGGATGCGCGCGATGCGGTTCTGGCTCTTTTCGACGACGATTTCGCCGGTCATATTCGACATCACCCGCGCCTCCATCGATTGCGGATGGAAGTCCGGCTTCGGCGCGAAGGCCAGCGTGGCGCGTTCGCCCTCATCGGATTTGACGGTCCAGTTGAAGGCGACGGGAAGCAGCTTCAGCAGGTTCTCCGCCTCGCGATCGTCGTGGTCGGAGTCCTTCTGCTGCTTCTGCTGCTTGCCCTTGTCGCCGAGAAACTGCTGGATATGCGCGGTCTCTTCGGCGGTCTGCGCCGGTGTCAGGGGCTGGCCGTGGTCCTCCACCTTGCGCCGGACGGAGCCGACCGGGGTGTCCGCGGTGAGCCAGACGGCGTCCTTGCCCGGCGTGACGTCGTGGTCGCGATAGACCCAGCAACTGGTGTCGGACTTGTCCGCCGCCAGCTCCGTCTGGACGGCGGCCTCGACGATCTGTTGCGGAGTCTTCTGGGCGTGGAGAGTTGAGGCAGTCAGGACGGCAAGGCTTGCGACAGTGCGGCGCCAGATCTTCATTGCAGATTAGGACGCCGGATTTAAGGGGAAAGGTTGGTGGACGGGCCGCCCGGAATCAGGGCAGGCCCAGCTCTGCCGTCGCCTCGGGGATGTCCCTGGCGGCGGAGGGGCGAAACCCGGTCATGGTCTCGTCCTCCTGCTCGCCGAAGCTCTTGAAGAGCAGCGCGCGGCCCTCCATGTGGATGTGCGAGCCGGTGATCTGCCAGACGCCGGGCGCGATCTCGCTGCGTTCGACGCGGAAGCGGCCGCCCTTGCGCAGGCGGGCCAGCAGACCCCAGCCGATCGTGACGTCGTCGGTCAACATGCCTTGAATGAGTTCGATCCGCATGGGCTGGCCGCCATGCGCGCGGACAATATGCACCTCTCCGGCCATGGTCGCCAGCACCCGCGCGGTCAGGGTGTGCGGGGTGAAGCCGGGGTTGGGCCGGAAGGCGAGGGTCTGGCGGTCGGGCGTCTCTGACTTCAACTGCCATAAAAAAGCCACGGGCAGGAGCCGCATCATGGCCTCGGCCTCATCGTCGTCGTGTCTGGAGTCGCGCTTGGCCTTGATCTGGCGGTCGCGGTCGGCGGCGAAGGCGCGGGCCCGGTCCGCATCCTGCCGAGCCTGGTCGGGCGTGAGCGGATGGCCGTGGTCTTCGAGCTTGCGGGTGGCGCTGCCCAGCGGACTCTCGGCGACCAGCGTCAGAGTGTCGGAGTCGGGCTTGACGTCGTGGTGCAGGTAGATCCAGTTGGTGTGGTCCGCGAGATCGGCGGCGATCTCCGACTGCACGGCGGCGGCGATGATCTGCTGCGGAGTCTGACTTTGGGCGTGGAGACGCGCCGTCAGTCCGAGTGCGATGAGCAGCAACGCTGGGAGTAAAGTGCGCACCTGTGTTGTTGAGTCTATCGGACGGTGTGCGGATTGAGTTTAGTATTCTCGACCCGCAGAGTTTGTTGTCATCCTGAGCGTAGCGAAGGATCTGCTTTTCGCTCGGGCGAACGTCGCGGCCCAGAGAAGCAGGTCCTTCGCTACGCTCAGGATGACAGGCGCTTTCGGGCAGTGCAGAGAGAACCTCTAACTAAGAAGCGCCCGCTTAGCCTTCTTGCCCAGCCGCACAGTGACTTTCGCGGGCAGCGAGGCGAGGGTGAGGGTCGCGTCCTTGTGCGTCTCGCCTTCGATCTTCACCGCGCCCTCGGCCAGCTTGCGCGTGCCTTCGCCGTTGCTGGCGGCGAGGCCCAGCGCGACGAGCAGCTTCGCCACGCGGACGGTGTTCAAGTCGGCGCCGGCGATCTCCGCCTGCGCGATCGCGATCTCCTCGATGTCGTCCGAGACGCCGCCCTGCTGGAACTGCTTCGACCAGTTGGCCTCGGCCTGCGCGGCCAGCTCCGGCGTGTGGAAGTCGGCGGTGATCGTCCGCGCGAGGTCGCGCTTGGCCTGCATGGGGTGCAGGCTGCCGCTCGCGATATCTGCTTCGATCTTCGCAATCTCGGCGGGCCGCAGGTCGGTCAGGTAGGTGGAATAACGGCCGATGAGCGCGTCGGGAATCGTCATCAGCTTGGTGAACATGTCGAACGGCGCGTCCTTAACGCCGACGGCGTTGTTCAGCGACTTCGACATCTTCTGCACGCCGTCGAGGCCTTCGAGGATCGGCGTCATCAGGACGATCTGGGGCGGCTGGCCGGCGTCGCGCTGCAGCTTGCGGCCCATCAGCAGGTTGAACTTCTGATCCGTGCCGCCGAGCTCCACATCGGACTCCAGCGCGACCGAGTCGTACCCCTGCGCGAGCGGGTAGAGCAGCTCGTGGAGCGAGATCGGCTCTTCCTTGTCGAAGCGCGCATGGAAGTCCTCGCGTTCGAGCATCTGCGAGACGGTGGCCTTGGCGGCCAGCCGAATCATGTCCGCGAAGCCCAGCTTCGAGAGCCACTCGGAGTTGTACCGCACCTCGGTCTTGGCCTCGTCGAGAATCTTGAAGACCTGCTCCTTGTAGGTCTCGGCGTTGGCGTCGATCTCGGCCTGCGTCAGTTGCTTGCGGGTGACGGACTTGCCGGTCGGATCGCCAATCAGAGCCGTGGAATCCCCGATGAGGAAGATGACGGTGTGGCCGAGCTGCTGAAAGTGGCGCAGCTTGCGCATCAGCACGGTGTGGCCGAGGTGCAGATCGGGCGCGGTGGGGTCGAACCCGGCCTTGACGCGCATGGGCTTGCCGGACTTGATGCTTGCCTCGATGCGTTCGCGCAGGGCGTCGAGCGGGATGATCTCGGCGGCGCCCTTGGTGATGAGGTCGAGCTGGTCTTCTACGGAGGGAAAAGTTTGCATGACGAATTTAAGTATAGAGACTCCCGTAGCATGGAGTGAGCCGATGCCCGACCGTAAACCGAAGCCCGACCGCGAGACTCCCCGCAGGGAGAAGATCTGCAAAAGCTGCGGACGCGCGTTTGCGTGGCGCAAACAGTGGGAGAAGGACTGGGACGTGGTGAAGTACTGCTCCGACGCCTGCCGGGGGCACAAGCCGGGCGAGGCGGACGCCGCGCTCGAAGCAGCGATCCTCGAGCTGCTGGCCGAGCGCGGGCGGGACAAGACGATCTGCCCGTCGGAGGCCGCGAAGCTGGTCGGAGGCAAGGACACGCGCCGCGACTGGGAGGGGCTGATGGAGCCGGCGCGCGCCGCGGCCCGGCGGCTGGTGGCGGCCGGCAGAATCGTCATCACGCAGGGCGGAAGGGTGGTAGATCCATCCACTGCAAAGGGCGCCATCCGTTTGAAGCTGCGTTGAAATTTTCCATTCTCTGCGGGAACGCATTGAGGAAGGGCTGCTTCTAAAGCGGGATGACCACTGCGAAGAAGTCGGCGAAGAAAGCCGCAAAGAAGAGCGCGAGCCATTGCTGGCCGGGATTCGAACCCGTCCCCGGCAAGGAACCCGGAACCAAGGGAAGCTGCAAACCGAAGAAGACCCAGACCGCTGGGGAAAAGAAGGCGGACGCAAAGGCTGCGGCGGCGAGCAAGCGCGAGAAAGGCAACGCGTAGCTGTTGCCTGTCTGCACCTGCACAAAATCCTGTCATCCTGAGCGAAGCCGAAGGACCTGCGTCTTGCCTGGTCCCGCGAGATCTTCGCCATCGCGAACGAGAAGCAGATCCTTCGACTGCGCTACGCTTCGCTCAGGATGACAGATTTTGGGGACAGCAACAGACTTTAGGCGACGCGACAGATTTTTGCGCGGCGTGACAGAAAACGTCAGTAGCCCATTGTTAGACTTGCCAGCATGAACGCGGAGCAGCTACAGACCTTTGTCCTCGGCCTGCCGGATGTTGTCGAGACGATGCAGTGGGGAGCGAACCTGGTCTTCTGGGTGGGCGATAAGGCCGTCGGCGGCAAGATGTTCGCGCTGGTGAGTCTGGAGGATGACTTCCTCGGGACGAGCCGGGAGGCGGTCATCTCCTTTGCCGCAGGGCCGGAGCGTTGCCAGGAGCTGCTGGAGATCGAGGGCGTCATCCCAGCGCCGTACTTCGCGCGGATCCACTGGGTCGCCGTCCGGAGTTGGGACGTCTTCCGCCGCGCCGAGTGGGAGGCGGAGCTGACCGCCGCCCGCAACCTCACCGAGGCCAAGCTGCCGAAGAAGGTGCGCGAGACGCTCGCGCTGCCGAAGGCGGAGTTGAAACGAGTGGTCGCGGCGCGGCGGAAGGTGTTGGCGGAGAAGGCGGCGAAGAAGGCGGCGAAGAAGGCGAAGGGCTAGGCTCTTCGGATCTTCCGCAGGCAGACAAGCAAGACAAATGCAAATACAGGGGTTCTTCGCTTCGCTCAGGATGACGGGCGGTTGGGGTGCTCCGTACTATGACGGGCGGTTGGGGTGCTCCGTAAACATACCAGGTTCGGGGTGCTTCATAACCAAAGTTGCCCCGCTCCCGGATTGCATCGCAGGCAGCGGGGCTTCGGTCATGGCGGCTATTCGATGTTGGTGACCTTGCCGTTGACGAAGGTGACCTTCATGTCCTTGTAGAAGTACATCGTCTTCGTGCCCAGGTTGACGATGCGGGTAGGGGCGCCGAGTGCGCCCTTCACATCGTCGGTCGATTGTCCGGGCGCGATGGAGACGTCGGTCGTTGCGACAGGCGCCGCGGCTTCGGCCATGGGGGCTGAGCCATCGGACGTGGCCCCGGCGAGCACCTCCTTCTCGGCGCCCTCCGACTGCTGCGCCTGCTGCTCCAGCTCCTTCTGGCCGTTGGGGTCGGGCGGAGGCGCATCCATCGCGACCAGCGCGGTGGATGGCGTCGCCAGCGCGGAGGCAGGCGCCTGCGGCAGGCCACCCTGGCCCTGCTTGGCCTGCAGCTCCTGCATGCCCTGGTCGACCGTCTCGCGCATGTGGTTGCTCATCTCCTGCAGCTCGTCGAGGCCGATGGCGACGTTGGCGCTGCGGCGGCAGTCCTGACCGCCCTTGCTCGAAAGCACGACGACGTTGGCGGTGGTGTCCTGCGGTCCGGGCGGCATGGTCGTCTGCACGACGTCGCCGTCGGTGATGGCGCACTCCGCGCCGTTCGCGTCGACGACATCGACCTCGCGGCCCGCGACGAAGACGTGGGGGGCGCCGTCCGAGAAGATGCGCGCGATGCCGCTCGACGCTGGATCGGGCGCCTGCTGGGCTGCGTTCTGCGCGGCCTCGGCGTTTTCGAGCGCGATCTCGCGCTGCACCTCGTCGGCGACCATCTGCTTGACCTCGGGCGAGAGCGGCGGCCCGGCATAGGCTGCGTTCTGCGCCGCGTTGGCCTGCGCAGCGGCGTAGGAGGCCGCGAGCGTCTGCGAGATCATGTAGTCCGTCAGCCAGAGCGAGGGCGAGGCGTACACCGGGTACGGCTGGAAGTACCCGCCGTAGACGCCATACCAGGGCGCCGCCGCGAAGCCCCATCCGCCATAGACCGCCGGCGCCGCCCACGGGTGATAGGCCCAGCCATAGAAGCCGACCGGGTAGTACCGGACCGGCGCGTAAACCTCGAGCGCATAGCCGTGGTAACCGTACGGGCGATAGAAACGGTCGTAGGCGCGGCCGTTGTAGTAGTAGGTGCGGCGGTTGAACTCATAGCCGTGCGCCATGTACGGGTGGCCGATATAGCCGGGGCGTCCGCGCTCGTAGTACATGTGCCCGCCGCCGGGGCGGTTGATGAAGACGCGGCGGCCTCCGCCCAGGTTGTGGTGGATGTCCATGCCGCGACGCGCGTCGTGGACGTCCATGGGCCTTCCGCCGGGCCGCATGCGGACGTCTCCGCCAGGGCCATGCATCTCGCGCGAGCCGGCCGGACCGGGCCTGCCCATGGCGCCGGGCCGGCCGGGAGCTCCGGGGCGTCCGCCCACAGGGGTTGCGCCGGGGCGCGCCGCGCCGCCGCCGAAGCCGCCGCGCGCGGCCGGGGAGGCTGTCGTCGTAGTCGTGTGCGTGGTGGTCGTCGTGGTTGCGCCATGCGCGCCGGTCGTGGTGGTGGTCGTCGCGCTATGCGTCGTGCTGGTGGAGGCGGCGCCGGGATGAGCGGCAGCGGCTGGTGCGGCGGGCTTCGCGGCGGGCGCCGCTGGCTTCGCGGCGGGCTTGGCCGGGGGAGCCTTCTTGGGTGGCGTCTGAGCCAGAACGACTCCGCTACACAGCACCGCGGCAAACGCCGCAACTCCAACCCGGACCGACATGCTGCGGAATACCTTCCAATGACTCATATTGCCTCTCATGACTTCCTCAACCCGAAACGACAGGCGGATGTTGCTTTGCGGCGCGTGGGCTACTCGACGTTCGAGACCTTGCCGCCGACGTAGGTGATCTTCATATCCTTGTAGTAGTCGATCTCCTTGGTCCCCAGCTTGACGACGCGCACGGGCTGGCCGAAGCCGGCGATGACCTGATCCTTCGTCTGCCCCTTCTCAAGCGTCGGCGGAGGCGCCGCTGGCTGATCGGGCGGTGGGGGCGGGGGCGGAATCGCGGCCATGGGCGCGGCGGGAGGCGGCGCTGGAGCGGCGGCGGCAGCCGGGGCAGGCGCGCCGTCGGCGGCCATCACCTGGTCGATCTGCGTGAGGATGACGTCGGGCGCGGGCGGCGATCCCTTGGGAAAGGGAAACTTCACGTACGCGATGTAGCGCACATCCTGAATCGCGTCGCTCATCAGGGTCAGTTGCACGCCGTCGGGCAGGGTCTGCTCGTCGATCAGGAAGAGCTTCTCCCCCGCGACGAACGTGCGCTGCACGGCGTTGGTGGTGGAGTGACCCGCGAAGCTGAAGCCCGCCATCTTGGTCATGCCGCTGGCGGTGAACCTGCCGTCCTTCACGACGATCTGCGACTTGCCGTGGTCCTTCGAGAAGGTCAGCAGGCCGTCTTTTTTGAGCGTCATGACGGTGCCGGCGGTGACGATGTCGGAGCGGTCGGCGGTGGCTTTGGTCAGCGGATACCTCTGGACGATGGCCTGGTCGAGCGGCGTCTGCGCGCAGGCCGGCAACGCCAGAAGGAAACATGTCGCGAGAGATGCTGCGAGAGGAAGACGTCGACTCATCGTGTAAACCTCACCATTTTTCTGAAGATCCGCGCGCACGAGCCCCGGCGCGGCGAAGCGACCGAACGCCGCGGGTTTCAGCTTATTTCGGCCTATTTTTCGGAGACGATCCCGCTGGTTTGAAAAAGCGCGTAGGTGGTCGGGACAGGGACTGAAGCAACCGTTCAGAGCAAAGACATGGATTCGTTCGTATCGCTGTTTCGCTAAAACATACTGTCTCCGGCGTCGAAAGGCAAAAGAATTTCCGAAAGAATTCCGGCATTTCTCCCGAATGGGAGAGGAGCCGATTCCAGGCAAAGCGGAGGCGGCGCGGCACGACCGTGCTCGTCCCGGCAAGTTTGCATTGCCGCAACCTCGCGCGGCCTTTATGATTGCGGCACATGCCTTGCCTCTGGGAGCGCTCCGTGACGAAGAAGTTTGTGGCCTTTGCAATGCTTTCGCTGCTTGCGGCGCTTGGTCTTTCGCGACCGGCCGCAGCCGCGCCGCGCGACTTGACCCAGTATCCGTTGCAGGTCCATATCCTCTCCGATAGCTGGGGCGGCGGCGTGCATCGCGGCTATCACGGGCACGGCAAGGGCAATGTCGTCGAAGGCAGCGAGATTCACGGCATGGAGTACCAGTTCCACTGCGTCAACCGCTTCTTCACCTCGGACGCGGACGAGGACTATCCCGCGCGCTGGAAGAAGCCGGGGCTGAAGCTCGAGATCGTGATGGGCGTGATCGGCAGCGAGACCAAGACGCGGACCTGCGACCTCGAGGTCGCGCTGAAGGAGAAGGTCTATGTCAAGGATCACGGCAAGGTGGAGTCGGTCTCGTTCGAGGAGTACAACCGGGCGAACGGCAACAGGTGGAACCGGGCGACGGCGCTGAATCCGCGCGACGCCGATCCGAAGAACTATCCGCTGGAGATGGACGTGATGGCGGTGCGCTGGAAGGACGGCGCGGGCGGCCTGATGACTGGAAGCGGCCAGGGCAATATGAAGACGGAGCGCGGCCTTGCGGCGGTGGACTTCACCATCGGCTGCCCGATGAAGCTCGACCCGCTGCCGGACGGACGGTTCTACCATGCGCGCTGGCGCGGCGAGCAGGGTAAGCAGATGACGCTGCTGGTGGAGATTCCCGGCAATGCGCCGGCGGTCTGCGAGCTGGCGACGACGGTGCATGCGGATGTTTACGTCCGGCAGGCGAGCGGGACGCTGCAGGCGGTGCCAGCGGCGGAGTATCAGCGCATGCTGCACAACGATGCGACGGTCGGTTCGCGGTAGATCGTCTTTGGCGTCAACAAAATTGTCATCCTGAGCGAAGCGAAGGACCTGCGTTTTCTCCTGGCGGCGATGCTGCTCCGGGCGAAAAGCAGGTCCTTCGACTGCGCTGCGCTCCGCTCAGGATGACAGGGATTTGTGGCTGAACCATACGTCGCTTGCGGGGACGCCTCGCGCCCGGTAGCTTCTAAGGCATGAGTGTAACGAGCGGTGTGATGTTGTCGCTGGCGGGCAGGGTGGCGCTGGTGACGGGTGGGTCGCGGGGAATTGGCGCGGCGACGGTGCGGATGTTTCGCCAGGCGGGCGCGCGGGTGGTCTTCAGCTACCGGAGCGCGGAGGCCGAGGCCTCGGCGCTGGTCGAGGAGCTGGGCGGCGAAAGCGTCTGCCGGGCCGTACGGCAGGAGCTTGCTTCGCCCGAGGATGGGCGCGCGCTGGTGGCGGCGGCGGTCGAGGCGTTTGGGCGGCTGGACTGCCTGATCGTGAATCACGGCATCTGGCCCCCGCACGACCAGCCCATTGCGACGATGACCGATGCGCAGTGGCGTGGGACGCTGTCGGTCAACCTGGACAGCGTCTTCGGGCTGGTGCGGGCGGGCGTGGCCCAGATGCTGGAACAGCCGGCGAACTCCGAAGTTAAGGGACACGTCGTGCTGATCGCGTCGACGGCAGCGCAGCGCGGCGAGGCCTACCACGCGGACTACGCGGCCAGCAAGGGCGCGCTGATCTCGCTGACCAAAAGCCTTTCGAGCGAGCTGGCCGGCCGGGGGATTCTGTGCAACTGCGTGGCGCCGGGCTGGGTGGCGACCGAGATGTCGATGGCCGCGCTGAGCGACCCGGCGCTGAAGGCGCGCGCGATCGCTCCGATTCCGATGGGCCACGTGGGGTCGGTCGAGGAGATCGCCGGGCCGGTGCTGTTTCTGTGTACGCCGCTGGCGGGGTTCGTCTCGGGCGAGGTCTTCAATGTGAATGGCGGAGCGGTGCTGGTGGGGTAGCCGAAGTTCACGCAGTCGCGTCTTATGGGGTAGGTTCGTCCGACTGGTGAGGGTCCGATATGCGGGTTTGGATTTTAGGGTTGGTTATGGTGTGCGGCGCGGCGCCGGCGTTCGGACAGGCGCACGATCTGCCCAGCGCGATGCCCGAGGTCCGCGCGGGCGAGAGTCCCGAGGCGCGCGGGCGTCGGCTGCTGGACGAGATGGTTGCCGCGCTGGGCGGCCCGGCGTGGCTCAATCGCGGCACGATCTACCGCGAGGGCAGCACGGCGGCGTTCTTTCGTGGACAGCCGACCGGCAACGTCACGCGCTACGTCGAGAACACGCGGCTGGCCAGCGCCACGCAGCCGACCGACCTGACGCGAATCGCGTTCAAGACCTATCGCGGCATGGTCGCGCCGGGGCAGAAGAAGGACATCTTCCACCTCTGGACGGCCGACAACGGCTACGAGTACACCTACAAGGGCCGGACGGAGCTTCCCCGCCCGCAGGTGGAGGACTACCTGCGACGGCGGCGGCACTCGATCGAAGAGGTGATCCGGACGTGGATTCACGCGCCCGGCGTGATGATCGTCAGCGAGGGCACGACGACGCAGGACCGGCGCATCGTCGACAAGGTGACGATCCTGAGCGCGAACAACGACGCGGTGACGATCGAGATCGACCAGTTCACGCACCTGCCGCTCGAGCGCAGCTTCGAATGGCGCAACGAGCAGTTCAAGGACCACGACATCGACGAAGAGGCCTACAGCGACTACCACGTCTATCAGGGCGTACAGACGCCAATGAACATCACGCGCTATCGCAACGGCGACATGGTCGATCAGGAGTACTTCAGCAAGGTCAAGTACGGCGAGCCGATGGCGCCGGAGCTGTTCGACCCGGCGAAGCTGGAGGTGAAGTAGAACGAAAGCAGATTCCCTTCGGGGATGACAGACAAGAAAAGCAAAGGCGGCGGGTTTATACTCAGGGCTGCCTATGAGTGAGCTTGAGTCAGCAACCCCTGCCCCGAAGAAGACCCTGGATATCGGCGAGATCATGGCGATCCTGCCGCATCGCTATCCCTTTCTGCTGATCGACCGCGTGGTCGAGATGATTCCAAAGCAGCGCATCGTCGCGCTGAAAAACGTCTCGGTCAACGAGCCGCACTTCACCGGCCACTTTCCCGACTACCCGATCATGCCCGGCGTGCTGATGGTCGAGGCGATTGCGCAGGCCGGCGGCGCGCTGCTGCTGACCGAGATTCCCGACCGCGACGACAAGCTGATGGTCTTCACCGGCATCGAGAATGCGAAGTTTCGCCGGCCCGTCGTGCCGGGCGATCAGCTTCGCATCGAGGTGACCGTGCTGAACTGGCGCCGCACCTTCGTAAAGATGCTGGGCGTCGCGACCGTCGAGGGCCAGGTGGCCTGCGAGGCGACCGTGACCTGCATGCTGGTGCCAAGACCGAAGAAGACCGCTCCCGCGCCAACCCCAGAGGCGATCGCGTGAGCATCCACCCGACAGCGATCGTCGCCGAGGGCGCGGTCGTGCCTGCAAGCTGCACCATCGGACCTTTCTGCACGGTCGGCGCGAACGTCGTGCTGGGCGAGGACTGCGAGCTGGTCTCGCATGTGGTGCTGGACGGCCACACGACGCTCGGCCGGGGCAACAAGATCTACTCCTTCGCCTGCGTGGGCATCTCGCCGCAGGACCTGAAGTACAAGAACGAGCCGACGCGGGTCGTCCTGGGGGACAACAACCAGATTCGCGAGTATGTGACGATCTCGCGCGGTACGGTCGGCGGCGGCGGCGTGACGCGCGTCGGCGACGGCTGCCTGATCATGGCCTATACGCACATCGGGCACGATTCGGCGATCGGCCACGGCTGCATCCTGGCGAACTCCGCCACGCTGGCCGGGCATGTGACGGTCGAGGACTTTGCCGTCGTCGGCGCGCTGTGCCCGGTGCATCAGTTCTGCCGGATCGGACAGTATGCGTACATCGGCGGCGGCACGACGATCACGCAGGACGTGCTTCCCTACTCGCTGACCTCGATCTCGCGCGATAATCATGCGTACGGGTTGAACAAGGTCGGCCTCGAGCGGCGCGGATTTACGCCGCAGCAGATCAAGGAGTTGCGCGCGGCCTATCGCGTGCTGGTCGGCGGCAAGAAGAACACCACGCAGGCGCTCGAAGCCATGCGTGCCATGCTGGACGCAGGCGAGGCGGGCGACCATGTGCGCTACCTCGTGGACTTTGTAGGCAAGAGCGAACGGGGCTGCATACGTTAGCGGCGGAAGGGCAAGACTCCATTGAGACGTAAGTTGTTGCCGGGCCTGGCAATCTCACTTGCAACTGCGTTATGCAGTTGCGGCACGTCCACGGGCGCCGCTCCGCAGCAGGTCGCGCTGGGCGCGGTCACCTCCGTGACGCCCTCGGCGACCGGCGTGCCGAACGCCGTGGCGACCGTGGGAAGCTACGAGTTCGTCTCCGTGCAGGGCACGGGCCAGATCTTCACCTACAACGTCTCGACCGGCGCGCAGGTCTTCGCCAGCGTCTACGCGACGCCTTGCAAGGATCCGAGCGGCATGGTGGTGACGGCCATCGGCGGCGTGAATGTGCTGGCGGTGGTCTGCTACGACACGGGTTCGCTGGTCACGCTGACGATCAACGGCGACGGCTCGCTGACCGCGCTGGGCAGCGTCGGCGGCCTGGGCACGCCGTATCCCGGCACGGCGCTCTCCGGCACGGATGTGCTGATTCCGATCTTCGGCAAGAACCTGGTCTCGAACGGCGGCGTGGCGAAGGTCAGCATCGCGACGCCCGCCGCGCCCGCGATTACCGGGATGACGACCCTGGCCAGCCCGGTCGCCGGCGGCTACGCCAACCCCGGCTTCGTGACGCTGGCGAATGGATACATCTACGTGGCGGCAGGCTCCGAGAGCCTGCCGGTCGACCAGTCGAGCACCATCCAGGTGGTGAACGAGGCGACGATGACGCTGGTGGGCAGCCCGCTGACCGTGGCGCACTCGCCGCAGCAGATCGCCGTCGCGAACGGCGTGGCCTTCGTCACCTTCTACGACGCGGCGCAACTGGAGTCGATCGACGTGAGCAACCCCGCGAGCATGAAGGTGCTGGGCGTGGCGCCGTTGACGGCAAGCGGCTCGGCCGGCGGCTCGAGCACGGGCGCGGCTGCCTGCAACGCGATTCCCGTGGCCATGATCGGCACGAACCTCTACGCCGGCTGCTACGACCAGGCGACGGTGCAACGGCTGGACGTATCGGACCCCACGGCGATCAAGGTCCTGCAGAACGTCAGCGGCATCGTCAACCCGCAGCGGCTGGTCGTCGACGGTGCCGCGTTGCTCGTACCCAGTGCGCAGGCCGGCGGCGCGGTCTATCGCATCGGCCTGGGCGCGCCATGAACAAGCTGGGCCTCATCGCGGGCAATGGCCGCTTCCCGTTTCTGCTGCTGGAGGCCGCGCGCGCGCATGGGTTGAACGTCGTCGTCGCGGCGATCAAGGAAGAGACCGACCCCGAGATGAACGCGCGCGCCGAGGCCGACGCAGGCGTTCGCGTGTACTGGATGTCGCTGGGCGAGCTCTCGAAGCTGATCGAGACCTTTCAGCGCGAGGGCGTGACGCGCGCCGTGATGGCCGGGCAGGTGAAGCACAAGCAGATCTTCTCGAGCATCCGGCCGGACTGGCGCCTTGCCAAGCTGCTGCTGAACCTGCGCACGCGCAACACGGACATGCTGCTGGGCGCGGTGGCGAAGGTGCTGGGCGACGAGGGCATCGAGCTGATCTCCTCGACCGCGTACCTTGAACCGCTGCTTGCGCAGGCAGGCGTCCTGACCGCGCGCCGGCCGACCGAGGACGAGGCGAAGGACATCGCTTATGGCCGCATGGTCGCCAAAGCCATCGCGGGATACGATCTCGGCCAGACGGTCGTCATCGCCGCGCAGGCCTGTGTGGCCGTCGAGGCGATGGAGGGCACCGACGCCACCATCGCACGCGCCGGCGCGCTCCTGCAGGCGCAGGGCGACGTCGGCGACACGACGCTTGCGCGCAGCCTGACCGTCGTCAAGGTCGCCAAGCCCAATCAGGACATGCGCTTCGACGTGCCGGTCGTCGGCGCGCCAACCATCGCGACCATGCGCGGCGCGGGCGCGACCTGCCTCTGCATCGAGGCCGGACGCACGCTGCTCTTCGACCGCGAAGCAATGGTGCGGGCGGCGGACGAGGCCGGAATCGCCATCGTCGCCGAATGAATCCTGTAACCAAATCGCGGTGAGTTCGATCAGAGGATGGCTGCGAAGTAGACGCGTCCGTGACAACGCGGCTAACGTCTACGGAGTAGAATGCGAGCATCTGGCGCCCGAAGCTGGGCAAGCCGCGCGGGCCATGTCGCCCCGGACGTGCTCTCAGAGTTCAACCCCGGCTTGAGCATCATCAATTTTAAAACGAAACACGAAAGAGGACGAGATGCGTAAGGGATGGATGGCAGCAGCGATCGTAGCGATCGGCGTGGCAGCAGGCGCCGGCATGAAGGCTCACGCAGCAGCGGCCGCGGATGCGACTCCGCTGGCCCCCGGCACGGCGGCGCCGAACTTCTCGCTGCCTTCGCAGGAAGAGAAGCCGGTCAGCCTGAAGGACTACAAGGGCAAGTTCGTAGTGCTCTACTTCTACCCGAAGGACATGACCTCCGGCTGCACGATGGAGGCGCACAACTTCCAGCGCGACCTGCCGAAGTACGACGCGCTGAACGCGGTTGTGCTGGGCGTGAGCCTCGATACGGTCGAGAGCCACAAGACCTTCTGCTCGAAGGACAGCCTCACCTTCAAGCTGCTGGCCGATCCCGACCACAAGGTCATCGACGCGTATGGCGTGCCGGTCTCGACGCGCACCACCCCCGATGGCAAGAGCATGTCCTTCGCCAAGCGCGACACGTTCCTCATCTCGCCCGACGGCAAGGTGATCAAGACGTGGGAGGTGAAGGACATCGCATCGCACAGCGACGAGATCCTCGCCGCCATCACCGCAGCCAAGAAGTAGATTCCAGCAGACGCAAAAAGGCCCGGACCTCTCGCATGAGGGACCGGGCCTTTTTGCTTGCCTGTTGGTTGATGGTGCGGGGGCCGAGACTACGACTTCGCTGCGACCTTCTTGGCTGTCTTCTTTGCGACGACCTTCTTCGCAACTGCCTTCTTGGCGGGAGCGACAACCTTCTTCGCAACTGCCTTCTTGGCGACAACCTTCTTCGCGACTGCCTTCTTCGCCGGAGCGGCCTTCTTCGCGACGACCTTCTTCGCGACTGCCTTCTTGGCTACAACCTTCTTCGCGACAACTTTCTTTGCAACGACCTTCTTTGCGGGTGCTGCTGCTTTCTTGGTGGCCAAGGTAATACCTCTCGTGGTGGTTTTTTTGCTGCTCGCAGTGCTCTTGTTGCCGGCTGCCTTTTTAGTGGCAGCCTTACCGCCGCGTAGAGCACTGGAGTACTTCGCGGCAGATGTCGAAATCGATTTGACCACCGTCTTCTTGGCTGCGGCCTTCTTCGCGACAACCTTCTTCGCGGGCACAACCTTCTTGGCGACGACTTTCTTCGACGGCGCGGCCTTCTTCGCGACCGCCTTCGTTGCGACGACCTTCTTGGCGACGGTCTTCTTCGCCACAACCTTCTTCGCTGCTGCCTTCACCGGTGCTGCCTTGACGGGTGCTGCCTTCTTTGCGGGTACGGCCTTCTTCACGGTCACTACTTTCTTCGCGGGTGCGGGTGTTGGAGTTGCTACAGGTGCGGGAGGCGGCGGCTCGACAGCAGCAGCGGCCTTCTTCGCCGGGGTCTTCTTCGCTACAGTCTTCTTCGCAGGAGTCTTTTTGGCGACCGTCTTCTTCGCCGCAATCTCCTGGAGCACTGCGCCGACATCGGGCGTGCTCTCATTCGCGACCGGCAGGACCGACTCCGCCTCAGCCGGCTCGTATGGCTCGGCCGGCGTGCTGGGGCTTGCGAGCAACACGGCCTCTTCGGCATGCGAAGAGGCAGGCTCGTCGTCATCGTCCGAGGTCATCGTGATCTCTTCCTCTTCGTCGTCTTCCTCGTCATCGTCCTTGTCGAAGGAGTGGCTTGCGGGAGAGTCCTGCGCCTCTTCCTCATCGGCCGATGCGCTGAGCTTATAGATCTTGTCGAGGTCTTCATCGTGGAACGTCATCGTGTTGTATCCCTCTGCGGTAGTCCGGTTCGCCGCATGCTGCATGATGTGATGCGCACTTTGCCGATCGGGCCGCAATCACATCGTACACATACTCTGCGCGACGGATTCTAGCAACAGGATGCAACGGTGCGCCAGCGATGGCAAGTGTTCTTTTTGGGAATGCGCTGGAACGTCTAACGTTTCTTCTTCTTCTTCGTGGAGGATGTGCCCGCGGACCCGCTCGTAGCGCGGCTTTGCGAGCCTTTGCCCTTTGCAACGGAGGATGAACCACGCGAGGAACCGCGTGACGCGCGACCACCGCGAGAGCTGCGTCCACCACGCGTGCGAGCACGCATGCGCGTTGCCGGACCGAGCTTCACAGGCTCCGCCACATAGAGCGAACGGAAGGGCTTCAACGTGCTCGATGCAGAGAGATCGTTCCAGCGGCGAAGGTCTTCGACCGACACGTTGAAGCGATCGGCTACGGTTACAAGTGTGTCTCCGCGAGCCACCGTGTAACGCTGCGGACGCGCCGTGCCCGAGATCGACTGCACGGGCACGACGAGTTCATCGCCTGGACTCATGGGGTCGGTCGACGTGATGCCGTTGGTGCTCGCGATGTCCGCGGCCTTCGCATGCAGCGCGGTCGCAATCTCGTCGACGCTCTCGCCTGCCTTCACGACATGGAAGCGCCAACTGATCCGGCGGTCTTCGGGGATGTCCTTCAAGCGCTCGTCGTACAACGGCTTCGTGCCCGCGGGGATATGCAGGTCGAAGCTCGTATCGCGCGGCGTGGCCATGCGCAGCATGCTTGGGTTCAACGCAACGAGCTCGGCCATCGACGCGCCCGTGACATCGGACACCAGACGCAGGTCGATGCTGTAGTCGGTGACGATCGTGTCGTAGATCACGGGCGGACTGGGCACGAGCTTGTCGAGTCCATACTTCTCCGGGTTCTTCGCCATGATGACCGCGGCGAGAATCTGCGGCACATACGCGCGCGTCTCCGCCGGCATGACGCCGCGGCGATACAGCTCCCAGAAGTCCGCATAGCCCGTGCGCTGAACCACACGCTGAATATTGCCCGGTCCCCAGTTGTACGCGGCCATCGCAAGATACCAGTCGCCGAACTGGTTATAGAGCGCCTTGATGTACTTCGCATAGGCGCGCGAGCTCTTCTCCGGATCGAAGCGGTAGTCGAAGTATCCGTTGCGCGTCAGGCCGAAGTTCGCGCCGGTCGCGGGCATGAACTGCCACATGCCGCCGGCGCCCGAGCGAGCGTTCAACGCCTGCGGCTGGAAGCCAGACTCCGCCACCGCGAGATAGATGAGATCCTGCGGCACGCCCTCTTCGGTCAGCACCTTCTGGATGAGCCCGCGATACTTGCCCACGCGCTGCAGCGACGCGGCCATGTGATTACGGAAGCTGTTCGAACTCGAGAAGACGCCGATGTATCCCGCGACCTGGTCGTTGATGACGAGCGGCAGGTCCGACGCAAGGTTCAACTCCGCCTTCAACTTGGCCGTCAGCTCCGGGTTCGCCGGGAAGGTGATGTCGTCGGCCGATTCGAGCGGCGCGGCTTCCAGCTTCGGCGAGAGTCCGTTGCCTGCCTTCAACGCCGCCAACTCGAGCGAGTTGATGGCGTCGACCAACCGCTCGAAGGAGTCCGACAACTGCGGGTCGTTCTTCAGATCCATCCCGCTGGTGAGCATCATGTCGACGGCGAAGTCGAAGTCCAGCCGCGCGGCGTCGAGCCGGTTGGCGCGATAGTTCTCGACGCCGCTGCGATAGCTCTGGTCGACGTGGTTGATCAGCGCCTGCACCTTGGCCTGCTGCGCGTTCTGATCGGCCACGGCCTGCGCGGCGGCGGCGACGGCCTGCGCCTGCGCACTCTGCGGCGAGAGCGTGGGCGCGGTGGCGTTGGCCGGCAGCGTGATGGCGTTGGTCTGATCGGCCAGCGGATCGCCCGGGCAACCCGCCAGCAGCAGCAGGGGCGCGCAGAGCAGGGTCAGGGCGAGGCGGCGGGCGTAAGGGTTTGTGTGTGCCATCGAGACTCGTCTGATTGTAAGACGAAAGACAGGGCGCGCGTGTCGCCATCACCTCTGCGTCGTTTGCTCGGCGTCGCAGTCTGGCTCCACATTGGCCGTGCGGGGGTTCCCGGTGCGCGTTGGGACTTTATGGGATGCTTCCGATATGAGCGTTTATGAGGACTGACTGAAAATAAAACGGACGCCCTTAGCGCCTCTTCATGCCTCAGCGGTTCTGTCAGTAGGCCGGTTCGCCTACCCATCTACCGTCTTTGCAAACCGAATATCCGGCAGACAAGCGCTCCAGCTTATCGTTCTCGTACATTGCCACGTAATCGTCAATGACCCACCGATTGTTCTCGAGAACGACCGTCACATCACCTTGGGATTCGCCCCAATCCTCTTTGAACGCAATTAGAACGTCGACGCGATTCTCCCCAATGGCTCTGCTGCCGAGAATACGAAACGCAGACGGAGTTGATGCGTCATTTGGGCCTGTGAACAGACCTGCCTCACCCCACGGGATTGCGGCCTTGAGAGTGTGCACACGGAGAATCTCACCATAGCGCCGGAAATAATCTTTGTCACACGCGCTCAGGCTGTCGATCTCCTGGGCGAGTTTTTTGCTCATCAGAGGGCCAAGTATTTCCTTTATATGACCGACCGGAATACCCGAGCTGTGGTACTTGATGACGTCGGTGTAGAACAAGCCGACAGCTTGAAGAGCAGACGGTGGAGCATCGTTGCTCACCGGAACCTGTTTGAGAATGCACGCATCGATGCAAAATGCCAGCTTTGAAGAGCGAACGGAGCCTACTATAGGCTTTGCCTGATCTGCGAACAAAGTGAAGTGCTCCGGCGACCCCATAGAGAACACAGCGGTAAGCGTGTACTGGCCAGGTCGGTTGCAGGCAAACCCTGTCCCATCTTTCAGCGAAATGGTTCTCTCAGCCTTGACTGCGTTGTACTGTTCGAGCACCTTGAAATCAGAAGGGGAGTAGGCTCTGGCGTGGTCTGGTGCTTTGCCCTGCCACGGCACTTCATTGCCGTCAGGTCCTACTAATTTGAATTGGACGAACTCATTGTTTTGCAGGGGGGCCACCAGAACTGGCTGTTCAAATCGGCTGTAAAGCTCAAGCCCGATGACAACGGGTTCGCCCACCCAGAAGAGTTGTTTCGCAGGATTGGTATAGAAGTACATTTCGGGGGTACTGGCAAGCACCGGTGGTACCTGATTCGGTTTGCTACGCGAACACCCCAAAGAAATTGAGAGCACGGAAATGGATGCTATACACCTAACCAGCTTGCGCATGGGTGCTTAGACACCACGAGACAGGCTTTTGATCCTCACAAGTCGGCTTCTCGTCAGCCGCCCGTCGTCCTCCGGCGGGAATTGCAAACCTCCGATCCCCCAACCCGGCGCGACGCTCTGCGGGCAGGATGTTAGCCTAGAGATTGCAATGGACCCTCTACACATACGCAACTTTGCGATCATCGCGCACATCGACCACGGCAAGTCCACCCTGTCGGACCGGCTGCTGGAGCTGACCGGCTCGCTCACCCAGCGCGAGATGCAGGCGCAGGTGCTCGACGCCATGGACCTCGAACGCGAGCGCGGCATCACCATCAAGGCCCACACCGTCCGCATGGTCTACCAGGCCAACGACGGCGAGACCTACCAGCTCAACCTCATCGACACGCCCGGCCACGTGGACTTCAGCTACGAGGTCTCGCGTTCCCTCGCGTCCTGCGAGGGAGCCCTTCTGGTTGTAGACGCGACCCAGGGCGTCGAAGCGCAGACGCTCGCCAACGCCTACCTCGCCATCTCGAACGGCCTTGAGATCATCCCCATCATCAACAAGATCGACCTGCCCTCCGCCGACATCGAGCGGACGAAGGAGATGATCGAGAAGACGGTCGGGCTGCCGGCGGACGACGCCGTCGCCGTCTCGGCCAAGACGGGCCTCAACGTCGCCTCGATCCTCGAAGCCGTCGTCACGCTGCTGCCGCCGCCCAAGGGCGATGTGAACGCGCCGCTGCAGGCGCTGATCTTCGACTCGTGGTTCGACGCCTATCGCGGCGTCATCGTGCTGGCCCGCATCATCAACGGCAAGCTGCGCAAGGGCATGAAGATCAAGATCATGTCGAACGGGCGGCAGTTCGAGGTCGACTCCCTCGGCGTGATGACGCCGAAGCCGGTGCCGCTCGACGAACTCTCCGCCGGCGAGGTCGGCTTCTTCGTCGCGACCATCAAGAACGTGGCCGACACCAAGGTGGGCGACACCATTACCGAGGTCGACCGTCCCTGCGCCGAGGCGCTGCCGGGCTTTGAAGACATCAAGAGCATGGTCTTCGCCGGTCTCTACACGGTCGACTCGCACGAGCATGCGATGCTGCGCGACGCGCTCGAAAAGCTGCGGCTGAACGACGCCAGCTTCAGCTTCGAGCCCGAAAGCTCCGCCGCGCTGGGCTTCGGCTTCCGCTGCGGCTTCCTCGGCCTGCTGCATCTCGAAATTATTCAGGAACGGCTGGAGCGCGAGTACGACCTCGACCTCATCACCACCGCGCCCGGCGTACGCTACAAGATCACGCTGACCAACGGCGACGTGCTCGAGGTCGACAACCCGTCGCGCTGGCCCGAAACCACCGAGATCGAGACGATCGAAGAGCCGGTCATCATCGCGAAGATTCTGACCAATGAAGAGTACGTCGGCGGCATCCTGAAGCTGGTCGAAGAGAAGCGCGGACGCCAGCAGAACATGGAGTACGTCTCCGACACGCGCGTGCTCATCACCTACGAGCTGCCGCTGAACGAGATCGTGCTCGACTTCTACGACCGGCTGAAGACGGTCTCGCGCGGCTATGCGTCGCTCGACTACCAGCTCGCCGGAAGCTGGATCTCGCCGATGGTGAAGATGGACATCCTGATCGGCGGCGACCCGGTGGACGCGCTTTCGATCATCATCCACAAGGACTTCGCCGTCAGCCGCGGCCGCCTGCTGGTGTCGAAGATGCGCGAGCTGATCCCGCGCCAGATGTTTGAGGTCGCGATCCAGGCCGCCGTCGGGTCGAAGGTCATCGCACGCGAGACCGTCACCGCCATCCGCAAGAACGTGATCGCGAAGTGCTACGGCGGCGACATCAGCCGTAAGCGCAAGCTGCTCGACAAACAGAAGGAAGGCAAGAAGCGCATGAAGCGGATCGGCAAGGTCGACATCCCGCAGGAGGCGTTCCTCGCCGTGCTGAAGGTCGGCGAAGACTAGAACGGCGAGTCTTTCGCACGCAGCGCAATATTCGCAGCGCCGTATTTGTCATCTTGAAGCACAATGTTTGTCATCCTGAGCGGAGCGAAGGACCTGCTTTTCGCTCAGGCTGGCAAATGGACGAACGACAGCCCCGCATCGCAGGATTCAGTTACACGACGGTCGCCGGCGAGAACAAGCAACGGCAAAAGCAGGTCCTTCGCTCCGTTCAGGATGACAAGCGTCTGGGTGGGTTGAATCTCGCGGCGACGTCGCGATCGCTTCAGCGCATACCGCTGCCGGCAGCCTCGCCGAGCGGCGCCGATTGTTCCGCCATGTAGCGTCGCCAGCCGTTGCGGCCTCCGCGTTTGACCTCGTAGAGCGCGAGGTCGGCGGCCTTGTAGAGGCTCTCCTGATCCCGGCCGTCGTTGGGATACACGGCCATTCCCATGCTCAGCGTCGTCTGCAAGGTGAGACCAGGCAACAGCATCGGATCTTCGAGCGCGGCCACGATGCGGCGGCAGGTCTGCGCGGCCGCTGTGTCGTCGCCGATATCGGCCAGTAGAAAGGCGAACTCGTCGCCACCGAGCCGGGCGAAGCAATCGTTCTGCCCGGCGAGCGCCCGGAGCCGTTCCGCCACGGTCTGAAGCAGGGCGTCGCCGGCGTCGTGACCGAAGCTGTCGTTGATCGATTTGAACTTGTCCAGGTCAAGAAGAAGGAGCGTAAACGCGCCGCCTTGCTGGCGTTTGCCTTCGAGCAACTGGCGGAAGCATGCCGTGAACATGCGCCGGTTGGGCAGGCCGGTAAGGCTGTCCTGGTGAGCGATGAACTCAAGCTCCTGCTGGCTCTGCTGCAGCTTGACGGTAAGCGACTCCAGCTCCCCGGTGCGGACGGCGACCTTGCGCTTCAGCTCTCGTTGACCGGCGCGCAGGAGCGCGGTGTAGATGCGCAGGATGAAGACGACCGCAAGAATCGCGGCCAGCACGGCCAGCAGACGAGCCCAGAGAGTTTGATACCACGCGGGCAGGACGCGGATCTCCACCGCGCGTGTCGCGCCCCAGTCGCCCATGCGGTTGGAGCCGCGCAGCTCGAGCGTGTAGCCGCCGGGCGGCAGGTTGGTGTAGCGCGCGATGCGGCTGCCGGTATCGGCCTCCACCCAGTCGCGATCGAAGCCGACGAGCCGGTAGGCGTACCGATTCCGATCCGGCGCGCTGAAGTCGAGCGCGGAGAACTCGACCGCGAGGCGGTTGGCGTCGGCCGGAATCAGGATCGGCGCGGCGCCGGAGTTGGCAAGCTGTCGCGCGCCGACAGCGGGTTTATCGCCCACCGAGACCTGGCTGACGGCAACCGGCGCCGCGTAAGCCCACTGCCGCGTGCGCCGCGGGTCCACGATGGTGAGCCCGCCCACGCCGCCGAAGTAGAGCCGTCCATCCGGCCCTGCCGCGCCGGAGTCGGCCCAGTAGCCGGGGATGGCGACGCCGTCCGGCTGCTTGAAGGACTGGACCGCGAGCGTATGCGGATCGAGCCGGGCGAGGCTGTCGCCGCCAGGAAACCAGATGCCGCCGTCGGCAGCTTCCAGCGTTCGACCGGCGTCGAGTGTCGTGATCTTGCGAATCTGTAGCTGTCCCTGCGCGACGCGGTCCTGCACCTGGTAGAGCCCGGCGCCGTCGGTCGTAATCCACACACGGCCGGCGCGATCGGCCATCAGCGACATGACGGCGGCAGGCAGCGGCGTGGACCGGCCGGGTTCGAGCGCGGCCCGCTCCGTGGCCAGCGTCCCGGCATCGATACGGTAGACGTTGTTGCCCAGGCCAGCCCACAGATCCGAGCCCTGGCCGCGCAGCAGCGCGGTGATGGGGCCGGCGGGAAGGCTCTTCACCTGCACCGACATCTGCGTGCCCGCAGCGAGCGGAAGCGGGAGACGCCACAGGCCTGCTGGAGTGCCCAGCCAGAGCCCGGCGGGGTCGTACGCCACCTGCGTCACTTTGAGATTGTTCTCCTTCAGGTCGATGTGCCGGATGTGCCGGCCGTCGCGGTCGGCATGATAGAGCCCCTGCTCCGAGCCGAAGTACATGCTGCCGTCCGGCGCGGGCGCGAAGCTGGCGACGTTCTGCATCTTCAGGAGAGACGCGGCGGAGATCGGCTCGCTGAGCTCGCGGCCGGATGCGTCGAAGACCTGGATCCCCTTTTCGAGCAGGCCCAGCCAGAGACGGCCATCCGGCATGACGCTCACGGCGGTGATATCGGACTCCGCGATGGGGTGGGCCGCGTCGCCCGTGCCGCCGAAGAAGGTCAGGATGCCCTGCCCGGTGGGGTTGCGGCGGCTGAGTCCGCCGACGGAGCCTGCCCAGGTGGCGCCCGCGCGGTCGCGGAAGAAGACGTCAACGAGGTTATGCGCGAGGCTGGTGGGAATGGACGGCTGGTGCAGAATGCGATGCGTCTGCCAGCTCTTCGTGTCGACCTCGACGATGCCCTCGCCGTAGGTGCCGAGCCAGAGGACGCCGGGTTCGACCTCGACGAGCGCATCGATTCCCTGCCGGTCGAGCGGGCTGGCTGGATCGCTCTCATGCAGCGGCCGGGGCATCGCCGCGCCGGGTTCGAGGACGTACATGCCCGCCGTCGTGCCGATCCACAGCCGTCCCGCGCGATCGCGCAGCAGGCTCCACACCGTGGGCGGCTTGCCCTCGACGACGGCGACAGGCTGAAAGTGGTGACCGGCTCCATCGCTGACGAAGAGTCCGCGCGTCGTGCCTGCCCACAGACGCCCGTCCGGATCGCGGATAAGGGTGGGGGTATTGCGACCGGTCTGGTTGCCGGCCATCAGCTCCGGCTGAAAACGGCCGGTGTTGGGGTCGAAGTGATCCAGTCCCTTGCGCGTGGCCAGCCACAGGCCGCCGCGGCCGTCGGTCACGATGGCATAGATCGAGGGGTAGTCGCCGGTGGGGCCGCTGGGGGTGAAGGTATCGAAGCGGTCGCGCGCCGCATCGTAACGCGAAAGCCCGTGGTTGGTGCCGACCCAGAGACGCCCTTGCGGATCGAGGTAAAGCGTCATGACATTGTTGCTGGGTAGCGAACCCGTCGTGCCGGGCTGCGTGACGTAACTGCGAACGTTGTACCCATCCCAACGCGAGAGACCCATCTCCGTGCCCACCCACAGGAATCCGTCGCTATCCTGCGCGATGGCCTGGGCAACGCTCCCGGACAGTCCGTTCTTATGGTTGAGCTGGTCGAAGATCGTATCCGCGTATCCGCCCGGCCCCTGCGCCACGACCGGAGCCTGGCCAAAGACCGCATGCGCGCCCAACAGGATGAAGAGCAAGGTTGGGATACGCCTCGCGGTCCGGCGGAATCTGCAATACAGTTCGCGGTCCTTGAACCGCGCCGGAACCGCTGTCATGCGGACTGAAAGGCGCTTGCTCGCCATCGTGTGATCCCCACTATCTGAAAGGCCCGAAAATCGAAGGCACAGCCTCTCATCCCATGCTGGGGCAAGGTATATGCGTTCTTCTCAAGAAAATGGCTAAACTGATTGCAGGATATAACGATGCGTTCGCGATGTGACCGGCAGGCGAACGATGAGATGTCTCGAAATTGGCACATTCTCTCTTCGCGACGGCGCCGTCACGGATCTTTGTCCATCAAAACGGAACCGCCCGGACGCAGATCGCGTCCGGGCGGTTCCATTTACAGCGTGAGAGCTACTTGGCGGCGGGCTTGGCAGCCGGAGCCGTCGTACGCGGACGCGCAGCCGAAGGCGCGGCAGGAGCAGGAGCGGCGATGCCCGAGGTCTTGTTGTAGTCGTCCACGACGGCCTGGGTGATCTCCGTGCTCGGCAGCGCCCAGAGGACGTTCGAACCCTGCGCGGAGACGTCGAGCAGCAGCGTGAAGCCATGCGACTGCGAATAGTTCTTCATCGAGACCGAGAGCTTCTGGGCGACCTTACCGAGCGCCTCCTGCAGGTCCGTGTTGTAGGCGGTCTGCGCATCCTCGGCGTCGCGGTTCAACTGCTTCTCCTTGGTGTCGATGGCGCGGAGGCGGCTGGCACGCTCCTCGTCCGACAGGGTCGCCGGAGCGGCCTGAAGCTGCTTCTTCAGCGAGTCCACTTCGGTGGCGAGGGTCTCGATCTGCGCCTTCTTCGGCTCGTACTTCTTCTGCACGCCCTGGGCGGCAACCTGGCCCTCGTTGCAGGCGAAGACAGCCTGCTCGAAGGCGATGAGGGCGATCTGCGCCGGCATGGCCACAGGCGCGGCGGCGGCGGCCGGAGCAGCCTGGGCGACAGCGGCGGGAACGATGGCGAGGGGCGAGACGAGGGCGGCGGCAAGCGCGGTCAGCAGTGTGAGGTTGCGGTTCATGCGGTGTGTAAAGCTCCTTGGTCTTCTGTACTGCGGTATTTCTTCAAAAAGTCGTCTGGGGGTGAGCCGTCTGAAGATGATTTTTGCGAGGCAGCATGGAAGTGTTGGGCCAACGTGAAGCGCTTCCAAAAATCCATTCAGCTTCGGCCAGTGAGCTGGCGCCGTCTCCGGTTGTGTCTCGATCATCCGGAACCGTTGCGGAAGAGATGGAAACGAGGGTACAGCCAGACTGCACAAATTATATAGGTGACGGGCGGGGAGCGGTCAAACGAATTGGCTCCAGCTTCGAAGAGATCCGGCCTCGAAGTCTACAGAAATATGTAGACGCACACGCCGAAATCTGTGTTTTCCCGTTGCATTGCAGCTCCATCTTTATACCGAGGATCGTGTATTTCTCAGATTTCAATGAGGATGCGGCCACAAATGCGTTTGGCACGAGGATTGCTCTTCTCACGTATGACTGGTGCAATGCAAGACCGCGCCGGATGCACCTCGTACTCCCGGAAGAGCCCACGCCCACAGATGGCATGGCTTGCCGGTACGAGGTTCGGGATTCGCCCTTTCCAGGTCGGGATGGAGCCGAATACCGTTTTTGGAGGCCGTGACTGGCCATTGGCAGTACGCAGGACCACGGAAATACGCATTCGGCTGCTCTGCGTGGGGCAGGGTAGCCAAAGCGAAAAGTGGGCACGATGAAGGTTTTTTCGCGACTCCTCCGCATATCTCTTGCTTTGGCCGACGTTTAGGTCTAAGCTAAGTTTACCTTGCAAATGGCTATGGGTGCCGCACGCAGAGTAGCGGATATGCCGTTAAGCGAGATGGCGGCAGATGGGCGTTCAAGCGAATCGGCAAACTGAGCCGGTGAGCAGCCCACCAAGATCATTCCGCGAGCCAGATCATTCCCGCGAGCCGCATGGCAGGAAAGCTTGCAAACGACAGAGTCGAAGGGCGAATCGCACATCGAGGAGATCAAAGCTGTTCTCCATCGATGCATGGATACCGGTTTCGTCCGCCAAACATTCCAAACCGGCCTTTGCAGTACGCTTCAGGTTTAATCTGTGCCGGCACTTGGTTGTGGCAGGCTTTGTGTAAGGTTCGTACCGCGATTTTCCGGCAGACTCCGAGGTCAGCCGGCCATGGCAGACGAAGAGAAACAACAGACGTCTTTACGCAGGCGTTTCTATCGAGCGTTTTATGTTCTCCCGGGTACTGAGGGCGTAAGCGTTCCAGGTGTAGACGCTTTATATTCAGACACGAGTCGAAAAACTTGAGACTGTTCCCCCCGGCACTCGAAGACCGCTTGCAGTGGAAGTTGAAGGTAAACCCCGGCAGGGGTGCATGCGGTCGTCGGAAAGCCGTGTCCAACGCCCTGGCGGCGATGGATAGACAGCTCTCAGCACGTGATCTCAGCAGCAGGTAAGAGGAAGTGGAAGCATGACTTCAGAGCAGAATGTGCCCGAGGTAGAAGTACACCAGGGACCGCCGCAGGTTGCCCAGCAGGGCTTCAACCATAACGCCGAAAACGATAGCCAGGATGGCGGAGAAGGCTCCGACGTGCCGCATGGCCAGGGCCAGTCCAAAAGCAGCCGCCGGCGCAGACGCAAGCGTAAGGGTAAGTCCACCGACGCGGCGGCCGCAGGCTCGGACGCCACGCCCAGCGCGGAAGGCAGTGGCGACGCGGCTCCCGCCGAGGCCGGCGGCAACCAGCAGCCCGGCCAGGGACGCAGCTTCCAGGCCAATGCCGGCCAGCAGCAGAACGGCAGCCAGCAGAACGGCGCCAATCCCGCGGGCACTAAGCGTTGGAAGAAGAAGAACTTCCGCGAGCGCGACGGTCGCGGCGGCGGCGGAGAGCGCAATCGCGACAACATCGGCAACCAGGCCAGCTCGAACGGCGGCGGCCAGCAGAATCAGGGCGCGGGCTTCCGCGACGGCAGCACGCACCAGCCAGGCAACAACGCCGGCGGATTCAAACGCAAGAACGGCGGATTCGGCAAGCAGCAACAGCAGCGCAACGGCGGTGGAGGCAATGGCGGTTCGCGCGGCGGCTTCGTCGGCCCCATGGACCACAGCTACCGCGTCGTGAACGGCAACTTCGCCGACACACCGCCTTCCACCATCGAGACCGGCGGCAACGGCAACTACGGCGGACGCAGCCGCGGCGGCGGTGGCGGCTACCAGAGCGACTCGCAGCCCATCGACTACTCGCAGGGCCGCACCATTCCGATCCGCGAGGACGCCCCGACGAAGATCTACTTCTTCATCGAGGACCTGTTCTTCCTGGCCAAGATCAGCGAGACGGCGCGCAAGCTGGGCGTCAAGGTCGGCTTCGCCAAGAACGAGAAGGAGCAGATCGCCGCTCTCACCTCGGCGTCGGAGGAAGAGCGTCCCGGCCTGATCGTCTTCGACCTGAACAACGCGAACGCCAAGCCGCTGACGCTGATCCCGAAGCTGAAGGCCAAGCTGAAGAAGAGCACCTCCATCATCGGCTTCCTCTCGCACCTGCAGGGCGACCTGAAGGCCAAGGCGGTCGAGGCCGGCTGCGATACGGTGATGCCGCGCGCGGCGTTCTCGCAGAACCTGCCGAACCTGCTTCGCCGCTACGGCATCGAAGAGGTCGAAGAGGCGAACTACAACCAGTAGGATTTATGCTGGAAGGCAAAGGGGCTGCGAGATATCTCGCAGCCCTTTTGTTTGCTGCGCCCGGATTGCCGGGTATCCAGCCCCCCGCAACAGGCGCCTGTCATCCTGAACGAAGTGAAGGATCTGCTTTGGCTTTTGTCGTTGCCTCTTCATGCTCTAGTCAGAGCGGAAAACAAGCAACAGCAAGAACAAAAGCAGATCCTTCGGCTACGCTCAGGATGACAGGCAGTTGGGGACGCTCGTCAGCAAAGGTAATCCGTTCTAAAAAGCAGGTCCTTCTCTGGGCTCAGGATGACAGGCATTGTGGCAAGGCACTGGACACCTAAGGCAACCGCTCTAGTTCAACCGCACCACATACGGCTCCGCATCCGGAACATGAATTGTCTCGGCGATCTGGTCGGCGTGCTTGCGGTCGGGCGTTGCGGGACTGATGCGGACCCAGTGGCCGGTGGGTCCGGCGAACTCGATCACCTTCGACGGCGCATAGCGGCGCAGCAGGTCGTTCTTCAACTGGACGGCGTCGGCCGGGTCGATGAAGGCGCCGATCTGCACGCACCAGCGGCCGCCGGGGTCGGCGGTGTTGTGCGCGAAGGCCTCGACCTTCACCTTGGCGACTCCCATGCGGTAGAGGCCCGTGGCCTTCGCCGCGCCCAGCGACAGGTCGAGGATGCGGCCGGAGACGAACGGTCCGCGATCCGTAATCTTCACGATCACCGACTGCCCCGTGGCGAGATTCGTCACCCGGACGGTCGTGCCCATGGGCAGCGTGCGGTGCGCGGCGGTCATTGCGTTCTGGTCGAAGACGGAGCCGTCGGCGGCCTTGCGGTTGGTATAGGGTGGTCCGTACCAGCTCGCCATGCCGATCTCGGTGGAGATGGGTTTGCCGGTGAGGTCGTCGGGCGGCAGCACGGGCTTCGGCTTCGCCACGCCGGCCTGCGCGGCAGGCGCGTTCGGCGGCGTCTTTGCCGGGGCGCGGCGCGCGGGAGGCGGCGGGGGAGGCGGCGCGTAGACCTCCGCCTTATGGCCGCAGCCAGCGAGCAGCAACGCCGCGCCGGCCAGCGAGGCCAGCGGCAGCGTGCGTGCGGCTGCGAGTTGGAGGCGGGGGCGCATGGTCAGTATTTGGGCGGGCCGGGCGGCGGCGGTGGGGGCGCGGCGTTGCGCTCGTCCATCCGCTGGGCAAGCCTTTGCAGCTCCGCGGCGGCGGCGCGCAGGGCTTCCGAGCCGTTGCGCCGGACATCCGGCACCACCTCGTCGTTCACGTAGGCGATGACGCGCTTCAGATCCTCTTCGATCTGCGCGCCGGCCTCGCGGAGACGCTGCTCCCACGGCTGTTTCGGTGTGTCGAATGGCATGGCGGAACCCTCTCAATCACAGTATTGAGGAGGGGATACACGCTTGTCTCGGCAATCTGACGCGCAGCGCCAAGGTGGTAACGGCGCATGGCCATACAACAGCGACGCAAATGTGCGCGTCTGACCTAAGAGTCAGTAATCAGGCAACTTATTCCGTCACCGGAAACTCACCAAGATCGAGGCACGTTCATTGAAACACAACACTAAGACCCGCGCACGTTTTGCCCACCTTTACAGCAGGTACGGAGAGGCTGCGTTGATGGGCGCGCTGGTGCTCGCCGCAACACGCTTCGGCTCGGCTCAGACTACGGCCCAGAGTTCCGTTCAGCCAGAGAATCAGACGGTTGCCGAGGTCACGCTGCCGGATTCGCCCGGCTTTACCGTGTCCGGTCCATCCGCGCCCGCGCCTGTCTCCATCGGCGCCTCCAGCAGTCTCTTCACCAACGAAGAACTGGAGGATATGCAGACGACGACGCTTGCGCCCACGCACAAGACCGGCCACGTCGCCGGCGTGCATGACAAGTACATCAATCCGGGCGACGTCGCGCCTCACCTGACGGTCTTCGACAAGGTCATCCTCGGCGTGAAGCACACCGTGCTGCCGATCTCCGCCACCGGCTGGGTGCTGGCCGCGAGCTACGAGCAGATCACCAACAGCAGCCCGAACTACGGGCAGACCTTCAAGGGATTCAGCCAGCGGCTGGGCGCATCCGCCGCGCGTGGCGTCTCGGAAGGCGTCTTCAGCGACTCCGTGCTGGCCTCGGTGCTCAAGGAAGATCCGCGCTACTACCGCCTGGGCAAGGGCAAAAATCCCTTCAAGCGCATCGGCTACGCGGCCACCCGCACCCTCTTCACCCGCACCGACGGCGGCGCCAGCACGGTGAACTTCAGCCTGCTGGGCGGTAACCTTGCGGGCGCGGCCATGACTCAGGCCTACTACCCAGCGATCAACCGCGGCTTCGGCGAGGTCGCCGAGACCTTCGCCGGATCGGTCGCCGGCTCGGCCTTCGGCTTCGTCATGGCCGAGTTCCTGCCGGATTACTTCCACGGCTTCCATCGCAACCAGCAGTAAGACGGCACAACAAAACGGCAGTCCGCACGTCATAAATCTACAGATGCGTACGTGGGGGCGGTCATGCGCACGGGCTGGTTGGGGATCTTCGGACTTGCGTTCGCCACCAGCCTCTGCGCCCGGAATCTTCAGGCCCAGACGCTGCCGGCGAGCTACGATGTCCCCAGCTCGACCGCGCTGACCCTGCATCTGCGGCAGCCGGGCGACGAGGTTCCCGATGGTCTGCCCGACGCGCCCAGCGCCGTGCTGGCCGCGAACCCCGTTCCCTGCAAGCCACCGGCAACCACCGAGGCCGAGCAGGCGGAGCAGGCCAGGCAGCCGCGGACCGTCCCCTGCGCGCCCGAGAGCCCGTACCACCGCTTTCTGAACTCGAAGACGCCCGTACCGCTGACGCCCCTGCAGAAGGGCAAGCTCGCGCTGCACAGCCTGCGCGATCCCTTCAACGCGCTGACCATCGTCGGCAACGCGGCATACACCATCGGCAGCAACCCGCGCACGGCCTACGGTCCGGGGTTGAAGGGCTTCGGCAAAGACATCGGCTACAGCTACCTGCAGGACGCCACGGGCGAGTTCTTCGGCACCTTCGCGATTCCCTCCGTCACGCACGAAGACCCGCACTATCACCGCATGCCGCACGCGAGCATCCCGCGCCGGCTGCTGCACGCCGTCTCCCGCACGGTCATCGCGGAGAGCGACTACGGCCGCTCCATGCCGAACTACTCCACGCTGCTCGGCAACCCCATCTGCGCCGAGATCTCGAACCTCTACGTGCCCGGCGTCGCGACCAACGGGCCGTCGACCATGAAGCGCATCGTCACCGGCTACGCGACCGACCCCATCGGCAATGTGATCACGGAGTTCCTGCCCGACGTAGCGAGCCACATCCACATCCAGATTCTCTTCGTGCAGCGCATTCTGAACCAGGTAGCCGCGCCGTCGAACAACTCCACCGGCTCGACCGGCCTGCCGTAGCGGTTATTCTCAAGAGCATGATCACTGTGGAAGAGGCGCTGCGGCGCGGCGTCAGCCAGCTCTCCGCGCGGCCCGAACTGCGCGAGACCGCTCTGCAGGATGCGGCGCTGCTGCTGATGCATACCCTCGGCGTCACCCGCGCCACTCTGGTCGCGCATCCCGAACGGCGCTTCACCACGGAGGAGCAGGTCGCCTACCAGGCGATGCTGCAGCGCCGCGTCGTATTCGAACCGCTGCAGTACATCCTCGGCGAGCAGGAGTTCTACGGCCTGCCCCTGAAGGTGACGCCAGCCGTGCTGATCCCGCGGCCCGAGACCGAGCACCTCGTCGAAGCCGTCCTCGCCCGGCTGCCCAAAGATAAGCCGGTGCGGATCGCCGACATCGGCACAGGCTCGGGCGCGATCGCGATTGCGCTTGCCCACCTGCTGCCGCTGGCCGAGGTCGCCGCGCTCGATCTCTCCCCTGCCGCGCTCTCCATCGCACGGGAAAACGCCATTCGGCATGGCGTGCAGGATCGCATACGGTTCATCGAGTCCGACCTGCTGGCGGCGGTTGCGGGAGAGCGCTTCGACGCCATCGTCTCGAACCCGCCCTACATTCCGTCGGCAGACCGCGAAACCATGCACCCGCAGGTGACGGAGTTCGAACCCGCCGGCGCGCTCTTCGCCGAAGACGATGGCCTGGCGGTCTACCAGCGGCTGATCCCGCAGGCGGCGCAGTCGCTTGAGCCCAGCGGCCTGCTGGCGATGGAGTTCGGCTTCGGCCAGAGAGATGCGATTGCGGAACTCTTGTCCGGGTGGGATGCGGTGGGGTTCATCGACGACCTGCAGGGGATTCCGAGAGTGGCGCTGGCGCGGTGGCCCTGAAACGCCTGTCATCCTGAGCGCAGCGAAGGACCTGCTTCTTGCCCAGAGCGACCTCGCTACACCGGGCAGAAAGCAGATCCTTCAGCTTCGCTCAGGATGACAAGTTTGTGGGAGACCGATGACGCAGCACAATCCCTAGCTCTCGTTCGGCTCGGACTCCGGCAGCGTATCGAAGAGCCGGTCGAAGGAGTCGTAGAGCGAAGGCGTCTTGGGCTTCGGGAAGGCCTTGACGGTAGCTTTGGGCGCGGGCCTGGTCGCAAACGGCGCGGGCGCGGGGCGTCCGCCGCGGATGGGCTGCACGCTGGGCTTGGCCGGCGGCTTCGAGAGCAGCGTGTAGAGGTCGCGCAGATCCTTCTGCAGCTTGCGCAGCGGCGCGGCGTCCACCGTGGACGGACCCGTATCCGCAATGCCAAGCGCCAGTTGCGGCTCTTTGGAACCGCGCAGCTCGGTCTTCAATGCCTGCCGCGCGCCGGGAATGGTGTAGCCCTCGTCATAGAGCAGCGTCTTGACGCGCAGCGCGGTTTCGACGTCGCGCCGGCGATAGAGCCGCTGGCCGGTGCCGCCCTTGTTGGGCTTCAGTTGCGGGAACTCGCCCTCCCAGAAGCGCAGCACGTAGGCCGGGACATCGCACAGCTTCGCCACCTCCCCAATCCGGAAGTAGAGCTTGTCCGGGATCTCCTGGGTCGGTGCGGGACGCTTGCGGATTGGCTCCTGCTGGGCCATACGAGGGTGCTCCGGGGCGCGGCGCTTGACGCATCCGCCCCACCAGTATAGGACAGCGTTTCGCAAGCAAAACAATGGATGATGCGGAGTTTTTCGGCGGAACCCAGGCGCATACCCTTTGCAAAAAATATCTCTTCCTCGCGTCGCTACGTTTTTCTGGAACCTTCCTCCAGGTTTCCGCGTACAGTTCTGAGGAAGCGGAGGAATCGAAGATGCGCATGCAGACGCTTGTGGCAGCAACCCTGATCGCCGGAGTCTCGATGATGGCAGCGGGATGCCGCGTCGACGAGCACAAGAATGGCGAGAACCAGGACGTCAAGATTGCGACGCCCTTCGGCGGCATGAGCGTGAAGACCAACGACGCCGGCGCCATCGACGGCCTCGGGCTGCCGGTCTATCCCGGCGCCACGCCCGTGAAGACCGACGAGGATGGCGATCACAGCAACGGCAGCGCCGACGTGAACATGAGCTTCGCCGGCTTCAGCCTGAAGGTGAAGGCCGCGCGCTACCGCACCACCGACTCGCCCGAAAAGGTGATGGACTTCTACCGCAAGGCGCTCGGCCGCTACGGCGTCGTGCTGGACTGCGTGAATAACCGCCCCACCGGCGAACCCAGCAAGACCCCCGAGGGTCTGACCTGCGCCGAAGACGGCAAGAAGAAGCACGTCTACACCGTCGCCGGCTCGTCGAGCAAGCATGAGCTGAAGACCGGCTCCGAGCAGCATCAGCACATCGTCGCCATCGACCCCGACGGCGCGGGAGCGAAGTTCAACATCGTGGCGCTCGACCTGCCCGGCCACATCTCCTTCGACTCCGACGACGAGAAAGACAACGGCAAGAACGGCAAGGAAAAGGTCCAGTAGCGCACAGTCGCTACAATGGAGAGATGAACAACCTCTGCCACCGCTGCAGTGGCGAGCTGACCAGCCGCGACGGCGCAGCGAGCTTCTGCCCGCACTGCGGCGCGACCCAGCTCTACCTGCTCGACCACCTGCTCGAGGATGTACCGGCCGACAGCCAGACCACCGGCGCGCCGCCGCCGCCCGGCGTACCCGGCGCCGGACGTCTGATCGAGTGGCAGACCGTCATCCAGTCGGCGGCCTTCGTCGGCGCGGTGGCGGCGCTGCTCTGCGTGGTCAGCATGAAGGTGGCGGTCTTCGGCATGCTGGGCTTCCTGTGGGTGGTCTCGGGCTCGGTGATCGCCATCGGACTCTACCAGTCGCGGCGGCCCGCGGCGTATATGGATGCGGCGACGGGCGCGCGCATCGGCGTGGTCGTCGGGCTGATCGTCGCGGCGGCGCTGGGCGTGGCGATCGCAATCGCGGGCGTCGTCTCGCGCTACGCGCTGCACGGCATGGGCGAGTTCGACGCGACGCTGCGCACCCTGCTGCAGACGCTCATCCATCAGACCCAGGCGCAAAGCCAGGGCCAGCCCATGCCGGACGAGATCGTGCGTTACATGTTCTCGCCCGAGTTTCGCGCGGCCTGGATGCTGACCGTGATGACGACGCTCGGCGTGGGCGTGCTCGTCATGTCCACCCTCGGCGGCGCCTTTGCCGGCTTCCTGCGTACGCGTCCGCGCGTCATCGAGGGCTGATATCATCACAGTCGACAGCGTGAAGAAAGAGTCCCCCAGAGCGAATCATGAGCGAAAAGAAGATTCAGAAACTGCGTGAGAAGGGCCGCCTGATGTCGGCCTCGGAGATCGAACGGACCCTGGTGCGCCTGGCGCACGAGATCGTCGAGAAGAACGACGGCAGCTCGAACGTCGGGCTGGTGGGCATCAAGCGGCGCGGCGTGCCGCTGGCGCAGCGGCTGGGCGCGTTGATCGCGAAGATCGAAAAGCAGCCGGTCGACACCGGCGTGCTGGACATCAGCTTCTACCGCGACGACCTTTCGACGACCGGCGTCCGCCCGACCGTCACCCCCGGCGACCTGGGCTTTGACGTTACGGGACGCGATATCGTGCTGATGGACGACGTGCTCTACACCGGCCGCACCATCCGCGCCGCGCTGGACGCGCTCTTCGACCACGGACGTCCCAAGAGCGTGCAACTGCTGGTGCTGATCGATCGCGGCCACCGCGAGCTGCCCATCGAAGCCACCTTCGTCGGTCGCAATGTGCCAACCTCGTCGCGCGAGATCATCGAAGTGAAGCTGCGCGAGATCGACAACGACGAGCAGGTACTGCTGATGGAGCTGGTGGATTAACCTTTGTTTTCTTTGGGGTGGAAGCATGGGGCTTCAGCCCCGTGAAACAGATCCCTGATAGGACAAGGCTTTAGCCCTCGGTTTCAGTCTGGGTCGCGAGAAGGCCCAGGGCTAAAGCCCGGATCATTGACCGCTTTTTCGTGGGGCTAAAGCCCCACGCTTCCACCGAACCCATACCGCCCGTCATCCTGAACGCAGTGAAGGACCCCTGTATTTTGCCCGGAGTGGCGACGATCCTGATGGAAGGCACCTTTCAAACCTCCCCCTACGCGCCCGGCTCGCTCATCACCGTCGCCAGCCTCTCCGTTGCCGAAACCTCCAGCATTCTAAGCACCACAGCGAAGCTGGCCGCGATGCCCGCAGCCGAAAAAGCCACGCTGCTCGCCGGCCGCCGCATCGCGCTGCTGTTTTACGAGTCCAGCACGCGGACAAGAACCTCGTTCGAGCTGGCGGCGAAGTCGCTCGGCGCGACGACCACGCTGGTCAGCGACAAGTCGTCCTCCATCGAGAAGGGCGAAAGCCTGAAGGACACCGGCCTTACCCTGCGTGCGCTCGGCGCGGAGTGCATCATCCTGCGCCACAACGCGGGCGGCGCGCCCTTCGTGCTGGCCCGGACGACCGGCCTGCCGGTGCTGAACGCCGGCGACGGCATGCACCAGCACCCGTCGCAGGCGCTGCTGGACCTGCGCACGATTCTGACGCGGCTCGGCCTCGACGCTACGCGCGTCGACGAGACCAGTCTGAAGGGTGTGACCGTCACGATCACGGGCGACATCCGCCACTCGCGCGTCGCACGGTCGAACGCCATGCTGCTGCCGCGCCTCGGCGCGAAGGTTCTGCTCTGCGGCCCGCCGGAGCTGCTGCCCGAAGAGGCGCTGACGCTGGGCGAAGGCGTCGAGATCGTGCGCGACTTCGACACCGCTTTACGACGCAGCCAGGTCGCCATGATGCTGCGCATCCAGCGCGAACGCCTCGCCGGACTCGAACTCGACTTGACCGAGTACACGACAAACTACCAGTTGAACGAAGACCGGCTCGCACGTTGCGCGCCCAAGGCGCTGGTGATGCATCCCGGCCCGATGATTCGCGGCCTCGAGATTCAGGGCGAGGTGGCCGACGGCCCGAACTCAGCGATTGAGGATCAAGTCGGCCACGGTCTCGCCGTACGCGCCGCCCTGCTGGTCCGGGCGCTGGGAGTGGAGTTATGAGCGAACTTTTGATCCTGAACGGTCGCCTGGTCGATCCCGCCGCCGGAATCGACGAGCCGCGCGACCTGCTGGTCCGCGAAGGCCGCGTCGTGGCCGTCGAAACCCCTGGCGCGTTCGCGGCGGTGGAAGCGGCTGAGACTATCGACGCCGCCGGCTGCATCGTCGCCCCCGGCTTCGTCGACGTCCACGTACACCTGCGCGAACCCGGCCAGACCTGGAAGGAGAGCATCGCGACCGGCACTGCCGCGGCAGCGGCGGGTGGTTTCACCACGGTCGTCGCCATGCCCAACACCGTTCCGGTGAACGACACCGCCGAATCGCTGCGCTGGATGCTCGACCCGGCTCGCGGATCGCAGGTGAACCTCTTCGCCATGCCCGCCGCGACGCTCGGCAGCATGGGCGTCACGCTCTCGGACTACGCGACGCTGGCCGCCGCCGGCGCGGTCGGCTTCACCGACGACGGCAAGCCGGTGCTCGAAGACCACGTGATGCGCGCCGCTCTGCTGACCTCCGGGCGGCTGGGTCTGGTCGTCTCGCAACATGCTGAGGACACACGGCTTACCGGCGGATGCAGCATGAACCACGGCGCCGTCGCCTTTCGCCTGGGCCTGCGCGGCATGACGGTCGAGGCCGAGACCCGGATCGTCGAGCGCGACATAAGATTGCTGCGCGAGATCGAGGCCGAAGATGGCGTGCGCGGCCGTCTCCATGTGCAGCATGTCTCGACAGCCCGCGCGATGGATGCCATTCGCGCCGCCAAGGCCGACGGTCTACACGTGACCTGCGAGGTTGCGCCGCACCACTTCACCCTGACCGACGAGGCCATCGGCGACTTTAATACCAACGCCAAGATGAACCCGCCGCTGCGCATCGAGAGCGATCGCCTCGCCATGATCGCGGCCTTGCTGGACGGCACGGTCGACTGCATCGCCACCGACCACGCCCCGCATGCGCGGCACGAAAAAGAGGTCGAGTTCGAACGCGCGCCGAACGGCATCACCGGGCTTGAAACCGCGCTGGGCCTCGCGCTGCGGGTGCTGCACCGCGAACACGGCATGAGCCTCACCCGCGTCGTCGAACTGATGAGCGCGAACCCCGCCCGGATCGTCAAGCTGGGCGGACGCGGCGCGCTCAGCCCCGGCTCCTACGCCGACCTCGCCATCTTCGACGCCGGCGCGGAGTGGAACTACGCTGCCGCCGCTTCGAAATCCAACTCGAAGAACTCACCCTTCGACGGCGCGCCGATGCTGGGACAGGTGCGGGCTACTGTCGTCGGCGGGCGCGTGGTCTTTCGGGGGTAAACCGTGCAACACCTTGCCTTGCTGCGTGGGATCAACCTCGGCGATAAAAACAAGCTGCCCATGAAGGAGCTGGCCGCGATCTTCGCCGCATGCGGCGCGGCAGAGGTTCGAACCTTTCAGCAGAGCGGCAATGTCCTCTTTGCGGCCCACGATCCGACTGCGGTCTCTGGGCAGGTCTTAGAGAAGATCGCCGCGCGCTACAGCTACTCGGGACGCATCGTGCTGCGCTCCAGGGAAGAGCTGCAAGGCGCCGCACGGAACAACCCGTTCGCCCGTGCGGGCGCGCCGGAGAGCCAGTTGTGGGTCTACTTCCTTGCTGAGAGGCCGCGACCCGCGAACCTGAAGCTGCTCGATCCGCTACGTTCGTCGCCCGATGCGTTCGCCGTGCGCGACCGTGATGTATATCTGCATCTGCCCGGCGGCATGCCCCAGACGAAGCTCTCGAATGTCTACTTCGACAAGACGCTCGATACCTTCAGCACGGCCCGCAGCTGGAGCACGGTCGGCAAGCTGCTGACGCTGATGCAGTAGACCTCTGAATTTCGTAAACCTTTTTCTTTGATCGCGTTGCCGCGCAACCGAAACTCTGCATCCCACCTATGGACGGGTGAAGTATCCCCGCACGCTTCCCCCATAGAACGAGAAAGAGGACCGCACGTGAACGCCCAAACCTCCAGCAAGACCTCCATGAAGCTCTCCACTCTCGCCATCGCGCTCGTCCTGATGGCCGGCTGCAAGTCCAAGCAGGACGTCGCAATCGACCAGGCCAAGCAGCAGGCCGCCGCCACCGGTCAGGCCCAGCAGGTCGTCACGACCGACTCCAGCGGAACCACGACCACCACCGTCGTGCAGCCGCCCGCTCCGGGCCAGACGACCCAGCAGATCACCACCACCACGACGAAGAACGGCACAGTCTCGGCCAGCGGCCCGCAGGTCAGCGCCATGGCGCCCGCTCCCAGCAACGGCGCCGCGATGACCGGACCCTCCATGACCGCGGATAACTCCGCTCCGCCACCGCCGCCGGCTGGAACGCCCGTGGTCTCGCCGGTCAACGTCAGCGTGCCCGCCGGCACGACGCTTTCGATCCGGATCAACCAGCACATCAGCGTGAAGACCAGTCGCTCGGGCGACCGCTTCTCGGGCGAGGTCAACACCCCGGTCTCGGTCGACGGCCGCAACATCCTCATCCCGCGCGGCACGCATGTCGACGGCGTGGTGGTGGATTCGCATCGCCGCGGACACTTCAAAGGCCGCTCGATCCTCGAGCTGCGGCTCGTCTCGATGGACCTGAACGGCCAGACCTACCGGCTGGATACGCGCGATAACATTCGCACCAAGAAGGGTAAGGGCAAGCGCTCGGCAGCCTTCATCGGCGGCGGGACCGGTCTGGGTATGCTGGTTGGCGGCGTAGCGACCGGCGGCGTCGGACTGGTGGTCGGCGGTCTGGTTGGCGGCGGCGCGGGCACGGCAGTCGCAGGCCTGACGGGCAATCGGGACATCGAGATTCCGGCCGAGAGCGTGATGAACTTCAAGCTGGCGGACGATCTGGTGGTCCAGCCGTAGTTTGAATTATCCACACACTCCGTCATCCTGAACGGAGCGAAGGACCACCGTATTTGGCTTTTGCTTTTGTCTTTGTTCTGGCTTTATGAGAACAGACAACTGCAAAGACGCAATACGGGGGTCCTTCACTACGTTCAGGATGACGAGCGTTTTTCGCAGGTTATCGTGTTGCATTGAGATGGTTTTGAACGGCGTCCACCGCCTCGGCCAGGATCGCCGGGTCGTCGCCGCAGCCCTTCAACCACAGCACATCCGGCTCGCGGCGGAACCACGTCATCTGGCGTTTGGCGTAGTTGCGGTGGCCCTGGCGAGCCTGCGCGACGGCCTCGTCGAGGGTCATCTCGCCGCGCAGGACGGCGCTGGCCTCGGCGTATCCGAGCGAGCTCAGCGGCCGGCAATCGGCTCCGTAGCGCGCCAGCAGGTCGCGGGTCTCCGCAACCAGCCCACGCTCGAACATCGCTCCCGCGCGGTGGTTGATGCGGTGGTAAAGCTCTTCGCGCGGCGGGTCGAGCCCGATGCGCAGGATGCGGTAGCCGGTGAGCGCCTCGCGGCCCGCCTCCCACTGCTCGGTCATGGGCGTCTTCGCGGCCAGCGAGACCTCGATGGCGCGGATGGCCTTCGGGATGTCGTTCGGATGAATGGCCTGCGCGGCCTTCGGGTCCAGCCGGGTCAGCGTGCGGTGCAGGTGCGCGGCGCCGCGTCGTGCGACTCTCGCTCGCAGCAGCTCCCGCAGCGCGTCGTTGCGCTCGGGCGCGGGGAAGAGTCCGTCGATCAGCGCGCGCAGATAGAGTCCTGTGCCACCGGCGACGATCGGCAGATGGCCCCGGCCGGCGATCCCGGCGAGCGACTCCCGCGCGCGGCGAGCATAGTCGCCCGCCGTGCAGGGCTCGTCCGGCGCATGGGTGTCGATGCCGTGGTGCGGCACCTGCTCGCGCTCGGCAAACGAGGGCTTCGCCGTGCCGATCTCCATGCCGCGATAGACCGCGACCGAGTCGCAACTGACGATCTCACCATCGAACCGCTCCGCCAGCGCGAGCGAGAGCGCCGTCTTGCCGGATGCGGTCGCGCCCAGCAGGACAACCATGGGGGTCTCGGTCACCAAGGGCGCCAGCCTGTTCTTGCGACCGTGAAGAGCAGCGCCGCGACGGCCAGCACCAGCAGAAAGCGGAGCTGGCTGCGGCGCTCGCGGTTCAGGATCTCGCGGGTTGGAGGCTTCAGGGGCATGAGAGAAGAAGCAACAGATCCCTGCGGGAATGACAAACAAAAAGACGGGCGACCCTTGGGCCACCCGTCCTGTTCCATCCAAACGGCTTACTTTAGCTCGGACAGACGCTTCGCCAGCAGCTTTTCGAGGTCTTCGAGCGCCTTCGAGAAGCCCTCGATGCCTTCCTTCAGCTTGTCGTGCGCCATGCGGTCTTCGGCGTGCATCTTCTCGAAGGTCGCCTGATCGATGGTCAGCTTCTCGATGGTGAGCGTCTTCGCCTTCTCGGCGTCGAGCTTCAGCGGCAGCTCGCCTTCGGTCGAGTCCAGCTCGGCCAGCAGCTTGGGCGCGATCGTCAGCAGGTCGGAGCCGGCCAGCTCGGTGATCTCGCCGATGTTGCGGAAGCTCGCGCCCATGACCTGGGTCTTGTAGCCGAACTTCTTGTAGTAGTTGAAGATGGTCGTGACGGACTGCACGCCGGGGTCATCCGCGCCGGTGTAGTCCTTGCCCGTGTCCTTCTTGTACCAGTCCAGAATGCGACCGACGAAGGGCGAGATCAGCGTGACCTTGGCCTCCGCGCAGGCGATCGCCTGGTGCAGGCCGAAGAGCAGCGTCAGATTGCAGTGGATGCCCTCCTGCTCCAGAATCTCGGCGGCCTTGATGCCCTCCCAGGTGCTGGCGATCTTCACCAGCACGCGCTCGCGGCCGATGCCCGCCTTGTCGTACTGGGCGATGATGTCGCGAGCCTGCTCAAGCGTCTTTTCGGTGTCGTACGAGAGACGTGCGTCGACCTCGGTCGACACGCGGCCGGGGACGATCTCGAGAATCTTCTTGCCGAAGGCGACAGCCAGCGTCTTGAACGCAGCCGCGGCGACGTCTTCATTGGACGCACTGGCGCCGAGCGACTCGCGGGCCTCGAGCAGTACGCCATCGACAATGGACTGATACTCGGGCTGGGCCGCGGCGGCGGCGATCAGCGAAGGATTCGTGGTGGAGTCGGTCGGCTTGAACTTCTCGATCGAGTTGATGTCGCCTGTGTCGGCAACGACGGTCGTCACTTTTTTCAGCTGTTCCAGTAGGGTGGACACGGTTTCCTGCTCCTCGTTTTAGCCTTCTCTGCCTTCGTTTGATTCTACGACGGCCCAAAGCGGTGTGACCAATTTTGAGGTTTCTTGCATCGCCAATCAGGGGGTTGCGCGAACCTCGCCGCTGGGTTTGCTCTCGTTGCCGGTCTGATCGACGGCGGTGACGCGGTAGTGAAAGCTGGCGCCCGGGGTCGTCTTGTCCTCGAACGACGTCGGCTCGATCGGCTCGGGCGTCAACCGCGTCCACGCCTGGCTGTTGTCGGCGCGCCGATAGACGACGTAGCCGGCGAGATCGTCCTCGAGCGACGGCGCCCACGAGAGCGCGACGGCGGGACTGTCGCCGAAGCCCGGTATCGCCACCAGCCCGGTGGGTGGACGCGGCGGAAAGACGTCTCGGACGGCGTACTCCACCATTGGCGAGGGCAGGCTGTGCAACTCCAGCTTGTGGCCGGAGAGCGTCACGGTCTGGACGCGCTCGGCGGTGTAACGATAGGTTTCGAGCCGCTTTACGCCGGTGTCGAGCGTGCCGCCGGAGTCGGTGGCTCCGGTCGAGAGATCGACCTCGGCGGGCTCGTCGCGCCGGCCGGGAGCGATGCCGGTCTTCGGCGGTTGCTTTCCTTCAGTTGCGGGAGCCGCCGCGGCCTCGCGATTCACGAGCACCGGCTTCGCGACCACCAGCGTTCGGTGCAGCCGCACCTGCGCCGGAACCGCGCCTTCCGCCGGATTCCACTCCACCTGCAGCCCCTGGCGACGGCCCCGGATGCGCAGACCCGCGACTGCGGGCGGCACGGCGCCGGCAGCCGCGTACGCCGGCGCGGAGAGTCCGGCGGAGCGATTCTTCGCGTTCAACAGCTCCAGCCGGTAGGCCAGCAGGCGCGGCGGATCGGCTTGATGAGACGCGTCGAGCACATCCACCGTCTCGGCCGCGCCGGGTTTCGCGGCAAAGTGCTGCAGCGGCGTGCAAGGCGTCTGGGGCGTAACTCCCTTTGCCATCAACGCCGGAGGCTCCATCCGGCAGAGCACGGCGGACGTCGGCCCCTTGATCGCGAGGCCGTCGGTCGTGTTGGTGGGGTTGGTCCAGTGGAAGATTACTTTTTCGCCAATCCGATCCGCCGTCAGGTTCGTAACTATCTCAGGAAGTCTCAGCGAAGGCGGCTTGGGCGGTCCTGGACTGGCGCAACCCACTGTGAAGATTGCCAGTGAGGCGCCGAGACAACGCGCGCTCCACCGCCGGACCGACCTGATCTGCGAACGCTTCATCCTGATCAGGCTAGCACTCCGGCAGGCGGCCGGGGGGCCGAAGCGGCCCGAGGTTGACGGCAGGGGCAAAAAATAAAAGATTTCACATTCAATAAAAATTTGATAAGGTTGAAACAGCTTTTGATGTCATGAACTCACCTATGCCGACGAAAACCAAATCAGAATCCGAAGATACCCTCCAGCCGCCCCCGGCTTTCCTCGACGCAAACCTCGCCGACCTGACACCGGACGGCCCGCCAAACGACCTGAGCAACCTGCAGGTGGATGGCGAAGCCGCCGAGTCGTTCATCGCCGAGAAGCGCATCGGGGAGCGCATCAAGTATCTGCGGCAGAAGAAGTCGATGGGTCTGGTCGAGCTGGGTCGCCACACCGGCCTCTCGGCGAGCTTCCTGTCGCAGCTTGAGACCGGCCGCGTGGTGCCGACGCTGCGTAATCTCGCGCGCATCGCGATGGTGTTCTCGAAGGATCTGAGCTTCTTCTTCGAGCCGGAGCCCCAAACGCTCTTCCGCGTCCATCGCGCAAAGGATCGGGTACGCCTGCCGCAGAGCGGCGTCGACGAACCGATGTACTACTTCGAAAGCCTGGGGTACCTCGTTCCGGACCGCCAGCTCGATCCGTATCTCGCCGAATTTCAGCCCATGGGCACACGCCAGCCGCGCCCCCACCAGCACGCCGGATGCGAGTTTCTCTACCTGCTCTCGGGCAATCTGGTGCTCCGGCACGGCGAGGCGATGCACCACATCACGCCGGGGGACGCGGTTTACTTCGACGCTACGACGATCCACAGCTACGCCTGCGAAGGCGACACGCCCGCGACCGTGCTGATCGTCACGCTGCAGCACCCGCTGGCGTCGGCGACGCCGGCCAGGCACGGCATCTTCAACTCCGGCAAGGTAAAGAACGGTGCGGCCGCTCTGCCGGTGCGCAGCGAGGCTGCGGTGGTGAAGCGGCGTCCGCAGTAAGCGCCACGGACGGCTGGATGGCGCGGCCAGATGAAGGATGAGATCCGGCTCCGCTTTTCACTTCGCCGGCGCCTTGCAGACCTCGGCCAGCTCCTTCTCCGGTAGATGGTTCGCCGGAAACCGGATCTTGCGCGCCGCCACCTCCTGCTCGATCAGCGTGCCACCGTACTTCAGCGCGATGTCCGGGTCGTGGGCGTAGGCGGGATCGCTCTGCGCCTGCTCCAGCGTCACGAAGGTGAAGCCGTGGCTGCGGTACATGGCGATCAGTTCGGGCAGCATCTTCGCGTCGAAGGCGCCGAGATGCATCAGCAGCACGTATGGAATCTCGTGGCCGTAGACATCCTTCGACAGCCCGCGAAAGAGCGTCATGAACTGCTCCGCCGTGGCCAGGTAGCTGTCGTGCAGATAGGCGATGGACTTGTCGTCGTGCTGCGCCACGCAGCGGGCGTACGGGTCGTTCCAGAGATAGTCGTTGAAGTCCATCGCGGTTTCGGCGATGCGGTAGCGATGCTCGGTCAGCCAGGCGCGGACGGCGCGGCGTTTTTCCAGCGTCTCTCCCTCGTGCAGATAGGGATAACGCAGGTAGCGCCAGTTCTGATCTGGACTCGGCATCAGCGATTCGAGCAGCGGCTCGTTCTTCAGTATGTCGGCCTCGAACTGCTCGGGCGTGGCGGTCGTCAGGTCGATGTGCGACCAGGTGTGGCTGGCGAGCGGCTGGCCTGCGGCGCGCCACGCCTTCAGCACATTCAGAGTTTCGGGCGACTCCTGCACGCGGATGCCGTTGACGAAGCCGTAGGTCGGCGGCATCTTCTCGCGGCGCAGCGTGTCGAGGACGGAGTTCGCGATGTCGATGCGCTTCATCCCCGCGGGCAGCGCGCCATGTGCGGGCAGGTCGTCGAAGGTGAAGGCGATCTGCTGCGCGGCGGCGGGCAGCGCGAACAGAAGCAGGGTGAGCAGAGAGGCGAGCCTAGGCATGAGGCTTCAGTATAAGAGACTCCCGTCGCCATAACCGCCGATTGATTTGCGTGGGCGCCTGCGCCCATAATGTCACATGGCGACCACTTCCTCTTTTGTTCCGGCGTTGAACGTGCTGCCCCCGGCCTCGCCTGCGCTTCCCCGCGACTGCACCTTTTCGGAGTCCGACTGGCGCGCGCTCGCGCCCTTCTGGTACCCGGTGGCGTTCTCGCGCGAGATTACGGACCAGCCGCACGCCGTCAGGCTGTTGGACGAGCGCGTCGTGCTCTACCGGCTCTCCGACGGCTCGGTCTCCGCCGCGCGCGACATCTGCTATCACCGGGGCGTGCCGTTGAGCATGGGTCATGTCGAGAACGACGAGATCGTCTGCAAATATCATGGTCTGCGCTACGACCGCGAGGGCCGCTGCGTCTGCATCCCGGCGCACCCGAACGGCGCGATCTCGCCGCGTTTGCGGCTGGACATGTACACCGCGCAGGAAAGATACGGCCTGGTCTGGGTGCGGCTGGTCGACGACGGCCCGCGTCCGCTGCCCGTGCTCGAAGAGTGGGACGACGCCGACTACCTGCAGGTGCTGCCCGACGCGGTCGACATTGCCGCCGCCGCGGGCCGGCAGATCGAGGGCTTCCTGGATGTCAGCCATTTCGCCTTCGTCCACAAGGAGAGCTTCGGCGAGCCGGAGAACCCGGTCGTGCCGGACTACAAGGTGACGAAGACGGGCGCCGGATTCGTCGCGGACTACATCAGCACGGTCAGCAACTACGCCCATGGCTATAAGCATCTGGGCCCGCCGGACTTCCTCTGGCATCGACGCTTCGAGGTCTACCACCCCTTCACGGCCAAGCTGACGGTGACGTTTCCGGGTGGCGGGCTGCTGCACATTTTGAACGCGGCATCTCCCGTCTCGGCGCGCAAGACGCGGCTCTTCGTGCCGATCTGCCGCAACTTCGACAAGGACGCGCCCATCGAGCAGACGCTGGACTTCAACTACCAGGTCTTCGACGAGGACATTCAGGTTGTGGAACGGCAGTTCCCCGAAGACCTGCCGCTGGACCTGCACGCCGAGGCGCACTTTCCCGCCGATCGCAGTTCGATCACGTACCGCAAGGGCCTGCTGGCGCTGGGGCTCGGCAGGAGCTATACAGCTTAGGGCGCCATCGCACTAGCTCGTCATCGCAAGGAAGAGCGCGACGGCCATGGCGTTCGCCGGCGTGGGAACGCCGTGGAGTTGGCCCAGCCGCACGATCACGCCGTTGCGCGCGGCGATCTCGGTCGGGCGGCCGGCGATGCGGTCGGCGAGCAGCGAGTTGATGGAATCGGGCGAACCGGCGCGCGCGCCTGCCAGTACGCGCTCGGCGAGCGAGTCGTCCAGCTTTGCCCCGGCGGCACGGCCCACGGCGATGCACTCCGCCCCAATGGCCAGCGCCACCGGTCCCAGCGCCTCATCGCGCAGCACGCCAGCGGGCTTCAGCGTCAACGCGGAGACGACGCCCATCGCGTTGATGACGAGCTTGCTCCAGGCGGCGGTGAGGAAGTCATCCGTCAGTTCCACCCGCGCCCTGCTTCCTTGAAACAAGCCGGCGAAAGCCGAGCCCGCCACATCGTTCTGCACCCGCATCACGGCATCCGACCGCTGCAGAACCCTGTCGTAGGTCAGGCGCTCGGCGGGCACGTCGATAACGACCGGCACGATCTGCTCGGGCGCAAGCCAGGCGGCGAAGTTCTCGCGATGTTCCACGCCGTTCTGCACGATGGCGACCTTCGTCTCCGGCCCGACAAGCGATGGGAACCACGCCGCAGCGCCGGCGGCGTCGTAGGTCTTGGTCGCGACGAAGACCCAGTCCTGCAAGGCCGGCTCGGGCTGGGTAAGGTTCTTCGCCTGCACCGTGACATTGCCATCCGGAGTTTCGACCACGAGCGAGGGCAAGGGACGTCGCGTGCAGAGTGTGATCTCATGCGCGCCAGCGGCCTGAAGGAGACCTGCGAGGACTCCTCCGATCGCGCCTACGCCGATGATTGCAACCTTCGCCATTTGTCTATGTTCCTCTTGCTGCGGCGGCACTTCGATCAAGAAGCAGGTCCTTCACTCCGTTCAGGATGACATGGGATCTGTCATCCTGAGCGCAGCCGAAGGACCTGCTTTTGTTCGAGTTAGCAAACATCTAATCCGAGCGAGCTACAAAATATACCGGCTCAGATCCTGGCTCTTGACGATGCCGGCGACCTGCTGCCGCACGTACTCCGGGTCGACGACGATCACCTTCTGGATCGTGCCATCCTCGAGTTTGCGTTCGATCACCGGCAGCGGAGGCGAGGTCGACGGCGGCTCGCCCGTCAGCGAGGCCGACACGCCGACCGAGGCGACGACGCCCTCCTGCGACTCCGTCCGGGGCGACTTGAACAGGTCCGGCGCCTGGAAGCTGATCTCGTCCAGCACCCGCTCCATGATGGTGTGCAGGCGGCGGGCGCCGATATTCTCCGTCGTCTCGTTGACCGTAAACGCGAACTGCGCCATCTCGGCCAGCGCCTCGGGCGTGAACTCCAGCTTCAAACCCTCGGTCTCGAGCAGCGCCGTCGACTGCTTCACCAGCGACGACTTCGGCTCGGTCAGGATGCGGACGAAGTCGTTCACCGTCAGCGATTGCAGCTCCACGCGGATCGGGAAGCGGCCCTGCAGCTCCGGAATCAGGTCGCTCGGCTTCGAGACGTGGAAGGCGCCGGCGGCGATGAAGAGGATGTGGTCGGTCGAGACCATGCCGTACTTCGTGCTGACGGTCGTGCCTTCGACGATGGGCAGAATGTCGCGCTGCACGCCCTCGCGGCTGACGTCCGGGCCGTGGCCGCCCTCGCGTCCGGCGATCTTGTCGATCTCGTCGAGGAAGACCATGCCGGAGTCCTCGACGCGCTCGACGGCGAGCTTCGTGACCTGATCCATGTCGATCAGGCGGCCTTCCTCCTCCTGCACGAGGTAGTCGAAGGCCTCGACGACCTTCATCTTGCGCTTGCGGGTGCGCGGCGCGAATAGGCCGGGCATGATGTCCTTGAGCGACACGTCGGCGTCGTCCTGGCCGGGCGCCGCGACGAACTCGAACGCCGGTTGGTTGCGGTCGCGTACGTCGATCTCGACCATGCGCTCGTCCAGCTTGCCCTCGCGGAACTGCTGGCGCAGCTTCTCGCGGCTGCGCTCGTAGCTGGACTGCTCGCGCGCCTCGCGGTGGTCGTGGCTCTCGGGCTGGTCTGCCGGTGGAGCTTCCGCGGCCATGTGCTCGGGCGACTCCACATCCATCGACGCGGGAAGCTGGATGACGTTCGTCCCCGGCTGCTGGACGGCGGCGGCGGCATTGGCGGCGGTCTGCGCGGTCGACGGCGGCGGCAGCAGCAAGTCGAGCAGGCGGTCCTCGGCGTGCAGCTCGGCCTTGTCCTCCACCTCTTCGAGCTTTTCTTCCCGTACGAGGTCGATCGAGATCTCGACCAGGTCGCGGACGATCGACTCCACGTCGCGGCCGACGTAGCCGACCTCGGTGAACTTCGACGCCTCGACCTTGAGGAAGGGCGAGTTGGTCAGCTTGGCCAGACGCCGCGCGATCTCTGTCTTGCCGACGCCGGTGGGCCCGATCATGATGATGTTCTTGGGCATGATGTCGTCAGCCAGCTCGGGCGAGAGCTTCTGCCGGCGGCTGCGATTGCGCAGGGCAATGGCCACCGCGCGCTTGGCGGCGTGCTGGCCGACAACGTACTTGTCCAACTCCGCGACGATCTCGCGTGGGGTGAGTTCATCGAGCGCGAGAGCCTGATCTTCTGCTGCTCCGGGGAGAAAAATTGCCATGTTGCGGTTACCTCAAATGTGTTTCAGGCGGCTTCGTACGGCCTGATATTAGATAGCGCGTCGGTGGTTGCAAGGCGCAGATCGTAGTCGTTTTGCAGGTTCAGCCAGAACTGCGCTGGCAGACGAAAGAAGATGCCCAGCCGGAGCGCGGAGTCGGCCGAGATGGAGCGCTTGCCGAGCACGATGTCGTTCACGCGCGGGCCGGGTACGCCCAGCTCTTTCGCCAGACGATAGGCGGTCAGGCCGAGCGGCTGCATGAACTCGGTCTGCAGAATCTCTCCGGGATGGATGGCAAATGGCTTTGGCATGGTGATTCTCAAATTTCGCTAACCACTTTATTGAAGCGCTACGACGATTCTTATTCTTTCAGGCCAGGCAAGACAGCTCGCGCTACACACTTGCAATTTTCCTCTGCTCCCGGCCATGTCCATTTGTCGTTCACAAGTAGTCCCTTCTCGATAGCGTATCGCTTCCTGTCGGCTGAGCGGTGAGCCGAGTCTTGCTGAATATCAGCAGGCGTAGGCTGAGAGAAGTTTGCCATGCAGGGAGCATTCGAATACAACCAGATCGCGTGAGTAATCCCGAGAGCAAGCTGGCGCTCATGATCGAGTTGCGTCTTCGCTTTGCGCGGCGAGGAATTTCCGTCCGCTGGCTTGGGAGTGGATTGGAGAAGATCACGCAGCCAAGACATGCAGCCTCCCTTATATTCCGCCTCGGAGGCGAACGTATAGGTCAAAAATCTCTTCAGCAATCCGCTTCGCGTCCTGATTACTCATTTTGGCGGTTGTAGCTTGAATCCTCCCCTCACTCCCCACAGCGGGTTCTTTCGTCAAATCTTGAATTATCGACCTAAGCTCATCTTCAAATTCCTTTGGGAGGTCGTTCTTTGTCGGAAGAGTACTTAAATTGATGGCGGCACTTGCCAGGCGCTTCTGAACCGTCCCTTCGTACGCTATGAGCACACGGATAGCCACATATAGTACTTCCCTAACATTGCTCGAACTCATATTCCCTCTTTGATTGTCTAGCTTGGTATAGCTAGACCGCCTTCAACTCTTCGATCATGATGTTCTGGTTCGTGTAGATGCAGATGTCGCCCGCGATGCGGATGCTCTTTTCGGCGATCTCGCGTGCGTTCAGGTCGGTGTTGGCCATCAGGGCGCGGGCTGCGGCGAGGGCGTAGCTGCCGCCGCTGCCGATGGTGGCGATGCCCTCGTCTGGATCAATGACGTCGCCGGTGCCGGAGAGCAGGAATGTCTGCTGCGGGTCGGCGACGATCAGCAGGGCTTCGAGCTGGCGGAGCATCTTGTCCGTGCGCCAGTCTTTTGCCAGTTCCACTGCGGACCGGCCTAAATTGCCGGCGAACTGCTCCAGCTTGGTCTCGAACCGGCTGAAGAGCGAGAAGGCGTCGGCGGTCGAACCGGCGAATCCGGCGAGGACCTTGTCGTTGTAGAGGCGGCGTATCTTCTTCGCCGAGCCCTTCATCACGGTCGAGCCGAGCGAGACCTGCCCGTCGGCGGCCATCACGACCGAGTCTCCGCGGCGCACGCAGATGACGGTGGTGGAGCGGATGCGGCGGCCCTCGGCGAGGTCGAGCGGGTGGGCGAGAGCCAGGGGAAGAGTGGGATTCATGCGGGATTTCAGCGTTTTTGGCACTCCTCAGTATATCGCCTTGTGGGTTTTCGGCGATGCGGGAGAGCAAAAGCGAAATACGGGGGTCCTTCACTACGTTCAGGATGACGAGCATGATGGGTGGGTCGTCTTGCTTAAGGGCACGGCTTCAGCCGTGCCGCAGAGAACGCTTTGTCTTCCGGCTTTAGCCGCTGGGGTACGGTTTCTGTCTGAGCTGGCGAGAGTTCCAGCCCGCAGGAGAGAATACCTCAGCGGCTGAAGCCGCCCAACCCGCATGTGTTTTACGACACGGCTGAAGCCGTGTCCTTAAAGATGACGCTACTGCAGGAACCCCACCACCGCTGCATGAAACGCCGCAGGCTGGTCGAACATGATGAAGTGCATCGAGTCGTCGATGCGAGTGAACTTCACGTTCGGCATGCCGGCGAAGCTGCCCTTGTAGAGCGCCGTCACCTCGGCCTCCGAGCCCTGCGAGGCGTTGAAGGGATAGAGGACGGTGATCGGAATTTTGATCTGGGCGACCGTCGGGCGCAGGTCCGTGGCGAGATCCTCCTCCATCGCCGCGACGACCACCTTGCGGTCGCTCGCCAGCGTGTCCGCCACCACCTTCTTCGCGCCTTCGGGCGACTTCACCAGCCGGGACGCCATCAGCGGCTGCGTGGCGGCGTACTGGTCGTCCGGCATGCCGAGCAGCGTGTCGCCCATGATCTTCGCCTGCGGCGCGACCAGCTCCACCGTCGCCTGCGGGCTGAAGACGAGGCCGTAGAACGGCAGCGAGTCCACGATCAGCAGCCGGCCCGCGTCGCCGGGATACCGCTGCGCAAGCATCAGCGTCAGCAGCCCGCCGAGCGAGTGCCCGATGATCGCCGGATGCTGCAGGTGGTTGTCCACGATGTATTGGTGAAGCTGCTCGACGACCGGCGCGAGGATCGGCCCGGTCGCGTTCGGACCGGACGGCTCACCCGCGAATCCGGCCAACTGCACCAGATGCAGCCGGTAGCTGGGCGCGAGCAACGCGGCCTCCGCGGCAAAGTCGTCGCGCCCGCTGCCGAGGCCGGGGATAAGGATCACATCCGGCCCCTTGCCCGCAGCAACTCCCTGGACGACGACCGAAAAGCGTGTCTGCTTGCCTGGCGCCTGCGCATGCGCGGCCTGAACGTTCATAAAGTAGAGGTACAGAAGCACATACACGCAGGCGAGAAAACGAAGGATGAGGCGGCTGTTCAAACGAATCGGCATGGCGTGGCTCCTACTTCGAAACTTCGGGCTTGGCGTCTTCTATGAAGATAGCTTCGATGGTGGTGTCGAAGAGGCGGGCGAGTTTGAAGGCCAGCGGAAGGCTGGGATCGAACTTTCCGGTCTCGATAGCGTTGACGGATTGGCGCGAGACCTCCAGCCGCTCGGCCAGATCGGCCTGCGACCAGTTGCGCTGCGCGCGCAGCACGCGGAGATGGTTGTTCACCTGTACCTCCATCTCTGCACCGCCTTGGCGATGCCGGAGAAGAAGCAGAACATCGGGAAGATGAGATAGGGCTGAAGCCGCAGGACTGGCAAAAACGCCTCCAGAAATCCCCATACCGTCGTAACCGCCAACGTGGCCCCAATGCTCCAAATGAGCGATTGAACCAGCAGTGCGTGCTGAAACTCGTCCTTCTCCTCAGACAGATAAAGACCGACGATCACGATGACGGCTACGAGCGGAATAGCAGGCAGAACGGCGAGCAGATACGCAAGCGCGCCGGCCGGGTGATAGTGCTTGAAATACCAGGTCGAGAAGAAGATGGCCAGACAATACAGCGCCATGGTTGGCAAAAAGCGCTGCGCGTAACGACGGGCTGCGGCGTTCTTCGGAAAGCACATCAGATTCATGTTGAGTGTCCTTTACTTAGTGACAAGCTAACTTTACAAATTCACGTTCGAAATGTCAAGCGTGCTTGTCATGAGAATTTAGGACGTGGCAGCGACGTCAAGTTAAGGTGTCTGCGAAGGGTTCCGCCACAATCTGATAGTCGTCCTCATAAACAACGTAGCCAACGCGCTCCGCCTTCAGCATCGTTACGTGAATGCCGTGATGTCGAAGAATCGCGACCATCTCGAAGACAACGGCGATGTGCGCCTTTGCCGAGTCTTTGAACCACGAGATGGCTCGCTGCTGCTTGCGATAATAAGGCGGCTTGGAGGCGGTGAAGCGCGCTGGCTTATCGAGCCAGTTGTTGAACCAATCGCGCAGAACCTCGAGCCGTTCCCTCTCTTCTGGACTGAGATCCCCGTCCTCATGCAGGCGAACGATGGCCTGAAATATACCCTGCTCCCGTTCCGATTCACTGTCGAGTTCGGGCACGACGAAACGCACGTACATGGTTCTCTCCGCTGTTGGTCAGTTGAGATTGTTATACTCGGCTTGTCTTGTAAGTTTGTTCCCTTCGACAGGCCTTGTGACTCCCCATCTTCCACCGATTGCGCTCCGCATGCTGCAGCATCCCCGCCAGATCGGCGCCGGGATGGCGGCGGTTGCGCTTATCGCAGGCACGGTGTGGTGGGAGATTCGCCGGCGGCGACCCTCGCCCGAGGAGCTGGAGCTGCGTCGGCGGACACACCTGGCCGCGACCGGGCGCATCATCGATGGCAGCGTGCTGGACATCCTGCTGGCCGACGGTGAGCCCTCGGCGATCCTTTACCAGTACCGCGTCTCGGGCGTGATCTATGAGCGTGGACAGGATGTCTCTTCGCTGCGCGGCTACCTCGCGGACCTGCGGCTGGATATGCCCGTGCAGGTGCGCTACGACGCGCACAATCCGGCGGAGAGCATCGTCGTGGCCGAGAGCTGGAACGGACTCTGGCACGGCGTGGGCGAGTGACGAGCGTTTGTGTAAACAGGGCCGGCGGATACCCCCGCCGGCCCATCTGTTCCATTTCCGTTACAAATTACTTCGACGTCGTCTTCGGCTTCGGCGCAACGGTGGTGATCTTCGCGTACTCGTACAGCGTCGCGACCACATCCTTCTCCTGCGTGGCGAAGCTGTTCTGCCAGTTGCGCGTCTCGACCACGTAGTACTCGTTCGCCGCGTGGTTTCTGCCGCCGCCGTTCACCGTGTGTCCGCCCATGCCCATGGGAATCTTTACGGTGCCGACCTTCTGGCCGACCTCGCCATCGGTGAAGAGGTACGACGGCCAGTAACCGCCCGACGGAGGCGCGCCCACATCAGCGGCCGTCGTCGAACCCGGCTTGCCGCCCGGCACGACCGGGTGCGAGTCCGAGTCGGCGCCCTTCTGGTAGCGTCCGCTGAGGCCGGCGAGGCCGCCGCCGCTCGACGGCAGCCCCATCAGCTTCGCCGCCTCCTGGTGCGCGTGGCTGATGTCCGTGTCGATCGACGAACCGCGCGACCACGGCACATCGCCGATCAGCTTCAGCTCCACATCCTTGTAGCCGTTCGCGTCGAGCTGCGCGCGCAGCTTCTTCACAATGTCCAGCCCGTTCATGCTCGGGACGTAGCGGAAGTTGTGCTTCGAGGTGATCCGGTTCGGCAGAATGGCGCCCGCGCCGCCCGCATACATGTTGCCGCCCCAGATGCCGTCGAGGTTGAAGCTGGTCCCGAAGGTCGCGTCATAGGCGACCTGGTAGGGGTCGTCCGACATGAACTTCATCACGCCCGCGCCCGCCGCCAGCTTCTTCAGGTCCATGCCTCCGGCGACCTGCTTCAACTGTTCTTTCTGCGCGGCCGTGGGCTCTTCCTTGTTGTCGAAGAAGCCCTTGATGATGGGCGTATTGCCGTCCTTTGAGGTCAGCGACGACAGCATCTGAATGTGGCGCCACGCGACCGAATCGACCGTGCGCTTCATCGAGCCATGTACGTCGGATTCACCCGGACCGCGTCCCCACTTCAGGCCGCTGGTGGTCAGCTCCACGTAGACGCAGCCCTCGGACGGGCCGCCGGCGTAAAGCGCGTCGGCCTCCGCCAGCAGGTCGGAGTGGTCGGTCATGAACTTGCGCAGGCCCACGTCCATGCGCTCCTCGTCGCCCTCGGCGATGAAGATCACATTGACCGGCAGCTTGCCGTTGACGGCCTTGTAGGCCATCAGCGCGTTCAGCTCGACCATCTGGTGGCCCTTCGAGTTCGACGAGCCGCGGCCGATCATGACGCGCGGCGTGTTGGGCAGGCCGGCGGTCTTGCCGTCGACGATGCGGCCTTCAAACGGTGGCGAGACCCACAGGTCCGGCTGCGTGACGGGCATGGTGTCGTACATCCAGTAGAAGGCGACGGTCTTCGGCGCGCCCTCGTCGCACTTGGCGTAGACGACCGGGTTGCCGGGCGAGCCATACTCGGTGATGCCCACGTCGTAGACCTTGGTGGTCTGGCAGCCGAGCTTGTCGAAGAAGCCCTTCACCATCTCGGCCGACTCCGGAATGCCTTCGCCGGAGTTCGAGATCGAAGGCTGCTGCACCCACTTCTGCAGGTTCTCGACATGCTCGTCGATATGCGTGTCGATGTAGTCGAAGGTCTTGGTGATCTCGGTCGGCAGCTTGCTGAAGTCGGGCTTCACGCCGTCGGTGCCGTAGGGGTTGATGCCGAACTTGGCCTTGGTCGAGGTCTTGGTATCGGTGGGCGCGGTCGTCTTGTCCTTGCATCCGGTCAGGACCAGCAGGGACGCGGTCAGAAGCATCACGACAGGGGAAAGGCGCATGGTGCTAATCCTCCAGTTCGATGGGTATGGAGCGCCGGCCATCGACGTGGATTCCGGAATGCAGCAGCTTGCGGGACCGTTTAAATTGTGGGGACTGATGGCTAACCTAGCCCAGCCGAAGTGGGATGTAAACAGAAAATCCCGGCGGTTATGGCCGGGATTGCTTTTTGTTGTAAGGGCCAGGAATATCTTCTTGTGAGCTAAGCACCCATGCGTGTCATCCCGAGCGCAGCGTGGGATCAGCTTCATTGCCCGTGTCCGGATAGCATTCCCCGGTGGGCGAAAAAGCGGGTCCTTCGCTTCGCTTAGGATGACGCGCGGTTGCGGTAGGCAAAGAAGAAGCCGGAGCCCATGACAGGCTCCGGCCATTTTGTAACCAAACAGGTTGCTTACCGCTTCGGGCGATCCTTCTCCTCGACGCGCCCAGCCTGCCGCCTCTCGCTGCCCGCGGTGCGGCCGTTGCGAGCCGCCGCGGCAGCGTCGTTGTTGGCGTTGTGCTTATCGGCCGCGATCGACTGGCTGACGTTATTCTGCCGCTGGTTGATCTGCTGCTTCTCCTGCCCGGTCAGACGACCGCCGTTGGCGGCGCGGTCGGCCTGCGCCTGGCGGTTGATGCTGGCGTCGCGATTCTCCACGTTGCGGGTCTCGCCCGGCGTCATCTGGCCGGAGCGCACGCCCTGGTTGATGCGCGCCTGCTGATTGCCCTGGCGTGCGTTCACCTCGTTGCCATGGCCGAAGCCGTCGCGCGGCGTCTGCGCGGCCAGCGTCGAAGGATGCCCGCCGTTCACGCTGGCGAGCTGGCTGCGGTTGCTCGCGGCCTGCTGGCGGAACTGCTCCTGACTGGCCGTGGGCTGGAAGTGCTGCTCGTGCATCGCCTGCATCTCGCCGGGCGTGGCATGCGCGGGCACGCCGTTGGGGCCGCCGTTGAAGCTGGTGTGCGCGTAGTTGTTGTTCACCACGGTCACGTTGCGGACATAGGTGTTGTGGATCACGTTGACGTTGATGTTTGCCACGCGCTGGTTGTAGAAGAAGTGGCCGCCATTCCAGTAGCCGCCCTCAAAGCCCACGCCGCCAAAGCCGAAGCCGTAGTTCACCCCGCCGTAGAAGCCCACATGCGGACCCCAGTAGCCGGCGTTCCAGCGATACGCGCCGCCGACGAAGCCCCAGTAACCCGGCGTCCAGAGCACGCCCACCGAGGGCGGCTGCACCCACACGCCCGGAACCCAGTAGTAGCCCGCATCGCCGTAGGCCCAGTAGCCCGGCGTCCACAGATAGCCATCGCCCGGGCAGAGCGGCTGCGTATACACCGGCAGCACCGGCGGCGCGATATTCACCGAAACGAAGACGCCGGCATAGGAAGCGGCGGGTACGGCAACGATCGCGGCCCCGAGGATGAACTTGCGGAATGCGCTGAACGAAATCATGGGTAACTCCTCCTTCCGCCAGCACCCTGTGCCGGGGAGCGATAAGCTGCGTCGCCTCAAGGTAAACCCATGCCTTTTTGCGGAGTTGCAGGAAAAACGGCGCAACACGGCTGAGAAAAAGATGTTGCCCTTTGGTTTGTCATTCCCGAAGGGAATCTGCTTCTGCCGTTGCCGTTGCTTTTGCCGTTGCCTTTCTTGTTTGTCATCCTCGTAGAGGATCTGCTGTTCGCTTCAGCTGCTGGCGGCAGAGGCTAACGTCGAAGCCATCCGGTCGAGCGAGTTCCGACCGTTGGCTGACCCACCCGGTGCGTGATCGTCTCTTCGAATAGCGCTCGATCTGGAAAGCCCTGCGCATTCACGAATGAGATGGCCCTGCCGACGTGCGGCTTAACGGTTACGCCGGCTTGCTGGCTGACGATCTTATTTACATCGCAGTAGCGAATGCAACGATCCTTCAAAAGCCAGAAGCGCTGATATATTCCATCCGGTCCCAGCACGATCGTCCCTGGAAGGGAGAATGCGGCTGCGACAAACATCATGAGGACGATCGAGAGATCAAGCCACATCATCCAGTCGAAATGTCGCGTCGCCCAGCCTTCTGAAAGATGCTTCAAGAATTCGACAAGACCGAACGGGATGTAGAAGAACGGAAAGAGGGAGTTATACGGAAAGGCGGAGAACACCAGCCCGGAGCGATCTTCGTAGGCCCCGTAGCGAGGGGTCATCATGGGCCACAACGAAAAGCAGCCGCCAGCCATCAGCAGCAGGGCAGGCACGATTCCGAGCACTAAATCATGTCGTTCGATGAAAAGCCTGAGCGTCTCCATGCGCGCCACCTCGATACAACTTACCCGGTCACGCCATACTCCGCAATCAGCCTCGAAAGCCGCTTCCGCTCCTCCGCATACTTCGGATCGTCCACGATATTCTTCAGCTCCAGCGGGTCGGCGTGGACGTCGAACATCATCGCGCCGTTGACCGCCTTCGGCCCAAACTCCGCATAGCGAAGCTGCTCCGTGCGAACCATCGTGCCGTGGATGGTCTTGCCGTCCTCGCTCCAGACGCTGTACGCCGGACGATCCCACGCCGCGCGCGGATCGGTCAGCAGCGGGACCAGGCTTTCGCCCTCGATCTCCGCTGGGACAGGCAGGCCAGCCAGCTCGGCGACCGTCTTATAAATATCGAGCGACTGCACGATCCGCGTCGACGCACGGCCATTGCCCGCCGCGCCCGGCATGTGGATGATCAACGGAATGCGCGTGCCGCCCTCGAAGAGCGAGCCCGCCTTCGACCACTTGCCCTTCTCCCCGAGCTGGTAGCCGTGGTCGGCGACGAAGACGATCAGCGTGTTGTCGCGCAGCCCCAGCCGGTCCAGCTCCGCGACGACGCGGCCCAGGTTCCAGTCCGCCCAGGAGATCGACGCCAGATACGCGCGGATGACCTGCTGCGCCTCCTCGGGCGAGGCCCCGCGACCGATGAACAGGTCCGCGTTCTTCGGCCGGATCGCCGCCTTCGGGAAGCCCGGCGGCACGGTCGGCCACGCGGCGAAGTCCGGCGGAAGCTGCAGCGACTTCGCGTTGTACAGATCGTAGAAACGCTGCGGAGCCTCCGGCGGGCTGTGCGGCTTCGAAAATCCGCAGCCGATGAAGAACGGCTTGTCCTTGCACTCGTTCAGATATTTGATTGCGCGGTCCGCAACCAGATAATCCCCCGCGCCCTCGCCATTGCCGGTCAGCACCAGCAACTGGTCGGAGTGGTCGCCACGCTCGTTCGACTCCGGCAGCGGCGGCATCGACCCATCCGGCTTCGCCACCTGCACCCGCGGGATCGGCAGCCGCTTGCCCACCTGCGTCGGATGCATGGACTCCACCTCGCCGTCGAAGTCGGTCCAGGCCTTGTGATCGTCGAAGCCAGCATGGAAGAGCTTGCCCGAGCGCAGCGTGGTGTAGCCGTGCTCGCGAAAGAGCTGCGGCAGCGTCGTCCAGTCCGTATGCAGATCGCGCAGCCCAACCGAGTTGCCCAGCACCCCGGTCGTATGCGGCGGACGCCCCGAAAAAAGCGACGCGCGCGAAGGATTGCAGAGCGGAAACTGGCAGTAGTTGCGGTCGAACCGCACACCCTTCGCGGCCAGCGCATCGATGTTCGGGCTATGCGCATGGAAGCGGCTGCCATAGCAGGCCAGCTCCGGCCGCATGTCGTCCGACATGAAGAAGAGCACGTTCAGCGGCTTCTTCTTCGCCTGCATCAACGGCGCTTTCTCCGTAGCCACCTGCGCGCCTGAGGGCACGGCCCCAGCCAGCGCTACGCCTGCGGCGGAGGCCAGAAAGCTGCGCCGCGTGGGCTTGGGGAACTCTACTTTGTTGCTCATCGAAAACTCCTTCAGGGACCCAACTGCTGATCGTTTCGACCGCAGTCAGTGTATCCGAAGGAACTGTTCTTGGTTTGAAACAAGACCAAGCGTTGCCGCCCGCATTACTGACGAGAAGCCGACTTATCAGGACTAATCATGAATGACCGTTTAGCGTGCGTAGCTTGAGAGCAGTTTCTGTCTGTCTTCTGGAGTGTCCTCGTGAACACCGCATCTTGTTAGACCGATCAGGTCCGCTTCACCCCGCGGCTCATGATCCAAGTAGTACGTGTAGACAATGAGGTATTCCTTGCCAGCTAGAAGACGTTCTGGAGCATAGTTCGTTTCTCCCTTGCGCTCGCCCGAGAAAGGATGAACGCGAAAGATGTGTCCGCGGCTCCAAGGAACAGGACTCTTGATGACTTCGAGGAGCTTCACAGAATCGAACTCGCCTTGGCCGTATCCCTCATCCGCGTAGGTGCCATCCGTTGCACTCGACGAGATAACTTTCACACGCAATATATGGAGCGCACCGCCACTTAGTTCTTGTGGCGATCCATGACATGTCTGGGGGACGGGCGAATGGGTGGCCTGGCTTTGTCCACCAGATCGAATGCATGCCATTGCGAGCGAGCCTGCATAAATAGCAAATCGGATATGTGGGAATCTCATAACAAACCAATAGGGACGTACAGAACTATACCAACCAGGTTGTCCAATTGAGGCAGTCATTCTTTCAGTAACGATAAACGCCGTTCTCGGAAGCTATCACTTCGCATCCGGCGGTGCGTAATAAGGCAGCTTCTGCTGCTCTTCCGTGGCCCGCTTCACCTCGATGTCGCCAAACAGCAGGCTAGGCGCAATCGTCGTCTCCGGCACCGCGCCCAGCGTGTTCGCGATGTACGCGTCGTCGCCCGCCGCGACGATGTCGCTGCGCAGGCTGCGGTTGTCCAGCTCGTCGAAGACCGCGCCGCGCACCAGTTGCCGTGTGCCGTCGGGGTGGACCTTATACAGCAGGCGCGGCGTCAGCTCGCCGCCCATGGTCTCGACCTCGTAGACGTCGCGGCCCTGCTCCTTCGCCATGGCGACGAGCTTCGCATGCAGCTCCGCATTGGGCAGCGGGTTCGCCGCCTTGAAGATCATCACCCCGGCGCGCGAGTGCGCGGCCTGTCCGGGCGCGGCGCGGCCATGGCCGTTCGAAGCCGGGAAGTCGCGCACCGGCGTGCGGCCGATGAGGTAGTTTTCGAGCTTGCCGCGTTCGGCGACCGTGACCGCCTGCGCCGGCACGCCCTCGTCGTCGACCGCGTACGCGCCGACCAGCGCGCGTCCCTTGAAGGTCGCGACCGAGGGGTCGTCGACCGCACTCAGAATCTCCGGCAGCACCCGCGCTTTGTAGCTGGAGGTGTAGATGCCCTGCGTGCGCGCGGTCGTTCCAACCTCCGGCCGGTCGGCCTCGACGTTGGGCACGAAGAGCCGGTTCAGCACGTCGGCGGCGGCGTCTCCGCTGAAGAGCACGGGCCCGTGGTAGTCCTCGGCGTCGGCCAGCGGAGCGTCGCGCAGCTCGGCGAAGCTGCGCACGTCGTCCACCGCGCGCTGATGAAAGGCGGCGGCGGACTCAAGCTCTTTCGCGGTCTTGCCGGTTGTGCCGTTATCGCGGCTCAGGCGCATGCCGTCGGCCGCCTGCCCGCCGACGCTCACCGACGCCTCGTACCCGCTGTAGCCGTGGCGCAGCACGCTGCCCTCGGTGTTGACGAGGTAGCGATTCACGGCCAGGCCGCGCACGTTCGCGGTGGAATACTGCACGTCTTTCGCCGACGGATCCTTCAACGCCACGCCGCTGGCGTCGACGATGCGCCGCGTCCACTCCGGCCGGTCGAGCTCGAGCGCGACGAGCGGCTCCAGATGCGTGACCGGCGTGGCGACCGAGAAGTCCTTCTCGGTGGGCGGCTTCTCGAAGCGCTTCAGGTTGGCCTGCTTGGCCGCGTAGGCGCGCAGCGCGTTCTTGTACGCCTCGTCGGTCGCGGTCCACAGGGCGTAGCGCAGGGCCGCGGGATCGTTGTCCTCCGGCGCAAGCTGGATGGATCCGTCGCCGCGGCTGGAGCTTGAATCGGCCGCGTAGTCGCCGATGCGGACGGTGACCCGCACATAGCGCTGGTGATTCTCCTCCTCGCGGGTCAGCGCGCCGTAGTTGGCGAGCGCCTCGTAGCTGTGCAGCTCGTCCATGCGGTACTCGATGAAGTAGGGCCGCTGCATGCCGGGCAGGACGAGCGTCTCCTGCTCGCGCAGCAGCTCTTCGCGCATGGCTTCGAGCATCGGGTCGGTCGCGGCGGCCTTATCCGCGGCCAGGCTGGCGCCTGAGGCGGGAGGTGCGGCGACAGTCTTATCCGCCGGTGGATTCAGGGCAAACGCCGCATTTGTAACCAGCGCGGCGCCAATCAATCCAATCTGTAACTTTGTCGAGAACATATTCATACGGTCGCTTCCCAAGATGTGTCGTTGTGGAGAAGAGTGCATACCCCAGGGGCTAAAGCCTGCATCGTTGCCGATTTTGAGTGCCAAGGCTGAAGCCTTGGCCTACCTAGAAGCAGAGACAAGCGATCTAATGGCCACCCTTCGCGATCATCCGGTCGGACGGCGGAGGCACGATCGGCGGTCTGGCGGTGCCCTGCGCCTGCCGCTGCGTCTCGATCTTCGACATCAGCATGGCCGGCGCGACCGCGCTGACCGGGATGCTGCCGCTCTCCGCGCCGCAGATGCCGTTGAAGACGTCCTGCTTGTCGTCGGTGGCCAGGATGCGGCTCAGCGCCTCCTGCGGCGTGCCCACGATGCTGACGCCCCGCACCAACTCGTCCGGCCGGCCGTCGACATACACGCGATAGACCACCAGCGGCACGACCGAAAACGCCTGCGGCGAGCGGCGCGTCGTCACCGCGAAGCCCGAGGATATGTCCTCGAAGTAGAGCCCGTAGGGCTTGTTCTGCGCCTTGGCCTCGGCCTTCAGCATCTCGCGCAGCTCGGCGTCGGAGACGGTCTTGGAAGAGGTGACGATGAGGTTGCCCTGGCGGCCGGTCGGCATATGCCCCACCTCGGCGCGGCCGTGGCCGTTGCTGGTCTGGAAGCTGGCGATGGGCAGGCGCGACATCAGGAAGGTTTCGAGCACGCCGTCCTTGATGAGGTCGACCTTGCGCGCGGGCTGGCCCTCGTCGTCGAAGCTGTAGTGCCCGCTCAGCGGCGTGCCGTGGAAGGTCGTGACCGTCGGGTCGTCCGCGACCGAGAGGAAGCTGGGCAGGATCGGTTTATTCAGCAGCTTGGTGAAGGTCTGGCCCTCCTCGTCGCCGCGCTGGCGCTGGCCTTCAAGCCGATGGCCCAGCACCTCGTGGAAGAAGACCGCGCTGGCCCGTCCGCTCAGGATCGCCGGACCGTTGAAGGGCTCCGTCACCGGCGCCTCACGCAGCGCTTCGAGATTCTTCGCCATGGCGAGCGTCTTCTCCATCAGCTCCTTCTGCGGCGGTAGATGGCCCAGCTCGTCGGCCTCGAAGGTCTCGACGCGGAAGAGGTCCATGCCATCGGCCGCGCGGGTGCGGCCTACGACCACGAGGCGCGCGACATGGCTGGGCGTGGCGACCTTCGCGCCTTCGCTCGACACGAAGTAATCCGTTTCAGAGGACGCCTGCAGGCCGACCGTGTTGTAGAAGATGTCCGGAAACTGCTTGAAGACGCCGGAGATCTCGCGAATTCGCGCCTCCCATGCCGCCTTCTCAAGCTGCACCCTGGGCGCGGCCGGCAGCAGCTCGGTCGCGGGCTTTTCGACCGAGAAGTCGGCCGAGGCATCCTCTTCCTTGGCGCGGACCTGCTGCTCGGTCTTCACCTTCAGATAGCTGTCGAGAGCCCGGCCGTAGCCTCGATTGGTCGCGAACCACAGGCTGCGCGCGATGGCCTCGCGGTCGTCGCCGAGCGGCAGCGGCATGCTGGTCAGGGCGCTCGCGCGATGGTCGCCGTGGGTGTTGTCCTGCTCGGGAGAACCCAGGCGCACCTGCACGTCGGCCGTGCGGCGATGGCTCGCGTTGCTACTGGTGATCGCCCCAAACTGCGCGTTCATCGAGACGCCCTCGGAGTCCGACACCGCGTAGCTGATGAAGTAGGGCTTCGGCTGCGGATTCTTCGAGCCCGTCGCCTCCGTGCCGAGCGACCTCATCGCCCGCGCCAGCTCCAGGTCCATCGCGCCGACCAGCACCGTGTCCGGCTTCGCGCTCACCGCCGCCTTCGCCACCGTAGGCGCCTCAGCACGCAACCCGCTCGCCGCCAACACTACCGCCAATCCCGAAACCGCTCGCCGCATCGTCAAAGAAGGCCCCATCCGAAGCAAAATCGACATGGGGCGAGTCTATCCGAACTCGCCCCGCGCCGCACTGGTTTAGACGTGGGCGGAGGCGGACTGGCTCAACCCGCTTTGCGCCGCCGCCCTCGATAGAGCACACTGGAACCCACCCATGCGCCGCCGCCTCAATCTCGCACTCGCCTTGCTTCTCGCGATACTCGCCGCCCCGCACCTGGCGCACGCGCTCCAGACCGCCGCCCCACAGCACCCGCCGTACTACACCCTGCCGCCGGACAAGCTGTTGAAGGCAAAGGCGCTCTCGCACGACTTCAACATCATCCACTTCGCGTACGAAGGTTGGAGCATCGTCTGCTGGCTGCTGCTGCTGGGGCTCGGCGCCGTCGCCCGCCTGCGCGACCGGGCTGTCCGGCTGACGGGCATCTACTGGTTCCAGGGGCCGGCCCTGCTGGCGATGCTGCTGGCCGTCCGCACCGTGCTGAACCTGCCGATTGCCATCTATGCCCATCACCTGACGCTGGTCTACGGGCTTTCGGTGCAGGGCTGGGCGAGCTGGGCGGGCGACGTCGGCAAGAGCCTTGGGGTCAACATCGTGCTCGACAGCCTGATCGCGGCGGTGCTCTTCTGGTGCATCCGCCGCTGGCCCCGGCGCTGGTGGCTCGCCTTCTGGATCGCGCTCGTGCCCATCGTCTTCACAGGCGCGTTCGCGGCCCCGCTCGTCATCGACCCGCTCTTCAACCACTTCGAGCCGCTCCAGACCGTCGCGCCGCAGCTTGCCGACAGCCTGCAGGCCGTCATCCGCCGAGCCGGCGTCGACATCCCGCCGAGCCACATGTTCGTCATGCGCGCCAGCGACAAATACACCACGCTGAACGCCTATGTCACCGGCCTGGGCGCGTCCAAGCGCGTCGTCGTCTGGGACACGACCCTGAAGGCCCCAACCGACATCGTCCAGATCACCTTCGCGCATGAACTCGGCCACTACGTCCTGCACCATGTGCTGCGCGGCATCGCGTTGGCTCTGCCGGGGCTGCTGCTCGCGTTCTACCTCGCGTATCGCATCCTGCACTGGCTGCTGGCGCGCTACGGCGGGCGCTGGCGCATAGCCAGCCAGCAGGACTGGGGCGCAATCGCCGTCCTCCTGCTGCTGCTCAGCGCCGGCACGTTCCTGACCGAGCCGATCGCCAACACCATCAGCCGTGGAGTCGAGCACGACGCCGACGTCTTCGGCCAGGAGGCCGTCCACGGCATCGTGCCCGACCCGCAGGCCACCGCCGTCCGTTCGTTCCAGATCCTCGGCGAGGCCTCGCTCGACGACCCCGACCCCAGCCCCTTCGTCGAGTTCTGGACCGACACGCATCCCTCCACCACGCACCGCGCGGAGTTCGCCGCGCACTATAACCCATGGGCCGCAGGCGCTGACCCCCACCAGCCCGGCCAGCAGCCGAAGTACTTCAAGAAGTAGAATCACCCCATGTCCGACTGCCTCTTCTGCAAGATCGCCGCGAACCAGATCCCGGTCAAGCGCCTCGACGAGGACGACCTGTCGCTCGCCTTCGCCGACATCAACCCCCAGGCGCCGAAGCACCTGCTCGTCATCCCCAAGGCGCACTACGCCACCGCCGCCGACGCGCCCGCCGAACTGCTGGGCGCCCTGCTCGCCAAGGCCGCCGCCCTCGGCGAGCGCGAGCTGCCCAACGGCTACCGTATCGTCATCAACACCCGCGACGACGGCGGCCAGACCGTCCATCACCTGCATCTGCACCTGCTCGGCGGGCGGCACATGGGCTGGCCCCCGGGCTAGCCGCCATGTGCATGCTTCCAGTCAAAGAGGAATAGACTGGAAGCATGCACATGGTCGCGACCCAGAATCGGACGATGCAGCGGGTGTTGAAGGTGTCGATGGCAGCCACCCTCTGCTATGTCGTGGCCACACTGTACTTCGGCCTGCGCGCGCACTCGCTGGCGTTGATCTCCGAGGCGGGACACAACGTCTCGGACCTGCTGGCGATCGCGCTCTCCTTCGTAGCCGTTTATTTTCAATCGCGTCCGGCCACCGACCGCAAGACCTTCGGCTATCAGCGCGCGGGCGTGCTGGCGGCGTTCGTGAACGCGCTGACCCTGATGGTGCTGGCGGTCTGGATCGGCGTCTCGGCCATCGAACGCCTCGCCTCGCCCGTCGAAGTCGCGCCGAAGATCATGATGCTGGTCGCGGTCGCGGGCGTCGTCATGAACGGCGGCATCGCGACGCTGCTGTGGAAGTTCTCGACCGACGTCAACATCCGCTCGGTCTACCTGCACATGCTGGGCGACACGCTTTCGACCGCGGCGGTAATCGCGGGCGGCGCGGGCATCCTCTTCACCGGCCTGCAGTGGATCGACCCGGTGCTCTCGTTCATCATCGCGGGCATGATCTTCTGGAGCTCGCTCGGCATCGTCCGCGAGACGCTGAACATCCTGCTCGAAGGCACGCCGAAGCGGGTAAACCTCGAAGAGGTTCGCGCGGCGATCGAGGCCATCGACGGCGTCGTCAACGTGCATGACCTGCATGTGTGGACGCTGGGTTCGAACTCGCACGCGCTCGCCAGCCATGTGACCATCGTCGAGATGCCGGTGTCCGAGTGCAGCCCGATCCTCGACAGCATCAACGCCGTCATCAAGACGAAGTTCCGCATCCACCATACGACCATTCAACTGGAGGCTCGCGGCTGCGAGACCACCCACGGCTGCAGCGCGCCGCCGCTGGAGCTGGCCGCGGCCGGCGGACACGACCACCATCACCACCACGGGCACGACCACGCCGGCCACAGCCACTAAGCTCCCTGAACCGCGGTTTTTGCGGTAGCATGGCAGAGTTCTACCCGGGCCAAATCCAAACTCAGGTACGACCCATGGCGACGATCGCCTCATCCCATGCGCGCGACGATTCCAACGCCGCGTCCGAGCTCTTCCCCGTGCCGCTCGAACCGCGCAGGCGAAGGCTGGAATCGATCGACATCCTGCGCGGCCTGCTGATGCTGCTGATGGCGCTCGACCACACCCGCGACTACTTTACCTACCTGACCATCAACCCGGTCGACCCCCATGCCTCCTGGCCGGCGCTCTTTGCGACCCGCTGGGTCACGCACCTCTGCGCGCCGGGATTCATCTCGCTCGCCGGCGCCTCGGTCTATCTGCAGCGCATGCGCGGCAAGACCAGCGCGCAGCTTGCACGGCTGCTGATCACGCGCGGTCTGTGGCTGATGTTCATGGAGATCACGGTCGTCAGCTTCGGCTGGAGCTTCTGCTGGGCGCCCTTCCTGCAGGTCATCTGGGCGGTCGGCGTCGCGATGGTGGGGCTGGGACTCATCGTGCGCCTGCCGGTGTGGGCGATCGGCGGCATCGGCGTCGCGATCGGTCTGCTGCACAACCTGCTCGACCCCATACAGGCCAGGTCGTTCGGCCCGTACGCCAACCTGTGGCGGCTGGTGCAGGAACCGGGCCCACTCACCTTTCACGGACACATCTTCGTACTTTGCTACTACCCGTCGCTGGCGTGGTTCGGCGTCATCTGCCTGGGGTACGCCTTCGGCACGGTCGCGCACTCCGCCCCGGCTCGCCGCCAGCGCATCGCGGCGACGCTCTCCGTCTGCTTCGCCGCGACGTTCACGCTTCTGCGCCTCTTCCACGGCTACGGCGATCCCTTCCGTTTCGAGCGCCTCGACACCCCGGCGCGCACCGCCATGTCGTTCCTGAGCGTGATGAAGTACCCGCCGTCCCTGCACTACGAGCTTGCGACCTTCAGCGTCCTGCTGGCGCTTTACACCCTCTTCGACTACGCGTCGGAGCACGACTGGCTACCCCGCATGCGCCGGTTCTTCGAGACCTTCGGCCGCGTGCCGTTCTTCTACTACGTGCCGCACATCTACCTGCTCCACACTCTGGCGATCCTCGGCACGCTCGCCGCGCATCGCGACTGGCATTTCTGGTTCACGCCGGCCTTCCAGTGGGAGGATGCGATTCCAGCCGGCTGGGGATACGGCCTCCCGGTGGTCTACGCCGTGTGGCTGCTGGCAGTCGCCATCCTGTACAAACCCTGCGTCTGGTTCAGCGGCGTGAAGGCGCGACGGCGGGACTGGTGGCTGAGCTACCTGTAAAACAACTAACCCAAACGAGAACTGTCGTCCTGAGCAAATAGAAGAGCTGTCCTGAACGAAGAACTGTCATCCTGTGCAGATAAATGTCATCCTGAGCGCAGCGAAGGATCTGCTTTCGCTCGGACAGCCAAGGCTCTCCACGCAAAAGCAGATCCTTCGCCACGCTCAGAATGACAGCATGGTGTGTCGAAGAAGCCTAAACCAGCGTCGCGTCCAGGGTAATCTCCGCCGCCTTCAACAGGCGCGAGATGGGGCAGCCCTCCTTGGCCTTCTTCGCCAGCTCGTCGAACTTCTCCTTCTCGGCGCCCGGGACATGCGCCTTGGTCGTGAGATGAATCTTCGTCACGGTCGGGCCGTCGTCGGTATTCGAAAGGGTCACGACCGCGGTGGTCTCAAGACTCTCCGGCACCATCGCGGCCGAGGTAAGCTGCGCTGAGAGCGCCATGGTGAAGCAGCCGGCGTGCGCGGCCGCGATCAGCTCTTCGGGGTTCGTGCCGACGCCGTTCTCGAAGCGCGTGCCGAAGCTGTACTGCGTCTCATGCAGGGTGCCGCTCTGCGTCGAGATGGCGCCTTTGCCCTCTTTCAAACTGCCGTGCCAGACTGCGGATGCGCTGCGATCCATGGTGTTGCCTCCTCGTGAAACTTGCCCGCGTGCGGGGTGTACAGAGCGTTCGATGCCGGTTCGTGGGGTAAGGTGTTTTGCAGATTCGGCGAAAGACCAAGGCTGAAGCCCTTGCGTATTTTGACGATTGTCGCGACCATCTGGCTTCAGCCCACACGAACCAGACTTCGGGTACAGCAAGGACAGTGGTCTTGCTAAGGGCATGGCTTCAGCCATGCCGCCTCGCCCAGTCTCAAATTCGGCTTTAGCCGCTGGGGTACGGCTCTTGTCCGAGCCACCCCCGAGCGAGAAGCGTACCTCAGCGGCTAAAGCCGCACTCGCGTCATGGCCCGATGGCACGGCTGAAGCCGTGCCCTTAACCAAGGGCACTGCAAACGGACAGAATTCGCCGTGCCCAAATGTTTATGGCGCAGCCACATGAATATTGCGTGGCGTGTTCAAACCTCCAACCGAAAGCACGTCGATCCGGTGCAGCACCTTGCGCGCCAGGCCCGTCAGCGGCAGCTCGTGCAGGCGCGCGACCCGCTGCCACGAGAGCACATCCTTGCTGGCCGGGACGGCGCGCCGCAGCCTGCGGTCGTGCGTGCCCTCGGCCGCGTAGATCTCGACGTAGTAGTTGGTATTAGTGATGGAGTGTCGCAGCCGCAGGATCGGCTCGCGGTCCTCTACCGCGTCGAGCGGCAGCGGCGGCAGCTCGTACATCCCGGCCATCAGGCTGGCAGCGTGGTCTCGCTGTTCGAGCAGGACTTCAACCCCTTGCGCCTTCTTCCGGGTCGAAAGCAGAAACGCGACCGTCTCGCTGCGTTGCTTCGCGCGCGGCGGCGTCAGATGCTCGCCGCGTGTGCGGCAGACGTCGAAGACGGGACAGTGCAGGCAGAGCGGCGCGCGCGGCAGGCAGATGGTCGCGCCCAGCTCCATCATGGCCTGGTTATGATCTCCCGGAGCATTCTTGCCCGGCGTCCGCGCCTTGTGAGGAACAAGCGCCGCGGCCTGCCGCTGAATGAACGCCCGGCCCGCGGCGGTCGCCTCCTCCGGCCGGCCGGTCACGCGCAGCAGCACGCGTTCCACATTCCCATCGACCACGGCGATGCTCTCGCCAAAAGCGATGCTGGCAATGGCGGCGGAGGTGTACTCGCCCACACCGGGCAGCTTGCGCAGCTCGGCTGAGCTCTCTGGAATCGCCCCGTTCAGCGTCTCCACGATGAACTGCGCGGCCTTGTGCAGCATCCGCGCCCGCCGGTAGTAGCCCAGCCCCGACCACGCCGCCAGCACATCCGCTTCCGGCGCCAGCGCCAGCGCCACGACCGTGGGAAAGAGCCGCAGGAAGCGGTCGTAGTGATCGATGACCGCGGCCACCCGCGTCTGCTGCAGCATGATCTCCGACACCCAGGTCCGGTAAGCGTCCGAGACCCCGCGCCACGGCAACTCCCGCGCATGCCGCAGATACCACGCGGCAAGATGCCGGCGAAAGACCATCGCCTCCGCATGGTTCAGGCCAGGGTCCAGCGCTACGGGTAAAAGTGGCTGCTCTGGCTTCAAATCAGGGGAGGAGCGGTGCGAGGCCATGAGGTGATTTTACTTGGACTTCGCGACGCCCGCTTGCTACAGGAAACCCTCGCTGCCCCATGCCAGCCGGATCGCATAGCGATGAAGTGTGCCAAGAGGCCTGTCAGTACGGGTAGGCCAAGGCTTCAGCCTTGGCGCCCTCGGTCCCGGGCCGGACGGGGCTTTAGCCCCTGGGGTATGCTCTCTTGTACCCATGCACGCTACCCGCCAGACGCAGGAGACTTACGCCATCACGGTCGTCGCGCATCAGCGACAACGCCATTTCCAACGAACCGCGAACGCCGATCTATTCATCGAGATGCTCTTCCGCTATCGGGACCAGGGTCGGTTCGCAGTCCATGGCTTTGTGGTGATGCCGGATCATATTCACGTTCTTATTACTCCGGCAATGAACGTCAGCACGGCTCGCGCTGTGCAGTTCATCAAAGGCGGCTATTCGTTTGCGGTACGGAAACAGTCGCCCGGAGAGGTCTGGCAGAGCGGCTATCATGAGCACCGCATTCGAGACTTGGACGATTTTGAGAATCAGAGGATATACATCGCGAAGAATCCGGTTCGTAAGAAGTATGCAGATTACCCACATGTTCATACCGTCTTCGAGGACAGGCTCGATCCGACGCCTGAGCACCTGATGGTTGGTCCGAAAAAACATACCCCAGGGGCTGAAGCCCCGTCTGGAAGAGATTCAGGGAGCCAAGGCTAAAGCCTTGGCCTACCCAGACTTCGCCTACCCAGACTTCGCCTACTTCAAAGCCAAGGCCGAGCTTCTCACACTGACCCCTAGTTCGTATCCCCAAACACCGTCTTCGGATTCACCTTCTGCTGCGTCGCGGGATACGGCATCCCCTTCGCCAACACCTCCTGCAACTGCTTGTCGTACCCATAGATGTCGTCGAAGAAGTGCGTCTTGCCGTCTTCGCCGACGTTCGCCGTCAGGTAGAAGATGACGATCGGGATCGGCTGCTTCAGGTTCACCTGGTGGTTGTCCGGGCCACTCTCCATGGCAGCCTTCACCCGATCCATGTCCCAGTCGCCGTCCTTGTCGGACTGGCCCTTCAGCACCCACACCGCGAGGTCCATCGGCTGCTGCACGCGCACGCAACCGTGCGAGAAGTCGCGGCGCGAGCGGCTGAACAGCTCCGGCTGCGGCGTCGAGTGCAGGTAGATGTCGTACTCGTTCGGGAACATGAACTTTACGAGTCCCAGCGAGTTCTTCGGGCCGGGCTTCTCGCGCACCATCAGTTGTCCCTGCTCCACCTGCTTGGCGGTAAAGCCCGACTGCACCTCGCCCTTGCCGTTCGTCACCTCGAAGTTGTGCGAGGCCAGGTAGCCCACGCCGCTCTTGTCGAGATGCCCCGCCAGTTCCTTGTGGACGATGCTCATCGGCACGTTCCAGTACGGGCGGAAGATCAGGTACTTCATCATGTGCGTGAAGACCGGCGTCTGGTGCTCGCCCACGACTTTGCCCACCACGACCTTCATGGTGAAGTCGAGCTTGTGGCCTTCGCCGAAGCCGCGCAGGACGAACTCCGGCAGGTTCACCATCAGCGGTGCGTTGACGTACTCGTTCGGCAGCCAGCGCCAGCGCTCCAGCGAGTCCTGCAACTGGATGACGCGGTCGGTCAGCGGTACGTTCAGCGACGCGATCGTCGCGGGCGTCAGCTTGCCGTCGGCGGTGAGGCTGTGGCGATCCTGGTAGCTCTTCACACCGTCGGAGAGCGCCTGGTCGTAGACCTGCATGTTGACGTTCGCGCTATTCGGCGGCATCGGCGCCCCGGCCGTCTGTGACATAGGCGGAGCGGTGTAATCGCCTTCGAGTTCGAGCCGCTTGCCGAGCGCTCCGGCCGCAGGATACGCCCCGCCCACACTCACCGGCTTCGTCACCGTCGGCAGAGGCTGCTGTAGATCGGGCATTGCAGCCTGCTTCTTCGCCAGATCGAGATAGTGCGCCAGCGCCGTCTCGGTCTGGCGATACTGCTCGGAATCCGGCTCGACCCCGGCGATCAGCTTCGGCACGTCGGTCGCGTCGACCGCCTCGTCCGAGACGAACTCCGGCAGGTCGTACTTCTTCTCCTGCGTGTTGATGTCGAAGTTGAAGTGCGTCGGATTCACCCGGCCGATACGCAGGTCCGAGATATAACGCATGACGTTGACGGTCATGGCGGCGTCGTAGGCGGCGATGTCCGCGTCCTGCTTGCCGGCGAGCTTCGCGATGCGCCCGTCCCACAGCGTGGCGTCGAAGTCCTCCGGGTTCAGGCCCTTGTGCTCGGCGTCCTTGAAGGCCGCGATGAACTGGAGCGCCGTCGGCGTCGGCTTACCGTCGCGTATCCACGCGACCTCGTAGTTGCGGTCGTCGTAGAAGGTTTGGACGAGCGGCTCGTAGTCGGCGAAGTTCGGCCAGCGCAGCCCCTGCATGGTCTTCGCCGCGACCAGCGGCTTCAGCGAGTCAGCATAGGCATCGGTGTTTTCAACCGACTTCGTCTTGCGCTTGCGCTTGCAGCCGCCGGTAAAGAGGAGCGCAGAGAGCGCGAAGAGTGCGACGGCGTTGCGTAGAGGGGTCTGCCTGAGCGTCATTGTGTCCCGTGCCGTCCTTGATGTTGGCTTTCAGACCGTTGGATGCTTGTTTTCAATCGATTGCGGTGTGTGGAGATGGTACATCGTTTTTGCGCCCGTCTTGTTAAGGGCACGGCTTCAGCCGTACCGTATACGCGCGCAAAATCCGGCTTCAGCCGCTGGGGTACGCTCTTCTGCGGGGTGGCGGCAAAGCCAGTTCAAGCCGAAACCGTACCTCAGCGGCTGAAGCCGCCTACATCCACGGCTCTTGCGGCACGGCTGAAGCCGTGCCCTGAAGTTCGCAAACCTAGCGCGCCAGTAGCGACAGCGTCGCCACGCAAACCGAAGCCTGCGCCACCAGAATCATCCCCGTCAGCGCGAGAAACAACTTGCGATGCTTCGTCTCCAGCACATCCGCAAAGACACCGCCAATAAACGTGAAGAGGAACGGCAGCGCCCAAAGCCACGGCTGGGTGACATTCTGCGTCGTGACGATCGGCGCGAGCAGCAGCACCATCAACAGCGGCGCCGTATTGCCGAAGTAGCGCGATCGCTTCGCCGCCAGATACACCAGCAAAGACACCGCCGCGGCGACAAGGATTGGCCCGTTCAACAGGTCCTTCGCAAACCCCAGCGCAGGCTCCAGCGAGAACCACATCCGCGCGCCGCCTCCGGTGAAGACGTAGCTGAACGGCTGCAGCCGGAAGGCGTAGAACGCGAACAGAATCACCAGCGAACCCACGCCCGCGTTGACCAGGATCTGCATCACCGCGCTGCGTTTGCGCTCCGCCAGATAGAACATGAAGAAGAACGAGACGACGAAGCCGAGGATCGCGGCCAGCGTGTGCGCCGCGGCGGTCAGGCCCAGCGCCAGCGTCAGCAGCAGGATGCGCGGACGCCACCTGCGCCGCGGACCGGCCATCGCGTGCGCCACGCCCATGCCCGTATAGACCACGCCGTACAGACCCCACATCGCGAGCATCTCGTTATTCGGCGCGACCGCGTACCGCACGATCGCCGGGCAGAAGCAATACAGCCCCAGCGCCAGAAACCCGCCTTCGTTCCCGAACAATCGACGCGCCACCCACCACAACCCCGCTCCCAGCCACAGGGCGAAGAAGACGAACGGCAGGTGCAGCAGGTAGCGAACGCTGGTCAGCTCATGCCGCGCCTCCCACGTCGACCCGTTCAGCGACCCATTCACATAGAGCCGGTTCTCCGGCTTGCGCAGCTTGTCCGTGCCCAGCAGCACCAGCCGCTGCACCGTCAGCGGCAGACCCGCCACGCGATAGGCGAACGTGCCGTCGCCGTTCAGGTTGCCGCAGGTGGTGAAGTAGCCCGCCAGCGGCAAGGGCCGCTCCCACATCTCGCGGCCGCAGCGCGCGTAGCGGTAGTCCGCCGACGTCGTCTGCTGATGCCCGATCACCCAAAGGCACTCCGCCAGGAAGACGAGCAGCAGCAAACCTGCGAGCCGCTGCGGAAGGTTGAGACGAAACTTGATGCGCGGCGGAGCCGGGATGAGCGGAAGCTTCATGCGGTCGGACGATACCCCTTGGTTCTTGAGCGCGAGTCGAAATGCAGTCGTATCAAGTGTATCGTGAGGGGTATGGAGTCGCTTTCGTTTCGTCCGGGCCGTGCCTTTCTATCGTCCAATTCCCCTATCGTTCCGTGGACCGTGGTCTTCGAGGACGAAGGGGTCGCCGCCTACTTCTACGCCTGCGACCGCTCGCAGACGACGCAGGAAGAGGCCATTCAGGATGCGATGCTGATCTACAACGTCGGGTCGATGCAGGATGTCGAGGCCGAACGCATCGCCTCGGTCGCCTGGTCGCGCGACGGCCTGCAGGCCGTGCTCTACCTCGACGGCACGGCGCAGGCCCTGTTCGACTTCGCCCAAAAATGCGGCTACTGCCGGCTGAACTTCCCCAACTTCCTGGGGGATGTGAACGGCTGGAGGCAGTCCGACCATGGCTGGAACGAAGCCGCCTGGCAGCGGTTCGAGGCTGCGCTGCTGAGCTAGACAAGCTTTCTGTTTCGCCGCACAAAACTCTCGTCATCTCGACCGGAGCATCGCAGCCTTATCGCGATGCGGAGCGGAGAGACCCCCGTATTGGCCTTTGCCGTTGTTCTCGTTTAGAAGAGAACAAGAGCAAGGACAAAAACCAATGCGGGGGTCTCTCCACTGCGCTGCGCTTCGGTCGAGATGACGAGCATTTTGAGGCAGGCAGGAGTCGAGAGCTGTCAGCTTATGCGTTAGCGGAACAGCTTCTTGCGGAACGTTGGGCCGTCCGGGAGAGGGGCAAGCGTCAGACTCGGGAAGAATCCGAATGTCTTATCGAATTGGCCATGAGGTGCGCCAAGGGGCTTGAGGTCCTCTCCAACGAGAGGGATGAACTCTGCGGAGAAGGAGACATGTGCTTCGCCATAACGATGCCAGCTTCCTTGAACGGAGCTGGTCTTTCCGTCTCGCGACAGTATCTGCGTAAATGTCTCATTAGGTTCAAGACGTAAGATACATTTCTCCCCGCCGCCGCTGAAGACATATGTTCCAGATAGCGCCGAATAGTCATAATCCGCTGCGACGACATACCATCCCCATGCGATGGGGAGTACGAGTAACAAGAGAACCACCTTCATCCATCTTGATATGCGAATCGTCATCGATTATCTCACTTGGGGCACGGTGTTCCCGTGCTCCCTCCACAATTCACCCATCCATCGCCCTGCTGAGTAGTTACTGTCCCTTGCTGCTCCGAACCCTTGATAGTCATCCAAAACAGGTTGTACCTATCGAAACGAGGGTTACCATAGTCCTGCCCCTGTTTTGGTTTTGTCATCTGACCCCAACTTGCTTGGCTTGGGTTGTAACGCCCCAATAGCTGTCAGCTTACAGCTCTCTAGGACCGCTCTTGTCCAGCCAGAAACCGCTCCGCCGACCGCACCGCCAGCGCCATGATCGTCAGCGCCGGATTGGCCGCCAGGGCGCTTGGGAAGACCGAGTTGTCACATATCCACAGGTTGTCCACATCGAAGCTCTGCCCGTAGGAATCGACGACGGCAGACGACGCGTTCGACCCCATTCGCGCCGTGCCGATCACGTGCGCCGACCGCTGGAAGGTCCAGATGTCCTTCGCGCCCGCCGCCTCCCACGCCTCGGTCATGTGCTTCTCCGCATGGGCGGACATGCGCAGCTCGTTCTCGCCGTAGCTGAAGTGCACCAGCGGCTTGGGCACGCCGCACTCACCCGCCTCGTCCGATAGCTCGACGAAGTTGAAGTCGTAGTTCAGGCAGTCGCCGTTCGCGCCGATGCCCGCAAAGTGGTTGTAGCGCGCAAGATAGTCGACCAGCGCCTGACCCCACAGCCCGCGTCCGCGCGCAACCTGCTTGGCAAACGTCACCGGCACCACGCCGAGGCTCTGCGTCAGGTAGCCGCCGGTAAAGTCCGCGTTCGCCGGGCGCATCATGTCTTCCGAGATGATCGACGCCGGGAAGCCCTTGTTCATGCGCATCTCCGGCTCGAACGTGCCCCAGACCTGCGTCGCCATGTGCGCCATGAAGTTCCTGCCGACCTGTCCTGAACTGTTCGCGAGACCGGTGTGCAGCAGCAGACGCGGCGTCTCCACCGCCCCCGCGCAGAGGTAGACGGCCTTGCAGGGTTGGCGATAGTCCACGCCCTCATTGCGATAGACGACCGCCGCGATCTTCCCCGCCGCATCGCGCTCGAAGGCGTGGACGAAGCAGTTCGCGCGAATCTCCGCTCCGTTCGCAAGCGCCACGGGAAGGTACGTCACATCGACGCTGGCCTTCGCGCCATAGACGCAACCCTGGTGGCAGAATCCGCAGCCGACGCACGCCGGGCGCTCGCCATACTCCGGCTGCGCGAAGGGCCGCGACACGGCGGCGATCGGCGCCTCCGCGGTGCGGAAGCCAATGGCCTCATACCCCTGCTGCATCGCCTGCGCGGGAGCGTTCAGCGGCACCGGCCCCAGCGGATAACGCCGCGCCGGATCCCACGGATAGTGCGCCGGGCCAGATACGCCGATGAAGCGCTCCACCTCCTCGTAATACGGCAGCAGATCCTCGTAGGTCAGCGGCCAGTCCACGCCCTGCCCGTTCTCTGTATACAACCGCAGGTCGCGCGGATCGACGCGCGGCACGAAGGCACCCCAGTGCAGCATCGAACCGCCGACGCCCGTGCCGGAGTTGTTGCCCCCGAAGGCCGTCGGCGTCGCGCCCGCGCTCAGCCGCTCGCCCATCCAGTAGAGCTCGCCCATCGCGACCTCGTCGGCGGCATAGTCCTTCGCGGGATTCCACCAGCGCCCTGCCTCCAACGCCACCACGGACAGGCCAGCCTGCGCGAGCTTCGCCAGCACCGGCGCGCCGCCAGCCCCGGTGCCAATCACGACGACGTCGACGGTTTCGGCTGTGCTGTAGGTCTTCCTCTGCATCTCTATTTCCTTCGCTCTATCTCGAACCTGTGGCGGCTCGGTGTGACGATTGAGTTGTCGCCCCTATCGCTGACTGTCTTGCTTAAGGGCACGGCTTCAGCCGTGCCGTAACGCTGCTATTGTCTTGCGGCTTTAGCCGCTGAGGTACGGTTTGCAGCCCGGCGCTGCGGCGAACTTCGTTGCGAAACAGAAGCGTACCCAGCGGCTAAGAGCCGAAGTACAAGGGAAGCTGTGGCGGCACGGCTTCAGCCGTGCCCTTAAGCAAGACGTCTGCTCCAAAGAAAGCTGTTCTCAAAAGAATCTTCAGCCCATTTCATGACAGGCCGAAGAACGTCGCGTGTATGACTGTTGAGATGCTAGCCGCACCTTCCAACCCGCGCAAACGACAAAATCGTTTGCGCCGCATGAACACTCACGGGCAGGGATGGATGCCGCAGAGAATCTCATACGGAATCGTCCCCGCAATCCGCGCGTGCTCCTCCGCCGAGACGCCGCGTCCGAGCACGACCGCCACGTCGCCCGTGCGCGCCTCGGGAATATGGGTCACGTCGACTGTCGTCAGGTTCATCGAGATGCGGCCCAGAATCGGCGCGCGTTTGCCATGCAGCATCACCCAGCCCCCGTCGCCGGACGTATGTCCCGAAAGCTCCCGCCGCAACCCGTCCGCATAGCCCACGCTCAGCAACGCGACGCGCATCGGGCTGGGCGCGGTGAAGGTGGCGTTGTAGCCCACGCGGTCTCCGCCGGCGAGGTCGCGGATATCGAGCACGCCGGCCTTCCAGGTCAGCACCGGCTTCAACCGGTCGTGCAGATGAGGATGGCCCGGTTCGCCCTCGGGAGCAAGCGTATGGCCATACAGCGCAAGGCCGGTGCGGACCAGCGTCCTCGCCCCCAGAGACCGCGCTAAAGACGGCAGCCACGCCGGATCGGCCGCGTTATCGACCGCCGAGGTATTGGCCGCATGCACCCACGCAGGTCTCAAGCCGGAGCGCGCCACCTGCGCCAACGCCTGCTCGAAGAGCCGCTGCTGGTGCGTCGTGATCGGCGAACCCACGACCTCGGACGAGACGAAATGCGTAAATACGCCGTCAAGCTGAACCGTCGCCTGCTCGGCGATCTCCGCCAACAGCGCCTCGAGATCGGCGCCCGGTTTGACGCCCTGGCGCGACATCCCCGTATCCACCTCGACATGCACGCGCACCGGCGCGGCGGCGAACCAACGCAGTTGCTCGACCGTCCAGACCACCGGGGTCAGGTCGTGCTCGATCAGCGCCGGAATCGCCGGCGGCAGCACGCCCGACATGACGAGGATGCGGACACCCGCGTGCTCCGCCCCCGACGCGGCCCCCAGTGCGACCCGGACCGCCGCGCCCTCCTGCGCCGACGTCACCCCCAGCCACCGCGCTCCCGCCCGCGCCAGCATCGGCGCACAGGTCGACACGCCATGCCCGTAGGCGTTGGCCTTCACGACGGCGAGTACGGTGGCGTCAGGGCCGGCTGCGGCGGCGATCGTACGGAGATTGTGCCCCAGGCGAGGCTCCGATACCTCGATCCAGTTGTTCAACGTCTCGACTCTTTCTTGAATACGGCTAAGCTCTATCTTAGCGGGGCGTCACGTGGAAGACCGCCCGAGACTCAAGACAGGAACCTATCGCCATGATCGTCAACGACCCCGAAACGCTGGCCGAGCTGCAGGCTCTCTACCCCGAGTACGAGCGCGCGCTCGTCGAAAACGATGTGCCCACGCTGACGCGGATGTTCTGGGCGTCGCCGCTCGCCATCCGCCTCGGCGCGGGCGAAAACCTCTACGGCGTGGACGAGATCGAGGCCTTTCGCAGGTCGCGCCCAGCGGTGAACCTCGCCCGCAGGATCGTGCGGCTGGAAATCGTCAGCTTCGGCAAGGACTACGGCAGCATCACGCTAGAGTTCGAACGCGACACACCGGCAGGGATCGTTCGTGGACGGCAGAGCCAGGTATGGGTAAGGCTCGAGGAAGGCTGGCGCATCGTGTCGGCGCATGTGTCGGTGCTGCCCATAAAGCCTTGAGGGTGTCGACAAGTCGTTCTGAAAGCCGCCCAAAAAGTCTGTCATCCTGAGCGAAGCGCAGCGCAGTCGAAGGACCTGCTTCTCGCCTGGAGTGGCTACATACTCGCCACATCCAGCAAGAAGCAGGTCCTTCACTACGTTCAGGATGACACCCCTTTACAGGCTCATCGAGACGCGGAAATCAGCTAGAACAGCTTGCCCAGCGTGAACACAAACTTCCGGTGCCCGTCGTCGCCGATGGCCGGGGCAAAGGTGATGATGCCCAGCGGCGTCTCCGCCACCACGCCGAAGTAGACGTCCTGCCGGGTGATCGTGGACACGCCCGGCGCGTACATCTGCGCGGCCTCATACGCGACGCCGACATACAGGTTCTGGCCGAGCGGTTGCGGCAGGCTGGCGACGCGGCGCAGATACGCCGGCTCCACCAGGAAGTAGTCCGTGCCGCGATACTCGTCGATGGCCGAGGCCGAAAGACGCAGCGGACCACCCAGCGTGTACCGGAACGGCTCCGCCACGTTGCGGTTGAACATCGTGCCGCCCTCGGACGCGAAGACGAAGGTGTTCTTGCCCGCCTTGCCCTTCTCGTCTTTCTTCGAGTACGAGTAGCTGCCCTGCGCCGAAAGCTGCGGCGCGTTGCGGCTGCCGACCGCGTCGTAGAGGAACGCTGCCTCGGTCGTAATGTGGATGCCGAACTGCGGCACCAGCGCGCGATCCTGCGTGTCGTAGGTGTAGCGCACATGCGCGCGCTGCGAGCCGCCGCTGAAGTTCGGCGCGCCATCCGCTCCGACCAGCGTCGTCCAGTCGATGTAGGTGAACTCCACGCCGCCGCGCAGGTCCATGTTGCGCCGGTTGGTCACGCCGAGGTCCAGACCGCCGCCGACGCGTTGCAACTGCCGGTCCGCCACGCGCACCTGGTTGCGATAGATGGAGTACGGCTGACGCAGCCAGTCCGCATGCGGCGAGTAGAAGACAGTATGATTCTCGCCCGAGACCGAGGACAGGAAGTTGATCGGACGGAAGTATTCGGAGCCGATCTCCGTCTCGTAGCCCAGCTTGAAGTTCGAGCGCAGCTCCGAGCCGTAGCCCCCGAAGTCCTGTTGAATCAGGATGCCCTCGATGGTCGCGCGTGTCACCGCCGTCGTCTGGGCCTCCACGTTCGCGCCGACCAGCAGCGTGGGCGGACCGGTCTTCTTATCGGCCACCGTGACCAGAATGATGGGCCGGACAGGGATGTCGGCCAGCGAGTCCGCGGTCAGATCGGGCGCCGCGCCCGTGGGATTTTCGGCCGTAATCGCCTGCGGAGTCGTTCCGCTCCCCGGCGAAGGCGCATCGGGCACCGTGCCGGGCTTGGGCAGTGGAGCGCCGGGCTGCTGCTTGGGAGTCGGCGCGGTCGGCGCCGGAGCCTGGCCGAGCGTGGTCGCGACCTTTACATCGGCGGCGTCCTTCGGCACGGCGGCCTGGTTGTTCGACTGCGCCGCGAACTGCTGCGCGGTCTCGTAACCGACCGTGTAGTCGACGTCGTAGCGGCCATCGGCGCGCACCTGGTCCAGCAGCGCCTCGATCTTGCGCGTGTCGACGGGCTGGTTGACCAGCGGGGCGAAGAGCCGCTGGATGGCGCGCGTCGCGTCCGGCCCCGGCGCCTGCACGCGAACCCGCAGCACCGGACCGGCCGGCGCACGGCGCTTCGCCTCGCGGGCGATCAGGTACGCATTCCACTGCTGATCGCTGAGCGCGTAGGGCAGCAGCGCGGCCTTGTTGGCCTCGGCCGCCTGGTATCCGCGCACGGCGAGCTCCGGCGCCTTCAGATAATCCGCCGCGCCGAAGCCCTTCAGATCGGGCATGATGACGACGTTCGCCAGCTTGCGCTGCTCCCGCTCCGCGCCTTCGATCGCCACCGAGAAGCTGCGAGCCAGCACCCCGAGAATCGAGCCCAGGTCGGCGTTCGTCGTCGGCGCCAGCGGCAGCGAGAAGGCCAGAATCACATCCGCGTTCATGTCCTTCACGGTCTGGGTGGGCAGGTTGTACAGCACGCCGCCATCGACGTACTCATGCCCGTTCATCTCGAACGGACGAAAGATTCCCGGCAGCGAGACGCTGGCGCGCACGGCGTCCGGCACCGACCCGCGCGCGAAGGTCACCGGCACGGCCTCGTTCAGATCGGTCGAGATGCAGCGCAGCGGGATGGGCAGGTTGTTGAAGTCGGTCTGATCGTCGTAGTTCAGAAACTGGCGGTCGAGAAACGCATTCAGCCCCTGGTCGACCAGCACCGAGTTGCGGAAGTGGACGCCATGCTTCAGGCCGACGGCGACTGCGTTCGGCAGCTCGCGCGAGTCCTCGCGGCGGCGATAGCTGCGCGATTGATAAGAGCTCGACAGGCTGAAGACCTGGTTGAAGACCGAGTCGTCCATCACGCGCTTGAGCTGGTCGACCGTCTTGCCGCTCGAATAAAGCGCGCCCACCATGCAGCCCATGCTGGTGCCGGCGACGACGTCCACGGGGATATGGTGCTCCTCGAACCACTGCAGCGCGCCGATCTCCGACAGCGCCAGCGCGCCGCCGCCACCGAGCGCGAGACCGATGCGCGGACGTCCGGTACGATTCGGCGGCGCAACCGCGGGCGCAAGCGGGTCGAGCGCGAGCAGCTTGCCGCTGGCGCGCGTGTTCTCCTTCTGCTGGCTGGCCGATTTCGTGTCTCCGCCCTGCTGCGGGTTGGCTGCGGGGGCGCCGTTCCTGGCCCCCGGAGCGATCTGCGCCGCGGCGGTGGCGGGCGTCGTCGCCGGCGTATTGGGCTGGGCATTCGTCTGGCAGAGCAGCGAGCCGGTAAAGGCAGAGACGACTACAACCGCGCCGGCCAGCAGGCGCGCGGAGTTTGAGCATGTGGAGCGAATGAAGTTGGTCGGTGTCGAATACACATCTATTGTGATGCCGATTTTGGGTTGCATGGACGCCACCCGAAGCGTTCGATTTTCACAAACGCCCCAAATCCGGCAACTTACATGAACTGAGCGAGCTTCTGCAGCTCTTCGCGCAGAACGGGCAGGTTGCAGCCTACGCGTTCGATTCGCGTAGCGGCCGTGCGCGCGTCGGAGTTCGACACGCCATAGCCCTTGGCGGAGAGGAAGGCGCCGATCAGCTCGCCGGCCTGCCAGGAGTCCAGGCCGGACCGCAGCAGTTCGTCGCGCAGCAGGTGAAGCTCGGTGTCTGCGAAGTGTTCCGTCATCTCAGGTTCAGCGCTCATCTCTCGTTGGATGCAAATGTAACCCACGCGACCCAACGAAATTCTCTTCTGTTTGTCAAGACGTTCCCGAGACCGATTTGGATGAGTCCGGCTGAAGGGCGCGCGCGGCAAGCAGAATCGGCAGGCCGTCCTCCACCGGATAGCTACGGTCGCAGACGAGACAGTCAACCGCGCCGGCGCGCAGGACAAGCGCGCCACGGCAGACGGGACAGACGAGGAGGTCGAGGTGAGACTGGGTGAGCTGCATCTGTATTAAGTGTAGATGGCGATTGGTTTAGATGGCTCCCAAACAAATCTGTCATCCTGAGCGCAGCGAAGGATCTGCTTCTTGCCCGAAGCGGCGACGACTCCACAGGCGAACCGCAGGTCCTTCGCTGCGCTCAGGATGACAAGCTCGTACGGATTGACGGCGTACTTTGCTCGCTCCAATCACCGGATTGACGCGCTCGTGACCCGCAACCTCTCCCGGGAGCGGTACCATGGAGAAGATGAGCACACCCATGATTCTGGACGGTATCGCGGTCGCGGCGGAGATCAAGGCCGAGGTTGCAGGCAAGGTAAACACGTTGGTGGAGCGCGGGCTGCGGCCCGGCCTCGCCGTCATTCTGGTCGGCTCGGTCGCGGCGTCCGAGATCTACGTCCGCAGTAAAGTGAAGACCTGCGGGGAGTTAGGCATCTTCTCCGAGATGTTGACCCCGCCCGAGAGCGTCACCACCGAAGAGCTGCTCGCGATGGTCGAAGGCCTCAACGCGCGCGACGAGATCGACGGCATCCTGATTCAGCTTCCGCTGCCCGCCCACGTGGACACCAAGCGGCTGCTCGAGGCCATCGCGCCCGAGAAGGACGTCGACGGCTTTCACCCGGTGAACGTCGGACGTCTGCAGAGCGGACAGCCCGGTCTGCAACCCTGCACCCCCGCCGGCGTGATGGAGATGCTCAAGCGGCGCAACCTGCCCGTCGCGGGCAAGAACGCCGTCGTGATCGGCCGCAGCGACATCGTCGGCAAGCCGATGGCGATGCTCCTGCTGAACGCGTCGGCCACGGTTACGGTCTGCCACAGCCGCACGGTCGACCTGCCGCGCTACACCCGCGAAGCCGACATCCTGGTCGCCGCCATCGGCCGTCCGGGATTCGTGACCGCCGACATGGTCAAGCCCGGGGCGGTGTTGGTCGACGTTGGCATCAACCGCATCACGAACGCCGCCGAGGTGGCGAAGTTCTTCCCCGGCGACGCGGCGCGCGAGGCGACCTTCGCCAAGCGCGGCTCGGTCGTGGTGGGCGATGTGGACCCGGCGGCGTTCGCGGTCTCTTCGGCCTACACGCCGGTCCCGGGAGGCGTCGGCGCCCTGACCATCGCGATGCTGATGAGCAACACGGTGCGCGCTTGCGAGCTGCGTCGCGGCAAGGCGTAGACGATGCTGCGCGTTGGACTTACCGGCGGATTGGGGAGCGGTAAGACCACCGTCGCGCGCCTGCTCGGCGAACGCGGCGCTTACATCCTGAACGCCGACGAGATGGGCCGCGCGCTGATGCAGCCCGGCACGTCCGCCTTCGCGCGGATCGTTGCAGCCTTCGGCCCCGCGGTCGTCGCGCTGGACGGCACGCTCGACCGCCCGGCGCTCGGCCGGCTGGCGTTCCAGGGTGGACGCATCGAGGAGCTGAACGCGATCGTCCACCCCGCGACGATCGCCCAGCAGGCCGCGGAGATCGAGCGGATTGCGAGACGGGATCGCAAGGCGATCGTCGTCGTCGAATCCGCCCTGATCTTCGAGTCCAGGCACGGTGACCTCAGCCGCTTCGACAAGCTCGTGCTCGTCACCGCGCCCGAGCCGCTGAAGATCGCACGCTTCACCGCGCGCACCGGCCTGTCCGCCGGCGAGGCGAGACAGCGGCTGGCGCGGCAGATTCCGGATGAACAAAAGATGGACCGCGTGGACTACGTGCTGCCGAACGACGGCTCGCTGGCGGAGTTGGAAGAGCGGGTGGATGCGCTCTGGCGCGAGCTTCAGCCCTGGGCCTGATTGGCCGGGACGCGGCTGCGTTTTTCCGCCCGCACCGCCCGCGGCGCGTAGGAGACCGACGGCCAGTGCGGCTCCGGCGACCACTTGCCAAGGTGCAGACGCGCGCCCACATGCTGTCCGCAGACGCTGCAGGGATGCGTCATCCACTGGGCCCGGTCGTTGTTTGCGATGAGCGCGGAGATGACTTCGTCGCTGAAGCTGGCGTTACAGGGTTTGGCTGGGGTTGGCATAGCGGAACGACCTTCAGGAGCGGAAGTGGGGCGTACGGGCGAGGATGAGAGCCATGCGAACGATGCGCGTGCGCGGCCAATCCCCGTTCCTTCTCCGTAGGATGCCGTTTCCGGCCGGCGCGCTCTGTGGGATTCGACGATTCCTGAGGAATTCCATTATGGCTGCGGCACGATATACCGGTCGATGTACGTCGCGAGCAGGTCGCGATGCTCCTTCCGGTAGGCGGGATAGTCATACCGGATGCCCGCATCGGCGTCGTTGACGACGATCCAGCACTCCAGCAGGCCGTCTTTTTGGAGCTGCAACAGGGTGCGGAGGGAGGGTTCGAGGCTCTCCTGCGTGACCGCGCCGGAGGCCAGCTTCGCCGTCACGTCCAGCAGCATCGCCCGCAGGCTCGCGCTCTCCTCCGCCAGCGAATGGCGATATCCGGTAGGCGTCAACTGGCCGTTCGCGTCGCTGCCGCCGGCGACGATCGGCTGAAACTGGGTTCGCGCCCCGTGCGCGACGCGCTCCTTCTCGTAGACCAGCCACGACGCATGCCCATTGCCCGTCTCGGTGGCGAGCGCCGGGTCGGGCGCCAGCTTCCCGTCGGGCGTACTGAACTTCGGCAGCGCGACGACCGGCGTTCGTACCGTCCCCTTCACTGCCTTGGCCCACTTCTGCAGCGCGAGCCAGCCGGGCCGGCCATAGGGCTCGGCGATCACCGCCTGCTCGTACTTCTCCTTCGCCAGCGCCGGTTCGCTCCCACCGACCAGGTAGACATCGCCCCAGTACCGCCACGCCGTCTCGCGGTTCGGATCGATGTCGATCGCCTTCTGGTACCAGACGCCGGCGTTCTTCGCATCCTTGAGCCGGAAGTACATATCGCCGGAGTAAAGCGCCGCCGTATAGAGCTTGGGGTCGAGCGCCGCCGCCTGCTGGTAGAACTTCAGCGCGCCCGCATAGTCGTTCGTCGCGAAGACGGCCTCGGCCCGCTTCAACGCCTCCTGCGCCTGAGGCGTGCCCTGATAGCTGTAGCCCACGGTCAACGGCACGCCGCTGAGGATGGCGCCAAGCGGCGACTTCGCCGCGTCTCCCAGAATGGTCTGCACGAGCGGGCTGTTGTCGCCGAGCTTCTGCGCTCGCCGCAGCTCGGCGAGACCGTCGTTATGCATCTTGCGGCTGGCGGCGGGGTCCGCGATCGTGCCGGACTTCTTGATCAGGTCGATCCCATGCCGCTCGGCGAAGACCGCGATCGTCTGGTCCCGGCGGCAGAGATCCTCGTAAAGCGGCAGCGATTCGAGAAACTTGTCGGCAAGAAAGAGCTCGTTCGCCTGCTTGCGTTCGGCGTCGAAGTTCGCCTCGTGATGCTGGGCGGCGACGGGCCTGTTCTGCGCGTCGAGCTGCGCGGCGATCTGAGCAGCGCTCTGGGCAGCGCCTTGCGCGGAGGCATGAGCAGCGCACAGACCCAGCACGAACAATGGAAGCAGGACAGCCGAACAGGTCTTCACAAGAACCTCCAGCGAGCACGCCAACCATCATCGCACAGGGGTTTTACCGGGTCGTCAGAGTAGCCGCTCGATTAAGGGCATGGCTTCAGCCATGCCGTCCTCGCGGCCGCAAACCCGGCTTTAGGCGCTGGGGTGCGGTTTAGTCTTGGCCTGCCCCGGAATAAATGCGTACCTCAGCGGCTGAAGCCGCTCTGCAATCGTGAACGAGATGGCACGGCTGAAGCCGTGCCCTTAAACAAAGAGATTTTGGCCACAGCTCAAACCTGAACTCTCCGGGAAAAGACAAACAAGCCAACTCTGCCGCCGCGACACTACAATAGGCAGCAGTGATTTCGATTCTTCAAGGTGCCCTGGTCCGATGAAGCTGCGTCCGGTGTTTCTGGTTCTTGTTCTGCTTTCGGGGTTCTACTACCTCACGACGCGTTCGGCGTCGACGGGCGCGCTGCTGCCCTGGCTGCATAACGCCTCCCTGCCCGATACGAAGCTCGCGACCGTCTCCGGGCCCATGGGTTCGTTCGAGCTCTCCGAGGCCTCGGCCGCGCCGGCATTCGACGCCGAAGAGCAGCAGAACATCGCCGTCTACAAGAAGGCCTTTCCCTCGGTCGTCAACATCACCTCCACCGCCGTGGCCTTCGACTTCTTCAACCGGCCCGTTCCCCAGCAGGGGCAGGGCACCGGCTTCATCATCGACAAGCAGGGCCACATCCTGACCAACAACCACGTCATCAACAACGCGCAGCGCGTCGAGGTGACGCTGGCCGACAAGCACCAGTACAAGGCGCAGGTGGTCGGGATCGACAAGAGCCACGACCTGGCGCTGCTGCTGGTCAACGCCCCGAACCTGACCCCGGCGACGCTCGCCGAGTCGCAGAACCTCGTCGTCGGCCAGCGCGTGTACGCCATCGGCAATCCGTTCGGCCTCTCGGGCACCATGACGCGCGGCATCATCTCCGCCATCCGGTCCATCCGCGGGCAGGAGGGCAATCCGATCGAGGACGCCATCCAGACCGACGCGGCCGTCAACCCCGGCAACTCCGGCGGGCCGCTGCTCAACTCGCGTGGCGAGGTGATCGGCATCACGACCATGATCGCCTCGGGCGGCGCGGACCAGAGCGCGGGCATCGGCTTCGCCATCCCCATCAACACGGCCAAGGCGGTGCTGGACGACTTCGCCAAATATGGCCGCGTGCGGCGTCCGTCGCTCGACATCGTCACCCTGCCGATCGGCCCGGATATCGCCGAGCAGATCGGCCTCCCGGCGGACTATGGCATTCTCGTCGAGCGCGTGCTGCCCGGCGGCGCGGCGGAGAAGGCCGGTCTGAAGGGCGGCACGCAGCGCATGTACCAGGGCAATACGCCGGTGATGCTGGGCGGCGACCTGATCGTGGCCTGCGACGGCCAGGAGGTCTCCACCCCGCAGGATCTCAGCGTGGCGCTGAACGCGCACCGCGCCGGCGACGCCATCACCCTGACCATCTTCCGCGGACGCAAGCGCATGGATATCAAGGTGATTCTCGGCGACGCGAAGGACAACGTCGCACTGCCGGGTCAGCCGACGTAGCTTTTCGTTCCAGCAAAAGCGACCACGGATTTCACGGATAATCACGGATTCGATCCGTTTTGATCCGCGAAATCCGCGGTCGCTTCTTTTGTGCTTTTCGTTCCGCCGCCACGCTGATATGCTCCGATCACCGCACAGGAGAATCACGCACATGGGAACGAATCTGCCGAACTTCGACCGGGCCGAATACGTCCAGCCGTCTGAATACAACATCACACCCGATGCGCCGCGCGAGAGCGTCGACCACGCCGTCTTCGTCAAATCGATCGTCTTCGGTCTAGGCGCTGCCGCGGTGGGCGCGCTTATCTACGGTCTGGTGGGCATGTTCGTCCACATCGGCTACGTCGGTCTGCTGGTCGGCTTCATGGTCGGCAAGGCGATGATGACAGCCTCGGACGACCTGGGCGGGCGCAAGTATCAGATCACGGCGGCGGTCATCACCTACTTTGCGATTTGCTTCGCGACCGTGCTCGAGATCGTCTTCGACGCAATGCGGTCCGGCGGCGAGCACACCCCCGCTCTCTTCCTGGCGCTGGTCGGTGTGGCTGCGCCGTTTCTGCGGCTGGCGGCGAACCTGGGCTCAGGACTGATCAACGGCATCATCCTGATCGTCGCGATTCGCGGCGCATGGCGCGTCACCGCCGGAACCCGCACCTACGAGGCATAGCTCATTTTTCTGATGTAATGGAAGGTGGAGCTGGAGCGCTCCCGACCTTGACGCCTGCCGTTGCCACGCCTGAAGAACAGAACCCGCCGCCCCCGCCGATCGCCATCCCGCAGCCGCGGGAGATCTACAACTGTCCGCAGTGCAGCCACTACATTCAGCCCGGCCTCCTGGCCTGCCCGGAGTGCCATGCGATGGTCTACGGGCAATACCTGCAGGCCGTCGGCAACGCCGCACAGGGCTTCGAACAGGAGCAGCGCTGGCCCGAGGCGCGCGCCGCCTGGGTCGCCATGATCGCGTACCTGCCCGAAGGCACGCAGCAGCGCGCGGCCATCGAGCAGCGCGTGTCCGCCATCGACGGCAAGTTCTCCGCCAAGGCCGCGCGCAAAGCCGCATGGATGAAGCGGCTCGGACCCTTCGCGGCGCCGCTGCTGGTCGCGGTCTCGAAGTTCAAGCTGATCCTCTTCTTCCTGCTGAAGTTCAAGTTCTTCCTCAGCTTCGTGGGCTTCTTCGCCGTCTACTGGGGAATCTTCGGCTGGAAGTTCGGGCTGGGATTCACGGTCGGCATCCTGATCCACGAGATGGGCCACTATGCCGCGGCCAGACGTCGCGGGTTGAAGGTGGACCTGCCGCTCTTCATCCCCGGCTTCGGCGCCTATGTGAAGTGGTACGCGCAGGGTGTGACGATCGACGACCTGGCGACGATCTCGCTGGCCGGCCCGTTCTTCGGGCTGATCGCCGCGCTGGTCTACGGCGGGCTGGCGATCTACCTCAACTCCCCGCTCTTCAGCGCGCTGGCCCATGTAACGGCCTGGCTGAACCTGCTCAACCTGATCCCGGTCGGCTGGCTGGACGGCGCACAGGCCGCCTACGGGCTGAACCGGATGCAGCGCTGGATGCTGGCCGCGACCGGCGTCATCTTCTTCGCCGCCACGCAGGCGCGCGAGTGGGTCTTCCTGCTGATCGCCGCCGGCATGGTATGGCAGGCGATGAAGCGCGAGGCGCCCGAGACCGACCGCAGCAAGACGCTGCTGCAGTTTGTGGGTCTGTTCTTCGCGCTGGGCACGCTGATCTGGCTCTTCCCGGATAGTGGGCGGCGGTTCTAAGCGGAGGCTTAAGGAACCTCTGCTTAAGATAGGTCCGGGCTTTAGCCCGGACAATAAGCCCCGCAGAGTCAGTGGGGCTTTAGCCCCTGGGATAAGGGTTGCGGACTTAATCAGAGCACCCTTAACTCAGATCAAGGCGGATGAAAGCACAGATCAAGAACAAAGCTTCAAACTCACAAAGCACTCGGGGATGAAGGGTTGAATCCTTGCAGTGGCACGACCAGATCCGTGCTTCCATCGGCTTTGATCCGTGTTAAGCCTTCTTCCTGAAGTGGCGGCCGATCACCCCGTACTCCCCGCCGATCACCCGCGCGATCGCCTCGGGATACGCCTGGTGCTCCTGCTCCAGAATCCTTGCCGAGAGCGTCGCGGGCGTGTCGTCGTCCAGCACCGGCACGGCGCGCTGCAGGATGATGACGCCGTGATCGACCTGCTCGTCGACGAAGTGGACGGTGCAACCGGCGAGCTTGACGCCCGCCTCAAAGGCCTGGGTCTGCGCCTCCAGCCCTGGAAAGCTGGGCAGCAGCGACGGGTGGACGTTCAGGATGCGGTTCGGAAACGCCTCCACGAACGCCGGCGAAATGATGCGCATGTAGCCCGCCAGGCAGACGATATCCACCTTATAATCATGCAGATGGGCGATCATCGCGGCATCGTGCGCGGCGCGCGCTTCCGCGCCCTTACCCACCTGCGGGACGGCGATGGCGGGCAGGCCGAGCTCCCGCGCGGCGGCAAGTCCGGGCGCATCCGGCCTGTTCGAGAGCACGACGGCGATCTCGCAACCAGGCAGACGGCCTTCGCGGATGGCGGTCGCGATGGAGAGAAAGTTCGAGCCCCGGCCCGAGAGAAGGATAGCTAGACGTTCGATGATGCACCTCCGGGGAGGAGAAGAGAAGCAGATCCTCCGCTGCGCGAAGGATGACAATTGGAGGGTATGGAAAGGTTCGTCGGCGTTCGTGTCATCGGTTGTGGTTATAGCATGGAAGAACCGGGCGATGACATCAAGCGGTGAAGCGCGAAAGGCGGACCCGGTCTGCTAACTTGGAAGTTTGGAGAACCACTGATCGAGACGCCGCAACAGCCACGACTCTTTCCCGACGAGATACCGCCGGCGACGCCCGCGGCGCAGCCGGAGGAGAACGGAGTCGCGCCCATCTGGCTGCAGCGCATGTCGCTCTTCGTGCTGGTCGTCTTCTGCATCTATCTGGGCGTGATGGTGACGATTCTGCCGTGGTGGGCGCCGGTCTACGACCGCAACCTCTTCCTGCAGGCGCACCCGAAGCTGTGGGCGGTGCTGAAGCTGGGGCCGGTGCGCGGCATCATCTCGGGTCTCGGTCTGCTGGATGTGTGGATCGGCGTCTCCGAGGCGATCCACTACCGGGATCAGCGACCGCAGGCGTAGGCGCCGTCGAAACGCAGGTCCTTCGCCGTGCTCAGGACGACACGCTTTCTTGCTCAGGATGACATTTCAAGTTTAGGTTGGAGAAGTTTATGGCAGAGCCGTTGAAAGAAAAGATCCCAACCCCGCTGGGCCGGGCGCCGCTGGCGTATGAGAACGCGGAGTTCATCGACTCGCCCGATGGGCGCATGCTGCGCATGATGGCCGAGTACCAGGAGCCGCTCGTGCGCTTTCGCCGCGAACGCATCGAGGACACGGTCGTCTTCTTCGGTTCGGCTCGCTTCCGCGCGCTGGACGAGGCCAGCACGGCGCTAGAACTGCTGGAAAACACAGGTTCGACCGCACGCGCGCCGGAGCACGAGCAGCCCGCGCGCATGGACGAGATTCAGGCCGGCGCAGCCAGCGAGCTGAAGCTGAAGCTCGCCTACGCAGCCGTCGAGATGGCCCAGTACTACGAGGACGCGCGGCAGTTGGCGAAGCTGCTCGCCGGCTGGGCGAAGACGCTGCCCGGCCCGCGTCACCGCTTCGTCATCACCTCGGGCGGCGGCCCGGGCATCATGGAGGCGGCCAATCGCGGCGCGTTCGAGGCCGGCGCCAAGTCCATCGGGCTCAACATCAAACTGCCCTTCGAGCAGATGCCCAACCCCTACATCTCGCCCGAGCTGAACTTCGAGTTCCACTACTTCTTCATGCGCAAGTACTGGTTCGCCTATCTCGCGAAGGCGCTGGTGGTCTTCCCCGGCGGCTTCGGCACGATGGACGAGATGTTCGAGCTGCTGACGCTGGCCCAGACACACAAACTGGCGAAGAAGATGGTCGTCATCATTTACGGTTCGAGCTACTGGAAGTCGGTGCTGAACCTGGAGCTGCTGGCCGAAAAGGGCGCCATCGCGATGAAGGACCTCGACCTCTTCCAGTTCGTCGACACGCCGGAGGCCGCATTCGCCATCCTGAAGAAGAGCCTGCTCGAAGACCATCTGGAGGTCGCAGGCGAAGCCTCAGGCGTGCCGGCGGAGCCGATGCCGAACGTGCAGTCGGTCTTCGGTCCGGATATCGCGAAGACGCTTTAGCTATCCACGAAAGCCTTTGCGTTTCGCGTCGTCGTATCGAGCGAGCATGCGTGCTTCAAGCTGCGGCGACGCATGAAAACCGAGTTCGCTCAACCGGCGGACCGCTGCCGGAAAATCGAGAACTCCACGCATCGACATTTCAAATAGAAGACCGAAGGTTCCGGCTACTTTCAGGTTGCGCATTTCGGCCTGTCGCCGTCCCAACTGCTCATCGATCAGGACGACATCAGCTCCAATCACAAGCGCGAAGCTTATCGCCTCCCGCTCCCCAGCTCCCAGACCGGAGGGCAAAGACGGATCCAGTTTACCGACATGAACCTCTTCGATCCACGATGGAGGCGACATGGCCCAGCGGCGGACAGCTTCAGGAGCCTCCGGGCGAAGCATCTCCTTCAATACGGCATGGGGAACAAGCACGCGCCCATAGATTTCGCGCAATGCATCGGAAAAGCCAAGCAGAATCAAATAATTGAGTGGAGTTGTGTCGGCGACGACGATCACGTCCGTGAAAGCGCCTTTCTGCCCGAAGGCAGTTGCTCCAGGGTCGCGATGTCCTTCTCGAAATCTTCAACCGAATAATCGTATATCTCGTGCTTCGCCAGGAAGGAGTCGACCTGCATGAAGTAACCGAAGCCGAGCAGCACGCGCACCTGTTCGGTCGTCAGCCGTCCCTCTCGGTACGCGGCCGCAACCGCTTCTTCCAGCAATACCCGCGCAGGATCGCAGCCTTCCGGCACAAGATCGCGCGCAAACTGGTCCGGAATGTCGACCGTCACCTGCATGCAGACAGCGTACCACGCCCGATACCCCCAAATTGAAGCATCGTTCTCGGTGCAGTCACATCCCCGTCATCTTCGCTCGGAATACTGAAGTCGTTCCAGCGGAGGAGACCCACATGAGCCAGTCGACCGTCTCGTATCTTTGGCGCGAACCCGCAGCCGCCCAGGGTTTCGCCACCGGCGTCTCGCTCCACAGTCACACCAGCCAGTCCGTCGAAACGCTGGACTTCATCGCCGAGCTTTCGACCGAATGGGGCATCCTGCAGCCCATCATGCGGTTCATGGAGGCCAAGTGCCAGCGTACCTCCGGCATCACGCCCGACTATGCCCGCGCCTACTGGACCCCGCCGCTGACCCCGCGCCTCGCCTTTGAGCTCGAGCGCGACCAGATCCAGAACACCCTCCAGATTCCCGGCCTCGTCTCGCTCTCCGATCACGACGACATCCAGGCGCCGCTGCTGCTGCGTTCGGTCGACTCCGCCCGGCATATTCCCGTCTCGGTCGAGTGGACCGTGCCCTTCGGCAATCGCGCGAAGCCGACCTCCTTCCACCTCGGCATTCACAACCTGCCCTCCGCGCGAGGCGTGGACTGGATGAACCGGCTGCGCGCCTTCACCGCCCTGCCCGTCGCCGAGCGGCCCGCGAAGATGCTGGGCGAAATCCTCGCCGAGTTGGACGCCGAACCCGGCGTACTCATCCTCTTCAACCATCCGCTGTGGGATCTCTACCGCATCGGCGCCAACGCGCACGAGGTCTACGTGAACGAGTTCCTCGCGCTGCACGGACAGTTCATCCACGCGCTGGAGCTGAACGGCCTGCGCAACTGGACCGAGAACAAGGCCGTCTCCGAGCTGGCCGCGAAGTGGAACCAGCTCGTCATCTCGGGCGGCGACCGCCACGGCGTCGAGCCCAACGCGAACATCAACCTGACCCACGCTGCCAGCTTCACCGAGTTCGTCCACGAGGTCCGGCGTCAGCGCATCTCGAACGTGCTCTTCATGCCGCAGTATGCGCAGCCCTGGAAACACCGCATCCTGCAGTCCACGCTGGACGCGATCCGCGACTATCCGCACTTCCCCGAGGGCTCGCGCCGCTGGGACGAACGCGCCTTCCACCCGGACAAGGACGGCGTCCTGCAGCCGCTTTCGGCCATCTGGAACGACGGCCATCCGCCGGTCTACATCGAGGCCATCATCCGGATGGTGCGGCTCATGGGATACGCACCTCTCTCCGGCGGCCTGCGCATGGCATGGGACGACGCAGCGGAGATGCGCGCTGTGCTCGGACGGCTGGACGCCTGAGCGCGCTTCTGCTTTCGCGAAACGAACCCGCGTCGTACTCTAAGTCGATGCCGGCCCCGCGCGTTGCCTACTTCCCCGACTCCTTTCACGAGGTCAACGGCGTCGCCCACACCAGCCGCAACTTCGTGGGCTACGCCGAACGCCACGGTCTGCCCATGCTTTGCGTCCGCGCCGGCGAGCGGGCGGACGCCGTCCTGCAGCAGGGCTCCGTCACCACACTCGAACTGGCCCGCAGCCGCGCCGCCGTGGGGGTCGAGAAAGACCTCTCCTTCGACCCGCTCTTCTGGCGCCACAAGGCGGCCATCGAGCGCGAACTCGACCGCTTCCAGCCCGACATGATCCACATGACCGGGCCGAGCGAACTGGGCATCTTCGCCGCCTACTGCGCGTGGGACCGGCGGATTCCGCTGGCTGCCTCCTGGCACACGAACGTGCATGAGTACGCGGCGCGCCGGCTGGAGTGGATGACGAAGCGGCTGCCGGCAAACTTTGGCCGCGCTCTTTCCTCCGGCATCGAAAACCGCTCGCTCGATGCGATGATGCGCTTCTACAGCCTGGCGAAGGTGCTCTTCGCGCCCAACGACGAGCTTTGCCGGATGCTCGAGCGACGCGCTCACCGGCCCTGCTGCCTGATGCAGCGCGGGGTGGACACCACACTCTTCGACCCGGCAAAACGGACGCGGCCGCTCGACGCAAGACCGTACGTGCTGGGCTATGTCGGCCGCCTGTCGATCGAAAAGAACGTCGGCCTGCTGCCGTCGATCCAGCGCGAGCTGACCGCCGCCGGGCACGACGTGCGCTTCCTCATCGTCGGCCACGGCTCCGAGGAGGAGTCGCTGCGCCGCGAACTGCCCACCGCCGAGTTCACCGGCGTGCTGCGCGGCGAGGCGCTGGCCCGCGCCTATGCCGATATGGACGTGCTGGTCTTCCCCTCGCACACCGACACCTTCGGCAACGTGGTGCTGGAGGCGCTGGCGAGCGGCGTCCCGGCCATCGTCACGCCGGATGGCGGCCCGAAGTACATCGTCCGCGAAGGTTCAACCGGCTTCGCCGTACCCGACGCCGGATTCGCCGGGGCCACCGGAGCCATCCTCCAAGATCCGGAGCGGCTGGCCCACATGCGCGCCGCTGCACGCGAGTACGCGCTGGGTTGCAGTTGGGACGCGGTCTTCGACCGGGTGTACGAGGCGTACTCGCCGATGCACCCGCTGGCGGACTGGCCGCGGGTCTGAAGTCACGCGTTTTCAATGTTGCCTGTTCTTTGTTTGTCATTCCCGTAGGGAATGACAAACAGCTACCGCAAAAGAATGCGCAGCCTACTTCAAATGCAGCTCGCCGATATACGTCCCATACGGCGGCAAGGTCACCGCATCCACCGAAGCCGGGCCGGCCACGATAGCGTCGACGCCCGACCGCATGAGCGTGCGGAAGAAGAAGCCGTGGAGCTGCGCCTTTGCCAGCTCCTCCTTCATCGAGAGCTTCACCTCTGCGCCGGACAGATTGCAGATGACGACGACCGGCAGCGCCTCGCCCTTGAGCGGGCGGCGCGCCCACGCGACGACGTCCGGGTTGGTGGTCGGCAGGATGGTCATCGCGCCGTCGCGCAGCACCGGATTGCCGTGGTGCATCGTGCTGAGCTGGCGGTACCAGCGCAGCAGCGACTGCGGATCGGCCTCCTCGGCCTCGACGTTGACGGTCGCGGCGCTCGCGGGCGAGTCCAGCCACGGCGTACCGGTCGTAAACGGCGACTTCGCGCCCCACTGCATCGGCGAGGACTCCGTCGAGCTTCCGCTCGCGGGTTTGGCCGTGCCGGTGGTCATGCCCAGCTCCTGGCCGAAGTAGAGCAGGGTCGAGGTCTTCGCGGTCAACAGCACGGCGGCGAGCATCCGCGCGATGTTCAGGTCGTTCTTGCCGTCGGCGTAGCGATCCATGCTGCGCGTGCGGCCGTTGGCGTCGGAGGCAAGCACCGGCGCAGGTCCGGGTCCGTGCAGCGGCTGGGTCGCGAGCGTCAGCGCCTGGCGCAGGTCGGCGGCATGCATGGCGGGCAGCAGGGCGATGTGCGAATCGACCTGGAGCTGCGGCTGGCTGTCGGAAGGTCCATACGCGGGCTGATCCGGCTGGGCGCTCGCGACCGTTCCGCCACGGCGCATGCGATTGCCCCGGCGAGACGGCGCGGCCGGGGCAGGCGCGGGCGGCGCGGAGGCAGGGACGGCGGCGGCGCTCCACGGCGTGGCGGGAGACTCCGCGATGAGGTCGCCGACGAGGATGCGCTGCCCGGCGAATCCGTTCGCCAGCGCCCGCAGCGCGCGGACCCGGTCCGCAATCTGGAAGGGCGTGAGCGCGGTGACGCCGGCGGCCTGGTCCCCTGCGTCGCGCACCAGACGCAGCCCGGCGACGCCGCGCGTGAGCCAGAAGCGCGCCACGCCGGTCAGCGCGTCGACCGTCTGCGCGCCCGAGAGCGGCAGGTCGACCAGCACGCGGATCTTGCGCGCGGCGGCCTGCTGGACGAGCGCGTCGAAGTCCTCGTTGGTCCCGTAGGTGGGGTCGAAGACCTGCTCGCCGTGCGCGGCGGTCGTCGTTCCGGCGGCGGTGGTCACGGCTGGCGGATGTGGCTCGAGCGGCGAGAGCAGGATCGCGTCCACGCCGAGCGACTGTATATAGTCCAGCCGCGCCAGAATGCCCTTCAGGTCGCCGAAGCCATCGCCATTCGAATCCTGAAAGCTGAGCGGGTCGATCTGGTAGAAGACGGCCTGGTTCCACCACGCGTCGGTGGTGATGCCGGAGCCGGCCCAGCCGGGGCGCGCAAGCATCTGCGCAGAGGCCAGAGACGGCAGGCAGAGCGCGGCGGCGAGCAGGACGAAGGTGCGGGTCGTGCGTAATCTCATAAGGATTGGACGCCGTCCGGCGAAACAGGCGGCTATTGCGATGCTAACCGAGATTCGCGCTTTGAAAGATGAGTGCGGATCCTCCGCGTGGAAGACGCACACTTGCGGTGTCCAGTCCATCAAGTTCTCACCGCGTAGGCCATCGTCGAAGCTCTCTCCCACACAGGCTGTCATCCTGAGCGCAGCGAAGGACCGGCGCTTGGTTCGTGCTCGCGACGATCTCTCGGCTTGCGGTTTCCTGCCGGAGTCGAAGACGCCTACCGCTCGCCGGCAAGCTCGGCCGGGCCGGAGTCGAGGCTGTCGCGCGTGTTCTTCTGCACCGCGATCGCGCCGAAGAGGCTCAGCAGGTAGGCCATGACGTAGAAGCCCTTTTCCGAAAGCGTCAACGTCGCGTTCCACAGGCCGATCGTCATCAGCAGCAGGCAGATCAGCACCGAAAACCAGCTCAGCCCATAGTAGATGGCCGTCACCGGAATGCCGTCCAGCCGGTCGCGCACGCTCTTCTGCACCGAGACGGCCGAGAACAGGCCGTACATCAGCAGGGTGAAGAAGTAGCCCTTCTCGTTCAACTGCATGCCGGAGTTCCACAGACCGGCGCAGAAGGTCAACGCGCCGGCGAAGAGGGCGAACCACGAGGCGCCGATGAATGCGGCGGAGGGCTTGCGATACGGCTGGCTCATGCGGATTATCCTACAACGCGGGCGCGCGGCTTCAAACGAGAATCTGCGGGGCTGCCCATGCCGTTCGCCCGTCGTAACCTGCTGAAAAAAAGAGATGCGCGAAGTGTTGGAATCGGGATAGACTAATCGCCACTGCAGGGTTAACGAATTCGACCGATGAACGCAAAAGCGGAGTTGAATGCCGAAAGGCAGTCGCTCCGGCCGGGCGATATTGGATCGAACTCGATTCGGCAACGCCAGGCGTGAAAATTTTTGATTTTTTGATTTACTCAGAACACACTTACAGGAGAAGATGGATCCTATGAAGACCAAGTATTTTGTATACGCCGTGGCCCTGGTACTCGGGACCGCCTCGCTCCACGCACAGAGCGGCTGCTTCGATTCTCCCGAGGCTCCGACCGACGTTCTTCTTCTGGTAGGCTCGGCGGGCATGTTCTACGGCTCCTCGTTTCTGATGAAGGCGCTCCGGAAGAGCCGCTAGCCTACACCCCGGACGAAGAACTCCCTGCACTCCCCAGGGGAATCTCTTCCCACGCGCGCTAAAGATCTGCAAACATGACGGTAAGCTCCCGCTGGGCGGAGAGCTTACCGTTTTGTTTTTCCAAATATCCCCATTCAAGAGACCCACATGACGCACGACGCCGCGACGACGAATCTGGCCGCCCTGCCCACCGAGGCGCGCAACCCACGCTCCGCACGGATCGACGAGCTCTCGACGCCCGCGATGCTGACCGTCATCAGTGATGAGGACCTTACGGTCGCGACGGCGGTGCGGTCGCGGATTCCGGAGATCGGCGCCGCTGTCGACGCCATTGCGGAGCGGTTCGAGCGCGGCGGACGGCTCTTCTACATTGGCGCCGGCACCAGCGGACGGCTGGGCGTGCTGGACGCGAGCGAGTGTCCGCCGACTTTTTCGGTCGATCCCTCGCTCTTTCAAGGACTGATCGCCGGCGGGGACTCGGCGCTGCGGCGCTCGTCCGAGGGCTCGGAGGACTCGGCCGCCGAGGGCGAGCGCGATCTCGGCGCCGCTGGATTCGCCGCCGCCGACACGCTGATCGGCATCGCGGCCAGCGGACGCACGCCCTATGTGCTGGGCGCGCTCGACTACGCAAACCGGCTGGGCGCGCTGACCGTGGCGCTGACCTGCGTGGCGGGCTCCGCCATGGGCAAGGTCGCCGAGCTGGCGATCGAGGTGGAGACCGGCCCGGAGGCGCTGACCGGAAGCACTCGCATGAAGGCCGGCACCGCGACCAAGATGGTGCTGAACATGATCTCGACCGGCGTGATGATCCGTACGGGCGCGGTCTACGGCAACCTGATGGTGAACGTGCAGACGACCAACGCCAAGCTGGTCGACCGCGGACGGCGCATCGTCGCCGCCGCGACCGGCTGCGATGCCGAGACGGCGGCTCGTGTCCTTGAAGAAGCGGGATCGGTCAAGACGGCAATTGTGATGCAGCGCGCAAACCTGAGTCGGAGCGACGCCGAAGCTGCTCTTCGGGCTGCGCACGGCGTGCTGCGGCGGGCTCTGCCACGCTGAGTCCTTCGGACGGCTCCGCTGCCGCGATGCGGTTTCGTCCGCTGTTTTTCGCCTGGTACATGGCAAGGTCGCCGCGCCGGCGCAGTTCGTCCCAGGTGTCGCCGCTGGCGTGCCGGTAGCCCGCGACGCCGATGCTGGCGGTGATGCGCAGCGCCGTGCCCTCGTAGCTGAAGATCTCGCGTTCGATGGCGCCGCGCAACCTCTCCGCGACTTCGACTGAGTGCTTGAAGGGCGTATCGGGCAGCAGGATGAGGAACTCCTCGCCGCCGGTGCGCGCGACCAGATCCTGCGAGCGAAGCTGGTCAACAAGCAGCGCGACCAGCCGCTGCAGGGCGAAGTCTCCAGCAGCGTGACCGCGTGTGTCGTTCAGCCGTTTGAAGTGGTCGACGTCGAGCACCAGCAGCGAAACCGGCTGCCCGGAGCGGTTGGCGCGCGCGATCTCGCGTTCGGCCTCGATGTCGATGGCGCGACGATTGAGCGCGCCGGTCAGCTCGTCGGTGCGGGTCTGGTGGCGCAGGCCAGCCTGCAGCTCGATCATGTAGAACCACAGAAACGCGGCGACGAAGCAGGAGTCCAGCACCATCAGGGCCATCATGCTGATGTTCCAGCGCTGGTCGATCACTTTCAGCACCGAGCCGCCGCCGGGAACGAGGGCGCCCAGGGTGATGATCGTCGTACGGTAGCCGGCAACGAGAATCTGCAACGCGAAGAAGCACGCCGTCACCCGCGCGGCCACGCGAAACTGCCCCACACCCCGGCGCAGCAGCAGATACAACGATCCGAAGCAGGACGCAAAGACCGGAATCATCCCGATGACGAACTGCCACGGCGTGCTCCCATAACGCGCGACCGCGTAGACCAGCATCCCGGCGACGGCGACGATCGCCACCGGATCCTTCCGAGACGTCTTGCGCACCAGGAACCAGCGGAAGCCGAGGAACATGGCGAGGAACGCCAAGTCGTTGATCTCATTGGCGAGAAACATGGTGAAGAAGCGCGGAATCTTGCCCATCGCGGCCTGTAGCACGGTCTTGGTCAGACCGGCCACCATGCAGACGGCGAACCACCGCACACCCGTCATCCTGCGGCTGCTGAGCGCCAGCGCACACAGACCGAAGGTATAGATGATCAGCGAGGTGAGATCGGAGATATAGAGTGTACGAAAGTCCATACCGAGCCAAGGTTTCAGACAAGATCATACAATCCCCAGCCCGGGAAGCAATGCCTCTTCCGGGCTGGGGAATCACCTTTCACAGCCATTCGTGCGATGGATGACCAAGCTGCACGCCGCGTTGGCCGGACTGGTTAGCGGCTGAGAAAGTCGGCCAGGTCGAGGTTCAACCGGTCGGCGGCGGTGAGAAAAAGACCGTGCGGTTCGCCTTCGTACTGAATGTAGGTGGAGTTGGGCAGCAGCCGGGCGGAGACGTCGCCGCCGATCTTTGCCGGAACCGTCGCGTCGCCCGTGCCGTGAATGATGAGAAAGGGCGTTGTGATTACAGGCAGCTCCGCGCGCATATCCGTCGACGAAAAGGTGTCGATGCCCACGAGCGTAGCCTTCAGCGAGCCCTGCGAGGCAAGCGCGAAGGTCCAGTTCAGCACCGGCTGCGAGACCGTGTGGTTGACCAGCGTACGGCCATAGAACTTCGGCCCGAAGCTGTCGAGGAAGGCGAAGCGGTCCTTGCGGATCTCGTTCTTGAAGTCCTCGAAGGTCTCGGGCGGCACGCCATCGGGGTTGTCGCCGGCCTGCACCATGAACGGCACGGAGGACGAGATGAGCGCCCCCTTCACCACGCGCGCCGAGCCGTGACGCGAGAGGTAGCGGATGACCTCGCCGCCCCCCATCGAGAAGCCAACGAGTGTGACGCCGGTGAGGTCGAGCGTATCGAGCAGTGCGGCGAGATCGTCCGCGAGCGTGTCGTAGTCGTGGCCGGCGAGGGGCTTCGAAGAGCGCCCAAAACCGCGACGGTCGTAGCTGATGACGCGATAGCCGTTCTCGGCCAGGAAGAGCTCCTGCTTCTCCCACATGTCGGCGTTCAGCGGCCAGCCGTGGATAAGGACGACAGGCGCGCCGGTTCCCTGCTCCTTGTAGAAGATGGTGTTGCCGTCTTTGGTTTCGATGGTTGGCATCTGCGGTCCTTTGCCCAAATATGGGCCGTGCAAGATTTGCCACGCGGATCGAACGCGCGTTGGACATGGGCTGGTAGGACGCAGGTTTGCTCCGCCGCGACAACCGGGTTGCGAGAATTGTTATTCGCGCGACGAAGCGGCTCTTCAAAGCATCACCCACTCACTTGTCATCCTGAGCGCAGCGCAGCGGAGTCCTTCGCGATGAAACTGCGAACGACTCCGCTCAGGATGACAGGCGTTCGGGGTTGGGCTAAAAGAGGCTATACCTGCGCGGCATCTCGATCCCCAGATGCTCATACGCCAGCTTCGTAGCCACTCGCCCACGCGGCGTGCGATCGAGGAAGCCGATCTGGATCAGGAACGGTTCGTAGACCTCCTCCAACGCGTCCTGCTCCTCGGCCAGCGCGGCGGCCAGCGTGTTCAGGCCGACGGGGCCGCCATCGTACTTTTCGATGATCGTGCGCAGCAGCCGACGGTCGAGCTCGTCGAAGCCGTGCGCGTCGACCTCCAGCATCTCCAGCGCTGCAATGGCGGTCGGGCGATCGATCGACCCGTTGCCGCGCACCTGGGCGTAGTCGCGGACGCGGCGCAGCAGTCGGTTGGCGATACGCGGTGTGCCGCGCGAGCGGATGGCGATCTCGGCGGCGCCGTCGCGGTCGATGGGCACTTGCAGGACCTCTGCCGACCGCTCGACCACGAAGCGCAGCTCGTCCTCGGTGTAGAACTCCAGCCGCAGCAGGATGCCGAAGCGCGCGCGCATCGGCGACGACAGCAGCCCCGGACGCGTCGTCGCCGCGACGAAGGTGAAGGGCTTGATGTCCAGCACGAACGTCCGCGCCGACGGCCCCTGGCCGATCATGATGTCGAGGGTATAGTCCTCGAGCGCGGTGTAGAGCTTTTCCTGCAACACGGGCTGTAGCCGGTGGACCTCATCCAGGAAGAGCACCTGCTTGTCCTTGATGTTCGAAAGGATCGCCGTCAGATCGCCCTGGATCTGGAGCGCGGGCCCAGCCGTCTGCTGGAAGCCGACGCCCATCTCGTTGGCGATGATGGTCGCGAGCGTGGTCTTGCCGAGGCCCGGAGGCCCGAAGAGCAGCACGTGGTCCAACGCCTCGCCGCGCGCCTTGGCGGCTTCGAGCGCGATGGCGAGCTGCTCCTTGGCCTTGGTCTGGCCGATGAACTCGGAGAGGCGCGTCGGCCGCAGCTTCAGCTCGAAGGCCTCGTCGTCGTCCACGCGCACGGCGGAGACGACGCGGTCGGGATCGTCGGCGGGCGACTTGGCGCGGGATTTGATGTGCGGGCTATCCACTACAGGCGATGGTAAAGCGAAAGCGGGGTGGGTGCAAAGGCTTCGATCTGGTAATCTCCAGACCATGCGCACATCTTCTCTCTCGCTCCTGCTCGCCGGTTGTCTTGCTCTCTCTGCCGTACGCTGTGTCGCGGCTGCTCCCGATACGCTGGCCCAGCGTCTGGCCGCGCAGAATGCGCTCTTCGACGAGCAGTACGAGGCTGGCCTGAAGGAGTCGCCCGAGCGTGCGACGGCCTTTGGCGACTACCGCTTCAACGACAAGATGGACGACTACTCGCTGGCCGGCGTCGAGCGCCGCCACGCCGCCGCCGTCGCGTACCTGGCAAGGATCAAAGCCATCCCGACCGCCGGCTTCAGCGAGCAGGATGTGCTCTCGCACCAGCTCTTCGAGCGCATGTTGCAGCAGGGGCTCGACAACTACGACATGAAGGAGTTCGAGATGCCGGTCAGCCAGGTGGACGGCCCGCACCTCGGCCTGGCCGACCTGCCGAACGCCATGCCCTTCGACAGCGTGAAGCACTATGAGGACTACATCGCGCGTCTGCACCAGGTTCCGCGGGTCTTCGCCCAGACCGAGGAGGTGCTGAAGGCAGGCATGAAGGACGGCCTGATGCCGGTGAAGTTCCTGCTCGAAAAGGTGCCCGTGCAGTGCGAAGGAACCATCGCGGCGGACCCGTTCCTGCTGCCGCTGAAGAAGTTTCCCGCAAGCTTTTCGGACGCCGACAAGGCTCGCCTGACCAGGGAGCTGACCGACGCGGTGAACACCGACGTGCTGCCCGCGTACAAGGCCTTCTCCGCCTGGATCGCGACGGACTACGCCCCGCACGGACGCACGGCGCTCGCCATCACCAGCCTGCCCGGCGGCGCGAAGCGCTACCAGAACGACATCCGCAGCCGCACCACGACCGACCTGACGCCGGAGTTCATCCACAACCTCGGCCTGACCGAGATCGGCCGCATCACCGCCGAGATGACCGTGATCGCGAAGCAGCAGGGCTTCCCCGACCTCGCCAGCTTCCGCAAGTCGATCAACAGCGACCCGAAGTGGGTGCCCACGTCGTCCGAACAGATCCTCGACGACTTCCGCAAGTACATCGCGCAGATGCAGCCGCGCCTGCCGGAGCTCTTCACCTACATCCCCGGCGCGCCGGTGACGGTGGAGGCGATTCCCAGCTACCAGGCCGCGGCCGCGACGCACTACCAGACGGGCACGCCGGACGGAAAGCGTCCCGGCCGCGTCAGCGTGGCGACATCGAACTACGCGAAGCGCACGCTGGTGCTCGACGAGGCCGTCGCCTATCACGAGGGCATTCCCGGCCACCACATGCAGCTTTCGGTCGCGCAGACGATCAAGGGTCTGCCGAAGTTCCGGCTGCACTCCGGCAACTCCGGCTACACCGAGGGCTGGGCGCTCTATGCGGAGCAGCTTGGCAAGGAGATCGGCTTCTACAAGGATCCGGTCAGCGATTATGGCCGGTTGAACAGCGAACTCTTTCGCGCGGTGCGGCTGGTGGTCGACACCGGCATCCACTCCCAGGGCTGGACGCGCGAGCAGGTGATCGAGTTCATGCTGGCCAACGACGTGAACGAACCGCTGGCCCAGAGCGAGACCGACCGCTACATCGCGTGGCCGGCGCAGGCGTTGAGCTACAAGCTGGGACAGTTGAAGTTCCGCGAGCTGCGCGAACGCGCGAAGAAGGAGCTGGGGCCGAAGTTCGACATCCGCACCTTCCACGACGAGATGCTGAACGGCGGCGTGTTGCCGCTGAGCCTGCTGGACGAGCGGACGAACCAGTGGATCGCCGCGCAGAAGAAGTAGGCCTGGGTTCTCACGGATACAAACCATATCCCAGGGGCTGAAGCCCATTCTTCGGCGAGGCTCAAATGCCTGGGCTAAATCCCAGGCCTATCCAAGTGCGAAAGCCTAGACCCGTTCAGGAACTGTTGCTTTGCTCCTGGATGGGTCTGTTGCTCTTGCTTCTGGGTAGGCCGTTGCTTTTGCTTCTGGATAGGTCGGGGCTTCAGCCCCGACGATACGACCTGCCGGCACGTGGGCTTCAGCCCCGGGATATGGGTTTCACGTCGCCCAAACCGCCGGTGTCGGATCGATACGGTCCATGAACCGCGTATGCACATATGGGTAATCGACGAGGCGCCGCTTCACCGGGTTGTTCGTGATGTAAGAGAGCTGATTCCGGTAGTCCTCGCCATCGGTGACACGATGTGCGTGATACCCGGTCTGCCAGACCTCGCCGGGGTATTGCTTCCGCATGGCGAAGGAATAACCGCCTTTGATCAACTGGGCCATCTTTTCGATCGGCTCTTCGGGCGTCGCCAGCACATGCAGGTGGTCCGGCATGACAACGAAGCCATGAAGAAGGTAGCGTCCCTGGTCACGGTAGCGGAATAACGTGTCGATCAGGAGCTCGGCATTTGCGGCGCGTTGGAAGGTCTGGCGTCGCTGGTGAGAGACGGCCGTCAGTGCATAGGTTTGCGGTCGTTGGCGCATGATGAAAAACCCATATCCCAAGGGCTGAAGCCCATTTCCCGGAGGGTCTAGAGTGCCTGGGCTAAAGCCCAGGCCTATCCAAGAGCAAGCGCCAGAGCCCAACTTTCTTCGTGCTTGTTGCACAGGCTAAAGCCGAGGCCTATTCAGGAGCAAGCTCTATAGCATCTGTCCTATCACCCGCTGCAGCAGCACCACCGCCGCCCCGCGCAGCCGCGCCGACTCCGCATCCGCCGCCGGTGCGAGCCTTGGCGCGATGCCGCCCAGCAGGTTCGTCGCCAGGTTCGCCTCGATCACCTTGCCGAAGATGCTCCAAAGCGACGTGATCTCGCCCGTCAGCAGGATCGTCTCCGGCGCGAGCGACGCCGTGAGCAGCCGCAGGCCTTTGCCGATGTACTCCGCCTGGCGGGTGAGCGCGGCGAGCGCCTGCGGGTCGCCCTCCTCGGCCAGGTGCATCAGGCCGGTGACGTCGGGCGTCGCGGCCTCGGGCGCCAGCTCCGCGTAGTAGCGCAGCGCGGCCGAAGAGCTGGCGAGCGTCTCCCAGCAGCCCTGCTGTCCGCAGCCGCAGAGCGGGCCCGCGGGGTCGAGCTGGATGTGGCCGAACTCGCCCGCCATGCCCGAGTGTCCGCGCACCAGGCGACCGTTGGTCATCAGCGCCGTGCCCACGCCCTCATCGATCGCCACCAGCACGGCGTCGCGGACGCCCTGCATGCGGCCGAACCAGAGCTCCGACAACAGGCAGCCGTTCGCGTCGTTTTCAAGCTCCACCGGCAGCTTCATACGCTCCTCGAACGCGGCGCGAATGTCGAGGTTCACCCAGTTGAGGTTTGGCGCGAAGACCAGATGCTGGGTCGCGGGATCGATCCGGCCGGGCAGGCTGACGCCGATGCCCTTGATGGTCATCGCGGCGTGCTCGGCGCGCATGGCGCTCATGCACTCCGTCATGGCCTGGATCGCGCGGAGCGGCTGCGATGCCAGTGGAATGATGCGCCGGGCAAGCAGGCGCCCCGGCAGGTCGAGCAGCGCGACCACCGCGCGTCGCGGATGGACGTCGGCCACGAGCACGCCAATGCGGTCGTTCAGCGAGAGCATGGTCGGGCGCCGTCCGCGCGGACGCGCAACGGACCCGCCCTCCACCACCCAGCCCTCGGCCTTCAACTCGTCGACCACCACCGAGACGGTGCTGGGCCTTATGCCGGAATCGCGCGCCAGATCGGCTCGCGAGAGCGGCTGCCGCAGGCGGATCAACTGGAGCAGGAGGTCGCGGTTGTGGCGCCGCGCCAGCTCCGCCGCAAGCGGTTCAAAGTCTCCAGGGCGGGTTGAATTTCGATCTTCCGGGTTCACAGCGCGATATTATTCTTCCGCGTTAGGAATTAGCAAGACAATCTTGCGCGAGAAACGGAGGGTGGTCCGACCGCTCTCCGAATGGAGGATTTGCGGGCGAAAAACACCCAAGTAACGGTTTTCTCGGAATTAGGCCACGCCGGATTTTCTCCCGGTTCCGGCGAATCGAACGCCTTGGATTATTTATTTGACTTCAGTCCCGCCGGGACCATATAGTTCCGCTCGAATAGAAAATGCGGAAAAGAGAGATTCGAGCTTTACTCTCCTCGAGCACCTGTCGAGCAAGCTAATCAGGAAAGCAGGCACCTACTCGCATGGCGATGGCATCCTCCGGCAACACCCAGTTTGCAAGCTCCGGCTCCACGACCAATCGCGGCGCGCTTACGGTGGTCACCACCCTGTTCTTCATGTGGGGCTTCTGCACGGTGCTCAACGACGCGCTGATCCCACACCTGATGTCGATCTTTGCGCTGACCTACCTCAAGGCTTCGCTGATCCAACTGGCGTTCTTTGGGTCCTACTTCCTCTTCGCGCAGCCGGCCAGCAAGCTGATCGAGACGGTAGGCTACCAGCGCACGATGGTCGTGGGTCTGATCACCATGGCGGTCGGCGCGCTGCTGTTTCTGCCCGCGGCGCAGACCGCGCAGTATCCGCTCTTCCTGGCCGCGCAGGTGGTGCTCGCCGCGGGCGTGACCGTACTGCAGGTGGCGGCGAATCCTTACGTGACGATTCTTGGACCGCCGGAGACCGCGGCCAGCCGTTTGAATCTGACGCAGGCCTTCAACACGCTCGGAGATACGGTTGCGCCGTACTTCGGCAGCATCCTGATCCTGGGCGCGACGACTGCCGCGACCGCGCCGCTCGACCCGGCCGGCGCGATGGCCTTCCGCATTCATCAGGCCGCGTCGGTCAAGATGCCGTACATCCTGATCGCCGGCATCCTCATCCTGCTCGCACTGGCCATCGCCCTGTACAAGTTTCCGCGCATCGAGGTGACGCAGGACTTCCGTCCCGGCGCGAACGACCTGGAGAAGGAAAGCATCTGGAAGCATCGCCATGTGTGGCTCGGCGCGCTCGCCATCTTCATCTACGTCGGCGCCGAGGTCTCGATCGGCAGCTTTCTCGCCAAGTACATCGCGGACCCGGCCATCGGCAACATGACGCTGCAGAGCGCCACGCAACTCGTTACGCTTTACTGGGCAGGCATGATGGTGGGACGGTTCGTCGGCGCCGCCGTGATGCAGCGGGTCGCACCGAACAAGCTGCTGGTGCTGGTCGGCGGCGGCGCGGCGTTGATGGTGCTCGGATCGCTGCTCACGACCGGAACAGTCGCCATGGTGACGATCCTGGCGGTCGGCCTGTTCAACAGCATCATGTTCCCGACGATCTTCACGCTGGGCGTCGCGGAGCTTGGCCCGCTGACCGGTCGTGGCTCCGGCCTGCTGGTGCAGGCGATCGTCGGCGGCGCCGGCGTGCCGGTGCTGATGGGCGCCATGGCGGATAGGGTTGGCATCCATCGCGCGCTGATCCTGCCCTTCATCTGCTACCTGTTCATCATCTATTACGGCCTCGCGGGCTACCGCATTCAGCCGGGCGAAAGCCAGAGCCACCTTGAGGCAGTAAAAAGTTAGTGGTTCGTTGTTCGTGAATGGTGGTTAGTGGATCTTCCATTAGCCACCATTTTCGATCAACGCTTGGCAACGCTGCCAAGATGCGTGCGTGGCAGATAACTTCGGGATAGGTCCGGGCTTCAGCCCGGACAAGTCGGGCCGGCACAATCTGGGCTTTAGCCCCGGGGATATGGTTTCTCAGCTGACGAACCCATATCCCTGGGGCTAAAGCCCGAATCTTTCGCTTGTTGGTTTGTCCAGGCCGAAGCCCGGACCTATCCAGAATCCAAACCTCGTTTCAGGAGGAAACATGTTCTTAGGCGTAGACGTAGGCACCGGCGGCACCCGCGCCGTACTGGTAGATCGTTTGGGACGCGTGGCGGCTTCGGTGGCGTGTGAGCATGCGCCGATTCATTCGGCCGAGATCGGCTGGGCCGAGCAGGATCCCGACGACTGGTGGCGCGCCGCGCAGACCGCCATCTCGGGCGTCATGGCGACCGCGAAGGCCGAAGGCATCACGGTCGAGGCCGCCGGCCTGACCGGCCAGATGCACGGCTGCGTCATGCTCGACGCGGACGGCAAAGTCCTGCGTCCGGCCTTGATCTGGTGCGACCAGCGCACGCAGCCGCAGTGCGACTGGCTGACCGAAAAGATCGGCTACGAGCGGCTGATCGAGCTGACCTGCAACCCCGCGCTGCCGAACTTCACCCTGACCAAGCTGCTGTGGGTGCGCGAGCATGAGCCGGAGATCTTCGCCAAAATCGCGCAGGTGATGTGCCCAAAGGACTACGTCCGCTACAAGATGACGGGCGCGTACGCGATCGATATGCAGGAGGCATCGGGCACGCTGCTGCTCGACGTGACCAACCGCCGCTGGTCTTCTGAAGTCGCCGAGGCGGCAGGCATCCCGATGTCGTGGCTGCCGCCGCTCTTCGAGGGCCCGGAGGTCTGCGGGCACATCACGCCCGAGGGCGCCGCCGCCACCGGACTCGCCATCGGCACGCCGGTCGTCGCGGGCGCGGGCGATCAGGGCGCCGGCGCGGTAGGCATGGGGATTCTCGAACCGGGTTCGGTCTCGTCGACGATCGGAACCTCGGGCGTGGTCTTCGCCGCGACCGCCGCGCCGACCAAGGACGCGAAGGGCCGGCTGCACACCTTCTGCCACGCCGCGCCGGGCATCTGGCACGTGATGGGCGTAACCAACGGCGCGGGTCTGAGCTTCCGCTTCTTCCGCGACACCTTCGCCCCGAAGCACAGCTACGACGAGCTGACCGCGCTGGCCGCAGCCGTCCCCGCCGGGTCGGACGGCATGCTGTGGACGCCGTACCTCTTCGGCGAGCGCACGCCGCATCTCGACGCGAAGGCGCGCGCGGCCTTCACCGGCATCACGGCGTCGCATACGCTGGGTCACTTCGTCCGCGCGGTGCTCGAAGGCGTTGCTTTTAGCTTAAAGGACACCTTCACGCTCTTCGCCGAGCTGGGAATTCCGGTCGAAAAGATTCGTCTGGGCGGCGGCGGCGCGCGGGGTCCGCTATGGCGGCAGATTCAGGCCGATGTCTACAACCACGCGGTCGAGCTGCTCGAAGCCGAGGAGGGCGGAGCCTTCGGCGCGGCGCTGCTGGCAGGAACGGGCGCCGGCGCGTGGCCTACCGTGCAGGCGGCCTGCGCGGCGACGATTCGCGCCGCGGCAACGATAGAACCGAAGGATGCGGCGGCGATGCAGGCAGCCTATCCGCGGTATCGCGAGGTGTATCCGGCGTTGAAGAATCTGTAACTACGCGGCCCGTGGGCGCCCCACCCAAAATGCTCGTCATCCTGAGCAACGCGAAGGATCCCTGTATTGGCTTTTGCACTTGCCTTGGTTCTCGTTCAAGCGAGAGCAACGGCAAAGACGAAAGCCAATACAGGGATCCTTCACTACGTTCAGGATGACGAGATTTTGTGCAGAGTCCAAAACCCTACGGAATAATCAGCTCGGTCGCGCTATAAGGCTGCACCATCACGTACACCGTATTCCCGTTGGCCACGGAGACGGTAGCCGCCGCCAGAGTGGGCGAACCCTGCACCGTATTGATGCCATAGGTATACTGCGACGCCGTCGCGCCCAGTGTGCTGCCGGAGACCGACACCTGCACCGCAACGGCGTTCGCGGGGTCGGAGTTGACCAGCATGACGCCCTTCTGGCCATTGGCCTTCAGCGAGGCGTGCACCACCACCGAACTGCTGGTGGAGGTGGTCGCGACCAACGCGTCGCCCACGCCGGCGAGCATGTGCGCCAACTCCAGGCCGTAGTACGCGGGGCCGGTGGCCTCCGTGCCCTCGGCAAGATAGGTCCCGTTGTGCAGCTCCAGCCACTCGATGTTGGACGCGCCTGCTTCGAGCGACGTAAGGGTGTCGTGCGCGGCGTAGAGTCCTTCGACGGCGGCCGGCGTGCCCGGCAGGATCGTTCCGTTGGGGCCGGTTTCGGTCACGAAGACCTGCATGTTCGCGGCGTTGGACGGGCAGTATTGTGCAAGCTGCTTCTTCAGGTTGGCGACCATGGGGACGAGGTCGCCCTGCGGCGAGCTCAGCATCTGCGCGGCCGTGACGCCGTTGTACGTGCCGGGATAGTAGTGGATGACGGCGAAGTCGAAGTTCGTGCCGCCGCAGACCGCGCCCAGCACCGCCGGGTTGAAGGTCGAGGGCACCGGGTCGATGCCGTTCGAGGTGACGACGCCGATCTTGATCGTCGGGTCGACCGCCTTCATCGCCAGGATGTAGCCGATGGCGTTCGTCCCATAGGCCGCGGGCGAGAGCCGCGCATCGCCCACGCGCGGGTTGGCGACGGCGGTGGCGCTGTAGCCATCGGGGTAAACATACGGCGCGTGCCGGTCGCTCTCGACGCTCTCCGTCTCGTAGCCGTTGTAGTAGATCTCGTTGCCGATCTCCCAGTACTTGATGCCGATGGGGTTGGTCAGGCCGAGGCGCAGGAAGTTGAAGCCATCGTCGACCGGCAGCGGCTTGGCCGCGCGCATCGTGGCCCAGTAACCGACCGTCTTCCAGTCGAAGCCCGCGGCGTCGATGCCGATGGATTGCGTATTCGACGGGCTGCCGTTCGAGTAGGCGACCCAGGCGGCGGCCTCCTGCGGCTGGCCGTAGGTGTTGGGGTCGGAGCAGGTGGGCGTCTGGTAGGTGCTGGTCGAGACCGTGCCAAGGGAGTTCGCGACGCTGGAGCCGTAGTTGACCGTGATGATGCCCTGCGCGCCCGAGGCCTGCATCGTCCGGACGAAGGCGCCGAAGTCGCTGCCGGGCGCAAGATAGCCGTTCGAGATGATGCCGCAGGCGCCGGGGTCCGACGCCGCGATGGGCGTCATGGCGTACTGCGCCCAGTGGTAGTTGTCCGAGTACGACCCGCCAGGGTAGCGCAGCATGGCGACGCCGGTGTTCTTCAAAAGCGCGGGTAGCGCGGCCGTATCGGCCAGGCTGGTGTCGTAGGCGGAGGTGTGCAGGCCGTAGCCGGTGGCGGGTACGACCGCGAGCGTCTGCGCGGTGTTCACCTGTACGACGACGCCCGAGACGGTCACGGTCGCCGAACCGGTCGCCGAAAGCTGGGTCGCGCTCGAATCCTTCACGATGTAGTTGAAGCTGTATGTGCCGAGCGTGTTGGGCGTGCCCGAAAGATTGCCGGGGCTTGAGAGCGACAGCCCCGGAGGCAGCGTACCGCCGGTCATCGAGACCGTATAGGGCGAGCTGCCGCCCGAAAACTGAAACTGGTTCGAATAGAACATTCCCAACTGCGCGCCGGGCAGCGAACTGGCCGTACCGATCAGGATCGGCGGAATAATCGTCGCGCCGGAGCCGGCCGTGGTCACGCCGTCGCCGCAGCCAGCCAGCAGGAGCGCGGGTAGGAGAAGGGCAAGGACGCGGGCGTGCAGGGGAAGTATGCGCATGAGAGGCTCTACACCAGCTTCGCAGACTCCGGGGTGTCAGGGGCTACCACTATCCGGGGAGAGTGTTAATTTTCAAGGGGCGGGCTCGTCTTGTTCGGTTCGCAGTTGGTCTTGTTGGTAGGTCGCCCTGTTTGTAGATCGTCTTTTTAACGGCACGGCTTTAGCACCGGCCCAAACGCTTGTCATCCTGAGAGTAGCGAAGGACGACAGGCATGTCGATTGCCGGCCGGCAGACGGTAAACGTCAAATCGCCTGCGAGCAAGACAAGTTTGTAAAGTGCTGAAAATTACCGCAGCGTAATCTTCACCTTCGAACCACTCTCATCGACGAACTGCACCAGCGTGTCGCTCATCGACACGCCGCGTCCGGCGCCGGCGATGGGCGTCACCGCGGTCTGCTCCGCATCCGTCAGGCAGACGACGCCCTGCAGGCACTGCAGCGGACGCACCGGCACGCCCGGCGTGCGGTTCCAGTGCTGGACCAGGTAGATGCGGTGCTGGCCGTGGCTGAGGTCTTCGAGCAGCACGTCGTTCGCATAGTTGATCATCACGCGGACGTCGCCGTTCACGGCAATATCGTCACGCTCGACCTTCGCGAGCGGGTCGCGGATGTAGAGCCGCAGCTTCATGACGATGACAAAGACGATGGCGGCGGCGACCAGCAGGAGCAGAATCTTCTTCATTTCTCTTCTTCCTTTATTTCTTTTCTTCGTGATACTCCTGCTCGGTGTTGATCTTCCACAGCGACGGCTTGTCGACGTGGCCGGCGGCGAGGCCGTCGACGACCGACATCGCCGTCAGCATGGAGTGGTCCTGGTTGTTGTACTTGTGCATCCCGTTGCGGCCGACCAGGAACAGGTTCTCGAACGAGTCCGTGTAGTCGCGCAGCTCATCGAAGCGCTCGTATGTTCCGAAGTACGCGGGATAGGTCTTGGGCACGCGCACGACGTGGCCGTCACTGACCGCGCCGGCTTCGAGGATGCCGATCTTCGCGACCTCGGCGATCGCGAATCGCTTCAGGGCCTCGTCCTCCATCTTCCACAGGTCGTCGGTGTCGTAGCAGAAGTATTCGAGGCCAATCCAGACCTTCGATGGATCGGAGACGAGATACGGACTCCAGTTGTTGAAGATCTGCAGCCGGCCCAGCAGCACGTCAGGCTCCTGCACGTAGATCCACGTGTCCTTGAGCAGGCCGCCGTCGATCTCCTTCACCTTCAGCCGGTCGGCGAGCAGGCCGACGGTGATGAAGTCGCGGTACTGCAGGCCGTCGCTCACCTCGCGGACGTTCGCCGGAACAGGGGCGTCCATGGCTTGAATGAGTTCGCGCATGGGCATGGTCGAAAAGAAATAGTCGCCGGTAAAGGTCTGGGTCTCGCCCGCGTCGTTGACTGCGTCGATGCTGGTCACACGGGCGCCCTCGCAATGGATCGCGACGACCTTCCAGCCCATGTGGATCTCGCCCCTGGCCTGGCCGTTCGGGCCTTCGACGCCCGCGCGGATCAGCTCGGCGACATGCTCCCACAACTGGCCGGGGCCGAACTTCGGGTACATAAAGCGCTCGATCAGGCTGGTGTCGGTGCCCTTCTGGGCGACGTCCTCGCTGCCGGGCGCGGCCTTGGGCTTCGGGCTGAAGGTCTTCTTGACGAAGTGCTTGAGGGCCGTCGTCAGGCTGAGACCCTTGATGCGCTGCGCGCCCCACTCGGCCGAGATCTGGTCGCAGGGCGTGCCCCACACCTTCTCCGTGTAGCTCTTGAAGAACGTAAGGTAGAGCTCGCGGCCGAAGCGGTTGATGAGGAAGTCTTCGAGGCTGTTCTCGGGCGAGATCTGCTTCACGCGCGAGAGCAGGTAGCTGGTCCCGACCTTCGCCATCCGCACCGGGCCGAGGTTCTGGATCGTCGTCGCGGTCAGCGTGATGGGATAATCGAAGAACTTGCGCAGATAGTAGATGCGGCTCTTGCGCGGCCGGATGAGCATGATGAGGTCCGGATCGGGCGGCGGCGCGGCGACGACCAGCGCCTCGGGCTTCAGCTCCGGGCTGTAGGCGGGCCGCTCGGCCGATGCGGTGTGGTCCTTGGGGCCGATGCCGCGCAGCACCGGCTCCTCCGGCAGGTGCGCCGGCACGGCCAGCGCGCGCGCCTTGCCCTGGTAGCTGATCGTCTCGCCATGCGCGCCCGCGCCGGGAGGCATCAGGTCCATCCACCACTGCATGACGCGGTCGGACTTCGAAAAGAAGCGGTGCCCGCCGATGTCCATGCGGTTGCCCTTGTACCGGATGGTGCGCGAGATGCCGCCAATTTCCTCACTCGCCTCTAAAAGTACCGGCTGAATGTCCGTCCGGCGCAGCAGTTCAAGGCCAGCGGTCAAACCCGCCGGGCCGGCGCCGATGATGATGGCTCGTCTCTGTGTCGTGCTCAATGCCGCGTCCCAACCCTCTGTCAACCTCGCAAGTTTATCCCAGTGGCGAGAGGGTTGGGACGTGGCGAGTGTGGTGAGGGGGGTGCTTAGAGGCATCCAACCATAACGCTGTCATCCTGAGCGGAGTCTTTCGCAGCTTCATCGCGAAAGAGGTAGTCGAAGGACCCGCGTTTCGCCCGGGCTGGCGAGGCTCTCCAGGCGAAAAGCAGGTCCTTCGGCTACGCTGCGCTCCGCTCAGGATGACAGATCGGGGAGGTGCACGGGCTCACCGCAGCCGCTCCGCCAGCAGATGATCCGCCACGCGGATCGCATTCGCGATGATCGTCAACGAAGGATTCACCGCGCTGGCGCTGGCGAAGACGCTCGCGTCGGCGATGTACAGGTTATCGAGGTCGTGCGCCTTGCAGTTGGCGTCGACGACGGAGGTATGCGGATCGCTGCCCATGCGGCACGTGCCGTTCTGGTGGCCGACGCCTTCGAGCGGGATGCGTTTCTTGAAGTACGCATGCAGCGGCAGCGAGGTCGTGGCGTGGCCCGCCTCCTTCAACACCTGCACCCAGCGGTCTTTCAACCGGTCGAAGCTCTCGACGTTGTTGGGCGTGTAACTCAGCTTGATGTGGCGCGGCGCGGCGATCGGCACCGTGCCAGCCTCGTTCACCAACCCGGTGTCGCCCGAGCCATGCGGCCCGAAGAGGCCGGGCTGCGGGCTGGGCAGGGAGCTGGGCGCGGCGCTCTCGACCGTGACGCGGTTATTCGGGTCGGGCAGGTCCTCGGTCGTCAGCCACCACGGCACCGCGTGCTGCTTCATCGTCTCGAGCACGAAGCCCGGCGTGAAGGCGGGCGCGTCGCCCTTCATCATCTCGAAGTGGAAGCTGCCCACGGGCTGCACCTGTCCCAGCGGGAACGGGTACGCCGGGTCCGAGTCCTTGAGGTAGAAGTCGTTCGTCCCCCAGGTCTTGGTGTAGCTGTCGTCGTTCTTCTGGGTCGAGATGGCGAGCAGCGCGTCCGCCTGGTGGTACATGAAGTTGCGACCCACCTGGTCGGACGAGTTGTTCGCCAGCCCGCGGGGATGCTTGTCGCTGGTCGACTGCAGCAGGATCACCGCCGAGTTGACCGCGCCGGCGCACAGGCAGAAGAAGCCGGCCTCATACCGCGCAATTCCCTTCTGCTGTCCGACGTGGTTCGGCCCGACATGCTCCACCTCCACCGCCGTCACCGCCGTGCCGGTCGAGTTCGTCAACATCCAGAGCACGCGCGAGTTGGTCATCAGCGTAACGTTCGGCAGGTGCATGATCTCGCGGATGCAGTTGATGTCGGCATCCGACTTGGCATGGAGAAGACAGGGGTAGCCGTCGCAGGTGTCGCAGCGGATGCACTTCGACGCGAGCGGATCGGCGGCGTTGCGCTTCAACCCCAGTGGAATGGGAAAGGTGTTGACCCCGAGCTTGCGCACAGCCACCTCGATCGACGCCATATGCGGCTCGTTGCCAAAAGAGGGATAGGGGTACTTCTTCGAGTGGAAGGGCTCAGTGGGATCGAAGCTGCTGCCGTAGCCGCCGGGGACCGAGGGCGCGTCGCCCAGGTCGCCGTGGACGTGGTAAAGCTCCTCGGCGCGCGTGTAGTACGGCTCGAGGTCGGCATAGCCGATGGGCCATGCGGGCGAGATGCCGCCCTTGTGCTGGATGACGCCGAAGTCCTCCGCGCGCATGCGGAACAGGGCCGCGCCGTAGACCTTGGTCTGTCCGCCGACGAAGTAGGCCTGCTGCGGATGCAGGTCGTTGCCGTCCTTATCCTGCCAGACCTCCCTGGTGTGATACCGGTTGTCGAGGAAGACGGCCGAGGTGTCCCAGTTCAGCTTCTCCTGCGGCATGAAGTTGCCGCGTTCGAGGATGAGGATGTTCTTGCCGGCCAGGGCGAGCTCGCGCGCGAGCGCTCCGCCACCAGCCCCGGTTCCGATAATGATCGCGTCGTACGGATTGGGCATGGAGCTTAGGATGCGCCTATTTCCGCCGGCGTGGTGAATTTATTTGCGCGGATCGTGGCGGTAGAGCGCGAAGGTCTCGTGCGTGATGCCGTGGCGATCGGCGGCCGCATCCTCCGGCGAGAGCGGCAGCTTGTAGAACCAGAGCTGCGCGAGGAACGGGAACTCCGCCATGATCGCGTCGTACGTCGGGTTGGCGTAGAGCAGGTAGACCTCGCGCGGATGCTCGCGGACGCTGTCGTCCAAACCGCGCAGAACCTGCCGCAGCGTGGGGCCAAGGAACGGGTGATAGAGGAAGACCACCAGCGGCGTCTGGGGAAGCGCGCAGGACGTAACGTCCGCGTGGAGGATGTCGAAGCTCGACAGAACGGGCCAGTGCGGTTGAAAGCTCCGCACGTTCCCGCGAGCGGCGGCGCAAAGCTCGCCCGAGAGCTCGATCCCCGCGATGCGTTCGAAGGGCAGCCGCGAGGCCACGAGCATCGCGCGCCCCTTGCCGCAGCCCATGTCGATGAAGGTGAAGCGGCGGGGATCGATACCGGTCGCGGCGAGATGATCGAGCGCAAGCGCCAGGGCCGACGGCGCGATGCCGTAGTAGTCGGTGGAGTAGAGGTCGTCGCTCAGCGTCTCGCCGGGGATGTAGCCGCCGGTGTCGACGCCATGCTCCGCGTCGAAGGGATGAGCGATCGCCTGCGCCTCGCCCACCGTGGGCAGGCTGCGCCGGTCGATGGCGTGGAGAGCGCGGCGATAGAGGCGTTTGGCAGGGTTCATGGGCGAGACACGCAAACGCAAAGGAGTGTTCGAGAGCTGTCGGCTCATGAACCCCTGAATCTAAAACCGGTGGATACGCCCGCGCAGTTTGTTCAGCGCGTTGCGGTCGTGCTTCGACGGCCGCCCTTCGGCCATGCCGCCCATTTCGAGCATCAGCTTGCGCTCCTCGGCGGCCTTCCTGCGCGCCTCGATGCTCTCCGGGCTCTCGCGGAAGAGCGTCGCCGCCACCGCCGCCGAGCCGCGCGACTCCGTCACCTGCAGCAGTTCGATCTGAAACTCGCCAGCCTCGTTCTTCACCTTCAACTGGTCGCCCACCTTCACATCGCGCGAGGCCTTGGCGCGTGCGCCGTTCACCTCGATGCGGCCGATGCCGCAGGCGTCCGACGCCAGCGTGCGCGTCTTGAAGAAGCGTGCGGCCCAGAGCCACTTGTCGATGCGTACCGAATCCATACCCTTCTTCTCTCAGTCTTCGGTCGGGATGCACGGCAGGAAGAGCGAGAAGACCGTGCCATGATGGCGTGCGTGCTCGCTGCTGCGGACGCGCAGGCGGCCATGATGGCGCTGCACGATCCCCTCCGAGATCCAGAGACCGAGGCCGGTTCCGTTGAGATCTTTCGTCGTGTAGAACGGCTCGAAGACGCGTGCCAGCACCTCCGGACTCATGCCGTGGCCGGTGTCGGCGATGGTCAGGCGTACGCCTTTGCGGCCCTGCGTGTCCACCTCGTCGTGCGCCCGAACCACCAGCCGTCCACCGTTACGCATGGCGTCGATCGCGTTGGCGATCAGGTTGTTCAGCACCTGGCGGATGTCGTTTTCAAAGCACAGGATGTGGGTCTGCGAGTCGTAGCGCGCCTCCACCCTGATGGACGAGTTCGCGAGCCGTCCCTGGTAGAGGTTCAGCACCGCGCCGATCAGCTCCGACGCGACCACGCTCGTGCGGCTGACCGCCTGACGATGAAACCGCAGCGTCTGCGTCGCGATCTGCGAGACGCGCGCCAGCTCCGACTGCGCCATCTGCACGTAGAGTTTCAAGTCCTCCGGCAGATTCTGCGTCATCGCAATCAGGTAGAGCAGGTTGGTGACGGCCTCCAGCGGATTGTTGATCTCATGCGAGATGGAGCTGGCCAGCCGACCCACCGCGGCCAGCTTCTCGCTCTGAATCAGAGCCGCCTCCGCCCGCTTCTGGCCCGTGATCTCAAGCGACGCCGCCGTGATGGCCTGCACCTTGCCGTCCGGCCCGTAGACCGGGAAGTAGTTGACGGTCCAGTAGCGATGTTCGTTCGGGCTGGACGCCACCGCGCCTTCGAGCAGACGGTTGCGGATCGGCGCACCTGCAGCCACCTCTTCAAACATCTCCCGCAGACCCTCGATCGGCGCAATCTCGGTGAGTGTGCGGCCCAGCACCTGCTCTTTAGGCAGGCCGACGATCTGCGCCTGCCGCTCGTTCAGCCGCAGGTAGCGAAACTCCACCGGGTCGAAGAGCGCAAGGCCGATGGGAGCCGTCTCGTAGACGGTTTCAAGCTCGGCGCGCTGGCGTTCCGTCTCCTCATGCTGCGCGAGCAGAGCCTCGGCGGCGGTGCGCGCCTGATGGATATCCATGCCGACACCCAGCCAGTAGAGGATGACCCCGGCTTCGTCGCGTACCGGAAGAGCCCGCAGGCTCCACCAGCGGAAGGCGCCATCCGCGGCCCTGCGGATGGGAGCCTCGATCTCGTAGTCGGCGCCGGTCTCGACCGAGCGGGTCCAGGCCTGGACGACGCGGTCGCGTTCCTCCGGGGGGAATCCGTCGAGCCAGCCCAGCCCCGCGATATCCGAGAGCTTGCGGCCCAGATAGTCCAGAAAGCCCTGGTTTGCGTAGGTGATATTACCCTGGGCGTCGCCCATCCAAAGCGCCTGCGGATTCAGCTCGGTGAGCACGCGATAACGCGCCTCGCTGGCCACCAGCACGGCCTCATTGCGCTTGCGTTCCGTAATGTCGATCGCGATGCCGCGCAGATAGCGCGGCACGCCGTCCTCGGCGATCGCCTGGAAGCGCGACTCCACCCAGATCGGCTCGCCGGTCCGGTCCTGTATCTCGAACTCCACCGTGACCGGACGCAACGTCCGCTTGGCCAGCGCCACGGCGTCTGCCACCGCCTGATTGTGGCGCGGCGAACGCAGCTTGCGGAACGCGGCCAGGTCCGTCAAATCCGCGAACGGATGTCCATACACCTCGAACGCGCCCGGCCCAAAAGTCACGACATCCGTCTTGAGGTCGATGTTATAGGTTGCGGCGCGCGCTGCACGCTGCACGACGGCGAGCAGCTCCCTCTGCTCGCGCAACACCTCCGCCGACTCTCGCTGCTGCGTGATGTCGCGGAAGAAGACCACGATGCCCTCGCTGGTGGCGCGTGTTTCGGCGGAGATCCAGCGCTCCGAAACGGGCGACCACGCCTCGAACTCCGACGGCAGCTCGGTCTCCATCGTCCGCCGGTACTGCCGCTCGAACTCGGTCCCGAGCAGCTCCGGATAGACCTGCCAGAACTCCGCGCCCATCAAACCGTCCACCCGCGACATGAGCTCCCGCGCCCGCCGGTTGAGGTAGTTGACCTTCCAGTCCCGATGGAGCGAGACGATCGCGTCCGAGGTGACCTCGAAGACCTGCTGCAGTTGCCGCGCCGCCGCCTCGCGTGCCGCCTCCGCGCGCTTGCGGTCGGTGATGTCGAAGGTGATGCCCTGCAGGTAGCGCGGTGCGCCGTCCGCCGCGATAGCCTGCGCCCGCGCCTCCAGCCAGATGCTCTCGCCGGTCGGCGGCAGGGCCTGGAACTCGATCGTCACCGGTCGCATCGTACGGGCAGCCTCGGCCGCCTTCTCGCGGATCAGCTCATGATGCCGGGGCGCGATGACACTATAGAACTTCGAGATCGAATCGATCTCGCCGAGCGGCAGACCGTAGACCGGGTACGAACCCTGGCCGAAGGTCAGCTCACGGGTGATGAAATCCATCTCCCAGGTCGCGACGCGCGCGGTCTGCTGCACCTCGTTCAGCAGCTCCTGCTGTTTGCGCAACGTCTCCTCGGACTTACGGCGTTCGGTGATGTCGCTGAAGAAGAAGACGATGCCGTCGTCCGATGGGCGGGTGGAGATCGCATACCAACGGTAGAGCGGCTCGCCGTAGTAGGTCTCGAAGTCCGCGCCGATCCCCTCCTCCATGGCCCGCCGATGGTAGCTGCCCGCCTCACTGTGGATCGCCGCCGGAAACTCCTCCCAGAAGTTCTTGCCCAGCAGGTTGGGCTTGCCGGGCATCAACTCCTCCGCCCGACGGTTGAGGAAGGTGTAGTTCCAGTTCCGGTCCAGCGCGACGATGCCGTCGGACGTGATATCGAAGACCTCCTGCAGCCGCCGGGCGACGGCCTCGCGCGCCTGGTCCGCAAGCTTGGCCGCGGTGATATCGCGAGAGAAGACGATGATGCCCTCGTCGAAGGCGCGGGCGTAGACTTTGAACCAGATGTTCAGCGGCTCGGGATAGTAAGCCTCGAACTCGGTCGGCGTGCGATGCACCATGGTCGACCAGTAGTTCGAATAAAAGGGCTCCTCCAGATTGCCGGGCAGATCCTTCCAGGTGTTCTTCCCCACCGGATTGCCCTGCAGCAGCCGCGCCGCCACGTTGTTGGCGTAGACGCAGTTCCACTGGCGGTCGATGCAGACGATCGCGTCGGTCGAAGCCTCCAGCACCTGGTGAAACTGGCGCAGCGCGGCCTCGCGGCTGGCCTCCGTACGCTTGGCCTCGGTGATCTCGCGGTAGTAGAGCGCGAGCCCCTGCGAGACGGGCTGCAGGGTGATGTCGAGCCAGATATCGAAGGGCGCATAAAAGATCTCGCGCCGCGCGGAGACGCGGCTCTCCATCGCCGTGCGGTAAAAAACCTCGATCTCCGTGCCGGCGGCCTGCGGATAAAGCTGCCAGTGCGTCGCCTGCGGCAACTCGCCGTCGGAGAGCCGGCTGATCCGGCGCGCTGCATGGTTGGCGTAGACAAAACGCCACTCGAAGTCCAGCACCAGCACGGCGTCCGGCAGCGTCTCCAGGACGCGCAGTAGATCGGGCGTCAGGTCGGGCGTCGTGGCGGATTGGGGGGTGTTCGTCATCGCAGTTTGAAGCGAATTCGTCTCGGCTCCGCTGGCTTGAGTTTAGCCCAGAGGCCGCCGCATCACGCACCCGATTCTAACGCCGACAACCTCCGTTCCAGCTCCTCAATGCGAAGGCGCAGAGCTTCCACTTCGGCTTCCAAATGCGAAGGCGCCGTACGCTCCGCGCGAACCGGACCAGGCTCGGAGTGCGCAGCCAGCGTGGCGGGATCGCCCAGCAGATGCGCGTATCGCGCCTCGCGCGCGCCGGGCTGGCGCGGAAGCAGAACCGCCAACGGACCTTCGCCCAGCTTCGCCTCCGGTCCAGCGGCCGGCCGGCTCGCAAGCCGCTCCAGCGTGGAGACCACCGAGCCCAGATCGTCGAAGCTGTGCATGCGGTCGGACCGGCTGCGGATCTCGCCCGGCGTCTGCGGCCCGCGCAGCAGCAACAGGCAGATGACCGCCGTCTCGTCGCGGCGCAGATTGAAGACCGTGCGCGCGCGATGCTCGTACTTCGGCACGCGTGAGTCGCGGGTCGGCGTCACCAGCCCAAGGTCTTCCAGCACATGCAACGCCTGGCGCACGTCGTCCTCGGTCAGATCGAGCACCGGCTCCCGGCTGCTGCGCTGGTTGCAGGCCGAGATCAGGGAGTTGAGCGACAGAGGATAGTTCTCCGGCGTCGTCATCTCTTTTTCCATCAACGCGCCCAGGACGCGAAGCGATTCGAGGTCGAAAGTCATATCCATAGCTTGCCACTAAACGGCGGCGTCCGGAAATGGAATGGGGTTGCCCGATGTGACACGAATATTACATCTCGCTTCTTTTTTCTGCGGCCGGCTCCGGTAGACTGAATTTATCGAATCGCGATTTGCGGATCGCATTTGCCGAACGAGATTTTGATGCAGACTTCAAAGACCCCCGGGAGTATCGATGATTCAGCGGTTAGCGTGGTGCGGACGTGTGGCGGCGGCTCTTGTTTTCAGCATGTTGGCGGTTTCGGCACACGCGGCCGAGACCAACGGCACGGATGAGGTGGCGGGCAAAGGCCTTTCGATTCATAGCCTCAGCGGCCAGCGATACAGCCTGCATCTCCACCATCTGCACACGGGCGAGGATATCGACATCGTCTATAAGGTCGGCGAGACCTACATTCCCGAGGCGCTGGCGAAGCTGAACTATTTCCTGCGCGACCACCGGACGAACGACGTCAGCCACTACGACCCGAAGGAGTTCGACCTGCTGCACTCCATGATGGCGAAGCTGGGTCGTCCACAGGGCGTGATCGACATCGTCTGCGGCTACCGGACGCCGTGGAGCAATAACTATCTGCGCGGCCGCTCGGCCAACACCGGCGTGGCGAAGAACAGCCAGCATGTACAGGCCAGGGCGATCGACATCAAGGTGCCGGGCCTGGCGACTGCGAAGCTGCGCGATCTGGCGGAGAGCTTCCACGCCGGCGGCGTCGGCTACTACCCCGTGTCGCAGTTCGTCCACGTGGACGTCGGCCCGGTGCGGACGTGGTCCTTCAGCGGCAAGGGCGACTGAACGCCTCTCCGCTTCCGGCCAATGTCGCCGTTTTGCGTGTCCTTGTCGTAGCTTTTTTGCTTTTCATCCTCACGCAGGATCTGCTCCAGCCTTTGTTCTTCTCACCCCAGCCGATGCATCCGGACTCTCCGCGTCCCGATTACGAGACACAAGGAGTCCGGATGCCCGGCGTTCTAGTTTCCTAGGGCCGTGCCCCCGGCGTTAGCAGCCCAATTCGGTCCGCGCCCGCCTGCCGCCCAAGATCGATCATCTCGGCGACCCTGCTGTAGTCCAGATCCTTATCCCCCTGCACAAACATCGCCTTGTCCTGCCGCGTTGCAAAGATCGCGGCCAGCTTCGGGAGAAGCTCCGACTGTGCGAAGCTCTGGTCGTTGATCTTGTAGACGGGACTCCCGGCGGAGGTCAGCACCTGCACGACGATTGTCCGCTCCGGCGTTGTCTCGGGAGCTGCGGACGACTTCGGCGCCTGCGGGACAAGCGCTTCCAGCCCACGCGGCGCGACAGGGACGATCACCATGAAGATGATCAGCAGGACGAGTAAAACATCGATCAGCGGGGTGACGTTGATCTCGGAGACGGAATCGTGCGTGCTGCCTGCGCTCATGCTCATGGCGTTGCTCCTTCGTATCTCTAGCCGGTTGCGACCCGGGCGGGTCATGCGAAGCTGGCGAGTGGAAGGCGTGTGAGCGGTGCGGAGGTGGGCGGCGACAGGCGCTCCGGGACGAGCGGAGTTGGCAGCGCAGCAGGATTTGAAACGGACGAGTCCCCACAATCCTGCGACTGTGGGGACTCTGGCCGTGTGAACCGAAGACTACTGGCCCGATTCGACCCGCGGGGTGATCAGACCGATGTTATCGACGCCAGCCTGCTTGCCGAAGTCGATGACCTCGGAGACCTTGCTGTAGTCGAGGTCCTTATCGCCCTTGACGAACATGACCTTCTCTTGGCGAGTCGCGAAGATCGCCGCCAGCTTCGGTTCGATGTCCGCCTTGTTGAACGAGTCCTCGTTGATCTTGTACGAGGTCTGCGCGCCGTTGGCCTGAACCTGCACAACGATCGTGCGGTCGTTCTCCGGCTGATCCTGGGTCTTGTTCTTCGGCGGCTGGGGAACCAGCGCCTCAAGACCCTTCGGGGTTACCGGCACGATGACCATGAAGATGATCAACAGCACCAGAAGAACGTCGATCAGCGGAGTCACGTTAATCTCCGAAACTGACCCGCCTGTACCTCCACCACCCATTCCCATAGCGATTCTCCTTTTGCGGCCGGGCTATACGCTCTCGGCTGCTGACCTTTGTGCTTGACCGTACTTAGTTGTCCTTGCGCTCCGTCAGCATCCCGAGCTGGCTGACGCCGGCTGCGCGGATACCGTCGACCGCATCCATCACCTTGCCGTAGTTGGAACGGCCATCGGCGCGGAGGAAGACTTCCTTGCTGGTTTTGTTCTCGAGCTTGGCGGCAATCTTGGTGCCCATCTCGTCGACCGTGATCGAGTCGCCACCGAGGAAGATATGTCCGTCGCGGGTGACCGCGACCGTCACGGCATCTTCCTTGTTGGCGTCTTCCATCGCGACAGCGGCCACGGCCACCGGCAGATCGACGTTTACCTTGTTGTTCAGCATGGGCGTGATGACCATGAAGATGATCAGGAGTACAAGCATCACGTCCACCATGGGGGTGACGTTGATGTTTGAATTGACCTTTTTGCCTTCGTCGCGCTTATTGATTCCCATGTGCTAACACTCCGTCCGGGTTGTCCGGGCATTCGAGCTCTAACTTTGCTGCGGCCTTACCCTGGCGGAACCGGCTTCCCGGTCCGGACGATCCTGCGAACGTCCGAACCGGGCCCAGGTGATTCTCGCTCAGGTGCTACGGGTGTTTAGCGGTGGCTCTGCTTGATGAAGTAGTCGACCAGCTCGGAGGAAGAGTTGTCCATCTCGACGTCGAACGCCTCAACCTTGTTGGTGAAGTAGTTGAAGCACATAACGGCCGGGATGGCGACGATCAGACCGAAGGCGGTCGTAACGAGAGCCTCCGAGATACCGCCGGCGACTGCGCCGATACCGGTCGCCTTCGAAGCAGCGATCGACTGGAACGCGTTGAGAATACCGATGACGGTGCCGAGCAGGCCGATGAACGGCGCGGTCGAACCGATGGTCGCCAGGCTGCCGAGGCCACGCTTCAGCTTGGAGTGAACGATCGCCTCCGAACGCTCGAGGGCGCGCTGCGACGACTCGATCTGGGCCTCCGAGATGGAACCGCCGCCACCGAAGCTGCGGAACTCCTGCAGACCGGCGGTGACAACCTCGGCGAGGTGCGACTTCTTCGAACGGTCGGCAACCTTGATCGCCTCATCCAGACGGCCTTCCTTCAGAGCGCCGGCAACCTTGGGCGCGAACTCGCGCGACTGGGTGCGGGCGGCCGAGAAGTACAGCGCGCGATCGATCATGACAGCCAGCGACCAGATCGACATGATGAACAGGATGATGACGATGCCGCGCGGAATCCAGCTCATGCTGGCCCACATGGAGAGGAGCGAGAAGCTGTTCGCTTCCTGGAACATGGCGAGGGAGGCGGTGACGTGGGCGAGCGAGGCGTTTGCGAGATGAGCGAGAATCACTTGAGTGTTTCCTCCGAGATAAAGTCTGGATCTAAACTTCGTTTTTCAGAACTTCGCGGTTGCGGTGAAACAAAAGTCTAAAGCCCGTGAAGGCCAAGAGCTACAAGGATGTTGAGACTTTAGCCTCGATCCAAGCTGGTTGATCTTATACTCCCTGCCGACGTTTCCGGCAGGGAGTGCTACGGGAAGAACCTTTTCGGGAAACCCGGCTAGCGAGTGCTAGTTTCCGCCGAAGTTGAAGTTGACCGTCACGGTGGTGTCGACCTCCGTCGGCTCACCATTGAGAAGATACGGCTTGTAACGCCACTGCTTCACGGCGTCCAGCGCGCTTGCGCGCAGCATCTCAGGACCGCTGATGACCTGAAGATTTTCGATCGAGCCCGTCTTCGAGATGATCGCGTGCAGAACAACCGCGCCCGAGACGTGAGCCGCACGTGCGATCGGCGGGTAGACCGGGGTCGTCTTCTGCAGGATCGAACCCTGCATGACGCCGCCCGAGACGCGCTGCGGACCCTTCGGCTTCTCCGGCGCCGCGCGAACCACCGGGGTGGGAGCGGAACCCATGCCGCCAAGGACGCCGCCGGCGATGCCGCCAGCCGAGCCGCCGGTCATGCCGGACATACCCGCGACACCGGCAACCTGCGGCGGAGGAGCTGCGTCCTCTTTGATCATTTCAATCTTCTTGGGGATCTTGGTCGGCGCATGCAGACCCGAGTCAATCTCGCTGACATGCGGGATGACCTTCACCACGGCGGCCGGAGGTGGCGGCGGAGGCGGGGGCGGAGGCGGAGGAGGCGCGGAGAGCATGGCTGTCATCGCGGTCTTCGGGAGCGCCTCCGGATTGATGAGCGGGATCAAAATCATGACGCAGATGAGAATGCCGTTGAAAGCAAAGGTGGCAATCATCCACTTCTGAGAATTTGTCTTAAGTTTTCCGCCGGAATCGACTAAGGAATCTTCAAACATGGGCAGCCTCGGAGTTGCGAAAGATCGGTGCTGTCTTGTTTAGACACCAGGGGCTCCAGATTTGTTCCCGATCCGGAGCCCCAAGTTGCATATCGTTTGAATTATTTTGCATCGAATCCGCGATTAAGCCTAATGCTTTGATTCTGTGAGACGAAACTGCCCCGGCGCCGGTGCAAACTATGCCCGAACACGACCCGCGGGCAGGGTCGCGCGCTTGCCCTTGCTGGCGCGCCAGTCCTGATAGGCCACCAGCATCGGCGCGGCGACCGCGATCGACGAGTAGGTTCCGATCAAAATACCGATCACCAGCGCGAACGAGAAGCCGTGCAGCACCTCGCCGCCGAAGAGGAAGATGCAGAGGACGGTGAGGAAGGTCAGGCCCGAGGAGAGCACGGTCCGGCTCAGCGTCTGGTTGATGGACCGGTTGACGACCTCGGAGAGCGTCTCGCGGCGGCTGAGCGCCAGGTTCTCGCGGATACGGTCGAAGACGACGACGGTGTCGTTCATCGAGTAACCGATGAGGGTCAGGATGGCCGCGATGACCGTCAGGGTGATCTCCTGGTTGGTGAGCGAGAAGGCGCCGACGGTGATGAGCGTGTCGTGGAACACGGCCACAACCGCAGCCACGCCATAGATCAGCTCGAACCGGAACCAGAGGTAGACCAGCATGCCGACCAGCGAGTAGAGCGTCGCGTAGAGGGCCTGCTTCTGCAACTGCTTGCCGGCGGTGGGTCCGACGATCTCGACCTGCTGGATAGAGAAGCCGGTGTCGTGGAAGTTCGAGGTCAGCGCGGACTGCACGGCGGCGCGGCCTGCGTCGTGGTTCGCGTCGGAGGCGGTGGACTCGGGCAGCGAGATCATCTCCTCGTTGACGGCGTTTTCGCCGACGGCCGAGCCGATGCGCTGGATGCGGAAGTCCTTGATGCCGGCGCGATCCATGGCCGAGCGCAGGTGGTCCTCGTTCGGCGCGGAGTCAAACTTCACGCGGATCGCGGTGCCGCCCTTGAAGTCCACGCCCTTGGGGATGCCGTGCCAGAAGAGCATGGAGAGGACTCCGGCGACGGAGAAGATGAGAGAGAAGCCAAGGAAGAACCACTTCTTCCCCAGCCAGTCGATGTTCGTTTGACGAAACAGTTCCACGTTGTAACCTCGGCGGGGCTTTTGAGGGCGGCCCGCAAATCTAAAGATGAGAACAGAAGCAGATCCTCCGCTGCGCGAAGGATGACAAACAAAAGGCTTAGATCGACAGGGCGGCGCCGCGCTCCTTGTTCCGGAGGTGCGAGTCGAAGATGAGGCGCGAGACGTAGACGGCCGTGAACAGGTTGGCGAGCAGACCGAAGGTCAGTGTGACGGCAAATCCCTTGACCGGGCCGGTGCCGAAGAGGAACAGAATCGCGGCCGAGACGATGGTCGTGACGTGGGTGTCGACGATCGTGATCCAGGCGTGGTCGAAGCCTTCCTTGACGGCGGCGGCGGCGGTCTTGCCGGCGCGGAGCTCTTCACGGATACGCTCGAAGATGAGCACGTTCGAGTCGACGCCCATACCGATGGTGAGGATCACACCCGCGATGCCCGGCAGCGTCAGGGTCGCGTGCGAGAAGCCCATGAAGCCGAGCAGAATCAGCAGGTTGAGCAGCAGCGCCAAGTCCGCGTTGATGCCCGAGCCGCGATAGTAGATCAGCATGAAGACCATGACGGCGAGCATGCCGGCGACGGCCGCGACGACGCCCTGGCGGATGGAGGCCGCGCCGAGCGACGGGCCGACCGTGCGGGTTTCGATGTAAGAGATCGAGGCCGGCAGAGCGCCGGTGCGGAGCATCAGCGAGAGGTCGTCGGCCTGCTGGCGGGTGAAGGCGCCGGTGATCTCGCCGCGGTCGCGGATGCCGGACTGGATGCTCGCAACCTCACGCACCTTGTTGTCGAGGACGATGGCCATGGCGCCGGGGTCGGCGCTGCCCTGCTTGTGGGCGTCGGTGTACTTGAAGAAGCGGTCGCCGGCCTCGGTGGTGAGGGTGAAGGAGATGTTCGGGCGGCCGTTGATATCCTGCGAGGGCTGGGCATCGCGGAAGTCCGTGCCTTCGACCTCGGAGGCGCGCTTCAGCTCGTAGACCATGTCCGGAGCTCCGGCGGAGCCTGTGCCGTGGACGAGCATGGCGTCCGGCGGAACGACGCCCTGCAGTCCGGTCATCGCCTCGGCGTCGCTGGCCCACGGGCCGTTGGGCAGAACGGCGTGGATGGCCAGCTTGGCCGTGGACTGAATGATATCTTCGACGCGAGCCGGATCGTCGACGCCGGGCAGCTCGACGACGATCTGGTTGTCGCCCAGACCGTACTTCGCGATGACCGGCTCGGAGACGCCGAGCTTGTCGATGCGCTCGCGGATGGTCTCGATGGAGGTGTCGAGCGTGCGGGTCTTCAGGTCTTCCATCGCGCGCTGGGTCATGGTCAGCTTGTAGCTGCCATCGGTCTGCGGCGCGACGGCATAGTCGGTGTAGGTCTGGCCGCCGACGAGCGAGCGGAAGTCGCTGCTCTTGGCCGGGGGAACGCCCTTCACCGTGATGACCTCGGGGTGGGCGGAGTCGAGCTTCGCGACCGTGCCGGGCATCTGCTGGCCCTGCATGTCGGCCTCGAGACGCGCCACGTCGCGGTCGGTCGTGCTGCCGATCGCCTCTTCCACGTGGACAGCGAGCACGAGGTGCGTGCCGCCCTTCAGGTCGAGTCCCAGGTGGATATTGTCCGTCAGGATCGACTTCAGCGAGCCCTTATGCGGCAGATTCGTGCCGAAGAAGATGCCGTAGGTGAAGATGGCGATGACGATGAAGATGGAGACCGTTTTTCCGGTGAGGTTCTTGCCCATGATGAAAGTTTCTCAGTCTATATAAAGGTTCGGGAAAATCGTTGTCGCGAATGTCTTCGGCGGTCGCCGGGCTACTTGGCGGGCTCGTCCGTCGTCACGGTGGCGATGGCGCTCTTAACGACCTCGACCTTGAGGCCGTCGGGCGGCAGCCGCAGCGTGACGGTATCGTCCTTTACCTGCAGGATCGTGCCGCGCAGGCCGCCGTTGGTGGTGACGCGGTCGCCGCTCTTCAGCGCCGCGAGCATGGCGGCCCAGGTCTTCTGCTTGCGCTGGTTGGGCACGATGAGCAGGAAGTAAAACGCCACAAACATCAGGACGAGCGGAGCGATGCTCGTGAGGCTGGACAGATTGAAGCCGCCAACGCTCTGAAAAAGCCATGTTGCCAGGAGATTCACTTCGGTCGATACCAATCGGGCGACCGCGCCTGCGATTTCGCAGAGGACGGCTGCCAGTTTCTTTCTGGAGACGTTGCAACCGGAGGCAAGAGACACAGCTCCGCCGTTGTGGAAAAGGTTGCTAGGGGTTAAGCATCGCGTACCGGTTGCTCCCTGTCAAGGAATCTGCGCGGGATTGAATGCGCCGAGCATCTATATATGGTGGAAGACTGCGGCGAGTGGTGGAAATCGGTGGTTTGCGCCTGCCAGTGGAGTGTTCGCGCCGGTAGAATGAGGTTGATTGAGCGGGCGAGGCATGGGGCTTCGTCCTTCGTTAAGGGCACGGCTTCAGCCGTGCCGTAGAGATTTCAGCAGCAGGGCGGCTTTAGCCGCTGAGGTACGGTTTGCGTTTGTGACCCGCAAGCGTACCTTAGCGGCTGAAGCCGCAAGACAACGACGGTATCTGCACGGCTGAAGCCGTGCCCTTAACACGACGCAGCTTTCCGAGCGCGTCGCAGGATGATTTTTCGATGAGCCAGCTTACGATCGCCGCACCGAACACCGCACTCCCCGCCCAGGTGGCCGCCGCCGCGGCAGCCGCAGGGTTGACCGTCCTCTCCGCCGAGCCGGCGACCGCCATCTCCGGCGCGCCGACCACCCGGTTCGTTCTGGCGCTGGCCGCGAATCCGGCCAGGACCCTGCAGCTCGAACTCTCGCAGAGCTTCGACTTTGCCGACGGGCTGGCCGCATGGCTGGCCGAGGCTGCGGTGCGGATGCGCAATCCGCGGCCGGATGCCTACCTCACGCTGAACGGTCTGCCGCTTACCTTCTCGCAGTTCGCCTGGCCGTTTCACGACTCGTCGGCCGGGGCGGACACCTCGCTCGTTCACGGACAGGTGAACCTGGCCGACGGCGGCGACGGCATTCTGCATGCGAAGATCTCGGCCTCCATGACGGTCACCTTCCGCGCGGTCGTGAAGGCGCCGGAGCAGCCGTTCGCCGAGGGCTTCATCTACAACGCCGTCCGCAAGACGATGGACCAGGGGCAGTTGGAGCTGGTGAAGAGCGGCAATCGTCAGCCCGTGCCGGTGACCACGCGCTACTACTCGGTCAAGACAGGCAAGTTCAGCTTCAACGACACGACCGAGCAGGAGCGCACGCGCTTTCTGGCGGCGAAGACCTTCTGGCTGTCGGGCGTGCTGGGCGCGGGCGAGCCGGTATGGCTGCTCGACCCACGCGACGCCCAGTACCTGAACACGACGCTCGACGAGCTGAAGAAGAACGCCGAGGCGCTCGCCGGCAAGGGCCTGATCGAGCTTGGCGCCGATGGCTTCGCCATGCCGACGGCCAGCCTGATGGCGCGTGACGCCGAGTACCGGGCTGAGGTCGCGGCGGCGCTGGCGGCGATCAAGCCCAGCTTCAACGAAGAGATGCGCGGCGGCCACACCAACATGTAAGCTCCGCATGCCCCATCCATGCGTGGGCATCCCATCCTTCGCGCGCCTTTGAGCGAAGGGTGGGACGGAACAGGCTCGGGCATATTACATCCCAATCTTCCGGCAGCACGCCGGAAGGATGGGTCACCCGAACGGAAGGGCTAAGAAAATGGGGTCTATGGCGGATCAGATGCGGGCACGTTGGCTTCTTACGGCGGCACTTACGTTGAGCTCGGCGGCAGGCTTCGCCCAGGACGCCGCGCCGGCGCAGAAGCCCGTTCCGGCGGACATCACACCGGATAGCGCGACCGCCGCGCCCGCAGCTCCGCGCAACGAGACGCCGGTCGAAGGCTTCATCCGCAAGGACGAGGACACCATCGCGCTGAATCTGCCGGGCAAGGTGCTTTCGCGCGAGGTGAAGGATCCGGGGCCGCTGCAGATTCGCGACTTCGACTTCAACGGCGAACCGGTCTCCACCTCGAAGATTCACCTGAAGCAGTTGGCGCCGGGCGTCTACGAGCTGACCTCGGTCGCGTACGCCGTGGGTTACTGGCGCTTCCGCATCGCGGACGCAGCCGCCTACTACGGGTTGGGCGAGCACTTCGATGCGCTGAACCACGCGCATACGATCCTGCGGAACTCGTCCCAGGACGACGCCGGGCCGAAGGGCACGACGACCTATAAGCCTATTCCTTTCTTCATGTCGACCACAGGCTACGGCCTCTGGCTGGACACGGCCGCCGAAGCCACCTTCGACCTGAACGTGGTCAGCCGGACGGACATCCTCGTCGACGTGGCCGCCGAGAAGCTGCGCATCGTGCTCTTCACCGGCCCGCGCTTTCCGGAGATCCTCGAGCACTTCACCGCGCTGGCGGGCCGCGCCGTTCTGCCGCCTTACTGGGCCTTTGCGCCGTGGAAGTCGCGCGACTTCCACCAGTCGCAGGCCGAGGTGATGGAGGATATTGACAAGATGCGCGAACTCGGCCTGCCGGCGAGCGTCATCCTGATCGATTCGCCCTGGACGACGAGCTACAACGACTACAAGTTCAATCCGAAGCAGTTCGACGACGCGCCCGCGATGGTGAAGCACCTGCACGAGCAGGGCTACAAGATGGTGCTCTGGCATACGTCGTGGATCAACTCGAAGTCCGACACGCCGAAGGAGACGGGCTTCGCCGACAAGATGAACCCCGCTGCCGAGACCTACGCGGAGGCCGCCGAGAACGGCTACTTCGTGAAGAGCATCGACGGCGGCCCGTACGTGGGCCACTGGTGGAAGGGTGAGGGCTCGCTGATCGACTTCACCAATCCGCGTGCAAAGCGCTGGTGGCAGGATCAGCTTCGCCAGGCGATCGCCGCCGGAGCCGACGGCTTCAAGGACGACGACGCCGAGGGCGCCTTTCTGGGGCCGGTAAAGTTCGCCGACGGAACCGACCCGCGGCTGATGCGAAACAAGTACGGGGTTCTGTACAACAACGCGGTCGAGGAGTTGATTCAAAAGGACTTGAAGGGAAACGGCGTCCTCTTCGCACGGTCGGTCTCGACTGGCGCGAACGGCATCGGCTTTCTGTGGGGCGGGGACAACGAGGCGAGCTTCAGCCCGGAGAACGGCCTGCCAACGGTGGTGACGGCCGGGCTGGGCGCGGGGCTGTCGGGCATGCCGCTGTGGGCGGCGGACCTGGGCGGCTACCTCGCCACCTCGACGACGCCGGACGCGCGGCTGCTGATGCGCTGGACGGAGTATGCGACGTTCTCGCCGCTGATGGAGGTGATGAGCACGGCCAACATCAGCCCGTGGAACTTCGACCGGAACGCCGGCGGAACCGCTGCGCTCGACGCTTACAAGCGCTACTCCATCCTGCACATGTCGATGTTCCCCTACCGCTACGCAGCGGCGCAGACGGCGGCGAAGACCGGCATGCCGATCATGCGCGCGCTGGTGCTGGAGCATCAGAACGACGAACGCGCCCGCGTCACCAAGGATGAGTATATGTTCGGCCCAGACCTGCTGGTCGCGCCGGTGATCGACGAGAACACCTCGCGCGCGGTCTACCTGCCGGCGGGCGAGTGGGTCGATTTCTGGACGGGCGAGCCGGTCGGCGGGGGCAAGGTGGTTGTCGCAAAGGCGCCGCTCGATGCGATCCCCGTCTACGCCAAAGCAGGAACGATCCTGCCGAAGATTCCCGAGGACGTGATGACCCTCGTCCCGCAGTCGGAGTCCGGCAACAAGGAGATTAAGTCGCTCGACGACCGGCGGGTGTATGAACTGCTCGGCGCGGCGGCAAGCACGGCCACCAGCATCACGGACTTCGAAGGCCGCACGGTTGTCCGCTCAGGCGATACGCTGAACATCGCTGGCGACGCGGCGGCGCATATCATCCTGCGCTGGAAGTTCTCGCACCCACACTCGGCGACTGTGAATGGTACGGCCGTCTCCGTGCAGACGGACGCGCATGGCGACGCGTATATCGAGTTCGACCACTCGGCGGCGAGCGCGGTGAGCTGGCAGTAACCAACTACTCTATCGCGATTCACCTTGTCTATTTGAGATCAATGAGACTGTCTCGCCACTCTCGCAACGTCAGCCCGTTCCTGAGCTTCCATTCTCGTGGACCAGCGGAATTGCGATTATTTATGACTGCAGCTGCGGCGGATGCACTCGGGAATACGACATCTTCAATGAATTCCGTCTTATCTCCTCCGATAATTTGAAGTTTTCCAGCCAATATGAGCTGCTCTCTCAACCCGCCATAGGAATTCTGGGCGTTTTGCTGCGTTGTGCCGAGTGATCCTTTGAGGACAGTTAGCTCACCGTCGACGTCAACCGCCCTTGCCTGCACCCCGGTGCTGGCATGAGACAAAAATAATTCAACTGCACCGGCTGTGGCTGCTGCTGGACTAACCGGAAGCTCGCTGGGGATCATCATTGGAGAAACCGGCGAGACGTCGGGCAGTGCAGGCTTGGGACTCAAGAAATTTAGCCCCAGAGTTGGGAGGATCATTTGTAGCTGCGCAACAAAAAATTCCATGTCTGCACGATCACTTTCGGGCAAACTACCGCCTATTGGCTGGGTGGCGTTGATGACATCTGCCCTGCTATTTGCAGCCGTTATCTCCACAAGTCTGCTTTCTAGATAACGAACATGCGCTTTGGTGAGATTGAAGTCCTTTGATGTTACGAGGCAGACACGCTCCCAAAATTCTTTATCCTCATCTTTTGCATGAGCTTTAATCCGAACGGAGATGCAATCTCCCTCACCGACGTAGACTTTGAGGCGACCCGCTTCTTCTCCGACTAGAAAATAGATTCCGGTCCGGCCAGCTTCGTCACGCGAAAGCGCCTCGCTAAGGCGGGTACGCGGAGCACTTAATATGTGCCCAGTCCAGTTAGGAATCTCTGCGGTTACCAAGCCAAGTGGTGTCCCATCCACCAGAAACAGTTTTATAGTTCTGCCGTTCGACATGATTCCACCTTACTTGAAGAGAAAAGGCCCGCCGAATTTGGCGGGCCCTTTCATGCGTTCTGCTGTTTACGCTTCCTTCACCCCATCGACGAACGCCTTCAGCTTCCTGCTGCGGCTCGGGTGGCGGAGCTTGCGCAGGGCCTTGGCCTCTATCTGCCGGATGCGCTCGCGCGTTACCTGGAAGCTCTGGCCGACCTCTTCGAGCGTGTGCTCCGAGCCGTCTTCGAGGCCGAAGCGCATCTTGATCACGCGCTCTTCGCGCGGGGTCAGGGTGCGGAGAACCTGGCTGGTGTACTCCTTCAGGTTGACCGCGATCACGGCGTCGGACGGGCTGACGGCCATGCGGTCTTCGATGAAGTCGCCAAGGTGCGAGTCTTCCTCTTCACCGATCGGCGTCTCGAGCGAGATGGGCTCCTGCGCGATCTTGAGGACCTTGCGGACCTTCGCGACCGGGATGTCCATGCGGCGTGCGATCTCCTCAGACGACGCCTCGCGGCCAAGCTCCTGCACCAACTGGCGGCTGGTGCGGATGAGCTTGTTGATCGTCTCGATCATGTGCACCGGGATGCGGATCGTGCGGGCCTGGTCTGCGATGGCGCGGGTGATGGCCTGACGAATCCACCACGTCGCGTAGGTCGAGAACTTGTAGCCGCGGCGATACTCGAACTTGTCCACGGCCTTCATCAGGCCGATGTTTCCCTCCTGGATCAGGTCGAGGAACTGCAGTCCGCGGTTGGTGTACTTCTTGGCGATCGAGACGACGAGGCGCAGGTTGGCCTCGATCAGCTCGCGCTTCGCCTTCTCCGCGTCCATGTCGCCCTGGATCATCTCGCGCTGGGTGCGCTTCAGGTCGGCGATGGAGATGCCGGCGTCCACTTCGACGCGCTCGAGGTCGGTGCGGCAGTTCTTCTGCTGGCGCTTGTACTCCTTGCGCAGCTCCTCGGACTTCGAGTTCTCGTACTTCACGTCCAGCGACTTGATCTGGCGCTCAAGCGTACGCATCGCGTCGACGGTCTTGTTGACCTTGTCGAGCAGCCGCTTCTTCTCGCCGTTGGTGTATTTGAACTCGCGCACCACGCGGTTGATGTACACATGCTCGCGGCCGATGAGCCAGCGCAGCTTGCGGACCTCCTTGGCCTTGGCGCGGGCGTCCTTGCCGGCGGGCGCGGCCAGCTTCTCTTCGAGGCCGGTGACCTTCTTCTGGTGCTTGACGATCACGTCGATGCGGGCGACGGTGGCGCGCACGCGCGACTGCAGAATCTCTTCCGTCAGCTCCTCTTCGTCGAAGGTGACCACTTCCTTGATGTTGCGCACGCCGCGGCGCAGGTCCTCGCCCAGACCGACGATCTCGCGAATGACGATCGGCGAACGGGAGATGGCCTTCATGACGCGGATCTGTCCGCGCTCGATGCGCTTGGCGATCTCCACCTCGCCCTCGCGGGTGAGCAGCGGCACCGTACCCATCTCGCGCAGGTACATACGGACGGGGTCGTTCGTCTTTTCGAGCGTGCCGGGCGAGAGGTCCAGCTCGACGTCTTCGCCCTCTTCACCGGCCTCGGGCTCGTACTTGTCACGATCCAGACGCGACTCCGAGCCCAGCTCGATGCCCTGGGTGTTGATAGTCGTCATCAGGTCGTCGAGCTCGTCGGGCGTGGTGATGTCGCCGGGGAGCAGGTCGTTCACTTCACCGTAGGTGAGGTAGCCTTTTTCCTTGCCTGTATCGATCAGCTTGTCTAAATCGTCGTCGTACTTATCAATCTCGTCAGCCACGTTTGTACGCACTCCTGCACTCAAAATTTTCAGGCGCCGCTGCTATTCGGGCTAGACCCGACTCATCCAGACGGAGCGATCCCTGGGTTGTTTCGTAAGGCGCTGGTGGATTGGATGCGGTATAGGACCGCGGTGGCAAACCGGTCGATCTCAAAGGATCGGGGCATTCAAAGGCGCACGTCCCCAGCGAATCACAGAATAACACAGTTCTTTAGACTATCTGCGCGGTGGAAAAGATTCATGTCGGCGCTTACGGCCGGCGGTAGATCGCCGACCCGCGCGTGATGTCCGTTGGACCCGCAATGGCCGTGCCGACGACCGCGCCCAGCACCGTGGTGACCGTCCAAACCGTGCCGTTCGAGACGATGTTCAGGCAGAACCCCGGGCTGTTGTTGTTGCACTGCGGACCGTGAGCGGAGGCGACGCCGGCGACAAGGCCTATCGCGCCGCCCGCCGCCAGTCCGGTAAAGCTCGACCGGAGGTAATGCGCCAGCTTGACGCTCTTTACCTCGGACCGCGCATAGGTATAGCTGTGGCGGCCGGTGATGCCGCTGTGCGAACAGGCGATCTGCTCTTCGTCCACCTGGTCGATCGTGCAGGTACGGCCGCCTCGATCCGCCGAGAGATGAATCTTGGTGTGAGGCGGAAGTTGCTGAAGACGCCGCCAGTTGGAGCCGTCCGGAGACGGCGCCTGCCCCAGGGCGGCCACCGTCCACACAGCGAAGCTGGGGCCAAGCACGAAGATGATTTTGCGCATGGCGGAAAATTACAGCAACTTCGCCGTATTGCGACGACTCATTTGGGAGTATTCAGGCCTGGCCCGGAAAGACTTACAGGTCCGGGCGAGACGCGGGTCCTTCACTTCGTTCAGCATGACACGCCTTGTTGGCGGGTCAAACGGCTGGGGATGCGGCGAGATCGGCCCGCACCCGCGTCATCGTATCCAGGTAGAACGCGAGGTTGTGGATGCTCAACAGCGTCGCCGAGAGCGCCTCGCCCGAGGTGAACAGGTGCCGCAGGTAGGCGCGGGTGTAGCGGGCGCAGACCATGCAGGTGCAGTTGGCGTCGATGGGCCGGGGGTCGCGTGCGTTCTCCGTGCGCTTGATGTTCAGGCGCTCGATCGCGCCGTCTTCGTTGCGCGTGAAGACGAGGCCGTGGCGGCCGGCGCGCGTGGGCAGCACGCAGTCCATCATGTCGACGCCCATGCGCGCGTACTCCTCGATCTCGTCCGGGTAGCCGACGCCCATGACGTAGCGGGGCTTGTCCTTGGGCAGCCATTCGAGCGTGCGCGCGATCATCTCGCGGGTGACCTCGCGCGGCTCGCCGACCGCCAGGCCGCCGATGGCATAGCCGGGAAAGTCCATCTCGACGAGCCGCTCGGCCGACTCCTTGCGCAGGTCCGCGTACATGCCTCCCTGCACGATGCCGAAGAGGTTCTGATGCTGGCCGCCGCGCTCCTCGTGCCAGGGAACCTCGTGCTTATGCTCGTCGAAGTAGGCCTTCGAACGCGCGGCCCAGGCATGGGTCAGGCCGAGGGACTCGCGCGTGCGCTCGTAGGTGGCGGGGTGCTCGACGCACTCGTCGAAGACCATCATGATGTCGGCGCCGAGCGCGATCTGCACCTTCATCGAGTGTTCGGGCGAGAAGAAGTGCTTGCTGCCGTCGAGGTGCGAGCGGAACTCCACGCCCTCGGGCGAGATCTTGCGCAGCTTCGAGAGCGAAAAGACCTGGAAGCCGCCGGAGTCGGTGAGCATGGGCCGGTCCCAGCTCATGAACTTGTGGACGCCGCCCATCTCGCGGATGAGCTCATGGCCCGGCCGCAGGTAGAGGTGATAGGTGTTGGCAAGGATGATCCGCGCGCCCGTGCCGTTCTGGCCGATGCGCTCCATCACGTCCTGCGGGACGGCCTTGACGGTGGCGGCGGTGCCGACGGGCATGAAGACAGGCGTCTCCACCGGGCCGTGAGGCAGGGTGAGGGTGGCGCGGCGTCCGCCGGGGGCGGTGGTGTTGTGGAGCTGGAAGTTCAGGGACAAGGGATTCCTCTTGCTAGGGCTGGTCTTCCCAGGGATTGAAGATCGCTACGCCCAGTCCTTGAAAGTCTTTCACATTGCGCGTGACGAGGGTGAGATCGTGCTCAAGGGCGGTGGCGGCAATGAGACCGTCGCCAGCGGAAAGGGTGAACCCTCTTCGCCGCCCATCCGCCGTCAGCTTGCCCCAACGATCGGCAATACTGCGGGTCACGGGCAAGAGATTCTTATCGAACCAAGGCAGGACTCCAACGCGAAGCCAGCTTTCCAGTTCAGCGCGGCGCTTTCCGGCTGGCAACTTCTCTATCCCGAGACGAATCTCGCCGAACGTAATTACGCTCGCGAACAGCAAATCTGGATTTGTATCATCCAACCATGCGGCGACCTGCGGGTCGGGGTGCGGTCTCATCAGTTCTGAAACGGCATTGGTGTCGACTAAGTAGCTATTCAAAATCGATCTCTCGCGGAAAGCCCTGAATCCGCTCGAATTCGACACCTGAACCCATCAACGGAGACTCTCGAATCAGGCGGTAAAAGCTTTTCTTTTCATCAACAGGTTTTGGTTGGCCCGTATCGTCGGAATTACGAAGCGCAAAAGACACCACTTCCGAAGCGTCGCGAAAAGCTCCGCTTGCGATGCGCTGCCGGATTAGTTCTTGAACGTCTTCGTCGATATCGATTTGAATCGTCATGGCCGCGCACCTCTGTTTTGCCGCGCACCGCTATTTTAAAGTATGGGAATCCGGTTCCGCTCTGTCAATGCGGCGCGAGAGTCCGCCCACGACTTGAACGAGAACAACGACAAATCCTCTGCGAGGAGGACTACCGAGAAAGGCAAGAACAGGCAGAAGCGGCAAAGTGAGTCTTTACTTCGCCTTGGGCTGCGGCAGCCCGGTCGTATCGTCGCGCACGACCTTCCAGCCGTCGGCCGTCTTCTCCCACACCAGCAGGAAGTAGCCGTCGGAGTTGCCGCCGGCCGCGGCCGAGGCCTCGATGTGGAAGTGGCCGGTCGCCGTGGCGAAGCGCGCGTCCAGCGGCTGAACCTCAAGCTGCGAGAAGCTGAGCACGCCCATGCGCTCCTTCGTCGGATAACCCTTGTGGTAGTTCGCGACCATCTCCGCGTAGCCGCGATTGATCGTGCGTCCGATGAACAGGATGTCCGGCGAGTTCTTATAGCCCGTGGCGAAGGCGTCGATATCGCCGCGGTTCCAGTCGGCGACCTGCCTGTCCAGCACGGCCAGGATGGCCTTTGCGGTGGGGGTCTGGTTCGCTGCCGCGGGGGTCTGGGCGTTCAGCATCGCGGTCGAAAGGAGCAGCAGCGGAAGCAGCGCGCGTGCGATTCGCATAGGTCGAGGTCTCCAGTCACAGTGTCGGTCTCAGACGATGTTCGTCAGAGCCGGCGATGCTGTCAAGCGAGCCTGCGCTGGCCCTTCATGCGCTTGAGGAAGATATCGAGCGTGCCGCCCTGGACGACGATCGAGAAGACCACCACAACATAAGTCGTCACCAGAATCCAGACGCGGCCCTGGCCCTCCGGCACGGCGAGCGCCAGCGCGATCGACAAGCCGCCGCGCAGCCCGCCCCAGGTCAGCGTCACGATCGAGGTCTCATGCCCGCGCTGCAGCAGACGCACCGCCCAGAGCACCAGCGAGACCGCGCCCAGGCGGACGCATGTGACCACCGCAATCGCGACGCCGCCCGAGGCCATCGTCTGGCCGCTGAAAGGAATCGCCAGCACCTCCAGCCCTACCAGCACGAAGAGCAGAGCATTCTGAATCTCATCGATCACGGTCCAGAAACGGTCGAGGCTCTCGTGCGCGATCTCGGCATGGTGGTGGTTCAGATTGAAGCGGCGCAGCGCGAGCCCCGCCGCCACGGCCTCCAGTGGCGCGGAGACATGCAGGCTCTCCGCAACGCAGTATCCGCCGAGCGCCAGCGACAGCGTCAGCATGATCTCGATCTGGTAAGCGTCCGACAGGCGCATCATCTCCGAGGTGAACCACGCCAGCGCGACGCCCAGCAGAAGACCTCCACCGGACTGCAACATCAGCGACAAGGCAAGGTGGCCCGCCGTTGGCCGGGATCCGCGCGCAGCGGAGAGAGCGGCGAGAAACAGCACCGCGCCGACACCGTCGTTGAAGAGCGACTCCCCCGCAAGCTGCGCCTGGATGTTCTTTGCCACGCCGGTGCGATGCAGCATCTCGAGCACCGCAATGGGATCGGTCGGAGAGATCAGCGCGCCGAAGAAGATGCACTCGATCCAATGCGGATGCATGCCCACCAGCGGCAACAGCCAGTACATCAGCGAAGCGACCGCTCCTGCCGAAATCAGCGTGCCGAAGAGCGCGAGCAGCGTCACGGCCAGCTTCTCGCGCTTCAGGTATTGAAGGTCCAGCAGGAACGAACCGGCGAAGAGCAACAACCCCAGCATGCCATGCAAGATCAGGTCTTCGAAGCGGACACGATCGACGATGCCCGCGGCCCAGTCGTGTACGCCGGGAAAGGCGCCGCTCGCCGCACTCATCACCACGGCGCCAAGGATCGTCAGCAGCATGATGCCGATCGTCATGGGCAGACGCAGGGTACGCGCGTTCAGCCAGGCCAGCAGGGCGGTTGCGGTGACGACGATGCTGATCAGCGCGAGCGTGGACATGGTCTGGAACCAGTCTAACTGCTTTACTTTTCTAGCATCTCGACCGCCTGCGCGACGGTGATGTCCGTCGGCACACGGTGGAAGTCGGAGTGGATCGATTCCTCCTTCTTGGCAATCGTTTTGAAGAAGATGGCGCGCCCCACGATGGCGGTGTCGATGCGCTGCGTCTTCCACTCGGCGGCCTCGATATGCTCGCGCGTGGTCGAAAAGTTGCTGCCCGCCTTGATGGTCGCGATCAGGCCGTAGCCGATGCTGACGTCCGCGGGCATGCGGCCCTCGATGGCGCGCAGCCGCACCTCCTTCGGCTCGATGAGCACCGACCCGCTCATGCCATGCAGCACGCGCTCCTCCATGCTCTGCGCGACGTAGTCCGGGTTGGGCCGGAAGGCGATGCGCACATACTCGCCCTCGGGCTTCGGCGGGTCGAAGAGGAAGGCCTTCGGCAGCAGGACGAGCATGTCGCGGGCGTGGCTTTCGTCGTTGCGCATGGCCTGCTCGCGCTTCTTGAAGGCGTCAGGATGGGCGGCGATCTCGGCCACGCGGGCGCGTTCGGCGGCGGCGCGCTCCGGGCTCAGCGGCTGTCCGTCCTCCTCCACGAGGAATTTCACCTTGCCGAAGCTGGTCTCGGCGACCCTCTCCTTCCATAGATGGCCGCCCGTGCGATCCGACCGCTCGATCGAGATGTAGGCGTAGGGCGGCTTGCGCATATAGGCGGCGCTCTCGTTTTCGACCAGCTTCGCCAGCAGCGTCTTGACCTCGGGCGGCGTCTGGGCGCGAGCGCGCGGCAGAACGCTGAAAGCGACAAAGACGGCAAGCAAGAGGATGCGACCCCGGAACGATGAAGACAACATGAAGGTAGACCTTTGTGGAGGCAGGCTTAAATGCTTGCTCCTCTGTGAGATGCATGAAGTCGCGCGATGTTAGCTCCATGCCGGCAAGACATTTTGCCGTCTCCGGTCAGAAGGGCCGCCCGTTCCCACAAGAGACCGAGCGACGTACGATCCGCGGAAAGGTCGTATATTTTCTTTGCATTTTTGTCATCGTGGCGTCATCTTCTTAACAGACTCTTAAAGCAGATTCATATTTTGCGGGCTGGATGGCCACGATCTCATCCGGTTTGCGCGACACCCGCACCGTCTCGTCCGAGAGACCGTTTGCCGTTGCTGTCATTGAACACGCCCCGGAGGATTCCCCCGCATGTCCGCCTTTATCTCGCGCGTCAACACCCTTTCTTCCACACTTCGCCCCGCGACCCTGGCTCTTGCCGCGCTTGCACTCCTCACGACCGGCTGCGCCAACTTCAACGACGCCGTCACCGGCACGACATCGGCGACCCAGGCGGCCTCGCTCAGCGGCAACGTCCATGGCGGACGCCAGCCCGTCGTCGGCGCGACCGTCTCGGTCTGGGCCGCGGGTAACACGGGCTACGGCAGCGCAGCCACCAAGCTGGCGAGCACGACGACCGACAGCAACGGCAACTTCAGCTTCGCGCCCGGCAGCGGCAACTCCTACGCCTGCCCGGCCTCGAACTCCGGCACCGCCAGCCAGTTGATCTACCTCACCTCCACCGGCGGTCAGCCGACGACCGGCATCACCAACTCCGCGGCCAGCTTTCTGCTCGCGCTCGGCGACTGCAGCACCGTCCTCAGCACGCAGCCCTTCGTAAACATCAACGAGGTCACGACCATCGGCAGCATGTTCGCGCTGCAGCAGTTCTTCAGCCCCACGACGGAGGCCATCGGCACGAGCGCCACCAACCTCCAGGGCCTGAAGAACGCCTTCGCCACCGTGAACAACCTGGTGAACATAAACACCGGCACGGCCAACACCTCGCTGACCGTCACCGGCCCAGTGACCGGCTACGCCACCAACCCCAGCGTCACCATCACGCCGGAATCGAGCAAGATCAACACGCTGGCCGATACGCTGGCTGCCTGCGTGAACACCAATGGCTCGACGGCGCCGTTCAGCGGCTCCGCCACGGCTTGCGGAACGCTGTTCTCCGGCGTCAACTCCACCGCCGCGACCGATACCCTGCAGGCCGCCTACTACCTCGCGACCAACCCGACCAGCACGGTGAGCGGAACCAGCAACATCGCCTCCATCTACGCGCTCGCCACGGCGACCTCGCCCTACCAGCCCACGCTGACCGCCGCGCCGACCGACTGGACCATCGGCGTAAGCTACGGCACCAACAGCACCAGCACCGCCGGAACCTACTTCCTTTATGGACCGGAGTATCTGGCCATCGACTCGGTGGGCGACGTCTGGGTGGCAAACTACTTCAGCGGCTCGGTCGGAGCGGGCAACAGCCTCTCGGAGCTCTCGCCGACCGGCGCGCCGGTCAACCAGGTGCTGACCTCCAGCCTGATCGGTCCGTCCTCCATCGCCATCGACAAGTCGAACAACGTCTACGTGTCGAACTACGGCGTCGCCGCGACGCTGGGCACGACCGTGGCCGAATACACCGCCGGCGGCGCGACCAACACCTTTACCGTCAGCGGCGGACCGCAGTCGGTCTCCCTCGACGGCCAGGACAACCTCTTCGTCGTCTCTCCCAGCTACAAGGGAGCCGGGACGGTGCAGGAGATCCCCGCTGGATCGGCAACCGGCACGACGGCCACGACGCTCGCCACCGGGCTTGTGACCGACTTCTCCGCCGTTGGCGTCGATGGCAACTACAACCTGTGGATCTCGGGCGGCGGACCGGGTACGACCATGCCTTATAACGTCGTCTATCAGCTTCCCTACACGGCCGGAACGACGAACTATCCGACCACCGCGATCAGCACCACGGCCGGCGGCATCACCGAGCCGGAGGCGATCGCGATCGACGGCAGCAACAACCTGATCACCGCAAACTACTCGAAGTCGACCCTCTCCGCGGTCACCGGCTCAACCACCATTGTCGCCGCCACCAACTCGCCCTACACGACGACCAACCTCACCAAGCCGGAGGCTCTGGCGGTCGACGGCGCGGGCAACATCTGGGCGTCCCAGGCAGCCAGCGGCGGCGGCGCAACCTTCGAGTACTCCTCGATCGCCAATGGCGGCGGCGCACTCTCGCCGGCGGCGGGCTTCGTCCATTACACGGGCGAATCCTACGGCATCGCCATCGATGGCTCGGGCAACGTCTGGATCGGCAACTACACCGCAAAGCCTACCGCCTCGGTCCAGGGCTACATTACCGAGATCGTCGGCGCAGCGGCGCCGGTGTTGACGCCGATCGCAGCCGGTCTGCCCTCGACGCCGGGCGGTACGAACAAGCTGGGCAGCCGCCCCTAACCTGTTCCATCGCATCAATCGCCCCATGTCTCGATCCCGAGGCATGGGGTTTTCTTTTTGCGGGCGCCGCTTCGTCTCGAGCAAATCACGCGACGCCAAGCAAGAACAGACAACGGCAAGAGCCAATGCGGGGGTCCTTCGCTACGCTCAGGATGACGAGCATCTTAGGTGGGTGCTCCAGACCTAAAGGCAATTCGCTCTAAGGAACCTCTGATTAAGATAGGTCCGGGCTTTAGCCCGGACAATAAGCCCCGCGGAGTCAGTGGGGCTTTAGCCCCTGGGATATGGGTTGCGGACTTAATCTGAGCACCCCTAAGCAGCCTGCCCCGCGCTGACGCCCGACGCCCAGGCCCACTGGAAGTTGTATCCGCCGAGCCAGCCGGTCACGTCGACCACCTCCCCGATGAAGAACAGCCCCGGCACGTTGCGCGCCTGCATGGTCTTCGCGTCGAGGTCCGCGGTGTCGACGCCGCCGGCGGTGACCTCCGCCTTCACGTAGCCTTCGGTGCCGGCGGGCGTCAGCTCCCAGGCGTGCAGGCGCTGTTCGAGCGTTGCGATCGAGGCATTGGTCCAGTCTTTCGTCAGGCCGGGAGGCGTATGCACGGCGAGCCAGCGCTCGGCCATGCGCGCGGGCAGGATCGTCCGCAGGGCAAGCAGCGCGGCGTTGGCGTCGCGGCGAGCCTTCGGCGCCAGCAGTGGCGCGAAGACCCGACTGTCGGGCGCGAGGTCGAGCGTCACCGGCTGGCCGGGCCGCCAGTAGGACGAGGCCTGCAGGATGACCGGGCCGCTCAGGCCTCGATGCGTGATGAGCATCTTCTCGCGGAAGGCCTGCGGTTTCTTTTGCCTGGCTGACGCCACGACCTCCGCCGACAGGCCGGAGAGATCGCACCACGCCTCGCGGTCCTGCGCGCTGAAGACCAGCGGGACGAGCCCCGGGCGGCACTCCACGATCTTCAACCCGAATTGCTGCGCGAGGTCGTAGCCGAAGCCGGTCGCGCCCATCTTCGGGATCGACAGGCCGCCGGTTGCGACGACCACCGACGCGGCGCGAATCTCCCCGGCGTTGGTCTCGACCACGAAACCGGGGCCGGTCTTCTGCACGTTGCGGATCGAGGTCGACATCTGCAGCTTCACGCCGGCCTCGGCGCACTCCTTCAGGAGCAGGTTCAGGATGTCGTGCGCACTGCGGTCGCAGAATAACTGGCCGAGCGTCTTCTCGTGATACGGAATGCCGTGTTTTTCGACCAGCGCGATCATGTCAGCGGGGGTAAACCGCGCGAAGGCGGACTTCGCGAAGTGCGGGTTGGCCGAGAGATAGTTCTCCGGCCGCGCGTGCAGATTGGTGAAGTTGCAGCGTCCGCCGCCGGAGATGAGAATCTTTTTGCCGGGCTTGTCGGCGTGGTCGAGCACAAGAACGCGGCGTCCGCGACGGCCTGATTCCATCGCGCACATCAGCCCGGCCGCGCCCGCGCCGAGGACCACTACGTCGAACTGTTGTGCGGAAGCCACCGTATTCCATTATGGACGTGCGACCATGGAAGGATGAACAGGAATACCGAACAGAGGCCGATCCGCATCGGCGCAGCACATCCGCAGGGTCCGGCGGCCGTCGTGACCCGCCGCGCAGCCGATCGCGCACGCACCAAGTTTGCATGGGTTTACCGGACGGACATCGAACAGATGCTGCCCGCCGAGGGCGAAAACACGATCGCTCCAGGCTCGCTCGTCACCGTGCTGGACGCGCGCGGCATCCCGCTGGGCACGGCGCTTTACAGCTCTTCGTCGCAGATTACGCTGCGCATGGTCTCGGCCTCGGCCGGCGTGACACGCGAGGCCTATCTGGCCACACTGCGCGAACGCGTGGCCGGCGCGGTCGCGCTGCGCGCATCGGTCTCGCCCCTTTCCGACGCGGACAACGCGCACCGGCTGCTGTTCTCCGAGGCCGACGGCACGCCCGGCATCATCGCCGACCGGTACAACGACCTCGTCATCCTGCAGCTTCTGACGCAGGGTACCGCGCAGGACGATGTGCGCGCCGTGCTGGCCGAGGGCTTCCGCCTGCACGGTATCTCGACCATCGTCGAGCGGCCCGACCCGAAGATTCGCGAGCTCGAAGAGCTGGGCCCGTCGCCCACCGAGCCGCTGTTTTCGGATAGCACCGAGGCCAAGCTGGCGACGCAGTTCACCATCAACGGACTGACCTTCCACTACGACGCGACGAGCGGACAGAAGACCGGCGCCTTCCTGGACCAGCGTCTGAACTACGCGGCAGCGGCTCGCTACGCGCATGGCCGGGCGCTCGACATCTGCACCTACCAGGGCGGATTCGCGCTGCACATGGCGCAGGTCTGCGAGCGCGTGACGGGCGTGGACGCCAGCCGGCTGGCGCTGGCCGTTGCCGACCGGAATCTCGAGGCCAACCCGAGCCTGAAGGCCAAGGTGAACTGGATCGAGGCCGACGCCTTCGACCTGCTGCGCGAGTACGAAAAGGGCGGCCAGCTCTACGACACGATCGTGCTCGACCCGCCGGCGTTCGCGAAGAGCAAGCGTGCGATGGAGGGCGCCGTGCGCGGCTACAAGGAGATGAACCTGCGCGCGATGAAGATGCTGAAGCCGGGCGGCACGCTGGTGACCTGCTCGTGCTCGCACCACATCTCGCTGGCGGAGTTCACCGAGGTCGTCGCCTCGGCCGCGGCCGACAGCCACAAACGCGTGCAGCTACTCGAAACGCGCGGCGCGGCGCCGGATCACCCTGCCGTGCTGACGCTGCCGGAGTCCAGCTACCTGAAGTGCCTGATCGCGAGGGTCGGGTAGGTTAAGGGCACGGCTTCAGCCGTGCCACTCTCAGCCGCAATCGAACGGCGGCTGAAGCCGGATACATGGCCAGGATAAGATGGCATGGCTGAAGCCATGCCCTTAGCAAAGCCGTGACTTATGCTGTGAATAGGATGCCCATGCAGCCAAACTCCAGCTCCGAAGCCACCCGCCTGCTGCGCCGCATACGCCGCTGGATCGCCGTCTTCATCGTCGGGCTGGTGCTGAGCGGAGTCACCGCCTTCCCGCTGGTGTGGGAGACGGGCCTGCTGGTTCAGTGGTGTCCAACGTGGGCGCCGGCGGCGATGCAGTCGTGGCTCGCCCATGTTCATGAGGCGCTCGTCGTCACCGGCGAGCGCTATCCGTTCCTCGCCTACGGGACGGACTGGCTCGCCTTCGCCCACCTCGTCATCGCGCTGGTCTTCGTCGGGCCGTGGCGAGACCCGGTAAGGAATAAGTGGGTGATCCAGTTCGGCCTGCTGGCCTGCCTGGGCGTGCTGCCGCTGGCCCTGATCGCCGGGCCGCTCCGTGGGATACCGCTGTTCTGGCGGCTGGGGGATTGCTGCTTCGGGGTGTTGGGGGCTTTGCCGCTTTGGCTTACGTTGCGCTGGATCGGGCGTCTGGAAGGTATGACCGCGCAGATCGAGTATAGCCGAAAGCGATGAAAAAGCGAATATAATTGCACCATGGAGCCCGCACTCCAACCCGACTTCTTCGCCTTCCTGCACATCGACCTGAACAGTTTCTTCGCTTCGGTCGAGCAGCAGATTCACCCCGAGTACCGGGGCAAGCCGGTTGGCGTCTGCGGCACGATGGCCGACACCGGGGCGCTTATCGCCGCCAGCTACGAGGCCAAGGCGCTCGGCATCAAGACCCTCACCAAGGTAGGTGAGGCGAAACGGCTGTGCCCCGACATCATCCTCGTCGACGGCTCGCACTCGGTCTACTCCGAGTATTCGCACAAGATCGCCGAGGCGGTGGAGCGCTGCTGCCCGGTCGCGCACACGCCGTCGATCGATGAGATGGTCTGCGAGCTGATGGGGCGCGAACGCGAGCTGCCGCGTGCGCGGAAGATCGCGCTCGAGATCAAGCAGGCCATCAAGGACGATGTGGGCGAGACGCTCAACTGCTCGATCGGCATGGCGCCGAACCGCTATCTGGCCAAGATCGCCAGCGACATGCAGAAGCCGGACGGGCTGATCGGGCTGCTACCGTCGCAGTTGCCGCGGGCCATCGCACACCTCGACCTGCGCGACCTGCCGGGCGTGGGCGCGCGCACCGAAGAGCGGCTGAAGGCGAAGGGCATCACGACCATGCAGCAGTTGCTGGACCTCGACCGCAACGGCATGCATGCGCTGTGGGAGTCGGTGTGGGGCGACCGCCTGTACCACTGGCTGCGCGGGGCGGACTCGGGCGACGACGGCGCGCCGGTGGCAAGCGGCGTGCAGAAGTCGCTGGGCCACTCGCACGTGCTGGGGCCGGAGTTTCGCAACGACGAGGGCGCCTGGGCGATCGCGCACAAGTTGCTGCACAAGGCCAGCATGCGGCTGCGGATGGAGAAGTTCTACACGCCGGTCATGTCCGTGACGATCAAGTACGCGCTGAGCCGCGAACAGCAGGGCCGCGTGAAGACGAAGAAGCATTCGAGCGGCATCAACAGCACGGGCTGGGCGATGGAGGCGCGCTTTCCCGACTGCCAGGACACGCTCAGCCTGCTGGCCGTGCTGCGCAACCTGTGGAAGCAGCGGCCGCGCGGGCCGGAGTATGAGCGGCCGTTCTTCGTCGGGGTAACGCTGCGCGAACTGATCCCCGAGGCCGACCACCAGGCCTCGCTCTTCGGCGACGTGGACAACCGCGCCGCGCTCTCGGCCACGATGGACAAGCTGAACCTGAAGTTTGGCCATACGACGCTGCACTTCGCCGGCATGCTGCCCGCGCGCGAGGCCGCGCCGACGCGCATCGCGTTCACGCAGATTCCGGTGCAGTACGGCGTGGAGTATATGTAACGCGATTCAGTCGATCGACTCGTCGGCTTCGATAGGATAGAGACCATGAAAGGGTTTGCCATTCTCGCGGTGGTGATGATCGTCTTCATTCGCCTTATCGCGCGATATGGGTCGATGTCCGATGTCAGTGTTGGCCCACTAAAGCGATCGATTCGCCGTGCGAAGAAGCGGATACGGCCTCTTCTGAACTCTCGCTTCCCGAACATCAACGTTTCCAGCTTCGGAGCAATCGAGATCGACCCGCAATACCTATGTCTCTGCATCGACACAACGACCGATGCCGAGAAGGATACTCTTCAGCACGACACTGACTTGTTGGAGCAAATGCGGCAAGAGTTTGTCGATGCTGGTTATCCCGCCGACAGTGTGCCTCTGATCGCATTCAGCATTGAATCCCAGGAGACCGTCGACCGCGACTTCGGCGGTAGTTGGTGGACTGCGCGCAAGTAGCCACCACATGACAACTGTCACCGCCGAATCCTGACAAGCCGCACTGCCGCCGGCGCGCGCAAAGCCCGATGCTTTCCATAGACGAAGCAAACGAGGTCGAGCCGCCATGCACACCGCCGAGCTGCAAGCCACACCCATCGCCCCCCACGAGCAAGCCGCCGAAGCGGTCGCCACTCTGACGAGCGTCACCAAGAGCTACGGCCCGGTCCAGGCGCTCGACGGCCTGAACCTGACGCTGCGCAAGGGCGAGATCGTCGCGCTGCTGGGGCCGAACGGCGCGGGAAAATCAACCGCGGTGCGCCTGCTGCTGGGGCTCTGCGCGCCCACCACGGGCGAGGCCCGCATCTTCGGCCGCGACCCGCGCGAGGCCTTGGCGCGCGAGCGCATCGGCGCCATGCTGCAGGTCGCCGCGCTGCCCCGCACGCTGAAGGTGAAGGAGCACATCGACCTCTTCCGCAGCTACTACCCGGCGCCGCTGCCGGCCGCCGAGGTGGTGCGGATCGCGCAGCTCGAAGGCATCGAGAACCGGCTGTTCGAGGCGCTCAGCGGAGGCCAGCAGCAACGCCTGCTTTTCGGCCTCGCGCTGTGCGGCAACCCCGACCTCGTCTTTCTGGACGAGCCGACCGTGGGCATGGATATCGAGGCGCGGCGCGGGCTGTGGATCCAGATCCGGGCGCTCGCCGCGCAGGGCAAAACCGTGTTGCTGACCACGCACTACCTCGAAGAGGCCGACGCGCTCGCGCACCGGATCGTGGTCGTGAACAAAGGCCGCGTGGTCAGCGAAGGCACGCCCGCGGAGATCAAGAGCCGCGGCGCGGGACGCCTCATCCGCTGCCGCACCGCGCTGCGGCCGGAGCTGCTGCGCACCTTGTCCACCGTGACCTCCGCCGAGGTCGCCGACGGCCTGACGACGGTGATGGCCGCCAGCCCGGAGACGGCATTGCGCGAGATGTTCGCGCTCGATCGCGAGCTTCATAGTCTTGAAGTCGTCAGCCCGGGGCTGGAAGATGCGTTTCTGGCCATCACTGGTTCTTGACGTTTTCTATCCTACTTGCAAAAACGCTTGTCATCCTGAGCGGAGCGAAGGACCCTCTACAAAGCCAAATCGAGCGGACTGGATAGAAGATCGGTAACCGTCTGGACCCCCCGTATTGGCACTTCTCTTCCTCGCTAGCGCGCTCGTCCGATGACCTCGAAACAAAAGCAAGAGCGTGCCTCAGCGGCTAAAGCCGTATTGCAAATGCAGATTTAACGGCACGGCTGAAGCCGTACCCTTAAGCAAACCCCGGTATCCACGGAACAAGGCAATTTGCGATTTGTAACACCGCAAGTTACAAGGAGATCGAAATGGCAACCACCGCAGTTACATACTCGCTCCAGCCCCAAACGAAGCGGCCTCTCGCACGCACCGTCGCCATCTTCGCGAAGGAGACGAAGTATGAGTTTCTCAAGCTGCTGCGTGCGCGTTCCTTCTCGGTCTCTACCATCGGCTTCCCGGTCATGTTCTATTGCCTCTTCGGCATCGTGAACAAGCACGCCTACTCGGGCGCGGTGCATCTGGCGAAGTACGAGCTGGCCGGCTACGCCTGCTTCGGGCTGATCGGTTCGGCGCTCTTCGGCGTGGGTGTGGGCATGGCGAACGAGCGCATGCAGGGCTGGCTGGAGTTGAAGCAGGCCAGCCCCATGCCGGCGCCGGCGTATCTCTTCGCCAAGGCCGCGACGGCGATGGCCTTCGGTGTCCTTATCCTCTCGATCCTCTGCGCGCTGGGCATGCTCTTCGGCGACGTCACGCTCTCGGTCACCGAGTTTGCGCGCATGCTCCTGACCACGCTGCTCGGCTCGATTCCCTTCGCGGCCATGGGCATGCTGCTGGGGCTGACCATGCCTTCGAGCGCGGCCATCGGCATCGTGAATCTCATCTACCTGCCGCTGTCTTATGCCTCCGGCCTCTGGATTCCGCTGCGCCTGCTGCCGCACTGGGTGCAGAAGATCGCGCCGTGGTCGCCCATGTATCACCTGACGCAACTGATGCAGAACAGCTTCGGCCAGGGCTATACCGAAGCCGGTTCGATGGCCGGTCATGCCGCATGGCTCGCGGTCTTCACGCTGGTCATGCTGGGCGGCGGATGGGCCGTCTTTCAGCGGGCGGAGAAGAATGCGTAGCGGCGGCGTTACACTGGCTGCGGAGCGGGAAGACGCCATGACAAGAGCGATGAGCGGTTGCGAGCCGGCACGGAAGAAGAGCAGATTCATCCGGCATGACGGCGCCAGCTACATGTGGCTGGGGTACTCGGTCTTTTACTTCGTCGAGCCCATCATGCGGCATGACGGGCGGTTCTGGCTGCAGTGCATGGGCGTCTATGCGATCTTTCTCGCGTTGTATGTCGCCTATGTGGAGGTGGAGAACGACCGCGTACGGCTCGCTCTGCTGGCGGGCATGTTCGCGCTGGGCGTGGCGATGACGCCGGTCAATGACGGCGCCATCTCGTTCATGTTTTACACCGCGGCGATGCTGCCCTTCAGCCGGGTTCCCGTGCCGGTCGTCTTCGGTCTAATCCTGGCCGACAGCGCGGTGCTGATTGCGATGGGCGGCGTGCTGCACCATCGCTATATGTCGTTCAGCCTGAGCGCGTTCATGATGATCGTGGTGGGCGGCGGGAACATCATGCTGGCGCAGCAGCGACGCGCCGGCATGGCGCTGAACGCCGCGCAGGAAGAGAACGCCGCGCTGGCCGCGGTCGCCGAACGCGAACGCATCGCGCGCGACCTGCACGATGTGCTGGGCCATACGCTGAGCGTCATCGTGCTGAAGGCCGAGCTGGCCGGGCGCCTGATGGGCATCGACGACGCGCGCGCGAAGGCCGAGATCGACGACGTGGAACGCACGGCGCGCACCGCGCTCGCCGAGGTGCGCGAGGCCATCGGCGGCTATCGCACGCGCGGTCTTTCGGCCGAGGTGGAGCAGGCGCGGCGCACGCTCGACGCCGCCGGCGTGCGCCTGCTGTGCGAGACGCAGCCGCCCACGCTTCGTCCGAACGACGAGACCGTGCTCTCGCTCGCCGTGCGCGAGGCCGTCACCAACATCGTTCGCCACGCCCATGCGACGCGCTGCACGATGCAGTTCCAAACGACCGGGGACGGTTACAATCTGCTGCTGGTCGAAGACGACGGCAACAACATGAGCGGGCGCGAGGGCAACGGCCTGCGCGGCATGCGCGAACGGGTGCAGGCGCTTGGCGGCCGCTTCCGCGTCGAACGCGACCGCGGGACGCGGCTGGTGATCGAGCTGCCGGCGTTCCAGGTGGGTGAAGCGTTCCAGGTGGGTGAAGGTTGATGGCCGCAACCACAGCAACGAACAGGATTCGCGTGGTGCTCGCCGAGGACCAGGCCATGGTGCTGGGCGCGCTGGCCGCGCTGCTGGAGCTCGAGCGCGACATCGAGGTCGTCGCGCGCGCCGCCACCGGACGCCAGGCGCTGACCGCGGTGGCGAAGTTCACGCCCGACGTGCTGGTAACCGATATCGAGATGCCCGAGATGACGGGGCTCGAGGTCGCCACGGCGCTGAAGACCAGTCACCCCGGCGTGCGCACCGTCATCCTCACGACCTTTGCGCGCCCCGGCTATCTGCGCCGCGCCATGGACGCCGGCGCGCGCGGCTACCTGCTGAAGGATCGACCCTCCGCCGAGCTGGCCGACGCGGTCCGCCGCGTCCACAGCGGTCTGCGCGTGGTCGACCCGGGTCTTGCGACCGAGGCATGGAACGCCGAGGACGATCCCCTGACCGACCGCGAACGCCAGATCCTGCAGCGGGCGGGCGACGGCCGCACGAGCGGCGAGATCGCCTCCGAGCTGCGGCTCTCGGAGGGCACGGTGCGCAACTATCTTTCGGAGGCGATCGCAAAGCTCGGCGCCTCAAACCGCGTCGACGCCGCGCGCATCGCACGCTCGAAGGGCTGGCTGTAGTTTGTGCGGTCGTGAAGCAGCCCTTAGTGCAGGCGCGGTACTCCTATGGGCCAACGATTAGGTGCTTTCAGTTCGATGAAGTCACATTCAGGATTCGTGCACCGCAGAAGCTGGAGGTTAACTGCCCTCTTATGATCAATCTTGTTTTCATCCAGGTTAGAACTCCTACCTTCCGGGAGGGCGTACACGGTCTGTGAGTGTTCCATTTGTGAGCCGCAGTGACGACACAGGGGGTCTTTCTTTTTATCCGACATCGCGTACCTCTGCTGCCATCATACTCGCGCCAAATGGAGCGAGGAAGCGTCGACATACGGTCCTCTTTGTTGTCATTCTCCGCGGGAATCTGCCTCTCGCAGTTGCACTTACCGCCCACCAGCCGGGCCACGCCTGCCACTCCTCGCGCATCCAACGCCGCTGAGGAGTACCTGCAATGAATTCACGCCGCATCGCCGCCTATACCTCCGCCGCACTGCTCGTCGCGCTCGCCGCCGGATGCAAGAAGACCTCCGACAACAAGCTGAACTACGCCGCGGCCATCAACACCTACTATCAGGCGCACCCCGCCTGCCTGTGGTCGGACGAGAAAAAGTTCCCCGTGCAGGCCGACACATCGGACGCCGACAAGACCGCGAACTACGACGCGCTTGTCGATCAGGGTCTGCTGGTGCGCACGACCGGCGAGAAGAAGGTCTTCATTGTGGCGTCGAAGCAGGTGAACAACTACGATCTCTCGGACAAGGGACGCAGCGCGTGGACCGCCGACCCGGCGCAGCCCGGATACGGCAACTTCTGCTACGGACACCGCAAGGTCTCGACCATCGACACGGCGACGCCCGCGAGCGACCAGCCCGGCGCGACGACGCAGGTGAGCTATCACTACAGCTTCTCCGACGCGCCCGCATGGGCTGCCGCGCCCGAGACGCAGACCGCATACCCCAACATCCGCGCCAATCTCTCCGGACCGATGACCGACAACGCCACGCTCACCAATACAGCCAACGGCTGGGCCCTGACGAGCGCTCCCCACGCGTCGAACCACGGGCCTGTTTCGAATGCGGATGCCGACATCGTCCACTAGTCCTGGCTCGATGCAAAAGCTGTCATCCTGAGCGGAGCGCAGCGAAGTCGAAGGACCTGCTTCTTGTTTGGAATGGTGAAGATTTCACCGATTCAAGCAAAAAGCAGGTCCTTCGCTGCGCTCAGGATGACAACATTCCTTGGCGATTCAAGCAAACAGCAAAACGTAACCTTTACGGTTGCATATCGTCTTCGCCCGCATCGTCAGGCCCGGCAGCCGCGGCTGCGGCCACCGGATCGAACTCCGTCATCTTGTACTCCACCGGCGGCGTCCCGCCCGCGAGGTAGCGCACGAAGTAGTCCCACCGGCGACGCGTCATGTACTGGCTGGCCGGGCCGTAGGCATGGCGGACGTTCGGAATCATGATCAGGTCGAAGTCCTTGTTCGCCTTGATGAGCGCGTCGACGAGCAGCAGCGTGTTCGAGGGCGGCACATTGTCGTCCAGCGTGCCGTGCGCCAGCAGCAGGTGGCCCTTCAGGTTCTGCGCGGAGTTCTGGTTCGCCTGCGAGTCATAGTTGCTCGTGCCATCGGCGTTCTTCACCACCAGGCCGGCCCACTTCTCCGCCCAGTCGTCTTCGTAGTCGCGGTTGTCATGGTTGCCGCTCTCGGCAATGCCCACCTTGAAGAAGTCAGGGTAATGAAACATCGCTGCGGCCGTGGCGTTGCCGCCGCCGGAGTGCCCCCAGATGCCGACGCGGTCGATGTCGATCCACGGATACCGCTCCGCGAGCTGGCGTATGCCGGCCACTTGGTCCGGGATCGTATTGTCGCCGAGGTTGCCGTAGTAGGCCTCGTGGAAGCTCTTCGAGCGGTTCGGCGTGCCCATGCCGTCGATGCACACGACGATGAAGCCAAGCTCCGCCAGCGACTGTGAATCGCGATGCGCGGCCATGAACTGCCGCGTGCCGCATGAACCCGTCTGCGGTCCGGGATAGACCACATCGACGATTGGATAGACCTTGTCGGTCGAGAAGTTCGAAGGCTTGAAGAGCATGCCGTAAAGGTCCGTCAACCCGTCGCGCCCCTTCACCTCGATCGGCACCGGAGCGGTCCAGCCCGAGGCCTTCAGACGCGCGATATCCTGGTGCGCGACGGCCATCAACACCTCGCCCGTCATGTCCCGCACCACCGTCTCCTGCGGCTGCGTGGGGGAAGAGAGCACGTCGACGAACTGGCTCTTCGCAACGTTCAACGTCACCTGGTGATTCACCGGCTCCGGCGTCAACAGCTTCTGGTTCCTGCCGTCGAAGTCGACGCGATAGAACATCTCAAAGTAAGGATCGACGCTGGGAACCTTGCCCACGGCCAGGAAGTAAATCACGCGATTCTTCTCATCGACCGAGAGCACCTGCGTGACGTTGCCCTCGCCCGCCGTGATCTGGTTCTTCAGCTTGCCCGTGGTCAGGTCGTAGAGATAAAGCTGGCCCCAGTCGTCGCGCTCGGAGAACCAGAGCAGTTCGTTCGACGCAGGCAGATAGCGCCAGTTCACCTTGTTGTCGCCGGACTCGAAGAACTTCGGCGCGACCTCGTTCATCACCTCGCGCACCGCGCCGGACTTCACATCGGCCACGCGCATCCAGGCCTGCTTATGATCGCGCGAGCTGGACACGAAGCCCAGCGTCCGGCTGTCGGCGGACCACTGCACATCGTCCCACACGCCTCGACACGCCACATCGTCGCAGATAGTAGACCGGTGCTGATCGGGCGGCATCTTCAGCCGCACCGTCCTCTTCGCATCCACGTCGATCACAACACGTTCAATCATGGTTACATTTTCATCGCCCACCAGCGGATACTTCAGCGTGGTCAACGTGGGGTGCCCGTTGGTCGTGTTGGTCAGGTAAAGCTCGCCGGTCTTGCGCTGATCTTGCTGGAAGGTCGCGATCTGCTTTGAGTCGGGCGACCAGACCAGAATGGCCCTGTCGGAGTGCGACCAACCGGCGTTGTCGGTCGCGTAGCCGTAGTCCTTCATGCCGTCCCTGGTCAACTGCGTCTCGGCGCCCGTGGCCGTGTCGCGCACCCACAGATTCCAGTCGCGGATGAAGGCGCTGCGCCTGCCGTCGGGCGAGGCGACGCCGGGTTCGAGCTTCTTATCAGGCGGGTTCGCCACGATGCAGGCGATGGCGTCCGCAAGCGCGCACGTCACCGGCTTGCCGCCAAGCGACAGCTTCACGCTCAACGCATCGCCCTTCAACGCAAGCTGCAATGCGGGCAACTGCTTCGGGTCGACTTCTTTCTTCGCGAGCCGCAGCGAGGTCAACGCAGCGGCCAGCTTCGCATGGTCGAACGCGGGCGCCTTCGTCTTCTTCGCCGGATCGACCAGCAGGTACGTGAAGCCATCCGCGCCCTGATCGCGATACCAGAAGCGTCCATCGGCCAGCCATGCGGGCTTGTCCACGGAATGCAGCACGAGCTTGTCCGTGTTGTAGCTCATGAACTTCTCCGCTTGCGCGTAGTCGGCGGCGGTGTAGACGCGCGGCTGCTGGGCGTGCAACGCGACGGTGAAGAGAGATAGGCATAGCAGCTTGCGTACGAACATACTTGTGATCTCCAGAAGCTCAACAGCCCGGGTGCCCCATCCTTCGCGCCTTTGCGAAGGGTGGGACGTATAAACCTCGAACATCCTACCTCCCACCCTTTCGATAAGGCCGAAAGATGGGGCGCCCAAGCTGTGTGACTCAGTCCATTTCGTTAGACGAGTCTTCACCTGCATCGGACGTACGCGGCAGCACACGCATGAGCTGCCGCAGCATACCCGTCCAAACCGGCGCGTCCGTGACGCTCAGGCCCATGCGCAGGATGAGACGTCGCAGGTTGGCCTCGCGCGCATTGGCCGGATTACGCCGCGTGTAGCCCGCGCGGTCGAGCACCTCGCGCAGCATGCCGAGCAGACGGTCGTTATCGGCGGCGCTCGCCTTCGTCTCCACAACCGCCGGCGTATCGACCGCAGCCTGCTGCGCGATGGCATACAGACACACGGCCACCGCCTGCCCGAGGTTCATCGAAAGATGCCGGCCCGGATGCAGATGGGCAGTACGCGTGTTCATCGGGATGGTCAGCAGCGCGTGGCAGTGGCTCAGCTCGTCGTTGGTCAGGCCAGTCTTCTCGGAGCCGAAGAGCAGGGCCACGCGGCCGGCGGGATCTCCCGATAGAACATCGGCGATCCTGCCGGTCGCCTCCGGCAGAATGTGCAGCGGATGCTGCAGCACGCGCTCGCCGACGGCCGTCGTGCCGTAGACGAAGGTGCAGTCGGCGGTAGCCTCGGCGACGGTCGCGTACTCGCGCGCGGCTTCGAGCACGGAGCTGGCGTCCACCGCGGACTTTGCCGCCTCGAACGGCACATGAAACTCATTGACGATGCGCAGATGCGCGTAGCCGAGATCGTGCATCGCACGCGCCACCGCGCCGATGTTGGCAGGGTTCCTGGCGCGGACGAGGATGACGACGAGCCGGTCCTGCTGGTTGGGTTGCATATCTAGATTCTACCGTCCGCAGCTCAGTCGCAGGGGTCCCATACTTCGAAGCCTTCAGCCAATGCTGCATCCTTCAAACCCTTATCCGATGCGATAAGACGCATCTGCGTTACCGCCAGGCGATCTCTTGCGACGATGGCGCTGCCGAGCTGCAACGCATCCAACGCACGCAAATAGTGCCGGTCGATCAACGCCATGGCCTCGTCATGCACCGAAGTATTGATCGGTTGCAGGACGAGCCGCCTCGCCTCGTTCGCTAGCAGGTTGAGCGCCAACGTCGCCTCCGCAGGGCTCATACGGTTTTCTTTCCGCAGCCTGCAGATGGCGGATGTAGCTTCCACTTGTGTAAGCGTGCAGACGATCTTGTTCCGGTCGTCTTCAGTGCTGGCGAAGTGCAGCATCTTCACGCTGCCTTTCTCCAGAACGAAGAGCTTCAGCAATGCGCTCGTATCGATAAAATGGAGAATCAGAATCTCTCCCGGTCGCGCAGAACGATCTCGGACGCCGAAAGACCTTCGCCACGCAGTTGGATCGGTCGATAACGCGCGGCGATCGCTTCGTCCTTATGCGCGTATCGCGGATCAGGGGCATGACCCGCCCCATCCAGCGTCTCGGCACCTTCCTCACCGAAAGACCAGCAGCCTTGCTTGATGAGAGTTCGACGAAGATCCCGAAAGAGCGTGCGATGAAACCGCACGCTCTCAGGGTTGTTTGTCACAGTCGTATGTGAATCGTCCGGACCGGTCAGGTGGATATGAATCCATTTGCCCTGACGAGATGCCCAGAGTCCATGGCCAATAACGACCGCGTTTCCGCTTCCGCGTTTGAACTTACGCACATCGCCAGGACTCATAGACGCCTCCACTTGCTGCGATTTTACGCCTTGCCCGCCAACTGCCGCAGCACGTACTGCAAAATGCCGCCGTGCTGGTAGTAGAGGATCTCCTGCGGGGTGTCGATGCGCACCGTGACGGGGAACTCGAGCGTCGTGCCGGTGCCGTTCTCCGCCTTCACCGTCAGGTTCTTGCCCGCGGCGAACTTCGAGTCGAGCATGTCCTTCAGCCCGACGATATCGAAGATCTCCTCGCCCGTCAGTCCGAGCGTCTCGGCCGATTCGCCCGGCTCGAACTGCAGCGGCAGGATGCCCATGCCGACCAGGTTCGACCGGTGGATGCGCTCGTAGCTCTCCGCGATGACGAAGCGGATGCCCAGCAGGCGCGGGCCCTTCGCTGCCCAGTCGCGCGAAGAACCGGAGCCGTACTCCTTGCCGGCGAGGATCGCCAGCGGAGTGCCGCGCTCGGCGTAGATCACCGACGCATCGTAGATCGACATGCCCGTCAGCTCCGGCAAGAGGCGCGTGACGCCGCCCTCCGTTCCCGGCGCCATCTTGTTGCGCAGGCGGACGTTCGCGAACGTGCCGCGCACCATCACCTCATGGTTGCCGCGGCGGCTGCCGTAGCTGTTGAAGTCCTCCTTGGCCACGCCATGTTCGAGCAGGTACTTGCCCGCCGGACCGTTCAGCTTGATCGAACCCGCCGGGGAGATGTGGTCGGTCGTGACGGAATCGCCCAGCACCGCGAGGCAGCGCGCCGCGCGGATATCCTGCACGTCGGCCGGAGTCGCGGGCATGTTGTCGAAGTAAGGGGCCTTGCGGATGTAGGTCGAATCCGGCTCCCAGCCGTAGGTGTCGCCCTCGGGAAACTTCAGGTTCTGCCAGTTGGCGTCGCCGTCCGAGACCGTCGAGTACTGCGTGCGGAACATGGTCGAGTCGATGCAGCTCGCCACGGTCGCCGAAACCTCCGCCTGCGTCGGCCAGATGTCCTTCAGGTAGACCGGCTTGCGGTCGTGGCCGAAGCCGATCGGCTCGGTCGCGAAGTCGTGGTTGATCGAACCGGCCAGCGCATACGCGACCACCAGCGGCGGGCTCATCAGGTAGTTCGCGCGCACCTCCGGCGAGATGCGGCCCTCGAAGTTGCGATTGCCCGAGAGCACCGAAACCGCCACCAGGCTGTGATCCTCGATCGCCTTGCTGACGTCGGTCGGCAGCGGGCCGGAGTTGCCGATACAAGTCGTACAACCGTAGCCGACCACCTGGAAGCGCAGCGCGTCCAGATACTTCAGCAGCCCGGCCTTGGTGTAGTAGTCGGTCACGACGCGGCTGCCGGGCGCGAGCGAGGTCTTCACCCAGGGCGGCGTCTTCAGACCCAGCTCCACCGCTTTCTTGGCGAGAAGCCCGGCGGCGATCATCACATAGGGGTTCGAGGTGTTCGTGCAGCTCGTGATCGCGGCAATCACGATCGAGCCATGGTCGAGATACTTGTCCGGATCGACGCCAAAACGTCCCTGCACACTGGTCGGCGCGACGGTCAGGCTGGCGACCGGCAGCGTCTCGACCTGCACCAGATCGCCGCCTGCGGGCGACGCGATGGCGCTGGCCGAGAGGTCGCTTCCGCCCTCACCCTCCCAACGCACCATCTGGCGCTCGACCGACTTATTTCCGGCAGGCCCCAGCAGCGCAGGCAGCGCCTTCGCAAAGCTGGCCGCCGCGCCCGACAACAGCACGCGGTCCTGCGGGCGCTTCGGTCCGGCGAGCGACGGTTCGACCGTAGCCAGGTCGAGCGAGAGCGTCGCGGAGTACTCGGCCTCGGGGGTCTCGGCGGTGTGGAACATGCCCTGCTCGGTCATGTACGCCTTGACCAGCGCGATCTGCTCGTCGGTGCGACCGGTCAGGCGCAGGTAATTGAGCGTCTCCTCGTCCACAGGGAAGATGCCGCAGGTCGCGCCGTACTCGGGCGCCATGTTGGCGATGGTGGCGCGGTCGGCCAGCGGCAGCTCCGCGATGCCAGGGCCATAGAACTCCACGAACTTGCCGACGACGCCCAGCTTGCGCAGCGCCTCCGTCACGGTCAGGACGAGGTCGGTCGCGGTGGTGCCCTCCTTCAGCTTGCCCGTCAGCTTGAAGCCGACGACCTGCGGGATGAGCATCGAGACCGGCTGGCCCAGCATGGCGGCCTCTGCCTCGATGCCGCCGACGCCCCAGCCCAGCACGCCCAGGCCGTTGACCATCGTAGTGTGCGAGTCCGTGCCGACCAGCGTGTCGGGATACGCGGTGACGGTTCCATCCTCAGCCGGCGCGGTCGTGAAGACCACCCGCGCAAGGTATTCGAGGTTCACCTGGTGGCAGATGCCCATGCCCGGCGGCACGGCGGAGAAGTTGTTGAAGGCCGTCTGACCCCACTTCAGAAACGCATACCGCTCGCGGTTGCGCGTGAACTCGAGCGCGGCGTTCAAGTCATAGGCGTGCGCCGTGCCAAACTCGTCCACCTGCACGGAGTGGTCGATGACCAGCTCGGCCGGCTGCAGCGGGTTGATCTTCTCGGGGTCGCCGCCCAGCTCGCGCATGGCGTCGCGCATGGCGGCGAGATCGACGATGGCCGGCACGCCGGTGAAGTCCTGCATCAGCACGCGAGCCGGCATGTAGGCGATCTCGCGCGAGGGCTCCGCCTTGGGGTCCCACTTGGCGAGGAACTTGATGTCGTCCGCCGTCACCGAGCCGCCGTCCTCATGACGCAGCAGGTTTTCGAGCAGGATGCGCAGCGAGAAAGGAAGCCGCGAGAGCTTCAGGCCGGGCGTTTCGAGCTGCAGCGCGGCTTCGAGCGCCGCCAGCCGGTAGAGCGTCACGGCGCTGGCGCCGGAGGTGAGGGTCGATTTCGATTGGAAGGAGTCGGGGTGCTGGGTCGTCGAGCTCAAGGCGTATCTCCTGAAAAGGTTCGTCGGGGCAGGTTCGTAAAAGCCGGCGCGAGGGGGCGGGCTTTCAAAGTCGAAGAGATGGTAATCGGGAGGAATTGGGCAAAACGAACTTCAGGCGCGACCGCGGTCGGGGCGACCGTGACGAAAGCGCTTCGTGCTGGGAAGACAGCCTGCCATCGACTTTCAGTCTAACGCCACCGGCAGGCGCGTGGCGCGAGATTTTTTAGAGGGACAACTTCCAACGCTTGGGTGCCCATCCTTCGCGCGGTTGCGAAGGGTGGGACGTAACTCGCCGGGACCTGTTGTGCGTGGCTCAAACATATTCGTCCCAACCTTCGCCCAGAATCGGTCGAAGGATGGGGCACCCAGGATTTGAGGTCGGTTTATGACAACTTGTTCCAGACGCGAGCGTTAGCATCTGCATCACATGTATTTGCACGACGAGGATGGCACGATGAAACGCACAAAGGTATCAGGCACTTACGGAAAGATCTGGACGGCAACGACGGCCCTGGGCATCGCAACGCTCTCCCTTTCGCTGGCCGCAACCGGCTGCAAGAGCAACACCACCAGCGGCGCCGACGGCTTCGTGCAGCAGCAGAACCAGACCGGTGCGGACCCCGCGGCCGCGAACCTGGCGCCGGCGAACGAATCGACCACGCAGACCAGCTCCAGCCAGCAGTCCGGACAGGTGCTCGGCATCCGCGCCGAGGGCCAGACCACCCAGCAGGGTGAGAGCTATCAGAACGGCCCCGCGCCCATCGTCCGCCAGGCGCCCTCTGGCGGCTACGCCCAGGACGATTCCCAGTACTACGACAACGGCGCCTACCAGACCGACGTCGATGCCGGACAGGCCGCGCTCGAGGCCGACCAGGCTCCACCGCCGCTGCCGGTCTATACGCAGCCCGAAGCACCCGAACCGGACGACCTCTGGACCCCTGGCTACTGGGACTACGCGCCCTCCGGCGGATACTACTGGGTGCCCGGCGCATGGGTCGCCGCGCCTTATGCCGGTGCGCTTTGGACGCCCGGTTACTGGGGCTACTATGGCAACCGTTACCGCTTCCATCGCGGCTACTGGGGTCTTCACATTGGCTTCTACGGCGGCATTCCGTATGGCTTCGGCTACACCGGCTTCGGGTACGAGGGTGGGTACTGGAACAACAACCACTTCTTCTACAACCGCGCCGTCAACCGCATCAACGTAAACACGTTCCACAACGTCTATGTGCGCAACGTGACGGTGACCAACAATGTACGCGTCAGCTATAACGGCGGGCCCGGCGGCCTGAACGTACGTCCGCGCCCGGCGGAGATCGCCGCGCTGCGCGAAAACCACACTCCGCCGATGCAGGCGCAGATTCAGCATGCGCGGCAGGCGCAGGGCGATCGCCAGCAGTTCTTCAACCAGAACCACGGCGCCCCGGCGCAGGCGGTCGTCACCCGCAACCTGCCGGCCGATCGGGGCATTCAGGCGCCGGCACGCGGCGGATTCGGCGGCGGGGCGCGTCCGACGAACACCCCGGCGGCTGGCGCTCCGCGCGCGGTGCAGGGGCCGGAGCGCGGCGGATTCGGTCAGCAGCAGCCGAACCGCGTGGCCCCGAACCAGATGACGCAGCCGCACGTTCAGCAGCCGAACCAGCGGTTTGAGCCGAACCAGCAGCAGGCACATCCGCAGCCCCAGCAGAACCGGCAGGCAGAGCCACAGCGTCCGGCGCAGCCGAATCCGCAGGTGCAACGCAATATGCAGGTTCAGCAGCAGCACGCAATCCAGCAGCCGGCTCGTCCGCAGGAGGCGCACCGCGCTCAACCGCAGGCGCAGCCGCGTCCTCAGCCCGAGGCGCGTCCGCAACCGCAGCAAGCGCGTCCGCAGCCTGAGCAGCGGCCCGCGCCGCAGCCCCAGCAGGCTCGCCCGCAGCCGCAGGTACAGCCTCATCCCCAACCCCAGCAGCCTCACCCGCAGGCGCAGCCGCATCCCGCGCCGGCAGAGCACGAAGGCCACCACTAAATCCTCACTGTTCGCGAAAGACGCCACCGAAGATTCGTCTTCGGCGGCGTTTTTCGTCTCCGCCATGCGAATGAACCCCCACCCTCGCCCCTGCATCCAATGGTGAGAGGCACGGAGACACACCATGGTCCACACCGCCGTCGTCGATTCCCGCATTCAACGCCGCTTGCTCTGGGCCGCGCTCGCCACCGCGCTCACCCTGGGCCTGCTGATCGCCCCGCATGTCGCCGCGGCCCAGGCTTCCAGCTCGATAACCGCGCAGTCCGCACCCGCGATCCAGACGCCCGTCGCCCCCGCGCGTCCGCGCCGCAGACGCCGTGCAGCGGCGGCCGCGTCCAAGACACAGCCCGCGCCCGCCACAACGCCCATCCGCACCGACGCGCAGCGCGAGCAGGACGCGCGTCTGCTCGCCCAGCAACAGGCCGCCTCGCAGGCGACCAAGGCCGTGAACGACGCGCAGGTGCAGGCATACGACGCCAACCGCCGCAAGGTCCAGAACGAACCCCGCATCCAGGATGCCCCCACCATGCAGGAGGCGCCGCGCGCGCCCGTGACGCCCGATCCCGAAGGCATCCACGACGCACCTGGGCCGGCGGATACAGCGCCCGTCCAACTGCCAACCCTGAACACCACACCCGCGACTCCGGCGCCGGCGCCGCCTCCGCAGTAGGAATAGGAAGAAGAGAAGCGGCAAGAAGAAGAGTAGCGGCTTGGGATGTTGTCCTCCTAAGCGTAGCGAAGGATCTGCTTTGGCCTTAGTCGGTGCAGTCTTCTGTGCGGCCACAAGCAAGACGCAGGTCCTTCGACTCCGCTGCGCTTCGCTCAGGATGACAAACATCGCGGGCGCGATGACACCAGGCAATGAGTCTCGATCTTATCCCCTCCGTCCTAAGCCTTATCCCTCGCGCTCCCATTCCCTATAATCAGAGGCATGAGCATCGATAGCGGTACTCGCCGGCGGTTGATGCTCGGCTTCCTCTCCGGTTGGGTTTCGAAGCTCGGGACATCCATCATCCAGTTCGTCCAGGTGCCGTTTTTCCTGCACTTCTGGCCGGAGACGCTCTTCGGCGAATGGCTGATCGTCACCTCCATCCCCACCTATCTCAGCTTTTCGAACATCGGCTTCGGCAACGTCGCGGGCAACAAGATGAACATGCTCGCCGCGCAGGACGACCGCGAAGGCGCGCTGCGCGTCTTCCAGAGCACATGGTGGCTGATCGTCGGCCTGCTCGCCATCTCGGGCTCCGTCGGCGCCGCGCTGATCTACCTGTTGCCGGTCTCCGAAAAGCTCCGTCTGCACGCGATCTCGCCCGCCGACACACGCTGGATCCTCGTCTATCTCGGCTTCTCCATCCTGCTCGGACAGTTGGAGACGCTGTTGCAGTCGGCCTATCGCGCCGTCGGCCGGTACCCCTACGGCAGCTTCGTCAAGAGTTCGATCTCGCTCGTCTCCTTCGCCTGCATGTTGATTCCCGTGGGGCTCGGCTACGGCCCGCGCGCGACGGCCCTGGTCTACGCCGCCGCCAACGTCGCCGGGACAATCCTGCTCATCGTGCTCGTGCGCCGCGACATCCCCTGGATTCGCTACGGCTGGTCGCACGCCTCGATGGACGAGGTGCGCTCGCTGGTTGTGCCGGCGATCGCCTTCATGGGCTTCCCCATCGGCATCTCGCTGAACCTGACCGGCACGCTGCTGGCCGTGGGCTATGCACTGGGGCCGACGGCGGTGGTCGTCTTCAGCACCGCGCGCACGGTCTCGCGCGTCGCGCTGCAGATGGTCCAGATGGTCAACAGCACCTTCGAGCCGGAGTTCTCGAAGTCCTTCGCGCAGGGCAACGCGGGGCTGATCCGGTCGCTGCACAGGCGCGCCTGTCAGTCCGCGCTGCTGCTGGCGGCGGTCGTCGTCGCGGGCATGATCGCGCTCGGCCCCTGGTTCCTGACGCACTGGACCTCCGGCCACGTGCCGCCCAGCCGTCCGCTGCTCTCACTGCTGCTGCTGGTGGTGGTGCTCTTCTCGCTCTGGTCGACCAGCTCAACGGTCATGACGGCGACGAACAACCACCAGAAGCTGGCCGGCGTCTACCTTGCCGCGACGGGCGTCACGGTGGGGATCACGTGGCTGGCCGCGCAGCACTACGGACTTTACGGCGCGGCGGCCTCACTGCTGATCTCGGAGCTGCTGATGAACCTCTACGTGCTGCCGGAGTCGTTGAAGCTGGCCCACGATACGCTGCCGGAGTTCCTCCGCAGCCTGCTGACCGTGCCGCCAGCGCTGCATCCGCAGGCGCTGCTGCGCAGGCTGCGGCGGTCCAAACCCGCGCTCGAGTCATAGTGGCTGGGTATCGGGAGTCCCACGCAGTGTTAAGGGCACGTCTTCAGACGTGCCATCCAGACCGCATCCCGTTGGCGGCTTCAGCCGCTGAGGTACGCTTGTAGCCCGGCGGCGCCACGAACGAAAGCAGAACCCCAGCGGCTGAAGCCGGATTCGCGACCAACCGAGCGGCATGGCTGAAGCCATGCCCTTAAAAAGCCACAGGCGTCGCGACCGCTGGGAGAGGGCTTCACCCCGACGCCATCTCTGGACCCTGCCCCCTGAACCCTATACCCTTGACTCAATGCACAAGCCGACCCTGCTCATCCACGGCGGCGCCTGGGCCATGCCCGACGCCGAGATCGACGCCCACGAAAACGGCATCGCCAACGCCCTCGCCGCGGGCTACGCGCTGCTCGAAAAGGGCGGCACGGCCATCGACGCGGTCGAGGCCGCCGTCGCCGTCATGGAAGACGACGAGACCTTCGACGCCGGGCGCGGATCGTTCCTCACCAACGACGGCCGCGTCCAGATGGACGCCCTGATGATGGACGGCAACACCCTGCGCGCGGGCGGCGTCGCCTGCGTCGAACGCATCAAGAACCCCATCCGCGCCGCCCGGCTGGTGCTCGAAAAGAGCCCGCACGTCTACTTCGTCGGAACCGGCGCCGAGCGATTCGCGCTGCAGCACGGCATGCTGCCCTGCCACAACACCGACCTCGTCACGCCGCGCGAGCAGAAACGCCTCTACGCCGCGCAGGAGGCCGAACTCGCCGGCCTGCCCGATACCACCTTCTCCGGCCATCTTGCCTCGCACGACACCGTCGGCGCGGTCGCCATCGACGCCGAAGGCCACCTCGCCGCCGCCACCAGCACCGGCGGCACGCTGAACAAGGCGCCCGGCCGCGTGGGCGACAGCTCGCTGATCGGCTGCGGCTGCTACGCCGACAACCACTCCGCCGCCGTCTCGCTGACCGGCTGGGGCGAGCCGATCATGAAGCTCGTGCTGGGCAAGTGGGCGGTCGACCGCGTAGCCGCCGGCGCCACCCCGCAGCAGGCCGCCGAAGAGGCCATTGCCTACCTCTACCAGCGCCTCGGCGGACACGGCGGCATTATCCTCATCGGCCCGGACGGCTCGCTGGGCCTCGCGCACAATACGCCGAGAATGGCCTGGGGCATTGCGACTGCGGATGGGCAACGGCTGGGTGTGACGCGAAACTGAACTTACGGAAGTTCATCCCATGGGTTGAGAAGTGTCAGGCCACGCCCAACGAAATCTTTCATATTGCGAGTCACCAGCGTAAGCCCATGCTCCAGGGCTGTCGCGGCGATCAGCCCGTCCGCCGTACTCATCGGTTTGCCGGCGAGCTGGGCCTGTCCATCGAGGACTCCCCAACGGTTCGCGACAATGTGATCGACGGGAAGAATTCGCCCCTGAAATCGTTGTAGCAGCGTTCCTTCAAGCCAGTTCTCGAGCTGGGTGCGTCGCCTGCCGGGAGCCAACGTTACAAATCCGCGACGTAGCTCTCCGATCGACATCGCACTCAGAAAAAGAAGAGCCTCTTCCTGCCCGTATACCCAGCGCATTACGCGTGGCTCTGGCTGGATGCGAATCAGCTCGGAAGGGATATTGGTGTCCAGCAGGAAGCCATTCACAGGTCGACGGGGCGAGCCATGGAAGGATTGCGGGTGAACTCGATGTCGTCCGCCAAGCCCCGAACGGATTCAAACATCTCGCGAAGACTTTGATTCTCTCGGTCGCTCTCCGACGCGGGCCCGGAGGGGAACGGCGCAGACTTCAACGCGTAAAGGAGCACGTCCTCGACATCTTCGAAGACGCCGCTCGCCATCCGCCGCTCAATCAGAGCTTCGATCTCGGGCTCGTGAATCTCAACGCTCATCGCTGGCTCCTCCGCTGATCCGAGTATGGGAATTTAGAAGTTAGGTGTCAAGCAAGCGCCTGTCCGCGCGAGCGCATAAAATAGAACACAATGCAGCCCGCCCCACTCTTCCCCGAAGCCAACCAGCCGGACCCGCGTCTCGTCGAAATCGACGCGCTGCTGGAGGCCCGGTACGGCGCCGAGGTGAAGCCGCGCGAGGTGTGGGACCCGCTCACCCAGTTCATCTACTCCATCCTGTCTTCCCGCACCAAGACCGAGGACTCGCACCAGGTGCTGCGCGATCTCCGCGCGCGCTTCGGCACATGGGAGAACCTGCGCGACGCGCCCGTCGCCGAGATCGAGCAGACCATCCAGGCCGCGACCTTTGCCGACGTCAAGGCCCCGCAGTTGAAGACCGCGCTGCAGCAGATCACCGCGCGCTACGGCTCGCTGACGCTGGACTTCCTGGCCAAGTACCGCACGGACAAGATTCGCCAGTGGCTGGAGCAGTTCGCCGGCGTCGGCCCCAAGACCTCGGCTGCGGTGGTCAACTTTTCCACCCTGCGCCGGCGCGCCCTCTGCGTGGACTCGCACCACCTGCGCGTGACCCAGCGGCTGCGCCTGACGCCACGCGCCGACGCCGCCGTCACCGAAGAACGCCTGATGCGCCTGGTCCCCGAGAGCTGGGACGCCGAGCGGCTCGACCATCACCACTCGCTCATCAAGCTGCATGGCCAGACCTACTGTACCTTCGACCAGCCGAAGTGCGCGGCCTGCCCGCTGTTGGCGGTATGCCCCACCGGCCAGCGCAATACGGCGGGGTAGGCTCCTTTCCCGCCTCGCCCAAATGCCTGTCATCTTGAGCGGAGGGATGCGCAGTCTCATCGCGCGTCCGCAGTCGAAAGACCTGCTGTTCTCCCGAAGCACCTCGGCCGTGACAAGAGAAGCAGCTCCTTCGGCTGCGCTCAGGATGACATGCGTTTGAGATAGCGCAGGAAAACTCAGCTACCGCATCAGCGCCGACTCCTCGAACCTCTCCAGCAGCTCCGCCACATCCTTATAAACCTCGATGCATCCAGCCGCCAGCAGCTCCTTCTCCGTCCAGCCCCCGGAACAGACGCCGATCGTCCACACCCCGGCCTTGCCCGCGGCCTCCGCGTCGTAGGGAGTGTCGCCCAGCGCCAGCGCCTTCGCCGGCTTGACCCCAAGCCGCGACAGCACAGCGGAGAAGATATCCGGATGAGGCTTGCTGCGCTTTGCATCGTCGGCTGACGTCTCCTCGTCGATCAGGCCCTCCATCCCGACGATCTTCTTATACGTCGTGAGATCCTGCTTGCTGGCCGAACTCGCGAGCGCTGGCTTGATGCCAGCCTCTTTCAACCGCACCAGGAACTCGCGCGCCTTCGGCAGCGGCTCCACGCGATGCAGAAAGCCGGTCTGGAAGACGAACTTACGATAGGCCTCCAGCGGCTCCTGCACGTGATCCCGCAGCCACCACGGCACAAACACAGGCACAAGCTCATCTCCGCCCTTGCCGATCTGCTGGCGAATGTCCTCGATCTCGAGCTTGATTCCCATCCCGGCGAACGCGACCTGCCACGCCTCCGCGTGCAGCCAGTTGCTCTGGACCAGTGTTCCGTCGATATCGCACAGCAGCGCCTCAATCATCCCCTCACCTCACGCCCTGAGATGCACCGAACGCCCGCCGGGGCATAAACTACCCAACATGGACATCGCGACCCTCAACGACCACTTCGGACTCCCGGGCGTCCTCGCCTTTGAAGATCACGCAGGCCTTACCCGCGCGCGGATCACCACGCCGGCCTGCACCGCCACCGTCTACCTGCACGGCGCGCACCTGACCCACTGGCAGCCCACCGGGCAGAAGCCGGTCCTCTTCCTCAGCGACAAGTCCGAGTTCGCCGCGAACAAGGCCATCCGCGGCGGCGTGCCGATCTGCTTCCCCTGGTTCGGCGCCCGCACCGGCGTCCATAAGGTAACGCTGACCGGCGACCGCGCCGACGGCCCCATGCACGGCTTCGCCCGCCTGCAGAGCTGGACCGTCGCCTTTGCCGCGCTCTCGCCCGCCGACGGCTCGCTGCGGCTGGTCCTGACGCTCGACCCCTCGCCCGAGAGCCAGGCGCTTGGCTTCGACCACTTCCGCGCCGTCTACGAGCTCTCGCTCGGCGCGACCCTGACCATGAAGCTGACCGTCGCCAACGGCGGCACAGAGCCGCTCGTCTTCGAAGAGGCTCTCCACACCTACTTCGCCGTCGGCGACGCCGGGAAGACCTTGGTCCACGGCCTCGAAGGCGCGACTTACTACGACAAGACCGACGGAATGGCCACGAAGCACATGCCCGCCGAACCCTTCCTCTTCACCCAGGAGACCGACCGCGCCCTGCCCTCCACCACCGCCAACGTGGTCATCGAAGACACGGTCAACGCCCGCAGGATCCACGTCGACAAGTCCGGCTCGAACACCTCCGTCGTCTGGAACCCGTGGAAGGGCATGGCCGATTTGGACGCCAGCCAGTCGCACCAGTTCGTCTGCGTGGAGACGGTGAACGGCTTCGAGAACGCCATCACGCTCACGCCCGGCGAAAGCCACTCCATGACCGCCCACATCGGCATCGAATCAGTCTGAATGGAAGACAGATTGATGTTGAGCGGTCTTGGTTAAGGGCACGGCTTCAGCCGTGCCACTAGCTCCGGACTTGGATTGCGGCTTCAGCCGCTGAGGTACGGTTCTCGCCTTGAGGCAGCTCGAACGAAAACGATACCTCAGCGGCTAAAGCCGGATTAGCCATAAGGCGTTTACGGCACGGCTGAAGCCGTGCCCTTAGCAATACCAAACCCTGTAATCCATACGAACGGACTCCCATGCTCATCCTCGCCTCCGCCTCCCCTCGCCGCCGCGAACTCCTCACCCAGGCCGGTCTCACCTTCGAGGTGCAGGCCGCCGACCTGGACGAGACGCCCCTGCCCGATGAGGCTGCAGCCGCCTACGTGCAGCGGCTGGCGGTCGAGAAGGCGCAGGCTGTCCACAAGCTGAACGCGCACCGCGACACGCCGGAAGACCCGCTGATCGTCCTCGCAGCCGACACCACCGTCGTGGTCATCGCCGAGACCGACCGCATCCTCGGCAAGCCAGCCCACGCCGCCGAGGCCGAGGAGATGCTCACCCTGCTCTCGGGCCGCACCCACGCCGTGATGACCGGCGTCGCAGCCGTCACCTCGCAGCGCGTCTGCTCGGACGTCGAGATCACGCAGGTCACCTTCAACCTCATCAAACCGGACGAGATCGCCGCCTATGTCGCCACCGGCCACCCGCTCGACAAGGCCGGCGCATACGGCATCCAGGGCTACGCCGCGCGCTGGATTCCGCGCATCGAGGGCGACTACTACAACGTCGTCGGCCTGCCGATCGCACGGGTGGTCGCGCTGCTGGCCGAGGCAATTGCGCCGGGGGTGAAGTAGCTCGTTTGGAGAGGACTTAGCTTTGGGGTAGGTCAAGGAGCCTGCAGGTAGGCCAAGGCTTCAGCCTTGGCACTCACAAGCAGCCATGAAGCGGGGCTTCAGCCCCTGGGGTACGCTCTCGCATGGGGCCGACGTTGGATCATTCCGTCACAAACGTCTTCAACGTATCCAGGAACTTCTGAGTGAACGGCTCTCCGGCTACGTGCTCCTCATACCAAACATGAAACCTGCTCTCAAGGAAGCGGTAGACCTCCAAACGGTCCTCATACACTTCGATCTCAGAGCCGCTCCACAAGAACCTGACTGTAGTCCAGTAACCCTTACAGACATCGGTTGGAAGCGCAACGCCGGCTCGGCATACCTCCAAAAGGTCACCTACATTGGCGATCGTGCGTGAATCGAACGGATCCGGGTTCAGCGCCAAGACCTGATTCACTTCGGCCTCGACCTGATCCCATCCGCTCTTTCGCATGTCCTTGTATCCCGTTCTGGGACGATCCGCAGCAAAAGAACGGAGCATACCCCAGGGGCTAAAGCCCGCGTCATTCCTGAGTTTGGCGCCAAGGCTAAAGCCTTGGCCTATCTTCAAAACGCCCGGCGCCAGCTAAGCCTGCGGCCGCAAAGCAGCTTCAATCCCCGCATTCACCTCGGCATGCGCAAACTCCGCCGCCACGCGTATGCCGTTCATGATCGCCTTCGCGTTCGACGAGCCGTGCCCCACGATGCACACGCCGCGCACGCCCAAGAGCGGCGCGCCGCCGTACTCGGAGTAGTCGAGCCGCTTCTTAAAGTCCGAAAACGCACGCCGCGAGAGCAGCGCGCCGACCTGCGAGGTCACGGTCGACTTCAGCGACTCGCGCAGCAGCGTGCTAAACAGCTTCGCCGCGCCCTCGATGCTCTTGAGCGCCACATTGCCGACGAAGCCATCGCAGACAGCCACGTCGACCCGGTTGTTGAACAGGTCGCGGCCTTCGACGTTGCCGATGAAGTTGAGATTCGGCAGCGCTTTGAGCAGCGGAAAGGTATCCCGCGTAAGCGAGTTGCCCTTGGTGTCCTCTTCGCCGATCGAGAGCAGGCCAATGCGCGGACTGGAGATTCCCAGCACATTCTGCGCATACATGTGACCCATGACGGCAAACTGGACGAGGTTCTCGGGATCGCTGTCGACGTTGGCGCCGACGTCAAGCAGCAGCGAGGGCTGCCCGCTCATCGTCGGCAGGATCGTCGCCAGCGCGGGCCGGTCGACGCCGGCCAGTGAGCCGAGCACCATCTTCGCCGTCGCCATGGCGGCGCCGGTGTTGCCCGCGGTGAGAAAGGCCGCCGCACGGCCCTCGCGGACCATCTTCAGGCCCACGCGCATGCTGGAGTCGCGCTTGGAGCGGACCGCCTGAGCGGCCTTATCCTCCATGCTGATCCACTCGCTCGCGTGAACGATCTCGATGGGCAGGCGAGCGCCTCGCAGCGCCGTCTTCAGGGCAGGAGCCAGCGTTCCCTCCGGGCCGACCAGGCGAACGCGAATATCGCTCTCCAGGGTGCGGCACGCAAGGATGGCCCCTTGAATCTCCGATTCAGGGGCCTTGTCCGAACCCATTGCATCTACTGCGATGTCGATTGGCATTCCGCTCGATCGTCTGGGTTCTGCTGCTTGATGATAGTTACGCTGCGACCTTCGCTACGCCCGCAATGACGCGACCCTTGTACTCGCCGCACTTGGGGCAGACGCGATGGGGGAGCTTGCGCTCCTGGCAGTTGGGGCAGAGGTTGCTGTTCACAGGCGTGAGGAAGTCATGGCTGCGACGCTTGGCGGTGCGCTGTGCGGAGTGGCGCCGTTTCGGATTAGGCATTTCGGTATCCCTTCAAACTCTTCTGGTTGGCTGCGGAATGCGCTCTGAACAAGGCGCCTCACACCGCGCAAAACTCGGTCCTGCAATTTAGTGCTCGATATGACCAGCGAGACCCGCAAGCGCATTCCACCGGGGATCAACCTCGGTCTCGGCGCATTTACAGGTTGCAACGTTCAGGTTCTGGCCACAACGCGGGCAAAGGCCCTTGCAGTCGGGCTTGCAGAGCGTCCGTCCGGGCAGGGAGAGAAGCACCTGCTCTCGCACGACATCCTCAAGCGAAAGACCACCTTTTCCATAATACCCGATTTCGGTCTCGTCTGCCGTAATTGCTCGTTCGCCAGCCTCCGCATCGGCCTCTTCGGGCCGGAAGATGAGGTCGAAGTCGCCTTCCACGGGGTTGAGGACGGGGTCGACGCAGCGCGCGCACAGCACCTCGAACTCCGCCGCATAGTGCGCGCGGATGCGGATATCCTGCACCGTATCCTGCGGGCCGCGATGCTCCAGCAGCAGGTCGGCCTGACCTTCTACCGACATAAGGCCAGTCTGGCGGGTGTCCGGCGCATAGTCGATCGCGCCGGCAGGAATGCTCTCCTCAAAGTGCAGAGCTTCTTTTTCGAGTTGGAGCGGGGTGATCAGCATCTTGCCTTAAGCGTATGGGGTGGAGACCGCGGGGTCAACTCGAAGCTCGGGCGACGCCCCTAACCCGCTCCCTGCGCGCGGGTTACACCGCTCCGCCGGATCGATTCAAAAGATGCAACAAATTTTGGAACCGCGCGGAAAATCCGCACGACGTCATCGGAAAAAACCGCGCCACGCTTGATCGCGAAAAATAATTTTGACAATGATGTTCAATCGTGGATATTATGGTCTTGCGTATACGCGAGTCGATTTTAGATTTCACGGAACACCAACCAGACCTGCCTCCCCGGGCAGGACGCCGCAAGCGAAACGAGGTCCGGCCAGACTTCGCACCGCGCGACGGGAGCAGGTTCAGGAGACAACCATGAAGATGACCACGCGCACCAAACTGACGACCGCAGTTGCAGCCCTTGCGATGACCCTCCCCACCGTCGCCGCGCACGCCGAAAAGAAGCCCACCGTGCTGCTCGTACACAGCGCCGCCCAGGCCGATGCCGACTGGAAGAACCTCTCGCTCGAGCTTGCCAGCGAAGGCTACCGCGTTCTCGCGATGAAGGTTCTGCCGAACCAGTCCGCCGCCGACGAGCGCGCCGAGCTGACGCAGTTCATCGGCAACGAAGACGCCAACAGCCGCTTCCTGGTCGTCACCAGCGAGCCGGCCGGCGCCACGGTCTCGGACTTCGCCGGCACGCTCGGCAACCGCGTGAAGAGCGTCGTCTACCTGACGACCGCCCCGACGGTCGCCGCCGTCTCGGCGACCCCGCAGTACTTCGTCCAACTGACCGCCGCCAAGACGCAGCCGGTCGAGACCAGCGAGCTGCGCTATAGCGTTCACGCCGCCGGCCCGCAGATGGTCGCCTCCACCAGCGACCTGGTCGGCGTGATCGAGGCGGTCGACGCGAAGAAGTCGCAGGCCGGCTCCTTCAGCGCCACGCACCCGGCGACCTCCCTCGCGGCCACGACGAAGGTGGCGGCGCACAGCGCGACGTCGCTCAAGTAGCTTTCTCCCCAGTTTGCTCGCCCGGCCGCAAGGCCCGTGCGACCCCAGCCCCCGCCCGGACATTCCGGTGCGGGGGCTGTTTTCTTGCATTCCATGACTTCGCATGCAGACCCGGATGCTCTATCGCGGCTTCGTCAGCAGCCACTGCAGATTCGCCTTCACGGTCGGCCATTCGGACGGCAGAATGCTGTACACGCACATGTCGCGCAGCGCGCCGTTGCGCGTGAAGGAGTGGTTTCGGATCACACCGTCGAGCTTCGCGCCGAGGCGTTCGACCGCGCGGCGGCTCGGCTGGTTCATGCTGTGAACCTGAAACTCGACCGCGATGCAGTCCAGCGCCTCGAACGCGTGTGTGAGCAGCAGCAGCTTGGCCTCGGTATTGATGCCCGTGCGCTGCACGCTCTTCGCGTACCAGGTAGAACCGATCTCGACCCGGCGATGGGCGCTCTGGATGTTCATGTAGGTCGTCATCCCCACGGCGCGCCCGGAGCCCAGGTCGATGACAGCAAAGGGAATCATCGACCCGGCGGCCTGCAGCCCAAGCCGTCGCTCGATCTCGCCGCGCACGTTCTCCGGCTCCGGCGGAAAGGTAAACCAGAGCTTCCAGAGCTCGCCGTCCTTCACCGCCGCGACCAGATCGTCGTGATGGTCGAGCGTCAGAGGCTCCAGACGCACCAGGTCGCCGGTCAAGGTGACCGGTTTGAACTCGACCGCTCCGGGCGACGGCTGATAGCGATTCATCGCAAGCTCTCGATGAGGTCCGCGCGGGCGATCTTGACCTGCTCGCCGGTTGCGAAGGTCTTCACGGTCAGGATGCCGGTCGCGACCTCGTCCTCGCCGAGGATGACGACCCTGCGGGCGACCTTGTCCGCGGCCTCGAAGCTCTTCTTCAGGCGGAAGCTGCCGTCGCCCACCTCGACCGACAGGCCGGCGCGGCGCAGCTCACGCGCCAGCGCGAGCGCGGCGGCGTTCTGCGGCACGCCCATGGGGGCGATGTAGGCGTCGAGCTGCTTCGCCGTCGCCTCGGGGTACTGCGCCTGCAGGATCAGGATCAGACGATCCGCGCCGATGGCGAATCCGATGCCCGGCGCGCGCGGACCGCCCAGCATCTCGCTCAGGCCGTCGTAGCGTCCGCCGCCCAGCAGCGCGTTCTGCGTGCCCAGGCCGCTGCCGTCCGGCACGGTGAACTCGAAGGTCGTGCGGGTGTAGTAGTCCAGCCCGCGGACGAGGCGCGGGTTGATCCGGTAGGGCACGCCGCTGGCGTCGAGCGCCGCGCGGACCTGCGCGAAGTGCTCGGTGGAGGCCGCGTCGAGGAAGTCCGCGATCTTCGGCAGACCGTTGATGATCTCCTGGTCGTTCTCGTCCTTGGAGTCCAGCACGCGCAGCGGATTGGTCTCCGCGCGGCGCTGGTTGTCCTCGCACATCCGGTGCTTGACCGGGGCCAAAGCCTCTTTCAAGGCTGCGACGTAGCGCGGGCGATCGGTCGACGACCCGACGGAGTTGATATCGAGCTGCCATCCCTTCACGCCAAGCTCGTCCAGCAGGGTGGAGAGCATCTCCAGAATCTCCGCGTCGCGGACAGGGCTCTCGGAGCCGGCGGATTGCGGGCCAATGACCTCCGCGCCGATCTGGAAGAACTGACGGTAGCGGCCCTTCTGCGGGCGCTCGCGGCGGAACTGTGGCCCGATGTAGTAGAGCTTCTGCAGGTTGCCGGTCGCGTCCAGCTTGTTCTCGATGTAGGCGCGGACGACTCCGGCGGTGTTCTCCGGGCGCAGGGTCAGGCTCTGCGACTTCTCGCTGGCGGCGCGGGCGCGGTCCTCCCAGGTGAACATCTCCTTGGAGACGATGTCGGTCTCCTCGCCTACGCCGCGCGCGAAGAGTTCGGTCGCCTCGAAGATCGGGGTGCGGATCTCGCCGAAGCCGTAGCGCGCGAAGACGCTGCGGGCGACCGCCTCCACGCGGTTCCAGAGCTCGGTTTCAAAAGGGAGAAGGTCGCGGGTGCCACGGACTGCCTTGACGATTGCCATAGTCTTCCAGTCTAACGAAAGTGCGGTCAGGCAGCTTGGGCGCCCCATCCTTTCGGCTTCATCGAAAGGGTGGGAAGTACATCGTTCGAATGTCTTACGTCCCACCCTTCGCAAGAGCGCGAAGGATGGGGCGCCCGAAGATTCTGACCTGCGCTAAAATTCGGCCATGGCCAACCCGATTGCCAATCTCTTGAAGGATTTCAAGCAGAAGCGCCGCCTTAGCCGCGCGCGGTCGCTGCCCGCGATGCAGGCGCGCATTCTGCACGCGGAGGCCAAACAGGTTCAGGCAAAGGACGAGCTGGCGTTTGAGATTGCGCTCTCCTACCGGTTCGAGGCCGACGGGCAGGCGGCGTACGGGTCGGCCTTCAGCGTCTGGTTTCCGGTCGAGAACTATGCGAAATCGCTGGCCGCGCAGGTCACGCCCGAGGCGAAGCTGAAGGTCCGTTATAACCCGAAGGATCCCTTCGAAAACTACGCCCTGGCGTCGGACAATCCTGGCGTTCTGCCTTTTCAACTGGCCGAGTAAACGGCTTAGCATCCCGGATGACTCCGCAGTCATCCTATCTTCCGTGACGCGAGATGCGTCTTACGAAGATCGGCTGCAATGGGCCCAGGAAGCCCCGTTATGGAAAAGATTCGTCTCCGGTTTCAGATCGTCGCCACCATCGCACTCCTCTGTATCGCCGTACTGGCCTCCGCCCAGCAGACGCCCAGCCCGGCAACCCCGCCTGCCCCGGCCGCCAGTGGCGCTCCCGCCGACCCAACCGCGCCGACCTCCACCGCGCCTTTGACCAAGGACCAGATGAAGGCGCAGCGCAAGCAGCAGAAGGCGCAGGAGAGCGCCACCAAGGCGCAGGCCAAGGCCGCGAAGGAAAACGCCAAGGCGGTCAAGCAGCAGAACAAGGCGACCAATGCGCAGGAGAAGGCCGCCCAGAAGTCGGCGGCAACCGCGCCCGCCGCTACCGCGCCCGCGCCTCCGCCGTCCAACTAGACCCTAATTGAACCCAAACGCCGGATGGGCTGCCGATTGATTCGGGCAGCCCATCCGGCGTTTGGCGCTGTTCGGTTAGGGACGAACGCCAAGCATGTTCGTCGCGGTCGCCTGCGAGGTTGGAACGACCGTCGGTGCGCCGGCCCCGATGAACTGATTGAGCACGTTGCCGCCCGACGTCCACACATTGCCGGACCCATCGATGGCGATACCGGTCGGGTTGGCGGGCACGTTGTTCGAGAAGGGTACACCCGGATAGAGGACACCGGTCGAGGTCAGGCGCACGAGGGTCCAGTTGCCCAGGTTCGTCATCCAGACGCTGTTCGCGCCGTCGACCGCCACGGCGATCGGGTCGGAGACGCCGCTGTAGTTGACCGTGAACGGCGATCCGGCAAGCGCCGCGCCTGAGCTATTGACGGCGGCGAGTTGGCCTCCCGAGGCGTTGGTAAACCAGACGTTGCCGCTGGCATCCACCGCGCCATCGTTCGAGACGGAGCTGCCGGCGCTGCCGAAGGTCCCGATCTGCGCGCCGGTGGGCGTCGACAACTCGGTGATTCCCTGCACCGAGTTTCCTGTGTCGGTCTGCACCCAGAGATGCCCCTGCGCGTCCGCGACAGTCGTGTCGCTTCCTGAGACGGCGATGTAGCTCACGGCTCCGGCAGGAGTGACCCGGGCAAGACCCGCAACTGTGGCCGACCAGGCATTGCCACTCGCATCGAAGGAGACAGACCGGCAGATTGCCTGCGAACCGCAGTTGTAGCCAAGATTCGAAAGCGCGGCGCCGTTATTGTTGAACTCCGACAGACCGTGATAACCGGCGGTGTTGGCCGAAGCGTTCGCCACCCACACGTTGTTCTGCGGGTCGATCGCGATGCGGGTCGGCTGCGAAAGGCCGCCGCCGACGAACCCGGTCGTGCCGGAGAGCGCCACGCCCAGCGGCGAGAACTCCGAGACGGAGTTGTTGCCGTAGTTCGCCAGCCAGATGTTGCCGTAGCCGTCGGCGGCCAGGTCCATCGACGTGCTCATACCGCCGCCCGTATAGCTGATCGACAGGTTCCAGTCCGACGGAGCGGAAGAGAGCGTAGGCGCGAACGCCACCTGCGGGGTCGCGAGCGTGAACCGCTGGGCGACGCTGACACCCGCGTTGTGCGCCAGGTTGATGATCGCGGTCACGGTGTCGGACGGCTTCGTTCCGGTCAGGCCGCCCGAGAGCGTGTTGTTGAAGAGGGTCGTGCAGCCGGCCGAGGTGGGGCCGGTCGAGTTCACACAGGAGACCAGGATATTGGCCAGCGCATTCAACTGCGTCTGCTGCACCGTGCCGTTGCCCGCCGGAGTCTTCGTGAGGGCGACGCCCGTACTGACGTTGACCAGATTGCCGAAGTTCGCGAAGGCGTTCGCGATGCCGACGAGGGCGCCCGCCGAGCCAGAGCTCGAGACGTGGGTTCCGTCTACCGCGAAGCCGGAGAACGAATACGCCGCAGCGGCCGTCGTCACCTCGTTCACCCAGATGTAGGGCACGGTAGCGGCGAAGTTGCCCGCCGAGGGGCAGGAACCGATGATCGACAGCAAGGCCGCGGCGCTGTTGACGCCGGATCCGGGATTTCCGCCCAGCGAATAAAGGTAGATCTGGGCGCCGGGCGTGCAGGTGTAGTCGCCCGCGATGCTGAAGCTGCCGTCGTTGCCGGTGGTCACGTAGTAGTCGCCGTTCGTGGCTCCTCCGCTGGTGTCGAGGTGCGTATTGGCGGCGCTCTTGAGCAGCGAGACCGAGGCTGCGCCGTAGCCGGTGGTGTTGGCGGCGAAGAGATAGATCTGCGCGCCGGCGATCGGCTGCTGGCCGCCGTGGACGCGGCCCTGGATGGCGGCGCCGGTGACGGGGCTGGCCACAGCATCGCGGGCGGGCGAATTTGCACCGCAGCCGGTAAGAAGAAGGGTAAGGACAGGCAGGCCTAACAGCGCTAAACCTTTGAATCGAAACATGATTTCTCCCGTGGTCGACAAATCGAATATTTGGTTGGATCGCGGATGCGAAGACCAGATTATTCGAGTTCCATAACGGGATGGCCTTATGTCAGGGCGTGAAATGGAATATCTCCCAGATGGGGGATATAGGTTTGGCTCTACTGAACGAGGCGCGGCCGAGCCCTACTTGTCGTACTTCGGCTCCTTGTGCATTCTCTCCAGCACGAACTCGCGGAAGAGGTGTCCGCCGATGCGCGTGGCGAAGATGAGCCGGGCGGCAACGACGCCGGACTCCGGATCTACACCGCCCGGATACCACAGGCTGTGCGCGACGATCGGGCCGGAGAAGTCCGTGATGATCGGCGTGACGGTAAAGAACCGGTGACCGTCCTCATCGTGGCGCGCCGTCACCTCGGCCAGCAGCGCGTTCTCGATCTTCTTCTTCGCCGAGCAGCCGTGGCAGGGGATGTACCGCAGATCCTCGTGGAAGATCTCGCCCATCGCATAACGCATATTGCCGTTGATGGCGTTGACGGCGGCGGCCGAGCCGAAGCGCTGGCCGAAGCCGGGCAGGTCCGTTCCCCAGCCCTCGGGTTTGCCGCGCAGTTGGGTGTAGCCGGCGCGGACAATATCCGACTCGAAGGCCGGCAGACCGTAGCTATCGTTCAGATAATAGAGGAACTTATCTTTTTCCGAAGGCTGGTCGTAGGGACGTCCGTTGACGATCGCGAGTTTGCTGATGCGCAGCGCCTCGGCCTTTTCGTCCGGCGTCATGTCGGGCCGGGTCTTCAGTTGCGGATTCGGGTTATCGGGCGCGGTCGTCTGACCTGCGAGAAAGGCGGCAGGCAGAAGCAGGCTCAGGGCCAGCAGCGGTGTGGCGTATCGTCTCATCACGGCTCTCCCCTTTTTCTTCAAATTGCTGGATGGTTCGGTGCGGCTGGATGATCGTCGTTCGCGCTGGCCGTCTGAGTTTCAGGTCTCTCTCAGGTAGATGGCCGTGTAGTCGAGATAGTTGGAGGCATACTTCAAAATCAGCTCGCGGTCGGCGTCGCCGAGGGTTCGGCGTATCTTGCCCGGCACGCCGGCGACCAGCGTGCGCGGCGGAATGACCGTGTGCTCCGGCAGCACGGCGCCGGCGGCGACGATCGAGCCTTCGCCGATGCGGCAGTCGTTCAGAATCACCGCGCCGATGCCCACCAGCACCGCATCTTCGAGCACGCAGCCGTGGACGGTCGCATTGTGGCCGATCGTCACCATCTCGCCCACATGCACCGGGTAAAGATGACGCATGCCGTGGAGAACGGCGCAATCCTGCACGTTGGACCGCGCGCCGATGCGGATGGAGTTCACATCGCCGCGAATGACGGCGTTCATCCAGACGCTGGCCTGATCGCCGAGCACCACATCGCCGATCACCTGCGCGCTCGGGTCCACGTAGCAACCAGTCCCTACACTCGGCACGATGCCCTGGAAGCTGCGAATCATACGGCCATTCTAACCGCAGGCAGGCCGCGCGCCGGCGTCCGTCCGCCGGGAGCCGCGAAAAGTTACATAAGGTCGCGAGGTCACCCCATTTGGGAGACGCCTTATCGATACGAAAAACTTTATTTCGTTCCGGGCCCGACCTGACGTATTCTGTGAGGAGCCCATCTGGGCGGGATTGAGGTGTATCTCCAATGGCAGAGATTCGGGTTCAAGATGGTGAGCCCCTAGAAAATGCCCTGCGCCGCTTCAAGCGGAAGGTTCAGACCGAAGACATCATCAAGGAAGTCAAGCGTCACTCCTTCTATTTGAAGCCAGGCGAGAAGAAGCGCGTCAAGGAAGCGCTTGCCCGCAAGCGTAACCGCAAGAAGATCCGCAAGGAACAGGACTAATCTCCTGATTGCGTTATCCGATTGAAAATAAAGGCAGGCCGGCTCTTACGGGAGCCGGTCGCCGACTGTAGCACCCTGCACCAACGCTGTCGACTCCCCTCCCTGTACCGCCTCGACCCTAGATTTGTTTCAGCCTTTCGCAGTAAAGCTTTTGGGCCCCTGTTGCATTGGACTTGATTCGCCAAAGCTTGACCGCCCCAAGGCCACACTGACAAAAAAATGGCTACGGGCGATCATCCTTTTTCCGCACGATGGGAGAAGTGATATGGATTCTGCCAGCAGTACTTTATTCCAAGACCGGCTGTTGACCTGCCTCGACTGCGGGGGAGAGTTCATCTTTACCGCTGGGGAACAACTGTTTTTCCACGACAAACAGTTCAAGAACGACCCCAAACGTTGTAAACCGTGCAAAAGCCGCCGCGCCGGCGCAAGCGCCAAACCCGGCTCCGGACCCGCCGCCGCAGGCATCTCTCGCACCGAGACTCGCACCGAGTGCTCCGAGTGCGGCATCGAGACGACCGTTCCCTTCAAGCCCACGCAAGGCCGTCCCGTGCTGTGCCGCCAGTGTTTTCAGTTGAAGGCCGCCAAGCCGGCCGCAGCGGTGGAGCTGCCCGCCATTGCGCCGCCGCCCTCGCCCTTCATGGACCCGACCGTCTCGGCGCTGACCCAGGCCTCGGTCAGCGCGGAGGGTGTCGGACTGACGCAGGAGGCAGCCGTGCTGGCCGCGGTCTCCATGACGACCGCCCTGCCGAACTCCTCGGTCGCGACGGTTGCGGACCTCGCCTCCATCACCGGCGTCGCCTCTCATGGCGCCACGTCCGTATCGCCGGCAGGCGGATTGACCGATGCGGCTATTCAGTCGCTCGATTCCCTGCAGGCTTGAAACGCCGCCCCGGTAGGGGTAGGGTGTAGGGGATATGCACCCTGCAGCCCGCCCCACCGACCAGGACCTGCTCCGCGCGCGCCAGCCTCTCGGCGACTTCGAACTGACCGTCTGCACCGATGGCAGCTTTCTGCTGGATGGCGGCGCCATGTTCGGCGTCGTGCCGAAGACGCTGTGGCAGCGCCGCATGCCGGCGGATGAGAACAACTGCGTACTGCTGGGGCTGAACACGCTCATCGTCCGCACCGGAAGACACACGGTGCTGATCGAGACCGGCATCGGCAATAAGCAGTCCGCCAAGATGCAGCAGATTCACCGGAATCAGGCGCTGTTGCCGTCGTCGCTCGCCGCGGCGGGCATCCGGCCGGAGGAGGTGGACGTGGTCGTCAACACGCACCTGCACTTCGACCACTGCGGTTGGAACACGACGCTCCACCCGGACGGCTCGGTCACCCCGACCTTTCCTAACGCACGCTACTTCGCGCATCGCGGCGAGGTGGAGCACGGCCATCGGCAGCTCGACCGCGACCGCGTCAGCTACCTCTCGCCGAACTACGACCCGCTGATCGAATCCGGCCAGATGACGCTGCTGGACGAGGACTCGATCCGGCAGAATCCACAGATTGTGCCGGGCGTCTCGGTGGAGGTTTACCCCGGCCACACGGCGCAGATGCTGGGAATCCACATCGAATCCACAGGCCCCGGTGGAACGCGGCAGAAGGCCTGCTATATCGGCGATCTGCTGCCCACGGCGAACCACCTCGACCCAACCTGGGTGATGGGATTCGACCTGGACCCACTGCGCTGCATCGCCGAACGCAAACGTTACCTCAAGCGCGCGGTGGACGAGGACATCCTGACCGTCTTCACCCACGACCACCACACGCCGCTGGGGCGCATCGGCTGGAATGAGAAGGGTAAGCCGGTCATCGTATAGATCAATAGTCCCCGCTGGCGCCGCCGCCGCCCGAGCGTCCGCCGCCAAACTGGACCTCCGGCTGGGCAGGTTGCGGGGCCGGCGTTACCGAGTGCGGCGTGATCAGGCCAAGGAAGGACGAGCCGACGCTCATCGCATGGCGATCCCTGTCCGAAAGACGCGCCGCCGTGAAGCCATGGCGAACGCCGTCTGGCCCCTGCGCGAGCCACCGTCTGAGGTAGATGGCGACGCCAGCCAGTGCGACGCCCAGAAGCATAGGGTCCCAGGTGTGGCGCGGCCAGCCGAGGTAAGGCTTGTTGCTGATGAAGGTCAGGATCGTCGTCAGCGCGCCGGCCGCGAGGATGAGGCGGTCCTTCAGGCGAACGCCGCGCGCCAGGATGAGTGGCGGCAGGCACCAGATGAGCACCCAGGTCGTCCAGTAGAACAGCCCAGCGGATCCCTGGTGAAGGCGTCCGGGCATCCCCGGAGATCCCACGAGCGACATCAGGCCGAGCTGCGAGATCTGGAGATTGAGGATCAGGTAGAGGCCGAGCCAGAGAAAGGCCTCGGCGAGCGAGTAAGCCCCTTCGAGGTAATCGAAGCGGTGGCGGGCGCGAACGGGAGCGAATACGACCAATCCGGCGACGTATAACAGCGCGACGAAGAGATGCTGCACAGCCTGCGATGAGGTCCAGAAGCCGGGCAGGTAGTTGGCGAAGATCATCGCGGCGGGAAAGGCGTACCAGAGATGGAAGCGGCGCCAGATCCAAAGCGAAACGACGGCGCCGACGGCGGAAACGATCCACTGCGCCTCGTGCGAGGCTCGGACGCTGCTGAAAAACAGCATCTCCAGTCCAGAGCAGAGAAAGCCGACCGAACAGGCTGCGAGCGCCTCCTCGATTCCATGACGATACCAGCCCTTTTCCGCCAGAACCTCGGCCGCCGTATAGGAGACGGCCGCGAAGATCAGGAGCAGGAAGCCGGTGGCCGGTTGCGATGCTCTCGAAAGAAAGATCGCGAAGAAGAGTCCGACTGCGGCAGCCACGGCGATGACCGTAAAGACGAATAGCACGAGTCTCAGGAAGATATTGGTGGTGCGGAGGTCGGTGGCTGTCTCCTCTTCGAGCGCCTGTTGCTGCTCCTTGCTGAGATAGCCGTCGGCGGTCCATTCGGTAAGCAGCTTGCGGGCACGCAGCGCCTCTTCGCTCGATGCGGGATAGATTCTCACCTCTGCCTCCCGAAATGGCGCGCGATCTGGACCAGCGTTACGACCATTGCGATGGCGGTAAGGACAAAGTAGCCCAGGATGAAGGTCTCGTCCCTGGCGTCGTGGAGGAGCAGCCAACTGAGACCCACATAGCCGTAGACGGCGGCATAGGCGACGAAGGCAAACTGGCGGCGTCCCAGCCCCCATGCAAGCGAGGCGGCGCATGCGATGAGCAGACCGAAGAGCCAAAGTCCGTGGTCCTGCGAATCGAAGACCCCGGCAAGAATCGTCCAGAACAAAACATTGGCGGCGACGTTGAGGTAGGTGTTGAGAAAGTGCGGCTTCAGTTTGAAGCGCTGAAGCAGAGCGCCGGCGCCGCCGACCGACAGACAGTAAAGCAGGGCGTATGGCCGGTATGCCTCGCTCGGGCTATCCGGCCAGTGCGAGATCTTCAGCCCAAACCAACCCGCGAGCGAGGAGAGGGCGAGAGACAACACAAAACGATTGTCGAAGCGATAGGCGAGAAAGAAGAAAACCAGCGCCGTGATCAGGAGATAGAGATCCCACTGACCCGCGAGGACGTGGAGGCGGTTCTCCAGATAAGCCAGTTCCAGACACCACACGAGACAGCCGAGGTAGAGAACATAGTCGAAGATCGGCGTCGGCGCAGTACTCTCTGCCCGTGTCCATGCCGCTGCGCGGGAGAAGCTGTACCAGAAGGATGAGGCGAGAAGAAGGGAAAGAATGGTCAGGACGAGCACATCGCCCAGTTGCCGCGACCAGGTGGAGATCGTCCAGCCAAGCCCGGCAACGAAGGCCAGCATGCCAGCATAAAGGAGGGTGTTGAGTTCAAGCGAGAGGGAGACCGGCTCTCCGCGAGAGAGGCCCGCCAGATGCGCCTGCTCCTCCGTCGTGATGGCGCCCTGCTCCTTCCAGAGTTCCAGGCGAGCGAGGATCGTCATGGCGCTTTCCTTCTTCGGCCTCGGATTTAGAACAACATCTTGATCCGATTCCGATAGTACATGCCAGCCCAGGAAATCGATCCTCCTTCATGCGCCTCTTTCTTCCGGCGCCATGCTCCAGACGCAAAACGGCCCCGCTCACATGGGCGGGGCCGTTTGGAGGAATGAACGTGTGAATTACGCGATCTTGGCGGACAGTTCCTGCGATTGCGCCAGCGAACCGGAGAGGTTCAGGGCCAGCAGGCGGCGGTTGAGGGAGCGGGTGACGCCGGTCAGGCGGGCATCCTCCGGTTCGTGGGGGAGCTTGGCAAAGCGGCTCTTCTGCAGCGCTGCGGCGCGGGCCTCAGGGCCGGCGACCAGCCGGGTGACATGGCTGTGAGCAGCCAGCGACTGCACATACCGGCTCGGTTCTACCGGTTGGCGGAGTGCGGAGGGTGGGGCGTCGTACATGGGGATGTGCATGTGGACCTCCGGAGGCGCATCATCTTTTGTCGAACGTGGTGCGCTTCTCGTGTGCTTCTCTCTGTGCATCTCTAAGGGTGTAGGATGTCGAGCGCGAAACGTTCGTTGTATGGAAATTTTCCTGGGGTTATGTTTGTGAAATATACCGTATCGGGACATTGCCCGTATCAGGAATTTTTCAGCAATTTCGACCACTCTATAGATTCAAGTTTGCGCGCAGACGTTGCCAGGTGGTCTCGAGCGTTTCGGGCAGCACCCGCGTCTCGGCCGTCACGGTCATGAAATTCGTGTCGCCGAACCAGCGTGGTAACGCATGCAGGTGCAGGTGCTCGGCGATTCCCGCGCCGGCAGCCTCGCCGATGTTCATCCCCAGGTTGACGCCGTCCGGCCGGTAGACCTCGCGCAGCGCCCGCTCCAGCCGCTGGGCGGTCTCGATCAGCTCATGCGCCGCCTCGGCGGGCAGCCCGGCCAGCGTGTCCAGATGCTGATACGGAATCACCAGCACGTGGCCCGTGCCGTAAGGAAAGGCGTTCAGGCAGACGAAGACCGACCTGCCCCGCAGGACGATCCCGGCGGCCTTCTCGGCCTCCTCGACCGGCATGCCGTTGGCGACGTTCCAGTCCACGGCGGCGATCATGTTGCAGAAGACGCAACCTTTATCCTGATCGGCCGGCCAGGCGTCGAGCTGCTCCGGCACGCCCTTACGCGCCGATTTTTTCGCGCCGGTGATGTAGTTGTAGCGCCACGGAGTCCAGAGCCGGTCCATATGCTCCAGTATAGGTGCATGTATGTCTGTAACCGCACAGAGATTGGGCCGCCTCGGTTGACTGCCTATCCTCCGGCATATATGCTTTTGAGTGAGCCACTGCGTGTGGGATCCAAGTGCAGCCGCTCCTCTGCAGAGTTTGTTTCATTCTTGCCTGCTGGTGCTGGAACGAGGAAAGTGAACCCTGACGAGGCTTTCAAAGCTCTAACGAAAGGGATCGCTGCCAAGTTTTCGCCCGACGACAGAATGGCAGGAATGAATCTTGGACCCCGGAGTCCGCATCATCATGGTAGACGACCATAATTCTGAGTACATCGAGAGCAAACCCCTGAACACCGAACTGGAAACCCTAGCGCCTGAAGCGGCAGCGGAGCAGTCCCTGCCGACCGAGTCCACCCCAACCAACCACACCCCTGTCGCCGAGTCCGTCTCCGTTCCGGAGATCTCTGCCGCAGCCGAAGAAGAGCCGGATTACGAGGACGCGGACTTTGCCGCAGCCCTGGCGAACTTCGACCGCGAGCAGGCAGTCGAGTCGGCCGCAGCACAGAGCCTGACTGCCGAAGAGGTCATTGTGACCGGCACGGTGGTCAAGATCACCGACAAGCACGTCGTCGTTGACATCGGCCTGAAGTCCGAAGGTCTGCTTCCCCTGGATCAGGTTCTTGACGTCAATGGCGTCTCGAAGTTCCAGCCGGGCGATGCGGTCGAGGTCGTGGTCGAGCGCGAAGAGACCCATGGCGGCGGATACATCGTCAGCCACGAGAAGGCTCTGCGCCACAAGGTTTGGGACGTGCTCGAACAGGCGGCCAACGACAAGACCCCGGTCAAGGGTATGGTCCTCAGCCGCGTCAAGGGCGGCCTGACTGTCGATATTGGCATCAAGGCATTCCTGCCCGGCTCGCAGATCGAGGTTCGCCCGGTCCGCAACCTGGACGGCTACATCGGCACGGAGATCGAAGTCCGCGTCATCAAGCTGAACAAGAAGCGCGGCAACGTCGTGATCTCCCGCAAGGAGCTGCTCGAAGAGGAGCAGAACGCGAAGAAGTCCGTCACGCTGGCGACGCTGGAAGAGGGTTCGATCCTCACCGGCACCGTCAAGAACCTGACCGACTACGGCGCGTTCGTCGACATGGGCGGTCTGGACGGTCTGCTGCACATCACCGACATGAGCTGGGGCCGCCTGACGCATCCGCGCGACCTGGTCAACGTCGGCGACGAGATCCAGGTGAAGGTGCTGAAGTTCGACAAGGACAAGCAGCGCGTTTCGCTCGGCTTCAAGCAGTTGACGCCCGATCCGTGGCTCGACGCCACCGAGCGTTACCCGATCGGCGCGCAGGTTCGCGGTCGCGTTCTGTCGGTCACCGACTACGGCGCGTTCGTTGAGCTGGAGCAGGGCATCGAAGGCCTCGTTCACGTCTCGGAGATGACCTGGTCCAAGCGGATGAAGCATCCGTCGAAGATGGTCAAGCCGGGCGACGAGGTCGACACGATCATCCTCTCCGTCAATCCGAACGACCGCCGCATCTCGCTGGGCATGAAGCAGCTCCAGGAGAATCCGTGGGAGCAGCTCGAGGACAAGTACCCGACCGGCGCCATCATCGAAGGCCGCGTGCGCAACCTCACGGACTTCGGCGCGTTCATCGAGATCGAGGACGGCATCGACGGTCTGGTGCATGTCTCGAACCTGAGCTGGACCAAGCGTATCAAGCACCCCTCCGAGGTTCTCAAGAAGGGTGAGAAGGTCCGCGCGATCGTTCTGGGCGTCGAGCCCGAGAACCGCCGCCTCTCGCTTGGCGTCAAGCAGCTTCAGCCGGATGTCTGGGATACGTTCTTCGCCCAGCACCGCATCGGCGACGTCATCAAGGGTAAGGTTCTGCGCACGGCGCAGTTCGGCGCCTTCGTTGAGATCGCTGAGGGTGTCGAAGGTCTGTGCCATGTCTCCGAGGCTGTGGATGGAACCGGCAAGCCGGTGGACCTCCAGGTCGATCAGGAGCATGAGTTCAAGATCGTCAAGATGAACCAGGAAGAGAAGAAGGTCGGTCTGTCGATTCGTGCGGTTGGCGAAGAGGCAAGCCGCGCCGAGGTCGAGAGCTACAAGGAACGCGAGCATGGCGGCGGCGGCAAGAAGGGTTCGAACTCCGGTTCCAGCTCGTCGAGCTCCAGCTCCTCCAGCAGCACGACCCTGGGCGACCTGCTCAACTGGAAGCGCGCCGAGCGCGAGGATGCAGCCGGAGAGTAATCTCCCCGCAGCCTCCGCAAGGAACAGAAGGGCCACCCGGATCGGGTGGCCCTTCTCGTTTGCCGGAACTGAAATCCAGTGCCAGGCCAAGTGTGTGCCGCTACAGATCGAAGGCGATCTGCCCGATCAGCACGGCGTTCAGCGCGACGATTACGCCCACGATCACCCAGCCGGCGATGCGGGTCCGCTGCGTATTGGCGAAGCTCTCCATCACCGACGTGCGTCCGGTCAGGATCAGCAGTGGGATCAACGCGGCGGGCAGGGTGAAGCTGAGCACCACCTGCGAGAGCACCAGCACCTTCAGCGGGTCCCATCCCAGTGCGATCACCGCGATGGCCGGGACGATTGTGATCAGCCGGCGCAGGTAGATCGGGAACTTGATATCGAGGAAGCCTTCGATGATGACCTGTCCGGCCAACACGCCGACGGTCGACGACGACAACCCCGAGCAGAGCAGCGCCACCGCAAAGACCGTCGCCGAGAGCGGCCCGAGCAGCGGCCCCAGCGTGCGGTGCGCCACCTCGATGTCGGCCACCGGCTCCGCCAGGTGCGAGAACGCGACGGCCGCCATGACGATCATGGCGGAGTTGATGAGCCACGCCCCGTTCATCGCGATGAAAACATCGACCAGCTCGAAGCGCAGGTAGCGGCTGCGCATCGTCTTCTTGTCCGTCATGCCCGGCAGCGTCAGCGTCTTCAGCCGCGGCTGCACGAGCGCGGAGTGCAGGTAGATGACGTGCGGCATCACCGTCGCGCCCAGCATGCCGACGGCAAGGTAGATGCTCTCGTGGAAGCTCTTCGCACTGCCCGTCGCGAGCGTTGGGATCAGCACGTCGTAGGCGGCCAGCTTCCAGTCCGGGTGGACGAGGAAGATCTCCACGCCGTAGCAGATGCCAATGACGCCGACCAGCACCATGATCGCGCGCTCGAACCACTGATAGCCGAGCAGGTCCAGCGCCAGCAGGGCGAAGACCAGCACCGTCGTGATGAGCGCCGAGACCAACAGCGATCCGGTGCGCGAGAGTCCGTGCGCCAGCATCGCCGGACCGAAGAGCAGGTACATGCCAAGCGCGGCGCCCAGAAACTCGGCCAAGTCGGTGGCGATGGCGGCGATCTCGGCCGCGATCCAGAGACCGACCGCAGTCCGCCGCGAAAAGTGGGTGCGGCAGTTCTCGGGTAGCGTCCGCCCGGTCACGATGCCCAGCTTGGCCGAGAGGTACTGGATCAGAATCGCCATCGCGTTCGACCAGAGCAACACCCATAGCAGCCGGTAGCCGAAGGCGCTGCCGCCCTGAATATTCGTCGCGAAGTTTCCCGGATCGATATACGCAACCGACGCCACGAAGGCCGGCCCGAAGTACGACCAGATGCCGCCGGCACGCGGCTTCAAAGGCGCCGTCGTGCTGGCGCCGGCCGCGACTGTCGCGGGCGACGCTACAAGCCTCTCCCCACTGGGAAGCGATTCGAATTGAGAGGAGAGATCGGCCATGTGATTGAAAATGCGGGCACGGCTTCCTGAATTTAGGCAAGCCTATATATTAGGTATACCTAAATCTCTGAAATAGGTCAAACTGTAAGCTGGAGAACAGTGATGCCAGCACGGCGGCAGGCAAATGCGAACAGCGAGTCGGTGGACAACTACCTGAAGGCGATTCTCGTGCTGGGCGGCTCGACCGAGCAGCGGGTGACGAGCACGGCGCTGGCGAATCGGCTGGGCGTCGCGCCGGCGTCGATCACGAACATGCTGCAGAAGCTGGCAGTGGCCCCGGAGCCGATGGTGGAGTACGAGCGCCATCGCGGCGTACGGCTCTCGCCCGCCGGGCGGCGTCGTGCGCTCGAAATCGTTCGCCATCACCGACTGATCGAGACCTTTCTGTACGAGATTCTCGACTACCCGATCGAAGAGGTGCATGACGAGGCGGAGCGGTTGGAGCACTTCATCTCGGAGCGGTTCGAGGAGCGGATCGCTGCGAAGCTGGGCCATCCGAAGACCGATCCGCACGGCCAGTCGATCCCGACGATGGAGGGCCAGATGCCGGTGCGCGAGGCGATCTGTCTGAGCGAGGCGCTGGCCGGCGGCGCCTACGTGATCGACAGCGTGGGCGAGCGCGACGCGGAGACGCGGCGACGGCTGGAGGCGACGGGGCTTCGAGTCGGCATCAAACTGCAGGTGCTGCCGCGGACCTCGGCGGAGACCTGCTCGGTGAGCATCCGGCGCGCGGGGCAACCGGAAGACGCGATCGACCTGACGGCGGAGCTTGCCGGAGGCATTCGGATTGTGCCGTTTGGGATTTGATAAGCGATTCCGATAGGAAGCGCCGATCCGTTGGAGCATACTGGAGTCACGATGGCCGCAGCTCACACATTGCCGTTCAATGAGCCGTATATTTCGCCGCAGGAGTATTTGCGGACGAGCTACCGGCCTGATCGCGACTATGTGAACGGCCGGGTGGAGGATCGCAACGTGGGCGAGTGGGAACACGCCACTGTGCAGAAGATGCTGATGCGCATCTTCCTTACGAACGAAGAGGCATGGGGCGTCAACGCCATTCAGGAGTGCCGCCTGCAGATCGCCGAGGACCGGTTCCGTGTGCCGGACACGATGGTTCTGCGCGCGGGGCTTGAGATCGAGCGCATCGTCTACGACGTACCGCTGATTTGCATCGAGGTCATCTCGCGCGAGGACACCTGGAAGCGCCTGCAGGAGGTGCTGGGCGACTACCTTGCCTTTGGCGTCCCACACATCTGGGCTTTCGATCCGGAGACACGCAAGGCCTATCGCTACGACGAGCGCGGGTTGACGGTCGTAAACGGCGCGCTCTCCGTGCCCGGAACCTCCCTCGTGCTGCACGTGGACGAGGTCTTTCCCCGATAATTGTCCCCCAAAATGCTAGCTTGGAAGATATGAAGATTCTGGTGATCGGTGGCGGCGGGCGGGAGCACGCCGTGGTGTGGGCTTTGAGCAGGTCGGCGCGGGTGAGCGAGATCGTCTGCGCGCCGGGCAACGGTGGGATTGCGGCGCTGGCGCGGTGCGTGCCGTTGGACGTGTCGGATCTGGATGCGACGATCGCGGTCGTCGGCGATGAGCAGCCGGAGCTGGTGGTGGTTGGCCCGGAGGTTCCGCTGTCGCTGGGGCTGGTGGATGAGCTGACGGCGCTGGGCGTGCGGGCGTTTGGGCCGACGCGGGCGGCGGCGCGGCTGGAGTCGAGCAAGGGCTTCGCCAAGGAGTTCATGCAGCGGCACGGCATTCCGACGGCCGGGTACGCGGTCTGCGCCAACTACGCGCAGGCGGAGGCGGCGCTGGAGCGCTTCGCGCCGGAGGTGGTCGTAAAGGCCGACGGGCTGGCCGCGGGCAAGGGCGTCGTGATCTGCGCAAACCACGAGGAGGCGCTGGCGGCGGCGAGCGGGATGTTCGGCGGGGCGCTGCTCGGCTCGGCCGTGCCCACGCTTGTGATCGAGGAGTTCCTGACCGGCCCGGAGGTCTCGTTCTTCGCGGTCTGCGACGGCTTCAAGGCAGTGACGCTGGCCGCCGCGCAGGACCACAAACGCGTCGGCGAGGGCGACACCGGGCCGAATACGGGCGGCATGGGCGCCTACTCGACCGACACGCTGATTACGCCGGAGATGTCGGCCTGGCTGCTCGAAAACGTCGCCCAGAAGGTCGTCGACGGCATGCGCCAGGAGGGCACGCCGTTTCAGGGCATTCTCTTCTGCGGCATCATGATGACGCCCGCCGGGCCGATGGTGCTGGAATTCAACACGCGCTTCGGCGACCCGGAGACGCAGGCGATCCTGCTGCGGCTGGAGACCGATCTGCTGGCAATTCTGGAAGCCTCGATCGACGGACGCGCGGCTGAGTTGGAGATCAAGCTGAAGCCGGGCGCGAGCGCCTGTGTGATTGCGGCCAGCGGCGGTTATCCCGGCAAGTATCGCTCGGGCCTGCCGATCGCGGGACTTGAAGGGCTGGATGGGGATGGGCGCGTGGTCTTCCACTCCGGCACGGCGCTGGTGGACGGCGCGACCTTGACGGCTGGCGGACGCGTGCTCGCGGTGACGGCTGTCTCGCACGACTTGAAGGACGCACTGGCGAAGGCGTACGAGGCGCTCGATGCGATCCGGTTCGAGGGGATGCAGTTCCGGCGGGATATCGGGTGGCGCGCGCTGGAGGCGTAGGCACAAGAGGCAGCAACAAAGATAAAAGCAGGTCCTTCGCTGCACTCAGGATGACAAGCGTTTTGGGTTGTCGCCTGGGTATGGCGGGCGATCCAGGCGGGTTCGGAGCGTGGTTACTCCAAATCCCGTCACCAAATCCGTCATCCTGAGCGAGCGAAGGACCTGCGTTTTGTTCAGGTTGGCAACGATCTACCCCTGAAACCGGCTAGCTCTTGGCAGGCGTGGAGCTGGCCGCTGGCGCCGCGGCGGGAGCTGCGGCGGCAGGCGCGCTCGACTCGGACGACGATGCGGAGCCCGAGGTCTTGGTCTCGCTCGAAGGCTTGGCCGAGGCGTATCCATCGGCGTACCAGCCGCCGCCCTTGAACGAGATGGCCGGGGCGGAGAGCACGCGCGCCAGCGGACCGCCGCAGAACGGGCAGGTCGTGATCTCGGGGTCGGAGAACTTCTGGATCTTCTCCGTGCGCTTGTGGCAGGCGGAGCATTCGTATTCGTAGAGCGGCATGGGCGATTCCTTCGTGTGTTCCAACTCTAGCTTACCGAAGTTACCCGCCGAATGCCCGCCGATACAGTATTCTGGGCGCACACACCTCATACGACCGGGCCGCAAATGACCTCCGCCGTCCGCACGAGAGTCCTGATCACTGCTATCTGCCTGCTTGCGATCCTATCGCTCGACGTGTGGATCCACGGGTCGAAGGCCGCCGCGCTCTTCAGCCGCATGCACCTTCATGCATTGCACGCACTGGAGCATCCGTTCTGGGACTCCGAGCCCTATGCGACCGGCATCGACAGCTACCTCGCGGGCCGCTCACCGTACACGCTCGACGACCTGAACAACCCGCTTCCCTTCGCGTATCCGCCGGTCTTCGTATGGGCCGGCGCGGCGCTGGCGCATCTCTTCCCCGCGACCTGGGGCTGGCGGCTGTACATCGCGGTCAATCTGGGAAGCATTCTGGTGCTGGAGTGCGCGCTGGCGTGGCTGCTGCTGGGCGCGGTGCGGCGGCGCCAGTGGGTTGCGCTCGCGTGCATGACGCCCTTGTGCAGCATCATGTCGACGGTTTTTCTCTCCGGCAATATCCACGTCGTCTGGTACGCGGCGGCGCTGCTAGCGGCGATCCCCGCCATCCGCCGGAGGCAGTGGGGTTGGTTCTACGCGGTCGCGTTTCTGGCCGGGGTGAACCAGCCTATCTTTCTGGTTCTATTGCTCTTCCCCATCTTCGCCGGACGCCGGCAGTACTTCCCCGCAGCCGGCGCCGTGCTGGCCACGGGCGCCGTGTACCTGGGAGAACGGCTCTTCGTTCCGGAGATGTACAGCCGCTTTCAGGCCTCCATCGCCAACCATCTGGCGGCCTCGCACGACTTCGGACAGGGCGTCTTCGGCATCGCCGCCGTGCTGCTGGCGCGCGTCCACGTCTCCAGCACAAGACCCGCCGTCGCGATCCAGCTCGCGTTTGCGGCTGCGGTCTACTTCACGCTGCTCTGGCTGCGCGGTCGTATTCCGGTCAACGACCGCCGATGGTGGGCGCTGCTGGCGCTGGCGATCGTGCTGATCAATCCGCGCATCATGCCCTACGACGCTGCGCTGGGTCTGATACCGTCGATCTACTTCTTCCTGTACGCGCTGCGGCCACGTTGGCAGGCGGCGATCGTACTGCCGGTTGCGCTGGCGAGCGTGGCGCTGCACAGCATCGTCGGCTTCACACTCGTGCTGCTGACTGCGTTCTGCGTAGGCGTCTGGCAGGCTGCGGGAGAACGGGTGTTCGAGGGGCCGATGGTCGGCGAGGAGGAGACGGCTGGGAAAGTGGCGGTTTCCGCATAAGCAAACGCCAAAGCAGAATCCTCTGCGAGGACGACAACAAGAAAACCAACCGCGTGTGCTCCTGAGCAGAGCGTGGCGCAGCGGAAGGACCTGCTTCTCTGCCCGTACAGGCGAGAAGCAGGTCCTTCACTACGTTCAGGATGACAGTTTGTGGGTTCAGGGTGACGAGCTTGCGGGGCGACTCTTAGCTGCCCAGCTCCACCAGCCGCACGCTGGCGATGGCTTCCACCTTCTTCAACGCGGCGAGCGCCGTTCCAGCGGCCGCCGGGCTCGGAACGTCGATCTGCACGACGGCGAGCGCCTGTCCCTGCGGAACCCTGCCCGCGCGCGTGCTGCGGCCGAGGGCGAAGTTGGCGATGTTGATCTGGTGCTCGCCCAGGATCGTGCCGATGCGTCCGACCACGCCAGGTACGTCGTGGTTGCGGATCGCGACCAGCGTGCCGTGCAGCGGCGCCTCGATATCGATGCCGTCGTAGCTGAGCAGCCGGGGGCTGGTGCCGTGCAGCACCGTCGCCGAGGCGCTGGTGTCGCCCGTCGAGCTGTGCAACACCACCTTCAGCACCGAGCCGACGCCGCCCGAGGTGAACTCCTTCTTGTCCTCCTGGATGCGGATGCCGCGCTCCTCCGCGATGGCCGCCGCGTTGATCCGGTTGACGGAGTTGCCGCCCTCGGTGTCGGCGAAGATGCCCGCAATCACAGCGTTGCGAATCAGGTCCGTCTTGCCCGCGGCGATGCGGCCGGTGTAGGAGATCTGGATGTTCTCGAGGTTCCCCGGCGCGGCGTGCGAGAGGAAGTGTCCGAGCCGCTCGGCCATCTCGATGTACGGCGCCACCTCGATGTACTCCTCGTGCGAGAGCGACGGCAGGTTGACCGCGTTCTGCACCACGCCCAGCTTCAGGTAGTCGCGCACCTGCATGGCGAGCTGGATGCCGATGGCCTCCTGCGCCTCGTCCGTCGCGCCTGCAATATGCGGCGACAAAAGCACGTTCGGCAGGTCGAAGTAGGGCGAGTTCTTCAGCGGCTCCTGCGTGAAGACGTCGAGCGCCGCGCCGCCGACCTGGCCGGACTTCAGCCCCTCGACCAGCGCCTCGTCGACGATCAGCTCGCCGCGCGCGCAGTTCACGATGCGGATGCCCTTCTTCATGATCGCGATGGAGTTCTTGTTGATCAGGCCTTCGGTCTGGGTCGTCAGACCGACGTGCAGGGTGAGGTAGTCGGAGGTGCGGAAGAGCTCGTCGATCGAGACCAGCGCGACGTCGTTCTCGCGCGCGATCACCGGCGCGACGAACGGGTCGTAGCCGATCAGGTGCATGCCGAAGGCGCGGGCGCGGCGGGCGACTTCAAGCCCGATGCGTCCCAGGCCGACGATGCCCAGCGTCTTGCCGCGCAGCTCCGAGCCCTGCAGGGACTTCTTGTCCCACGTGCCGGCGTGCATGGTCGTGTTCGCGCGCGGAATCGAACGCGCCATCGAGACCATCAGGCCGAGGGTCAGCTCGGCCACGGCGACGGCGTTCGCGCCGGGCGTGTTCATGACCACGATGCCGTGGCGAGTAGCGGCGGCGGTGTCGATGTTGTCGACGCCCACGCCGGCGCGGCCGATGACCCGCAGCTTCGGCGCGTGTTCGAGCAGCGCCGCATCGGCCTGCACGGCGGACCGGACGATGAGCGCGTCGGCGTCTTTCAGTTCTTCGGCGAGCGAGCCTTTGATCTTGTCGGCGGTGATGCAGCTCCAGCCGGGCTCTGTCTGCAGGATGGCAAGGGTGGCAGGGGAGACTTTCTCAGCAAGGACAATCTTCATGGGGCGGACGGGGCTCCAGACTTTCAGGTCGAACGATTTGACTGCTGCGTCCAGTGTATCGGGATTGCCGCCCTTACGAACCCGGTACCGCGTTGCCCCGTCTATTTGTGCAAGGTTGTCGCGTATTCCTTATCCAGTTGCTCGATCAGTTGCTTCAACGTCATCAGCCGGAGGCACATCCTGGCAGAGCCGATCATCAGCTCATGAGCGTCCGGCTGGCTCATCCTGCTGAGGGAGTCCTTCTTGCCCGGCTCATTCGCCGCGACGAGAGGCGCAGCCAGCTCGACCTGCGCGGTGAAGATCTTCACCGCCTCCGTGTCGACCAGTTCCTGCTGGTTGTACGCGTCGGCGTAGCTCTGCACCTCTTCCGTAGGCATATAGGTGAGCGCGCCCGTATCGCGGGCAGAGCGCCAGGCCGAATCGTTAAACGACGACCATTTGAAGGTGAAGTGCATCTCGTTGTTGTCCAGAGCATGCGAATCGCCAAGGTAGGCGCGCGCCTTCTGCATGTTGACCTTCATATTGTCGGCATCGGCCTGGACATTGACGGTGTTCGCCTTGGCCTCCGTGGAGTTCTGTTCCAGCTCGTGATGAATGTTCTCGCGCGCCTCGGCGACGAGGTGGCGATGGTGCATCCACTCGACCGAGCCCTCCAACCCGAGCGCGATCACAAGACCGATGGTGATGGTCGCGATATGAATGAAAAAATCTCGCCAGCCGTGAACGGAGGAGTGCGGAGGATGTACGTCAAGCATCGTGGAGGCCCCTTGCCGAGTGGGTTCTGATGCCTTCAGCTTAACTCATGCAGAGACGCCGGGGCTGCTATTTTGCCGGCCAGAGACGAGCGGCACGAAGCTCAAAGCCCTGAACCGGGCCGCTGCCCTGAATTATCTCCGGGCGAAGCAGCAACTCCGGTTCCCCGCCTGGACGGTAGATGACTACGTTGCCGTCAAGGGGATCGACCAGCCACGCAAGCTGCGCGCCGTTATCCAACCACGTCTGCATTTTGGCCTCGAGCAGCTCGCGGGAGTCGGTGCCCGAACGAACCTCGATGATGAACTCCGGGCAGAGCGGCGGGAAGCTGGCCTGCTGCTCCGATGTCAGAGCATTCCAGCGCGTGAGGGATAGCCACGCGCCATCCGGCGAGAGACACGAGCCGTCCAGAAGGTTGAAACCCGCATTTGGGGAGAAGGAAACCCGCATTTGGGGAGAAGACAATACCCGTTCCGTCATCCGCACCCCAGACAACGAGTGCAGACGAGACGTGCCCTTCATTCGAGCCGTCAATGCCTCCGACCGGAGCCATGACTGTAAGCTCTCCCTCTCTCGTTCTTTCAATTTTGAAAGGCCTGTTCTGCTCCGAGAAGCGAATCAATTCTTCGTCGGTCAGAGCGACCGCCGGGCGAAGGATGATCGGGAGCGAAAGACCTTCGAGATTGAACTGCACCATGTAAGCTCCGATGCGGCTTTCTTGAAATCAACCTACCACTTCCTTACCCAAACAAATGCGGTACGAACGAGCTCAAATTATCCGTAATCGGCCCGACCGACTCACGAATCCCCATGCCGCCGCACTCCTGGTCGATCATCCACAGGCCAAGCACCGGGTAGCGCGGCTGGCCGGTCGTCGTATCCGGAAAGACGCATGCGGGGGCGAGCGCCTGGTAGATAAACCGGCCATCGCCGTAAGGGCCGTCCGTCGCGATGGGCGCGGCGTTCGGCTGCACGATGGTGATGTTCGCGCCTTCGCGGGAGTAGATGGGCTTGCGCACATAGCTGCCCATGCTGCCGGGCGAGTCGAAGTGCGCCTCCAGCAACAGCGGGTGGTTCGGGTACAGCTCCCACAGGATCGGCAGAATGCCCTTGTTCGAGAGCAGCAGCTTCCACAGCGGCTCGATCCACGTCATCGTCCGGTAGACGTCGAGCGCGTGCGGACCGAACTCCTCGCCCAGCATCGCCTCCCACGGGTACAGCTTGAAGATCGACCGGATCTCGCTCTCCTCCGGGTCGGCGTCGACGAAGCACGCGCGGTCGGGATTCCAGCCGATGTCCTGTAGCGCGATGCGCTGGGTCTGCAGCCCGGCCTGGTTCGCCGTGTCCTGCAGGTAGGTGACGGTCAGCAGATCCTCCGGCTCGTCCGTCCCTTCGAGCGCTGCGAAGTAGAGCGGCTTGTCCAGATAGTCGGCCACGTCCTTCCACTTGGCGATCAGGCGCTCGTGCAGCGAGTTGAACTGGTCCGGAGTGGCCGTGAACTGTCGGCCCACCTCTTCGAGCCAGTGCCACTGCACCACCGACGCCTCCAGCAGCGAGGTCGGCGTGTCGGCGTTGTATTCGAGCAGCTTCGGCGGGGCGTAGCCTGCGCCGGCCCATGCGATGTCGAAGCGTCCATAGATCGCCGGCGGCTCATGCTCCCACGCCCATTCGAGCATCGGCACGGCGTCGGCGGGAATGGCCAGCTCGGCGTAGCGCTGCTTGTCGATGACATGCTGCGCGGCGGCCAGGCACATCGTCTGAAGCTCGTTCGCCGCGGCTTCGAGCGTGTCGACCTCCGCGGCCGTGAAGCGGTAGCAGGCGGACTCATCCCAGTAAGTGCGCGGCGCCATGATGGCCGGCGAGTGGTACGTGAGGCCGACGGATTCCACTTTGCTCTGCCAGTCTGGACGAGGCTTGATCGAGATGCGCTGCATTGGCCGGTTTCCCCCTGCTAGCTATTCTCCGCCACCGCCGCCTTCTCCGCCACCGCCGCCGTGCGAAGATCCGAATCCGCCACGCGTGGTTCCGGTGGAGTAACTCGCGCCGGCCATCGGAGTGTAGTCGCCGCCCGTGACGATCGTCCCCGGCGCGTAGCTTCCACCGCCGCCGTAGTAGTAGCGGTAGGTCGGGTAATAGACGACGCCGGAGCCGTTCTGCACCGGCTGCTGCTGGCCGTTCGCCTGGCAGAAGTGGTCGTCGACGACGCGGTTCTGCTCATCGACGCAACGCTGCATCTGCGGACGCCGGCAGCCCGTGGTCAGGATGACGACCGCCGTGGCGGCTAGAAGGGGCGCGTAGACGTGGAGAGAACGCTTCATCGATGCCTACGAGATTAGCTGCCCGCATCAAGAATGACAAAGATAGCTCCGCCTGCGAGTATCCAGGGACCGTACGTCTCCCCAAATCCATTGCGGTGGGTGAGGTGACGCAGAGTGCCGCCTATGGTCTTGTTCCGAGGATTTTTCCGGCTACTCCGGCGGACAAGGGAGTAACCACTGGAGCGGCCTGGCCAACGATCTCTACAATGGAGCTGCTCCCCGTGTTTCCGATCCAAACGTTTCCTGATCCGTCCAGAGCAATGTCGGACGGGTAGTTGAGGATGCCACTGTCTTGGAGATACGGCGATCCCGACCGAGGTACGCCTGTATTCGAAAACTCGGATATCCCAGGATCGTTGATGGTGTAGTTCGCAATCCACACATTGCCGTCACCGTCGATCCCGATCCCCTCCGGAGTATTGATACCGCCACCGGTGAAACTCTCACACGAACCGGTTGCCGACCATCGCTGGATCGAGCTGCCCCCTGAGGAGGTACTGCTTGTCGTCCAGACGTTATCGCTGGCGTCTACGGCTACCCCCGTATAAAAGCCGGAGCCAATTCCCAGGGAAGTGTTGCACCCTGTCCGGAAAATCGAGATTGGGACGTCAGTATTCGTAAACTCCGCAAGACCCGGACCGTTCGTAACCCAGACATCTCCAGACTGATCGAACGCAATGGAATACGGACCCGACTCCTCCTGGTTGAAGGCGAGAAATCCACCCGTTGAGGAAAGCTCTGTGAGGCTGCCGTAAGTGATGGCGTTTTTCCCGATATTATATTGAAGGCTGGTTACCCAAACATTTCCTAACCCGTCAATGGCGATGGCGTCAGGAACTTGAATCTGGCCTCCCGGAGTCGTATACGGTCCTGTACCTGCGCTTGATATGACTGTCCCATTACTGGATAGTTCAGTAACACTGTTGCCAGACTTATTTGCTATCCATGCATTTCCAGATGCGTCGATTGCTATGCCGTCGGCATAGTTGAGTCCGCCGCCGACGTACCCGTTATTCCCGGAGAGCAGGGCGCCAGAGCTTCCCATCTTCGTGACTACGTTCTTATTTTGGGAGCTTGTCGACCAGATATTCCCCAGGCCGTCAATCGCCATGTGCCCGCCAATCGCGTTGCCTGGAGCTGTAAATGTGATCGCGATAGCGAAGTCATGGGGAACGCCGGATAGTACTGGAGCAAAGGGCGCTGCCGCGTTTGCGTTGTTAAATAACGCGGCGACGTTCGCCCCGGAATTATGGGCGATGTTGATCGCAGCCGTGGCTGTATCGCTGCCTGCCGTCGCAGTCGAACCCCCACTTTTCGCATTCGAGAATAGCGTGTTGCACGGAGTCGAAGATGGACCTGTCGTGTTCACGCAGGCAGCCAGCGTGTTCGCAAGACTGTTGATTGTCGCTTGCGGAGCAACGCCATTACCGGCCGGGGTCGTCGCCAAAGCCGTGCCCGATCCGAGGTCAACCAGATTTGCCGCATTTTCGAACGCGTTTGCGATACCGATCTGCGCAAGCGCAGTGCCTGAACTGGACACGTGGGTCGCATCGCTGGCGAAGCCCGCAAAAGCATAGGCTGCCGCGATCGTGGAGACCTCATTAATCGATACATAAGGGATCGTTGAAAAATTACCCATAGGCGGGCAGCTGCCAAGAATCGCCATCGCTCCTACCGCGGAGTTGATGCCTGCTCCCGGGTTGCCGCCGAGCGCATACATATAGACCTGCTGACCGGGCGTGCAGGAGACTGAGATGTCGAAATCGCCGTTGGCATCGGTAGTGCTATAGAAGAAGCCATTGGTCGCGCCTCCACTGGCGTCTAACGCCGTACTGCCGGGAACACTGGTGAGGAGCGACAAGGATGCATTCAACGTCGATGGAGCAATGCCGTTTCCGCCGTAGCCCGTCGTGTTAGCGGCTAATAGATAAATATGTGCGCCGGCGATCGGCTGCTGGCCCCCGTGAACCTCTCCCTGAAGGCGCTGGCTACTCACCACATGCGTTGTGGAAGGACTGGCGGCATCTTCGGTCATCGCACAGCCGACAAGAAAAAGGCTCGACGAAAAAAGCACAATAACCGCAAAGCGCATAAGTCGGCTCCGGAAACAATCTAGTCTAGATGCTCGAATACGGGGCCCGACTGTACGTGTTGCAGCTAACATACAAGATCGGCGGCAAATAGGAAAGAAGATTGTCAGGTTGGCGATATTCTGCGCATTTAAAGAAATAAAAAAAATAACGGCGAAACAAGTTCGACCGCTCGAGAGCGGTCGTATAAGTAACTACTTCCCTGGCGGCACGAGCTTGATCTCAAACACCGCCGGCCAGTGTTTGCCCGTGACGAACAGGCGGTCTCCCTTGGCGTCGTAGGCGATGCCGTTCAGCACGGACTCGGCGTTCACCTTCTCGTCGTCCGGCAGCAACCCGGTCAGGTCGATCCAGCCGAGCACATGGCCGTCCTTCGGCGAGATGCGCGCGATGCGCTCCTCATGCCAGACATTCGCGTAGATCTCCCCCTTCACCAGTTCGAGCTCGTTCAACTGGCTGATCTCCTTCGCGCCGTCGTGAACGTCGATGTGCCGCGCCTCGGCGAAGGTCTTCGGGTTGCGGAAGCGCAGCGTGGACGAGCCGTCGCTGGTGACGATCTCCTTGTCCGTGCGCGTCATGCCCCAGCCTTCGCCCGCATAGGTGAACGTCGCGACCTGCCGCAGGCTGAAGCGGTCGAAGACGAAGCCGGCGTGCGTCTGCCAAGTCCACTCGAGGATGTTCGGCCCGAAGTCCACGATGCCCTCGCCGAAGTACTGCGGCGGAATCGTCTGCTGCTGCAGAGGCTTGCCGGTCTTCGGCTCGATGACCAGGATGGACGAGTGCCCGTTCAACCCAGTCGACTCATAGAAGAGTCCGTTCAGGTAGAAGAAGCCCTCGGTGAAGCTGTCCGTCGAATGCGGATAGCGGGCCACGACCTTGTAGCCGTAGACAGGCGTCGCGGCCAGAAGATCGCCGGCGAAGAGAACAAACGCAAAGAGGAGAGCATGGGAAAACTGAACGGAGCGTCGCATGGGGTCAGCGCTTGGACCACAGGCGTGTGCAGTGAAGTTCAAAACCCGCTACAGATCCCGTTCCTTTCACCACATCCGGGCGGTCGAAGGTTCGTACCGCACTTCCTGCGCTGTAGACGCTGATGTTGCCGTCGATCGGGTCGACGAGCCATGCCAACTCCGCTCCGTTGTCGAGCCAAAGCTGCATCTTGGCTTCGAGCAGACGGCGAGGGTCCGTGCGAGAGCGGACTTCGATGATGAACTCCGGACAAAGTGGCAAAAATCCCGCCTGCTCTTCCGCACTCAGCAGGTCCAGACGAGAACGAGCAACCCACGCCGCGTCCGGTGCAAGACAAGAGCCATCGGGCAGACTGAAACCCGCGTTCGGACCCGCCGCCACACCGCGGCCATCTCGCTCGGCCCATTGCAGCAGCTCCGAGGCGACATACAGCTCATGGGTTCCACCGGTGAATCCTACAGGCGTCATGATGGTGATCTCTCCGTTGCGATCGCGCTCGATCTTATACGGCTTGTTGTCCGCGGAAAATCGCATCAACTCGTCGTCGGTGAGCGTTGCGGAGGGACGCAGGGAGATGGGAGGGACCAGACTGGTCAAATTGAGCGACATAGCGGCTTCCTCCCTTGCAATGAGACGATCTTACATCGACCCTGCGGATGGTTGTCATGAGGGAATGGATGTCGCCTGCCCGGAGTGAACCCTCCGGGAAGGCGACCGGCTTACTTCGCGTCCGAGTGCTGCAGCGAGCAGCAGGCATCGGTCCGGCCGCAGAGGCACTTTGCCTCAGCCGCCGCCGTCTGACTGCGCTCGGCGTAGAGCTTCTGCGCGGCGATGAGGCCATCGCCGAACTTGATCCCTGCCTGCGGAATCGACTTCACGATCACCTGTTCGAGCGCGCCGATCAGTGCGATCGTGTCCATGTAATCGAAGAAGCCGAGGTGCGCGATGCGGAAGATCTGCCCCTTCATCTCGCCCTGGCCGTTGGTGATGATCGCCGCGAAGCGCGACTTCAGCTCCTTGACGAACAGGCCCGAATCGACGCCCGCGGGCGGCAGCACGGCGGTCGCGGCGGACGACGGCGCATCCGGCGCAAACAGCGTGCAGCCCAGCGCCAGTACGGCAGCGCGGGTCATCGCGGCGATCGTCTCGGCGTTCTCGACCAGCTTCTTGCGGCCTTCGACCAGGTCGCCAGCCGGATTCTCCGCCGTCGCAGCCTGCCCGGCGATGTAGTCCAGCGCAGCGCCGAGCGCGGCAATCAGCGCGACGGCAGGCGTGTAGGCCGACTCACCCGCGCGTGCATTCTTGCGCTCCTTGCGCAGGTCGAAGTAGTAACGTGGATTGTAGGTCGCCTCCATCCGGTCCCAAGCGCGCGGGCCGACGGCCAGGTAGCTGAGCCCCGGCGGAATCATCACCGCCTTCTGCGAGCCGCCGATCAGCACGTCCACACCCCACTCGTCCATGTCGAGGTGCGTCGTGCCGAGACCGGTGATGGCGTCGACCACCAGCAGCGCCTCCGAGTGTGTCTCCTTCAGCAGCTTCGCGACTGCGGGCACGCAGTGGCGTACGCCGGTCGAGGTCTCCGTCGCCTGCATGAAGACAGCGCGGGTCTCGAGCTTCAGCGCGGCCTTGACCTGGTCGAGCGAGAACGTCTGGCCGTACGGCGCGGAGACGACATCGACCTCGCAGCCGAAGGCCTTCGCCAGCGCGGTCCAGCGCTCGCCGAACTTGCCCGCCGTCAGCACGAGGACGCGGTCGCCAGGCGACGTGAGGTTCGACACAGCCGCTTCCATGGCGCCCGTTCCGGACGACGAAAGCACAATGATGTCGCCGGTCTTGGTGCCGACGAACTCCTTCAGTTGCTTGAGCACGCGCGTGTAAAGCGCGCGAAACTCGGCGGTACGGTGATGGATATCAGCGGCAGCCATGGCGAACTGCGCCGCGGGCAGCAACGGGGTGGGACCGGGCGTGAAGAGTCGTGTTTTGCGGATCATAGTCATATTGTATCGGCCCGATAGAGACCCATTGGCCGGTCCGACCTCACAATCCGTGAGTTTTACGCACGATTCACGCGTATTGCGTGCCCAGCCTGTGGGGGAAAGCTGTCTCCACACAGGATTCGGCGCCTCGCGGCCCGACGTATGATGAGGAAGAGGATCTTGGAATCATGAGCGAACAGGAACAGTTGAGCATCGGCGCACGCATCGGCAAGGACATCATCGTCGCGATGAAAGCGAAGGACGAACACCGCCTCACCACGCTGCGGATGGTGAAATCCGCGTTGAAGAACAAGGAGATCGACAAGCGCGAGCCGCTGACCGATGCCGAGGAGCAGCAGATCCTGACCACGCTCATCAAGCAGCGGAAGGAGTCGATCGAGTCCTTCACCAAGGGCGACCGCCCGGAGCTGGCCGAAAAGGAAAAGACCGAGATCGGCATGATCGAACCCTACCTGCCGCAGGAGGCCAGCGAAGAGGATGTCCGCGCGATCATCCTCGGCTCGCTGAACCACCTGGCCGCCGACGCCGGCGGCGTCCGCCCCGGCCCACGCGACATGGGCGCGGCGATGAAGGTCATCCGCCAACGCCTGCTCGCCAGCGGCATTCGCGCCGATGGCAAGGTGGTGAGTGAGATTTTGAAGGTGGAGCTGGGGAAGTAAGACATCCCAGAAATCGATTTCGGGCTTATACTTCCGCTATGGCGATGACCTCTTTCAATATTTCGCTCTCCGACACGATGAAGGAGTACGTAGAAAGCCGCGTCTCGCAGGGCGATTACGGCACTCCGAGCGACTTTGTTCGCTCTTTGATTCGTCGCGATAAGGAGCGCCGTATCGCGGCGCTTGAGGACGAGCTATTGGAAGCCCTCGACTCAGGCGTGATTGAAGTCAGTCAGGATGAATTGACCGGTGGCAATCTTGTGGAGATTCTCCGGGCGCGCTCGGCATAATTATTCTTCAGATGAAATCGGCAGGAGTGGGTATTAGCTGGATATGACACCCCAACGACCCATTCGCCCCCAGTTCACACGCGCGGCAAGCGCGGCCATGATCGAACAGTGGGACTATTACAAGGAGCAGCAAGGGATTGAACTGGCGAATCGCTGGCGGGATGCGGTTGCCGACACGGTGAAGTCCTTGCTGGTGTTTACCGAGCGTGGGGCACGGTGCAGACTCCCCAATAAAAGACTCCGACGTTTGAGATGGATACCGGTCCCTCACTTCCCTTACCGGGTGTTTTATCTCTTCGATCCCGATTCGAGAGCTTTGCTCGTCGTTCATCTGCTTCACAATAAGCGTGACATCGCGGATTTGCTAATGGAAGCGGTGAGCGAAATGGACGAGGACGTCTCCGATCCAATGAAGGGGGAGCCGGGGAAGTAAGACGCTGGTTCTTTTTGCGCGTCGCGGCGCCGCCGAGACGGCCGCCCGCGGCCGGCCTCAACCCTGGCTACGAAGCGGCTCGGTCAATTCGAAGAGATTGCCCCAGGGATCGGCAAAGAAGGCGACGCGGAGACCGATCGATACAACATCGTGTGGCTCGCTGACGATCGCGACTCCGCGACGCTTCAACTCGTCGACCGCAGCATCGACGCTTGCGACGTGCAGCCCGACATGGTGCCAACCCTGCAGTCCATAGCTGGAGCGAAGATCCGCATAGGTTGGACGTTCGTCCGCGCCGGGGCCGGCCAGAAGCTCAAAGCTGATTCGATCGTCTCCCGCAGGCGAGAGAAAACCAAAGGTGAGTCCGGCGAGAGGCAGAGAATGCTTCAGCCGGAAGTCGAGCTTTTCGCCATACCATGCGACCGCAGCCTCGAAGCTGGGGACACGGAGGGCGATATGCTCCACCTTCCAGGAGGCGAACGGGCTGGCTGAATCGGCAGGCTGCGAAGTCGTTATCGGCATGTTTTTCTTCCAATCGGCACGGTTCAGAGCGACTTCAGAAAGGCCAGCAGGGCGGCGTTCGTCGCGGTGGGCGCCTCGAGCTGTGGCCAGTGCCCGACGCCTTCCAACATCGTAAAGCTGCGAAGGCCGGGGAGGTTGGCCCGCATCGATTCGGCATTCGGCTGCGCCACCATGTTCAGACCGTCCTGCATACCCGCCAGGAACATCGAGGGCTGGTGAATCTTCGCCCCCGCAAAGGCGGACGAATGACGGGTGAACGGCTCGAGTGAGCGGTAGTAGTTCAGCGCCCCATGAAATCCGGTGCGTTCGAACGCCGCCACAGCCTCCGCGATGTAGCCTGCGTTTGCTTCGATCGTTCGGGAATCCGCCGGGGCGGGACGTAACAGACTGCGCGTTGGGTCGAAGGGATTCCAACGGCTCTCGTCGGGCGCTTCTCCGGAGGTCCAGTAGATCATCCCTGGAACCGTCACCGCCGCATCCGACCAGGCCGCATCCGACTCCGGCCTCATCATGTGAAACCAGTAGAAGTCGTCTTTCCCCGCGGCGCGAAGCCTGTCCAGAAAGCTGGGTCCTCCCAGCGGCCGGAACTGAACGCTCAGACTGCACACGGCGGTGAAGCGATCAGGCCTCATCATCGCGGCGTTCCAGGCGATGTTGGCCCCAAAATCGTGGCCGACGACGGTTGCCGTCGCAACGCCAGCCGCATCGAGCACCGCCACAAGATCGCCGACTGTCTCGTACGGCGTATAGGCTTCGGCCTCCACCGGCGCGGAACTCGACCCGTAACCGCGCATATCGAGCGCGATGGCCCTGAACCCCGCGCCGGCGACCGCCTCCATCTGCGCCTTCCAGCTCGACCAGACCGCCGGAAAGCCATGGCAAAAAAGAACCGCCGGCCCTTCCCCCAACTCAAAGAAATGTAGCGAGATTCCGTTTGCTTCTATGGCGCGATGCGTCATCGTCACTCCGATTCTCCGAATTGCAGCTTCTTCGTTTCAAGCCACGAGCGTATTGCCTGGACCAACTCCAGCTTGCGCTCCAGCGGCAGCCAGTGCCCGGAGGGCAGACTGACGATGGAGAGGTCGGGGCAGGTGTTCCGCATGGGCTCTCCCAGGCGGCTGTGAGTGATATCGCATATGCCGTCGAAGTCGCCGTTGACGAACAGGACCGGCTGACGCAGGCGGCCTCCATCAGGAGCTTCGTGAGCGTAGGAGATATTCGCGGCGTCGTTCAGATACCAGGCGTTGCCGGACCGAAAACCCGTGACTCGAAACGCCTCAACCAGGGCTTCGAAGTCGTCGACCGGCCAAAGCGCTGGATCCGGTGAAACCGCCGGGGCGCGATGCGCCGCGCCGAACCAGCCGCCATTGTGCGTGACGAGCGCGGACCGGTAGACCTTGCCCACGGATGCCGGATCACCGCTGCGGTAGATCGCCGAAAGCGCCGCCGCGACGTCCGCGTCGAAGTCGGCGACCGTCTGCTCGAAGTGGTTGGAATAAAACCGGTAGTAGTCCCACTGCCCGTCCGGATACTGGTCCGCGGGATAGACCGTCCGATCGATCCACGGGAGAAGGCTGGGCAGCGCGAAGCTCTCCGGAGAATAAGGTACGGAGACCAGCACAAGGCCGCGGCAACGGTCCGCATGGTGCGCGGCCAGCGCACCCGCGACGGGACTCCCCAGATCGTGCCCCACCCAGATCGCCGGCGCCGCTCCGAGATGATCGTGCAACGCGACCATATCCTCCACGATCTCCCGCAGAGCGTAGGCCTGCGGATCAGCCGGCGTCGAGGAGCCGCCGTAGCCGCGCATGTCCGGCGCGATACATCTCCAGCCTTCCGACGCGAGAGCCTCCATCTGCTTGCGCCACATCAGGCCGATCCCAGGCCAACCGTGGAGAAAAATCATCAACGGTCCATTCTTCGGCCCCGCTTCCCAGTAGTGGGTCGTATGCCGGGGCGAGCGGAGATATTCGTCCCTGATTGTCGCCATAATTCACGTCCCTCATGTCGTATGATCGCGGGACCGGGAAGAAGGATTCGCATTCGATTCGATTTGGCAGCCCAGCGGACTGCCACACGCTCATACGCCGCCGCTCTTTCTTCTTCGCCGGCATGCGCTATCTCGCCGCCGGCCAGCTCATCACCAACCCACCTACAAGCGTCCGCCCTGGCAGGGGTACGCCCGGCGTCTCCTGGTAGCTGGTATTGCTGAGGTTGTCCATCCTTAGATAGGGGCGGATGAGGCCCTGGCTGCGGGCGAGGGCTACGCTCCACAGCGGGTAGGGCGACTGGGCGGTCTTCTGGATGACTCCCAGTTGGGTGCGGGCCGAGAGCTGGTGGCGCACCGTGACCGCGTAGGCCAGCGAGGCGTTCTGCGCGGCGTAGTTGTAGGCGTACTCCGAGATGAGGCCGGCGGGCGGCGGCGTGGCGTGGATGAAGGTGTAACCGAGGTCGATGCGCTGATCTCCCCGAAGCGTGTAGGAGAGAGCCGACTCCGCGCCGGTGTAGGTGATGTGGTTGACGTTCGTGGCCTGCCACGGAGCGGTGAGCGCGTACTTGGAGTAGTCGATGCCGTTCGACTGGTGCATCTGGAAGGCGGTGGCCGAGGCGTGCAGGCGGGCGTGCGTCCAGTCGAGGCCCTCCTCGAACGACTGCGAGGTCTCGGGCTTCAGGTTCGGGTTGCCGATGGTGGCGGGGTCGGAGTAGTAGAGGTCGAGGTAGGTGGGCAGGCGGAAGCCGTGGCCGTAAGCGGCATGCGCGCGCAGGCCATGGCCGAAGGCGTATCCCGCCGCCGCGCTGGGCGAAAAGACGGCCGTGGGGCCTCGATAGATCTCCTGCCGCGCGCCGACCGAGAGCGATAGCCGCCCCAGCGCGTGCGCCGACAGATTGACGTATCCCGCGCCCTGGTTGCGGGCGTGGTGGCCGAGGTTCGAGCTGAGGATCGAGTCGCCGTCGGCCTCGACGCCATAGGCCAGGTCGAGGTTCGCGGCGAGGTGGCTGGTGTGGCGCAGGTCGGCCTGCCAGGCGGTGTCGATGTGGTTGTTCCGGTAGTAGTTGGGGTTCGAGGCCAGCAGGACGAAGAGGTCGGTGTGGCGCCGGTAGGCGAAGTCGGCCAGCGTGTCCCGGGCGATCTCCTGGCGGATGGCGCCGTACCAGCCCTTGGTCCGCTCCTTCGAGTCGTAGTCGCCATAGAAGAGGTTGGCGCCGTAGGGCCGGTCGCTGGCGGCGAGCAGGATCTCGGTCTGGCCGATGGGGCTGAGCAGAAAGGTGTCGGACGCGGCGGCGAGCGAGTGGTAGCCGCGGTCGTTGGCGCCCTGGTAGAAGAAGCCGTCGGAGGCGTCGCGGCTGGCGGTGATCTGCTCGGAGTTCAAGACGCTCTTGGGATTCGCAAGGTAGGCCGCGCGGAGATGCTGCTCGTTCTCGTTGTAGCTGCCGCCGCCCAGCCGTATCTCGGCGAAGGTGCGCGGCGCGGGCGCGGTGATGAGGTTGACCGCCCCGCCGATCGCGTCCGAGCCGTAAAACGTGCTGCCCGAGCCATGCAGGACGTCGATGCGCGAGATCGCTTCGAGCGGCACGGTCAGGTCGAGGTTCAGGTGCGCGGTCTCTGGGTCGTTGACGCGCATGCCGTTGACCAGCACGAGGGTCTGCTCAAACGTCGTGCCGCGGATGGAGATATCGGCCTGGACGCCGCCGGGGCTGCGCTCCTGCAACTGAATCGACGGGTCGAGCCGGAGGTAGTCCTCGACGGCGTTGAAGAGCGGCTGCCGTGCCGGGTCGGCGAGGTCGATGAGCCGGACGGAGCGGTCCGGATCGGCGAGCGGCAGGGGCTCGGAGGAGGTTGTGACGTCGACCGTCTGGGCTACCGGAGGGAGGACAGGCTGCTGAGCGGCAGGGGCGCTTTGCGCGAACGCGGCGGCGGGCGTGAGGCAGGCGAGCAGGAACGGAAGAGTCTTCATAGGGCCAGAACCATCATGGGCGATGAGCGCGTGGGCGAGCGGGTAGTTTTCGACTGGCTCAAATAGTTGAAATGTAAACTATACGCAGATGCGCATCGACCAGTTTCTGAGCCAGAGTCCGATCTTTCAGACCAACCGCATCGCACGGCGGATGGACGCGGCGCTGAACCAGATTCTCGCGCCCGAAGGGCTGACCGGGTTTGAGGCTCTGGTGCTGTCGGCGATCTTCTTCGAACGGCGCGGCGCCATCAAGCCGTCGGATTTGTCGGCGACCTTTCAGACCACGCGTGGCAATGTGAGCCACTGCCTGTCGTCGCTCGAAGCCAAAGGGCTGGTCCGGCGGCGGATCGACCCGGACGACGCCCGGGCGTTCCAACTGATGGTCACGCCGCCGGGCAAAGCGAAGGCGGTGCGTGTGGTGGGGATTCTCGACCGCGTGCAGCGAGAGCTCGAAGCGACGATGGGAACGGAGGCACTGGCGGCAATGCTGGAGCGGATGAACCGCACGTCAGCGCTGTGCGACACTCTCGCCCGGCGCTAAGCAGCACGCAAGAGGCTACAAGATTCCACCCTCCGGCCAGTTTCGCCAGTGCGTATTGGGCGGGAGCGAAGGACGGTAGAGCGACGTATCGCCGGTAGCGAGAACCTGCGCAAGCTGTTGAAAGGTCTCCGATCCGTTTGGCCGGACATCCTCCTCGACGACATTCGGATGGTGCCACGCCTCCAGTTGAAAAATTTGAGTCATCGACGGCGGAACGCTGAGCCGCCGCTCCTGCGCAGTAGCGAGGACCGAATCGCGAGCAACATCGGCGGCAAACCGGGAAAGTTCGAAGACCTTAATGCGAGGCGAGGCCTGAAGCTCGATCTCTCGCTTCGCGTACTCCGCAAGCGCGGGAAGCGGCAGCGTATGACCACGCATGATGAACTCTTTCGCTCCTGCGGCGACCAGCTCGCAGTCCTGATCGTCCTGCCATTCCCCCGCCTCGATTGGGAAGACGAAGCGGGATTCATTGCTTGGATTGTTCGCAAGGTATTGGTAATAGGCCTTTTCGTTGACATATTTTGCCGGGGAATCGCGGTCGTGCAGGGCATTCGAGAAGGTGTAGATATGCGTGTCCGGCAGTTCGCTGCGAGGCGAGAAGCCAAACACTTCGATTACTATCGCCCACTCCTCCGTCCCCCGATAAAGCGAGAGACGGGTTGCCGCCAGATAAACGTATCCGTTATCCAGCATGGGAAATGTGAAGCGGTCACAGCAACGATCGAGAATGGCGAGGATCTCGTGCGGGTCGATGGCCATGAGCCAATTATCGTACGGGCGGGTCAGCCTGCTCGCCATTTACTCCCGGATGATCTTCACAAATACGCCATCCGGCAGACTCGCGTTTCCCAGCAGATGAACAACCCCATCCTTGGTCAATCCCCGCAGCATCGCCCCGGAGGATGGAGCGGGCGAGGCCGGACGTGGCGCCGGCGAGGCAGCAATCGGCGGGCGCAGCGGCAACGATTCCACCTTCGTGCTGAGAGCGGGAGTAGAGCCGCCGCGCTTCATCCCGCGATCCATCGCCTGGTTGGCGAGCGCGTCGGCCTCCTTATTCTTGTGGCGCAGGGCGTGCGAGATCTCGAAGGCATCCAGCTTGGCGATGCGGTTGCGCGCCTCCTGCCAGAGCGGCTTCAGGTCGGGCGAGTTGACCTTGTATTTGCCCTGAATCTGCTTCACCATCAGCTCGGAGTCCGACACCACCTTCAGCCGCGAGTGGCCGTTTTTGAGCGCATAGTCCAGGCAGGCCAGCAGGCCGGAGTATTCGGCGAAGTTGTTGGTGCGGATGCCGAGGAACTCGGAGAGCTCGGCGAGGGTCTTGCCCTGCGCGTCGGTGACGAGGGCGCCAAAGCCCGACGGGCCGGGGTTGCCGCGCGAACCGCCGTCGCAGTGGGCGTGAATCCAGTCTTGTTTGGCCGTGGAACGTGCATCGGGGAACAGGGTGCTCATTTTGTTAGTTTATCGGGTTGGACCGGGAGGAAAACGCCGGGGGCTTCCTCAGTCGCTCCTGCTCATACACGCCCCAAAATCCTGTCATCCTGAGCGGAGCGAAGGATCTGCTTCTCGCCGGAGATGGCAAGGATCGGAATCGGTGGCCCAACGAGCGAACAGCAGATCCTTCGGCTGCGCTGCGCTTCGCTCAGGTTGACAGACATTTGGGGTGAGACAAGAAGAAGGCATGGAAGCGGCTTGATGACCTTTTCCCCTTCCGCCTGTCTATTGCAGTGAGTTTCGAATTCTGACTCCGGAGTCGGATAAAAGCATGGGCGCAGAGGCGTTAGGGTTGGACCTGACGGGAGTGGTGTCTTCATCTCCCGCATACGCAGGGGTATCGGTTGGCCACGTCGCTACCCGGATTCGCCCCATTGGAGCCGGAAGCAGCGTTCCGGCGGTAGAATCGTCGTCAACGATGGCAAAGGCGGCGACTCAGCTCGGATCACGCAACGGCGGCAAGCTGACGCAGGCGCAGATCGAGGCGCGCGCGCTGCAGCGTGTGGAGGACGACGAGTTGATCCGGGAGGCGCAGCGCGGCGAACGCGCGGCCTTCGACTCGCTGGTCCGGCGGTATGACCAGAGCGTGCTCCGGCTGGCGCTGCACATGCTGGCCAACGAGCAGGACGCGCAGGACGTCCACCAGGAGGCCTTCATCAAGGCCTACCGGCATCTCGGCAACTTCCGCTTCGAGTGCTCTTTCTATACCTGGCTGTACCGGATTGTCACGAATCTCTGCCTCGACCAGTTGCGCCGGCGGAAGTCGCGCCGCGAGGATCCCGCCACCGCGATCGACGCGAGCGGCGACGAGATGGACCTGATGGCGAACATCACCGACGACCGGGCGATGGCGAATCCGGGCCGCGAGCTGGACCGGAAGCTGATGGCCGAGCGGATCGCCGGCGCGCTCGACAAGTTGACGCCGCGCGAGCGCACGGTCTTCGAGCTGAAGCACTATCAGGGTTTGAAGCTGAGAACCATCGGCGAGATGTTGAGCACGACGGAGGAGACGGCGAAGAACACGCTCTTCCGCGCAACGCGCAAGCTCAGGCTGAATCTGGCCGAGCTGCGGGGCAGTAAGCAGTAGAGGTTGGAAAGACGGAAGCAGATCCTCCGCTTCGCGAAGGATGACAGGTTCTGGAAGTAGTTGGTTGTGGAGAGAGCAGTAAGTGCGGTTTGTAAGTCGAGACAAAAAACGGGCATAAGACCCGATGTAAGTGCAGGACAATTTTTGAGGCTGGTAGAGGTAACGCGCGATGAATTGTGAAGTAGCACGGGAAAATATCGTATTGGCGGCGTATGGCGAGCTGCCGGATGAGCTTGCCGTCGGCCTGGAGCAGCACCTTTCCACCTGCGAAGAATGCGTGGAGGAGTGGCAGTCGCTCGAAGCGATGGGCGAGGCGCTGGCCTTTCATCCGGTGCTCGAGCCTTCTCCGAACCTGCTGGCCGCGAGCCGCATGCGTCTGGATGAGGCGCTCGACGCGATTGAGCCGCATGGCTTCCTGACGCGTCTGCGCGGCAACATGTTCGCATGGCTGGGTCATGTACAGAGCGCACCCGCGCTGGCTACCCTGTTAGTCGGCCTGGGCTTTCTCGGCGGAAACTTCACGTACCGGTACCAGGTCGCGCATCAGCCCAAGCTACCCAACGCCGTCGTACTTTCGAACCCGACCACCGGCACGGTCGCCAATGTAAGTGGCATTGTGCAGACGCCTAACTCGAATATCGTGCAGGTGAGTTACAACCGCGTGGTCGAAGAGAAGGTACAGGGCTCGCTCGACGACCCGCAGATCCGCCAGCTTCTGATGCTGGGCACCAAGGCGGCGGCGAACAACGGCGTGCGCGTGGACTCGGTCGCGCTGTTGGCCGATGAGTGCAGAGCGGGTAAGCAGTGTACCGGCGAGGACGCGGGCAGCGGCATTCGCGGCGCGCTGCTGGTGAGCCTGCGCTATGACAAGAATCCCGGCGTGCGCGAAAAGGCGCTCGAAGGTCTGCAGCCCTATATCGGCCAGGACCAGCGGGTGCGCGACGCCGTGCTCGACGCCCTGATGCACGATTCGAACGCGACTGTTCGCACCAAGGCGATCGGCATGCTGCAGCCGGTGCAGTCGGATTCGAGCGTTCGCCAGGTGCTGCGCACGGTCTCGACGACGGACGAAAACCCGTATATTCGGACCGTCAGCACACAGGCCTTGCAGGGTTCGGCAAGCATTCAGTAGTTCTCTGCCGGACAAGATATTGCCAGATTCAACGGTTGCCCTTGCAGGGATCGGCCAGTATTCAGTAGATTCTCTCTACACAGACAATTTCAGACGGCCTTCCCGGCCGTACAGGTTCAGGCAATGAAGAGGGTTTCAGGGTGCGGGTTGGTGGTGGCGGCGGCCGGTCTGCTTTGGACGCAGTGCGCCCCGGCCTCCGGCTTTGGCGGAGGGCTGGCCGGGAGCAGCGCGTCCTCTCACACGCCCGGATATCTCGGTGTGGATGTGCGCGACGTCGGCGACGACCAGGTGAGCGTGCTGCACCTGAAGGACGCGCGCGGCGCGGAGATCATCCGCGTCGACCATGACGGCCCCGCCGGAAAGGTCGGCCTGCGCGAGCACGACGTCGTGCTGCAGATGAACGGCAAGACGATCAACGGGCAGGAGCAGATTCGCAAGATGCTGCACGAGCTTGGCCCCGGCAAGGCGGTCACACTGGTCATCAGCCGCGACGGCGTGCAGATGACCCTGACGGCGCAGATGTCGGACCGCGAACTGGTCGAGCGGCAGGCGTGGCAACAGCACCTGAAGGGGGTCGACCCGGGTGTGTCCGCCGAGGCGTCCACCGCGTCGGTCGAAAACTTCACCACCGGTACGACCCCCTATCCCACGCCGCTGCATCCCGGCCGCGGCTTCCTGGCGACCATCCTGATGAGCCCCGCCTACACCGGCGCGATGCTCGAGATGATGGGTCCGCAGCTTGCGGTCTTCTTCGGCGCGCCGGACGGCAAGGGCCTGCTGGTCCGGTCGGTCGAACCGAACAGCCCGGCGGCGCAGGCGGGCATGCGCGCGGGCGACGTCGTTCTGCGAGCCAACTCGTTGACGCTCAGCAAGATGAGCGACTGGGGCAAGACCATCCACGACAGCCGCGGACGCGCCGTGACCGTGACCGTCCTGCGCGACAAGCAGGAGCAGACCCTGACGCTGGTGCCGGATGAGAAGCGGCGGTCGAGCGTGGAGATGCCAGGGTTGCCGTGGTCGAAGGCGCGCGGTGAGCGGTCTTCCCTCTGACCTGACCTTCGATGCTGTCGTCCTGAGCGGAGCGAAGGATCTGCTTCTCGCCCGAGGCGACGCCGCCACAGAAAAGAAAGCAGATCCTTCACTGCGTTCAGGATGACACGTCTTACTCTCGTGTCTCCACGAACGCCGAGAGCCGTCCACGCAACCAAACGAGGTTTATACTTTAAGACACCATGGCTGAAGCTACGACCACTGCGCCTGCGGGCCAAAAGACAAACGGCGCCGGACGCACAATGACAGGACGCCGCCGCTGGAAGGCGGTCACCCGCAAGCTGCGCGAGCTGGGCTCCATCGGCTCCGCGCTGGCCGGCACGGGACACCCCTACATGGCGCACATCGTGCCCATGCGCCGCTGCAATCTGGCGTGTACCTACTGCAACGAGTTCGACAACTTTTCGAACCCCGTGCCGATCGAGGAGATGGAGCGCCGCATCGACCATCTCGGGCGGCTCGGCACCTCGGTCATCACCATCTCGGGCGGCGAGCCGCTGCTGCACCCCGACCTCGACCGCGTCATCGCGCGCATCCGCAAGACCGGCGCCATCGCCGGCATGATCACCAACGGCTACCTGCTGATGCCGGACCGCATCCAGCGGCTGAACGACGCCGGGCTGGACCACATGCAGATCTCGATCGACAACGTCATGCCGGACGACGTCTCGAAGAAGAGCCTGAAGGTGCTGGACGCCAAGCTGCGCATGCTGGCCGAGCATGCCGACTTCCACGTGAACATCAATTCGGTCGTCGGCGGCGGCATCGCCAATCCGAACGACGCGCTGCAGATCTCCGAGCGCGCGCTGGGCCTCGGGTTCAGCTCGACCATCGGCATCATTCACGACGGCAGCGGCCAGTTGAAGCCGCTCGGCGAGTCGGAACGCACGGTCTGGGACCAGGTGCGCAAGCTCACCCGGCGCAGCTACTCCCGCTTCAACCACTTTCAGGAGGCGATCGCCAACGGCAAGCCGAACGACTGGCGCTGCCGCGCTGGTTCACGCTACCTGTACATCTGCGAGAACGGGCTGGTGCATTACTGCTCGCAGCAGCGCGGATACCCCGGCGTGCCGCTCTCCAGCTACCAGACGGCCGACGTCAAGCGCGAGTTCCTGACGGAAAAATCCTGCGCGCCGAACTGCACCATCAGCTGCGTCCACCAGGTGAGCTACATCGACCACTGGCGCGCGCCGCAGAAGACGCACGTGACGCCTCCGGGCGCAGCCGCACATGGCGACGTTTCGCCGCTGGTACAGATTCAGTAAAACGTATTCAGGCTTGGTGGCGGGACGGAGGAAAGCAGATCCTCCGCTATCGCGAAGGATGACAACCAAAATGCCGCAGGACGTGTTGGAACTTATACAAATCGACCTGGCGCCGAAGAAGCCAGTCCGCAAACCGGAGTGGCTGAAGGCCAAGGCGCCCGGCGGCGAGACCTTCCACGCGCTCAAGAAGCTCGCCCGCGACCTGAACCTGCACACCGTCTGCGAAAGCGCGCAGTGCCCGAACATCGGCGAGTGCTGGAATCAGAAGGCCGCGACTTTCATGATGCTCGGCAACCTGTGTACGCGGCGCTGCGGCTTCTGCGCCGTGCCCAAGGGCAAGCCCGAACCGATCGACCATGACGAGCCTCGCCGCGTGGCCTATGCCGTGGCGCAGCTTGGCCTGGCGCACGCGGTCGTCACCTCGGTCAACCGCGACGACGACAACGTCGGCGCCGCACGCGCCTTCGTCGAGGTGATCCGCGAAATCCGCCTGCAGGCGCCCGGCTGCCGGATCGAGGTGCTGACGCCCGACTTCCAGGGGCAGGCCATACCGCTCCAGATGGTGGTCGACGCGAAGCCCGAGATTCTGAACCACAACATCGAGACGGTTCCGCGGCTCTACCGCGTGGCGAAGTCCGGCGGCAAGTACCCGCGTTCGCTCGCCTTCCTGGCCGGCGTCAAGGAGTTGAACCCCGAGCAGGTGACCAAGACCGGCATCATCGTCGGCATGGGCGAGGAGATGCATGAGCTGCTCGCCGTCTTCCGGGACCTGGCCGACCGCAAGGTCGACATCCTGACCATCGGCCAGTACCTGCGTCCATCCAAAGACCACCTCGTCATGACGCGGTTCTACACGCCGGACGAGTTCGAGTTCCTGAAGCATGAGGCGCTGGCGATGGGCTTCAAGCATGTGGAGAGCGGCCCGCTGGTGCGCTCCAGCTACCACGCGCACGAGCAGGCGCAGTCGACCGGGCTGGTCTAGATCGGATCTCATCCCGGCATGCTTCCAGCGCGAAATTTGCCCTGAACGCCATGCGGGTGGCGGGCAGCCGATCCTACACTCTGCCCGCCACCCGCACGTTTTGTCTAGCGATCCAGCTTCAGATGATCGCGCCGGTTCTGCTGCCAGCATGCGTCGTTGTCCTCGGTGCAGAACGGCTTCTCCGAACCGAAGCTGACGACCTTGATCCGGCTGGCGTCCAGCCCCTGGGCGATCAGCTCCTTCTTCAACGATTCCGCGCGGCTCTGTCCCAGCGCGAGGTTGTACTCCTCCGAGCCTCGATCGTCGCAGTGCCCTTCAATGAGGATCTTCATCCGCGGATGGCTCTGCAGGAACGCTACGTCCTGCTCCACGGCAGGCTTATCCTCGGCGCGCAGATCGAACCGATCGTAGTTGAAGTAGATGTCCTTCACATGCTGCGCGAAGAACTCCTCCTCGCTCATCGTCGGCGGCGCCGTGGGAGCGGGCGGCGGAGGTGGCTGGGTCACGGTGACGCGTGTGCTGGCCTGCACCGACGCTCCCGCCGCGCCCGACGCCGTGACGGTGTAGTCGGTCGACCGGCTGGGAGCGACGCTGCGCGAGCCGGTTGCGGCAACCGTGCCCAGGCCGGAGATGGTGACCTGTGTGGCGTTCGAGGTCGTCCAGGTCAGCGTCGTGGTCTGTCCGCTCAGAATGGCAACCGGAGAAGCCGTGATGCTGGCCGTCGGCACGGGCGGCGGCGGAGGTGGTGGAGGTGGCGGCGGGACGGCTTTCTTATGGCATCCCGCGAGGGCAAGCATGGCAGTGAGGGCAACCGCAATCAACCGTTTCCGGGAATGTTCGGTGTTCAAGTTAGATCTCCTTATGGTTCGTGGTGCGGATCGTTTTTCGCTCGGGGCGCGGAGAGAGTCTGCCAGGCGCGATCGACCTATTGCGGGGTAACCAGCAACGCAGTCTCGGACTGCGCCCTGGTCACGCAGCGAAGACGCTCGCCCTTCGATGGCTTATAGTCCGACAGCTTGACGACGCCGTTGTCGGTATCGACGATGGTGTCCTCGGTCAGCATGACCTGCTCCGGTGCGGGCGTCTCCGTCTTCAGGGTGAGGCTGTGTTTGTGGTGGTCGAAGCCCTCGACCGTGCCGGCGGTCCTCTTCACCGGATCCGGACCGAAGTCCTTGATCGCAACCGCCGTCGGCCGGTCGAAGCCGAAGTAGAAGACGGCGACATTCGAGCCCACGTTGCTGAAGCCCGCGACCGGAACGGTCTTATCGCGCAACGGCTTCGCGAAGGACAAAGCCGGCTCGGGCGAGGCGACCTCGTGGAAGACGATCGTGGAACCGTCGGCCACCTTCAGCGTCAGGGTCTTGTCCCTGGCATTCACGGCCGTCACCTGGCCGGTGCGCGTATGAATCACCTCCTGCGCACCCGCTGGCAGGCAGATCGGCCCGAGACAAAGGCACCCGCCGAACGCAAGCAGGACAACGTTACGCTTCGTCGCCGGGACGAAGCTCTCCATCGAAACCGAGACCACGCAGAGCACGAAGAACAACAGCAGAGTATCCATGGAAAGACCCTCCCTCGGGGGTTTGCCGTGTACGAGACGGCGCTTCGCCCGCCAGATTGGCAGGCGCGTGCGGAACGGACTGCATTCCGCAGGGTTGTGTCGTTATGCGAGGGAGAGAGGGGGAGGGTTCGAAAACAGCGAGACGGGCTGCACGTTGAGCGAAGGCAACAGAGGTTCGTCCTGCCGGGAGACGCGAGCCGGCCAGCCCGGCGACTCCACCGGCAGGGCGAGGAAGAGCCGGTCGCACGTCTCATCGCCTGCGCGCGAGGGTCGTCCCGCCTCGTCGAGCAAAGCGACATTGCCTTCGTTGGCGTCGAAGAAGCTGACGGACTGCGAACGTCCCGCAGGCGTCGGACGATACTGGTCCACACGCGCGCCGAGCCGCCACGCAACCAGGGACACGCAGAGAAAGATCAACAGCCATGCTGTCGATTGCCAGGTCGAGCGCGCTTTCCCATGCGTTGACATTGAAGTTCGCCCCTGCGCCGGCGGACTGTGTTCCGGGCGCCCGTGCCTGTAAATTGTACTCCCACCGGCAAATCGTCTTCTTGAAACTTCAAGCCTCAATGCAACCATTCTTCCGCTTCCGCACCCTCATAGAGGGTTGAGCATTTACAAAATATGTGGGACGAGGGTGGGAAACATGAAGAGTCTGATTGCCGGTGCATTGGTTGCAGTAAGTCTGAGCGCGGTTGCAGTGGCCGAAGGGCCCGATAAGGCGAAGTTGGACGGACGCATTCAGGCGGCGCACGCCGTGCTGCATGAGCTGATGGCGACGCCGGATAAGAATGTGCCGCTGGATATCGCCGCCAAGGCCCAGTGCGTGGCCGTCGTTCCCGGCTTCAAGAAGGGCGCCTTCCTCATCGGCGGACAGTATGGCCAGGGCGTGGCGACCTGCCGCACCGGACATGGCTGGAGCGCCCCGGTCTTTATCCAACTGACAGGAGCTAGCTTTGGCTTACAGGCCGGCGGCCAGTCGACCGATCTGGTCATCGTCGGCATCAACCGCCGCAGCATGGACGACCTGTTGAAGGATAAGGTCAAGCTGGGCGGCGACATCGCGGCCTCGGCCGGCCCCGTGGGACGCAACTCGCAGGCCTCCACCACCGAGCTGGCGAACGCCGAGTTCCTCACCTACTCGCGCTCGAAGGGCCTGTTTGCCGGCGTCGACCTGACCGGCGACGTCGTCCACCAGAACGGCGACGACACCATGGCGTACTACGGCAAGGACATTCCGTACCAGAAGGTTCTGGCCGGCGAAGTCGTTCCCCCCGCATCGGCCGTTCACTTTCTCGCGACGGTGAACCAGATGTTCCGCCGCGGAAAGGCGAACGAAGGCAAATAACTTTCGCCGCGACGCGCATCTTACTTGTAAACGGGCGGGCCGGACTCAAACGGCCCGCCTCGTTGCATGGAGGTGACTGATGCTTCTGGCGACCTCTGGCGCCGCTCTTCTCTGCCTCGTGATTCTGGCCTACGCGCGGCTGCGCAGGCATCGCCGTCGGGTGCTCGAGGCCCAGACGATCGCCGCTTCGGCCCTGCATGCGGAGTTGGCGCAGGACGCCAGCCTACTGCTGATCGATGTGCGCCAGCCGCTCGACCTGCTGGCCTACCCGGAGATGATTCCCGGCGCGACGCGCATCGCGCCGAAGGATATCCTCGAAGGCCGGGCGATCCTGCCGCGCGACCGGCCGATGGTGGTCTACTGCACCTGTCCGGGCGATGACACCAGCCGCAAGGTGCTGCAGCGCGCCAAGGAGATGGAGTTTCAAGACATCCGCATCCTGCGCGGCGGCCTGGCCGGATGGAAGGCCGAGGGCTTTCCGGTTCAGCCTTACGATAAGTCGTTCCATCTGGACACGCCACAGCCTGAAGTAAGCACATAGCGATGGATATTCTCCAGATCTTCTACAGCCACAGGAAGCCAGCGGATCTTCATTATCGCCGCATCATCTGCTGGATACGACGTTTCACCTCGTCGTGCGCGATAAAAACTCCCTAATCGAACTGACGCCGGCGCTCCACGAGGACGGCCTCTTCTTCCTCATCCTCAAAGTCGAGCGCTTCAAGGACGATGTCCGCGACCAGGCTCTCCGGGCTGATGCCGTCGGCTTGCGCGGCCTGGACCAGGCGCGCCTCCTGTTCGGGTGTGAGTGAGATCACCATACGGTCGAGGTAGAAGCCGTCTTCGGTCCATGTCAACTAGAATCAAATCCATGCTGCCCTCCGAAGTACGCCGCGTTCAGACCGCGATCGACAACAAAAATGCGAAGGAGCTGGAGTGGTCGCTCTGGTACTGCCGCATGCGCCAGACCGTCTCCTCCGCCCGCCCGGCCGACGCGAAGTACTGGCGCGCGATGGAGGCCGAGGTCGAGGCCGCGCTCGCCCCGCCGCCTCCGCCGAAGGTCTATCCGGCGAAGAAGAAAAAGAAGGGCGTACGCGGGCTGGGCTTCGGGCCGGTGGACGAGAACGCCGAAGCGTCCACCGAGCCATCCGGAGAAGAGACCGCATAGGCCAGACAGCCCGCATGGCGGCTACAGTTTCCGATAGAATCGGTGAGGCGCACCCGCGCACAAGGACGTAGAGTATGGCATCGTTTATGGGAAATATCCCGCCTTTGAAGGACGTACACAGCCAGTTGAAGGCGCGGTTTGAGAAGACCGTCGAGGACTTTCGGGCGAACCTGCTTTCGGCCCGCACCGGTCGTGCGAGCGTCCACATGCTCGACCAGGTGAAGGTCGACTACTACGGCACGGATACGCCGGTCGCGCAGGTCGCCCAGGTGACGACGCCCGAGGCGCAGTTGATCCTGGTGCAGCCGTGGGAGATCTCGCTGGTCGGCGCCATCGAAAAGGCGATCCGGACCTGCGGCCAGGGCTTCAACCCGTCGCACGATGGCCGCGTCATCCGCGTGCCGATCCCGGCGATGACGGAGGAGCGCCGCAAGGAGGCCGTCAAACACCTCTCGGGCGTGCTCGAAGGCCACAAGACCAGCATGCGCAACATCCGCCGCGAGGGCAACGAGCAGGTGAAGAAGGCCGCCAAGGACAAGCTCATCTCCGCCGACGACGAGAAGCGCGCCAACGAAGAGATCCAGCAACTGACCGACGCCGAGATCAAGCGTCTGGACGATCTGTTCAAAGCCAAGGAAAAAGAACTGCTGACGATCTGACGCCTCTCGGGTCGACAGTTCAAGGCGGCGATAGCTTCGGCTGTCGCCGTTCTGTTTTGTATACCGCGCCCAAACTGTTCGTCATCCTGAACGCAGTTTGGGCGGGTGCTTGCCAACGACACAGACTTGCTTCTACACGCCCTGATACACCAGCCCCACAAAGTCATCCGGCTTGCGCGAGCCGCCGCCCCACTTGGCGTCGAAGGCCGCGGTCGGCTTCGCGGCGATCGCGGCGTCGAGCGCCATGCCCTTTGCCTTCAGCGCTGCGACGTTCCCGCGAACGGTCGCCAGCATGTCGTGAAACTCCTTCAACTGCGCGCGCGTCCCTACAGGTCCGTGGCCGGGGATGATGATCGTGCTCGAGGCCGTCCTGGCCAGGTTCAGGCTGCTCGCCGCGATCATGCCGTCGATGCTGCCGCCGGTCGAGTAGTCGATGAACGGGTAGAAGCCGTTGAACCACGTATCGCCGCAGTGAAAGACGTCCGCCTCGATGAAGTTGACCGAGAGATCCGAGTCCGTGTGGGCGGGGTCGTAGTGGTGCAGCACCACCGTGCTGCCGTTAGCCAGCAGGATAGAGTCGTCCGCGACGATGTCGGTCGGCCGCGCGGCTGCCGGGGCCGGCTGGAAGGTGTACGCGAAGGCCGCGATCGTCGTCGGCTGGCTCAGGTGCGTCAGCGTGTTCTTATGCGCCGTGATGGTCGCGCCGGCCTTGTGCATCCACTCGTTGCCGTCGGTGTGGTCGAAGTGCCAGTGCGTGTCGATGAGGTGGCGGATGGGCCGGCGATCGAGCGTGTTCAGCGCCGCCTCGATGTGCGCGCGCGAGCTTGAAAAGCCCGCATCGACCAGCAGCTTGCCGTCCGGTCCGTTCAGCACGGCGATGTTGCCGCCGGAGCCGGAGAGCAGGCTGACGTTGCGGCGCAGCGGCGTCAGCGTGATCTTCGCGTTGGCGGCGGCGGCGCGCGCCGTCGCGACCATGTCGGCCTGTTGGCCGAAGATGCTGTGCGGAACAAGGCTGGCGGCTGCGGCAGCAAGGCCGGCGGACCGCAGAAACTGGCGGCGGCTGGAGTGAAGCATCTGGCTGTGGTTCATACCAACAGTTATACCGCCTGCGGTTGGGTTCGTCGCAAGTCCTGCATTTGTGGGCGCAACCGGGCACAAATGTTTGTCATCCTGAGCGAAGCGCAGCGGAGTCGAAGGACCTGCTGTTTGCCCGGAGCGGCATGGGCTCCTCGGGCAAGACGCAGGTCCTTCGCTTCGCTCAGGATGACAGGCAATTTACAGAGTTCGAAGTCCGCTCTAGGGAACCTCTGATTAAGATAGGTCCGGGCTTTAGCCCGGACAATAAGCCCCGCAGAGTCAGTGGGGCTTTAGCCCCTGGGATATGGGTTGCGGACTTAATCAGAGCACCCCTAGTTCCGGTGATCGACGACGATCTTCCATCCCGCCTCGGTCTTTTCCATCACCAACGAGAAGACGCCATCCGCATTCCCTCCGGCTTTCCTGCTCCGGTCCAGGTGATACCGGCCCACCACCACCGACACCCGTTCGTCGACCGAGCGCGGCTCGAGCCCCGTGTAGCTCACCTGGCCCATCGCCTCTTTGGTCGGGAAGTTGCGATGCAGGTCCTGCACGATGCCCGCGTAGCCGTGGCTGATCGTATCCGCGACGAAGAGCGTATCGGGCGAATCCTTATACGCGCTGGCGTACTCCTCGATATTTCCTGCGTTCCATGCGCGCTCCTGCGCCAGCACGACCTTCACCGCGTCGAGCTCCTGCCGGGACATCGTGCGGAGTTGGTCGGGCTTCTCCTGCGCCGGCAGCCGCGCCGGCGGGACCACAAGTACGGCAAACAGCAGGGCGTGGGAGGCACGTTTGCGAAGGCGCATGGGCAGTCACCGGCGGTCGGGGTTGTGGTCGTGCGTGTGCGGTTGCGCGAGCGCGTCGTTCGGCTTCACGCCAAAGGTCGGGATGATCCAGAGGACCGTGACCAGCGCGATATCGGCCATGGCGAAGCGCGGATACCGGTACGCCAGCGGGACGCCGATCAGGTACACGAAGAGGCTGAAGATATGCTTGCGCTGGGTCGCGATGTCCTCTTCGATCAGTTGGCCCTCCAGACACAGCACGCGATTGACCGCGACGCGCAGCACCCAGAAGCTCAGGCCGTTCGCCACCATCGAGATGCCGTAGAGCATGACCGAAAAGGGTTCGAAGTGCTTCTCCAGCACGTAGTCCGTGAAGAACGGCATCAGCGAGATGCAGAAGAGAAAGCCCAGGTTCGCGTACAGGATGAACTCGTCGACGGCCTTCAACCGATGCACCAGCTCATGATGGTTGATCCAGTAGATGCCCGCCACCGCGAAGGAGAGCAGGTACACCAGCAGGATGGGCAGGATCGGCTGCAGGCCCGCGAAGCCGCTCTCGTGCGGCACCTTCAGCTCCAGCACCATGATGGTGATAACGACCGCGAGTACGCCGTCCGAGAAGGCTTCCAGGCGGCCCGGCGATGGACGTGTCTTAGACATAAGTAGAGAGCAGAATACACGGAGGCGATCCCCGCGCAGCCTGAGCCCCCTACCTCGTCATCCCGAGCGGAGCGTAACGCAGGTCCTTCGCTAAGCTCAGGATGACGGGCACTGGGGGTGAGGTTGAAAATAGCAGGCGGACGAAAGCCTTACAGCGCCGCGATCTCCGCCGCCGCCGATGCGAGCGCCTTCTCCTTGGCCTCCGGTCCGTACGCGATGCCTTCCGCCCGCACGACCTGGATATCCGTAATGCCGAGGAATCCCAGCACGGTCTTCAAATACTTCTCCTGGAAGTCGAAGGCCTCATACGGCGAGCCGGGGCCATACATTGCTCCGCGGGTCGAGACGATCACCACCTGCTTGCCGCCGCACAGGCCCTTCGCGCCGGCCGGGCTGTAGCTGAAGGTCTTGCCCGCGACGCAGATCAGGTCGATCCACGCCTTCAACTGGCTTGGGATGCTGAAGTTGTACAGTGGCGCGCCGATGACGATGATGTCGGTGGCGAGGAACTCGGCCAGAATCTCCTCGCCGAGCTTCAACTCCTGCAACTGTGCCGGAGTCTTGGTCTCGAGGTCGGCGCCATGCACGCGCAGCACGGCGGTGTAATGGCTCAACGGTTCATCGACCAGGTCGCGATAGGCCAGCTCTGCGCCGGGATGCTTCGCCAGCAGCTTCTCCGCGACGGCCTTGGTCAGGGGACGCGAAACCGAGTTTGCGCCGGTCACGCTCGAATCGAGTTGCAGGATCTTCATGGTTCTCTCCTTGCCGATCTTAAACATATGCCGTTTAGTCGACATCTGTTGCTTAATATCTACACGACATCTGTTGCTTAGGCAACGGTTCGCGTAAAATTCTTCCTATGCACGATGCGGGCGAATCCGAGTGTCGAAAGGATGCGCTGCTCGACCCGCGCATACGCCGGTCGCGGCAGATGCTGCACGATGCCCTGGCCCAACTGTTGACGCAGAAGGAGTTCGACAAGATCTCGATTCAGGAGATCGCCGAGCAGGCCGGGCTGAATCGCGCGACCTTCTACTCTCACTATCCGGACAAGTTCACGCTGCTGAACTGCATGGTGGGAACGCGCTTTCATGGGCTGATGGCCCGGCGGAATGTGCAGGTAAACGACTGTGGCGGCGCGCTGAAGGCGATCGCGATGGGCGTGTGCGACTTCCTGATCGACATGCCTGGCGTGGGCGTCGCAGCAGGCGGCGGACAGGTGGAGGGCAGCATCCAGATGGCGATCGTGGAGGTCGTGCAGGGGATTCTGCTTCGCGGCATGAATCGCCATGAGCCGCGCGATCCGGTGGACGCGAAGACCCTGGCTGCGACGATCGCCTGGGCGATCTATGGCGCGGCGTACACCTGGGTGCGGACCGAGGAGCGATGCACCGCCGAGCATATGGCCGAGGCGCTCGACCGGCTGATCTCGCCGATGCTGCATGCGGGCGCGTCGGGCGGGTAGCGGCAAAATTCTCTGGCTTCCGGGATGTTGCGGTTCAAATGGAAGCTGCGTCGCAACGGCGCTCGACCGGCCTGTTTTTTTTCAAAAGGGGACTCGTACCGGCCTGTGTATCTGCGATCAAAAAATATTTCGATCGGACCGCATTTCTGGGCATAAGATCGTGCATACATTCGCACCTCGTTGAAATTCAACCCAGTCGCGCACGGAGCGACGCCAGAGGCTTGCATGCCGCACTCAGTTGAACCCTCCGTCGTGGAAGGCCAGCAGGAAACCATGATCGCCTCCTCCGCCGCCACCCTGCTCGACATCGTCCGCGCGCTGGTCGAAGAGCCCCAACGCGCCACGGTGGAGCCCGTGACCACTCCGCGCGAGACGGTGCTGGTCGTAACCGTCGGGCCGCGCGATCTGGGCAAGGTGATCGGCAAGCAGGGCCGCACCGCGGACTCGCTGCGCGCCGTGATGCACGCCATCGGCACCAAGCGCGGACATCGTTTTCAGTTGGATATCCGCTCCACCGACCAGCACCCCAAAGACCGCTTTCCCGCACGGCCGGCCGCGACGATGCTGTAAGCAACCGTTTTGAGGACGCACCCATGCACCTTCGGCTCAGCTTTCAACAAACGACTGACGAACGTCTCCTGGTGATCGCCGAAGTCTCTGCCGCATCGAGTCCGGGATCGCGCAGCGCCTGCACCCTGACTGCGTTCGACCACGAGGATATCTTTCTGCAGCGCGTGATCGCGGCCGGGTTGGACGACCGCGCGACGTGCGACCTGATCTCCGCGGCCCTTCTGACCGTCTCGCAGCCCACCCGCCCGAGGGCCTGGGTGGAGCTCGAACTGGACCTGCGGCAGATGGCCGCGCTGGGTCTGGAGCAGGGCCAGCCGGAGAGCGAAAGCTCCGCGCCGCACCTGCCCTTTACCGGAAACATGCTGGCATTTCACCAATTCCTGCTGCAGGCGCCGACGCCGTTCGTCATGCTTTCAGGTCCGGAGCATCGCTTCACCTTCATCAATCAGCCCTATGTCGAACTGATTGGGCGAACCTCGAAAGAGGAGATCCTCGGCAAGACGGTGCGCGCCGTGCTGCCGGAGCTGGAGGGTCAGCCCTTCTTTCACCTGCTCGACGAGGTCTTCCGGACGCAGATTCCGTATGTCGGCATCGAGGTTCCCGGACGGTTGCGCCGGCCCAACGGGCTGGGCTACGACGATCGCCACTTCGACTTCATCTATCACCCGGTAGTCGGGCAGAACGGCAAGACCTCCGGCATCATGGTGCAGGCCTCCGACGTGACCGAAAAGGTGCTGGCGCGCGAGGTCAGCGAAAGGCGCGAGCAGCAGATGTTCCGGTTCTGGGAGGAGCTGGATACCATCTACCGCAGCTCGCCGGCGGCCATGGCGCTGTTCCGCGCCGACGACCTGACGATCCTCCGGCTGAACGGCAAGCAGGCGGAGTGGATGGGCAGCACAGCCGCCGAACTGACCGGCAGGCGCATCACCAGCATGCCGTTCCACAATCCGCTGTACGTCTCCCTGCTGCGCCGCGCGGCGGCCGGCGAGGCGATTCGCGACTACGTGTTTCGCGATATGTTCTGCGACGAGGTGATGCCGGTGCGGATCTTCCGGCTCAGCCTGACCCCGGTCCGCAACCCCTCGGGCGAGATCGAGGCCGTCAGCTCGATCGCGGTCGAGCATCTCTCCGGGGCCGATGCCGGGGAGGTCTGCGTACGCGCCGAGTCTCTGCCCGTGCTTTAAGTTGCCGAAGAAGGTAAGCGGCATGTGCGATTTGCCCCGGATTGGCCGGTGCGTTTTTGTGCGCGGGACGTCCAACGGAGTAACGCAGGCGAAAAATCTGGGGGAGTGCCCTGTTGTTAGTGCAAGACAGGCCTTGTCGCCCCCGGAAGATCGAGACGAACATCGGGGTGAACTCGCAACCGCGGGGCCGCTCCCATATAATCGAGCTTTCCCCAGTCAGTTGCTTGGGACGTGATTTTGAAGGCAGTGAGGGTGTGCGTATCTTTACCGTGAACCGAGAGAGCGGAAGCTCGCTCAAGCAACAGATCGTGTCGGCAAGCGGGCCCAGGGGCCTGCTTCGGATGGCAAATGGAGTGAGCGGTTATGCGCTCGCCACCGCGCTTGCATTTATAGCGTCGGCCCCGGCAGTGTTCGCGCAGTCAGCCCCAGCGCAGGACGTCCTTACCAATAACGGCAACGCCCAGGCTCTGTGCCAGCCGCAGGTGATCGGTAATCGCCGGATTCCCAAGGAATCCGTGCTCGCCCGCCTGTTCAGCCGGCAGGGCGACCTGTACGACCCGCAGATCGTCGAGCGCGATTTCAACTCGCTCTGGAATACCGGCTACTTCGAGAACATCCGCATCGAGCGCGTGGATACCCCCGCCTGCGTGCAGATGGTCATCTATGTGCAGGAAAAGCCGACCATCCGCGAGATCAACTACACCGGCCTGAACGCGGTGTCGCAGTCGGACGTGCTGGAGCGGTTCAAGAAGGCCAAGGTCGGTCTGACGGTCGAAAGCCAGTACGACCCGACCCGCATCAAGAAGGCCGAGAACGCGCTGCGTGACCTGCTCTCCGAGCACGGACACCAGTTCGCCATCATCAAGACCGAGGTCAAGACGATTCCGCCGGCCGCCGTGGCCGTCACCTTCCGGATCAAGGAAGGCCCGACCGTCAAGGTCGGCAAGATCGTCTTCGACGGCAACGACAACCTGAGCGACCGCACGCTGCGCGCCTCCATGCGCAACCTGAAGCCGATCGGCATTCCGCATTCGATCATCCTTGAGAATCTCTTCGCCCGCACCTTCGACGCCAGCAAGCTGGACGAAGATGCCGAGCGCGTCCGCGGCGCGTACCGCGATCGCGGTTACTTCAAGGCGCAGACCGCCGAGCCCATCACCAAGGTGCGCGACGCCGGCGGCATCAACATCTTCACCATGCAGCCTTCGAAGGGTAAGCGCATCGACATCCTGATGCCGGTCGAAGAGGGCGAGCGCTACCGCCTGGGCGGCATCACCTTCAAGGGCAACAAGGCCGTAACGAACCTCCGCATACTGCGCGCGCAGTTCGCCCAGAAGGACGGCGAATGGTTCAACACGACCGTCTTCGGCAAGGGCCTGGAGCAGCTCCGCAAGGCCTACGGCGAGCTGGGTTACATTAACTTCGTCGGCTCGCCCGTACCGCGCTTCGACGAAGCCAAGCACCTGATCTACCTCGACATCGACATCGACGAGGGCAAGCCGTTCTACGTCTCGCGCATCGAGTTCACCGGCAACAGCATCACCCGCGACAAGGTCATCCGCCGCGAACTGATGCTCGAAGAGGGCCAGGTCTACAACTCGCGCCTGTGGGATCTCTCGATTCTGCGCCTGAACCAGCTCAGCTACTTCGAGCCGCTGAAGGTCGAGCAGGACTCCGAGAACCGGCTGGACGCGGACAACGGCACGGTCGACCTGCTGCTGAAGCTGAAGGAGAAGGGTAAGAACTCCATCGGTCTGAACGGCGGCGTCAGCGGTCTGTCGGGTTCGTTCGTCGGTCTGAACTACGAGACCAACAACTTCCTCGGTCTGGGCGAGACGCTCTCGGTTGTCGCCAACATCGGCGACCTGTCGCGCAACCTGACCTTCGGCTTCACCGAGCCCTACCTGCGCAACAAGCCGATCTCGCTCGGCGTGCAGGTCTTCGACTCGAAGTACGACTACAACCCGGCCAAGAGCTACAGCGCAAGCGGCGCAAGCGCCAACCTTTCGGCCGCGCAGAGCTCGCAGTTGACGAACTACAACCAGTCGACCAAGGGCGTCACGACCTCGGTCAGCCGGCCGATCCGCCACCTGTTCGCGCGGTCGGGCGTCACGCGCGTGGGTGTGTCGTACTCGCTCTCGCGCTCGTCGATCTCGACCTTCAATGACAACACGCGCAACGTCTTCCAGTCGCTGGCCTTCCGCTCGGGCGTCGCCGGGCAGAACCAGTTGAACGGCATCGTGAACTCGGTGATCTCGCCCAGCTTCACGTTCTCGAGCCTGGATCGCGGCGTCGGACCGCACAACGGCAAGGACTTCAACCTCGCGGTGCAGATCGCGGGCGCGGGCGGAAACGTCAAGTACATCCAGCCAGCGTTGAGCTATCGCCAGTTCTTCCCGATGAAGGGTCTGCGCGTGAACCGCGAAGGCCACAACGTGCTGGGATACCGCGTGCAGATCGCGCACGTGAACGGCTTCGGCGGCGAAGTGGCTCCGCCGACCAGCCGCGTCTACGGCGGCGGCGAATCGGATATCCGCGGCTTCGACATCCGCTCCGCGTCGCCTTACGTCTTCATCCCGAACCGCGTGCTCTTCAACCTGACCAACCCGGACGGCTCGCTCGTACCGCGCGACCCGTCGAACCCGACGCTGGGCAATGTGCAGATTCCCCTGCCGCTCTATCGCCTGGTCTCGGTCGGTGGCGACACCAGCATCACGTCGAACGTCGAGTACCGCATCCCGATCGTCAACCAGGTCACGTTCGCGTTCTTTACGGACTTCAACATGACCTTCAACACGATGAAGAGCCAGCTCGAGCAGACCGCCGCGGGCTACTCTTCAGTCGAGAGCCCGCTCTACGGCTGCCCGACGATCGTGAACGGATCGTGCTTCGGCGGCGTCAGCTTCGACGGCCAGAACGGCCATCCGGCGCCCTTCGCGAAGACGCTGCAGACCGTGCCCGGCTCGAACTATGTGCCGCGCATGTCGAGCGGCGCCGAGCTGCAGGTCATTCTGCCGATCGTCAACGCGCCGTTCCGGCTCTTCTACGCCTACAACCCGCTGCGCCTGTACAAGGATCTGCCGCAACAGCTTGCGCTTCCGCTCAACGCTCCTGCCGGCACGACCACCTTCCGCGACCTCTTCCCCACCACGGGCGCGGGCCTGTTCAGCTATCAGCAGGCAGTGCAGTATTACGGCGCGGCCTACCAGTTGCGCGAACCGAGAAAGACCTTCCGGCTGTCGGTCAGCACGACCTTCTAACCTGGGGGCTGATTTGAAAATGACGGGCGAAGCCGAGAGGCTTCGCCCGTTTTTGCGTCCGCGAAAGGCGATGAAGGTCAGGGTGCCCCATCCTTCGTTTTGTCTCATCGAACGAAGGGTGGGACGTACGAGGTCCGAGCAGCCTACGTCCCACCCTTTCGATGAAGCCGAAAGGATGGGGCACCCGAGCATCTGTCACATCTTTACTGCACCACCAGCGTCAGCCCAACCATCTTCGTCACGCCCCCGCCGCTGCCCGAGACCACGAGGTTATACGTCCCCGAGGGAGTCGGCGTGGAGCCGCTGGGCAGGCTGGTCGCCGGTATCTTGCGCGCGTCGCCGCAGCCGGCCAGCGCCAGCAGCAGGCAGAGAGCAGCGAACCTGCGACGGCGGCGCGGCAGCAGGGCCAGCGGCAGCAGCAGCGCGAGCCACACCGCGCGGCGTCCCCAGGGCAGGGGCGCGGGCGAGGCCTTCGCGAGGCCGGTGCCGACGTTGACCGTGATCGTCGTCGTACCGCCCAGCGACGGCGCCGCCGGGCTGACCGCGCAGGCCGCATGAGCGGGCGCGCCGGTGCAGGTGAAGGCGACCGTGCCGGGCACTCCGGCGGCCGAGCTGAGCAGCAGCCCGTAGCTCGCGGTGGCGCCGCTGACCAGCGTCGCCGTGGTCGGCCCGTTCGGAGTCAGGCTGAAGTCGATGCCGATGCCCGCGAGCGCGAGGCTCTGCGGCGAGCTGGCGGCCGAGTCCGTAAAGGTGAGCGTGCCCGTACGCGGTCCCGCGACGGTGGGGGAGAACGCTACCTGCAGGGCGCAGGCGGCGCCGGCGGCGAGCGAGCTGCCGCAGGTGCTGGCCGAAGACACGAAGTCGCCCGTCACCGCCACGCCGGAGATCGCGAGCGCGACCCCGCCGTTATTCGTCAGGGTAACGGTCTGGACGGCGGAGGTCTGGCCGACGGGCGTATTCGCGAACGTCAGGCCGGAGACGGGCGAGAGCGATACCCCGGCCGGCGCAAGGCCCGCGCCCGAGAGCGCGACGCTCTGGCTGCGGAACTGGTCCGCGACGGTGAGCACGCCTGTCTGCGCCCCGACCGACTTCGGCACGAACGACACCGCGATGACGCACGTGGAGTGCGCGTTCAGCGAGGCGCCGCAGCCGTTGACGGCGGTGAAGTCTCCGCTGGCGATGGACGCGGCGATGAGCGTCAGGGCGACGTCCCCGGAGTTGGTGAGGGTGACCTGCTGGGCGGCGCTGGCGGTGTTCAACACCTGCGGGGCAAAGCTGAGGCTGAGCGGCGCGAGAGCGTCCGTGGCCGGGGCTGTGCCCGTGCCGGTGAGGCTGGCGGTCTGGGTTCCGACGTCGTCGACGACGGTGAGCGTGCCCGTCCGAACGCCCGAGGCGCTGGGAGCGAAGACGATGGACACGGTGCAGCCGGTTCCCGCGGCGAGCGTCGCACCACAGGTGTTCGCTGTGATGACGAAGTCCCCGCTGATTGCGATGCTGGCGATCGCGGAGGCCACGCCGCCGGTGTTCGAGATGGCGATGTTCTGCACCGCACTCCTGGCTCCGACGATGGCGCTGGGGAAGCTGAGCGCAACCGGGGTAAGCACGACGGCGGCGGGTGTCTTACCAATCCCGTTGAGCGAGGCCGTCGCCTGGCCGCCCGCGACGTTGCCGTAGACGGTAAGCACGCCGCTGCGCGCGCCCGTCGCCGACGGAAGAAAGACGACCTGCACGGTGCAGCTTGCTCCTGCCCCGATAGGGGCGGCGAGGCACGTGTTCGTCTGGTTAAAATCGCCGGTCGTCGTGACGCTCGATACCGTCAATGCTGCGTTTCCTGAATTTGTAACCGTGACGGTCTGCGCTGCGCTGGCCGTGCCGACCGGCTCCGTCGCGAAGGTGAGCGCGGTGGGCGAGAGCGTCATGGCCGGGGCCGCGGGGCTGATGGCGGTGACCAGCGGGATCTGCCAGATGCCGCGCCCGTAGGTGGCGGCGCGAAGCTCGCCGGTGCGGCCGTCGCCGGTGGGCATGGCGACGGCGGCGGCGAGCCCCACGACCGGCGCGTTCGGCAGGCCGGTCCCGTAGATGCTCCAGCAGTTGGCCGAAGCGCAGCTCGTGACCGCGGACGTGACGTAGAGCCCGGTGTCGAGCGCGACATAGAGCGTGTTCGCGTCGTTCGGGTCGACCACGACGGCATTCGCCGGGGCGTTCGGCAGGTTGCTGGAGATGTTCAGCCAGTGCGCGCCGCCGTCGGTCGAGCGGTAGAGATGCGGCGCGGAGACGCCGTTGCCCGCAAAGCCCATCACGGTCGCGTAGACGGTCTGGCCGGAGGGGTCATGCGCGTCCACGGTGACGGACGAGATGTCGAAGCCGCCGGGGTTGAAGACGCCAGCGTCCGCCGCATCGTTCGTGACGGTGGACTTGGCGAGATCGGTCCAGACGGTGCTGCTGGTGGCCGTGCCCCCGGCGAAGGTCGCGAAGAGGTGGCCGCCGAAGCTCGTGTTTCCGCCGTCGTCCGTGCCTGCCAGCCCGGCGTAGAGGACCTGCGAGCCGGCGTTCTGGATCGCCGTCGCGGAGCTGACCGGGCCGCCGGCGGCGAGCGAACGCACCACCGGGGAGCTGCTGGCGCAGGCCGTCGCAGCCGGCGCGCCGAAGGGTGCGCCGAGGAGGTCGAGCGAGGACCAGCCCGCGCCAGTCGCCGCGCCGCGCCACGCCCGGCAGGTGCCGATCAGGACGGACGAGGTCAAGGCCGGGTCGAGCAGCCACGGCGCGTCGATCTCGGAGAGGTCGTTGGCCGTCTGGGTCGCGCCGATGGCTGGCAGGCCGGTGAAGTCGGACGCCGCGCAGGCGCTGCCCTTCGCACAACGCCCGATGCTGACGCCGGCGGCGGTCGAGAGGTACCAGAGCGATGGATTGGCTGGGTCGATCGCGACGGCGCCGCCCTCGCCCACCGCAAGCTGCGGCCATACCGTGGCAGTGGAGGCCGCGGTTCCGTTCGCCCCCAGCCCCGCGAGCAGCAGCGTCGGGTCGACGGGGTTCTGGGCGAAGCTGACCACCTCCGCCAGCGAGCCCAGGCCGCCGTTGAGGTTCTGGAAGTGGTTCGCGTCGTCGGCCGAGCAGGGCGCCTGTAGCTGGCCGACCCCATCGGTCGAACGCCACAGGCCGCCGTCGTTCGCAAGATACACGAGCCCGCTGGCGAGCCCGGCCACCGCGTGCTGCGCGGGCGCGACCTTCGCCGGGGCCGCGCAGCCGTTCAGCGCGTTGGTTGTGTTGCGCTGCACGCAGCCTGCGGCGATCGAGCATCGGAAGAGGTCGATGGTGCCGGTAAACAAGAGCGTGTCCGAGGCGGACGGGATGGCCGCGAGCGTGAGGTCGTAGTCCGCCTGCGCGATGACGGTGCTGCCGCTTCCCTGCTCGAGCGCGGCGGACGGGAGCTGCGTGGCGAACTGGATCGGGCTGGTCGCGCAGGCGGCGCCCGTGGCGGCGCAGACATCCTGCCAAAGCCCCTGATCCTTGTTCGTGTTGTCCACCGACAGGGCGAAGGTGTCGCCCGTGACCGGCTGCACCGCCAGCGCGGCGCGGAAGAGCGGGCAGGACGAGCTGCCGAGGCCGCCCGCGTTGGTCGGGCAGGCGGCGAGCGTCAGTCCGGCGCCGGGCTGATGCGCGAGCCGCGTCCACGTCGCGCCGTCGACCGACTCGTAGAAGCCGTGGTAGCGGATCGCCGCGTAGAAGCGCTGCCGCAGCGGATTCCACACGACCGCCGTGGCCGCATTGCCGCCCTGATTCTGGCCTGCGAGCTGCGGCGTCTGCACGATCTGCGAACCATCCTCAACCGTCGCCATCTGCCAGGTCACGCCCGCGTCGGACGAGTAGTAGAGGCCCTTGACGCTGTTGGTGAGGTCGGCGGCGTTGACGATATCGCCCTCCGCCGCCTGCGAGAGAGCCGCGACGACCAGCGACGGCGTCGCCGACGAGAAGGCAAAGCCCGCGAAGCTGAGGCCGACGAAGCTGTGGTTGCCGGCGACGCCGTCGTGCGAGCCCTGGATGAGCGTCCAGGTCACGCCACCGTCAACCGACCGCAGCAGGCCGCCGCCGTAGTAGGAGTCGGTCGCGTCGTTGGGATCGCCCGTGCCGGCGAGCAGCACGCCGTTCGCGATCCCCAAGGCGCCGATGCTGAGCGACGGAATGGCGCTCGCGCCCGCGTTGGCGCTGAAGACGGGCAGCACATCCGTCAGCGGGGTAAAGACGATCGAGGCCGCGGGTCCCGCCGCATTGGTGGACTTCCAGACGCCGCCGCCAGTCGTACCCAGGTAGACGGTGTTGCCGGTGGCGTCGGCCGGGTCGATCGCGACCGACGTGACGCGGCCCGTGACGCTCCCGTAGCTGGCGGTCGCGACCTGCGCGGGGCCGACGCTGGTCCAGGCTGCGGTGAGGCTGGCGGCGCGGGGTTGCGCGGCCATGGCGAGGTGCTCGCGACGGGCTGCCTGCAACGCCTGTGCGGGATTGGCGCGGCCGTGGAGAAAACGGCTCGTGCGCTGGCGCTGGTCGGGCTGCTGGGCGTGCGCCTTGCATACGCAAAGGAGCGCCAGCAGGCAGCCGAAGGCACGGCGGCGAAGGATGCTCGAAGGCCGCGAGATTTGAGACATGTTCACACGATCCTGCCGGGGTCGCGGGCGAGAGTCAACTATCTTTTTCTAATTGCTTGATCGGCTGGGGTAGGTGGGGAGTTGAATGTGCTTTTTTGTTGTCATTCCTGAAGGGAATCTGCTGTTGCACTTGCTTTTGTTGGTTCCCCTTTTGTTTGTCATTCCCGTAGGGAATCTGCTTTTCGTTCTTCGTGCGTGAGAAACGGCTCCGCCAGATCCTCCCAGGTAGGATTCTCCGCCTCGATCAACGCAATCTTCTGAGCCCGAGTCCAGCCCTTCAGCTCTGTCTCACGCGCGATAGCGTTATTCACATACTTATAGAACTCAAAGTAGACCAGACGATCAATGTTGTAGCGCGCAGTGTGAGTACCGGGTATCGCTTTGCGGTGCGTGGTCACCCGACCGGCTAGATTGTTCGTCATTCCGACATACAGGTTTCGCGACCGGCTGGCCAGGATGTAGACCCAGAAACGATACTCGCGCCGCATGGGTGGCAGGATAGCAGCGCCGATACAAATACAAAAGCAGATTCCCTTCGGGAATGACAAACAAAAGGGCAACGGCAAAAGCGAAGGCAACAACAAAAGCAGATTCCCTTCGGGAATGACAAACAAAGGGGCAACGGCAACAGCAAAGGTAACAACAGCAGCAGATTCCCTGCGGGAATAACAAAAAGTCAGCAGCGGACGATCTTGCTCGACTCCAACCCGCGCGTGGCGTTGCGCGAGTCCACCACCAGCTTTGACTGTCGGACGATATCGGCGTAGTCGTACGCGCTGTGGTCGGTCACGATCAGGACGCAGTCGTACCGCGCCAGATCGTCGAGCGGCGCGGACTCCATCCGCAGGTCGTAGTGGCGGCCCGAGCCGACCGTCGCGAAGAATGGGTCGTTGTAGCGAATCTCCGCGCCGACGCGACGCAGCAGGTCGATGATGACCAGCGCGGGCGACTCGCGCAGATCGTCCACGTCACGCTTGTAGGCGACGCCGAGGATGAGGATCTTTGCGCCCTTGATCGCCACACCGTTCCGTTCGAGCGCGCGCCGGGCGGTCTCGACCACATACCCCGGCATCGACTCGTTCACCTCGCCGGCGAGCTCGATGAACCGTGTCTCAAAGCCGAACTGCTTCGCCTTCCAGCTCAGGTAAAACGGGTCCACCGGGATGCAGTGGCCGCCGACGCCGGGGCCGGGATAGAACGGCTGGAAGCCGAAGGGCTTGGTCGCCGCCGCGCCAATCACCTCCCAGATATCGAGGCCGAGGTGCAGGCAGAGCTGCTTCATCTCGTTGACCAGCGCGATGTTCACACAGCGGTAGATGTTTTCGAGCAGCTTCGTCATCTCCGCCGCCGCGGTCGACGACATCGGCACCGTCCGATTGAAGACAGCCCCGTAGAGTGCGCAGGCGGCCTCGGTCGCGCGCGCGTCCACCCCGCCGACGACCTTGGGGATGTCGCGGCGCGGCGTGGTCATGTTGCCGGGGTCCTCGCGCTCGGGCGAAAAGGCGACCATGACGCCGTCGAGTTCATGGCCCTCGCCGCGCAGCACCTTCGCGCCATGACGCTCGATCGTCGCGACGATGATCTCCTCCGTCGTGCCGGGGTAGGTGGTGGATTCGAGCACCACAAGCTGTCCGGCGCGCAGGTGCGGGGCCAGCGCCTCGATGGTCGCGACGACGAAGCTCATGTCCGGCGTGTGGTCCGGGTGCAGCGGCGTGGGAACGCAGATCAGCACCGCGTCCAGCTCGCGCGCGGCGGCAAAGTCCGTCGTCGCGCGAAAGCCCGCTGCCTGCGCGGCGAGCAGGTGTTCCGGCTCGATGCGGTGGATGTAGCTCTCGGCGCGGTTCAGCTTCGCGACCTTCTCCGGATCGATGTCGAAGCCGGTGATGGCGAAGCGCTCCTCGCTGAACAGCAGTGTCAGCGGCAGGCCGACGTAGCCCAGGCCGACGATGCCGATCCGCGCGCTCCGATCGGCAATGCGCGCGGTCCACTCGGGCAGGGTTGGGGCGAGATTATTCAAGCGGCAGTCCTGCGTCATGCAGCGTCTGCGGGTCCGTGCGATACCACGCGACCGTGCGGCGCAGGCCCTCTTCGAAGCCGACCCGCGGGTCGTAGCCGAAGGCCTCGCGCGCGGCGGAGATGTCGGCCAGCGAGTCGCGCACATCGCCCGCGCGCACCGGGCCATGCTGGGGCGGATGCGGCCAGCCGAGCTGTTCGGCGATGATCCGGTAGGTCTCGTTCAGGGTGTGGCGCTCGCCCGTGGCGACGTTGAAGACGCGGCCCGCGATCTTTTCCGCCGGAGCCGCTGCCGCCAGCAGGTTGGCCTGCACGGCGTTGTCGACGTAGGTGAAGTCGCGTCCCTGCTCGCCGTCGCCGAAGATCACGGGCTGCACACCCTGCATCATCTGCAGGATGAACTTGGCCATGATGCCGGAGTAAGGCGAATCGGGCACCTGACGCGGGCCGAAGATGTTGAAGTAGCGCAGGCAGACCGTCTCCATGCCGTAGACGCGCGCGTAGCTCTGCATGTAAAGCTCGCCAGCGAGCTTCTGCACCGGATACGGCGCGATGGGCTGCGGCGCCATCGTCTCGACGCGCGGAAAGCCGGGCTGATTGCCGTAGGCCGAAGAGCTGGCCGCATAGACCACGCGCTTCACCCCCGCGGCGCGCGCGCCTTCGAGGAGATTGAAGGTCCCGTCGATGTTGGCTTCGTGGCTGGGGCGCGGCTCCTTCACCGACCGGGGCACCGAAGGCAGCGCGGCCTGATGGAAGATCACATCCACGCCCTGGCAGACCTCGGCGACCGCATCCGCATTCCGCAGATCGACGTCGTGGAGATCGAGACAGTGCCCAAGACCGTTGAGGTTGCGCAGCCGGCCGGTGGAGAAGTTGTCCAGCCCGCGCACTCTGTCTCCACGTGCGACGAGGGCGTGGGCGAGGTGCGATCCGATGAAGCCTGCAATGCCGGTGATGAGGTAGGTGGTCAATGTGTCCTATGGTTCAGGATAGCAAGTGAGGCGTTAAAGCAAAGGGATGTCATCCTGAGCGGAGCGAAGGACCTGCGTCTCATATCTGCACGAACGCTTGTGCCGCTTCAAAACGCAGATCCTTCGCTTCGCTCAGGATGACACACGGTTTGGGCGGGGCGGGAGTGAGCCAAAGAAATATCACCTCTCTTCGTGCATCTTCATCGGCTTGCCCCAGGCTTCGCTCAGGTCGTCCCATTTGGGATTCTGCTGCTCGATGAGCGCGATCTTCTTCGCTCTCGTCCAGCCCTTGATCTGTTTCTCGCGAGCGATTGCCGACTGCACCTCGGAATACCCTTCGAGATAGACGAGCCGGTTGCAGTGATACTGCTTCGAAAAGCCCTCGAAGATCCCGTTCTTGTGCTGCCACATTCTGATTTCTATCTGGCCGCTCATGCCGGTGTAGAGAGTGTGGCTACGGCTGCCGTGATGTAGGCGTAGTACATCGTTCTCCTCTCATCTTGAAAATGCCTATCCTTACGAAAAAGCCTGTCATCCTGAGCGGAGCGAAGGACCTGCGTCTCGATCGAAGCTACACGGGCGTTCGTGGCATACCGAGCAAAACGCAGGTCCTTCGCTTCGCTCAGGATGACAGATATCGGTGAAGGTTCCTTGAGAAAACCTCAAAACTTTACCGGCTGCCCGCGCACGATCTGCAACGCAATCTCATGCAGCCTTTGCAGCGGCCACGCCGTGCCGTTGATCTTCGGCTGGGTCTGGCCGGGCTGGTGGATCAGCAGTGCGGGGCGAGGGTCGAAGGTATCGCGGCTGGCCTGGTCGTCTTCGTCCGTCCAGCTTGGCTGGCCCTCCCACAGCTCGATCCGCCAGGAGTGGTCGCCCTGCACGATGACGGTCGTGTCCTGCCAGCGCGGCGAGGCCTGCAGCACCTTCATCAGGCGGCCGAGCTCGCGGTCGGCCAGCGCCAGCCCGTCGAGGTAGCTGCTGCCGCAGTTCTGCGTGTAGTCGTCCGTGATGCGGCTCCAGATGTTCGGGCTGTGCGGTACGGCGAAGTGCAGGAAGACGAAGTCCGCCTGATCGGTCCGCAGCAGTTGCAGGGCGTGCGCGTCGATGTCCTTGTGGGTGAGCGTGCGGCGCTGCACGTCTTCGGTGCAGACGTGGCGCGTGGCGCGGCCCGGGTGCTGGATGTCGCGGCCAAGCTGCGCCAGCGGCGACTCCACATTGCGCCGGAAGCTGTCGCCCTGGATCATCGGGCCGTCGAGCTTGTCCTTGTTCGACCAGTAGCACTGATCGATCGCATCGCCGTAGAGCGTGCAGTAGGGGTTGTACCAGCCGACGACGGCGGTGCGCCAGCCGTTGCGCTTGGCGTCGCCAAAGACGGTGTCGCGGCCGGAGATGGGATGCCAGCCCTTCTCGTCCTCGAAGTGCAGCCAGAAGCGGTTCTGCCCGCTGAAGCGGAAGTCGTCCACCTGGTGGCCAGTAAAGAGCGACGGAATCACCTTCACGGTCTTGTAGCCGGCGGGCTGCACGTCGGTAAAGACGGTGCTCTGGGCGCGGAGCTTGTCGAAGTTCGGCATCTGCAGGTCGTGCGCTCGGCGCTCGAAGACCTGCTCGTAGGAAAGCTCGTCGAAGAGTATCCAGACGAGCACCGGATGCACACGCGGCGGCTGCGCGCCCAGCGCCCATGTCGCCGTGATAGCGGGCGAAGGCGGCGTCCAGCGCGCGACCCACAGCAACTGCCCGATGGCCGAGACGGCGAAGAACCCGAGGAACGCCACGATGGCGCTGGCGAAGCGCGTCGTCCGCCGGTACCACAGGCGATAGCGCAGCATGAGCAACAACAGCAGCGCGGCCCAGACGACGGAGAGGATCGGCACCAGGCCGTCGACGATATCGAACGGCAGCGCGGACTCGATGCGCGTGACGAGATACGGCGGGATCAGAATCGCCAGCACCAGCCGCACCCACTGGTAGATGGGCGTGCGATGCAGCGGCGCCAGGATGAGGAAGAAGCCGAGGCCCAGCAGCAGGATATCCGCGATATGCGCAAGACAGATGGCGCCCAGGCCGTACGGATAGTGCATGCGGATGTCGCGTCCGCCGCCCAGCAGCTCGCCGTAGTTGATGACCAGGATCAGAGACGACAGGCCGATGCACTGGCTGAACTTCTTGAGCCGGCGATAAAGCAACCGGCTCTTGATGCGGTCGATGCGGCCGGGCAGCGGGTTCGTGGTGGAGCTGGGCATGTGGTTCGTTTCACCGGAAGAGATGCATACCCCGGGAGCGAAAGCCCCGGTCCACGCAGGGTTGCAATGCCAAGGCTAAAGCCTTGCCCTGCCTTGAGGCAAAGGCTTTAGACACCCTGCACGATGTTTGTCGTCCTGAGCGAGATCTTTGTCATCCTGAGCGAAGCGAAGGACCCGCGTTTTGCCTGTTGCGCCGTTACAGACGCAGGTCCTTCGCTCCGCTCAGGATGAAAGCGGTAGGAGCTAGCTGACTCGTTTCTGAAACAGGAACAACACCCTCCCGTTCGCCAGCGCCTCGCGTTCGAGCAGATCGAAGCCGGGTCCGGTGGCGGCCAGCAGGTCGGCCTCGGTCAGGCCGCCGTAGAGCTCGGTTCGTCCACGCATCAGGCTTTTGTACATGGGATCCTCCGCCGGAACCCACTCGATCACCAGGTGGCTGCGGGTGAGGCGATGGCACAGCTCCAGGATGGCGGGCAGCGGTATCTGCTCCATCAGCACCAGGTGGTGAATGACGGCGAGCATCAGCACGAGGTCGAACTGCTCCTCCAGCCGGGGCAGCAGCGCGGACTGCTCGCCATACTCCCAGCCTGCGGCGGGCGTGGGGCGAGAGATATCCGCATGGATCGTCTGGATGTTCAGCCCCTTTTCGCGGGACATGCGAAACAGCTTGTCCGCCGTCGCGCCGTCGCGCTCGATGGCGATCACCTCCGCGCCGGCCTCCGCCGCCAGCGCGCTGAACTCGCCGGTATTGGCGCCGATGTCGAGCACGCGCCCGGGCGTCTTGCCGGGGAAGATCGTGGTCAGGGTATGGCGCATCCACGCGCGCTTGCGGTCGCTTTCGGCGGCGGTGTAGTGGGTCAGGGTGGTGGTGTAGTCGCTCCACTCGGTCGCCGCTCCCTCGGGCAACGCGCGGCGGGTGCGAGCGCGCAGGTCTTTCAGCGTGCCGCGCAGAATATGCAGGGCAAGCTCGGGCTTCTGTACCGGGCGGGGCTTCGCCGCTTCGTCGCCGCTGCCCTTGCGCTTTTCAAGCAGCGCCGGCAACGTGATGGGCCAGAAGGCCGTGCGTGAGAGCCTCTGCCGCCAGCCAAGCGCGGCGTAAAGCTCGATCGGCTCATACCCGTCGCGCTTGAAGAGCGAGAGCGAAAGCGGCCACGCCAGCATGCGGTGGGTCAGCAGAGGGAGCAGAAAGGTCCGCATGTACTGCCCGTACGCCAGCCAGATCGAGGCCGTCGGGTCGTGCCGCTCGAAGGAGAGGATGTCGACGAAGACCGGACGCGCGCCGACAAAGAGCACGTTGAGCGGTGTGGCGTCTTTGAGAATCCAGCCGTCCTTCAGACCCTCTTCGGCAAGGCTGAGCGTCAGCTCGGCAGCCGCGACCCACTGCGAAGGCGTCCACTCCCACGGGTAGGTGGGGATGGCGATCTTGGGATGATGCAGTTGCAGGGTGTCCGAGGTCTCATCGACGATGGAGGCGACCATGTCGCCACGCTCCTGCATCCGCAGGCAGAACGGCGAAGCCAGAAACTCCAGCACCGCCTGCCGCGCGGATGGGTGGATAGTGCGCACAACCGAGTTGTCGACGATGAGGAGGGAGCCGGCGGGGTCGCGGAAGGTGGGACTCAGTCGGGCCGTAGTCATGCAGCGGTGCGCGTGTTGCCTTTCTCAGCGGTGGCCGGAATCGGCTCCTGCTCCTGCTTATCCTTGCCAAAGAGCCGCGCGATCCTGCTGCGGAAGAAGAATCCGCAGGCAGCCGCAACCGAGGCCAGCGTCTGGATGGCTACAAAGCCCGAACCGGGATCCACATAACCGTACGCGCGAGGTTCGAGGGCGAGCAGGAGACAAAAGAACGAAAAAACAGACAAGGTCATGGCCGTAAACTGCTTCATTGGATAAGGTCTCCCGTAGTACTTCGTAGGACGATGATGGCGTAACCCAGGTTTCGATCCGCCGTCCTTAAATTGGCTGAATAAAGAGCCCGGAAAGCGACTTTACTCAGGCACAGACACCTGTTCTCACCCGTAGTTGCGCGTCTTCACGTCTTTTCAGCGTGTTACAGCAAATTCATAAAACGGTAGACGCACGGGGTCGTCAAGAAGATGCATCGCCCCGGAAAACTATGGCTTAGGTTTGCCTAAGTAGGGTCAATCGCCCGGCAACCTGTCATCCTGAGCGGAGCGCAGCGGAGTCGAAGGACCTGCTTTTCGCCCGGAGCGGCACAACATTCGTTCCGCCACAAGCGAACAGCAGATCCTTCGCTGCGCTCAGGATGACACGCATGAGAGGACGCGGGGCCCGACGATAAATCGGCTAGTAGCCATGTCCCAGGATGGCATGCGGCTCGTAGGGCTCCTCCAGCCGTTGCATCTCCTCGGGCGTGAGTTGGATGTTCAGCGCGGCGACGGCGTCGTCCAGTTGATACGGCTTGCTGACGCCGATGATCGGCGCCGAGACGCCCGGTTTCGCCAGCATCCACGCCAGCGCAACCTGCGCATTCTTCACGCCGCGCGCCTGAGCCACCTCGGTAAGGCGCTCGACGACAGTGAAGTCCGACGGCTTGTAGTAGAGGTTATGCGCGAAGTCGTCGGTCCGGGCGCGGATCGTCTCCGACTGCTTCTTCTCCTCGCCCGGCTTGCGGTTGCCCGCGAGAAAGCCGCGCGCCAGCGGGCTCCACGGGATCAGCCCGACGCCCTCGGCGCGGCAGAGCGGGTTCATCTCGCGCTCCTCCTCGCGGTAGACGAGGTTGTAGTGATTCTGCATCGTCACGAAGCGGGCGAAGCCCTTCTGCCGCTGCAACTCCAGCATCTTCAAAAACTGCCAGGCATACATGGACGATGCGCCGAGATACAACGCCTTGCCCGCGCGCACGACGTCGTTCAGGGCGTCCAGCGTCTCCTCGATGGGGGTGTTGGGATCGAAGCGGTGAATCTGGTAGAGGTCGACGTAGTCCACCCCCAGCCGCTTGAGACTCGCGTCGATCGACGCCATGATGTGCTTGCGCGAGAGCCCGCGGTCGTTCGGATCGGCGCTCATGGGCTGGAAGACCTTCGTCGCCAGCACATAGTGATCGCGCGACGGAAAGTATTGCTTCAAGGCGCGTCCCGTAACCTCTTCGCTCGCGCCGACGGAGTACATGTCCGCCGTGTCGAAGAAGTTGATGCCCGCCTCTACCGCGGCGCGGATGAGCGGCTGCGACTGCTCCTCGTCGAGCACCCAGTCTCGCCACTGCTTCGATCCGTAGGTCATCATGCCCAGGCACAGCCGGGAGACCTTCGTGCCGGTCGATCCAAGATTCACATAGTTCATCGTGTCGCTCTCCTTCGCATTCGACGCAGCGTCGGCGGCGGAAGACTCCTGGGCTCTCCATGTAGATTTGTCGCCTTGCGCACCTCCACGCCGGGGAAATCCTGCATCTCATTGAGAGTGCAGGATGTTGTCTCTTTTTTCCGAGGTGAATGCCATGTTCCAGACTTCCGTTTCACGTTTTATGATCGGCCTGCTGAGCGGCGCGCTGCTGCTCGCCGGCGGACTCTCCGCGCAGGCGCAGGATCGCGGCAACTTCTACGGTGGAGTGCGCGACGGCAGCCGCGGCGGCTACTACGACCGGGGCCACGACCACAACTACGACCGTCGCGACTACCAGCGGCGCGACAACGGCATCGGGCCCGGCAAGGGCGCGCTGATCGGCGCGGGCGGCGGTGCGGTGCTGGGCGCGCTCTTCGGCGGAACCAAGGGCGCACTCGTTGGAGGTGCGGCTGGCGCGGGAATCGGCGCGGTGGTCGGCAATAACGCGCAGAACAACCGCCGCCGCAACGAATACTACGGCCGCTAAGCAGGCCACCTCAACCGCGAACCCCTCCGTGAAAGGATCTGTCATGACCACGTTCCGCCGCACCATCGCTACCTGCATGCTGCTGGGCGCAAGCCTCGCAGCCGTTCCCGCCGCCGCATTCAGCCAGGAGGCGCCGATCGCGCCTCGCAATATGAGCGGCGCCGCTGCCACAGCCAACTGGACCACCGAGCAGCTCATCACCTCCACCGTCCACGACGCGTGGATGCTCAGCAACAAGGACGAGGCCACCTTCTTCGAGATGGTGCGCACCCTGGCCGAACTCTCCGCCAAGAACCGCGGCATCACCCTGCCGGACGACGCCGCCGCTGGACGCCGCATGGGCGACTACATCAAGCGGCAGGCCAAGGCCGACACCGACCAGCTCCTCTACGTCGTCGTCGACAAGGCGGTCCTGATGACCGTGAAGCCAATGGCCCACAAGGTCTCGGCCCCCGCCACGAAGTAGGCGCCCACACAGCTTGTCATCCTGAGCGAGGCGAAGCACTGCCTGTCATCCTGAGCGAAGCGCAGCGGAGCCGAAGGACCTGCGTTTCAGACCTGCCGCAGCGCTCCGGGCGAACATAGAGCTTCCGCTCAGGATGACGGACTATAGATCGAACAGAGTCGCCCCTTGCCTCGCCGGCAGGGGGCGTTCCTTTGCGGGCGTCCCGTCCGGCTCCGGCAACGCGAACATCTGCTGGATGTATCGCTTGGAATCAAACTTGCGCCCGGTCGACGCGCCGGACATGTAGCGGCGCTTGCCGAAGATGGGCCGCTCGTTCCACGCGCGGTCGAACTTGCCCACCAGCGCCCATGCGATACCCGCATAGCCATTGGGATCGCGGCCATCGAGGAAGTACTTATCGTTCAGGTGAACGCAGATGCGGTATGCGGTTGCGATATCGGGCGTCCACTCCAGAATCTTCTTCGCCCAGTACATCCGCAGGTAGTTATGCATCCAGCCGTGGCGCACCATCTGGAGCTGCGCCGCATTCCACAGATCGTCGTGCGTCTGGGCGTGTTCGAGTTTCGCCTGGGTATACAGCACCTCGCGCTCGTCCTTTGCGTGCTCCGCGAGCGTCTTGCGCGCCCAGTCCTCGGCGCACTCCGGCGTGTCGTAGACCGGGGAGAAACGCACGAAGTTCACCGCCAGCTCACGCCACGCGATCAGTTCGTTGAAGTAGCTGTCGCGCGCGGTGGCAAACGCCGGGTTGGCCTTCACGGCGGCGTTGATCGCCAGCGCGATCGTCTGCGGCCCGATGTGGCCGTAGTGCAGGTAGGGCGACATGCAGGAGGTGCCGTCGTTTTCCGGCTTGTTGCGCTGCGTCTCGTATCCGGCCAGCATCTTCGAGGCGAAGAGCTTCAGCCGCTTCTGCGCCGCATGGGCGCCTCCCTGCCAAGCGGCCACGGGTTCGACGGAGCGGTCGAGGTCCGGCCAGCCGCGCGTGATGTCCTCATGAACCGAGTCGGCGTGGAAGCCCTTCGGCCGCTGCCAGGCGTGCTCGGCATGCGGGTTCTCGTAGGGCTTCAGATAATCCGGCAGCAGGCGGTAGAGCCGCGGACGAATGGTGTACGCGCCATACTGCGCCTTTTCGATCAGCTTCGACGGCACGACGACGTCGGTGTCGACCGTCCAGAACGGAATGCGGAGGGTCTCGGCCAGGTGGCGGCGCCAGCGCTCGGGCTCGCGCATCGGGTTCTCGTCGCCGATGACGATGGCGGCCTGCACATCCGCAAAGAACCGCTCGTGCGACTCATGCGGGGCGCGCCGCATCACGAAGGAGATGTTCCGCTTCGCGAGATCCTCCTCGATATCCGGCAGCCCCTGATTGAGAAAGACATAGTGCCGCAGATTGGCGTGGGGGAAGTTCGAAATGGCCGCGAAGTAGACCACCAGCGGCAGTCCCATGCGGTTCGCGATCCCGACCGCCAGATTCACCGCATGGTTATCCACGCCACGCTGCGCGCGCTGCATCCAGTAAACGACGCATTTGCCGTTTGGGTCGGGCGCGCCCGGTCGGCGGACCGTGACTCGCGGGTCGTCGGCGAGCTGCTTCAGGAAGTTCGGCAAGGGCGGTGCGCTGTCTTCGTTATGCGTCATCAGTCCATTCGATGCTATCGAATAAACTAAGGCATAGCGCGATGTGCGCGTGGGGGTTTCGCTTGGCTGTTGATGTGGTTGCACTCCAGGAATGTTCTTTGGACGACGCTTACATGCTCAGCCTGATCGGCGCGGCGACCTTCATGGAGGCGTTCGCAGGCAGACTGGAAGGCTCGGCGATCCGCGCACACTGCGCCCGCGCCTATACGCTTGGCGCGACCGAAGACCTGCTGTCGAAGGAGACGACCAAGGCGTGGGTCGCAACGGTCGAGCCGGATGCCGCGCCGGTTGGCTTCGTCCTGCTCACCGAGCCAGATCTTCCCCTCCCCGGCTTGACCGGCGCGGACATCGAACTGAAACGCATCTATCTGTTCACCCGTTTTCACGGGAACGGAAACGGTCAGCGCATGATGGACCAGGCGATCGGCGGCGCGCGCGCCCAGGGCAAGAGCCGCCTGCTGCTCGGCGTCTACTCGGAGAATCCCCGCGCCCTCGCGTTCTACGCAAAGAATGGCTTCGTTCAGGTGGGCACACGGGAGTTCGCTCTCGGAACGATCGTGCATCACGACTACATCCTGGCGCGGCCGATCTAGCCCGCGACCTCAACCGCAAAAGAAAGATGCGGCTCGAAGGCCGCATCGATCCTGCTGAGAAACGTAGGTCTTACCACTGGCCCCAAGCGCGGCTGATGTAGTCGGACATCGTCATCATGATGAGCACGAAGAACGTGAAAAAACCCGCGCCCACGGTCATCTTGATCAGGCGCGACTGATACTTCACGTGCATGAACCAGAGCATGACGACCACGGCCTTGACGCTGGCGATGGCAAGCGCCACGATGGGATTCAAAACGCCCATGGGAATGAACGCCGCGCCCACCGTGATGCCTGTGAGGATGAGCAGCGTGACGTAGATCGTCGTATAGGTCCCCGGACCGAGGATGTGATGCTCGGCGTGCTCCGGGTTGGTCGTATTCATTGCGTCGTTATGTGCGGACACTGGCTGCTCCTGAACTAGTGGATCGGTCTCAGTTCCCTGGCGTTATCTCAGGGCCTGACCTTGATTGAGTCGTTGTGCCTAGCCGACGTGCTTGTTGATCAAATAGAGCAGCGGAAAGAGGAAGATCCACACGATATCGACGAAGTGCCAGTAGAGTCCGAAGTTCTCGATGGGCGCCACGTAGCCCGAGGAAAAGTCCCCTCGATTCGCTCGGTAGATCAACCAGAACAACAGCGCGAGGCCGATGATCATGTGCAGCGCATGCATGCCGGTCATGGCGAAGTACAGCACGAAGAAGATCTGCGTCTTCTGCGCCATGTCGGGAGCGAGCGGCTCTTCCTTCAGGCCGAAGGCGGCAGGATTGACGAACTCCTTGACGTCGAACGACGCTCCCGGAACGTGATGCTTCTCAAACTTTTCCTTGTACTCGACCGTCTTGACGCCGAGGAAGGCGAAGCCGAAGATCGTGGTCGCAATCAGCGTCCAGACCAGCATCTGCTTCTTGCGCACCTCGGCCGCGTAGACGCCGAGCGCCATGGCATAGCCGGAGGTGATGAGGATCGCCGTATTGATCGCGCCCAGCTTGACGCTAAGCTGGTTCGACGCGGCGACGAACGCCGGGTTGTACCAGTTGCGGTAGAGCAGATAGGCGAAGAACATGCCGCCGAAGAACATGATTTCGGTCAGCAGGAAGAGCCACATCCCGAAGGTGCCGGCCTCGCGCTGCTGCTCTTCGGTTTCAAAGTGGTGAAGATGCTGCGGCAGCACCACATGTTCGTCGTGTGCGTGGTGCGCGTCGTGTTCGTGCGCGGTTGCGATCGCATTAGCCAACGGTCGTCACCTCATGTGCGGTCTTGTTTTCCAGCCATTCGTAGTCGTACGCCTCGTGGTCCATGATGGGCGTCTCGGTAAAGTTCTCGGTCAGGGGCGGCGACTGAATCTGCCACTCGAGGCCCGTCGCCTGCCACGGGTTGTTGCCCGCGATGGCGCCATACTTCAGCGACCAGGCAAGGTACAGCATCGGCAGCGTGAAGCCGACGCCCAGCACCGTGGCGCCCGCGGTCGAAAGCACATTCAGCACCTGATACTCGGCCGGATACGCATGGTAGCGGCGCGGCATGCCGAGGTAGCCAAGGATGAACTGCGGCAGGAACGTGATGTTGAAGCCGATGAAGCTGGTCAGCGCGGAGAGCTTCGAGAGCGACTCCGGATACATGCGACCCGTCATCTTGGGCCACCAGAAGTGGACTCCCGCGAGGAACGCCATCAGCATGCCGCCCACCATGACGTAGTGGAAGTGCGCCACGATGAAGTACGTCTCGGTAAGGTGGATGTCCATGCCGAGCGAGCCGAGGAAGACACCCGTCAGTCCGCCGATCGTGAACAGACCGATGAAAGCGAAGGCGTAGAGCATCGGGGTCTCGAAGGTGATCGAACCCTTCTGCAGCGTGAACGCCCAGTTGAAGATCTTGATGGCCGAAGGCACGGCAACCAGCATCGTCAGCAGGGAGAAGACCAGCGCCGAGTAGTTCGACACACCCATGATGAACATATGGTGAGCCCAGACAAAGAAGCCGAAGAGCGCGATGGCGACCGAGGAGAACGCCACGGCCGTGTAGCCGAAGACGCGCTTGCGGCTGAAGGTCGAGATGACCTCCGAGATCACACCCATACCCGGCAGAATCATGATGTACACAGCCGGATGCGAGTAGAACCAGAAGAGGTGCTGGAAGAGCAGCGGATCGCCGCCCTTGGTGGGGTCGAAGACGCCGATTCCGATCGTGCGCTCCAGCGCAACGAGGACGATCGCGATCGCGAGCACGGGCGTACCGAGCACCATCAGGATCGAAGCGGCATAGTTCGACCAGACGAAGAGCGGCATGCGGAACCAGGTCATGCCCGGAGCGCGCATACGGTGGATCGTCACGATGAAGTTCAGACCCGTGAAGATGGAGCTGAATCCGGCGATGAAGATCGCGGTCGCCGCCGTGATGACATGCGTGTTCAGGTAGTGGGTCGAAAGCGGCGTGGTGAAAGTCCAGCCGGTGTCGACGCCGCCGAGCACGAGAGCCGCCAGCGTGAACGTGCCGCCCGCCATGTACAGATACCAGCTCAGCAGGTTGATCTTCGGGAAGGCAAGATCCTTCGCCCCGATCATGATTGGGATGAAGAAGTTGCCGAGCGTCGCCGGCACCGAGGGCACCAGGAACAGGAAGATCATCACGATGCCGTGCATGGTGAAGAACTTGTTGTACGTATCCGACGCGACCAGGTCCGGCTGCGGCGTGAGCAGTTCGAGGCGAATGAGGCCGGCGAACGCGCCGCCGATGAAGAAGAAGAAGGTGATCGAAATCAGGTACAGGATCGCGATCCGCTTGTGGTCGGCGGTGAAGAGCCAGCTGAGCAGACCATGCTCGTTGTTGATGTAATTCCGCTTCGGCATCTTCGCCGTGCGCTGATCGGGGATATTGACGATCGTGTTGTTATTGATAGGTGCACTCATCATGGCTTCACCATCCCCGGCGTTGCAGGCGCCGCAAGGTCCGACTGTGAGGTGCCCAGCGTTTGCTGTACACGGTAGTTGCTGTTCAGATTCTTGATGTACTCCACCAGATCGATCAAGCCGTCTTCACTGATCTGCCCCTGGTAGGTGGGCATGATCGGCGCGTATCCCGCCGTGACGTGCTGGGACGGATTCAAAATAGCGTCGCGGAGGTAGGCATCGTTCACCAGCACCTGCGAACCGTTCGTCAACTGGAGCTTCGTGCCATACACGCCGGCAAGATTCGGACCGCGCGCGGCGGCCGAGCCGGAGTGGCATGCGTTGCAACCCATGCTTGCGAAAAGACGCTCGCCGTTCTGCGCCAGGCTCATGCCGCTGGTCGACTCCTTGGTCCACTTATCGTAGTCCTCGGGGGACAGCGCGGTTACTTCACCGATCATGCCGGAGTGCAGCGTGCCGCAGTACTGGGTGCAGAAGATATGGTAGGTGCCCGGCTCGGTCGCGTTGAACCAGACCGTCGAGTAACGGCCCGGAATGACCTCGCGCTTGACGCGGAAGTCCGGGATCGAGAAGCTGTGGAAGACGTCCTGCGAGATCATCGTCAGTTGCACGGGGCGACCGATCGGCACGTGCAGTGCGTTGATCTCGTGCTGACCGCCCGGATGCTCGGCCTTCCACATCCACTGCTTGCCGATCACGTAGATGTTCAGCGCGTTGGTCGGCGGGGTGTAGATGCGGAAGTACAGCAGCGCGCCCCACACGAAGGTGACCAGGAAGATCGCGAGCGGGATGATGGTCCAGGTCGCCTCAAGCAGCGTCGAACCTTCGACCTGCGTGGCGACTGGGTTGCGCTCGCGGCGATACCGGATCGAGAAGCCGAAGACGAGGATGCCGACCAGGATCAGGCCGACCAGGGTCATGCCGATCAAGAAGAAGTACAGCGCATCCGTATAGGGAGCGACAGTCGACGCCTCGCGCGGGAAGAGTGCGGAGGCGGCGAGCCACTTGGTCAGAAATTGCCACAGGACTGGACTAATATGCATCGTTACCCTTTATCCGTTCTTTTGGTCAGGTCTGGGCTGGTGAGGTCCCCGGTGAGATTGTGGTCGCGCCCGAGCTTCAAGTCGCGCCGGAACATCAAAAACATGAAACCGCCCAAGCCGGCCATTGTCACCATGCCGCCAAATTGAACCACCCGCGCCACGATCAGAGAATGCTTGTTCGTCTGCGGATCGTAGTGGTAGCAGTAGGTGAGAATATTCGCGACCGGCGAACCGATCTTGTTACCCGAGCCCTCGATCAGGCCGAGCAGAACATCCTTCGGCGAGTACTCCACGCCGAGATAGTATTGCGAAAGTTTGCCCTCGGTCGTCGCGATCTCGATCGAACTGGCGTGCGCGAATTGCGACATCGTCCCATCCGGCCCGGGAACCTTGACGTAACCAAAGCCAACCGCCGAGGTCGTCGCATCGATCGCAGGCGTCTTGCCGGTGAGGAAGTGCCATCCGTCGGCGGTCTCGGGACGTCCGTAACGCTTGAGGTAAAAAGCCTTCTTCTTCGCCGCAAGCGCCGGCGTGTCCGCTGGATCGATGCTGATGATGATGACGTCGAAGTCCTTGCCGGGCGTCAGCTTCACCATCTCCAGTGCGCCGGTCAGACCGTCCAGTTCCTCCGAACAGAGCAACGGGCAAGTGTAGTAGACCAGCGAGATGACCGCAGGGCGCTTGCCGAAATAATCGCCCAGATGCACCGTCTTGCCGGTCTCATCGACGAACTCCGCGTTCAGCGGCAGCGACTGGTTCAGGTGCTGATTGACCGCCACCTTCTGCAGAACCTGGGGAAGCTGGTCGCCGGTATTCTCGCCGGCCTGCTTCTCCCCGTAGCTGGAAACCTGCGCCGACAACGTTCCAGCGAGCAGGATCGCACACGCCATGACGGCGATCTTGCGGCTCCTCCGGATTGTCTGCAGCAGATTCATGTCCCTACCCCTTGGTTCTGGTTGCGCGTTGCGTCTACTTCTCTTCGGACTTCGCGGTGTTGAAGTTCATCTTCTGCTCGCGCGTCTCGATGGTCTCGAGCTCGTAACCGGTGCGAGCAAATCCGGTGGTCAACGGAGCGGCCACCTTCGGCGTCGCATCCTCCGCAAGCTGCGTCGTCTGTACAGCCGGCGCAACCGGAAGACCCTTTTCCGCGATCAACTCCATCGCTCGCTCGATCGGGATGCGAACGCCATCCTGACCGGGAGTCTTGCTGTAATGATCGAGCAGCAGATCCTCCTTCGCGTGCAGTTCATAGGTCGCCTGATTGCCGTCGTCCGTGTCGAGACGCGGATTCGGGAAGGAGGTGGTCATCTGCGCCAGCTCCTTCTGCTGCATCTCGGTGGTGCTGGCCAGATTGTCGCGCTTGCCGCCGTTTGCTGCCGCGCCGGCAAACATGCTGTTGCTCTTGTGCCACTGGTCCGTCTTGCCGTCTTCCTTTTCGAAGGCCGTGTTGATCACCTTACCCATGAGGAAGCAGAAGAGGAAGAAGACGACGACGAATCCCATGAGACCGCCGAGGAAGACAATGACGCCGCCAACATTGACGTCGGTCGTCTCGTATCCCGGGTGCTCGGAATCCTTCACGTGGTGCAAATCCTGCGAACTCGGGGGCGTGGTGGGCACTGGATTGCCGGGGTTTTCAGTGTGCATGTTCGGGCTCCAGAATCTCCTCGAGGTGAGGGTCGTTGACGTTCACGAGAGGACGCTGCAACAGCGCACGGCAGTAGAAGAAGCTCCAGAGGGCGACCACCGAAACCGGTACCGTCAGGTAAGCCAGAATGCCGAAGTTGTTGGCGAGGTGAAGGTTGCCGGCAGCGTCCTTGAAGTTCGGCTCGATCAGCCAGAACATGTCGACGAAGCGGGCAAAGATCATGAAGATCGCAATCCCGGCAAGCCGCTTCTTCTCCCGCTTGAGGTTGCGTGAGAGTAGCATGCAGAACGGAATCAGCCAGTGGCAGATAAAGTCCAGCGAGCAGATCGTCCACCAGCCGCCGTGGATACGTGCGAGGTACCAGGGAATCTCGTCCGGCACGTTACCCGACCAGATGATCAGGAACTCGGCGAAGGTCAAGTAAATGTTCAGCATGACGAAGGCGAATGCAAACTTGCCCAGATCGTGCTGTTCGGTCGTGCGCAGCAGCGTCTTCATCGGCTCATACTTCGAGAGCAGGATGACCGACAGAATGCCGAGCGCGAGCACGATGTAGCCCTGGCCGACGAGGAACTTCAAACCCCAGATCGAGGAGTACCAGGTGACGTCGAGCGACATGACCCAATCGAGCGCGGCCATCGTCAGCAGGACGACATAAACAAAGATGCCGGGACCGGAGAGATTTTCGAACTTGATGCGCCAGCGGTCGTAGCTGGCCTGTGTGCCGGCAAGCGGATCCGCATCGCGCTCGACGGACCACCGGTTGAGGATGAACATCAACAGATTCAGGATGATGAAGATGATGATGGCCTGGATGAGCCAGCTCGTGGGGCTGAACATGGCGTGCTTGAGAGCGGCGGTCATCGCCTGCTCCCGGGTCATGTCGCCGGACTTGACGGCAGCGTCGCGGAGCGCCTGGGTGTCGAAACGCGCCCACTGATAGAGGCTCTTCATGCCGATCGCGATCGGTAGGAACAGGAGCGTCACGATCGGAAGGGTGCGGGTCATCGCCTCCAGCGGACGGCGGAGCAGCAGGCCCCACTTACCGCCGGACACGTACTGCAGCATCAACAGCGCGAGACCGCCGCCGGCGAAGCTGAAGCTGATCATGAAGCCGAGCAGGTAGGCGCGCAGCAGATGAGCCTGGCCGCCCGGAACCGCGACGAACGCGAGGGAGACCAGCCCGAAGATCGCGCAGACGATCAGCGACCGCGTGCCCCAGGCCTTGACGATCTCCGGTGCGTCCAGCGAAAGAGGAAGCGTCTTGGGCCCATGATGATGGTGGCCCGCGTCGTGGTGCCCGGCTTCTTCGTGATGTGAGTGTCCAGATGACATGCTTTTCAGGCCTTCGTCAGATCAAAGTTGTGCTGCGCCGAGGGGAACTGGCGGTTATGGCTTTGCGGTTGCGCCAGTCGCACTGGCGGCGGGTGTTGCGGCCGGGGCCGGTGTCGCCGGCTTCGAGCCTGTAGCGTTCGACGGAAGAACAAACGGCTGACCGTCCGGCGTGCCTGCATTGGCGGTCGGTGGCACAGACCACTCCAGATATTTCGGCTCATCCAGGCCTTCGCGAGCCGCGATATCGGCCAGCGATTCGGTGTGCTGGCCGCTCGGAACGTCGGCCTGTGTCGCGGACTGGCTCAGTTGAAGCGCCTTGATATACGCCACCACCGCCCAGCGATCGGCCGGGGTCAACTGCGCCGAGTAGTCCGGCATCGCGCCGTAGCCGTTGGTCATTACGTTGAAGAAGTGACCGAGCGGCGCGGCCTGCAGACGCGCCGTGTGGAAGTTGCCCGCCTGCGCGTAGCCGCGCTGGACGATCATGCCGGCGCCATTGCCCACACGGGAGTGGCAGGGCGTGCAGTAGATGTTGTAGCGCTCCTGGCCGCGGGCCAATACCTCGGCGGTAGCGGCGAAAGGCATCATGTTGCCCTCCTGTCCATTGACCATGCCGGTGTAGAAGTAGGAGTCTTCGTGCAACTGACCGCGGGCGACGGTGTTCTCCACCTGCGGACGTGCGGAGCGGCCATCGGCGAAGAAGGTGGTTCCGCGCTGCGGGATGAACTTCGGCTGATCGTGCATGTCCTGGCGGCAGCCGGCCGTGAACAGGGTCACCATACCGAGCGCCGCGAGAGCGGAAGCGTGGGTGCGTAGCGTATTAATGATCCACCTCCACCACGGAGACCGCGGGGAACTGCTCGAGGAAGGAGCGCGACTCGGTCAGCGAAAACTTCGGGTCCACTGCCTCAAGGCATAGAAAGAACTTATCCGTCGTTGCACCGTTGCGAAAGTTCGGAGCATTGAAGACCGGATGATAGGTCTGCGGCAGGCCGTTCAGCGCAATCATGCCGAACGCGGCCGAGAGACCGGCAAACAGGATCGTCCACTCATAGGCGGGAATGATGAACGCCGGCCAGGACCACAGAGGCCGCCCCGCGATGTTCAGCGGATAGGCCCAGACGTTGATCCAGGTCTCCATCAGGAACGAGGTGGTAAAGCCCATCAAGCCGCCCAGCAGCGTCAAAAGCGGGACGCGGGTCGAATGGAAGTTGAGCGCCTCGGCGGCCTCTTCGACCGGATACGGCGTGTAGCACTCCATGCGGCGGTAGCCCGCACGGTACGCCGCCTCGGTCGCTTGGACCAGCTCAGTCGGCGTATTGAACTCTGCCATCAGGCAGTAGATTCCTTCACGCGGTGGCATCAGGCAGTCTCCTCGACAACAGTTTCAGCATCGGACCCGCCGCGCTTGACCTTGGTCTGCGGAAGCATCATGCGAAGCTCCGACATGGGAATCATGGGCAGGAAGCGTACGAAGCAGAAGAACAGGACCGTGAACAGACCCATCGTACCGATGTAGATCATGTAGTCCCACTTCGTTGCGCGGTAGGTGCCCCAGCTCGACGGCAGGTAGTCGCGGTAGAGACTGGTCACGACGATGACGAAGCGCTCGAACCACATACCCGTGTTCACGATCAGCGACAGGATGAAGAGGAAGGTCACATTCACCCGCAGCTTGCGCGACCAGAGCGTGGTCAGCGGAATCGCGATGTTCGTCAGGATGAGCATCCAGTAACCCCAGCCCATCGGTCCGAACATGCGGTTCCACATCATGAAGAACTCCCAGTGGCTGGCCGAGAACCAGCTCATGAAGACCTCCATGGCGTAACCGTAGCCGACGATCGAACCCGTGGCCAGCATGACCTTCGCCATGTTGTCCAGGTGGCGCAGCGTCACCACATCTTCAAGGTGGTAGATCTTGCGCAGCGGGATCGCCAGCGTCAGCACCATCGCGAATCCGGAGTACACGGCGCCCGCGACGAAGTAGGGCGGGAAGATCGTCGTGTGCCAGCCAGCCAGCGAGGCCACCGCGAAGTCGAAGCTGATGACCGTGTGCACCGAGAGCACCAGCGGCGTCGAGAGACCGGCGAGCAGGAGCGACGCCGTCTCATACCGGATCCAGTGGCGGGTCGAACCGCGCCAGCCGAGCGACAGGATGCCGTAGGCGTACTTGGCGAACGGCAGCACCGCGCGGTCGCGCATCGTGCCGAAGTCCGGGATCATACCGATGTACCAGAAGACGATCGAGATGGTCGCGTAGGTCGAGACCGCGAAGACGTCCCAGGCGAGTGGCGACCGGAACTGCGGCCACACGTTCATCGTGTTCGGATACGGCATCAGCCAGTAGGCGAGCCAGGGGCGGCCGACGTGGATCAGCGGAAAGGTTCCGGCGCAGACAACGGCGAAGATTGTCATCGCTTCGGCGAAGCGGTTGATCGAGTTGCGCCAGGTCTGCTTGAAGAGCAACAGAATCGCCGAGATCAGCGTGCCGGCGTGGCCGATACCGATCCACCAGACGAAGTTGATGATCGCGAAGCCCCATGCGCCCGGCATGGTGACGCCCCAGATGCCGACGCCCTTCAGGAACAGCCAGGTGATGCCGACGACGACGCCCATCGCGACGCCGCCGCCGACCATCAGGCCGAAGAACCAGCCCAGCGGAGTGTTCTCCGTCAGAACGATGTCGGCGATCAGGGTGGTGACCGACTTAAAGTTGTGGCCCGGGGCAATGACCGCGTACTCACCGGTACGCGGGTCGATCATCGGGTCGACAACGGGGTCGTGCAGAGGTCCTTTGGTAGCCATTTATGCCAGCTCCACATTCGGGTTGATGACTCCAGCCGTGTACGTGGTACGCGGGCGGAAGTTGAGATCGCCGAGTACCTGATAGTTGCGCTCTTCCGCCTTGAGCTTCGCGACCTTGCTTGCCGGGTCGTTGATATTGCCGAAGGTAATCGCGCTGGTCGGGCAGGCCTGCTGGCAGGCGGTGATGATATCGCCGTCCCGCACCTCGCGATTCTCCTTGTCGGCCGTGATCTTGGCCGCTTCGATCCGCTGCAGGCAGTAGCTGCACTTTTCCATCACGCCGCGCGAACGCACGCTGACGTCCGGATTGCGCATGAACTTGAGGCTCTCGGTGTCGTAGTCCGCGTACAGCAGGAAGTTGAACCGGCGCACCTTATACGGGCAGTTGTTCGAGCAGTAACGGGTGCCGACGCAACGGTTGTACACCATCGTATTGAGGCCTTCGGGCGTGTGCACCGTCGCTCCGACCGGGCAGACCTGCTCGCAGCCCGCATTTTCGCAGTGCTGGCAGGCCATCGGCTGGAAGTGCGCCTTTGGTGCGTGCAGATCGCCTTCGAAGTAGGTATCGATGCGAAGCCACTGCATGTTGCGTCCGACCTTCACCTGTTCGCGACCGACGACCGGGATATTGTTCTCGGCGTAGCAGCTCACAATACAGGCGTTACAGCCAACGCAGCTGTTCAGGTCGATCGCCATGCCCCAGGCGTTTTGAATCTTCAGCGAGGACGGATCCTTCTTCTTGTAGTCCCACGCATCGGCGAACATGCTCTCTTCATGCTTCGGCGGCTCGGCGAGAACGCCGTATCCAACCTTGTTCGTCAGCGTGCCGGATGCGCCTTCGTTCGCGTAGTCCGGGTGCGCAAGCGCCTCCTCGACCGTGGCGTAACGGATGATCGCGCGCTCGGCGGCCTCGTGGCCTTCGAGCGAGTAGGAGCCTTCCTTATCCGAAAGCGGCTTCTCGAGATCGTGCTGAGCGAACGAACCGCGATGCTCGAAGGAGTGAACCTTCGTGACGCAGAGATCGTAGGTGCCCTTGCCGCCGGTGACCGTCAGACCGGACGCGTAAGCAGGCGAGTCCGACGAACGAAGCAGGTAGCCGTTGAAGCCCACCGCCGCGCCGACGCGGCCTTCGCTGCGACCGAAGCCGAGGTGAACCGTGATGACGTCGTCCGGGTGGCCCGGAACCATGAGCGCGCCGCCGATGACCTTGCGGCCATTCACGCTGAGCTCGACGGCCTCGTTCTCGACCACCTTGAGCTTGTCCATCGTGTTCAGGCTCATTAGGACCGCGTTGTCCCAGCTCAGGTTCGTTACCTGCTTGGGCAGCTCCTGCAGCCAGCCGATGTTCGCGTAGCGTCCGTCGAAGAGCGACGGATCGTGCTTGAACGCGATCTCCATGCCCGAGGAGGCAGGCGCGGCGGGCAGCGAAGCGGTCGCGGATGGGGAGACCGTCTTCGGCGTGAATGCCGTTCCATCGACCCACCCATCATGCAGCGCCTTGCGCCAGCCAGCGGCGAAGTCGCCCTTGATGTACGTCTTGGCGTTTTCGACCACGACGTCGTAGGCGGAGGCCTGCGGATTGTCGAGGATCGCCTGGAAGACATCGTGCGGGCTGATGCCGGCGTAGAGCGGGTCGATCATCGGCTGGATCACCGAGATCGTGCCGTCATAGGCGCGGGCGTCGGACCAGCTCTCGAGGTAGTGGCTCTTATTCAGGTGCCAGGTCGAGGCGACGCCGGTCTCATCGAGATATGCGCCGAGGTGGACCGTCACCGGAACCTTCACGAAGGCGGACGGGAACTCCAGATCGACCGGGGCGTTGTAGATCGGGTTCGTGCCCAGCATGACCAGCCACTGGACCTTGCCGGCGTTCATGTCGGCGACGAGCGACTTCAGATCCTTCAACTGCTCGGACGGAAGCGGATTGACCGGCTCGGTGTAGACGACCGTCTTCTCCGCGCCGAGGCTCTTATTCAAGGAGTAGGCAGCGAGGTGAACCGCGGGCGCGGCCTGTTCGCCCGCGATGACGACGCACTTGCCGCCGGTGGCCTTCAGATCCTTGAGAACCGCATTCAGGAACTTCTGCGCGTCGGGGTTCGAGAGGCTGACCGAGGAGCCGGAGGCTGCGGCGGTCGCGAAGGCCGCGATCTCCGAAGGCTTCAGCGCCAGGCGGTGGTCCGCCTTGAAGCCGGTGACGGTCGGCATGCTCTCGACGACGTAGAGCCGGTTCATCTTCTTGCCGGCCTCGAAGCGATGGCGCTCCGCGTAGGCCGCAGCCATCGGGAGGAAGCCGGGCTGTGCGATGCCGCCGAGGAAGTCCGCGTCGAGCGACAGGATCACGTCGGCGTCTTCGAGGTTGTACTGCGTATCCGTATAGGCGCCGAAGGCGGCCATCGAAGCGGCGCGAGAAGAATCCTGATTGACCGGATCCCACTGGACGAGCTTGGCAGCCGGGTAGGCAGCCTGAACCTTCTTCCACTGGGCGGCAAGCGTCGGCGAGGTGATGGTCTCGGAGAGGAAGTAGATGCCCTGTCCACCGGAGGTCTTCTTGGCGGCCGAGGCGAAGCTCTCCTGGAAGGTCGCCCAGCTCGAAGCCTCACCCTTATAGATAGGGTTGTGCGAGCGATCCGGGTCGTAAAGTTCAAGCAGGGTCGCCTGCGAGTACGCATCCGACTTGCCCTTGGACATCGGATGATCGGGATTGCCCTCGATCTTGATGGGGCGGAAGGCGTCCGACTTCACCAGCACCGGAATGGCGCCGGTCGGGAAGGGATGCGCGGTCGCGAAGAACATCGGCTTGCCGAGGACAAGGTCCTCCGGCTGCTTAATATAAGGATAGATCGGTTCGTCGGGCTGCTTGGTGCAACCGGCGAGACCGGCGAGAGCGAAGGACGCGCCCATCACCTTCATGAAGCCGCGACGGCTGACGGCGTCGACCCACTCGCCGGCTCCGGCCTGACGCGGAAACTCCTGCTGCATCAGCTCCTGAAAGGCGGGCGTCTCGGCGAGCTCGTCCATGTTCTTCCAGTAGCGGCGGCCGGTCTTGCCCGCCAGCTTGGCCTGGACGGCGGCCAGAGTCATCTTCGCGGGGGAGATGGAGGTGACCACCACCGGCCCCTGCGAGGCGGACTCAGACGGAGCGACGTGCGCGTCGTTCGATTCGAAACCGGGATTCGTCATGTTTACGTCGTTCGATCCTGTGTTGTTCATCGGTGGCACACCTCGCAGCTCGAAAGCTCGTTCGCTGAGCGGATGTGGTACTGCTGGGTCAGGAAGCGGCCAAGGTCGGCCTGGCTGGTGAAGGTCTGCGTCATGCCGCCGGTGGTCTCGAGCGAGACGTTCAGCGGACCGCCCTTGTCGACGACCTTGCAGCTTACGCTCTGGGCAGTCGGTCCGCCCTTGCCGGTCGAGGTGCAGGCCACGGGCTTCTCTTCGGAGGGTCCGGCCCAAGCCATGTTGTAGATCTCGCTGGTCGGGCGAAGGTTGACGCCGGGATTGCGGTGGCAGTTCAGACACCACTCCATCTGGAGGGTGTTCTGCATGTACATCAGCGGCATCTCGTCGACGCGGCCGTGACAGCTTGCGCAGCCGATGCCCTTGTTCACGTGAATCTCGTGATTGAAGTAGACGTAGTCCGGCAGGTCGTGCACCTTGATCCAGTTGATCGACTCACCCGTCGCCCAGCTGTGCCGCACAGGCTCCAGAAGCGCGGCGTTGGTCCAGATCTGCGCATGACAGTTGATACAGGTCTTGGTGGGTGGAATCCCGGCATAGCTCGACTTCTCGACCGACGTGTGGCAGTACTGGCACTGCAGGCCAAGGCCTTCCACGTGGTGCTTGTGGCTGAAGGGTACCGGCTGATCGGGCCGTTGACCCTGCCGCGTCACCCAGGGCGAACGCTGCAACTGGTCCAGGCCAACGCCGAGCGCAATGACGATGAGGCCGGTAAGGACCAGGCTCATCCGGGCCAGTGCGTTCGAACTGCGGTCAAAAACTTGCGCCATGAGTGCGTTCCTGCTTCCTCTGCGTCCAAGCCCCAGATAGCTGCCCGGAGACTCGCAGAGCGTGTGAAGTGGTTGTGTGGCGTATCTGAGCAAATCTGCTCAGACACCGGAGGCGATTCTGCTACCCTGCCGCCTGTTGAAAATACGTCCCTTTGAAACCCGAGTATAGCAGTCCAAAAAGCTCTCACCAACGTGATCGGCGTCACACCGAAACGTTTTTTCCATTGCAAAGCCGATTATCGGAGGCCTGTTTCAGGCCTTGCACAACATCTCGTGCTCCATGCTTTTTTCAGTACAAAATGCGCCGCCTGCGCGGAACATGCAAGATCAATAAAACCTGGTTCAAACGCCCACTTTCTGTGCGATGAACGCCCGCCTGAAATGGGTGTAGAAAATCGGTAGCCAGCCCGGCTGCCGTGTTCCTGCTTAACCCTGCCTGAACTTTGGGTCAGCTGTAAATTACGGCCAAATTGGTCCGAGATAGGGTTGTTGATTGGACGGTGAACATCCCCACAATCGTTCGATTTGGAGTTGACGCGGCGGTTCCGTTTCGGGCTTACTGGACTTGATCAAACTTCATCGCGCTCCCGGTCCGGACAGGGTCGTCGAGCGTTCGAAGACGGGCCCCTGAGTTGATTTTCGGGAGTTTCCATATGTCGCTTGGCCGGAACCAGTCCATTCTCCTGAGCGCACCCGCGCTCTTCATACTGTTTTGCACGCTTGGCCTCGCTGGATGCGGCCTTGGAACGGCAAACTTTCCCGAAAGCTCTCCGGTGGGTACGCCGGCCGCCGCGCCGGGCGGTGTGACGCAGGGCATTCTGCATGGCGGACAGCAGCCGATCGTCGGTTCGCACGTCTTCCTCTTCGCCGCGAACACCACGGGTAACGGCGGATCGGGCATTGCCGCGTCCCCGCTTAACGCCTCGATTTCGTTGCTGAAGGCGGCTTCGAATACGACGCTCGACACCACCGTCGGCGGTCCAACCAGCGGCGATTACTATGTGACGACGGACCCTTCGGGCGCTTTTACGATCACCGGCGATTACACCTGCCCGGCGAACTCGCCGCAGGTTTATCTGTACGCAGTGGGCGGCAATCCCGGCGCGGGCGTCGCGAATTCGGCCGCCGGCTCTCTGGCCGCGCTCGGAACCTGCCCTTATGGAGGGACGCTCGCCACGGCGACCCCGGCCGTCACGTACATCTACATGAATGAGGTGTCGACCGTCGCCGCGGCCTACTCGCTGGCGCCGTTCGCATCCGACGCGACCCACATCTCCTCCTCGGGAAGCGCGCTGGCGGTTATTGGAATCACCAACGCCTTCAAGAACGCAGCCAACCTCGAGAATCTGGCCACCGGCGCGGCGCTGACGACGACTCCGGCGCTGAATGGCGGCAACGGCGCCGTGCCCCAGACGATGATCGATACGCTGGCCAATATCCTGGCCGCCTGCGTGAACTCGACCGGGCCCTCTGGCGTCGGATGCAGCACGCTGCTGCCGACGGCGACCAGCGATGGCACTCCCAGCGGCGTTCAGCCCACGGATACCGCAACGGCGGCGATCAATATCGCGCACCATCCCGGCGTAAACCAGACCGCGCTCTACGATCTGCAACTGCCTGCGTCGCCGTTTCAGCCATCGGTATCCGGAACCTCCCCGCCCAACGACTTTACCCTTGCGATCAGCTTTACCTGGACTTCCATCGGCCCTGCCGCAGTCGCGGTGGACGGCTCCGGCAACGTGTGGGTCGCGAACAACGTTGGGAGCACCCAGACGGTCATGAAACTGTCGAGCGTAGGCGCCTTCCTTTCCACGGCCCCCGGATACAGCGCCGGCTCCAAAGGCTCTCCCACGGCGATCGCCATCGACGAGTCCGGCAACGCATGGATCGCCAATAGCAACTATCAGAATATAGGGGAGTTATCCTCATCCGGGAACATTCTGTCGGGAACCGGCGGGTACAGTGTGGGCGCGAGCTACTATCCCTATGCGCTCGCCATCGACTCGTTAGGACGGGCCTGGGAAGGCAGCATCAGCACATCCGCTGGAGAGCCGAGCAACGTCGACGTACTCTCCACCACGGGCGCCATCCTCTTCACCACAGGCTCATCGAGCGTCGGCGCTCTCGAGTATCCCCAGAGCATTGCCATCGACGGCGCAGGCAGCGCCTGGGTGGCCAATGCGAATGGCAGCGCCGTCACCAAGCTCTCCAGTACGGATACCGTGCTTTCCGGAACGACCGGCTTCACCGGCGGAGGCTTGACGAATCCAAAGGCCATCGCGATCGACCACACGGGCAACGCCTGGGTCACAAGCGGCTACAACCCGAGCAGCGTGGTGGAGTTCTCCCCCTCCGGCGCGGTCCTCTCCGGCGCATCAGGATATCTCACGGGAAGTTATGCCTCCTCGGCCATCGCGATCGATGGCTCCAGCAACGTCTGGGCGGGCACCAGCTTCGGTATCGTGGAGTTTTCAAACGGCGGAACCCGACTCTCTCCGGCTGGCGGCTTCTACGGAATCAATCAGAGCGGTTATTCTTCCTTCGACTCCGTTCTCGGGATTGCGGTGGATGGTTCAGGAGACGTATGGGTCGCCAGCCAACTCAATTCCAGCCTCGTCGAGATCGTCGGCGCCGCCACTCCCGTGGTGACCCCGCTTTGCGCGAATCTGGTAGCTCCCTACCTTGCGCCTGCCAGCAGGCCATAGCGGCTGAAAAACCCGATGCGGCTCCGTTCGCATCGGGTTTTCGCTAGACTTCCTGCATGCCCAGTCCGCACACCCGCCGCACCAGCAAGCTGCCCTACGACCCGGCCGAGGCCGTCGCCGCGCTCTCCGCCGCCGACCCGAAGCTGGGCCGGTTGATCGCGCGCGTCGGCCCCTGCACGATGAAGCTGGCCGGGGCGCAGTCGCCGTTCGAGGCGCTGCTGGAGGCCATCGTCTATCAGCAACTGAATGGCAAGGCCGCCGCGACGATCCACCGGCGGCTGCTCGAAAGTTTTGCTCCACCGGGCAGCATTGCGCGCGCGGGCGACGAGCCGTTCACCCGCGCGCCGCATCCGACCGCCCAGCACATGCTCGACGCGCCGAACGAGCAACTCCGCGCTGCGGGCCTCTCGAAGAACAAGGCGCTGGCGGTGCGCGACCTGGCCGCAAAGACGCTCGACGGCACGGTGCCGACGCTCGCGAAGATTCGCAAGATGACGGATGACGAGATCGTCGCCCACCTCTCGCAGGTGCGCGGCATCGGCCCCTGGACGGTGGAGATGATGCTGATCTTCCGCCTGGGCCGAACGGACGTGCTGCCGGTCAGCGACTACGGCGTGCGCAAGGGATTTGCCCTGACATTTGGCAAGCTGAAGCCCCAGGACAAGGTCACCCCGATGGACCTGCCCAAGCCGGACGTGATGTTGAAGCGCGCGAAGAAGTGGAGCCCGTGGCGCTCGGTGGCGAGCTGGTACCTGTGGCGTGCGTGCGATCTGGCCGCGGCAGACAAACTGGAGACGGTCAAAGCGACTTAGGGGTGCTCTGATTAAGTCCGCAACCCATATCCCAGGGGCTAAAGCCCCACTGACTCTGCGGGGCTTATTGTCCGGGCTAAAGTCCGAACCTATCTTAATCAGAGGTTCCTTAGCGTTCGTCTTCAGAAACGGCGTCCGCGTCTGAAGACGAGTCTTTACCGATCCATCCGTGCAATTCGCGCGATCGCAGTTCCCTGCGCAGACGCCGCGGACAGCTTCATGCAGAGAGCCTGCCGCCCAGCGTCGCCTATCGAACAGATAGGAGGCATATATCTCCCATTTCGGGTATGGAGTTCAACACATGTCTCATGCGAGGTTTGTATGTAGACCCAATGCGGCGTCCTGATCCTGATCAAAAAGAACGCCATCACCTTCGGCCCTCGTCCCTGGGAGTACGTCCAATGCCTCTGCCGCGCCGCGCCTGCCTCCTCGTCGCCTCCTCGTTCCTCGCCACTCTGCTTGCCGGTTGTTCCCTGAGTCCCACGGGAGAGCCGGTCGAAACCGCCGGAGTCGCCCTGACTGGCGTAGTCCATGGAGGCCAGCAGCCGATCGTCGGGGCGAAGCTCTATCTGCTGGCGGCCGGAACCGGCGGGTACGGCACGGCCTCGACCTCGCTGCTGACCACCGGCGTCGCGGGAACCGATTCGATCGGAGGCTACGTGTTGACGACCTCTGGCGGCTCCTTTTCCATCACCGGCGACTACACCTGCACCCCGGGGACACAGGTTTACCTTTACTCGCTGGGCGGCAACGGCGGTGCGGGCGCGAATGCCTCCTCCGGTCTGCTGGCCGCGCTGGGTAACTGCCCTTCGTCCGGCTCGCTGCTCAGCACGACACCCTTCATCCTCATCAACGAAGTGACGACGGTCGCCGCCGCCTACGCGCTGGCGGGCTTCGCCACCGACGCGACCCACATCTCCAGCTCCGGCTCCACGCTTGCGCAGACGGGCGTCAAGAACGCCTTCCTCACTGCCGCAAACCTGGCGAACGTCGCGACCGGCGCCGCCCCGGCACAGACCGTGACGGGCACAGGCGCCGTGCCGCAGAGCGAGATCTATACCCTGGCGAACATCCTGGCCTCGTGCGTGAACTCCGCCTCGCCCTTTGCCAACTGCACCACGCTCTTTGCCAATGCGAAGAGCGCGGGCTCAACCGGCACGGCGCCCACCGACACCGCGACCGCCGCGATCAACATCGCGCACAACCCCGGACAAAATATCGCGAACCTCTACGGACTGGCCGGCGGAACCGCAGCACCCTTCCAGCCGACTCTCAGCACAGCCCCGAACGACTTCAGCGTCTCGATCGTCTATAGCGACAACGGCGGCAACATCGCCATCGACGGGTCCGGCAACCTCTGGGAGGCGACCTACGGCGGCGTCCTCGCCCGCAGCTCCAACGGCACGCTGCTTTCGCCCGCGGCCGGCTATGGCGGCGGCGGCATCTCCAGCACGTTCTCTTCGAACGCGATCGCCATCGATCCTTCAAACAATGTCTGGGTAGTTGGCGCGAACTCCTGCGGCGGGGTCGCGACGCTCGTCAAGCTGAGCAACGCCGGGACGATCCTTTCCGGATCAAGCGGCTACACCGGCAACGGGATGACCGGCCAGGCGAACGGTATCGCCATCGACGGCTCCGGCGACGTCTTCGTGTCGAACGATCTCTACACTGGCTCGCCCTGCTCCGGCAGTTCATCGGCGCTGCCTGGCTCCATCAGCCGGTTCACCAACGCGGGCGCGGTCTACGGCTCCCCCCTCAGCGGCAGCGGCGTGGGCCAGTATGTGAACGGGCTTGCCTTCGACAACACCGGCGCGCTCTGGACGTCGAGCTACAACGTGACGGAGAATTCCAACAACTCCTACACCACCACCACTTTGCTGGACAAGTTCACCACGGCGGGCGCTCCTGTCACCGGCGCGCCCTTTACCGGGGGCGGCGGCCCCATCGCCATCGACAGCGTCAACGATGTCTTCGGCGCGGGCACCGGTCCGGTATACGAAAATCTGGCGAGCGGCGCCGCCGCGCCCAACTCGCCCTTCACCAACAGCCACACGAATACCGCGCTCAGCCAGTGCATCGGCATGGCGGTCGACGGGGCGAACAACGTCTGGTGCGCCAGCGACAACGACTCCATCGCCGAAATGACGAATACCGGCACGCCGATCTCGCCCGACGCGGGCTACGTCACTCCCAACGCGCTCGGCCCGACGGGCATCGCGATCGACGGCTCGGGCAATGTCTGGGTCAGCAACGGCTACATGAGCGTGGGCAACAGCGTCGCCGGCATCATGTGGGAGATGGTCGGCGGCGCGGCTCCGGTGGTCACGCCGCTCTCGGCCGCCGTCAAGGCCGGCACGCTCGGCCAGCGTCCTTGACCCAGCCGGAACGCTGCCAGGCTGGGCGGCGGACTGCCTGTACGGGGTTCGCCGCCCTCGCGCTTGTCGCAGGGCTGATCTGGCGGCTGGCGCCCCTGCACCTGCCGTTCTTCTGGTACAAGTGGGGCGGGTCGTTCCTGTGGGCGGTGATGGTCTACTGGATCACCGCCGCCTTGCTGCCTCGGCTTTCGCCGTGGAAGATCGCTCTCTGGGCCGGGGTCGCCGCTACGGGGATCGAGTGCATCCGGCTCTTCCACACGCCGGGGCTGGACGCCTTTCGCTACAAGCTGGCGGGCAAGCTGCTGCTGGGGCGGGTGTTCTCCGGATGGGATATCGCGGTGTACTGGGTGGGGATTCTGCTGGCGGCACTGGCCGATCGATGGGACGTGCGCTAAGCGAGCGGCGCGACGGAGCGCTCAACCCATGCGGTCCATTCGTCTTCGGTAATTTCACTCGCGGCGGCGCGCAACACCATCGCCGACTCTTCCATGGGCGACTTTACGGAGCGGTAGCCGTTTGCTCCAAGAAAGACAATCAGGCTGACGAGGCCGATCCGCTTGTTGCCATCGATGAAGGCATGATTCTTGACGAGACCCCAACTCAACGACGCTGCAACCTGTGGAACTGTGGCATCCGGCTCGTAGTTAACCTTGTTTTTGGCGCGCGACACCGCCGACTCCAGAAGACCGAAGTCACGCAGCCCATGCGAGCCGCCGTAGAGATCGATCTGTTCAGCCTGGAGCGCAATGATGTTTTCGACGGTAAGGAAACGCCAGATCACTTGGCCAGCTCTTGATAGGCTTCGCGATGCTGCTCTTCCGTATCGCGAAAGATCTGCAAGGCCTCGTCGTTCGTCAGGTATTGAAATACCGGCGCAGAAACAGTCGCAGCCGTCTTCACCAGCTTAATATCCACCTGCGCCCCATCCGTCAGATGCAGGGCTTCCATCGCCTCGGCGCTCAGCACGACGCGATACTCGCCGTCGACATGTTGTACGCGGAACGTCATGCGAAAATTTTACCCCGAATTTGAAGGAAAACCCCACTTTTCAGACAATCGTTCCCGTTTGCCGATAGCATCAAAGGTGACAGTATGCCCAAAACGACCGCGAAAGCCACGCCCGCTGCTCCGCCTGTTGCGCCTCCTGTAACCCGGTACGTCTGCGTCCACGGCCACTTCTACCAGCCGCCGCGCGAGAACCCGTGGCTCGAGACGGTCGAGGTGCAGGACTCCGCCGAGCCCTACCACGACTGGAACGACCGCATCACGGCCGAATGTTACGCGCCCAACGGCGCCTCGCGCATCCAGAACAAGCAGAACGAGATCACGCGCATCGTGAACAACTACGCGCGGATGAGCTTCAACTTCGGCCCCACGCTGCTGAGCTGGCTCGAAGACAAGGCGCCGCGCACCTACCGGATGATTCTGGACGCGGACAAGGCCAGCGCCAAGCGTTACAGCGGGCACGGTTCCGCCATGGCGCAGGTCTACAACCACATCATCATGCCGCTGGCGAGCGAGCGCGACGCCATCACGCAGATCCGCTGGGGCGTCGCGGACTTCGAATCGCGCTTCAACCGCAAGCCCGAGGGCATGTGGCTGGCCGAGACCGCCGTGAACCGCGCCGTGCTCGACCTGATGGCGAAGGAAGGCATCAAGTTCACCGTGCTCGCGCCCAACCAGTGCGCGCGCGTGCGGCGGATGGAACCGACTGCCGTTGAGGCCAAGGCCGAGTGGTTCGGCACGCCGGACGCCACCGTCGACCCGACCCAGCCCTACCTCGTCAAGCTGAACGAAGGCCGCAGCATCGCCGTCTTCTTCTACGACGGGCCGAACTCCCGCGCCATCGCCTTCGAGGGCCTCCTCGATAGCGGCGAGAAGTTCGGCCAGCGTCTGATGGGCGGCTTCCGCACGCTGAGCGACGGCGACCGACGGCAGTTTCGTCCGCAGCTTTCGCACGTCGCCACCGACGGCGAGAGCTACGGTCACCACCACAAGCACGGCGAGATGGCGCTGTCGTTCGCGATGCATTGGCTGGAGGACGAGAACCTCGCCACGCTGACCAACTACGGCGAGTTCCTGGCCAAGTTCCCTCCGCTGTGGGAGGCGGAAGTCGCTGAAAACACAAGCTGGAGCTGCGCCCACGGAGTCGAGCGCTGGCGTTCGAACTGCGGCTGCAACGGCGGCAAGCCGGGCTGGAACCAGGAATGGCGCGGGCCGCTGCGCGCGGCGCTGGACCTGCTGCGCGACAAGACCGCCCCGCTGGCCGAGGCGCTCGCCAAGGATCTGCTGACCGACCTGTGGGAGGCGCGCGACGGCTACATCCGCGTCGTGCTGGACCGCTCGCCGGTGAGCATCGACACCTTCCTCGAACGCTTCTCGCTGAAGACGCTGACGCCCGAGGAGCGCATCGTGGTGCTGGAGCTGATGGAGCTCGAACGCCACACGCAGCTCATGTACACCTCCTGCGGCTGGTTCTTCGACGAGATCTCCGGCATCGAAACCGTCCAGATCATCGCCTACGCGGGCCGCGTGCTGCAGCTTGCCGCGAAGCTCTTCGGCAAGCCCGGCGCCGATCTCGAACCGGCGTTCCTGGCGATTCTGGCCACGGCAAAGTCCAACGTGCCCGATCTGGGCGACGGCGCGGAGGTCTACCGGCGCTACGTGACGGGGATGAAGATCGGGCTCGAACAGGTCGGCGCGCACTACGCCATCAGCTCGATCTTCCGCAGCTATCCAGAGGACGGCGAACTCTTCTGCTTCGACCTGCACCGCGACTCGCACGAGACCTTCAACTCGGGCCGAGGCAAGGTCGCGCTGGGCCGCGCGCAGGTGCGCTCGCGCATCACGGAGGAGTCCGAGCAGATCTGCTTCGCCGTGCTGCATCTGGGCGATCAGAACCTTTCGGCCGCGGTCCGCAAGTACGAAACGGAGACGGACGAGGGTCCGTTCACGGAGTTTTCAACCGAGGTACGCACCGCCATCCGCAAGGCGAACCTGCCGGAGGTGATCCGGCTGATCGACCGCTTCTTCACCCCGCCCGTGCCCGTGCCCGAGCCCGTGCCGCACATGTCGCTCGACCCCATCAACCCGGAGCCGGGCCAGCCGGAGTCGGTCATGGGCGCGGTCGAACCGGGCATCGCCCACACCATCGCGCAGCCGCCCGCGCCACCCGCGCCGGAGAAGCCCGTCTATCCCGCCTCGCCGATCGCCTACTCGCTGACCTCGCTCTTTGCCGACGAGCAGCACCGCATCCTGAACACCATCCTCGACCAGACGATCGGCGAGATGGAAGACTCGCTGCGCAAGATCTACGAGGATCACGCGTCGCTGCTGCACTTCCTCACCGAGAGCGGGATGAACCCGCCGCCGGCGCTGGCGTTGGCCGCCAGCTTCGCCATCAACGCCAGCCTGCGCCACGCGATCGACGCCGAGAACTTCGACGCGATCGAGGTGACGGACCTGCTGGCGCGCGCGAACAACGACCATGTCACGCTGGACACGCACCTGCTGGGCTTCACCGCCGGCCTGCGGATGAAGCGGGCGATGATCCGCCTCGAAGGCGAATCGGAAGAGCTGGGCACGTCCGGCGCACTGCAGGCGCTGCACTCGGCGCTCTCGATCGCGGACACGATCCGGACGATGCCCTTCGAGGTGAACATCTGGCAGGCGCAGAACATCTGGAACGACCTGCTGCGCCGCGCCGACCGGCTCTACTGGTCGCCGGAGTGGAAGGATGGCTTCAAGAAGCTGGGCGAGGCCATGAATATCTGCGTGGATCAGTTGGTAATCGAGGAAGGCGTGTCGGCGTTCTAGGCCCGCATTTCTGACCCGGAGCTCGACCGCATTCTTCGTCTTTTTCATTGACGACCGCCGTGGGCCGGGTTAGGTTTACGTCATCATGGCCCCGTCTCAACACCGGTCGTACTGTGTCGCACTCTCCCTCGCTCTCCTTTTCGGCGCCGGCTGTTCTACCGGCAGCCCCAGCGGCGGAGGTGCGACTGCCACCCCGCCGGTGATTGCGTCCGCCAAAGCGCAGTTCGCCTACGTTGGCGGCTTCAGCGGCGGCATCAGCAGCTACACCATCTCAACCAACGGCGTATGGGCGCCCACGTCGCCGGCGAGCGTACCCACCAACGACAACTACGGCGCCATGGTTGTCGACCCACTTGGTAAATACCTCTTTTTCGCCGGCTTCCTCGGCGGCAGCGTGACCACCTACAGCATCACCCCCGGAACCGGCATTCCGGTCAACGTGGGGACGGCGCCGTCTTCAAACGTCAACAATCGGCCCGAGAACATGGCCATCGACCCCACCGGGCGCTTTCTATACACTGCGAACACCGGCCTGAATACGGTGTCGACCTACACGGTCAACCGCGGCACGGGCGCGTTGACCGCCCTGCCGGATACGACGCTTCCCAGCTCTCCGGGATTCTACGGAGACTTTACAAGCCCCTGCGGCATCGTGACCGACTCCACCGGCAAATATCTCTATGTCGGCGAGTACGGCTACGTGGTGGCCTACTCCATTGACCAGACGACCGGCGCTCTGACGCCGCTCGCCTCGCCCACGGTCGTTGGCAGCTCCTTCTTCACGCTCCGTCTCGATCCCACGGGCAAATACATCTACGCAACCTCGGGGCGCAGCAACTCCGTCTCCGTCTATTCCATCAACGCTTCGACCGGCGCCCTCACCCTCTACGCCACGGTAACGACCGGCAATGGCGCGACGGACATCGGCCTCACCATCGACGGCGCCCACGCCTATGTCATCGACCGCGACGATCAGACGATCTCGCTCTTCAACAGGAACCAGACCTCCGGCGCACTTACGCCGTTCACTCCGGCGACCATCTATGACCTCGGGCAGCCCTACATCATCCAGATGGACCCTGGCGGCCAGTTGGCCTACGTTGTGCGAGAAGACGGTGGCATCGACACCTACCGGATCGACGCCGATGGAACCCTCTCCGAATACGGCGGCATCGGCACCGGCAACACTCCTGTTGGCCTTGCGATCTATCCAGCGCACCCATAATCGCTCTCTGGGACCGCTCCGCCTGAGCGGAAATCGGCCTATCCCGGAATGGTCCTGGCCTGCCGCAGCATCTCGGCAATCGCAGAATCCGTAGCAGGCCCCTCCATGCGCCAGCGAATCGCGCCGCCGGGGTCGATCAGGAGAATGTAGATGGCGTCCGGGCTGTCGTATCCGACGGCCTTCTTCCACTCCTCGACATGGTCGAGGATGGGCACGAAGCGCGGCTGCACGGCTGGCGGCGCCTCGCCGCGCATGGCGTGCAGAATCATGCCGCGCAGCAGCTTCGGGGCGTCGGCAAGCAGGGGCAGGGTGTAGACCGGCAGGGACGCGTCGGCGACACGCGCGCGTTTTCCCCACAGGGTGGCGTCGTCTGTGGATTTTCTGGAAAACCCTACGATCAGCAGCGCCGGTCCGGGGTCGGCGGGCAGGGTTACGCTGGTTCCGGCGAGGCTTGTGCCTTTGAACGGCGGAATCTTCGTCTGCGCGCGGCACGGCGCCGGCAGTGCGAGGCTGCCCAGCAGGAGCGCGAAGTTCAGTGTGCGGCTCGACATGGCGCTGGAGAGTTAGACGGCAACCGGTCGCCCAGGCATGCCTGAGTCTTGCATGAATTTGCGGTGCGTTCGGAGGATCAAGCCTGGACCCCCAACCTTCGGGCTTATCGAAGGCTGGGAGGCACGAACACGTTCGCTAGTTGACCGTCCGGCGGCGGTGCAGGCCGGAGTGCAGCGTCGTATCGCGCTCCAGACCGCGGGCAAGCGCCCTGGTCGTGTAGGCGCCGACGACGTGGCCGTTTTCGCGGTACATCCAGTCCGTGACGCGGGGCTTCTCGAAGTGGACGAGCTGCAGGAAGCTCAGGCCCTTCAGCCGTGGCTGGTTCGCGATGCGGCCGCAGGGCACGTCGCCCGAGAGGTCCAGGTCGGTGACCCAGATGTGCTCGACCTCGCCGGTCTGCTCGTCGCGAAAGGCGACCTTGAGGTGGAAGTCGTGCTGGCCGGGCTTCGGCGCGGCGAAGGCGTCGAGGAAGCGCTTGATGCTGCGCTTGGCCTCGCGAATGGCGACGAGCATCTCTTCATGCTGCGTGGAAACTGGGGCAATCTCTTGCGTCTGGTGCAGGGACAATGCGTTCCTCCCGGGTGCTGTTGCAACACTCTTAATGGTATTACCTCTCGCGGGATCGGCCAAATACCACCTTGGTTGTGGATTTCGGGGAGATCCGGTGGATTGAGCGCCGCGTGCTTGCTCTTGAATAGGCCTCGGGCTTGGCGATAAGTCCTGTCATCCTGAGTCAAGTCCTGTCATCCTGAGCGGAGCGAAGGATCTGCTTCGTGTTTGTGGCCGCACGAACGCCAATCCCGCGCCGAGCCGACAAGCAGGTCCTTCGCTACGCTCAGGATGACAAGCGATTTTGGGCGGTCAACTCCGCCAGCGCAACGTGACTGGCCCAGGCAAAGGATGCGCGCCAGACCCCGTCAGCCGCGCCTGCTTCAGCGCGAAGTACCACTTGGCCGGCTTGTCCGCGTCGTCGATCAGCATCAGGCCGGGGTGGAAGCGCAGGCCCTGGGCCTGTTCGATCATCGTCTGCTGATCCTGCCCGACGAAGCGCGCGCCGAAAAATGTCGCGATGCTGGTGACGAACGGGACATGGTAGAAGACGTTCCACGCGGCGTAGACGTCGATCCGGCAGGTCGTCGCGGTGACCGGGGTGACGGTGGTGAGGCTCGAGAACCACTTCTCGCCGCAGCGTATGGTCTCGTACCGGCGGTTCGGCAGGACGAAGTCGATCTGCGTCGTAATCGGTTCGCCGTAGACGCCGAGCAGCTTGTACGGCGCGGAGTTCCCGCTGGGCGCATGCGCGGACATGCGAAAGCCTTGCGGGATCGGCTCGAAGTGCTTTTCTTTCTGATGGATAGACGCCCGGCTGCGCCACCACCAGGCCTGGTGGACGAACGGGCCGTGCGCCGGGTCCATCAGGCCGATGATGCCGTGGTCGACGTTGCAGGGCAGGTCGGCGACCAGGTGCGCGCTGCGGTACTTGGCGGAAAACTTCGGCAGCTCGGGCACAGGAGGCAGGCTGGCCGGGGTGCGGCTCGCGCCGGCTTCGGGGATGTAGACCCAGGCGTAGCCGTCGCGCTCCTCGCAGGGGTAGCTGGTCGCGTAGATTTTGGTCGGCTGCAGGATGTCGAAGGTGGTGAGCGACGGAATCTCCGTACACTGGCCGGAGCAGGGCTCGAACTTCCAGCCGTGGTACTTGCACTGGACGTGCTCGCCGTCGAACCAGCCGGCCGAGAGCGGAATGCCGCGGTGCGGGCAGAGATCGCGCATGGCGAAGAGCTCGCCGCCGGTCTTGCGACCCAGCAGAACGGGGATACCCAGCAGTAGGGTCTTCGCGGTCTTGCCCGCGCGCAGAGTGTCGGTGCGCAGCGCGGGGTACCAGTCGCCGAAGATGAGCTCCGCCGGCGGCGCCGTGCCGATAGCCTGATTGTCTACTGCCAATGCGCCTCCGCCGACTTCTCTCCGATGATAACCGGGCGGGCACGATACCCTGTAGCCAGCCCAATGACTTCGACCTCCGCCAGCCCCGGCCGCAACCGTCTGATTTTGCTCGCGCTCTGGTTTGTCTTCTACATGACCTTCACGCTCTGGCTGCCGCCGCTGCTGGACGACGCCGACTCCGTCCACTCCGAAGTCGCGCGCGAGATGATTCTGCGCCACGACTGGGTCACGTTGTATGCGAACGGCATCCGCTACCTCGAAAAGGCGCCGCTGCTCTACTGGTCGATCGCGGCCAGCTTCAAGCTCTTCGGCGTCAGCACGGCGAGCGCGCGGCTGCCGCTGTCTTTCGCGGCGCTGGCGCTGGCGCTGGCGGTCGAAGGCTTTGCGCGAAGGGCGTTTGCCAGTGCGCGGGCCGGGCTCTACGCGGGCGTGATCCTGCTGACGAGCTTCGGCATCTTCATCTTCACGCGCATCACGATTCCCGATGTCGCGGTCTGCCTGTGGCTGACGCTGGCGATGTACGCCTTCTGGCTTACGGAACAGCAGACGGAGGCCCGACGCTGGCTGTGCTGGGCGTTCGCCGCCTGCTGCGCGCTGAACGTGCTGACCAAGGGACTGATCGGCATCGTCTTCCCGGTCGGCATCGTGCTCGTCTACCTGCTGCTGACGCGCGGCTTCCTCGGCCTCTTCAAGCGGATCGGCGAGCTGCATCCGGGCACGAGCCTGCTGGTCTTCTTTGCGATCTCCACGCCGTGGCATGTGCTCGCCGGCCTCGCGAATCCGACCCAGGGGCATCCCGCGCCAATCACCCGCGTCCACGGCCACTGGATCGTGCCGCTGCCGACCGACGGGAACGTCCACGGCTGGACCTGGTTCTACTTCGTCAACGAACACCTGCTGCGCTACCTGAACCTGCGCGTGCCGCGCGACTATGACACCGTGCCCATCGCGCTCTTCTACGGCCTGTGCTTCGTGTGGCTGATGCCGTGGAGCGCCTACCTGCTGCCCGCGCTGGGCCGCGCCCTGCGGCATATCAAGAACCGCACCAACCTCCTGCTGCTCCTGTGGGCGGCGATCCCGCTGCTCTTCTTCTCGCTCTCCACCCGGCAGGAGTACTACGTGCTGCCCGCGCTGCCCGCGCTGATGCTTCTGGTCGCCGCGTGGCTGGCGCACGAGCCCGCCGAAGGCCGCATCGGCACGTGGCTGGCGGGCTTCATGCTGCTCATCGGGACGGCGATCTCGGCGGTGGTCGTTTACTTCCTCCTCCACTCCGCGACGCCGGAACCGGGAACCGATCTGGCCGAGCTGCTGAACCAGAATCCCGGCGACTATGCGCTCTCCTTCGGACACTTTCTCGACCTGAACGCCCGCTCGCTGGGGATGTTCCGGCTGCCGCTGGTCCTGACCGTCGTGGCCTGCTTCGGCGGGACGTACGCCAACTGGAGGATGCGCCGCCAGGGCCGCAACCACGCGGCGAACATGGCGCTGGCGGCGGGGACATGCGCCTTTCTGCTGGCCGCGCACCTTGGGCTGCAGACCTTTGCGCCGGTGCTGAGCTCCGCCCAGATGGCCCGCGCGATCGCGCCCGAGCTGCGGCCCGGCGACCTGATCGTCATCCACGGCGAATACGAGGCGGGCAGCACGCTGGGCTTCTACCTGCGGCGCAACGACATCCACATCTGGCAGGGGCGCAGCGCGAACCTCTGGTACGGCAGCTTCTTCCCCGATGCGCCGAAGATCTTCGAGACGACCGAGACGATCCGCGAGCGATGGGCCGGGACGCAGCGCGTCTTCGTCTGGCAGGATCCAGGCGACAAGGACCGGCCGCTGCCGCAGCTTCCCGGCGCCATCTACCGGGTCGCGGCCGCCGGCGGCAAGGAGATTCTCTCGAACCAGCCGAATCGATTGAAGGACGGGCCGGAGAAGACCAACTCCGATATCGACCCGGACGACTGGGACGAGACGGATATCGTCGCGATGGCCGGCGTGCGGTAGGCAACGTATTGCAGGCAAAGGGCCTCTGATGCGCTGTGCGGCAAAATGCTGCAATGGAGATCGTCCGATGAACAAGTCTACGCAGATGATGTGTTGTACCGTCCTGGCCGTCGCGGCCGCTGTCGCTCCCACCTTCGCCAACGCCTCGCCCGCGGGCGATAAGAAGTTTCTCGCCACCGCCGCGCAGGCGGACCAGAACGAGATCGCCCTGAGCAAGCTCGCGCAGCAGAAGGCGTCCAACCCCGACGTCAAGGCATTCGCCGGCAAGATGGTCGACGAGCACACGCAGATGACCGAGACGATGAAGCCCTTCGCGACCTCGCGCGGCCTTACCCCGCCGATGGGCCCGGACGCCGACCACCAGAAGGAACTCGACAAGCTCAACGGGCTGAACGGCGCGGACTTCGACAAGGAGTACATGAGCCAGATGGTGACCGATCACACCAAGGCCCTGAGCGCCTTCACGTCCGAGGCGAAGAGCTCCAACGACCCGAAGCTGAAGGCCGCCGTGATCGACGGCAAGACGCACGTCGCCGCGCACAAGAACATGGCCTACGATTTGAAGAAGAAGCTGTAGGTTGGGCGCATTCTTCCGTTGACAAGGGATTTTCGCGGGAGTTCAATAGCGGTAGTACGTTGGCAATTCGCTGAAGAATTGCCGATAAGTATCAAAGCCCCTGAACGGCGTGGAGGTCGCTCAGGGGGTTGCAAAACGTCAGTAGTTCAACAAGTGAACTAGCAGGAAAGTGTTGAGGACCACGAACAGAATCGCTTCTGCCGGGATCTTAACTCTCAGCTTTCCCCATTTGACTCGTACAGGTCGCATGGGCCGTTACCTCCTTACAGGATCGCCTCGGGGCCACGAACCCCGAGGCGTTTCGCTTTTCAGGGCGAAACTTGGCTGCCTCTGGTGTGCCCTTAAGCGGCTCCAGCCTGTAAGAAAGCCAGCCCAGTATTTCAGAAAATCCGTCCAGCATGTCGTCTTTTTCAGGCCTGTTGAAGCGCGGCGCGCCGGCATTTGCTATCGTCTTGACTGACTCCTACGCATAGCAACGAGGCCCCTTTCATGCCCTGTCCCGCCGACGAACTTCGCCACGTCCCGCTCTTCTCGCTGCTCGACGACGACGAACTGACCGTGCTCTCGCAGCAGGTGGAGCTGCGCAACTTCGCCGCCAGACAGCGAATCTACAAGGCCGGCGACCCGGGCAAGGCGGCCTACGTGATGCTCTCGGGCGCGGTGCAGGTCTTCACCGTGGACGGCAACCAGCAGGACGTGCTGGTGGATGAGCCGCGCCACGGCGGGCTCTTTGGCTTCGCCTCCATGCTGGAGGAGACCGCGCACCAGACCTCGGCCTTCGCGCTGGAGGACAGCACCTGCGTGGAGGTGGATCGCCACGACATCTCCATCCTGCTCGAAAAGAAGCCCATGGCTGGCATGGACATGCTGACCGTGCTGGCGCGGCAGTCGCACGCGCTGCAGCAACTGGTGCGCGACCGCGCCAACCGCAACTCCAACAATGTGATCGAGGAGGAGATGACCTTCGGCGAGCGGATCGCGGACAAGGTCGCGAGCTTCGGCGGCTCGTGGACCTTCATCATCCTGTTTGCGATCGTGCTGATCGTCTATTCGGGTGTGAACATCGTGTTGAAGGGCAAGGCGTGGGACCCGTACCCGTTCATCCTGCTGAACCTCTTCCTGTCGATGCTGGCGTCGATCCAGGCGCCGGTGATCATGATGAGCCAGAACCGGCAGGACAAAAAGGACCGCGTCCGCGCCGAGCTGGACTTCGAGGTGAACGTGCGCGCGGAGGCGGAGATTCAGGAGCTCTCGCGCAAGCTGCGCCTGCTGACCGACCGCGTGGACGATGTGGATGAGAAGCTGAGCGTGCAACAGCCGTCCTGAACCCGAGTATCCAGCCGCCACCCCCAATGCTTGTCATCCTGAGCGTGGCGAAGGATCTGTTTTGGCTCTTGTCGTTGTTAGTTCTCGCTGGAGCCATCGCTCAACTCGCTTTTCTTGAGCGAGTTGGTAAGTGCGTAAAGTATTCGCTTGGATGGATCGTCGCTGACCCGAAAACGCAGGTCCTTCGCTCCGCTCAGGATGACAAATTTGGCGCGAATCGTGACTCACCGCTAGAAGGCCTGGGCCTGCAGATACATCACCCCGGTGAAGGTGTTGGCGGGCATCTGCGGCGTGCTGCTCAGGTCGATCTCCAGCGTCAGGTTGTCCGTGCGCGAGCCGCCCAGGCTGAGGAAGTTGTTTGCGGCGAAGAGCTGCAGGCTGGCGCCGGCGCCGCCGAAGGGTCCGGTCTGGGTGAAGGCCGTGTAGCTGGTCGGCGAGCCGGTGGGCATCTGGCCCTTGATCTGGCTGGAGGCGATGTAGTACCCGGCCGGCGTGGTGCTCGACAGCGCCTGCGTCGACGAGGTGAAGTAGGCATACAGGTTCATGTTCGCGATGAGCGAGATGCCCGCCCAGGTGGAGGTGATGGCGATGGTCGGCGACGCCGCGGAGACGCCGCCGCTCACCAGCGCCAGACTGGCCGTCGTCGGCGTACACGTGATGGTAAAGACGCCGAGGGACAGACGCGGCTTCAGCCCAGTAGGCACCCGCGTGACCTGCGCGGAGGCCGGGATCGCGAGGACGAAGAGGCACAGGACCCATCTCATGAGGGACGCTCCCCATGCGGCAGCAGCGCGACGACGATCAGCGACTCCGGCTCCACATCGCCGGCGGCGCTGCGGATCAGGTGCGGCGCGGAGACCACGCGGTAGTGGCCGCCATCGAGAAACTGGTCCACCATCACCGACAGCGGATGCACCCGCGCGCGGCGCTCGCGCAGGGCAAAGCAGCCGCGCGAGTCGGTGAAGATGGGCGTCTGGTTGATCATCAGCGCGGCGCCCATCACGGGCTTGCCCGCGGTGTCGACCACGCAGCCGTGCAGCAGCATCGGCCCCATCGAGGAGTGGAACTGCTCCGGCTGGCGAAGCTGCGGGCCCCGCGCGTACAGACCCTGCGCCTCCGCGGTGTAGAGCAGGTTGCCATCCGGGCCGACGAAGCTGCCTCCGTGCAGCGCCAGTCCGCCGGGCAGGTGGATGAGCACGTTGACGATCACCGCCTGCTCGAACGGCCCGGTGGCGCGCGTGGGCACGTAGTAGGTCTGGTAGTCCAGGTTGACGGTGGCGAAGTTCGAAAGAAACGACCCGCCCATGCCATAGGTCGCCTGCCCGTTCGAGAGATTGGCGATCTCGGTCACGGTCCAGCGCGGGGTCAGGCTCTCCTCCGCGTTGGCGAGGTAGAGCGTGCTGGATGGCCCGGAGGGAGGCCCGTCCGGCAGGCTGTCGCGCTCGCGGCTGGCCAGGTAGCTGCCGCCGACATGGATGCGCGGAGTGATCTCGCGGCTGGCGGCGAGAACCAGCGACTCGTACCTGCGGCCCGCGTAGTTCGACTCGAAGACGCTGGCCGAGAGCCGCGCCTGCTCCACCTGCAGACTGGCCGAGGCCTGGTCGACCGTGCTGCGTATCGACGGGCTGCCGTCCGTCTGGGGGACGAGGCTGTTCTGCCGACCGACCGTGAAGCTGAGCTCGTGGGCTGGGCGGATGGTAAGCAGAACGTTCTCGCGGACGGGCTCCGGCGTGAGGAAGCTGCTCTCGCCAACGCGCTGGAACTGATCGCTGGCGTAGATGTAGGCGGCCTTGAGATCCCAGAGGCGATGCGTCGTATCGATGCTGAAGGCGCCGTAGGGCCGATCGTTGCCGCTGCCGCCGGCCAGCGCGACGGTCCAGCGCCGCTCCGGCTTCCAGATGAGGCTGGCGATGGCGCTCATGCTCTGCGCGATCGAGAGGTGCGAGGTGGAGTCATGGGTCGCGACCACCTGCGCCTCCACCGTGGTGTGCGGGCTGAGCGGCCGCTCGACCAGCAGCATCGCCATCGGCGTCCGAGGGTGCGAGCCCTCGAAGAACGGGCTGCCGAATTCGGTGGAGGTCGTCCCGGCGAGCGCGTAGAGCTTCGTCGCGCGCACCTTCGTGGTGACGCTGGCGCCGATGGCGTAGATGCGGTGGTCGGCGTCGAAGAGGTCCGTCGGCAGATTGCACTGGCGGATCTGGCTGCCGGCGGTAAAGAAGGCGCGGCCGATCTGCTTTTCGAGCGTCGCCCCGCCGACGAAGCGGCCGGCCACGACGCCTCCGCCAAGGGTCGCGTTGTAGCTCGCGCCCTGCATCTGTAGCGACCCGCCCTGCGCCTGGTAAAGCGTCGACGTGCCGGCGTCGACCACGAAGACCTGCGCGCGCGCGACGGCTGTGCCCACGATGAGCACAGCCATGGCCGCGAGCCATCCTCCCCGAAGTTGGGCCTGCTGGTTCATCCCACCGTCACTGTCTGCTCACCGGCCGTTTGAGGGTGAAGTGGTCGAAGCGGAACGAGAGCTCGCTGGGCGGCTCCTTGCCGTTCCATGCAAGTTCGAGCTCGCGCTTGCCGTGCGGCAGCAGCGGAAAGCCCGCGCCCTCGGCCTCGCCGTGCCCGCCGATGCCGTGGACCTCCTGCACCCGACCGAGCGAGTAGCCGTCGTTTTCGAGGCTGACCTCCAGCTTGCCGGTCGCCGCGTGGTAGGTCACGTCGGAGACGGTGACGTCCTTTTCGGCGAGCGGATACTCCTGGTAGAGATAGACCGTGTGCGGCAGCATGATCCGCATATCCAGCCCCGCCGTGTGGACGGGCGAGGAGAAGGTCGCGTAGATCGTGAACCACGCCGGCAGCATCTCGGAGTCGGCCTTGTAGAAGACGTACGCGGTCTGGTGCGGCGCGAGCTTCAGACTGCTGGTCGAAAGGTCCACGTGGATGGTGGAGTCCAGCTCGCGGTAGATGCCCTTGCCCTCGGGCGTGATGGTGAAGCTGCGCGGTTCGAGCAGGACCACCATCGGGGTCAACGAGTTGTTGGTCACCTCGAACCTGCCTTCGCCATGTGCCTTGTACTCGGCGATCAGGGGTTGAACGGTCTGGGCGTGAAGAGGCGCCGGAACAAACTTCAAGCCAAGGATGGCCGCGACCGAGAGAATGCGGAACAGCTTCCTACGCGCCCCCATCACAGCGCCTGCGCCTGCAGGTACATGGTGCCGGTGTAAGTGGCGGCGGGAATCTGGGTGCCGGTAAGGTTGATCTGCAGCGTAAGGTTGTCGGTGCGGGTGCCCGAGCGGTTGGACGAGGTGAGCGCGACGGTGTAGAGCGTCAGTCCACCGCCCGTCGGGCCGAAGGCCGCCGTCTGTGTAAAGGCCGTGTAGCTGGTCGGCGTACCGGTCGTCATCTGGCCCAGCACCTCGGAGCTGGGGATGTTGACCACCGGCGGACCGGCTGTGGTGAGCGCGGCGCTGGCCGTGGTGAAGTAGGCGTCCAGCACCAGGTTGGCGCGGCTGGTGGCCGTCACCCAGGTGGTGGTGACCGCGACCGGCACGCTGCCGTTGGCCGTGCCGCCGGCGACCAGGGCGAAGGTCATGGCGGTGGGGGTGACCGACACCGTCACCGCCTCGGACAAGGTTGCGGTCAGCGCCACGGTGGCTGTGGTGGAGTTCACCTGCGCCCGCGCGCCAGCGGCCGAACCGAGTAGGAGAACCAGGGGTGGAAAGCCATGCCGGATGAGCCGGCGCATCGATACATTCATTGCGAAATCCCTCCGAAGCGGCCGCCTTGCGCCAGCAGTCCTGCTCACGTTATGTTCTTCGGCGCACATTGGGATAACTTCAGTACCGTGACGTGCGGTTTGCGCGGCGCAAACTCTTTGGGAGCTACCAAATAAACGCCTCGGCCTGACGTTGTGGCGCATAGACTCAATCCCATAGACCTCCCTCTTGCCGCACTGCTTTTTTGCCGTCTGGAGAACCGAATTGTCGAACTTTACCCGAGCGAACGCCTGGAACCATGGCGGAGACTTCAACAATCCCGACCTCTTCTGGTACGCCCTGGGCGTGCGCGCCATGCAGGCCCGGACGCTCGACGACAAGTCCAGTTGGTGGTTCTTCGCCGCCATCCACAACGAATTTTTGAACGATCCGGACAACGGCCCGCTCATGTGGGGAAACCTTCCCTCTCCCCCGCATGTGCCCACCGGCCCCGTGCCCGCCCCGGCCATCGCCGATCTTTACTGGAATCAGTGCCAGCATGGAAGCTGGTTCTTTCTGCCCTGGCATCGCGGCTTCCTGCTTGCGCTGGAGGCGCGGATTCGCGCGGAGGTGAACGCGCTTCACGGGCCGGCGAACTGGTCGCTTCCCTACTGGAACTACCTGGGGCCGGACACGCAGTATGCGATTCCACCCGCGTTCGAGCTGACGCAGATGCCGGATGGCAGCCCGAATCCACTCTATGTGCTGGCGCGTTACGGGCCGGACGAGCCGGTCGCCGGCCAACCCAGGAGGGTCTACGTGGGCACGGCGACCTCGCAGCCGGCAGGCCTCGCGAACGGCGATGCGTTGAAGAACGATCTCTTCACCGGCTCGGACCTGAACACGGATCCGCCGGGATTCGGCGGACCTCCGACGGGCTTTCTGAGCGGCGGACGCAACGGCGGCAATCTCGAAAACAATCCGCACGGGCATGTGCATCTCGATGTCGGAGGCCACTCCACGATGGGGCTGATGTCCGACCCGAGGACCTCCGCACTCGACCCGATCTTCTACGTGCATCACGCGAACATCGACCGGGTATGGGAGGTGTGGAACCGCACCGGCGCGAACGCGAACCCGGTTGACCCGGCCTGGCTGAACGGCCCGACACTCGCCGGCGACCGCAGATTCATCATGCCAATGCCGGATGGCAGCGACCTGCGCTATACCCCGCGCGAGATGGGCCGGCTGAGCCAGATGAACTACACCTACGACGTTCTGCGGCCGCTGCCGGTGGCGGCCTCGGCAGCCAGCCCGCTGGCCGTTCCCATGGCGGCGGCGCTGACCGAGCGGCTGACCCGGCTGGGGATCGCGCCGCCGAGCTTCGAGGCCTTGACCGTCACCACCGGCACGGAGACCGAGCTGGTCGGCGCGACCGAGGCGCCGCTGATGCTGACGGCCGCGGGCGGAACGGCCAGCGTGCGGCTCGACGCGGAGGTTCTGCGCAAGGTATCGGCAAGCCTGGCGGCGCCGGTCAGTCCGGGCAAGGTGATCGCGCCGGACCGGCTCTATCTTCACCTGGACGGCATTCGCGGGTCGGGCGGGACGGCGATCCTGGGGGTCTACATCGATGCTCCCGGCGAGATCGATGCGCCCGGCGCGGCTGGCCTCTTCGCGGGAAGCGTCGCGCTCTTCGGCCTGCACGCCGCGAGCCGCCAGGACGGCTCGCACGGCGGCGAAGGCCTGCACTTCATCCTGGGCATCACGAAGATCTTCGACCGGCTGCATCTGGCGGGCGCGTTGGGCGGCGAGACGCTGAACGTGCGCCTTGCGCCGGTAAGGCCGCTCCCGGAGCGCACGAAGATCTCCGTCGGGCGGATCAGCCTCTATCGCGAGGGCGTGTGAGGTCCGGCCAGAGGGTCTTGCGGGCGTTGTTGCTGGCAGCGGCGTGCGCGTGGGTCTGGCTGATCGCCGATCCGGCGCTGGATCGCTGCGCGGCGAGGATGTCCGGCAGCGCGAGTCTGCCGGAGACCCTGCGGATGTCCCTCACGATGAATCCGCCCGGCGCGTGGGCGCTGGGATGGGCCGCGATGCTCGTCGCGACGATGCTTCCCACGCTGACGGCGCCGCTCCGCCACGTCCGGCAGCAGAGCTTCGCGCGGCGGCGTGGACGGTCGGTCGCGCTCTTTCTCACCGGGTACGGGGCCGTGTGGCTGGCCGCGGGAGTCGTGCTTACCGGGCTTGCGCTGGTTTTGGCATGGGCCACGCCGTGGGCCGGCGGGGCGGTCGGCGCGGCGGCGCTGGTGTGGCAGGCCTCTCCGGCGAAGCAGCGCTGCCTGAATCGCGGCCACGCGCATCCCGCGCTGGCGGCCTTTGGCGGGGCGGCCGACCGGTCCGCGCTGCGCTTTGGAGCGCTCCACGGAATCTGGTGCGCAGGCTCGTGCTGGGCGTGGATGCTGCTTCCGATGCTGCTGCCGCGGGGACGCCTGCTCGCCATGGCCGCCGTGGGCGGGCTGATCTTCTGCGAGCGGATGGAGCGGCCCGAGCGGCCCTGCTGGAAGATGCGGGGGCTCGGCAGGGCGGTGCGGATGGGGATGGCGAGGGTGCAAACGCGAGGTTTGGTGCGGATTCGATTGTAGGCGGCGCGGCCCAAGCATCGCGTTAAGGGCATGGCTGAAGCCATGCCCTTAACAAAACACTCCTTTGGCTACGCTATGAAGACGGCGGCGTGCCAGCCCGGCGGGGCGACGGCACGGAGCGCATGCTGAAGCTGGCGATGGCGGCGGGCTCCGAGCCCGGACGCATCTGGAGCGTTCCGAGCGCTTCGTTGCCCTCGGGCGTCTGGTCGCGAAGCCGGAAGACGAGGACGCCGGGCTGCACCTCTTTGGCCGAGAGCAGGTTGAAGCCGCCGGTCTGCTTGCGGAGTTCGAGCTGGAAGGCTGTCGCGGGGCCGGGCGCGACCGTTGGCAGCGCTTCGCCGAGTCCGGCGGCATTCGTCTGGTTGAAGGCCGCGAGCCAGCCATAGAGCAGGTGGCCGACGGGCGAGTTCGGGATCAGGCCGGTCTGGTCGCCGTAGCGCGGCAGGCGGACGACGATGGTGGCGTGGACGGGGCTGACGTGGTTGTCCTTGCGCGCGGGCACAGGGGCGTCGCCCGGGTCGCCAAGGACGATGGTGTCGATCTGGTTGGGGTCGTCATCGTCGTCGTCATGCTTGCTGTCTCCCGCGGCGCCGGCGGAACGGGAGGCGCCGGATCCACCGGCGAGCGCGGCGTGCCGGGCGTGATCCATCGCGTAGACGACCGAGGCGAGCACCCCGGCGGCGGCAAGCGTTCCGAGCAGGATCGCGCCCGCGCCGAGCCGCTGACGGCCGATGAGATGAAAGCTGGGTGCAGCGAGGGAGCGGGCTTCGGGCGGCACGGACGGCTGCATGGGTAAGCGCTCCTTAAGCCGGTAGTTTAGACCGGATTGCCTTTCACTATTCACTTCACTATCCAACACCACAAGCTCGTCATCTCGACCGGAGCGCCGCAGCTTCATCGCGGTGCGGAGTGGAGAGACCCCCGTATTGGCTTTTGCCGTTGCTTGTTTTCGCTTGACGTCAGTGCTGCAGCCGGGAAGCAGACAAGAACGAACAAACGGCAAAGACGCAATACGGGGGTCTCTCCACTGCGCTGCGCTCCGGTCGAGATGACGAGCATTTTGGGTTGACCCAAAACCGCGTCAGACCCGTTCGATGCGTCCGTTCTTCAACCGGAAGGTCTCGCCGCGCCAGACGACCGTATCGCCCGCGAAGCTCCATACCCAGAAGAGCAGGCCGAAGCAGTCGCGCACCGGCAGCAGCCACAGGTCGCGGAGCACCTGTTCGTCGCGCAGCGTGCCGACGCCGACGGTCAGCGCGACCGTCACCCGCGCGAGCAGCACCAGCGTAAACAGCGAGATGCTCCACAGCGCGAAACCGCTCGCGACCAGCGTCATCAGCGCCCAGGGGATGCAGTACGTCACGCCCAGGCCGATGTAGCCCGCGCGGCGGCTGTCGCGGGTGGAGCGCGCCCAGCGCATCTGGTGGTCCCAGTAGCCTTTGAGACCGTAGCCGGGCACAGTCGTCTCGACGCACTCGCCGCAGAGCTCGACCGTGTAACCGGCGGCGGCGATGCGCTTGCCCATCTCGTAGTCGTCGGCCAGATACTCGGTCAGGGGTTCGAGGCCGCCCGCCGCCGCGAGCGCGGTCCGGGTGCAGGCCAGCGTCGAACCCAGGCCGAAGCGGATGCCGCCCTCGATCTTGCGCGCGGTCAGCACGCCGGCGAGGAAGTCGGTCGAGATGCCCAGCGCCTCCAGCTTCGCCCAGACGGTGAGCTCGCGGCCGCCGGCGCCGGTGCGGCCGAGGTACGGCGCGGTGACCATGCCGACCTTCGGGTCCGCGAAGTAGCGGGCGACGCCCTGCAGGTAGGTCGGCCCGACGTAGATATCGCTGTCGTTGATGATGATGTGCTCGTAGCGAACGTGCGGCAGCATCTGGACGAGGTTCGAGACCTTGCCGCTGGTTCCGAGGCGCTGGGGGCACTCGACGAGGCGGATGGCGACCTCGGGGTGCTCGGCCTGCAGGCGCGCGATCTCCGGCACGGCGGGGTCGGCGAGCGAGTGGACGCCGAAGACAATCTCGAACCGGCCCGTATATTGTTGCAAACAATGGCTGACGAGGCCCGCGTACATGCGGTCGTCGACGCCTTTGACCGGCTTGAGCAGGGTGATGTCGGGCGTGTACTGGCCGGAATCGGCCATGCGGCGGCGGCGCACGGAGTGGACGAAGTCACGCGTCCCCCACAGGGCGAGCACCATATATGCCAGACCGCAGAGCGTCAGCAATGTTGTGAGCAGCTCGATTGCTGTCGCCATCTTGCTAGTCTAACGAACCGGGCGGGGGAAAGGATGTCGAATCTGGGAGATTACTTCCAGATCGGGAGCCAGCGCAGCCGCCAATACCTTCGCTGCGCTCAGGATGACAGACCCGTCGGTTGCTCGTGTTGTGGCGGGACTAAGCCCCGCACTTGCAAAACTATTCGTGCCGCAGCGCCTCGATCGGATCGAGGCTCGCCGCCTTCCACGCCGGGTAGATGCCGAAGAGCAGGCCGATGGCGCATGCGCTGCCGAAGGCCACGCCCACCCACATCGCCGAGAGCGCCGACGGCAGCACGATGCCCACGCCCAGCGCGATGAGGCTGCCGAGCACGACGCCGGTGACGCCGCCGACCGCGCACAGCGTGACGGCCTCCAGCGTGAACTGCGTGAGGATCGTCTTCTTGTTCGCGCCGATCGCCTTGCGGATGCCGATCTCGCGCGTTCGTTCGGTGACGGAGACCAGCATGATGTTCATGACGCCGACGCCGCCCACCATCAGCGCGACCGACGAAAGGGCAAAGAGCAGCGCGAAGAGCCCGAAGGTCAGCGTGGTCCACAGCCGGGTGAGCGTGTCGGTGCCGAAGATGGCGAAGTTGTCCGGCTTCTCGTTGGCGACCTTGCGGCGGCGGCGCAGCAGCTCCGTGACCTCGTCCTGCACCAGCGGCTGGTTGCGCGGGTCGTCGTACTTCAGGGTGATCCAGTAGTCGAGCTGCTCGGGGTGGAGCTGGTGGAAGGTGCTGATGGGAAAGTACGCCGTGTTGTCGTCGGGATTCTTGCCGCCGCCAAAGGGCTGCTTCTGCTTTTCGAGCACGCCGGCGACGAGGAAGACCATGCCGCCGACCTGCACCTCCTTGCCGACGGCGTTGGCGACGCCGAAGAGCTCGTCGGCGGTGTCGTAGCCGAGGACGGTGACGTGCGCGCCGCGTTCGATGTCGCCTTCGTTGAAGAAGCGGCCGTCCTCCAGGTCGAAGTTGTTCACGTCCTTCTGGGCGGGGGTGTCGCCTTCGAGCGTCGTGTTCTGCATCGTGCGGCCGCCGCCGGTCTTGATGGAGGTCTCGCCGATGCCGCCGCCGGGAGCGTTGTGGTTCGTGAACTGCAGCACCGGCGAGACCGCGACGACGTGCGGCAGGTCGCGCATGGCGACGGCATCCTCGTAGGTGAGCTGCTTGCGGGTGAGCATCTCGGTCGTCGGCCGCCCGGTGAAGACCGGGAAGCGGAAGATGAAGAGCACGTTCGAGCCGAGCGACTGCACGAAGTCGCCCACGCTGTTGTTCAGGCCGTTGACGACGGACGAGATGACGATCACCGTCATGACGCCGATGACGATGCCGAGGATGGTGAGGCCGGAGCGCAGCTTGTTCGTGCGCAGGGTCTCAAGCGCCATGGAGACGGTCTCTTTAAAGTCGTCGCGTGTCATGCTGCCTCCTCTCGTTTGTCTCGCTCTTCGTTTGTTGAGGGCACGGCTTTAGCCGTGCCCTTAACAAAACTCTCCAAACAAATCATCAGTCTGCCCTCAACGCTACAATCGGGTCCAGAGCGGCCGCTTTGCGGGCCGGGTAGACCCCGAAGAAGATGCCCGTCGCGGTCGCCATGACCAGCCCGGCGAAGACGCTCCACACGGCCACGGTCGACGGAAAACCGGCGATCACGGTGATGATCTCCGCCACGACGATGCCGCCGAAGACGCCGAGGAATCCGCCCACCAGCGCCATCGTCGCCGACTCGATCAGGAACTGCAGCAGAATATCGTTCCGCTTCGCGCCCAGCGCCTTGCGGATGCCGATCTCGCGCGTCCGCTCCGTCACCGAGACCAGCATGATGTTCATGATCACGATGCCGCCGACGATCAGCGAGATGAGCGCGATGGCCCCGGCGACCAGGCCGAAGGACGCCGTCAGCTTGCTCGCGATGCCGACCAGCGTGTTGTTCGTGTCGAGCTCGAAGCTGTTCGGCACGCCGGGACCATCGTGGCGCTGCGCGCGCATGAGCACGCGGACCTCGTCGGCGGCGTTCTCCAACCTCGGCCCCGCGCTTCCGGCCTTGATGTAGATGGTCAGCGTCTTCTGCGTGCCGTAGCTCTTCTGGTACGCGGTCAGCGGCACGCCGACGAAGTTGTCCTGCGACTGCCCGAAGGTGCTTCCCTGCTTCTCCACCACGCCGACGACGGTGTAGGGCGAGCCGTCGACGCGCAGCTCCTGCCCCAGCGGGTCGGCGCCGGCGAAGAGGTTCTCCTGCACGTCGGTGCCGATCAGCGCGACGTGCGAGGCGTGGTCCTCGTCGGTCTCGGTGAGGCCGCGGCCGAGGGCGATGTCGAGGTTCTGGAGCGAGGGCATCTCCCAGGTGTAGCCGCGAATCTGCGCGTCGGTAATGGCCTGGGTGCCGCGGACGAGCTTGCCGGTGGTCGCCTGCTGCGCGCCCATGCCGGTGCAGAGCTTGCAGTTGCCCTTGATATAGAGGTAGTCGGCGAAGAGGATGTTCTTGCGCTTCTGGTAGCGGACGTAGTCGTCCGAGTTGGTGATGAGCGACGGCATCTTGCTGACCGTAAAGGTATCCGATCCGTAGCTCGAAAACTTCGTCGTGACGAAGGTGTTCGCGCCGTTGACCAGCGTGACCACCGCAATGACCGACGCGACGCCGATGACCACGCCCAGCAGCGTGAGCACGGATCGCAGCTTGTTCTGCCAGAGCGACTGCAGCGCGAGTTGAACGGCTTCCTTGAACTCCATGGGGCGCGGGTACCTGTGGGGATGCTACGAGAGTATCAGTGGCTGAGTCCGGGCGCCTCCTCAAACGGAGGCTTAACACCGAGGACGCCGATGGAACCGATCGAAAACGGGATGAGGATGCCTGCCGTCCTGTCGGAGTGGAATCGGTCCGATCGGCGGAATCGGTGTCAAGTCTTTCTGTCCATGGGCTACACTGGAAGTGCAGGCGGCCGGACGATCGCTGCCGTGTTGTCCGCAAGGACTTTCACGGGGGAGGAAAGTCCGAACTCCGCAGGGCAGTGTGCCGGATAACGTCCGGGACGGATGCTTCAAGGCATCTGGACGGCCAGTGCAACAGAGAGCGAACCGCCTCTTCGACCGCAAGGGAGAAGAGGTAAGGGTGAAAAGGTGCGGTAAGAGCGCACCGGGCGCTGCGTAAGCAACGCCGCATGGTAAACCCCACACGGAGCAAGACCAAATAGGCAGGGAGTGTGGCTGCACGTCCTCATGCAGCCAGTGCGTATCGGCCCGATGCGCCCAGACGAGGATAGTCCGCTTCTAAGCGAAAGCCGGAGCGGGCAGTCGAAACCTGCGGGTAGGTTGCTGGAGCCAGTCAGTAATGGCTGGCCTAGAGGAATGATCGTCTAAAACAAAATTCGGCTTACGGGCCGTCTGCAAACACCACGACCCCGGTTGTCCCCAAAGGATGACCGGGGCCATCTGCTTTTCTGTCATCGTTTTGCGATAGAATTCGGCCATTCGCAACAACACCTTCCGAGGCCTCCGATGACGTTCCGCCATGCCACGCTCTCCGCCGCCCTTCTGGGCTTTGCCCTGATCGTTCCAGCCGCTCGCCCCGCCGGTCCGAAGCCGCCTTCCGCCGACAGCATCGCCAAGGAGATTTCGACCGTGCGCGCCATGCCCGACGCCAAGCGTGGTTCGGGAATCACCGCGATCGCGCTCGAGATCCGCACCCTGCCAGCGGGTCTGGACAAGGTAAAGGCTGCCTTTTCGCTCGCCGGGCTTTCCACGGAGGGCGACCCGGGCCGCGACGCGCTGCAGGCCGTCACCACCACCCTGGGACAGGCGCTGGCGGAGTATCCGCTGCCGCCAACCAAGAGCGGCAAGCCGCCGCTGCCTTACCTGAATTTGGCGCGCCTCGTGCGTTACGAAGGCATGACGACCGACTTTACCGGACCGCAGATGGATGAGGCCAACAAGCTGCTCGACTCCTATGACGAGGACGTGCGCAAGGCCGACTTTACCCTGAAGGATCTGAAGGGCAAGCCGGTGACGCTCTCCGAACTGCGCGGCAAGATCGTGCTGGTCAACTTCTGGGCGACATGGTGCCCGCCCTGCCGCAAGGAGATGCCCGATCTGGACGCCATCTACGACCACTTCAAGTCGCAGGGGCTGGTCGTCCTCTCCATCTCGGACGAGGACGCGTTCAAGGTGAACAGCTACGTGGGCCAGATGGGCTATCGTCCGCCGGTGCTGCTGGACCCGGGCCGCAAGGTGGCGACGCAGTTCCACGTCGACGGAATTCCGAAGAACTTCGTCTTCGACCGCGAGGGCAAACTGGTCGCGCAGTCGCTGGACATGCGGACGCAGCGGCAGTTCTTCCAGATGCTCGCCAAGGCCGGCCTGCACCCGTAGCCAGCCCGTCAACGTTCAGGGCACGGCTGAAGCCGCGCCCTGAACGTTGACGGTCGGGTAGACTCGAAGCTGCCATGCGCGTCATCCTTGCAGAAAAGCCGTCGGTTGCCCGAGACATCGCCAAAGCCCTCGGCTGCACCACGAAGGAGCAGGGATTCTTTCGCGGCAAGGACGACCTTGTCACCTGGGCCATCGGGCATCTCGTCCGGCTGGCGGAGCCGGGGGACATGAATCCGGCGTGGGGCAAGCCCTGGCGGCGCGAGGCGCTGCCCATGATTCCCGGCGAGTGGACCTATCTGGCGGAGGACCGCACCGCCGACCAGTTCGCCGTCATCCAGCGGCTTTTCAACGACAAGCGCGTCACCCAGATCGTCAACGCGACCGATGCGGGCCGCGAGGGCGAGGCGATCTTTCGCCGCATCTACGACCTCACCGGATCGAAGAAGCCGGTGCTGCGCTTCTGGGCGTCGTCGCTGACGGAAGACGCGATCGAGGCGGCGTTTGCGAAGCTGCGGCCTGCGTCGGACTACGACGCCCTGGGCGCGGCGGCGCAGGCGAGGGCGCAGATCGACTGGCTGATCGGCATGAATCACAGCCGGGCGACGACCCTGCACAACAGCCTGAACTGTTCCGTAGGCCGGGTGCAGACGCCGACGCTCGCCATGATCGTGCGCCGGCACCACGAGATTACCGGCTTCGTGAAGACCTTCTTCTACGAGGTCCACGCCGACATGGGCGAGTTCGTCGCGCGCGCCCTGAACGCCGCGCAGAAGTACGACTTCGATAAGAAGCCGGAGGCCGAGGCGATCCTCGCTTCGATCCCGGCGATGACCATCGCGACCGTGACCGCGATGGAGCGCAAGCCGCGCCGCACGCCTCCGCCGCAACTGCACAACCTGGGCGAGCTGCAGAAGGAGGCCAACCGGCGCTTCGGCCTCACCGCCGACCGCACGCTCGAGCTGGCGCAGTCGCTCTACGAGAACCACAAGGCGATCACCTACCCCAGAAGCTCGTCGCGGCATCTGTCGGAGGATATGGTCGGCGGGCTGCCCGCCGTGCTGCGCGCGCTGCGGCTTGGACCGGACAAACAGGTCCACGTAGATGCCGCGCTGGCCCGCGCCAAATCCGGGCCGAAGCTGAGCAAGCGCTTCGTCGACGGGTCCAAACTTTCGGACCACCATGCGATCATTCCGACCGCGAAGGCCGCGCCGGGAACGCTCTCGGCCGACGAGCGCAAGGTCTACCAGATCGTGGCGGAGCGGTTTCTCTGCATCTTTCTGCCGGACAAGGAGACCGAAGAGACGCGCATCGACCTGGCCGCCGGCGTGCCGAAGCAGCACCCGTTCCGCGCAAAGGGCTCGCGGCTGGTCGCTCCGGGCTGGACGGCCGTGACGGGCAACTTCGACCCCGAAAACAAGAATGAGGAGTTGGAGGACCGGCAGGAGCTGCCGCTGCTGAAGGTCGGCCAGCAGCTTCCGGTGCAGGACTCCGAACTGGTGACCAAGGAGCGCAAGCCGCCCGCGAAGTTCAACGACGCCACCCTGCTATCCGCAATGGAAACGGCGGGAAAACAGATCGACGACGAGGCTCTGCGCGAGGCGATGAAGGGCCGCGGGCTGGGCACCGAGGCGACGCGGTCGGCGATCATCCAGAAGCTGATCGATCTGTCTTATGTCGAACGCAATGGAAAAGCCTTCGACCCTACGGGCAAGGGCATCGCGCTGATCGACCAGGTGCTGCCGAAGCTCGCCAGCGCCGAGCTGACGGGCGCGATGGAGGAGCAACTGGCGCTGGTGGAGGCCGGGAAGCTGGACGCCTCGGTGATCTTGTCGCAGGTGGCGGACGAGCTGAAGAAGGATATTCCGGCGGTCTTCGCCTCGAAGAAGATGCAGGCCGCGGCCGCCACGCCGATCACCGCGAAGGAGGGCGAGCTGCTCTGCCCGAAGTGCAAGGGCGGCCTGCTTGCGAAGCGCCCCGGCCAGACCTTCTATGGCTGCTCGCGCTTTCGCGAGGGCTGCGGGTTTACGGTCAACACCGTTGTCGCGAAGAAGGCTATCACGGATGCGCAGGTGCGCGATCTTGTATCCCCCGCGAAGAAATACCGGACGAAGGTGATCAAGGGATTTACGTCGAAGGCGGGCAAACCCTTCGATGCGCTGCTTTTTCTGAATCAGGCGAATGAGTGGAAGGTGGAGTTTGAGTTCGAACGGTGAAGGTCGGATTCGACAGTAATGCCTGGGTGCCCCATCCTTCGCGCCTTTGCGAAGGGTGGGACGTACAAGGTTTGAGCGTCCAACATCCCACCCTTCCCGATAAAGCCAGGAAGGATGGGGCACCCGAGCAGTCTCAGCCCGTCACGATCCCGATCGCCAGAAACGAAAGCCCGATCGTGACGATGTCCTCGGCGAAGGCGATCGGCAGGTCCTGGCAGGCGGTGTGGTGCTTGATGCCCGCGCGGATGTGGTATCCGGTGAAGGCGCCGCCCAGCGCGCCGATGGCGCCGAGCACGATTCCCTCCACCGCCGAGCCGCGCAGGGCCGTCGCGGCGATGGCGCCGACCAGGCCGCCGAAGATGACGCGCGAGGCCAGCGGACCGATATCCAGCCGGCTGGGCGTCTGGGGCAGCTTGTCGCCCACCAGCTCGCCCAGCGCGAGGACGGTGAAGACGCCGACCGTGATCGGATTCGCCACCCAGAGCGCCCAGGAGTAGTGGATCGGCAGGCGGTGCAGGTACGCGAACCAGCACAGCATCGCCATGGGCGTCATGCAGCGCAGACCGGTCATCGCGCCGAGAACCGGGATGCCGATCATCCAGGACAGGATTGCCATCGCCATGGTGTTGCCTCTTAGAAACGGTCGTGTGGTGAAAGATGCATACCGGGCTCGGGTAAAGGTCTTGCCGGTCTGTCGTGTTAAGGGCATGGCTTCAGCCATGCCACTTCGATGGACAACAAGACGGCTTTAGCCGCTGAGGTACGCCTTGACAGCGTAAAGCGTACCTCAGCGGCTGAAGCCGCGATACAAAGACGGTGCTTACGGCACGGCTGAAGCCGTGCCCTTAATCACGACAGCTTCTACAGCGGCCTTCGAAAACCTGACCGCCAGAATAGCACTCGCAACCCCACGCCCTGAACAAAAGCCTTATGCCTTGTGGAGATACTCGTAGAGCGGGAACTTCCCGGCCAGCTCCAGCACCTCGGCGCGGATCTTCTTGAGCTCCGCCTCGTCGTTGCGGTGGTCGAGCGCGCGCACGATCCAGCCGGCGACGAGCTTCATCTCGGCCTCCTTCATGCCGCGCGTGGTCAGCGCCGGTGTGCCGATGCGGATGCCCGAGGGCTTCAGCGGCGGATTCGTGTCGTACGGGATGGCGTTCTTGTTGACCGTGATGCCGGCCTCGCCCAGCGCGTGCTCGGCCTCGGAACCCAGCATGCCGCGCACGAAGACGTCGACCAGGATGACATGCGTATCCGTGCCGCCGGAGATGATGCGGAAGCCCTTCTCGGCCAGCTCCGCCGCCAGCACCTTGGCGTTCGCGACCACCTGTGCGGCGTAGGTGGCGAATTCCGGCTGCAGCGCCTCGCCGAAGGCCACGGCCTTGGCCGCGACGATGTGCATGAGCGGGCCGCCCTGCTGTCCGGGGAAGACCGAGCGGTCGATGCCGGCCGCGAACTGCTGCTGGCAGAGGATGAGGCCCGAGCGCGGTCCGCGCAGCGTCTTGTGCGTGGTCGTCGTGACGACATGGGCGTGCGGCACCGGCGAAGGATGCGCACCGCCCGCGACCAGACCGGCGAAGTGCGCCATGTCGACCAGGAAGTACGCGCCTACCTTATCGGCGATCTGGCGCATGCGGGGAAAGTCGAACTGCCGCGGATAGGCGCTGCCGCCGCCGATGATCATCTTCGGCTGCTCGCGCACGGCCTGCTCCTCGAGCGCGTCGTAGTCGACGACCTCGGTGTCCTTGCGGACCTGGTAGCCGGCGACCTTGTAGAGCTTGCCCGAGAAGTTCAGCTTGTGTCCGTGGGTCAGGTGGCCGCCATGCGCAAGGTCCAGACCCAGAATGGTGTCGCCCGGCGTCAGCAGCGTCATGAAGGCGGCGGCGTTGGCCTGCGAGCCGGAGTGCGGCTGCACGTTGGCGTGATCGGCGCCGAAGATCTGCTTGGCGCGATCGCGTGCGATGTTTTCGACGACATCGGCAAACTCGCATCCGCCGTAGTAGCGCTTGCCGGGATAGCCCTCGGCGTACTTGTTGGTGAAGACGGTTCCAGCGGCTTCGAGAACGGCGCGGCTGACGAAGTTCTCGGAGGCGATCATCTCGAGACCTTCGTGCTGGCGTGCGACTTCGTTGTCGATTTGCGCGGCGATGGCTGGATCAGAGGCGGCGAGGGTGGCATTCAGATCGATCGGCATAGCTCCATCTTATGCCAGCCGGCGAGGGTTTCTGCCCAAAACCTGAGGCAAGGTCAAGAGTACGAATGCGGCAGATTGCGCACGATCGTAATGGTCACAACGTTCGTAACGGACTGACGCCAGCAGGGGGCGCCCATCGCAGCCCGGAAAAGCGACTCTGGATGTGGGACAAAGCTCCCACGAAAAGAGGAACTTACGATGCATGATCTGATGATTGCGATGGGATTTGTCGGGATGGTGCTGGCGCCGTGCGTGGTGGCGATGTTTACCCTGCCGCAACTGGATAGCTCGAAGGATTGGTCGCTGTAGGATTCCGGTGTCGTGCTTAAGGGCACGGCTTCAGCCGTGCCGCAAGCGCCGCATATGTATTGCGGCTTCAGCCGCTGCGGTACGCTTCTGTGCCACTTCCCGGCCGATACGCAGACGAGTACGCGTACATCTCCGCGCGTTCGACAAGCCGGGCACGAACGGGGTTGGCGTGAATATAACCACGCCTGACCGCAAACTCCTCCGCGTCGCGAATGCGGTGGTCCGTAAACCCGCGCTGCCAAACTGGCATCTTCGAACCGATCCGGTGAGAGAACCCGCCCTTGATCAGCCCCCTCACCCGCTCAAGGGCAACCTCCGTCGGGGTTAGCAGGAGATGAATATGATCCGGCATGATCACGAAAGCATGAAGTTTGAAGTTTCCAGCCTTGCGATAGTTCTGCAAGGTTTCGATCAGCATCTCAGCGTTCGCAGGCACTTGGAAAAGCCGACGGCGGTTGTACGTGGCGCTCGTCACAAAGTAAGTTCCAGATTGAGCCGAGCGTGACGGTATTGCCATGGCGAAGAGTGTAAACCGTACCTCAGCGGCTAAAGCCGCAAAGCAATGGCGACGTTTACGGCACGGCTAAAGCCGTGCCCTTAACAAAACAGCGCCCTTCAGTAAATGAGTAGCCATGTCGTGCTTAAGGGCACGGCTTCAGCCGTGCCGCAATAGCCGCCTTTGCCTTGCGGCTTCAGCCGCTGCGGTACGCTTCGGGCGCTACTTCGCCACAGCCAGCTTTTTGAACGCACTCCGGATGAACGTCCCCAGATACCACGCGTCGATGTACTTGTACGGCGTCTCGCCGGTCGTGTAGTGGCCGCAGGGCAGCACCTTCGAGACGTAGTTCACCCCGTGCGCCTTGAAGTTCTTCAGTACATCGAGCGAGAACTCCTCGATGAACGTGAGGTCGTACTTCGCGTGGATCACGAGCGCGTGGCGGCGGTTGGCGGCGAACTTCTCCATGTACGCCATGGGGCTGATGGCGCGGTAGACCTCGCGCAGCGTCTGCTGGGTCAGCCCGGCCTGCTCGAACGCGGCGCGGATGTGGCGCGTGCTCTGGCCGGTCCATACGACGTCGCCGAACCAGGTGCTGGCGTGGTTGAACGCGACCACCTGAAGGCGCGGGTCGTGCGCGGCGGCGATGAAGGCGTAACACGATCCGAGCGAGGTGCCCATGACGCCGAACTGCTCGTAGCCCTGCTGTTCGAGCCAGTCGAGGCAGCTGCGGATGTCGACCACTGCCTGCTGGCAGCTCGACATGGTGCGCCCGATGTTCGAGCTGCAGGCGTAGTCCGAGCGCTCCAGCTCGGCCGGCCGGCGGATGTCGTGGTACGGCTTCGAGAGCCGCAGGCAGGAGATGCCGAAGCGGTTGTAGATCTCGCAGAGCGCGTTGTGTGAGAAGGCGTCGGCGTTCCACTGCGGCATGACGATCATGGCCTGCTTCGGCCTGCCGGGCTTCTGCTGGGCCGGATACCAGCGCGCGTTGACCTGGTCGTTTTCAGGGTATGGCGTGCGCACGGGCGAGGTGAAGCGGAGGAACTCGGCCTTGTCCAGTTCGCCGGAGTCGGCCTTCTGCTTCAGCTCGGCGTCCTGCGCAAGGGTCTCCGGGCGAACGTTGGTCGGAAAGAGCTGCGGATGGCGATGCTCGAGGCGGAAGTCCGTGGGCGTCGTATAGCCGAAAAACCGGTCTGAATTGGCCGCGATGGAGGCGCTCAACGCGGTCATGCGTTCCAATTCGGGAAGCCCCTCAACGCTGTCTGAAATGTCCTGTGGAAGCCAGTCGAAGCCCCATTCCAAAGGGCGTACGATGCGATTGGTGTCGCGGGTGGTGAGCGCCGTCTCCCATGCAAACATCCATTGTGCGTACAACTTAGAGAACATTCCCCCAGTTTACCAAGCGTGGTGAAATGGAAGAAAAGCTGCAACCTGAGCGCGAAAGCGAAGATAAGGCGAAAACCTCATCCCTGTTCTCCATTTTGCTTATAACTCGCAGATTATAAACAGGTTGGGTGCGCGCCAAGGCTGCGGAAAACAAGCCGTTGACTCCCACTTTTGGGCCAGTTATAACCTTGAAACTTTCCAAAGGCAGACGCCAGGCCGCCGGACGATGGGATTTGGGCGAGGAGATATCCCCTAAAGGTCCGGAGAGCGAGCAGGCGTGATGCGGGTGAGCAGGCTGGTGGTCCCTCCCAGGACATGGGCACGACACACAGCCGTAGTGACGACAGAGCGGTGCGTACAACCGAAAACCGGCGACGGGAGGCACACAATCCCGCGGCGAGCCATCGGACGCACTTTTATAGCAACCTGAGCGAGCCCCTCCGACCACTGAAAAGTACCGAGGCTCGCCGGGGGAGAGTATGCCCTGGAGAACGAAAAGATGAATGACCTACGTATGGAATTGAAGGTATGTGAGGGGTGCGGAACGCTGTGGGTCCGCACCGGAGTTGTCGCCGGCGTCTATTGCCGGGGATGCGCTGCACGTCTGGCGGAGTTTCCCGCTCCCCGCCGGCTGCGCGCCTACCGTCCACGCGTCTCAGCCCGCGCCACCACGACGGCCCGCGTTGCGTGCTGTGCAGGCGGTGCACGATGAGCGCGGCGCTGGTGTTGTTTCCTGCCGTACTGCCGCGGGTGTGGGCCACCGCCTCGGTCGAACGTCCCTTGCCTCCGGTGACGGAGCTGGAGCCCTTCGGAGCCGAGCCGAAGGACTTTAGCCCTGGGTCTCTCGCCGTCGCCGCACGCCGGATCGGTCCGGCGCGCGTCGTCGCGATGCCGCCGGCGGCAAAGCCCATGCACGAACCACTGCGGACGCTTGAGCCGGAGCTTGCGTTCTATCGCAAGTACACCGAAGGGATGCTGCGGCGGTATATGAAGCTGTCCATGGAGTCGGGGCGCGTGCCCTCGCTGCTGGGCCGGGAGCTGTTTCGCGGACACGTGACCAGCTACAAGGTGAACAGCTTCGAGGATGTCGTGATCTTCGTCCACGACGTGGGCAACTGCCTGCGGAAGCTGGACCCGACCCAGCAGGAGCTCATCAAGCGGATCGCCCTGCAGGAGTACACGCAGGGCGAGACGGCGGGACGGATGGGGCTGAGCCTGAAGACGGTGCAGCGCAAGTACGCCGAGGCGCTGGACGAGCTGACGGGTATCTTCCTGAAGCGCAAAATGCTCGAGCCGCTGAAAACCTGTCAAGGGGCCTGACCTGGGTCCGGCGACGTATACCACTGTTTCGATTGCACTTATGGGTCAAACTTTTATGACCTTCCCACCTTTGCCGGACTGCTATTCTGAATAGGCAGATGAGACGGGAGCGCTGGACCTCTAACCGGGTCCGGTGCTCCCGTTTTTGTTTGCGGCAGAAAACGGCGAAGGCGAGGAGTGACATGGAATTGGAAGACAGGCTTCATCGAACGAGTGCCGGAGTGGTGTGTGGGCGGCGGGCTGGGTCGCGGATCGGCGTGCAGCTTTCTGCGATGGGCGAGACCTGTGGCCGGGAGACGGCCGGGGCGTTGGCCCGCAGGGTGCAGCTCCGCGCGATGGCCGTAGAGTTTCCCGAGGTGCATGGGCATCCGAACCGGCTGCCGTTCGAGGGCTGCCTGACGCTGGTGGACGTCGCCAGCGACAAGGCCCCGAGCGGCGCGCGCGGGCATCGGGTGGTGCTGACCCGGGCGGCGGCGGAGGCGGCGCTGCCCAGTCTGCTGGGCATGGCCGTCGACTACAAGGCCGGCTGGGACGGGCACGATGCAAGGCAGAAGTGCGGCATCATCACCTCGGCCGAGTTGGACGACAAGAAGCTGATGGTGGCCGGCTACCTCTTCGCACGGGACTTTCCGGAGATGGAGCCGGCCATGCTGAAGGGCGGCAAAACGGCCATGGGGATGAGCTACGAGCTGGCCGACGCGCACGTCGCCGACATGCGCGCCAGCGTGTGGACGCTGACGCGGGCGACTTTTACCGGCGCGGCGATCCTGCTGCGCGAGAAGGCGGCTTACCGCGAGACCAGCTTCCGGCTCAGGCGTCCGGCGGGGCATGCGCGTGCGGTGGCCTAGCGGGTGGACGTATTGGAAGCAGAGGATTTCGCTTTTGCTTTCAGGCAGGCCAAGGCTTCAGCCTTGGCGTTCGGAGCCGCCGCAAATCGGGGCTTTAGCCCCTGGGGTATGCCTTCGCGCGTGTCCGCTCTGGGCAAAGTTGAAAGACAAAATACGGGGGTCTCTCCGCTACGCATCGCGGTACAGCCGCGACGCTTCGGTCGAGATGACGCACCTGGTTGCTGAACAGACAGGAGACAAGATGAGTTTCGTAAGTGTGTTGGAGGCAGTAGGCAAGGACTTCGTGAAGGGGCTGAAGTGGGCCCTGACGTACGCGGTGCCGGTGGAGCGGCTGGTGGGGCTGGTCTTTCCGGCGACCGCGCCGGTGGCGGCCGAGGCGATCGACGCGACCACGCTGATTCAGTCCGCGGTTGTGCTGGTCGAGCAGAAGTATGCCGCGGCCGGCGTGCAGAACGGCACCGGCGAGCAGAAGCTGGCCGAGGTGCTGCTGCTGGTCGGGCAGACGGTGAGCGCGCTGCTGGCCAAGGCCGGCATCACGGCAAGCAGCGACTACGTCGCGAACCTGGTCTCGGCCGTGGTCGCGATTCTGAACGTGCAGAGCATGCCCGCCACGACGACCACGGGAGGCCAGTAATGGAGAACGAGATGATTCTCAACGAACAGATGGAGCAGCGTCTGACCGGCGCGATCGAAAGGCTGGAGGCGCTGCACGAGACGCTGAGCGCGTCGGCTTCGATCGGGCCGATCGTCGCGACGATCGAGAACGAGCGCGAGGCGGAGCTGGAGCGCCGGCTCGCCGAGGCGGAGGCGACCATCGCCAGCCTGCGCGCGCAGGCCGCAACCGCCGTGGCGCCGGCGCGCAAGACCCTGCCCGCGGGCGTGGCGTCGATGCTCGCCAAGCAGGGCCTGACGGGCGAGAGCGTCGGCGGCCTGGAGGCCGGCGCGCTGGCCCTGTCTCAAGTAGACGGGGCGCTGATCAGCCTGAGCATCGAGCAGCGCATCGCCGTCAAGGCGGAGCTGCTCCGCGCAGGCCTGCTCCGCTAGCGACCGCGACAAAAGCTCGGGCGCCCCATCCTTCGCGCACTTGCGAAGGGTGGGACGTACGCACTCCGGGCGGCCTACGTCACCCAGGCTGTGAACAGAGCCCAACACAAGCCTCTCCCGCGCACCGACGCGGCGGGAGGCTTTTCTCATTGGAAAGGAAAAGAATGAACATCAAGTTTACGGATCTACACGCAGCGGCGGACTACATCGGACCTGGCGCTATCGAAGTCCCGCTTTACCAGTCGGAGATCACCGACCTGGTGCGCCGTCGCGGACTCTTCGGCCAGCGCATCAAGCAGGTGCCGGCCACCGGCCATCCGTCGCGCTACTTCGAGGAGACGTCGATTCCCTCGCCCGCGGCCAGCTCCGGCTTCGTCGACCCGCGCAACATCGTCGCGCCGCTGGTCTCGCCCACCCGCGTGGAGCGCAGCGTGCCGCTGAAGGCGCTGGTCGCGCAGATCAACTACAACCTGTTCGACATCGAGCTGGGCAAGCAGCAGAGCCAGTTCGCCTATCTGCAGGCCAAGGATCTGACCGACACGGTCGACGGCGTCCTGCGCACGCATGACGTCGCGCTGTGGAACGGCACCGACACCAGCCTCAGCTCGCCCACCACCGCGCAGTATTTTGGCGCGGCCGGCCAGATCGCCGCGGGCGGCAACTCGGTCACCATCGGCAGCACGCAGTCGATCGTCGACGGTCTGAAGAGCACGATCGCGCAGATGGTCTCGAACTCCAGCTACGGCGTGCGCCCGACGGCGATCTACGCCAACCCCGTACTGCTCGACCTGATCGACCGCGAGATGAAGTCGGAGTTCAACGTCGTGCTGGGCACGAAGGAGATCACCTCCGGCTTCACGGTGAAGATGCTCTCGACCCAGGCGGGCGACATTCCGCTGATCCCGGAGTGGACGCTTCCCTACACCGGCACGCCGGGTTCGGGCAGCGCGGTGCTGCCGGCCTACATCGTGACCGAAGACCTGATCGAGTACCACTGGCTGAGCGACCCGAACCCGCGTGTCTTCCAGCTCGGCGTACCCGGCTCGCTGGCCTCGCAGTACGTGGTCGTGAAGTTCGGCGGCGTGGTCGTGAAGGGCGCGAACTACGCGCACTACCAGGTGCTGGTCGACCGCTAATTCGGACTGAAACGACAGCTCGGGCGCCCCATCCTTCGCGCCTTTGCGAAGGGTGGGGCGCCCAGACGTAAACGACCTGGAAAGGAGGAACGAATGGGATATCTACAACCGGCCGAGTACCAGGCCTACGGCCTGAGTGCGGAGACCGGGGACGATTGGATCGCGACCGCGTCGGCGTTGATCGAGGCCTACTGTCGCCGATGCAGTCTGATGGCGACCGAATACGTCGAGCGCATACGGCTGACGCCCGGCTGCCAGACCGTGCGGCTGAGCTACGGGCCGCTGTTCAGCAATGCGCTGGTGGGCATACGCGTACGCTACGGGCGGCCGCGGCGCGGCGAGAACGGGCCGCTCGATGAGCCGATGCTCGCGCAGGTGGCCTTCGCCTTCGGCCTGCCGGGAAGCTGGAGCACGCTCGATCTTGCGAGCGTCGACCTGAATACCGGCCCGCGCGAGGTCACCTTCGCGGCGAACTTCCTCGGGCTGGACTACAACGAGGTGGAGGTGACCTATACCGCCGGATTTGTAACCGTTCCGGTTGCAGTCAAGGTGGCGTGCGCGCAGATCGTGAAGAATGCGCAGGCGACGCCCGCGCTGAACGTGCGTTCGAGCAAGCTGGACACGATGCAGATGCAGTACTTCAGCGGCAGTCTGATCGATCCGCAGGTGCAGGCGCTGCTGCGGCCCTTCATCGCCGAAAGGCTGGGTTGAATGATGGCGACCATGCATGCACTGGAGCGGATGGCGGATGCGCTGCTGCGCGGTTGCGGCGGCGAAAAAGTGACGCTGCGCATGCCCGCGCCCGCGATCGCGGGAGACCCAGCCGAGCAGATGGGGCTGGCGCAGCCGCAGTTTCAGGATTTTGTGCTTGTGCCGGTTACATTTCGCAGGCTGCGTCCGAAGGTCGGAGCGAAGAACGAGGCCGCGGGCTATGAGCTGCTGGTCTCGGCCACGGCGGTCGAGACGTTGCTGACTTCGCTGGCGTATGAGGCGGCGAGCGTGCTGTTCCAGAACGCCGCCGGAGTGCTGGTGGGCGAGGCGCTGCTGCGGGTGGATTCGTGTACAGCGGTGGAGATGTTCGGGGGCGTGATTTTGTATCGGATTCAGTTACACGATCCGCTGGCGTTGCTGGTGTAGCTCCGGTTTCACGTTGATCGGACGAGCAACCAAGCTTGTCATCCTGAACGCAGTGAAGGACCCCTGTATTGGCTGTTGCTTGTTCTTGTCATCTGCGCACGCGACCGTGCCAGTTCAAGCGAAATACAGGGGTCCTTCGCTCCGCTCAGGATGACGGACATTTGTGGTGCTCGAAGGAAAAGGAGGACATGTGCAGGATGCGCGGGATACGTTTTATGCGATGTTGCGGGACCGGATTGCGGCGGGCAATCCGGCCCGTACGGTGGTCGTGCGAGGGGCCACGCGGCCGGGCGTGGTGGTGGTGGAGAATGAACTTCCGGCGGCTTCGGTCGACGGGCTCTCGCTGACCGATGTCTTCTGCCTGCGGTGGACGGCGCTGCGCGTGGAGGCGGGCGCGCTGCCGCTGGCGGCGATGACGTGCGAGGTCCGCTACGGAACGGACGGCACAACCGGCGCCGCGGGCATGGACCGGGGCCGGGCGCTGGCGGCGATGGATGCGGAACTCGCGTTTGCGCTGCAAACCGAGCCCCAGTCGGCGCCAAAGCTCTCATTTGTAACCGGCGTGGTTCGCGGCACGAATGTCTTCTGGAGCGATCCGCTCTTCGGGCCGGTGGCGACGCATGGCGAGCGGCTGGAGCGCGTGGCGACGGTCGAGGTCTACAGCTACCAGGAAGCGGGTGAGCTATGAGCGTCCCGATTGCAGGTGTGGCGCCGGTAAGCCGCAGAGTGAGGGCGTACTTCGCGCCGGTAAACCGTGCTGGGAGCGCACCGACGCTCTTCGACCCGGCCAATATTGCCTCGTTCAACGTGGATGCGCCGCCGGCGCCGTGGGTGGATCTGGGTTGGTGCAGCGGATTTGTGCGCAAATCGGGCACACATATCGCCGCGCTGAACACGGGCGCGCCGGCGATGGCGGCGGGCCAGGCGCGGACCGAGGTCGAGGCCACGGTCTCGCTTGAATTCGAGAGCTGGGGCAAGCTCCAGTTGGCGCTGGCCGCGGGCGTGCAGCAGATGAACGTGCTGAAACCCGCTGCTGGCGCGGCTGCGAACGGTTCGGGCGGCGTCGCCGCGACGGCCTTGCCGCTGGCGACGGATTCGACCGCGACCGCGCTCGACGTGGGCACGACGGCGGCGCCGAGCTTCAACGTAGGCGATGTGGTGGCGGTCGATGTGGACTATGTCGCGCAGGTGGGTTTCGTGGGCAGCGGGGTGAGCGGCGGGTATGTAACCAGTCCGGTTGCAGTTGCGAGCGATCCGAACTACATCCGTCGCGTGACGCTGAATGTGGGCCGCGTGACGGCGATTGCGGGCGGCGTGCTGACGCTGGGCGCGCCCTTGCCGGCGGGCATTCCAGTCACGGGCATGAAGGTTTCTCCGGTCGCGGCCTTCTGCGATCGCGAGGGAGGCGGCTTCTTTCAGGAGTGGTCCGCGCTGTTCGTGCTCGATGGCGCCGAGGGCGACCGGGTGATCTTCCACTATCCGCGGCTGCAGAGCATGGCGGGGATTGCGGAGAAGACCGAGGCGCTGGCGGGCGGACTTGCGAAGCTCCGGCTGGCCGGGACGTTTCGCGCGCTGCCGGTGGTCGACGCGAACGATGGCGAGCGCGTGGTTTGTTTTCGGAGCTATCTGGCGGCGGCTTTGCGAGCCGTTTAGCGGGCGCCGCAACGAGCAAAAGACAACAGCAGATTCCCTGCGGGAATGACAAACAGAGAACAGGCAACCGCAAAGGCCAATACGGGGGTCCTTCGCTGCGCTCAGGATGACGAGCTGTATGGGCGCGGGACACAAGGGGCCGAAACAACAGCAGGTTCGAGGAGGGTTCAAGATGGGTTTGAGACGCAAGAGTTGGACGCTGGTGGAGGTGTTGCTGGCGCTTTCGTTGCTGCTGGGGGTGAGCTATGCCCAGGCGCCGACGACGCAGGTGACGGAGACGGTTTATCACGCGGATGGAACGGCTGCGGCCGGCACGCTGCTGGTGAGCTGGCCTTCGTTCACAGCGGCGAGCGGCGCCTCGGTGCCGGCAGGCTCCACCTCGGTGACGATCGGCGCGGGCGGCGCGATGACGGCGTCGCTGGTGCCGAACGCGGGCGCGACGCCGATAGGGAGTTTCTACACGGTGGTGTATCACCTGGACGACGGCAGCACGACGCGCGAGTACTGGGTGGTGCCGGTGAGCGCGTATCCGGTGCAGGTGAGCGCGATCAAGAGCTCGGTGCTGCCGCTGAGCGTGGCGATGCAGACGGTGAGCAAGTCGTATGTGGACACGGCGATTGCGACGGCGATGACGGGGCATCCGCTCGATAGTTCGACGCCGTATGTGCTGAAGACCGGGGATACGATGACGGGTCCGCTGGTGCTGCCGGGAGATCCGACCTCGGCCCTGCAGGCTTCGGACAAGCAGTATGTGGACGAGCAGGCAGCGGCGTTGACGGCGGGTCTGGCGCAGAAGGTGAGCACCCTGCCGACCTCCACGCAGACGGTGTCGCAGCCGCTCGGCACGACGCTGGCGGTGAACGACCTGAACGGCGTGCAGTATGCGAGCCAGTCGGTGAGCTCCGCGGGCAACGACGGCATCGCCAATGCGACCGCGGACGCGGACTGCGCGAGCGGCTGCGCGGTGGTGGCGGAGCCGACCTACGGCGGGACCGAGGCCGTGGCGCCGGCGACGTGGAACGCGCAGACCCATGTGACCGATCTGCGCGGCGGAGCGGTGGTGGATACGTTTCTGAACCCGGAAAATCCGCACGCGGGCGGCGTCGAAACGGCCGCGACGGTGCATGTGGTTTCGACGCGCAGCTCGGCCGGTCTGAAGGCGACGGAGGGCGTGGCGGAGCCGTTTTCGCTGGGTCTTTCGGTCCAGCAGGAGGGTCTGGCCGGCGGTTCGAACCTGTTTCCGCAGCAGATCCAGGGGTCGGTTCCCTACTTCAAGACAACCTACACGGCGACGCAGGTGACGGGTGTGCAGCATACGCTGGGCCAGCATGTGCTGGCGGGCTTCAGCCAGACCTGCTACGCGGTGGGCGACTGCCTGCTGGGCGGCCAGTTGCTGGTCTCCTCGGGCGGCTTTCGCGACGACGCGGACGAGGCGACGCATCCCTTCGACCTGCAGTACAGCGAGGACACGCAGGTCTTCGACGGCACGTGCGCCAGCGGCTGCACGACCGGTTCGACCAGCGTGCAGGTGACGGCGACAGCAGGAGCCGGGACGCAGGGCGAGGGTCGCTACCTGATCGACACCAACCCCGCGAAGGTGCTGACGAGCGGCACGCTGACAGGCGGCAGCAATACCGATCCGCTGTCCGGCGGCATCGCGCGGCAGCCGAGCGCGACCTTTAGCGGCACGAGCTTTCCGGTGAGCGTGCTGATGGAGACGGCGCAGTTGATTCCGACGCAGGCGAACGACGTGCGGCCGGGCACGGTGACGGTGCAGATGGCGACCAGCGGCGTGCCGGCGGGCTTCCAGACCAACACGGCGGCGCTGCCCACGGCGAGCGGCGTGGCCTGCGTGACGGACGCGGCCGTGAACGATGGGCGTCCGCTGAACTACGAGATGGCGGCCTATACGACCATCGACGGCAGCCACCTGAGCCTGACGCTGAACAAGGCGCACGCCAACGGCGCAACCGTCGCGGTGGGCGGGCTGTGCGGCTATGGACTGGAGCAGACGGTCGATACGTTGAACGGCATCCGGCAGGTCTTTCCGGTGGTCGCTTCGACCAGCGCGACGACGCTGCTCTATGCGGGCGGGCAGACCGCGATCGTGGGCGTGCAGTCGAACACGAGCGCGTACCTGAATGTGAATGCGTCGATCGCTTCGGTCTCCCGCAGCTCGAATGTGGTGACGGTGACGACGGCGGGTAATCTGCCGGTGGACGTAAGCGGTCTGACGCTGACGATCGCCGGGGTGTCGGACTCGAGCTTCAACGGCAGCTTCGCCGTGACCTCGACCGGGCCGAACACCTTCACCTTTGCGCAGAGCGGCGGAAACGCCACGAGCACGGGCGGCGCGGCGACGGTCGTGACCGGCGGCTATGCGCTCTATCCGATGGCCGAGGTGCTGGGCGTCTTCAACACGGCGACCAAGGCAGTCGACGGGCAGTTTACTCTGGCGGCGAACAACGTGGCCTGGGCGGCGGGCGACACGGTGGAGCAGCCGCACTACTTCCAGGAGTCGGTGCTGGCCGATACGGCGTTCGTGCAGCAGTTCGCGCCGCGTCCGACGCGCGTGGGCGTGGCGGGCATTGCGTACGCGGGCAACAACGGACCGGGCCTGACGGGCTGGCAGATCAACAACACGGCGTCCAGCTCGCTGTATCTGGGCAACGGCGGCACGCACACGGCGCCGGATTCGGCCTACCAGGCGCTGGGCGTCTGGAACCGTACGATGAGCCTGGAGGCGGGCGAGCGGGCGGCCTTCGCGGTGCATTGCAACTCGCACGGCTGCGGCAAGTGGAACTCGGCCTACAACCTCTTCGAGCTGGACTCGAACGTGGGTGTGGATACGGTCGGGTATACGCCGACGACCAGCACGCTGAGCTTCAACCTGCGGGGGACACAATACGGCCTGAGCCCCACCTCGCTGACCGCAGGCACCATCAACGCCAGCACCATCAACGCGACGACGATCAACGCAGGCGTGGTGACGGGTGCGATCCCGGCGTCGAACCTGCCGGTCTTCCTGGCATCCGGTGCAGGACACGCGCAGGGCGCGGTGCCCGATCCCGGCGCCACAGCCAGCGCCACACGCTTTCTGCGTGAGGACGGAACGTGGAGCACGCTGGCGCCGGCGCTGCCGGTCACGCCACAGTGCGAGTTCCTCTTCGCAGGCGGCTCGGGTTCTACCTGGCCGGCGACGGTTGGCTCGTACACGGCCACGCTGGGCACGGGCTCGAACGCACCCGCATGGGTGCAGGGCGGGCTTAGCTTCAACGCCTCGGCGAACAACTATGCCACGATCCCGGCGGGCTGCCTTGGCGGCGCGAAGACGATCCTGCTGGTGTACACGACCGATCTCTCCCAGATGAACGGGAACGGAAACGGCTTCGGGCCGATCGTCTCAAGCGATGCACCCGGAACCTTCATCAACGTGCCGCCCTCGGCCCCACAGCAGGGTCCGGGATACCTCGTCGGTGCGAACCCGGTCTTCACCAGCACCGACCGCATCACCGGCACGGTAGCCGCATCGCTGACCTTCGACGCCACCGCGCCGAAGGTCTATATCAACGGCGCGCGGCTTTCCTCGGGCAACTTCACGCCGGTGAACGGAACGCCCACGTCCTTCCCCGCAACCACGACGACGTGGCTCGGTGACGTTCAGGGTTCCAGCCTGTTCACCTGGGGCGGCACGTTGAGCGCCGTCATCGCGTTTCCCAGCGAGCTGAACTCGCTCCAGCAGGAGCAGGCGTTCGAGGCGGTTCAAGGTTCGCTGAAGCCGTACAGCGTGCTGCCCGAGGATCGCACCGACTACAGCCAGGGCGTGATCGTGGCGGACGGCGACTCGGTGCGCGAGACCTCGGTCTGCGCGTACCGCTATGCGTGCGCCATCACCGCGCAGGCGGTGGCGAGCCTTGGTCTGAACGTGCCGTTCTACAACATGGGTAAGGGTGGCGCAGCCTCGGCCGATCTGCTGGCCGCGTATCCCACGAAGATCGCGCCGGTCTTCAGCAAGTTCGGCCCCTCGCCGCGCGTGCTGATGCTCGAAGGCGGCATCAACGATATCGCGCACGGCGTCACCGACCCGAACGTGATCTTCACCAACCAGTACAACGAGTGCGCGCTGGCCGTACAGCAGGGCGCGGTCTGCAGCCTGACGACCGTACCGCCGAACGAGGCCTTCGACTCGACGCATGAGGCGGAGCGCCAGTCGTATAACCACCTCGTCGTCAACAGCGTACTGAACGGCCTTGTGCCGGCGGTCGCCGTCTCCGACTGGGCGGGCGACCCAGTAATGGGCAACCTGAACACCCCGGCCAATACGCTGTATTACAGCGATGGCACGCACCCCACCGCCACCGGAGCGCCGATCTTCGCGCGGTACGATGCGCTGGCGCTGCACCGTCTGCTCAGCCCTTCGACGCCCTACTGGATGAAGGTCAACGTCAACCCGGTCGCGTTCGTCGGCATCAACAGCACGACGTACACGATGCCTCTGCTGCAGTTGATGCCGAAGGAAAAGGTCTGCGGCGTCACGCCCAATGCGACCGCCGCGATGGCGGGTACGGGCATCACGGCCCTTACCTTCAACACCGGCAACTCGCTCGCAGGCGCGACAACCTACGGCAGCGCGTTCAACGCAGCAACCGTCAACTCGGTCGACTATCCCGCAGCGGCAAACGTTCCGGGCAACGGCGTGATTCAGGCAAGCTGGACCGCCACGGGCGCCAACCTGAGCGCGATCAATGCAGGCTCGGTCGACGTGAACATCTGTGTGGTGACACAGCCGTAAGAACCTGTTCAACATGCTCGGTTGCCCCATCCTTTCGGCTTCATCGAAAGGGTGGGATGCACACCGTTTGAGCGGTCTACGTCCCACCCTTTGCTCAAAATCGAGCAAAGAATGGGGCGCCCGGGCATTGGGTTGGAGGAACCAGAGGACGATGTGGAGGAACACAAGCTGGGGCTGGAGGACCTGCTCGCCTGGGGTAAGCTCCTGCGCGAGCGGAAAGAGATCGATGGCGCGCCGGCCGGGATTCACCTGGCCGGCGAGTACCTGAACGTGAGGCTGAAGACCGGCGAGCTGGCCCCGCTGCATGCGAATACGGCGCAACGGCTGTATGAGCAGCGGCGGGGCCGCGGTAACATCGTACTGAAGGCAAGACAGATGGGCATGACCACCTGGATCGCGGGGCAGTATTTTCTGCGCACGATCACCCAGGAGGGTGTGATGACCGTACAGGTGGCCCAGACCATCGAGGCCGCCCAGAGCATCTTCCGGATGGTGCAGCGCATGTGGGAGAACCTGCCCGAAGAGCTGCGCACCGGACCGTTGAAACGCAGCCGCAATAACATCGGGCAGATGTCTTTCCCGGCGCTCGACAGCGAGTTTCGCGTGGTGAGCGCGTCGGACGAGAACGCCGGACGCGGCCTGACGATCCACCACCTGCACTGCAGCGAGGTGAGCCGCTGGCCGCGCGACGCCTCGGCCACGCTGGCCGGGCTGCGCGCGGCGCTGACGCCGGACGGCGAGATCTGTCTCGAGTCCACGCCGAACGGCGCCTATGGCTGCTTCTACGAGGAGTGGATGCGGGCCTCGGGCAACGGGCCTGAAGAGAGTCTGGTCCAGCACTTCTTTCCCTGGTGGCTGGAGCCGGCGTATGTATCCACAGCGGTTACAGATATGAACGTAGCCGAGCTGGAGTTGATGAACCGGCACGGTCTGTCGGCGGGCCAGATCGGCTTTCGCCGCACGCTCGAACAGCGCTACCACGGGCTGCGCGCGCAGGAGTTCGCCGAGGACGCGGTGAGCTGCTTCAAGTCCAGCGGCGACTGCTGCTTCGAGGTCGAGGCGGTCGAGCAGCGTCTGCGGGCGCTGGGCGGACCGGTGCAGACGAAGCGAGGCGGCGCGCTGCTGGTGTGGCTGCCGCCGGTTCCGGGCAAAGGCTACATCGTCGCGGTGGATACGGCGGGCGGCGGCCCGGACGGCGACTACGCCGCGATGCAGGTGATCGAACGTACGACCGGCATGCAGTGCGCGGAGCTGCGGCAGCGGCTCTCGCTGATCGAGACGGCGAAGCAGGCGGCGGCGCTGGCGCGGGAGTACAACAACGCGCTGCTGGTGGTGGAACGCAACAACCACGGGCCCGCCGTGCTGGCGAACCTGGAGTCCACGGAGCGTTACGAGCGCGTCTACGAACGCGACGGCGTGCCCGGCTGGCTGACGACGGCGAACAGCAAACCCGCCGCCATCAGCCGGATGAGCACGCTGCTGTCGGAGTCGCCGCAGCTCTTCCAGAGCAGACGCCTGCTGGAGGAGTGCCGCAGCTTCGTCACCTTCGCGGGCGGGCGCACGGGCGCGGCCAACGGCTCGCACGACGACTGCCTGATGGCGATGGCGATCGCGCAGGCGGTGCGGGCGGAGATGCACAGGTAGCCTGGGCGTCCCAATCCTGACAACGGCGCGAAGGTTGGGGCGCCCGGGCATTTCCCGAAACGGGAAGATTTCCAGCGATAGGCGAACGGCCCGATCCACCCCGTGCAGTATGCTTGCTCCGAGGGCTTCGGACGTTGGCGGTACTGGCGGTACAGGCGATTCGCAGGATGCGGGGCGGCGCGCAGAGCCAGTTGATGCTCGGCGCGGATGGCCGCCTGTGGGTGGTGAAGTTTCAGAACAATCCGCAGCATCTGCGCGTGCTGGCGAACGAGCTGATCGCGACCCGCCTGGCCGAGGCGGTGGGCCTGACCGTGCCGGCCTGCGACGTGGTCGAGGTGACGGACTGGCTGATCGCGAACACGCCCGACATGCAGATGCAGCTCGGCCGCGGGGTGCGCGCGCCATGCCATGCGGGGCTGCAGTTCGGGTCGCGCTATGTGGGCGGGCTGATGCCGGGGCAGGTGGTGGACTACCTGCCCGAGTCCCAGATGGACGAGCTGCGCAACCTGGCCGAGTTCGCCGGGATGCTGTGCGTGGACAAGTGGGCGGGCAACTGCAACGGCCGCCAGGCGGTGTACGAGCGGCGCCAGCGCGAGCGCAAGTATCGCGCCACGTTCATCGACCAGGGCTTCTGCTTCAATGCGGGCGAGTGGAGCTTCCCGGATATCCCGCTGCGCGGCGTGTATGCACGCAACCACGTGTATGCGACCGTGTCGGGTTGGGAGAGCTTCGAGCCCTGGCTGACGCGCGTGGAGGAGTTCGACGCGCGCAAGCTGTGGGCCATCGCCGAGGCCGTGCCGCCGGAGTGGTACGGCGGCGACACGGGCGAGATCGAACGGCTGATGGAGCAGATGGTGAAGCGCCGAGCAAGGGTGCGCGAGCTGATCGCCGCCTTTCGGGATTCGAACCGTGAGCCGTTTCCGCGCTGGACGGGAACCACCGTGGCGATGCGTTCGTTCCACGGCATCGAACGGGCTGGCGGGTTGGTGATGTAAGGGGAGGGTTGCGGTGGCGGAGCGTCTGCCGTGCGAGTTCTTCCTGATCCGGTATGTGCCGGATACGGTGAAGGGCGAGTTCGTGAACATCGGGGTGGTGCTGCGCGAGGCCGGCCTGGCGGGCGCGAGCGGCGCCGTGCCCGCCGTCCGCTCGGCCGTGCGGTTCACCCGCGACTGGGCGCGCGTGCGCTGCATGGACGCGGACGCCGACACCGAGATGCTCGAAGCGCTGGAGCAGGAGGTGGGGCGGCGTCTCGAACGCGGGGTCAGCTCCCTCGATCCGAAGCATGTGCTCGACACGTTCGAGGACGGGCTGTCGAACTCGATCCAGATCACCGAGGGGCGGGCTACCCTGGCCGAAAACTTCGCGGCCGAGCTGGACCAGTTGATGACGCTCTACGTCGAACCGCTGAAGGTCGCGCGCATTCGCGCGAAGAGTGGGCGCGCGACGATCTCGGGCGCGATCCGCACGGAGTTCGAGCGGGCCGGCGTGTGGGGCGCGATGCGCAAACGCATTCCGGCCGCGCAGTACACCTCGGCGGGCGATCCGCTGAAGATCGACTGCGGCTATCGCTGGGATGCAGGGCCGGTCGTGCGGATGTTCCAGGCGGTCTCGCTCGAAGGCGATGTGGAGGCGGCCAAGGGGCTGGCCTTCTCCGCCCCGCAGTTGCGCGACGGCGTGGAACGGATCGAAGGTTCCGCGCTGGAGCTGACGGCGGTGATCGAGGCGCTGCGCGGCGGCGGCTTCGAGAATGAAGAAGCCGAGGAACGCTACCAGTTCGGCGTGGCGACGCTGGAGCGGCAGGCCATCCGCGTGGTCACGGTGAACGATCTGGCGCGGGCGGCCCAGACGGCGCGGCGGGAGCTTGGATTTTAGCTTTTGCGCTTCATGGAACGACTACAACCGCTCGTCATCCTGAACGCAGTGAAGGACCCCCGTATTGGTCTTTGCTCTTGCGGTTGTCCTCCTTCCAGCGAGGACAAAAGCAACGACAAACGCCAATACGGGGGTCCTTCGCTCCGCTCAGGATGACGAGCTTCTTAGGTAGAACAAACGATCTGTAAAGCGAGCATTTGGATGTTGGATGAGAGATTCAGGGGCGTGGCCAATGGCTGCACCCCTTTCATTTTGCAATCGACTTTTTTGCACGGAGGTGCGGCATGGGTTTTGTGGAACGTGTGACAGAGGTTTGGCAGGGGCTGGCGGGTGTGAAGGCGGCCAACGGCGCCAGGAAGACGGCGGCGCTGCCCTCGATCCTGACGCCCTACACAGCGGGCGGACGCAACGGCGCGGCGGCGACGCCCAAGCCGACCGCGGTCAACCTGCGGCGGTTCGCGGAGACGCCCGTCGCCAGGCGCGCCATCAACATCGTGAAGGACCGCATCGCCAGCATGGACTGGCAGGTGCGCGTGCGGCGCGGTTGCACGGCGCCCGAGGATGCGCAGGCCAAGATGGAAGCCCTGCGCATGTGTCTCGAAGAGCCGAACGCGTCGGACAGCTTCCGCACGCTCTTCGAGCAGGTGCTCGAGGACATCCTGGTCGGCGGCTTCGGCGCGATCGAGATGGAGGCCACCGGCGATCCGGCGCGGCCCTTCGAGCTCTACGCGGTCGACGGCGCGACGATCCAGATCGACAGCCGCTGGTCGGGAGATCCGGCTACGCCCAGGTATACGCAGAGCGCGGGCCTCGCCGGAACGGGCGCGCAGGTGCCGCTGCTCGACGACGAGCTGATGTACATCCGGCTGAATCCGCGCACGCACACGCCCTTCGGCCTGGGGCGGCTGGAGGTCGCGTTCGAGACCGTGAATCAGTTCCTGAGCGCCAACCGCTACGCCGGCCGGCTCGCCTCGAACTCGGTCGTCCAGTACGCGCTGTGGCTGAACGAGGCCACGCCCGAGCAGCACGACCGCCTCATCCGCTGGTGGCAGGACGAGATCGAAGGCACCGGCCGCGTGCCGCTGCTGAGCTGCGAGCAGAAGCCCGAGGTGCTGCGCTTCGCCGGCGGCACCGACGCCGATCTGCGCATCGCCTGGCAGGAGTTCCTGCTGCGCATGATCGCCAACGCCTTCGACCTGCCGCCGATGCTGCTCGGCCTGACCGGCGACGTGAACAAGTCGACCGCCGGCGAGATGGCCGACGACGCCTTCCAGTCCGCCATCGTACCCGTCGCGAAGCTGCTCGCCGGACACATCACGCGCGACCTCTTCGCCAAACGGCTGGGCTGGCGCGAGTTCGAGTTCGCCTTCAACGAGCTCGAAAGCCGCAATGAGATGGAAGAGGTGCAGATCCAGGTGCAACTGCTCAACGCCAAGGTCATCACAGTGGACGAGGTGCGCGCGGCGCGTGGGCTTGCGCCTTTGACGCCTGCTCCCGAACCGGCTCCAGTTGAGGAGGCAGCTTGAACCTGACCTTCGACAATCTGGATGGACTCGGCGCGGTGGACTACACGCAGGCCGTCGATGCTTCGAAGCCGCTGACGATCGAGCGTGTGTTGAACGAGCCTTCGATCTGTCACGGCCTGCTGTGCCTTGCGGGCACGGCCTTGGCCACGCCTGTTCGCAGGGCTCGCGTGACGGTTACAAATAGCGCTGGAACGGCTTTATTCACGGGCTATCTTGCGACCGAACCGATCTCCGAATACGCCGGCTCGGCGAGCGCGGGACCGGTCTACCGGCTGGCTTTTTCAGCCGTCAGCGACGAGTGGCTGCTCGACCGGCAGGCGCCGTTCGGCGAGGCCGCTGGATTGGGCGCGCTGGCGGGCGCGGTTGTCGAACGGCTGGTGCAGCGGACGGCGGTGACGGGCTTCACCACGGCGGGACTCGCGGGCGGGACCAGGGCGGTCGGCGTATTTGTGCCTGAAAAGAGCACAAACTGGTCGGCGAAGGCGGGCGCCGCCGCGGCATCGGCCTACGCGGGCTATCGCGTGCTGAACGGGGCCATCGGGATCGCGCCGGTCGCCTCCGTCACGCATGCGTTCAACGACGGCGACGGCTCGCTGACGGTCGCGGCGCTGAAGACCTCGTCCGTCAAGGAGCTGGCCAACGACGTCAGCCTGAGCGGCGAGATCGAGCCGTGGGAGTATGTAACCGAAGTCGTTACAGGAGACGGAACCACCGCCGCCTTCCCGCTCGCCGAGCAGCCCTTTCGCGCCAAGGCCGGTCTGCGCCTGCTCGTGAACGACAGCTTCAACGCCGGCGCCTTCGACACGCGACTCTGGGCGGTGGCCGATCCGGGCTCGCACCTGGGCTTTTCAAGCGCGGGTCTCAACCTGACCGGCGGCAACGGCGCCGACGGCCAGACCACGCTGACGCTGCTCGACGCACTCGAGATGGGCGGCACACTGGTGCTCGAATCGGGCAGCACGCAGTTGACCGCGCGCAGCGACGGCGTCGTCTGCGGGCTCTACCAGGGCGCGACCTCGCGGGCAAACTGCTTCGCGGGGTACAACGTGCGCCAGACGGGCGGCAACACGGTCGTCGTGCCCTACGTGAACGGCGCGGAGGTGGGCACGGCCTACACGCTCGCGAGCGGGCATGCGTACACACTGCGGCTGCGGCTGCACTGCAACGAGCCGCTGCGCGTGCAGCAGACCTACTACGCGACGATCGACGGGGTGGTGACGCAGTTTGGCGGCGGGCTGAACGCGGCCCCGATGTCGGTCGTCTTCGACCTCATCGACCTCGGCGCGGCCTCGAACACACCCGCGACCGTGCTCTACGACGGCAGCATCGCGAGCACGCCGGCAAGCTGCACCTTCGTTCCGGTGAACAGCGTGCAACTGACCGGCAGCATCGGCTACGTGCGGGCGACGCAGACCGGGTCGGTCTGGGTGACGAGCACGCCGCCCGGCTCGACGACCGCCACGCGGCTGATCGGCGTCGCGGGCGAGGGCGTGGACTGCGCCGTCACCTATGGATCGGGCGCGCTGGATGGAGTGGATACCGGAAAGGTTACATTCTTCAGCGGACGCATTCCGGTCGCGAACGAGATTGTAACCGTGACGTATCGCGGCCGGCAGCGCGCGGTCGCGCGGCTGGAGGACGCGGCCAGCATCGCGGCGGAGGCGGCGGGCGGCGCCTCCGGAACAGCCGCCTGGCTGGGCAGGGTGGTCCGCCCACCCGCGCGGAGTTCGGCGGACTGCGAGGCGGCGGCCCAGGCCGTGCTGGGCTTCGCGGCCAATCGCGCCGCGGCGGTCGCGGGCAGTTATGTCGCGGTGAATCCCCCAGCCGACGTGTGGCCGGGCGATGTGCTGGCCCTGACGACGAGCGGCGACACCGCGAACGTGATCGTGCGCAGGGTCGTCGTCGAGGACCTGCACGCGCGTCCCGAGGCGCTACGCTACGCCATGGCCTTCGCGAACGACTGGGCCGAGGGGCTTGGTCTGGCGCTGAGCGAGAGCTTCGCCGCCGACGCCTTGCTGCCCCCGACCGCGGCGGCCACACCAGGGCTCGTGCTCGCGAACCTGGCGCAGCTTAGCGTCGTCAGCGTCAGCGCGACCGCGATCGTGGTCGACGCAGGCACGGCGCCGCCCACCGGCGGAGGCTTCGAGGTGCGGCGGCGCGACGGCGACTTTGGCCCGGGCGTCGACCAGGACCTCGTCCTGCGGTCGCCCGTGCGCGGCTTCACGATTCCCCGCGCGGCGGTGGGCGAGCGCTTCTATGTGCGGATGTACGACGCCTCGACGCCGCCGCTGTATTCGCGCGCGTCGAGCATGATCGTCGCCAATGTGCCGGTTTAGAGAGGAGCGGAAGATGACGGATTTTGAGGCGAAGGTGCTGGCCGATCTGGGCGTGTTGAAGAGCCAGATGGATCAGTTGATGGGCATCGGACAGCCGGGCACGCTGCTGGGGCTGGAGGCGCGGGTGGCCGCCAGCGAACGCAGCGTGCAACGCAGCAAGGGCGCCGTCGGCGCATTTGGCCTGCTGCTGACGGTGCTGCATGTGGCGATCAGCTACTTCGGCGGCAGGCGGTGAAAAGACAACAGCAGATTCCCTGCGGGAATGACAAACCAAAAGAACGGGAATGACAAATAAGAGAATGACAAGCAGGAAAGACCGCCTCGTATAATCGGGCTTATGGACGGTACGTTGGTCGGGGTTGTGATGGGGAGCCGCAGCGACTATGCGGTGATGAAGGCCGCGGTGGAGATTCTGCGGGAGTTCGGCGTGCCGTATGAGGCGAAGGTCGTCAGCGCGCACCGGACGCCGGAGCTGATGGTGAGCTATGCGCAATCGGCGGCGGAGCGCGGCCTGCGCGTCATCATCGCCGGAGCGGGCGGCGCGGCGCATCTGCCGGGCATGATCGCGGCGCTGACGGTCGTGCCGGTGCTCGGCGTGCCGGTCGCGGCGACCGGGCTGCAGGGGCTCGACTCCCTGTTGAGCATCGTGCAGATGCCCAAGGGCGTGCCCGTGGGGACGCTCGCCATCGGCGCGGCCGGCGCGGCGAACGCGGCGCTGCTCGCCGTTGCGATGCTGGCGACCACGGACGATGCCCTGCGCGCGAAGCTGACGGCGCGGCGAGCGGCCACACGAGATACGGTTCTCAACGAATCGCTCGACGAGGTGACCGCATGAGCGCACTGCTTCCCGGCGCAACGATCGGCATCTTCGGCGGCGGCCAGCTTGGCCGCATGATCGCCATGGCGGCGCGCGGCATGGGATACCGCATTCTGGTGCTGGACCCCGATCCGGGCTGTCCGGCGCGGTTCGTGGTCGACGGCTGCATCGAGGCGAGCTGGGACGATAGCCGGGGCGCGGCGAACCTCGCGCGCGGCTGCGACGTCGTGACGCTCGAGATCGAGCAGATCGCCTACGCCAGCATGGAGGCCGCCGCGGCTTATTGTCCGGTGCGTCCTGGCGGGGCGATGCTGGCGATCATCCAGAACCGCATCGAGCAGAAGGACTGGCTGCGCAAGCACGGCTTTCCCATCGGCGACTACCGCGCGGTGCGGTCGCTCGACGAGACGCGCGACGCGATCCACGCGCTCGGCGGCAAGGCGTTTTGCAAGAGCGCGCAGGGCGGGTACGACGGACGCGGCCAGGGCAAGGTCGGCTTCTCCGGTCCGGTCTCCGAAGATCAGGTGCGCGGCGCGTGGCAGGCGCTGGGCGAAGGCCCCGGCGTCGTCGAGAAAGCGGTCGAGCTGGAACGCGAGATCAGCGTGATGGTCGCGCGCAGCCCGCGCGGCGAGGTGAAGGTCTACCCCGCGGCGTGGAATCACCACGAGAACCAGATTCTGGACTGGAGCGTCATCCCGGCGCCGATCTCTCCCGGCCTCGAGGCCAGGGCAAGACAGATCGCCGGCGAGATCGCCGACACCTTCGCGCTCGAAGGCCTGCTGGCCGTGGAGCTTTTCGTCACCACGGGCGGCGAGCTGCTGGTGAACGAGCTGGCTCCGCGCCCGCACAACAGCTACCACGAGAGCGAACGCGCCTGCGTGACGAGCCAGTTCGAGCAGGCCGTGCGCGCGGTCTGCGACCTGCCGCTGGGCGATGTGGACGTCGTCCAGCCAGCGGCGATCGCCAACCTGCTGGGCGACCTGTGGATCAACCCCGACAAGACGCCGCGCCAGCCGCACTTCGACGCCGCGCTGGCGGTGCCAGGCGTAAGACTGCACCTCTACGAGAAGCTGAAGCCGCGCAAGGGCCGGAAGATGGGTCACCTGTCCGCCGTCGGCGCAACCAGCGAAGAGGCCGTGGAGCGGGTGCTGGCGGCGAAGGCGGCGCTGTAGTGCTGAGGACTACTTGAGAGAGTCCTTGGAAGCTCTCAGTTATTATTTATGTACGGACGCCGATGGAGGGGGATAGCGATGAGCGATGCAGATTACAAAATGCTGTCGGCATACTTCGAAGAACTTCGGCTCACCTGCACCACGCCGGAAAAAGCCTTTGCACAGCTTCGGCTGGAGGGTCTTATCGATGAAAACGGGCGAAGCCGAGCCTACTCCTACGATCTTGATGCGGAAGCCACTTGTCCCTAGTCTTGGGATATCACGGTTGTAGTGTGTCGGCCGCTCAAGCCTTATTGAGCGGCTCTCCGTTTAAGCTGAGCGATAAACCTTACGATTGGCTTGGTTCCGGCTCTTATTTCTGGGAGTGGGACATTCTCCGAGCTTACGAATGGGCAGTGCAGTGGAGATCGAAAGATCCATGCGTCGTGGGCGCCGTGATTGAGTTGGGCAACTGCCTGGATCTGACGACGCGAAAGGGCGCCGAAGCTGTGATGGAAGCGCACACTACCTATCTTGAACTGATGCGTATAACCGGCAGCCCTGTGCGTGAGAACAAGAAAGCTAAGACCGACGAAGCAGGTGACGTTACCCTGCGCTTTCTGGACCGGGAGGTCATGGAGCATCTCCACGCCAGCTACAAGATCGTCTCTAAGAAAACCAATGGAAGCGTGAAAGAGTTCGATACAGTAAGGGCCCTTTTTCCGGAAGGGAAGGAGCTGTATCCAGGAGCAGGTTTCTGGGACAAGACGCATGTTCAAATTGCCGTGAAGGAAGTCGCTCAGATTCGCGGGGTGTTCCGCGTTCCGATCCGCGAACTTAAAGCACTGAACATACCGGATGTTTATCGTTTCTGATGTTGCAATCAAGGGAGTGTTCTGGCTACGGCTTTGGCTTCTTCGGCACATTGGTCGTGAAGTGCGGCAGGATGAACTCCTCCGCGACACCGACGAACATCTGTCCGAGCACTCCCAGGCCGGCGTTGGCGAAGACGAGTCCGGCGCCGCGATCCGCGTGTGGGTAGTAGAGGTTCGAGAGCGCGCCCGAGCCCAGGTTTCCGAGAATGTAGGAGTAGTTCGGCTCCGTGCGTCCGTTGTCCCCGCGCGTGACGAAGGCGAAGGCGAGCGCGTGTTTCAGCCGCGACTTCTTCGAGCCCGTGCCCTGGTAAAAGTAGCGCGGATCCTGGTGGAAGATCTGCGGGAAGACGGCGTGGCTCAGCAGGTCGGCGGTCAGGCCGTCTCCGTAGAGGGCGGCATAGCGCTTGCCGTATCCGGCCCAGCCGTAGCCGTATCCGGGAAAGGTCTTGCCCAACTGCTCGGCCTCCGCGCCAATGGCCGCGCCGACGAAGCCGATGGGGTCGAAGGTGTCGCGCAGCGCCAGCTTGTACTTCTGCTTCGCGTTCATCGGCACGGGATCGTGTACGTAGCTGACGTAGAAGTTGGGGATGATGCCGACGACGCGCTGCTTCTCCTCTTCCTTCACCTGCAGGTCGGCGACGTGTGGATCGTTGGCCAGCACCTCGACCTGCGAGTCGGCCGTCGCCACGGCCAGCTCCATCCTCGGCGCGGAGTATTGCTGGCCGTCCACCAGCACCAGCGGCTCCGAGATGTAAGGCGCGAAGCCCGTGGCCTGCACGCTGAGCCGGTACGTGCCCGCCGACACATTCGCCAGGGTGAACTCGCCATGCGGACTGGCTTTGACCCCCGGCAGGTTGGTTCCGTCGGCGCGGATCAGCCAGACGAGCGCGCCCTCGACCGCCGCGCCGCTCCGGTCGACCACGACGCCCGAGACCGTCGCCGTTCCCGGCGCATCGGGCAGAGAGTTACCCGCCAGCGCGAACGCCGCCTGCGCCGTGGCCGGAGCCGGACATGCAAAGACCAGCCCCGCGCACAGCGCAGAGGCGCCGAGACGGTTTCGACGAGTGCGGAGCCTGCTCTTCTGCTTCATTCAGTGACTCTACCGTACGTTGAGTTAAGTCGGCCTGAAGCCAGGCCTACCGAAATACGATGCGGGCGCGGTTTGAAAGGGTCCAGTCAAACGATTCCCCGGCAGCGGACTCGTGCGAATCGCCTCCTGCAAAGATGGTCCGGTCGGCGCTTCCGTGCATCTGTTTAGAGTGAGGCCGGGTGAAGGAAGCTTCAGTTAAGGAGTTCGCAGATGGGATCGACAGCGCCGGCAGCATTCGAGGCAAGAAAGACGCCGGTGCAGGCTCGCTCCGGCGTCACGGTGGACGCCATCCACGAGGCGGCGATTCAGGTCTTGCTGAGCCATGGCCCGGACCGTCTGACGACGACGCGGGTGGCGACGCGCGCGGGGGTCTCGGTCGGCACGCTGTATCAGTACTACCCGCACAAGCAGGCGCTGCTCTACGCGGTGATGGAGCGGCATCTGAACCGCGTGGTCGCGGCGGTGGAGCGGGCCTGTGGCGAAAGCCTGGGCAAGCCGATCCCGGCGATGGTCGACGCGGTGATTCAGAGCTTCGTGGACGCCAAGATGGAGCGCGCGGACGTCTCGCGCGCGCTGTACGCGGTGGCGGCGGAGATGAACAGCATCTCGCTGATCCGCCACACGGGCGAACGAGCGCGAACCGCGCTGGCGGCCATGCTGCGCACAGCGCCCGGCGCCCGGTTCGAACGTCTGGAAGAGACAGTGCAGATGCTCTACGCCGCCATGGCCGGAACGACGCGCCACGTGATGGAAAACGGCGCCAGACCGGAGGCAGTCGGCATGCTGCGCCGGGAGCTGCGGATGCTGGCGGAAAGCTATCTGCTGCGGAGCGCGGACGGGCGGGGCGAGTGAATAGCTCACCATTTCAAGATTCGCAAGGGGTCGCCAATCGGATTACATTCAAATTGACACGACACGATGCCGGCATACGAGATCAGCCCGACACCCGAGTCGGATAGTTTTGCCGCCGCAAACGAGACGCGGCAGCCAAATGGCTGCCGCGTCACGTCTTGCATGGCCAAGAGCTAGCCGATGTCTTCGGACCAGTTCTCGAGGTACTGCTTGAAGTCGGTCATGAACTTGCCTGCGTCCGCGCCGTCGACGATCCGGTGATCGAAGCCCAGGGTGAAGCGCTGGATCGAGCGAATGGCGAGCGAGTCCTGGCCGTCCTTGTCGGTGATCACCATTGGCTCTTTGTTCAGGCCTCCGATGCCGAGGATCGCCGCCTGCGGCTGGTTGATGATCGGCGTGCCGAACTGCTCGCCGAAGATGCCCGAGTTGGTCAGGGTGAACGTGCCGCCCGATGCCTCGTCCGGCTTCAGCTTCTTGTTGCGCGCGCGGTCGGCGAGATCGATGATCGCGCGCGTGATGCCGAGGAAGTTGCGCTCCTCGCAGCCCTTGATGACCGGAACGATCAGGCCCCAGTCGAGCGCGACCGCGATGCCGATGTTGATGTTTTTGTTGTAGAGGATCGCGTCGCCCTGGACGGCGGCGTTCACGATCGGGTGCTTGCGCAGGGCGTTCACGGCGGCGCGCGTGATGAACGGCATGTAGGTCAGCTTCACGCCGTTGCGCTGCTCGTACTTGTTCTTTTCCTTCTCGCGCAGCTTGACGATGCGCGTCATGTCGACCTTGAAGACGGTGTGGACGTGCGGGCTGGTCTGCTTGCTCTCGACCATGCGCTTGGCGATGATGGAGCGCATCTTGGTCATGGGTACCAGCTCGCCGCCCTGCGGGACGAAGGCCGGCGCCGCCTGGGCAACCGGCGCGGGAGCCGGCGGAGCAGCGGCCGCGGGGGCCGGTGCGGCGGCGGGCTTGGCCGCAGGGGCTTCGAGGTGGCCGAGGATGTCCTGCTTGGTGATGCGGCCCTGGGAGCCAGTGCCGGGGACGCCGGAGAGGTCGACATTGTTGTCCGACGCGATCTTGCGGACCAGCGGCGAGGAGCGCGGCGTCTCGCCCACCGAGGCGGAGGCAGCGGGAGCCGCGGCGGCGGCCGGCGCCGGAGCCGCGGGCGCGGCGGCCGGGGCAGCCTTCGCGGCCGGAGCGGCAGCGCCGCCGCCGATGACCGCGACGATGGAGTTGACGGTAACGGTCGAGCCTTCCTGCACCTTGATCTCGGTGAGGATGCCGGCGACGGGCGACGGAATCTCCGCGTCCACCTTGTCGGTCGAAATCTCGAAGATCGGCTCGTCGCGCTGAACGCTGTCGCCCACCTTCTTGAGCCACTTCGTGATGGTGCCCTCGGTGATGGACTCGCCCATCTGCGGCATCATGACGTCGGTGCCGCCAGCGGCCTCCGGCGCCGGGGGCGGAATCGCGGCCTCAATGGCGGCGGTCGCCTCGGCGGCGGGAGTGGCGGAGTCGGCCTTCAGGTCGACTGGAGCGGGAGGAGCGGCGACCGAGCCGGTCTCGGCAATCGTGCAGACGACGGTGTTCACCTGGACGGTCGTGCCCTCGGCGATCTTGATCTCTTCCAGCGTGCCGGCGGTGGGCGAAGGGATCTCAGCGTCGACCTTGTCGGTCGAGATTTCGAAGAGCGGCTCGTCGCGCAGGACGCTGTCGCCCGGCTTCTTCAGCCACTTGGTGATGGTGCCTTCGGTGATGGATTCGCCCATCTGGGGCATTACTACTTCGGTCGCCATGAGAGTTCCTTATCGTCGGTCGAGCTTGAAAGTGTAAACCGTGCGCCACTGGATTATAAGACTCCGAGACGACTGGGTGCCCAATCCGTGCGGTTATAGGACGGATGTTGCAGAAATCGGACGCCAGGCCGGCCCCGGAGAGGGTTCAACCCCGGTCCGCGCCGTGGACACCGATCTCAGTGCCGAGAAGCTCGTCGACCGACTCGGTCCAGAGCATCTGCCGGTCGAAGACCTTGCCGAAGTTGCGTGCGGTCGCGTTCAACACCTGGTCGAAGGTGGGCGGCGGGTCGTGCGGGGTTTCGAGTTCAAGGCTGGTGACGTCGCGGTCCGCGATGCCGCAGGGGACGATCCACTGGAAGTCGCGCAGGTCGGTCGTGACATTGAGCGCGAAGCCGTGCGAGGTGACGCCCTGCGAGACATGCACGCCGAGCGCGGCGATCTTCTTTTCGAGAATGCTGCCGCCGGCGAAGGTCCAGACGCCGGTGCGGCCCTTCACCCGCTGCGTCATGACGCCGTACTCGCCGCAGGTGCGGATGAGCACCTCCTCCAGCAGACGGATGAAGTCGACCGGGCCGAGGTGCGGGCCTTTCTTGCCCGGCAGATCGCCGCGCAGATCGACGATGGGGTAGCCGATGAGCTGTCCGGGGCCGTGGTAGGTGACGTCGCCGCCGCGGTTGGTGTCGTGGAGTTCCACTCCCTTTGCGGCGAGAAGCTCGTCGCTGGCGAGGATGTTGGCGCGGTCGGAGTTGCGGCCCAGCGTCAGCACCGGCGGGTGTTCGAGCAGCAGGAGCGTGTCGGCGATCAGGCCCGCCTTGCGCGCGGCGACCACCCGCTGCTGGATGGCGAGGGCTTCGGCGTAGGGCACGCGGCCGAGGGATAAAAGGTGGACGAACATGCTTGCACCAGCTTACGAGAATCTTCGCGGTCAACGCAGATTCATCGCCGCAAAGACGCGAGTTGGGAGTATGTTTCAATTCTGACGTTGACTCAATGCAGGTGACTTCAGTAACCGGAGGGTGCTTTATGAGGCCGGAACAACTCATCAACCTTCCGAATACGGCGGCGCTGGTGCTGCTGATCGTCATGCTGCTAGTGCTGCGGCATCGGGAGTCGAAGCTCGCGATCGGCAGTTGGCTGGTCGCGATGAGCCTGGTGCTGGCCTCGCAGGTCGCCTGGTACTTTGCGAAGGCCAGCGGCCCGCAGGCGATCATGGTCCACACCTTCCGGCTGTGCGCCGACATGCTGGCGGGGGTCGTGCTGCTGCTCTTTACCGGCTGGCAGGACGAAGGCCGCTCCGGCCAGACGAAGCTGCTGGCATGGAATGCAGTTCCCTTCCTGGCGCTGGAGCTGCTGTACGGTCTGCAGGTCTATCGTCCGGAGGTCTTCGTCGCGTGCGCGGCGGGCGGCGCGGTGGTTTGTCTTGCGGTCGGATTTGCCCTCTGCCGCAGATGGCCGTATGTGGTGTGGCAGCTTTTGCTGTGGTGCGCCGTCGGAGCCTTCGGCGCGAACGGCAACTTCCGGGCCGCGGCCTACTGGGGGCTGGGCTTCGTCTACAGCCGCGCGGCGTTCCACCTGTGGTTCCGGCTGGGACGAGGCCAGCTTGGACGCCTCATGGTGGTGGGCAGCCTTGCCGTCTGGTCCACGAGCTTCTTTCTGCATCCGTGGCTGCTGCAGATCGCGACGCTTCGGCCGCTGGCGGAGTCGATCTGGGCGATGCAGCGCTTTGCGGTGCCGATCGGCATGCTGGTGATTCTGCTCGAAGACGCGATGCGCGAGAACAAGCTGCTGGCGCTGCACGATCAACTGACGGGCCTGCCCAATCGCCGGTTCATGGAGCAGAGCCTGCTGGCCGCGGTGCAAAGCGGCAGGGCGGGTGTTCTGCTGCTGGATCTGAACGGCTTCAAGGCAGTGAACGATCGGCATGGACACCTGGCCGGCGACCTGCTACTGCGGCAGATCGCCGTGCGGCTGCGACGGCTTGCCGATGCGGAGGATACCGTGGTGCGGATGGGCGGGGATGAGTACCTGATCGTCTCGAACCACGACCTGGAGTCGCTGGCCCTGGCCGTGCGCGCGGCGGTGCGGGAGCCGGTCCGGATCGACGAGGAGGTCACGGTCTCCGTGCAGGCCAGCGTGGGAACCGCATCGTTCCCCGAGGACACGGGCAGAGCCCGCGGTGAAGACGCGGTGACCGAACTGATCCGCGTCGCGGACCGCCGCATGTACGCCGCCAAGGAGAGCGGCAAGGCGAACCGGGGACTTATCGGGACGAACGATCGCAGGACGACGCCACGGAGCGCGTAACCCAAGGCACGATATCTACTGCTTCGTCTTCTCCGGCGCTCGATAGATCACCGTCCCGTTGCGAATCGTGCAGCGGACGCGGGCAAAGGCGGTGATGTCGGCGGCGGGATCGCCTTCGAGGACGACGAGGTCCGCATCCATCTTCGGCGCGATGGAGCCTGTGTGGGCGGAGAGACCGAAGCGTCGAGCGGGGCTCGTGGTGAGCGAGGCGAGGATCTGCGGGAAGCTCATACCGGCGTGCTGCATGAGCGCATACTCCTCGGTCGTGTCGAACTGGTAGATGTAGCCGACGTCCGTGCCGAAGAGAATCTCGCCGCCAGCGGAGGCGTAGGCGCGCAGGCGCGCGACGGCTTGGTCGGCGAACTTCGCGGCTGCCTCCGGTGTCGCGCCTCCCTTTTTCGCCTCCACGTCGAAGAGCGTGAGCGTGGGGATGAGCGCCATATGGGCGGAGAGCATGCGCTGGACCAGCGCGGACGGCCACGGTCCGTCGTGCGAGTCGGAGGTGACGTGGGCGAGGATGTCCACGCCCGAGTCCAGTGCGAGATTGACGCCGGCCAGATTGGTCGGATGCGCAAAGACCGGCCGATGCAGCCGGTGGGCTTCGTTCACAATGGCCTTCGCGCGGTCGAGCGGCATCATCAGGACGGTGTCTTCCTGGATGGAGCCGGCGAAGATCTTGACGCCGTCGGCGCCTGCTTCGATCTGCTTCTGAGCCCTCGCGGCGGCTTCGGCGGTGGTGGCGTCGTCGGGTAGCGTGATGTGCTGCTGGGCGAGGTAGCCCTGGACGTAGACGGGCACGCCGTGCGGCGGAAAGAAGGGCTCCCCGACGGTGAGGATGTTTGGACCTCGCACCTCGCCGGTGTTTATCCGGTTGCGGAGGGTCTCGGCGTTCGCGAGCGTCGAGGCGATGTCAAAGACCGTGGTGAAGCCCCAGCGCGTGAGCATCTCCTGGAACGCCTTTGTTAGCTCCGGGGCGGATTTCTCGTCGGCGTGGAGGAACTGCACCGGCAGCAGGTGAACGTGACTGTTCCAGAGGCCAGCGGTGACGGTTTGACCCTTGCAGTCGAGGATGTCGTCCGCCGGGATGTTCTTTGGGATTTGGATCGACTTGCCGGCTGAGACGATCTTGCCGTCGTGGATGAGGATGGTTCCGTCTTCGATGGGCTTTGCGGTGGGCGAGGCGTAGATGCGGGCGTGGGTGAGGACGAGGTCGGCGGCGCGAGCGCCGGGGCCGGCACAGAGGATGGCGGCGGCAAGGAGGGTCACGATACGCATCGGAGGTGTACCTCGGCAATGAAATGAGGCCGGGCTGATTGCCCGGCCTCGTGCGTTTCGGGAGTGGGAACTACACGTTGACGGCCAGGCCTTCGACGCTGGAGAAGCCATCCAGCAGGCTTTCGGCGAGCGTGGGGTGGGCGTGGATGGTGAACATCATCTCTTCGACCGTGGCTTCGAGTTCGATCGCCGTGACGCACTCGGCGATGATCTCGGTCGCCATGGGGCCGATGATGTGGACGCCCAGCACCTCGCCGTACTTCGCGTCCGAGACCACCTTCACGAAGCCGTCGTGGCTGTCGAGGATCGTCGCCTTGGAGTTGCCGGCGAAGGGGAACTTGCCGACCTTGACCTGGTAGCCCTTCTCCTTCGCCTGAGCCTCCGTCAGACCGACAGACCCGATCTGCGGGTCGCAGTACGTGCAGCCGGGGATGCGCTGGCGATTGACCGGGCGGGCGTACTTGCCGGCCAGCTTCGACGCGACCACCAGGCCGCACATGGCGCCGACGTGCGCGAGCTGCGGCAGGCCGCCGACGATGTCGCCGATGGCGTAGATGCCGGGTTCCGACGTCTCCATCCACTGGTTCGGCATGATGAAGCCACGCTCGAGCTGGATGTTCGTCTTGTCGAGGCCGCAGTCGTAGGTGCGGGGCGCGCGTCCCACGGCGACCAGAACCTTCTCCGCCTGCTTGGTCTCGGTTTTGCCGGCTGCGGTCGTGTAGGTGACGAGCGCGCCCTCGGCGTTCTTCTCGATCTTCTCGACCTTGCAGGAGACGTTGATGTCGATGCCGCGCTTCTTGTACAGGCGCGTAAGCTCCTTGGAGATCTCTTCGTCCTCGGCGTTCACGATGCGGGGCAGCGCCTCGAGGATGGTCACATCCGCGCCGAAGCTCTTGAAGACCGAGGCAAACTCGACGCCGACCGCGCCCGAACCGATGACGATCAGGGACTTCGGGCAGTGGTCGGTCGTGAGAACCTCCATGTTGGTCATGATGGTCTCGTCGGACTTGTAACCCGGCAGCATGCGCGCGTCGGAGCCGGTGGCGATGACGACGGACTTGGCCTTCACCTCGGCGGCCTTCTGCGACGTATAGCCTTCGGCCTGCGCGTCTTTACCCTTGCCGATGTCCTCGGCGGTGACCGATACGGTGTGTACGCCGGCGACGGCTGCGCCGGTCAGGCGGCCGTGTCCGCGGAAGACCGTGATCTTGTTCTTCTTCATCAGGAAGTCGAGGCCCTTGGTGTGCTTGGCGGTGACCTCGTTCTTGCGCGCGATGACATTGGCCCAGTTCAGCTTCACGTCGCCGACGTCGATGCCGTATTTGGACGAGTGCTTGAGGTGGTCCCAGATCTCGGCCGAGAAGAGCATGGACTTTGTCGGGATGCAGCCCCAGTGCAGACAGGTGCCGCCGAGCTTGTCGGTCTTCTCGATGAGCGCGACCTTGAGGCCGAACTGTGCGGCGCGAATCGCGCAGGTGTAGCCGGCGGGTCCGCCGCCAATCACTACGAGGTCGTAAATCGTCTCTGCCAAGGGAACTCTCCGTTCGGTGCCGAATATCAACAGTTTGAATTTTACGCTTGGCGTCAAGTGGGGCTGAAAATCGGGTGCGGTACTCGAACGGCGGCGTGGCGAATCGGCGTCACAATGTGCTTCTCAAGGTTGAATCCCGGTGCGATACTCGATCACATGGCGACGACGGCGCTCATCTCGGTCAGCGAATACCTGAACACGACCTACCGGCCCGACCGCGACTACATCGACGGCGAGGTGAGGGAGAGGAACCTGGGCGAACGTCCGCATGCCATGCTGCAGATGGTTTTGAGCGTAATCTTCGCGCAAAACCGCAATCTTTGGAATGTTCTACCTTTGCCGGAGCAGCGAGTTCAGACCTCGGCGACCCACTTCCGCATTCCCGACCTCTGCATCGTACGGCGTAGCGACCCGGCTGACCGTATCGTCTACACCGCGCCCCTGCTTTGCATTGAGGTGCTCTCGCGGGACGACACCCTCGGCGATATGCAGGAACGCGTGGACGACTACGTGGGCATGGGAGTCGAGAACGTGTGGGTGATCGACCCGGTTCGACGCACGGCCTATATGAGCAATTCGTCCGGATTCGTGATGCCTGCGAATGGCGAGCTGACCGTGACCGGGACGCCGATACGCGTTGTGCTGGCGGAATTGTTTGCGCAGGTGGACGAGTTCGAGGCCGGTAGGTAGAGCTCGCCGGCACTCCGAAAGCGTGCCCTCAGGCAAACTGTCTAGCCTTCCCGCAATACAGTGCCGATCTCGCGCGGCCCGTCGCCGAACCGAACCCGTAGCCAACGATTTGCGGGCTCGGAATAGAATCTCGCCACCAGCACTCCCAGCGCACCGGCCAGCAGAATCGTCACGCCAAACAGCGGCCACACCAGCGTCAGCGGCTTGCCCCAGCGCACGAACTGGTCGAAGCAGGTGTAGACCACGAACATGTGCGTGAGGTAGACCTCGTAGCTGTTTCTTCCATAGGCCAGCAAAGGGCGAACGAAGCGCGGCGCCCGCCAGCGGCTCTGCGAGGCCGCCGCGATGACCAGGCAGGCGCCGATGCCGACGAACGTCATCAGCAGGCCGGTCTCTTCGAGCTTCAGCTTCGCAAGCTGCGGTGAGCAGGTGAGGCACAGGATCAGAAGGGTCAGGCCGCCCGCCAGGCAGGCGCGGACCGTCGCCGGCTTGAGCGTGCGGTGCGCGAGACAGATCGCCGTCAGACAGCCGAGCGCGATCGCGTCCATGCCGCCGAGATAGCTGTACTCCTGCCAGACGTCGTTGCCATGCGTGAGCAGCGTGCGGCCGAAGGGGCCGAGCACGACGAAGACGCCGAGCAGCGCGATCAGCCAGCGGCCGCGCAGGAACCGGCAGGCCAGCGGGAAGCCGAGGTAGAAGAGCTCCTCGACCGAGAGCGACCAGAGGATGTCCCAGTTGCCGGGCAGGTAGCCGCGCGTGGCCTCGAGCCAGCCGATGTGAAACGTCAGTGCGGCGACAAGCGCGCGGCCCAGGCCGCCGGTCTGTGGCTTCACGACGTAGTTCGGCACATGCAGCGCGTGCAGCAGGCTGAGGATGGCGAGCAGCGTCAGCAGCAGCGGCGCGATGCGCGCGAAGCGGATGAGGTAGAAGTCCTTGATACGGACGTCGCCGAGCGTGCCCCAGCGCCGGATCGTCGTCGCCGCGATGAGGAAGCCGGAGACAGCAAAGAAGATCTGCACGCCGGGCTGTCCCTGCCAGACCAGCGCGACGACCAACTGCTTGGGCATGCCGTGGGTGTACGGAATGCGCGCGCCGCGCAGACGCATGTTCACGTGGTTCATCAGGACGTAAAAGATCGCCAGCGCGCGCAGGCAGTCGACGCCGTCGATGCGGGTCCAGCTACGGGTTTGGTTTGGTTGCTCAGTCATGGGATTCAGAACGCGCTCACAATGCCTGGGCGCCCCATCCTTCGCGCCTTTGCAAAGGGTGGGGCGCCCCAGCACTTTCATTCCTCTTGAGAAAAACAGGCTTACGTTGCTACTCGACGGGCATAGGTCCGTCGCACTGCCATTTCCGAAGGCCGCAGTTGCGGCACTTGCGTGCGAATCGGTTCAGGCCGAAGATCCCTGGTCCATTCCTGTAAAACTTCGACCCGCAACGTGGACACAGGAAAGACAGTCTCTTCCCATCGATTGCGGCGAAGCAAAAGAAGTACAGAAGCATCAAAATGCCCGGCGCCAGTAAGGCCTTCAGACCATGCTGGTGAAAGATCGACCCCACCGGAAACGCGACAAATAGTGCGAAGGGCGCCCAACCCACAAGGAACGCAATCGGAACTCCGCGAAGATTGCGATGCTTCTTCCACGCAGCAGCGCAATCTGCGAGCGGATAACCCGGCCTGAACTCCCAATCGCCGTTCATCCCAGCACCCGCCCCGCATCCTTGGCGAAGTACGTCACGATGAAGTCCGCCCCCGCTCTGCGGATGCTGAGCAGCGACTCCATCATGGCGCGTTCGGGTTCCAGCCAGCCGCGCTGGAAGGCTGCGTGCAGCATGCTGTACTCGCCCGAAACCTGGTACGCGCCCAGCGGCAGGTCGACGCGCTCTCTCGCGGCGCGGATGACGTCGAGATACGGCATCGCGGGCTTCATCAGGATCATGTCCGCGCCTTCGACGACGTCCTGTTCGATCTCGCGCATGGCCTCGCGCAGGTTGGCCCCGTCCATCTGGTAGCTGCGCCGGTCGCCGAAGGCGGGAGCGGAGTCGGCGGCCTCGCGGAAGGGTCCGTAGAAGGCGGAGGCGAACTTCGACGCGTAGCTCATGATGGGCGTCATGGCGTGGCCGCCTTCATCGAGCGCGTGGCGGATGGCGTCGATGCGGCCGTCCATCATGTCGCTGGGCGCGACGATATCCGCGCCCGCGGCTGCGAGCGATGCGGCGGCCTTGGCGATGAGCTGGATGCTCGAATCGTTCTCGATCTCGTAGTGATCGCCATCGCGGGCGACGATGCCGCAGTGGCCGTGCGAGGTGTACTCGCAGAGGCAGACGTCGGCGATCATGGTCAGGGGCTTCAGCTTGCTCTCCGACTTGAAGACGCGCAGAGCCGTTTGAACGATGCCGTCCGAAGCCCAGGCGCCGGTGCCCTGCTCGTCCTTCTCCGCCGGCAGGCCGAAGAGCAGCAGGCCGCCGAGACCCAGCTCCGCGCACTCGTGCGCCTCCTTCACGGCCTCGTCGACCGAGAGGTTGAAGACGCCGGGCATGGAGCCGATCTCCTTGCGCACGCCCTCTCCGGGGCAGATAAAGAGCGGGTAGATCAACGACTCGGGACGGAGGTGCGTCTCGCGGACCAGCGACCGGATGGCCTCCGTGCGGCGCAGACGGCGCATGCGGGTGACGGGAAAGTTCATGGATACCAGTTTATGCCCATGCCCAAACAGCTCGTCATCCTGAGCGGAGCGAAGGACCTGCGTATTGCCTTGCGCTGCGACGCCGCTCCGTACGAGACGCAGGTCTTTCGCTGCGCTCAAGATGACACTGGATTTTGCGACGCTGCAGGTACAGAAGCAGATTCCCCACGGGAATGACAAACAAGAGAACAGGCAACGGCAAGAGCAAGGGCCAATACGGGGTCCTTCACTTCGTTCAGGATGACGAGCTTTTGGGGTAGGAGGACCACCGCAAAAAGTTGTATCGGTGCGGTCTTCCCCGTGCGATATAGTTTGCCCATGCCGCACGCCCGTCCGCCGCTCGCATGAAGATCGACTCCATCCCCACGGCGCGTCCGCGCATGCGGCTGATCCTGCTTGCGGTCAGCGTGCTGATCCTTGTGCTGGGCGCGGTCGAAAATCTCTACGGCAACACCGACGACGGCGACGTCTACGGCTCGGACGCGGTGCAGTATCTCGACATCGCGCGCGCCATCGAGCGCCACGACTGGCGCTCGGCCCTGAACCCGCTCTGGAGCCAGGGGTATCCGGCGCTGCTGGCTGCGGAACGACCGCTCTTCGCGGCTGGGCCGGGCGGCGACTGGGCCGCCATCCGCGTGTTGAACTTCTCCATCTTCGCGGCGAACTACGCAGCGTTTCTCTATTTTCTGGTGACGATTCTGCCGGGGATCGTCGGCAGTACGCCCGCGCACGAACGGCGAAAGACGCTGCTCTGGATCGCGGGACTGACCTTCTTTGTCGCGACACAGATCTGCCTGGGACAGGTCTCGCGGGTGAACCCGGACGAGCTGGTGACCACGCTCTTCTTCCTCTTCTGCGGTCTTGCGGCGCGTTGCTGGAGGTGGACGGTTGCGCTGGCGCAGCGCCGAGGCAGCGTGCGCTGGGGCCTGAGCATGGGGCTCGTGCTCGGCGTTGGCTTTCTCGTGAAGGCGATCTTTCTGCCGCTCGGTTGCGGCATGCTGGCTCTGCTGGCGCTGCGCTGGCGTAGACATTGGCGCTCGGTGCGCGTGCCGCTCTTCGCCGCGGCGGCGGTCTTCGCCTCCATCGTCGCGGTCTATGGAATCGCGCTTTCGTCGGCGGTTGGCCACAGAACTCTGGGCGAATCCGGCGCAATCAACTACGCATGGCACGTGAACCGGCTGCAGAAGTGGGTGCACTGGGAGGGCGGCAGGCAGCCCGCGAACATCGCATGGCCGAAGACGTCGATGGCGCGCTTCGCACGGTGGGACGACGATCCGCCGGAGTTCGGCGCACCGCTGCATCCGAGCGCCATCCTGCAGGAGTCGCCCCGCGTCTACGGCTTTACCGCCCCCATCCATGCGACGTATGTGCCGTACTACGATCCGCCCTACTGGTATGAGGGCTACCGCCACCTGATCAGGCCGCGCTATCAACTGATTGCGCTGGTGAAGTGCATCAGCGATCTTGCCCTGGTGTTGCTGCGGATGCCGCTCTTCTTTGCCTTCCTGCTGGCGCTGGGCCTGCTGCTGCGCGACGCGCAGGCTCGCGCGCTGCTGCGAATTTACGTCGGGAATGTCTCGTGGGCGCTCTGGTTCGGCTTGCTGGGCGTCGCGATCTATCTTCCGGTGCATCTCGAAGGACGATACCTTGCGGGCTTTCTTGCGCTGATCGCGCTGCAGCTCTTCGCGGGCGCGACGCTGAAGGTGGAGATGATGACGACGGGCCGCGTTCGCGCCGTGAGCGGGCTGTTGCTGATCGGGCTGGCGGGCAATCTGCTGCTGACGCAGGCGCCGGTGTGGCGCAACCTTCTGCACCACAAGTCTCCCCGCAACAACGTGGAGTGGAAGATCGGCGAGGCCGTGGTGGCGCAGGGTCTGCCGCCGATGAGTCAGGTCGGCGTGCTGGGCTGGACCGCCAACCTGCACAGCGACTGGGCCTACATCGCGCATCTGCAGATCACCAGCGAGATCGCCTCGCCCGCCGACATCGATCTCTTCTGGCGACAGACGCCCGCCGAGCAGGCCCGCACGCTCGAGACCTTTCGCAAGGCCGGCGCGGTGGCCGTCTTCACGCGCGGCAAGCCCGCCAGCGCCGGTCCGGAGTGGACGCCGCTGGGCGACACCGGCATGTCGATGCTGCGGCTTGCCGACGCGCAGGTCAGGTAGATTGGCGATATGACCCAACGCTACAGCTACGATCCACCGCGACGCTGGGGCCTGTGGCGTCTGCTGGCCGCGCTGGCCTGCGTCGCAGCTGCCTCCGCGCTGGCGCTGATGCTGATCGTGAAGCGGCATCGCCTGCCCGCGCCCACCGGGCCGTATGCCGTGGGCACGCGCATTCTGGATATGACCGACACGAGCCGGCATGCGGATGGCGTCGCCGGGTCGGCGGCCGGCGGCAGCCGCCAGTTGGTCGCGCAGATCTGGTATCCGGCGCTGCCTTCGCAGCAGCCGGTGGCGGCCTATAAACGCTGGCGCGAGGTTGGTTATAAGGATCTCTACGAGCCGCTGGTGAAGACGAACTCGCGCTGGGACGCTCCCGTCGCGCCTGACCTTCAGAGAGTCGCGTTCCCGGTGCTCATTTTCGGCCATAGCTGGGGCGGCGAACGGGTGCAGAACACGGCGCTGGCCGAGGATCTGGCGAGCCACGGCTACATCGTCCTCGCGGTCGATCACCCGTACAACTCCGGCCGCGTGCTGCTGCAGGATGGCCGCGTCATCGCGGGCTCTGAGCCGATCGAAGGTCCGCTGGGCGCCTCCGCGACGGCCGAGCAGCAGATCGACTACTGGAACGCCACGCTCGACATCTGGGCCGCGGACGATCTCTTCGCGCTGAACCGGCTGGCCGCGCTGAACGCCGACGCCGACGACCCATTGCACGGACGCGTGGATACGAACATCGTCGGCGCGTACGGTCACTCCTTCGGCGGCGCGGCGTCGCTGCGGCTGTGCGGGCTGGATCCGAGGATCAAGGCGGCAGTAAACCTCGACGGCTGGACCTTCGGCGCGCTCGCCAGCCGCACCTCCGCCCAGCCGGTGCTGATCTTTTATGAGCAGGTGTCGGTCGGCCGCAGGGACGAGCTCGCGAAGACGCCGCCGCCCGGCACGGTCGAGGATCAGAAGGACCGCGCGGACTTCGCCGCCGTCGACCGCAGCTTCGCCCGGTACGGCGGCACGCGCCTCTTCGTGAGGGACACGCAGCACCTCGACTTCAGCGACCAGCCCCTGCTCCCGCCGCTGCACCGCGGCCACTTCACTGGGCCGATCGCCCCGGCGCGGGTCGACGACATCCTGCGCCAGACCGTGCTCGCCTTCTTCGACCAGAGCCTGCGCGGCAAGCCGTCGAAGCTGCTTGCCGACCCGCACGCCGTCTTCCCCGAGGTGACGGCGGAGGTACATGAGACGGCTGCGAATCCGTAAGAGCCTCTGCTGAAACAGCAGTTACAAGAGGGTGGAAGCGTGAGGCATCACTTGCCGATGCAGAAGGTCGAAAAGATGAGCCGCAGAATGTCGTCCGCCGTGGTCGCGCCGGTCAGGCTGTCGAGCGACTCGAGCGTCTGGTAGAGGTCGAGCAGCAGCATCTCGTGCGGCATCGTCTCCCGCAGTGCGCGTGCGGCGGCGGATAAGGCTGCGAGCGCGGCGGCGATGGCCCCGTGCTGGCGCAGGTTCGTAATCAGCGCCGAGTCGCCTGTGGGCGCGGCGTGCGCGAAGGTCTGGAGCAGCGCCTCTTTCAGCTCTTCGACGCCGGCCCCGGTCTTCGCCGAGACGATGCGATGTGGAACGGGAAACGCTGGCGGCGCGGCGATGAGGTCGGCCTTGTTGACGACCAGCAGCGCGGCGCGGCCCTCCAGCTTCGACCATGTTTCAAAGGCTTCGCCGTGGTCCGGGTCGGTCGCGTCAACGACGAGCAGTACCACGTCCGCCTCGGCCATGGCGGCGCCGCTGCGTGCGATGCCCTGGCGTTCGGCCTCGCCCTCGGGGCCGGCGGGCGCCTCGCGCAGGCCGGCGGTGTCGATCAGCTCGACCGGGATGCCGCCGAGCGAGAGCCGCTCCTGGATGGGGTCGCGCGTGGTGCCGGGCTGCGCGGTGACGATGGCTCGGTCGCGCTGGAGCAGCCGGTTGAAGAGCGAGCTCTTGCCCGCGTTCGGCTTGCCCACGATCGCCAGCGTGAAGCCCTCGCGCACGATGCGTCCGTAGCGGTAGCTGTCGGCCAGCGCCCGCAGCGGGGCTTCGACTCCGGCGATGCGCGCGGCGATCTCCGGCTGCGGCATCAGGTCGAGGTCGTCCTCGGCGAAGTCGATACCGGCCTCGAGCGCGGCGATCAGTTGAATCAGGCTTTCTTTGATCGGGGATAGGACGCGCGAGAGGCTGCCGCCAAGCTGCCGCGCCGCCACGCGCGCCTGGTGCAGCGTGCTCGATTCGATGAGGTCGTGGACGGCCTCGGCCTGCGTGAGGTCGAGCCGCCCGGCGAGAAACGCCCGCTGGGTGAACTCGCCCGGCTCAGCCAGCCTTGCGCCCCGGTCGAGGCACGCCTGAACGATCGCCCCCAGCAGCACCGGCGAGCCATGCGCGGCGATCTCGACCACATCCTCCGACGTGTAGGAGCGCGGACCCTGAAAGTAGGTGACGACCGCCTCATCCAACACCAAGCCCGTGTCCGGGTCGAGCACCTCGGCAAAGCGAGCCTGCCCCGCCGCCAAAGCGTGTCGCAGACGCAGCAGCGGCTCGGCGATCTCCTTCGCCCGCGGCCCCGACAGCCGCACGATGCCGATGCCGCCGCGGCCGGGCGGGGTCGAGATGGCGACGATAGTGTCTTGTTCGAAAGTCACTGTTTGAGGTTAGCGCAAGGAGGACCAATACATCCGATGGCCGATGACGATAAGGGCGTTTATTGAGAGTAATTGCATCCCACGCCACCTGAGCGAGTGCTCAATAAGTGCATCGGGCTGTTTTCGTCAATTGACCTTCTGGATCGCGGGAGCGCACTTTTGCCCTGTTGACAGCGGTTGTTAATCGATTGGACGCCATTTGTCTGTTGGCTTCAGCGGAGCTTTATGCCACTTGTTTCATTGAGTCATTACCTTGCAATAGTCACGTTTTTGCCGATCCGTGTCGAAGATTTGATCGTCTTTTACGCAGGCATCAAACTTCTTCTGCCATGCAGCCTGTTCTTGCTTGTGGCGTTTGTCATATGACTCAAAAAACGATTGTGGCAGGGTGAGTCCGGACACGTCGAAGCTGATCGTCTCAGCCACCTTTTGATATGGATGATATTCGAGATAAAGCTTCTTACTCGCTTGTAACTTCGCAACGAATTGACGCGGGTTCGAGGCGAACAGTGCGTGATAATCCGAAGAACGTGACCAGCTCTGGCGGACCGGTCGTTCATCGTCGAACCTGATTCGAACAGATGTATCATCATATCCAACCATTTCCGGTGTAATTACGTAAGCTTCGAGTGCTTTCCCTTTTAAACGCACTATGATCGTCGATCTGCCATTGGAGTCCCGGTAAACCGTAGTTTTTACCCCATCTATAGAGTTGACGGACTCGTTCTTATCCCAGGTTGGGTTTGCATCTGCGGATGAGACAGGGGCCGAAATCGGGACACTTGCTGGAGTAGTAGCGGCCGTCGATTGCCCCGATTTCTTTGCAGTGAGAAGGATCATTGCCACAAAGAGAAGCACCGCGAAAATGACTCCGATGGCAACCTTGCGAGAAAACCCTGAACTTAGTTGTTCAGTTAAAACTGAAGGCGCGGACATCTCAGAAGACGAGGGGGTAGTCGCCTGAAGGAGCGTGGGTTCGGTGGTGACGGGGTTGCCGCACTTGCCGCAAAATGCATTATTTTCCGGGATTGTGCTCCCACAATTTGAACAAAGCGACATCAGCTTCTCCCATGTTTCGCTAAATACTCTCTTGCCACTTGGAAACCGCTGCGGGGATGGCCTCGCCAATGGTTTCACAATGTTCCAAAGTTTTTTTGATTTTCCACGCGAGAATTTCGTCCTTCAAGGTGTGAACATGCTCGTGGGTTTCGATAATCTCCCCGGCTACATTCGACTCGTCGGTCAACGTTTGAATTGAACCGATCAAGCCTGTAGAGAGCGATGCATTTGTTCTTGCCATTTCCAAATGAAGGTTTACCAAAGCAATATGCTCCTGCATGTCATTGCTGTACCTCCATTCATAAGCGAAAAATGCTAATAGCAAAAGCAAAATCCACGACGCAATAACCTTCTTCTTCATTGACACTCCTTTGCCTCGCCGAATTCGCTCCCAGCTCATTGCCTGATTGAACCCCGCCCCTGCGGACGGAGTATACAGTAAATCTCTTCTCAGACCGTTGACTGTTCGCGCATTTGTGAGTACGGCTGAGGCATAATAGTCGCACGAGGCGATCAGATGCTTTCGGCTTTGGCGAGTGGACGCTAGATTCTTGCGGAATGCCAGAAGGCATACTTAAAGTTGGGGCTCCATTCATACAAATCGCCAATGCACTCATGGAGCTGCATTAGTAACGACAAGTCGGCTTGTGGGAAGTAATGGCGGTTCACCTTTTAGAGCGCAGTTTCACAAGCCTCTACTGCGGCAGCGGTCCAGTTCCCTGTGGGCCGCGCGATGGCGCTGCGGCGACACCCTGGGCAAGCTGCTGCGGGTAATCCCGCTGCGCAGGCCTGCCGTGATCTGCATCAGGAAGTCGTGCGCCGCGCCGGGTTATTGGGCAGGAAGAGCGTGTTCGTGCCGCCGCGTGTGCCGATGTCGCGCAGCGTGTCGAAGTACTGGGTGAGCAGCACGGGCGCCATCACATCCTCCGGCGTCGCGCCCGGTACGCCCTGCTGGAAGTGCTCGATCGACGCCGAGAGGCCGTCGATGATGGCCTGCCGCTCATGATCCGGTCGAGCTACGACCGGCCGTTCTCGGCTAACATGAAGCCATGAGCGTGCATTTATCCAAGGCGGCGCTGGCCTTTCTGAAAGGCCTGAAGAAGAACAACGACCGCGTCTGGTTCGACGAGCGCAAGCCGGTCTATGAGAAGGAACTGAAGGCGCCCATGCTGGCGCTGGCCGAGGAGATCAACGCCGGCCTCGCGAAGTTCGCGCCCGACTACGTGCGTCCGCCGCAGAAGGCCGTGATGCGCATCTATCGCGACATCCGGTTCAGCAAGAACAAGCAACCGTACAAGACGCATGTGTCGGCCTGGTGGACCAGACAAGGCCTCGAAAAGACCTCCGGCGGCGGCTTCTACCTCGAGATTGGCGAGCGCGGCGTGATGATCGCGGCGGGCGTCTACATGCCGGAGAAGGAGCAGTTGCTCGCGATCCGGCGGCATCTGCTCGACCACCACGAGCGCCTGCGCAAGATCATGAACGCGAAGAAGCTGCGCGAGGCGATGACGCCGATCGACCCCGTCAGGATGACGCGCGGACCGAAGGGCTTCCCCGCCGATCACGCGGCGATGGATCTGATCCTGCAGCGGCAGTGGGGCGTCTCCGCGACGCTGCCGATCGAACACGCACTCCAGCCGGCGCTGGTGAGCGACATCCTGACGCACATGAAGCTGGCCTATCCGATGGTCGCGCTGCTGAACGAGCCGCTTGCGCCGAAGCCGAAAGAGCCGTTGTTTTAGCCTTGTCTTCTTGTTTGTCCTTCCCGCAGGGAATCTGCTTTTCGCCTTTGCGACTGCCGGTTTTGTCCCTTAGCAACTGGCGCAAGGCAGAAGCGGACCCTCCGCGAGGATGACAGACGACGGCGACGGTCGCCAGGTCGGCGGCGCTCATCGAACCCGCGTCAACACACGGGTTTTCTCGCTTCCCCTTCAAATTTCCGGGGTTTTTAGCCTGTTTTCGACATGAATCCGGTAAAAACCCGAAAAAACCTGTGGAAACCCGACAATTCCGGTTGACAAAGCCCCGCGAAGGGCCGAAGGTGGATTGCGGTACAGTACTCCGAACCCGCATGAATACTGGCGATTTCGGCCGCGACCAGGATTTTTATACGCACTACACCTCGAATCGACGAAGGAGCAACACCATGGCAAAGGGTATGACCAAGACCGCACTCGTCCGCGCGCTGGCCGAGAAGATGGAACTCACGAACAAGCAGACCTCGGCCTTCCTGGAGCTGCTCGCCGAGACCGCCGTGAAGGAGACCAAGAAGAACGGCGAGTTCACCATCCCCGGCATCGGCAAGCTGGTCAAGGCGGAGCGCAAGGCGCGCCTCGGCCGCAACCCCCAGACCGGCGAGACCATCAAGATCAAGGCCAAGACCGTGGTCAAGTTCCGCGTCGCCAAGGTCGCCAAGGACACCATCGCTCCGCCGAAGAAGTAGTTCAAAAGCAGGGAATAGGGCTTAAGAATATGGACTAGCTGCCACCGTCGCCAGCCGCTCGCTTACTCCTACTTCCCTATTCCCTGCTTCAAGGGCTCCAGCACGATATCGTCCAGCACGACATCGTGCTCCCCGACGATCACCGTGATGTCGGCATTCTTGTACATCGGTGCAATGCTTTCCGCGCTCATGTCTTTCGCGGAGCCGGTCCAGTCGGTCCCGTCCGTGATCGCCAGCTTGTAGGTTCCGGACGGCACATAGTCGAAGTGGAACGCTCCATCGGCGACACCGAGGAATTTGCGATAACCCTCATCATCCTTTAGCAGAGCGGATGCATGGGCGATGGGGTGCAGGCTTCCATTGGCAAGCACCCTCCCACGGACGCCGTGCAAGATCTGAAGCGTCACCGCCAGATCGACGCCGGTCCTCTGCTCACCGTCCTTGAGTTCGACGATCTGAGCCTTGGACCTGCGAAACTCTCCCGGAGCATAGACTGTGAGACCCTGCCAACTGCTGCTCAAGGGACTCTGCCCGGCGTTTGACGTCCGCGTCTCGCGCGCCGTGGAGAGCGTCGCGGTGACGACATACTTGCCGGGGCGCAGGCCGTATAAGCGATAGCTCCCGTCATCCAGCGCAGTCGCGATGCTGCGTTGGTTGACGAAGGCGATCTGCATGAGCGCCTGGCCAAGTCCGTAGTTCTCCGGTAGCTCCAGCCCCGTAGCCGGCTGCACGCGCAGATAAAGACCGCCCACCGGCGTGCCGTCGTCATAGCGCGCGACGCCTGAGATCGAAGCTCCCCGCTCCATCGTCAGGTCCACTGTCGAAGTCTGGTCGGTGGCGACATGAACCACTGGAACCGAGGCCAGCACCACATTCATATCCGGCGTGGCGAGCTTGTCCTCGCTGGATACCGGCAGCTGCACCGGCACGATATAGCCGGGCGCGGTCGCCAATGCGAAGTAATCGCCCGGTGGCAACCGTTGGACGTTGAAGCTGCCATCGAGTTCGCTTTCGACGCTCACCATGGTGAGGCGATCTTCGGCTTTCTTCGCCTGCGAGTCCCGCTTTGAGGCATCGCCCTTCAGCGTCTCGTCCTTCGGCAACAGATACACTGTCGCGAAGCGAGCCGGGCGCTGCGTGTCCGAAGCAATCACATGCCCGGTGACCGAGCCGCCTGGCGCCTGCGGCGGTGCGGATGTCTGCGCGCAAAGTAGCGGCGCGAACACAAGAGCGAGACAGGTCGCGGGAATCTTCATGGCCCCAAGTATCGTGCCGACGCTCATGCCGCGCAACTGGATTTGTCGGCGGAGCTTTATTCCCTGTTTCCTACTCCCTGTTTTTCGGGCCCTTGATAAATGCCCGCGCCACCAGCGACAGCCCCAGCGATATGATCACGCATTTGATCAGCGGGCGCGCGTTGTAGTTCCATCCCGCGAAGGCGAACGAGCAGGCCACGCCCCACATATACAGCTCGCCCAGAAACGCCTGTCCCCACGCAGGCGGCTTGCCTGCGGCGGCGATGCGCGTCTTCAGCGACGGCAGCAGGCGCGGCACAAGCTGGCAGTACGCAAGGTACGGCGCGCCCAGCGTGCTTTCCAGAAACGCCTCTTCGCCGAGAATCAGCCGGATCTGCATGACGCCGATCAGCACGAGCGTCCAGATGGCGCCGCTTGGCGGCATCAGCAGCGTGAGCGTAAAGCTGTGCAGGAAGGTGCCGAGATAAAGCGGGTTGCGCAGATGCCGGTACGGCCCGTCCGCGACGACGCCCGCATGCATGCTGCCATCCTGCACGATGCCCGCGCCCAGGTACGCCGAACCCCACGTTCGCAGCAGCGCGCCGCCGACCGCAAACGCGATGCCAAGCGCCAGCAGCAGGTCGAAGTCCGCGCCGATGTTCATCAACCCGGCCTTCGACAGCGTCGCGGCCAGCAGACCCCAGGTGTGCGAGTTCGGCCCCGGCGGGTCGAGGTGCAGCGCATAGTTCCACGGCGCCCAGAAACCCAGCGTGTAGACCAGACCATGAAGAAAATAACGCAGGCGAAACTCGAGCGCGGAGGCCTTCATCGGACCGTCCGGATTCGCGGGGCGATTTGTAACTGTAATGCGCACATACTCTACTCTTCCTCAATCACATTGCGGTCGCCCAGCGCGGCCATGATGGCGTCGAAGTCCTCGAGGCCGGAGTATTCGATGATGACCTTGCCCTTGCCCTTCTTGTCCTCGATCCGCACCTTCAGGCCCAGCACGCGCTGCAACTGGTTCTGCGCCTCGTGTACATTCGGATCCTGCGCGGCCTCGATCTTTTCGATCTTACCGGGTTTGGACTCGGGATTCATCAGCCCCTGCACATAGCTTTCGGTCTGGCGGACCGACATCGACAGCGCGATCACCTTCTGCGCGGCGGACGCAATCTGCTCCGGCGTACTCAGCGCGAGCAGCGTTCGCGCGTGTCCGAAGCTCAGATCGCCCGCCTCCACCTTCTGCTGGATTAATTCGGGTAAACGCAGTAACCGTAAAAAGTTTGCGACGCTGGCCCGCTCCTTGCCCGTCCTGATGGCCATCTGCTCCTGCGTCATGTGGAAGTCCTGGCTGAGCCGATGGTAGGCGCGCGCCTGCTCCATCGGGTTCAGATCGGCGCGCTGCAGGTTCTCGACGATGGTCATCTCCATCGCCTGCTCGTCTGAAACCGTGCGGACGATGGCCGGAATCGTCTCCTTGCCTGCCTTCTTCGACGCCAGCAGTCGGCGCTCGCCGGTGATGAGCTGGTAGCGCCCGCCATTCAGCGCCTTCACCACGATCGGCTGCACGACTCCGGTGGCCGTGATGCTGGCCGCAAGCTCGTTCAGCTTCGATTCGTCGAAGGTCGTGCGGGTCTGGAAGGGGTTGCGGTCGATCTGGCCGAGCGGAATCTCGAGCGGTCTGCCGCCAGTCTCGGCGGCAGCGGCGGACGGACGGGGCGGAAGCAGGGTCTCAAGGCCCTTGCCGAGGGCGCGGCGTTTGTCGGGTGCGGTCATTCGGTTTACCTTCTCATTTGGCGTTTGTGGAAGAATCGCCGATAAAATCTGTCATCCTGAGCGAAGCGGAGAATCTGCGCCGAGTGCGAACCGGGACAGGGTTCCGCAAAGCCTTGATTTGTCTCTCTTTACTTCGGAACGATCGAAACCGGCTCGGACTTCGAGCCGAATGGCCAGATGCTCTTCTTCTTTTTCGGCTCGGGCGCTTCCAGCTCTCGCGTGGCGAGCTTCGACGCCTCGACCGCGTCCAGATCGCGCTGATGCTGCGCCGGACTGGTGATGTTGTTGCGGCTCAACAGTTCGCTGGCAAGGTCGCAATAGGCCTCCGCGCCCTTCGAGCGCGGATCGTAGACCGAGACCGGCAGACCGTGGCTCGGCGCCTCCGCCAGACGAACGTTCCGCGGAATCGTCGTCAGCAGCAGCTTGTCGCCGAAGAATGCCTTCAGATTCGCGCTCACCTGCTGCGAAAGATTGGTGCGGTCGTCATACATCGTCAGCAGAACGCCCTCAAGCGCCAACTGCGGGTTGAAGGCCTGGGCGACGCGGTCGAGCGTCCCCATCAGTTCGGAGATGCCCTCGAGCGCGAAGTACTCCGCCTGCATTGGAACGAGCAAGCCGTCGGCCGCCACCAGCGCGTTCAGCGTCAGCAGATCAAGCGCCGGGGGGCAGTCCAGCAGGATGATGGGATACTTCGCCCGGATCGGCTCGATGGCCTCGCGCAGGCGAAACTCGCGGCGAGGCTGCGAGACCAGCTCCAGATTGGCGCCGATAAGATTCTTGCTTCCCGGAACGAGCGAGAGCGTCTTCACCGAGGTTGGGATGATCGCCTCTTCGATGGTCGCCCCGCCGAGCAGGATGTCGTAGATCGAGAGACGCTGCTTGTCGTCGTCCTTCTGGCGCTGGATGCCGAGGCCGCCGGTGGCGTTGGCCTGCGGGTCGCAGTCGATCAGGAGGATGTCGAGGCCTTCGAGCGCGAACTCCGCCGCGAGATTGATGGCGGTGGTGGTCTTGCCGACGCCGCCCTTCTGGTTGACGACGGCGATGACCTTGCCCTTGGGGGTTTGGAGTGGGCGGGCTGGTGAGACTGCGTCGGTGGGCATAGTGGCTCTCCCAGCGTAGCGGGAGTCGCGCGGGCTGGCAATACGCCGGGGCTGAGGAAGCCTGTGCATCCCAAGGAAAACGGCCATCTCGCTTGGGGCGGATGGCCGTTGTTCCACGATTCAGGAGTCGATGTTCCACGTGGAACGTGGTGGTCAGGCGAAATGGCGACGCGGCACGAGCTTCGGCGGATCGTTCGGCGGCTGGGGTGGTTCGGCATGATGCAGGTAGTCGACCAACTGGTCGATATTCTCAACGCTCGATGGAATCGCCATTCCACGCGCATCCACCGCAGCTTCCCGCAGCTTGGCCGCGATCTGGGCAATCTCCCTTGGCGAGAGTACCGTGTCCAGGCGCGCCTCCTCGCGATGCACGATGGCATGGCCGCAGGTGCGACAGCTCGCACGGCGTTCCGCGCGATGCGTCAGGCCCGGCTGGCTCTCCTCGCAGATGCAGGTCAGCGCGCCAAGGCTGGAGAAGTTCATGATCGACTCGCTCTCGTCCGGAACACCCGGCCTCAGGATCTGGCGAATCTGTCGCGCGCTCCAGATCGCCACAACCGCCAGGGACACGATCGAGGCGCTCAGAAGGACCGAGGGATAGATGGCGACAAGGTGCAGGCTGAAGAGAAATAGCGGCACCGCCGCAACCAACGCGATCTCGGATTTCGACATGGATTTTGAAGTCGGGAAAAAGGAGATGGCTCCCTCGCCGAAAAGCCGGCGTATTCCCGTTTTTCGCGTGTTGATCTGTGTCGTCATCTCGACCTCCGAGGCCTTGCAGGAGCGCCGCCCATGTACTCCAAACTACGGAAAGTAACCTGCCGTCACCATCCCTCGATGGATCGGAGGCTGCAACTTTGTAGGAATTGAAGTCGGCGGTGGAAGGCATGAAACGGCTTACAATGAGGGATTTACCGGGAACATTCTCTGTGGGCGCGCGACTATATCCACAGCGACGCACAGGTTGCCGCTGAGCCCCGGCCTCTCTCAGGTTACGAAAGCGGTAGAGATGCGACACCTTGTTCCACGTGGAACATCGTTAGCTGCTAGCAGCGCGTCATTACGAGGTAGCGATCCGTGCTTCGTGGCAGGAGTAGCGCATCCGCAGCGCCTGAAACATCGGAGGTTAGGCTCGCCAGCGTGCCGCCCACGGCCACGCGAACGCTGGCGCCAGCCATGGCCGCCTGGGGATTGTCCACCGCGCGCAGCGTGACCGCGTCGAAGCGCCGCGAGGCGGGCATATCCTCGACGCGCCCCGACCAGACCTCTGTCTGTAGGCCCAGCGTGCGGACCGCTTCTCGGAGGAAGCTCGCCTTCTTATTCTGCGATTCCGCCAGCGTCACCCGAATCTCAGGACGCAAAAGCTGGATTGGCAGGCCCGGAAAGCCCGCGCCAGAGCCGAAGTCCAGCAAGGTCCCACATAGCGGCAGATGGGCGCCTGTGAAGAGAGACTCCCCAAAGTGCCGCGCCACGATCTCGCGTGGGTCGCGGATCGCCGTCAGGTTGGTCCGGGCATTCCACTTCAACAGAAGGTCGAGGTAGGTCGAAAGCTGCGCCAGCACCGGGGCCGGCGTCTCGGCGAAGGGCGCCAGCAGCGCGGCCAGTTCGGTCTGCGAAAGGGTTGGCACGGCTAGCGGCTCGCGACCGAGGTGTGAATGGGACGGGGCTTCCAGGCGGCGGCCTCCGCGACGAAGCGTGCAAAGATCGCGGCGGAGATAGGGCTTTGATCGAAGGTCCGCTCGGGATGCCACTGCACGCCGAGGACGAAGTGCGCGGGGCGGCTGGCCAGTGCGTCGTGCGCTTCGCCCTGGCCGCCCTCGATGGCCTCAACGACGCCGTCCTGCGGGCAGCGCGCGGAGACCCGCAGGCCGTCGCCCGCGATGCCGACCGCCTGGTGGTGGCTGGAGTTCACCGGGATGCGCTCCTCGTCAACCACCTCCCGCGTAATCGAGGCCAGCAAGGATCCCTCGGCGACGGCCGCGGTATGGGCGACGGCGACGCCGCGCGCAGCGCTATGGTTGACGGGCAGGATGGTCAGATCCTGCACCAGCGTGCCGGAGCGCCAGACATTCAACATCTGCGTCCCGAAGCAGATGCCAAGGATCGGCTTGTAGAGATTGTGCGCGTCCTGCAGGAGCAGTTCGTCTACGTTTTCGCGCGGCAGGTCGGCCGGCGCGGTAGCCTCGTCGGGCTGCTGGCCGTACTTCCACGGGTTCACATCGGCCGGGCTTCCGGGCAGCAGCACGCCCTGGCAGGTATTCGCCAGTTCGACGATCGCGCGCGGCGAGAGATCGAGCGACACGACGACGGGCTCGCCCCCGCATCGCGCGATGGCTGTGGCGTAGGCGGGCCAGTTGAGCTGGTTATAGGGCTGGTCGGTGCTGGTGGGAAGCGGAATGGCGATACGTGGCTTGGACATGGCGGCTGCTTCAATCGTAGCAGCGTCGACGGCTCCGCTTCGCTCAGGCTGGCGGCGTGTTGGACTGCTCGAAGTAAAGCCGTGAGATCTCGGCGTGCAGGCGTTCGGAGAGCGCTTCGGCGTCCCTGGTCGTCAGACCCACGGTCGAGATCGGCTCCCCGATGACGATCTTCAGGGGACGAGGCGTCAAAAAGTAGGTGTGGATGGGCAGTAGTTCGTAGGTGCCGATCAGCGCCAGCGGCACTAGCGGAACCTGCGCCTTGATCGCCATGAAGGCCGCGCCCGAGGCCATGGGTTGCAGCTTGCCGTCGGCGGTGCGACCGCCTTCGGGAAAAAGAACCAGCGGCAGACCTGCCTGCAGGGTCTTCACCCCGCGCAGCAGCCCGGCGATGGCCGAGCGAGCGCTCTTCTGATCGATCGGCACCTGGCCCGACCGGTCGAGATGCCATCCGATGAACGGCGCCTTCCAAAGCTCGATCTTCGCGAAGATGCGGAACTGGAAGGGCAGCTTGGCGAAGAGGACGGGCGTGTCGTAGTAACTGGTATGGTTCGAGGCGTAGACCGCGACCTCGTGGGTGTGGAGGTGCTCCGCCCCGATCAGTTCGACCGGTGAAAGCGAGATCAGCAACAGCACGCGAGCCCATGCGCGCGCGATGGCGTGCTGCTGGCGGCCGGATTGATCCCACAGCGAGCAGGTCAGCGAGATGGCGCCGAAGAAGGCCGTCGCCAACCCGATCAGCGGCAGCAGCAGCAGATAGGTCAGCCAGGGTAGCAGACCGGGCCTCTTCGGCGCCGCGGGCGGCGGCATCGTGCGGATTGCGGCTTCCTCTTCCCTCACCTGTTCGATCTCGCTCATGCGTGCTCCTGCGTCGGATGCAGCGTGGGTTCGAGCGCGAGGTGGCGAATCTCGCCAACGAGGTACACCGAGCCGGTAGCGACGATGAGGCCGCCGGCCGGCGTGATGGCGCGCGCCTGGTTCAAGGCGCCGGCCAGATGCGGCGCCGCGTGCGCAGGAACCTCGAGCGCGTGCGCCGCGGCGAGCAGGTCTTCGACCGCTGCGGCGCGTGGGTTGCCGATCGGGGCGAGCAGGATGTGATCGTAGCGGCGCAGCGGGTCGCCGCCGCCATTGCCCTGCGCAAAGGACGAGTCGAAGAGCGGAAACAGAATGCGCGACATCTCCTGGAGCGACTTGTCCTTCAGGCAGGAGAAGATGAGCGTGCGCGGCCTGTCCTCGGGCAACTGGGCCAGCGCGGCGCGCAGCGTCCATGCCCCTGCTGGGTTGTGGGCCACATCCAGCAGCAGATCGGGCGAGCCGGCATGGCGGATCAGCTCGAGCCTGCCGGGCCAGCTTGTGTTGCGAATCCCCCGCGACAACGCGGCGTTTGTGATGTTGTAACCGTTTTGGTTACGTAATTCGACCGCGGCCGCGATAGCCAGCGCGAGGTTGCGCTGCTGGTGCTGGCCGGTCAGGGGCGAGTCGACCTCGAGCAGTTCCGGATGGGCTGGGTCTTCGAGGTTCAGGGTGTAGCGGTTGGGACTCAGGCCGTTTGGGTCCGGTGCGGCTTCAGGCGAAATACGGGGGGCCTTCGCTCCGCTCAGGATGACAGGCTGTACGGGTGGGTCGGGGCGCTCGCCGTTGCGGACGGCGGGCGGCAGATAGCGTGCCGCGTCGACGCCACGCACATTCAGCGACATGGCGGCCTCACCGATGGCCTGGTTGGCCTCCGGGTGCTGCGGCAATGTGATGAGAGTCCCCTGCTCGCGCAGAATGCCGCACTTTTCGCGTGCGATCTCGGCGATGGTATTGCCCAGGTATTCCTGGTGATCGAGCGAGATATCCGTAATGACGGCGAAGAGCGGCTCGACGATGTTGGTGGCGTCGAGCCTTCCGCCCAGCCCGACCTCGAGCACCGCGATCTCCGCGCGCTGTTCGGCAAAGTAACAGAAGGCCAGCGCGGTCAGCACCTCGAAGAAGCTGGGCGGATGCGGCAGCGCGCCGGTTTCGACCAACTGCTGCGCCGTCTTGTCGATGCGCAGGTAGATACGGGCAAAGTCGTCGTCGGCAATGGCGCCGAGCGCCAGCGGCCCGTCCGCACCGTGCGCGGCAATGGTTCCATACTCGCTCGGCAGCACGGGGTGCGCGAGTTGAATGCGCTCGTTCACGCGGCTGAGGTGCGGCGAGGTATAAAGCGCGGTGCGATAGCCCGCGGTGGTCAGGATCGACGCCAGCGTGGACGCGGTCGAACCCTTGCCGTTCGTGCCGGCGATCAGGACCGATGGGACCTCGTCCTGCGGGTCGCCCAGCGCCTCCATCAGCACGCGCATGTAGGCCAGGTCGAACTTCCGCCGTGGCTGGCCGCCTGGCGGAGGCGCAAGTTCCTGCCCGAGGGCGTACAGGTGTTCGATCGCGGCGGCGTAAGTCATTCGGCTATTGTAATTTGCCGCACGGTACGAACGTCGCGGTACGGACGTGTATCGATTTTTGTGTCGTGAGCGCATCGCGCGCCGAAGCTCTCCGATAAGGCAAACAGCGGAGTGACCCGCACAAGTCTCAACCTAAAGGAGAAGCGCGCATGTGGGATATTTTGGTGGCTTTGAGCTTTCTGGCGATGGTCGCGGCGCCGAGCATGGTCGCGATGAAGAACGCAATCAAGGGTTTTGCCGAGGACGCTCCCCGGGGCTGAAAGGGCGAGCGTGTTGACGCAAAAGGGGACAGCCGCGGGCCGCGACTGTCCCCTTCTTTGCGTTGCGATGGCTTACTTCGCTGCGGCGACGACCTGCGGAACGAAGCTGGCGACCAGCTCCGCCTGCGTCTTCTTGCCCTGCGCGACGTCGTTCGAGCCGCCGGCCTGGACGATCTCCAGGTTCTCGGCGAGGCCGATGAAGCCGAAGATCTGCTTCAAATACGCGGTCTCGCGGTCGTAGCTTTCCATGTGCGAACCCGGCGTGTAGACGCCGCCGCTGGCGATGATCAGGGTGACCTTCTTGCCCTTGATCAGGCCCTCGTAGCTGGCCGAGAACGTGACGCCGAAGCGCACGATGTGGTCGATGTACGCCTTCAGCACGGCCGGGGTCGAGAAGTTGTACATCGGCGTCGAGATGACGATGTGGTCGGCGGCAAAGAGCTCGGCGATCAGCTCGTTCGAGATCACGAGCGCGTTGTGCATCTCGGGCGAGTGCGCCTCGGCCGGGGTGTAGGCGCCGGCGATCCAGGGCAGGTCGACGAAGGGCAGCGTGGTCTTCATCAGGTCGCGGACCACGACCGTACCTTCAGGGTTGTTCTTCTGCCACTCCGCGGCGAACGCGGCGGAGAGGCTGCGGGAGATGGAGTACTCGCCGCGAGGGCTGGCGTCGATCTTGAGAAGGGTAGGCATGGTGCGCTCCTGATGCTGATATGGGTGTTTCAACAGCTATCTCCACTATAGATGAGCGCCATGACCGCCGGATGCAGAACGTTTTCGATTCTTTCAACCGGCCGCCGTCTGCGTGCTCTAAGTGCTTTAAAAACAGTAAGAAAAGGTACTCATACTTAGTAGCAGCAGCCGTTTGCGCTTGAAATGTGGATTTAAAGCTAAGGGCCTATGGAATGAGGGATTTATGACTCCGTCCTCATTTAGAAAACGGCTGGTGGAAAACCGGACCGAAGGTAAAGCCTGTGCGTAACCCCTGAACCGGTACCGGCTTCTCCCACTTCTTCACAGCCCGGTCCACAAGGTTCTGAGAAGACCCGGCGCGACCGGTGTTAATGCCGAGCAAGGCGATTCGAATCAACCGTTTAGATTAAGCCGATTTCTAACAGGGCTGTCTTGGGAACAAGGAAAACCCGGCCTTTTTGGGGCCGGGTTCCGGGGGAGGGCTGAAAACGTCGCTGAAAAATTAGAGGGCCCACTCGGAGGATCCGCCCAGCAGCGCGGCGCCGGAGAACTTCGGCAGACCGCCCCACGAGGGCACGTTGAAGCCGGTGCGGGGATGGACATGTTCGGTATCGGAGGCTTCGTGGTGTTGTGCCGCAAGGGCTTCAATCACCTTGGTGCGTGCTTCGGCCTGTTCGGCGCGGGAGGTGCGGGACCAGTAAACGAGGAATCCCTGGCCGCAGACGCGGCAACGTACATCACTGGCGGTGTTGGAGATTTTGCAGAGAACTTGCATGTATGGGCAGCCCTTTCGAGGTCTTGTTTGGTTAGGGTGAAGATCCGAATCGGGTGTTTCGTGAATGGATGCAGATTTTCCAGAGCCGGTTGTTCCGAGAGGCAGTGATTCTTTCGATTCTCCCCCGTGAGCCTTCACATTAGAGGCGGCCTCTAAGTGAGGCAATCACACGGGCGTACGCGCCATGTACCACTGTTAGGGGATGGAAGAAAAAATGCTTGACAGCGGTCGATGGCGTACTTTCAGACTCCGCCATGCTGCGGCTCAAGTCAAGGAAAGATATGCTTAGAGTGTGAGCGAGATGAGTGAGCAGATGATTCGAGTACAGCTTCCGGACGGCAGTGTGCGCGAGGTTGCGCGTGGAACCACCCCCTTTGACATGGCGACGAGCATCTCGCCCCGGCTGGCCGCGGCGGTCGTCGTCGCGCGCATCAAGCCTTTGAATACAACGCCGGAGCTGGGAGGCGAGGACGCCGGCGGCTCGCAGACCGAGGAGTCCATGTACTCCGGCGCGCCCGCTGGCGGCGAGCGGCTGGTCGACCTTTCCACTCCGCTCGAAGAGGATGTGGAACTCTGGCTCCTGAAGGAACAGGACGAGGCGTCGCTTAAAGTAGTCCGGCACTCCGCCGCGCACGTCATGGCGACGGCCATCCTCGAGCTCTTCCCCGAGACCAAGCTGGGCCACGGCCCGGCGACCGATGCCGGCTTCTTCTACGACGTCTACCGCGAAAGCCCGTTCACCGAGACCGACCTCGCCGCCATCGAGGCGCGCATGGCCGAGATCGTCTCTCGTGATGAAAAATTTGTCCGAGAAGTAGAACCGCGCGAGGTCGGTCTGGCCGAGTACGAAAAGTCCGGCGAGTTCATGAAGGTCCACTTCATCGAAAAGTTCACGAAGCCGGGCGAGGAGATCTCGCTCTACCGCAACGGCAAGTTTGTCGACTTCTGCCGCGGCCCGCACGTGCCTTCGACCGGCCGGGTGAAGGCCTTCAAGGTGATGTCCGTCGCCGGCGCTTACTGGCTGGGCGATGAGAAGAACCAGCAGCTCCAGCGCATCTACGGCACGGCGTTTTTCAACGCCAAGGACCTCGACGCGCACTTCAAGCGGCTGGAGGAGATCAAGGCGCGCGACCACCGCGTGCTGGGCAAGCAGCTCGACCTGTTCTCCATTCAGGAGGTTGCAGGCGCGGGGCTGATCTTCTGGCATCCGCGCGGCGGCCTCGTCCGCAAGGCGATGGAGGACTGGATGCGCGACGAGTGCATCCGGCGCGGCTACTCCATGGTCTTTACGCCGCACATCATGAAGCGCGAGCTATGGCGCATCTCCGGCCACGAGGGCGTCTATTCGAAGGACATGTTCCCGCCGATGGAGCTGGACGACGCCGAGTACCGGCTGAAGCCGATGAACTGCCCCGGCCACATCCTCATCTACAAGAACTCGCCCAAGAGCTACCGCGACCTGCCCCAGCGGTACGCGGAACTGGGCAATGTTTATCGGTACGAGCGGTCGGGCACCATGCACGGTCTGCTGCGCGTGCGCGGCTTCACGCAGGACGACGCCCACATCTTCTGCACGCCCGACCAGATCAAGGGCGAGATCGAAGGCTGCCTGGACTTCGCCGACGCCGTGCTGAAGACCTTCGGCTTCAAGGAGTACCGCGTCGAGCTTTCGACCCGCGATCCAAACAAGGCCGGCGACTTCTTCGGCACCACGGAGGACTGGGCCAACGCCGAAGGCGCGCTGCGCGACGTGCTCACCGGCCGCGGGCTCACCTTCGACAGCTTCCCCGGCGAGGCCGCCTTCTACGGCCCGAAGATCGACGTCAAGCTGGTCGACGTGCTGGGCCGCATGTGGCAGCTTTCGACCGTGCAGTTCGACTTCAACCTGCCGAAGCGCTTCGAACTCGCCTACAAGGGCGAGGACGGCGAGCTGCACCAGCCGGTCATGGTACACCGCGCGCTCTTCGGCTCGGTCGAACGCTTCTTTGGCGTGCTGATCGAGCACTACGCCGGCGCCTTCCCGCTGTGGCTCGCGCCGCTGCAGGTTGGCCTGGTGCCGATCTCGTCGGACAAGCACTTGGACTACGGCCGCAAGGTGAAGGCCCAGCTCGAAGCGATCGGCCTGCGCGTCGAACTCGACGAGCGCAACGACGCGATGAAGGCCAAGATCCGCGACTTCGCCGTGGTAAAGACGCCATTCGTGCTGATCCTGGGCGACAAGGAGATGGCGACCGACTCCGTCAGCGTCCGCACACGCGGCAAGGGCGATGAGGGCGGCGTGCCGCTTGAGATGTTTATCGCTCGGTGCAAGGCGCTGCTGGAATCGAAGTCCGTAGAGCTGTAGCTGGCTTGTGGTCTATCGAAGACGCGAGAGCGCGGTGATGCTGTATTTCGCTGCGTTCTCGCAATTCCATCTGCAATGCCCCCACAAGATATTGTGTTCTTCGAAGAAGAAGAAAGCTTTGTATATCCGATTTGGACACCAAGAAGTTTTGTATATCTTTTTCGGCCATAAAAGATATACAAATGTCCTGTGAAGCCCGCTATTCCGATCCATCTACCATCGCTGCAACTTGATTGGGAGACACTCGTTCCCGCATTGAGCGAAGCGAATCGTGCCATCGCACGGTTCGACGGAATCCTGACCCACCTTCGGAATCCAGAACTCTTGACGACTCCCCTCACGACTCGTGAGGCTGTGCTGTCGTCGAAGATTGAAGGCACGGTTGTTACGGTGGGAGAAGTCCTGCGCTTCGAAGCGGGCGACGAGCCAGAGCAGGAATCGAAGCGTCTCGACATTGAAGAGATCGTCAACTACCGTATGGCGCTTCGGTCGGCACAATGGGATCTGGGGACGCGTCCTTTTTGTTTGAATCTTGTTCTAAAGCTGCACAAGATACTCCTTACCAGCGTTCGCGGGCAGAACAAAGCGCCCGGCTCGTTTCGCCGCTTTCAAAACCACATTGGGCGCCCCGGTTCGCAGCTGGAAGAAGCGGAGTTCGTTCCTCCCGCGCCAGAGGTATTGAAAGACGCACTGGGTGAATGGGAAAAGTATTACCACTCGACGGAGAAGGATCCTCTTACTCAACTTGCGCTCATCCATGCACAATTCGAGTATTTGCATCCTTTCCTGGACGGCAACGGTCGTATCGGACGAATTCTCATTCCGCTCTTCCTTTATGACAAGCAGATTCTCTCCAGTCCAACCTTTTATCTTTCGGAGTACCTGGAGGAGAATCGCGATGAATATATCGGACATCTTCGAGAGTTGGGAAAAGATAATGCTTCATGGACGCGTTGGTGTCTCTTTTTCCTCCATGGATTGACCCTGCAGGCCGACCGCAACGTCCTTCGCGTTAAGGCGGTCTTGGACCTCTATGAGCGTCTCAAAGACGATATGTTGGCGCGTAATGGTTCACGCTTCACCATCCCTATGCTTGACGCCATGTTCGCTCAACCTATCTTTCAGGCGGGATCGCTTCTCGAACAGAAGGGTATGCCTCAGAGAGCGAATCTTATGAGACAACTGGGCGCTCTCGTAGACACAAAAGTCTTGAAGGTGCTTACGGTAGGCAGCGGTCGCCGCGCAACGGTGTACTCCCTCCATGAACTGGTCAAACTCTGTGAAAGCAAACCCTCTGCTCGAACATCGAAAGTGCGCTCTGGAATCACGGTTGCCAGGAGATCAAAATAAAAGTCATCTGGACGACTGCCCGGCGGAGAACGGCGCCCTGCGCGTTTTGCCCGGCACCCATACCGCGGGCAAGCTGAACGCCTCGCAGGTGGATGCGTACGTCGACAAAGTCGAGCCGGTGACCTGCGCCGCCGGGCCGGGAGACGCGCTCGTGATGCGTCCTCTGCTGGTGCATGCTTCGTCGGCGTCCGCGTTGGCGAAGCATCGGCGGGTGTTGCACTTCGATTACGCCGCCGCCTCCCTGCCCGATGGCATGGACTGGGCGGAGCGCCGGTAGCTACAGCTCGAACCTCGCCCCGACCAGCCTCTCCGTCTCCCCCCAAAGCCGTTTCGCCAGTGCGAGATCCTTCGCCAGCGGCGCGATCTTTGCCGGAACGGGGTGGCCCTTCAACTCCTGGAATCCGTTCGGGCCGTAGTACCCGCCGGTGGTGGCCCTGGGCGAGGCGGCGGCGTAGAGTGTCGGCAGCGCGCCGTGCGCGGCGTCCTGCGAGGCCAGCGGCTTCAGGATCGTCATGGCGATCCGCATGCCAAGCGGGAGGACGCCGGCCGGGCCGCTGGTCTGCAGGTTGGTGATCGCGTATCCCGGGTGCGCGCCGGTGCTCAGGACCGGCGAGCCTGCGGCGGTCAGGCGGCGCTGCAGCTCGAGCTGGAAGATCAGGTCGGCCAGCTTCGACTGCGAGTACGCGCCGAACATCGGGCTGTAGACGCGCTCCGACTGCAGGTTGTCGAACTCGATCTTGCCCTGGTTGCTCACGCCGCTCGCTACCGTCACGATGCGCGCGCCGTGCCGCTGCTTCATGTGCGGGTAGAGCAGCGCGGTCAGCAGAAACGGTCCGAGGTAGTTGGTCGCGAACTGCCGCTCGTAGCCATCGACCGTAAGCTCGCGCCGCGGCACGGCCATCACGCCCGCGTTGTTGATCAGCAGGTCGAGCGTCTGGCCCGGAGAGCGCTCTGTATAGAAAGCAGCGAAGGCGCGCACGCTGGCGAGCGAGGCCAGGTCGAGTATCGCCGGCGTGACGGCCGCGTTCGGAACGCTCTGCCGGATGCGCGCGACGGCGTCGTTTGCCTTGTCGAGCGAGCGCGCCGGCAGGATGACTTCGGCGCCCTTGCGCGCCAGCTCCAGCGCGGCTTCGAAGCCGATGCCGGAGTTGGCGCCGGTGATGAGGACGCGCCGGCCTTGCTGGCTGGGAATGTCGTTCGCGGTAAATGGGGTAGAGTTCTTCGTCGTCATGAATGGAGTATCCTGCGGACAGTATCGTTTGGCAATAAGGCACCTTTTTGTGCCGTACCCACCTTGAGGTAACCATGAAACGACACATCGACTGGGTCGAGGTCAACGCCGCCTGTGAGGCGCTCGACGAGAACGAAGACTCCCTGACGCGCGAGATCGTGACGCGCCTGGCCGAGAAGTGGACCCTGTGGACGCTGGCCGAGCTGGCGGCCGCCGACGCGCCCATGCGTTTTTCTCGCCTGATGGAGCGGGTGGAGGGCGTAAGCCAGAAGTCGCTGACCAAGGTGCTGCGGCAGTTGGAGCGCGACGGGCTGGTCACGCGCGTGGTCTTCGCGCAGGTGCCTCCCAGGGTGGAGTACCAGACGACGGAGATCGCGCTGGAGATGCTGGAGCTGGTGCATCCGCTGTGGGCCTGGGCGTCGTCGAATGTGGGCAAATTTCAGGCCGCGCGTGCGGCGTACGACAAGCGGCGGAAGTAAATCCGGCACGGTAGTTTGTGTATCGATCTTTCAAAATCCCGCGTGCCGCCGACGCCGGCGCGCTCATCCGCATCTCACGTTCAGGTGTGAAGGAGAGCGAAATGAGCAAACAGATTCTGGGAACGTTTCAGAGCCGTGATGTGGCCGATTCGGTCAAAGATGCGCTGATCGTCAAGGGTTACCCCGCGGCGGACATGATCGTGATGTCGAACCGCCAGGCTCCGGCGCCGCCGGAGGATGCGAAGCTCGAGCGCGACACCGAGGGCGAGGGCGGCTTCGTTGGGCTGGAGGAGAAGGTGGGCAAGTTCGTTCTGGGCGCGCTGAACAAGCGCACGACCATGGAGGGCAACGACACCGAGGGCGCCGGCAAGGAGGGCGCGCTGCTGGCCGTCACGGTGGACGACGATCCCGAGGCTGTCGCCAGGGTGATCGCGCTGTTGGAGTCGCACCATGCGGCCGATATCGAGCAGAGCCAGCCGGACTGAAAAACGCCGGTTTTCATCCGCCGTTTACAGAATGCTTGCCAACCTTGTCCGGGGATGCCAGTCTTAACACCGACAGTTAAGTGACGGCAAAACAACGAGGTGGGGGTACGATGGCGGCAGAAGGACAAGAGATTCTCGCGCGGTTGAAGGACGGCATTCGGCGATTCCAGACCGAGGTTCATGCGGAAAACAGGGACGCCTACCTGAAGGCGGGTTCCACGCAGCAGCAGCCGCATACGCTCATCATCGCGTGCGCGGACTCGCGGGTCGATGTGGAGACGATCACCAGCTCGGGCCCGGGCGAGGTCTTCGTCGCGCGCAACATCGGCAACATGGTGCCCGCGTACGGCGAGATGCTGGGCGGCGTCAGCGCGGTGATCGAGTATGCGGTCTCGGCGCTGAAGGTGAAGCATATCGTCGTCGTGGGGCACTCGGACTGCGGCGCGATGAAGGCGTTGCTGAGTCCGTCCTCGACCGATTCGATGCCCACGGTGAAGAGCTGGCTGACGAATGGGCAGGCGGCGTTGAAGGTGGCGTCGAGCCTTGGCGCCCCCGACGAAAAGCCAAGCGAAAAGCTGCACCGGCTGACGGAGGAGAACGTTCTGATGCAGGTCGCGCACCTGAAGACGCACCCCAGCGTGGCCGGCGCGCTCGCCCGCGGAGATGTCAGCGTCTCCGGCTGGGTGTACGAGATCGGCACGGGCGAGGTGCGGATCGCCGAGGACGGCAGCCGCGTGTTCGTGCCGGTGATCGAAGCGAAGAGGTAACAATAACCGTAGCAGGCTCAACCACTGCGCAGAGGAGAGATCGCCGGCGGCAAAGCCACGGGACCCCTCTGCGCGGCGTATTTTCTTTCCGAGGATTCTCCGATGATTGTTCCCCAGGTTCCACAAGTTAAACGGATGGTGCAGTACGTCGGCCTGCCGGTGCTGGCGCTGATCGCGTGGGATGTGCTGATCGTGCTCGGCTACAAGGTGATGCACTGGGAGTGGGTCGGCTCGAAGCATGTGCCGCTGGCGCTCTATGGTTCGGCGATCGGCATCATCGTGGGCTTCCGCAATAATTCTTCCTACGGCCGCTGGTGGGAGGGCCGCCAGCTCTGGGGGCAGATCGTGAACAACAGCCGCAGCCTTGCGCGGCAGGTCTGCGCGACGATGCGGCCGGGCGCCTCGGACGCGGCCGAGATGATCGCGATGCAGCGAAACCTCGTCCATCACCAGGTGGCGTACGTGCATGCGCTGCGCCAGCAGTTGCGCGGGCTGGACCCCATCGCGGAGATTCGCGCCAATGTGCCGGAGATTCCCGAGGCCGAGCTGGCGACGCTCGCCGGGCAGAAGAACGTCTCGCTGACCCTGCAGTTGCGCATGGGCGACATGCTGCGCGAGGCGCGCGGCCGGGGCTGGATGGACAACCTCGAATGGCAGGCGATGGACCGCAATCTCGACGACCTGATGGACGCGCAGGGCGGCGCCGAGCGCATCAAAAACACGCCCATGCCCAAGCAGTACGACTTCTTCCCCATGCTTTTCGTGCAGATCTACTGCCTGCTGCTGCCGATCGGCATGGTTGAAAACCTGGGCTGGTTTACGCCGCTTGGGTCGACGCTGGTGGGGTTCATGTTCCTGGCGCTGGACAAGATCGGCCGCGACCTGGAAGATCCGTTCGACAACCAGATCTACGACCTGCCGCTGACCGCGATCTGCCGGACGATCGAGATCAACCTGCGCCAGATGCTTGGCGAAACGAAGCTGCCGGAGCCGGAAAAACCGATCCACGGCGTGCTCTGGTAAACGAGATGTGTTGAAGGTGCGGCTCGGTTTTGCTTAAGGGCAGGGCTTCAGCCGTGCCGGTAGCTTTCGCAGTTGTATTGCGGCTTTAGCCGCTGAGGTACGGTTCGATTCGCGGCGCATTATTCGAAAACCGTACCTCAGCGGCTGAAGCCGCATTGCTCAATCGGACCATGGCACGGCTGAAGCCGTGCCCTTAACACGACTTAGCTTTCCTTGAACCCCTGTATGCCGAGCCTCTCCGACGAACACCGCGCCCGCGCCATCGCCCTGCTGGACGAGCTGCGCGCCGCCATCGACGCGACCGCCGCCGGGGACGAGGCGATCCGCTTCCAGATGCGGCGCTACATCGCCAAGCGGCTGGAGTTCGACGAGCGCGGCACGCCCACGCAGCGGCGCAAGCTCAAGGACCAGAAGGTGAAGTACCAGAAAGGTCTGTGCGCGATGTGTTCCCAGCGCCTGCCGGATCGCGGCGCCGAGCTGCACCGGCTGAAGGCCATCGACGGCTACACGGCGGCGAACACCATGCTGCTCTGCCGGGCCTGCCACGAACGGGTGCAGGCGTCGGACGTAAGCGGCGTAGCGCTGGAGTAGCGGCGCGGCCTGCGCTTGCCTACCCTCCCCCCTAGCTGTCATGCTCGATGGATGAAGTTGCGGACTTTACTTTCAACCTCTTTGCTCGGAATCGGTTGCGTGTTGTCGGCGCAGGCGCAGGAGCGCGGCACATGGCGCCCCGTGAACAAGACGGCGCAGCAGACCACCGGCGAGATCACCATCGCCGCCGAGAAGATGACGATCAACTTCTTCACCTTTCCCATCGCGGAGATTCGTCCGCTGACGCAGGCGGAGATCGCCGCGGCGTTTTCGGACTCCGAGGCGGGCGTGGGCGGCGGCCATCTCTACCGGCTGAACATCCCTGGGGACAAGCGATTTCTCCATAAGAACACCCTCTGCGGCGCGGAAGACACGCAGTGGATGGCGACCTACTATGCGGGCAAGACCCTGCGGCTCGCGCTCTTCTCCGATGCCAAGCCGCCCGCGCTGACGGTCGAGGGGATGAACGACAGTTCGACTCTCTGCGGCGCCTACGCCTACGCGCGGTAGCCACGTTCCGCGGCCGTTTGACGCCCGGTCCGGCGAAGGTCGATCATGGTGCATGGGCCCCTGCGCTTCTTCTCCGCAGGCTGGAGAGGTTGCATGTTCTTCGTCAAGGATCATATCCATATCGAGGCGCCGGTCGAGCGCTGTTTCCTGCTCTCGACCAGTATCGAGGCGGTCGGCAAGGTGCTGGGCATGCGCGCCGTCTCGGGTAAGACCTCGGGTCTGGTCGTCGAGGGCGATCAGCTCATCTGGCGCGGATGGAAGTTCGGCCTGCCGCAGATGCACGAGACCCTCATCACCGGCTACGAGTACCCGCATTTCTTTCAGGACACCATGGGCCGGGGGCGATTCAGCTACTTTCAGCATGACCACCGGTTCGACTACGTCGACGGCCACACCTTCCTGCACGACACTGTCCGCTTCTCCATGCCGCTTGGGCCGGCCGGCAGACTGGTCGGCCGGTCGCTGATCGTGCCGCACGTCCGCGACCTGCTGCAGCGGCGCTTCGCCATGCTGAAGGAGTTGGCCGAGGGCGACGGCTGGCGCGAGTATCTTTCCGCCGCGCAAGACGTCGTGGAGGCGCATCGCATCTCAACTCCGTGAGGTGATATGCGATGAAGGTTGTGGCGATTCACGAGTATGGCGGCCCGTCCGTGTTGAAGCTGGAGGAGTGGGACGATCCCGTGGCGGGCGAGGGAGAGCTGCTGGTCCAGACCACCGCCGCCAGCATCAACCCGATCGACTACAAGATGCGCAGCGGCGCGGCGAAGGACCGCTTTCCGGTCACCTTTCCGGCGGTCCTGGGACGCGACGTCTCGGGCGTGGTCATGGCCGTCGGCGCGGGTGTGCAGGGCTTCGAACCCGGCGACCGCGTCATGGCGCTCACGTGGAAGACCTACGCGGAGCTGGTCGTCGTGAAGGCCGCCGACGCGCTGAAGCTGCCCGAGGGGCTCGACCAGGTGGAGGCCGCCGCGCTGCCGCTGGTGCTGCAGACCGGCGAGCAGCTCATCCGGCTGGGGGCAAAGGTGCAGCCGGGGCAGACGATCCTGATCACGGGCGCCCTGGGCGCGGTCGGGCGCGCGGCGGTCTGGACGGCGAAGAACGCCGGCGCGAGCGTCATCGCGGGGGTTCGGGAGCATGACCTGAAGAAGGCCGCTGAACTCGTAAACCAGTGGGGCGCGGACCGGCTGCTGGCGCTCGACGACAAGGACGCTCTGGGCAGCCTTGGTTTCATCGACGCGGTCGCGGACACGGTTGGCGGCGAGACGGCACAGACGCTGCTGGGGAAGATCAGGCCCGGCGGCACGTACGCCTCGGTCGTCGGCCCGCCGGCGAACGCGGCGCTGCACCCGACGCTCACGATCTCGCCGATCATGGCGAAGCCGGATGTCCCGACCCTGGCGAAGCTCGCGCAGGCCGTCGTCGAACGCCACCTGCGGATTCCGATCGACCGCATGGTTCCGCTGGCGGACGCCGCGCTCGCACACGCCGTGGTGGAAAAGGGCGGTATCGGGAAGGTGTTGCTGACGCCGTAGGGTCAGGGTTCAGGGCTCAGGGTTTAGAAAAACTGGACCCTGAGCCCTCCCTCTTAGTTCATCGACAGCGAACTCATTCCGTGGGGATGGTGCAGCAGATGCCGCCACATCTCATCCGAGATACAGGAGCGGTTGGCCCTGGCTGGCGCTTCGGGCTCTCCCTCGTAGTTGCGATAGAACTCCCAGCAAAGGTCGGCTTCCTCCTCGCTGAGGTTGTAGGCGATGCGGGAGCGTTCGAACTCGTCGAGTCGCAACGCCTCCGCGACAAAGTGTTGGATTGCGTCCAGCAGCGCGCAATCGTCCTCCAGCAGGAGACTGGAATCCGGACCGCTAAAGATGATCCGGAGGTTAGGTTCTGCCTTTGAGGTTCGGATGCTGTGGCCGATACGAAAGCCGGCATCCCGAGTCAATCTGGTAAGCAAAGTATCCAAGGCAGAAAGCGAAAACAGCAGGTCTTTCATTGTGGCCCCCATCCGGCTGCGAAGCGATTCTAGGCTTATCGATGCAAGGGATGAAACAAAAAAGCAGAAGAATCTTTTTTGATCACAAGAATTCCCAGATTGAAACTGTGCGATTCATCTCCCCTCGCGGACCAAGAAAACCCCGGCAAACTCGCCGGGGTTTGTAATCAGACAGATACGTGAAACTACCGCTTTCCGGGCTTGCCCTGAATCGTCTGCGGCCCGTTGCCGCCCTTGCGGCGAGCGCGCTTGGCGGCGATCTCGCGCATCTCGCGTCCGATGCTCGTCTGGTTCATGATCTGCTGGGTCGCGATCGAGATCAGGTTGCCGACCGACCAGTAAAGCGCCAGGCCGGAGGAGTAGTTCCAGGTCATGTAGCCCGAAAACGCCGGCATCATGAACGCCATCATCTTCTGCTGCTGCGGGTCCACGCCGGGAGACGGCGTATAGAACTGCACCAGGAACTGCGACAGGATCATGACGATCGGCAGAATGTGATACGGGTCCGCGGCCGAAAGATCCGGCAGCCAGTACCAGTGCGCCTGCCGCATCTCGACCACCTTCGGCAGCATGCCGAACATGGCGAAGAGCAGCGGCATCTGGATCAGCGTCGGCACGCAGCCGCCGAACATGTTCACGCCCTCGCGCTTCTGCAGCTCCATGATCTCGGCGTTCATGTCGTTGCGCTTCGGGTCGGTCATCTTCAGGTTCTTGTACTTGGCCTTGATGGCGTCCATCTGCGGTTGAATCCGCTGCATCTTCAGGCCGCTCTGCATGGTCTTGATGCGCAGCGGCAGAATGATGAGGTTGATCAGGATCGTCAGCCAGACGATATCCCAGCCCCAGTTCTTCGACACATGCTCGTTGATCGCACGCAGCGCCAGGAACAGGTACTTGCCGATGATGCCGAAGAAACCGAAGTCGAGCAGCGGCTCGAGCGTCACCTTCGGGTCGGCCGCGTGGATGTTCTTCAGCACGTCGACGGCCTTCGGACCGGCGAAGATGCGCGTCTTCGTATGGCCGGAGGCATCGCCCAGCGCCGCTCCGATCAGTGGCACCTTCACGTAATCCTTGACGGGATCGAGGGTTGTCGTGTTGCTATGCCCAAAGACCCGCGCAAACCAGCGGATCAGAGCCGGACGGGTATCGACGGCATTGCGGGACGGCGGGGCGACCTTCGGGACCGAGAACTGCGTCTCCAGGGTCGCGACGGTCGAGGTCTCTGCATGATCCGGCAGGAAGATCGAGGCGAAGTAGAGATCGCTGACGCCGGCCCAGTCGAACGGCCCGGTCAGCGTGTTGCCGCCGGAGATCTTCTTGGGCGCCACGTGCTCTTCCTTGCCATAGGTGCTGGTGTCGAGCTGCGAGCCCGCATAGGCCATCGCGTCGGCCTGGTCGCCGAAGCCGCCCGGCCAGGCGAGCAGCGAGCGGATGGGCGCGCCGTCCTTCGTGACCAGCGTATCGGCGTGCAGCACATAGCTCTCGTCGAACGAGAAGGTCTTCGTGACCTCATACCCGCCGGCCGCGTATTTGAAGGTCAGGTTGGCGGGAGCGGTCAGGGCGCCGGTCGCCGAAGGCACGTAGAGCGCCTGCGCCAGGCTCGCGGTCAGGCCGGCGTCGTAGGTATAGAGCGAGAGCGGATAGCCCACGGTCTTCGCCGCCTCGGCGTGGATCAGGTTCAGCGGCTGCCCGTCGACGTCCTTGAAGCGCTTCAGAATCCACTCGGTGGCCTGCGCGCCGCGGTTCGAGAAGGTGATCTTGTAGAGCTCGTTCTCGACCGTGGTGGTCGACTCCGCCGTACCCTGCACGGCGGGAATGGTCACGGTCTGGCCGCCGAGCGATCCGATCTGTGATCCTAATTGGGCGGTCGCGGTGGGCAGCGGGGCGGGCGTCTGGGTCGGGCTGCTGGCGGCCTGCTTCGCGGGCGACTCGGTCTGGGGATTATGCTTCGCCTTGTAATACTGCAGGCCGAAGAAGATCACGACCATCACGGCCATCAGGATGAAGAGCGAGCCGTTATCCTGGCTGCCGCCCTTCTGATTGGGATTCGAAAACTCTGCCACGTTAAGGATTCCTGTTCTGTCTTGCAAGTACCGCGCTGGTGGCGTTCCTACGCACACCTAAAGAAGATGATAAATGGTGCGGGGATTTGCAGAGGTAAGACTTACTCCGGCACCGGGTCCAGCCCGCCCTTGCTCATCGGATTGCACCGCGCGACCCGCGCCGCCGCCAGCGCGGTTCCCTTCACCACGCCGTGCCGCAGGATCGCCACATGCGCGTACTCCGAGCAGGTCGGCAGGTAGATGCAGTTCGAGACGCCCACCGCATGCAGGATCGGCGAGATCACCTGTTTATAGATACCGAAGGCCGCGCCCGCCACGACGGCGGTGATCGGATTCGGCCGGCGCTCGGGGGTGGTTGCCATGGTTGTCGACTCGCGGCCTTGGAAGAAAAGCAGATCCTCCGCTGCGCGAAGGATGACAATTCCTTAGGGGGTGGGATCGGACGGCATCGCCGCCCGCGCATCCTTATCCAGCGCACTCTGCACCGTGCGGAAGACGCTTGCGATCTCCCGCTCCAACTTCACGAACTCCATCTCCAGCACCGTGCGGCGCGGGTGCAGGATCACGTCCACCGGGCCGCTCAGCAGCGCGGCGTTGTGCCGGATGCACTCGCGCATGCGCCGCTTGATGCGGTTGCGGTCGTGCGCCTTGCCCATCACCTTGCCGACGGTCAGGCCGATGCGCGGTCCCGGCGTGTCCGAGCGCCGGTCCGGCGTGCGCAACGCGTAGAAGAAGCTCATCTGCTTCGAAAACTGCTTGCGGCTGGCCGTATACACACGCTGGTAGTCCGCATGTTTGCGCAGCCGCAGCACCGAGTTGGGAGAGCCGGTCGGCATGTTGGTCCTTTCAGTTTAGCCCGGCATCAGCAAACGCAGCGCGCCCGGAACGATCCGCAGCGTCATCGGCAGCGTGCCCAGCGGCTCGCCGTCGGCTTGGGCGTAAACTGGCCGGGCGCCGAGTGGCGTGCAGAGCAGCTCCTCCATGTCGACCGTAGTCAGCCACGGGTTGGGCAAGCCGAGCTTCGTCAGCCCAAACCACGCCGGAAACGAAAGCTGGGCAGGAGCGCGCAGCAGATGCACGTGCAGGTGGGGGTGGTCCAGCCGCGCCGCGCGGGTGAGCCCGGAGAACAGTCCGCCCAGGTCGGGAATACGCGAGGCCATCACCGCTGCCGCCTCTGCATGCCGCCACTCGGCCGAACCGGCCAGACGGTACGAGACCCGGAATGCCGGCCAGCGCCTGGTGGTGAAGAGTCGCGCCGCGTGCAGGTAGTACGCCTGGCGCCCGAAGCGCGACTTCAGCCGCGAGTCGAGCGCATGCACGAGCGCTCCGTCCGGGCCGCAGCCGGCCATCACCGTGAAGCGCCGCGTCCCGGCAGAGGAGACGATCTCGCCCAGCGGAATCGCTTGCGGCTGATAGTTCATCAACTGGGTCAAGGCGCCCAGCGGATCGAGCGGCAGGCCCAGGTTGCGCGCCAGCGCATTTGCCGTTCCTAGCGGTACGACGCCCAGCGGACACGCGCTGCCGGCCATTCCCTGGACGACGCCGTGAACCGTCCCGTCGCCGCCGCAGGCGAAGACCGCGGCCGATCGCTCCGCCGCTTCCCTTGCCCACGCCTCGGCGGATCCCGGCTCGGATGTCGTGGCGAAGATCTCGGTCCGGTAGCCGCGCCGCGCGAGCAGTTCGCGGATGGCCGAAAGCTGTGCAGCCAGCAGCCTCGCACGACCGGCCGCCGGGTTGACGATCAGACTGGCGATACCGGCGCCGGCTTCAATCACAGAAGTACTCCCATGTAGTGACGCCCGGACACAACAAAAAGAGCCCACGCACGAGCATGGGCTCTCGATGAAGCTGAAATGTCACCCGCATCACGCGGTGGGACTAGTCGCGGAAGCCGGCCGAGACGGCGATCTTGTGACGGCCCTTCGCGCGGCGGCGGTTCAGGACGGCTGCGCCGGCCTTGGTCTTCATGCGGGAGAGGAATCCGTGGGTCTTCGCGCGGTGGCGGCGGTTGGGCTGAAAGGTACGCTTGGGCATGACTACTCCTAAAAATCTTCCGAAGAATCTTGAATTGGCGTCCTCAAAGACCTGACGCCGGAACTGGGTGGCCGCGGTGCTGTGCAGTACCGTTTCTGGACTCACCCGGAAAGACGCGCAGACGCGACCTACGGGGGCGCACACGGCGACTGAATGGGAACAGCCGCGACAGTTTCTGAGTATACCCGACCACGTGGAAATATGGAAGAAAATCCGTCGAGGTGTCGCATTGATACCACAGATCGGGCCACATATGGAACGCAAAGAAAAGACGGGAATTGCATCTTCACCATGAACGGTGCAAAGCACTTTTTTCCCGATTCTCCTGAGAAAAAGCTAACTTTTCCTGCTAGTATCAAACCCGCTCAGTAAGAAGTTTCAAGCTGTTTATCCAACGCGAAAGCACCTCCTCACGCACCTCTGTTTCACTTTCGCTCTAACGCCTTTTCTGCCCCGGCGTCAACGGAGTTTTACCCGGAATCTTGACCAATCTTCGTCACGATCAACACCTGCCCATGGCGGCGGGTCCGGATATTTGTTTTCTGTTTTCCGTCCTCACTTTTCAGGACGGGTTGGAAGCGTCAGACCCACGGCTGCATCAAAAACAGAAAGAGAAGGAAACGTCACGACATGTCATTTGTTCCTACGGCAACCGCTGTGTTGAATTACTGGGTGCGCATCCTTGGCGCGCTTGAAAAAAAGATCAACCGGCAGTCGTATGAGACCTGGCTGAAGCCCACCCGGTTCTCGCATATCTCAGGCTCCACGCTCTACGTCCGTATCCCCTCGGCCGAGTTTCAGCACATCGGCGACAAGTACGGCCAGCTCATCGAAGAGGCCATTGAAAACCTCGGCCTCGAGATCGAGACCGTCGTCTTCCAGACGCCCGCGCAGGATCCCGCCGCCAAGCAGGTGCGCGAGGACGGCGGATTCGCTCCCGTCCCCAGCCACAGCGCCAACGCGCCCCGCGGCGGCGCCAATCGCGCCAGCGCGCCCAGCCTGCCCGGCGCCGAGCAGAGCCGCTTCGACTGGAACGCCGCCTCGCAGCTCAACCCGCGCTACCAGTTCGACACCTTCGTCATCGGCAGCGGCAACCAGTTCGCCATGGCCGCCGCGCAGGCCGTCGCCGAGCGCCCGTCCAAGGCCTACAACCCGCTCTTCGTCTACGGCGGCGTCGGCATGGGCAAGACCCACCTGATGCACGCCATCGGCCACGACGTGAAGCGCCGCCAGCCGCATGCGTCCATCTCCTACGTCTCGGGCGAGAAGTTCACCAACGAGATGATCAACTCGGTCCGGTACGACAAGATGACGAGCTTCCGGGACAAGTTCCGGAACGTCGATGTGCTGCTGATCGACGACATCCAGTTCCTCGCCGGCAAAGAGCGCACCCAGGAAGAGTTCTTCCATACTTTCAACACGTTGCACGAGATGCAGAAGCAGATCGTCATCGCGTCGGACCGGCCCCCGAAGGAGCTGGCGGACTTCGAAGATCGCCTGCGCTCGCGCTTCGAGTGGGGTCTGATCGCCGACATTCAACCACCGGATCTCGAGACCAAGGTCGCGATCCTGCAGCGCAAGGCGGAGTCCGAGCAGACGCAGCTTCCAACGGACGTCGCTCTCTTCATCGCGTCGAATGTGCGGACGAATGTACGTGAGTTGGAGGGCGCGTTGATCCGGGTGATCGCGTGGTGCTCGCACCACGGCGTCGAGTGCTCGCTCGTCGTAGCCCAGCAGTGCCTGAAGCAGTTCATCGACACCCAGGTGCGCAAGATCACGATCGAGGCGATCCAGCGCGCGGTGGCGGAGCAGTTCGGCATGCGCGTGCCGGAGCTGAAGCAGAAGAACAACTCCCGCCAGATCGTCGTGCCGCGGCAGATTGCGATGTACCTGGCAAAGCAAATGACCGAAGCCAGCCTGCCCGAGATCGGACGCCAGTTCGGCGGCAAGCACCACACCACGGTGATGCACTCGATCGCCAAGATCGACGACCAGCGCCGGGCCGACAAGGATCTGAACCGCACGATCAACAAGCTGATGGAGACTTTGAGCTAGCACTTCGTGCCGTTCTCGGCTTCGCGTCGCCCTCCCGTCGGTCGGCACAGATATCTATGCCGACCAACGGGAGGACCAGGACGGCACAAAGTGCCTGTCCATCGGGACATGATTCCCACTGGCTGTCAGAGGTACACTAAGCCATGCGGAAGTCGGCCGGAGGCTTGTTCCCAACTCAGCTTGGCGCCTGTCTGGCGACGCCCACGGCGTTGCCGGATGGACCATCCGCAGGCGATTTCTATGAGTTCTTCGCGGGTGGCGGCATGGCTCGCGCCGGCCTTGGTCCATCGTGGAAATGCTTATTTGCCAACGACATCGACGAAAAGAAAGCAGCTTCCTACAGCCGAAACTGGGGTGATGGCGAGCTCGTTCTGGCGGATGTCGGCACGCTGAACAGCGAGGATCTTCCCGGTAGCGCGGATCTGGCGTGGGCTTCGTTTCCCTGCCAGGACCTCTCGCTGGCCGGCATGGGCGCGGGGTTGAAGGGGGCTCGATCCGGATCTTTCTGGCCCTTCTGGCGTCTCATGCAGCAGCTTCAGCAGACGCGGAAAAACCCGAACATCATCGTGCTGGAGAATGTATGCGGAGCACTCACCTCGCACGACGGGGCAGACTTCCGTGCGCTGATCACCGCCCTGACCGAGACCGGTTACCGCTGTGGCGCGCTGGTGATCGACGCGGTCCATTTTGTGCCGCAGTCCCGGCCAAGATTGTTCATCGTGGCGGTTTCGGACGAGGTCAAACTTCCGAGCGGACTCACCGGGAAGGTTCCCGATGCGGCCTGGACCCCCGCAGCGCTGCTGAAGGCCTGCGACTCGCTCGAAGAGCAGCAGAGGAAGCGGTGGCTCTGGTGGAACCTGCCCAAGCCGGAACTCAGGCAGTCCCTCTTTTCGGAGCTGATCGAGGAAGAGCCAAGCCAGGTCGCATGGCACACCAGGGCGGAGACGAAGAAGCTGCTCGACATGATGAGCCCCCTGAACCGCAAGAAGCTGCTGGAGGCGAAGCGCGCCGGGCGCCGCGTCGTCGGCGCGGTCTACAAGCGCACGCGGCTCGATGAGGCGGGCGTGCGCCAGGTGCGTGCGGAGATCCGCTTCGACGATATCGCTGGCTGCCTGCGGACTCCGGTGGGCGGCTCGAGCCGTCAACTGATCGTGGTGGTGGAAGGGGAAAAGGTGCGCTCGCGGCTGCTCTCGCCGAGGGAGGCCGCCCGATTGATGGGACTTCCCGAGAAGTATGTGTTGCCGCAGAAGTACAACGAGGCCTACCACCTCGCGGGCGACGGCCTCGTGGTTCCCGTCGTCAGGCACATCGCGAGACACATTCTGGAGCCGCTCGTACGGGCGATCCGAGCAGGGCGGCAAGAGGCTGCATGAGCGACCGTCCGGAGCTGCTGGCCGCACTGTCATCCTTTCGGAAAGAGAAGAATTTTCTGGGTCAGGGACCGCTCTGCGTCGCGTTGGTCGTCACGCAACACGCGCGAAGATCGGGTCTTCCCCTCAACGCCGATCAACTGATCACCGAGGGCGGCGCCGGCGGTCAGGTGGTGGGACTCGGTAGAGGGGCCGTGCAAAACATCCTCGGCCGGCATGGCCTCACTCGCATTCTTGCGAAAGAAGGCGGTCGCACGAGCCGGGGCAGTCTCAACAACATGCGGGCCTATGTCGCCCTCTTGAACCAGTTGCAGGAGCGCGGTCTCGCGGATATCGAAGCCATCGAGGCATTCTGGATCGCGCGGGCGCACGACTTCTTCGCAGGCAAGCCCTTCAGAATCAAGCTGGACTCCTCGCGCAGTGTACGCCACATCGTCCGCGACGTCATCGCCCAGGCAGAAGAGAGGCAGCGCTCGGCTGGGGGCATGTACTCCGCCGGTGCGGTCATGCAGCATCTGATCGGCGCAAAGCTCGACTGCGCCATGGGCAAGGGTGAGTTCACACACAACAGCTTCTCCACTTCAGACTCGCAGACGGGGCGCTCGGGCGATTTTCTCATCGGGGACGTGGCGATCCACGTCACCACATCGCCGGGAGAGGCTGTCATCGAGCGTTGCCGCGAAAATCTGAACGATGGTCTTCGAGCCATGCTCATCACGCTGCAACGTGGTTTGGCCGTCGCCGAAGGACTGGCCGGGAACGCCGGACTCGCGGATCGTATCGATCTCTTTGAAATCGAGCAGTTCATCGCGCTCAACCTGTATGAGATGGGGCGATTTTCCGCCGCTGGCCGCCAGACGGCGGTCCTCGCCCTGGTCGAGCGATACAACCAGATCGTCAATGAGGTCGAGACCGACCCCAGCCTAAGGATCGAGTTCCGTTGACCGAGTCCGCCGAGCAGCGCAGCCGCACCATGCGTGCGGTCAAGAGCTCGAACACCGCGCCGGAGATGGCTGTGCGCCGTCTGCTCCATGCCATGGGCCGGTACCGCCTCCATCGCGCCGACCTGCCGGGCAAGCCGGACATCGTCCTCCCCGCGCGCGGAAAGGTCGTCTTCGTCCACGGCTGCTTCTGGCATGGACACACCTGCGCTCGCGGCGCGCGCAAGCCACGGACGAACGTGGAGTACTGGGAGCGGAAGATCGGACGCAACCGCAGCCGCGACCGACGCGTCCGGGCGGAGCTGAGGAAGCTGGGCTGGGGCGTCTTGTCGATCTGGGAGTGCCAGATCAAGGAGCCAACCCGGCTGGCGAAGCGGTTGCAGGCCTTTCTGGGTTGAGTGCGACCCGCGAGTGGGAGTCCGTCGCCAACTCGAACAAAACGCGGGTCCTTCGCTCCGCTCAGGATGACAGAATTGTTCAGGATGACAGCATTGTTCAGGATGACAGAATTTTGTGGCTGGGCTTGCGACTGACCGCACGTCAGAGGGCAGGCGGCTCGCTCCGCGTAAACGTGTAGGCATCGCGGAACTTGAACTCCTCCGTGCCGCCCGACGGGCGCGTCTCCTTCCGCCAGGTGAAGAGGTTGCGCCGCATGGTCAGGGTGATCCGCACATCGACGGGCTTATCGTTCTCCCTGCCGGGGCCGGTCAGGGTCAGGACGCCCCGGCCGAGTTTGCGGAACTCCTCCAGGCCGGCGACGGCGTAGGTCTCGCTGGTGTGGTCGCGGTCGCTGGTGACGGATGCGGTCATGCCCCCGGCGCTCGCCACGGTGAAGGCCAGCGTCTCGCGCTCGCGGACGGTCTTGGCCGGGCCGTCGTCGTAGATATAGTCGAGCGTGACGGCGTTGCCGTCGGCGCTGGGCGTCATGGCGAGCCACGTCGGCAGAAAGGTCTGCGCGTTGGTCTGGAAGTCGCGGTACTCCAACTGACCGACCCATCTGCCGTGAAAGGAGGTGTTGAGCTGGGTGACGCCAGCCGCCCGCGACGCCGGGGAGGGCGGAACCTGAGCGGCGGTGGGGACGGACAGCGCGAGCGAAAGGGCGAGAGCGCGGAGGATGGTCATGGATTCCTTTGGGCGAGCGTCTACCAGGAGATATATGCGCCGCGCCGCGACCATTGTTCCGTACCGAGTTGGTCCATCATGAAGTCGGCGACATCCTCCCGTGCGATGCGCGAGCCGCCGCGCGGCAGGGCGTCGCCATCGATGCGGTACCGGCCGCGTCCGGCGGTGTTCATCAGCATGGGCGGCATGACCATCGTCCAGTCGAGCGGGCTGGCTGCAAGTTCCTTGTATTGTGCAACCTGCGACGCCACGGGCCACTTCAGAAACGTGTTGTAGACGATGTGCTGCACGATCCAGCGCCGGTAGGCCGGCTGCTTGTCCAGCGCCGAATCCAGCGCGCCGGCCGAGCCCAGCGCCACGATCCGCGAGATCCCCTGCTCGATCATGCCCGCGACGATCAGCGGCACGGCGCGTTCGAGCACGTCCTCTCGCCGCAGCGAACGGGCGCCCAGCGCGGATAAGACCGCGTCCGCCCCGGTCAGCGTCCAGCGGATCGCGACCGGGTCGAAGGCGTCGCCCTTCACCACGCGGACGCGGTCGGCAAAGGGGTAGTTCTCGGGCGTCCGGACGAGCGCGCTGACTGTGTGGCCGGCGGCGAGGCAGCGTTCCGTCAGCAATCTGCCCGTGGCGCCGCTTGCGCCGAAGAGTGCGATCTTCATCTCGTAGCTCCCTTGTCATACCGTGCAGAGCCGAGTTTATTCTCTGTTCCCCCCGCTGTGGGCGGAGCGATTTCGGCCTGTCAACAAAGCGGGTGTTTCGTATCGTCCTGGGCTTCATATCGGACGCTACGCTGGCCGATACGAAATTCCGCCGGCCGGCGGGAGGACAATGCGAAGCCCGGTCCGCGTCACGAAGTGACCCATCCCCACATAACCCCTCAGTTTCCCACACAGAAATGTATCGCGCGTGTATCCTCTGCATCCATAGAATCGTAGGTGTCGCGATCCGGCTGCGTTCGGGTGTACCGTTATCGTATCGGTCGCGTCTGCACCACCCGGAGACCCGCCCTGTGACGATTCTGACTGAAAGCCTGGAGACCGATATGTCGTCTTCCGCCATTGCTCCGACGGGCAACCTCGAGATCAGCGTCTCCCGCGCCGAACTGCTGCGCGAACTCACCGCGGCCCAGTCCGTCGTCGAGCGCAAGACCACGATCCCGATTCTTTCGAACTTCCTCTTCGAGGCCACGCTTGGCGAAGGCGATGCCCCCGGCCGCCTGACCATCACGGCGACCGACCTGGACCAGAGCATGCGGACGAGCTGCACGGCGAAGGTGAAGAAGCCCGGCGCCTGCACCATTCCCGCGCGCAAGCTCTACGACTACATCAAGCTGCTGCCTGAGGGCGAGATCTCCATCAAGCTGATGGACAACCACTGGGTACAGATCCGCGCAGGCCGCTCGAACACCAAGATGGTCGGCATGGCGCGCGCGAACTTCCCGCAGGTGCCGGAGTTCCCGACCAGCGGCGCGTACCGGCTCTCGGTCGCCAGCCTGAAGAACATGGTCTCGAAGACGATCTTCGCCATCTCGAACGAGGAGTCGCGCTACACGCTGAACGGCGCGCTGCTGGTCCTGAAGGCAGAGTCGATGGCCATGGTCGCGACCGACGGCCACCGCCTGGCGCACATCGAAAAGCTGGGCGAGACGATCGACGGCATCTCCGGCGAGAAGAAGACGCTGATCCCGCGCAAGGCGCTGGCGGAGCTTTCTTCCCTGCTGGGCGCGACCGACGCCGAGACGATGGACTTCGGCGACGACGACTCGACGCTATTCTTCAAGGTGGGCGGACGCGTGCTGACCAGCCGCAAGCTGACCGGGCAGTTCCCGAACTACGAGGCCGTCCTGCCGCGCGACAACACCAAGTTCGTCATCGTTCGCTCGGAAGACCTGATGGGCTGCATCCAGCGCGTGGCGCAGTTCGCCGACGAGCGCTCGGGCGCGATCAAGATCCGGCTGGAGCAGAACGAGCTGAAGCTCTCCTCCTCCTCGACCGACGCGGGTGAGTCCGAAGACACCATCGAGACGCCCTATAACTACGATCCGCTGGTCGTTGGATTCAACTCGCAGTACCTGATCGACTTCCTCAAGGCCATCGGCAACACGGGCGAAGTTCGCCTGGAGTTCAAGGACGCCCAGTCCGCCGGCCAGATGCGCCCCGAAGACGGCAACGAAGATGTCAAGTATCGCTACATCCTCATGCCCATGCGCATCTGAGTGCTTCGCACCGTTCTCGACCGCTTCGTGGTGAAACCTTAAAAGACAGCAGCAAAGGCAAACGGCCCGGGACTTCGGTTCCGGGCCGTTCGTGCTTTTCCGTCGCCCTGATCCTTTCGCCATTATCCTTTTTGTTTGTCATTCCCGAAGGGAATCTGCTTCTGTATCTGTCCTCTTCAAACCCTACTGGTTCACCCCGGCATACGCCCGCACGAGCAGTTGATTCCCCGCCAGACTCGGCTCCAGATACCCTGACTGCCCCGTAAAGTCCGCCTGATCCGCCATCGCGCTGGTCAGGTCCAAGACCCAGACCGACCCGGGCTGGGCGAGCGTACACAGATGCTGGTTGAAGAGGTCGACCTGCGGATTCAGCGCGGCATAGGTCCCGAAGAGATGCGGCAACTGCAGCAGGACGAGCTGGCGCCGCGGGCTTTGGATCGCTTGGACGAGCCGGTCGTAGCTCGCTCCTGCCTCGGCGGCCGAGGCGCCGGCGATCAGGTCGCGCTCGCCTGCCGCGACGATCAGCCGGTCGAGCGTCGAATCGGCCAGCACGACCGGGGCGGAGGCGATCTCGTCGGCCAACATGCCGCCGCCGGCGATCACACGCGCCACGGGCCAGTCGACCGTGAGTTCGCCGCCGCTGAAGAGCGCCGTCTGGCTGGGCGCGGCGAAGCCCGGACTGGACATCGCCGGAACGGTGCAGGCCGCTGGCGTTGCGGGCGGAGTGCTGCCTCCCGGCGCGGCGGCAGCGGCCGCCGGCGCGGGAACCATCTCCAGACTGCATCCGGCAGCCGGCGCGAGTGTACAAAGCAGAAGCAAGGTGCGAAGCGCCTTCATCGACCGAAACCCCACGGCCCGTGTACGGGCGTCAGGGAGTGAATCGGCTTGCCGCCGGACGCGCGCGGCGGATGTCCGGGTTTGAATCACCCGTGAAGCGTCTACGGTAAACTCAAAAAATATGGGTTCGGCGATGCGGCGATTTCAGGCTCTTGCAGTCATCATGCTGGCGACGACGGCGCGTGCGGCGGACCGCATGCCTGCGCAGCTTGCGGGAAGCTGGCGCATCGCGCGCATTCTGCCGACGAAGAACGCCGCCTGCTGGAGCGCCGAGCAGGCGGCCAAGCTGGTCGGCTCGACCCTGACCTATCGGACCGGCGCGATGCGCTGGCAGGGCGGCGAGGTGCCGCTCCTTGGGGTCGTGACCCGGTTGCAGACGCCGGACACGTTTGCCAGTGAGAACGCCTCCAGCCAACTGCAGCTCGCCGACCTGAAGATCCTCTCCGCCAGCGTGACCGAGGTCGACCTGCAGCACGAGGACATGGACATCACCGGCTCGACGACCGAGGTTCCGGGCGACTCCGTGCTGCTCGCCGGACCGAACAGGATCGTGGTGAGTGCGTGCGGGGTGTACTACGAAGCCACGCGGGTGAAGCGGTAACGATGCCCGGGTGCCCCATTCTTCGTTCGGCTTCTTGAACGAAGGGTGGGACGGATCAGGTTCGGCCTTCGTACGTCCCACCCTTCGATGAAGCCGAAGGATGGGGCACCCGAACATTTGCCGGATACACAAAATCCATAGTGCTCCAAGGGCCGAAGCGTGCTGGGCTATGATCGGGCCAATCCCGAAATTTCATAGCCCCAGCCACGCCAGGAGATGACGCTCGATGACCCATCGCCGCCTTAGCCGCAGAGGATTTCTCAACCTGGGTGGAACCAGTCTTGCCGGATTCGCCCTTGCCGCGAACGCCCGGGCGCAGGATGCCGACTTCAAGAGCAAGGATCCCGACCTTGTCGTCTTCAATGCGAAGGTCTACACGGTCGACACGCGCGCGCCGAGGGCCGAGGCCTTCGCGGTGAAGAATGGCCGGTTCGTCGCGGTCGGCACGACGGCGGAGATCAGGGGCCTGATCGGCAAAAAGACCCAGAGCTTCGACGCGCAGCAGATGACGATCGTGCCCGGCTTCATCGACACGCACAACCACGGCGGCGGCGAGGGCCTGCTCTACAACGTACTGGTCGGCAACCCCTTCGAGGTGGAGTTCGTCACGATCCAGAGCATCATCGACAAGCTGCGCGAGCGCGCGGCCATCACGCCGCCGGGCGCGTGGGTCGAGGGCTACTTCCACGACGACACCAAGCTCAAGGACAAGCGGCCGCTCAACGCGCAGGATCTGGACAAGGTATCGGCCGTGCATCCGGTCTGCGTGCATCATCGCGGCGGACACACCGGTTTCTACAACAGCAAGGCGTACGCCATGGCCGGCGTGACGAAGGCAACGCCCAACCCCTTCGGCGGGACGTACGACAAGGACGCAAAGGGCGAGCTGAACGGCCGCGTCACCGACCGCGCCATGCAGGTGCTCAACAAGGTTGGCGAGCGTGTGACCTACGATCCGGCGGTCAAGGAGAAACGCGTCTTCGACGGCGTCGGCTACATGTCGAAGACCTTCGCGCGCTACGGACTCACCAGCGTCCACCACGACGAGGTGGGCGTGCTGCCGGCGATGCAGGAGCAGCGCAAGGCCGGCGGGCTGGTGCATCGCGTCAGCTACGAGCCGACGGGCGATCTGCTCGAGGCGATGATCAAGAACGGGGTCGAAAGCGGCTTCGGCGACGAGTTCATCCAGCTTGGCGCGACCAGCGAGCACACGGCCGACGGCTCCTTCTCCGAGCGCACGATGGCGATCTCGAAGCCCTACAAGGACATCAGCCCGCCTTACCAGGGCAACGTCACCGAGAGCCAGGAGGACCTGAACGCGTGGTGCGAACGCGTGCATCGCGCGGGCATCCGCATGAACTGCCACGCCAACGGCGACGTTGCGATCGACCATGTGCTGACCGCCTACGAGCGCGCGATGAAGCTCTACCCCAGACCGGACACGCGGCCCAAGATCACGCACTGCAGCCTGACGCCGCCGGCGCTGATCGCGCGGATGAAGGCGATCAACGCGGTGCCGGCGGAGTTCAGCACCTACTCCTACTACAACTCGGACAAGTTCCACTTCTACGGCGAGGAGTTCATGGAGCACATGACGGCCTTCCGCTCGCTGATCGACGCGGGCATCGTCCCGGCCGCGGGTTCGGACTTCAGCCCTGGTCCGTTCTCGCCGCTGATGGCGATTCAGGGCATGGTCACGCGCACGGGCTGGAACGGCGAGACCTGGGGCGCAAACCAGAAGATCACCCGCGAGGAGGCGCTGCGCGTCAACACCATCAACGGCGCCTACAACTCGCTCGAAGAGAACATCAAGGGCTCGATCACGCCGGGCAAGCTGGCCGACTTCGTCGTGCTGGCCGACGACCCTATGACGATTGCCGCGGACAAGATCAAGGACATCAAGATCTTCCGCACGGTGATGGGCGGCAGGACGACCTATCAGGGCTAAATGCCCGGACAGGGACGAATGTTCGGGTGCCCCATCCTTTCGGCTTCATCGAAAGGGTGGGACGTAGCCAGCTTGGACCGCGTACGTCCCACCCTTCGTTCAAGAGGCCGAACGAAGGATGGGGCACCCGCACGTCGCGCAGTCGAAGGAACTGCGTTTTTGTCTGTAGCGCCCTTGCCGCTTCGGGCAAGACGCGGGTCCTTCGCTTCGCTCAGGATGACAAGCTTTTGAGGTGATGACAAGCTTCTGAGGTGCGGTTGCGTCAGAAAGACCCGCTGCGCCAGGCCCCCGGCGTCGCGCCTACTCTTTGACGAAACGCCCGCACGAAGTTCACCGGCGAGGCGAAGCCGACCTGCTGGCCGATCTCGCCGACCTGCCAGTCCGTCGCGCGCAGCAGATGCTTCGCGCGGTCGATGCGCTGGTCGAGCAGGTACTGATACGGCGTCTGCCCGGTGGTCGCGCGGAACTCGCGGGCGAAGTGGAAGGGGCTCAGCCCGGCCTCTGCTGCAACGTCCTCCAACCGCAGGTCGCGGTTGAGGTTGTCCGTCATGAACTCGAGCGTCCGGCGCAGCTTCGGCATGGGCAGTTTGCCCTGCAGCTCGAACCTGCGCGGCGTGGACGCGTGGCGTTGCAGCATGTGGCGGGCGAGTCCAAGGCCGAGCAGGTCGGCGTAGAGCGCGCCGAGCGGCCAGTTGGAGGCGCGTTCGGCCTCCATACCGCGCAGCAGATGGGCGAGCGCCGGGTCGTCGAGCGACCACCGGTTGCGAAAGCTGGGCGCCGCGTCTCCCAGCAGTTCGGGTTCGAACGACAGGATCAGCCGCTCCGACGCGCCCTGCCAGTGCAGGCGGTCGCGGGTGCCCGGCGCGAGCAGGATCATCGCCCCCGGCGCGGTGCGCTCGACGCGGTTGCGGCCCTCGGACCACCACTCGAAGTCGTCCGCGCCGCTCAGTTGCAGGTGCAGGCAGAACTCGCCGTGGACGTGCTCGGGAATCTCGATGGCCCCGACGGCGTGGCGTTCCAGCTTGATGTGCCGCCACGGCTGCGGCGTCGCCTTCCCGGCGCGAGCAGTCGGGATGAGCGGCACGACGCGGTTGTCGCGCAGCACGGAGATGCGGGTTGGACTGCCAGCGGGCACAGGCTTAACCATGGCCCGTCACGCGCGCCGTGGCAAGTCGAACGCAGCAGGATTTGCATATTCCCCACACCCGTCCGCCTCATCCTTAACTCAGACACGCAGGAGGAACGATATGCGATCGCTCAGCAATCTGGTCAGCGAAGGGTTCATCTGGGGAGTTGGCATCACGCGTCCGCGGCAGGGACAGGAGCACCGCGCGGCGGTGTACATCACCACGACGCTGGTGCTTTCGGTCGCGGGTGCGGTGGGGATGTTCTTCTTCCTGATGACGCACTTTTTGTAGGCTGCACGAACGTTTGGGTGCCCCATTCTTTCGGTTTCATCGAAAGGGTGGGACGTAGCCTGCCCGAGCGTCGTACTTCCCACCCTTCGCTCGGTGGAGCCGAACGAAGGATGGGGCGCCCTGGCGTTAGGGGAGGATCGGAAAACTTTCCGTTATGGCCGTTCGCTGGATCATCCCCTTCGAAAACCGCAGCGGGTCGTCCGCCGGCCAGGGCGCATCGAAGGGTTCTTCGATCAGCGAGAAGATGCCGTGGTCGAATGGTTCGCCGCCGGCGCGAGTCTTTAAAGACAGCCGTTCGCGCACGCCGCGCCGTTGCTGGGTGAGCGCGCGATGGTGGCAGTAGGGGTTGTTGCCGCGCTGGCCGAAGAAGACGTGCGCGGTCCAGGTGCAGCCGCCGCGGCACAGCTCGGCGTAGTCGCATCCGGCGCAGAAGCCCCACAGCGGCGCGACTCCCTCGGGCGTACCCATGGCGTCGTTCAGGGTAAGTTCTTTGGTTTGCAACAGTTCGGCTAGTGGCGTGTCGCGGATGTTGCCGCCGGTGTACGGGCGCGTCGGCAGCGAGGGGCAGCCCTTGATGGCGCCGTCGGCCTCGATCCCGATGGAGGTGATGCCGGCCTGGCAACCGTCCCAGATGGCGTTTTCCCCCTGCATCGCGCGCAGCCGCCGCTCGTACGGGCCGTAGTAGCCGATGTTGTTGCCGGGGTAGAAGAGCAGGCCGTCGCGCTCGGCCTGTTCGGCCAGCTCGTTCAGCAGCGGGAAGAGGTCGAGCAGTTCGGGCGGCTGCAGCAGCAGCTCAGGGCGGTCGGCGGCGCGGCCCATCGGAACCGTCAGGCCGATCTGCCAGGCGCGGCAGCCTGCGGCGAGGATGTCCGCGTAGATCAGCGGCAGCTCTGGCGCGGAGAGGCGGTTGATCTGCGTGTTGCACGAGAGCCGCAGGCCCGCGTCGCGCAGGTGGCCGAAGCTGCGGAAGGCCGCGTCCCAGCTTCCGGTGCGACCGCGCAGTTGGTCGTGGGTCCGGCGCGTGCCGTCGATCGAGAGCGAGACCTGCTGCAACCCGGCGTCGGCCATCGCGCGCGCGGTCGCGGCGGAGATGCCATAGCCGCCGGTGGTCAGGGTGCAGATCATGCCGGCGTCGCGGATGGCGCGGACGATCTCGAGCCAGTCCGCGCGGAGGTAGGCCTCGCCGCCGATCAGCGTCACCTCGGCGATACCCGCGTCGCGCATCTGTCTTACAAGGTCGAACGCTTCGGCGGTGGAAAGCTCGGCGGGTCGCGCCTTGTCCGCGCGCGAACCGCAGTGGACGCAGGCGAGGTTGCAGGCCAGCGTCAGCTCCCAGACCGCGTAGGTCGTGCGCAGCGGAGCGGTCATCAGTAGGATTTGTAGCTCATCAAACGCCTCTTGCGCAGATCGACGTAAAACGTGCCGAAGTATTTGTTCGACCGGCCGGAGCAGGTGAAGTGGAAGACACCGTCGGCGATCCCAGCGGACTGCAAATAAGGCTCGAAGTCCTTCCGGTCGTCGCCTGCACCCGGCTTCCAGAAGCCATCGGGCACACCATCGCCGGTCAGCGGAATGCGGTACTCACGCTCCGCCGCCTGGGCCAGTTCGCGGTCGTTCACCTCGGCGGCGAACTTCGCCACCAGCCCCTCCATGCCGTTGGGGGGCAGATGCGTCTTGTAGAGGCTGGGCGCGAGAATCAGCTCTTGATCGCCAAAGCGCACGCCGTAGAGTTCGTCGCCATCGCGAATGAAGAGCGCGGCCTTGCCGTTCATCACATACGAGTTGGGGTTGCCGATGAGGATCGCGCTCAGAGCCAGCTCCGGCCCCTTCGGCAACTGGTAGGCGAGAGTCCACGTCTCGGAGCCGTTGGAACCCCAGAGGTTCGAATTCGGCTCGTGCAGGACAAGCCGGTTGGCGCGCTTCCAGTTCTCCGGCGCTCCCAGATCCGCGTGCGTGGTCAGGTCGGGCGTGATCGGCGCGGGTACGGTTGGGTAAAATCCCGGCGCGCCATACTGCGGGGCCGGGCAGCGGAATCCGGCGGCAGCGGCCTGCAACGTCGCGGCCGCGGGCGTCAATGCGGCCGCCGCCAACGCCATGCGCTGCAAGGCCCAGCGGCGGGTCACGGAAGTTTCGGAAGCAGGGGCGACGGCGTCCTCATCCTGCCGCATGCGGGCGAAGGCGCGCTCGCGCAGGCGCAGCAGGTAGTTGGGGTCGGGAGCGGAGCGTGGCAGCGGCGGTTGGTCAGAGGACAACGGCGCACCTCGGTGACTTGATTGCAGCTAATATAACGCCATGCCGGCCCGTGCGTCTTGTGGGCGGCCTATCTTCCCTGCAATCAATCGTGGGGCGGAGCACCTGGACCTGGCCGTAGAGACCGACCCCACGATCACGTCGGCTTCGCCTCCGTGATCATGGGGCACCCGCAACCTTTGTGTCGGCGCAATTTTGCCTTGTCCGGTGTCCAAGGATGTGAGAGGCCATTGCACATGAGCGCTTTCTGGAGTTCGTCGTTGCTGTGCCTCGTCCTCGCGCTGCCGGCACAGCCGTTCCCGCATCCCGGTCCGGTGGCCGATGCGAACCCGTCGGTCCGTCATCCGGAGACTGTGCGGGTGCCCACGCGGCTGCGCATTGTGAAGCGTGGCGGTCCGGTCGCATACGAGATCGATCCGGCCAGCTTTGAGACGGTGCAGATCACGATCGGGGAGAAGATGATCACCGGGGTCAGCGTAGAGGTACGTTTCTCCGCGCCGGGTTATTCATCGCCCAGTCAGCCGTGGCTGACTTCAACCGGCGAACAGAGCAGCGGGATCCAGTTCGACAACCTCAGCATCTCGATCGAACCGGCGAAGCTCCCGGCGCATACCAACTTCGAGCTCGACCTGACGATCTTCGAAACGGACATTCCGCCGCAGCATATGTGGAGGCCGGCGGCCAGTACGAGATACAAGATCGTCTGGCATCGCGAGCTGCAACCGCCCACGTCCAGCGAGTCAACCGCCGTTCGCGGCATCGAGCGGGTCGAGTCGCGGCACGACCTCGCCAGCGCGGAGGCTGCCATCTCCGACCTGGAGAAGGTAGCCTGCGGCACGGATTTCGATTCTGCAAAGACAGGGCTGGCGTGCGACGTCCTGGTGAAGCTCTGGCTGCGGCTGATCGAGGATATCGATGGCTTCATTCCGCCAGCCCCGGCGGGCAGGAGCTTCCTGAGTCTTCCTCCGCCCAGCTCGTCGCCGGCGGACGACCAGTCGCGGGCTTACAAGCGGGCGTATGACGAGAACAGGCGCAAGGTCGCGCTCTCACAGAAGCGGGTCCATCTGCTGGCCGCCAAAGATCGTGCTACGGCGAGCCTTGGCGGGATGATCGCCGAGCACTATGATCCCGGACATCACACGGTTCGACATATCGAGGCCATGCTGGCCGATGGGCGGCTGAGTCCGTCCGACCGGGAACGAGTGCTGAAGTTCTGTGTTTTCTGAAGCTGGGCGTGCCACCCACCGTTCGATCTCGAACGGTGGGTGGCACGCCGGAGCTTCTACATATGGATGTTGGTGTTGACGACGAAGTCGGGCGAGGTGGTCCAGCCGCTCCAGTCGCTTTGGATGGTGGCGTACGGGTCGGTGGCGATGTTGGGCGTGGTGGGGCGCGTCGTGCCGGGGCAGTACCATCCCCAGAAGTCGCTTCCGGAGGCGGTGTTGACTTTGTAGGCCCATGCGGTGCGGCTCAGGCCGGCGTTGGCGTACTCGGTCTGGGTGGACTGCCACTCGCTGTAGCCGCTGGCGTAGGCGGTGTACTCGCCTACGTAGCCCGGCACGTTGTAACCGGCGGTGTTGATGGCGTTGAAGCCGTTGATGGTCGTGGTGTTGCCTGCCTCCACCTGCGCGGCGGTCGAGCCCACGCCGGTGTACTGGTGCGTGGAGTAGACGACGTTGGTCCAGCCATTGGTCGCGGGCGAGGGCAGGTTGTTCCACGCCCAGGAGGTGGAGGAGATGGTCTCCATGATGAGCATGCGGGTGGAGTCCACGCCGCGGATGCCGGCGTAGAGGCTGTTGTACGCGCCGACGACCTGGGTCGTCGTGCCGCCGGTCGGCTCGTTCAGCAGGTCGAAGCCCGCGATGGCGGCGGAGTTGGCGAAGTTGGCCGCGCTGTAGTGGCTGGCGATCTGCTCCCACAGCCAGAGGGTCAGGCTCTGGTCGGCGCCGGAGCTGAAGTAGGTGCCGTTCGATCCGCCGTCGTTGGCGTGGCCGGTGTCGGCGTTGCCGCTCTGGCTGCCGAGCGCGCCGTGCATGTCGAGGATGACGTAGATGTTGCGCGACGCGCAGGCGTTGATGATGGAATCGAGCACGGTGAAGGAGTCCGAGCGCATGTTCGAGGTGCTCTGGCTGGCCATGGGAAAGAACATGCCCCACCAGATGGGGATGCGCACGGCGTTCAGGCCGGCGGCGTGGATGTTGTCAAGGTCGGCGGTGGTGATCCAGCTCTGCTGGTAGGTCTTCAGCAGCGCCTGCTCGTTGGCGACGCCGAGGCGCGAGTCCAGCTCGACCATCATGCCGTGCATGTCCGTGTTGTACGTGCCGGAGCTGTCGATCGGCGTCATGTACGGCTCCATGATGAACCAGCCGCCGAGGTTGACGCCTTTGAGCTGTACGGTGGTTCCGGCCGCGTTCACGATGTTCGTGCCGCTGGCGTGCAGCGCGGTCAACTGCGCTTGGCCGGTGACGCCGCACAGCAGCAGCGCGGCGAGAGACAAAAGCCACGTTGCGTGGCGGCGTGGGGAGGGCGTTCCGAGGTGCTTCATCGACATTGATTCGCTCCGGAGGTGCTGGGATAGCCCGCGCCTCCCGGAAGGGGATACGCGCCACGCCGGTCCTGTTTGGCATACGCAGGGACCACGCGGTTTCAGGCAGCACGAACCATAGACCTGTCGAAACGACATGGTCTAACGCGTAGTTTCAATCGAGAACATAGCCTGGGCAAATGACAGGAAAGCTCATCACGGTGATTTGTTTTGAAAGGCGGGAGTTCAGTCCCGCCCTTTCAAAGCGTTGAAGCGGATTACGTGATGGTCCATAGCAAGAACAAACAACGACAAAAGCCAAAACAGATCCTCCGCTGCGCGAAGGATGACAATATTTCAGGCGGGTGCTCGCTACCAAAAGGTAATTCGGTCTAGTGCACGGCCTCGCCTGCGGGCGCGCCCTGGCCGGGCTTGTTCTTGCTGAGCAGGAACGCGCACAGGACCATGCCGCAGGACATCCAGCACAGCATCCGGTAGACGTCCTGGTAGCCCATGGCGCTCGATTGCTGGTTGAGCTGCTGGTAGATCATGGCCTGCGCGGCGGCCTTGCCCTGCGCGAGATCGCCCATGCCGCGGCCGGCGAGGTAGCTGCCGAGCTGCTGCGTCTGCTGGGCGAAGGCCGGGTTGGCCGGCTGCATGCTGTCGACCAGCCTTGCCTGGTGGAAGAGCGAGCGGTTCGTCACCAGCGCGCCGGTGACGGCGATGAAGATGCTGCCGCCGACGTTGCGCACGAAGTTGATGAGGCCCGAAACCTGGTTGGACGACTCGCGCGGCAGGCCCACGTAGGCCGCGTTGGTGATGGAGATGAAGCAGAACGGGATCGGAATCATCTGGATCACGCGCAGGAAGCTGGCCTCGCCGAAGCTCATGTCCAGCGTGATGTGCGTCGACACCCAGTAGTAGGCGACGGCGAAGAAGCCGAAGCCCACCGCCGCCAGATTGCGCGCGGCAAACTTGCCCGTCGCAATGCCGGCCGCCGGCATCACGATGACGAGCGCGATGCCGCCCGCCGTCAGCGCCATGCCGGCGTTGGTCGCGGTGTAACCCAGCAGTTGCTGCAGATACTGCGGCTGCAGCACGGTCGCCGCGTTCAGCACGCCGCCCACCAGCATCATCAGCAGGCAGCAGATGGCGAAGTTCTTGTAGCGAAAGAGCTTCAGGTTCATGACGGGGTTCTTGTGCCGCCACTCCCACCAGATCAGCCCGGTCATGCCGACGACGAACATGATGCCGAAGGTGCGGATGAAGTTCGAGGCGAACCAGTCGTTCTCCTCGCCCTTGTCGAGCATGATCTGCAGGCCGCCCATGGCGATGGTCAGCAGGCCCAGGCCGATGTAGTCCAGCTTGAAGAAGTTCTGGCGGTCGGCCTTGATCCAGGGCGGGTCCTGCACGAGCCTGACGACCATAAACAGCGCGAGCAGCCCGACCGGAATGTTGATGTAGAAGATCCAGCGCCAGGAGTAGTTGTCCGTAATCCAGCCGCCGATGGTCGGTCCGACCGACGGCGCCAGCACGGCGACCAGGCCGTAGAGCGCAAAGGCCTGTCCGCGCTTCTTCTCTTCGAAGCTGTCCGCCATGATGGCCTGCGCCATGGGCTGCAGACCGCCGCCGCCGATGCCCTGGATCACGCGGCAGATCAGCAGGATCGGCAGCGACGGCGCGATGCCGCATAGAAAGCTCGCGACCGTGAAGATGACGATGCAGAGCATGAAGAAGTTACGCCGGCCGATGACCGACGAGGCCCAGCCGCCGACCGGCAGGATGATGGCGTTCGAGACGAGATAGCTGGTCAGCACCCAGGTGCTCTGGTCGGTGGAGGCGCCCAGGTCGCCGCCGATGTGCGGCAGCGCGACGTTGGCGATGGAGGTGTCGAGCACCTCCATGAAGGCGGCCAGCGCCACCGTGGCCGCGATGGCCCAGGGGTTGGCTTTGGGCCGCCAGTTCTGGTCGTGGTCTGTATCGGCCAAAGGTCTCGTCCTCGCGGAATCGGTGTGGAGTCGCCGGTCGATGAATGACTGGCCGGTCATATGCTTGGATGCAGTTCGACGGTGTTGCAACGCATAAAATTCCGGGGAGTAAACACTTGACGTCGTACACTGTGCGGCATACAGTGTATGTAGCGATGCATAACGAGATCCAAGACGCAGAACTCTTCGACGCCCTCCGGCTGGAGCTTCGCCGGGGCGCGCTGGTGCTGGCGGTGCTGGCGCAGCTTCGGCGGGAGCACTACGGTTACACCCTGCGCAAGGCGCTGGCCGAAAGCGGCCTCGCCATCGAGGAGAGCACGCTCTACCCGCTGCTCCGGCGGCTGGAGACGCAGGGCCTGCTGACCAGCGAATGGCGGGAGGAGGAGCGGCGCAACAAGCGCTTCTACCGGCTCTCGGGCGCGGGTGAGCGGATGCTGGCGCGGCTGCTGGACGAGTGGCGCGGCATGAATGCGACGATCGATGGCATCGTCGGACGGGTCGTTGTTTCGGAAGCTGAGACGGAACTTGAGGGTGTGAGGTAGACCATGGAATTCGAACTCATCGAACGGTATCTGCAGGCGGTGGGCCAGTATCTGCCCGCGAAGCGGCGGGAGGATGTGCTGGCCGAGCTGCGCGCGAATCTGATGGCGCGCGTCGAAGACAGCGAGCAGGAGCACGGGCGTCCGCTCACGCAGATGGAGCTGGCGGAGATTCTGCGCGAGCATGGCCGTCCGGCGGTGGTGGCGGCACGCTACCAGGCGCAGCAGCACCTCATCGGCCCGGCGATCTTCCCTTTCTACTGGCTGGCGGTGCGCAAGGCTCTGCCGCCGATCGTGCTGGTTGTCGCGATCTCGCAGGCGCTGCTGGCGCGGGATGTGGGCGCGGCGCTGCATGGTCTGCCGCTGACGATCCTGGTGGTCTGGGCGGGCATCACGCTTGCGTTCGCCGCGTTCGAGGCGTCGTGGACGCGCTTTGGCAGCCGCCTGCCGGAGTGGGATCCTCGGGATCTGCCGGCGCTCCAGAGGCAGCCGCAGCGGCAGAGCCGCGCGAACCGGATCGCCGACGCCGTCGTGAGCGCGCTCTTCGTGGCCTGGCTGATCGAGGCGCCGAACCAGCCGTGGCTGATCCTGGGCCCCGGCGCCGCGCTGCTGCATGGTCAGCCGCTGGCGCTCGCGCCGGAGTGGCGGCTCTTCTACTGGCAGATCGTCGCGCTGCTGCTGTGCCGGCTGGGGCTCAAGGTGGTGACGCTCTTCACGGCGACGCGCGCCTGGCATCGTGTGCTCGATCTGGCGATTCAGGGCTTCGGCATCATCGTGCTGGCGACGGTGATCGGGATGCGCCACTACTTCATCGCGACCGGACCCGGGCAGTCGCTGCTCTCCGCGTACGCCCTGAATCGGTGGATCAGCCTGGGCTTCCATATCGCGCTGGCGATCAGCTTTGCCAGCCTGGTGTGGAATCTGTGGAAGGGCCGGCGGGATGGCGGGGCTGTGTCGGCGTAGCGGCGCCGGTTCGTGCGTGGACAGTTTTGGTTTGTCATCCTGAGCGAAGAGAAGGACCTGCTTTTGTGCGCGCCTCAGAACTCCGGGCCGACCCGAGACGCAGGTCCTTCGACTCCGTGGCGTGCGATGAAGCCGCACGCCACTCCGCTCAGGATGACAGACATCGCGCCAGCGGTTAGAAACCTACGCCGTCGGAGGCCCGGCCTGCGCCACGCGGCTCAGCGTCTCCAGCCAGATCTGGTGCTGGGTTTCGACGCGATTGGGCATCAGTTTTTTTACCAGCTTGGCGAGCCAGCCGCGCTGTTTCTGCTGCGAGAGCACGTGCGTGCCGCCGTCCGGGGTCGGGGTCAGCACCCAGGCGTGGTAGGCGTGGACGCCCATACCCTGCGACTCCCAGCCGATGCGCGTGGCTGGCTCGAACTCCAGCACCTTCGAAAAGACACGGATGCCGAAGGTGGTCCACGCGAACTTCACGCGGTTGCGCAGGTCCGGGCCGGAGACCGAGCGGAAGTGGATGTGGGTGGCGTTCGGGTACCAATCCGGCCACGCGTCGGCGCGGATCAGCCACGCCCAGACCGTCTCGGGCGGCGCGGGAATCACGATCTCATTCGAGGCGAAGAGGTGGATGTCGGTGGAGGCGTAGCGATCGGGCCAGCGGACTGCGGTTGACTGGGCTGGGGTCAGTTCGCTCGTCGGGGTGGGCTGTGTCGCGGTCGTCATCCTGCTTGGACGCGCCAGAGGGGCCGGAAGACGCGAAATAATTCATGAGTGCGCGGCAATCGCCCTTCCCTGTCTTTAGTAACCGGTTTGCGCGCAAAGGTGTCGCATTTCGGTAAAGATGTCCAAAAACGAGTCGATCTGATAGGTGAGAGTTTCCACTCCCCGAGGTTCACCATGATTGGCGCGTCCCGTACTCTTCGCATGATTCTTTCGGGCTCCCTTACCTGCGGAGCTTTGTTCCTGGCTGGCTGCGGGATTTCGTCCAACCCGTCTCCGCGGCAGGCCGTCTCCGGCATGGCGATTCAGGGCAAGGTGCATGGCGGTCAACAGCCGATCGGCGGCGCGCATGTCTACATGCTGGCGGCGAACACGATCGGCTACGGCGCGGCGTCGCTCTCGCTGCTCGATCCCGTGGCGACCGGCCTTTCGGACTCCATCGGCGCGTACGTCCTGACGGATGCGAACGGCAACTTCAACATCACGGGCGACTACACCTGCACGCCCGGCCAGCAGGTCTACCTCTACTCGCTCGGCGGCGATCCCGGCGCGGGTGTGAACTCCGCCTCCGGCCTGCTGGCGGTCCTCGGCGCCTGCCCTGCCGCCGGCAACTTCCTCGCCGCGACGCCGTTCATCTTCATCAACGAGGTCTCGACCGCCGGCGCGGCGCATGCGATCGCCGGCTTTGCAACCGATGCGACGCATGTCTCGAGCTCCGGGACCGCGCTGGGCCTGCAGGGTATCGCCAATGCGTTCGCCATGGCGGCCAACCTGGTGGATCTGCCCTCCGGCGTGGCGCTGACGGTTACGCCCGATGGCAACGGCTCGGTGAACAACCAGGGTCTGAATGTGGTCGCCAATATCATCTCGTCATGCGTGAACTCGGCCGGCCCTGCATCCTCGCCCTGCTCGATTCTGTTCGCGAACGCCCTCAGCGGCGGCACGACCGGCACGGCGCCGACCGATACCGCGACCGCGATGCTCAACATCGTCCACAATCCCGCCGCGAACATCGCGACGCTCTTCGCGCTGACGCCGGCGGTGGCGCCGTTCGTTCCGTACTACAGCATCACGCCGGTCGACTATCTCATCGCCATCAGCTATACGGGCGGCGGCGTGAACGGCCCGAACGGCATCGCCATCGACGCCGCCGGTGACCTGCTGACGGCGAACTCCGGCACATCCGGCACAGGCGCTTACAGCATCAGCTCGCTCTCGCCTGTCGGCCAGCCGCTCTCGCCGGCCTCGGGTTACACCACGGCCAATCTCAATGCGCTCGCGGCGCCCATCAGCGTCATCCCTGATATCACCGGCGACGCCATCATCCTGACCTCCACGAGCGTGATGGGAATGACCGACTCCGGTTCGTTCCTGTTCTCGGGCAGTGGGCTTACCGGAGGCGGCCTGTTGCTTCCCAAGGCTGTCGCGGTGGACGGACTGAACAATATCTGGGTCGCCACCAACAACCTCAACATCGCGGAGTTCAATAGCGCGGGCACGGCTATTTCGGGCATTCTGGGCTTCACCGGCGGCGGCCTCGCCGGACTTGCGGCGGATATCGCCATCGACGGCTCGGGCAATGCCTGGATCGCCAACCAGTTCAACTCGATCAGCAAGTTCAACAGCGCCGGCAGCGCCGTCTCTCCGCTGGGAACGGGCTACACCGGCGGCGGTCTCTCCACGCCGCAGCACATCGCGATCGACAACAGCGGCAATATCTGGGTGACGAACCAGTCCAACAGCGTGTCGAAGATCTCGAGCTCGGGCGTGGCGTTGTCGCCCAGCACCGGCTTCACGGGCGGCGGCCTCTCAGCGCCCAGAGGCCTGGCGATCGACGGCTCGGGCAATGTCTGGGTCGCGAACACCGGCGGCGCGATCAGCGAGCTCGACAACTCCGGCAATGCCATCTCCCCGAGCAACGGCTGGATGTACAGCATCTTCACCGCGGGTACGGATGTGGCGATCGACGGCTCGGGCAACGTGTGGGTGTCGAGCGGCAACGTGATCCAGCAGATCGTCGGCGCCGCGACGCCGGTGGTGACGCCGCTGGCTTATGCGGTGAAGTACAACCTGCTGGGGTCGCGACCGTAATGCGGTCTAACCCCAAAAGTCTGTCATCCTGAGCGCAGCGAAGGATCTGCTTCTTGTGGCGCCCAAACTCACGGGCGATCCGAGAAGCAGATCCTTCGTTTCACTCAGGATGACAGGACCTTCCAGGGACTACAGGAAGTTCCGGCGGATCGAAACATCACTGGCGCAGCTCGACTAATGTCGCTCCCTGTCCGCCTTCGTTGTGGCTAGGTTCGGTGACGTTCGCGACGTGCGGGTGCGACTTCAGCCAGTCGCGCAGCGTTCGCCGCAGCACGCCCATGCCCGTGCCGTGGACGATGCGGATGCGTGGCAGGCCGGCGAGGAATACCTGATCGAGGTAGCGCTCGACCTCTTCTCTGGCCTCCTGCGCCGTGCGACCGATGACATTGATCTCGCTTGCGAGGTAGTCCGGGTTCTGGCTGGTCTGGATCGTCACGTTGCCACGGCGGCGCGCGGCTTCGAGCGGCGTCGCGACCTTCACCGTCTCCACCTCGGCGATGTCCGAGCGCGGAATGCGCATCTTCATCTGGCCGATCGAGACCTCGAAGGTGTTGGCGTCGATCGCGCGTTCGACCCGCGCCGGCCGGCCCATGCTCTTCAGGTGGACGAGGTCGCCGGGCTTGATCGGCTTCGGCTCCCGGGCCTTTGCGACTGGGTCGTTGCGGTCGGCGCCGGTGTTGTGCGCGAGCACGGTGGAGTTGAACTGCTCTGAAAATTCGCGCTTGGCGCGTGACATCCGCAACGCAGAGTCGCGCGCGATCTTGGCCGCCACGGTCTTATCCGCGATCAGCTTCACCGATTCGCGCAACTGCTCGTCGAAGTCTTCGAGCAGGCCGGTGAGCTTGATCTCCAGCTCCTTCGTGCGGGCCTTCTGCTCGGCGCGGCCTTCGGTTTCGAGCCGCAGCTTCTCTTTTTCCAACTGCTGGGTCTTGTGCTTCAGCATGACGCGCTCGGCGGTCGCGGCGGAGATCTGCTCGTGCAACTGGTCGAGGAAGGCGCCGATGTCGGCCTGCTGCGAGGTCATCTGGGCGCGCGCGGCGGCGACGATCTCGGGCTGCATGCCCAGCCGCTCGGCGATGTTCAGGCCGGCCGAGGCGCCGGGCACGCCGAGCCGCAGCTCGTAGGTCGGCGCGAGCGTCTGCTGGTTGAAGCCGACGGCGGCGTTCAGCACGCCCGCGTGGCTCGCCGCGTAGACCTTCAGCGACGTAAGGTGCGTCGTGATGCAGGTCCAGGCGCGCAGGTCGAGGAAGTGCTGTGCGACCGCGACGGCCAGCGCGGCGCCCTCCTCGGGGTCGGTGGCGGAGCCGAGTTCGTCCAGCAGTACGAGCGAGTCCGGCGTGGCGTGGCGCGAGATATGGTCCACGTTGACGACATGCGCGGAGAAGCTCGACAGGTTGCGCTCGATCGACTGCGCGTCGCCGATGTCGGCGAAGATCTGGTGGAAGAGCGGCAGCACCGCCTCGTCCGCCGGAACGGGCAGGCCGGCCTGCGCCATCAGGGCGAGCAACCCGGTGGTCTTCAGCCCAACCGTCTTGCCGCCGGTGTTGGGGCCGGAGATGATGAGCTGGCGCGCGTCCGGCTCCAGCGCGAGGCTGAGCGGCACGGGTCTTGCGCCTTCAGAGCGCATGCGCAGTTCGAGCAGCGGATGCCGCGCATACTTCAGCGACAGCCCCGCGCCGAAGCTGGGGCGGGCGCAGTCCAGATCCTGCGCGAAGCGCGCGCGCACCCAGTGCGACTCCACCTCGGCGAGGATGCAGGCGCCCAGATGCAGCGGCCCGGCATGCTCGGCCAGCGCGCGCGTCATGGCGACGAGGATGCGGTGAATCTCGGCCTGCTCTTCGTCCAGCAGGCGCACGAGCTCGTTGTTCTGCTCGATGGTTTCGAGCGGCTCGATAAACACGGTCTGGCCGGAGCCGGACGAGCCATGGATGACGCCCGCGACCTTGCGTTTGAACTCGGCCTTGACGGGGATGACGAAGCGCTCGCCGCGGACGGTGATGACGTCCTCCTGCGATGCGCCGTCGTCGCGCAGGCGGCGGGCGGCGCGGCGCAGCGAGTCTTCGATGGCGCGGTGCTGCCGCTCCATCGCCTTGCGGATGCCGCGCAGCGCGGGGCTGGCGTCGTCCGAGAGGCTGCCGTCGGGCTCAATCTTGCCGCGCAGCATGCGCAGCAGACCGGCCAGATCGTACTCCAGCAATGGGTCGGTGAGCTTCGAGATGCTCGGGCCCATGGCGCGCTGCGCCTCGGACGGCGACAGCAGGTTGCGCCACGCGGCGACGCGCTCGACGACGTTCAGGAGCGAGAGGATCTCGAGCGCTTCGAGCGCCGAACCCTCGACCCGCGCCTTGTCGAGCAGCGGCGTGGGGTCGAAGAGCCCGTGGAAGTCGAAGCTGCCGCCGCGCGCGAGGAATCCGCGCAGCTCGGCGGTGCGGGACTGCTGGGCATCTATCCAGCCGAGGTCGGTGGTGGGTTCAAGGGCAAGCGTCCACGCGCGGCCCAGCGGGCTGACGGCGCGGGAGGCGATGTGCTCGCGCAGGCGAGGCCATTCGAGGGCGATTGCGCTCGATTCGAGCAGTGGAGACGGGATTTCGGGAAGCAGAGGCACAGGTCTATTATCAGGCCTGCCCACCTCATCTCGTCTGATAGGATATTCCAACGATGAGCGTGATCGACAATACCCGGAAGCTGATGCAAGACCTGATAGCGCCTGAACTCAAGGCTCTTCAGGTCCAGGTCTCTTCCATGGAAAGATCGATTCTCAGCTCTCTTGCCGCTTCGGACAAGACGACAAAGGCTCAATTCGAAGCGATGGATGCACGAATGAAGGCTCTGGAAGGGGCGCTGCTCGGGACGAAAGATGTTCTGGTTGCCCAGACGAAATCGCTCGAAGGCAAGGTCGATTCCAATCATGCGAGCATTTTGCATTCTCTGGATATTGACAAGCGCCTCGAGCAGTTGGAGCGTCTGCAGCGAGATTCGACCTCGGCCCCTCGTCAGCAGTAAGAATCTTCAACCGATCGTCGCCAATCCCGCTCCACGTCGCAAACGCGAGACATGGGGCGCGCCCCTTTTCGTGGAATACTGAAATTCCCATGGAGACGCAAGATCTGTTCGACCGGTTGGCGGCACATCGCTCTTTGAGCGCCGCGCCGCGCGCGGAGCTGGAGTGGCTGCTTGCGCATGGCGAGTATCGCCGGTACGGGGAAGGCGACCTCACAGCCGCCAAGGGGTCCACGGTGGGTTGGATGCATATCATCCTCTCCGGCCGGCTGGCGCTGTTCGTCGATCGCGGCGCCGGGCCGGTCAGGATGGCGGAGTGGGGCGCGGGTGAGGTCACCGGCGCGCTGCCCTACTCGCGGGTGACGACGATCCCCGGCGATGCGCGGGCCATGGAGCCGCTGGAGGTCTTCGCCATTCCGCGCGAGCATTTTCAGGCGTTGACGCAGGCCTGCTTCTGCGTCACGTCGAGCCTCGTCCACACCATGCTCGACCGCACGCGGGCGTTCACGGCCGGCGATCTGCAGAATGAGAAGATGATCTCGCTGGGCAAGCTCTCGGCCGGCCTGGCGCACGAATTGAACAATCCGGCCTCGGCGATCGAGCGCAGCGCGGACGGCCTGCGGGTGCGCTTCGCGGACTTTGAAGAGGCGACGCGCGCGCTTGCCGCCGCCGCGCTGACGGATCGCCAGTCCGCCGCATTGAAGGCGTTTCGCACGCAGTGCGTCGCGGCGGCTCGACCGGCGCTCGAGCAGTTGGACCGCGAGGAGGCGATCGCGGCATGGCTCGCAGGCCATGGCGTGGCGGCGGACGACGCGGCGGCGATGGCCGAGACCGAGGTCACCTTCGCATCGCTCGACCGGCTCGCCGAAGAGCTGTCCGGCCCTGTGCTGGCGGCGGCGCTGCGCTGGGCCGTCGGCGCCTACGTGCTGCGTACGCTTGCGGGCGGCATCCAGGAGAGCTCGCGGCGCGTCTCGCGGCTGGTGAACGCGGTCAAGGGTTTCACCCACATGGATCAGGCGAACATTCCCGAGTGGGTCGACCTGGGGCCGGCGCTGCGCAACACCGTGACGGTGCTGTGTTCGAAGGCGCAGGAGCGGGCGGTCGACGTGACGCTTCAGCTCCAGCCCGGACTTCCAAGGGTGCGGGCCTATGCCGGGGAGCTGAACCAGATCTGGGGCAATCTGCTCGACAACGCGCTCGACGCCGTTCCCCACGGCGGCTTGGTGGAGATGCTGGCCTGCCGCCAGGGCGAACGCGTCGTGGTGCGCGTGCGCGATAACGGTCATGGCATTCCCTTGGAGATTCGCGACAAGGTCTACGACCCGTTCTTCACCACGCGACCGCAGGGCCAGGGCGTCGGGCTGGGGCTGGATATCGCGCGGCGGCTGGTGCGGCACAACGACGGAACGATCGAGTTCGACTCCGCGCCGGGTGTGACGGAGTTCCGCGTCAGCTTGCCTGTGGCCGAGGGTTAGATTTTGCACGAGATCGCGGACTAAATTAGTCTTAGATTGCTGCGATGACGAATCAACCCGACCAAAACGATGTGGAGCTGGTGCGCGACTCGGCGATCCGTGGCGTGCAACAGGCCCAGCTTCTCTTCGGCCAGATGCTGCTCGACGGCAAGGTAGTCGAGCGCGACCCGGCGGCGGCGCTGCACTGGTTCGAGCAGGCCGCGAAGAGCGGCGACCCGATGGCGATGAACATGGTGGGCCGGTGTCTCGACCAGGGCTGGGGCGTCGCGCGCGACGCTGTGCTGGCCGCGCATTGGTTTCGCAAGGCTGCGGTACGCGGGCTCGACTGGGGCATGTACAACCTCGCGACCCTGTTGTCTCGGGGCGAAGACGGCGTGCCGCAGGACAACGAGCAGGCGCTCTACTGGCTGCGCCGCGCCGCGGGCATGGAGCATGCGAAGTCGATCAATGTGCTCGGCGGCTTCTACGAGGATGGCTGGATCGTCGCGCGCGACCAGCAGGCCGCGGTCGCGCACTACAAGCGCGCGGCGGAGCTGGGCGACTTCCGCGGGCAGTTCCACTATGCGCGCGTCCTCGCCGAGGCAGGCCATCTCGCGGAGGCGGAGGTCTGGGTCCGCAAGGTGCCGGAGACCGCCACGCCGGCGTTTCTCGAGAAGGCTGCCGCGTTCTTTCTGCGCGCGCCCCTTCCCGAGGTGCAGGCCTTCGCGAAGTTGTTACTCTGAAAGACATGCCCCGCATTCATGCCGTTCTCTCCGCCGCTCTCGCCCTGCTGACGCTGCCTGCCCTGGCCCAGAACCCGCGTCTTGTCCTGATCGATCAGGATGGCTCCGGCCCGGCGGGTTCGAACCAGATGTCGATGATGGTGCTGCTGCAGTCGCCGAAGGCGAAGGTGCTCGGCATCACCATGGTCAGCGGCAACGCGTGGGAGACCGAAGAGGTGCGGCACACGCTGCGCATGCTGGAGCTGACCGGACACACCGACGTGCCGGTCGTGCCCGGAGCGGTCTTTCCGCTCATGCGCACCGAGGTGGAGACGAACCTCGAACGCGCGCAGGTCGGCAGCTTTCCCTGGTACGGCGCATGGGGAGACCTCGCGGCGAAGACCAGTGCGCAGCCGTATCACGGACCGTATGTCCTCCCTCCGCAGGTGGAGGGCGAGCCGTCGCTGAAGCCGCTCGACGAGGACGCGGCGCACTTCCTCATCCGGCAGGTGCATGCGCATCCGCATCAGGTGACGATCTACGCGGCTGGGCCGCTGACCAACATCGCGCTCGCGCTCTCGATCGACCCCGGCTTTGCCGAGCTGACGCAGGGCATCGTCATCATGGGCGGCAGCCTGGCGCCGCAGACCAGCGACCCCGAGTTCGCGACGCACCCCAGGCACGAGTTCAACTTCTGGTTCGACCCCGAGGCCGCGCACATCGCGCTGCGTGCGCCATGGCCGCGCATCGATCTCACCACCGTCGATATCTCGGTGAAGACGCAGTTTACCCAGGCGATGCTCGACGAGCTGAAGGCCGCGAAGACGCCCTCCGCGCGGTATCTGGCGAAGTACACGCACGAGCTTTACTACCTGTGGGACGAGCTCGAAGCCGCCGCGTGGCTCGACCCGTCGATCATCACGAAGGAGCAGGTGCTCTACGTCGACGTGGACACCAACCACGGGCCGAACTACGGCGACACGCTGACGTGGACGGCGGAGAACAAGCCGAAGTTCACGCTGCAGCCCGTGCATGTGCAGATGGACCTCGACCTGCCGCGCTTCAACCGGATGTTCGTGGATCTGATGAAGGCCGGGCCGGGGGCGAAGTAATCGGCTGCACCCACTGGCTTCGCCATGCGGGCGCCTCGAAGGGTTCGGCGAAGTATTGCGTCTCATGGGCGACCTTGCCGTCGCGGAACTCCATGATGCTGACGGTATGCGCGGGCCGGCCCTGGTAGAGGATGACGTACTCCGTAATCCAGAGATCGCCGCTGCCGAGAATCCGTTTCACCTCGAAGCCCGACGGCCGGCCGGGATGGTGGCTCCGCAGAGCCTGCAGGTTCTTCCGCCCGGCGATGCGCTCGCCCGACTGCGGGTAGTCGCAGATGGCGTCGTCCCTGTAGATGTCGTGCTCGGCCTCCGCATCGCCGGCCGCGGAGGCGCGCCAGTGCGCGTTCAGGGCTTCGCGTATCTCTTCGTCTCGCATGCTTCGCTCCCTTTCGTTGACGCCTAACGATCGATCTCCCACGGCTTGAGTCGATGTTCGAAGCGGTCCATGTCGACCCGCTTGCCGCTGAAGGTTACGCCTTCGAGCTTCAGACGCGCCTGTTGTTCGAGCGCGGCGTCGTCCCGCAGCTTGATCTCGCCGCCGGCGCCCAGCACGCGATGCCAGGGCAGTCGATCGGCGGGGTCGACGCGCAGCAGCCGGGCGACGGCGCGGTGATAGCGCGGATAGCCCGCCGCCGCCGCCACCGCGCCGTAAGTGCTCACCTTGCCGGGCGGGATGGACAGGATCATGTGCCGAAAGGCGATGTCCCGCTGGTCGTTTGGCCGCAGGGCGTCGCGCAGCAGCTTCCGCTTGCCCTGTTCAAACTCGAACTGCGTCGGCGCCGGTCTCTTCGTCAAGGCTGTTACTCCGCCAGCATATTATCGATCAGCCGCGTGCCGCCCACGCGCGCGGCGACGGCGATCAGCGTTCCCGGCTCGATCTTCGTGACGCGTTCGAGCGTATCGGCGTCGACGGCTTCCAGATACTCGAACGCCACGCCGGGTTCGGCGGCCAGTACGATCAGCCCTTCGGCCAGCACACGCACCGGCGAGCGTTCGCCTGCCGCGATCGCGGCTTTCATGGCGATCAGCGCGCGCGGCAGGGCCAGCGCCTGCTGCCGCTCGGCCGCGCTCAGGTAGGCGTTGCGCGAGCTCATCGCCAGACAGTCGGCGTCGCGCACGATGGGGCAGCGAACCAGCTCGGCCTCGAAGTTCAGGTCGCGCATCATGCGTGCGAGCACGGCCACCTGCACGGCGTCCTTTTGCCCGAAGTACGCCTTGTCCGGTGCGATGACGTGCAGCAGCTTCGAGACCACCGTCGCCACGCCGCGAAAGTGGCCGGGGCGGCTGGCGCCGTCGAGCTTCGCGCCCAGTTCGCCGACGTCGACGAAGGTGGCCGCGCCCGCCGGGTACATCTCTTCCGCGGTGGGCGCGAAGAGCAGCTCGACGCCCGCGGCTTCGAGCATGCGGCAATCCTGCTCGAACTGGCGCGGATACTTGCCGAAGTCCTCGTTCGCGGCGAACTGCAGCGGGTTGACGAAGATGGAGACGGCGACGGTCTCGCAGTCCTCCCGCGCGCGCCTGACCAGCGAGATGTGTCCCGCATGCAGCGCGCCCATGGTCGGCACAAGGCCCAGTTCGCCGCGCATCCGCGCCTCGCGGCAGGCGATACGCGCCTCGGCAATCGTGGTCAGAATGCGCATCAGGAGGCTACGGCCTGCTGCAGGTTCAGGAGCTCCTTCGCCTCGCCGCTCATGTGGTAGCTCTCGGCGTCCGAGGGGAAGGAACCGTCTTCGACCTCCGCTCGGTAGCGCACCAGACCGTCGCGCATCAGCTTGCCCGCGTCGGCGTAGCGGCGCACGAAGCGCGCGGGCGCGGCGCCGGTCAGGTTCATGGCGTCGTGCCAGACGAGAATCTGTCCATCGCAGTCCGGCCCGGCGCCGATGCCGATGGTGGGGATGTCGAGCTCGGCGGTCAGGATCGCGGCGGCCTCGCGCGGCACGCCTTCGAGCACGATGGAGAAGCAGCCTGCCTCGGCCAGCGCCTGCACATCCCTGCGCAGCAGCTCGACGGCAGCGAGGGTGCGTCCCTGCACCTTGTATCCGCCCATGCGATGCACTGCCTGCGGGGTCAGGCCGACGTGGCCCATCACGGGAATTTCAGCATCGACCAGTCTGCGGATGAGCGGCGCGCGGGTGATGCCGCCTTCGAGCTTGACGGCCTCCGCGCCGGCCTCCTTCACGAGGCGAACCGCATTGCGGATGCCGTCCGCGTCGTCCACCTGGTAGCTGCCAAATGGCATGTCGACGACCAGCAGAGCGCGCTTCAGCCCACGGCGCACGGCGCGCGCGTAGACCAGCATCTCGTCCAGGGTGACCTCGAGCGTGCTCTCGTGGCCCTGCATCACCATGGCCACGGAGTCGCCCACCAGGACGATGTCCAGGCCAGCCTCATCGATCAATTTTGCAGAGGAAAAATCGTAAGCCGTAATGGCCGAGATGCGCTGTCCAAGCCGCTTCTTCTCAAGCAAAGAGGGGATCGTCACCTTCTTCACACGCGAACAACCATCCAGGCCGCTGCCAGGGGCAGACCATACACTCATCGCAAGCTCCAGTGCAGTTCCGCCTCGGTTCGGCTGGATACCGCCTAGGGAAAGCCTACTCTGAAGGGATGCGTTCGAGCAAACCGACGACGTGTGTCACGACTCGAACGAGGGAATAGGGTTTAGGGAATAGGGACTTCGCAACCCTTATCACTGCACGGAATCGTTTTGCTTAAGGGCACGGCTTCAGCCGTGCCGCTACTGCGCTGACACGAGACCGGCTTTAGCTGCTGGGGTACGGATTTCGCTTGGTGCGGCACGGAGCCAGCTCAGCAGGAAGGAGTACCTCAGCGGCTGAAGCCGTAAGGCAGAAGCAGTTCGGTGGCACGGCTGAAGCCGTGCCCTTAAGCAAGACGATCCTGTCACTGGTTCTAAGGCTATGGCTGATGCCGCATAGCTACCACCTCATCGAGAATCCGCTCCGCCATCTCGCGCTTGGTCATCTCGGGCAGGGGCACGGCGCGGGCGCCGATCAGCATCGTGCCCGCGTTGCGGTCGGAGTCGAAGCCGATGCCCGGCGCAGAGACGTCGTTCACCACGATGGCGTCGACGCCCTTGCGCAGCATCTTGGCCCGCGCGCGCTCGAGGCCTTCCCCCATCTCGGCCGAGAAGGCGACGATGAGCTGACCCGGCGGCCGGCGCCGGGCGACCTCGGCGACGATGTCTTCGGTCGGCTCCAGCTCCAGCGTCAGCATGCCCTCGCGCGCGATCTTGCCCTCGGCCTTCGTGACCGGACGGAAGTCCGCGACCGCCGCGGCCTTCAGCACGATGGTGGATTCCTGCGCCCATGCGAGCACCTTCTCGCGCATCTCCGATGCTGTGGACACGCTGTGGAATTCGACGCCCGCCGGGATCGGCAGCGCGGTCGACGCGCTGATGAGGATCACCCGTGCGCCGCGCCGGGCCGCCGCCTCGGCCAGTGCGTAGCCCATGCGCCCGCTGGACCGGTTGCCGAGGAAGCGCACGCCGTCGAGCGGCTCGCGCGTACCTCCTGCGGTGATGAGCACGGTCTGGCGCGAGAGGCCGGTCTCGAAGTTCCTGCCGGCGACGGCGTTCAAAACCGCGCTGACAATATACGGAATCTCCGCCAGCCGGCCCGTACCCTCCATCCCGCAGGCCAGATAGCCCGCGCCCGGCATGACGAAGCGCACGCCCCGCGACTGCAGGGTGCGGACATTCGCCTGCACCGCCGGGTGCTCCCACATCACGACGTTCATCGCCGGGGCAATGATGACCGGCGCCTTGGTCGCGAGGTACATGGTGGTCAAAAAGTCGTCGGCAATGCCGTTGGCGAGCTTGCCCAGAATGTTGGCCGTGGCCGGGACGATCACCAGCGCCTGCGTGGTCTGGGCCTGCTCGATGTGTTCGACGGAGCTGGCGCCGCCGGGAACCTCGCCGCCGCTCCACAGCGTATCGATGACCTTGTGGCCGCTGATGGCCGCAAAGGTCAGCGGCGTCACAAACTCCTTTGCCGACGCGGTCATGACGACGTGCGGATCGAGCCCTGCGTCCTGCAATGCGCGTACGAGTTCCACGGCGCGGTAGGCGGCGACGCCTCCGCAGACTCCGACGGTTACCTTGGCTCGCGCCCGTTCCGGTGCACTGCTCATAGGTCGATTCTCTCACTTGGCGAAAGGCGAAAAGCAGATTCCCTGCGGGAATGACAAACAAGACAGGCTTTGTCTCTTTGGTTTGTCATTCCCGCAGGGAATCCGCTTTTAGTATTCGATTCATTTTTTCTTGCGCAATATTGCAATCCGCAATACAATTATTACAGATCGCAATATGAAGCTCGCCGACAAAATCCGCTACCTTCGCGAGGTCGAAGGCTCCCTTCGGGGGCTGGACCGCGCGATGACCCAGCAGGAGCTGGTGCGCGCCATCGAGGACGAGGCCGGGAAGAGCATCTCCCAGTCCTATCTCTCGCAGATCGAATCGGGCGCGCGCCCGCACCTGACCAACACCACGCGGCTGATGCTGGCGAAGTTCTTCAAGGTGCATCCGGGATATCTGGTCGACGACCCGGACGACTTCCAGTCGGAGCTGCGCACCACCGAGATCATCGAGGACAAGCTGGACCTCTGGTTGATCGGCGGCGCGGAGCGGTTTGGCAAGGCCGATCCGGAGTTGTGCCGCGCTCTGCTACGCCTGGCGCACCACGACGACTCGCGCCGTTGCCTGCTGCTGCTGGAGTCGATCCTCGAAACGCCCGCCCTGGTGGAGCGCCTGATGCAGGTGCTGCGGCCAGAGGCGCAACCGAAACCCTAACCCCCTTCCGTTGTTCGAGAGACGACAACCCCATGAACTGGGATACGTTCTACCTCATCTGCTTCGTCACTGGATTGATTCTTTCGCTGCTTTCGTTCTTCGGTGGCTTCGCGCATCTTCATATCGGACATCTTCATCTTGGTCATGGCCATGCGGCCATTGGGCATAAGCTCGGCCACGGCCTGTCCGCCTTCAACGGCTTCACCGTCACGGCGTTCCTGTGCTGGTTCGGCGGCGCGGGCTACCTGCTGCATCGTTACAGCCCCATCGGCGTCACGATCGTCATGCTGCTTGCGATCGCCAGCGGACTGCTGGGCGCGCTGCTGCTGTGGGCCGCATTGTTCAAGCTGCTGCTGCCGCATGAGCGTGTGCTGAAGCCCGAGGATACGGAGATGGCCGGCGTGGTCGCACGCGTCGCCGACCCGATCCGCGCGGCTGGCGGCACGGGCGAGATCATCTTCTCGCAGACCGGCGCGCGCAGGGCCACGCCTGCCCGGTCGGAGGATGGCGACGCGATCGAACGAGGCGCGGAGGTAATTGTGCTGCGGTATGAACGCGGCATCGCGTATGTGCGGCGGTGGGATGAACTGAGCACCTCGTGATCTACGCACGGCGCGTGTCATCCTGAGCGCAGCGAAGGACCTGCGGTTTGCTAGGACGGGCGACAGTCTGGCCAGTTTGTAACAAAACCAAGAACAAATACAGAAGCAGATCCTCTTCGAGGATGACAAGCAAGAGAAGCAAGAACAAAAGAAGCAGATTCCCTGCGGGAATGACAAGCCCAAAAGACAAGCAAGAAAAGAAACTTCAACCTCTAACCCTCCACAAGCTCTCCACGCAGAGCAAAGGAAGCCATGCAGAACTCGGTCGCAATCGTCGTAGGCCTGCTCATCGTCGCCACTGTCGCCTTACTCATGCTGCTCGGCAAGATGTTTCGCAAAGCCGGCCCCAACGAAGCCATCATCGTCTACGGTTTCCGTGGACCGCGCGTCATCAAGGCGGGCGGCGCGGTCATCTTTCCAGTCGTCGAATCCAGCCGCCTACTTACGCTTGAGCTGATGAGCTTCGACGTCGCGCCTCAGCAGGACCTCTACACCAAGCAGGGCGTGGCGGTCACGGTCGAGGCGGTCGCGCAGATCAAGGTGCGCTCGGACAACGAGTCCATCCTCACCGCCGCGGAGCAGTTCCTCACCAAGAGTCCCGAGCAGCGCGAAGGCCTGATCCGTCTTGTGATGGAAGGCCATCTGCGCGGCATCATCGGTCAGTTGACGGTGGAGCAGATCGTCAAGGAGCCGGAGATGGTCGCCGAGCGCATGCGTTCGACCTGCATGGACGACATGAGCAAGATGGGGCTCGAGGTCATCTCGTTCACCATCCGCGAGGTGCGCGACAAGAATGAGTACATCACCAACATGGGCCGGCCGGACGTAGCGCGCATCAAGCGCGACGCCGAGATCGCCGCCGCCGAGGCCGAGCGCGACACCGCCATTCGCCGCGCCAACGCACTGCGCGAGGCGGCCATCGCGAAGTCCGCGAGCGACCAGGACCGGGTGATCGCGGAGACCGCGTCGCTCGGCAAACAGGCCGAGGCGCAGCGCGACCTTGCGATCCAGAAGGCGCAGTATCTCGAGCAGTCTCGCAGGCAGGAGGCGCAGGCCGACAAGGCGTACGAGCTGCAGACCAATGTGATGCAGCAGCAGGTCGTCGCCGAGCAGGTCAAGGTCATGCAGATCGAGAAGGAGCAGATGGTCAAGGTGCAGGAGGCCGAGATTGCGCGTCACGAGGCCGAACTGATCTCGACCGTGTTGAAGGGCTCGGAGATCGAGGCACGCCGTATCCAGAACATCGCCGGAGCCGAGAAGGCGCGCTTGACCAGCGAGGCGGAGGGCCGCGCCGCGGCGACACGCGTGCAGGGTGAGGCGCAGGCTGCGGTCACGAAGATGCAGGGTGAGGCCGAGGCCAACATCATCTTCGCCAAGGGCGAGGCCGAGGCCAAAGCGATGAACGTGAAGGCTGAGGCCTACCAGGAATGGACGCAGGCCGCGGTCGTCGACAAGCTCATCACCAACATGGCCGACGTGGTCCGCGCGATGGCCGAGCCGCTCAGCAAGGTCGACAAGATCACCATCGTGTCGACTGGAGGCGACGACAACATCGGCGCGCACAAGATGACCGGCGAGATGACGAAGATCGCAAGCCAGGTGCCCGCGTTGTTCGAGGCGCTCAGCGGCATGAAGATGAGCGACCTGATGTCGAACGTGAAGCAGATGAAGCCGCGCGAAGACGACAGCAAGTAAACCACACGAAGGGCGTTCGTAACAGGACGCCCTTCCTCAACCGCATCCATATGTGAAACGTCATGATCCTGCTGATTCTTTTTATCGTCGCCGTCTCCGCCGTCATACGGCTCGTCACGCTTCCCTTCCGCATCGGCGGACGCCACTACAACCCGTATGGCTACGGTTATGGCGGCTGCTATGGCTACCATCGCCGTCGCGGGATCGGGCATGTGATTCTGGTCGTGCTGGTTCTGCTCGCGCTCTCGCATGTCTTCGGTCACCACCATCACCATCATCTGCTGTAGTTCACGCGACATAGATCGGAGTCTCATCATGGCCTTACTCGAACGTGTCGGAACCCTGCTTCGCGCCAACATCAACGACCTCCTCGCGAAGGCCGAAGACCCCGAGAAGCTCGCTCGCCAGCTTGTGCTCGATATGGAAAATCAACTGCTGCAGGTGAAGACGCAGGTGGCCATCGCGATCGCTGATCAGCATCTGCTGTTGAAGAAAAAGAAGGAGCACGAAGACGCGCAGGCGGAGTGGCGCCGCAAGGCCGAGCTCGCCGTCGCGAAGCAGCAGGACGACCTGGCGCGCGCGGCGCTGGAACGTTCTCTCGCGAGCCAAAGGCTTGCGCAGGGCTACGTCCAGCAGCTTGAGGATCAGACCGCGGAGGCCGAGACGCTGCGCGGCGCCTACACACGCCTGCAGCAGAAGCTGACCGAGACCAAGGCGCGGGTGGAGCTGCTGATCGCACAGCATCGCCGCGCGCGCACCGCGGCCAAGGCCGCCACCGCACAGGCTCTGCTGGGCACGCATGAGAAGCAGGCTACGTTGAATCGTCTGAGCAGCTCGGTGAAGGATGCCGAACAGGGCAACACGCTCAGCCGCACGCTCACGGCCATCAACACCAGCGATACGCTCGAAGAGCGCTTCGCGGTGCTGGAGCAGGAGGATCAGATCGAGGCGCTGCTGCTGGAGTTGAAGGGGCAACAGCGGCTGACTTAGGTGATTTGTATCCGTCCGACAGCTTGTCATCCTGAGCGTAGCGAAGAACCTGCTTCTCGCTTGCTCCGTCACGAACACTGGTTCCCGCACAAACGAGAAGCAGGTCCTTCGACTGCGGCGCTCACGATGAAGCTGTAAGCGCCTCCGCTCAGGATGACAGGCTGTATGGGTTGAGTCGAACAAGAGAACAAGCGATGACTCTGTTCCGCAACTAAAGAAAGACGCAACACTGGAGGCAACATGCTGCAACGCATCGTCCGCGGTACGCTCGTTACTTCATGGATCTTCTCTGTCTGCACCATCACCGCGCAGACGCAGTCCGCGCCCGCTGGACAAGGCTCGATCACCGGCCATGTCGTCCTCTCGGACACCAACGGCCCCGCGCGCTTTGCGCATGTGCTGATCAAGCGCATTCCGGATGGCGCGACGGCGAAGCCCAAGGCCAACGACCCGGAGTCCATGCTGGCCGAGCTGCTGGGCGAATCCAACGACAAGGCCGTGAAGCTCGGCAAGGCGGACCCCGCGAAGAAGAAGCCCGAGGACGCCGACACCAAGGCCGCCGGCGCGGCGTTTGCGAACATCATGTCCTCCGTAGGCGACATGGTCGCATCGACTACCGTCTCGGCCACCGGCGAGTACACGCTCACCGGCGTGAAGCCCGGCAGCTACTACGTCCATGCCCTGCTGCCCGGCTATATCGATCCGCTCGCGGCCTTCGCCGGCGACGAGGTGAACAGCCTCGACCCCGCCACGCAGCAGCGCATCAAGAGCGCCGTCTCGGTCGTCACCATCACCGGTCGTGACTCCGCGCGGCTCGACCTGCGCCTGGAGCTTGGCGCGGCCATCAGCGGGCGCGTGCTCTTCGAAGACGGCAGCCCCGCCGCTGGCTGGAAGCTCACCGCGCATCCTGTGAAGCAAGACAAGCCCAAGGTTGCAGCCGGTCTCGGAATCGCGGAAGGCGACATCCCCAGCATGAGCGACATGATCTTCCAGGCGAATCACATGACCGACGATCGCGGCGACTATCGCCTCGCGGGCCTCACGCCGGGCGACTACATCGTGGTGGCTACGCTGACTGCGAGCAACGCCAGCGCGGGCTCCGCGATGACCGGCGGCGCGATGCGGCTCGCCGTCTTCAGCGGCAATGTCGCGCGCGAGTCCGATGCGAAGCCCGTCTCGGTGACGGCCCACGAAGACCGCAAGGGCGTCGACCTCGTCATGCCACTGAGCACGCTGCACTCGCTCTCGGGCAAGGTGCTGGCGAAGAGCGACAGCACACCCGCGAACACAGGTACGGTGCAGTTGCGCGACGAGCACGAGACCTCGCTCCTGAAGGTGCAGTCGGCGACGATTCAACCCGATGGCAGCTTCCGCTTCGACTACGTGCCCAACGGCGATTACACCCTGAAGGTGCGCGGCGCGCAGGTCAGCGAGGCGACCGGCGGCTCGAAGAAGCTCTTCGGCATCGAGATTCCAAACACCAAGACGCTGCGCGCCTTTGGGCCGGACGAGCAGAAGGTCACGCTTGCCGATGGCGACCACGCGGGCGTGGTCTTCAGCCTGCCGGACGTGCCGGTGTCGAAGGACAAGGACGACGAGTAACCGGCGGAACGCAAGACGCTACAATCGAGCACATGATCGCTCATCTGCGCGGCCGTCTTCTGTCGAAGTCTCCCAACCAGGCCATCGTCGAGTGCGGCGGCGTCGGGTACGACGTCGCCATCTCGGTGGCTACCTTCACGGCGTTGCCGGCCGAGGGCGCCGAGGCCCAGCTCCACATCTTCACCAAGGTCGCCGAGGATCAGCTCGCGCTCTTCGGCTTTACGGACAAGCTCGAAAAGCGCATGTTCGAGCGGCTGCTTTCGATCTCGGGCATCGGCCCCAAGCTGGCGATCACGGTGCTCAGCGGCATCGCGCTCGACCGCCTGGTCTCGGCCATTCGCGCCAGCGACCACGCCATGCTGACGAAGGTGCCGGGCATCGGCAAGAAGACCGCCGAGCGCATCGTGCTGGAGTTGAAAGATAAGCTGGACGACCTCGCCACCGCGCCCGTCTCCACCCAAGTCAATCACGGCCCCGCAGGCGAGGATGCGCTGTCGGCGCTGGTCAACCTCGGTTATCCAAGACCCGTGGCGCAGAAGGCGGTCGAGACGGCCATCACGCGCGATCCGAGCGTGAAGAACGACTTCGAGCTGCTGTTCCGCGCGGCCATGGCGAGCATCCGGTAAGGAGAGCGATGGGCGATGCGACTGGCAAAGCGCACGCCGGAGGGCTGGGTTCTCTTTCATCAGGGAACGATCGTGCAGGATTAGGGATTCTCTGAACAAGTATCCAGCGGATCGGTCGCGGCAAGATTCTGACCGATTTTGGCTACCTGGTGTTGTTTGTGGGACATTTCTGATGGTGTGTGCGGTTTTAGGCGCAGCTCTGCCCGGCGACTGCCATCAGGTGATGGCGTGCGGTGAGCAGGTTGGTCAGCGCGCACAGGCTCAGCAGGCGGTTGCGGTTCTTCTCCAGCCCGCGATACCGCACCTTGGCGAAGCCGAACTTCAGTTTGATCAGCGCGAAGACGTGTTCCACCCGTGAGCGCGTCTTCGACTTCACCCGATTTTCCTCGCGGATGGCCGGATAGCAGACCAGCTTGGTGCGGTACTGCCGGTGCGTGCGATCCACCGCCTGCGGAGCGCGTGCGACGATGACCTCCGTCTTGCCCTGGTACGCCTGATCGCCCCACACCTCGGTCTCCTCGCCGTGCAGAAGATCGGCCAGCACGCGGTTGTCGGCCACGTTGGCCGCCGTGGCCTCGGCCGAGTGGATCAGCTTCGTGTCCGCGTCCACGCCCACATGGGCCTTCATGCCGAAGTACCACTGGTTGCCCTTCTTCACCTGGTGCATCTCCGGGTCGCGCTGCTCCTGCTTGTTCCTGGTCGACGACGGTGCATGCAGGATGGTCGCGTCCACGATCGTGCCCGTGCCGATCTTCAATCCGTGACGTTCCAGGTGGCCGTTGACCACGGCGAGCATCTTCCGGCCCAGACCGTGGCGCTCCAGCAGGTGACGGAACTTGCACACGGTGGTCTCATCCGGAGCCGGTTCGCGACCCAGGTCGATGCCCACGAACGAGCGCATCGTGAGCGAGTCGTAGAGCGCGTCCTCGACTGCCGGGTCGGATAGGTTGAACCACTGTTGCAGGAAGTAAATCCGCAGCATCCGCTCCAGACCGACCGGAGGGCGGCCGTTGCCCGCCTTGGGGTAGTGCGGCTCAATCAAGGCCACCAACTCGGACCACGGAACCACCACATCCATCTGCGAGAGAAACTCCGAACGCCGCGTCTGACGCCCAAAACGCTCAAATCCAGCCGCCAAAGCCAAGGTCTGCTGTTTCATCCGCACCCCCACATCCACAACGTAATTTAATCCGCCGTGGAGTGGGGAACTTAATCAGAGAATCCCTAGAGCGGTCGCGTTCCTTTCTTTCCGCATCCCACGCATACGTTCCCGACACCATCCACTTCCTCTCCGCGCATACGTTCCCGACGTTCTCACCCAGCTCCAAGTTTTGCACCAGAGGTGGTGCAGGTCAGCCCTCGCCTTACCTAGATCAACTGCTGCGCGCATACGTTCCCGACGCATAAGACAACAGTTGACGCATACGTTCCCGACGCAGCGCACCTTCGGATTGCCTGAAAACAGGCCCATATAGGGAGAGGGAAGCAGATCAACTCAGTTGCGACGCTGGCACGCAGAGTTTTCCACCGTCGAACTGTGGATATCGCCCTTTTTCCACGCATATCTTGCTTACGGCGAAGAGCCGCTTTTCAACCGAATTCACGCATACGAGGCCGACAATCCGTCGATTTCCACGCATACAAGGCCGACAGAAGCAGTCGTATCCATTTGATATATCGATGCTTAGCAGCACACTTGTAGTTAAATCCTTGTATTAAAAACTTAACTCCGCTTGTAGTAGAGGCCTCTCAAATGTGGATCGAAACATTCCGTCAAACGAGGCCGGAGCGAGGCACCAACATTGCAGCACCTACCACGCATTGATCCAGACTGACCATCCTCGCTACCGCCATAAAGCCCCTCAGGCCACCCAGAAGCGGCTGCGGGCCATCTGGATAGCCCCAACCATGCGCTGCCTTGTCGCGAGGCCACCTGAAGCGTCTTTCCGACACACTTCAAGTTACATTGCACGGCGTTCTTTTCCATCGCAATTCGCCCAGCAGCGATGCTTCTCCGCGCCGCTGCCGCAGGCTCGGCGATGGTGTTCGGCAAGGCCAGGCATGCTGAGCTACACAGGGAATCTATGCCGTGATGATCTGCCGCATGAAGTCCACGATCGGTTCCGCACGATCCTGCTCTGAGAGTCCAACTCATCACGGGAAACTGACATTTCTTTCGGGCTCCTACAGGGTCAGAGAGACAGAGGCTTCCTTATCGGACTTATTCGTTCCAATTCCGATAGGCCGTCGATCGAGTAGGATGGTGGCGGCATGGGAACCTTTATTCGGGTATCGATCGCGCTGCTGCTCTTGTGCGCGGCCGGCTGTGCCTGTGGGTCGACGGCGTCCTCTCCCGTGCATGCCGGTGCGGACCTCAGCTATGCGCGGACTTTATGGCAGGTCTCCGACGGCTTGCCGGAGGATACCGTACAGGCTCTTGCCGAATCGCGCGACGGTTTACTTTGGATCGGCACCACGGGCGGCCTGACGCGCTTCGACGGAGCGCACATGAAGGCCTTCGGCGTGGCGTCGAAGCAGATGCTCGCCGCGCACAGCATCTTCTGCACGGCGATCGCTCCCGACGGCAGCCTGTGGGCGGGAACGGAGGGTGGTGGTCTGCTGCATATTGCAGGCGACTCCACGGAGATCTTCACGCGTGCGCAGGGGCTGACCGATGAGTTCGTACGCAGCGTGGCGATCGATCATCTTGGACGGGTGTGGGTCGGGACGGACGATGGTTTATTCGTCATCGCGCATGGCCGCCTGCGCCGCGTCGACGGGACCGCCGCCATCCCCGCGCTGGCCGTGCATTCGATCCTCGAAGATCGCAGCCATCGCCTATGGGCCGGCGGCTCGCGGTTGATCGCGGTCGATATCGCGCAGGAGGGCGCGGAGCAGGCCCAGGAGTTTCGGCTGCCCGGCGCCTATAGCAAGAGCCGCGTGAAGAAGATCCTCGAAGGTCGCGACGGCACGATCTGGGTCGGCACCGTCGGCGGTCTGGAGCGGTTGCGCGCAGGCCGTTTCGAAGGCGTTGAGGAGATTCACGCCACGGTCCGCAGCCTGCTGGAGGCGAGCGATGGAGCGCTCTGGATCGGCACGATCGGCGACGGTTTATGGACCTGGCGCGAGGGGCGGCTCAGCCCTATGCGCAGCGCCGGTCTGCTGCCGAGCGACACCGTGCTTTCGATTCTCGAAGATGCCCAGCAGCAGATCTGGATCGGCACGCAGGCCGGCCTGGTGCGTCTGAACAAGACGCCGGTCAGTGTCGTGGAGCTGCCGGAGGGCGGCGATCCCGACTTCGAGACCATCTCGGGCGACGCTCGGGGCGATGTGTGGGTGGCGGCGCAGCGTCTGTACCGGGTGCGTGGCGGCGTGGCGAGCCAGGTCACCTATCCCGAGCTGGGCGGCAGCACGGTGCGCAATCTCTTCACCGCGCGCAACGGCGATCTCTGGCTGGGCACGGATGGCAGCGGCGCCTACCGCCGGCGCGGCAGTGCATGGACCCACTACACCGCGCCTCGGGAGTTGACCAACAACTTCATCCGCGGCTTTCTCGAAGCCAGCGGAGGCGATATCTGGATCGCGACCGACGAGGGCGTCAGCCGAATCGGCGGCGAAGGGGTGCATCAGCTTACCGAGGCCAACGGACTCGCGTTTTTCAGTACGCGGAGCCTGATCGAAGACCGCAACGGAAGCATCTGGATCGGCACCGATCGCGGCCTGAGCCACTGGAGCCACGGACAGTTTGCGCAGGATGCAGCCACGCTCGGGCTGGCTACCGAGAAGGTATGGTCGATCCTCGAGGATCGCAGCGGCGCGCTCTGGTTTGGCACGCGCGACCACGGCCTCTTCCGCTATCGCGATGGCGTGCTGGATCGGTTCACGGTGGAGCAGGGTCTGCCCTCGAACAGCATCTACCAGATTCTGCAGGACCGGCGCGGCGTCTTCTGGCTCAGCGGTCCGAACACGGTCGCCTCGATTCCCGAGGCCGAGATGCGCGCGATTGCGCCACACACGGACACGCTGCTCAGCGTCACGGTCTACGCGATGCCGTTCCGCGCGGACGGCGCACAGATGTACGGCGGACGCCAGCCCGCCGGCTGGCTCGCGCCGGACGACAGCGTGTGGTTTGCGACGACGCGCGGCGCGGCGCGTGTCGGGGAGGCGCATCCGGCGTCCGGCATGCCGCCGCGCGTCTCGATCGAAGAGATTCTGGAGGATGGGCGCAGCGTGCCTGTCTCCTCCGCGCTCAAGGTGGGTTCGGGCGTCGCGCGGCTCAGCTTCGCCTTTACGGCGCGATCGTTGCTGTCTCAAAAGGGTGTGCGCTTTCGCTACAAGCTGGAGAACTTCGACACGGCGTGGAACTCGCCTGCTTCGGACCGTGTGGCCACGTACACCAACCTGCGTGCCGGGCGTTATAAGTTGCGCGTGGTCGCGTTCGACACCGCGCGCCCCTCCGAGATCACGGAGGTCGATCTCGAATTCGTCAAGCTGCCGGCGTTCTATCAGACGTGGTGGTTCTTCACGCTGGCCGCGTGCTTGCTGGGCGCGACCGCGGCGCTCGCCTACCGCCTGCGAGTCCGGCGGATTCAGGCCAGCTTTGCCGCGGTTCTGGCGGAGCGGAACCGCATGGCGCGCGAGATGCACGATACGGTGATCCAGGGCTGCACCGGCATCTCCACCCTGCTCGAAGCCGTGGCCAGCCTGCCCGCCGATACGCCCGCGCCGGGCAACGAGCTGCTGGACTACGCACGGCTGCAGGCCCGCGCCACGATCGACGAGGCGCGCCGGGCGGTCTGGAACATGCGTCACGAGCGCGAGAACGACGTGGACCTGATCGAGTTGCTGACCGGGGTCGCCCAGCAGACGGCGCGCGAGTTCGGCACGCATGTCGACCTACGGCACGACGTAACGGAGCTGACGGTAAGCGCCTCCGCCGCGCATGAGATTCTGATGACCGTCCGTGAGGCGATCTACAACTCCGTGCAGCACAGTGGGACGAAGGAGGTGGAGCTGGCGGTGAAGACGCAGGGAGAAGAGCTCACCCTCACCATCGCGGACCAGGGCTGCGGCATGCCGCAGACGGCTGCGGCCAGCCCGCACGAGGGCCACTATGGCATGATCGGCATGCGCGAGCGGATGCAGCGGCTGGGCGGACAGTTCGAGCTCACCAGCTCCCTCGGCCACGGAACGCGCATCCAACTGAGGCTGCGCAGAACGGTCCGGGGCGTCCCCGCCGGAAGGAGTTGAAACGCATGGAACAGGCTGGCGGCAAGATCCGCATCCTCATCGTCGACGACCACCCGATCATGCGCGTCGGCATCGCAGCGATCATCAACGGGCAGCCGAACATGACCACGGTCGGGCAGGGCGGTTCGGTTGCGGATGCCGTACGGCTCTTCACGGTCGAGCAGCCGGAGCTGACCCTGATGGACCTGCGTCTGCCCGACGGCAGCGGCGTGGACGCCATCCGGCTGATCCGCGCCCAGTCGCCCAGGGCGCGCATCATCGTGCTGACGACCTATGAGGGCGACGAGGACATTCATCAGGCGCTGGCCGCCGGCGCCATGGGCTATCTGATCAAGGGCATGCCGCACGAGCTGCTCATTCGCGCGTTGCTGCGGGTCCACAGCGGGCATCGCTTTCTGCCGCAGATCGTGACGGAGGCGCTCTCCTCGCGACTGCCGGGGTCGAACCTGAGCGCGCGCGAGCAGGAGGTGCTGCAACTGATGTTCGCGGGCAAGAGCAATCGCGAGATCGCCGAGCAGCTCGAGATCAAGGAGGCCACGGTGAAGTCGCACGTCAGCGTGATCCTGATGCGGCTGAATGTCAGCGACCGCACCCAGGCCGTGGTCGAAGGGTTGAAGCGCGGTCTGGTGCATCTTTGATAAATCGCAGTCCACTCCGACTTTCGATGGATTCGCGCGTTGTTCCCAACTCTCTATAGTTCTTTTGCGGCGAAGTCCGGGTCGACCGGCGCGCCGAAAGGTTAATGTGAAGCTCTTTCCTCGCATCGTCTGGATCGTTCGCGCCGCTGCACTCACGGTCTCCCTTGCGGGCGTCCTGCCCTGCGCGCGGGCGCAGATTCCCTGCCCGCACCTTGCGCTTGGGGTGGATGTCTCCTTTCTGCCGCAGGCGGAGGCGGAAGGCACGATCTTCCGCGATGCCGGCAAGGCCGCGCCGGGGCTGGATACGCTGCACGCGCATGGCTACGGCTGGGTGCGGCTGCGCATCTTCAACGATCCGAAGACGCTGCCCAACAATCTGGCCTACACGCTGGCCGAGGCGAAGAAGGCGAAGGCTCTCGGCATGGGCTTCCTGCTCGACTTCCATTACTCCGACGACTGGGCCGACCCCGCGCATGAGAGCACGCCCGCGGCCTGGCAGGGTTTGAAGCACAAGCAGCTCGTCGACGCGGTCTATACCTTCACGCGCGACACCGTGCAGCAGCTTCGCGACGCCGGCGTGCCGCCCGACATGGTGCAGATCGGCAATGAGATCACCTCCGGCATGATGTGGCCCGACGGCAAACTGCCCGACAACTGGGACAACTTCACCGACCTGCTCAAGGCCGGCGTGCGCGGCGTATATGAGGCCAGCGATCCGGCCCACAAACCGCGCATCATGATCCACATCGATCAGGGCGGCAACAAGACGACGACCGAATGGTTCTTCTCGCACGTCCTCGCCGCGCACGTGCCCTTCGACGTCATCGGCCAGTCGTATTACCCGTGGTGGCAGGGCAGCCTCGCGGATCTCAAGGACAACCTAGACTTTATGGCGACACACTACAAGCGACCCATCATCCTGGTCGAGACGGCCTATAGCTGGAAGCCCGATAACTACGTGAAGAAGCCGGGTCCATACCCGGAGACGCCCGAAGGTCAGCGCGCCTTCCTCGAAGCGCTCGTGCCCGTGGTGCTCGCAACGCCAAACGGCCTGGGACGTGGCATCTTCTGGTGGGAGCCCGCCGTGCGTGGTCCACTGGCGCGGCGCGGTCTCTTCGACGATGAAGGCAACTCGCTCCCCGCGCTGCATGTATTCGACGCCTGCATGCAGTAATTGAGAATCGGCATCGGAGAGTCCCGCCTTCGTATTTGCCTTTGCGCCACTTCAGCCTGTAACTCTTGGAAAGAACCCATGAACACGTTGCCCCGCGCCCTACGCCTCTACCTCGCCGCCCTGACGCTTGCCACGATTCCCGCCTGCGCGCAGAACACGATTTCGATCGATGCCACCGCGCCCGTGCCCAGGCCGCAGCCGGTACAGGCTCGACTCGGTACGGCGAAGAATCCTGCGGGCGATGTGATCGGCGTCAACTCGCAATACCTCACCTTCAACGGCAGGCCGTGGACGCCGGTTATGGGCGAGTTCCACTTCTCCCGCTATCCCGAGTCGCAGTGGGAGCAGGAGATCCTGAAGATGAAGGCTGCCGGGGTGCAGGTCGTCTCCACCTACATCATCTGGATTCACCACGAGCAGACCGAGGGACAGTTCAACTGGAGCGGCCAGCGGGATCTGCGCCGCTTCGTCGAGCTCTGCGGCAAGCACGGCATGTATGTCTATCCGCGCATCGGCCCGTGGGCGCATGCGGAGGTGCGGAACGGCGGCCTGCCGGACTGGGTGCTGAAGGCTGGGCCCACGCGCCAGAACAACCCCGTCTACCTGAAGGAGGTGCAGAGCTTCTATCTGCAGATCGCCGCGCAACTGAGGGGCAAGCTGTGGAAGGATGGCGGTCCGGTCATCGGCCTGCAGGTCGAGAACGAGTATCGCGGCAGCGGCCCGGGCAAGGGAGACGAGCACATCCGCACGCTCAAGCAGATGGCGATCGCCGACGGATTGGATGTGCCGCTCTACACGGTCACGGGCTGGGATGGCGCGGCGATCCCGCTCGACTCCGTGCTGCCCGTCTTCGGCGGTTACCCGGACGCGCCGTGGGGCGACTCCCCGCACAGCCTGCCCGCGAACGAGGTCTACGCCTTCCGCTTCACCAACCGCTCCGCCGGCAGCATGGGCATGCTGGGCGGCCACGGCCAGAGCGCGGCCGAGAAGTATCGCGGCACGCCCTTTTTCACGGCGGAGGTTGGCGACGGCATCGAGGATACTTACTTCCGCCGACCGGTCGTATCGGCGGACGATGTCGCGGCGATCGCACCCATCATGCTCGGCAGCGGCGCAAACCTGCTCGGCTACTACATGTTCCACGGCGGTCGCAATCCCGAGGGCGGCGACATCACCCTGCAGGAGTCGCAGATCACGGGCTATCCCACCGACCTGCCGGTCAAGAGCTACGACTTCCAGGCGCCGCTGGGGGAGTACGGCCAGGTGCGCGAATCGCTGCGCAAGCTGAAGCTCGTCCACTACTTTCTGGCGGACTTCGGCGCTTCGCTCGCGCCCATGACTCCCCGTATGCCGGACAAGGTTCCCGCAAATCCGCAGGATGCCGGCGTACCGCGCGTCTCGGCACGGACCAACGGCGAGCAGGGCTTCGTCTTCGTCAGCAACTACGTGCGCGGTCTCGCGATGCCTGAGCGCGCAGGCTTTCAGATCGCGCTGAAGCTGCCCTCGGGCGAGCTTCGCATCCCGGAGACGCCGATCGATCTCAGCGCCGGCGCCTACGGTATATGGCCGGTGAATCTGCCCGTCGGAGGCGCGACCCTGCGCTACAGCACCGCGCAGCTCTTCAAGCGCGTGCAGACTGGCGGCGAGACGTACCTCTTCTTCTTCGCCATTCCCGGCATCCGGCCGGAGTTCGCTTTCCCCGCCGGCACGCAGGTCACGACCACGAGCGCGGCGGTCGAAAAGAAGCACACCGCCGCGCTCGAACGCCTGATCCTGCCGGACGGCGGCACGGCGGAGCTGGGGCTTGGCGGCCACATGCATCTCGTCCTTCTGCCGGGTTCGCAGGCCGAGAACGTCTGGCGCGTCGACGATCCCTCCCTGCTGCTCTCGACTTCGGCGGATGCCTTCTCCGATGGCTCGCAATGGACGCTCGACTCGACCGGCGATCCAGCCTTCGAACTCGGCGTCTTCGGCTCGAAGCTGTCGCCGAAGGGCGAGGCGGTCGCGCAGCCGGAGACCGATCCTCTCTTCCATCGCTACCGCGCGACGCTGCCCGCGGTGACCCTGACCGCGAAGGCGACGCAGATCCATCCCGCCGGCACGCTGAACCCGCCGAAGACCGGCCCGACGGTCGCATGGCGCAAGCGTTCGCTGCCGCTCGCGCCGGATGACAAGGACTTCGAGCAGGCCGGCGCATGGAAGCTGGAGCTCTCGCCCATTCCCGCGGACAGCCACGTCGCCGACGCCTTTCTCACCCTGGACTATCAGGGCGACGTCGCACGCCTTTACCGGGGCGGGACACTCGTCGATGACAACTTCTGGAATGGGCAGCCCTGGAGCGTCGGACTGCGTGAGGTCGATCCCGCATGGCGCACGGCAGCGCACAGCTTCGAACTGCGCATCCTGCCGCTGCCGAAGTCGCCCGGCATCTTTCTCGAAGACGCGGCGCGGGCGCAGTTCAATCCCGACGCGCCGTCGAGCGTCCTGCGCGGCGTATCGCTTACGCCGCGGTACCGGCTCAACCTGCAGGCGCCGGGCTCCGCACCGCATCCATAAGACGGGGAGTTGTCGCCAGCAGACGCGAAGCGTTACGCGGGCGACTCTCCGCGTCTGTTTTTCGCAACATGAGCGAAAGATTCTTGCACCGATCCAACTTTCGGCGGATTCGCACCGTTATTCGCAACGCATAGAGTGCCGTTGACCATGCAACCGGCGTTCCCGCTGCACGGAACCGCGCGGACGCCGTCAGGATGCAACTGAAAGGTAAAAACGATGAATAGCTTTTCTCCGGGCCGTGAACGTAAGCTCTCGAACGTCCTGCAACTTCTGGCGCCGCTTGCCGTATGCCTCTCGGCAGGCGCGCAGGTTGGCTCCTCCACCATCACCGGCACTGTGCAGGACACCACCGGCGCCGCCATCCCCAACGCCGAGGTCGTGCTGCTCGACACCGCCAACCAGACCACCCAGACGCAGACGACCAATGCCGCCGGCTTCTTTACCTTCGTGAACCTGCCCGCGAGCGGCTTCCAGGTGACGATCAACGCGGCAGGCTTCAAGAGCATCCGCCGCACCGGCATCGCGCTGCACATCAACGATCAACTCAACCTGCCTGCATTGAAGCTCTCCATCGCGGAGAACTCGGCCTCGATCACCGTGAGCACCGAAGAGCAGATCGCGCCCACCACCTCGGGAGAACAGTCCTACACGCTGACGTCGGAGCAGATCGAGAAGCTCAACATCCAGGGCCGCAGCGCCATCGAGCTGCTCGGCCTGGTTCCGGGCGCGGCCAACGCGGGCAACTTCAACAGCAACAGCTACTCCGCGCCGGTCGCGGGCTTCACCCAGAACTCCAGCGCCTTCTCGGTCAACGGCAACCGCTTCGACCAGGTGCAGATCGTCAGCGACGGCGCGCCGGTCACCGATGTGCAGACCGCCGGCGCCTCCGCCGTCACGCCCAACGTCGACATGATCCAGGAGTCGAAGATCCAGACCGCGGCCTACTCCTCCGACCAGCCGAACGGCCCCGTCGTCGTGCAGACCGAGACCAAATCCGGCGGCAAACAGTTTCACGGCGAGGTCTATCTCACCACGCGCAACCATGCGTTGAATACGACGGACTGGCGCGTGAAGTCTCTCGGCCTGCAGAAGCCCGACGATAGCTTCTACTACCCCGGCGGCAATATCGGCGGTCCGGTGTTCCTCCCCGGAACCAGCTTCAACCGCAATCGCGACAAGCTGTTCTTCTTCTTCGGCTTCGAGAAGTCCATCCAGAACGTGCAGGATCCGCTGATCGACATCCGCGAGGCCATCGTGCCCACGGCGGCGATGCGTACGGGAGACTTCAGCAACAGCGCCTATCTCGCCTCGCTCGGCAAGCTGGACTACTATCAGGGCGTGGCGCCGTGCGCCTCCGGTTACAACCAGACCTACTGCTCTTCGCCCGGCGTGCTGAAGTCTTCGGCGATCGATCCCGGCGGCAAAATTCTTCTCAACCTGCTGCCGCTGCCCAACGCAGACCCCAGCGTCTTCGGCGGCTACAACTACATCAAGAGCTATCTGAAGTCGGAGCCGCGCGACCAGGAGACAGGCCGCGTCGACTACAACCTCACCGCGAAGAACCATCTCAGCGCACGCTACAACCACGAGGGCGAATCCGTTCCCTTCCCGTACGGCCTCTACAACAACTTCACCCTGACGCCGTATCCCGCGCCGGTTTCGAGCGATAACCACTCAAACTCGATCACCTCGCGCCTGTCGACGACGCTGCCTGCATCCTTCACGAACGAGGTCACCTTCACCCTCACTCGCCTGGTGCTTGGCACGAACTTCACGAACACCTCCGCCGTCAGCCGCACCGCGCTTGGTTATCCCTATGGCAACATCTACAACACCGGCAGCGACGTCGTGCCAAATTTCTCCTTCTCGCAGAGCGCTCACGCCGGCTCGCTGTATGTGCGTGGCGGCGATCTGCCGGGTTACTCCACCGTCGAGCAAACGCTGGTGGCGGGCGATCAGATCTCGAAGATCCTGAGAAGCCACATCCTTAAGGCCGGCGTCTACTACGAGCGCGATAGCTTCAACAAACGCACCACGGGCCAGGATAACGGCTCCGTCACGACCTCCTACTATAACTACGACAAGGGTACGGGCAATCCGTTTGCCGATCTGCTCGTCGGCGCCATCAACTCCTACTCGCAATCGAGCGCGAACTTCATGGCGCAGATGTTGCTGCCGCGCTTCGACTTCTTTGTCGAAGATCTCTGGCAGGCCAACCCCCGCCTGACCGTCAACTACGGCCTCCGCATCGACCACATCGCGCGCTGGTACGACGTCAACGGCCGCAACGTCATCTTCGACCCTTCGCTCTATAACGCATCCGGCGCGGTGGGCAACACCAGCGGTCTGACGAACCACATGACCAATCCGAATGTGACGTTGAGCGGATCGCCTTCGCTCGGCTTCCAGATCGCGCCGTCGGCCGGCTTCGCCTACGACCTGCGTGGCGACGGCAAGACCGTCGTACGCGGAGGCGTCGGCACGAACTTCTACTCCGATCCGGGGCAGAACGCCTTCTCGGCGGTGCAGGCGCCGCCGAATGAGACCTTCACCTCACTCTATGCGGATACGACGCTCTCGCAGGCCTCGTCGCTGCCCGCGTCCAGTCAGTACCCAACCGTCTACGGCATCGCAAGCCAGCACGACACCCGGACGCCGGTCACTTACTCCTATAACCTGGCCGTTGCACAGGAGCTGCCCGAGCGTATTCACTTTCAAGCGGCCTACACGGGAAATTCATCTCATAACCTCGCCGGTTACACCGCGCAGAACGTCGTCCCGGAAGGCTGCGAGTTACCCGGCGGCGCGGGGCAGGCGATCGGCTATGCCCCCGGCACTTACAACGATCAGCTCTGCCGGCCCTATCAGAACCTCGGCGCACTGAGCACCGTCGTCCATAATCTGAGCTCTTATTTCAACTCGCTTCAGGTGACGGCCTCGCGTCAGACCGGCTTCTTCAACTTCTGGGCGACTTATACCTATGGTAAGACGCTCGCTTATAACTGCGAAGATCCTTTCAACATGCGTCGCTGCTATAACCCCGTTCCCTTCGACCAGAGCCAGGCCGTCAACGTCTCCTACCTCATCAAGCTGCCGCCAGTGAGCAAGAACCACCTCGGCAATCACAAGGTGGTCAACGGCATACTCGATGGCTGGGAGATATCGGGTATCGAGCAGGTCGCCTCCGGTTCGCCCATCGGCATCTCGGCCAACCCGCAGGGCAACACCTACGACGGCATCCACAACCGCACGATCAACTTCTACGGCGTCTCGGACGCCGCCAACAACTACAGCGCTCCGAACTTCGACTCACGCACCATCACCGGTACGCCGGACGAGGCAGCGGCGCCCACCCTCATCTGCGATCCACGCAAGAACCTGAAGTCCGGTCAATACTTCAATGCCGCGTGCTTTCAGGCGCCGGCCATTGGAACCAGCTCCACCAGTCCACAGATCGGAACCTATCGCCTGCCCTACATTCACGGCCCACGCTTCCACAGCGACGAGATCGGCCTCTTCAAGACCTTCAAGCTGCGAGATGCGCAGCGCTTCGAGTTGCGTGCTCAGTCGTTCAACTTTCTCAACCACCCGAACTACGCCTTCATCCAATATGACAACGATCTCTACCTGGAGTACGACAAGGCAGGAACGGGTCTACCCACGTCGAGCAATAACCCAGGCTTTGCGGAGCAGAAACTTGGATCGCGCAGTATTCAGTTCAGCGCAAAGTATTACTTCTAACTACGTGTGCTTACTAAGTGAATTACCTTTAGTTCGAGCAGCAGCCCGCAATGCTTGTCATCCTGAACGGAGTGAAGGACCTGCTTTGGGCTTTTGTTGTTGCCTGTTCTTGCTCCAGTCAGAGGCGGAAAACAAGCAACAGCAAGAACAAAAGCAGGTCCTTCGGCTACGCTCAGGATGACGGACAGTTGGGGCTGCCCGCCAGCAAAAGGTAATCTGCTCTAAGTGGCAAGAAACAGGGACCAGCATCGTGCTGGTCCCTGTTGGCAGGTCATCGCAGTTTACCGTCGCATTCTCGGTCGCCTCGCGCCTGATTCGATCAGCGAGGCTTGCTCATCGCCTGCACCTCGGCGAGGGTCCAGTCCGGCGTGGCGCCGGCTCGGCTGGCTACGAGCGCGCCCAGTGCGTTCGCGAAACGCGAGGATTCGAGCGCCGACCAACCCTGTGTATAGCCATGAAGAAAGGCGGCGGCGAAGGCGTCGCCGGAGCCGACCGTGTCGCGCACCGTCACCGCATAGCCAGGCGTCCGGGTAAAGGTCTCATCCGCGGCCTGATAGACCAGGCAACCGTCCGGCCCCAGCGTGACGCAGATCACGTCGATCCCGTACGTCCGCGCCCAGACCCGGCAGAAGGTCTCCAGCACGAACGGGGTGGTCTCGCCGTTCGTCAGCCCGAAGAGAGTCTGCGCCTCCGACTCGTTCAGCTTCAGGATGGAGGCGAGGTGAGAGAGCCGCTGCACCAACGGCAGAGTCCATTGGCCCGTGCGCAGGTTCATGTCGTAAAAGCAGCGGGCTGTGGTCAGTTGAGCGGCCAGCTCCGCGATGCCGCGCTCCATGGCCTCGTCGGTCTGGAGCAGCGTGCCGAAGTAGAGCCAGTCCACATGCGAGGTTCGGGCCTTCGCAAACGTCGTCTCGTCGAGTGAGAGCGCATCGAAGGCGGCTGGGCGTGGGATGACGAAGGAGGGCTCGCCCTCGGCGTTTGTTCCGACGATGGCCGCGCCGGTGGGCAGTTCCGCGGCGACCGCGATGCCCTCCGTGTCGAGGCCGAGTGCGCGCATGCGGTCGAGCGCCAGACGGCCTCGTTCATCGTCGCCGACAGCGCTCAGAAGAAGCGCATGATCGCCCAGCCGCTGGATGTTGGCGCAGAAGTTGAGCGGCGCTCCGCCGAATCGTTCCTGGTCCGGAAATACATCCCACAACACCTCGCCCACGCTCCAAACCAGCATGTTGACCCTCCCACCCTTCGCTCGACTCCGCAGATTTCGCGAGCAGCATTATGTATATGCCATTTGTCGATAAGCTGTCTAGATAAATTTGACGAAACGAAAAGTTGATGCCGCTTCCCCGCGAAGTTTGCAGCGGGCTGGACTGGAGCGAATGGAGGAGATCAGGCCTTCGGAGCGCCGCAGGACTCGCGTACGACGATCGAACCGTTGAGGAGAATCGATCGCGCGGGCAGGTGTGGATTGGCGATCCGGTCGAGCATCGCTGCCAGCGCAGCGGCGCCGATATCCAGGCAGGGCTGGTGAAAGGTCGTGAGCGGCACGGGCAAAAGACCGGCGTAGCGAACATCGTCGATGCCGACGATGCGGATATCTTCCGGGATGCGCAGGCCCAGGCCGAGCAGGGTGCGCATGGCGAGCGCCGCCGTATGGTCGTTGGCGCAGAGCAGCGCGTCGATGCCGTGACTCGCAATCGCCCCCGAGAGCAGGGCGGCATCGCCTGGGTCGCCGCGCAGCACCAGCCGGCGATCCAGCTCCCGCCCATGGGCATAGCATGCCTCGCGATAACCGACGATGCGGTCGTCGACGGTCTCGGCCGAACCCTCGATCGCGAGGAAGCCAACCTGCCTGGCGCCCTGGCGGATGAGGTGATCGGTCATCAGGTAGCCGGCGCGCCGGTTGTCGAGGCCGACCAGATCGTAGTCCGAGCGCGCGGGATAATCCAGCACGCATTTATCGAGCAAAACCACGGGAATACGGGCGCTTTTGAGCATTTTCAACACGCGCCGATTGACCTGATCGCGGCGCTGGCCGAACTCCACGGGCGCAAAGAAGACGCCGGAGACGCGCTGATCGACATACTGCTGGCAGAGGTGTTCGGCCTCGTCCTCCTTGTTGGCCGAGGGCGCGACGGAGTGTCCCCAGGAGAGCGAATGTCCGCCCGCGTTGGGCGACGCGGCCATGCCCTTGCAAATGGGCTCGAAGATCTCGGTCTGGCCGAGATCGGGGATGAGCAGGCCAAAGACGGGCTTTTGATTGCCCGAGTTTTCCGACGCATACGTGCCGGAGCCGGTGCGCCGCGTGAGCAACCCGGCCTGCTGAAGGTGCTGCATCGCCTTGACGACCGTCATGCGGCTGACGTTGAAGCGGCGGACCAGCTCCGCCTCGCTGGGCAGACGAACGCCGTTGCGATATCGGCCGGCTTCGATGCTGGCGCGCAGGCTTTCGACGATCTGGAGGTACTTGGGTTGGCCGCGCTTTTCGCCCGTAACTGCCGGAGTCGCTGCCACGCTGGAATCGTCCACGGTTGCCATCTTTTCTCCGGTCTTTATCTCAACATACAGAAAAGTATTTTGGGCTTAAAAATATGTATAGTCAACTTTGTTGAATTGAACTAGATGAATATCTTGACAGTTGTCTACTGAAAAACCTACAAAGACCAGGCTGCAATTTGGAGGAGGAGACGCATGTCAACCAGACAAAACCACAACCTGAGGTTCGCAAGGATCTCGCTGCTGCTGCTGTTCGGGTTCATCGCATGGATGACCGGGCGTAACGTTCTGGCCCAGACCAACTACGGCGCCATCGTCGGCACGGTGACCGATGCGACGGGCGCGAACCTCGATGGCGCTTCGGTCGCGCTGAAGAACATCGGGACGAACGCTGCGCAGACGATCACGGCAGGAAGCGGCGGTACGTTCAGCTTTCTGAACCTGAATCCCGGCCTCTACGAGGTGACGGTGACGAACGCGGGCTTCAAGGCCAGCACGCGCAGCAACGTCGAGGTCACCATCGGTGGCACGGTGCGCGTCGATATCTCGCTGCAGGTGGGCGATGTGACGCAGACGGTGACGGTCGAGGCGACGCAGGCGCCGCTGCAGACCGACAGCGCTTCGCTGGGCGGCGTGGTCGAAGGCCGCCAGGTGCTGGAGTCTCCACTGAATGGGCGCAACGTCAACAACCTGCTCGACTTCGTCCCAGGCGTGGTGCCCGGCGGCGGCACCAGCGGCAATACGATGGCGAACGGCGGCTCGGGCAACTTCCAGGCCGGAGCGCAGACGCAGGCGATCGCTTACGGCAACTACCAGATCGGCGGTGGCTTCAGCGGCCAGAGCCTGTTCTTCATCGACGGCGTGGGCTCGAACGTGCCGGAGAACAATGTCAACTCCCTTGTACCCACACAGGATGCCGTGCAGGAGTTTCGCGTCCAGACCAACAATGTCAGCGCCGAATACGGCGGCTTCGCCGGTGGCGTCATTCAAATCTCCACCAAGAGCGGCACGAACGATATTCATGGCTCGGTTTACGAGTATTTCCGCAATACGGCGCTCGACGCCAATGGATGGTTCTTCAATCACAACGGCCTTGCGCGTCAGCCGTTGCACCAGAATCAGTATGGCTTCAACATCGGCGCACCGATCCTGAAGAACAAGCTGTTCGCCTTCTTTTCTTTCGAGCGCGAGACGCTCTCGACGGCCGGCAGCTCCACCTATACGTTGCCCACGGCGGCGCAGGTCGCGGGCAATTTTTCCGGCGTCGCGAACATCTACAACCCGGTCACAGGTGTCCAGTACTCGTGCAACGGCGTACTGAATGTCATCTGCCCCAACCTGATCGACCCCACCGCCGCGAAGATTCTTGCGCTGGAAGCTCCTTTGCCTAACCGTGCCGGTCTGATCAACAACTACGTGGCCAGCGCACCGATCACCGGCGCTCAGAACCAGTTCAACGCACGACTGGACTACAACCTCGGAAAGGCTGACCAGCTCTTCGCGCGCTACACCTTCTGGAATCCGCACAACGGCAACAGCGATCCCCTGGGTACGAAGGTCGGCTCGGGACCCACCGGCAATACGACAACCGAAGCGGTCGCCGGCGACAACCATGTCTTCAACCAATCGACCATTGCGGATCTTCGCCTGTCGTGGCTGGAGAACTACAACTTCCAGACGCCGCTTTCGAACGGTTTCAACCAGAGTTCGATCAACGCCAACTACGGCGCGCTGCAGGCGCAGCAGGTGAACAACCATCAGGGTCTGCTGCCGAATATCGGCGTTCCGGGCTACAGCCTGGGCGTGAACCTCTCGCAGCTCTACTGGCTGAACACGGTTTACGGCGTAAGCGGCAGTGTGACGAAGGTGAAAGGGCGTCATACGGTGAAGGTCGGCGGCATCGGCCGTCAGATCCTGTGGACGAACTTCGGCAACAACCAGGGCGTCGGCTTCGGTACGACGGCTGCGTTTACTCAGAGTCCAGTCGCAGGCGTTGGCGGCGGCAATGCGCTGGCTTCGTTCCTGCTGGGTGTGCCGGCGAGCACCGGCATCAACGAGGTAGGCACCTGGCATGCGGTGCTGCACTCCTATGGTTTCTATGTGACCGATACCTGGCAGGCGACGAGCAAGCTGACCGCAAATCTGGGTCTGCGCTGGGATCAGCCAGGCAGCTACTCCGAGGTCAACAACCTCGACACGGTGCTGCAGACGAACCTGCCTACGACGCTGGGCAGCGTGACGAATCCGTATACCGGCGCGAGCACACCGGTCGTTGGCGGACTGGCATATGTGGCAAGCAGCCAGTATCCCTCGCGTCGCGAAGAGAGCCAGCACTGGAAGCTGTTCTCGCCACGTGTCGGAATGAACTATCGTCTGGATAACAAGAGTGTTGTGCGCGGAGGTTATGGCGTCTCTTTCCTGCCGGCCGAGATCACGGCGGACTCGCCGGGCAACTCGCCGATCAACAGCGCGACCACCAGCCTGAACAACCTGCCGGGATCGACGGTGAACACGACCATTGCCAACCCGTTTCCGAACGGTATTCTTCTGCCCTCCGGTCGCACGGCGGCGGCGCTCTACAACCAGCTTGGCCAGGGCATCGGCGCACGCATTCCGGACCAGCCGTATGGTTATGTGCAGCAGTGGAACTTCGGCTTCGAGCGCGCACTGACGAGCAAGACCTCGATGACGATCTCCTATGCCGGCGCGAAGGGCACACACCTTACGCTTTCGCAGGGTTACACCGGCACGGGCCTGAACCTGAACCAGCTACCCGACCAGTACGACTCGAAGGGCGCGGACCTGCTGACGCAGGTGGCGAATCCGCTGTACGGCAAGATTCCCGCAGGCGGCGTGCTGGGCGGCCAGACCATCGCCAAGGGCTATCTGCTGAAGCCGTTCCCGCAGTACACGAGCGTCAACCAGGTGGTGCCGCGGCTGGGCAGCTCGACCTACGAGGCGCTGCAGTCCACCTTCAACCAGCGCTTCGGTCATGGCGGCCTGGTGCAGATTGCGTACACCTATGCCAAGCTGCTGAGCAACACGGAGAATACGAGCAGCTTCCAGGATGGACAGGGCGGTCAGGGTGTCGTACAGGACAACACCAATCTGCATGCCGAGAAGGCTATTAGCATGCAGGACCTCACTCATAACCTCGTCATCAACTATGGCGTGGACCTGCCCTTCGGCAAGGGCCAGAAGTATCTCGGCAACAGCGGCGGAGTGGTGGATGCGGTGGTGGGCGGATGGCGCGTGAACGGCATCACAACCTTCCACAGCGGTTTGCCGCTTCCTTTCTCGACCAGCGGCAACTCACTCAGCAACTACTTCGGTTCGGGGCCGATTCGTCCGAATGTAATGGCTGGCTGCAACAAGAACGTGGGCGGATCGCAGCAGAGCCGGATCAATGGCTGGTTCAATAAGGCCTGCTTCACGATCCCGGCGGACTACACGTTTGGAAACGAACGCCGCGTGGATTCGAACCTTCGCTCAAGCGGCGCGGCTAACTTCGACTTCTCGATCAACAAGAGCTTCAAGGTGTATGAGCGGCTTGTCGGGAAGTTCAGCCTCGAGACGTTCAACCTGTTCAATCGGACGCAGTTCGCACCTCCGGATACGAACCTCAACGATGGAGGATACGGCACGGTGACCGGCCAACTGAATCCTCCGCGTAACCTGCAGGCTGCATTGCGTTTCTCGTTCTAACCTGAGAGATGCGGCGTATCGGCAGAGGCTCGCCGGCGCGCCGCTATCACTTTGCTTTTATATGTTCAACTTTAGTTACAATATGACGTGGTCTTCCACTGCAGGAGCTTGCCATGAGCATGAGGTTCTCTCTTACACGACGTGATTTCTTTGCTACGGTCACCGCGCTTGCGCTTGCGCCGCGCGCTATGCTGGCGGAGACCGAGCCACTGGAAGCAAGACTTGCCGCCGACCCCATGCGCCCGCAGTTTCATCTGCTGCCGGCAAAGAACTGGATGAACGATCCGAATGGACCCATCTACTTCAATGGCAAATACCACATGTTCTTCCAGTACAACCCGCTGGCCGCGACATGGGGCGACATGAGCTGGTATCACGCCGTGAGCGAGGACATGCTGCACTGGAAGCATCTGCCGCTGGCGTTCACCCCTACCCCCGGAAGCGCGGATGCTTTCGGCTGTTTTTCGGGTTCGTGCATCCAGGTGGGCAAACGTGTTTACGCCGTATACACCGGGACGAAGGAGAGTAGCAAGGAGCTCTCGACGATTAAGGATGGCGAGGATCGTATTCAGGAGTCGCAGTGTCTGGCCTACTCGGACGACTCGCAACTTATCAGGTGGACGAAGCTGCCGGAGCCGATCGTCCCATTGCCCCCGCCGGGGTTGAAGATTACGGGCTTTCGCGACCCTTCGGTGTGGAAGCAGGGCGAATGGTTTTACATGACGGTTGGCTCGGGCATTGCGCTTACGGGGGGATGCGTGCTGCTGTATCGGTCGAAGGACATGAAGACCTGGGAGTATCTGCATGAGCTGACGAGCGGTAAGTGGAACGGCGTCAAGACGGCGAACCCTTGTCCCGATGGCGAGATGTGGGAGTGCCCGGAGTTCTTCGCGCTCGATGGGGGGCATGTGTTGATTTACTCCACGCTCGATAAGGTCTTCTGGCAGTCAGGCAGACTCGATGCAGCGACGATGACGTTCGAAGAGACGAAGACAGGCGAGCTTGATCTCGGAGCGTTCTACGCGCCGAAGACGCAGCTCGATGCCGTCGGCCGACGCATTCTTTGGGGCTGGATTCCGGAGAAGCGCAGTGAGGCCGCGATGCGCGATGCGGGTTGGTCGGGGATGATGAGTCTGCCGCGTGTGTTGCACCTCGATGCGGATGGAACGCTACGCATCACGTCTCTGCCGCAGGCGGCGGTATTGCGTGCGGCCACGCTGCCGGCGCAGAAGACACATGCGGGTGTGCTGAAGACGCTGCCTGAGGCGACCGGCGAGTTGCTCTGCACGGGTCTGCGAGGTAGCCCGATGCAGTTGACGATGACGGCTGGCGCAAGCGAGGTGCTGCGTGTGCTCTACTCGCCGGAGAAGCATGCATTCCTCGTGGCGGGACGCGAGATAGCGCTGAAGCCGAACGATGCGCCCACGGTGCATGGATTCGTGGATGGCTCCGTAGTGGAGCTGATTCTTGGCGAGCGCATCGGTTATACGAAGCGCTTCTACTATGACGAAAAGATCGCGCCGGATGTGAAGATTCTTGCGACTGGCGCCGCTGGGATCAAGCTCGATGCGTGGAGGATCGCGCCGATCTCACCCAATCGTCTCACAGCGCATGCACGTACTTAGCACTTCGATCGGAGAAGAGACTTGAATCGCTACCTTATAAAGGCAACGACCGTCGGCGCGCTCGGCGGACTGCTGTTCGGCTTCGATACAGCCGTCATCGCGGGCACGACGCAACAGCTTACGGAGATCTTTCACCTCACGCCGTCGACGCTCGGTCTTACCGTCTTTATCGGATTGGTCGGCACGGTGATTGGCGCGATGGTTTCGGGCAAGCTGGGGCAGAAGATCGGCGGGCGTGAGGCGTTGCGCATTATGGCGATCCTCTACACGATCTCTGCGGTGGGCTGCGCCTTTGCCTGGAGCTGGAATGCACTGATGGTCTTTCGCCTGATCGGAGGACTGGGCATCGGCGGTTCGTCGGTGCTGGGGCCGGTGTATATCGCGGAGCTTGCGCCGGCGAAGTGGCGCGGTCGCATGGTGGGGATGTTTCAGATCAACATCGTCGCGGGTATTCTGCTGGCGTATCTTTCAAACTACATCATCGCATCGCAGCACCTCGGCGCCGCGGAGTGGCGTTGGGAGTTTGGCGTAGCGATTGTGCCTTCGGTGCTCTTTCTCATCATGCTCTATGGCATCCCGCGCAGCTCGCGCTGGCTGGTGACGACCAACCGGACGGACGAAGCCTTGAAGGTGCTGGAGCTTATGGGTTCGCCTAACTCCAAGGCCGAACTCCAGGAGATTATGGACTCGGTGCACATGGAGCGCGGAGCGAAGGAAGAGCCTCTCTTCACCAGACGTTACGCTCTGCCGATCTTCCTCGCAATCTCGATCGGCCTGCTCAATCAACTTGCGGGCATCAATGCAATTCTCTATTACGCGAACTCGATCTTCGCTTCGGCGGGCTTCAGTTCGAACTCCGCCGCGTTGCAGACGGTGGGCATCGGCCTGGTGAACATGCTCGCCACGTTGCTGGGCATGAGCCTGATCGACAGGATGGGTCGCAAGACTCTGCTGCTGATCGGATCGGTGGGGATGGTGTTCGCGCTCGGTGGCGTGGCGGCGATCTTCTACACGCATACGCACCAGGCGTTGCTGGTCTGGCTGCTGGTGATGTTCATCGTCTTCTTTGCGATCTCGCAGGGCTCGGTGATCTGGGTGTACATTGCGGAGGTCTTTCCGAACCGAGTGCGGTCCAAGGGGCAGAGTCTCGGTTCGTCCGCGCACTGGATCAGCGCGGCGCTGATCACGCGCTACTTCCCTGTCGTGGTGGACAAATTCTCGCAAGGCACGCCGTTCGCGTTCTTCGCGGGTATGATGGCGCTGCAGTTTGTGCTGGTGCTGTTTGTGTTTCCAGAGACCAAGGGCCGATCGCTCGAACAGATCCAGGCACAGTTTGGAATTCACTAAGACCGAGGCAAGAGAACGATATGGCAGACAGGATCGGCATCAGCGCATTCGCGTGGACGGCGGACTTCACAGCCAAGCATCTTGAGCTTCTACCGTGGCTGGAGGAACAGGGCTTCGCTGCATTGGAGGCGCCGATGTTCGACCCATCGGCTCTGCCGGTCGCCGCAATTCGCAGGGCCTTTGCGGAGACGGAACTTGACTGCACCGTCTGCGCGATTCTGCCTGCGGGGATCAACCCCATCAGTCCGGATGCGGCCACACGTACGCGCTCCATTGCTCATCTGATGGAGTGTGTGGAGGCCACGGCTGCGATGGGTAGCCGGCTGCTTGGCGGTCCTCTCTTCGCGCCCATCGGCTATCTGCCCGAGCATCGGCCGACGGAAGACGAATGGCGCTGGGCAGTCGAGGCGTTTCAAGTAGTCTCCGGCCATCTCGAAAAGCATAATGTTACGCTCTCGATCGAACCGGTCAATCGCTCCGAGACCTTCTTCCTGCGCACCGCGGCTGAGGCGAAGCGGTTGTGTGAAGCAGTGGGACATCCGCGTGTCGGCGTGACGATCGATACCTTTCACGCAAACATCGAGGAGCGCAGTATACCTGCGGCGATCGCCTTGCTGGGATCGCATTTGAAGCATATGCACATCAGCGAGAACGATCGAGGCCTGCTGGGTCAGGGCCATGTGGACTTTCCTGCAATCGTGCGCGCGCTGGAATCGGTCGGCTATGACGGTTATCTGATGATCGAAGGCTTCGGCTATTCCCCGACCGAGCCGAAGGCTCCAGGCGCGCTATGGGCCGAGCTGGATGTATCGGCGGAACGGTTGGCTGTCGAGGGTATGGGTTACCTTCGGGCGCTCAGGAAGGCTTCCGTCGCTGTGTAAGCAGGTTCAGCGTCTGCCGCATTTTTCAGAAGGCGCCACGTTATCTGCGTCATGATTGTTGGCAGGTCGTCGGCGCCACAAGGGTGACCTCTCCCAGGCAAAGCGTGCTACGGTCTCAGGCTGGAGCAAGCAACGATAAGAGCCAAAGCCAATACAAGGTTATCGACGGTAAAAGCGGCTCGCCTTCCGTCGCGATTCTCTGCCTCTGGCAGAGTTCTGCCCCGGCTCTTGGCCCCATCCTTAAATACAAGATCCTCTCCGGCCCCTTCAGGACGTTTGTCACATTCTCTATCCGTCCTGCATGTCATTGATATCAAAGACACGGCAGCGCGGCCCCCAGTGAGAAACCGTTCAACACTTGCCAAGAAGGTCTCGCGTCGCCGAGTGTGATCCGGCTATGGAAACGGGACTTTGCGAGGGTGTTGACCTGGGGCGATCCGACCTCCCGGCCGACTGCGCCCCCGTGCGGACGCAAGACCAAGTGAGGTAGGAATGCTATTTTTATCGGCACTCAGAGCATGCAGCGCCAGGCCGGCATCGCGTCGCTCCAACCCTTTTATCGCTGTCACCCTGTGCGTGCTCGCGCTGCTTTTCGGCGCCGCGTCGAACGCTCTCGGCCAGGCTCGCAGCACTGGAACCGTCGCCGGCAACATCACGGACGCAAAGGGCAATGTCGTCATCACGGCGGTCGTGACGCTGACCTCCGCCGAACAAAACACGACCTTCACCGCGAATGCCAACGGCAAGGGCGAGTATCTCCTGACGGACGTCCCGGTCGGCACGTACAACCTGACCGTGTCGGCGCCAAACTTCCAGAACTACGTCATCAGCTCCATCGCCGTGGACGCTGAACAGAACGTTCGGCTGGACGCGCGGCTGGAGGTCGGCACGGCGTCGGAGTCAGTGACGGTGGAGGCGGCGGGCATGACCGTCGATACGCGGTCGGCGACCATCGGCACCGTGATCGACAACAAGCTGGTCGAGGAGCTGCCGATCGACGGGCAGAATGTCGTGGCGCTGGCGGCGCTGCTGCCCGGCGTCAGCGGCGTCAACGCGCCGACGACCTTCACCAGCGATACGGCCGGTCCGACCTTCAACGTCTCCGGCTCTCGCAACAACCAGAACCTTTTCCTGCTCGACGGCTTTCTGTGGAACAACGCCTTCTACAATACGGGCCTCAACTTTCCGCCGCCGCACGCCATGTCCGAGGTCAGCGTGCTGCTCGACAACTACAAGGCGGAGTTCGGCCGCAACGCCGGCTCGGTCTTCAACGCGATCACCCGGCGCGGCGCCAATACGATCCACGGCACGCTGTGGGAGTACCTGCAGAATAGCGTCTTCGATGCGACCGACTGGATCTCGCACCAGAACCCGCATCTGGTTCAGAACCAGTTCGGCGCGACGCTCGGCGGCCCGATCAAGCGGGATAAGGCGTTCTTCTTCCTCACCTTTCAGGACCTTCGCTCGGCCGGTCAGGTGGTCGCCATCGCGCAGACGCCGACATACGCCGAGCGCGGGCTGATCTCGCCGGGCGTCGGTCTTCCGTGCACCTCGACCTACTTCGCCGGCCAGACCTGCGCGAACTTTCTGGCCTCCTTTCCAGCCGGTTCGAACCCGAACCAGGTGCTGCAGAATCCGGTCTATTCGAGCACCTACGGCGCGACCGCGATCAGCCAGTTGAACTCGACTTACGCACAGCAGGGTGGTACGGGAACCTCGCCCTGCGTCACCGCCCTGACCGCTTATATGAACTCCAATAACGCGGCCACGACGAAGCGCTACCTGCCGAACGCTGAGATTCCGAGTAACTGCTTCAATCCGGTTGCGGTGAACTTCCTGAGCCAGTATGTGCCGGTGCCCAATCAGCCGAGCATCGGCAATGCGCCGCCGCAGGCGCTCTCGACCGCCAAGCAGCCGCGCAACGACTACAACGGCATGGCGCGCATCGACCTGAACCTCGGCGCGCACACGTTGGACGCCCATTTCTACATGACGAGCGTGAACGACATCACGTCGAACAGTGTCAGCCAGGGACAAGGCATCGCGAACTATGAGCAGGACCGAAACACCGGCGGCATCGCCTTCGGCGGCGTCGGAGATACCTGGGTGCTGAGCAGCAATAAGTTGAATATCTTTCGCACCGGGTATAAGCGTTATAAGTACTCGATCGATCCGACCGATCCGACGACGTTAGGAGCTCTCGGCTCGGCGCTGATTATTCCCGGCTCGCCTTCGCTGCCGCGGCTGGAGGCGACGAACCAGTTCACCCTGGGCAGCGCGACCTCCGCTCGTTCTTACACGCTTAACGCAAATTATGAGGCGAGCGATAACTTTTCCTGGACTAAAGGCAACCATAACTTACAATTCGGCGCGCAATATCTGGAGCTACAGTATATTCATCGCTTCGACCAATCGCCGTTTATCGAATCCGAGCAGCAGAATACCGAGACATCGCTTGGAGATTTTCTACTTGGACTTATCTACACCGAGACCTTCGGTAACTTCACCAACTTATCCGCGCAGCAGCATGTCTTCTACTTCTACGGCCAGGATGACTGGCGTGCAAGCTCTCGACTTACCGTGAGCGCGGGTCTGCGCTATGAGCTTCCGTTCCAGTGGTATCAGCCCGACGGCCAGTCGCTGACCTTCATCCCCGGCTATCAATCCGCGGTCTTTCCTGGGGCTCCGCCCAGCATGGCCTATGTCGGCGACCACGGCCTGGGCAAGGGCATTGTGTCGAACCGCTTCAACGACTTCGCGCCACGCGTGGGTCTTGCCTACGATGTGTTCGGCAACGGCAAGACCTCGATCCGCGCGGGCTTCGGCATCTTCTTCGACGCCATCAACGCCAACATCGTAGGCGTCGGCGAACCGTATCACTACGGCGTAACCTATGCGCAGCCGAACGGCAGCTTTTCGAATCCGCTGCTTGGACAGAATCCCATTCCCGCGAACTATGTGAAGGGCAACCCACAGTTCGCCGGCCCTTACTCGGTCAACTTCGCCGATAAGAATCTAACGACGCCTTACACCGAAGCGTTCAATATCGGCATTCAGCAGCGCGTGCTGAACTCGGCGACGCTCGAGATCAACTATGTCGGTAAGCTGGGGCGTCATCAGATCGTTCAATTCGATCTGAATCCCGCTATCTACGATTGCTCCGGCGGATACTTCGCCAGTAACCCGGCCGTCTACTGCGCCGATGCATCGACCGCATCGTCGTCCTATCAGGCGCGCGTCGTGTATCCGGGTTATAACTACGGCGGTCAGGGTGTAGTGGATAATGCGAGTGTCGGGACCTCGAACTACAACGGCATGCAGGTGATTTACAAGCAACGTTCGCGCAAGAGCCTCTCCGCGCTGGCGTCTTATACTTATTCGCGTTCGCTCGACATACAAAGTAATGGCCAGACAAACACCGCGAACGTGCCGATGCCGTTCAATCTGCGCTCGCAGTATGGGCCATCGGACTTCCAGGCGACGCATATCTTCAACGGCGGCTTTGTCTGGCTTACACCGTCGGTGCGCTTCGGGCCTCGATTCATGCAGGGTCTGGCGAACGGCTGGCGCCTGGGCGGCATCTTCAACGCGCGCTCCGGCAACCCGATCAATATCTATCTTGCGGGAGATCTCAGTTACACCGACGAGCGTCCGCAGCGACCTAACCTTGTGCCGGGTGTAAGTCCCTACCCCGCGCCCGGAAGGTCGCGCGCGGCCGAGGTTGCGTCCTGGTTCAACACAGCCGCCTTCGTCAATCCGACTCCGGGAACCTTCGGCAACGTAAGCCGCAACTCGCTTTACGGGCCGGCCTTCATCACGACCAACGGCTCGGTTGGCCGCTTCTTTCAACTGACGCAGGGCCGCGACCTGGAGTTCAAAGCAGACGCCTTCAACCTGTTCAATCAGCCGAACTTCGCCAATCCGAACACGCAGCTTGCGTCGGCAACCTCGGCGCTTGGCAACTTCGGCACCATCCGTTCGACTGTGGGAACGAACGGCGTGGTCGGCACCAATGGACGCAGGTTGCAACTGTCGTTGCTGCTGCATTTCTAGACGCGATTGTGACACGAGGATTCAAGCATGCGGATTTCAAAGATGTTCATCGGTGGATTGGCGACCCTCGCGCTCTTCGCGGTCGCAACGCAGGCAACGGCACAGACGACCGCGCAGGCACCCTTTCTTTCGGTCTACGCGGGCATCCCAACGGGAAGCACGGCGACGGCCTGCGCCAACGACATTCCCACCTTCACGGGGACACATGTCGGCGACGGCTGCGTGCCCACGCAGGCGAGCCTGAGCACGCCCAGCAGCTCCGCCATCGACGTCTATGGCAACGTCTATATCTCGGATTACGGCCATAAGCTGCTGCGCGTGATCTACCAGGGCGGCGCGCCGCTGACCTCGCTGCTGGTCGCGGCCAGCCCGGCGATTTCGAACTTCGTACCCGTGCCCGGCCGCATCTACACCATCGCCGGCGCGGCGGCGGCTGTGCTTGCGACCACCGGCACGCCGAAGGCGCTCTACTGCAACAGCGCGGGAACCGGAACGGTTGCGATCGCCACCAACGGCGATGGCTGCCCCGCGACCGAGAGCTACATCCAGCCGCGCGGCATCTCGGTCGACGCGAACGGCAACATCTTCTTCGCCAACCTCGGCGGCGGCGAAGGCATGCGCGTCATCTATGCCGGCGGCGCGGCGGTCGCGACCCTCATCACGACGCTCAACAGCACCGTGACCGCGCCGCAGGTGGGCTACATCTACAGCATCACCGGCAGCTCGACCGCGGGCTTCAAGGGCGATGGAGCCAACGCGCGCACGGCGCAGTTTGAGAATGTGCGCGACGTCGTCGTCGACCCCAGCGGCAACCTCTATATCTCGGACGGCAACGCCGCAGGCGCCACGACCGCGAACACGAACAACAATATCCGCGAGATCAACGCCGCCACCGGCATCATCACGACCATCGCGGGCAACACGGTTGCACCGGTGATCGCATGCCCTGCCGGAGGTTCGTTCGGCGGCGATGGCGGCCCGGCGACGGCGGCGCAACTGAACTCTCCGTATGCGATGTTCATGGACGCCAACAGCAACCTCTACCTCTCCGATAGCTGCAACGGGCGGCTGCGCGTGATCTACGCCGGCGGTACGATTCCCAACGTGTCGAACCCCGTCGTCGGAGATATCTACACCGTCGCGGGCGGTGGCGCGTTGACCGGCGGCGCGACCAACGTCGCGGCCACGCAACTCAGCATTGCGCTGATGCAGAGCGCGGGCATCGATGCGGCGGGCAATCTCTATATCGCCGACAACACGAATCGTTATGTCTGGCAGATCAACCCCATCACCGGCATTGCAACGCTCTTCAGCGGTCTCGGCCTGACGGGGACGACCGCGGTCGCTGCGCCGGCGGCAGGGACATACTGCGGTGGGACGACCGCGACCAGCGGCCCCAAGTCCGTCGACACAATCGGCGATGGCTGTCCTGCGTTGCAGACCGCCGTCAGCCCGAGCCTTCGTTTCATCGGCGACAACCTCGGGCATGTCTATTCGATCGATAACTCCGTGCTGCGGCAGTACACGCTCGACAGTACCTTCCCCGCAACAGCTGTTGGATCGAGCACGACGCAGCCTGTGGCCTTCACTGCGCCAGCGATGCAGACCGACAGCTTCAAGCTCGAAGGCACGACGGCGACAGAGTTCAGCGATGTCGGCGGCACGGCCTGCACGGCTGTCGCGTCGATCCCCGCGAGCACGCTGTGCGTCTACAACGTGCAGTTCACACCCACGCAGTCGGGCCCGCGCGACGGCGCGATGGTGCTGGGCGCAGGCCTCGCCACGGCTTTGCTCAGCGGCTCTGGAACAGCGGCGCAGCTCTCGGTCGACCCCGGCACGCAGACGACGCTGGGATCGGGTCTGACGCCGCAGGGTATCGTGGCGGACGACTCCGGCAATGTCTACGTGGCCGATGCCAGGGCGAACCAGTTAGTCGCGATCAACATCGCAAAGAACACGAGCACGACCGTCATGACCGGTCTGAGCAAGCCGGGCCAGGCGGCGATCGACGGCGCGGGAAATCTCTACGTCGCCGATGCGGGCAACAACCGCATCGCGGAGCTGCCGGTCGGCGGCGCCGTGCGCAGCCTTGGCGCCGGACTCTCCGCGCCGCAGGGCGTGGCGGTCGATGGCGTCGGCAATCTTTACATCGCGGATACGGGCAACAACCGCATCGTGGAGATCGTCGCCGGCGGCCAGCAGCGCGTGCTTCCCTTCAGCGGTCTTGCTCAGCCCACGCGCATCGCGGTCGATGGCGCGGGCGATCTCTTCGTGGCCGATACGGGCAATAGCCGCGTGGTGGAATGGATAGCCGGCCAGGGTCAGACCGTGGTGAGCTTCGGCACAACCAGCGTGAAGCCGGCAGGCCTCGCGGTGGATGCAGCCGGTAACCTTTACGTCGCCGATACGAACAGCCTGCAGGTGTTGGAGGTACTCGCGGGTACGACCACGGTGAACACGCTCGTTTCAGGCCTGAAGTCGCCGGCCGATCTTTCTATTGGTCCCAACGCAAGCCTCTACGTCGCGGACTCGCAGGCGACGGCGGCGATCGCGCTCAACCGTTCGCTGGGCGCCATCGGTTTTCCGATCACCAATGTCGGCGAGAACAGCAGCGCGTCCATCTCTGTGGCGAATACGGGCAATGCGGCGCTGAGCTTTACGGGCGCGACGCTGGTCTCGAATGCGACCGGCGTCTTCACCGTGGCGGCTGCTTCGGCCAACGGTTGCGCGCTGAGCCAGACCGTCGCGGCGGGCGCAAGCTGCCTGCTCAACGCGACCTTCGCGCCGACAAGCCGGGGCGCTTACAGCCAGATCGATACCTTCACGACGAATGCGGCGAACAGCGGCTCCGTGCAGGCTCTGCTCGCCGGCACAGGCGCGCAGCTCATCGGCACGACGACCGCCATCACCATCACCTCGCCGACCACCTCGACCATCGGATTCGGTACGCCGGTCGTGCTCTCGACGCTTGTTACGCTCTCATCCAACAGCGGCGCACCCACCGGCACGGTGACGGTGACGGTCGACGGTCAGGCGCGCACGCCGATCGCCTTCGGCACGGGCGCATCTACATTGACTCTCAACCTCGGCGTGGGAACGCACGTCGTCAAGGCAGGCTTCAGCGGGGACTCGATCTACGCCAGCAGCAGCGCCAGCGTCAGCTTCACCGTCGTCAAGGCCACAACCACGACCGGCCTCACCATCGCGGCAAGCGCGCCGGGGACCAATCCGACGATCACCTTCACGGCGGCGGTCGCCTCGTCCACCGCAACGGGCGAGACCGGCACGGTGAGCTTCTACGCGGGCAGCGTGCTGCTCGGAACGTCGACGTTGACCAACAACACAGCGGTCTATACCACCTCGACCCTTACCTTCGCGAGCAACAGCTTCACCGCCGTTTACAGCGGCGACGGCAACTTCACCGGGTCGACATCGGCGATCCTGCAGCCCGCGGCGGACTTCGCGCTGACGTCTTCGAGCTCGAGCCTCGCCATCGCGCAGGGTGGCGTCGCGACGGCCAACATTACCCTAACACCCATCTTCAACTTCGCCGGCGTCATCACGCCCTCGTGCAGCAACCTGCCCAGCAACTCGGTCTGCCGCTTTCAACCGACGTCGATTAGCTTCAGCGGCAACACTCCGGTCGGCGTGCTGTTGCAGGTCTACACCGACGTATCCCCTTCGCAGATCAGCCTGCATACGCAGGGCTCCAGCCGGACGGTCTACGCGCTCTTTCTACCGCTCGGCCTGCTGGTTCTCTGCGGACGCCGCTTCACGACGAAGGCGCGCAGGGCACAGTTGCTGCTGGCCGCCGTCGCCGCGCTCTATGCCGCGACCGGCCTGACCGGATGCGTCGCCCACACGGTCACATCGGTTACGCCAGCGGGTACACAGAGCGTCACGGTATCCTTCACCAGCGCGGGCGCTGCCACGCCGGTCACGCACTCGCTCGCCTACACCCTCACGGTCAACACGCCCTAACCTGCTTCGTTCGAGGTATGACATGCGTCTCAAACTATGGCTGGCTGCTGCAACCATCTCGCTGTCGGCCATCCAGGCAATCGCCCAGACTCCGCCCAAGACCTTCGAGTTCGATGGCCAGCAGCTTCTCCGTCTGCGCGAGCAGCCGAACAGCCCCGCAGTCAAGGCGGCGCTTGCGGAGGCCGACTCCGCGATGCACGCCGGACCCTTCACCGTGACGGCGAAGCCGCAGGCTCCGCCCAGCGGCGACAAGCACGATTACATGAGCCTCGCGCGGTACTTCTGGCCCAACCCCGCGACCCCCAACCACCTGCCGTATGTGCGGCGCGACGGGCAGTCCAACCCGCAGATCCAATCCATCCCGGACCATGAATACCTCTTCAAGATGGAGGAGGCCGTCCATGCGCTGGCGCTGGGCTATGTGCTGACCGGGCGCGAGGAGTATGCGGCTCGAGCCACGCTGCTGCTGCGCGCCTGGTTCCTCGATCCGAAGACGAAGATGAATCCGAACCTGCAATATGCGCAGGCCGTGCTGGGGGTCAACGGAGGCCGCGGGCGGGGCATTCTCGACGCGCGCGGGCTGCCCGACGTGACCGATGCGGTCGCGATGATCGAGGGTTCGAAGAGCTGGACCGCGGTCGACGATGACGGCATACGGGGCTGGTTCAACGACTACTACACATGGCTGACGAAGAGCGACAACGGCCGCGACGAGGCCGACGCGAAGAACAACCATGCAAGCTGGTACGACTTCCAGGCCGTCGGCATCGCGCTGTTTCTCGGCCGCCAGGGGGACGCGCGCGCCATGCTGCTGGCTGCTCGAACCAGGCGCATTGCGCCGCAGATCGACGCCGATGGCAAGCAGCCGCTCGAACTCGGGCGTACAAAGTCCTTCGGCTACTCCGTCTTCAATCTCGAAGCGCTGATGCGCCTTGCCGACTACGGCGCCGCCGTCGGCGTCGATCTGTGGAAGTACCAGGCGCCCGGCGGAGGCTCAATCCGCGCCGCGCTGGACTACCTGATTCCCTTCGCGCTGAACAAAGAGCGCTGGAGCCACGAAGACATTACGGGCTTCAACGGCGACGAACTCAGGCTGCCGTTGTTGCAGGCCGCCGCACGCTTTCACGAGCCGGCCTATCTCGCCGCCGCCGATCGCCTCAAAGGCAAGGAGACCGCCGAGATGCTCATCCTGCGCAGCCGCGTTGCGCCTTAGCCGCGGGAACGTCGCGGCTCCCGATTGGGAGTTGTCGCCTGCGCGGGGCGCTGCTAGTATCCCCACATCACTGCTGCCGGTCTCGAATCGCACTTCCGGGCCTCCGTTGTCATAGAGAACTACCGCCCTCGCAGGGCCGATGGATTACATTCCGAGGTGAAAGATGGACGGTCGCGTTCACGGTATCGACGTTTCGCATAACAACGGCGCCATCGACTGGGACGCCGCTTCGGACGCCGGCATTCAGTTTGCCTTCGCGAAGGTGTCGCAGGGATGCGACCCCACGAAGCCCTGGTATGCCGATACGCGCTTCGCCGAAAACTGGCCGGCCATGCTGGACGCCGGAATTCTGCGTGGCGGCTATCACTTCATCGGACCGCCGCTGGCGACCATGCCCCAGGCGAACTGGATGGACGACATCCATAGCCAGATCGATCACTTTCTCGACCTTCTCGGGCCTCTGCAGCCGGGCGACCTGCCTCCCGTGCTCGATCTGGAGAACGGCGACAACCCTGGCCGTTGGCAGAGTCTGATCACCGCCGACCGCGCCGGCGCGCTGGCGCTGGTGCGGGAGCTGATCGTCTACACCGCGGCCCAGAGCGGCGTCACGCCGATTCTCTACACCGGCAACTTCTGGACCGGCGAGCTGGGCGATCCGAGCGCGGTGGGCGACAACATGCCCTTTGCCGCAAACCCGCTCTGGCTCTCGCAGTACCCCTGCGTCCACACGCCGGTTCCGCTTCCCGGCCAGCCGGGCAAGACCGACTCCGGCGAGGCGGCCAGCTTCGACGAGTATGCCCTGAAGCTCGACGGCAGAACGCCGCTCCACATGCCCGCCCTGTGGGGTGGCAAAGACAATCCCAACTGGACCTTCTGGCAGTTCTCCGCCTTCGGCAAGATCCCCGCTATCAGCCCCAATGTACTCGACCTCGACGTCTTCAACGGCTCGCTTGCACAACTCGAAGCTCTGACGATCCCCGCCCCGCCCGCAGGCTGATACATTAGACGCGTGCGCATCCAAGCAATCCATCGCCGCTGGACCGGCGCCCTGGCTCCCTATGGCTGGGCGGGCCGCTGGTTTGCGCGCCTGCTTCCGCCGGTGCTTGCGCTGTTGCTGGTCGACCTGCTTCTGCGGCCAGCGCCTGCCCTGGTCAGATTGCTGCTTACCATCGGGATCGTGGCTGTCGCGCCGCTGAGTCTGGTGGTGCTATGGCGAGTGGCGACGCGCCGACTGCTCTGGCGCGTGCGCAATCGCCTGATCGTCACGTATCTGCTGCTGGGGCTTGCGCCGATCCTGCTCTTCGGAACGCTGACGTTCATGGCGGGCTATCTCTTTGCTGGGCAGTACGCGACCACCTCCGCGCTGCGGCTGATCGATCAGGCCGTCGAACAGGTGAACACGGAGGCGGCGGGATTCGCCATGCTCAGTCTGGCCGGCACGCTGCCTGCACAGTCGCCCTTGGTCAACGGACAGACGCCTGCCTCGGACCGCATCGCGCTGGCAACCATGAGCGGCGGCGCGTGGCGCGATCTCTCGACCGGCCCCACGCCGCGCAGTCCCTTCGCGGGCAAGGCTTCGCCCGACTGGCTTCATTCCGGGTTTCGCGGGGTCGTCAATCTGGACGGACAGCTCTATCTTTGTTCGGCCATTGAGGTCGCCCTCGGCCAGCGCAAGGCGCTCGTCCTCGGCTCCATGCCGCTGTCGTCGCAGGCGCTGCGGGCGATGGGCCAGGGGCTGGGAAGGATCACGCTCTTCCCGATCGGGCTCGGCCAGACAGGCGACAAGAAAGGCTCGAAGCTCGCGATTCACAAGTCGCCCGACGAGAAGAGCGAGGAGATCGACATCGGCGATCCCGGCTCTAACGATTGGACTCCCTCCAGCAAGTTTGAACGCGTGAGCGGCGGCGCCGTGCCCGCGGCGAAGTTCCTGCTGGACACACGCGTCTTCTTCTCCGCGCCGATGACGGTTCGAGACTGGGAGGGCGGCTCTGCCGGGCAGGCGATCGTGCTGGTCGAGTCCCGTCCCACCGTCCTTTATGACCGTCTCTTCGCCGCCTCGGCCGGCATCGGCAAGTATGTGCGGCTGTTCCTGATCGGAACGGCAATCCTCTTCGGCATCATCGAACTGCTCGCCCTGTTCATGGCGATCGGCCTCGGCCGGACGATCACCCGGTCGGTCGCCGAGCTGTATGAGGGTACGGTCGAGATCGATCGCGGCAACTTCGCGTATCGCATGCCGCAGGGCAAGAACGACCAGCTTGGAGCGCTTTCGAACTCCTTCAACACCATGGCCGCCAGCATGGTGGAGCTGCTGGCGCAGCAGCGCGAAAAGCAGCGGCTCGAAAGCGAGCTGGCCATTGCGCAGGATGTGCAGCGCAACCTCTTTCCGCATTCGCCGATGGCCTTTGACGGTCTGGAGGTGCATGCGGTCTGCATCCCCGCGCGCACGGTCAGCGGCGATTACTTCGACTTCTTCTGCGAGGGCCGGCAGTTCTGCCTAGCGCTGGGCGATATCAGCGGCAAGGGCATGTCCGCGGCGCTGCTGATGGCGTCGCTGCACGCTGCGGTGCGGTCGCTGGGGCTCAGCGCGGAGGCGGCGGATCACGGCGCGCCCTCGTCCGCGCGGCTGGTCAGCCTGCTAAACAGGCAGCTCTTCCAGAGCACGCAGCCCGAACGCTACGCCACGCTCTTCCTCACGTTCTACGACGGCGCGACGCGCCAACTGACCTATACCAACGGCGGGCACCTGGCGCCGTGGCTGATGTCCGCCGACGGCACGTTTTCCTCGCTCGACCGGGGCGGCCCGGTGGTCGGTCTGCTGAACGGGCTCGCCTACCAGGAGACGCACCTGGGCTTCGCTCAGGGCGACCTGCTGGTGGCTTACTCCGACGGCCTGACGGAGGCCGAGAACGAGTCGGGCGAGTTCGGCGAAGAGCGTCTCTTTGAATTCGTCTCACAGCACCGCAGCCTGCCGCTGGACGAACTTGCCCAGCGAACCTTGGAGCGGGTGCAGGGCTGGATCGGCGAGACCGAGCAGATGGACGACATGACCATCCTCTTCGCCCGCGTCACGACCCGGCTGCCGCCGCCCGCTTTGCTATAACAACACTATGCCCTCTTTGTGCAGTCGCCTGAGTCTTGTCGCCGTGGCCTTATCGCTTTCCGCGCACCTGTCGCTGGCGCAGAGCGGCAAGAGCGCGGCCAGGACGCATCGCGCCGCGCCCACACCGACCGGCCCGACGGTGGTCTTCGACACGACCATGGGCCGCCTCGTCTGTCGTCTTTATGCCGCGCAGGCGCCGGAGCTGACCGCGAACTTCATCTCGCTCGCCACGGGCGCGCAGGTGTGGAAGGATCCGCTGACCGGCGTGCCGCAACCCGGCAAGCCGTTCTACGACGGCACCGCGATCTATGGCCTGACCGACGCCGTCACCGGCGGGGACCGCGTCGGCGGGGGTCTGGGCACGGCCGGCGAGCCGCTGCCGGGCGCGAAGACCGCGGGGCTCGCCTTCGATCGTCCCGGCCGTCTCGCGATGGCGATCCGCAAGGGCAAGATCAGTCGCTCCTCCTTCGTCATCAGCGTTCACGCGGACGCGGAGATGGACGAGAACGACCGTGGCGCGATCTTCGGCCAGTGCGACGATGCGACGGTGGAGCTTGCCGCGAAGATCTCGCACCTGATGCTGACGACGGACAATCATCCGTCCAGCCCGGTGGCGATCAACAAGATCAGCATCGTGCAGCCGGATCAGCCGCTGCCGCCGGTCGCGCCGGATGTGCCCGTCGCGAGCGTCGTGCCGCAGCCCACGCCGCCGCCGGTGTCGACGATCGCCGCGCCCGAACCGACTGGGCCGACCGCGAAGATCGAGACCAGCATGGGTACGCTCACCTGCAGACTCTTCGAGAAGGAGGCGCCGGTCGCGACCGGGGTCTTCATCGGGCTCGCCGAGGGCACGAAGGCTTGGACGATGCCGCACACCCACGTCACGATGCGGGGCAAGCCCTTCTACAACGGGCTGCTCTTCAACCGTGTGCTGCCGGACTTCATGATTCAGAACCAGAACTATCCCGGCGGTTCGACCGGCGGCGGCGAGATCGGTATCCAGTATTCCATCGAGATTGTGCCGGGGCTGAACTTCGACCGGCCCGGACGGCTGGCCATGGCGAACAGCGGCCCGGACGAGAACGACAGCTCGTTCTTCATCACGGACGCGCCCCGGCACTCGGGCCTCGACGACCACTTCACAATCTTCGGCCAGTGCGACGATGCGTCGGTGAAGATCGTCTCCGAGATCGCAAGAGTTCCGCGCGACGCCCACAACCGGCCTGTGACGCCGGTCGTAATTCGGCGGGTCACGATCGTGCGGTAGCCGCGCGGATTCAAGACGAAACTCGCAAGAACCATTTCGGGACTGTCGCGACGAAGACGGCGAAAGCCATGCCGCCGCGGCCGGGAGTTCTGCCAGAATGTTTCAGCGAGCGGTTTCGCTCCGCGCGCGGAGACAGGCCCAGTGGCAGATCGGCAGGCTTCCAGACCCGCGACGACGGCGGGATCGTCGCGCAATCGTTGGCTTCTCTTCGCGCTGCTGCTGGCGACGCTGCTTGCCTATGCGAACTCCTTCGACAATGCCTTTCACTTCGACGACTTCCACACCGTCACGGACAACCCCGCGATCCGCAGACTGAGCAACGTGCCGCGCTTCTTCGCCGACGCGGGCACGTTCAGCGTGCTGCCCGCGAACCGGACCTACCGGCCGCTGGTTTCGGCGTCGCTTGCGCTGGACTACGCGCTGGGACATGGCTACGTGCCGTTCTGGTTCCACCTCACCACCTTCCTGTGGTTCCTGCTGCTGCTGGGATGCCTCTTCCTCTGGTACGAGACGCTGTTCGCGAGAGCCGCCGGCGAGGCTCAGGCTGGCGTCGCGCTGCTGACGACGGCGTGGTTCGGTCTGCATCCCGCGATGGCGGAGACGGTGAACTACGTCATCCAGCGCGGCGACCTCTTCTGCACGCTGGGCTGTGTCACGGGCCTGCTGGCGTATGCGCGGCGACCGCATCTGCGTCGCACGGGCGCGTACCTGCTGCCGCTTGTCGCCGCGCTGCTGTGTAAGCCGCCGGCGGCCGTCTTCCCCGTGCTGCTGCTGTTCTATGTCTTCTTCTTCGAGGCGCCGGAGGGTCGTGGACGCTGGCGAACAAGCGCGCTGGCGATGCTGCCTTCGCTGACGGTGACGGCGGCGGCGCTGTGTCTGCAGTCGGCCATGACGCCGAAGAGCTTTGCGCCTTCCATCCTTTCGCCGTGGGAGTACCGGATGACGCAGCCATGGGTGTGGCTGCGCTACTTCGGCGCGCTGTTTCTACCGCTGCATCTGAACGTCGACTCCGACCTTGCACCGTTTCACGCGTGGAACGCACAGGCCGCGCTGGGCTTCGCGTTCGTCGCGCTGCTGGCGGCGGCGATCGTTGCGACGTCGCGGCGCAGGCGGTGGTATCCCGTGGCGTATGGGTTGATCTGGTTCGTCGCGACGCAGCTTCCCACCTCGGTCTATGCGCTCTCGGAGGTGGAGAACGACCATCGCATGTTCTTCTCCTTCGCGGGTCTTGTCCCGGCCGTCGCGTGGACGCTGTGGCTGGGTCTGCAACATGCGCTTGGGCCTTCGTCGCTGCAACGTCCGCGGCCCGCGCTGGTTGCGCTTGCCGTGCTTGCGTTAGGCGGCTATGCGTGGGGCGTGCATGCGCGCAATCGCGTGTGGTCGACCGAGGAGACGCTGTGGCTCGACGACGTGCAGAAGTCGCCGCACAACGGGCGCGGCCTGATGATCTACGGCCTGACGCAGATGAACAAGGGCGCGTATGCGCAGGCGTTGAGGTACTTCAACGATGCGGCGCAATACACGCCGAACTACGCGACGCTCGAGATCAACCTCGGCGTCGTGTGCGGCGCGATGAACCGCGCGGCGGAGGCCGAGCGGCACTTTCAACGAGCGATCTCGCTGGCACCGGAGGATGACCAGGGACACGCCTTCTATGGGCGCTGGCTGCTTGCGCAGAACCGCCTTGCAGAGGCGATTGCGGAAGAGCGCAAAGCCATCGCACTGAACCCCGCGCGGCCCATGGAGCGCGAGCTGTTATTGGCGGCGCAGCAAGCTCCGCGGGCGCATGCGGGCGAGCTGGTCGATCGTTCGCTGAGCCTGAACCAGGCGGGCAGGTTCGAAGAGAGCATCGCGGCGGCGAGGGCCGCGCTCGAAGCCGACCCAGGCTCGGCCGTCGCATGGAACAACATCGCCGCCAACTACGAGGCGATGCATCGCTGGGATGAGGCGATCGACGCGGCGCGGCGCGCGCTCGCGCTCAAGCCCGACTTCCAACTGGCAAAGAACAATCTCGCCTGGTCGGAGTCGCAGAAGCGGCTCAACGTTCATGCGCGATAAGCTGAGCCATCGACAGCGCCGAGAGCGGATTCACACAGCCCTCGACCGGTGAAAGATCGACGACAGAGACGACCTTGCCAGCGCGAGGTAGATGCGCGCGGAGTCGCGCAGCGGGTCGAAGTGCGAGCCGCGATTGTCTTCGAGGTAGATGGTCTCGATCGGCGCCTCGACCGGTCTGCGTCCGTCGCGGCACAGGTGCGCAAGCATCGTCATCTCGTACTCGTAGTGCTCGCCGTCGAGCGCCACCAGGCCCGGCAGCAGGGCCATCGGCAGGCCGCGCAGACCGGTCTGTGTATCGCCCAGCTTTACACCCGTAAGAAAGCCGAAGAGACCGCGCGTCAGCCGATTGCCAAACCGGCTGCGCAAAGGCACGGCGCCAGAGAACTGCCGCACCCCGAGCACCGGCTGGGTGTCGTCTTCGATCAACCGCAGCGCCACGCGAACGATGTCCGCCACGGCGTGCTGGCCGTCCGCGTCGGCGGTCACGACGCCGCGCAGCTCCGGCTTATCGGTCAACAGATAGTTGAAGCCGGTCTTCAACGCGCGTCCTTTGCCCAGGTTGACGGCATGGCGCAGCACGTGCACGCCACGCAGCCGAAGCCGCGCAAAGACGCCTTCGAACGCGGAGCCGCTGCCGTCATCCACCGCGATCACCGCGCCGAATCCCGCGCTCATCAGTTCTTCGGTGAGCGCGATCAGCACTGTCTCCGGCTGCCATGCCGGGATGAGTACGGCGACGCTCGACAAACCCTGTTGCACGGATCCCTGCTGCACGACCTGCCTCCGCTCGATATGGGGTTGAGCATAGCGGAGCGGCGGACGATCGGCGAAGACTTACTTCGCACGTGGCGAGGTCTTGCGCGGGCGCGACCCGATACGGGATTCGCTGTCCCGCTTCGGCTTCGGCGCGCGGATAAAAGCTGCGTGCGCCTCATGTATTCGCTGCACCGCCGACAAAGACGCTTACTGCTGCACGCGGTTTCCGCTCTGGTCCGCCACGGGCGCATCGAGGATCGGCTTTTGCAGCCCAGCCACCGCAGGCTTTTCGCCCGGCATCAGGTCGAAGACGACGATCTCGTTGGCTCCCGTGCGCAGCCACGGCGCAGGCAGGTACAGCGTCTGCTGCGGACCCACATTCCAGAAGCGGCCCAGCGCATGCCCGTTTACCCAGACCGCGCCCTTGCCCAAAGCGCGCGTGTCGAGAAACGTATCCCCTACGGCGGCAAGCGTGAAGCTGGCGCGAAAGAACGCAGGCCCCGAGGCTTTGCTTGTGACGTAACGCTCCGGCAGCGCGGTCATCGGCAGACGGTACAACTTCCATCCAGTCAGTTCCCTGCCGTCGAGCGTCGCCCGCTGGGTGATGCCTTTGCGCTCGGTGCGGATCGCCTTCGAATAGTTGATGCGCGCCGTATTTTCGACCACGATGTCCAGCCGCGCGGGGCCTGTGGTCGTCAGCGCCAGCGTGTTGCGCTTCTCCCGCCGATCGAGTGTTCCAGCCAGCTTGCCGTCGACGTATACCTGCGCGTAGTCGTGAAGCTCTTCGAGCGCCAGCGTCCCATGCGTGGCCGACGGCAGGCTCGTCCGATAGAGAAGATAGCCGTACGACTGGCCGATCTCCTCCATCGTCTTCGTGTGCTCGCTCTCGACGGGCGCGGGCAGGTTCTCCCACAGAGAGGCCGATTCCTTGAGCGCCAGCGCGGGGATCGCGACCACCGGGCCGGAGGCGGGAACCGGCGGCAGACAGGCCTCGCCGCGCTTGTCTCCGCAACTTGCATACTCGGCGAAGATCTTGCGCATCGCGTAGAACTTCGGCGTCGGGCGACCGGATTCATCGAGCGGCGCGCCGTAGTCGTAGCTTGTCGTATCCGGCAGGTAGTTGCCGTGCGAGCTGTCCGCGCCGGACATGAAGCCGAAGCTGGTGCCGCCGTGGAACATGTACAGATTTACGCCCGCGCCGTGCTTCAACATGTACGCCAGATCGTCGAGCTGCACGGAGGTCGAGCGCGTCTGGTGCGGGTGGCCCCAGGAGTCGAACCACCCTGGCCAGTATTCGGTGACGAAGATGGGCGCGCCAGGCCGGAAGGCCGCCGCCGCGTCCATACCCTTCTTCGAGCTGCCCAGGCCAAAGTTGACCCCGGCAAAGACGCCGGGAATCTCACCCTTCGCCAGATCGTTGAAGCCATCGACCGTGTCGAGCATGGAGGCCGTGAACCCGGCGCGCACGAGGATATCGCGCATGTGCCGCATGTATACGTGGTCCGAGCCGAAGCCGCCGTACTCGTTCTCCACCTGCGTGATGAGGATCGGGCCGCCATTGCCGACCTGCAGCGGCGCCACCTCCTGCGCGAGCCGCTTCATCCAGCGCTCGACGGGCGCCATGAAGGCGGGATCGTCCGACCGCAGCGCCGCCGCCGATGCGGGATCGGCCAGCAGCCACGAAGGTAGCCCGCCCAGCTCCCACTCCGCGCAGACGTACGGGCCGGCGCGCAGAATGACGTAGAGACCCTCCTCCTGCGCGGCGCGGATAAACGCCGCGAGGTCGTTCTGGCCGCTGAAGTCGTATACGCCGGGCGAGGGTTCGTGCAGATTCCAGAAGACATAGGTCGCAATCGTATTCAGCCCCATCGCGCGCGCCATCTTCAGCCGCGCATGCCAGTACTCGCGCGGAATCCGCGCATAGTGCAGCTCGCCAGACATCACCTTGAACGGCTTGCCGTCGAGGGTGAAGTGGTCGCCCTCGACCACGAGACCAGGCTTCGTCTGGCCGTAAAGCAAGGAAGCAGAGCACAGGGTCAAGAGCGCGAACGCGAGAGCGCACCGGCGAAAACCGTTTCTGGACATGCGCAACATTCTAGCCGATCGAGGCGGCGGTCCTGCATTGCGCTAGGATGATTGGAAGAGTTCACGGAAACCGTACCTCAACGGCTAAAGCCGCATCGCTCATCAGGCTTCTCCGGCACGGCTGAAGCCGTGCCCTTAATCAAAACAGCATCTTCAACAAGTTTTTAAGCGTGGAACAATCGGCATGAATCAGCACTACGACGCCATCATTCTGGGAGCCGGCCAGGCCGGTCCATCGCTTGCCGGACGGTTGACCGCAGCGGGTCAGACCGTCGCCATGGTCGAGCGCCATCTCTTCGGCGGGACCTGCGTCAACACGGGCTGCATCCCGACCAAAACGCTGGTGGCGAGCGCGTACGCGGCGCAGCAGGCGCGGCGAGGCGCAGAGTTCGGGGTCGTCATCGGCGGCGAGATCCGCGTGGACATGAAGGCCGTGAAGGCGCGCAAGGAGCGTGTGCTGTTGAAGTCGCGCAACGGCGTCGAGGGCTGGCTGCGCGGGATGAAGGGATGCACGGTCTTTCATGAGCATGCGCGATTCGTCTCGCCGACCGAGGTGCGGGTGGGCGGCGATGTCATCTCGGCGGATAGGATTTTCATCAACGTCGGTGGACGCGCGTCGTCGCCGAAGCTGAGCGGCATCGATGAGGTCGCCACGCTGAACAACACGTCTCTGTTGGAGCTGGATGTGCTGCCGGAGCATCTGGTCGTCATCGGCGGAAGCTACATCGGACTGGAGTTCGCGCAGATGTATCGGCGGTTTGGCGCGCAGGTGACGGTGGTAGAACGCGGCGCACGGCTGGTCGCGCACGAGGACGAAGATATCTCGGAGGCGATCAAGGGCATCCTCGAAGCCGAGGGCGTTCGCATTCGCCTGCATGCGGAATGCATCGCCCTGAGCAAGCGTGGCGACGCGATCGCGGTGCAGGTGGACTGCAAGGATGAAGAGCCGGAGATCGTCGGATCGCACGTGCTGATGGCCGTGGGACGCAGGCCCAATACGGACGATCTTGGCCTCGAAACCGCAGGCGTCGCCACGGACGAGCGGGGATTCATCGTGGTGGACGACGAGCTGCGCACGAACGTCCCCGGCATCTACGCGCTGGGCGACTGCAACGGGCGAGGCGCCTTCACCCACACTTCGTACAACGACTTCGAGATCGTCGCGGAGAACCTACTGGACGGCGCGGCGCGCAGGGTCAGCGACCGCATCCAATGCCACGCGCTCTACATCGACCCACCGCTCGGCCAGGTCGGCATGACCGAGGCCGAGGTGCGCGGGACGGGCAAGAAGATTCTCGTCGGAACGCGCCCCATGACGAAGGTGGGGCGAGCCGTCGAGAAGGGCGAATCGCAGGGCTTCATGAAGGTCTTCGTCGATGCCGAGAGCGAGCTGATTCTGGGCGCGGCGATCCTCGGCGTCGGTGGGGACGAGGCCATTCACTGCATCCTGGACACGATGTATGCGAAGAAGCCGTACACTCTGCTGACGCATGCAGTGCATATCCATCCGACGGTGTCGGAGCTGATCCCTACGATGCTTGAGGATCTGAAGCCGCTCGTCTGACTCCCGCACTCAGAGGCCGTCAAGCAACCGGCATCAGCATCTCCGCGAGCGCGCCCCTGCCATCCCGTCGAGACATCAGCCGGACGGAGCCGTGGTGCGCCGTGGCGATCTGCTGCACGAGCACCAGTCCGATGCCGGTTCCCTTCGGCTTGGTCGTATAGAACGGCACGAAGAGATTGGACGGATTTTCGATCCCCAAGCCATTGTCTTCGATGCGCAGGCTGAGCTCCGCGCCGTGAAGCTCCCAGGAGAGCGTGACGGCGGGCGTCCGGCCGGGCGCGCTGGCCTCGGGGCTGAGCGCAGCGTCCGCCGCGTTCTGAATCAGGTTGATGAGCGCCTGTTGCATCTGGTCGGCGTCGCACTGCAGCTCGACCGCCGGTCCGGGCGCAATCGTCACCGCAAGCCTCGTCTCAAGCCTTGCCGCGCGCGTCGCAAGATCGAGCAGCGGTGTCCGTTTCAGCTTCGGCGGAGGCAGGTGCGAGAGCCGCTGGTACGCCTGCAGGAAGCGGTTGAGCGAGGCCGAACGCTCTTCGATGATCGACAGGCCGCGGTCGAAGTCCTCCGCCGCATCGGCTTCGAGCGTCGCGTCGACGCGCGTGCGCAGACTGCCGGCGATGGACTGGATCGGCGTCAACGAGTTGTTGATCTCGTGGCTGAGTACGCGGATGAGACGTTGCCACGCGCTTCGTTCCTCCTCCCGCAAGACGGCGGCGACATCCGAAAGTACGAGCAGATCGTGCGGAACACCGTGGAGCCTGAAGGTCGTTCTGCGAATCGACCAGCGCGTGGGCTGCGCGGCGACTGCGCCCGGCAGAGCCTCTGGGTAAAGGCCTTCGTCGGCGACCTCCAGCAGGGCGTCGATGCCGAGTTCGTGCGCGGTGCGCCCGATCGGGTCGGCTGGGCCGAGCGCGAAGGCCTCGCGGGCGGCGGTGTTCAGCAGACGCAGGCGGCCTTCGGGGTCGAAGGCCAGCACGGGCGACTGCATCGAGGTCAACACGCGTTCGAGCAGGGTCAGTGCGTCCTGCGCGGCAGAGCGCTGCACCTGCAATGCGCCGGCCAGCGCGTTGATCTCAAGGGCGAGATCGCCGACGACATCTCCCCGCCGGGCGCCCCGCGCGCGAAACGAATAGTCGTTCTCCCGCAGCGCGGCGACGACGTTCGAAAGCGTCTGCAAAGGCCGCACAAGCTGACCGAGTAGAAGAGTGATAAGCACCGCGAGCAGGGCCGAGAGAGCGGCGGCGACGGCCAGTGCGATCGGCTTCGAACCGTAGTGGAGATACGCGAGCCGGCCAGTGGGAAGCACGATGGCGACCGCGCCAAGCAGCAGTCCGAGCCGCAGCCGGCGTTCGAAGCTGAGCAGGCCGGCGCCGCGGGCCAGAGGCAGTTGCGTGGCATCGTGCGGGGCGTCAGAGGCCATACTTTTCCATGCGCCGGTAGAGCGCGCCGCGGCTCAGACCCAGCGCGTCCGCGGCGTGGCTGATGTTGCCGTTGGCTTTGCCGAGCGCCTTGCGGATGAGGATCGTCTCAACGGCTTCGAGGCTGAGGTTGTCGAGCGCCTGCGCCGCGTCCATCTGCGGCACGGCGCGAGGCTGCAGGCCGAGGTCGGATGGCTGCAGATAGTTGCCGCGCGCCATCAGAACGGCTCGTTCCATGGTGTGGTCGAGCTCGCGCACGTTGCCCGGCCAGGGGTATTGCAGCATCAGCTCCAGCGTCGCGGGTTCGAAGCCCGCAAGCGGCCTGCGATAACGCGTCGCGTAGCGTGAGAGGAAGTGCGCGGCCAGCAGCGGCAGGTCTTCGCGGCGTTCGCGCAGCGGCGGCAGATGGATCTCGACCGTGTTCAGGCGGAAGAAGAGGTCCTCGCGGAAGCGTCCTTCGGCGGCCTCAGCGCGCAGGTCGGCGTTGGTGGCGGAGAGCATGCGCACGTCGACTTTACGGGTGGTCGACGAGCCGACGCGCTCCAGCTCGCCGGTCTCCAGCACGCGCAGCAGCTTGGCCTGCTGGCGCACGGGGATGTTGGCGATCTCGTCGAGAAAGAGCGTGCCGCCCGAGGCCAGCTCGAAGCGTCCGATGCGATCGGCGCGGGCATCGGTGAAGGCGCCTTTGACGTGGCCGAAGAGCTCGCTCTCGAAGGTTCCTTCGGGCAGCGCGCCGGTGTTGACGGCGATGAGGCTGCGGTCGGCTCGCCGCGAGAGCCGGTGCAGGGTCTGCGCGACGACCTCCTTACCCGTGCCGTGTTCGCCGGTGATGAGGATGTTGGCGTCCGACGGGCCGATGCGCGCCATCAACTCGACGACCGGCCGCATGGACGGCGCGTCGGCGATGAAGTCCGGCATGCCCTCGGTGCGCAGCAGGCGATTCTCCGCCTCCAGCCGCTGCGCCCTGCGTTGAAGCTGGAAGAGCTCAAGCTGGGTGCGCAGGATGGTGAGCAGGCGCGCGTTCTCCCAGGGCTTCTGGACGAAGTCGCTGGCGCCGCGCCGCATCGCCTCGACGGCCAGCTCGACGTTGGCCCATGCCGTCATGACGATGACGGGCAGGTGCGCATCCAGCTTGCGGATGGTCGAGATCAGGTCCAGCCCCTCGCGCCCGGAGGTGGTGTCGCGGCTGTAGTTCAGGTCCATCAGCACGCCGTCGAACTCGTGCTGTCCGAGCTTTTCGAGCACCTCGGCGGGGCTTGCGGCCATGTCGAGCGCGTAGCCCTCCGGCTTCAGCAGCAGCCGAAGGGCTTCGAGGATATGCACCTGATCGTCCGCGACGAGCAGGCGGGCAAGAGGCGGCTTGGAGGATACGGATGCCAAAGGTTCACCAACTTTGATGATAGGCCATCTAGTTCCCTGCCGGGGGCACGCCGGATCGCGCGGCGTCGATCGAGATGGCGTTCGCTTCGAGCGTCTGGCCGGTCGAGCGCTCCAGCTCAACTCGCGCCTTCTGGTACGCGGTGCGTGCGGCGACGAGTGCGGACTCGGACGCCGCAAGATCGCGCCGCGCGGCCAGCGTCTGTAGGGCCGAACCGGCGCCGAGCGCCTGCTCCTTCTCGGTGATGGTGAAGGTCCGCTGCTGCAGGTCGCGCGCCTTGGTTGCGGCGGTGACGCGGGCCTGGCTCTGTTCAAGCGCATACTGCGCGTTGCGCACCTCGATGCGAATCTGCTTGCGCTGCTGCTGCAGGTGCAGCTCGGCCTGGCGGGATTCGAGCTCCGAACGTACCTGGTCGGACTTCGAGACGCGGTTGCGGATCGGGATGTTCACGTTGACGCCCACGTAGTAGTTCGGCGCGGAGCCGTTGAAGGTATTGGTGAACGCGCCGCTGTATCCGCTGGGCGCGGTCGAGGGTGTGGTAGAGAGCGGGTTGTTGGACCCAGCCAGGCCCGTGCCGCCGTAGTAGCCCACCAGGTCCACCTGCGGGAGCAGCGCGTTGCGTACGGCGTTGCGGCTGATCTGCCGGTTCTGCAGGTCGATGTTCGACTCCGAGATCTCGATGCGATGCGCAAGCGCCTGCACGACGAGGTCGTCGCCGACGACTGGCGCCGCATCGTTCAGGGCGTTGGCGCTCAGGTCGGTCGGACGCACCGGCATGGCCTCGAGGATAGGATCATCGAGGTTCTTGGTCAACGCGTTCTTGATGAGCAGGGATTGAAACTGAAGCTGCGAACGCGCGATGGTCAGATCCTGCTCGCGGTTGGCGACCTCGGCCTCATCCTTCAGCACATCGAGCGCGGGGATGGCCTGAAGCTGAAGCTGCTTGCGGCCGGAGTCAAGCGTCTGCTGCGCGAAGTCGAGCGAACGCACCTTCACCTGCTCGTCCTCGTACGCGGCGACGAGGTCCCAGTAGATGTTGGCGATCTGCGTGACGGTCGAGATGACCTGCAGCTCAAAGGCCTGATCCGAGATCTTCTGGTTGTTGCGCGCGATACGCAGGTAACGCAGGTTCGGGCCGAGTCCGAAGCCGGAGAGTAAGTGCTGATGCACAAGCACCTGGAAGGAGCTGTCCAGCTCCGGCGTGAGGAAGGAGTACGGGCTGTTCGAGGTGACCCGGTCGGAGTTGAAGCCGAAGTTGACGCTGGTGCCGGTGGCGAAGGCCTGCGTGTACTGAAGCTGTCCGGCGAAGTCGCCTGTGTGCAGCGTGGGCACGCCGTAGATGGCCTCGCTCGAAAGCGGCGTGACGGAGTTCGAATAACCGATCGTGCCGGAGATGTTCGGATCGTAGGACGATACCGTCGAACCGTTGCCAAGCGTCGACTGCACGAGGCCCGATGCACCAGCGCCGGCGCCGCCAGCGCCGCCCGAGGTTCCGCCAGCGCCAGCGCCGGTCGAACCTGAACCGAAGCCTCCCACACCGCCGCCAGGCGTGTTCTGCACGACGCCCGTGTTGACGCCGAGGAAGGTTCCGCCGGCCTGCGTACGCAGCACATCGGCCTTGGCGATGGGGATGTTGTAGCGCGCGATGGCGAGGTCGAGGTTGTTCTCGAGCGCGAGGGAGATGGCGTCCTTGAGCGATAGCTCCAGCACGCCGTCGTGGACGAGCGAGTCGATGCGCGGCGAGTTGGCGAGGTTCGGCGCCTGCACATGCGCGGTGCGGTAGGCGTTGAGCGGGTTCCAGGAGTGCGGCAGGTCAAGCGAGACCGGCTTGCTTTGCACGGTCTGCGCGAGCACCTGCGGCTGCGGGGCCGCGGGGATCTGCTGCTGCGCATATACCGTCGGCGACGGCATGAGGACCAGCATCATTGCAACGGTAGCGGTTACATTTTGAATCTTCATGACGGCACGGCCTTCCTGTACTACTCCGTCTTGCTTAAGGGCATGGCTTCATGCCTTGCCGTATAGGCTCGACTTGCAATGTGCGGCTTCATCCGCTGCGCTGTAGTGATCTTCGTGACGGCTGCTACCAACGAGAACAAGCAACCGCAAAAGCGAAATACGGGGGTCTCTCCGCTCCGCCACGGACGATAAAGCCGTCCGTGGCTCCGGTCGAGATGACGAGCAGTCTGCGCGAACCCGCTACTCCGTGCGCAGGGCGATGATAGGTTGCACCGAAGCCGCGCGGCGAGCGGGTATCAGCGCGGCGACCAGGGCGACCAGGCTGATGAGCGCGGTGACCGAGAGCAGGATCGACGGGTCCGCGGCCGAGACGCCGAAGAGCTGCGACTGCACGAGTTTGCTGAGTCCGAACGCGAGCGGAATGGCGATGACGATGCCGAGCGCGGCCAGCCGCATCAGCTCCGTCAGGACCAGGCGCACAACCGCCAGACGCGAAGAGCCGAGCGCGATGCGCAGACCGATCTCGCGCGTGCGCTGCGCGATCGAGTAGGCCAGCACGCCGTAGAGACCGACGCCGGCCAGCAGCGTTGCAAGAGCGCCGAAGGCGATGGCCAGCAGCGCGATCATGCGATCGTTCTGCAGGTTGTCGTCGATCTGCGTGTCCATGGTGCGCAGGTTGTCGAGCGCGAGTGCCGGGTCGAGCTGATGCATGGCCTTGCGGATGACGGTGAGCTCTTGCGCGGGGTCGCCGGTCGTGCGCACGTAGAGGTAGATATCGCTGGGCACCGTGTATTGGCGCAGCGGTGCGAAGAGCGTCGGCTTGACGGGGTCGCGTACGCCCAGGTGCTTTGCGTCGCGCACGACGCCGACGATCTCCACCTTGACGCGATTGTTGCTTACATCCGGGATGGGCGCGTCCGAGATCTTGCCGACGCAGGTCTGCACGCCGCCGCAGAAGGTCTTCGCAAAGCTCTCGTTGACCACGGCGACGAGCGGATGACCAACGGTGTCGCCATCGGTGAAGAGGCGTCCGGTGAGCAGGGGCACCTGCAGTGCGGCGAAGTAGCCGGTGTTGACGCCTTCGGCCTCGATGATGATCGAGGTATCGGGTGGCGCGACGTAGCCGGTGACCTCAACCGAACCTCCTCCGCTGGTGCCGGCAAGCTCGGCATCGTTGGTTGCGGCCACGCCCTGCGTGCCCGGCAATGCGGCGAGCATCTCGATGACGCGCTGGTAGATGGCGGGGATCTGCTCGTTCTTGTAGCCCGCGAGCGTGGCGTCGATGTGGAAGGTCGCGAGATGCGCCGTGTTGAAGCCTACGTCGACCGCGCGGAGCTGCTGCATCGTCCTGGCAAACAGACCTGCCGCGACTAGCAGCACGACGCTGAGGCCGATCTGCAGGCAGACGACGACGCGGCGCAGGCGCAGCATGCCGCCGGTGCTGGTTCCACTCTGCTGGCGTAGCGCGAGCGTCAGATCGGGCTTGCGCAGTTGAAGAATCGGCGCGAGGCTGAAGAGCACGCTGACGCCAAGCGCGATGCCGAAGTTGAAGGCCAGTAGCCGCAGGTCGATCTCGGTCGTGAATGCCACGCTTGTCTGATCGCCCGCGAGACGGCTGACCAGCGCGCGGATGGCGAGCGGTGCGAACAGCATGCCGACCGCGCCGCCGGCCACGCCGATCAGCAGGCCTTCGATCAGCAGTTGCTGCGCGACGCGCGAGGCCTCCGCGCCCAGCGCGAAGCGGAGCGAGAACTCCCGGCCGCGCGAGGCCGAGCGCACCAGCAGCAGGCTGGCCACGTTGACCGACGCAATGATCAGCACGAGCAGAGACATACCCATCACAGCCAGCAGCGGCTTCTGAAAGTTCTCACGCTGGTAAGAGAAGCCGCGCGCGCCCGGAAGCAGGCGCATGCGGCTGCCGAGAAAGTCTTTGGTAAAGCGCGGCGACACCGTGCCGAGGCTCTTGAGCTCCTCCGCGCGCAGCGCATGCCAGAGCGGATCGATGGAGGCCTCGGCCTGCGCACGCGAGTGACCGGGCTTGAGCCGGCCGACGATGTTCAACCACCGGTTGAACCGGGCGGTGAGGCGATCGTCGACGCTGGGCAGCACCGTGGGAACCATGCACATGGGCACGAAGACATTGGGATTCTCACCCCATATCGCGCTATGGAAGCCCTGTGCGGCGACGCCGACGATCTGGAACGGCTGGCCGTTGATCGAGACGTTCGAGCCGACGACGCCGGGGTCCGCGCCGAGGAAGTTCTTCCAGAAGTCGTAGCTCAACACGGCGACCGGACTGCCGTTCTTCTGCAGGTCGTCGGCCTGGGTAAGCACACGGCCAAGAGCAGGCCCCACGCCGAGCACGGTGAAGTAGTTCCCCGTGACGACCTCGGCCGAGACCAGCTTCGACGAGCCGTTGCGCAGGAAGCCGAGGTTGGTCGGCGAGGTGGCGAGGAGGCCGTCGAGCGCCTGATTCTTATCCCGCAAATCCTTGTACATCGGGTACGAGAAGTACGCGGCCTGATCTCCACCATGGTCGCTCATGCTTCCCTTCCAGCTCCTGCCCGTGTCCTCCAGAACGACGAGCGAGCCCGGGTCGCGGACCGGCAACGTGCGCAGCAGCGCCTGGTCGAGCAGCGAGAAGATGGCGGTGTTGGCGCCGATGCCGAGCGCAAGCGTAAGGATCGCGGTCAACGCGAAGCCGGGCGAACGGAGTAGCTGGCGAAAGGCGTAGCGAAGGTCTTTGAGGGCGGATTCCATGGCGTGCTCCTGATCTTGGTGTCTGCTGTGCGTTGTCGTGTGGCAGCTAGCGCGCGATCCGGACGGGCGGCTGTTCGAGCTCCGCGAGCAACTGCTGCAGCTCGCCCTCGGCGACGATCTTGCCGTCGAAGAGGTGAACCTGCCGCTGGGCGTGCGCCGCGAAGCGAACGTCATGCGTGACCATGCAGATGGTCGAGCCTTCGGCGTGCAGCTCGGCCAGCAGGGTCATGACGGCCTCGCCGTTCTTCGAGTCGAGGTTGCCGGTGGGCTCGTCGGCCAGCAGGATGGACGGCGAGCCGGCCAGGGCGCGGGCTACGGCGACACGCTGCTGCTGTCCGCCCGAGAGCTGCGCCGGATAGTGACGCGTGCGGTGCGCCATGCCGACGCGATCGAGCGCGCGCGCCACGCGGTCCTTGCGTTCGGAGGCCGCCATGCCGCTGCGATAGGTCAGGGGCAGCTCCACATTCTCGAACACCGTTAGATCGCCGATCAGGTTGAAGCTCTGGAAGATGAAGCCGATCTCCTGGTTGCGAATGCGCGAGCGCTCGGCAAAGGTAAGGTTCGCGACCGGCAGGCCGTTCAGGTTGTACTGCCCGCCGCTCGGCGTATCGAGCAGGCCGAGGATGGAGAGCAGGGTGGATTTGCCGCAGCCCGACGGACCGGACATGGCGAGGTACTCGCCGCGCGCGATGGAGAGATGGATGCCGGAGAGGGCGTGCGTCTCCACCTCGTCGGTGAAGAAGACCTTGGTGAGACCGTCGATCTGGATGAGGCTGGAGGACTTGGCTTCTTTGCTCATGTGTGGCTCCCTTGAACTCTTTAATCTGTTGATGCTGCGGCCGAAAAGATGGACTTACTGCTGGAGGCGAACGCGGTCGACGCTCTCCCAGCGGGACATATCGGAAAGGACGACAACGTCGCCGGCCTGCAGTCCGCTGACGATCTCCATGCTGTTGACCGAGGCGCGGCCCACCTGGACCTGGACGCGGGTTGCGGTCCTGCCATCGGGCGAGACCTTGAACAGGCTCATCGTCGACCTCTCGTTGCCGAGCGCGGGACGGCCCATGTAGAGGACGTTCGAGAGGCGGTCGAGATCGATGGTGCCGTCGACCGAGAGGTCCGGCCGCGCGCCCTGCGGCAGTGCGCCGGCGAGCTCCACGTCGACCGTGACGGTGCCGTTCTGCACGGCGGGGTCGATGCGCATGACCTTGCCCGGGATGACGCCGTTGTGCGTGTCGATCTCCGCCGGCTGACCCAGTTGGATGTCGCGCGCCTGAGTCTCGGGAATCTTCAACGTCGCCTTCAACTGGTCGGGCTGGACGACCTTCGCCAGCGTCGTCCCGATGGCGACGTGCTCGCCCACCTGGTGCGGCAGGTCGACCAGAACGCCGTCGATGCCGGCGCGTACGCTGAGCGCCGCCTGCTGCCGCTGGCGAAGAGCGAGCACCGCCAACGCCTGATCGATGCGTGTCTGCTGCACGGCGACCTGCGTGGCGATGGCCTTCGAGTTCAGGTCGTAGCGCTGATGTTCGATCTCGTTGCGCTGCTGCAGCTCATCGGCCTTGCCCTTGGACGCCGAGTACGACAGGCCGCTGATGACGCCGAGATCGTAAAGGCTCTTATCCGTCTCGGACTGCAGCGCGGCCTGCTTCTGATCGGCCGAGACCGTCGCTGCGCCCGCGCGCTGGGTCATCAGGTCGCTTTGCAGGCGAGCCCGCGTGTTCTGCAGGTCGGCCTGCGCGGCCTTCAACTGCAACTGCGCGTCGAGCAACTGCTGCTGGACCTCGGGATCGACGAGATCCATGACCACGGTATCGGGCGAGACATGCGCGCCGGGCAGCACGCGGATGCGGATAACGGTCGCCTCGGTCTCGGCCGGGATCAGCCGGATGCGGTCCTCGCGCGGGACCAGCGTTCCGGGGCCGCGCACCTGGCGCAGGAACGCGCCCTGCTTGACCGTGTCCGTCCACACCGGGCCGTCGACGGTGGGGACCGCGGGCTTCAGCCGCAGAATGAAGAACACGCCGGCGGCCAGCACCACGGCCACGGAGACGGAGACGGCGATAAGGCGGCGGAGCTTCTGTTGTTTGAGGTCGGGCCGTGAGATATCCATGCCAGCGATAAAGGCACTTGGCGTGCCAAACCGAAATCGTCGAAAACCCCAGCAATTTCGCGATTTCGTCCGGAATGGCTCGCCGCCGGGTGTCCATTTGCGGACAGTCGCTGTGCGGTGGTGGACACCGAGGTCTTACCCCTGCATGTCCGCCCATTCTTCCAACTTTTCCCGCAGCTCTTCTTTGCTCGGCAGATAAAGCCGATACTCCCTGGCGTGGATGTTCGCGTCCGCAGGCAGCGTGATTCGGACCAGCGCACTGTTTTTCTTCTTGCACAGAACGATGCCGATGGTGTGGTTCTCCCTCTCGGTCTTCACGTAACGGTCGAAGTAGTTGACATACATCTGCATCTGACCGAGATCCTGATGGGTCAGCTTGCCGATCTTGAGATCGATCAGGACATAGCACTGCAGCAGCCGGTTGTAGAGCACCAGATCGACGAAGAAGTGCTCTTCGTCGAAGGTGAACCGCTTCTGCCGCGCTTCGAACAGGAATCCCTTTCCGAGCTCGAGAAGAAAGCGTTCGATGTGCGTGACGATGGCCGATTCCAGATCGGACTCGGAGTAGGCAGCCTGCTCCTGCAGGCCGAGAAACTCAAGCACATAGGGTTCCTTGAACAGGTCTTCCGGTCTGGCGATATGCTGTCCCTTGCGGCCGAGCTCCCGGATCGAAGCCTTGTCCCGGCTCAGCGCAAGGCGCTCGTAGAGGCCCGCATTGAACTGGCGCTTCAGCTCGCGCAGGGTCCAGTTCTGCTCCGTCGCCTCGATCTCGTAGAAGTCGCGTTCCGCCTCCTTCATTCCGATCAGGAAGACGTAGTGCGACCAGCTCAGGGAGAAGGGACTTTGTATCCCAAGCGAAATCCCAGACGCTGTCTGGGATTTCAGTGAAGCTCCAGCCTGACCCAGAACCTTCTGGCCGGCCGCGCCCTTCACCGATTCACTGGACAATTTCCCAGACAGCGTCTGGGATTTTAGCGAAACCTGGGATTTTAGCGAAGCCTGGGATTCCGGCAGGGCGCGATCGGGATAAGCCAGATAAAACCTGCGCATGTACTCCAGGTTGCTGCGCGAAAAGCCGCTCCCGAACTCGCCCGCAAGCCGGGCCGAGAGGTCGTTGAGAAGATCCTTTCCATACTCGGCGCGGCCTTTGCCGTGCTGCTCCTGCTCGACGATGCGGCGGCCGATCTCGTAGTTGGTCCGCACCTGCAGCAGGTCGACGCCGCGCGCGATCGTCTGCCGGGCGGACAAAACCAGGGTCCGGATCTCGTCGTACAGCGGAACTGGCTTTGCGCGCTTGCTCATATCGGTCTCTCCAGCATAAGCGACAGCTGCCCGCAACTCCCATCGCCTCGTCCGCTTTTCTCGAACCCTCTTGTGCCGAACTTATAGGCCAGATATGGTCGTTGCAAGACCTCCATGACCACCTCGCCCTATGCCACGCTGCTGCGCCTGCTCCTCGCCCTGACCATGCTGACCGGTCTGAGCTTCTGGGGCGGCAGCGTGCGCAACGGCTTCGGCGACCGCTTCCATCCGGAGCAGTTCACGCGCACGCCCTTCGGCATGGACCCGGATACGCACGAGGTCTACTGGCTGCAGCCGGAGGCGCGCGCCGCCGGCCTGCCCGAGCATTCCAGGGTCGAGCTGCTGAACGGCGTCGCCTACACCGGCCTCGAACAGTGGAACGCGGACATCGCCGACGTCTTTCCGGGCGAGAGCGTGCAGGTGGGCTACCTGCGGACGGACGGATCGCGCCACTCCGCGAGCATCCGGCTGGTCGCGCGCCGCGCCGCGCCGCCGGGCTCGCATGAACGCGCGCTGCTATGGCAGAGGCTGGTGCTCTTCGAGCTGCTGCCGCTCTTCTGCATGTTCGTCGGCTACTGGGTCGTCTTCGTCAAGCCGGATGAGCCGATCGCGTGGCTGCTGCTGGCGCTGCTCAGCGTGCCCATCGTCCTGTACGTGCGGCCCGACCGCGACAGCGGCGCGTGGCTCTACTTTCGTGAGTTCTACTACCTCGCCTTCCAGAGCTTCGGCCCGGCGCTGCTGCTTCCCTTCGGCATCTACTTTCCGGAGCGCTCGCGCATCGACCGCCGGGCGCCCTGGCTGAAGTGGGTCGTGCTTGCGCCGTTGACCGCCTGCGCCTCGCTCGGCTTCTACCAGACCTACGCGCGGCTTGCGCTGGGCGGCGTCCCGCCGGCGTGGATCGCGTTCATCCACTGGGCTAGCCACATCGCCAACTGGCTCAGCCTGCTGTGCGTCCTGCTCTATTTGCTGCTGGTCGCGGACAAGGTTCGCACCGCCTCCAGCCAGGATGCGCGGCGCCGTCTGCGCGTGCTGCTCACCGGTACGGCCATCGGTCTGGGGGCGCCGCTCTTCGTCCTGCAACTGATGCCCGCGCTGGGCTACTCGCCGAATCACAACGATCTCTGGCTGCGCTACCTGACGGGCATTCTCTTCCTGCTGCTTCCGTTCACGCTGGCCTACACAGTCGTCGTGCAACGCGCGATGGACGTCCGCTTCCTGTTGCGGCTGGGCACGCGGTATGCGCTGGCCCGCGCGAGCATCTGGGCGGTGCAGGCGCTGCTGCTCGCGATCCTCAGCTACCGGCTGCTGGTTCCGCTGGCGACCGAGACCCAGATCGAGCGCTCGGAGCTGGTGCAGATTCCCATCTTTCTCGTCCTCGCGCTGGGGCTGCGGGTGCTCTTCCGCAGACGCACGCAGGACTGGCTGGACCGCAGGTTCTTTCGCGAGGCTTACGACTCGGAGCGCGTCTTCAAGGAGCTCTCGGACGACGTGCGCCGCTTCACCGAGATCGAGCCGATGCTCCAGACCGTCTCGCAGCGGGTCTCCGATACGCTGCACGTGGCGCAGATCGGCTTCTTCCTGCGCGAGGGTGCAAGCTATCGGCTGGCCGGTTCGACGAGCGGATTGGCTGGCTCGCTGCAGGGCGCGGTCTTTGAAGAACGCTCGTCGACCATCCGGAACCTGATGCGCGCGCAGGGACCGGTACGGCTCTTCCGCGAGGACGCCGATGCATGGTACTTCCTCGCCGAGCCCGACGAGCGGCATGTGCTGGATGAGCTGGGCGTGGAGCTGCTGCTGCCGATCGCGGGCCGCAACGGTCTGATCGGCATCATGACGCTGGGCGGCAAGCAGTCCGAGGCTGCGTACACCAGGTCCGACATACGCATGCTGCAGGTGCTGGCGACGCAGACCGGCATGGCCATCGAGGTCAGCCAACTCGCGCACTCGCTCGCCAGCGCCGCCGCGCAACGCGAACGCATGAACCGTGAGATGGAGATCGCGCGCGAGGTGCAGGAGCGACTCTTTCCGCAAACGCTGCCGCAGGTAAGCTGGGGTTCTATTGCGGGCGCGTGCCGTCCGGCGCAGGAGGTGGGCGGAGACTACTATGACGTCTTTGCGCTGCCGCATGGAAGGCTCGGTATCGCCATCGGAGACGTCTCGGGCAAGGGCATCTCGGCCGCGCTGCTGATGGCGAGCCTCCGCGCCTCGCTGCGCAGTCTGATGCTGGACGACCCCCGGAACCTCGCGCGGATGATGGGCAAGATCAACGATCTGGTCTACGAGGCTTCGGCCGCGAGCAAGTATGCGAGCCTCTTTTTCTGCGTGCTCGACCCGGCGGAGGGCAGTCTGCGGTGCGTCAACGCAGGGCACAATCCGCCGGTCGTGCTGCGACGCGACGCCACCGGCGCATGGCGGGAGAGCCGCATCGAGGCCGACGGGCCGGTCGTCGGGCTGCTGCCCATCGCGCGCTATACCGAGCAAAGCATCCAGCTCGCGCCCGGCGATCTGCTGCTGCTCTATACCGACGGCATCAGTGAAGCGATGACCGCCGAAGATGTGGAGTGGGGCGAGGACGGGATGATCGCCGCAGCCGCCCACACCTTCGACGGCACGGCAAAGGCTGCGGTCGACAGCATCCTGAACGCGGCCGACCGCTTCACCGCCGGCGCCCCGCAGCACGACGATATGACCGTGCTCGCGCTCAAGATGAACGCTGCCGCATAAAGCGGGGCTTGGACGCAAGGTTTCGCTCTCTCCCTCAGCAGCCGCAGGAGCGGCTCAGGCAGCTTGAAAGCGACTATCGTGCGGCAGGAATCTCCGTGGATTGCCACTCAGCGCCCTTCAGAATCAGCTCCAGACCCTCACGATAACGGCGGTCATACCGGTCGAAGAGGATCGATGAAGCCTGCCGATGGTAAGGAAAGATCTCGGGGTCGAGACGCGCATTGCGGCCCTCGATCGAGTAAGACGAAGATCGCTTCCCCGGCGTTGGAAATACGGCCTGCTCCTCCATCGCAAAGCTGAGCGTGTAGTTGTAGATCGTGCTCAATAACACCACAGCCCCACGCACCGTGAAGCCGCACGCGACCAGTTGCGCGGCGATCTTCTCCGTCGTCTTCAATGGCTCGGTCGTCGTCAACCGCGTGCCGCTCGCCATGCGCGCGCCGTCGCGATACCCCATCAGCGTCTTCCGAAGTCCTTCGCCATACGTCGAAGCCCAGACCCTCCAGCCGGAGGAGTTTCGCCGCGGCAGCAGGTTGGCCGCGCCTTCGGTAAGGACCGTTGTCGCCATCTCATCCAGCAGCTCCTCCTTGCTCTTGAAGTGCCAGTAAATCGTCGCTGCCTGCACGTTCAGCTCCGTGCCCAACCGGCGGAGCGTGAGCTGTTCCAGGCCGATCTCGTTCAGCAGCTTCAACCCCGCCTGCGTGACCATCTCTCGATTGATCTTCATGAATCCAGCATAGCGTATTTGACATCCCATAATCGAACAGTGTTAGATATTTTTAACATTGTTCGATTCTAGCCGGCCTGCTCCGGCTAGAAATTCACAGGGAGATACAACATGAAGGCAGCCATCGTCACCGCAGTTGGCAAGTCGCCCATCTATGGAGAGTTCCAGAAACCCACCGCCAAAGAGGGCGAGATCCTCGTCGCGGTGCGGGCCGCGGCGCTCAGCAACCTGACCAGGTCCAGAGCCTCTGGCGCGCATTACAGCTCCACAGGCATCTTTCCAGCCGTCGCCGGCACGGACGGCGTCGGGCTCGCCGAGGATGGGCGCCGCGTCTACTTCGCCATGCCCGAGGCGCCGTTCGGATCGCTCGCCGAGCTCTGCCCCATTCACCCCAGACGCTGCGTCGAGATCCCCGACGGACTCGACGACATCACAGCCGCCGCCATCGCCAACCCCGGCATGTCCGCCTGGGCCAGCCTCGTCGAGCGGGCGCGGTTCGTGGCCGGAGAGACGGTGCTCGTCAACGGCGCCACCGGCACGGCCGGTCGTGTCGCCGTGCAACTGGCAAAGCACCTTGGCGCGGCAAAGGTCATCGCAACGGGTCGCAACGCACAGGAGCTCGAAGAGCTAAAGCAGCTTGGCGCGGATGCGGTCATTCCCTTCGCCCTGGACGCGGCGCATCCCTCCGGAGTTCGCGACTACGGGGAGGCGCTGACGGATCGCTTTTCCGGCGGCATCGACGTCGTGATCGACTATCTCTGGGGCGAGAGCGCGAGGACGATCATTGGCGCTCTTGCGAAGGTTGTCGAAGACAAGCCCGTCCGCTTCGTGCAGGTAGGCAGCTCAAGCGGCGAGGCGAGCATCGAATTGCCCGCCGCGGCGTTGCGCTCCGCCGCCATCACGCTCATGGGAAGCGGCATCGGAAGCGTGAGCCGCGAGGGGCTGGCGCAGTCCATCGCCAACGTCTTTGCAGCGGTCGGACCGGCGGGCCTGGAGGTCGCAACCCAGGTCGTCCCGCTCTCGGAGGTCGAAAGGGTTTGGGACAAGGCTACGGGCAGACCGCGCGTGGTATTCACCATCGACTGATGGCGAGTTTGCCCCGACGGACTTGCACGACGATCTGCGTCGAAGGTGCTGCGCATCCATTCCTGCGCTTTCACGCACCTATTCCCTTCTCTCCCGGAGCCCCTGAAACCGTTGGTTTTGGCTGGGATTCTCGGTTTTGGGAAGGTTCTGGCGCCGGCTTACGAACTGTGCGGCGGATCAATGCAACATGTATACATGACGGCATGTTGCAATGTGGTCTTGATTGGTTTATTACATGTAGATATGAAAACCGTCGCCATCATCTCCCAGAAGGGCGGGGTAGGCAAAACGACCCTTGCCCTCCACCTCGCCGTCGCCGCGGAACGAGACGGAAAGACCACCGTCATCGTCGACTTGGACCCGCAGGCAAGCGCCGCCACCTGGAAGGACCTGCGCGACGAGGCCGAGCCCGTCGTACAGCCAGCCCAGGTGAACCGGCTGAACGTGATTCTCGACGAGGCCAGGAAGCATGGCGCGAAGCTGGCCGTCATCGACACCTCGCCCAACTCCGAGAGCGCTTCCCTTGCGGCGGCGCGCTCGGCGGATCTCGTCCTCATCCCCTGCCGGCCCCACCTGCTCGACCTCAAGGCCATCAGCTCTTCGATCGAGCTGGCCCGGCTGGCGAAGAAACCCTTCTCTGTCGTTCTGAACGCCGTGCCGGTCCGAGGCGCGCTGGCGTCGGAGGCGATCGCCGCGATCAACACCTACGATGCGCCCGTCGCCCCCGTACACCTGACCATGCGCGCGGCCTACTATCATTGCCTCGTCAACGGCCAGGTCGCGCAGGAATACGAGCCGACCGGCAAGGCGGCGGAGGAGGCCTTCCTCTTCTACAAATGGGTCCGCAAGCAGTTGGGAAAATCCTTTACCTAGCCTCGACATGTAGACATAAGATCATGTCTACATGTCGGCACTAAGACATGCCTACTGAGTAGAGACGAGAAAACCCAAGTAGACATGTTGCAGATAGGACATGTCTACTCCGTACCATGTCTACATGTACTGTAGTCGCCATGTCGCCCCGGCGCATGTGCTCACCAAGATTCCCCCTGGCGACAAAATCAGGTGGATACATGCCAAGTAGTAGTAATGTATACATGTTGCATCACCGCGCGGGCTCGCTCGCGGATTCAAAGGAGAAGAGAGATGAAACGAGCCTCCATGGCGGAAGCCCTCAGCAACGCCGCCGGCCACTCCTACTCGCGTCCCGTCGCGCTTGCCGCCGTGGCCGCCCCGGAGCAGCGGCCCACGCCGGTTGCAACGCTGCGCGCGGTGTCGAGCGCGCCGCCCTCGCGCATCGGAAAGAAGCCCGTCACCGGATTCTTCGAGCCGGCCGTCTCCCGCCAGCTCAAGCGCATCGGACTCGACCACGAGAAGACCATGCAGGAACTCATCCAGGAAGGACTCAACGATCTCTTCCGCAAATACGGTTTGCCGCCAATAGCGTGACAAGTCGTCATGTATACACGTCGTCATGGCGATATGACGACATGTAGAGAGGGAAGTTCATGAAGAAGCCGTTCGACAAGGATTCCGCCGGAGAACTCTTCGCCGGTCACGCCGTCACCGACGAGCGCACGCACGAGCTCATCGAGCTGATGGCGTCCATCTCCGAACGCGATCCCGCCGACGAAGAGCGCGGCTATATCGCGCGCATGCTTGTACAGGCCTGCTTTCCCTACCGCAAGATCGCCAGCAACGAGTTCTCGCGCGTAGCGAACAACTTCCGCCTGACGATCATGTCGCCGTCCGACGTGGGCCTTCCGTTCGGCGTTCTGCCGCGCCTCATGTTCATGTGGATGACGCGCGAGGCTCTGTTCAAGAAGTCGCGTTCGCTCGAGCTGGGGCACTCGCTCACCGACTTCATGATGCAGCTCAACCTTCCGCTGACCGGCGGCAAGACCGGCACCATCACGCGGCTGCGCGACCAGATGAAGCGCATGGCCTCCTCCACGCTCTCGGTCACCTACGACAATGGCCGCTCGTGGAGCCTGCGGCAGGTCGGCATGATCGAAGAGGCCGAGTTCTGGTGGGAAGAGAAGGACAAGGGCGCGAAGTCCAGCCAGCCAGGCCTTTGGAGCTCCACCATTCTGTTGAGCGACCCGTTCTTCAAGGAGATCACCAATCGGCCGGTGCCCTTCGACATGCGCGTCGTGCAGGTGATCCGCCAGCAGACGCAAAGCCCGCTCGCGCTCGATATCTATCTCTGGCTCAACTACCGCCTGAAATATCTGAACCGCCCGACCGACATCCCCTGGGTCAAACTGCAGCTCCAGTTCGGCGCCAACTACGCCGACACCCGGCAGGGAAGACACGAGTTCAAACGCGAGTTCCTGAAGCAGATGGAGATCGTGCGGCTGGCCTTTCGCAAATCCGCGCCCAGCATCCAGGAGTCCGACAGTGGGCAGGGAATTCGCCTGTTGCCAGGTCAGAGCAGTGTGCCGGACGCGCCGCAGTTCGACTAAACCAACTCGCCAAATTTCGGCTACGCATACGTTCCCGACATTTTTTATCGCAGGAAACCGCGCATACGTTCCCGACATATGCCGGGCAGGGAACTAGGGATTCTCTGAACAAGTATCCAGCGGATCGGTCGCGGCAAGATTCTGACCGATTTTGGCTACCTGGTGTTGTTTGTGGGACATTTCTGATGGTGTGTGCGGTTTTAGGCGCAGCTCTGCCCGGCGACTGCCATCAGGTGATGGCGTGCGGTGAGCAGGTTGGTCAGCGCGCACAGGCTCAGCAGGCGGTTGCGGTTCTTCTCCAGCCCGCGATACCGCACCTTGGCGAAGCCGAACTTCAGTTTGATCAGCGCGAAGACGTGTTCCACCCGTGAGCGCGTCTTCGACTTCACCCGATTTTCCTCGCGGATGGCCGGATAGCAGACCAGCTTGGTGCGGTACTGCCGGTGCGTGCGATCCACCGCCTGCGGAGCGCGTGCGACGATGACCTCCGTCTTGCCCTGGTACGCCTGATCGCCCCACACCTCGGTCTCCTCGCCGTGCAGAAGATCGGCCAGCACGCGGTTGTCGGCCACGTTGGCCGCCGTGGCCTCGGCCGAGTGGATCAGCTTCGTGTCCGCGTCCACGCCCACATGGGCCTTCATGCCGAAGTACCACTGGTTGCCCTTCTTCACCTGGTGCATCTCCGGGTCGCGCTGCTCCTGCTTGTTCCTGGTCGACGACGGTGCATGCAGGATGGTCGCGTCCACGATCGTGCCCGTGCCGATCTTCAATCCGTGACGTTCCAGGTGGCCGTTGACCACGGCGAGCATCTTCCGGCCCAGACCGTGGCGCTCCAGCAGGTGACGGAACTTGCACACGGTGGTCTCATCCGGAGCCGGTTCGCGACCCAGGTCGATGCCCACGAACGAGCGCATCGTGAGCGAGTCGTAGAGCGCGTCCTCGACTGCCGGGTCGGATAGGTTGAACCACTGTTGCAGGAAGTAAATCCGCAGCATCCGCTCCAGACCGACCGGAGGGCGGCCGTTGCCCGCCTTGGGGTAGTGCGGCTCAATCAAGGCCACCAACTCGGACCACGGAACCACCACATCCATCTGCGAGAGAAACTCCGAACGCCGCGTCTGACGCCCAAAACGCTCAAATCCAGCCGCCAAAGCCAAGGTCTGCTGTTTCATCCGCACCCCCACATCCACAACGTAATTTAATCCGCCGTGGAGTGGGGAACTTAATCAGAGAATCCTTAGAGGAGGTCTGAACATTCCCTCGGCGGCTAAAGCCGCATTGCAATCACCGCTCTTACGGCGGGACTGAAGTCCCGCCCTTTCAAGCCATGGACTTCTTCAGAGGTTCCTTAGAGCGTTGGCACGGACAAAGACAAAGCCAATGCGGGGGTCTCTCCACTCCGCTGAGCTCCGGTCGAGATGACGGGCTTGTGTGGCGGGTGGAAGAGAAGCAGATCCTCTTCGAAGATGACAAAGCCAGAAAGGCAAAGACGGTTTTTCCGTAGAGTTATCGGGTTGGGAAGAGCAGGGCGCGCAGCCTTGCCGCTAAGTGGCTGATGTTCCGATTGCCGGCTTCGAGCGCCAGCTCGATCTCGCGTGCGATCGCGGTGCCTTCGGGAAAGCCGAACATGCCGAGCGTGCCCGCCATCTTGTGCGCCACGGCGATAGCCTCTTCGTGAAGCTCGGGGTGGGTAGAGGCGCGGTCGAGCAGGTCCAACCGTTCGAGCATGAGGGGCTGGTTCTTCTGCCAGAGCGCGGCGAGCATTGCTGCGGTGCGGGCTGCGGCGTCAGCGCTCAACGGGCTAGTCTTTCCATCCGAGAACTTCGGAGATCTGGGCGGCGAGGGTGAGCGGGTCGAAGGGCTTGAAGAGCGTCGCGGCGACGCCGAGGTTGGCGAAGCGGCGCTGGTCGACGCCCTGGACCTTGGCGGTCAGCAGCAGCACGGGGATGCCGGCGGTCTTGGGGTTCAGTTGCAGCTCTTTGAAGGTGGTGGGGCCGTCCATGACGGGCATCATCACGTCCATCAGGATGGCGTCGGGGCGTTCGGTTTCGGCGGTGGCGATGCCTGCGCGGCCGGAGCTGGCGGTGAGGATGTCCCATCCGGCGGTCGCTTCGAGCGAGAGTGCGGCGACCTCGCGGATGTCGTCTTCGTCGTCAATGATCAGTACACGGCGCATGGGCAACAGCTTTCCTGGAAATTTCCCTGAGGGGAGGAGGTATACGAGTCGATTGTCGAACGCCGGACTCGGCCAGGTCAATGTTTTCTAAGGTGTAGTCACGGCGGGGGCGGGATGGCGCAGCCGCTGGACGATAGTCATGACCAGCTCCTCGACCTCTTTCGGCTGCACGGTGGCTTTGGTGAGGAACTGGGTGGGGCCGAGGCGCAGCGCGGACATCTCGCTGTCCGAGACCTCGCGGCCGCTGTAGACGACCAGCGGCAGGGTGCGCAGGTCGGGCTGCTGACGGAGCCAGTTGACCAGCGAGAAGCCGTCGCCATCCGGCAGCTTGAGATCGAGGATAATCAGGTCCGGCCGCGAGAGCATGCAGTGCTCGATGGCCTGCTGGCGGGTACGGGCGTGGTCGATCTGAACGTTCGCGTCCTCGAAGCCCGCGACGACGACGGCTGCCAGGTCGACGTCGTCCTCGACCAGCAGGACGTAGGCGGGACCGTCGCCGGTGTGCAGCACGCGCGAAAGCTCAGCCAGCAGCAGGTTTTCGTTGAACGGTTTTTGCACCCAGCCCTCGGGCCTGGGTGCGGCCGGCTTTGCGCCGTTGGTGTGCAGGCCGGGCGGCGGCGTCGCCGGGGGCAGGACGGAGAGGATGACGACGGGAATGCTGGCGGTGGCGGGCGAGTGCTTCAGCCGCTGCAGCGTCTCCCATCCGCTGAGTCCGGGCATGTAGAGGTCGAGCAGGATGGCCTCGACCTCATGCTCGTGCGCGAGCTGGATGGCCCGCTCGCCGCTTTCGGCCTCGAGGATCTGGTAGCCCTGGCGCAGCAGGTGCTCGGAGACGACGGCGCGGATGCCGGGATCGTCGTCGCAGATGAGTACGGTCGCGTCGCCGGCCGGCGTGGTGATGGTGGTATGGGGGACGGCCGAGCTTTCGAGCGGACGGCTGTTGCGCGGCAGCTCCATGCAGAGCGAGGCGCCGGCGGTCTCGTTCGCGAGCGCCCAGATGCGTCCGCCGTGCTGGTTGACGATGGTGCGGCAGATGGCGAGGCCAAGGCCGGTGCCGCCCTTCTGGCGTGCGTCCGCGGCCTCGACCTGCTGGAAGCGGTCAAAGATGGTGTCGAGCTTGTTGAGCGGGATGCCGCGGCCCTGGTCGGAGACTCGAAGCCGCACCGTCTGGGCGTTGCCTTCGAAGCTGATCTGTACGAGCGCGCCCGAGGGCGAGAATTTGATGGCGTTCGAGAGCAGGTTGGTGAGGACCTGCAGGATGCGGTCGGGGTCGCCGTCGAAGAAGATGGTATCGGGCGAACTCATGAGCACGGGCTCGAGCCGGACGCCGGCCGCATCGCCCATGGCCTGCATGGTTTCGAGCGCCTGCAGGACGAGTTCGCGCAGCGAGCAGCGCCGGATGTGCAGCGGCGCGCGGCCGGATTCCATCCGTTCGAGGTCCAGAATGTCATTGATCAGACGGATGAGCCGGTCGGTGTTGGTGACGGCGATGCGCAGCAGGTTCTGGGCCTTGGGGTCCATCGCGCCGAGCAGACCGGCAGAGAGCAGGCCGAGCGCGCCGCGGATGCTGGTGAGCGGTGTGCGCAGTTCGTGCGAGACGGTCGAGATGAACTCGTCCTTGATGCCGTCGAGTTCGGAGCGTTGCAGGAGCAGGGAGTTCTGCGTCTGCTGGGCCTCTTTGGCCGTGACCAGTTGCGCGCGCAGGTGGTCGATCGTCCGCCGCGCCATCAGGTAAAGCGAGAGCAGGGCGCCGGCGGCGGCGCTGAGGATGAGATAGCCGAAAATAATGACAATGTGCATAACGGCGGTCTCGTGGTCTGTTGATAGTAACGCACGATCCCACGTAAGGGATTGAATCCGAACGAGGGAAGTTATTGTCGTGGGAGACACTGCCGGTCTTCGCGGGCATCTCTTCTCGGACTTGCCGGGGATGACTCCGCTCTGCTGCTGTCCTTACGATCCGACCATCGCAGTATAACCGCCCGAAACGGGAAATGGCCCGAAACATCGTGGCCGGGGCCGGAGGTTTCGAGCCATTTTGCTGCGGTCGAAAAGAGTTTAAGCGGTCACTGGAACGTTATCGAGGATCTCGGCGAACTTCTTGCCGTGACGAGCCTCGTAACCCTTCTTGTGATAGGCGTAGCCGGCGATGAGGGGCAGAGCGATCGAGGCCTCGGAGTAGACCATCTGCTCGTAGACCATGTCGACCTTGCCCCAGGAGCTGGCTTCCTTCAGGGTCGAGCCGGAGAGCGCGCCGTCGCGAACGTCGGCCACCGTGATCTGGATGGCGTACTTGTGCATGTCGGCATCGACGCCGATGATCTCGGCGGCGACGACGATGTCCTGCGCGAAGTTCTTGGGCGTGCCGCCGCCGATCATCAGCAGGCCGGTGACGGGATTCTCGATCTTCAGCTTGGTGATTTCGTAGAAGTCCTTGGCGGAGTCGATCGAGACCATCGGCTTACCCTGGCGGGCATGCTGGTGAGCGCAGAGACCGAAGCCGGCCGAGCAGTCCGAGAAGGCGGGGACGAAGATCGGCACGTTGAGTTCGTAGGCCGCGAGGACCATGGAGTCCTTGTGTCCGTTCTCGGGCGTGCGGCCGTTGTCCTTCAGGTACTTGCCCATCGCCTGGATGAACTCGCGCGAGCTGTGCGGGCGCGGCTCGAGCGAGTCGGTGATCTTGTGCGTGACCTCGTCGCAGATGCGCAGCTCTTCTTCGTCGATGAAGGTGTCGTAGATGCGGTCGATCATCAGCTCGCGGAGCTGGGCGTCGAGCGCGCCGTACTTGTACTCGTCGCCCGCGATGTAATGGCGGAAGCCGAGCGCTTCGAAGAAGTCCTGATCGACGATGTTCGCGCCGGTGGAGACGATGGCGTCGACCATGTGGTTGCGGATCAGGTCGATGAAGACCTGCTGCATGCCGGCCGAGACCATCGAGCCCGCGATGCAGAGGATGACGCCGCACTCGGTGTCGCGCAGCATCATGTCGTAGATACGGGCGGCGCGGTTGAGATCACGCGCGGAGTAGGCCATGTTCTCCATGGCGTCCACGAGGGCGACGACGTCGTGCTGCTTGATGTCGACGTGTTGAATCTGAGCTTGAAGAAGTTCCTGTTTAGTTGGCATATCTCCATTAGGATACCAGTTTGGTTCCTCTGGGCGCACCGGAAGTATGAATTTTGAAGCAAATCGGCGGGCTGGGCTATGGCTGGCATCGATTCGGAACGTTTCATCCCAAGCGCCTTTTCGGCGAGCCTTGCGCAGCCTTGGCGTTAGGATGGTTGTCGAAGGAAGATAGACACATGACCGAGACGCTCGACCTCTTCGCGCAGGCTACCGCCGCCGTCGCCCACATTCGCGCTTTGACCCCGATTCAGCCGGTGGTGGGCATCATTCTGGGCTCCGGCCTGGGCAGTTTCGGGACGCAGGTGGAGAATCCCACCGTGATTCCGTATGCGGAGATTCCGCACTTTCCGCGTTCGACCGTGGTGGGGCACTCGGGCAACCTGATCCTGGGGACGATCGGCGGAGTGGCGGTCGCGGTGCTGCAGGGGCGGGCGCATGCGTATGAGGGTCATGCCATGTCGGCGGTCACGTTCCCGACGCGGGTGCTGGGGCTGCTGGGCATCCGGACGCTGGTGGTGACGAACGCCGCGGGGGGCATCAATACGGCGTATCGCCAGGGCTCGATCGTGGGGATCTCGGATCACATCAACCTGACGGGGATGAACGCCGCCTCGGGGGTGAACGAGCCGCGCTTTGCGACGCATCCGGGCGCGGGGCAGCGGTTCTTCGACATGACGACGGCGTATTCTCCGCGGCTGCAGGCTCTGGCGATCGAGCAGGCGGCGATTCAGGGCTACGACCTGATGCAGGGCGTGTACCTCGCGGTGTTGGGGCCGAGCTTCGAGACGGCGGCGGAGATTCGCGCCTTCCGGGCGCTGGGCGCGGACCTGGTGGGGATGTCGACGGTTCACGAGGTGATCGTCGCGCGGCACATGGGGATCGAGGTGCTGGGCTTCTCGCTGGTGACGAACATGGCGGCGGGCGTGCTGCCGGTGGAGATCAACCACGACGATGTGCTGGGCGTGGGACGCGGCGCGGAGGCGCAGTTCACGGGGCTGCTGACGGCGATCATTCCGAAGATTCCGGCGTAGGGGTTCCGGTGGATTCATGGGGCTGAAGCCCCATGCTTCCACCCTTCATTTGAAACAAGACCATACCGTTTGCAAGATGTTCATCAACGGGTAATCTAAAGTCGTGCCCGACGCCCAGCTTTCGTTTCCTCGCCGTCCGCTCGTTCTCGGTGTTGCCGGATGTTCCGGCTCCGGCAAGACTACGCTGGCGCGCGAGCTTGCCTCGGAGCTGGGGGCGACGCTGCTGCCGCTCGATTACTACTACCGCGATATGTCGCATCTGTCGCCGGAGGAGCGGGCGCTCTGCAACTTCGACCACCCGGACTCGCTCGAGTCCGATCTGCTGGTCGCGCAGGTGGAGACGCTGGCGGAGGGTAGGCCGGTCGAAGGGCCGATCTACGATTTCGCGACGCACTCCCGCGTGCCCGACCGCACGGAGCCGGTGACGGTGGGCGATGTCCTGATCGTCGAGGGCATCCTGGCGTTGCACTACGAGAGCCTGCGGCGGCTCTATCATTTTTCGGTCTACGTGAACGCACCGCACGACCTGTGTCTGACGCGGCGCATTCATCGCGATGTGCGGGAGCGCGGACGGACGGAGGAGTGTGTGCGCAACCAGTATGAGGCTACGGCGCGACCGATGGCGGACCTGTACGTCGTGCCTTCGGCGGCGAATGCGAGCCTGGTGGTCGAGGGTACGGAGTCGCTGGACTGGTCGGTGGAGCAGGTGCTGAGCGGGTTGAGGAAGGCTGGGCTGCATCCCCGGCGATAGGTCCGTTTGAAGGAATGCCCAGGGCTGAAGCCCTTCCAACCGGTTCGAAGAATTCATGGGGCTTAAGCCCCATGCTTCCACCGAAAGATGTTCAGACGTGTGCGACTGCTCGTTCTTGCTGCAACTCGGCGTAGATTGCGGCTACGGCTGCGTGTGCGTTTTCGGCGATGGCGTAATGGTCCGCGCCGGGGATGATCTCGCCGAAGTGCAGGTGCGCGTGGAAGCCGCGCAGGCCCAGGAAGCGGTAGAGGTGCGTGAGGAAGTCGTGCTTGCCGTGGTAGCAGACGTCGTCCTCGACCGTCATGCCGGGGTTCGGCTCGTTGAGGGTGTAGTGGATGGCGGCGGCCTGCACCGGCACGTGGTGTTCGAGCACGGAGTGAAAGAGTCCGCGACGGAAGGGCAGAACCTCCGCGCCGCCGGTGCTGGTGCCTTCGGGGAAGAAGAGCACGGCGGGCGCGAGGCGGAGCGCATCGTCCATCTCGGCGTTCACCTCGTCGCGGGTCTGGGTGCGTCCGCCGGCGACGTTGGCGCGCTGGATGAAGATGGTTCCTGCGCGCGCGGCGATCCAGCCGATCAAGGGCCAGCGGCGCACCTCGGACTTCGAGACCATGACGAAGGGCGTGGCGGCGTTGTAGAGGATCGCGTCCAGGTAGCTGAGGTGGTTCGAGACCACGACCACCGGGCCAGAGGTGGGCAGCGTTCCGGTGACCGTGTAGTTCACCCCGATGCCGCGCACGATGCGCAAAGCCCAGCGATGGCACCAGAGCGCGCCCTGGGCGCGGTTGCGCGGACCGAAGAGCGTGCCGTCGACGATGGCGGCGAGCAGCAGGACGATGAACCAGGCCAATCTCACGCTTGCACGAACCGCCGTCAGCATCCGTCGAGAAACCTCGCTGCCATCCTAGGATGCAGCGCCTGCAGGTCGAGGATGGTCAAAAAGTCGATGGTCTTGAACTCCCGGTCGATGGCCGGCGCGCTGCAGATCTTCGCCCCAAGGGTCATGTAGGCGCGCAGCAGCTTGGGCGGACGCTCTTCGCTGAGCGCCTCCTTCGTCTTCGGCAGCGCGTAGAACTCGGTGGGGACGGTCATCAGCTCGGGCTCGATCAGGCAGCTCTTCAGCGACTGGAAGACCGACCAGCCCTCCTGCGGCTCGGTGGACTGCAGCGAGCAGCAGCCCATCATGTAGCGACCGCCGTTGGCGATGACGTAACGTGCGATGCCGCGCCAGAGCAGATGCAGGACCTCGGTGCTGCGGTGGTCGCGATGGATGCAGGCGCGGCCCAGCTCGACGATCTGCGAGCGCATGGGCTCGTACGGGGCGAAGTCGAACTCCTGCTCGCTGTAGTAGCCGAAGTTGGCTCGGGCGACGTCGCCCATCTGTAGCCGGTAGGTGCCGACGACGGCGCCGGTGGGGCGGTGCTCGACGATCAGTTGATCGCAGACCTGGTCGTAAAGGTCGGTGTCATAGCCGTTGACGTAGGCCGATTCCAGACCCTCGTTCAGCTCCAGGTTGAAGACGAGGAAGCGCAGGCGGTAGGCGGCGAAGCGGTCCTTCTCCGAGCGAGCGAGACGTACGACGTAGGCGCCGGCCTCGAGCCGCACATCGCGTTTGACGGGCTGATCGCAAACATCGGCTCGTACTTCGAGCAGAACATCCACTGGAGCGGGGCTGGCAGTGAGCATCGGATCTCCTCGTATGGGGGCCTACGAGGGTCAGTCTGCGGTGTGGATTGTTACAGATGTTTTCTACGTGGTGAAGATTGGTTGAATCATGCTGTGGGAATCTCGACCGAGACCGGGGGGAAGTCGAGACCGGCCTCCGCGGCCAGCGCCCGGACGGCCTCGCGAGCCTCGTTCGCGGCTTCTTTGCGGTGGTCGAGATCGGCGACGAACTGGATCGGATGGGGCGCGAAGCGGACCTCCGCATGCACTCCCTTGAGCGCCACGAAGCGGAAGATGTGGCCGAGGATCGGCGTTTCGCCCCAGTAGTTGAGGTTGTCCTCGACGGTAATGCCGGGGCCGTTGTCCTGCGTGAAGGTGTAGGTGACGAAGGCGGCGGTGACGGGTGCATCCGCCGCGAGCACCTGGTAGAGCAGTCCGGATTTAAAAGGCAGCAGCTCCTTGCCGTTGGTGGTGGTGCCTTCGGGAAAGAAGGTGATCGGCAGGCCGGTGTCCACCGCGGCCTTCATGCCTTCCTTCGCCTTCTGCGCGGAGCCGCCGGCGCCGCGTTCGACGAAGACGGTGCCCGACATCTTGGCCATCCAGCCGAGGACGGGCCACTTGGCGATCTCGGCCTTCGAGCAGAAGACGCACGGATGCAGCCCGGCGTAGAGGACGATGTCGACGTAGCCGAGGTGGTTCGAGATAAGCGCTCCGCGCTCCGGCGGCTTGCCGATGACGGTGGTGGTGATGCCCATCCCCTTCAGCACGCGGGCGCAGAAGCGATGCAGCCAGTCGGCGCGAGCTTCGCGGGTGGCGGGGCGCTTAACGATCAACTCCACCGAGTAGATGAAAAAATACCCGGCGAGTTTGAAACTCCGTGCTACGGAACGGACAAAAGCCACATATCCTCGCGATCTAAAACGACATCCAACCTGCAAGCAAAACAACTGGGTTCAGTCTATCCTGAGGCAGTACGCATGCAATCGATCTCTACCTCTGTAAGCGGCTTCGCCCGCGACCGCATTTTGACGCCGCTGACGAACCTGCTGAAGACGGGCGCGACCCCGCAGAGCCTCGCATGGTCGCTGGCCATAGGATGCGTGATTGGGGTGAATCCGCTACTTGGGTCGACGACGGTGGTGTGCCTGGTGGTCGCATTCGTGTTTCGGCTGAACCTGATCGCGTCGCAGATCGCGAATCACATCGTGTATCCGCTGGAGCTGGCGCTGTTCTATGTCTTCATCCGCATCGGCGACAGGATCTTCCACACAGGCAAGATGCCGCTGGATCGGCACGAGATGCTGCGCGGAGTCCGGATGCATCCTTGGGAGACGACCAAGCTGCTGTGGTCGTGGGAATGGCATGCGCTGATCGTCTGGGCGGTGTTCGCGGTCGTGGCCGCACCGCTGATCGCGCTGGCGCTGACGCCCCTGTTGAAGCGGGCGCTGGTAAGGATGCATCGGGCGGATCCCCAGGGCTAAAGCACTTTTCCCCGCGCGTGAAGGTCGCAGGGCCGAAGCACGGCGCTTCCATTCCGCAAAGAGCTCTGTGGATGAACCGACGAAGGGGTGGAAGCATGGGGCTTCAGCCCCATGAATTTTGAGGTGGAAAGAAAGGGTTTTAGCCCTGGGCCTTTCAGCCTTAGACTGCACAAATGCCGCTTGCGCCACAGGAGATTCGCACCTTCTTCGTGACCTCCGTCACGGCCAGTCGCCGCCGGCTCTTTCAGGTCGAGCAGAATGCTCTGCTGCTGATGAATGTGATGCAGGAGAATCGAGCCAAGGGCAGATTTCGACTTCACGCGTTCGTCATCATGCCCGATCATATTCACCTGATCCTCACGCCAGCCGTCGATGTGCCGCTTGAAAAGGCCTTGCAATATATCAAGGGTGGGTTTTCATTTCGGCTCAAGAGCAAGCTCGAAGTGTGGGAGAAGAGCTTCGCGGAGCACCGCATCAAGGATGCGATGGACTACCGTCATCATTCGAATTATCTGGAACGGAATCCTGTGAGAAAGCGGCTGGCGGAGAGGGCGGAGGAGTTTCCGTTCTCCTCCGCACGGCATTGCGATCAGGTGGACGATGCACCCGCTCACCTGGCATTCAAACCCCAGGGCTAAAGCCCTGTTCTTCTATGAGCCTTATTCATGGGGCTAAAGCCCCATGCTTCCACCCTAAACTGCTACAGCCTATTGCGGTCCCTTGTACTCTTCGACCGGGTCGGCGCTGCGGACCCAGGCGGTGTAGATCAGGTCGCGAAGCTCTTCGGCGCCGGCGGCAAGGCGGGCTTCGGTGAAGGTCTTGCCCTCGGGCGTTCCGGCGTCGGTGAAGGCGCCGGTCTTTTCGAGCTGGTAGACCTTTTCCACCTTCGCGTTCGAGTCACGGAGGAACAGCAGATAGTCGCTCCAGACGTCGTCGAGCACCTTGGGCTTTGCGGCGGCGACGAGCTTGTCGACGTCCGCCGGCTTGATGTTCGCGGTGACGAAGACGGTCTCGAACTGCGAGTGGATCTTATGTTCCGTGGTGTAGCCGTTGGGGTTGGGGCCGGTCCAGCCGTTGTACTGCATCGTGGCGTGCAGCGGCTGCGAGCCATCGCCGACGTAGTGGCCCAGCCATGCCGCCTCAAAGAGGACTTCGGTCTCAAGCGGCTTGGTGTCCTCGTGCGCGGCGAGCGCCTTGCGGTACTCGCGCAGGCCGATCTTGATGCGCTCGTAGACCTCGATCACCTGCCAGGGCTGCAGGCCGACGCTCTCGGGCGTCAGCTTCATGTCCGGATGCGCGAGCTGCGCCTTCTGGAGCGCGCGGATGTAATCGAAGCGCTTGCGCGGCAGAGTGAGGCCGTTGGCGGGGCAGTGGTCCACGTTCGGGGTGCAGGGGATGTCGGCCAGGTCGGCCCACTCCATGTCGATGAAGTGCTCGGGCGTGGTGGTGGCGTTGAGCTCGTCCTCGGCGCGGCTGCGCCAGTGGTCGGGCTCGGAGGCGAGCGCGGCCATCGTGTCCTGCGCCTGCTTGTCGCGCAGGAAGAGCGGCACGTCGGTGGGCAGGTTCTGGGCGGCGATACGGCTGAGCATCTTGTGGCCGACCGCGCCCCAGGCAAAGCTCTGCTGCACTGTCATCAAGGGCACCAATGCCACCGCTACACTCCAACGCAACGCGTTCCGCAGATTCGTCATGGGGACAGTATAACGAGGAGCGAAAGGCAAAGACAGAAGCAGATCCTCTTCGAGGATGACAACAAGAAAGACAAGAACAAGCGCCGAGCTGAGACGAGTGGATCAAACGAGTATTTCCGAGCCGACCCTGGCTTCGCTGCCGAAGACGCGGCGGTAGCGTGCGATCTCCTCGACCGGGCCGGTGGCTTTGTGCAGGTTGTCCGACAGCTTGACGCAGGGGCGGCCTTCGACGCTGGTCAGCTTGCAGACCAGGCTCAACGGCTCCAGCGTATCCTCGCCGCGCGGGTGGCAGCCGCGGAAGTCGTTCGTCAGCAGCGTGCCCCAGCCTGCGCTGAAGCGGATGCGGCCGTCGAAGTAGCGGTGCAGCCGGACGATGTCCTCGACGTCGAGGCCGTCCGACGCGATGAGGCGCTTCTGGCGCGGGTCTTTGCCGCGTTCCGTGAGCCACTGGATGTACTCGTCGCCGGCGATAGCGGGGTCTTTGCTGTCCATGCGCTGGCCGGTCCAGTCGGCGACCCACGAGGGCGCTCCTTGCAGGAACTGGGTGGTCCCGAAGGTGTCGGGCAGCATGATGAGCAGGGCGCCGCCGTAGCTCTGCTGCCAAAGCTCCAGAACTCGGTACTGCGAGGCGCGCAAATCTTCGTCCGTACCGGCCGACGCCATGGCCGCGAGCGCCATCGGCAGCTCGTGCGCGTTGGTGCCGATGGCTTCGAGGTCGTGCTTGTAGGCAAGCGCGGTGTTGGACGTCCCGGCGAAGCTCTCGAGACCCTGGTTGCGCGCGCCGTTCAGCGAGACGCGCAGCGCCTGCACGGTGTACTCGTGCCAGAGGAAGCTGTGGCGGCGGCGCGTGCCGAAGTCCGAGACGGAGAGCCCCGGCACGCCGCGCAGGCGCTCGATCTTGTCCCACAGGCGCGTCTTGGCGCGGGCGTAGAGGACGTCCAGTTCGAGCTCGCTCAACTCGGCGAGTGCGGCGCGGGTCTTCAGCTCGCTGACGATGGCAAGGGCGTAGACCTCCCACATGGTGACGGCGGCCCACTCGCCCGAGAAGCGCAGGACGAGCTGGCCGTCGTGCTCGGAGACGGTGTATCCGCTGAGTTTGAAGTCGTGTTCGAGCCAGTCGAGGAAGGCCGGTTCGAAGATCGTACGCGTGCCATAGAACGTATTGCCGGCGAGCCAGACGAGCTCGCTGCGACGGAAGCGCAGACCGCGCACGTGCTCCATCTGGTCGATCAGGGCGGCGGCGCCGACGCGGTCCGCGAGACGCACCTTGACGGTGCGGTTGGTCACCTCGCTGGTGACGTGGGCGTGGGGGAAATTCTTCCAGATGAACTGCAGCATCAGCAGCTTGTAGAAGTCGGTGTCGAGCAGCGACCGGACGATGGGGTCGAGTTTCCAGTTGTGGTTGTGCGCCCGCTCGGCGAAGTTGACGTTCATATTAGGATGATGCGCCGGAGGAGGGGTGGAGGACAACTACAACCTCGCGCCCCATTCGTAAGCTCTTGGGTAACCACATTTGGCTTTACCCAAGGGTGATTGACTGCATCGCCTGGAAAAACCGGGGAGGTGCGCCCTTTTCAGGCAAATTCAGGCAAATTCTGTCCGGCTTCGCAGGATCACAAATTAGCGTCGGGAAAACGTGTTCTTTTTGCTCCTGTCGATAATTTGAATTGTCGAAAATAGATTGCGACCTCAACGGAACACGGGTGCGAACGCGCGGTCTCCGCCTGTTAACTTGATGGTTATCAAACTGGTTACTTTTCTTCATCCCCTATAAGTGGTATTCCGCCCGAATATAGTTACTCGATAAGGTCGAGCCAACTTAGATTGTTCGTTAAGTTTTTCTTCCGGCAGTTTCCTGAGCAGTAACCAACACCGAACACGACGGTGCGGAGATGAAACAATGAACCGACTTGAAGTCCTGATCCCGTTTAACGGCGCTCTCAATTCGCCCTCCCCAGTAACGGACAGAGAACGTAAAGATCCACGGAGATTCCACCTTCGAACGTCGTAAACGACGCTTCGCCGGTTGAGGCTCCGTGGCTTTTCTTTGCCCACCCATCCACATTTCGATCTGAATCCACCAGCGGTGTTCGCCCAGCGTTGATGCGCGTTTGCTCGCGTTAAATCCACGTCTGTCGCCGTTTTAGCCGCTGCGTGGCCTGAATGGAGCCAGCCATGGGCATTTTGCGCTTTTTTAAGGAAGAAAACGGCGAGATGACGATTCTCGCTTCAATGGGCATGGTGGTCATTCTCGGCTTCATGGGATTGGCGCTCGATGTGGGCAACGTGCGCTATGCGAAGGGCAAGCTGCAGTCGGCGGCCGATGCCGCCGCCGTGGCCGCGGCGGTCGAGTACCCCAACTGCACCGGCCAGACCTACTGCGCGGCGATGCAGAACGCCGCGTTGAGTTCTCTGGCGGAGAACGGCATCACGGGCGCGAGCATCGTGACCAACTGCTCGACGGCTTCGACCTCCGGCGTGACGCTGATGCTGAACACGCCGCCCTGCCTGCTGGGCACGAGCGACCCGAACCGCAACAAGACGAATGTGCTCGAGGTCGCGGTGACGGAGCCTCAGCCGCTTTACTTCGCGCGCGTGCTGGGCTTTGGCAGCTTCAACATCTCGGCGCGTTCGGAGGCGGGTAAGGTGTCGAACGGCAACTGCGTCTATGCGCTGGATAAGACGGGAGGCAACGCGATTACGGTGGATGCGCTGGCTGCCGTCAACGCGACCTGCGGCATGGTGGATGAGTCGAGTGCGTGGAACGCGCTCTCGTGCAACGTGCTGGCTGTCTTGAATGCGCCGCATCTCTCGGTCGTGGGCGGGGATCAGAACTTCCTGTGCGCGGTGCCGAAGGCGCCGACGACGGGGATTGCGATGCCTTCCCCGGCCGATCCGCTGTCGTACCTGACGCCGCCGGCGGCGACCTCGTGCGGCACGAGCAAGGCGAGTCCGTATACGGGCGCGGCCTCGCAGTTGACGATTCTGCTGGGTTCGGTGACGTTGAATCCCGGCCACTACTGCGGCGGCATCGTGGTGGGGCCGCTGGCGAATGTGACGTTCAATCCGGGCACGTACGACCTGAGTTCGACGAACTGCGGGCTGCTGGGGACTGGGCTGCTGGGCGACGGCGGGCTGTCGATCGATCTGCTGTCGAATGTACAGGGGAACGGCGTGACCTTCTACAACCGCGGGCCGTGCGGCAGTATCACCACGTTGCTGTCGAGCGTGTCGCTGGGCGCGGTAAACCTGTCGGCGCCGACGACGGGCCAGTATGCCGGTATTCTGTTTTACCAGGATCCGCAGAATACAACGCCAGCGACGCTGCTGGGCAGCCTGGCGGTGAACACGAAGCTCGAAGGCGCAGACTACTTTCCGAGTGCGCTGGTGAACTACGCGGTCTCCGGGCAGGCGCGGTACAACATGCTGGTGGCGAAGGATATCGACTTCGTCCTGCTGACGGTGGGGACGAACAAGCAGACGACGGCGTTTGCCAACGATTACACCGCGCTGCCGGGCGGGCCGCCGATCGGGACCTGGGGCGTGGTGGAGTAGCTTATTGGAACGGAAGTTGTCATCCTGAGCAAAGCGAAGGACCTGCGTTTCGAACCGGCGATCAAGCCAGTCCAAAACGCAGGTTCTTCGCGTTGCTCAGGATGACAAGACTGATGGGCGGGCGCTTAGCTGAGCAGCATGCCCACGATGCTGGCCGACATCAGGTTCGCCATCGTGCCGGCCAGCATGGCGCGCAGGCCGAGTTGGGCGAGATCGTTGCGGCGGTTCGGCACCAGTGCGCCGATGCCGCCGATCTGCATGCCGATGGAGCCGACGTTGGCGAAGCCGCAGAGCGCGAACGTGGCGATGGTGAAGGTGCGTGGGTCCAGCGTGGCCTTCAGCTTGCCGAGTCCGTTGAAGGCCAGGAACTCGTTGATCATGGTGCGGGTGCCGAGCAGGTTGCCGATGATGCGGCACTCATGCCACGGCACGCCGATCAGCCAGGCGACCGGCGCGCCGACCACGCCGAGGACGTGATTGAGCGAGTCCGGGAACGGGATGTGGCCGTGGTCCCAGGCGAAGACGCTGATGCCGTGCATGATGGCGTTGAAGAGACCGACCAGCGCGACGAAGCTGAGCAGCATGATGGCGACGTTGAAGGCGAGTTGTCCGCCGTCGATGGTGCCGCGCGCGATGGCGGCGATGAAGTTTTCGTTCGCGTGCTCCTCGCTGGGCGGCATCTTGACGGTGCCCGCGGTGGCGGGAATCTCGGTCTCGGGGACGAGCATCTTCGCGACGAGGATGGTGCCGGGCGCGGTCATGATGACGGCGGAGAGCAGATCCTTGGCGTTGATGCCGAACAGGATATAGGCCGCCATGATGCCGCCCGAGACGTGCGCCATGCCGGAGGTCATGATGGTCATCAACTCGGACCGCGTGGCGCCGGCGAGGAACGGCCGGATGGTCAGCGGAGCTTCGGTCTGTCCCATGAAGATGCTGGCGGCGACGTTGGTGGATTCGGCGCCCGAGGTGCCCATGGTGCGTTGCATGATCCAGGCGACGACCTTGATGATCTGCTGCATCAGCCCGATGTGGTAGAGGATGGCGAAGAAGGCCGAGACGAAGATGATGGTCGGCAGGACGGCGAAGGCGAAGACGCCGAGCGGGCCGGGGACGCCGAGGTTGCCGAAGACGAGCGAGGAGCCATCGACCGAGTGGCCGAGCAGGCCGGTGATGAAGTCCGAGACGGTCTTCAGGATGACCTGACCGGTGCCCCACTTGATGACGGCAAAGGCAAAGACGATCTGCAGGCCAAGTCCCCAGACGATGGTGCGCAGCTTGATGGCCTTGCGATCGGTCGAGAAGGCGTAGGCGAGACCGAGAAAGGTGATGAGTCCGAGAAGTCCGGTGAAACGTCCCAAGGTTTGCTCCCTCTTGCCGGTGCTGAACTGTGAATGCTGGATGAAACTTGAGTGTAATGGGGAAGGGCGGCTGTGCCTAGAAATTTTCGTCTACTTTCCGAAGAGATAGTCTTCGACGAAGTTCTTAGCGATCTCTGGCGTTAGTTCCAAGGCAGCGGCCGCGATGACGGGAAAGCCCTTCGCGGCTGCGAGTGCGGCCATCGCTCCCGACAAGAGGTCTGCATCCCAGTCGCGGGCCGCGGCGGCGGCGACGAGTGTGGGCAGCTTGCCGAGTGCTTCGCGATAATCCTGCACAAGCGCAGGCGGAATCTCGAACGAGGTTTTATTTCGGCAGATCTCTATCCATGCTGGCATGGAGAAGAACGAGGCGCTGGCCTTCGCCGGGTTTACCTCCAGCATCCTCACGATGTGAGGAACGGCGGCGAACGACGCGGTATAGACATCTCCCTGATGGGCTAGCGAGCTCCAAAGTGTAAACCATGGCTCAGCGGAGCCATCGTCAAGAGGAAAGGACTTCAAGCCACGCAACAGCGCCGGAATGTCCGACGCGGCTCCATAGGCGTGTTGAAGCTTCGACCATTCCGGGCTGTCGAGCGAGATCATTTTTTTACGATGACCTCGCGGATGAGGGGGTTGAGGATGGGTTTGCCGGGGGCGATCTTCATGGTTTCGAGCAGCATCCGCGCTGGCTCGGCGAGCTGGTCTTCGCGGTCGGCGAAGAGGGTGACGAGGGGCTGGCCGGCTTCGATCTTTTCGCCGAGCTTCGCGTGCATCTCGATGCCGGCGTTGGCGCTGACGGGATCGCCGGGTTTGGCGCGGCCGGCGCCCAGACGCTGGACGGCCCAGCCGACATGGGTGCAGTCCATGGTGCTGAGATAGCCGGAGGTCTCGGCGTTCAGGACGCGGGTGGCGCCGGGAGTGTGGAAGGCGGCGGGATTGGCGAAGTGCTCCGCGCTGCCTTTGTGGGCGGCGACGATCTTGAGCCAGGACTTATAGGCTTCGCCGTTTTTCAGGAGTTCATCGGAGAGCTTTGCGCCGGCCTCGGGAGAGTCGGCTTTGCCGCCGAGGTAGAGCATGTAGCCGGAGAGGATGTTCGACAGCTCGATGAGGTCGGAGGAGCGCGGGTGGCGCTTGTTCTGGAGGATGTCGACACACTCCCAGACCTCGACCCAGTTGCCGGAGAAGCGACCGAGCGGCTCGTCCATGCTGGTGAGCAGCGCGACGGTGCGGGCGCCGGAGGCTTCGCCGGTGGCGACCATCAGCTCGGCGAGGAACTTCGAGTCTTCGTACTTCTTCATGAAGGCGCCGGAGCCGGTCTTGACGTCGAGGACCAGGGCGTTGAGGCTCTCGGCGAGCTTCTTGCTCATGATGCTGGCGCAGATCAGGTATGGGCTTTCGACGGTTCCGGTGTGGTCGCGCAGAGCGTAGAGGACGCGGTCGGCGGGGACGATGGTGGGGGTCTGGCCGATCATGGAGGCGCCGCAGTCGCGCAGGACTTCGGCGAAGCGGGCGAGCGAAAGCTGGGTGTCGAAGCCGGGGATGGTTTCGAGCTTGTCTAAAGTTCCGCCGGTGTGGCCGAGCGAACGGCCGGAGATCATGGGGTCGGTCAGGCCGGCGGCGGCTACGACGGGTGCGATCAGGAGCGAGGTCTTGTCGCCGACGCCGCCGGTGGAGTGCTTGTCGACGGTGAAGGTGTGGAGCGGGGCAGCGTCGAAGACCTCGCCCGAGAAGCGCATGGCGCGGGTGAGGGTGGCGAGCTCGGGCAGGGTGAGTCCGCGCTGGAAGACGGCCATGAGGAAGGCGGCGATCTGGGCGTCGGTGACGAGCTGGTTCTCGGGTGTGCGCTCGACGATGGCGCGGACGAAGCCTTCGATCTCGGCGTCGGACAGGATGAGGCCGTCGCGCTTGTGCTGGATGACGTCGATGGGATGGATCTTTTCGGTGCTCATATATAGATACTGCTTTCTGTGTTGAGAAGAATCCTGCTGGAATCCTTCCAGAGAGGGCCCAGGGCTAAAGCCCTGTCCATTCCATTGAGACGATTCATGGGGCTAAAGCCCCATGCTTCCAACGAACGCCCTTTCCGCGGCCGGCTTAGCGGTCTTTGAGGACGAAGGCCGCGGGCAGCAGCTCGGTGAGGGTGCAGGAGGCGGTCTGGCCGTTCTCGGCGGGGAAGAAGATGGTTGCGTCAGGCGCGGCGAACTCGAGGATGGTCTGGCGGCAGGCACCGCAGGGCTGGCAGGCGACCTTCGCGAGGTTCGCCACGGCGACGGCGCGGAGGCGGATCTTCGGGCCATACTGGGCGACGGCGCGGGCGATGGCGGTCTGCTCGGCGCAGGTCGTCAGTCGGTAGCTGGCGTTCTCGACGTTGCAGCCGGTGACGGTCTCGCCGGTCTCAAGCAGGATGGCTGCGCCGACGTGGAAGTGGCTATAAGGCGCGTAGGAGTGGTGGGCGGCGTCTTCGGCGGCCTGCTGGAGCTGGGTTGTCTCTGCTGCGGTCATATCTGAGTGAGGCTAGTCGGTGTTGGGTTGCGGGTCAAGGGGTTGCGCTGCGCCGGGGGCTGGAAATGCAACAGCAAAGGCAAAAGCGGATCCTTCGCTGGGCTCAGGATGACAGGCTTTTGTGGCTTATCGTTCCTACCGCTGGCTGTGGGAAGGGTGAGGAAAGGCACATGACCTTGGTGTGAGATGGCCTCATGCGCTTCATCCGTTCGCCGATAGGACGGATATGGATGAGTTGACCAAAGAGTTCCTGGCCGAGAGTCTGGAGGGGTTGGACCGCATGGAGCGGTGCCTGACCGAGCTGGAGTCTCATCCGGACGACGCCGCGCTGCTGGGCGAGATCTTCCGGTCGGTCCATACGATCAAGGGGACGACCGGTTTTCTCGGATTCAAGCGGCTGGAGACGCTGGCGCATCGCGGCGAAAATCTGCTGGGCGCGCTGCGCGAGGGGCGGCTGATCGCGAATGAGGAGATCATCAGCGGGCTGTTGCAGTTGCTGGACGGGCTGCGCGGCATTCTGCAGTTGATCGAGACGACCGGCGGCGAGGGTGAGCGCAAGACGGACGACGACCACGTGCTGATCGCCCTGCTGAACGGGCTGGCCGAGGGTGGGCCGCAGAAGCCGGTCGCGCCCATGGTGAAGGCGGCCGAACCGGTCGACGCGCAGGTTACGGCGCAGGCGGCCGCGGCGGCCGACAAGACGCTGCGCATCGACGTGGAGGTGCTGAACCGGATGATGAATCTGGTCGGCGAGCTGGTGTTGACGCGCAACCAGATTCTGCAGACGACGCTGAGCGCGGATAACTTTCCCAAGCTGGCGCGGCGTCTGGACGCGGTGACGGCAGACCTGCGAGAGACGGTGATGCAGGCGCGGATGCAGCCCGTGGGACAGCTCTTCGGCAAGTTTCCGCGCATGGTGCGCGACCTGGCGCGGACCTGCGGCAAGCAGGTGAGGATCGAGTTCTACGGGCAGGATACGGGGCTGGACAAGAGTCTGCTGGAGGCGATCAAGGATCCGTTGACGCATGCGGTGCGCAACGCGGTCGACCATGGCGTCGAGACGCCGGGCGACCGGCTGCTGGCGCGCAAACCGGCCGAGGGCGTCATCAAGCTGAAGGCGTATCACCAGAGCGGGTCGGTGGTGGTGGAGCTGATCGACGACGGGGCGGGAATTCGGATCCCGAGGGTGCTTGAAAAGGCGCTGGAGCGCGGGCTGATTACGGAGCAGCAGGTCGCCTCGATGACGGAGCGCGAGGTGTTGCAACTGGTCTTTCTGCCGGGATTTTCGACGGCGGCGACGGTGACGAGCGTCTCCGGGCGTGGCGTCGGCATGGACGTCGTGAAGCTGAACATCGAGAAGGTGGGCGGCAGCGTGGAGCTGGAGTCGCGCGCGGGCGTGGGCACGACGCTGCGGATGCGCGTGCCGCTGACGCTGGCGATCGTGCCGGCGCTGATCGTGCAGAGCGGCGGCCAGAGCTTCTGCCTGCCGCAGGGCGCGCTCGCGGAGCTGGTGTATATCCCGCGGCGCGAGGCGGCGCAGGCCTTCGAGCGCATCGGCGACGCGGAGCTTTACCGGCTGCGCGACCGGCTGCTGCCGATGGTGTGGCTGGATCGTCTGCTGACGCTCGACGGACACGAGGAGCGGATGCAGCAGGAGACGCATGGGTTCTACCTGGCGGTGCTGGAGTCGGAGGGCTGCCGGTTCGGGCTGATCGTCGACGATTTGCTCGCGCCGGAGGAGATTGTGGTGAAGCCGCTTTCGGCGGTGCTGCGCGAGATCGGGCTGTTCTCCGGCGCGACGGTGCTGGGCAACGGCACGCTGGCGCTGATTCTCGATGTGGCGGCGACGGCGGAGCGCGCGGGCGTGCGTGCGGAGGTCGAGGAGCCCGTGGCAACGGCGAGCGTCGCGGTGGCGGAGCTGGGCAGCCGCAGCGGTTCGTTCCTGATCTTTGAAGGCGCGGGTGAGGGCGCCAGCTCCGGGTTCCGGCGGGAGCGGATGGCTCTGCCGCTCGAGGCGGTGGAGCGGATCGAGTCGGTGCCGGTGGGGCAGGTGGAGTTCGCGGGCGGCAAGGCGTTGCTGCAGTATCGCGGCGAGCTGCTGCCGCTGGAGGATATGGACGGCACGCTGCTGGATCTGGCGGCGAAGGGCAGCGCCACGCTGGCGACGGTGCTGATCTGCCGCCGGCCAGGGCCGCTGGGCGCGCAGGCGGGGCAGCGTGTGGGCATGGTCGTGCGGCGCGTGCTCGATGTCTCGAACGGCACGCTGATGGAAGAGGATGTGGAGGTCTGCGACCAGCGGCTGGCGATGGTGAAGGAGAAGCTGACGGTGGTGCATCAGGGCTTTCTTGGCCCGCTTCAGAGCCAGCCGGCGCAGCGGCAGCACTGGGGGGCGGTCGCATGATCCGCACGGGAATGCAGGAACAGAAGGCGTTGCGGGCGGGCGCGCAGGAGCCGGAGGAGTATCTCTCGCTGTGCTCGTTTACAGCGGGCACGGCGCGCTTCGGCATCGATACGCACCGCATCCGCGAGGTGCTGGGGCGCAGGCTGCTGCAGCGTGTGCCGCTGGCTCCCGCGTATATCGGGGGCATCGTGCCGTATCGCGGCGAGGTGCTGACGACGGTGAGCTTTCGCGCGCTGCTGGGGCTTCCGCCGTTTGCGGGCGAGAGCGCGGTGCTGGTGCTCGAGGACTGCGAGAGCGGCGACAGAGGGCCGAACGACGAGCAGGAGCAGCACGGGACGGCCCGGGAGAGCTTCGGGCTGATGGTGGATGCGGTGGGCGGCGTGGTGACGGTCGCGCGCAGCATCCTGGCGGCGAATCCCGCGACGTTGGACGAGCGGAGCAAGACGCTCTTCGACGGCGCGTTTCGAATGCCGGACGGTTTGTTGATCCGGCTTGATCCGGGCATGCTGCGGCCTGCGCGGCTGGGCGGCACAGGGCTGTTCCGGCATGCGTTGGGAGCGGCGACAGGCGATTGGGGGGCCATGTCATGCGTACGTTGATAGTGGACGATTCGAGCTTTTTGCGGCAGTATCTGCGGCAGCTTCTGGAGAAGATGGACATCGCCTGCGAGGAGGCGAGCGACGGTCTTGCGGCGCTTGAAAAGCTGCGCGAAGCGGGCGGTTACGACCTGATGCTGTGCGATGTGAACATGCCGGGGATGGATGGGCTCGCGTGCGTGCAGCAGTTGCGCACGGCCGGTCTGCACCCGGAGATGAAGGTGATGATGGTGACGACCGAGGCCGATCACTCGTTCATCCACCAGGCCTTCGACAACGGCGCGGACGAGTTTCTGATGAAGCCCTTCGGTCCGCAGAGCCTGCGCGAAAAGCTGGTGCTGCTGGGCTTTCCCATAGCTGCCTGAAGAGAGTGTGTGGCGACGTGCTGAGATCTGAGGGATGCGAACGATGGACAGCTTGAGACAACGGCCCCTGCGGGTGCTGGCTGCGGACGACTCCGCCGTGATGCGGCGGGTGTTGAAGACGATCTTCGACCTGCACGCGGACGGCATCGGCACGGGCCTGCCGGCGATGGAGCTCTGCGGCTGCGTGCGCGACGGCATGGAGTGCCTGGAGGCGGCGGCGCGGCTGCGTCCCGACGTGCTGCTGCTGGACCTTGAGATGCCTCGGCTGAACGGGATCGAGGTGCTTCAGCGTCTGCGCGAACAGGGTTCCGCGCTGCCGGTGATCATGTGCAGCGCGTACACGGAGGTCGGCGCGCGATCGACGCTTGAGGCGCTGCACCACGGCGCGAAGGACTACGTGATGAAGCCAGGCCAGCAGTGCGACTTTGCCAGCGCGCTGGACCTGTTGATGGGGCAGTTGATGCCGAAGATCGCCGCGCTTGCCCTGCCTGTCGCGGCCAGCGGCGGCTCGCTGGAGCTGGTGGGCAAGCGGCCGGCGCTGCCGTCCGTTCTCACGATGCCTGCGCGGCCTGTGCTGCGGCCGGTTGCGGCGAGTGCGGTGATGCCGGTCCGGGTGGAGGTCGTGGTGATCGGCGTGTCGACCGGCGGGCCTTCGGCGCTGGAGCAGATGCTGCCCGGCCTGGCGAAGGACTTTCCCGTGCCGGTGCTGGTCGTGCAGCATATGCCGAAGCTGTTTACCGGCGCGCTGGCCGAACGACTTCAGCGTCGCTGCGCGATGCGGGTGAAGGAAGGAGTCCACGGCGAGCAGCTTGAACCGGGGACGATCTGGATTGCGCCCGGCGACGCGCATATGGAGGTCGGGCTGGGCGCCTCGGCCGACCGGCGGCGTTCGCGCGCGGCGGCGATCACGCTGCATTACAGCGGGCCTTTGAACCACTGCCGGCCGTCGGTGGACTACCTCTTCGGCTCGGCCGCGAAGCTCTATGGCGCCGGTACGCTGGCGTTGATGATGACGGGCATGGGCTCCGATGGGCTGGAGGGCGCGCTGGCGATTCACCGTGCGGGTGGCGTGGTGCTGGCGCAGGATCAGGCAAGCAGCGCTGTGTGGGGCATGCCCGGCCAGGTGGCGCGCGCGGGTATTGCAGCCGCGACACTGCCGCTGGGAGAGCTAGCCGGGGAGTTGATGCGTCGCGTGTACGTCGGCAGGCGGGGCGCCATGCGCGAACCAGCCCTGAACGCTGTCGGCGAGACGGCTCCGCAGGCGATGCGAAGGGAGGCTTCCTATGGCGTGTACTGATCAGGACTACGCCTATCTGCGCGAGCTGGTGCTGGCGCAGTCGGCGAATCTCATCGACCCGTCGCGCAACTCGCTGTTCGAGACGCGGCTGCCGCCGGTGGCGAAGCTGGCCGGGGCGACGAATGTGGAGGATCTGGTGTCGATCCTGCGCGCGGATCGGCCACAGCATCTTTACCGCGCCGTGGCCGAGGCCATGACGATCAACGAGACCAGCTTCTTTCGCGACGTGGCGCCCTTCCAGACGCTGCGAACGCTGATCCTGCCAAGGCTGATCGAACTGCGCAGGCCGGCGCGCAGGCTGCGCATCTGGTCCGCCGCGAGTTCCACGGGGCAGGAGGCGTACAGCCTTGCGATGATGCTGAGCGAATACTTCCCGGAGCTGAAGCAGTGGGATGTGAAGATCGTCGGAACGGACATCTCGCGGCAGGTGATCGACTATGCGCGGACGGGCCGGTACCGGCGGCTGGAGGTCAATCGCGGTCTGCCGGCGCGCATGCTGGTGAAGTACTTCGCCCGCGACGGCGATGAGTGGGAGGTCAACCCCGAGCTGCGCGCGATGTGCGAGTTCAAGGTCGCGAACCTGTGCGCGCCGCTGCCGCTGATGCCGCAGTTCGACCTGGTGCTGCTGCGCAATGTGCTGCTTTATTTTCCGCAGCAGGATCGCAGTTGCGTCTTCAGCGACGTCTACCGGCAGATGGCGGGCGACAGCTACCTGATGCTGGGCAACGCGGAGCAGGCGGAGGATTCGACCAATCTTTTTCGCGTGGAGTTTGCATCGGGCTGCTATTTTTACCGGCCTATACCCAAATGAAGCAGCAGGTCGCGCGATAGGGAACGCGCATCGTATAACGGTGTGAGCGGCCCAAGGGCTGCGAGCCCAGGGAGACGATGCCGCCAGCCGCACGTAAGACGAAGATTCCAGCAGCCCCAAGCCGTGAGGATGCGGCGCTGGCGCTGTTTCATCCCATCACCGCGAAGTGGTTCCGCGCGGTCTTTGACGGGCCGACGGCCCCGCAGGTGGAGGGCTGGCCCGCGATCGCGCGTGGCGAATCGACGCTGATCCTTGCGCCCACCGGCACGGGCAAGACGCTGACGGCGTTCCTGTGGTGCCTGGACCGGCTGATGCTCGGCGCCTCGTCCGAAGCGCGCGGCAAGGGCGCGCGGGTGCTGTATCTTTCGCCGCTGAAGGCTCTGGCCGCGGACGTCGAGCGCAACCTGCGTTCGCCGCTGGCGGGCATCGCCAACATGGCGCAGCGCGAGGGCGTGCCGGTGCATATGCCGGAGATCAGCGTGCGTACGGGCGATACTTCGCCGAAGGATCGCGCGCGCTTCAACCGGCATCCCGGCGACATCCTCATCACGACGCCGGAGTCGCTCTACCTGATGCTGACGAGCGCGGCATCGGAGCAGTTGCGCACGGTGGAGACGGTCATCATCGACGAGATCCACGCGCTGGTGCCGACCAAGCGCGGCGCGCACATGGCGCTGTCGCTGGAGCGGCTTGAAGCGTTGACGGGGCGGCGCGTGCAGCGCATCGGGCTGTCCGCGACGCAGCGGCCGCTTGAGGAGGTGGCGCGCTTTCTTGGCGGCGCCGAGACGAGCCCGGCGGATATTGTTCCTGAACTGGTTACAGAAGCTCCGTTGACCGTGGAGCTTGAGTCGCAGCCCACCGGCACACGCTTCCGGCCTGTGACCATCGTGAACGCAGGCGCGCGCAAGGTGCTCGACATACGCGTCGAAGTACCGGTAGAGGACATGGCAAAGCTCGGCGAGATCGACGAGCAGCCAAGCGGTCCGGCGTCGCAGGGGCCGAAGCGCACGAGCATCTGGCAGTCCATTCATCCGCGTCTGCTGGAGATCATTCAAGGGCGTACGTCGACGTTGATCTTCGTCAATGCAAGGCGCATCGCGGAGCGGCTCGCGGGCGCCATCAACGATCTTGCGGGCGAGCCGCTGGCGCGTGCGCATCATGGCTCGCTGGCTGCGGCGCAGCGCACGGAGATCGAAGAGCTGCTGAAGGCCGGACGCATCAAGGCGCTGGTGTGTACGTCTTCGCTGGAGCTTGGCATCGACATGGGCGCGATCGATCTGGTGATCCAGATCGAGGCTCCGCCCTCGGTGGCGAGCGGACTGCAGCGCATCGGACGCGCGGGGCACCAGGTCGGCATGCCTTCGAACGGCATCATCTTTCCGAAGTACCGCGCCGATCTGGTGGCCTGCGCCGCGGTCACGCGTGCGATGCATGAAGGCCATGTGGAGTCGACGCGCTTCCTGCGCAATCCGCTGGATATCCTTGCGCAGCAGGTGGTGGCTATCGTCGCACACCCGCCGGAGGCCGCGGCCGCAGAGGTGTTGGAGGATGACGAGGCAGAAGGCGCGGGCATCTCATACGCTGCGTTGTTCGCGATGGTGCGGGCTTCGGCGCCATTCTGTGCATTGACGCCCTCGGTCTTCGATGGCGTGCTCGACATGCTTGCGGGGCGTTATCCGTCGGACGAGTTCGCCGAGCTGCGACCTCGTGTGACGTGGGATCGTACGCGCAACTGGCTTACGCCGCGGCAGGGCGTGAAGCGCATTGCGATCCTCAATGGCGGCACGATTCCAGATCGCGGATTGTATGGCGTCTTCCTTGCGGGCACGCATAACAAGCCGGTGCGCGTGGGCGAGCTTGATGAGGAGATGGTCTTCGAGTCGCGTACGGGCGACACATTTATCCTTGGAGCTTCGACGTGGCGCATCGATGAGATCACGCATGACCGCGTGCTGGTGACGCCTGCACCGGGTTCGCCGGGCAAGATGCCGTTCTGGCATGGCGACCAGGCGGGGCGGCCGCTGGAGTTCGGCCGGCGCATCGGCGCGCTGGTGCGTACACTGCGCGAGATGCCTCGTAACGTGGCTCTGACGACATTGACCACAGAGCACGATCTCGACCCGCAGGCGGCGGAGAACGTGATGCGCTACCTTGCCGATCAGGAGCTTGCGACGACGCATGTGCCGGACGATCGGACCATCGTGATCGAGCGCGTGCGCGATGAGCTGGGCGACTGGCGCATGTGCTGCCTGACGCCCTTCGGCAGCCGCGTGCATGCGCCGTGGGCCATGGCCGTGACCGCTCGCATTCGCGCGAACAACGGCGCGGAGGTTGAGACGATGTGGTCCGAGGATGGCTTCGTGCTGCGCTTCCCGGAGACCGATGAGCCGCCCTCCGTCGATCATCTGTTGCTTGAACCAGAGGAGGCTGCGGAGCTGGTGCTGCGTCAGCTTGGATCGACCGCGCTGTTCGCGGCGAAGTTTCGCGAGGCTGCATCGCGCGCGCTGTTGCTGCCGCGCAGACGCGCCGATGGACGCACGCCGCTGTGGCAGCAGCGTAAACGTGCATACGATCTGCTGTCGGTCGCAAGTCGCTACCCGGGCTTCCCGATTCTGCTTGAGGCCTATCGCGAGTGTCTGCGCGATGTCTTCGACATGCCCGCGTTGATGGAGATTCTGCGATCGATCGGCAACCGCTCGCTGCGGGTGCATACTGTCGACTCGCGTACGCCTTCGCCGTTCGCTTCGGCGCTGCTCTTCAGCTATGTGGCGAACTACATCTACGATGGCGATGCGCCGCTGGCCGAACGTCGCGCGCAGGCGTTGTCGATCGATCAGGATCAGCTGCGCGAGCTGCTGGGCGACGCCGATCTGCGTGAGCTGCTCGACCTGAACGCGATCGAAGAGACGGAGGAGACGCTGCAGTGCGTGGTCGATCCCTTCAAGGCGCGCAACATGGATGGCGTCCACGACCTGCTGTTGCGGCTGGGAGATTTATCACGCGCGGAGTTGCTGATTCGATGTGTAACTCCGGAGGTTGCAATTACGGCGGAGCGTCTGCGCAAGGCTCGGCGCATTCTTGAAGTAAGCGTTGCGAGCGAGAAGCGGCTCATCGCGGTCGAAGACTCGGCGCGGTACCGCGATGCGCTGGGTGTGCCTCTGCCGCCGGGGCTTCCGACTGCCTTTCTCGAGGCTGCGCCCGATGCAGCGCTCGACCTGGTGCGGCGCTATGCGCGTACGCATGGACCGTTCACGACGCCGGAGGTCGCGACGCGATTTGGTCTGCCGCTGGCGTCGACCGAGGCGATCCTGAATCGTCTGGTCCAGGCTGGTCGCATCGTCGAAGGAGGCTTCCGGCCAGGAGGCCAGCATCGCGAATGGTGCGACAACGAGGTGCTGCGCACGATTCGGCGCAAGTCGCTGGCGCGGCTGCGCAAGGAGGTCGAGCCGGTCGAGCAGCGTACGCTGGCGCGGCTGTTCACGCGGTGGCAGGGTGTGGTGCAGCCACGGCGCGGGCTCGATGCGCTGCTCGATGTGATCGAAAATCTGCAGGGCGCGCCGCTGCCTGCGTCCATCCTTGAGACCGAGATACTGCCCGCGCGCATTCTGAACTACAAGCCCGCGGACCTCGATACGTTGATCGCCGCGGGCGAGGTGATGTGGTGTGGACTCGATCCGATCGGCGAGCGCGATGGCCGCGTGGCGTTGTATCTTTCGGACAAGCTGACCTCGCTTTGGCCTGTGATGCCTGCGCCCGCTATCGATGGCGAGAAGGAGCGGAAGATCGTCGCATATCTGCAGGCGAACGGCGCGAGCTTCTTCCAGCAACTGCACGATGGTGTCGGCGGCGGCTATCCCGGTGAGACGATCGATGCGATCTGGAATCTTGTGTGGCGCGGCCTGCTGACCAACGATGCGCTGCATGCGCTGCGCGCTTACTGCGAGCGTGCAAGCACGAGCGCCAAGCCGGCGCGCAAGGTGCATAACCAGCAGGCAGGCTTTCGTTCGCGGCGCACCACGCCGCCGACTGCGCAGGGACGTTGGGCGTTGCAGGCAACTGCGTTCGAGCCTGGGCGTAACGCCACGGCGTGGTCGCATGCGATCGCGCAGCAGTTGCTGACGCGCTATGGCGTGGTCTTTCGCGAGACGGCGCATGCGGAGAATCTGTCGGGCGGCTTTTCGGCCATCTATGACGTGATGAAGGCGCTCGAGGAGAGCGGCAAGATTCGTCGCGGATACTTCGCGGCCGATCTTGGCGCGACGCAGTTTGCGATGCCCGCGGCGGTGGACCTGTTGCGTTCGCTGCGCGTGGCTTCCGACCCGGAGAAGGTGGAGATGCTACAGCTTGCCGCGACCGATCCCGCGAACCCGTATGGCGCGCTGCTGCGTTGGCCCGCGGCTGCGGATAGCACGTCTTCGCTGACGCGCAGCGTGGGCGCTCGCGTGGTGCTTGCGGATGGCGCGCTGATGGCTTATCTGCGGCGCGGCAATCCGAACGTGCAGGTCTTTCTGCCTGAAGAAGAGCCGATGCGTTCGCAGTCCGCGAAGGTGCTGGCGGAGTTCTTCGTGGCGCAGAGCCAGGCGCAGGGCGGCATGCTGATCGTGAGCGTGAATGGCGTGCCGGTGCATGAACACTGGTGGGCGCGGACGCTGCTGGAAGCCGGGTTCGTGGCTGCGCCGATGGGGTTCAATGTGCGGCGCGTGCTGCCTGCCTTGCCTCGGTAGTTTCGCTCAGCCAGGAGGAAGGCTGTCTTCGTGAGCTGTAAGCTATCAGCTTAGCGAATTACGTTTTGCGCCAAGCAAGAAGAACAAGCAACAACAAAGACAAACGCAGATCCTTCGCTACGCTCAGGATGACAAGCATTTGGACGGGTGCTGTGCTCCAGGCGTGCGCCTCGGTGAAGGGTTGCCCTCCGATCGCTGCCTTCGACGATGAGGCTGCGATCGGAAGGACGGTGTATATGTCCGTAAAAGTTACAAATTACTTGGCGGTGACGGTGAAGACCCCGTCTTTTGCGACTGTCTCTTCGGTAAGGCTCTTGCCTTTGGCCCAGTCGGGCGACTTCATCGTTACGACCTGCGTGGCGCCCGTGGCCGCGATGCTGGCGGTGGCGAACTTCGTCTTCCTGCCGGCGATGAAGTCGATCGAGGCGGGTGTGAACTGCAGAGTGACGCTGTGCTTGTCGCCGTCTTTGACTGGAGCATAGCGTGCGCTTTCGATGGCCCATGCATCTGCGGTGCGCGTGGCTACGGTGGTCACGCGTATGCCTGGGTTGCGTGCGTCGGTGGTGGTCACGGTGACGTGTGCGCCGTCCACCTTGTCGATCCTGATGGTGCGGTGCGCGCCGCGGTCCCCGTCCAACTCCCATGCAGAGCCCGTGTTGAGCGTGGTGGGCGCGCTCGCGATCTTCCAGCTCTCCGTGCCGGGGTAGAGCACGATGCGGTGTGCGGCGACGGTCATGGCGCCGCGATAGCCGACGAAGTATGGCGGTTTGCTGATCTCCTTCCACACCTCGGCGGGCGCGGAGACGTTACCGATCTGTAGTGCGGTGCCTTCGCCGGCGACCGCGCCGAGTTCGCGATAGGCAAGCACCGGCAAAGGAATCTCGTGCAGGTCGGTGAGGCCGGAGCCCTGTTCGGAGACGTCCGAGCCCTGCACGAAGTGGAATTCGAAGGGCTTCTCGTCGGCCATGGTGAAGCGGATGCTGGCGGTGTTGCCGACGGCGAAGTTGCCGTCCCACTCGAAGGCCATGGCGACCTTGTAGGCCTCGCCGCCCTGGAACTTTGCGGCCATGACGAGCGCGTCGGAGTTCGAGTAGGTGATGCGTTTGCCGGATGGTCGCTGGGTGAGGACAACGTTGTAGATGGGCTGCTTGCCGGTCTGGTCGACGTCGACCTCGAGCATGGAGTAGGGCAGCTCGTCGCCGACGAACTCGACGAACTGATTGGGCCAGTAGGTGTACTGGGTGAGGATGCCGGTGGTTGGCGGCGGGATGGATGCTGCTGTTTGCGCGGCTGCGGTGAGGCTGAGGGTCAGGAGGGCGGCGATGGCTGGGCGGATCATGGTGTCTCCTTGTGAACGGAAGTTAGAAGGCGTAGCGCAGGCCGGCTTCGACGCGGCGGCCGGGGTCCGAGGCGTAGCCCTGCCCGAGATAGGGTGAGCCGAGGACTCCGCCGACGGAGGTGACGTTGTTGTGGTTCAGCACGTTGGTGCTGCGCAGATTCAAGGCGAGGGTCTGGCCGTCGGCCTTCTTCGTCAGCGGGAAGGTGCGGCTGAGGTTGACGTCCATGTGGATGTTCCAGGGCATGGCGCCTGCGTTGCGGTTGATGGTTGGGCCTGTGCCCGTCGGGCTGAGTGCGCCGAAGCGTGTGTGGTAGACGAGAGTGTCTGCGGCGGTGGCGTAGTGCGGACGGTCGTTGAAGACGCCGTCGTTGTTGTTGTCGAAGCCGGTGGTGATGTTGTAGGCAGGGCCGCTGTTGGCGTCGAATTGCGTGGAGAGGTTGACCTTGCGAGGCAGGACCAGGTTGCCGAAGGCGATGACGTGATGGGTGTTCTGCCAGGTGGGTCGCGCGGTCTCGCCCTGGTCGGTGTTGTTCTGGGGGAAGGAGCCGTCGCCATCGGTGTCCGAGCGCAGGTCCATGCGGATGTAGCCGGCGAAGATCTGCAGGCGCTTCAGGCTGTGCTGGTCGACGCCGAGGAAGATGACGTTGCCCTTCAGGTGGCCGGTCTGCTGGTACTGGTCGATGTTCAGCGCGGGGCCGAAGGGGCGCGGTCCGGTGAGCGTGCCGTCGGTAGGCGCATTGATGTTGCGCGAGCGATAGTCGTTCCATGCGCGGGCAAGGTAGAAGTTTGCCTGCACGTGCCAATGTCCCTTCAGGTCGTGCTCGACGCCGAGGTGCGATTGCCACGACGGGTTCTGGCCGGAGCCGGGCGCAAGCTGGCGCACGGTTGCGACCGTGGCTGCGCCGATCGTGCCGGGGTAGTAGGTGACGCGCTGGATCTGGTGCGTGCCGTCGAGTCGTCGCGCTTCGAGCGTATCCGCGGTATCGACTGGCGAGAAGAACAAACCCGAACGCAGGTGGAAGACCCATGCCTGCTTTTTGTCGGGCGACCATGCCAGACCCACGCGCGGCGCGATGTTGTTGAGGCTGACGGGCGCGCTCTCCATCGCGTAGCGGAGGCCGAGCGAGAGCGAAAGACGCGGGCGCAGCTTCCACTGGTCCTGTCCGTAGAGGACGACGCGAAGCTGGTTGAGCGTGGTGGCGGCCGTGCCGGTGGTCTGGGTGAAGGTGGTGGCGGCGCCGGCCTGATACTGCTGCAGCGCGGTCTGCGTGGCGCTGCCGCCGTAGAGCGTGCTGCCGTTGAAGTTCGTGGGCAGCGAGTCGCTCAGACGCAGGTCGAGCGCCTCGATGCCGAGTTTGAAGTTGTGCTTCTTCGTGCTGAAGAGGATGTCGTCGTCAACCTCGAGGTCGCGCTCATGCGCGTGCAGCGCGCCGGTGACGATGCCGCCTGAGGTAAAGTAACCGGCGACTTGCAGCGACGGCGCGGTGGAGTTGGGCGTGTCGTCGCGATAGCGCCAGGTATAGCCGACGCGGCTTTCGTGCAGCAGGCGCGGGGTGATGGTCTGGAGGTTGGTGAAGCGCAACGCGTGCTCGGACTGCACGCTGCCATAGCCGGCGGATTCAAGCGTATTCCCGCCCACGCCGAGGTTGCCAAGCTCGTTGACGCCCGCGGTGTACGTGCCGGTGAAGTTGTTCTTCGGCGTCAGCAGCCAGCCGAAGCGCAGGCTGCCGGACCACAGCGCCTTGGGCGTGGCGACATTCGCTATGTACTGGCTGCCGTCGCCCAGCACGGCATTGACGACGGCGAACTGGTCGATCTGGCGGTGTTCGAGCGCGACGGCGAAGTCGGCCTTCTTCGGCTTGATCGGCCCGCTCAGTTCGAAGCCGTAGCGCTGTTTTCCGATCGCTGCCTTCGACGTTGAGAATGGGTCGGCGGCGTTCATGAAGCTGGCCGACTGAGTGGTGAAGAGCGCGCCGTGCAGCTTGTCCTGGCCGGGCTTGGTGTAGATCTCGATGCGTCCGCCCTGGTACGGTGGGCGCTCGTACTCGGACGAGAAGAGGTCGGGGTTGACGCGGATGTAGGCGATGGAGGACTTGGGCGGGATGCGTCCGCCATTCTGGAATCCGTCGACCGCGATGGTAGCCGCGCCGGGCGCGCCGCCGGCTGCCGCGGCCAGCACCTGCAGCTCGCGTGCAAACTCGTCGGGGTCGTCGGCGAGCTGCTTCAGGTCTTCCTTCTGGAGCGTCTTCGAGCCGGCGACGTCGTCGGAGTCGACGCCGGAGCCTTCGGTCACGTCGATCTCGGTCTTCACGCTGAGCGGCTTCAGATGGATGGCGGTCTCGGCGCCGGCGACGGCGCGGACGGTGGTGGGTTCGAAGCCTTCGAAGGTGACGGTGATGCGGTGTTTTTCGCCGGAGAGGCAGCCGGTGGTAAAGCGGCCCTGCGCATCCGTGCGAATAGCCATCGCTGCGTCGATCCGTACGGTCGCGCCGACGACGATGGCGCCGGTCGCGTCCAGCACCTGTCCACTCAGCTTGCCGCATGCGGGTTGCTGGGCTTGAAGGGCTGCTGTAAATGCCAAGCTGATTGCTGTGGCTTGGAGCTTCATCCCGTTTCTCCTGTGTCGGTTACAGGATCAAGAATGAATGTCTCCGCGCGGCAGCGGCAGTGGGGATTGTCAAGGTTCGGATGTGACAGATGTCATGTGTTGGGGAGAAATGATGGAAGCATGGAGCTTCAGCCCCATGAACGCAGCCTCAGCGTGAAAGGGCTTTAGCCCCGGGGCATCTCCGAAGAGGCCCAGGGCTAAAGCCGCTTCGTTGAAACGCGTGATTTGCAGGGCTGAACCCCTGCGCTTCCACCTCAAAGCCTAGTACACGTCCAACTGATACCGCTTGTCCTTCTTCATCTGGTTCAGGTACGCCTCCGCGTGCTCGAGCGTGCCGTTCGAGCCCTTGGCGATGGCGTCGAGCAGTGCGGTGTGGACGTCCTTGGCCATACGGCTGGCGTCGCCGCAGACGTAGAAGTGGGCGCCGCGCTCCAGCCACTCGAACAGTTCGGCGGACTTCTCCTGCATGCGGTCCTGCACGTAGACCTTCTTCTGCTGGTCGCGCGAGAAGGCGGTGTCGAGATGCGTCAGGATGCCGTCCTTCACCATGCCTTCGAGTTCATCCTGGTAGAGGAAGTCGAGCGCCTTGCGCTGCTCGCCGAAGAAGAGCCAGTTCTGACCCTTGGCGCCGGTCGCCTTGCGCTCTTCGAGGAACGAGCGGAAGGGCGCGATGCCGGTTCCGGGGCCGACCATGATGACCGGGGTGTCGGGGTTCTCGGGCAGGCGGAAGTTGTTGTTGCCATGCAGGAAGATGGGCATGGTGGCGCCGACCGGAGCGCGCTCGCCGAGGTGGCCGCTGGCGACGCCCTGGCGGGTGCGGCTGTGCGAATCGTACCGGACTACGCGGACGGTGGTCTGCACGGCGCCCGGGTGCAGCGCGATGCTCGACGCGATGGAGTACATGCGCGGCACCAGGCGGCCGACCACCTGGAACATCTGCTGCGGGTCGGTGATGACGCCGGGGAACTCCGTGGCCAGGTCGATGAACTCGCGGCCGTAGCAGTACTCCTCGGCGCGCGCCTTGTTGTCCAGGCCGGAGAGATGCTTCAGGCCCTCGACGGTGGGGGCGAGCTTGGCGTACTGGTTGATCGCGCCGCGGGTCAGCACGCCGATGGTGAGGCGGCTGCGCAGCGCCTCGAGAAAGCTGATCTCGACCTTGTAGTGGTCGAGTACGCGCTCGTCGCCGGTGAAGCCCAGCGCCTTGAGAACCTCTTCCACGGCCTCGTCGCGGTTCGTGGGCAGGATGCCGACGGCATCGCCGGGCGTGTAGTGCATGCCCTCTTCCAGCGCCAGTTCGATATGGCGCGTCTCCTTTTCGGAGCCCTCCGCCGTAAGCAACTCGTTGACAGTCACGGTCGCCTGGTAGGGATTGTTGCGGGTGTACTTTGCTGTTTCGCTCATCTCTCCATCTTAAACGAATCGGAGGGGCGGATCGAGAATTTGCGGGACAAAAAGAAGCCCGTTTGGAGGACTGAATTGGAAAGGGCGGGACTTGAGTCCCGCCCTTTTCAAGCGTTCAACGCGGGTCAAGCGTCAGGGCTTGACGCCGTACTGGCCGGCGGAGAGCACTGGGTTGGTCGGCGCGGCGACGCCGAGGATCTGGATCAGGTTTGCGGGGTGCGTCGTGCCGTTGCCGCTGCTCAGGGTCCAGATGGCGCCCGAGCGGTCGATCTCCAGGTACGAAGGCGAGTAGAGCGTTCCGGTCGAGCTGGGGATGAAGCCGGTGCTGGCGGGCGAGAGGAACGCCGCCTGCGCCGGGCTGTACTCGACCACCGAGCTGCCGCCGGTGTTCGCGACGAAGAGGTTGTTGTTGCCGTCGACCACGACCGCGGTCGGCGTGGTCAGGCCGCCGCCGGTGACCGCGGTTCCGACCGTGGCGGCGCCGCCCGAGATCGTGACCGGGTAGATCGCCGCCGGGACGGCCGCTGTGACGTTCTTGGTCGTCGCGGGGCCGCCGGCGATCACGATCCAGCCGCGGCTGGTGCTGTCGACCGCGACCGAGATGCTGCCATAGGCGGTGTTGCTGGCCGGTACGCCGACCTCGCTGCCCAGGCCGGTGATCTGGATGGGAGACGCGGTTGCGGTGGCTGCGCCCGTCGCGCTCGGCGTCACCTTGAAGACCTCGGCGAGGTTGTCGTCGATCGCCGTGATCCAGATGTTGCCGGTGTTCACGTCGAAGGCGATGCCGCGTGCGCCGCCGAGCGCGCCGGTGGGCTGCGGCGCGGTGAAGCCGCTGAAGCTGGTCGTCGGCGTGGTGAAGGATGCGGAGGGGAACTCGACCAGCGGGCAGGTGACCGAGGCGCAGGTCGCCTTCGAGTAGCTGGAGGTCCAGACGTCGCCGAGCTTGTCGACCGCGATGCCGTAGGTGTTGGCGTTGGCGACGGAGGCGGGCGCGACGTCGAAGTTCAGCAGCGTGGAGGAGCCGTTGGAGGGCTTGTACTCGTAGACGCCGGTGGTTGCGCCATCGGTGATGAACAGATTGCCCGTGGGGTCGAAGGCGATCTGGCGCAGGCTGTCGCTTGAAGTGATCGACGTGTTCCCGGCAAGCAGATTGGCGGAGCTGATGGGCGCGCCCTGCGCGGTGAAGTTGATGAGGTAGTTATCCGCGCCGGAAGGGGTCCCGGTGACGTAGACGTTGTCGCTGGCGTCGATGCCGAGGCCGACGCCCGAGATCAACTGCGAGCTGGTGTAGGTGACTCCAAGGGTCCAGTCGTTGGGTGCGGCTGAGAGCGTGGGGCCGAAGGCGGCGTTGGCGCTGATGAGGCTGAAGAGTCCCGCAGGATTGGCGCCGGGATACTGGGCGATGTCGAGTGCTGCCTGCAGGATGTTGACCGGGGTGGAGAGACCGCTCGCCGACGGAGGCTTGGCGGCGGTGAAGAGCGAGGTGCAGGCCGTGCTGCCGGCGCTGGAGGTGTTGACGCAATCCTGCAGGATGTCGGCCAGCGAGTTAATGGTCGCCTGCGGCACGATGCCGGTGGAGCCCGCAGCCGGGGTCGCGGCATAGGCCTGACCGGTGTTGAAGCTGACGATGTTGTTCGCGTTGGCGAAGGCGTCCGTAAGGCCCTGCACATTGGTGGGGCTGGTTCCGAAGCCGGCGGTCATGGCCGCGCCGGTGGAGGCGATGAGGCCCGCGCCACCGGCGGGTGCAAATCCCGCGAGCGCGTAGGCGGCGGCGACGGTCGTCACCTCGTCCACGCTGATGACGGTGCTGGAGCTGAGGGAGGTGCAGGGTCCGAGCGCCGCCGCCATGAGGATGGCCGTATTGTTGACCGTGCCGACGATGCCGGGGTTACCGCCCGAGGCGAGCAGGTAGGCCTGCTGACCCGAGGGGCAGGTCGCGGCCGTGCCGTTCGGGAAGGTGAAAGCCCCGGTCGAACTCGTGGTGGTCGTGCCGAGCAGCGTCGGCGCGCCGCCGTAGCCGCCGCTGGTGGTGGCGTAGAGCTGGATCGTCGCGCCGGTTACCGGCTGCTGACCGCCGTGGACGAGGCCGCTCATGCCTTCAGTCGAGGCGACGGACGGCGCGGCCAGAGGGCCGGTGGCGCAGCCCGAAAGCAGGGCCGCGGCGCCGAATGCAAGCCCCAGGCCTGCCCGCTTCACTGCAAGCCGTTGAAAGGAAAAACCACCCACTTTAGTGCCGCGGGAACCAGAGCATACTCCACCCATACCATTTAGTCGCATGGGCCTAGCTTCGCTGGGCGTTGGCGCAAGTTCGGTAAATTGGCGAAGAATTTCCGGCGAATTTTCGTCAGTCAGGGTTGCGTCGAGGCTGTTCTAGAGGTTAACGTCCACCGATGTGATAAACGATGCCCGTGCTGAAGGTCTTGGGATTGAAGTTGCCGCCAATGCCATAGAACTGCTCGTAGCCATACTCGAAGGCGCGCCAGTCGAACTGCTTGCTGACCTGATAGTCGATACCCGAGTTGATCTGAATCTGTGCGTCGGTGGTGGAGCTGACGCTGGTGTTGCGTCCGTCGTTATACCGAGCGAAACCGACCATGCCTTCGATGTAGGGCGCGAACTTCTTGACCGGAATAGCGACCCGTGGTCCTACCACGACGCCATCCATGCGCTGGCCCGAGCCTCCGGTGAATGTTCCGCGGATATCGGCGGCGAGAAACAGGTGGTGTCCGCCGACGAGAGATTTGGTGACGCCAACGGTGGGGCCGTAGAGGACGTTGGTCAACTGGCCTGCGGCCGGGTACGCCGCAGAGTTGCCGGTCAGCTTGCTGGCGCTGAAATCCACGTAAACACTTACCTGCGAGAGCGCCGGCTGCACGATTGCCAATCCGGCCGCAAGCAAAAGAAGGTTCCCTGCTGTTTTCATCCCTAAACTCCTCCGCCCGGAATCATACAGGAGAGAGGAGATGAAACAACAGTGGACTGACCACCTGCCGTACAGTCGGCGTTAACTGCCGCAGGTTCGATGGGCTTGCTAGTTGTTGTTGGCGTCGCCGGCGACCGGCGTGAAGGAGTCGGTGGCGACGTTTTCCTTCATGTCGGCCAGACGGCTGGCGTAGAGATCGTTGCGCAACTGGTGATGCGCGCTCTCGACCAGCAGAGGACGTGCGGCGCGGCGGTGAGGGTGGCCGGCGAACTGCGGCATGGAGGCAAAGTGGGTGGTGCGCGGCGTGTCGGAGTCGCTGGTCGTCTGGGTGTGCGCGTGCAGGCCGAGCGAGAGGGCGAGAATGCCGGTCGAGCTGCAGCCGGTGGTCGAGAGCGCGATAGGCAGGGCAAGCAGGACTGCAAAGAGGCGTGCGCCGGACAGATTGCGAAGTGTTTGGATGGCCGTCATGATGTCGCTCCGGAAGATGTTTTTAACCGCTTGAGCTGTCTATCGACGTACGCGGACCCTGAAAACCAACTGGACCAACTTTAGACAGTCCTCATGGCGGGCGGCTATCACCCGTTCGAGGGAGATTCCGGCATTTGGGTTAGCCTTGAGAGATGGCGGATTTGAAGACAACGAAGAAGCGGATTGGCGTGCATCTGGGAACGACGGGCGGATGCTGGACGGCGGTGAACCGGGCGGTCGAGGCGGGTGCGAACACCTTCCAGATCTTTTCGAGCAGCCCTCGGACCTGGAAGGCCGCGCCGGTGAAGCCGGAGGACGCGGCGAAGATGCGCGAGCTGCGGGCGCTGCACGACATCGGGCCGATCTCGATTCACGCCAGCTACCTGATCAACCTCTGCAGCCAGACTGAGAGCGTCCGGGTGAACGCCATTGCGGCGTTTCGCGGCGAGGTGGAGCGCTCCCTGGCGCTGGGGGCGGAGTACCTGGTGCTGCATCCCGGAAGCTGGAAGGGACTGACGCGCGAAGAGGGGCTGAAGCTGGCGGCGGCCTCGATTGAGGAGTCGATAGCAGGACTGCCGTGGCAGGGCGCGGACTTCAAGATTCTGATCGAGAACACGGCCGGCGCGGAGTTCTCGCTGGGCGGAAAGCTGGAGCAGGTGGCGGAGCTGGTTGAGCTGCTGCAGCGGTGCGCGCCGGTGGGGGTGTGTCTCGACACCTGTCACGTCCATGTCGCGGGCTACGATATCGTGACCGCCGAAGGCTACGAGGAGACGATGGCGCTGGTGGGTTCGACCATCGGCTTCGACGCGGTGAAGGTTTGGCACTGCAACGACGCCAAGGCGGCGCGCGGCTCGAAGCTGGACCGGCATGAGCACATCGGCGAAGGGACGATCGGCGCCGCTGCGTTCCGGCGGCTGCTGCACGATGCGCGGTTCAATCACTCGGTGTTTATCGCGGAGACGCCGGTCGACGCTCCGGGGGATGAGGCGCGGAATGTGAGTGTGTTGCGGACGCTTTCGGCTGGTTGATTCATGGGCCGATAGAAAACGCTTGTCATCCTTCGCTGCGCTCAGGATGACAAGCATCGTACAGCGACTATTTCGACTCGCCCCAGACGCTGTCGAGGAACTGATAACGGTTTTCGTGCGGCGCGGGCAGGGCCTTTGGGTTCGCGTCGAGCGTCATGACATTGTGGCTGGCGCTGTAGGCGGGCCACTTCGGCAGTCCGGGTCCGTTGGGGTCGCCGGTGCGGGCGAAGTTGGTCCAGTACCGGCCCATCTGGTCGGAGAGCGTGCGGTCTTCGGGACGCAGCTTGACGCCGGGTCGGGAGTCGAGCGTGCCGAAGACGTACTCGATGTCGTCGGAGTGGAAGGCGCCTTGCTCCGCCGGGTGGTTGCGGTCGCCGGGCGATCCCAGCTCGAAGCGATAGCGGTAGACCGGGGCGCCGCCGGTTTTTGTCTGGGCTTCGATCCACTTCCAGGTCGCATACACGATGAACCTGTCGCTGGCATAGTCGTCCGCGATGCGGCTGGTGGCGCTGTCGCCGAGCGCATCGCTCTGGCCGCTGGGACCGTAGGCGCTAAGGAAGGCCTGGGCCTGTTCGCCGAAGTCGGTCTGCGCGGTCTCGGCGAGCGGCGTTTTGGTGCGGCTTTCGTTGGCGTTCCACCCGGCGAGCAGCGGGATGTGCGCCTGTTTGCCGTCGGCGTAGAGGTGTTCGAGCGTGTCGGGCAGGAAGTAGCCGTCGACTACGGGGCCCATGAACGGGGCCTTGCGGCCGGACTTGAAGGCGTTCATCAGGTCGCCGGTCGAAAGCGAGCGCAGGTAGGTGAGGTGGTCGGAGCCGAAGGTGTTCTCCGCCCAGCGAGCGTTGCGGGCCTCCAGCTTTTCGCGCGGCTGCGGGATGTACTGGCTGTCGGGCGCGCCGGCGAAGAGCGAGCCGCTCTCGCCGATGGCCTTGGCGATGAGGCCGCGGGTGAGCGGCGAGGCGACCTGCGCCGAGACCGACATCGACCCGGCGGATTCGCCGAAGAGCGTGACGTTGGCGGGGTCTCCTCCGAAGGCGAAGATGTTCTCCTGCACCCACTGGAGCGCCTCGGTCTGGTCCATCAGGCCGTAGTTGCCGCTGGCGTTGTGGCCGGACTCCTCGGCCAGCTCGGAGCTGGAGAAGAAGCCGAAGACGCCCAGGCGGTAGTTCATCGAGACCACGACGACGTTGCGGTGGGCGAGCACCTGGCCGTCCTGCCGCTGTTCGGACGAGCCGCCGGTCTGGAAGCCGCCGCCGTGGATCCAGACCATGACCGGCAGGCTGCCCGGTTTGGCGCCTGTGGGCGCCCAGACGTTCAGGGTCAGGCAGTCCTCGTTCGGACCGGGGTCGTGGAAGACCATGTCCGGGTAGGCGCCGAACTGCATGCAGTGCGGGCCGAAGGCGGTGGCGGGACGCACACCCTTCCAGCGCGCGACCGGCTGCGGCGCCTTCCAGCGAAGCTGATCGACCGGCGGCTGCGCGTAAGGAATGCCGAGGAAGGCGCGGACCTGCCCGTCCGGCGTCAGGACGCCCTGGATCTTTCCGGGCAGCGTCTTCACCACCAGCGGGTCCGGCTTGCGGGCGTGAAGGGCGAGCGGCAGACCGGCCAGCAAGAGGACAACGGCAAGAATCTTCGGCGGGAAGTGGGGCATCGGGTGTCTCCGATTGAACGTTATCACGGGGATACGAGGGCTGGCCGGGGCTGCGGTTCGAGTTCCTGGGGTTGCGGTTAGAGTTATGGATACGGAGGGTTGCGATGAGTCTGGTTCGGTTCGTGGGCGCGTGTCTGCTGGGGGTGGCGGCGCTGGGCACGGCGGGGGCGCAGGAGGTGCATCTGAAGATTGTCGCGCTGAACGATCTGCATGGGAATCTTCAGTCGCCGGGCAGCTACCGGTCCGGGCCGCAGACGCCGGAGACGCCGGTGGGCGGCGCGGCTGTTTTGGCCGGGTATGTCGAGCGGCTGACCGCCGGGAATCCGAACCATATCGTCGTCTCGGCGGGCGATCTGACGGGCGGCAGTCCGCTGATTTCGACCCTCTTCCACCACGAGGACACGATCGAGATCGCCAATCGCATGGGGCTGGAGCTGAACGGCGTCGGCAACCATGAGTTCGACCAGGGCCGGCAGGAGCTGCTGCGGCTGCAGGTTGGCGGCTGTTCGACGAAGGACGAAAATACCTGCAAGGGCGCGGTCGCAGGGACGCCCGTGCCGTTCGAGGGCGCGAAGTTTCAGTACCTCGCGGCGAACGTGTATGACGCCAGGACTGGCGAGACGATCTTTCCCGGCTATGCGATCAAGACGTATGGCGGGGTCAAGGTCGCCTTCATCGGCCTGACCCTGAAGGATACGCCGACCATTGTGGTGGCGAGTCAGGTGGCTGGGCTGCGCTTCGCGGACGAGGCCGAGACGGTGAACGCGATCGTGCGGCGGCTGCGGAAGCAGGGCATCGAGAGCTTCGTCGTGCTGATCCACCAGGGCGGGTTCCAGACGACGCCGCCGGGCACGAAGACGGCGGAGATCAACAGTTGCGCGGGCGGGTTGGAAGGCTCGCCGATTCGCGATATCGTCGGCCAGTTCGACGACGCGGTGGATCTGGTGCTCTCGGCGCACACGCATACGGCGTACAACTGCATGCTGCCGAACAAGGCCGGGCGGACGATTCCGGTGACGAGCGCCGCGGCCTACGGACGGCTGGTGACGGATGTCGACGTGACCCTGAGCACGAAGACGCATGACGTCACGGCGGTGACGGCGCGGAACGTGCTGGTCGACCGGACGGACGCGACGGTGATTCCGGATGCGGCGATCGGGAGAATCGTGGACGCGTACGCCAAACTGGTCGCGCCGATCACGAGCCGCGTGGTGGGGTCGGTGACGGCGACCATCCGCAAGAGCCAGAACGACAACTCCGAGAGCGCGCTGGGCGATGTGATCGCGGACGCGCAGGCAGAGGCCACGCAGGCGCAGGTCGCGTTCATGAACGCGGGCGGCATCCGGTCCGACGTGCCTTTTTCTTCCGGGGTTCAGGGTGTGCCGGACGGTAAGGTGACCTTCGGCGAACTGTTCGCGGTACACCCGTTCGGCAACCTGCTGGTGACGCTGACGCTGACGGGCGAGCAGCTTCATACGTTGTTGGAGGAGCAGTTCAAGGGCTGCAACCTGGGCGCTCCGGCGGGGACGGAGGCTTCGGTGAGTAATCGTACGCTGAACTCTTCGGCTGGCCTGACCTACACCGTATCCAAAGATGGGCCGCCGTGCGCGAAGATCGTCGCGGGCAGCATCAAGATCGGCGGCAAGGCGTTGGACCCTGCGGCGAAGTACCGGGTGACGGTGAACAGTCTGCTGGCCGACGGCGGGGAGCAGTTCTATGTGCTGAAGCAGGGCACGGACCGGGTGGTGAGCGGGACCGATCTGGAGGCGTTGATGGCGTACTTCGCGAAGCACGCCCAGATTGCGCCGCCGGCGACGAATCGCGTGCAGGAGCAGGTGTCGGTCCGGTGAATTCGCTTGCCAGCGCGGTTGCGTGGAAGGATACTGGTGCGGAATCAACGCAGGCATGTTTTCGGTCGCGGAGAGGCGTATGCGCGGTGCGTGGTGGTGTGGGGTTCTGCTTTGTGGAGCGGCCTTTGCGGTGGCGCGGGGGAGTTTGCCCAGGGAGCGATGGGCGCGCAGCAGCAGAGCATCGGCGCGAACCAGTCCGTGATGGCGGCGATTCTGGCGCCGGTGACGGGCGAGCCTTACAAGGCGGACAAGATCACGCGCTCGGTGCAGAAGCTCGGCGACGGCACGATCATCACGCATGGATCCGGCGCCCTCGCTATTCCAGGTCCCGCCGACTACAGGGTGACCGATCCGAAGAAAGCCGGGGTTGAGTAGCTCTTCGACGCGCGTTCGCGGCCACTTCTTTACAATGGAAGATCTATGGCTGAGCAGACGAACGTGGAACTCCCGCAGGACCGGTACAACCCGGCAGAGATCGAACCGAAGTGGCAGGCAGCGTGGGACGCGGACGCGACCCTTTACGCCGCCGACACGCACGAGACCGGCAAGCCGAAGTTTTATTGCCTGGAGATGCTGCCCTACCCGAGCGGTCAGTTGCACATGGGGCATGTGCGCAACTACGCCATCGGCGATGCGCTGGCGCGCTTCATGTGGATGCGCGGCTACAACGTCCTGCATCCGATGGGCTGGGACGCCTTCGGTCTGCCCGCCGAAAATGCCGCGCTCAAGAACAACACGCCGCCGCGCGAGTGGACGCTCTCGAACATCGCCGCCATGCGCAAGCAGATGCGGCGCATGGGGCTGAGCTACGACTGGTCGCGCGAGGTGACGACCTGCCTGCCCGACTACTACAAGTGGAACCAGTGGCTCTTTCTGAAGATGTTCGAGAAGGGCCTGGCCTATCGCAAGAAGAGCAAGGTGAACTGGTGTACGCAGTGCGCGACCGTGCTCGCGAACGAGCAGGTCATTGACGGTTGTTGCTGGCGCCACGAGGATACGCCGGTCGAACAGCGTGACCTGACCCAGTGGTTCCTGCGCATCACGAAGTACGCGGATGAGCTGCTGACTGGCCTCGACAAGCTCGACGGCTGGCCCGACAAGGTGCGGACCATGCAGCGCAACTGGATCGGCCGCAGCGAAGGCACGTTGGTCGACTTCGTCGTGCAGGGGGGAGCGAGCCGCACGGAGGGCTCCGCGGGCAAGGGCGAGAAGATTACCGTGTTCACCACGCGCGTGGATACGATCTTCGGCGCGACCTCGGTGCAGCTTGCGCCGGAGCACGCCATCACAAAGCTCTTCGCCGCGGAAGATGCGACGCTCGCCGCGAACGTCGAGGAGATGATCGCCCAGCAGGCGAAGGCGCGCGAGGCCGGCGACATCGGCGCCATCGAGAAGCACGGCGTGCCGACGGGCCGTTTCGCCATCAATCCGTTCAACGGCGAATTTGTGCCCATCTGGGTTGCAAATTACATCCTGGCCGACTACGGCACGGGCGCGATCATGAGCGTTCCGGCGCATGACGAGCGGGACTTCGAGTTCGCGACCAAGTACGGGCTGCCGGTGAAGCGCGTGATTGCGCCCGCCTCTCTTGCAAGCCAGGACGATCCCGATGCGGAGGCGCTTCCGCTGCCGTATCTTGCCGAGGAGGGTGCTGTGCTCATCGAGTCGGGCGAGTGGACGGGCGAGGCCTGCCTCGACGCGCAGCCGAAGCTGGCGGCGCTGGCTCAGGCCGGCGGGTTCGGTTCGGCGACGGTGACTTACCGGTTGAAGGACTGGGGCGTCAGCCGCCAGCGGTACTGGGGCACGCCGATCCCCATGGTCTACTGCGACTGCTCGCCCGAGGAGCCGTTGCCGCTCGCGCTCGAAGATCTTCCGGTGTTGTTGCCGCCGCAGGTGGACATCACCCAGCAGGGCGGTTCGCCGCTCGGGCGTGTGCCGGAGTTCGTCAACGTTGCCTGCCCGAAGTGCGGTCAGCCGGCGAAGCGCGAGACCGACACGATGGACACCTTCGTCGATTCGAGCTGGTACTTCTACCGCTACACCGACGCGCAGAACGACCAGGCGCCGTTCGACTCGGCGAAGGCCAACTACTGGTTCCCCATCGACCAGTACATCGGCGGCGTGGAGCACGCGATTCTGCACCTGATCTACTCGCGCTTCTGGACGAAGGTGATGCGCGACCTCGGCTTGATCGACAACGACGAGCCCGCCGCGCGCCTCTTTACGCAGGGCATGGTCATCAAGGACGGCGCGAAGATGTCGAAGTCCAAGGGCAACGTCGTGAGCCCGGACCTGATGATCGAGCGCTATGGCGCGGATGCGACGCGCATGTACGCGCTCTTCGCGGCGCCGCCGGACCGCGACCTGGAGTGGCAGGAGGAGGGTGTCGCGGGCATCTCGCGCTTCCTCAGCCGCGTGTATCGGCTGACGACGAAGTATGCGGACATCTCACGCGCGGAGACCTCCGGCTCTGCGGCGGAGGCGAAGTTGCTGCGCAAGCTGCACCAGACCATCGCGAAGATCACGCAGGACTTCAGCGGCCGCTGGCACTTCAATACCTGCATCGCGGCGGTCATGGAGCTGGTCAATGAGATCGCCGCATCCGAGGCCGCGATGGACGCGGGCGAGATCTCGGGCGCGGCGGTGCGCGAGGTCTTCCGCAATCTCATCCTGATGCTCGCGCCCTTCGCGCCGTTCTTCGCGGCGGAGATGTGGGAGCGCATCGGCGGCGAGGGCGTGGTCTTTCGCACCGAGTGGCCGGTCGCGAACGAGGAGCTGGCGCGCGAGAGCGAGATGGAGATTCCGGTGCAGGTGAACGGCAAGCTCGTCTCGGTCGTGAAGCTGGCGGTTGGCAGCGACAAGGCGGCGGTCGAAGCGGCTGCGCAGGCGGACGAAAAGGTCGCGGCGCGCATCGCTGGCAAGACGCTGGTGAAGCTGATCGTCGTGCCGGGCAAGCTCGTGAATCTGGTCGTGAAGTAATGACGGCTCACTCCGCAACGCCGGTGCGTGGGACGCAGTCGTTCGTCCATACGCTGAGTTCGTGCTGGTCGCGGCCTTCTCTCACGGGGCTGGAGGTGCTTTGGCGCTGGGTCGTCGGCATCCCCGCGTTGTGGGTGTCGGTGACGCAGGTGCGGGCGATCCTGCTGCGCCACACCGACGGCACGCTGGATCCGGCTCGGCTGGGGCTGGATCGCAAGCTGCTGCTCGACCCGGTCGGGGCGCTCTCGGCCGATCCGCTGGGAGTGGTGGGTAAGTTCACCGGCGCGCTGGGCGTCGTGTGGCCCGATCTGGCGCATCTGGCGGCGTGGCTCGTGCCGGTGCTGATCGTGGCGTTCGTGGTGGCGTCGTCGTTCGGCCGGACGGTGGTGCTGCGCCGCGCGGACCCGCTGCTGCATGCGCGTCCGCTGACGCTGATGATCCTGCAGGCGATCCGCACGGCAGCGCTGGTGGGCAGCTTCGGGGTGTGGTTCTGGTTGCTGATGTGGGCCGCTCGGGTGGCGATCCAGTCGCCGATCGCTCTGGGGCAGGAGCCGAACCTCGTGCTCTACTGCGCGATCGTCATCGTGTCGACCATCGTGCTGTTCGTCCTGTGGGCGGCGGTGAGCTGGGTGTTTTCGGTCGCCCCGCTGCTGGCGATGCTGCGCGACCTGGGCCCGGCGGCGAGCCTCAGGGCGGGGTTGCGGCTCGGCCCGCTAAAGGGCAAGCTGGTCGAGATCAACCTGGTCATGGGCATCGTGAAGATTGCGCTGATTGTGCTGGCGATGGTCTTCTCGGCCTGTCCGCTGCCGTTCGAGACGGTCGAGACGCAGGAGTTTCTGGCGTGCTGGTGGGCGGGCGTGGCGGTGCTGTACCTGCTGGGGTCGGACTTCTTCCACGTCGCGCGGCTGGTGGGCTACCTTTCCTTGTGGCGTGCGTACGAGGAGAAATAATTGCCGGTGGGCGAGCGAAAATCTGCATCTCAACGTAAGTCGCTGAAACTACGTTTGCGGAGGCTCGTATGTCGTTTGGACTCTATGCGGTTGGGTATCTGGTTCTGATTATCGGAGTTGCTTACATTGCACACCTGATGCACATTCCAGACCAGTGGGTAATTGGTGTGGTGATTCTGCTGATCGGCGTGGGCATTGTGACCGGCGTGCAGAATACGCGGGCCAAGGACCCGAACTAACGCCTGCGTTTGCCGGATCCGCCCGGGGCGCGGCTGCTCGCGCGCCGTTCGCGCAACTGCAGCGCGCCGGCCGTGAGCGGAATCGCTTCGAGCAGCAACCACAGCAGGACGCCCAGGCCGATCCAATGCAGATTCGTGTCGGCGCGGTCTTCGGCGGTCGTGCCGGTGAACCAGCCGATCCAGAACAGGACGCCTGCGATGAAGAGTAAGGCCGCGAAGGCCGTCTCCGGCCATCTCAATGTGGCGGCGGGCCTGCGCAGCGCGTCGGCGCCGCGGCCGACCAGCCACCAGAAGAACAGTCCCACCACCGGATAGCTGAGCGCGCGCCAGACGCGGAAGTCCATGCCCGCTGGCGACCAGGAGCTGCGGTCGTCGCCGACGAGCGCGGTGGGTAGTTCGGCCAGCAGCGCCGGCAGGTTCAGCGCGGCGACCTGTGCGTAGCGGCGTTCCTCCTCTCCATGCGCGACAGGAGCCGTGGCGGGTGCGGCGGTCATGGGAGAGACGGCGGCCTTCATCTGCGCCGCAAGCGAGGACGCATACGGCAAGAGCAGCAGGAGCGAGACCAGCAGCGCGGCGATGGGCAGGGCGATGGCGAAGCGGATGGAGCTGGCGGTCACGGCTGGCTTTCCTCGATGGGTGTTCTCGTAGTGTAAGGCCCACGGCTTTACACTGGTAAGACGATGGACACTTCGACGATAGTCATTCTGGATTTTGGTTCGCAGTACACGCAGTTGATCGCACGGCGCATTCGCGAGTTCAACGTCTTTTCCGTTGTGCTGCCCTGCACGACGCCGCTCGACCAGGTGAAGGCGCTCAACCCGAAGGGTGTAATTCTGTCGGGTGGGCCGTGCTCGGTGTACGATCCGGACTCGCCCGCGGCCGACCCCGCCGTGCTGGCGATGGGACTGCCGGTGCTCGGCATCTGCTATGGGCTGCAGTTCATCACGCATCATCTCGGCGGCAAGGTGGAGAGTGCCGCGCAGCGCGAGTACGGCCATGCGGAGGTCGCGATCGTCGCCGAGACGCCGCTCTTCAGCGGTCTGCCGTCCGAGATCAACGTGTGGATGTCGCATGGCGACCACGCCGTCGCGCTGCCCGAGGGCTTCGAGCTGACGGCCAGGACGCCGACCGCGGTCGCGGGCATTGCGAACGAAGGGAAGAAGATCTACGCCGTGCAGTTCCACCCTGAGGTCGCCCACACGCGGCAGGGCATGGAGCTGCTGCGGAACTTCGCGCTCGACATCTGCGGCGCGACGGCGGACTGGACGCCTGAGCATTTCATCCAGACGACAGTGGAGCGGGTGCGCGCGCAGGTCGGCGAGGGCCACGCGATCTGCGGGCTGAGCGGCGGCGTGGACTCGTCGGTCGCGGCGGTGCTGGTGGCGAAGGCGATCGGCGACCGGCTGACCTGCATCTTCGTCAACAACGGCGTGCTGCGCAAGGACGAGTTCGCGAAGGTGCAGAAGACGATGACCGAGCAGCTTGGGCTGAACGTCGTCGGCGTGGATGCGAGCGAGCGGTTCCTGGCGAAGCTGGCCGGGGTCACCGATCCGGAGCAGAAGCGCAAGGCCATCGGCGGCGAGTTCATCGCGGTCTTCGACGATGAGGCGAAGAAGATCTTTGAAGCTGAAAAGGCTGGCGGCGAGGAGATTGCGTGGCTGGTGCAGGGCACGTTGTACCCCGACGTCATCGAATCCAGCAGCGTGAAAGGCCCGTCGCAGACCATCAAGAGCCATCACAACGTCGGCGGTCTGCCGGCGGATATGAAGCTGAAGCTGATCGAGCCGCTGCGCGACCTGTTCAAGGATGAGGTGCGGCGCATCGGCCGCGACCTCGGCATGCCGGAGGAGATCATCGAGCGCCAGCCCTTTCCGGGGCCGGGCCTCGCGGTCCGCATTCTGGGTGAGGTAACGGCCGAGCGAGTGGCGATCCTGCAGGAGGCCGACGAGATCGTCGTCGCCGAGATCAAGGCGGCGGGCCTCTACCGCAAGGTGTGGCAGAGCTTCGCGGTGCTGCTGCCGGTCAAATCCGTCGGCGTGATGGGCGACCAGCGCACGTATGCGAACACCTGCGTCATCCGCGCGGTGGAGAGCGAGGACGGCATGACCGCCGACTGGGCGCCCCTGCCGTACGAGCTGCTGCGGAAGATCTCCAGCCGTATCGTGAGCGAGGTGCGCGGCATCAACCGCGTCGTCTACGACATCACGAGCAAGCCGCCGGGCACGATCGAGTGGGAGTAGCCTACCGCCTGGTCACCGTGTAGGTGACGATGACGGTGTGCGCCGCGCGGTTGGGCTCCAGCCGCGCCTTCGAGGTATAGCCCTGAAACAGGGCCGCGTTGCGATCCATAAAGAACTCGGCGTACTCGCCGTCATAGGGTGCGCCGGGCTTCATCTTCCAGCGGCTGTCGAACTCCTTCTGCTGCTGCGGGGTGAAGCCTTCGGTGTGGACGGCTTCGAGGTGGTACTGCTCGCCGGGTTCGGCGGCATACGTGTAGCCGATGGTGTGGGCGGCAGCGTCCTTGTGTTCGGTCAGGGTGACCTTCGCGTCGAGATAGCCGCGCTTTTGAAACTCCCCGTCGACGCGGGCGGTAGTCGAAAGCAGGAGCACGCGCGATGCGGCGCCGCCCGGCTTAATCTGCGCGTCGTTGGCGAAGTCGCCCGCTGGAACGATGGGGCTGGCGGGGAATTCGAAGCGGGTGAGGTGGTATAGTCTGCCCTCGCGCGCGGTGGTGGTCACGTCGGTCAGGATCGCGGCCGGCGTCACGACCGGCGCGCCGTAGGCGACGGGGTCGATGGCGATGTCGAGGAAGCCCAGGTCGCGGTAGGCGTCCGCGAGGCGGCCCTGGATGTAAGGCCCGGAGGAGAGGTCGAAGTCCTTGCCGGCGTAGGTCGCGGCGATCTTCGCGATCTCGGCCTGGGCTGCGGGGGAGACCGCGTCGACCTTCAATGAGCGCATGTGAACGGGCGGGTCGGCGATGGAAAAGGCCATGGTCTCGCCGTGCCGGTCGTGATTCTGGATCGCGTCCACATGGGCGGCGATGCCTTTCTCCTTGAGGATAGCGGTGAGTGCGTCCTGCACGGCCTGCTGCAGATTGCCGACATTCGGCACCTTGCCGGTGAAGAGCGGTACGCGCGCATGGACGAGCGATGTGATCTTGTCCGTGTCCAGCACGATGAAGTTGGTGTAGTTTGCGGGCAGCATCAGCTTGTCGGGCTGCGGCGTCAGGGTGAAGACGAGCGCCGCGTCGCTGACGTTGTAGCGCATGTTCGCGAAGAGGCCGGTGTCGTCAAGCGCCTGCAAGGCCAGTTGGATGTCGGCCTTCGAGACGGGCTTTCCAGCGGTGAGACCGGTGGCCTGCAGCAGATCCTGCGAGCTGTAGGCCGGGGCGCCGGTGAAGGTGATCGTCCTGGGCGTGTAGCTCTGTGCGGCGGCCGCGGCCGGCAGCAGCACGGCGGATAAGACGGCGAGTAGCAAAGTTCTCATGCGCTCTTCTCCCGGGTATCGAAGGCGTTAGTTGTGGAAGAAGGTAACGGTCAGGTCGAGCAGGTGCGTGTCCGGGTCGGCCACCGCGTCGTAGGCCCCGCCGTAGCCCTGAAACGGAGGATTGGCGATGTGCTGCTTGAAAAAGCCGGTGACCGCGGTCTCGCTGTAGACGTCGCCGGAGTGAAGCTGAAACAGGGAGTTGAACTTCGCGGTCAGCTCAGGCGTCAGGCCTTTGACGGTGATGTTGCGCAGCTTGTATACGTCGCCCGGAATGACGGTGACGGTGTAGGCGACCTGGTGGGTGGCGGCGTCTTCGACCGGCGTGGCGTCGACCACGGCGTCCATGTATCCCTTGCCGTGATAGGCGACGGTCACGGGCGCGAGCGAGGCGAAGAGGGCTTTGCCGGAGGCGATGTCGCCGGGCTTCAGCTTCACGGTCTTCGCGAAGTCCTCCGCGCTGACCACCGGCGTTCCGGCGTAGTTGAGCGCGCTGACCTTGTAGGCATCGCCCGCGACGACCGCGGCGGTAATGTCGACCTGCACGTGCTTCTCATCGGCGCCAGGAACGACGGCGCGGGTCAGGTGGTCGAGCCGCGCGTCGATGTAGCCGAGGTCGGAGTAGGGCTGAAGCAGCCGCGCCGCGGATGTGACGCCGGCGAGACCTTCGTTGTAGCGCGTGCCGTTGTTGCGGGTCAACGCGGCGCGGATGGCGGGCACCATCTCGGTCGCCACGCCGGAGAGGTGCGCGCCATGCAGCACGACGGCAGGACTCTCGACCTTGTACTCGACCACGCGCAGCGGGTGGCCGGTCGAGGGTTCGACGATGGCGTGCGAGACGGTGGCGGTCACGCCCTTCGCGGCGAGGATCTCGGTCAGCGCGGCGTCCACGCGCGCCTGCGTCTGCCCGGCCTCCGGCAGCCCGTGCGCGAAGAGCGGCAGCTTGGCGGCCAGCGCGGCGGAAAGCTCCTCCGGCTGCATCCAGACGATGTTTTCAAAGCCCGCACGCATGAGCTTGGTCTGGTCGGTTGGCTTCACCTTGAAGCGGACCTCGACTGCCTTGAACGGCCCGTCGAGCGTGTTCTGCACATCGTCGAAGTAGCCGGTGTCGACGATCCGCTGGGTGACGGTCTTCATGTCGGCCTTCGACAGAGCGGTTCCGGCGGGTAGCGCGGCGATGGCCTGCAGATCGGCCTCCTCATAGGGCGCGGCGCCGATGAAGACGACCTTCTTCACGACATACTGGGCACGGGCAGGAAGTGCGGCAAGGCAGAGCAGGAGCGGCAGAACGCGAAACGGACGCATCGGAATCCTCTGAAGTGAGCGGCGTGCGAAGTGGTATGGATCTGCCGTTGGCGATGGTTCGCGCGGTTGGAACAGGCCCGTTTGTTGGTGATGGGTTCATATTACAACGGGATACACCGCTTGCGAGTCCCTCAGTCTAAGCATGCATGTCAGATGTGCCGCGATGTGGCATGATATGGAAAGAGGTGGACCATGAGCGTAGAAAAGGCGCAAGTGAGCGCGAATGGCAGAATCGTGATACCCGCCACTTATCGGCGGGCGATGGGATTAAAAGGCGGCGAGATATTGACCATGAGTCTTGACGATGAGGGACTGCATATTCAGACCATGCGGCAGGCGCTGCTCAAGTCTCAGGCGATCGTCAGGAAGTATGTGGATCCGAGCCGCAGTCTATCCGATGAGTTGATTGCGGAGCGAAGACTGGAGTTCCAGCGGGAGCAAGAGCGTGGATAGTATTGTGCTGGATGCCTCTGCTGTGCTGGCCATGTTGCAACATGAGCCTGGCGGAGATCGAGTGATGACGTTACTCCAGGACGGGCTAGCTCCGATATGGATTGGCTCGGTCAATTTCTCGGAGGTCGTAGCCAAACTCATCCGCAACGGCGTGGTGTTTTCGCAAGCATCCGCCGCGGTTCAGCCGCTCCTGCAATTTGTCGTCCCCTTCGATAAGGGGCTGGCATTGCGGTCCGCGGAACTGTATCCGGAGACGTCTGCGCTTGGTCTCTCACTCGGTGATCGCGCCTGCATCGCCTTGGCGGAGAGCATGAACGCCGTCGTCTGGACGACGGATCGCGCGTGGAAAAAGCTCCAGCTTGGGGTTCAGGTCGAACTGATTCGCTGAGGGCCGCGAAGTGCGCAACAGAAAAGGCCGTGGCGGATTGCCACGGCCTTCCGCTTTGGAACTGGAAGAGCTTAGCCCAGTTCAGCCAGGCTGTTGACGCCGTACTTCAGATACCAGGGGCTGGCGGCCTTCAGCGCTTCGTTCACGTTGCCGATGTTCTCGACGCCCACGGTCTCGAGCCAGTCGAGGAAGGCCTTTTCGCCGTGCTTGGCGAAGATCGGGATGCCTTCCTTCCACGTCGCGCGGCCGCACAGGACGCCGTTGAACTTCGTGCCGGACTCGGCCGCGAGCTCGAGGGTCTCGATGAAGGTGGGGTTCGACACGCCGGCCGAGAGGTAGATGAACGGCTTGTGCGTCATCGTCTCGGCATCGCGGAAGTGCTGCAGCGCCTCGGCGCGGGTGTAGGCGGCCTCGCCCTTGAACGAGCGCGTGCCGGCGACGTAGCTCATCTCGATCGGCACCTCGACCTTCAGGACGTCGACGTTGTAGCGCTCCTTGCCGAACTCGGCCATGGAGCCCGAGACGATGGACGGCTTCTTCTTCGCGTACGCGAGCGACTTCTCGTCGCCACCCTCGGCGTCGTAGCCGACGAACTCGAGGAAGAACGGGATGTCGTGCGCGATGCACTCATCGCCGATGCGCTCGATCCAGGCGTGCTTCAGGTCGTTGACCGCGGTCTTTTCGAACGGGGTGTAGTAGAGCAGGATCTTGATACAGTCGGCGCCGGCTTCCTTCAGGCGGCGGACGGACCACACATCGAGCAGGTCGGGCAGACGTCCGGGCGTGGCGGCGTCGTAGCCGGTCTTCTCATACGCGAGCAGCAGGCCGGCGGAGTTGCGGTTCTTCGCCGCTTCGAGGCCGAACTCGGGGTCCAGCAGGATGGCCGAGGCGTGGCGCGTGAGGACGTCCGTGACGAGCGTCTTGAAGCGGCCGAGGTCCTCGTGCGTGACGATGCCGCCGCGCTCCTTGGCGAGGGACTTCTGAAGGGAGCCGCGCTGATCCATGGCGGCTGCGGCGACGACGCCGCGGGCGTCCGAGACGGCCTTAAGTCCTGCGAGTTTTCCGGGTGTCAACTTCATGGCTCTCTCGTATCTCCTGATCTTTCGCTTTGCAAGTAGTGAAAATACTCTACTCCGAAATTCTACACAGGCGGAAGACTCTTTAGGGTGACTCGAACGTGCAATAGGGAAAGAGTGTGCCAGTTGAATGAGTTTTCGCCGGACCTTTACCTCTAGTCGTCATGATGGACGGCGGCCGGGTCGACGGGTGGCCGTTTATCGGGATACCGCTGGACCAGCCAGAACGCCAGGCTACGGAAGGGAATCGCCACCACGAAGTAGGCTGCGGTGGTCGCGAGCGCCAGCCAGAGCAGACCCGCTCCGCAGGCCATGCCGACGGCGGTCGCCAGCCAGACGGTGGCGGCGGTGGTCAGGCCGTGGACGCTATCCTGCTTGACAAAGATGACGCCGGCCCCGATGAAGCCGATGCCGGTGACGATCTGCGCCGCGACGCGCGAAGGGTCGAGCTCGATCGTTCCCTGCGAGAGCACGTCGGTGAAGCCGTATTTGGAGATGAGCAGGAAGAGCGCGGCGGAGGTGCCGACCAGCGTGATGGTGCGCAGTCCGGCGCCCTTCTTGCGGATCTCGCGCTCAACTCCGATGCAGGCGGAGAGCAGGAACGCCGAGCCAAGCTCGAAGAACTGCTTGAGGCCTTGCCCGGTTGGCTCGGAGAGACCGGTCGCGATGGAGGGCATCGGCATCTACACATCTTAGTCCCCGGCTGCAGGTGTTTGTGATGGAACGTTTGTGATGGGACGGCGGGTTGACTATGGTGAAGAGATGAAGATTCTGACAGCGGCGGAGATGGGTGCGGCGGACAAACGGTCGGTGGAGGCAGGCGTCCCGATCGGCGAACTGATGGCGTCGGCGGGCGAGGCGGTGGCGCGGTTCTGTCTGCGGCAGTATCCGCTGGCCGCGCGGGTGATGGTGCTGTGCGGCAAGGGCAATAACGGCGGCGATGGATTCGTCGCGGCGCGGGTGCTGGCAGGCGAAGGCGTGGGCGTCCGCGTGCTGCTGCTGGGCGCCGAGGAAGACGTGAAGGGCGAGGCCGCGACTGCGCTGGCCGAGTTGAAGGAAGCCACCTCGGACGAGATCGTCGAGGAGCTCTTCGAGGGCGCCGAAGGTCTGGAGGAGGGTCTGGTCGAGCTCCTGGGCGAGGCCGACCTGCTGTTGGACGCGGTTGTCGGAACGGGGTTCAAGCCGCCGCTGCGTGGGCTGCCGCTGGTGGTTCGTGCGACGTTGGAGGCTGTCTCCGTGCCGGTCGTCGCGGTCGATCTGCCCAGCGGCTGGGATGCCGACTCAATGGCCGAGACCGTCGCGGGCGCCTTCCGCGCGGATGCGGTCGTGACCTTTACCGCGCCCAAGCTGGCGCATGTCTTCGGACACCTGACCTCAGCTATCTTTGGGCCGGTGGTGGTGGCGGAGATCGGCTCGCCGGAAGCGGCGGTCGTCTCGCAGACGAACCTGCACTGGGGCGGCGCGGCGAAGTCGATTGCCGAGAAGCCGCGCGGGATCAACTCGAATAAGGGCAAGTTCGGCCATGTGCTGCTGGTGGGCGGCAGCTACGGCACGTCGGGCGCGCCGTCGATGGCCTCGCTGGCTGCGCTGCGGGCGGGGGCGGGGCTGGTGACGGCGGCGGTGCCGCATTGCATCGTCGAGGCGGTGGGGCGGATTACGCCGGAGCTGATGGTGCGCGGGCTGAAGCAGGCGCCTGCGCCACGCTCGGGCGAGGATTGGGGCGTCGCCTCTCCGCTAAATCTGGCGAATGAGTGCCTGGAGGAGCTGATGAAGGGGATCAAGGTGCTGGCGATCGGGCCGGGGCTTTCGCAGAAGCCGGGAGCGCCGGAGTTCGCGCGGGGCATGGTGCGGAAGACCTCCGTTCCGGTGGTGATCGACGCCGACGCGCTGAACGCCTTCGCGGGGGAGACGGAGCTGTTGAAGGCGGCAGCGGCGGAGGGCCGTCCGGTCGTTCTGACGCCGCACCCCGGCGAGATGGGCCGGCTCGCCGGGCTGACGGTGCCGGAGGTGGAGGCGGATCGCATCGGGCTGGCGCGCAGGTTTGCGACGGAGCACGGCGTCACGCTGGTGCTAAAGGGCTGGCGCACGCTGATCGCGCATCCCGACGGCCGTATCGCGGTGAATACGACGGGCAACCCGGCGATGGCGAAGGGCGGTAGCGGCGACATCCTGACCGGCATCGTCGCGGCGATGGTCGCGCAGTTTCCGGATCGCGTGGCCGAGGCGGTGGAGGCGGCGGTGTATCTGCATGGGCTCGCCGGGGACTTCGCCGCGCAGGCGATGGACGAGCACACGGTGCTGGCGACCGATACGCTCGCGCATCTGAGCGATGCTTTCCGGTACCGCGTGGCGGATGAGGATGGATTTGTGTGGGTAGCCGGGCTGCGGCCGCCGGTGAAGTCAGTGGTCGAGTAAAGAATGCCGGGGCGCCCCATCCTTCCGGCTTTATCGGAAGGGTGGGATGTATACCGTCCAGGCCCGGTCTGTTTACGTCCCACCCTTCGCAAAGACGCGAAGGATGGGGCACCCAAACATTTGGAGTGAGGTAGGAATGGTCGAGTACACGCGGGAGAAGCGGTTCAAGACGCGGTCGGTGAATGGCACGCTGGCGATTGCGGAGACCATCGCCGAGCTGCTGCCTGCGCCGCGGCTGGTCGTGCTGCGCGGCGAACTGGGCGCGGGCAAGACGACGCTGGTCAAAGGCTGGGTGAAGGCGTTGCGCGCGGGCGAGCCGGAGGAGGTCACCAGTCCGACCTTCACGCTGGTGCATGAGTACGACGGCGTGCAGTTCGGCAAGCCGGTGCGGCTCTACCATCTCGATCTCTACCGGCTGGAGACCGAGCGCGACCTGGCATCGCTGCATCTCGAGGAGATGATCGATCAGCCGGACGCGCTGGTGCTCGTCGAATGGGGCGACAAGTTCGCGAGCGTGATCGACCGGGCCGATGCGGAGGTCGCCCTGGCGCCGCTCGAAGGCGATGAGCGCAGCTTTCTGGTGCGGTGGCGGTAAGTGTTCGGGCTACTTCAGCTTTGCGGGCCACAATTTGATGACAGGAAAAGTAGGTTGGAAGCGTACGGCTCCTGGAAGGAAAGAGGTCTAATCTCGTGGAATGACTACGCTTGCGCGAGTTCTGTTGATCGGAAACGATGAAGCCGTGCTCTCCTCTCGAGCGCTGGTGCTGCATCATTTCTGGGCGATCGCGACGGCAAAGGTCTATCCCTTCGACGGCCACATCGTCAGTCATGGCGATGTGCCGCTGCTGACGAGCGACCTGGTCGTGCTCTGCCACACGATTCCAGAGACGATGCGCCAGGACTGGATCGACTCGATCCGGTCGAAGCAACCGGCGTTGCTGATCGTGAAGATGAACGGCTTCGACGCCGGCCCGCATGGCGGCGCGGACGCAACCGTCGCGACAGACAGCGGTCCGGGCGGATTGGTCTCGACCATCTACGAACTGCTGACCGAGCGCGGACTCGTCAGCCGGGACTGGCCGGACCCGGCGTATCTGCTTGGTTCCGTAGCCGGCCCGGTGCATTAGTTACGGTGTGGTCTTGGCGGTCTCCGGCTCGACGGCAGGCGCGGTATTGGCGCTGAGCGTCTCCAGTCTGCGCAGGCCGGGGAAGAGTCCCATCCAGATCAGCGCGACCGCAATGCTGCCGATACCGCCGATGACCGTTGCGGGAACGATGCCGAACCACGACGCCGTCAGGCCGGATTCGAACTCGCCGAGCTGGTTCGACGTGCCGATGAAGAGCGAGTTGACCGCGCTGACGCGGCCGCGCATGGCGTCCGGCGTCTCCAACTGCACGAGCGACGAGCGCACGACGACGCTGACGACATCGGCCGCGCCCAGCACGCTGAGGATCGCCATCGAGAGCCAGATGGAGCGTGAAAAGGCGAACGAGACAGTCGCGAGTCCGAAGACGATGACGGCCAGGAACATGCGCCGGCCGGCCTGTCGCCGGATGGGGTTGTGCGCCAGAAAGATCGACGTGCTGAGCGCTCCGATGGCCGGGGCCAGCCGCAGCAGACCGAGGCCCCACGGGCCGGTATGCAGGATGTCGCGCGCATAGGCGGGCAGCAGCGCCGTCGCGCCGCCCAGCAGCACGGCGAAGAGGTCGAGCGAGATGGCGCCGAGGATGTTCTTGCGCTCGGCGATGTAGCGGATGCCGGAGAAGAGCGAGTCCAGCGTGACCGGCGTGCGCGGCGGCGTCCTGCGGCTGCTGACCAGCGAAAACGACAGCATGGACGCGGTCGCGAAGAGAGCCGCGCACGCCGCATACGGCACAGTCGCACCCAGAGCGTAGAGCAGGCCGCCGAGCGCCGGGCCGACGATCGACGCGGTCTGGTTCGCCGAGGCCGACCATGCGATCGCCGTGGGCAGCATGTTCTCCGGGATCAGTCCGGGCAGCAACGCCTGCGTCGACGGGCCTTCGAACGCACGGCAGGCTCCGATGGCCGCCACCGCGGTGTAGATACCCGCGGGATGGAGCCATCCCAGGTGGCTGCTGAGGGCGAGGACGATCATGGCCGTCGCCTCGGTCGTCTGGCAGATGGTGTTGATGTTCTTGCGGTTGAAGCGGTCCGCCGTCTGCCCCGTGACGAGCGTGAGCAGCAGCATGGGCAGGAACTGCGCCAGACCCGCCATGCCGAGCGCGAAGGTGCTGTGCGTCAAGGCATAGAGCTGCCAGCCCACTGCAACTGCCGTCATCTGGAACGCGACGGTCGAGCAGATGCGCGCGAACCAGAAGCGCGCGTAGGAGCCCTGGCTGAAGATGGAGCGGGCGGTGATTGGCGCGGGGGAATCGGACATGCTTACTTTTAGATGCTTTCGTTGCTCCAGCGGTTCGGTATCGTCGCCTCGGCTCGTTAGACGCTCGCCACAGCCCGGCTGCGCCTGCGTTGAAGGCGCATCTGCCGGAACCGGTCGATGGGGGCGTCCAGGTATCGAGCGGTGAGGAAGGCGACCGCGATCGAGAGCGCGAGAATGGCGATCGTCTGGACAGGGAGTTGCGTGTGATGGGCGAGAGCGTGGCCCACCAGCACAATCGCAAGAGGGTGGAAGAGGAAAGAACCAGTAGACGCTGAAGATTCTCAGCAGCCGGTTCGAGTAAAGAGCCTGAGATCGCCGGGCTTGTTATATTTTCGGTCGAGAATCATCGCGATGAAGAAGCCGGAGATGATGTAGAAGCACTGAACGGAGGTCTCGCCTCCGGTTGCGCGATATGAGACGCCTGGAATATGAGCCAGAATTACGGCGATCGCGAGCAGCAGGCGCAAAGTTCCCATGGGTCTCCAGGGCGGGAGTGGTCTGTCTCTGGAGCCGGAACCGGCACGGCGCACTCCCGCCTACCGCATCCAGCGTATCGCACTGCGGCAGGCGGTGACGGGAGTTTCGACGCCGGGGCGTTGTCGCGTAGTCTACCGGCCGATGTGAATGTTGTTCAGTGAACCGAGCACGCCGAAGAGCTGCAGCAGCCAGATGACGACCGCGATCACAACCACGCCGTTCAGGATGGACTTGATGCTCGAGGCCATGGGGATGTAGCGGTTGACGAGGCCGAGCAGGACTCCGACGACGATGAGAATGATGACGATCTGAAGCAGAGGCATGCGGGCGTCCTTGGCTTGTAATTTTTATTCGGGCCTGTGGTGTGAGACGCGTCCGTGATGTCTCCGGTTGGACGGGAGGCGGAACTATATCAGGTTCGCCATGCGAAGCTCGTCGATCTCCACATCGGTGAAGACGCGCGACCGGATCAGAAAACGTACGCCCTCGCCGTTTTCGAGCGAGAACATGCCGCCCCGGCCGGGGACGACGTCCAGCAGAAGCTGCGTGTGCTTCCAGTATTCGAACTGCGACTCGCTCATGTAGAAGTTTGCGCCGTGGGCCGTGCCGAGGAAGTGGTCGCTGTCGCCCAGCATGAACTCGCCCAGCGGATAGCACATCGGCGAGGAGCCATCGCAGCAGCCGCCGGACTGATGGAACATGACCGGCCCATGCAGCAGGCGAAGGTGATCGATGAGGAGATTCGCTTCGGGGGTGGTGAGAACCTGTGCGGGCGTCATGGGCTTGACCTCCAGAGAGTACCCCCACGATCGGCGCGAAGAGACCGCGCCGATCGCGGGGCACCCGGTTTGTGCCTCGGTTTGCCTTTCGTTTAGAAGAAGCCGAGCTTGTTCGGGCTATAGCTGATGAGCTGGTTCTTCGTCTGCTGGTAGTGGTCGAGCATCATCTTGTGGTTCTCGCGTCCGATGCCGGACTGCTTGTAACCTCCAAACGCCGCGTGCGCCGGATAGAGGTGGTAGCAGTTGGTCCATACGCGCCCGGCCTGGATGCCGCGACCGAAGCGGTAGGCGCGGTTGATGTCCCGCGTCCACACGCCCGAGCCGAGGCCGTAGAGCGTGTCGTTGGCGATCTCCATGGCCTGCGCCTCGTCCTTGAAGGTCGTTACCGAAACGACCGGTCCGAAGATCTCCTCCTGGAAGATGCGCATCTTGTTGTGTCCTTCGAAGACGGTCGGTTCAACGTAATAGCCTCCTGCGAAGTCGGGGCCGATATCCGATCGCTGGCCGCCGGTCAGCACCTTCGCGCCCTCCTGCCGGCCGATGTCGAGGTAGCTGAGGATCTTCTCCAACTGCTCCGAGCTGGCCTGGGCGCCGATCATCGTGTCGCGGTCGAGCGGGTTGCCGCGCTTGATCGCCTGCACCCGTTTGACGGCTCGCTCCATGAATCTGTCATAGATCGACTCCTGGATGAGCGCGCGCGACGGGCAGGTGCAGACCTCGCCCTGGTTGAGCGCGAACATGGTGAAGCCCTCGAGCGCCTTGTCGAAGAAGGCGTCGTCCTCGTTCATCACATCGGCGAAGAAGATGTTCGGACTCTTGCCGCCCAGCTCCAGCGTCACCGGGATGATGTTGTGCGAGGCGTACTGCATGATGAGGCGGCCGGTCGTGGTCTCACCGGTGAAGGCGACCTTGTTCACGCGATTGCTGCTGGCGAGCGGCTTGCCGGCCTCCAGACCGAAGCCGTTGACGACGTTCAGCACGCCCGGCGGCAGAAGATCGCCGATCAGCTCCAGCAGAACGAGGATGGACAACGGAGTCTGCTCGGCCGGCTTCAGCACGACGCAGTTGCCGGCGGCGAGCGCGGGCGCCAGCTTCCAGGTCGCCATCAGCAGCGGGAAGTTCCACGGAATGATCATCGCGACGACGCCCAGCGGCTCGTGGAAGTGGTAGGCGATGGTCTCGTGGTCGATCTCGGAGATGCCGCCTTCCTGCGCGCGAATGCAGCCGGCGAAGTAGCGGAAGTGGTCGACGCAGAGCGGCAGGTCGGCGGCCAGCGTCTCGCGGATCGGCTTGCCGTTATCCCAGGTCTCGACCGTGGCGAGGTATTCGAGGTTGTCCTCGATGCGCTGCGCGATCTGCTCCAGAATGCGCGCGCGGACGGTGGTGCTGGTCTTGCCCCAGGCGTTCTTGGCCGCGTGCGCGGCGTCGATGGCGTGACTGACATCGGTGGCGGTCGAGCGGGGAATGAGGCACAGCACCTCGCCGGTGACCGGCGTGACGTTCTCGAAGTACTGGCCGGCGGTCGGCTCGACGAACTGCCCGCCGATGTAGTTGCCGTAGAAGTTCTTGAGGTTCACAGGCATCCCGTAGCTCCTGGGCGAGATGCGGCTGTGGACGGCGGTCGGATGTGGAAGGGTGGTAGCCATCGTGCGTACTCTTTCTGCCTGATCGGGTTTCTACTCGACCGAGGCTGCCAAATTTTGGGCGGAGCCGGTAGGGGCTGGGCCTGGCGGACGAAAGACTACACCCGCCGGGGTACGACCGTCGAGATCGTTCCCGTACGATTGTGCGTGAGGGCTTTCCGCATGAACGACACACGCGCCGTCCGACGTTCCGCCATCCTCGAGATCCACGCCCGCACGATGGCGCGGCTCGACGTGCGTCGCGTGATGGAGATGAACATCCGCCGCCGGGGCCGGCTTCTGGAGGCGTGGGATTCGACCTTCGACCTGGGCGCCTATGACCGGGTTCTGGCGCTGGCGGTCGGGAAGGCGGCGGCGCCGATGGCCGAGGGATTGCTTCAAGCGCTCGATTGCGTGGAGGGCGTGGATGCGCTGGTGATCGCGCCGGAGATACCCGCATCGCAGAGGCCGGGCGTCGAGTATCTGAAGTCCTCGCACCCCATTCCGGACGCGAGCGCGCGCACGGCGGCTCTGCGGGCGATCGAGAGGCTGCGCGGCTGCGATGCGCGTACGCTCGTCTTCTTCCTCGTCAGCGGTGGGTCGTCGGCGATGCTGGAGCTGCCGCTCCCTGCGGGCTTCACCGATGCTGATGTCGCGGACTTCAACCGCGTGCTGGTGCACTCCGGCCTGCCGATCCGCGAGATGAACATCCTGCGCAAGCATCTTTCGGCGGTGAAGGGTGGCCGGTTGGCCGTGCTTGCGGGCAAGGCGGCGAAGTGTACGCTGGTCGTCTCGGACGTGCCCTCGGGCATGGAGGATATGGTGGGCTCCGGGCCGACGCTGCCCGACTCCAGCACCGTCGCCGACTGCCAGGCGATTCTCGCCGCGAACCCGCTACCCTTCGCGCCGAGGGTCGCTGCCTGGTTTGCCGATCCCGCGCTTCCGGAGACGCCCAAGGCCGGCCACCCTGCCTTCCGCAACGCCACACTCCAGACCGTGCTTTCGAGCGACGAGATGTGCGCCTTCGCGGCGGAGATCGCCGTCGGCCTGGGCTACCACGTCGTCATCGACAACACCTGCGACGAGCAGCCCTTCGACCAGGCGGCGGAGCATCTGCTGGCGCGCCTCGCCGGGCTGAGGCTCGAGCATGCGAAGGTCTGCCTGCTGAGCGCGGGCGAGATCGCCGTGCCTGTCTCGGGCACGCCCGGCCGCGGAGGCCGCAACCAGCACTTTGTCCTCGAATGCGCGCGCCGCATCGCCGCCGCGGACGAGCGCGTGACCGTGCTCAGCGCCGGATCCGACGGCATCGACGGCCACAGCCCGGCGGCCGCCGCCGTCGCGGATGAGTCCTCTGCCGCTCGTGCGTCCGCCGCCGGTTTCAACGTCGAGGCGGCGCTTGCGGGCTTCGACAGCTATCCGCTCTTCGCCGCTCTGGGCGATGCCGTCGTCACCGGACCGTCGGGCAACAACGTGCGCGACCTGCGGATTCTGCTGTCGGTGAACGAACAATGATTCATGAGCTGTGAGCCTGAGATCTGTCAGCTTACAGCTCTCGAAGACGTCTTTTCCTGCGCGCTCCAGTGAAAGATCGATTGACTTCTCCGCGCACTCCTGCTCTACTTTGCATTGTAAAGTGGCTCTCTATGAATGACCTGCAAAAGGCGTTGAGCGATATCGGCAGCATCCGCCGGGAGATGGCGCAGAGCACGCAGTTTCGCGGCTACGGCCCGGCGACGCTGGTGGCGACCAGCGCCTTCGCCGGTCTGGCCGCGGCGGCGCAGGCGATCTGGATTCCCGATCCGCCGATGCACATGCGGCGCTACCTCAGCCTGTGGCTGCTGACGGCGGTCGTCTCGGTCGCGCTGACTGGCTGGCAGATGTACCGGCGCACGCGGCGCATGCACTCCGGTCTGTCGAACGAGATGCTGCGCATGGCGGTGGAGCAGTTTCTGCCCGCGCTCGGCGCCGGTCTGCTGATGACGATCGTCTTCACGTACTGCGTGCCGGGCGTGATCTGGATCGTGCCGGGTTTGTGGCAGGTGGTCTTCAGCGTGGGCATCTTCTCGTCGTGCCGCTTCCTGCCGCGCCCGATGGCGGCAGCCGGAGCGTGGTATCTGCTCAGCGGGCTGGCGATCCTGGCGCTTGGCGATGCGCGGGCGCTCGCGCCCTGGACGATGGGCCTCGGCTTCGGCGTCGGGCAGATGATGGTCGCGGCGGTGCTGTACCTCTCCGCGCAGGAGGACGCTCGATGACCGACGTATCGCTGACCGAGGGCCGCTTTGCCTATGAGGGGCTCGACCGCGTCATCCACGAGCGCGCACGGTTGAGCGTGCTGACCTCGCTGATAACCAACCCCAAGGGCGTGGCGTTCAACGACCTGAAGCAGATGTGCTCGCTGACCGACGGCAACCTGAGCCGCCACCTGAAGGTGCTGGAAACAGAGGGCATGGTCGAGATCGTCAAAGGCCACGACCGCAACCGTCCGCTGACGGTGGTGAAGATCACCTCCGCCGGGCGACTGCGGTATCTCGAATACCTGACGACGCTCGAGCAGGTGGTGAAGGACGCGGCGAAGATGGCTCAGGAAGATGAGTCTGCGCCGGTGCTGATGCGTGGGCTTACGCCTTCGAAGGCTTAGTTTTTTTCAAGACGAACTTTGCAGTGCAAAGTTTTACGCGCTGAATTACTTTGCAATGCAAAGCAAATTCAATATTGAGGAGACGCAATGAATAAGACAATGGCGTTGAAGCTGCTGGTGACTGGCTTGGTCATGGGTGTAATCCTGATTGTGTTATCGATGGTCAACGGCGCGATCACGGACCGCCAGCAATATCGCGATGATGCCTTGAAGAGCATTGGCGCGAGCTATGCCGGCGCGCAGACGATTGTCGGGCCGGTGCTGGTGCGGCCTTATACCCAGACGACGGTGACGTTTGAGGATGGAGATGAGGGTGCGAAGAAACGAGTCGAGCACGTCGAGAAGCTGACGGCGACGAGCTTTCCGCGCGTTCTCGACGTGCGGGGACGGCTAAAGCCGAACCAGCTGCGGCATGGCCTGTACTCGGTGACGGTGTACGAGTACGTGGGGCATCTCAGCGGCGGGATGGAGATCGTTCAGCCGGAGACGAAGGGGACGGTTGAGTGGGGAGAACCATACCTGGCGTTGTCCGTGGGAGACGTTCGCGGCATCGTCGGGACGCCTGCGGTGATGGTGAACGGTGCGCCGGAGGTTATGGTGCAGGGCGGGGAAGCGGGGCTCGGATGGCAGCCGAATCTGCGGATTCCATTGCATGGGCGGAAGGAGTTGAGCGGTAAGCTGGAGTTCGCCATCGACCTGACGCTGAACGGGACGGAGATGTTCAGCATGGCGCCGGTTGGCGACTCCAACCATGTGGAGTTGAGTTCGGCGTGGCCTTCGCCGTTGTTTGCCGGCAAGTTTTTGCCACGGAATAGGACAGTGAGTCGCGACGGGTTTACCGCGTCATGGGATGTTTCGTCATTGGCCACGGGAACGCAGGTTCAGATGGTCTCGGCCAAGCCGATCGATACGATGGATGTGAGCCTGCTGACGCCGATCGATCCCTACAAGCTGAGCGACCGCGCGACGAAGTACGGCATCCTGTTCGTTGTGCTGACCTTCGGCGGTTTCTTCCTCTTCGAGATGTTGAAGGAGCTGCCGATCCACCCGGTGCAGTACCTGCTGGTGGGCTTCGGTCTGGCAATTTTCTTCCTGCTGCTGGTCAGTTTCTCGGAGCATATCGCGTTCGCGCTGGCGTACATGATCGCGAGCGTCGCATGCATTGGACTGCTGACATTTTATCTCTCGTATGTCCTGCGAGCCGTCGCGCGCGGCGTCGGCTTCGGCGCGATGCTGGCGACGCTGTATGCAGCGGTGTACGGTCTGCTGATCAGCGAGGACAACGCGCTCATCCTTGGCTCGCTGCTGCTCTTCGCTGTGCTGGCCGCAGTGATGGTCGTTACGCGCAAGGTGGATTGGTACAAGGCCGGCGGTGAGTTGCTCAAGGCTGCTGCGCCTGCTCCTTCGCCGATGCCAGTGGGGGAAGGTGCGGGCAAGATTGTAGGGTAGTCGTCACAAAAGCCAAGGGCACGGCTTATGAGCCGTGCCCTTCGCTTGCAAACTCTATCGAAGAACTCTTACCAGGTCGGCATCCACGAGCAGATGCATGTGACGAAGATGACGCCGTAGGCGATGACCAGGAGCCCCCACCAGCGCTCCAGAAACGATGCTTCAGAGTGTGCACTCATTCGAAAATCTCCCTTTTGCCCGCTTTTAAACCCGCTTCTCCATCCTAACCGAGATTGGGGTTGGCCTCAATCGGCTTGCGGCCGGTGAAGCGGTAGACGGCGCACTCCTCGTCGCCGGTCGAGCCGTACTCTTTTTGCGCGGCGATGGCGGCGAGGTCGGCGATATGGTCCTCGGTGCTCATCGCCACCTTGCCGAAGAAGAGCTGCGTAAAGGCCGGGTTGTGGTCGAGCACCGGCGCGTGTTCGGAGTTGACGTAGAGCAGGTCGAACTCGCCCGCGCGGTCGTGGAAGGCGTGCTCGACGCGCCGCAGCAGGCGCCGCAGGACGGGCGCCTCGAACGGGTGGAACATGAAGGCGAGCACGGGGCCTTTGGGCAGGTCGAACTCCAGCGCGTCTATCTGAACTACCCTTGCTGGCGCAAGGGGTGCTGCATGCAGCGGAAAGATTTCGAGGTTCGCCTCGGCGATGTCGGCGAGCGCGGGGTTCATCTCCACGCCGATGACGGCCTTGAACGGCTGCAGCGAGGCCGCGAGCATGGCGCGTCCCTTGCCCGCGCCGAAGTCAACGAAGGTGTAGCGTTCGAGCGGATAGAGCGGCGCCGGTTTGAGTAACTGCCACAGGTCGATCAGCGTATCCAGGATGCTGGGCGCGACGCCGTAGTAGGCGGTGATGTGCTCGTCGTTGGGGTGGCCGATGAGGAGCTCGCGCTGCGGGATCAGGCCGCTGGTATCGACCCCGTAGGCCGTATCGAAGGGATGGATCGGGTGCTCGGAGGCGGGGGCGGGCGGTGGGACGAGCTTGGGCTTGCGCGGCGTTCTGGGTTTCGCGGGAGGCATTGTCTCCAGTTTAGCCCGCACTACCGGATGCGGTTGTTCAGGATGGGAAACTGCGGCTGGTCGAGCTTCAGGATGCGGCGGCCCTCGCGGGAGATGAGCTGCGGCGTCCACACGGGCGTCTCGTGCAGATGGATGGTCGTCCGCGAGATCTCAAAGATGCCGGCGAGCCGGTTCTGGATCTGCGCGGTCAGTTGCGCCTGCTTGCCCTCGTCGTCGCCGGTGGGGATCAGGTCGAGCGTCAGCAGATGCCGCTGGGGCACGCCGGCGATGCCCGCGCCGGGCACGTCGAGGTCCGGCGCAAGGGCGATCCGCTGAACCAGACCGAGGTCCACGATGTTCAGCGGGATCTCGGGGTCGTAGCAGTCGCGCAGGGCGGCGATCACGTTGTCTTCCGTGAAGCTCATCAGTTTTTGCGCGCCGTCAGGTACTGGGCGAGCGCCTTGAGCGGCGCGGCTGCCTCGCCGAAGGGCGTGAGCGCGTCGAAGGCGTCGGCGATGAGCTGTTCTGCGTCCTGGATCGACCGCTCGATGCCGTAGACGGCGGGCCACGTGGCCTTGTCGGCGGCGGTGTCCTTGCCGGCGGTCTTGCCCAATTGGGCGGAGTCCTGCGTCATGTCCAGCACGTCGTCGACGATCTGGAAGGCGAGGCCGGCCTTTTCGCCGAAGGTGCGCAGGCGGGCGATCGTGTCTTCGCTGGGCTGCGCGCTGCCGTAGAGTCCTCCGGCGACGATGCTGACCGTGATGAGCGCGCCGGTCTTGGCGCGGTGGATGGCCTCGACCATGGCGGCGGTGGGCTTTACGCCCTCGCCTTCGATGTCCATCACCTGTCCGCCGATCATGCCGGGGGCGAGCGAGGTTTCGAGGTCTCCCACGCGGCCGACGCCGGTTCCGACGGCGATCGCCACCTCGCGCAGCACGGCGACGACGGTCGCGGGCGCGGCGGGCAGGCTGGCGATGGTCTGGAAGGCGAGCGTCTGCAGCGCGTCGCCGGCGAGGATGGCGGTCGCCTCGCCGAAGGCGACGTGGCAGGTCGGCTGACCGCGGCGCAGGTCGTCGTTGTCGAGCGCGGGCAGATCGTCGTGGATCAGCGAGTAGGTGTGCAGCATCTCGAGCGCGGCGCCGAGGTCGGCCACGCCTTCGGGCAGCGTTCCCGCGACCATGCGCGCGGCTTCGATGCAGAGGATCGGACGCAGCCGCTTGCCGCCCGCGAAGGTGCTGTGGCGCATGGCGCGGTGGATGGAGTGCGGGAGCGTGTCGGGGCCGGGAAGCAGGCGTTCAAGAGCCTGATCGGTGAGCGCGGCGCCAGAGCTGAGGAGGTCTTTCACGTTGAGGGCCATCACATTCGATTTTACGCGACTGCGCGCGATGCGGCTGGCCGCCGTCCGCGGTAGAGGGCGAAGAGCGCGAGGCTGACGACCGAGATGGCGTCGCCGACCGCTCGGTCGGGCATCTGCCACGGTTTTGCCTCCTTCACGAGGATGCTGGACGGACCGGCGGGCAGAGGCAGGGCGAGCAGGCCGTCCGCGCGTTCGACCCTCGCGGGAAAGATCTGGCCGTTGCGCGTCACACGCCAAGAGGGGTAGGCGCGCAGGTTCAGAACGAGCGTCTCCGGCTGCGGCAGGTTGAGCGTAAGTTGACGCGGAGCGGGGCCAGGCGCCGTCTGCACCGGCTGGGCGTAGGCGGCCTGTGGAGGCAGGAGCCAGTAGGGCGGGTCGGCGTGCTTCAGGGAGTCGTTATCGGCGGGGGCGGGGGTATATTCGTCGGTGGGATCGGTTCCGGCGGGGGAGTGAAAGAGCGCCAGGCGCGCCTCGACCGTGTCGGCCGGGTCGCAGGGCTGGGCGAAGTTGCGGTAGGCGGGCAGGATCAACGCAGCTGCCCCGGCCAGTGCGACGGCGGTCAGGGACAAGGGTTTCAGACGCAGTGGATTCAATGCCTTGGCGGCGGCGAGGCCGAAGACGGCTGCCAGAATGGCGAGGATGCGCCACGGGAACTGCAGGAAGGCGAGCTTGGGCGCGTGCTGCCAGACGGGTAGCGCGATGGGGGTGAGGAGCAGGGCGATGGTGCCGGTTAAAGCGCCCAGCGCGAAAGCTGGGTTACTCCTTGCGAAAAACAAATACGGGGATCCTTCGCTTCGCTCAGGATGACGGACTTTTGGGGCGAGCCATGAAAAGGCAAGTGAAAGGATGGCGGCTGCGAGCAGGATGACGGCAATGACCGAGGCCGTATGAAGCACGTCGTCGTGCGGGCCGTCGCCGGTGATGTGGAAGAGTGTGTTGTCAGCGATGCGCATGCCGGGGATGACGGCCATGGCGACCTGCACGTACTTCTGTTCGGCGGCCGCGGGCAGCAGGTAGAAGGCGATGGAGCAGAGGCCGAGCATCAGTCCTCCGCATCCGTTGGCGGCGAGCTTGAGGCGTCTGCCTGCGGGCGTCTGCGCCAGCCGGATGGCGCCGAGAAATGCCAGCGCGTAGCAGCCCATCACGCCTGCGGGTGCGTTGGTCAGCCACAGCAGCGCGACCGGCAGGGCGATGGCCGGTGCGGTAACCTCCTCGGCGAGGATGGCCTGCAGGAGCAGCGGCATCCATGCGGCGGCCAGCAGCTCGGCATAGGCAGTGCGCTCGTACGCGGTGAAGAGCATGTAAGGATTCGCGAGGTAGAGGATCGCGGCCAGCGTCGCCGCCGTTGGTCCGGCGTAGACGCGCGCCAGCCGGTGCAGAGCCAGGCCGCTCGCGGTCAGGGCCAGCCAGGTGTAGGCGATGGGCGCAAACTTCCACGGCAGGAGCAGACCCAGCAAAGCGCCGATCAGCCAGGAGAGCGGCGGGTAAAAGACGAAGCGCGGCTCGCCGGCGTTCCATGCCGGGGTGTCGGCCCACTGGGGCATGTGGCCGTGGAGAAGCTGTTGCCCGGCCTCCATCCAGCTCAGGATGTGGAAGTCGAAGTCGTGCCCGCAGGAGCAGCCATGCAGGATCAGCGGCAGGACTGCGACGAGCGCCGCAAGCGGGATCAGGGCCAGGTGCAGGCGCGGGTTGGTGCGAGGGGCAGGCATCGATGGTTGAAGGTTAGGATACAGGGCGCCCGTCAGCGGGGAGTCAGCGTCAGGTTATGCGTTGCGGCAGCCGTCACGGCCTGCTCGCTGAAGGGCAGTTTGAAGGTCGCGGCCTTGTACCAGGCGGGAAACTGGTCGGCGAACCATGGGCTGGCCGGGTTGCCGGACTCGCCCATGACCACGTTCAGGGTCGATTCGTCGAGGTTCGCAAAATCGACCGTCAGACGCTCGGACGGCCCGAAGCTGCGGTCGACCTGCTTCACCGTGGAGTGGTCGCCGGAGAGCGGGTGCGCGCCGCTGCCGATGGGCCAGCCAAGCAGCCGGCGAAGCCATGTGGAGGCCTCGAAGACCGGGTGTTCGATCTCGAAGGGATGAACCTTGCCGTAGCGCCACGTGCTCAGGTCGCTGGGCGCGTGCGCATCGTTCAGGCCCTTGTCGAGTGCGGAGGCCATGAGGTCGTCCCATGTCTTGAAGGCCGGGGGCAGCCAACGCGCGGGCGTGTGCGCGACGATCTGTTCGAGCGCATAGTCCTTCTGGTTCCAGAGGTAGAGCTCGCCGAGGTCGTCTTTGGGCGATGCGCCGGAGACGTGCGTGCTGAGCAGGATCTGCCACAGAGCCCGGTGCGCGGCGGCGACGATGGCCGGGGCCGCGGCGTCGGCATCCATGCGGCCGTTCCACTTGCGCAGCAGATCGGCGGCCTGGCGCAGACCCTTCTGCTCGCGGGCCGGGCGGGCAGCCAGCGCGGCGCTGTGGTCGATCGCATAGGCGAAGCGCTGCGCCAGCACATGGTCGAAGTCGGAGTAGACGTCGTTCTGGAGCGCCAGCATGTCGGTCGCGGTGAGCTTGTTGTGCGCGGTCAGAAAGTGCCAGATGCGCTCGTTGCGATAGGGTGCGGCCCAGTTGTCGGCGATCCGGTAGGGGTAGTCGTCGGGCGTGATGCGTGCGTTGGCGGTGGCGAGCACGCCGCCCGCGGGGTCGAAGACCTGCGGCATCTGGTCGAATGGAATGTAGCCGGACCACTCGTTCGCCGCCGTGGCCTGTACGGGGACCGAGCTGATCGGAGCGCCGATGGGGACGACCGCGGGCTTCGGTTCGTTCGATCCAATCCCGATTGGCGAAAGCGGACTCTCGTCCGAGGGCAGAATGGTCTTGCCGATGGGCGGCTCGATCTTCGGCACCGCGATGTCGGCGGGGATGACCGCCGGCGCGGGCTGGTGCGGCCCGCGAATGGGCACGCGGCCGATGGCGTGGTAGCCGATGTGGCCCTGGTCGTCGGCGTAGACGGCGTTCTGCGCCGGGCCGCCGAAGCCGCTGACCGCGGCCGTGAAGCTCGGCCAGTCGTGCGCGCTGTCGACGGCGAAGAGCGGCATGGGCACGAGGGCGGGGTCGTATGCGGTCCAGCGCAGAGCGATGCCGCGGCTCTCGCCGGGCAGGATTGGAGTCAGGATCGGGGTTTCGATCCCGCCATGGACGGTGGCCGTCACGTCGAGCGAGACATCCTTACCGCCGCGCACCTGGATCGTCTCGGGGTGATGCGCGACCGGTTGCCAGGCGCCGTCCGTAGTCTGGAACTCGGTCGCCGCGCCCGTGCCGCGCGTCTGCTCGATGTAGAGATCCTGCACATCGGCGAAGAGGTAGGTGATGCCCCAGGCGATATGGCGGTTGTGGCCGACGACGACGAAGGGCACGCCGGGCAGCGAGACGCCCGCGACGTCGAAGTCGTCCGGGCCCGAAAGGCCGATCTCGTACCAGGTGTCTGGCACGCCGAGGTGCAGGTGCATGTCGTCTGAAAGCAACGGTTTACCGGAGGCAGTGCGCGAGCCGGCGACGACCCAGTCGTTCGAGCCGGAGGTGCAGGTGGGACAGCTTGCGCCAAGGCTGCTGTGCAGCTCGCGCAGGCGGTCGATCGCGTCGCCGACTGGCTGGTTCCGGGCGAACAAATTCTGCGACTCGTCGAGCGGCACCTCCTCGATGGGCGGGCCTTCGATGGTCAGGTCGAGCACGCCGGCGGCGGGCGGATGGTCGCGCCAGGAGCCGACGGGGTAGAGATCGGCGGCAAGCTGCGCCGGCAGCCGCGCGGAGAGCGCCTCGCGGGCGAGCTTCTGCGGGAAGGCGTTGGTCAGGTCTTCGAACATGGCAAGCGAGACCAGCAGGGAATCGCGCGGCGTCCAGGGCGCGGGCTCATAGTGCAGGACGCGGAACTCGACCGGAAGATGCCCGCTGGCGCGCTGGGTCTCCATCGCCGCGTTGACGCCCTGGGCGTAGAGCGTCAGCCAGTGGAGCTGGTCGGCAGGCAGCGCGGCCAGGGCGCGATCGGCGGAGGCGCGAATCTGCAGCGTACGCTGGGTGCGGTCGTGCGCGACGAGCTTCGAACCGAGGATGGCGGCCAGCTCGCCCGCGGCGTGGCGGCGGATCATGTCCATCTGCCACAGGCGATCCTGCGCGGTGGTGTAGCCCTGCGCGAGGACGAGGTCGTCCATGCTGGCGGCGCGCAGGTGGGGCACGCCATGCGCGTCGCGCTGGACCGTGACCGGCGAGGTGAGGCCGGGGACGGCGAGCGAGCCGTCGATCTGGGGCAGCGCGTCGGTTGCGGCGCGGCGAAGCCAGTGGCGTCCGCCGATCGCCCCTCCAGCCGCAAGCAGCGGGATGAGGACGGCGGCGGCGACTCCGATCTTCAGCAGGCTGCCGGGGCCTCGGCGCCTCGGCCGATCTTCCGGCTCCGCAGCGGAGGCGCGGGTAAAGAGCCGTGGTTCCGAATCGTGCGCGGAGTCTGGATCGTGCGCGGGGGTAGGATCGCTGAAGCTCATGCTCTACTGCTGAGTGTAAATGCCCGCGCCGCCGCGGCGAGGCAGGGTGATGTGGATCGCGAGGCAGACCAGCGCCAGGGTGGGAATGACGAAGATGCTGCCCTCCGGCCCGGTCGTGCCGCCGGAGAGCAGGGGCGAACCGGTGGGGTGCGTGTTGAGCAGGTGGCCCGCGACCATGCCGCCGGAGTCGGCGACGCCGTAGAGGTACGATTGCGCCCAGTCCCACGCGGCGTGGAAGCCGATCGCCCACCAGAGCGTGCCGGTGCGCCATAGGCTGAAGACGAAGGTCAGGCCCGCAACGCCGACGGCGAGGATACCGATGAAGGTCTCGCCCGGATTGCCGGTGTGCAGGTACATGAAGAGCGCGGCGGAGAGCAGGATGGCCGTGATCCAGAAGGCGATCGTGTCGGCGTGCGGGCTGTCGGGCGCCACGCGCAGCACCAGCCTGCGGATGCCGCGCGCGGCGGTGTACTGGATGTAGCCGCGGGTGAGGAACTCCTCGAAGAAGCCGACGAGCAGGAAGGCAAGCAGCCATTTCGCGCCGAGGCCGACCGCGTTCGCGCCGTGCAGGCTGACTCCGTCGAAGGCCAGCAGATGCGTGGCGAACAGGCAGCCGATGAGCAGCGAGAGCGCCGCCAGTCCCCAGGCGAGGCCGGCCAGAAAGTCGCCCAACCAGCGCCGCGCGGACAGGCCGTAGATGCCGAAGCGGCGGCGTTCGATGAGCGACATCAGCCATGCGGCAAGCGCGAAGATGGCGAAGTTGCCTCCGTCGGTGAGCAGAACGCGAGTCCAGGTCATCGGCGCATGGGCTCCCATGCCGCGCATGAGGTGAAGCTGGCGGACGAGCATATGCCAGAGCGTCGCAAAGCCGGCGACAAAGGCGAAGAAGAGCAGGACGCTCCAGCCGGCGCGCAGGCCGTCGTCGCCGATGAAGAGGTTGTGCAGCGGGTGCTTCCGGGGTTGGGGGGATTCCGAATACATGGGTGCTTCGATCATACTTGGCTGCCGGTATGCTGGAGGAGTCGCCCGCATATGGGCCAAGGGAGTTGCTTTGAATCTTCGGGTCTTCTATCACGACAAGTGTTTCGACGGCGCATGCTCGGCCTCGCTGTTCACGCGGTTTCATCGCCAGTGCATCGGCACGGCCGCGGGGTACGAGTATCGCGGGCTGCTGCACAAGGCCGGCGGCCTGTTCGACGAGTCGGCATTTTCGCCGGAGGAGAATGCCATCGTGGACTTCAAATACTCTCCCTCGCCGCTGATTACGTGGTGGTTCGATCACCATCGCAGCGCCTTTCAGACGCCGGAGGAGTTAGCCCAGTTCGAGGCGCAGCAGGCTGACGGGAGTAAGTCGATGCGGCATTTCTTCGATCCGACTTATACCTCCTGCACCAGCTTTATCGCGCATATTGGTAAGACGAGGTTCGGCTTCGATGTAAGTGGGTTGGAAGATCTTATCTATTGGGCGGACATCGTCGACGGAGCGAAGTACGAGAGCGCGAAGGCCGCGGTCGAGATGGGCGAGCCAGCGATGAAGCTGACCATGGTGATCGAGAGTTCGAGCGATCCGGACCTTGTGCCGCGCATCATTCCGCTGCTCACCGAGATGAGCCTGCAGCAGGTGCTCGACCAGCCCTTCCTGCAGGAGCTGGTGGAGCCGCTCCTGGCCAAGCACCGGACCGAGATCGAACTCATCCGGTCCCGCGCGCAGCTCGTCGATGGCGCGATCTTCTTCGACATCACGGATAAACCGACCGAGGGTTACAGTAAGTTCATCCCGTACTACTTACATCCCGACGCGACTTATACCGTGGGCCTGAGTAAGTCGAGCTTTCGGACGAAAATATCGGTGGGAACCAATCCCTGGACGACACGGCCTGTGTCGGAGCTGATCGACCTGTCGAAGATCTGCGAGCGCTACGGCGGCGGCGGCCATGCGCGGGTGGGGGCGATCAGCTTCCCGCTTGACCAGGCGGACGATGCGCGCAGGGCTGCGGCGGAGATTGTCGCGGAGCTGCGCCGAGGCTAGAGCATAAGAAGATCGTCATCCTGAACTGCATTCAGGATGACGGACGTTTGTGGAGTGGCTACAGCTTCAAATGCCCGGGCAGCTTGGAGATGTCGTTGAAGATGACCATCGCGGCGAAGATCAGCAGGCAGACGAAGGCGACCTGGTAGACGCGCTCCTTGATCTGCTGGTTGATGTCGCGCCGGATAACGGATTCGACCGCCAGGAAGGTGATCATGCCGCCGTCGAGGATCGGGATCGGCAGCAGGTTGAAGATGCCGAGGTTGATGCTGATGACCGCCATCAGCTCCATCAGCGTCCAGTAACCCTGCTTTGCGGCGGAGTCGACCTGCTGGCCGATGCCGATCGGACCGGAGAGCGCCGCCGGCGAGACGCGTCGCTGGAACAGGCCCTTGAGCACCGATTTGATCAGAAGCGCGTTCTTCAGGTTGTAGGCCCATGCCTCGGAGACCGCGGCGGGGAAGGCCAGCTTGTCGACCTTCACCGGGGGGCGCAGGTAACTGAAGCCGAGCCGGTAACCGGTGGTGCCGTCGCCGCCGGGCATCTTTTGCGGCGTGATCGGCTGTTGCAGCGTGTGGCCGTTGCGCACGAGGCTGAGGACGGATGGCTTGCCGTTCTGGTCCTGCAGATAGGCGAGCAGGGCCGGAACGCTGTGGATGGAGATGCCGTCGATGCCGGCGATCAGGTCTCCCGGCTGCAGACCGGCCGCGGCTGCGGGAGTATCGGGCGTCACCCGGTCGACCTTCACGGGCGCATCCTGGTAGCGCGGCGCGAGGCCGATGTGGCCCAGCAGCGCCGGAATATCGCCGTTGACGGCGTCATCCTTGGTGCCGGCGACGAGGATGGTGGTGTCGAAGCGCTGGCCGTCGTGCGTATAGGAGAACGGAACCGTGCGGCCGACGTTCAGCAGCGACTGCGTGACGATCGTCTCCCAGTCCGGATTCTCGGCGTTGTCGTAGTGGACGATGGTGTCGCCGGGGTGGATGCCGGTCTTCGCGGCGGGTGTGTTCACCAGCGTGTAGTCGTTGCGCGCCGCACCGCTCAGGTAGGCGTCGGTCTCATGGTGGTTCATGTAGACGACGGTCATGATGAACAGCGCGAGGATGAAGTTCGCGACTGGCCCTGCGAGCGCGACCAGCACGCGCTGCCAGCGGGGGTGCGCGTTGAACTCGCCGGGGTCGCCCGTGGGGGCCTCGCCAGGGTTGTCGCCCGCCATCTTCACATAGCCGCCGAGCGGCAGGAGCGAGAGCCGGTAGTCCGTATCGCCGCGGCGGAAGCCGAAGAGCCGCTTGCCGAAGCCGATGGAAAACGTCTCGACACGGATGCCGCAGAGCTTGGCGACCGCAAAGTGGCCGAACTCATGGACGAGCACCATGATGCCAAGGACGATCAGAAGACGAATAATGGCGATGATCATAGGGAAACGTGCGCCTCGGTGATGCTGTGGCTGGCGATGACCTCGCGTGCGACGGTGCGGGCCATCCGGTCGGCGGCAAGCACCTCGGAGATAGACGCGGGGCGAGCGGCAGGGGTTAGCTCCAGCACACGCTCGATTGTACGCGGGATGCCGAGGAAGGGTATCTCGTGCGAAAGAAAGGCGGCTACGGCGATCTCGTCGGCGGCGTTCAATGCAATGCAGGCAGACGGCCCGGCGTCCGCGGCCTCATACGCCAGACGCAGGCAAGGGAAGCGTGCGAGGTCGGGCTGGCTGAAGTCGAGATGCGAGAGCAGACTGAGGTCGAAGGTCAGGTCCGACTTCGGACGCTCGGGGTAGGCCAGCGCGTAGAGGATCGGCAGGCGCATGTCCGTAACCGAGATCTGCGCCAGGATGCTGCCGTCGATGAACTCGACCAACGAGTGCACGGTCGACTGCGGATGCACCGTCACGCGCACCTGCGCTGCCGGTAAGTCGAACAAACGGCAGGCCTCGATGACCTCGAAGCCCTTGTTCATCATGGTCGCGGAGTCGATGGTGATGCGTTGTCCCATTACCCAGGTGGGATGCTTGAGCGCCTGCGCCGGGGTGATGCCGGCGAAGTCCGCCGCCGGGGTGTTGCGGAAAGGCCCGCCGGATGCGGTCAGCCAGACCTGCTTGACCTCCGCCGGCGCGCCGCCCCGCATGCACTGATGCACGGCGTTGTGTTCGGAATCGATCGGCAGCAGGGCCACGCCTTTTTCGCGCGCGGCCGCGATGATGAGGTCACCCGCCGCGACGAGGCACTCCTTGTTGGCGAGGCCGATGGTCTTGCCCGCCTGCACGGCCGCGTACGTCGCCTCCAACCCGGCCACACCCACAATCGCGGAAACGACGAACTCGATCTCCGGGTGCGTGGCGACGGCGACGGTGCCCGCCGTGCCCCAGACGACCTCGACGCCGGGAATGTCCGCGCTTTTCAGACGAGCCCGGAGCTCGGCGGCATGGGCCTCGGTCGCGATGGAGAGAAGCGTTGGCCGCCAGCGCTTCGCCTGCTCGAAGGCTGCGTCGACGTTCGAGCCCGCGGCCAGCGCGACGGGCAGGTAGCGGTCGGGAAACGACTCGCAGATAGATAGGGTTGATGCGCCGATGGAGCCGGTCGAGCCGAGAATCGCGATCTTCTTCACTTTGGTATTTTCGCAGATTTGAGGCTTGGGTGCTCTGTCGCGTAGCGAGAAGGCGGATGGACGCCTGAGCGGCCGATCTGATGAATTGGGTGGCGCAGAGAGCGATGAGGATGGCCGACTGGTCCGACCTCGATCCTTGTTTTTATTCATTTATCTGCTTGATTCTCAATTTTATTGACATCGACGTGCGAATACCGGTAGATTTTCTCCGCTTTATGCATAGGGCTCGAAGCGGTGACGAACAGATGGTTAGACCACGGACTCACCGGATTGGCCGTCCGGCAGGAGTTCGATCAGGTCTCGCACCTCATCCGCAATCCTCCCGGAGTGCTCCCCTCCGGGCGTCTCACCCACTTTTTTGGAGAATATGCATGCAACGTACGATCAAGACCGCACTTGGCTGCAGTGTCGTTTCCTGTTTCCTTACCCTCGGCGCCGCGGCGCAGACCTACGCGACCGGCGACTCCCGCACGGTCGGCACGCCGAGCTACCCTGCCGTTTGCCAGACGCTCACGGCGCAGTTCTCGACCTCTCAGCGTTCGTCGCCCCCTACGTCGGACGACACGAGCCGTCTTCAAACGGCGCTGAACGCCTGTGCCGGAACGGGCAAGAGCGTCGTGCTGGCCTCGTCTGGCTCCGATAACGCTTTCTACTCCGACAAGCTTACGGTCAACGGCGAGGGACTGGTGGTGGATAGCGGTGTGACGCTCGAAGGGAACAACAGCTACTCCAGCCAATCGGAGCTTATCTACATCGAGGGTACGAACTCGTTTCTGGGTGGAACCGGCGCAATCGACGGGCGTGGCGACCTGTCCGCGATCTCCGGAACGCCGCGTCTGGTGCAGACGAACAGCGCCAATAACTTCATCGCCTACCAGATCACGCTTCAGCAGGCAGCACACCCGAATCTGTACATCCAGGGCGGCAACGGCGCGACGGTCTACGGGGTCACGATCCTGACTCCTGCCACTCGCGCCAATGCGGATGGCATCGACATCGATAGCATCGCCAATGTCTCGGTGATCAACTCCTCGATCGAGGCCGGCGACGACGGCATCGCGGTCAAGACGAACGCCTCGGCGGCCTCGAACATCACGGTGAAGGGAACGAAGCTTTACGGAACGCATGGCCTGTCGATCGGCAGTCAGACCTTCGATGGTGTAACAAACGTGCTTTTCACGGGCAACTATGTCTACGGCAACGATCACAGCGGCACGGCCTCGGGCGACGCCAACGCGATCAATATCAAGACGGATAGCGAGTGCGGCGGGCTGGTGAAGCAGGTCACCTATCAAAACACCTGCATCACCAATGCGAAGCACCTGATCGTGGTGAACGCGGCCTATGGAAGCTGCAGCGGAACCTCGGGCACGCCCCAGTTTCAGGACATCCTCGTGAATGGGGTCAAGTCGGTCTCGTCGATCTCGGGCGCCTATACAGAGCTCGCGGGATACAACTCCAGCAACCTTGCCCAGGTCTATCTTGCGAACATCAGCCTCGATGTCACGACGCAGTCGGGCGACAAGGACGCAACGGTCTATCTGGATAACTCGAACATCACGCCGTCGGGCACGGGCGTGACGACGTCCACCTTTACCACGTCGGGTTCCGTGCCGACCTGTTCGTTCTAGCCCGAACAGGCGGAGACGCCCGGTCTCTCCGTTGGTGGAGGAACCGGGCGTATTCGTCCAATGTTAGCGGAACAACCCCTGCCAGTCTTTCAGCAACAGCACGTACCAGAGCACCGGCGCGGCGAGCAGCAAAGCGTCGATGCGGTCGAGGATGCCGCCGTGTCCGGGCAGCATCGTGCCGGAATCTTTGACGCCGGCTCCGCGCTTGATCGCCGACTCCAGCAGGTCGCCGAGCTGGGCGGCGATGTTCAGGATCATCGCCAGCAGCAACATCTGCCACGCCGGAATGTCGATGTGCAGGCCGGTCCAGCCGCGGTTCGAGAGGTGGATGCCGAGGTAATAGATGCCCATGCCGAAGACCACGCTGCCGACGATGGACGCGATCGAACCCTCCCAGGTCTTGTTCGGGCTCAGCCGGGTGAGCTTGCGCCTGCCGAAGTTTTTGCCGATGTAGAGAGCCGCGATGTCGCCCGACCAGACGCAGACGAAGAGGAAGATGAGCAGGCCGGTCCCGTCCTCGTGGTTGCGGATCAGCGGCAGCAGCGTCAGCGGATACACAATATAGATAAGCGAAAAGAGTCCGAGCGAGGCGTCCGGCAGCACGCGTTCGAGGGGCGCGCGAAAGCCGGACCAGGCCAGCAGCACGAATGCCAGCAGCGACAGCACGGGCAGCTCGAACTCCGTCAGCTTGATGGTGAAGTAGAAGACGATCAGCGTGGCCGAGATGATCCACCACATCGGAATGTGGACGCCGGTCTCATGCGCCAGCGCGCGGTACTCGATTGCGGCCAGGCATGCGACCAAGGCCGCAGCCAGCGCGATACCCCAGACCGGGCCGTAAAAGACGAGGGAGACGACGGCGGCGATCAGGACGATGGCAGTGAGGATTCGTTTCATTGGGCTTCCAGCAGGATACCGTATCGTCCGCCGTCAGATTGACGGGTGCTAGCCCCGCGCCAGTTCGGCGGCGATGCTCTCGGGCGTCTCCAACGCGTCGTCCCGGCCTTCGAGATGCTCGTCCGTGCCTTCGCCCAGACCGCCGAAGCGACGTTCGCGCTGCTGGAAGTTCTGGATCGCTTCAAGCAGGTGGATGCCGCGGAAGTCCGGCCACAGGCGGTCGGTCACGAAGATCTCGGCGTAGGCGATCTGCCACAGCAGGAAGTTCGAGATGCGCTGCTCGCCCGAGGTGCGGACGACGAGATCCGGGTCGGGCATGTGCGCGGTGTAGAGATTGGCCGAAAGCTGCGCCTCGTCGATGCGCGAGTCGAGCGAATCCACCTGCAGCAGGTCTTCGAGCGAACAGCCGCGGGTGTGCGCCTCGTCGATCAGGCTCTGCACGAGCGAGCGCGTCGCGTCGACGATCTCCGAGCGAGAGCCGTAGTTCAGCGCGAGGGTGAGGGTGGTGCCGGTGTTCTTGGCCGTCTCCTCGGACGCCCACTGCATCGTGTCCTGAATCTCGTTGGGCAGGCCGGTGGTGCGGCCGATGTAGGCCATGCGGACGTTGTTGTCGTTCATCCGCTTCACGTTGCCGACCAGGTAGTTCTTCAGCAGCTTCATCAGGAAGCTGACCTCGGCCTTCGGCCGGCGCAGGTTGTTCTCGAGCGAGAACGCGTAGAGCGTCAGCCAGGGCAGATCGATGCGCGATGCGGTCTCGACGACGAACTGGACGGATTCGGCGCCCTGCTGGTGGCCGAGAAAGCGCTTGAGCGCGCGTTTGCCCGCCCAGCGGCCATTGCCGTCCATGATGATGGCGACGTGCTGAGGAATCTTCTGTGGGTCGAGTTGCCGGTAGATGAGAGCCTCCTCGGCGGAGAGCTCATGCACACGGCTGGGAACAGACTGACGCAACGGCGGCCTCGCAGGTACTGACGCTAGCATAGCGGATTGAGCCGTGCAATGGGAGACATGCCCGCTAAACAGTCCAGCGCGCCGCCCCCGGAGAGAGGAACGGCGCGCCGTTGCAGGTGGTTTGAAGCTAGGCGGTCCGGCGGCGGCCTGCGGCCAGTTCGCGGACGTGGTTCAGGAAGATCGACCGCTGCAGCGTATCGAGCTGCGAGGTGTAGGCGGCGATCTCGGCGAGGAACGGGTCGGTCATCAGCATGGCCGTCTCGTTGGAGTGGCGGCCGTTGGCGTCGCGCAGCAGGGTCGAGATGTCGACCTGCAGCGCTCGGGCCAGGCGGTCGAGCGAAGAGAGCGTCGGCATCGCCTTGCCGTTCTCGATCTTCGAGATATAGGTGCGAGGTACGCCCATCCGCGTCGCGAGCTGACGCTGCGAGAGATTGCGGACGTGCCGGAGGTCGCGGACGGCATGTGCGACCTGGAGTCCGCCATCTTCGGCGACAGGTGTCGGCACCAGCGCCAGTGGAGCTGCCGCCGGTACGGGGACCGGGACTTCCAGGCACTTCTTGCAGCGCCGGCACGTCGCCGTAGCGGTGCGGAACTGCACAAGGCTGCAATGGTCGCAACGCAGGACCTCACGTTGTTCAACTGACGCCATCATGGTAGCCATAGATTGTGTATTGCGGGCGGATTCCAGAGCAAGGTACCGCAGCCCACGTCCGATAACGGCCGGGAGATGAGCCTAGAATGACACCGGGTGCCCGATGAGTCAAGGGAATCTCAGTCGATACGCCTAGAAATGCCAAAGAAACCCGAAGTGGGAACCAGGGTAGTAAACAGTATTCGCCCCGGCAATGACATTTCAGCGACATTCCACGTTTGGGGGATGATGGGGATGGAGGTTTTGCATGAGCGAAGGGCATACACGGGCTGCTGCGCTGGCCCTGATGGAGGAGTGGACGGCGGGCGAATCGCTGCGCAAGCATGGGCTGTCGGTCTCGTTTTCGACTGCGGCGTACGGCCGGCTGGAGGCTGCGCGGCTTGGTCTGCCGGGTTCGGAAGCGGACGAGTTTGTAGACCGTTACGCCTGCGCGGGGCTGCTGCATGACTTCGACTACGAGCGGCACCCGGCGGCGGAGGAGCATCCGTTCATTGGTGTCGCGTACCTGCGCGAGCGCGGCTGGCCGGAGGAGATACTGCACGCCATTCTTGCGCACGCCGACTACTCAGGCGTAAAGCCGGAGACGCATCTCGACCGCGCGCTGTTTGCCTGCGATGAGCTTTCCGGTTTTCTGACGGCCTGCGCGCTGGTGAAGCCGACGAAGTCCATCCACGACGTGGAGGTCGCGGGCGTGAAGAAGAAGATGAAAGACAAGGGCTTTGCCCGCGCCGTGAAGCGCGAGGACATGACCCTCGGCGCGGAGCTGCTGGGGGTGTCGATCGACGAGCACATCGGGGTCTGTCTGCGGGCGCTGCAGGAGCATGCGGCGGAGCTTGGGCTGGCGGGCGTCTGAGGTGGGTTAGGTCTTGCTGACGTTGACGAAATAGAGGTCTGTCGCGACGCTGAACTGCTCCTTCGTCAGCGGCGTCTTCAGCACCTGCCACTGCTGCGTCGGCGTGATGACCTGCCAGTGGCCGGGCGTCCCGACGCGGATGGGCAGGTTGAAGCCCTGCTCCTCGGCCTGCCACTTATAGTTCACCGTGCCGGTGGCGGGGTCGAAGTTCAGCTCAAGACAAGGGATGGCCGTGTGGCGCAGGTACTGGTTGAAGACCGGCGTCAGGTTGCGGTGAGTGCGCTCGTTCCACCAGGCGACTACCTGCTCGGTGTCGATGTTCCGATACTTGAAGTGCTGGTAGAAGTCGTGCAGGAGCGCGAACCAGCGCGCGTCGGCGCCGGGTTTGTCGTCGTCCAGCATGCTGCGCAGGGTCGCGATCATCAGCGCGCCCTTGAAGTACATGTCCTGCGGCGGAGTCGCCTCCACGCCGCGTTCGGTGACGATGGGTTCGCGGTTTTTGACCTTGGCGCGCCAGCCGGTGATGTACTTCATCGCGTCCGGCTTGCCGTAGTGGTACTCGACGTAGAGGCTTTCGATATAGGTGTCCCATGCCTCGTGGATCCACATGTCGGCTTCGTCGTTGGCGGTGATGGAGTTGCCGAACCACTCGTGGCCGCTCTCGTGGACGATGATGAAGTCGAAGCGCGGGCTGATGCCGACGTGGGTCCAGTCGACGTGCAGATAGCCGTTGTCGAACTGGTTGCCGTAGGCGACGGCTGACTGGTGCTCCATGCCGGCGTACGGCACTTGCACCAGCTTGTAGCCGTCGCGCGCGAAGGGGTATTCGCCGAGGTAGTGCTCGAAGGCGTCGAGCATTCCTTTCGCCTGAGCGAACTGCTTCTTCGCCTTGTCGAGATCGGCGGGCAGCGCGTAGAAGTCCATGTCGAGGCCGTTGTGCGTGTCCGAAAAATGCGCGTAGCCGGCGATGTTCAACGCCACGTCGTAGCTGTTGATCGGGTAGCTGACGTGCCAGTCCCAACGGGTGTAGCCGTCGCCAAGGTCGGTCTTGCCGACGAAGCGGCCGTTCGAGACATCGGTCAGCGTGCTGGGCACGGCGACGGAGATGTCCATCGACTCGACCTCGTCGCGCCACTGATCCTTGCTGGGCCACCAGATGCTGGCGCCGTCGTCCTCGCAGGCGGTGAAGATCCACGGCGAGCCGGTGGGATCTTTTTCGAAGCTCATACCACCGAATCGGCCTTTGGCGACGGGGTTGCCGGAGTAGTGGAAGTCGATCGTGTAGGTCTGGCCCTTGCGCAGGGTCTGGGGGAAGTCGATGAAGACGGCGCCCTCGTCGCGCGTGTACTTCAGCTCGGTCGCGCCCATCAGGATGCGGTCAACCTTCAATCCGGGCGTCAGGTCGATCTGGATGCGGCTGCCGTCCGCGAGCATGCGGAAGCGGATGGTGTTCTTACCCGCGATGGACTTCGCGACGGGGTCGACGCGGACGTCGAGGTGGTAATAGAGCAGGTCGTTGTTGGCGCGGTAGGGGCCATAGGCGCCGCGAAGGATCTGAGCGCGGTTCGGCGTGGCCGGAGGCGGGGCGGGCGTATTCGCGGTTGCCGCGACTGTCGCCGGCGGGGTCGCGACGGGCGGCTTCACTGTCTGCGCGGGAAGTGTGGCCGAGGCCAGAATAGCGAAGCACGCAAGGCGGGTGATCGAAGGAATGTCCACAGACCTAAGTTTATGCACGAATCAGCGTGCGGGGAACTGGCGCAGGACCGGACTCGACTGCACCAGGGTGGGCAGCGCGTGAGCGCCGGAGATGTCGCGTTTATTGCGTTTGGCCTCGTACATCAGCTTGTCGGCGCGGCCGATGATGGACTCCAGCGTCTGCGGCGCGCGGTGGTCCGCGGTGACGTGGCCGAAGCTGAAGCTGAGCGGGCGTTCGCCCTCGGCCTTTACGTTGGCGGCGTCGACCATCTTCTGCAGCCGGTAGGTGGCGACGGCGATCTCGGCGGCGGTGGCCTTGCCGGCGACGACGAACTCGTCTCCGCCCAGCCGGCCGGTGATGTCGGTCTCGCGGAAGTTCTGCAACAGCAGGGCGGACATGCGCTGCAGGATCTCGGAGCCGGTCTCGTGGCCGAGCGTGTCGTTGATGATCTTGAGGTTGTCGATGTCGATGAAGAGCAGCGAGAAGGGCTCGCCCGAACGGCGCGAGACGCGCAGCGCCTGCTCGGCCAGCAGGAAGAAGCCGCGCCGGTTGTAGACGCCGGTGAGGGGGTCGCGCAGGGAGAGCTCGCGGACCTCGTGCTCCAGCCCGGCCACGCGCCGCGAGAGAACAATCACCAGGCAGAAGGCCAGCAGCGCGACTACCGACGTCGCCACCGCCATCGCGTAGACGGGCGAAAGCAGGTGCAGGCGGCTGACGCCGAGCAGTAACGACATCAGCACGAAGGGCATCAGCAGGGCGAACGGCGCCGCCAGCCGGGCCGTCGCGCCGGCGATGCCCACGCCCAGCAGAATGCCGAAGGAACCGTACTCCGCGCGCCGGTTGAAGGTCGTGAAGGTGAGGCAGAGCAGCACCAGCAGCGTCTGCGGCGAGACGCGGTGCGTCGACTCGGGCCCCAGAAGCTGGGCCGCGCCGAAGAAGTAGCCGGAGATATAGATGAGCATCAGCATGGAGTTCACCATGGTGAGCACGTCGGCCAGGTTCGAGACCCAGCCCTTGCGCGTGCGCAGGCAGCACAGCACGACGCCCAGCAGTACAAAACCCCACGAGGTCTGCGCGGACATTCTGCCGGGGTGTGCGCCGAGCGGATCGGACGCAAGCAGGCGGTCGATGTGAAAGGAGATACCGTAAAGATTCTCGATCACGCAGAGCGAGCCGATGAAGGCGACCAGCGTGGCCAGCGCGCGGCTCAGTTTCAGATCTCGCCGGGGGCGTAGCGGCTGCGAGAGCAGGAGGCTCGCGACGCAGAGCAGGCCGCACAGCGCGGTGTTGGCCTTCATGAGCTGCCAGCCGTCGGGCATGTGACGCCCCAGCGGCGCGATGAGCCACGCCAGCAAAGTCACGCCGGAGATCAGCGCCGCGACGAAGATAACCAGTCGCTGTAGCGAGGCGAGCACCGACAGCACATGATTGTCGGGCTGGTTGGGCGAGATCGGAAGCGGAGTCTTGTTCAGCACAGGGTTCGAACCCTTCTTGTTGAGGCAGTCAAAAGGATGCAAGCCGGATTTCGGCATCGCGATCGAATCAGCTCTTCTTTCATCATGCTAATGACAGAGCCGCAGCGGCTCTATGGTACTTTCGTGCGACGGGCGCGTATCCTTTATCGGCACGAAGGCGCGATTGGGTGATAGCTGCTGAATTGTCAGGTTTTTTGGCCGCCCGATAGGTCCGGCTTCACGCCTGTGGACTCTTCGACCCCGGCACTTCGGTTGAGTGGGTTGCGCCCTGGGGAGAGAGGTGCTCACTCATTCCGTACGGAGATTCTACGGCCTTTTCCGCAAGAGTGCCAGAAAATCCACAGCCCGGCGTGTGTTCAGCAGGTCGTCCGCCGTCAGCCAGGCGCGGCGCAGTTGAACGATTCCGTGGTGCATCTGGTCGAGCTCGCCGGTGGCGTGGGCGTCGGTGTTGATGACGAGTTTCACGCCTAACTCCTTTGCCAGCCGCAGATGCAGGTCGTTCAGATCGGCGCGGGCGGGGGCTGCGTTGTGCTCGACGGCTACGCCCAGCTCGGCGGCGCGGCGCAGGATGGCGGTGATGTCGATGGCGTAGGGCTCGCGCTTGAGCACTTTGCGGCCGGTCGCGTGGCCGAGGATGTTGACGTAGGGGTTTTCGAGCGCGCGCAGCACCCGCGCGGTCATGACGTCGATCGGCTGGTCGAAGCGCGAGTGGACGCTCGCGACGACGATGTCCATCTGGGCGAGGGTCGCGTCTTCGAGGTCGAGTTCTCCCTCGGCGAGGATGTCGACCTCGATGCCGGGCAGGACGCGGAAGGCCGCGGTGGGCGGCTGCGGTTCGATGACCTCGCCGTAGTGGGTGAGGCGGATGTCGCCGGCCTTGGCATTGCGGTAGCGCAGCCACTGCGGGCCTTTTTCCTGGGCGAAGAGCTCGGCCAGCTCCGCGTCGACCTCGCGGATGCGCCGGATGTGGGCGAGCGCCCGCACATCGTCCAGGCCGTTCGTCATGGCGAGGTTCTTGCTGTGGTCGGTGATCGCGATGTATTCGAGCCCGCGCGCGATGGCCGCCTTGGCCATGTCGAGGATGGTGGCCGTGCCGTCGCTTTCGACGGTGTGCATGTGCAGGTCGCCGCGCAGATCGCGCAGCGTGATGAGCTTCGGCAGGGTGTGCGCGGCGGCGGCTTCGATCTCGCCGCAGTTCTCGCGCAGCTCCGGCGGAATGTAGTCGAGGTCGAGCGCGTTGTAGATCTCTTCCTCGCTTGCGGCGGCGACGATGGCGTTGTCTTCGAGCCGCAGCAGCGCGTATTCGGAGAGCGTCAGGCCGCGCTTCAGCGCTCGCTGCCGCAGCGCGACGTTGTGGTGCTTGGACCCCGTAAAATATTGCAGCGCAGCGCCATAGCTCGCGCGCGGAAGCAGCCGTACGTCCACCTGCAGGTTGTTGCGCAGGGTAAAGGTGACCTTATTCTGTCCGCGCGCCATCAGCTTGTCGATCAGCGGCAGGGTGGCGACGTGCTCGACTGCGGCGGCGACGACGTCCGCCTCGCAGGCCGGTCCGGTGGCGAGCAGGTCCAGGTCGCCGACGGTCTCGCGTCCGCGGCGCAGGCTGCCTGCTGGCGTCACCTGGTCGATGCCGGGGAAGGCGAGGATCAGCTTGGCGATGCGTTCGGCGAACTCCTTCGCCTCGTCGATGCGGAAGCGGCTGGAGTTGCGGCGATAGTCTTCGATGCCCTTTAACAGCTTGGCGGTGAACTTCTCGCCCATGCGAGGGAGCGTATTCAGATGGCCGGCTCTGGCGGCGGCTTCGAGCGCGTCGATATCGCCGACCTGCAGCGCGGACCAGACCAGCGCGACGGTCTTCGGCCCCATGCCGGGCAGGCGCAGCAGCTCGAGCATGGTCGGCTTGTACTTCGTCATCAGCTCGTCGCGCAGCGGCATGGAGCCGGTGGCGACGAGGTCGCGGATGTTCGCGGCCATGCCCTTGCCGATGCCGGGGATGGCGAGCAGCAGCTTGGGGTCGGCGTCTGGCGTGGCGAGCGGCGCCAGTTGCGCGGTCTGCTGCTCGATCGCCTCGGCGGCGCGCCGGTAGGAGCGGATGCGGAACGGGTCGGCGCCGTCGATCTCCAGCAATGCGGCGGTCTCATCGAGCAGACGTGCGAGTGTGATGTTGTCCATAAAAAGGGTGAGGCAAAAAACAAACGGCAGCCGCTTATCCGGCTACCGTTTCAGTATATGCATCTTCTTTCAGGGCTTCGTGGAGGGAGAAGTCTGTGTTGAGGAGCGGGTCTGCTCAAACCGCTTCCTTGACCCGGGTCACCTGGTCCGCCTGCGGTCCTTTGGAGCCCTGGATCACGTCGAACTCAACCTCGTCGCCTTCCTTCAAGCTCTTGTATCCATCCAACTGAATCGAGCTGTAGTGGACAAAGACGTCAGGACCGCCATCGCGTCCGAGAAAGCCGTACCCCTTCGCGTTGTTGAACCATTTGACCTGACCTTTATATTGCGCCATAAGAAACCCTCTTTTCCTTGCCTTTCGCGCCTGTACTTCGGCTCATGTCGTTAGGACGCGAACAAAAGAAAGAAGGTTTTTCCGACGGGCTTGCGAGTCATGTTTGCCGGAAAATTCGCTATCGTATGTCGCCTGCATGACGTATGATGCGCGGCTGGCCGGAAAATGGGTGCGTTTTACTTCTTTCGGTTGGCCGCATAGAGCATGACGGAGAGGATCGTCTTGCCGTCCAGCACCTTGCCGGACTCGATCATGCCGATCAGTTCGGAGAGGGGGATGTGGAGCAGGTCGATCTTCTCGTCTTCCTCGGGCTGGGCGACGCCGGCGCGGATGTCTTCGGCGAGGAAGACCTGCATGGTCTCGGAGAGGAAGCCGGGGCTGGCGAAGTAGCGGACGAGCTTCGACCAGCGCCTGGCGCGGAAGCCGGTCTCTTCGATCAGCTCGCGCTTGGCGGCGGCCAACGGCGCCTCGCCCGGCTCAATGCGCCCCGCGGGAAGCTCCAGCAGGAACTGGCCGGCGGCGTGGCGGTACTGGCGCTCGATGAGGATGGTCGGATCGGCGGGATTTTTGCTCGTATCGACCGCAAGGATGATGACCGAGCCGTTATGGCGGATGACGTCGCGGGTGCTGGTGACGCCGCCGGGCTCGGTGACCGTGTCGGTGGTGACGGAGAAGACCTTACCCTTGTAGGAGACCCTCGACTTCAGCACAACGGCTTTGGTGGACGGCTTCGCGGCTTTGGCGGGCTTTTTGACGGGAAGGCTGGACTTTGCGGCTTTTTTCAGAGCGCTCATGGGGCTACGGTATCATTCTGCGTCGGGAGTATGCGCAGGCGCATCCAAAAACCTGATGACTTCTAGTAAGGTTCAGATATGAGCGCTGAGTGTTTCCCCATGTCCGTGCTGCCGCACCTCTCCGCGCTCTACGGAGATTACCTGGCGGCTGCTGAACCGGTTCGTGGCTGGTACGGCTCGGAGCCGCTCTCCGGCTGGATGGGCCGGGCTGTCGCGGTCGCCGAACCGGCGAAGCTGGCCGACGCGCTCGCGCTGCAGGCTGCGGAGTTTGGCGCGGCGCCGGCGACGCTGGCGAACATCGAACGTCTTCGCGCCGGTGCGCGCGCCGTCGTTACGGGCCAGCAGGTGGGGCTCTTCGGCGGGCCGCTGTTCACGCTGCTGAAGGCTGCTACCGCCATCGCGCGCGCGGCGGAGGCGGAACGCACGACGGGCGTGCCGCATGTGCCGGTCTTCTGGCTCGCGACCGACGACCACGACCTGGCCGAGGTCGACCAGGTGGCGCTGCTCTCGAAGCACGCCGTTGAGACGCTGAGAGTTGGGCTGACCTCGAATGGCTCGCCGGTCGGCGAGGCGCCGCTTGGCCCTGAGATCTCGCAGGTGCTCGACCAGGCCAGCGAACTGCTTGGCTGGGCGCCGGTCTGCGATCTGCTGCGGGAGTGTTACGAGCCTCGCGAAGGCTATGCGCCGACGTTGGGCGGAGCCTTCGGCCGCCTGATGACGCGGCTCTTCGCCGGGCATGGGCTGGTGGTGATGGATGCCGCCGGACACTATTTCCACGCACTGGGCGCGTCCGCCTTGCGCGCTGCGATCGCGCGCGCCGGCGAGCTTGAGGCTGCGCTGCTCGCCCGCACGGCGGAGCTGGAGTCGCTTGGCTACCACGCCCAGGTGCTGGTGAAGCCCGGCTCCTCGCTGCTCTTCCTGCTCGACGCGACGACCAGGCAGCGGCTTCTCCTGCGGCATCTGGCGGACGGTAGCTGGAAGGCGGGGAATCAGACGTTCACGACTGGCGAACTGCTGCAGATTCTTGAGGATGCCCCGGAGCGCATCAGTCCGAACGCATTGCTGCGACCGATCTTTCAGGACGTCATCCTGCCCACGGTCGCCTATATCGGCGGACCGGCGGAGATCGCCTACTTTGCCCAGAGCGCGGTGCTCTATCAGGCTATTCTCGGGCGTCTGACGCCGGTGCTGCCGCGGCTTTCAGCGACGTTGATCGAGCCGGCCATCGGCGCGCTGCTGGCCCAGCATGAACTTCAGCTACCCGATGTGATGACCACGTCCGAGGCATTGGCGCAGAAGCTGGGCGCGCGCGCCATGCCGATCGAAGGCAAGCGGAAGATCGCCGCCGTCGGCAACGCGATGGACGCGGAATTGACTGTGCTGACGGAGTATCTGGCATCGATGGACGAAAGCCTCGGCCGCTCGGCGGCTGTTTCGGGCTCGAAGATGCGCTACCAGATGAATCGCCTGCGCCGCATGGCCGCGACCTTCGAACTGCAGAAGGAAGCCAGCCTGCGCAAGCACGCCGATGCGTTGACACTGAATCTCTTCCCGAACGCCCACCCTCAGGAGCGTCTGCTGGCCGGGGTATGGTTCCTTGCCCGAAACGGCGAGGATCTGGTGGATCGCTTCGTTCAGGAGGCGGCTGAGATGTGCGCCGGGCATGCGGTGGTGCGGTTGTAGTCGCCACCCACGCAGCGCCGATATCTGGACGCTTTCAAAAGCAAAAGCCCTCCGGACTGGAGGGCTTTTGCTCGTTCTGGCGAACGCTTCAGGCGTTTGCGGCTACCGGGCCGCCTTCATCCTCGCTGTTCAGCTTCTTCTGGATATTGAGCCAGACGTCGTCGCTGGGCTCGACCTCAGGCTGCTCGTCGAAGAGGCTGCGGGCATGCGTCGCGATGGTTTCGAGATCGCGCACGAGCGCGGCTGCGTCGGGGTTGGCCGCGAGGAACTTCTGGAGCCGGGGGTCTTCGCTGACGCGTCCATCGCCCGAGGCAAACAGGTCGGGGAGGACGGTTTCGAAGTCGGCGGCTGTCATGTTTTCGAAGTCGATGTTATTCAGGTCGCTCACTGCAGGACCTCCTTGGGGGCCGAGTTGGCCAGGGGGCTGCTCTGCTGCTGGGCCTGGCGAAGAAGCTCACGTAGCTTGAGACGAGCTTTGTGAAGCTGCGACTTACTGTTCCCGGTGGAACAGTCGAGCATCGTAGCGATTTCGTTATGTTCGAATCCCTCCACGTCGTGGAGTACGAAGACCATCCGATAGCCCGGCGGCAGCGATGCGACGGCGCGCTCGAGCGCGACGCGGTCGACCGAGCCGGTCAGGTTCAGGTCGCGGCTGCCGAAGTCGCGCTTCGGCGCGTCCTCTTCCGACGGGTTGATCGTCTCTTCGAGCGAAACCAGATTCAGACCCTTCTTGCGCAGGTGCATGAGCACAAGATTCACAGTCAGCCGGTGCAGCCAGGTGGAGAAGGCGCTCTCGCCGCGAAAGCTGCCGAGCTTGCGGAAGAGATGCAGAAAGGCCTCCTGCGTCATGTCTTCGGCCTCGGAGACGTTGCCCAGCATGCGGAGGCAGAGCGTATACACGCGGCGCTTGTGCAGCGCGTAGAGCTTCGAAAACGCCTCGGCATCGCCGTTCTTGGCGGCCTCGATGGCCTCGGCCTCACCGGCGATGGGCGGGTTGCGCTTGAACAGGCCAGGCTTGGGCTTGGCTTGCTCCGGAGCGACTTCGGGTACAGCCTGGACAGGCAGCGTTTCAATAGGGTTCATGGACTCGATTCTCAGAGCGGCTATCTCCAAACTTATGCTCACCGGGACACCGCTCCGCGAAGGCCGCCGGAGCGACCCCCACCCAGATGGTAGCGTATCCCGGAGGAAAGGGATGGTGCATCTGTCTGTCAGAGTGAGTTTTGCGCAAAATAGTTGTATCGCATGGAGCTTCTGGGCGTCCGCGCTTCACGAGCCAATGAAGCGAGCGTAGAGCGTCCGAGCGAGGGCGATGTCGGTGGTTCCCTGCACCAGCGCACGGCCGTCGGGAAAGAGCGTGACCGTATGCGGACCGCGGCGGAAGCGCAGCAGCAGGTCGTTCGAGCGCAGGTCTTCGAGGTCGGTGTGGCGGGCGAGCCGCTCGCGCATCCGGGCGAAGTCGACCGGCCGGTGATGCTCATGGATCTGCACGGAGTTGCGCCCGCAGAGCGTGATGTGCGGGCGTCCGACGCCGGCCAGGTGCGCGAACTCGCGGCGCCCGCAGACGGCGCAGCCGGGGCCCGGCTTCGCGGTCGAGATCTGCGAGAACTCGTTGGTCCAGAGATCGTGCGAGAGCAGCGTGCGGCGCATCTTCTCCGGCTGGCCGGTCAGCAGCTTCAGGGCTTCGGTCACCTGGATGGAGGCCGCGTAGTTGACGGCAGTGGAGAGGATGCCGGCCGTGTCGCAGGTCTCGACCGGACCCGATGGCGGCTTGGGAAACAGGCAGGCGAGACAGGCGGTTGGCTCATACGCTGAACCCTTCGGCAGGACGTTCATGGTCGCCGCGTATCCGCCGATAGCGGCAGCATAGATCCAGGGTTTGCCGGTCTCGACGCAGAGGTCGTTGACGAGGTAGCGGGTCTCGAAGTTGTCGGTCGCGTCCAGCACGAGGTGCGCCGGGCCGAGCAGCTCGTGGATGTTCGCGGGGACGAGGTCGGCGATGTGCGCGTCGACCTGGACGGAGGAGTTGAAGAGCGCGATCTTGCGCCGTGCGGCCTCGGCCTTGGGCAGGGCGGCGAGGGCGTCGGCCTCGTCGAAGAGGATCTGCCGCTGGAGGTTGGACGACTCGACGTAATCCCGGTCGATGAGCGTGAGGTGGCCGACGCCCGCGCGCGCCAGCAGGGAGGCGGCCGCCGCTCCGGTCGCGCCGACGCCCACGATGGCGACATGAGCCCGCGCGAGCCGCTGCTGGCCCTCGGCGCCGATGCCGGGGAAGAGGATCTGGCGCGAATACCGGTCTTTGATCTCGTCTGTGATCCCTTCGCGGATCGGTTCACGCGGAAGAGCTTCTTGGAGCGGTGCGGTGGCGACGGGAGACGACATGGTGACGAAGGCCTGCCTTGCTACTCCCCCGCAGCCCTGTCCCGGTGGAGTCGATTAGTCTTAGTATAAGGACTTGCGCCGGCCCGGTCGAAGACCGGAGTTGGCGGGGTGACCCCGCGGCTGCTTTCCGCATCCTAAGGCGCATAGCACCAACGCATTTACAACGTGGGAGCAGTTCAAGACATTGGCGGTCAACCGAGTGGGACAAATGCGTCTGGGGTCTGGCAACGCCGAGGAAGACGTCCGGTTCAGCCCGTCGCGTCGCCGCGTATGGGCTGCGGTGGGTCTGTTTCTGGCCAGCGGATGCGCTGGATTCGCGCATGCCCAGTCCACTCCCGGCGGGGTCGGGTCGCCTGCCACGCTGACCTCCGGCGACCAGCCGAATATCCCCGCAACCGTTCCCCAGGCATCGCAGGCCGCGACTCCGAATGCGCCCGACAAGCCAGCGGAACCGGAGGGTCTCGGCCCGGCCCTGCCTCCGCTGGCGACGAACCTCGCGCAGTGGAAGGGGCTTACTGTCGATGCCATCAAATATGACGGCGTGATCTTCGAGAAGAGCGACCGCCTGACCGGCGAGCTGACCCAGAAGGCCGGGCAGCCGCTGGACCCGCAGAAGGTGCAGCAGACGACGCGGCGCCTCTTCGCCACGGGCCGCTACATGAACATCGCCGTACGCGGCGAGCGGCATGGCGACTCCGTCACGCTGATCTTCACCGGCGTGGCGCGCTACTACGTCGGACGGGTGCAGATCGACGGCGTAAAGAGCGACCAGTTGACCTCGCTGCTGGAGTACGGCAGCAAGCTGAATCCGGGCGTGGCCTTCAACGACTCCGATGTGTCCGCGGGTACCGACGCGCTGAAGGGCGTGCTGCAGCAGAACGGCTACTACCAGCCGAAGATTGTCGCGAAGACGGAGCGTGACGACGCGGGCCAGCAGGTCAACGTCACCTACACGGTCGACATTGGCCCGCAGGCGCGCATCGGCGCCGTGAAGATCACGGGCGACGACCCCGGCGTGACGGAGCCGCAGTTTCGCAAGAAGGGCAAGCTGAAGCAGCGCAGCAAGGTCAATCGACAGACCACGAGCAATGCGCTCGACAACATGCGCAAGTTCTATCAGAAGAACAACCGGCTGGAGGCGACGACGACGCTGCGCAGCTCCACCTACGACCCCTCCGCGAAGACGCTGAACTACGAGTTCCAGGCCAGCCAGGGGCCGATCGTGAAGGTGGTGGTCGAGGGCGCGAAGGTCTCGAAGAGCCGCCTGCATCTGCTGGTGCCGATCTTCGAAGAGGGTACGATCGACAACGATCTGCTGAACGAAGGCACGCACAATATCAAGGACTTCATGCAGCAGCAGGGCTACTTCGACGTGACGGTCGCGGTGAAGGTGATCGGGGACGAAAAGGCGCCGACGCGAACGGTGCTCTATACGGTCGACAAGGGTCTGAAGCACAAGGTGCTGACGGTCGAGGTGAAGGGAAACAAGTACTTCGGTTCGGAGCTGTTGAAGGAGAGCCTGCGGGTGCAGAAGGCGGACGCCTACCTGCGCAGCGGCCGTTATAGCCAGTCGCTGGTGACGTCGGATGAGAAGTCGATGGAGGCGCTCTACCGCTCGAACGGCTTCAACCAGGCGAAGGTGACCTCTTCGGTGAAAGACACCGAGACCGTGAACGGCAAGCCGTTGAAGATTGCGCAGATCGGCGTGGTCTACACCGTCGCGGAGGGTCCACAGCAGACCTTCGGCGGCGTCGACCTGCATGGCGTCGACCCCAGCCGGCAGGATGTCGTCAACGGTCTGTTGAACGCCCGCGACGGCCAGCCCTTCTCGCTGATCACGCTCTCGGGAGACCGCGACGCGATCCTCGCCTACTACCTTTCGAACGGCTTTGACCAGGCGCGCATCGAGGTGAAGCAGGAGGTCGAAGGGCAGGATCCATCGAAGACGGATGTGAACTTCAATGTCTCCGAGGGCAAGCAGGTCTTCATCGGGCACACGCTGCTTTCGGGCATCAAGCATGTGAAGCCCGACGTAGTGAACCAGCAGTTACGCGTGCATCCGGAGGATCCGCTCGACCAGAGCGCGCTGCTCGAGACGCAGCGGAATCTTTACAACCTCGCGGTCTTCAACGAGGTCGTGGCCGCGGTGCAGAATCCCACCGGCGACGCCGAGCAGAAGAACGTGCTGGTGCAGTTGACCGAGGCCAAGCGCTGGGATGTGACCTACGGCTTCGGCTTCGAGGCGCAGACTGGTACGCCGACTGCCTCAACGCTGAACGCCGCGTCCGAGACGCTGGTGGGCGATGCGAAGACCAGCCAGGAGGGAAAGCCCGGCATCAGCCCGCGCGTCACGCTCGATGTCACGCGTCTGCTCTTCCGCGGAAAAGATGAGACGCTTGCCTTCCACGGCACCTACGGCCTGCTGGAGCGGGTTGCGACCGTCACCTTCCAGAACCCGCATCTGCGCAACAGCAAGAGCTTCGCGCTGCAGCTTTCGGGCGGCTACTCGAACGTGCAGAACATTACGACCTTCGCCTCGTCCACGTTGCAGGGCGACATCCGCGTGACGGAGAAGCTGACGCGCAAGGATACATTCATCTACGACTTCCAGTATCGCCGCGTGGCGGTCGACCCGGATAGCCTGCAGGTCTCGGCAAACCTGATCCCGCTGCTCTCGCAGCCGGTGCGCGTGGGCGGGCCTGGCATTACGTGGTTTCACGATACGCGTACGCCGAGCGCGCTCGATGCGTACAAGGGCTCCTATACCTCGGTGCAGGACTTCTTCGCCAGCTCGAAGTTCGGCTCGCAGACCGACTTCAACCGCGTGGATGTGACGAACTCCACGTACTACACCTTCGGCAAGCATAAGTATGTCTTCGCGCGTAGCACGCGCTTCGGCTTCATTACCTCCTTCGGCGACAATCCGAACGCCACCAGCACGTCCTGCGTTGGCATCCTGCTGCAGACCAATGCGAGCTGCCAGCCCACGCCGCTGCCCGAGCGTCTGTACGCCGGCGGCGCGACCTCGCATCGCGGTTTCCCCATCAACGGCGCCGGGCCTCGCGACCTGCAGACCGGCTTCCCGGTGGGCGGTTCGGGCGCGTTCGTCAATACGTTCGAGTTGCGTCTGCCCGCGCCGACGCTGCCGTATGTGGGCTCGAGCGTCAGCTTCGTACTCTTCCACGATATGGGCAACGTCTTCCAGAATGTGTCGGACGTCTTCCCCAGCTTCACCAAGTTTCACCAGCCGAACGAGCAGACCTGCGAGAACGTCAGCCAGACCTTCGGCACCTGCAACTTCAACTACTTCTCGCATGCAATCGGTATCGGCGCGCGGTATAAGACGCCGGTTGGTCCCATCCGCGTGGACTTTCCGTACAACCTGAATCCGCCGCGTTATCCCGTCATTCTCGACTTCGGCAACCGGCCGCCGTACGTGGGCCAGGCAAGCCACTTCAACTTCTTCTTCAGCATCGGACAGTCCTTCTAAATGCGCACAGCGATCCCCAATCCGGCAAGGCTGACCATGAGGGCGATCCTCCTGGCGGCGCTGTGCCTGCCCTGCGCGGCCCAGACTCTGCCAGCGGCTCCTTCGGCTCCCGCGAGCGCGGGACAGAGCGTGGTGCTCGATCGCGTCGTCGCCGTCGTGAATGGTGAGCTGGTGCTCGAAAGCGATATCGACGAGGAGCGCCGGTTCGAGGCCTTCCAGCCGTTTGCGCACACCGAGGCCTTCAGCCGCGACAAGGCCATCGAGCGTCTCGTCGACCGCACGCTGATCTTGCAGCAGGCGCGCATGCAGCCGGACGACGACACCTCGGACGCTGAGGTCGATGCGCAGCTCGATCAACTGCGCAAAGAGATGCCGGCCTGCCGCGGGCAGCACTGCGACACCGACGCCGGATGGGCGAAGTTCGTCAACGAGCACGGCTTCACCGTGCAGGAGCTGCACGACCGGTGGAAGGAGCGCATGGTGGTGCTCAAGTTCATCGAGCTGCGCTTCCGGATGGGCATCCGCATTACGCCGGAGGAGATCAAGGCGTACTACGACAAGACGCTGGTCCCGTCGTTTGCGCGGCAGAAGGCCACGGCGCCAGCGCTCGATACGATCTCCGACCGCATTCAGGAGATTCTGCTGCAGCAGCAGGTCGGCGCGCTGCTCGACGAATGGCTGAAGTCGCTGAAGGCGCAGGGCTCGGTGCGGATGATCAAGCCGGAGGAGGTGGCGCCATGATATTCGACGCAAAGCCAACTCCTGAATCGAACGAGCCTGAAGCGACACCGGCGGCGAAGAAGCGTCGCAGCTTTCTGAACAAGCTCGCGCATGTCACGGGACTCGCGGTCACAAGCTTTGTGCTGCTCTTGCTGATCGCCCTGATCGGCGTCTCCTGGTACACGACGACGGACGACTTCCAGAAGCGCGTGGGCGCCAAGGTCGTCAGCCTGCTGGAAGACGCGACCGGCGGCAGGGTGGAGCTGGGTCACATCAGCCTCAGCTTGTGGAGCCTTGCGGTCGAGGTCGACGGGCTTGTCATCCACGGACTGGAAGGCCCGAACGAGGCGCCGTACCTTGCGGCGAAGCGCATTCTGGTGCGGGTGCAGTTGAACAACATTCTGCAGCATGCGCAGGGTAAGGGCGTCGGTTCGCCTGTCGGGCTGAACCTGCTGCATGTCGACGACCCGCATGTTCACCTGATCGTCGACAAGGACGGCAAGACCAATCAGCCCGTTCCGAAGACCGTGACCAAGAGCACGAAGCCGGTCATCGACACGCTGATGGATCTGCGCGCGCGGCATGTGGAGCTGGTCGACGGCGTCGCGCTGTTGAACGACCGCGCGATCCCGTTCAACCTGACGGCGAACGACCTGGACGCCGAGGTGCATTATGTTCCGCCCACGAGCGACAAGCCGGAGCGCTATGTCGCGATGGTCGACCTGAGCGACCTGCGCACGCAGATGGCGAAGCAGCCCGAGGCCAAGTCGCATCTGCATCTCGAAGCCGAGGTGGGCCGCGACATGGCCGCGCTGACGAAGTTCGACTTTCACACCGGCCAGGACTCCGACCTGACGGCGTCGGCCTCGCTCGACCACTTCGCCAATCCGGTGTGGCAGGCGAAGCTGGCGGGCACGCTCGAGTTGAAGCAGATATCCATCATGGCCGCGGTGGATGGGCTGGCCGCGGGCACGATCGACCTGAACGTCGCCGGGCATAGCTGCAACACGGCGCCGGTCGTGGCGCAGCGGCATCCTCGGTTCTGGGAACGCAGCCATCCGAAGGCGGCCGCGCCGAGCGCGAAGGTTTTGCCGCCCGATCCCGATTGCCAGGCTGGCTATCTGCTCGTCGGCAGTGCGAAGCTGCACAACGCCGCGTACGTGGACCAGTACGTTCGCTTCCACGATATCGACGCCGGCGCGCAGCTGAACATTACGCCGGCGGAGCTGCTCTTCAGCGCCTTGACCGCGAGCCTGCCCAATGGCGGCGGCAAGGTCGCCGGTGAGATGAAGATTATGAACTGGCTCGGCGAGGCGCCGGCGGATACGCCGACCAGCTCGCCCACCGTCGCCGGCGCCGCGACGACCGCGAACAAGACCGCCGTCGCCGTTGGGGCGACGCCCACCGCCAGCACCACGCCAAGCGTGCCGAAGGTCGCGCCCGCGCATGCCTATGTCACGGTCACGGTCGACCACATCCCGCTGCGCACGATCATGGACGACACCGCGCCGAAGGGCTACGGCGACCTTGGCTTCGACACCTCGATCACCGGCCCAGTGAAGGTAGAGTGGGGCGGCGCGGTGACGGACATCTCGGACACCGTGCTGGTCGATGCGGATCTCGACCTGACGCCGACCGGCATTATCCGCAAGACGGCTTACTCGAACGTGCCGGTGAGCGGCAAGATCCTGGGCCACTACGACGGCAAGCGCGAGGTCGTGAATATCCAGAAGCTCGACCTGCAGACGCGCTCGACCACGTTGACCGCCAACGGCGTGCTGGGCGTCAACATCGGCGATCCGCTGACCGCTCTACAAGTGGATATGAACGTGCGCGACTTTGGTGAATTCGACCAGTTGCTGCGTACGCTCGAGCTCACAGGAGCGAACGGCACGAAGGGCGCGGCCGCGATCCCCGCCGTGCTGCATGGTTCAGCGACCTTCCACGGCACGGCGTCGGGCGAGATTGCGAAGCTCGATGTGAAGGGGCACCTCGTCGCGAATAACTTCGAATTCAAGCTGGTGACGCCTGCCACGCCTCCGCCGCCCGAGCCGAAGAACATGCTGGCGAAGATGATGAAGTCGAGCGCGCCGGTCGCGCCTCCACCTCCGCCGAGCGTGATTGACGTGCAGATCGATTCGCTGGTGGCCGACGCGGAGTACACGCCCTCGGCGCTGGCGGTCGGCAGCTCGACCATCAAGCGGGGAAGCGCGGTGCTGAACGTCGCCGGTTCCTTCAAGCCGCGCGTGGTGATGCATCGCAAGACGCCCGAGTACTTCTGGGACGGCGGCATGCAGACCGACGTGACGGTGAAGCTGGCCAACGCGCAGGTCGTCGATGTGCTGCAGATTGCGGGCCAGCAGGAGAAGGTGCCGGTGACCGGCATCGTCAATGTAAACGCGCATGCCGCAGGTTTGCTGAAGACGCTCGCGGGCGGCGGCAACATCACGCTGACCAACGGCGTCGCTTATGGCGAGCCGTACGACTCTGTCTCGGTCGATGCGAACGTGCAGGGCAGGCAGGTCGAAGCCACGAAGATCGCGCTTGTGATGCACGGCGTCGGCATCGCGGGCAACGGCGGCTACAACCTCGACAGCGAGAAGGTGCACGCGCATCTTGCGGGCGACAACCTTGTGCTCTCGAAGTTCAAGACGGTTGCGACGGCGATGCCGGATGTGGACGCGGTCGCCAGCCTCGTCGCCGACGCGGATGGCACGTTGAAAGAGCCGGGGCTGAAGGCGAATGTGCGGCTTGCCAATGCGACGGTCGAAGGCAGGCCGATCGGCGAAGCCACGGTGAATGCGCACAGCGAGAAGGACCTCGTCTATTACGATCTGACCTCGACGCTGGTCGGCGCGAAGATCGTGGCAAACGGCCAGACCAGCCTCGCGGGCGACTACCAGACGCAGGCGAAGCTGACCATTGCAGGGCTCGACATCGGCACTCCGCTGGCGCTCTTCCAACCCGATGGCGTCAAGGCAAAGTCGAACATCTCGGGCACGATTACCATCTCCGGTCCGGCGAAGACGCCGACGGCGCTGGTCGGTTCGGCGCAGTTCGACAACTTCGAGATCACCTCGCAGAACATCACGCTGAAGACGGCGGAGAGCCTGCGCATCGGTCTGCGCAATGGCCTTGCGACGCTCGACCAGGTACACATCACGGGGCAGGATACGGACATGCGCGCCAGCGGCTCGGCGCAGGTCTTCGGCGCGGTCGACGCAAAGACGGGCAAGCCCGATCCAATGGGCGGCAAGCTGGACGTGAAGGCGCTGGGTAGCGTCAGCCTCGCGCTGCTCCACACCTTCGATCCGGACATCACCGCGAACGGCAAGATGGTCTTCTCGGTCGGCGCAGGCAACAAGGTGATGGACCCTGCCCTGACGGGCAAGATCGACTTCCAGAACGTGAACCTCGCCATGGACGGCATCCCCAACGGCCTGAGCAATATGAACGGCACGCTGGTCTTCAACGAGGACCGTCTGAATGTGCAGAACCTGGTCGCCACGACCGGCGGCGGACAGGTGAAGATCGGCGGCTTCATCACCTATCGCAAGGGTCTTTATGCGGACCTCAATGCGACAGCCGACGTCGTGCGCGTGCGCTACTACGGCTTGAGCGCGACAGCGAACGCAACGCTGCGGCTGCAGGGCGGGCCGAACAGCGCGGTGCTGAGCGGCAATGTTCTCCTGACGCGCTTCGGCGTCGGCGCGGATGTGGACTTCGCGGCGTTTTCGAGCGCCGGCGGCGTCTCGGCCCCGCCTGATCCGGATGCGGCGACGAACAAGATTCAGCTCGATGTGAAGATCACCAGTTCGCCGCAGCTCGACTTTCAGAACTCCTACGCGAAGCTGGCCGGCACGGTGAACCTGAACATCCGCGGCACCATCGCGGAGCCGACGGTGCTCGGCCGGATCCAGATCACCGACGGCAGCGCGACCTTTGCCGGCACGCAGTATCAACTGCAGCGCGGCGATATCTACTTCACCAACCCCGTGCGTATCGACCCGGTGATCGACCTCGACGCTACGGCGCGGGTCGAGACCTACGACGTCACCGTCGGCCTGCACGGCACGGCCAGCAACTTCAAGCCGACCTATCGTTCGGAGCCGCCGCTCAGCGAGGCCGACATCTTCGCACTGCTTGCGCTCGGCCGCACCCAGGAAGAGGCGCAGATTTATCAGGAGCAGCAGGTGCAGTCGGGCACCGATCCAACGACCAGCTCGCTGCTGGGCGGCGCGTTGAACGCCACGGTCTCGAATCGCGTCTCGAAGCTCTTCGGCGTGGGTAGCGTGAAGATCGATCCGGCGTTCGTCGGCACGCTCGGCAACTCGAGCGCGCGCATCACGGTGCAGCAGCAGCTCTCGCGGCAACTCACCCTCACCTACGCGACCAACGTCAACTCTTCGGCGGAGCAGTTGATCTCGCTGCAGTATCAACTGAACCCCAGCATGTCGATCGTCGCGACGCGCGACGAGACGGGCGTCTTCTCGATCGTCTACAAGATCCGCCGGCGCTATCGCTAGCGCCGGCGGTTGCCGGGAATCCTCCTTGAACCGCGCCGCATCAAACCGCTCGAAAGTGGGTTTACTCCCACAGGAAGTAACGCGGGCAAAGGAGATCTCCATGTCTACAACGAAAACGATTTCAAGACTTGCATTCGCCGCCGTGATGGCTGCTGGGTTGATGGCCGCGCGTCCATCGCTGGCGCAGGTCAATGCCGACCCGGTCGTGCAGGCCGATGTAAACAAAGCGCTCGATAAGAAGCAGTTCGCCAACGTCAAAGGCGTGGCGCACAACGGTATCGTCACCCTGACCGGAACGGTCGATGTGTACGCCCAGAAGGAGGATGCCGACAAGCGCATTCACCATCTGAAGACGGTCGCGAGCGTGCAGAACATGATTCAGGTTGGCGGGCCGCAGGTCGAAGACGCGACGCTGCGCAACAAGCTGGCCGAGAAGATCAGCTACGACCGCGTAGGCTACGGCACGACCGCGTTCAACTCCTTCACGATCGGTGTGCAGGACGGCGTGGTGACGCTGGGTGGCACGGCCTACGGCCCGGTCGACAAGGACTCGGCGATCAGTCTGGTGGCGAACTACCCCGGCGTGAAGGATGTGGTGGACAACATCGAAGTCGCGCCGCTCTCGCCGAACGACGACCGCATCCGCATCGCGGAGGCTCGCTCCATCTACGGCTTTCCGACGCTGAACCGTTACGCGATCGACCCGGCGAAGCCGATCCGGATCACGGTGGTCAACGGTAATGTCACGTTGAACGGCGTGGTCGACAGCAAGATGGACAGAGACACGGCGAACATCCGTGCGAACGCTGTACCGGGGGTGTTCAAGGTGACGAACAACCTGCAGGTGGCGAGCGCGGCGGGCGGCAACTGACCTCGTTCTGGGCTTGAAGGGAAGAGGCTCCGCAGTGCGCGGAGCCTTTGTTTTTATGCGATGCCCGACTCGTCCGCAGCCGCGAGTTCCAGCCGCTTCGCCCCGTCGCGCACGTCCACAACGATGGTCTCCGCGATGCGGTCGTGAACGCACATGCGATTGCGGTTGATCCAGAACTGCACGAAGCCGAAGCCGCCTTCGAGGAATGACGCGCCGTAACCCAGGGCGCGTTCGATCGCCTGCCACCAGCCGATTTCGTGGTGCGTCAGCGATATAACGCGCAGCTTCATGATGCGTTTGCCGATGGTCTGGCCCTTGCCGAGCTTCAGAGCGATGGCGAAGTACAGGGCCGATTCGGCCAGTTCTTCAAGTTTGTGCGCCATCTCCACGACGAGCGACAGCATCGAGACCGCCTCATGCGTCTCCACCTTCTTGCTGTGATGGTGGAAGGGAAACATGAGAACGGCGGTGATCACGTAGACGATGGTGAGGTCGATGACGAAGGCCCACGCGCGCTGCCGGAACCCGGCCAGCGGCAGACCGTTCAATGAATCGACACGCGCCGTCTCGTGGGCGTGGAAGTACCTGGTTTTGGGCATCGTGGCTCCATCTTAGCGAATCTTCGCCCATCCGCTAACATAGAAGCATGGCTTCACTGACGAAAAGCACCGCGACCACCCTCGAGATGATCAAGTGGGAGCATTCCATCTTCGCCCTGCCCTTTGCGCTGACCGGCGCCGTTCTTGCCGCGCAGGGCGTTCCCACGCTGCGCGCGCTGCTGTGGATCGTCGTCTGCATGGTCTCGGCGCGCTCGGCGGCAATGGCCTTCAACCGGCTGGCGGACGCGGAGCTCGACGCCGCGAACCCGCGCACGGCGATGCGAGCCATCCCCGCCGGAGCTCTCAGCTCGAAGTTCGTCGGCGGCTTCGTGGTCGTCTGCTCGCTGATCTTCTTCTTGGGTGCGGCGATGCTCAACCCTCTGACGCTCAAGCTCTCGCCCATCGCGCTGATCGTGGTGCTGGCCTACAGCTATATGAAGCGCATCACACGCTGGTCGCACCTGGTGCTGGGGCTCGCGCTGGGCATCGCGCCTTCGGCGGCCTGGGTCGCGGTGCGGGGCTCGCTCGATCCGCGCATCGTCGTGCTGACGGCGGTGGTCATCCTGTGGGTCGGCGGCTTCGACATGCTCTATGCCTGCCAGGACTTCGAACACGACCGCAAGGTCGGACTGAACAGCGTCCCACAGGCCTTTGGGCTCGAAGGCGCCTTCTGGCTCGCGCGCGGAATGCACCTGCTGGCGGTGGTGTTCATGGTTTGGCTGGTCGTGCTCTTTCACCTGGGATGGCCCGCGGCCGCGGGCATCGGCGTCGTGACGCTGCTGCTGGCATACGAGCACAGCATCATCTCGCCGCACGATCTGCGCCGGATGAACGCGGCATTCTTCACGTTGAACGGGATTATCTCGGTGGTGTTCTTTCTGTCGTTTGCGGCGGCGGTGCTGGCGCATCGCGCATAAGAAAGCCCACCGCTGAGGGTGGGCCTTTCTCATACTTGAAATTTTCTACTGTACCTGTCGAATATCCCGCTCATCATGCGGGTGTTCGATGCGATGCACGACATGCTTGACGGCTTCGCTGGCCCGCTCCGCGCCCGCGACGATATTGTCGCGAAGATGCGCGCCGGTCTCTTCCGCTTCGATCTTGGCCTTCGTCGCTTTGGGCTTCGCGACGCGCTTTGTAGCATCCTTCACGCTTCCGGCGGCTTCTTTCGCGCTACCCTTTACCTGCTGGGCCGCGCCCGCGTTCGCGAGCTTCTGGTCGCCGATCGCCTCGCCAGTCTTCTGCTTTACCTTGCCTACGATCTTATCGATTGCGCCTTCTACATTTTCTTTTGCCACGTTATGCCTCCAACAGAGTTACATCCGATGTAAGAAGTAGAAGGGTGGACGCAAGCCCGGCGTCCACCCCGTGCTGCCGGCCGAGGCTATAACGCGCGACGGCCGGAGAGCAGGTTGAAGATCAGCACGATGATCGCAAGGACCAGCAGAACGTGAATCCAGCTGCCGAGCGTGTAACCGCTGACGATTCCAAGAAGCCAAAGGATGAAGAGGATTACCGTGATCGTCCAAAGCATGTCGTATCTCCCGTGGGTGGCTCGGCAATCGAATCTGCCATAAGCCTTCAACTTGTTGCAGGCTGTCGATCCGTTCGACGGCAACCCGCGCCATGTGGTAAGAGGCGCGGTATCAACATCGAGTTGTACAGGACTGTAAAATGCAGGTTGAGTTTGTAGAGGGAGAGTGCAGGAATGCGGCGGATTGCAATTCAGGGTGAACTCGGTTCGAACAGTCATATGGCGGCGCTGGCTATGCCTGGCATCGCCGGAGGCCAGATCGAGATCGTCGGATGCGCGCTTTCGGCCGAGGTCTTCGAACGTGTGATCGCGGGCGATGTGGACGCGGCCGTCCTGCCGATCGAGAACAGCCTGCACGGCTCGGTCGCCGAGCACTACGACCTGCTGCTCGACCATCCGATCCACATCGGACGCGAGAGCCTGATCCACATCCGCCACAATGTCATCGCGATGCCGGGCGTTTCGCTTGCGGATATCCGCCGGGTGCTCTCGCATCCGGTGGCGCTCTCGCAGTGCCGCCGCTGGCTGGCCGCGCACGCGCCGCGGATCGAAGCCGTACCCTTCTACGACACCGCCGGCAGTGTGAAGCACCTGATGGCGCAGGGACTCCGCGATACGGCCGGGGTCGCTCCAGCGCTCGCCGCGCGGCAGTACGGGGCGGAGATCCTCGTGCCCGACATTCAGGATCACGCCGAAAACTACACCCGCTTCTACCTGCTCGAACGGGACACCGCGCCCGTTCCGGCCCATCCGGATAAGGTCTCCATCGCCTTTTCGGTCGAGCACCGCCCCGGAACGCTGATGCAGGCGCTCGAGGAGTTTCGCAGCGCAGGGCTGAACCTGACCCGAATCGAGTCCCGCCCCGTCCACGGCAGCCCGTGGGAGTACGTCTTTTACGTGGACGCGCGGTTCGAGAGCATCCCGCAGCTCGAGGGCGCGCTCGAGGGGCTGCGGCGGCATACGCAGCAGTTCAAGGAACTGGGGCGCTACCCGGCGGCGTGAGCCGTGACCAAAGTCCTGTTTCAGATGGATTCAAGCCTGCTCCCGCTCCCGCCGATAACGGGAAAATGATAAGCTGCGCCCGGTCTCATCTGCGTCTAAATATTGAGCGGAAGCATCGGTTTGCGACTTCGTGTAAAGTTGCTGCATCGAATAGCTGATAACTTGATAGAAGGACACTCAACATGCCAAGCGATTTCGTAAGCGTCATCAAGCCGACAGCAAAGACCGGAGAGGTCGTCAGCCACATCGAGGGCGGCAGCTCCGCGGTACCCGTACTTCCGGTACGCGATACCGTACTGTTTCCGCACGCCGTTCTCCCCCTCACCGTGGGCCGGGAGAGCTCCATTCAGCTCATCCAGTCGCTTGGCGAGGAGAAGACGATTCTTGTCGTCGCCCAGCGCGACGCGCGGCTCGACACCCCTAACCCGCCTGATTTGTATGCGATCGGCACCCGTGCGACCGTTCACAAGGTCGTGAAGATGCCGAATCAGAGCCTCTTCGTCTTCACCGAAGGCAACCAGCGCGTGCGTCTTGGCGCGTTCAATCAGATGCAGCCGTTCATGATGGCCGAGTATGAGGTCATCGAGGAGGCGGAGCCGGAGAAGTCGCCGGAGCTGGAGGCGTTGCAGCGGAATGTCGTGAGTCAGTTCCAGACCATCGTCACCTCGTCGCCGACGCTTTCGGACGACCTGCAGACGATCGCGATCAACATCGACGAGCCGGGCCGCCTGGCGGACTTCATCGCCTCCTCGCTGCCTTTCCTTACCACGGTCGACAAGCAGGAACTGCTTGAATTGGCAGGGGTTGTGGCGCGCCTTGAACGCATCAACCAGCATCTTGCCAAGGAACTCGAAGTCCAGCAGCTACGCAACAAGATTCAGTCCGAGGTGCAGGATTCGGTGCAGTCCTCGCAGCGCGACTACTATCTGCGCGAGCAGTTGAAGGCGATTCAGAAGGAGCTGGGCGACCTCGACGACACCCAGAAGGACATCGCCGAGCTGAGGGAGAAGATCGAAGCCGCCGGCATGCCGGAGGAGACCAAGAAGGACGCTCTGAAGGAGCTTGCGCGTCTGAGCCGGATGAACCCCGCAGCGGCGGATTATTCACTCACGCGCAACTACGTGGAGTGGCTGGCCGTGCTGCCGTGGGCGAAGACCAGCGCCGGTGAGGTCGACATCCTGAAGGCGAAGGAGTTCCTCGACGAGGATCACTATGGTCTGAAGAAGGTGAAGGACCGCATTCTGGACTACCTCTCCGTCCGCCGTCTGAAGCCGGACATGAAGGGGCCGATCCTATGTTTTGTTGGACCTCCGGGCGTCGGTAAGACCTCTCTGGGCCGTTCGATCGCACGTGCGCTGGACCGCAAGTTCTCGCGCATCTCGCTCGGCGGCATGCACGACGAGGCGGAGATCCGCGGACATCGCCGGACGTACATCGGCGCGCTGCCCGGCCAGATCATCCAGCACCTGAAGCGGGTAGAGGTGAAGGACCCGGTGTTTATGCTGGACGAGATCGACAAGCTGGGCCGCGACTTCCGTGGCGACCCCGCGAGCGCGTTGCTCGAGACGCTGGATCCGGAGCAGAACTCAACCTTCCGGGACAACTACCTCGACCAGCCATTCGATCTTTCGAAGGTGCTCTTCATCTGCACGGCCAACCAGCTCGACACGATTCCGGGTCCGCTGCTCGACCGCATGGAGATCATCGAGTTGACCGGTTACACCGAGGAGGAGAAGGTCGCGATCGCCGAGAAGTACCTGATTCCACGGCAGATCAAGGAGAACGGCATCACGGTGGAGAATATCGAGTTCCCGCGTGAGTCGGCTGCTCTGGTGGCTCGGCACTACACCCGCGAGGCTGGCGTACGTAAGCTCGAACAGCAAATCGGCACGGTCTGCCGTAAGGTGGCGCGCAAGATCGCGGAGGGTCACGGCGCAAAGATCGTCATCACGCCGGAGATCATCCACGAGTTCCTGGGCGGCATCAAGGTGCGTGTGGACACGGAGATCGCCGAGCGGACGAAGCGTGCGGGCGTGGCGGTCGGTCTGGCCTGGACGCCAGCGGGCGGCGACATTCTCTTCATCGAGGCGAGCCGCATGAAGGGCAAGGGCAGCTTCACCATCACCGGTCAGATCGGCGATGTGATGAAGGAGTCGATGCAGGCCGCGCTGACGTGGGTTCGGTCGAACGCCGAGTCGCTCGGCCTCGACGCGGACTTCACCAAAGACGTCGATCTGCACATCCACGTGCCGGCCGGCGCGATTCCGAAGGATGGACCTTCGGCCGGCGTCACCATGGCGACGGCTCTGGTGTCGCTGCTGACCGACCAGCCGATCCGGCCGCTGCTCGCCATGACCGGCGAGATCACGCTGACCGGAAACGTACTGCCGGTCGGAGGCATCAAGGAGAAGTTTCTTGCGGCCAAGCGCGCCGGGGTTCGCGACGTCATTCTGCCGGTCGACTGCAAGCAGCAGGTGGACGAGGATCTGACGCCGGAGCAGACGGCTGGCATCGCGATCCACTATGCGACGCACATCGAGGACGTCCTGGCGGTTGCATTGCCGAAGACGGTTATCGAGGTGGTCAAGGCGGAGGAGCTGCGCGAAGAGGTTCTGAGCGCGACGGCCTAAACTGTAACGGAGGCTTGCCCCACGATCGGCGCGGAGGTCTCGCGCCTGCCGTGGGGCTTTCTCCATTTAAGGGTTGATACCATAGCTAGGTGCATATCGATGTCCTCTACTTCGGGGTTCTGAAAGAACTCTTCCAAACCAGCCAGACGCAGGTCGAGCTCCCCGGCGGGGCGAACGTCGGCGAGCTGGTGAATCTTTTGCAAAAAACCACGTCTAATCAGACGTCGCCGTGGCGCTCGCTCGCCGTGGCGGTCAATCGCGAGTACGCGGGGATGGACACGATGCTGCAGGATGGGGACGAGGTCGCGCTGCTGCCACCGGTAAGCGGAGGCAGCCCATGCGCGTAGAGATACTCGACAGCGTGCTGCCGACGGACGAGGTGCTGGCGGAGATCAAGGCTGGCGCGGACGGCGCGGTGTGCGTCTTTGACGGCATCGTGCGCAACAACACGCGCGGACGGCAGACGCTCTATCTCGACTACGAGGCCTATCGGGAGATGGCGCTCGATCAGATGCAGGCGCTCGCGGCCGAGGCTGTGACGAAGTTTGCCGTGCGGGATGTGGCTCTGCTGCACCGGTTGGGACGGCTCGAGATCGGCGAGTCGAGCGTGCTGATCGTGGTGGCGAGCGCGCATCGCGGCGCCGCCTTCGACGCCTGCCGCTGGCTGATCGACACGCTCAAGAAGCAGGTGCCGATCTGGAAGAAGGAGACGTTTGTCGATGGCGCCGTGTGGGCGGATGGCGAGCCGTTTCCCGAGCAGATTGCGATTGGAGCGCAGGAATAAGCTACCGTGCTGAATGAGGGCTACAAAGCGCTTCAGGTGGAAGCATGGGGCTTTAGCCCCATGAACTCGCGTACCCGATGGAAAAGGGCTTTAGCCCTGGGCTTGTTCGCGGTTGCCACATGCGCCCACGCCCAGGCTCCCATCGTCCGCCACGATCCGTCGCTCAATCAGGATCTGCCTACCCAGACCATCCGCACGCAATCCCGCCTGGTCAACGTCGCGCTGAACGTGGCCGACGAAAAGGGCGCACCGGTAGGAGGCCTTACCCGCGACGACTTCGAGGTGCTCGAAGACGGCAAGCCGCAGAAGATCGCCTTCTTCGACAAGGAGTCCACCACGCCGCTCTCGATCGTGATGGCGATCGACACCAGCGGCAGCCTGCTGCGCGACGAGCATCTGGAGAAGGAGGCGGCAAAGAAGTTCGTCCGCGCGCTCCTCCGCGATCAGGATGAGCTGGATCTGATGGAGTTCTCCGACACCGTGCACGAGATCGTCTCCTTCACCGGCGACAAGAAGCGAATTGAAGAGGGTCTGAACCAACTGGAGCGCGGTTCCGCCACGGCCGTCTTCGACGCCATCTATCTCGCGTCGGACCGCCTCGCGACAACCTCCGAGGCCGCCGGCCGCCGCCGCGTGCTGGTGATGATCACCGATGGCGGCGACACTGTTAAGAACGGCACACGGTATCCGCAGGCCATCGAACGCGCCCAGCGCGCGGGCGTCATGGTTTACTCGCTGATCGTCGTGCCCATCTGGGCCGACGCCGGCCGCAACACCGGCGGCGAGCACGCGCTGATCCAGATGGCCGACGACACCGGCGGCAAGTACTACTACGTCCAGGACGCCAAGGACCTGGCGCCGGCCTACGCCAAGGTCTCCGAAGACCTGCGGACGCAGTACACCGTGGGCTACTACGCGCCGGATCACGGCCACGACGATTCGCTGCGGACGATCAAGATCCGGATGAAGGACCCGGCGCTGCGCGGCAAATACACGCTGCGGTATCGGACGGGGTACTACGCGAAGCGCTGAACTCCCGCTCAGCCGTTCTGATACTTCCAGTTCCTCTGCTTGCCCTCGGCGATCCATTCCAGTGCGGTGGCGATCCGGCTGTCGCGGGTGGCGTCGCGCTTGGCGTCGGCGATCCACTCGATATACTCGCGTCTGCAGCTTGGGCTGAACGCCGCGAATGCCGCGGCGGCCTTCTTGTTCGTCTTCAGCGCGGCGTCGAAGGCGGGTGGTATTGTGAGGGCCTCCTTGGGGGCCTTCACGACGCGATTGCTGGAGGCCATCGGGCTGACGTACTCGCCCTTTTCGATGGAGGCCGCGGCCTGCCTGATCCAGCCGAGCATGAGCTTGTCGGCGGGCAGGTCGTTCAGGCTGGTAATGCGGCCGAGCGAGCCCATCGCGCCATCCTGCAGGGCGCCGGCTTCGGTCAGGATGGCGGCCATCTCCTGCCCCCAGAAGCCAAAGCTGCAGTGCTCCTTGAAGGCGGAGATGTTGCACAGGATGACGCCCTTGTACTCGAAGAACGGACGGCTCCACTTGATGGTCTCGTTCACCTCCGGGCACGCCTTGTGGATGAGCTTGCGCAGGTGCAGCAGGATGGGGATGGCGAAGGGCTGCGCCTTGTCGATATAGGCGTCGATCTTGGAATTCAGAGCTGTGGCATTGAGGACTTCGGTCGGCATCGGTCTACCCCCGCAATTCACAACAGGATATGCGAACTTCGCCGCCAAAGGTAAAGTAAGTGCATGGGACCGTTTGAATACGCCAATACTGCCGCCGAGATCGCCATCGAAGCCGGCGCGCTGCTCAAGAGCTTCTACGAACGTGGCGTCGCGACCGAGTACAAGGGCGATGTCGACCTGGTCACCGAGGCTGACCGCGCCAGCGAAAAGCTGATCGTCTCGCGGCTGCTGGAGGCGTTTCCCGAACATGGAATCTACGGCGAAGAAGGCACGCGCGACCGGCTGGACGGCGAGTTTCGCTGGTACGTCGATCCGCTCGACGGCACGACGAACTTCGCGCATGGCTTCCCGGCCTTCTGCGTCGTGCTGGGGCTGGAACAACGCGCGGAGGGGCTGGCGCCGGACGCGGACGGCGAGATCGTCGCCGGAGTCGTCTACGACCCGCTGCGCGACGAGCTCTTCGTGACCGAAAAGGGCAAGGGCGCGTGGCTGAACGGGCGGCAGATTCATGTCTCGAAGACGCGCCACCTGCAGGAGGCGCTGACCGGCACGGGCTTCCCGTCGAAGAAGCGGCACGAGAGCCCGAACATCCACTTCTATCAGGAGTTCACGCTGCGGTCGCATGGGGTGCGGCGGGCCGGTTCGGCTGCGCTCGATCTGGCGTACGTCGCCTGCGGCCGGCTGGACGGGTACTGGGAGTTCAAGCTGAATCCGTGGGACACGAGCGCCGGTTCGCTGCTGGTGACCGAGGCCGGCGGCACGATCAGCCACTTCGACGGCGGCAAGTTCACGCTCGATAGCAGGGAGGTCTTCGCGACCAACGGGCTGATCTTCGACGAGATGAAGACGCTGTTCGAGGAGATGTTCGCAGGCCGCGAGCTGACGCCGATCCCGACGCCTGCGGAGTTCAAGGCGAGGCGCGAAGCCGCGGAGGGCCAGTGAAGTCCGGGGTCGTACGGCAGCGGTTGCTGGGGCTCCTTCTGCTTCTGCTTGGCGGCATCAACGTGTTCTCCCGGGTCCCACGCGGCGGCCCGCAAACTGTCATCCACTACATTGCCGCCGGCGCGATGCTGGCGTTGGGGCTGTGGCTGATCGCGCAGAAGCCGAACGGGCAGACCCGTGCGTAGGCGCCATACCGCTCGCGTGCTGGTGCTTGACCCGGCGGGCGAGGTGCTGCTGATCCGCTTCGTCATCCCGCGGCCCGGCGGCGAGTTCGTCTTCTGGGCTGCGCCGGGTGGCGAGATCGAACCGGGCGAGACGCCCATGCAGGCCGCCGTGCGCGAGCTTCAGGAAGAGCTTGGACTGACGCTCGAGGTCGAAGGACCGATCCGGATTCAGGAGAATGTCTTCGAGCACGAAGGCGAGTTGCGGGCCAATACGGACTACTTTTTCAAGGCCGATTGTGAGCGCGAAAAGCCTCGTCTTATCGGACTGACTGAGTCCGAAATCGCGATCATGAAGGAGCTGCGGTGGTGGTCCGCTCCGCAGCTTGAAGTTGCGGAAGAGCGCGTATTTCCTGAGGATTTGCACGATTGGCTGAACGCGATCGCGGCCGCGAAGCGCCCTGGTTGACAGGGAAGAGGTATACCGTAAGATTCGGGTTGGGCGGGGCTGCTGAGTCCTGCTAGAATCGTCTTCTAACGACAGTTTCAGTCGGCGAGATTTGAACCAATAAGGGAGATTTACCAGATGGCATATGTGATTGCGGAACCCTGCATCGGCACCAAGGACACAGCCTGTGTGGACGCCTGCCCGGTGGATTGCATCCACCCCAAGAAGGATGAGTCCGGGCACGGCGACTCCGAACAGCTCTTCATCGACCCGGTCGAGTGCATCGACTGCGGCGCCTGCGTTCCGGTCTGCCCGGTCTCGGCCATCTACGCCGGCGACGATCTGCCGGAAAAGTGGGCTGCCTTCCAGGATAAGAACGCCGCTCACTTCGGCCGCTAGTTTTCGCTTGTTCCAGGACGCGCAGCCCTTTGTGGCTGCGCGTTTTCCATTCCGGGAATATGTGCAAGGAATTCAGGATGCGGGTCGTATGGCGCCATGCGTAGAATGTCTCCCACGCGGATTTGTCCGCGGCGAAGGAGCGCCCATGAAAACGCTTGCTCAACCGCGTGATCTCCGCGAATTGCAGGGCCGCCTCGCCGAGTTGACTCCGGCGGACGCTCCACGCTGGGGCCGGATGTCGGTCGGCCAGATGGTATGCCATCTGCGCGAGGCATTCTCGGCGCCGCTGGGCGAGCGTTCGGTTGCGCCGGTCAAGCCGCCGATTCCCGGCCCGTTCATCAAGTGGCTGGCGCTCTCGGTTCCTACGGCGTGGCCCAAGATCGTACCGGCTCCGCTGGAGCTGAAGATCTCCGGCTGCCCTGCGCCGGTCTCGCACGTCGACGACCGCGTGGGTGTGCAGGCGAAGATGCTGCAGTTTGCCGACCGCCGGGAGATTGCCGCGCCGCACCCGTTCTTCGGACGTATGACCACCGAGGACTGGATGCGCTGGGGCTATCTGCACACCGACCATCACCTGCGTCAGTTTGGACGCTGACGCATGGCCGACCGCACCATCCCCCATATCGGCGAGGCGATCGTCCTCCGTTCGTGGCCGTTCCTCGAGGCCGACCTGCTGGTCAGCATCTTCACGCGCGAGCAGGGCCGCATCAAGGGTGTCGCGCGCCATGCGATGAAATCCCGCCGCCGCTTCGGTGGCGCGCTGGAGCCGATGACGCACGTTCGCGCGACCTACGCGGAGCGCCCGCGAAATCACATCGCGCAGGATCTCGTCCGGCTGGATGCCTTCGAGATCATCACCTCGCCGCTGACCCGGCCGATCGACTACGCGCGCACGGCGGCGCTGCAGATGATCGCCGAGATCCTCGAAGAGGCGTTGCCCGAGCAGGCGCCCGAGGACGCCGTCTTCCGGCTGGCGCTGGCCGTGCTGGACGAGCTTCAGATCGGCCGCGTCTGGATGCCGATCACGTACTTCTGCCTGTGGATGAACCGCCTGATGGGCTGGATGCCGGAGCTGGGCAAGTGCGTCGTCTGCGGGGAGGACCTGCGCGGGCAGACGGTGTGGTATTCTCCGAACGCCGACGGCGTGACCTGCTACGACGACCGCCGCGCGAACAGCCACCCGCTCTCTGCCGCGTCGGTCGCGGAGGCGCAGCGGATGTTCCGCGGAACGGTCGCGGGTTTAGCTCAGGAAGACTGGCCGAAGGTGCGCGGGGCGGAGCTGCGGCGGTTCGCCATCGACACGCTGGAGCGGCATCTGGAACGGCAGCTGCGCAGCGCGCGGGCTTTGGGGCGGGCGTGATTCAGGGAAGCGTAGTGCGCTTGAGTACGAGATTGTTCTTCAAACCGATGGTCCCCCCAAAGTCCGCAAATGAATAATCCAGCTCCGCTGCTTTCGCTCCCCGATTGTGGCGGACGAGCCTGTATTTCCCCTGTTCCACGATTTCGCCGGTCGAATCGTTCCAGACGGTGCAATCGTTGGCGTCATGAACGTCGTCGATGGAGCAGTAAATGTAGGCGCCACCATCGGCGCCTCCCGCCCAAATTGCTTTAGCGGGAACCCCCGCCGGGTAATGGGATGGCCTCAGTTCAGCGCTTCTGCAACCCACGCCGTACATTCCGACCGAGACGATCAAAAGAATCACTTTGCACTTCATGTATAGCCCCGCGATCGAAAGCCGATAAAGGACAGCTTCATCCGTTTAGAATCGACCAGACGATAGTAATTGGAGAACCGATGCAGTCCGTTGCAGAAAAGCAAACACCCCTGACCTTCCAGCAACTCCTCTTCAAGCTCCAGACCTTCTGGGCGGAGCGGGGCTGCGTGCTCCAGCAGCCGTACGACGTCGAGGTCGGCGCGGGTACGATGTCGCCCGACACCTTCCTGCGCGTACTGGGGCCGAAGCCGGTCCGCATCGCCTATGCGCAGCCCTCGCGGCGGCCGGCCGATGGACGTTACGGCGAAAACCCCAACCGGCTCTTCCGCCACACGCAGTTTCAGGTGATCCTGAAACCGCCACCGGTGCGCATCCAGGAGATGTATTTGGAATCGCTCGAGGCCATCGGGATCGACCTGAGCGAACACGACCTGAAGTTTGAAGAGGACAACTGGGAGTGGCCGGTGGGCGGCGCCTGGGGCGTCGGCTGGCAGGTGATGCTGGACGGCCTCGAGATCTCGCAGTTCACCTACTTCCAGCAGTGCGGCGGCATGGATCTGGACCCGATCTGCGGCGAGATTACCTATGGGCTGGAGCGTATCGCGGGCTTCCTGCAGGATGTGGATTCGATCTACGACATCGTCTGGGCGGTCGAGCCGGATACTGGTCGCAAGGTCACGTATGGCGACATTCGTCTGCCGGAGGAGCAGCAGTACTCGGCCTATGGCTTCGACTATGCCGACGTGCCGAAGCTGTGGGAGCACCTGAATCTCTATGAGGCCGAGTGCCTGGGGCTGCTCGAACAGGCCAAATCCATTGTCGAGATGGACGAACTGAAGAAGCTGCGCTTCCCAGTGCTTGGAGCCTACGAACTGGCGCTGAAATGCTCGCACCTGTTCAATCTGCTGGATGCTCGTGGAGCTATTTCGGTGACCGAGCGCGTGGGCGTGATGGCGCGGATTCGTACTCTGGTCGTGGGTGTGGCCAAGGCTTACGCGGCACAGGGTGAAGCGTTGGCTATGCCTTCCAGGGAAGTGTAACGATGCTCGAATGCATGATTGAGCAGTTTGGTGACGTGGTTCTAGGGTGGGCATTCGAGTCGCTGGCGCGGTTCATCGGTCGCCGTGTATCTCCGGCGAAGCCGGAATTAGTGAGATTGGGAATAACAAATGTCTGAGTTTTTATTTGAAATCGGTCTTGAAGAGATCCCCGCGCGCATGATCGCCGCCGCCGAGGCGGAGTTGCTGCGCCGCACCGTTGCACTGCTCGAACGCGAACGCCTCATCCCGGCAGGAGCGGCGGCGAAGAGCTTCTCCACCCCGCGCCGTCTCGCCGTACTCATCCACCATGTTGCCGAGAGGCAGGACGACGTCGCCGAGGAACTTACCGGGCCTGCGACGAAGATTGCGTTCAAGGACGGAGCACCGGGGCCGGCGGCCATCGCGTTTGCGAAGAAGGCTGGCATCGCGGTCGAAGAGCTGAAGGTCATCCAGACGCCCAAGGGCGAATACATCGCCGCGACAACCGTGAAGCCCGGCCGTACCGCCGCCGAGGTGATTGCGGCCGAGTTGCCGAAGGAGCTTTCGGCGATCTACTGGCCGAAGAATATGCACTGGCGTCCGGGCCGTCCGTCGAATCCGGACCGCTTCGTGCGTCCGGTGCGCTGGCTGGTTGCGCTGCTCGGCCATGCGATTGTGCCGGTGGAGTTCGGCGGCTATACGGCGTCGGACGTGACCTACGGCCACCGCGTGCTGCAGGGGCCGGCGCCGGTTCAGGTCAAGTCGCCCGCAAGCTACGCCGCGACCCTGAACGAGGCCTTTGTGATGGCCGATGTGGAGCTGCGCCGCCACACCATCCGCAAGGCGCTCGACCATGTCTGCCGGACGATTCAGTCGCCCGCGGGCTGCCGCTGGCGCGAGGATCACGCGCTGGTCGACAAGCTGACGCACCTGACGGAGTGGCCGTCAGTGATCGCCGGCGCCTTCGACCCCGAGTACCTGACCCTGCCCGAAGAGGTGCTCGTCACGGTGATGCGCGACCACCAGAACTACTTCGCGGTCGAGGACAAGGAAGGCAAGCTCGCGGCTCACTTCCTCGCGGTACTAAACACCGTGCCGGATGAGCGTGCGGCGGTGACGATCCAGCATGGCAATGCGCGTGTGCTTCGGGCGCGGTTCAACGATGCGCGGTTCTTCTGGGAGTTCGACCAGCGAACGCCGTTCGCGGAGCGGGTTGATCTGCTTGAGAACGTGACCTTCCAGAAAGACCTTGGCAGCTACGCAGTGAAGTCGAGCCGGGTTGTTACGGTTTCCGGTAAGCTCGGCGCGGCTGTTTCGGGCAAAGGATTTGCGTTCCATTCCGAAGCTCTGCTCGACGCGGCGAAGCTCGCCAAGGTGGACCTGACCTGCGAGCTGGTGAAGGAGTTTACCGAGCTTCAGGGTATTATCGGCGGGCTGTATGCGCGTGCCGCGGGACTGAGTGAGACTACCGCCGCCGCGATCTATGACCAGTACACGCCGGCCTCGATGGAGGACCGCATTCCATCGACGGCCGAGGGCTGCCTGCTCGGGATCGCGGATCGTATCGACACGATTGCTGGCATGTTCTCGCTTGGGCTTGAGCCCACGGGGTCGAAGGACCCCTTCGCGCTGCGCCGTGCGGCAAACTCGATTGTGAAGATTCTCGCCGACTCGCAGCTTCCGCTGACGCTGAGCGAGGTGATTGCCGCGGCTTCTCCTTCGGATGAGGTTGCGGCGAAACTGAAGGCATTCTTTGCGGAGCGTCTGGACTTCTTCCTGCGCGAGGCGAAGGGGCAGGCGTATGACGTGGTGAAGGCGGTGCTCGCCGTTGGCGCTGACGATCCGCGCGATGCCGTTGCGAGGGCGGAGGCGGTGAGCGCCGTTCGTTCGAGTGACGACTTTGCGGCAGTCAGCGCGGCTTTCAAACGCATGAAGAATATTCTTGCGCAGGCGGCGGAGAAGTCCGTCGCGGCTGCCGCTTCGGTCGACGATAGCCTTTTGACGGACCCGTCCGAGAAGGCGCTTGCGGAGCACTCCGCGATCCTTGCGGGGAATGTTCAGCGGCTGCGCGCTGCCGGCGATTTTAAGGCTGCGCTCGAAGCCATCGCGACATTGCGGTCGCAGGTCGATGCGTTCTTCGAGGCTGTGATGGTCATGGCCCCGGAGCCGGAGATTCGCGCCAACCGGCTTGCCTTGTTGCAGAAAGTTTTGGCCGACTTTTCCGGGATCGCGGAGTTCTCGGAGATTGTCACGGCGGGTTAGCGTCTGTTGCGATTCAGATGCGAAAAGCAGATCCTCTTCGAGGATGACAAACAAGAGAGACAGAGCAAGAAGGGCAAGAGCAAAGGCAACGGCGAATCGATCGCCGTTGCCTTTCTTGTTTGTCATTCCCGCAGGGAATCTGCTTTTCCCTTGCTCGCGGGATCAAACCAGCGCCTCCGCATCGGCCCATCGTGGGCGGTCGAAGGCGTAGGATTAACCCATGGATGGGTTTGAGTTTCTCGTGGTGGGCGGCGGCATTGCGGGTCTGAGTGCGGCGATTCGGTTGGCGGGGCGGGGCAGGGTTCTGGTGGTTACCAAGGATGCGCTGGCGGAGTCCAACACCGCTTACGCGCAGGGCGGAATTGCCGTGGCGATGGGCGGCGATGAGGATGTCTCGCTGCATCTTTCGGACACGGTCGCGGCGGGCGACGGGCTGGTGAACCGGCAGGCCGCGAAGATGCTGGTCGAGCAGGGACCGAAGCGCGTGGACGAGCTGCTGGCGTGGGGGACAGGCTTCGACCGCGGCGCGGCGGGCGAGTTGCTGCGCACGCGTGAAGGGGCGCACAGCCTCTCGCGCATACTGCATGCGAATGGCGATGCGACCGGGCGGGAGATTGCGCGGTCGCTGCTGAAGCATGCGCGCGGCATCCCGGTGATCACGTTGATGGAAGATACGACGACCGTCGAGCTGACGGTCGAGGAGGGCCGCGTCGTCGGCGCGCTGCTGCTGGGGGCCGATGGCAAGCTCTTCTCCGTGCGGGTGCGGGCGGTGCTGCTGGCGAGCGGTGGCGCGGGGCAGGTCTACTCCGACACGACCAACCCGGCGGTCGCGACGGGCGACGGCATCGCGATGGCGTATCGCGCCGGCGCGGAGCTTGAGGATATGGAGTTCTACCAGTTCCACCCGACGGCTTTCGCGAAGGAGGGCGCGCCGCGCTTCCTGATGAGCGAGGCGCTGCGCGGCGAGGGCGCCTGGCTGGTGAATGCGGCGGGCGAGCGTTTCATGAGCCGGTATCATCCTCAGTTGGAGCTTGCGCCGCGCGACGTGGTGGCTCGGGCGATCACACGCGAAGGGCTGGCCGGGCCGGTCTATCTCGACATGCGCCATGTGGAGATAGACCTGGCGGCGCGGTTTCCCGGCATCTCGGCGTTTCTTGCGAAGTACGGGCTGAAGCTCAACCGCGACCTGATTCCGGTGCGTCCGGCGGCGCACTACCTGATGGGCGGGATCAAGACCGACCTGCATGGCCGCACCTCCGTTCCCGGACTTTTTGCGGCGGGTGAGGCGGCGTGTACGGGCGTCCACGGCGCGAACCGGCTGGCGAGCAATTCGCTGCTGGAGGGGCTGGTCTTTGGGGCTTCGGCCGCCGAGACGATGGCCGAAGAGCAGGGAGCAGGGACTCAAGATAAGGGAGTAGGGAAGACGGCGCCGCCTGTGCCGGTCGATCCGGCGGCGCTGGAGGTCTGGATTGCGAAGCTGCGCAAGCTGATGTGGGAGGATGCCGGGTTGCTGCGCGATGGCGATGGGCTGCGGCGGGCGCAGGGGCGGCTGGACGGGATGATTCGGGGTTGCCCGCGGGGCGTGACCCGGCGAGAGGTCGAGGCGCGCAACCTGCTGACGGTCGCGTCGGTGATGGTGGAGTCGGCGCTGGGACGCGAGGAGAGCCGCGGCGCTCACTACCGTAGCGACTTCACGGGGCACTGGCCCGTGGCGAAACATTCCGTGATGGCAAAGGGGCGGCTGCGGTTCCAGTAGAGCTAGAGCACCGTCATCAGAACCGGGATGACCGCGCCAAGGATCAGCAGCGCGGTGATAGCAATCCTGTTGCGCGAATACTTGTACGCCATGTAGATGCCGCTGAAGGTCGAGACGAAGAGACTGATCGCCACGAGCAGGAAGAAGTATTTGAGCGGCATGGGGTTGTGCGGTGCGACCGGCGGCGGGGCAGGGCTGGCTACGCTTACCGGCGCCTGACTCTTCTCGTTGGCGTGGTCGACTGCCTTCGGCGCGGGCGGCTTCGGCTTGTTCACCACCGGGGTCTGATTTTTGTGGATCTGGCCCAGGATGACGATCCACTGCGCCGGCTTGTAGCTTGCGGCGGGCTTATAGGGCGTGCCTTTGCCGGGTTCGTGCAAGGAAAAGGTCTGCAGCGCGCCGGTGAGCGCGAAGAAGAGGATGGCCGGCGCGACGAAGACGCCGATGTACAGATGCGTCAGGCGCATGGCTTTCAGGACGGAGGCTGTCGACATGCGTTCAGTCTAACGTGCGTCAGCTCTGCCGAATCTGAATTTGCGGTCATCTTCCGTCGTTACGCGGCTCGTTTGGGCACGGCGAGCGAGAGTCCGATGGTGATCGCGAGCATCCCGACGATGACCGCGAGCGACACCAGCGGGCCGACCTCGACCATCCGCGCGGCGAGCATCTTGAAGGCGGCGAAGCCGAGGATCGCGGCCAGTCCGTAGTGCAGGAAGCGAAGCTGTTTGAGCAGGTTGGCGAGCAGGAAGAAAAGACTGCGCAGCCCCATGACGGCGAGGATGTTCGAGGTATAGGCGAGAAACGGGTCGCGGGTGATCGAGAGCACGGCGGGGATGGAGTCGAGCGCGAAGACGACGTCGGTCAACTCGATCGCGACCAGGCAGAGGAAGAGCATGGTGACGACGCGGCGGCCGTTTTCGACGGTAAAGAAGCAGTCCTGCTTCATCGAGACGGGGTGGATGCGCGAGAGCCAGGAAACCCAGCCCGGCGTTCTGGCTTCCTCTTCCTCTTTTTCGGGCATCACAAGGCGGATGGCGGCGAAGAGCAGGATCGCGCCGAAGACGTAGCTGATCCAGTGGAAGTGTTCGAGCAGGCCGAGGCCGGCGGCGATGAAGCCTCCGCGCATGACGATGGCGCCGGCGACGCCCCAGAAGAGCACGCGCGGCTGAAGCACGGGTCGAATCTGGAAGAGCTTGAAGAGCAGCAGGAAGACGAAGAGGTTGTCGATCGAAAGCGCCTCTTCGATGGCGTAACCGGCGAGAAACTGTGTCGCCTGGGCTCCGTCGCGCGTCTGCCAGACCCAGCCGCCAAAGGCCAGCGCCGCCGCGATCCACAGGATGGTGGCGACGATGGAGGTGCGCTGCTGCTTCGCATCCGGCTCGCGCCTGCTGGGCCGTCGAGCGTAGAGCAGCTCCATCGCCAGCAGCACGATCAGCAGGATATGAAAGCCGATCCAGTGGGAGAGCGGGGTTGCGGGCATGCTTCTATCGTAAGGCAAGCAAACGGCTAGCGCTGGTCGATCAGCTTGATCATCTCGAGGAAGAGGTCGCCCGCGGTCTGGAGGGATTGCGGGCTGATCTTGTCGATGGTGTCGAGCGCGGTGTGGTGGTAGCCGCCCTCGGGGTGGTCCTGCGTCGGCGGGCCGTACTCGATGTCGATGATGTCGAGCACCGGGACGCCGCGCTTCTGGAACGGCAGATGGTCGTCCTCGACCGCGGTGACGTTCTTGAAGACGCTGGAGGTATGGCCGGTGTTCTTCGCGGCCTTCGAGAGCAGGTCGATCAGCCACGGCGTGGAGTTTTGATCCTGATCGATGTTCAGGTCGCGGTCGCCGATCATGTCGGCCACCATGAAGGCTTTGATCTTGCCGAGCGTGCCGTCCTGCGACCACTTGGCCGCGAGATGGCGCGTGCCGTAGAGGGAATCGGAGTTCGACCAGTTCTTGACCGCCTCCTCGCCGTCGTCGAAGACCAGCCAGACGCTATACCCCGTCGGCGGATGCGCGCGCAGGTAGGCGCCGATCTCCATCAGCAGGGCGGAGGTGCAGGCGCCGTCGTTGGCGCCGACGAAGTTGATGTCGCGCAGCGGCCAGTTGGTCTCGTAGTGGCTGGCGATGACGATGACGCCGTCCTTCTTGCCGGGGTAGCGGACGATGTAGTTGCGTAGCGACTGCTGGCCGGCGGGCGTGCTGGCCGAGAAGCTGTCGGTCTCGAAGCGGCCGGCGGCGATCTCCGGTGCGAAGTGCGCCTTGATGAAGTTTTCTGCCGCGAGGTGGCCGGGGGAGCCGTTGAAGCGCTTGGGCGCGGCGGCGAGGAACTCTTTGGTGAGGTTGTAGGTCGCTGCGCCGCTGATGTGACCTGCCGGGGCCGCGGCAGGTCTTTGTGCCTGAGCCGAAGGGAGAAGAGCCAAGGTCGTCGCGAGCGTGAGCAGTGTACGTCCCACCCATCGTCCGATGATGCCGGTCGATGGATGGGGCACCCGATCATTTGAGGTCTGCATCACGATTTCAGCTCCTTGCGCTTGCGGTGGTCCGGGTGGACGAAGTACGCGACGCCCACGCCCAGCAGGTAGAGCACCAGCATCGGCGAGGCGAAGATGCACATGCTGATGGGGTCGGGCAGCGGGCAGATGACCGCCGAGATGATGAAGATGATCAGGATCGCGTAGCGGATGTGCTTGAGCAGGAACTTCGCGTCCACGATGCCGAAGAGCGAGAGAAAGAAGATAAGGATCGGCAGCTCGAAGCAGATGCCCAGGCCCAGGATGATCGCGAGGAAGAAGCCGGTGTAGTCCTCGATCGTAATCATGTGGGTGAAGTTCTTGCCCATCTCCTGAATGAGCACGACCATCGCGCCAGGCAGCACCCAGCGATAGCCGAACCAGGCTCCGGAGAGGAAGAGCGTCACCGTCGCGCCCATGAACGGCCAGACGTAGCGCTTCTCGTGCGCATACATGCCGGGCGAGATGAACAGCCACACCTGATAAAGGATGAACGGGCTCGCGATGATCGCGCCGAAGACGACCGAGGCCTTGATATAGAGGTTCAGCGCGTCGGTGGGGTGCGTCATCGTCATCTTCAGGCCGATGTCGGTCAGCGGCTTCTGAAGATAGTTGACCAGTTGCACGCGGAAGAGCCATGCGACGCCGAAGCCGGCGAGCAGGAACAGAATCATGCGGATGAGCCGCTTGCGCAGCTCGTCCAGATGCTCCATCAGGCTCATGCCGGGCAGTTCGGCGCGGTCGGAGATGTTCGACCGTACGTCGTCGATGAGATCAGCCATGCAGGTGCGCCTCGGCGTTCTGGTCTTGCTCGTGTGCTTCGTGGGCCGGGGGAATTGCGTCGAAGACAGGCGACAGGGAGGTCGACGAGCCGGAGCGTCCGACGGGCAGGCCGGTAGCCGGCGGCATCAGGTTCAGGTCGCCGGAGGTGGCGATCGGCAGCGGCGCAGGTTCCGGCGCTGCCGCGTGGATGCGGTTCTCGAGCTCCGCCTCGGCTACCGTCTCGGAGCTCAGGGGCGCCTCGGAGTCCGCAACCGTGTCGAGCGATTGCGTCGGCATATGCGGATGCTCGGGCTCGGGGATGTCGAGCGCCGGGGCGATGGGCGCGGCGGCCTCCATGGCGGCGATCTGCTTCTGCCGTTCGGCCTGCTCGGAGAGACGCAGCTCCTCGTCCATCTGCATGCGGAATTCGTTCGAGGCGCGGCGGAACTCGGCCATCAGTTTGCCGATCTGGCGCGCGAGTTCGGGCAGCTTCTTCGGTCCGAAGAGCAGCAGCGCGATGACGAAGATGACGGCACTGTCTTGAAAGCTGGGCATACGCAGACCCCATGATACGGCTTACCGGTTGACGGAACAAATGGCGGGTCTGGATTCACGCTGATGTAAAATAGACGTTGTAGAGGGATTCGGCGTGGCCTGGGGGCGTGTGCGTAGAACGTGCATCGTTTTTCGGTATGCGGGGTCTAATTGAGTGCGGCCATCTGGCCGCGGTCAGTACGGGTTGCAACATCCCCGTGGGTTGGCGTTCCGACGTATATATCGGCGGAACGTAGCGCATCCACTGCAACCTTTTGCAGGAAACGGCTTTCAACATCCCCGTTTCACGAGCGGAAAGCGCGCCTTGCGCGAACGACTCGGTGAGACTGAAGGCGGAGTAGAGTGAACGGACTCGTGGAGTTGGAAGAGCTGGCGGCAACGGCCGTCGCTCCGGTCTCAGGTGAGGCGTGTGCGCTGGAGAACTACCTGGCGCAGCCGGATCACACCATGGACGCGCGCATTGCAGCGGCGCGGGCGAAGCTGGGCACGGACGTCGTCCTGCTGGGGCACCACTATCAGCGCGACGAGGTGATCCGGTTCGCGGACTTCACCGGCGACAGCTATAAACTTTCTAAAATCGCCGCCTCGACCGACGCGAGGTACATCCTGTTCTGCGGCGTTCACTTTATGGCCGAGAGTGCGGACGTGCTCGCGAAGCCGTGGCAGCAGGTGATTCTGCCGGACCTGAACGCCGGCTGTTCGATGGCCGATATGGCCGAGATCGGGCAGGTGGAAGACTGCTGGGATTCGCTGGAGCGGCTGGGCGTCAAAAATCTGATGCCGCTCACCTATATGAACTCCGCCGCCGACATCAAGGCCTTCTGCGGCGAGCGCGGCGGCTTGGTCTGCACCTCGTCGAACGCTCGCGGAGCGTTCGAGTGGGCGTTTGAGCGCGCCGAAAAGATTCTCTTCCTGCCCGATCAGCACCTCGGCCGCAACACTGCCTGGGCGATGGGCATACCGCTCGACGAGATGGTCGTCTGGGACCCCTATATGTTGAACGGCGGCACGACGCCCGAGCGGCTGGCGCGGGCAAAGGTCATCTTGTGGAAGGGCCACTGCTCGGTCCACCAGCGCTTTCTGCCTGAGCATGTCGATCGCGTTCGCCGCGAAGAACCCGGCATGCAGGTCATCTGCCACCCGGAGTGCCGCTGGGAGGTCTGCCAGAAGGCCGACTACCTCGGCTCGACCGAGCGCATCATCGAGATCATCGAGCAGGCGCCGGAGGGTTCGAGCTTCGCTATCGGTACGGAGATCCACCTCGTCAACCGGCTGGCGGCGCGCTTCGCCCCGCTGGGCAAACGAGTCATTACGCTCGACGATTCAGGCTGCCTGTGCACGACGATGTACCGGATCAGCCCGGCGCATCTGGCCTGGTCGCTCGAAAACCTCGTCGCGGGCGAGGTGGTGAACCAGATCAAGGTGTCGGACGAGACCAAGCACTGGGCGCGCGTGGCGCTGGACCGGATGCTCGAGGTCAAGGCCGCGACGCCGGTGATTCGGCTTTAGTTTGGAGATGCCGTGAGCAAGACTTTCACCTTGAGCGAGGCTCAGACGCTGGTGCCCGTGCTCGACGCCCTGGTGCGCCGGGCGCGGGAGGCGGCGCTGCGCGGCAGCGTTCTGGACGAGGAGATGCAGCGGCTGAACCAGCGCATCTTCCTTTCGGGCGGACTGCACGTCGACGTTCCCGCCGCCGCGCGCCGCCGGGCCGAGCACGACAAGGCCGCGCAGCAGACCAAGTCGACCATCGAGGAGATCGCCGAGATCGGCGCCGAGATCACCGATCTCGAGGCCGGAACGCTCGAACTGCCGTGCGCCACCGAGGGCCGTGTGGTGCAGCTTTGCTGGCGGCTGGGCGAGACGGAGATTCTGCACTGGCGCGAGATCGACGATGAGATGGATGTGCGGCGGAATCTGACGCGCGGATTCGGACGCGGCCAGCGGCTTCAATAACGCGAAAGCAAGAGCGGATCCCTGCGCGAGTCACATTCAAGGTGGCGCCCGATGTCTCCGCGACGGAACTTTAATATTGGCGGAGCGCCATTTCGAGCGCGGCTACGTCGAACGGGAGAGCCTGCCGCGGCAACGGTACAGACCTGAAGATGAAGGCGGACCGCGCGGGATCGGCTCGAACTTGAGAGGATGAACTTGAGAGGCTTTGACGGCATGAAGGTACAGGGAATGAAGCGGCTGGGAACAGCCATGGCTGGACTTGCGATGTTGGCCCTGACCGGATGCGCGGGCTTCTTCGTCTCCACCAGCAGCACGTCGACCTCGACGACCGCCACGGCGGGCGACTATGTTTACGCGTTGAACCCGACGACCAGCACGCTGAGCGCCTACACGGTCGGCTCGGGGACGCTGACGGCGATCTCCGGCTCGCCGTACACGCTGGCTTCGACCGTCGCGCCGCTATCGGTTTGCGTCTCCGGGTTGAACACGATCGTTTACGTCGGCGGCACAGGCGGGATCTACGGCTATTTGATCGGCACGAACGGCGCGCTGACGCAGATCAGCAGCGGCGCCGCGCTCGCCACCGCGGCTGTCGCGCGCATCGCGTGTTCGCCCGACGGCAACTGGCTGGTGGCGCTCGATTCCGCCAACGCGCAGGTGGACGAGTATCAGATCGCCACCTCCACCGGCTTGCTGACCTCCGTGTCGTCCGTGGCATACAGCTACACCTCGGGCCTGACGCCTTCGCTTGCGAGCATCCGCTTCTCGCCCCTGGCCGGATACGTGATTGCGGCGCTGGGTAATGCCGGCACCGCCGTGTACACCTTCAACACCTCGACCGGCGCGCTGGCCTCCGCCTACACGATCAATCCCAGCACGACGACCATCAACCACAATGCGGTGACCGTCAACAGCACCGACACGATGCTCTATATTGCGGAGAGCGGATCGAGCGCGGGCGTCCTGACCTACACCCTGGGCACGACCACGGTCTCGGGCAGCACCACGCCGGTCGCGGCAGGGACCGCGCCCTACTCGGTCGAACTGTCGAAGACGAACGGTTTTCTTTATGTGGGCAACTATGGCACGGCCTCCACGGGAACGCCGGGCAGCATCTCGCAGTACTCGTTTGAAAACAGCGTGCCGACGGCGCTGAGTCCCGCGTCGGTCTCCTCCTCGGGCTACGTGGTGACGATGGCGCGAGACAACTCGGGCAGTTATCTGCTGGCGGGGCTGGGCGGCGTCACGACCGATCTGGTCATGTACGACTTCTCCTCGTCGACCACGGGAACGCTGGTCAGCACGGCCTCGCAGGCCACGTCTTCGGCCAATACCGGGGCAGGATTGCAGATTGCCACCACCCATTGATCGCTACCTGCGTCGATGCAGATGGTAGTCTGCAAACGGATAAGAAATCGATGCGGCGTGTGCAAGGTTTGAAGGTTCTGGGTGTTTCTACCGCTGTGCGGCGTCGGCTGGCGCTCGCGGCCCTGTCTGTTTCACTATTGCCGCTAGCGCTGGCGGGCTGTTCGCGGCTGAAGCCGAAGCCGCCGGATGTGTATGTCTATGTGACGTCGAAGCAGGGGTATCTGCGCGACCGGGTGGCGGCTGTCTCGAACCGCACCGGGCAGGTGCAGAACGGCGACAAGCTGAAGGTGCTGGACCACGCGCGGAAGTTCGTGAAGGTGCAGACGGCCAAGGGCGAGATTGGCTGGATCGAAGAGCGAGCGCTCGCGCCGGCCGAGGTGCCAGGCGAGTTCGACGCGCTGAAGGAAGCGCATAAGAACGATCCGGCGGTCGCGTCCGCGGTCGTGCGCGACGAGGTCTATCTTCACCTGAAGCCCGGTCGCGAGACCGAAAAGTTCTACCGGCTGCAGGAGGGCGAGAAGCTGAAGCTGCTGTCGCGCGCGACGCTCGAACGCCTGATGCCGGGGCAGTCGCCGGGCGTGCGGGCGCAGCGCGCGATTCCGCAGGCGGCCGGCACGAACGCGGCGATCAAGCCGAAGGAGGGCGACGAAGCCGCGACGACGAAGGTTCCCGCGCCTGGCGCCGCGGCCGCGAAGGACGCGCCCGTACCTCCACCGCCGACGATGGAGGACTGGTGGCTGGTGCGCGACTCGCAGGGGCGCACAGGCTGGATGTTCGCCCGCATGATGGATGTGGATGCGCCGGACTCGCTGACGCGCTACGCCGAGGGCCAGCGCATCGTCGGCGCGTACGTGCTCACAACGGTGAACGACCCCGACGCCGAGCAGGCGGACAAGAACATCCCCATCTATGTAACCGTGATGAGCCCGTACAAAGCCGGCCTGCCGTACGACTTCGACCAGGTGCGCGTCTTTACCTGGAGCGTGAAGAAGCATCGCTACGAGACCGGTTTCCGAGAGCGCAACATCGAGGGATTCCTGCCGATGTCGATCAAGGTGGCTCCGGACCCGACGGCCAAGCCGGGCTCTCCACAGGCCGCGCCCGCGCCGACCTTCAGCTACCGCGTGCTCTCGGCCGACTCCGGCCCGGTCGTCCCCGACCCGGAGACCGGTTTAATTACGCCGGGCAAGACCATCACCAAGACCTTCCGGCTGGAGAACAACTATGTCCGCCGGGTCACCCAGCCGGGCGCGCCGCCGGTGATGGAGGCGCATCCCGACCCGATCGTCGATAAGAAGAAGGATGCGAAGGGGAAGAAGAAAAAGTAGTGCTACTGGAAGTCGGGCTTCCACCAGGGGAGCGGCATCGCGAAGTAGACGATCTCTCCGGGTGCGGCTCCAATCTTCAGCCTGGTGCTGCATTCATTGCCGGGGACGAAGCCCTGACGCAGCACTGTGGCTACATCCAGCAGTGGAGAGCCAGTCATGTTGCAGTCGGTATAGGGGATTCTCCCCGGCTCCTTGCCCATCTTCGGACCTCCACGAAGCAGGAAGGTTGTCGCGTTTGCGGGAACGTCGACTCGTGCGGAACCCGTCCCGTCGATGTGGAGCACAATGTCGGTCGACTCTTCGGTATGCCCTGCTTTGTTCCGGCCTGTTTTGCCTGGCTCCTCCAACAAAAATGTGACGGTGACATTTCGATTTGTCATCGGCTTTCCGGTTTTGCCGTGGACGAGCCGGATGGTGAGCTGCTGTGCAGAGATGACAGGGCCGAGCATGGCCAGTCCTGCAAGAGCGACGAGCATTCGAATGTGCCGGTGACCAGCCATGGACTGTTCTCCTGAAAATCTTCGATCGCTACGCGTAAAAATCTCGAATCGCTGCGACCACCGTCTCCTGCTCGTCCGTACGCAGCTCCGGATACATCGGCAGAGCGAGCACCTCGGCGGCGGCACGTTCCGTTTCGGGAAAGTCGCCTGCCTTGTAGCCCAGCGACTGCAGACTCTCCTGCAGGTGCAGCGGCAGGGGATAGTAGATCTCCGTGCCGATCCTGCGTTCGGTCAGATAAGCCCGCAGCTCATCGCGGCGCGGCGCACGGATGACATATTGATGGAAGACGTGCTGGGCGCGGCGGTCGGTCCACGGCAGGACGATACCTTCCGCAACCGTAGGACCGGTGAGTCCGGCAGCGAGAAAGAGCTGGTTGTAGTTCGCGGCCAGATTGCGCCGCTGCTGATTCCACTCCGGCAAATAGCGGAGTTTGATCTCCAGCACCGCGGCCTGGATCGTGTCGAGCCGCGAGTTCCAGCCCACCTCGTCGTGAAAGTAGCGCCGCCGCATGCCGTGGGCGCGCAGCATGCGCATCCGCTCGTCGAGCGTGCCGGAGCGCGTCGTCACCAGGCCTGCGTCGCCGATCGCGCTGAGATTCTTCGTCGGATAGAAGCTGAAGCAGGCTGCATCGCCCAGCGCGCCGGCAGGCATGCCGTTCCAGGTCGCGCCGAAGGCCTGCGCGGCGTCTTCGATCAGGAGCAGGCCGGGGTGGTCGAGCTGGAGCTGGGCGAAGGCGTCCCAGTCCGCGCACTGGCCGTAGAGATGGACGGGCAGGATCGCCTTCACCGGCTCGCCCGCCATCGCCTCGCGCACTGCATCGGCCGAGAGATTGAAGGTGAGGGGATCGATGTCCGCGAAGATGGGTCGCGCGCCGCAGCGCAGGATGGAGCTGGCGGTGGCGAAGAAGCTGAAGGGCGTGGTGACGACCGCGTCGCCGGGGCCGATCCGCGCGGCCTCCAGGGCCAGCCAGAGCGCGTCCGTGCCGCTGGCGCAGCCGACGGCGTGGGACGCGGCGCAGGCTGCCGCCGCGGCGCGCTCGAACGATTCGACCTCCGGGCCGAGGATGAAGCGCTGCGAGACGCAGACACGCTCGATGGCCTGCATCACCTCTTCGCGTATGCCGGCGAACTGCCGGGAGAAATCCAGCATCGAAACGGGTTGGGACTTGCCGGAAGCAGGGGCAGGGGACGCGGGTACGAGTGTATTCGCCACAGGTTTATGGTACATCGCGTCCGGCAGGGACGGATTTTCCGCCGCTGCCGCTTGAAATTCGTGAACGATGCTCGTATTGTGGGGTGGCTCGGGTTGGGCGGTACGGCGGCCCCGGTTCTTCTGCAGCACTCTGTTATCGCGAAGATAGCAAAACATCGCAACATCCAGTTCCCGGAGAAGTCTACCGGTAAGGAGATCGGCACTATGGATTCAAAGCCGGCACAGAATATTCAGGACACGTTCCTGAACACGGTCCGCAAGGATAAGAGCCCCATCACGATCTACCTGGTCAGCGGCGTCAAGTTGACGGGAAAGATTCGCTCCTTCGACAAATACTCGGTTCTGCTCGAGAACAACAGCCAGGAGCAGCTGATCTTCAAGCACGCGATTTCGACGGTCGTCAGCGGTCGCGTCGGCGGACACGGCGACGGGCGTCCGGATGCACGGCACGCCGGAGCACACGCTCACGCGTCCGCCCACGAGTCGAGCTCCGGTCCCGGAGAATAGCCAGCCGCATCCACGGAATCCGGCAAGAGGCGGTCTGTACTCGCGGCAGACCGCCTTTTGTCGCGCCTGCCTCCGGAGTCCGCGGGCCGATGGCGGGGAGGTTCCTCCAAACCGATGATTTTGCAAACTGGAAACAGTTTGTAGAGCGCGATCGTGCGTGTTCGACTATCGTATCGACTGTTCGGTAACCGCATTGTCCAGATTGACACTCCTCCCTCCCTTTGCTAAAAATTGAAGGTACCCAAAGTTGTTCCAACCTAAAAAATCTGCCGTGTGCGACCTGTCGCGGCTATGCAATGAGGTTCTAAGGCAGTCCCCGGCTGTCTCCATTCCATGGATATCTTGAATCAACTTGGTGGACTTGTGCTCGGCTCCGTGCCGACGATGGTCCTGTTCGTTCTCCTCGTGGTGGCCTACGGGCTGCTTGTGCGCCGTCCGATGGACAAGGTGCTGGCGGAGCGCCGTGCGCGCACCTCCGGCGCGGTAGAACAGGCCAAGGGCGCGATCAGCGCGGCCGAGGCCGAGACGGCTGTTTATGAAGGCAAGCTGCGCGCGGCCAAGGCTGAGATCTTCCAGGCCCGCGACAAGAAACTGAAGCAGTGGACGGCGGAGCGCGATCAGGCTCTATCCGAGGTTCGCACCGCGACCCAGAGCCGCGTGCAGGCAGCGCGGCAGGAGATCGAGCAGTCGGCCGCGGTCGCGAAAAAGCAGATCGAAGGCATGAGCGAAGAGCTCAGCGCGCAGATTCTGCGTGCGGTGCTGCCCGCCGGCGCAACCGGAACGGGAGTGGCCCAGTCATGAAGAATTTCAAGTCAATTTTTGCAGCCCTGCTGCTGACGGGCGTTATGTTCTCGGTCGCGGCTCCGCTGCGTGCGCAGGATGACGGTCGCAACTCGACGCCCGAGGCGCGGGAGCCGAAGAAAGACAAGCAGGAGAAGAACGAGGACGAGGCGTATAAGCACTCGCCCGCGGTCAAGGCCTTCGGCAAAATGCTCGGCATGGATGTCGAGAAGGCCGCCACGGTATTCGAGATCGGCAACTTCGTCGTTCTGGTCGGGCTTGTGGGCTTCGGCCTGGTCAAGGTGTTGCCGAAGACGTTCCGCAATCGCACCTCGGCGATTCAGAAGCATCTGGTGGATGCCCGCGCGGCGACCGCCGAAGCGAGCGCCCGGCTGAACTCGGTCGAAGAGCGGCTCGGCAAGCTCGACGGCCAGATCGCCCAGATGAAGGCGCAGGCCGAGAAGGACTCCGCCGCCGACGAGCTGCGCATCAAGGCGTCGGTGGAAGAGGATAAGAAGAAGATTCTCGCGGCAGCCGAGCAGGAGATTTCGGCGGCTACGGTTCACGCGCAGCGCCAGTTGCAGCAGTATGCGGCTGAGCTGGCGATCGAGCAGGCCGCACGAAAGCTGGTCGTGACGGCCGAGACGGACCGGTTGATCGTGCAAAACTTCGCGCGCCGGCTGGGCGCGGACGACTCGAAGGGTGGGCAGAACTGATGGCCGTCTTTGCTCCCCGGTATGCACGCGCGTTTGCCGCCGTCGCTGCCTCGAAGAATCTGGATGTAGCCGCCGCGCAGCAGCAGTTGCAGGACTTCGCCGGAACGTTCGCGGGCAGCCGCGAGCTGCGCGAGGTACTGACCGATCCGTCGATCAAGTCTGCGCAGAAGTTGAAGGTGCTGGACGCGATCGCCTCGCGCATCGGGATGTTCCGCGAGGTGCGCAACTTTGTCGCGGTTGTAATGGATCACGAGCATCTGAATGAGCTTGGCGAAATCCTCGCCGCGTATCATGAGCTTGCGGACGAGTCGCTTGGCTTCTCCGAAGCGGCCGTGGTCAGCGCGCATGAGCTGACGGTCGAGGATCGCGCGGAGCTGGAGGCGCAGGTCTCGAAGCTGGTGGGCGGCGCAAAGGTTCGCGTGGCTTATAGTCAGGATGCTTCATTGCTCGGCGGCGCGGTGGTCAGGATCGGTTCGACGATCTACGATGGGTCGGTGAAAGCCCAGTTCGCGCAGTTGAAGCAGAAGCTGATCAACGCCTAGCAGGAAACAGCGCAGGCGCAGGGATTTATCAAAAGTTTGGACAGGATTGGGTAAAGAGAAGATATGGCACAGATCAAAGCGGATGAGATAACGGAGCTGCTTCGCCAGCAGATTGAGAACTACGAGACGCGGGTCACGGTCGATGAGGTCGGTACGATCATCTCGCTCGGCGACGGTATCGCGCGCATTCACGGCCTGGACAAGGTCATGGCTGGCGAACTGATCGAGTTCCCCCACGGTGTAGCCGGTCTCGCCATGAACCTCGATGAGGATCAGGTCGGCGCCGTGCTGCTGGGCGACTACACCGAGTTGAACGAAGGAGACCAGGTCAAGCGCACTGGCAAGATCATGTCCGTGCCCGTCGGCAAGGCGATGATCGGTCGCGTCGTGAACGCGCTCGGCCAGCCCATCGACGACAAGGGACCGATCAACACCACTGAGACGCTTCCCGTGGAGCGCCTCGCTCCGGGCGTCATCGACCGTCAGGCCGTCAAGGAGCCGATGGCGACCGGCATCAAGGCCATCGACACGATGATCCCGATCGGCCGCGGCCAGCGCGAACTGCTGATCGGCGACCGTCAGACCGGTAAGACCGCGATTGCGCTCGACACGATCATCAACTCGGCAAAGAACAACCTCATCTGCATTTACTGCGCGATCGGCCAGAAGCGTTCGTCGGTTGCCCAGGTTGTCCAGACCCTCGAAGAGCATGGCGCGATGGCCTACACCATCGTCGTTGCCGCAACTGCCTCCGAGCCGGCGCCGATGCAGTACCTGGCCCCGTTCTCCGCGACCGCCATGGGTGAGTACTTCCGCGATAACGGCATGCACGCGCTGATCATCTACGACGACCTTTCGAAGCACGCCGCCAGCTACCGTGAAATTTCGCTGCTGCTGCGCCGTCCGCCAGGCCGCGAGGCGTACCCCGGAGACGTCTTCTATCTCCACTCGCGCCTGCTGGAGCGTTCGTCCAAGGTTTCGGCCAAGCTGGGCGGCGGTTCGCTGACCGCTCTGCCGATCATCGAGACCCAGGCCGGCGACGTCTCGGCGTACATTCCGACCAACGTGATTTCGATCACCGACGGTCAGATCTTCGTCGAAACCGACCTCTTCAACTCGGGTATCCGTCCCGCCGTCAACGTCGGTCTGTCGGTCTCGCGCGTCGGATTCTCGGCTGCGCTGAAGGCGACCAAGCAGGTCGGCGCGACGCTGAAGCTGGACCTCGCGCAGTATCGCGAGCTGGCTGCGTTCTCGCAGTTCGGTTCGGACCTCGATAAGGTGACGCAGAACCAGCTGAACCGCGGCGCGCGTCTGGTCGAGCTGCTCAAGCAGCCTCAGTTCCAGCCGCTCTCGGCCGAGAAGCAGGTGGCGATCATCTATGCCGGCGTCAACGGCCTGCTGGACGACGTCGAAGTGAAGGATCTGCGGGCATTTGAGGATGGTTACTACCCGTATCTGGAGTCCTCGGCGCCCACGATTCTGACCGATATCGCGACCAAGAAGGCGCTCGATGACGATATCAAGGCGCGTCTGAATGCCGCGATCAAGGAATACAAGACGAGCTTCCTCGAAGGTCTGAAGTCGAAGAAGGAAACGGCGGCGGCGAAGTAAACCATGGCTAACGTACTCGATCTACGGCGTCGCATCCGCAGTGTGAAGAACACGCGGCAGATCACGAAGGCCATGAAGATGGTCTCGGCCGCGAAGCTGCGCCGTGCGCAGGAGCGCGCGCTGCAGGCCCGGCCGTACGCCCAGATGTTGTCGAACGTGCTGGAATCGCTGGTGCGCCGCACCGACCTCTACAACGAGGCGACCGGCGAGATCATGCATCCGCTACTGGTGGAGCGCGAAGAGAAGAGCGTTCTTCTCGTGGTGATCGCGGGCGACAAGGGTTTTGCGGGCGGATTCAACTCCAACATCGGCAAGGCGGCGCAGAAGTTCATCGATGAGCGCGTCAAGCTGGGGCAGAACGTGGACCTCGAATCGGTCGGCAAGAAGGCGATCGGGTTCTACAAGAAGAAGTACGCAGCAGCGAACTACGAGCGCACCGAGGAGCACTACGACAACGATCTCTCCACCCACTTCGAGACCATCCGTCACCGTGCACAGCAGGTTGAAGTGACCGGCGAGCACACGGACTTTCTGGTGAAGACGGAGTTTGAGGCGGTCTCGAAGCTGAGCCACTCGATCATCGAGCGCTACGAACGGGCCGAGATCGACGCGGTCTACCTGGTCTACAACGAGTTCAAGTCGGTCATCTCACAGCGCATCGTAGTCGAAAAGCTGCTGCCGATCCGCAAGCTCGGCTCGCATGAGATCACGGCGTCCGAGGTGCTTTCGGACGAACAGCGGGAGGCGGCGGCGAAGGCTGCCACATCCGAGGGCATCAGCGTCAACGAGCCCGAGGAGACGCAGATTGAAAAGGAAGCGAAGAAGTTCGGCACCGCCGAGGTGGATTACATCTTCGACCAGGCGCCGGAGCGGCTCTTCCGCCACCTGATGCCGCGGTATGTGACGACGCAGATCTTCCATGCGCTTCTGGAGAGTGTGGCGTCCGAGCATGCAGCGCGTATGACGGCGACCGACGCAGCGACGAAGAATGCGGGCGATCTGATCGATTCGCTGAGTTTGACCATGAACCGGGTGCGTCAGGCAGCCATTACGAAGGAAATCATCGAGATTGTGAGCGGAGCGGCCGCCCTGTAGGGGCCGGAACGCGAACGAGAGAAAACTATGGCAGAGAATATTGGAAAAGTTATTTCAGTCAGCGGCCCGGCCGTTGACGTTCAGTTCGAAGACGGGCACATGCCCGGCATCTTCGGGGCGTTGCGCATCGTCAGCGAGGGCTTCAATGTGCCGGAGCCGCTCGACGTCATCGTCGAGGTGCAGCAGCATCTGGGCGAAGGCCGCGTGCGCTGCATTGCCATGGTTGCGACCGAGGGTATGGTTCGCGGCATGAAGGCGATCGACACGGGCGCTGGCATCATGGTGCCGGTGGGCCGCGAGACGCTGGGCCGTGTGCTCAACGTGCTGGGTCAGCCGGTGGACGAGCTCGGACCCGTCAACGCCAAGGTGCATATGCCGATTCACCGGCAGGCGCCTGCGTTCGACGAGCAGTCGACGTCGGAAGAGATGTTCGAGACCGGCATCAAGGTCATCGACCTGATCCAGCCGTTCCTCAAGGGCGGAAAGATCGGCCTCTTCGGCGGAGCCGGCGTCGGCAAGACTGTTATCATCCAGGAACTCATCAACAACGTCGCACAGCAGCACGGTGGTTTCTCCGTGTTCGCCGGCGTCGGAGAGCGTACCCGTGAAGGAAACGACCTCTGGCACGAGTTCCAGGAGTCGGGCGTTATCGATCTGAAGGACTTCTCGAAGTCCAAGGCTTCGCTGATCTATGGCCAGATGACCGAGCCGCCAGGGGCGCGTCTGCGCGTGGCGCTGACCGGTCTCACCGTCGCTGAGTACTTCCGCGACGAAGAGGGCGCCGACACGCTGCTGTTCATCGACAACATCTTCCGCTTCACGCAGGCGGGTTCCGAGGTTTCGACGCTGCTGGGCCGTATGCCCTCGGCCGTCGGATACCAGCCGAACCTGGCGACCGAAATGGGTGAGCTGCAGGAGCGCATCACGTCGACCAAGAAGGGTTCGATCACCTCGGTGCAGGCCGTTTATGTGCCCGCCGACGACTTGACCGACCCGGCGCCGGCGACGACCTTTGCCCACCTCGATGCAACGACCGTGCTTTCGCGTCCTTTGTCCGAGCTGGGAATTTATCCGGCTGTCGACCCGCTCGCTTCGACTTCGCGCATTCTGTCTCCGCGCGTTGTCGGTCAGGAGCACTACGATGTGGCACAGGGCGTGAAGAAGATTCTGCAGCGCTACAAGGACCTGCAGGACATCATCGCGATTCTGGGTATCGACGAGCTTTCGGAAGAGGACAAGACGACCGTGGCGCGTGCGCGTAAGGTGCAGCGTTATCTTTCGCAGCCGTTCCATGTCGCCGAGATCTTCACCGGTATCCCCGGCGCTTACGTCAAGGTTGCGGACACGGTGCGCTCCTTTAAGGAGATCATCGAAGGTAAGCACGACGCGCTTCCGGAGCAGGCGTTCTACCTCAAGGGCGGTATCGAGGATGTGATCGCGGCTGCCGAGAAGATGAAGTAGGAAGAAAACAGAGAATAGGGAATAGGGACTGGCGGTGTGCCGGTCCCTGTCTCCGGTTTGGGTGATATGGCTGAGGGTGGAAACAATTCGGGAGTGTTGCAGGTTCGTCTGGTGACGCCGGAGCGCGTGCTGTTGGACGCGACGGCAGACGCGGTGGAGCTGCCGTCGATGTCGGGGTACCTGGAGGCGCTGTACGGTCATGCGCCGCTGCTGGCGGAGCTGGGCGCGGGCGAGGTGCGTCTGCATGGTGGATCATCCGCCGATCAGAAGTTCTTCGTCGCGTGGGGTTTCGTCGAGGTTCTGCCGGAGCGGGTAACGATCCTGGCTGAGACCGCGATGCATCCGGACGAGATCAATCTGGGCAAGGCCGAGGATCTGCTGAAGCAGGCGGAGAAGACCTACGCCGAGGCTGGCGACAACCAGGCGATGTATGACGAGGCGAATACGCTGATGCGTCAGGCCGACGAGATGATCGCCTCGGCGCAGGGTAAGAGCCTGTAACGAGCTAAGACCTTTTGGAGATGCCCGGCTTCGGCCGGGCATCTCTGCGTTTAAGCTCTATCGAAATCGGGGCGCCAAGGTTGGGACTCGCCTCGTTGTGATCGCCGTCGGCCAACGCGTCTTCCGGGTGTTGGCCGGCAAAAGAATCGCTGCAAAAATGCCTCCATGACGGAGGCATTTTGCTTGTGTGCGAAAAACGGACTTCCTTGGAGAAGTTGGATTTTGACGGCAGTAGGAATGAGCATTTATTGGGAGAAAATTTAATTTGAAGATTTTTCTGGACAATCGTAGCTTGAATGACTTAAATTGGTAACGGTTACTCTAAACCATTTGGAGCTTTCACTATGCGTATGTCTCTCCTTGCCGGTGTAGTTCTCTCCTCGGTTGTACTTCCCGTCGCCAACGCCGCTCTGCTGCCTGCGCTGCTTCAGGCCCACCTGACCTCGCCTTCCGCCACTGCCGCTTCGAATGCGACTGCTGCGACCGCCGCAACCTCGAACCTGCGCATCTCGACCGGCGTCACTGCTCCTGTCGTCATCTCGACCACGGACGTTCGCTACATGCCGCACGCGCTCGACACGATTCCCGCAGACAGCAAGGTTGAGCTTTCGCTGCAGGTGGATGAGAAGGGTCTCCCGAAGGACATCAAGGTTGTGAAGTCCGTGAATCCCTCGGTCGACGAGTCGGTCGTTGCCGCTGTCAGCGCGTACCGCTTCCGTCCTGCTACGCTCGACAACCAGCCGGTTGCGATCCAGGTCAAGCTGAACGTCGTGCTCGCTCGCTAACTGAAGCGGCTGCATATGTAGTAGAGTCTGGGGACAGCTTCCCCAGGCTCAGAGGCGGTGGGGATCAGGTGGCCTTCGCGGTCTTTGCCTTCTTCACCGGAGCTTCAGGAGTAGATGCCGCAGCAGCCTCGGCCTGCTGCTTGAGCGCATGGAGCACGACGCGGAGCATCTCTTCCTCCGGCGCCGGCTTACCCGTCCAGATCTCGAACTGGCGAGCGCCCTGTAGTACAAACATCTCCACACCCGTAATGACGGGGATATTATTCTGCCGCGCCAGCCGGATGAGCGGCGTTTCGATCGGGTTGTAGACCAGGTCGAAGACGAAGCGCGTCTTCAACTCCTCGGCGGTCAGCAGCGCGGGCGACTTCGTTCCCGCCATGCCGACGGGCGTGGTGTTGATGATGACGTCGAAGCTCGACTTCGCGATGGCCTCGCGCTTGATGACCTTGGCGCCAGCCTGCCTGGCCAGCTTTTGCGCCGTCTCGGGCGTGCGGTTGAGGATGAAGACCTCGGCGCCCTTGTCCCGCAGGCCAAAGACGGCCGCACGCGCCGCTCCGCCGGCGCCCAGCACGAGAATCTTCGCGCCCTTGAGCGTAAGCCGCCGTTCGAGTGGCGTCACGATGCCGGCCACGTCGGTGTTGAAGCCGTAGAGCTTGCCGTCCTGGGCGCGGAGGACCGTGTTGCAGGCGCCGATCTTGGCCGAAAGCGGGTCCGTATGCTCCAGGTGGGCCATGATGGTCTGCTTGTGCGGCATCGTCACGCTGAGGCCATGGATGGGAATCTCGCGGACGAGTTCAACGAGGTCTTCGATCTTCTTGGTCTGCAGCGCAAGATAAACGGCGTTGACCGTCTCGCGGCGAAAAGCGCTGTTGAGCATCATCGGCGACATGGACTTGCCCACGGGGTCGCCGGCCACGCCGTAGACCTTGGTGGAGGCGTCGATGTCTTCAAGCCGGTAGGTTTCGATCAGAGTGCGCGCGGCGATCTGACCGGGCGCGGTTTCCTCGCCCACGGTCGCCGAGGCGAAGGTGAAGGCCGAACCGGTGCGCACGCCCAGCACGCGGGAGATGATGCCGAACTCTCCCATGCAGATGCCGACGATGTTCGGTTGGTCGACGCGTTCGAGGAAGCGCAGCAGGGTAAGGTTGTCGGTCAGCTTCTGCGCCGTGGGGACGATCTTGATGAAGTGCGGATCGAAGGGGAGGATGCGTGCGTAGACCGCATCGAGATTCCCAGTCGCCTTGAAGTCGTGGTACGAGACGATGATGCCGACTCCGGTATCGCGCAGCTTCTGGATGCCTGCCGGCTTGAGCGCCTCGGCCGAGCCGAGTTCGAGGTCGACCATGTGGACGCCCGCGCCGGCGGCTTTGACGAGCATGTCGAGCTCATCCTGCGCCGTGCCCTGGAATTTGCCGCCGCCGGAGATACATCGGCAGGTGGCGACGATGGTCGCGGCGGAGTGTTCCGCGATGAACTGCTTGATCTTTGGCAGCGCGGCAGCCGGCTTTTCGAGGTAGTCCAGGCGAAGCTCGAGGAACGGCGTCTCCTTGACGGCGACGGAGGCCTTTTCGATCAACTCCGCCGGCGTCGTGCCGACGATGGCGACGCAGACCTTACCGATGCGGCTGCGGAGATACTGGAGGGTTTGATTGGGCAATGTAGTTTCTCAGGCGATGCAATCGCGTATATTACAGGCCGGTTAGGCAGGATGCAAATGGAATCGCAAAGTCGCTGCCGACGGCGGTTGCGCATGGAGAGATAGACGGTGCGCGTGGCGGAAGGTTGACGCACGGCGATTCCCTGAAGTGGTAGATGCATGCGGCGGTGTTAGGGTGCTGAATGAGGTGTTTATGGGGGCGGAATTGAGTCTTGTGCGGGCGCCGGGATGGGATCGATACGGGTGGTTGCGTCATGGGTTCAGCACGCGGGCAGGCGGCGTGTCGACGGTCTATGGCGGCGCGGACCTGAACCTCGGCTTCACGAAGGACGACGACCGGGCGCTGGTGGAGGAGAATCGTCGGCGGCTGGTAGTGGAGACCGGCGGCGGCAGCCTGATGACGATGCGGCAAATTCACTCCAGCCTCAGCCGCCGGGTCGACGACGCCGGCGATCCGGTCTGCGAGGGAGATGGCCTGATGACGAATGTCTCCGGCCTGCTGCTGGGCGTGCTGACGGCGGACTGCGTGCCGGTGCTGGTGGTGGATACGGCGAAGCGTGTGGTCGCGGGCTTTCACGCGGGTTGGCGCGGGACCGTGGCGCGGATCGTCGAGCAGGGCGTGGCGCGGATGACGGCGGAGTACGGCTCGAAGCCCGAGGATCTGATCGCGGCGGTGGGGCCGGCGATCGGCGTCTGCTGCTACGAGGTCGGCGAAGAGGTCCGCGAGCGGTTCGGCACGGAGTTCGACTACGCGGCGGAGCTGTTTACGCCGGAGCGGCATGTCGACCTGGCGGAGGCGAATCGGCGTCAGCTTCTGGCGGCTGGGTTGCCGCCTGGCGCGGTGCACGTCGTGGGGGAGTGTACGGTCTGCACGCTGGTCGACGGGCGGCGGAAGTATTTTTCGCATCGGGCCGAGCACGGGTTTACCGGACGCATGATGAGCGTGGTGGGTGTTGTGGAGCAGGAGTAGACAGGGTGCGGGGGCCGAAGCCGCTGGCGTCCATGACGAGCTGGACGGCTCGCCAGAGCAGCGGTAGACGCAGCGCGGCGCCGGCGAAGGCCCAACCCACGTGGAGGTGTTCAAGCGCGCGGGCCACGGCGCGGACGCCCTCGACCGGGGCGCTGCCGTCTCTGGGCTGGTAACGGATGCGGCGTATGCTGCCTTGAGGTAGCTCTTCGGCGTCGCGCAGTTCGAGCCCGAAGGGTTGGCGTGCTTCGAGCCAGGCGCGCAGCTCGCTGCAGGGGCCGCAGGTGCGGGCGATGTAGATGGCTGCCGGCGGGCCGGAGATGTACGGATGCAGGCGCGGGAGCCAGTTGCGAACCTCGGCGCGGTATTGCCGCCACGGCGCCGCGAAACGCTGGTTCAGATCCTCGTGCTCATCCCACTCGGCGATACCCGCGCTGTAGACGATGGTGATGCATGCGCCGAGAAGCATCCAGCCGCTGTGCAGCAGCGCCGCCCACAGCAACATCGTGAGCGTGCAGGAGAGCTGCATGGGGTTCGCAATGTAGCGGTAGACGCCGCTGGCGACCAGCCGCCGGGGCGGGTCGTAGGGGATCGGCGTGCCCTGGCCGCGCTCGGCGAACTCGAAGACTGCGCTGACTCCCGGCAGGGCGACGAGCAGCACGCTCATGACCGCGAGCTGCGCGCGCCAGCCGGTAAGTTCGAGCATTGGCCGCCAGCCTGCGGTGTGGGGCCGAGTGGCGAAGATGAGCTCCGGCAGGAAGAAGAGGAAGAGCAGAGCGGAGGTGGCGACCTGCAACGTCGCGCGTAGTTTGAGCCGCGTATCGGTCAGCGTCCAGCGCGCAATGGCCAGGGCCGGGCAGAGAACCAGCACGACCGCCGCGGCCTCTCCCACGAGCCAGCGCGGCCGAAGCTGGACGACCGGGCGGCAGAGCGGCATCACGGCGAGGTCGAGAGCCGCCATGACAGCCGCGCAGACGGCGAGCGGCAGGCGTGGCATCGCCAGTTGCGGCAGAACGCCCCACAGGACGAGCCAGCCGAGGTACAGCTCGAGCGGCATGGCCCGCAGCGTGGCGCCGTCGGTCGCAAAGCTCCACCACCGCGCATGCAGGTTCGCAATCTGCAACAGCAGCAGCGCAGGCAGCGTCCAGAGCAGGCTGAGCAGGCAGGCCGCGAACTGTCGAGGCTCCGGGCGCCGCCGCACGCCAGCCAGCATCGCCGCGACGATCGGCAGGTAGAGCGAGCCGGCACGGAGGTAAGCCGGGCTCATGGCCTGGCCTGCGGCGTTGCGTTGGCCTCGATCAGGTAGACGGCGGCTTCATGCACGGCGGTGCGCTCCCACGGGATGAAGTACCATGCGGGATCGAGCTGGCGCGCGAAGTGGATGCGCCAGGTGACGGCGGTGTGGGCGGGGTCGACCGCGCTCCACGCGACCTCGGAGCTCTCCCAGCGGATCCACTGGGTGAGCTTGCTGGAGTCGTCGATGCCGGTAAACCGGAGGTAGCCGGGGCGGCGCTCGGCGACCTGCATGCGGAGGTCGCCGGGAGGGTCGCCCTCCGCGCCGGTGAAGTGGATCGTGCGCGGCGAGCCCACGCTCAGACCCGTGCCCCAGGCGGCGATAGGCCGGGGAAAGCCGATGCGCAGGTAACGGGGCATCGGCGTGCCGACGCGCGGGCTGCGGGCGAGCGCCGTCTCTACCTGCTGCGGCGTCGCGGCGAGAATGCGCGTGACCTCGACCGTCTGCGACCGGCCAATGGTGAAGCCGGGAAGGACGCCCTCAAGGGACATCGGCAGCAGGATCAGCCAGGTGCAGCGGAGCCGGGCGTCGCGCTTCCTGCGTGCCGCGTCGTCGATCAGGCCGACGATGATGCCCACAAGGTAGAAGAGCGGCGAGGCGACCAGGATGCAGAGATAGCCCTCGCCCAGCAGCGGCGCGACGATGAGCAGGAAGAGCGTAATGCCTTTGACGATGCCGCCGGTGACGGTCTTCGCCTTCGGCGACACAGCCAGCAGCATCGCGAGGATTGCAGGCAGACCTACGAACATCGCTCCGCTGTGCCCAAGGCCGTGGTTCATGAGGCCGCGGTAGGTTAGGCTTCCGACCGTGACCGTGAGAATGATGAGGAGGAGATTCCTCTGTGCTGGTTCGAGCCTGCGGCTCTTGGAGCTTGGGTTTGGGTCTGATTCGTTGTATTCGGCCATGGCGTCCTCCGATTTTTGAACATGATCAAATTTTGCGTCAGCCGGTGCGGGAATGCAAGGAAAATATGAACCTGTTCAAAATTATCCATTTGGGAGCTTTGTGTGACGGGCTCGTGAATTTTGTCTGTTGGGACACGCAAAGCCGGGTTAGCATGGGGTTCCCCGAAAAAGAGCAGCAAAGTCGAAGTTTCGAATTGAGGGGTGAGGATTGGATCGAGAGACGAGGCGCCGGTGGGCGCTGACAGGCTTGCTGCTGGCCGGTGGGCTGCTGCGGCTGACGATGATCGAGCATGCGCGCGGGGCGGATTCGGAGGCTGGGCTCTTTCCGGAGCTGAGCCGGAATCTGCTGCGCGGCGGCGCGATCGTCCCTGAACCGGCGACGACGCCGGGGTACGGGCTGGTGCTGGAACTGCTGGGCGGACATGTGGAGTGGGTTCTGGTTCTCCAGTCTTCGCTCGACCTGCTGGGCGTGACGTTGCTGGTGCGGTTCCTGTGGCGATGGTCGGGCGAGCGTGCGGGCGATCTTGCGCTGGCTCTGGGCGCGCTGTGTGTCTTCACGGCTGCGTATGCGGCGACGCCGCTGCCGGAGAGCCTGTCGGTCTTTGCGGTGATGCTGGGCATCTGGGGATACGGGCAGATGATGCTGGCGCGTGCGCCGGGATGGCGGCGGCTGCTGCCGGTGGCCGCCGCCGGCGCGCTGGCGATGCTGCTCAGTCCGGACGGCGTGCTGCTGCCGGCGGCGATGGTGGGCGGCATCCTGTGGGATGGCCGGGAGCGCTGGGGTTTGGGCCGCGCCGTGCGAGCGGCCGCGGTGGCCGGGTTGCTGATTGCCGGGCCGCTGCTTCCGTGGGCGGTGGGCAACTGGCGGACCTTCCATGCGACGCGGCTTCTGGAGCCGTCTTCTACGATTCCGGGCCACGGGGCGGAGACATTCGTGCTGCCGTTTGCGCACTCCGGGCACGGCTTCGTTGCGATCGCGATGGGTCTGCTGGGGCTTGGGTATGTGGTCGCGGGGGCGATGGGGTTTGTGCGGCGTCTGACTCCATTCGCCGGCTGGATGATCGGCTATGTGGTCGTGCGCTGCCTGCTGGCGGCGACGCTTGAGCGTCGTTCGATCGTGGAAACAACTCCGATGTTGGTCGTCGGCGCTGCCTGCTGGCTGGGCGGACGGAGCAGCGGGCGCTGGGGTCTGCGGGAGACCGTGCAGGCGGGGGAGTCAGACCTTGCAGAGCTCTTCGCTGAAAGCTTCCCGGTGCCGGAGCGCGGTGGTCTCGAGCTGGTCAAGCGATAGCAGGTAGGCGACGACGGAGCCAGCGGCCAGCAGGGCCGTCACGGCGACCGAGAGCCACGGCTGGTGAAGCCGGTTCGCCAGCCAGATGGCGCCGGCGCCAAAGGCCGCGCAGCCGACCAGGACGCCCATACCCATGAACGCGCTGAGCGGGCTGGCCTGACGGCCGACGGACTTGCCTGGGTCGAGCCGCTTGGGCGCGGTGATGGAGCGCGTATTGCCGACGATGGTGTTGACCAGCACGGCGAAGATAAACCAGAGCGTCGTCGCAATGGTGATGACCGGGCTGGGCGGCTGGAGCGCCAGCGTGACGATGAACCAGGTGAGCAGCACCTGCACGGCCAGCGTGACGAAGGTGATGAGGTTCTTGGCCAGCAGGATGTCGCGCAGGCGCACCGGCGCGAGGAAGTACATCTGCGTGCCGGCGAGGTCCGCGCCGAAGCAGTTGTAGGAGCCGGCCGAGATGCCGAGCAGCGAGTATACAGCGGCGGCGGGGAAGACCCACGGGGCGGTGCCTGGGTCCGCGCCCAGGTGTCCGGCCATGAAATAGATGACGATCAGGGGTGAGAGCAGGATAAAGACGAGCGGGCCGCTGCGCTTGAGGTAGAGCAGCTCCTTGACGATGTTGGCGTAGAGAATCTGGGAGCGCGAGGCAGGCGCCTGCGTCCGTGCCTGCGAAGGAGCCCAGGTCTCGGAGGCGAGGCGCGGTGCGCCCGCATGGGTGGCAGGCGCGGGGATTTGGGCGGTTTCGCTGAGGTTTTCTCCGCGAAACTCCTTGAGCATGCGCGCGGCGAAGACGCTGAGGAAGAGACAGCCGAAGGTGACGATGCCGGCGAGCATGGGCAACGCCTCCGGCGAGAAGCCGTTGCGTGCGAATACGCTGACGTCGATCGCGGTGGAAGCGAGTCCCGGCGGCAGATAGACCGAGAGCGCCGAGATCTGGTGGCCGAGGGCGATCAGCGCGGGCAGGTGCGCGGCAAGATGCAGCCGGGCGGCAAGCGCCTGCAGGTGGACGCGGCTGTGCTCGGAGGTGAAGTAGAAGTTCGAGAACTGCGCCGTCAGGCCGAAGGCGAACATGACGCCGGTGAAGATGCTGCGTCCGCGCCGCGTGCCGAGCCAGCGGTCGACCCAGACGAAGGCCATGCGGGTCATCAGCATCAGCGTGACGGCGTACAGGCCGAAGGCGAGGGCGGCGATGGGAATGAGCATGGGCCGTGCAATGCCGACTCCGATCGTCGCGGCGATCAGCGAGATCGTGCAGACGACGGTCGACGGCGAGAGCACGCCGAGGAAGAGGCGCGTCGTCAGGTAGGTCGGGAACGAGAGCGGGTAGCGGATCAGCGCGGCGGGGTCGAAGGCCAGCGCGGCGGGCGAGAGGTTGATGCTGAGCACGATCGTCAGCACCAGCATGCCCCAGGTGACGACGCCGAGCGCATGCGGCGTGTTGTACGCGATGCCGTAGTACGCGCCGAAGCCCGAGCCGAGGATCGGCATCAGCGCGATCAGCGCGGCGATGGGGTAGAGAAAGAGCCGCGCCACCAGCTCGCCGTTCGACCCCTTCCGACGGAAGCCGTTGACGAAGAGCCGCCAGCGCAGGTAGGCGATCGCCGCGAACTGGTCGCGTTTGCGGATGGCGGCTAGCCCAGCCATGAGAGCTCCTGCTCGGGCGGCGCGACGCCGGTTGTGCCGAGGACGTTCAGAAAGATCTCCTCGAGGGTCAGCCTCTCGCCGGGAGCTTCGCCGGTCTGGCGAGCCTGCACGCCGGCGCGCAGCTCCTCGATGGAGCCCTGCGCGACGAGATGCCCGCGCTGGATGATGGCGATGTGGGTGCAGAGGCGTTCGACGATCTCGAGCACGTGCGAGGTGAGGAAGATGGTCGCGCCGCGTGCGATCATGCCCTGCAGCATCAGCTTCAGCGTGTTCGAGGCGATGGCGTCGACGCCCTCGAATGGCTCGTCGAGGAAGAGCACGCGCGGCGCGTGGATGACGGCGGCCGAGAGCGCGAGCTTCTTCTGCATGCCGTGCGAGAAGTCGGCGATGAGCTTCTTGTTCTGGTCGGCGAGCGACATGAAATCGAGCAGCTCTTCGGTGCGTTGCTTCGTGGTCGCCGCGTCGAGGCCGTACATGCGTCCCACGAAGCGGAGGTACTCGGGCGCGGTGAGGCGGCCGAAGAGCGCGAGGCCTTCGGGCACGACGCCGATCTGCCGCTTCAGTTCGACCGTGTGCGCGGCGAAGTCCTGGCCGAGGATCTCGATCGTCCCGGAGGTCGGCGCCAGCAGGCCGGTGAGCATCTTGATGGTGGTGGATTTGCCCGCGCCGTTGGGCCCGAGGAAGCCGAAGAACTGGCCGGGCGCGACGGTGAGATTCACGTCTTCGACCGCGGTGAAGTCTCCGAAGCGGCGGGTGAGGGCGAGGGTGCGAACCGCTGCGTGAGTCGAAGGGGCCATGGTGTTGGAATTGAGTCTATTGCATTTATCGAACCGGCGCGAGGGTCGGCGTGCGGCGGTAGATGTCGTAGTTGTCGAGCTGGCGGTAAGGCGCGAACTCTTTCCTGAGCAGATCGAGGGTTCGGTCGCGGTCAGGCATGGGATCGGCCTTGATCTGCAGGCGACGTTTGACGATCAGCCAGTGGATACCGTTTTCGCGGACCTCGGTGACGGTCTGTTCGGGCGCATAGGGATCGGTGGCGGGATCGAAGAGCAGGATGGGGAACTGCGGAGTCCGGCCGGTGGCGAAGAAGAACGGGTCTTCGCCGTTGAGGAGCAGGATGCCGTCGTCCTGCGGGATCTCGGCGTCGGTGAAGCGGACGAGCTGGTCGAAGGCGGGCAGCCAGGGGCCATGGACGGAGAGCCCCTGAAGCTCGGGCAGGGTTGAGCGGTTGACGGGGCCTTCGAGGACGTTCGAGTAGGAGAGACGCTCCTCGCTGGCGATGTAGGGCAGACCACAGACGATGAGCGTGACCCCGACGACTGCCGCGAGCGGGATCTTCGGCACGGCTGCGGGAAGGCCGGCGATCATGCCGGCGAGCAGGTAGATCAGCAGCGGCCAGAGCGCGTAGGTGGAGCCCCAGAGCTGCTGCGAGAGCATCGTGCCGTGGATCGCGGCGAGCGCCAGCAGAGGCAGCAGCGCATGCAGACTGCGTCTGCGGACGAGGCCGTAGAGCGCGTGGACGCTGCTCAGGATCAACAGCAGCGGCCAGAGCGCGAGCAGGCTGGAGGCACGGTCGTCGGCGTCGGCGCTCTGGAACAACGACAGCAGCGTGGCGAGGAACGGCAGCGTCATGAGGACCATGGCGAGGCCGGGCGCGACGCGTGCGAGCAGCGAGTTTTCGGGGTCTCGCCACACACCATCGCTTCGGCCTGGGTTTCGCGGCGTTGGAAGATGTGCGAAGAGCAGGGCCAGAACGATGCAGGGCAGCGTCCAGCGGAGGGATGGCTCCGTGTAGACGGCGAGCATGTCGCGCAGGCCGGGCATGCGGCGCTGCGCGGCGAACTGCACCGTCCAGCGGTAGTAGTTGCCGATGCCCGCGGTGAACTGCAGGATCAGGCCGCAGAGGGCCAGCGTGGCAGCCGCTCCGGCGATCACCAGCAGGAGGCTCACGGTAGGCAGATCGTCCGGACCGGGCTTCGCCCGCGTGATCCTGCGCACGGCGACGACCGCGCCAATGCCAACGAGCGCGGTCAGCAGGAAGGGCAGGCCGATGTTCTGTTTGAAAAACACGGGCAGAACCAGCGCGGCGCCGACGGCCATGGTCTGCCCGGCGTAGGCGCGGGCGTCGAGCCGCTGCAGCAGATAGAGAGCGAGCAGAATCGAGAGCGCGCAGTCGCAGTCGTAGAAGGGGATCGGCAGAATGCTGTAGACGCTCAGGACGGTGACGGACGCCGCCAGCAGCAGCGCGACTGCCCGATCGTTCAGGATGCGGAGGACGATGCGCCACGTCAACACCGTGCCCAGGCCGGCCGCGATGGCGGCGTAGAGCGCGTGGTGCATGTAGTTTCGGCCGAGCAGCTTGATGATCGCGGCCTGCACGAGAAACGTCAGCGGCGCATGCGCGAAGGGAAGATCGCGATAGGGAACCTGCCCAAGCGAGATGCGCCAGGCGCTGTCCAGAATGTAGCTGAGATCCCACAGAATGCCGACGCGATGCACCTGCCAGAGGACCACCGCGGCGGTTGCAAGGAAAAGCGAGATGGCGGCGACGAGGTCCTGAGCGCTCCAAGACGGCGCAGCGTTCGCGGTCGTCGAGGCTGGCCTGCTCGCGGAGTAGGACGTGTCGTTCATGGGTTGGCTAGAGTGTAGCGCGAACGTTCGACTGCCGGGTTTCCATGTTTGCGACAGCAACTCCCATTTGGGACGAGCGTTGCACAGCTTCCGTGGAAAGAGATCGCCGCGGTTCACGGATCTTCTTCATAATGATGCCATCCGGGCCCAATCAGAGCGATCGTTAGGAGGGTGTTCTATGTCCAACCCATGGAATGGAAAAGTTGTCTTCGAGGCATTCTGGTGGAACTGTTGGAACACCGCCTATACCGATTGGTATACCTACCTGGCTGCGCTCGCGCCCCGGCTCGCGGCCATGGGATTCGACGGCATATGGACGCCGCCGCCGTTCAAGGGAGACGCCAACGGCGGGAAGGACTCGATCTCGAACATGGGGTACACGCCCTATGACTACTACGACCTGGGGAGCAAGCTGCAGCAGGGTTGTGTGCAGACCCGCTTCGGCACGCTGGACAGCTTCCTGCGCCTCGTCGCCATCGCGCACGCCAACGGTCTGGAGGTCTATCCGGACATCGTGATCGACCACTGCGATGGCGGCGGCTTCGACAATAGCTCGCCCGCCGACCTGACCGACCGTTATAAGGCGTTTCAGTATGCGGGCTTTGCCGCGTCGGGCCGCTGGCCCAAGTCGTGGATGGACTTCCATTCGAACCCGGTGCACTGGTTCCTCTCCGGCGACTGGCCCTTTGCCAGCTTCGGCCCGGACATCTGCTACCAGGGCCGGTGTAGCGACAGCGGCGCCGCCGACCAGAACTGCTACATGCGTCGCGAGGCCAGGGACTGGTTCGTCTGGTTCACCAGGCAGACCGGCGTCGACGGCTTCCGCTTCGACGATGTGAAGGGCTTTCCGCCCGAGGTCGTCGAGGACCTGCTCTACAACGCGATGGGGCCGGGAACGGAGTACTTCTGCGTCGGCGAATTCGTCTCTTATCAGACGGGCGACCTCGACGGCTGGGTCGCGGCGGTGGAGAATCGCTCCGGCGCCTTCGACTATCCGCTTCGCGGCGGACTTTATTCGATGGTCTACTCCGGCGGCTACTTCGACATGGGCAGCCTGCCGAACTATCAGCAGCAGAATCGGTACAAGACCGTACCCTTCGTAAACAATCACGACACGTGGCATGGACGGTACTGGGATTCGGCCGGAGACAACTCGAACGACCACGATCAGCGCACGGGCGACTGGGCGAAGAACGGCAGCGAACTCGCCGGAACGATCGACCCGGACAACCCGCGCGCGCAGATTGCGTATGCGGTCGCGATGACGGTCGACGGCAATCCTCAGCTCTTCTACGAGGATCTCTTCGTCAACTACAACGCGGATCGGACTTCGGCGAACCCGGCGACGCTGGCGACGCGGCCGTGGCTGGAGAATCTCGTATGGTGTCATCAGAAGCTGGAGTTCAAAGCGGGCGCCTACAAGGTGCGGTTTCAGGGATCGCAGCAACTGCTGATCCTCGAACGCAGCGCGCGAGCCATAGTCGGCGTGAACAACGACGGGTCCGCATGGCATGACGCCTGGGTCGCGACCGACTTCGGGCCGAATGTCGAGCTGCACGACTACAGCGGATCGAGGCCGGACAATATCTGGACGAATCAGGACGGCTGGGTGTCGATCGCCGTGCCGCCAACCTCGTACAGCGTCTGGGGCAGGGTGGGGATTGAGGGCGGCTTCGGGCCGGCTGGGAAGCCCACGACGCAGGAGTTCCAGATGGACGACGATCTGGGCGACTCCAACCCCGCAACGCCGGGATACGGCGGCAAGCTGACTCCGGGGGAGCCGCGAACGGCGGGCAGCATCTGGGCCGGCGCCGGCACGGAGGTCGAGGTCTGGGTCTATCTGGACGATCAGGAAAATCCGCCGACCGCCACGCTTCAGGTTCTTCTGCCCGACTCCGTCACGGGGGCAAAATCCAGTGCTCCTGGCCCGCGGGTCTCGGGTCCGGTCACTCCTCTCAACCTGAAATTTACGGCGGCCACCGAAGGTTACTACCAGTTGACCGCGATGCTGACCGACAAGGCGGCTCAGCCGGTGCGAGCTTATGTCAAGGCGACGTACACGGGCCCCGCACGCAGCGCGAAGTTCTAGCGCCGGCGGCGGGGCACGCGGGGCAGGCTACGGGGCGACCTCGGTGGCCGTCGAGAGGCTGAGCTGGTGGATCGCCAGCCACGTCTGGCTATAGGCGGCGAGGGCGTTGCTGGCGACCGAGCGTGCGTCGCGCAGAGCGTCGAGGTAGTCGATCAGCGCGATGCCGCCATGCTCGTACGCAAACTGGGCGATCTCGAGCACATCCTTCGACTCGTCGATGTAGTGCTGGCTGTATCGCTCGCTCAGCGCCTTCGAGGTGTTGTAGCCCACCCATGCCTGGGCGACGTCGGACCGTACCTGGGCCGCGGCTGCGTCGCGGGAGAAGACGCTGCTCTGGGCCTGGAATTTGCTGGTCGATTTGTTGCCCTGGTTGCGGTCGAAGAGGCGCAGCGGGATGCTGACGTTGAAGCCGAAGGAGTTGTAGTTGCCGCTGCGGTCGTACTCGCCTTCGATGGTGGGGTCGGTGGTCCCGTTGGCGAATTGCAGCTTCACGTTGGCGTCCGCCGCGCGCACGGCGGCCTGGCTGGCGAGGTAGTCGGGCCGGGTCGTCAGCGCGGTCTGGATCAGCGCGGGCAGGTTGTTGTCGGCCGTCAGGTTCGGCGGTACGATCTCGCCTCGGATGTCGAAGGCGTTGGGGTCGTCCGACGGGGTGGCGATGCCGATCAGAGTTTGAATCTGATAGCTGGCCTGTGTGAGGTTGACGCGGGCGGTGGCCTCGTCGGACTCGAACTGGGCAAGCTGCAGGTCGAGCCGCTCGAAGTCGAGCTTGCCGATGTCGCCCGCCTTGTAGCGGTCGTTGTTGATGTCGACCTCGTGGCGGAACTCCTTCAGATTGGCCTGCGCGAGGGTGAGGGCGGCCTTGGCCATCAGCATATTGGTGAAGGCCTGCTTGAGGGTGAAGATGACCTGCCGCTGCTGGTCGAGGTACTGGGCCTCGGTCTGCTGGGTGGTTGCCTTGGCGTTGTCGATGCGCCAGCGGCGCTTCTCGCCGCGCTCGAAGAGGCGGCTGACCTGCGCGGAGTAGGACGGGGGATTGCCCTCGGAGCCGTCGTTTGGAAGCGTGACGGTCTGACCGGCGATGGTGAAGGTCGGGTTGGCGCGGACGGCGGCCTGCAGCTCCTGCGCGCGGATGGCTTCGACGTTGCGCGAAGCGGCGAGCAGGGTGAGGTTCTTGGTCTTCGCCGCGTCGATGACCTGTTGGAGCGTCAGGGCGTTGGGCGCGAAGGTGGGGGTTGGGATGGCGGCGACGCCCGGGGTGAAGTTCGTCTGCTGCGCCTGCATCCGCGTCTGGAGCGGAGCGATGAGCAGGACGGAGGCGATCGCAAGGGTCGCGATCGTCCCTCCGCGGTATGAGCTGGGACGCGCCCACGTCTCAACGTCGAGACGTGGGGCTTCCGGATGGGTGGTAGGCATGGGCGTTCCTTCGAAGGTGTGGGTCATGGGTTGGGTCATCCTTCGAATCCGGCTTCCGGTTCGGGAAGAACGTCGGTTGGCCGCGCGATCCAGACGTAGATCGTCGGCAGCAGGAAGACGTTGATGACCAGCGCGCCGATCAGGCCGCCGACGATGACGATGGCGAAGGGCCTTTGCGAGTCCGAACCGATGCCGTGCGAGGTAGCCGCAGGCAGCAGGCCGAGCGTAGCGACCAGCATGGTCATCATGATAGGACGCAGGCGGAGCACGGCGCCTTCGATGGCCGCCTCCTCCACGCTGTGTCCCTGGACGCGGAGCTGGTTGATGTACTCCAGCATGATGACGCCGGTCTGCACCGCGACGCCGAGCAGCGCCAGGAAGCCGACGCCGGACGAGACGCTGAAGTGCGTGCCGGTGAAGAGCATCGCCAGCAGACCGCCCAGCGGAGCCATGAAGATGTTCACCATGATGAGCGACGCCCACTTGCCGGAGTGGAACATGACATAGAGGATTAGGAAGATGATGATGACCGTAATGGGCAGCACGATCGACAGGCGGCGGGACGAGCGTTTCTGGCTCTCGTACTCGCCCGCCCAGGTGGTCTTGTATCCGGGCGGCAGTTTCACGTCGTGCTCGACCTTGGCCTGCGCCTCTTCGACCGTGGATCCCAGGTCGCGGCCGCGCACCGAGTATTTGATGGCCACATAGCGCTGGCCCTCTTCGCGCGAGATCACCTCGGCGCCGTCCTCGGTCTTCTCGTCGGTCAACTGGGCGAGCGAGACGCGTTCGCCCGAAGGCGCCATGAGACGGATGTTGGCGATGGCCTCCGCCGTGTTGCGGAAGGGCTTGTCGTAGCGCACGTTCAGGTCGAAGTGGGCGTCGCCCTTCAGTACCTGGCTGACGGCGTTGCCGCCGACCGCGGTCTGGATCGCGTCCTGCACATCGGCGACGTTGATGCCGAAGCGCGCGGCGGCGTCGCGGTTGACGGTGAAGTTGAGGTTCGGCTGACCGATGACGCGGAAGAGGCCGAGATCCTGGACGCCGGGGATGCTGCTCATGGTCGAGACAACCTGGTTGCCCAGCGCTTCGAGCGTCTTCAGATCGTCGCCGTAAATCTTGATGGCGAGCTCTCCCTTGACGCCCGAGACGGCCTCTTCGACGTTGTCCGAGATCGGCTGCGAGAAGTTCCAGACGATGCCGGGCATCTTCTCGAGCTCGCGGTCCATGGCGTTGACCAGCTCCTGCTTGTTCTCGTGGAAGACCGGCCGCCACTCGTCCTTGGGCTTCAGGTCGACGAAGTACTCCGTGTTGAAGAAGCCTGCCGTGTCGGTGCCGTCGTCGGGCCGTCCCGTCTGGCTGACGACCTTGGTGACCTCGGGGAAGGCGTTGAGGATGATGCGCGCCTTGTTCGTGACCGCGACGGAGTCGGTCGGGCCTTCGCTGGGCGCGAGCGTGCCGCGCACCCAGATGGCGCCTTCGTCGAGATGCGGCAGGAACTCCGATCCGAGGACGCCCGAGAAGAGCAGGAAGGCCGAGAGGCAGAGCAGCACGCCCGCGATCGAGAAGGTCACCTTGCGGTGTTCGATGAAGTAGGACGCGGTGGTGCGGTAGCGCTTGGTCAGCCACACGAGCAGAGGATTGTGGAACTCGCGCGCCGAGCTGCGGAAGACGAAGGTGGCGATGATCGGGGCAATGATCATCGAGAAGACAAGCGCGCCCAGCAGAGCGAAGGCTACCGTCCAGGCCATGGGCTTGAAGAGACGGCCTTCGACCGCCTGCAGCGTGAAGATCGGCAGATAGGCCGTGATGATGATGCCGATCGCGAAGAAGACCGGTCGCTGCACCTCGTGAACGGACTCGCGAATGATCTCCATCTTGGTGCGATTGTTCGGGTTCGGGCGGCCGAGATGGCGCACGATGTTTTCGACGATTACAACCGCGCCGTCGACGACCATGCCGAAGTCCAGCGCGCCGAGCGAGAGCAGGTTGGCGGGAATATGCCGCAGGTCGAGGCAGATCGACGCGAAGAGCAGCGCGAAGGGAATGGTGATCGAGACGATCAGCGCGCCGCGCACATTGCCCAGGAAGATGAGCAGGATGAGCACGACGAGGATGATGCCTTCGGTCAGGTTATGCAGCACCGTGTGCGTGGTGTAGTGCAGCAGATCCGAGCGATCGAGGAAGGGAACGACCTTCACGCCGGGCGGCAGCAGATGGTTGTTCAGCTCCTCCACCTTCTTGTGGATGCCGTCGAGCGCGAACTGCGTGTCCTGCCCCTTGAGCAGCAGCACGCAGCCTTCGATGGTGTCGGCGTCGTCGATGATCTTGCCGTCTTCCTTGGCAATGACGACCGGCTTGCCGTCCTTGCCGACCTTCTCGACGCACGGATCGGTCGGTGCGGAGGTGGGATCGGTCTCGGTGATGGGCGTGGCGCCGGCGCGGCAGGACTTGCCGATCTGGCCGAGCCGGATGGCGCTGCCCTGGGCGACGGTGGCGATGTCGCGGATACGGATCGGCGTGCCGCCCGAGGCCTTCACCACGATGTTCTCGATGTCGGCGACGTTCTTGACCAGGCCGACCTCGCGAACGTTGATCTGCTGCGTGCCCTGCTCGATGAAGCTGCCGCCGGCGTTGATGTTGTTGTTCGTGATGGCGGTCTCGACCTGGCCGATGGTCAGGCCGTAGTCGATCAGCTTGTCCGGATTGACGCTGACCTGGTAGTTGCGCTGCTTGCCGCCGAAGCTGGCGACGTCGACCACGCCGGGGACGGACTTGAACTGCTTCTCGAGCGTCCAGTCTTCGAGCGTCTTCAGCTCGGTGTTGTCGTAGGCGGGGTTGGTGGACTTCAGCGTGTACCAGTAAATCTGACCGACGGGGCTCCAGTCGGTGCCCATCTGTGGCTGCAGACCGGGCGGCAGGGTGACCTGCGAGAGGCGTTCGAGCACCTTTTCGCGGTTCCAGTCGTTCTCGCTCTCGTCGTCGAAGATCATCGTCAGGCTGGATAGCCCGGCGAGGGTCGTCGAACGCAGGTGCGTCATGTGCGGGATGCCCGCCATCTGGATTTCAATGGGGATGGTGACCTGCTGTTCGACCTCTTCGGCAGCTCGGCCCGGCCACTGGGTGATCACGGTGACGTAGTTGTTGGCTACGTCGGGGTAGGCCTCGACGGGGAGGTTGTGGAAGCTGAGCATGCCCCATCCGAAGAGGACGATGGCGCCGATCAGGACGATCCAGCGGTTGTTCAGAGCTGCGTCGATGAGCTTCGAGATCATTACTGGGCCGCCGCGTTCTGCAGGGCGAGGGCGGAGGCGACGACCTGCTGTCCGGGCTCGAGGCCGGCGTTGATCTCCTGCTGGGTCTGTCCGCCGGCGGCGCCGGGGACGAGCGGTCCAGCCTTCACTTCGACGCGGTGGAACTCATTGCCTGCGGGGAGATAGACCCAATCCTTATCCTGCAGATGCAGCACGGCGTTGGCCGGCACGACGGTATGCTGGACCGGCTGCGTGCCGTGCAGCGTGGCGGTGACGAACTCGCCGATGCGCATGATCATGTTGGGGTTCTGCACCTGGATGCGGACCTTGGCGGTGCGGATGCTGGGGTCGAGCACGGCGCCGATATCCGAGATGGTTCCGGTGATGGTCTGGCCGGGCAGCGCGTTCAGCTTGATGTCCGCCTTCTGGCCGAGGTGGACCGAGGCGAGGTCGTTCTCGTACACGTCGCAGATGACCCAGACGTGAGAGAGATCGGCGATGGTGAAGGCGGTCGACGAGCCGGCAAGCCCCACGCCGGCCGCGGCAGCGTTGGTTACGTTCTGGCTGATGATGACGCCGGTGGCGGGGGAGTAGATCTTGACCGAGGCGCCCGGGTTGTTCTTGTCGATGCCCAGAACCTTGAGCTGCTGCTCGGCGGCGGTGAGGTCGCTGAGGTTGTCCTTTTCGCCGTTCTCGGCGATCTCGAGCTGCGACTTCGGAATCGCTCCCTTGCCGTAAAGCAGGGTGGCGCGGTCGAGCTGGATCTTCGTCAGGCGCTCGTCGTTGACGGCCTTGAGATAGGTGGCGAAGGCGCCGGAGACGTCCGTGCTCTGGACCTCCATCAGCAACTGCCCCTTGTGGACATGGTCGCCGAGGCGCGCGTGGATGTCGACGACGCGACCGTTCGCCATCGAGATCACCGGGATGGTCTGCGAGATGTCCGGGTTGACCGAGCCGGTGACGTTGAGGCTGTTCGTCGTCTGGACGCTGGTCGCGCCGACGAGCGCAAACTGCTCAGGGTGCTCGACGTGGATGAAGTTCACGTCGCCGGCGTGCTCGACGGTGACCTTGGGCGGAGCCTCGGCGGCGGGGTCGCTGGCTGGCTTCTTGCAGCCGGTGGCGAGCGTGAGGCAGGTTATCGACGCGATGGTCGCTGTGAAGAGCTTGTAGTTCATGCGATCACCTCGGAGCTGTGGTTCGACGGGGTTGGAATGGACGAAAATGACATGCACTTCCAGAAGACACGTTGAGGCATAAAAATTGCGTGTGAAGTTGTGGCGCGCTCGCTCATTCGATCCTTTGCAGCTTTAAAAGCTGTGTTGTAGGGTCCACCGCGACACCCGGGCTTTGGTGTAGGTGGGCATGATTCATGCTGAAATTTATGCGGAGAATGCGACGGAGAAAGGGGTGTGGGGCGGAGGACGCACGCCACGGGCACGGACAAAGCCTGCCAGCAGCCGGGCCGCGAAGCTGCGCCGGCGGATGCGGCTGACCGTCATCCGGCAAAGGCCCACGATGAGCAGCAGCGCGCCGATGACCAAGGCGCCGAAAAGTATGCCCGCCGCCAGATGCAGGGGGGCTTCGTGGCGGCGGATCAGGTGTTCTACCTCGCCCGGCGTGCTCATCGCGACCAGGTCGTCGGTCATGGAGATCACGGGGAACAGGAGAAGCAGCAGCAGCCCGACGGCGACGAGGGTCGTCCAGTCCAGCTTGCTTTCACCTTTGCGGACAGCGCGCATCCAGCGAGCCAGGAGGCCTGCGGAGACGCAAAACCACACGATATTGAGAAAAATCTCCAATGTTTGGCGATTATAAGTGACGGTCAACTGTTAGACGCAGCGAAGTTTGCGAAGATTCGTCTGCTTTTTATGAAATCGATCCGTTGGATTCGAACTTAGGCGGGAACCTGCTCCCGCGGATTGACGAGGTCGCGAAGTTCTTTCGAGGGCTTGAAGAAGGGAACCTTCTTCGCGGGAACATCGACCCTGGCGCCGGTCTTGGGGTTGCGGCCGATTCGCGAGTTGCGCTGGCGAGTGCGGAAGCTGCCGAACCCCCGGATCTCGATCTTGTCGCCGGACTTCAATGCTCCGATGACGGAGTCGAACAGGGTGTCGACGATGATTTCCCCGTCACGACGTGTGAGATCGCCAAGGGCGGTCACTTTGTCGACCAGATCTGCTTTGGTCACAATCTACTCCTTCGCGCGTGATCTCGCAGCGACGTGGCTGGTAGATCCGCATTTTTTGAGATAAAGCTGCGTATTGGGGAAGACGCGCGAAACCTCGAATTTGTCTCGGACTTGACGACAAAAAATACTGATTTCAAGGAGGTTAGCGTTTTTTAGTGAACGAAAACCTCCATCTCGTTTCGTGTCTCCGAGAGCAGGCCTACTTCCACATGAAGTAGAAACCCGGAGCGTGATCCAAAAGTTTCGATGGATTTGGAAAAAGATCGTCGGACTCGCCGTTGAGCAGACCGGCAAGTCCCTTCTTCGCCGAAGCGGGGCGGACGATGGACGGTTCGCCGGAGATTCCCACCTCTTTGGCGGTGTCCATCAGGGCAACGCGGAAGCCGCCAACCTTGTCGATCAGGCCGAGGGGAAGCGACTGCTGGCCGGTCCAGACCTGGCCGGTGGCGAGCGGGCGAATCTTATCGTCGGTCGAGTGCCGTCCGTCGGCGACGTCGTGAACAAACTGCGCGTACATATTGTCGACCAGCGACTGGAAGTAGGCCGCTTCCTTGGGCGTCATGTCGTGGGTGGGGTCGCCTGCGTCCTTCAACTCGCCGGCGTGGATGACGACCGACTTCAGCTTGGCCCAGCGCATGAGGTCGCCGTAGTTGGTCCACTCCATGATGACGCCGATGGAGCCGACGACGGAGGCGTCGTTGGCATAGATCTTGTCGCATCCGCTGGCGATATAGTAAGCGCCGGAGGCTCCGACCGACTCGACCGAGGCGATGATCTTCTTGTGCTTCTCCTGCCGGATGCGGACGACCTCGTGGTAGACCTCCTGCGAGGCCGCCGCGCCGCCACCGGGCGAGTTGATATGGAGGATGATCGCCTTGACGGAGCTGTCGTCGCCGAATTTCCGGAGCTGCGTGTCGATCTTGTCGGCATCCATAATGACGCCGTCCAGGTCGACGACAGCGATGTGCTCGGTGGCTCCGAATCCCGAGGTGGAGGCGGTGTCGGCCGAGAAGGCGTGCGCCGTCGACCAGACGATGGCCCAGATGAAGAGTCCGAAGCACGCGAGGGAGCCGCCGATGATGGCGAGCCAGAAGCCGGCCGAACGGCGCGGCCGCGGGGCGTACATGGCGGCGTAAGGGCTGGGAGGATAAGGAGTTGGCGGATACGGAGACGCCGACGCGAACGGCTGGACCGGAGGGGGTGGCGGGGGCTGCTGCGGGGTCGGCGTGGGGTTGAATTCGTCCGTCATGATGTGGAGTGTAGCAGGGTGGGCGGGGAGGGCACGGCGAATTGTTGGCGGGACCGCTTCACCTGGCGCAAAATCGGAGAGATTGATCGAGGAGTGGTAGAAAGGTTGGGTCTTTTGTTGTAGGCAGGCGTCTAATGAATGCAGTATGATCGTCGCTGTTCGTTGCAAATGCCGCCTTTTTCATGCGATTCGGTTGGGTATGCGAAGGTCTCTGGCGGGCAACAAGAAGAGTGATTGCACGGGGAGTACCTGAAAGATGTCGCATCCGCGGTTGAGCATCGTCATTCCGGCGTATAACGAAAGCGCACGTATCGAGGCGACCCTCGAGCGCGTCATGCAGTGCGTGGAGACTGAGCGCTGGGACGCCGAGGTGCTGGTGGTCGACGATGGATCGCGCGACAATACGGCGGAGATCGTGACGCGCTGGATGGAGCTGTTCCCCCGTCTTCACCTGGTGAAGAATCCCGGGAACCGGGGCAAGGGCTACTCGGTTCGTAACGGGTTGCTGCAGGCCGCAGGCGACATCGTGATGTTTACCGACGCCGACCTTTCGGCCCCGATGGAGGAGGCGAGCCGGCTGATTGCGGCGATCGACACGGGTGCCGATGTGGCGATCGGGTCGCGCTGGATGGAGCGGGCGCGGCAGACGATTCACCAGCCGCTATATCGCCAGTTCTTCGGCCGCTGCTTCAACTGGATTACGCGCACTGTGATGGGGCTCCCTTTTAAGGATACGCAGTGCGGCTTCAAGGCCTTCCGGCGCCCGGCCGCGCAGGTGATCTTCCGTCTCCAGACGATCGAGCGCTGGGGCTTTGACCCGGAGCTGCTCTTCATCGCACGCAAGCTGAAGTTCAAGGTCGAAGAGGTTCCGGTGACCTGGGGCCACGATGAGCGCAGCCGTATGAGCTATCTGAAGGATGGTATGAAGATGCTGGAGGAGATGGCGGTCATTCGCTATAACTCCGTTGCCGGGCGGTACGACAAGGCCATTGCCGCGATGAAGGATACGAGCGACATGGTGACTGCGCCGGTGCCGCACGTGGTGAAGGTGGTTTCGCCCACGGCGCAGCGGTAGGGGCGGAGCTCAAAGTTCAGCAATAGCAGATAAGGAAGTCGAATGGCTGCGTTGCTTTAGTCGAGCGGCGCAGCCATTCGACTTTTTGCGTCGTTGCGCTTGCCGGTGGCGGGGACCTGTTCTCCTGCCGCGGCCAGCCCCCAGCGGGGCATGTTGGCGTAGACGGTTTCGAACTGGCCGGGATTGACCGCGTAGGTCTCGTGCCAGATGCCGACGCTGCCGTCGGAGCCAACGTTGCGGTTGAAGGCCGCCCAGGCTGGCAGATGTGCTTTGTCGCGTGCATGAGCGTAGGCGTGAAGGTGCTCAAAGGAGCGCCAATACTGGATCATGGTCACCCCGCGCCAGGCGAGGCTCGTCTCGGCGTGGAGAAAACCCAGGTCGGGCTGGGCGTAGAGTTCCCGCAGCATGGGGCCCATGGACCGCGTGACGGATGTCCACCTTTTGATTGCCAGGAGGCGGTTGATGCGCACGCCGATGAGGAAGACGACGAACGAGCCTTCCATGCGGGCAGTCTGACGGCCGGGGTAGATCGTTGCCATACCGCTATCCTCCTCCGTTTTAGGTATGGGAGGAGGATAGCAGGGCGGCTCTCTCTTGAGGAGGCGGCGAAAGAGCTACCGGCGGAGCGAGGCAGACTGCGTCGGAACCGGTTCGGCGAGCAGGTGTTCGACGTCGGCGGTGATCTCGCGGACGAGGTCGGTGTGGGCCTGGCCGGTGGCGGGGCCGGAGAAGCCGGCGTGGATCTCGCGGACGTGGCCGGTGCGGTCGACCAGGAAGCTGGTGGGCCAGCAGTTGAGATTCTCGGCCTGCGGCAGCTTTTCGTTCAACTGGTCGGGCACGCCCGCGAGCAGCACGGTATAGGTGATGCCGGTGCTGGCGATGAAGGCGCGCAGGCGAGCGGGGTCTTTCAGTTGATCGTCCTCCTCGAAGCTGAGATTAACGATCTCCAGTCCGCGGCTGTGCAGCTTCTTATAGAGGACTTCGAGGTCCGGCGCCTCATCGTGGCAGTTGGGGCACCACGAGCCGCCGACCGTGACGAGGACGACCTTGCCGTCGAACTGCGGATCGGTGTTCGAGACGATATGGCCGCTGAGGTCGGGCGCGCTGAAGGCCAGGCGGTCGTTGGGATTCTTCATGCGCGTCTGCTCGGCGGGAGGTGTCGGGGCGGCGAGATTGGCCGCGCGGGCGGCGGCGGGACGGCGGGCGACGAGGTTCTGCTGGTCGGCCTTGGCGCCCAGGTCGGCGCGGAGAAGATTCGAGACGAGGAGCGTGCCGTCGTCCTTCGGAGTGAGGGTGTAGAGTGCGGGGCCTGCGGGGGAGAGGTGCGAGAACAGGACGGAGCCGTCGGTCGCGGACTCGGCGAAGAGGCTGCCCGTGTCGCCGTCGATGCGCTGGATGACGGCGTGGAGGCCGGCGCTGGACTGGTCGACATGAAGCTGCCAGGCGGATTCGCCCTTGGCGCTGTGCGTGGCGATCTCCCAGTCGCCGAGGATCTGCGGCGTGGCGACCGGCGTCCTGGGTGTGGAGCGGGATCTGGCCAACGTGAGGGGGTAACGGACGGTCTTCGTGCCGAAGCTGCCGGTGAGGGCGCCGGCAGCCTCGTCGAGCTCGAGGGTGCGAGCGTAGTCGGCGAAGGTGAGAGTGATATGCTGGCCGGCGCGGGTGGTCGTGCTGGCGGGCGAGCGCTCCGGACCGTTGATCAGCGTGCCGGTGAGCTTCGAGCCGGAGCCCTTCAGCTCCAGCGTGATGGGCACCTGCTGGCCGTGAACGGTCGCCGACCCACGCCAGACGGTCTGGCCCTGCGCTGACACGGCGACGAAAAGCATGGACGACACGGCGAGGAAGGGCGCGCGGAGCAGCTTCATAACGAGGCTCGATTCTGTTTTTAAAGGATTGGCTAGCGGGTGCTGCGCACGTCTGTCGGAGCCTGCTGGGGGCGGCTGCAACAACAAAGTGTGAGACGGTAGCTCATAAAGCGATGGTAGGACTTCCGTGGGAGCGGGTCAAGGGTTTCGCTCTGGGAGAAAGAAGAAAGCGACGGACAAAGACCCTCCCTGAAGGGATTTATCGCTGCGGGACAGGCGGAGCCGTGCGTACCGCCGGTGTCAGCGGAAGCATCGGCTCGACGGCCATCAGATTCGAAAGCGTTGCGCGTTCCTGATCGTTGAACTGACCGCGATACCACTCGGAGTTCATGTAGGCTTCGCGTTGATTGGGCGGCATGTCGCGCATATCGCGGAAGGTGCGCGCGACGACCTTGCGGCGATCCTCGGGCAGCGCGCCCAACTGCTGCATGGCCCCGCGCACCTGCTGGCGCTGAGGCATGGTGAGCTTTTCCATGGCCTGGGTGCGCGCAAGCACGCGCTGACGCTGGGCGGGCGGCATGTTGTTCAGCTCGGTCAGCCGGTCGCGCATGCGTTGCTGCACATCCGGCTTCATGGATTGAAAGCCTGGCTCATGCTCCAGCGCCTGCTGCTGCGCGGCGGGCGAGAGGTTGCGATGGCTGTCCATCCACTCCGCCAGATGCTGAGGCTGAGGAGTCTTGCTGGGATGAGCATTCATCGTGCGCGGCGGAATCTTCGTCGGGGGCTGCGCGACGACCGACACGGCGAACAGCATCGCAGCCACGGAGGCGGCGCGGAGCATCGACCGAATTGGAGCGAGGCGAGACATAGTGGCAGGGAACCAGATTACAGCAGATGAGACTTCAACATATTTTAGCCAGGGACGGAAGACCGCTCCGCGCCGGTTTAGCTGGTGGGCGGAGCAGTCGTCGGCGTATCGTCCGGACCCGAGGCGTCTTCGTCCTGCAGCAGCAGATCCATCTGCTGGAAGGCTTTATCGTTGCGGTCGAGGATCTGCAGTTCGTTCACCGCGTCCGACGCTTCGGCCTGTGTATTGCCGATTTGCCCGACGTAATTACGGTAGCCGGCGAGTCCTCCACCGCTGACGGCGAGCGCAAGGGCCAGCACGCCCGCGACCGCCGGACGGAATTGACGGCCGGTGTTGAACAGGATACGGTCCTGCAGGCGCTCGAACCAGTTGCGCTTCGGCGCCGCCTGCTCTTCACGCAGCAGGACGGCGAGGCGCTGATCGAAGTAGGGGGAAGGCTCGGGCGCGGTCCACTCGTCGAGCATGGCGAATGTATTCCGCAGTTCGGTGTACTCCACCTTACAGGGCGAGCAGGTGTCGATATGCGCCAGGAGGGTAGCATTTGCCTTCGCGCTCGGGTCGAGCAGCAGGTCGGGCATCGCGTCCTGGATGGTCTTGCAGGTTGCCGATTTCGTGTTCATGGGGATTCTCCCTGTTATGTTCCGGTGTGAGCGGCCGTGGTTTGACGGCGGTAAACTCGCACCTATTCGAGAAACGGTTTCAACTTTTCGCGCAGAGTCTGGTAGGCGCGGAATAAAAGCGATTTCGTTGCGGACTCGGACAGCTTCAGCACATCGCCGATCTGCTTGTAGTCCATGCCTTCGTATTTATGCATCAGCACCGCCATGCGTTGCCGTTCGGGCAACGCCATGACATGCTCGCGGATGGCCGCCATGCGCTCGTCGCGCAGCATCCGGGAGTCGGCCCCGGGCGTCATGTCGGCGACATCCGGCGTCGTGCCGGTCTCGGAGTCGGTCTCATCCAGATAGACGGTTGAGGCCGAGCGTTCGTGTCGCGTATCGCGTGCATGATTAACGCCGAGATTCGTCGCAATGCGGTAAAGCCAGGTGCTGAAGCGAGCCTCCGCCCGATAGGTCTCGCGCGACCGGTAGACGCGAAGAAAGACCTCCTGAGCAAGCTCCTCGGCGACTGCCTGGTTGTGCGTCATGCGATACATAAAGTGAACGATCGGCTTGCGATACTTCTGCATGAGCACATCGAAGGCCGCCATGTTGCCAGCGCGAAGCTCCAACATGATCGATACGTCGTCCATCTGTCCGAAGTCGCCATTGATGTGCAGCCCAGACTGTGCGTTGGCGAGGTCTTCGAGGTGAGCCGGATTGAGCGCCAGCGTTGCCATATCCTCTGTAACCCCATCCTCGTCGCTTGGTTGCGCGAGATCCGAGATTTCTGTCTCGGAGACGTCGACAGACTCGTGGGACTCGGCGGACGCATCGCCCGCAGGGTTAGACCGGGGCGCGCGATCGTCATCCCCGCCGGAAGCGGCAGGGTCGAGGGGAGGCCGGTTTGGGGTCACTCTGCCAGGCATGGTGCTCGGTTATTGTATCGTTACCCGCAATGGGGGTGGGGGCGAAGTAGTTTCGATGTTGGGTTCTCCGGTTTTGGACGCCTCCCGCCTGAGAGTGGTATGCTGAAACACAGAAGACGATCCGCCGGGAAGCAACGAAGTTCCTGCCGCGGTTCGGTCCGGGCTCATAACTCAGCGGTAGAGTGCCACCTTCACACGGTGGAAGTCGTAGGTTCGAATCCTGCTGGGCCCACCATAAAATCAACAACTTACGAGTAGTGCTCGAAGTGATTTGGTGCCATTTGGTGCCATTCAACGAATTTGGCACCAACTTTTGGCGCTTCGATCACATGATGCGTCCCGAAGTCGAGCTGACGGTGAGCATCTCATAGACCGTTCCTACCATCTGCTGCACGCTCTCTGGAAGCTCCTGCATGTACTCGTTGGCGGTGGTGTCCGCGCGAGAGTGCCGCAGGTGCGCCTGAATGTCCTTCACCGATCCCAGATTCTGTGCCCGGGTCGCCATCGTGCGGCGGAGCACCTGGAAGGTCAGCTTGGGAATCTCCAACGCCTCGGCGAGCGGTTTGAGAACCCGGTTGCGGTAGTTGCCCGGATCGAGCAGTCCGCCATCGGCGTTCGGGAACATGAAGGCCTTCGCGGTCGAATCCGAACATTCCAGCTTCCATTGTCGAAGATCCCTGGCGAGCCCATCCGGTAGATGAACCTTCCCGAGACTCTTCGTTGTCTTTCCGAACGGCCGCAGCTGCCGGCGGTAGACGGTTTCGTTGATCGACAACGTATTTTCGTTGTCGAAGGATGACCAGCGAAGCGCGAATAGTTCGCTGGGGCGAAGAGCCTCCGTCATATCCAGCATGAGCAGAAGCCGGTCCCGCCTTGCCGCCATCGCCAGAACGGCCCGCAGTTGCTCCCAGGTGAGTACCTGCTTATCCTTCGGCCTGAGATTCCGGGGAATCTTGAGCTTTCGGGTCGGGTCCTTCGTCAGAAACTCCTGCTCGATCGCCTCATCGAAGATCGATTTCAGATAAGAGCGCGCCTGTTTGACTCTGTCCTGAGAGTACTTCCCGGCCAGATCATTTACATGCGTCTGGAGCGTAAACTTGTCGATGCTTTCCATCGACTCCGGGCCGAACTTCTGGATCAGATCGATTTCGATTTGCGCCTTCTTTTCCTTGGCCGTCTCCGGCCGCCAGTCCCCCTGCCTGAGCGGGAAGTAGCGATTTCGAACGAACCACTCGAAGGTAGCGGCGCCATCCATCATGGCTCTGCCATCCGCAAGCTGGCCCGTCTGTTTGGCGATCTCGACGCGCAACGCTTCACGCGCGGCGAGCTTCGTCATCTGGGATTTAAGGCCGAGTCGCACTACCACTCTGACGGCTCGGACGTGATCGGTTGTTGGATCGACGACACTTCGACGGTAGTAGCCGTACCAGCGCTTACCGCGAAGAAGGATCGATCCCGTTTGGTTCGATTTACCCATTGGCTTCTCGTTTTCTGTAGGGGAAAACAGTGGGCGATCTCATTTTATCGCCTTCCAGAGCGCCGCGCCGACACCCGTTCGCGTTCATCGATGAACGCTTCAATCGCGCTCGCGCGATATCTCAGGGTGCCGTCGCTCATTTGGATCACCGGCAAGCGCGGAAGCTTGCGTGATGAGTGGTCCCACACCCAATCGATGCTGACGTTCAGCCGCCGCCTCACCTCGTCGGCTGTGAGTAGGGGATCGTAAGCGAGACCTTGAACACTCCCGACAGCTTGAGGCGGCTTCCGCTCTGCACTTCCATCTGCAGAACCGAGTTGAGTTGCGATTTGAAATGGCTGGACCGATGCTTTCAGGGACATACGAGCCTCCGTTTGATCAGGTTTTCAGGAAGTTCTATGCGGAGGATCATTGAGGCGAAGGCGAATTCAGTCCAATTCCAAGACGACCATCTTCATATCCTGGGAGTAATCCGCTTGGTCACCCGTCCCGAGACTGCATCGTTGTCACCGAGCTCCCGAGATAGTTGCTCTTGCGCATCCGAAGCTCAGACACCTGGCAGCTCTGCCTTGATCGCTGGTGAGGATCTGTCAACCGCTTCATCCGCGATTTGACCGAGTGTGCGAATCGACCCATGCTTGCCTCGCAGTTAGAGGAGGTAGACATGGAAGACACAAAAAAATATCTCGTGATCGCCGTGTTGCTGACAGTTCTCGATGTGTCAGTGGCGTGGTCCTGCGGCGGAATGATCTGGCGCTCCTGGGCGGGGATACTCTGGTGCCGGATGTCATTGGAGTTGTTGGCTGCGGGCATCTTCGCGTCATTGGCGGATGTGTGGGCCTATGTCTACAGGGGACAACAGCGAGCGGCCTATCCGGCCAAGACAGGCTTCATCCTTCAGGAGAGCGACGATGTTTGACTCTCTGGAAGATCTCTCTCAGAAACTCGCGGCCGCAGGCTACTTCATCGACCCGGTGGTCACCCAAGTCGTCTTTCTGGCAGCGAAGTTGAAGAAGCCACTCTTGCTGGAAGGCCCAGCCGGCAGCGGCAAGACCCAACTCGCCCTCTCCGTCGCAGCAGCAGCCGATACCCACATCGAGCGGCTGCAATGTTATCGGGGCGTGACGGAAGAAAAGGCCATTGGGCAGTTCGATCAAGGGCTCCAGCGTCTTTATCTTGAGTTCTCAAGAGACCAGCACGAGAGCTGGCAAGGGATTCTGCAAAACCTCAAAGGGCGAGACTTCTATCGTCCGGGTCCTTTGATGAGAGCACTCGAATGCGAACGGCCATGCGTGTTGCTGATCGACGAACTGGACAAGGTCGACGATGGATTTGAGGCGATGTTGCTCGAGATACTTTCGGCGTGGCAGCTTTCCGTTGCTGAACTCGGCACGGTTGAAGCGAAGAGCATTCCGTTCGTCGTTTTGACCAGTAATGAAGAGCGTCGGCTTGGCGATCCAATCCGTCGTCGCAGTCTCTATCTGCGTGTCGAGCATCCGACTCCGGAGCGTGAAGCGCAGATCATCGCGAGCCGGACACCCGATGCCGCTCCTTCCTTTCATCGGGAGATGGCGGGAATTGCCCTCTCGTTTCGCAATTACTCGTTGGAGAAGCCGCCCTCCGTCTCCGAGATGATCGATTTCGCAAACGCTCTCCGGTTGCTCGGTACCGACCATGTCACAACGGAGTTGCGCGACGTTCTCCTCCCGTTTCTCGCGAAGACGGAAAAAGATCGTAGACACCTGCTTCTTCGCGAAGGCTTCAAGAGCCTGCTTGACGATGGAGCGCGCTTTGCCAAGGCAATGACGGATTCAGAAGGAGGCTCCTGATGCGATGGTTCGCCATTCTGTTGTTCCTGTGGACCCACTTCGATCACGCGGCATTCGCTCAAGCCGATGCCGGAGACTGTCTATTACGCTATGCCTCGCTTTATCACGTTCCCGCAGAGTTCGTGGCGGCCATCATCGATGTGGAGTCGGATTGGAATCCGCGCGCGATCTCGAACAAGGGCGCCGTGGGTCTCATGCAACTCATGCCCGCGACCGCCCGACGATTCGGTGCGCTACAGCCCTTCGAGATCGATCAGAACATCGCGGCGGGCACGCGCTATCTGGCATTTCTAATCTCGGAGTTTCACGGTGATCTGCGGCTCGTCGCCGCTGCCTATTATGCAGGAGATTTTTGGATCGGGCGCAGACAGCTTCACTATCGCAACTCTGACGTCACTGCTTATGTTCTGTCCGTTCGGCGCCACTACATGCAACGCAAATATGCGGCGGCCCTGCCGTCGAGGAGACAACATCCATGAAGATCATTTGGTTCGCCCTCGCAGGATATCTTCTTCCGTTCCATTTGTATGCCGAAGATCGGACGGTCGCAGCCCGTATCGCGAACGTAAGGATGAGTGCAGGCGAGGTCACACGCCTTCACCTTCGCCCAGAGTTCGAATCGACGATCCATCTTCCCGAAGACGTCACGTCGGTCGTTCTGGGAGATCCAGGATCGTTCAAGGCTGAACACAACGAGGGCGAACCGCGGTTTGTGTACGTAAAGCCCATTACGACTTCTCCTACGCAGTCGAATCTCTTGATCACGACGAAATCCGGATCGCATGTCTCGCTGGAATTGATCAGCGACGGTACCAGCGCTGAGAACGGTCCGGTGGACTTTCTCATCGAATATAGCGGCTCGCGCAGTCTCTTCCTTCCAACCCAGCCGGCCGCTTCTTCGGCTAAGCTACGCGATTCATTGCCAAGCCATGCTTCCTCACAGGAACGTCCCTCGGAGACAACGAGCACATCCGCGCTTGAAGATGAGTTTCGCAAGCAATCCCATTTGAGTGCCCCTTCGTGGACGAAGTGGGATGAACAGCGAGTGCAGACATCGGTCGGCACGATCGAGCAACGAGGCAATGAGATGGCGGTCTCGTATTCGATTTTGAACGCGTCGGCGGAGCCCGTTGAGATTGTGCCTCCGCAGATACAAATGACCGGTCTAAAACCAGCGAAGAAGAAGCAGAAGAAGGGCAAGGGAATCATCTCGGATCAACTGGAGATTCGCGATTTCAAACTGAGTGCGACTCGGATGGAACCTGGTGCCCGGGTCGATGGTGTCGTCGAGTTCGACAGGCCGAATTTCAAGCAGTCCACCGAAAAGCTGTTCCTGCAGATAGCCCAGGCCGATCAGGTCGATCGGCCTATCCTCATTCGGTTGCCGTTCACAGCACCGGTTAGCTCGGAAGGCAGATAGAAGGAGACGAGACGATGACGCAGATCAGAAATCAGAAAGAAACCAACGCAAACGTAGACTCTGAGAGATTGAACTTCGAAGGCACCGGGAGCATGCCTCTCGGAACCGGCCCGACAGGCGAGAACTCAGACGCTGCGTCTCCAGACGATATCCAAGATCGCGCGCTACATGAGCCTGTCACGCGAGCGGATGTCAGGAACTCCGAGAAGCCCGACACGAAACGGCTTGTTGTCCTCGGCGCGGGACTGATGTTGGCGATCATGTTCTTCGTCTTCACGGCGCTTGTAGGTAAATCCTCAAAGAAGGCCGCCACCCCGCCCGCAGCCTTGGCGTCAGCGAAATCACAGGTTGTCGCGCCTCCAAAAGGGAGCGTCACCCCTCTCATGGACTCCGAGCACACCGTTCCAGCGAATGAAAACTCCAACGGCCAACTTCAACCAAACGATATCCGCCGCACCCGAAATGCGGTGAAGGGCTCCAGTGCGCCGCATATCCCAAACCCCACGCGGGGCACCGCCGGTGACAATCCTCCACCGCCACCATCCCTCGGCTCAATTCCATCGTTTGCGGACACGCAACAACACTGGCAAGATCCGTCAGCAAATGATCCCGCCGCTTCGAATGTAGCGCTCGCGAGACCCTCACGAGAGACACATGAGCAAAGCGCTCTGAAAGAGAACTCTCTCGTCTTCGTGCGCGCGCCGTTGTCGTCGAGCCCTGCCATCTCGTCTGCTCAAAGCATGGCGGGCGATACAAGCGACCGCCTCACGCTTCACATCAACCCAGGGACACGCGTTCAGGCAAAGCTTCAGACACAGATATCGAGTGCGGTTCAGGCGCCTGTCGTTGCCGTCATCGAGTACACGTACGCTCTTGGTGACAAGGTTGTGATCCCCGCCGGCGCTCGCGTCTATGGAAAGCTGCAGCAGGCGGACCGAAGCGGCTTGATCGGCGTTAGTTTTGACGAAATTGAGCTGCTCGATGGTAAGCGCGAGAAGATCGATGCCATCGGCGTGGGACTCGACCTTGGCCCCATCAAGGGAGAGGTGACTGGCAAGAACACGGGACGGAATATCCTGGTCCGGGCCGCCACTGGCATGGGCTCTTTACTTGCGGAGCTTGCAGGGAACAATAGCAGCGGTGCCTTCTCTGAAGACGACATGTTGCGAGAACGGCTCGCCGCAAATATTGGCGCGGCAGGGGACTCGCAAATCATGAACCTGAATGCGAATAGTCGTGTCGTTGTGTCAGTGCCCGCCGATACCAAGATTTACGTCGTGTTCGCAAAACACGAGCAGAAGAACGCGACTGTCAGAAAGATCGATCAATAAACCCTTGTTTCGATTCGTAAGTCTTACAGTGCCCCGGCTGATGCCGGGGCATTTTTTGTTCTTCAATAGGCATGAGATATGAACCGTCCTCTCTCGACGCGATGAATTGCGCAGGCTGTTGATTCGCACCATACGAGTTGTGCTTTGCGGACGTTGGCCTTCAACAAGCCATCTACATGGCGACCATCCCGGCTCGCTATCGTGACAACGTCCGCTGCCAGGCCACGTAACGCGCTTAGTCGCTTTGCGCTCTCTATGCCCCTCACACCTTGTGAGAGAGCGCCGGATCGCATATCTCACTATGGCCTTGCGACAGTCGCCTGCTCGTCTATTTGAGGGGTACAAGCGCGCGATTGGGTTGTACGTGCACAGAGGGCGGATTTTCAGCTCGTAGGAGGGACCGTTCGAAGAACCTCACGGGGATTTCGTACGGTAAAACGTGTGTTCCTGAAGAGGTCCACGATATACAAAGCGATGACCAAAGCCCACGCTACGCAATCTTCTTTCCGAAGGTGCTATATCGATTTGACCGAGATCCCAATCAGACGCAATCTCTTCTTCGACACGGATGCCTTGAGCAGACGAGTCCAGGAGAGTACAGCATGCAGATCTCAAGCCATGTGTGGCGGAACTCGAACGGGGCTGCGGCCTCATCCATTCTTTCCATGCAACGTCCGGACAGCCATCTTCCACTTCGGGCGCTGCTCGTTCTCGCGCTCGGCCTCATTCTTCTGCTCAGCTTCTCGCTGCCGCTTACGGCCAGCGCCCAGAACCTCGGCACTTCGCCTCAGTTCGGCAAGGCGGTACAGGGCCAGCAGGCGACGACCGTCGAAGGCACTGTCCTCAACATCGTGAACTGGGGATGCAACGTCATCGCTCCCGTGCTGGCGGTCGCCTGCCTGGGCGTCGCCGGCTGGCACTTCAAGAGCGGGCGTGGCTACATGGGGTGGGGCGTTACGGGCGTCGCCCTCATGGTCATCTCGGGTCTCGGACGCATGGCCGAAGGCTTCATCACTCAGTCGCAGGGAATTCAATAGACGGAGCGAGCCACGATGCCGGTTCCGCAGTTTCTCCTCGATCTACTCCAGTTGCTCTTCGATCTCGCGATACCAGCCGCGTTCTGCACCTTGGCCGCGGCTGGCGTGAGCCTCCGCCACGAAGGAGGAACCAATTTTCATGTTGGAGGGCGTACCGGGAAGTGGGTGCTGTGGACGGTCATTCTACTGACCTTGCCGCAATTGCTCTCGTGGGTCGCGGCACAAGGCGTCACGGTGCCGTCGGCTAGTGGAACGGTCGGAACTACGTGGCTTGCGAGCATGGAGACCGTGCTGAAGAACTTTGTGAATCAGATCGTTGTCGCCAAGCTTGTTCCTATCCTGGCGGCTTACTTTGTCCTGAAGGCAACGCTCGATGGCGCGGCGGGAGAGAGCCCCATCGGTTCGATCGTCGCCGCACTCTTTCTGATGTCTCTGTCTGCAACGATGCAACTACTCCAGGGATGGAACTCCGGCGGTCAGTATGCCACTACCGATATGCTGACCTCTCTTTGGAATTACGTCGCCGGGCAGGTACTGCCTGCCGCTGCCGGTCTGGCATGTGTAGGTGCAGTCATCAACTTCGTTCAGCGCCGTCCCTGGACCAGACTGGTCTTCGCCGCGATCTCTTTTCTGAGTGTGAGCGGTTTGCTCACGTTGTTTCGCGCCATGACCGCATAGGAGCCTCTCATGAGTTTCGATGGAGCCATCACGAATCTTGCTTCCTGGGGCGGCAACACTGTCATGCCTACGTTGGCCGGTATGTTCTTTGCGAGCGCGGTCTATCGCTACAGCAGGAGCGGTCCCTTCGAGCACCTGCTGTATGGAGGATTCGCCTCATTGATGTGCTCGGGTATGTTGCGTGCGCTCGAAGGGTTCGTGCAGCAGGCGGGACCTACCGGTGCGGATGGGTTTTGGACTGCGGTCATGAGCCTGACCAATTGGGTGGCCAATGTCATTCTGCCGGTTTTCGCGCTCACGCAACTCGGTGCCATGGCGCTCCATATGGGCGGGGTCGTCGATGAGATCTATCCAGGGTCTACCTGGATGCGAAAGTTCATCGCCGCTATGGGAGCTCTGATGGTTTCAGGAATGGTGCGTCTGGCCGAATCCATGGTCACACAGGCGCACGGAATATGAGAATGTCATGAGTCTCGATTTTACGCCGGTACATCGCAACCTTCATACCAAAGTGACCTTCCTCGGGCTTGAGTTTGAGGATCTCATTCTGGTTCTCGCGCTTGCGGCGCTGATGAATCTCGCCGCACATTTCGCCAACGACAACGCCCATCTCTTCGGGATGCCGCTCAACGTCTTCATGGAGTTCGTGGTCCCTGTGCTGGCGGTGCCGTTTCTCATCCTATTCAAGTATGGCCGACCGCGCGGGTATCTCACCGACCTCTTCCGTTCGTTTCTGGCGGCACGCGCGTGGTGCGCCGCGGAGTCGGACTCCGAACTGAGGGAGCCCTATCTCACCGAAGACGAGGTGTGACGCCATGCATGCGGAGATTGAAGCCAGCAACGATGGATCAGTGGCGATGCGACTTGACGGCGAGGCCGCTCAGGCCGTTCTTGCAAGCGTGATGTTCGCCTCGCGCTTTCATAAGGCGATCCTCCCTATCGCGCGATCGATGGAGTCCTGGCTCCAAGGTGACAACGGGGAGAAAAAGAGGATGCTGCGATGCCAATAACCTATAGCGACCACGAGAAGAAGATGAAATCGCCCGCTGTTTGTGAACTCCTGCCTTTGCGCGATCTGCCGGCAGGTGACGACGTGATGGTCCATACGAACGGAGCCTTCGTCGCCGGCTACGAGCTCCGTGGGGTGCTTGCCTACTTCGCGACCGATGAGGATCGCAATCAGACCAAGACGATGCTTGAAGCGATGTTTCGAGCGGTGCCTGATGTGAGCATGAGGATTCAGTTCCGTTATGAGATATCGGAACGTCTTGGCGGCCTGCTGGATAGCTACGTAGCGCAGCAGAGGAACGCGCAGCTGGAGGTAGTCGCTCTCGACGGGCATCGCCTTCGTATGTGGCAGCAGAAGGAGAGTGAAGGTTTCTTCTTTGAGAACAGGCTCCACGTCTACTTTGTATGGGACCCACGTGTCCATGCGAAGCTCTATCACTCCGCGCAGCAGAGGCGGAAAGCTGGTGGATTCACCCTCAGTCAAACCAAGGCGATCCGGAAGAATCGCAAAGAGCATGAAGCTCAACTGGCTGAGTTGGAGTCCATCCTGCGGGGCATCGAGGGGTCGATGGAATCGGCTGACCTCGAGCCCCGACGACTTTCAACGCAGGATCTGTTCGACGAACTGTCGAATTCGCAGCATCCGGTGCGTCGGAACACTCGGCCCTATGTGCCGGGTGAAGAGCGGATCGCCTATCGCAGTGCACGTGAACAAGTGGTGCACGCGAGCATTCTGCATGAGAGTGAGACCTACCTCAATATCGATGGCTACCTCTACTCGGTGATCAGCCTCAAAGACCTGCCCGATGCGACGTTTCCCGGGATGCTACAGAGCTTTTCCGCTCTTGGCTTCCCTCTGGTGGTGAGCGGACAGGTGGTCATCCCCGATCAGGTCAAGGTGCTCAAGAGCTACAAAAAGCGCCTGCAGAAGATGACTGCTGCACAGAAGGATGCCAACGGAAACTTCAAATCGAACCCCGAGGCCGAGGTCGCGCAGGCGCAGTTGATACAGGTCCAACGCGACATCATTTCGTCGTCTCTCAAGACCGCGAAGCTGAGCTTATGTGTGGTCGTGCGGACCTCGCGTCCGGCAGTCACGTTTGCCGATCTTGAACAGGCCGAGCGGGATCTTGCGAATCGAACGCAGGAGGTGCTCAATGCCTTTACCCATATGAACGGTGCGAAGGCCGTGATGGAGACGATCGCCAAGCGGCGGATCTTCATCGGGACACTCCCAGGTATGGCAGAGCCTGATAAGCGCGATCAGGATATGCTGACCTCGAATGTGGCCGATCTTGTTCCGGTTGAGATGCCATGGACTGGGACACGCCGCAGCCCGCTCATCCTTTTTGAGACCCCATTCCGGCAGCTCATTCCGTTCTCGATGTTCGATCCCGATCTGTCGGATGCAAATGGCCTCTTGATGGCGAAGAGCGGAGGCGGCAAGACACTTGCGGCGCAACAGATGCTGCTGATGGCGGCCCGCGCGAACCCTCTCATCTCGATTCTTGAGCGCGGCGACTCATATCAGCCTCTGGTTGAACTGATGGGAGGCGAGATGATCGAGATGTCGCTCGATAGCGACCAGACGATCAATCCGTGGGACCTACCGAAGGGCGAAAGCAAGCCGTCAAACGACCAGATCTCGTTCCTCAAGAATCTAACCCGCCACATGCTGGGGGAGAACACACCGCCCAATCTTGACATTGACCTGCTCGACAGCGTGCTTATCGAGGCCATCGCCTCTACCTATAAACGCTGCAGCGCCAAGACCTCAAATCCCATCCCGCTCTTCGGTGACCTTGCCGCAGAACTCGCTCATTGGCAGGACCGCGATCGCAATCAGACGATCAACGCGATGGCGCAGCTTGCTTCGACGAAGCTTCGCGCGTGGGTCGAGGATGGTCCATACGCGCGTCTGTTTGATCGCCAGACAACCGTGCAGCTGAATAATCCCTGGCTTTACTTCAATGTGGAGAAGCTCAAAGACGATCCGCGTCTGGAGCGGGCGATGAGCCTGCTTATCGCCCACACGGCGACGTACCGGGCCTCCGGATTCACAGGACAACCGAGCATCGTGCTGCTCGATGAATGCTGGGCGCTCCTTGAGTCGCCAATCCTCGCCAGCGTCGTTGTTCAGCTCTTTCGCACCGCCCGTAAGCGCAATGCCAGTGTGTGGGGCATCAGCCAGACCCCTGAGGACTTCGTGGGGACGCCGGACCGGCCTAACGAGTACGGGGCGGGTATCGTAAAGAACGCGACGACCAAGATCATTGGAAAGCAGCCGGGCGACATGACTGCATTGCGCGACCATCTCCACCTCAACGAGACGGCTCTCAATCAGATCAAGACCTTTGCCCATCCCAAGAAGGGGTACAGCGCGGAGTTCCTCATCGCCGTGGGTGAAAAGGCCGAGTCCACACATGCGATCCGAGTCGTTCCAAGTCCGGTCGATTACTGGATTACCACGACCTACGCACGCGAGCGCCACTATCGAAGGTGGTGGCTGCACCAACATCGGCAGCTCTCCAAGCTTGAGGCCTACGAACAGCTAGCCGCGCGATACCCCCGAGGTCTGGCGATGCTTCCGCCGTTGCCAGTTGAGCTGTCGGGCGAGATGCAGGAGGTTACTTCACGATGAATCATGAACCCATCCAAGCAGATGTGCCGCGCGAAGGGGGCCAGATGCCGCGGGTCCCTCACGATACTGGCCCGAGGAGATGGCGGTGGCCCGGGCTTTTGACGGGAGTGTTATCTGTCGCGTTTGTCACGCCTCATTTCGCTCACGGACAGTTCTTGAGCGTCTTCGATTCGATCTTCAGCTCGATTCAAAGCGACATGGGCAGTTCACTCAAAACCATCAACCAGATGAAGCAGCAGGTTCAGCAACTCTACCAGACGACGGTCTGGCCGCTGGCGCAGATCAATCAAGCACGTGGCTTCGTCGCGGGCTCGATCACGATGTACCGCACGCAGATGAATCAGGTCTTTCGAACTCCCTTCAACAGCGCAGTGACCCCCGGCCCACAGCAGTTCGAGGCGGTCCTACACAGTCGGCAGTCGGCGTCGATACCTTCGTTGCAGAGCAGCTTCGGAGCCAATTACGGTGCGGTCCCCCCAGCGAATGTGGTGTCACCGCAGGACCGCGTGATGATCGACATGGACGACGCTCTTGGTCAACAGAATCTCAAGACCACGCTCATTGCCGATCAAGGCGGCGACGTCATTCTCGCGATAGCCGACCAGATGGAGAATCAGGTCGCGGTCAGTACACCCGGATCGAATCCATATCTCACCGCGCAAGCTCAGGTCGCCAACCTGCGCTGCCAGGCTTTTATGCAAAAGATGCTGGCTGCGGAGTTGCGCCAAGAGGCGGGCCGCGTCGCTCACGATAACGTCCTCACGAAGCGGAGGACGACGGCGACGAGCGGAATCAACAGCCTGGTTAATGGAGCACTCACCAAACACTGAGGAGGTACAGCATGCCTGAATTTACGACCGATTCCAATCCGGAGCTGCCACAGCCTGCAAGGAGTAGCCAGCCGAAGCGCAAGTGCTCCAAGTGGTATCGTCCGACCGTTACAAACACGGTGATCGTAGTGCTGGTCGTCCTCCTCATCCTGCCATCGCGTGCGACAGGGCAGTTCGGAATCGATACAGCCGCGATCATGGCAGCACTCTCGAAGATGCAGTCCCTCATGAACACGTACATAGCCGCTCCGCTCAAGACGATCAACCAGTACGAGCAGAGCACGGCGAAGTACGAACAAGAAGTAATGTATCCCATTGCCGCGATCAATCAGGCCAAGAGTTCGGTATCGCAGTTCGAGAACCAGTTCAGTCAAGTCAGCGGGATGTTCAGTACGAATGTCTCGAGCGCTACCTTGCCACAGTCGCAGAGCTTCGAGTCGGTGCTCCTTTCGCGGAACGCTGGCAATGTGCCGACCGTCTCTTCTCAGTTCCAGAATGTCTATGGCGTAGTGATGCCGCAGAACGCGGCATCGCCTGCAACCCGGACCATGACCGATATGACGGATGCGCAGGCGCAGGACGCGATGAAACGAGCCATAGAGATCGACGCCCTGGCGGACACCGAACTGAGCGCGGCGGACAAGATGGGGCAGCAGATAGCGCTGGCGGCTCCTGGGAGCGCACAGATTCTAGAGGCGGAGGCCGATGTATGGGTGGTGCGCGCGAACGCCTATACGCAGGCAGCGCTCGCGGAGCTGATGCGTACCCGTGGAATCGATCTCGCGAATCAAAGCAAGACCGCCAAGCTCGCGGCGTCGGACAGCACCTCAAATAACGGTTTGGTCAACGGCTCTCTAACTCATCGGTGAGGTAGCAATGATCGTCAGCGCCCATGTCTTTCATTCCGATCTATCCGTTCTGGCGTTCTTTCAAGGAACGCAGTTGAGTCTATTCGAACGCTTTCTCACCCAAGCCGTTGCCGGCATCAACTCCACCAGCATCACCTCCGGAATGCAGAACGTTGCATACGTCGTGCTCCTAATCGGCTTCCTCTGGCAGGTCTATCAGTCTGCGCTTCATGGTGGCGATGTACGGGGCCTTAGCACAGGACTGATCAAGTACGTGGTCACTGCCATCGTTGTCATGAACTACGGGACAGTTTTCACGACGGTCAACCAGGGCTTCGTGAATGGCGGCAACTGGATCAGCAACGCTTCCGGTGCGGGCAATCTTTTTGAGAATTGGGCGAATGATCTGCAAACGCAGTTCAATCAGGTTGGGTTCCAGCAGATGTGGGGACTCGTGACCGGCTCGATTGCGGGCCTGCTCGATGCCATTCTCATCCTGATTGCGTACATTCTCTATCCCATCGTCATCGTGATCTTCGGCTTCTTCTATATCTTCTACGGTTCCGTGCTTTATATCTTCGGACCGATCGTCATCGCGCTCATGCCGCTTGGCGCCACCAATCGTATTGCCAAGTCATACGTCGAGAACGTCTTCATCTGGAACTCGTGGCCGATTCTCTACGGCGGCTTCGGAGCGCTGTTGAGCGCCGTGCAAATGGGTCAAGTAGGCCAAATGCTGAATCAGAACAACTTCTTGGGAGGCTTGGGCAATCTCGAAGGATCGTTTCTCGTTGGCATGGCGAGCATCATTTTTTCGTTGGCCATCGCGGTGATTCCGTTTATCGCGAAGCGAATCGTCACCGGAGATGTGGGGAGCACGGCTGGTGCTCTGATTGGAAGTGCCATGACTGCGGTCACCGCTGGCGCGGCCGCATTCGAGGGAGCCGCAGCCGGAGTCGCATCCGGAGGTGCGACCTCCGCCGTAGGGTCTCAGGCTGGGGGCTCTGCCGGGACGGCATCAGCAGGAGGTGTGCGGCCGATGACCTCGTCCACTGGAAGCAATCAGCCAAATCCTCCACAGCCACCGGCTCGAGCGGATGCTGGGCATGGCAATCAGCCTGCCGACAGTTCTCCCTCTTTCAGTGGTAGCTCGACTGCGGACGGGCACGCTGAGCAGATCCGCTCTGCCTTCAGCGACGCCATGGGAGTGGAGCAAGGGAGCAACGCAAACGTTGCTGACGAATCCACGACCACTTCCGATGCCGCGGCACCTGTTTCATCGGGCGCAATCGCAAGTAGTGCCCTCAGCGGGCGACCACCTGCAAGTCGCGGTAGTGGACCCAGCGTACATCGCTACAACATCGGCACATGGGGCGCATATCATGCCGCGCGGTTGGCGACGCGCACAGTGACGAGAGCCGCAGGTCTGGCGAAGGAAGAATAGGAGATGCCTATGAAGAACACGGCAGTCATCGAGACGGATAACCCGCAACCGAAGTATTACGAGGTCGATGGTGCTCTGAAGGCGAACGCCAATCGTGCATGGTTGCTCGCCTTTCTCACCATTCCCATTGCGCTGCTTGCAATCGGCTTCGCAGTATTTGTTCGCATGCAGCCGCCTACCGTTATCCGCATCGGGCCGGATGGAGAGGCGACGGTCCTGGGTAAGGCAGTGAAGGCAGGGGAGAAGAACGGCACAGGCTCCGACGAATTTCTCAACGAGGCATTCGTCAAGCGGTTCCTATCCAGCTATCTCAACTACGCGCCCTCGAATGTCGACGATCGCTGGGCGGTAAGCCTCAACATGATGACCCGAAATCTTCGGACGTACACCATCAAGGCCATGGCGGACGACAACACCCGGGGCAAGGTCGACGACGGCGAAATCGAGTCGGTCTTTCATTTGCGTGAGATCGATCCGGTGGCTGGAGAGCCGATGACCTATGTCGTCTACGGGGTGAAGGACGTGCATCACCTTTCGGCAGGCAGCGAGACAACCGATCACTTCATCAACGAGTACCGCTTGCGGTTGATCGCCGACCGGCGCTCGGAGGTAAATCCAGATGGCCTCTGGATCGCGGAGTACCGCGAACGACCCATCGACGGAGAGCGGCGGGAGCAGATCCTATCGACGCCTGACAACGACGCAGGCACCAGGAAAGGAGAGCAGTGATGGATGCGGCCACGCGAGCAGGTGCAGTTCCAGCAGGCGGGTCGACAGCAAAGCGTCCTCGCAAGCCTCGTCAGCCGGTCGAAGAGGTTGTTCGTTACTTTCTGGCGAAGGACGGGTCGAATCCGGTCAAACCCGAGCTTGGCGACGAGGTTCCCAACGAAGGAGAGGCACTGATCAAGGCCTTTCAGTCGAAGTCGGGCGTAGTGTACGTACTTCATGCCTACAAGGCGGAAGCCGAGATGCAATCGGGTACGCCAACTTTAGTTAAGCGACCCCTACAGCGGTAGGAGTTCACAAGTCAGTGCGAATTCAAAGAGATGACAGACCTGAAATATGGCTCCTGTCTCTCCTTGACGCCTTATCGCTTTGCGATGAGGAATTCCGCTGACCCGGTTTCGCTCTTGAACCTGGTTCGGCCCACACCCACCTCTAACCCAGGCGGCCAATCAGTGATCAGGAGGACCGACGTCAGCAGGTCTCTTGTCACTTCGTTCGATGCGCCAGACAAGTGAGGAGAACATGACAGCGAATAGGACACAGGAAGCGACCATCGATGAGCGGCTCATTCTCGAACTGAAGATTGATGCGTCGGGAGAAGTGACCCGTAAGCCAACCAAACTCGGACGGAAGGATACGCTTGAGGGCAAGCTCCTTGGGCAGATCTATCCCGGTATCCGAGTAGCGCGTGTTAGTGTGCCGTACGAGTTGACGCCGTATGAACAGTCTGTGGTGGAGAACCGCATGGCTAGTCTCGTCTACGGCGGGGTCGAATACAAACTGGTAGGCGCAAGCGGTTCGGCGAAGGACGGTAAATTCTACTTCGTCGATCAGGCCCATGCCCGTCAGATCGCTGAGCGCTTTCAGCATTGGCCCGAAGCTGCGATCGTGTACTTCGCGATCCTGGTCTCCGACTGCAAACTGATGGTCGAGGAGCCCGAGTTGCGCATCGCTGTCGTCAAGGATCATGTCCTTGGCACTAACGACTGCCGTGGCTGGGTGCGTGAGTCCCTCTATCGGAAGCTAAAGATCGGCACGAATCGATTCTGCCAGTTCCGTCTGGCCTTCGACACACGCGAACCGAAGCAGGCGAAGGGCGCACTCAAGGCAATGAGCGATCGCGTGGCTGACAAGCTCGAGGTCGACGTTGTGCTACCGGAGAGCGCCTGCAAACCATCGTTGAAGGGAGGAGTTCACTTCCTGCCTTTGCTTGGAACCTCGGGGCGCATATACACGGGGCCAGCGATTCTCGGAATTAAGGAGATATCGCGGCAATCCGAGTTCGGTTCCAGCTACACGCTGGTCGAACACGCCTCCGATGACAGCCTGCAACTCGAAATTATGCCTCGTGCGATCGAACAGATCCGCAAGGTTAAGAAGGCCTGGGACGACGGCGACTATGAGGCGTTGTTCGAGGTCCTTGGCAGGTCGGAAGCGGTATCGCTTGACGACGATGCCAGCTTCGATCCAGAAGCTCTGGAGCAAAACGGCTCTGGTGTTTCGGAAGAGTGTGAACCAGCGGAGGCGGTGCTTCTGGCGGATCGCAGCGGGAACAGTATTAAGTTTCCGTATGTGGCCAAGCGATCATATCGTCTTTCGCCAGGCCGCCAAAGGGAATCAGATCGATGGGTATGCGCGTCGTCTTTGAGAAGAGTCGGTGCTCGATCTTGCTCGGAACGAACTCTCCTGTTGCCAGTAAGGCATCGCGGAGACTGTAAAACGTATCCCAACTCTCGACCGCGATCCCAAAATCCACATCCAGGGTGGCTCGGCTTCCGGGAATCCCAAAGACATGGAACAGCAGCAGGTCGCGGGCTGTCGCCCCTACCACGACGTATGGGCACTCGTGGCCCGAAGCGACTTGGTGAACCACGGTGAGGATGCGGACCATTGCGCCGGGGACGGGACGGTCGTCAGCTACGGTATAGGGGTTCGAGGAGTTGTTCATGGAGGAGACGCGCTGTCTCCAGATTACGGCCATCGCCGGTCGCCATCAAATCCGCATAGACCAGCAACGGGGGCACCAGGTCTGGGTGGGTCGGGTCTTCCGGGAGATTCCAGAAGGCCTGCAGGATTTCGGTATTGCCATTCTGATCCAGCCGCATTCTTGCCTTGGTGAGAAGGGACTTGGCGTCTCCTCGCACGTAGAGAGTGAACTGCTCTGGTTTGAGGTACCCCGTCAATCGCTGCGCAGCCACCTCAGCGCCCCACACTGCCTGCCGGCCGTGAAGATCCAGAGCCTGTAACCGGTCAACGTCCGCCTGATAGCGATCTTGGAAGAGCTTTGGCCGAAGAGCCTCGGGATAACGGGCGACCCAGGCTTCCATCAGCTCCCGCGTGTTGATGAGAGTGGCGATTCCGCCTCGTTGTACTAAATGGCCGCGGTTTGCGAGTTCCTTGATGACAGGTCCAACGGTTCCCAGGGCGACTTGAGCGACTCGCCCGATTTCACGGTAGGTCGCATCCGCCAGTTTCTGGTCGCACAGCAACGCGAAGATCACCTTCATCCCGACTTCGGTATATGCCCGGCGCCGTTCCAGATCGTTCTTCCGGCGAGCCGGCTGTGGCTCTCCGGTGATGTAAATGGTCAAGCCGGGGACCTGAATGAATGCGTTTCCGGCTGTATCGATGAAAGGAAGATGCAAGTCGCGGCAGCGCTCCGCCAGCGCCCTTGTCATATAAGGCGCGACCAACAGCGGGTAGACCCCGGGCGGGAGGCCGTTCAGTTGCTCTTTGACCATCCCAATGGTGGCGAAGTTTCGCACCGTTTTGATGACGGCCACGAATTGAGGTTTCGTTGCGAGAGCGTCGGCTTCAAGGAATACCTCTCCGTGCCCTGGAGTCCGTGTTTTGACGGCATGACGCAGTTTAAGAGCAGCGGTACGCGCGACAGCACCGAGTGCTTCGGTCAATGTACCTTGTCCGCGTAATTCGATTCGAGAGTTCACGCCATCCGCTCCTGTTCGCACTTTATCATTGTTCGTACGATACGAACAATACCATAAAGCGAACAGTGCACACTCGTTCTTCGGCCCCCTGAAGTTTCCCCCACTTTGACGATGCCTGCCTGACGCCTTCTACCGCCCGTCCGCGCCGCAGGTCGTCGCTGCGAGGATCCTGCGCAGAATATCTTGCGATCTCCGCTGACCCCACCGCGTACCGTATGCGCTGGAGGTGATGGCGATCGCCATGTGACAGGAAGGCACGATATAAATCTTGTTGCCACCGTTTCCCGAAGCGAAGTGAACAACGATCGTATCGGCGCCCACCTGCTCCGCCTTCGTGTACCACATGTACCCGTAAGAGTCGGCATAAGGATCGCTGTCGCCAATGGGCACCAGGCTTGCGGTGCTCTTCTCGAGCCAGGCGTGGCTTACAAGACGTCTTCCGTCGACCACTCCGTCATTCAGGATCAGTTGGCCGAGCGCAGCCGCGTCGCGGGCAGTGATCTCCAGGTTTCCCTGGCCCGTCGTTCGTTTTACAGGGACATGTCTCCAGTGAAAAAGCTTGATGTTGAGCGGCGCGAAGAGATATGTTCGCGCAAACTCGTCGAGAGACTCTCCGGTGCCGTTTTCGACGGTCGCGCCGGCAAGAAAGGCGTTGATCGAGGTGTAGAGATACCGTTCGCCGGGCGCCCGCCTCATCGGAACGGCGTAAACGGTCCTGATCCAGTCCGTCGATTCGTCGAGCCGGTCCTCGTTGCCGGGCGTGGATGGATCGGTATCGTCCGCATCCAGGCCGGAGCGCATCGTCAGAAGGTCTTCGATCCGAATCTTCTCTTTGCCGTCATGGGGAAGTCCTGGAAGGTAGCGCGCAATGAGATCGTCGACTCCGTGGACCTTCCCCTGGTCAATCGCTATCCCCAGCAACAGGGAGGTAATGCTCTTCGTGGCGGAACGAATATCGTGAAGCGTGTCTGCCGAGTCTCCATTGAAGTAGTGTTCGCTGACGAGCGAGCCGTCACGCAGGATCACGATGCCCTTGAGATCGTGATGCTCTTCCGCGGCCATGTCGCGATAGAGCGCATCCAAAGCCGCGCTGTCCATTTGGGATGCGTCGCCTCGAGTGGGCGTCCACTGGACTCCGTGGGGAAGGTCCACAGGGGCGGGCTGCCGCGGCGTCTGGGCGGGCACGGAGATGGTCATGCACGCCACGACTACGATGTTGCTGGCAATGATCCAGAGTTTCGGCATAAGCCTGCATACGGATGAAGGGGCGGGCAGGTTCCACTATCCGTACGAATCCAGACTGCTCAATCGCCAAAAAGAGACAGGCGGAGGATCCCCTCGGTCGTGAGGCAGCGGGCTGAACGATTCGGGATCTCCCGCTCACCTGGCAACTCTCAGACTCTTTCCCCGGGACAGGATCCTTTGTCTCGCCACCCCAGACAACAAACAACCAGCGTAAGACAGGAGGCACTCTCATGCTTTTGACGATGCAGTCGAAGACCGCCGCTTCCCATAAGCTCGAACAACTCATCGCCCGAGGCCGATCGAAGGCTGGCGAGGTGGTAAATCACGTGATGAATCACCAACCCAGCGACCGACTGGCTCGAGGCGGGGAATTGAGCTTCGAGGCCGACCCGGAGGCGAAGACGATCACGATCAGTTATCCCGATCTTCAAGCCTCGGCCATCCGTCAAAGGCTGCATCGCCACTCCATTCAGCAGATGGCGCAGACCACGGATCTACCGCTGAAGTTCATCGACGGACTGCAGCAGACGAGCGCGCCGTGGGGCCGGGAACTGCTGGCCCACAACCTTACGACTGTGTTCGCGAACCGATTCGATCGGAGTCGGTATCTGCTTCGTTCCGTACAGGGCGAGGTGCGCGGCTTCCTTTCGGACCGGTACCGCCGGCTGGACTCCCGACCGATCATCGAGGCCTTCGCGACGGCGGTGCAGCAGAAGGGAGCTCTTCCATACGATGGCTACGTCACCGACACGAAGGTCGCCCTCCAGGCGATCATGCCGGAGGTCTATGAGCCTATTCCGGGCGAGATGGTGGCCTATGGTTTGAGCCTCGAGAACTCCGACTTCGGCAACGGTGCTCTCTCGATCCGAGCCTACCTTCTTCGCATCTGGTGCTCCAATTTGGCCATCACGCAGGAAGAGATGCGGCAGGTCCACCTCGGCAAGCGTCTGGATGACTCCATGCTGTACTCCCAGAGAACCTACGAACTCGATGCGCAGACGACGGTGAGCGCTTTGAGAGATGTGGTTTCCTCGCAGTTGAATGCAGACTCTCTGCGCCGGCGCATGGAGGCGGTTCGCCATGCCAATGAGCAATCGGTCGACCCTGGTTCGGCGCGAGAGATGCTTCGTAAGACGCTGCTGAAGTCCGAGTCCGATGCTGTAATCGAAGCTTACAATTCGCCGGATGCTTACAACATGCCGGCAGGGAATACGACCTGGCGGCTCTCGAACGCGATCTCCTGGATTGCGGGCAGCACCGAAGACGCGGAGCGTAAACTGGAGCTGATGAAGTTCGCCGGCGAAGTACTACCGAAGGCGGCGTGAGGTTAGTCGAGGGACGGGGCCGACCGGCTCCGTCCTTTTTCACCGCTAACATGCCGCAGTTCTTAAACCACTCATCCTATGACAAGGTTTGCGTCTTCGCCGATCACATTACCGTCTCGGCGATCTGAGTGGGATCGCGAGCCTATAATTGTTCGCTCAAAGCGTCTGGCTAAACATTTCCGCCAGGCCGACTTATAAGGAATAGTCCGCCACCATCCCTAACGGATGGATCGTACGGCGTGGGGGACCGTCGTAAACTTTCTGTGTATGTCCTTCCAAGCCAATCCCCTGCGAGATGCCCACGCGACGATCGCGGGCTTCTTCTATCAGGCGAATATCACGCTTCTCCGCTGGATGGCCCTTCAGCCCGGACAGCACCTTGAGCTTGAGGCTGGAGAAGACATCGATACCGTCGAGCCAGCGGACAGCGACCCTGGATCAGCGGAACGGCGCCTGCTTGAACAACTGAAGGTACGTTCCACAAAATCAGTCACTTTGCGTAATCCTGAAGCGCTTGAGGCACTTTCCAATTTCTGCGAACATCGCGCTTCCAATCCCAACTTAGAGCTTCAGTTTCGCTATCTGACGACTGCCGCTGCCGGCGTCGAGCAGGGCTGGACTCTTCCCGAGGGCGGAATCGAGACCTGGATAGAGCTGCGCCGCGGAGGGTATGACGAAAAGTTGCGGAGCAAGGCTCTGGGAGAGATTCGCAGATTCCTGAAACTGGGCAAACAACCGGAGCGCGTTTCACAGAAAGCATGGGAGGCCCTGCAGCTCGTCCTCGATAGTGATGACGATGCCTTGGGAGAACTTGTCTTCTCATTTGAATGGGCGCTCGGTTATGGGGATCCCGATCAAAGCGAGGCCGAGGTTCTCGCCGCTCTGGTCGGCCGCGGGCTTGGTGCCTCCATCGCTGAAGCTGCGCCGATCTATGCCCATCTCTTTACCTTTGCGTTTCGCTTGTTGACCAAAGCTGGACCAAAGGTTCTGACGATCGAGGGCTTGGCGGCGGAGCTTGCCACACCAACCATCCCTCTAAACGAGCGTGGCACTATCGACACCATCAGGGGAGAGATCGAGGCACTCAGGAAGGATGTCAGTGCAATTAGAAAACACCTCGATCTCCAGGGAACAGAGGTCAACGCTCTCAAGCAGACTGTCGAAATCATCGGCAAAACCTATGGTTTTGCAAATGTTTTTGCCCTGAGCGCTGCCACGCTTTCAACGGACGTACCTGAACTTGTCACTCCACGAGCCAATCGTCAAGCTCTTATCGATGCGTTGCTGACACAGCAGGAAGCAGACGGAGCACTACTCCTTCTCGGCGAGCCCGGATCAGGCAAAACACAACTGCTGCGTCTTCTCGTCGAGCAATCTCCGCGCCGCATCGTCTGGTTGAATATTCCACGGGGTGCGACAGAGGCTCAGGCAAATCTGTTGATCGATTCGCTGATTCGATCTCTCGCACCCGAAGCTACTGGAGCTTCACTCCGGGAGCGCTATGCGGCCGCAGTGTCGAACATCCCGGATGCAATCATCGTGATCGAAGATTTGCCCCGGCTTCTTGCGGGCAGTCCTCTCGCGGCGCAACTGCAGACGCTTGCGGCCGGCCTCGCAAATGTTCACTCTGCTCTGCTCCTTTCGAGCTACTATCAGCCTCCTGCAAACATGAGGAAGAGCCTGGGCAAGATCAAGTTCGACGTTCCTCGCTTTACAGAAGAAGATGCCGTGGAGCTTTTGCATTCCGCCGGCGCTCCTGAAGGCTTTCCCAAAAAATCTATCAGCCGCATGCTGATCGCACTCTCTCAGGGACTTCCAGTATTGGCGATGGCGGGAGTCCGCTATCTGTCCGACTGCAACTGGTCGTTTTCCGAGACGGAAATGGAATCGCTGCTGCGCGGAGAGTTCGCAGCGGACAACCGCGCCGATGCCGGGGCGCTCCTCCAGGCAATAGTCCCGGATGCCGAAGAGCGAGAGCTTCTGATTCGCATGAGCCTGGCAACCGGCTCATTCAGCCGAGATGACGTCGCCAGCGTTGCGAAAGTGCCGAAGGCCGTCCCGCTGCCTGGGGAAAAGGTGGATCGCGCCGCCGGGCTTTGGTTTCAGGAGATAGGAAGCGGCAGATTTCTGACTTCACCGCTAATCTCATCCGAGCTCGGCGCAGCTTTGGATCCACGTACCCGCACAGGCGTGCACTATGTTTTTGCACTCCGGATATTGGCTCGAAAGTCATTGACATCGATCGATGTTGTCACTTGCGTTCATCATCTGATAATGGCGGAGGACATGGAATTCGCCTGCATCGTTCTCATTCAGGCTTACTCCTCCATTCTCGAAATGGAAGGGACGCCGGACGAAGATTTCGGACTGCTAAGAATCTCGGTTGCTGCGGTGCTGGCTTCGAATATCGTTTTAGCCCTACGACTATATCTATGTGCCTTGGATATCGTGGTGCGCCTGAAACAGGGGCGCGAGATCGACTTAATGATTGGTACGATGGATCGCCTGTTGACCGAGGCAGACTACGAAGGCTGGGGAACTGTCTTGGCGGCGAGCACTCTCGCGATACGCCTGGTCTGGACACGCCCGGCTCTCGCAAACCGCTACCTTTTGATGGCGCTTGCGGGAGCAGGGACAGTTCGTTTTCCGGACGGCTCGCCGCTGCCAGTGGGTGATCATCCAATCGAAGTTATGCTCTGGATGTCGGGCTACAGCGCGAAGTCGGACGAGGACGCAGACTCATGGCTCGAAACGATCGCGCGCTTCACTCCGGAGCAACTAGAGACCCTGAAAGCGTCGGAGATGACCGAAGACACTGTCACCATTTTCTGCGACGGATACTGGCGCCGCGAGTTCTTCAAGCCCGAAGCTGAACGGGATTGGGACCATGTGGCTCAAAAACTTGACTATGTTGATCGAACTGCTCGTGCGATCCAATTCGATCTTCTCGAAGCTGCGGCGATTCGGACACGCGTTATGTTGCTTGCAGAGTGGCAACATCGGCTTGATGAAGCGGTCGCGTTGGCGACTACCTCTCTCGACCGTTTCGATGGCGATGACACCAGGTTCCTTATCCTAGAGGTCACAGGGCGGCAGTTGGGATACACGGGTCAGAATGAGCAGGCCATCGATTGGCTTGACCGCGCCGTCGCCTGTAAGGCATACAAAAAAAGTCTCTGGCGCAGAAATGTACTCGTGACCGAAGCGGATCTGCACAGCAAGCATGATCCTAAAAAGGCGGCTGAGTTCACTGCCGCAGCAGTCGACATGGCAAGGGACGGCGTCCTCATTGAGCCGATCTTTATTGAGACGCTGCTTGAGCATGTCATTGCCTTATGGAACGCGGGCGAAGAGAGGCGGGCATCCGATCTGCTCGCTGAGATCCTTGGCCGCCTGTTCGCTTTCGAGGAAGACAACGATAGCTGGAAGGGACTTTTCTATCGCACGTTCCATGTGCTGTCGTATTACAGCGATATCGCGCAGCACGGCAAAGGATCAACAACCTACACTGCACCCGAACAAGGACTATTCCTGGCGAACAACGATGTAGCGCATACCTACTACAAACCTGAACAGCAGTCCTATATCTGGATCCGCCAGGCGATGCTTGCAGATGGCGTCGGTGATATTCGAGGTGCCGCCGACGCGATATGGAAGGCCATTCAATACGCTGAGGAGGTACCTACTGCGTGGGCTGATGTGCCTTTGACCAGTTTGTATGGTCTTGCGGCGACCCTTTTGGCTAACGATTTTGCGGGGGCAGCCAGGCTGGCGATGGTCATGACCTCGGTACAGCCGCAGGAGATTCGACAGAGACTTGAGGAGAGCGGCCAAGCCGAACATATGGTTGAATTCGATATGGTTCGATTCGCGATCCCTACCGAAGGACAGAAATCGGCGCTCCGAGTTGGACCTCTCGTACCTATAGCGATCAGACTGGCCCACTTGCAGATCCTCGGCCGAACAAGGGCGGAAATGGAATCAAGCCTTGCCGACATTGAGCGGATCATGCCAATTGGGCAGCAGCCGGAATCTTTTGGGGAAGCGCTGCGACGATCAATCCTGGAAGAAACGGCCTGGGACGTTCTGCAGGTAGAAGGATATGATGCGATGCGAAACTGCCGGTATGCTCGGGCGTTCATTCTGCTTGTCGGCGCGATGCAGAAGGCTCCGCTCATTCAGTCGTTATACGTGCAGACTTATCTCGCGCAGAACTTCGCCCAATGGTTCAGCTCCGCACGGTCCATCTACCGCGAGATCATCACTCCAATGTTTCGAGCATATTGGCAACATGTTCTGGCGACCTCAACCGATTTCCGCACTGGGATGTCATACACGAAGCGCCAGTTCGACCTGCTCGATGGAACTCCGGAGGGGATGAGAAAGTTTCTGAGCTCAATCCGGTTTTGCCTCGGTGTGGCCCTGCCGGAGGATACGATGAATTGGCTCGGTCGGGGCTGAGCGAGTGCGACCTGCTCGCACTAAAATCAGCCAATTAAGCACGAAGTCTTGAAAAGTATTTGTACACTGTCGGGGGAAGCTTGCGCTTCATGAGATCCTTTCATCAGCAAGTCTACGGGAATGCTACAACTCGTGCCAATTGCTTCAGATTTCGACTTTATTCAAAACTTGCGGCACCAGAGCTATGCAACCGCTTATCGAGAACGCGATCTCGTTCAATGTCAATCAAGAAATTGGCCTTTTCGTTCTGAATGTAGGGGTAATACCGGTTTAGCTTTGGCATCAGCAGAAGGTCGTCAAAAAGCCCGAGACGGCGCTCCATGATCGAAGCGCGCGATCCGCTCCAACTCATCGGCCGGAATTGATGGAAATACGCGGCCAGCACCTTTTCCTTACTCCGCGCCTTCGCTAGAATTGCCAGCGCCAGCGGTTGCCATGCGGTATCGCCTTTGTCCCCTTCGCTGATGGCATCGATAACTGAAGCCAACAGAACGTATCGACCGGGTTTGCCTTTCTCGCACCAATCAATGATAGTTTTCTCTGGCAATGCTGCAAACAGCGAGCCGGATTCATGGTTCCGGCGTCGCGCACTCCCCCGACGCTGGAATTTTGATCCGCTGTCAAGGAGACCGCTCAAAGTGTCTTCTGGATAAACCTTCATCAGCGCAGTAAACAGCCGTGGATACTGGTCGAGGAAGAAGAGGCTCATGTGTGCCTTCTTTGAACACCGGGCACAGAGTTCATATGCGACCTTTTCGCTTCCGAGGCTTGGCATGCACTTCTCAACCACTTCGGCGAGCCGGTAATCCATCATCGAGCCATGCGGGTCACAATCCCACTGCAGAAGCAAGTCTCGACCAAGCGTCTTCAAGCCAGTCGTCGGTTTCGACGGCTGGTTTTTCATCCGAGCGAGTCGCAGCCAAATCAAATGAAGACATGCATCGAATCCCCCTGGGCGCTTTGCCAAAGGGCGAAATAGTTTCCCGAACTCTTTGTCGGTCAGGCAATCACTGATGTTCGCGATGGCCTGATAACTAGATGAGGCCACCGTGTCGGACTTCATCGATTCAATAAGGCGCGCAACGCCGTTCGGTCCCGGAATGACGGCGCACTGGATACTTGGGAAGTCAGGCGCAAAGTCAGGGTTGTGAGACAGCTTCTCCAAGGCTGTCTCGACAAACGTGGCTCTCTTCTTTTGTAGAGACGACAAGAAGACAGCCAAGAACTCCGGCTTCCGTTCATCTTCACTAAGCTCGCGATAGGAACGCTGCAACAACGCCCAAACGCTGGCCGGGTTTCGCAGCTTTTCTGCGAGACCGGCTGCTAGCGAATGAACCGGGACGAACATTTCCCGATTCAATAAAGCCGGCATCACGGCGCGAAGGGTTTCGAGGTCTGACGCGAGTTCGCCGCCGAGCTTTACCCCCTCGTCCGAGACGCGCCGTTCAACGGCCGTGTAGTCTTCCTCATAGTCCTGCATCTCGAAATACAGGGTTTGCATCTTCCGCTGCGCGAACGTAAGAGCGCGATCTTCCAAAGTGTTAGGTCGCAGTGCGGAGACGAGCTGCGGGAGTGTGGCTTGAGAACTCTTTGCGAGCTCGTCTTCTCTCCATTTTCCGATCGACTTTGCTGCGATCCAACCTTCCGGCCAGAAACGTCGCTTCGAAAAGCTCTTTGCTAGCGATTGAAGCTCGGGGTATACGGCCTCACAGAGCCAGAGATCCCGTAGTTCTTCGGCAACGGCCGCACGCACCTGTATGCCGAGCTCGCCGCCGCGTCTGTCAAGGCGTTCGCAAAATGCAAGCGTCATTCGAAACGAATGCCGAAACCCCTCACCCTGTGGCCATAACCCGTAATCTCGTGACGACGTTCCGAAACGCCAGTCGTTGCCAGTAAAGTCGCGTGACTTCAGTAGAGACTTCAGTCCCGCAATGCCTATGGCAAATCGCGCCGAGCGAATTGGTTGAAGCAGCAGAGATTCGAGGATCGCAATGCGCTGCTCAACTGTCGCATGCGTTCCTGATAAGTAGGCCTGGAATAAATGGAAGAACTGATCGTGAACTAATTTCGAACCCGGCTTGCGCTCCGTACCTGCCCGAACTCGGACTAAGAGGTTCACGCAAGGACCAAAGAGCGTGGCATCGTGAGCGAGCCACTGTAGGAAATCTATGTAGGGTGCGCACAACCTCGCCGTCTGTGCGTCGTCCATATTTATAAAGGCGCGCTCCAAGCATTCTGAAGCCAAAGCCGGACGCAGGGGGGCGATGTAGAGAAAGATTTGCTGAAGGTCTTCCGTCAGTCGGTCTGGAGATCCGACAAGCCCCCCCGGCGACAACCACTCGTCGGCAATCTGCTCAGCTTCAGGCATTCCGTCCAAGAAGCTGAGTCTGTGAGCGACGCTCTTCAGCAAACGAAAGGGGATTCTTGCCAGCCAGTCGCGGGCTCGCTCTGCTGGGATGCGTTCTAGACCTACTTGGGCCAAGCGATTAGAAATTCCCGGAGGGAGTAAAGCCCGAAACATACCGCGCTGCTGAATCAAGTCTCTGTCTCGCAGAATGCGGGCGTGTTCGTAGAGACGCCAAACGCTCGTTTCGGCAAGCTCGGCGAGAAACGCAAGTTCGCTATTTTCCAATTCCGGATTCTCGACGCTGAAAGAATAGGGTAGTGAAAGGATGTGACCGGCACGCCGTAAGTCCGGGTCTACCTCATTCTTCTGGTAAAAGAGCCGATCCATTAGTTCGTCGCTCTTCAGCGAAGCGAATGATCCCGATCGCCCGCCACTTGAAGCGATGACGATAGCGATACGGAGATTCCCGCCAGCCATCTTCGCAATCGTATGAATATCCGAATGAGACAGAGCTGGAAAACGCTGCGCAAGCAGCCGTTCAACGAGAGACTCGGACGCAGCGTTCAATTCGAAGACGTCGGTGTCTTCAAATTCATCGTCACGCACGTCATACTCGATTGTGACCAGGCTGACCTTGCTCGCACGGTCCGCAACAGTGGCCGAGAGTTTCCTGTGAACTGCAGGCCTACAGTTGTCGACGATAACGATGGCCCGGGTTCCAGCGATGATGAGGTCGGAGATCAACGAGTTGGGTTCTGGATCGGGGTTATGGCCGACATCGGTATAGACGGCAAGTGTATGGTCCAGAGAATTGCTGCCGACTCTGGCATCGAACAGTGCCTGCGCGAAGCGGGTCTTGCCTACACCGGAGAGCCCGACGATTCGCACAGAGGCCTTATCTTCGGCAAGTCGTGCCCGAATCTTCTCCAGCGCAACGAGGGCGTCGAAGTCAGTTTCCGGATCGGTATCGGGAACGTGGACGCGAACCTGCTCATCTATAAGGTAAGGAGCCTCGACTCCCTCTTTCGGGTAAGCCCACGCTGCAAACGGTTTCCAATTGCGAAGGCTTCGCCCGACCTTCTCGAGAACCCACACACTCGGACCTGCGTAACCTCGAATCCATGTAGCAAGAGCTCCGCTATCAAAGAAGTCGAGATGAAGATCCCGATGACCAGGCACATCATGCACCGCTGCGCGCATGGCTTTCACGCGCTCCGCCAGAGCTGTTTTGCTTAGGCTCTCCTTGGAGCTGATGATTACGTAGGCCCCGTGCGCATCGGCCAGCTCTTTGAAAATAGGGCGCACGATTCCTTTGGGTCGAATCTCCTTAGTAATTTTCGAAACGGGCATTTTCTCAGCTTTTGCCTGAAATGCGGTAAAAATTTGCGGGATGGTCATGCCTCGAGTGGGGGCAGAGGGTAACTTGGCTTGAACATCAACGCCGCCATCGTTGGCGCGTTGGTCGCCGCTCCATGTAATGGACGTGCCCGCAAAGCCATATCGACGTGCTTCAGCTTCGGCAGTCAAAGCGATTGCCGTGCGGAGATCCTGATCGGTCAGAGATAAAACGTCGCGAGCCGTGACTTGGAACATAGGGAGGTGACCATCTGGAAGTAGCCATTCTACTTCGGTTTGCCGAGATGGCACTATACAAAGTGGAAAGTGGGGGAGCGAGGCTGCTACGAACTCGATCTCGAAGAGTCCGACTACGATAAGCCGACTCATGAAGACGGTTCTATGCGGCGATACACTCCTGGACTCAACTGTGCGAAAGTTCCCCTTATGTACCGCTCCTGAGAGAGGGCTTCGAGCCAGTCTATCCCTTGGCCGTCCACGATTTCGGTGATCGCGATGTGCGTCATGTCAACCTGCGCGGGCGCTCCGTTTCAATGCTCTCCTGGTTTAAAGAAGACAACGCCTCCTAGCCGTACTTCCTGGATCGCGTCTTCATCCTTCTGCGCCATCCCAGCCGCTGTGGCCTCGAAACGCTTACGCGGCTCAATATGAGCCAACACTTATCCACCGAATTCGCGAACCTGAGCGGTTGTGAGCATGCTGGGGGTGAGCATGTGCTTGACCTTGGGGGGTGAGTGCGCGGAGCGCGGGGAGCAGCTTTCTATCGTTTCCTGTTCCTCCGTCTGAATCATACAAATCAGTTCTGTGCCTTGCTTTCCGAAAGCCAAGCTCAATAGTTGAGCGGCTCTACTAATGATAGGTCAATAGGCCCGTCGCGATGGAGCACAGCAGACTGGCAATGGCTACGATTAACGCCACATTGGAGATCGTTTGAGTGCGATCGAGCACTGCACGCCCTGCTTGAGTAATTCGCCAGCTTTCACCCCATGTCACTTCGCCATTCGACATAGCCTGCCTCGGAACCTCCTCCCCAAATCTTTCCACCCAACCCCTAAACTCGCAGGTCAGCAGCCCACACACGAACTCTTCGTCATCCGGAAGCGCGTATTCGATGATGTGGACCGGTCGAACATTCGCTGCCCTAACGCTGAGGATCCCTCCGACGCGCTGTCTATCCACCCTCTTGAGAATCTTGCGAAGTTTCCGGTTACTCAATTGAAATGTCACGTATCCCCCTGCTGCTCGTCTACGAGCGGTGGTCCCGCCCACATCACAAACTAAATGATCATCACCATCGGCAACAATCTGCAGTCAGGCCGAACTGCACTCCGTCACATACCCTCCGGCTCTGCATCATTGCTCAAGCGCAACGTCGATGACGCCGGCTGCGATCGTCCCCAAGTCGGAGGAGTACGAGGCGCTCGTGTTGAAACGCGCATCACCGGCGCATTCGGAGAAGTCTAACGCTAAGTCGAAGGTCTTGAAGGAGTGCGCTGGGATGTCACCAACCACGATGGGAAGAGCCGTCGAGAGCGTGGGCTGGCAGGCGCCTGGGCCGTCGGCCTGGACGAGCGTCATGGCGTTGAGCTGGGCTGCCTTCAGGTCGTCTTTGCCGAAGTTGGCGAGCTCCAGCGTCCAGATGCGTGCGTCCGACGAGCCCTTGCGCGAGACGAGGCCCATGGCGAGGTTGTTGGCTTGCGTGGTGGGGCCGATGACGATCTTGTCGACTGCGGGAGCGTCTTCTTCGCCGCCGCCGATGGTGATGGTATTTTTGCCGGCCTGGAGCGGGATGGGGACGACGATGCTGGTCGGGAGCGACGCGCTGTCGCCCGAGAGGTTGAGCAGGAACGGCTTCTCGCGGTTGACCTTGACCCAAAGCGCGCGCATCCCTTTGGTCACATAGTCGATCTCCAGTGCGTACATGCCCGCGCCTGAGACGACGATGTTGTCGAAGCGAACGTTGTTCTTCAACTCACCGCCGAGCGGCGCGACCTGCGTGTTGCCCGAGCAGTATAGGCACGGCGCGTGCGTCGCGTTGCCTGCGAGCGTGGCGACCTCGGCGTCGTAGACCGAGATCGGCGAGGCGGGAAGGTCGCCTTCGCCGATGATGGTGACGCGGTCGAGATAAGGGGCGATGCCGGTGGGGTTCGTAAAGCGTAGGGTGTTGTCGCCTGCCTTCAGCGGTACGGGAACGATGGTGTATGCGGGGACGCCGAAGCTGCCGCCGCCGAGCTTCACCGCGACCTGCGCGCCGCCGTTGGCCTGATAGAAGAGGTCGCTCGGCCCGATCGTGGCGGCGTCGATCTTCATGCGGTAGATGCCGGTGTGCGGCGCGTTCACGCCTTCGATGTCGACGTAGTTCTGCTCCTCCATGCCGAGCTTGATGACCTCGTGCCCGGAGGCGCAGTAGGTCGGGCAACGGATGAAGGCGGTCTTGCCGTGGGTTCTGCCCAGGAAGGCCACATAGCTTTGCGATTTCTGCAGGTCCACGGCGCCGTGTTTCGTGACACGGAGCAGACGCGCGCCGTGCCCGAGGATGACGCTTGAGAACTTCTGCTTGACCTCACCGAGATCCTTGCGGGTCCATACGTCGCGGACACTGGTTGCGTCCGGGAAGCCGATGTCCTTCCAACGCACGGTCACCTCCGCGGGGAAGGCGTTGAGGTTGAAGAGCGCGACGTAGTAGGCTCCGTTGCCCATGTCGCTGACCCAGACGGGCGTGAGGCCGCCGGCGATCTGCGTGGCGGGCGCGTTGGCCTGGTCGACGCCGAGGACTTCATCGTTGGTCAGGAGGTTGATTCCATTGGCGTCGATGGCGCTCATGTCTCCGCCGAGATAGAGCGGCGCATTGGCCATGGCCCAGAGGGTGATGGCCGATTGCTGCTCCACGCTGGTAAGGCCGGTGGTGGCGGGTGCGCCGATCTCGAGCGGGCCGAGATCGTTCCAGCCTGTCTGAAGGCTGGTGAAGGTCTGCCAGCCGATGAGATCGAACCAACGCTGCGAGGTCAGGGCCCAGTCGGTGAGCGTGCCGCATGCGCCGTTGCACTCGATGGCTGCGCCGATGCGACGGGCGTTGGTGTAGGCGCCCCAGGTGCTGAAGTCGCTGAGCTCGACATCGGTCGAGACGGTGAGCCACATGGGGCGTCCTGCCTTGGCGATGGCCTGCGACCATGCCTGGACCTCCAACTGGTTGTCCACGGTGGAGACGCCCGCGCCCGGCGCGACGCCGCCGAGCCGGATGTAGTCCACGCCCCAGGAGGCGAACTGGTTGACGATCGACTCGACGTACTGCTCGGCACCCGCATGGGTAAAGTCGATCTTGTAGTTGGAGAGAGAGGATGTTTCGTCGGATGCCGCGAAGGCGTTGCCCGCGGCTTTGGGTGAGGCGAGTATGTCGTTGATATGGTGGGTGCTCCCCGCGATGAGCGGGTTCGACTGCACGACCTCGCTGGCGACGCCGGGCCGCCAGTAGATGCCGGCCTTCTGGCCGTTCTGGTGGATGTGCGTGATGAGTCCCGCGATGTCGGTGAAGAGTGCGGCGTTCGGCGTGGGGCGTCCGTTCGAGTCGTAGCCGCTTTGCCAGCCGTCGTCGATGTTGATGTAGGTGAAGCCGTGGTCCTCGAGTGCCGAGGTATTCAACGCGTCGGACTGTGCCTGGAGATTGGCCTGGGTCAGAAAACCGCTGGACTGGCTCTGCGAACTGGAGCTGCTCCAGCCGAGATAGGGATGCGCCGCGACGCTGCTCGATTGTCCCCATGCGAGAGGGAATGGGATGGCGGCGATGATGGCCAACCAACCGAACAGCCTCGCTGGACGGCTCACAAGGCGCACGAATTCCGTTGACTGAAACCTGACTTTTGACATCCTGACGCTCCAGATAGCTTCAGTCGTGCAAGTGTGTTGCCATGTGTTTTATTTACGGTGATGGGACGAGAGGCTCCTCAAAACGTCATCACGCTACTCGAAAATTGGCTTGCAGATCATCGAAGATGGGAGAGATGCATCCACGGTCTGGTGCGAGGAAGGCGGTTCCCGCGCCAAGTCGGCGGATCCCTTTTGGACTGCCGTCGCAGAGTTGAAGCTAGCAGTTCAACGCCACGGGCGACCTGAACGGCGCGATTCACTGGTCGACAGCCGATCCAGTAAGCGCGATGCATCGGTGCTTTCCCATGGCGATACAGAGACGGAGTTTACTCCCACTGCTGGCACAATTCGGCGCCATTGACACGAGAGTTTCCAACGGCCTTTCCGACCTTCCAGGCTGTCATCTCCGCGGCATCGTAGGGCCGCAGCATGTCCACCGGCGGCCTGTCCGGGGAGGACGCCAACCATCGGTCAAACGCCGAGGGCGGTACGATGACCGGCATCCGATCATGCAGCGGCTCCATGAGGGCATTGGGGTCGGTCGTAATGATGGTGAAGCTCTCGAGGGGCAACCCGTTCGTCTTATCCGTCCAAGTCTCCCACAGGCCCGCGAATGCCATCGGCGAGCCGTTCTTCAGACCGATGGCGTAGGGCTGCGTGTTCTTCCGTTTGGGGTCGGAGGGATCGAGATTCCGCCACTCGTAAAAGAGGTCCGCCGGTACGAGACAATGCCGGGATTTGAACGCACCTCTGAAAGCGGGTTTCGTCGCCACGGTCTCCGCTCGGGCGTTGGTGGTGGTCTTACCGATAGCGGCGTCTTTCGCCCACGAAGGAATCAGCCCCCAACGCATGAGCCTCATCTCCCGCTGGCCCGAATCGGGGTTGACGCGGACGACCGGTTGCGTACTCTGTGGCGCGATGTTGTAGTTCTCAGGTGGAAGAACGAAATCAACCGGAAGTTCTCCCAGGTGGAAGGCTTCGGCCAGCCGTTGTTTGTCGGAACGCCGGACATATCTCCCGCACATATCTAACCCTCGTTACAGTCCGCGCAGCACTTGCGATGTTGGACGAATGCCTGCCACCGGGGCAGCTTCGCGAAGACCGGCGGGGTGAGGTCGTAGAGACCTTTCTGGAGCGCCAGTTCGTATGGGCCGGGATGGGCCTCGGCAAAGATCCGCAGCAGTCGAATCCCCACCGGACAGGCAGGCAAGTCCTCGACGGAAAGAATGCTCACGGGCGAGGTATCGGCGGGGGCATCCCTCAAACGTTCCCACTGCCGCGTGAACTCCTGATCCTTCCGTTTCTCGATGTCGTGCTCGTCGATCGCCTCCACCATCGTCTGCCTCCGGATTGGCTACCACTCTAGCCCAGACGCCTGGGTTTATCCATCGCCTCGGGCACCCTGCGAAACACCCGGTGGAAGATTTCGTGCGCGAGTTCGACCGATTCGTCCACGGCGTTGCTGGTTGGGACGACGCGAGTGTTCACCTGCTTCTCCCGCGCCAGGCGGATACCGGCGATGAGACAGGCGCCGAGATAGACCAGCCCCCGGTTTATCCGCGGCGTGTTGGCGAAGGGGTCGAACACGTCCTGAGTGTAGGCGAATATGAGGCGAAAGTCATCCACAGGTCTATGTCCTAGACACGTTGGTTGAAATCGAATTCGAATTTCCCAAGACCACGCGTGATCGGGAATTCCGAAGGCGAGGTCCCTCCAACGCGGGTCGCCTATCCAGTCCACCCACAAACAACGAAACAAGCAGGAGAAATCCAAAGGAGACTACTTCTATGAGCGTCACCGCCGAATCGCACTCGTTATTTGAGATCGATGCTGAACTGGATTCACTCATCGAGGAGATGCAAGAGCAGAGTCAGAACGGGGTGGAGATACCCGGAGAACTTGTCGACAGGTTACACGCGTTTTGTGCAGCACATGGAGAAAAGGTCGATCGCATCGGACGTTTCGTGAGGGTCATGGAGGCGCGAGAGCAGTTCTGCCGAAGCGAAGCCAGCCGGCTCGCGGATCGAGCCAGGGTCGCTGCCAACAAGGTGGAGCGCACCAAGTCCATGGTGCTTTATTACCTTTTGAGCAAGAGTCTCTCGAAGGTCGAAGGGCGAGAGTTCACCCTACGAGTTCAGAAGAACGGGCAGGACTCGGTGAAGATCCTCGACGATCTGGCGCTGCCGTTGGGGTACCGGCGGATCGAGGCGCGGATCGACGGCGTCCTCTGGGAGACGATCGTCTCCTATCTGCCTGCTGGCTTAGTTGGAGCATTGGAGTGCTGCGTCGTGGAGAGTAAGCCGAATGCTGAAGCGATCAAGGCTGCTGTCGCTCGGCGTGAATGTGTTCCAGGTGCTGAGGTTCGCCGGGGATCGCATCTTCGAGTGGCATGAGAAAACGGACCTTATTGGCGTCGGCTTTGTGAGACTAGTCGTTCCTAACCAGTGGAGTCGCTCCTAACTCGATCGGAGGCTTGTGCTTTACCATTACTTGTAAGCGGCTCAACTGTTTTTTTTATCATCTTTACCGTACACTGTATGATCGGCGGCCCGCTGCCTAGTCGATAGAGAGAACGATTCGCTGCATGTACGCGGATTCTGGACTGGCAGGGATTCGAGACGACCGTTCTTGACTCCCTGCCCTTGGCTGGCAGTCTAACGGCCTTCAGATATTTGGAAAGAACAGACAAAAGCAGGGGGAGGCTGAAGTTGCGGTCAATCGATTCGGCCGCCTTTGAGATTCAAGTGTAGATTAGTTGAAAAGCCTTCACCGCATTTGCTGTGTTGGTGATAGGATTGCGTTGCAAATCGCCTCGCGTTACTTTGTTAGCGAATGCAATCCGTATCAAAAGTGTTCGCTGTCAGGAGTTCGCTTGCCTGAATACGAAGCTCGTCCGCTGCATCTTTACACGCTTGAAATACTGCTTACCGACCTTGTGAGCGGTCGCTCGATTATAACGAGTAACGGGGTGCCGTTCGCTTTTGAGAGCGATGAGACGCGGAGCGCTCTCGAATGGTACCGCAAAAAGGGTCAGAAGGTCTGGTTGGCCAATATCAATGTGCCGTCCACCGAAGAGTTAGTAGATACCATCCAGCAGAAACCTATTGAACTAGCCAATCTTCCTTTTACGTCAGATTCATCGAGCCGACGCCGACTGCGTTTGAAGCGGGTTGAGGCACATCGTTTTGCGGGACTTCATAAGTTCGGGACGCCTTCAGCCCCTCCACAGCGATTCCTATTTGAGTTCAAAACGGATCTCACACTGTTTGAAGGCAGAAACGGATCGGGCAAAACCTCGCTTCTGAATGCGATCGTGTGGGCGCTTACAGGGGAACTGTTGCGGCCGCAACGAGAACCCGAGACCGCGGCAGATTTTGAATGTTCCTTCGCTTCCGATTCTGCCGAAGGGGAGGCTACGACCCATAAGATCTCGGCGGTCACGCCGCTGCCACATGCTATGAACCATCGGCCAGGATCAACTGTTCTCGCGGACACTTGGGTTGAGCTCACCTTTGAGGATGAAGAGGGCCGCTTGCTGCCGCCGATCCGACGAAGCCAAAGCCGCAGTCGTCTCGGGAAGTTGCAAGAGACCGCGCCGGATTTTACCGCTCTGCGGGTCGACCCAATCGCCCTCCGGTTAGGAACCGTTATGCCGGGGCTGCTCTCTTTAATCCGAGTCGGCAGTGAATCAGAGCTTGGTCGAGCAGTTGCACAGCTCACGGGACTTTCGGCGCTAGTAGACCTTGCGGATCATGTACGCAGGAGCAGGAACAAAATCAAAACCGATCTGGTGAAGTTGAAGGTTAACGAGATCAACCAGATAGACTCGGAGTATCGCACGGCGATGTCAGATTTTGCCGCTGCGGTCGCGTGCATTCCTGAGCATACCCCACCGCAAGGCGTACCAGAACCTTCCGATGAAAATGCCGCGGCTGCGCTGCTTGAAATTGCAGCATACTTTGAAGCAGAGAAATTGAGTATTTTTCAATCGGCACGCTTAATCCTAGGTCAACGATTTGATCCGAGCAATCCTCAGTCGCTGGGGGACTTGGAAAAAAACGTTGGCCGGGCGGTTGAGCGAGCCAGCCGGCCTCAGGATCTGGAATGCGCGAAACGTCTTGGCGCCCTTAGACGAGTTACCGAGGTGGAACTCGAAGCCTCTGAGGAGCGGCTTCGAGAGCTGCTGGCGGAAGGCGTAACACTCTTTGAACTTGCTAGCGATCCCTCGTTGGCAGCTCGCACCCGCCTTTATGCCCGGATCGCCGCGTGGTTGGTTGAACACCCCGAGCATACAAATGGCGATTCGGCTTGTGTCGTGTGTGGGCTTGAAATCAGTGAGGCGGTCGATCAGGTCAGTGGCCGTCTCGTGACAAAACATCTTCAGGAAGCGCATGCGAATGCTGAACTCTTTTCGCTGACGCTTAAGAGGTGGGCGGTCGCAGCACAGGGCGAATTGATGCGCACATTGCCTGAACCGCTTCGTTCGGAAACCACACGAAGCTTGCCGAGTCACCCATGTGATCTTCTCCGGGCCGCTCTCATCGAGGAGCTGTTCAACTACGAACCATTGCTTGGCGTTCTAGCAAATCTAAAAGAGCAAACCGCGATTGCGTTTGACGAGGCTGTTAAGAATCGAGCTCCTCTTTATGATGCACCAAACCTGACGCTCCCAGAGGGTTGTGAGCTGCTGGAAGACACATTGAAGCGCCTGGACCTCGCGATGCGCTTTGCTCGTTGGCGTCATTCCAATGACGCTCTTGTGATGAAAGTGCTTGCAGAAGTGTTGGGGAAGGTACTCGGCGACGACTCGCCCGGTAAGCAAAGCCTCGTCAGTAAGCTGTTGAAGCTTGACTCCTTGGTCAAGGCGACAAAGCCGATCTCTGATGTTCTCGTGCAATGCGAACGCCTGAAGCGATGCGTAGCTAGGCGCCGCGCCGCAGAACTTCGTTTGAGTGCCTATGCCATCGCAGATCGCGCTCTCGGCCAAGTCGCGGAGATTGGGCGTCTAGCCGATGAGCAGGTGGAGGGACTAAGAAGGACGCTAAGTGGGCGAGCGTCAGGATGGCGCTCGAGGATTTATCTAGGTGCATTTCCTGGAACAGCCCAAGAGCTTGTCGATACCCCGATGGGTCGGAACGGCGAGCTGGGACTGTCAGTACGGGTAGGAGGAGTGTCTGCACCGGCCGAACATGTAAGCAACGCCTCGGCGCTTAGGGCAAGCCTCGTCGGCTTCTTCTTCGCATTTTGGGAGCATGTTTTGAAACAACGAGGTGGGATCACAACACTCTTGCTGGATGACCCGCAAGAACTCCTTGACGACGAAAACCGAGATCGTTTTGCAAGCGCCTTGGCGGAGGTTGTAGCCGCCGGGGCACAACTTGTTGTCACTTCATATGACGCTCGGTTTTGCCTGCGAATCACTCGGCTCGTGATACCAGCTGGAATATCGCATTTTGGGGTATACCCGGCCACGGAGATTCAATCCACGATACGACTTTGTGAGCCTCTGCCAGAGTTGGAAAAGCGCCGCAAACTCTTTGACGCAGATCACAACGACGAGGAGTGCGCCAGAAACTACGCGGATGCATGCCGTGTGTTTCTTGAGGCAAAGCTCGGCGACCTGTTTGACGATCCCGCACATGCGGCATGGGCTACCGCGAACCGAGATCCGACCTTGGTCACCTTCGTCCAACGCCTTCGTCCCCTGGTGAGAGCTGGATCGGAGGGCATGTTCAATCAGCATGTCTTTCAAAGATTTGCGACTCATGCCGCGTTGTCAGAAGGATCGCCAGTAACTCTATTAATGAATAAGGCGCATCACGGAAGGAGACATGAGATCCGAGCTGCCGATGTGGCAATCTGTGCGGATGAGCTGAGCGACTTGCTCGAAATTGTGGAAGAGATGTATGAAGAATGTCTCCGTTGGAAAAGAAGAGATCGGCCGAAGGATGAGAATCCCAATCTTGTTTTAGCGCCTCTTACGCTAATTGCCTCCGCAGATGCGGGAACTAACATCCCGATATGGCCCAGTTTGGCAGCATCAGTGAGACACGATTCTGGTGGCTCTCAGGAACCTTTGGAGTTGCTCGACCCTGGCGTACTGCAGAACAAGAGTGCTTTCGTTCTGCGACGACCGAACTTCGGGTTTGCGGCGCCCATTGGCTCGATCGCCCTGGTGGAAGCGATCGATGGTCCAGCGGCTGATCGCAGACTGGTGATCGCACGGGTCGCAAACGCCATCTATGCTCGGCGTTTGATTCGGGGTGCAACCAGTCCTATCCTTGGTCTGACCGCAGAAGTCCCGGACCCGCGGACCAGGACACCGAAGACTGTAATGATTCACCAGAATGCCGTCGCGCTGCACCAAGTCGTTGGAATTATCTTCGATCACTCCCTAAAGGTTCAGCCGGGCTCCGACGAGGCAGTCCAGGTTGATGTCGACGACGTTTTAAAACGTGTGGAGATTGCGTTTCGGATCGTGGATGAAAGTGCAGTACCCCTCGCACTTGCGAAGCAGGTTGTCTTGGGCGGAGAGAACATTGAGCTGTCGAACCTAGCCCAGTATGAAGGGAAGCTTGTCGCGGTGGCGCTTGACGATGGATCCGGCATCTTCAAGCGCCTAGGGCCAGCCCTTCCAGGCAGCCTGAATCATTTACGCCAGTTCGAAAGCATTGGCGGCCTTGGCGCGTCACAGCTCCTAGCGGTTGGTAAAACTGCCAGTGGATTCAGAAGCGTCGTTCAAGCGCGGGCGATTCTCGGGGTGCTCTACCACGGCTGAGCGGGATTTTCTACGACGAGATGAGCCGTGGACTGGTACCAATAGGAATGGAAATACATGATCGCGAATTGCACCTAGCTCAGTTTCTACGGGTTCGCGGGGACGCCCCAGATCTCCCTTGCTAGGGAGGTAAGAAAACTTTGCCTTTCCGAAACGGCACGTTCATTCCAGATGGGAAATGATGGGATGGAAGTTATGGCGCGCGTGATCTGATCCGCAACGCCAAATGAAGGACGGGCAGCTTGGCATCGGACAATCAAGAACTGTGACTGTGCATAAAGCATTTTCTTTTGCGTATAAGCTCCATTGCTGATTAGTCTATTAATGGCCTGCTCGACCAGGACGAGGTTTCCGAGCTTACTTGCGATGGCCGCATCTGAGGCGTCCCCAAATTCCAGCCGTGCGCTTTCGCTTGGGCTGATTGGATAGATGTGCTCGACGTCGTTATTGGCGTTGTAATAATGCATCAGGTCGCCGTAGCTGCCTGCATCGCCGTAGGCCCGAACATCGATCGCCTGGGTCAACTTTGCGAGCAAGTACCGAAGGCGAAAGGCTCGTGTGTCCCACGAATACATCTTGTTTAAGGCGTCGCCAAAATCTCGAGATAGCTGAGCTTTACGATCTTTGAAGTATTCGGCGCGAAAGCTCAAAAAGTCGGAGTCGCAGATCTTACGGAGCTGTCTTGCCCCCTCCACCACGGAGCGTTCATAGTCGCGCGTTGCCGTGTTTGTGATCAGGTATGCAAACATCAGATTTTCGATCTCTTCGGTGAGCTGCTGGAAGTTCAGCTTGCTTAACTTGCGGCCTGCCAAGAGAAGGATGTAATGTTGCCGAATCGCGCTCCCTCCCAAAATTCTGGTGTTTGAAATACCCCGGCTGTGAGTCCCGTCCGGATTTTGATTCTTGGTGAAACCGACGTATGCCTTCGACGCTTCAAGGAGCCTCTCTACAAAGCCCAGAGGATTGGTCTGGTGGGAGGTTTGATGAGCGTTGGTGAGGAACCATTCGTATATGCCGTCTTCTTGCAGCTTCAGATCGGCGACATCGAAGTCCGCGAAGACGAAATATCGCAGAAAGCGAAGAGGTTTTTCACCGGCGCCATAAATACCGTCGACAATCTGTTTCCATCTATCTTTCAGGGCAGTGAACTGGGCGGGGGAAGCGCTCATGAACAAAAGATTCTTGAGCAAGTCCATTGCATCTAAGCCCGCACCACGATCATTCACCGTTTCAAAAATCTTGAGGGCTTTAGCGACGTTGGGAGTTTCGATACGGATCAGCTTGACCTTGGCCGTGAGATAGGCATAGAAGCGAAGAATCTGCCGTGTATCGCTATGGAATTGGGCCAGGAGAAATTCACGCGCAGTCCTGTAGGCACCTGCGATGTTGGCGATCGATCGGGTTCCAGATTTGGGAGCGGTAGCCGACTCTGCCCTGGCATATTGCCGTAGTACCCCTTGGCTGTCATCGTACTGTAGGCTCAAGCGCTCCCGATGTGTCGTATTGCCCTGCCAGTCCATACTGGCCGCCGCAATTTGCCCAGGCAGTTCATCGGGCAACTGCCCGCCGATCTCAAGCATAGCGTCCCGAATCGCGCAAAGTGTCAGAAACGATGTCGTCATCCGTTGTTGACCGTCGATCAGTTCGTAAATGCCGTCTGCATTCATCCATACAACGATGGTCCCGATAAAGTATTCCGGTGCATCCTGCGTGGTCGCCATCTCGTATTCGGTAAGAACATCTCGAAGAAATTGTTCGACTTCGTCTCCGCGTTGCCCCTTGGTGTCCGCCTCGCCCCATATGTACTCCCGTTGGTAGTGCGGGACGGTATAGAAGTCCTGAAACGCTCGCTTCAGGGTCATGTCTTCCGACTTAATTGACTGGGTTGGCATCGTCTTCTGATGATGTCAGGAAGCACGTAAATTGCCAAACCGCGGCACGGGAAGTCCTGTTCAATCTACAGACAAGAATCCCGTTTACTGCGCTATGCTAAGAAACTCATTGATCAGTGAGGGAATATTGTGAAGGAGCCTCCGATGGGTATTACCAGGAACAACCACTACGTGCCGTGCATGTATTTGAAGCGGTTTGAATCTCGCCCGGGGTGGATCTTCCGCTACGACCTGCTCGTCCCGAACGCCGGATGTCCGATCTGGGCGGAAAAACCCATCGACCGCGTTGCTTCGGCAACGGATCTTTATACCTCTCTCGAAGACGGGGACGAGGTAGATACGCACGAGAGGTGGCTGAATCGGGAATATGAGACTCCGGCGGAAGAAGCAATCGAACGGGCTGTGACCGGAAAAAGGATGTTCAAGGAACACTGGCGTCGTCTCGTTCGTTTTGTAGCAGCTCAGGACGTAAGAACGCCGGCTCGCCTTCAAGAGGAATTGGAGCGTTGGCGCGCCGTGGGACCATCCTTGATGGAGAGCAACCTAAAAGAATCCATCGAAGAGTTCAAAGCTGCGCACAAGGCCGGTCGGCCGCCGCGCGAACCGCATGGAACAGTAGAGCCTGGATTTCCGCTTCGAGTATTGATCAAACCTTCGGACGACGACAACATGGCTGAGGTTCGTGTTGAATCAATGGTTGGAAGGCGGCTCTGGATCTGGGGACAACGCCACGTCCTCAATGGAATCGCAGAGCACCTTCACCAGCACGAGTGGACGATTTTGGTGGCACCGGATGACGTGACATGGTCTGCGACCGACAACCCTGTGATCCGGTTGAACTTCCATCATGAACATTCGTATGACTTCGGCGGGGGCTGGGGTTCCGAGGGAACCGAGATATTCATGCCTCTTGATCCGAAGCATATGGTTTATACGCGCATCGGACAGAAGTGTGTCGCAAGGGGGACGGTTCTGGCTTCAAGTGCAGCAAAGATCTTTGCCAAGCTCATCCGGGAGCACGCATTTCGCCATATATTTTCCCCTACGCAGGATGAATCCATCTCTCGTCTGAGGCCCAGGCATGTTAATTTGAAGGCGTACAAGCAGGAGAGAGAAGAATGGAGCAAGTGGGCTCGTGAGCAGGCCGACGCCGAACTTGACATGCAGCGCCCGTTGCCCGGCGGCTGAGCGTTTTCTGCACTTCATCACGCACCGGAGGTATTATCCGTTGGCGGGAGCGGCCGCTCACCGAGTGGGAGAGCATGGTGACATAAGCTACCCCAACGCCGGCCTGGCGCGAACAAGAACGCTGCAACATCGCAAAATCAGGCGGCAGCAATCTGCTGCCTCTCCGACTGCTTGCACCACGCCAATGCCAGTATCAGAAATATCAGAACGCCGATCACATTCGCATCGACCGAAGAACCATCGCGAGCACCTATCGTCGCACCGCCAAAAATGCGGGATATCTTCATCCTCAGCCAGCAATAAGAGAGTACACGGTAGGTGACAGCTAGTAACCGGAGTTGGCTCCACATCGTAACCAATTCCTCTCTCAGGATCAGAGCACGAATCGAAAGCGCTGCCCATATGAACTGGAGGGACGCAAAGCCAGTGCCGGGAAAAGAAAGCAGATGTGTGCACCATTCCTCGCTATAGCGCTCTCGCTCCGACTGGGGAAGAAGACAGATCGAGACATCGAAGAAACGCCGGGCGCACCATGGAAGCCACGCCTTTGCTTCATCGGTCAAGTACTTCAGCAGGAACGCTGTAACGATTCCTGCAACCGCTAAATGCTTTGCCACGCAGTACCCCCGATCATCTCCGAAAGCTGGGCGCAAATTGCTTGAGTCTGCCGCCTACCTTGGGCGGTCATAAGATAGGTGCGTCGACGTGGCCTTCCCATTTCCGATGCGATTCCATCCTCCCATGCACTCGACAACCATCCTGCGCGTTCAAGACGAAACAACAGTGGATAGAGAGTTCCAGACCTAAGACCAGTCTCCCTGGCGATATCTGCCCCGGCGAACCCCGTGTCGGCACTAGCTAGGAAGAGGGTCAATACGCTGAGGGTTTGTGCAGTTATCCGAATAGGTCCAATACCCATAGTCGAAACTCTACATAGGGGGTAGTTGCTATGTCAAGCGTTCGCGAAAGCTGGTATACAAGATCTTGGGGCGCGCCATAGGTACTGGCGAAAGGGCTTCGATTGCCATCCAGGCTGCGAGGATAGCGGCCGGCTCGTTATTGTTTTCGCCCGAGACTCTCAACGAGCGCGATGACCTAGCATGCGGACGACTCGAAGTGGTACCCAGTTGGAATCTCCCGAGCCCGTCGGGCCTGTCATGCGATTCCTACCCGGGTCCGCCAGGAACGGGTGTCCGGAGTGCCCTCCTCGAGGGGATCGCTCGTTTCAAGCGCTCTTACAGCGGTTCCTAACAGGTCTGTTGCGGGTCTGTCTACAGGGTTGATGCTATGCGAAATAATTACGGACGTGGAAGCCAATTGTCAGCAGGTTGACGGGGAGCCAGGGCAACGTTCTTACCGACGGGCCATCGATATCGGCGTTAGGCCAAATTCACCGATTCTTGGCTTCCAAGTTTTACGAAGACGCTACCGGATTCGGAATCCAACCTCTCTCGTGCAGCATTCGATACGCGAGCTTGATTTGACGATCTGTGAACTGTCGTTTGCGTTCGTTCCATGCGTGTGTCTTGCTCACGATGTCGCTCAATGAAGTTGCTCCCAATCGCGTGACAACCCAATGGACAGTGGCTAAGAGCTCGAGGCCGTAAGGTGTTTCAAAACCATCGACGAGAGTCGCGACTCGATCAAATCGATCCTTGGCATGTAGATCCGCTGCCAGAAACTCCTGTGCATCTTTGACAGCCCCTGGGACAAGTTCCAGTTGTTTATCCGGCGCGTCTCCGCCATCCGCGTAGCCGCTGATGAGATGGCCTTCGACGTGTTTCAAGACGTGGCGAAGGTTCTCGGCATAGGGGCCGTAATTGGCCTGAGCGTATCGAAGCTTGAGTGGCTCACCAGCCTCCTGCATGAAGTACATCAATTTGTGGACTTCTAGGAGGGTGACGAACGGGTCGAGCAGTCCATTCAGATAGCGATGGATGAGGACAACCAGCGCAGCTCTGCCGGACGTCATCTTTGGAACGGACTTAGAGGAAACCATTTCTTCAGGCGTCGGCGCACCCTTCGGTTCATAAACGACGACTCGCAGATTTGGGATGTCCTTTAATACTGCTTCGATACGCGGCTTTACCTCCGCCCAATTGAGCCCACCCAATCCGCTGCCAAGTGGAGGGATGGCGACCGAATGTATATTTCTCATTTGGATCTCACGCTTTAGCGCAACCAGTCCGGAATCGATGTCCTCCAACCTGCTCTTGCCTTTCCAATGCCTCTTGGTCGGAAAGTTGATGATCAACTTCGGCTCGTGGAGACGGTGATTCTCAAATACAAACATACGGCCCGGCTGAACTTCTTTCAGGTCACACGCTCGTACGTACGCTTTATAGTTCTCAGGAAACGCGTTTTTGAACTGAAGCGCGATGCCTCTGCCCATCACGCCGACACAGTTCACCGTGTTGACGAGTGCCTCTGTGTCCGCCGTCAAGATGTCGCCTGTAACGTAGTCGATCATGCTTCCTCTAAGGGTAATACCACTCTTGCAAAATTTCGATACCCGGTTGATGCGCAACCGCAGCGATGGCCTGCGCCGCTCTCTGCGCGATCGCGTTGGACTGCACCCCGATTCGTTCCACCAAATGCCACGGAAAGAAATCCCGCAGAAGAAACTCCGCCTGCTTTCCATGCTTGATCGAGGAACTGCGCCAATCCTTGGCGGCGACCGCCGGCCAGTTGATCTCATCCAGCTGATTCAAGTCGTTTCGGAATTCAACGCCGTACGCGCCCGCATTTGAAAGCGAAAAAGCCCATCTTCGTTCGTTCTCTTCCGCCCAATCAACGACAGTCTGCAGGTCGGCTTGCAGGTGGACGATGGGCCCTTGCCCGCCTTTGTATGTCAGTTCGTGATTCCTCATATAAATGAGGTACAGCATGACCGACCGCGGACAGAAATAGAACGGGACGTACTCACCGACGAAATCCTCTGGATAGCACTCCTCCATATTGATTTCCAGCATCCGGCGTTCCTTGATGTGGGACATACCCACCATCTGGTTCGGACCACCCAGTCCCGCCAGACGCATGTCGGACAGCAGGCGCCGGCTCACGGCAGCGATTGCCTGGAGATTATCGACATGCGTGATGTGGTAGATCTTCGGCCGTGCGGGAGGGGTCGGCATAGTTGGGTTTGCGGATGATGTCGATATCCCTCCATTCTACTGATTTCGCTCCGGGCCGGCGCAGGGGCAGTGATAGGCCAACCGGAAAGCGCTGATTTTACACGCGGAGATGCGCAAAACTCTCTGTTTTCGGCGTTTTGGGGCGACATTTTGGGCAGCTCCCTCGCTATGCGCCCGGATCGCGACCTATGAATCCGCCTTCGTTGGTGGAAATCGAAGGCGAAAACCTCTTGGACTTGAAAACCAGCAAGGTTCAGGCGGAGCTCGCTAACCACAGAAGCGTTGACAGTTGCAGTGCGAAACACTGGGCTCCGGCGCACCGGGCTCCGGCAGCAAGCTCAAGCAAATTCGCAAATCAGGAGAACTGCCATGAGGCTTCGTCGCAACCAGAAATGCCCGATTCATAGTTCTGTTTCCTGCTGCGGAAGGGAACAAACAGTGAAGCGGAAAATCAGTAGGCAGATTGGAGTGCGCCGAGTTGAAGATTCCCATCACCCGAGAGGATACCGGGAGTTACGATCTCAGGGAGAGATGAGGAAGTTGCTCAACCGCAAGATCGCCTCACAGGGAAGGAAATGTGCTCTTTGCGGCGTTAACTTCACCGATATTGCCGATGTCGTCCCCGATCACATCAGCCCCCGGGGAATGGGAGGAGCCTAGAGAGATGACCATCCGGACAACATCCAAGCGGTTCACTGGTGGTGCAATGGATAGAAAGGATCGAAGCGGAACTAGCCAACATCCTCTTTCTGGATCTACTGATGAAACGTCTCGAAGCATCAACGACGCGCGCAACTGAACGCAGGGCATTGCGTACTGCCCGAATCAACCTAATTCCGCTTTACGGAAGGTTGTCCAACAGATCTGCTGGTCTGGATATTCCACCGCTCCCTGGAGCGCTGCGTCACTGTCAGTAGACCCGATGTCGAGGCGATCAAGGCGGCAGTGTCACGTCAGGAGCAGGTTCAGAGAGCGGAGGTACGCCTGGGTTCCCATCTCCGCGTAGCTTGAGGCAGAGCCTCGGCCCCTGTGCAACGCTGTGGCTCAAAGACCGCGCGCGGTCGGCGTGAACCATCGTCCTTGTTACAGAACGGGAGCCGGTTGCACCTTGCGGGGCTCCCGCAAGCCGTTCGGCGCGTGCTTCGTTCGGAAAGGCATGCCGCTCTTCCACCTCCAGCGGTACCAGTTACACAGGTCTTGCCATTTCGGGAGTGACGAACCCGCGGTTGTGGAGTTTGAATTGGAATCGTTGGTTGGGAAAGAAGGCCTTGACCGTCTCGTAGGTCGAAAACTCCATCCGAAGCTTCCTCGTCCTCAGTTCAGCCAGGCAACATCCCATGAGCGCGTCGGTTGCCGGTGTCCGCTTCTTGACTACCTCTTCGATGAAATGATTGAGATATCGAAAGCTCAAGTAGGCAAACAGGTCATCATCCACCGTGCCGACAGACCGTCGCTTGAGCGTTCGAATACGGTGACCCGTTCCTCAGCCGCATAAAATTTCAGGAGTGCCTTCGTGATACGTGGGTTGTCGAAATCCGGAGAGTTGGTGAGGGTTTCGATGGCGCAGGTCAATCCTTCCGGAACCGCGAGGGCGCCTTCGAGTACTCGCGTCGCATCGCCGGATATGCAGGCGGCGTAAGCCGTGCGCGTGTCCCACTCGTAACTCGCGCGATTCGTAAAGCCTCCTGAGTCGACCCAATATTGCGCTGCCAGATAATCCTGAATCGAGCGATGGACAAACTCCCAGCCATCCGCCGACGGCACCAGAATCCCATAGAACTGGGCGGTCTCCTGTAGAACGAGCCCAGGGTTCACCCGATTGATCTGCATCTTGTCGAGCGCCTTCCGAGTGATGTTTTCAACTCTTTCAGCCTTCATGAACGGTGTTCGAGACGCATACGCGATCCTCTTGAGGATCTGCATCCGGTCTTCTCCATCGAGGGCCGTGAGGCTCTCGCGCGACACGCCTCGGTCCAGATCCCATGTGTGTTGCAGGGCGTTCAAGGCCTTCCGCAAAAGGCGGAGTGCGCTGCGCGGCTGGTCCGTGCGATGGCCCGAGTTGACGATACAGGCCAGGGCGAGAAGCAGCGGGTGCGAGAGGAACTCGGAAAACTGCCGCTCCTCCAGTTCGTTCACCAGCTTGATTGGATCGGCCGACGATCCCTGTGCTGCGAGAAACGCCGTTACAAAGCGATACTGATCTTTACGGTCGAATCCATCGATGCGAACATGCGAAGCCGTCAGGCCGATCACTGGATAATAGTCGCGACAGGTGAGGATGAATCGGCCTCGGTTCGATGCTCCGAAGCGCTGGAGCGCCTCCGATACTCGTTTTCTGTCGGCGAGCGCGACTTCGTCATAGCCGTCCACTAGCAGCAGAACTCTCTCCGTGACCCGAGCTGAGTCGTTGAACCAACCTCTACAGAGTTCTTCCAAATGGTTGATGGCGTGTTCCCTGCGTAAAGTCAGGAGAACGGTTCTCAAGGTTCGATCCTCGATCTTCCGTCTGAAGAGATGATGGAGGAACGTGGTCTTGCCCCATCCAGGGCCCGCGAAGACGATCGCGTCTTCGGGCGATTCGAGGAAGTTCTCCACCGTCAGAGAATTGTACTGCTGTTCCCGGCTCAGGGCGATCGACTGGGCGATCCTATTCTGTTCGGCGAAGCCCGAGGATGCCGAGATGTCGAGTCCAGACCGGAAGAGAAGTTTCGTAGGTTGGTAGATCCGATCAAATGGCACCGCCTTATGCATGCCGATGCAGTGCACGTAGCGCGTGATCTCCGAGCCAAGGGCGGCGAGATCTTCAATCAGATCGTTGAATCTTGATTCGACCGGTTTCGCTGCTTGGAGCGGAGCTTCATGGAACGGTTCCGAGGAAGAGTCTGACCGAGCTAGGTCCTTTACTGCGGTGTCCTGTCCTCGTAGCAATACCGGCAGTTCATGGCCGGGCAATCCAAGCAACTCAATGGCATTACGGCCGTGCCGGAAAGCCTCGTCGTAGTCTCGTCCCGCCCCAATCGCCTCATAGAATCCCACCGCAAAGGCCCGCGCCGAATCGTCATGGACCTCATGGCTCATTCCGATGACGAAGGGAATGTGCTTGCCGATGGCCTCTGCCTGTTCGCTCGAAAAACAGGCGTTGAGGACGACACATCGAATGCTCTCCTTGTGAAGCGCGAAGAAGTTTGCCAATGCTTCTCGGCCGACCGGAACGCCATCCCCTTCGTCGTTCTCGAGAACAATTCCTTCAGTCTCCGAGCCGTGACCCGAAAAATGGACAATCTGCGGTTTGTTCTCGAGAAGGCTGCGCCGCAGATCGCGTACCCGCACCGCCAACTTGGAATCGAAGCGAATTACATCTCGTTGGATGGCCCTCTCCAGGCTGTCTTGCACATCTCTCATCTCCGCTTCCAGCCGGAGCCTGCCGGTGTCCAACGGATTTGCCGCCAAGAACAGGATGTGTTGCATGCTCAGGTCTTCTCCATGGTGTTGCGGATATGTTCTAAAGGGACTCACGCCGAAGACGCGGACTGGTCCATTGCGCGTCCGGCCTCTGACGGGATATTGAGGAGCTAATCGAAAGGTGAGGCGGATAGAAATCAGACCGGAATTACCAGCGTTCCCTCTTGGGTTTGTTCGCGGGGATAGACGCATCGATAGTTCCATCGCTGCGTGAGGGGAGATTGATTCCACGCGTTCGTCTGCGGCTGACCGTAATTGAAGTAAAAGATTTTTTCCCGAGTCGAAGCTGTAAGAACTCTGGCGATCGTTTCGGGGTTCGGATGGCTATGACGTTCTCCGTTTGTCGATATCGCGAATCGCTGGCAATCGATCAGCTTGAGAAGGCCAGGCGAGGTATTCGCCTTCGACCCATGATGGCCCATCTTCCAGAGGTCGATTCTGTACGGGCTGTCAGGAGTAGCCCCCAACCGTCGCAGACTACGCTCCAAGACTTCGGAGTGCGCGTCTGCGGCCAGCAAGACACGCCTGTCCTCGAACTCCGCAATGAAGGCGATCGATGTGCCGTTCGGCGCGCTGGTGTCGGCTTGATAAGGTTTTGACGCCAGCTCTTCAACGTGGAGAAGACCGAAGGTCTCAAACCCCTCTGCGGCGGAAACGCTCTCAGACCGATCGAGTTTCGCAGCCTCCCTTTGCCAAGTCGGCAGCAGCTTCGCGAGCTGAAGATCCGTTGGAGAGAGGAGATGCAGCATAAGACCTTCCGGAAGTTCGATCGCCAGGCCGGGATTGACGCTCTCCGTCGAGACGATACGATCCTCGAATCCCTCGTTCCAACTCCAGCCGAAGTGTTCGATCCCTCTTTGCAGGTTCAGAGCTTGAAGGACCGAGAAAGACTCCACCCCGTCTATGCGCGCCTTTGCGCCTTCGAGCTGCCGACCGGCGTTGAACCAGACCCGGCGAGGTCGAAAAGGAGCGGACTGCGCTCGCACCATGGGCATCGCGCCCGCAATGTGATCGGCGTCGAGATGGGACATCACGAAGAGTTCGATGTCACCCAAACGCTCCAGCTGAGGCCGGATCGATTGATAGCATGCCTCTCGCCCCAGATCGACGAGCAGACTTCGCGGTTTCTCGGCGTCTCCCCAACGGAGCACCAGACAGTCCCCGTCGCCGGCGGCATGGAGGGTCAGTTCGAAGAGAGTACTCATCGACCGAACCGTAGCACGGTGAAAGGCTGACTTGGATCGGCGTGCGAGGCTAAAGCCGCGACGCGCGCGTAGAGATCCGGCGCCTCAGGACTGAAGTTACCACCGAGTTGTGCGAGCGCCGAGGCGAGCATCCGAATCGACGCCGAAAAAAATGGAAGACCGCGAGCCATGCCCAGCTTGAGGTGTCGGAAGGCCGTTTCGACATCGTCGCCGCTCTGGGCTCGCTGAAGCGCGCGGCAGCCCAGGAGAATTGGCCCGTCGGGTATTTGGGGAAACCAGTGACTCAGGTTCGCCAACCAGTCGTCCCATTCCTGGAGCTCCACGCTGTCGACGCGACTTACTAAAACGATGGCGCCAGCCACCGCAGGAAGCGGAGCCTCAAGCTTCTCAAACAGAGCCCTTTCGGGAGTGTCGTCGTAGATTTCGCCAGCTTCGATCAGGCGGCCTGAGCCAAGGAACTGCAGCAATCCGAACCAACGATGATCGAACAAGGTCATCGTCAGCGAGGACAGAGCGCCCGGGGTCGAGCGTCGTTGGAGGGACCGATCGTACATAAAGCGGATCTCTTCCTGCGCGCTCCTTCGTCCGCCCCACCAGCCCCATGGCACCGAGACGATGTCGACGTTGCGGCCGTTCTCAAAGGCCAGCCAACGTGGATAGCGCTCGAGCTCTTTCGCACTGTGGGGCTGAGCGTCGGGGCTGGGTATCCACAACAACGCCTCGTCGAACTCCGGCACAGGGTACTCCCAGAGTGCGTGGGCCTCGTTTCGATCGCTGCGCCATGAAGAAAAGTCGGCGGTCGAAGGAAGATTCTTAAAGCGCACGATCGCCTCGAGGCGATCGTGCCCCATATCCCATGGGCTGACACCAGACCGAAACACGGCAGCCTTGACCACCGGGAAGCTTGCCTGATGGGAAACCGGAGCCGAGGGTACGATACGCTGTATACCGCGCCCTATCCCGCCGCGTCTTGAAGACCGCGTTGTCTTCGAGGAGAATCGCATCGGACCCGCATTTCGATCTGAGGTGTCTGAGCGGTACAGCGTCTCGTTCATGGAATCTCCATCATCCCGCGCGAAGGAGGGCACTACCTTCGCCGCTGGAAGATTGCCTGCGAAGAACTCCCAGGAGAGGAACTCATGCGGAGAGTCTTTCAAGCGGATGATTTCGTCCCACGTCTGCTGCGAGCCGACGTAACACTCGCGCGTGAGATCCGATCCACGCGGACGTCTTAAACTTGCCGAATAGTAACCGTCGCCGGGAAGCGCGAAGGTTGTGAAGCGAACGTCATGGGCGTCGCCAGTCACGGTCACCGGCTTCTGCTGAGACCAGCCTTGAGCGAGTCGGCCGACACGCCCGTCCGTAAGCCGTTGAACGGAGACGATTGCCGCTCCTGCCGCATACCCGGAGGCATTGGGTTGAACGACGCCAATGCGCAGGATGGATACGTTCATGGTGTCACCTCCAGCTCGATATAAACGACCGGGGCACGAAGGGACCAATCTCTTTCCTCGACACGACGCTCCGGCGCGAGGCCGGTCGCGCGGATGTTCCACTGCCCCTCTGGAAGGGGAAAACAGCAGTAGCATTCGGGCAGCGTCTCGTGGCCTGTGCGGAAATGTGTGGCGGCCGAATACTTGTCGGGAGCGCATTCGACCGTTACATCCTGCCAGTATGCATGGTCGGAGAGGGAGACAAAGGAATGGACCATTACGGGCGGATCGATCTCGTTGAAGTCGAACGAAACCGCATTCATGGCGTTCGGCGTACTGACATCGCGAGCGTCGGCGGGCACACGCAGCTCCATCAGCTTCGTCGTGGCGTCCAGAATAGTCGCCATCCGGGTCTTCCAGCCGGGCAGACTCCTGTCGTCGGCCGCGGCGAAGTTGAAGGCATCAAGCAAGGATCGGCAGAATACGCTAGGCTGGTTCGGTCGTGCGTAGGCCAAATGTCCGCGGATCGACGGGAACAAGGAGAATTGCTTGACCGGCCTCCGGCCCATCGCGGGGTTCATTACGATCTCGACCAACTTCTGTCCGATGGCGCTTTGATTTGTGTAGAGATCGTCGGCATCGCTTCGGCAGGCATCGATGAAGAACGCTTGCTCCCTAGCCGTCGAGTTCTTCATGACGGCGATCGAGGCCATGAGGTCGATGGCCGGCGTGAGAGGGCGTTGTGGCCTCCCGAAGTCCTCGAGCAGAGCTGCGGCGTTCATTCCGTTCGCAATGCCATGGCCGCAAAAGTAGAAGACGGCCATATTCGCCGGGTTCGACTCAAGCCGCATGGCCCAGCGGTCGGCCGCCGCCTCGACGTTCTCGAGAGTCGCAGCGGGTATCGCCTGCGCGCCGAGTTCCGGCCGACCGGGAAGGGTATAGCCTTGCGGGTTCTCTTCGGATAACACCATGGCAAGGCTTGTCAGCGGTTTGTCGTGACGGCGAAAGTGCTGCAGAAACCAATCGGCCATCGCTCGGGCGGAATGAGGCGGCGAGGTCAGTTGCGACAGGGCTTGGCCGTGCATGGCCATGGCATCCTGACCCTGTCCATATCGATACTTGCCGACGCCGACGATGAAGACGTGCGTGCCGGCATCCCCGGGCTGGCGTTCGCTGTTGAGATAGATCAGAGCGGGGTCGTTCTCGAACGGCATCAAAATTCCTCGACTTTTTTAGGACCAAATACTAAATAGCGGAAGCGGGATAGGGCAAAGCGGTGGGCGCGGCGATCGTCGTCCCCGCGAAGTTTTTCCGCAAGGAGGTATCCGCGATCATATAACCCCAGTTGACGATGCGCTCCTGCAGGGTCGGATCCATCTCCTGCAGACGGGTCGGCGTCGAGGCGAGCTCCGCTGTGCGGGCGATCGGACAGGCAAACGGAAGGTCGAGTTTGTAGACCGAAGCGTCCTGCCACATGCCCCAGTAAGCTCCTTGCCTCACCTTCCTGCTGTAGGAGTCGACCAGCTGCCTGACCCGGAGCGACCGCACCTGGCTGTCGATGATGTCGAGGACGCGGTAGGCGTGACGAGCCCAATCGGTATGAGGTTCGGCGTCCGCGCTGAAACGAGCGCCGCCATCGCTGACCAGCACCGTGTCATAACGCTTCCAGACCGTTTCGAGCCCCAGATTGTCGTAGACGCCGCCATCGCTGAGAACGAGCTTCGTGGTGTAGGGCGCGAAGGCCAGATCCTCGGTGCCGTCCGCAGGAGCAAAGGCGAGGCCGTATTTGTCGAGATCGATCTCCGCGGGCGACAGGATCGGAGGAAACGCCGAAGAGGCTCCGACCGCAATCGCCAGAGGGAGGCTGGGGTTCAGGATCTGGCCGACCCGAAAGTCCCGCATGTAGGGACGCGAGAAGCGCATGAGCTTTCCCGACTGAACGTTGGTGGCGTTAATCACGAAGCGGGGCCCTTCCGCGTCGGAAGGAAGATCCTGCAAGGTCTTGCCATGAAAGAGTAGGCTGTCGTATTTACCGGCAACATGGTCCGCGATCGTCCCGGGCAGAAAGATGCCCCCGAGGATCGCGCCTGCGTCGACGGTTGTAGACGCCATGGTGCGCACGGGGTCGACGAGGTATTGGCGGAACAGAGCTGCGGAGGTGGTCGGCGTTGCCGGAGACAGTCCCAGCTTCGACCAGTTCATGCCGAGCACGGCCGCTGCGATGGAACCGCCCGAGACGCTTGAGATGCGCTTCAAACCGCCGAGGAGACCGATCTCGTTCAAACGCCACAGACAGCCGAGATGGAATACCATCGCCCGGTAGCCGCCGCCCGAGAGGCATAGGCCGATTCCGGCTGCGGGCGCATCTCCCGCGGGGTCTAAAACAGGTTCGCAGTAATCCGACATAAGCCCTCCTTCCCTCGATCTTCATGATTGAGACGGAGCGGGAAAGAACTTCCGCTCCATATCGACTTCCGATGCGATCTCGGAACGAAGTTCCTTGCCGACCGGGTGCTTCAGAAACTCACGAAACTCGCTCAGAGTTTGACGAATATATGCACCGACCAGCTTGCAAGACTGACCGACAGCCGACCGTCGTTGGCGCCAAGCCGATAGCCGGGATTGCCCACGGCGTTGACGCCGCCATAAACCGGCGCCTGGGAGTTGAAGATCTCCTGCCATGTGCCGCCGTCACCGTCGAGACCCACCTCATAGGAGGTGTCGCTCCATTGTCCGTCACCGGCATGGACGACGATGAGGAGCACATCGCCAGCGTTGTTCCAACGCTTGAATGCGACGACGTTGTTCGTATCGTCAGTGTGCGTGATCTGTCCCGCAGGCGAGCGCAGCGCGGCGTGATTCCAGCGGAGGTTGTTCACGTCCGCGACCATGCGCTGCATTGGCGCACCCAGATCGTCCCCGATGCGGAGCCAATCGAGTCGATGGTCGATCTGCCCTTCGACCCACGGATTCCAGTAACCGTCAATGTGTCCCTCTGTCCCCATGAAGAGCATGGGCGTGCCGGCGAGCGTGGCATTGAGAGCCCAGGCAAGACGGCTCTTCGCACGAGCGTAGCCATTCAAACGACCACCGAACCGCTGGGCAATGTACAGTCCATTGGGGTTTTTGTCGTCCAAATAGATCTGGTCGTGGGAGCCGGTGAGGTACTGAACGAGGTGCCAGGGATTGGAATCCGAAAAGTCGCCGATTCGCTTACAGAGATAGTCGATAACATTGATGCCGTTCAGAATGTCGTACATCCTCCACGGACTGTCCATGTTCCATGTCGCACAGAATCCAAGATAGCCATAGGCATCCTGAGGTGAAGCGACCGTCGTTCCGGGATCCGATGGGTTGTACTCCGCGATGAGGTACTTGCTCGGATATTCGATGCGAAGCGACCAGAGGATCTCGGAGACGGCGGCTGGGTCGATGGCCTGCGCCGCATCGAAGCGAAGTCCGTCGACCCGGTAGTCTCGCAGGTACAAGCGAGCGTTATCCAGAAGGAAATTTCTGACCTCGCGCTGCCAGGTGGCAAACCCTTCGCCCCAGTCCGTATGATGCCCGTGAACGTGGTAGATCCCGCCAGGGTGTCCGTTATCGCCAGAGCAGTTGCCGTCATACTGCCAATAGCGGTTGTTGTTCAGCGCGGCATGGTTGAAGATCAGGTCCAAGATGACGGCCAGACCGATGCTATGGGCGGCGTCAATCAGTTCGATCAGTTCCGCGACTGCCTTCTCGGGAGAGGTCGCATACAAGTTTTCCGATGCGAACAGATCGGACGGCCCATAGCCTTCGCCGGCTCCTCCCGCCACATCCGCCTGGAAGTTCGAGATGGGCAGCAGCTCGATGGCATTGAAGCCCAGGCTCCGAATATACGGAAGACGATTCTTGAGTTCAACAAATGTGGAGGTGGGGACGGTGCGATTGAGGTTGTCATTGCGGCCGGTGAACGAGCCGACATGCAACTGGTAGATGACAAAATCCTCAAACGGAGGCGTCGTGAACGTTGTGCGATTGGTGGTGAAGAGGGTGGGGTCGATGACATAGCCCCGTCCCGCCTCTGTCGAGTTTTCCACCTGGAGGGCGCGCGCATCGGTACGCCAGTGCGGCTTCGACGCATCGTTGTCCTGTCCGGGAGCCGTGGTGATCACGTACTGATAGCAGGTGTTGACAATGGCGGGAATGCCGTCCGCGGACCAGTTCGGCGTGCCGATCTCGTTGGCAAGTGGGTATGACTTCGAAGCTCCTACGGCATTCCAGAGGACGACATCGATTCCAGATGCGGATGGCGCCCAGACACGGAACCTGGCGGTCCCGTCGGGGTAGAGAAGGCTACCCATGCCGTCTTGCTTTTGAGACGGAGCATTCATATGGTCTCCGGAAGAAGCTCTATTGGGAAACTGGATGTGAGGATATTAGCAGGAAATTCGCGGCAGTCGAACAGGGGTTTTCAGTTGCTCTCACAAAAATTCGGCGCGCTTTGCAATCCGGGAAAGGTGCTCTTTCGCTTTCATCTCGCCGGGTGTTATAGCAACTTCACCGCTTGAAGGCCGCGCCAGTTCTTATACTCTTCCCACTGGAACTTTCGGGCGCGGAATGCCTTTCTTTTGATCGCCATGATTGGCTAAGGCAATCCGGCATGCAGATTAAACCGGTTCGCTACCCAAAGCATCGCGTTCGGCTCTGAGGCGTCCTCGTATCGTGCTTGGCATTCAACAAAATTGGCGGCGGCGGAAGGTAACTCGTGGCAGACTTATTGTGTCTCCACCGATCGAGCTACCTTAGCGATGTAAATCCCCTGCAGAAGGACGCCAGTACGATGAAGCGTAGGACTTTTCTTCGAGCAACAGGTATGGGTCTCTTTTTACAAGCGTTTCCATCTCTTACCCGCGCCTTCGGCCAAGCTGAGCGGGTGAAGCCTCGTTATGTTGCGTCGAAGCAGAGGGTCGACAATCGAGGCGTCCCTCCGGACGCGTTTCTGGACGAGCTTATTGCGTGGGGACGCACCGCGCCGGAAGACCTCTTTACCCCGAGTGCACACAAGGACGTTTATGCGAACGTCGAGCACGCCTTGGGACCTTGGTCGGGGATCGAGCAACGAAGAGCAGCCATGCTGGAGGTAATGCGGGTTTTGGCCGGCTTCGAGTCTTCGTGGAACTGGGACGCAGGTCGAGACATGACAAATCCCCGCTCCGTGGCGGCCGCAACGATGGAAGCCGGAGCATGGCAGATCAGCGCAGACTCGATGCACTTCGGGAAAGATCTTCGAGCCTTGGTGCTCCGACAAGTTGGCACCCTGGACGGCAACGACTTTCAGCGCGCGACGAAGCAGAATCACCCATTCGCGATGGAGTACGTTGCGCGATTGCTACGCATCACGGTGAACCACAACGGTCCCGTGAAAGATCATAAGATCGATCCCTGGCTACGCAAGGACGCAGTTGCGGAGTTCCTGCAATTGCTGGCTGAACCTTGAAAGTCCGCTGCTGACGACGAGGTCTACGGGATTGCGAAGACGGAGTACGCTGGAAGCCCGGCGGCCAGCCTGCTTCGATCGGCGCGGCCACCTTGCGGCGTTGTGAGCGGAAGTGGACGCTCACCGTTGGTTGATTCGCCGTCGATCCTCGCGGTGGTTCAGAAGAGCGGAACTATACACCTTCATGGACGCTCGAACTCGTGGTCGGCTCGGCGAGCCTTCCCTTCGGATCCCGTCTGGTCGACAAAGCGGAGCGCGTATTCCTCGCAGATGGCTGGACATGTGACCTGATAGGTGATGCCCCCATCCGCTTCGACGAAGGTTTGTGCGCGTTCGACGTAGGTATCGAAGCGTTCCTCGACGGGCGTCGATGCGAGGCGGTCGACGAAGCCCAAAAGACGAGCGGTGCGGTTCGTGTCAGGCGCAAGGACTGGCTCGCCGCCCTCCGGGAACTCGAAGTCGGCTACCCGCCAATCTGGTTTCATGACAGCAGGGAAGGAGTGTCAAAGTCTCCCCCGGCCCAGCCAACGTACTCATAATCCTTACCTGACTTTCAATCATTCAGAAGCGACATCGCCAAACACCTCACGGTCGCCAAGGGCTGAGCCGTCTGGCGTAGATCCCACAGCCATTCCACTTATCGGCCGTTAACTGCTGACTGGCAACGATAACGGGGGTGTTATCTAGAAAAGCCCGTGCAAATCGAGGCCGCTTTGCCAGGCATTGGCGTAGCCAACGAGCGGCTTGCTGGTCTTGCCGTCGCTAGATGGCACTTCAAGCATGAACTCTAGGTTGTTCCTGCGACGGTTTGGCTCGGCCGGCTCCGTCGAGTTGCACGAGACATGCTTTACGCAACAGATCATGCGCGACGGAACTGGTCTTGAGGGCTGCATCTGTGAGATTCGCCAGACGCGACCATACGCGCGTTATCTAGAAAAGCCTTGCGATTTGCTCGAACGAGCAACTAGAAGTTCTCCGTTCTCAAATTCAAACATTTGAGAGTCTTTCGCCGTGATTCGTGGTGTGGACCGGACGCGGACAGGATTGCAACAACTTCTTAAGGAGAACACAGTGAATCCTACAGTCGAAGCCAATCAGCTGAAGATGAAATACACGATCGATGCGTTTGCGCGGTTCGTACTCAGGCCGGCATACGGGCAGGTCCCTCAAGCAACTGAGGCGGTCTCCTCGAAAGAACGTCTTTGGGAAAGCCGAGTGTTGACCCCTGCGAGATGGAGACGTGAAGGAGAAAGCCAAGACACGTCACTCAACCGCCGCGGGTCGACGGCGCCCCTCCTCGCCATCGTATTCACTCTGCTGATAGCGATGTGCTGCTCAAGTGCCGTCGCGCAGAGCGGAGCAGGATCGATTCAAGGTACCGTAACCGACCCTACCGGCGCGGTTATCTCCGGAGCCTTGGTGCATGTGGTCCAGCAGGATACGAATACCACGTCCGACACCAAAACCAATAGCGTCGGCTTCTACCAGGTCCCGGGTCTCTTCACGGGCAAATACGGGGTCACGATAACGGCTCCGGGCATGAAGAGCTATCGGATTGTACTGGAGCTGTTAGTGGAACAACATGCCGCCATCAATGCAGTGATGGCGCTTGGGGACGTCAGCCAGTCCGTACAGGTCACGTCCGATCAGGTTCAGTTGATAACCACGGACAGCGGAACCATCTCCTCGACGCTCGAAAATGCCAGAATCAATCAACTCCCCATGAATGGGCGGTCGGTGACCACCCTGATAGGCGTGACCGTGCCGGGTGTCGAGGGAGGCACCCGTGCCAATGGGCTGATGGGTGAGGCGCTCGATTACGTCGCCGACGGTGTGCCCCTCTCGAACCGTCAATCTGGCGGCGTCACTTCGGCCAACGGCCAGTTGCCGGACCCGGACGCAGTTCAAGAGGTACGCGTGGAAACGTCCAACAGCAGCGCCATGTACGCCGCACCGGGCACGGTGATCATCACCACAAAATCGGGTACGAACCAGCTCCATGGTTCGTTTTTCGAAACCGCGCGCAACAATGCGTTTGGCATAGCGCGCTCACGCCAGAATCCTTCAAATTTCGCAGCGCCACACCTCGTTCGTAACGAGTTCGGCGCTTCGGCGGGAGGCCCGATCGTCTTGCCGCACATCTACGACGGTAGAAACAAATCCTTCTGGTTCTTTGCCTTCGAGCGTTATTCGCTGAGAAGCTTTACATCGGAAAATGTGTATGTGCCGACACCGGCGATGAAGCGGGGAGATTTCAGCGGGCTTTACAACAGTTCGAATCAATTTCAGCAACTTTACGACCCCAACACGACCGCCCCATCGGCTAACTGCAATGGGACGGGCCAGGCAAATCAGTGGTGTCGTGCTCCCTTCCTCAACAATCAGATTCCCCTCAGCCGCCTCTCGCCCACGGCCAAGGCGCTCTTCGATATCCTGCCGAATCCGAGCAATACCAACAATCCTTTTGTCAGCACTAACCTAACCACTCCCGGCATCTCCAACTCAACCAGCCCCACCATCACATTGCGCCTCGACCACCAGTTTAGCGAAAACAATCGAGCATACCTTCGCTATGGAAGCAACAACTACAGTGCCGTTTCTCTAACGAACAGCCCCGGCAATGCTCCGGCCACGCTTGCCGCGGATGGTATCCCAGCTGGCGTGAGCGGTGTGTCCTTTCTCCCCAGCGTCACCTATTCCGGAGCCATCGGCTTCACGCACATCTTTTCGCCCTCGCTCGTTTCGGAGACAGTCCTCAGTCAGCAGTGGGCGGCTCAGCACGTTTCTCCATTGGGTAACCCAAATCTGAACTATGAACAGATGCTGGGCTTACCCAATAATTTTGGAGAAACCGGTTTTCCGAGCTTTGGCAGCGGCGACACAATCCTGCAGAATGATTTGCAAGGCGGGCAGGGTAACATCTATGGCCTCAGCCAGATAGTGACCACCATTGACGAAAATCTGACGAAAACACTTGGCAGGCACCAGATGCAGTTTGGGGCCCGCTATCGTCACGAAGGGTTCGGTATGATCCCCAATTCATCGTCCGACGGTGTCGGTATCGGTGCACAGGGAACCGGACTCGAAGATCCGACGACCAAGACCACTTATGGGCAATTAAGCAATACTGGCAACTATTTGGCTGATCTTTTTATTGGAGACGCATCCGGGTATTCGGTGTCGAAACCGGCACCGTATGTACACTTCCACGACATGGAGTTCGATGCCTATTACCAGGACAATTTTCGTGTGACAAGGAAGTTTACGATAAACCTTGGCCTTCGATATGAAGCCCATCCAGCGATTGGGACAAAAGACGGCATCATGCTCGGCCTGGACTTGCCGACGCACAATCTTGTGCTGCCGAATCCCGCGTCATATTACGTGAACAAGGGACTGACGACCCAGGCAATTGTGACGAATCTGCAAAATCTTGGCGTTAACCTTGAGACCCCCGCTCAAGCGAATATGCCGGCAGCTATTCTGCGTAATTACGACCTGACGATTGCGCCCCGCCTGGGGCTCGCGTATCAGCTCTTCGGCGATAAGATCGGTACCGTGTTGCGGGCAGGTTATGGCCGATATATCTATCCCGTTCCCACGCGCTCAGTCATGAACACCGTCGCGAGGTACTCGCCGTTCGAGGCGACCTATTCTCAGAGCTACATCGTAGGAAACCAGTCGCCCGATGGACTGGCTAACTACGAACTGCGCGCCCCGCAAACCGCAACTGGCCCTCTCTCGTCCGGCACGCCGATCATGGGCGTCAACACTGCAAATGTAGTAGATACTTCTTCCATCAATGCTATAACAGCGGGATCGCTCAACGCCTACGCACTCAATCCGAATCAGCCGCCGGACTACGTGTCGCAAGTAAACGTCACTGTAGAGCAGGCTTTGAAGGGAAGCTCGGCGTTGCGCGTGTCATGGCTATACGTTCACGGCACCAATCTGGATCAATGGTATTACCTAAATACTCTTCCTTCCTCTTATGTTTGGCAGATGAATGCCGGAACGGCGGTGCCGTCGTCGTACTATCTGGAAGACCCCTACGACAACAAGGCATATTCTCAATACATCTACTATGAGCAGAAATCGGGATGGTCGAACGACAATGCGCTTCAGGCTTCCTATCAAAGACTTTATCATCGCGGAATTGCGTACCAGATCAACTACGTTTGGTCCAAGCCCTTCCGTGTTGGCGGTAACCGCAATAATGACAACATCATTTACCCCTATGGCGATTTTATCGGCAACACTCAAGGTGTAATGACGTCGGCCTATCCAGTGACAGCTCCGAACCGCCCGCCTTCTCCTTCTAGCGGTGCGCCGTCGTACACCTACAATCGTGCCTTGAACAGGTTTGAGAACTATAAGGTGGATACTGCCATACCGCTGCAACGTATCAGCTTCAATGGCATTGTCGATCTTCCTTTTGGCCGCGGCAAACGATATTTATCGCGTGTCAATCGGTTCGTGGATGAAGTAGTTGGAGGCTGGCAGGTCGCGGGCGACGGAACGGTCGTCTCGCAGGACTTCTTTGTGGCCAGTGCCAACTGGGGACCGACCAATCCCATCCATGTTTATAAACATCGAGCGCCGATCACCGATTGTCGAACAGGGAATTGCTATAAAGCGTACGAGTGGTTCAACGGGTATCTTGCACCGAGCGTCGTGAACGCGTCCAGCAAAGGCGTCACTGGACTTCCAGGCAATTGGGCTCCTTACTCCAGCCCGATCGACACCAACTACAACCCCGCAACCCCAGGCGGTACGGCGCAAGACCCCAACTACAACACCAACAACGTCAATGTCACGCTGCTTAACGGCACCACCGTTCAAAAAGTTGGTTTTTCACCAGGCCCGTCGACGAATCCGTTCACGAAGACGCTTCTGCATGGGCCTATGAACTATAACGCCGATCTATCGCTGTTCAAAGTCTTTCCCATCACGAAAACGGTACTTCTGCGAGCCAATGTCGATGCATTCAATGCGTTCAACATTCAAGGTTACACGAACCCCAATGCAACCGACGGTACGCAGCAAGTGCAAGCCGGTGGTGTAGGGGCTTCGTCTTATTGGACACCGCGGCAGCTGCAATTCACTCTCCGGCTGACCTTTTAGCGCATGGTTGCTTCGGTCGGCATGATGGCTTGATCGGTACGAAGACTGTTCTTCGAGCATCTATCAAGCGATGCCGATAACCCGCCTACCAGCATGGCGCTTGTGGGCGGGCAACTTGAGATTTGCCCGGTGTTTCGAGCCCTGTTCCTGTTTATTTTCACATCGGCCAATGAGGCGACGCGGTACTGCCCGCGATAGTCATTCGCCGGAGGACTGGCGCAGGAGATTGAAGAACTGTGTAACGGCATCCTTGGAAGCTCCGTCTGTGATCGCGGTGGCTTGCCGTGCATTCGTCCGGTCCGAGTGGCTGAGTACGACGCCGCTCGACTCTTTTCCTCGAACCTCGAGATAGCTGTCTGAATGTTCGGGCGCTCGTGCGTCGCGGAGCCACACCGTGCGGCTCGCTGTCATGCGGACAACGAGTTGCTTGCCAGACATGCGTGGAGCGGAACCCGGATATATCGATCCGCTCAGCTCGGCTTCCAGAAGGATGCGATCCAGAAGATGTTGGACATCGGATTGCCGACGAAGGTGAGACGAACCGTGGCGGAGATGAGCGTCAAGCTCTTGTCGAACTCACCATGAGAGGATGAATCAACGCCGCGGCGAGAAGCGAACGTCACGGAGCCGGTGCGAGGCAACTCGACTCGACCGCGCATCTTCTGGCCGATTCTGTTGTCGTCCCTGAAGACGAGCGGAGAAAAAAATCGACAGATCTAACGCGGTGGCGTACCGGGTAGTAGGTGGCAGGCAGCCACATCGAGATGGGTCGGAGAACCGGCGAGGGTACTGAGGCGGAGCAACAGCTCGAAGTAACGGAGTGCGCTTCCTGGTCCAATGCCACAGGAGCTCAATGCGGTTGAAAGACGTGTGGGATCGGTGATTAATCGTCCAGCGGCGTCCGTGCCTTCGCCGTTCGCTCCGCCCACAAGCAAAACTTGTCCGTTCTGGTCGAGATTGGGCACCAGGGCAATGATGGCGTACGATTCGCCTGTTGCCCCACCCAGAGCGGTTGGCACATATACAGGCAATTCGTGAGGGCTCGGCCGCACATTCCGGACAATCTCCTGTTGGCTGTCCTTGTCGATCACAAACTGAAAATCCAGTTCATTGCTGAATAGGGACGACCACGGGTTGGACGACGGACTGCCCACGAAGATGAAGTTATCGTCGGTCCGGAGGTCGGAGATAGTGATATGCCGGGACGCGCGTGCATCGATCACCCTGTGATTTTCCTGAGCCAGAGCCGAGATTCTCGCGATGATGGGAGCGTCGACGTCGGAGGTTGAGCTGCCTTTGGAAAATACAGTATCGAAATAACGAAGCTCTTCCGGCGTTAGCTTGTTCGGCTCAGCGATATATTTGCGATTTGCATAATCGGCCAGTGGAACAGAATTTCCCGAGATTCCACGAAGCACAACGAGGGCGTAGTCGCTTGTGATCAGATGCGTGGGATGAGAAGAGTTGAAAAGCGCGGACCACGGAGGGATTCGCGCAGCGGATGTTGTCGCGCGAGATGACCGGTACCATGCAAGACCTGCCAAGAAACCGGCAACGATAGTACCGAGCAAAGAGCCGAGGATCACCCACCGGAGTCTCCCGCGCCTATCGTCCACCGATGAGGCTTGATGGGGAATGACCGATGATTCCAGACCGGACTTGGACAAACTCAACGGGTCTGGAGCTGTATCGACTTCAGGAAGCTCCGCAGCGGGAGCAGATGCCTTTACCGAGGCCCTGTTGGTATGCTCGGATATCGAGTCGCTGTTGGATGGCTCGGGAGTTTCGTCCTCAAGAAGCTCGAAGACGGGGACATATGAACCTGCAGGGCACGAAACCCGCAATTCGTCCTGATGCTGCGGATCCTCATAGTATTTGGAAATGCGTTTACGAATCTTTGAGGCAGTCACGCGGACTATGGGATCGTTGATGGTGTCATAACTGGGATTGCGACCGAAGACTTCGATGCCAAGAACCCGTTCTTTGAGAGAGTCGGCCTCATCGGCGAGCGTACGCTGGACGATAAAGCGCAAAAAATCGCCGCATCGCTCGCTTTTGGCGAAGCCATCGTCGAGCAGGAGACGATCCAACTGCCTTTGAACGGTCAATTTCTCGTCTTCTGTCTTTGGCACCCAAATTTTGCGTGTTTTCTTCGCCACCATCCTTGGTACAGCCTCTCGATGTCAAACGGATGATAGACGATAGGGCAAGCCCTTGTCATCTGTGCCGCGAAGGGCTGTTGCCGTTGCGGGGCCAGCATCGCTTTCGAGCGGGTCCGTCTCTCGCCCGAAGTAGAGCTTTGTGGCGAGTGCACCGTTTGGCGTCTCAGCGGGAAAGGGGAGTGACGAGTGGGACGGCAGCATCGACGATTTCCACGATGCAGGGCGTTTCGTTTGCGGTGATACCGCTTTGCGGAGCACCGCTGACCGCTCGTCCACTGCCTGACGGTTCAGCGAAGAGACCACCGCGACCATCTCCAAACCCAAGACAAAGCCGAAGCCTTGTCCCGGTCGTTTTCGACGTTGATGTCGGCCTGCGGAAGAGCGGCCATTTGTCACGCTTGGGGTGGTTGCATTGATCGGATTCACTGCCATCTAGTATGGCCGCCGACTGTCCAAAGCGTATCGTGGCGCCGCTTACCGGCTGTTGTCCGCCGTGAACTCTCCCGGAGATGGGAACGGCGGGCGTCTGGGACGAGGGGAATGAGATTTGAAGGCGACCCGACAGTAATGGGGTGGCCACGGGGCCTTCAAGGGTTTTCTAGATAACGATGAGATAAGGGGCTGCTGAACCCGAGGGCAAACGCTGGGAGGGCGGAAGTCTTGCAGGCCACGCCTGTCGAGAGGGGCGGGCGTGAGCCTGCGTGCGTTATCTAGAAAACCCTTGCGAACCGCCGGAATGAGCGATTAGAAATTCCACGTTCTCAAATTCTGACTTTCGGTGTTCTGAGCCAATGCCTACCATTTCGCTTGACTGCTTTTGGAGAAGGTCGCTATTTCCATTCATGGCGCTCTTCCTGATGCTGTGTGTTTCGTCTCGGTGTGCGTTTGGGCAGGCCCAGAACACCGGAACCGTAAGTGGGCACATTGTGGACATGGTGCGGTTACAGAGTCACTGCATGTCTTCTTGCCCAGGCCCCGGAGCATAGATCTTGTAGCGTCCGATGGGACACTTACAGCGCCGTACGCCAAAGCCAATCTTGAGGAATTTGAAATGAAGTGGACGTCGATTTGTCTTTTTCCGAGTAAGTGTTGCCTCGCCGCGAGAGGCTTGCATGTCGCCGTGCTATCGGCTCTTTGTGCCGCCGTGGGTTGTGGGAAAGGCGCAACCGCTCCTGCCTCGTTGCCGGTCGCTGCTTTGCCGAGTTTTTCGCCTGCCGGCGGAACGTATAGCACGTCCCAGATGGTGGCGATTACGGATACATCGCCCGGCGTGACCATTCACTACACCACGGATGGCTCAACGCCGACGAGTGCATCTCCTACTTATTCGGGTCCCATCACCGTTGCAGCGGCGGAAATGATCGAAGCATACGCCGCCGAGATCGGTTATACGGCCAGCGCAGTGGCGACAGCCAGCTACACGTTCACGAACCTCCCTGTGGCAGCGACTCCGTCGATCTGGGTTGCAGGAGGTGCGAACAGCTCTGAGCAGACGGTAACCATGACGAACACAAGTACCGGAGCGACGATTTATTACACCGTGGACGGGTCGACGCCTACCACTAGCTCCGCCGTCTATGCGACCCCTGTCATTGTGCGCGCAACCGAAACGATCAAGGCGATTGCGGGCGGGGCTGCTTATAAGACGAGCACTGCGGCAAGCACGGCGGTGACGATCGTTGCCGCTCCGTGGGATACGCCGACGGTTCCAGGCCAGATTGCGTATACAGAGACCGTTCCTCTCGCCGATGTGTCGCTCTCCGGCGCCGGCATGATCAATGTGGTAACTCAAGGAGGTGTAGACAACACCGGAGGTGCCGATGCCGCCTGCGCGATTCAAGCGCTGCTGAAGAACTCAGCGCTGACTCGTAACGACCACCAGTTCGGAACGGCAACGCCCATGGAAGACGTGATTATCTACTTTCCCACCGGGACGTATCTATTGAGCAATCCGAGTTGTTTGCCGCTGGTGAAGAACTATAGCGACGGAACGCCGGCATACGGCATGGTGTTTCTCGGGCAGAGCCAGTCAGGCACTGTCTTCAAGCTGAGCGCCAACACGGTCCCGGTCGTGAACTTCACCGGCAGCGGAACGCCCGGAAACCGTTTGCTTACCGTATCCAGCACCAAAGGGTTGTATGTGAATCAGCTCTTGAAAGGCGCCGGAATGCGGGAAGGAGTTTCGATCGCTTCGATCGGTTCAAACTCCATCACGCTGACCGGCAGCCCAACGAGCACGGTCACGTCGACACCGATCCAGGCATTGACACCTCTCATCCTTACGCAGTCCGCCACCGACGCTGGCGTCGAGTACGGCAACCAGGGCTTCAATAATGTGATGGAGAACTTCACCATCGATGCGAGCGCGGCCGGCAACGATGGCGCCGTCGGCATCAGCTACGTCGTGAGCAACAAGGGAGCGGTGCGCAACGTCACGATCCTGGGCGACAGCGACTCGGCCATGCAGGGAACCGGGATCGACATGACGCGACCCCTGATCGGGCCGGGGCTGATCGAGAATGTCTCCATCACCGGCTTCAATTGGGGTATGGACGTGGGCAATACCACCACGGGGCTCACGATGGAGCATGTCACGTTCGACAACCAGATTTCAGGCGCCCTTCGCAACGACAACAATCTTGTTGGCGCCAACGCGATCTGGGTCAAATCCGGACAGGCAGCGTCGGCCATCACGAATGTTTCGACCGACGGCATGATTACGATCGCGAATAGCCGCTTCGATCAGCCCGGTGCTTCGCTCGTGTTGAATCTTGCTGGCGGAGCAGTTTCGATCCACGGCACGAACTTCGCCACGGGACAGAGCAGCTTCAACTCCGTTGCGACGAATGTGAACGGTGTGTTGGTAGGCTCGACATGGACCGCGGACAACGGTCTGTTCCTGCCGCTGACCATCGATACGCCAGTTCTCCCTTACGATGCCTCGTCACAGTGGGTGGCGCCGGCCTCCGGGATGAGCGCGGCGTGGACGGATGAGGTGGGCACTCCGGTGGATGCCACCGCTCCGATCAATGCGGCGCTTGCTTGCCGCGGTACCACGTCCACGCTTTATCTTCCGCACGGTGTCTGGTACGTCAGCTCTCCCATTCAGATACCGTCCTGGGTCGATCGCATTGTTGGCATGGACTCGACGATCCGTGCGCTGTCTTCGTCCAACTTTCCCGCCGGTTCACCGATCTTCGATGTAACCAGTAACTCATCGGGAAGCTGCCCATTTGCAAACACTCTCGTCATCGAGCGTCTGGCCTTCGACAACGCGGGAAGCAACGTCTCCTATAGTGTTCGAATGGATGCCCCGGCAAGTGGGGTATCTGCACGTACTGTGGTGATCCGCGATGTGTCCAATAACACTGGGGTGTATCGCGTCTCCGGGGCTGGCGAGCTGTTTGCGGAAGACATCGCCACGAGCCCGTACCGGGTGGATGGAACGAACTACTTCATGGCTCGTCAGTACAATTCCGAGGCAGAGTCCCTGTGCAACAGCGGCTCGTGCAATCCCCGGGTGACGAACAACGGCGCTCCGGCATGGATCTTCGGCATGAAGACGGAGGGGCCAAGCAATGTGATCTACAGTCCAATGACGACTGCGCCGTATGCCATCACGGAGCTTCTTAGCGAATTTCTGAATACCGCTCCCGGCACGAGTGATGCGACCGCGCCGGCCACGAACTGCACGCAAGCGGGAAACCCAGTCAGCACGTCGAGCCAAACGGCGGCGGTGTTCATCGTCGGTGCCGGGCCTGTGGTGGAAGCGAATTTCATTGAAGATGCCAACCCGATTGCCACCAGCGGCCAGACGGTGAAGTCGCAGACCTACCCGTTTTACGTCAACAATGCAGGAAACTGCCCCAACGCCGGAGCAGGGTATTATCCGTGGTCTCCCAGCAATCCATACGTCATCGACGGAATCGATGTGATCCAGCGACCGACGACACCGGCAAACGGAACAGAGGCAGGCTTTATCGTGCCCGAATTGCTTGTCAAACCATAGGTGCATCAAGCGCAAATGCGGTCGATCGTCCTATCTTTCTTGGCCAATCGCAGCGAGGTTGCGGTTCACAGCGATCCTGCGCAGCACCATGGTGAAGGTCAAAACCTCACTGTGAAGCTTCATCAGGTTATTGTCATTACAAGGAGGGACTTGGATGAAGTATCACTCTCTGGCACCTATTACGGTTTACTGAGAGAGTAGCTTGCGAAGTCCGTCGTGGAGGGGCGGCTGAGCTTGAACAAGGCGGCAGCCGAGTTCAAGATTAGCCGCCAGAGCGCGGGCAAGTGGGTCAAGCGCTATCGCGAACTGGGTCTGGAAGGGCTGACGGATCGAAGCTCCCGGCCACACCATCTCCCGACCCAGACAGCTCCGGCTGGCAGATACGAGACTCGTCTGTCTGAAATCATCGTATCACCCGGTGAGTGCATCGGCGATTTGGTATCAATCCAACAGTTGCTGACGATAAGAGTGTCTGCCGGAAAAGGTTCGGTGGCTAGCGCATTCAACTCAAGGCAGTTCAAGACTGACTGTATCGCCACATTCTAATGGAGGGGCAATCGTCATGCTGCCGTCGTCCACTCCGCCCGAAACTCGCTTGATAGAGTGGCACCGCACTGCAACCAGAGTCAACACTGGGAGACTGACGATCAGATCATCACGAACTTCTTGGTAGTCCGCTTCGAACGTTAAAATGAGTGGATAAGCAGAAGCGAGGAGCACGGAACTACGCCGCCTTCGTCGCCACACAGCTAGCTAACGATTTCCTTTGAAAGGCTGTAACAGAGTGATCGGGAACTTTCGTAGATAGAGTGAACCAATTTCATTCCATCTGCAAAAGGACACATCCCTTGAAGAAGAACTTCATTCTCCTCTTGTCGCTCGCGCCAGTTCTCTATCCCGCGATGTGTCTGCTCGCTCAATCGACCAATGCGACCATGAGCGGTCTAGTGAGGGATCCGGCTGGCAAAGTCCTCTCGGACGCGCTGATAGAGGTTGCGAATACCGCGAACGGGAGCCGGTACACCAGCAAAACCAACGGTGAGGGCATCTACTCGTTGTCGATCTTGCCTCCAGGCCAATACATCGTGCAGGTTTCAAAAGGCGGATTCAAGACCCTGATCAAGCCCGGTATCGTCCTGAACGTACAGAGCGCTCTCTCGTTGAACTTTACGCTTCCAGTCGGCGCCGTATCGGAGACCGTTACCGTAGAAAGCGGTGCCTCGCTCGTCAACACGGTCGATGGGGCCGTGAGCACCATCATCGATCGAACCTTCGTTGAAAACATGCCGTTGAACGGGCGCTCTTTCCAAACGCTCCTGACACTTGCTCCCGGCGTCTCGCAGGTCGGGGCCTTCGCGAGCGGGAACAGTGTGGGGTCGAGCGGAGATATCGTGGTCAACGGCCAGCGAACCGAATCGAACTACTATACGGTCGACGGCGTCAGTGCGAATACGGGGAGCCAGCCCGGGCTCTTCGGGGCGGGAGCGGGCACCTCCGGCAGCACGCCCGGTCTGACTGCGGTAGGAAGCACGCAAAGTCTCGTCTCCGTGGATTCGCTCCAGGAGTTTCGCAGCAGCACCTCGACCTACTCGGCTGAGTATGGGCGTACTCCCGGCGGCAACTTCTCCTTCAGCACGCGGACGGGGACCAACGCATTTCGCGGAAGCCTCTACGACTACTTCCGCAACGACGCGCTCGATGCCAACAACTGGTTCAACGACTTCCACGGTCTACCGAAGACGCGGGAGCGGCAGAATGACTTCGGAGGCACTTTTGGCGGGCCCATCGTCTTCGGCCATCATGCCTCGACCCCGAGTACACACTTCTTCACCTCGTACGAAGGACTGCGCCTGCGGAGCCCTCAGCCCGCCATACCGGTGCCGGTGCCCACCGATGCGCTGCGCGCCCAGGCTCCTGCAGCGTTGCAGCCTGCTCTCAATGCATTTCCCAGGGAGAACGACGGCGATTCCGGTCTGAACAACGGCTTCGGCTTCTTCTTGCAATCCGTCTCCTATCCAGCGCAGTTGGACAACTGGAATGTGCGTCTCGACAGAACCCTGGGATCGAAGGTTTCGCTCTTTGGCCGCTTTGCCGACAGCCCTTCCTCGACCACAACCTACGCGGCGGCGATTGAACAGACATCGAGCCTTTACAACCGCACCGCAACGCTAGGCGCAACGCTGGTTCTCAGCTCACAGCAGTCGAACGACCTGCGATTCAACTTCACCCAGAACGGCGGAACCTTTTCTTCGCGGTCAACCGATGTCGGTGGTGCAACGCCACTCGTGCTCAGCACACTGCCAGGACCGACCGGGTCGTTTCCCACTGACGCGAGCCGCTTGATTGTGACCTTTACCTTCGCATCCTTCACGAAGTTGGATATCAGGACCGCGCCCTCCGACCAGAAGCAGATCAACATCACCGATACCCATAGCTGGTTGTTGGGACGGCATAGCCTGAAGGCTGGCGTCGATTGGAGACGACTTGCAACGGTGGTGGAACCGGTCAACCCGTCCGAACAGATAGCCTTCACCGCGTATACCCAGGTCCAGACAAACAAGCCGGCCTCCGTACTGGTGAAAGGGGATGCCCCGCATACGATCGAGCCGGTATACCTCAACTTCTCGACTTTTCTTCAGGATGAGTGGCGGATCTCTCCGAAGCTTTCCCTCTCTTTGGGATGGCGTTGGGATATCAATCCCGCTCCCGGCGATGCGCGAGGTCCGAGGCCCTACACCGTCACTCAGGTCGATAATCTCTCCACGACCAAAGTCGCTCCGCAGGGTACTCCGCTCTGGGGAACCGACTGGATCGGTCACGCCCCCCGAATCGGTGCGGCATACGTTGTGAACCCGCAGGCTCGTTTGACGACCGTGGCGCGCGCGGGCTTTGGGCTGTTCTACGACCTCGGCACGGCGCTTGCCGGAAACGGTTATTCCGGTATCGGTTTCCTCAGCCAGAGCTCGTTGCCGGGAGCCAGCTTCCCCTTGACCTCTCAGCAACTGGTCATTCCTGCGCCGTCGCTGCAAGCGCCGTACACCGCCCCCGTCTTCGCCTTTGATCCTCATCTGAAGCTTCCGTACGCCCTGCATTACAGCCTTGCGATCGAACAGAGCCTGTCTCCGCGGGAGAGCCTATCCGTGAGTTATGTCGGTTCGGGAGCCCATCGGCTCCTCACCAACTTCATCACCTATCCGCAGAGTCTGGGGAACGCCAACTTCGCTGTGGGGGATGTGCTACAGATCGCGCAGGGCCGAGCTTCGTCGAACTACAACTCCATGCAGGTCAAATATCAACGGAACATGTCGAAGGGTTTGCAGGGGCTCGTCTCCTACACCTGGTCGCACTCCATCGATAACGCCTCGAGCAACTTCATCATCTACCATCTCCTTCGAGCGCCGTCGGACTACGACATCCGGCATAACCTCCAGGCCGCCGTCACCTATCAGCCGGATGCTTGGCCGCTCAATAGCTGGGCGGGGAAGCTGGCCAATCATTGGGCCTTCGATCTACGACTGCAGGCTCGTACTGCGCTCCCTGTCGATGTCATTGGAACCCAAACCACCGATTCGATCTCCGGCGTCGTGACGCAGTACCAACCTAACCGTGTTGCCGGCCAACCCTTGTATCTCTACGGTGCAGCTTATCCGGGTGGGCGAGTGATCAATTACAACGCCTTTGCCTATGCGGCAGCGGGCGTTCAGGGAAACTCTCCCAGAAACATCGCGCGCGGCTTCGGTACCGTGGAACTCGATCCCGCGTTGCGGCGCGAGTTTCCCTTGACCGATCAGTTCCGGCTCCAGTTCCGCGCCGAGGCCTTCAATATCGCCAATCATCCCAGCTTCGGATCGATCTACAACTACCTTGCCTATGGCCCCTTGCAATTCGGACAGGCTTACACGACCTTGAACACGGCGCCCGGCAACCTCAACTCCCTCTACCAGGTGGGCGGGCCACGCTCGTTGCAACTCGCTCTCAAACTCCTGTTCTAAGCAGCCTCCAACCCGCACTGCGGTCGTCTCGACCGTTCGAGGAACCATGTCCAAACTGCGGAATCAAAGCCCTATTCTGGCGGCGTGCGTACTGGGCGCGCTCAGTCAGGGAATCGCACAAAGATCGATCAGCCCTCCCCATCCGTTCAATGTGAAAGACGATTTCGCCATCACGCAATTCGGCGACGTCTACCGAAGTCCACGAGAAGACCTGGTCTTTTCGCCGAGCGGTCGGTGGTGCGTCGCCCACACCGTTTCCACCTCGCTGGAAAGAGGGGAGATCCGTGACTCTCTCCTCTTCTACGAGGTGCCGGAGGTCGGAAGATGGCTGGAGAACCCGGCGGTTCCTTCTGAACTCCGCCCGGCGTGGACGGTCGACGAGACCTCGAAGACTGCCTTTGCCGATGCTCCGCTCATCAGCCAGATTCGATGGCTGCGTGATGACAAGGGCATTGCCTTCCTGGTTCGTACGGGTGCCGATGAGACCCGTCTCTCCCTCGCGCTGATCGGCAAACGGCAAGTCACACGTCTCAGTCCCGAGTTTCGCCAGATGCTCTCATTCTCCGTGCAGGATGAGGCGCACTATGTCTTCACCGTGCCCAGCGCGGTGTCGCGCAGAAGTTTGCAGCAGGATATCGCGGCACCGTTCCGCGTGGGAACCGGCGAGTCGTTCAGTTCGTTGATGTTTCCCGGTCAAGCATCGGCGAATATCCAGAGAGCGGAGTTGTGGAGTGTAAACGGGAGTAGGCCCGCGATCGTGAAAGACGGAACGACCGGATCTCCGGTCGTTCTTTACGAAGACGGTACTCGCGAACTCACACTTTCTCCCAATGGCAAGGCCGTCGTGACGCTCCGCCCCATCTCGAATGTACCGCTGGAGTGGGAGAATCTCTATCCGCCGCCGTTTCCAAACGATACCTATCGCGTACGGCCCGGCCCGCAGGATCTGTCGGCACCATTCGGCTGGTCGTACCTATCGGAGTATGTCGCCATCGATCTGCGATCAAGCACCGTCACCTCACTTGTTCAGGCGCCAGCAGCCTTGCGAGCGGGCTGGCAGGAAAGTGTGGCTTTGCCCTCGTGGTCGGACGATAGTGAGAGCGTCCTCCTACCTGGAACATTTCTCTCGCATGAGGAGACGACTGCCGGTCAACCCTGTATCGTGGTCGCTCGGATGCAGCACCATACATCCGAATGTGTCCGCCCCCTCCATGGAGAACTCGCAAAAGGCGCTGCTCCAGGATATGAACGCATCGACCGGGTCTCCTTTGCTTCGGGACATAGCGATCAGATCGTGACCGGTTCCGCCGACCATGAGCATGGAGGAGAAAGACAAACTCGTTACGCCCGGATCGCGCAGGGACATTGGATGATCGCTCCTGCGATCGCTTCGGAAGACGACGAGCGGATGAGGTTGCCCAATCTCACGATCCGAGGCGATATCTGGACTCCTCCGGTGCTGGTGGCAAAGGATCCGAAGAACGGAAGGACACGCACTGTCCTCGATCCCAATCCTCTGTTGCGCAGCGTCGCACTTGGCAGTCCTGAGCTCTATCGGTGGACTGGCGGCCAAGATCGCGCGTGGCAGGGCAAACATCGCGTGCGACGTCGCATTGCTTGGGTTGGCTCTACTCATTGCAATTGATCGGAGGGGCTTCAGCGAAGGCGCTTCTGCTCGTACCTGAAGCAGCGCACTTTAGTCTGCCGAGCGGGCTGCGCGCCACAGACTCTGCGAATGGCAGTAGTCCATGAAGACTCTACCGAGAAAGCGTGACCGTCGGATGAGACTCAACTCAATCCAACGGGAGTTGTGGCAAGCACCGAATAATCGCTCAGTAAGGGTGTCTTGGGTCGAAAGAGACAGATTGCGTCTTCAAGAGCCCGAACTGCACTTCGAGGTGAGCGGAACGATCGTTACCCATCAGTTGGCCTTTGCTCTGAAAGAGCGGATAGGGTCGCGTGTCGGTTAGAACGAGCACTGCAGCCATGATGGGTAGATTCTGTTGGCCTTCATGCAACTGACTTATCTTGCGCCTCGTCGATCTGCAGCTATCTTTTTGCGTTAGGAGAGCGGTCGAGTCGAGTGCTTACTTCGACAAGATGCCCATAGCAAGCCCGCGATACCCGCTGCTTGGGAAAACGATTTCGCGTGGATGAGTTTGACCGTAAGGAATAGTCCTTGCACGGCGTCGTCGAGGATAGAATGTGGGTGACATCGCTAGTTGGTTTCGCTAGAATCTGACCGATTTAGCTGCACCCGGCAGGGAAGTTCTCTGTTGTCATCCCTTTCATTGGAAAAAGCATGATCGAGTGCAAGGAACTCACCAACAAAGTCGTGCGCCGCTTCGAGTTGTACGAAGATGGTGCCTACGGGCCTGAAATCTTTGTCGAATTTACCGATGGAACGACGTTCTCAGCATGCCTGAGAAGTCAACTTTCGATCGAGGCAAAGTTCATGAGCGACGAAGGGGGAGAGCCGTGTGTCCTCCGTGATTACTCCACGCCCGCAACGGCGCGTTAGTGTTCGGAAGTGGACTGCGGGCTCGCCGGCCTGAGAGTCATTCCATTTGGAAATGACCGAATCCCGGAATGGAATTGGACAATATAAACTCCGCAAGGAATGCTATCTCGTAGAGCCCGATCAAATTATCAACCGCGATTGATCGCAAGGCTGTATCGCATCGGGCCCCGAGGTGAACATGGTAATGCTTCTTCCAAGGAAACCCTCCCCTCCCTGGAGTCCGGAAGCCATGGCGATGGTGGTGCAGGCGAAGGTACTCTCCGGCAATAAGCTCGAACAGTTGGTGGTCCGGCTGCAACGGTACACGGGAAGGTCCAAAGAAGCGTGCTGGCGCTTCGTCATTCAATACGGTCTCAAGGGTCGCGCAGAACACCGACGATGGACCGAGTCGGAGTTCGAAACTGTTCGCGAAGAGCTCGTAAAGCACCCGGTCGAAGAGGTCGCGCGGAAGTTGAATCGCAGCCCAAAGGCCATTCGCAATATGCTGATGCGGAATCACCTTAGCGTTCGCGAGATTCGCTGCGACCTCTTTTCTCTGGAGAGCTTGGCGACCGCACTCCATGTTCGAAAGTCTGAAGTTGTCGCATGGATCGAAAAGAGTTGGCTTCCAGCCGAGGTGACGCAACGAGGTAAGCGGCACTTCTACACAATCACGCCAGAGGGGCTGATGCATCTCTACAAGCATCATCAACAGGATCTCTTGCGCCGCGGAATGCGAAATCAAGCTCTCTTCGAGGCCTACGTACAGTACTGTTATTCGCCCAAGCATACCGTGGGACAGCAGTTGCTGGAGGTCCGCCGTGATAAACGCGAGCGGACAGCTTACCTGGCAAGTCAGAACGCCGATAGCTCCTCAGACGGCGGAGAAGACGATGAGGAGGTAGAAGATGACGATCTTCAAGCAGAAAGCCGCCAAGTTGCCGAAGCAGATCGCAGGGCGCGAGAGGCATCATCGGACGACTGAGCTCTGTCCGTGTTGCGGCGCGGTCGTCCATCGCGAGATTTCGTCGGTTTGGGGCATCGTGAGAGATTCATTTGGAGCTGGCTTCTTCGTCTTATTCTGTGTGTTGTTCTGGAAGGGGGCGGAGACTTGGATTCCAAGACAAGCGGCTTGGATCGTGGCCCACTTCATTTTTCACGCCTCGATCAGAGGCTGAAGTCTGTCAATGCTCCCTGCGGACACACGCGCCCTTGACGATTGGACTCGAGAAGGTTGCATCGGCGAAAGGCTGCATGCAACCTCTGATAGGGGATTGGGCGCGCGCGTTTAGCGCACGAATTCAAGATGCTCCTCATCGCGGGCAAGCTATCGTCGATTATCTCGACATTTGCGGCCCAACTGAATTTGGTGGATTTACCATACTGAGAGCATGGCTGGTCCAGGTTCTTTACTGAGGTCGGAGATTTCCGCATGTTGCGAATGTCCGGCACTGAAATCTCCACGCGCCCTTCAGAGCTGCTCGGGACACGCAATGGCAAGAAGCGAGATCAAATTGATGGAGGCGGCTATCGCTCTCGGCGAAGAGTTGAGTTTCGCTCGAGCGGCCTATCGTCTGGGAATTACTCAACCTACCCTGACCAAGCAGATCGCGGAATTGGAAAGTAGACTGGGTGCGATTCTCTTCGCTCGCAATCATCGGACCGTGATACTCAGCGAAATAGGACAGGCATTCCTCAAGGAAGCGCGTCTCTCGGTGCTTCACGCGGATCGGGCCCTCCAGGCAGTTCGCACCGCGAAAGAAGATGTCGAGGCGGTACTGAACGTCGGTCGGTCCCCTCATATGGATCCATTTCTTGTATCTACGCTACTCGAGATGCGAATGACAAAGTATCCGAAACTTCGGATAGAACTGCATACCCGGCTGGTCCATGAGCTGGTGCGTGACGTTGAGACCGGAGTTCTCGATCTGGCTTTTCTAACCGAGCCTCCGGAAGCTCCGCTCTTGACGAAGATCAAAGTGGCGGAGGCGCCGTTCTATATTGCGATCTTGGGTACTGACCGACTAGTGGCCTATCCCGCTCTCCGTATGAAACAACTGGCGCAAAGACAGTGGGTGCTCTTCGAACGCCAGACTCATCCCATGCTCTACGAACGATTGTTGACTCTTGCCATAGAACAAAACGCAGCGCCAAGAGGCGTACATCATTTCATGGCGGTTGAAGAAGCCTACGCACTTTTGGAGGAGAACGAGAGTGTTGTGTTGCTGACCAAAGCCGACGCTTTGACTATTGCGCGCACCGGTGTGGCCGTGCGTCCTCTTGAAGAGGCTGCGCTTTGCATCAAGACCTACTTGGCGTCGCGATCCGACAATCATTCCAAACTCGTGAGCAGCGTCGTTCGAGCACTTATTCGCAAATTGGAGACCGTGCAGTTTACTTCGATGTCCCTGTTGCTGTGCGCGACCTCGCCGGTTGTGGGCGTCATTCCGGCGCAGGAAAAATATCCTGCTCGATGAACTCGACGATCTGGAGATTGACGGCTCCGGTGGAGCTACAGCTTGGACAGGCAATGATGCCCAGTGCGACAGCTTTGCCATCGATTTCTTCAAGGGGAATCGAGTGTCCGCACTGTGCGCACAAGTGAACGCTCCTAAATTGCATTGCCACGTGCACCTCTTTCAATAGTTGTGGAAACAGATCCGCGCCGCATGTGAGTAGAACTCGGCGGGCCCATAGCAGTCACAGCGACTGTCTCGGTTCTATCGGTAGGCATTGTCGTCGGGGGCGAGGCAATCGGAGCACGATGACAAGAATTGCCAGTCCCATGAGCTAAACGTCCGACGGACAGAAAAACCTTTCTGCTAAGGAGCGATTTCAATCGCTCCGATGCTGGGATGGGGTCCGCGTGCGCGGCCTAGGGCATCGGTGGGAACCATTCTTTTCACATCTAGACCCGCTCCCCGCGCCGGTGATCTTGACAGCGGGGTAAGGTCGCTGATCCTTACGTTGCTAAGGCCATCAATATCGGGCTGCGAAATCAAGGGATTCGCAATGATGCTCCCCGTTCCCATGACCGCATCTGCAGGTTTTGTGGACCATAGATTATGCGAAAATTCGACTCCCTCGCACACGGAGACGGAAGCAATGGAGCCGTCGAAAACAAACAGGTTATTTATTGACCGGGTGTTTGAGTTGATAATCGGAACCGATCCTCCGATCCTCAGCCAACCGTTCACGACAGTGTTGTTCGCGATTGGGTCATCGACCAAGCCGCTGTTCGGCACCCCCGTCCACGGGAAGGCATCGATGACTCCGTTCTGGCAGACATTATCGATGATCACATTGTTGCGGGAGCATACTCCACGCATTCCTGATCGATGAGGGTTCTTACCTCCCGCTAAAGTCAGATCATTCCGTCTTTTCCTTTCGCCAGAGCGTGAACTAAAGACCGCTCATTGGCTCCATCCGCGCCAAATTGCGGCACACTTGCTGCGGCTTAGCGAGCCCCTGCCTTGCTATTCAACTGAACTGTCGAAGTAACTGCCACCGTCGACTCCCTAACGTTCCACCCGCGGACTCCGATCTTCAAGCCGGTGCTATCAGGAGGCACATTCGAAAAATGTATGGATACCGTCCTCGATTCGCCCGGAAGGAGCGAGACGTAATTGTCCGAGTAATAGGCGGGGAGAACTCGACTCCCGTCGCCGCGTTCCAGCGTGGCCTTGATGGCAAGCGCCGCTGTGCTCTGATGATTGGAGAGAGTCACGGTGATGACCCGCTCTTTGGCGGTCTCATGAGTTTCAGCTGCTAACTCGCGCGTTTGGACGGCCAATGTATTTTCTGGAAGATCGAGAAGCTTTCGATAGGAGGCGCTCTTCGGACCAAGCCAGTAGAAGTTATCTGCAAGAAGAGCTTCGTTCGCGTCGCGCAGTTCAAGCCGAATAAGCGCAACGTCCGCATTTTTGAAGATCGCCGGCAGATCGAGTTGGCCTGCCTCTGTGGTTGCATCGCTGTCTGCATGCAGTACTTTGCTGAGCTGCGCTAGGCGCTGGTTGGACAACGAATAGGCCGCTGCCAGAACGTGGAGGCCGTTCTCCTCCGTTCGGGTTGTGTTCACGATCGCGATTGTGCCGTCAGAAGGATCCATCTGCACATGCAAAGGAGCATTGGCGCGCCGAATCGCGTAGAAGGAAGCTTGGGTGTCGTAGTCAGAGCTGTACATCTGCCACATGACGCTCGGCCACGAAGGGTGAGTCATCCAGATCATGCGGCCACTGTTTGGCCGCCATAGATGTTGATAGAACCCCTCGAAGATTGCCTGGTGATCGACGAGGTTGAACATCTGGATTCTGCGCTCGAACTCGTTGAGAGAAGTTGAAGGGCCAAACTGCCTCTCCATTTCCTTCATCAGTTCGTGAGTGTCTCCTCCAGCCTGTTGATGCCAGTCGTGATAGGCCCAGTTGTCACTGATTGGCCATTGGTCGGCGGTGGGCATGCTTGACATGAAAGCCTCGCGGGTCGGAAACGAAGAGATGCCGAGTTCGACTGAAAATCCACGATTCGAACGGGTGAAATATAACTGCGGGTCGGTCCAGCTGTAGGGACCGCTTGGACGCAAGTTGATTGCAATGGAGCTGGGCAGATACAGGCGAGCTCCATCTTCCTGAGCGAAGATATCAATCAAGCCACGGTTAAGAACCGGTTGTGGCACGCCCTCGTTGCGGCCGCACCAGAGAACGATCGAGGGGTGATTGCGAAATCGCTGCACAGTATCGCGCGCGTTGTCGAGAAAGAGTTTGGTATCGTCGGCTTCCGCGTTGTAGTTTTGTGTCGATTCCCAGAAATCATTCCATACCATCAGGCCGTACTCGTCGGCAAGCTGGTAGAAGACCTCTTCCGTATTTTGACCCACCCAATTTCGAATGATGTTGAGATTGGCCTCTCGATGCAGACGAAAGTATGGCTCAAGCCGGTCGCGAGTGACGCGCTTCATCGCGTCGTCCAATCCCCAGTTGCCGCCGCGAGCCGCTATTCTGACGCCGTTAACCTTAATGACAAGGTCGGTCATTCCAGGCTCGTTCTTCACCGGCAAGATTGAGTCTGTGGCTTCGGCGCGAGGATCGATGGTGGCGGCCCAGCCGCCCTCGGTTTGCCGTAAAGCTTCATGATTGACGAGAACGGGGTTGAACTTCTTCGCCATGGTTCTCTGGGGCAAAGCTTCTACTCGATCCAAACGGCCTGCAGCATCGAAGAGACTGAGCTCGTAGCTTACTTCGCGTATACCGAAGGTGACTGTCCGGCTATCTTCCACGATTCCGGCGGATTCGATATGAAGCTTGAGATGATACAAGTCCGGGCTGCCGTAGCCGTTAGGCCACCACAAACGAGGATGCAGCAGATGAAGCTGTGGGAAGCGTTCCTTATCCAGCACGATCTCTTTGGTGCCCGGTTTGATGCTGATGGGCAGACGAAGACTGACGCCTTCGAATTCAGCGACGAGCGAGACGTTCTGCGTTGTGTCTGCGATATTGCGTGCCGGTACACGGATGCTTACGTCGGCAGTGCTGATGTCCGGTAGCGGGAGAGTGGTCGTCACCTGTGGATCGCCGAGCTGGATCTCGCCGGAGTTACGAAGTATGACAGGTTGCCAAATTCCCGTCTCTCTGTCCCGAATAGCTGGCAGCCAATCCCAACCTTCGGAGCAAATGAAAGTCGGGCCATCGATCGCCATTATGCCGCCGTTTTCACCCGGGCCGGCCAACAGCGAGGCCTCCTGCGGAATGCCAGGATGCGGTGGCGGCGATACGAGCACAGCGAGAGCGTTGTGGCCTGCTTTTAGCTTGCCGGATACGTCGAAGACTCCCCGATTGAAGGCGCCACGAATCGAGCCAAGCCTCTGTCCGTTAAGCCAGATCTCCGCCTCGTAGTTGATCCCTGCGAAAACCAGTTGCCGACGCGCAGTTGAGCGGGACGGGCTTTCAAACTCCACACGATACCAATATTGTTGTTTGTTGAGAGACTCGGGGATAGAAAGATTATTCAGCCCGAAGGTGGGGTCTGGGAAGATGCCTCGATCAACGAGGGTGGTAAGGACCGTTCCAGGTTCGGTTGCTCGAAGCCAGGTACGGTCATCGAAGCCAGGTTTCGAAACGACTAGGCCTGAGAGAGAATTTGCAGGAACCGCTACGTCGTACAACAACTTCCAGTTTGCGGCGATCTGCCAGGAGCCGTCGGGTTCGGCCAGCAGTGAGGACTTCGCTATCGGGACAGGGCGCTCGACTGGCGCCAAGTGCAGGGAACCATGAGGCATCATCTCGGGTGGCTGAGGCGCGATGTAGCCCAGTTGCTGCTTCGTCTGAAGATGCCAGGATTTGGCATTTTCTTCGAAGACACCTGCGCCAAGTTGAGGGCCGTGCCGATAAAGCGTACGTATCTCGTCCGTTCCGAGTGCGCCCGCTATCGCACCGAAAGCAATCTTTCCGTCAAACCTCGTCTCCTGCACGGAAACAGGTGTCGGCCCAAGAGTGAGTTCGTTGGAATCTTGACCGAACTCCATCGACATCGAACATGCCGGTTCACCGTCGACAAGTAAGTCTAACTTCTCATCATGATAGACACTCGCAATCAGATGCCATGCAGACGGCGTGAGAACAGAGGGATCTTCACAGATCTTTCCGGATGTGGCCCGAACGGCCGCATGTCCTGCTGTCAAGAGAAGAGGGGCCACAAAACCGTTCGCGGGCTTTCCGATGCCTGCGATCGTCGCGGTCTGTAGAGGCGCAAGTGGTTCGAGCTGCACCCAAGCCCACTCGGTCCAGCCTTTAGGCTGAACGATGTCTACAGGCATCTGCTTTGAGAGTGCAGGTCCGCCGGGGAGGATGTGAGCAAGGTATGGCCCCACTTGGGGAGGGGGAGTTTGCGTCTGAGCGTATGTGACCTGTGCGAATGGCGTGACGAACGCGACGATGGTCGCCAAGTAACGGTGTCTCAACATATACGCTCCTTAGCAGCTTTCCTCGATGAGTGCTTCGCAAAGACAACAAAGTGTTAGGGTCTTGTTCTTAGAGCAACCAGTTCCCGCCATAACGAATCGGTTCGGCCTTTCGTCAGTTTGCATCGCGGTTAGTGATAGACACGCGGAAGAGGGGTTTGGTTTTCTCGCTCGGCTCCATTTCATACACTTGCGAGGTCTTTGCCGGGTCGTAGTCCCTCCACAGCCAGATCATCTCTTCCGGTAGTTGAGTACCGCCATAAGCGGGACTGTGTGCTCCCATTCCAAAGGAAAAGTGAAAGTCGTAGCCAGCCATCTTCAGGGCGTTAGCCATGCGGATATTATCGAGCGGCCAGCTTCCGTCGCGCAGTTCCAGATCTCTCGAGCCATCAGCCAGCCAGACGCGAATGTTGCGATGTGGCTCACGCAAAATCTTTTCAGGATAATCCTGCCCGCCATCCAGATCCCCCGGAATCTCCTTCCATTGGTGCGCGCTGAAGCTCCCTGACCAAGAAATGACTCTGCTGAATTCATCCGAACGAAACCAGGCCGTATTGAAAGCGCAGATTCCACCTGAGGAAAAACCAGTTGTGGCGCGGCTGTAAGCGTCTTTGCGGATGTTGTATTTCGTCTCGACCTTGGCCAGGACTTCATCGCGAAGATAACGGTTATAGCGGTCGGTCACCGTGTCGTATTCCTCGCTGCGGAAATCGCTTTTTAAGGTTCCACCGTTTTCCTTCATATACCGTTGCACGAATGCGAAGTCGGGTGACTTTGGAGCGTCCGCGATGTCGCCCGGATTCACGAAGACACCTATCATGACAGGAACGTTCTTCATCGCAACAAGGTTGTCGATTACATTCAAAGCTGGGTACATACCCTCTCGATCCAGGTATCCCGCGCCATCTTGAAAAACCATGAGCGCCGCAGAGACGTTGGGGTCGTACTGCGCCGGAATATAGACTCTATAAGCGCTCACCATGCCTGGATAAACTTTGCTGACGACAGATATTGAATCGCTGAGGGTTCCCGAGGGGATACCAGGCTGCAGATAAGAGAGGGGACCGAGCGCTGGAAGGTCGGCAGCGCCACCAATGCTTTTCCCATTCACGATGTAATGAAAGCGATGATCGTAGCTCACGCGAAGCCCGATTACGGCGACATACCAGATGGAGGTGCCTGTGAGTTGTTTCATGACGCGCGAAGTGCCGTCATCGACAACCAGCGTCGGCTGATCATTACTCTCAAACGCGAAAAAGAAATCTCCTCCATGAAAAAGAAATGCTGTGCCAGATTTAAGAGCGGTATCAGCAAAACTTCCTCGAATTGCCTCCTTAAGCCCAGACTCACCAGAAGCTGCAAGAGCGATCATTTGCTCGCATTTGAGCTTGTCGGCGGCAAACACGGGTGATGAAAAAAGCATAACAATTATTGAAAGCAATAGGCGTTTCATTACATTACCTTCCATGAACAAGTTCCCGGCTTGTTGAGCGAAAAGAACCAAGAAATGACGCTGAAGGTGAGCGCACGCTCCGCTGAAAAAGCGGCGCTGGCCGGGCAGTGCTGACGACGAGCCATTCAGCGAAACAAAGAGAGATCGACAGCATCAGCCATAGCTTGATAACCAGCATCGTTCGGATGCAGATGATCCCCATCGTTATACGCAGGAAGAATTTCATCGAGATGATTCGGATCGCGCACAACCTTATCGAAGTCGATCACTCCATCAAAGTTGTCGGGCTGGCGAATAAAGGTGTTAAGTGCTTGCCGCATCCGTTCCCCCTCATGTGACGCATAATTTGCGTGGGTATAAGGCGTAAGCGTAGCGCCAATCACCTTGATCCCGTCTGCGTGAGCACGGTGGATGACTTGCGAATACCCCTCAAGAAGCTCCGCAATAGTGACAGGATCGTTCGGGTTGTGGGGCTTGGCGGTTCGGCCGATGTCATTGATGCCAATAAGAAGAACGATGTACTTGACACCTGGAGCGCTCAAGGTGTCACGATGCAAGCGGTCAAGGAGTGCGGGGCCGGTATCTGGTTTCAGAAGCCGGTTGCCGCTAATTCCCTCATTCAGCACAGCGATATGCCGTGTCTCGGGGCTTGCGAGCAGTCGGGTCGCCAGATCGTCTGTCCAACGTCGATTCTTGTCTGCCGTAGAGGCGAATCCATCTGTGATGGAGTCGCCTACAGCAACTATCGCGAAAGACTCTTTGGGGGCTTCAACCTGAACATTCTTGAGGAAATACCAGTGTTGAATTGTCGTAGGCGATGTAAGCGAGATTGACGTCACCTCGTTACCTGAACTGATGTAAGTGGTTTCCCTTGAGAGCGGATGCATCGTCATCGACGTTACAGGCCGCTTCGGGACGAAGAAGCTGATATCGACATCTGAGGAGTTCTCGAGTGCAAAATCAACCGGATCGCTTGTGACGAACTCGCCCTCAGGGATCGTTATGGCGGCTTTGCCGCTGAACGTTACTTTGTGATCGGATTCTGGAATGATGGAGTCCTTCGAATCGTGCTCTTGAAAGTGAACATCCGAGATGAGAAGAGGGGAGTGGCCAAATTCGTTACTGAGGGCCAGACGTACTTTCCGTCCTCCTAGAGACACGTGAACAACCTGTCGAACTGTGAGAGCCTCAGATCCGATGGAAAGGTTGGGCGTAACAACCGATGACCAATTTAGGGGAGCGGCGGCCCAGGTTCCCACCCAATTCTGAGCTAAGCTTGGAAGGGGTGACAGAAGTGCTAGCGCTATAAGTGCGGAAAGTGCTTTCTTCATATTCAATATGCCTCTTACCAGCAATTTGGCATTCAAGCCAAGGTCGATTCCTCTTGTGCTCATCTTGATTTAGTAAGATAGCGAAGCTGCACTTGACTCCAGGGATTGGCCACTAGCCAGTGGATTAATGCGCCAGCACCTTGCAAAACTATCTTCATTTTGTTGCATTCGCTTCTTCGTTCGACATTGAGGGCGGGGCATCTTGCCGAGAGCTCCCCCAAGCTCGATTGGGCTTGTCTCCCATCTTGAGGATGAGTGTTCCGCCTTGAGCGATGTCGGCATGGCGGAACCACGCCTTCTCGAGAGGTCGGCCATTCAGGGTAGCCGATTGGATATATTTGTTTTGTTTAGAGACGCCGTCGGCGATGACGGTGAACTCGCCCGCTCCGCCGATGCGGATAACTGTCTTCGCAAATATTGGACTGCCAATCTCGTAAACCGGGCTTCCGGGGCATACCGGATAGAAGCCCATTGCGCTCATGACATACCACGAGGATGTCTCTCCGCCGTCGTCGTCGCCGGGAATGCCGAGCGGGCCATCGCCATACCAGACATCCATGAGTTCGCGTACTCGGCGCTGTGTCTTCCAGGGCTGACCGGAGAAATCGTAAAGGTATGGTATGTGGAGGCTTGGCTCGTTGCCTTGGGCATAAAGTCCGACCAGACCGGTAGCGTCAGGAAATTGACTCAGAAACTGGAACTTGTACTCGCTATATTGCTCTTGAAAGAGCTTATCGAGTTTGGCATTGAATTGATCGCGGCCACCCATCAGTTGCATCAGGCCAGCCACGTCGTGCTGGACGCCGAAGGTATAAATCCAGGAGTTGACTTCCGTGAAGTATTCTCTTCCGCCTTGGCCCCCGCCGAGCTTTGGGTCGAAATGCTCGACCCATTTTCCCTCGGCGCTTCTTGGCGCCATGAATCCGATGGTCGGATTGAAAACATTTTGATAGTTGTGAGCCAGACGGCTGAAGTAGTCAGCATCTTTGTTCTTACCCATTGCTTTCGCTAATTGAGCGAGGCACCAATCGTCGAAGCTGTTTTCGATCGTTACGGAGACGGCCTGGCGTCGTTCCCCATGGTCGACTTCCGGCGCAAATTCCTTTTCTCCGTAGGAGAGCGCCGGGAAGAATCCCTTGTCGAAGTAGACACGATCAAGGGCGGTCAGCGGACCGCGCCGCCAAGGCAGCAAGGTGGCCTCGGTTTCATTCTTGCGGATCGCTTCATAAGCCTCTTCGACATCGAAGTCCCGATAGCCTTTTGCATAGGCGTCGAGGATCAACGCAGCGGCATGGTGGCCGATCATCGGAGACTGTTCACCGGCGATAGACGGGAACGAAGGAAGCCACCCGCTTTGCTCGTACATGCGGAGGTAGGAACGAATCATGTCTTGTTGACGTCGCGGATCTAAGAGCAATTGGAGGGGATGCAGTGAGCGATACGTGTCCCAGATGCCGTCGTCCACATAGAAATTATGCCCACCTGAATCGTGTACGGAGTGGTCGAATGCACTGTAGTAGCGACCATCCTCCGTAATGTCGGTCATACGGCCGAGCGAGCGGTAAAGGGCGGTGTAAAAGATGGTGCGCTGTTTCTCCGTGCCACCCGTGGTGCTAACCGCGCCCAGAGCCTTATTCCAGGCGGACCGAGTTGACTGCTGGACCTGATCGAAGCTCAGGCCACGGCTATCGCGAAGAAGATTTTTCTTTGCCTGCTCGACGCTGATGTAGGAGATCCCGACGTGCGCTTCGACCTGCTGTCCGGCAGCAAAAGCAAGATCCGATACGAAGCCGATCTTATCTCCAGTGAGATTGGCCTCCTGTGTGAGCTTCTTGTCGAACCATGTTTGCCATTGACCGAACGGCCGGGAAAATTCAATGTAGAAATACTCTCTTGGGGCGCTGGCCTTTGCGACGATAGGGGTAAATTCAACATGGATCTCCTGGCTGCCTTGAAGAGTCCTATCGCTAACAACCTGCAATTCAGCATCCGTTCCGAGACTCAACATCAGATGTCCGCGTGGCGTCTTTGGAAATGTGAACCGGTAATATGCGCTGTCCTGTCCAACTGTCAGTTCGGCTTTTATTCCCCATGTATCAAGGTCGACCGCGTAGTAGTAGGGAGTTGATGTCTCAAAATCATGGTCGAATCCGGAGGCGTATGCATCCGGATTCGTTCCGCCATCTCCAATAGAGGCCATCAAGAGCGCCGGGCCAGCGGGGAAGCCGCTGATTTTATCGGCAAGATAGCGATCTGAGATATTGGGCATTGTAATCGGAGCGAGCCGCGCCATGCCATGGGGAAGTTGCACATAAGGAATGGTCGCAGTGAGCAGTTGGCCGATGCCCCCGATATTGGGAGACACATATTCAACTAGATCTTTTTTGGGGGCCGAATGGGCGGAGGCGGCATGCAAGAATGGCGTGCATATGACGATGACGATCAACCATGTCGCCGAGTCCAAGTACGTCCATTTTTCAAATAGTTGCAAGATCGTGCGCTCCTTCCACGCTAGGTAGCTACTCCAGAGATAAGGCTGACAGATGATAGGCCGTGGCTAGCCGCATTCAGTGCCGAGCTTGCTTTCTTCGGTCTATGCCGCATGGCTTGCGATAGCTATCCTGCGGAGGCTGCCCGTAGGATATTGAATGACTGTGTAACAGCGTTCTCGGCGGCTCCGCCCGTAGTAACGGTGGTCTGTCGCACATTGATCAGATCCGAGTGGCTGAGTACGATGCCGGCCGACTGTTTCCCGCGAACTTCGAGATAGCAATCTGTTTGTTCAGGCGCCCGCCCATCACGCAGCCACACATTTCGGCTCGCGTTCAACAGGACAACGGGCTGCTTGCCAGAGATGCTTGTGGAGCGGAACCCGGATACATCGATGTGCCCTGCATCGTCACAGATAAGCGCGGGCCGTTCCTCGCTTGCGGTGAGACGAAGGTCAATGCCGTGCAGCCGCAAGTCGGCCACATGACGACAATAAAGTCCGGCCGCTGGGAGCCTGCCGAACATGAGCGACTTCGGATACTCCTGTTCTCTCTCTGGAACTTCCGCCCGCGCCCATGCTTCTTTGCCATGCTCTTCACTGTCTATCCGAATGTTGGAAAGCGTGACGTCTTCGACAGGGAATCCAGGGATTCCAGTGATCGAACTGGTAACGATCGCACCGCTGGCATGGACACCGTCGATCATGACTCCACGAAGGTAGCCTGGCGTTCCATCCGGTCGCGGCGTACGATTGCCTCGTCGGATAAAGATAGGCACACGTGCGCGCTGCATCCGGATGCCCGTGATGGTGATTCCTTCCAGCCACCCTCCGTCCACCATCTCGATGACGATGCCGCCTTCGAGTCGCTGATTGTAGGGGACGTCGCGGTTCTCGATGATGGAGTTGGAGAAGGTGATGTTTTCAATTCCGCCTCTCGTGGCGGTCCCGATCTTGAAGCCATTGCAGCAGCCGGTGAGGATGCAGTTGGTCACCGTGATATTCCGTGTGAGTTCCAGGGGACCATATGGATTTTCGCTTTTAATGCAGATAGCATCGTCGGCGCTAGAGATGTCGCAATCCGAGATCAGGACATTCTGTGAACAGGTGACGTCAATGCCGTCAGTGTTGACACCGTTGATGTGATTGCGAATGCGAATACCTCGAATGAAGACGGAGTTGCAGGCGATCGGTCGCAGGGTCCAGCCGGGCGCATCCTTTAGGGTGATTCCCTCGATACGAACGTTGGTACATTCGATGAGTTCAATCATTGGAGAAGGTCGAGGCAGAGCCTCCCATTCCCAGGTGATCACCGACCTCCATAGATTGTCCTCTGTAGGCGCAGGCGTTCCGTTCTGTTTCCAGAAGGATGGCCCTTGCCCATCAATCGTGCCATGACCGCAAATGGCGATATTATCGGCCTTGCGGGCGGCGATCAGGTGACGGACGCCCGCGTCGGCGTGCGCGTCTGGGCCTGATTGCGGGGGATAGTCGTCAATATTCTTGCTGCCTAAGATGGTCGCGCCGGCGTCGAGATATAAAGTTACGTTGCTTTTTAGCAGCAACATTCCGCTCAGATAGATTCCTGGAGCTATATAGACGATTCCGCCACCTGCCGCAGCGCATTCGTCGATGCTCTCCTGAATCGCATTCCGGTCATTGCTTTTTGCGTCGCCGCGCGCACCGCGGGAGCGGGGATCCGCTATAAGAAGACCAGTTTTCCCGCTCGCGGTCAGCGCGGAGATATCTCCACCTGGTGCAAATGCGGCCAACAGAGAGGCACTTCCGGCTTTCGCCAACAACGTACGCCGATTCATTTCCACCTTATAGCTCCTTCTAAGATCGCAGAGCGGCGCGGCGATGGTTGCTTCGCTTCAGCAAAGGCGTTCCCAGTCGTCACTCTTCAGTACCAAGTTCGCAACGTTACAGATAAGAGGTGGCTCCGTGAGACCACAATCTTGCTGATCCCGTGGGCATCTCCTACTCAAGGAAACCGAGGTCGGATCCGCAAACCGATCTTGCCAAACTCAGTAGCGAACCTATGTTGATTTATGAACGACCTGACTGGCAACGATAGCCGAGGTGTTATCTAGAAAACACTGTTAGCTCGTATGCGGTTACCATGTGGCGACAACGCTAAGATCAAAGTTGCTTGTTTGGCACCGACAGATGACCCGTGAAGTAAAAGCTCATATTTGTTTAGGCCTGGGCTTGCTTCGCAGGATTCGAAACGCCCGGGAACGTCAGGTACCCAACACTTCAACATCCCGGTTGAGTGCCAGGCACGAGGCTAAGTGCGATAAGCTGTGAACGCTCACGAGAAGAAACTAAGGATAAGCTACACTCAAACACACATCTGCTGGCCGATATGCTGTTCAACCAAGAACAGAAATAGCCTCAGCGTGACGCAGTACCTGGTAGCAGGTGGCAGGCAACGACATCCAGATGTGTTGGGGAACCTGCGAGCGTGCTGAGGCGGAGCACAAGCTCGAAGTGTCGGAGCGGGCTGCGTTGTTCCATGCCGCAGGACTTCAAGGCGGACCAAAGATGGAGGGGATCGGTGATTAGCCGACCCGCGGCGTCTGTGCCTTCGCCGTTCGCTCCGCCGACAATCAGAACTTGCCCGTTTTGATCAAGATTCTGGACCAGGGCAACGATTGCGTACGATTCGCCGGTCCCTCCCCCGAGGGCGGTTGGCACATACGCTGGCGGTTCGTGAGGGCCAGGCCGCACGTTCTGGATAATCTCCCGTTGGGTGGCTTTGTCGATCACAAACTGAAAATCCAGTTCGTTGCTGAAGAGCGACGACCACGGATTGGAAGACGGACTGCCCAGGAAGATGAAGTTATCGTCGGTTCGCAGGTCGGAGATGGTGATGTGGCGGGATGCGCGTGTATCGATGGCCTTCTGATTTTGCTGAGCCAGGGCGGAGACTCTGGCGATGATGGGAGCATCGACATCAGAGGTCGAACTGCCTGCGAGAAGAGCAGTGAAATATCGAAGCTCTTCCGGTGTCGCTTGATTCGATTCGGGAAGATACTTGCGATTCGCATAATCGGCCAGCGACACAGACTTTCCGGTGATTTCGCGCAGGCCAACGAGCGCGTAATCGCTGGTGACCAGATGCGTGGGATGAGCAGAGTCGAAAAGCGCGGACCACAAAGGGGCGCGGGCAGCAGCTGATATTGGGCGGGAAAAGCGGTACCAAGTCGTACCCGCCACGCAAACGGCGATAACAGCAACGAACAGTAGGCTGAGGAACACCCAACGGAAGCTGTCCTGCGTCTTGACCACAGTTGCGCCCTGAACGGAGGCCGCATCCCGATCTGATTCCAGGATATCCGAGCGCGATACGGTGGTCAGATGCTCTTCCACAACTGTGGTAATAAGCGAGTTGGCGGGTGAGGCGCTCGCGGGTTCTTCTATCAGATCTGACTTGTCGAGACTGGAATGCGCGATTTCAAGGATGTAGGAGCCGAGCGGGAGACTCAACCGAAACTTGCTGGAAGTTCCGTTGCTTCCGTAGTGCTGTAACAGGCGCTTGCGAACGTCGCTGGCGGTGGTCCTGACAATGGAATCCTCTCCCGTGTTGTACGAGGGAGAACGCCCGAAGAGTTCCACTCCAATCACTCGCTCTTTAAGGGAGTCGAAGTTTCTCGCAATTGCTTGCTCCATGATGTAGGTGAGAAATTGCGCACTGCGATGACTGCTCTTGAAGGCTGGACCAGAGACCATCTCCTGGAGATGCTGGCGGAGTTCGTGCAGGTCTATATCGGACTGCGAGATTTGAGTGACTTGGGCTTTGCGCTCGTCAGTTTTGCTTTGGGCCTGCATGAAGAATACCGCCTCAAAAGAGACAAATACGCGCGATTCAACCGGCGAATCTATCGTTGTTCGATATCCGAGACCTCATGGCTTTCGTGAGGCACGCGGGTAGTACAGTGCGAAAAGTGGAACCGTTATCGGAAGGACTGTCTGTTCGTGTTCCAGCGGACCAATGATACCACCACGTGTGCGATTCGGTTGTGCACCGCATTCCACGACTCTACGGAACAAGAATGCGTCCGCTGTTAGACATTTTTCTACTCTGTAAGCCTATACGAATCAATGATTTGAACTCACGTTAGGGCTCGCTTCTAACGTTGTCAGCCGTGGAGTATGGGTATTAGGGTTGTGTGGCGTTGAAAGTCCGGGTGCAAATTTGACCAAGAGTTCGATCCTGATGCCGAAATCGTTCCAAGAGCCCACACGAATGAGATGGTTCATCTCCGGTTGTCCTGTTGCACCAAGCATCGTTTGCCGGTCGGGCGGTCTCGCCGCTTATTGTTTCTTCGCCGGCCCGGGCCCCGATTCGAGCGCCCTCGGTGGTGGGGCCCAATAGTCCGAACCCCTGAGATACAGACCGGTCATGGACCATATTTGCATGCCGGCCGAATGCGGCAGCTAGCCTTTACAAAGCAACCCAATAGGAGTCCATGTGTTGAATCAAACGCCGTTTGAAGCCCGCATTACACAGTCATACACATTCGAAGGATCGACGGTTTTTGCCCTGATACGCACTTTACTGGTCTGTATGCTCCTTTTATTTGGAGTCACGTTGAGCTCGCTCGGACAATCCGGACAGGGCGCGATCACCGGCCGAGTCATCGATGGCAAGGGCGCTCTGGTTCAAAAGGCGGTGGTGGAGATCACCAACTTCGACACGAAGGTTTCGGTCACGACCAAGACGAACGCCCAGGGATTTTATTCGATAGGTTCCTTGAATCCCGGTCCCTATACGGTAACCGTGACGGCGGATGGATTTCAGAGATCGACGGTGGAAAGCATTACGGTAGGAGCCGCGGCTTCGGTTTCCATCGATGTGACTCTCAAGATTGGAAGCAACGACGTCTCCATTACGGTGACAGCGGAGGAGGCGCTGCTTTCGAAGAACACTTCGGATGTCACCACGACGGTGGATCACTCGCTGGTAGAGTCCCTCCCTTACCCGGAGCGCAGCTCGCTCGAGGCGGCGCTGTTAGTACCGGGAGTTGTGGGGGATCCAGTTGCAGCCGGAGGAATCGACTCCGAAAATCCGGGCATCACCGCCGGAGCAGTGACCCCGGGGTCGAACATCAGCATAGCCGGTGCGCCAGCGGGTTCCAGTTCGATTATGGTCGATGGATCGGATGTCACCCAGGCGAGCTATTCGCGGGCCGGCGTCAATCTGTCTGGAAACATGGTGCAGGAGACGACGGTGATCACGGGGGGAATCTCCGCGAAATACGGCCGTACCGGTGGTGGAATGATCGTCCAGGCGAGCCGGGCGGGAACCAACGAGTATCACGGAGCCATCACCTGGCGTCATTCGGACCCATTCTTTCAGGCTAAGCAGGTCAGCGCTGCCCCAATTCCACCTCAACTGCACGAGAACTTCTACGGCTTTTATGTGGGTGGACCTGTTCGGATCCCCAAACTGTACGATGGGCGCTCGAAGACTTTCTTCTATGTTGGGGTTGAGCCAGCCCGGCTCAACAACACGATTAATGTGCGTGGAACGTTCCTTACCCCCGACGACCTTGCAGGACATCTGAATAACACGCTCCCGCTACTCAATCTAACGGTATTGAAGAACCAGGGGTACGCAGCGGCTGTGGCTGCGCCTCGAATCGGTAGTTTGTACTATCAAGCCCCCTTAGGTGGCGCTAACTCGCCGTACGCTGCTCCTTCGCCCTATGCGTATTGTCAGAATGTCCCCTCTGCAATTCCATGCGGCGCTCAATATGGGAACACTGGATTGTATCTGCCTATCACTCCTGCCAACGGAGCTCCCGCAGTCAACGACGTGTCGAACGCCCTTGCGGCTAACCCATTCGCTCAGTTTGTGATGTCCCTCATGCCGACTCCATCGAACCCCGGCCCCTATGTCACCTTCGACAATCCCAACGGGACGTATGACACCGCCGGACAGAATGCGAGTTATCGCCGCGGTGTGAGCGACGTCGACAATCGCTACTCTTTCCGCATCGACGAACAACTGGGGAGCAGAGACCAGATCTTTGTCCGCTATACGGTCATTCCGATTACCGCGCCTCGTTTTTTTGCGGTCTCCCAGGACAACCCCCTTACCCAGACCCCAGCTGATTCATCGATCAACCACGATGTGGCGATCGGATACACTCATGTGTTTTCCAATGCGATCGTGAATAACGCCCACTACTCCTACCTGCGTGCGGTCGATAACAGGACTCTGCCGCCCGGCGCCATGACGCAGGATTTTGGGGCAAAATACGGTCTCACGCCAGCGGCATTGGGCTACGGCTTTCCGTCCCTCGGCGGATTCAACGCCACCGGCGTCAGTTATGCACTTTCAGGTGGAGTGACCCCAGGCGGGTCGGGTATCGGCAATCAAGTCGACCAGAACTTCATCTTCGGCGACGACGTTACCTGGCAACGCGGACGCCATCTGTTCCAGTTCGGGGTCGATCTGCGCTGGATCCAGTCCAATCAGTACGACAACAGCTATACAACCGGAGGAGCCTACACGTTCGCGCAGGCCAATACCAACAACGGGTCCAGCGGAGGTGCACCCCTCGCTACCTTTGACCTCGGGATTGTGTCGTCTTATATCGCCTCTCCCCTCTCTATACCCGGATATTATCGGTGGCGCTATGACGCTGGCTATATCCAGGATGACTGGCGTGTGCTTCCCAACGTCACTCTCAATCTCGGCTTGCGTTACAACCTGGAAACTCCGCGCATGGAGAAATACAACAATCAGCCGGTAATCGTGCTGAATCAGAACTACAGTGCGAGCGGAGTGTCGAGTCCAGCGGCCTTATGCTTCCCGGGGACCTGCGGGGTAAGCAAGTATTTATGGGCAATCAATTGGAAGGAGTTCGAACCGCGCATCGGCATCTCCGTAGCCCCCACACCGCGCACCACCATCAGGGCGGCCTACACCATCATGCACCTCCCGCTTACCGGCTACTTCAATCAACCGCTGCCGGACCTGAGCAGTGGCGGCTCGGTTTCGAGCAGTACGGGAGGCACTAACCCTGGGATCGTGAACTCGGTCTCGAATCCCGCCAGTGCACCCTCCTCCTTCTACACCTCCCTGAACGCGGCACGTGGTGGGCCGATCGAGACGACGGCGGGCATCAGTCCGATTTTCGTCAATCAGTCGGACAAAGTTCCCACTCTTCAAGCATGGAATTTTACTGTGCAGTATCAGCCCGGAGCGCAAACGCTGGTCCAGATAACCTATCAGGGAGCCCATGGGACACATCTGATCGCTCCCTTCAACGCGACGTCGCAAAACGGAGACATCAATGTCCCTTCGTTCCCCACACTGATCGCTGCGGTAAAAGACGGTGCCAATCTAAGTCAAATTGTGACGAATTGTGCCACCACGGCAAGCCCGGGATGCGGCAATCCGTTTGGCGTGACGTCGGGTACAAGCACCACCCTGAGCAACGAGACTGAACTGCAGCAACTGAACCCGTTTCAAAATTTCTACAATTTCCCCATACCGGATGACCTTGAACGCAACGGCACATCCGAATACAACGGTTTGCTACTGAGTGTCACGCACCGCCAAGGCAAAAATCTATCCTTGCTCGCCAACTATGCGTGGAGCAAATCCCTGGACGATGTAGCCAATACGACAGGGGGAACCTTTGCAGCTTCGGGTTCAAGCCCAATTCCACAAGATCCACAGAACCTGAAGAGCGAATGGTCGGTGTCGATCAACGATCAACCGAGCCGGTTTCGGGTTGGTTATACGTATATCCTTCCGATCGGTACGGGCCAGCGATTCAATACTCGAAACAAGATCATTGACAATCTCATCGGGAACCTCAGCACCGCGGGCATCTACACTGTTCAGTCCGGATACCCCAATTTTGTGACCCTTGGCAGCACTGGGTATTTCACGTCGCTGACTCCGGCGCACCAGGGTGGCTGCGCTCCGACCGCGCCTGTGATTTACTGCGCGTCGGCTGCATTTCCTAGTGGAGATACACTGCGTCCAAATCGCGTTCCGGGGGTTCCGCTGATCAATAAGAATTGGAAGCGGGGTGGCGGAGGCGTGTTCAGCCCGGGCTTCGTGCCATACCTGAATCCGGCGGCATTCGCGACTCCCGGGTCGTCGGGTAATCCTCGTCTCGGCAATTTGCGGCGAACACTGCCGGATGCGCGCACTCCACGCGAAACGTTTTTCGATGCGCGAGTATCGAAGGGCTTCGTATTGTCGGGGCGGTATCGGCTGAATATTACGGGAACATTTAGCAATGCCTTCAATCACCCGGCCTACTTCAATGCCAATCATACCCTCCAGACTGCGACGACAGCTTGTACGACAAGTCTCGGTTGCACAGATGGTTCGGGGGCTCCAGTGCAGGCCGGCACCGTCTATACGAACGCTGCGTCGACAACCTTCGGTCAGATCGGCTACAGCACTGCCTCGAGAATTATCCGGGTCGGAACTGAATTCATCTTCTGAAGCCGTCATCAACTGGCGATACATTTTTCGATTGTGATTTCTGGAGGCTGTACCATGCGGCTGATGTTTGGAATACGTAGTGTTATTGCGGCTGAGGTCTGTGCCTTGGCGTTAGGGGCCTGCTTTTTGGTCGGGTGTGGATCCAACGCCATCGACTTGACTCCGGCTCCTGCCATCTCCCCCGCCGGTGGCACATTCACCACCCCACCGACGGTGGCGCTTTCGGACGCTCTTGAAGGGTTTGGAGTGACGATCTACTTCACTCTCGACGGGAGCACGCCGACAACCTCTTCACTGATCTTTGGGGGTGCGACGACGGGTGCGGGCCTCCGTGTTCAAGGCCCTTTCCAGATACTGCAAAGCGGAACGGTGAATGCGATCGCTGTCACTGCAAACGAGGGTGCAAGCCCGGTTACCTCTGCGAGCTATGTCCTGAACCTGCCGCCGACGCCAACCCCGACGATTACGCCCATAGCCGGCACCTATGTTTCACCCGCGACTGTGTCGATCGCCGATTCGGCCACTGGAACTGTGTCGATCTACTACACCCTCGACGGGAGTATTCCCAACCAGTTTTCGGCAAAGTACGCAGCCCCTATTTCGGTCAGCGCTAATACCACGGTCAAGGCCATCGCCTACGTGTCGGGATCCAGCTTAAGCGCAGTGGCCTCAGCTTCCTACGTGATCCAGCCGGCAGTGCCGGTGATCTCTCCCGCTGCCGGCACATACGGCACAACGCAAAACGTGACTATCACGGACGCTACCCCCGGGGCTGCGATCTATTACACCACGGACGGCAGCTCCCCGACTCTCTCCTCGCCCGTATACAGCGGTCCGATCTCTGTCGCGCAGAGCGAAACCCTGCAGGCGATCGCCGTCGTGCCAGGTGATGCGAATAGCCCAGTGGCTTCAGCCGTGTACTTCATTTATCCTCCGGCCGCTACTCCCACGATCTCGCTTGCCGCAGGCACATTCAATTCGATTCAGACCGTTTCGATCGCAGACACTACTCCAGGTGCCTCAATCTATTACACCCTGGACGGAAGCACGCCAACGACGTCGTCGGCTCTCTACACTTCACCCATTTCGGTTGTTCAAACCGAGACGCTTGCGGCCAGCGCAATCGCACCGCACTTCAGTTTCAGTCCTGTTGCCTCGGCGTTGTACACGTTGAATCTACCTGTGGCTCCTGCAGTCAGCTTCTCGCCCCCCGGCAATATTTTCACCACGGCGCAGACAGTCGTGCTCACGGATTCGCTCGCCGGATCGGTCATCCACTACACCACGGACGGCACGACAGCCACGCTGGGCTCGCCGCAGTACACGGCGGGTAGCGCGGGGATTTCTGTGTCCTCCACCACGAAGATCAGTGCTGTGGCTACGGAGCTTGGTTACAACGCTAGTCCTGCTGTCACCGATTCGTATCTGATCTCCGCGCCCACCACGGGCTTCAAGGGTACGGTTTCAAGCGGCATCCCTCCGTTCTCCAATGGCGGACCTCAGCTAATCAGTGGCGCCACTGTCACGCTATGGACTGTGGGAGCTACCGGCTATGGTTCTGCTGCGCAACGCATCGCGAGTACCACGACCGATTCGGCTGGCAACTTTTCATTCCCAAGCACCTACACCTGTACTGGCACGTACGCCTATCTGACTGCCGCAGGAGGCAATCCCGGTGCGAGCGGCGGAACGGCGAACTCTGCCATCAAACTGATGGCTTTGATTGCCGGTCCGACTGCAGCCAACCCGATCGTTGAAAACGATCTCTGCGCGAGTGTGAAAACGGAAACTCTGTCAGTCAACATCAATGAAATCTCGAGTGTGGCGGCAATCTACGGTCTTGCGCAGTTCTTCAATCCAACGACAGAATCCATCGGTTCGAGTTCCACGAACCCCACCGGCCTGCTCAACGCTTTCAACACGGTTGCCTATATGATGAATATCCCTTCAGGCCTGGTAAACGCTACCTACACGCCCTACGGATATAACTATGCAGCTGCGACAACCAACTACAACGTTACGGCGACGCCCGAGCAACAGAAGATCTACCTGATCGCCGGCATTCTTGCATCCTGCGTCGAGAGCACCGGTCCCAAATCCGCGAACTGCGCTACGCTCTTCACTTCGGCGGCTCCGCCACCTACCCCCGGAGCCACCACATTGGGCTCAGCTTTTGTTTACCCCACTGCGACGGACACCCTCCAGGCCGCCTACTACATGGCAGTGAACCCGATCAATGCCACGAACGCAGGCGTGCCCAATACGAACAATATGGCTAATCTCTTCGGCCTGGCTCCCGCTGGTTCCGGCACGACTGTGCAGCCGACGGATTGGACTGTCGCCCTCACTCTTGGCAGCACCGCTCCATGCAACGATGCCGCTTGTGCCGTCTTTGCGATTAGCGCGCCTAACTTCCTGACCCTCAACGGTGAAGGCGATGTCTATTTCCTGAGCAATAGCACCACCACCCAGGCGGTCACCGGCCTGATGCCATATGGGGGCGAAGGCGTTTCGCGTTACTCTACGATCGGACCGCTGGCGGGACTGACCTTCGATTCGGGAAATGGCACATCCCAGGCGGGTTACTCTGTGTTCTACAAGTTTTATACCGGCAAAGATACAGGTACCGGTAATAAGGGCAGAGAAAACTACGAAGTCAATGGTGGTGGAACGTTTGCGCTCGGAGGCGGCATTGGTGCCTATTTCGTCGACACGAACGCCCAAACGGTTCCTCTTAACGGAACCCAATACGCAGCCGACGCCACAAGCATTTATTTTCCTGTCTCCGGCAACGGATACGTTTATGGCGTACCGAATGCATTTCAAACTTCTGGATCGGCGACGGCAAAGTCTCCTTACATCGCCTCCCCTTCCGCTGTGACCGTTCTGACGGCCCTCAACAACGGCAGTGCCATCACCGGTTTCACCGCCGCGACGGACGTGAAGGTCGATCAGGTGTCCAAGGTTTGGGTGACCGCACCTGGGGGCAATTCGGTTTACTCCATGCCTGCTGCCAATTCCCAAGCCATTACCGCCGGAGCGACTCCCACGGCATACACGACTGGCCTCTACGCACCTACCGGTATCGCCATCGACCACGCCAACAATGCGTGGGTGATCAACTCTGCCGGGGGGACACCCTCGACTGGCTATATCGCCGAAATAACGGCCGGAGGGAAGATCAATGCAGATACCATCGCAGGCGATGGGGGAATCAATGCCCCTACGGCAGTAGCCATCGATGGTGCGAGCAACGTATGGGTTGCAAGCCAGACGGTTAGCGAGTTGGCCTCGATCAGCGGGGTGATTACGGCGCTCTCGCCTTCCGTCGGCTTTGCTCACAGCTACAACAGTCCTGGCATCAGCAGCATCGCGATCGACTTATCCGGCAATGTGTGGGTGGCCAATTCGGGCGGATATGCAAGCGCTTCAGTGCCGGGCACCCTGACGGTGATCCTTGGCGCAGCAGTGCCGACGGTCCAGCCACTCGGCTATGCCATCCAGAAGGGAACGCTGGCCGCTCTCCCGTAGAGTCGGCATGCACGAAGCTTGCCTGTGGAGAGTATTTATCAATCAGCCGCGACGGCAAGACGGTATGTTCGCTGGCCCATCCGGCAGACGTTGTACTTCTCAAGACCTTGCCCAATTTCTTCCACATCTCGGTTCAAGGAAATGAATGCGACAACAAGGTCTCACTGACACAAAGGAGTCAACGATGACGCGTCTTAGCCACTACACCCACGCGATCGCCGCGATAGCAATATGCATCGCGGCACCGCGTACCTGCGTGGCTCAAGCTCCTGTGCCCGACTCTGCGGCCATCGAGCAAAAGCTGAATGAGGCGATCTCGAAGATGAGCCTCGAGTCGAAGATCGACCTGCTCGGCGGCTCGGACGGCTTCTATCTCCTTGCGGTGCCGGAGGCTGGCGCGCCGAGAATCCGCATGAGCGACGGCCCCATGGGCGTGAGGGGAGCCGGCCCCACGACCGCCTACACCAACGGCGTCGCCTTGGCCGCCACGTGGGACACCGACCTCGCCGAGCAGGTGGGCATCGCACTGGGCCGCGATGCACGGTCGCGCGGCGTGCACATCCTTCTGGCGCCTGGCGTGAACATGTATCGCGCGCCCATGGCCGGCCGAAGCTTCGAGTACGCGGGCGAAGATCCGATCCTCGCGGGCAGGCTGGCCGTGGGTTACATTCGCGGAGTGCAGTCGCAAGGCGTGGTGGCGACCATCAAACATTTCGCCGCCAATAACGAAGAGTACGACCGCCACGATGTTGATTCGGTAGTCGATGAACGCACACTGCGTGAGTTATATCTGCCCGCATTCGAGATGGCCGTGAAGGACGGCAAAGTGGGGGCCATCATGGACTCGTACAACCTGCTGAACGGCGAACACACCACCCAGAGCAGGCACTTGAACTGCGAAATAGCCAAGCACGAATGGGGTTTCGATGGCATCGTCATGTCGGATTGGGAGGCGACCTACGATGGCGTGGCAGCCGCGAAGGGCTGTCTCGATGTGGAGATGCCCTACGCCAAGGCCATGACCCGCGCCGTGCTCATGCCTGCCGTGAAGATCGGCACCGTCACCCTGGCCGAGATCGACGAGAAGGTACGGCGCATCTTACGGCTCGAGATGCGCTTTCAATTCACCGGGCGCGATCAGACCGACCTCTCGATCGGTAGTGACAGCGTTGCATCGCTTGCGGTGGCCCAGCGTGGAGCGCTCGAAGCTCCAGTGCTCTTGAAGAATGAGGAAGGCGCGCTGCCCTTCGGTCCCGGCGTGAAGCGCATCGCGGTGATCGGGCCGAACGCGTATCCGTATGTCACCGGCGGAGGAAGCGCAATGGCGATTCCATTCTCGGCTAAGTCGTTGCTCGAGGGGCTTGTCGCGCGCGGCGGCAACGCGGTCGAGATGCTCTACGACCGCGGCTTGCCCGAAGCCTCAGCGGTCTTCCACGAGACTAAATGGACGACTCCCGAAGGCAAGACTGGAGTAACCAGCGAGGCGTTTGCGGAGCTGGGTTGCAAGGGGACTTTGCTCGAAAAAAATGTGATTGCAAACCTGGACGCGGCAACCGCGAAGCAGACCGTACCCAGGCAGGCGAAGAGCGTCTGCTACAGCGCCATTTACACACCTAAGGCCTCGGGCAAGTATCTTCTGCTCACGGCTGCACTGGGCACGGACAGCTATCGAGTAACGGTGGACGGCCACGAGACCATAGCAACCGAGCCGCGCGAGTACCAGGCCCCCAAGGACTCCTATGTGGAGCTTACCGCCAGTAAGCCGGCGTCGGTGCGGGTCGAGTATACGGAGTCCCACATCTACCAAATGGACAAGGGCGAGTCGGTCGGCTTGACCGCGACGGTCTCGGTAGGTCTCGCGCCGGTGGAGTCGTTGCCCAGCGAGCGGGCGAAGTTACTTGCGGCCAAAGCCGATGCAGTGGTCGTTGCGGTAGGGTTCGACCAGAGGACCGAGCACGAAGGGATGGATCGTCCCTTCGAGCTGCCGTTCGGCCAGGCCGAGCTGATCCGCACGATGGCGGCTGCGAACCCACGCACCGTGGTGGTGCTGAACGCGGGCGGTGCGGCGGATGCGCAGCCATGGTTGAACCAGGTGCGTGGCCTTATCGACGATTTTTATCCGGGCCAGGAGGGAGGAGAGGCGCTTGCCAAGCTGCTCTTCGGCGATGCTAACTTCAGCGGTCGGCTTCCGTTCACCTTCGAAAGAAGCTGGGAAGAAAGCCCCGTTCACGATAGTTACTATGCGGACAAAGACAAGCGCGTCGTCTACCGGGAAGGCTTGTTCAACGGCTACCGTTACTACACCTCGGCCGGAAAGCAGCCGTTATTTCCCTTCGGATTCGGGCTTTCCTACACCGCGTTTACGTTCTCGGACTTGAAGCTGAGCAGCGGAAACGTGCAGTCCGGCGAGCCGGTGACGGCTAAGTTCCGCGTGACCAATACGGGCACACGCGCGGGGACCGCAATCGCGCAGGTCTATGTGGAAGATCCCTCGGCGAAGGTAAAGCGGCCTATCCGAGAGTTGAAGGACTTTGCGCGCATGGTTCTGGCACCGGGCGAATCGAGAGACATAAGCGTGACACTCAATGCCCGAGCGATGTCGTTCTACGATGTCGCGGCGAAGGCATGGAAGATCGATCCGGGAAAGTTCGTGGTGAAGGTAGGCGAGTCGTCGGAGAATCTCCCCTTAGCGGCAACGTTTGAGGTTCGGAAGTAATTCCATCTCGGCTCACTTATTAAGAATATACAGCTTAGGTCAGACCACGCTGCACGAAGGAAAGGCCGCTCCTCGCAATAAAAGCCTGGCGATTGGAATAGCACGGTTGAAAGAGTACGTCTGCGTATCCGAGGTAGCCCAAACTGCAGAGGCGGTTCTTGCATTCCCTTTGAATTTCGCCCAGACAAATCGAATGCTGCACTTAGCCGCTACCGGATAAAGGATGGACCTTGAAAAATCTGAACGATTTCCGCTTGATCAAACCGCTTGTTGCCACTGTTCTGTTCACTGCCCTCGGCTTATTCACACTCAGCGGTTGCGGGATATCCGGCTCCTCCACATCGTCCGTGGTTTCAGCTCCCACTCCAGGCCCGCTGTCTGTCGGAACGATGTCGGGCACGGTTCACGGCGGGCAGTTTCCCGTTTATAACGCCACGGTGAATTTATATGCCGCCGGCACAACTGGCTACGGCAACGGCTCGACACTACTGGCCACGACGATCACCAATGCGAGTGGTAAGTTTCAGTTCACCAAACTGGCCAATGGCTCGACGAACAGTGGCGCAAGCTGGTCCTGTCCGGCGTCCGACCCGAATCCCGATCCTCAGATCTATATCACCGCCGTGGGGGGTAATACCCAAGGCACCGGGGTGACGACGACCAACAATACGGCGGCTGCTCTTATTGCGGCTATCGGCCCCTGCAGCAGCCTCAACTCTTCCACACCTGTCTCACTCAATGAGGTCACGACGGTTGCGACGGTCTTCGCGCTGGCTCAATATATGAATCCAGGCACAAGTCCGGGCACGGAGGCGATCGGAACCAGTGGCGCGAATACCTCGTCCAGCACCCCGCTGGGGGCGTTGGGGCTGAAGAATGCGATCGCCGGCATCTCCAACCTTGCAAGTATCTCGACAGGCAGCGCAGTCGCTTCCAATAGTTACACCGGGGCTAACGCAAACACGACAAAAGTTACCGTAACGGCAACCCCGGAGACGGCCAAGCTGATCACGATTGCCAACATTCTCGCGGCGTGCATCAACACTCCATCTTCCAGCAGCACGCAATGTAGGGATCTGTTTGATAACGCGCCTCCGCCGCCTGCCGCTTCAGTGACGAGCCAGCCGTCGGCGTCCTTTGGTGCCGCACAAGACACCATCCAGGCAGCGTATTACATGGCTGTCAATCCGACGAATGCGGTCGCCCCGGCCACCTATGCCAGCCCTGGCTGTGGCACCAGCAGCGCGACGACCACTATCGGCTGCTTGTTTGGCCTTCCTACGCCCTCTGCCCCTTTCCAGACCGGCCTGACCGCGCAGCCTACGGACTGGACGATCGGCGTCTCCTACGGCACCACGTCTACGTCGACGTGCGCCAGTGGCGGCAAATTTATCTTGGCTCCATTTCGCTCGGCCGTCGACGCGTATGGGAACGTCTGGTCGGTTGGTGGTTATGCCAGTTCGCTCAACGTGTCTGCCCTTAGTTCAATCGGTGTGCCTTTGTTTTGCGCACCGTTGGCGTCCGGGGCATCGCCTTACTTCAACGGAATCACGATCGATACGGCAGGCAATATCTGGGTCTCGAACGATTCCACGGGAACTTCGGGGGAGATCTATGAGATCCCGGCACCGGGCGCGGTTCCTGCCGCAACGACGATGAATTCGTTTACCAGCGGGCAGCTTGGGTCGGGTTCGGCGGCGCCCCTCGGCATCGTAGCGGACGGCTATGGGAACGTCTTTTATGCAGCCGTGAACAGCACGGGAGCAAGCGTGTACGAGATCCCCTCCGGAACGACAAGTTCGAGCACGATGGCCTCCTACCAGGTTGGCGCGGCGACCAACACCATCACCACCTCCAGTATCCCTGTTTTTTCAGTGGCGGCCGATTCCGTGGGCCGCGTCTACTTTGTGACGAGTTCCAATGCCGGAGAGACGGTGGAGGCGACACCTCCCTCGGCCGGCATTAGCGGATATTCGGTCAGTGGGAGCACGATCACCTTCACGACGACCAATAGCCCCGCCTTCACGGTGGGACAGTCAGTTCTAATCTCAGGTCTTGAGTCGCCTGCAGGCCTGCTGATGGACCGCAAACAGTTGACGGTGACGGCGGTCTCGTCCTCCGGCTTCTCGGCAAGTACGACCGTGGCGGCGACCTCAGGTGTGACGGATGAGGGGATTGCCGTCGTTGTCCCCTCGGGACCAGCCTCGTACTCGACGATCGTCAACGAATTTACGACCAGCCTCTACGGGGCCGCCATCGACAACAATAACTCCCTCTATGCCAGCACGTTTTACGGTAGCAGCAGCCCTCCCTTTGATGAACTGTTGCAGGCCACGATCAGCCCGGCCGGCGTTGCCCTCGGCAATGGCAACACCGGTACGTTGTACAACTTCAGCTCATCGTTCCTCGGCGGCAACAACGGAGCCAAAGCCGTTGCGCTGGACGGGGCAGACAATGTGTGGTTTTCGAATGGGGTTCCGTCAAGAGGGACGAACAAGTACACGGGCACCTGGAGCGTCGGCGAAGCCTACACCTCCGACGGGGGAAGCGTCGCTGCCTTCACCGCCTTGTCGCCGTCCGGATCGGCGCCGTCGACCTGCAACTCGACGGTGGGCTGTCCCGGTGGCGGCGGTTTCCAAAAGGCCGATCTCGGCGGTTTTGCCATGGATATCAAGATCGATTCATCGGGCAACGTCTGGGTCATGAATACCGGCATCGTGGGCGGGAATCCCGGCGGAGGCACCAGCATCACCGAGATCGTCGGAGCGGCAGTTCCAACGGTCGCGCCTCTCTCCGTTGCAGCGGCGAACGGCACGCTAGCCACTGAACCCATAAGCACAGCACCAACCCTGCCGCAAGCGGCCACCCCGGTCATCACGGTCGGCGGGAGCAGCACCTCTGCCTCGGTCACCATCAGCGATACCACGCCGGGCGCGACAATCTATTACACCACCACGGGAGCGATACCCACCACGTCTTCTTCGATCTACAACCCGGCAGGATCGCCCATTGCCGTGACGTCGACAACCGTCGTCAACGCCATCGCCGCAGAGTCCGGCTATAGCACGAGCGCTCTTGCCTCCGCGACCGTTAACATCCCCACCGCATCGGACGTAGCCAGCGTCCCCGGACAGGTGACCTACCCCGAAGAGTTCCCGAACTTCGCGAATTACTCCAGCCTGGCGGATCCTGGGGTCATCAATGTCGTCACTCAGGGCATTTACGCCGATGGCCTGCATGGGGACCAGGCCTGTGCGATCCAGGCGTTGCTCAATAGCACCAGCCTGTATGTGGGCCAGAACGTCGATCCTATTCCAAACGAGAACGCCGCTCCCTGGCAGGATCCGATCTTCTACTTTCCAACCGGAACCTACCTGCTCTCCGATGCAGGCTGCCTCCCCCTCACGAAAAACTTCAGCGACAACACTCCGGCGGACGGCATGGTCCTTCTCGGAGAGAATCAGGGCGACGTGATATTCCAGGTTGCGCAGGGAACCCTGCCCGCCATCAAGTTCACGGGAAATGTCACTCGAAGCAGCAATACCATTACTGGCGTGAACACCACAGGTTTAGGTTTGCGGGTGAACCAGCAAGTCAAGCTATACAGCGGAACGGCTCTGGGAGCGTATTTGGGCCCAGACACAACCATCGCCGCCATAAAACCGAGCACGAGCGGAAGCAATGGAACGATCACGCTCGCCGGCAATGCAAGCACAACCATCAGCAACGCTTCGTTCGTTGCCCTCACGCCCATCGTTCGTACACAGTCGACTCTTACGAGTTCCAACGGCGTCAATGTGCAAAACGGCAACGAGGCTTATCACAACACGATTGAAAATATGACCTTCAATCTTACCGGAAATCCTGGATCGATCGGCATCAGCTATCTTGCGAATAACTTCGGTGCTGTTCGCAATGTAACCGTCAACGGAGACACTGCTGGCTCCTTCGGGGTTGGCATCGACATGACCAGGCAGGAGATCGGCCCAGCTCTGATCGAGAATGTCCTCATCTCAGGCTTCAATCGCGGTATGGATGTCGCCAATACCGGGGTGGGTATCACCGTCGAACACGTCACCCTGCAGAATCAGATCGGCAGTGCCATCTTCAATACCGACAACCTCATCACAGCTAGTTCCATCTCGATACCGAGCGGCCAGGCCGGCGCAGTCGCGGTGACCAATGCCACCACAACCACAACGGCGGGAGCCACCGGCGATGGCTATGTTGTTCTCGCGAACAGCAGCATCGGAAACACAGGATTCGGCTCGACGGGGTCGGCCCTCATCGCCAACACGGGCGGGGCAGTTTCTATCGTCAACACGAGCTTTGCCTCGTCGCAGACCAACCTTGGAAGTTTGTCGGGAGTGGTCAGCGGCACACTCGTGTCGAACTCAGCTCAGCCTTGGACGGTCGGCAAGAACTTCATGCTCCCGCTCCTCTACGATACACCGACCCCGGCTTACGATACGGATACGGTCCACCAATGGCAATCGGTCTCCGGCATGACGGGAGTATGGATCAATCCGCAAAATACAGAGCAAGTATTCACCCAGAGCGGCGCGGTCGCCACCTCTACTGTCGATGCAACCGCCAGTATCAATGCCGCAATCGCGGCGGCGCATGCCTACTGCAATACGGGTACATCGACGCTTTATTTTCCGCACGGAGTCTATTACATCGATTCGACGATAAAAATTCCTTCCTATATCGATCGAATCGTGGGCATGGATTCGACGATCCGGGTCATGAACGTAAGTACGTTCTCTTCGGGAGGTCCAATATTCGAAGTGCTCAGCACCATCCTTCCTACCGATAGCCCCTGCGAATATTCTGCAAATACCCTGACGATCGAACGTATTAGTCCGGACAATTATGGGGCTCCGTCGGTAGGTTCGGTCGTGCAGGCCGATGCTCCACCCATGGGCGCATCTCCGGAAACCGTTGTACTCCGGGACGTCAACGGCCACTTCCAAGTGCTCAACCAGCAGTGGAATGCGGGCGAGGTCTATCTGGAGAACTCCGGAAACCCCATCACGATCAACGGTCCCAACTGGGTTATGTCTCGCCAATACAATACGGAAGGAGGCGTCGGCTTTCCTCCTTTCATCACCAATCAGGGTGCTCCCCTCTGGATCCTCGGCTACAAGACAGAAGGCACGGCGCTTCTCTTGAATAGCACTAACACGACGCCGCCTTTTGCGACGAATGAAATTATCGGCGGGTTCTTTTACCCCTCGACACCAAGCCGGCCTCCGACCGTTCCAGGCACAACCTGCACCGAAGAACCCTCGATCTTGAAGAGTTCTACCACCGCCACATCTCCCACATTTCTCCTCGCTCCGGGAGCGAGGCTCGAAGCTTCCTTCATCGAAGAAGTCACCCCGTCCAACGGCAAGACCGTAGAGACCTCGAGCTATCCTTTTTATTTCGCCTTGGATAATAACGGTACCGGCACCAATTGCGTGGCAGGCGCCGGCAACACGACCAACTCTTCTTATCCTCCTTATCCTGCCATTAGCCGAACTGCCACCTACGCAAATACAGAATCCGGCTTTATCGTTACCAAACTTTCGGAAGGGCCGTAGCGAACATACTGATGGGCGGGGGGAGGGCAAATTTGTCTCTAACAGGATAAGCCGATATGGTCCCTGGCGGTCGGTCCATGACCGGTTCCGCCGCTGTGAACGCGACGAAACCTTCGACCGCTTTCTGGACGTGCTGGGGTTGCGGTTAGATGTGTGCGCTCAAGAGGTTGTTCCGATTCAGTCTAGCTCTGGAAGCTGGGATGTTTGTCCTAGGCTGGCGTGCGGCCTATGGAAATTGTAGTCGTGGAGCATAAGCGAGTAGCGTGTACCGTGGACTATGTTGGTTTGAGTTGTCGAGGGTATTTGGGCTAAGTGTCCACGTGTTTTATGTGGACACTTATTTTGGAGTGGGTGCGCGGGTTAGTGTGAGTGTTACCCTCCAAGGGAACAGGTCTTCAATATTGTTGATGGGGTGGGCTGCGATGCGTTCGAGGACATGATGGAGATAGAGTTCGGAGCCGATCCCGTTGAGCTTGGCTGATCCGAGCAGCGAGTAGATCGCTGCGGCACGGCATCCACCCGCGTCTGAGCCGGCGAAGAGATAGTTCTGGCGGCCCAGCGCTACGGCACGCAACGCGCGTTCGGCGGCGTTGTTGTCAATTTCAAGCGTACCCTCGTCGGCATAGCGCGTCAGAGCGTTCTACCGCGCGGGAGCGGATCGCGGCAGCGGTGTCGGACTTCGACGAGAGCGTCTTGAGCGCGACTTCGAGCCAGGCATGCATGCCGTCCAACAGAGGCTTTGCCCGGGCTTGCCTCACCGATCCACGGATCTTCGACGTGCTGCCTCGTATCTCTTTTTCGATGGCATACAGAGCGGCGATGCGTTTGATCGCCTCGGTCGTCGTGGGCGATGGATGTGCGAGGTGGATCTCGTAGAACTTGCGCCGCGCATGATCCCAACAGGCGATTTCGTAGCTCGTGCCATCTCCGTAGAGATGGTGGAAGCCAGCATAGGCATCGGCCTGGAGTGCGCCCTTATAGCGCTTCAGGTTGCCTCCGTTGCTCGCCCTTGACGTCGGGCGAGTACGCTACTACACCGCTGGACCTGTTAGATCGCTGGGGGATCGGTCGTCCCTGACGTAAGTCCAGAGCCGTCCGGTCTTGGTCCTGCCCTTGCCGGGTGCAAGCACGGGAACCGGGGCGGCCTCGGCGGGCAGCTTGCTGGTCGCGAGGACATGACCGCGTACGGCACCCACCAGGGGTGCCAACACTTCACTGGTCGCGCCGACCCATCCGGCCAGCGTGGAACGATCCAGGTCGACGCCCTCACGCGCATAAATCTCGGACTGCCGGTAGAGGGGCTGATGATCTGCGCACATCGCTGCAAGATCGAGGCTCTCAAGATCCGGCAGCAACGCGGCGAGCATGAGCGAAGTATGCCATTCGAGGAGACCGATTAATAGCAAAAACGCTGGAGAAAAGGCCTACACGCTCAACATCGTTCGATCCGCCGTTCGGATCGGGGCGCGCCAGTCGATGCCCTCAAGAAGCATCGATAACTGAGCACGGCTGAGGCAGACCATACCGCTCGTCGCATGCGGCCAGACGAAGCGGCCACGCTCCGGCCGCTTGAAGAGCAGACGCAACCCATCGCCGTCGAACCAGAGCAGCTTCACGATATCGCCGCGACGGCCTCGGAAGACGAAGACATGGCCGGAGAACGGCTGTTGCTCCAGCACCGTCTGGACCTGGGCGCTGAGTCCCTGGAAGCCACGGCCCATATCGGTCACGCCAACTGCGATCCAGATCCGTGTGCCAGTGAGGAGATCGATCACGGTCGCAACGCCTCGACCACCGCGCGGAGCGCTACTGGATCGACCTTGGCTTCCAGCCGGATCGACACTCCTCCAACAAGATCGATCTGGATCAACCCCGATCCCAGTATAAGATCTCCCACCTTCGCGGATACTTGATCTTCGGTGACCGTAACGGAAAGCAACTTCATCTCACGCTGCGGCTGTCCACTCAGATGCCCATCGCGATACAGCCGATGCCACTGAAAGAGCTGGTTCGCGTTGATCCCATATAACGCCGCGCCACTGCCGCAACCGAAGAACCAGCTTCCAGCGTCTCCTCTACAATCCGACGACGCTCTTCGGAACTCCGACGACGACGCAAGACCACCTCAGACATCAACCTCGCCTCAGACGTACAACATCCTCAACGGCCAACCTTCCAGGCTGCACTCGGCTGCAGCCGACGGCTACTTCGAAAGCATCAACGACGGCGAAAGCTGGCAGCGGGTGTCAGAGGGGTTGGAGCATCAGTATTGCTGGAGCGTCGCCGTGAACGGAGCAGCCCCAAAAACGATTCTCCTGATCGCCGATGACAGGATTGCTTGCTCACGACCGAGCCATCCGCAACCCCATGGGTACGCGCGACCTGTACTTTGCCGAGATAGACTACGTACAAATTCGGCGATACCCAGAACCCCTGCAGACCCAGATCCAATGGCAGATCGATTTACTCTCAAGCCGATCGATCAATGTCGGGACTAAACCTGACAACTCGATTGTTGATCGGATGGACGAGTGATTGTGTCTCCGCGCTAGTTGGGATGGATGGCTATTGACGCGGGGCCGGCGAGTCCGCTCGTCTGTCCTAGCGAAGCGCCCGATCGATTGAACTCCGAGAGGCTGCTGTTGCTTGGATTGGTGATCCATAGGTTGCCGGCCGGGTCGATCGCCAAGGCCGACGGACTATTGAGACCGCCGCCGGAGAAGGGTGAGCCGGAGAGTGCTGCGCCACTGCCCGAAAATGCCGAGAGCGAGTTACCAGCTTTGTTGGTCACCCACGCATTGCCGCTGGTGTCGATCGCGATGGAGGACGGTGCGCTCAGACCGTTTCCCGTGAGGGGGGAGATCGGGGCGGGAGTTCCGGTCTGGGCCAGAATGGTCACCGAGCTGTTGCCGGAGTTGGCGACCCAGACTTGGCCGTTGGCGTCGATTGTGGTCGTCACGGGCTGGTTCAGGCCGGCTCCGCTGTAGACGACGGACATGGTCCAGTCGGTGGGGGCCTTGCGGAGCGTGGGTTGGAAGGGGCTGGTTGCGGTGGGTATGGCCTACAGGTCAGCGGGGTGCAGGAAGGGATTGTGGGCGAGGTTGAGCAGAGCCGCGATGGTGTCGGTCGGCGCGGCGCCGCCGGGTGGGGTGGCGTAGGAGAAGAACATGCCGCACCCGGTAGAGTCGCCTGCCGTGCCACCGGCGGAGTTGATGCAGACGGCCATGGCATCGGCGAGGGTGTTGATCTCGCTGGATGGACCGGTGGCTCCGGCGGGCAGAGCGGAACCGGTGGAACTGCCCGCGCCGATGTCGACCAGCTTGTTGACCGACGCGAAGGCGCGGTTGAGGCCTGCGACATTGCCGGAGTTCGCGCCCAGGTTCGTGTAGCCGGACATGAAGGGCGCAAGGGCGAAGACGCTGCCTACGGTGGTGACTTCGTTCATATTGATGAAGGTGCTGGTGGTCAGGCTACCGCAGTCGCCGAGCGCGGCCATGACGGCGGCGTTGGGATTGGGCGCGCCGCCTTGGCTGGCGGGCTGGGCTGGGTAGCCTCCTGTGGCTACGAGGTACATCCGCTGGCCTGGTGTGCAGGGGTAGTTGCCGCTGAGGGTGAAGGAGCCGTCGAGTCCGGTGGTGACGACGGAGGTGAGGATATTCTTGTTGGTCTGCGCATAGCCACCGGTTCCGGCGATAAAGAGCTGGATCGTTGCACCGGAGATGGGCTGCTGGCCGCCGTGGACCGCGCCATGAACCGCGGCGCCGGCAACCGGAACGGGGCTTACCTTCAATATGGAGGTGATGCCCGCGCAGCCGGCGAGGAGGAGCGCCAGGGAGGGCGCGCCTACAATCGAGATTGTCCTGACAAAACGTGTGTGCATTCTTTATTCTCCGGGTTGAAGCGTATTACGGCGGCTGCCGATCAAGAACAAGCAACTGCGAAAGCAAGAAGCAGGTATTTCGCCATGCTCGGGATGACAAGCATTTCGAGCCAGTGCTGGAGGCCAATAGGTAGTACGCTCTGAGCGGCAGCTCGCTAGGGCTCGGTGCCGAGGGTGTTGTTCGTTACTGCGGTGACAGTAGGTGCGACGATGGGGGCGGCCTCTCCGACGACCTCGGTGACGGTGTTGTTGGCGGTGTTCGCGATCCAGAGGCTGCCGGCCGCGTCGATGGTGAGGCTGGCCGGGGCGAGGTTGCCTGCTGTCGCGACCGGCGTGGCGTTGGCGGGTGCTCCGGTGTTGGTCAAGGTGGAGACCGTGCCGTTGGCGTTGGCGATCCAGACCACGCCCAGGCCGTCGATGGCGATTGCGACGGGCGAGGAGATGCCGCCTCCGATGAAGCTGCCCAAAACGGTTCCGGTGCTGCTGAACTCGGTGACGGCGGAGCCGCCGAGGTTGCCGGACCAGACGTTGCCCGCGTGGTCGATGGCGATACCGGATCCGCCTCCGCTGAAGGTGTTGAGGGTCGATCCTGCGAGTTGCGAGAGGGTCTGGTTACCGTTGACGACCCAGACGTTCGCAGCGCTCTGCGTGCCTGCGAAGCCGCTGAACAAGACGGGGGCGGGCGCGTTTCCTGCGTTGCTTGCGAGCGACAGGGTTGCGGTCGTGGCCGTGGTCAGCGAGGCGCTGGCGGACGGTGCAAAGGTTACGGTGGCGGCGCAGCTTTGTCCTTGGTTGAGGGCTGCGGGGCAGGCGCTGGACAGGGTAAAGTTGGCGGTGTCGGAGAGGACGAAGCCTGAGACAATCAGTGGCGCGAGCCCGGTGGAGGTGAGGGTGACGGTTGCGCTGGCATGCGAGCCCGGCGCGACCGAGCCGAAGGCCACGCTGGATGGCGAGAGGGTAGCGACCGGCGTGGCGATCAGGGTGGTGGCTTCGGCGTGGGTCTTGGCTGCCTCGATGTTGCCCAGCAGGTCGGTGGCGATGGAGTAGAAGCTGTAGCTGTGTCCGGAGATGCCGGTGTAGGCGCCGCTGGTTGCAGTGGTGGCGGTCATCCATGCAGTGAAGGGGCCGCCGTCCTGGGCAACGTAGATGGTGTACCGGGCGACGCCAGAGCCTGTGTCCGTGCCAGACCAGAAGACGGTGAAGGTTGGGCTTGGCTGGGTGGCGGAAAGCGCGGCGACCTGGCTGTTGGGCGGTGTAGTGTCCTTGTTGTTGCAATAGGGCTTGGTGGCGATTGCGGCGTTGAGGTCGAAGACGATGTTGGCGGTGTTGCAGATCTGGCCGTCGGGTGCAGCGGCAAGCGGCTTGACGTTGAAGGCGACGCGTCCGATGCCGACGGGTGGATTGGTGTCGGGCGGCAGGAAGCCGGCGTTGGGATCGCCAGTGAGCTGCATGGTGTTAGGGTCGAGCGAGGTGAAGGTCCAGGTAGCGATGCCGGAGCTCTTGTCGAGGTTTGCGGTGACTGCAACGAGGACGTTCTGCGTTGGGCGCAGGTCGACCGCGCCGGCATAGCTGGTCAGCCCGACGGGCGGGTTCAGCGAGTAGGCCCCGAAGGTGATCGCGCCGAGAGAGAAGGTGGAGAGATCGAACTTCGAGGTGTCGATCGGGTCGGTGACGGTGACGGTCTGGGCCGCGCCGGTGGCGGTGGCCTCGTTTTCAAACTCCACCTGGTAAGGAAAGGTGGTGGTGGCGAGCGTGTAGTTGGCGGAACCTACGCCGCTGGGGCCATCCTTCTCGTTGGGGTCGATTGAGACCGGGAAGCTGATGGGATGAACCTTGCAATCCCCGTATGTGCAAGTTCGGCCGTCGGGAACACACTCGTTGCCGCTGACGGAGTAGCCCGCAGCCTCCCGGCATTCCGACACTGTCCAGGAGTTGTTGCTGGTGCCTCCGCCCTGACCGAAGTATGCGTATCCTTCCCACGAAGGAGGATGAGGTCCGAATCCGTGCTTGTAGCCAGTAAATTTCATGAGTCCGCGCTCCAGATCGACGGAGGTGAGGAGCTCCGGGTTGGGTTGCGGCCGCAGAGGGGGAACAGTCGCAGACGCCGTGCTCTGCAGCTTCGCTCCGTATGCGGCGACGTCGATCTGGAGTTGAGCGTCGCTGAAGAAGACGGGTTGTCCGAGGGCGGTTGCGCCGAGGGCCTGCTTGCCCAGGGCGATCTCCTGTGCGAACTGTGTGCCGGCGTAGGTGGTCATCTTCGCCAGCGTCTGCGCGGAGATGGCGACGCCGAGGTTGGTTTCGGCATAGGACCTAGCAGCGGCAACGAGGTTTGAAAGCGCCACCGGATCGATCGTGCCGTTTGCGCCGGTCGCGTAGGGTGAGCCGGGGTTTGCAATTAACGAAAAGGTATCGCCATGACTGGAGTTGGGGGCCAGATAGAGTGAAAACTGTAGTTCCGCGCTGCTGCCGGCAGGAATGACCGGGATAAGGATGGAGACATTGTTGACTCCGCTTGTCGCGGTGGGCAAGGGTGTGATTAGCATCGGTACGGTGGAGAAGTCCTTGATAGCTTGGCCGGTGGTCGGCGGCGGTGGAAGAACTTTGCCGTTGAGGGTGTAGCTCATGGTGCCGGGAAGCGAGAGGACGACCGGGACGAGATAGGCATCGGCGTTGCCGCTGTTGCCATAGATGAGGGAGAAAATGGCGGTGCGGCCGGGGCGTATGCCGCTGTTGCCGATGATATCGGTGTTGATGACCGGCACGGCCGCAGACTGAACCGTAAAGCCTGCCGTGAGAGTCGACGGTGCGCCTGTCGGCGGGGTTACGATCACATCGTAGGGGCCGGCGGCTGCATTGGTGAGGTCCAGGCCGACGGCAATGGAGTGGGTGTCAGGTGCAACGGTGGTAGACGTGGGAACCACGTCCGCCTGGCCGGACTGGCGCAGGACTACCGTCGAACCGGGCAGGAACGCTGCGCCGTGGATGACGGGTGTAACCGTACCTCCTGCGCCACCGGCGGCAGGGATGAGATAGGAGGTCGCGAAGACGCCGAGAGGCTCGATGGCGCCGATCGTACAGGGTCCGCTTCCTCCACGGACGAAGAGCCGCTCATCGAGGGCGCTGCAACTGCCGTCGAAGGCTGTGCTGTTCGAGGCGCTGCTACCGCCGCCGATGGCCGGACTGCCGGGTAGCGGCGACATGGTGGGGATCGTACCGCCGTTGAGCGCGAGCGAGCCGAGCATGGGATCGACCCCGATCAAGGTGGTTGCATCGGGGGCCGCGCCGTGGTTGCAGCCATTGCCCTGCTGGAGATATTGTGGCCGAGGTCGGCGTAAGTGCCCGAGCAAAGGTCGCCTTCGTTGCGGTTGGTCGCGAAGGCCGGGTCGCCGGCGATGATGGTGTTCGCCATCTTCAGGTTGCTGGAGCCGATCCCGCTATTACTGTTGCCCGCGGTATTTCCGTAGAGCGTGTCGTTGTTCATCACGAGGTTGTCGATGTTGAGGACGCCGGAGTTGCCCACGGTGTTGTAGCTAATGGTGGAGTTGACGACGCTGGTCGGAGTCCCGGCACCCCCGATAATCGTGTTTCCGTTGGCGTGGTTGTAGGTGAAGGTGCTATTGCTGATCTGCATACCGACTGCGTAAAAGCTGTCGATGGCTGTTGAGCCGTCCGCCGTGTTCTGCGTGAAGTACGACTGGTCGATGGAGGTGTTGCTCGCCCCCTGGCTTGCAAAGATCGCGTTTCCGGTATTGAAGATGAAGGTGCAGCCCTTGATCACCGTGTTACCGCCAGCGTTTTCGACGGCGCTTCCCTGGTTGACCGAGGAGATGTTCTTGGTGAAGATATCGTTCGTCAGGGTGAGATTGCTGTAGGTAAAGACCCCGCCGCCGCCTGCCCTGGAGTATCCGCCCGGGCCGCTGCCACCTTGAATGGTGAGGTTGCTGATGGCGATCGTCGCGCCCGAGTCGATAAGAAAGACACGGTCGTTGCCGCCGCCGTCCACGATGGTGGTAGCGGGGTCTGCGCCGACGATGTTTACATTTCCAGCAGGGCAAAGCGGAATACCGGTGTAGAGACACGAAGCGTCCGATGCCGTGAGGTTATAAACGCCAGGCTGCACTGTGATGGTAAAGGACTGGGCCGGGGAGGTTTTCGCAAGGGCGCTTGCCTCGTTGATGGCGGCGCGAAGGGTGCACTCCGGAGTTACGCTGTCGATGTAAGCGCCGGTCGAGCAGATGCCGTCGCCGGGGGTGGCGTCGAGCTTGTCGGCGGTGCTGTTGACATTGAATTTGATCGCCGTCGTCTGGCCGAAGGTGGCGATGCAGGAGAGGGCAAAGGTAAGCAGTATGAGTCCGATCGCGCGGAGCACGGCAGAGGCGTTCACAGGAGGTCTCCCTTGATGGAGGTAGGTGTGGACGTAGTTTCAGTTTTCCGGGGGAGAGCATGAGGGAGGAACGGCGAGGCCATCGCGGGAGCAGGCGAAGACGCCGGCCCGACGGAGAGTCGCATCTTGAGACCAAGCGTCGTCTGCTTCAATTCGATTCGGATTTTGCGGCGGCGAATGAACATCGAGCCTCTTCGGTGTCTGCAAGGAAAAGAACGATGCAGACCTTGAGACACTGTGACAAATGCGACCGCAAAAAGTCTTCAATCGAGATCAAAGAGTTCTCACGATTTCTCAAGAGCTTTTCGAGGCTTTGGAATGAAGGAGTTGCGCATCCGTGCCGGTTGGCACGAGGCGTAGCAAGCTCGTCCTTTGTCTCCCCCACACCCGGAAGTCGGCGGCGGCGGGAGACGGAGCGCGTCTAACGGCACCCAAAAGATCATTCAGGGCTATCGCTGATACCAGTCGAGCGAGTAGATCTCCTGCGTGCCAACATCGCGCAGGAGGAATGGGTCGTCCTCGGGCGTCAGGCCGAACTCCAGCCCGGCGAGGCGGCCGGCACCTCGCATGCCTTTCAGGCTGACGACCTCCTCCAACTTACGGTCGCTCACTCTTAGACGAACGACGGCCGGCGCCTGGCCTTCGCGCAGGAAGTAGAGGTACTGGCTGTCGCGCGACCAGTTCAAAAATCCCGAGCCCTTCGGGCCCGCGCTCCAGGTCTTTGTTTGAAGATCGAAGATCTCGATCTGCTGGGAGCGGACGGAGATCGCCGCGATGTACAGGCCGTCAGGAGACCACTGCGCAGCGAAGTGTCCCCCCGACCCGGGCAGCGTCTGCTCGCGGTGGGTCTTCAGGTCCAGCAGATGGACGAAAATTTTCGCGGGCGAAGCGGAGAAGAAGGGGAACTCGCTATAGAGGATAGAGCTGCCGTCCGGCGACCAGTTTGGCATCATCTCCTTAATTTTGCCGTCGCCTTGTCTCAGCGGTTGCGGTACGCCGCCCGTTGCCGGGACCAGATATGCGGCTCGCCGATGCGGGCCGCCTCCTCCGCCGTAGAAGACGATCTGCGAGCCATCCGGCGACCAGCGGGGGAACATGACCGACATCGGCGGAAAGGTGAGTTGCAGACGCTCGCTACCATCCACGCGGCTGCGCCAAAGCGTGCCCTCGGGGAAGGCGACGTAGGTGATCCACTGGCCGTCGCGCGAGAGATTTGCGAAGTCCATCGACTCGCCGCCAAGATAAGAGACGAACTCGCCGGTGCCGCGGTCGTAGCGCTCCAGCTCTCCGCGCAGTTGCTGGCCGATGACGAAGAGCTTCTTTCCATCCGGGCTGACCACTGGTGCCAGCGAGCTGAGCTGGCCGCCGGTGAGCTGCACCGGCTCGACCGAACGCGTCATCCAGGATAGCGGTCCAGTCCTGTCCGGCACGGACCAGATCTCGGACCGGCCACTGCGTGTCGCCTGAAAGACGAACTCGCGGCCATCCGGCGTCCAACTGCCGCAGCAGAGCGCCGCGGGCTCGCCGCGCGCGGCCCACCCCTTCAGGAGTGGGCGAGGTTCGCCGCCGCCCACCGGGACCTCCCACAGTGAGTTGCTTTCGCCCTGGACGTTCAATGCGGTCAGGCGCAGACGGCTACCGTCCGGCGACCAGCGCGGCATCCACGCCAGACCGGGAAAGCTCTCCAGCTTGCGGGCGCCGGTTCCATCGGACTTTGCGAGGAAGAGGCTGCTGCTGTTGACGTAGGCGATTGATCGTCCGTCTGGCGACCACGAAGCATCCCAGGCGTCGATGCCTGGAATCGCGCGCGGCGAGCCTGCGGGTACCGGTATCGCCCATAGCGTGGCGGCAGCGACGGATTGGGCCTGGCCCGCGACCAGCAGTTCTGAGTGGCTTTGCGAGACATCCAGAAGCTGCGGACCGGCGAAGGGCACCTCGATTCGCGCGGTTTCGCCGCCCGCAGCCGAGACCTGCGCCAGCGTCAGGAAGTCGATGGAGCCTTCGGTGAAGAAAACCCGCGAGCCGTCGGTGAAGAGCGCCGCGTCCGGGCCGCCGGCGGTGAGCAGGCGGCCCCGCTTCAGAGCCCGGTCGTGCGTGAGCTGGGTGTAGCCGGACACCTGTGGACGCGATGTCTCCCGGCGCCAGAGGATCGCCATGGCGGCGACGATCAGGATGGCTGCGACGAGGCCCAGCCATAGTCGCAGTGAGACGCCGCCGCCAGGCGCAACGGGCGCTGCTGCCTCTTCGAGCAGAGTCTCCGACACAGGCTCGTCGAAGGCTAACCCCACCGGAACGTTGAAGCGGTAGCCACGCTTGGGCAACGTCTGAATGTAGTCATCTCCATCGGCGGTCTTGCCCAGCTCGCGACGGAGCAGAAAGATGCTCTGCGTCAGGTTGCCCTCTTCGACGAAGCTGTCCGGCCAGACGATCTCCATGAGCTGCTGCTTCGAGACAACCTCGCCCTGCCGTTCCACGAGCGCCACAAGCGTCGCCAGCGCCTTGGGCGGAAGTCCGGCGATGCCATTCGCGCCGCGCAGGATCATCCGCTCTGCGTCGAGTTCGTATTGGCCGAATCGGTACAAGCGCTGCGTTTGCAAGGCGTGGGCCCTTTGATAAAGATTTGAGAAAGATTGAGAGCGAACTTGAGAACTTTAGCCGTGCGTTTCTCTAATGTAGCTCTTGTTCGTGCGGCCGTGGAAGGGAACGGCTAAGACTCGACATGGAGATTCCTATGAACTCAACAAATGCGGGACTTGCGGCGGTCCGCTTTGCCGCAACCCTGCTGTGCTTCAGCCACGCTTTTGCTCAGTCGCCACAGGCGAGCCCGGACCTGATCCTTCGCCACGGCCACATCTTCACTGGCGACCCGGCAAAGCCGTGGGTGGAGGCAGTGTCGATTCAAGGCGAGAAGATCCTCGCCACCGGCAGCGACGCTCTCATTGAGCCTACGGCGGGCAAACGTACACAAGTGATCGACCTGCACGGGCGCATGGCGATGCCGGGCATCAATGATGCGCATGACCACACCGGCAGCGCGACCTACGGGGTTGAAGCGGCCACGAAGCATCCGCCGCAGGAGAATCCCAGCATCGCCGAGCTTGCGGAGGCCGTGCGCACCGCTGCCGCTCAGGCCGCACCTGGCGAGTGGATTCACGGGTCGATCGGTCGGACCGTCATCACCAACCCGAAGCTGACCAGAATGGCGATCGACGACGCAGGCGGCGACCATCCGGTAATTCTGCAGTCCTACGTGGGACACGGTGCGATTCTGAACACACTGGGGCTAGCGAAGATCGGCGTCGACGACGCCACCCCGGACCCGCCCGGCGGCCACTATGATCATGACTCCGATGGACACCTGACCGGGCTGCTGGAGGAGTACGCAGCAGACGCGATCTGGATGCGGCTTGCCGATGAGGCGGGCATTCCCGCAGCTGTCCAACAGTTTCAGGGTTACGCCGGGCGCCGGCTTGCCGACGGGGTTACGACGGTGCAGGTGATGGCGACCAACCAGCGTCTCAGCCACCTGGAGATGACCTTCGTGCAGGCGGATACGCCGCTTCGCCTGCGCATCATGCGCTTTCCTATCCCCGCCGAAGACTCTCTGAACGGCGACCACACCGGTGCGGGCGAAGAGATTTTGATGCCGCGCATCCGCGTTGCGGGCATCAAATGGGTGCTTGACGGCACGCCCGGAGACCAGCAGCTTGCTTTCATGACGAAGGACTATCCGGGGCGTCCTGGGTGGCGTGGCAGGCCGAACTTCACTGTCGATTTTATCGACGCTCAACTTCGGAACGCGCTGCTGGGCAAGGACCAGTTGATGCTGCACATCGTCGGAGACGCCATGACGGACGAGGTGATGGACGAGATGGAGAAACTCGCTCTGGCGGAGCGTTGGCGTCCGCTGCGGGTGCGGTTCGAGCATGGCAACGGCTTTACGACGCCGGAGCGGATGGCGCGCGCGCATCGTCTGGGAATCGTGATTGCGCAGCCGCGACCCGGGCGCCCGTTCCGCGCACTGGTGGATGCGGGAGTTCCGCTTGCCTATGGATCCGACGGTGGTATGGGCCCGTTTTTCATGCTTGGGATCATGACGCAGCCGGGAAATCCTCAAGCGATCACACGACTGGAGGCGCTTTCAATTCTTACCAGAGGGTCGGCCTTCGCCGAGTTTCAGGAGGGCGAAAAAGGAGTGCTCGCGCCCGGGATGCTGGCCGACATCGCTGTTCTGTCGCAGGATGCGATGACCGCCGCGCCACAGGATCTGGCGAAGACGAAGAGTGTCCTGACGCTGGTGGGAGGACGGATCGCATCCGGAACGGCTGCCGACCTGAGGTGACTGGTAAAGTAATTCCCTTCGACCGGGACTTCTATACAGGGATAGGTCTCTAATCGTCTACGAATACCATCATTACCTGCAGTGGGGAACCATGGAAACGAGAACGTTCCGGGCTTCGGGCGTCGTCGTCACGGATCCATCCCGCGACGTCCGCGTCGGGATCCTCTACCCCGAACTCTACCGAGAAAGAGCGCGGGGTACTCGAATCCGATGACACCGCCACCATGCAGCAGATCGATGCGGTCTTTGTCACCGTTGAGCCAAAGGACAGAAGTGCCAGGGCCACTGGAAGTCGCTATTCTATAATCCGTCTCCGGCTCAGCCCAGATCATCCTTGAAGCGTTCCGGATGAGGATTCAGTAGGGTGGCCGTACTCCGTGAACGGTGAGTGCATTGGCGATTTGGCGTCACTCCAGCCGCGCCACTTCCGAGAATGGCGTTTATGGGTACTGATCCTGTTCAGATCACTTGAGCCGGTGCATTGGCCTGTTCACGCCAGTTCAGATTGGCAAACCTAAAGCAGCGGCCACACCCTTCGACCTTTGCGGGAAAGATGCGACCGCGTGCCGCAAGCTAGAAGTCAGTCGATACCGAAACAGACTTCCAGCGCTGAGTTTCTTCCGTATCGCACGCAATGCGGTCAAGCATTCTCTGCAGTGCGTCGCTGCCCATCAGCAAATGCGCCGGTTGCTTCTCCGTTGCCACTAACTGTAGTAATGCTGCCGCCAGCTTTGTCGGGTCACCCTCCTGCGTCTGATGTTTCCCATCCAGCCACTCGCGCATTTGCTTCACACCACCTTCGTACTCCGGTAACTTCGCGTCAACGTATTGCACCGAGCTGCCACCCAAGAACTCCGTGCGAAAGAAACCTGGTTCCACGCACGTGACCTGAATGCCCAGCGGCTCCAGTTCCATGGAGAGCGATTCCGACCATCCTGCCAGCGCAAATTTGCTGCTGCAGTACAGCGAACTCATGCCGAATCCCTGCAAGCCCGCGATGGACGAGATGTTGAACACCCGCCCACTCCTCTTTCTGCGCATCTCCGGCAACACCGCACGCGTGACATGCATGGCGCCGAATAGATTCACATCGAACTGCTTCGCCACGTCCTCGGCGCTCGCCTCTTCAAACGGACCGAAGTGTCCGTAGCCCGCGTTGTTTACCAGGACATCTATGGTGCCGAACTTTGCGATCGTCATCTTCACAGCTGATTCCGCATCAGATGACTTCGTAACATCCAGATCGAGCGTGAGAAGATCCTCCTGTTCTCCCAGTGCCTTTGTCACTGCGCTGGCGTCGCGCGCAGTTGCCACTACCTTTTGCCCTGCGGCCAATGCAGCCTTTGTGATATCGAGACCTATCCCACGGCTGCTTCCTGTAATAAACCAAACCTTGCTCATTTCCATTTCCTCCTCGAACGCCTTCCAAGAAGGTAGGCCGCCGAACGGAACGACCGGTAGAACGATCCGGGCAACACCTTGCCTGATCCGATCAACGTTTCCGGATCGACCGTCTTCCTAAAGTAGTCTGATAAATAGCCATGCAGGAACTCGTAACCATCCTTGCGCGCCACGCGACCGACGACGTTACTCCCACCGTGGTCCCAGGCCTCACACTCTACCGCTTCAATCGCGGTCAATCCGGCGGCATGCCGCTCATCTACACACCTATGGTGTGTGTCATGGCCCAGGGGGAAAAGCATGTCGCACTTGGCGACCGCGTATTCCGCTATTCGGCGAACGACTATCTCATCTCATCGCTCGACCTGCCGGTGACTGGTACCATCCTCCGCTCGTCTGAAGAGCATCCATACCTTTCTTTCAGTCTGGCGATTGAACCTGTTGCACTCTCAGAGATGGTTTTGAACCTGCCCCCCGCGCTACGACCCACAGACCCCGCCTGCGCGCTTGCCATCGGCCAGGTCGACGCACCACTTCACGACGCTTTCCTCCGTCTCGTTCGCCTCCTCGACGAACCAGCGATGATCGTCACACTCGCGCCGCTCATAACGCGCGAAATCTTTTATCGCCTGCTGCGAGGACAGCACGGATCAATGCTCCGCCAGTCTCTTGCAGAGAGCGGTCGCACCGCGCAGATCGCCAATGCCATCCGTTGGATTCGCAGCCACTTCGACGAACCGTTTTCGTCCGAAACACTCGCAGAGACCGTGCATATGAGCATTCCCTCCCTCAATCGTCACTTCCGCGCCGTCACCGCTATGAGCCCGCTGCAGTACCAGAAGCACGTCCGCCTGCAGGAAGCCCGTCGACTCCTCATTGCGGAAGGGCAGGATGCAGCCACAGCAGCCTTCAACGTTGGTTACGCTTCGCCCTCCCAATTCAGCCGGGAATACGTACGTGCCTTCGGGGCACCACCCCGTGTCGACGCGGAACGCCTTCGCTATGCCCCGGTCTTCGCAGTCGCCTAAAAGCACACACGCACCTAACTCGACGAGTAACAAATCGCCAACTCACTCGTTGAAGGTCGGATAGGTAATGGGAAGTCGGCATATCGGAAGCGATCAGTGCTGTTCTCAGTTGGTGACTACAGACCGATGCGCTCATTGAGCAAGGCTTAGAAGCAACTCGGTGCCCGACGCAATCGCTTGCCGCTCGTCGGCGAGTGTGGGACATTGCATATCCCCGCCCCGGAGGCGAGAGCCGCGACCCGATTTGGACGGTGGGAAAGTGGGACGGCGCAGCATTAGGAACAAAGGTGTATTTCTGTAGCGGCCGGATCCGTGTTCGCCTGACTCCGGCCTACCCGCGTTCATTGGGACGATGGCTGAGATCTCCGTGGCGACCGCAACTTAACCCGTGGCAAGCAGCATGTCAGCCTCGATGATTTAGCCACAGCCCTTGATGGCTTAGCAAAGGATAAAGTTTTGGCTTTAAATGATTAAATCGACGTTAAGGTACATCATGTTGGCCATTTTTCTGAGAACCACAGGACAGGCTAGAGCCGAGATCGGCGTCAGGATGTCAAAACTCGGTGTTTAGTCCCGGCATTTGGCGGATAGGGTTGGTAGTAAATCTATCCGTCGCTTGAGTCCAGAGTTTGCGAAGGTATTCGTAGGGCGTAAGGCCTTTGAGGGGTTTTAGTCTTCGAGCGAAATTGTAGGCTTTGAGGAAGTCCTTCAAGTGCGCTTTGAGTTGGTCATGGGTGTCGTAGAAGTATCGCTTGACGGTTGTGTCTTTGATGGTTCGATTTATGCGCTCAACCTGCCCGTTCGTCCAGAGGTGGTTGGGCTTCGTCAGCCGGCGATCGATTCCATGCCGGCGGCAGACCCCGTCGAAGGGGGCCACGGAAGCGCGCGGTTGGTCCCTATCGGTTCTTCAGCAGGTCGGGGAACTGGATTCCATTGTCGGTGAGTATGGTATGGATGCTACGGAATAGCCTCAATGAGTGTTTCGAGGAACGCAGCGGCGGCTCGCATGTCTGCCTTTTCGACGAGCTCAACCACAACGAACTTTGAAGTCCGGTCGATGGCCACGAATAGGTAGAGTTTGCCTTCGGCGGTCCGGACCTCGGCCAGGTCGATGTGGAAGAAGCCGATCGGGTAGGTGTCGCACTTCTTCCTCTTAGGCTTGTCGCCTTCGACCTCCGGCAGACGGCTGATGCCATGGCGTTCCAGACAACGATGAAGCGAAGAGCGCGTGAGTTGCGGGATCGTGGCCTGAAGAGCATAGAGGCAGTCGTCGAGTGGCAGAAGCGTAGGCTTGCGGAACGCCACGATCATGGCTTCCTGCTCGACCGATAGAACCGTGGACCTTGGAACGGCCGGACCGGTACGTCGATCCTCTGTACCCTCGCGCTTCTTCCACTTGGCGACCGTCGTCTGGTTGATGCCATAACGCCGCGAAAGCGTTCTCATGCTCTCTTGACTATGTTGTATCGCTCGACGGACCGCCTCTGTCGTGGTGGCGCTTCGGTGAAGAACCTGGCCCATAGTGCCTCCTTCTCGCGTTCAAAAAAGCATGCGCCACCGAATGCCGGGACTGAACACCTAGATATGTCAGGAGCCACAACTCATGCCAACTCTTCCGATCAAGTCATGTGTTTTCAAGTTCGCTTCTGCTCTGCGCCGTCAGTGCTATTGCTCAACTCCCGACGCCGCAAAGCGCAATACCGTTCTCCCCGCCTTGTCCTGGGAACATCCGAAAGCAGTGCACATTGAGCTTGTGAGCGACTCCACCGTACCCAATGACTCCGGCTGGGGGCTGGGTTTTCTCTCCAGGTTCAAGCTCGGTGTTGAAGGCGTGAACCTCGCCACCAGCGGTCGCAGCACCGGGAGCTTTACGACTGAGGGTCGCTGGCGGCAGGCCCTCGCCCTCAAACCCGATTACATGCTTTACAGCTTTGCTCATAACGATGCGGATAAGAAAAGGACCAACGTCTACGTCGATCCGTTACCTTCAAGAAGAATATCGAAGCCGCGGTCGACGCTACACAGGCTGCCGAAATCAAAATCATCCTCATGACCAACGAAACCGAGCGCCGCTGGAACAGCGATGGAAAAGTCACCAACAACACCGGTTTCGCAGTGTACGAAAACGCTCTGCGCGCCGTGGCCAAAGAACGTAATGTGCCCTTGCTTGATGTCGAAGCATTTCCAACAGACCTCTTCAACATAGTCGGCAGGCAAAAAATGGATACACTCTCGAAGACCAAAGCAGACGGCTCGATTGACGTTATTCACGTCAATGCAACAGGCGGTATGTTCATTGGCGTCTTCATCGCGGACAATGCGAAACGCCTCGTTCCCGAGCTAGCTCCCTACATCCAGTAACTTCAGAGCTTGGATGAACTATATCGTCTGACAACCCATCTTCTCGCCGTGACCATTAGTTGAGTCGCGCGAAGAAGATGTCAAATGTCTAGACGGGGACGCTTGGACGCTCGTAACCCGGCTGATGATGCCGCTGACATCATCAGCCGGCCACTCCACTTCGACTAACGCTTAGCACTATTGGAAAGTGACATCGTCAAACCATGCCGTGCCTGTGTTACTCGCGCTAGTCAGATAAATGACGGTATAGATTGTTCCGGCTGGGGCCGTAGCAGTTACCGAGATTTGTTTCCAGCCCGTTGTCCCCGATAGAGAGCCGCCGCAACTGCCGCCCGTATAGGTGCCACTGGTATTGAACCAAGAGAGGCAAATTTCAGTAGTTCCGGTAGCATTCAGACCCATCACATAGACTGAGGCTGTGTAGGAAGTGCCGGGTACGATCACAGTAAGTGGATCGATCTGGAAGCTTGGATTTCCTGATGACGATGTTGTGGAATTCCAGATCTTCGCCGATGCGGCGCCGCTGTGAGCATGTGTCGTGTCGCTGGCGAAGTTACCGAGGGTTGGCTTGTATATAGTCCATAAAAGGGGCAACGAAGGGGATCCGCTATAATTTTCGAAGCCGTTATTCATGGAGGTGCTGACTGTGCCACTACCGAAATACGAAGAAAGGGAGGCGGCTGAAGTCTTGGGTGTTACTCCATCGGACAGATAGATTCCATAGTTATACTGATCGGAGCTGGCAGGATAGTTACTGAGCGATCCGGGTACGAAGTCGTACAGTACCCACGGCGCAGGAGCAGGTATGCCCGCAGTCTTAGCCGCAAGGAACATCTGTCGATAGCCGTAATCCTGGAGAGCTTCATAAGAGGTGAGCGACTGTGCATCACTGGTTGAGTAGTCGGCGGCGTTCGTGGAGCTTCCGAACTCGCCTACAATCAGCGGACGCCCCTGCGTCGCCGCCACTTGCTGTGACTCCACGATCGAGTAGTAATCCTGGTAAGGCGCTCCATAGTATTGATGAATATCGTAAAAATCGGGCTGTGTGCTGCCCAGAGCCGTGATCAGGCTTTGAAGATTCACAGATACATTCGCACCTGCGGACGTTACAGAAATGGTAACGGGTATGCTTCCAGCAGCTGTCTTAACATAGGGAATCATCGTCTGCGCCCACGTCATGGCAGCGGAGTTTGTCGTCGGCATCTCATTCTGCAATTCAATGAAAGCGACTCGCGGATCGTTTTGATACGGAGTGACGACAGCGTCAACCCATGATTTACTAGCTGTAATATTAGTGTAACTTGTAAACCAGTCGAAAAGCGTGAGTTGAACCTGTAGTCCATTGCTGTGTGCGAGCGTAACCATCTGGCTCAGCTCGTTGAGCATCGTCGTTGAAGGCGTCGGTGCAGTGAAATCCTTCACATTGATGATGATTCGTACAGTGTTGGCGTGAAGAGAGGCGATCAACGCAAAGTCGGTGTTGATCTGTGTAGAGTTCCAGTTTTCCCACATTAACGACCAACCGGCGTCTGCGGGGTAATAGTTCATCACTTTCATCGCATTCAGGTTGGACTGGAGAGTATTGGGTTGCACTTGGGTTGCCGCGCGAGTCAGAGGCGGTGCGCTGGTCGCCATTTCGCTGGGATTCACACCGCAGCCAACGACGGCAAAGATGCAAAAAACAGTCAGGCCAGCCAACACGCGAAACGATGGGCTTCGTAACAGGCTAATCAGATTCATATCTATCTCACTTTTGGAGGGATTTAAAAAGAGACTCATTCGAGATCGAACTTTCGGCGCGGTTTGCGCTGATAGTTCGAAATCGAAGAAACCGTACGCGTCACGCATAAAATGTGTCAACGTTATAATTAATGTATCTAACGTTATCGCAAACTAATAAAGCAGATGCTCTAAAAGATTTGCAGGTCTAACAGTAGACGCATCCCCCGCTTATAGCGGGGCAAGAGATTTGATTCAACTGAAATCCTGTCTCTAATCCAATGCCTGGTCAAACATAGAACGAAGCCACCATGGACCTCACTCTCTATCTCACAGTCATCATCGTCCGCTCTCAACCATGCGTGGACCTCGTCACCAGCGTCTTCACCGAAGAGCGCAGCACACTACTTACCATTTCCTTCGCAAGGGTCAAATAGCCATATAGACTGCCTCTGCGCTAGAACGTTAGGAGCTGCAACATTATGCAGGCCTCTCCGATCAAGCCACGCTTTTTCCGCTTTGGCTACTACTTTGCGCCAAAGCGGCAGATGATCTTACGAACCGGCGATACAAATCGATAGAACGACGGGGCATTCTTGACTATAGTCTCGGCCGTTTGAAATATACGGCGCACGGGCGATTGAAGGGAGAGACTAAGCATTTGTTTCTCATGTTGTTCAGGGCTGTTATAGCTGCCTGAGCAACGTGCTGGCTGGCGATAGGTCGCACGGCACGGGAATATATGGGAAGCCCAGATTCTAAGGGATCAGCTCTACAATCACAACGCTGTCCGGCACATCGACCTTGAGGCGGCCGGTCATCTTTACAATGGGTCCAGGCTCACCGCCATCCAGTGGAAGATAGACCCTGGCTCCGCTGAACTTGTCTGTGAGTGTCAGGGTAACTCGCACTGGCGGCGAAGGCATATCTATATTCGTCTTTACATCGTAGGTCGTCGTATCATGCCAGAGCGCGATATAGATGCGCCCATCCCTCTTTGCCAAAACAGACTGATGAACATCGGCAGGAGCATCGCTTGTGAAGGCTACAGTGCGCGGTGTAAAGGCTGGACCGGGATCGTTGAACAGAGCAAGCAGCCGCTTCAACACAATAAAACTGGGCTTCTCCGAGCCGTTGGAGTGTAGCAACCCAAAGTGTTTTTCTTTGTTGTCAGGCTCAATATGATCGGGCTCTCCGTGATTTGGCTCGTCGATGAGCTCATAGAGCATACATAGCTCGATGTGTCGATTCAGATACTCGAACGGAAGCCGAGCCATATATTTGCCCGCGGCTAGCTCGCTGACGCCGGCAAAGCTACTGAGAATTTTGTCCGTATGATATCCCGTTTCCGTCGTGACCAAGGGCCGATCGCCTGTAATGAGGCGGATATCTCGCATCGTGCGCTCCAGATCCGCGCTTGGCGGCCGGCCACCCGCATAGGAGTGCATTGTGCCTAAGTCTCCAAAATCCGCCGGACAATTCGCCGCATCGCAGAACGCTTGCACATGCTCCGTATGGGCGAAAGACTCCGTCGCATACGGTATCCGTGCCGTCCGCGGATCGCCCTTCAGAGCCTTATAGGTCGCTCTTTCGAAGTCCACAGCTCCCTTAGGAAAAAGCTCGCCTTTATAGATCGACGTCTTCTCCATATCCCGCTCGTTCGGTCCCTCGATAATCCTCACGTAGGGCAATGCAGCGGTGGCGTAGCCCACAAGCTTACCCATGTTCTCGGTTTGGGTGTCGAGGAAAACGAAATCAACTCCCTGAGCATGGAGCTGTTTGACGCGGTCGAGCATTGAGACGCCGCGCACGGTCTCGAGCGGGTCCACGTTCCGAAGATAGTCGCGTACGTGACGTACGCCCAACTCCTTCAGTCGCGGCTTGACGATCGAATCAAACGCGTAGAAGTAAGGCGAGCCCGCGATTGTGAGGTGCAGATTGACACCCATCATCTCAACCAGCGAATCAGCCGGCTTCGCCTGCACCGGAGCCGCGCTCTGTGCAAAGAGAGGGAATGTCCCGGTAACAAATAGAAACGCAATCGTCGAGCCACGCGAAATAAGGAAAGGAAACATCAGGTGTATTGACTCCATCGAGCGCAAGCTAGGATCGACCGTTGAGATGCATAAAGACCAGTTTTCGTATCGAACAAGTTTGGGGCAAACCTTGTCATCTTTGTTGCGAAAGGAAGACGGTACGGTCTTTATATATCTCCGATTTCGATCGGTGCGTTGAGTTGAGATGGCCGCGGTTGGGCAGCCACCGCAGCCATTTCCAAAGAGCTAATGGAAAACTGAACAGAAGGAATGCTCTATCCCGTTCGTTTCTTGATATGGATGTCGACTCTACGGGAGGGCGGCCAGCGTCGACCTTTGGATGGCGTAGCCAAGTGGCTGAACCGTTGGCACGGCCGCGCCCAGGATCATCGTCAAAGTGCCCGGCACCGAAGCACTTGCGAATCCGCCTGAATTGGCCACCCACACATTGCCGGACATATCGATCGCAATGCTTCCGTTGCCAGGAGTGTTGTAGCTATGGGAAAAGCCGACCGAGGGCGAAAGGGCCGTGATCGCTCCGCCAATCGAAGCCAGTTCGCTGACCGTTTGGCCCGCAACCCATACGTTGCCCGCGCCATCGATGGCCACGGCTGTAGGGGTATTGATTCCCCCATGGCCTGAGACGGTATCTGCCTTGATCGTTCCACCGGCCGTTATTTCGGCGATGTAGCCAGTTGCGGGTGTGCCGCCGGCAGAGTTGACCACCCATGCGTTGTTCGCATGATCAATTGCGATACCGGTTGGGGCGTAGAGGCCAGTGGTGTACGCCGTGGGAATCTCTGCGGTGTTGTTTGACAATGAACTGCCAACAGGCATGGAGTAAACCGAATTGCCTCCGGGAGCGGTAACCCAAACGTTGGACGCCTGATCCACTTTCACGTCGGTCGCGGCGGTGAAGCCGGTGATGGCACTGCCACTGTTTAGAGCTGTCAGCGGTGTAGCAGTAGTGGGGCTTGCCTTGTAGGGGGTGGCAGGTGTGGCCGAAGTCTGAAATGCGTTTGGAACACCATAAACGAATCCGTTGCCGGAAACAGGGAAATAGATGTTCAAGGCATCGGCTGCGTATTGAGTGCCGTTGATAGGAACCGTTGGCGCGGTCACATCGGTGAAATAGGCTCCAACGGTTCCGAGCGCAAAATTGGGACCTGTGTTGAATTCATAGTTTTCTCTGCCGGTTGCACCCGTACCCGCAGTTTTCCCGGTATAAATCTTGTAAAACTGGTTTTGGGTGGTGCCCCCCGAATCGAAGGTAAGTCCCGCCAACGGCCCGTCAGTGTAATACCGTGAATTGCCTTCTCCGCCATATGGCATCAGTGCGGTGATCGCCTGGCTTGTGCTGCTGTTGCTTGTAAGGAACCAGACATCGCCTTCGCCATTAAGAGTCAGGTAGGTAGGAGCACTGATCGCATAAACGTTGCAACCGCTATCGTCGCAAAGAGAAGTGCTTCCAAGAGTGAGAGCGACAGTCCAGTCCGTCGGCTGCGCGCTTGTGCTGGGAAAGGGCATGACGGCGGGGGCCAGATTATACAGGTTAGCGATATTCGTCGTATTTGGTACGCCTGCGGTGGTTGCGCTGATCGGATTGACCGCCATGTAGTAGGCGGCCTGGAGGGTATCGGTCGCTGCGGGATAAACAAAGGTTGAGCCCAGGGTCGTGGTCCCCGGTGTAGGTGGCGGAGCCGCCGAACTGAAAAGCGTCGTGCAGTTCGCGGATGTGGGACCAGAGCTGTTGACGCAGGCCGCAAGGATGTCAGCGATGAGGTAGATCTTCTGCTGCTCAGGCGTCACCGTGACATTGTAATTATTCGTGGCGCTCGCTTGGTTATACCCGTAGGGCGTGTAGCTTGCGTTTACGGTGCCTGCAGGGATATTCATCATGTAGGCAATCGTGTTGAAAGCGTTGAGCAGACCGATACTGTTCGTGGAACTCGAACCGATAGATTCGGTCGTCGGATTGAAGAACTGCGCAAGACCGTAGATAGCGGCGACGGTCGAAACTTCGTTGATGTCGACAGTTGGGTTTCCTGATTTCACCGTCCCGCAGATATCGTTTTCAATGATCGGGTTGGCTGCAGTTGGACCAGCCAGAACAGCCAGCATTTTGATGGCGGCGTTCGTCCCGCCGCTTACGCCGGGATTGCCTCCAGAAGCGGTCAGATATGCGTACGTGCCGGTGCAGGTGTACGTGGCCGCGAACTGAAAATTGCCGTTGGCGTCGGTTGTCGTGCTCGCAATGTTGTGCGATGCAGAACCATAACCGGTTGTTCCGACTGTCCAAAGCGTGATCGTGGCACCGGTCACCGGTTGCTGTCCGCCGTGAACCATTCCGGAGATGGGAACGCCGGGAACATTGACAAGCCCGGACGAGACCGAACTCCCGGGTGTGGAAACGCCGCACCCAACGGTCAACAGAACAGCGGCGGAAAGAGAAAGGAGACGGGCCCTGCGGACCGCAGATGCAAAAATCGAAGTTCTAAGTCGAGCCATATTGGTGTCTCCTGGCAGATGGTTGAAGTGAGTTTCATGAGGTGCTGAGAAGATCGTCGATCCTCAGTTCAACAGCGCTGGAATCGGTGCCCAACTGACGGTAAGAGGACAACAGCCAAACCACAAACACGCAAAAAACGGTTAGCGGCGCAACTGGAAAATTCGGGTACACCGACATCAGCCACAGACGATCTCTGAATCAGACCGCATGAAACAAGAACGAGCTCTGAGTGCGATCTCGACAGACTTTCAACGTCACATAACGCTAAGCTTTAGGGCGCGAGGCTGACAACGTTAGAAGGGAAAAGCTAACGTTGCGACAACTATATGATTATAAAGGGGTTATATTCTACTTGAATCTTCTAACGGCGGACGCATCGGTTCTTCGATGACAGATAAGCGACGATTGATCGCGGCTTTTGCTTCATTGCTCACCGCAGCGGTGCCTCCCAGATCCCGGACCTGATGACATCCGCCGCACCCACAAGGAAAGGGGGTGGTGTTTTGTTTCTTTTCGATGACGTTTGCTTTTGGCGCCGAATCCGCCCGCGCCATTCCAGATCAGCCACCTGCACAGCGGCTTCCTCAGCGTGACGCAGTACCTGGTAGCAGGTGGCAGGCAACGACATCCAGATGTGTTGGGGAACCTGCGAGCGTGCTGAGGCGGAGCACAAGCTCGAAGTGTCGGAGCGGGCTGCGTTGTTCCATGCCGCAGGACTTCAAGGCGGACCAAAGATGGAGGGGATCGGTGATTAGCCGACCCGCGGCGTCTGTGCCTTCGCCGTTCGCTCCGCCGACAATCAGAACTTGCCCGTTTTGATCAAGATTCTGGACCAGGGCAACGATTGCGTACGATTCGCCGGTCCCTCCCCCGAGGGCGGTTGGCACATACGCTGGCGGTTCGTGAGGGCCAGGCCGCACGTTCTGGATAATCTCCCGTTGGGTGGCTTTGTCGATCACAAACTGAAAATCCAGTTCGTTGCTGAAGAGCGACGACCACGGATTGGAAGACGGACTGCCCAGGAAGATGAAGTTATCGTCGGTTCGCAGGTCGGAGATGGTGATGTGGCGGGATGCGCGTGTATCGATGGCCTTCTGATTTTGCTGAGCCAGGGCGGAGACTCTGGCGATGATGGGAGCATCGACATCAGAGGTCGAACTGCCTGCGAGAAGAGCAGTGAAATATCGAAGCTCTTCCGGTGTCGCTTGATTCGATTCGGGAAGATACTTGCGATTCGCGTAATCGGCTAGCGGCACAGACTTTCCGGTGATTTCGCGCAGGCCAACGAGCGCGTAATCGCTGGTGACCAGATGCGTGGGATGAGCAGAGTCGAAAAGCGCGGACCACAAAGGGGCACGGGCAACAGCTGATATTGGGCGGGAAAAGCGGTACCAAGTCGTACCCGCCACGCAAACGGCGATAACAGCAACGAACAGTAGGCTGAGGAACACCCAACGGAAGCTGTCCTGCGTCTTGACCACAGTTGCGCCCTGAACGGGGTTTCCGACGGATTCCAGATCGGGGTTGGGCAAACTCAATTGACCTGTGCCCGCTTCCGGATGTTCCGCAGAACAAACTAGCGCCGGCATGGAAGTGCTGGACGGCTCAGGAGGGCCATCTTCAGAGCGTTCAAATACGGGGACGTAGGAGCCTGCAGGGAACGAAAGCCGCAATTCGTCCTGATGCTGCGGATCTTCGTAGTATTTGGAGATACGTTTTCGGATTTTTGAAGCCGTAACGCGAACTATGGGGTCGTTGAGGGTGTCGTAGCTGGGATTGCGACCGAAGACCTCGATGCCGATGATCCGTTCTTTGATAGAGCCGGGATCGTCGGCGAGTGTGCGCTCGACGATAAAGCGCAAAAAATCACCACAGCGCTCGCTTCTGGCGAAGCTATCATCGATCAGGAGTCGGCCCAACTGTTCTTGGACAACCAACTTCTCGTCTTCCGTCTTGGGAACCCAGACCTTACGCGTTTTCTTCGCTACCATACTCAGGATACCTCTCGACATCCAGAATCGATAGACGATAGGCTGTTGATGCCGTCGTACCCGTTCGACGCGAGCCTGGCTATACACGCACGTTAGGCGTTATTACAATCCTGCTCTTGCCGCTCGAGACTGAAACCAATGTTACCACTGGCGCTGCCGCACCGAGGCGTTCGACGCTGTCGCCGTGGCCGAGCACTCTCGTTGCCGACCCACAGATTAGTCGCGGTCATCGTGACAGAACGGGTGCCGGTGTCCAAGGATCGCTCCCGCATTGCCAAAATCGAGTTCAACAGTTGGGTTACGAGTAAGATCAGGGCAACTAACGTTCAAGGGTTTTCTAGATAACTTTAGATAAGGGCTTCATTAGAACCTAGTATGGATGAAGAAAAGTAGCGGGGACTAAAAGCCCGTGCTTCATGCAGACCCAGTTCAAAGCGATGGAAGCTCGATGAATCGATTCGCAGGCCCCCATATCTCTTACCTTCAACGCTTGGTAATGCCGAGGGCTTTCACAGCGGTATTTGCCTGTGGCGCGCATGCGCACCGGGCTCCGGCCCAGACAGACCAGGAACCACGGATGAACACCGCCTTGCCGCCTGAACAGCGAGCCCATCTTGCGGTTCAGGCGATGGTGCTGGAAGAAAAACCGCAGCTCGTCCATGGAACCGGCTGCGGAGTTCTGAAGGCAGGTGCCGAGGTGGCTCCGCGACACAACGGCGATGCAGGATTTGTGACTGGCATTCCACGTCTTCATATCCCCGACATCAACCTCGCCGACTCGGCGGTAGGCGCTCGCATGGCCGCACGCGAGAGCCGGTATGCGACCATGCTGCCCTCGGTTATTCCGCATTTAGCTGCTTCTTTCATTGTCGTTGCATGTTTTCTTATTGGAGGCAATGCATGAAGTTACCGCTGTTGAATGTGAGTGGAAGATCCCTCCTGCTGACGGGCATGATTTTTTCCTTCGCTGCTGGACAAGTGTTTGCGCAGCAATTGACCCAGTATGTGAATGTCTTCGCCGGAACCCAGGGCGATCACGGACAGACTACGCCTGCGGCCAGCCTGCCCTTCGGCATGGCCATCATTGGGCCGGACACATATCCCGCGATCCATGGGGATTTTCACAACGGGTACAACTACACCGACAAGAAGATTGTGGGCTTCTCCCACTTCCGCATGAGTGGTGTAGGTTGCAGTGGAGAAGGTGGCAACCTCTCCATGCTTCCGTTGTCCTCGCCGCCGCAGTCCTCCAATCCTGACAACTACGCGCAAGAGTACATTAAAGATGCCGAGCAAGGTGCGCCTGACTTCTACGCCGTCACCTTTGCATCCAGGATTCGCGCTGAGATGACCGCCACCCGGCACGCCAGCATCGAGAAATACGTCTTTCCCGAAGGTGGTACCAGCTCGATTCTCGTCAACCTCACAACCGGTCGCACCAAAATTCTTTCCGCCGAGATTCACCAGGTCTCGCCGACGCGTCTCGAAGGAAAAATACGGGCCGGCATGTTATGCAATGTCGACGGATACTACGACATTTACTTCGATCTCGAAACGCAGGCTCCGATCCTCTCTGTCGATGACCTCCGCCCAGATCACCCCGCGACGGTGGTCAATCTGAAGTTTGCTCCGTCCACGACGCTTGTCTCCACGAAAGTGGGTTTCTCCACGATCAGCACGGCGGACGCTGCCTCCGTGTTGAAGCGCGAGATCCTGGCATGGGATTTCGAGAAGGTCCGTGCAGCCGGAAACGACGCATGGAATCAAGAACTCTCGCGCATCACGATCCATGCATCGCCTGCGGAAACGCATCTCTTCTACACCACGTATTACCACACGCTATTGTTGCCTATGCTCGTTGCAGATATTGGGGAGACCTACCGGGGAACGGACTCGGAAGTTCATACTGCGAAGAGTCACCGTTACTACAGCGGTTGGTCACTCTGGGATACCTACCGCACCCAGATGCCGCTGCTTACGCTCCTTAGCGATGAGCGTGCAAGAGACCTTTGCGGATCGCTGACCGACGTTTTCAGACAGCGCTACGCCGAACAAGCCACCGGCTACTGGCCCGTCCCAGAGATTCGTCAGGAAGGTGCAGAGCAATACCTGCTGGACTCTGCACGCAAAGGCATCTGCCCAAATCTCGATGCCACCACGTACAAGTTCGTACGCGACCAGCTCCTGACCCGCATTCATAGTAGGCGAGGCACGCTCGACTATGTGCCCTATACGCCTAAAAGGCCCGGCACGGTCGCGACCACGCTTGTCGACGATTATGTTGCGTGGGCCTTATCCGGACTGGCGATGCAACAAAGCGAGAACGCCGATGCCAAAATGTTTGCGAAAATTGCGGCTAGCTATCCCGTCCTGTGGGACAAAGAAGTCTCTCAGTTTGCGGGTAAGGACGCTGAAGGGAACTGGCATGTCATCAAGGATCCTGACGTCGATGACGACACGGTCTTCTACGAAGGGAGCGCTCGCCAGTATCGTTGGGCAGTGCCGTATGACATGCCCGGATTGATCCATCTTATGGGCGGAGCGGACAACTTCACGCGTGACCTTAACGACCTTTTCACCACGCACCACTTCAACATGGCGAACGAGCCTGACCTGGAGTATCCCTATCTGTTTGTTTACTCCGGCGCACCGTGGCTAACACAAAAGTATGTTCACGACTTCGCCACCAAGCCGCAGGTTCAGATTTACGCCTCGCATGGCTATTATCCAAAACCTGTTTTTGAGGTTGCGTTCAAAGACACTCCTGCAGCGCTGCTTCCCGAGATGGACGACGATGCCGGGGCTATGAGCTCATGGTATGTTCTCAGCGCTATCGGCCTCTACCAACCGCTCATCGGCGAACCCTACTATATCGTCACGACGCCCGTCATCGCCCACACTAAACTTCATTTGAGCGGAGGCAAAATCTTCAGCATCGACGTCACACAAGGTGACCCTGCGACTGACACTTATATCCAGTCGGCCGCCTTGAACGGAAAACCACTCGATCGTGCATGGGTCCACGACAATGAAGTCCGTGCTGGGGGCAAACTGACGTTAATCCTCGGCAGCCAACCCAACAAGCAGTGGGGCCTCGAGCCACCGCCGCAATAGGTCCAGGCTAAATGCCACTCAAAGGTATTCAAATGAAACTGCCATTTCAAATCATGCTTTCTGCGCTGCTGTTGCCGCCTTTCACCCTGCACGGCCAGCAAGCCAATACGACGCCAATGCGGCCTATGGAGCCGATACCGTCCAACGTTACGTATGCTCCCGCCAACTCGTCGCTACCCACTATATTCATTGTTGGAGATTCCACTAGCGTTGGCTGGGGTCCTCAATTCGCCCCGTTCTTTGAAACACGGAAGGTCAATGTGGTCGTAGCAGGGGCCTCGGGACGCTCGTCGCGTACCTACATGACCGAAGGGCTCTGGGATCGGGTTCGGGCTCATATCCACGCGCACGACGTCGTCCTCATCCAGTTCGGACATAATGATTCCTCCGGGCTCAACGATCCGTTTCGTGCCCGTGGGACTATGAAAGGTATCGGCGATGAAACCGAGGAGATCGACAACCAACTCACAAAGAAGCACGAGGTTGTCCATTCCTACGGTTGGTATCTGCGTCGGTACGTTCAGGATACGAAAGCCAAAGGAGCGGTACCGGTCATCCTGTCGCTCACGCCGGACAACGTTTGGAACGGTGACAAAATGGCACCTTCAAATGTTCGTTTCGCCGGGTGGGCCGCCGACGTTGCGGAACAGGAGCATGTCAATTACGTCAATATCAATGCGATCCTGAACGATCGCTATAGCAAGCTCGGCAAGGAGAAGACCAGAGAGCTCTTTGCTACCAACGACAAAATTCATCTGACCAAGGTCGGCTGGCAACTTAATGCGTTATGGATTCTCGAGGCCTTGGAGCGCCTAGGCGACACGCCCGTTGATCGTTTTCTTTCTGTACGGGGGAAAGAGGCATTGCCCGTGTCACCAAAGTGACTCCACATGGTTCGCGTTTGTTACCGCCACTTAGCACGGCGAGCCCGTTGATTGTCCTTTTCAGTCAACTAATTCAGTCGCGAGGACGAGCGTTGAAGGTGTAGGCAGGGAAGACAGCATGATCGAAAGGCAACGGAGCTCAAGTCTATTCACGGGGAGGCAACAAATGGCGGCGCGAGGAAACACGAAAAGGGGTTGGCTAGCCGGAATTATTTTGGCGCTCTTGACGCTGCGGATGGGTTCGTCTACATCTTCAGGCATCGCGCAACAGCAGGTGCCGGCGACCCAGTCTGGTTTATCCGTAGGAGGCGGCGGTCAGGGTAGGACCACGCTGCATGTCGCGTCCCAGCTAGTTGTGCTGGATGTCGTGGTGACACAAAAGGATTCCGCTCTCCGAACGAATCTCAGCAAAGAAGATATCCATGTGACAGAGAACGGTGTCGCGCAGAAGATTCTCTACTTCGAGTCTCCCGCAGAGCACCATATCCCCGCCGGCACCGAAATCCACTCCACAAATGACCTTGAAAGCCGTGCACCACAAGCGCCGGTTTCCGTGATGGTGCTGGACGAACTCAACACTCCTTTTAATGATATGGGGTTCGCCCGCTATGCGTTGGAAAAGTACCTAAACGCGCAGCCAAACGAACTCAGTGCACCCACAATGCTGCTGGCCGTCAGCGATGAACATTTGCAGGTGTTATGCGACTATACGCAGGACCGCTCGGTCATCCTCAATGCGCTGAAAAAACACCTTGCCAGTTATCCATGGCAGGTGCAACGCAACCCGAACCGTATCCGGCAGATGATTCAGTCGTTGGGTGCGCTGGAACAGGTTGCGCAGGCCACAGCGGGCCATCCTGGACACAAGAACCTTTTCTGGGTTGGGCATGGCTTTCCGGGAGTTGAGCTCTCAGGTCCTAACATCGATCAAGCTGCGGCCACCTCCCTGAAAGCCGCAGTTGAACAAGCTGTGGACATGTTACGCGATGACCGTATGACGCTTTACACCATCGATCCAACTGCACTTTCTTCCACCGTGAGTACTACCGTCGATGACGACTCCGGCCCGCTCGGAGATATAGTGTATCCCGCCGCAGACCCATTCCTCGGCGATGTGAACTTCGTCACGCTGGCGAAGGCCAGTGGCGGCAAATCCTTTTTTTCAAGGAACGATATCGATGCCGAGATTGAAGAGAGTGCCCGGGATGGGGTGAATTACTACACACTCGCGTATCGACCCGAACTCCAATCCGACCAGGAGCGTCCCTATCGCAAGATCCGTGTCACCTTCACGCAGCCGGGGCTTCACGCCAATCTAAGGGATGGCTACTACACCACCGAGAGCGTAAACAGCAACCCAGCCGCGCGTCGTGCGACCTATGACGTAGATGCAGCCGTCGAAAATACGATGGTGTATACAGGGCTTGAGGTGCATGCGGTCGAGCGGCCGGAGGCCCCCGGCAACTTCGTCGTCGGCATTTCGGAGAATCAGCTCACTTGGAACGATGAAGGTGGTGGGCAGTCCTCGAAACTTACACTTGCGGTTGCCGACATCGACCGAAAAGGCCGCATACTGCGTCGCGTCACGGAGGATGTGACCGCACGCCGTTCTACGGAGGCGCAGGTTGCTTCTCGCCCGCAGTTGATTCGCACGGAGATCAATCTGCCTTGCGTGCCTGGAACTAGCACAGTTCGGTTTGTCGTACGTTCCGCTGCGAATGGGAGGATAGGGTCAGCTTCGCTTTCCGTCCCTAGGTGAATCGTCTGACTCTTTACTGAAGTTGCGCGAGAGGGCATCTCATTGCGTTATACACAGAATGAATGCCACTGCGTGTAGGTTTCAGTGATTGAAGGTCTGGCAAAATGAAAGTTTAACTACCGTAAGAACAAGCTATTAGAGCAAATTACTTCAGATGTGTAGGACTCACCCAAACGCTTGTCATCCTGGACGAAGTGAAGGTTCTCTGGTCCGAGGGCGATGGTCTCCGCCTGTTATCGAAAAGGCTCGGGGCGGCGACTGCCGGGGGACGGCCTAGCTTGATCATTTGCTCTCGGGAGACGATATCAAACTAAGGAAAATTCATCAGATACAGGGAAGAATTCCTAGCTGAGCTTTCGACGAACTTCGTAGCCCTCATAAAACTCGGTCCCGTCAGTTGATGTGTTTCAACGATACCCGCAGCTATCGGGGCTGTGCGCGCATTTCACGATGCTGGCCTGCGTGTGCCCAACGACGTTTCCATCTTGGTGGAGCCGCAGCTGCGGTCGGGGTCACTGGTCTTGGCTGATGATGCCCGGCATTGTCCTGAATTCATTCAAAAGATTCGTGCGACGGCAGACAGTTTTATCTCTATTCCACTGACCGGCGATCTGGAGATAATGATGCGATTGTGACGCATCTGGGAGCCCCTAAGCGTCGAGGCTTCACTATTTGCGGGCATTCGGATAACGCAAATCGTGGCTTGGATGTTTCAAGTACGTGAGAGATAGGCAGCCCCGGAGGCCGGTGACATGCTAATCGTGGCGCACGACCGCGCGGTCTGCCATACTCGAAGACAAGATGATGACGGCAACCCATCGGAACAACGTGAAGGTCGTGGGCAATGGTAGTCGCACGATCATGTTCGGCCACGGCTATGGCTGCGACCAGAATATGTGGCGTCGTATCGTTCCTGCATTTGCGGACCACTTCAGGATCGTGCTTTTCGATTATGTCGGCTCAGGAGCATCGGACGCCTCCGCTTTTGACAAGACCCGCTACAGCACCCTCAGCGGCTATTCTCAGGACGTCCTGGAGATCGTCGACGAACTCGGCCTGCAAGAGGTCAACTTTGTCGGCCACTCGGTCAGTTCCATGATCGGCGCTCTGGCCGCTGTCCGAAAGCCGGAGGCGTTCAAGACTCTGACCATGATCGGTCCGTCGCCCTGCTACATCAATTCCGGAGAGTATAACGGAGGGATGGAGCAAGCGGATGTCGACAGCCTGCTCGACACATTGGAGAGCAATCACGTCGCTTGGTCGGCTACCATGGCGCCTGTAATCATGGGCAATCTCGACGTTCCTGAGCTTTCCGAGGAGCTTGAAGCGAGTTTTTGCAGGATGGACCCATATCTGGCCAGCCATTTTGCTCGCGTCACATTTCTATCCGACAATCGTGACGATCTGTCGAAGGTGAAGACGAAGACGCTCATCCTGCAATGCGAAAAAGACGCCATTGCGGGAACCAGCGTGGGAGAATATGTTCACCAGTGTCTTCCGGGCAGCCAATTCGTGATGATGAACGCGACAGGGCACTGCCCGCACATGAGCGCGCCACAGGAAGTAGTGAAAGCGCTGAAGGCATTTCTGAACTAGCTATTCCTGAGATCGATTCGGGCGTCGTCTCTTTGGATGCTCTGGAATCACTTCCAAACGGCTTCGTTGTATTGAGCGGAGATGGAGCGATTCTCTATGCCAATCGAGCGTTTCGCGCGTTGGTTGGCACGAAAGAGTCTCCGCTCTCGGGCACCCGGTTTCAAGACTATCTCACTCGTGGAGGCGTGATCTTTTACGACACGCAGTTCGCACCGAGCCTCCAACTACGCGGTTCCCTGGAAGAGATATCCTTCGATATTCTCAGCTTCGATAGAAGCCCCGTGCCAATCCTGGTGAATGCATCCGTTCATAGATCTTCTGACGCCAATGCCACTCGTCTTCATCTCTCTATCTTTGTGGCAAAGCAGCGCCGGCGTTACGAAGCCGAGCTGCTGCGCACCCGCCGCGAGTTCGAAGAGATCGCCGAGATTGTGCGCCGTTCGACAGATGCCATCCTTCGTCTGGATGTAGCGGGTAGCATCCTGAGTTGGAATCATGGCGCGCAGCAGGTATTCGGCATCTCTTCTGAGCAGGCGAAGACGCGGATTTTTTCTTCGCTTTTCGCTGAGAGCGAGCTCACGGTCATCGTGTCTGCGGTTGAGAGTCTTGGCAGAGGCGAAGAGGTGTCTCTGGAGTCTTCAGTTCTCCATCAGTCGGGAAAAGTTGTCGACGTCTCTGTCCGGCTCACGCCGCACATCGAGGCTCCTGGAAGATTCGTCGGCTTCTCGGCGATTATTCGCGACACTACGGCGAACAAGAGAGCTGAACGGGCTCTGCTGCAAAGCGAGAAGTTGGCTTCGGTCGGCAAACTCGCAAGCTCGATCGCTCATGAGATCAATAACCCCCTGGAATCGGTGACGAATCTTCTTTATATCCTCGAATCGTACGTTCATGACCCAGAGGGGAAAAAGTTTGTCATGACTGCGCAGGAGGAGTTGGCCCGTGTCTCGCACATTGCGACTCACACCCTGCCGTTTCATAAGCAAAGCTCGAACCGCAGCCTGGTGGATCTTCAAAAGATGGCGGAATCAGTCTTATCGCTCTATCGCGGTAGGCTGTTAGCTGCCAGCGTCAGAGTGCTGGCGCAGTGTGGAGATACGGATCCGCTTTTCTGTTACGAAGGTGAGTTGCGGCAGGTGATGGTGAACCTTGTTTCGAATGCCTATGATGCTCTGCGCTCAGGTGGAACGCTGATCCTTCGAGCGCATACCAGCCGCAACTGGCGAACGGGCCGCCGAGGCATTCGAATTCTTGTCGCTGACAGCGGAAGTGGCATCGGCGCGGATATCCTTGCACATATCTTCGAGCCATTTTTTACGACGAAGGGGATTGGCGGCACGGGACTGGGATTGTGGATTACCAAAGATTTGGTTGCCAAGAACGGCGGCATCATTTCGGCCCGAAGCAGTGATCGTGGCGAACAGACGGGCACTGTCCTCAATCTTTTCTTCGAAGATCCCATCATCAGCCAGGATGACGCACCTTAGGCTTGCTCGTATTCCACCCAAGCCACACCACATCTCTTACGAGCCGTCGAAGTATCCGCGTCTGCGGTGGAAATGCTTCCGCCTGGCATAGGTGTCGATCTCGTGATTGCACGCATCGTCGGATAGGTCAAAGCGATTTGCGGCCGGGTAGGTGAGTTGGCTATGCTGTGTCGCCCAGTATTGTCAGTGCCGAGGAGCGGAGCGCAAACGCTCCAAGTCCATTCTGTTCGCCGCAGTTCATGTCTGGTAAGCGACAAACATCTCATTGGCCGCTTTGCGCCTAAACTGCATCCCAACACCGAAGATCGTCGCTGGAGCCGTACAGGCAGGGACGAGACAACGAGAAGACTAAATGGGAGGAAACATGCTCGATATGGCGAATGCACGACCTTATGCTGAAGAGCTACCGAAGGCTACCACTGCTGGAGTGGTTGTGAACGGTCATTATGCACCGCCCCCGACGGACGGAGAGGGCCAGCTTTGGATACGCACCAGCGCGATCATCCAAGTGTCGGCAAGCGATCTCTACACATTGTGGCGAGACTTTGAACGTGCTCCCCGCTGGAAGGAGCAGATTATCTCTGTGACTGCGAAGGGTCCGAAGATCTCACATTGGGTAATGCAGGCCGGCAGCGAAACCATCGAGTGGAACGCGGAGGTGCTGGCCGATGAACCTGGTAAGCGCATCGTCTGGTCCAGCATCGATGGCAAATTTAAGAATGCAGGCGAGGTTGTCTTCGACGAACTATCCAACGGCCGCGGGACGGTGGTCACAGTGCTCCACGAGTTTCACATGGGTAAACTCGCTGCGGCATGGCAAACCCTGATAGGCCGAAACCCGAAGCAGGCAGTGATCGAGGACCTGCGGCGCTTCAAGGCGCTTGCCGAGACGGGTGAGATTCCGCGCTCTTCTCCTCAACCGCATGGGGATCGTGGATTCATCGGAGAGCGAAAGCAAGCTCTGTATGGCGAGAGCATTCCAGTTCCTTCTGAAGGACGGCCAGTCTAAACGTAATCGAGATCCCCAACAAGTCATAAGTGAGAGAGGTTTTTATGAAGGCTGTCTGCTGGATGGGAACAAGCAAGGTTGAGACGTTGACGGTGCCGGATCCACAGTTGCTCAATCCGCGAGATGCAATCATCAAGGTTACTCGCACGGCTATCTGCGGGTCGGACCTGCATCTCTTCGATGGTTTCATTCCGACGATGGAGTCAGGAGACATTCTGGGCCATGAGTTCATGGGTATTGTGGAAGAGGTAGGGAAGGGTGTCACCAACCTCAAACGCGGCGACCGCGTCGTCGTGCCATTCACCATCGCTTGTGGAGGCTGTCTTTTCTGCAAGAAGAAGCTTTGGGCGGCATGCGATAACAGCAATCCCAATGCGCATCTGATGGAGGCAGCTTACGGGTACTCCGGCTCTGGTCTCTTTGGCTACTCTCACATGATGGGCGGATATGCCGGTGGACAAGCGCAGTATGTTCGCGTACCCTTCGCCGATGTCGGACCATTGAAGATCGAGAGCGATCTTGCCGACGAGAAAGTTCTCTTTCTCTCCGACATTTTTCCCACGGGATACATGGCGGCCGAGCACGCGCAGATCGAGTCGGGCGATACGGTCGCTGTCTGGGGATGCGGTCCCGTGGGACAATTTGCGATCGCCAGCGCCTTCATGCTCGGTGCCGGCAAGATCATCGCGATTGATCGGTTGCCGGAGCGATTGGCGTTGGCGCGTGGACTTGGAGCCATCACGGTCAACTACTCGGAGGAAGATGTAAGCGTTCTGACCGCGCTGAAAGACCTGACCGGTGGGATCGGACCGGACTCATGTATCGATGCGGTCGGTCTCGAAGCCCATTCATCGGAGCTGCAGGGCTTGTACGATAAGGTGAAGACAACGCTGATGATGGAAACTGATCGTCCCAGCGTGCTGAGGCAGGCGATTCAGGCTGTCAGGAAGGGTGGGACGCTTTCGATCCCTGGGGTCTACGGTGGCCTGCTCGACAAGATGCCCTTCGGCGCCGCCTTTGGCAAAGGCGTCACGATGAAGATGGGCCAGACAAATATGCATGCCTACATGAGGCCCCTTCTTGAGCGTATCGAAAAGGGCCACATCGATCCAAGCACCATCATCTCGCATCGCATTACGCTCGATCAGGCACCAGAAATGTATAAAATTTGGCGCGATAAGAAAGAGCAGGTCACGAAGATCGTCATCGATCCCTGGGCTTGAGCCTTCACTGCAAGAGGTGTTTCTCTGTCGTTAGTCCCGCACGGCAAGAAGGTCGTCGATGCCTTTACACAAATACCCGAGTATCTAAACAGATACTCGGGTATTTGTTCTTTATCCCTAAGCGGGAATTGTGTCCGCTGAAACTGACTCCACGATGGTTCGCGCGTTACGCTGCGAGCGATACTTCGCGGCGTCTTCATAGGCTTTGCGCCCTGCGCGCATGATTCCTCCGAGAGGGCGATGTATTGCGAGTTTGTGCCATGGTGTGAAGGACATCTGCTCATCCACGAAGGTCTGACGCGCATCGGAGTAAGAATTCTGTGGCCGGACAGTGATCGTTGCTACCGTCGGCCAAGGAGACTGCTCTTCGGGCCATGGCTTGTCGGCTTTTTCATTCGGGAAGGCAGATTCTTCCTGATGGTTATCCTCCGAGGCGAGCGCAAGCTGAACCTTCAGATCCCACACGGCCGTCTCATCTGCAAAGAACTCTTGGATGAGCAGTTGGATCGCGTTGTAGCCGGCGCCCAAGTCGATTTCTTTGCCGGTCAGTACACGCAAGCTCAACACGGGAACGACTATCATCACCCTCCTGATGGTGTTCCCCACCCAAAACGCGCAGAATCGTGACGCGAGGGCGATCAATCTCAAACTAAATGGGTTGATTCGCGCAACTGATAAGGCGCGCGATCAAATGATCGTGGCAGGTCGTCAAGGCGCATTTGCCATGCTGCTTCGTCTACGTTAGGAGTGATCATCGGGTACTCACCGTTGTGATGCAGGAAGTGGCTCCGACGTTATCGTTCTTTGTTCGAGTTGGACACTACGTCAGATAGGCACGGCGGGTCTCCTCGACCTCAAAATCTAGAGGTATGAAATACGTCCATGCTTTTGACTTCTGGTGTCGAAGAGTTCCCGTCAACCGCACTCCGTAACGTACGCGATAAAGCGAAGCAGATTGCGACCTCCGTTGCAGAACCCAGGGCTGAGGAGGTGGATCGCAACGGCGTCTGGCCTAATCACACGATGAAGGCCTTGGCGCATGAAGGCTTGCTGGGATTGCATGTTCCCGAGCAGCTTGGCGGGCTTGGACAGGGCTTGCAAGGCCTTATTGCCGCCACCGAACTGCTGGGGCAGAGTTGTTCATCCTTCCATGTGCTTCGGTATGCACGTCATTGCGACTGCGGTAATCGCGGCGAAGGCGACGAGAGAGCAGGAGCTGCGGCTGCTTGTTCCCATCGCGAAGGGCGAGCACATCACGACGCTGGCATTGTCGGAGAGTGGAAGCGGCGTCCATTTCTATCTGCCGCGCTCGGAGTTACGGCAGACGAGCGAAGGTTTTGAAATCACTGGGAAAAAGCAGTTCGTCACGAACGCTGGCTATGCGGACAGCTACGTCGTATCACGTATAGGGGGCGACGATTCGGAGTTTTCGAGTGTAGAGTTTAGCTGTGTTGCGGTCGAAAGGGACGAATTCGGTATCACGGTGAGCGGAAGGTGGGAGGGGCTTGGGATGCGGGGCAATGCTTCGCGGCCCATCACCTTCAATCAAGTGAAAGTTCATCAAGCCGATTTACTCGGCGAGGTAGGCGATCAAATCTGGTATGTCTTCGAGGTGGTAGCGCCTTACTTTCTCACGGCGATGGCGGGAACGTATCTGGGCATCGCTCTAGCGGCGCTTGATATAGCTGTAGAACACGTAAAAAGCAGAAATTATGAATCTTTGAGAGAATCTCTCGCCGATGTACCCGTGATTCAGCATCAAATCGCGGAGATGTGGGCCAAGGTAGAGCAACCGAGACAACTCGTATATCGGGCGGCGCGACTGGGCGACGCTGGAGACCCAACTGCGCTGACGGCGATTTGATGAGCAAGGCGGTTGCTGGGGAGGCAGCCGTCGATGTGGCGAATGAGGCGATGACCCTCTGCGGCGGTCGAGGCTATCGCGAAAATGGAAAGCTGGCGCGGTTGCTTCGCGATGCGCGGGCAAGTCACGTGATGGCTCCCACGACAAATCTCCTCAAGCTTTGGGCCGGTAAGGCTCTGCTCGGTCTGCCTTTGCTGTAATGACAAACGTCCTCCTCAATACGCTCGCAGAGAAGCCTTCCAGAAAAAAGGGCGCGATCCTCCTTTTGCATCCGATCGCATCGGGAAGCTCTGTGGAACGGACGGTGAAGCGGTTTGCGGATTCAGTTGGAGCTCCGGTTCATGTCTGCGAGCGGTTGGCCGATCTTCCGGCAATTCGTCAACGCTTTCAGTCGAGTTTCAATCTCGCTGTCTTCTCGCGTCACTTCATCGATATCGTCGGGGCCTCCCGGACGTTGCATGCCGGCGCTCCGTTCGCCGAAATCCTCTTTCTCTGCTCATCCTCCCAAGAGCAGGACTTGCGGGGACAACTGGGACCTATTCCACGAATCGGTACGCATTGGCGTTGTGCCGACCCCGAAAATGAAGCCTTCCTCCGCCCCCCTTGCAGACAGCCTATCGTAGAGGAGAACAGCGGCGAACCGTCCGCACGACGCTCGACCGTTTCAATGCACGTCTGACCACGACGCCGTCGGCCGTCAACCCACTTCAGTTGCGCAAGCTGGTCATCTCCGACAGGCTTCTGGCCAGTGTTCTGGAACATGCGACAGATCCGTTCTGTCTGTCGATATCGAACAACGAATCATCGGATTCAATCCATCGGCGGAGAAGCTTTTCGGCATGCCGCAGGCCGAGGCTCTCAATCGGCCTATCGCTTCATTAGCACCCGATAGCTGGGCGGCGCTCGTGTCGGGCCTTCTTCAGGACGAGGCAGTCTCACCCGGAGGGGTAGAGTTCTATCGGGACAAGAATCGCGATGCAAGCCAGGTGTTCGATTCCAGAGACGCCATCGAACATATCGTTCAGATCTATTCTAGCCGTATGGCGACGAAATCAGTGAATGGGCTATGTTGCCTGGAAGACAACCTTCCGCTTCGCATGGCGAAGGGTGATTTCCAGCAGGTGATTTCGAATCTCATCTCCAATACGATCGATGCCTGCAGCCGCAACGGCACGATCCATATCGATTCCTATACTTACGAGCATTCCTGCATCTTCACGGTGTCTGACTCTGGCGGCGGAGTTCCGGTGTCGATTCTCGACAGAATCTTTACTCTCTTCTTTACAACCAATCAGGATGTGAGTACCGGCCCGGGCCTGTGGGTTACAAGGGACATCGTCGAGAAGTACCATGGCACTACAGCCGTGGAGAACCGTACCGAAGGTGCCGAATTCAAGGTTGTGCTCCCCGGAGCAATTCTGGCGTCTTGAATTTTGCATCTCAGATGGTCAGGACGCTTTCATTGCGCGAAGAACGACACAAAGGCCTGATAATGGAGGAGCCCTCAGAAGAGCAAGGATGACCCTGCGTCATCTGCCAACTCATCCACCGGTTGAAGGCTTCGTCTTACCGTCTGAAGAGTGGCTCTGAAGCAGCCAGTGATATCCGCTCATCGGTCAAATTGGGGACAGCATGAGCGATTCGAAAGCATTGACCGTCGTTGGCATTGGAGCATCCGCAGGTGGGCTTTCGGCGCTGAAGGCATTCTTTAAGCAGGTTCCTGAAGACACCGGTCTCGCCTTCGTCGTCGTCGTGCACCTCTCTCCGGACTTTGAGAGCCATTTGGCTGATCTGCTTCAGCCCTACGTCGGGTTTACCGTGGAGCAGATCAAGGAGACGACCCTTCTTGAGCCAAATCATCTCTACGTCATACCGCCGAATGCAAATCTCAGCGCGATCGATACCCATCTGCGGCTTTCTCAACTGGAAGAGCGGCCTAGGGACCGGGCGCAGATCGATCACTTTTTTCGGACGCTCGCCAATACCCATGACGGAAATGGCGTGGCCGTCCTGCTGACTGGTACCGGCACCGACGGCACCCTTGGAATTATGGAGATCAAGGCGAGCGGTGGGCTCGTCATCGTGCAGGCCCCGGAAGAGGCCGAGTACGATGGGATGCCCAAGAGTGCCATAGCGACGGGGATTGTGGATTTGATCCTTCCTATCGCGGAGATTCCACGAAGAATCCTCGAATACAAGGAGATCGAACCCAGAATTGCTCTTTCGGTAGATCCCGAAGAGGTCTCACCCGACGAAGGAGCGCTGTTGCAGGATCTGCTCACCGTGCTTCGCACGCGGACGGACCGCGACTTCAGCCGCTACAAGCCGTCGACAATTCTTCGCCGCATCACACGCCGGATGCAACTGAACCAGGTGGATGACCTTTCAAAGTATCTTGACCTCATTCGCCGTCGTCCGGAGGAGGTGACGGCGCTGGCCGACGATCTGCTGATTACAGTCAGTTCATTTTTCCGGGATCGCGAGTTCTTTCACAAGCTGGAGTTGGAGGAGATTCCTCGTCTGTTTGCCAAGAAGATGGAGCTGGATATGATCCGCATCTGGTCCGCCGGTTGCGCCACGGGCGAAGAGGTGTACTCGCTTGCCATCCTCCTCTCCGAGGAGGCGGAACGGAGACAGTCCCCGGTCCAGATCCAGATCTTCGCCTCCGACCTGCACAGCCAGGCTTTGGAAAAGGCTCGCCAGGGAATCTATCCGGCCAATATCGAAAACGAGGTAAGCACGGAGCGCCTGAAGCGGTTTTTCGAGGCGCAGCATGGCGGGTATCGCATTCGCAAAGAGATTCGCGATCTGGTGGTCTTCACGCCGCACAACCTACTCACGGACCCACCTTTTTCACGTTTGGACATTCTTTCGTGCCGCAACCTGTTGATCTATTTGGAGCGCGAGGTCCAGCGGGATCTCATCGAGTTGTTCCATTACGCTTTGAATCCGGATGGAACGCTTCTGTTGGGCTCAGCCGAAAGCATCGACGGCTCCGACCTCTTTCTTGTCGAAGACAAGAAGCTTTGCATCTTCCGCAAACGGAACGTTCCGTCGCGTGACCCGCGCCTGCCGGTCTTTCCGCTGACGCGCAACCGCCTGCTGGCGGATACGACAGCCCGTGGCGGTCATACGCTGACCACGATCTCACATGGCGCGCTGCACCAGCAGATGGTGGAGCGGTATGCTCCGCCGAGCATTCTGATTAGCCCCGACAACAAAATCGTCCATATCTCGGAACACGCGGGACGATACCTGATCCACCCGGGTGGGGAGCCGACAACGAATGTCTTGATGATTTTGCGGCAGGAGTTGCGGATCGAGCTCCAGGTCTCACTGCAGCAGGCGCGTGAGAAGAAGGAGGCAGGCGCCTCCGGTGCAATCTCGGTGCGGTTTTCAAGCGAGGATCTCCGGCCTGTCGTGATGCATGTTCGACCGGCGATGGAATCGGAGCGCGATGGCTTCGTTCTGGTGATCTTCGAAGAACGGACTCCGCGGAAGGCCAACATCCCGCAAAGACCATCGGAGATGCTCTCCGACTTCAGTGCCGCGCGTATCGACGAACTGGAATCGGAGCTGTCGCTCACTCGTCAGCGGCTGCAGTCGATCATCGAAGAGTATGAATCGAACCGTGAGGAGATGAAGGCCTCCAGCGAAGAGATCCAGTCCTCGAACGAGGAGCTTCGTTCGACGATGGAGGAGCTGGAGACCTCGAAAGAAGAACTGCAGAGCAGCAACGAAGAGCTTCAAACAGTCAATCAACAGTTCAAGCTGAAGGTTGAAGAACTGGCTCAGCTCTCGAGCGATCTGCAAAATTTGCTGTCCTCGACAGACATTGCGACCCTGTTTCTTGGACGGGACCTCCGCATTCTACGTTTTACGCCTAAGCTCCGCGAGCTGTTCAACATCCTTGCCACCGACCGTGGACGGCCTATCTCGGATCTCACTCATCGTCTGGGCTATCACGAGCTCCACAAGGATGCAGAGACGGTGCTGGGAAGCTTGATCCCAGTCGAACGCGAGATTCAGGATCTGACGGGGCGCTGGTATCTGACTCGTGTTCTTCCGTATAGGGCTGCGAACGATCAGATCGGCGGAATCGTCATCACCTTCGTTGATATCGATGTACGGAAGCGTGCCGAGGGGCGATGGAAGGAAGCCAAGCTGGCTGCCGAGACGCTGATCGAAAATCTGCATGAACCGCTGTTAGTGTTGACTTCGAACCTTGATGTCCGCTCGGCCAACAGGGCGTTTTACGAGCATTTCCAAGCCCAGCCACAGGATACGATCGGGCGGAAGATCTACGATCTCGGCAATCGTCAGTGGGATATTCTCGCACTCCGTGGCCTACTGGAGAATCTGCTGAAGAAAGATCTCCACATCGAAGACTTTGAGGTCGATCACCATTTCGAGAGTATCGGACGGCGCGTGATGTTGCTCAGCGCCCGATATCTTGACATACCGCAGAAGACGATTCTCCTCGGCATTCGCGATATTACAGACCGGGTGAACAATGAAGAGCAGCGGGTGGAGCTACTGTCGAAGGATCGAGCACTGGCTGCGGAGACGGCACTTCGAAGCACCGAGGCGGAGCTCGCTCGTGTCGTCCGTGCCTTATCGGTAGGCGAGCTTGCGACGTCGATCGCCCATGAGATCAATCAACCGCTGGCCGGCATCGTCACGAATGCGGAAGCCGGGATGCGATGGTTGAGCAATAGATCGCCGAGCATCGAGGAGGCGAAGGAGTCGCTGTCGCTTATCGTGCGAGATGGAAACAGGGCGAGCACCGTGATTCGGCGCATTCGCGAGTTTCTTCAGAAGGAGACCCCTCAGGACAATTTTTCGGTCGATATCAACGAGGTGATCGATGAGGCACTGGCTCTGACCCAGTCCGAGTTACTCAAGCGGAGAATCAAACTGCGGCGCGAGCTTTCGAGCGAGCTTGGCGAGGTGCGGGGCGATCGGGTTCAGCTTCAACAGGTGATGGTCAACCTGATCCTCAATGGAATCGATGCGATGGCTGATGCGAAGGATCGAGTGCTGCTGATACGGTCGGAGCGGACGAGTGGCGCCCTTCACGTATCCGTCTGTGACACAGGGTCAGGCGTCGACTCAAAAAATATCGTCCGCATGTTCGACGCCTTCTACACGACCAAGCCGACCGGTATCGGCATGGGTCTCGCCATCAGTCGAACGATCCTCGAGGCCTGTGGAGGAAGGATCTGGGCGGAGAGCAACGATGGCCCTGGGCTGACGATCAAATTCGAGATGCCCAGTGCCGCCGGAACAGGGGAGACCAAATGAGCGATGTGGCTCCGGTTGTCTTTGTGGTCGATGACGACATCTCGGTAAGACAGGCACTGCAAAATCTGTTTCGCTCGGTTGGTCTCAAGGTCGAGGCATTCAGCAACGCACAAGAGTTCCTGACCTGCAACAGGCCCGACGCCCCGGGCTGCCTGGTTCTTGACGTCCGTCTGCCTGGACCGAGCGGCATCGACCTCCAGCGTCAGCTCACGGGATCGGGAAAACAGCTGCCTATCATCTTCATCACTGGGCACGGAGATATTCGCATGTCGGTCCTTGCGATGAAGGCTGGCGCCTTTGAGTTTCTGACGAAGCCTTTTCGCGACCAGGAGTTGCTGGATGCTGTGCAGGGCGCACTCGAGCGAGATCGCGGAGAACGCACGTCGCGTAGCGAGGCTGCCCTCGCCCGGAACCGGTATGAGTCTCTGACGAGCAGAGAACAGGAGGTCTTCTCGCTCGTCGTCCGCGGTCTTCTTAATAAACAAGTTGGCGGCGAGCTGAATATCAGCGAGGCAACGGTCAAGCTGCATCGAGGCAATCTCATGCAAAGATGCAGGCGGAGTCGGTTACCGATCTCGTCCGTACGGCAGAAAAGTTGGATCTGTTGAGGGGCTAGGCGCAGGGACGCATGCTGTTCTTTTGACGCGGCGAAACACACCTATACCAAAGTCTAGGTCCAATCGACCAATGGAGACTACCAATGTCACCTTTTCTGGTTGAAAGTGTAAGAGTCGATTTACTCGACCGGAGTTGGTCATGTCTTCTGATTTTCGTGAAAATTTCAGTGCCGTGGAGAACACCCTCTTCCTGAGTCGAAAGAATTGGGCTCTTGTCTCCATCGTGGACGATGATGAATCTATCCTGACTTCGACCGATCGGCTCCTCCGGTCTGCGGGCTATCATGTCGCGACCTTTGACTCTGCGGAGGCCTTTTTCGATTCGCAGGCAGTGGAGAACACGAGGTGCCTGATTCTCGACGTTCTCATGCCTGGTCTTGGAGGACTCGAGGCACAATCCAGGATCAACGAAACCCAGCCGGTTCCGATCATCTTTGTCACCGCGCATGAGGATAGCAAGACAAGGAATCAGGCCTTGAACGCTGGGGCCTACCGATTCTTCGGGAAGCCATTCGACTCAAACGCGCTTCTAGCGGCAATCGACAGCGCACTGAGCGAGACGCCGAAACCGCGCAAGCCCACAGCCCTCGTCATCGGAGCAGACACAATGTTCCGGGTCCCGATCCTGCTTCAAGCCGGTTATTACGTCCGTACCTGCCCGTCATTACAAGAGCTCTGTGCCGAACTGGAATCGGGAATGCAAAACTATTTTCTATGTGTTTTCGAGCAGGAAAGCCCGATAGAGTGGCAAATGCCGGCCGCACTCTGCTCAAGATATTCGATCCCTGTCGTCATGTTTCGCAGCGTCGCCGAAACGTCCGCTCAACTAAAGTGCGAGCTTCGCGTCGAGCCGTTGACATCGCCTCAGCAATGGCTTGCAGAACTGCAGACTGTTTTGAATAAGATCGCAGCGAACACCGCAAATATGGAGGCGCGAATTTCGCGAAGAATTTTCAAGGGCCAAAGCTGATCCTGTACTGCTCATTGTGTGACCAATCGCTTGCTGGGAGCATCTCGAACTTCGATAGCTTAAAGTCTGTGAAACCCTTGATTCGAGCTTCGAAGGCTCGCCGAGATAGACGGGCTGATCCCCTACAGTCAGCCCGCGCCCGTTGGTGCCATTTTGGTGCCAAATATCGCCGATTGTGCCGGTTCTAAGCATCTCCTCCGGCTTGTAACCTCTCTTGAATCAATGTCCGGCCACTTCTTGAACACCTTCACACGGTGGAAGTCGTAGGTTCGAATCCTGCTGGGCCCACCATTTAGAATCAGCGAGTTGCAGTCAATCGAGACCCGAGCGTCAGGGGCACTCAAGAGGCACACAACAAAGTTAACAGTTTTTAGCGAGCCTGCAAACGAGAAAAAGGCAGTGGCCCGCGTAATCGGGCAACTGCTTTTCATTTCACGTGTCCTAGCTTTTTGCTTCAAAGATGCCCGCTGAGTGTGTCAGGGCCATCCTCTTCGCTTCGATGGCTCCTTGTTGGTACACGTCCTGCGTCATACGAGCGGAAGCATGGCGCATCAGTTCCTGCACCACCTTGATGTCCTCCCCCTTGGCGCAGCTCCGACTCCTCAGCCGCTGCAAAGTGGCCGCCCTTGGGCATGGTCCGTTGCCTTGTCCCCTGCAGGTGGGCGTAGGCGCCGTTCTCGTCGGACCAGCGGGCGGCGTCGGACCGGGACTGTCGCTCCGCTGGCGTGATCTCGGCATGCGGGCCACACATGGCGCCGTGTCGAAGATCGTATCAAGAGCAGCATCAGGCAGGACGATAAGAGACCGGCGAATCGATGTCCGGCGCGGTCGTAGAAGGTGTGTCCGCCTTCCATGAGGGGCAGGAGCGCAAGACGATGGCTTGGCGGCCGTGCATGCAGAGAGGGATCGACCGCATACGTCTCCTGGATGACTCGACCGTTGGCGTCGATGAAGGCCGACACGCCGGAGTTGACGCTTCTTGCCATCGCGCTGCGTTGTTCGACGGCGTCGAAGACGGAGAGCGCCAGATGTTCCCACGGCTCTGAGCCTTCACCGAACCAGGAGTCGTTGCTGATGTTCACCAGCAGGTTCGGGTGGTTTGCTCCGATGCTGCGTAGGAACTCGGGCAAGGTGTCTTCAAAGCAGATGAATGTTCCGAGTCTCCAGCTTGTGCCATCGGGCTTCTTCAGCAGAAGAGGATCCGCCGAGCTACCGGGAGTAAAGCGAGCGTATTCCCGCGGCATCAGCCGGGTGAGCCACGGCAAAGCCTCGCCGGCCGGGACGCGCTCCCCAAAGTTCAGCAACCTGACTTTGTCGTAGATCCCCGCGATCCTGTCTTCGCGGTCCACCAGGATCGCCGAATTGAATGCCTGGTGCGTGGCCCAGTCGATGGTTTGTGCGCCGGCAATGACGGGAGTGTGGAAGCCCTGCAGGATAGGGTGTGCTGGAGAGACCGTTGCCGATCCAGCGTGGCGTTGCAAAGCGAACGGGTAGCTTGTCTCGCTCCAGACGATGAGTTGGGCGCCTTCCGCCTCCAACTCTCGCGACTGTTCCTGCAAAAGCGCGAGGCGCTCCGGCGCTGCTTGTGGGCTCAGAGAACCCCGCTGTGCATGCGCGAAGTTCGGTTGGACGATGCCGACCCGCAGCTTCGGCGCGGCGTTGGACCTCGCGTCGATCTGGCGAATACGCATCTCTCCGTAGACGAGCGTGGCGAGAAGAATTCCTCCCGATACGATGGCGGGCACGACGGCGCGCCGTCTTGAGGCGGCCAGGTCGTAGAGCGCGCCGTTGATGAGTAACAGCAGGGCGCACACGCCGGCCGGACCGGCGATGTCGGCTATCTGGATCACCAGCGGATGCCAGGCCTGCGTGATCGCGAGGCTGTCCGGGAAGATCATGGGGACGGTCCATTCAGCGGCCACCATCGCGAGAGGCGCGATGAGCGCCATGGGGATGTACCCGCGACGCCGCAGGACGTGGACCGCGGCGCCGAACAGCGAGAAGGTCAGCCCCTGGTACAGGCAGATTGCGAGGAAGGCAACGAGAGCAAGCGGCCAAGGCAGGCCCGCGAACCGCCGAATCGTTTCAAACAGCCAGTAGAAGCCTCCGATGTTTACGATCAGCCCTGCCACGCTGCTGAAAAGCACGGCTCTCGCAAGCGACGGTGTGCGCTCCAGCACGATCATCAGCGGGATCATGGCGAACCACGCGCCGACAGAGAATCGAAAGGGCGGCGCGCTGAGAAACCAGAGGCATCCCGTTGCCGCCGCGAGCGCGAGCCTGGACCAGTCGGAGAGTTCGCGTGTGGGCGTGGTCCTTGCCGGTGTCATAGTAGTCTGAGGCTTTCTGAATTCCGCGAAGCGCGAGCAAGACGGAGACATCGCATCTATCCGGTCATCCAACTCGGCCCGTTTACGTTGTATACCTTCGGACTCGTCGCCGGCGTAGCCGTATGCCTCGAGTTCTACGTGCTGGATCGATACTTTGCCCGCGATCGTCTGCGGGTCAACATGTGGGCGTTGGCTGTCACGTTGATCTGTGCCGGAATCCTGGGCGCGAGGCTCGATTCCGTACTGGTTCATGCGATACGGCATGCGGATCTCCAGAGCGCCGGGGCGAAGATGCTGGCGGTTGACGGGGGGTACACCTACCTTGGAGCCGTGCTGGCGGCGCTGCCTGCGGCACTCGTCTTTCGAAGGATGAACCACCTCCCATGGCGAAGTTTCGATGGAGCTTTCTGCATCGGGCTTGGCTATGCTGTCGGCAGGATCGGGTGCTTTCTGGCCGGCGACGGCGACTATGGCGCGCCTACATCGCTGCCATGGGGCATGAGCTTTCCCCACGGCACGGTTCCCACCAGCCTTCGCGTTCACCCCACCATGCTCTATAGCAGCGCGTGGGAGTTTCTCCTCTTTTTTCTCCTCTGGCGGTTGTCGAATCCTGAACGCCGTCCTCCGTTGCGCGCTGGAACGATCTTCTGCATCTACATACTTTCTTCGAGCGCGGGCCGTTTTCTCGTGGAGTTTCTCAGTCGCAATCCGGTTCTGGCGCTTGGGCTCAAGGAGGCGCAATGGGTCAGTCTTGCACTCATTGTCTTCGCGACCGTTCTGCTGATCGCTATCCATTTTAAGCCGGGGCCAGAACCGGGTTGATCGTCGACCGCCTACCCTCAGAAGGCGCTTCCGCTATTCGGCTGTTGGTAGGTCAGGGTGATGGTGTGGGTGATGGTTCCACTCGTCGCCGTGACGGTGAAATTGACAGGCGGCAGATTGACGCCGCAGCCAGGTAAGACAATTCCTCCCGCCGCGATGCAGATGAGAACGAGCAGGATCTTTCGGCCACGGACCGACTTCAGCTTTCGGGCCAGCGGAAGGCAGAGCGCAAAGCAGGCAAGGATGGGCCAGCTCTGGCGCGGGTTCAGTGGCGGACGCTTCATCCCGGCCACCGGTGGCGCCAGCGTTACGGTCGTGGCGGTGGAGCCGCCGTTCGGCGTGACGCTGGGTGGATTGAAGACCGGGGTTCCGAAGGAAGGGTCGAGGCCGGTCGCCGTGAAGGTGATCGGCTGGTTGAAGCCGGCGGCGGTGAGTGGGGCAACGTTGATGACCCATGAGGGATTGCTCGGACCCTGCGTTCCCGAGGTCGAAGAGAGCACGAAATCGGTGGGATTCGTACTGCCGCTAAGCGACACGGGCAGGCTATAGGCGCTCAGTCCAAGGTTGAGGTTGGCGGTGAACTGGGTTGCGCTGGCGTCCGGTTTGAAGGTGACGCTGATCTGGCAGGTGACGCCTTTGGCGATCGAGGCGGGGCAGTTGTTGGTCTGGGCGAAGGCGGTGGGATTGGTTCCGCTGAAGGTGGGGGTGGTAAAGCCGAGCGGCTGGTCTCCGGTACTGGTGACCGTCACGACCTGCGCCGGGCTGGTGGCGCCGGCCGCCGTGCCGGGGAACTGGATCGACGACGGCGTCACGATGGCGTTCGCGGACGAGATGGTATTCGCGGTGAGGGCGGTCGCGAGTGTATGCAGTTGCGTCTGACCGAGATAGTTCCAGTTGACCGTCAGTTGCGCGTTGTAATGGGTATCCGCGGCGATGTTTCCATAGCCGAAGCCGACGTTGATCTTGCAACTGGCGCCCGGAGCCAGTTGGATGGTGGTGAGATTCAACTGGCAATCGGTGTAGTTGAAGGCTTGCGCATCGGTTCCCTGGATCGCGATATTCGATGCTGGATTGTTTCGCGCGACCTGGATCGTCTGCGAGGTCTGATTCGAAAGAATGACAGGGATGCTCGGATTCGTATAGAGCAGTACGTCCTGAAAGTCGATCGAACCCGGTAGCAGGAAGACATCGCCGTCCTGGGCTGCGAGACCCGTGCCTGCGAGGGCGACGGAGGGATTCGAAGACCCGTCCGTCACGGTGAACGTGCCCTGGACCGAGCCCACGCCAAAAGGGACGAAGCCGAGAGTATAGGTGCAGGACGCGCCAGCTGCGACCTGCTGCTGGCAGGTGGTGGAGACGACGCTAAAGATAATCGTAGGGTTGAAGACCGTGCCTGAGATCGTCACCGGCGCGGACCCGCTGTTGGTGAAGGTGACGACCTGTGTGGCGACGGCGCCCGAGCCCACGTAGGCGTTGCCGAAGTTGACGGTAGCCGGCGAAAGCGTCTCCTGGGTCGAGCTGCCGGTTGCCGTGAGTTGGACGGTCTGCGTGCCGAGGCTATCGACGACGGTCAGCGTGCCGGTGATCGGGCCGGGGGTGGTGGGCGATGCGCTGACGGTGTACTGGCAGCTTCCGTTGGCGCCGACCGAGGCTCCGCAGCCGTTGTTCGTCAGCGCGAAGCCCGCGCCGGTTACGCTCGCCCCGGTGATCGACAGGGGCAGGCTGCCGCCGTTGGTCAGTGTCGTGGACAGCGTTGCCGACTGGCCATCGGCGACGGATCCAAAGGCCAGCGTGGTGGGCGAAAAGGTTGCGTTGGGTGGGGCAGCCCCGGGGCCGGAGAGTGCGACGGTGAGCTTTGTCGCCTGGTTGTTGAGATCGGCGGTGGTGTAGGTCGAGGTCAGCGTACCGGTCGACTGGGGCGTGAAGGTAAACGATACGGTGCAGCTTGCTCCCGGCGCGATGATGCCGTTGCAGTTATCGGTCTGCGTGAAGTCCTTGCTGTCGGTCAGCGAGCCCTGCAGCAGGTAGATGGATTGCGCGGTGCTGTTCGAGAGCGTCGCGGTCTGAACGCTGCTGGTCGATCCCACGCTGGTGGAAGGAAAGGTGAGGGTGGTGGGCGTCAATGTCAGGGAGCCGCTTGCGCCGGGCTGAATGGCGGCGATGAAGCCGTCGTAGGTTCCGCCGCCGGGGGTCGACTGATAGGGGCTGGCAAGCGGAAGGTCGGTCGCACTCGTCTCGCCCACGATCAGAACTTGGCCGGAGCCGGCGAGATAGACGCGGCTCGGCTGTGTGTACCCGGTGCTTGTGCCCAGGTAGGACGAGAGGAGCAACGAGCTATCGAAGCTCTGGGTGGTGTCGATCAGACCAATGACGGCGTCGTAATCGTTCGGTGCAAGCGTCGGCGTGGGCAGATTGTTCTTGACTGGGAAGCCCGATCCGGCAACGCCGGCGAACGCTACCTGGCCACCCTTTGAGACGCCGATTTCAACGCCCACCGGCACGAAGGTCGAGTAGAGCAGGGTCTTGCCATCCGGGCTGAACTTGCTGATATAGCCGGCGGAGTTGCCGTCGATGGCGGTGTAATAGCCGTTCAAGGTCGGGAAGTCGCCCTGGTAGGTGTAGCCGGAGACGTAGATATTGTCCGAGGGATCGAGCACGATGTCGCGAGCGGTCACCGATCCGCCCGCGGTCGAGCCGCCAAGGAACGTGGCATAGAGAACGGAGGCGCCGGTAGGGTCGAGCTCCATGAGGAAGCCCGAGTTGCAGGGATTGGACTTGCATTGCGGCTGGAAGGCGCCGGAGGTCGTGGTGGGAAACGATGCGTCCTTGGTTTGGCCGTGGACCCAGACGTCGCCTTTGGAATCCACCGCTACGGAGGCGAGCTGGGAGTTCGCGGCCTCGATATCGTTGCCCATGTAGGTCGCATAGACGACGGAATCCGTTCCGGTCTTGGTGGTGTCGAGCTTGGCAAGGAAGTCTGGACTGATATAGAAGAGAGAGTTCTTCTTCCAGATGAATCCCGCACTCGAGGAGGCGCCGGATTGCCCGACCACGTAGACGATGCCGTTGTTCCCGGTCGCCATGACCGGCGGCGCGTAGCTGGTAGCCGGCTGACCGTAGCCGATGAGCGTGGAGTACAGGATCGTCGAGCCATCCGGAGACAACTTCGTCAGCGTGCCGAAGGGCTGACCTGTCGCAGGCGTGCCGCCGGGATAGCCGTTGACGATGGGAAAGTCCGTGCTCTGCGTGACGCCCGCCACGTAGATGCTGCCGTCGGTATCCAGCGCGAGGTTATAGGCCTGGTCGCTGGCGCTGCCGCCGAGATAGGTCGCGAAGATGAGCGTCTGAAAGGTGCTGTCGAATTTGGCAAGGTACATATCCGGCGTGGAGGAGCTGCCATTGTCCTCGTTGAACGGGCCGCAGTTGCCGGCGCAGCCTCCGGCGGTTGCGCCGACTGTCTTCAGGCCGGTCGAATCCGTGGTCAGCAGCAGGTAAAGGCTGCCGTCGCTGCCTACCTTGAGATCGACGATCGAATCGTTGTACTTGCCGCCGAAGTAGCTGCCGTAGACCACGACCGGGTCGATGATCAGCGCCTGCCGATGATCGTAATCACCGAGGGCGAAGCCGTAATCGCCATCGGCAAGAAGACGGTAGCTGACGGGTACCGGCATCTTCGCGCCATCCGCCGCCTGCTGGTAGGCCACCGGCTTCAGCAGCCGCATGGCCTCGTTCCGTGCGCCGGCTGTCGCGGTCTGGCGCAGGACCAGATCGCCTGTTCCTTGGTCGGGCGAGGTCGCCGCACCCTGAAACCGCATGCGGATCAGGGCTGGATCGGCGTTCGGAGCCAGCAGATAATCGTGCTCCAACTGGCTGCCGTTTCCGTAGTAAACGAGATCGATTCCGGGGTAGACAGCCGGCACGCGGACGCGGCTGAACTGGCTGACGCCCGTCCGCCACTGTGCGGGATCGTTGCCCAGAAGATAGTGGCTGCGACCGGGCAGGGCTGCTTCACCCCTGGGCATCGCCGCTGCATTGGCGCCATCGAGCGTCAACGAGATGGCGGCCTTGCCCGGAGTCGCGAACTGTGTCGCGCCGCCGGCATCGAGGCGCATCGTTCCGGCGGGTGACCGGCGGGTCATCGCGCCGTCCGCCGCTGGTTCGAAGTACAAGGGGCGGCGCAGCAAGGTCTGCTTCGCCGTCTCGCGTGAGGGCGGCGGCGCTGCGGTCTGGGCAGGGGAGGCGGTGGAGGCGAGCGCAAGGATCGTCAGCAGGATACTGTAAACGAAGGCAAGGGAACGAGCATGGATAGGCATCGCAAAACTCCTGAAAGTAAGATCAAGGCAGGCAGAAGCGGCTCCGTAAAGCAATTTTTGAGGCTGGATCGCGGGCGGTTGTCCTGGCCGATCGGTGCAGAGGGCAGTCGTTCCGGAATACCGGCGCTGCCTAATCTTTCTGTTTGTTCCTGCCGTAGTTCTGGATGAAGCGTTCGAGCCGGTCGAGCGCCGGTACACAAAGCGCAAGCGCGGCCAGGATGCCAACGGTGACGGGGAGGGAGATCAGTTCGTCGGGCATTTTGCGTCTCCTATAGATGTCGCTTTGAAAATCGAGGCGTATGGGAGTCGTCCTTCATCTCTTGAATGGAGCGTTCGCAGACCCACACATCGTTGTCGGGGGAGCAGAAGAGGTGCAGTTTTCCTTTGCTCGCGGCGAGCTTCAGTTGCGCTGCGGGTACGTGCAGCCCGCCGAGTATGTCGCGGAGGTTTGGCAGCCAGGGCGATCCGCAGACCGGACAGCACCTGGGTGGGGGAGCATGACTCGAAGCCGCCCCAGCCTCACGGGAGAAGACCTCGGTGACGGTGAGGGTGACTTCGGTATGTTCGATTCGTATCGAAATCCGTTTCCGTAGCATGGGTCTGTTGTCCCATGCGCGGCGGATGGACGTCTTCAAATCGCTCTCAACCGTGGCTCAATTCCGGCTCAATCAGATCAAGTGCTTCAAAAGAAGGGAGTTAGTTTTTCATCTTTTCGCGCCGGAGCGACTGCCTGCCTTTGGTATGATCTTCCTGAAACGCACGATCTGCAGGCGAGCATGGTTGGCACGGCCTCGACTGCGCACGCGAACCGGCATCTCTCCCCGTCCGATCGACCCTGGTCGCTGCTCATGCTGCTGGAAACGCAACGCCGAATCCGATTTGAGGGCTACCTCATCGACCGGGCCGCCTGGGAGCTCCAGTGGCAGGATGAGACGATTGCGCTCAACCGGAAGACCTTCGACCTGCTCCTTTTCCTGATCGATCACCGCGATCGCGTCGTCTCCAAAGAAGAGCTGCTGCAGTCGCTCTGGCGCGATCAGTTTGTCGAGGAGAGCAACCTCACGCAGCATGTCTTCCTGCTTCGCAAGGCGCTCTCGCGCCACGGGTCAGGGCAAAGGATCGTCGAAACGGTTTCCGGGCGCGGTTATCGGTTTACGGCTCCCCTGGAGGTAGAGCCGCAGGAACCCGAGGAGGTGGCGACGACCTCCCAGGTCCTCCTGCACGCGAAGACGTCGGTGACCGAGATCACGATCGAGGAGGAGGAGACCGATGCCGCCCCGTCCGCGCCTGCTTTCATGTCGCAAGGCAGCAGGAGGAATCGGACCCGCTGGGCGGTGGCGGGCTCGTTGGTCGCGATCGGTCTGGCGACCGCCGGGTGGTTTGGCTGGCAGCATTGGCTCGACCGCACCGGCGGGGCTCCGGTCGACGTCGTTATCGCTCCGCTGGCCGGCAGCACGGGGGACCAGGTTCTCGACAGTGCGCTGGTCGATGCGCTGCGCATGGATCTTTCGCAGAGTCCGTTTGTCTCCGTGGTCGCCCCGGCCAGGGTCCGGGCCACCCTTGCCGAGATGAAGCAGGATCCGAACGCCGCGATGACCGCCGCCGCTGCCGCCGAGGTCTGCGAACGCACCAACAGCCAGGCCGTCCTGCACGGCAGCATCGCCCGCACGGGCCGGCACTTTCTGGTCACGGAGGAGGCGACGAGCTGCGTGAACGGCTCGCCGCTGGCCGAGGCCAAGCAGGAGGTGTCCACCCTTGAAGACCTGCCGCACGGCATCGACAAGCTGGCCGAGGGCATCCGGCAAAGACTTGGTGAATCCCGGCGCAGCATCGCTCGCTTCGATGTTCCGCTCTTCCCTGGACGTACTGCCTCGCTGGAGGCCCTCAAGGACTTTACCCAGGGCGAGCTTCAGTCCAACCAGGGCAAATACGTCGACGCGATTGCGTTGTTCAAGAAGGCGGTTGCCGCCGACCCGAGCTTCGCGGAGGCGCAATACGATCTGGCAGCAACCTCGGGTAGCGTTCTCGATCTCAACGCCGAACGGGAGGCGCTTCTCAAGGCATACGCCTTGCGCGACTCCGCAAGCGAGCCTATCCGTCTTGGCATCATCGCGCTTTATCATGTGGCCGTCACTCAGGATCTGTACGAATCGGAGCGCAACTACCGCAACTGGACAGAACTCTATCCGCGGTCCGCGCAGGCATGGAACGGTTTGTCGATCGTGGAAAGGGATCTCGGTCATCACCAGGAGGCTCTTGCCGCCGCTGAACACGCGCTTGAACTGAGGCCCGCCATCGCGGGCTTGTACGCGAACCTTGCCTTTGAACAGATCAAGGTAGGTAATCCGAGGGGAGCTCTCGACACATGTCAGCGCGCACTCGCCAAAGGCATGGACGTCGACTACGTTCGCGAACACTGCTTCCAGGCGGCTTATGCGCTGCATGACGCGGCCCAGGTCCAGCAACAGCGCGAATGGTGCGCGGCGCATCGCGATGCCGTTTACATTCGAATGGACGAGATCGACATCGCCATCGCGGAAGGACGATTCGCCGATGCGGTTCGTCTTACGCCAGCGCTAGAGGCGATCATGCGACAGCGGGGGATGTCCGAACCGGCGGACGGCTTTATCCGCGATATCGGCGACAATCTGATCGAGTCCGGCGATGTCGCCGACGGCGTTCGCATCCTTCGGAGCGCACCGGTCGACCCGAAGGACGAGATCAGCGTACTTGGATTGGCGAGGGTCGGAGATTTTGCCGCTGCCGAAAGCGCCCTTCGCGCCATGCAGTCCGCGTTTCCCCAGGGGACGCTGTGGAACGACTATCGCGGTCCTGAGATTCAGGCGGTCATCGCACTGGCGACCCACAGGCCGAAGGATGCGATCGACGCTCTCGAACGGGCGCGGCCGCTCGAAGGTCGCGATCCGGTGATCAGCCTGCTGCGCGGCGACGCGTACCTGGCCGCGGGCCAGCCTGCACAGGCCGAGACGGCTTATCGCAAAGTCGTCGATGGCCCCGATCAGCAGCCAGAGGCGGAGGAGATACCGCTCTCATGGCTCGGTCTGGGCCGAGCCTATGCCGCGGAGGGAAACCGGCCGGCCGCCATTCAGGCTTACGAACGCTTTCTCTCGCTCTGGGCGCATGCGGACTCGAACGCCGTGCGTCTGGTCGAAGCGAAGAGCGAGCTTGGCGCGCTGCAAAACGGTGCGCTGCAAAACGTCCGGCAGGCTCGATAGAGGATTGTCCGGACGGGCCCTGCGCGAGCCATTGTGAGGGTAAGACGAACAAAGTGGGTACTATAAAGATGCAATGAGTTCCATCGTGGCAGACCTTGAACGAGCCGCCTCTCGCCGCATCCGTCAGCGGCCTCGCACTGAGTTCGCGCGAGCGGTCGCCGCGGTTGTTGTCACGATCGGCGTGGCCTTATCGGCATTTCTGCTGCACGTCAATCTCGCATCCGCGGTCTCCGTACTGCTGTTGTTGACGGTGGTGGTTTCGATTGGCTGGGGATTCGTTCAGGCTACCGCAGTCTCCCTGGTCGCGGTGGGGTGCCTGGATTTTTTCTTCACCGAACCCCTTTACGAGTTTTCGGTCAGCAGTCGTGAAAACTGGATCGCACTGGGCACCTTCGAGGTGACAGCGCTGCTGGTGAGCCGATTGGCCTGGAAGGTGCAAGTCCACGCGCAGGAGCAGGAGTCGCAACGGAGGAGCATCGGCAAACTCTATCAACTCAGCAATGCGATCCTGCTGGTGGAGAGCCGGGGATCGGAGGCCGAACAACTTGCCGGCCTGCTGCGGGAGTTCTTTCTCGTCGAGTCGGTCGAGATCTGGATTGCGCCCGAGGCGGAGGTCGCGGCTTCAGCGATGTCCAGGCAAAGTCCGATCAACCCGGCTCACCAGGTCTTCGTGGATGGATTGAACGGGGATGACATCGAGCGCGGGTGGTCGCGCCGAGTGCTGCGCATCGGAACCTCTCCGATTGGCGGGATGGCGTTTCATGGGTGGGAGGTGGAGCCGGCGCTTGCGGACGCTGCTGCTTCCCTGGTGGCGGTGGCGATCGAACGCGCTCGTTCGCGCCACAAGGAGAATCGCGCCGAAGCGGCACGCAACACGGAACAGCTCAGGGCTGCTGTTCTAGACGCTCTGGCTCACGGATTCAAGACTCCGCTGACAGCGATCCAGACCGCCAGCTCGGGGCTGCTTGCGATCGGCGGGCTGGAAGAGACGCAGGCGGAGTTGGTGGAGATCGTCGAGCAGGAGGTCGAGATGCTGGCGAACCTCACCACGCGTCTGCTCCAGACCGCGGCGCTCGATGCCAAAGAGATACGCATCCGGTCGTCTTCTGTCTCGATGTTGACTTTGCTTGAAAGGATCGTCAGCGAGCAAGAGTCCGAGGCGCGGGAACGCATCGGCATCGTACACTCCGCGCCTGTCGAGGCCGTGCAGGCGGATCCTCAGTTACTTGCCTTGGCGCTGGCCCAGGTCATCGACAATGCAGTGAGATACTCCACGGTGGGAACTGCGATCGACGTTGAGGTGATGCAGGATGAAGCCACGACGCGGGTGATCGTGGCGAACCGAGGCGAGCCCATCGGAGAAGAAGACCTGGGACGCATCTTCGACCGCTACCATCGCGGCGCGCACGCGAGCCGCGGTCCGAGCGGAACGGGCCTGGGGCTTTCGATCGCAAAAAAGATCGCGGAAGCACACGGCGGCACGGCCTCCGCGGCCTGCATCGGAGACAGAATCACCATCACATTCAGCTTTATGCGAGACAGAGGGAACGCACATGGATCGGCATGAGGGAACGGTACTGCTGGTGGAGGACGATCGAGCGATTCGTCGCGGGTTGCGCACGACGCTGTCCGCGCTGGGCTTCGAGCTGGGTGAGGCCGACTCCGGCGAGGAGGCGTTGAAGAGGCTGCAGATGGCGACCTACGATGCCGTCCTGATGGACCTCAATATGCCTGGGATGGGTGGCGTTGAAGCATGCCGGCGCGTACGCAGCGAGTTTCCACGCATCTCGATTCTGGTGGTGACGGTTCGCGACAGTGAGGAAGACAAGATCGAAGCTCTGGATGCAGGCGCGGACGACTTCATCACGAAGCCGTTCAAGGTAGGAGAACTTGCCGCGCGTATACGAGCCGCGGTGCGCCGCCAGCGAACTCCCGCGCAGGTCGATGGAACGATTCACGTCGGCATCTTCGATCTCGCGCTGGAGCGCAGATCGATCAAGAAGCGAGGGCAGGAGATCAGGTTGACTCCCACGGAGTTCGATCTTCTTGCCTATCTCATGACGCATGCAGGACACCCTATCCTGCATGCGAAGCTGCTGAGCGCGGTGTGGGGTCCGGAGTATGGCGACGAACGGGAGTATCTTCGCACGTTTATCCTGCAGCTACGGCGCAAGCTGGAAGACGATCCAGCGGCGCCAGTCTATCTCAGAACCGTGAACTACCTGGGGTATGTCTTCTCCGATCCGGCGAACGACGAATCTTGAACGGCATGGGGAAGCCTTACAAATTTCAAGCCATGCTGCTGCGAATGGCGAGTAGCCTGTGCGGCTGTCTCCGCAGGCAAGCGCCGAGGCGAGCCTGCACGGCTCTCAGGCTCAAGGGCTTCCAGACGAAGTCGTCGGCCCCGGCGTCCAGCGTGTCGACAAGAATGGATGAATCGCTGGCAGCCGAGAAGACGATGATCTGAGCGGGAGACAGGGCGCGCAGCCGGCTGAAGAACTCAACCGCGTCCAGTCGTGTGTTCGAGAGATCGAGAAGGATCGCGTCGGGATTCCAGAGAAGCAACTTCGGCAGATCCTCATGTTCGCATTGCGCGGTCTGCACGGCATACCCTGATTTGGTAAGCGTGAGGCGCAAGCCATCCACGGGATCGTATTCTTCGCCGAGTATCAGGACCCTGATACCGGACTCCTTCGCGTCGAGCTGCCTGGGATCAACGTTGTGCGTTACGCTCATGCGCGCCCCTTGATGAGAATTGCCGTGGCAAGCACGACTCCGATGAAGGCAAAGAGCGTGAACCATGCGCCGAGTACAAACCAGACCGCGAGCCTGTCCCGTGTCTCTCCCTCACGCATCGGAAGAGAGGGAAGGGCGCCGCGAAAGAGCAGGAATTTCGACTCCTGCACGCGTGGCGACTCCTCTCTATCGGCGTAGCCGCTCTGTGACTCGCGCAGATCGCGCATCCTGCCGCGGATACGATGCGCCGCATCCACGACAGGCTCGGTGACCCATGGCCGGGCAGGGCGGGTTTCTTTCATGCGCATCTTCAACATCTCCCACTGGAATGATCCGCCGGAACCCATAAATAAGGCATGAGGAAAGCGCTTATGCCTCGCTCACGCATCCAGAGATCGCGTCATCACGGCCGATTCATCCGGCGCTTACATCTTCGAGAATGTGAAGGCCGGCAAGTATGTTCCAAGGACGCATCGCGATGGCTTCGCCGATGCCGTGGTCGCCTGCATCGACATGGAGGCTCGTCAGTAGCCAATCGCAGCGCGCTGCCTCGTCCCGATGTCGTCACCGCCAGCACAGCCGGAGAGGTTCACAGCAGGGGATGTACTTCGCGCCGGCGCCCGTCCATGCAGGAAGCCTCGGTAACGCCGGGGTGGGCATCATCGAGGGGCCGGGCACTGCGGCCGTCAGCCTTGACGCCGCCAGGAAGTTTCTTATCGCCGAGCGCACCCATGCACGTTTCGAAACGACCTTTACGAACGTGCACAACCATACGAACTCGCACCGCTTGCGACCGCGATCGGCGGTGCGCGGTTCGGTCAACCGAGGAGTGCGCAGACCGCCGAAGGCGCCGGCAGTCGCACCGGCCAGGCGGCCCTCCGGTTCGACTTCTAAGCGACTTGCCGTGCAAACTCGAGTCGAGAAGGCTTCATGCCTTCTCGACCATCTTCATTTCGATTGAAGTCGGAAAAGTTTTATCTCGCGCGATCTCATCAAGCGCGACATGAGGTCTAACCCTTCCAGAAGGTCATGACGATGCCGCCGAGGACGATGAGCGCCCCGCCCGCGAGGATGGGCGGCGTCGGCGACTGGCCGAAGCGCAGCTTGGCGACGATCTGCGCGACGACGAAGAAGAGCACCACGTAGACGCCAAGCAGCTTGCCAAAGTCCCACTGGGGAAGGTTGACGAAGAGTCCATAGAACCCGAGGACCACGACGCCGATGGCGAACCACATGGCGCGGGTCGAGCTGTTGGAGCTGGAGAGACCGGAGTTGAAGCAGGCATCGCCAAAGACCTCGAGCGAGGCCGCAAGGGTGAGGACAAAATAGGCTCCAATGGACGTAGAGACAAGCTGGCTGAGCAGACTCTTCAACGCTGCACCTCTTTTTATTTTGTTGGTCTGATGTGAGGAAAGTATAACAGTTGGGGCTATGCGAGATTGTTGCTTTTGCCGGGCTCGCGTTGCGTTGACCAGGGCTTAGAATGGGGTTGCTACCAATCTCAACCCTGTCTTGTTGCAAGGAGTCTGCCATGCGTGTGGTCGGGTGTCTGCTGATGCTTTCGGGATGTTCGATCGCGCTTGCTTCGCTTGCATTGCTGCATGCGCAGGGACAGCGTTATGCGTTCGTCATGGCCGCGCTTACCGTGGAGGCGTTGGGCCTTTGGCTGCTGGCGCAGAGCTATCGAGGTGTGCAGCTTGCGGCAAAGGACAAGCGATGATCGCGCTCTTGTTCATTCTGCTGATTCCGTTCGCGGCTGCGGGTCTTGCGCTGATTCATCAAGGACTGGGACGTTCGCGCAGCTCGGCGCACACGCTGCTGGCGACGCTTTGTGCGATCGCGATCGCGGCGGTGGTGTTCCTTGCGGTGGGGTGCTCGTGGGCGGGGCATGCGGGCGGCGCGGCGCATGTGCTGCATGGCTTCGACTGGCTGGGCGCGGAGCCGTTCATGGGGCAAGGTCTCTATGCCAAGCCCGGCAGCGCGCGCGAGACGCTGGTGCTTTGCTTCCAGCTCTTCGCGGTGGGTTTGGCAGCGATGATTCCGATCAGCACGGGCAGCGACCGCTGGCGGATGACGGCCATCGGCGCATGGAGCGTCGTGGCGGCAGGGCTGATCTATCCGCTGCTCTCGCACTGGATATGGGGTGGGGGATGGCTTGCCACGCGGCTCCCAGAGCTTGGACTGCCAGGCTTTGTGGATGCGGGCGGCGCGGGCGCGATCCAGGTGCTGGGCGGTCTTGGCGCACTGTCCGTCGGCTGGGTGCTGGGACCGCGGCGGGGCAAGTATACGCAAGGTATGGCGACGGCGATACCGGGGCACAACATCGTACTGGTGCATTTCGGCTGCCTGCTGGCGCTGGTGGGCTGGTTCGGGCTTGAGGGCGCGGCCTCGTTGCTGTTTTACAACATCGCTCCGGAGAGGTTGGTGTGGGTGGCGATCAACTGCCTGCTGGGAGCTTCGTCGGCGCTGCTGTTTGCCGTGGTGGCGACGCGGCTGCGGTATCGCAAGACGGACTCCTCGATCAGCGCGAATGGATGGGTGGCGGGGCTGGTGGCGGTGAGCGCTGGCGGCGCGTGGTTTTCGCCTGGACAGGCGATCTTTGTGGGGCTGATGGCTGGGGGGCTGGTAACGTTTCTGGTGGAGATCTTCGAGCTCTGGCTGATGGTCGACGACCCTGGCGGCGCCATCTCAGTGCATGGCGCGGCTGGACTTTGGGGGCTGGTTGCGTTCGGTCTGCTGGCGCCGCCGGCGGGGTCGCACCTGCTGGCGCAGTTGGTGGGCGTGGCTACGCTGCTGGGGCTTGGGTTGCCGCTGGTGCATGGGTTGAATATGCTGATCGACCGGTTCGTTCCATACCGCGTGGATATGGACGGGGACTGGCAGGGGATGGATATACGGGAGCTTGGCTCGGGAGCCTATCCGGAGTTTGTGATTCATACGGATGAGTTTGTGCCACGGTAAGGCCCGGCGGCCAACGCAACGACAGAAGCAGATCCTCTTCGAGGATGACAAACAAGAAGAGCAAAAAGCAAAGGCAAGAGCAGGTCCTTCGCTTCGCTCAGGATGACATGCCTGGTGGGTGGGTTAGTGCTGATGGGCTACGAGTAGCAGCAGGCAGAAGATGGTAATCGGGATGAGCACAATTCCGACGTAGAGCAGGATACGGCGCAGTGCGGGGGACTGGCGTTTGTCCCACTGGGCCTCTTCCACGCGCTCGGCTACGCCAACCTCTTCCTGGTGTTCGAGGTCGTGGGCCATCTCGCGTGCGCTGGGGTAGCGGTTCTTCGGCTCGCGTTCGATGGCTCGGTAGACGATCTCCTGCAGTTGCGGGGTGATGCTGGGTTCGATGGTGCGCGGTGGCTTCGGCTGATTGAGCAGTCGATCGTTCATGACCGCGAATGGGTTCGGGCCGGTGAAGGGCACAGCGCCGGTGAGCATCTCGTAGAGCATGATGCCAAGCGAGTAGACATCGCTGCGTGCGTCGCCGCGCTTGCCCTTGACCTGCTCGGGCGAGATGTAGTCGGGCGTGCCCATGCTCTGCGAGAAGTGCGCGAAAGTGAGACGGCGCGAGCCGGCAGCGCCGGCGATGCCGAAGTCGATGAGGTGGATGTCGTCCTGGGCGCCGACCATGATGTTCTCGGGCTTCAGATCGCGATGGACGACGCCCTGTTTGTGTATGTGCTCGAGTGCGTTACAAATGCCGATGCAGAGCGAGGTCGCGCGCTCTGGGGTGAGCTTGCCGGTTTCGTTGATGATCTGGCGCAACAGGCGTCCTTCGACCCACTCCATGACCATGTAGACCTGGCTGCGGTTGGGGTTGGGGAAGACCTTCATGACGCCGGGATGATCGATGCGTGTGCCGATCTCTTCCTCGCGTTTGAACCGCTCCCAGAGTGTCGGATCGCCTTCGACCTCGGGGTGAGGGATCTTGATGGCGACTTGCTTGCCTGTGTCGAGGTCGTGCGCGCGGAAGACCGTAGCCATGCCGCTGGTGGCGACGATGTTGTCGAGGCGGAAGTGGTCGAGCGTGTCGCCGGGATGATGGTCGAGGTTAGGCGCGAACATAGGTCTTAGAGGAGCCGGTAGGGGCGGCCGCGGTAGAGGCCCATGCGTTCGACCGAGCGGACGCGGATGAGCTGGACGCTGACGTTGTCGTATCCGCCGGCCTTGTTGGCTGCGGCGATGAGCGATGTGGCGATCTCTTCGAGCGGCTTGCGGGTGTCGAGCAGGAAGCGGATCTCCTGCTCTTCGACATAGCCGTGCAGGCCGTCGGAGCAGAGGAAGAGCAGGTCGCCGGGGATGATGTTGACGGTGATGGTGTCGGCCGCGACGAAGAGCTCCTGGCCGATGGAGCGGGTGAGCAGGTGGCGGCCTTCGCCCGAGCCTGCGTCGGCCGCGGAGAGGATGCCGAGGCGTACCTGTTCGTTAGCCATGGTGTGGTCGTGGGTGAGCTGGGTGAGGATGCCGTTGCGCAACAGGTAGCAGCGTGAGTCGCCCACGTGCGCGACGACGGCGGAGTCGAAGCGGAGCGCGCAACCGACGAAGGTGCAGCCCATGCCTCCGCCGCCCTGGGCGTGGCCTGCGTCGTATACGGCGGCGTTGGCCTCCTGCACGAGGCGTGGCAGGAGCGAGACGTGCATGACGCCTTTGGGGATCTTGCGGAAACCGTCGAGGGCGGTATCGATGGCGAGGCGCGAGGCGACTTCGCCTTTGGCGTGGGCGCCCATGCCGTCGGCCAGGCAAAAAAACCAACCCTGCGACTGCACCATCGCGGGTGTGGCCGGCAGCACGTGGCCTACGGCGTCTTCGTTGTTCTCGCGAACGCGGCCAGGATCGGTCAGTTCGGCAAATTCGAGGTCAAGCATAGTGGGTCGCTCGGTGAAGCGGACTCATTCCACGCGATCGGTTGCGTGGAATGAGTCCAGTCTACGCCTGGGGTGTGCTGTCAGTACAAAGCAAGAACAGACAACGGCGCAAGCAGGTTCTTCGCTGCGCTCAGGATGACAAGCCTTTTGCTAGGTGCGGGAGGTGAGCAGCACGCTCTTTCCTGCCTTCTTGCCTACGACATAGAAGTGGTAAGCGCCATAGGCTCCCCAGATCGCGGCGATGCCGAGGGCGAGGAGCGGCTCCATCTTGGTGCCGTAGCCTCCCCAGGGTCCGATGACATAGAAGGCCATGCAGGCGAGGTTGGCGAGCAGGCCGAAGGCGGGGATGATGGTGTGGCGAATGGCGCTGTGGTTGGGGTGCTTGTGATAAGCCACGATGCAGAGCAGGCAGCTAAGCGCATAGAGGACGAAGGTCCCGAAGTTCGAGGCGAGGGTGACCATGAGCAGCGTATTGGGCAGCGCGGCCATCTTGTCGTGGGTGGTGTAACCGAAGGAGGACCAGAAGCCGTGGGGCAGGGCTGCGATGGCGGCGTCGGTGGGCGCGCCGGCGTCGCCGAAGAGCACCGCGACCGCGATGCAGCCGATGACGGCGGAGATGGCGGCGAGGGTCCAGATGGCGCGGTGCGGGGTGAGGTTGCGCTGGTGCAGCTTGCCGAACTCGCCGCCGAGCTCTTCGTCCTTGCCCATGGCGTAGGTGACGCGCGCGCCGGTATTCATGCAGGAGAGCGTGGTGCCGATGAGGGCGAGGATGACGGTGGCGGCCTCGGCCAGCATGAAGATGCGTCCGTGGCCGGCGCCGAAGAGGGCGTCGCCGACGATGACCATCATGTCGCCGATGGGAGCGGCGGAGCCGGTGGCGCTCTGCATGCTGTAACCGCTGTTGAGGAAGTAGTTCGCCGCGAAGTACTCGAAGAAGTAGAAGAGTACGCCCTGAACGAGCAGTGAGGTCAGTACGGCGATGGGTACGTCGCGCTTGGCGTTCTTGGCCTCGCCGGACATGGTGGTGACGGACTCGAAGCCTACGAGGATGAGGATGGCGATGGTGGCCTGGACGAAGACCCACGACCAGTGATGCGGGCTGACGACGGAGATGGCGCTGGTGTGGGCGAGGAAGTTGCCGGAGGCGTCGTACTCCTGGTAGGCGATGTGGAAGGGAACCGGCTTGCCGGCGGCGTCGAGCTTGGGCAGAGGCACGCCGGTGGGGTCGCGCTGGATGACGTCCGCGGATACGCCCGCGGTGACGACAGGCAGCGTCTTGAACTCGTAGGTGTAGGCCTCGCCGGAGGTGGAGTCGAACTGCCATGCCTCGGAGCCGGGCTTGTGGTGTGTGCGGTATTGGATGGCGAAGAAGGCGAAGATGAGCAGCGCGGTGATCTGGATGATGTTGATGACCATGTTGATGGCCGTGGAGCTGCTGACGCCGCGGTGCGCGATGTAGGCGATGGCGAAGGAGAAGATCACGGCGACGACCATCATGAAGATCATGCCGGGGTTCGATGCGGACATGAAGTTCGGCCAGATGGTGCCAGCGACGTAGCCGCAGACGATGCCCATGGTGCCGACCATGACGCCGGGGTAGATCCAGTAGTAGAGGTGCGAGGCCCAGCCTACGATGAACTTCGAGATGCGGGCGTACTTCCAGGCCTTATCGCGATTGAGGAAGGCCTGTTCGGCGAAGAAGTAAGAGCTGCCGGTGCCGGGGTAGAGCTTCGCCATCTCGGCGTAACAGACGGCGGTGGAAAGACAGAGCAGGAGCGCGCCGACGATGCCCATCCACATGGCGGGGCCAGTGTTCTTGGTCGTCGACTGCAGGTAGAAGGTCAACCACAGAAAGGCCCCGGGCGCGATGAGCGCCATGGCATTGCTGGTAAGACCGGTAAGCCCAAGGGTGGGTTTCATTTCGCCTGAAGTCGGTTCAGTCATATTGGCTCCAATAGATGAGATGGGTCTTGCGGTACAAAGATCGACGGAAGAACCCAGGGCAGACGCCCTGTTCCCTTGCGTGGGCCGATTCATGGAGTGAAGGCCCATGCATCGACCCAGAGACTTTCAGCAACTGCTTTATCCCGGATTAGAAGTGCCAGATCAGGTCGGCCGAGATTGTCAACGCCTGATTCTTGCCAAGGCCGAGTGGATTGGGCGCCGCACCCTGCGATACGCCTTCCAGGTTGGAGATGGACGCGCCTGGAGAGATGTTGAGCCCCGACACTCCATAGCGCGTGAATGCGTGTGTGTAACTCACCTCGGGGCGAAAGGTGATCGTCGTTCCTGCCCAGAAATCGAAGCCGACCATGTGTTCTTCGTAGATGGCCGGTGTGCCGGTTCGCTGACCCTTGATGTCGTTGACAAACTCATTACGGATGTTCAACGACGCCGTGTTGTTCCAGAAGTTATGTTCGATGTAATTGGTGAAGGCGTACTCAGGAGCATAGCATCGCGAGGGCTGACTGCCCACGGATTTTCTTGGGTCGGTGCAGACCGCGCCGAAGTTGAGGTTGACGGGCAGCGCGGCGTTGGGATGCGCGGCAAGATCGGGCAGGTACCGGTAGGTAGTCTCGGGCCAGGGCGTCGCCGCGGTCGGCAGATACTGGCCGGTCGAGGTGTTTTGATTGACCGCGTTGAACCAGTACATGTTCGGCACCTCGCGCTCGTACTGGTACCAGACCTCGGAGTCGGTGTGCCAGTTGGCGTTGATGCGGTGGTAGTAGGTCATGTAATAGGCGGCGAGGTTGTTATAGGCGTACTTGGAGTCGTTGAGGCTGTTGGCGCAGGTGTTCAGCGCATTGCCGCCATGACTCCATGTGTAAGTCACGCAAAGGTTTCCAGTGACCTTGGCGTCTGTCGTCCAGGGCATGGCGTCGCAGCCGGCGGAGACGCCGCCCTGAATCGTCCAGTGGTCGTTGGCCTTCAGCGTGGCGTTGACGCCGGTCTGCGTATAGCAGTCGTAGGTGTAGAGGATGGAGTGGGAGTAGCTGTAGTTGTTGGGCGCAAGCTGCGCTTCGATATCGGGCAGAGAGACATAGCGGCCGACGCGGATATTCAGCCCATGCCCCACATGCGGGATGTAGAAGTCCAGATACATCATGACGGGATCGAAGCCGTACTGGTTGTTCTTGAGCAGTAACTGCTGGCTGAGCAGACCCTTCGCGGTCGTGAAGCGGTAGTCGGTTCCGTAGAGCAGCGTGGCTCGGTAGCCCCACTCGAAGTGCTCGGTCTGGGCGGTGTTGGGATATTTTTCAAGGTAGAGAGCGGCCTGATCGAGCTGCACGGTATTGGCGTAGACATCGTAGGCCGAGGGGGCGTTCGACCCGATGCCCTTGGAAGCATTGGTCTTATTGTTGGTCGAGCCGTTGGCTCCGACCTCCAGCCAACCATACATCTTGAACTGGGAGTGGTTCTGGTTGATGGCCTGCATCAGGGGGTAAGTCTGACCATCCGGAACCTCGATGGTGGGGGTTCCGCCGATGGGCCAGTCGGACGCCGGGTAGGGTGGCGAGAACAGGGGCGCGGGATAGTCGCGGCGAGGCTCCCTGGTGAGCGCGACCGGCGGATTGCCTGCCCAGTCCGCCGCATAGGCGCGGCCGAGGCGGTGCATGAAGCTGTTGTCCAGCGCGGGCGCAGCGGCTGGCGCCGCGGAGGTCGAGGCCTGGGGGAGAAAGTCGTTCTTGAGCGCGAGGCCGGCCGAATGAACAGGCTCAGCCTGCAGGGCAAGCTCGACGGTCGTCGCTTGACCCGGCGCGACCTGGATGCTTCGGGCGACGCCTTGATCGCGTCCATTTCTAACGACCTGAATAAGATACGTGCCAGGCGTAAGGGCCGTGTCATTGAAGAGGCCGGCGTCGTTCATGGGAAGAAGCGCAACCCTATCGCCCCGCAAGGTTCGGAGCGCGATCTGCGTGGCGAAGTGCGGACAGAGTGTGCCGCCGCAGACGACTCTTCCTTGCAGGCTTCCCGAATCGGACACGGCGGGTGGGGGCGCTGCGGAAAGAGGAGGACACAGCGCCGCGGCAGAGAGAAGGATCGCCGAACAGCGCGCAAGGAAGTGGCCGGAAATCGATTTCAACAAGTATGCTCTTTCTCCTCCAGGAACATCGGAGCTATGGCGGAAGGGAGCCCGAGGTTGGAGGTGCTGGGTGAGCGCGGTTGGACTACAGCTCAGGAGGATGGATTGGATCGTGTATGCGACGAGAAGTTTTGGCCTCCCCCGGCGCCGCAGTCGGACTGACTGCGGCGCTGGGAGAGGCCGGTTTGGTTTAGAACTTCACCATCAGAGCGAAGGTGAGCTTCTGTTCGTCCTTGCGAAGGTCAGGCTGCCAGAGCGTGAAGCCGGAGGAGCCGGTGGTGCTGACCGCCAGGGTGGAGGAGGGGATGTTGATGGGATTGGCGCAGTAGCTCTTCATGTAGTTCTGGTCGAGCGACGTATTGCTGGCGCCGGTCGTGCCGTTGACGCCGAGGCCGTATCCCGAGTCGAAGGAGGTCTGGCCGTTGGAGCAGATGTAGTCCGCGGCCGAGCCGACCGAGGAGCCCTGCGAGCCTCCCGGAGGCGTCATGCCCTTGCGTCCGGTCCAGTAGGGCTGATCGGCGTGACGATAGCCGTACTCGACGCGATAGGTGAGGTACTGCCGGGGCATGTAGTCGTAGGTGACGGTGAAGTCCGCCGCACGGAACTTGTCGCCGGGGGTCTGCGGGAAGTACGGCGCCTCGGTGAGCGCCGTTGCGCCGTTGATGACCGGCGTCAGCACAAGGTAACGGCCGGGGTTGTTGATCATGCCGCCGCCGATGGTGAGGCCCTGGCGATCGTGATCGAACCACATGCGGGTGTAGGACATGAAGCCGATGAAGCTCTGCTTCACGTTCGTGGTCTTGACACCGTTGATGACCTGGGTCTTGTTGCCGTGGCAGGAGACGCCGGTCTGGCTGAGCTGCTGGACATAGCCGGTGCCGGGGTTGACAACCTGCGGATAGCCCGCGCCGAACTCGCAGCCCGCATCGCCCGTGAGCGACGTGGCTACGCGATTGATGAAATTGTGCGGATGCTCGAAGTACTTGTACTCGAAGCTGTTATCGGTGTGGATGCGAGCGCGGTTGGCGACGCCGAGATCGTCCTCGCCATACCCATAGTTGTTCGAGATGATGTTGATCTTCGGCGTGGGATTGTATTTGATCTGGCCGCCGAGGCCGGGCTTGCTGTTGAAGCGGCCATACGCCTGCCAGCCGTTGGTGAACCAGGGCTCGATCTTCAGGTGCGGCGTGGGGAAGAACTGGAAGCGGACGCCGTTGAAGAACCAGGGCGTGTTCGACGAGACGAAGGAGGGCTGATAGGCCCAGTTGTCGAAGTTGTAGTAGCCGAAGAGGCCGACGTAGGACATGAAGATGCCGGCGTCGACGTTGACTCCGTGCAGGTGGTTGATGTGGTAGCCGCCGTAGGCCTCGGAGAGGTAGCGGTAGGCGTTGGCAAGGTTCCACTGTCCACGGCCCTGGCTGCCGTCGTTGCGCGGTGTGGTGACGGAGTATTCGCCGAACTGCGTCATGAAGCGGGCGTGTACGTTCGACAGATAGAAGTCGCCGCCGATGCCGAGTTGCTCGATCTGGACCTCCTGTGCGCGGAAGATCTCGCTGGAGCCGCTGATAGTGTCGTCGACGGGATGGTTGAAGTCGAGGTTGTAGTTGATGTCGGCGCGGATCTCGGGGACGAAGTGCTTGGTGGAGAGTGGCTCGTCGTGGTTGCGCGATACGCCCATCAGCCAGGTCCAATCCACGTCCGAGAAGGGAGCGATGGGTTCCTTGTACTTGTTGGGATCCTCATCGCCGGGGGCGACTACCGAACGTGTCTTCAGATCGGCCTCGAGCACCTCGATGCGCTTTTTGAGCGCGGCCAGATCGTCGGCCTGCGGGTCGGCGGAGGCGGGCTTGGCGGCATCGGTCTGTGCCTGATCTGTGACGAGAGCGTCCTCGGGAGCGACGGAGCTGCTGACGGGGTTGGTCGTATCCACGTTTAGATTCAATGCCGGCACGACACGCGCCGGCGGATCGGTCTTGGCGACGACGAGGGGAGAGGCATTCGAGGTTGCGGCGCCGGCTGCCGCCTGGGCGAGTACCGGGCGCGTACAGAACAGAGCTGCTCCTGCGAGAAAAAACGGCGCATAGCGGACGGGGCTGTGATTGCGTCGAGCTTGGGTCATGGACTCTCTTTCAGCCGCGATCGGAGGTGAACCGATCGGCGGTAAATGGTGTTGTTTGGGGCGAACGTTCTGAAGCCTGATTTCCCTTCAGGGTTAGCCGGTGATGAGCATATGCAGGTCTGAATCTGCCTATGCTCGGCGTCGAGCGGCGGGGGCCTTATCTTCTGGTCGCGATAGGTACAGTTCAATCGACGGCGCATAAAAAACGCATATAAGCGCCTAAAAAATATCCGCCAATCCCTAAACAGCACAGATCTTGAAAAAAAGCGGCATCATCCTGCGTCTTTCTTGCTCGGCTGCGTTATTATTGTTTTCATCAATCTCACTGCGGACAAAAACCATCCTGACGGCTTCCGCCTATGAACGGCGGGCAGTTCTTGAAAGGAATGCAAGCCTGCATGACAAACTTCGAGGTTGCCGATTCGGCCGCCGACGATGGCTCCGTCCACGGTCTCTTATGGCCACGACCCGGCTTTCTCCGTAAGCTGTTCCGCCGTGCAGACCCCATACGATGGTTGAGATCTTCCGCCCAATGCGCCGTGGGCATCGGCCTGTGTTGTGTGTTCGCCATCGTGGGAGCCGCGTCGAACTTCGACCTGTCGACGGCCAGCCTGGTCTATCTGCTTGTCGTCGTCGTCTTCGCCCTGTATTGCGGATTCTGGCAGGCGTCCGTCGTCTCCATGGTTGCAATCCTCTGTGAGATCTACTTTTTCGCGCCCCCGACCTATAGCTTTCGCATCGCTGAGGGGCGCCATGTCTTCGCGATCCTTGCCTTCGAGACGATCGCGCTTGCCGTCAGCCGCCTCTCGGCAAGCGAGCGGGAGTCGGCTCGCGCCAGCCAGCAGATGCGGGTGAAGATTCAGCGGCTCTATGCGGTCAGCCGCGGCGCCTTGCTGCTGTGTATGTCGGAATCGGTCGAGCGGCAGTTGGCTGAGTTGATCTTGAAAGAGTTTCAGCTTGAAGGCGTCGCCATCTTCAACGGTCTAAACGGCGCAATGGAGACCGCCGGTGAGTGGGCGCGGGCGCACGAGGCGCTCCGCTCCGCGCTGAGGCTCAGGAGTTGCCAGCCGCTACAGGCTTCGCCCGGAACGCTCCATGCCGAGCTGCGGAGCAAGGATGGGTATGCCGGCGTGGTGGTGGTCATCGGCGATGTGCAACAACTTGCGCTCGACTCGCTTGCCTCGCTTCTGGCGCTCACGTTGGAGAGGCACCGCGCCTTCGTCAAGGAAGGAGAATCGGAGGCCGCGAGGCGTACGGAGGAGCTGCGCAGCACGGTGCTCGACGGGTTGGCGCATGCCTTCAAGACTCCGCTGACGATTATCCGCGCGGCCAGCTCCGGGCTGCTGGAGGCAGGGCATCTGGACAGCGTCCAAACCGAGTTGACGAGCATGATCGATGAGCAGTCCGAGCGGCTGAACGAGCTGGCGACGCGCCTGCTGCAGACGGCGCGGATGGAAAGCGCACATCTAAGTCTGCATCGCGAGACGCTGGACGCCGGCGCGCTGTTGCACGAGGTCGTCGATCGCTTCCGCGCGCGGGGCGCCGAAAGCGTGGACGATGCGCCGTTCCTGTCGCCTATCTCGATCAAGGTCTCCGAGCCGATGCTGGCGCTGTCCGCCGACCACGAGATGCTTCGCTCAACGCTAGGCGAGTTGCTGGACAACGCGGCAAAGTACTCAAGCGCGGGCACGCGGATCACACTTGCCGCGACGCGGCGCAACCATGAGTTGCTGTTCTCGATCCACAACTGGGGCAAGGTGATTCTGCCGGCGGATCGCAGACGCATCTTCGAACGTTTCTACCGCAGCCCGGAGCAACGACATCATGCTCCGGGCACGGGCATCGGCCTTTCTGTCGCGCATCGCGCGGCGGCGGCGCATCAAGGTCATATCTGGGTGACCAGTAGTGAGCAGGAAGGCACAACCTTCCACCTCTCGCTGCCTATGACACCTCTTCACCAACAGGCTGGAGGCATGCTTGAAGACAAAGCTCTTAGTAATCGATGACGAAGGCGCGGTCCGGAGAGTCATCGGCGTCACGATGCGGGCGGTAGGCTTTGAGGTCGTGGAGTCGGCGCGTGGCGAGGAGGCCATCTCGCTGCTTAACATCTCGCCCTGCGACGTCGTGCTGCTGGATATCAATATGCCGGGCATCGGTGGAATTGCCGCTTGTCGAGCCATACGCCGGGCCTTCCCGGAGATACCCATCCTGATGCTGACCGTGCGCGATGGGGAAGACGACAAGGTCGAGGCGCTCGAAGCCGGCGCCGACGACTTCGTCACCAAGCCTTTCGCCGTGCGTGAGTTGACCGCACGCATCAACGCCGTGCTGCGCAGGTCGCGGAAGCCCGGCGCAATCGACAATCGCATCGTCATCAACGACGTGGCGCTATGTACGGAGCATCGCGCCTTCTTCAAGCGCGAGCAGCCGGTACACCTGACGCGCACGCAGTTCGATATCGTCGAACTGCTGATGCGCGCGCAGGGACGCACGGTGCCGCATCGCAAGATTCTGACCTCCGTGTGGGGCGCGGAGTATCGCGATCATGTCGAGTATCTGCGCACCTACATGCGGCAGTTGCGAAAGCTGATCGAGGACGACCCGGCCAATCCGCAGTATCTGTTGACGGTGCCCTACCTTGGCTATAAGTTCTGTAAGTCGGGTGGCGCGGCGCTGGAAAATTGAGACAGCGCCAGTGCTTCAAAACGACGAGACGACCGGCTCGGCTATAGATTGACTGAACTTATGACCGAGATTGAATCAACGCATTGGACGCTCTGCTTGCTTCCGGGCTACTGTTCTCGCGGCTAAGAATCACCACATTCTGGTGTCGCCAAAGTAGCCCACCCAAGGTAAGAAAGCAGGTTTCACTTGAAGCAGTTTGTCCTGGCGGCGTTTTCTCTTTCTCTTTTTGTCTTCGCGAATGGATGTGGTGGAGGATCTTCCGCTGCTGGCTCCGTTCCGACATCCGGGCAGATCTGGGTTGCATCCTGGGCGGATGCGCCAAGCTCGCTTACAGGCGGAGCAAGTTCGGAGCAGACGTTTCGAGAGATCGTAAAACCCAGCGTGGGCAGCCGAGGAACGGTTCGACTGCACTTCTCGAACTACTTTGGAACAGCCGCGGTTCAACTGGGTAGCGTGCACATCGGTAAGCAGACCGCGACGGCTGGCGTCAGTGGCGATACGGCCGTGACCTTTGGCGGTCTTGGAGCGGTGTCGATTCCAGCCGGCAGCACCGTCGTATCGGACAATGTAACGCTGAACTTTTCCTATGGCGATGTGTTGAGCGTCACGGAGTATGTCAGCGGATCATGGACTAACCTGACCGCGCATGCGCAGGGAACCAATATCGTCACGAGTTATGCAACGGCCAAAAATGCCGGAGACAAAACATCCGACACGTTAGGCGCGGCATTTACTCAAACCACCTTCAATACCTATCTTCTGGATCGTATCGATGTCTATGGGGGATACAAGGAGACGATTGCGGCTTTTGGCAGCTCGACAACGGACGGTTATAACTCTGGTCTCGACCTGCATATGACCTATCCCGAGCAACTCGCCGCGGCTCTTCATGCTGCCGGCCACGATGACATCGCGGTGGCGAATGTCGGTATCGGTGGAACCACGGTGCTGGGTTCCACGCCGACCGCGGGCGTCAATCGATTTGTACGCGACGTAACAGCGCTGCCCGGCGTCACGTCGGTGATCGACTATCTCGGCGCCAATGATTTACGGGATAACTGCGTGGCGGCCGCTGCGGTGATCACAGGCAAGCAGAGCATCATTACGATGGCGCATGCAGCCGGTCTGAAGATCTATGAGGGAATTACAGCGCCATCGACATACTGTGGCGCCCAGAATCCCGGCGGGTTCGGAACACGATATGCGCAGGGATCTGGAGAAGAGGCGCAGCGCTTTCTGCTCAATACCTGGCAGATGTCTAGCGGGGCAAGTGTCGTGAATGGGGTTACCGTCCAGGCGCCAGCGTCGGATGGTACGATCGACTTCAACGCAGCGATCGTAGACCCCGCCAATCTAAGTTACATGCTCCCCGCGCTCGATTCGGGAGACGATATCCATCCCAATCCGACCGGTTACCTGGCGATGGTGAAGGCGATTCCTCTTACTCTTTTTTGAAGCTCGCGTACCTGCCGCATGGATGGTTGATTTACGACATTGGCGAGTTTGGCGGTCTGTTAGCCACGCCTGCCGATCCGCCGCCTGCGCAAGCCGTAAACCATGAAGCTGCAGGGTTCGGGATTGGGCTTGGCTCTTCAAGGGCTTGTATCGCCAACCCGATCCTGTTAGATACTAGGTAGCATGTCGCACACACACTTTTCCATGATTCGATCTTCGTTGCTGGAACGCTTCCGCGAACTTACGGCCTCCGCCGTCTCCTTCCAGGCCTTGCAGCAGAGTGTTGTCGAGGAGCTGTCGTCCAAGCTGCCACACTATAGCTGGACCGGTTTCTACATGCTCGATCCCAACGACTCCGGGACTCTTGTGCTAGGACCGTTCGTCGGCGATCCCACGCCGCATGTTCGCATCCCCGTGACGCAGGGCATCTGCGGAGCCGCCGTGGCGACGGGTGAAACAGTCATCGTCGATGATGTGAACGCCGATCCGCGTTATCTCTCTTGTTCCATCAAGACGAAGTCCGAGATCGTCGTCCCGATCCATGTCCACGGAAAAGTCATCGGCGAGATCGACATCGATAGCCATGATCCCGCCGCCTTCACAGGCGAAGACCAAGTCTTGCTTGAGGAGACGGCGCGTCTGCTGGGAGACTACCTGGAGCAACACTCCGACTAGATCGTCTCGAAGTAAAAATGATAGTGATGGCGGCAGCCTGGATTGAAGCGGGCTCCGCAGCCTGGGCATACATTGGAGCAGGCAAGATACTGTCTGACCGTCAGCTCCAATCCACATGCTCCGCACAAAACGGCTGGGGTGTCCCATTCGCGATGCGGCCAGACCTCGACTGCGTGGCCGGCCAAAGCATCGTGGCAATCCTTGCAGGCGTAGTAGCTGCCGCAGCACTTCATCTTGATGGCGATGATATCGATAGGAGAGTTGTAGTGCGCGCAGCGAGTCTGGGCGTCCAGCCCTACTCCACGTACCTGGGGACGAGGCTCTATCATGTCTATAGATTAGTGCAACAGATCTTCCTGGGGAGACGTGCATGACGATTACCGAAGAGCGACGCGCCGCCGAACTGCTCGACGCTCAGAAAAAGGCCGAAGCGTTGTTTCACGAGGTCGAAGCGCGCGGCCTGATTCGCCCAAACATCACAGAGACTACCCTGAACGCGGACATCTATGCGCTTGCCAAGGAGATGTATGGCATCAGCACATACTGGCACAAGCGCATTGTCCGGGCGGGGAGGAACACCCTGCTTCCATACGCCGACAACCCGCCCGATCTGACCATCGCAGAGGATGACATTCTCTTCCTCGACCTGGGGCCGGTTTTCGAGACATGGGAGGCGGACTTCGGCAGAACCTTTGTCATCGGTAACGATCCATTGAAACGCAAGATGCAGCAGGATATTGCCCAGGCCTTCGCCGAGGGCAAGCGTTACTTCCATGCAACGCCAGAGATCACGAGTAGCCAGCTCTTTCACTATGCCGTCTCGCTGGCGGAAAAGTTTGGCTGGGAGTTCGGCGGTCCCATCGCCGGCCATCTCATCGGTCAGTTTCCGCACGAAAGAATCCCCGATGACAAGGTGAGCCTGTATGTTCATCCGAAAAGCGACCTGCTCATGCGCTCGCTCGACGAGCATGGGCAAAGACGTCACTGGATTCTGGAGATTCACTTCATCGACCGAGAGCATGAGATCGGCGGATTCTACGAAGAGCTGCTTGCGGTGTAAGCCGGTTCGTTCGAATCGCGCCGATCGTTCGGCTCGTTAGTCCCAACCTAAAGAGCCGCCGTTCTGGTACTCGATGACGCGCGTCTCGAAGAAGTTTTTCTCCTTCTTCAGATCCATCGCCTCGGACATCCACGGGAAGGGGTTATCGGTGGTGGGGAAGACCTGCTCCAGACCGATCTGTCCGCAGCGGCGATTGGCGATGAAGTGCATGTACTGTTCGCACAGTGCTGCGCTCAGTCCAAGGAAGCCGTTGGGCATGGTGTCTCGTCCGTACGCAGCCTCCAACTCCGCGGCGGAACGGATCATGCCGCGCACCTCTTCCTGAAACGCCGCGGTCCAGAGGTGCGGGTTCTCGTGCTTGATCTGGTTGATGACGTCGATGCCGAAGTTCAGATGGATGGATTCATCGCGCAGGATGTACTGGTACTGCTCGGCGATGCCGATCATCTTGTTGCGCCGGCCGAGCGATAGAATCTGCGCGAAGCCCGTATAAAACCACATGCCTTCGAAGACGACATAGAAGGCGATGAGGTCGCGCAGGAAGGCCTGATCGTTGAGTGTCGTGCCGGTCTCGAACTGTGGGTTGCTCAGGTGCTCGGTGTACTGGATCGCCCATGCGGCCTTCTTCGTGATGGACGGCACCTCGCGGTACATGTTGAAGAGCTCGCCCTCGTCGAGGCCAAGGCTTTCGACGATGTACTGAAAGGTGTGCGTATGCACGGCCTCTTCAAACGCCTGCCGCAGCAGGTACTGGCGGCACTCCGGGTTGGTAAGGTGGCGATAGATCGCGAGCACGATGTTGTTCGCCACCAGCGACTCCGATGCGGCGAAGAAGCCGAGGTTGCGCTTGATCGCGCGACGCTCGTCAGGCGTCAGGCCGTTCGGACTCTTCCAGAGCGCGATGTCGGCCTGCATGGAGATCTCGGTCGGCATCCAGTGGTTGTTGCAACCGGAGAGATACTTTTCCCAAGCCCAGCGATACTTCAGCGGCAGCAGCTGATTCACATCGGCGCGGCAGTTGATCATCGCCTTGTCTTCCACGCTGACGCGGCCGTTGCGGGCCACGTCGTCGCTGAAGCCCTGGCTCTCTTTCGTGGCGGGTTCTGTAGCGGCCGGAGGCTCCATCACAGCCACCGGCGTCTCTTCGATCGTGTCGTTCCAATCAAGCATCATGTGTCCTTTCGTTCGCGCAGGCCGGATTTACTGGCATGCCTCGCAGGTGGGATCGTCGATCGCGCACATCTTCGGCGAGACAGCGACAGAGACCGCGTTGAGCTTGCCGTCGGTGCGCGTCATGGTCGACTTCTCGACGTGCGTCGCACTGCGCGAGCGCAGGTAATAGGTTGTCTTCAGCCCCGCATGCCACGCCTCGCGATAGAGCATGTCGAGCTTGCGCCCGCTTGCCTGCGCGATGTAAAGGTTCAAGGACTGCGCCTGATCGATCCACTTCTGCCGCTGCGCCGCCGCCTGGATCAGCCACGTCGGCTCGACCTCGAACGAGGTTGCGTAGAGCCGCTTCAACTCATCGGGTACGCGGTCGATGGGGCCGAGGCTTCCATCGAAGTACTTCAGGTCGCTGATCATCACCTCGTCCCAGATATCGAGCTTCTTCAGATCGCGCACGAGCGATGCATTGACGACCGTGAAGTCGCCGGACATGTTCGACTTCACGAAGAGGTTCTGATATGTCGGCTCGATAGACTGCGTGACGCCGCAGATATTCGAGATGGTCGCCGTCGGCGCGATCGCCAGCGTGTTCGAGTTGCGCATGCCGATGGTCTTTACGCGCTCGCGCAGTGCGCCCCAGTCGAGCGTCGACGTGCGGCTCACCTGCAGCTCGTGCTTGCGGTTCTTCTGCAGCAGTTCGATGGAGTCGAGCGGAAGGATGCCCTGGCTCCACAGCGAGCCTTCGAAGGTCGCATAGCGTCCGCGCTCCGCGGCGAGATCGACCGAGGCGGAGATGGCGTGGAAGCTGACGAGCTCCATGCTCTCATCGGCGAAACGCACAGCCTCGGGCGTTGAGAAGGGAATACGCAGCGCATAGAGCGCGTCCTGATATCCCATGACGCCGAGCCCGACAGGCCGATGGCGCAGGTTCGAGTAGCGCGCCTCCGGCACCGTGTAGAAGTTGATGTCGATGACGTTGTCGAGCATGCGCATCGCGGTGTGTACGGTCTTCTTCAACCGCGCCTGATCGATGCCCGCAGACGTTACATGGTTGGCGAGATTGACCGAGCCGAGGTTGCAGACCGCGATCTCTTTGTTGCTCGTGTTGAGCGTGATCTCGGTGCACAGGTTCGACGAATGCACGACGCCGGCGTGCTGTTGCGGCGAACGCAGGTTGCATGGATCCTTGAACGTAATCCAAGGATGACCGGTCTCGAAGATCATGGTCAGCATGCGGCGCCAGAGTTCGACGGCGCGCAGCGTCTTCGTCACGCGCATCTCGCCGCGTGCGGCCTTGGCTTCGTAATACGCATAGCGTTCGGCGAAGGCATTTCCGTAGAGATCATGCAGGTCCGGCGCCTCGTCGGGCGAGAAGAGCGTCCAGTGCGCATCGGCCTCCACGCGTTCGAGGAAGAGGTCGGGTACCCAGTTGGCGGTGTTCATGTCGTGCGTGCGACGGCGGTCGTCGCCGGTGTTCTTGCGCAGGTCGAGGAACTCCTCGATGTCGACGTGCCACGTTTCGAGGTAGCCGCAAACCGCGCCCTTGCGCTTGCCGCCCTGGTTCACCGCGATGGCCGTATCGTTCGCGACCTTGAGGAAGGGAACGAGCCCCTGGGACTCGCCGTTGGTGCCGCGAATGTGCGCGCCGAGACCGCGCACGCCGCTCCAGTCGTTGCCCAGACCGCCCGCATACTTCGAGAGCAGGGCGTTGTCCTTAATCGCTTTGAAGATGCCGTCGAGGTCATCTGCAATCGTGGTAAGGAAGCATGAGGAGAGCTGTGGACGCAGCGTGCCCGCGTTGAAGAGGGTCGGCGTCGAGCACATGAAGTCGAACGAAGAGAGCAGCTCGTAAAACTCGATGGCGCGCGCCTCGCGGTCGATCTCTCGCGCGGCCAGACCCATCGACACGCGCATGAAGAAGGCCTGCGGCAGCTCGTAGCGAACGCCGTTCGTATGCAGGAAGTAGCGGTCGTAGAGCGTCTGCAGACCGAGGAACTGGAAGTTGCGATCGCGCTCCGGCTTCAGCGCCGCAGCCAGTCTCGTCAGGTCGTAGCTGCCCAGCTCCTTGTCCAGCATCTCAAGCTCGATGCCGCGACGGACGAACTCTGGAAAGTATTCCGCATACTTCATGTCGCTGTGCTTCTGCGAGAGATGCAGCGCGCCGGGCAGCACATAAGCCAACGCCTCGTCGCGCAGATTGTTCAGCAGCAGGCGCGCGCTCACATACGCATAGTTCGGTTCCTGCTCGACGAGCGCACGCGCCGCCATGGTCTGCGCGAGTCCAAGCTCCTTCAACAGAATGCCGTCGTAAAGATTGCGGCGAACTTCATTCATGACGGCATCGACCGAGACGCCATCGAGACCTTCGCAGGCAAGTGCGATCACCTGTTCGAGCGCCGCCTCATCCAGCGGCTCCAGGCGGTCGTCCTGCATCCGCACCTTCAGGCTGGACTGCGCGACAGGGTGTGCGTTCAGCTCGACCTTGCGGCGTTCCTGCGCGCGCTCTTCGCGATAGAGCACATAGGCGCGCGCGATCTTATGATCGCCGCTGCGCATCAGCGCGAGCTCCACCTGGTCCTGAATATCTTCGATATGGATGGCGCGTGCCGGGTCGGCGCGACGGCTGAGCGTCTCGACGATCTGCTGGGTCAGCGTGTCGACCGCCTCGTGAATGCGCCGCGAGGCCGTGGCGCCCGAGCCTTCCACCGCGACGAAGGCCTTCGTGATCGCAACCGAGATCTTGCTGGGGTCGAATGCGGAGAAGGAGCCATTGCGGCGAATGACCTGAAAGGCCGCCGGTGCGTTGTGAATGGAGCCGTAGCCAGGCGTGGAGTCGGCTGCCGTTGGGGAGGTGGGTGCGAAGTCGATAGCGGATGCGGCCATGGCTGAATCTCCTTGGCCCCAGAGGCTTGCGAAGAGACAACGGACGGAGCCACGCCGAGCGGCGCAGAGGTGCGTTGCCACTTCGCCTCCCCTCGGAGGCGCGAGCGAATGTCTCCATGGCAGGTCTTCGGACTCTGCAGGTTCAACCCTACTTGCCGGACTTCCCGGAGCATGTGCCCCAGTGTCATCCCGGCGTTCGTACCTGCTTACCGCTGCGGGGCAGCTCCGGATTTTCGCCGGATTCCCTTTTCATTCTCCTCGCGGAGAAACCCTGGAGTTACTACCATATCTTGCGCCGCATTGTGCTGCAAGCCTACTGCTTGTGGATATGTGGCCTCCGACCCATCGCAGCACGGCTTACGGAGCGACGGCGAAGTCCTTGTGCAGGGAGGCCGTCGAGCTATCGCCGACCCATAGATCGAACGCACCCGGTTCGAGCGTGAAGGTCTTCGTGGCGGAGCTCCAGTAGGTCAGCGCGGAGGCCGGCAGCATCAGATCCACGGAGCGTGTCTCGCCCGCTGCGAGATGAATCTTGGCGAAGGCCTTCAGTTCACGCACGGGGCGGGAGTTGCTGCCTGCGCGCTGATGCGTGTAGAGCTGCACGACCTCGTCGCCCGCAACCGCGCCCTGATTCTTCACCGTCACCCGCGCCTTCAGCGCTTCACCAGGATGAAGCGTGCTCTTATCGATCTGCAGGTTGTCGAGTGTGAAGCGCGTATAGCTCAGGCCAAAGCCGAAGGGGTAAAGCGGCGCCGAAGACTCATCCCAGTAGCGCGTGTCCGGCGACTCCGGAATCTGCGTCAGGTTGGCGCTGTAAAAGAGAGGAAGCTGTCCGACGGAGCGCGGCCAGCTCACGGTCAGCTTGCCGGATGGAGCGGCGTCGCCGAAGAGAAGATTCGCCGCCGCGTTGCCGCCCTCCGTGCCGGGATACCAGAGGTTCAGGATGGCGGGCACATGCTCCGAGGCCCACGTGATGTCCAGCGGACGGCCCGTCATCAGCACCAGCACGATAGGTTTGCCGGTGGCGACGGCTGCCTCCAACAACTGCTGTTGCTTGCCGGGAAGCGTGAGGTTGGCACGACTGGCGCGTTCGCCATTCATGTTCTGCGCCTCGCCCAGTACGAGGATGGCGACGTCGGCCTGCTTCACCAGATCGATGGCATGCGCGAACTCGGCGTTGCGTGCATCGTCGGTCAGCAACGTGGGCTTCGGCTCGGGCGCCTGTTCGTCGAAGATGGACGCGTTGCCGCGCTGTATCTCGACGCCTTTGGTGGTGAGGATCGTGGTATTGGGCAGCTTGGCCTTCAGGCCTTCGGCAAGAGTGACCGTGTCCGCGGGAGTCGCGTGCAGGCTCCAGGAACCAAGCGTGTCCACCTTGGAATCCGCAAGCGGCCCGATGAGCGCGATGGTTTTCGTGGACTTGCTGAGCGGCAGGATGCCACCCTCGTTGCGCAGCAGAATCGCGCTCTGTTCGGCGGCGTGTCGCGCGCCTTCGCGCTGGGCGATCGAAAGCGTCTCCGTCTTGTAGCGATCGAGCGAGACATAAGGATCGGTGAAGAGGCCAAGCCGATACTTCATCTCGAGGATCGGGCGCACGGCTTCATCCAGCTTCGTCCTGTCGATTCTTCCGGCACTCAGCAAGGCGGGCAGTTGCGCACGATAGAGCGCGCTGGTCATCTCCATGTTCACGCCGGCATCGAATGCGCGAAGAGCGGCATCCGATGCGTTGGCGGTATAGCCATGAACGGTCAGGCTCTTGACCGCATCCCAGTCGCTGACGACGAAGCCCTTGAAGCCCCACTCGTCGCGCAACAGGTCATGCAACAGCCAGCGGTTGCCCGAGGCCGGTACGCCGTTCAGATCCATGTAAGCCGACATCACCGTCGCGGCGCCGGCGTCGATGGCGGCTCGATACGGTCGCAGATAGACGTTGTGCAACAGCTCGTCTGAAAGGTCGACGGACTCATAGTCGCGTCCGCCGGGCGCGGCGCCGTAGCCGCCCAGATGTTTCACCGAAGCGAGCACGTGGTGCGGCGCGCCGACGTATGCGCCCTGGAAGCCGCGAACCTGCGCAGCGGCCATCTGTTCGCCGAGGTAAGGATCTTCGCCCGCGCTCTCCATGATGCGTCCCCAGCGTGGGTCGCGTGCGATGTCGACCATGGGCGAGAAGGCCCAGTTGACGCCCGCCGCGCTGGCCTCGCGTGCGGCCATGGCCTGCACGCTCTCGACCAGCGCCGGATCCCACGAAGACGCGAGCGCCAGCGGAATCGGGTTGATGGTGCGGAAGCCGTGAATGACGTCGTAGCCGAAGAGCAGCGGAATGTGATGCGGCGACTGCGTGACCGCGATGCGCTGCAGCTCGTTGATGCGCTCCGGATCGGTGAGGAAGAGAAACGATCCGATCTGCCCTTTGCGTGTAAGTTCATCGGCCTGGGCCTTTGAGGTATATTGGCCCGCGGCCTGCTCGAGCTGGCCGATCTTCTCCTCGGACGACATCTCCGACAGCAGCTTCGCGACGAAGCGCTGAACCTCTGCGTCCTTCGGCTTTACCTGTCCCTCTGCTTGCGTACCGCAGGACAGCGCGACAGCCGCAACGATTGCGGCCATAGTCGGAGAGGAGATCTTTCGCTTCATTGAATCGGCATCCTTCTGGGTCTGTGGCTTATGACGATGGCCCGGGATAGATACCCCGGGCCTGGTAAGTCTATCCTGCGTGAAAGAGAAGTTAGAAGAGCAGTTTGAGTGCGAACTGAATCTGCCTTGGGTTGCTGCCAAGGCGAGTTGAGGTGATGGTGCCGAAGGCGCCGTCGCCGACCGATGCGTCGGGCTGCGCGAAGTTCGGCGTGTTGCTCACATTGAAGAGCTCGGCGCGAAACTGCAGCTTGTACCGATCGCGCAGAGGAAAGGTTTTGAACGTCGAGTAATTGAAGACCCGGTTGGCCGGACCGTAGATTGAGTTGCGGCGGCTCGGCACATAGGTGCCGAAGACCTGGTGTGTGAAGGCCGCATACTGGCAGTTCGCCGGTTGTGTCGCAGTGGCAGGGACGGGGCAGGGCGCGATGTTATTGAACCAGTGGTTGATGTTCTTGAAGGGAACCACTCGCTGATCTTCCGGATTGCCGATCTGCAGCGCGCGCTCGGCGCCGCCCTGTACGCCGGTGTTGGAGTAGGCCGAGTTGTCCGTGACACTGAACGGCTGCCCACCCGAAAGCGTAAGCGTGGCGTTCGACTGCCAGCCCTTGATGAGCGTCGCCTTCAACCCGTGCGCGGATGCGCCGAAGGGGAAGCTGTAGTTCAGCAGCATGGCGAAGCGGTTGCGGATGTTGAGATCGGAGTCGCCGTAATCCTGCGTGGAGATAAGGCGCGGTATGACGCCGTTCGAAGCCGAACCCAGCGCATAGTTGGCGGTGTCGTTCAGACCGTGCGCCCAGGTGTAGTTGGCGTTCAGGCCGAGGCTCCTGGTGAAGCGGTGCGACAGCGTGGCCTGCAACGCGTTGTAGCTGGAGTAGCCCTCGCTGACCATCTCGTTGACCGTTGTCAGCGTTGGGTATTCGTTGTAGAACGGCAGCGAGGAGATGTAGCAGGTGGACGATGGCGACGTCGTGCCAACAGGGCAGGAGTTCAGCCCAGGAGGCGCGAGGTTGATGTTCGGGTTCAGACGAAGGTGCTTGCCGATCTCGCCGACCCACGAGAGAGTCAGCGTGCTGTTGTGCAGATCCTGCTGCAGCGTGAGATTGAACTGCTCGATGTAGGACGAGCGGTAGTTCCGGTCGATGCCCGAGAGCGTGAAGCCCGCGACGGCCGTGGCGTTCAGATTGTTCGGCGCCTGCACGGTCGGAACCGGAAGACCCATCGCAAGCGTTGTGCTGTTGTACTGCGAGCGATAGTTGTAGACATAAGGCGCATTGCCGAGCGAGGTCTTCGCGCCGGAGCTGACGGGGATGAAGGTCATGCCGAAGCCGCCGCGCAGAACGGTCGTCGGACGCAGAGCGCTGGCGAAGCCGATGCGTGGCGATACGTTGCTGTAGTCGGTCTTGACGCCGGCCGATGCGGAGACTCCGTTGACGCCGGCGACCAGAAGCTGTCCGCTGGCGGGATCGAAGTTCGAAAGACGATTGTGCGCCTCCGTGAGCGGGGTGAAGACGTCGTAGCGGAGGCCTAGGTTCAGCGTCAGCTTCGGCAGAATGCGCCAGTCGTCCTGGATGTAGCCGCTCGGTTCCCACGTGCGAAAGCCAGGTGCGATCAGTTGGTTCGAGCGTTGTGCGAGATACACCAGACCCCGCAGCAGGCAACCCAGCGGAGCGCACGAAACTCCGGCAAAGGCAGGCGTCGAGCTGCCCCCGGTATACGTGTTGAACTGCAGATAACCCGCGGGATAAGAGCTCTGCGCGCTGAGCGCCTGTCGCCGCACCAGCGCGCCGCCTGCCTTGATACTCTGGCGCCCGTGATTCCAGGTCAGTTGCGCGACCTCCTGAAAGGTGTTGTCGATATTCTTGATGGGCACAAAGATGCCGTCGCCAACGGACGAGTATCCGGCTGGCGACATGGTCGTCAGCGCCGAGGTGTCCGCCGTGCCGATGTTCGCACCCGAAAGTCCAAACTGCGTGGAAAGGTTCTTGCCATAGTTCAGCGGGAAAGATGAGTTGTTGATGCGCGTGTAGCCCGCCTTCAACTCCAGCAGCAGGTTGGCTGTGAAGAGGTGCAGGTAGTTGCCCTGCAGGTTCTCCGCAAACTGCGCGGACGTGCCCGCATAGGCGAAGGGATTGCCGCCGGGTGCGATGCCATTGACGATAGGCAATGTGCCGGGCGAGCTCGTATCGGCCGTGTTCGCCGTGTAGCGCACGAAGATTCGATCGCCCTTGGGCAGAGCGTAGTCCAGGCGTGCATCGCCGGTCTGCGTGATCTGCACGACATTTGGGCTGTAGGTGAAGTTCGCGCCGTTGGCGGTGGCGGGAACGCGATTGGGCGCGGGGTACAGTTTGAAGTAAGCAAGCCCGATCGGATCGATGTTCGCCGCCGGCACACTGGTATGGCCGATGTCCGAGAAGTTGCCGGGGTTCTGCTCTTCGAAGAGCGTGGGTACGGTGGAGGTGTTGGTGCGGCCGTAGACCTTGCGAAAGCCCTCGTAGTCGGCGAAGAAGAACACCTTGTCGCGCAGCACGGGGCCGCCGATCGACGCGCCGTACTGGTTCTGGCGCAGCTCCGTATGGGTCAAAGCGAAGTAGTCGGTGGCGTCGAAGATGTCGTTGCGGAAGAACTCATACACGGAGCCATGCACGCTGTTCGTGCCAGCCTTGGTGATGATGTTAATCACCGCGCCCGCCGTGCGGCCCACCTCGGCCGTGTAGAGATTGGTCTGCAGGCGGAACTCCGCGATCGCATCGACGGAGGGCCGCACGCCGATGGTGCCGATGATGCGCTCGTTGTTGTCCAGCCCGTCGATCAACTGGTTGTTTACATTCTCGTCCTGTCCATTGACCGAGACCGACGAAGTCAGGCGGCGGTCGTCGGGACGGTTGCCGCTGCTCAGCGCGTTCGGCGGCCCTTCGTTGGCGCCGGCCACCTGCTGCGCAAGCTCCATGAAGTTGCGCCCGTTCAACGGCAGATCTTCCACCTGCCGGTCGGTGATGGTTGTGCCGACAACGGAGCTGTCGGTCTGCATGTCCGGCGCAACCGCGCCCACGTCGACGATCTCCGCGGCGCCGATGGTCATGGTCGCATCGACGCGTGTGCGGTCGCCCTGCGAGAGTGCTATCTCGGGCACCGAATACGTCTCGAAGCCGGTACTCACGATCGTGACGGAGTAGCGTCCGATGGGCAGCGCGTTGAAGGTGAACTCACCCGCCGGGTTCGTCTTCGCCGTGCGCGAGACGCCTGTGTCGATGTTGGTAGCCGTGACCGCCGCGCCCTGGATCACCGCCTTCGTGCTGTCGGCGACCTTGCCGAGGATATCCGCCGACTCTACCTGAGCGAACGCGCGCGCGGCAAACGAGACCGCAAGGGCGACCAGGAGCAGAAGCCTGGTGGCGCGGCTGATGAAGCTGGAACGCTTGGCCTGGGATTTCGCCTGGGGCTTCGTCTGGAATAGGGAACTGCCGTCTTTGATCGCTTGCAGAAAAAGGTCCATCAAGATCTCCGGGCGGGACTCGGATCGCAAAAAAGTAGATGAGTCAGCCGGGTGCCACTCTAGTGACGTGGGCGATGATTTGTAAAATGCGTAGTTCGGATGCCTTTGATTGAGTTTACTTATCAGTCAAAATCCCCGGCGCCGCGGCGATCGGAGTAAGCAGCACATCGCCCGGAAGCCTGCCTTCCGCGCCTGCCGAGGAGCATCCGCCAGTGCGTGAGAGCGCGATGCAAAGACCATCGGCGGCGATGCGAAGCGGCAGCGGCGCGATCTGCGTGCCGGTCAGCGTCAGGGCCGCGAGGCGTCCGGCGCTCGAGACGGCCAGAGCCTGCGCGGTGCCCACATTGCGAATCTCAAACCGGCCGCTGGCGAGCCGGTGGATCGTCCAAAGCTGGTTGGCGCCATCGCCGAGCGGCCGCTCGAGAAGATCGCTCTGATGCGGCGCCGCTTCAAGCGCAAGCCGCTCGCCATGCGCGGGCTGTATCGCCAGCCGATACAGCCCATCCCGCACCATGGGCAAAGGCGTGCCCCACGTCAACGTGGTGAGCGCATGCGCAGGCAGCGTGTACTCGAAGCTCTCTTTGCCCGCGCCGATGTCGACGCCGATCGTCGCAGCAGCCGGCGCAAGGTTCAGCAGCAGCAGCGCATCGGTTCCATCCTCGTTTTCGTACGCCTCCGCCATGACACTGCCAGAGCCCGCAACGACCGCGCCAATGTGCGTGGCGCCGGGATGCACGTAAGGCGCGGCCTGCGCCAGCACGTAGTAGCCCGCGGTGCGTTTGAATTGCGTCTCTCCGCCATGCTTTTCAAACGTAATCAGTCCGGTGCATTGATCGCAGCCACCGTTGTGCGGATCGCCGTGCGAGTCCAGCGCGATGTTCCACAGCATCACGCTGCGCGCGCCGTACTTCGGAGCGCCCATCAGCAGATGCTGCGCCTGCCACAGAAACGTTTCGGCGAAGGGCGAACTGTTGATAGCCGAACACTCCGTGAACCACAGCCGGGTATTGGGATGACTACGCAAAAAAGCGCCTTGCGCGGACTCGTTGCCGCCATAGCAATGAAAGCTGATGCCCGCGAACAGATCGGGTGAGCCAGCGGGCTTCAGCCGCTCGGCTTCGCTCAACAGCTTTTCGGGATATTCCAGGTGGTTCCAGTTATGCTCGTAGCCGAAGAGCAGTGGCGAGCGGCCCGCAGCCTTCAACATCGGCACGAGCGTGGCCGCGAGCTTGGCCTCCTGCTCCGGTGACATCGCCTGCGTGGGATAGCTCGGGTTTTCGTTCATTGGTTCGTTCTGCAGCGCCAGCGCGAAGAGCGGCACGCCCTGCATGCTGTACGCCTCGACGGTTCGCGCAAGGTAGCGCGCATAAACGTCGACGTTGCGATCGTCGAGCGAGCCGGCGCGCATCGAATGATTCAGCTTCATCCATGCCGGCGCGCTCCACGGCATGCCCATCACGCGCAGTCGCGGATTCAGATGCTCCGCCTCGCGCAGCAGCGGGAAGAGGTATCGCTCATCGGCCCTGGCGGAGAACTGTTCAAGCGTCGGGTCGGACTTTGCGCCAACGGGATCGTCGTAGCTGTAATCGCCATGCGCCGAGAAGTCGCTCGCCCCGATCGGTTGACGCAGCAGCGTGAGACCCAGCGGACCGTCGGGCGCGAAGACCTCGTGCATCAGGGCATCACGCTGCTCTGGTGAAAGATGCGCGATCAGCGACGCGCTGCTATCGGTCAGCGATGCGCCGAAGCCATCCATCGTCTGCATTCGCATGGTCGCATCGATCTGGATACGAACCTTCGCCGTAGATGCGCCCGGTTCAAGCGGCAGCGTCTTGCGAACGAGCAACTCCTTCTCGTCCGCGGTGCTTTCCACGACGTGGACGGTCTGTGCGGCAAGCCGCGATGTGGCGTTCAGAGCAAGGAGCAGGAGCAGAGGCGCGGAGCGGCGAAGAAGGGTCATAGCTAAACTTTAGCGAGTTATATGCCGCGCTCGTTTGCGATGAAGATGATTTCTTATTCCCATATGTATCCGATTTTCTTATCACCAGATCGACAAGCTCGACCATGCCTGGCCGGTTTGCGCTGCAACGCCTTCAAATGACCCCCGTTCTACACTGTGCGTCTGGCCTCGCGCAACAAGATGTCCCAGCGAAGATCCGCCGCGGCAAGAACCTTCAAGTCCGGATAGGCCTCGGTCGCCAGTCGGGTCAGGGTGTGGCCCGGTGGCGCTTCAAAAAGGCGCGTCACTCCAAAGCCGTAAAGCGCCGCCTGCACATCATGCCATCGAACCGGATACGCCATATTCCAGGCAAGGTCTTCGCATATCGCAACAGCCTTCAGCAAAGGCCGCGCGGTGCGATTCGAAATCACGGGAAAGGCGGCATTCTGCATGGGAAGCGTCTCGGCAAAGGCATGCAACTCGCGCGCCGCGTTCGCCAGATCGGCCGTGTGCGATGCCGTCGCCATGCCGAGCAGCATCGCTGTATGTGCGCCTCCGGCTTTGGCGACTGGCAGGAACCGTAGCAACTCGTCGCGTTCTCCCGCGAGCACGAATTGCACGGGCGAATTGTAGTTGGCGATGGTGATCCCGGTGTTTTGCAGCAGCTCGCCAACCGTGCGCTCGCGAAGACCTTCGACGACCACCATGCCATGACGCATGGGGAAAGCCGCATCCATCAACTCGGCGCGCCGTTGCACAAAGCGAAGCGCATCGGAGAACGCAATTGCGCCCGCGGCGACCGCGGCGGCAAACGCACCGACGGACATGCCCGCCGCAACCTCGAACGCGATGCCTTCGGCTTTGAGGTAACGCACAAAGGCTACGCCCGCGGTCAGCATCGACATCTGCGCCGCCACGGTTGTCGCGAGCGTCTCCGCGCTATCCAGTTTCAGTACGTCATCGCCAAGATACTGCGAGGCCTCGTCGAAGACGCCTTGCACGGCGGCATGACTCGGCAAGGCATGCAAAAAGCCCGGCGTCTGCGAGCCTTGTCCAGGGAAGAGCAGGCCGTTGCTCATGCGGCGTTCTCCGCTCTCGGATCGATCCAGGGATGGGCCGTCAGCACGGGGCCGGCATTGGTCCGGAGCATGCAGGTCGCCGAGGCCGCGTACTCCGCGAGTGCGAAGCCGCCGAAAGGCGTCTCGACGACGACGTCCACCGCAGCATGCAGATTGACTGTAACGCTCAAAAGATCGCGCGCTTCGGCTCTGCTGAACCATCGATCCGCGCGTATCTGGAGATCGAGATCGCTGGACGCGGTCACGGTCGCGATGCGTGAAGCAAGTTCGAAGCCTGCGCTGCCAGTTGGCCCCCAGGGCATAGCCAACCCACGCCATAGAGTTCTAAGACGATCGAGTGCCTTGAACACAGGTAGAGCAGAGCCGCTGTTGCGCGGCGCCAGGTCCGCAGGCGATTCGATGCGTACGACGGCTTCGGGCTCCATCCACCCGGCGTAGCGCTCCGACCGCGCATGGCCGCGAACCCCGACCGGGATGCGCCCGCTGCGGGCGTTGCCACGTCGCACGACGACGAGCGGCAGCCGATGCAGATGCATGAATGCCGCACTCGCATCGTGCTCGAAGTGAAACATTGCGGGCGCAAAGCAGACATGAAGTAAGTCGTGCGGTCGCGGCGCGTCGCTCATAGGAATCGTCCTGCGAAGAAGATGGCGATGGGAAGCGTCACGATGCTGAAGACCGTGCTGAGCAGAAGCGTCGAGCTTGCTTCGATCGACTCTACGCCATAGCGCGCGCTGAAGACGGTTCCAAAGAAGCCGGCGGGCACTGCGGCCAGGAGGAACGCCTCGGCCGCGATCTGCCCATGCATGCGAAAGAGGATGAGAAACAATGCGACAAGCACAGGCTGGCCTACGTTCTTCAGCAGCAGACCGACCGCAACCTCACCGGTAAGCCGTATGCGCTGCGCGGAGAGGATAAGCCCGGTAAGGAAGAGCGCCAGCCCAACCGTGCATTTACCGATAAGGTCGAGCGATGCGACCACGGGCGGCGGCAGCACGACGCCGCAGATTGGAACCAGCAGGGCGAAGAGTGGAGCGAGTACGATGGGTCTTCGTGCGGAGGCCAGGATCGCAGGCCCGAGGCGTTCACGTATGGAAGGCGCCGTCTCTTCCTGCTGCGCCGCGTGACACTCCAGCAGAACCAGCGTAATGGGCGATACGATGAGCGCACCGGCAATGATGCCCGCAGCCACGGCCAGTAGGCCCGTCGCGCCGTAAAGACTGGCGAGCAGGGGAAGTCCGACCGCAACGTTATTCGCAAACGATACGGTGAGCGACTGCACCGCGGCGCGGCTGACCGAGGTCTTGAAGAGTCGGCGGCTGATGAAGAAGACCAGCGAATAAGTCGCGATCATCGCAAGCCCCAGCACCCCGAGCAGCGGAGACTGCGAACGCAGCACTGCGGGCGGCGTTCGAGCTACACCGAGGAAGAGCGAGCAGGGTAGCGCGAAGTGCATCAGGGTGGTCGTCAGCGCATGGGTGTTGCGATTGTCCACGCGCTTGCGGCGTCCGGCGTAATAGCCCATGGCCAGCACGAAGAAGACGGGAATCAATGTCTCAAAAAAAAACTTAGAGGTTGCCGGCATGGATGAGGGACTCTCCCTTGCTTTGAATTCTTTGAGCGTCGATCGCATGCCACTGCGTTCGCATCATCTGTTCCACCGTGGCGGTTGCGGCGCGTAGCGGGTTGTCCTTCGTTGGGTCGACCAGCGTCCCGTTACGAAGCTGCGTGAGTGCGTCGTTGAGAGCAGCCTGCACGAGAGCAACCTCTGCTGGGTTAGGCGTGTCGGCAGGGACATCCGGGATCAGCGTATGAATGATGCCGAGTTGGTGCGCTTGTGTGATCGAGTAAGACATGGGCGGCACAGCCTCCGCGGCGGCGCTTACCTCGGCGACGGTGCGGCGCGTGATGCGTGCGATAGACTCCTGACTCATCGCATGCATGATCACGCCTGGGACATCGAGTGCAAGGATGATGTCGGACTGCAGCCCATGGGCAAGAAAGGATCCGGAGATTGCCTTGCCGACGACGAGCGTGATGACTGGGTGGCCTGCGCGCCTCGCCTCCGCATAGGCGTCGACGGCAGAGGCGCATGCGGCTGAGATGCAGAGCTCCTCCTCGATGCGACCGAAGGCCTGGCCCGGCGTATCCACCAGGGCAAGGATCGGCCGGTGTGTGCCCTTCACGTCTTCGCGTTCGAGCCATGTGCGAATGCAGGCCGCAAGCGCCAGCGCTTGTTCAAGGCCCATCTCGCCGTGCGATGCGCGTGGAAAGGCGCTGGCAGCGTCGGGTGAGATTGCCAGCGCCAACGCGGCCTCAAGATGCGATCCGTTGTTGAGGTGCGCTTTACCATGCAGGACCGAGGGCGTGTCGAGCGCGATCTGTGCGGTATGTCCGCAGAGAAGCTCAAGCCAGCGGCCCGCGCGACCCGGTGGCTGCGCGTCGATCGGCGCCTTGCGTTTGAAACGTCGACGCAATCCAGCGAGTCGTTCCCGTTCATGCAGGATGCGTTTGGGAGGCGACACGCCGACGGATAGCGCATGCCGGACAGCGGCCAGAACGGACGCCGCGGCGTCCTCCGAGACCGCATCGACGAATCCATCGCGCAGTCTCGCTTCGCACCCAACCAAGCGCCATATCTGCTGGCGGTCGGTGGCGTCCAACTCCTCTGGGCCAGCCTCCTGCTCGATCACCTCGGGTCCGTTCATGCCCAGCCTGCCGTGTGGCGTGCCGATGATCGAGGTGCATAGCGAAGCCGCAAGCGACATGCCTCCGAAGCATCCGGTGGGGCCAGCCACCACGGCGATCACCGGCGCCAGCTCGCGCAACTCGACGATGGCCGTCTGAATACTGGCGATGGCCGCCAGGCCCAGATTCGCCTCGCCCAGCCGGACGCCGCCGGTCTCGAGCAGCATCAGGGCTGGCGTGGCGTTGCCCTTGCGACTGGCCTCTGCGGCGAGTCGCAATGCGTTCGCGATCTTCGCACCTCCGACCTCACCGATGCTGCCGCCTTCAAACGACGGTTCGATGGCGATAGCGACGGTCTCGGCTCCATCGATGAAGCCCCGCACAACGATAACGCCATCGTCACTTTGCGGTACAAGCCCCTGGCGTTCGAGCCACGGTGAACCGACTCTGCAGAAGGGGTCGACAAGCTCTTCAAAGCCCGGGTCGAGCAGCGACGCCAGGCGCTCGCGCGGAGACAGTTCGACAAAGCTCGGTTCACGGCGTTGCATATGTTCAATCATGGTTACAATCCTTGCAGGCGAGTTCGATCCCTTGTTCCAGACGTAGCCAGACGGCGCCTGGGGTCGCGCCGCTGTCGCGTATCTCGATCCTCACTGCGAACGGATGGCGCTCGAAGAATCGCTTGATGACAGCCTCCCACGTCGCGCGGTGGCCAGAGACCTTGGTCGTCACGGCGACGATGGCCTCGTTCTCCTCATTCGGTTCCAGCAGCAGCTCAAGATCGCCCGACCCGACGACTCCAATGTGTGCGCGATTCGCCACGCGGTCCCGAGCAGGCAGGCTTATGGTGAAGTATTCCATCATCGTCAATCGCCCTCCCACTGGCGCGCGAGTGAATCTAAAAACAGCGTAGCAGCAAGCAGATCGGCAGCGCCCCCGGGCGATGCCCAACGTTGCATCAGCACGGCATCGAGCGCTGCAAAGGCCTGCCTTCCAGCGACGGTCTCGTAACCTCCGAGATCGAGCACTCGCTGGGCGCCGGTCTGTGCGGCTTCGAGCGTCGCCGTGCCGCCACGATGAAGCAGGCATGTATCGTTGAGCCTCGACATGATGGACAGCAGAGCATCCAGCCTCGCGGTCCGCTCGCCGCAGCCGCGCGACCGCGCCGCGCGCAACGATCTTAGTCCCAGGCGAGCGTGAGGGAAGCCCGCGATTGCTTCGCCCCGTGCTCCTGTTGCGCCAAAACGCAGCAGGACGTTTGCTCCATGAGACGAAGCCCACGGCGCCTGACGGTCAGGTGTCTTCGCAAGCTGCGCAGCGGCTCCGCCTATCTCGTCAAGATCGAAGCCTCCTGTCCGCGCCGTCGCCGCGACGAGCAGCCCTAAAGCCCAGATCGCGCCGCGATGCGTGTTCACTCCGCACGTCGTTACGAGCATGGCCGCCTCGGCATCGCGTCCAAGCGAGCCAAGCTCTTCGCGCAGCACATGGTCGACACGGCCGTGCAGCCCAGCCGCGGCCATCGCCTCGAAGAAGGGCCGCAACGTGCGCGCGGAGCTCAACATCAGGTCAAGCGTTAGATCGTGATGCGCTCCGCTGCCGCGACGATCGACGAGACCCGGCTTCGGCGTAAGCTCGGCTTCGTCGACAAGCGCCTGCACAGCAAGTGCGGCCAGTTCACAGGGAACAGGCGCAGCCTGAAATCGCACGGCGTGTGGAAGAGGTTCAAGTGTTTGCACTACCAGCTCCTGAACTTCGTGGGCGGGTTATAGAGATCGCCGGACCAGCGAACCAGATCGGACATGCTGGTCGCCGCAAGCATCGAACGCTTGGCGCGAAGCCGCGAGACGCCGAGATCCTCGGGATAAGCCACGATGCCCAAACGCCGCAGCCGTGCGACATCCGCTGCCTGGCTGCGAAGACCGACGGGGCTTACGCCTGCTACCGCGGCCAGGGCCTTTCGACGCTCCTCCTGCCCCTCCGCGCGATAGAGATAGGCGATGCCTTCTTCTGTAACCACATGCGTTACATCATCGCCGTAGATCATGACGGGCGCGATCGGCATGTGGTTCGTGAGGCCAACCTCGACCGCGTCCAACTGCTCGACGAACGCCGGTACGCCGCCACGCTGGAAGGTCTCCGCGACCTGTACGACGAGCTTGTGCCCGCGTTGAATCTCTGCCTCGCCACGCAAGAGTCTTAGCCATGCCGCGGAAGCATGGCGACGTCCGCGCGGATCGTGGCCCATGTTCGGTGCGCCTCCAAAGCCGGCTATACGGCCATGCGTCACGGTCGAGGAGTTCGCGTCCGGGTCCATCTGCAAGGTCGAGCCAATGAAGAGGTCGATGCCGTACTGGCCCGCTAGCTGGCAGAGAACGCGGTTCGAACGAAGCGAGCCGTCGCGCCCGGTGAAGAAGATGTCGGGCCGCGCGGCGACATACTGCTCCATGCCGACCTCGGAGCCGAAGCAGTGAACGCTCTCGACCCATCCGCTTTCAATGGCGGGGATGAGCGTGGGGTGAGGATTGAGCGCCCAGTTCCGGCAGATCTTTCCCTTCAGGCCAAGTTCTTCGCCGTAGGTCGGCAACAGCAGCTCAATGGCCGCCGTGTCGAAACCAATGCCATGGTTGAGCGATGTAATGCCGTAGCGTTCGTAGATGCCGCGGATGACCATCATGCCCATCAGGATGTGCAGCTCGTTGATGTGGCGGGGGTCGCGCGTGAAGAGCGGCTCGACGGCATAGGGCTGCGGCGATTCGACGATCAGGTCGACCCAGCCGCCGGGTATGTCGACGCGCGGCAGCTCGTCGACGATCTCGTTTACCTGTGCGAGTACGATGCCATCGCGAAACGCAGTGGCTTCGACGATGGTCGGCGTATCCTCGGTGTTCGGCCCCGTGTAGAGATTGCCATGCCGATCCGCCTTGTCCGCGCAGATGAAGGCGACGCGCGGCGGTAGATCGATGAACATGCGCGCGTACAGCTCCACGTATGTGTGGATGGCGCCGATCTCGAGCATCCCGTCTTCGAGCAACTGCGCCAGCCGCAGGCTCTGTGGGCCGGCGAAGGCGAAGTCCACACGGCGTGCGATGCCACGCTCGAAGAGTTGCAGATGTTCAGGCCGCGTGATGCTTGAGATGAGCAGATGCAGATCGTGGATGACGTTTGCATCGAGCTTCGCCAACGCAGCCGACAGGAAGCTCGCCTGCTTCTGGTTGTCGCCTTCGAGAACAATGCGATCGCCCGGCCGCAGCAGCAGCGTGATCGCGTCGGTGATGTCGGAGGACGCGAGAATCTTGCCATCCGTAAGGTGGCCGATGCGCGAGAGCCGGCTTCGCTTGTCCTGTCGGCGTGTGTCCCACACGCGCTCTTGTCCGGTTGCATTTGGCTGGACATAAGGCTGTTCCTGCTGGGTCATGAACGCCCCTTGAACTTCATGGAAGAAGGTGAAAGTATGGTGCGGCCCTGATAAGTCTTACTTATCAGCGGCCGGAGAGTCAGGGTATGGGACCAAGACAACTGCGTTCGTTTATTGCCGTCGCGGAGGAGCTTCACTTTGGTCGAGCGGCCAAGCTCGTGCACCTCAGCCAGCCCGCGTTGAGCCTGCAGATCAGCGGCATCGAGGAAGAACTCGGCGTGCAGTTGCTCATTCGCAACCGCCGCAAGACCGAGCTGACGCAGGCGGGAACGATCTTCCTGGGCGAAGCGCGCGAGGTCGTGCAGCGTATGGAAGAGGCGATCACCCTGACCCGGCGCGCCGCTCTCGGTCAGGTGGGCACGCTGCGTATCGGCTTCATCTCGACCGCCGCGGCCATCCTGATGCCGCCGCTGGTCAAGCGTTTTCGCGAGCGTTACGAGCATGTGGAGATGGAGCTGCGCAACGTGTTGACGCGCGATCAGGTGACGCAACTGCTCGAACGCAAGCTCGACGTCGGCTTCCTGCGCGTACCGCTGCCGACCCCGCCCGAGATTCGCACCCGTGTCATTCATCGTGAGCCCTTTGTGCTTCTGTTGCCTGCAAGTCATCCGCTGGCGGCCAAAGAGGATCTGCAACTCGCCGACTGCCGGGGAGCGGATTTCGTGATGTACACCCGAAAGATGGCGCCTGGCTTTCATGACCAATGTATGAACATCCTCCATCAAAACGGTCTCATGCCGCATGTCGTGCAGGAGGCGGCCGAGATGTATACCCTCATCTCGCTGGTCGCCGCGGGGCTTGGCATCGCCATCGCGCCGGCCTCGATCCAACTGCATCAAGCTGAAAATGTGGTGGTGCGTCCGTTGTCCGGGAAGCAGCATTTCTCTGAGATTGCGATTGCCTGGAACCGCGAACATACCTCGTCGACGGCACAGCTCTTTTTGAAGATGGCCTTCGAGGGATCGCGTCCCCGCAAGCAGGCCGTGGAACCGGAAGAGGCGCGGTAGCCTCTTCCGGGAGCGTGTTTACTGCTGCAGGACCGTGACGACGGGGACGGCCGCAGTGGTGGCGGGAATGGAGACTGCACGCTTGCTCGTGATGGCATAAATAATAGCAGTCGGCGTCGTCGATGTGGTGGTTGTCACGACATTGCGGCCGGTTGCGTCTTCAAGAAAGAGCAGGGAAGCGGTTTGCCCAAACGCCAGCGTTCCACTCGGGCTGCTGCTGTCGAGCGACGTCGAGAGCGCGCCGTTGATATAGGAGTTCACGCCGCCTGTGCTGAGCGTGAAGACCTCCTCGCCGGAAGATACGGTTGAGGCTGCGGGAGCCGCCAGCGTGTCCGCCGCGTACGCGCCCGAAAGCAGCGTAGGTAGAGGAGCGACGGCAACTTGCAGCTCGTATTGAGCGATTGCCGGGTAAGTGGATGTGCCGGCCTGGTCGAGTGCGAAGCCCGCGCCGGTGTTGTAGAGGTAGAGCACCAGATTGGTTGCGCCGCCCGTGGTAACGACCGTGCGGCCGTTCGTCGCGGTCGCGTAGGTGATCGCGGTTGCGGCGGTGGTGGCGAAGGTTCCGGCGCGGTTGCTGTCCTGCGCCAGCGTCGCCGTGCCGCTGCCCGTATTGGTGAGCTGCGTCAACGTGGCGTTCAGTGCGCTGGGATAAAGCGCCGAGCCATCGCCGCCGCTCGCCTGCGACTCGTAGCCGATGGAGCGACCGGTAAGGCTTGCGGCGCTGTAGGTAGTCTGCTGCTGCAGTTGTACATCGCCATAGAGCAAGGTGTTGCTCGCGTGTGTGTCGGTGGAGAGCAGGAGCAGTTCGTTCGCGCTCACGATCACATAGGTGTAGTCGGTGGGCGCCGCGACGAAGATCGTGCCCGTGGGCGTCAGCTTCATCGTGCCGCGTCCGTTGCTGGTGGAAGGCGTGGTGAACGATCCGGCGAGAGTCAGTCCGGTGTAGTTCGTCCCGTAGGCCGCTGCGTCCTCCTGGCCTGCCGAGAGCGTCGCCGCGCCATCCGCCGTGAAGACGCCGACTGCCGCGACAGGACCGAAGCGAGGCGAGCTGGCGCAGCTGCTGCATGGCGACTCACCCGACAGACCGAAGACAAAGTTGCCCTTGATGCTTGCTGCGCTGAAGGCCGCCGCGTTCTGCCGCTTTGCGAAGCCTGTTGCAGTGCTGCCCGTTCCACTGGCGTTGTCGAACTCCGTCAACGCAAGGTTCTGTGCGATGGAGCCCGAGAGGTTCGAAGCCGCGACGGCATAGACGGTGGTCGTGCCGCCCGCGGTCAGGACCATCAGCCCGCGGTTGTCCGTGCCAAGGGTGTATGAGCCCGTCACCGCGAGCGACTGCTGTACACCGCTCGCGGTATTGATGTCCTCGATACCCGTGATATTGCCCGCGCCATCCGCGGTGATGCTGCCGATTGCCGCGAAGCCGTACACCTTGCCGCTTGCGCTGCCATTGGCGAAGCCATTCAACAGGAAGCCATAGCCGCCCGACAGAGCGGAGTTGCCAGCGCCCGCCGCGAGCGTCGTACCGATCGCCACGGTGAACTGCCGACTGGTCGTCACGACGGGCGATTCCGAATCGGCAAGTTGCAGGGTGAAGGTGTAGGATCCGGCAGCCAGCGGCGTTCCCGAGAGTACGCCAGCAGTTGAAAGCGAGAGCCCGACCGGAAGCGTTCCGGACGCGACCGTCCATGTGTAAGGGGTTGCGCCGCCCGTGGCTGCAAGCGTGCTGCTGTATGCCGCGCCGATGTTGCCGGCGGGCAGGCTTGTGCTGCTGATGGTGAGTGCGGCAAGCGCGACCACCGGCAGCGCCAGCGTCTTGGTGACCGATGCCGGGGTTGAATCCGTAGCCTGTACGGTGATGCTGTAGTTGCCCGCAGTCGTCGGCGTACCACTGATGACGCCCGCGCTCGAAAGGGTCAATCCCGCGGGCAGTGCGCTGCTGCCGGTTGCCAGGCTCCAGGTGACGGGCGCGTTGCCGCCGGTCGACTGGAGCGTTGTGCTATAGCCCGCGCTGACCGTTCCCTGCGGCAGGGAGGTGGTGCTGATCGCAAGCGTGCTGAGCACGACCGTGAGCGTATACGTCATCGTCACGGCCTGCTGCGGAACGCTCGTATCCGCAGCCTGAATCGTGACGCTGTAGTTGCCCGCAGTGGTCGGCGTGCCGCTGATCGTGCCGGTGGTGCTGTTCAATGCGAGGCCCGCCGGAAGCGTGCTTCCGCTGGCGACGGTCCAGGTGACGGGCAGCGTGCCTCCCGTGGAGGTAAGCGTCGTCGTATAGGCATTCTTCACAGCCCCGCTGGGCAACGTGGATGAGGTGATGGCAAGCGCTGTGTACACCGTAAGCGTGTAGGCGCGCGATGCAGTTTGCGGCGAGGGTTCCGTGTCGGTCACACTTGCGGTGAAGCTGTAGTTGCCCGCGATCGTAGGCACGCCCGAGATCACGCCCGCGCTCGAAAGCGTAAGGCCCGCAGGCAGTGCGCCGCCTGAGATCTTCCATGTAAACGGAGCGACGCCGCCGGTATTGGCCAGCGTGGCGCTATAGGTCTTGCCCGCGACGGCGTTCGTCAAGGTCGCGGCCGGTATGGAGAGAGGCGCGCCGCTTACATTCAGCGCCAGGACGGCAGAGGTCGAGAGAGGCGTTGCTGCGGAGTCGGTGACCCGCACCGTCAGCGTGGAGCTGACGGCGGCTGTCGGCGTGCCGCTGATGACGCCAGTCGAAGAGAGCGTAAGTCCCGCGGGCAACGTACCCGAAACCAGCGAGAAGCTGACCGCGCCGCTGCCGCCGGAGTATGCCAGTTGCGTGTTGTACGCCGCGCCGACCGTGCCTGCGGGCAGTGTGGTCGACGTGATCGCTGGCGCAGCCGCATAGTTCACAACGGTTGCCGCGGAGTAGAGGTCGTTCTTCGCCGGGATTGCCAGCACGACCGAAGAGTTTGCCGTGGCGACCGTTGCGGGCGCGGTGTAGACGACCGATGTAGCCGTCTGCGCGGAGAGCGTACCGGCGCCGGTCAGTTGCCACACGACGCCCGAGTTCGAGCTATCGCCCACAACCGTAGCGGTGATCGTCACGCTCTGCCCGGCGTCAAGCGCAAGCGGACCCACCGGCGAGATGGTATCGGAGATGATGACCACATTGCCGCCGCAACCGAACAACGTGAGCAGCGATAACAGCAGAGCCGGGGCGAACTTGCGCATGACGAAGGCCTTCTTGGTGTGAGAATGTGTGCGGGAGCGGCCCCGCGGGGAAGCCGCTCCGGATGATCCGTTGCAGTGATTGGCTTAGGGCTTCGAGGCAAGCGTGTAGTTGGCGATGCCACGCGAGAGCGGCGTTACCGTTGGGGTTGCTGCGCCAACCATCACCGTGACGAAGCCGATGGCGCTCGACGCGCCCGAAGGCGTGAACGTCGCGCTGTTCGCGACCCACAGATTTCCCGAGGGATCGACAGCTACGCCGCGCGCGCTGACGATCGTGCGTTTGGAGGTGGTGGTCGTCGTCCCAACCGTGCTGCTGTAGACGCCGCCGTACAGCCCCGTCGTCGGTGAGAGCGCTGCGCCCGCATTGGTGAACGCCGAGACCGTACCGCCCGGTACGCCACTCGTCGTACCCTGCGAGTTCGCCGTCCAGACCGCGCTGGCGCCGTCGATTGCGAGATACCACGGCGTGGAAAGGCCCGCGCCGGAGTAGCTTGCAAAGCTGATCTCGGAGTTGACGCTGGCCGCCGCGAGAGAGGCGGAGTAGTTCTCCGAGAACTTCGTCAGCGAGTACTTCGGCCCGGAGGTATCGGCCGTGGTGTAGTTCTGGTCGATCACCCAGAGATTGTTGCCGTTATCGACCGCAATGCCGGCGGGCGTGGAGAGCGGGGCATAGCCGGCGGAGTTGTTGGCAACCTTCGAAGCCGCGCCCGCGCAGGCCGCGTCGCCAATGGTGCTGAGCGCCGTGGCCGCGCCCGCGGCGGTCGAAGTGCCAGCCGTGGTGTAGGCCATCGTCATGCTGCCGCCATAGGTGCTGGTCGTCGTGCCGCCCAGCGTCAGGCCGGAGCAGCCCTGCTGGTTTACGGCGTAAACGAAGGAGCCGCCATTTGACGCCGCGTAGTTCGGCGAGCTTGGGTTGTTGCTCAGATCGACCGCTACGCCATAGGGGAGGACGGTGGTGGTCGCGCCCGCGACCGGCGTGGTGTAGGCGCCCTTCGCCAGCTCATAGAGCTTGCTGGAGTTGGTGGAGTACCAGACGTTGTTGCTGCCATCGACCGCGATACCTTCCGGCGTCAGTGTGCCGGTGGAGACGGCCGTGCTGACGCCGCCGTTCGCCGCGCCCGTGGCGTTCGAACCCGTAATGCCCACGACGGAGAAGCCGGACTGATCGATGATCCACGCATTGTTGGCCGTATCGAGCGCCACCTGGTAGGCCGTCTTCCATGCGGTGCTCGCGCCGTTCAATGTGTAGCTCGGAATCGTGGAGATGACGTTCCCGGTCGGATCGAGTTCATAGACGTTCGTGTTGCCAACGACCCACGCATTGCCGAACTGATCGATGGCCACGAAGCGCGGCGCCAGCGTGCCGGTCTGATAGCTGAGGCCGATGGTGAAGTCGTTGACAGTCGTATCGTATGGCACGAAGGGAGCGGACGGAATCGGAATCGCCGCAATGGCCGCGACGTTGCTTGTCGGATTCTTCGCCATGTAAAGCGCTGCCTGCAACGTATCGGTCGCGGAGTTGGTGTTGGTGAAGAGTGTGCTGCATGCGCTGGCGTTCGCGCCGGCTGAGTTCACGCACGCGGCGAGAATGTCCGCCAGCGTGTTCAGATGCCACGTCTCGACGTTCCATACGTTGCCCGTGGTGTTCGTGCCGGGCGTCGTGCCGGTGGTGGTGTTCACCAGGACGTTGGCGATGGCCATGGCGTTGGCGATGCCCTGCGTATTCGTCGCCGAAGTGCCGAAGCTATCGGAAGGAGTCGCCGGATAAGCAGAGCCGGAGAGCGCCGTGCCCGTTGTCGAGCCGAACTGCGCCATCGACCATACGCCAGCCACCGTGGTCAGTTCGTTGATGTTGATGAAGGTCGTGCTCGTGAGGTTGGAGCAGAGTCCCAGCGCGGCCATCAGCGCGATCGACGAGTTCGTGCCCGTGCCGAGCCCAGGGTCTCCGCCCGTCGCGGTGATGTAGACGTAGCTTCCCGCGGGGCAGGTGTAGGAGTTCGTGGGCAGCGTGAAGCCGCCGTTTACATTCGTCTTGATGGTCGTTCCCGTGATAAGCGGCGTCGCGGTCGAGCCATAGCCCGTCGTGCCCACCGCATAGAGCTGAATGAGAGCGCCGCTGATCGGCTGCTGGCCGCCGAAGGCCCTGCCTCCAATGGCCGATCCGGCGGTCGCCGCGCCATCCGGCAAGCTGTTCGAGAGCGCGGAGAAGTTGGCCGCACAGCCAGTGGCGAGCAGCATGCCCAGGGTCGCGCCGGCTGCAGTCAGCGCCTTCCGCGCCACGTTGTGAGCGTCCTTCTTATAAAGCTGAAACTTCGAAGTCATGGGGTGTTTCTCCTTGCGCTTGGCTGGATTGGGGCTTACTGAAAAAGGTGGAGGTCGATGGATTCACCCATCGCTTTGTAGCCTGCGTCGTTCGGGTGCAGGTGATCGCCGCTGTCATACGCAGGGAGGAGCCGTGCGGGACGTTGCGGGTCGGCGGCAGCCTTGTCGAAGTCGACCGCGCCATCGATATCCTTCGTGGTCAGAATCCACTTGTTGACCTCCAGCCGGGTCGCCTCCCAGGCGGGGGTCTCGTCCTTCGGGTTCGTTCCCTGGGAAGGCGTGATAGTGGCGACGATCAGCTTCAGCTTGCGTGCATGCGCCTCGCGCGCCATCAACTGAAACGCCTTGATGAGCTGCTGCGGTTGGATGACCTCGGGATTGCCGGCCGCCTGGCGTATGTCGTTGCCGCCCTCGAAGACGAAGATCCACTTCAACCCGGACTGCGCCAGTACGTCGCGATGGAAGCGCTTCAGCGCGCTCTCGCCGAAGATCGGACCCCATGCCCCGCGTCCATCGTTCAGCACGCGGTTGCCGGAGATGCCTGCGTTCAACACGGCGGGCGCATTCGCCGCGTCGGTCGTGCGCAGACGCTCGGCAAGGAAGTCCGTCCAGCGATGGTTAGCGTTCGGCGTCGAGTGCGCGCCATCGGTCGTCGAAGAGCCGAGTGCGACGATCGCTCCCGGCGAGGTGCGCGAGGCCACGTCCACCGCCGTCAAAATCAGATCGACCGTAATCTTGTGCGCGCCCTTCAACTCCGCCGCCGAGGTCTGTTCGCCCGGCGCCACCCACGAGGTCTGCAGCGCCGTGTAGTGAACCGCCGGCGCCGTCACCTTCTCCGGCACGAAGAAGCTCACGGCAAGGTTGCCGTCGGCGTTCGCGGGGAGGTTTACCGCGTCGCTCACCACCGACTCCCCCGGCGCGATGCTCACCTCCGGCTTGCCGCTGAAGGTTGCTGCCTTGTCCCCATCGCCCGCGATCTCGCTGCCTTTGCCCGCCGCCGCCACGCGCACCGAGCGGATCAGGAGCGGCGCCGTTCCGAAGGTATTCGAAAAGTGCAGCCGCACCGCCACGCCGCCGATCGACAGATGAACGATCTGCCGGACGGTGTCGCCGTTCAGCGAAAGCTGGTCCCGCCGCGGCTCCGCGTCGGCCGGAGCGCAGGGGCTCGCCATCCACGAGCCGACCCAGTGCGGCGTCTGCGCCAGCGCGCTGCTGGCGGCAAAAAGAGCGAAGCACGCCGCGAGATGCGTGATGCGAGCCAGGAAACCGCGCTTCGAAAATGCTGTCGCGGCCATTGCTTTGTGTTCGATTGACATGGTGTGGTTTACATCTTTCCTAAGCGGAACCAACCATAGAGAGGGCGTCTCCTATTTGTAAAGCTGATTTTGTCAATGAGTTTGTTCCGGTTTGGCTATCACAGGGGACGTCGTATTCGACCGCGCGGATACGCAGCAAAGGCCTCTTTGCCGCCTTGCGCCACACTCGATGTAAAGTTTGTTTTCTCAATGAACGAGCATCGAATTCGCTATCACCCAGCCATTTCGCCGGTTGCCTCGGCCTGCCGTTTGCGACGGATACTGCTTTAGGTTGTGTCCTTTGCCCCTTGAGCGCCGGGATCCGTCGTGTCGATGCGTCCCTGCCCACGGTCGGCGCCGGGGAAGGCGTTGCCCGGTGGCGCTCCGGCCGCGTGATAGATTTCCGTTATCGTAAGGCGCCCCATCCAAGCGCATGCGAACGAAAGCGGCCCTCCACGATGAAATGGACTCATCCCGCCCTGCCGACCCTGGCCCTTCTCCTGCCGGCATGCCTCCCCGGCGCTCACGCGCAGCAGCCGGAGCCGTCCGGCGCGATCCAGACCCTTCGCGTGACCTCGAACATCGTCGTGCTCGATGTCGTCGTCACCGACGCCCAGGGCAACGTCGTGCCGGGGCTGAAAAAGGACGACTTCACCATCCTTCAGGACAACAAGCCGCAGCCCATCCGCAGCTTCGACCCCTGGGAGGAGCATCCGCTCGCGTCCGCGCCTGCGGCAGCTCCAAAGGTAGACCGCTTTGGCCAGCCCGACTGGGGCGACACGCCCCTGACCATCTTCGTTCTCGACGATCTCAACACGCCCTTCGACGAGAAGTCCTACTCCGCCTTCACCCTGAAGAAGTACCTGCAGGCCCAGCCCGCGCAGTTGAAGACCCCGTCCATGCTGCTCATCGTCAACGAGACCGGCCTGCACTCGCTGGCCGCTTACACGCAGGATCGCGACGTTCTCATCCGCGCGCTCGACAAACGTCCAGCCTCGTTTCCGGACCAGCTCGCCAAGGGCAACGACATCGACCTGCTGACCGAATCCTTCGCCGTCCTGCGCCAGATCGCACTCTCATCCGAAGGCGTTCGCGCGCACAAGAACCTCGTCTGGATGGGCCGGGGATTTCCCACCGTCGATCCTAGCGAGCTCGACGCGCCGGGCAACATCACCCTGCAAAACGCCTTGAAGGATACGGTCACGCTGCTCACCAAGGTGCGCATCACGCTCTACAAGGTCGATCCCATCACCTCGAACGCACGCGCCGCCGCCACCGATGTGGCGACCTCCATCGACATGGGCGGCGGCATGGGCAACCGAGCCAGCGTCGAGCCGCCCAGTGAAGACCCGCTCAAGGGCGATCTCAGCTTCAACCAGTTCGCCGTCCAGACCGGCGGCCACTACTTCTACGGACGCAACGATCTCGACCAGCAGATAGCCGGCAGCCTCGAGCGCGGGTCGGAGTTCTACACCCTTACCTACCGGCCGCAGCAGGCGCCGGACGCCGACGCCTACCGCGCCATCCGCATCCAGATGCGCGATCCATCCCTCAAGGCAGTCACCCGCCAGGGCTTCTACTCCGAGAGCGCCCCCAAACCGGAGCCGACGGTCAAGGAGATGGGCTTCGACCTGAAGGCGGCCGCGACCGGCTCCATGAAGTACAGCGGCGTCGGCCTGCAGATCGTCGCCGTCACCTCCTCGCGCACGGCGGACCGTGTCACGGTCAACTTCGCCGTCGAGGACAAGACCTTGACCTGGTCGCCTGTCGAAGCGGGTGGCGAGTCCGCGAAGATCCTCACCCTGCTGGTCGCCGAGGACGCCGAGCACAGGATCCAGTCGTCGACCGCAGCCACCCTCGCCCTCGCCGTGAAAGACGCGCGGGGAATTGCGAAGGGCGTGCTGAACACGCATGCGCAGGTCGATATCAACGCAAAGACGCGCTTCGTCCGCCTGCTGGTGCGCGACTCGAACGGCCGCATCGGGTCGGTCGATGTCGACCCGGCCTCGTGGTCCGGCGCCGCCCCGAAGTAAGCAGCCTGCGTAGCCTCGGCGCAAGAATGTAAATTTCAAGCACCCGCACTCGCGTATGCTCATCTCGTCGACTCCAACGGGCGAGGTCTGGGTTTGTCGCTGCGGCATCTATTTCGAGTGATGGCAGCCGCCTCCGCGCTGGCTGGCTGCGCCGTGGCGCAGGGAACAGCCTTCACGGCGGACGAGGCCGCAGCCCGGCTCAGCTTTCCGGCAGGCCGCTTCCTGCTGGAGCTGCCGTTGCTTCACGCAGCCGGGCAGGCGACGTTGGCCGTGGAGTTGGTCGACCCAGCGGACGAGGTCCGCTCCCGCGCATCCGGCGCCTGCATACCCGCGGCCGGCCACATGCTCTGCCGCATCGAACTGCCGCCCGCTACCTATGAAGGCGGCGACGGGGACACGCTCGAAACCGACCTGCCGTTCTTCCGCATCCGCTACACCGCCACATCGGCGGGGCAGCGGGCGGAGGGCGTCCTCTCGCTGGACCACGTCGCACCCAGCCTATACACCCTGTACCTGGCCGCGCCGGAGAAGATTCGGCCCGGCGCGGAGTATGTGGCTCGCGTTCGCGCCGTCAACCCCTTGACTCACCAGCCGCTGGCGAACGTCGCTCTCGAAGCTGTGCTCACGGCGGATTATGTCGGCGACGAGCGGATCGATGAAGAGTTCGCCCGCCTGCCGATCCGTACCGACGAGCGGGGCTTCGCCTCGGTCCGGTTCAGCGTCCCTCCCGGCGCCGATCTCGAATCGATCGATCTGGAGGTGGCGGGCCGGGTGGGGAATCTCCGCGTCGGTGTCATCCAGACGCTGCATGTACCGGAGAACCGGAGGTTCGAGCTCACGACCGACAAGCCGCTCTATCAGCCCGGCCAGACCATCCACGCGCGGATGCTGCTGCTCGACCGCAACGCCCACGCCAGCCCCGGCCAGACGGTCAAGGTCGACGTCCGCGACCCGGACAACACGCTGGTCTACCGCGCGACCGCCGTGACCTCGGCCTTCGGCATCGCCACCATCGACTGGCAGGCGCCGTCGCGCCTGCGGCTCGGCGAGTACAGACTCGAAGCCACGCTCCCAGAGGGCGAGCAGGCAGGCCGCAGCGCCTCGGCCACCGTCCGGCTCAGCCGGTACGATCTGCCCACCTTCGTCGTCACCTCGAAGCCCGATCGCACCTTCTACCTCCCCGGCAGCAACGCCGTGGTCGATGTGCGCGCCGACTACCTCTTCGGCAAGCCCGTGCTGCACGGGCATGTCCGCGTCGTGCAGGAGTCCGAGCGCACCTGGAACTTCGCCCAGCAGCGCTACGACACGAAGGAGGCCAAGGCCGTCGCCGGCGAACTCGACGGGCACGGCGGCTTTGAGGCTCACATCGACCTCTCCGCCGACGAGCGGGACTACCGCGACGACCGCCGCAACGCCACCGACGACCTGCACTTCGCCGCCTACGTCACCGACGCCTCCACCGGCAGCACCGAGCAGCGCCGCTTCGACCTGCGCCTCGCCGCACGTGCGCTGCACCCATATCTCAGCGGCGCGTCCGGTGTGCGCGGCCTGCCGGAGCGCCGCTTTGTCAGCGTCACCTCCGCGGACGGAACGCCCACGGAGTGCGACGCCGACCTGCTCCTCCTGCCGCAGGAGGCCGAGAAACAATCAAACGCCGACTGGCTGGCGCACGCCGTTCCTCTGCTGCATCTGCACACGGACGCGCACGGTCTCGGCCGCATCGAGCTGCCGCCGTACGCCGAGCTGCTCCGGCGGCGTCCGCCCGTGCCGGCAGGCGACAAGCCAACCGAAGGGGACGAGGTGAACCTCCTCCTGCGCGTGCGGGACAAGGCTGGCAGGACCGGCGAGGCCGTGGAGCGGCTGCAGCCTTCCATCGCCAGACTGCGCGTCCAGGCGGCCCACGCGATCTACCGGACGGGCGAGGCGGTCGATCTGACCATCGATTCGACGGTCGACCCCTCTCAGCCGGCGATGCCGGTGACGGTGCAGCTCCTGCGCCATACAATCCACGGCGAACTGCTGCTGGCGGAACGCGAACTCGCCCTGACCGGCGGCCACGCCACGCTCAGCATCCCATCGGACGCGCGCTACAGCGGTCTGGTCTTCGTCCACGTCCTCGGACTGGGCGTTGTACCGCCTCACTTCAAAGAATTCGCGGGCGACGACCCGGCGACGGTCACAGACGCGCTGGCGCTGCTTTTTCCTCGCGACAACGCGCTGCGTGTGGACGTAGCCATGTCCGCGCCGGTCTATCAACCGGGCGAAGAGGCCACGGCTGTCCTCAGCGTCCACGGCCCGCAGGATCCCGACGGCGACAACACGGCCCCCGCGCCCAGCGCACTCGGCGTCGTCGCGGTCGATCAGGCGGTGGACGAGCGGCAGCGCTCCGACGCGGACTTCGGCGCCGGCGATGCCTCTTCTTTCTTCTTCGGAAGATTCCTCGACGAGCCCGCCGGCGCGGTGGGAGGCTTCGATCTCCGGTCGCTCACACGGCTCGGCCCCGGCCAGCCCATCCCCGACGGCGCCCAGCTCGCGGCGGAGATGCTGCTGGCGAGCGCCAGAGTTCGCTTCGAAACGACCGACAACCGGCCCTCCGGCGGCTTGGCCGCGACCTTCCACCAGCTCCTCGACGCTCAGTTGAAACCCGTCCGCAAGGAACTCGCGCAATACCTCGAAAACCACACCGAACTGCCCACCACCCTGCCCGAACTCAACGCCCTGCTGGCTGGCAAAGGCGTCGATCTCGCCGCGCTGCGCGACCCCTGGGGCGATCCGTACACGCTCGTCCGCAGCGCGCAGAATACCGGCGCGCTGCAGCTTTCGCTTCACAGCCTGGGGCCCGACAAGCTGCCGGGCACGGGGGACGACTTCGACGTGCAGCTTGCCTCCTGGCGTTGGTTCAATGGCCGCCAGCGCCAGTTGCAGCATGCGGTCACCGCCTACCATCAGCGCACCGGGGGCTACATTCGCACCCTGGCCGACCTGCGCGACGAGATGCAGCGCGAGGCCATCGACCTCGACCGGTGGCGCGACCCCTGGGACCAGCCTTTCACCTACCGCTTTTCCATCGCATGGAAGAGCTTTCAGGTCGAGGCACTCACCGCGGGCGACCCAGCGGCCAAGCCCCGGTACGAGTGGCAGCGCGGGCCATTCTCAGCCGGAAGCGCGAACATCGACTACACGATCGAGCTGACGCAGCGTGTCGAGGCGGCGCTGAGCCATTACACGGAGACCCATCCATTCCCACGCAACGAGGCCCAGCTTCACGCGGCCATGCAGGCGGCGGGCATCTCGCCGGCGGACCTGCGCGACCCCTGGCGGCATCCGCTCTACGTGACCTTCCACAGCCGTTCGATCTTCACCGATCAGGTCCGTACGGAGGCCCACGCCACGCCGGACGGCGGACCGCCGGTCGTCCGCACCATCGTCACCCCGGTGACGGCCGTCAACGATACCGTGACGTTGAACAGCCCCGGCCCCGACGGCGGCCGGCACACCAGCGACGACTTCGTCTACATGAGCCTGTCGCGCATCCGCACCACGCAGAGCGCGCGGCAACAGACAGCCATCCGGCCCTCGCACGTCACCATCCACACCGGCACGGAGGGAGAGATCTCCGGCACGGTCAACGACACCGCCGGCGCCATCATCACCGGGGTCACCGTGGTCGCCACGCAGATCGCCTCCGGCGCCGAGTACGAGGCGAAGTCCGACGCGCAGGGTATCTATATACTCGGTCCCATCCCAGCCGGTGCCTACAAACTGCGCTTCCACCTCGATGGCTTCACCGATCTCATCTACGACCAGGTGCTGGTGCAGCCGAAGGGCACGATGACGCTCGATGTGGCGATGAACGTCGGCTCGGTGAGCGATGCCGTGAGCGTGACCGCGGAGGCGGCCATGGTGAACACCCAGAGCGGCATGGTGGTCAGCAACGCGACCTCCTATGTAATCGACGGCGATACCGTCCGGGATCTGGCCCTCAACGGCCGGAACTACGTGAATCTTCTTGGAGTTCTGCCGGGGTCGGTCTCGGCGAACGCCGGCGACGCGATGGCCCGGACCTCCACGCCGCGCCTCCGCGATTACTTCCCGGAGACATTGCTCTGGCGCCCCGAGATCGTCACCGCTCCCGACGGTACGGCCACGCTGCGCTTTCCCGTGGCGGACAACATCACCGGGTGGCGGCTCTCGGCCGCGGCCTCGACCCTGCAGGGCAATACCGGCTCCGGCGCCACGCAGTTCCAGACCTTCCAGAGCTTCTTCGCGGCCTTCGATCCGCCGTCCATCCTGACGGCCGGGGACACCATCGCACTGCCCATCACGCTGCGCAACTACCTCGACCACGCCGTGACCGTCGAAGGTTCGCTCACGCCCGCGCCGTGGTTCCATCTTGACGGCGCCGCTTCGCGCAGCATCCGGGTCGGCTCGCAGGAGTCCGCCTCGCCCGTCTTCCGCTTCACCGCGCTCTCGCCCATCACGGAAGCCCGGCAGGAGTTTACCGCGACCGGCGCCGGCGCGGGCGACCGCATCGCGCGCCCGGTGACTGTGCATCCCGACGGGCAGGAGAGCGCCGTGACCGCCGCGGCCATCCTCGCGCCGGGCGAAAATACGCTCACCTTCACCCTCCCGGCGGAGACGCTGCCCGGCAGCACTGGCGCCACGTTGAAGCTCTACCCCAACCTCGGCGCCCACCTCCGCGATGCGCTCGCCGGAATGGCCGCCTATCCGGACGGCTGCGCGGAGCAGATTCTCTCGATCGCCTGGCCCAGCCTGCTGCTGGAGCGCTACGGCGCAAGTCTGCCGCTGCGCGACCCGAAGCTCGCGCAGCAGACGCATCGCTACCTTGAGCAGGCCTACGAAAACCTTCTCGGCAATCAGCTTGCGAGCGGAGGCTTCGCTTACTGGCCGCGCGATCGGCGCGCCGACATCGCCCTGACGGCCTATGCGATCGAGTTTCTCCATCAGGCCAGCGCGTACGTTGCCGTCGATCAGAAGGTGGTTGAGCGCGCCATCGCCTACCTCGCGAAGGAACAGCAGAAGGATGGCCGCTGGGTCCGGACGGATCGCCTCGGAAGCCAGCATCCCGAAGAACGTCGCGGCGCCGCTATGCTGACCGCCTCTGTCGCCGCGATGATCGCCGGCGCGCCGGGCGCGGAGCCACTGCTCAAGCGCGCCGCCGACGCCCTGCAGCCCTTCGTCTCGGAGTTCGACGAGCCCTACACGCTGGCCAGCTACGCACTGGCTACGACCGCGCTGCACGATACGTCGCGCAGCGGTCCGGCGCTCGACCGCCTGCGCGGCCTGGCGCTCAGCGAGAACGGCGGCGCCTACTGGACCCTCGAAAGCAACACACCCTTCTTCGGCTGGGGTCGCGCCGGCCGCGTCGAAAGCACCGCCCAGGTGCTGCGTGCGCTGCTCGCCGGTGGCGCAAAGCCGAACGACGACCTCCTCGTCCGGGGCATGCTCTTCCTCGACCACGAGCGCGACCGCCGTTCGCTCTGGTACTCCACGCAGGCGACCGCGCGCGTGCTGGACGTGCTCGCCGAGATCGCCCTGCGATCGCCGGCTCCGGTCGCCAGCTCCGGACCCGGCTCGCTGACCGTCCGCGTCGACGCGCAGGCGCCAACCTCCGTTCCTCTGCCCGCGCCCTCGGTCGATGGCGGCCCCGTCTTCGTGCCGCTGCCGGGCGCGCTGGATGCGGGCGCGCATCGCGTCAGCCTGACGCTCGCCGGAACCGCGCAGACCGCGACGGCGCAGCTCATCGCCTCTCTCTACCGGCCATGGCCGAAGCTCGCGCCCGCATCGGCCGTCCAGAATAACGAGCAGTTGCGCCTGTCGGTCGGCTTCAGCACGCTGCATCCGGCGCATGGGCAGGCGGTCACCGCCAACGTACACCTCGAACGCATCGGCTTTCGCGGCTACGGCATGCTGATGGCGGAGGTCGGTCTGCCGCCCGGCGCGGACGTCGATCGCGCCTCGCTCGAGTCCGCCCTGGCCGCCAGCGGATACCAGCTCAACCACTACGAGGTGCTGCCCGACCGTGTGCTGCTCTATGTCTGGCCCACCGCCGGCGGCCTCAGCCTGAGCTTCCGCTTCACCCTGCGCTACGGCGTCGACGCCCTGACCGCCCCGTCAACCGTATACGACTACTACAATCCCGATGCGCACTTCGACGTGGCGCCCCTTCGTTTTAGCAGCCGCTGATTGACGGAGCCTCTTGAACGCAAGTCACCCGACCTGTCATTCTGAGCGCAGCGAAGAACCTGCGTTTTGTTCGCGTTGACCGCAACCTTTCCCCATGCGAAATCACCCGTGACATGATCCAGATAAGATGTTCTGAATGAATCCGCGCCCGGTACTGACCGCCTGTTTCATCCTGCTTACGGCATGGCTCGCCGCACCCTGCGCGATGCACGCGCAGACCCCATCCGTCCCGGCAAGTTACAGCATCCAGCAGGGGATCGACTACACCCAGGGCACGAACGGCCCGCTGAAGGCCGATGCCTACATCCCCAACGGCGCCGGGCCGTTCCCCGGCATCGTCTTCATCCACGGCGGCGCATGGGCCAATGGCAATCGCGACCAGATGGCGAAGATCGTCAAGGAGCTGGCGAATCACGGTTATGTCGGCTTCACCATCGATTACGATGTCGCGCCGGTTCACTATCCCGCGTCGCTGCACCAGTCGCTCGAAGCCGTACGCTACCTCCGCGACCACGCGCAACAGCTTCACCTCGATCCCACCCGCATCGCCGTCGCGGGCAGCTCCGCCGGCGGAGAGCTCGCGGCGCTGGTCGCGCTCACGCCCGAGGCGAAGGTCAAGGCAGGCATCATCCTGAACGGCGTACTCGACCTCGCCGCCCTCGGCGACAGCAGCCAGATGGTCACCAACTATCTCGGCGGCGTCTGCTCGTCGACGCCCGCCTGCAAGGCCGCCTCGCCGGTCGACCAGGTACACCCCGGCGCGCCGCCGTTCTTCGTCGGACACGGCACGGCCGACAAGGTCGTTCCGTTCTCCGAGGCCGAGGCCTTCGTCGCCGCCCTGCGAGCCGCGAAGGCGCAGGTGGAGTTCTTCACCGCCACCGGCGCCGGCCATACCTACTGGGCCAGCCCGGAGTTCTACCAGAAGAACGTCGAGGACATCGAGCGCTTTCTCTCGCTCGCGCTGCGGCCGCATGGTGGCGCGGGGAGGTAAGCCGGGATAGCATGACATCAACCCCATGCCGACCCTTCGCGGAACCCGCGCCTGTCTTCTGCTCGCCACGGCGATGCTGCTCGTCGCCTCGAAAAATGTGATGGCCGACCCAGCCGAGCCCGGCGTCTCGCATGCGCTTGCCATCGCGCGCGCCGGCCGGGTCTCGAACCTGCGCTACCGCCTGTCGTTCGTTCTGAAGGAGCACGCCGCAACTGTCGCCGGGACGGAGACCCTCACCTTCGACAGCGACGCCGCCGGCGACCTGCCCATCGACTACCGCGACGGCACGGTGCAGTCCGCGACGCTGAACGGCAAGGCGATCCCGACCGAGCTGGTCAACGGTCACCTCATGCTGCCCGCCATCGCCGGCCTCAACACTCTGACCATCGCCTTCACCAGCAACGCCGCGCCGGCGGGCAAGGCCATCACCCGCTATGAGGATAAGGACGACGGCAGCGAGTACCTCTACACGCTCTTCGTCCCCATGGACGCCAGCATGGCCTTCCCATGCTTCGACCAGCCCGACCTGAAGGCTCGCTTTACCCTGGAACTGCGGCATCCCGAGAGCTGGACCGTCATCGGCAACACGAAGCCGGTCAGCGTGGGAGCAGGCCGCACGGACTTCCCCGAAACCCTGCCGGTCAGCACCTATCTCTTCGCCTTCGCCGCAGGCCCGTTCGTGCCGGTGCGTTCGCAGAAGCCCGCCGAGCCGACGGTTTACGTCCGCAAATCGCAGCTCGCCCGCGCCCAGCAGGAGTCGCCGCAGGTTCAGCAGATGGTCGCGCAGGGCATCGGCTTCTTCTCGGAGTTCTTCGCGCAGCCGTTCCCGTTCCCCAAATACGATCTGGTCCTCATCCTCGGCTTTCCCTTTGGAGGCATGGAGCATGCGGGCGAGACCTTCCTGAACGAGGACAGCGTCCTCTTCCGCTCCACGCCGACTGCCAGCGACTACTTCCGCCGCAACATCCTCGTCCTGCACGAGACCTGCCACCAGTGGTTCGGCGACCTCGTCACCATGCGCTGGTTCGACGACCTCTGGCTCAAAGAAGGCTTTGCTCAGTACATGGCGTACAAGGCGCTGGCGCAGCTCGAACCGGCCTCGAACCCGTGGAAGCACTTCTACGAAGACATCAAGCCGCTGGCCTACGGGATCGACGAGACCGAAGGCACGACGCCGATCTTTCAGGACATCGCGAACCTCAAGGACGCCAAATCCGCCTATGGAGCCATCGTCTACCAGAAGGCGCCGGCGGTGTTGAAGCAGTTGGAGTTCAAACTCGGTCCGGATGCCTTTCGCGGCGGGCTGCGGATGTATCTGAAAGACCATGGCTACTCGAACGCTCGCTGGAGCGACCTCATCGGCGCCTTCAAACAGGCCGGCGGCCCGGCCGCAGCCGGCATGGACGCATGGGCCGATGCCTGGATCAAGCATCGCGGCATGCCGCAGGTGGAGGCATCGTGGTCGTGCAAAGCGGGCAAGATCGCAGACCTCACCCTGACCCAGCATGACGTCCTCCCCGAAGGCCTTCTCTGGCCCATCTCCAACCGGATCAGCCTTGGCGACAAGACGGTCCGCGTCGACTGGAGCACAGCTTCGACCAGCGTCGCGGAGGCCGCCGGTCAGCCGTGCCCTGCATTCGTCTTCGCCAACGCAGGAGACGAGGGCTACGGCCGCTTCCTGCTCGATCGCGCCAGCGAGCCCGCCGCCGCCCGCCATCTCCTCGCCGCACACCCATCGAAGGATCCGCTGCTGGATACGATGCTCTGGGGCGCGCTTTGGGATAATGTCCACGTCGCCCAGTCGCCGCCGCGCGTCTACGCCGAACTGGCCCTGCAGTCGCTGCCGACGGAGACGGATGAATCCCTCGCGCGCGTGCAGGGCGGACGCATCTCGGCCGCGCTCCACGGCTACCTGCACGACGCTGGCCGCAGGGCGCTTGCGCCGAAGGCTGAGTCGGTGATCGCGGACCGCATGCTCCATGCGCCGTCGCTCGGCATCCGCATCGTCAGCTTCCGCGCCTTCACCTCCATCGCCGAGACGCCCGCAGCCATGCAGCAGGTGAAGGATCTGCTCTCAGGCAAGCTGGCCGTCCCCGGCCTGACGCTGAAGCCGCTCGACCGCTGGAACCTCGTCGGCCATCTCGTCCAGATGGGCGACCCCGAGGCCGCAGCGATCTACGCCGCCGAAAAAGACCGCGACCATAGCGGAGAAGGCCAGCGCTACGCCTACGCCGTCGCCGCCGGCGAGCCATCCGCGGCCGTGAAGGCGCGCTACTTCGACGAGTACCTCCACAGCCAGAGCATCCAGGAGGACTGGATCACGCAGAGCCTCCGCCCGTTCAATGCGTGGAACCAGACCGCCCTTACCGAGAGCTACCTGACCCAGGCGCTGAACGAGCTGCCGGAGATCAAGCAGCATCGCAAGATCTTCTTCCTCGGCGCATGGCTGGGCGCATTCGTCGACGGACAAAACAGCCCCTCGGCCTCAGCCGCCGTGCACGCCTGGCTGAACAACGACAGGATCGATCCCGACCTGCGCCGCAAGGTGCTCGAAGCCGTGGACTCCCTCGACCGCACGGTTCAGATCCGTCAGAAGTTCAAGGAGTAGCGGCTTACGGCGTGGCGACGGAAGGCGTGCGAGGCACAGCCGACACATGGATCGTATCCGTCTTCAACAGCCGATGCCCGGCGGGCGGCATCTGGCTGACGATCACGTAACTCGCCGGCGCCTGTCGCGGCGCCGCCGGAACAGCGACTGCGGGCGAACCGGGCAGGGACAAAGAGGCGTTCGGCGCGGGCCCCGTGATATCGAGCGTAGGCATCGCAGCCGGAGCCGTCGCAACCGGCGCGGGAGAGCTCGAATCCTGCGCGCCCGCGATATGCAGGCCCGCCGTAGCCAGCCGCATATTTGCCGTGCCGACGGTCAGACCCGTCAGTACGGGCATCACGTAGGCCGTCGCCGCCGCGTCGGGCAGCGGGCTGGCGACGATCAGGCTTACGCGCGGACTGTCCGCCCCGACGGTCTTCGCCGCCGGCGTCTGCGCGATCACCGTGCCTTCAGGGCTCGACGATGGTATATACGACACCGCGCCAACCTCCAGCGTCAGCCGGCGCAGAATCACGGTTGCCGCGCGTTCCGACTGGCCGACGAGGTCGGGAATCGTCACATGCTGTCCGCCCAGACTTTCGGCGATGCGGATCTGTCCGTCGCGGCGCACCAGCGAACCGGGCACGGGAGACTGCGTGATCACGTGGCCGGCCGGCACGGCGGTGGAGTAGAAGCGGTTCTCGAGACTCAGCGTGAGACCCAGGTCGCTGGCGCGCGCGGCGGCCTCGGTCACGGACAGACCGGCCAGGTTCGGCGCCTCCACCTCTCGCCCGTGAATCGCCAGCCGCATCGCCACGAACGCCGACACGATCGCGATCGCGATCATGGCAAGGGCTCCGAGCAGGATGTTGAAGAAGCGCTTCATCGTGTGTGTTCAGGATACAGGCTGGCAGTCCTCCGCAGCGGGTGCGTATGATGGGCAGGCGTCCGGAAACCGTTTTCAGGAAGATCCGGCAAGGGAGCGTTCCGAGATGGTGCGTCTTTGGAAAACCACGGCGGCCATGCTGGCCGGCCTGTCTCTGTGTGCCGCGGCGCAGCAGCCCGCCGTCAAGATTCATATCGACGCCGCGCATCCCATGGGCGACTACAAGCCGGTCTGGAACTACTTCGGCGCGGACGAGCCCAACTACAGCTACGCCCCCAACGGCGCGAAGCTGCTGCGCGAACTCAGCGCCATCGACCCGGCGACGCCGGTCTACTTCCGTCCCCACAACCTGCTGACCACCGGCGACGGCGAAGGCTCGCTCAAGTGGGGTTCGACCAACGTCTACACCGAGCGCCCCGACGGCTCGCCGGTCTACGACTGGACCATCACCGACCGCCTCTTCGACAACCTGAAGGCCGCGCACGTCCGTCCGATGGTCGAGATCGGCTTCATGCCGGAGGCGCTCTCGCCGCACCCGGAGCCCTATCGCCACGGCTTCCCGGCGAAGCCCGACGTCTATACCGGCTGGTCGTATCCGCCGAAGGATTATGCCAAGTGGCGCGCGCTCATCGTCTCCTGGGTCGAGCACCTGCACGCACGCTACGGCGCAGACGTCGACACCTGGGAGTGGGAGGTCTGGAACGAGCCGGACATCCAGTACTTCCACGGCACGCCCGCCGAATACTTCAAGCTATACGACATCACCACCGGCGCCGTGCGGCAGGTGTTGCCGCACGCCATCGTGGGCGGACCCGCCGCGACCGGACCCTACCCGAGCGAGAAGAAGCCCTTCTTCCACGACTTTCTGGAGCACTGCGCGCGAGGCTTAAACGCCGATACGGGCAAGACCGGCGCGCCACTCGACTTCATCAGCTTCCATCCCAAGGGCAGCCCGCAGTTCAAGGATGGGCATGTCACCATGGGTCTCGCCCGCCAGCTCGCCGCAACCGACGAGGGCATGCGCATCGTCGCCGAGTTTCCGGAGTACAAACAGACGCCGCTGATCTTGAGCGAGAGCGACCCCGAGGGCTGCGCCGCCTGCCAGGGGCCGAGGAACGGCTATCGTAACGGTGCGCTCTACGGCGTCAGCGTGGCGGAGATGCTCGCGCGCTCTTCCGAACTCGCCCGCCGGCGTGGCGTCAATCTGCTCGGCGCGGTTACCTGGGCGTTCGAGTTCGAGGGCCAGCCGTGGTTCGCGGGCTTTCGCGATCTGGCGACGAACGGCGTCGACAAGCCGGTCCTCAACGTCTTCCGCATGTACGGCAAACTCGGCGGCAAGCTGCTGCCGGTCACCAGCACCGGCGCTCTGACGGTCGACGAGATTCTGCAGCACGGCGTAACCGTCGCGCCCGACGTGAACGGCATCGCTACCCGCCAGGGCAACACCGTCGCGGCGGTGCTGTGGAACTATCACGATGAGGATGTCGACGCGGCCCCCGCAAGGCTGGAACTGGAGGTCGACGCCATCCCCGCAAAGCAGGTCCAGGTGACGCAGTACCGCATGGACCACGACCACGGCAACGCCTACACGGAGTGGCTCGCGATGGGTTCGCCGCAGAAGCCGACGGTCGAGCAGATTGCGACGCTGGGGAAGGTGGGCGGCCTCGCCACCATGGAAGATATCACCGTCAAGAAGACCGCGACCGAGCCTGTCCGGCTGAAGACCTCGCTGCCCCGGCAAGGCGTCGCGCTCTATCTCCTGAGCTGGTAGATCAGCGCCGGTTATCCGTAGCCGGTTCTGGATGAATCAGCAACCGGCTCACCTCCGGCGCCTCCAGCTTGAACGCATTCTCAAGCGCGGTGATGATGGCGTGTACCTCGCCCATCGGCAGATCGTCCGGCAGCGTGCAGTGGCAGTTCACCTGCGTGCGGTCGTGGTGCCGCGTCACCAACACGTCGTGGATATCGAGCACCTCGGGAAAGCGCTGCGCCACGTTGCGCAAGGTATGTTCAAGCTGGCGATCCCGTTCGAGCGACGCCGGATGCTCGATCGTCGCGGGCTCGGATTCGATGTGCGTCAGGATGGTCGCGATGGCGGGCACCTCGCGGCGGATGTCCGCCTCCAGCCGCGTCACCAGGTCGTGCGCCGTGCGCAGCGGCAGCGACTCCGGCAGCTCCAGGTGCTGCTCCACGTGCAACGCGCCGTCATACTGCTGCACCGAGACGTCGTGGATCGAAAGGTTCGCCCGCCCTGCCGCCGCGCGGATGCGGTCGTGCACCGACTCCGCCAGCGTCGCCGTCGGCACCGAGTGGACGACGACGTCCGCATCGGGCAGCACGCGCTGGATCGCGGCGGTCGCGGCCATGGTGATCTGCTCCGAACGCTGGAACGTCAGCGCGCGGGGCATCGCCAGCGTCACGTCGGCGAAGTAGCTCGAACCTGAACGCCGCGTCCGCAGCCGATTGACCGAGAGCACGCCGTCGATGGCCGCGAGATCGCGGATGAGGTTGCGCCGGGTCTGGCCGCCGCTTTCGGCGCCCTGCGCGGGCGTCGCGTCCAGCAGGTTGTCGATCGTCCCGCGCGCGAGCGACCAGCTCACCTTCAGGATGATGACGCTCACGATCAGCGCCGCGACCGGGTCGGCCAGCTCCAGCTTCGTGGAGTGGAAGTGAACGCCCAGCGCCGTCGCCGAAAGGCCGATCAGCACCGCGACCGACGACCAGATGTCGGTGCCGAAGTGCATCGCATCGGCGGCCAGAGCCTCGCTGTTATGCGCCTCGGCGACCTTGCCCAGGTTGCGCGCGCGGGTAAAATCGACCGCGATGGAAAGCCCCAGCACGAGGAACGGCCAGATGTTCAGCGCCAGCGTCAGGTGCTCGTGGAAGAAGATGCGCCGCACCGCTTCGTACACGATCCAGATCGACGAACCCAGCATCAGCACTGTCTCGACGAAGGCCGAGAGCGACTCGACCTTGCCATGGCCGTAGTTGTGGTCCTCGTCCGCCGGCCGGTCCGAGACCTGCACCGAGAAGAGTGTAATCGCCGCCGCGATCAGGTCGATGCCCGAGTGCGCCGACTCCGAGATCATGCCCAGCGAACCGGTCAGCAGGCCGGTTGCCAGCTTCAGTAACGTGATGAAAAAAGCGGCGACGACCGACAGCAACGCAGCCGAGCGTTTTGCCGCATGCCGTTCCTCGGTCTGTTTTTGCGTGGCCGTCGGGCTCATGGTCAGATCGTACAGGTTCGATGTTGCATTTCAGAGCTTGAACGCTTTATATAGTCCAGCCGTCCCGAACGTATACCCCGTCCAGCTTTCATTCTTGAACCCAGCGGCGGCGATCAACTGCTTCATCCGCGGTGGGCGAGGGAAGCGCTCGACCGACGCCGGCAGGTAGCTGTAGGCGCCGCGTTCGCCCGAGATCAACCCGCCCAGCCGGGGCAGAACCTTCTTGAAATAAAGGTTGTAGCCAAAGCCGACCAGCCCTTCCGGCTGATTGCAGTCCAGAATGCCGATCTGTCCGCCGGGCCTCAGGATGCGGTAAAGCTCGGCCAGGCCCTCTTCGTAGTTCGCCAGATTGCGAAAGCCGAAGGCCGAGGTCACCAGGTCGACCGACGCGTCGGCGATCGGCAGGTGCAGCGCGTCGGCCTCGATCGGGACGATGTTCAGACCGGCGAACTTCGCCGCTCCGCGCGAGAGCATCTGGTGCGAGAAGTCGACCGCCAGGATAGGCGCGCCGTTCGCGGGCCGGTGCTTCAGCAGCGCGAGCGTCATGTCGCCCGTGCCGCAGCAGAGGTCGAGCGCCACAGCGGCCGGATTCTGGAGTGTGGTGTGGAACTGGCGCGCCGCTCGCCACCACCACCAGCGGTCGATCCCGACGGACAGGACATGGTTCGCCGTATCGTACTTCGGCGCGATGGTGTCGAACATCTGCTGGACGGTCAGCGCGGCGGTGCGCTCGTCGGCGCTTGGCGTGGGCTTCGCGCCGGTCGAAAGCTCGTGCTCGGGCCGCGCAATCACGCCTGAGCCTTCATCAGCGTGAGCATGGAGTTGGCGGCCGAGAGCAGCTCCGCGTCAGTCACGTCGTAGACCACCTCAACCGTGCCGATCGCCTTCGGCAGCACGAACGCCCGCCGTCCGCTGCGGCGCTTCTTGTCGCCCGCGGTCAGCGTGACCAGCCTCTTCGCATCCGCGCGGAACTGCGGCAGCGGTCCGTAGGTCATGATCGTGTTGACGATCTTGTTCGCGTCCTCCTCGCTCAGCGCGTCGCGCGAGACCGCAAGCTGCACCGCCGCGATGCTGCCCCAGGCGACCGCCTCGCCATGCAGCAGTTGCTTGTACTGGGTGGCCGCCTCGATCGCATGGCCGAGCGTGTGGCCGAAGTTCAGGATCATGCGCAGGCCGTTTTCCTTCTCGTCCAGCCCGACGACCTCCGCCTTCACCTTCACCGACGCGGCGACGACCTTGGTCAGGGCAGCGGGGTCGGCGGCGAGAATCGCCTCGGCGTTCGCCTGCATGTACTTGAAGAGCTTCGGATCGTAGATGATGCCGGCCTTGATCGACTCGTGCAGACCGGCGCGCAGCTCCTCCGGCGGCAGCGTCGCGAGCACGTTCGTATCGGCGAAGACGGCCAGCGGATGGTGGAAGCTGCCGATCAGGTTCTTGCCCGTCGCGAGGTTGACGCCGGTCTTGCCGCCGAGCGACGAGTCGACCTGCGCGAGCAGCGTCGTCGGCAACTGCACATATGGGATGCCGCGCATGTAGATGGCCGCGAGAAATCCGGTCAGATCGCCGACGACTCCGCCGCCCAGCGCCAGCAGCAGCGTGTCGCGGTCCGCGCCCGCCTCCACCATCTGGTCGGCCAGCTTCTCGACCGCGGCGAGCCGCTTGTGTTTCTCGCCCACGGGATGGAAGAGCACCGTCGGCGGCTCGGGAAAGCTGGCGAGCACGTCCTTCGACCACAGCGCCCAGATGTTTTCGGACGTGACGATGATCGGGCGGAAGCTCTTCTTCGCCGGGTAGAGCTTCTTCAGCCGCGGATAGAGCGTGCGCAGCAGACCGGCGGCGATGTGAATGTCGTAGCTGAGAGAGGGCGTTTTGAGCGTAATGGAGGCCACCCCTCTATGTTACCGCCATTCGCTGTCCGCATCTTCTGCGCGCGGACGTCATCTCATGCACTGAAGGTTCAAAGGGAGACACTATAGTGGCAAAGCTGCTCGATCCGATCCAGGTTGGCGACCTCTCGCTTCCAAACCGTGTCATTATGGCGCCGCTTACCCGTCTGCGCGGCACGCCGGATCATCTGCCGACGCCGATCATGGCGGACTACTACAGGCAGCGCACCTCGGCTGGACTCATCATCTCCGAAGGCACTCCGGTTTCGCCCATGGGCGTCGGCTACGCGCAGGTTCCGGGCATCTGGTCGCAGGAGCAGACCGAGCTTTGGAAGCCCATCACCGCCGCTGTGCATGAGGGCGGCGGACGCATCTTCGCGCAGATCTGGCATGTCGGCCGCGTCTCGCACTCGCGCTTCCTGAATGGCAAGCTGCCCGTCGGCCCAAGTGCGATCCCGCCTGGCGGACACGTCAACAACATTCGGCCGGAGGTTCCGTTCGAGACGCCGCATGCGCTGACCATCGAAGAGATCAAGCTCGTCGTCGAGCACTTTCGCCAGGGCGCGCAGAACGCGAAGGACGCGGGATTTGACGGCGTCGAGATCCACGGCGCGAACGGCTACCTGCTGGATCAGTTTCTGCACTCCGGCTCGAACGAGCGCGGCGACGAGTACGGCGGCGCGATCGAAAATCGTGGCCGCCTGATGCTCGAAGTGGCCGATGCGGCGATCTCGGTCTGGGGCGCGGGTCGAGTCGGCATGCACCTTGCGCCGCGCGGCGACGTCATGTCGATGTCCGACCAGAACCCGCGTGAGACCTTCCTGTACGTCGCGAGCGAGCTGGGCAAGCGCAAGCTTGCCTTCCTGATGGCGCGCGAATACTACGGCGAGGATCGCCTGGGACCGGAGTTGAAGCAGGCCTTCGGCGGCGTCTACATCGCGAACGAGAAGTACACCTTCGAGCAGGCCAACAAGGTGATCGAAGCGGGCGAGGCCGATGCGGTCGGCTTCGGCAAGCTCTTCATCTCGAATCCCGATCTGCCGGCCAGATTCGCCAAGGGCGCGCCGCTGAACGACTTCAACTCCGCAACCTTCTATACGCATGGCCCTGAAGGGTATGTGGACTATCCGTCGCTTGGAGAAGAGTAGAGGTTATTGGCGAGTGGTTTGTCATCCTGAGCGTAGCGAAAGATCCGCTTTTTGGCTCCGGCATGATCGCCGGCCCCCCAAAAGCAGATCCATCGCTGCGCTCAGGATGACAAGCGCAGGAGCATTCAGTTCAGCCGCTGCAACCGCGCGATCAACTTCTCCGCCAGCGGTTCGCCGGACTCGGTCCAAAGCAGGCGGCTGGAGATGCCGCAGTGCTTCTCGACGCTCAGGGTAAAGGCGAGAAGCATCTCGACGTTCTCCTTGATGTGTTTGGCCGCCTCGGCCTGGGCCTCTTCATCGCCGAAGTCCTCTTCTTCGTCGAAGACCCACGGTGTGTCGAGGCCGAAGTCGACACGGATGTGTCCGTTCTGTTCGAAGGTTGCGTCGTCGAACTGGGGGCCGAAGCCGAGGAACCTGACGGTTGCGGGAGCCAGCTTCCAGACGGTATCGAATCCTTCGCCGCCCTCGGGCGTCCAGAGCTGCCACTTCATCTCGAACTCATAGGCCGTGTCCTCGTGCAGCAGTTCGGTGCATTCGGCGACGGCATTTTCAATAATCGCGTCTTCGGTGTCCTTCGACTCCTCCGCGCGCGCGTCCAATACATAGACACGGCTGTAGATGGCGGGTTCGGTGAAGCTGATTGGGTAGGCGGCTGCGGCGGAGACGCGTTTGTTCTTGCCCACCAGCGCAAACTGGCGCAGCACCGCGACCATGGCGGCGGGCAGGGCATCGAATCGGAAGTTGGGAAACCAGAGGCTAAGGTAGAGCTGATCGGCCATATCGATAGTTTACAGACCAATCAATACGGGAGTTGAGAGGCCGCATCCGAGGCCGGATGAGAAGATAGAACGCGATGGGTTTTTCGATCAGAAAATTGCAGGTCGGGTTGCTGGCGGGCGCGGGTGTGCTGATCCTGGTGATCGCCGGCTACCTTGGGTATTCGCGTCTCCAGGCGCGTCAGTTCCTGCACGATCTGCCGGGCAAGCTGGGCATCGATATCAAGCAGGAGACCAACGGGTATACCTACTCGCAGTCCTCGCAGGGCAAGACCATCTATACGATCCATGCGGCGAAGGCCGTGCAGCACACGAACGGCAAATGGACGTTGCACGATGTCGGCATCGTCCTGTACGGGCGCAAGCAGGATCGCGCCGACCATATCTACGGCAGCCAGTTCGAGTATGACCAGCCCGCAGGCCAGATCGTCGCGACGGGCGAGGTGCAGATCGACCTCGCCGCGCCCTCGAGCACCGGGCATGGCAAGAACGCCGCCCCGGTCGTATCCAACGGCGAGCCCGGATCGGCGAACGATCACGTCATCCATATCCGGACGAGCGGCCTTTCGTATGAGGAAAAGACGCACCGCGCTGTGACCGACCAGCAGGTGGAGTTCACCTCCGGGGGGCTCTCCGGCCATGCGCACGGCGCGGACTACGACTCGGAGAGCGGGTTGATCGTCCTGCGGACGGACGTGCTGCTGAGCGGCATCATGCAGGACAAGCCGTTTGCCATCAACGCTGCGCATGCTGTGATGAATCAAAAGGATCGTGTCATTCTGATGGACGTGGCCCACTTTGCCGCCGTCTCGGACGGTCATGGCAACGAGACGATGAGTGCGAACCACGCCATCGTCCATACCGACGAAGACAACAATCCGGAGCGCATCGAGGCGGAGGGAAACGTGACGCTGGCGGCCTCGGCCCGGGGTACGCTGGTCGCCGAGCACGCCGACGCGCTGGTGAAGAATGGCCGCGCGCAGCAGGCGCATCTCTTCGGCAAGCTGCGCTACACCGACGATGAGAGCAATCGCCAGACGACCGGCGAGGCGCAGGACGCGCGGATCGCCTTCGACGCGCTGGGCCGCGTCTCGCACATCGTCGTGACCGGCGATGTGACCGGCGAGGAGATCGTGCCGGATGGGATTCGCGACCTGCATGCGGCGAAGCTCGAACTGGCGATGGCGGCGCAGGGCAAGGACAACACCGTTCTCCAGGATGCCGTGGCCACGGGCGGCGCGCGGGTGCATTCGCTGGCGACGGCGAACAAGTCGGGCGCGCGAACGAAGATTAACGTCTCGGACCTCTCGGGCGATGTTCTGACCGCACACTTCAACACGGCTGGCGGCGAGTCCGTGCTCTCGACCCTGCATGGCGCGGGCAATACCGTCATCCATCAGGTGGACGAACACGGGGTCGACCAGACCAGCTCGGGCGAAGTGCTCGATGCGAGCTTCGCGCCGAAGCCGACGGCGAAGGGCGCCAAGCCGCCGACGGGAGGCCCACAGGTCGAGATGCAGCGCGCCAGTCAGCATGGCGACGTCCACGTCAACCGCACGGTTCCGGCAAAGTCCGGCGCTGCCTCGACGACGCAGCGTGCGACCGTGCAACATGCGACGGCAGCCGATGCGGTCTACGACACGGCGACCGACCACGTCGTGCTGAGCGGCTCGGCGCAGATGACCGATCCTACGGGCGCTCTCTGGGCGGCGAAGATCGATCTCGATCAGGACACCGGCGATGCGGTCGCGGAGGGTGCTGTGCTGACGAGCTATCTGCAGCCTGTCCGCACAGGTGCGCCGCCGGCGGAGCCAGTGCATATCCTCGCCGACAGGGCGGTCATGCATCATGACGCGGGCACGGCGGTGTTCTACGGCAACGCCGCGCGGATGTGGCAGGGAGGCGCGCAGGTGGAGGCGCCGGTGCTGGAGTTCGATCAGGACAAGCGCACCCTCTTCGCGCACGGCGCGGGTGACGCGGCGGCGGTCCATGCGGTGTTGGTCCCCGCGGCTCCGGCCAAGGACGCGGCGAAGAAGCCCGCGAAGCCCGGCGCGCCCGCAGCGGCGAACGGGCAGCGCGGTCCGGTCCGCATCGCCAGCCGCGAGATGCTCTATGCCGACGAGGCGCGGCGGATCGACCTGAAGGGCGGCGTCCGCGTGGACGATGCGGGCGGCACATTGCATGCGCGGGACGCGGTGGTCTACCTGGTTCCGGCGGCGGCGCCCACGGCCAAGGGCAGCCCCGCAGCGCCGGCGATTCCCAGCGGCGGCATCGATCACATGACAGCGACCGGCGACATTCGGATCGAGCAGCCGGGCCGCGTGGCCACGGGCGAGCAACTGGTCTACACGGCCGCGGATCAGACCTCCGTCCTGACCGGGACGAAGTCCGCGCCGCCGAAGGTGGTCGACGATACGCAGGGGACGATCACGGGCCAGTCGATGCGCTTCCGCTCTGGCGACAACAGCATCCTGGTCACCGGCGGCGATACCCCGGGACGCGTTCACACGGAGACGAAGGTGAAACAATAGTGGCAGACATGGGCGCGAACGAGACGAAGCAGATGCGTGTTCTATCGACCGAGGCGATCGGGAAGTCGTACGGTGGGCGCGAGGTGGTGCGGGGCGTAAGCCTGGAGATTCGGCAGGGCGAGGTGGTCGGGCTGCTGGGGCCGAACGGCGCCGGCAAGACGACGAGCTTCTACATGATCGTCGGGCTGGTGCTGCCGGACGCCGGCCGCGTGCTCTCGGACGGCGTCGACATCAGCCGGCTGCCGATGTACCTGCGCGCGCGCAAGCACGGCATCAGCTACCTGCCGCAGGAGCCCTCGGTCTTCCGCAAGCTGACGGTGGAGGAGAACATCCTCGCCGTACTGGAGTCGCAGTCGCAGCTGAGCTGGGAGATGCGGCGCACGCGGACGGAGCGGCTGATCGAGCAACTGAACCTCGGCCACGTGCGCAAGACGCGGGGCTATGCGCTCTCGGGCGGCGAGCGCCGCAGGGTGGAGATTGCGCGCTGCCTGTGCATCGACCCTGCATTTATTCTGCTGGACGAGCCCTTTTCGGGAATCGATCCCATCGCGGTGCTGGACCTGCAGGAGATCATCTTCGCGCTGAAGGCGAGCGGCATCGGCGTGCTGATTACGGATCATAATGTGCGCGAGACGCTCTCGGTGACCGACCGGGCGTACATCATCGCCGAAGGCAAGATCTTCCGCACCGGCACGCCGGGCGAACTGGGCCGGGATCCGGAGGTCAAACGGATCTATTTGGGTGAGAACTTCTCGATGGATTAGCCCCGCGCCGCAGCGGGACTTCTTCGGCACAGGCGTTGCGACGTGGACGAGCGACCGTGTCGAGATCTATCTCCGCGGCGAATAAGTCCGTTTTTGAACCGCGCCGGCTGCATCCAAATTGTTAAAACTCGCTCATCCGCCTGTGTTGCGATAGAGTGCAGCTACAGCCAGTTGAACTGGATGTACTCGATATCGGCAGATTCGGGCGCTTCCTTTACTGGCAATTTTTTGAGGTGTTCCCGTGCTCTTGCAACCCCGGCTGAATCTGAAGGTGTCGCAGCGCCAGGTGCTCACGCCTGGCCTCGTCCAGATGGTCAGCGTCCTCGCGCTCAACAAGCTCGAACTGAAGGAGATGATCAACTCCGAGATGGTCGAGAACCCGGTGCTCGAGGAGCTTGAAGAGTCCGCCGCCACCCTCGACGAGCGAGTGGGCATCGAGGGCGATCGCGAGCGCTCCGTCGAGGAGAAGATCGCCGAGTCCGAGCGGGTGGAGAAAGACCCCTTCGACGAGATCGACTTCGGCAGCTACTTTCAGGACTACCTCGACCCCGGCTTCAAGACGGCGACCAGCTTCGAGGACTCCGACAAGCCCTCGTTCGAACACTTTCTCTCGCAGCCCAGCACGCTCTCGGACCACCTGATGTGGCAGCTTGGCGCGCTGAGCCTCTCGCCGACCCTCCGGCTGGCGACTGAACTCATCGTGGGCAATCTGGATGAGAATGGCTACCTGACCGCCTCGGATGAGGAACTTGCCGAGGCTCTGACGCAGTCGATGATGGCGCGCATGCTGCCAGACCCGATCCCGTTCGAGCGCGGCCTGAGTGCGGTTCGCGAGGAAGAGCCGGCGGCGCAGTCAGACTTCGGCGCCCTGACCGCCATCGCGGAGGCGCGTGCGATTCTGCATCAACTGGACCCGCTGGGAGTCGGAGCGCGCGACCTGCGCGAGTGCCTGCTCATCCAGATCGACGCGCAGCAGCGCGAGGCCGAGATGACCTTGCGCCGGCGTGAGCGCTTCGCCGCCAGCCAGCCCGCGCCGGAGGCCGACTCCGAAGACGAAGGAGTCTTCGGCGAGACGGCTTACGTTGCGCCTCCACCGCCGCCCGCGGTTCACGTCTTCGCGACCGCACGGCAGATCGTATCGCAGCACCTGGCGCTGTTGCAGAAGAAGGACATGCGCGAGTTGACGCGTCTCTGCAATCGCACGGCGGACGAGGTGCAGACCGCGATCGACTATATCCGCACGCTCGACCCGCGCCCTGGCCAGCGATACAACCTTGCTGAGACGCGGCTGATCGAGCCGGACGTCGCCTTCGTGAAGCGCGAGGGCGAGTACGTCGTCGTGATGAACGAGGACGACATGCCGACGCTGCGGCTGAACCAGGGATATCGCAAGATGCTGCGGCAGAAGCAGACCGAGCGCGAGGTAAAGGAGTACGTGAAAGAGCGGTACAAATCCGCTATCCAGCTTCTGCGCAATATCGAGCAGCGGAAGAACACCATCGTCCGCACCTGCGAGGTGATCGTGCGGCGGCAGGCGGAGTTTCTCGAACGCGGTGAGCAGGCGCTGAAGCCGATGATGATCAAGGAGGTCGCCGAGGAGATCGGCGTGCATCCCTCGACCGTCAGCCGAGCCGTGGCAAACAAGTACGTGCATACGTCGCAGGGAGTCTATGAGCTGCGTTTCTTCTTCTCGGAAGGCGTGAACGGGCCCGAGGGCGGCGACCTGCCGCTGGTGCTGCTGAAGCGCAAGGTGAAGAAGCTGATCGAAGAGGAAGATCCGCGCAAGCCGCATACCGACGACTATCTGGCGGCGGAGCTGAAGGCGCAGGGCATCAACGTGACGCGGCGGACGGTGGCGAAGTATCGCGAGGACATGCAGATTCCGAGCACGCACCAGCGGAGAGTGCGGTAGGTTTGATTCGGGAAAAGATCGCGAAACCGGGTTGCGGGGGATGTGAATGGAGCGTCAAAAGGTGTAGAGTGACACCACTCCCGCCATTTTGGCGGGACGGTCACGAACGAGGTGAACATATGGCGGTTGAGTACACCGGAAGACACACCACCGTTACAGTGAAGTTGAAAAAACAGGCCGAAGCGGGACTTGCGCAGATTGGCAAGCTCGGCGGTTGCATCGTCAGCGCACACGTCATCCTCACCGTGGACAAGTATCGGCAGATCGCCGAGATTACGGCCAACTGCAAATCCCAGGCTCTTGTGGCGACATGCGAGGCGTCGGAGATGTCCGTCGCACTGCACGATGCGCTGGCCAAGATCGAGCAGCAGGTCGTCCGCCACAAGCAGAAGAAGAGCACCACGACCCGCCACCCGAAGACGGATCTAAAGGCGAAGCAGGCCGAGGCCGAGCCGGTCCGCGTCGTCCGAACCACCTCTCTGAAGCCGCTGGCCGAGACCAGGAACGGGCACCGCACCGTCGGCCGCAAGCCGGTTCCGGTTTCGGTCCACTCCACCGTCGACCGTCATCTGACGCGGACGACCAACGGTCTGGCCGACCGTCCCATGTCGATCGAGCAGGCGGTCAAGGAGTCCGATCTGCGTGACCGCGACGTCTTCGTCTTCCGCGATCTGGCGGGAATTGCGCTGGTTCTGCATCGCACCCGGCAGGGCGGGATGGAGCTGATCGAGGTTCCGGCGAGCGCCTGACCCATTCTTATCCGTAGCAACCGATAGCCGCTCTTCCCAGGGGAAGAGCGGCTATCGGTCCAAGGCTCATGTCCCGGCGGGGTCTGCCGATAGGCGCTACGAGGACACCGCCGCATGGAGCAGCAGAGCCAAGCCATCGCCGTAGACGAAACGGCATTCGATCTTGTGCGTTCCGATGAGCTTCCAGACGAGATCAGCGGCTTCGGGCTGATGTTCGATCTGCTGCCCTGCATGGCCTTCGCCGAACGTGACGGCCAAATCGTCGCCTGGAACACGCTGGCGAAGCGGATGCTGAGCCTGAGCGGAGCCCGTCCTGTCACGCTGGAAGACCTCTTTGCGGAGCCGGTGGAGCTGCCCGCCGACGGCGCGCGCGAACGCTTCGAGGGAGCCCTGATGCGTCGCAATGGGCCGCCCCTGCCGGTGAACTGCGCGGTCAAGGCGGCGGCGCTCGATGGACGACGCTGCAGGCTAATTCTCGCCATGGAAGATCCCGCCGCGCGCGACCATGCGGCAGAGAACGAAGGCCGGCTGCTCAAGGAGTTGCTGGAGGCGGCGCCTGAGGCTGCGGTCATCGTCAATGGCACGCGTGTGCGGTATGTGAATCGCCATTTTGTCGAACTCTTCGGATACTCGGCGGCCGGATGCGCCGGTCAGGATCTGGCCGATCTCCTCATCCCCGACGGGCTGCGCCACGAGATCGAGGTGATCGAACACCAGCTTCTCGTCGAGGGGCGTGCGTCGATCGAGAGCAGCCGGCAGGCGAGCTCCGGGGAGCTGATCGACGTCTCGGTGATGGTTTCGCCGGTGCGGCTGGGCGGCGAGACGCGAGCCCTGCTCGTTACCTACCGGGACATCCGCGAGCAGAAGCGGCAGGAGGAGCGGCTGCGCTTCACCGCGCTGCACGATGTACTGACCGGCCTGGCAAACCGGGCGCTGTTCCTCGACCGGCTGGAGCTGACGATGTCGCGGATGCGCCGCCGCCCGGACCGGAACTTCTCCATCTTCTTCATCGATCTCGACGGCTTCAAGCTGGTGAACGACACGTACGGCCATGCCTCGGGCGACGCGCTGCTGCTGGTGATCGCGGAGCGCCTTCGCCGCTGCCTGCGTCCGCAGGACACGATCGCGCGCTTCGGCGGCGATGAGTTTGCGCTGCTGCTCGACGAGATCGACGACGCCGGCGGCATCGCCACGGTCGGCGCCGTGGCGGAGCGGATTCAGTGCGAGATCGGCATGCCGATTCCGCTGGCCTCGCTTGCCGGCGACCGGGCGGTGGAGGCGCAGGTCACGGCGAGCATCGGCATCATCGTCGGCGATCTGCACTATCGGTCGGCCGAGGAGATGATGCGCGACGCCGACCGCGCCATGTACGACGCGAAGACGGCGGGCAAGGCGCGGCACACGATCTTTACGGCTCACACGGTCTCCTGAGCCGCTTCGCAACGCGAGGTTCCTACGCGAGCCCATGCGATGCTACGATCTGACCATGATTCGCAAACGAGTCGCGGCCAAGAGCAAGCCTGCAAAGACGGTGTCGAAGAAGGCCGCAAAGAAGACGGTCGCGGCCAAGTCCACCTCGGAGGTCCAGCCCCAGAGCCAGCGCGAGCTGGTCATCCTGACCGGGATGTCCGGTTCGGGCAAGGCCTCCGCGCTGAAGGCGTTCGAGGATCTCGGCTATTACTCGGTCGACAACCTGCCGCTGGACCTGATCCCGTCCTTCGCGGATCTCGTGCGCGGATCGGGCGAGATCGAGCGCGCGGCGCTGGTCGTCGACGTGCGCGAGGGCAACCGGCTCGACCGTTTTCCCGCCATCCTGAAGAAGGTGCGCCGCGTGCTTTCGACCCGCGTCGTCTTCCTGGAGGCAAGCGAGGACGCGCTGGTCCGGCGCTTCTCGGAGACGCGCCGCCCGCACCCCATGGGCCGTGGCGAGACCGTGCTCGAATCCATCAAGGCCGAACGCAAGCGGTTGGACCCGATCCGCAACGTAGCCGACATCATCCTCGAGACGACGCGGTTCAACGTCCACGAGCTGCGCGCGCACATCAACGCGCAGTTCGAGCAGCAGGAGGGCAGCGGCAAGAATCTGACGATCTCGTCGATGAGCTTCGGCTTCAAGAACGGCGTGCCGGCCGACGCCGACCTCGTCTTCGATGTGCGCTTCCTGCCGAACCCGCACTTTGTTCCCGAGTTCCGCGACCTGACCGGCAAGCATCCCAAGGTTGCGGCTTACGTCCAGCAGTTTCCCCAAACCGGTGAATTCCTCGAAAAGACGACCGACATGCTCAAGTTTTTGCTGCCCCACTATATACAGGAGGGCAAGAGCTATCTGACGGTGGCGTTCGGGTGTACCGGCGGGCAGCACCGGTCGGTCTTCATCGCCGAGGAGATGAAGCGGCGGCTGGAGGCCGAGGGGTATCGGGTGAAGACGGCGCATCGGGATATGCCGCGGTAGTCTCCAACCCCGGAATGCTGTCATCCTGAGCGAAGCGAAGGACCTGCGTTTTGCACCGCCTTTATCGCGAGTTCAAACCGCAGATCCTTCGCTCCGCGCAGGATAACAACGTGTGTGTGAATGGGCCGCATTCAAGATGCGCGCTCTGCCTTGACGTCGCAAAAACTCCTCACTAGATTCAACTTACCCGCACTCGATTTTTCACAACGGAATACCCAGCCGCGCCTTCAGGAGCCTACGCCATGCGTTCCAAGCTGACCTGTCTTTGCCTGATGCCTGTCCTCCTCGTCGCCGGCTGCAAGCAGAAGCCAGCCCCCACCGCTGCGACGGCCGCGAAGGCCAAGCTGGGCATTCGTCCGCATGGCGACGAGACCATCACCTTCGATCAGAGCAAGATGTCGCCGGAGCTGACGAAGACCTTTGAATACATCGACGAGCACATCGACGAGCATGTGGAAAACCTGCAAAACTGGGTCAGGCAGCCATCCATCTCGAACTCCGGCGAGGGCATTCCCGAGTCGGCCGAGATGGTGAAGGGCATGTTCGACAAGTTCGGCTGCCAGTCGACCAAGGTCTACGATGTGGGGATGACCGAGTACGGCAGCCCCGGCAACCCGGTCGTCTACGCCAAATGCGACTTCGGCGCGCCCAAGACGCTGGCCTTCTACTGGATGTACGACACGATGCCGGTCACCCAGCCGGACGCGTGGATCGCGCCGCCGTTCGAGGGACGCATCGTCTCCGGCGAGGTCGCGGGTGTTCCGGGAGCGACCAAGGTCATGATCGCGCGCGGCGCCGTGAACACCAAGGGCAGCCAGATGGTGACGCTGAATGCGCTCACCGCGCTAAAGGAGTCGATGGGCGGCAAGCTGCCGGTCAACGTCATCTTCCTCGCCGAAGGCGACGAGGAGCGCATGTCCGTCGGTCTGCGGCAGTTCATGAAGCAGCACTCCGACCTGCTGAAGGATGCCGATGCGCTCTACGCGGGCGGGCCGTCCGAAGGCTGCGTCTACGTGGAGCTGACCACCAGCGGCACGTCGTGGGGACGCGGTCCGACCGAATCGGACATCCACGGCATCTGGAAGCGCGCGGCCGACAGCCCGGCGTGGCGGCATATCCAGATGCTCGCCTCGCTGACGTCCAAAGACGGCAACACGCCTCTTATCAAGGGTTTCCTCGACAACATGGAGCAGCCCACACCGCAGCAGCTCGACATGCTGAAGCTGGCCGGGTCGAAGATGGACCTGAAGGCCGCGGCCAAGGCGGTCGGCGTCGCGCGCTTCACCTCGGACGATCCCGCGACCATGCTGAAGATGCTGCAGTACGGAACGAGCTTCAACCTCGACGGCATCTGGGGCGGCAATATGTACGCCGGCGGCGCGGGCGCGATTCTGCCGAACAAGATCACCTCCAAGCACAACATCCGCTACGTGCCAAAGATGAACGGGCCGGACCTGGTGAAGAAGCTGCGTGCGCAGCTCGACGCGAACGGCTACCCGGACGTACAGGTGAAGCTGATCGGCGACGTGCCGTGGTCGCGCGGTTCGAGCCCGAAGAACGACATCACCACTGCGCATAACCAGGCGATGGCGCTGATGGGAATGAACGCGCTGGACTCGATGGCGATGTTCTTCGGCTCGTCCTCGTCGAAGGATGCGCCCAAGGACGCGGCCAAGCCCGATGCGCCGAAGGAAGCTCCCAAGACGGCGTTCGATGGACCGATGCCCGGCTACCCCGCCGTGATGGATCGCCCGGTCGCCGGGGGCTACTGGCCGTCGTATCTGTTCACCGACGGCGAGGTGGGTGAGAAGATCGGCACGGCGTCGATGCCGATGGGCATGACCTTCGGTAGCTTCTCGGCCGGCGGCCGCGCGCATGCGGCGAATGAATACTTCGTCATCGAGGGCAAGGGGAGGACGCCGGGCATGGCGACGGCAGAGAAGTACGTCGCGGCCACGGTACTGAACTATGCGAAGACGACGACCGTGCCGATCCGCCCCAAGACGCCCGTCCAGTAGATTCAATATCACTTGCAACATGAACAAAAAATAGGAGATTTACGATGCGTCCGATACTGATCTCTCTGTGTCTCCTGCCGATCCTGGCGCTCTCCGGCTGCAAAAAGGAGAGCGCTCCGGTTCCGACGGCTGTCGCGAAATCGACCCTTGGAATTCGGCCGAATGGCGACACAACCATCGGACCTGATCCGGCGAAGACGACGCCCGAGATGAAGAAGGTCTTCGACTACATCGACGCGCACATCGATGAGCATGTGGAAAATTTCCAGAACTGGATCAAGCAGCCGTCCATCTCGAACTCGGGTGAGGGGATTCCCGAGACCGCCGAGATGGTGAAGGGCATGTTCGATAAGCTGGGGTGCCAGGAGACCAAGGTCTACGACATGGGCATGACCGAGTGGGGACAGCCCGGCAACCCGGTCGTCTACGCGAAATGCGACGAGGGCGCGCCGAAGACGGTCTTCATCTACTGGATGTACGACACGATGCCTGTCACGCAGCCCGACCTGTGGGTATCTCCGCCGTTCGAAGGAAAAGTGGTTGAGGGTAAGACTATCGGCCTGCCGTATCCGAAGGTGCTGGTCGGGCGCGGCGCGACGAACTCCAAGGGGCCTGAGATTACGGAGCTGAACGCCCTCATGTCCATGAAGGCGGCGAACGGCAAACTGCCAGTCAACGTGATCTTCGTCGCGGAGGGCGATGAGGAGCGCATGTCCATGGGCCTGCGGAAGTTCGTCACAACGCATCCGGAGCTGCTGAAGCCGGCGGACGCCATGCTGATGTTCGGCTTCCAGGGGCTGACCGGCGGCGCGTCTATGATGTCCGGGTCCGAGGGGCTGATGTACATCGAGCTGACGACCAGCGGCACGGCGTGGGGTCGCGGGCCGACGAAGTCCGACATTCACGGCGTCTTCAAGCGGGCGGTCGACAGCCCGGCGTGGCGCCACATCAAGATGCTTTCGTCGATCACGTCGGACGACGGTAACTCGCCGAAGATCAAAGGCTTTACGGACGGCATTGTCCCGCTGACGCCTGCCGAAGACGCCAAGATCAAGGCGGGCGCCGCCCACGCGGATCTGAAGGTCGCGGCGGAGAATCTGGGTGTGGCCCGGTTCATCTCGGACGACCCCTATGTGACGATGAAGGCGCTGCGGTCGGGTACGGCCTTCAACCTGGACGGCATCTGGGGTGGCAATATGTATGCCGGCGGGTCGGGCGCGATCCTGCCGAACAAGATCACCTCGAAGCACAGCATTCGCTACATGCCGAACATGCACTCGGCCGATATTCTGAAAGCGATACGTGCGCAGTTGGATGCAAATGGTTACAAAGATGTACAGTTGCGTCTTATCGGTGATCAGCCGTGGTCGAAGGGTTCGGCCGACTCGGATATCGGCCATGCGCTGGCGGCTACGCTGGATCAGTTCAGCGTTCCGCACGAGCCGATCTCGAGTGAGGCCTCGGCGGTTCTCAGCAGCGCTTCCGCGATGGCGGGTGCCTGGCCGGCCTACCTGTTTACCGATCACCTCCAGGGAGATCCGAACATTGTGCCGCTGAATATTCCGATCTGCGGCGCGGGCATTGGCTACGGAGGCGGCGCGCACGCGGCGAACGAGTACTTCGTCATCGAGGGCTCGGGGAAGGTCTACGGCATGGCCGGGGCGGAGAAGTTCGTCGCGGCGTCGCTCTACAACTACGCGGCGATGCCGTCGAAGACGCCGCTGAAGAGCGGGAAGTAGCCAATACCTTGCGCGGCCCAACTACTCCGGTTCGTCCGGTTGGGCTGGGCCGTCGCACGCTATGATGAAGCTGTGGCGGAACGTGGAAAAGATCGAGGCTGGGCATGAGGCGTCTCTGGCGATTGATGCTGTACGCCCGCCCGTACGCGATCTACTCGTTGCTCTCGGTCTTGATGATGGCGGTGGTGGGCGCGCTGAGCGCGTTTCGGCTGCTGCTGATCTCGCCAATCTTCGACAAGGTGTTGAACCCGGATGCGCCGCCGGGTCTGGTGCTGCTCTTCCACGTCCCACACTCCGACCGCACCGTGAACCTGCAGCGGTTCGTCCCCAGCTACTTCCATAACGCGTGGACGGTGGTGGCGGTGGCGCTCGTCGGCTCCGCGCTGATCAAGAGCCTGTGCGACTATGGCGGCACGTACCTGGTGAACAAGGCCGGCTTCGGCATGATCACCGACCTGCGCAACGACCTGTACAACGCCGTGCTGCGACGGTCTGTCGCGTTCTTTCAGAAGAACCCGACGGGGATCATCCTGTCCACGCTCATCAATGACATTGAGCGTGTACAGGCTGCATTATCAAGCGTTTTGGGGGATTTCCTGCAGCAGAGCTTTACCCTTGTCTTCACCGTCGGGGCGGTCGTTCTGGTGGGTGGAAAGCTCGCCTGGATCCTGCTGCTCTTCGTGCCGGTGGTGGTCAGCTCGACCCGCCGGATCGGACGCAGCGTTCGCCAGACGACCCGCAGGGGGCAGGATAAGCTCGCCGAGATTCAGAACATTCTGCACGAGACCATCACGGGCAACGGCATCGTCAAGGCCTTCGGGATGGAGTTGTGGGAGATGCAGCGCTTTCGTCGCGCCGCTGACCGTCTGCTGAGCGCGAACATGCGCTTCATCCGCGTGCAGGCGATCAGTTCGCCCCTGATGGACTGGCTGGGCTCGGTGGTGATCGCGCTGCTGCTCTACCTCGGACGCATTCGTATCCAGCGCGGCTATATGACGATGGGCGAGTTCGTCAGCTTTCTGTTGATGGTCGTCGCGCTGTACGATCCGGTGCGCAAGTTCGCCGGCTTCTACAACTCCTTCCAGCAGGCGCTGGGTGCGAGTGAGGAGATCTTCCGCTTCATGGACGCGCAGGACGACGTCCGTGAAAAGAAGCGCGCCGTTCATCTGAAAGGCTTTAGCGACGAGATTCACTTCGACCAGGTCGGATTCGGCTATGAGGACGGCGGCGAGACCGTGCAGGTGCTGCACGAGATCAACCTGATCGTGAAGCGCGGAGAGATGATCGCTCTGGTTGGGCCGAGCGGCGCGGGCAAGTCCTCGCTGGTCAACCTGATTCCGCGCTTCTTCGACGTGAACGAGGGCGCTGTAAAGCTGGACGGCCACGACCTGCGCGATGTGACCATCGAAAGCCTGCGCAAGCAGATCGGCAAGGTGACGCAGGAGACGGTCCTCTTCAACGACACGGTGCGGAACAACATCGCCTACGGCCAGCCGGATGTGCCGTTGAAGCGCGTGGAAGAGGCGGCGAAGATGGCGCTCGCGCATGACTTCATCCTGCGCATGCCGGATGGCTACAACACGAAGATCGGGGAAAAGGGCGTGCGGCTGAGCGGGGGCGAGCGTCAGCGGCTGGCGATCGCGCGCGCGATTTTGAAGAATGCGCCGATCTTGATCCTCGACGAGGCGACCAGTGCGCTGGATGCGGAAAGTGAATCGTTTGTGCAGCTTGCACTGCAAAACTTAATGCAGGGGAGGACGGTTTTCGTGATCGCGCACCGGCTCTCGACGGTGCGGCGCGCGACGCGTATCGTGGTTCTGGACCGTGGCCGTATCGTCGAGCAGGGCACGCACGACGAGTTGCTGGCGCACTCCGGCACCTACAAGCGGCTGTACGATCTGCAGTTTGCCAGCGACGGCCCGGAGGCGGCGGGAGCCGACCCTGACGCGGTGGAAGGATTGTCTTGAGCGAGAACAGTGTACTTTCGATGACCGGGTACGCAACGGTCCAGGGCTGTGTGCCGGAGACCGGCGACGGCTTCAGCCTGACGCTGAAGTCGGTGAATCATCGCCACTTCGATCTGCAGCTTCGCCTGCCGGGCGGGCTGGATGCGCTCGAGGCTGAGCTGCGTCGGGCGATCCGGGCGCATGTCCGCCGGGGCCATATCGAGTTCACTCTTTCGTTCGACGCCAGGCCCGAGGGCAAGCCTGCGGTGCAGCTCTCGCTGGATGAGCCGACGCTGGCGGCGTACCTCGCGGCGTTCAAGCATGCGTCGCACCTGCATCGGCTCACCGCCGATCCGAATCTGCACGAGCTGCTGCGGATGCCCGGCGTGATGACGGTCGCGGCCGACGCGGCGCCGGGGCGGCGGAATCCCGCCGAGGTGTCGACGGCGGTGATGGCTACGCTCGACGGCCTGTTCGAGGCCTACCAGGCGGTGCGTGCGGCGGAGGGCGCCGCGTTGGCGGCGGAGTTGAAGGCGTCGCTCGCGCGGGTGTCGGCGATGGTGGAGGAGGCTTCGGAGCTGCGGGCGTCGGTGACGCAGAGGCAGTTCGAACGGCTGAAGGCCCGGATGGCCGAGCTGTTGGTGGAGACTGCGATTCCGGAGGAGAAGCTTTTGGCTGAGGCTGCGTTGCTGGCTGAGCGGGGCGATGTCGAGGAGGAGCTCGTTCGCCTGCGGACGCACGTCGCCCGGTTTGCGGCGCTGCTGGACGCCGGCGGCGAGACCGGCAAGCCGCTGGATTTCCTGCTGCAGGAGTTGAACCGCGAGGCGAATACGCTGCTTTCGAAGACCGGCGGGGCGGCGGGTGAGGCGGGGTTGCGGATCACGGAGCTTGGGTTGGCGATGAAGCTGGAGTTCGAGCGGGCGCGGGAGCAGGTTCAGAATCTGGAGTAAAGAAAAGCTTTCAAACAAAAGCCTTCGTAGCGCCAGAGAAGACAAGCGCCGATACAGGGATCCTTCACTTCGTTCAGGATGACGAGAGTTTGGGGTGGGCCGAAAACTCAATCGTTCGTAGCAGGTACACTTAACCCAACATGGCAGGCATTCTTTTTATCATCTCGGCCCCCTCGGGGTCGGGCAAGTCGACGCTGGTCTCGCAGTTGCGCACGCTGGTCGAGGGGCTGGATTTCTCGATCTCCTATACGACGCGGCCTCCGCGCGGCTCGGAGCAGGATGGGCAGGAGTACCACTTCACCACCCGCGATAGGTTCGAGGCGATGATTGCGGCGGGCGAGTTTCTGGAGTGGGCCGAGGTCTTCGGCAACTACTACGGCACGGCGCTGGCGGCGCTCGAGCATGCGCGGAGCGAGGGCAAGGATCTGTTGCTCGACATCGACGTGCAGGGTGCGATGCAGGTGATGCAGAAGCTGCCGGCGGCGATCTCGATCTTCATCCTGCCGCCCAGCCCTCAGGTGTTGGAGATGCGTCTGCGCAACCGCAGCGAGGCCGAGCACATGACGGTGGAGTCGGTGATCGAGCGGCGGCTGCTGGAGGCGCGCAAGGAGCTTTCGCGCATACGCGAGTACAAGTACGCGCTGGTGAACGATGTGCTCGACCAGGCCGTGGCTGAGATGCGGGCAGTCGTGCTGTGCGAGCGCGGCGAGCCTGGGGTCGAGGCGCTGGCCTCGGCCTGCCGGACGGACGCGGCATCGCCCCGGCTGGCGGCGGCGCTGGCGAGCTTCGGCTGATCGAGTACGGCAAAAAGCCATATATATCGGCTGTAGATCCCCGTTGGAGTGCATGAATCGCCCATAATGCGCGACATTGTTGCGAATCTTCTGGACAAATTTACCGATTCGGGTAAAGTTTGCGGTAGGGGGACATTCGAATGACGACGATCGATGCTCTGCACAATAAGTACAGCCTGGTAAAAGGTGCTGCGCGGCGTGCCCGGCAGTTGCAGTCTGGTGCTCCTCAACTGGTGGCCTCGAAGTCGACCAAGGCCTGCCGCGTCGCGCAGGACGAGATCAAGCAAGGACACGTCACCTTCGTGCTGAATGCGAAGCTGGTCGAGCCGGCGGCGTAATCCTCCGCGGAGCTTGATAGACTCAGGCTTGCGATGCCAGCCGATCCAGACCTGAAGCAACATCCGGTGCTCTCGTATCTCGAATACTTTCGGGATATGGGCATCTACGATTTCTACCGCGATGGCGATCCTGTGCCGATTGCGGACCCGCCGAAGGGGGTGCGAGCGGCAGCTCCGGCGGCGCGTCCGGTAGAAGTTCGAGCGGTTGCGGCGGCGCCTGCGGCGCGGGTCGCTTCGGTCGAGCCTCCGCCGATCGCCAAGCCTGTTTCGATCGCGGCGTCAGCTTCTCCTGTGGAGTCGACCATCCCGCGTCCCGTCTCGTTCAATGTGCTCGCTCCTTTGCCTGCCGCTCCGGTTCCCGCCGGGGAGAAGGCAGCCGCGCTCGAGGCCATCCGGCTCGACATCGGCGACTGCACCCGGTGTCCGCTGGCCTACGCCGGGCGGCATAAGATTGTCTTCGCCGACGGCGACCCGAACGCGCGACTGATGTTCGTCGGCGAAGGGCCAGGCGCGGATGAGGACGCGAGCGGTATTCCGTTCGTCGGCAAGGCGGGCCAGTTGTTGAACAACATGATTCAGGCGATGGGCGTGAAGCGCGAAGAGGTCTATATCGCGAACATCGTGAAGTGCCGTCCGCCGGCGAACCGTCAGCCGGAGCCAGTGGAGGCCAATACCTGCTCGCCGTTCCTGCTGCGGCAGATCGATGTGGTGCAGCCGCGGGTGATCGTGGCGCTGGGCGCGACGGCCGCGACGTATCTGCTCGGGGTGCGGCAGTCGCTGGCCTCGCTGCGCGGAAGCTGGCGCGATGTGCGTGGGGCAAAGGCGATCGTGACGTATCATCCGGCGTTTCTGCTGAGGGATCCGGCGAAGAAGGGCGAGGCCTGGAAGGACCTGCAGTTGGTGATGGCGGAGCTTGGGTTGACCGGGCCGAAGCGGGGTTAGCGGTTTACGTCCCATCCATCGCACAGGCGCGATGGATGGGGCACCCAGTCTTCCATGGTCAGGCAAACGAAGGCAGAAGCGGATTCCCTTCGGGAATGATAGACAAAGGGCGGTGCATTCAACCCAAGGATTTCCGGTAGGGTTAAGGTGTGCCTGCCTTTTGCGATGTCGCCCTGCCTGTACCGCTGGACCAGACCTTTACCTATGCGGTGAACGGGCAGGTTCCGGCGGTGGGTGCGCGGGTGCTGGTTCCGTTTGCCGGGCAGCGGTTGATGGGCGTGGTGGTCAAGCTGCACGATCTGGCTCCGGCGGAGTTTGATGCAAAGCCCGTGCAGCAGGTGCTGGACCTGGCCCCCGTGCTGCCGGGTGAGTTGATGAAGCTGGCCGCCTGGATTGCGCATTACTACTGCGCGCCGCTGGGCGAGGTGTTGCGTGGGATGCTGCCGCTGGCGGCTGAGGTGAAGCGGCAGTTTCTCTACCGCATCGCCGAGGCGGGGCGGCGGGTGCTGTACGACGGGGCGGCGAAGGGCTCATCGCGGCGGTCGAAGCTGACCCCGGAGGAGCAGAATCGCGAGTACGCGGTGCTGAACTATCTGGAGAGCGGGGAGCCGGCGAAGATGGGCGCGCTGCGATCCGCGACGCAGGCGAACAAGGCGCTGCTCGAAGGCATGGTGCGGAAGAAGTGGTTGACCCGCGAGGCGCTGGCCGAGGAGCGGGACGCGCGCCGGACGTATCGGGTGGCGGCGCTGGTCGAGCCCGAGGCGGGTGCGCGTTTACCGAAGCTGAACGACAACCAACTGGCCGTGATGGCGGAGCTGGCGGCGGTGGGCGGACGGCTGCCGGTGCGGGACCTTCAGGTGACCCTGCGCGAGGCCGGGGTTCCGGAGTCGACGCTGGGGACGCTGGTGAAGCGTGGGCTGGTCGCGGTTTCGGAGGAGGCGGAGGATTTTCACCTCGGCGGCCTCGCCTCGGGCGGGAAGAAGCACGCGCACGAGCATGCGTTGAACGAGGAGCAGATGGAGGCCGTCGGGACGATTGCCGCCGCGATGGAGAAGGGTGGCTTCCGGCCGCATCTGCTCTTCGGCGTCACCGGCTCGGGCAAGACGGCGGTGTACTTTGCGGCGATGCAGCGCGCGCTCGATGCGGGCAGGTCCGCGCTCTTGCTGGTGCCGGAGATCGGGTTGACCCCGGCGATGGCGGGGCAGATGCATGCGGCGTTCGCGGGTGAGGTCGCGTTGCTGCACTCGCAGTTGACCCCCGACGAAAGGGCGGAGCAGTGGCATCGCATCCGGCGGGGCGAGGCGCGGATCGTCGTTGGGACGCGGTCGGCGGTCTTTGCCCCGATGGTGCGGCTGGGGCTGGTGATCGTCGACGAGGAGCACGACTCGAGCTACAAACAGGAGGAGACGCCGCGCTACCACGGCCGCGACGTCGCGGTGATGCGCGCGAAGCTGAACGAGGCCACAGTGGTGCTGGGGTCGGCGACGCCTTCGCTCGAGAGCTGGGCGAACGCCGAACGCGGGCGGTATCACCTGATCGAGATGCACAAGCGCGTGGCGAACCGGCCCCTGCCTGCGGTGGAGCTGGTCGACATGCGCGCGGAGTTCCAGCAGGTGGGCAAGGAGGAGATCTTCAGCCGGCGGCTGATCGTCGAGACGCAGGCCACGCTCGACCGCGGGGAGCAGGCGATCGTCCTGCTGAACCGGCGCGGCTACTCGTTTGTGGTCATGTGCCGGAGCTGCGGGGAGAAGATCGAGTGCGAGAACTGCGCGATTTCAATGACTTACCACAAGCCGGTGGCCGAGACGGGCGACGGAATGGCGCAGCCCGGGCAGCGGTTGGAGTGTCACTACTGCGGCTTCCGCCGGACGGTGCCGACGACCTGTCCGAAGTGCCAGAGCGAGCACCTCTACTTTATGGGTGTCGGGTCGCAGCAGGGCGAGGAGCGGCTGCAGGAGATCTTTCCCGGCGCGCGGATCGGCCGGATGGATCGCGATACGGTACGTGGGCGCAGCGATATGGAACGGCTGCTGACGCGACTGCATGCGGGCGAGATCAACCTGCTGGTCGGGACGCAGATGATCGCCAAGGGGCACGACATCCACGGCGTCACGCTGGTCGGTGTGGTGGGGGCGGACTTTGCGCTGGGGCTGCCGGACTTTCGCGCGGCGGAGCGGGTGTTTCAGTTGCTAACCCAGGTCTCGGGCCGGGCGGGGCGCGGGGAGCTGCCGGGGAAGGTGCTGGTGCAGACATATCATCCGGACCACTACGCGGTGAAGTTCGCGGCGGAGCACAACTATCCGGGGTTCGTCGCGAAGGAGATGCAGTATCGCCGGTGGATGCACTATCCACCGTTCGCGGTGCTGGCGAATGTGATCGTCCAGAGCGACAGGCTGGAGGAGGCGGCCGGGTGGGCGGCTACGCTGGGGCGGTGGTTCCAGAAGACCGGGCTGGTGGGGATCAAGGTGCTTGGGCCGGCTGCGGCGCCGATCACGCGGCTGAAGCGGATTTATCGGTTCCACTTCGTGCTGAAGGCCGAGCGGCGGCAGGTGCTGGGGGATGCGCTGCGGGCGATGATGCGGCACGCGGAGTCGGTGGAGATTCCGAGAAGGAACTTAGTGGTGGATGTGGATGCGGTTCATTTGATGTAGCCGGTTCGGGCGGTGTACGTCCCACCCATCGCGGTGAGGCTGCGATGGATGGGGCACCCGGGCGGTGTCGGCGATTTGAGCAAAGCAGGTCCTTCGCTTCGCTCAGGATGACAGCCATCTGTGGCTAATTATCGGCGGGCGCGACCTGCGAAGATGCCTCTTGATTCCAGCGCTTCCATCTCGGCCATGACGCTGGCGGCTTCGTCTTCGAGGCTGGCGCGCTGTTCGGCGTAGTCCTGTTCGGGGTATTTGCCGGCGAGGTATTCGAAGTTCAGGTCGCGCAGGTTTTCGTAGATCGAGTCCTTGCGTTCGCGCAGGTAGTCGACGCGGGTCTTGTCGGCCTGGACGAAGGGGTTGCGCTCCGGCCAGAAGATGTAGGCGAAGAGGATCAGCGAAAGGGAGATGCTAGCGAGGAGGCTCACTGGTATTCGGTCTCCTTGCGGATTTTTTCGCGCAGGGCGCGGGCTTCGGGGGAGATCTTCTCCCAGTTGTTGGAGTCGACGGTGGCGACGCCCGCGGCGGCCAGGCGGCGCTTCTTGCTCCACATCTGCACGAGGAAGGCGGTGCCGAGGGTGCCGAAGCCGAAGACGGCAAACGGCATGATCCAGGCGACGTTATCGAATCCGCCACGGATGGGCGCGGCAAGGACGGTGGCGCCATACTTGCCGGCGAACCAGTTCAGGATGGCGGAGCTTGGGGTGTTTGAGTCGATCTGGGTGTGGAGTTCGCCGATCATGCGCGCGGAGTCCGGGCAGCCGACGTGGTTGCACTCCAGCAGCACCTGGCCGCAGCCGCAGACGCACATCATCTCGTGGCCGACCTTGTTGAAGCGGGCCTCGGGGTCGTTCGCGCCGAGCATGACGACGGCCAGCAGGGCGATGGTCAAGAGGTGGGTGCAGCGCTTCAACGAAAGCCCAGGGCTAAAGCCCTTTTGCGGCGTGGTTGTTTCATGGGGCTTAATCCCCATGCTTCCACCAAAGAAGAGCTTAAGCATGGTGGACCTCGGTGAGCGATTCGGGCAGGGTGGCGGGTGAGGTCTCGCGCTTGCGGGCTCCGGCTGCGGGAATGAGCGCGACCATGGTGCCGAGGACGACGATGACGACGCCGATCCAGATCCAGATCATCAGCGGGTTGAGGAAGACCTTGATGATCGGCTTATCGGAGTCCGGGTTGCGGCCCTCGAAGATGACGTAGAGGTCGGAGATGGCGGTTGAGTGCAGCGCGACGACGGTCATCGGGGTAGAGCTGGCGAGGTAGAAGCGCTTCTCGGGTGCGAGCTGGGTGACCTTTTTTCCGTTGCGGTAGACGTCGAGCAGCGCGAAGTCGGTCTCGTAGACGGGGTTCGAGTCCTGGGTGTAGGACTGGCAGACGACCTTATAAGGGCCCATCTGCATGGAGTCGCCGAAGCCCATCTCCTGCTCGTGCGAGCGGTTGAAGGCGCCGCCGGCGATGCCGATGAACATGACGACGATGCCGAAGTGGACGAGGTATCCGCCATACCGGCGCGTGTTGCGCTGGACCAGTGTCAGCGCCGAAGCGGCGAGGTTGCGGCCGGTCTGGGTACGGACTACGGATGCTCCGCGCAGGAACTCCGCGAAGATGGCGGTGATGACGCCCGCGCCGCCCGAGAAGGCCATCAGCGAGAAGAAGACGGACTGCCAGTCGTCGCCAGCCGACCACGGCCGGACGCCCGCGATGATGAGGACGACGGCTGACGCGACGACCGCGATGCCGGGCAGGACGAAGTTGCGGCGGATCGCGCGCAGCGAGGTGGAACGCCAGGCCAGGAGGGGGCCGACTCCGGTCAGCATCAGCAGAAACAGGCCGATGGGGATGTTGACGCGGTTGTAGAACGGCGCGCCAACCGTGGTTTTGGTGCCGTCGACGTACTCGCTGAGGATGGGGAAGAGCGTGCCCCAGAGTACGACGAAGCAGGCCGCCAGCAGGATCATGTTGTTGAAAAGAAAGCTGGCTTCGCGGCTGACGACGGACTCGAGGCGATTCTCGGACTTCAGGTGGTCCTTCTGGAGGAAGAAGGTGAAGACGCAGACCGAGAGCACGACCAGCATGAAGCCGTAGAACCAGGTGCCGATGCTGGACTGGGCGAAGGCGTGGACGGAGCTGACGAGGCCGGCGCGGGTGAGCAGCGTTCCGAGCAGAGTCAGCAGGAAGGTGGAGAAGATGAGCCACACGTTCCAGCTCTTCATCATGCCGCGTTTTTCCTGCATCATGACGGAGTGGAGGAAGGCGGTGCCGGTGAGCCACGGCATCAAGCTGGCGTTTTCGACCGGGTCCCAACCCCAGTAGCCGCCCCATCCCAGCACCGAGTACGCCCAGTGCGCGCCCAGCATGATGCCGCAGGTGAGGAACATCCAGGTGACCATCGTCCAGCGGCGGGTGATGTGAATCCACTTTTCGCCTGGGTAGCGCATCATCAGTGCGCCGAGCGCAAAGGCGAAAGGAACGGTGAAGCCCACGTAGCCGAGGTAGAGCATCGGCGGGTGGATGATCATTTCGGGGTACTGGAGGAGGGGATTGAGGCCGAAGCCGTTCTCCGCGACCGGGCCGGGCTGAATGGCGAAGGGGTGGCTGGCCTCGGTGATCAGCAGCAGGAAGAAGACCTGCGCGCTGGCGAGAATGGTCGACGCATAGGCCGAGAGCCGGACGTCGACCTTGTGGCGCACCCGCAGGACGAAGCCGTAGGCCGAGAGCAGGAAAGCCCAGAGCAGGAGCGAACCCTCCTGTCCGGACCAGAGCGCGGCGAACTTGTAGGCCGTCGTCAGCTCGCGGTTGGTGTGGTGCAGGATGTAGGAGACGGAGTAGTCGTTGGTCATCGCGGCCCAGATGAGGGCGAATGCGGCCGCCAGCACGGCGACGAAGCTGGCGATGCCGGCCCGGCGCGCGCTCTCCTGCAGGCGGCTCGAAAGCGCGAGCGCGGGGGAGCCGATCTGTGCGCCGCGGGCGATCTCGCGATGTGACCGAAAGAGGGAGATCGCGCCGACGACAAAGGTATAAACGCTCAGCGCAAGCGCGAGCATGAGGGAGAAGCTGCCGAACTCCGGCATCGGGTGCGTATTCATTTGGCCTCGTCCTATTCTCTCAAGGGGAGGACGGATGTGCCAAAGAAACGTCGCTAAACGAACTCAAGCAACAAGAATCAGCGCCAAATTTCACCGATTCCACGTTACTCTCTCTCAGATCGTTCAAGGTCGCGCTTCAAACCGTGGCATCGGCGCTAAGCCTTTTTATTTCAGGACTTCATGATCAACCGATGAACGCTCGCCAAGAGATTGTCCGGCAGCAGAGGTTTCATGCGGAAGAGGACGTTCATGCCGGCGTATTCCTGCTCCGCCTCCTCGAGGCCGCTGATGACGAGGACCGGGATGCCGGAGTGTGTCTTGCGCAGCTCGCGGACAAACTCTGCGCCGGTCATCCCGGGCATGAGGTGATCGGTAATGACAAGCTCGATCGGAGCGGGGAATTCATCCGCGCGAAACTGCTCGAGGGCGCGCATGGGATTCAATGCGGCGATGACGAAGTAGCCGGCGCGCTTCAGGATAGTCTGCCGTGTGGCAGCCTGAACGGCGTTGTCGTCGATCAGCAGAATGGCATGCTCGACGCGGCCAGAGGTTTCGTTCTTTTCAGCTTCCAATGATTCAATCTCCCGCGCCCAGACGCGCCAGAGGCGCAGGCTTTTTCAGGCTTATAGACCCTAGGATGCCATATTTCGGTCTTTGGTCATTCGCCCGGATAAAAAAACTTTATCGGCTGGCGGCTGTCTGGCGACTGTCCAGGGAGGGGCCGATTTGAAACTCTGGACTCGCGTGATGAAACCAAGTACAGTTCCGGCAGAAGCTCACAATCCGGACAGCGGGTTTCCAGAGGAATTGACGTGAACCTGACCTATATCGACTGGCTGATCATGCTGGTCTATTTCATCTTTGTGCTGGGCATCGGCTTCGCGCTGAAGCGATACATGCGCACGTCGAACGACTTTTTTCTGGCCGGCCGGTCGATCCCGGCCTGGGTGTGCGGACTGGCGTTCATCTCCGCCAACCTCGGCGCGCAGGAGGTGATCGGCATGGGCGCGTCGGGCGCCAAGTACGGCATCATCACCAGCCATTTTTACTGGATCGGCGCGATCCCGGCGATGGTCTTCGTGGGCATCTTCATGATGCCGTTCTACTATGGATCGAAGGCGCGCTCGGTGCCGGAGTACCTGCGCATGCGCTTCGACGAGAAGACGCGCGCGGTGAATGCGTTCTCCTTCGCCATCATGACCGTCTTCAGCTCGGGCATTTCGATGTACGCGATGGCGCTGCTGATTCAGGCGCTGGGACTCTTTCACGGCATCATTCCGGATCAGTACATCTTCCACGTCTCGGTCATTCTGTCGGCGGTCATCGTGCTGGGGTACATCTTCCTTGGCGGCCTGACGTCGGCTATCTATAACGAGGTGCTGCAGTTCTTCCTGATCGTGGCGGGTTTTGCTCCGCTGGTGTGGATCGGGCTGAAGAACGTGGGCGGGTGGGACGGCATCAAGCACACGCTGCCGACGACGATGACGCGTTCGTGGCAGGGCATGGCGCATGCATCCACCAACTCGCTGGGCGTGGAGTGGGTCGGCCTGGCGATGGGGCTCGGGTTTGTGCTCTCGTTCGGCTACTGGTGCACGGACTTTCTGGTCATTCAGCGCGCCATGGCGGCGGACTCCGAGGTCTCGGCGCGCCGCGTGCCGCTGATCGCGGCGATTCCGAAGATGTTTTTCCCGTTTCTCGTCATTCTGCCCGGCCTGATCGCCGTCTCGGTGACCTCGCATATGCCTGGCGCGGGTGCGGCTGTGGTCTCGCATGCCAACCCCGGCTCGGCTGTTCCGCTCGACGAGGCGCATCCGCACGGTATCATTCCACAGAAGATGGACGCCCTGAGCGGCAAGCCGGTGCTCGATACGAACGGCAACCCGGTCTATAACTACGATCTCGCGATCCCGGTGATGCTGCTGCACTTCTTCCCGACGGGCATCCTCGGCCTGGGGCTGACGGCGCTGCTGGCGAGCTTCATGTCCGGCATGGCGGGCAACGTCACGGCCTTCAATACGGTCTGGACCTACGACATCTATCAGGCGTACATCAACAAAAAGGGCTCGGACCAGCACTACCTCTGGATGGGCCGGATGGCGACGATCGGCGGCGTGATCCTGTCGGTCGCGGCGGCGTATGCGGCGACCAGCTTCAACAACATCATGGACGCGCTGCAGTTGATCTTCTCGCTGGTGAACGCGCCGCTGTTCGCGACGTTCCTGCTGGGCATGTTCTGGAAGCGGACGACCGGGCACGGAGCGTTTACGGGCCTGCTGGCCGGTACGGGCGCGGCTCTTGTCCATCATGGGCTGACCCTTCCGGCGGACGCGCAGCCGGGCATTCACGGCGCATGGATTCACCTCGTCCACACGTACCCGAGCGACATGGCGCAGAACTTCTGGACGGCGATCTTTGCGTTCACGGTCAACCTGCTGGTGACGATGGCGGTCTCGATGGTGACGGCGCCGCGGCCGGAGTCGGAGCTGGTGGGACTGGTTTACTCGCTGACGCCGAAGCCGGTGGAGACGCACCTGGAGTGGTACGAGAAGCCTTCGACGCTGGCGTTCGCGGTGCTGGGGATGCTGGTGGTTTTGAATCTGGTGTTCGCTTAGAGACAGAGACAGAAGCAGATTCCCTTCGGGAATGACAAAAAAGAAGTGCAGACGCAGGTCCTTCGCTGCGCTCAGGATGACAGGCTTTTGGGGCGGGGCTGGAAGAAGACGGCGGCATAGGGGGGATTGAGATGGGACTGGATATTCGCGTACCGCTGGGGCTGATCTTCCTGATTACGGGCGGCATCATGAGCCTGTACGGCATCTTTACGCGCGGCAATGTGGCGCTGTATGAGAAGTCGATGGGCGTCAACCTGAACCTGGGCTGGGGGCTGGTGATGTTCATCTTCGGCATGATCATGTTCATTGTGGGCCGGCGGCAGAAGTGGCAGGACGACCCGGTGACGCCGCGTCCGTGGGAGCGGGGCAAGGGGCACTGAACGACCCATTTCGAATCGCGAACCGCTGCAAATAGGTCCACCTTCATACTCCACAGGGTTACTCTTGCGATAATGGATGTATGAAGCGCCGCATCATTGAGCACTACGAGTTTGTACGCAAGATCGGGACGGGTGGCAGCGGGGTCGTGTTTCTTGCGAACGATACGCTGCTGCAGCGGCCTGTCGTCCTCAAGCTGCTCAAACGCGGTTCGCTGACGCTTGAGCAGATGCGAATGACGCAACTGCGCGAGGCGCGCCTGGCCTCGGCCATCGATCATCCCAACGTCTGCGCGATTTACGATGTGGGCGAGGCGGACGACGAAGCCTACATCGTCATGCAGTACATCCCGGGGCAGGCGCTCGACAAGCTGATCACGGCTGGTCCGGCAAATCTGCAACTGGTGCTCTCGGCCGGAATCCAGATCGCGGACGGACTGGCGGCTGCGCATTACCTCGGCATCTTCCATCGCGACCTGAAGCCCGCCAACGTCATGCTGACGGAGGGCGGGCTGATCAAGATTCTGGACTTCGGCCTGGCTCGGCGGCTCAACAACGTCGAGGAGGCGGAGTTCGATCCCGCCGGTCCGGCGGCGCCGCGTGTGGCGCCGGCGGGCGCGACGTACACGGCGCGGGGCGGCACGATCGCGTACATGGCGCCGGAGCAGTTCGTCACCGGGCAATCGAGCGTGCAGTCGGATATCTTCGCGCTGGGGTTGATTCTGTATGAGCTTGCGACCGGGCGGCATCCGTTTCACCGGCCGGACGCGCAGGAGTTTCAATCGATCCGCGCCATTCAGTACGCGGAGCCGACGCCGATTCGCGAGATCGTGCCGCATCTGCCGGTGGAGCTGGAGTCGGTCATCTTCCGCTGCCTCGAGAAGCAGCCCTCGGCGCGCTTTGCCTCGGCCGCCGATGTGCGCGAGGCGCTCAAGACGATCATGATGGCGCACCAGATGGACTCGGTGGGGATGCCGGGCGAGGGCACCATTACGATGATGCCCTCGCAGGGCCGGCTGGCGCTCGATACTCCGGAGGAAGAGAAGCGGACGACGGGCATTCTCTCCATGCTGGCGGAGCGTTTTCGCGAGTCTTCTTCGCCAGCGGCGAGCAAGCTGAACACCATCGTCGCACTGCCGTTCATCAACTTCGGCGGGCAGGGACCGGATGCGCCTTCGCCGCTCTATGGCTATGCGCTGGCCGACGCCATCGCCGCGCGGCTGGCGCGGATGCCGTCGCTGGTGGTGCGGCCTTCGTCGGCGCTTGCGACCGTTGCGACGCAGCAGCTCGATCCGCTGAGCATCGGCAAGAAGCTGATGGTGAACTTCGTGCTGACGGGCAATTTTCTGCGCTCGGACAAAGGCTTCGACCTGAACTGGCAGCTACTGGACGTCAACGGGCAGAGCGTGAAGGCGGGCGGTTCGATCAATGTGGCGTCGTTCGACCTGGTGGCGGTGCAGTCGGAGATCTGCAACGAGGTCTTCAGCACGCTGCAGGGCTTCGGCGGGTTGCAGCCGACGGAGGGCGCGCGCACGGCTTCGCTGACCGAGGTGAACTCGGAGGACTATCTACAGGCGCGCGCGGTGCTGTCGTCGTTCATGTCGCGGACGGGTTCGCGGGACGACCTGAACCGGGCGCGGGAGCTGTTCGAGTCGGTGACCAAACAGGACGCAAACTATGCGCCGGGCTGGTCGGGACTGGGCATTACGCACCTGCAGTATGCGCGGCATGGGCTGGGCGGGCAGATGCATGTGCTCGAAGCGCGCCGCGCTTTCGACAAGGCGCTGAGCCTCGATCCTGGGTCGGTGGAGTCGAATCTGTATCGCGTGTATATGTTGCTGTCGCGCGGTGAGAAGGAGTCGGCACGCCACGGCATCGAGCACCTGCTACAGACGGCGGCGAACGACTGGAACGTCCATCTGGTCGCGGGACAGACACTGCGTATCGACGGCATGTACGAGGAGGCGCTGGACCAGTTCAACATCTCGCTGCGGCTGAATCCGTCGAATGCGGCGTTGATCTATAACAATCGCGCGCGGGTGTATCAGTATCAGAATCAACTGGAACTCGCAGCGGACGAGCTGGAAAAGGGGCTGACGCTCGAGCCTCGGCAGCCGCTGCTGCGCATCTCGCTGGGCTATCAGCAGATGCGGATGGGCGACCCGGCGAAGGCGGTTGAGACGCTCGAAGACGTGATCAGCCACGAGTCCAGCCTGCGCATCGTCTTTCCGACGATCGCTCTCTGCTATGTGCAGTTGGGCGAGCGGCAGAAGGCGGCGAGCTTCATCATCGACGAGACGCTCTCCGCCGCCGAGGCGGATAGCGAGATGGCCTACCGGCTGGCGACGTACTTTGCGCTCGAAGGCGATGAGTCCGAGGCGCTGCACTGGCTGCGGCGTGCGATCTATCTTGGCAATGAGAACTATCCCTGGTTCTCGAAGAATCCTGCCTGGCGGCGGTTGAATGGGCATGCCGATTTTGAGCGAATTCTTGAGGATCTGAAGAAGAGCTACCGGCGGAATCAGAAGAACTGGAAGCGTTTGCTGGCGCAGGTGCGGGATTAAGAGGGACAACAGCAGATCCTCTACGAGGATGACAAACAGGAAAAGCAAGTACGACAAGCAACAGCAGATTCCCTGCGGGAATGACAAACAAGAGAACAAGAACAAGAAGATACGGTGGAAATGGTTCCTTTAGAACAGCAGTTTGCGAGCGACAACTATTCGGGTATCTGTCCTGAGGCGATGGCGGCCATCGAAGAGTCGAACCACGGCCATGCGCCGGCTTACGGCAACGACCCTTGGACGCAGCATGCGGCGGACGCCTTCCGCGAGCTTTTCGAGAAGGATTGCGAGGTGTTTTTCGTCTTCAACGGCACGGCGGCGAACTCGCTGGCGCTGGCCTCGCTTTGCCAGTCTTATCAGGGCATCATCTGCTGCGATTCGGCGCATGTGGAGACGGATGAGTGCGGCGCGCCGGAGTTCTTCTCGAACGGCTCCAAGCTGCTGGTGGCGCGGTCGGAGGACGGCAAGCTCAGCTCGGCCGCGATCCGTGAACTCGCGACCAAGCGGATGGATATCCACTATCCGAAGCCGAAGGTCGTCACGATGACGCAGTCGACCGAGACTGGCCGCGTCTATACTCCCGCCGAAGTGAGGGCGCTGTCCGAGACTTGCAAGGAGCATGGCCTTTCGCTGCACATGGACGGCGCGCGCTTCGCGAACGCCGTCGCCGCACTGGGCTGCACCCCGGCGGAGATGACGTGGAAGGCCGGGGTCGATGTGCTTTGCTTCGGCGGCACGAAGAACGGCATGGCGGTCGGCGAATCGGTCGTCTTCTTCGACCGCAAGATGGCGGTGGACTTCGACTACCGCTGCAAGCAGGCGGGGCAACTGGCGTCGAAGATGCGGTTTCTTGCCGCGCCGTGGGTGGGGATGCTGGGTTCGGGCGCGTGGCTGAAGAACGCACGCCATGCGAATGACTGCGCGACGTACTTCGCGGGTCAGGTGGCTGGGATCGCCGGCGTGAAGCTGGTCGGGCCGGTGGAGGCGAATGCCGTTTTCCTCGCCGCTTCGGATGCGATTCTCGACCGGCTGCGGGCGAAGGGCTGGTTGTTTTACACCTTTATCGGCGGTGCGGCGCGGTTCATGTTCGCGTGGGATACGGAGCTGGCGCGGGTGGACAAGCTGGTGCGGGATTTGAAGGATTGCGTATAGGCTGGCGGCACAAACGCCCGCCATTCTGAACGCAGTGAAGAACCCCTGTCTTGGTCTTTTGTCGTTGCTTTTGTTCTCTCTCGAACGAGAGCAAAGGCAAGTGCAAAAGCCAACACGGGGGTTCTTCGCGTAGCTCAGGATGACGAGCGTTTGTGCCGCGTCCCGAAACCCTACTTCGTCGGGAAGGCGAGCGGCGCGGTGAGCGAGATGGTCAGACCGGTCTCGGGTGGCAGGGAGGTCTGGCGGTCCTGCTTCAGCCACCATGCGGTGCTGAGGCCTGCACCAACGCCTGCGCCGATCAGCGCGCCTGCTCCGCCGCCGAAGACCGCGCCTGCCGCGGCTGCGCTGCCGGTGGTCAGGGCGAGCACGGTTGCGGTCTCCTTCGGGTGATCGCGGCGGACGATCTTGCCTTCGCGGTCGACCTTGGTGGAGCGGTAGAGGTTGGTGTCGATCACCTGGCCGTGGATGGTGTAGTGCGTGCCGTCGGGCAGGGTGAGGATCTGCGGCTGCAGCAGGATGGATGCGGCGCCTTTGATGCGGCGTCCGCCGTGTACCTCGGTGACGCGGCCGGAGAGGATGGTTCCGACCGGGAGCATCACCTGTCCGTCGCGGAGGACGGCTTCGGCCAGCGTGGCGTCGAAGCGGCTGCCGGGGGTGGTGGCTTTGGTGGAAAGTCCTTCCACCATGCGGACCTTGAGCAGCGTTCCGGGAGGCAGCTCGTTGGACGGGCCAGCGACACGGGTGACGATGCCGGCGTCGGGATCGGGCAGCGCGGCGGTGGAGCGGCGGTTGAGCGTGACGTCGTTCGCGGGCGCGAGTTCGGTGGATGCGGCGGCGGCGCTAAGGACGGGCGCGGGCTTGCCGGGGTTGTACGGCAGGTAGACCGTCTCCGCCGGAGCCGTTGTCGCCGGCGTGGCGGCGACCGGCGCCGTGGCTGCCGGTGCGTCCTGAATCGGCTGCTGCTGGATGACCGTCTCGTCGGGATGGCTGACGCCGGAGGTCTGGCCGAACGCGGCCGAGGTGGCGAAGGCGAGCAGCGCGGCGGCCGCGAGATTCGTCTGGGTGGTCTTCATGGGGTCTTCTCCGGGAGAGCGGACAATCCTAACTCTCAGGTTGGAGCCTAAAACGGGCCATGGAACGGGGCCAGCGAAATAGATGGGAGGGAATCGAGGCAGGCAATACGGGCGGCTCTTCATCGTGCCGCAATGACACCGCAATCTCCGCGAAGCACAAGAAATGTATGGTCGGACCAGTGACATTTTTGAATCGGTGGTTGAAGTTGTTAGAATCCGCATAGTGAAACGAACCGAGATAGAGCTTGTCCAGATGATTGCGCCGGCCGGAGGCGACTCCACAGCCCGGCCTATCGCCGTTGACCGCCGTCCCAAGTTGAACGAGCGTCTGCAGCACCGCATTGTGGCCAGCCACACACCTTCCTCTCTACTGAAAGATCAAAGGACTCCCATGACCGACATCGTATCCATCCACGCGCGCGAGATTCTGGATTCGCGCGGCAATCCTACTGTTGAAGCCGACGTTCTGCTGGCCGATGGCTCCATGGGCCGGGCGGCGGTTCCGAGCGGCGCGAGCACCGGCGAGCATGAGGCGGTCGAGCTGCGCGATGGCGACCAGGACTATTACCTGGGCAAGGGCGTGCTGCAGGCGGTCGAGAACGTCGAGTCGGCGATTGCGCCCGAGCTGGTCGGCATGGACGCCTCGAACCAGCGCATGCTGGACGCGACGATGATCGCGCTGGACGGTACGGAGAACAAGTCGCGGCTGGGCGCGAACGCGATCCTCGCGGTCTCGATGGCTGCCGCGCGCGCTGCGTCGAAGGCGCTGAAGATGCCGCTCTACCGCTACCTGGGCGGCGTGAACGCCTGCCTGCTGCCGACGCCGATGATGAACATTCTGAACGGCGGAGCGCACGCGGACTCGAACGTCGACTTCCAGGAGTTCATGATCATGCCGGTCGGCGCGGAGACGTTTTCGGACGCGCTGCGCCAGGGCACGGAGGTCTTTCACACCCTGAAGAGCGTGCTGAAGAAGAAGGGCTACAACACGGCGGTCGGCGATGAGGGCGGATTCGCGCCGTCGCTGAAGTCGAACTCCGAGGCCATCGAGCTGATTCTCGAGGCGGTGGAGAAGGTCGGTCTGACGCCGGGCGAGGACATCGTCATCGCGCTCGATCCCGCGTCGAGCGAATTCTACGACAAGGCGAAGCAGAAGTATGTCTTCAAGAAGTCGGACAAGAGCGAGTACACGAGCCAGCAGATGGCGGACTACTGGGCTTCGTGGACGCGTCAGTACCCGATCGTCTCGATCGAGGACGGTCTGGCCGAGGACGACTGGGAAGGCTGGCAGTACCTGACCGAGCAGATCGGCGGCAAGGTGCAGTTGGTGGGCGACGACCTCTTCGTGACCAACACGCTGCGCCTACAGCAGGGCATCGAGAAGAAGGCCGGCAACTCGATCCTGATCAAGGTGAACCAGATCGGCACAATCTCCGAGACGCTGGAGGCGATCGAGCTGGGCCGCCGCTTCGGATTCACTTCGATCATCTCGCATCGTTCGGGCGAGACGGAAGACACCTTCATCGCGGACCTCGCGGTCGGCACGGGCGCGGGCCAGATCAAGACCGGCTCGGCGTCGCGTACGGACCGGATTGCGAAGTACAACCAGCTGCTGCGCATCGAGGAAGAGCTCGGCCAGTCGGCGGAGTTCCTGGGCATCGAGTCGATCAACTGCAGCCTGTAGCGTGGGTGTTTCGTGGGGCATGGGGACCGTCTTTGCGACGGTCCCTTTTCTCCGTATACCCGGTCGCGGGGCAACAATTTTGCTGTGGTAGTCTTTGCTGATGGAGCACGCCCCCGCACAGCGAAATAGCCGTTATCCCTGGTTAATTCCCGTCGCCGTACTGTGCCTTCTGCCGCTTTGTTTTCTTGGCTATGGAAGCGATAACGACACATATGGCGTGTTGCAGTTCGGTGCGCAGACGTGGCGGATGCATGTGCTCGCGACCTCTCGCAATCCCGGCTACTGGACGTATGAGGCCGTGGTGTATGCGTTGTCGTCGCTGGGCGGCTCTTTGCTCAGCAACCTTGGTTCGCTTGCGGTGAGCTGCGTGGCGCTCTGGCGTTTTCTGCGGATCGCGCAGCGGCTGCGCGTTGGGCATCCAGTCTTGATGGCGGCGTGTTTCGTGGTTACTCCAGTAGTCGTCATTGCCGCGACGTCGACGATGGACTATATGTGGTCGCTGCTCTGCCTGGTGCTGGCGGCGGAGGGATTATTCGACGACCGGCCGGTGCAGGCGGCGCTGCTGGGTGGGCTGGCGATCAGCTTTCGCGGCGCGAACGCCGTGTTGGTCGCGGGAGGATACGCGGCGGCGATCGGCTACGAGATCTACCGGCGGCGTGGGTTGAGTGCGGGCGCGGTGAAGACAGCTATCTCTGGAATAGCCGCAGCGGTGCTGGGCTGTTCCGTCTACGTGTTGTCGTATCGCCTTGCGCATAACACGCTGGCCTTCATGGCGCCGATGACCGGCCCGGCGTCGTTGTGGACCTGGAAGGGCTACCTCGGTCGCTTTCTGTATAAGGGTATGTACGCGATCGGACCGCTCGCCATGGTGGTTTCGGCGTATGCCGCGGCGGTGTATCCCTGGCGGCAGAGGCGCGAACCGGACTCGGAGCATGCGAAGCTCATGGCGATCTCGGCCGGATTTTTCCTCAGCAACGTGGCTCTGTTTTTGAAGTTCCCGATCGAAGTGAGCTATCTGATTCCGGGAATCTTCTTCTTCTTGCTGCTGGCGGGGGCGACGATCTTCCAAGAGCGGCGGTGGCTGGGCTTTGCGCTCTTCGCGGCCATCGGAAGTTTGAACCTGGTGACTCCCGTCTTTGCGCAACCCAATATTCCGGGGTTGGCGACGAGCGCGCGCCTTCATATCGCGCTCAATGCGGGAACCCTGTCCGCGGATGTGAAGACTCGCCGCATGTTCCTGGGCTGCGAGGACGCCATCTGCTGGATTGCGCGCGACCAGATGGGGCATCATTGAGATTGCAACGGATTTAGATCGGGTGGAGATTTATGCCAAAGCAGGGACCTGTAGTTCTGACCATTCTCGACGGCTGGGGTTACCGGGCCGAGACCTTCGCCAACGCCATTGCGCAGGCGCGCAAGCCGACCTATGACAAGCTGCTGGCCGAGTATCCGAACACGCTGCTGCGCGCGAGCGAGCACTTCGTCGGTCTGCCGGATGGGCAGATGGGCAACTCCGAGGTGGGCCACCTGAACCTCGGCGCGGGACGCATCGTCAGGATGGATATGACGCGCATCGATACGGCGATCATGGACGGCAGCCTGTACTCCGACCCGACGCTGATGCATGCGATGAAGCTGGCGCAGCAGAAGGGGCGCGCGCTGCATCTGCTCGGGCTGGTCTCGGATGGCGGCGTACATTCGCACTCGCGGCACCTGTATGCTCTGCTGAAGATGGCGAAGCAGCAGGGGATCGTGAACGTCTACGTGCATGCGTTCACCGATGGCCGGGACACGCTGCCGACCTCCGGCCTGGGCTATCTGGAACAGCTTTTGAGCGAGATGCAGGAGATCGGCGCGGGACGCCTGGCGTCGGTCTCTGGACGCTACTTCGCGATGGATCGCGACCTGCGCTGGGAGAAGGAGAAGCAGGCCTTCGACGCGATGGTAACCGGCGCGCCTGAGGGCGGGGCCTACGCCGATCCGCTGGCGCGCGTGCGGGAGTGTTATCACAACGGTGTGAACGACGAGTTCATCCCGCCGTTTACGTGTCTCGACGCGGCGGGCAAGCCGGTTGGGTCGATCCGCGACGAGGACGTCTGCATCTGTTTCAACTACCGCGCCGACCGCGTGCGGCAGATCACGCGGGTGCTGACCCGCGCGTCCGATTTGAAGGATGGGGGCCGCGCGCTGCCCAAGGCCGCGGAGCTGGACGAGGCGATTCCGCCGCGGACGCTGCCGCAGCGCCTGCACTACATCTGCATGACCCAGTACGACAAGACCTATGGGCTGCCGTACTTCATTCCGCCGGAGTCGATGGACAACCTGCTGGCGAACGTGATGGCGCAGGCCAACCTGCGCAACCTGCGTGTCGCGGAGACGGAGAAGTATGCGCATGTGACGTACTTCTTCAACGGCGGCATCGAGAAGCCGTTTGCCGGCGAAGATCGCGAGCTGGTCCAGTCGCAGAAGGTGGCGACGTACGATCTGGCGCCGGAGATGTCGGCCGCGGGTATCGCCGATGCGGTGGTCCGCGCGGTGAACGACACGGCCTTCGACGTCGTCATCGTCAACTTCGCGAACGCCGACATGGTCGGGCACTCGGGCATGATGGAGCCGACGATCAAGGCAGTCGAGACGGTGGATACGCAGCTCGGCCGGATCTACAACGCGGTGAAGCAACGCGGCGGATCGCTGCTGGTGACCGCCGACCACGGCAACGCGGAGATGCTGGTCGACCCCATCGGCGGCGGTCCGCACACCTCGCACACGACGAACCCGGTGCCGTTCCTGCTGGTGACGGATCAGGGCCGCAAGATCGGCGTGCGCGATGGCGGCAGCCTGCGGGATATTTCGCCGACTCTGTTGAGCCTGCTGGGCGTGACCCAGCCGGGGCAGATGACGGGTGGCGATCTGCGGGTGATTCCGGGGCTCGAATAATCGCCGTTCAGGCGATTATTCGAACTCCCCGAGCAGAGCGCCCAGCGTAAGCTCCGCCTGCTCCGAGGTTCCGAATCCTTTTTCGACTGCGTGCTTGACGGCGGCCTGAGCGCTGGGATCCTGCAGGCCCTGCAGGAAAGCGTCAGAGTCGTGGCGGAAGGCGTCGTCCGGCGCCAGAGTCAGTTCGTTCATCCTCGCCTTGATCTCCTGTAAACCTCGCGCGGGGAATCTGGCGATGCGATGCGCCAACTTCGAGATGAAATCGGCGATCCCGGCTTGCGGGATCGCGCGATTGATCCAGCCATAAAGCTCGGCCACATCGGCGCTGTAGTCGTCCGCGGTCAGCAGAACTTCCAGGGCGCGTCCTCTACCCATCAAGCGGGAGAGGTATTGAGTTGCGCCACCTCCTGGCAGGACTCCCATGCCGCCCTCATTTTGGTTGAAGATCGCGGTCTCACGGGCTCCGAACCTCAGGTCGCACGCCATGATGAACTCGCTGCCGGCTCCGCGGACCCTGCCTTCGATCTGCGCGATGGTGACCGCCTTCGTTTTGCTCAGGCGCCGGAAGAGCAATGCGATGGATGGCTCTCCCGTGAGAGCGGCTGCTGCCGCCCGGTACTCCTTGATCTTCGTCGTATCCACATGCGCGATGAAAAAATTCGGGTTGGCGCTCGAGAAGACGACCACACTGTAGGGGGCGCCCTGGTCGAGTACCTGGATGAGTTCGACAAGATCGCCCACAAGTTCAGGTCCCAGCATATTGAGCGGTGGAGCGTCGATCTCTACGAACAGCACCTTGCCGTCTGGGCGAAGCTTCAGGGTTCCATGGGTCGATGTCATCCAACTCCTCTATCGTTCAGGTACAAGATAGAGAAGCAGGGACGCCGGATCAACCCGCTCTTTCGAGGGGGCCGGATCCGGCTCAGGAGAACCATATCGAATGGGGGACACCTTACGCGCCGAGCGTCACGACTCCGTCCACAAGTTTTGAAAAGCCGTGAACGATGCGTCCCTGCGCGTCCACGTGCCGGAGAGTCAGCTTCTCGGGGGTGACCTCGAGGTGGCTGAAGCCGTAGACCTTCTCGGCGTACGGACCGCGCTCTTTTTCGCCGATCTTCAGGGTGTAGAGGTCCGCGCCGCCCGCTCCTGAGGAGACGAAGGAGGTCGGGTGGCCCGCGAACTCCAGGTGCTGCAGGTCGTGGTCGTGTCCGGCGAGGTAGAGGTGGACCTTATGCTGGCGAAGTAGCGGCTCCCAGTCCTGCTTCAGTATCGGGTGGTCGCCGTGCGGGCCGTTTGAGAAGACCGGGTGGTGCCCCAGGACGACGGTGAAGGGCGCGGATGTCGATCTGGACAACTCCGACCTGAACCATGCAAGCTGCTGTTGGCGCTGGGCGTCGGTCAGGGTGAAGTCCACGCCGAAGCTCATACGCCCGTTGGGCATGTTGCTGTCGAGCGCGATGACCCTCATCAGCGGGTTCTCTTTCGGGAAGTCGAAGCTGTACCAGAGCGCGGGCTGGGTCCAGCGCGTGCCGGGTTTGCGGGCATAGAGCAGCTCCGCCTCTACCTTGCTGAAGGGCATCCGCTGATAGTCGTGGTTGCCCATGATCGAGTAGGCGGGGCAATCGAAGACGCGCCGGGGGTACATCTCCTCGAACTGCGTCTGCCAGCGCGGGCTGTTTTCGCCGCCGAGCAGCGGGCCGTACCAGCTATCGCCCAGCATGAAGAGCGCCTCTGTTTTGAGGCTATGATCGTGCGCGTAACGGGCCATCGCGGCTGCCACCTCGGTCTGCGCGCTGTGGTCGCCGTCCTTGCCCCAGTCGCCAACCATTAGGATGTGCTTTGCGCCGGGGTTCGGCGCCTGCGCCAGGACGCCGCGCGCGCCGAGGCCTGCGGCGAGGGCGCTGAAGGCGAAGCTCTGACGCAGGAAGTCGCGGCGCTGGATCGGGTGGGTCATGGACTCTCCTGTCGGGCTAGAACTCGCGGCGGCCTTCCATGGCGCGGGTCATCGTCACCTCGTCGGCATACTCGATGTCCGAACCCGCGGGGACGCCGGTGGCGATGCGGGTGATCTTGATCGCCGGGGCGATGCGGCGCATCTCGTGCGCGAGGTAGCCAGCGGTGGCTTCGCCTTCGGTGGTGGGGCTGGTGGCGAGGATGACCTCGTCGACCTCGGTGAGGCGGTTGAGCAGGTTGGCGGTGCGTAGCTGCTCCGGGCCGACGCCGCCGATGGGCGAGAGCGTGCCGTGCAGCACATGGTAGACGCCGGAGTAGCTGCGGGTCTTCTCGACCGAAGCGATGTTGGTCGGCTCCTCGACCACGCAGATCAACCGGTGGTTGCGACTGGGGCTGGTGCAGTAGGCGCAGGGGTCGACGTCGGTGATGTTGTTGCAGATGGAGCAGAGGCGGAGGTGCAGCTTGATCTCGCGGATGGCGGCGGCGAGCTTCTCCGCGTCTTCGGAGGACGAGCGCAGGACGTGGAAGGCCAGCCGCTGCGCGGTGCGCGTGCCGATGCCGGGCAGCTTGCGCAGCTCTTCGATCAGGCGGGACATCGGTTCGGCGTAGCGGGTCGCCATCGTTAGGTGAGTCCGGGCAGGTCGAGGCCGCCCATCATGCCCTGCATGCTGGACTTCATGGCCTCGTCGGCGCGGCGGCCGGCTTCGTTCACGGCGGCGGTGATGAGGTCTTCGAGCAGTTCGAGGTCGCTGCCGGTGCTGCCCATCGCTGTGGGCGAGATGCGCAGGCGCAGAACCTCTTTGCGGCCGTTCATCCGCACGGTGACGATGCCGCCGCCGCTGGTGGCCTCGACGACGGTCTCGGAGAGGCGGTGTTCCATCTGCTCCTGCATCAGCTTGGCGTTGCCCATCAGGTCTTTGAGCTTGCCCAGGTCGGAGAAGTCCATGCTAGTTGCCCTCACTCAGGTCGATGACGTTGCGAATCTCGGCGTCGAAGAGCCGCTGCGCCTGCTGGATCATAGGATGCTGTTTGGCCTTGGCCTCGGGCGAGCCGGCGCGGGCCGCGCGCGGCTTCTTCGGGGCGGCGTTCGGGACGCCGGGCAGAATGACGACCTTGGTGATGCCCGCGTCGCGTACGGCGGCCCTGACGAGCTTTTCGGCGTCGGGGTTGACGATCATGGGCAGCATCGTCTTCGAGCACTGGGTCTGGATCGTAAGCGTGCCGGCGTCGACCTTCCAGACGGATTCGGCGATGGCGTCCGCGGCGGAGGTCTGGCCGGAGGCCTTGGCGAGGGCGTCGACCGCTTTGGCCTGGAGCGGAGCGAGCTCTGGCGAGGTGGCTGCGGCCTCGGGTTCTGGGGTTTCAGCTACGGGTTCCGGGACCGGGAGGAGGGACGCAGGTCCTTCGGCTTCGCTCAGGATGACAGGGCTTTGCGGCGGATCGACAGGGGCGAGTGGCGCTGGTTCTTCGGCGGCCAACTCCACGAGCGGGGGTTCGACGGGGGCTGGTTCCGCGGGAGCCAGTTCGATCGGCGCGACGGGTGCGGTTACCGGAACCGGCTCCGGAACGGGGATGGGAGCTGGCACGGGAATCGGATCCGTGGCTACCGCCGCGAGGGAAGGGATGACGAGCGGCGCGGGCGGCGGCGGGGGTGTTGCCACTGGCGCTGCTGCCGCGACCGGTGGGGCGCTTACCACTGGGGGAGCGGAGACGACGGGAGCCGGGTTGTGACCTGCCTCTACACCGCTGTAACGGCGGGACTTATCCTGATCGAAGGGCGAAAAGGCCGGCTTCGACGGAGCGGCTGCCGGCGCCGGGGCCGCGGACCGGGGCTGTGGCGCAGGGGCCGCACTGCGTGGGGCGGCGGCGCCGGAGAGGGAGCTGAGAACCTCTTCGACCGGCAGCAGGCGGCGCAGGTGGACGAGCTTGAGCAGGCCAAGCTCGAAGTGGAAGCGCTGCTCCTGCCGGTAGCCCAGCTCGTCGAAGGTGCGAAGCATGGTCTGGAGGAAGCGCGTCAGCTCCTCTTCGGAGAAGAGAGCAGCGGTGCGGGCGGCGCGGCGCTGCTCGTCGGCCGAGATCTGCAGCAGCTCGCTGCCGATGAACTCGCCCTCGGCGTCGGCCTTCAGGCCGGTGATCTTGGCGATGACGCAACTGCGCAGATAGCGGACGGCCTGGCGTGCAAGCTGCGCGGGCGAGTTGCCGGCGTCCATCAGCTCGTTCGCGATGGTCATGACCTCGGCCGACCGGTTCTCGTTGATCGCAATCAGAATGCGCTCGAAGGTGCCGTTGGCGACCGTGCCCATCAGCTCGCGAATCTGGCTGGCGTCAAGGCGTGCGCGGCCGTTTTCGACCGGCGCGGAGGCGATGGCCTGGTCCATGACCGAGAGAGCGTCGCGCATGGATCCGTCGCCGGCCTCGGCCAGAAGATTCAGCGCGGCCTCGTCGGCGTCGACGCCCTCGTGCTGGGCGATGCCGCGCAGCTCGCCGAGGATGTCGACCAGCTTGACGGCGTGGAAGTTGAAGTGCTGGCAGCGAGAGCGGACGGTCTGTGGGATGTCCTCGGGCTGGGTCGTCGCCATCATGAAGACGATGTGGTCGGGTGGTTCTTCGAGCGTCTTCAGGAGCGCGTTGAAGGCCGCGTCGGTGATCTGGTGGGCCTCGTCGAGGATGTAGATCTTGTATTTGTCGCGGCTTGGCCGGTAGCGTGCGGCGTCGCGGAGCTCGCGAATCTCGTCAATGCCGCGGTTGGTGGCGGCGTCGATCTCGATGACGTCGGTGGCGTTGCCGGCGCGGATCTCGAGGCAGGACTCGCAGACCTCGCAAGGCTCCGCCGTAGGCCGCTTCTCCGAGCCGATGGGGTTGCGGCAGTTCAGCGCGCAGGCGAGGATGCGCGCGATGGTCGTCTTGCCGATGCCGCGATGGCCGGAGAAGATGTAGCCGTGGGCGATGCGCTGCTGGGTGAGCGCGTTCATCAGGGTCACGGTGACGTGATCCTGTCCGGCGACATCGGCGAAGCGCTGCGGGCGGTACTTTCTTGCTAGAACCTGGTAGGCCATCTTTGGCTATTCTAATGCTTGGATGGCTGTCGGGCTGAGGATTGCCGGTCAGGATTAGCGGTTCAGGCTCGATCGGTCGAGCGGGCCTCTGCGCGCGCCAACCCTCGCGTGTAGACAGGCAGGTGGCGCTTCACGAGCTCCTCCACCTCGTTCGGGTGTGCGAAGGCGCGTAGAGGAATCGGGCGGAAGGTATAACCCTTGAGCAGCAGGATGAGTTGCGGGGTCTGGAGATAGCCGGTGTGGGCGCTCCAGAGCAACTCTGCGCGCCCGTAGGCCGGGACCTCTGCACTGATGCCCTCTTCGTTAAGTTCTGTGCGGACATCGGTCATGCCTGCTCGTTCCACCTGATAACGTTTTTTGAACGCGCGCCGTTGTAGCTTGGGCGACAAGAGCGTGATGGTCACGATCGTCAGGACGAAGACTGCTCCGGGAAGATTGTGCGGCGTCCAAAGCGTTGCCAGTCCCGTACGCTGCGTGAGCAGCACGATGCCGATCGAGAGGGTGAGAACTCCTGCCAAGCCAAACCTGATCCAGCGCGCCTGCGGATTCACCGCATGCATGTAGGCCTTCTGGGCTTCGAGATACTCGTCTTCGCGGATGGTGAAGCTGGCTTCGATCATGCGTTCTCGCGCCTTGCTTTGCGCGCCGCCGCCTTGGCGCGCTTCTCGATCTCTCCCGGCGAGAACATCGTTCCCCGGCAGTTCTTCGCCCCGCAGTAGCAGTCCTGGGTCTCTTCGTCGGAGTCCCAGAGGTTGTACTCGAAGGTGAGTTCTTCGCCGGCTTCGATCTTGCGCAGGGCCTTAATGTAGATGTGGCCGTCCTGCTCTTCGGTCTCGCAGTTGGGGTCGCAGCAGTGGTTGATGAACATGGGCGTGCCGAAGCCGTCGATGACCATGTCTTCCTCGCCGTAGCCGAAGAGGTAGGTGACGTAGCGGTCGGCGTAGCGTGCGTCGGCGACGGCTTTGGTCATGCGTGGGCCTTCGTATTCGCAGACGCGGGCGCCTTTGCGGATGGCGCGCGTGGTGTAACAGCCGGCGGCGTGGATGGCGGACGAGCGGATGACGAGGCTTGGGCTGGGCATTTTCTTAGGGCGGCTCCGAACGGGGTTCTGCGCCAAAGGGTACCACCTTTTTGGCGGCGGATTCGTCTGTAGAGGAGCGTCTGTTTCCCAGACTGGCGTGTACCGGTAAAATGAGGTGTGTGGCTGCGATGCTGAAGGTAACCGCCAATTCGATGTTGCGTGGGGCTGCGCTGGCGGCCGGGTTGCTGGGTGCGACGACTGCCGGAGCCCAGTATCAACCGCCGCCGCCGCCGTTGACTACCGCTCCCTGTGTGCCGACGAAGAAGGCTCCGTGCATTACGACGCAGCCGACGCCCGTGCCCACCGTGAAGACGCCGGATGCGAGTCAGGATTTTCCGTTCCCCGGTGATGAGAAGAAGGGCGAAGGGCAGCCGGCCAATGCCAGCCCGGCCGGCGTCAAGCCAGCGAACGAAGAGTTTCCGTTTCCCGGCGATACGCCTGCGCCGGCTGCGGGCGCCAAGCAGGTTCAGACGCCCACCGATGCCGCGAAGGAGTTTCCGCTGCCTTCGGACAAAGATGTTCCGCCATCCTCTTCGGCGCCGGCCGATAGCGGCAGTTCGAGCTCTTCAAGCAGCTCGAGCTCCAGCGTCGACCCGGATGCGGCGAATCCCGACGCTCCAAACCCGGATGCGGACGATGGACCGAAGTTGAAGGATCTGGGCAGCGAGGGTTCGACGAAGAACTCCCGGCGCAAGCTGCCGAAGGTGCAGAGCATGTCCGACCGCGAGACGGAGGATCTGCAGATTTCGAAGTACTACATGAGCACGGGCAATATCCGGGCGGCGTATCTGCGGGCGCAGGATGCGGTGAAGAGCGTTCCCGACGATCCGGAGGCGCATTGGGCGCTGGCCCAGACTGCTCGCAAACTCAACATGAAGGACGAGGCGAAGGCTGCGTACAACGATTATCTGAAGCTGGAGCCGGATGGTCAGCATGTGAAGGCTGTGCGTCAGGCTTTGTCGGAGTTGAACTAGGCGCGGTTCCTTTGATCCTCTTCGAGGATGACAACGAGAAACAAGGGCAAGTACAGAAGCGGGTCCTTCGCTTCGCTCAGGATGACAGGCTTTGTCGCTTAGGATGGCAGGCTTTTGTATGCGTCTTACGCTGGCCCGTCTTCGTCTACTTCGTCTTCGATCTTCAGGTATCGGCGCATGTAGCGAAGGGGTTGCTCGGAGAGCGCAAGTTCCTTCAGGTGGTAGCGCCAGGCGTCGTCGCGGATGCTGCGCCGGGTGTAGCCTTTGCGGTGGATGGTGACGATGGTTCCGTCGACGTTGCGGCGCTGGAAGCTCTGGCCGGGGACGAGGAAGGTCATCTTTTCGCCGGCCTTCCAGAAGTGTTTGGCGAAGTCGTGCGAGAAGAGCAGGGCGTAGTAGCGGCGCTCGGCCGCGAGCATCTCGGTGGCGTGCGGCACGCTCTGCCACGGCAGGCCCAGTTTGGCGACGTACCACTTACGGAACTCGAATCCGTTGACGCGAGCCTGGCCGATCAGGAGACGCAGCAGTTCGAGGCGTGTCATCGAATGGGATCCCTTTCCTTCTACCTTACTGCGGTCCGTTCCGAGTCACGAAGAATATACCTTACCCGAGATACAACTAAGATGGGATGGCAGATTGAGGAGCGGGATTTGAGCAAAGCACTCCAAACGGTTTATCGAGCGGCGGCGCTTGGGCTGGCGCTTTGCGCTCCGGCGGTCGCAGCCGATCCGGGGCTGCACACCGATCCTTTGAACTTCGATCCGGTCGTGCGCGACGGGTACGAGCACTTCTACAACATGGACTACGACGGCGCGATCGCGCGGTTCGATGCGGTGTTGAAGGCGCATCCGCAGGAGCCGATTGCTTACGACTATCTTCTGATGGCGCACATCTTCCGCGAGCTTTACCACCAGGATCTGCTGGATACAACCTACTACGCCCACGACTCTTTTCTGACGACGAAGCGGAACGATGTGCATGTTTCGGACCAGGAGCGCAGCCGGATCGAGTCGTTGACGAACACGGTCGAGACGATGTGCGAGCAGCGGATCAAGGCCAACCCACAGGATAAGAATGCGTACTTCGCACGTGGCTTTGGCAAGGGAATGCATGCTGCGTTCATCACGCTGGTGGACCATAGCTGGGTGACGGCGGCGCATCAGGGGCTGGCGGCGCGCAACGACTCCGAGGCGGCGTTGAAGATCGATCCGCAGTACGCGGACGCGCAGATGGCGGTGGGGATTCAGCAGTTTGCGGTGGCGAGCCTGCCGCGCTTCATCCGTATGATGGTGGGGATGTTCGGCGTGGGCGGGAACAAGGAAAAGGGGCTGAAGGCGCTGCGGGAGTCGGCGGCGCATGGAGTGGTGACGGCGGTGGAGTCGCGCACGACGCTTTCTCTTTTTCTGCGTCACGATGCGCGCTACCCGGAGGCGCTGGAGGTGCAGCGCGGGCTTGCGACGCAGTTTCCTCACTCCTACCTCTTCCGTTTGGAGGAGGCGAATCTGACCAAGGACAAGGGAGACGGGCCGGGCGCGATTGCGATCTACAAGGCGGTGCTCGCCGACGGGCGCAAACCGGGCTACTTCATCGACGCACGGCTGCAGATGGCGTGGTTCGGCCTCGCGGAGACTGAGCGCGGGCAGAATCTGCGGGTCGAGGCGGCGAAGCACTATCTCGAAGCGGCGGACCAGCCGACGGCCAGCGACTGGCTGAAGCGTCGCGCGCGGCTGAACGCGGGAGAGATGTTCGACCTGCTGCACGATCGTCCGAACGCCATAACGCAGTATCAGCTTGCCGCTGCGGGCGGCGGAGACCAGTCGCAGGCCGAGGCGGCGAGGCGCTATCTGAAGACGCCGTATACGGGCGTTTAGCATTCATTTCAAGGGAACTGAAATGGCGCCTTCGTCGTACTGATGTGAAGATACGGCGTCGACGTCTATGGCACACTAGTATCTTCGGAGGCACCCCCTATGTTCTGCCCACACTGCGGTAAAGAGGTCGATTCTTCGGCTCGTTTCTGCTCTTACTGCGGCGCGAACGCGCGCGTCGGCTACACCCCGCAGGCCCGCATCGTACGGCCGCGTTCGCCGCGCCTGATCGCCGGCGTCTGCTCCGGCTTTGCGATTTACTTCGGCTGGGACCTCGCGCTGGTTCGCGTGCTGACGCTGGTTCTGACGGTTTTGACGAGCGGCATCGTGCTGCTGGTTTATCTTGGAGCGTGGATCATTCTGCCGGAGTCGCAATATGCGATCAGCTCCGGCGCGGGACGGGGAACGACTGCTTGAGCCTTACGAAGAAGATGGCAACTGCTGGAAACGATGTAAATCCGCGCCCTTTTGCTTACCGCAAACGTGTTTTGCAGTGTGACGGCGTATCGCTGGCTGCGCTGGCCGAAAGCCACGGCACGCCGCTCTATGTGTACTCGCAGCAGCATGTGCTGGCGCGGCTGGCGATGTTTCAGCAGGCGTTTGCGGCGGTTCCGCACACGATCTGCTATGCGGTGAAGGCGAATTCGTCGCTCGCGCTGATCAAGCTGCTGGGCGAGCAGGGCGCGGGCTTCGACATCGTCTCCGGCGGCGAGCTGGAGCGGGTGCGCAAAGCGTCGAAGAAGTCTCTCGACCGGGTGGTCTTTGCCGGCGTGGGCAAGCAGGTCGCGGAGATCGATGCCGCGATCGGGGCCGGGATTCTGCTCTTCAATGTGGAGTCGGAGGGCGAACTGGCCCTGCTGGCCGAACGTGCAGAGGCGCTGGGGATCGAGGCGCGGTACTCGCTGCGGGTGAACCCGGATGTCTTCGCGGATACGCACCCGTATATCTCCACTGGGTTGAGCGCGCATAAATTCGGAATCGACATCAACGCGGCGCGGGGGATCTATCGCAAGGCTCGTAAGTATAAGTTTCTAAAAGCTGCCGGCGTTAGCGTACATATCGGCTCGCAGATTCGCGCGGTCGACCCGTTTGGCAAGGCGATGGACCGCGTGGTTGGGCTGGTCATGGAGCTGCGCGAGGACGGGATCCACCTGACGCATATCGACGCGGGTGGCGGGCTGGGCATCGAGTATACGGACGCGCCGTTCGACCCGGAGGCGCAGGTTGCGGCCTATGCGGAGGCCGTGCTGAAGGCGACCGAGGGTCTGGGGCTGCATCTGCTGTTGGAGCCGGGGCGGTTTCTCGTCGCGCAGGCGGGCGCGCTGGTGACGCGGGTGTTGAATGTCAAGAAGAACGGCGACAAGACCTTCGTCATCACCGATGCGGGCATGAACGACCTGATCCGACCGTCGCTTTATCAGGCACATCACCAGATTTTGCCGGTGAAGCAGGCTGCCGGGGCGAGCGCGCCGGTGGATATCGTGGGTCCTGTGTGCGAATCGGGGGACTTTTTCGCGCGCGACCGCGAGATGCCTGCGTCCAAACCGGGCGATCTGCTGGCGATTCTCGACGCCGGCGCCTATGGAATGAGCTTGACGTCGAACTACAACACGCGTCCGCGTCCCGCGGAGGTGCTGGTGGATGGCGATGAGGCGCGGGTGATCCGGCGGCGGGAGACGTTGAAGGATCTGTTTGGGCCGGAGTCGCTATGAGTCGAGGCGGAAGGCCGAGGGCTAAAGCCCTGCCTTTCGCATGACTTTATTCATGGGGCTGAAGCCCCATGCTTCCACCGGAATGCGATTGTGCGTTGGCCGTGCCTTGATGCACCATTCCTGCTAAAATCCGAAGGTCGCGCAGGTCCGGATTTTGTCCGGTTTCCGCGCAAAATTCACCCCGTTCGAACCGATTCGATTCAGGGTTTTGAGGTTTTACCATGTCCGGCCACTCAAAATGGGCAACAATCAAGCATAAGAAGGGCGCAACCGACGCCAAGCGTGGCAAGATCTTCACGCGTCTGATCAAGGAAATCACCATCGCGGCGAAGAGTGGCGGCGGCGATCCGGACGGCAACCCGCGTCTGCGCACGGCGATTCTGGCGGCCAAGGCCGAGAATATGCCCGCCGACAACATCAAGCGCGCGATCCAGCGCGGCACGGGTGAGCTGGAAGGTCTGTCGTACGACGAGATTACCTACGAGGGCTACGGTCCGGGCGGCGTCGCAATCATCATCGAGGTGCTGACGGACAACAAGAACCGCGCGGTGAGCGAGGTGCGCCATGCCTTCTCGAAGAACGGCGGCAACCTGGGCGCGGATGGCGCGGTGTCGTGGATGTTCACGAAGAAGGGCGTCATCTCGATCGACAAGGATGCGGCGAACGAGGATCAACTGATGGAGATCGTGCTGGAGTCCGGCGCGGAGGACCTGAACGACGAGGGCGATTCGTGGGAGATTCTGTGCGATCCGAAGGACTTCGAGGCTGTGACCGAGGCGCTGAAGAAGGCGAAGATCGAGACGCAGCATGCCGAGGTGACGAAGATCGCCTCGACATACACGAAGCTCGAAGGCGCACAGGCCGGACAGATGGTGCGTCTGTTGGAGACGATCGAAGATCTGGACGACACGCAGAACGTGTACTCCAACTTCGACTTCGACTCGGCGCCTGCGGAATAAGCTCGTTTCCTTGGATGTCTCGTTGGGATGGGACTAAATGCTGTTGTGTTGCAACCTTGAACGGAGTTTCATTTGCCCATCCTGAGTAAGGTTCTTGGCTCGCTCGTTTTGATTTTTGCTCTTCCGGCTGCATCGGTTTTTGCCCAGTCTGCCGGCGAGGTCAAATATACGAATCCGCTGGACGCGGCCAGCACGCATCAGCCGCATAGCTACGGCGTGATTCTGCAGGGCGGCAACGGCCTGACGGACGACCGTAACGGCTTTCACTTCATCATGGCCGGCTTCCAGGGCGGCCGTGTGCTGACCAATAACTTCGGCAAGGGCATCTTCCGGGGTAACTTCGAATATGGCGTTCAGGTGCTGCCGTACTGGCAGTCCTTTACGCCGAAGTTTCAGAAGGTGAGTTGCACACAGGCGACAGGGTCCGCCGTGATTACCTGCTCGCAGCCGTACACGATCGGCGGCACATTTACCGGGGCGAGCGTTACGCCGATCATTCTGCGCTGGAACTTCGCGCGGCATGGTAAGTTCGTTCCGTGGGGACAGGCTGCGGGCGGGCTGCTCTGGACGAACCATAAGTATCCGGCGTACGGATCGACCGCAGTGAACCTGCAGACCAACGGACCCAATGGCGAGGCAAGTGTTTGGAACTTCACGCCGCAGGGCGGCATCGGTCTGCACTACTTCGTGAACCCGAAGCACTCGGTGGACTTCAGTGCGAACGGCGTTCATATTTCGAGCGCATCGCTGGGCGACCGAAATCCGGGCGTGAATGCGAGCGTGCAGTTTTCGTTAGGCTATAGCTGGTGGAAGTAACACCCGATCGAGTTCATGAACCCAGATTCCATCATCGAGTGTGTCCCGAATTTTTCTGAAGGCGCGGACGAGTCCAAGGTACGGCAGATCGTTGCGTCGATGTGCGTCGACGGCGTGCGGCTGCTGGACTGGTCGCGCGACGCGGACCACAACCGGTCGGTCGTGACGATCGCCGGCGCCCCAGGGCCGGTGATGGAGGCGGCGATCAATGCCGCCGGCATGGCGGCGAAGCTGATCGACCTGACGGAGCAGACCGGAGTTCATCCGCGGATCGGCGCGGCGGACGTGATTCCGTTTGTGCCGGTGCATGGCGTTTCGCTGGCCGAGGCGGCCATGCTGGCGCGGCAGGCGGGTCTGCAGATCTGGCGGCGGTACGGGGTTCCCGTGTATTTTTACGGCGCCGCCGCAGCCCGGCCGGACCGGGTGCAGCTTGAGGATGTGCGGCGAGGTCAATTTGAAGGCCTGCGCGAGGCGTCTTTGAAGGATGCATCGCGCCGGCCTGATGTCGGCGGCCCGGAGCTGCATGCGACGGCGGGCGCGAGCGCGGTCGGGGCGCGGACGTTCCTGATCGCGTACAACATCTACCTGGCATCGGGCGATATCTCCGTCGCGCGCGCGGTTGCGCGGGATATTCGCGCCTCGTCGGGCGGTATGCAGGGCGTGAAGGCGCTGGGTGTGCTGGCGAACGGACGGCCACAGGTGACGATGAATATTACGGACTTCACGCTGACGCCGATGCACCGCGTTCACAAGGCGGTCGAGGATCTGGCGCGTCAGCATGGAGTTTCGCTGGGCGAAGGGGAGCTGATCGGACTGATTCCGCAGGACGCGCTGGGCGCGGACTCGGCGTGGGCCGACCAGATTCCGGGCTTCGATCCGGAGGCCAAGATTCTGGAGCGCAAGCTGCATCACCCCATCGACTGGCCTGGGATCTGAGCATGGCTGCCGAACCGTTCCTCCATCTGAACCACGTGAATGTGGTGCGCGGCGAGACGCCGGTGCTGCACGATGTGAACCTCACGATTCATCGGGGCGAGCATATTGCCCTGCTGGGGCCGAATGGCTGCGGCAAGTCGACGCTGCTGAAGACGATGACCTGCGAGCTGTATCCGCTGGCGCAGCCGGAGACCGAGGTGAGGATCTTCGGGCGGAAACGGTGGGATCTGACGGAGCTGAAGAAGCAGCTGGGCGTGGTTTCGGCGGAGTTGCCGGGACGGCCGTTCCTGCAGGCGACCGGCTTCGATGCGATTCTGACCGGTTTCTTTTCAAGCTCGACCCTTTGGCCGAATCTGACCGTGACCGAAGAGATGCGCGAGCGCGCGGAGAAGGTGCTGATCCAGATCGACGGCGCCAGACTGCGGCATAAACCGGTTGGCGAGATGTCGGCCGGGCAGGTGAGGCGGATTCTGATTGGTCGTGCACTGGCAGCTTCGGCCGGAACGCTGCTGCTCGATGAGCCCTCGAATGCGCTCGATCTCGCTGCCCAGCGGGAGCTGCGCAACCTGATGCGGGAGCTGGCGCAGGCGGGCACGACGCTGGTGCTGATCACGCATAACATTGCGGATATCATCCCCGAGATCGAACGTGTGCTGATGATGCGGGATGGGCGCGTGATCGCCGATGGCGGCAAGCCGGAGCTGTTGACGGCTGAGCGGCTGGGCGAGTTGTTTGGGACGCCGGTGCGGCTGGCGGAGTCTGGCGGATTTTATCAGGCCTGGTAATGTTGCCGCTTGTTCAAGCGAAGAGCGAAAGCAGATTCCCTGCGGGAATGACAAGCAAAGAGAACAGAAAACAACGGGGCGGAAACTCAGGCGTACTTGCGTAGGACTCCCAGAACCTTGCCCTGAATGCTGACACTGCCGGCGGGTGCATAGATGGGCGCCATCTCGGCATTTGAGGGCTGGAGGCGGATCATGGCGCCTTCGCGGTAAAAGCGCTTGAGGGTGGCGTCGGCGCCGTCGATGAGAGCGACGATGATCTCGCCCTCGCGCGCGGTGCGCGTGCGTTCGACCAGCACGTAGTCGCCGGAGACGATGTGTTCGTCGCGCATGGAGTCTCCGCGCACTTCGAGCGCGAAGACCTCGCGGCTGCCGATGATGTCGCCGAGCGAGATGGACTCCGCGGTCTCGATGGCCTCGACCGGGCGGCCGGCGGCGATGCGCCCAAGCAGCGGCAGGCGCTCGTAGTTCTTCTTGCTGGCGACCGGCGTCGCGGGCAGCACGTCGATGGAGCGGCTGCGGTTGTGCGCGCGCTGCAGCAGGCCCTTATTTTGCAGGTTGGTGATGTGCTTATGCACCGTGGCGAGTGAGTTGAGACCCAGACCGGTGGCGATCTCCTCGTAGGAGGGGGAGTAGCCGTTTTTCTGGGTGAAGCCCGAAAGGAAGTCGATCACTTCTTTTTGCCGACGTGTGATAGCCATGACAGCGATTGTAGCGAATAAAAAGCGAACGTGCGATAACTTTATAGATTCTTTTCCAGAGTTGTGGAAAGTTGCGGACCATTTTTGGGAACGAAGGTAATGTTCCTGATTTGGGATCGATCCTTGGAAGAAACTCATATGCACCCTTGCGGGTGCTATCGCCAGCAAAGCAAAGTAATCACAAGCCGGTTCGATAGTAACTGACTGGCGTTGGCTGTATTGTTGCACCCATTCCTTCCCAGAGAAAGTTTTAAGAAACCACCGGGGGTACGACAGCTATGAGGGTTTTAATCATTGAAGACGATGCGGCATTGGGGTTGTTTCTGCAAAAGGGGCTGAAGCTGGAGGGCCACGAGGTGGGCCTGGTTACGGACGGCGAGGCTGGGCTGGAGCAGGCATTGGAGCAATCTCCGGACCTGATTGTGCTGGACCTGAGTCTGCCAAAGCGCGACGGCATGGAGGTGCTGGAGGCGATGCAGGGGCGGTTGACACAGACGTCCGTGCTGGTGCTGACGGGGCGGAGCGCGGTGGAGGAGCGTGTGCGCTGCCTGAATATGGGCGCGGACGATTGCCTGCTGAAGCCGTTCAGCTTTCACGAATTGACCGCGCGTTGCCGGGTGCTGTTGCGGCGGCGGGAGCAGTTTGCCGATCCGACGCTGCGTCATGGCGACGTGGAGCTGAACCGGATGGAGCGGAAGGTGACGCGGCACGGTCGTCCGATCGACCTGACGGGCAAGGAGTTCGCGCTGCTGGAGTTCCTGATGCAGGCGCGCGGGCGATGCTGCACGCGGGGCGAGCTGCTGAAGGAGGTATGGCAGATGTCGCCGGATGCGGGCACGAACGTGGTGGATGTGTATGTGAACTACCTGCGCAAGAAGCTGAGCGCGGGCGATCCGGCGGACGACGCGCCGGTGATCGAGACGGTCCGGGGCGAAGGCTACATGCTCGGCGTGGGGAGTGGAAGAAAGCCTGTATCGCGCGTGGGTGGGGTCTTTGGTCTGGGGGCTCGGGCGCATGCATGAGGAGATGAGTGTGGCAGTCGAAGAAGAGTGGCTGGCGGAGTTGTGCGACAAGCTGCATGATCTCTGCCAGCCACTGACCGCGCTGCAGTGCCGTTTGGAGATCGGCATGATGCACGGGCGGCTGGACACGATGCGCGCGGCGATCGAAGAGGCCTTGCACGAGTGCGAACGAATGAACAATCGCGTCCACACCATGCAGACCCTGTTGAGCAGGGTGTTGGAGCGGCAACAGAAGGAGAGGCGTTCGTGAGCGGTATTTCTGGGCAGCGAGGGGCGGAGCCGCAGGTTGCGGTCCGGTCGGTCATTCTGGCGAGTCCGGATGCGGGCCTGCGCCAGCGGTTGAGCGAGAGTCTGACGATGCTGCGCTGGACGGTGGGCGAGGCGACCGGCGGCGCCGATGCGATGGCGCAGGTAGAGCGCTTGCGGCCGGAGGCGTTGATCGTTGACAACTGGCTGCCGGACCTGGAGGCGGGCGAGTTTACGGGGCACATGCGGGAGATGTATCCGGCGATGGATCTGCTGCGTATGGATGGGTCGTTGGCGGGGAGTGGAGCGAGGAGTCCACGGCGGAACGAACTGTTGCATGCTCTACGGGAGGCCCAGGATGGCGGCCCGGCGCTGCCGGCGGCGGCCGCGGAGCCGGTACGCGAGGTCGAGGAGCCGGTGTATGCGCCTGTTTCGGTCACAGAACAGGCGCTGCCGGAGATGATCGGACAGTGCGCGTCGATGCGAGAGCTGGCGCGGATGATCCGTCTGGTTGCGCCGAGATCGGCGACGGTGCTGATCGAAGGCGAGACGGGCACGGGCAAAGAGGTTGTGGCGAAGGCAGTGCATCGTCTGAGCGGGCGCTCCGGCAAGCCGTTCGCGGTGCTGAACTGCGCGGCGATTCCGGAGGCGTTGCTGGAGGCGGAGCTCTTCGGTCATACGCGCGGCGCGTTCACCGGCGCGGTGCAGTCGCGGACGGGCCGCATTGAGGCGGCCAATGGCGGCACGTTGTTCCTCGATGAGATCGGCGAGATGCCGCTGGCGCTGCAGGCAAAGATGCTGCGCTTCCTGGAGTGCGGCGAGTTGCAGCGAGTGGGCGACAACGAAACGATGAGAGTCGATGTGCGCGTGATCGCGGCGACGCATCAGCCGCTGGAGCAGAGGGCGGGGGAACGCCTGTTTCGGTTGGACCTCTATCATCGGCTTGCGGTGTTTCCACTGGAGGTGCCGGCTCTGCGCGAGCGCATGAGCGACCTTGGTCTGCTGGTGGACTTCTTTCTCGAGCGCATGGGACGCGAGATGCCGCGTAAGCGTATCTCCGCTGGGGCGCTGGCGAAGCTCGGCGGGTATCGCTGGCCGGGCAATGTGCGTGAGCTGATGCACGTGCTGGAACGTGCGTCGATCCTGGTTGAAGATCGGCCGGAGATCGGGGTGGATGAGATTCGATTCGGCGCGCATATGGCCGCCTGAAAACTCCCTGTTGGGCCTCGGCCACCGCGGCGTCTGCCGTGGTGGCCATTTTTTTCGCGCAGGAGATTGGAGGCGTCTCATGCGAAGCCCATGCAGAATGGGTCGCCATGTGCTCTAACGTTAGCCGTACAGGAGAGATTTCTATGCAGATAGGAACGGCGATGAGCGACGTGCTGGGAAAGTACCTCGACCTGACGGCCGATCAGATGAAGCTGACCGCGGGCAACCTGGCGAACATCGATACACCGGGCTTCAAGACGCAGGGCTTCGACTTTGAAAAAGAGTTTGCCAACGCGATGCAGACCTCCGGATCGACGATGGAAGACCCTGAGGTGAGCGAAGTCGACGGGTTGGTGGCGCGGCCGGATGGCAATACGGTTTCGATGGACCGGGAGAGTATGCAACTGGCGAAGTCACAATTACAGTTTCGCGCGGCGTCCATGTTGCTGAAGGGTGAGTTCAGCCAGATCATGTCGGCCATCCGCGTGGATGCGAAGTAAGCAGGGGGACAGGGAATGAATCTATTTGGCGTGATGGATATCAGCGCATCGGCATTGAAGGCGGAGCGTGTGCGGGCGGAGGTGGTGGCGTCGAACATGGCGAACGCCGAGACGACTCGCACCGAGGATGGCGGCCCGTATCAAAGGCACCATGTTGTCTTCGAAGCGCAGGAGGGCAGCTTTGGCGCGTCGCTGTTGAGCCAGGGTTCGAGCATGGTTGGGTCCGATGGGACACCGGGTGGGGTTGCGGTCTCAAGCGTGCTGCAGGATGGAGCGGACCCGTTGCGACGCTACGATCCGACGCATCCCGATGCGGGCGCGGATGGCTATGTGGCCTATCCCGATATCAACCCGCTGACTGAGATGGTCGACCTGATGGGCGCGACGCGCAGCTATGGCGCGAACGCTTCGGCGATCCAGGCGGAGAAGAGCATGATTGCCAGTTCGCTCGATCTGCTGAAGTAAGTCACACCTCTTACTTCGGCGAAATGCCGGATAAGTTCAACGAGTTATTCCATACGTATCAGGAGGCAATTCATGTTGGTCACAGGACAGTTGGTGAACGCGGGTCTGGGTGTTTTGAGCGGTCAGGACGGCGGCGACGCAAACGGTGGCGCGATGCAGACCGGCGCACCCTTTGGTGGGGTGTTGAAGTCGATGGTCGACGAAACCAACGACCTGCAAAACAAGGCATCGGAGGCGGTCACCGGTCTGCTCGGTGGCACGGGCGTCGAGGTTCACGATGCGATGATCGCGACACAGAAGGCGAGCATGGCGTTCGAGCTTGCGCTGCAGGTAAGAAACAAGGCCGTGGGCGCATACCAGCAGATGATGGGCATGCAGTTTTAGTCGAGCTTGAGTGTAGCAAGAATCTTCTCCGGGGTTGAACGATGGCGGAATCGGGTCGGACGGTGGTCTTGAATGGCGGGCTGGCGCAGAAGGTCACGGCGGGGGCTGCGAAGCTGCAGAGCCGTTGGGTAGAGACGCCTGCGCCGCGTCGCAATATGTGGGTGGTCGCCGCGGCGATGGTCGCAGCGGTCATCGCGGCGATGGTCTGGTATGCGGGGCGCCCGGACTGGCGCGTGCTCTTCTCCGGTCTTGAGAGTAAGGATGTGCAGGTGGTCTCGCAGGAGTTGGCCGCGGCCGGCATACCGTTCGAGCTGACGCCCGATGGCGGTGGGGTGCAGGTGCCTGCGGACTCGCTTGAAAAGGCGCGGATGGAGGTAGCGGCGAAGGGCATGCCGCAGACGGGGCGCCTTGGCTTTGAACTCTTCGACAAGCCGAACTGGGTGGGCTCGGAGTTCGATGAGCGGGTCAACTATCAGCGTGCGCTTGAGGGCGAGCTGGAGCATACGATCGAGTCGCTCGATGTGGTGCGGTCCGCGCGCGTGCATCTTGTGGTCCCGCAGGCGACGCTCTACAGCGCGCAGGAGAAGCAGGCAAAGGCTTCGGTGGTGCTGAAGCTGAAGCGCGCATCGCTGCCGCAGGAGCAGGCGGATTCGATTCGCAGCCTGGTGGCCGGAGCGGTGGAGAACTTATCGATGGACCAGGTGACGCTGGTGGATGCGAATGGCCGCCTGAACTTGCAGCCCCACAACAGTGCGGTGAGTGCAGCGGCCGCGGAAGAGGCTCTGGAGTCGAAGCTCGTCGCGATGCTTGAGCCGTTGGCTGGTGCGGGCAATGTACGCGCAACGGTGAGTGTGGCCTATGAACCGGGTACGGAGGAGCGCACCGACGAGGTCTATGATCCGAATAACTCCGTGGCGCTTACCGTGCGAAAGAGCGAGCATACGAGCAATGGCGGCTCGCACGCGGCCGCATCGGGCGTTCCGGGCACGGCGAGCAACGCGCCTGCCGCCGCGCCTGCGGGGGCGGTGCAGGGGAGTGCAACGGCTGCGGCGCCTGGTGTTCCACCGCTGCTTGCAAAGGCGCCGTTGCCGGTGTATCCGCAGGCCGGTGGGGCCACGCAGAATGTGAAGGAAGAGAACGGCACATATGCAGTATCGCGCCATGTGATTCACACCGAGGCCGGCGCGGGGCGTGTGAGGAGGCTGACGGCGGCTGTGGTGGTCAACGATCGTCAGGTGATGGAGATGGTCGGCAAGGTGCAGAAGACGACATGGAAGCCCCGGAGTCCGGAAGAGATGCGGCGTCTTGAAGACCTTGCGCAGGCTGCCGTTGGCTACGACCTGAAGCGTGGCGACCAGGTCGTGATGCAGAACGTCTCGTTCGACTCGAACACGCCCGAGCCAAAGGCCGCCGCGATGACGCGCGTACTCGAAGGCGCAAAGGGGTTTGTGCAACCGAGTTTGTTGCATACTGCGATGATCGGTGCGCTGGGCCTGCTGTTAGTGATGGTGGTGTTGAAGCCTGTGGCAGGCCAGATGGTTGCGACCTTGAAGGAGACACCGAGCCTGGGCAGCGGCTCATCGTTGAGCGCGGGGATGGAGCAGACGGAGATGTCGGTCGAGATGGGTGGCGTGAAGCTTGCGGGCTCCCATACCGCTGGCAGTCTCGAAGCGAGCAGCGGGTCCGCGGATGGTGGAGAGGCATGGGGCAACAGCGTGGGACAGGGCGCGGGCAACATGGCGATAGAACATCGAGAGGAGCCGGTGCGGCTGAGGCCGAAGTCGCGCGACGCCATCTTCGACCATGTCTCGCAGCATATACGGCAGGAGCCAGAGGCAAGCACGCGGCTCTTGCAGAGCTGGATCGGTTCGAGCGATAGCGCGCCTGCGCGGGAGGTATAACGATGACGACGATGCAGATGGAGGGGAACTCCGCGCAGCACCTGTTGCCTGCGTCAGCGGGCTTCGAGGCGGCGGACATGCCAGGTTTGCGCAAGGCGGCGATCCTGATGATCGCGCTCGGCGAAGAGCTTGCCACGACGTTGTTCAAGAGCCTGTCGGAGACCGAGGTGCAGATGGTGGTCGATGAGATCACACATCTGGGCAATGTGCCGGGCGCGCAGATGACGCAGGTATTGACGGAGTTCTATGGCTTGCTCGAGACCGAACAGTTCGTGGTGCGCGGCGGACCGGATCATGCATTGAAGCTGTTGACGGAGGCCTTTGGGCCGGGCCGTGCGGAGGAGATGCTGGCGCAGGTCAAGCGTGTACGAGACCGCTCGCAGGGCGACCTTGCGATGTTGCAGAAGATGGAGCCGCAGCAGTTGAGCAAATTTCTGGAGCATGAACATCCGCAGACGGCTGCGCTGGTGCTGGCGCACCTGGACTCAAAGCGAGGATCGACGGTCTTGATGCAGTTGAACAGCTCGATGCGCGTCGACGCTGTGCGAAGGCTTGCGGAGATGCGGCAGTTCTCGCCCGAGATGGCGCAGAAGGTGGCTCTGGTGCTGCATCGAAGAATGGAGGCGCTGGGCGGCATCGTCGACAAGAAGTCTTATGCGGGCTACAAGGCCGTCGCCGAGCTATTGAATGGATTGAACTCGGTGGCAAGCAAAGCCATCCTCGAAGAGATCGAAGAGACCGAGCCGCAGGTCGCGATCGAGATCCGCACGTTGATGTTTACCTTCGAAGATTTGCTGACGATTCCACAGGCCAGCGTACGGGAACTCGTTGGCGCAGTGGATAAGAAGGTGCTTGCCACATGCCTGAAGGGCGCGAAGGAGAATTTGAAGGCGCATCTCTTTATGGCGATGAGTTCGCGTGCGGTGGAGATGTTGAAGGAGGACATCGAGGTGATGGGGCCGGTGCGTGCGAAGGATGTGGGCGCCGCGCAGCAGGAGCTGCTGGCGTTGGCGCGGAAGCTTGAAGAAGAGGGCAAGATCGTACTGAAGATGGAGACCGACAATGATCTCGAAATCTGATTCCGGTGTGCGCCTGTTTCCGGAGATGCCGGTCGATCTGGCCGGCGGGAAGCCGAATGTATCGCTGATGGAGTTTCTGTCGATGGAGCTGCCGCGCCTGGAGGCGGCGGCGCAGGCAAGGCCATCGCAGGCTGCTGCTGCGGCGGAGGCGGCGAGCGCCGCGCAGGCCGCGCACGAAGAAGCGTTGCGCCAACAAGAGCGCGCCGCACAGACGCGGACGATGATCGATGCGGCAAGAGCGGAGGCGCGGGTCGAGGCTCGTCGCGAGATGGAGCGCGAGGTCGAGGCCCGGCTTGCAGCCGAACGTGAGCGCGTGGCCACGGTGTGCGCGGACTTCATCCGAGACCGGCAGCGCTACTTCGCCGACGCTGAAGAGCAGGTGGTGAAGCTGGCGCTTGCGATTGCGGCCCGCGTGCTGCACCGGGAGTCCATGATGGACCCGCTGCTGCTGGCGGGTGCGGTGCGTGTGGCGATCGCAAAGGTCGAGGACACGAGCGCGGTATCGCTGCGCGTGGTTCCCGCGGATGAGGCGATGTGGCGCGGCGTGTTTCCGCCGGGCAGCGAGCCGATCATCGAGGTGCAGGGCGACGAGCGTCTGATGCCTGGCGAGGTGGTGCTGGAGACGGTGGTGGGTCGCGTCGAGCTTGGCGTCGCGGTCCAGCTGGAGGAGATCGAGCAGGGCTTCTTCGATCTGCTGCAACGCCGTCCGAATTAGGCAGCTAAAAAATGTATCCGATGTTGTTACAAATTGCGGGGCGCCTGTCGCGAAAGGAGATGCATGACGAGTGAGGCGATGGGGAGTCCAGGATTGGGTGCATATTTTACCCGGTTGACGACGCGGCCGGCGTGGCGCTGGCGGGGCCGCGTGATCCAGGCCAATGGGCAGACGGTGGAGGCGGAAGGTCCACTTTGTTCGGTCGGAGAGTGCTGCGAGATTCAGGATGGCGAGGGTGGCCGGCATCGCGCGGAGGTGATCGGCTTTCGTGGGCGACATGTGCTTGCGATGCCACTCGAAGAGACCCAGGGCATCCGCTACGGCGATGGTCTGCTGGCGCTGGGTTCGCCTCCGGGCATCGGCGTTGGCGAACAGATGCAGGGGCGTGTGCTGAACGCGATCGGGCTGCCGCTCGACGGCGGTCCGGCGCCGCGTGTGCGGGAGATGTGGCCGCTCGAAGGCTCGATGCCGAAGCCGATGGAACGCGAGCCGATACGCGAGCCGTTGCAGACGGGCATCCGCGTGATCGATGGTTTGTTGACGGTTGGGCGCGGACAGCGTGTGGGTATCTTCGGCGGATCGGGCGTGGGCAAGAGCACGCTGATCGGCATGATGACACGCAACACGGCCGCGGACATTACGGTGGTCGGGCTGGTGGGCGAACGTGGCCGCGAGGTGCGTGAGTTTGTCGAGGATGCGCTTGGCGTCGAGGGCTTGAAGCGGTCGGTGGTCCTGGTGTCGACGTCGGATCAGAGTCCGTTGCTGCGGCTGCGTGCGGCGATGTCGGCGACCTCCATCGCGGAGTTCTATGCGGCGCGCGGCAAGCACGTACTGCTGGTGCTGGACTCCTTGACGCGCTATGCGATGGCCGCCCGCGAGATCGGTCTCGCGGCCGGCGAGCCGCCGGCGAGCAAAGGATATACACCGAGCGTCTTCTCGCGGCTGGCGAAGCTCGTGGAGCGTGCGGGCAACTTTCAGCATGGAAGCATCACTGCCTTCTACTCGGTGTTGATGGAGGGCGACGACCAGCAGGACCCTGTGGTCGACGCGGTGCGTTCTCTGCTGGACGGACACATCGTGCTGTCGCGAGCGCTTGCTTCGGCGGGGCGTTATCCGCCGGTCGATGTACTGGATTCATTGAGCCGGCTGATGCCTTCGGTGACGAAGCCGGCGCACTGCGAGCAGGCGGCCGTGGCTCGCCGGCTGCTCTCGGCGCTGGCTAAGTCGGAGGACCTGGTGCGCATCGGCGCGTACAAGCCGGGCACGGACGCGGAGCTGGACCGCGCGATGAAGGCGATGCCGATGTTGAATGGATATCTTGCGCAGACAAGCCACGAGCGCGTGACGATGGAGCAGAGTATCGAACGCCTGCGGGCGATGGCGCTGTAGCGATGGGATCGCGTGTGCGTGGGCTGGAGCGGCTCGCCGAGCTGTACGGCATGATCGAGCGGCTGCGTTCGCTGGATCTGCGCACCGCGTCCGCGCAGGTGAACGAGGCGGCGAGCTATGTCCATCTGCAGCGGGAGGCCGGGCGGCGCGAGGTCGAGAGCGGGCGCGCGGCGATTGCCGCAGGCGACCGTCAGGGCTGGGCGATCGCGGAGTCGGAGCTTGAGCTGACGCGCATTCGGCAGGCGCGCGCGGAAGAGCTACGGCGTGCGCGTGCGGCGTTGCGAGAGACCGCCGCGGATGCCTACCGGGCGAGCCGCATGCGCATGGAGCAGATGCAGTCCGTTGCCAGGCAAGCCAGCAAGCAGGAGCAGGCAGAAGAGCGAAGGCGTACGCAGGCTGCCCTCGACGATCGTCACCTTGCGCGCAGTCTTTGGAAGAAGACGCAGGATCGCTGATTCCGCACACATCTAAACGTCGGCTAATGTGCTTTCGTATCGTTTGGCGTTTCATGTGCAACACGCTCTATCGACATGAGGTGACACGATGATGGATGCGGGTTTGATCGGAGCGGCGCCGGTTGCGGATGCCGTGCTCCCAATGCGGTCTGTGAATGCTCAGGCCGCAGCGGCGAGCCAGGGGCAAGGCGCCAATGCGGCTCAGAACGATGGCACTCAGAGCTCCTTTGCCGACGTATTGCAGCAAAGCTCCGATGCGCAATCGGATGCGCCTTCCAATACCTACTCGAACGGCCAGTCCGCCGACCAGTCGAGCAAGGCGCCCGCCGATCCTTCGAATGGCTCAGGGGCAGGAGCATTCGTCGATAAGAATGCGAGCGGCAACGATAACGCGGCGTCATCTCCGACGATCGGCGGGCAGGTGCTTGTGGGACCAGGCGCGGGGATGGTCGCGACTCCCATCGTGCCTGTCGCGGCGCCAGTTCTGCTGCAGACGGAAAGTGATGGGAAGCAGGGTGTAAAGTCGCCCATCGCATCGATCTCGCATAAGAGCAGCGAGACCGGTCCCGCGAAGAACGACATGCGTAAGCCAATGACGATCGATGCGCAGGGACAGGAGGTTCCTGTGACGGCTACGCCTGCGATGACGCCGCAGGCTCCGATGGATGTGTCCCAGATACTCAAGCTATCGCCCGGCCAGGATACGGGAGCGGCAGTTGTATCCGGGGCGAAGGGTTCATCGCAGGCAGGCGTAGATGGCGCGGCTTCGGCGAAGTCCAGTGGGACGGCAACCAAGAGCATCCGCGACGCTGTTCTCCATGCGGCGAGTGGCGATACGGCAGGCGTGGCCGATGCCGCAAGCGCTTCCGCTTCGTCCGCTCCGGATGCCGCGGCCTCACCGGTTGCTGCCCATAGCGATCCAGCCGCGCTGGCTTCGACGCATGGGGCGGTTGCGGTCGACCTGGTGACGAGCGCCGTGGGCTCCGCCGGGGCAGGGGCGGTGGGCGTTGTGCCCGTGTTCCATGCGGTAGCGCAGACGCAGACGCTGCTGCCGTCTGCTGCTGATCAGAGCTCGTCGCCGCATACGGGGATCTCATCGACGGATTCGACATCGGTGAGCGGCGCGGATCATACGACGCTGGTGGCGACGCCGAATGTGCTGGAGGTTGGGTTGTCGTCGGGCACGCATGGCTGGCTTCGCGTACGCGCGGAGATGTCGACCGATGGCGACGTGTCTGCCTCGGTGCGAGCCGCCTCGGAGACGGCTTACGACGCGCTGCATAAGGATCTGCCTTCGATGTCGGCCTATCTGGCGAGCGAGCGGGTCGGCGTGACTTCGCTGGTGGTGGAGCATACGCCTGCCAGCTCGGGCTCCGGTGCAAACCCCGGAGCTTCGAATATGGCGAATACGGATTCCGGGAGCCAGGGAGCGCAGGCAGGCAGTCAGGGCGGCGCGGCGCCGGGTTCGGCATGGAACACAGGTGGAGTGGACGCGCAGGTTGGTGATGACGCACAGAGTGGCTTGAGTGTTTCCGACGCCGCTTTATCTTCAGGCGCCGCACTGCCAGTGGCCGCTTATGCGAACAGGAGCGGCGGCTGGCTCAGCGTTCTCGCATGACGTGTCTTTTCTCGACTTTCAACTTCGGTCGCAGCGCGCTGAGCGATGGCGCGGTGCAATCGCAACGGCAGGGTACACAACCGGACTCGGACGAATGAGCAGCAAGGGAGAATATCGATGGAACTAACCAGCAATACATTGCACAACTCCGCGCAGAGCGTCGCGAACAGCATGATCCCAACCGCCAGCGCTGCGAAGCCCATGGACACCAGCACCTCAACGACCAGCACAAGCACCGCCGGCGATATCACCTCCGACGACTTTCTCACGTTGCTGGTGACGGAGATGAAGAACCAGGATCCCACTCAGCCGACCGATCCCAACGCATACATCCAGCAACTGGTGGGCGTGAACAGCCTGCAGCAGTTGATTTCGATCAACCAGGAACTCGGCGCGGCCACTGGCGCGAGCGGCAGCAGCAGTTCCTCCGCCATTGCAGTAACGCCATCGACGAGCGCGCTGTAAGCGCCGCAAACCTCTCATCGTCAATCACGAACCAACATCGCCAAGGAGAACAGCATGCCTAATTTTTCGATTGCGCTTACGGGTCTGCAGGCAGACACGGTCGCGCTGGATACGATCGGCAACAACCTCGCCAACCTGAACACGACCGCGTTCAAAGGTCAGACGACGACCTTTGAAGATCTCTTCTACCAGAACGTCGGCACTACCGGCTCAGGCGATCGTCTCCAGGTCGGCGTCGGCACGCGCGTCAACAGCACCTCGAGCGACTTCAGCCAGGGAAGTCTCACGACGACTGGCGATGAAAACGATGTCGCCATCAGCGGCAGCGGCTTCTTCGTGGTGCAGCAGGGCAACTTTCAGAACCTGACCCGCGCCGGCGACTTCCAGGTAGACTCCACTGGAAACCTCATCACCTCTTCGGGCGAAAGCGTCATGGGGTACGGCGTGGTAGGCGGAGCGGTGGATCAGAGCTCGGGCATCAAGCCGATTACCTTACCGGTCGGCGCGACGGCCGCCGCGCAGGGCACATCGTACATTCAATTCCAGTCGACACTGGACTCGACCGCCGCGGTTGGAACCGCCTTTACCAGTCCCGTCACGGTCTACGACTCGCTCGGCGCAAGCCACCAGGTGAACGTGGTCTTCACCAAGACCAGCGACTCCACCTGGAGCTACGACGCCGAACTGACGGCGGGCACTGCGTCGGGGACGCCGATCAACAACACGGGCACGTTGACCTTCGATGCCTCTGGCAATCTGGTGTCACCTGCGGCCAACATCACGGGCGTGACCTTCCCTGGCATGACCGACGGCGCAAAGGATCTAACCTTCAGCTTCAACCTGTACAACTCCGCGGGCGTGGGCCAGATTACGCAGACGGCGGGAACCTCCAACACCTCCACCACGACGCAGGATGGCTACACCGCCGGGGCCTTCCAGAGTTACACCGTCGATGGCAACGGACTGATCTCCGCGACCTATAGCAACGGCAAGACGCAGCCGATCGCGCAGCTTGCGATGGCCTCGGTCACGAACACCGACGGCCTTGTACGCTCGGGCGCCAACGACTACACGGTGACCGCGGCATCGGGGGCCATGAACATCGGCCTCGCGAACGTCGGAGGTCGTGGCACGATCGAAGGCCAGGCGCTCGAGCAGTCGAACGTGGATATCTCCGCCGAGTTCTCGGATCTCATCGTCGCACAGCGTGCGTTCGAGGCGAACTCAAAGACCGTCACGACCTTCGACTCGGTGACCGAGCAGGCCATCAACATGATTCGCTAATCATTCTTTGCGCTGTCGCGTGGCCGGTCCGGTGTTGTATGCCGGGCCGGCCATTTTTTTGTTTGGGTTGTAAGTTCGGGCTAATGAGTGTGGGGGTGGGTGTGGCATGTTGCTTGCTCTCATCCAGGCATGGCTTCCTCTGCTGAAATTCGCGATGAACAGGTCTTGTCTCCGGAGGCGACTCGCTCCGCCGGTGTGCCGTTTCTTTCTCTTGCCCTGGCCGCGGTGATCACGGCTGTGCTCACGCTGTCGCTTGCGGGCGGCGGCGTTTACTGGCTGGCGCACACGGGACGTCTGGGGTCCGCGCTGGCTGCCGATAAGGCGCCGAAGGCTGCGGTCGTCGAAGCGCCGCCACCGCCGAAGACGCACTCAGTCGCCTTTGAACCGCTATTGGTGAACCTTGCGGATGAGGGCGGGACAGCATATCTGCGGCTGTCGCTTTCGCTGCGCGTACTGGACGACGAGCCGGTGAAGGGCGCGAAGGCCAAGGAAGAGAAGCCCGATAAAGGCAAGCCGGTAAATGAGAGCGAGGCCGCCGTGCGCGATGTGGCGCTCGACGTGATCGGCCGCACCACGGCCCAGCAGTTGTTGGAGGTCGATGGCAAGGAAAAGCTCAAGCAGCAACTGATCGCGGCAATCACGAAGCGTGTGCCCGAGGTGAAGGTGAAGGACATCTTCTTCACCGAGTTTCTGGTGCAGCAGTGATGGGGAGGAGTGAGGTCATGGAAGATTCGAGAACGATACGAGCGATGGAGCATGAGAGCGGGGTTCCACTCTCCGGCATGTTTGAGGTCGATGGATTCGGCATGGTGCAGATGCATGGCGCGGCGGGCGTGCCCACGCAACTCTGGCTGCCGTTCGAACCGATGCCCGTGCAACTGCGGTTGATGTAACGAACAGGCGATGCCGAGGGACGATATGCAACTGGTGAAACCGATGGTGGAGAACGGAGCAGAGCAAGCGCGGAAGGTCGCGCCAGGCGGTCTGGCAGGCTGGTTGATCGCTGCGTTTGCCGGGCTGGCCGCAGGCGGATGGCGCAGCCGGACCGCTGCGCCAACGCGTCAGTTGAAGTTGGTCGAGACCCTCTCCCTCGGTGGCCGCAGGCAGCTTGTGCTGGTGAGTTGCGGTGAAGAGCGCCTGTTGATCGGCATCGGACCAGACTCTGTCGACTCGATGATTCACCTGTCCGACGATGCACACACCGCAACGAGCAAGAGCGCGAAGACGATGGCGGATCCATGGGCCTGAGTCGTGTTTCACTGACGATCGGATGGATACTGATGTTCCTGCTGCTTGCAGGCGCCGCTCCGCAGATGCATGCTTTGGCGGAGCCTGGGCAACGCGCCGACACCGCGGTCATCGAAGCAAACGCACGCAAGATGGTCGCGGCAAGAGCCCGGCGCGCGGAGGCAAAGGCCAAGTCGGAAGAGTTGCAAAAGGCGCCGAAGCCGGAGAGCATCGCAGACGACCTGAGTAAGGGCGGCGGAACCCCCTGGGCGATCGTGCTTGGGCTTACGCTGATGACCCTGCTGCCTGCGCTCCTGCTCGCCATGACTCCCCTGGTAAGGCTGCTGGTGGTCTTCCACTTCTTACGCCAGGCGCTTGGCACGCAGACGGCGCCGAGCAACCAGGTGCTGATGGGGCTCGCGCTGATGATGACATGGTTTCTTATGCAACCGGTACTGTTACAAGTCGAGCAATCTGCTCTTACCCCTTATCGGCAGGGAACGATCACAGGTGAGGCGGCTATAGAAAAAGGCATCGCGCCCGTGAAGCACTATATGCTGCGCTATGCACGTGAGAAAGATCTCGCGGTATTCGCGTCGGCCGGCATGACGGCACGGCCTGCTTCGGCGGATGACCTGCCCGTGCAGGTAGTGGTGCCGGCTTATATTCTCAGCGAGTTGAAGGCGGGCTTTCAGATCGGCGCGGTGCTCTTTCTCCCGTTCCTCCTGGTTGACCTTGTCGTGGCAAGCGTGACGACCTCGATCGGCATGCTGCAGTTGCCGCCGGTGGTGATCTCGACGCCGGTGAAGATCTTGCTCTTCGTGATGGTCGATGGCTGGAACTTGCTGGCGGACAAACTGCTCAAGAGTTTTTGATAAGGGGATTGGAAGATGACGTATCTGACAGGCTGGCTATTGCGGTTATTGGTAGTGAGCAGTGCAACGCAAAGGGAGACGTAATGGGCGCGGACCAGACGGTACAGATCATGCGACAGTTGATGATCGAGGCGATGTTACTCTCGTCGCCGTTGCTGCTGGCGGCCGCGTTGATCAGTCTCACGGTAAGTCTGCTGCAGACGCTGACCTCGGTGCAGGAGCAGACGCTGACGGCGGTGCCTCGCCTGATGACCGTCTTTATCGTGACCATGGTGACGCTCCCCTGGATGATTCACCGGCTGGTGAACTACACCATTCATCTCTTCTCCGACTTTCACCGGTACATCGGATGATCGGCGTGCGGGACGCGGCCAGGGACTGGCCTCACTATCTATCCGCAGGCCTGCTGGTGATGATACGGCTGAGCGGCGTCGTGGCGTTCGCGCCGATCTTCAGCTCTCAGTCGATCTCGCCGAGGGTCAAGGCCGGCTTCGTGGTTGCGTTGGCCTGCCTGCTGGCGCCGGCGGTTGCGTTGCTGCCGGGAGCACGCGTAACGCTCGATATGAGCGCCATCCTTGGCGAGCTTGCGGTCGGTCTCGTCTTCGGCTTCAGCCTGACGCTACTGACTGAGGCGCTGGACTTCGCCGGCGCGTTGCTGGGCATGTCGTTCAGCTTCTCGCTGGTCAATCTGCTCGATCCCAACAGCCACGTGGAGACTGCGCTGATGAGCCAGTTCTTCAATCTGCTGAGCACGTTGATCATGATTGCGGCAGGTCTTGACCGGACGCTGTTGAGCGCGGTGGTGCGCAGCTTCCGCGCCGTGCCTGTAGGCGATGCCGCATTGCAGGCGACGACGGCCGCCTCGCTTGCCGAGATGGCGGGAGGCATCTTTCTCGCGGGGCTGCAGCTTGCCGCGCCGGTGCTTGCCGCCGCGCTGGCGGTGGAGATGACGGTGAGCATGGTAAGTAGACTGGCGCCGCAACTGCCTGCGATGGTGATGAGTATTCCGTTGAAGACCATGACCTCGTACGCGGTACTTGTGGCGTCGCTCGCGGTTTGGCCGTGGTGGATCGAGCGCCACTTCACGGCGTTGCTGGACGCGGCCGAGCATCTGCTGGTGAAGTCATGAGCGAGAAGGCGACAGAAGCGGCGACACCGCAACGCAAGAAGAAGGCGCGTGAAAAAGGCGATAGCGTGCGCAGTCGCGAGCTTCTCTCTGCCGTGGCGATGCTGGCTGGGGTGCTCACGCTCGGGGCGATTGCGAGCAGGTTCGTGACGAACTGGGCGATCGTGTACGCGCAGAGCCTGACGGCGGGCATGGCCGACGGCGGCGACGGCGAGCAGCGTTGGATTGCCGCGGTCGGCCGCATGTTGAATCCGATGCTGATGCCTGTCTTCCTCGTGATGGCCGCGAGCTTTGCCGGCGCGCTGGCGGTTGGCATTGCCCAGGGCGGCGGGGTGGAGATTCATCCGGCTGCGGTGGGCTTCAAGTTTTCAAAGTTGAACCCGGTGGAGAACATCAAGAATCTCTTCAGCCTGCGCAGCGCGACGCGCGTGTTGAAGTCGCTTGTGCCCGCGGCGGTGATGGTGGCGCTGGGCTGGAGCGCATTGAAGTCGCTGATGCTGCCGCTTCCGGTGATGAGTCTTGTGAGATTGCCATCGGCGCTGGTCACTGCATATCATCTTGCGCTCGATGCGGCGTGGGTCACGCTGGTGTGGAGCGGACTGGATTACGCGGTCGAGTGGATCTCATGGAACAAGCGGCTGAAGATGTCGAAGCAGGAGCTGCGCGACGAGGTGAAGGAGCAGATGGCCAACCCTCAGATCAAGCAGCGGGTGCGGCAGATCCAGATCGCGATGCGGCGGCGCAAGGTGAAGGCGGACATGTCGCGCGCAAGCGTCGTCATCACGAATCCGACGCACTACGCGGTCGCGCTTGAGTTCAGCTTCGACACCATGCAGGCGCCGACGGTGCTGGCCAAGGGGCGCGATCTGCAGGCGGCCGAGATTCGTGAAGAGGCTCGCTGGGCGGGTGTGCCATTGATCGAGAACCCGCCACTGGCGCGGAGTTTGTATCGATCGGTCGAACCGGGGCAGACGATTCCGTTTGAACTCTACTCGGCGGTCGCGGGCATTCTGGCCTATCTCTACCGGCAGAAGGTGGAAGAGAAGGTGCGTGAGCAGAAGCGGCATGCGGCGGCGGAAGCCGCGCAACGCAAGCGTCCGATCGTGATGGAAGGCGCAGCTATGAACGGCTTTGGGGGTGGGATGTGAGTGCAACGGCGATGGATGCGAAGAAACCGAGTGGGTTTTCCTGGATGAAGCTGCAGCCGGTGTTGCTGCCGCTGGTTGCGATCAGCATGGTCTTCGTCATGCTGATTCCGATCCCGGGCGTGATCCTCGACGTGCTGCTGGCGGGCTCGATCACAGCTTCGGTGATCGTCTTTCTTACGGCGATTCAGGTGCGACGCGCGGTGGATTTCAGCGTCTTCCCGACACTGCTGTTGTTGTTGACGCTCTATCGTCTGAGCCTCAACATTGCATCGAGTCGCCGCATCCTGCTGCATGGGCATGAAGGCACACATGCGGCGGGCTCCGTCATCGAGGCCTTCGGGCAGTTTGTCGTCGGCGGCAATTATGTTGTGGGCTTCGTGCTCTTTCTTGCATTGATTGCGATCCAGTTCCTGGTGGTCGCGCATGGCGCGGTGCGTACGGCGGAGGTCACGGCGCGCTTCACGCTCGATGCGTTGCCGGGTAAGCAGATGGCGATCGATGCGGATATGAACGCCGGCCTGATCGATGAGCAGGGCGCGCGCAAGCGGCGTGAGGGGATCGCACGCGAGGCGGAGTTTTATGGCTCGATGGATGGCGCCGCGAAGTTCAATCAGCGCGATGCGATGGCGACGATCCTCATCACCGCGATCAATATCGTTGCGGGCATCGTGATCGGCACGTTGCAGCAGGGCGTGGACCTGATGACTGCGGTCAAGACGTACACGATCCTGACCGTTGGCGATGGTCTGGTCACGCTGATCCCCAGCCTGCTGGTGTCGATTGCGGGCGGCATGATTCTTACGCGCGCGTCGTCGGCGGGACAGCTCGATGAAGAGCTTGGGACGCAGTTGCTGAAGGGACGCAACACGCTTTGGATTGCCTCCGGCGTGCTGCTTGGACTGGCGTTGATTCCGGGTCTGCCGAAGATCTCGTTCGTGTTGATGGCGTGCGCGGTGGCGCTGATGGCGAAGCGTCTGCCGGCGATGCGGCCAGAGTCGGCGGAGGCTGTCGAAGGCGCGACCGCGAAGGGCGCCGCGGCTGACCTGACCAAGGGCTCGGAGAATCTTGCGAGCCTGTTGAAGATGGATGAGTTGACGCTCGAGATCGGCTTCCAACTGATCCCGCTCGTCGATGAGAAGCAGGGCGGGCAGATGCTCAATCGTGTGCGCGCGCTGCGGCGGCATCTTGCGACGGAGCTTGGCTTCATCGTGCCGCCGGTGCATATCACGGACAACCTGCGCTTGAAGCCGCGCGAGTACTGCGTGAGTCTGCGCGGGGTGGAGATCGCTCGCTGGCAGACGGAGGCCAACTGCATGCTGGCCGTGAATGCGGACCCCAAGGCGCGGCCTATCCCCGGTCTTGAGACGCGCGAGCCCGCCTTCGGCGTAACCGCGCGCTGGATCCAGCAGGGGACGGAGGAGCAGGCGCTGGCCGCGGGCTACTCGGTAGTCGATCAGACGACCGTGATCGGCACGCATTTGGGCGAACTCATCCGTAGACACGCGCACGAGTTGCTGGGCAGGCAGGAGGTGAAGCGCCTGCTCGACACGATGAACGAGAGCCATCCGAAGCTGGTGGAAGAGCTTGTGCCCAAGCTGATGACGCTGGGCGAGGTGCAGCGTGTGCTGCAGCAGTTGTTGCGGGAGCAGGTCTCGATCCGCGACCTGGGCGCGATCCTTGAGGTGCTGGTGGAGTCCGCCGCGCAGTCGAAGAGCATCGTTCACCTGGTCGAGACGGTGCGGCAGTCGCTGGGCCGCGGTCTGGTGCATTCGCTGCTCGATGCCGAGGGGGGCCTGCGTGTGTTGTTGATCGACCAGGCGCTGGAGGCGGAGCTGGTGACGGCGTTCGATCCTCAGGCGCCGCTACTGCTGGGCAGCGGCGCGGCGCAGCCTGTGGGGCAGGGCGAGTATCTGCGGCGGCTCGTGGAGTCTGTGAAACGGCTAACCGGCGGTGGGTCCAGCATGGCGCTTCCCGTGCTTCTCTGTTCAAGTCCGGCAAGGTATCACGTAAGGCGCTGGCTCGAGCCGTTCCTGCCGAAGGTGACCGTGCTGGCTCCGGTGGAGATTCCACCGGAGATCCGCATCCGCAGCGTCGGCGTGGTCGGGTAGGACGCGTTGGGGGTTGGAACCATGCTTCAAGGACAGAACTGGAAACAGGGGAGAGACGAAACGATGAGCTTGAATAGCGCGATGCCGATGCCGGTCCAGATGCTGCGTGGCATGGAGGAGGACTCGATGATCCTTGAAGGTTTGCCGTTGGACAAGATGATGAACGACGATCTGTGCAAGTTGCCCTCGGTGCCGGGTTATGGCGATGGCAACGGACCGGCGGCAGGCGTCTCCGGCTCGGGAATGCAGTCGATGCCGGACCGGGATCAGATGATCACGGAGCACCTGCCGACGGTGCGCTATCTTGCGCGCCGCATCCATGAGCGGCTGCCGCAGCACGTCGATCTCGACGACCTGATCTCGGCCGGCGTCGTTGGATTGATCGATGCCTTCTCGAAGTTCGATCATGGCAAGAAGGTGCAGTTCAAAAGCTATGCGCAGTTCCGCATCCGCGGCGCGATCCTGGATTCGCTGCGCACGCTGGACTGGAGCCCGCGGGAGCTGCGCCGCAAGGGACGCGCCGTCGAAGAGGCGATCCGCGCGGTGACGCAACGCCTCGGCCGCGCGCCGGCGGAGCAGGAGGTCGCACGCGAGATGGAGCTTTCGCTTGCCGACTATCAGACGCTGCTGGGCGATCTGAAGGGGCTTGAGATCGGCAGCCTGCACATGGAGCGGTCGGAGGACTCGGGCGATGAGGAGCTCGCATATATCCCCGGCTCGCCGGATGAAGACCCGCTCTTTCGCTGTCTGAAGGGCGAGATGAAGCAGCGGCTTGCGGACGCCATCGAAGACCTGCCGGAGAAGGAGCGCATGGTGCTGACGCTCTACTACTACGAGGAGCTCACCATGAAAGAGATTGGCCTGACGCTGGGCGTGGTGGAGTCCCGCGTGTCGCAGATTCATTCGTCGGCCGTGGTGCGTCTGCGCGCGGCGCTTGCCGGCCTGCGTCCGAACAATGCGCCTGCGAAGAAGACCATGCGCGCTTCGCGTTAGTTGCGCAACGCCGAACCACGACGAAAGAAGAGGGGACAGGGATGGACCAAGAGGGCGTGAACGCAGCCACGGGAGAGAGCGCAGCGAGCGGCGGCCATACGTTCGGCGAGCAGGCATCGAATGGGTCTGCCGCGCAGGAGATGGGCCTGCTCCAAGATCTGGAGCTGGAGGCGACGATGCAGTTCGGTTCACGCGAACTCCCGCTGCGCGATGTGCTGCAGCTTGGGCCGAACGATCTGGTGGAATTGAACCGGCATGTGTCGGAGCCGGTGGATCTGGTGGTGGGCAACCGCATCGTCGCACGCGGCGAGGTGGTGGTGATCGGCGGCAACTTCGCCTTGCGAATCACAGAGGTAGCAGCGCCGCAACTGCGGCTGGAGAGTGTGAGATGCCTTTCTTAGATCGATGGACGAGTGGCTTTGGCGTCGCTCGCGTGCAGCAGGCCGTAACGACGCGGGATGCCGCGAAGTATGGCGTGGACACCTTTCGACGGTCGAACACAGGCCGGTCGACGCCGCCCCTGTCGACCCGGCCGGGCGTGCAGCCGGCGATCGAGGAAGGCAGCCGCGTGTGTGGCGCGGAGAGTTGCTCCAGTTGGACGTTGCCGTGGAAGAATCGCCGGCGTCCGATCTTTGAGGACGAGTGGGGTTGCAGCAGTCGTTGCATGTCGACGATGGTGCGGGCGGCGGTGCGGCGAGAGCTGGCGGAGGCGAGCGGCGTCGACGAGGTGTTGCCGCACCGGCATCGCGTGCCGCTGGGGCTGGTGCTGCTGGCGCAGGGCTGGATCACGCATCCTCAGTTGCAGACCGCGCTTGAACAGCAGCGCCGGCAGGGCGAGGGGCGCATCGGCGACTGGCTGGTGGAGAACGGTCTGGATGAGGATCGCGTAACGCGTGGGCTGGGCGTCCAGTGGAACTGCCCGGTGCTGAGCGCGGAGGGTTTCACGCCGGAGAGCATGGCGCTCATCATGCCAAAGCGGCTGACGAGCGAGTTCGGCATGCTGCCTCTGCGGCTTGCCGGGTCGAGCATCCTCTACATGGCCTTTGAAGATACGATGGACGCGGGCATGGCGCTCGGCGTCGAGCGCATGAGCGGCGTGAAGGTGGAGACTGGCCTGCTGCGGCGCAGCCACTTTGCGGATGTCAAGGCGCAGTTGATGGATACGGCCGGCGTCCCCGTGACCACGGACACGGTGCCGGACGCGGACGCCCTGGTCGCCAAGGTGTCGCGGCTGGTGGAGCTGGCGCAGCCGCTGGCCTCGCGGCTGGTGCGAGTACATCAGTATTATTGGCTGCGCGTATGGCTGGAGAGCGGCGCGATCAGCAGCGTGGGCCATCTGCCGACCGGCGTCGAAGATGTGCAGGATTACCTCTTCACCATCGGCGGACCGCGGGCTGTTTGAGCCTGCCGGAGAGTGCATCCTTCCGCGCGCCGGTTGAGTCTAAAACTTAGAACCTCTGGAATGAAAGAGTTCTAATTTTGAGACGTCTTCAGGTGTGGGCCGATCCATCTTGCATGCCCTCGCCGAACGATCGCGAAGGGTACGCATGCTGGAAGAGCCGCAACAGACCTCAACGAAGGAACAGGAGCCTCGCCGGTCCGGTAGACGCAGGTTCTGGATGTGGGCCGGGATCGTCGTTCTGCTGCTTGTGGTAGGGCTGCTGGTCGCGGTGGAGGTGGTCTTTCAGCGCGCGGCGCCGATCCTGAAGGGCCGCATTCTTGAGACGTTGAGCACGCGCTTCGACGCGAAGGTCGAACTGGATACCTTCGACGTCTCGGTGCTGAAGGGGCTCGAGGTCTCGGGCGGCGGGCTGCGCATCTACCCGCCGAACGACGTCGTTGCGGCAGGCTGGACGCACCCGCTCTTCACGGTTGGAAGCTTCCGCTTTCGCACCAATCTTCATGGGCTCTTCGAGCATCCGACGCGTGTCGGAAGCGTCTACGTCGGCGGCCTCGTCATCGACATTCCTCCACGCGAGATGCGCCGTCCCGTGGAGCATCAGGACGGGAATCGCAAGCGCGGCAAGATCAAGATCGCCGTCGATGAGATTCTCTGCGAAGATTCGCAACTGATCGTCGAGACGCTGAAACCGAATAAGGAGCCAAAGGTCTTCCAGCTTAAGCATATCGAGCTGCGCCACGTGGGTCCCGATCAGCCCTGGGCCTACGACGCGGTGCTGGTGAATGCGATTCCTCGCGGCGACATCCATGCCTGGGGCGGTTTCGGCCCGTGGGTGACGGAGAGTCCCGGCGACTCTAACCTTACCGGCCGCTATACCTTCGATAAGGCCGACCTGAATACGATTCGGGGTATCGGCGGGATGACCTCGTCGACCGGAACCTTCCATGGCATGGTCAATCACATTGCGGTCGATGGCGAGACCAGCACGCCGAACTTCTCGCTCGACAGCGCCAATCATCCCATGCCGCTTACGACGAAGTTCAACGCACTGGTCGATGGCACGACAGGCGATACGTATCTGCAGCAGGTGACCGCGAAGCTGGGCGGCACGAGCTTCACGACGCAGGGCGCGATTGTCAATATCAAGGGGCAGGGGCACGATATTCAGCTCGATGTGCAGGTGCCTGCAGGCCGCATCCAGGACTTCCTGCAGCTTGCGGTCAAGACGAATCCTCCTGTTGTGACGGGCGTCTTCAGCACACGGACGAAGCTGCACATTCCGCCCGGCAAGCAGCGTGTGATGGAGAAGCTGACGCTGCAGGGAAACTTCCGGCTGCGCGGCATTCACTTCACCAATCCAAAGTTCGAAGACAAAATCGACATGCTGAGTCTGCGCGCGCAGGGCGATCCGCGGGACGCCAAGCCTGGCGCGCAGGATGTGACGTCCCAGATGGACGGCGCCTTCACGCTGAACAACAGCCGTTTCAACGTTTCGAAGCTGGTCTATACATTGCCGGGCGCGCACGCGAATCTCGATGGCGTCTACTCGCTCGATGGCGAGCAGTTCGACTTTCACGGGCAGGTGTTCACGCAGGCGAAGATCTCGAAGATGGTGGCTTCGGGCTGGAAGTCTTTTCTTCTGAAGGCGGTCGATCCGTTCTTCAAGGGCGAGAACGGCGGCTCGCAGATTCCGGTGCACATCAGCGGAACGAAGTCGGAGCCGAAGTTTGGTCTCGATCTTCACTACAAAGATGAGTCGAAGATCAACGCTGCGGCGGATAAGAACAAGGCGAAGTAAAGGATTACAGCGTGCGCGCGAGCTTCGGCTCAGGCTCTGCCGAAGAGCGTTTCAGATCGTCGCCGAGCAGGATGGCGTCGGCGATCTCTCGCATGGAGCGGCGCCGCGTGCGGCTTTCGCGCTGCATCCGCCGATAGGCTTCGTCTTCGGTCAGGCCAAGGTCGCGCTGCAGAATGCCCTTGGCGCGATCGACCGCCTTGCGGGTTTCAAGCCGTTCGGCAAGCTGGACGTTTTCGGTCTCGAGCCGCGTGCGTTCAATCTCCGCGCCGACCAGAAAGCCGAGCATCGAGACCAGTCGAACCTCGCTGGCGGAGTGCTCGTAAGAGACGCGATGCTGCAGGTTGATCACACCGACGACCTTGTTCGCACAGACGATCGGCGTACAGAGAATGGCCTCGAAGTCGTCCTCCGGTATATTGCGAAAGATGACGAAGCGTGGATCCTTCGAGGCCTGGGCAGAGATGGCGACTGGCTCGCGATGTTCCGCGACCCAGCCCGTGATGCCTTGCCCAAGCTGTACGCCGAGATGATCGACCAGATCGGCGTGCGGGTTCTTCGAGGCGCGCAGCACGAGCTTGTCCTGGTCGAGCACGTAGACGAAGCACGAGTCGCAGGGCACCATCGCGCTGACGAACTCGACGATGCTGCCCAGTACGACGTGGAAGGAGTCGGCCGCGGCGATGCGGCTGCTGATCTCATGCAGGAAGTCGATCGAGCTGAGGCCGTCGCGAAAGCCGGCCATGGTGGGGGTCGACGGCGCCACCTTGCGAACGGGCGTGGCCGGCGCGGACTTACCCGTGGTCTTCACCACCGGCTGCGGCGAGCCGGAGCGCTTCTGCTCCAGCAGTTTACCCGCGTACTGCGCCGCCTCATTGACAATGAAGCCCATCTTTGGCCGCGAAGGTTCGAAGTCCGGCTCGATGCCATAAAGCTTCAACTCCTCGGTGGTCGTGGGGCCGATGGAGACGACAACCACGCCGGCCAGGCCCGCGCGCAGGCCGTCGACGCAGCCCATCTCCTCCGCAACCTTAAAGAGGTGAATGACCTGTACCGCGGTCATGAAGAGCAGGATGTCGACATTGCGGCTGGCGATGCCCAGCACGCACTCGCGCAGCGGACGCACGTCTTCGGGCAGCGCCCACTGGTAGACGGGCACCTTGGTCAGCGATTCGCAGCGTACGGTCAGTTCGGCGAGGAACTCCGGGTTGGACGCGCCGTACTCCTGCACGGCGACACGCATGCCGCCCAGCGAGTCGCCGAAGCGGTCTTCAAGCGCACGCATCATCTCGCGCCAGGTGGCGGGTTCGGCGGCTGAGCAGACGACCGGCACCTGTACATCGCGCAACGCGGCGACTGGCTTAGGTCCGCGGGCTGCGACCTTCACCTGGCGAAGCGCGTTCAGAAAGCTCTCGCGATCGTAGCGGGTGGCGACGATATCGAGCAGCGCGCGCACGCCGACTCCGGTGAAGAAGATGACGAGGTCGAAGTTGCCGGCCATCAGGCCGTCGGCAAAGTCCAGCGCATCCTTGTTCGATTCGAGCGGCGCCTCGCGCATGGAAGGCACGACAAAGGGCTCTCCGCCATAGGTGCGGATGAGTTTTGCCACCTCCATTGCGCGGCGGGATTCGAGGGAAAGCACTCTCAGCCCGTTGAAACTTGCATGCGCCAAGTGCGTGCTCCGGCCGTTTGAGTTTGGGTCCATTTCCGCGTCGGCGAACCGCGCTTCCGAAGCATTCAGCCCGGAAGCGCCGTCCGCAGGCGATTGAAATTGACCTGTTGTTCACGAGTCTAGCGGCTGAACGCACGAAGCGCAAAGAGAATCGGTGAGCCGTATTTCATCGACCGAAATCAGAAGACGAAACGTGTGGTCACAACGATTGCGTGGTTGTAAGCGTGAAACGGCGATGTGGCGATCTGCATGCCGGCGCCGAAGTTGACCGAAAGCCGATCCTTCGGATTCTTGCGCAGTTTGAACTTGCTGACCATCAGACCGGGCGTGACGAAGGTCTGGTTCTTGCCGTCGTTCGGCCCCAGGTGAAACCAGGTGGAGTTCAGCTCGACCTCGGGCCACAGCTTCCAGATGCGATACTGCGCCACGGTGTTCCAGGCGATGGTGCGTCCGATGGTGTGAATGTTGCCGATGGGCAGGTTGCCGCCCAGCGCCGACTGCACATCGAACCGCTTATAGCCCTTGCCCACGATCAGGTTCGGAGTGTACGTGTTGCGCAGCACGCCGTTTTTGTAGCTGCCGGTCGCGCCCGAGGCCGCAAGCTGTACGGCGACCGAGTAATTGTGATGCTGCTCATTGCTGGTAAAGGGCCGATACTTCAACACCATGGAGAAGTCGCCCGCGCCATCGAGATTCTTGACGTTGCCGTACGCCGGATTGTTGTGTTCGATGTAGGGCGGTATGACGATGTCGACTTCGGTCTTGTAGTAGGGGATGAGCTGAAGGCCTTTGTTATCGCCCCAGATGTCCGTCTCGCCGTGCGTCGTCGTGATCTGGCGCGCGAACTCCGGCTTGATGAGCTGGGTGACGATGGCGGCGGGTGTGATGACTGGCACTACCCAGCCGGGCTGCTCGGCGGAGGTCTTGCGAACGCGGTCTTCCCATTTCGTGAAGAGATTCTGCGCGCTGCACAGAACGGCAGCGAAGGTTTGGACGGCGAGGACAGACACAAGGACAAGACGCTTCATGGAAGGCTCCGAAGTGGTGCTGGAAAGAGGACATGACGGAACGGCCCGGCCGGATGCGGCGGGACTCGACTGGAACGCGCAACATCGCAAGAGCAGGGGTGACTGCCGGGACGGACGCAACGGTAGATGAAGGGGGCCAGCTCAGGCGTAGAGCGGAGGTATCCGATGCGAGACCGGAGAGGGACACGTCAGGGTGTCACCTTGATGAAGTGCGGATGAGTGTTTGTAACATGGCGTTCAACCTTCCGCAAGCGGGAACTTTCACCGCCGGGATCCATGTGCGAATCGTATGCGGGCGATGGCCCGCAGAAAAATCGCTTGCGGCGGAACGGCGACGGAGGTAGTATCTGAGTCGCCGAAGAAAATATTGAGATTTTCGTTCGCGTCCCTTCGCCCAGGCACCGTGCCGTGTCCTTCGGGTTCCCAAGATGTTCATCATGCTCCGTGAAGAGCCATGAGTTTGCCGTCGCTTTTGACGGTTTGAATCTGGCCTCCGCGCATCTGTACGCAGCATCTTCGCTGTCGTCGCAGTTGCATGAATCTCCTGCATATCTACCGGGTAACCCTTCATTTCAAGGAACATACGCATGGACTCCACCACGCTTTCAAACGCCGCCGCAGACTTTACCGCCGAGCAGAAGGAGTATCTTCAGGGCTTCTTCGCCGGACTCGCCCAACGTGGGCTGCTGCCCTTCGTCGGACAGACCGCGACCGGCCAACTGACGGCCGATCCCGCATCCGGCGTGGCGAATCAGGCAGCCGTTTACTTCGGCACGCCGGTCGAAGATCTTTGCAAGGAAGAGCGTTGGAAGTACGAAGAGAACGCGCTCGACATCTGGGACAAGCTGCTGGCGCATGCGAACGAAGACAAGGCGCCCGCCGCGGACGACCTCTTCCGCTTCAAGTTTCATGGACTCTTTTACGTGGCGCCTGCGCAGGACTCGTTCATGCTGCGGATGCGCGTCCCGGGCGCCATCATGACGTCGCACCAGATGCGTGGACTGGCCGCAATGGCCGCGGACTGGGGCTCCGGGCGCGTCGACATCACCACGCGCAGCAACCTGCAGATCCGCGAGTTTCAACCGCGCCACATCGTCCGCGTGCTAAACATGCTGCGCGAACTGGGCATGACCTCGCGTGGCGCCGGTGCGGACAACATTCGCAACATTACCGCCTCGCCCATCACGGGCATCGACCCGCTGGAGCTGATCGACGTCGCGCCGCTCGCCGACGCCATGAACGCCTACATCCTCAACTCGCGCGACATGTACGGTCTGCCACGCAAGTTCAATATCGCCTTCGATAACGGCGGCGCCATCAGCGTGGTGGCGGATACGAACGATATCGGCTTCGTCGCGGTGGAGGTGAAGGACGGTCACGACGTTCCGGAGGGCATCTACTTCCGCGTGCTGCTGTGCGGCATCACCGGGCACAGGCAGTTCGCGACGGACTGTGGCCTGTTGCTGCGAGCGGATCAGACGGTCTGCGTGGCTGCCGCGATGGTCCGCGTCTTCAGCGAAAACGGCGACCGCACCGACCGCAAGAAGGCGCGGCTGAAATATCTCGTCGATAAATGGGGTGTGGAGAAGTTCCTCGAAGAGACGGAGAAGCGCCTTGCATTTCCGCTTATCCGCTTCGCCGCGCAGGACTGCGAGCCACGCCGGGAGATCGACCGCAAGGCGCACATCGGCGTGCATCCGCAGTCGCAGCCGGGGATGCACTACATCGGCGTATCGGTTCCGGTGGGGCAGCTTCCGGCGTCACAGATGCTTGCCGTTGCGTCCATTGCCGATCGCTTCGGCTCCGGCGAGATGCGCCTGACCGTATGGCAGAACCTCATTCTTCCCAACATCGCGAGCGAGTCCGTGGAGGCAGCGAAGCAGGCCCTCCTCGATGCGGGTCTGCAGTTCGAGGCCGGTACCGTGCTGAACGGAACCGTCGCCTGCACCGGCAACAAAGGTTGCAAATACGCGGCTGCGGATACGAAGTCGCACGCGGTCGCTTTGGCTCGCATGCTCGACGAGCGCTTCGCGATCGAACAGCCAGTGAACCTGCACGTGACCGGCTGCGCACACTCCTGCGCGCAGCACTACATCGGCGATATCGGCATGATGGGCGTGAAGGTCGGTGGGGAGGAGGGCTACCAGGTGCTGATCGGCGGCGGCTCGGATCGGGATCGGGGGCTTGGCCGCGAACTGATTCCCGCCATCAAATTTGCCGACCTTCCTCCTGTGATGGAGCGGCTCTTCGGCGCTTACACCATGTCGCGCGCAGACGATGAGAGCTTCCTTGAGTTCACACGTCGCCACGATATCGCAGAGCTTCGCTCGCTCTGTCTCGCGGAGGGCAAATAGCTATGTCGACTACCGTCCCGTTCATTCCGGAGTCAGCGCCATTCACGCCCGAGCAGCGCGGCTGGCTCAATGGCTTTCTCGCCGGTCTGCTCTCCGGCGCCCCCGCGCCTGTTGCGGCTTCGGGGATCACCTCGTTGAAGGTGGCCGTGCTGTATGCCTCGCAGTCGGGCGTTGCCGAAGGACTCGCGCGCAAGGTCGCGAAGGAGTTGAAAGCCAAGGGGCACGCTCCATCGCTTGCCTCGCTCGAAGCGTTTGAGCCTGCAGCGCTGGCTGCTGAGGAGCATGCCGTAATCGTTGCAAGCACCTATGGCGAGGGCGATCCGCCGGACAGCGCGAAGAGCTTCTACGGCCGGCTCTGCATGGACGACGCTCCTCGTCTCGAAGGCCTGAACTACTCCGTGCTTGCGCTTGGCGATAAACACTATGAACAGTTCTGCAAGTTCGGCATCGACCTCGATGCGCGGCTGCAGTCGCTGGGCGCGAAGCCCATCCGCGAGCGCGTGGACTCCGACGTCGATACGGACGAGCCCTTTGCACACTGGAAGTCCGAACTGCTGGCGCGTCTCGATGCTCTTGCCGGTGGAGTCGCCGCCGCGCCGGCGACACCCGTTGCGAGCAAGACCGATGCTGTTCCGGAGCGCGCGCAGGTCCACACGCGCGAAACTCCATACCTCGCGCCGTTGGTCGAAAAGTATGCATTGAACAAGGGCGATTCGAGTAAGCAGACGCTTCATCTCGCGTGGTCGCTCGCCGGCTCCGAGGTCTTCTACGAAGCGGGCGATGCACTTGGCGTCGTCGCGCAGAACGACCCGTGTCTCGTGAGCGACATCCTCGATGCGATGAAGTTGAGTGGTGAAGAGCATGTCGAGATCGGCGCCACGAAGACAAGCCACACCGGCTTTATGCCGCTGCGCGAGGCGTTGACGCATCATCTGCAGATCTCGCGGCTCAACCGGCGCATGGTGGAACTCTTCGCCAATGAAGGCCGCATCGTGCGCCTGCTCGATCTGTTGAAGTCGGAGCGCCAGACGGAACTCGATGCGTACCTGTGGGATCGTGGTCCGATCGATCTGCTTACGGAGTATCCCGGCGTGCTGCATGTCGCGCAGGAGCTGGTCGCGATGCTGCCTCGGCTGACGCCGCGTCTCTACTCCATCTCGTCGAGTCCCGCTGCGCATACGGCTGAGGTGCATGCCACCGTGGCGGTGGTGCGCTATCGCTCGCACAATCGCGATCGAGGCGGCGTCTGTTCGACGATGTTTGCGGATCGCACCAGCGCAGGCGATCGCCTGCCCGTTTACATCCAGCCCAACAAACGCTTTCGTCTGCCGCGCCGGCAGGATGCGCCTGTGATCATGATCGGTCCTGGCACGGGCATCGCGCCTTTTCGCGGTTTCCTGCATGAACGCAGGGCAGTTGGCGCGACGGGGAAGAACTGGCTCTTCTTCGGCGACCGCAGTGCGGCCACGGACTTTCTGTACGAAGACGAACTGACCGCGATGCGGAAGGATGGCCACCTCACGCGGCTCGACCTCGCTTTCTCGCGCGATCAGGAGCGGAAGATCTATGTGCAGGACCGGATGCTCGAGCAGGCGCCCATGTTCTGGCAATGGCTCGAAGAGGGTGCGAGCATCTACGTCTGCGGCGACGCCTCGCGCATGGCCAAAGATGTCGACGCTACCCTGCATGCCATCCTGCAGCAACAGGGCAGGCTCGACGCTGAAGGCGCACGCGAGTATGTCGACGCCATCAAAGAACAACAGCGTTACCACCGCGACGTTTACTGAGCTTCCATCGAGAGAGAAGGTCCGAAGTGTCTTTACCCCTGCATGAACGCGCAGCCGATGGCAGCGACCCGATCGTACGCATGACGCTTGCGGATCTCGGCAAGCCATTCGACGTCAAGACGTCAGCGACGGTGGTCACGTCGCTGATTCCCGCGCGCGCACTCGAGGAGGACGAGCAGTATCGCTTCCATTTCGACGTGACGAAGTGCATCGGTTGCCGCTCCTGCGAGGTGGCGTGCAACGAGCAGAATGGTAATCCGTCGGACATCCGCTGGAGGCGCATCGGAGAGATCGAAGGCGGCGTCTATCCCGATGTGCTGCGGCACTATCTCTCGATGGGTTGCAATCACTGCCTCGACGCCGAGTGCGTGAAGGGATGCCCTGTCGAGGCATATACGAAGGACCCGGTCACAGGCATCGTGCTGCACTCGGCGGACGCATGCATCGGCTGCCAGTATTGCGTATGGAACTGCACGTATCAGGTGCCGCAGTTCAACGCTGAGCGCGGCGTCGTGGGTAAATGCGACATGTGCCACGGCCGGCTGACTGCCGGCCTGGAACCGGCTTGCGTCAACGCATGTCCAGAGGCGGCGATCGAGATCGAGATCGTCAATAAGACCGCATGGCGCAAGAACTTTACAGCGGCCGAGTCACCTGGGTTGCCGGCCGCCATGCACACTCTTTCGACGACGCGCCTGACTTTGCCGGAGTCTGCCACGAAGCTCGAGCGCGTCGACGCGGGACATATCAGGCCGGAACACGCGCACCTCTCGCTGGTCTTCATGACGACGCTTATACAGGCAGTTACGGGCGGCCTGTTCTTCGCACTGATAGCGCATGGGTTGACGCCGTTGTTCCTGACGATGCTGCTCGGCATCACGGCTATTGCGTTGAACATCTCTGTCTTCCACCTGGGACGTCCTGCCTATGCATGGCGTGCGGTGAAGATGTGGCGGCGTTCGTGGCTTAGCCGTGAGGTTCTGTTCTTCGGACACTTCTTTGGCTCGCTGGCGATCTGCACTGCCTTCGCGTGGGCGATGGTCTTGCCTGCAACGCTCTACACCTCGCCGTTCCTGCGCACGCTACAGACCTGGCCACACGCCGCTCTGGCGCTGACGTGTCTTGCTTGGATCACCGTTGGCTTCGGTTGCGCAGGAACGATCGCCAGCGCCTTCATCTACCTCATTCCCGCGCGACCTTCGTGGAACATGGTGCACACGCCATTCGACTTCCTGTTGAGCGGTCTGCTTATCGGAGGGACGTTTGCGTTTGTACTGCAGATGGTTACAAATTGGATGGCCACTCTGCCGATGCTGCAGGGATGGCCCCTGGCCCACGCTGGGGCCGTCTATCCGTTCTGGCCTGTGGTCGTGGCGGGTCTTCTCTGGATGCTGAATCACGTGGTGCGCCTGGTGCGTCTGTCTCGGTCGCCTCTGTTTGAAGGCCGCGCTTCGATCATGCTGCTGAACCGGTCGCCTCTGCGTGCTTTCCTGATCGCATCCTTCGTCTTTGCGCTCGGGTCATGCGCCCTCGCCCTGGTTAGCTCGGTCACGCTCTCATGCCTCGCCGCGTTTCTCTGCGTGCTGCTGGCGCGTTATCTCTTCTTCGTCTCCGTCGTTCCGTTGAACATGGCGCTGACCTTCACACGCGGAGGACATGCATGAGTATGCTGACAAGCATCAAGCGTGCGCTCGGCATCGACACGCGCCAGGAAGACTATACCTTCACGAAGGATCCGCGATTCGGACACATCGCGACCGCGCGTGTCGCGGAGAAGTGGGTGAAGACAACTTGCGGCTATTGCTCCGTTGGGTGCGGCATGTTGGTCGGCGTGAAGGATGGCAAGGCGGTTGCGGCGCGTGGCAATCCCGATCATCCCGTTAACCTCGGCAAGCTCTGTCCCAAGGGGTTGAGCGAGCATCACGTCCTCGACGCGCCCGGCCGCGCCACGCAGCCGTTGCTGCGCAAGGATGGCAAGCTAGTGCCGGTCTCATGGGACGAGGCGCTCGATGTCATGGTGGAGAAATTTACCGGCATCCAGGCGAAGTATGGACGCGAGGCTCTTGGCGTTGTGGGCACGGGTCAGTTGCTCACCGAGGACACGTACACGCTGGGCAAGCTCGTGCAACTGGGCTTCGGCACGCGCAACAACGATGGCAACACGACACTCTGTATGGCAAGCGCGGTCAGCGGCTATAAGCTTTCGTTCGGCAGCGACGGTCCTCCGGGATCGTATGCAGACATGCAGGCTGCCGATGTCATTCTGCTGATCGGCGCGAACATTGCGGACAATCATCCGATTCTCTGCCATCGTCTGGATCGCACGAATCGCAAGGGGGAGATGAAGCTCATCGTCGTCGATCCACGTGTGACCAAGACCGCGATGATGGCGGACATTCATCTCCCGGTCAAGCCGCGCAGCGACATCGCACTCATCAATGGCATCGCTCACGTCCTGATACGCGATGGACTTGTGAGCCATGATTACATCGCTGCGCATACGGACGACTATGCGGAGTTTGCGACCTTCGTCGAGCAGTTCACGCCGAAGCACGTCGCCGCTGTCACAGGCCTGAGCGAGGCGCGCATCGTGGAGGTCGCTCATCTCTATGGCAACGCAAAGGCCGCGTTCATTGGCTGGACGATGGGCGTCAACCACTCGACACAAGGCGCGATGACCGTCGCGGCGATCAACAATCTCGCGCTCATCACGGGCCATATCGGACGCGGCGGCGCGGCGCCGTTTTCGATCACCGGGCAATGCAACGCGATGGGCACGCGCGAGACTGGCTTCACCTCATCGCTGCCAGGCTATCGCAAATACGAGAACGCCGAGCACCGCGAAGAGCTAGCGAGGCTGTGGGGGATCGATGTCGATCGGATACCGAGCGCACGCGGCATGGCCTATCCGGACATCATCGAGGGAGCGGTGGCGGGCAAGATTAAAGCATTGTGGTTCGTCGCCACCAACCCCGTCGTGTCGTTCCCAAATTTCTCCGTCCTCGACCAAGCGCTGCGCAGCGTGGAGTTCCTGGTGGTGCAGGATGGCTTTCATCCCACACCGACGAGCGACTACGCGCATCTTGTCCTGCCGGCGGCGATCTGGGGCGAGAAGGAAGGCACGTACACGAACTCCGAGCGTCGCGTGAGCAAGGTGAACGCCATCGTCACGCCGCCCGGCGAGGCGCGTCCGGATTTCGACATCTTCCTCGCCATCGCCGAGCGGCTTGGCGTGCGCGATGAACTTTATCCCGGTTGGACGACGACGGCCGACGCGTTTCGCGAGTGGCAGCGCGTCTCCGCCGGTCGCATGTGCGACTACAGCGGCTTCACCTGGCAACAGCTTGAAGACGAGGGCGGCGCACAGTGGGGCGGCGAACGGCTTTATGCCGACGGAGTTTTCCCCACGGCGACCGGCCGCGCGAAGCTGCACTGCGTGCCGTGCCTTCCGTTCGCCGAGCAGCCGGATGGAGAATACAACTTCGTGCTCAACACGGGCCGTACGGTCGAGCACTGGCATACGCGCACGAAGACCGCGAACATCGAGATGCTCGACACGATGGTTCCGCAGGCGTGGCTTGAGATGAACCCGGTGGATGCGGCGCAGTTAAAGTTGAAGGCGCACGATCGCGTCACGGTCGTCTCGCGCCGCAGCGCGGTGAACAACCTGGAGCTTCGCATCACGGGCATCGTTGCTCCAGGGCAGGTCTTCATGCCCTTCCATTTCTCCGAGACCAACTCAAATCTGGTCACGCTCGGCGCCTTCGATCCGATCTCGCGCGAGCCGAATTTCAAACAATGCGCGGTGCGCGTTGAAAAATTTTCCCAGACGCTGATCTGAGCCAGCTCCGTCCACGCCGCCGGAGTTGCAAGATCAGTCGATTTGTTGAACCGTGACGTTCAACCTGGGCGGCGCAATGATGTAACTCAATCGATTACAAATTTTTTCTGCACAGGAGAAGACCATGGCGAACTATAAGATGTTTATGAAATCCGGTCATCCGCCGACGCTGCTGGCGGCGTTTCTTTATTTCGATTTCAGCTTCGCGATCTGGGTGCTCAACGGCGCGATGGGGCCGTTCATCAGCGAGCAGTTTCACTTGTCGCCACAGCAGATTGGGCTCATGGTCTCGGTGCCCACCTTCGCGGGCGCGCTGATGCGCTTTCCGCTGGGTGTGCTCTCGCAGTACATCGGACGCAGGAGCGCGGCGATCGTCGAGATGTCGGCTATCGTCATCGCGCTCATGTATGGTTTTTTCTTCGTCCACACATTCAATAACGTACTGGCGATGGGAGTCTTGCTGGGTATCGCGGGCGCGAGCTTCGGCGTGGCGTTGTCGCTTGGATCGGGTTGGTTTCCAAAGCAGTACAAAGGGCTTGCGATGGGCATCGCGGGGGCGGGGAACAGCGGTACGGCGCTGGCTGCGCTCTTCGCTCCGCGGCTGGCGATGCACTTTGGCTGGCAGCATGTGTATGGCTTTGCCGCGGCGATGATGCTGCTTCCGCTCGGCGTCATGATCGTCTTCGCCAAGGAGCCGCCGGATATCGAGCACCAGAGCCTGAAGGATCATCTGCGCTGCCTGGTGGAGGCGGATGGCTGGTACTTCAACCTGATCTACGTCATTACGTTTGGCGGCTTCATTGGACTCTCCACGTTCCTGCCGTCGTTCTACTTCAGCCAGTTTCACATGTCCAAGGTGCAGGCCGGAAGCTACACGGTGCTGGCGACGTTGACCGGCAGCGCGACGCGTGTGATCGGCGGATACTTTGCGGATCGCGTGGGCGGCATCACGACGCTTTCGGTAGTTTTTCTTGTCGCGATTGCCGGACTCTTCGGCCTCATGGCGACGCCTTCGCTGCTTGTAACAACGTTGCTCTTCATGCTATGCTTCGCGGCGCTGGGCGCGGGTAACGGGGCGACGTTTCAACTGGTGCCGTTGCGCTGGCCGTTGACGACCGCGATTGCGGGCGGCATGATCGGCGAGATTGGCGCGCTGGGCGGCTCGATTCTGCCGAATGTGCTGGGCTATTCGAAGCAGCATACGGGCAGCTATCGCGCGGGTTGGATCGCGTATGCCGCATTGGCCATCGCGGTGCTGCTGGTGCTGCGCGTCGTGTCTCGGTCGTGGACGAAGACGTGGGTGGGCAAGGGCGGGCGCGCTCTGGCTCCGGCGGAGGAGGAGACTCTGGAGCTTGCCGCCTGACTCCATGAGTGTATGGAACGTAAGAAAGAAAAACAAAGGGGCAGCCCGAAGGCTGCCCCTTTTGTCGTTCGGTTGAGCTTACTCCTGTCCCGCGATGCCCTTCGAAACGGTGAAGGTCACGGGGATGTTGGCCGATGTGCTCTGCGGCCCGGTCGCCGTGATCGTGACGTTGTAGACGCCGGTGGGTGTGAGGTTCGCGCCAGCCTTCGCGTTGAAGCAGCCGGTCATCACCACCGAGCTGCCGGCCAACAGACCGAACAACGCGACTGCAGTGAACAGGTTGCTATGACGCATGCGCTTGCGGAAGCCGAACATGCCGGCCAGGCTCAGCATCAGCATGGGCCAGCCAAGCACGGTGGCCAGGGCAGCCTTGCTGCTCCGCGCGGGACGAACGTTCATGCCGGTGGTCTGTGCGGGGTTGGTGCCGGGCGCGATGTCCGTCCAGAGGGTGACCTGAACCAACTGGTAAGCAGGGGTCAGGGCGGTCGGGGTAAAGGTGAGGCTGGTCGGGCTGAACGTGCAGACCGAGTTCACCGGCATGCCGCTGCAGGCGAAGGTCATGGCGCCGCTCAGGGTGTTGGTTGGAGTGACGACCAGCTCTTCGACCGAGGTCGAGCCCTGTGCCGTACCCACAGCCGCAGCGCCGGCCTGCGCCGAGGAGCTGCCCACTCCGCCGACGCCGTTATACGCCAGGCTGAAGCTCGCCACGTCGGCCGTGATGACCAGCGTGATGGTGGAGGTGGAGGTCGCATAGTTCTGGTCGCCCTGGTACTGCGCCTGCAACTGGTAGGTGCCTGCGGCGAGACCGAAGCTGTTGGTGGCGTCGCTGATCGACGCGACTCCGTTGGCGAGGGTTGCGGTGCCGAGAAGGGTCGTGCCGGCATAGAAGCCAACCTTGCCCGTCGGGATGTCGCTCGTCGATGCGGACTTCACCGTGGCCTTGAGGACCAGCGATGCGAACTGGTAAACAGGGCTCGGGGTTGCGGTCACGGTCGTGACGCTCGTGCCCTGCGAGATGATGACGGGCAGGGTCGCGGCGGTGCTTGCGGCATAGTATCCGTCGCCGCTATACACCGCGACGACCGAGATCGTGCCGACGCTCTGGCCACCGATGACTGCCGTTGCGACGCCCGTTGCAGAGACGGTCGAAGCCACGCCGACCTGGGTGCCGTTGACGTAGTACGCGACCGTACCCGTCGGGATGCAGGACGGCGCAGCGGTATTGCAGGATGCAGGCACGACGGTCGTCTGCAGCGTGAAGGAGACCGCGTACTGCGGGTTGCCGGTTGCGGGTACGGTGACCGTCGTGGTGGAGGTGGTCTTGGTCAGGGTTGCGCCAGTGCCGGAGAGCGAGAAGGTCGGCGCCGGGCTCAGGGCAGGGGTAGTCGCCGATTCGGTGTAAGTCGCGGAGACGGCTCCGAGTGCGGTCGGTGCAAACTGCGCTGTGAGCGTGCAGGTGCTGGCCGGGGCGAGCGTTTGATCGGCCGAGCAAGTGCCCGACGTCGATCCGCCCAGCGTGAACGAACCCGTGGAGCCGGTGGAGGTGAAGATTGAGGTCGTGGTGGTTGGGCTCAGGAGCACCGAAGCCGCGCCGGTGGAGGTCTCCTGAATGGCGAGCGTTGCGCTGGTGGTCCCCGGCACGGTGCGTGCGAAGGTGTAGGCCAGCGAGCCGCGCGCGACGTTGAAGGCGCGGTTGTTGCCGGAGTCGAGCACCGTCAGCGTGCCCGCGCCGTTCGAGACGACGCCGGCAGGCGACGACAGCAGCACAGCCGTGGCAAGGCCCGGCAGCGTGCCCGTGCCTGCGTTGTTCAGCGTGCCGACGACGGTGCTCATGTTGCCGGAGGCGTTGATGAAGCGAATGGCGCTGTTGCCCGCATCCGCGATGTAGACGTCGCCCGCGGCGTCGACGGTGATACCGGTTGGACCGTTGACCTTGGCGCCGGTCGCCGTGCCGCCGTCGCCGCTGAAGCCGGCCTGGCCGTTACCGCCGATCAGCGTCACGTAACCGGTGGCGGCCACGATCTCGCGGATCTCGTTGTTGCCGGTGTCGGCGATGTAGAGGTTCTTGCCCGCATCAACCGCGATGCCGGTCGGTCCGTTGAAGGTCGAGGCTGGGCCGAAGCAGTTGTTGCCGAGCGAGTCCGGCGTCTTGGTCGTGCCGAGCAGGTTGGCCGTGCAGACCGTGCCGCCGCCGGCGATCAGCGAGGCATAACCGCTGACGCTCAGCTCGCGGATGAGGTTGTCGCCGGTGTCGGCGATGTAGATGTTGCCGTCGTTATCGGCGGCGACGCCGGTGGGCGAGGAGAACTTCGCCGCCGTGCCCAGGCAGCCGTCGCCGAAGGTGTCTGTCGCCGCGGTGCAGACCGCGCCGGTCGTGCCGCCATAAGTCGAGATGAAGCCGGTGACCGGATCGATGCGGCGGATGACGTTGTTGCCGGTGTCGGCGATGAAGATCGCGCCGCTGCGTGCGACCGCTACGCCCTTCGGAGCGGAGAGTGTTGCCAGGGTTGCGACCGCGCCGTCGCCGCCGTAGCCCGCCGTGCCCGTGCCCGCGATGACGGTCGCCGTGCCGGAGATGCTGTAGCGTACGACGCGGTTGTTGCCTGTATCGGCGATGTAGGTGTTGCCGGCGGAGTCTTGCGCGATGGCGAACGGGGTCTTCAATGTGGTGGAGAGGCTCGCGGTCGTGCCGGGATCGATCGCAAGCGCTGCGACCGTGCCGACGCCGCTGACGCCGAAGGCCGCGGACTGACCGAGCAGGGAAGTCGCGGTCAGCAGAGCCTTCTCCGCTCCCGGAGCGGTCGGCTTGTAGGTGACGACGACGAGGCAGTCGGTCGTCGTATCCGTGTTGGTGGTGCAGGTGCTGCTCGTCACCGTGAAGTCGGTATTGCCTGTGATGGTGAAGGCGTTGGCTGCGGCGGCGTTATCGCCCGCGCCAAAGTGGACCTGCAGCGTCTGGGCGAGCGAAGCGCCGGCCGCTACAGAACCGAAGCTCTGGTTGGTGAAGACCTTGCGCAGACGCGCGTCGCCGGAGTCGCTGATGAGCACGTTGCCCAGACCATCGACCGCGACGCCCATGGCAGAGTTCGAGAGCAGCGTGGCCTGCGTGGCCGGGCAGCCGTCGCCGATCGTGTTGGACTTGGTCGAGCAGACGCCGACGGCGGTCGCGCTGCTGGGCACGTTGTACAGACCGGCGATCGGACGCATGTAGCCCGTCGTCGCGTCGACGAACCAGATGACGTTATAGCTATTGTCGGCGACGTAGATGTTGCCGCGTGCATCGAGCGTCAGTTTGCGCGGGTTGCCAATGGCGCTGGAGGTTGCGAGCACCTGCGTCCCGGCGACGTAGGCCGTGGTCGACGAGCTGCCGACGACGGTATAGATGTAGCCCGCCTGCGCGACCGCGCCGCCATTCGTAAGCGCGATCAGCTTGGCGACAGTTGCGCCGCCCTGGTAGATCACGCGGACGCGATTGTTGCCGAAGTCGCCGACGAAGACATTGCCGTTGGCGTCGACCTCGACGTCCTCGGGCGTGGCGAAGACGGCCGAGGTGGCCGGGCCGCCGTCGCCCGAGAAGCCCGAAGCGGCGGCGCTGCCGGTGCCGGGGTTGATGCCCGCGTAGGTGGTGATGATGCCGGTCGACCCCGAGACCATGCGGACAACATTGTTGCTGGAGTCCGCGATGTAGACGTTGCCGCTGGCGTCGGCCGCGACGCCGCGCGCCGCGAACTCCTTGGCCGCGGTGCTTGGGCCGCCGTCGCCTGCATAGCCGGAGGTGGCCGAGGCGGACTTAGCCGAGGTGCCGGAGACGACGCCGACGAGGATGGACATGATGCCGGTGCTGGCGCTGATCTTGTGGATCAGGTTGCCGGAGTAGTCCGCAAAATAAACGTCGCCATTCTTGGTGACGCTGATGCCGCGTCCCTTCACCAGGCCCAGCGTGTAGCCGCCGTTGGCGTTGCCGCCGGGCAGGTTGCCGCTTGTGGCCGGGACAGTGTTGTTGTCGTTCGCAAGGCAACCGTCGCCGTACTTATCCACCTGCGTGGTGCAGGAGGTGGTGCTGGAGCCGTAGCTTCCGGCGTAGACCGTGACGAGTCCGGTGCGGGCGTCGATTCTGCGGATGACGCCGGTGCTGCCGTTGTCGATGTAGTAGATGTTGCCCTGGCCGTCGACGCCGACGTCATGCAGGTCGGTGTTGTCGACAACCGAGCTCGAACTGGCGAGGCAGCCGTCGCCAAAGGTGTCCACGGCAAGCGCCGTCGTGCCGTTGCCGGCTGGGCAGGAAGCCTTTGCCGCCGGCGCAGTGCCGCCACCGGCGATGGTGTTGATCGTATAGGGCAGCAGATAGGGCGCGGTCGTCTGGGCGCCCAGTGGGGCAAAGCATGCTGATACGACCATGGCACACGCGAACTTCGTTGCTCTGCTAAGGGTGTTTCCTGCTACCTTCATGGCTCTACTCCAAGGGAAGTTCGAACTCGTTTTGCCCACAGGGGCGGGGACTTCGCCGGTCCGGCCGAAACCGGGTGCTGCATGACAGACTCTGAAGCGCGTCGATTTTGAAACGCATCGGCTCCGGAACGCATCCGCGGCTACCGTGGTAAGACCACTTGCGACATGTTGTGGAGAAATACCTGACCGCCGAAAAATGTATCGTTCTCGCTATACGGCTGTCAATGATCGTCTCGGTGTACTATTTTCAGTCGAAGAAATCCGGGCTGACCAGGTTGTCTGGTGATATGCTCAGTCGCGGCCGCAAAGTGGTCGACCAATCGCCTCAGAACCTGCCGGTGAAATCGGAAAATGTCAGGTACCGCTAACTGCCAGTGCGGGAATTGGCATGACAATCCCGAAATCGGCGCTATGAGGTGCAACCATTCAGGATCCCGACTTGACAGCCGTATGTCCAAGTCAGCATACTTTTTCGCGGTTGGATGTGGTCTGACCATTGATTCCTCAACATGAGTGGAGTAGGGCATGAAAAGCAACAGGCTTCTCGCGAAGCAGCGCGCTGTATCCGCGTCTAAAAGCAATCTTCGCTGCAACATGCGCGTCTCACTCGCGCTGCTCGCCGGGGCTATGACCCTGGCTGGCACGGCCCATGCTCAAAACACCGGCAGCGTCTTCGGATCGGTGCAGGACAAGTCCGGCGCGATCGTCCGCAACGCCACCATCACGATCACCGACAGCGTGCACGGCGTCACCCGCACGACGACCACCAGCGCCTCGGGCGAGTTCCAGCTTCCGTCGCTGCCCATCGGCGACTACATCCTGACCGTCTCCGCGCCGACCTTCCAGACTGAGGTCATCACGGACCTGAAGCTCGACGCCGACCAGAACATCAAGGAACTTGTGAAGATGTCGTCCGGCGCGGCGACTGACACGGTCACGGTGGTCGACGAGTCGGGCTCGGCCATCGACGCCAAGTCGGCGACCCTCGGCACCCTGATCGACCAGAAGATGATTGAGGATCTGCCGATCGACGGACACAACGTGGTGGCGCTCTCCGCGCTGCTCCCCGGCGTCGTCGACGTGAATGCGCCTTCGACCTTCACCGGCGACACCAAGGGGCCGACCTACAGCGCATCCGGCTCGCGCAACACGCAGAACCTCATGCTCTTCGACGGTCTGATGTGGAACAACCTGTTCTACAACACGGGTATCAACTACCCCTCGCCGAACGCCCTGCAAGAGGTCAGCGTCCAGCTCAACAACTACAAGGCGCAGTATGGACGCAACGCCGGTTCGGTCTTCAACGTCATCACCAAGAGCGGCACGAACACGTTCCATGGCGCGGTGTGGGACTACATGCAGAACCAGATGTTCAACGCGTCGGACTACATCACGGATATCAATCCCAAGGACAACATCCACCAGTGGGGATTCACGGTAGGTGGCCCGATCCTCAAGGACAAGCTGTACTTCTTCGGCGCGTTCCAGGACCTGGTCGGCAGACTGCAGACCACCGCATCCGCACTCACGCCCGGTTATGCCGAACGCGGTCTGCTGTCGGATGGCGTCACACCGCGCCCTTGCAGCTCGGCCGGCGCCTTCCCCGGACACGCGGCGGGCTGCGCCAGCTTCTTTACGGATACGGCTGTCGTGAGCAATGGCGTGCTCGTGGGCGGCAAGTTCATCAACCCGCTTGAAGTGGCCGGCACCAGCGGTTCTCAGGCACAGCCATCCGACGCGATCAATATGATCAATGCGGCCTATGCGCAGGCAGGCGGAACCGGCTCATCCCCGTGCCTCAACCTTCTGACGCAGGCGGCGAATTTCGCCTCCAACAATCCGTACGCCGGTACGGGCAAGGTGCAACCCACATACCTGCCGCTGGCCGAAGTGCCGAACGAGTGTCTGAACCCGGTCATGTCGGCGATCTTCAAGACCTTCGTTCCGGTTCCGGGCTCCAACGGCTCGGCTGTGACGACCTCACCCGCGCCCACCGGCGATAAGAACATCCTCGCGCGCCTGGATTACAACCCCGCCCCCCAGCACCGATTCGACATCCGCTACAACTTCATCCACTCGAACGCTCTGGGGCCGCAGGGCGTGAGCAGTGCCTCGCAGGGCGTCGCCGGATACGCGATTCTGAATAAGCAGGCGTATAGCAACTTCGGCAACGTCGGCTGGGTATGGGTCGTTTCGCCAACGATAGTGAACGAACTGCGGGTCGGCTACAAGCGGTTCGAAAGCACGCAGTATCCGCAGGACACGCGCACACTCAACACCTGCGTGCCCGGTTCGATGTTCTGCGGAAACTTCGTCGAGACCGGTCAGCCGACGCTGCCGGCCTTCAACTTTTCGAACGGCTTCGCGCTCGGCGCCTCGAACCAGGGCTATCAGGATGCGATCAACGAAAACGTGGAAATGTCGGAGAGCCTGACCTATTCGCGGGGCGCGCACACCTTCAAACTTGGCTATAACTTCCTCCGCTTGCAGTATCTGAACCGGCAGGACTACCCCGGTCTGCTCGGCTTCAGCTCGACCTTTACCGGACTCAGCGTGGCCGACGGTCTGATCGGCCTCGTCAACACGGTCGATGCGCAGAACCGGCTCATCCAGGGCGGAATTCAGCACAACGACTTCTTCTACCTCCAGGACGACTGGCGCCTCACCTCCAAGATGACGTTGAACCTCGGCATCCGGTATGAGCTGCCGTTCCAGTGGTTCGAACCGCACGGCCAGTCCGCAACCTTCAAACCCGGCCTGCAGTCGACCGTCTTCCCGCAGGCGCCCGGCGGCCTTGGCTTCCCCGGCGACAAGGGCGTTCTGCCATCGCTCGTCCCGACCGACTTCAACGGCTTCGCCCCGCGCGTGGGTTTCGCGTATGACACGACCGGCTCCGGCAAGCTGCTGGTTCGCGGCGGCTTCGGCATCTTCTTCGACGCGGTCAACGCCAACGTCATCGGCGTCGGCGAGCCGTACAACTTCAAGCTGCACAAGATTCTGCCTCCAGGTGGAGCTTCGGTTCCGCTGGCGACCTATGGCGCCAACGGCGGAGTGCTCACGCTGCCCGCAGCCTTCGATCCCAAGAACCCCGTCTTCGTCGCTCCCTACTCGATCTTCTTCCCGGATCCGAACTTCCGTACTCCGTATGTGCTGGCTGCGAACTTCGGCTTTCAGTATCACGTCCCGCGCGGCGGCGTCTTCGAAGCCAACTACGTCGGCAAGTTCGCGCGCAAGCTGACGGTGCCGCTCGACCTCAATCCCTCGATCTCGGATTGCAGTGGCGGATACTATCAGTCCAACCCGAACCTTTATTGCTCGCCGCTGTATCTCGGCGCGAATGGTCAGCCGGTCAACCCCAACGGCACCGCCTCCTCGAGCGCCAGCTCCACGCAGGCACGCGTTCGCTACGCTCCGTTCAACTATGGCGGGCAGGGAATCGTCGATATCCTGAGCGTCGGAACGGCCAACTACAACGCGCTGCAGGTGCAGTACACGCAGCGTGGCGGCAAGCTGCTGACCATCCTCAGTTCCTACACCTACTCGCGTTCGATCGACATCCAGACCAACGCGCAGACCACCTCGAACTCTGTTCCAAACGTCTTCAACCTCGCGTCCGACAAGGGGCCTTCGGACAGCAATGCAACGCACAACTTCACGCTGGGCTGGGTGCAGCGCTTCCCCAAGATCACCCAGGGATACGCGCCGGTGCGCGCTCTGCTGAATAACTGGATCTACAGCGGACAGTATCTCGCCCACACCGGCAAGCCCTACAGTGTGACCATCAACAACGATTCGGCGCTCGATGGCGAGTCGAATCAGCGCGCGCAAATTCTTCCGGGCGTCAATCCGAACCTGCCCTCCAACCGGCATCGCTCCGCCAAGGTGGCCCAGTACTTCAATCGCGACGCCTTCACCTATCCCAGCATCGGCACATTCAGCAACCAGGGCCGCAACTCCTTCGTCGGGCCGGGCTACATCATGACCAACATGACGCTGGGCCGGGACTTTCCGCTGGCTCGGATTCGCGAGGGCATGCGGCTGAACTTCCGCGCCGAGGCCTTCAATGTCTTCAATACGCCGAACCTGGCCAACCCATCCTCGCAGTTCTCCTGCACCACGACGACGACTTACACAACGCCCACGGGTGGCGGACGTGTGCTCGAGTCTTGTCCTGCGGCGGGAGGATCGTACAGCACGACCTCTCCCTTCGGAGTGGTGCGGTCGACTTACGGAAACAATGCGAATACCTCCACCAACGGACGCAAGATGCAGTTCGCACTTACGGTCTTTTACTAAGTTGAAGGTAAGCTGAAATGGAAGAGCGCAAAGCATGGGTTCATGCTCTGCGCTCTTTCTTTTATATTGGAAGTTATCGGTGAGGACAGATATGAAGACCGCGCTTCAAGTGTCGGCTGTGTTACTCCTTTGTTCGGGCGGCGCCTTGCCGGCGCAGGATACCCGCACGGTCTCCGAACCCAGGATCCCCAACGTATGCGTGAAGTTGGACGCGCGGCTGAAGGCGCCGCTCGAAGACGCGGACGAGTCGAAGCTCGATACGGACCGCATCCAGAAGGCGATGGATGGGTGTAAGCCGCACGAGGCCGTGGAGCTTGCATCCGGTGATGGCAAGAACGCGTTTTTGACCGGCCCGCTGGAACTGCGTCCCGGCGTCACCCTGCTCATCGACAAAGGTGCGACGCTCTTCGGCTCGCGCGACCCGAAAGTCTACGAGCTGGAGAGCGGGAGTTGCGGCATCATTACCAGCGATTCGAAGAAGGGCTGCAAGCCGCTGATTACGGCGAATCAGGCGTCGGGGTCGGGCATCATGGGCGATGGCGTCATCGATGGTCGCGGCGGCGCGAAGATGCTGGGCAAGAGCGAGAGTTGGTGGGGACTCGGTCACGACAAGAAGGACGAGGGCGGCAATCAGCAGGTTCCGCGTATGATCCAGACTGAAAAGTCCGACGACTTTACGCTCTACCGCATCACGCTGAAGAACTCGCCGAACTTCCACGTGTCGTACTCGCACGGTGACGGCTTCACCGTGTGGGGCGTCAAGATCGACACGCCCGAGAATGCGTCGAACACAGACGGCATCGACCCCGGCGGCTCGAAGAATATTACGATCACTCAGACCTACATCCGAGACGGCGACGACAACATCGCCATCAAAGGCGGCAACGGTCCCGCGACGAATATGACGATCGTGCATAACCACTTTTATTACGGTCACGGCATGTCGATCGGCAGCGAGACCAATGCTGGAGTTAGTAAGATCCTTGTAAAGGACTTATCGCTCGACGGCACGACCGCCGGGATTCGCATCAAGTCGAATCCTACCCGCGGCGGGTTAGTCGAGGATATTCGCTACGACGATATCTGCATCCGTAACTCGAAGAATCCAATTCAACTGGATACAAGTTACTTTCTGCCCGGCAAGGAGCAGAATGCGCTGCCCGTCTACCAGAATATTCTCCTGCACAACGTCCGCATCACGGGCGGTCGCACCATCTCGCTGCTGGGCTACGACCACACGCACCGGATTACGATTACCTTCGACGGCGTGTTGATCTTGGACAATCCAACGAGCTATAAGTTCGGCGCCAGGCATGCCGATATTATCCTCGGGCCGGGGCCGGTGAACTTCCAGATGACAGGCGAGGATTCACGCTCGGGCGGAAAACCCGGCGGCGGCAGTCTGCCTTCCTGCGCGGACAAGTTCGTGCCGTTTCCAACGGACTAGCGGGGCTACTTGGCGAAGATGAGGCTCATGTCGGCGAACGCCTTGAACTCGAGCGCATTGCCGGCTGGGTCGAGGAAGAACATCGTCGCCTGTTCGCCGACCTCACCCTTGAAGCGGATATAGGGCTCGATCACGAAGGCTGTATTTGCGGCTTGCAGGCGATCGGCCAGCGATTGCCACTGCTCCATCGTCAAAACGACCCCGAAGTGCGGGATCGGCACGTCATGCCCATCGACAGGATTGTGGTGTACGATCGCCGCGGCCCGCGGACGCAGGTGCGTGACGATCTGGTGTCCGAATAGATCGAAGTCGATCCACTGGGCGGAGCTGCGGCCCTCCGGACAGCCCAGCACCTCACCGTAAAAATGGCGCGCGGCTGCCAGGTCGTCGACCGGGAAGGCAAGGTGGAACGGCGTGATCTGCGGGGTGGCGGACATACCCCATCATACCGAATCGAACTATGCGCGATCGCTGGGCAGACGCACCACAAACTCCGTGTTGCCTGGCTCCGAGGTGAAGCGGATGACGCCGCCATACTGCTCTACGATGCGGTAGACGATTCCAAGCCCCAGACCCGTGCCCACGCCAACGGCCTTGGTCGTGTAGAACGGGTCGAAGATGTGCGGCTGGCTCTCCAGTGGAATGCCGCTGCCGTTATCCTTCACGCTGATGCAAAGGTCCAGGCTCGGCTTGCCGGTCGAGTCGTTGAAGACCTCGGACCAGGTTCGAACGGCGATGTGGCCATGCGCCCCCACAGCGTCGATGGCGTTGTCGAGCAGGTTTGTCCAGATCTGGTTCAGGCCCGAGCACTCGCTCTGGAGCGGGGGCAGTCCCGCGCCAAAGTCCTTTTCAAGTACGATCTCCTTCTCGCGCATCTTGTGCGCCAGAATGACCATCGTGGCGTGAATGCTGTCGTTGATATCGATCGTCTGGCGCTGCCCCTTGCCCTCGTAGGCGTATGATTTGACTGCCTTTACGAGATCGGTGACACGGCCGATGCTCTCCTCGATGGTGCCGACGAGCTGCTGGCTTGAAACCAGCGCTTCGAGCCAGCTCAAGGCGTCGGAGAAGATCTCGCCGGGAAAGCTCTGCCGGGCGCAGTCCAGCTCGTGCTCGTTCATGCCGACGGCGATCAACGTCGGCGCCAGCTTCCACGCATCTTCCACCTGCGCTGCTTCCATCCACTCGGCGAGCCGCTCTTCCGCGTCGCTTTGTTCGAGTGAGTTCATCCGGATGGGCTGCTTCACGGCAAGCGCGGCCGTCTGCAGCCCCATCATGCATTCCTTCTGCTCGCGCGACATATCCGCCTTGGTAAAACGGGCGGCAAGCTCGTGCATACGATTCAGGTTCTCCCGCAACTGCTGCGCGGCGCGACGTGCGGCGGCGCCGGGATTGTTCAGCTCGTGCATCAGTCCCGCGGCCATGATGCCGAGCGCGGCCATCTTCTCCTGCTGCAGCGTCACGTTCTGCATCTTCTGCATGCGCAGCGTCATGTTGCCCAGGATGGCGCGCCGGACCTGCGGGCAGAACGTCATCAGACCCCAGAACTGCTCCTCGTTCAATTGCATCAGGTGGCAGGGTTCAAGCGCGCGCACATTCGAGATGTTGGGGATGTTGGAAAGCAGCGGGAGTTCGCCAAAGGCATTGCCCTCGGTCACCACGGCCATGGGAATCTCTCGACCGTCCGGCATCAGTTGCGAGATACGCAGCGAGCCGCTCAGGAGAATCCAGAAAAAGCGCGCGGTCTCGCCCTGTTTTGCGAGCAGTTCGCCAGCCTCGATGCGCAGCTCCTCGGTCTCGTCGAGGCAGTGCAGCTCATCGTCCCTGAGCGCGGAGAGGATGGGCACCTTGCGCAACTGGTTGACGACCTCTGCGCTCAGGGTGTGGTGAGGCGCCGTTTCGACGGCGACGTTGCTGGGATTGAGTACGCTCATAAAATCTTCATCCGACTGCCTCATAGCGTGGCTAAATACTGATGCACGAACTGAATTGCGATGGAACCTTCGCCGACCGCCGAGGCGCAGCGTTTGACCGAACCGAAGCGCACATCGCCCGCGACGAAGATGCCGGGCACGCTTGTCTCCAGCAGGTACGGCTCGCGTTCGAGCTTCCACACGCCCGGAGCCTTGGCCTTCAGGTCCGCTCCGGCCAGGATGAACCCCTTGCCGTCACGCACGACGCCCGCAGGCATCCATTCTGTCTTCGGCGCCGCGCCGATAAAGATGAAGATGGAGGACGACTGCCGCACCTCGACGCCGCGCGGCGTCGACAGGGTGATGCACTCCAGGTGTTCGCGGCCGTCCAGCTTGGTGACCTCGGTGAAGGTCTCGACGACGATGTTCGGCGTGCCGGCAATCTGGTCGATCAGGTATTTCGACATGCTGCGCTCGAGCGATTCGCCGCGCACCAGCATGTGGACGCTGCGCGCATGCTTCGCGAAGTGCATCGCAGCCTGTCCGGCGGAGTTCGCGCCGCCGACGACGTAGATATCCTCATTCGCGCAGGAGTTCGCCTCGGTCAGGGCCGCGCCATAGAACAGGCCCTTGCCAGTGAACTCCTCCTCGCCCGGAATGCAGAGCTTGCAGTAGTCGACGCCGGTCGAGAGCAGGCAGACCTTGCTTGTGACCTCGCGGCCGTCGGACATGCGGACGATGTGGTAACCGTTTTCGGAGCGGATGGACTCCACACGCTGCATCAGAAACTCGACGCCCAGCCGCTGCGCCTGCAAAACGGAGCGCTTGGCGAGCTCGTCGCCGCTGAGGCCTTCGGGGAAGCCGAGGTAGTTTTCGATGCGCGAGCTGGAGCCGGCCTGTCCGCCGGGCGCGAAGGCGTCCACCAGCAGCGTCTTCAGGCCCTCGGAGGCGCCGTAGACCCCGGCGGCGAGGCCCGCGGGGCCCGCGCCGACCACGACCACGTCGTAGTACTCCTGCATGGCCTGCGTGCGCAGACCGACCTTATCGGCCAGCTCGCTGGTGGTCGGCTGAACGAGCGCGGTGCCGTCGCCGAAGAGCACGACCGGCAGTTTGGCGTCGTCGACGCCCTTGGTCTTCAGCACCTCGAGCGCTTCGGGCGTCTGCTCCGGGTTCAGCCATTTGAACGGTATCCGGTTGCGCGACAGGAAGTTACGCACGTCGTGATCGCCCGCGGCCCAGCGTACGCTGACGACCTGGATACCGTCGTACGGCGCCTTGTAGCCGGAGTTCCAGGCCTGCAGCAGGTCGTCGAGGACAGGGTAGAGTTTCTCCTCGGGCGGATCCCAGGGCTTGTTCAGGTAGTAGTGGATCTTCGCCGAGTTGATGGCGCGGATAGCCGCCTCGGTGTCGGCGTAGGCGGTCAGCAGGACGCGCTTCGCGTCGGGATAGAGCGCGATCGCCTGCTGCAGAAAGTCGACGCCCGTCATTCCGGGCATGCGCTGGTCCGACAGGAAGAGGGCAACCGTCTCGTTGCGCTCCTTCAGTTGCCGGCAGATATCCAGCGCGGCGGCGCCGGAGGCTGCGCGTACGATGCGGTAGGTTTGGCCGTATTTGCGGCGCAGATCCTGAACAACGGCCTCAAGCACGCTGATGTCGTCGTCGACCGCCAGTAGAATTGGTTTCGCCATGACTCCAGAATAAGCCCTTCGAGCAGGTCTGTGTTTACACAGCGGCCCGGCATTTTTGATTCAAACGCTGTGCGAAAGGTGCAACAAAATCCTCTACCACGAAGGTGCTACGCTCCAAACGTGATGTACGGATTGCAGACACCCTTGCGTACCGGGGCAAGGTCGCCGATGAACGGATTGCGGCGGCGAAACAAGCCCATGACGCAGGAGACCGACTACTATGAACCGAATCATTCTCGCAGACGACCAGGCCATCTTTCGCGCAGGCGCAGCCCGCGTGCTCGCCCTTGAAGACGACATGCGCATCATCGCCCAGTGTGAGGATGGCGGCCGCCTGCCGTCGACGGTCGAAACCTTCCGCGGCTCCCTCGTCCTCTTCGGCTCCGGCCTGACCGGCGACAAAGACGCCCTGCTGAAGACCATCGCATCCGCCGGCAGCCGCGCCATCATGATCGCAGAGAACAAGGAAGAGATCTCGCCGGCCATGGCCGCCGGTCTGCACGGTCTGGTCACACGCGCCGTCAGCGGCCAGGATCTGGTCGACTGCGTGCGCAAGGTCGCCCGCGGCCAGCGTTCGCTGCAGCGGTCGAACGTGAACGAGATGGCCGCGCAGGATCATGTCGGCGCCCGCGTCCGCGACCGCCTGACGCCGAAGGAGATGCAGATCGTCGCACTGATCGTCCAGGGTTGCAAGAACAAGGACATCGCCAATCAGCTCAGCACGAAGGAGCAGGTGATCAAGAACTACCTGCGCAGCATCTACGACAAGACCGGCGTCTCCGACCGCCTGGAGCTGGCGCTCTTCACGCTCCATCACCGCATCCTCGCCGAGGCCGCCGCCAAGGCCGGCACGCTGATCCAGATGAAGACGGCGTAACTACTTGAAGCAGAAGGGAATGGAAAGCCCAGACGTGGAAGCAACTCCTCTGCGAGGATGACAGACACGGAAAGCGGCTGCAAAGGCAAAAGGGCAAAGACTGCAACCACAGTCTTTGCCCTTTACTTTTCGGCGGTTCAGTTACCCGATCATCTTCTCCGTAGCCTTCGACATCTGCGCCGTCCGCTCCAGCTTGTCCCAGTTGAAGGGCTTGCCGTCGATGGCGCGCTTCAGCGTCTTGAAGAGCACCACCGAAAACACCTGGCGGTAGGTGAAGCGCTGAATCCAGATGTGGAAGAGCAGCCAGTAGTCGCCCTTGCTCGCCGGGTGCTTGCGTTCGAGCGCGAATGCAAGCGCCGAGGCGGCGAAGTCGATGGCAAGAAACGCGAAGAAGAAGCTGAGCAGCTTGTACAGGCTGTCCGCCGACGCCGCCTCCGGGTGGAAGTGTTTGTCGATGAAGTAGTGGATCACGCCGAAGACGAACATCAGGTCGATGAACGGCGAGACCAGCGGCAGCATGATCTGGAAGATCAGGATATTCGGCAGCGCGAAGAGGCCCATGGCGCGGTGTTTTGCGATCGCGCCGCGATGTTTGAAGATCGCCTGCAGAATGCCGAACGACCAGCGGAAGCGCTGGCGCATCAGGCCATCGGCGTTGACCGGCGCCTCGGTGAAGGCAAGCGCCTGGTCCTCGTAGATGACCGAGTAGCCCTGTTCGAGCAGGTTCATCGTCAGGTCGGCGTCCTCGGCGACGGTATTCGAGTGGTAGCCGCCGCCCTCGCGCACGGGCTTGGTCCGCCATGCGCCGATAGCGCCCGGCACGACCATCACAACGTCGAAGAGATCCAGCGCGCGCCGTTCGAAGTTCTGGCTCGTGATGTACTCGAGCGCCTGCCAGCGCGTCCACAGGTTCACGCGGTTGCCGACCTTGGCGTTACCCGCAACGGCGCCGATCTGCGGGTTCGCGAAGTGGGGAACCAGCCGCGTGATGGCGTCGTGCGCGATCACGCCGTCGGCGTCGATGCCGACGTATATCTCCTCGTCCATGTGTTCGAGGGCGAAGTTGAGCGCGTCGGCCTTGCCGCCGTTTGGCTTGGTCAGCACGGTCAGGCGGCCGGAGGCGATCTCCGCCGGGTACGCGTCGATGGCCGTCTGGTACGTCTTGTCGGACGAGCCGTCGTCGATCACGATCACGCGGATATTCTTGTAGTTCGACATCATCACCGAACGGATCGTCCGCGCGATGACGAGCTCCTCGTTGTACGCCGGCACCAGCACGGCGACGCGCGGGTTGTAGTCCGGCCCCGCGAAGTTCTTGCGCTTGCGGATGCGGTCGATGGTGGCGAAGAGCCCAATGATGATCAGGCGTCCGCTCATCAGGATGTCGCCGATGTAGAAGATGTAAATGACGGCGTGGTTGAAGAAGCCGAAGAAGAAGAACGCGATGGAGTCCGCGATCGCGAGCCAGCGCTGACGCACCGTCAGCGGCGGCATCACCTCGTCGCGCGTCTTGCCGACGAGCTCCGACACCGGCACGATCTCGTATCCCTTTGCCCGCAGCGCATTGATGAGCACGGGCAGAGCGTTCAGCGTGGGCTGGCGGTCGCCGCCGCCGTCGTGCATCAGGATGATGGAGCCGCGGCGATCCGGATGCGCCTCCATGTCGGCGATCTGCTGGAAGACCGCGTCGGTAATCTCCTTCGGCGACTTCTTCGGGTGCTCGTCCCAGTCGTTGGTGTCGATCTTGTTGCCGATGATGACGTAGCCGAGTCCCTGGATGCGGTCCACCGGCGCGGCCTGGTCGTTCGTGTCCGGCTCCTGGTCGATCGAGTAGGGCGGCCGGAAATACAGCGGCTGCACGCCTAGCTTCGACGCGAAGAGCCGCTCGGTGAGGTTCAGTTGCAGGTCCACCTGAGTGTTCGAGATTTCGCTGATGTCCGGGTGGGTGAAGGTATGGTTGCCGATCTCGTGGCCTTCACGATAGACCCGCTGCATCACGCCGACGTTGTCCTGCGCCTCTTCGCCGATCATGAAGAAGGTGCCCTTGACATTGTATTTCTTCAGAATGTCGAGGATCTTCGGTGTCCAAACGGCGTCCGGCCCGTCGTCGAAGGTGATGGCGACCTTCTTCGGGCTATAGCCGTACTGCTGCACCGTGTAGACGCGCGGGTAGGTGACCATCTTCTCGCTGGTCACCATCTTGTAGTAGATCGGGACGGCGTCGTCGTCGTCCATGGTCAGCGTACGCTTGCCGGACTGCGGCTTCTGGATGACGCGCAGCACATCGCCGTCGCCTTCGGTATCGACGTCGTAGCCCGGTTCGACCTCGGCCAGCACCTTCGCTGGATCGGAGTGTGTAGGCGAGTCCCAGATCTTCCACAGGGAATCGTCCTCAGAGCCGAGACGCCACATCGCGATGGTCTGCAGACCAAGCGAGCGCGCCGCGCGCATCTCGTTAACCGCCGTGACGGCGTCCAGAAACCAGACCTGGTGCCGAACGTGCTGGTTGTCGTCGTCATAGGCGAAGTGCGCGTTCATCGAGTCGGGATCGAGCTGAATCTCGGCGCCGGCGTCCGACGCGGCCTGCCAGGCGTCCTGCGTGGTGACGTTCTGCGCGGTGATGACCGTGCTCGGCTCGGGCGCCGGGACTGGCGCCGGCTTGCCGCCGCGATGCGTCGTGGTGATTGCCTTCGGCAGCGCCGGAATGCTCATCGTCCAGTCGTAGCCATAGCTGCCGATGGAGCAGATGATCTTTTCCTTGGGGACGACCTTTAGCACGGCCTGCAGGTTGTCGATGAACCAGTCCTGGCTTGCGATGGGGCCGGGTGCGCTCAGGCTCTGGTGCTCGTCGTAGTTCATGATGACGAGGCCGTCGGAGTTTTGCGCCATGTAGGCGAGGTTGTAATCCGGGTCGGCGACCGGAGTGTTGATGTAGAGCTTGAGCTTGTGCGCCTGGAAGTAGCTGTAAAGCGCGCCGATCAGCGCCTGGTAGCCGGGCTGCGCCTCGACCGGAATCTCCTCCAGGTCGAGCGTCAGGCCGCGATAGGACGGGTTTGCGCCCAGGAACCGGGCAACCTGCTGCACGAAACGCGCGCGGGCCTCGTCATCCTGCAGGAACGCGCCGATGGTGTCCGTGTAGGTCGCCTTGATCGGGTCGTAGTTATTGACCAGAGGAAAGATTTCCGTGTCCACATGCGCCGCGGCGATGGCGCGCGCCACCTTATTCTCGACATCGACGGGATGAACGGTGTTGTCGACCACCTGAAACGCGCGATTATCGATCGTATAAGAGGTCAGGCTGCCGTCGGCCTTCGTGACATGCAGCCACTCGGGAAAGAGCAGGTCGATCTGCTTGATGTGCTGCTTCAGCGAGGAGTAGCTCGCCGGGTCCCACTCCACGTAGTAAGCCGCGCGCAGACCTTCGCCCGAGTTGAGCGTCACCTGCGAGGGCTTCAACTGTGTCTTGCGATGCGCTGAGAGCGCGGGCTTCTGACCCGGCTTCAGTACCGGTTTAATGGTCAGCGGGGTCGCGAGCGCATGATAGTTGCGCTTCTGGCCGACCAGCGGCAGGTCCGGCAGCGGCTTCATGCGCAGCAGGCCGATAATGAACACCGTGCCCACGATCAGCCCGGCCATGGCGAGTACATCGAAGATGCGACGAAGCCGCTTCCAGCGTTTGCGTTGCGGATCGTAAAAGACTTGTTTGTTCATTCGAAGGGTCGGCCGCCTGACAGGTGAGATGCCAAGTAGTCCTAACAGGCATCGTATGGAGTCGTCCGGCTGGAGTCAACGCGGATAACCGGTCCCAATCGCCTCACATAGGCTGATGACGTTGCGGGGCGCCGCCGGTCGTTGAAAAGCGGCTGGGGCTGGATTGCGCCGCCGGACCAAGTATCATCTCAAGAGAGATGACCGAAACTGCTTCCCGACGCGCGCGTGTGTGGTGGGTGATCGCGCTGCCGCTGGCGGTGGGATTGCTGCTGCGGATATGGTTCGTCTTCCACGCCGCGCGTGTGGCGGGCGACGCACTCATCTACGGCGACATCGCCAAGAATCTACTGCAACATGGCGTCTATGGCTTCACCCGGATGGTGAATGGCGTGGCCGCCGCGCCGCGTCCGACGCTCATCCGGCTGCCTGGCTACCCGCTCTTCATGGCTCTCTGCTTCAAACTCTTCGGTATCGACCGCTACGTCGCGGTGATGCTGGTTCAGGTCTTTATCGACCTTGGGACATGCCTGATCGTCGCCGCCTTGGCACGCCGGCTCTTTGGCGAACGCGCCGGTCTGGCCGCGCTCTGGCTCGCCTGCATCTGCCCGTTCACCGCCGTGTACGTCGCCGTGCCGCTTACGGAGACGCTCTCGCTCGCCTGCATCGCGGCCGCCTTCTACGCGCTCGAACGCTGGCAGGCTGCCGGCGCCGGATTGAACCGCTGGATGGTTGCCATTGCGGCCGCGCTGGCCTACGCGATCCTGCTGCGGCCGGAGCAGGGAATGCTCGCGGCGGCGGTCGTCCCGGCGATGCTCTGGATCGCCTTCGCGCCAGGTTTCTCAGTGCGGCGCGGCCTGCCGGTGCTGGCGGCCTCGTTTCTGACGCTGCTGCCGCTCGCGCCCTGGGCGATCCGTAACGAACGCACCTTCCACCTCTTTCAACCGCTGGCGCCGCGGTTCGCGACCGATCCCGGCGAGGCGGTGCCGCTGGGCTTCCAGCGCTGGTATCGCACGTGGGCGGTCGACTTCGCCTCCACCGAGCAGGTCTACTGGAACTACGACGGCGGTCCGATCAACATCGCCGACCTGCCCGACCGAGCCTTCGACTCGAACGAGCAGTACGAACAGACCGCCGCGCTGCTCGAGGACTACAACCGCACCTCGACCCAGAGCAAGGCCTTCGACGCCCGCTTCGACGCCATCGCCACCGACCGCATCCACGTGGACCCACTCCGTTATTACCTGGCCTTGCCGGTCGCGCGCGTGCTGAACATGGTGGTGCGCCCACGCACGGAGCTGCTCGAGATTCCGCTGGAGTGGTGGAAGTACCGGAGTTGGCCGCGCAAGACCGCGCTCGCCGCAGGCTGGGGCTTTATCAACCTCGTCTACCTCGCGCTGGCCGGCGCCGGTTTCTACCGCTGGAGACGCCGCTGGGATGGCATGCAGGCGTTAGCCTGGTCGATGCTCGCGACCATCCTGCTCCGCTGCGCACTGCTGCTGACGCTCGACAACTCCGAGCCGCGCTACACGCTGGAGTTCTACCCCGTGCTGCTGGTATTCGCGGCGGCGCTGTGGCGCGACCGGACGGCGGAAGAGAAGTAGGTCTTTGCGGCTGAAAAGGGAAGTCGCCTTAGCGGTCGCGACTGGTGACGAAGCCGGGAACCCACATCAGGGCGCGGCGAGCGTCCGAGGCCGGAAGCTCCGCGATCGACTGGCGCGCCGCCTCGGCGTAGGCGCAGGCCGTATCCATGGCGTAGTCGATCGAGCCGTGCCTGTGCAGAATCTCGAGGATCTGCGGATGCGAGACGCGCTGGAAGCTGCGATCGGCCAGCACCGTGCGAATCTGTTCGCGTTCAGCCCCCGTGCCGCGTTCGAGCGCGTGGATGACGGCGAGCGTCGCCTTGCCTTCGCGCAGATCGCTCGCAACCGGCTTGCCCAGCACCTCTTCGGTCGCGGTCAGATCCAGCACGTCGTCGACGATCTGGAACGCCAGCCCGAGGTTGCGACCGTACTCGCCAAGCTGCGAGTCGAAGGCATACTCGCCGTTCTCACCCGCTTGCGAGGAGACGACCGCGCCAAGCTGCATAGACACCTGAAACAGGCATGCGGTCTTCCGGTAGATCAGGTCGAAGTACTCCTCCTCGTTGATGAGGTGACCGAGCTTCTGAATCTGAAGCAGTTCACCCTCGACCATCTGCTGCGTCAACGAGATGAGCAGGTCGAGCACGCGGAAGTTCCGCTCTTCAAGCGCTGTCTGAAACGACTGCATGTAGAGCCAGTCGCCCGCGAGCACGCACTTCGAGTTGCCCCACTTCGTGTTCGAGGAAGGCCGTCCGCGGCGGCTGTCCGCCTCGTCGATGATGTCGTCGTGGACCAGCGTCGCGGTGTGCAGCATCTCGACCACCGCGCCCAGCCGGATGCGCGAGTGACTCTCGCACCCCAGCGCCTTGGCCGATAGCAGCAGCAGCAACGGACGGATGCGCTTGCCGCCGCCCGCGATCAGGTAGCTCGCAATATCGGTGATCACCTCAACCGGCGAGGCCGACTGGCGGGTAAACTCGCGCTCGATGGCGGCGAGGTCGTCGCGTAACAGGTCGAAGACCTCTTTTGCGGTCGCGATGGAGATCGTGCTCACTCTTATTGAGAGTACCAGTGTTGCAACTTGGGTGCAGCAGGAGGCTGTCGAAAACCGTGCCACCGAAAAAAAGCAGGCTTACGGAAGTGGGGCGAAAAACAGGAGCAAAATCGAATTTCCTTCGGGAATGACAACCAAAAGGAAGGACAAACCAAAGAGGAGCTAGTTCGAGCGGAAGTTGGTGAACTGAATCTCCACCCCGAAGTCGCCGCCGCGCAGCTTGGCCATCACCTGCTGCAGAATGTCGCGATCCTTCGAGACGATGCGCACCGTATCGCCCTGAATGCTGGCGTTGGCCTTCAGCTTGGAGTCTTTGACGACCGCCACGATCTTCTTCGCCGCCTCGGACGCGATGCCCTGCTTCAGCTTGATCTTCTGGCGGACGGAGGAGTTCGAGGCCGGCTCGATCTTCTCGTACTCCAGGTTCTTCAGCGAGACGCCGCGCTTGACCAGCTTCTGCGAAAGAATCTCGATCACCGCCTTCAGGGTGTACTCGTCCTGGCTTGCCAGTTGGATCGTCTCGTCGCCCTCAAGCTCCATCTTGGACTTGGTGTTCTTCAGGTCGAAGCGTGCGTTGACCTCTTTGCCGGCCTGGTCGAGGGCGTTCTTTACCTCTTGAATCTCTACCTTGCTCACTACGTCGAAGCTGTTATCGGCTGCCATGTTCGTTTCCTTTGTGTTGCGTCGAAGTCCATTATGACAGGGTTGGAGCGCCCGCGGTGCTGGGGAAAAGCCGCTGGAAGTTCTTTGTCGTCCGTATGGCAATCTCTGCCGGTGAGATGCCGCGCAGACCCGCGAGGAAGGCCGCGGTATGCGCGACGTTGGCCGGCTCATTCTGCTGGCCGCGCAGCGGGATCGGCGTCAGGAAGGGCGCGTCCGTCTCGACCAGGATGCGGTCCGCCGGGGCCGTCGCCGCGACCTGTTGAATGACCGTCGACTTCGGATAGGTCAGGTTTCCGGCAAAGGACAGGTAGAAGTTCGCCGCGAGCGATCGCTCCGCCTGTTCGGCATTGCCGGAGAAGCAGTGCATCACGCCTGGCAGCCCGGCCGGCGTCCAGTGCTCGGCGATCAGCGCCAGCAAATCCTCCCATGCGTCGGCCGAGCCGTATTTCTCTTTCGCCTCGGGCTTCGCCAACTCGCTCGTTCGGCAGTGGATCAGGATCGGCTTGCCCGCCGCCGCCGCGATCTTCATCTGCGCGACGAAGGCTGCCTGCTGGGTCGGAATGTCCGGATTGTCGAAGTGGTAGTAGTCCAGCCCGATCTCGCCGATGGCGATGCACTTCGGCTGGCTCGCGAGTTCGGCCAGCTTCGCCAGATGCTCGGGCGTGGCCTGATGGGCCTCCTGCGGATGAACGCCCACGCTCGCGAAGACGCCTTCGGTCGCGTCGGCGATCTCGAGCGCGCGGTGCATCGTCTCTGGCCCGTCGCCGATGCCGATGGCGAGGATCGTCCCGACGCCCGCCGCCTTCGCGTTCGCCACTACCGTGGGAATGTCTTCGTAGAAGTCGAGGTGAGCGTGAGAATCGGTAAGGAGCATCTGCTCCAGATTACAGCGGTTGGCGGCGCGGGGTACAATTCCGGGCGTGAGTCTCGACGATAAGCTCGTGTTGGATGCTACGAAGGTCTACCCGTTCGAGAGCTTGCCGGTGAAGCGGACGGCCACCGGCGGCGAGGGACGCGATGTGCTACACGGCGTCACGGCGACGGGCGAGGCGATCGCGCTGCACGAATCCATGCTGCCGCCGGGCGCGCCGCCGAACCCGGCGCACCGCATCGCGCACTCCGAGGTCATCATGATCCAGCAGGGGACGGTCGAGCTGACGCACGACGGCGTCACCGAGATGGCCGGACCGGGCGGCGTGCTCTTCGTCGCGCTGGGGACGCTGCACCAGATGCGCAACACAGGACCGACGCCGGCACGATACTTCGTGCTGGCGATCGGCGGGGATGTAAAGCCTTAGGAGGGCAAATGCAGGAGATGAACAGGCGGGATATGCTGGCGATGGCCGCGGCGTTTGCGGCGCTGGGCGGGTTGGCCGAGGCGCAGGTGGGGCCGGATGGCAAGCTGTCGCAGACCACGGTCTTCGACTTCGGCAAGCTGCCCGTGAAGACCAACGCAACGGGCGGAGCGAGCCGCGCGGTGCTCTCTGGAACGCTGCCGACGGGCGAGTTTCTGGAGGTCCATGAGACCATGCTGCCGCCCGGACAGATGCCGCACCCCGCGCACAAACATCGCCACTCCGAGATGATGCTCATCCGCGAGGGGCAGCTTGAGTTTTACGCCGAGGACAAGGTGCTACCGCTGGGGCCGGGCGGCGTGGCCTTCGCCGGGTCGAACCACATGCATGGCCTGAAGAACGTGGGCCAGACCCCCGCAAACTACTTCGTCGTCGCCATTGGGGTGCAGGAGAAATAAAGCCCGGCCCCCCACGATCGGCGGAACGCGCGCGACGCCGATCGTGGGGCACGTACTATTTGAGCCGTGAACCCAGCGCGATCTCATCCCCACAGGTTGCGAGCGCCGGTTTCCCGTGATCGCCTTCGCTCGCGGCAAGCAGCATCCCGTGCGACTCGAGCCCACGCATCTTGCGCGGGGCCAGGTTGGTGATGACGACGATGCGCCGCCCGACCAGCTCCTCCGGCGTGTAGTACTCGGCGATGCCGGAGAGGATCTGCCGCTTCTCGTAGCCCAGATCGACCTCCAGGCGCAGCAGCTTGTCGGCCTTGGGGATGCGCTCGGCGACGAGGATCTGCGCGACGCGCAGGTCGATCTTGGCGAAGTCGTCGATGGTGATCTGCGGGCTGGTGTTCTCGGCAACCGTCGACGGCACGGCCTCGCGCTCGGTGGTAACGGCTGCCGATCCGGCGACGAGGGCTCCGGGGTTCGGCTCGGCGAGCGATGCGGTGCGCGGAGCAGCGTCGGGCGCAGGGCCGTCGCCCATGGGGGTCTCGTTCAAGGACTTGGGTGCGTGCTGGTATTCAACGTCGGTCATGATCTGGATGAGTCCTTTGTCGGCTCGGGGGAAGATGGGGGAGAGCGGGCCTAGCTTGGTGCCGGGCTTTAGGCCTCCCCATTGCAGGTTCTTGAGTTCGCCAGATTTGGCGGCGGCTTCGATGTCGCCCAGGCCTAGCTGGGCCCAGACTGTGGCGGTGGCGTAAGGAAGAACGGGGTAGAGGAGAGCGGTAATGATGCGGATAGATTCAGCAGCTGCGTAGAGAGTGCTCTCCAAGTCCGTAGAATTTCCGTCAGAGGCCATTTTCCAAGGAGCGCGCTTAGTAATAAACCCATCGGCTGACCCGATGAATCTGAAAATGTATGCCGTCAACCTCTCGAACTCGATTGCCTCGTGAAGCCCATCAATACTCACAGTAGTAATAAGTGCGTTTTGTACGAGTTGGTGTAAATCTGCATGGGCAAGATTTATCGATTCCGAATTATCTCTCTCCGGCACATCTGGGATGGTGCTATCGAGATATTTTTGAATCATCGCGAGCGTGCGGCTGACCAGATTCCCATACCCATTCGCCAGATCAGCGTTGTATCGCGTAATCATCGCCTCAAAGCTGAAGCTGCCATCCTGCCCGTACGGAATCTCGCGGAGCAGGTGATAGCGCAGCACGTCCGATGCAAAGAGGTCCTGCTCGGCCTTGGGTAGATCAGGTTTAAGACTGCCGAAGGCGTCGAGGATCGTCTCGGTGCGGACGACATTGCCCTTGCTCTTGGACATCTTGCTGTTGTCGAAGAGCAGCCAGCCGTTGGCAGTAATCTGCTTCGGCGTGGGTAACCCTGCGGCCATCAGGAACGCAGGCCAATAAACGCAGTGGAAGCGCGTGATCTCCTTGCCGACGAGGTGGAGGTCGGCGGGCCAATAGCGTTCGAACATCGCGACATCTTCGGGCGTGTCCGAGCCGTAGCCTACGGCGCTCATGTAGTTCGTCAGCGCGTCCAGCCAGACGTAGATGACGTGCTTTTCCTTGCTGGCGCTGGCCGCGGGCTCGGGCACCGGAATACCCCAGGAGAAGCTGCTGCGCGAGACGCTCAGGTCCTTCAGGCCGCCGCGCAGGAAGCTGAGAACCTCGTTGCGCGCGGCGTCCGGCGTGATGACGAGCTGGTTCGATTCGATCAGGTCAATGACCGGCTGCTGGAAGGCGGAGAGCTTGAAGAAGAAGTTCTCCTCCGTCACCTGTTCGAGCAGCCGCCCGCAGTCGGGGCAGGGCGTGCCTACGGGCAGGTCGACGAAGGCCTCGTCCGAGACGCAGTAGGCGCCGGTGTAGCTGTCGAGGTAGATGTGGCCGCGCTCGTACAGCGTGGCGAAGAGCTTCTGCGCGCCGCGTTTGTGTTTTTCGTCGGTCGTGCGGATGTACTGGTCGTAGGTCAGGCCCATCCGCTGCCAGAGCGAGCGGAACTGCTCGGAGACCTGGTCCGTAAACTGCTGCGGCGGTACTCCTGCCGCAAGCGCGGAACGTTCGATCTTCTGGCCGTGCTCGTCCGTGCCGGTCAGGAAGTACGTGTCGTCACCCACCAGGCGGTGGCGGCGCGCGATGACGTCGGCGACGATGGTCGTGTAGGCGTGGCCGATGTGCGGACGCGCGTTGACGTAGTAGATCGGAGTGGTGAGGTAGAACTTGGGTTTCGACATGCTGGCTAGCCCAGTTTAGCAGGGCGGGAGGGCGCGCCGCCTTGTCGCAATAGGCCAAAACAAGCAAAAGCGAAATACGGGGGTCCTTCGCTTCGCTCAGGATGACGGGCATTTTGGGTGGCCCGATCCATCCTGAGCGAGCTGTATCCCTGCAAAGCTAGGATTCGTCGACCGCCGTGCCGACAGAGCTATCCGGATGCGCGGCCTGAGCTGCCGCAGCGGCCGAGTGCGGCAGCGGTACGACTCCGGCGGCGGCGGTTGCGGCCTCGACGATCTCCGGGGTGTCGTCTTCGCTGGCCTGCGCCATGCGGGCGAGGTTCAGGTGACGCTCCATCGCCTGTCGCGCTCCGGCGGGGTTCTTCGACCGAATCGCGCGGTAGATCTCGCGGTGCATCTCGGCCGACTCCTTCAGATCGACCGAATGGTCGACCGTCATGCGCCGGGTGTCGTAGAGGTTCGCCGTGATGGTCTCCATCAGCGCGCCGAGGATGGGGTTGCCGGCCGCGCGGGCGATCGTGCGGTGGAAGCGCACGTCGTGGATGAGGTACTCCTGCGGGTCGGTCAGCGAGGCGTACATCTCGGCAACCTCTTCGGCCAGCTCGGCGATGTGCTCGCCCGTGGCGCGTTCGGCGGCGAGCGACGCGATGTTGGCCTCGAGCACCAGGCGCGCCTCGAACATCTGCCAGGGCATGAAGCCGTGCAGCGCGCCGAGCACCGACAGAGAGCTCGAATCGAGCGCCGGCGGTCCGTTGGCGACGAAGGTGCCCGCGCCGTGGCGGCTCTTCAGCACGCCCATGGCGGCGAGAAATCCGATGCCAGCCCGGAGCGAGGAGCGGCTGATCTTCAACTTCTTGGCGAGCTCGCGCTCGGGCGGAAGCCGGTCGCCGGGACGCAGCTCTCCGCTGGCGACGAGACCACGCACGTGGTCGACCACCTGCATCGTCAACTGGCTATGTCCGGCGGATGTTTCAGTGTTCTCGATCTTCACGTGGGGTCGGCTGCTCCGATGGGATTTGAGGAAGATTACCACGTAGGCGCAATGGTTGGCGAAGCCGCCTGGAACGCCGTTACAGCGTTGTCTATTTGCCGCGTTTTCGCCGCTGCGCCATGGAGCCGATAAGTGGACAACCGAAAAAACGCTCACGACCGGCATTTGGTACAGCCAATCGTGAGCGTCTTCGAAGCGATCCGCCGATTCTCTACGCCGCCTTGCGCGAGACGCCGATGTGTGGAACCAGCAGTTGGAAGACCGCCAGCGCCACCACGTATGCGCCGGCGGCCATCGAGAAGACCAGCAACTGATGCAGCGAGAGGTTGCGCTTGACGATCCAGGTAAAGGCCGCTCCGCCCACCGCGCCGGCCGCTCCGCCGACGCCGACCACGGTCGAGACCGCGGTCGAGGGGAACATGTCGCCCGGCGTCGAAAAGAGGTTCGCCGACCAGCCCTGGTGCGCGGCTGCGGCGAGCGCGATCAGCAACGTCGCGGGCCATGCGTTCGTCGCGAAGATGGTGCTCATGTGCGGTACGAAGATGACCGGCATCACGCAGAGCGCCATCACCAGCATGGCGATCTTGCGTCCCGCGTTCACCGACCGCCCGTTAGCCATCAGGCTGCCAGAAAGCGAGCCGCCGGCGATGGAGCCGACCGACGAGATGACGTAGACGGTCAGCAGGTAGGGGTAGGCCTGTTTGAGCGTGAGGTTATAGTTCCGGTTGAGGAACTGAGGCAGATAGAAGAGATAGAACCACCACACGCCATCCGTCAGAGCCTTACCGAGGGCAAAGGCATAGAGGCCGGGCCGTTGCAGGAGAGCCGAAAGCGGGATTGCGCCGCCGCTCTCTGCCGCCTCGGCAAAGTCTGCCGCGAGGTTGGCCTGGGTCTGGGTGGAGGCGCCGCGCAGGCGGTTGTACGGGAACAGCGTCCATAGGACGAGCCACGCCATGCCCATCGAGCCGGTGGCGATGAACGCCGCCTGCCAGCCCCACTTTGCCGAGACGAAGGCGACCAGCGGCGGCGCGACCAGCGCGGAGGCGTTCGAGCCGGAGTTGAACAAGCCGACAGCCTTGGCGCGCTCGCGGGTGGGGAACCACTCGCTGACAGCTTTGAGCGCGGCCGGGAAGTTGCCGGATTCGCCCAGTCCGAGGAAGATGCGCGCGACACAGAAGCCCGCCACGGAGGTCACTACCGAGTGGCTCATCGACGCGAGACCCCAGATGAGGATCGCGAGCGCGTAGCCGACCTTGGTCCCGAGCTTGTCGATAACGCGGCCGGCGACGATGAAGCCCACGCCGTACGCGATCTGGAAGAACATGATCACGGTGCCGAAGTTATCGTCGAAGACCGGCTGGTGGAACTTGTCGGCGGCGTGATTCCAGCCCATGAACGCCACGTCGTGCAGCAGCGGCTCGACATAGCCGAAGACGTTGCGGTCCATGTAGTTGATGGTCGTGGCGAGGAAGAGCAGACCGCAGACGATCCAGCGCACGTTCGAGGCAGAGCTATCGGTGGTGAAACCGGAGCCAGGGGCGCTGGCGGTGTTGGTCGACATAAAGGTAACGGGCTCCCGCTGCAACGATGGTCTGACCATTGTGCGCGTTGGATGGTTCTGGTTCAGAAATTTTTTCAAGAAGTAGCTACTGCTAGAGAGGATAGCTGTTCGCAGCCATGAACTGTCAAGCGCGACCCGAGAACGAAGGTTGCAGGCGAGGGCAGGAAGGGGAGTGATCGGACCAATTCTGAGATTCGTCGCCGGTTTTGCTTGACAGGTGTGAAATGGACCGCGAACAATGGCCGGGTTCCAGATGATCGCTCCTGAGAAGCCGTGAAATTGTCGGGTGATTCGGCGACAGAGCTCTAACGGGGCGGTCCGCAGGACCGAATCTTGGGGAACGACTGGTCCATCCATTTGAAGTGGTTTTGCAGATACAGGGAGATGTGGGCAATGCGGGCAGGTTGGGTTCGGATATGGCTGGCGGCGATGACGGTGATGGGTTCGGCGTACGGGTTGGCGCAGGATACGCGTACGGTGACCGAACCGGTGCTGCCGGCGGTGTGTACGGTGCTGAGCTCGCAGATGGCCATCGTGGCCGGACAGCCGGCGTCGGAGACGGCCTTCGACACGTCGCGGATTCAGGCGGCGCTGACGGCCTGCGGCTCGGGCAAGGCCGTGGAGCTGGCGTCCTCGGGCACGAACTACGCGTTTCTGATCCAGCCGCTGACGATTCCGAGCGGCGTCTCGCTGATCGTCGACGGCGGCGTGACGGTCTTTGCCTCGCGCAACCCGGCGGACTACCAGACGACCTCGACCGAGCTGTGTGGAAGCTACGGCGCCTCCGGCAACGGCTGCAACAACCTGCTGAACTTCGTCAAGAATGAGACCGGCTCAGGCATCTACGGGTATGGCGTGATCGACGGACGCGGCGGCTCGACGATGCTCAAGAATGGCGTCGACTCCGGCGTGAGCTGGTGGACGAACGCCGATCAGGCGAATACGGCGGGGCAGTCGCAGGACAACTTCATCCTCATGAAGCCGTCGAACGCGAACAGCATGGTTCTATACAAGATCACGCTGCGCAACTCGCCGATGTTCCACGTCGGCTGGTCCGGGACGGGTTTCACCGCATGGGGCGTCAAGATTCAGGCGCCGTTCACCGCGCACAATACGGACGGCATCGATCCGGATGGCGCGAACATCACGATCACCAACAGCTCGATCTCGGATGGCGACGACAATATCGCCGTCGGCGCCAGCTCCGCGGCCTCGGGCATCACGATCCAGAATGTGACGACCTATAGCGGGCACGGCGTGTCGGTGGGCAGCTACACGCAGGGCGGGCTGACGAACATGCTGGTCGACCACGTGAACATGGCCGGCACCGGCGCGGACGGTAACGCCACCGGCATCCGTCTGAAGTCGTCGCAGGACCGCGGCGGCCTGGTGCAGAACGTGACCTATCAAAATATGTGCCTCAAGGACATGCGGCACATCCTGCAGTTCACGCCGTTCTACAACACCAACGCCGGCACGCTCATTCCGCAGTTCAAGAATATCGTCATGCAGAATGTCCACTTCCTGACGCCCACGTCCGGATCGTATGCGTATCTGGTGCAGATTCAAGGACATGACGCAAACTACCCGATGACGCTGACGATGAACAATGTAGTCTTCGACTCGCTGCTGGCGACGAATGTGACCCCCACGTCCGAGTACGTGAACATCACGCTCGCGGGGAATGTCTATCCGGCGTTTCTGCAGTCGCTGCCGGGAACGGGCGTGACCTACACGGGAACGGCGACCTCGACCGCGACCGGTGGCGCGTTCTCCTGCCCGACGACCGTCTTTCCGTACGTGGTCGGCGAGCTGTATCTTTCGACCGCGACGGCGACGAGCCTGCAGACCGTGTCGGCCACGGCTCCCGCAACGGTCACGCTGAACGCCATGGTGCAACCCTCCATGTCGCAGACGACCTTCAACGGAACGGTGGGCAACTACACCGGCGCCGCGGCGCTGAGCCAGCCGGTCAACTTCCTCGAAGGTTCGAACATCGTGGGAACGGGAACGCTCGGCGCGAATGGAACACTCGCCAGCCTGACCCTGACGGGGGTCACCGCCGGAACCCACACCTACACGGCTCAGTATCCGGGCGATACGAACTACGCCGCGCTGAGCTTCGGCTCCGTCGTCGTTACGGTCAGTCCGGCCCCGGCCGTCGCTACAACCACCACGCTGACGGCGACCGGCGCCGGTGGCGTATACGGCGGCAGCACCATCCTGACGGCGAACGTCGCACCGGTATCGGGCACGAACGTTCCGACCGGGCAGGTGCAGTTTCTCGACGGCTCGACCGTCGTGGCGACCGCGACGCTGGCCTCCGGTTCGGCCAGCACGACACAGGTCTTCGGCGGCGGCAGCCACAGCATCACGGCCAGCTACCTGGGCGATACGAACGACCTGGTCTCCACCAGCACAGCGAAGAGCTTCACCGTCACGACCGCGACGGCTGGCGTCGCCCTGACTGCCGCGCCTACGTCGGTCAGCTATGGATCGTCCACCGTGCTGAGCGCGCAGTTGACCGGGGTCTCGTCGGGTTCGACGCCGACCGGAACCGTCACGTTTTATGACGGAAGCACGAACGCCGGGACAGGCACGGTGAGCACGAGCGGACTGGCGACCCTCACCATTAAACCGGCGACCGTTGGCAGTCATAGTTACACCGCCAACTACGGTGGCGATGCAAACTACGCCACCGCCACGAGCACTGCAGTCACGGTCTCGGTGACGGCGGCGACCACCACCGCGCTTACGATCGCGCCTGCGACAACCTACGTCGGCGGGCCCGCGGTCTTGACCGCAACGGTCGCTGCGGCGAGCGGCGTGCCGGCGGGTACGGTCACCTTCGCGAACGCCGCAGGCACGCTCGGCATGGGGACGCTGAACGCCAGCGGCGTGGCGACGCTGACCTTGACCGAGACAGCCGCCGGCGCCCAGCAGGTCACTGCGTCCTACGCCGCCAATGGCGCGTATCTGGCATCGGCGAGCGCCTCCGGAACCCTGACCGTGGTCGCGCCGATCGTCCTGTCGGCCAGCCCGGCCACGACCTCGCTCGCGGCGGGCGGGTCCACGACGGTGACCTTCACCGCGTCCCCTGCCGGTGGATTCACCGGTGCGGTGTCCTTTACCTGTGCTTCGCCGGTCAGCTATGTGACCTGCGTCCTCGGATCGTCCACGCAGACGGTGAGCGGCACGGCCTCGGTTCAGACCGTCGCCACGATCCAGATCGCCTCCTCCGTCGCCGCTGTTTCGCAGCCCACCCGCGCGTGGTACGCCCTGCTTGCGCCTCTGGGACTGCTGGCGTTGGCTGGACGCCGGCGCGGGCTGCGTCTGCTTGCGTTGCTGCTCGTGCTTGGAGGATTGGCCGGCGGGCTGAGTGGCTGCGGCGGCGCGTCGAGCTCCTCAGGGTCGACGGTCAATCTGCCTCCCGCCGGCACGCAGAATGTTACGTTGACGGCGGTGGCGGCTGGGTCTTCCACCACCGCTTCCGTTGCGGTGACGGTGACGAACTGAACGACGACAGCGGATTCCCTTCGGGAATGACAGGCAAGACAAAGCCGCCCTCCGATCGATGGAGGGCGGCGTTGTTTGGAGGCGAGCATCAGCCGTTCTGGCTGGGGTGGACCAGGCGGTAGCTGGCGTTACCGCGCGACCAGACCAGCAGCAGCAGGTCCTTACCGGCGGGAACGGAGCGGACCTGGCTGACGAAGTCCTGTGCGGAGCCTGTCGGCTTGCGGTTGACCTCCAGAATGACGTCGCCCTGGGCCAGACCGGCGTCCTCGGCCGGGCTCTCGGGACGGACGTTCTCGATGGCCACGCCCTGCACCTTCTCCGGCAGTTGGAGCTGCTGACGCACATCCGGCGTCAGGTTGGCGACGGCGAGGCCGAGTTTGCCGGGCTTCTGCTCGGGGCTGGCGTCGTTGCCGGCGACCTCATCGGCGTCCTTTTTATACTCGCCGACGGTGACGTTCAGCGTCTCGGGCTTGCCGTCGCGCAGAATGCCGAGCGTCAGCTTCGAGCCCGGAATCGTCTGGCTGACGGCGAGCTGCAGCGCGCTGCCGTTGACCATCGTGCGGCCGTTGAGGGTGCGAATGACGTCGCCGCTCTTCAGGCCGGCGCGAGCCGCGGGTGCGTCCGGCGTGACCTGCGCGGCGATCGCGCCGGTGGCGTCCGACAGGTTGAAGAACTGCGCATTGTCCGGCGTCACATCGTTCAGGCTGACGCCGAGGTAGCCGTGATGGACCGCGCCGGTCTTGATGATCTGGTCGGTCGTCGCCTTGGCGACCTGCGCCGGAATGGCGAAGCCCGCGCCGGCGAACGAGCCGCTGTTCGAGATGATGAAGGTGTTGATGCCGATCAGTTCGCCGTGCGCGTTGACCAGCGCGCCGCCAGAGTTGCCGGGGTTGATGGCCGCGTCGGTCTGGATGAATCCGCCGGGCTTGCGTGCGTCGTCGGAGTACGGATTCGGACGGTTGACGGCGCTGACGATGCCGCGCGTAACCGAGAACTGGAAGTAGCCGAACGGGCTGCCGAAGGCGAGCACGGTCTGGCCGGGCTTCAACTGCGTGGAGTCGCCCCACGGAATGCTGGGCAGGTTCTTCGCGTCGACCTTGATGACGGCGAGGTCGGTGAGCTTGTCCGCGCCGATCAGCTTACCGGTGAGAATGCGGCGGTCGTTCAGGGTGACCTTGATCTGTGTCGCGCCCTCGATCACGTGGTTATTGGTCACGATGTAGCCGTCGGGCGAGATGATGATGCCGGAGCCGATGCCGTGCTCGACCTTCGGCTGCTGACGCTGGCCGCCCTGGGGCATCATCGGGCCGAAGAACTGCGAGAAGCCGGGCGGGAGCTGCGGCATCTGCTGCTGGGCCTCTTCGTCCGACCCGCGCGAGGTGACGGCGACGTTGACGACGGCCGGCGTGACGCGGGCGGCGACGTTCTCAACCGCCTGGTCGAGCGCGGTGAGGGAAGAGATGCTCTGGTCGTCGAGCGCGCCGCTGGCCGCGTGGACCGAGTTACCGTGGAAGAGGATGGCGCCGCCGAGGACGAGGGTGGCGAAGATGCCGGTGGAGGCAATGGTCTTGGTTGCGTTAGATACTAATGAATTAGTTTCACGAGACATGGTGAGACCTCATTGGTGTTGGTTTGTGGGACTAAAGTTGGATGATCAGCCAGCCGCCCGGAGTAGGCACGGCTGCATAGGAGCGAAAACTTGTCGTCTGGATGACGGTGAAGACCACGCGCGGCTCGGGCTGGGCGCTCGGAAGCTGCTCGTCCGGCGTCTGGTCGAGCGAGGTGAGCGTCAGGCGCGGCTGCGGGATCGACCGTCTCGCGGCGATGCGGTGAACTGCGTGCCCGGCAGGCTGAAAATCGTTTTTGCGGATGCGCGCAGTTATTTTTCTAGCTGCGAGCGGCTCCGGCATCACAGCCTTCAGCACGGTTGCGTGGGGTTCGGCGGCGGTGTCGAAGCGCACCGGCTGGTATCCGGCCGAGGGCAGTTCCACCGCTGCGGTGGTCGCTGCGACAGGCTCGGCGAAGCTGACGAGCTGGGGCGCGCGCGACAGAACGCCGGCTCCGCCGATCAGGACGGCGAATAGACCGGTCGCCAGTGCGGCCGACGGGCGGCGTCCGCCGGCAGTCGTCGCGCGCAGAATGGCGTGGACGCGGGTGGCAAGCTCGGACCGCCGCTCCCATGCGCCGAGCGCGAGTGAGAACCGGCTCCGGACAAGTCCCTGTTCGGCGAGATTGACCAGCGTGGAGGCGTAAGCGCGGGGCGCGTTCGTGACGCGCAGAACGCCGTCGTCGCAGGCCAGTTCGCGCTCGAGGCAGAGGCGCCGCTCCACCCAAAGCAGGGCCGGATTCAAAGGGAAGAAGACCAGTCCGAGCTTCTGCAGCAGGTTCACCCAGTCGTCGCGGCGGCGCAGATGCTGCATCTCGTGCAGGACGATCTGGTCCAGCTCGTCGCGGCTGATGCGGGCGAAGAGCGAGGTTGGGATAAGGATGCGCGGCGAGAAGAATCCCAGAACGCTGGGGCGCGCGACGTCGCTGGAGGTGCAAAGAACAGCCGTGCGCGCGGTTCCGGCTGCGGTGCAGGCGGGCCAATCCGCAACCGGTGTGGCGCTGCGGGCGATCCTGCGCAGGTGCGCCGCGCCGACCGCAAACTGGACGAGCCGCAATGCGGAGAGAGCGATCCAGAGGCTGGCGATGGCCGTGCTCCACCACGGCGCGAGGTGCAGAGCCGGGCTGTGCGCGCTCGCCGTTGCGTGTTGCGTCGCGGGCAAGAACGGCAAAAGCGCGAAGATTGCGAGGGCGGCGGTCCATAGCGCGTAGCGGGTGGCGGCGCTGGCGCGAGGGGTCAACCGCAGGGCGAGTCCGAGCGCGACAGTCAGCAGCGCGGTCTGCCAGGTCGAGGCGACGAAGGCGTTGGCGAGAGTATGGCTGAAGAGGTTCATTCGGCAGCCTCCGCAGGGTCGGCCGGCGCCTTGGCGATGGCCTGACGCAGGCGTTCCAATTCCTCGGCGGTGATCTCTTCGTCGCCGATCAGAGTCAGGAGCAGGCGTTCGCGCGAGTTGCCGAAGAAACGCTGCAGCACATGGCGCACCTCCGAGCGGCTAGCCTCATGCTCGGCGACCGTGGGCAGGTAGAGGAACGCGCGGCCAACCTGCCGGTGCTGCACATAGCCTTTCTTTTCAAGGATGCGGATGGTCGTCAAGACCGAGGTATAGGCGAGTCCCTGACCGGCGGGCAGCGCGTCCACCAGCTCCTGAACGGCGGATTCGCCGCGTTGCCAGAGGATGTTCATCAGCCTCAGCTCGGCTTCGGTCAGCGTGATGGATTTCCGTGGCGGCATCGTCCCTCTGGCGGTTTGGACGTTGGTACTAATGGATTAGTTAGCGAGGACGCGGCTGTGGAAAAGTGCGAACGCCGGTTAAAGATATGCGGCGAGGAAGTCGGAGACCAGGGTGACGATGCGTATCTGGGCGGCTGTGGAGAACCAGTGGTCTTCGGCGGCGAATAGCTGAGTCTGGTGCGGAACTTGGTGTTCGGTCAGAATGCGGTCGACCTTGTGGGCCTCGGCGACGGGGACGACCTTGTCCGCCTCGCCGTGCAGTATGAGAGTCGGCGGAAAGTTCGGTGTAACGCGCGCGTCCCACGGGCTGACCAGCCCGCCGGACAGCTCCACGATGGCTTTGATCGGCTGCGCGGCTTCGGTTCCGAGGGCGAGCGAGATGAATGCGCCAAGCGAGATGCCGAGCAGCGCGATCCGGCTGGGGTCGGCGGCCGGGCGCTCGGATATATAGGTGAGGGTGTCGCGTACGGTCTCGAGCCACAGCGGGACGTGTTCGCCATCGAGGATGGTGGCGGTGTCTGCAAAGGCGGTCGCGGTGCGGTCGAAGTAGTGCGGCGCGTAGAGCGCGATGCCTGCCGCCGCGAGCGGGGGCGCCAGCCGGTCGAACCATTGATCGACGTTGCCGCCCGCGCCATGGAGCAGGAGAATGGCTGGGCGCGGCGTCGCGCTCGCGGGCTCGGACTGCCGGAGACGGATGGCGGTGTTACCGGAGGTGAAGGTCTGCATACTCAATGTGTGATGCGCGAGGGGCCGCGACGGATATGATGTCTCTCGTGGGGAAGGCGGATTCGATGCGGCTGCTGGTGATCAATACGTGCGGTGCGGAGGGGCTTGTGGCGCTGGCAGAGGATGGCTCCACGCTCGCGTCCCAGACGCTGCCGGGGCGCGGCACGTCGGAGACCCTGATGCCTGCGATCGCGCGGCTCTTCGGCGCGGTGGGTTGGCGGGTCGCTGACCTGGGCGCGCTGGCGATCCTGACCGGGCCGGGTTCGTTCACCGGCGTGCGCGTGGGGCTGAGCGCGGCGAAGGGTCTCTGCGAGGCGGGCGGCGTAGGCCTGGTGGCGATCTCGCGGCTCGCGGCAGTGGCTGCTGCCGTGCCGGCGGGTATCGCGGTCGCACTGCTCGATGCCGGGCGGGGAGAGTTTTACTTCGGCGTGTATCGCGCAGGGCAGTGCGAGGGCGAGGGCCTGATGCGGCGCGACGAGATCGCAAAGCTCGTCGCCGGAGCGGTGCTTGTAACCTGCGAGTCGAGGGTTCGGGACTCGCTGGCGGAATACGATGTCATGCTGGTCGATGAGCCCGGCGTCGAGCGTATGCTCGCGCTGGCCGAGGTTCGCATCGCGACGGGGGAGTGGGCCAATGTGGCGTCGGTCGACGCGAACTACCTGCGCCGGACCGACGCGGAGCTGGTGATGGAGCGGAAGTTGAGCGCGGTGGCTCCTTGAAGCCCGCATTCGTGGTGCGGCCTGCGGAGGAGGCGGATCTGCCGGAGCTCTTGCGGCTGGAGCGCGCGACGCCGGAGGCGCCCCACTGGCCGGAGGCGGAGTATCTGCGGATCGTCGCCGCGGAGCCTGGCCCGCTGCGGCGCTGTCTCTTCGTCGCGTGGCTCGATGGCGATCTGGCGGGGTTTGCCGTCGGCAAGACGCTCGGCGACGAGGCGGAGCTGGAGTCGGTCGCGGTGGACGCCGGCCTGCGTCGGATGGGGCTGGGGGCCGCGCTCTGCCGGGCCGTGATGGACTGGTGCCGCAGGCAGGAAGCCGATGCGATCGATCTGGAGGTGCGCGCCGGAAGCGCGGGCGCGATGCGGCTCTATCATGGTCTGGGATTTGAGGAGGTCGGGCGCCGGACAGCGTACTATCGCGATCCGGTGGAAGACGCGGTGCTGATGCGGCGTGAGCTGCTGGAGAGCCACTGGCTGTGGTGAGTTCGAGCCGATTCGAAAGCTGGAGGTTCGTTGACCGGCACCACGTATAATCGTCGGGACATGGTCAAAGACGGGTATTTCTACGGTTTAGGTTTTGGAGTGGTCGCGGCGGTCGTGTTCGTGCTGACCCACAGCCTGTTGCTGGTGCTGATTCCGGTGCTGCTGGCGGCGTTTTTTCTCTGGTTCTTTCGCGATCCGGAACGGGTGATTCCCACCGGCGCGGGTGAGATCGTCTCTCCCGGCGACGGCGTCGTGACCGACACCGAGCTGATCGAGACAGTCGATGGACCCCGGATGCGGATGAGCATCTTCCTGAACGTCTTCAACGTGCATGTAAACCGGGTTCCGGTCTCGGGCACGGTGACGCGCGTGGAATATATCAAGGGCGCGTTTTTGAACGCGATGAATCCCAAATCCGGCACGGAGAACGAGCAGAGCCTGATCGTGATCGACGCGGGCGGATATGAGATTGCGTTCAAGCAGATCGCCGGCCTTCTGGCGAGGCGCATCGTCTGCAATCTCGTTGCGGGCGAAAAAGTGGTACGCGGACAGCGGATGGGACTGATCAAGTTCGGCTCGCGCGTGGACGTAGTGATGCCGGTCGAGGCGAAGCTGCTGGTCTCGAAGGGCGTCAAGGTGTCGGGTGGATCGACCGTCCTGGCGGTGCTGCCGCTCGGCCTGATGGGCGGTTCGGACGTGGTGGCCTAGATGGCGGAGACTCTACCGGCGAAGCGCAGGCCACGTCGAGGCATGTACGTGCTGCCGTCGACCTTCACGGCAGGCAATATGGCCTTCGGTTTCTATGCGATGACCCAGAGCCTGCAGGGCGCGCTGTACAACAATAACGAGTGCTTCGACCGGGCAGCGCTGGCGATCGGGATTGCGATTCTCTTCGACAGTCTGGACGGCCGGATCGCGCGCATGACCAATACGACGAGCGACTTCGGCAAGGAGCTGGACTCGCTGGCCGACGTGGTGACCTTCGGCGTCGCGCCGGCGGTGCTGGCGTATGTCTGGGGCGTGCGGATGCTTCCGGCGAATGTCTATCCGATGTTGCGGGAACGGGTAAGCGCGCTGGCCGTGGTCGTCTGCTTCCTGTTTCTGGTCTGTGGTGCGTGCCGTCTGGCGCGGTTCAATATCAGCCACAATCCGCAGCCGCGCAACCCAGGTCGTCCGGGGCGGAAGTACTTCGTCGGCATGCCGATTCCGGCCGGCGCCGGTGTCCTTGCCTCCGTCATTCACTGCTATAGCGGCAGCCCGATCCACGATCCGCGTATCTCGCTGATCTGGCTTGGCTTGATCGCCGGAGTAGGCTTCCTGATGGTCAGCAGTTGGCGTTTCTGGAGCGGCAAGGAGATCGACTTCAGCGGTAAGCATCCGTTCCAGCTTTTTGTGCTGCTCGCGCTGGTCGGCGGCCTGGTTTGGAAGTTTTCGGAGTATATGCTGATCTCGATTGCGCTGGCCTACCTGGTTTCGGGTGTGCTGGCGCGGCTCGCGTATCGGTGGGAGCGGGATCATCGGCTGGGCGCCCGGTAGATCCGAAAGGTTGATGGCATGGCAAATGGAATGTACCGGATCGGAATCGTCGGGGCGACCTCGATGGTGGGCAAAGAGCTGGCCGATGAGCTGCAGGAGTCGCTGCTGGCGGCGTCGGACTTCATCCTGCTGGACGACGAAGAGGTGACCGGACAGGTCGCGTCGGTGGGGGACGAGGCGGCGTTTGTGCAGAAGATCGAGCCGGCCTCCTTCGACCGGATGGACTTCGTCTTCTTCGCAGGCGAAGAGGACGACACAGAGAAACACTGGCAGAATGCAAGGCGAACCGGCGCAAGCGTGGTCGATCTGAGCTATGCGCTGGAGCGGGAGACGGATGTGCTCGTCCGCGCCCCGTGGGTGGCGGAGGTGCTGAAGAATAAGGGCGCTGCCGGACCAGACCTGAAGACGAAGGCGGTTGTGGCGGCGCATCCGGCTGCGGTCATGCTTGGCCTGGCTGCGGCGCGGGTGAGTGCTTCAGTCGGCATTCGCACGCTGGCCGCGACGCTGCTGGAGCCTGCATCCGAACATGGTCGCGAAGCCATGGACGAGCTGCATCAGCAGACGGTGAACCTGCTGTCGTTCCAGAATCTGCCGAAGGATCAGTACGATGCGCAGGTGTCGTTCAACCTTCTGCCGACGCTGGGCGAGGACGCAAAGGTAAAGCTGGCGGAGGTGGAACAGCGCGTGCGCGCGCACTACGACACGGTTTCCGCCGGTCTCTTACCGGAGCTGGAACTGCAGGTTGTGCAGGCGCCGGTCTTCCACGGGTATGTCGCTTCGGTGTTTCTCGAGATATCGGCGCCTTTGACTGTCGCGCAACTCGAAGCCGCCCTGACCGGCGATCATATGGATGTGGTGTCGTCGGAGTTCGATCCGCCCAGCAACCTGAGCGCCGCCGGGCAGGAAGACGTGATGGTGCTGGTGCGCGCCGCCGGAAAGACCGCTGCGGGGACGCGGTTCTGGCTGTGGCTCGCAGCCGACAACCTGAAGCTGCGCGCGCTGAACGGCATCGCCTGCGCAAACGAACTGCGAAGACTGCGCCCGCAGGGTAAGGTGCAGTAGCGCCCGGTTGAATCGGTCGAAGGGACATGCGATACTTCGGACTGGGCCGCGAAAAGGGTATCACGCATCGCATCGACCTTTAGCAAAGCCGGGATGGCGGAACAGGCAGACGCAGCGGACTCAAAATCCGCCGACCGCAAGGTCGTGGGGGTTCGACCCCCCCTCCCGGCACCATAAAATCGATAACTTATCCCTTAGTCGGTTCCGAGCCCGGAGCCGACTTTGTCCAAACTTTGCCCAAACTCGAAATCCCCGGCCGCTCCCGCACGCCGGCTGAGTAGCATGCCACGGCAGAACCCAACGGCGATTGCATTGGTCTTTCCGGATAGGCGCGGTCCGACTCCTTCGCTCCGATCCTCGAACTCCTCCCAGGAAAATCACCTATCCACCAGGGAGGGGCGGAAATACGCAATGCGAAATCATCCTTTTACCGAGGCGCTCTATGGCTTGGCGACGGCATGGACCTGGTATGTCTCTCCGGGGGTAGCTGGAAACGAGATTGAATGTGCGTCGACGTTCCATTTGATTTGAGTGCCGCGGCTATCGGCGACAATGGCAGAGGTCCATCGCTGGCCGACCGGAAGCCCTTGAACCTTCACGGTAATGGGACGTGGATCGTCCGGCAGGGTGAAAGTGGCGGTTGCGTTTTGAGCGACTGGGTAGACGCAGACCTTGAGTGCTCCGTCGCGGTCTTCGAGCGTGACGCCTGAGCCGCCTACAAAGAGTGGTGTTTTATTGGGCGGGAGTGCGAAGTGTCTGAGGAGTTGGTGACCGGAGTAGAGCTGGCCGGTGTCGAAGTCCATCCATTGGCCTTCGGGCAGGTAGATGTCGCGCGTCGTCGCGGTGTTGTAGTCGTTGCCGTAAAGCGGCGTGGCGAGCAAGGCGTCGCCGATCATCCACTCGTATCCGCGCGTGGCGGCGTTGTCGCGGGCATACACCTGTGGGTCGTCGGTGAAGGCGACAGGGAGGGGCGCGAGCGGCCATGGGTAGCCGTCGGATGCGAAGCGGCGGGCGTTGCTGTAGATATAGGGCGCGATACGGGCGTGCAGCCTGGCGGCCTGTAGCATAATGGCGGCGGTGGCGGGTGAGAAGGTCCAGGGCGGTTCGCCCATTCCCATGCTGGCGTGGAGCGAGGCCCACATGGCGTTGCGTTGCATGTAGATCTCCATCTGCGGCGTGCGTTTGATGTCGAACCGGTTCTCTGTAAAGGTTCCACCAACGATATCCGGATAGACAAGCGGGAAGCCTGAGTAGGCGAGAGCGAGTGCGTTGACGGGGCCTCGATCCTGATCCTGGTTGTAGTTGAAGTCGTTGATGCGATGCAGGTCGCCGTTGGAGGAAAGGTAGCCGTTGCGCTCGATCACCATCTGTCCCTGCTGCATCAGACGATCGTTGATGGGGTCGACCTTGTCGTCGCGGAGGTCGTAACCGTTGTAGCCGTAGAAGTCTTCCTTCCAGCCGGTGACACCGTATTGCTGCCATTTGCCGACGAGGTTCATGTACCAGTCGAGCGCTGCCGGATTGTGAGCATCGAGCAGGTAGTACGGCATACGCGGCCACATGCCTACATAACTGGCAGGCTCGCCTTTTTTATCTTTGAGGAAGTAACCCTTTGCCGCGCCTTCGGCGGAATAGGGGCCGGTAGTGATGAAGGTGATGCGGAGACCGAAGAGCAGCGCGAGATGTTCCTGGGTGAGATGCTGGACCAAGGCTTTGGGATCGGGGTAGCGATGGTGGTCCCATAGGCCGAAGCTGGTGGTTTCATGCATGGATGCAGGCTCGGCAGGCCAGAAGCCCGAGCCGACGGCTGCCCACCGCAGGGGATACCCGTCATGCAGATAGCGGTCGATGCTCTCGAGATCGGTGCTCTGGTTGGTGTTCCAACCAAGCGCGCCGAACGCCTCCCAGCCGACGCCGAAGGCCTGGTACTTGGGCATGAAGACGCGGTAGCCGGCCGCGTTGCGAGCGTCGAGATAGGCCTTGTAGATCTGGTGCATGTCGCCGAAGAAGTATTGCATGGTGACGGCTGAGCGGGCGGACGCCACGCCCTGCACGATCTCGTCTGCGCTGGTATGCACGATCTTGCGATTCGGATCGATGAGCAGAACCGCGAAGTGGCGGGTGGGATAGAGGATGAAGTTGCCGATAAGCCGGGAGTTGCCCTGGCCTGCCTGGAAGGCGTCGTCGGCAAAGCCGGTAACGTCGGTGTTGAACGATTTGTCAGGCAGAGTGGAGAGCGTCTGCTCGACTGCGTGGTCGGCGAGGCCGTAGGCGGGGGTGGCGCCGGCGGTGACAAAGCGGACTTCGAGTCCGGGGTGTTCCGGTGTGAGTGTGAGGGTCGCGGTATGTGGCCCGAAAGCGATCGTCAGTTTCGCGGATTGGCCATCCGAGGTGCGGGCGCTCAAGGTACAGGGAGATTGTTTGCATGAAGAACCGGCCTGGAGAGAGACCGGAGAGCCGCCGAGCAGGATGCCTGCGGTAGTGGCTGCGTCGACGAGCGGCCGTTTGTTCACGCGGATCTCGTAGCGTGTGCCGACAAGGGTGGAGAGGAAGGAAACATCGCCTTTTTGCAGGTCGATGGAGGGTGCGATCTGGGCCATGGCTGCGCACGAGGTGCTGGCCAGGACGGCGGCAAGAGTGAAGGATCGGGCATTCGGCGTAGAGGTCATGGGAAGAGATGTTTCCTTGTGTCGGTCTCTGGAAATAGCGATGGCGGTCACATCGATTCGTGTTTAGTATAGCGCTTAACGTATACTCGTTGGCGGGGAATTGAAAAGCCTTGTCCGAGCGGCGAGTTGGACATATCCGCGAAGAAGCGGCTGACTTCGCGGGGAATGGAGCTGAGTGTGAGCGCAAGGGGCAGGGAACTTCGTCGGCGGAGTATGGAGGCTGAACTCGTCGTGGTGGGCGGTGGACTTGCCGGTGTCTGCTGTGCCATTACGGCTGCCCGCGAGGGCGTCCGAGTGGTGCTGGTGCAGGACAGACCGGTGTTGGGAGGCAATGCGTCGAGCGAGGTGCGGCTGTGGGTGCTGGGCGCGACCTCGCACATGGGAAATAACAACCGGTGGGCGCGCGAAGGTGGAGTGATCGACGAGTTGCTGGTAGAGAATATGTGGCGGAACCCGGAAGGGAACGCGGTGATCTTCGATACGTTGATGCTGGAGTATGTGGCGCGCGAGCCGAACGTTGCACTCCTGCTGAACACGGCCGTGGATTCGATCGAACAGTCGGCGGATGGGACGATTCGCAGCGCGAGCGGTTTCTGCAGTCAGAATCAGATTCGCTACACGTTGCGAGCGCCGCTGTTCTGCGATGCCTCGGGCGATGGAGTCGTGGGGTATCTGGCGGGGGCGGATTTTCATATGGGGGCAGAGGCTCGCTCGGAGTACGGCGAGTTATTGGCTCCGTATAAGGCAACGCGCGATCTGTTGGGACATTCGCTCTATTTCTACTCGCGCGATACGGGGAAGCCGGTGAAATATGTGGCGCCATCGTTCGCGCTGACGGATATTTCGACGATCCCCCGGTATCGCGAGCTCCGCGTAAGTGACTCCGGATGCAGACTGTGGTGGCTGGAGTATGGCGGCACGCGAGACACGGTCTACGAGACCGAAGAGATCAAGTGGGAGCTGTGGAGCGTCGTCTACGGCGTGTGGAACTACATCAAAAACTCCGGCACGTTTCCGGAGGCAGAGACGCTTACGCTGGAGTGGGCGGGCATGATCCCCGGCAAGCGCGAGAGCCGGCGGTTTCTTGGGGATGCGTTGCTGACGCAACAGGATGTCGTCGAGCAGCGCAGGCATGTGGACGCGGTGGGCTTCGGCGGGTGGGCGATCGACCTGCATCCATCCGAGGGTTTGTATAGCGCCGAGCCGGGTTGCACGCAGTGGCACAGTAAGGGGGTATACCAGATTCCCTACCGGACCATGTATAGCCGCAATGTGCCAAACCTGTTTCTGAGCGGGCGGCTCTTGTCGGCTTCGCATATTGCCTTTGGTTCTACGCGAGTGATGGCGACGTGCGCGCATAATGGGCAGGCGGTGGGAATGGCCGCCGCACTGTGTGTGGAGAAGAAAGCGATGCCGCGCGAGTTGTTGGAGCCTTTCCTGATGGAAGAGATGCAACAGAGATTGTTGCGCAGCGGTCAGCATATTCCAGGCATGGTGGAGCATGGAAGGAACGATCTGGCGCGTGAGGCGACGATTGCGGCGAGCAGTGTGCTGAGGTTGTCGGAGCTGCGGCGATCGGGGGAGTGGATGCGGATGACGACTCCGCTGGCATTGCTCGTACCTCTGCCTGTTGGGCGGGTTCCGTGCTTCGACCTGAGCGTGACGGCGGAGCTGGGCGGCTTGCTACAGGCGGAATTGTGGGGCGCGAGCAGGGAGGGCAATACGACACCGGACCGTCTGCTGGCGAGCGTCTCGACGGAGCTGAGTGCCGGGGAGTCGACGGTGCAGTTGGACTTTGGCGTTGCGTTGGAGAAGCCTGCGTATACGTTTGTGGTGCTGCGGCCGGTGCTGGGAGCAGCCGTCGCGCTGAGCGACGATCAGGTGAGCGGCCTCTTGACGCTGGCGCAGAAGATGAACAAGGCTGTGGCGAAGAGCACGAAGCAGAGTCCGCCGGAGAACTCCGGTATCGACAGCTTTGAGTTCTGGCTGCCTGAGCGCCGGCCTGCGGCGCGCAATCTGGCGGTAAGGATATCGCCCCCGCTTGAGGCGTTTGCAGCGGAGAATGTGGTGAATGGCTACACGCGGCCATGGGAGGCGGTGAACGCCTGGATGCCTTCGTGGGAGGATGAAGCGCCGACCTTGACGTTGCGCTGGCCGAAGGCCCATCGTCTGAAGCAGATTGATTTGGTCTTCGATACGGACTTCGATCATCCGATGGAGTCGGTGTTGATGACGCATCCGGAACGAATCATGCCGGGATGCGTGACGAGCTTTGCGCTGATGGCGGACGACGTTTGTGTAGCGCACGTACAGGAGAACCACCAGACGCGTTGGACGCTCAAGCTGAAAGAACCGGTGGAGACCACGAGTCTTACGCTACAGATACTGGGTCGCGGACCGGCATTGCCAGCGATCTTTGCGGTGCGTTGCTTTTAGGCGAGAGAGCTATGGACCAGGACAAGACTCGATTTCGGCGTTGGCGACAGATGGTGGCGCTACTGTTTGGCGTGGCGTTGATCAACTATGTCGACCGGCAGAGCCTTTCGGTGGTTGCGCCGCGCATGCAGGCGCAACTGCACCTGAGCGATGCAGGGTATGCGCATATCGTGAGCGTGTTTCTGCTGGCCTCGGCCATTGCGTATGGGCTGGCGGGGTTTATCTCCGACAGGCTGGGAACCCGGCGGGCGATGATGCTGTTCGTAGGCTGGTGGTCGCTGGCAGAGGCTGCGACAGCGTTTGCAACGTCGATCTGGGCGCTGAGTGTGGCGCGTTTTTGCCTGGGGCTCGGTGAGCCCGGACTCTGGGTGGCAGCGCCAAAGGCAGTGAGCGAGGCGGCGCCCAAGGAGCGGCAGAGCTTGTCGATCGGCTTGTATACCCTGGGGGCGACGGTGGGCGCCGTGGTGGCTTTGCCATTGATCGCGGTGATAACGCGGCATCTGCCGTGGCGTTCGATCTTTCTGCTGGATGGCGTGGTGGGCCTGTTGTGGCTGCCGTTGTGGTTCTGGATCTCCCGTGGATGGCCGCGCGGGACCGCGGGTGCCGGCGATGGAGAGAGGCGCGCGAATGGTGTAGGTGCGCTGCTGCGGAACCCGTCTACGCTGCGTCTGCTCGTGGCGAGGAGCCTTACCGATCCGGTATGGTACTTCTTTCTGTTCTGGTTTCCCAAGTATCTGATCGGCGATCGGGGCCTCTCCCTCGAATCGGCGTCACGCATTGGGTGGGTGGTGTATTTCGGCGCGGGGCTGGGTACGCTGGCAGGCGGTGCGATCTCGGGCCGCTGGATACGCCGAGGCATGACGGCTCGGCGTGCATATCGTTCCACCATGTTGTGCGCAGCGCTTCTGGCGCCGTTGAGTCCGCTGGCTGCACTGTGTGGAAGTTCGATGGGAGCGGCGCTGATCGCGGCCGTGGTGGCGCTGGCTCACATGGCGTGGCTGGTGGCGTTGACGGCGACGCTGGTGGAGCTGTATCCGGCAGAGCAGGTGGGCAAGGCTGCGGGTCTGGTGGCGATGGGGAGTGGGCTGGGCGGAATGCTCTCCAGCGAGGTGGTGGGTTATCTGGTGACACATGGCGGGTACACGCCGGTGTTTTGCCTGATGGCTGTGTTGCATCCACTCGGAATCGCCCTGCTGTGGCCCGTGTTTCGCGAGCGGCCCAGTATGGCGGAGATAGCGCGCGGCGTGCCGGAACCGATGTCCCCTTAGGCGGATTCGCCCGGCTCGATCATGCCGGGAAGGATGATCTTCTCCACGGGGCGACTGGAGTCTTGCAGAGTGTCGATCAGAAGCTTGCCGGCGCGTTTGCCAATCTCCATGGCGGGGATGGCGATCATCGTAACGGTAGGAGTAAGTGAGACGGCGACGGCGGCGCTGCCGCGTGAAAGCACGGCGACATCGGTGGGGATGTTGAGTCCGAAGCTGCGGATGGAGGCGAAGACCGTGTTCAGGAGATGATCGTCGGCGGCAAAGATCGCTGTCGGGCGCTGGCGTGAGCTGAACCATTCCTCCAGTCTTTGACGTGTGAGCGAAAAGTCGTAATTGGAGTCGTACTGAAGAGCCGGTTGCAACGGCACGCCATTCTTGGCGTGAGCGCGAGCGAAGCCGGTCGTAAGGCTGTCGCTGATCGGGCTGCCGGTCTGTCCGCAGATGATGGCGATGCGTCTGTGGCCTTTGCGAAGGAGGTAGTCCGCGGCGGTGAAGCCCGCCTCTTCGTCGTCGACGCCCACATAGTTGAGCTTTTGTCTGCCCCGATAGCCGTTGACCATGACGAAGGGGATCTTCGACCGTTTGAGATCGCGGATCGTGTCTTCCATGTCGGCCTGGGTGCACATCCGGGTGTTCACGATGATGACGCCATCCACCTGGCGGCTCTGATTGAGCTCCATCGAGGTGAGGCGGCCGGTTGCGGCCTGATGCGAGTAGATCATCAGGTGATAACCATGCTCCATCAGCGAGCTCTGCACGCCGGCAAGCACCTCGGCGATGAAGGGGTTGATGAAAATGGGCTCGCGCATGGGAATCACGAGGCCGATGATGCGCGTCTTGCCTTCGGTAAGGGCTTTGGCCGCGGCGTTGGGGTGATACCCCATCGCCTTGGCGACACGCTGGATGCGAGTGCGGGTCTCCTTGCCGACCCGCTTGGTTTCGGGGTCATTGAAGACCAGCGAGACGGAGGCGATGGAGACGTTTGCTTCGCGAGCTATGTCGTAGATAGTGGCCATGAGCTAGGGAAAATACAAGATTGCGCTTGTGCGAACGATCGCTTCAACACGCCCTAGTATACGCTGACGAGCCGCGCACTCTCCCGGTGGCGTGGCTCCGTTGGGGATGTTGGCTGCGGCTTCAGAGAGGCGCCGGGAGGATGTAGGGAGCAAGCCAGCGCAGCTCCGCTCGCGCCTGCTGTGCGATCAGGGCGCCGAGGGCCTGTCCGCCTTCCCGGTTGAGATGCGCGGGGTCGACGGCGTCGTGGCTATGCAGAGAGTAACTGTCCATCGCCTGCTTGCCGATGCGCTGGTAGAACGCTGCGCTGAGTGTGGCGATGTCGAGAAAGGGGATGTTCTCCTGCTTCGCGATGTCGCGGGTCGCTCGATCGTAATCGTCGACGAGGGGCGCGACGGGCCGGAGCGAGCCGTCTTTGTTCCATCGACGATAAGCGATGGGCGTCGTCAGCACGATGCGAATGCCGGCTGCACGGGCCTCCTTCACGAACCGAAGAAGATTGATGCGGAAGTCGGCGAGATCGACATGGCGATCGGGCTTGAGCTGCAGATCGTTATGACCGAAGCCCAGCAGAATGACGTCGGGATGGAGCGCCAACGCCTGCGCCCATCGGCCTTCTTCACGAAACGTGCGGGTGCTGCGGCCGCCCTTCGCGAGATTGATGCATTCGGCGTTGGCCTTCAATGACGCGGCAAAGCCGTCGCCCCAGCCGGAGGTGGATTGCACCGTGGAATCGCCAACAAGGACGATCTTTTCGGATGCCGGATTTCTCCAGGAGTATGATTCGAGCGGCGCGGTGTGGGGTGTGCCGTCGGGGTCGGAGGTTGTCTGGCCGCGGACTGGCGGCGCCACGAGGATGGCGCAGAAGAGGCCGGCGGCGATGGCCCGGAGTAGCGTGCGTTGTGGGGGCTGGCGATCGTTCATTGTTTGGATCCCGGTTCAGAGGTTGGCGATGAAGGAGGGCCGTCGGTCAGAATGGCTCCGAGATACAGTGCGAAGGTGTCGTTGCGGTAAGCCTCCGGATTGGCGGCGGCGACTCCCGGGCGCAGAATCTTTTCCTTGTTTAGCACGGGGCCGAGGACGGTGATGCGGACATGGTGATGTCCAGGGGAAAGATCGGACGAGATCCAGGCGCGGCAACGATAACGACCGGCGGTGGAGTAGGGGTCGAAGAGGGTCTGATGCAGAGGGGGTTCGTTGTCGAGTTGCACTGTGAATTCGGCAGCGTCCGGACCTTTGACACCGTAGATTCCGAATACGGAGCCGGTGAAATCGAATGCGACGGTATCTCCTGCGTGACGGCCTGCCCAGACATGGGGCAACGAGCGAGACATCTGGCCGGTGGGGTCGTCGAGAGCTACAGGCTGCCAGGCGCTGCTGTGGAGTGCTTCGACGAACGGAGTCTCCTGTGCGCGCGATAGATTCCGCGAGTCGAGAGGGGCGCGGAGCGAATGAGAAGCTAAGTCGCCGGGCTGTGTCTGCATGAGCTCAAGCGCTTGCTGGAGCGTATGCAGATACATGCGATGTCCGGTCTCGGCGTACGGGTGCGTGCCGTCTCCACTGAAGACCATGGGCGCCTCGGACGATGTGGGGGCAGGGCCTGTGAGCACAAGTTTGCCGGCCAGAATGGACTGTGCAACGGAACGGCCTAAGTTGACGGAGGGGATGCCATACCAGGTCGCGACACGCTCCATGGCTTCCACGGACTTCGGGTTGTGGCCGGCTTCGATTGTGGGTAGACTGCGTTGGTTGATGGTGTACAGAAAGCAGATGTCGGCGGAGGGAAGGGACGACCATGTTTGCCGGACAATGCCTTCCATGGCTCGGACGATGCGGGCTGGAGACTCATCTTCGTCGTTCACGGCGAACTCCACGAAGATCAGGTCGGGCTTGAAACGAAGCACGTCGCTCTGAAGCCGGAAGACGCCCAATTCAGAGCCGGTGCCGGAGACCGCGGCGTCGATTTCTTCAAAACTGCTGTGCGGGTACTGGGCGCGAAGCCATGCGAGCGACTGTGGCCGCCAGCCATCCGCGGCCGTGATGCTTCCGCCGAGATAGGCGATGCGAAGGTGCTCTCCATGCTGGATCTTGGCGAAGACATGCGGGAGGCCAGCGCGCGCCTGCACGCCGTCGATGGCCTGCGCGTCGCAGGAAAGGAAGGTAGCGAAGCAAAGCAACATGAGATGAGCGAGAGAGCGAGTTCGAGGGAGCATGAGGTTCTCACTGAGGAGGATGTCGTGGAGGCGTAAATGGTTAAGCGCTTATCTTTTAGCAAATCACGCGAAACGAATGAATGTCAAGACAAGCGTTCCATGATCTGGGTCGCCATGACGCGCGAAGTCTCGCGGTGCGAGACGGCAAAAAAAAATCATGGACGATTGACAGCGGCAGTTCTGTCTGCGTAGACTTGCGCCCATCATAAGTTAAGCTCTTAACAAGAGGTGTTTTGCATGGTTTGCTTCACGCGGTCTCGCTTTCGTTTGTCTCCTCTCGTATGTGGAATGGCGTTGATTTGCACCACGATATTCCTGACTCCCGACATGTGGGCGCAACAGGATACGGGGAGCATCGTAGGGAACGTGCGCGACAGCTCCGGCGCTCTGCTGCCGAATGCCGAGGTGAAGATCACCAACGAGGAAACCAATCTCGGTTCGACGTTCCATAGCGATGAGAAGGGTTTCTACATCTCGACCGACTTGCCGGTGGGGCCGTATTCCGTGGAGGTAAAGGCGGCCGGCTTTGCGGCCATATTGGAACGGCACGTGATCGTGAATGTGGCGAGCCGTGTGGAAGTGGATGTGGCGTTGAAGGTGGGCAATCAGGAGATGGTGGTGACCATCGACTCTACGATTCCGCCGATGGATACGACCAATGCCACGCTGGGCGCGGTGATCGACAGCCGGGCTGTCGAGAATCTTCCTCTGAACGGTGGCAATGTGCTGGCTCTGGCGGCGTTGCTGCCGGGTGTGGTTTCGGCGGTGGGAGCCGATAGCGAAGGATTCAACAACCGCGGCACGGACTTGACGGCGATCAAGGTAGGCGGCGGGGCTACAGGAGCCAACGGCAATATTCTGGATGGTGTGAACAATCTGCAGACGCAGATTGGGGAAGTGGCGATCAATCCGGGAGTGGATTCGATTCGTGAATTCCGCATTCAGTCGGGCGTCGTTTCGGCTCAGTATGGATTTACGTCGGGCGGCATCATCAATCTGATTACCAAGACTGGATCGCAGAGCTTTCACGGCAGCATCTATGAGTATTTTCGCAACGATGCAATGGATGCACAGAATGCGTTCGCCAATCAGGTGACGGGCAAGCCGGAGTTGCGCTACAACCAATATGGAGCTTCGCTGGGCGGTCCGCTGTTCAAGGATCGGATCTTCTTTTTCGCGAACTATGAAGAATATCGCTATGTGGGCACGACGCCGGCGTTCACCAGTGTGCCGACGCCGCAGGAGCGCACAGGGGATTTCAGCGACCTGCTGGATACGAATGGAAATCTGATTCCGCTCTACGATCCGACTACGACGACCACGGTAGGAACGGTGACCACTCGTCAGACATACACAGCGGAGTACAACGAGCCGACGCCGAATGTGATTCCGGCGAGCAAGATCGATCCAGTGGCGCTGAAGATTCAGAACCTGTTTTACCCGCTGCCGAACAATACGCCGACCAATGCATACACCCACACGAACAACTACGCGAGCACGAGCCGAACGCTGAGCTCGCAGCGCCGCGGCGTCGCGCGTTTCGATGGCAAGCTATCGGAGGCGTTGAACGGATTCCTGCGGTTTGGATATTACGAGAACAAGACGAACAACGCGGGGATCTTGCCGAGTCCGATTGTGAGCGATCGCAACGACGATCTGCGGAATATGGACCTGGCGATCGGCGTGACGCAGATCTTGTCGGCGAACAAAATCAATGAGACCCGGGTGGCAGTGGAGCGCACGGACTTTCCGTTCGAAGCCGCGAGCTACGGTCAGAATTGGCCGGGGCAACTGGGGTTGGCGAATGTGCCGGCCGACACCATGCCGCAGATCAGCAATGGCCTGCCCGCATTCAATGTAACGTATGGTTACCGCGCGTCGACGCAGACGCAGTTGATGGACGACTTCACCTGGATTCCAGGTAGCCATACCCTCCACCTCGGAGTGGACCTGCGTCTGAACCAGGCCGATAACAACCAGAACAATGCGCCTTCAGGCACGTTCTCCTTCACCAGCAATCTGACGGGAAATCCTAAGTCGCAGGCCGGCACCGGGAGTGCTTACGCGAGCTTTCTGACAGGTTATACAAACAGCGCGAGCGACGTCGCCGTGCGCGGTACAGCGTTTCGCACGGCCAGCGCCTCGGGGTACATCCAGGACGATTGGCGCGCGATGTCGCGTCTGACCGTGAATGTGGGGTTGCGCTATGACTATCAGGAGCAGCCGTTTGAACAGAACAATGGAGTGAGTTCGTTCGACCTGAATGGAACCGACCCGGTCTCCGGCTTTCTCGGAAAGACGATCTATGCGAACACGGGTGGCTATGGGCGCAATTTCTTCCAGGAAAATTACAAGGACTTTGGGCCGCGCATTGGATTTGCCTACACTTTGGCCTCGGATGGGCGAACCGTTATACGGGGCGGCTATGCGATCTACTATAGCTCGAACGTCAACCAAAGTTATTTTGGGTCGAACAACGGGTTCGGTTCCGTCACGACCTCGTATACGGCGCTCAATAGCAACAGTGCCGCCCTGCTGCTGAAGAACGGTTTTCCGGCGCCACCGCCACAGCCGCAAGGCGCGGCTGCAGGGCCGTCGGCATTTCTGGGACAGGCGGCGTTCTATCAGGATCCCCATGCGCCTTCGTCCATGTCGCAGCAATATACGCTTTCGTTTGAGCGGGAACTGCCTTCGCATGTAGTGGTGGATGTGGCCTATCTCGCGAACCACGGAACGCACTTTGTGATTCCTTCGATCAACATCAACCAACTACCGTCTCAATATCTGGCGATGGGAGACGCGCTGTTGACGAGTGTCAAAAACCCTTACGCGGGCAAAGTTCCAGGAACACTCGGCGCGGCCACGATCACGTTGGCGAACTCATTGAAGCCTTATCCCTACTACACCACGGTGACCAACTATCAGCCGCATTATGCCTCCTACTTTGGCAACTATGGCTACCTGAGCGTTCAACGGCGCGCTCAGCATGGGCTGCAGGTGTTGGGTTCCTACACGTATGGGAAGCTGCTGGCTCCGCCGATCTATGTGCCGATCAATCAGGCGGCCACGGGCACCTCGACGCTTACCGGGGCGTATCAGAACTCTTACGATCTACATGCCGACTATGGGGTCGACCCCACGGATGTGACGCATAATGGAACTCTCTCTCTCATCTATGAGCTGCCATTCGGCCAGGGCAGGCGTTGGTATAGCCATGGACGAGGCGCCAGCTTGATCGGCGGTTGGCAGTTCAGCTCGATCGTGATTGCGCAGACGGGACGTCCCCTTAGCATCTCAGGCGCCAACAACCAAAATATCGCGACGCGGCCGAACTTTCGGCCGGGCTACAGCACCCGGCTGGCGCACCGCTCGAAGTCGGAGTGGTTCAATACGGCGGCTTACGTCAACCCTCCTAACTGGACTTATGGCACGATTCCTCGCGTAGATTCGCGGACACGAGGGCCTGGTGCATGGAGCCTGAACCTCTCTGTGTTCAAGACGTTCAGCCTTCCGAAGTCCTTCGCGATGCAGTTCCGAGCCTCGGCGTTCAACGCGCTGAACCATGTGAATCTGGGGCTGCCGAATACGACCTTCACCGCTGGCCCGGTGGGTTCAGACGGGTTCAGTACAAACATCAACGGGGCGTTTGGAGTGATCAGCAGCGCGGCAAGCCCGAGAACGATGCAGCTGCAGTTGAAGATCTATCGCTGAGCATGACCTCGCGGTGAACTCATAAAGAAAGAGAAGCCATCTTGAAACATACTGCATGCATTCTGGTCCCGGTAGTCTTTCTATTCACTCTGCTGGCTTGCCCCTGTCAAGGGCAAGCCACGCAGCCGGAGAAGGTCTTAGACGAGCGTGTGGAGCGCATGCTCGGCAAAATGTCGCTTGCGGAAAAGCTCTCTCTGCTGGGCGGCCACGATATGGAGACGAGTGCGGCGCCATCGGTGGGACTGCGTGCCCTTCGCATGTCGGATGGCCCGATGGGCATCAAGGGCAAAGAACCGGCCAATGCGATGCCCGGGGGAGTATGCCTTGCTTCTACGTGGAACCCAGGGCTGGCTCATGCAATGGGCACGGTGCTCGGCGAGGATGCGCGTGCGCGAGGCGTCGATATTCTGCTGGGGCCGGGTGTGAACCTGTTGCGCTTCCCGGTGGGTGGAAGAAACTTCGAGTATTTCAGCGAGGACCCGAAGCTGACCGCTGCGATGGCTGTGCCCTATATCCAGGGTGTACAGGAGCAGGGAGTCGTGGCGACAGTGAAGCACTTTGCGGCGAACAACTCGGAGTTCGACCGTCATGGAACGAACGCGCTTGTGGATGAGCGCGCACTGCGGGAGTTGTATCTGCCGGCGTTTGAAGCGGCGGTAAGGCAAGGCCACGTGGGCGCGGTGATGACGTCGTACAACCTCATCGGTGGAGAACATGCTTCGCAGAATCGTACGCTTGTGCATGATGTGCTGGAGTCCGAGTGGAAGTTCGACGGTGTGGTGATGTCGGACTGGGGCTCGACCTACGATGGCGTCGCGGCGGCCAGGGCCGGGCTAGGAATCGAGATGCCATGGGGAAAGCATATGAATGCCGCCACGCTGGAGCCCGCTCTGCACGATGGGCGCCTGAGCGAGACGGAGATCGACGACAAGGTGCGCCGCATACTTCGAATGGCGATCCGATTTGGGTTGGCGGACAGGCCCGCACTGCGATTGGACATTCCGAGGTTTCGTCCGGAAGCGTTGGACGTGGCTCGAAGGATTGCTGAAGAAGGAATCGTTCTATTGAAGAACGACCGTTCCGTGCTGCCATTCGGCGACGATGTAAAGAGTGTGGCGGTGCTGGGGCCGAACGCGTTTCCGCTCGTGGCGAGTGGTGGAGGCAGTTCGCATGTCGGCGGATGGAGCGATGTGAGTGTGGTGGAGGCGCTGGGTGGGCATGTGAAGGTGTTCTATGACCGTGGGATCTCTGCGCCGGAGGAGATCTTTGCGAAGACGGAGTTTCGCGGTGGATTGAAGCGAGAGGTATTCGCGAATGGCTCGTTCACGGGAGTAGCGCAGGTCAGCCGGGTAAACCGGTTGGAGTATGCGACCGGGCAGCGCGCTTCGTCCGAGACTGGAGCGCAGAGAAGCGTGCGATGGAGCGGGGACTACGTGGCAAGCCATGCGAGTGAGTATCTTGCGGTGTTGGGAACCGATGCGCATGACCGCTGCGAACTCTTCGTGAACGGTCAGCGGGTGCTGGAGGCTTTGGCGCATGAGATTGTTTCGCCACCAACATGGGGGCGGGTATACCTTCCGCAAGGAGCGTCGAGCGTGAAGCTCGAGTGCGCCACCAAGCTCCTGGCGCCGGAGGCTGGCCTTGGACTTATCGCCGTGGATGAGGCGGTGCATCCGGAGGGGCTTGCGTTGGCGGCGAAGGCCGATGCCGTGGTGCTGGCGGTGGGCTTCGACAACGCGACCGAGTTCGAGGGGATGGACCGCACCTTCGCCTTACCCGTGGGGCAGGACGAGTTGATTCATGCCGTGGCGGCGGTCAATAAGAGGACGGTAGTGGCGCTTACAGGTGGTGGCAATGTTGCGATGTCCGGTTGGATCGACCGGACGCCCGGGCTTCTACAGGTGTGGTACCCAGGCGAGCAGGGTGGGTTCGCCCTATCGGAGGTGCTGCTGGGTAAAGTCAATCCGTCGGGCAAGCTGCCCGTGAGTTTTGAGAAAGAGCTGACCGACAATCCAGCGGCTGCGAACTACTACCCGAAGCCGGGTAGTCCGGATGTGAGATACGCCGAGAGCGTCTTCATGGGGTATCGCTACTACACGAGCCGGCGCGTGGAGCCGAGGTTTCCATTTGGATTTGGCCTGTCGTACACACAATTCGGATTGAGCGATCTGAAGCTGGACCGTACGACGACAGATGGAACGCAGACGATCGGTGTAAGCGTGACGGTTAAGAATGAAGGTAAGAGGCGTGGAGCCGAGGTGTTGCAGGTCTATGTCGGTTGTCCTTCGACGCAGGTGGAGCGGCCTTTGAAGGAGTTGCGTGCCTTTCAGAAGGTGGACCTCGGGGCGGGTGAGAGCTCGACGGTGCATCTTGCGTTGACGGAACGCGACTTTGCCTATTATGGCGTGTCGCAGCATCGCTGGGTTACGGAAGATGGGCTCTGTCGCGTGATGGTCGGCAACTCTTCGACGAACACTCCGCTCGACGCGAGCTTCGCAATTCATCACGAAAAGTAGACCCGGTGCAGATCGCGCAACGGGGATGAGTCCCAGCGGGCCACGAAAGAAAAGACTTGACAGTGAACGGATGGAAGCGGGAGAATTCCGTCGTTGAAGTTAACCGCTTAACTTAACCCTGAGGAAACGAGCATGCTTTCCATGAGAAATATGTGTTCCTGCACGATGGTCGTGGCGTGGAGTGCAGTGGTGGCAATCCTGTGCTGCGGGTGCGCGAAGGCGCAGACTGCTGGAATGTTGTCCGTCAGTCAGACAATCAACATTCCGTCCGACGCCAATGTCGTCAATGTCCAGACTTACGGCGCGGTGGGCGATGGCGTAACCGACGATACGGCGGCGATCCAAAGCGCGCTGGAGGCGGCTGCGCCTGCGGCCGGCTTGCCTGCTCCATATACCGGTGAGTACAAGTACGTGTATTTCCCGTCAGGCACGTATCTGATCTCCGCCAAACTGACGCGCTATGCGATCAATGGTAGCGGAGTCCAGGTTCCCGATTATGGCTTTCAATTTCTCGGACAGGATAAGAGCAACACGATTCTGAAGTTGAAAGACAACACGTTCACATCGACGACGACGGCGACGCCGATGATCGAGACGGAATCGCTGGGCTATACGCATGGGGTCTCGGCCTTTCACAATTCGATCGAGAACATGACGATCGATGCAGGCAGCGGCAATCCCGGGGCCACGGCGATCAGTTATCTGGCAAGCAATATGGCGGTCATTCGCAATGTCGTGATTCAGAATACGAGCTCGTCGGGAAGTATTGGCGTAGGGATCGATATGACGCGGCTCAGCACGGGGCCGGCATTGATCGAGAACGTGACGGTGAACGGCTTCGCGCATGGTATCCAGACGGCCTCGGCGCTGGCTTCGATCACGTTGGAGCACATCTCGCTGATCAATCAGACCGGCGACGCCTTGGTGAACACGGACAATGTGCTGGCGATCAATGAGTTGTACACGGATGGGTCAGGTAAGGCGATCGCCAATCTTTCGTCCGGCACGAACCAGGTGAACGGACTGGTTGTGGTGAGTAATAGCAGCCTGAATTCGACAACCGGGTCGTCCGTGCTGGTAAGCGATTACGGAGCGATCGTATTTCACAACACGACATTCAGCAACGGGCAGACGTTCTTGAGCGGTGGCACGGCGGCGGAAGGTGTGTTGACCGGATCGACCACAGGAGCTTTGACCTGGTCGTCCGGTACGGCGCCGCTGCTCAGTTACAGCAGCGCAACGCCGGTCGTCGATACGCCAGTGCCGGCTTACGATGCAAGCGGCTGGGTCGCGCCAGCCGCAGGTTCGGCCAGCGCCGACTTCACCGTGAACTACTCCGGATGTGCTCACGCATATGGCTGCCTTCCGTCAGGAACATCGGCCGTGGATGCGACATCTGCGATTCAGTCGGCGCTAAACTCAGGGGCTTCGACAATCTATCTGCCGCATGGCGTGTACTACGTCAGCGCACCGTTGAACGTGCCCACGACGGTGAATCGGATCATTGGATTCAGCTCTTCGCTGCGAGTGATGTCGACGGCGACGTCATGGCCGGCGGGGCAGGGGGTCTTCCATATTGCGACGGCGATGGGTGGAGGGTGTCCGGGTGGAGGCACCTGCGCGCCGCTGGTGATCGAAAAGATCACCTTCGATGCGACGGATAGCAGTTACTCGTTCAATCATTCGCCAGGGTATGCATTCGATGTGGTGAACCCGTCGACGTCGACGACGGCTACGCAGCGCGACGTCGTGTTGCGCGATATTCATGCTACGTACAATCTATCGATCAATCGCCAGACCTATGGGGGACGCGTGTTCTTGGAGAACTTTGCAGGCGGCTCCATGCTGCTTGCGGGGAGCAATCTGGTTGCGGGCCGGCACTTCAACAGCGAGACGCACAGCAAGCCGGCGGCGGGCGTGATTGGCACGACACGGATCAATAACAATGGCGCTCCGTTATGGTTGCTGGGCTTCAAAACGGAAGGTCCGGTCAACATCGTCGACAATACGGCAGGCTCGGTGACCGAGGTTCTGGGTGGATTTTTTTACACGGCGCCGAGTTACAGCTCGGGCGCGGACGGAGATACCGTTCCATCGACGACGTGTGCGAATGCAACCTCGCCCGTACCATCGACGACATCCACTCCCTCTCTCTTCATCGACACGACCGGTTCGCAGATCGAGGCCAGCTTTGTAGAAGAAGTTTCGTTGCTGACGGAGAACGGCGTAACCCAACTTGCGGCGGACAGGAGCTTCCCGTTCTACGCGGCTGTGCCAACGGCGAACACCTGTCAGGCGGGCGGAGGCTCTTTTCCAGGTTCGATTCAGCGCGGGCCGGGAGCCGCAACGGGCGAGGCTGGACATATCGTTCCGCACCTGAAGCAGTAGAAGACTAAAGAAGAAATTTGTGATGTGGAGATCGGCAAATGGGTGAGTTATATATGACTGTTCGGGCCAGTTGGAAGCAAAGCTGCAGCGTTGCGATCCTCCTGATGTTTTCCTGTTGCGCGCTGCTGCTGACGGGGTGTGGGATAGGCGCCACGCCGGCGGCTATGGAGCCGACTGCAATCGGTCCACTCATGGGCAATGTTCATGGCGGACAGCAGCCGGTCAGTGGCGCGAACGTTCAGCTTTATGCCGCGGGCACGTCGGGTTACGGTTCTGCTGCGAGACCCCTCGTGAATTGCGCCGGCGCGCCGGATAGCAATAGAGTTCACACCGCTCCGTGCGCGGGCGTGTCGACGGATGCCGCCGGGAGCTTCACGATCACTGGAGACTATACCTGCCCACCCGGAGCGTACGTCTACATCGTGGCCAAGGGCGGTGTGCCGGGTGGGTCGAACGTCAACTCCGCGCTGGCTCTCATGACGGGCCTGGGTGCATGCAGCTCTCTGACCTCCTCGACATTTATTTCGATCAACGAGGTGACGACCGTGGCGACGGTCTTTGCGCTCCAGCAATTTATGGTCGCGACTTACGGGACCGCGGGCGCGGAGAGCATTGGAACGTCGTCCACGAATCTGACGGGGCTACAGAATGCGTTTGCCAGCATTCCGTTGCTGGTGAACACCTCGACCGGACAGGCGCCTGCATCGAGCGCGGTGAAGGGCACGGTCAACACGACGGCGGTGACTGTGAATGTCATCAATGAAAATGCGAAGTTGAATACGTTGGCGGACATCCTGGCGTATTGCGTGAACAGCAACGACACAAGCTCGATATCGTCTGCATGCGTCAATCTCTTTGCGGCAGTCCAACCGGCCGGGCAGGCCAACGCGCCGGCGGATACCATTCAGGCGACGCTCGATCTTGCGCTCAATCCTGGGAATGTTGGGACGAGCAGCAGCGGGCCGGCGCAATATCTATCGGCGGATCTACCATTCCTGCCGAACCTGGGCTCTTCATTGCCGAACGATTGGACGCTTGGCGTGTCCTACTACAGTCCGACAGCGACCAAGTATCCCTCAGGCACGGGAACGTCCTCCGGATTTCTGCTGAATGGCTACGGCCTTACCGTCGATGCGAATGGCAATGTGTGGGTCTTGAATGCCGCCAGTGTCAGCGAATTGGGGCCGGGGGGTGTGCCATTGGCCCAGATTTTCAATGGAAGCCTCAGTGCTGCGCGTGGCATCGCGTTCGATACCAGTGGCAATCTCTATGTGACGAACAGCGGCTCTGCCGGCGCCGGGGCGATTATGAAGTATGCCGGCGGCGCAATCACAAGCTACACGGCGCCTTCCGGATACACGGGCTTGTATGGGATTGCCGCCGACGGTTTGGACAACGTCTTCAGTGTGAGCGGGACGGGAATCTCGGCGTTGCTGGAGCTGCCGGCCAACTCCTCATCGGGCGCAATCCTGAGTGTCGTTCAGCCCGTGGGCGCGGCGGCATATACGCTGGCTGTCGATCCAGCTTACAACGTCTGGGTCACCAGCACGACGGCCGTGGATGCAACGGAGGCCCTGGCTACCTGCACCGGAACGCCCGTAAGCTCGTGCAGCTATCCCTCGACAGCGTTGACCTATACAGGAGGCCCCAGCGGTATGTTCAGGCCCTTCGGTATCGGCTTCGACTCCGCAGGTATACCCTGGATTGCGAATTCAGTGGTTGGGACCAGCGGAAACTATCTGACACAACTCACACCGGGAGTGACTTCAGCAGGTATGGCAACGGCTGTAGGTGCGGGAGGCTTGAACAACCCTCAGTACCTCGCAGTCGATGGCGCCAATCATATTTGGGCGCCCAACAACGGTGTGACAGCGAACACGGGGTCTTCGGTGAGTGAGTTCGATGACACAGGAGCGGCTATCTCGAGCAACGGTTATGTGCATAACTTTTCAGGGCCACGGGGGATTGCCATCGATGCATCGGGAAACGTCTGGGTGAGCGATCTCGCAGGCGGGCAAAATTCGACTGGATCGTCGGTCGTGGTGACAGAGGTGATTGGGGCGGCGGCTCCAGCCGTGACGCCACTCGCACTTGCGGTAAAGAATCATGCGTTCGGCGTGCGGCCGTAGATGGACTCAGCATTCCTTCCGTATCCGGCGGCGCCAGAATTGCAATCTTGCGCCGCTGGAAAATGGGGTTGAGCCGTAATGCATTTGAGGATGAGAGATATGTTGTCGTTTGCTCCGAAGTTGATACGTCTTCTGCCAATCTTTGGTGCGATGTGGATTGCTGCCGTCGCTCACGCCGATACGATTGGCCTGGACGCGGGCAAGCTCCAGGACCCTGGAGCGTTCGCGGTGCGCAGCGCGGAGCAGCTTAGCTATCTTTCCGACATTGCGGGAACGGGAAATCTCATGCCGGCCTCCGGTGCGGTGCTGTTGCCGCATGCAGGCAAATGGCGGCTCTTCGTCAGCTCGCTCAGCTTCGCGGACGACGGGAAAGATATGCGCCAGTTCAGCGTCCGTCTCGGAGTTCGAAGATCGTCGACGATCTTTGGAGGTCATCATCGTACGGTCAATCACGAGTTCTGCTTCGAGGACGGCGGCGTCTACGATCTGCCCGCCGGACCTCTTCTGATTGTTGTGGGTGAGAAGAATACTCGAAACGCGAACATTGGCCAGATTGTACTAACCGATGACATCAAGGCGGACGCCACGGCAAACCCGGATCTGCTGCTGCATGCGGCGCCCGCGCAGATAACTCCTCTCACGGTGACCTTCGATGAAAAACCTTCACTGAAGCCCGCGGCAGTTACGCTCAAGAGTGCGCCGGAGGTGGAGATCTCGAACGACAGGGTGAAGCTTGCGTTCTACAGCTCGTTGGACGGACGCGCCCTGGTGCAGCGTGTCGCGGTCCGCGTGGGCAAGGCATGGAAGGATCTACCGGGCTCCGACTCCGCCGAAAGCTATCGCGTGCTCTACCGACCGGTCGATAGCGATCCAATGATGCAGAATCGCGGTCTACAGCATCCGACCTGGAAGCTCGATCTTGCGCCTGCGGTCACGCTGTCTGCCGGGGAAGGAAAGATTCGATCGCACCTCGGTCCAAGCACGACGCCGTGGCTTTCGGGCCAACTCTTTCCTCTGCGACCGATCGCCGCGCACAAGATCGATGCACACACAGTCAAGCTGGATTTCGCTTCGCTGCCGATAGGCGTCATGACTGCGACTTGGCATCTCGAAGAAGGCGACGCCGCAGCGCATGTCGGCATCAGCTTCGATCTCTTGAAGCCGGGTTATATCTCCATGGGATACCACGGCGCGGTGGTCGACACCGTCGAGCAGACAGACTTCATGCTGCTGCCATTCCTGTGGCATGGACACCGTTTTCCGGAGAAGCCCGTGCTCACCATCAACGCGATGACGCCCACCCCCATGGCGCTCATCGCGCGACAGGGTATTTCTTATGCTCTGACGGCCGATCCCAAGGACATTCCCTTCGCGTGGCCCGGCCCGTTGAGCGCGCCCTTCGGCTTCGGTATGCGGAATGAAGATGGAGAGGCGCAGCCGTTCCTCTACTCGCCTGTGATGGGTAGTCCCGAAAGCCTGCACAAAAAGGCCGAAGTGGCGACCATGCACTTTCGCGTGCTCGCGGAAGAGGCTGACTGGAAGGCCGCCTATCGCGACATCGCGACCGGTATCTTCGAACTCACGGACTATCGCGAACCCGGAGACGCGTCGCTCTCCGATACCGCAATGAACCTCTTCGACCTCCTCAAGACCGACTCCGCCAACGGTTGGAGCGCGCATGGCAAAGGGCCCTGGAATATCGAAGGCCGCAACATCACCACGCAGTCCAGCCCGCTCACGTATCTGAGCTACTACCTGCTTACCGGCGATGAAGATTTCTATCGCAAATATGCACTGCCATCGCTGGAGTTTCTACTCTCGCATCCCAACGTTCACTTCGGCGCGACTCCCGGTTTTGGCGAAGACCTCTGGAATCCGAAGCTGCAGTTGGGGCCGCTTCATTCCTACGGCGCGACCGTCTATGCCAGTGCGTATGCAATGACGCAGGGCGGAGCGCCGATCTTTGGCGAACTCGCAACCAAAGATGGTAAGCCGGCGACAACAGCGGGCGGCTCGCCGACCGTTCGGCTGGACTCGAATAGCGAGGGACATCCCGCGGCCTTCGGCGACGCGCTCCAGCTTTACGTGGTGACCGGCGACAGGAAATGGAAGGACCTTGCCATGCGGTTGGGAGATCGCTATGTCGATGAGCGCATCACGCATCGCAACGAGAAAAACCCCGGCGATCATCCTTTCGTCAACGTCTCCTTTGTGCCCGACTGGGATGGCTTGCTGCGGTTGTACGAGGCCACCGGCGAGCGACGTTATCTCGAAGCGGCGCACGAAGGAGCGTACTGGCTGGTAAGCACACTGTGGACGCAGCCGCTCATTCCAAGGAAGAATGTGGATCTCCATCCCGTCGATCCGAAGCCGCTGCTGTGGTGGCGCGGCGACCGATTCTATCGCCTGGGCATGATGGACGAGTTTGCGCCAGTCGGCGGCAAACGTCCTGCGATTCCGCCACAGCATTATCCAGAGGTGACCGCGCCCGCATGGAAGGTGAGCAACGTGGGTCTCGGCCTGGAGCAGCCCGTGACCTATACGCAGACGCCAACCGACTGGAACATTCTGATGAGCGTATGGGCGCCAAGCCTGTTGCGGTTGGCCGCTTACACCCATGACGACTTATTGAAGACCGCCGCACGCAACGCGACGATCGGTCGCTTCGCGAATTATCCTGGCTACTATGCCTACACGATGACCGATGTCTATCAACGTGCGGATTTCCCCTACAAGGGCCCCGATGCGACGACGATCTATTATCACCACATCCCACCCTTTTCGGCGTATGTGCTGGACTACCTGTTCAGCGATGTAGAAGCCCGCTCCGGGCAGGCGATTCTCTTCCCATCGATGCGACAGGATGGCTATGTGTGGTTCGACAGCAACGAGCGCGGCTTTGCGCCGGGTAAGGTCTATGGCGAAACCGCCTGGGCCTGGCTGCACCGTACGGCGGCTGCTATCGACAATAAGAATATCGATAAGCTGCTCGCGCACAACGACCATACGCTGTTCATCGTGCTCTCCAACCAGGTGAACCGTGCCCAGACGACAAAGGTTACCTTTGACGGCAGCGTGCTCGGCGGCGATCCTACAGGGCGCACGCTGCGCACATGGGTGAACAATCAGCCGGGGAAGCCGATCGCAATAGGCAAGGATGGTGCTTCGGTCGAGGCGCCGGCGCAGGGTCTCGTGGTCCTGGCGCTCGATGGAGCGGCGATTCATGTCCCTACGCATATGACGAAGAACGCCGGCCCGTTAGCGCTTCCGACCGTTGAGGCAAACGAAGTGCAGAATGTTAGCGGCACAGATCTCAAGGCGATAGGAACCTTTATCGCCGCGCCGCCCTTTACCTCACGGGAACTGTATGTGTATGTGCAATCGACCGCAAAGCAATGCAGTGGAGCGACGCTGACCTACAAGATTGGCGACGAGCCGGAACAGACAGCCGTGTTGAAGGAGTTTCCCTGCGAGTTTTCTGTGCCCGTTCACGACATGCTGGCTAACGTGCAGTGGAAGGTGTCGCATGTCACTCCCGGCAGGTAGCTTTCGCACACTCGGCAAAGCAACTAGGTTCCTCTTCAACCGGCCTATTTCAGTATGTCGGCAGCGAATGAGTTGGGGGCGTTGTTGGCCGGTCTTGGCGACTGGTAGTTGAGCTGTCGAATGAGTCGCACGGACACAGGCCGGCTGGCCCGCGTAGGAATCGAGGCGCGACTTTTCTTGAGTAGCGATCTCGGGCGTGGCTCCCGGCGGGCGTTGCTTCGTCCTGGGCTGCAACACTTCGTCAGGGCGCATCTTCGATAGGATGCACCGTAAATTCGGCGTCCGGGAGTCCGAAGTATCGCTTCCGTATCCAGAAGGCGACGTTGACCAGTCCGATCAGAGCCGGCACTTCGATGAGTGGGCCCACGACGCCAACGAATGCCTCGCCGGAATTCAAACCAAAAACTGCGACGGCAACGGCGATCGCCAACTCGAAGTTATTGCCAGCAGCGGTGAACGAAAGAGTTGCGGATTGAGCATAATTCGCGCCTAGCTTCTTTCCCATCCAAAAGCTCGCCAGGAACATGATGAGGAAGTAGATGACCAATGGAACGGCTATCCTCACAACGTCGAAGGGGAGCCGCACGATGAGATCACCCTTGAGGGAGAACATCACCAGAATGGTGAAGAGGAGGGCAATGAGAGTGAGCGGGCTGACTCGCGGAACAAATCTCGTCCGATACCACTCCTCGCCCTTGAGTCGTAAAAGAACCCATCGGGTTACGAACCCGGCCGCGAATGGAACTCCAAGGTAGAGGCCAACGCTTTTCGCAATCTGGGCAATACCGATTTGGACAACGCTTCCTTCCAACCCAAACCACTTCGGAAGCACGGTAAGGAAAGCCCAGGCGTAGACGCTGTAGAAGAGCACTTGAAACACACTGTTGATGGCGACGAGACCCGCGACGTAGTCGGTATCGCCCTCGGCAAGTTCGTTCCAGACCAGCACCATCGCGATGCAGCGAGCGATGCCAATCAAAATGAGACCGCGCATGTATGCAGGTTCGCCGCGAAGAAAGACGATGGCCAGAAGAAACATCAGCACCGGACCGATGATCCAGTTTTGCGCCAACGAGAGCCCGAGCACACGCTTCTTGCGGAAGACCTCGCCTAGCTTCTCGTAGCGGACCTTCGCCAACGGCGGAAACATCATAACGATCAGGCCGATGGCGATAGGAATGTTCGTCGTGCCCGATTGAAAACGATTGACGAATGCGGCCGAACCGGGGACGAAGTGTCCAAGGCTCACGCCGACGCCCATCGCAAGCAATATCCAGAGCGTCAGGAAACGATCGAGGAACGACAATTGCTTTCGGGCAGCAGGAGCGCACACTTGGCCTTGTGTAGGGATCGCCACTAGCAAGCCTCACAGCTTGTTTCCGTAACGGTTCTCGGCAGGGGAGCTCCATCGAGCAGGGCATACTTGGAGGGGGAACAGCACGCCCTTGTGAGCTGTGCCCGGTCCTTCTGCATCGCTTTGTCTTCTTTCAACCAGCCCAGGGTCTGCTTGAGAATCAGAACGGCTCCACTGTGCGGGGGCATCACGATCCGATAGTGCATCCACTTTCCCTCGCGTCGCGCTGAAACGATCCCGGCGCTACGAAGATAGGCAAGATGCCGCGAAACCTTCGGCTGCGGACTACCTATGATCTCGACGAAATAACAGACGCAGACCTCTTGATCTCCCATGAGGTTAAGGAGGCGCAACCGCGTGTTGTCGCCGAGTGCCTGAAAGAATCGTTCGACATTGAAGGATTGCTTCGCCATGTAAATAAATATATACGCCTTGACGAATGCGAAATCAATTTTTATATTCACCGAAGCAAATATGAGGAGGCGGAAGGGTCGGAGCAAATCCAGAAATCGGTCAGGTTGAAAATATGGCGCCGTCGCGGACAGTAATCTCTCGAATGACTGTGCAGGTGCGCAGACGGTCGCTGAGGCCTTCGGATACGCGATCGGGCGGAGCCCCATGAGATCCAAATCCTGTTTCGAGGAGCCATCCGGTCTACCATCCGGTGGAATTCGGTATTACCTCGATGCGTGCGGATGTGAAGCTGCCCCGGCAAAATGAAGAACAGGAGGTGAAGTTTGAGGCTCTCGCCAAGTATCATTCGGTGTGGTGGGAGAACCGCGAGATGCAAAAAGGGTTTACGAGAAGACCGAAGGTGGAGGAGTCCGCGCCGCAGGGTAAGAACTACATCACTCCAAGCGGGCTTGAACGCCTTCAGGAAGAGCGCCGGTTTTTGATCACCAAGGATCGCCCGGCCGTGGTGGCGGTGGTGGCATGGGCTGCCGGTAATGGCGATCGCAGTGAAAACGCCGACTATCAGTACGGCAAGCGCCGGCTGCGGCAGATCGATGGGCGAATTCGCTTCCTTACGAAGCGAATCGAAGCGGCGGAGGTGGTGGATCCGGAGGCCCCGAGAACGGGGCAGCGGGCGACGAGGGCATTCTTTGGCGCAACCGTACGCTATGCCAATGCCGCGGGCGTGGAGCGAGTAGCCAGCATTGTCGGCGTCGACGAAGTCGATCTCGACCGCAACCACATCAGTTGGGTCTCGCCACTGGGCCGCGCGCTCATGAAGGCGGCAGCAGGTGACGAGATCGTGCTCCATGCGCCGCGCGGCACGGAATACCTGACCGTGCTCGACGTGTGGTACGAGCGTATTGTCGTAGAACCGTTCCGCGAACCGGATGGATCCGAGGCTGCCGCAAAGGGACTCGATCGTTGACACGTAGTGGACGGCGACGCCGTGGATGGGTTGATGGCGCATGAGCGACAGCCTGGAGTGGCAAGAGGGAACTGATCGCGTCTCAGTGAATGCATGGGCGATCATGCACTCACCGAGACCGCCGAGTCAGATGGCCGAGGCGCCGCCATCGACAAATAGCTCCGCCCCATTGACGTAGCTGGGGTTAGCCAGCAAAGGCAGCGTGCCGGAGATCGAGAGCGCGGGCGTGCTCTTCAACAACACCGGATCAGGAATCGCAATGCGATAAGAATCCAGACGGCAGAGCTGCCTCGAGTTCGATTCGTTGGTCCGTCATGGGATGGTGGAATCTTAGAAATTGAGCGTGCAGGAGATATCCTCCATCTCCTGGGAGGCCGGGGAGATCTTCCAGTGGCTGGCCGGTTGGTCCGTACAGAGGATCGCCCGCCAGCGGATGACCGATCGAGGCAAGATGGATTCTGATCTGATGCGGGCGGCCCGAATACAGGCTAACCTCGAACGTCGTGGCGCCTGTCGTGCGCGAGATCGCCTTCGCCACCGACTTCGACGGTTTGCCGCCTGGGCTTGCCGCCCACACGGAGCCGATGAGTGGGTGCGGTACGAGGCCGATCGGGGTAAGAATCTCATAGACGTCGTGCTTGGCGGCGCCTTGAGCCAGCGCCCGGTAGATCTTTTGAATGCGGGGTGTATTCCAGTCCGCGGAGAGTTGAGCGGCTGCCTGCGGCGTCTTGGCGAAGAGGACGATACCGGTAGTGGCTCGGCCTAACCGATGCACAGGGTTTGCATCGGGGCTTTGCTTCTGCACCAGGCTCAGCAGCGTATTTTCCATGAAGCCGCCGCCAGGGAGCGTGGGTAGTCCGCTGGGTTTGTTGACGGCCAGCAGGTAGGGATCATCGAAGAGGACTTCGAACTGCTGTGGAGTGTCCGGTTCGATCCAGGGTGGACGGTTCCAGACAAGGATCTGGCCTGAAATGAGCGACTCGTCGCCGGTGGCGGTGACGCCGTCGACGGTGACTTCGCCGTTGTTCAGGTTTTGCTTCCAGGCGGCTGGGGTGGAGTGTGGGTAAAGGGTTGCCAGATGGGTGAGCAGGGTTCGTCCATGATCTTTGTCACGGATAATCGTCGTGTAGGCGTAGCCCCGGTTGAGCATGTCGTTTGAGTGTAAGCGATGGCGCCCGCGGCGGAACTTGCCGGGGACGAGCAAGACCGGACACAAGCCTTTTGTGGACTGACCGGCTACAGTAGGGATAGGCAAGCCGCGCCAGACGCCATCACGTTTTGGGCGTCACGGTCCGGACAAACTCATCCGCGGGATGCGATAGGAGAACATGCATGAAGCTCGATTTTACGGGCCAGACGGTTGCCATCGGTGGCGCCGCATCCGCCATTGGATCCGCGATTGCGAGCGCCTTTGCCGAAGCTGGCGCTCGTGTCTTCTGCGCCGATCGTGGCGCTCTTCCCACCTGGCCGTCCTTGCCTGATGGCATTGAGAAAGCGTCCGTCGATCTGGGAGAGGCGGGCGCGGTTGACGCCTGGATCGGGGACACCGAGGCAGCCACCGGCGGTCCGGTCCATATCCTCGTCAACAATGCTGGCGGCGTCGCCGGCCGGACCTCCACCTCGATCGAATCGGTGAGCGATGAGGATTGGCACAGCATCATCCACGCCAACTTGACCACGTGCTTTCATCTAAGCCGGGCGGCAGTACCGGGGATGAAAAAGGCCGGTCGCGGCGTAATCGTCCATATTGGTTCGGGCGCTTCGGAGCGCGCCTCGCTCACCGGCGTGCAGGCCTATTGCGCGGCGAAGCATGCGGTTTTGGGTCTGACGCGGCAGTTGGCGCACGAACTGGGACCGTTCGGCATACGGGTGAATTGCATTGCGCCCGGCTTCATCCCCACCAATGCGGCGACACGCCAGCAGTGGGCTGAGCTTGGCGATGCGGGCCAACAGGCTCTCATCCGGTCGATCGCGTTGCGCCGGCTGGGCCAGCCCGTTGATATTGCGAATGCCGTGCTGCTGGTCGCCTCCGATTATGCGTCCTTCATCTCCGGAGAAATCATCGGCGTGAACGGCGGTCGTTGACGGTGGAAGGCGCATACAAGCGAGGTGGAAGCCGGGGCCGGCCTGTCGCGTCCGCGACGTTTGCCGACGCCCCGAATCGAGTGTATAAACACAGAATAAGCGTGAAAATCCCCAGTGGTGGACATTGATGAGGCCGACGGAAAGATGGGCGTCTCCCAGGGTTGCCCTGGTGACTGGAGGCGCTCGCGGCATTGGGCGAATGTGCGCTCTTCGTCTGGCCGAGAAAGATTTTTCCATCGCCCTGGTCGATCTTCTGGTTCCGGAGATGGAGCAGGTCAGACAGGAGATCGAGCGTCTCGGCGGACGGGCGATCTGTCTGAAGGCTGATGTTGCGGACCATGCCCGGGCGAAGGAGGTTGTCGGCGAGGTCCAGGCGAGACTGGGAAGAGTCGATTTCCTGCTCAACGATGCAGGCAGGCCGATGCCCAAAGGCATATTGGAGATCACGGAAGACGAGTTCGATCGCACCATCGCGATCAATCTCAAGAGTTGCTTCAATTACATTCAGCCGACGGCTAAGCTTATGCTCGCTGCAGGCGAAGGGCGCATCGTCTGCATGTCGTCGCTCAACGCCTATTCCGGTGGCGTGACCGCCGCAGTCAGCCGCTTCGCATACGCCGCGGCCAAAGCGGGCATACTGGGGATGGTGCGGGCGCTCGCAAAGGAACTTGGACCTCAGATTCACATCAACGCCATCTGTCCGGGTTTGATCGCCACCGAGGTTCCCAAAAACGATGTGATCGTGGCTCGCGGAGCCGAGATTGCGGAGAATGGCATCGCTCTCAAACGAATCGGATCGACAGACGACGTGGCGCAACTGGTCACGTTCCTCGCTACGTCGGATCCTTGCTTCATCACCGGCCAGGCGTTTGTTGTGGATGGTTTTCAGTTCCAGATGTGAGGGTTATGGACAGCGAAGCGCGAGAGAAGGAGCAATCGAAGATATTGCGGCGACGGGCCATCGTCGCATGTTTCGCCGGCAATCTGTTTGAGTTGTACGACTTTGTCGTCTTCGGTTTCTTCGCCATTCAGATCGGCAAGGCCGTCTTTCCATCGCACGATCCAATCACTTCGCTCCTGGCCAGCTTTGCGACCTATGGCACCGGCTTTCTAACGCGGCCAATCGGCGCGATCGTCCTGGGAAGCTACGGCGATCGGCGAGGACGCAAGACCGCCCTTTCCCTGACCATCACCCTCATGGCGATCGCCACTGGACTGACCGGCTTCGTTCCAACGTATGCTCGCGCCGGCATCTGGTCGCCGATTCTGCTTGTTCTATTCCGACTGCTACAGGGCTTCTCCACGGGCGGCGAGTGGGGCGGCGCGACAACGTTCATGGTGGAGTACGCGCCTGCCGGACGGCGCGGTTTCTTCGGAAGTTTGCAGCAGACTAGCACCGCAGCCGCGCAGTTACTGGCGATCGGCAGCGCGCTCGCTTTGAATACCTGGATGCCAAAGGCCGCGCTGGATAGCTGGGGTTGGCGTTTGCCCTTTCTGCTGGGTTTTGTGATGGCGCCTCTAGGCTACTATCTCAGGTCAAGGGTCGCGGAGACGCCTGCATTCACCCGTAATGAAGCCGCAAGCAACTTAGTAGCCTCTCCGTTGAAGGTGGTTCTTACGGAGTATCGCCGCGAGCTCGTAACCTGCTTCGGAATAACGACCATGTGGACCGTGGGCAGTTATGTCTTCATCACCTTCATGGCGGCCTATGCGGCGCAGACCCTTCACTTATCCGCGAGCGTAGCGTTGAAGGCCGTGACCGTGGCTGTGTTGGCTAATTTATGCCTCATCCCCGTCAGCGGAACCTTGTCCGACAAGATCGGGCCAGCGCCGATCTTTCTGGCTGCGTGCGTTGGATACTTGATTTTGAGCGTACCGTTTTTCCTGTATATCGCGTCCGTCAGAACATTCGCATCGGTGGCTCTGGTCAGCCTGGTAGCCGGCGCGCTTTACGGCCTGATGAATGGCGCGGCGCCGTCCATGCTCTCCGCGCTCTTCCCAACGAACGTGCGCTATACCGCTCTGTCGGTCGGCTATAACAGTGGCGTCATGATCTTCGGCGGGTTCGCGCCCTTCATCTCGACATGGCTCGTAAAGACCACAGGTTCTCCGGCAGGACCGGGCTTTTATCCAACCCTGTGCGCCGCGATCAGTCTCTCCGCGCTTTTAGCCGGGCGGAAGACCTTGTTCAAACGCCCCGTACCCCAGCCAAAATGAGGAATCTGCTGACATGGCCGTAACCGATATCGCCTCCCAGAACCCCTGGGAGTGGAACGAAACTGTGTGGCGTCAGCTTGCGAGGCGCGTGAGCGCGGGCCCTGCGCTCGTCCCCGCGGTGTGGCCTGGCGGCGCGCCGTTTGCCGTTGCTCTCTCGTTCGACAGCGACCATGAGACCAATGAACTTAGAAACGGCGGCAAGTCGATCAACAAGCTCAGCATCGGTGAGTATGGCGCTCGTCGGGGAATTGGCCGGATCGTAGAGATCCTGGAGAAGGCCAATGTGCCGGCTACCTTCTTTGTTCCGGCCGTCTCCGCGCTGCTTCACCCGGAGCAGCAGGCGCTCGCCGTCCTCAACGGACATGAGGTTGGGATCCACGGCTGGATTCATGAATTGAATACAAAACTGCCGCCCGATGTGGAACGCGATTTGATGATGCGATCCGCGGACGTGCTCGAAAAAATCACTGGATCGCGGCCTCGCGGCGTCCGCACGGCCTCGTGGGATTTTTCCGAGGATACCCTGCGCATCGCCGAGGAGATGGGGCTTCTTTACGATAGCTCCCTGATGGCCGACGACGATTGCTACGAGTTGTTGCTCGACGGCAGACCCACGGGGGTCGTCGAAATGCCGGTCCAATGGGTGCGCGATGATGCGGTCTACTTCGGAATGGATCGATTTGCAGGCCTGCGGCCCTACACGCCGCCGCGTGGCGTCGTCGAGATCTTCCTCGAGGAACTCAAGCTGGCCTGCGAGGAGCGTGGCGTCTTCCAGTTGACGATGCACCCGCACATCATCGGCGTACGATCGCGCATCTGGATCTTGAAGGAAGTCATCGACCGCGCGAAGGAACTCGGCGCATGGTTCGGCACGCACGCCCAGATCGTCGAGTACGTCAAAGCGAATGCCGCCCAGCCAGCGGATTGAGCAGGATCTTCCGAATGAAGACCGATTACACGCCGTCGATCGTCGATCTTGTGACCGGGATCAGGTAGCGCAAGATGGCATCGCGCATCGCCCGATGCAGGCGCGTACGGCTCTGCGGCGACGCGACTGTGAACTCGTCGAGTATTCCGCGGAAGATCATCAGAGCCACCTGGCCATGATGGGACGCCTCGGAGCGCGACAGCTTCGGTCGCTCGCGACGGAGCCGAGCCGCAATGAAGTCGACGAAGGCCTGCCCAAGCAAGCGCTTATCTTCGCGGGCCGAAGGCGAGAGCGGAGCGTCGACCACGAGGGTGTGAAACTCGGGATGCCGCCGGTTGAAACTCATACACACATCGATCAATTCACCAACGGCTTCCGTGAAGCTCAGCGCGCCTTCGGGGTCGATGGCTCCTTCCGCCTCGGCCATCTCTCGCGCGTACATCGAGGCCAGAGCGCTCGCGATGGCCTCTTTATTGGGGAAAAACTGGTACAGCGTAGCCGGGGAGACGCCCGCCTCCGCGGCAATCGCATTCGTGGTGGTCTGGTGATAGCCCGATCGCCCAAAGACCACGGCGGCGGCTCGGAGAAGAGCCTGCTGGCGTTGCTCGCCTCGGGCGTTGCGCTTGCGGTTTGGATCGAAGACGGTCACAGGAAGATTCTCGCAGAAGATGGATACATAAGTAAAAACTTGCATCGTTTTTAGAATGCAAGTATCTACTTGGATAGGAGGTGAACGGACATGTTCACAGTGATGGGAATTACAGGCAACGTGGGCGGCGCGCTGGCGGAGAATCTGCTCGCAGCCGGCAAGAAGGTGCGTGGCGTGGTGCGCAATCCGGAGAAGGCGAAGGCCTGGGCCGAACGCGGCGTGGAGCTGGTGCAGTCGGCGTATGGCGACGCAGAGGGACTGGCGAAGGCATTCCTCGGATCGGAGGGCGTATTCGCGATGATTCCACCGGACTTTGCGCCGGCTCCCGGCTTCCCGGATCAGAAGCGCACCATCGCAGCGATCCGCGAAGCGCTCGTGCAGGCCAGGCCCGGCAAGGCGGTATTTCTCTCGTCCATCGGTTCGGAGCAGCCGAGTGGATTGGGGTTGATCGCGTCGACGCACCTGATGGAAGAGGCAATGCGCACGCTGCCGATTCCGGTCGCATTCCTGCGCGCCGGCAGCTTCATGGAGAACTGGCTGGGAGGGCTCGACCATCTGCGTACAAGCGGTGAGATGCCGTTCTTCTACGCGCCGCTCGAACGCAGGTTTCCGCTGGTGGCTACGCGAGACATCGGCCTGGCGGCCGCCACGGTATTGCAGGAGAGCTGGACAGGTCAGCGTGTACTCGAGGTAGACGGACCCGAGGGTGGAACCGATCTGTACGAGACGGCGACCGCGTTTGGCAAGGCGCTGGGCCGCGAGCTGAAGGCCGTGCAGCTGCCCGAGCCGGCCTGGCAAGACGTACTGGTCTCGATCGGGATGCCGGCAGACCGGACCGCGCTCTATATCGAGATGGTAAAGAGCTTCAACTCGGGCTGGATCCACTTCGGCAACGCGGGAGTGGAACGGTTTCATGGACCGACGACGATCGAGGTCTTCGCGCGGGAGTCGGTGAAGTAAGGTAGGCAAGTAGCGATTGTGGGCCGCGATACGCGCACTTTGGAATCGACCTCAGATTCCAGAGTGCGCGTTTGAGATGGGCTTCGGTGGTAGAAGGGTCAACGCCGCCAAGACGGCGTACTCCGCAATCAAAGCTCAACGGTTGCGATGAGACGACGACATCCGTATAGAACGGCGGCGGCGATGGCGAGGTGAAGTCCTATGCCGGCCCATGTGGGCTGATACTCCAGGCCCTGTCCCTTCGGCGCCCACAGCGTCGTCCACAGGAGCAGGCGCGAGCGGGTGCCGAGGCCGACGAACATGAAGGCCATGGGGCTGAAGACGAACGCGATCCAGGGCGCGAAACAAATGGTGCGCAAAGTCTTGTTGGGGCTGAGGATGAGCCAGCGTTGCGCAGCCATGAAGGCGTAGGCGCAGAGGCCGGTCGAGATGGCGGCCGCGTAGTAGCGTGCGAAGTGTACCGCCGACAACATCTGCCAGAACGACAGATGTGTGCCGAGTTTCCGCACATGCGGAGCCAGAGAAAATGAGGCCGCAAGATGCGCGAGCGCAGGCGCATGCACCAGCCATAGCCAGCCCAGCAGGATAAGGTAGCAGAGCGCGGGAATGACCGCGAGCGCAAGCGTGGCGATGAGAAGGGGAGGGAAGAGGACAGACTGTCGCAGCGTGGGACGCGTCAGCAGGAAGCGTGTATCGCCTATCGTTACAGGTCCCGATGCGCTGCCGGTCAGACCGTTGCCGCCGATGTTCATGGTGAGTCCCGTCACCACTCCCAGAGCCCCGCCCATGTAGAGGCAGATGACGGTGAAGCTGTAGAGGACAATGTGAACGTCGGCGGGGTCGGGCGGGCAGCCGCAGAAGTGATGCCAGAAGACGCCGAGGTCGGTGAAGCTCTCGGCGCTGGTCGCGGAGAAGGCCGCAAGCGTGCCCAGCATCGAGCAGACCGAGACGAAGATGAGGCGGCGGCGAAGAAGCAGAAGAGAGGGACGTAGAAGCATGTGGTGTTCCTCTGGTGCTGACGAATCGAAGGGACGGCGCGAGTCAGACTTCCATGCGATCGGAAAAGGCGCGTGCGAGTGCGATGAAAGCGAGCGATAGAGCGACCGGCACAAGGGCGAAGACGTACGGTGGCGGCGGTCCGAGGCGCATATAGATAAAGAGGTATCGGAAGAGGTGAGCGGTGCGTTCGCCAGCGAAGGCGGAGATTTGGATGAGGCCAAAACCGACTGCAAAGAATGGCAGGATGAGGAACGGCAGTGTGCGTGTGGACTTCGACCGAATCAATGGGCTGGTCGCGAGTGCAAGCGTGCCGGTGAAGAGCAGGCCGATGCTGGTGAGCACCGACAGGCAGGCTGCGGGAACCGAGGTGACCAATAGGTCGGCATACCATTGCGCGATATCGGCGTCCTCGGGGCCCAGCGCGCGGGGGATCGTCGTGGGCAGGTTGCGCCATACCTGTCCCTTCCATGCCACTAAGATAGCGAAGGCTAAGGCCATACCCAACGCCGCGCCCGCCAGCAGTCCGACGAGCGTCGGCAGCAGCTTCGACCAGAAGAGAAAGCCGATGCGGATAGGGCGCGTCCGGTAGAAGAGAGCCTCATAGCCCAGCCGGAGTGGCGCGGCGGTTGTGATGGCGCAGAGCATCACCATGGTGCTTAGAAATTGCACCGTGTGTATGCCGTTGCTCAGGAACGTATACCAGATCCACGCCGAAGGGTTGAACCACTTCGGCCCGCCCGCACCGGCGCCGAGCAGCGGCATGCAGAAGATATAAGCGAAGGCCCAACTCAGCATGGTGCCAAGCGCTGCACCCAGTTGCAACTGCTGCTTGAGAACCTTCCGTTGCGACAGGTTCAGACGATGCAGGAAGCGCAATGGCTCGGCCTCCGCGGCAGGTTGAAAGGGAAGCGACCCGGTCTCGGAGTTGGCTGCCGCTCTTCGAGCACGGAGGAGGAGCCACACTCCAGTACCCGCCATCGGCGCGATAAAGACAAGGAAAGAGAAGGCAGCCTGAAGGAAGGTCATGCGGCTGCCCCCTCGTCTTCATCCTCTTCTTCAGCCGTGCGGCAGAGCTCGATAAAGATCTCGTTCAGCGACAGAGGGCAGGACTCGAGCACCGTTGCGCCGTTGCTTGTAAGCTCCTGCGTAAAGCGCTCCGGCTCTTGCTGCAGAACGTATTGCGTGGCGTGCGCGAGCCGCTTTGTGGAGAGGATGCCAGGGTGCGTCGCGGGCAGCGCCGCACCCGTGACGATGATTCTGCGAAAGGATGCGCGGATGTCGTCAAGCGGGCCTTCGAGCAGGATGCGGCCACGATCCATGATGCCGATATGGTCGGCGATCTGTTCGATCTCCGCGAGCTGATGGGTCGAAAGAAAGATGGTGCGTCCCTCGGCGGTGCAGTCCTCGACCAGCAGGCGCAGCAGTTCGTCGAGCGCGATGGGGTCGAGGCCGGTGGTGGGTTCATCGAGGATCAACAGGCGGGAGCGTTGCGCAATGGCCGCGGCCAGCGCGGACTTTGTCTTGTTGCCCAGCGACAGCTTCATGAAGCTGGTGTCGAGCGGAAGCTCCAGGCGCCGCACAACCTTGCGCGCCAGATCGTCCGACCACGTGCCGGGATAGAAGCTTCGATTCAGCTCCAACAGCTTGCGCGGCGTAAGCCCGGCAAGCATCTTGTCCTCGGGCACGTAGCCCACTTGTTCAAGCACGCGCACACGCTCTGGATCGCGCGATGGGTTCAGCCCAAAGACGCGGATCGACCCCGAGGTCGGCTGGGCCAGCCCCATCGCCATGCGGATCGTGGTCGTCTTGCCGGAGCTGTTGCGACCCAGCAGACCATAGATGGAGCCCTCCGGCACGTTCAGCGAAAGGCCATCCACGGCGCGGATCCGCTTACTGCCAAGGCCGTAGGTTTTGACGAGAGAGTCTGTCTGGAGCGCGTAGGACATCACTGTTCTCCTTGCGGATGGTCTAAATCTGCGGCGGCCTTGCGGCGTGATTTTTCAAGCTCCTGCAGCGCGGCATCGAGCAGCTTGTGAAGGTCTTCGGCGGAGAGACGAAGCTGCGATCCTTCCACGGCAAACTGCGTGGCCAGCGGGCGCAGGCGACGGATCTTCTCCGTCTTCAGCAGAACCGCGCCGGTCGACGCCAGTGTGGCGACATAGGTTCCGCCGCCAGGCACCGTCCGAATGACGCCCTCGCGTTCGAGGTTCTGAAACGCGCGCGCCACGGTATTGGGATTGATGCGAAGCTCGGCGGCGGCCCGCCGCGTCGAAGGGAGTGGATCGCCGGCGCGAAGCAGGCCCGAGGCGATGCTCTGCTTGATCTGCTGTTCGATCTGCAGATAGACAGGAACACCCGAACTCGCGGAGACGCGCAGTGCAACCATGACTGTACTAATACAATAGTACGGTCATGGATGGCAACTCTTGCTTGGACCTCTTGGGTCGATGCGAAGCGCCTTTGGGCAATCTCGAGGCCGTGGATACTGCCGTGCGCGCCCTTGGACCTGGCGATGCGCGGGAAGTCCCTTTCGCATTGCGAAAGTCTCTTCGTGGATCGGCGTTCAATGGAGCGAGCCTTGGCGGAGGCTAGGGTTTGCTGGCGGGGTTGTTGTAGGGGGCTTGCAGGTTGGCGGCAAGCGGAGTGACGACGGGCGTGGCGGCGCCGATGAACTGCGTGACCGTGTACTGAAGCCCATTCGAAACCCAGACCGAACCCGTGGAGTCGACCGCGATCGACTGCGGATCGTTGAGGTACTCGCGCGACTGGTTCGCGTGGGAGATGGCGAGCATGGTGGCGCCGGCGGGCGACAGCTCGTAGACCGAGAGCGGCGCGCCGGAGATGTTGTAGCCGGTGGCGGCCCATACGTTGCTGGCGCCGTCGATGGCGATGGAGTAAGGGACCGGCGGCCCGCTGGTGATGCCGCTGCCGGAGAACGGCGCGCCGGTGGGGGAGAGCTTCGAGAGCGACGTCCCCGCGTTCGGGTAGTTGGCCTCCGAGTTGATGGCCCATACATTGCCCGTGTGATCGATGGCGAGCGAGGCCGGGACCGAGAGGCCGCCGCCGATAAAACCGTTAGGCGGCGAGAGCAGCGTGCCGGTGGACGAGAGCTTGACGATGCCGTTGGTCGCGGGCGAGGTCACCCAGTGGTCTCCGGAGCCGTCGATGGCGTCGGAAAAAATGTAAGGTGCATTGCCGGCGATGTAGCCCTGGCCGTTCGTGGCGCCGCCATTGAGCGTGCGGCCGAGCAGGGTGGTGGACGGGATGTAGGCCGTGCCGTCGCCGCCGATGGCTAGGTTGTACAGCGAGAGGCTCTGGGACTCGCTGCCGCCGAGATTGTAGCCTCCCGGCGGAGAGATCATGACGCCGGAGGGGTTCAGCGTGCAGTACTGCGCCGTGGAGTAGCTCTGCTCGTTGTCGTTCACGTCGTAGTACGTGCCGCCGCTGGTGGTCAGCAGGAAGACGTTATTGGACGGGTCGATGGCGATGGCGTTGGGGGTAGCGACGTTGAGAGCGTTACAGGTGGTGTCGAACCCTTGCTGGAGCACGCCGTTCGAGGAGAACTGGGTGAGATAGGGAACGGACTTGTAGTTCTGCGGGTACTGGAGAACCCATACGTTGCCGTTGCCGTCGATGGCGAGACCGGAGGTTCCGTAGCCCAGCAGTCCGTTGAAGTTCACGCCGAGGGTGAGGTCGTTTGGCGCTGCCGTGAGATGCGGGGTGAAGGGAGCGCTGGCGGCGGACTGGAGCGCGTAAAGCGCCGCGACGTTCGCGCCCTGGGCGTGCGCGATGGCGAGCGCGGCCGAAGCGGTGTCGGTGGCTTGCGTGGCGGCGAAGAGGCCGGTGCAGGCAGACGAGCCGGTGGCGGAGCTGACGCAGGCGTTCAGGATATTGGCAAGCGTATTGACGGTCGTCTGCGGCGCGACTCCGTTGGTGGTGTTGGCGACGGCTTGGCCCGAGGCCAGCGAGGCCAGGTTCGCAGCGTTGAGAAAGGCGTTGGCAATGCCGGTCTGCGCTGCCGTGGTGCTGGGCGAGGAGACGGACGCGGGAGCCGTCGCGTAACCGGAGAGGGCGTACGCAGCGGCGATGGTCGTTGCCTCGTCGATCGTGACGAGCGTGGTGTTCGTGATACCGCCGCATGCGCCGAGCGCCGCGAGCAGGCCGGTGGTGATGTTCGTATAGGCGCCCGCCGTGCCTCCGGTGGCGTACAAATAAAGCTGCTGGTGCGTGCCGCAGGTGAGGCCCGAGGGGATCGTGAAGGCGCCGGTGGCGGAGCTCAGGACGTAGGAGCCCGCGGAGTCGGTAAGGCCGGTGTTGGAGAGCAGCGATACCGAGGCCTGGCCGTAGCCCGTGGTGTTGGCGGCGAAGAGATGCACGTGCGCGCCGGAGATGGGCGTGGCCCCGCTTTGAACCGTACCGCTGAAGCTCCCGGTGGAGGCCTGCGCGGTGATGGTTGCGGAGGAGGTGACGGTGGCCGTCTCCCGATACTGCCCGGTGACCGTGAGGGTGACGACGTACGTGCCGGCTGCGGCGTAGGTGTGGGTTGGGTTGGCGACGCTCGCGTAGGAACCGTCGCCAAAGTTCCACTGGTAGGTGAAGGACGCGTCGTACGGTTCCGACACCGTGCTGGTGAAGGCGATCGCGAGTGTGGGCTTGCCGCTGTACGGGCCGTTGATGGTGACCGTGGGGCTGGGGTATGCGATGCTGGCGGTCGAGGTCGCGGAGGCCGGAATGCCGGAGGCGTTGGTGACGACAAGGGTCACGCTGTAGCCGCCCGGCTGGGTGTAGGTGTGGGTGGGGGATACGCCGGTCGCGGAGCCGCCATCGCCGAAGGTCCAGGCATAGGTGAGGGCCTGGCCCTGGGGGTCGGATGATCCCGAGCCGTTGAAGGTGATGGGCGCGCCGATGGCTCCGCTGTAGGGGCCGCCGGCGTTCGCGGTGGGAACCGTGCCGGGGAGCACGATCTTGATGGTGATCGAAGTGGAGTTCGATTGGCCGGAGGTGTTGGTCACCTTGAGGCTCACGGTGTAGCTGCCGGCCTGGGCGTAGCCCTTGAGCACCTGTGCGCCTGTGCCGGTGCTGCCGTCGCCGAAGTTCCACGCGTAGGAGAGAGTCTCGTTCTGCGGGTCCGAGGAGCCAAGGCCGGAGAAGAGGATCGGATAGCCGGGATAGGTGAGGTAGTTGTCGGCGATGATGGCCGCTTTGGGAGCGCCCGCGCCGTTGGATGGAGTAGAGGTAGAGCAGCCGGCAAGAAGGATGAGGAGAGTCGCAAAGAGGAAGGATGCGGCGGTGCGATAACGGGCGTACATGTCGGAAACCTTTTCGCGATACAGCCGCGTCTTCCTGAAGCTCCAGGCAACCACTCTGAATATCAGATACGTGTAACGACCGGCAAAGTCTCACGGTACTAACACGAACAGATTCGAAGTGATGCGCTCCTCCACGACTAAATCTCGGCGAGCGAGCGCCCCATGAGGGCGGCACAGGATTTCAAAGGCTGTGTATGCGCAGTTCAGGGCGCGAAGCATGTCACCTGCTTGCGCCGAAGGTCCGGCTTATTCATGCGGCTTCTGCTGGATCTGTCCCGGATCGATCAGATCCGTGCTGGGCCGGGAGTCCGGCTTCACATAGGCGCCGGGGTTGTAGCGCTCCGGTATCCACTTGTCGAAGTCCACCGCGCCGACCTGTTCCGCGGGCGCGAAGGCAGGAGAGGCCATGTAGCTGAGAATCGAGTGGAGGAGCGTTGGGCCGCCGGGCCGCTTGTCCACGCCCTCGCCGGCCAGGTCGAAGCTGGTCGCCATCAGCTTGCCGGGGCCGACAGTGCACTCGAACAGCATCGCAAGCCGGAGGTTGCGGTTCCAGTCGTCGATCGGCTGTACGACCGGCTGCAGGGCATGCGGCAGATGCGTGATATTCATCGCGGTAGTCCCGGGTAAAAGGTCGACCCACTGCCAATCGCAATGTTCTTCGGTCGGGAAGGACGCGAGCGCAGGGTGCTTGGCGTCGTTCAGCAGACCCAGCATCCAAGTCCGTCCCGGATTCATCAGGCGATTCCAGAAGATCGGTACGGTGGAGAGACCGAGGTCGGGAACTGGCTTCTCCGGAGCTCCGGAGAGGAACAGCACCTTGCCGCCGGTGGCGAGCTTCGCCTTGGCCTCGACCCATGACGCGGTGACCGTGACTCCATCGGGCGCCGCCGTCTCCACCTTCGCCGGATAGACCCAGATGGGCCAATCGTTGTGAAAGGACGTGCCCCGCAGCTCCAGGACCAGACGGTAGTGCGCCGGGGCAGGCAGGCTGGAAAGGTCCACGGTGATCCTGCCCATGACGATGCCCTTCCCGCGCGGTATCTCGCGTGGCGGAAGCGTGCCGGAGACGACGGGCTTGCCCTGCTCGTTCACGAGCGCCCAGGCGAGCGTTGCCGAAGGCAGCGGCTTCGGACCGTAGTGGGATAGCTCGATGTCTGCGGCCAGGGTCTGACCGGACGTAAACGTGCGGTCCCGAAAGCGCGCCAGCGGAACGGTCGTGTTGTTGTACCGGCGAAACTCCGCCGGCAGAACATATCCCTTCGACTCCCAGAAGGCGTCGAGCAGCCCGATCAGGGCGCCGCCCTGGCCGAGGTAGTCGTGCAGGTCCAGCAGCTCGTAGCCGGAGGAACTCGGAGTTCTCAGGGCCGCTTCGATCTCCTCCTTGTAGCAGGCCACCTGAAAGCGCCCGGAGGCGTGCGCCAGCTGCTTGTTCTTTTTCAGCAGCCCGCTCGCCTCGGCGGAGTCACGCATGATGATGTAGTTGCCGGGGTGCATATACGGCTCGCGCCCCGTGCCTTTGCCCTCCAGAAAGACCGTGTATGGCCCCTTGCCGTTGAACTTGTCGATGACGGCGAAGTCGGGATACGCACACCACTGGCCGATCTCGTGGCCGATGGTCGGGATGGGAATGCTCTTCAGCGCGGCCTCGGCATCGGAGCCGAACCAACCCTTCGGCCCGCGGCCCAGAGGCGTCACCAGAAAGTCCGAGGCGTACGGATGTCCCGCTCCTCCCGGCGGCGGCGCTGGCCGCCCGACGCCGTCTGCGTAAAGCCTCCGCGGATCGGCTTTGCGCATCTCCTCGTCCCATACCGGCAGTTGCTCAGGATAGTGCCCCGCCGGTTCGTTCGTCGCGGCAAGCATCACCAGCGATGGATGATTGCCATACGCCTTCAGCAGTCGCGCGGACTCATCGCGCAACACGTCCAGCATCTTCCTCTCCGGATCGAAGGAGTTCCACATGCCGCACTCCGGCTGCAGGTAGAAGCCCAGCTCGTCGGCTGCGGTGAACGCGGCCTCCGGCGGACACCAGGAGTGAAAGCGCATCCCGTTCAATCCCCATTCTTTGCACGTGCCGAGGATGCGCTTCCATGTCGCCACCTCGGTCGAGGGATAGCCGGTCAGCGGAAAGCCTCCGCCGTCGTGCGTCGAACGGAAGAAGAATAGATCTCCGTTCAGCAGGATGTTCTTTCCGTCCGCTTTGATCTCGCGCATGCCGAAGGTGATCTCGCGGCGGTCGCCGGCGGACTGGCCTGTGAGTTCCACCGTAAGGCGTTGCAGGATAGGGGTGAACTCCGACCACGGCTCGGCACTCGGCATGGGCACGTCGAGCGTCGCGTCGCCGCCATCCCGGCTCCAGCTCACGGGCGTGGACACGCCACCAGCGGAGACTGTTCCTGAGCCGGCCTCTCCCGTCAGATTTCCAATCTTCACCCTGACCTGCACCGACTTACCGGCAAGGTTCGGATACGCCTGCGCATCGTCGATCCACACAGGCGAGGTTACGCTCAGCTCGATGCGGCCCACGATTCCGTTCCATGTGCTGCCCTCGCCGTCCGAGACGCTGTGTCCGTCGAACCGATACGGCGGGTTCAGCATGGAATTGTCGATCTTGATCGTCAGGCGATGCTTGCCCGGCGTCAGGATGCCGAGGTCGTAGTCGTGAGGCGCGACCAGCGAGCGGCACGAGCCGACCTGCCGGTCATCCACGAACGCGGTCGTCTGCCAGCGTGTGCGCTCCAGATGCAGCGCCACGCGTTTGCCCTTCCAGGCCGCGGGAATCTCCACATCGCGCTGATACCAGGCGACGCCGAGATAGTGCCGGACAGGCTGCGAGAGATAGGGAACCTCCACATGGCCGGGCTGGGTGTAGCGTGCGTACTGCGGCAGCTTGTACCAGGCCATGTCGCGTGGCAGCGCAGCGATGAACTTCGTCTCCGCCGCGATCTCATCGCCGTATCCCTGCGTCTGCAGGATTCCCGGCAGGGCGATGTGCGTATCGGCGGCAAGGTCTTTCGCGAACCATGACGCCGATGTGCCGGCGTCGTCGCGATCCAGCGCAAACCTCCACTGTCCGGCGAGCGAGACCGCTCCGGGGCCTGCCGGGATGACGGGTGCGGGAGCGCCATAGAGCAGGGTGCGTGTCGTGGCGTGCGCTGCCGCGGCGCCGGTAAGTGCGAGAAATCCCCGCCGCGTGAGGCGATTCGTGCTGGACGTGCGAGTCATGGAGCGCTCCGGAGATAGCTTTGTGGCGAACGCCGTTCGTTCCACGGTGGAAATGATTTCAAGCGAAAGATAGGTTCGCTGTGATATCTCTGTCAAGCGGTGGCCAGCGAGACGGTCCGGCGTCACGAATCTTTTACTCGCTGGCATGCGTCTTCTCCACGAAAGCTCTGGCGCATGCGCCATCTGGAGTTTGTATGAAGTTGGTCCGGCTTCTTCGCCCCTCGCTCCTTTTGCTCTTCCTCGTCTCTTCGATCCTGTCGGCCCGCGCGCAGGCGCCGGTGACGGTCGTCGATCATGGCCGCACGTGGACGCTGGATAACGGCATCGTCAAGGCGACGATCGCCAAGGACAACGGCTCCATGCCGTCGCTGGTCTATCGCGGCGTCGAGATCATGGCCGCCAGTGGAGGAACGTGGGAGCACAACCCGCAGGGCGCGCCGGTGCTGACGAACACCGTTACCATCGACCCGGCCGGCAACGGCGGCGCGCGCGCCGAGGTGTCGATCAAGGGCATCAGCAACGGCACGTTCATGATGACGAAGGGCGCGCCCGGCGGCGGCACGCTGTGCGATATCGAGCTGCGCTACTCGCTGGGCCGTGGCGACAGCGGCATCTATGTCTACTCGATCCTGAGCCACCCGGCCAGCTATCCTGCCGCGGGCGTGGGCGCGGAGGACCGTTACATCACGCGGCTCAACCAGCAGTTCGACTGGATCACGGTCGACAAGGACCGCAACATGCTGGAGGCCGCGCCGACCGATTGGGGAACCGGCGTCGTCGTCCACGCCAAAGAGCAGCGCATCATGTCCAAGGGCGTCTACAAGAACTCGGTTGAGCACAAGTACAGCTACTCCGGCATGCAGTACCGCACGCCCGCCTACGGTTGGTCGAGCACGAAGAATCACATCGGCGCGTGGTTCATCAACCCGACGACCGAGTATCTCTCGGGTGGCCCGACGCGCATCGACCTCGACGCGCACTTCGGCGACAACGGCAACCCAGAGCCGATCATCCTCGACTATTGGCACAGCGGCCACTACAACGGCACGCGTGCGAATCTGGCCGCTGGCGAGGCATGGACCAAGGTCATCGGCCCCATCTTCGTCTACGTGAACTCGCTCGATGCGCCGAAGCCGACGAGTCGGCAGGAGCTGGATACGCTGGCGGCGACCGCCGGCAATCCCACCGTGCCCGCCAGTTGGTCGGCCAATGCCAACGCGCTGTGGCAGGACGCGCTTGCACAGGCGAAGAGAGAGTATGCGAAGTGGCCGTTCGACTGGGTCCACGGCGTGGACTACACCCCGCTGGCGCAGCGCGGCGCCGTCACGGGGCAGATCGTGCTCGACGATCCGCTGGCGCCCAGGGGCGCGTCGCTGAGGCTGCCGCATCTCACCGTCGGGCTGACCCATGCCGATATCGATCCGGCCACGATTCCGCGACCCACGCGCCGGCCGTTCGACGGCCCATCGAACACCGGCCCATCGAACGCAGGACCAGGCCAGCAGAGACGTCAGGGCGGACCGTTCGAGCTGCCGCCGGATGCAGGCAGTTGGATCCACGACGCACGCTTCTACCAGTTCTTCAGCGATGGCACGGATGACGGTCGGTTCGTGATCGCCAAGGTTCGCCCCGGCACGTACACGCTGCGCGCCACGGCTGACGGAGTGCTCGGCGACTTCGTCCAGGCGGACATCACCGTCGAGGCAGGGAAGACCGTCGACCTCGGCAAGCTCGTCTGGAAGCCGGTTCGCTACGGCAGGCAGCTCTGGGAGATCGGCTATCCCGACCGCGCCGCCGACGAGTTCTTCAAGGGTGACGGCGACAACTACTGGCTCTGGGGCTGGAACCTGCGCTACGCGCTACTCTTCCCACATGACGTGACCTACACCGTCGGCAAGAGCGATCCGCACAAGGACTGGTTCTTCGAGGAGGTTCCCCATGCGACCGATCTTTCGTTCGTGAACCCGAGTGCGAAAGATCCGGCGAATCAGCGCTTCGGCTGGGTCAAAGCGGAGTCGCTCGCGCAGTATCCGCAGACCGATCAGCGTGGACCGTGGGCCGTATACGGCAAGGGACGCGAGACGAACTGGACCATCAAGTTCAACGTCGCAGGGAAGCTGCACGGAACCGCCGCGCTGCGTGTCGCGCTGGCGGGCGTGAACGGCATGCGAAGCGGCCTGCCTGTTTCGCTCAACGGTCAGCCAATCGGCGCGATCGGCGACGGAGGCCAGCCGGCGAACCTGCGCCTTATCAACACGGACGCGATCCGCTACAACACCGACAAGGGGCTATGGCAGCAACGTACTCTGAAGTTCGACGCCGATCTTCTGAAGCCCGGCGAAAATACCCTCACCTTCACCGTGCCCGCCGGAGAGGTAAGCACGGGCGTCGTCTGGGACTATCTTCGCCTGGAGATCGACGACGCGGCCATGCCACAGCCGTGATCGGGATGCGGCATGGCCGATTACGGCGAAGCATCCTCTGCAATCAGGATCGATGTGCGAATGCAGCAGACGGGCCGGCGGATGCATCGGCCTCTTCGCCAAGATCCATCGCAGCGATCAGACCGCCGTGCAAGGTGAATATGTGGAGAACCTCGCCGTCCGCGAGAAGCTCTCCTGCAAGACTCTTGACGACTTGATGCACCCTCACGTGGAACCTGCCTCCGTCCGCCTCGGTGATGGCAAGCGGTTCGACATGAGGATCGAACTCGCTCCACTGCCGAGTCCAATAGGCGCGAATCTCCTCTTTCCCGATCACCTTGCCGCCTTCGGACGCCCTGGGCCAACTGACGTCTTCCGCCATCAGCGCAAGCGCGTCGCCGATGTCTCGCCTGTTGAATGCGGAATACGCCTGCTCGATCACGGTCTTGGTCTCTGCCATGCATCCCCCTGGATGCGACTGCCGGTTACTCGATCTCATGAGCCGGCCAGTCTGCATCGTTGCTCATGAGCTTAGCAAAAAATCGGCTCTCATCCTGCGGCGCCGCTGTCCACGCATTGCGCAGTGTCCTCAAGGAAGAGCGGCGACTTCGGTTCCGCCTCAGCCTGGAAGTTGCTGAGGCCCACGCCGACCAGGCGGAAGAGCTGTTCAGGCTTCAGTTCCACACGCTCGCGCAGAGCGAGCGCGACGGCCGTAAACTCCTCGACCGAAGTAGGCATCAGCGGTGGGGTCAGACTTCGGGTGAGCGTATAGAACTCCTTTGTCTTGAGCTTCAGCACGACGGTGCGGGCCATCCTGGCATTCTGGCGCGAGGCGGTCCAGACTTTTTCGGCCAGCTTTCGCAGCAGCGGCTCGGTCTCCGCCAGCGGAAGATCGGCCTCGAACGTGTCCTCGGCGGAGATCGATTTGCTCGACCGATTCGACACGACAGGGCTGTGGTCGATGCCGCGCGCGAGTTCGTAAAGACGGCGGCCATACCGGCCAAAATGCCCTTCGAGCGCCGGCATCTCCATGGCGTGAATGTCTCCGACCGTCTTGATGCCGACTTGGGCCATGCGGCTTTCGGTGACCTTGCCCACGCCGGGAATGCGGCCGACGGGGAGCGGCATGAGAAACGCCTGCACCTCATGCGGCTGAACCACGAACTGCCCGTTCGGCTTTCGCCAGTCGGACGCGATCTTTGCCAGAAATTTGTTCGGCGCCACGCCGGCAGAGGCGGTGAGATGCAACTCTTCCCATATCTGTTCTCGGATTCTCTTCGCGACGCGCGTTGCGGTCGGCAGCCCCAGCTTGTTCTCGGTGACATCGAGATATGCCTCGTCGAGCGACAGCGGTTCGATCAGATCCGTATGCCTCTGGAATATCTCGCGAACCCCCTGCGAAGCGGCCTTGTAGCGGGTGAAGTCGGGAGGCACGAAGATCGCCTCCGGGCACAGACGCTCGGCCGTCACCGCCGGCATGGCCGAGCGAACGCCGAAGCGCCTCGCCTCGTAAGAAGCCGCGCAGACGACGGACCGCTTTCCCTTCCACGCAACGACCACCGGCCTTCCGCGTAGCCCTGGATCGTCGCGTTGCTCCACCGAGGCATAGAAGGCGTCCATATCCACATGCACGATCTTGCGGGCGAGCGCTCCGAATCTCTGCCCGGCCTCTTCGATCTCCGTCATAGAAACTTTCGTTCCTGCTTTTGGAATGGACATCTCTGCATCCGATTCTAAGCGAATGAATGGCGAAAATCGAAATAAAGATTTTATGTGGATTTCTTCGGCGGGCGGCTATGTGAGTGACCGGTCGAGATGGGTGTAGCCGCCGTCGACCACCATATGTTGCGCGGTCGTGTGGCCGGATTTGGCAGAGGAGAGCAGGAAGACCGTCATCGCGGCGATCTCCGCGCCTTCGGTCATGCGGCGGCCGAGCGGAATCCGGTCGGTGATATGGCGGAGCGTTGTCTCGGGATCATCCGTCGAGTCGAGCCACCGGCGGTAAAGAGGGGTCATCACCTCCGCGGGCAGAACGCTGTTGACGCGGATGCCAAAGGGAAGCAGCTCGGCGGCCCACTCGCGGGTGAGCGCGAGCTGTGCGCCCTTGGCCGCGGCGTAGGCGGAGGTTCCGCCCTGGCCGGTCAGCGCGACCTTGGAGCTGATGTTTACGATGGAGCCGCGCGACTCCTTGAGCAGCGGCAGGGCATAGTGGGCCATCGCATAGTAGTGGACGAGGTTCCTCTTCAGGCTCGTCAGGAAACGGCCTGGGTCGCCGCCTTCGAGGCCGATGCCGTCGTTGGCGCCGGCATTGTTCACCAGCCCGTCGATCCGTCGATGGCGCGCGGCGACAGACTCGACGGCGGCGCGGCACGCTTCGGGATCTTCGAGGTCGGCTTCGAAGAAGTCGCACGCGGCGTTCGTGGCCGCCATCTCGGCGAGGAAGTTTTGCACGTTCTGCGACCGGCGGCTGATGACGACCACGGTCGCTCCCTCAGCGAGGCAGGCGCGTGTGACGGCTTCGCCGATGCCGGCGCCGCCGCCCGTGACGAGGATGACGCGATCTCTGAGTCCAAGGTCCAAGACAAACTCCCGCGGCTTAGCGAAGGTTGAAGTAGCCGCCATCGATAGGGTAGTCGCACCCGGTAAGGAACGACGCTTCATCGGAGCAGAGATAGAGCGCGAGCTGCGCGATCTCGGCGGGTTGACCCATGCGGCCGATGGGTTGCGAGGCGGCAAGAGTCTTCATCTTCTCCGCCTCCTGGCCGGGATAGTTCTTCTTGAGAAAGCCATCGACGAACGGCGTATGAACGCGCGCCGGAGAGATACAGTTGCAGCGGATACCCTGCTCGATGTAGTCCTTCGCGACCGAGAGCGTCATGGAGAGGACGGCGCCCTTGGTCATCGAATAAGCGAAGCGGTCCGCGAGGCCGCGGGTCGCGGCGATGGACGCCATGTTGAGGATGACGCCGCCGCCCTGTGCAAGCATGCCGGGAAGCGCGGCTTGCATGCACAGGAACGTCCCACGGACATTGACGTGGTAGAGCCGGTCGAAGTCTGCGGCGGTCGTCGAGGCGAGGTTGCCGACATGCGCGATGCCGGCGCAGTTGATGAGCAGCGAGGCAGCCGGCGCAATGCGGGCGAAGGCATCGGCGACCGAAGCCTCGTCGGCCACGTTGCATCCGATGCCCGTGGCGTTTCGGCCAATAGAAGCGGCGGCTTCGATCGCTTTGGCCTCGTCGAGATCCAGAAGGACGACTTCAGCGCCCTGTGCGGCAAATGTTTGTGCGATGGCCAGGCCGATGCCGCTGGCGGCGCCGGTGACGACGGCGCGCTTCTTATCGAGGGAAAACAAGGGAACCTCCCACGGCGCCGAGGATGGGCCGAGATGGTTGTACTTGCGCGCGGCAAGCGATGTCAAATTTGAAAATATAATTGCATGTGTAAAATGGCCTTGTCCGGGTTGGGGTCCTGAATTTTCCGGTGCAATTTGTTTTTCATTGACGAAAAATGTAGAGGCTCTCTACAATTCCGGTTGCGGCAACGGAGCGGCGTTTCCACGGTTTGTCCACCAGTTGATCTCTTTGCGAGGAACGATTGAAAGCTACGACTATTACCGGCGCACGCGTGATCGATCTGCGCTTTCCGACCTCGCTGCACCATATCGGGTCCGATGCGGTGAACAAGGATCCCGATTACTCGGCCGCGTATTGCATCCTCGAGACCGATGGCGAACTGGAGGGGCATGGACTTACCTTTACGCTTGGACGCGGGACGGAGCTCTGCGTCGCGGCGCTCGAATACCTGACGAAGTTTGTGGTGGGCCGCACGCTCGATTCGATCGCCAAAGACCTGAATGCCTTCTACCTGGAGGTGACGGGCGACACGCAGTTTCGCTGGCTTGGGCCGGAGAAGGGCGTGATTCATCTCGCCTGCGGAGCGCTCATCAACGCGGTCTGGGATCTGTATGCGAAGGCGGAAGACAAGCCCGTGTGGAAGCTGCTGGCCGACATGACGCCGGAGCAGATCGTCGCCGCGGTGGACTTCCGCTACATCGCCGACGCACTCTCGCCGGCGGAGGCGCTGGAGCTTCTGCGCCGCGGAAAGGCAGGACAGGCGGAGCGGCTGGCGCGGCTCGAGAGCGAAGGATACCCGGCCTATACGACCTCGGCCGGTTGGTTCGGGTTCAGCGACGAGAAGATTCGAAGGCTCTGCCATGAGGGGCTGGCGGACGGTTGGACGAAGTTCAAGCTGAAGGTGGGCGGAGACGCGGCCGACGATCTGCGGCGCGGACGCATCGTGCGCGAGGAGATCGGCTGGAAGAATCGCATGATGGTCGACGCCAACCAGCGTTGGGGCGTGGAAGAGGCGATTGCACGAACCCGGCAGCTCGCCGAGTTGCAGCCCTGGTGGATGGAGGAGCCGACCAGTCCGGACGACATTCTCGGCCACGCCCGCATCCGGCGCGAGGTAAGACCGGTGAGGATCGCGACGGGCGAGCACTGCCAGAACGCGGTCATGTTCAAGCAGTTGCTGCAGGCCGAGGCGATCGACGTCTGCCAGATCGACAGTTGCCGCGTGGCCGGCGTGAACGAGAATCTGGCGATCCTGCTGATGGCGGCGAAGTTCGGCGTCCCGGTATGTCCGCATGCGGGCGGCGTCGGGCTGTGCGAGTATGTGCAGCATCTTTCGATCTTCGACTTCCTCGGCGTCTCGTGCACCTTGGAAGACCGCGTGATCGAGTACGTAGACCATCTGCACGAGCACTTTCGCGATCCCGTCAAGATTCGGCGCGGGCACTATCTTGTCCCGCGCATGGCGGGTTATAGTTGCGAGATTCTGCCGGAGTCGCTCGCGGAGTTCGCGTATCCGGGGGGAAGCGTCTGGCGAAAGATGTCGGAAGAGAAACGGTTGGCAGGGGTGTCGCAATGAAGTTTGTTTCGTATGTAAGGAATGGCGCGGCGGGCTCGGGCGTGCTCGAAGGCGATGTAATTCGAGTGATCGAGCAGAAGGGAGTCGATGCGCTGCTGGCGTACCTGCGCAGCGGAGCGAAGGCGCCGCCCTTCACAGGGGAGACGGTCGAGCTGAAGGACGTGTCGCTGACCGCGCCGCTGATGAATCCGCCGCGCATCTTTGGCATTGGTTTGAACTACCGGGAGCACGCGGCGGAGTCGAAGATGACCGTGCAGAAGGTGCCGACCGTCTTCCTTAAGCTGTCGTCTTCGATCACCGGGCCGGACAGCGATGTGCTGCTGCCGCCGAATGCGACCGAGCCGGACTACGAGGCGGAGCTTGCGGTTGTGATCGGCAAGCCGGGACACAAGATCGCCGCCGGGGATTGGGAGCAGTATGTCTTCGGCTACACGATCGTGAACGATGTGAGCGCACGCGGCGTGCAGCTCGCGACGTCGCAGTGGAACCTGGGCAAGAGCTTTCCGACGTTCACGCCGATGGGACCGTGGATTGTGTCGAGCGATGAAGTGAAGGACGCCCATGCGCTGGGCATCAGCCTGACGCTGTCGGGCGAGACGATGCAGTCGGCAAACACGCGTGACCTGATCTTCCGCATACCGCAGTTGATCGAGTACATCTCCAGCATCCTGCCGCTTGAGGCGGGCGACGTCATCAGCACGGGTACGCCTCCAGGCGTCGGACTGGGACGGACGCCTAGGCGTTGGTTGCAGGATGGCGAAGAGATGGTCATCGCGATCGAGAGCATCGGCGAGCTGCGGAACCGCACACGAGCGGTGGAATAGCGGACTGGCGTGAGCATGCTCCGCATCGACGCGCACCATCATCTCTGGCGGTACGACGCGCGGGAGTTCGCGTGGTTGAACGAGGATATGGCCGCCTTGCGAAGGGACTTCCTCACCGCTGAGCTGGAGGATGTTCTCGCGACTGCGGGGGTGCAGGCGGCTGTCGCGGTGCAGGCGAGGCAATCCGTCCTGGAGACGAAGTTCCTGCTGCAGTGCGCACGGGAGAGTGCGGCGATATGCGCCGTCGTGGGTTGGGCGCCGCTGCGGTCGGCGAACCTTGGCGCCATGCTGGAGGAGTTTGCCGATGAGACAAAGCTCGTGGGTCTGCGGGAGATCGTGCAAGATCAACTCAGGGGGTTTCTGGAGGACGAGGCTTTCAACCGTGGTGTGCGTGAACTGACGGCGCGAGGTCTGACCTACGATCTGTTGATCTACGACAACCAGTTGGACGAGGCGACACGGTTTGTGCGGCGGCATCCGAACCAGCGTTTCGTGCTGGACCATGCTGCAAAGCCGAGGATTGCGAAGGGCGAGCTGGAGCCATGGCGCACGCGGCTGAAGGAGCTGGCGCGTGCGGAGAATGTCCGGTGCAAGCTGTCGGGGTTGGCGACGGAGGCGGATCGGTCCGCATGGCGCGCCGAGGATCTGCAGCCCTATCTGGATGTCTGTGTCGAGGCCTTTGGTACGCAACGCCTGATGGCTGGGTCGGACTGGCCGGTGTGCCTCGTGGCGACCGGCTACGCACCGTGGTGGGCTCTGCTGGACAGCTTCTTCGCCGGATTCTCGACCGACGAGCGGCAGGATGTGTTTGCGAAGAGCGCGATGGCGTTCTACGGGATCGAAGGAGCGCAGGCGTGAACCTGACCACACGAGGGACGAGTAACCGGGAATTCAGCAGCGAGGCGCCGCTCTTTCGCGAAGGATTCGCCGTTGTCTTCGTGCTGGTGATCGCGCTGTTCTTCCTCTGGGGCATGTCGAACAACCTGACCGACATCCTGGTGCAGCAGTTCAAGAAGTCGTTCGAGCTCTCGCCGTTTCAGGCGCAACTGGTGCAGACGGCGGTGTTCCTGGGTTACTTCACCATGTCTCTGCCGATGGCGATCGCGATGCGTCGTTGGGGTTATAAAGTCGGCATGTTGTGCGGGCTGGCGGTGTTCGGCGTGGGGACGCTGATGTTCTGGCCCGCGGCTGTGCTCGATACCTACGGCTTGATGCTGACGGCTCTCTTCCTGATCGGCTGCGGCTCGGCGATGCTCGAGACGGCGGCGAATCCGTTCATCGCGGAGGCTGGTCCGGCCGAGACTTCGGAGCGGCGATTGAACTTCGCGCAGGCCTTCAACCCCGCCGGGGCGATCGCGGGGATCCTGGTGGGCACATGGTTTATCTTCTCGGGCGTGGAGCTTGCCCCGGACCGAGTGACCGAGATGAAGGCGCAGGGAACCTATGCGGCTTACCTTCATGGCGAGTTGATGCGCGTCGTGCCGCCTTATGTCGCGCTGGGGATTGTGGTGTTGCTGCTGGGCGCGGTCCTAGCCACGAAGCGGTTGCCCTCGGGTGGAACGATCACCGTCGCGAACGTCGAGATCGATGACGAGACGGTCCTGTCGCAGCTTGCCGCGCTGCTGAAGATGGGCAGCGTGAGAGCGGCGGTGCTGGCGCAGTTCTGCTACTGCGGCGCGCAGGTAGGCACGTGGTCGGCGTTCATCCCGTACATGAAGCAGTACACCCATGTGACCGAGCGCGGCGCCGGATTATTGTTGACCGGCAACCTGATCGCGCTGACCTGCGGACGCTTTCTTTCGACCGCGTTGATGCGCTGGATCGCTCCGACCGCCATGATGGCCGTCTACGCAGTGGTGAATCTTGGACTGATCCTCATAGCTGTATGGAGGCCCGGAACATCAGGCGTCGCGGCGCTGGTGGCGACAAGCTTCTTCATGTCGATCATGTTCCCAACCATCTTTGCGTTGGGGCTGAAGGGACTGGGCAAGAGGACGAAGATCGGCGGGTCGTTGATCGTGATGTCCGTGGTGGGTGGGGCGATTGTGCCGCCGCTGCTGGGTCTGGTGGCGCGTCTGGAAGGCAGTTACGCGATGGGCTACATCGTCGTTGCGTCCTGCTATGTTGTGGTTGCTGCGTATGCGCTTCGCGTGCGTCGTCGCGCGAAGCTGGCTAAGGTCGCGGTCCAGGCTGTGCTCTAGCTGTCAGGCCTTGTACTGCTTGCCGCCGATCGCGGTGCTGATCTCGAGCGCCGCTCGGCGAAGGGCGTCGGTGACGTCCGTTGCATGGGTGTTGGCCTCGCTATGCTGAATGTAAGGCACGGTAAGCGCGCCGACGGCTGAGCCCCGGTCGGCGAAGATGGGGAAGCTGATGTTCACAATGCCCTTGACGAGGTAGCTCGCGCGCTTTTCGAAGCCGGCCTTGCGGATGCGTTCAAGATGCGTTTCGAGGTCGCGCGGCGGCGTGTTGCCGGTCTTGCGGGTCCATTCGCCGATGGTGCGGGCGCGTTGCGCGGGGTCCAGATGGGCAAGTATGACGTAGCCGCTCGCGGCCTCCATGATGTCCACCTGCGAGCCGAGTTTGACGTAGAAGCCGATGTCGGTGGGCGCGTTGGTCTGCGCGACGATAACGACCTGGCTGCCTTCGAGCACGCCCATGTGGCAGCTCTGCAGCGTCTCGTGCGCGAGACGATTCATCACCGGCAGCGCGTCGACGATGAGGCGCTCGGTCGGCGGATGCTCCTGCACCAGCTTGAAGAGCTTCAGCGTAAGGGAGTATTGCTCTTCCTCAACCTGCGCGATGTAGCCGCGGCGTTCGAGGCAGAGAAGCATGCGGAAGATCTCGGAGACGGTGCGATTCAGCTCGCGCGCCAACTGGCTCTTGGTGAGACCGCGCGGCTGGCGGGCCAGCAGTTCGATGACATCGAGACCCTTTTCCAACGCGGGCGTGGCGTAGTTGACGACCTTCTTCGACTTGCCCGCGGACGGCTTCGATGCCTTGGTTGCTGTGGCCATGACGTTGCTTTGCCCTCCCCGAGAGTATGCCACTTTTCATAGGCGAAAAGAAGTGGCTGCGACACGGACGTATCAGGGAACCGGGCTCTGGCGGTAATGCGGGGAGGCCGAAGACCTGACCGGCAGGTGCGTCTCACTTCCGGCACGAGCGGGTCGCGCGCATCATTCCGCCGTACGCGGCGTCACTCGGGCGTACTGCCTGGGCGAGCAGCCCATGACACGGCGGAAGGCCTTGCCGAAGGCGCTCTCCGACTCATAGCCCAGCGACTGCGCAATGACGCAGAGGCCATCTGAAGAGCTCTTCAGCCGGTCGGCCGCCAGCAGCATGCGCCAGCGTGTGAGGTATTCCATGGGGGTTGCGCCGACCGTCTCGCGGAAGCGCAGGGCAAAGACCGAGCGCGACATGCCGACGCGTTCGGCCAGCGACGGCAGCGTCCAGGGATGGCCCGGGTCCTGATGCATGCTGGCGATGGCGAGGCTCATATGCTTGTCCGTCAGCGCGGAAAGCCAGCCGGGCACGACGCTGGATGCGTCGCTCAGGTGCAGGCGGAGCGCCTGCACGAGCATCATGTACGCCAGTTGCTGCGCAATCAGCGATCCGCCGGGCCTGGGCGTGCGGAGTTCCTCGCGCATGCGTTCGAGCGACCACCGCATCGCCTCCTTGTCCTGCTCGCTGCGGATGTGGACGATGGGCGGCAGGGATTGCAGCAGCATCTCCGCATGCGCGCCCGACAGGGCGAAGTGGCCGCCGGCGATATACGGAACGCCCTCGGTCAGGCCGGGACACTCACGCGTCATGCCCAGCCGGGCGATGGCGACGGTGTAGTGGACCGGTTCGAGCGCGAGGTCGGTCGCGAGGCGGAACGGCAATCCGCGCGGCAGGAGGAAGCAATCGCCGGCCTGAAGCAGCACCGGCTCGGGCTCCGTTTCGACCACGAGCCAGCACCGCCCGGCGAGCACCGCGTAACATTTGATGCCCTGGTGTTTTGGGAAGTGGATCGCCAGGTCGCCATGCACCGCGAAGCCGCCCGCCGAATAGCTGCGCGGCTTCAACAGGGCGAGCACCTCGGAGAGCGGGTCCATCGTCTCCGCGGTAAGCGGCAGCGGCGCACCGCTCTCTTTTGCTTCAGAGAGTGGAGTCTCGGGTTGTGGATGCAGGACGATTGAGCCGATCATGCGGACTTTCAGTATAGATCGTCCGTGAATCATGCGCCATCTACTGATGGACGGCGCAGATAAGCTGCGTATTCGTCGAGGCTAAAGGAGAGACACCATGCGTATCTTTGTGACTGGGGCAACGGGATTCATCGGTTCGGCGCTTGTGCCGAAGCTGATTCAGGCAGGACATCGGGTGCTGGGCCTGACGCGTTCGGAGGCGGGCGCAGAGGCGCTGCGGGCGGCCGGCGCCGATGTGCTGCACGGCAATATCGAAGACCTCGACAGTCTGCGTAAGGGAGCGGCTGAGACCGACGGCGTCGTCCACCTGGCGTTCAACCATAACTTCGCGAACTTCCAGCAGAACTGCGACAACGACCACGCGGCGATTCTGGCGATGGGCGAGGTGCTGCTGGGTTCGAACCGGCCGTTCGTCGTCACCTCCGGCACGGCGATCGTGAGCGGTGTCGACGGCAAGCCCGCTACGGAGGACGGACCGGTCGCATCGTGGAATCCGCGCGTGGCGTCGGAGGCCGCGGTGCTGGAGTTGACGAAGCGCGGAGTGAACACCTCGGTCGTGCGGCTGGCGCAGATCCACGACACGCGTAAGCAGGGTTTGGTGCCGTACGTCACAGCGGTCGCGCGGGAGAAGGGCGTGTCGGCTTACATCGGCGAAGGCGGCAACCGCTGGCCCGCGGCGCATGTCTCGGACACGGCGCTGCTCTATCGGTTGGCCTTTGAGAAGGCCGAGCCGGGCGCGATCTATCACGCGGTCGACGAGGAGGGCGTATCGATGAAGGCGATCGCCGAGGCGCTGGCCCGTGGGCTGAACGTGCCGGTGGTTAGCATCAAGCCCGAGGAGGTGGACGCACACTTCGGCTGGCTTGGCCGCTTCGCCGCAAACGATATGCCGGCTTCGAGCGCGCTGACGCAGCAGAAGCTGAACTGGAAGCCATCCGGACCGAGTCTGATCGCGGATCTCGATGGCATGGACTATACCCAGGCCTGATCGATAGATGGGGGCGTCGATGCTTCGTCTCGCCGGCCCCCATCCGCCGCGGTTACGGGCCGTGATCGCCAGGGCGTTGATCATCTCCAGTGATATTCTGGCCGCGCTGGCTTCAATCTTCATTGCGCGCATTGCGCTCATGATGACGGCGCGGCAAAGGAGAAGCGATGAAGGCTTACGTCGTAGAGGCCGTAAACGGACCGTTTCAAGAGAGAGCGGTCGCCACGCCCGAGCCGCAGCCCGGACAGGTTCTGGTACGGATCGCTGCCAGTGGCGTGAATCCGCTCGACACCAAGATTCGGGCCGGGCAGGCCGGACACGCGAAGCAGCCGTTGCCCGCCGTGCTGGGGCTCGATATGGCAGGGACGGTCGAGGCTGTCGGCGTAGGCGTCACCGCCTTTCATCCCGGCGATGAGGTCTTCGGCATGGTGGGCGGCGTCGGCGGTCTGCAGGGTACGCTGGCAGAGTACATCGCCGTGGACGCAGACCTGCTGGCGCCGAAGCCGAAGACGCTGAGCATGCTGCAGGCGGCCGCATTGCCGCTGGTTGCCATCACCGCGTGGGAAGGACTCGTCGACCGGGCGAAGGTTCACGAGGGCCAGAAGGTGCTGATCCATGCGGGCGCCGGGGGCGTTGGTTACGCGGCGGTGCAGCTCGCCCTGGCTGCGGGTGCAAAGGTCTACGCCACGATCTCCGAGGACAAGCGCTCGCTTGTCGAAGAGCTTGGCGCGATCGCCATCGACCGCAACACGCCGGTCGAAGAGTATATGCGGGCGCATACCGCCGGAGAGGGCTTCGACATCGTTTACGACACGCTGGGCGGCCCGGTGCTGGATGCATCGTTCGTCGCGACGAAGCGTTACACCGGGCATGTCGTCAGTTGTCTCGGCTGGGGATCGCACTCACTCGCACCGCTGTCTTTTCGCGGAGCCACCTACTCCGGCGTATTCACGCTCTTTCCTCTCATCTCCGGCATCGGACGCGCTCATCACGGCGAGATTCTTCTGGCGATCTCGAAGCTGGCGGACAAGAACGAACTTCGCCCGCTGCTGGCTGCGCAGTCCTTCGGACGTGACACCATAGCAGAGGCGCACGATCTCGTCGCAAGAGGAAGCAAGGGCAAGGTAGTCGTTCAGTTCTGAACACCGTTACGAAGGAAGAGTCTGACGCCATGAGTGAATTTTTGTCCATTCCGTATACCTCTCATCACTTCGTCCAGGCCGATGGCGTTCGCGTCTTCTACCGCGAGGCCGGGCCGGTCGATGCGCCGGTCGTGCTTCTCCTGCACGGGTTTCCCTCCTCATCGTTTCAGTACCGGGAGCTGATCCCGAGGCTCGCCGACCGTTACCGCGTCATTGCGCCCGACCTGCCGGGCTTCGGCTTCACGGAGATACCCCAAGGCCGTGGCTACACCTATACCTTCGATTCGCTGGCGAAGACGATCCTCGCCTTTACCGAGGCGTTGAACCTTGCAACGTACGCGCTCTACGTCTTCGACTATGGCGCTCCGACGGGCTTCCGCCTGGCGATGACGGCGCCCGAGCGCGTGTGGGCCATCGTCTCGCAGAACGGCAACGCGTACGAAGAAGGCCTGGGCGACGCATGGCAGCCGATCCAGCGTTACTGGCGCGATCCAACGCCGGAGAACCGCGACGTGCTTCGCCCCGCCCTGACCTCCGAAGGCATCCGCCATGAATACGGCGTCGGCATCCCCGATTCGAGCCTTATCAAGCCCGAAGGCTACACGCTCGATGCCGCGCTCATGCAGCGGCCCGGCAACGTCGAGACCCAGCTCGATCTATTTCTGGACTACGCGAGCAACGTCCGCCTCTATCCGGAGTTCCACCGCTACTTCCGCGAGAGCAATCCGCCTCTGCTCGCCGTCTGGGGAGAGTTTGATCCCTACTTCATCCCCGCCGGAGCGAAGGCCTTCCAGCGCGATCTTCCCAGCGCAGTGGTGCATCTGCTGCCCACCGGTCACTTCGCGTTGGAGACGCATCTTGAAGAGGTCGTTAAGATCATGCGGGAGTTTCTGCAGACGCACGAGAGCTAAGAGACCGAGCGCACGGCGCAAGAAACGGGAGGCGAAATGAAGACGACGGGGAAGAAGGGAATCGTACATCTGGACAGCGCGCGGCCCGCCCAGGAGGTGCTGCAGCATCTACTGGCGATCCTTCAGGCGAAGGCGATCACGGTATTCGCCGTGATCGACCATAGCGGTGAAGCAGCCAGAGTCGGCATGGAGATGCACGATACGAAACTCGTCATCTTCGGCAACCCAAAGGCTGGCACGCCCCTCATGCTGGCCGCGCCGGACAGCGCGCTCGACCTGCCCCTCAAGATCCTGATCGCGGAAGACGCGAACGGCGCCACGAAGGTCAGCTATAACGATCCCGCCTATCTCCAAACGCGCTACGACCTGACGCCGGAACTCGTAGGGAACATCGCCGCGATCGAGCAAATCGCCGCGACGATTGCGGCTACGCCAGCTTCCAGTAGGTGACGTAGCGCCGATGGGCGATCTTGTAATAAGGCGAGAGCCTGACCGAGCTGGCTGAACCCGTCGCCGGAAGGTGGAAGCTCAGCGGTTCGTCCGCCGGCGTCGCCTGCCGGAGCAGAGCGGCAGGATCGCCTTTCAAGACTGGCGCCGCATATGGTTCCTTCAGGACCTCACCGTAAAGCCGTTCGTTGACGTTCAGGTCCGCTCCGGGCGCGATGCCTTCGCTACCCAGATCGCCCGCCAGCACGATCGGCCCGTAGACGAACGCGACGATCTGCGGGCTGCCCGGCAGCGGCACGGCCTTCAACTCCATCGGCAGGTCGACCTCGAGGACGTCGCCATCTCGCCAAACCCTCTTCAGCTCCATGTAGGAGCTGGGCAGCTTCGATTCGACCGCGACCTTGCCGTTGATCCGCACCGTCGCGGTCCGGCACCAATACGGATGCCGCAACTTCACCGTCAGTTCGATGGGCTTCGCGGTCTTCCATTGCAGCTTCGTCCCGGCCTGCTCGGGGAACTGCGTCGTCTGCGTCAGCGTGACGCCCCTCGCCCAGGTTACAACGGAAGGGATAAAGAGGTTCACATACAGCGCGCCCGGGCCCTTGAAGTAGATCGAGTCGTTGTACTTGGCATGGTTCTCCATGCCCGTTCCGGTGCAGCACCAGAACGAGTCGACCGGCGTGCAGTAGAGCTTCATATATCCCGGCCGATTGCCCTGATAGTAAGTCACCATGCCGGTGTCGGGGTCTTGCGAGGCGAGAATGTCGTTGTACAGCGCGCGTTCGTAGAAGTCGGCATAAGCGGCCGTCGGCGCAAGCTGAAACAGCATGCGCGTGAGCTTGAGCATGTTGTAGTCGCAGCAGGTCTCGGACGCCTTGGCCGAGAAGACATGCCGCGCGAAGTCGGTAACAGGGAAGAAGTGTTCCACGTCGCCATGGTTCCCGTTGACGAACGAGCGCGTAGTCACCACCGTCTGCCAGAAATACGCGGAGGCAACGTAGAGTTCCTTCTGGCCCGTCTGCGAGTAGATGCGGTTGAAGCCGATCACCTTTGGAATCTGTGTGTTGGCATGCAGCCCATCCAGCCGGTCGACCTGCCGGGCCAGCGGCTCGAGGATGGCCTGGTGGCAGAAGCGCTTCGCCAGATCGAGATAGCGCACGTCGCCGGTCATCTGGTAGAGGTCGGCCATCACCTCGTTCATGCCGCCGTGCTCCTCTCGGAGCATCTTCTGAAACTCCACGTCCGAGAGCGGCTCCGTGGCCGTGACGGCCCAGTCCGCGTAGCTCACCAGCACCGTCAACGCCATGGGATTGCCGGTGTAAACGCTCGCATCGCGTAGACCTGCATAGACCTTATGCAGCGTGTACCAGGGAACACCAGAATACTTTTTGCCCGTTAACACCGCATCCATCAGCGAGTTCCCCTCGGGAAACGCGGTCAGGAGCCCTGTCTTGCCGGCGATCTGGCATGCGCGCAGCTCGGCGACGATATAGTCGCAACGCTGTTTGAATTGCGAGTCGCCCGTCGCGCCGTACATCAGCGCACAGCCCGAGAGGTAGTGGCCGAGCGTGTGTCCCTGGCAGTGTATGTCGGCCCAAGTCGCCACCGACTCCCAGCCTCCGTAGACCGCAGCCTTCGGCTGAAGGCCCGCGTTGACCCGAAAGGTATGCAGCATGCGGTCCGAGTCGAGGCTTAGAAGATATCGTTCTCCGCGCTTGCGAGCTTCGAGAAAGGGGCCATCGAGGAGTGTCACATCGCCCAGTTTGAACGGCTCCACTGCCAGCGGTACGTCCGGCTTCGTCGTAAGCCCCTTTTGATGGAACGCCATAGCCGAAGGGGCCAGCAGCGTTGCGCCGGCCGCTCCACCCAGCCCCTTCAGCAGATCGCGGCGTGAAAGCTCCTCGTTCCTACCCATGCTTTGCACCTGTCGGTAATCGTTTTCCCAGCGACATCCGGTTTGCGGCTCATGCTCTTCCGCGGACGCGATCCGCCATCGCATTTCGCTGCTGAGACAGTGTCGCATACGTTCGAGCGTTCCGGCGCGAGGGCTGGTTCACTCCCCCAAAGGCAGTAGAAAAACGAATTCCAGCCGATAAGACGAGCAGAGGTGTCGTCCGAAATGGAGCAACGCGAATGTCCTGAGTCCCCAAACACAAAATTGGGAAGGACGGGCAACCCACCTTTGGGGGATGGGTGCCGGCCGTGGAAAACCTCGTACAAAATGTCCGGAAATGAATCAGACCGCAACTCGGCGCGCATTGGAGACGATATGTTCAACATGATGAAACTAAAGACCTTGAAGGATGTGATTCAAGCCATCTCCAACGCTGGAAAGCGACACGGCAGTAATCTCGTCCGGTAGCAAGGTAACTTTCCGGGGGTTACGTTGGAAGCACCCCCTATACCTCGAAAGATTGAAGCGGTACCACCTTCCGACCGTTGTTAGAAGGCAACACGGAACCTAATCTCTGTTTAGCCGCTGAGTTCCAAGAGCGACCAGGCATTCCAGAACATAGAACCATACAAGGAGAACCACCATGAAGAACCTCAAGCAGATCGTGAACAATCTCATCGTCGACGAGTCCGGCCAGGACCTGATCGAGTACGCTCTCGTTGCCGCCCTCGTCGGTCTCGGCGCCCTCGTCTCCATGCGCTCGCTCGCCAACACCATCTCGAACGCCTTCAACACCGTCGGCAACAACCTCACCTCGGGCATCTAGTTCCCCTCTGGGCGTCCGGTCGGGCGCTGGTGGGGATCGGTTCTTCCGTTGAGGGAACTGGTCGTTCTTCAACCAGGCGACTGAGCATCTTGTTTGAATCGCTTCGAACCTGGTGCTCAGTTACTTACCTCAAAACCTGTTTTGGGCGACGGGCCAGAAATCGCCCTTGATTTCCACCGATCAGAGGGGGTAAGCACACCGTGCGAGCCCTCTATTTTTCTTCCCAATCTTCGGCAAGGATCCATCCCATGCACATCGACAGAGAGTTCGTTTATCCGGCCGCCGCGACTGCATGCGCGCTCATTGGCGCGGCTACCGATATCAAGAGCCGCAGGATTCCGAACATCCTGACCGGCCCGTCTCTTCTGGCTGGATTGCTGCTGCATCTCTCGCTCGACGGCTGGCATGGTCTTCTGTCTTCTTTTGGCGCCGCACTCTTCTGTGGCGCGGTCTTCCTGATCTTTCATCTCGCCGGCGGCATGGGCGCGGGCGACGTCAAGCTGATCGCCGCGGCCGGATGCCTGGCGGGCCTGCCGAACTCCGCTTATCTGCTGGTGCTGACCGCGATCACCGGAGGCGTCATGGCCGTTGGAATGGCTCTGATGCGCGGCCGGCTGAAGTCGACCCTGTTCAACGTGGCCGCGCTTGCCACGCATCACAAAGAGCAGGGACTGACGCCGCATCCTGAGCTAAATGTTTTGAACGCCAGCACGCTGCGCCTGCCGTATGGTCTGGCGATCGCCGCAGGCTGCTGCGCAACGCTGTATACGCAAGGCCTGGCCCGGTGACCTCATGATTGCACGCCGCCTCATTCTCTCGCTCTTCCTTTCGCTCGTCGGCTCCGCGCTCTTCACCTTCTGGCTCAGCCAGAAATTCAACAAGGCGCACGTCGTCGAACCGCCGAAGACCCTGGGCTATGTCACCAGCTCCGTGCCGATCCAGGCTGGAGAGGTGCTGAACCCGGCCAACGTCAAAATTGTGCAATGGCCGATCACCTCTCCGCTTGAAGGCGCCTTTGCCAAGCCCGAGCAGGTCGCCGGACGCACCGTTCTTTATCCTCTCGCCGCCGGTCAGCCGATTCTCAACACCCAGTTATCCGCCGCCGGATCGGGCATCGGTCTCACGGCCAAGATTCCCGAGGGCATGCGCGCCATCTCGCTGCGCAGCGACCAGATCGTCGGAGTCGCGGGCTTCCTGCTTCCGGGCACGCATGTGGATGTGCTGGTCACCTTCCATCCGCAGAACTCGCCGGATGCAATTACGACGACGGTCCTGCAGGACGCGCAGGTTCTCGCCGCGGGACAAAAAATGACGCCCGACGCGGACGCCAAGGCAGCCACCACCGACGTGGTGACGCTACTGGTGAACCCCGAAGATGCGGAGCGGGTCGTACTCGCAAGCCAGCAGGGCACCGTGCATTTCGTACTGCGTAACGGCTCGGATCATGAGAAGACCAACGGCGCTCCGGCGCAGGTCTCGTCCTTCGGCGGTTACACGCCGACTCAGGCTCCCAATCTGAAGACCGCTGGCGCCGGTGGCGCGCCTGCTCCGCTGCTGCTGCGCAAAGGACCCGCGCCCCAGGCCGCGCCCAAGCCCTATACCGTCGTCACCATGTACGGCAACAAGCAAGTTACGGAGACCATTCCACAGTGAACGCCCAACGGATACTCTCAACCTCGTACATGGCGCTGATCAGCGTCGGCCTGTTGTCCGCGGCGAACGGCTTCGCGCAGGCAACCAACCATGCCACCATCGTCAGCAAGTCCGCCCCGGCTTACTCGGGCGGCAACGCCTCGGGCGACTTCACCAGCTCGCTGCCGGCGCAGCAGGACGTTCACCTGGTCGTCGGCCGGTCGATCTTCGTCAACACCAAGCATCGGCTCGTCCGGGTCTACATTACGAACCCGTTGATTCTGGACTCCTACACCGCCACGCCGAACCAGGTCGTCGTTACCGCCAAGGCCACCGGCACGAGCTCCGTCATCGTGTGGGACGAGGCCGGCGAGGTGCAGGCCTTCCTCATCACATCGGACATCGACGTCGCCACCCTGCGCGAGTCGATGAAGAGCGCTCTGCCGAACGAGAACGTCCAGGTAAACAGCAGCGAAGGCCACATCGTATTGACCGGCACCACGGGCACGGGCAACATCTCCGACGCCGCCATGAAGCTCGCGGCCAGCTACTCGAAGGATGTCTCGAACGCGATGGTGATCAACTCCTCCACCGTCAAACAGGTGAAGTTGAAGGTGCGCATCGTCGAAGTCGATCGCTCGAAGCTGAATCAGTTCGCGTTCAACTTCTTCAGCGCCGGCGGCAACAACCTCGCGCAGACCACGACCGGCACGAACCCCTCCACGGTGAGTGTCACGCAGGGCGGCAGCACGGGCGGCAAAAACGTGCAGATCACCAATCCTCTGAACTTCCTCTTCTACAGCTCGAAGCTGAACGTCGGCGCGACGCTGCAGGATCTGCAGACCATGAATCTCCTGCAGATTCTAGCCGAGCCGGAGATCGTCACCATGAGCGGCCAGAAGGGCAGCTTCCTCGCCGGCGGAGAGTTTCCTTTTCCCGTCGTGCAGGGCAGCTCGGCCGGCGCCACATCGATCAGCATTCAATTTCGGCCGTACGGTGTAAAGCTCGACTTCACCCCGGTCGTTAATATCGATGGGACTGTTGACCTGAAGGTCGCGCCCGAGGTCAGCTCGCTGGACTATACGAACGCCGTATCGATCAACGGCTATACCATCCCCGCGCTCTCCACGCGGCACGCGGAGACGCAGGTGGTGCTGCGCAGCGGCCAGAGCTTCTGCATCTCCGGCCTGCTCGACAAGCAGACCACCGACAGCATGGCGCACACCCCCGGTGTATCGAGCATTCCCATCATCGGCGCGCTCTTCAAGTCCAAGTCGCTGAATCACTCGCAGAGCGAGCTCTATGTCATCGTGACCCCCACGGTCGTCGATCCGCTGACCGACAACCTGATCCCCGAGGACCCGAAGCGCGGCGGCCCGATGCTGGATGTTACTAAGTTCGATAAGGACTTTGGGGAGCAGAAGAAAAAGAACTAAGTCGTCCCTCGCAACATAACCAGAAGAGAGCGTTTGCAATCTATGAACAACACATCTGGGATTTTCAATGCTGCAGTGATTACCGTCTGCCTCGAGCCGGAGATCGCCAATCTCGTGGTCGAGACCGTGGAGCGAATGCCATGGCTTGTCTCTTCCTCGAGCTTCGAGGCCTATGTCTCGGCCGCGCGCCGGCCTTACATCGGCCTGCAACTGAAGTCCGCCCATGGCTGCATCGCCGTCGTCGACTTCGACCAGAACCCCGAGCAGGCGGTCGAGAGCACCAAGTACCTGCAGCAGATCTTCGCCAATAAAATCACGATCATCGCGCTTGCCGCAAGCCACGATCCCGAACTGTTGCTGCTTGCCATGCGCGCCGGCTGCAGCGAGTTCCTGCACAAGCCACTGGACCTCGGCGCGCTCGAAGATGCTTTGCTTCGCCTGCAGCACACTTGGTCGAATCCCGCCGGGCGCATCGCTCCGGTAGGCTCGATCTTGTCCTTCTTCGGCGCCAAGGGCGGCGTCGGCACGACGACCCTCGCCGTCCACCTGGCCATGTACCTGGTCCAGTGCCATAAGAAGCGCACGCTGCTGATCGATAACAATCCCGAGCTGGGCCATGTTTCGGTCTATCTCGGTCTCGATGGGGCAAGGCATCCTTTTCATGAAGTCGTCAAAAATGTAAGTCGTCTCGACAGCGAGTTACTTCATGGATTTATCGCCAAGCACCCCAGCGGACTCGAGGTTCTATCTTCGCCCGATATCTGCGGCGGCACCAAGAACCTCAACCCGGACGCGGTTGCGAAGACGCTGGAGTTCCTGCGTAGCGAGTACGACTACGTCATCGTCGACTGCGCCACCATGCTCGACGAGACGAACCTTGCGGTCATCGATGCGTCCACCCGCGTCTACCTCATCGCAACCCCTGAAATCGGGGCGATTCGCGATCTTTCACGTTACGTCGACAGCCTGATGCAGATCGAATATACGACGGAGAAGATGCACATCGTCGTCAATCGTTTCTCGTCCCGCTATGCCGTCAGCGTCGAACAGATCGAGAAGGCGATTCGCCTGCCGATTGCGATCCGCCTGCCGAACTGCTACACCGAGCTCGTGCGTTCGGTCAATCTGGGCGAGCCGATCTCGCCCAAACAAAAGTCCGAGTTCGCTGTCCAATTAGTGAAATGGGCTAACACGCTGGTGGGATCGACCAATACGGTCGCCGCGCCTATAAGTAAGAAAGAGAAGAAATCGATGTTAGCGATGTTCTTCTAAGTTGTCTCTTGCGGTAAGAACAGAGTAGGGATTCGAGAGTATTTATGTCCGTCATCGTCGAACCCAATCCGAGCAGGACGCAAGACTCGCCACTTCGCACATCGCGCGGCGTGGCAGAGGTCGTACAGCAGCAAATCAAGTCCGCCGTTCACAAAGAACTGATCAAGCGCCTGGATCTGGATCGCCTGGGCGAGTTCAGCCAGACGCGCAACGGCCAGCAGCAGCTTCTCTTGCTGATTCAGCAACTGCTCGGCGAGCAGGGCATTCCGCTCAGCAGCGCGGAGCGCGACAAGCTGGCGCAGGAGGTTGTCGACGAGGTCTTCGGCCTCGGGCCGCTGGAGCCTCTGCTTAAGGACCCGACCGTCAGCGATATCCTGGTCAATACGCATTCGTCGGTATATGTGGAGCGTCGCGGAGTACTCGAAAAGACCAACGTCACCTTCAACGACGAGCGTCATCTCATGCACACGATCGAGAAGATCGTCTCCGCGGTAGGACGTCGCGTCGACGAATCTTCCCCAATGGTCGATGCCCGTCTCGCCGACGGTTCGCGTGTGAACGTGGTGATCCCGCCGCTCGCTGTCGATGGCGCCATTCTTTCCATTCGTAAGTTCGGCAAGAACTCCCTCTCCGCCGAAGACCTCGTACGCAATCTGATGATGACCCGCGAGATGCTCGAAGTGCTGAAGGGTGCGGTTCGCGCCCGTTTGAACATCGTCGTCTCGGGCGGCACAGGCTCTGGTAAGACGACGCTGCTCAACATGCTCTCAGGTTTTATCTCGCCCTTCGAGCGTATCGTCACCATCGAAGACTCGGCCGAACTGCAGATGAAGCAGGAGCACGTCGTACGGCTTGAGACGCGTCCGCCTAACGTCGAAGGCACTGGCGCCGTCAAGCAGCGCGAGCTTGTTATCAATGCCCTGCGTATGCGTCCCGACCGCATCGTCCTCGGCGAGGTTCGTGGCGAAGAGACGCTCGACATGTTGCAGGCCATGAACACCGGCCACGATGGTTCGATTACGACCATCCACTCGAACACGCCACGCGACGCGCTCGCTCGCCTCGAAACGATGGCCATGATGGGCGAGGTTCGCCTCGCTGAAAAGGCCATTCGCGCGCAGATCGCATCGGCGGTTCACCTCATTATTCAGGTCTCGCGTATGGCGGATGGATCGAGACGCATCACGCATATCACTGAACTGACCGGAGCCTACAGCGAAGTGATCAGCATGTCGGATATCTTCCTCTTCGAGAAGAAGGGCATGAATGCTCAGGGCAAACTCAAGGGTCGATTCTATGCGACCGGCATCATGCCGAAGTTCGCAGATAAGCTGGCGGGACTTGGCATTCCACTGCCTGTCAACCTGACCAATCACTCCGTAGACGTATAGCCGAGGAACAGCATGGCGATTCTCGTTCTCACCTTCTTAGTCACGATGTCGATGATGTTCGCGGGGCTGCTCCTGGCCCTGCGGCCGACTCGTGAACAGAAGGCCATTCAACGCCGCATCACGGTCATCAAGCGTACGCATGGTGAGCTCGGCGGGGACAAGGATGAGATCGCCCAGTATCTCAGCGCGCCCGAGACGGGCGCCTTCGGCTGGATCGAAGCACAGCTTGCGGACTCGCGTATCTCGGAGTCGCTCAAGCTCATGCTTCTGCGGGCCGACAGCACCACTGCGGTCGGCATGGTGATCGTGACGATCGTCGGCACAGGCGCAGCGGCTGCGGCAATAGCATTCCTTGCGACGGGCATGCCTCTGGTTGCGGCGCCGGTCGCGCTTGTTGGAGCATACATTCCGATTCTGGTCTTCAAGATTCGCGGTAGCATGCGGCTCAAGGCCTTCAATAATGCTCTGCCGGACGCGATCGAGATGATGTCGCGTTGTCTCCGCGCGGGCCACTCCATGTCCTCGGCCATTGGCATCATCGCAGACCAGGCCGCCGAGCCGGTGAAGACCGAGTTCGCGGAGGTCTTCAAGAAGCAGAACTTCGGCCTGCCCATGCGTGATGCGCTTATGCAGATGCTCGACCGCATTCCATCGCAGGATCTGCGTGTGCTTTTCACGGGCATCCTGGTGCAGAAGGATACGGGCGGCAACCTCGTCGATATTCTCGATCGTATCGTCCACGTCATTCGCGAGCGGCAGCGCATCAAGGGCGACATCCAGACACACACTGCGCAGGGCCGTCTCACAGGATGGATTCTCTGCATGCTGCCGGTGGTCATGCTGGGTCTCATCAACTTCATCAACCCTGGCTACTCGCGGGTTCTGTTCGTCGACCCCACCGGTCAGAAGTTCCTTGGCGGCGGCGTCTTCCTGCTGTGCGTCGGCGTACTTATCATTCGCAGTATCATCAACGGAATCGAGATATAACGGCATGATCTTCTATCTGGCTATTGCCGTAACGACCTTCTCCGCGATCGCTCTGCTGATGGCGCCCATGCTGCTTCGTCCTTCGCCGGAGGCTCAGCGCATCCTGGACGTAGTCAGCAGCAGCCGTCCCGACCGTAGAACGGTAACCGAGAAGGAGCAGGTGCAGGAGCGTGTGCTATCGATGGCGCGCGACTTCCGCAGCCGGCTCGGGCTGGCGGAGAATCCAAAGCTGAAGGCGCGTCTTTATGCCGCCGGCATGCGTGAGGCCAAGGCCGCCGACGTCTTCTTCGCCGCACAGTTCCTCACGCCGCTGGTGCTCGCCTTTGCCGCCAGCTTCGCGCCGGATAACACCATGTTCTTCGTCTTCGCCGCCGCGGCCGTGGGCTACATCGCGCCGGACTTCTGGCTGACGTCCAAGACGAAGAAGCGCAACAACCGCATACGCCGCAGCATGCCCGACGCCATCGACCTGCTCGTCATCTGTGTGGACGCGGGCCTCGGTCTCGATCAGGCGCTGTTGCGCGTTGGGGAAGAGCTAGCGATCAGCCATCCCGACATCAACGAAGAGTTTACCCAGGTTCATCTGGAGCAGCGCGCCGGCAAGCCTCGCATGGAGGCCTGGCAGAGTCTTGCAGAGCGTACGAAGATTGAAGAGTTTACCTCTTTCGTCAGCATGCTCATCCAGTCCGAACGCTTCGGTACGCCGATCATCAAGGCGCTGACGCGGTTCGCCGACGAGCTGCGCACCAAGCGTCGTCAACACGCAGAAGAGGCAGCCGCCAAGACAAAGATCAAGATCATCTTCCCCCTGGTCATATGCATCTTTCCCTGCATCTTCATCGTGCTGCTGGCGCCGGCTATCCTCAGCATCGCGGCGGGCGTCAAGGGGTTGAGTAACTAGCATGGATACCCGGATGAAAAATCATGAGATGAACGCGATGGCGGGAGTAGCATGGCCCTTAGTTATTCAGGCCCCCCGTACATCCAAAGTTTCCGCGGTAGTTGACGCGACGACGTTGAGCGCACACGTCCACGAATTTCTGAATCGAATTTGGAACATTTCCGGAAAGGAGGCCTAAATCATGGATTCAGCAGCTCTCGTTCGCATTGCAGCCGGTGCTCTCGCAGTGATCGTCCTTGCGGTGATCGTTTACCGCAGGAAGCAGAACAATGCCTAATTACCCGAAGGAGTCTCAACCGCTATGCGTATCGTGACAGTCCGCAATGAAACACGGGATACGGTAGTGGGGGATCGTGTCGAGGTTGCCACTACGTCTCTTACCAGAATGGTGGGACTCCTTCCCAAGCGTCATCTGGACGCCGGAGCCGGGCTTTGGATCAAGCCCAGCTCCGGTGTTCACACCATCGGCATGCGCTTCACGATTGACGTGATCGGCGTCGATAAGAACCTGAAGGTCGTCTCGCTCTGGCCGGATCTCGTGCCTCTGCGCGTGACCAAGGTCAGCTTCAAGATGCGCAGCGCCATCGAGCTTCCAGCCGGCCAGATCCGCGCATGCGGCATCGAGGTCGGGGACCAGTTACGCATCGTCTAGGCGCGCATATCTCCGTGCCGACCCAAGTCAAGCCCAGGACATCCACCGCGACGCATCCTCTCGGTTTGCGTTTCGAGCATGTGCTCGCAGCGCTCTTTGCGTCCGCCATCTATATCTTCTGCATCCATCGTCAGTTACTCGCGGACCCCGATATCTGGTGGCATCTGAAGGATGCGGAGTATCTCTTTCAGCATCGTTCTTTCATTCATCGTGAATTATTTACTTACTCCGTAGAAGGCAGTAAGTGGATGAATCCGGAGTGGCTCTCGGAGGCTGTTTACTATCTTGCGTGGCGGCTCGCCGGCTATCGCGGCCTGGAGACGACAGCCATCCTCATGATCGAGGCATTGGCCGGCGGCGTCTGTCTGCTGGCCTGGCAGAGAACCCGCAACGTGAGGGCGGCGCTCCTCGCCGGCTGCTGCTTCATGCTCTTCGCCACTGTCTCGATCGGGCCACGAACGCAGATGTTCGGCTGGCTCTGCTTTCTTACGGAGTTGGCGGTGCTGCATGCCTTCCGCCAGGGCCGCGACCGCTTGTGGTTTCTTCCTCCGCTCTTCCTTCTCTGGATCAACCTCCACGGATCGTGGCCCATCGGAATCGTCTTCTTTGCCGTCTTCGCGTTATGCGGTATGCGCGGCTTCGAACGAGGCGCCATCGTGGCTCGGGCCTGGACGCCGCAACAGTTGCGGCACATGGCCATCATCGGCTTGCTTTGCCTCTTCGCGCTCTTCGTCAACCCGTACGGCTGGCGGCTCGTCGTCTATCCCCTGACCATCACGACGCAACATGCGCTTACGCTGGGCGCGGTACAGGAGTGGCAGTCGCTCGACTTCCACAGCTTCCGTGGCAGAGCCGTCTTCGCCATGCTCGCAGGGCTCCTCTTCGCGGGCGCGCTGCGCCGCAGGGTATGGGAGCTGTACGATGTCGTCACCCTGATCGTCGCGTCGCTCGCCGCCTTCAGTTACTCGCGTTTCCTGCTGCTCGGCGGAGCCGTCATCTGCCCGTTGCTTGCGAGGGAGTTTGTCTTCGACATGAGAAGCGTAGCAAAGAAGGAGCAACCTTTGCTCAACGCGGCAATCGTCGCGCTGGCGGGTCTCTTCGTCGCCACGCATCTGCCCTCGCAAAGAGAGTTGAAGTCCCAGTCCGATGCTGGCTATCCTGTGGATGCCGTCGCATGGCTGCGCCAGCATCCGCAGTCCGGCGAGATGCTCAACGCCTTCGACTGGGGCGGCTATCTCATCTGGAACCAACCTTCCGTGCCGGTATACATCGATACGCGCGCGGACGTCTTCGAGGACTCCGGCATACTGCTGCAGTATGTCGACACGATCGCTCTGCGTACGCCCATCGATGGCATCGGCAGGGGAGGAGTCGGCTATGTGCTCATGCCGGTCGGCGAGCCGCTGGTCAGAGTGCTGCGACGTTCAACGGACTGGACGGTCGTTTACGAAGATCGGACGGCAGCCGTCCTTATTCGCAAGTCACGCTAGCGAGCTTCGCTGTCCGCCTGCGCCAGCAAGTCACCGCATAGGCCGTTAGCATCGTCAGGATGGGATCGAGCACGAGCCGGAAGCGACCGTCTGGATGCGTCACATAGTACGGCAATGGGAAGAGCGCGAGGATCGCCAGCAGCAGCGTGAAGCCACTGCGTCGCCGCGACAGGTAGAGTCCGCTGAAGCCCAGCAGCGAGGTCAGGCAGATGTACACGATGAGCAGGTAAGAGGTCTTCTTGTCGATGCCGGTCCAGAAGCTGGCGAATCGCTTGAGCGTCAGCCTCAGAAAGCGAGCGGGCTCGGCCCGGATCGCTGCTTTACTCAACTCCGACTTGCGGCGCATGTAGCCAATCTCGCCGAGCATGCTGTACTCCTGAAACTGCACGGCGTCGACGCTGGGGTGGAGATTGGGCTCGAAGAATCCGTCCGCGCCGGGCCGGTTGCCCTGCCAAAGCTCATAGCCCAGGTTCGTGCGCAGCGGAATGAAGGCATGCATCGTGCGCAGGTTGCGCACGGGCCACGGCGTGAAGAGCAGCAGGCAGAGCAAAGCGCCCGCGACAGGCCCGGCGAAGGAGATCCTCGCGGTGCGGTATGTAGCCCACGCAAAGCAGCACGCGATGAGGGTGAGCAGGGATGGGTTGACCAGGAGCGCGATGCCCGCGCATGCGCCCATCCCCAGCCATGCTGCGATGTTTCTGCGTGGCGCCGCGGCCAGCAGCGTCAGGTAGAGCATCGCGCAGAGCAGCAGAGTCGACAGGCTCGTCTCCCAGAAGAGCACGGGAAGCCACAGGATTGGCGGGCTGACCGCGCATACGATCCCCGCGAGATTCGCCGTGGCGGCGTCGAAGAGCCGGCGCGCGGTCAGCATCAGCAGCGCAATCGCGGCCACGCAGAACGCAGCCTGCATCAGCATCACGAAGATCTCTGCATTGCGGCTGTCGATGCCGAAGATGCGAAAGATCGTCCCGATCAGAACCGGATAGCCCGGCGCCAGAAAAGCCGAAGCTCCGGTCGAGCCGCCGAAGGGCGAGCTAAGCCCATGCCCCAGGGCGACCGAGCGCGACAAGCTGCCGAGATCCGTCGCCATGCCGAAGAACGCGGCTGCACTGGTGTTGCGAAGCTGCATGCCAACGAGCGTCAGGCGCAGCACGAGCGCAAGCGACAGGATGGCGGCCAAGCGAAACTTCGCGCCTTCGTGCGCCGTTTCGTTCGGCATCTCCGAGTGGCGCGCGGGCATGGTCTCAACCATGGATGGCCTGTGCCGCTTCGATCGGCTGCGGGGTCCTGTCTTCGGACTCCTGCACGATCGAGCGGCTGAAGCTGACCAGCGCATAGGCCGAGAGCACCGTCAGCACGGGGTCGAGCACCAGCCGGTAACGGAACTCCGCATGCGTGATGTAGTACGGAAGCGGGAAGAGCAGCATCGGCAGGGCGAGGAGCGTGAAGAGATCGCGCCGCCTGCGCCACAGCAGGCACATCCCCACAAGACCCAGCGCCGACGTCATGCAGGCGTGCAGCGTGAAGATGCTGGAGCCGCCCTGCGAGCCGGTACCGGTCCAGAAGCGGTAGACGCGGCGCAGGCTCAGCCGCACGAAGACGCCGGGGTTCTGCCGGATCGACTGCTTCACGAGCGCGCCTTTGTCGGCGGTATAGGCGATCTCGCCCTTGCGCTTGTAGTCGTCAAGCTCTGTCTGGTTGAAGGTGGGGAAGTTGAACTCCTCAAGGTATCCGCTCGCGCCGGGATGGTTGCCCATCCACAACTCATAGCCGAAGTTCGACCGAAGCGGGATAAACGCATGGAAGACACGCGCATTGCGAATGGGCCACGGCGCGACGACCACGGCGAAGCACACGACCGCGAGGAGGAGGTTCGTCGTCTGGGTGCGGCGCGTCTGCCACGCCAGCCAGCAGACGATTGCGGTCAGCGTAACAATCAACGCCGGGTTGAAGAGCACGGCGACCGCGCAGTACATGCCGATCCCGATCCATAGCGCGCGCGCCGGCTTCTCACGACAGCGCAGGGCGAGCGCCAGCAGACCGGTGACCATGCAGATCGAAACCGAGCTCTCCCAGAAGATCGTCGGCAGCCACAGCAGAGGGGGCGAGCACGCCCAGAAGAGGCCGGCAATCATCGCGACGCGCTGGTCGAAGAGCTTGCGCGCCAGGTGCATGACGAGCCAGACCGTGATGAGGTTCAACAGTATCTGCAGGCTGATAATGGCGACGGCCGACGCTGCGCTGAAGCTGCCGAAGACGCGAAAGACGGCAGCGATCAGCAGGGGATAGCCAGGGCCGAAAAAAGCTGTCGGGCCGGTTTCACCGACGAAAGGAGAGCTGAGTCCATGCCCTGTAATCAGGGAGTTGGCCAGCAGGCCCATCTCGATACCGCGAGAAAATAGCCATTTTGCCGGATAGTGAGCGACGACGGTCCAGAGCACAAGCAGGCGCAGGAGAGCCGAGAGTGCAAGGATTGCAACGGTTTGCTTCGCGTGGCTGGAGCGCTGCGGCCGTGTTTTCATCGCCTTCCAGATAAAAGTCTATGCGTAGACCTTATCGGCGGCCATGTCACTTCCGGGGCAGAAAGGTGATCGAAGTTGTTATAAAAGCGGGATGGAAAGGGAAGCAGTCACCCCTCCATCCCGCAGATGTCTACTTGTGCGGCACGCATCGTTCCATGATGGAAGAGTGCAGACGCGTGCGCAGGTCGGGCGGGAAGTCGTAGAGTTCGTGGTCCCGGTAGATGTTGATCGTCTTGGTCGTCGAATCCAGCACCACCTCGCAGTGTTTGCACTGGCAGATGTGGGCCTCTACCTCGACGAGAAGGTCTGCGGGTACGCGGCCATCGAAATAATCCGTGAGCTTCGAGAGGAAGTCTGTGCAGGTCATCCGGATTGGCCCTCCTTCTTCTGCTTGAAATAACGGCTCAGTCGCTCGCGAAGTTGCAGCCGCGCACGCAGGAGCCGGGACTTTACCGCCGGAACACTGAGGCCCAATGCCTCGGCGGTCTCTTCCGTCGACAGGTTTTCGATGTCCCGTAAGGTGAAAACGGTTCTAAAACCTGGCGGAAGGCCCTGAATTGTCTTGCGCAGTATATCCCCAAGTTCGGCCTGGTTGTATTGCTGCTCCGGATTCGGCCGCCATTCGGCGAAATCGCGGGGAATCGAACCCTCGTCGGTCTGGACGTCCTCATCCATCGACACGGTCTTGCTGGTCTTGCGCTTGCGCAGACGCATCAGGCTTTCATTCACCGCGATGCGCACCAGCCATGTGGAAAACTTGGAGTTTCCCTGAAACTGGTCGAGCTTCTGATAGGCCTTGAAGAAGGCGTCCTGCGTAATGTCCTCGGCGTCTTCGCGATTCTGCGTGATGTGCTGCGCGACGCGGAAGATCTGGCGGTCGTACTGGCGGACGAGCTGCTCGAACGCAGAGCCGTCGCCCGCGCGTGCGCGCTCAACCAGCGCGACGTCGGGGTGAATCTCTTCGGTGATGGTGGGTTCAAGGGCGGGCATCGGGTCTGGCATCAGCTCCGGGCTGCGGTCTGCGCAGCCAAGGTACATAGTAAATGGAGGGGTCGCAGCGGGCAATCTCAACCGCTGGCACGTCCAAATAGGTTGCCAATACGTCTGGTTAGAAGCGAGCGTCGTACCCGGCTTGGTTCGTCCGCCGGCTCGAATGCGGGTTACGGATGTTTTACGGGCCGGGTGCGGCTAGAGTCATAAGAGTATGGGTTTCTTCGGGGTTTCGTTTTCAATCCGCGGTCTTCGATGGGTTCGGTTGGTTGGCGTCGCCGGTCTGGCGCTGGCGATCGGGCTGCCGTGCGGGTTGGACGCGCAGACCCGGCCGAAGAAGAAGCCGGTTGCGAGGTCGGGTAAAGCCTCGGCAAAGAAGGCGCCCACGCGCAAGGGTGGCGTGAAGGCTGGGCACAAGCCGGCAGGGAACGCAGCGGCGGAGGCGGCGAGTGCGAAGGCCTCGGCGCAGTCGGCCCGGCTGACCAGCGCGTTTGTGGCCTCGGCGCAGCTTCGGCCCATGGCGCAGCAGCTCTCCTCGACGCGTTCCTCGGCAGCGTACAGCGGCGTGCTGGGATACGCGCAGGCGCATACCGGGGAGGCTTCGGCGACCGCCTATCTCGCGCTGGGACACAGCTACACGCTCGATCACCGGTACGGCGACGCGGTAGAAGCGTATAAACTCGCCGGCGTTCGCGGCGATGTGCTGGACGACTACGCCGACTACCTCGGTGCGCAGTCGGCTGTGCAGGCAGGTCGCGGCTCGGATGCCTACGGTCTGCTCGATCACTTCGCCGACCGCCATCCGGACAGTATCTTCGTCAATAACGCGCCGGTGCTGCTGGCGAACGCCTACCTGCAGCAGCAGAATCCTGCGGGCGCGGTGAAGGTTTTGACGCCGCTGATTGGATCCGCTCAGGCGGATCATCCGGACTTCGAGTACACGCTGGGCCGCGCGTACCAGCTCTCGGGCGACCGCTCGCATGCGATCCCTCTCTTCCGCGCCATCTTCGTCGGCCAGCCGCTGACGCCCGAGGCTGCGCAGGCCCGGACGCAGTTGCTCGCGATGGGCGCGCCTCCAAGCGCCGCCGAGCGCAAGATTCACGCCGACCAGCTCTTCAACGCCAAGCACTACAGCGAGGCCATGGCCGAGTACAACGCCGTGCGCAACGACTCGTCGCTCTCGGTCGCGGATAAGGATGCGCTTGAGATCTATACCGCCGTCTGCCAGTTGAAGCTGAAGCACCTCGGCCGCCGCGACGTCGAAAAGCTGCCCGTGACCAACGACGACAGCGCCGCCTTGAAGCTGTATCTCTTCGCCGAGATCTCGCGTACGGAGAAGAATCGTACCGAGCACGACGACATCATCAACCGCATGGTGAAGGAGCATCCGCAGAGCCGCTGGCTCGAGGAGGCGCTCTACTCCGGCGGCAATATGTACCTGCTGACGCACGACGCGCCGCAGGCGATCTTCCACTACAAGCTGCTGGTGGAGCGCTTTCCGAACAGCGTCTATGCGCCTTCGGCTCACTGGCGCGCGGCGTGGTTGAACTACCGGCTGCGCAACTACAGCGAGGCCGCGCGGCTGATGGACGAACAGATTCTGCGCTACTCGGCCGGTATCGAGGCGCCAACGGCGCTCTACTGGCGTGGCCGCATCTACGAGGACGAGGAGCGCAACTTCGGCCAGGCGGTGAACTACTACCGCGCGCTCTCGGACGCTTACTCCAACTACTACTATGGAGAGTTGGCGCGTCAGCGCATCGCCGTGCTGGGCAAGCAGGCTGCGACGCCGCCGTCGAATGTGTTGAGCTACGTGCGCAAGCTGCAGGTTCCGCCGCTCACTGGCGCGGTGCCGGAGAACGATCCGCACTACATCAAGGCCAAGCTGCTGGCGAATGCCGCGCTGAACGAGTACATCGGCCCCGAAATTCAGGCCAGCCCGACCGCCAATCAGTGGGGCGCGCTTGCCCAGGCGCAGATCTATGCGTCCTACGGCGAGTACACGCGCGCGCTGCAGTCGATGAAGCATTCGGGCATCTCCTTCTTTACGTTGCCCTTCGGGCAGGTGCCGGTCGAATACTGGCGGCTGATGTTCCCGCAGCCGTACTGGCAGGAGATCGTCGCCGACGCGCAGAAGAACGGGCTCGACCCGTATCTCGTGGCGTCGCTGATCCGGCAGGAGTCGGAGTTCAACCCCGGCGCGGTCAGCCCGGCGCACGCTTACGGGCTGATGCAGTTGCTGCCGTCGGTCGGCAAGGAGAACGCCAGGCGCGAAGGCATGAAGGGCTTTCAGACGAACATGCTGCTGAACCCGGCGACAAATATCGACCTGGGAACCCGTAACCTGAAGAGCGTGCTCGACCGTTTCGGCGGTCAGCCGGAGTATGCGCTGGCTGCCTATAACGCGGGCGATGTGCCGGTGCGTCAGTGGATGGCGCTCGGCAACTATAAAGATGTAGCCGAGTACGTCGAGTCGATCCCTTACACAGAGACCCGCGAGTATGTGCAGGCGATTCTGCGGAACCGGGAGATGTACCGGGCGCTGTATCCGACACATTAAAGCGGATGACCGGGGTGAAAGAAAGCGGATGACCGGGGTGAAAGCAGACCCTCCGCCGCGCAAAGGATCGACGCGCGATTTTAGTTGTGAATGTTCAGGCGGGATCGTGAGTTCGTTGCGCCTCCCGGAGTTGCTGATTCTTGATCAGCAACTCCGAAACCAGCAGATGGAGACGAATATTTTCGCTCTCGAGCTCCCGCAATCGGTTGAGCGAGAGAGGTGCGGCTTCAAGCTGGGCGGAGTGGGGCATGGTCTGCGTCATGGAACTCTCCTTCGTTTGCGGCATTGCCGGCTCTTGCAGGATTACCGGGCGACGGGGGTCTCGGCCGGAGCTTCACGGCGTCTGCCGAAGGGGCCGCAGCCGCGACCGCGCATGCCGGCGCGGAAGCGCTCCCGTTCCTCCTCGCTCATACCCACCCACCGTTCCTTCATGTGATTCTTCCAGTGGCGGCGTCCGCCGCCGTGGTGGTGAATGCCACTGAAGAACAGCTTGCTCAGCAGGAGCAGGCCGACGGCTTGAAACCACGTGATGCGCGTCAGGCCGAAGATCGCCGGCATCAGCCAGTTCCAGAGGTGCATGGTGACGTAGCCGAGCGCAAAGGCCACGATGGCGATAAAGACGAGAAACTTGACTGCCTTGAAGAAGCCGTAGCGTTTCATGGTTCTACCTCGTTGATTCCAAACGTTTCTTTCATCTCCTGCAGACGCTTGCGCAGATGCAGCACGGCGTATCGCTTGCGCGAGAGCAGGGTGTTGACGGATGTTCCGGTCTCGTCCGACAGCTCCTGAAAGCTGCGACCGAGAAGCTCGTGCGCGATGAAGACCTCGCGTTGAGCGTCGGGTAGCTCGTCGAGGGCCTCGTCAAGCGCGTCGAAGAGCAGGTTGCGGGCGTAGATGGCGTCGGGTCCGGCGTCGTCCGAGGGAAGCAGGTCGGCGAGGGTCTGGACGTCGTCCTCGGAGCCTGCGGGGCTGGCGAGCGAGACGACCTTCTGCCGGCGAAAGAGGTCGGTGATGCGGTTGCGCGCCACGCGAAAGAGCCACGCGGTGGCCTGCTCGACCGGCTTCAACAGCCGGTAGGTCTGGATGAACTCGTAGAAGACGTCCTGCAGGACATCCTCGGCGTCGGCGGTATCGAGCACGCGATTGCGGATGAAACTTCGCAGGCGCGGTTCATCGCGGCTAAGCGCCTCTGCGATGATGCGGTCCTGCTCGTCGATCGTCCACTCCCGTGTTGCCATTGCCGCTCCCGTGCCGACCCTTCTTTGAGGATCTACCGGTGTTAACGGGGAAGCGAAGAAAATATTGTAAGGATGGGAAAAGATTTTGCGCGGCGGCCTGTAGGAGCGGCATGGCGCGGTGGGTTAGCATGGCGTATGAGCCGTCCGCCCGGGTGGTGAAATCGGCAGACACAGCGGACTTAAAATCCGTAGCCCTTTAGGGAGTGGGGGTTCAAGTCCCCCTCCGGGCACCAAGATTTCCACATATATTCGCTATCCTCGTAACCTTTCATACGTCGTGCATCGTCTTTTCCTGTAACGGGCCTACCACTTCAACGGTTTACCGCAACGCGCGGCATGCGGACGTGGGGTGGCTTGAGTTCGGAAAGGGACGAAACGTCAGATTTGAAAGTCCGGGAGTCCAAGGGATATGCAAATTGCGCTTGATGCATCTATGATTCGCCTGAGCGAGCAGGTGGAATTCATCTCGGAACTGGACGATATCGACGTGCTGGTGCGGACTTATAAGCCCAGACTGCTGCGGTTTGTAGCGTTCTCGATCGGCGATCAGGACATCGCGGAGTCCATCACCCAGGACTGTTTCCTCCGCGCGTACAACGGCCGGGCGAGCTTTCGGGGCGACTGCTCCGTCAGCACATGGCTGTTCAGCATCGCGAACAACCTCATCCGCGACCATCTGCGGACGAAGAAGTTCCAGTTCTGGCGCAAGGCGCGGGCGACGGCGCTCGACATTACCGACATTGCCAGCTCCGTGCCCGACGGCATGAGTTCGCCCGAGACGCGGATGCTTGCGCATGAGCGCGCCGGGCAGGTTCGTCAAGCGATTGAGCTGCTGAGCGAAAATCAGCGCCGGGTGTTCCTCATGCGATTCACCGAAGAGCTTACGTTACAGGAGATATCGGATACGATTGGAATGCCGATCAATACGGTGAAGACGCATCTCCACCGCGCGGTCGTCGCCGTTCGAGCCCAGCTTGGAGGTTCCAGATGACAGAGTTTCCGCATTCAAACCCGCCGCTCGGAGCCGACCATGCTCAACGGCCAGGTACTCACTGGACGGAAGACGATTTCTCGAATTACATGATCGGCCTCGAGGTCGCGCCGGCTGTCATGCGGCATCTGGATATCTGCGCGGCGTGCAGCGCGGAGGCGCGGAACTTCCAGCTTTCGATCGAGAGCTTCAATGACGTAACGCTGGAGTGGAGCGAGAATCGTCCGTATGCGCGGGCGCTGGTTCCGGAAACGAAGCCGAGCTTTGGCGGCTGGCTGCCGTCGGCCGCATGGGCGGTGGCTGCGGCTGTGGTCTTTTCGGTTGGACTGCCGATGGCCTTGCAGCATCGCAACGCTTCGGTCGAGGATCGTCCCGCGAATGTGCAGCCGGATACGCAGGTGGCGAGTCTCGCCGATGAGAACTCCGCGGCGGCGATCGATCGCGACAACAAGCTGATGATGGCTGTGGCGTTCGAGCTCGACCGCGCCGATCCGCAGCCGGTGGGATTTGGCGAGATAACGGCGTCGAAGGAGCATAAGCGCCTGACGGAGCCGGGGAACCCATGATCGGTCGAGGCGTCAGGTTCGGAGTCAAAATGCTGGGGGTTGCGTGCGTGTTGTCGCTCGCCGCATCCGCTGCACTGGCCCAGCACGGTGGGCCAGGCGGAGGTGGTGCGCCCGGTGGCATGGGCGGCGGTCCGGGTGGTCCCGGGGGCGGCGCTGGAGGTTTCGGTGGCATGTCTGCCGGTTCCGGTGCAGGTCTTCGTGGCAATACGGTCTTCGGTTCGACCGCGTCAGCCAGCTCGGCAAAGATTGGTCATGGGGCGCTGCAGCTCGGCCCTCCGGGACGCTGGTGGGACGATAAGAAGTTTGCGCAGACGCTGGGTCTGCGCACCGATCAGCAGAAAAAGATGGATGCTGTCTTCAATGCGAACAAGGGCATGATTCTGCAACGGTACGAGACGCTGCAGCAGGAACAGGCGCGGATGGAGGCGCTGACGAAGGACTCGCATCTGAAGGAAGCCGAGATCTTCGCCCAGGTCGACCGCGTTGCACAGGCCCGGTCGGGGCTGGAAAAGTCGATGGCGCATCTCTCGCTGCTGCTGCGGCAGGAGATGGATCCGGCTCAGATTGCGAAGCTCGAAGAGCAGAGGTAAAGCTGGATATCTGAGCGGCTTCGGAAGAGAAGTGGTCCGGCTTATGCGCCGGACTTTTTGCTCTCTACCTCTATGTTGCGTTTGGTGCGAACCCAGGCTGCGTTCTGGCGAGAGGCCGCGCGCGTCTTCGGAATCATCATCAGCTTCCAGACCATATATCCGGGGGCGGAGGCGAGCGCGCGCAGCGTCTGGCCCGGTTCCGGACCCAGGAAGGCGGCGACCAGCATGTACGCAACGGTCGCGGCCAGGCCGATCAGGCCATAGGTCCGCGCCCAGCCCACGGGCAGGATGACGGCGGCAATCAGCAGCATGACCTGGGTTGCGAGCGGCAGCGCCAGCAGGTCGAGCAGCGGTTCGAGCATACGCCAGCGCCCCTGCAGCACCTGCACGGTCAACGGTCCACGCCACTGCCGGCGCATGAGGATGCGTCCACCCTCCCAGCGAGCGCGCTGCGTGGTCGCGCCCTGTTTGGTCTCGGGCATCTCGCCGAAGACGGTGGCTTGGTCGACGAACTCGACGCGGATGCCGGCGCGGATGAGGTGCAGGTGGTACTCCAGATCCTCGACGACGGAGTTGGCCGCGTAGGGTACGCGGGCCAGCGTCTCCAGGGTGAGGGCGAAGCCATTGCCGAAGATGCCGCAGGAGAGTCCCAGCCGGTCGCGTCCGCGAGGCCGGAGGATGTTCATGCCGAGGAAAGCGAGCGCCATCAGCCGGGTGCGGGTCGTGGCATGGACATTCGCCACCTGGTAGCGACACTGCAGCGCGCGGGCGCCCGCGCCGAGACGCGCCAGCACCGCCGAGGTAAGGTTGGGCGAGACGGCGGAGTCCGCGTCGATGACGAGCACCGCATCCGCGCCCGCGTTGCGCGCATAACCGAAGGCGTGGTTCAGCGCGACGCCCTTGCCGCCTTCGCCGTTCAGCGTCAGCACCGTTGCGCCTGCCGCTTGTGCGTTGGCCGCGGTTGCATCGATGCAGTTGTGCGCGACGACCACGACCTCGACGCCGGCGGGACTGTTGTCGAGAATGCTGCGAACGCACTGCGCGATCAGGCGCTCTTCATTGTGTGCCGGCACGACGGCGAAGAGACGCAGGCCGGAGCCGTCGCCGGTGCGGCGCGCCGGTACGGGCAGGGCAGCCGCGAAGCTCAGCACCAGCAGCTCCACGGCCAGCGGAGCGGTCATGAAGACGAGGAGGATGCCGGCGAAGGTCAGAATGGCGTAAAGAATGGCGGTGGCTCTTTCTCTCGGCGGTTTAGCCGATTCTAGCGTCTCTGCTAAGGTTTTCAGAAGTTGTTTGCGGGGGGAATACTTCGATGGTTGCAGGACACTGGGTCTCTTCGAGGGATATGACGCCGACGGCGCGGATGCGTCTCTTCTGCCTGCCGCACGCAGGCTCGGGCGCGGCGGCGTTTTACCGCTGGAAGAGGCTGATGCCCGCAGGCATCGATCTCTGCCCGGTTTTTCTTCCGGGACGAGAGATGCGGCTGTCCGAACAGCCTTATGAAGACGCATCGGCGCTGATTGCCGATCTGGAGTTTGCGCTCCAGCCTTATCTCGACAGGCCGTATGCGTTCTTCGGGCACAGCATGGGCGCGCTGCTGGCGTTCGAGCTGGCGCAGGCGTTCCGGCCGGAGCACCTGTTCGTCTCGGGCCGCATTGCTACGCATCTTCCGTGGCCGCACCGGCATATCCACGCGCTGCCTGACGAGGAACTCGTGTCGGAGCTGGGACGCCGCTACGGCGGCAACCCGCAGGCGCTGCTGGACGACCCGGCTCTGGGGGAGATCTTCCTGCCGATCCTGCGCGCGGACCTGGCGGTGGTCGAGAGCTACCGCTTTCGCCACGATCGGACGCTGGTATGTCCCGTGACGGCATATACCGGGGAGGCGGATCTGAGCGTCTCCGAGACGGGCCTGTCGGCGTGGAGACAGAGAACCAACGGCGCCTTTCGGTCGCAGCGGTTTGCCGGGGATCACTTCTACCATCTGGGGCCGGGTGGGGAGGCGATGGTCGGCGATATGACGAAGAGTCTTGAGGCGTCCGGCCTATAGCTTTGCCAGGGACTTGGCCGTCTGAAGCAGTTTGTGGAAGTCAGCGGCGATGAGCGGCTTGCTGTAGAGCCAACCCTGACCCCAGATGCCGGCCGTCGAATCGCGGAAGTAGATCGCCTGCTCGCGGGTCTCGATGCCTTCGACCACCACCAGCAGCCCGAGCTGTCGCGCCATACTCAGAATCTGCGGTACGACGGACGCCGTGACCGCCTCGGTCCCAACGGTCTGGGTGAACGACCGGTCGATCTTGATGACGTCGACCGAGAGCGTATGCAGGTAGGCAAGGCTGGAGTAGCCGGTGCCGAAGTCGTCGATGTAGAGATCGTAGCCCGCTTCTTTGAGCCGCGCGATGGCCTCGGCCACGAGTGCGTGGTCGGCGGTCGAGCGCTCCGTCAGCTCCAGACCGATGGTGAAGCGCGGAATCTGTGCATTGTCGATGAGGCGATTCAACTCGGGCAGAAACGTGGGGTCGAGCAGGTCCTGCGAGGTGATGTTGATCGTGATGTGAAGCGCGCCGGTCGCCAACTGGGCGCCCATCTCGCGGATCACTCCGCGGATGACGAGCCGGGTAATCTGGCCGACGATGCCCTTGTTTTCTGCGAGTGCGATGAAGGTATCGGGCGGGACGGCGTCGCCGGCCTCGTTCACCCAGCGGACGAGCGTCTCGGCGCCGGTGACGGCCTCGGTCTCGAGGTCGACAATCGGCTGATAGACCAGCGTGAAGCTGTCTCGCTGGATGGCCCGGCGAAGCTGCGCCTCGAGCGTGCGCCGGCGGGAATCGAGCAGGTAGAGGCCGCAGGTTGCGGAGACGCCGATGAGACCTCCGATCACCGTCCAGAGCCGAAGCTCAGGCTGACTGCGAGCCGAAAAGGTGGCGATCCGCTCGGCGGCCGTGGCGCAGATCGCCGAACGCGTCACGCAGAGCGGCTGGTACATGAACCCGTTGCGGATCAGGAACTGGCTGGCGACGATCTCGTCGATCGAGAGCGGCGGCAGGGGACCGGACGAGGGAAGCATGCGGCGCCGGTCGTGCAGGTAGGAGGCCGTGTAGCGGTCTGCGGAGTCGCTGACATCCTCCAGCAGCTCCTGGTTCAGGGCCACCCACACATCCTGCGACTGCAGCACAAAGCCCTTGTGATTGGTCGAGGTGAAGGGCCAGGTCGAGACCCAGAGCTGAAAATTGTTGACGACGGCGTCGACCGGCGCAACGGCGACCGGAGGATCGAGCTTGCCGGCGCCGACCGAGCAGAGGATCATGCCGTCCTCCACACGGCCCGCATCGCGGATATGCGCGGAGTTGAAGACCAGATTGCGCATCAGCGCCAGGTCGCGGACTGAGCAGGGTGGGAGATGGCTGGCTTTGAGCGCGTCGACCGCCTGAAGCGCCTCGGTCCCGAGGTGAAAGCCGCGGGTGATCTGCCGGTCCGCCGCATCGAGCAGATCTTTGCGCTCGGCGCGATACTGCAGGACACACTTGATCGTGTATGCCGCCTGAGCACCCAGAATGGTCATCACCAGCAGCAGCAGGAAGCGGGTCATCAACCTGCGGTTTGTCATCTTTAAAAAGTTAGACCGCATGGCCGTAAAAAACTCGGGCAGAGCCATGTCACCTCATCGGGGAGTAGATACGCAAACGCGAAAGTGCGGCTGGAGCCCGAGTAACCTACTCTTACGTTACCGCAGTAAGTGTGCCCCTGTGGTGATTGGATAGGAAAATCATTAAAAATAATTTTTTCTGATGAACATTTTCTTCTTTGAGAAGAGTCGCCGCCGGAATGGTCCTCGGAGGATCCGAGCGGCTACTGTGTCCTCCAGGAGAGCGTCGTCATGGAGTAGGGCGGCAGGACGTACGTGGTCGAACCATTTATTTTCAACGAGATATGCGGATCGATCGCGACGTCGGCGCCACGCTCGTTGTTATCCGTGATGTGTCTGGAGGTGAGACGCCTCTGCTCGACCGGCCCCACCGGAGCGTTTTGCCCGGAAAGGGTTACAGAAAGGCTCTCGGTGCGGCTCAGGTTCAGCAGAATCAGGCTGCGGCGGGGGCCGTCCGCAAAGGCGAAGCTCTGGATCAGGTGTGCGCCCCGCAGTTCGATGTCGTCGTTAGCGCTCTTCGGCTGGTCCCATGTGGGGTTGGCGCCGGTGGCCGAGGTGGCGAGCATGGTGGGCAGGATGGCGCTGTTGGCGAGCTGCTCGGCGAGGAAGCTGGGCCGGCGCCGGTTGGTCGCGCCGCCCATGTCCACGACCGCGCCCCAGAGCGGGGTCGTCTCTTTCGCGCCGGCCGACCCGGTAAAGCCGTTGTCGTACTCGGGCAGGGCGAAGAGCGCCTGGGTGGTGACGCCCAGGTCGCGCAGCATCAGGAGCATGTGGTCGACGACGGCGAGGCCCGCGCCCAGCGATGGCACGGTGGCGTCGATCGCGGGCTGGCTTGCGCTGCCAGCGGACGTGCCGAGGTTGACCTCGTAGACGGCGAGATTGGCGGGACGTTTTGCCTTGCGGGCCGCTTCAGCTTGCTGCGCCATCCCGCCGCCGGGGCGCGAATCGAGCATCTCCGGCTGGGCGAACATAGGGCCGAAGATGGCCTCGGGGTTGCGCGTGTCGTTGAAGTTGCTGAAAAGATAGGGCGCGACGGCGGTGGAGTCGTAGCCGGAGCTGTGTTCGAGCTGTTGGCCGGTCCACCAACTGTTGGCGGCCCACGCGCCGAGGATCAGGTCGAACTTCGCGGGCTGGAAGGCGGGATGCGAGCGCGCGGCGGCGAAGAGCGCGGCGGCACGCTGGCCGTGGACGGCTGGGTCCTGGATGGCTGCGCCGGCGAAGGAGCGGTCGTTCCAGAGCTCGTTGCCAAGCTCCAGGTGGATGGCGCCGAAGACGGATGTCCAGGGCGCGACCTGTCCCAGCGCCGCGCGCCGGGTGCCGTAGGGTGTGTGCGCATCGCCGGCGAGGTACTCGATGAGGTTGCGCGCCTCGGCGGGCGAGGTTCCGGCGGGCATGGAGTACCACGGCTCCGCCCCGACGGCCCGGGCGAGCGCGAGGAACTCATGCAGGCCGATGGGGATATCTTCCTGCAGCGACGTCTGCGTGCTCGAGCCTGCACGCAGACGGGCGAAGGGCGGCGCCAGCATGTTGTCGAGCGTGCTGCCGAAGTTTGTGCCGTTGTCCATATAGCGGAGGACGCCGGGGTGCAGATCCCGCAGGGTCTGCACGACCTCGTCGCGGAAGGCGGTGGGGTTGCCGCTGGACTGCGTCGCGGGCGTCAGGCTGACGTCGTCGAGCAGAGCGGATGCGCCCGCGACCTTGAAGGTGAGCACAACGGGGCCGACCGCGCCGGGCTTTTCGGCGGTGGGGAAGTCGAAGCTGTAGTCCTGCCAGGCGGCGCCGAGCGGGATCGTCCGGGAGAAGAAGTTTGCGAGGCCGTTCACGGTATCGAGCCGCTGCAGGCTGACCTCCAACTGGCGGCTGCCGCCGAGGCCTTTGGCGCGGAAGCGGATGCGGTAGCTGCCGTGGAGGTGGACGAAGGAGAGTCCGGCGCGGCTGTCGAAGTAGGACTGGACGGAGGCGGTCTGGCCGGGCGCGGAGGCCTCCATGCGCAGCGCCTGGCGGCCGAGGGTATGCGGAGCAAGGTCGCGAAACTCGGTCGAAAGGGCAGCTCCGCCGGTGACGCCGTGCCACCAGCCGGCCTCGGCCGTGCCGGGCTGGTCAATGTGCAGGACGATGAAGTCTCCCGCGGCCGGCGGCTTCGTCATGGGCGCAAAGCTGAGGGTGACCCCGGCGCCGGGAGTGACCGCCGTGCTGCCGGTGATGGTCGCGGTGGCGCCGTTCGGCAGCACCTGGAAGGTCGCGCCCCTGACGAAGTTCGCCGGCCAGACGGTCCAGGGGTTCGCGTCGGTGCAGGTGGTGGGGGTGACGGTTTTGCAGTGGAGGATGCTCTGCCAGCTCTGGCCCTCGAAGCCTGGGTTGCGGAAGACGAGGTTGCGCAGCATCTGGCCGGAGTCGTAGTAGCTCTGGCCGCTGAGGTTGATGCCGAGCCGTTTAACGTGGGTGCGCAAGGGGGCGCCGATGGCGATGTCGGTTGTTCTGGTCTGAGTCTGGGGGGATGCGGTCTGGCAGCCGGTGGCGGTGAGGAGGCTGGTCGCGGTGATGAGTGCGGCGCGGAGCATGGCTTCCTTTTGACTGCCTTGGCGGCTGGCGTCCAGGGCTGAAGCCCCTTTCCTTCGGGCGGATTTACTCATAGGGCTGAAGCCCTATGTTTCCGCCGAGGGGTTGTGGACGCATCAGGTATAGATGGTCTGGAAGTGGCGGAGCGGCGCTTTCACCTCGCCGATGCGCGGTTCGAGCGACTGCGACCAGCCGATGAGCAGGAAGAAGAGTTCGTACGGCTGATTGCCGAGGAAGACCGTGGCGAGGGTCAGCAGGAGCCCGGCGAGGATGCCGCCGAGCGTGAAGGCGAAGTAGCGGTAGCTGACGATGCCGCCGAAGACCGCCGGCTTGGTGAGCTGAATGAACGCCTCGAGCGCGAGCAGGCAGAGCGCGAAGACGCCGACGTAGCCCTGGGTCAGCGCGAGGTAGAGGTATTCGTTGTCGATCGAACCCTGTCCGGCGACGCGGGGAAAGTCCTTGCCCCAGCCGAAGGCTCCGCCGCGTTCGACCACCGGCATGTAGTTGCTGACGAGGTCTTCGCGGTAGCGCGCCGTCTGCTGCTCGTCGCTGGTCACGGGGCCGGAGGTGTAGTGCTTGACGGCGACGTAGCTGCCGATGGCCAGCGGCGCGCAGACGCAGAAGACCAGGATCGAGGTGCGGAGGATGTGCTTCGAGCGTCCGATGAAGGCGATCGGCACGGCGAACAGGCAGCCCAGCCAGGGACCGCGAGCCTGGGTCATGAGCAGCGTGAACAGAATGACGCCTGTGATGATCTTCGTCTTGCTGAAGGGAAGCCAGGGGGCGCGGGAGAACTTCGGCTCCCACAACTTCATATAGCTGAGGTAGAGGGCGAGGAGCAGGGCGAAGCTGAACATCATGCCGGCGAGTTCGGACTGGGCAAAGGGGCCGGAGACGCGTCCGAAGCCCCAGCGGATCTGGGTCTTCCAGCCGAAGACCTGGCCGGGGAAGAAGCGATCGAAGATGAGACCAAAGGGGTTGCGGCCCATCTTGTACTCGTAGGCGGAGATGATACCGACGATGAAGAACAGGAAGACGATGCGCTTCAGGGTCTCGGTGCGCAGGTCGTACTGCTCGATGAGGAGCTTGCCGGCCATGTAGGGCACGCCCGCCATGCAGATGCAGGCGAAGAGTTCGAAGGTGGAGACGGAGGTGTTGCCCGCGGCGCGGTCGGCGTAGCAGGAGCTGAGGATGAAGAGCGCCATCCAGAGATCGCTGCGGCCGAAACGCCAGTGGGCGACGTCCTTGAGGATTATGCCGATGCCGAGCGGCAGTGCGGTGGCCTCGGCGAAGCCGATCGGCGGCAAGGCGGCCACCTTCCATACATAGTAGGTCGGCAGCAGCAGGAAGACCGGCAGATACACGTTCATGAACGCTCGTTGGGGCGAGGTTCTCGCCAGCGCGATGGCGCAGAGGATGCCCGGGATGAGGACGATGAACGGCATAAAGGTATGGACTCGGGCTTTGTGCCTGCGTCTCGTAGTATAGGTGACACCGGGGGCGAAACTTTGTCGATGCCACTTCTGTGCAGCACGGGGCGCCGTCGAAGGTAACGGGGAGATGCTGGGCGATGGCTGGAGCGGGTCTGGAGTCCGAGGGTTGGCGCGCGCCGGGTGGGCTGCCGCCGCTGGGCGATGACGAGGTGCAGGTCTGGCAGGTCAGGCTGTCCGAGGCTCTCGCCGCGCTGCCTTACTTTGCGTCTCTTTTAAATGACGAGGAGCGGCGGCGGGCCGGGCGGTATATCGTCGAACATCCCCGGGATCAGTTCATCGTGGCGCGGGGGGTTCTGCGGACTCTGCTGGGGCATGTGCTTGGCGTGGCGCCGCAGGCGGTCTTGCTGACTATCGGCGAGCATGGCAAGCCTGCGCTGGCTGGGAGTTCCGGCATCGAGTTCAATGTCGCCCATGCGAAGGATGTGATTCTGATCGCGCTGCGGCGGCGCGTGCCGGTGGGGATAGACGTGGAGTGGCTCGACCCCGGCATGGAGACGCTGGAGCTGGCGCAGACGACGTTTACGCCGCGCGAGGCCGGGCTGGTGGCGCAGGCGGCTCCGGGACGCGAACGGCTGCTGGCCTTCTACCGTTGCTGGACCCAGAAGGAGGCGATTGTGAAGGCCGACGGCCGCGGGCTGATGCTGCCGCTGACTTTATTCGAAGTTCCGATTCTCGATGACGCCGAGAGAGCGCTGCAATCGAAGGTGCGGGTTTCTGCCTTCGAAGGCAGGCCGGAGCAGATTTTTGATGTCTTTGCGCTTGGGATAGGAGAGGATTACATTGGCACACTCGCCACGCAGACTCCGTGCGGCGACGTTTTGAGTTGTCGATTTCCCCTCCCCGGCCCGAGCATCCACCGGTAGGTCTGCGTTTGCCCGCGTTGCGGGGTCAAAGTGGACTCTTGTTGGACGGCCACCCAGACCGGCGATCGCCGGCGTCGAAGCAGATAGAAATCGCCATGCCAAGGTCTTTCTTTTCGCCCCTTCTCGCGACAGGGATGGTAACCATCTTTTGTTACCTATCTGTATGAGATTCTGCGCACAAAGTGGGATGGAGCTAAATGCGTATACGCAATAGGCTTCAGTGTAGATGAGCAGTCTCCGCCAGCCAGAGGGTTGGCGCCGCATTCATCGGGCGCATGGAACGACAGGAGTAACTCGGTGAAATGGACCGTTGCTAACATGACGAACTCGAAGCTGGACACGGTCGCCCTCTTCGGCATGCCGATCACGAATGTGACGATGTCCGAGGCTGTGGAGCGGATCGACACGCTTGTCCACTCGGGCAGGGCTCATCAGATCGCCACGGCGAATCTGGACTTTGCGCGCAACGCGCTGAAAGACCCATTCCTGCAGCGCGTCATCTGCGAGTGCACCATGGTTGTGCCGGACGGCGCGCCGATGATCTGGGCTTCGAAGCTGTTCGGCATGCCGCTGCGTGAACGCGTCACCGGCGTGGACCTGATCCCGGAGCTATGCAAGCTCTCGGCCGAGCATGGTTACGGCATCTATCTTTTGGGTTCGAGCGAGGCCAGCGCGCTGCGCGCGATGGAGGTTCTGAAGGAGCGCTACCCTGGCGTTCGCTTCGTCGGCCGCTATTCGCCGCCGATTCAGCCGATCGACAAGATGGATCACGACGATCTGATCCGGCGGATCGACGAGGCTGCGCCGGATATTCTGCTGGTCGCCTTCGGCAATCCGAAGCAGGAGATCTGGGCGCACCGCAATCGCTCCCGCATCAAGGCGCCCGTGACGATCGGTATCGGCGGCGCGCTGGACATGATCGGCGGCAGCCTGAAGCGCGCGCCGAAGTGGGTGCAGAAGCTGCAGTTGGAGTGGTTCTACCGCATGGCGCAGGAACCGACTCGTCTGCTGCCGCGCTATGTGCATGACGCGATTGCGCTCTTTCGTTATCTGCCGCTGGGATTCGCGGCGCTGCGTCTGCAGCCGGGTACGGCGAACGAAGGCCGCCTCTCGGTCACCGTCGACGGCGGGCTGCGCATCGTCGAGACGCCGCAGACGCTGAGCGGCGACGTCTGCGCTTCGATGAAGCGGCAGGCCGAGCTGGCTGCGAAGGCCGAGCAGTCTCTGATTATCGATATGACCCTGACGACGCGGGTGGAGGCCGACGGTATTGGCTGTCTGCTGGAGGCGCGCCGGCAAGTGCAGGCGGTTGGCCAGAAGATCTGGCTGGCGTCGATGTCGAACCCGGTACGCCGCGTGCTACAGTTCTCCGCCGTGGCCGATCTCTTCCGCATGGCCGCGACCGTGGCCGACGCAGTGCGCTTCGCTTCCAACAACACCGTCGACAAGCCGAGCCAGAGCAGCCGCATGATGGCCGCCTACACGCCCGCGCCGATCAACCAGCACACCGGCACCTCGCCCATCGGCGCCGCCAAGGTGAGCGGTCGATATATCTTGTAGGTTCGTCCGCCCCGTATTTGCTTCACGCCGCATGGGACGAACGGGTAGAACACAAGTAGTGGATTTGAAAGGGACAATGAAGCTGACGGGATTGCGCATCGAGACGAAGTATCTGCCGCGCGTAGCGGGACTGGGGAAGACGGCGATCGCCTGCGGGCTGGCGCTGGCGCTCTCCGCCGGTTGCGCGCTCGCGCAGGAGACGGCTCCCGCAACTCCCGCGCTGCGCATGAACCCGCTGGCCGCGCTGCAGGCCTTCGAACCCGACGCGAACCAGGAGTACCAGCTTGGACGCGGCGATGAGATCTCCATCGATGTCGCCGGCCGTCCGGAGATGAATCGCAAGTACGTCGTCGGGCCGGATGGGCGCATCACGCTGCCGCTGGCCGGGCCGGTCTCGCTGGTGGATAAGACGCGCGATCAGGCGGCCCAGGCGGTCGAGACGGCGCTGGGCGCGTACTACCAGCAGGTGTCGGTGACGATCAGCGTTGACCGCTACACCTCGAACCATGTGCTCTTGCTGGGCGCGGTGGAGCATCCCGGCCTGATGAGCTTCGATACGCCTCCGACGTTGCTCGAGGTCATTACGCGAGGCGGCGTGCTGGGCGCGAACGGCCAGAACAACTTTGCCAGCGTCAAAAGCGATTCGGGCGCAGGGACTTACATCGGCTCGGTGCGACCGCCGGTCGTGCCGGAGCGCTGCGCGATCTATCGCGGCTCCGACCAGGTGATGTGGGTGGATTTGAAGGGCCTGCTCGACAGCAGCAGCACGCTGGCGAACCTGCGGTTGAAGCGCGATGACGTGATCTACGTGCCGTCGCAGGGCGACCGCTACATCTCCGTGCTTGGGCAGGTGGCGCATCCTGGCGCGATCCAGATGGACAACTCCACGACGCTGCCGAAGCTGCTGGCGGAGGCGGGTGGTCCGACACTCCAGGCGGGCAACAATCCGCAGATTCAGATCATCTCGCAGACGACCGGCAAGACCCGCATCATCCCGCTGCGCGCGGTGCTCGAGCCTTCGAAGCTCGACCTTACGCTTCACTCCGGGGACATCGTCTTCATTCCCGAGAGCGGCTTCAATAAAGCGACATATGTGCTCGAAAGACTCTCGCCCCTCGTGACCATGTTTACGGCGGCGGCAATCTTTACCCACTAGGCGGCGAGAAGGATATTCATGAGCTACGAGATTAAGAATCAGATCATCGACGCGCAGAACGGACACGGGCAGGGCCAGAACGGCCCCATTATGCCCGCGGCGCTCGATCTGGATGTCGAACGCAGTGTGCGTCTGTACCCGAAGCTGGCTGCGGCGGTGGCGATCGCCGCGTTTGTCGGCGTCGTCGGCTACGCGCTGCGTCAGCAGCCGATGTACACGGCGCAGACCTCGGTCTACATTCAGCCGGTGGCGACCAAACTGCTGAGCGACGGCACGCCGGGTTACTACGATTCGAACAAGTACGACTCCTATATTCAGCAGCAGATTCTGACCGCCACCCGCGCCGACATTTTGAAGAGCGCGCTGGAGAAGATGCCCGCCGGAACCTGGCAGATGCCGGGCGAGAGCGAAGAGCACGCCATCGACCGGCTGCAGTCCGCCTTGCGTGTGCAGCGCGTGCAGACGACCTACCAGTTGACCTTCGGCGTCACCTCGCCGAATCAGGCTGCGGTCGCGCCGGCGGCTAATGCCGTCACCGACGCCTTCCTGAAGCTGGGGCGCAAGGACGAACTCTCGCAGACCGACGACCGCATGCAGTTGCTGGCCGAGGAGCGCGACCGCATCACCAAGGAGCTTGAGGGCGAGCGCGAAGAGCAGCGGCAGTTGAGCGCGAGCATCGGCGTCGCCAATCCGGCCGGCGAGGCGGGGAATCCGTACGACATGCAGCTTGCGGAGCTGCGCTCGCAGCTTTCGTCCGCGCGCAAGGACCGCGACGTCGCGGCCTCGCAGCTTGAGACTGTGAGCGGGCCAAGCCCGGCGGCGCTTGATACGGCGGCCGAGGAGTTGATTCAGGCCGACAGCACGCTGGCCGCGATGAAGACCACCATCAGCGAGCGCAAAGGGCAGTTGACCAGTCAGATGGCGGGGCTGACCGCGAACAATCCGCTCTATCGCCAGGATCAACTGGAGATGCAGCAGCTCGACAAGTCGCTCGATACGATGACGACGCAGATGCGCGAGAAGGCCGCGCGGCGTCTGCAGGACAAGCTGCGGCTGGACCTTGCGCGCACGGCTGACGTGGAGTCGCGGCTGAACGCGCAGTTGGCGAAGCAGACCGGCATCGCCACCGGCGCCGCGCCACGGTTGCAGCGCGCCAACGATCTTGCGGCGGACATTACCCGCATGCAGCAGCGTTATGCGACGATCGACGACACGATGCGCAGCCTGGCGCTCGAGAGCAGCTCGCCCGGCCTCGCGCATCTGGTCGCCGCTGCCACGCCTCCCGATGGACCCGATCCCAGCCGCCGCATGCTGCTGTTGCTCGCATCGATTCCGCTGGCGCTGTTTCTTGGCGCCGCCGCGGCGGTCATCGCGACCAAGCGCGATCGTCATGTGTACATCGGCAAGGATCTCGACAAACTGCTCGGCTTCCAGCCCATCGCGGTGCTTCCAGCGCGCGCGGATGTCTCGCAGAATGTGATGGACGAGTATGTGCTGCGGCTTGCGGGCGGCATCGATCAGGCGCTGCGCCGTGGACGCGCGCGCTCCTATCTGCTGACCGGCGCGTCGCCTTCGATCGACGCCTCCGAACTGGTACGCGAACTTGCGGACAAGATGGAGCAGCTTGGCTTCCGCACCGTCCTGGTCAGCGCGGCGGCCGTGCTGCAGCCGTTACCCGAGGGCGCGGCCAAGGCGGATTCGGTCTCCATCTCAAAGGGCATGCCGAACGCGCTTTCGGGCGTGCATCAGAGTCTGCTGGTGGCGAACCTGGAGCGTCTGAAGCGGGGCAACGACCTGCTGCTGATCGAGTCGGACCCGCTGCTGGTCTCGGCCGAGACGGAGTATGTCGCGCGTCTGGCCGATGTCACGATCGTGATCGCGGAGTCCGGCGTGACGCTGCGCGAGGACCTGCTGCGCGCAGCCGCGCTGCTGAAGCGTCTGAGTGCGAGCGGCGTTGGCGCGGTGCTGACCGAGCTTCATGTAAATGCAGCCGATCAGGCATTCCGTTCGTCGATCAAGTCGCTTGAAGGCCGGCAGTACACCGGCGTGCGCCCCGTGCAGGAGCGCCCCGTGCGGCAGGCGCTGGAAGAGACCGAGCCGGAGCAGGCCACACCGGTCGTCGTGGCGCCGGAAGAGTTTGTCGCCGCGCATGAGTACTACGAACCCGCGCCGGCCGAACAGTCTGTGCATGCCGCCGCTGCAGAGCATCTGTCCGAACCCGTCGCGGTCGCAGAGCCGGTGGTCGAGCACAGCTCGTGGCACGAACCGGCGCATGCAGCCGAGGCTGCGTATAGTGCCTTTGAGACGAAGCCCGAGCCTGCGGCGGTCGAGTCGGTTGTCTCGGAGCCTGCATTCGCCGAGATCGTGGAAGAGCCAGTCCTGAGCCATAGCGAGCCGCTCGCGACCGGGTTTTCACAGCCTGCGGTAGAATCTGTCGCAGAGCCGGTCGCCGAGGCTGCGGTCGAGCCGGAGCTGCCCGTCCATCACGAACCCACCGTCTTCGCCCAGTACGCCGCATCTGCCGCACACTTCGATCCGATTCATGCAGAGGTTCCCGCCATGCAGATTCACAGGATTGTGGAAGCTCCGACCGAGCCGCTGGCAGAGCCTGCCGCGCCGCACGAGACCGTAGCCACCGAGCCCATTGCGCCGCGCGCCGCGCAGCCGGAGTTCGAAGCTGCCGACCTGCACTTCAACCCCAACATCAGCCGTCAGCGCATGGCCTTTCGGGGCACGACGGGCCGGGTGCAGGCAGAGGAGGAAGAGCAGCCCAAGCGTAGCTGGGTGCACCGCCTGTTCCGTCGCGATACGCCACAGGTCTCGTATAGCATCATCCCCACGGACGATGAGGATGACGAGATCGAGGAGGTTGCTCCTGAACTGGTCTACACGCGCTCGGATCGCTCGGGCAGCTACATGACCGAGCCTGTGGCCGAGCCGTCCGCTGCGACGAGCGAGCAGGCAGCCGAACCTGCCTCTGTGCATGAACCCGTCGTGCTTCATGAGCCTGTCGCTCACGCGCCCGAGCCGGTTGCAGTCAGTGTGCCGGCTGAGCTGGAGCCGGTGCAGGAGCCGGTCTCGCCGGTGGCGGTTGGGATGGAGCCTGCGCCCGAGGTTCACTGGACGCCGCTCGCCGGATCGCAGACGCAGGCCGAAGAGGCCGCGTTCGTTCACGAGGCTTTGCCGGAGCCGATTGCGCCAGTCGTCGAAGACGCTGCGGCGCATGCCGTCGAGCCAGTTGCCGAAGTTCTGGCCGAGCCGATCGTCGAGCACGCTATCCATGTCGAGCCAGAGACTCACGAGGCTGTCGAACAGCGCTGGGCGGCCTTCGCGGAGCCTGCATCCGAAGCTGCGCAACCGGTCGTCGAGACGCACGCCGAAGCGGTCGTTGCGCATGCGGCGGTCGAATTCGAAGAGCCTACGGTCGAATCGGTGAACTCCGTCGTCGAGCCGCTGGTGCAGGACTCCGCATCGGTCCCGCATCTTGCAGCGCCAGAGCAGCCAGCGGCCCGGACGGAACCTGAGTTCGAGGTCTCCATGCCGCTTGTGCCGATGAGCACGGACTTCAAGGAGCCGTCGTTCGAGCCGCTGCCCGATGTCCACACCTGGGCGCAGCCGGAGCCTGAGGCGCAGCCCGTCGAGGCGGCGCAGGAGGTCTCTCGGTCGAACGTCTACGAGTCCTATCGCCCGGCCGCGGTCGATGTGCAGCCGGAGCCGGTTGCCGCCGCAGTGGAGCACTTTGAGCCGGCTCATGCCGAGTCCGTGTATGTCGAGCCGGCCCAGGTCGACGCGCCGGTGTTCACGCCGGAGCCCACCTACGCGTCCGAGCCGGAGCCTGTCTATGCCGCGGCGGAGCCGGTAGCGCCTCTGCGTGCCCATCGCGAGGTCGAGCGTCCCGCGCATGTGCCGCGGCGCTTCCATCTTCTCTCTCAGTTCGACCGTCCACTCTCGCCTCGCAACGACGTGCGCGAGTCCAACGGCGGATCGCGGTAGGCGAAGATGTTCGAGAACATCCGCGAGGACTGGCGGGCAAACGACAGCACCTGGACCCGGCACGGCTTCTGGGTGCTGACCGTCTATCGCTTTGGACGCTGGCGGTACGGTATCAAATCACGGCTCTTGAGGATGCCGCTTTCTTTCCTCTATAAGCTGCTGAAATTTTTTGCGGACTCCGTGCTCGGCATGGAGATGCCTTGTGAGACGGTCATCGGGAGACGACTTGTGATTGAACATACCGGCGGCATCGTGATCAGTGGAGATGCGATCTTCGGCGACGACTGCGTGCTCCGCAATGGAGTCACGGTGGGTCTGCGCAATCGCAGCTTCCGCGGGTCGCCGCGTATCGGCGCCCGCGTCGATATCGGCACGGGCGCGAAGCTGCTGGGGCCGATCGTGATCGGCGACGACGTAGCCATCGGGGCCAACGCCGTGGTGCTTTGCGATGTGCCTTCGAACTCCATTGCGGTGGGCGTACCCGCGCGTGTGTTGCCGCGTAAGCCGGTCGCGGTTGCGGAGGTCGTGCAGTGATTCTTTCAGGGGGAAGACGGCTGGTCTCGGTGGTCGTCATTGGACGCAACGAAGGCGATCGCCTGAGGCGATGCCTGGAGTCCGTGACGCGGATGGACCGCGAGAACTTCGACATGGAACTCATCTATGTCGACTCGGGTTCGACCGACGATAGCCTTGCGCTGGCCTCGCGGCTGGGCGCACGCACGGTGGCGCTGCAGCCGACGCGTCCATGCGCCGCGCTGGGCCGCAACGCGGGCTGGCATATTGCGAAGGGCTCGCTAGTGCTGTTTCTCGATGGCGACACGGTGCTCGACCGGCGCTTCGTCGAGGAGTCGCTCGCGGACTTCGAGACGGCGGAGACGGCGGTCGTCTGGGGCCATCGCCGGGAGATGCATCCGACGCGTTCGATCTACAACCGCGCGCTCGATCTGGACTGGGTCTATGCCCCCGGACGCACGCCGTTCTGCGGTGGCGACGCGCTCTTCCGTACGGACGTTCTACGCATTACGGGCGGCTTCGATGAGACGTTGATCGCGGGCGAGGAGCCGGAACTCTGCCGTCGCATCACCGCGCTTGGCTTCCATGTGTTGCACGTCGACCGCGCCATGACCGGCCACGACCTCGCGATGACGGAGTGGTCGCAGTACTGGCGTCGCGCGCGTCGCGCCGGCCATGCGTACGCCGAGGTCTCCGAGCGCTTCAGCACAAGCGTCGATCCCTTCTGGACCTCCGAGGTGCGGCACACGCGCAACCGCGCCATCGCGCTGCAGGCGCTGGCCGCCATTGGCTTCTTCGGCTCGGTCATATGGTGGGTGCCGGAGCCGCTGCTCTTCGTCATCGCGATGTTCGTGCTGCTTGCAGTGCGCAGCGCATGGAAGGCTCGCTGGAAGTCGAAGGACTGGTACACGCTGCTGGTCTATGGCTTCCACTCGCACCTGCAACAGATCCCAATCTTTTGGGGTCAGCGCAAGTACCGGAGCAATCGCAGGCAGGGCAAGCAGGCGATGCTGCTGGAGTATAAGAAACAGTAGCGGTTACAAATAAAGCGGTTGCTGGTTCTGCGGCAGATCCTTCGCTGCGCTCAGGATGACATACGCTGAGTAAGGGCGCTGCGTACCTAAATGCAATTCGCGCTAGCGCTTGCGTAGGGGAACCGCGGGAACGCCGCCCACGATCTCGCCCGCGGCCACGTCACGTGTGACGACGGCGTTTGCCCCGACCGTTGCGCCATCGCCGATCGTGACGCCTGCCAGCACGGTGACGCCTCGTCCGATCCACACCTCATCGCCGATCGTGATCGCTCTCGCGCTGTGTCCTGCATCGCGGATGGCGATACCTTCGGCGCGCTGGTGATTCGCATCGCGGATGCTGGTGTACTCGCCGATCATCGTGCCCTTGCCTATGCGGATGCCGGCCATCGCGACGAGGTGAACGCCGCGCGAGATGACCACGCCATCGCCCAGTTCGATGCTCGCCTCATGTTGCGTTTCGAGGTGCAGATCGGGGTAGAGGAGGATGTCCTTGCCGAAGCGCAACGCGCCGGTTCCATGCACCTGCGTGCGCCCCAGCACAACAACAGACGAAGGCAGCGGAGGATGTATCTGCGCGGCGAGCGCGGCATGCGCGTAGAGGCGGCGCGTGGACTCGCGCAGCGAAGCGGTAGAGCGCAGCAGCGCGCGGAGCGGGGCAACCATCAGTGACTTAAGCGACATCGGCGCCTACCAGGGCCGAGGCGGTGAGATGCGGCCGCCCTTGGTGTCCTGCCACGCCTGGTTCATCAATCCGACGAGCGTGCGATGATGCATCTCGCGCTCCTTGCGTTCGGGGTTCGAGCTGAAGCGGTTGCGCAGAACGACGCATTGAAAGAGCAGCGTCTCCATCCAGCGTGCGAGGTGGACCTTTGCGCCGTGGTGCTTGCGAAAGTAGAGCAGCGTGCTGCGCATGCGCCACAGCACCACCTGCGCCGCGCGCGCGGAGAAGGCCAGCGATTTGAGCTGCCGCGAGCTTTCGCCGCCGATGTGGACAACCACGACGTCGGGCCAGTACCAGACCCTCATGCCGGCCTGCTTCACGCGTTTACAAAGATCCACCTCTTCGTAGTAGAGAAAGAACTCCGGATCGAAGAGGCCGATCTGCTGGAGCACGGAGGGCCGGATGATGGAGAAGGCGCCGGGCACCCAGTCGACCGCGGCTGCCGCGTTGACGTCTGCCCAGGTGCGATCGAAGGCGCCGAAGAACTTCGACTTCGGAAACATGGCCGCAAGGCCGGTGAGGACGATGAAGTCGCCTGTGACGGAGTGGAAGCAGCGCGACGAGGGCTGGCCTTCGCCATCACGTCCGATGAGGCGGCCGCCGCCGAGGCCGCAGTCCGGCGTTGCGTCCATGTGCCGGATCGCGAGTTCGAGCGCGCGCGGTTGAAAGAAGGCATCGGAGTTGAGCAGCACATGGTAGCGTCCGCGCGCCTCGCGCAATGCGACGTTGTTGGCCGCGCCGAAGCCGAGGTTGACGTCGCTGCGCATCACGCGCGCCTGCGGGAAGTCGCGCTCGACCATCTCGGGCGAGCCGTCCTTCGATGCGTTGTCGACGACGAGGATCTCGATGTTGAGCCCGGCCGACTCCTTCACCACGGACTCCAGGCACTCGCGCAGAATCTCGCGAGTGTTGAAGGAGACGATGATGATGGACGCGTCGATGACGGCATCTACGGGCGCGGTGAGTTGCGGCTCGACATGGGGCGTCGGGGGGATGAGTTCGGTCGGGGGCTGTTGCGTCAGCTCTGTCATTGGGCCGTCCTCGCGGAGTTGGTGGAGTGGGTCTCGGTCAGTGAACGCCCGGCTGCCTGACGTTCGAAGACGCGCGCCAACAGCTCCTGGTTCAGCGGAAGGTTGTAGTGCGAGATGATGCGCTCGCGCGCGGCAACGCCAAGTTTGCGGCGCAAGCCTGGATCGTCGACCAGCGCACGCAGCGCGTCGGCCAGTGCGCTGGCGTTGGCGGGCGGTACAAGCAGGCCGTCGATGCCGCTGCGGATAAGCTCCGGAATGCCGGCGATGGTGGTGCTGACGCATGGCACGCCGAGCGACATTGCCTCCATGATCGCGACAGGGATGCCCTCGGCGAAGCTGGCCAGCGTGAAGATGTCCGCGCGGCGTACATGGTCGAGCGTGGCCTGATGCGAGAGCGAAGAGGTAAACGTGACGGACTTGCCCAGGCCGTGGTCCAGCGCGAAACGTTCGAGGCTCTCGCGCTCCGGCCCCGCGCCGATCAGCGTCGCGTGAATCTTCGCGCCCTGTCCTTGCAGCATCAGCAGAGCTTCGAGCAATATCTGATGGCCTTTGGCGGCGACCAGGCGGCCCGTACACACAAGCTCGAGCGTGCGCGAGGAGGTTGCGTTATCCGGTGGAGTGAGCAGCATCGGGTCGACGCCCAGGCGGACGACGTGGAACTTGTGCCACTCTTCCATGGGCGTGATCTGGAAGAGCTGGCTGCGGCAGAAGTCGCTGATGCAGACGACGAAGCTGGCGCGCCGCGTCTTCTCGCGCAACTGATAGGCGTCCATGTTCAGCAGCTCTTCGGGACCGTGGATTGTGATGGAGTAGGGAATGCGCCACGCAGCGGAGGTCAGCAGCGCAACCGATGCGACGGGTCCGCCGAAGTGAACATGCAGATGATTCAAGCCGCGCTGCTTCATCCAGCGACCCGCGAGGATGGCCTCCGCAAGATAGAAGAGCCAGAAGCCGCGCTGCCTGAGCGTGAGGTCCGCGATGCCGAAGACCGCCCGCAGTCCGCGCCACACAACGGAGGGCTGCGCGATGGCTGTCTTCACGATATCGATCAGCGCCGTGCTCTTGCTGCCTCCCTTGATGTAGAAGGTGGTATCGGCCTCCGCGGCTTCGATGGCTGGAAGCTGATCGCGGCTGCGATCCGGCTGATTGATGGACGCGGTCTCAATGTGCAGGCCGCGCGCGCGCAGGCCTAGCACCTCGTGCAGGAAGAAAGTATGGGAGATGGCAGGGTAGCGGCTGAGCAGATAGGCCATGCGCACGGTGGCGCGGTCGTCGCGGTGAGGTACCGCGCGCGACGTCATGGCAGCTTCCTTGCTCGCTCGATCTAGGGTCTCCACAATGGCTCCAGTATACGAAGAGTAACTAAAATTGCAGCGGGCCCGTTGGTTCGTTTGCCTGCATCTATCGGGTGATGGAAGTAGCGGATTACTTTTTCATGCCGACAAATTCTGTGTCTTCTTTTCCATCACGCGCGACTGCGTGGAGGCATAGATGTCCAGCATGCGGTCGATCTTCTTCTCCCAGTCGAAGACCTGCACCAGGCGCCGTCTGCCCTCGGCGCCGAGTCGGTTGCAAAGATCTGTATTGTCCATCAGGAGGCCCATTGCCTGTGCGAAGCCAGCGACGAGAGAGTCCTCGCTGCCGGGTTCGACGAGAATCCCGCAGTCGGGGGTTACATAATCGGCGGGTCCGCCCCAGGCCGTTGCGATGACCGGTTTGCTCATGGCCATGGCTTCGAGCACGACTGCGCCGCCGCACTCATAGATGCTGGGCAGCAGCAGCGCACGGGCCGCGCCCAGTCGTTTCGCGCACACATCCTGCGGTTGAAAGCCGAGAAAGCGGACACGATCCTGAACGCCCAACTGCACCGTCAGCGCCTTCCACGCAGCTTCCATCGGGCCGCCGCCGATCACATCGAGCTGTGCGCCGGGCGTGATTGCAAGCGCGCGGATGGCGATGTGCAACGCCTTCCAATCTACCAGCCGCCCGATGAAGAGGAAGCGCTGCGGCTCGTTCGCGTCGCGTGTCGCCGGCTTCGTGCTCCACTGCGCAAGATCGACCCCGTTCTCCGGAAGCTCGATGACCTGACCGCGCAGACCGCTGGGCAATGCCTGCCGCGTACGCTCATTCGCAACCAACACGACCGCGGCGTTACGCTTGCCGGGGAGTACTGCGTTTACGATATTCGAGAACGAACGGCCGAGTGCGATGGCTGCACGGCTGAAGGCCGACTCCGCATGTTTGAAGGCGGGCGGATAATCCATGCCGCCGTTCAGCGGGCCGATGACCACCGGCGCGCCCAGCCCTGACATCAGCGAAGGGAAGCGCGGCGAGACGGGGATGGGCTGATGCACGACATCGACATCGTGGTCGCGCACAAGACGCTTGACGATGCGGCGCTGGCAGAGCTGCGTCAGCAACTGGTTTGCGAGGCCGAAGGTCGCCTCCGAGATGCGGCGCGGAAAGATGCGGCTGACCTGATAGATGACCTTGTGGAGGGTGAGGTCCTCGACGAAGATGAGGCGTTCGAGTTCTTCGGGGAAGAGCTCGATCATCTCCGGCCGCGTGCGGCTGTGTACGACCAGCCACGCCTCGACGCCTCGCTCGCGCAGTACGCGGAAGTAGTGGTAAGGCAGGATGGCCTCGCCGCCGAAGCGCTTCGAGGCGTGCTCCGCAACGATCGCGACGCGCATGGCTAGCCCGCTCCAAAGAGCTGGTAGTAGCCCAGGCTGCGCAGCATCTGCTTGGCGCGCTGTTCGCGGCCATAGTGTGCGGGGGTGAGTTCGGTGAAGGGCTGAACGACGCCCGCTTCGAGACGTTCGGGGCCAGGCGAGAGCATGCCCGCCTTCTCGGCTTCGGGCAGCCACCATTTGGCTTCGCCGCCGGCGTGGAAGCACTTCATCTGCGACCACGGCTCGGACTTGAGGATGCGCAGGCCTTTGAAGCCGATCTTGCGCATGACGCGCTTGGGCTGCGTACGATGCCAGCAGGACCACAGCTTCGGATCGAGATAGCCGCCGCCCTCGCGCATGGCGATCGCCGCCCACACGATGGCTTCGACGTGCATCATGCGCGGCAACGTGGCGCCGCCGGCGAGCGTGCCCAGCAGCCACTCGATCCAGTCGAGGTCCGTGCCCTGCTCGGCCGCGCGCCAGTGCGAAACGCCGATGTCGACGTGGTGCGCGAGCGGAATCTTCGCGTCCATGGCGTTGCGCACGATCTCGGGCGGCAGCAGGCAGTTGGGCTTCTGCCACATCAGCAGCAGGCCCGTCTCGGGCGTCTTCTCGAAGCGGAAGACGTTCGGGAAGTAGAGGTCGGGGTCGAGCAGCACAAGCTCTTCGCCCGGCTTCGATAGCAGCAGAGGATCGGTGACTTTACGCCAGCAGGGATGCCCGTGGCGAAAGGCGCGCAGGTTCGGATAGCCGCCGAAGAGCTCCGCTTCGCGGTCGTTCAACTCGGCCTCCGCAGTGACGCTCCAGCGATGGCGCGGCTGCGGCGAAAGGGAGAGCAGCGCCTCGGTCAGCGCCTGCTTGTCGGCCTCGCTGTCCGTGACGAGATGAAGGTCGAGGTCTTCGAAGCTGTTGCGCAGCAGGCTTTCCAGCGCATAGTGTGCATAGCCGAGCGAGCGCGGCGACAGCACCATGTAGACCTGGCGCAGAGGTGCGGGAGTCAGCATCATACCTTGCTCCCATATTGTTCGCGTCCGGCGCGTGCAACCTGTGCCGTGTGGGCCAGCTTCAGCGCGTCGCGCAAGCCTTCGGCCAGCACGTCGATGCCGGGTTCGAGGAAGATGCGTTCATGGTCGCCGGGCAGGTTGCGCACCTCGACGCCGCGTTTGAAGATGGTGTTCCAACCCAGCTCGCGCGGCGCGTTCGGGTCGTCCTGCTCGGTCGCGCGGAAGAGGGTCAACGCGCCGTCGTATGGTGTGAGCTTGTAGTTCTTCGCGGCTACGTAGTTGATGTCGGTCGCGCTCTTCATGAAAGAAGGAACCGACTTGAACTTTAGTGCCGCGGCGACGAAGACGGAGTAGCGAATGGCTCGCGTGACGATCTTCTCCTTCGTGTAGGCGATGCGGTCGCGCATGCTGAGTCGCGAGGTGTTGCCCTTGTACTGGCCCATGCGGCGGTTGATCTTCGACTGCATGGTGATGGTCTTCGAAAGCTCCGCAAGATAGTCCTGCGACTTCGAATCGAGCATGCCGAGCATCGCAACCTGCTGGCCCGCGGCGCGCAGTTGATGCGCCATCTCAAGCGCCATGGTGCCGCCGAAGGAGTAGCCCAGCAGATAGTAAGGGCCCTGCGGCTGCACCTGACGGATCTCTTCGAGATAATGCGCCGCCAGATCCTTCATGTGGAGCAGTGCGGGCTTCCTGCTTTCGAGCGCCTGCGCCTGGATGCCGAAGACCGGCTGCTCGCGACCCATGCGCATGGAGAGCGTGTAGAAGTTCACGATGTTGCCGCCGATGCCATGCACGATGAACAGCGGAGGCCGCGTGCCGTGCGGCTGAATCGCAACCAGTGAAGACGACGTGTTCGGCGAGAAGCGCGTACGCACCAGGTCCGCGACCGACTCGATGGTCGAAGCCGAGATGAGGCTGGCCAGTCCGAGGTCGAGAGCGTAGACGCGGTTCATGTGATTGATCAGCCGCAGCGCAGCCAGCGAACCCACGCCGAGAGAGAAGAAGCTGGCGCGCGTGCTGATCTTCGGGATGCCCAGCGTCGACTGCCAGATCTCGACCAGTTGGCGCTCCACCATATCGCGCGGCGCGGTGAACTCATGCGGGGGCAGCGCCTTCAGGGCGAGGCCGCTGTCGCCGGCCTTCGAAAAGACCTCGGGCAGATGCTTGCGATCGATCTTGCCGTTCGGCGTACGCGGGAAGGCTTCGAGCACGACTACGGCGTTGGGGCAGAGGTAGTCCGGCAACTTCGTGCGCAACAGCTTGTTCAGTTCGTTGACCAGCTCCGGCTCGGTCTCGTGTTCGGTCGCCTCGGGCGAGACCACATAGGCGACCAGCCGCGTGATGGGGCCGGCGTTGTCGGTCGCCTCGACCTGCTGGTGGACGACCACGGCCTCATGCACCTTCGCATGCAGGCTCAGCACGGCTTCGATCTCCCCCAGCTCCACGCGATAGCCGCGAATCTTTACCTGGAAGTCGCTGCGGCCCAGAAGCTGCATCAGGCCGCTGGCGTTCCACATGGCAAGGTCGCCGGTGTTGTAGATGCGGCCTGGCGCAAAGGGGTTCTTGATGAACTTCTCGGCCGTCAGCTCGGGCCGGTTCCAGTAGCCGCGCGCCAGTCCCGCGCCGCCGATATACAGATCGCCCGCAACGCCCACCGGCACCGGCCGCAACTGCGTGTCGAGGATGTAGAACTGCGTGTTCGCGATCGGTGGACCGAGCAGCATTGGCCCTGTGCCATGCGTGACGCGGGTTGCCGAAGACCAGATGGTCGTCTCGGTCGGGCCATAGACGTTCCACACATCGTTGCTGCGTTCAAGCAGTTTGTTCGCCAGCTCACGCGGCATGGCCTCGCCGCCGCACAGGACTTTCAGCGGACGCTCGCCCTTCCAGCCGGCGTCCATCAGCATGCGCCATGCGCCGGGCGTTGCCTGTAGAACAGTCGCCTTGCTTTGTTCGAGCAACCCTGCAAGCTGGTTGCCGTCGTTTACCTGTACGTCGGTTGCGATGATGAGGCGTGCGCCCGTCAGCAAAGGCAGCATCAACTCCAGGCCCGCAATGTCGAAGGCCAGCGTCGTAATGGCGACCAGCGTGTCCTTTGCGGTCAGTCCGGGCTTGCGCTCCATCGAATGCAACAGATTCATGAGCGCGCGATGTTCGATGGCGACGCCCTTGGGGCGACCGGTCGAGCCGGAGGTGTAGATGACGTAAGCCAGTGCGTCCGGACCGGTCGGTACAGGCAGCGTGATGGCGCCGATGGGACCGCTCTCGGGGGGCAGCGAGTTCAGATCGAGCACGGTCGCAGTGGTCTTGAGGTCCAGATTCTTCGAAGTCCGCGTGAGCAGGAACGCCATCTTCGCGTCTTCGACCACCATCTGTAGGCGGTCGACGGGATGCCGCGGATCGAGCGGAACATAGGCGCCCCCGGCGATCAGCACAGCCAGCACCGCGCCCAGCATCTCGGGCGAGCGATCGACGCAGATGCCGACGAGTGATCCGGGTTTCAGCCCAAGGCGCACGAGCCTGCCGGCAAGCCATGTGGCATAGGTGTTCAGCTTGGCGTAGGTCCAGCTCTGGCGGCCGCAGACGACCGCGACATCGACCGGGTTCGACTCCGCGCGACGCATGAAGATCGACTGGATCGATTCGAACTCGCCGAAGTCGACCTCGGTCCGATTCCAACCATGCACGATCTCTTCGCGGTCGGTGGGCGAGAGCATCCAGAGCTGATCGACGCGCGCGTCGGGGACGGTCAGAGCGGACTCCAGCAGCGCGACATACAGACGCAGATATTGCTGAATCGTCGACTGCCGAAAGTGCTGTGGGTTGTACTCGAGCTGCAGCCGCGGTCCTTCTTCAGCCCGGTCCACGATGGCGAACATCAGCTCGAAGACTGCGCCCGGACTCTCGGAGCGCAGCGGCGTGATCTCAAGGCCAGCGACGCGCTGCGTCACCATGAACGACTTCTGATAGAGGAAGAAGACCGGCATCTCGAATGAGTTATGACGGTCGCCAAAGTAAGTGTCGTGAACCAGGTCTTCGAAGGGCAGGGTCTGGTTCTCGTACGCGCCGAGGCTCCAGGTTTGCACCTGCTTCAGCAGCGCGCGAAAGCTGGACTCCTTCTCCATCTGGATGCGCATGACCTGGATGTTCATGAAGAGGCCGATGAGTTCGGCGGTGTCTTCATTGCGGTTGCCGCAGGGCGAACCGATGACAAGGTCAAGTTGCCCGCTCAGACGGCTCATGAGCGCGGTGAAGACGCTGGTGAGCAGGATGTTGAAGGTGACGTTTTCCTTCACGCAGAAGCGATGCGCCGCCGCGGTAAGGTCGGCTGGGATGAGCAGCGTCTCGATGTCGCCGGTCTCGGCGCTCAGGCCGGGACGATCTTCTTCGGGCTCTACCTTCAGCATGCCCGAAGGGCCGGAGTCGCGATGCAGCTCCAACCGGTGAAAGTCCTTGCCGAGGGTCTTGCGCCAGAACTCGATGGAGCGCCCGGCCTCTTCGCTGGCGCGCCACTCCTCGGCCCACACGGCATAGTCGCCGAACTGAATCGGGAGCTCCGGCAGGTCGGCTACCTTTTCAACCATCAGCGCTTCGTAGAAGGCTGCAGCGTCGCGCAGCAGGATGCCGAGCGAGATGCCGTCGCAGATGATGTGGTGCATGGTGACGAGCAGCAGGTGATGCTCGTCGGCGAACTTCAACAGCTTCAGCTCGAGCAGCGGTCCTTTGCGCAGGTCCATGCGAAAGGCGGCATGCGCGCGGATGGCGCGGCGCGCCTCCGGGGAGTGCGCGGCGTCGGGGATGTGCTCCAGGTTCTCGACCGGTATCTCGATGCGGTAGGCCGTGCCGATGATCTGGGTCAACTGGCCGTCGACCAGCTCGAAGGTCGTACGCAGCATCTCGTGGCGTTCGATGCAGAGCGTGAAGGCCTGTTCGAGGCGCGCGAGATCGAGCGGCCCCATGCACTGCCACATCAACGGCATGTTCAGCGCGGGGTTGCCGGGGTTCAGTTGATCGAGCGACCAGAAGCGAATCTGCCCCTGCGTCGCGGGCATGGCGTACACCTCGGAATCGCCTGGTGGCGGCCCGCCGCCGAGGACCTGATCGATCGTTCGATCAAGCACGGCGTCCGCACGATTTTGAAGTGGAGCACTCATGAATTCTTACCTTTCGCGTAGCGATAGCTCTCGCGTGAGGCTGGTGTGATCCGTGTCGTGGCGCGCACGGAGGGGCCCACATTGACCGACCCGATGGCGTTCTGTTCCAACGCCTGCGAGAGGGCAACGATCGTACGGTGCTGAAAGAGCATGGTAGCCGTAACCGGCAGACCCTCGCGCTGCGCCCGTGCGGCGATGCGGAAGATCAGCAGGGAATCCGCTCCCAGTTCAAAGATACTGTCTGTGGTGCTTACCCGGTCAAGTTGCAGGATCTCGGACCAGATGGTCACGAGCTTCTTCTGCTCGTCATTGGTGGGTTCGGTGAAGGCTCCCTGCGAGTTCTGCAGTGCGCTGGCCAGCGCCATGGCGGGGTCGGGTAGACCCTTGCGATCCACCTTGCCGTTCGGGGTGCGGGGCATGGACGTCAGCGCGACGATAGCGTTCGGCGCCATGTACTCCGGCAGCTTGTCGGCCAGCATGGCGGTCAGCTCCGCGATGAGCGGCGCCGGGTTGTTGGCCGCATCGCCCGCTGCGACGTAAGCGATAAGCCGCGTGATGCCTGCGCCGCCGTTTCGTCCTGGCGTGATGTATTGAACGACCACGGCCTCCTTCACCTGCGCGTGCTTCGCAAGCGCGGCCTCGATCTCGCCCAGTTCGATGCGATAGCCGCGAACCTTCACCTGGAAGTCGCTGCGCCCCAGCAGCTCGAGCAGACCGTTCGCGCTCCAGCGAGCGACATCGCCGGTGTTGTAGATGCGGCCCGCGCCAAAGGGGCTCGGCACGAACTTCTCCGCAGTAAGCTCAGGCCGCTTCCAGTAGCCTTGAGCAAGACCCGCACCGCCGATGTAAAGCTCGCCCGTGACGCCCACCGGCGCAGGCTGCATGTGCTTGTCGAGGATGTAAAACTGCGTGTTCGCAATCGGTGGGCCGAGAAGCAAAGGACCCGTGCCGACCTGTACCCGCGTGGCCGAAGACCAGATGGTCGTCTCGGTGGGACCGTAAACGTTCCACACCTCGTTGCTGCGCTCGAGCAGCTTATCCGCAAGCTCGCGGGGCAGCGCTTCGCCGCCGCAGAGAACCTTCAACGGCATGTCGCCGTTCCAGCCTGCCTCGATCAGCATGCGCCATGCGCCCGGCGTCGCCTGCAGCACGGTGGCCTTGCTGCGCGTCAACAGCGCCGCCAGTTCGAAACCGTCGTGTACCTGCGCATCGGTTGCGATGACCAGTTTGGCGCCCGTCAACAAGGGAAGCAGCAGTTCGAGTCCTGCGATGTCGAAGGCCAATGTCGTGATGGCGACGAGCGTGTCGTTGGCCGCGAGACCAGGCTCGCGCTCCATCGAACGCAGCAGGTTGATGAGCGCGCCGTGGCCTACCGCGACGCCCTTCGGACGCCCTGTTGAGCCGGAGGTGTAGATGACATAGGCCACTGTCTCAGGCGCAACCTTCGCGGGCGCCAGCGGGCCGGCATCGTCGACGATCAGGGTGTTCAGGTCGATGGTCTTGACCGGCGTCTTCAGCATCAGGCGAGTCGCCGTGCCGGTGATGAGGAACGACATGCCCGCATCTTCAAGCACCATCTCCAACCGCTCCGTGGGGTGACGCGGATCGAGCGGCACATACGCGCCACCGGCCATCAGCACGGCCAGCACCGCGCCCAGCATCTGGCAGGAACGATCGACGCAGACGCCGACCAGTCCGCCAGGCGCAAGGCCATCGCGAACCAGCTTACGCGCCAGACCGGAGGCGTAATTGTTCAGTTGCCCATACGTCCAGGCGGCGCCGCCGCACTGCACCGCGGTCTCCTGAGGATGGGTGTGTGCGCGTTGCGCGAAGGCGGCATGGATGCTTTCGAATGCGCCGAAGTCGATGGCCGTGTTATTCCAGCCGGAGAGGATCTGGGTGCGCGTCGCGGCGTCGAGCAGACGCAGCTCGCTGACCGCTACATCGCTGCTCTCGCCGATGTTCGTCAGCAACTCCGCGTAGTGCTTCATCCAGCAACGCAGCGTGCACTCGTCGAAGAGGTCGGTGTTGAAGTCGCAGGCAAACTCGAGATCGTTCTCCGTCTCGACGACGTTGAGGAACAGATCGGTGTTGACGTACTGCTTGGGATTGGCGCGCATGTGCGTCTTCAACCCGTCGAACTTGACGTTCACGCCGACGCGCTCAAGATTGAACTGCACTTCGATCAAGGGCAGGCGGCTGGGGTCGCGTGGGATGCGCAGCTTGCGCAGCAGGCTGCCGTACGTGAACTCCTGATGGTCGTACGCATCGAGCAGTAGCCCGCGCGTCGAACGCAGATGTTCCTTCACCGTCTCGCCCGCGGTGAGATCGCTGAGCATGGGGAGGAAGTGTACGGCATGGCCGACGAGGCTTGCGTCTTCGATCAACGCCTGGCCGGCGGTGGAGATGCCGACGACCACTTCATCCTGCCCCGTCAGACGATGCATCAGCAACTGAAAGCCGGAGAGCATCGTGACATAGAGTGTGCAGCCGTTCTTCGCGCTCGCGGCCTTCAGCGCGGTGTAGAGTTGTGGGCCAAGCGATCCCTCGATGGTTGCGCCGTTGTAGGTCTTGTTCGCGGGGCGTGGACGATCCGTCGGCAGCGCCAATACGGGCGCGCGTCCTTCGAAGCGCTTGACCCAGTATGCTTCGTTCGTGTCGAACTCGCCGCTCTGCGCGCGTTTGCGTTCGTGCATTGCATAGCTGCTGAAGGGAAGCAACGGCTCGATGCTTGCCGGCTTCTCGCCGCCATTGGCATAAAACTTGCCTGCGTCTTCGAGCAACTGATTCGCCGACCAGCCATCGAGCACGATGTGATGCGCGGTCATCACCAGCGCAACATGATCGGTCGAGAGCTTGAAGATGGTGGCGCGCACCAGCGGTCCATGATGCAGGTCGAAGGGCCGATGACCTTCTTCGGCGCCGGCCTGTACGAGCTGATCCGTCTGCTGCGCCTCGTTCAATAACGTAAGGTCTACTACCTCGATGGGCAGGTTGAATTCCGAGGCGATCAGCATGGAGTCGCCATCGAGGCTTACGGTCGTGCGCAGTGCATCGTGGCGAGATACAGCGGCTGCAAGCGAACGCTCCAGCTTAGCTATGTCTACCGGTCCGCGCAGGTGCAGCGTCAGCGACTCGTTGAACGCGCAGTTGGCCTCGTCGCTGAGCGCGGCGGCGAGGAAGATCTCGCGCTGCGGCTCGGTGAGCGGAACGGAGGCGGGCGTCTCGGCGAGCGCGTCGGGATGGAACTCCGAGTTCGCGGCAAGCCCGGGCAGTGCGCCTGCGGCCTGCATCTCCACAATGGTTTCGCGGAACGCCTTCTTGATGGCCTCGATGTCGCCATCGCTATGCGCGGTCGTGAGGAAGCAGGGATAGCCTTCCTGGATGTGGATGCCCTTCGTGCGCATCGCGTAGTAGAGCAGACTGCCAAGACGCACATCGTGCGGGAAGGTGAAGTAGAACCACGATGCGAAGTGATGGACGCGGCAGGGCACGCCACGATCGGCAAAGAAGCGGTCAAGCTCCTCGGCGGTCTCCCTTGTCTTGCGGTTCAACTCGCTCTGCAGTTGCGGACCCTGCGCCTTCAGGAAGGTCAGCACGGACTTCGCCGCGGCCATCGCAAGCGGATGCCGCACAAAGGTGCCGGCGAAGAAGGTGACGCCAACCTCCGGGCCGGAGTCGTCGCCATACTGCCACGCGCCGCCGTCGAGCGCATCGAGGTACTCGCGTTTGCCCGAGAGCACGCCGATGGGATGTCCGCCGCCGATGACCTTGCCGTAGGTCGCCATGTCGGCGCGCACGCCGAAAAACTCCTGCGCTCCACCTGGCGCGAGACGGAAGCCGGTGACGACCTCGTCGATGATGAAGACCGTGCCCGCATCCTCGGTGATCTTGCGCACTTCTTTGATGAAGGCAACCGGCTGCAGCCCAGGGTTGCGGGTCTGTACGGGCTCGATCATGACGGCCGCGATCTCCGCGCAGTGCTCACGCAGATAAGCAAGCGAGGCGTCGGAGCCGTAGTCGAGCACGATGACGTTGCCCGTGTTCGCAAGCGGAATGCCGGGCGCAATGGGCGAGCTGCCACGCGGCGTGTTGCGGATCAACACCTCGTCGAAGGTGCCATGATAGTCGCCCGCAAAGTAGACGAGCTTATCGCGACCGGTGACGGTGCGCGCCACGCGGATCGCGGCCATCACGGCCTCGGAGCCAGTGTTGCAGAAGGTCACGCGCTCGTTGCCGGTCAGCTCGCAGATCATCTTCGCGACCTCGCCGGCAAGCGGCGTCTGCGGCCCAATGGCGACGCCATACTCCAACTGCTTCGTGATCGCTTCGACAACGAAGTCGGGCGAGTGGCCGAACATGATGCATCCGTATCCGTTGACGATATCGATGTACTCGTTGCCATCGACGTCCCAGATCTTCGAGCCCTTCGCACGATCGGTCAGCAGCGGGTAGACCATCTCCTTCCACTGCGGACGGAAGCCCGCAACGGCGCGTGGATCGGCCAGATGCGGACGCGCGGCCTGCGTCAGCTTCTTGGAGGTCGGCGTCTTGCGTTCGTACTTCGCGATCAACTCCGCGACATACTTCTCCTGGCGCGCATCCATCTCCGCGGTGGCCTTCGGCTGCAGTGGACGATAGGAGCCATGCTTGACCTCAGCGGCAGAAGATACGAATGGGGCAGAGCTCGCGGGCGCCGGGACCGATGCAGTGGGCGTCGCTGTAACGACAGACGATGCGCTTGCAATCGGAGCCGCGCCCTGAAGCATGGCAACCTGAGACGCGAAGACCTGCGACATCATGGCAAGCTGCTGGGCCATCAGACGCTCCATCGCGGAGGCCGCTTCGCCAGCGGGCATATGCAATGTGGGCGCCGGCATGAGAGGCTGTGCGGCGGGCGTGCTTGTGGCGACAGCGGTAGCCGCAGGCTTCGGCGCCACGTCGGCGGGGAAGGCATCGGCGGGCAATACGGTATCGAGGTAAGCGGAGAGGCTAGCGATCGTGGGGTACTGCTCCATGATCTGGCGGAAGGTCAGCTTCACGTTGAACTTCTTCTGCAAAGACTGCGTGGCCTGCGTCAGAAAGAGTGAGTCGAAGCCAAGTTCCAGGAACATATGATCGGCTTCGGCAGCCGTCGTGTGGATTCCGCTCAACTCCTCGAACACGCCTGCGACGATCGTCTGAAGCCGCACCTTACGCTCTGGAACCTGCATCTCTACCCCCGTCGGAACTGTTTCAGTCTGTGTGTCCAAGGCGCTGCGTTCGGCCTGTACATGCTTTGTGAGGTCTACATTAAGACGTTCCGGCGGCGCAACCCAATGCAACTTCCGTTCATAGGGATACGTCGGCAGTGACACCTTATTCCTCTGCTCGTGCGCATAGTAGGCTGTCCAATCGGGCATTATGCCTGCATTCCATATCTGCCCCAGGGCATGTTGGATGCTTGCGGCATTGGCGCCGCGTGGAAGGGATGCAACGAAAGTGGCATCGTGTCCGCCCCGCTGCTGTTTGCCGAGCGTGGTCAACGTCTCCCCGGGGCCAACCTCGATCAGCAGCGTAGACCCATCGTTCATGAGGGTCTCCAATGCGTCGGCGAAACGCACGGGCTGCCGGCACTGCCGAGCCCAGTACTGCGGATCGGTCGCCTGCGTGCCTGTGATCCATGTGCCCGTGACGCCCGAAACATATGGGATGCGCGGCTCGTGCAGCGTCACCGCGCGAACCGCGGCTTCAAAGTCCGCGAGCATCGGGTCGAGCATCGCGGAGTGAAACGCATGCGAGGTCCGCAGCCTGCGGAATGCGATCTGCTTCTCGTTAAGAGCCTGCTCTACAAGCTCGATCGCAGCGAAGGTCCCTGCCAGCACGCTGGCGTTGGGCGCGTTCAGCGCGGCAATGCAGACGTCGTCGCCAACGTACTCCGCCAAGGCCGCCTCCGAAAGCGCGACAGATGTCATGGCGCCGCGTTGCATGGCCTGCATCGAACGTCCTCGCAGGCTCACCAGTCGAACCGCGTCTTCACGGCTCATCACGCCGGCCAGCACCGCCGCGACATATTCACCCAGGCTGTGCCCGGCCATGGCCTGCGGCTGGATGCCCCAGCTCTGCCACAGCGTGGCAAGCGCAAGTTCAGTTACAAAGAGCGCAGGCTGCGCGAAGCGCGTCTCCTGCAAGGTCTCCGCGGCAGCAGTTATCTGATCCGCAGTGGGGTAGAGCAGCGTGCGCAGATCGTATGCAAGGAACGAGAGCAACTCGTCGCAGCATGCATCCACCGCCTCGCGATAGACGGGCTCCGTTGTGTACAGCTCCTGCCCCATGCCGGGGGACTGCGATCCCTGACCGGTGAAGAGGAATGCGACCTTCGGCGTCGCCTCTGACCTTTGCTTTTTGACGTTGGACTGCAACTGCGCGGCCGCATCCTTCGCTTCGCCTGCGACAACGAAGCTCTTCCAGTCGTGCGCCCTGCGTCCGGTGGCAAGGGTGTACGCGACATCGTCGAGCTTCGCCTCAGGATGCGCGAAGAAGTATGCTGCGAGGTTTGCCTTCATGTCTTCGAGCGCATTCTCGGTTCGTGCCGAAAGGCAAAGCAGATGTTGTTTGCGAGACGATGCCCTAGAGGTAAGGCGCGGCGCCTCTTCCATGACGACGTGAGCATTGACGCCGCCCACTCCAAACGCGCTGACCCCGGCGCGCAGAGGCCCGTCCGCGAGCCAGGGCTTCACGGCGCGGTTTATATAGAATGGCGTCTTTGCGAAGTCGATCTCCGGGTTGGCTTCTTCAAAATGCGCCAGTGGAGGTAACAATTTGTGCGAGAGCGAGAGAGCGGTTTTGATCACGCCCGTTACCCCGGCTGCGCTGTCGAGGTGGCCGACATTGGCCTTGGCGGTGCCGATCGCGCAGAAGCCTGTCCGATCCGTGCCTGTGCGGAAGGCCTTCGTCAGCGCCGCAACCTCGATCGGATCGCCAAGCGGAGTCGCGGTGCCATGCGCTTCGATGCAGGTGATCGTATCGACCGGCACGCCTGCCATCGCCTGCGCCGTTGCAATGACGCCGGCCTGGCCGTCGACGCCCGGCGCCATGTAACCGGCCTTCATCGCGCCATCGTTGTTTACCGCGAAGCCACGAATGACAGCCTCGATATGGTCGCCGTCACGCACTGCATCTTCAAGCCGCTTCAGCAATACGACGCCCACGCCATGGCCGAAGACGGTGCCGGTCGCGTCCTTGTCGAAGGGGCGGCAGTGACCATCGCGCGATCCGATGCTGCCCTCGGAATACTGATGGCCGCGTTCCTGCGGAAAGGTCACCGACACGCCGCCCGCAAGCGCCATGTCGCACTGATAGGTCATCAGGCTTTGGCTGGCCTGACAAATTGCAACCAAAGAGGTTGCACATGCGGACTGAACGCTCATGACCGGGCCGCGCAGGTTCAGCTTATAGGCGGCGCGCGTGGTGAGGAAGTCTTTATCGTTGCCCAGCAGGTGCTGAAACTCGCCGACCTGATAGCTGCTCGTCAGCGCGTCGATGGTCTCGCGATCCTTGCAGAGATTCGCGAGCAGATAGGTGTTCAGGCTGCAGCCTCCAAAGAGGCCGATGGCGCCGGGATAGTCGTTCGAGACATAGCCCGCATCCTCGAGTGCGTTCGCGCAGGCTTCAAGGAAGAGACGGTGCTGCGGGTCCATGCGCTCGGCTTCGCGGGGCGAGATGCCGAAAAACTCCGCATCGAACATGGCTGCGTCTTCCAGCACACCGCGCGCCGCCACGTAGTCGGGATCGTTCGGATTGTGGTTCGCAAACTGCGTGACCGTATCTTTACCCGCGAGGATATTGGCCCAGAATGCTTCGATGTCGCGCGCGCCCGGGAACTGCCCGGACATGCCGATGATTGCGATACCGTCCAGCGTCTGCTCATCCTGCTCTGTATACAGATCGTCGCTCAACGTGTGGCCCCCATGGTGTTGCGTATCCTTGCGAATGCATCCTTCTGCTTCTTTGCCTGCAACTGCGCCGCGGTCATCGCGGGTGTGGTGGAGACGGCTGGCGCTTCCACCGCATCGAGCCGCTTCGCGAGCGAACGGACCGTCGTACACTCGAACATCCACGTAATGGCGACTGTGCGCTTCAGCGCCTCCTGCAGTCTCGCGCGCACGGCGACAAGCAGCAGTGAGGTGCCGCCGATGTCAAAGAAGTTGTCGTCGAGTCCAATATGCGCGGCGCCCAGCGCGGCGCGCCATGCCTCTGCGACAACCTGTTCCGTCGCCGAGAGAGCGCTGTTCGATTCCACGCGCGATCCGGTCGCCGGCTCAGGCAACGCGGCGCGGTCCACCTTGCCGTTGGCGGTCAGCGGAAGCGTTGCAATCTGCATGTAAAACGAAGGCATCATCTGCGGGGGCAGCTTCGTTGCGAGGTACCCGCTCAACGCGCTACTCTCCATCGCGGATCCATTGCGCGTGACGTAGTATGCGACCAGCCGCTGTGCGCCGTTGGCATCGGGCCTCGCCAGCACGCAGCCGTGCTGCACGTCGGGATGTTCGGTAAGAGCGGATTCGATCTCGCCGAGTTCGATGCGGAAGCCGTTGATCTTGACCTGCCCATCGCCGCGTCCGAGATACACAAGCTCGCCATCGGCGCGCCTGCGAGCGAGGTCGCCGGTGCGATAGAGCCGTGCGCCAGGCAATCCATAGGGATCGGCGATGAAGCGCTCTGCGTTCAACTGTGGCCGGTTGAGATAGCCAAGCGCGACGCCTGCGCCGCCGATATACATCTCGCCATCGGCGCCAACGGCGACGGGCGCGCCCTCGGCATCGAAGACATGAATCTGCAGGTCGGGAATCGGCACGCCGATCAGGCTGTCGTTCTCCACTTCGCTGTCGCGCAAGGTCAACGGGCGATAGCTGACATGCACCGTCGTCTCGGTGATGCCGTACATGTTGACGAGTTGCGGCGCGCGGTCGCCGTGCCGTTCGAACCATGCGCGCAGCCGCTTGGGATAGAGCGCCTCGCCGCCGAAGATAACGTAACGCAGCGAGAGCGGCAGCATGGGCCTCGTCTCTTCCACCTGCATCAGCAGCGCAAAGGCCGAAGGCGTCTGGTTCAGCACAGTCACGCGCTCATCGGAGAGCAGCATGTAGAAGTCTTCCGGCGATCGGCTGACCGCGAACGGCACAATGACGAGTCGGCCACCAGTCGCGAGACAGGCCCAGATCTCCCACACCGAGAAGTCGAAGGCAAGCGAGTGGAACATCGTCCACACGTCGCTCTCGTTGAAGTGAAACCAGTGCTCGGTCTGTTCGATCAGCCGAACGACGTTATGCTGGCTGACCTGCACGCCCTTGGGTTTGCCGGTTGAGCCCGAGGTGTAGATGACGTACGCGACATCTTCTGGAGCCGCCTCGAACGGAGCAATGACGTCTTCAAGGACATCGTCGTCCGTTGCGTCAAGCAGCACAAATGCAACCGTGTTCGAGAGTTCGCGAGGCAGCCTGGCCGCAAGCTCTTTCGTCGTGATGAGCACACGCGGTCGTGCGTCTTCAAGCGTATCGAGTACGCGCGCTGCGGGGTATGCAGGGTCGATCGGCAGGTATGCCGCGCCGCGGCGCAGCACGCCCAGCAGCGCGGTGATCATGTCGGCGGAGCGATCCAGATAGATTGCGGCGATGTCGCCGTGGACAAGGTTGCATTGAGCAAGCCTTGACGCCATGCGTGCGGCCGCGCGATCAAGTTCGATGTACGTCAGCCGCGCCTGGCCGCAGGTCACGGCAGTTCTGTCGCCATGACGCTGCACGGAGCCAGCGAAGAGGCTGAGCAGCGTCGCGCCGTCGTGCGTGTTGGTCGAGGTTACGGGCTGGGTCGCGTTGTAGGTCGAGCTCGTCATGAAATCCGCCAGTAGCTATCGGTTGAAGAGATGATGCGCGACGTGCAACGCGTGAGAAGGGTTGCGCAGGAAGAAGCCCGTAGCGAGCAGAGCGAGAAAGAGGCAGGTCATCTGCAGATCCTGCCACAGTGGCTTGATGCCTTCGCGCACCGCGCCGAACTGCGTGACGACATAGAAAGGGAAGTCGCCCGCCGCGACCGCGATCACCGCGCCCAGCATGCCCCAGTAATGAAAGGCCAACGGGATGCCGACGAGGATCGTCACGCAGTACGCCACATTGCCCACTGCACTGTACTTCGACTTGCCGAGCGAGAAGAGCACTGGGCTGGTGGTGGTGTAGAGCAGCGTATGCCACAGGCCGAGCGCGAGAATCGGGATCATCCATGCGGCCTCGGCATAGCGATGATCGTAGAGCTTCATCAGCAGGTCGCCCCAGTTGACCATCGTGCTTAGCAGCAGCGCGCCGGCGGCCAGTCCAAGCATGCGATAGCGCAGGTAGCGCTGGCGAAACTCCGCGGTCGGCAGATGAATGATCTTCGCGATGAACGGATAGCCGACCTTCGACGACAGCGCCAGGATGATGGCGCGCGGGATGTCCGAGAGCGAGAACGCGATGCCGTAGATGCCCAGCATCGTCAGGCTGACGCGGCTGCCGAGGATCAGCCGGTCGCCCTGCGAGGCGAAGAAGAAGAACGCCGTGCCCAGCATGATCCAGCGGCCGAAGTGGACGATCTGCGTGACCGACTGCTTCTCCCAGCGAAAGCTGTTGCGGATGCCGGGCGCGAGCTTCGGATTGTGGCTCAGCACAAGCTTGAAGACGTTCGCGGCGATGTTGCCGACTACGAGCGCCCACACATCCGGCCGCCAGAACGCCCACGCAACCGTGACCACAAGCTGAAAGATCTGCGTGCTGAAGTCGATTGCGAAGAGCCGCTTCATGCCCATGTGGCGGGAGAGCGTCATCAGGTTCGTGCTGTTGAAGCCGCTGATGAGGGTGCTGAGAGCAAGCACCGGCAGCACGTACATCAGGGTGTGATCGTGGTAGTAACGCGACGCGGGCCACGACAGCAGCACCGCGATGAGCCACAACACCGCGCTGCGCAGCACCTGGATCGTCCATGCCGTGTTCAGGAAGTCCGCATCGTCGCCACGCGCGCTCTGGATCACGCTCGGACCCAGGCCTACGTCCGAGAGCATCGTGATGCCGACGATCAATGTGATGACGAGCGTCATCTGGCCGAACGCGGCAGGCACCAGCAGATGGGTCAGCAGCAGGCTGTTGACCACGCGCAGCGCCTGTCCCGCGCCGTAGTCCATCACGGTCCACAGCGAGGCGCGTTTCGCGCCCGACTCCAGCGCTGCGATCTCGACAGGCGGCGATTGGACGACGGTCTCAGTGCTCAATGGGTCTGCTTCCCGGTGCTGAAATGTTGGCGCATGCTTCGTCCGCAACGTGCGTTTGTTGGATCTTTGCTTCGACCTATCGTCTTTCAATCGGCCGGCTTCCTCCATCCCAACTTCGTTGTAGGACTCAAACTCCGCATCTGCAACACGTTAGCGTACTTCGCTCACCCGTTTGTGGGACCCCCGCGCACGCCTTCGATCAGGTGCATGCATCGCAGAATCCGTAGACGAAAAACTCGTGACCGGTCGAGCGAAATCCCTGTGGCAGCTTCGGCCCCGCCTGCATGCCGCAACCTTCGAGTTCGAAGAGCTTTCCACACTCATTGCACTGGAAGTGGTGATGGTGGGCTTTGCCCGCCAGCTCGTAACGCGTCGTGTCGCCCGGCACCTCGACCGCCGTCAACCACTTCTCTTCGAGCAGCGTCGTGACGTTCCGGTAGACGGTCGCCAGGCTCAGTCCGTCGACCTCCGCCTGCGCGAGCGTCAGCGCCTCGTCGTGCGACAGCGGCCGGTCGGCCTTCATGAACGCGGACCGGATCGCGTCTTTCTGCCTCGTATTCCTTGCCTGGACTGGCATCGCCCACGCTCCTCCTTCAAGTATCTATCAACGGCGCGCAGTTCACAGGATCAGGATGGAAAGATTCCGCCCGCCCCGATGACCAACGCAATGCCCGCGCAAAGGCACGCAATCTGCGCCGCCAGCCCTTTGGCGGTCTTCTCCTGCCGGATCTCCGGCAACAGGTTCACCATCGCGATATAGAGAAAGCTGCCCGCGCTGATCGGCAGCAGCCACCGAATCCGGTCCGCATGCTCCAACCCCACCAGCGCCACCGCGCCCACGCCCAGGAGCGACGGCGCCCCGGCCAGCAGCGCAAGTCGCAGCGCGCGGGCCGGCGGCACCTGCAGATGAACGAAGAGCGCAAAGTCGCCCATGCGATGCGGAATCTCATGCAGCGCGATAGCGAATGCCGTCAGCCAGCCGATGCGTGGATTCGCCGCGAAGGCTGTCGCCACGGCCGCGCCGTCGATGAAGCTGTGCAGCATGCTCGCCGCGACGATATTCGACGGATGCGTCGTATGCCCCTCGTGCGCGTGATGATGGCTGTGGTCGTGGTGATGGTCGTGACCATGCTGCTCGGGCGGGCATCCTGGGCAGTCGTCGAGCGCCGCAACCTCCGGTTCGGCTGCCGCGCCGGTCAACACATACGAGATGCGCTCGCCGCAGAACAGCACCATCAACGTGGCGCCCATCAGCATCCACACCGGCTGCGCATTCCCCAGCGTGCCGATCGCCTCCGGCATCAGGTGCAGCAGCGCCGTCGCCAGCAGCACACCCACCGCCAGGCTGACGAACAACGGCAGATACCGCCGCAGAAAGACCTCTCGCGCGCGCAGCAGCCACGCGGCAAAGACGGCCGAACCCTGCACCAGCACCACACCGCTCATCGCACCCAGAATCATTGCGCACCCAGAATCACTGCCGAACTCTTGCTGCACTATTGTGCCATATTGAGAACAGATTCGCGAAAAGGCTTGCTATTGAGAACCCGCTTGCGTTAGCATCGCCCCTGCGGCACCGCGGCCAGGTGAATTCCACACCCGGCCGGAGTCTTTTCGCATCCTACAGACGTCGATGTCAGTAACGCCCAACCTCTTTTCCCGAGGCACACTCTGAACAACGCAGCACAAACGCGCGCTCACCGCACCCGGACTCTTCGGAGCCTGATCGGTCTGCTGTGCATTGCGCTCGTTCTGTTCGCAGGCGGCATCAACCTCCTGCACAGCCATACGGCCAGCGGCGCGGATCTTGCGACCGATCCCGGCTGCACGCTCTGCACCCTCAGCCACGTCGCCGCCATGCCTGGCGCGGTCGCGCTTGTTCCGGTTCTGGTGGAGGCGGTCGTCTTCGCGCCGCCGCCCACGAAGACCGTGGCCCCATCCCGCTTCTTTGCCTTTTCCCTCTATGTCCGGCCGCCGCCGCTCGATCCTTCTCGCTCGTAGGGAAGTTTCAACCACGGCCCCCCGATCTCTATCGGTTCGGATCAACATAGAAGGAGCCACTCATGCGCACCCTAGCGCTTCGTCTCTCTGTATTTATTGTCGCGATGATTTTGCTCGCGTCTGCAGGTCTACAATTACCCCTGTTCGCCCAGTCCGGAGGCAGCAACGGCTCCATTCAAGGTACGGTCGCCGACCCGTCCGGCGGCGCCATCACCGGCGCCAAGGTCGTTCTGCGCAACACCATCTCCGGCCTCAACCGCACCGTAACCACCGGCCCGGACGGCGCCTATCAGTTCCCGAACATCCCCTTCAACCCCTACCACGTCACCATCTCAGCGCCCGGCTTCAGCACGCGCGACATCCACGTCGACATCCGCTCCTCCGTGCCCAGCATCGTCGCGACGACCCTGACTATCGCAGCGGCAGGGGAGAGCGTCACGGTGGAGGCGCCCAGCGGCGACCTGATCGAGAACAGCCCCACGCTCCACACCGATATCGACCGCGAGCTCTTCACCAAGCTGCCGCTCGAGAGCCAGTCCTCGTCCGTCAGCTCGTTGCTGACGCTTGCTTCGCCCGGCGTCGCGGCGGACTCGAACGGCCTCTTTCACGGCCTGGGCGACCACGCCGAGAACGCCTTCTACGTCGACGGTCAGCCGGTGACCGACCAGCAGAGCAAGGTCTTCTCAAATCAGATTCCGCTCTCCGCCATTCAGTCGCTTGAGGTCATCTCCGGCGCGCCCTCGGCCGAGTACGGCGAGAAGACCTCGCTCGTCGCCAACATCACCACCCGCTCCGGACAGGGCGCGCTCACACCGCGCGGCGAGATCGTCGCATCCTACGGCAGCTTCGGCTCGTCGACCATCTCGGGCGATCTGGCCTACGGGCCGAAGAAGTTCGGCAACTTCCTCGCCGCCGACGGCCTGCAGACCGGCCGCTTCCTCGACCCGGCCGAGTTCGCCGTCATGCACGACAAGGGCAACGTCGCGAACCTCTTCGACCGCGTCGACTTCCAGCCCACGCAGAACGACTCCCTCCACGTGAACGGCAGCTACACGCGCTCGTGGTTCCAAAATCCCAACGCGTACGAAAACGAAAACCTGACCGATCAGACCGGCGCGGCCATCCCCAACACCGACCAGCGCTCGAAGATCCAGACCGTCGATATCGCACCCTCGATCACGCACGTAGTCAACGACCACTCCGATATCTCGGTCGGACTCTGGATGCGGCGCGACGGCTTCAACTACTACCCCAGCCCCAACCCGCTCTCGGACTTTACACCGCTCCAGCAGGAGACCGTCAGCCAGACGCGCAGCCTGCTGAACACCGGCGTCCGGTCGGACTTCAACTGGGTGCATGGCGTCAATAACGTCAAGATTGGCGGCACCTATCAGCAGACGCTGCTGAACGAAAAGTTCGGTCTCGGCATCGTCGACCCGGGCCTGAACAATCCCTGCACGACGGCGGTCAGCCCAAGCGTCAACAATCCGGCGCAGTGCGTCGCGGCCGGCTCCACGCCCAACCCTGATTTTCAGGCCTTCCTCGGCTGCTACGACCTCACCCGCAGCCCGTCGCTGGCCGATCTCTGCAACCCGGCCAGCGTGGCGACGAACTACATCTTCACTGGCCATACGGACGTGAAGCTGCTCTCGTTCTACGGTCAGGACTCGATCACCAAGGGTAATTTCAGCGTCAACCTCGGTCTGCGCGGAGATTTTTACAACGGCCTCAGCGTATCGCGGCAGGCCGAGCCACGCGCCGGCCTCTCCTACAACATCAAGCCGACGTCGACCGTCCTTCGTCTCTCCTACGCGCGGTCGCTCGAAACTCCGTTCAACGAGAACCTCATCCTGTCGAGCCAGGGCTGCAACTCGGCGGTCATCGCGGCTATCGTGCCGTGCGTTCCAGCGAGCTTCAACCCCGGCTTCCGCAATGAGTTCCACGCCGGCTTCGAGCAGACCGCGGGCAAGCACCTCGTCGTCACCGCCGATTACATCTGGAAGTACACGCACAACGGCTACGACTTCTCGATCCTCGGCGCGACGCCCATCACCTTCCCGATCGAGTGGCACAACTCGAAGATCACCGGCTTCGTCCTGCGCGCCACCGTGCCGCAGACCCACGGCTTCAGCGGCTTTGTGAACATGTCGAGCGTCGCCGCGCGCTTCTTCCCGCCGCAGATCGGCGGTCTCGGCACGACCGAGGCGGGCGGCTCGCCCTTCCGCATCGACCACGACGAGAAGTTCAACCAGACCACGCACCTGCAGTACCAGCGCACGCCAAACAGCCCGTTCTTCAGCTTCAACTGGCGCTACGATAGCGGCCTGGTCGCGGACGGCGTTCCATTTGCCGGGCCGAACGACAACGGCATCGTCGACCTCACCGGCCTGAGTCCGGACGAGCAGTTCCAGGCCGGCCTCGTCTGCAACGGCGTCAAGGCGACGCCGACGAAGGGGCTGCCCGCCACCTGCCTGTCCACGCAGCTCACCTCGAATCTGGTGTCGATCCCCGCCGCCGGAACCGAGAACGACGACCACAACCCGCCGCGCATCAAGCCGCGCAGCCTCTTCGACCTCTCGCTCGGCCAGGACAACCTCTTTCACGGCACGAAGCAGAAGTTCAGCGCGCAGCTCACGGTCATCAACCTGACCAACAAGTACGCCCTCTACAACTTCCTCTCCACCTTCAGCGGCACGCACTACGTCACACCGCGCGCCCTGACGGGGGAGATCGGCTACCACTTCTAAACCGCCGGTCTTCGTGAGCTTTAGGCTGATAGCTATTCAGCTTAAGGCTCTCGAAGACAGTCTCTAGCTGAAGGCTGGTGCTACTCCACGGCGACCCACCAGACAAACCGCGCCAGCAGCGGATAATAGAGTCCTACCCGCACCACTCCGTCGAACTCCTTCGCATAGGCGGCCATCTGACCGGCATACTTCGCTTGTTCGCGCAGAAGAAACTCTTCCATGCCTTCGCTCCCAGGCGTAGCCGTCTTGAAATCGACGATCCAACGCGTGGAGACGCCGTCCACGAGGGGCTCCGGCCCCGCGACAAACGTACGGTCCATCCGCAGACCTCGCTCGCTGGAGGAGGCCAGCGCCTGCTCGCTGGCCGCTCCGGCATGCGTCGTCAGCAACCATCGCCCGTGTGGGTCTTCGAGTGTGTTCGTCAGCGCGAGCAGCACACGCGCCGCCGCTCGCTCGATGCTCGATGCCGGTAGACCCGCGCTGCGCAGCACTACGGCGATCCGTGCCCGCCAGTCCGGCAGCTCCGCCAGCAGCCCGGCGACCGTCTGACCCGAGGTGACCCGCGCTGCCAGCAGATCGAGAAATCCATGCGTCGCCGTGCCGAATGCGCGCGCCGCAAACGAACCATCCGGTCGCTCGAAGCGATCGCCGCCAGGCCGCAGCGGCTTGCCGTAGGGAAGAATCGTTGCATCCGAAGCGGCTGCCCAACCGGTTGGAATCCGCTGCAACTGGGGAACGACCGGCGCTGCGGCCGAGGCGGCCAGCGCCAGCACGAACGGCTCTTCTTCCGTGATTGCTGCCACGGCCGGCCGGAGATGCCGCTCCGCAGCCGCCCACGCCGAGTGAAGCAGCGTGTTCGCGACCCGTGAAGGCTCGCCGTCCTTCTTCATCGACGGCGCCGCGAAGAGGTGCAGCTCCTCCCTGGCGCGCGTGCAGGCGACGTAAAACAGCCGCTTTCGTTCGGCTGCCTCGCGCGCCGCCTCGATGCTCTTCATCCACTCGTTCAGCTCGTGGCTGCCCCTGCCCTTGCCGCCGATCGGCGCCAGAATCCCGTGCGCTGTATCCTCGCCGCCGCCTTCGATCTCCATCCACGTCAGCAGCCGCCCGCGCGAGCTTTGCCCCGTGCGCTCAAGCGCGGGGACGATGACGGCGTCCCACTCCAGCCCCTTCGCTCCGTGGATCGTCATCAGGTCGACCGCCCCGGGATGCGCCGAAGGCTCCGCATACAGCCGCCCCAGCCGCCGCGTCAGCTCCGGCAGCCGCAGACCGCCACCCGGCTGTTCCAGTTCGTCCAGCAACCGCAGGTACCGCCGCACATTGCCCAGCTCCTCATCCGTCGCGAAAGCGTCCGCGCCGAGCGACCGCCAGGTCCTCTCGACCCAGGCCGCGACCGGCAACCGGCCCCGCTGCCCGACCGCCGCCTCCATCACCGGCCAGAGCCGTTCCAGCCGCGCGATGCCGTCGAGCGAGAGCAGATCGCCGCGCTGCAGAATCAACTCCGAGACGCTCATCCGGGCCCACGCATGGTCGTCCGCCCCGGCCAGCAGGTGCAGATCGGCCAGTGTCAGCCCGCACCACGGCGCGCGCAGGAGCGCAAACCACGCCACGCGGTCGGCCGGATGCAGCAGAGCCCGCGTCAGCGCCAGCAGGTCGAGGATCTCCGGCCGCTCGCCAAGCGCCTCGATCTCGACCGCGCGAAATGGAATCTCCGCCGCCTTGAACGCCGCGACGATCTCCGTCAGATGCGCGCGCGAGCGGACCAGAACCGCGATCTTCCAAGCGGCGGTGCGGCCCTCGGGCAAAGGACGCACGAGCCACTCCCCGGCGATCCGGCGAATCTGCTGCGCGTCGTCGCGCACTCGCCGGCGCCGGGCCAGCGTGCGCTCGGCGCTGTCCTCGGAGTAGGGAATGACCTCCGCGTGCCACACCTCGCCCAGCGCGGAGGTCGCCTCGCGCACTGCGTCTGCCTCGACATACGGAACCTCTTCAGGCCGTTCCGGATCGGCCTCGCGTGGAAAGAGAAGGGAGAAATCGTCGTTGAAGGCGGCCACCAGCGCGCTCTGCGAGCGGAAGTTTGCCGTCAGCCGCAGTGTGCCCACGGCGATCTCGCCCAACCGCCCGTCGAGCATCGTGCGGACGAATCGCTCCACCCGCGCCTGCCGGAAGAGGTAGATGGACTGCTTCGGGTCGCCGACCAGAAACACCGTCTGCGACCGGCCGTCCCAGCTCTGTGTCAATAGCTGGATCAGCTCGTACTGGCTGGTCGAGGTGTCCTGCATCTCGTCCACCAGGAGGTGGCGCAGCTCGACGCCGTTCGCAATCGCCAGATCGTCGAGCGCGGCATCGCGTCGCAGCGCGCCCTTGGCCAGCAGCCCAACCTCGGCAAAGTCGCACTCGCCGCGCTCGGCAAAGACGATCTGCAGTTCGACCAGCGCGCGGCTCAGCACGCGGAAGAGCGACTTGGTCACCTTCCACTGATCGTGTGGATAGCGCAGCGGCGGCAGCTTCAGCAGTCCGCAGAGAGCATCGCGAAAGGGCGTCTCGTCCTGCAGCCGGGCGATGATCTCTTTCAGCGCCTCCTTGTGCTTTGCCTCGATCTCGAACATGACGTGGTTCTTGTTGAAGCCGCCTCGCCAGTTCTTCGTCGACGCGGTGAGCAGGAGATGCCCAAGCGCCTTCCAGTGCGCAAGATCCTCGGCGGCGGCGCCCGGCGCGGTGCGCAGCTCGCGGCAGATTGCGATCGGCGAAGGCGCACCTTTGTATCCGTCGGAGTGCGCCATCTGCGCGGCGAGCGTTGTCAGTTCGTCCAAAATATCCGGTGGCGCGGTGTGCCGGATCCGCGTCAGCGCCCGGCAGATCGCCTGCTCCAGCGCCCGCTCGATCTTCGGCAGCACCACGCCTTCCAGGTACGCATCGTCCAGGTCGCTCTTCGCCAGTGGAACCAGCTCCCCCCACTGATCGCGCCAGCCGAGCATGTCGGCGATCAGCGCCTCGCAGTCGGCCAGGTTGCCGTCGCGGTGAAGCATCAGGTGTGAGAGCGCCGCCGTCAGATCGACGTCGCGTCCGCCCAGCAGGCCGAGCGTTCGCCGAGCCGCATCCTTATATAGCTCGGCGGAATCTTCGACCGGCGTCTGTCCTCCGCCCGAGCCCGAGAGCACCGGCAGCGCCCGCGCGATCTGCGAGCAGACCGAATCGATCGTCCGGATCGCCATCCGCCTGGGATCGGCAAGCAGGTTCCAGCCCAACGCCCGGTCGCGCGCCAGCACCGCCACGGCCATCGCTCGTGTCTCGCGGTCGAAGGCATTGCCCGGCTCGCGCCCCGCAGCAGCCGCCGCGAGCTGCGCCAGCACACGCTCCCGCATCTCGCTCGTGGCCTTTTTGGTGAAGGTGATCGCGAGCACCTGCGCCGGATCGGTGACCGTCTCGTCCGCAAGCAGCTTCAGAAAGCGCTGGATCAGCAGGCCCGTCTTACCCGAGCCGGCCGGCGCCTCGACGATCCACGATGCGCGGATGTCGAGCGCGCGCTCGCGCTCCTGCCAGTCCGGCGGCCGGGTTGGCGGACGGGTCGCGGCGGGGAAGCGTAGCAGTTCAGCCAAGCTCCACCCCCTCGTCTTCCAATGAGTCGTTGAGCGCGGCCACGTTCAACCGGCAGAGCATACGCTGCGCACAGTACTGGCAGGTCGTGGGGTAGCGCTTTGGGTCCACCCGCGCCTCGCCCGCCGCGAACTGTCCGGCGAGATTCGTCAGCACGCGCCGCCAGTCCTCCACCTGTTCGTCCATGGTGGCGAACGACAGCTTCGACGACTTCGCCAGCACGGCCGGATCCTCGGCCAATCCCCGCAGGTCGAGATCGTCGCCCGCGCGCAGCAGCGCAAAGGCTACTCCGCCGAGCGGTTCCAGACCCGCAACCACGGCGTAGAGCGGAAGCTGCGGCGCATCCGGTCGCTCCGAAGCCCAGTCACCCACCGCCGCCGCGCCCGTCTTGTAGTCGACGATCAGCGCGCCCGCCGCCGTATCGTCTACCCGGTCCACCCGCACCGAAAGCCGCAGCGGACCCACCCGCACATCGGGCAGCTCGAGCTCCTGCGCACGGACGGCAAACTCCGGCCGGTTCGCCTCCAGCTCGAGCCAGGGCCGCAGCAGCGCGCGCAGCCGTTGCCGCTGGGTCTCGACGTACGCCACCTCCCATGCCGACGCAACGCCCATCCGCGCCGTCGCACGGCCCAGCGCCGACTCGATGCACTCGTCCAGCAACGCGTGCTGGGCCTCGGTCGTCATCCTGCGCAGCGCCGGTTGATCCTCGACATGCAGCCAGAAAGCCTCCATCACGTGATGGACGACGCTGCCTCGCTCCCGCGCATCCATTCCGGGCTGCGTGTCTTCGGGCTCCGTCGACCACAGCCGATGCTCCGCGAACGCCCTGAATCCACACGCCGCCTGCGCCGCCAGCACTCCGGCGCCGCCGGGATGCGGACGATCCGGCAGCTCTGGAAGCGAAAGATCGTCGGCCACGGTCAGGAGCGGAAAAACCTCGCGTGAAGCACGAGATTCTGCCAGCTCCTCGTTCATTTCAGGCAGGATAGGCGACGGCTTCTGTTGCCCTTCCGTCACCTCGCTCGCATAGCTGAAGACGAACTGCGTCGCCGATGCCTGCAACCTTGCCGTGATTGCCTTCGCGGAGGAGACATCGACGGCGCGGTCCGCGCCCGGCATCCCCAGCTCCCGCTGCAGATGCCAGGGCAGCAGCGGCGAGGTGGTCGCCGCCTGCGGCCACGCCAGGTCGCTCGCGCCCAGAAACCATACGCCGTCGAAGTGCTGTCCGCCGGCCTCGAGCGGACCCATCAGTTGCACCGGCGCTTCGCGCGACTCCGCCGCAAAGATCGTCTGCCGCGCGATGCGCTCGAAGGCCGCGAAGGCGTCGGACGCGGTTGCGCGCGCGCCGTCGAAGTCGAGCGTGGCCAGCTCATCCAACGCCGCCTGCCACCGGCGATGTGTCTGGAAGGTGATCGAGTCGTACTCGCGCCCCGGCCAGCCGGTCGCGGCGATCATCCGCGCGAAGGCCTCGCCCCACTCGGCGTGCGGCCGCAGGGCGGTGGAGTCGGCCGTCACCTGCTCCTCGGCGGCGATCTGGCGTAGCCGTGCGAGCCGCCCCGGCAGATCGCCCAGCCCAATCGACCGTTGCGCCGCCTCGATCATCTGGTCGAGCGAGAGCTCCGGCCGCATCCTGCGCGCGCGCCGCAGCTCGAAGACATCGAACTCCGCCAGCCGCGTGCCGCCGCCGAAGAAGGGCGAGAGCAGAAGCTCGGTCACGCGCTCGACCGGCAGTGCATCCACCAGGGGCCAGCGCAGCAGGTCCAGCCCGACCGCACCCATCGCCATCTCGGACAGTGGCCGTCCCAGGGAAAACTCGTACGGCCCAGCCTCGCGTTCGAGCGCGATGTCCTGCAGCTCCGGCGCCAGAATCTCGCGAAAGACACGGTCGATCTCCGGCCGCCGCGGCTCGAGGTCCGGCACGATCACGGCAAGCTGCGCCTCGGGACTCGCTTCGAGGATCGCGCGCGCCCACAGCGCGGCAGCCTCGGCCTCCTGCGATTCGGTCTTTGCGGCGATCAGACGGGGAGGCTGTTCCGGCGTCGGGACCGGGGCGATCTCGACGGCGTACCCCGCGCGGCGCAGCGTCTCGAACAGCGCATCGAGCGCGGGGACGAACTTGTCGAAGCCCACCAGCAGCAGACCGGCGTCGGCGACCGGCAGCGACGCGGCGGCAGCCTCCAGTTCGACCCAGAGCTGGGTCGGCGAGAAGAGCCCGTCCCGGCGGCAGCGACGCTCGAACGCCAGAGCCCACCGCTGGAACGCCCTCGTATCCGTGCTGACGCCGATCTCGCGCAGCCGGCCCAGACCGCGGTAGTTCGCCAGCAGCGACCACGCGCGCGCCGCCATCTCGGCCAGCGCGTCGACCGAGCGCAGCCCGACCGAGCTCTCGCGGTCGCCCGCGACGACCGCCCGCCATAGCGCGTGCTCCTGGCTGCGATTCAGCACCACACGGTCGACCGCGCCCGCCATCAGCATGCGCTGCCACAGATCGGTGGCCCAGGCGTCGACCGCCAGGATCGCCGCCGGCTGCCAGTTCGCATGGCCCTCCGCCTCCATGTGCCGGGCGTATCCGCGCTGCAGCATGCGCGCCGCGCGCTGGTTCGCTGTCAAAACGGTCTGGCCGCGTTCGAGCGCCTCCAGCACCTCCGGCGGCAGCAGATTCCTCACATCCATGATCCGGTTATACGCCACTCGCCTCGCTGGAAATCGAGGCCGGGCGCCGCTCCGACAGGCTCATGACCAGGATGCCGATCGCCGCTGCGAACGGTAGAGCCAGCGCCACCTGCAGCGAATTCGCGCGCGTCGAGACCACACCCATCAGCCACGGCAGGGCCGCCGCCCCGATCGCCGAAGCCGCGATCATCAGCCCGGCCTGCCGCTCCGAAGGGCCGCGTCCGATGAAGATGGAAAACGTCGCCGGGAAGACCGGCGAGAGGCTCAACCCCAGCAGCACCGCGAAGACCGCAATCGCGCCCGCGCTGTGCGCCGTCGCCAGCGCGGCCGTGAAGACGGCAGCCAGCCCCAGGCCGACCCGCTGCAGCGTCGCGTCATGCATCTTCGTCAGGATGAACGACGCGACGGCGCGCCCGCCTGTCAGCCCCATCAGCAGCAGGACGAAGGTGTACTGACTCAACGCCAGCGAGTTGCCGCCGCCGGTCTGGCCATAGCGCAACGCAAAGGTTGTCAGCCAGCCGCTCAGGCAGGTTTCGAGTCCTCCATACAGCACCATCACGCCGCAGAAAAAGAGAAACGCCGACGTCGCCATGCCTTCGGTTTTTACCCGTTCAGACGTGGAAGAGACAACACTCTCGGAGGCCAGCCCACGCGTCTGCAACGCCTGCGCCAGCGCGCAGAACAGAAACAGGAAGGCGAAGACCTCAAGCAGAAACTCCAGCGCAAACCGTGGCGTCAGCAGCGCCGCGAGGATCGGCGACAGCATTGCGCCGAAGCTCCAGACGAAATTGAGCCGCATCAGCGCGTTACCCCGGCTGGCCGCGAACCGGCGTCCGGCGATTACATTGGTGACGGTGATCGTCCGCCCGATGCCCGCGCCGCCGATCGCGATCGCCGCGCACGCCGGCCACAGCCCTGGCGCAAGCGCAAATCCCAGCAGGCCGAAGCCCGCCGCCGCGAATCCCAGCAGCAGATCCCGACGCAACTTCGGCGTCACCGTCACCCCGCCGACGAACGCGCCGCAGAACTGCGCCAGCAGCAGCGTGCCGCCCTGCGCATCGGTGAGACCCCAGCGATGCGCCAGCAGGGGCAGAATCGGCCCCAGCAGCATCGTCCCCAACCCGGTCAAAACGGACCCGGAGTACATCAAACTCAACGAAGGAGCCGTCCGGTCCAACGCGGTACCGGCGGCCATACCAGAATCTTCGGCCATGAAACCATTATCATCGGCAAAGGAGTTTTCATGCGCCTCAAGTACGTCCTGTTCCTTGGTTCTACCCTCGCGCTGGCCGGCTGCCACCAGCAGACGCCCGCCGACAAGGTCGCCGCCATGCCCCAGCAGACCTTCCACATGCGCGGCAAGATCGTCGACACCGACCCCTCGCGCGGCGAGATCACGGTCGACCACCAGGCCATTCCGGGCTTCATGGACGCCATGACCATGCCCTACAAGCTCGCCCAACCCGAGACCATCTCCGAGATGCACAAGGGCGACATGATCACCGCCGACCTGCTCGTCCGCAAGGACGCCGCCGGCTTCCGCGCGCCGACCCTGGCCCACATCGTCGTCGTCGGGCAGGCGCGGCCGGACACGCTGCCTGCCGTTCAGTACAACGTTCCACAGGCAGGGCAGGACGTGCCGGACTTCCACCTGCTCAACCAGAGCGGCAAGACGATCGACCTCGCACAGTACAAGGGCAAGGCGCTGCTCCTCACCTTCGTCTACACGCGCTGCCCGCTGGCCGATTTCTGTCCGCGCATGAGCAACAACTTCGCCCAGATCGATCAGTCGCTCGCGTCCGATCCGGAGCTTTATAAGAACACGCACCTGCTCAGTATCAGCTTCGATCCCGCGTACGACACGCCGGCTGTGTTGAAGAGCTATGGCGGCGCGCACACCGGCAAGTTCACGAAGGAGACCTTCCAGCACTGGGAGTTCGCCGCACCTGCCGCAGCCGACCTGCTGAAGGTGGAGCAGTTTTTCAACGTCGGCGTCACGCCGGGTGGCGATCCGGCAAAGTTGAGCCATTCGCTCTCCACCGTGCTGATCGGGAAAGACGGTAAGATTGTCGCCTGGCATCCGAGCAACGACTGGAAGCCGGAGGATGTGCTGGCCGAGGTGAAGCAAGCCGCAAAGTAGTCCAATTTTCTTTTTGTTGTCATCCTGAGCTTTCTTGTTGTCATCCTGAGCGAAGCGAAGGATCTGCTTTTGTCTTTGTCTGTAAGCCCGAGGCCGCAAAACCCCATGACCCAGCCCAAATCCGTCCACTCCCGTCTCCTTCTCGGCCAACATCAGCGCAAGCACATGCGTCGTGCCGAACATGCCGGCTGGGACCCGAAGCTGCGTCAAGAAAAGCCGCTCGACCTGCTTCATCGTGCCGAAAAAGGCCGGGTGCCGAAGCTCATCCAACTCAAGCATGAGCGCATGGCCGTCTCGCCCTTCGCCTTCTTTCGCGGCGCCGTGCCGGTCATGGCGTACGACCTATCGCTCGGCGCCAACACCGAGATCCTGAATCAGATCTGCGGCGACGCGCACGTTCGAAACCTCGGAGCCTTCGCCGCGCTGGATGGCCGTATCAACTTCGATATCAACGACTTCGACGAAACAGTTCGAGCTCCGTTTGAATGGGACGTCAAGCGCATGGCGACCAGCCTGATCCTGGCCGGGCGCGACGCCGGCATCCGCGACGGGCAGTCGTTCGCCGCTGCCGCCGCCATGCTCGAACGCTATCGCGAGAGCATCCACCTCTTCGCGCACATGCCGTTGCTCGAGGCGGCGCGCTTCCAGGTGCATCGGCTCGGCGACGTCACGCCCATCGCCGAGATTCTCCGCGCCGCCGAGCGCGCCACGCCGATGCACAACCTCACTGCGCTCACCGTGCCGAACGCAGGCGCGAAGCCGCCCGCCCCGGCGCGCGTCTTCAAGGCCGAGCCGCCAGTGCTCACGCCCGTCTCGGACGCCGACCGCAACGCCGTCCTCGCCGCCCTGCCGGCCTACCTCGAAAGCCTGCAGCCGGAGCGCCGCCACCTCTTCGAGCGGTACACCTTCCTCGACGTCTGCTTCAAGGTTGTGGGCACGGGCTCGGTCGGCCTGCGCGACTACTGCCTCTACCTCCAGGGCAACGGCGAGCGCGACCCGCTCTTCCTGCAGATCAAGGAGGAGGCCGCATCGGCTTATACGCCGTACCTCGGCGACGCGGCTCCGCACCCCGTCCACCAGGGGCGCCGGACGGTCGAAGGGGAGCGCGCGATGCAGTTTCAGTCCGACCCCTTCCTCGGCTGGACCCAGATCGACGGCCGCGACTACATGGTCCGCCAGTTGAACGACCACAAGGCGTCGATCAATCTCGCGACGTTGAAGTCCGCAAGCCTGCTGGCGTACGCCGAGGTCTGCGGCGAACTGCTGGCGCGCGGCCACGCTCGCTCGGGCGACGCAACCGTGCTGGCCGGCTATCTGGGCCAGTCCGACCGCTTCGACCAGGCCGTGCTGAAGTACGCCGAGGCTTATGCGGATCAGACCGAGGCGGATTGGAAGTTGTTGAAAAAGGCGAAGGCGTGAAGTCTCGCGTCTACATTATGTCGTTCCCAAGGGGAATCTGCTTTTCGTATGAACTCGCTACACTCTCGTCTTGAAAACGCCCATGCATATTCGCCTCGCTGAACCCGCCGACATCTCCGCGCTCAACGCATTGATCGAGCAGTCGATCCGTGGGCTGCAGACGAACGACTACACTCCCGCGCAGATCGAGGGCGCGCTGGGCCACGCGCTCGGACTCGATACGCAGCTCATCGCCGACCGGCACTACTTCGTCGCCGAGAGCGAGGACGGACGCCTGGCGGCCTGCGGCGGCTGGAGCAACCGGCGCACGCTCTTCGGCAGCGACCACGGCCCATGCCGCGAGGACGACTTCCTTGACCCAGCGGTCGACGCGGCGAAGATTCGCGCCATCTTCGTGCACCCGGAGTTCGCCCGGCAAGGGCTCGGTTCGCGCATGCTGGCGCACTGCGAGGCGGCGGCGGTCGCGGCGGGCTTTCGCCGCTTCGAGATGGGCTCGACCATGACCGGCATCGCGCTCTACCGGCTGAAGGGCTATGCCGACGGCGAGCTTGTGCAGGTGCCATTGCCGAATGGCGAACATCTGCCGATTTTGCGTATGACGAAAGCGCTTCCGGCGGGGTGACGAAAAGCCTCTAGAATAGGCTCATGTCCAAGCTCACTATCGTCTTTGGAGTTCTGCTGATCGGCGTTGGCGCCGCTGCCTTCGTGATGGAGAACCACCACCCGCACACGCTCATTCCCGCCGGATTCGGTTTGCTGCTCGCGATCTTCGGCTTTCTGGCCGACACGCCCGATGCGAAGAAGCGCATGCTTTTCATGCACATTGCGGTCACGGTGGGCCTGCTGGGCTTCCTCGGGACGATTCCCGGCATTGTCGCGACCATCCGCCGTGCGCTCGGCCAGATCGTCGCCAGCCCTGTCCCTGGCGCGGCGCTGGTCCAGACCGCGATGGGCGTGATCTGCTTCGTCTACGTCGTGCTGTGCGTGCGCTCGTTCATCGCCGCCCGCAAGGCGCGTCTGGCCTGATCCCGGCGGCGAGGGTGCACGGAATCCGCACCCTCGCCGCGCCGCGTAGCATCCAATGGGGGCCGTCGTACACTGGAGCCCATGTCCTCTTCCTATAAACCATCGAGCTTCGGAGGCGGAATGCCCGCCGGAGACAAGCCTGTCCGCGGGACGGGCAAGGCGATCGCCGCCGACCTGACCGCCAAACGCCCCAAGGCAAAGTTCAAAGATGTAATGCCCGAGATCTGGAAGCTGATGAAGCCACGCCGTGCGCTGCTGGCGGGCAGCTTCGTGCTGATGGTCGTCAACCGGGCCAGCGGGCTGGTGCTGCCGGCCTCGACCAAGACGCTCATCGATAAGGTCATGTACGCGCACGACCTCAAGCTGTTGCCCGTCGTCGTGGGTGTGGTCGTGCTCGCGACCCTCATCCAGGGCGCTACGTCGTTCACCTTGACGCAACTGCTCTCGAAGGAGGGCCAGCGCCTGATCGCCGAGCTGCGCATGAAGGTGCAGGCGCATATCGGTCGTCTGCCGGTCGCCTTCTATGACGAAAACCGCACCGGGACGCTCGTCGCTCGCATCATGACCGACGTCGAAGGCGTGCGCAACCTGATCGGCACAGGCTTGCTCGATTTCTTCGGCGGCATTCTAACTGCCATATTTGCTTTTATTTACCTGATCAAGCTCAGTTACCAGATGACGCTTGTGACCTTTGCAATTCTGGTTGTCTTCGCGCTCATCCTGCAGCGTGCGTTCAAGACCATTCGACCGATCTTTCGTGAGCGCTCGAAGATTAACGCCGAGGTCACTGGCCGTCTGACGGAGTCGCTCGGCGGCGTTCGCGTCGTGAAGGGCTACCACGCGGAGCAGAGCGAGGCGAACGTCTTCGCCGCCGGCGCCAACCGCCTGCTGCAGAACGTCATCTCGTCGCTGACGGCGCAATCGCTGATGAGCCTCGCGTCCACTGCGGTGCTGGGCATCGTCGGCGCGCTGGTGATGTATCTCGGCGCGCATCAGGTGATCGCCAACAAGCTCACCCCCGGCGGATACGTCACGTATGTGATGTTTCTTGCGTTCATGATCGCGCCGATCGTGCAGCTCGTCTCGATCGGCACGCAACTGACCGAGGCCGTTGCCGGGCTCGACCGCACGACCGAGATTCTAAACGAGCGCGAGGAGGACTCCGAGCCGACCCGCGTCCGCGCGCTCCCAAGCATCGAGGGCGATGTGATCTTCGATGAGGTGACCTTCGAGTATGAGAAGGGCAAGCCCGTCCTGCACGGCATCTCGTTCGAGTCGAAACCCGGTACGGTGACGGCGCTGGTCGGCTCGTCCGGCTCTGGCAAGTCGACGATCATCTCGCTCATCTGCGGCTTCCACACGGCGACCGACGGCCGGATTCTGATCGACGGCGAGGATCTCGCCACGATCCGGCTTTCGAGCTACCGCGAGCAGCTCGGCGTCGTCCTGCAGGAGACCTTCCTCTTCGACGGCAACATCCGCGAAAACATCCTGTTCTCCCGGCCGAACGCGACCGAGGCACAGTTGTTCGAAGCCTGCCGGATCGCGCGCGTCGACGAGTTCGCCGAGCGCTTCCCGGAGAAGTACGAGACCATCGTGGGCGAGCGCGGCGTGAAGCTCTCGGGCGGCCAGCGGCAGCGCATCTCGATCGCGCGGGCTATCCTGGCCGACCCGCGCATCCTGATCCTCGACGAGGCGACCAGCTCGCTCGACTCCGAGTCCGAGGCGTTGATCCAGAGCGGCCTCAACTTCCTGATGCAGGGCCGTACGACCTTCGTTATCGCTCACCGGCTGTCGACCATCCGCAAGGCCGACCAGATCCTGGTGATCGAGCAGGGAAGGATAGTCGAACGCGGCACGCACGAGAGCCTATACGCGCTGCACGGCCGGTACTACGACCTCTACACTCGACAGCATGGGCTGGAGACGAACCTGTTTCTGGCGCCGGGTGAGGGGGACAAGGTCGAGGCTATTGCGAAGTAATCCTGCGAAGTTGCTCTCATGAGCTAATATAGGGGCCAGCGGTTGGGGGTGAGGTTATGCAGACACTTGAGTCGACGCCGCAGGTTCCCGTTGGGACGATCAAGAGCTTTGGCGCGTTCGGTCCGAAATATGAGGTTGGTTCGGCGGTTCGGCGGCTCGAGGATGGAGACTGGCTTGTCGAGGTCAAGATAGTTGAGACCGGGGAGTTGGCGGAGTATCGGCTATCGCGCTTGACCGATGACCCGGAGGCTCGCTAATGTATGCAGTCGCCTTCGACCTGGTTGTAGCCGATACCGAAGTGCACCATCCCAAAGGTGTCTCGCAGGCATATACCGATATCGGAGCAATCCTCGGAGAGTATGGCTTTCGCCGAGTGCAGGGTAGCCTCTATGTGACCGACGACGAGAATATGGCGAATCTCTTCATTGCAATTCAGGAGCTTCGTTCGAGAGCCTGGTTCCCGAAGTCGGTCCGTGATATTCGCGCCTTCCGGATTGAGCAGTGGTCGGACTTTACTCCGGTGGTAAAGTCCGGCCGGTAGTACCGCTCAGCTCGCCGCCCCAAGCTCCGTCAGCAGGAATGCGTAGTCGAAGGCAATCTCCTTCAGGTAGTCGTAGCGCCCGCTGGCGCCGCCGTGGCCTGCCTCCATGTTGATGTGAAGGAGCAGCGGTGTGTCGTTCTGCTTCAGCGTGCGCAGTTTGGCGACGTACTTGGCGGGCTCCCAATACATCACCTGCGAGTCGTTCAGGCTGGTCTTGACCAGCATGGCCGGGTAGTCCGCTGCCTTCAGGTTGTCGTAGGGCGAGTAGGCGCGCATGGTCGCGAAGGCCTCGGGTTCGTTCGGATTGCCCCACTCCTCGTACTCGGCGACGGTGAGGGGCAGGGTCGCGTCGAGCATTGTGTTCATCACGTCGACGAACGGCACATGCGACAGCACGACCTGGAAGAGCTCCGGCCGCAGGTTGACGACCGCGCCCATCAGCAGACCGCCGGCGCTGCCGCCCTCGATGGCGACGCGGTCCGGCGAGCCGTATCCCTGTGCGACGAGCGCCTCGGTGACCGCGACGAAGTCGGTGAAGGTGTTCATCTTCACCTGCATCTTACCCGCGTCGTGCCACGCGTCGCCCAACTCGCCGCCGCCGCGGATGTGCGCGTAGGCCAGCACCACGCCGCGGTCGAGCAGGCTGAGCCGCGTGGGACTGAAGCCGACCGGCAGCGCGTAGCCGTACGATCCGTAGCCGTAGACGTAGAGCGCATTCGTGGCGTCCTTGCTGAAGCGGTCAGTGCGGTAGACGAGCGAGACCGGCACCTGCACGCCGTCCGCCGCCGCGATCCACAGGCGTTCGGAGGCGTATTGCGACCGGTCGAAGCCGCCCGGAACCTCCTGCTGCTTCAGCAGCTTCGAGACGCCGGTGGCGACGTCGTACTCGTAGACCGAAGCGGGCGCGACCAGCGAGGTATAGCTGTAGCGGAAGACCCGGGTGTCGAACTCGCGGTTAGCGTGCGCGCCGGCGCTGTAGGTAGGTTCGGGGAAGGCGATCTCGCGACGGTTTGCCAGTTCGCCTTTTTCGTTCAGATCGAAGACGCTGAGGGTCGGCAGGCCAAGCCGGCGCTCGGACAGGACGCAGAAGCTGGCGAAGAGGTCGAAGTCCTCAAGCGGCACATCGCCCTTATAGATCTCGGTCCAGTGTTCGCGACCAGGTGTGGCCACGGGCGCGGCGACGAGACGGAAGTTGTCGGTGGTGTCGTTGGTGCGGATATAGAAGACGCCGTCGCGGTGCTCGGGGTGGTACTCCTGATCGTCCACGCGTGGCGCGATGAGGGTGAGTTGAGCCAGCGGCGTATTCGAGGGCATGAAACGGTACTCGTTCGTCGTGTGACTGCCGGATTCGACGAAGATGTACTGGCGGTCGCGGGTGCGGCCTACGCCAAGGTTGAACCGCTCGTCGGCCTCCTCAAACACCAGAACATCCGGTTCGGAGCTGCCGAGCGCATGCCGGTGGAGCTGGTTCTGGCGCTTGGTCTGCTCGTCTTCGGTTGTGTAAAAGAGCGTGGCGGAGTCGGCTGCCCAGGCGAGCGAGCCGACGCGGAAGGCGGTGTCGGACAGGTCGGCGCCGGTCGCGAGGTCGCGGATGTGCAGCGTGTACTGGCGGAAGCCGGTGTTGTCGGTCGTGTAGGCGAGCAGCCGGTTGTCGGGGCTGACGCTCATGCTCCCGACGGACATGAAGGCCTGTCCGACGGCGAGCGCGTTCACGTCGAGCAGAATCTCATCCGGCGCGCCGGCTTCGGCCCGGCGGCGGCAGTGGATCGGGTACTGGCTACCCTCGACGGTGCGGCTCCAGTAAAGGTAGCCCGAGTCCGGGTAGGGAACGGACTCGTCTGTCTCCTTGATATGCGAGAGCATCTCGCGGTAGAGCGTGGCCTGCAGCTCGGTCGTCGGCGCCATGGCGGCCTCGGTGTACGCGTTCTCGGCGGCGAGGTAGGCGAGCGTCTCGGGCGACTCCTTCTCGCGCAGCCAGCCGTAGTCGTCCTCAAGCGTCGTGCCGTGGATGCGGGTGGGGTTGGGCTGACGGCGGGCGACGGGCGGCTGCTGGTTCGGCGTAATCATCTTGGACAGAATACGTGAGTTGCCCCGAACTCCGCTCGCGGTAAGGACGGGAACAAAGCGACGCGCGCAAGCGTAGACTGTTAGCAATGAACCGGCTTCTTCGACCGCTGCTCGTACTGCTGCTTGTGTTGTTGCCCGCGGGCGTTCTGTCCGCGGAGAAGGTAGCCGACCTTCCCAAACCGACCAGCTACGTTAGCGATTTCGCCGGGGTGCTGAGTCCGTCCACGAAGCAGCAGCTCGAAGACCTCTGCACCGCCGTCGACCAACAGGCGCATGCGCAGATCGCGGTCGTCACGATCAAGACGTTGGACGACGATCAGACGATCGAGGAGTTCAGCACGGAGCTGGAAGACAAGTGGAAGGTGGGCAACAAGTCGGACCAGGGCGTCCTGCTGGTCGTCGTGCTGAACCCGCGCAAGGATCGCATCGAGGTTGGATACGGGCTTGAGGGAATCCTGAACGACGCCAAGGTTGGCGGCATCCGCGATGCGATGAAGCCCGCGCTCGGCCAGAACGACTACGACCGGGGCATCACGGTGGGAGCGCAGCAGCTTGCGACCATCATTGCGGCGGACGCTGGCGTCACGCTCAGCCCGATCCAGCACCACTATCGCCGGGTGGACGCGGCGCCGCAGCGTTCGGGCGCCGGTCAGATCGTCGTCGTGATCGTCTTCATCCTGATCGTCGTCATCCTTGCGAGCACGGGCAACATCGGCTGGCTCTTCGTCATCCTCAACATGTTCATGGGTGGCGGCGGAGGAGGCGGCGGTCGAAACGACCGGGACGGCGGCGGGGGAGGCTTCGGCGGCTTTGGCGGAGGCAGCTCGGGCGGCGGCGGAGCCTCGGGCGACTACTAAATTTCACGCCGGGTGATACATTCAACCCGGATAGCCTGTAGATTCAAAACGTTGGATACGCGGTACGGAGGATGGGCATGAAGGGTCTGTGGGTAGGTCTGGGAGTCGTCGGAGTCATTGTGCTGGTGCTGCTGTTCACCGGCGGCAGCTACATCAGCGCGAAGAACGCGATGGTCCAGAAGAATGAAGATGTGGACCGCGCGTACTCGCAGGTCAACATTCAGCAGCAGCGGCGCCTGGACCTGATCCCGAACCTGGTGGCTTCGGTGAAGGGTTATGTGAACGAAGAGACGACCGTGCTGACGAACATTGCGAACGCCCGCGCGGGCGTCGTGGCGGCCGGTTCGGATCGCTCGGCGAGCATCAAGGCGAACAGCAACCTGGACGTGGCGATCAGCCCGCTGCTCCGGCTGCAGGAGAACTACCCCAACCTGAAGTCGGACGCGCAGTTCATCCGACTGACGGACGAGCTGGCCGGAACCGAAAATCGCATCGCTGTCGAGCGCGGCCGGTACAACAAGACGCTCGAGGACTACAACGTCTTCGTGCGCCAGTTCCCGAACAGCTTCTGGGCAAACATCGCCGGCTTCCACTACCGCGACGAGTACTTCAAGGGCGATCCCTCGAATGCAACCGCACCCAAGGTCGACTTCGGCAAATAGGCCGGGATAAGAAGGCATAACACCGATCTTCACCGAGAGCACCGATCAAAGACGTATTTCGATCGGTGCTTTTTGGGTTTGAGAATCGGTTTAGGAGATACTGGCCCGATCTGAAAGCGTACCTCAGCGGCTGAGGTCGAAGTGCAAATACGGATGATGTGGTCTTACTGAAGCCGTGCCCCTAACAAAACGAATGACACCGGCGAGATAAGGGCAAAGGTGAAGCCCATATTTCATCGGTGTCATCGGTGCAGATCGGTGTTAAGCCTTGCCGGACTTAGAACGCGGCGATGGCCGCGGCCTCATCGTCCTTCACGTCGAAGACGGTATAGAGCTTGGTGATCTGCAGCAGGTCGTGGACTTTTTTGGTCAGGTTCAGCAGCTTCATCTCGCCGCCCGCGCCCTTCACACTGGTGTATGCGCTTACCAGTTCGCCGATGCCGGAGCTGTCGATGTAGTTCACGTCGCCCAGGTTCAGCAGAATCTTGTTCGATCCCTTGGTCAGCACGTCGCGGACGGCATCGCGCAGCGTCACGCTGCCTTCACCGAGGGTGATGCGGCCGCTGAGGTCGAGAATCGTGACGCCATCCACCTGGCGCGTCTGAAATTTCATGCTCATGAAGTGAGTCTCCTTGGAAATTGTGAATGCGAAGGAAGTTTCTGACTTGCGTTGTCTCGGCTATGCAGGGTTGCGATGCTTCACCAGGGTTACTTCTGTTCCGGGGTGCAACTGCCGAAAGTTTACCTCATCCATAAACGCGCGGATCAGAAAGATGCCGCGACCGGAGCCGCGCAGGATATTCTCCGGCGCAAGCGGGTCGGGAACGGAGTCGACATCGAGGCCCGGACCCTGGTCGGCGAGTTTGACGATCAGCGCCTGCGGCGTGAGTTCGAACGATGCCGTCACGGACAGGCCCGCCTCGTACCGGTTGCCATGCATTACGGCGTTGACGGTCGCCTCGCGTACCGACATGGCGATGTTACCGACCGTGTCGTCGTCGAAACCCGCCTGACGAGCCCAGGATTCGGCGGTCTGCTCAAGCGTACGCACGGTGTCGAGGCTGGAACTCAGCGTGAAGCTGACGCGGCTTGTCGTCGAATCGGCCAAGCATTTCCTCCTCGTAAGGACAAACCGGCTCTCAGACAGAAACTGAGGGGGTTGAAGGCAGTTTGCTTGCACCTCGCGGGATTGTCAAATCGGATAGCCCCGAACGGGTTCGAAACCTGCATCCTAACTTGTGCGATAGGATGCGGTTAGCGGCGGATTTCTTCCGCCCGCATTGCCAAAAAAGCGTCGTCATCCTGAACGCAGTGAAGAATCTCCGTATTTTGCCGTTCAGCCCCCATCTTTCCTGAAAGCAGCCGTCCTATGAGCAAGCTGGGCAATCAAAGAACGAGCGTCTCCGCCCTGATGGGCGTTGCCGTCGCCGACTCGGCGGGCAGGCTGGCGGGACACGTCTGCGAGTTTGCCGTGTTGCCCGAGGCCGCAGGATCGCAGGTGGAGGCGCTCGTTCTAAAGCCCGCAACCGCGGTCGTCGCGGGTGGGGAGAAGGTCAAGCGGACGATCATCCGCGTCTGCGCGCTGCGCTGGAACGACGCCGGCGGACTGCAGACGCAGGCGGATCAGGCGCCGATTCCGCTGCCCGCGGACGAGAACTACCTGATGCTCGAACGCGATCTGCTCGACCAGCAGATCATCGACGTACATGGGCACAAGGTCGTCCGGGTAAACGACGTGGACCTGGTCTGGGAGCGCCAGCCGGACGAGAGCCTGCAACTGCGCATCGCGGAGGTGGAGGTCGGCCTGCGCGGCGCAGCGCGGCGTCTGCTGAAGGGGCTGCCCGTGAGCGCCGTCGACAGGCTGGCCTGTCGTATCCGGCCAAGCGTTATTCCGTGGGACTTCGTCGACCTGATCGACCGCGACCCGGCGCGCCGCGTGCGGTTGAAGATCGAGCAGGACAAACTTTCGAAGATGCACCCGTCCGACCTGGCCGACATTCTCGAAGAGCTGGCACCGGCCGAGCGCGAGGCGCTTTTTTCGAGTCTCGACGAAGAAGTGGCTGCCGAGGCGCTCGAAGAGGTGCAGCCGAAGATGCAGAAGACGCTCATCGAGGGGCTGGACTCGGAGCGTATCGCAGGCATTCTCGAGGAGATGGACCCGGGCGCCGCCGCCGACCTGCTGTCCGAGCTCTCGGACGAGCGCTCCGACGCCATTCTTGAAGAGATGGACCCGAAGGAGCGGCAGGAGGTCGAGGATCTGCTGGACTACTCGCCCGACTCCGCCGCCGGCCTGATGACGAACGAGTACGTCTCGCTGCCGCCCGAGGCCACGGTTGCCGACGCGCACACGGTGCTGCAGGCGTTCGAAGGCGATCTGGACAGCCTGACCGATCTTTTTCTGGTTGACGAGGCGCGCCATCTCCGCGGACAGGTTCCGCTGGTCAAACTGGTGCTCGCCGCGCCGGAGAAGGGGCTGGGCGAGATCGCCGACGAACACATGCATAGCATCGGACTGGACGCGAACGGCCGCAAGGTCGCCGAGCTCTTCGACAAGTACAACCTGCGCTGCCTGCCGGTGCTGGCCGACGACGGTCGACTGGCCGGCGTGGTGCATGCGGACCAGGTAATCGCCTGGCTGCGGACCCGGTAGGGAAGGCGAATCGCGGCGATGAAGATTCTTTATGCAGCCCCTCTTGAAGCCGGAAGCTCCGCCGTGTTGCGGGCGTTGGCGCTGGAGCGTCTGGGCCATGAGCTGATCCGCGTCAACACCGACGACTACCTGCTGACCGGGCCTGCGCTGCTGCGGAAGATTGCCTTCCGGTTGATGGCCGGGCCGCACGTCGAACGGCTGAACCGCGATCTGCTGGCGTTGGCCGCGGAGCACCGGCCGGATGTCTTCTGGGCCGACAAGGTGCTCGAACTGAAGCCCGGCACGCTGGACCGGATGCGCGCGCTCGGCATCGCGTCGCTCAGCTACATGATCGATAACTTCTTCGGCCCCCGGCGCGATCCGGGCTGGCGGCTGTACGCGCAGGACATACCCCACTTCGACCTGCACGTGACGCAGCGTGATGTGAACATACCCGAGTATCTCGCCGCCGGCGCGCGCGACGTCATCAAGATTCAGACCGCGTACGAGCCGACGCTCCACTTTCCGCCGCCGCCCGGCTGGTCGGACGCGGACCGCACGCGCGAGGTCAGCTTCGTCGGCACGCCTTACGATGAGCGCGCCGCCTTTCTGACGCGGCTGGGCGAAGCCGGGCTGCCGGTGACGATCTCGGGCGAATCCCGCGCGTGGCGGCGCGCCCTTTCGCCAAAGGCGTACACGCGGCTGTACGCGGGCGAGCCTCTCTACGATGCGAAGTACCGCGAAGCCATCTGGCGGTCGAAGATCAACCTGAGCTTCCTGACGCACTCCAACCGTGACGAGTTCACGCATAAGAGCTTCGAGATCGCCGGCGCGGGCGGCTTCCTGCTGGCCGAACGCACACAGGGACATATTGATCGCTTCCGCGAGGGCGAAGAGGCCGTCTTCTTCTCGGACCTTGAAGAGTGCGTCGTACACATTCGCCGTTACCTGCCGGACGAGGCCGCGCGCGCGCGCATCGCCGCCGCGGGCCATGCACGCGCCGAGCGCGACGGTTACCACAACGACCGGCAGATGGCGCTCGTCGTCGAGCGTCTGTCGACGATTCTGCCGCCGGTGCAGGCCGCCGCCGGATACAGTAAAGGGAAGGGCCAACCCTCATGAGCAGCCGTTCCATCAATTTGCGGTCTTGGAAGACCCGCATCATCCTCTTCCTCGCCGTCCTGGGCCCGGGCTTTATCACCGCCAACGTCGACAACGACTCGGGCGGCATCTTCACCTATTCGCAGGCCGGCGCGGCCTACGGCTACACGCTGCTCTGGACGATGATCCCCATCACGCTCGCGCTGATCGTGGTGCAGGAGATGTGCGCGCGCATGGGCGCGGTGACGGGCAAGGGGCTGAGCGACCTCATCCGCGAGGAGTTCGGCCTCAGGATGACCTTCATCATCCTCATCCTGCTGGTGATCGTGAACTTCACGAACGTCATCACGGAGTTCTCGGGCATCGCGAGCTCGATGGGACTCTTCCACATCTCGAAGTTCATCTGCGTGCCGCTATCGGCGCTGCTGGTGTGGGCGCTGGTGGTCAAGGGCGACTACAAGAAGGTCGAGAAGGTCTTCCTGATCGCGAGCGTCTTTTACATCGCCTATATCGTCACCGGCGTCATCAGCGGGCCGGACTGGCATCTGGCGCTGGTCGAGACGATCAAGCTGCCCAAGCGCAGCGTGTGGAGCGACAAGACCTACGTCTACATGACCGTCGGCGTCATCGGCACGACCATCACGCCGTGGATGCAGTTCTACCTGCAGTCGTCGATCGTCGAGAAGGGCGTGACGGTCCGGCAGTATAAGGCCTCGCGGCTGGACGTGATCGTCGGTTCGATCTTCACCGACATCGTCGCGTGGTTCATCGTGGTGGCGTGCGCGGCGACGCTCTACACCCACGGCATGCGCGACATCGCCGACGCCAGCACCGCGGCCGAGGCGATGAAGCCGCTCGCCGGCCAGTACGCCTTCATCCTCTTCGCGGCGGGGTTGTTCAACGCGTCCTTATTCGCCGCGTCGATTCTGCCGCTGACCACCGCCTACACCGTTTGCGAAGGCCTGGGCTTCGAGAGCGGGCTCGACAAGCAGTGGGGCGAGGCGCCGTTCTTCTACTGGTTCTATACGCTGCTGATCGCGCTGGGAGCAGGCGTGGTGCTGATCCCGAACTTCCCGATGGTGAAGGTGGCGATTCTGTCGCAGGTGTTGAATGGCGTGCTGCTGCCTGTCATCCTGATCTTCATGTTGCGGCTGATCAACAAGCACGAGCTGATGGGGAAGTACGTGAACTCGCTCTGGTTCAATATCGTGGCATGGGCTACGGCGGTCATTGTGATCGGGTTGAGCTCGGTGCTGGTGTTCAATGCCCTGCACGGGTGAATCGGAGTTCGCTCCGATACCCGTCATCTCGACCGGAGCGAAGCGTAGTGGAGAGACCACCGCATTTCGCTCTTGTCTTTGCTGTTCTTGTTTGTCCTCCTCAAAGAGGATCTGCTTCAATCTTGCCGGACCAACTACACCGTCCGAAGCTCGGCTATGCGAGGGTCGCCAAGATAGACCGCGTCGCACAGCTCGAAGAGGACGCCGCGCAAATCCGTGCCAAGCGCTTGCTCGCGCGTTACGGTTGAGCCGACAAGGGAGTTGCTGGCGATAGGACGTAGCGCTGAGTCAATCGCCATAAATGATGGTTTTGATTCGTGATGACGAAAGGCCGCAGACAAGGCCATGCGATCAGTCGCTGCGGTTGCATCGCCCCATAAGCCGTAAATAAAGTCGAAGTTGGCCTCATGATTCGGATGCCCTGGAGTCCACTCAACGAAATAAGCAGCGGATGGCGATGTTCCATCATCCTGCTTCATGTAACCCCAGACACGCCGTGTCATCTTGCCGCAACACGCACAAGGTCCGAAGAGCCGCTCGTTCTCCGGTTCGAATTCCAGTTCCATCACAGCAGCTTGCCTTCGCTCAAATCCTTGATCAGTCCCAGGTCCGCAGCCAGGAAGTCGTACTCCATCAGCGCGGTCAGGGGAGACCAGCGCATGTCGTTGAAGATGCGGTTCTCGAGCTGGCCGCTGAACTCGTCCACCACGAAGAACTGCAGGTCGATCGCGCCGCCGTTGCGGTACTTGTGGCGCACGCGCGCGACCTTGCGGCCGATGGTGGCTGTGATGCCGAGTTCTTCCTGCAACTCGCGCGCCAGAGCCTCTTCGCTGGTCTCGCCGGCCTCGATCTTGCCGCCGGGAAACTCCCACTTCAGGCTCATCGGCTGGTCGGGCTTGCGCTGGCAGATCAGCACCTCGGCCACCGGCTCCGCAGGGCGCAGGATCAGCGCCGCCACCACCAGCCGAAGCGGCTTGAGAGGCGGTGCGTCACTCCGTTCGTCGAGCTTGCGGATCGAGTCTTTCACTGTCTGCCAGTTTAGACGCTTGCAAGCCCGGTTTGGATTAGGTCGGCCGGACGGACGCAGGATAGTACACGGCCCAGTCCTCGCGGGCGCTGCGTTCGATCAGCGCAAGAGTCGGGTTGACCGGGAAGGCGCGGCGCGCAATCGCCAGCATCGCCGCGTCGTGGACCGAGTTGCCGAAGACCGCGTCCGGCGCCGTGATGCCCGCGTTCTTGAGCGAGGCGACCTTGCCTTCGTCGGTCGGGACGTCGAGCAGCCGGTTGGTCACCACGCCCGCCTCAACCGCCACGCGCGCCGAAAGCACCCGGTTCGCCGGAATGCCGAATCGCGTCACGCCCTCTTCGATGACCCAGTCGTTGGTTGAGCTGACCGCCCAGATGTCGCAGCCCTTGGCCTGCAAATCGTTGAGCAGCTTCAACATCTCGGGGAAGATGTTGCGTTCGATGTGGGTTGCGAAGAACTCCCGCGCGGCGGCGCGCAGCTCGTCCTCACGGAGTCCGGCGTAGACCTGCACCATCTCTCCGCAGATGGCGAGTTCGGAGACCTCGCCGCGCTTGTAGCCGCGGTAGCGTCCGTCGAGCCAGTCGGTGGCCTCGCGTCCCAGCAGGCCGGTCTTGGTCGTCCAGTGCATGAACGACGAGCCGGCATCGCCGGACCAGAGCGTTCCGTCACAATCGAAGACCGCGATGCGCGGGTTCAGTGCGTGGACGGCTTCATGAAATTCAAGGGTGCTTAAGGCTGCTGCGCTGATGGTATGGCTCACGTTACGTCTTCTCACTTCGGGCGGCTAAATTCGATGAACCGATTCTACCTGACGGGTCTCCGCCCAACTGCGCGCTCTGGCTAAATCGGCGGCAGGCCGGTGACGATCTCGACGCCAGCCGGCGGCGTGAAGACGAAGTCGGCATCCTTCGCCGGCACATTCTCCACCATGCCGGTGAAGCTGAACTCGGTCACCGCGCCATCCACCTCTTCGAGCCGCATGGCCGAGATCTCGCCCGACGCCGTCACCCTGAGGCTTAGCACCTTCAGCCGCTGCTGCATCCCTTTCGGAACGCCGGCGATGCGGAAGCCTTCGCCATCGGGCGTAACCGTAATGTTTTCAAGTTCTTTCTTCAGCTCCGTGTGTCCCAGCAGGAAGCGCAGGGGAGAGCGCAGGTCGTCGAGCTGCTTGGCTGGAATCTTCTGCGCCTGAGGATCGCCCGGCGTGTAGAACCAGGCAAACTTGCCGTCGAGCACGAAGACCTTTCCGGTGGGCGTGTCGTACGACCAGCGCATGCGGCCGGGCTTTTTCAGCAGCAGAGTGCCGGATTCGGATTTGTTCAATCCCATGCCGGTGTAGCGCTCCACGTAGCGTGTGCGCAGGGAGGCGAGGTGGTTGTAGTGGTCGTCCACCTTGTGCAGCAGGGCGTCGTTCTGGTTTGCGGACGGGGACGATTGGGCGGCTGCGGGAAGACTCACCGCAGCCGCCAGTGTCACAAGAAGCAGAGCCCGCATTACTGGCCCAGGCTCACCGTGCAGTTCGTGCCGCCGGCGGGATCCTTCTTGATGATGTTGTTCTCATCCGAGCAGTAACCCGCGTCGCCGGTTTTGCCGACGGACTGGGGAACGGCGGTGATCTGGTAGGAGGTGATCATGTCCTGGTTGTTGATCGTCACCTTGCTGCAGTTAGTGATGGCGAAGGTGTAACCGGACTTGTTCCCGCTGGCCAGACCCGGGTCGAGAAGCTGCGACGCCTGCGCGGTGGGTGCGCCGGAACCGGGCGCGCCGCCGAGTTGAGATATCGAGCAGGCGAAGCCATTCTGCGGATAGGCGGAGTGATACTGCAGCTCGGCCTGGCCAATCGTGCGGACCGATTGCAGCGCGGAGGTCTCGTTCGCCGTCTTGGTCAGCTTCAGAATCTGCGGTACGGCGAGCGACATGAGGATGAGCATGATCGACATGACGATCAGAAGCTCGATGAGGGTAAAGCCAGCTTCCTGGGCGTTGCCGGCCAGTTCGTGGGCTGCGGTTTTATTCTTCGGGGTCATCATCTCTCGGTCACCATGGCGCCAAATTTCTCAAACATCCAAACTCTATCAGCAGATTCGCCTGCCGACCAGATCGACAAGCCGCGAAACCTCAGCAAGCCAGGTCAGCGCGTCCGATCTTCATCGCGCCCAGATTGCCCAGCAGCGTCAGCGCGAGGCACTCGGGCCGGAGCAGCTCGTTCGCCAGCCGCTGCACGTCTTCGATCCGGACTGCGTCGATCGCGGCGGTGATGTCGTCGACCGTGAAGAACCGGCCGAAGTACATCTGCTGCCGCGCCAGGTTCGACATGCGGCTGGACGAACTCTCCAGCCCCAGCACGATGTTGCTCTTCAACTGATTCTTGGCTCGGTCCAGCTCGCCGTCGTGCACCGGCTCTTCTTTCAGACGCCGCAGCTCGGCAAGCGTAAGCTGAAGAACTCGCTCCGTATTTTCGAGCGACATGCCCGCGTAGACCGAGAGCGAACCCGTGTCGCGGAAGGGGTTCATCTCGGAGTAGATCGAGTAGGCGAGACCCGAGTCCTCGCGGACGGACTGGAAGAGCCGCGAACTCATGCCGCCGCCGAGCATCGAGTTGAGGAGGTAGAGTCCGTAACGGTCGGCGTGGTTGACCGGAGGCGCGACGACTCCAAGGCACATCTGCACCTGCTCGAGCGATTTCTTGCGCTTGAGCGTGATGTGCGGCGTGGCAAGTGGCGCCGTTTCAACGGCTTCCAGCGGGGCTGTCGTTGCGGACAAGGAGCCGAACTTCGTCTCCACCCGCGCGAGAAACGCGTCGTGGTCGAGATTTCCGGCGGCCGAAAAGACCATGTGGCGCGGGGTGAAGCGGCGGTTATGGTGGTCGAAGACGGTCTGCTGGGTGAAGCTGGAGACGGTCTCCGCCGTGCCGAGGATCGGGCGGCCGAGCGCATGGTTCTTCCAGAAGTTCTGGGTAAAGGTCTCGTGGACGAGATAGTCGGGGTTGTCTTCGTCCATCTTGATCTCTTCGAGGATGACGCCCTGCTCCTTTTCGAGGTCTTCGGCGGTGAAGCGCGGATGCAGGACGAGGTCGGAGAGGACATCGAGCGCGGGCGGCAGATTCTCGTCCAGCACCTTGATGTTGAAGCAGACGGTCTCCTTGCCGGTGAAGGCGTCGAGATTGCCGCCGATGGTGTCGACCTCGCGGGCGATGTCCTTGGCCGAACGCGTGGTGGTTCCCTTGAAGACCATGTGCTCGACGAAGTGCGCGATGCCGTTCTCGACCGGGGTCTCGTCGCGCGAGCCGGAGTTGATCCACGCGCCCATGCTGACGCTGCGCACGTGCGGGATGCTTTCAGTGAGCACCATCAGGCCGTTGGGCAGAAAGGTCTTGCGGATGTTGCGCGTGGGGTGAGACTTATGCGACGTTTCGGACATGCGGCTCCTTGGACTCTCTATTGTTTCACATGGGCGGGTGAAGCCGGTCAGGTGCGAGTAAACTGAAGAGTGTGGCTGACTCGAATACCAACTCCGTTCCGGTAACATCTCTCGCTCTGTTTGGCGCGACGCTCGACGATCTGCGCCAGGTCATGGCTACGTTTGGCCAGCCGAAGTTTCGTGCGCGTCAACTGGCGGACGCGCTCTATCGCCAGCGCGCCAACTCTCTCGATGAGATCACGACGCTTTCGGCGGAGCTGCGGGGGCAGATGGCGGAGGCTGGCTATGTCGTCGGTTTGCCGGAGCTGGCGCAGACGGCGAAGTCGGTCGACGGGACGGAGCGCTACCTCGTCCGGCTGGCCGATGGCGAGACGGTCGAGACGGTGTGGATGCCGGGCGGCGACGGCGGCGAACGCGGCGACGGCACCGAGGCTGCGCACGAGGAAGAGACGGAAGATCCCGCGACGCTCTATAAGCGGGCTACGATCTGCGTTTCGAGCCAGGTGGGATGCGCGGTGAACTGCCAGTTCTGCCTGACGGCGAAGCTGGGAATTCGTCGCAACCTGACGCCGGGGGAGATCGCGGGGCAGGTGGCGGCGGTGCTGAACCGGCACAGGGTGAACATCGGCACGGGCAAGGGGCAGGGCAATCCCGACCGTATCAACCTTGTTTTCATGGGGATGGGCGAGCCGTTCCTGAACTACGACTCCTTCATGGCGGCGGTGAAGATTCTGGTAAACGAGATGGGGATCCCGTCGTCGCGGATGACGGTTTCGACCTCGGGGATTCTGCCGGGGATCGAACGCTACGCTACGGAACCCATCCGGCCGAAGCTGGCGCTGAGCCTGAACGCCTCGAACGACACGGTTCGCGGCGAGATCATGCCGATTACGCGGAAGTGGAACATCGGCGCGCTGCTGGACGCGGTGAAGGCGATCCCGCTCAGCAAGCGCGAGTATGTGACGTTCGAATATGTCCTGCTGGGCGGGGTGAACGACCAGCCGCAGCATGCGGCCGAGGTGCTTGCGCTGCTCAAAGGCATGCAGGCGAAGGTGAACCTGATCGTGTGGAATCCAGGGCCGGGCGTGCCGTACGAGCAGCCTACGCCGGAGTCGGCGGACAGGTTTCACAAGCTGCTGATCGCGGGTGGCGTGCCGGCGTTTACGCGGCGTCCCAGAGGCCGGGATATCTATGCGGCTTGCGGGCAGTTGAAGCGGACTGTCGAAGCGGAGCCGGCTCCACAGTTGGTGACGATTGCGAGCATGGCCTGACCAGCATCGCACAGGCCACAGCAGATTCCCTTCGGGAATGACAAACAAAAAAACAGGCAACGGCTCGTGGCGCGGGCGGTTTACGTTCCATCCATCGCACAGGCGCGATGGATGGTGCGCCCGGCAAGAACAAGCAAAAGCCAATGCGGGGGTCTCTCCGCTGCGCTGCGCTTCGGTCGAGATGACGAGCAGCTTGGGTGGGTGCTCGCCAATCGAGACGTGATTGGCTTTATGAGTTGCGGACGCGCATGCCCGCGAGGCCCAGTTCGAGCAGGATCTCGGCGACGCGGTCGTAGTCGTGGCGCAGCAGGTCGCCCTCGTGGACGAAGTTGCCGATGATGGGTTCGACGCCCAGTGACCGGATGCGGGCGAGGTCGGGCTCGATCGGCTGCTGGCCTTCGCGGGCGTACTTTTCGAGCAGCGTGGGCGAGATGGGCGCGGTATTGATGAGCGCGTAGTCGAAGATCGGGACTTTGGTCGCGCCGGAGTGCTGGAGGATCTTTTCGATGTGCTGAGCGGCGGTCAGGTCGAGGGACTCGTTGGCCTGCGTCATGAGGTTGCAGACGTAGACGCGGGTGGCCTGGGAGCCGGCCAGCGCCTCCGGGATGCCCTGCACGAGCAGGTTGGTGATGAGCGAGGTATAGAGCGAGCCGGGGCCGAGCGTGACGAGGTCGGCGTTGGCGATGGCCTCGATGGTCTCGGGCAGGGGATGGGCACTGGCGGGTTCGAGCATGAGTTCGACGATGCGCTGTTTACTTGCGGTAATGTTTGTCTCTCCTCGAACCAAGGAGCCGTCGTCCATGCGCGAGGCGAGGGTGACGTTGACGTTCGTCGCGGGATAGATGCGGCCTCGGGTCGCGAGAATCTGCGAGGACATCTGCACTGCCTGGGCGAAGTCGCCGGTAATCTCGGTGAGCGCGGCGACGAAGAGGTTGCCGAAGCTGTGTCCGTCGAGCTCGCCGTGGTCGAAGCGGTACTGGAAGAGGCGGGAGAGCAGGTGCTCGTCTTCCGAGAGCGCGACCATGCAGTTGCGGACGTCGCCTGGCGGGAGCATCTTGAAGTCCTCGCGCAGGCGGCCGGAGCTGCCGCCGTCGTCGGTGACGGTGACGACGGCGGCGAGGTCGCGGATGAGGCAGGGCGCGTCGGCGCAGCGGGAGTTGGTGAGGGGCAGCGAACCGAGTGGGGTGGAGGTGAAGCGCTTGAGGCCGCGCAGCAGCGTCGACAAGCCCGTGCCGCCGCCGATGGCTACGACGCGGATGGATTTAGGGTCGGGCTTTGGCTGCGATGGGGCTGCTTCGGGCATCCCTGATGATCCTTTTGACTTTGTGGCGGCTCGGGCGAGACGCAGGTCCTTCGACTGCGCCACTCGCGATGAGGCCGCGAGTGGCTTCGCTCAGGATGACGGAGTGGGTGCGGCGACGCCGGATGAGCTAGGCCTCGGGATAGAGCAGCTCGGTGAAGCGGGGGTCGTCGGCCATATCCTGAAAGTCGGAGTCGGAGCGGGCCTGGATGCGGTTGCGCGGGTTCTGCCGGATGGCCTCGGTCAGGTGTTCGAGGCAGGTGTGCGAGTCGCCGGTCATGCTGGAGAGCACGGCCAGGCCGTAGAAGGCGTAGTCGGCGCTGGGCTTCTGGCTCAGGATGGTGCGGAACTGCTCGCGCGCGTCGTCGTAGTGACCGTTGTTCAGCAGCGAGATGGCGTAGTCGTACTGCTCCTCGTGGCTGGTGAAGGTGGTCTTGCCCTTCGCGACCTGCAGCAGGCAGGCGTTGATATACATGCGAACGCGGTCGGCCAGGTCGCCCGGCGCGCCGGCAAGCATCTTGTCGAAGGCGGCGTGCGCCTTCTCGTACTTGCCTTCCTGCATCAGCCGGATGGCGGCCTCGTACAGCGCGATCGCCTGCACGCGCGCCTCGTCTTGAGGCGTGGCGGCTACGCCCGCAAGGGTGCGGGGGGTGCGCTTCGCCGGAGTGGAGGATGCTGTCTTTACGTGTGCCATTGCTGCCCTCGTCGCGTGCCAGCCGCCGTGGATGGATTCCGGCGAGCCTGTCGACCTCAGAGTGAGTCTGTCTCGGTTTTATACGCAGAAGCCGTCGACAGGTCAACTCCCCCCGGCCTAAGTCTCTGCATGCGTGCAGTTTAGCGCGTTTCGGCGAAGGATGTTTTCACATGGACTGCGCTCCTCCGTACACGCTGCCCGGACGGCCAAGCTGTTGACTCGATTCGGTCTCGACTTGCGAAGAAGCGCCGCGCTCGTCGACACTGGGGCCGTGAGCAAAACGGTGCGGCGTGTGCTGATCTATCGGCTGGGCAGTCTGGGAGACCAGGTGGTGGCGCTGCCTTCGCTGCACCTGGTGAGGCGCAGCTTTCCGCAGGCCGGGCTGTGCATGCTGACCAACTTTCCGGTGAGCGGCAAGGCGCCGGCGGCGGCGGCGATCCTCGATCCGGAGCTGATCCAGGGGTATGTCCGGTACGTGGTCGGGCTGCGGAATCCGCTGGAGCTGGTGCGTCTGTGGGCGGCGATCCGGCGTCTGCGGCCGGATGTGGTGGTGTATCTGGCCGGCGCTCGCGGGGTGAAGGTCGCAAAGCGCGATGCGTGGTTCTTCCGGCTGTGCGGCGTGCGGCGGTTGATCGGCGTTCCCGACACCGAAGATCTGCAGCAGAACCGGCTGCTGGACGGCGGCGGGCGGTACGAGTCCGAGGCGGCCCGGTTGGCGCGGACGCTGGAATCGCTGGGCGACGCGAGGCTGGAATCGCCCAGGAGCTGGGATCTGTGGCTTGGGGATGGCGAGCGGGAGCGGGCCGGGCAGGCTTTGGAGCCGGCTGGCGGGCGTCCGGTGATCGCGGTGAGCATCGGGACCAAGCAGCAGACCAACGACTGGGGCGCGGAGCGTTGGCGGGCTCTGCTGGGCCGTCTGGGCGCGCTGCTACCGGGGTATGCGCTCGTGCTGAACGGCGCCGCGGACGAGCGCGAGGCGAGCGATGCGATCGCGGAGGGCTGGCGCGGGGCGAACTCCGGCCCGGTGCTGAACCTCTGCGGCCAGTTGACGCCAAGGGAGAGCGCGGCGGCATTCGCGCAGGCGAGGGTCTTCGTCGGCCACGACTCCGGCCCGATGCACCTGGCGGCGGCGGTGCAGACGCCGTGCGTGGCGATCTTTTCGGCTCGCCAGAAGCCGGGTGTGTGGTTTCCGCATGGCGCGCAGCACCGGGTGATCTATCACCAGACGGATTGCTGGAACTGCGGCCTGACGGTGTGCGTGGCGGAGGGGAAGCGCTGTATTTACTCGATCGCGGTGGACGAGGTCGTTGGGGCCGTGCTGGGGGCGCTTGGGATGGGTGGGCTGGTTGCGGTGGATGGGATGGGGGCTACGGGAGCAACAGCAGCGACAGAAGCGGATCCTCTTCGAGGATGACAAAAAAGAAGGGCAGGAGAGCGAAGGCGGAGTGCGGGGGAACTCTCCAGTGCGCTCCGCTTCGGTCCGGATGACGGCATCTTCGCGGGGCTTAGGATTGCTGGCGGTAGAGGACCGGGTTCAGACCGGGGTCGTTGTACATCTTCATCTGGCGATAGAGTTTGAACCGGCGCGTGCCGGATTCGATCTGTCCCATCAGATCTTCGAGGCAGGCGCCGAGATCGGCTCGCTGGGTGAGCAGCAGGGTGAAGCGGTCGCGGTTCCACGCGCGGTGCTGGTCGGTGGCGGACTCGCGGACGGTCTCTTCGGCCGTGTGGTAGATCTTCAGCGACAGGATGGAGAGCCGGTCGAGGATCATGCCGGGCGTCTCGGAGTGCAGCGGCGCCTGTGCGTTCTGGTCGCCGACGTTTGCGAGCAGCCAGGAGTCGATCTGCTCCACGAGGTCGTTGCGCCGCTGGTTCAGGGCGTCGATGCGGTGCTTGACCTGGGCGATGACGGAGTCGGAGGCGGCGGGGTTGCGGGCCTCGTCCTCCTGGTGCCAGAGGTCGTAGTTGGCGCGGTGATGGTCGAGCGCGAGATGGGTGAGCGGACCGTAGGAGGGCTGGTACACGCGGTCTGCGTGCCAGTACGCGTTGGCTTCGTCGTGCAGCGGAAGGTATACGGCGAGATTCGGCATGGACGTCTTTTACCTTACCAAAGCGGCGGGTGGGTTTACGCGGCATTGGCGGCGGCAGGGTAGAATCCGCAGCATACGCAACTTCGAGGGAAGAGAATGAGCGAAGCGGTCCGCAAGCCTGCGATCTTCTGCATCAGCACCTACGAAAAAGGACAGGCGTTCCTGCGCGAGGCGGCCCAGCAGGGCTGCGAGGTAAACCTGCTTACGGTCGACAAACTGCGCGACGCGAACTGGCCGCGCGAGGCGATCACCCATCTCTTCACCATGCCCGAGGGCTTGACGCCGGAGCAGATCCTCAATACCGTCAGCTACTTCGCGCGAACGCACCCGATCGACCGCATCGTCGCGCTGGACGAGTTCGACCTTGAAGCCGCGGCCCTGTTGCGCGAGCACATGCGTCTGCCCGGCATGGGCCAGAGCGAGACGCGCTTCTTCCGCGACAAGCTGGCCATGCGCACCGGGGCGCGGGCGGGCGGCGTCGCCGTGCCGGACTTCATCCGGGTCTTCAACTACGACGATCTGCGGGCGTTCATGGCGCATGTCCCCGGACCCTGGCTGCTGAAGCCGCGCTCGAACGCCTCGGCCATTGGAATCAAGACGATCCAGGAGCCGGAGGAGCTGTTTCCGATTCTCGACCAACTTGGCGACGAGCAGAGCCACTACGTGCTTGAACGCTTCGTCACGGGCGAGGTCTACCACGTCGAGGGCGTGACCTGGGGCGGCAAGCTGCTCTTCAGCCAGCCCTGCAAGTACGGCAAGCCGCCCATGCAGACGATGCATCAGGGGGGCGTCTTCACCACGCGGACGCTCTCGAAGGACTCCGCCGAAGAGCAGGCGCTGTGCGAGATTCATCGCCGCGTGTTGCAGGCGCTGGGTTTACGCAACGGAGTCACGCATACGGAGTTCATTCGATCGGCCGTCGACGGTCAGTTTTATTTCCTCGAAACAGCGGCGCGGGTGGGCGGCGCGTTCATCGCGGAGGTGGTTGAGTTCGCCACGGGGCTGAATCCTTGGGTGGAGTGGGCGCGGATCGAAGCGGCGCTGGCGCAGGGGCGGGAGTATGCGCTGCCGCCTCTGCGGCGGGATTACGCCGGCAGTGTCATCTGCCTGGCGAAGCAGTCTGAGCCGGACCTGAGCGCCTATGCGGACCCGGAGATCGCGCTGCGCCTGCATAAACATCACCACGCGGGCATCCTGCTGCAGTCGCCGTCGGCGGAGCGGGTGCAGGAGCTGGTGGATGGTTATGCGGTGCGTTTTCTGGAGGATTTCTGCGCGGTGATGGCGGTGCCGGACAGGCCTACGGCGTAATTCTGGCTGTAGGAAGACAAATACAGAAGCAGATTCCCTGCGGGAATGACAACCAAGAGAAAAAAGCAAAGACGCCCGGGAGGGCGTCTGCTGAGCGGGAAAGATTTTGGTGAGCGCGCTGGGGCTCGAACCCAGGACCAACGCCTTAAAAGGGCGATGCTCTACCAACTGAGCTACACGCTCCCACCTCTATGAAAATAGCATACCTGGGGCGTTACCGAGAGGTGACCAAAGCGGGATGGCGCGGGCCGCGGCCACAAAGTAGAGTGGATGTTGGGATGGGTGACCTGCACGGTACCGGGGGTAACCAACCCGTTATGAGGCAAATGCGGCGCGATCGCATCCCGAAAGGGAACCACAAGAGATACCCAAGTGGCTTTACAGATGCTCCCTTGCACAGTTTGTGGAGCATTTTGACACGAAATGACCTATACAGAGATATCGGCAAAATCAAACGGATCAGTTGCCGCCGGAAACAGGTTCGGTCACACCAAAGTGTAATTACCGATCGATTGACTTGCGGTTCGGAGCCGGTTAGCCTCAAGAGACATTGCATGAAAATGGGTGCAACTCTCGCTTCTCGCGCTGCAATCGCCTTTCGCGTTGCAGCGAAACCGTAAGTCGAACGCATTCGGGACGACAACCGTGGAACTTACTGGAAAGCCACCTATGGATACGCAGATGTCGGACGAACTTGAAGAGCAGCCAGTTTCGGAGACGCCGGAAGATGTGGCGATTCTCTACTCCTGGGCCAATCTTCACGGCGCGAAATATCGCGATTTCTCTGCCTCGCGGCGCGAATATCGCGCGCAGGTAAGACATCGCGCCGCGGAAGAGCTTCGCCAGGCCGAGTTGAAGGCGCAGGCCGAGGCGGAAGAAGCCGCCGCCGCCGCCGAAAAGGCCGCGCGCGAGGCAGAGCAGGCTGCCCAGGTTGCGGATGCCTCCGGCATTCACGAGTCGCGGGAGCAGTCGCTGAAGCTGGCCGAGGATGCCGCGCGCATCGCCGCCGCCGAGCGCGTGGAGGCTGCGCGCCGGGCCGAGGCCGCCGCCATGGCCGAGGCGATCGCGCGTCGCGAAGAGCGGGAGATCGCCGAGGCGCATGCCTCTGCTCAGCGTCAGGCGACGCGCTATGAGGAATCGGAGTCCCGCCGCCGCGAACTTGCGGGGCCGCAGCCGTACTCGATCGTTCCAGGACAGATCAGCGACCCCTACGTCGTTCAGCAGGGCTCGACGGTGGACCATCTTTATAGCCCGAACAATGCGCTGGACTATACGCAGGCGAGCCGGCGTTCGTCGCTGTTCGGCGACTCCGGCATACGCGAGGCACTGGCTCGCTCGGGGGAGCGTCCCGCGTTCCGGATGCCGGGCGACGATCCGGCGATCCGCGACCGCCGCCGTCCTCAGGGCTTCCGCCCGGATGAGGCGTCGGGCATACGTCCCGCTTACCGTTCCGGCTCTTCGGGCAGCCGCCCGGCCTATCGGCAGGAGCCGCAGCGCGCGGCGTCGGTTCCGTACAGCCGCGACATGTCCTCCGAGTATCGGATGGCCGAGCTTCGCGCCGTGGAGCAGCGGGTCGCCGAGCTTCGCCGTCAGGAGCAGGATCGCGTGGCGCGCGCCACGCAGCCGGCCCCACGCGTCGAGCAGGATCCCGACGGTCCGGCGTGGCTGTATGCGACGCAGCCTGCCGCGCCGAAGCCGGTTCAGCCAGCCCCGGCGTCTTCCGTTGCCGATACGCTGCAGTACTCGCGCGAGCGGGTGGCGGCGCGTTGGTTTGCGCTGAAGGGCGTCTTCGAGCCGGGCCAGGAGCCGCCGGTGGAGCCTCAGCCGGTGCGCCAGAAAGAGACCCGCACGCCGGTTCTCGCGGTATTCTCGCTGGCTGGCGGCGTGGGCAAGACCAGTCTGGTCGCGACGCTGGGCCGCTCGCTCTCGTCGATGGGCGAAAAGGTGTTGCTGGCCGATACGACCTCGCACGGTCTGCTGCCGTTTTACTTTGGCGCGAGCGAGCTTCGTCCCGGCGTCGTGCGGACGTTTTCGCCGCCGAGCGGAAGCGCCGATGCGCCGATCTCTCTGGTGAGCTACGACGTGGACCAGAAGGGAAGAAGCGAAGAGGTTGAGGATGTTCTCGCCGAAGAGCTCTCCCGCAACAGCCGCGGCAATCATCGGCTGCTGCTCGATCTGAATCCGAGCACCGGCTGGGTGGCGCGACGCATTGCGCGGATGAATCCGATCGTGCTGGTGCCGGTGGCGCCGGATATGAATTCGGTGATCAGCCTTCAGGCGGTTGAACGATTTTTCAATGGGACCAGCGACCATGAAGGCCGACCTTTGCAACCCTTCTATGTGCTGAATCAGTTCGACGCTTCGCTGCCTCTGCACCTCGATGTTCGCGAGGTGCTTCGCCGTCAGTTGGGCGATCGTCTTTTGCCTTTTGTAATCCGCCGTTCACCCGCGGTCAGCGAGGCGCTGGCTGAAGGAATGACGGTAGTCGACTATGCCCCCGAGGCGCCTGTTGCCGAGGATTATCTCAACATTGCTGCCTGGCTGCGGACCGTATCCGCGCCCGCCACGGCCGGCTTTCGCAACGTCCGATGGAGTGAACGATGACCCGGTCGCCTTTATGGAGAGAGTTTGAGTCGGGAGACAGTTTCCTGCTCAAAGCGCTTCGGCTTTTCATCCTTGTTGGCGGAGTCTTCTTTCTCTGCTTCACGGGCATCCTTGAGCTCACTTGGCCCCAGCAGGCTGTGCTGGGGCTGCTGACTGTCCTGCTGGCCATCTGGATGGACAAGAGTTCGAGCTCGTACCTGGTCACGTTGACGCTGATGATGGTGTCGATGTTCTCGACCTTCCGGTACGGCTTCTGGCGTATTTCGACCACGATCAAATTCTTCCTCGATCCGGGTACGAACTGGACGCCGCTCGATGGCTTCTTCATCTGGCTGCTGGTCGGCGCCGAGGCGTACGCCTTCGCCATCCTGTTCCTCGGTTATATGCAGACGCTGTGGCCGCTGCGCCGTACGCCGGTGCCGCTGCCGGACGATCCGGAAGACTGGCCTTCGGTCGACCTGCTGATTCCGACCTACAACGAGCCGCTCTCGGTCGTGCGCTTCACCGCGCTCGCATCGATGAACATCGACTGGCCGGCCGACAAGCTGAACGTCTACATTCTGGACGACGGCAAGCGCGAGGAGTTCCGCAAGTTTGCGGAAGACGCAGGCATCGGCTACATGACGCGCGACGACAACAAGCACGCGAAGGCCGGCAACATCAACCGCGCCATCGAGCGCCTGGACGCGCCGTTCGTCGCCATCTTCGACTGCGACCACGTGCCCACGCGCAGCTTCCTGCAGGTGACGATGGGCTGGTTCCTGCGCGATCGCAAGCTGGCGATGCTGCAGACGCCGCACCACTTTTATTCGCCGGATCCGTTCGAGCGCAATCTCGGCCAGTTCCGCGTCATTCCGAACGAAGGCGAGCTGTTCTACGGCATCGTGCAGGACGGCAACGACTTCTGGAACGCGACCTTCTTCTGCGGATCCTGCGCCGTGCTGCGCCGCACCGCACTCGATGAGATCGGCGGCATCGCGGTCGAGACGGTGACGGAAGATGCGCACACCTCGCTGCGCATGCAGAAGAATGGCTGGAACACGGCCTACATCAATATTCCGCAGGCAGCGGGTCTCGCGACCGAGCGTCTGAGCGGTCACGTGAAGCAGCGTATTCGCTGGGCGCGCGGCATGATTCAGATCCTGCGTACGGACAACCCGCTCTTCGCACCGGGTCTCTCAGGCTGGCAGCGACTTTGCTATTTCAACGCAATGTCGCACTTCCTGTATGCGCTGCCGCGTCTGATCTTCCTGACCGCGCCGCTGATCTACCTGGTTCTCGGGCACACCAACGTACCCGGCTACTGGGCTGCGATTCTGGCGTACGCCTTCCCGCACCTCGTTTTGTCGTCGATGACCAACTCGCGCATCCAGGGTCAGCACCGGCACTCGTTCTGGAACGAGATCTACGAGACGGTTCTCGCCCCGTACATCTTCCTGCCGACGATGCTCGCGCTCATCAATCCGAAGCTGGGCAGCTTCAACGTGACGGCGAAGGGCGGCGTGGTCAATCGCAGCTTCTTCGACGCGCGCATTGCGCAGCCGTTCCTGGTGATGATGATCTTCAACATCATCGGCCTCATCATCGCGATTCCACGCTTCTTCCATATTTATGTGCCGTTCCTTGGCTACTATTTCTACGACGGGACCCATCCTGGAACGATCGTGATGAACGTTGTCTGGACGATCTTCAACATGATCATCCTCGGCGTCGCCACGGCGGTTGCGTGGGAGAGCCAGCAGCGCCGCCAGACGGTGCGCGTGAATATGAGCGTTCCGGCCGACGTCATCCTTGCCGATGGCACGGTCGTACAAGGAACGACGATCGACCTTTCGAGCGGCGGTGTTTCGATGACGATGGATCGCCCCTACACGGCTGCGGCGGGTGAGTCGATCAAGCTGGTCTTCCCGGTGCTCGATGGCGACGCAATGCTGCCTGCCACGATCATCCATGCGGGCAGCGGCGATCTGCGTGCGCAGTTCGATCCGCTGACGCTTCAGGAAGAAGAATCTTTGACGATGGTGCTGTATTCGCGCGCCGACACCTGGCTGGGCTGGGGCGAGGCGCGCGAGATCGACCGTCCGCTGAAGAGTCTCGGCCGCATCCTGCAACTGTCCATCCACGGCTTCGCCAGAACGTTCCGAGGTTTGATGAACACGAAAAAAACACCACCCAAGGGACGTTTGGCCACGACCATCGCACCCCTGCTTCTCTTTGCACTCCTTGCCGGCTTCACGTCGCGGTTCGCCTCCGCCCAGGTTCAGGTTCCGACGGCTGTCTCCGGCGCTCCGGGAGCAGTTTCGGATGCGACGCCGGATGGCGGCGTCGCGGCTCGCCCGGTCGCTCCGGGCAACTTCGACAATATCTTCGCTCTGTCGGATGTAGGGCCGGCCGACACCATCGTGCTGCGTGGCGTCGATGCGTATCATTCGGTCTATTTTTCGGTGCCGCAGACGCAGGTCGTCAAGACCGCGACGATGCACCTGAAATATCACTTCTCGCCGGGCCTGATTCCCGACCTCAGCCACCTGAAGGTGAGCCTGAACGGAACGCTCTTCGCCACGCTGGCGGTTCACAATCAGCCGACCTTTCACGGCACGATGGAGAACGACCTTACGCCCGACCAGAAGACCGCTGCGACGCAGGTGCTGAATGTGACCCGCGACGAGAACAGTGCTTTGCTCGAAGCGACGCTGACCATGCCGGCCGAGATGCTGGTTCACACCAACGAGCTGACCTTCGAGTTTATCGGCCACTACACGCTGCAGTGCGAAGACCCCTCGCACTCGACGCTGTGGAGCCACGTCGATGCAAGCTCGACCATCGAACTCGCCGGCTCGCTGCTTCCTTTGCAGAACGACCTGAAGTTGCTTCCGCTGCCGTTCTATGACTCGGCCGTGAACCTGCATCCCGTGGTTCCGATCGTCTTCCTCAGCCAGCCCTCTCCGCAGGCGCTGCGTGCAGCCGGTATCGTGGCTTCATGGTTCGGCATCCTCACGGACTACCGGCCTGTACATTTCCAGGTCTCGGTCGGCGCGGCGCTTCCGAGCGGGAACGCCATCGTGATCGGCGAGAGCGCGGCGGATCTTCCTGCAGCCTTGAATGTCGCGGGCAGCGGCGGTCCGACGATTGCGATGCGGACGAACCCGGTCGATCCCTACTCCAAGCTGTTGATCCTCACGGGCGACAATGCCAACGATCTGGTGACGTCGGCGATGGCGCTCACGCTGCAGCGCGATCTTCTGCAGAGCGACCTGACTCACATTCCCGTTTCGGGCTTCAAAGCTCCGGGCGCGCGTCAGCCCGACGATGCTCCCCGCTGGTTGAGCACGGAGCACGATACGCCGCTCGGCGATATCGCTCAGACGGGCGATCTGCAGGGTGACGGCTCGGTGCCGATCCCGGTGTACATGCGTATTCCGCCGGATCTTTATCTGGCTCACAATCCCGCGATTCAGAATCTCGGCTTCCATATGGGTTACCGCTATAACGGGATCCCGCTGGCGAACGAGAGCTCGCTGCAGGTGTACATGAACGGCGGTTATGTCAGCTCGACGCCGATGCCGCACACCGAGAAGGCTTCGGCCAAGCTGGACACGGTCATTCCCGTGCCGGTCGTCGATATGCGTCCTTTCTCGAACTCGCTGATGATGAAGTTCATCTTCCAGATCGCGAAGAAGGGCAAGTGCCAGGACACGGCGCCGCTGAATCTGCAGGGCACGATTCTGAAGGATTCGTATCTCGATATTCGCGACATCCCGCACTGGGCGATCCTGCCGGACCTTGAACTCTTTGCCAACGCAGGTTATCCCTTCACCCGCAAGGCCGACCTGGCGGAGACGACGGTTGTTCTGCCGGATACCCCGCAGCCGGACGAGATCGAACTCTTCCTGACCTTCATGGGCCACTTCGGCGCGCAGACCGGCTACCCGGTACTGAACGTGACGGTCGGCAAGAACGAGGACATGAAGACGGACAGCCAGAAGGACTACATCGTGATGGGTACGGTCGACCAGCCGGCGCTCGCCAGGATCGATCCTTCACTGCCGGTTCGCATCGATGGCGGCGGTCTGCATGTGCAGGATACGCAGGGCTTCTTCAACTCGCTGCAGCACGCATGGTGGAAGGTCCGCAGCTCCGATCATATCCAGTCCGGTCAGTTGGAGACGGCGGGCGGTCTGCCCGATGCGCTGATCGAGGGTATCGAGTGGCCGAGCGGTTCGAACCGTTCCGTGGTGTTGATCGCGCTGCGCGATCACACGGTCATCCCGACCTTCATCAACGCCTTCCTGAAGACCTCGCAGTCGTCGGAGATCTCGCAGTCGGTCGCGGTGCTGCACGATAAGAAGTTCAGCTCGTACCGCATCGGCAACGACGTCTACAAGGTGGGTTCGCTCTCGTGGTGGGTGCGCATCAACCTGCTGTTCTCGGAGTTCCCGTGGATTGTGGTCATCTCGACCATCGTCATCGCGATCCTGATGGCGGCCTTGATTCGCGCCATGCTTCGCCGCCGGGCTCGCGCTCGTCTGCAGGGTAACGACTAGCTTGATCAACCGCAGGACATACACGGCCAGCGCGATGAGTCTTCTCATCGCGCTGGCTTTTTCCTTTCAAGCGGGTTGTCGGGCAGAACAGCCGTGGCCGTTGTGGGAGGCATACAGCCAGCGCTTCATCGATCCGCAGGGACGCGTGATCGACCGCAGCGCAGGCGACCGCACCACGAGCGAAGGGCAGGCCTATGCGATGTTCTTCGCGCTGGTGGCCAACGACCGCGTGCGATTCGAAAAGCTGCTGACCTGGACGGAGTCGAACCTCGCGGGCGGCGACCTGAGCCTGCGTCTTCCGGCCTGGGAGTGGGGCAAGAACGCGCAGGGCGAGTGGAAGACGCTCGATGAGAATCCGGCTTCGGACGCGGACCTGTGGATGGCTTACACGCTGATGGAGGCGGGGCGTCTGTGGCGGGACGACCGCTATGCCAACCTGGGCCTTACCATGGCGAAGCGGATCGGGCGGCAGGAGGTAGGCCTGGCGAACGGCGTAGGGCCTACGCTGATCCCCGGCCCGGTGGGCTTTCATCCCGATGAGAACACCTGGCTGCTGAACCCGAGTTATCTGCCGCCGCCGCTGCTGGCCTATATGGCGCGGTATCAACAGCCGGGACCGTGGACGGGCGTTATCCAATCGCTGCCTGGGCTCTTTGGGCCGGGCAGGGGCGATGGATTTGCGATGGACTGGGTCTCGGTATCGTCCGATGGCGTGAAGCCCGCCATCGCGCCCGCACAGCCGACGGCCGGCACGAAGGATCCGCGTGCGGTGGGCAGCTACGACGCCATCCGGGTGTACCTGTGGGCCGGCATCGCGGACCCCGCGACACCCGGCGTGCATGGGCTGATGGGACAGCTTTCGGGCATGTCCGATTACATGAAGACGGCGGCGGTTCCACCGGTTGAAGTGGACGGTTCGGGCAAGACCACGGGCGTAGATTCGCCGCCGGGATTCTCCGCAGCGGTGGCTCCGTTTCTGGCGGCGGCGGGGATGAAGACACAGGCTACGGAGCAGTGGCAGCGGCTGAGCGCGACGAAGGATGCCTCATCGGGGCTCTACGGGCGTGCGGCGGCTTACTACGATCAAAATTTGGCCCTGTTTTCCACCGGTTTCCTTGAGCAACGGTACCGGTTCGAACGCGATGGAAGACTTAAGCTGAAGTGGAAATAGCCGCGTATTTATTGGTGTTTTGCATCGTTTTCAGTGCTCTGAAAGCCCCCCGACAAAAGTGATTACAAGCTGCTCGAAAGACGTTAGTCTCATGACAAGAGCTGCATTATCCAACTTGGTACGTCAGGGGTCGGGCAGCGCATTGAATAATTCTATGAAGACTTATCCGTCAATCCGGTTCTGGGCGCCAGCCGTACTGCTCGGTGCGGTCTCGATTGCTCCACTTTCTCCTCACGTGCATGCCCAGGTGGGGCAGCCTCCCGTACAGTCGCTTCTCGACAAGGCACACGCCCTTGAACAGCGTGGACGTATGGACATGGCCTCGCAGACCTGGCAGCAGGTGCTGCTCGCCGATCCGAACAACACCGAGGCCCTGGGTGGTCTCGCCCGCGCGGCCAAGCTCGAAGGCAAGTCCGAACTGTCGGCGATGTATCTGGCGCGTCTGCGTGCGATCAACCCCAACGACCCCGGCATCGCCCGCGCGGAGTCGGCCCAGGTGCAGCAGGATCACAATACCCAGTTGCAACAGGCAGGCAAGCTCGCCCAGGCAGGGCAGTACGCGCAGGCCATGCAGGTCTACCGGCAGGTCTATGGCGAGATTCCGCCTCCGGGCGAGGGCGCGCTGGCTTACTACGAGACCGAAGCCGCAACCGAGGATGGACGACCTCATGCCATCGCCGGTCTGCGCAAGCTGGATCAGCAGTTCCCGTCGGACCCGCGCTACCAGATCGCACTCGGTCGCATTCTGACCTATAACCCGAAGACCCGCTCCGAGGGCCGCAAGTACCTGGAGCGTCACCCGGACGATCCCCAGGCCACCGAGGCGCTGCGACAGTCGCTGTTGTGGGATGCGCAGAACCCGGCCTCCAGCGGTGAGATTCGCGCCTATCTGCAGAAGCACCCCGACGAGCAGCTTGCGACCGTGCTGAGAAATCAGCCGAAGGGCGGCGGCGGACGCGGCGGCCCACCGGTGAAGCTGACGCCCGAACAGCTTGCGGCGGAGAACGAGGCCCGTTCGCGCACGGCGGAAGAGCGCGCAGCTTATGCGGCTCTGAACGCGAAGCACATGGAAGACGCCGAGGCTCGCTTCAAGGCGATCCTTGCGAAGAATCCGGAGAACGCCTCCGCCCTCGCGGGTATGGGCTACATCCGCATGCAGCAGGCCAACTTCGGCGGCGCGATGAGCTTCCTGGTGCAGGCGAAGCAGGATGGCTCGAAGGACCCCGGACTCGATCCGGCGATCGCAACCTCGCGGTTCTGGTCGACCATGGCGGACGGCGCGTCGGCGCTGAACGAGAACGATCTGCCGACGGCGGAGAAGGAGTATCGCGCCGCGCTGGCGATGCGTCCGAACAGCCCCGAGGCGCTTGAAGGTCTGGGCGGAACGTTGTTGAAGGCGCAGCAACCCGAAGCCGCGGCTCCGGTCTTCGTGCAGTTCGTCAAGGTAAAGCCCGCTGCGCCGAATGCATGGCGTGGACTCTTCAGTGCGCAGTACAACGCGGGCGATACGGGGCGCGCGCTTGAGACCGAACGCCACATCCCGGCGCCGGTCCGTGCGCAGTTGATGAAGGATCCGCTTTACCTGCGGACGCTGGCCTCGGCTTACGCCTCCGCCGGTCGCGACGGCGATGCGCAGCGCGTGCTGCGTACGGCTCTGGAGCTGCCGTTCCCAGCCGATGCGCGCGGCGTCGAAGCCGAGACGCAGATGCAGTATGCGAGCCTGCTGCAGGCCGCGAACCATCTTGATCAGGCGGCTGGTCTCTACCGCCAGGTGCTCGCCAAGGATCAGAAGAACACCGGCGCATGGCAGGGTCTGGTCCGCGTCGAACACGCGATGAACCAGGATCAGCAGGCGCTGCAGACGCTGGAGAGCATGCCGCCCGCGACCTACGAGCAGGCAATGCGCGATCCGGGCTTCGAAACGACGGTCGCCTCGATCTATCAGGTGCAGGGCAAGTTCGATGTCGCGCAGGATCTGCTGGAGAAGGCGATCGCGCAGCAGACGACCGCCGGTCAGAAGCCCTCGGTGCCGATTCAGATTCAGCTCGCCGGCATCTACATGCAGCGCGACAACGCGGCTCAGGCTTACCCGATCTACCAGCAGATTCTGTCCGAGAACCCGGACCGCGTCGATGCTTGGAAGGGGCTGCTCTCGTCCCTGCACAGCACCGGCAAGGACCAGGAGGCGCTGGCGCAGATTCAGCAGATTCCGGTTCCTGTGCGTGCGCAGCTTGAAAACGACGTCGATTTCCTGCAGGTGGTGGGTTCGGTCTACAACTCGCTCGGCCAGCCGCAGCAGGCCGCTCTGTTCCTGAACCGCGTGAAGCAGCACTACATCGTGCAGAATGCGCTGCCGCCGGCGGACATCGACATCCAGAACGCGTGGCTGCTCTACAACGGCGGCAACGACGCTGGACTGTACAAGCAGTTGATGACGATCGGCAGCCGCCCGGATCTTTCGGACGAGCAGCGCCGCACGGTGCAGACGATCTGGACGAACTGGGCGGTGCGCCGCGCCAACCAGGCGGCGGCGGCAGGCAACACGCGCCGCTCGCTGGCGATCCTTAACGCGACGGCACGCGCCTTTCCGGACAATCCGGGCGTCATCAAGGCGCTGGCCGGTGGGTATTCGCGCGATGGACAGTATAAGCAGTCGGTCATGATCTGGAAGTCGCAGAACATGCAGACCGCGACAGCTTCGGACTATAAGGCGGCCGTCGGCGCTGCGCTGGCTGCAAACGATCTGAAGGATGCCGAGACCTGGCTGCGCTTCGGTCTCGATCAGTATCCGAAGGATGCCGAGATGCTGAACCTCGGCGCGAAGTTCGAACAGGCCCGCGGCGATACGAATCGCGCGGCCATCTACTACCGTGCGTCGCTCGATGCGATGCCTCCGGCCGATCCCGGCGCAGAGCTGGCGACGGAGCTTAGCCGCCCGGTGCCGAACGCGGGCATGCGTCTGCCCAACGGCGCCTCGGCGCAGGATCTTTCGACGCTGCTGCAGCCGAGCAAGGCCGACGAGCAGCCGACGCCTCCTCCGCCGCCGGTTGAGACACAGCCTTATCTGCCGAGCTACACCAACTCCTTCGGTCAGCCGCCGGTGATGGTCACGCCCAGCCCGACCGTGCCTTCGTACATGGCGAGCCCGACCCCGCGCACGCCGACGAACAACGCCACCCCCCGGACGCGCCTGAAGGACTATGTGCCGCAGGCCTCCGCCGAGATCCCGGTGCCGATGGATGGGACCGAGATTCCGGTCGTCCAGACGGTTGCTTATGAAGGTGGGGCCGATACTTTGATTCTCACACCCGCCGTCTATCACCAGCAGCAGATCAATCGCCTGACGGATCAGGTCGCGCAGGCACCAATCGCGCAGGCCCCCATGCAGATGGCGATGGCGCAGCAGCCCGAGCCTCTGCCGCAGCAGAAGCAGGGCGAGGCCTATAAGCCGTATCGCGCGAGCGTACCATTGACGGCGACGCCGCAGGGCGCCGCGACCGCAGCACCGGCCACGCAGGATGGCTATGGTCCGTATGTTCCGTACAAGGCGCCGACCGATCCGTCCGCCATGCAGACGGCAGTGCCGCTTCAGCTTGGTTCGACTCCCACGCAGAAGACGGTCGCGCAGCCTGAGGTGACCGACGTTCTGCCGAAGGCGAAGTACGTTCCGAACGCCAAGGCGAAGAACCTCGGCTCGTCGCACCCCGATATCAACGCGGCGAACGCGGCGGCGATCCGCCGTCGCCAGTCGAATCCGGATGCGCTGACCGGACGGAGCGCGCCTCCGCCGGACGACTACAGCACCACCCCGACGGAGAATACGCAGTACGCTCCGGCCGGTCAGACCGGGCAGCCCGCCACGGGCGGTCAGAATACGACCCAGACTTACTCCGGCCAGTCAAGCTCGTCGCAGACCAACCAGGCGCCCCCGAGCCAGACCGGCGACAGCAACGGCCAGCAGTATCCGCAGCCGAACACGAGCTACCGCGCTCCGGCGACGGGCACGACAACGACTGGAACGCGTAGCCGCGTACGGACTCGCCGTGCCGCGCAGGCCGCCACGGGACAGCCCGATAATCAGCCGCAACAGCCGTCGGGACCGGTGTTGAGCTATCCCGGCGTGGGCACTCCGCTTGGCTATCAGCCCTATCCGATTCTGGGTTCGACCTACCCGCTGGGCGCCGCGCCAACGGACTCTGACCTCGTCGCAAAGCATATTCCCGCGCTGCGCGGATATAGCCAGGACGAGCTTCTGACGCCGCAGCTTGCGCTGACGCCGCGGCAGCAGACGGAGCGCGACCTCGCAACGCTTGAGGCCTCGTACAGCGGCTGGTTCGGCGGCACGGCGAGCGGACGCTATCGCAGCGGCACGCCCGGCATCGACCGGCTGAGCGACACCGAGGCGACGATCGAAGCCTCGGCGATGGTGAATAACAGCGTTCGCCTGACTGTTGTGCCACGTGCGGTCTTCCTGAACTCGGGTGTGCTGAACGTCGCGAACTACTCCGGTCTGAGTTCGATCAGCGTCCCGATCATCGGTACGCTTTCGGCCAACGCCGCGAACGCTCCCGCGGAGCAATTTGCGAGCGGCGTAGGCGGCGAGTTGCAGATGACGACCCGCAACTTCGCGGCGTCGGTCGGCTACACGCCGTACAACTTCCTGATCCAGACTGTGACCGGTCATGGTTTGTGGAAGCCGAGCGATCACTTCACCTTCTCCTTCGACCGCGACATGGTGAAGGACTCGCAGCTTTCATACGCAGGTCTCCGCGATCCGGGGCAGGCGAGCGCGGTCAACGGCGGCCCGATCTGGGGCGGCGTGGTGGCGACCGGCGGCGGTCTGCGCTTCGACAACGGCGACGAGAAGGCCGGCTTCTACATCACGGCCGACGGTGCGGACCTGAGCGGCTATCACGTGCTGGGCAACTACAAGTTCGAAGGTTCGATGGGCGCGTACTTCCTGGCGCACACCTTTCCCGGATACGGCAAGTTGAACATCGGCGCATCGCTCTTCGGCATGCACTACGCGCATAACGAGCGTGGCGAGAGCTATGGCCTGGGCGGCTACTTCAGCCCGGATGCGTACTTCCTCGCATCGATTCCGATCACGTACACGGGCTACTACAAGACGAACTTCCATTACTCGATTGCCGGCGCAGTGGGCGTGCAGACCTTCCAGGAAGACAGCCAGATCTTCTTCCCGCTGGATCCGGCGATCGAGACGTCGTACCGGACCTCGGCCAACGCGGCGAACCCGATCGACAACTCAAGCGCCTGCACGATCGCGCAGATTGCGACGCATGTCTGTGGCGAGTCGCCGGTGAACAGCAATACGGGCTTCAATTACAACATCAACGCCGAGGCGGCGTATGCGGTGACGAACCACTGGTTCGTCGGCGGCTTCCTCTCGGGCAACAATACGGTTTCGGGTGGGTTCTTCGTGCGGTACACCTTCCGTCCGCAGTATCCGACCGAGGCGTATCCGACGGGTCTGTTCCCGGTCGAAGGCTTCCGTCCGCTGCGTGTTCCGTAGCCACGAAGCCTGGATGAATCACGCAAAACAAAGCCCTCCCACTCCGGGAGGGCTTTGTTTTTGCCATTCACTTTTTATTTGCTTTTCGTTACGGCACGACATATAAGACGGTATCGCTATCATTTTCGACCGGTTGTACATCACGGTCTTTCTATCCGGAGTTTGCTGAAAGGCGATCATGTTTCCGTCCCTGCGCACCTTCTGCCTTATTGCTTCCACGGCCTGCTTGTCTGCTGTTCCCGCTTTTGCCAAGGATTCCGTTCCGGACTGGGTTCGCGCGGCGATGACCCAGCCACAACCGAAGTTTCGCGCCGAAGATCCGGCGGCGGTGCTGCTGGACGAGACGGTCCTCACCGTCGGCAGCGACGGACGTGCGACCGAGCATCATCGCCACGTGGTGAAGATTCTTCGTCCAGCGGGAAGGGACGAGGGCGTCGTGGCGGTCCCTTTCGACAACGATCGCAAGCTGCTGTCGCTTCATATCTGGAGTGTGGGGCCGGACGGGCACGAGTATGCGATGAAGGACAGCGAGATCGCCGAATTCGGCCTTCCCGGCGAGGGCGGTCAGTTGTACGTGGACGAGCGTTACAAGGTGGCGAATCCGCCTGGGCGCGATCCCGGCGGTATCGTGGCATATGAGTATGAGGTGCGCTCGCGGCCGTATGTCAACGAAGAGACATGGTTCTTCCAGAGCGAACTGCCGGGGGTGAAGCAGAGCTTCACGCTGCAACTGCCTGCCGGCTACACCTATCGCGCCGTCTGGGCGCACCACGACAAGACCGAGGCGGTCGACCTGGAGCGTCAGCGCTGGCGGTGGGAGATGAACGACATGCCCGCGATCGATCTGGAGGATGTGCCTCTTCATCCTTCGACCGTTGCCATCGCCGGGCGCATGACGGTGCACTACGGGCCTTCGGGGACCGATCAGCTTGGCACGTGGCAGGGCGTCGGCCAGTGGTACAACGATCTGTCGCGCGCGCGGCTCGCGGCATCGCCGGAGATCGCCGCCAAGGCGGCTGAGTTGACCCAGGGCAAGACCGACTTCTTCGACAAGGCGGAGGCGATCGGCGAGTTCGCCCAGAAGGGCATCCGCTACTTTGTGATCGAGCGCGGCATCGGCGGCGACCAGCCGCACCCGGCGGCCGACATCTTCCGCAATCGTTACGGCGACTGCAAGGACAAGGCGACCCTGCTGGCGAGCATGCTTTCGACGGTCGGCATTCACGCGACGTGGGTTCTGGTCGATACGCGACGGGGGGCTGTCGACCCGTCGGCGCCGTCCACGTATGGCAATCATGCGATTGCGGCGATCGAGATCCCAGCGGGTTACAACTCGCCAAAGCTGCGCAGCGTGGTGACGGCCAAGAGCGGCAAGCGGTATCTGATCTTCGATCCTACGTGGGAGAAGACCGCCTTCGGCCAGTTGGAATGGAACCTGCAGGGCGGCTACGGAATCCTGGTCGAGGCGGGCGCCAGCGAGGTGATCGCGCTGCCCGTGCTGAAGCCGGAGAGTAACACGCTCTACCGCACGGCGAGCTTTCAGTTGCAGCCCGATGGCGAATTGAAGGGCAGCGTTGTGGTGAAGAGCTTCGGCGACCTGTCGGAGTCCTCGCGCGATATGTACAGCAGGCAGACGCTGAAGGAGCAAACGGATAACCGCAACCGCACATTGGGCCACGACTTGAGCACCTTCACGGTGTCGGATGTGAAGGTCGAGAACGTGGAGGCGCTGAACAAGGAGCTGACCACGAGCTACACGCTCGACGCGGAGCACTTCGCTCGCTCGATGGGTGCGCTGTTGATGGTGCGGCCGCGCGTGCTGGGTACGGATGGGATCTATGTGGATCGCAAGCCGCGCAGCATGCCGATCGACCTGAAGGAGGCAAAGCTCGAGAAGGACGAGTTTTCGATCGAGCTGCCGCCGGGCTATGCAGTCGATGAACTGCCCGATCCGGTCAAGCTCGACTTGGGCTTCGCCGCGTATGAGAGCTCGACCACGCTCAGCGGCAACAAGCTGCACTACACCCGCACCTACACCGTACGCGAGGTCACGCTGCCGGCGGATCGTTATGCCGATGTGCAGAAGCTGGCCGCCACGATCGACGCGGATGAAAAGAACAGCGCGGTCTTCAAGAAGCAGTAGACAACCAGCATTGCAACCCTTTCCGAGGAAGAATTCAGTGATCCAGATCTCCCGCAATCGGCTTTGTCTCTTTGCCTTGTTTCCGCTCTTTGCGCCGATGTTCGCGCATGCGCAGTTCATCGAACCAACCCCCGCGGAGTTGAGCATGACCTCGATCCCGCAGGAGCCGGGCGCCGCCGCTGTCTACCTCTTCCGTGAAGAGACGACCGACGATGCGCACCACGTCTTCACCGTCTACGTGCGGCTGAAGGTGTTGACGGAGAAGGGCAAGGAGTTCGGCAACGTCTCGATCCCGTTCGAGCGGTCGGAGGGGTCGATGACCGTGGACAGCATCTCCGGCCGCACGATTCACGCCGACGGAACAGTCATTCCGATGAAGGATAAGGCCTACGAGAAGCTGGTCGACAAGATCGGCGGGGCGAAGCTGGTGGAGAAGGTGTTCAGCCTGCCATCGGTCGAGGTGGGCAGCATCATCGAGTATCGCTATAAGCTGCACTCGGACGATGGCTACGTGACGTCGCCCAAGTGGTATATCCAGTCGGACCTCTACACGCTGAAGGCGCACTACAACTGGAGGCCGACCTCGGAGGAGATCGTATCGCGGCAGGGAGGCCACGAGCGGGTTGGCAGCGCGATCGCGTGGATGCCTATCCTGCCGAAAGGCGCGGTGTTGAAGCCGACGGAGTCGCCTGGGATTGGAGGCAACGCGCCTCAGCGGATCTTCGATCTGAGCCTGGCGGACATTCCGCCTGCGCCGAAGGAGGAGTTCATGCCTCCGATGGAGAGCTTTACCTACCGGGTGATCTTCTACTACGCCGGCGCTACGTCGACGCAGGAGTTCTGGAAGGACGAGGGGAAGTACTGGTCGAAGGTCCACGACCAGTTCATCGGGCCGAACAAGGGTGTGAAGGAGGCAGTGCAGCAGTTGGTGCTGCCGGCGGACACGCAGGAGCAGAAGCTCCAGAAGATCTATGCCGCGGTGATGGCGCTCGAGAACACGGACTTTACCCGCGAGCACACGACGGCGGAGGAGCGTGCGGCGGGGCTGAAGCAGGTCAAGACGACCGACGACATTCTGGCGCGCAAGCGCGGCAGCAGCGACCAGCTTGCGAACCTCTTCATCGCCATGGCGCGCGCGGCGGGTATGAAGGCGTACGCGATGAGCGTGGTCAATCGAAGCCGCAGTCTCTTTGCGCCGGCTCTGATGGACGCCAGCCAGCTCGACGACGATATCGCCATCGTGAATGTCGATGGCAAGGAACGGTACTTCGACCCCGGTCAGCGCTTTTGCGACTTCGGCCACCTGGCATGGAAACATACCATGGCGGGCGGCCTCCGGCAGACGGACAAAGAGGCGCAGATGTTCCAGACTCCGGGCGAGTCGTACAAAGCTGCTTCGGTGAAGCGGATTGCCGATCTGAAGATGGACGAGCACGGCGAGGTCACGGGCAAGGTCGACCTGAGCTACACCGGCGACCCCGCGCTGTCATGGCGGCAGGAGGCGTTGCGCGGCGACGACACCAGCCTGAACAAGGATCTGCGCGAGTCGCTGGAAGCGATGATGCCGAGCGGGCTCGAGATTCGGGTGACCGGCGTGGAGGCCATCGCGGACTACGACAAGCCGCTGGTGGTTCACTACACGGTCAGTGGCGTGGCGGGCAATGCGACCGGCAAACGGCTGCTTGCTCCGTCCGATATCTTTGTCGCCTCCGCGAAGCCAACCTTCAGCGTGAAGCAGCGCACCACCCCGGTCTATTTTCACTATGCGTCGGTGACGAGGGACGCGGTTCGGATCAGCTTCCCGCCGGCGATCAGGGTCGAGTCGGCGCCGGCAAAAGATACGTTCATGTACAAGAAGCTCGCGGCCTACGACGTTTCGACGGAGCAGACGGCGACGAATATTACGGTGCGCCGCAATCTTACGATCGGAGAGATTCTCTTCGACGCGGCGGACTTCCCGGAGCTGCTGAGCTTCTACAACAAGCTGGAGACGAAGGATCAGGAGCCGGTCGTGCTAGTGCATGCGGATGCGGGCGCCGGCGCGAAGCCGGGGCGGTAGATACTCGCAAGCATCTCCATCCTTCACCTGCCGCATGGCGGCGCTTCCCGAGGAAAGGTTTCAATGCTCCAGATCTCTTACCGCCAGCTTTATCGATTGGCTTTGTTTCTTCTGCTCGCGCCACTTTGTGCGCGGGCCCAGTTCACCGACCCCACTCCGGCTGAGTTGAGTATGACATCCCTCCCGCAGGCGCCGGGCGCGCCGGCGGTGTATCTGTTCTATGAGCAGATGAGCGATGGCGACAACTTCATGACGAGTGTCTATGTGCGATTGAAGGTCCTGACGGAAAAGGGAAAGGATTACGGCAACGTCGAGCTTCCTTACTACTGGGCGGACAGCTACATGTCCGTCGATAGTATCTCCGGCCGTACGATTCACGCCGACGGAACCATCGTTCCGCTGAAAGAGAAGGCGTACGCGAAGATGGTGGAGAAGAACGTCGACGGCAAGGTCATGGAGAAGATCTTCAGCATGCCTTCCGTCGAGGTTGGCAGCATTCTCGAATATCGTTTCAAGGTACATTTTGGATACACTCCCGCATGGAGAATCCAGTCGCAGCTCTACATCTTGAAAGCGCACTATAACTGGAGGCCGCACTCCGGCAGTACCAACGCGATCGAGTGGGTATCGAGATTGCCGAACGGCGCGGAGTTGAATCACGGCGAGGTCCCTGGTGCGGGTCTTACCGCGTCGCGGAAATTTTTCGATCTCACGGTGGCGGACATCCCGCCGGCTCCGAATGAGGAGTATATGCCGCCGTTGGATAGTTTTACTTACAGGGTTCTCTTTTACTACCATTCCGCCACCTCGAAGGAGGAGTTCTGGAGGACGCAAGGTAGGGTCTGGTCGAAAGATCTCGATCAATATATCGGACCTCATGACGGCGTGAAAGCAGCGACCAGGCAACTGGTCTCGCCATCCGACACCGAGGAAGCGAAGCTGCGTAAGATTTACGCCTCGGTGATGGGAATGGAGAACACAGACTTTACCCGCGAGCACACCACGGCCGAGGATCGCGCCGCCGGATTGAAGAAGATAAAAACGACGGATGACGTATTGGCTCGCAAGAGCGGCGATAGAAATGAGTTGGCCAGGCTCTTCGTTGCGATGGCTCGCGCGGCGGGTCTAAAGGCGTACGTCATGCGGGTGGTCAACCGGGATCACAATCTTTTTTCCGCCAGTTATGTCGACTTTCGCCAGCTCGACGACGATATCGCCATCGTGGACATCGACGGCAAAGAGCGCTACTTCGATCCGGGACAACGACTCTGCGACTTCGGTCATCTCGCCTGGAAACACACACGTGCCGGAGGCATTCGCCAGACCGAAAAGGATACGCAGTTGGCCCAGACGCCGGGCGAGTCCTATAAGTCCTCGAACGTAAAGCGGATCGGGGATTTGCAGATGGATGAGCATGGTGAGGTCACTGGCAAGCTCGACCTGAGCTTCACCGGCGACCCTGCACTCCACTGGCGGCAGGTGGCTCTGCGTGGCGACGACACCAGCCTGAACAAGGCCCTGCGAGAGTCGCTAGAAGCCATGATTCCGCAGGGACTTGAGGTTCGGGTCACCGGCGTGGATGGGATCGCCGAGTATGATAATCCGCTGGCGGTGCATTACGAGGTGAGCGGTATGGCGGGCAGCTCCACCGGCAGGCGTCTGTTGATGCCAGCGGACCTTTTCCGCGCGCAGGCCAGGCCGACCTTCAGCGCGAAGCAGCGCACGCTGCCCGTATACTTCCACTACACGTCCATTACGCAGGATGCGATCCGGATCACCTTTCCGTCGACGATGAAGATTGAGTCGTTGCCGGCGAAGGAGGATATTCTTTACAAGAAAATCGCCACCTATAACGTGTCCGCGGATCAGACGCCGACGACTTACACGGTTCGTCGCAATATGGCGCTCGGCGACATACTCTTTCAACCGGCGGATTATCCCGAACTGCTGAGCTTCTACAACAAGCTGGAGACGAAGGATCAGGAGCCGGTTGTGCTGGTGCACGCGGATGCCGGCGCCGGCGCGAAGCCGGGGCGGTAGCCTACGGGTTCGAGGTTGGCAGGCGGCAGACCTTGACCGTGTCGTTGGTGTACGGACAGGGGAAGGCCGTCTGCGAGCCGGCGCGCAGGATCAGCCAGTCGACGTGCAGAGGGCGCAGCCTGGCGATACGGGCTTCGTCGCTCAGCCGGTCGAGGTCGGTCTGGGCGGCTTGTCCGACGACCCATTGCGGCGTCAGACCGGGCGTGATGGATGCCTCGCCGCCATCCTTCGAGTAGTCCGGCAGCGCGCTGCGTTCGGCGATGGCGCGGAAGCTCTGGGCGTCTTCGCCGTCGCGCGTGATGTAGTGCGCGTCCATGGCGAAGAGCGCGTCCTGCGGGGTGTTCTCGCGCGTCCAGACGAAGGCCCGGACCCAGGGGTTGCGCGGCTGCCTCCACGGCAACTCAAGATGCGCGGAGGCGGGAAAGACATTGCGCTGGACGAAGAAGAGCAGGCCGCCGAAGCCGGCGAGCAGCGCGAGCCAGCGCCATGCGCTGCGCTTCAGCAAGGTCTCGCCCGCCCAGGCGCCGAGCATCAGGATCATGACGAGGTAGATGGTCTGGTAGCTGCGCAACGGCTGCATCCGCGCGGCAAGGTGGGTGGCGAGGCTGGGCCGGGCAAAGATGCTCGCGATGAGCAGGGCGATGCCAGCGAGGGCCAGCGCCATGCGGCCGAGGGCTTTCCAGGCTGAGTCCTCCCGGCGGGTCGACAGCCAGCCAATGAGCGCGAGTGGCGCGGCGAGTCCGATGCGCTCGTACAACTCCCACTGGCCGGGGAACCAGTAGTAGCGTGTGAGGGCGACGCGGAGGTAGTCCGCGCTCTCAGGCGGAGCGGCTGACTGGAGGACAGTCGCGGCGAGCAGGGCGGCGGCGAAGAGTACGATCGGACCCTGGCGGCGCAGGTCTGGCGAGTTTGCGCGAAAGCAGGCTAGCAGGAGCACTCCGGCGAGCGCGTAGCCGGCCATCAGGGGGTGCAGGACGGCTGCGAGAATCAGGGGTATGGTGGTGAGGGCCCAGGCCTTGGTGCGCCGGGCGGCGACCGGCCCCGCATGGGGCGCGCGAAGCAGATCGAGGATGCCGGCGAGTGCGATGAGGCTGCAGGGCAGCGTGATGCTGCGCGCCGTGACGTATGGGTCCATCAGCATGAGCGAGGTGCCGGCGATGGGCAGAGAAAGCCAGCAGGCCAGCAGTGTGACCGCGCCCCAGCGGCCTTCGAGGGTGTCGACAGTGCGGACGGCGATCATCCAGCCAGCGTAGAGCGTCGCCCAGATGCTGGCGAGGTAGAGGAGCAGAAGCACCCAGTCCAGGCTGAGACGCGTGGCGTGGATCAGCCCGGCGACCAGAGGCGCGAAGAGCGAGAAGCGCAGGTGCTCGGTGACGAACTCCGTACCGTGCGGGTAGAGCGCGGGGTGCAGCAGGCGCTTGATGCCTGCGATGTAGAGGCCGCCGTCCTCGACGTCGGGGTGGTATCCGACGACCAGCAGGACGTAGGCGGTAAGCGCGGTGACGATGGCTGCCGGAGGGATCTTTCGTGGGTTGTTTGAGCCAGCCATGCGGTCACTTTAGTGTAAACGGGGAGCGGATGTTTGGCTGTCTGGGAGCAACGGCAGATCGTCTTCGAGGAGGACGATGGGCAATCGCCGCTCAAGTACACTGAAAGCGGTATCAATTTCAGCAGTCAGCGGTGAATCCGAAGCATGTATCGCACAATTCAGCAGACCCTCCTCGGCCGCATCCAGGCCATTCTTCTTTCGCGTTACGAGATCACGCTCGGCCAGCTTGCGGTCGAGCAGCCGCCTTCGATCGCCCTCGGCGAGCTGGCGCTGCCGGTGGCGTTCGAGCTGGCGAAGCGGCTGCGCAAGGCGCCGCGCGCGATCGCGCAGGAGCTGGCCGCGGCCCTGACCGACGACCTGCCCAACCTGCCCGGTGTGGCCTCGATCGAGGTCGCTGGCGCCGGCTATCTGAACATCCGGCTGGACCGCGCGGCGACGGTCGCGCGCATCGCCGCGGACGATCACGCGTCGGTCGGCGGGCCGGGCTTTCGGCTGATCGAGCACACCAGCATCAACCCGAACAAGGCCGCGCACATCGGGCACCTGCGCAACGCCATTCTGGGCGATACCTTCTACCGGCTCATCCGGCCGGACAGCTACAAGCCCGGCTACGAGGTCGGCGTGCAGAACTACATCGACAACACGGGCGTGCAGGTGGCGGACGTGGTGGTCGGATTCACGACGCTGCTGGGCCTCTCGCTCGACGGCGTGCGCGAGCTGCTGACGGAGCTGCTGGAGACCAATCAGCGCATCGACTTCTACTGCTGGGATCTGTATGCGCGCGTCAGCCAGTGGTACACGGAGGCGGGTGCGTCGGCCGAGGAGCTGCAGCGGCGCAAGCAGCTTCGGCTGGACACGCTACACTCGCTCGAGCATGGCGGCAACGATATTGCGACCATCGCCGACCTCATCGCGACCGCCGTTCTGCGCCGTCATCTGCAGACGATGGAGCGGCTTGGCATCGAGTACGACTTTCTGCCCCGCGAGAGCGAGATTCTGACGCTGCACTTCTGGGATGCGGCGAAGGCGCTGATGATCGAGAAGGGCGTCCTGTACGAGGAGACCGAGGGCAAGAACAAGGGCTGCCTCGTGATGCGCCGCGCCAACACCGAGGGTGTGACGGGCGACGGGCCGGACGAGGAGGCCAAGGTGATCGTGCGCTCGAACGGCACGGTGACCTACGTGGGCAAGGACATCGCATACCACCTGTGGAAGTTCGGACTGTTGCAGAAGGACTTCGGCTACATGAAGTTCCACGAGTATCCGAGCCACACGTGCTGGATCTCGACCGGCGACGCGGCGTTGAACGACCCTACGCACCCCGTCTTCGCCAAGGCGGACGCGATCTACAACGTGATCGATTCGAGCCAGTCCGACCCGCAGAATAACGTCATCGCGGCTTTGCGCGGGATGGGCTACACCGATGCCGCGGACCGGTATACCCACTTCTCGTACGAGAAGGTGGCGCTGACGCCGCGTTGCGCGATCGAGTTGGGCTATACGATCTCGGACGAGGACAAGGCAAAGCCGTTCATCGAGGTCTCGGGTCGCAAGGGGCTGGGCGTGAAGGCGGACGACCTGCTGGACAAGCTGATCGCCGCGGCGCAGGTGCAGGTGGACGCGCGCAACCCGGAGGTTCCCGAGGCCGAGCGGGAGCAGATCGCGACGCAGATCGCGGTCGGCGCGCTGCGCTACTTCATGCTGCGTTTCAACCGGAATACGATCATCGCCTTCGACTTCAAGGACGCGCTGAGCTTCGAGGGCGAGACCGGGCCGTACGTCCAGTACTCGACCGTACGCGCGGGGAACATCTTCCGCAAGGCCGGCACGACGCAGGAGGCGGCGCTTGCCGCACTGCCTTCAGGCGATGCGCTGGCGGAGATGCTCTCGGGAGATGAGGGCGCCGGGCTTTGGGAGACGTGGATCGCGTGCTCGCGGCTGACGGCGGTGCTTGAGACGGCGATTGCGACCGCCGAGCCTGCGCATCTGGCGAAGTATGCCTTCCAGCTCGCGCAGCAGTTCAACAACTTCTACCACCGGTACCATGTGCTGAACGAGGCGGACCCGGCGCGCAAGGCGCTCTTGCTGGCGACGGCCGCGGTGGCTCGGCGGGAGATGGTGCGGGCGCTGGGGTATCTGGGGATCGAGGCGCCGGCGGTGATGTAAGCGGTGTTGCCTGTTCTTCCTGAGGCAGGACAGGCAACCGCTAGAAAAGCAAGGACAAAAGCAAATACGGTGGACCTTCACTCCGTTCAGGATGACGAACGTTCGTGGCGTTTCCTAGCAGCGGGGAATGAAGGTGTGCATCGCCCTGCCGGTCATGTGGGAGATCACCCAGTCGCGGCACTCTGGCGCGAGGTAGAGGAATTCGACGCCCATGCGCGAGTCCTTCGTATCGCACCAGCGGACGCGGGCTTGCGCATCGAGTATGTTGGGCTCGCCGGTGAACTCGACCGTGAGCTGTAGCAGCGTGTCTTCGTCGAAGCTCTCGTCCGTGGCGAAGCAGCATCCGCCGCGCCCAATCTGGAAGCTGCAGTTTCCGTTGCAGGTTTCGAATGCCGGCAGGGTCAGGTGCAGCGACTTGGCGGGCGGCGTTTCGAGCGGTGTGTGCCAAAGCTCTTCGCGGGCCTTCAGGCTGTCTTCGAGCGCCTGCAGCAGGGTCTTGCGGCTCAGCGGCTTGGGCAGCATCGCCTCCACGCCCAGCGCATGCGCCTCGCGCGTATCGACGTCGCCGAAGCCCGAAACGAAGATGATGCTGGGCACCAGCATTCCTTTTTCGGCGATCGTGCGAACCAGCGTGATGCCGTCCATCACCGGCATGCGAATATCCGAGATGAGGGCGTCGATGCGCTGTTCGTTCAGCACCTTCATCGCGACCGCGCCGTTCTCCGCCTTCAGCACCTTGCAGCCGCTGCGGCCCAGCCATACGGAGAAGATTTCAAGCAACTCGGGTTCATCGTCGACCACCAGAATCGTTGCGTCTGCCAGCTTCATGCGTGTGCCTCTTCCTTGGTCGCCGCTGGAATCATCAGCCGGAAACAGGTGTGTCCTTCGACCGACGCGAGCACCAGGTCGCCCTTGTGGTCGCGTGCGATGGCGCGCGAAAGGCTGAGCCCCACGCCCATGCCCGCGCCCACCGCCTTGGTGGTGAAGAACGGTTGCATCAGGTAGGGCTTATGCTGCTCGGGCACGCCGGGGCCGCCGTCGACGACCTCGATGAGAATCTCGCCCAGCCGCTGCCGCACGTCCAGCCGGACCCAGCGTTCGCTGTCCGGCGAGCCATCGATCGCATCGAAGGCGTTGTTCAGCAGATTGAAGATGATCTGGCCGACCTGCACCTCGCGGCAGACGATCGGCGCGAGCTCCGGCTCCATCTCGCAGGTCAGCGCGATACCGTGGGTGTGGAAGCGCTCGTGCACCAGGGCCACGGCCTGTTCGACCAGCGGCGCGACGGATGTCAGCGCCATGGGGTCCTTGCCGCCTTCGCGCGCGAACATCCGCAGTCCACGCAGGATCTGAATGGCGCGATTCGAGGTCTTGACGATGCTGTTGCAGGCGGCCGCGACTTCGGCAGGTGTAGGGTCGAGGCCGTCTTCCACCTGCTCCAGCAGGTCGCTGGCGCGGGCGTGGATGATGCCCAGAGGATTGCTGATCTCGTGCGCCAAACCAGCCGCCATCTGGGCGAGGGAGGCGATGCGCTGCTCGCGGATGAGCTTTTCGCGTTCGAGTTCGCGCTGTAGCCGCTTTTCGGCGCTGACGTCGTTGAAGAAGACCGTCACGCCGCCGTCGCTCCAGGGATTCACGTTCACCTGGCTCCAGAGATCGAGCGGCTCATAGTAAGACTCGAAGCTGAGCGGCTTGCGGGTCTCCATCACCTGCAGCAGCTTCTCCTGCGTCTCCTTCGCCTGGTTGGGAAAGCACTCCCACAACCCTTGTCCGATGATGGCCGCGTCGGGCGAAAGGAGCGCGCGCGCGGTGCCGTTCATGAAGGAAAACTTCCAGTTCTGATCGACCGCGTACATGCCGACCGTCGTGCTCTCCATGACCGAGTTGAGCTTGCGGTTGGCCTCCTGCAGGCTGTCGGCGTTGGGGATGGCAAGGATCGCCGGCGTCAGTCGCAGCAGTACGATGAACGTCGCCAGCGAGATGAGCGCGGTGAAGGCTTTCAAACCGCCGCTGATCCAGTAGAGCGGATGCCACAGGGTGACGATCTCCATCACATGCGTCAGTCCGCAGGCGACGATAAAGAGCCCGAAGCAGAGCAGGATGCCGTTATACGGGATATCCCGGCGCCTGGCGACGATGCGCAGCAGCGCGAACGGGATCAGAAAATAGGCGAGCGCGATCAGCGCATCGGAGCTTACGTGCAGCCAAAGCAGCGCTGGGTTCCACAGATAGCAGAAGCCGTGCGGTATGCCGATCGAAGTGAACATCCTTGTCGTACCCCTGGACAGAAAGAGCTGCAGTATTTTTTAGACGCTGTAGCTCCGCACCCACTCTACGATAGTTCGCACGGCGATTCCGGTCGGCCCTTTCGGTAACCAGGGCTTCGCCTCCTCGTTCCATGCGCAACCCGCGATGTCGAGGTGAATCCACGGCGTCTCGCCCGCGAACTCCTTGAGGAACATGGCCGCGGTGATGGCTCCGCCGGCGCGTCCGCCCGTGTTCATGATATCGCCGATCTGGCTTTCGATCTGTTTGCGATAGTCGTCGGTGCAGGGCAGTCGCCAGAACTGCTCGCCGCTGACCGGTACGGATGCCTGGAACTTGCCCCAGGTCTCCTCGTCATTCGAGAACAGGCCGACGTTCAGGTAGCCCAGCGCGACGACGCATGCGCCGGTAAGCGTCGCGGCGTCGATCAGGTGGGTGCAGCCGAGCGTCTTCGCATAGTGCAGGCCGTCGGCCAGGACCAGCCGGCCCTCCGCGTCGGTGTTGATGATCTCGATCGTCTTGCCGGACATCGCCGTGACCACATCGCCCGGTTTGAAGGCCTTGCCGTCGGGCATGTTCTCGGCCGAACAGACGACGCCGATCACCTTCACCCTCGGCTTCAGTTCGGCGATGGCGCGCATGGCGCCGATCATCGCGGCCGAGCCGGCCATGTCGTACTTCATCTTCTCCATGTTCTCCGCCGGCTTGATGGAGATGCCTCCCGTATCGAAGGTGATGCCCTTGCCGACGAGCCCCATCACCGGCGCATCCTCCGCGACTCCGCCCTCCGGCTCGTAGGTCATGACGATCAGCGCCGGCGGCTCGGCCGAGCCCTGCGAGACGGCCCAGAAGGCGCCCATCTTCAGCTCATGCAGCTTATCGGTCGAGAAGACCTCGCACTTCAGGCCCACCTCGTCGCACATGGCCTTTGCCCGTTGGCCGAGGACGGTTGGCGTCAGGACGTTGCCGGGCTCGTTCACCAACTGGCGCGCGAAGTTCTGCGCGTGGGCGACGATCAGGCCCTCGGCGACCCCGGCCTCGATCTCGGCGTCGGTCGCCTTCTCGCCGTTCGGGGCGAGGATGGTGAGCGTGTGGACGGATAGATCCTTGCGTTCGCTGCGGTAGGTGTCCCAGTCCGGCTCGGCGATCTCTGCGCCTTCGGTCAGGGCGCGCGCGGTCAGGTGGCAGGGCAGGGCGTCGAGGTGCTCGTCCGAAAGAGCGCGGTCCTCGGGAAAGGCGATGGCGACCTCGCGGATGCCACGCGGCTTGGCGGCGCGTACGGCTGCGCCGGCGGCCTTGCGGATATCGTTGACCGAAAGGTTCTTGACCTTGCCCAGTCCGACGACGAGCAGGCGGTCGGCCTTCACCCCGGCTGGCGCGTGCAGCAGCAGCGTCTCGCCCAGCCCGGCCTTGAACTCGCCCGAGGAGAGCGCGCGCTGCGCGGCGCCGGTCACGGCGTCCGACGTGGTGAGCAGGGCGGGCAGGGGATCGGCTCCCTTGCCGGTCGCCACGTCCACTGCAAAGACCGCCAGCATCGGCGTCGCGAATCCGGCTGCATCCTCAAACAAAACGCGTGTATCCATAGAGTCCTATGGTACCGGGATTATCTGGCTTAGTCGCGCCGGAAACGGCTACTTTTGTACAGCACCAAATTGGGAACGGGAGAGGGTAGCCGATGGAATGAGAAGCAGACCCGCTGCGAGGAGAACGAAGAAAGGCAGAAGCAGATCCTTGGCTTCGCTCACGATGCCAGGCCTCTGGAAAGTGGCGGGCAACTATCGCCGCTGTGCCCGTGCCATGGCCGCCTTCGCCTCGGCGTCGCCCTCGCGTTTGCGCTCGGTGGCGCGCTTGTCGTACTCCATCTTGCCCTTGGCGAGCGCGATCTCGCACTTCACGCGGCCGTTCTTGAAGTAGAGCCGGACAGGGATGAGGGTGAAGCCCTTCTGGCGCGTGGCGGCCTCGAGCTTGCGAACCTCGAGCTTATGCAGGAGCAGCTTGCGCGTGCGCAAAGCCTCATGATTCATGGAGTTGCCGTGCGAGAACGGGCCGATGTGCGCGTTCAGCAGAAAGCACTCACCGTCCTTTAACAGGCCGTAGGCATCCTTGAGGTTGGCCTTGCCCTCGCGGATGGACTTGACCTCGGTGCCGCGCAGGGCGACTCCGGCCTCGTACTTGTCGGTGAGGAAGTAATTGAAGCTGGCCGAGCGATTGTAGGCCGCGTCGCGTTTGCCGGCCGCGACCGGGTCGCGGTCCTTTTCTTTGACGACGGGCTTGGGCGCGTGGGCTACGGTCGGATTGGAAAGATTGCGCGCCATGACGATCTTTCATCTTAACATGGTTCGTCACTCACCTTGTGTTGGGCGGCGCGTCCAAACTCCACACGCAGCAAGCCGCGAGGCGGTTTCGCAACACCCGCGGACTGAACTGGAAACGCCCGTCCCAAGTACGTCCATTTGAGAGGCCTTACGTGACACGAATGCTATACTTGCCCGAGCCAGACGGCTTGGCCAACCACGCCATCCCAGCCGCAACGTCTGCTGCCGATCGTACGACTTCGGCCGCCGTCGCTGGCCTCCGCACGTCACCGACCAGAGCACAGAAAGCGAACAACCTCAGCATGAGTCGCGGAAACAACACCGGAATCGGCCTCGGAACCCGAAACAAACTCTCAGCCAGCCTCTTTTTCCTGCCCGCCCTGCTGATGCTCCTGACGCTGGCCGCTACGCCCGCCGAGGCGCAGTCCGCCGCGTCGTGGAACAAGCGGGGACAGGCGGCGGAGGCGCGCGAGGACTACGACGCCGCATGGGTCGCCTACAAGCATGCCCACGACAAGAAGCCGAAGGACCTGCGTTACCGCACGGGCTTCGAACGGGTGAAGATCCCCGCCGCCTCGCAGCACATCGACCGCGGCCGCACGCTGCGCCAGCAGAGCGACTGGTCCGGCGCGATCAGCGAGTTCATGCGCGCGGCGGAGATCGATCCTTCGAACCAGACCGCGACGCAGGAGATTCAGATCACGCAGGCAGCGCAGCCGCCGGCGCAGCTCGCCGGCGCAGCGGCGACCGCCAGCATGGAGCAGATGTCGCAGCAGGACGCGATCCTGAAGAGCATCGGCTCCATCGCCGGGCCGATCGAGCTGCAGCCTGTCTCAAACGACGTGCAGACGCTGCACATGGTCGAGGACGTCAAGGTAATCTACCAAGCCATCTGTAAGACGGCCGGCCTGAACGTCATCTTCGACCCCGACTACACCTCGAAGCGCATCCCCGTCGACCTGACCGCCGTGAGCCTGCCGGACGCTCTGCGCATCGTGGGCGCTATCGCTGGAACGTTTTACAAGCCGCTGACGCCGAACACCATCTTCGTCGCGCAGAATACGCGCACCAAGCGCACCGACCTGGACGAACTCGCGGTCCAGACCTTTTATCTTTCGAACGCCGCGCAGGCGCAGGACGGCAACGAGATCCTGACCGCCATGCGCAACCTGCTCGACCCGAGCGTGAAGCTCTACCTGGTGCCCAGCCAGAACGCCATCGTGATGCGCGCCACCTCGGACCAGTTGCTGCTGGCGCAGAAGCTGCTGAACGACCTCGACCAGGCTCGCCCGGAGGTCGTCGTCGACGTGGCGGTGATGGAAGTGAATCGCGACAAGGTGCGTAACCTCGGCATCACGCTGCCCACCTCCATCGGTCTGACCCCGCAGGTTGCGACCACCAGTTCGACCTCGACGACGACCACCACCACGACGTCGACCTCAACGACCTCGGCCTTTACGCTGAACACGCTGGCGCACCTGAACGCGACGAACTTCGCCGTGACCCTCTCCGGCGGTACGCTGAACGCGCTGTTGACCGACACCGACACGCGCATCCTGCAGAATCCCCGCATCCGCGCGACCGACGGCCAGCGCGCGACGCTGAAGATTGGTTCGAAGATTCCGGTCGCCACCGGTTCGTACTCGGCCGGCGTCTCGACCACCACCACGGTCGGCGTGCAGACGCAGTTCACCTACCTCGACGTCGGTGTGAATATCGATATGACCCCGACCGTCCACCAGGACCGCGAGGTCACGCTGAAGATGAAGATCGAGGTCTCGGCGCAGAATGGATCGGTGACCATCTCGGGCGTGACGGAGCCGATCATCTCGCAGCGCGTCGTCGAGCAGGTGATCCAGTTGAAGGAGGACGAGCCGAGCATCCTCGCCGGCCTCATCCAGACCTCCGATTCGAAAGGCGTGAGCGGAACCCCCGGCCTCGGCGAGATTCCGTTCTTCAAGTACTTCTTCAGCACGCAGAGCAAGGAGGTGCAGAAGGACGAGATCGTCTTCCTGCTCGTCCCGCACATCGTCCGCGAGCATGTCGTGACGCGTCTGAACTCTTCGCCGATCGATACCGGCACGGGTCAGTCTATCGAACTGCGACGCGATCTCACGCCGCGTGCGATGGCTGTCAGCCAGCCCGACACGACGCCGATGCGCGCATCGGGTCCGGAGACGACCGCCGCCAACGCCGCCTCGGCGATGATTCAGCAGATGAGCCAGCAGGCCCAGCGGCAACTGACCAACCCCACGGCGCCCGCCGCCAGGGTGCAGGCTGCGCAGCCCACCGCGACCGCGCCCATCAGCCTGAACGTTCTGCCCGCGACGTCGAACCAGTCCGTCGGCAGCACCTTCCAGGTGGCGGTGCTGTTGAACAACGGGCAGGATGTATCCTCCGTGCCGATGCAGATTCAGTACGACGCCAGGGTGCTGCAACTGGTCTCGGTCGACGCCGGCGAGTTCATGGGCCGGGACGGCCAGGCCGCGCGGATGGACAAGACCGAGGAGGGCAACGGTCTGGTCAGCATCAATACCGCGCGTCCGCCGAATACCAAGGGCGTCAGCGGCCAGGGCAATCTGTGCACGGTCACCTTCAAGGCGATCGCGCCGGGCGACTCGAACATCGCGCTGGTCAAGGTAGCGGCAAAGAATAGTGCGCAGGAGAGCATGCCGACGGTAGGCTCTCAGGCCTCCGTTCACGTCAAATGAACATGGCGGTTTCCATCCAACGCGGGCGTGAGCGGGAGCCGGACTCCGAGTCCGGACTCACGCTCGTGGAGCTGATCATCACGGTGGCGATCGTCGCGATCCTGGCGACGGCGGCCATCCCGATGGCGAAGTTCCAGGTCAAACGCGAGAAAGAGAAGACGCTGCGCCGCGAGCTGTGGGAGATGCGCGACGCGATCGACCACTACAAGGATGCGGCCGACAAGGGAGGCTTCATGACCAAGGCCGACTCCTTCAACTATCCGCCGGATCTGCAGACGCTGGTCGACGGCGTGGACGTTCAGACCAAGAAGGTAAAGTTTCTTCGCAGCATCCCGATCGATCCCATGACGGGCAACAATGAGTGGGGATTGCGCGCGATGCAGGACGACGCCGACTCCGATTCCTGGGGCGGGCAGAACGTCTTCGACGTTCACAGCAAAAGCCAGGGTACGGCAATGGATGGGACCAAATACTCCACATGGTAGCGACCAACCCAACCCGGAAGCGTGACGGCGAACAGGGCTTCACCCTGATCGAGTTGATGATCGTGATGGTCATCATCGGCGTGCTGGCCTCGATCGCCATCCCGTCGTACGTCGCCAACGTGAAGCGGGCGAAGGAGGCGGTGCTGCGCGAGGACCTGCACGTCATGCGCAACGGCATCGACTCCTACACCTACGACAAGCAGAAGGCGCCGCAGTCGCTCGACGACCTGGTGCAGGGCGGGTACCTGAAGGCGATGCCCAAGGATCCGTTCACCCAGCGCGCGGACACCTGGCAGGCGGTGGAGAGCGGGTCGTTGACGACGGTCGACCAGACGGAGCCGGGAATCGACGACGTGCATTCGGGATCGCAGGAGGTCTCGACCGAGGGAACGACCTACAATACGTGGTAGAAAATTCAGCCAGACGTGACCTTCGGTGAAGATTCTTGTCTGTGTACTACCTTCCTGGCGAATCCGCGTCTAAGCTAGGTGTAGAGCTGCGTCCGAAAGTGGAGGTGCGGCTTTCCGGATTCAGACAGGAGCCACCCATGCGTCATCTTCCTCACCTCGGCCTCGCGGCACTCCTTTCGCTTCCAGCGGCAGCCCTCTGCCAGACGACGCCCGCCGGAACTCCCGCACCGGACACGCAAGCCCCGGCTCAGACTCCCACGGTTCCGGCTCAGACGCCGAATCCCGCGGGTACGCCCGCGCCCGTCCCGACCGATAAGCCCGGCACGCCCGAGCCAACCAAGGCTCAGGACAAGGCTGCGGCGGACAAGGCAAAGAAGCAGACCGACTCGCTGCCGTCGCCTGGCGAGGCGCTTGACCCGAACATCAAGAAGGGGAGCGAGGACGATGTGAACGCCATCGGCACGCGGAATATCAGCGGTCGCGGGCTGGGCAACTGGTTCTCCACCAACTGGGAGATTCGCGTCGGCAAGCAGTATTCGATGGAGATCGAGCGGTCGGCGCACCTGGTGACCGATCCGGTGATCGTCGAGTACGTGAACCGGGTGGGGCAGAATCTGGTGCGGAACTCGGACGCCAAAGTGCCGTTCACGATCAAGGTGATCGACTCGGACGAGATCAACGCCATGGCGCTGCCGGGTGGCTACTTCTACGTCAACTCCGGCCTGATCCTGGCCTGCGACGAGGAGGCGGAGCTTGCCGGCGTGATGGCGCATGAGATCTCGCACGTCATCGCGCACCACGCCGCGCGCCAGCAGACGAAGATGATGTACGCGCAGATCGCGGAGATTCCACTCTATATCTACACCGCCGGAAGCTGGACCGGGTACGGCATCTACGAGGCCGCGCAGCTCGCGATTCCGATGACCTTCCTGAAGTTCGACCGCATGGCCGAGACCGAGGCCGACTATCTGGGCGTCCAGTACATGTACCGCGCCGGGTACGATCCGCAGGCGTTCATCACGCTGTTTGAAAAGATTGACGCGCTCGAGAAGCACAAGCCCGGCACGCTGTCGAAGGCCTTCTCCGACCACCCGCAGACGCCGGACCGGATCGCTCATTCGGAAGACGAGATTGCTACGATCCTGCCCGCGAAGCCCGACTATGTCGTCACGACGAGCGAGTTCGACGACATCAAGGCGCGGCTGGCGCGTCTCGAAAACAAGCGCAAGATCAACGACAAGAACGGCGGTAACAAGCCCACGCTGCGCCGCGCGGGTACGTCGAACAACGATCCGAACAACCCGGCCAATACGACGGACGACCGGCCTACGCTGGGGAAGCGGAACTAGAGCAGAAGCAAAAAGCAGATTCCCTGCGGGAATGACAAACAAGAAGACAACAGCGAAAGCGCCCGTCCTCCGAAATCTGGAGTGGCGGGCGTTTAGCTTTTTGCGGATAGCCGCAGGGTGCTGGCGATCAGTGCGGCGAGCAGGAACGCGCCCGAGGTGATGGTCAGGGCGGAGCTGAGCCCCTGGGACTGCGAGATGCGGCCGATGATGTACGGCGCCGCCGCGCTCAGGATGCGTCCTGTGTTGTACGCAAAGCCCATGGCGGAGCCGCGCAGCGCGGTCGGAAAGAGTTCGCTCGTGATGATGGCGAAGCCGCTGAAGTAGCCCGTCCCGAAGAATCCGACCAGCGGGCCGAGGAGCAGCAGCACGCTTGGGTTCGGCACGAAGACGAAGAGCGGCACCATCACGGCGGCCATCGCAAGGTAGCCGATGTAGGTGTACTTGCGGCTGAAACGGTCGGCCAGATAGCCGAAGGTGACATAGCCGAGGAAGGTTCCGGCCTGCATGGCGATCGTCCAACCGGAGGTTTTGACGATGCTCATGCCGCGTCCACCCTCGGCCGCGGACATGGACAGGAAGCGCGGCACCCAGGTGAAGAGTCCCCAGTAGGCGAAGAGCGTCGCGGCGTTCATGCTGGTGCAGATGAGCATGTTGCGGCCCAGGCTGCCGCGAAAGAGCTCGCCGTAGCGGCTGGCGGCGGGTTGCGTGGCGTTGGCGCGTTCGGCGGTCCAGGCGGCGGACTCATGGAGCCCGCGCCGGAACCAGAGCGTGAGCAGGGCAGGCAGAATGCCGACGAAGAAGACGGGCCGCCAGCCGTAGCGCGGCAGGATCAGCGCGACGATGGCCGCACCCAGCATGTAGCCGATGGCCCAGGAGCTCTGCACCAGCGCGAGCGCCTTGCCGCGATGCTCGGCGGGCCAGGTTTCGGCGACCAGCGCGGCTCCCGAGGCCCATTCGCCGCCCATGCCCAGGCCGAGCAGGATGCGGCAGATCATGAGGGTCGCCGCCGTGTGGGTGAAGCCGCAGGCAGCGGTGAAGACGGAGTAGATCAGCACGCTCAGCGTCAGGGCGCGCGTTCGTCCGAAGCGGTCGGCGAACCAGCCGAAGGCGATGCCGCCGAAGGCCGCCGAGAGCAGCGTGGCGGACATCATCGCGCCGGCCAGTGCGGACGAGAGATGCAGCTCGCGCTGCACCTGGCCGAGCACGAGCGTGTAGAGCATGACGTCCATGCTGTCGAGCATCCATCCCAGCGCGGCGGCGAGCAGGGTGCGTCGCTCAAGGCTCGACGCCTGGGTCAACCAACTGAAGATGCCGTTGCCGGCTGACTGAGTCAAGGCCGCTCCTGTGCGCGCATTTGTTTTAGAGTGCAAAGAGTACGTTGGTTGACTCGATACTACGACATGAGGGAGTCCGATTTGCGGGTGGCGATCGATACCGGGGGGACGTTTACCGATTGCGTGTATCTGCGCGATGGCGCGATCGAGGTGCTGAAGATCGCGTCGACCCCGAAGGACGCGTCCGTGGCGGTGCTCGAAGCTGTTGCGCGCATCGGGGTTGGGCAGCATTTAGACCTGCGCCACGGAACGACGGTCGGAACCAACACCATGCTCGAACGCAAGGGCGCGCGCGTGGCGTTCGTGACGACCGAAGGGTTTGAGGACATCATCGCCATCGGCCGGCAGACGCGCGCGAAGCTCTACGACTGGTTCGCGCCTGTGCCGGTCTGCCTGGCGCCGCCGGAGCTGCGCTTCGGCGTGCCCGAGCGGGTGAGCGCCGAGGGCGAGATCCTGCGGCGGCCAAGCGAGGAGGAACTTGCGGCGCTGGCGGAGCGCATCGGGCAGAGCGGTGCGGAGGCGGTCGCGATCTCGCTGATCTTCGGCTTCGCCAACCCGGAGACGGAGCGCCGGCTGGAGGCTGCGCTGAGCGGTCTTGGGCTGCCCGTCTCGGTTTCGCATCGTATTCTGCCGGAGTTCCGCGAGTACGAGCGCGGCGCGACCACGGTGGTCAACGCCTACCTCGCGCCGCGCATCGAGCGCTATCTGCTGAACCTGCAGCAACGCGTTCACGACGAACATCCGGGCGCAAGAGTCGATGTGATGCAGTCTTCGGGCGGCATCATTCCGGTGCGGCTGGCCGCGCAGGAACCGGTGCGGACGGTGCTCTCCGGACCCGCCGGCGGTGTGATCGGCGCATGCCGGATGGCGAGCCAAGCAGGCTTTCCGCGCATCATCGGGTGCGACATGGGCGGGACTTCGACCGACGTCTTTCTGGCGGACGCGGCTGCTGGCGGCGTCGCGCGCACGCGAGAGTCGAACATTGCCGGCGTTCCGGTCGGCGTGCCGATGCTCGACATCCATACCGTGGGCGCGGGCGGCGGGTCGATCGCGCGCTTCGACACCGGCGGCATGCTGCGCGTGGGACCGGTGTCGGCCGGCGCGGACCCCGGACCTATCTGCTTTGGGCGTGGCGAGCGGCCGACCGTGACCGACGCCAACCTGGTCCTCGGACGACTGGATGTGTCGAGCTTTCTGGGCGGCGGCGTGGCGCTCGACCGGCCGCGCACGGAGCGCGTCATGGCCGGGCACAAAGGCGCGCTCGCGACCGTGGAGGATTTTGCGGCGGGTATCGTGCGCGTGGTCGAAGCGCAGATGGAGAAGGCGATCCGGCTGATTTCGATCGAGCGCGGCTACGATCCGCGCGAGTTCGCGCTCGTGCCCTTCGGCGGAGGCGGACCTCTGCATGCGTGCGCTCTGGCTCGCGCGTTGCGCATCCCGAAGGTGCTGGTGCCGAAGATGCCGGGCGCGCTCTCGGCGGTCGGCATTCTGCTGGCGGACTCGGTGCGGGACTATTCGCAGACGGTGATGCTGGCCGGCGACCGGCTGCCGCATCTGGACGGGTATTTTGCCGATCTTGAACGGCGCGGCGTGGAGGAGTTTGCCAGCGAGCGGCTCCAGGGCGTCGCGGAGTGCAGCATCGACCTGCGCTATCGCGGACAGGGGTATGAGCTGAACGTGCCGTACGACGTCGCGCAGCCGGAGAATGCGGCTGCCGCCTTCCACGACCTGCACCGGCAACGCTACGGCTTCGCCGATCCCCAGCGACCGCTCGAGATTGTGAACCTGCGCCTGCGCATGGTCGCCGCGGCGGAGCCCTACGAGCCGGTCTGGACCGCGCCTCGTCCTGGCGACGGCGCAGCCGCCTGTTTCGCGACGCGCGAGATCTTCTTCCACGACCGATTCGTGCCGGCGAGACTCTACCGCCGCGACCACCTCGTCGCGGGCGACCGGCTCGAAGGTCCGGCGATGATTACGGAGTACACCTCCGCGACGCTGCTTCCGCCGGGCTGCGCGGCGGAGGTCGACGGCTACGGGAACCTCATCCTCCACATCGCAGAGGAGGCGGTATGAAGCTCACAAAAAATGATCCGGTTGAGCTGGCGATCTTTCAGAGCATGGTCCACTCCATCGCGGAGGAGATGGGCGCGGCGCTGCGGAGGACGGCGCTTTCGCCGAATATCAAGGAGCGGCGCGATTACTCCTGCGCGGTGTTCGACGGCCGGGCGCGCGTGATTGCGATGGGCGACCACATGCCCGTCCACCTGGGCTCGATGCCCATGTCGGTCGAGGCAGCGGTTGCGGCAATCGCCTTTGAACCCGGCGACATCGCCATCCTGAACGACCCATACGCGGGCGGCACGCACCTGCCGGACATCACGATGGTGCTGCCGGTCTTTCGGCCTGGCAGTGAGCGGCCAGTTAGCGACAAGCCGGAGTTTTACATCGCCGCCCGCGCGCATCATGCGGATGTCGGCGGCATGTACGCCGGTTCGATGGGCCCTGCGCGGGAGATCTTCCAGGAGGGCGTACGGATTCCGCCGGTGCGGATCGTGCGCGGCGGCGAGCTGAACCGGGAGCTGCTCGACCTGATCCTGCTGAATGTGCGCACGCCGAAGGAGCGAAGAGGCGATCTGGATGCGCAGATCGGCGCCTGCCGCGTGGGCGAGCAGCGTGTGCTGGAGCTGATCGAGCGCTACGATGCCCCGAGGCTGAGCGCGCTGGTCGAGCAGTTGCTGGATTACTCCGAAGAACGTGTGCGCGCGGAGTTACGGACGATCCCGGCAGGAGCCTTCCGGGCGGAGGACTGGCTCGACAGCGACGGCGTGACCGGCGAGCCGATCCGGATCTGCGTCGAACTGCGCTTCGATCCGGCGGATGCCGCGGTGACGATCGACTTCAAGGGTTCGTCCCGGCAGGTGGCGGGAGCGGTGAATGCGGTGCGCGCGATCACGCTTTCGGCCTGTTTCTACGTGCTGCGCTGCCTGATGGGCGACGACGCGCCGGCGACGGCTAGCATCCTGCGTCCGTTGACGCTGGTGACGGAGCCGGGAAGCATCGTCGACGCGCAGCCGCCGGCGGCGGTGGCCGGGGCCAACGTCGAGACGTCGCAGCGGATGGTCGATGTGCTGCTGCGAGCGCTGGCGCAGGCGATTCCGCAGCGTGTTCCGGCGGCGAGCGCGGGCACGATGAGCAACCTCACGATCGGCGGTGTCGACCCACGCACGGGCGAACCGTTCACCTACTACGAGACGGCCGCAGGAGGCATGGGCGCGCGTCCGGGTCTGGACGGCATCTCCGGCGTCCAGACCCACATGACCAACTCGCTGAACACGCCGGTCGAGGCGCTGGAGTATGCCTATCCGTTCCACGTGCGGCGGTACGCCTACCGCACAGGCTCGGGCGGCGCGGGGCAGTTCCGGGGAGGCGACGGGCTGGTGAGAGAGCTGGAGCTGCTGGCCGACGCCGAGGTGACGCTGCTGGCCGATCGCCGGGTCTTCCGTCCCTACGGACTCGAGGGCGGGACCGAAGGCGCAGCCGGGCACGCGTGGCTTGCCCGAGCCGGGGAGCCGCAGGCAGAGGAGCTTCCCGGAAAATGCAGCCTGCGCGTTCCGCGAGGAAGCCGCCTGCGTCTCGAAACGCCGGGTGGTGGAGGATGGGGCGAGGGAGTTGAGAGGCAGGACAGTTGAGAAAGTGTCACACGCGGCGCACGGAAGACGGCCGCGATGCGAGAGGCTGAGTGCATGGGAGTGACCTATCTATGGCTCGTCGTCTCTGCTGGTTGTTGCTGAGTCTTCCGATTCTCGCGGTGTGTCTGCCCGCGCGCCGCGTCAGCGCTCGCGGGGATGCTCGAAGCGCCTACGCCGATGGATATGCCGGGTTGACCCCGCTGCAGCGGCAGGGGCGCGACACGTGGTACGTCTGGACCGGCGGGGATACGGATGAGCAGGGCAATGTCGTGGGGGATCAGATTTTGTGGCGGTCTCTCGCGGTGCGGACGCATGGAACGGTCGACCTGCTGCAGGCGATCGACTCGCGTTACCGGGGCGAACGTTTTCGGCGCTTCGGCGTGATCGACGATCCCGACTGCACCCGGGCGGATACGCCGGACGCATACGGACTGTGGCTCGATGTCTGTGCAAGAGACGAGGGCGTGGGACAGACGGGCGAACCGGCCGGCATCGTCGGTCTGCGAAGGTTCAGGAATCCGAAGTTCGATGCGAATTCATGGGATCTGGCCCGTTATCAGGCCGATCCGGCGAAGGTCGAGCCGCCGTATCTCATCGGCGTGGCCTGCGGCTTCTGCCATGTGGGCTTCAACCCGCTGCATCCGCCCGCGGACCCGGAGCGCCCGGAGTGGCGAAATCTCCATCCGGGGATCGGAAACCAGTACTTCCGCGAGCAGAGGTTCAACACGGCGAAGTATCCGGAGACGCGGGAGCTGAAGCCTGGCGACTTCCGCTGGCAGGTGGCGAACGCGGAGCCGCCGGGAACATCGGATACGTCGCAGGTCGCCACGGATCACATCGATAACGCCAGCACGATCAACTCCATCGCGGACCTGAATCATCGGCCGATGCACACGGTCGTCACCGCCGATGGCGTCTCGCGGCAGGTCTTCCACGTGTTGAAAGATGGCGCGGACTCGGTGGGTTCGGCGTGTCTCGACGATCCGGCGGAGAGGCGCGGCGTAAACGATACGGCGTGCGCCGCGATGCGGGGATATTTGAACATCGGCGTCTGCGCGGGCGTCTGGACGACGCTGCTGGACCCCGTCTACGGAATGTCGCGTGGGCAGACGCCGTTCCACATCCAAAACGCGCGGCGGCAGAGCAAGCCATGCGACGAGAGTTGGACCGAGACCGTGGCCCGGCTGGAAGGGCTGGAGGCGTTTCTCCGGACACTGGCGCCGCTGCGATTGAAGGATGCCGATGGCGGAGAGCAGTATCTGTCGAAGGACGAGGCGCTGCTGAAGCGAGGGAAGACGGTGTACGCGGAGAGCTGCGCGCGTTGCCACTCCAGCAAGCGGCCTCCCACAGGCGCGGCAGGCGACGAGACTCAGTGGTTCAGAGAGGCGGTGCTGCGGGATGATTTTCTCGACGGCAACTACCTCTCGGACGATGAGCGGTATCCGGCGACGGAGATCGGCACAAACGCGCAGCGCGCCCTGGCGACGAATGCGGAGCGCGGACAGATCTGGGAGGAGTTCTCGTCGGAGAGCTACAAAAACTCGCCGCCCCTACGCATTGCGGGACTCGCGGATCCTCTGCATCCGTTGCTGCATCTGCCGCCGGTGCGGGCGACCGGCGGATGCGGTTACTACCGTACGCCGTCGCTCGTGAATATCTGGGCCACGGCGCCATTTCTTCACAACAACGCGGTGGGTCTCTTTAACGGCGATCCGTCCGTGGCCGGAAGACTGGCGGCGTATGAGAGCGGGATGGAGCAGTTGCTATGGCCGAAGCGGAGGCCCGGACGCAGGTCGATTCCGCGCACCACGGAGCGGAGCCGGCTGATCTTTGAAGAGGGCGGTAGCCTGTGCGTCGCGCGGAACACCCCGATCGACCTGATCGCGAACGTCCACGTGAAGCCGGGGCAACACTCTGGACGATCGGGTCCGATGGACAGGCTGCTGTGCGGGATCATGGGCTCCGGCGCCTTGAATACGCTTATTCTGTTCAAGGACAACGTGCCGGACTTCGTCGAGGACCGCGGGCATCCCTTTGGAACGGCTCTAAGCGACGCCGACAAGCGTGCGCTGATCGAATATATGAAGAATTTTTGAGGGGAGTAACATGGCGACCCGGGCAGGAGTCCCGATGCAGAGCGTGGTCCGAAGACTTTGAAGTGGTGACCCGGGCAGGAGTCCAACCTGCGACCTTCGCGTTAGGAGTTGTTACTCCGGGTGTTTGCACAGCGTAGCACAAAATCGCATACGTTGATCAATCGCCAATATCCATAGGGGTTTGGAGTACACTTATATCAGCAGAGCGACGCACACGCTCGCAAGCATAAAAGACGCCAGGTATCCCAATCGGTATCCCACGTTCTATTACCGCACAAAGTTCGCACTATTTGTTCGAGGGTCGCAGGTCAAGAACAGGAGTATTCGATGCCAAGAAAAGTTATCCCCGTTGAGGGGATTTACGAGCGCGAAGAGGGTTCCGGTCTTTGGTACGCAAGATTCAAAATCAATGGCAAGTTGGTACGAAAGTCCTTCGGGAGAAATCGTGCTGCGGCAGTCAATTATGTTGAGAAGGCTCGGACGCTGCGGCGCTCTGGCGAGGGCATCGTTCCCGAGACCGCCAAGCGACCTGTGCTGACAATTCCTGAACTCGAAGTGCTTGGCGGAAGCGTCACTATCAACGACCTGTGCGATGACTATCTCAAGCACGTTCAGGGTCGGCCCGATCTGTTCAAGGATCAGCGCAACCCTCCTCAACGTCTCGACCTAATCCGTGCGGCCTTCGGTCACAGACCGGCTGCGAGTGTTCGGCCCTGGGAGATTGAGGACTGGCTGACCGGCGTCCAACGGCGGAGTACGCGGGGTGACGGGCGACTCACGAAGAAGGCACCGTTGAAGCCTGGCACACTGAACCGGCTCAAGGCACATCTCTCCGCGATCTACCAACACGGCAAGCTCCGGGACAAAGTTCAGGTCAATCCGGCGCGGGATGTGAAGCAGCGGCGAATGAACAACGGAGTGATTCGCTGGCTGAAGCCGGAGGAGGAGGAGCGGCTCCGCGCTGCGCTGCTCAGTCACATTGAGACGAAGGCTCACCTTGCCCAGTATCAGGAGCCGCTTGTGCGGCATCGTCTCTGCGAACTCGATGTAGCTCTGGGAACAGGTATGCGGAAGGGTGAGCAGTACGGCCTCAAGTGGACCGATGTGGACTTCGAGCAGCGCGTCATCACCCTGCGGGACACCAAGAATGGCGAGAACCGTCTGGTCTACATGATTGATGATGTAGTCGCAGCCTTTGAACTTTTGCGGGAGTTGAATCTTGGTCGGCGGGCGGGGCGGAATGATCCTGCTCCGGTTGGTGCTGTGTTCGCCATCGGCGACAACAAGAAGTGGTGGGCGCAGGCGTTGAAGGACGCCAAGATTGAGAACTTCAGATGGCATGACCTTCGGCATACGTTTTGCTCTCGGCTGGCGCAAAAGGGTGTGGGCTTGAAGGTCATCCAAGAAGCTGCCGGTCACAAGACGATCTCGATGTCGGCGCGGTACGCTCACATGGACCAGACGAGCTTGCGATCTGCGCTGTCAGTGCTGAATCGTCCGGTGAGGTAGGGATCACTTAATCAAACGTTTCAAATCGGATGCTAACGACTTGAGACAGATCGGTGCAAACTGGTGAGAAGCGCGCTTCTCACCACCTACTGCATCAGACGCTCCGATCCTGATGGGTTAGCATTTTGGGAATTCAATTGTTTGGTGATTCGATGTCTTTTCCTCTCGCCTTAGCGCCGGAACAATTTATCCCTGCGGTCGGCCACGCAGTGGAACTTCCCCTTATAGCGGAAGACGAGTTGGTCTCCCTCCTGCGACAAGCAGCCGAGTCAGAACTCGACGGTTTGGTCGCATGCCTCGTTGAGCGCGGGGGTATCACCTGTCAGTTAAAGCGCCTTCCGGCTTACAAGTCCAATCATCCCCATCATCGACTGTACGTTGATGACATCGCTGCTGAATTGCAGAAATTCGGTGCCAACACTCTAGCGTCTAGGTTCCGCTCTGGTAGAGGTGTTCTCTACGAGGAGATAGTCCGAGATGTGGCCAAACGTCTTGGTGTTCTGCGGGAAGGTGATACGGCAGAGGTGGAGAAGCGGATCCTTCAGAAGCTTGCCGAGAAGTATTGGGAAGGGGCAACACCAGAGCAACGAACTGCACTTTTGAGACAGGTGGGAGTTCGCGACTTGACGCTCGTCGCCCGGCCCGCGTTACCAGCAGCCGTCATCACCGCCATTCACCTTTCGGGCTTTGCGGCCTACCAACTAACCGTCATCATCGCGAATGCGGTAGCACACGTTCTGTTAGGACACGGGCTTTCCTTAGTTGTTAATGCTGGCCTGACCAAAGGTGTGTCGGTTTTTGCCGGCCCTCCGGGATGGTGTTTGGTTGGCTTCCTGACCGCGCAATCTATCGCTAGTGAAGCTTACCGGGTCACGATCCCTGCTGTCGTTCAAGTAGCGATGATCCGAAGCGCTATCGAAGCGAGGCACGAGCGAGAGTCCAAGCACGGCGCAAAACGTTTCCAGATGCCTCTGAGGTGGTGGATCGTCGCAGGTAGTATCGTTGCACTGATCATCGGGGCGATCCTGACCTTCGCTCGTTGAAGTTCAAGCAAATGCCTTCGCCAGGATCACGAAGTCTGCTCCTTCAAAATCGATACGTCCTAGCCAAATTGGAAGCCACTAGTTGCGCTTGAACGCTTCCGGACCTCAGTAAAGCACTGTCTACAGTGCTCGCAACCGCGCGACTCGACTCCGAATTGAATCGACGAAATGATTGATCCTGTAGGCTTGTTTGTTAGCCAAACCGCAAGATTAGAGAGAAACTCGACGAGACATTGGCGTTCAAGCTGCGCGAAAGCTATTCGTGGTTTGGCTCGGTTACAGACAAATCGCACTTTACCTGTCGCGTGCTTGACCAGATCATAATTTTTTTGGGGATCGCGATTATCCGACGTTCGCTTTATCCCACACCTCCGGTCGTCGTCGTAGCCGGGTAGATGCCCTGCGAAATGCGCGATCGCTATTGATAGCCCGGGAGCCCTGTTCCGCCGCGCTCCGCTCCATCGTTTCGCGGCTCCTTCGAGTTCTGAGGTCATCTTCTGGCCCGGGCGGATCGCGTAGAACGTCAAATCGCAATCAATGGCATCTCTCCACTCATCCTCGCGCAAAACACCTTCAATAATGTTCAAGGCCCGCCCCATACCGGTACCGGATTTGACCTCGTCAATTAGCAGTAGGCGCAAGCGTCGTTTGCCCTGGTCACGCGCTGCGGAAGCAAGCTTTCGAAGGTAGTCTTTAAGACGATCCACGGGTTGACCACCATGATTGAGCCCCCCAAAAATGACTGCGCGGTCGAGAAGTTCGAAAGTCATGTTAAGGTAGGCGAAAGCGAAGTATCCACCGCGAAGGAAAAAGAACACGCGGTCGAACGGCGACTGGCGATCCTGCACGAGAAAGCTATCCCGCACATCCTGTAGCAGCCGACAGTAGTCGAGGAACGCATGGATCGCAACAAACTCAGTGCCCAACGATTCCGCCGATGCTTCGGCCCAGAGTTCGTGAAGGTCGTCCGTCTGCCAATCGGCACTTGGTAATCGCTTAATCGGTTTCATCATCACGCATTCTTTCAGACTCCCTCTAGAGAAGTACTGGGAAGTCGGCTAGCAGGAACGGGGTTCCTGACGAAGAGCGCGTTCGTCAATACCAATCAACGTAGTGATAACGATAGGTCAACTTTGGGCCAAGCTTTTGTACCACGCCCTGGCCTTCTCCCTTGCTATATGTGGTCGTAACGACGAAGGATGTGGTGCCAGATGTATCCGAGCAGAATGTTCCTGTGAACCATCCCGAAACGTATGGCTCGGAGTCTGCAACCGATTTGCAGCAGTCAGATCCTCATGGTTGCTACCGCCCAGAACAACGATGTGCCTCGGCTTTTGCAGAATTGCAGCTCTTCCGAGAAATTCCCAACAGAATTGCTCATATGGTTGCCACTGCTCGTCCGGTATTAGATCCCGGAGGTTACCCGTTGCTGGCGGCTCTCTACGCGCGCCCAATAAGTAATTCACGGCCCAGACGCCGACCCCTGATAGCGGTTCAAGAATGCAGTCAACGGTACGCTGCCACGTATACATAGTCTCGTCTGCATTCGAGATTCGAGATCGTTTGACGTAGTAAGAATACAAGCCAAAATCTCTGCCCAGCAGCATGATCCCATTGGTAGGATCGGTGCCGGCAGCGAAGCCACGCGCCCCGGGATAGTAGCCATTTCCCTCGATGCCGCGGTCGATGTTAACCATTCCGTGCGGATACGGGCAAAGAGCCAACGAAGAGGACAGTGCATCTACTCGCATAAGGCCATCCTAGCGGGGAAAGTAATCTCTGCCAACAAGTGGGTTTTCCTGATGAGTCGGCTTCTCGGATCAGACGAGCTGCCGGTCTGCACCGGCTGTGCTAAATAGGCCATTAGCCAATTAGCGCCTGCCGGCGACGCGCTCCTCAAGTTCATCATTCAAGCGATAGCGGCGAGCCTTCTTCGACGGGTCGGCGATAATCAGAAATCCTTCGGTGACCCAGCGCTGGCATAGGGCTGCTGCCGGTCGCTGCTGGAAGCCGAACAGTTCGGCGATCTCCTTTGCTGTGACTTCGCGCGACTGCCCGAAGAGCGTGAGCGCCTTCCGCTGCTTGGCGTCCAAAGTCCTGAGAAGTTGAGAGCGGTCTGCTGCTCCAGTCTGAGATTCTTTCTTCGCTTGTGCGTGAACTTTCTCAAACGAGGTCGCCATGCCCTCGATGAAGTAGGCAATCCAGCCGGTGAGATCGGCCTCGGCGCGGCCCAGGTGGTAGTTGTGGGACGGCCCGACAGTCAGGGCTTCGTAATAGGCTTTGAGGTCTCGCGCGTAATGCTCCTCCAGGGCGTACAGCCCCTTGAGACCGTAGCCGCCGAGATGGAGTATGAGTGTGGTGAGCAGTCGTGCTGTCCGCCCGTTGCCGTCGTAGTACGGGTGAATGGTGGCGTATTGATAATGGGCTATGGCGGCTTTCAACGGCACAGGCAGCTCGTCCTTCGCGTTGATCCATTCGACCATCTGCGCCATCAACTCCGGGACTGCCTTTGCCTCCGGCGGCATATAGACGATTCGGCTTGTCCGGCTGTCTCGGATGACGTTCTGTTCGTCACGGTAGGGCGTCGGCTTGGCGCGGGACTTGCCATTACCCATGACGAGGGCGTGCAGACTCTGGACGTTCTTCTCCGTAAGGCCAGCTTTGCTCCCGGCAAGACGTTCCACCTCGTCAAGCGCGGCATAGTATCCGCGTACCTCTTGCTGGTCGCGCTCCGGGCCCGGGAAGTGCTGATCTTCGGCGATGATCTGTGCGACTTGCTCTTGAGTGAGGAGATTGCCCTCGATCATCGTGGAGTAGTGCGTCGAATACAGCCGAGCCGTCTCCCGCAGATTCGCCAGTACACGCGGCGTGATGGGCAACGCCTCGATAGCGTGTTTCACCGCCTCGATTCGCATCAACCCGCGAGCGATGGCCGGTGTGATGCTGAAGACGGGCTGAAATCCGGGGTCTTTCGCTGCCATGTCAAAGCCTCAAGATGCGAATAAAGCGTCTTTATCCCGTCTTTATTCTACCGATAACCTGCCGATAACGCCGAAGGTAATTGTCTCGCCAGTGCCGAGACAATTTGAAAAGCACCATCCCCGCGCAACCGGACGAACCGGTCGCACGAAGGTTGCGGTGAGGAGTGGGAGAGTGGCGATGTTGTCTGGCTGGGACTGTGCCTGGACGACTAGCTTGATGCGGGTGCCGGTCTGGAGAGGCTTGGCGAAGTAGCCCTGCTTGCCGAAGGCAACGACGTTGTAGTGAAAGGCTTGGTGGTTGCGGTCTGAGAGGATGGCAACTCCGAAGGCGGTGTACTTGCGGCCGTTCTTAGAGATGCGGCTGGTGGCTGAGTTGCTGACGGTGCCGAAGAGGGTGATGGTCTGTTGGGTCTGCATGGTGTTTCTCCTTTTTGCCCGGTCAATCGGGACACATCCCAAAGGGCGCGAAGGTGGCTGCTCCCAAGTCGTGGCATGGCCGCGTTGCCAAGAGAAGAAGTTTTTGGAAAGGGACCCGGAGCCTGCGAGGGGGGAGGAGTCCAATACCCAAAGGGCGCGGTACGCGAGTTCTGAACGCAGAGCCGAAGGGCGCAGCTTTTACACCGGAGCGGTGGCCGAGTGAACGGAAAAAGAAGAACTATGACCTCAGAACAGGTCTTCCTCTCGCGGGTGCGCTCGTATCATGGAGCAATGACATTCAGCTTCATTCACGCCGCCGATCTCCATCTAGGCAGCCCCTTGGTCGGAATCGCTGCACGAGATCCAGAACTGGCCGCTCGGTTGGCGACTGCAAGCCGCGAAGCCTTCACGGCGCTTGTTGACCAGGCCATTGCACATCATGTCTCGTTTCTGATCGTTGCTGGGGATAATCTGATACGCCACTTCCCGAGGACGAAAGGACGACGTTCGGCTGGCGCGTCGCTGCCCAAACCTCAACGATCCAGAGCACGTTCGAGCCGTCGGCGTCCAACGATGTATCATGGGGAATAAAAGGCGAAAACGAATCGGGGGCTTGGCGGCGAACTATACCCGCCGCACTTGGGAGCCGAACGGAGGCTATCCAGTCGCTCCGCCTTTGCGAGGCTGGTTTAGGCAATAATTGTCGCTACAGGAGACAGGCATGGCAACGAATGACGAACGGATTGTCACGCTCAATGTTCAAGAGGACTTTGCGGAGAAACTGACGACCGGGCGCCCGGTGCAGG
>NZ_FZOU01000020.1 GCF_900188085.1 Granulicella rosea
GATGGCCGGGAGATCGAGGTCAGCCTGCAGGAGGTTCGCCAGCTCGGAGAACAGGACTCAGACTTCCGTAGAAGCATCGTCACATCGACTGAAACATTGAACACGATCGTTGATGCGTCTATCCGCGAGTTGCACAAGCTCCGAGCCGCAAGTGATGACGACCGGATGAAAATCATCGCATCGGCTCTCAACTTCGAACATTGCCGCCAGATCGTCGAGGCGTATCGATCGAGAGGCCAGCGGGCCGACTACGTCCATTCAAAGGAGGACGGGAACGCAAACGAACTGGTCATGAAGCGGTTGAAAGCTCACGAGCTAGATCGTCCAGGTCAGAAAGCTTGGCGAAGGCTTCGATCATCCCTATCTCGCCGTCGCTGCAGTGTTCAGCGTCTTCAGTAATCTTTCCCCCTTCGTGCAGTTTGTTGGCCGGATCATGCGGGTTATCAAACACAACGCCATTGGCCACCCTCTGAACAATGGCGTGGTCGTCTTTCACGCCGGTGCCAACATCGCGCAGCGATGGGAAGATTTCCAGTCGTACAGCGAGGCAGACCGCGAGTTTTTCGATCAGCTTCTTCCATTGGAAGGGCTCGATTTCGAGGATGCCGGCGAGCTTGAAATCGTACCTGGACCGCGTATCTACGAACCTGGAGACCAGGTGGACGTTCGTAGCCAGACTGACGTTCGTCTGCAGGAAATTCCACTTCTGCAAGATGACCCAGCTGCAATGGCGGCTTTGAAGCTGCTTCAAAGCAAGGGATACACGACAGAGCAAGTGACAGAAGCGCTGGAATCTCTTCAGCCTGTGCCAGTCACGAAGGCTCGGGTCCGTCAGGCTAAACGAGCCGGACTCGACACACGGATCAAAACGGCAGCGGCCCGCGTCCTTGCTGAATACAGCATCAACCCCGAAGGCCAGACGCTCGATAAAAAGCGGCTCGGCCGGTCGAACCTAATCGTCATGAAGTCTGCGATCGATCGAATCGTCAATGAGACGATTGGCCGCAATGCCGGTGAACGCAGTGAATTCACCCGTCAACAGCTGGACGAGATTGATGCGAAGTTCGCAGAGATCGTGGCGCGGGCGGTTGCGGAGGTCATAGATGGCAACTAAGTCACTCGTCATTCGCGTTGAGATCGACCAAGCCAAACACTCGCACGATTGTCAGGCAAACAACCGTCATCGCATCAAAATGGGAGATTCGAGGCTGAAAGTTCGCAACGGTCGCAGTTGGGATCATTACTGCATCGCATGCGCGGTCACGATCGTTCAGCGGGATCTTGGTAAACTTCACCACCTAGAACGGCAGCTCGACCTTTAACGCCTTTCTGCAGCGCTGGGAGATACGTCGCGCTTATTTCCCTTGATACGACGGCGGGCGATCCGCGTCCGCTACGTCACTCAAGCTGCAAGCCGGGTTGCGACTGAAATGCTCAGGATGGGCAGCCTCGCCGTTTTTCCCAATGTTGAAGATTTTTACGGGGTTGTCGCATTCCACGCAGCGGCCTCTTTTCTCCCCCAATGCGAGCGCGTCACCAACGCTTACTTCGCGCCAGCCAAACACTCGTTCATCCAAGCTGTTGCGATGCCAGCTCTGTATCTTCACTCGATCCGTTCGCGCCATCCCCTAAAGATATCGCTCCGCCCATGTCTCCGAATGGGTCACAAAGGGTAAGTTTCTAGCCGATCACTCCCCTGCTTTGTTTTCGCCTAATCCGGGCTGCTAATGTATATGATAAAGGACGTTATCATATATATAAGGAGGGCTGGTGGCCACTATCAAAGAACTGCAGACCTGGGTGAAGAGCGAGCATGGATTGTCCCGAAATCCTGCTGGATCGCTCATGCCAAAGAGTTGAACGACATCCCTCGGCTTCGTTCTGCGCCGAATCGGCGCGGCGTGGATCGTGTCTATCCTTGTCCGGCTGACAAGCTGCCGGCGATCGTCGCGGCCTTCGGACATTTTGGGATGCTTTCTAAATGACCGAGGGTATGGTCAGCGTTCTCTCGTTGCCAGCCAGACCCGCGTCCCGTCATCCCCCCGCGCTCTTCCAGAACGTACCTCATGGCGGCCAACGCTTCTGGGAGTTCTTCACCGTCAATATTCGCAACCCGAATACCCGGCGCGCCTACTTCAAAGCCGTCGAAGGCTTCGCCGCCTGGTGTGAGGAGAGAGGTCTGGGCGATCTGGCCGGGGTGACGCCGATGCACGTCGCCGCCTACGTCGAGCAGCTCGGCCGCACTCACTCGAAGCCGACCGTCAAACAGCATCTCGCCGCGATCCGGATGCTCTTCGACTGGCTGGTGACCGGACACATCATGGAGACCAACCCGGCCCATGCGGTACGGGGACCGAAGCACAGCGTCCGGAAGGGCAAAACTTCCGTTCTTTCGGCCGACGAGATGCGGGAGTTGCTGGCCGCGATCGACACCACTTCCCTGCTCGGACTTCGCGATCGGGCCTTGATCGCCCTCATGGGGTACACCTTCGCCCGCGTCGGCGCGGCCACCGGCATGAAGGTGGAGGACTTCTATGTGCAGAAGCGCCGCGGCTGGGTGCGGCTGCACGAGAAAGGCGGCAAGGTGACCGACCTTCCCTGCCATCACAATCTGGACCAGTATTTAGAGGAGTGGATTGCGGCGTCAGGGCTCGGCTCCGAACCCGAGGCTCCGCTCTTTCCTACCCTCCGCTATGGCCGACTGACCGATCGCACTTCCCTGCCCCAGGCCAACGTACATATGATGATTCAGCGGCGGGCACGAGCTGCAGGGCTCAAAACCAGGATCAGCGCTCACAGCTTCCGAGCCACTGGCATCACCACCTACCTGCAGAATGGCGGCAAGCTGGAGATCGCCCAGCAGATGGCCGGCCATGAGTCAGCCCGGACCACCGGTCTTTATGACCGGCGCAACGATGAGGTCGCGCTTGATGAGATAGAACGGATTGCGTACTAACATTCAGTTACGCTCACTTAGAAATGATTCATCAACCTCAGAAGGCTTTGCATGAAATGGTTTTTTCGCTGTGTCGCTTCGTTTGCCGGCTGGCTTCTAGCCATGTGGAAACAGCAAGAGCTACTAAGGATGGGGTACGCCCTCTACAGGGTCGCTCTCGGGACCTGGGGCGTCGGAAAACTCCTGTCCTTCCTATACAAAAGCTTTTGGAAACGACTAGACCGCTAATGCTCTGCAGATCATACAGTTAGCCACATGCTCCTGCATTTCCTTATTGTTTTCGCGCTCTGCCTCTCCCAACGCCCTAATCATGTCAGAGATGGCTTTGTCTGGCTCAGAACCGATCAAGAAATCTAATGCATCCTCTGGGTTATCGGGTTCACGCTTTGCTGTTCGGAGAACACGTTGGTCATCTTGAAGGTTCTTCCGTACAGCTTTTAGTTCTTGTAAACGTTCACAAGTCATAAGAATCCTCTACCTATATCTACGAAGTTCGCTACCGTTTGGCTAGGCAGCGTACACACCTTGATACGTCGTGACGCATTTACGCCATAACGCTTTGGCGTTGTGGCATCATGACGTCATGAAGTCAATTGCATTTCTCAGCCAAAAAGGCGGCAGCGGCAAGACGACGCTTGCAGTCCACACGGCCGTTGCAGCCCAGGAGGCTCGGGAAAAGGTGTTCTTGATCGATACGGACCCTCAGAAGTCCGCAACGGTCTGGGGCGACGCTCGGGAAGCCGAGACGCCGGTGGTCGTCACCATCTCTGCCAGCGAGCTTGATAAGGTTCTGAAAGCTGGGGCTGAGGACAAGATGACCCTGGCGATCATCGACACCGCTCCACACACCGCACCTGATGCCGCCCGAATCGCGAAGTCTGTCGATTTGGTCGTGATTCCCTGCCGCCCGACGGCTTTTGACTTGGCTGCTGTCAGCAATGCAGTCGAAATTATTCGCGCAGCTAAGAAGAAGGCTGTCCTGGTTCTCTCAGCTTGCCCGTTCCGCTCCCCTGAGATCGCCGAGACCAGGGCCGTACTAGAGCAGTACGGGTTGCCGGTATGTCCCTCTGACATCACTGATCGCCGAGCTTTCGCCCGAGCCGTGGCAACCGGCCGAGCCGTCACGGAGTTCGAAGCAGACGGCAAAGCAGCACAAGAAATTCAAGAACTTTGGAAATGGCTAAAGGAGCAGCTGAGATGAGCGCAAAAGTCACAGGACTGGCAGCATTCACAAAGCGCGGAGCAGTTCAACCAGAGATTTCCGCCGCCACCGAAGATCAGGATTCAGGTACAGGACGTCAAAGGGCGAAAAAAGAGGTCGTGGCCCTGACAGTGCGTCTGCAACGTTCTGAATGGGAACGGCTTCACCAGCTGGCCGTTTCTGAAGGGATGAGTATCCAGTCGCTTGCGGTTAGAGGACTCAACCGCGTTTTTACTGACAAGGGCCTGCCAAAGCTGGCCGAGTAGTACGGCGTCGTGACGCATTGACGTCAATACGCCACGACGCTGTTCAGGGAGCACCCCACGAATGCCGCGAAAGATAAAGGAAGACGCTCTAAAGGGTAGCTACGCGGACAAGCTGATTGACGCAGCTGTCGACATCCGCATGAGCCCAGAGGCAGTCGAGCGTTCCTACATGGCACGCCAGCTTGTCCAGTGCACCCTCCCGCACTCCGACCCAGGCGATGTCTCTGTGTGGGCTCGCACGAACGGACATCTCACGCTGGCCATCCGTCCTTATGTCGATCTCAAGACACGCAAGCCGCTTTACCCTTACGGCTCTATACCTCGGCTCCTTCTCTTTTGGCTCGTCACTGAGGCCACACAGAAGAAGAGCCGGCGCATACGGCTCGGGAACAGCCTAGACTCCTTCATGCGAGAGATCGGCTTAAACCCGCGAACCGGGGGAGGGAAGCGCGGAGATGCCGCCAGGCTTCATTCGCAGATGGAGCGCCTGTTCCGGGCCATCGTCACGTTCGAGGATAAGCGTGAGTGGAGCAAGAGTTACGTCGACATGCAGATCGCACCTCGTGGAACCCTTTGGTGGGACCCGGCGCGGTCGCAGCAGGATAACCTTTGGGAGAGTTGGGTCGAGCTCGGAGAGGACTTCTATGCCGCCATCACCGCAGCTCCGGTGCCTGTCGACATGCGAGCTCTTCGAGCTTTGAAGCGTTCTCCCCTGGCTCTCGACCTGTACGCTTGGCTGGCCCATACCGCGTTCAGCGCCAACAAAAAGCGCGAACCCCGAATCGTTCCTTGGGAAGGGCTGCACGGGCAAATGGGCGCGGAGTACGCGGAGCTCCGACAATTCCGGGCGAAGGTATTGCTTGCTCTTAAGAAGATCCAACTCGTCTACCCAGCGCTCAAGCTAGAAACAACAACCTCAGCCCTGATCGTGCATCCCTCGCCAACGGCAATTGCAGCTAAGTCTTGAGTTTTCCTATCTTTGCTACGGTGAAACGGTGACGCTAAAACATTGACAATCTTTGGTTTGCTACGGTGAAACGGTGACGGCACTACGGTGAAACGGTGACGCTTATACGGTGAAACGGTGACGCTTTTTCGCTGCTTAAAGGAAGCCTGTAGTTAAGCCTTTAGTCTTTGCCTCTAGTTTTTCTTAATCCTGTAGTCGGTGATGCCGAGATGTGGATTAGCAACGGCAACGACAACAGCACAAACCAAAGCTGCCTGATGGATTTGACGGTCACAAAAGGGTGACCCTTGGAACGCCCAGAACGCGTTCCACAAATCGCACAGGCACGACGACGACAATCCCCAATGAAGGACAATCAAGACGCCGGAGGCCATGCGGAGTTTGGTTTCGGATCACGCACATGAAAAACAGTTCCGACCCCCAAACCCGGCAGAGAACGCATGCAGAACGGATGCTGGCACGTGCCGAACGACGTAGCCGGCAGGCATCGAAGCTGGTCGAGAAATGGAAGAGCAGGCTCGCGGAGTTGGACCGGGAAGGTGTCGCCGCGAAGCAGGCGAAGCTCTTTGCCGACGATCGGCCGTGGCAGGGAAGTGATGGGGATTCACAGCTGGCGAACACTCAGCTTTGATCGTCCAGCTTCAATATAGAACCAGCAGGAGCGATGGTTTGGACGATGGGAGCGGCAACGTCGAGCACGATGCGGAGATGCAGTCGGTCGTCGTGTCGTCCACCTGCTGCAGCACTCGCGCTGACGAATTTGCCATCGAGTTTCCGAGCGTCGAGCGCATCGGCAATTGCACGCAAACCTGTCGCCAGATCGCCGCGCAACGCATCGGAAATGGTATCCGGAAGGAACAGAGAAGTATCTCGCATCCATTCACCTCCGGCCCGAATTCATTTCCTCGATATCGCGGTGGACGATCTCTTTGCTTGCCCGATCACGCTGTTCCGCATCTCCCTTGATGTCTTTGCCCCCATGCTCTGAGAGAACCTGGACAACATCCATCCGATGATTTGCGGATGCTCGCTCAAGTGGACTGTCCCCATACAGGTTGACGGCATTCACGTCAGCTCCTTTGCCGATCAGGTAACCCACCAGCTCCGTCCTCCCAGCTCCAGCAGCAAAGTGAAGTGGGGTGTTTCCTTCCCGATCCCTTGCGTCAATCGGAACTCCTCGCTGTAGGAGTCCGCGCACCACCCGATCTTCTCCCTCTCCCGCCGCGTAGACGAGGAGTTCCGGGGCGCGAGGGCTGGCAGCCATCTTGCCAACAAAGATCACGTTCCAAAACCCTTGCGGCAGTGAAAGAAGACCCAGGGCCAAGACAGCTGAGCCGAGAGTAATCCAGCTCCGATTGCGTACAACTTTTCGCTTCGCTTTCCACACAATAACTGTGCACGCGGACACAAGCAGCCAAACAAATAGAGCGAGGGGAAACAGGAACAACAAAGCTCCCGGACCATGCGCAAGAGAGAACCCAATCATCTGCGGGCCGTACTGCCAAGTAAGCGAAGTCATCTCCCAGATCAGGCGTCCAGCCAGGATGACCGAGCCGAGCATGAGAACAAAACCAATGGCCAGCATCATCAGAGGTAAGGTTTTGGGAGCGGCAGGCTGCTGGAGGTTTGTTGCTTCGGGCATGACTGTCATTGTTTCCGACATCATCCAGACAACGCAATTTGTTTGCGCCGGCTCACCTAAAATGGGGAAGTGATGATCGCTCAAACCAGCAACGAGAACGGAGTGCAGACCGACGGGTTTGCGATCGTCGAAGATGTTCTCTCGCGTGAGAAAGTGGACGATCTCCTGCACGCTCTTCAGCGCATCGGCGACACCGGATCGGTGCGGAAGCGTGGCGGAATCTTCGCCGTCCGCAATCTCCTGGACGTGTCGGCCGAGGTGAGGGAACTGGCAGATTCCGATGCTGTCCGAGCGCTGATCGAACCTATTCTCGGAGCTCATTTCTTTCCCGTCCGAGGCATTCTGTTCGACAAGATTCCAGACGCAAACTGGAAGGTTCCGTGGCATCAGGACGTAACGATTGCGGTGCGGGAACGTGTCGAAGTTGATGGTTTTGGACCGTGGTCGATGAAGGCGGATGTCCTCCACGTCCAGCCTCCGGCAGCGATCCTAGAGCACATGCTCACGGTGCGATTGCATCTCGATCCCTGTGGTGAAGAGAACGGCGCTTTGCGTGTTCTGCCTGGATCGCACACGCGCGGGAAGATCCCCGAGGAGGAGATTCCGGCTCTCCGCGTGAGCTTGCCAGAGGAGGTCTGCGCGGTCGGACTTGGAGGAGCGTTGCTGATGCGGCCTCTCCTGCTCCATGCGTCGAGCCCTGCGCGCGTCCCAGGGCATCGCCGTGTCGTCCATCTGGACTTTGCCTCCGTCGCCCTCCCAGCAGGTCTCCAGTGGCTCTCTGAGGCCCCCTAGCTTCGAGCTAGAAGGCCTGCGCTGCTTTGCAGCGGAAGAAGTAATGACACAACACCCCCAAAGGGTTGCTGTGGAGCAACTTGCCGTTTGCCAACGTAAACGCGCTTCGAATCAGCCACTTAGCTTGCCCACGTAAACGCGACCGCAGAACTGGACGGCTTGCGTAAACGAATTCTCCACTCTGGCGTAAACGCATTGATTCTAAAAGGGAGAGTCGCGAAGATCCGTTTACAGGCTTGACGGCTCACAGAGTTCCGCCTTACGGTGTCTCGAAGGCGGTACCTCTTGAGCACTCCCCGCACAGGCCCTGTTTCAAGCTCCCAGACGCTCCCCGACCCAGAAGCTCGTAACCTCCCCCGCGCCAAAACAGTAGCCACCCGGCTCTCTCCCGAGGAGCTGGACGAGATCGAGTCCGCCGCCAAACGCTCCGGCAAGCAGCTCGCCGCATGGCTCCGCGACGTTGCGCTTGAGGCGGCGCGGCCGACTCCGGACACCAGCGAGTTGCTCCTGGCCGAGGTCGCAGCGACACGTTTCATGCTCCTGAATCTGTTCCACGCGAGCGCGACGGCGACCCAGGACGGCGCTCATCTGACACCCGAAACCGCGCTTAGCACCTGCGTAGATGATGTTCGTGGACGAGTACACGTTTGGCCGAAGCTCTTGCCGGCAGAGCATATAGGCCAACTGATGTTCTCCAAACTTGCGGTCCATCGTCCCCACGGGCCAATCCTCTGTCCATCGTTGGATTTCCACTGGCGGAGAACCGTCGAGAACGGAATACGTGCGCGGGCCATTAAGCGTGAATCCCTCCTGGAACACAAGAGCGTGGTTCAGGAAAGTTGCTTGTTCCAAAAGGCGATCCAACCGTGTGACATCTTTCAGGTTTGCATCGAGGAGGAGCACTGCTGACTTGGACTCATTTGCGCCTTGCGGATCGAGATTGACTGATTGGATTCTGAAGAGCAGCGTCCCGCCCGGACCGGCTTCTGCCTCTCCATCAGCCACCATTTCACCGTATCCATCAGCCAAGTATGGAACGTCCCTGCTCGCCGCAATAGTTCCGTGCAGATCGAAGATCAGGATGCGGGCCAGTCCATCGACTTTGCGGTCGCGTGACTGACGACAGTTTGGGCTGGTATTGAATCCAACAGCGACCCTATCGTTATTCAACCAAACCACGAATCGATAGCCAATGATCTGACCGGCACACTTGTCCGCGCCTGCTTGAAAGAAGCCGGCAGGCAAACCATGGGAAGACAGAGAAACGCGGACATCGGGTGGCGCCCCGATGTCCGCCTGTGCTTTCGAGCACCCCAGGAAAAGCCCACTCATTAGCACTGCGCTACAGATTGTCACAGCCAACTTCTTGTGATCGGTCACAATTCGCCCATCTTTCTCAAGCGTTCAATGATGATCGGGATTCTGCGTTGGCTAATAGAATCGCCCGGAACATATCCCGGTAGCGCCTCCATGAACCGCTCGTTTCGTAAAAGCGTGCCGGTTGCTTCCCCTAGATACTTGCGGAGATCGCCAGGGGCTCCGGCAAGCTCTTCGAGCAACTGCTCTCTTCCCTCGACAACGGCGATGAAGTCTTCCAGGTCGTGGCTCATGTAGTAGTCGTTTTCGCCACGATCGTAAAACGCCTCCATCTTGGTTCCAAGAAAGAAGGGGGCGGTAATCAACCGGATCACCTTGCCGCTGGGCAAGGACTCCAGCGTCGCTGTCTGGATTGCCCCTCCATACCAACGGTTCGAGAAGCCGAGTGCGTCTTTTTGGGTCGACATCACATCGAGCATCAGGCCGCCGTGGAGAAAACGGCAAAGCGGAGCATCGGGGCGGGTGTCGTTATCAAAGCCAATGTCTCGTAGTCGATCACAGAAAGCCGAGTAATCGGCGTAGTCCGCCGCAACGATCACGTCCACATCGTATGTGGATCGAATCGGAGCGGAGCCCTGATCGGTCACGATAAGATCGAGCGTCGATCCTCCCACGAAGACGACCTCAGGCAGCAGATGCTTTAACTTCGCAGCCGCTTCCTCCAGCAGTGGCAGATTGCTAGCCATTTTCCAGTAACCTCTTGCTCATCATCTCTAGAGCAATCTTTCGCTCGCGGACTCGTCCATCCCGCAGCGCGTCGACAAGGCTAAGGAGCTCATAAAGCGCAGGGTCTGCTAGAGCCGCCTCGGCGGCATGTTTATAGAGTGGCTCAAAGGAATAACCGCGCATCTTCCCCAACACATAAGGCCACACAGGCACTTCAGCTCCGCTATCGTGAATGACACTTCGCAATGGCTCGGCTGCAAAAGAAGTCGCCACCCCCCTGGTCAGCTCTCCCCGTACCGCCGGATACACGTACCTCATGCCATGCCCCAAGAGCTCCAGGAGTGCTGACCGGTTTACCTTTTTGGGCCCATCGTGCTGCATCAGGCCAGATACCCGCGCCCTCTTAATGGCCCCGTGCACCTCCGAACTGGCGACATGAAGGTCGGAAGCAAGTTTCTGGAATGACGACTCTGCAGCTCCTGGAAGCGTCAGTTTCAGCAGTACCGCAATGTCGAAAGGGCGAAGCATGAAAATATCCTCTTCATTCTTAATTCTTGAATCAAGAATAAAGAGCGAGCTATTCTGATGCAAATACTGTAAGGGATGTCCACCCTCGTCCAGCTGCGTTGTGTAGAGCGCGGTCTATCGTGATATAGTAAAGACGAACTGCGACGCGAGCACCATGCTCTTCTACCCTTGCCTGGCGAGGGGCGGCTACGCAGGGAATAACCAGATTGCCTGGTTCCCCTGTACGTCTTGAGAAGAATCAGAAATGTTCGTTGCGCCTTCTGTGACGCCGGTAACTACGGTAAGCGGAGGGAGATGCGCCCAAGGTCACCTAATAGTGCCCTTAGCACCTCGGTTATGACGCCAACCGCGCAACCGAGGTTCCCGCCAGCCGGGAGTGAATGCCTCAGTTGCCTTCACGATGCTAAGGAGCAACAAAATGATCACTTATTCAGATGAAAGCGTTCTTCCCCGTCCAGTCGAGGCATTGCCGGACTACGCCAATGCCCGTTCTCGCCAAACCCTTGTCGAGAAACTGAAAGCGGCTTTCCGTCTATCAGACGAAGCTGCGACCACCATTGCCAATGCCGTTGTCGATCCCGCCGAAGTTCGTAAGACTATCGGCGAACCGTCGGATCCTGGAGTCGAGGAAATTTCCGTTCCAGGCGGCACCTTGCTTGGCATCCGCACCTCCGTGTGGGCCCGCAAGGCAATTCCCGATCCACGCAATCCGCGCATTCTGCCGGCGCGGCGTCATCCGTTCGCCGTTGATCCCGGCACCGGCAGCGAGGAGTCGAAGTTCCGGCCAATTCCGGAGCCGAAACCGCGAGACGCCGGTCACCCGGAAGAACCCGAGCTATGCGTCGAGATCGAGAGCCAGCACCAGCTTGTATGGGCTTCACAGCAAGCTTCGAAGTACGTTCTGGCCGACAATGATTGGCGTACGTCGATTGCGTCCCAAGGCGTCATGGAGGCCGTGTGGTTGGTTGCGACCACATACGATCACCAGGATGGCATGGGAGCCGTAACCACGCTTACAACGGTGGAAGGGTCGTCTCGTCTGACGGCCGTTCATAGCCTGCTGAAAGTTCGCTCGGCCGACGTTCCGTACGAGGACCAGGACGCCAAGCTGAGAACGCTCTATCGCAAGCTGAGCGAACGGTTTGAAGCTGGCGGTGCGACCGGGGAGGATCAGATCGCGTTGCGTTGTGAACGCATACCGGCCCTGATCCTGGTTGGCTTTCGCCGTCATGGTGCAAGCACGACTGGCTTTGCTACGGCCGTGAAGTCGATGGTCGCGCTCCGCCACGTCGATCCACCCAAACCTTGGGGGGAAGGGCCAGAAAACGAGTCACTTGCGGACGAGGTATTGGACGAGCTTTACCGGCAAGGGCTCATCTCTGCCACCAAGCGAGATTATTTTGCTGGCTCATGCACGCGAGCGGAAGCGAAGGCTGCCCATCTGTCCGATGATCCCGCGATCCGGGCGGCTCAGATCACCGAGCTGTTCCTTACGCGGGATCCTCAAACGGTCCAGGCGATTCGTATCGCTGTCACCAGCCAGTCGACGCGTAAGCGCATTACGCCTAAGCTGATGAACGAGCTAGCCACCGCACTAATCTTGCGAGCGGTTGCGGATGATCCGTCCAAAACGGATCAAATCCGCCGCTACCTCAAACATGCGTACGGCAAGGCCGCCCACCGCGAGAAGTGGTCTGGAACCGACCGTACGACGGAGCAGCTCGCCGAGGAGGCGATGAAGGAAGTACACCAGTCTTACGCCAGCTCGAACATTACCGAGCCAGGTTCGGCTTCGCTGGAACTTGGTGTTCGAGCCGCTTATCCGCTCATCGTGTCAGGCCGGCTAAACGCCGACCGGGGCACCAACAACAATGCCCAGCCTGATCGTAGAACTCCGGGCGAAGTGCTCGATGTCATGCGGCAGCGGCCCCAGGGCATATTGCAGTTGGCGCAGGCTTTGAAGGACTTCGCTGCAGGCCGACCGATCCGGGCGGTCGACGATAAAGGCGAAGTGAGGCAGTTGGCGGATAAATCCGGCGACCAGACCGTCAACGATATTTTTCTGCGAGAGGAATACCCGCCAGCCGGAAAGGCGCGTGCGGCGCGAGCTGGGGAGACTGCAACAGACCGCTTCCATAATCGGGTGAACGATTTCGCTCGGGCTATGGAGCAGCTGACCGTTGCATTCCAGGCTGTTTCCGCTGTGGTCGGCGACGATGGCCGTCCGCTTGTTGAAACGGCCGGCGTTGACCGCAAGCAATGCAGTGCATGGCGGAGCGAGCTTGACCAGATCGACGAAGAACTCGTTATTTGGGGGCGGACCTTCCAGCGCATGTACCAGGCAGCTACGCCTCCGGATCGCGGTCAATTCGACGACGATAACGACCAGCCGGAGCCCGATGCGGACGTGTATGCCGACGCTGAGGATTGGGAAACTGAAGCAGCCGCAGCAAGCAGCAACTAACCAGTCAAGCGCTCCCGGGCCACACGGGCAGGGAGCGCTTGCCCTTTCCTAAGCAGAGATTCTAAAGGACCGATCAATGGACAGTAACGCATACCAAACACGTCAGCCGGACATCCTCGAAAACGCCCTTATCCGCACACCGCAGAAAGAAGCGTTCGCCGCTCTGGTCAATTTCGCCCACGAAGAAACTGCCGAACGCGAAGTTGGCATTGTTCTACCTGTTGGCTGCGGCAAATCCGGCTGCATCACCATTACGCCTTTTGCTTTCAAGGCTAAACGCACCCTGGTCATCGCGCCGGGACTTTCAATCGCTTCCCAGCTGCGTGACGATTTCGACCCTGCCCTGCCCACCATGTTCTACACAAAGTGCCGTATTTTAGATGGCGAACCGTTTCCGGAGCCGGTTGAGATTCGTGGGACGTCGACCAACGCCGCAGACCTTGAAGAAGCCGATGTCGTCATCACCAACATCGGCCAGCTGCAGGGTGCCGCTAACCGGTGGCTTCAAAACCTTCCCTATGATTTCTTCGACCTAATCGTGTTCGATGAGGGGCATCACAACGTCGCCGCCAGCTGGGACACGCTTCGGTCTAAGTTTCCCGCTGCGAAGATCGTCAATTTCAGCGCGACCCCGGCAAGGGCGGATGGAAAGCTCATGGCGGGCAGGATCATCTACTCCTATCCCATCTTCCGCGCGATCCAGGAAGGCTATGTAAAACGCCTCAAGGCCATCGTTCTTAATCCGCAGACCCTTCGCTACGTACGCCGTGACGATGGCCGGGAGATCGAGGTCAGCCTGCAGGAGGTTCGCCAGCTCGGAGAACAGGACTCAGACTTCCGTAGAAGCATCGTCACATCGACTGAAAC
>NZ_FZOU01000013.1 GCF_900188085.1 Granulicella rosea
AGATAGGTCCGGGCTTTAGCCCGGACAATAAGCCCCGCAGAGTCAGTGGGGCTTTAGCCCCTGGGATATGGGTTGCGGACTTAATCAGAGCACCCTTAGAGCTGTATCGCCACCAACCTAAGCCATCTCCCCCAGGAACTCCCGCATCAACGCCGCATCGCGAAACGCCTCTGTGCCACCCTGTCGCAAGACCGAGAGCGCAGCCGTTGCATTGCCCATCTCCGCGCAACGTTGTAGCGGCAATCCTGCGAGATAGCCCTTCAAAAAGCCTGCGTTATAGCTGTCGCCCGCGCCAATCGTATCCATCGGGGTTACAATTCGCGGATCGGCCTTCCAGCGGTGGCCGCCCGCCTGCACCAGCGATCCGCGCGCGCCGCACTTCACCGCCACCACCGGCACGCGCAGCGCCAGCAGCGAGATCGCAGCCTCCGCATCGATAGCCCCGGTGATCCGCTTCGCCTCGTCCTCATTGGGCAAAAACACATCGACGATACCCAGCAGCTCCTCCAGCGGCTCTCCCCACAGATCGTCCGGATCGTCGTTCGTATCGAGCGAGATCGTCAAGCCCCTGCCCTTCAACGTGCGGCAAAGCGCCGGAAGCTCCGCCCGCAGACCGGTCTGCAGAAAGATCGAAGACACATGAAAGTGCCGGCTCGAAGCCAGGTAATCGACATCGAGCTCCGCCGCCGTCATCTCCGCCATCAGCCCCGGGTAGGTGAGAATATGCCGCGTCGAGCCATGCGGCAGCAGCAGTGTCACGCCGGTCTGCGCCTCGCCTCCCGCGATCATCACGCGCGAGAGGTCCACCTGAGCATCGCGCAGCCACTCCATCGCGGTGGCGCCCAGTGGATCCTTCCCCACCTTGGTGATGAAGCCCACCTTCAACCCCAGCGCCGCAAGGTTATGCGCCAGGATGGCGGAGGAGCTGCCCAGCGTCATGGCAAACCGCTGCGCCAGCAACTCCCGCTCCACCGCCATCTCCTGCGGCAGCCCGTACAGGATGAGATCCATGTTGATCTCGCCCGCGATCGTCACATCGAAACGGCTCATCGGCATCCGTCCTAGATCGTCACCACACGGCTGAGGTTGCGTGGATTGTCCGGGTCCAGACCCTTCTCCAGCCCGCGATAGCTGCCAAGCAACTGACCCCACACCACATACGCGGCCAGCCGAGCCAGCTCCGGCCCCGGAATCTCCAGCTCGATCAGCAGATCCGCAGCCACACGCAGCACATCGGGCGCTTCGTTCACCACGGCGTAGATCTTCGCGCCGAGCTGCTTCATCTCCAGCAGCACCTGCAGCTCGCTCTTGAGGTTCGACTCCGACAGCAACCCGCCGACCAGCGTCGCCGGACCCACCACCGACTTCGGCCCATGGCGGAACTCCAGCGTATGGAAGAACTGCGCATAGGTCGACGAAGACTCCATCACCTTCAGCGCCGTCTCCTCGGCGATCGGATACAGCGCGCCCTGACCGAGGATCGCAATGTCCTCGAAGTCATTCTTCGCGAAGGCCTCGACATCGTCGGCATAGATCTTCAGCAGGCGGCGCAGGTGCCGCGGCAGCTCGGTCAGCGCCGCCAAAAAGCTCTCGTTTCCCGCGACGCTCGCCGCGATGTACTGCAGCGACAGCAGCATCGTGGTGAACGAAGAGGTCATCACCGTGCTCTCTTCCACGACATTCAGCTTCAGCAGATATTCGGTCGCCTCTGCCAGCTCGCGGCCATCGCACGTGACGGCCAGAAACTCGACGCCCTGCGCGGTCAGATAGTCCGCGACCTGCAGCACCTCGGAGGTGTGTCCCGAGCGCGAGATCAACACCGGGAAGAACGCCTGCGCGCCGCGCGGAAACACGAGCTTCGGGTTCAGCAGAATCTCCGACGCAGGCACAGCGCCAGCCGGCGACGCCAGCAGCTCCGTAAAGCTGGCAGCCGCGCCCTGGGCCAGATAGAAGCTCGTGCCGCAGCCCACAAACAGCCACGGAATGCTGCGCGGATCGTACTTCGCCAGCATGGCGCTGAAGTCCATGCCCTTGACGTCCTTCAGGCACTGCTGCCATACCTCGGGCTGATTCAAAATCTCGACGACTGTCTTCACTTCGGCTGTCATGTGTTCCCCTCTTCGCTCGTCTGCCGGTTCAGGATAGGTGCGAACGGCGTCTGAAAAGATAGCCGCGCGGATTCGCCTGTTTCGATACAACGTAATATAACATAACAAAACGAAACATACGACATCGGAAAACACTCCAAGATCGGAACCCGACTCCATGCCTCTCGTTCCCGCCCCCTTACGCGTCGGCCATGCCACAAGACAGCATTCCGCACCGGCCCTCTTCCATCGCCGCTTCCTGCTCGTCATTGCTGGGCTGGGCGGCCTGCTTTACGGCATCGACATCGGCATCATCTCCGCGGCTCTGCTCTATCTCGGCAAGACCGTCGATCTGACGGTCGCGCAAACCTCCGCCATCGTGGCGGCCGTGCTGGGCGGCTCGATGGTCTCGTCGCTCATCGCGGGCTTCCTGGCCGATCTCGCCGGGCGCAGGAAGATGATGATCGCCAGCGGCCTGCTCTTCGTCTGCAGTGTACTGCTGATCGTGCTTTCGCACGGTTTTCTTTCTCTCTTCCTCGGCCGCCTGATGCAGGGCATCAGCGGAGGCGTGATCGCCGTCGTCGTGCCGCTCTATCTCGCCGAGACGCTGCCCGCGCACTCCCGCGGACAAGGCTCGGCGACGTTCCAGTTCATGCTGACCTTCGGCATCGTCATGGCGGCCGTCATCGGCTGGTATTTCATCCGCGACGCGGAGCTCGCCATCGCCGCCGCGCACGGTAACGCCATGCTCATCGAGTGCGCGCAGAACCACGCCTGGCGCGGCATGTTCCTCTCCGTCATCTATCCCGGCCTGCTCTTCTCCGCCGGAACCTTCGCCCTCAGCGAGACCCCTCGCTGGCTCTTCCGCAAGGGCCGCTCCGCGGAAGCGCTCGCATCTCTCCTCCGCACCTCCACGGCCGACGAGGCCCATCGCGAGTTCGCCAACATGCAGCGCTTCGCCGCCGAAGGCCCCGAGGACACAGCCGCAGCCGGCCCGCTGCTCCAGCGCAAGTACATCCTGCCCTTCGTGCTCGCCTGCGTCGTCCTCGCCTGCAACCAGGCCACGGGCATCAACTCCATCCTCGGTTACCTATCGCTGATCCTCAAGCAGGCAGGCATGACCGCGACCCGCGCGGCCCAGGGCGACCTCGCCGTCAAGCTGCTCAACTGCATCGTCAGCCTCGTCGCCGTCAGCCTCATCGACCGCAAGGGGCGCAAGTTCCTCCTCACACTCGGCTCCGCCGGCGTCTTCCTCGCGCTCTCGCTCACGGCCTTCTTCTTCCATCGCGAAGAGGTCCGGCGCCACGACATCCCCGCAGAGTTGCAGGCCCGCGTGTCGGACGACCGGCTCTCGCTGAACGCAGGCGCACTGCGCGCCCTGAACCCCGGCGAGACCGCGCCCCTCAGCCTCACCGTCGTCTACAGCTTCGGCGACGGCGAGAAGATCGCAACCCTCGCAACCAGCGACGCCGAGACCTTGAACCTCGCGCCCGAGACCGCTGGCCAGCGCCTGCTCATCCGCCACGCCTATCTCGCTCCGCAGCCCACGCAGCGCGAAGGCTGGGCCATCACCCTCTGCCTTGCACTCTTCATCGCCAGCTTCTCCATCGGCCCCGGCGTCGTCGTCTGGCTCATCCTGTCGGAGCTGATGCCGACACGCATTCGCTCCAACGGCATGGGCATTGCGCTGCTCATCAACCAGGGCGTCTCCACTCTCATCGCCGGCGCATTCTTGCCCACGGTCACCGACCACGGCTACGCGACCATGTTCGCCATCTGGGCCACTTGCACCGTCGTCTACTTCATCACCGCAGCCTTCTTCCTGCCCGAGACCAAAGGCAAGACCCTCGAAGAGATCGAGCAGGCTTTCTAACTCGCGAAGGTGGAGGCTATTTTGTTGCTCATGTTGCAGGGTGAGCGCCACGTACCGGCGCTCACCCCACCACTTACGGATTCATGTAGTGCGTCAGCGTCTCCCAGTTCATAAAGTAGTTCGCCCCGGTAGGCCGCACGCTCGTTAGATAGGCGCTCATCTCCGGCAGACTCATGCTTCTGCGATTCACCAGCGCGTTGTAAGCGATCTCGCCTGTACCCACCGAGCTGCCCATCGTCAGCGTCCCGCCGCACAACGTGCTCGGCGGCGTAGCGCCGTTCAGGTAGTCGGCATTGAACTCGAGACCGTCCTGCATCCGCACTGCGTTGCTTGTGCCCAGCGAGCTCTCCCCATACAGGTCGACGCCCTGTAAATACGCGGTCTCCGCGCCATTGGCCAGCGCGCCGAAGCCCCAGCGCGTATGACCCAGGTCGCGGCACGTCTCCTCGCTCACGCCCTCCGGATACGTCGCCTGGTTATACCAGTACGTGACCATGTGGGCCGAGGTCGTATAGGACGCCGTCCAGTCGATCGGCGGCGCCGGATAGCTCCCGTCGCCCGGCTCATACACATACGCCGGCAACGCATAGCGCCACATCCAAAGCCCGCGGAAGAACGTTCCCGGATCGCCGATGAACACGCCGATATGGATCATCGCCGCAGCCGTCGCCGCGTGCAGATTGCCGCCATAGTTGCCCTGCCCGCGGTCGTTCGTCAGCATCGGCACAAACTGCCCGGTAAGAAAGGTCTGGAACTGTGTAATATCCGACGAGGCCCAGTAACTCACCCCGCTGCCGTTCACATAGGTGTAGCGAATGATCTCCGCCGCCTGTGCCCATACCCCCGCCGCCCAGGCCGGCGTGTTGTACTCGTTCGAGCCGTTGAAGCCGCCCGTCAACGTCGAAGACCATGCGTTCATGATCGCAATCGCGTTCGTCGCATAGGTCGTGTTCTTCGTGATGCACCAGAGCAGCGCCTGCGTATACGCGGCCTCCGCATCGTCCATCAGGTACGTTCCCTGCGACGTATCCGTATCGACCGAAGCCGATGGCGTAGCCGTATAGGTCAGCGATCCGAAGCTGCTTGCCTTCGCATTCGCCAGCGCCGTCTTCCACGGCGACGAGCCCACATTCGACGTCATGGTCGCCAGTTGCGCCGCATCGATCAGAATGCCCGGATGCGTAAACGTGAAGCTCGAGCCGACCGTCAGCGCGAACGCGCTTGTCTCGGTCAATCCGCCGCCCGTGCCAGTGACGGTGATCGTATACGTGCCCGCCGGCGTACTGCTTGCCGTCGCAATCGTCAGCACGCTGACCGCCCATGCGCCTGAGACCGACGCCGGCGCAAACGTCGCCGTCGCGCCGGTCGGCAGCCCACTCACCGTCAACGCCGTCGTGCCCGTATAACCGCCCGAGCCCTGCACGATCGGCGTAATCACCATACTTTGTCCCGGCGTCACCGATCCCTTCGATGGCCGGTTCTGCACCGTAAAGCTCTGTGCCTGCACTGTATTCGGTCCCCACTGCCCACCACAAAGGAGCAGCATACAGACGACGCTGAAAACCATTCTGCTGAAACGCATTGGTAGATCCTCCTGAAATTTTGTTCGGTATTGGGCGAAGCGGAATGAAAAACAACACAATGTTCATATTGTTTTATTATTCTTGTTGTGTTTTAGTATGGATTAGATCCAATAGCAATAGAAATGGGTGCGACATGTCAGAATTCCTCGAAACCATGGGAGCCGCCTATGCCGCCGGCGCGCCCTTCGGCCTCTACTCCGTCTGCTCCGCTCATCCGCTGGTCCTGCAGGCTGCCATTCTGCAGGCGCTTGACGACCACTCCCCCCTGCTCGTCGAAGCCACCAGCAACCAGGTGAATCAGTTCGGCGGATACACCGGCATGCGCCCCGCGGACTTCCGCAACTTCGTCGTCGAGCTGGCTGTCCGGCTCGGCTTCGCGCCCGACAACCTCATCCTCGGCGGCGACCACCTTGGCCCCAATCCGTGGCAGCATCTCCCCGAAGCCGAAGCCATGCAGCACGCCGAGATGATGGTCGCCGAGTACTCCCGCGCGGGCTTCGTCAAGATCCACCTCGACGCCTCCATGCCCTGTCTGGGCGACCCCGCGATCCTGCCCGACCGTACGATCGCCGAGCGCGCCGCGCGCCTCTGCCGCGCCGCCGAAGCAGCCGCGAACGGCGCCCCGCGCTTCTATGTCATCGGCACCGAAGTTCCCGTTCCCGGCGGCGCCACCGAGTCGCTCTCGGAGCTCGAAGTCACCCACACCTCCGCCGCGCGCCACACCCTCGGCATCCACCGCGAGGTCTTCGCCGCCGCGGGCCTCGAACGCGTCTGGCCTCGCGTGATCGCGCTTGTCGTGCAGCCCGGGGTCGAGTTCAACCACGACTCCGTCGTCGACTACACCCCGTCCAAGACCGAGTCGCTCCGCACCGTGCTCTCGGACGCGCCCGGCATGGTCTTCGAGGCGCACTCCACCGACTATCAACGTCCCGCCGCCTATCACCAGCTTGTGCAGGACGGCTTCACCATCCTCAAGGTCGGCCCGGCGCTCACCTTCGCCCTGCGCGAGGCGCTCTTCGCGCTTGAAAAGATCGAGCAGGAGCTGCTGCCCACACACCGCCTCTCGCACCTCTCGGCCACGCTCGAACACGAGATGCTGACCGCGCCCGGCAACTGGCGCAAGCACTATCACGGCACGCCGATCGAGCAGCGTATCCTGCGCCGCTACAGCTACTCCGACCGCATGCGCTACTACTGGAAGCAGCCCGCCGTCGAGCAGGCCGTCGAAAAGCTGATGCAGAACCTCGAACAGATCCACATTCCCGAGACGCTGCTCTCCGCCGCGCTGCCCGACCAGTACCGCGCCGTGCGCGCCGGCAAGCTGCGTCCCGCTCCCGAGGCGCTCATTCTGCACAAGATTCGCGAGGCGCTCGTCCCTTACGCCGAGGCCGGCATCTGCCGCCTCGAGCAGCTCGCCACCGCAAGCTACTAAAATAGAAGCAAACCGAAACAAAAGGCTCGCCTATGCCCCTGACCCGCCGGACGTTCCTCGAAAGCCTCTGCCTCGCCACCCTGGCGCCCTGCGCCGGCTTCGCCCAGCAGCAGAAGCCGGTCGACAAGGAGTTCCTGCCCGAAGCAGGCGATTCGCCGGACGACGCAGGCCCGCTCGCTGCCGATCTCTCCGCGCGGCTCGACCCCAGGGACATCCGCAAAGCCATGCTGCGCGTCGGCGATTGGCAGTTGAAGCGCGTAAGAGCCGCCTTTAATGACGATTGGACCTTCGCCGCGCTCTACACGGGCGTCATGGCCGCGGCGCGGACGCTGCCCAGCCCAGCCTTCGAGCAGGACATGCTCGCCATGGGCCGCCAGCTTCATTGGCAGCCCGGCCCCGACCCGCTCCACGCCGACCATCAGGCCGTCGGCCAGACCTACCTCGAACTCTACCTCCAGCATCGCGACCCCGCCATGCTCGCGCCCATTCAGCAACGTTTCGGCGCCATGATGCTGCATCCCGACGACCCGAAGAAGCCGCTCTGGTGGTGGTGCGACGCGCTCTTCATGGCCCCTCCCGTCTGCACGCGGCTCTACAAGGCCACGGGCAATACCGCCTACCTTAACTTCCTCGACCGCGAGTGGAACATTACCTCCACCGCGCTCTACGACACCGAAGAACACCTCTTCTATCGCGACCAGCGCTATCTTGCGCAGCGCGAGAAGAACGGTCGCAAGCTCTTCTGGTCGCGCGGCAACGGCTGGGTGCTCGCCGGCCTGGCGCGCGTGCTCGAATACCTGCCGCAGGACTGGCCCACGCGTCCGCGCTACGTCGCGCAGCTCCAGCAGATGTCCGCCGCGCTCGCGAAACTGCAGGGCCCGGACGGCCTCTGGCGCTCCGGCCTGCTCGATCCCTCGGCCTATGCGCTGCCCGAGGTCTCCGGTTCGGGATTCATCGCGTATGGCATCGCCTGGGGCATCCGCCACGGCCTGCTCGACGAAAAGACGTATCTGCCCGTCGTTCAGAAGGCCTGGCAAGGCATGATCGCGCACATCTACCGGGACGGCCGCCTCGGCTGCATCCAGCCCGTGGGCGCGGCGCCCGGCCAGTTCAAACCGACATCGAGCTACGTCTATGGCGTAGGCGCCTTCCTGCTCGCCGGCTCCGAACTCTTACAACGAACGAACACGCTGAAGGCCGAATAGCTGTCAGCTCCCGAACACATTCTCAAACCCTCCGAAGGAAGATCAGCATGAGCGCCGTAAACGCAACCGAAGACAAATTCGTCGCCCTCGTCAACGCCACGACCTCGGTCGACCTGCGCCTCAGCGACTTCCATCCCCGCTCGTGCCTGCGCACGCCGGTGCATCACATCGAGCGCGCCCGCTTCCCGGTCATCGATTACCACAATCACCTCGACTCGACCGACCCGTACGAGGTGCTCGCCATCATGGACCAGACCAACGTCGAGCACTGCGTCAACATCACCATGCAGACCGACCGGACCGCGCTCGAGATCATGGATCGCTTCCACAACGCCGCGCCGACGCGCTTCTCGTCGATCGGCTGGATGGACTGGAGCGGCATCGACCGCGCGGACTTCGTACAGCTCACCATCGACCGTCTCGAACGCATGGTCGAGCACGGCGCCGTCGGCATCAAGTTCTGGAAAGACCTTGGCCTCACCCATCGCGACGCCCAGGGCAACCTGCTGCGCATCGACGACGAGCGCTTCACGCCGATCTTCGAGGCCTGCGGCAAGCTCGGCCTGCCGGTGATGTTCCACACCGCGGACCCCAGCGCCTTCTTCGAGCCCATCGACCCGACCAACGAGCGCTTCGAAGAGCTGGCCGCGCATCCCGACTGGGGCTTTTCGACCGCCTCCGTCACCAAGCGCCAACTGCTCGATCAGCGCAACCGCGTCATCGCACGGCACCCGGAGATCACCTTCGTCGGCGCGCATTGCGCGGAGTCCGGCGAAGACCTCGCCTACCTCGCGGAGCAGCTCGACGCCCTGCCCAACCTCCTGATCGACATCAGCGCCCGTACGCCGGAGCTGGGCCGCCAACCCTACAGCGCGCGGCGCTTCTTCCTGAAGTATGCCGACCGAATCCTCTTCGGCACCGACCTGTTGCCCGAGCTCGACATGTACCGCCAGTACTTCCGCTTCCTCGAGACCGACGACGAGTACTTCGAGTACCCCTCGCACGCCTCGCGCCAGGGCCGCTGGAACATCTATGGCCTGTATCTGCCCGACGACGTGCTGCTGAAGGTTTATCGCGAAAACGCGCTCAAGCTGCTACCGAAGCTGCGCTAACCGACCAGCACAACCTCAATCCCCGCCGACCGGAGCGCCTCCACATGGGCTCCGGCGATGTTCTTGTCCGTAATCACCACCTGCACGGCGGACGGCGGAATAATCAGCGCCAGGCTCTGCCGGTCGAACTTCGTCGAATCGCACACCGCCACCACCTTGCGCGACGCGGCGGCCATGACGCGGTTCACGCGCGCCTCCAGCAGGCTTGGCGTCATGATGCCGGACTTCACATCGAAGCCATCCACGCCAAGAAACAGAATGTCCGCGTGAATCTGCCGCAGCGCATCCTCGGCCAGCGGGCCCACCAGCGAGAACGCATTCTTGCGCAGGTTGCCGCCGACGAGAATCACGTCGAAGTCCGTATCGATCAGCTCGGCCGCGATGTTCAGCGCGTTGGTCACGATGGTCAGCCGCTTGAAGCGGCGCAGCTCGCGGGCGATTGCCGTCGTCGTCGTGCCGGAGTCCAGCAGCACGCACTGACCCTCCTGCACCATCGCCGCCGCGGCCGCCGCGATCAACTGCTTCTCCCGCGTCTGATGCGCTTCCTTGTCCTTCAGCGACGGGTCCAGCATGGTTGTCTTATGCGGCGCCAGCGCGCCCCCATGCGTCCGCTGAACCTGTCCCTGCAGCTCCAGGTAGTCGAGATCCTTGCGGATCGTAATCGGCGAGATCCCGAGCGAGCTCGACAGCTCCGACACCAGCACGCGGCCGTTCTTCTCCACCAGCTTCAGCACATGCTGCCTGCGCTCGCCGATCAGCATTCCCTGGCCGCCGTCGGAACCGCTCACGGCAGACACCACGCGCGCGCCCTTGCGCTTCGCTCGCTTCGTTACCATCCGAAATCTCCCCGCACGCCGTCTATGTCTTCCGTTCGATAGTAGCGCAGAGGACACGGGTTTATCCGCGCAATCGAAACATCTCATCCGCTCCCAAAGATAAGCCGCTAAACCGCGTTCAAACCCTCCAGCCAGGACATAGCCGGAGACCCCACCTTGCGATTGTGTTCGAGCGTCCGCGCCGTCAGCCGCTTCACCACACCGGCATGCGCCGCATCGCCATACAGGTTCCGCACCTGCAGCGGGTCTTTGCGCCGATCGAACAGCACCGACCCGCCATCCTTCGCCAACCCCAGCTCCCACTCAGACGTAAAGACACCGCTCTGCGAGAAATTGTCCTTGTGGATGAACGCCACATCCTCCCAGCCGGCGGTCTCTCCGCGCAGCAGCGCCGAGCCATCGCGTCCCTGCTCCCTGCCCGCCGTCTTCAGACCCAGCAGGCCTGCCAGCGTGGGCAGCAGATCCACGTTCGCGATGCACGGTTCGACCATCATCCCCGCGCGGATGCGGCCCGGCCAGCACATCATCGTTCCCACATGGTGCGCCGTCTCGTACAGCGCATTCTTGAAGTACATGCCATGCTCGCCCATGTACTGACCATGGTCCGAGGTGAAGATCACCAGCGTATCGTCCTCCAGCCCGCGCTCCCGCAGCGTCCGCAGCACGCGGCCCACGTTGTCGTCGATGCACTTCACCATGCCCAGATACTCCGCCTTGCGGGCGTGAAAGATGGCCTCGCGCTTCGGGTCGTCCGCGTTCGCGACGCCCTCGCGCTTCAGGTCTTCCTGGCGCATCTTCTCCGCCCACTGCGGCAGGTTTTTTTCGTGAAATGTCTCCGGCAGCTTCAGCTCGCTCTTCGCGAACATCGACGCATAAGGCTCCTCCACCGAAAACGGAGAGTGCGGATCGGGATAGGAAAGCACATAAAAGAATGGGCTCGCGCGCGGACGCTCGACAAACTCGATCGCCTTATCCGTAAGCCACTCGGTGAAGTATTCGCCGGGGGCGGAGACGGCGTAGCTTTCATCCGGACGCCCATCCGTCTCGGTTGCGACGTACACACTGCCGCCCCTCTCCACCGCATCGCGGTCGAAGCTCGCCGAAGCCACCGCCCGGCCCTTGTTCTCCGGCCAGCCCGCGGGCCGCTCGACCACACGCTTCCAGTGCCCCTGGTTGAACATCCACCGATGATCGCGGAACCCGAACGACCGCTCCGCCGGAATCCAATCCGGCCAGTTCGGATCGTTCTTGCCGTCCAGGTGCCACTTGCCCGCATACCCCGTCTCGTAGCCCGCATTCTGGAACATGTGGCCCAGGGTAAACTCGTCCGCATGAAGTGGCAGATCGTTATGGACCGCGCCATGCGCATGCGGAAAACGCCCCGTCATCAGGCAGCCGCGCGAAGGCGTACACACCGCGCTGGTTACGAAGAAGTTGCGAAAGGTCGCGCCCCGCTCGCCGACCGAATCGATGTGCGGCGTACCCGGCAGCGCGCCGCCATACCGGCCCAGCGTCCACAGGCTTTGCTCGTCGGTAAGAATCAGAAGCACATTCGGCCGCGCGGGCTTTCCCATCCCCAGGGCCGCGCCCGCCAAGGTTACCGCCCCCGCACTCAGAAACTCACGCCGCGTCGTCTGCATATGGTTACGCTCCTCGATATTTCGCTGTGAAAGAATCGTAAAGCATAGTAAAAATAATGAAAAGATCGGCGATGCGGCGAGGCCGCCGATGCAGGCTCATGGATCGCTCAAGGAAAGAAGGCACGATGCACAAAATCACACGGGCATGCGCGTTCGCCGCCCTTTCACTCACTCTTCCAGCCGTTGGACAGGCCCCTGCAAGCATCTTCCCTGCTCCGGCGCGGATCGCCGCGGTCGCGGCCCAGCCCGGCTGGGGCGGCTTCGGCGCAGTATGCCAGCAGGACCTCAAGCTCCAGCCCGAGCCGCTGGGAGATGTCTCGCCCGCCGGGCACTACGAGAGCAAGGGCGCAAAGACAAACGTGGCCGAGGCGATCAAGCGCGAGGCCTATGCGGCGTATCATCTCAGCGTCTGCTACCAGATCGGCAAGGACCGCAGGTACGCCGTCAAGGCCGAGAACCTGCTCGATTCCTGGGCGTCGACCACGACCGGCATCGGCACGCTGCAGGGCGAGGACGAGTTCAACTTCAACGGGCCCTACGCGCTCATGGCGGCCTACAGCCTCAAACAGGATGCGGCTTGGAACTCCGCGCCCTTCGCGGACTTCGTCCGGGCGAAGCTCGTCCCGGTCATCCACGCGAAGCTCGAGAACAACCACGGTAACTGGGGCGTGCTGTTCGAAGCCTCGATCGGCGCCTTTCTCGACGATCGCGCGCTCATCGACGCCAGCCGCGACCGCTGGCTCGAACTGATGCACAAGCAGGTTGCCAGCGATGGCTCGTTTCCGCTCGAGATCTGCCGCAGCGACACGACGAACTGGTGCGGCGGCGCGACCAAGGGCATCAACGGCCTGAGCTACGAACACTGGACCTTGACGCCGATCGCGCTGGCCGCCGAGATCTTTCGCAGCCTGGGCCTCGACGTCTACCAGACGCCCGAGGGCCAGACGCTTCGCCTCGCCTATCACCGCGCCGCGACATGGACTGCCGCGCCCGAGACCTTCCCCTACTACGCCGCGAACCACGGACACCTGAACGGCGTGCGCAACGCCGCCTACTTCTACATCCTGCAGACCGTCTACCCGGAGCCAGCGGGCGCGGCGATCCTGAACTCTGCCGACGGCGTCAAGAACGACGAGCTGAAGCTGCGAGCGCTTTACGGCGGCCGCTAGTACGGATCGATTGCGACCGCTGTCGGCGTGTTGATGCCGCCCGCGCTGTAGGAGTTCGACGAGGTGACGCTCGTGCCGGAGGTCGCCACCGCGGTCACGGTGCTGTTGCCCGCGTTCGTGACCCAGACGATTCCCTGCGCGTCGATGGCGACGGCCGAAGGCGCCCCGAGGCCGCTGGCGGAGGTCTGCGTGCCTGAGCCCGCGGGCGTGAAGACGCTCAGCGTTGAGTTGCCGGAGCTGGCGATCCAGGCATTGCCGCCCGCGTCGACCGCGATGGCCGACGGCGCGCCGAGGCCGCCGCCGGTGAAGGGCGAACCCGCGGCGGGCGAGCCGGCCGGGTTGAGCACGGTGACGCTGTTGCCGCCCGCATTCGTGACCCAGAGATTGCCGCCCGCGTCGACCGCCGAGGCCGAAGGCGAGCTGAAGCCGCCGGTCTTGTACCTGATCGAGACGGTGAAGTCCGTCGCCGAAGCCAGCGTCGGCTGGTACGGCGCCGCGCTGGAGCTGAGCGCGAGGAGCGACGCGACATTGCTGCCAGGGTTGCGGGCGATGTTAAGCGCCGCGCCGATGGTGTCGGCCGGGATCGTCGAGGCGGTCGTGAACCGGAAGAGCGAGCCGCAGGTCGACCCGTCCCCGGCCGCTCCGCCGGCGGAGTTGATGCAGGCGGCGAGGATGTCGGCGAGCGTGTTGAGTTCGGCGCTGGGCAGCACGGCGTTCGCTGGAAGCGTCGGCCCGGAGAGCGTGCCCGTGCCGATGTTGACCAGGTTGTTGACCGTGGCGAAGGCGTTGGCAAGACCCTGCGGATTGCCCGCGCTCGTACCGACCGCCTTGTACGACTTCATGAACGGCGAGAGGGCGTAGACGCTCGCCACCGTCGTGAGTTCGTTGATGTTGATGAAGGTCGACGCGGTGAGATGACCGCACGGCCCGAGCGCCGACATCATGGCGAGGTTGGCGTTGGCGCCGCCGACTCCGGGATTGCCCCCGACGCTGACCAGGTAGACGAGCGAGCTCGCGCTGGGGCAGGTGTAGAGGCCCGTGATGGCGAAGCCGCCGGTCGCGTCCGTGGTGACGGGCGAGGTGAGGAGCGCGGTGGAGCTGCTGCCATAACCGCCGGCAGCGTTGGCGGCGTAGAGCAGGATGCTCGCCCCCACGACCGGCTGCTGCCCGCCGTGCACGGCGCCCTGCAGCGTAACGCCCTGGGCGACGACTGGAGCCTTGGAGTCGACGGTCGAACGGAGGCCGCAGCCCGCAAGCCCTGCCAGCATGAGCGAGGTAGCGGCGATCCGGATTGTAGGGTTCAACATGCGCATCGCGTATCTCCTTTTGCGTTCGGGCTTCGCATTTTGCGTTAGGGCTTCGCAGCCAGCGTGCCGCTCTTGACCGCGGCGGCGATTGGGGTGACGACCGGGGTCGCGACGCCGATCATCTCGGTGACGGAGTTGTCTCCGGCGTTCGTGATCCAGAGGTTGCCGGAGCCGTCGACGTCGATGGAGGTGGGCGCCGGGATCGAGACGCTATAGGGCGTCGCCGAGACCGGGATGCCCGCTCCGGTGAAGGCCGAGACGGTGTTGTTGGCGTTGGCGATCCAGAGCACGCCGCTGCCGTCGAAGGCCAGCGCCGTGGGGCTGCTGAGGCCGCCCCCGTTGAAGGCGGAGAAGATGAGCGAACCGGCTTTGGTGAACTCGGCGATCGTTCCGGCGGCGGCGTTGAGGCTCCAGACATCGCCGAGGGCGTCGACCGCGATGCCCCTGCCTCCGCCCGCGATATGGCCGGTGGTGATGGCTGCGCCCGACTGCGTCAGGCCGCTGACGTAGCCGTTGCCGTCGGCGATCCAGATGCCGTAACCCGGATTGACCGTGAGCGTGACGCTTGCCGTGGCCGTCGTGTAGTTGGTCGTGTCGGTGGGAGTGAAGAGGACCTGAAGCGTCTGGCTGCCCAGCCCGAGCACGGCGCCGAGCGCGGGCGTGTAGACGAACGTGCCCGGCACGGAGGCGGTTGCGTTCAGTTGCAGCGCGCTGAGCGCGGCGCCGGAGATAATCGGCGCGGGCGTCGACCAGCTCAGGACGGGCGTCGCCTTGCCTACCGTGACCCCGGACGACCCCGACGCGCTGGTGTAAAGCGACGAGCTGGCGGCGTCCGGCGTGTAGCTCGCGTAGATCAGGTCCGCGCCGACCGGGAACGTGCCCGCGGGCAGTGTGACGGCCGCGCTGCCGCCGCTGAGCGCAACCGCCGGGGTCGTCGCGCCGCCTCCGGTGAGGGTGACCGAGCCGGTGGGGACGGGGTTTGCGCTGCCGCCGCTGACCGTGATGGTGACGGTCAGGGGCTGCGCCTCGGTGATGCTGGCGGACGAAAGATGGAGCGATACGGTGGGCGCGCCGGCGCTGGCGGCGAGCAGCGTCGTCGGCGAGACGCTGCCGGCGTAGACCGTGTCTCCCGCGTAGCTGGCCGCCGCCGCATGCTGGCCCTGGCCGAGCGGCGCGACGCTCGTTGCAACTGCGGTCGCCTGCTGCGTGAGCTGCGAGGTCACGATCGTCAGGCTGCCGCCGGAGCTGTTGGCGAAGGCGAGATCGCGGAGGCCGTCGCCGTTGAAGTCGCCAGCGACCAGCGCGTACGGGCTGCTGCCGGTGGCGACCGGGATGCTGGCTGCGAAGGTGCCGTCGCCGTTGCCCAATAGGATGGCGCCGGTCGAGCCGTATTCGTTGCCTGCGGCGAGATCGGTCTTGCCATCGCCGTTGAAGTCGCCCAGCACCAGGGACAGCGCATAGCTGCCGGTTGCGGGGCTGGAGCCGATCGTGAATGTTCCGTCGCCGTTGCCCAGCAGAACGGTCCCGTTGGTGTAGTACTGGCTGCTGACGACGAGGTCGAGCTTGCCGTCGCCGTTCAGATCGCCCGCCACCACGGCGGTGGGGTAATAGATGGACGAGATGGTCGCGGCCGTCCCGAAGGAGCCGTCGCCCACGCCCAGCAGGATGCTCAAGCCGTTGCCGTTCGTTATGGCCAGATCCTGAATGCCGTCGCGGTTGAAGTCGCCGATGGCGATTCCGCGTGCATTGCTTCCAAGCGCCGGGGTAGAGGCCGTGGGGGTGAAGCTGCCGTCGCCGTTGCCCAGCAGAATCGTGATGGGGGCGCTGTAGTTGCCGGTGGTGACCACGAGGTCGGCGATGCCGTCGCCGTTGAAATCGCCCACCGCCATGTTGACCGGGTTCGAGCCGGTCTGCGGGCTGAGGCTGGAGATCGTGAAGGTTCCGTCGCCATTGCCCAGATAGACGTTGACGCCGCTGCTGTTGCTCGACGCCACGGCTAGGTCGAGACGGCCGTCCCCGTTGAAGTCGCCGGTCGCGATGGAGTCCGGCCCGGAGCCAGTGGGCAGCGTGGCGGCTGACCGGAAGGCGCCGTCGCCATTGCCCAGCAGGACGGTCAGGTTGTTCGAGCCGGTGTTGACGCTGACGAGATCGAGGACGCCGTCGCCGTTGAAGTCGCCGGTCGCGACCGCCTCGGGCTGTGTGCCGGCGACAGTGGTCTGCGGAGTGGCCGTGCTGAAGGTCGCCGTACCCGCGCCGAGCGTCGCGCTGGCGAAGGCGTAGTTCCCGTCCGTGGCGTCGAGATAGGAGACATTGCCCGTAGGCGCGAGCGGTCCCTGTCCGGTGACGGTCGCGGTGAGCGTGTACTTGCCCGCGCTGCCGCTCTGGGCGATCGTCGTAGTCGAGGCGAGCGAAGCGGTCACCGCGAGGTTGGCGACCGCCGATGTGCTCGCCGCCTTGCTGCGCGTGCCCGCGAAGAAGGCCTTGTAGCGATGGGCGCCCGGACCGGGGATGAACGCGAACGTTGCCGTGCCGGCGGAGACGATCTGCGCGGAGCCGACCAGGTGGGCCGCGTCGCAGGTGGTCGCGGTCGTGTCGCAAAGGTTCACCAGCCCGGTAGTAAGCGGCGTGGAGCCAGCGTTGACCGACGCGGTCGCGGTCACGAGCGTGCCCGAGGCCACCGTCGCGCCAGCCGGGGTAAGCGCGAGCGTGGTGCTGGTCGAGACCGGCGTCGCGCCGACCGTAACCGCGATCGCGGTCGTTGCGCTCAGCGAACCGGAGACGCCCGTCACGTTCACCATGCCGGTCGCGGGCGCGGCTGTGGGCGAGGCGGTCAGGGTCAGGATGCTCGCCCCGGTCGTGGGGTTGGGCGTGAACGAGGCCGTCACGCCGGCGGGCAGGCCGCTGGCCGTGTAGGTGACGGCGCCGGTGAAGCCGTTCTGCGCAACGGCCGTCAGGGTAGTGCTCTGCGAGCTGCCTGGGGTGAGCAGCGCCGTGGCGGGCGTTGCGGTCAGGGTGAAGCTGGGCGCATCGACCGTCAGCGTGATGGGAACGCTCGCCGAGCCCGTGCCGGAGACTCCGGTGATCGTAATCGTCGAGCTTCCGATGGCGGCCGCGCTGGTCGCCGTCAGGACCAGGTTCGTGCTGGAGGTTGAGGGGTTCGGCGAGAACGACGCCGTCACGCCGCTGGGCAGGCCGTTCGCCGTGAAGGTTACGGCGCCGTTGAAGCCGTATTGCGCTTCCACATAAATGTAGTTGCTCGCCGAGCCGCCCTGGTTCAGGGTGAGCGTCGGATTTGAGTCGTAGAGCGAGAAGGTCGGCGGATAGATCGTGAGCTGGAAGCTGCTGCTGGCGCTCAGCGAGCCGGAGACGCCGGTGACCGTCACGGTGCTGGTCCCGGCGGGAACCGAGGCGGCAACGGAGAGGTTGAGGCTGGTGCTATAGGTTGTGGGGTTCGTCGAAAAGGTTCCCGTGACGCCGCTGGGCAGGCCCGCTACCGAGAAGGTCACGCTGCCGGCAAAGCCGCTCGTGCTGTTCACATAAAGGTATTCGTACGCCGTACTGCCCTGGCCGATCCCGATGTTGGAGCTCGAGATCGTGAAGCTCGGCGCGACGATCGTCAGTGGGATGGTCGTCGTCGCGCTCAGGCTTCCCGACGTTCCCGTCACGGTGAGGTTGTACTGGCCGATCGCCGCGGAGCTGCCGGCCGTCAGGGTCAACATGCTGCTGGACGTGGTCGCATTCGGCGAGAACGATGCGGTCACCCCGCTGGGCAGGCCCGCGACCGACAACGTCACGTTGCCCGTGAAGCCGTTCGCTGGCGTCACGTAGACGTACGCCGTACCCGACGATCCCTGCCCCAGGCTGACATTGGAGTAGTTATAGAGCGTGAAGCTGGGAGCGGCGATCGTCACCGTAAACGTCGTGGCCGAGCTGAGCGAGCCGGAGGTTCCGGTGACGGTCAGGGTGTAGACGCCGGAGGGCGCCGAGCCGCTGGCGGTCACGGTCAACGTGCTGCTGGACGTCGTCGGGTTCGGCGAGAATACCGCAGTGACACCGCTGGGCAGGCCCGCGACCGAGAAGGTCACGTTGCCGCTAAAGCCGTACTGCGGCGACACGTAGAAGTAGGCGACCGACGAACTGCCCTGGCCGAGCGTGACACTCCCGCCGCCCGAGATGGTAAATGTGGGCGCATAGATAGTCAGCGTGACGGGCGTCGTCACGGTCTGCGAGCCCGAGGTTCCGGTGACGGTGAGGGTGTACTGGCCGACCGCGGCGGCGCTCGTAGCCGACAGGACCAACGCGCTGCTGTACGTGATGGGATTGGTCGCGAACGAGGCCGTCACGCCGCTGGGCAGGCCGGAGACCGAGAGATTTACCTGGCCGTTGAAGCCGTACAGCGTGGAGAGATAGACGTACGTGGTCGCCGTCGAACCCTGGCCGAGCGAGACGGAGTAGGCCGAGAGACTGAAGGTCGGGGCGTACACCGTAACGGCGACGGTCGCCGTCGCGGTCTGGCTGCCGGAGACGCCGGCGATCGTCAGGTTGTACGTGCCGGTCTTGAGCGTACCGGTGGCGGCGAGAATCAACGAGCTGGAGCTGGCCGTCGGGTTCGGCGTCCAGAGCGCGGTCAAGCCGGCGGGCAGGCCCGAGACCGAGAGCGCCACGTTCGAATTGAAGCCGTACTCGGAGTAAATCGATATCGACGACGCGACTGAGTTGCCCTGGCCGATGTTGATGGCGGTCGGCGCCTCGAGCGTGAAGGTGGGCAGGTAGATGGCGAGGTTGAGGGTCGTCGACACGCTGACGGAACCGGAGACGCCCGTGATGGTCACCGTGCTTTGGCCGACGCTGGCGGCGCTGCTGGCGGTGAAGGCGACCGTGGTCGAGCTGGAGGTCGGGTTCGGCGAAAACGACGCCGTCACGCCGCTGGGCAGGCCCGAGACGGAGAAGTTCACCAGGCCGTTGAAACCGTACTGATCGTAGACATAGACATAGGCCGAGGCGGTCTTGCCTTGTCCGATGCTGACCGCGCCGGAGCTCGACAGCGTGAAGGTCGGCGCGTAGACGCCAAGCTGGAGCGTGGTCGAAGTGCTGATGGAGCCCGAGGTTCCGGTGACCGTGATGACGCTCTGGCCGACCGGCGTGGAGCTGCTCGCCGTAAGGGTCAGGAGGGAGGTTCCGGTGGTCGGGTTGGGCGAAAACGACGCCGTCACCCCGCTGGGCAGGCCCGAGACGGAGAGGTTCACCTGCCCGGCAAAACCGTACTGGTTGTTCACGTAGATGTTGCTGGTGACGGATTTGCCCTGCCCGAGGCCGCCCAGGCCGGAGTTCGAAAGCGTGAAGGTCGGCGCATACACGCCCAGGTTGAGGGCGACCGTGCTGGTGATGGCGCCCGACGTGCCGGTGATCGTCACCACGCTCTGGCCGATGGCCGCGGAGCCGCTCGCGGTGAAGAGGATGTTGGCGTTCGCCGTGGTGGGGTTGGGCGAGATGGACGCCGTGACGCCGCTCGGCAGACCGGAGATGGAGAGGTTCACCGCGCCAGTGAAGCCGTAGAGGTCCGACACCGTGACGTAAGTGCTCGCCGAGCTGCCGATTCCGACGCCGACGGTGCCGCTGCTATAAAGCGCAAACGACGGTGCGAACACGCTGAGGAGGAGGGTGGTCGTCGCGCTGAGCTGGCCGGATGTGCCGGTGAGCGTCACCGTGCTCTGGCCGATGTTGGCTGCGCTGGTGGCGGTGAAGACGACATACGACGCGCCGGTGGTGGGGTTGGGCGAAAACGTCGCCGTCACTCCGCTGGGCAGGCCCGAAGCCGCGAGATTCACGCTGCCCGTGAAGCCATACAGATCCCCCACGTAGACGTAAGCAGTTCCGCTGCCTCCCTGTCCGATGTTGACGGTCGGGGCGCCGGTGGCGAGCAGGAAGCTCGGCCCATGAATGCTGAACGGGATGGTCGTGGACGCAGTGGTCGAGCCGGAGACGCCGCTCACGGTGAGGCTGTAGCTTCCGGCCACGGCAGTGCTCGCGACCGTCAAGGTCAGGACGCTGGAGCCGCTGGTGGTAGCGTTCGAAAACGCCGCGGTGACGCCCGTGGGCAGCCCCGCAATCGACAGGTTGACCGAGCCGGTAAAGCCGTAGAGATCCTGCACCGCAATCGTCGTCGTGCCGGTTCCGCCCTGGTTGATCCCGAGCGAGGCAGGCGTCGCCGACAACGCGAAGCTGGGCGCATGCACCGCAACCGTGACGCTCGCGCTCGCGGCGAGCTGGTCCGACGTGCCGGTGATAGTGACGGGCTGGCTGGCGGTGGGCGCGCCGCCGGTCGCCGTCAGCGTCAGGACCGAAGCAGACGTCGTCGGGTTCGGCGAGAACGACGCGGTGACTCCAGCCGGCAGGGCCGAGGTAATCGCGAGGTTCACGCTGCCGCCAAAGCCGCCCGCCGGCGTGATCGAGATGTTCGCCGCGGCCGTGGCGCCGGGGTTCACCGCAATGGTGCGCAGCGAGGGAGACAGCCAGAAGCCGGGGATCTGCGCGCCAGCCAGATCGTCGATCAGATGCTGGCCGTTCGCGCTGCCCCATCCCGTAGTGAGATCGTAGCCGGCCGTCGCGCTGTACCAGAGCGGCTGGTTGTAGGTGTCGTTGTTGCCCACGGTGACGTCATGGAAGTCGGAGGCGGCGTTCGCGCCCTGGGCCAGCCGGTAGATGGCCGGGTTGACGAAGCCGAGGCCGCCGGTGGGCGCGTTGCCCGCCTCGACGGCCTGCTGATTGATCAGCGCCATGAAGCCCGCCCAGCGAGGCGCGGCGAAGCTGGTGCCCGCCCAATCGCCGGCGCAGGCGCCGTTCTGGCAGGCGTAGTTGTCGAAGTCGCCCTCCATCGCGACGTCGGGCACGTTGCGCAGCGTGGTCGAACCGCCGTTGGCCGAGGTCGCGAGACCGGCCTGCCAGCTTGGGATGAGGATGCCATCCTGGCTGAGGCCACCGCCGCTGCCATCTCCGTCGGAGTTCCATACGCTCTCGGACACCCATGCGCCTGCGGCGCTGGCGGTCGTCAGATGCGTTCCGCCCACGGCCGTCACGTAGGCGTCGTCCGCCGGGTAAAAGTAGGGGTTGATGGCGGCATCGTATGCGCCGGAGTCGCCCGAGGCCGTGAAGAAGCTCTGTCCTTGCGCGGCCATCTCCTGAAAGAAGACATCGTCGACGGCCGGGTCCGCTGGCCGCCAGCCCCAGGAGCAGCTCAGTTGCTTGGCAAGATTCTCCGACGCCATCGAGTTCAGAATGTTCGCGTCGTCGGGGCCGGAGCCGATATAGACGCGCACCTGGCTGAGGCCGGGCGCCATGCCGATCGCCTGCACGATGTCGAGCGTCTGCTCGCCGTCATCGCCCACCGTCGCACCCGTGGCGCCGTCGAGCAGCACGTTCACGATCGGCGTCTGGTAGCTCTGGCCCGCGTTGCTGAAGCTGGCGTTGACGTCGGAGAGCGAGTAGCCGCCAAACTCCAGAATGCCGATCGTCTGTCCGTTGCCGTCGAGCGTGGACCCGCCATAGTATGCGGCGCGCATGTCGCTGCCGAGGTACGACCCGCCTGGGCCGGAGCCAAGAATCGCCGCCTGCTGGGCGCTCGCCGTCACCGGTCCGTTCGTTGTCGCGGCCACTGGCCTCCGGATCGCCATGTGCTTCGGCACGGAGTAGTCGTCGAGCCCCGCGATGTGCGAGACCGGAACCTTCAGGTCCAGCGACGGCTCGCGATCAGGCGAGTAAAAGGTGCGGTTCTCCGTCGGATGCTGGTAGAGATTCATCTGGACGTGGAAGGCCGCGCCCATCTGCGACGCCGTCCCATCGATAGGCACGACGAGCCGGTTCGCGGGCAGATCGCCCACATGGAGCCCGTTCGCGCGCGCGAAGGCGACGACTGTCTGGAAGTCGTCCGTCGTGGGGCCGAACTGGTCGGTAAACTGCGCCACGCTGAGGAAGCGCCGGTAGTCCGGGCTGCCGGGATCGTAGAGGCGTCCGAGCAGGCTCTTGAGCTGATCCTGATTGCGCAGCGGCAGCACGATGGAGGCGCGGATACGCCGCTCGGACGGCATGGCTCCGTACAGCGCCGCGCGGTGGTCGGAGACGGCGGCCCGTACATGCTTCGTCAGCACCTGAAGCTGCTGGGCCTGAAGCGGCGCCCACGAAAGAATGAACGCCCAGAGAAACAGGCCCAGCCGGCGCGTCGCACGGCGCGGACGCGTTGCAGGCGAGAGGCAGGATACAAGGGTGGAGACAGCTCGGGAGTAGAACACCATGTACGGAGACTCTCAGGTGCGGGGGCCGACCAATAGGTTCCCACCAACCGCGCGGCAGCGCCGGCACGAGGGGCTATCCCTTTGATTAGACAGTTGAAGTTGACTTGCTGAAGTCTGGAAAGACTACCATACGTTGATTGCTACGCCACAAGATTCGTGCGTTGGGGCGTTTCAATCGAAAAAGACCACGGCGCGCTCTCGACATAGGCCATCTATTCTGTTGGAAGAAGGAGAGTGGGATGACGCTTACCGAGTTCGCCGCAAGCGACGGCCAGTCCTACCGAGGCGCGCTGCGCGCCCTGTGGCTCGCAGGTCGTGGAGATTGGGGGCCAGCGCATGAGATCGCCCAGGCCGACGACAGCCGCGAAGGCGCCTGGGTGCATGCCTATCTGCACCGGATGGAAGGCGATGCCGCCAACGCAGGCTACTGGTACCGGCGGGCCGGACGCCCGGCGCAAACCGGCAACCTTCACGCCGAGTGGGAGGCGATCGTCGAGGAGCTATTGCGCGGTTGAGGTCGGTGAGCTTCCTGTTCGAGGCTGTCAAGCTGGATTATTGCGTAAGCGCGCAGCTATACGGGGGGATGCCAACTTCATGCTCAAGCTGTGTAAGCTACGGCAAATAAACAGAATTCCGGGTGCTTGGGTCGACCGAACCGTGTCCTCCAGGCGGGGATTCCAGGGATTATGCATGTGTGAGGGGCTTATGACTGCACCGCAAGAGCGTGGTTTTCTTGCGCAGTAAATTGATTATTCGAATGACCGGTTAACCGGACTATTGGATACCCGATGGGTTGGTTTGCCGATGGACCGGTTGATCGAGTATTCTTGCGCCATGATCATTACCATGGCGTCCTTCAAAGGTGGAGTCGGCAAAAGCACCTCCGCCGTGCATATCGCGGCCCATCTCGCGAAGTCGGCGAAGACGCTGCTCGTCGACGGCGACCCGAACCGCAGCGTGACCCGCTGGGCTTCGCAGGGACGGCTTCCCTTCACCGTGGTCAGCGAGGCTCAGGCGACGATGCATGCCCGCAACTACGAGCACATTGTGATCGACACCAAGGCGCGGCCCGATCCCGAGGATCTTCGCGAGATCGCCACGGGCTGCCATCTGCTGGTGCTTCCCTGCACGCCCGATCCGCTCTCGGTCGACGCCCTGCTCGCCACGGTCAAGGAGTTACGGGGACTCGGCTCGGACCGATTTCGGGTCCTGATGACGATCGTCCCGCCCCGACCGAACCGGGATGGCGCGAAGGCCAGGGAGGCTCTGATCGAGGCGGGGCTTCCGCTCTTCGCGGCGCAGATTCCGCGGCTTGTCGGATTTCAGCGCTGCATTATCGAGGGCCAGGTCGTCTACTCGCCGGAGTACGGCGATGTAGGGACGGAGATCGAAGAACTGGTTCACCAGTCCACCGGTTAATCGATGTATCGAAAATTCCAGCGCAACAGAAGCGCTTACGCGGTAAATCGAAGATTCGATACATCGGACCGCTGATTAATCGGGTAATTGAATTGCCTTTTGCAATCTACATCCGCAATCTATATCCCAGGAGGAGCCAGGTCGATGAGTAAAACGAACCAGTTCCGGTCTCTGATCGAGGCGAGCGGTCAGGCGCCCGTAGCAGAGCCCAATCTTCCCGTCGTTCACGCCGTGGAGACGAAACGCACACGACGGATCGGGAAGCGTACCGCGCCGGACTACGTTCAGGTCGGCGTCTACATCCCCAAGGCGCTGCACAACAAGGCGAAGGTTCTACTGATCCAGGAGGGCCACGACCGCGACTTCAGCCAGTTGATCGGCGACCTGCTGCAGCAGTATGTCGGCAGTTAATCGATTCTCCGGATATCTGAATGATCGGTTAATCGGTCAATCGAATCGCTAAATCCTCGAATAACTGGATCATCGCTTCATCGGCTATTACGACATGGCCGGAGTCGTCGACGTAGTAAAGTTACTGGAACGGTTCGGGGCGCCGGACCGATCCGGCATCCGGTCACCGCGCAGGTTGGAGCGGCAATGAAAGAAGAGAAGGCACAACCCGAACCGGCGCTGCCGGTGAAGAAGCCGCGGAGCCGGGCGGCCGAGACCAGGGCGGCGCGCGACAAACAGGCCCTGCGCCTGGGCCAGTTGGTCGACGATCGCAACACCGGCAAGCTCGGCGAGGAGGTCATCAAGATCGCCCAGGCGATGCTTCTCTGCACGCTGCCATACAGCGCCACCACGGAGCGCGACGTCGTGCGCAAGGCCAGGCTGGGCGACGGTTCGACGCTGCTCGTGACCTTCAGCGCGGGCATCAACAATGTGCCTCTGCCGTTCGGCGCCGACCGGAAGCTGCTGGCCTGGGTGCTGGACCGCGCGATCAAGTCCGACTCGCCCTCGATCGGCTGGGAGTCGGCGTGGGAGTATCAAAAAGAGATGGGCCTTTCGCGATCCGGCAAGAACAATAAGGATCTGCGGGATCGATTTCTGCGCATCAGCGGCCTGAATATCAGCATCCAGCGCAAGGATACGACCTCGATCGCGGGCAAGAATTTTTCCATCATCGACAGCTACAAGCTGCCGGCGTCGATCCAGCGGCGGAACTTCAACCCGGATCAGCAGACCCTGCTCGAGCTCTCGGCCTCGCCCTCCGCGGTCGATACGACGCCCTATGGCATCTCGCTCAATCGCAGCCTCTTCGACGACATCCGGCGCCATCACGTGGTCGTGCCTCGCAGCCTGTGGAGCCAGACGAAGGGGAACTCGCAGGTGCAGGATATGGTGCTGTGGCTCTACTGCCGCTGCTATGCGGCGCAGACGGAGTCGGTCATCCCGTGGGCGTCGCTGGCGGACCAGTTTCCCCAGGACTCCAACCGGCGGCGCATGCGGGAGCACGCGCGCGAGGCGATCCGCCTGCTGCGCCATCTCTGGCCAGGGTGCCGGATCGAGGCGATCGAACCGGGAATCTGGGTCGACAGGGCGACACAGCCCCTGCTGCTGGACGATCCGTCGAAGGGCCGCATCCGGCGTCTGTAGTCGCGCACGTGCGAACTTCCACGTACGCCAGCGGGCGTGTTTCGAGCGTGCAGTGTGAACCTCCACGTACAGGCACGGCTCGCCCCGTCAAATCGGTGAACCTCCACGTACGCGTGGAACGAGAGCCTTCAGTGAACTTCCACGTACACCGCGAAACGAAAGACGTGAACCTCCACGTACGGCGAGAGCCTGCGGTGGATGAACTTCCACGTACACATATCGACGCCCTGAGGGTCAACTTCCACGTACAAATGAAGTAGTTACAGGCACTCCCACTTCATGGTTCGGCATGAACTTCCACGTACACTTCGAGCATCTAGGGGCGCGGCGAAGCCATGTGAACCTCCGCGTACACTTATCCACATTTGCACTGCATCCCTCAGTTTTTGCGGGAACTTCCACGTGCAGGCCGGCGCACTTCCACGTACATGAGGGCGCACTTCCACGTACGAAAGAGTGAACCTCCACGTATATCCACGTGTACTTCCACGTACTGCTTAATAGGAAGCAAGAGATTACAAGAGAAACACGAGTACAAAAGAGAGTGCAAGAGTAGAAGTGCGTGAAAAAAGAGGAGAAATGCCAAGGATAGAGGAGACAAACCCGTTCGAGCGGGCGAAGGATCGCTAAACTCTCGAAAGGTCGAGCTGTTTCGAGCGGTGGATCGGCTCGCGGGATGGCTTGACTTGCGGATAAGTCCTCTGACGCTATCGTTTTGCCGAGACATAGCGTACGTCCAGGTTCACATCTTTGGGGAAGCCTGCATGGCAGCCCGGTCGAGGTCCAGTATGCTGACGCCGCCGATCAGGCCGGACTCCGGCAGGGCTGGCATGGGCGCGCCGGGTCGCGCTGGCGGCACGTCGCGCAGGATGCGCTGCTCCGGAGGCAGGGTGCGGTCGCCGAGGATGCGGTTCGTCCACTCGTTGGTGACCGCGATCTCCAGCCGATTGATGCCGGGCCGGATGGCGCCGGTGATGTCGACCTCGTACGGCGGCGCCCAGGTGACGCCCACGGGGCGGCCGTTCAGCTTGACCGCCGCGATGTCGCGCACATCGTCGAAGTGCAGGAAGATGCGGCCCTTACCGTTCGACCCGCGACGGAGCATGGTCGCCGATGCCGGGAAGGTCGTGCTGTAGGATGCGGTCCCGGAGAAGAACCTCACTGCCGGATTGGTGCTTTCGGTCCAGGAGGCGAGGCTGCTGAGCCGCACTGTCGCCGGCGTCTGCGGCGACTGGGCGAAGGTCGCGGTCCATGGTCCTTGCAGCCTGGCCAGCGTTCTGGATGCTGCGGTGGCGTCTGGGGCGGTTGAAGATGTGTCGCGTACGAGCACGAACACCGCCTCGCGCGCGGCCAGGTCGAGTTCGACGCCGGTGAGGCCTTGCGCTGCAACGTACGCCGCGGGTTGCAGGCCGGGCTGCCGGTTGCCGGAGCTGTCTTCGACTACTGCTGCCTGAAAGGCGGTCAAGGTGACAGACCCGTCCATCGGGCGCCAGATCTCAACGCTTCTGCCCGTGGCTCGCAGGCGCGCCGCCATGTGCTCCGGGCGGTCGGACTGATTCACGACGAAGTACGCATCGGCATGCGGGAGGTGGCGGTGAATCCAGACGGGCGGGTTCTCGGGTGCGCCGCTGGCGGAGAAGTCCGGGTCCACGTGCAGGCGTGTGAGGATCTCTCCGAGGGCGAGGCCGGTGTAGACGGTTCCTTTGCTGAAGTGGTGCTCGGTCCTGGTGACGCCGTCGGTATCGGCCCACAGGTCGGTTGCGAGCGCATGGACCTCGGCGTCGGCGGCGGGGTAGTGGGCCAGGCTGGGCGAGGCGGCTGGCTTCGGGCCTGCGATGGTCAATCCGGCGGCGACCAGGTCGTGCAGCCTGCGCAGGACCTCGGGCGTCATCTGCGTCGTGGGCGGCAGCACGAGCAGGCGATAGGTCGCGCCGCTGTCGAGTCGCAGGCGGCCTTCGGCGTCGACGTTCGCGTGATGGAGCAGGATGTCGGTGTTGAGGTAGTCGTAGTCGAAGCCCGGGGGCGGAGCGGGTTCGAGACCCGAGCCCCAGAAGGGCATCGTCGAGGGCGCGCCCTCGGGCAGCAGGTAGGCGAGGTCCGCGACGGAGCTGCCCTGCTGCAGCATGTAGGAGACGCGCGCGACGTAGTCCATGAAGGGCTTCGCCTGCTCCGCCCAGGTGATGTTGCGGTTCAGGTGCGTGCCGACCATGGTGTTGCCCGGCGGCGTGTCGAGAGGCTGATGGGCAGAGGTGTGGAAGACGAGCCGGTTGATGCCCTGGGTGAACCAGTAGTCGGCGATCTTCTTCAACGTGTAGGGCGACTCGTAGCCGCCGCCGGTGAAGGACTCCGCCGCGACGATGGGCTTGCCGTAGACATGCGCGGTGGAGGCCGCGCCGCGTACGTCGACGTAGTACATCGACTCCGGATGCAGGGCGTGGACCCAGAACTCGGCCATCGGGATGTCGACCTTGCTCTTGTTGAGCAGCGTGTCCTCGGGGATCTCGAGCGCGACGCCGGAGGCCTCGGAGTAGTTCTCCATGCCGCGTTTGTGGATCTCGCCGGTCATGGCGCCGTAGAACTCCTCGGCGTACATATCGGCCAGGGTGCGGCGGAAGTCCCAGAGGAAGCGGTCGCTGACGTCGGCGTTGTCGACGACGCGGCCGGCGAGTACGGGCAGGTAGCGGGTGGGGTCGTAGCCGCGACGCTGCGTGAACTGGGCGATCATGGCGTCGGTCCAGTTCTGCATGCCGGCCTCCCAGCTATCCATGGTCATGTAGTGGGTGGTCGCGCCGAGCAGCGAGCCGAGGTGCTTCTGCAGCGGATCGACGTATCCGGCGAAGTACTGGCGCACGTAGTCGCCGCTGAGCTTGTCGACCTCGTAGCCGCTGCCTGCGGGGACGGATGGACGGTTCTTCGCGCCGGTCAGCGCGTAGCCCATGCGCAGCACGGTCCAGTGGCCGGCGGGTACGTCCCAGTCTAGCGTGCCGTCGGGCTTCAGGTGCGAGGTCAGGTCAAGGACGCCGTCGTGGGGGATTCCGACGGAAGCAGGAGTGGGGGCGCCGTCGTAGGTATCCATCAGGCTGCCGAAGGCGCCCTTGTCCTCCCAGCGGTGAACGCGCGCGTCGGCGAAGAGGATCGCCTCGGTGAGGGTGAACTCCTTCGCGGGCAGGACCGGTCCGCCGTGGATGACGGCTGCCGGGGTCAGGCCCGCTCCGTCGAGCTCGATACGGAAGAAGCGCGCCGTGACGGCAGGGAAGGCGAAGGTGCGGATGGAGGCGCCGTGATAGCCCTGCGGGCCGGGTGTGTCGAGCACGGTGCGAAAGGTGTGGCCGTCGTTGCTGGCGAGGAGCTTGCCGACGGGGATGCGTCCACGCACGCCGAACGAGAGCGCACGCGCGGTGTAGGGCTGGGCGAACTCGAACTGCAGCCAGGCGGGCGAGCCGTCTTTGGGCGCCGGGATGGTGATGGAGGTGTTGAGGCTGTCGTCCAGCAACGGCGCCGGGTCGATAGCGCCGCTGCTGGCGGTCACGCGTGGGTGCAGCGACTGCGCGGACGCGCCCTCGGGCGTGCGGTAGGCGATCACGGCGGAGTCACGGTAGAAGTGCGGCGCGTCGGGCCGGGCGCCGGCATCGCGCACCGGGCCTTCGTTCGAGGGAGGCTCCGGCAGGCGTCCGGTGAAATGTGCGCCGCCGTCGATGGCGGTCTCGCTCCAGACGAGCCGCTTCATGGCCATCTGCTGCGTCACCCACGGGCCGCCGGCCTCGCTCCATCCGGCGCAACTGAAGATGGACATCTCAAGGCCGAGGCGTTTGGCCTCTTCGGCCGAGTGCCGCACGGCGTGGTACCACTCCTCCGTGCCGAAGTGGATCTTCGGCTCGACGGTCTGGCCGCCGCCGGAGGCGACATCGACCAGTTGAAAGCCGCCGATGCCGGATCGCTTCATCCACTCCAGATCCCTGGTGATGCCGGCCTCGTCGACGTTGCCGTTGGTCCAGTGCCACCAGGTGCGGGGCCGCGCGGAGTCGGGCGGGTCTTTGAATCCGGCGGCGAGCGGGTCGGCCGTCTGCGCGAGGCCCGTTGTAGCGGCAGAGGCGAGAAGAGCGGCGGCCAGGATGCGGCGGGTCGAAGGGGTCATTTAGCGTTCCGGGTGCAGCGTCTGCTTCAGGAATTGCACGTAGACGCCCCAGTCGGAGGGGACCATGCCGTGGCCGCCATCGTGCATGTAGTAGCTGAGGCCGTCGCGGAGGATGGGCGTCTTCGCCGCGGGCCAGACGTCCGTGCCGAGGTCCTGCTTGCCGAGCAGACGATAGACCGGCCCGGCGGCGACGGCGGAGAGGAACTCGCCCTTCGGGTCGGACCAGTTGTCCGTGTCGCCCGTCTGCAGCAGCAGGGGGCGCGGGGCGATCAGCGCGACGAGCAGGTTGGCGTCCATCGGCGCCTTGTCCGGGAATCCGCCCCACTTGGCGAAGTTCGCCGCGAACTGATACGGATAGCGCGTGGGCGCGGTCAGGTGCGCGATGGTCTCGCCGTAGTTGCGATGGCTGAGCGCGGCGCCGCCCTCGCCCGAGCAGCTTGCGATGACCGCGGCGAAGCGCTCGTCATGCGCGCCCGCCCACATCGCGGTCTTGCCCAGCCGCGAAATGCCGTGGATGGCCACGCGTCTGCTATCCACGCCCTTGTCGGTTTCAAGGTAGTCCTGCGCGCGGCTCATGCCCCAGGCCCAGGCCGCGATCGTGCCCCAGTCGTCGGGCGGCCGGTTGTCCTCCGTGCCGCCCGGTTTGGCGTAGCGGGCGCGGATGCCGTTGGGGAAGCCTCCGAGATAGTCCGGGTCGACATCGCCGTAATAGAAGGTCGCGACGCCGATGCCCGCATCGAGCAGCGGCTCGACGTCGAGCTTGCCGAAGCCGCGCCCCGTGGGCTGGATGCGGGTGTTCGTCTTCGGATCCCAGACCGTCTCGGGCGCGATGCCGGGGTCGTCGACCGCGTTCTGCACTGCGCCGAAGTTGATGCTCAGCAGCATCGGCGCCGGCTTCGTGGCGGCCGCGGGCAGGTACATCAGGAGCTGAATCGTAGGTCCGGTCTTATCCTTCGTGAGATAGATTTTGACCTGGCGGCGGATCGCCTTGCCGTTCAGCGCGGGCGTTCCCTTATCGAAGACCTCGAAGGATTCGTCCGCCGGCCGGCCGGGCGCCTTGCCGAACTGCTCGGTCTCGAAGAGCGAGACGATCTCCGGCCGCCGCTGCCCGATCCACGTCTTCGCGTCCCGGACGTGCTTGCCGTCGTTCAGGATCAGGGCGTCGGGCAGGATGTAAGTCCCTGCCTTTGCCTCCACATAGTTCACCGGGATGCCGGCAACGACCTCGGGCGAGGGCTTGGGAGTCTTCGGCGCGTCCTGCGCCGTTACTGCCTGGGCCAGCGCACAGGTGGCGAGCGCCGCCAGGCCGGCGAGAGGGGCAAATGCTTTCAAACGCGTCATTGCACGCACCAATTTCAAATTGGAAATACTTTCAGACCGAAACCCTAGACGCCGCGCGAAAGGCTTGTCAAGGCTCGCGCGCGGCGATATGGCAAAGATTGCCATCTTCGGCTAAACTTCGGACAGAGGAGACGCCATGCCCACCCGGAACGTACATCTGACGGAGCATCTCGACCAGTTCATCAGCGCCGGCATCAGCTCGGGTTCTTACAGCAATGCGAGCGAGGTGGTGCGCGAGGGGTTGCGGCTGCTCGAACGGCGCGAGCGCGAGGATCAGGCAAGGGTGGAGTGGCTGCGCACCGCCGCGACAGACGCCTTCGACTCGATCGATCGCGGCGAGGGCACGACGTTCGACTCCATGGAGGAGCTGGACGCCTATGTGCGAGGCGTTGGCGCCGAGGTCTTCGCGGACGAGGCCGTACGCCGGCGTGCCTAAGAGGTTCGGGGTAAGACCGACTCTTTCGCCGGCCGCGCGCGCGGATATTCGCCAGATTCTTACCTGGAGCAGGGAGAAGTTCGGCCAGGCGGCGGGCGCGCGGTACGGCGAGCTGCTGATCCAGGCCTTTCACGATATCGCCGAGGATCCGGAACGGCCCGGCTCGCAGGCGCGGCCTGAGCTGGCCGTGCGAGGCGTCCGCACCTACCATCTTTCGTTGAGCCGTAGCCGCGTCGCGGGCGACCGCGTGAAGGCTCCGCGCCACTTCGTGCTCTATCGCTACCGGCCTGGGTCGATCGAGATTGGCCGTATCCTGCACGACAGCCGCGACCTTGCACGGCATCTGCCGGAGGGCTACGGCGTGGGTAATCCGGGCGAGTCTGAAGAAGGGTAGCCACTCGGGCATGCGTGGAATTCACTCGGCATTCATACTCGCTCTCTAGCATGAGGGGTGAGTGGGCTGCGCTCGGGGCTTGAGCATGCCGGCCACCCGGTGAACATGAGCTTACAGTTGGCACATCCGAAGGAAGGTTCGCACGGCGATGGCGATATGGACTTCGACGCGCAGGATCCTCGCTGGAGACTGGCCATCCGTGTCGCGGAGAGTGCGCCGTTCGCCAACGCGCCCCTGCTTTCGAAGTTCCTGTTGTACGTCTGCGAACACACTCTTTCGAACCGGTCCGAAGATCTGACGGAGCGCAACATCGGCATCGCCGTCTTCCAGCGGCGCGTGGACTATAAGCCCAGCGAAGACAACATCGTCCGCTCGTATGTGCGCCAGTTGCGGCAGCGGCTCGAACGCTACTTCGACGAGCAGGGCGCCGATGAGCCGTGGCGGATCGCGATCCCGCGCGGCGGATATGGCGCGGTCTTCGAAGAGCGGTCCGACCCGGCGACCACGCCCGTAACCGCGATGACCGGCATCGCGCCGGAGTTGCCCGCCGCCCATGTCGCTCCTCTGGTCGAGGATGCCGGACCGCAAGAGAAGGCTGGGTGGCGCCGTACGCTCTGGATCGTGCTTGCAAGTCTGCTGGCGGGAGGGTTGGCGGCGCATCTGGGCAGCGTGTGGCTGGCGCCGCAGTCGCTGGGGCATGCGATGTGGGCGGAGATCTTTACGCCTGCGTCGGTCACGTACATCGTCTCCGCCGACAGCAGCCTGGCCACGATTCAGGAGTTGAGCGGCAAGCATACGACGCTCGAGCAGTACGTGGATGGCAGCTACTTCGCGCAGTTCGCGCGATCCGATGCGCCCGAGGATCTCAAGCTGCAGCGGCTGAGCCGCGAACACATGACCGGCGTTCCCGATATCGACGCGGCGGCGGGAATCGTATCGCTGCCCGAGGCCCGGGGCAGGCATGTGGTGCTCAGGAATGCGCGCGCGTTCACGATCGACGATATGAAGGATGCGAACGTCATCCTGACCGGCTCTGCGTACAGCACGCCGTGGGTGACGCTGTTCGAGCCGAAGATGAACTTTGTGCTCTCGGCGAGTAACTCGATCTATGGCTCTTCCTATCTGAATAAGAAGCCTTTGCCGGGGGAGCCGAGTAACTACTCCAACAGTAGTACGACTCCGCCTTATTCGACTTATGCGGTGATCGCTTTTCTGCCCGGTCTCAGCGGTGCTGGTAAGGTATTGATCGTGGAAGGACTTACGACCGCGGGAAGCGAGGCCGCCTCCAACTTCGTTCTGCATGGAGATATCGCCGCATTCCTGAAGACGGTTCCGCGCGATCAGCACGGGCTTCGGCCCTTCGAGATTCTGCTGAAGACGACAAGCCTGGATTCGAGCGCGCCCTCGACGGAGATTGTGGCGAAACGCCTGTATTGACGAAGATTCCTGCAACTTATTCGGATTGCATCTTCCTGCCATCAGCCAACGGCGCACGTCATTCTTAGCATAGCGAAGGACAGCCGTGTTGGCTTCGTTCGCCAACTACGCATTGGCTCGATCCTGTGTGCCCTATAGCGCGATGAGCGTCGCCTGAAGAAGAACAAGCAACAACAAGAACTAATACGGGGTTCCTTCGCTTCGGTCAGGATGACGTGCGTCATTGCCGGTACACCGATGCGAGGTCGTGCCGACAGTCCGCAGGAAAGCAAGATGCAATTCGCTCGCAACCTCCAGCGGCAGCGTGAATGCCAGGTTAATTATGCGGAGCGATCTTAGAAAAACATCGAAAATTCCCGTAAAAATGCCGGTGTACACACCGTTTACACATGGTGAAGACACTTTACCCGTCTCCGCCGGCAACCCATACTCGGTTCTATCAGCACATCTGGAACTCAAATTTTGCGACGCATGTCCTTGAAGGTCATGCGCATTGGAAATCGGGCCGCCTGTATGTCGTCCGCGGCGTTTTCCCTGGAGGCTTTACCCGGTATGCGAATCAGCACGATGTTCTTCCGATGCAGCGCGCTCTTCCTGATGGCCGTCCTCTTTCTGGGCTTGGCACCTGCTGCACGTGCGGCGGCGGGCAACACCGCGCTGAAGATCTATGAGGTCGCCGGCGCCGGCGCGCTCTCGGGCGCAACGTATCGACAGGACACGATCATCCTCTTCAACCCCACCGCGGCCACGATCGCCTGCGCTACCTGCGCGGTCCAGACGCACAGCGGCACGAGCAACACGGCTGCGTGGACGGTGTACAAGCTGCCCAGCTTCTCCATCCCGGCCGGCGGCTTCTACATGATCTCCGGCAGCTCGGTCAGCCTTGCGACGTACGGCAGCGTGGCGCCGATTCCGTACGACTACGAGCTTCAGACGATCGAGCTGGGTACGACGCCGCCCACGACCCAGAATATTCTCAGCAGCACCGTCGGCGTCGTTGCGCTGACCAACACGCAGACCGCGCTGACCGCAAGCTCGGCCAGCGCCTGCGGTACGGGCACGCAGCTTCTGGACATGGTCGGCTATGGCTCGAACGTCGCGCTGAATACGTCGACCACCGCGACCCCGGCCACCTGCTACTCCGGCTCCGGCGCCGCGTACTACGACGGAAGCACGGCCTATGGACGCCAGCTCGGCGTGACGCGCAAGAACAGGTGCATCGACACCGCCGACAACCTGAACGACTTCGTCAACCTGCCGCCGACCTTCTTCAACTCGACGTCGACACCAACGCCCTGCCCCGGCGGCACGCAGTTGAGCGCAGCCGTCTCCGCGACGCCGACGAACCCGGTGGTGGGCGGGTCGGTTACCTTCAAAGCTGTCGTCACGCCGGCGACCCAGCCATCGAGCGCCGGCATCACCGCTACGCTGGACTTCAACACGCCCTACTATGGCGGAACGACGCTGCCGATGTACGACGATGGCACCCACGGCGACGTGACCGCGGGCGACGGCGTCTATACCCTCACGACGACCGTGCCTTCGACCACGGCCTCGGGCTTCGTCTATCCCGCCGACGTCACGGTCAACGACCTGGCAGGCGATAGCTACACGGGCACAACGCCGCTCAACGTAGGCGGTGTGAACAACGGACTCACGGCAGGGAACAACAGCCTGCGCATCATCGCGTGGTATGGCGCGGGCAATCTATCGAAGTCCGAGTACGGCCGCGACACGGTCATCCTCTTCAACCCAACGGCCGCGGCGATCTCGATCAACGGCTGGTCGCTCCAGACCGGAGGCTCGACCGGCGCCTTCACGACCGTGTACGACCTGCCCAACGCAACCATACCTTCCGGGGGATACTTCGCCATCGCGGGCAGCGGGGTCAACTATATCTCGAGCGCAGGCTGCGTCAGCGCGGTCTGCAATCTCAACTATGCTTACGACTACCAGTTGAAGACGGTGGAAGGGACCGAGACGGACACGGACAACGACCTGAGCAGCACGGCAGTCACCGTCGCGCTGGCCAACACGACGACGGCTCTCGGTAGCGGCTGCCCGTCCACCTCCGCGCATCTCGTCGATCTCGTCGGTGTAGGCGCCGCGGACGGCAGCTCGCCAGTGACCTGCTACGCGGGAAGCAGCTATGCGACGTATACGCCCGCGACCACGAACGGCGTGGCGACGAACATCAACGGCATCGTCTATGCCTACGCCACGGTGCGCAAGAACAAGTGCGGCAACAGCTTCGACAATGCCAACGACTTCATGCTGGGCTTCATCAACTTCGCCAACTCCACCACCACGCCGGACCCCTGTCCGTTGGGCAACCAGATGTCGGTGACGACCGCAGCCGCGACGCCTGCGACCGTCGGCATTCTGGATCCGGTCACCTTCACGACCAGCGTCACGCCGGCGACGAATCCGGCCAGCACCAGCATCGCCGTCACGGCCGATCTCTCGAACCTTGGACTCTCGGCGGTCTCGCCGTTCTACGACGATGGAACGCATGGCGACAAGACCGCGGGCGACGGCGTTTACAGCCTTTCGACCGCCGCAACCAGTGGCGCGATCGGCACGGTGACCGGGCTGATCGTCAGCGCGAAGGATGCGCAGGGCAATCTCGCGCAGAACGTCATCCCGTTCGTACTCCAGGCAGGCACCTTCACCATGACGACGCCCACTGCCAGCGGCGCCATCGCGGCCGGCGGCGTGCTTACCTTCCCGATCACGATCGCGGGTCAGCATGGCTATGGCGGCGTGCTGAACATCACCTGCACGGGCTCGCCGAATGCGAACACGCTGGGTGTTCCGATCAGCACGCAGTGCGTCTCCACGCCGTCGGAGTTGACGCTAGCGAACGATGGCACGGCCACGATCTCATTGGCGATCGCGACGGGTACGACTTACTCGGCGGGCCTGTTCTCGGGGCCGCTTGGGTTCGGGCTGATCGGCCTGCTCTCCATCGGTCTGCTGACCGTCGGTGTGTGGCGGCGCAAGCATCTGGTCTCCGCGGGGCTGTTCGCGGTGCTTCTACTGATGACGCTGAACACCACGGCCTGCGGCAAGAATGGCGGGCTCGGGAATACCGCCGCTGCGCCTGGAACCTACACCTATGTGGTGACGGCGACGGACTCGAACATCGCTACTGTCACGAACTCCCTGACCTTCACGATCACGGTGCAGTAAGGCCCGCACAGAACCACGAACTCTTTGAGGATGACGCAATGCAGTGGAAGAATCGCAGGGCCTATGTTCGTTCAGCAATCGCCGGTCTGACTGCCATGACCGCAGCCATGCTTGCAGGCTGTGGAGTCTACCAATCGACGGCCTCGACCAACTACACCGCGCCCATCGTGCTGCAGGGGCAGGTCTTCGCGGGCCGCAACTACATGCCCGGCGCGACGGTGAACGTCTATGCGACACAGCCGAATGGCGTGGCGTCGGGCGGCTCGTATACCGGCACGGCCAAGCTGCTCGCGAGCACGACGTCCAATGCAACCGGCGGCTGGAGCCTCTCGGGCATTAGCTGCAACAGTCCCGATCAGTTGTATGTGACGGCGTTTGGAGGCGTTCCGTATCCCTCCGGCTCGCTCACGACCAACCTGGTCAATAACCCGAACTCGCTGATGATGACGGCGATCGGCGACTGCTCCATCCTCACCTCGGCCTCGTCCACGCTCAACGTGACAGGCGTCGTGACCAATGAGGCCTCGACCGTCGCGGCGGTGTGGGCGCTGCGGAACTTCATCAGCATCAACGGCACGACTGTCAATGTAACCAGTTCAGCTACAAATTATGGCGGCGCCAATGGCGTGGGCGGCGCGGGCCACTTCGCGGGACTGGCGCATGCCTTCTTGAACGCCAACAATATCTCACCTTACAAGCTCGGTAACTTCGTGCAATATACGGGCGGCGTCGATGGCGCGGCACAGGGTGGCCTCGTGCCCGTGCAGGAGTTGAACTCGCTGGCCTATGCGCAGTATCTCTGCACGATCGGCAGCGACGGCACATCGCCGGGCAGCTTTACCTACTGCAATACGCTTTATCAACTGGCGACGCCGCCGGGCGGCAGCGCTCCCGCGAACAGCCTGCAGGCGATGTGGAACATTGCTCGTTATCCCGGCAACAACGCGGCCGCGATTCTTACCTTCACTCTCACGCCGATTCCGCTCTCGGGTCAGACGACCTCGCAGCAGATCAACGCGGGCGTGTATGTTCCGGCGCTTACGAGTGCGGGCACGGCAGGCTCGGGGGGCGCCATCGACTGGAGCGTGGCGATCTACTACCTGCCGGGTTATGGCGCGACCTCCACCGGCCAGGGTTCGGCCTATCCGCAGTTCGTGACCATCGATGCAAACGACGATGTCTTCTTCTCGAACCCGAGCGGTTCATCGAGCACGCAGGGCAACGTGATCGCACTGACGAGCGCCGGGCAAAGCCTATGGACCTCCCCCACGGATACGACCAATCTGACGATTCCGCGCGACATCGCCGCCGACGCCAGCGGTCACATCTGGGTCACGAACGGCGGCGTGACCGCGGCCTCTTCCTTCGTGCAGGAGTTGAATGCAAATACCGGCGCGGTCGTTCAGAACTATGCCTCCACTGCAACGAACCTTTTCGGCGTAGCGGTCGACTCGCTCGGCAATGTCTGGTACGACGCCAACACGACGACAGGACAGAACCTGCATGAGCTTGCGCTCAACGGCTCGACTTACTCCGAAGCGACCTTCGCCGTGCCGCCCTCTTCAACGACAGCAACACTGACGCAGCTTCGCCCGGACAGCAACAACAATATCTGGGTGAATGGTTATAACGCATCAAATTCACAGGCGCTGTACTTCCCAAACACCGGAACCGCGGCGGCGCCTGCATATGCCAAAGGTCTTGTGCCAACAACGTTGCCGGGCGGTTCCGCGAGTTACGGCATTGTCCCCGATGCAAGCGGCAACGCCTACTCCGCAAGCAACGGCACGGGCAGCGGCATCTTCAAGACTACTGTTGCCGGTAGCGGCTCTTCGGCGGTGCTCAGTGCCGCGAGCGTGGCTGCGAATCCTGCGACGGCCTCACGGTATCTCGACATCGACGGCGCGGGCTCTATCTGGTATCTCGACAATGCAACCGGCACGTACCTGTATCAATACATCCCGTCGACGAACACGACCAACGCGTATTACTCCTGCTATAACGCCGGCACGACGACAGGCACCGGCACGGCTACCAGTACGGTGCAGACCTGCACGACCGGCATGAGTACAAAGCTGGACCTTGCCGTCGACTCCAGCGGTACGGTGTGGGTCGCAAGCTATGGCAACTCCGGCGGCGGACGCATGGTGCAGATCCTCGGCCTGGCCGCGCCGACCGTGCCCTTGAAGGCCCTGGGCAAGCCGGGCGTCATGCCATAAGCTCACAGCCTGATTGAAAGCATCCGCACCACCTATCTACCTTTCGCTCTGCTTGAATATTGGAGGCACATCGTTATGCGATTCACCAGACTGCTCTCGCTGGCATTGATACTACTAGTTCTCTTCACAGGCAGGGGCTATGCTCAGTTCGAGACGGCTTCCATCGTTGGACGCGTCATGGACCAGACCGGCGCGATGCTGGTCGGCGCCAGGGTCACTGTAACCAATGTAGATACAAATGTCGCGGTAAGTCGCGTGACGGATAAGTCGGGCGAGTATGTCGTTCCCGCACTCAGCGTCGGCGTCTATCGCGTGGTCGCCAGCATGGACGGCTTCAACGAAGCGATCACCGAGAACGTACATCTGAAGGTCGGCACCAACCAGGAGATCAACCTGAAGCTGGGCATCGGCAGCAAGCAGTCGGTCACGGTCGAATCGGGTGAGTTGACGCTCGAGACCGAGACCAGCCAGAGACAGCAGATCGTCACCGACGACACGCTTGGATCGTTCCCGCTGTTGAACATGAATTACAGCGATCTGATCCAGCTCTCGGTCGGTGTGACCCAGGATGCGGCGGGACAGGATCTCGGCACCAGCAGCGTCGTGCGCGAAGGCTCGTATAACATCAACGGTCAGCGTTCGACCTATAACAACTTCCTGCTGGACGGTATCGACAACAACGCGCACGGCACCTCGAACCAGGGCTTTTCGAACCAGGTTATCAACCCATCACAGTACGACCTTTCACAGTTCTCGATCGTGACCACTTTGCCGGCTGCCGAGTATGGTCGTTCGGCGGGCGGCACCATCAACGTTGTTGTGAAACAGGGCACCAACAAGCTGCACGGCATGCTGTATGAATCGCTCCGCAACACCATCATGGATGCGAATGGCTTCTTCAAGGCCAGCAGCGACTCTGGCGCCTCGACCCGCACGACTTTGAATCGTAACCAGTTTGGCGGCAATATCGGCGGACCTATCCTGCGCGATAAGATCTTTTTCTTCGCCGACTACGAGGGTCTGCGCCAGGTGCGGCAGGTCGTCAATCAATCCAATATCTTCAAGCTCAGCGACCATCAGTTGATCGCCTCACCGAATGCGACTGCCAACACTACGACCGTGCTGAACCCGTTCACCGGAGAGACCTACGCGGCGGATCGTCCCCTGCCGCGCAACGTACTTTCGCCCATTGCGCTGGCTATTCTAGACGCGTTCCCGCTGCCGAATAACAACGGCGCCGGCGCGGCTTCCATCTCAAGCAACTGGTCCGTGCTGCAGCGCTTCCTCAACAGCTATGACAAGGAGGACGTTCGCATCGACGCGCACTGGACGCCGCGCATGTCGAGCTTCGTACGTCTTAGCCAGTCGAAGGAGCACGACCTCGACGGCGCCGTTCTGCCCGAGCCTCTCGGCGGCGGCAATGGATACTTCCGCACCATCAATCAGCAGTTGGCGCTCGGCCTGACGCGACAGATTGGAAACACGCAACTGCTGGAGGCGCGCCTCGGCGTCTCGTACACCAAGGGCGGCAAGGATCCGCTCTCGCTCGACGACCCACGCACCTTTGGCGTGCAGGGGCTCCCGACCGATCCGCGTGTGGGTGGGGGGCTTACCTCGCTTGCACTCAGCGGATACTCCGGGATTGGCCGCCAGGCGACTAATCCGCAGTGGCAATATCCCTTCTTTCTCAATCCGAAGGCGACTTACTCGAAGTTAGTCGGCCGGCACAACATCAAGACGGGTTATGAGTTCTCGTACCTGCGGCAGATTGTGCAGGATGTGAACCCGATCGATGGGCAGATGTCCTTCGAAAGCTCCTTCACGGGTTATACGATCAGCGACTTTCTCTTCGGCGTCCCGAATGAGATCGATCTTACTAACTTCTATGTCGCGCACATTCGCCAGGGCGGCCACTCCGCCTTCGTGCAGGACGACTGGAAGGTCTTGTCGAAGTTGACGCTGAACCTTGGCGTTCGCTACGAGTATGCGTCTCACTTCTATGAGAAGGATAGCCGCCTGTCCAACTTCGATCCCGCCACGACACCTTACACGGGCCAGTTGATCCGCGCCGCCGCATCCGGTTCGGCTTATCGGAAGCAGCTTATCAATCCGGACCTCAACGACTTCATGCCACGCTTCGGCTTTGCTTACTCGCCGTCCACGAAGCTTGTGGTTCATGGCGGCTATGGCATCGGCTATGTCCACTACTCGCGCTCCGGCGAAGCCGACAACCTGGCGATCAACGGACCGCAGGTGAACGCCGCCGTGTACAACCAGGTGCCCAAGTATTTCAAGACCGCGAACGTCAAGACCTCGCCGACCTTCTTCACGCTGGATCAGGGCTATCCGCAGGGCATGGCCTCGCCGGCGAACTTCAATCTTTTTACTTCGACCGTGAAGTGGATTCCACGCAACTATGTGGACCCTTATGTGCAGAGCTGGTACATCGGCATTCAGACCGCGATCGGCAAGGATCGCCTCATCGATATCGCCTATGTCGGCAACCATGGCGTGAAGCTGCAGGAAGTAGGCACTTACAATCAACGCAACCCGGCCTTGGGTATCGACCCGGTCTCAGGCTACTTCGCGCGGCCCTATAGCAACATCGGCGATGTGTCCGAGACCTTCAACGGCGGCATGGAGGAGTACAACGGACTGCAGGCGCGGTTCGAGCAAAAGAACTATCACGGTCTTTGGATTCTCAACGCATTCACCTGGTCACGCGACTTCGCGAACGTGGGCGATCCCTTGACGTCTTCGCGCGGCTTCTCCGGCAGCCCGCAGGACTACTATGCGAAGCAGGGCAACGACTATGGCCCTTCGCAGTATGATCTTCCGATCGTCAACATCACCTCCGTCAGTTGGAAGCTGCCCCTGGGACAGAACGGCATGCTCTTCCGCAACGCCGGCGCCACGTTGAACAACCTCATCAGCGGCTGGCAGGTTACGGCTTACAACCAGTTCCACTCAGGGGTTCCACTGACGCCGACTTTCACGCCCAGCGGCTTTCAGGAGCTGTCGAACTCCGGCGGCGTGCAGTACCGCACCTTCCTGGCCAACGGCTTCACCGCCAGGCAGGCGAAGCAGCGGTTGCATATTCCCGGCCATCCTGAGGCCGCCTTCTGCGACACCGTCTATGCCGCGGAGTATGGTTGCACGGTTGCGTTCGCGACCACGAATCCCAACCCGGTGACAAATCCAACCAGCGACACGGCCAACTGGTCCAACACCAGCGCCGATCCACGCGGCAACGTCGGCAACGGCTTTCTGCGCAGCGACTCGTTCGACGAGCTGGATGCATCGGTCAACAAGAGCTTTCAACTGCCCTGGCAGCATCTGCGCCTTGAGTTCCGCGGCCAGTTCTACAACGTGTTGAACAAGACCAACTTCACTCCGCCGAGCACGACCTCCTGCTGCTCGACCTCTTTCGGACGAATCACCAGCACCTATGGACCGGGACGCATCGGCCAGGTGCAGGGCATCCTTCGCTTCTAGAACAGACATCGGCGCCACGGGAGACTTTATGCAGACAAGACGAGATTTTTTGAAGAAGGCATCGATGCTGGCCGGTGCGGCCGGCTTTGCCGCAGGCGTGCCAGAGGCCGTGCAACGCGCATTCGCGATTGAACCAACGCCCGGCAGCACATGGAAGGACGCAGAGCATGTCGTCATTCTGATGCAGGAGAATCGCTCGTTCGACCATGCGCTTGGAACGCTGCAAGGCGTTCGCGGCTTCAACGATCCGCGCGCGATTCGCCAGGCCAATGGCAACTCGATCTTCCTGCAGACGGATCTTTCGGGCGCCACCTACGCGCCGTGGCGGCTCGATATCAAGGACACCCGCATCACGTGGATGGGCTCGATTCCGCACTCGCGCAACAGTCAGGTGGACGCATGGAATCACGGCCACCATAATGCATGGATCGACTCGAAGCAGTCCAGCAATCCCGACTATCGCGATGTGCCGATCACGATGGGGCACTACACGCGCGAGGACATTCCGTTCTACTACGCGCTGGCCGACGCCTTCACCGTATGCGATCAGAACTACTGTGGCGCGATGACGAGCACGACGCCCAATCGTTCGTTGATGTGGACCGGCACCGTGCGCGATGAGCAGAACACAAAGTCGAAGGTCTACATGCGCAACCCCGAGTTCAGCGGCTCGCGTCTGAAGTGGAAGACCTATCCAGAGCGGCTCACCGAGGCGGGCGTCTCGTGGAGCATCTATCAGAACGAGGTCAATGCCGTCTCCATGCCTACCGAGGCGCATGAGTGGCTGGGCAATGTCGGCAATGTGATCGAAAGCTTCAGCGCCTTCAATGTACATCTTTCGACCGGCAGCACGAAGAAGCTGCAAGCCCGCATCAAGGCCGCGAAGGAAGAGCTTGCGGAGCTGCAGCAGAAGCCCGTCGACCCAACCATGAAGGACGACCAGCTTGCCGCAATCAAAAGCAAGCAGGACGACCTGAAAGCGCTCGAAGAGCAGTTGCAGCACGGCGGCTCGCTCGCCGATCTTCCTCCGCTTCAGCAGGAGCTGCATCGTCGCGCCTTCGTCGTCAACTCAGGCGATCCCGATTATCATTCGCTCGAATCGATCTCCTATGAAGACGGTGGACGCACGGAGAAGATGGCTGTACCCAAGGGCGATGTCCTTCACCAGTTCCGCAAAGACGTCAACGAGAACACGCTGCCCGCCGTATCCTGGCTCGTGCCTCCGGGCAAGTTCAGCGATCATCCCTCGCACCCCTGGTATGGCGCCTGGTATCTGTCCGAGGTGATGGACATCCTGACCAGGAGCCCGGAGGTGTGGAAGAAAACCATCTTCATCCTTACCTACGATGAGAACGATGGCTACTTCGATCATGGTGTCTCCTACGTCGCGGCCGATCCGCACAACCGCGCCACGGGTCGCGCCTCGGAGGGCGTCGATACCGGTATCGAGTACAGTTATTATCCCGATGAGCTGGCGCAGAACGTGAAGCCTGCCGATGCGCGCAGCGGACCCATCGGTCTTGGCTTCCGTGTCCCGATGATCGTTGCATCCCCCTGGAGCCGTGGCGGATGGGTCAACTCGCAGCTCTTCGACCAGACCTCCACCCTGCAATTCCTCGAGATGTTTATCGAGGCGAAGCAGGGCAAGACCGTGAAGGAGACCAACCTCAGCGAGTTTCGTCGCACGATCTGCGGCGATCTCACTTCGGTGTTTCGGCCCGCGGACAACACCGTGGCGCCGTTGCCGTTTCTCGATCGCGATCAGTTCGTCGCAGGCATTCAGCGCGCAAAAAACAAGGAAGTGCCATCGAACTATAAGAAGCTCACGGCGAAGCAGGTGGAGGAGTATAACCGTCATGCTCATCGCGCCGCGGGCGCCGCCACGCAGGAGCCCGGCATCCGTCCCGCCTCCGCGCTGCCCTATGAGATGTACTGCGAGGGCACGCTCAACACGGAGCAAAAGACCTTTAGCCTCGCCATGCGCGCGGGCAACCATGTGCATGGCTCCCGCAGCGCCGGCGCGCCGTTCAACGTCTATCTGCGGAACACGGCGATGAGCAGCGGGGTCGCTGCCCGCGGCGACAAGAACCAGAACATGCTCGTCGCTACCTATGCTGTAAAGGCAGGCGATACTCTGACGGAACGCTTCCCGCTGCAGTTGTTCGCGGATAGTGGCTACGAGATCGAGGTGCATGGACCCAATGGCTTCTATCGTGCATTCCAGGGCAGTGCCCTGGCGCCTTCGCCGGTCGCGGTCAGCTGTGTGTATGAAGGCGGAGCGCAGGGTCTGACCGGCAATGTGCAGGCGCATGTGAAGAATATATCGACGCGATCCATCATCGTGACCGTGGAGGATAACTCCTACAAGACAGGCGCGCAGACGAAGGAGATTGCCGCCGGACAGCAGGCGCTCGTGTCGGTTCCGGCGGCGAAGTCGCACGGATGGTACGACATCACGGTGCGGGCCAAGGGAGTTCATGCGACCACACGCTACGCGGGTCGCGTGGAGACGGGACGGAGCAGCTACACCGATCCGTTGATGGGCCAGGCGATCTAACTTCATGCAGCGAGCGTAGCGCAACCTTGTCTTCATCCCGGGAGTTCTCTTGTCACTTCGTATGGTCTTCATGCTTGCCGGGTTAGGGCTTGGATCTTTGCCGCTCGCTGCACAGAACGCATCTCCATCGCAGGCGCCGTCCGAAGATCCGAGGGATCGGGGTGGAGTCTATGCTCTGCATGTCAAGGCGAAGACGGTCATCCTCGATGTCGTCGTCACCGACAAGCAGGGCCATGCGGTGACCAACCTTACGCAGGATAGCTTCACGATCCTTGAAGACAGGCAGCCGCAGCGGATCACCAGCTTCGAGCGGCCGGGCGTGCATCCGCTTGCCGGCGACGTTCGTATCGAGTCGACTGCGGATCTCGATCGCAAGGCGCCTGGCGCTCCGGTCGATCTTATCGTGCTCGACGAGATCAATACCCGCTTCGAGGACATGGCATTCGCCCGCTACTCCTTGAAGAAGTACCTCGACGCACAGCCCGGCAAGCTGAGCCAGCCAACCATGCTGGTCGCCGTCGACCTTCATCACATGACGGTGTTGAAGGACTACACGCAGGACAAGGCGTCGATCCTCAGCGCGCTCAATCGGCATCTCTCGCAGTACCCCTATCATCTCGATACATCCAGTTGGACGGCCGAGCGATTCTCCGCGGCCTTCGGCGCGCTGATGCAGGTGGCGGAGGCGACCGTAGGTCATCCTGGTCATAAGAACATGATCTGGATTGGTCGCGGCTTTCCCGATGTGCGAACCGATACCATGCAGCCGGAGGATGAGGCGCAACTCGCGGACGCCATTGAACTGTGCATCAACATGTTGCGCGACGCGCGTATTACTTTGTACTCGGTCGATCCCGCGGGCGTGCCGTCGGCGCCCACGCCCGATGTGGACGGGGTCGATGTCGCGGATCCCTTTGGCGGCAACTTTCAGTTCAACGATGTCGCTGCAGCAACAGGCGGCAAGGCCTTCTTTGGTCGCAACGATGTGAACGTTGAAATCGGCGCCAGCGTTCGCGACGGCGCGAGCTTCTACACGCTCTCCTACACGCCAACCGATGCGAGCGACGCAGCCAAGCCCTTCCGAAGAATTCGCGTGGTGATGAAGGATCCCAGCCTGCGCGCGGTCGCACGCGAGGGATACTATGCTCCGCGTGCGTCTGTGGCTTCCAATACGAAGTCACCCTCAATCGCGGATCGTTCGAAGTTCGATCTGCTCGGCGCCTCGGAGACGACACTGATCTACGACGGCGTGCCGATCGCCCTGTCGAGGTCCGAGAAAGACCCCGCCGTCATCCGCCTTCACATTGGCCGCGAGGGCATTGCATGGGCAGGCGTTGGCGCCGAACAAACGGCAAAGCTCCAGATTCTCTATGCGATCTTCGACCGCAAGGACAAGCTGCTGAGCAGAACGGCGAAGGATCTGGCGGTAAAGAATTCGTCCAACCCTGACGAGCCGGATAGCCAGCCGGGAGACATCAACCTGCTCTTCCGCCTGCCGCGGAACGAAGCTGCGGCGAGACTGCGCGTGGTTGTGCGCATGACGGACTCAGGTAAGGTCGGCGCGGCGAACCTGGATATCTCCGCGGCGAAATAAATACGCTCATGTACAGTTACAAATATATGTGGCGCGGCGGTGCGACCTAGTCGTCGTCATCATCTTTCTTCTTTTTCAGCTTGACCTTCAACTGCGCTGGCGCCGGCTTGTCGCCCATCGCATCCTGCCAGAGGATGATGTTCAGCTTCTGCGCATCGGCGCGATCGGCGCGGCGGAAGTCCATCTTCATCGAGGCCTTGGCGCCCGGCGCGGTCTTCTCGTTGATCGCATAGATCAGGTTGTTGTCGCGATTGGCGTACGTGGCGGTGAAGGGCGGTTGGTCCCCTGGACCGGAGAAGACCGGCTCCATCGCGTTCGTGAAGGCGTCGTTGTTGTTCATCGGGGGCAGGTCCAGCGCCATCTCCATCGTGCGGACCATCGAGACCGTGGTGTAGAAGCGGCCATCGAGGAACGTACCGCCATCCTTCGCGCGCGGAGCATATTTGCTCACCACCAGTGCGATGCTGCGATGCGCGTCGACATGATCCGCGCCGTTCTGTGCATCGTCTTCGAGGATGAAGAAGGCCGTGTCGTCCCAATATGCCGAGTGCGAGACTGCATCGACGACGCGGCCGATGGCAAGATCGTTGTCGGCGACAAGAGACTTCGGCGTCGGGCCGCCCGGCGTGGTGCCATTGGTGTGATCGTTGCCGAGACGCAGCAGGATGAAGTTCGGCATATTGTCCTTGCCGGCCTTGCGCTCGCCGATCCAGCCATCCAGATGCCGCAGAAAAATATTCGCGCGCAACTGGTCGGGAATTCTCAGATTGAAGTTAGGATATTCGGGCGCGAAGTTACCGACGAGTTCGGGCTTCGTCGCTGTGTTGCCGGCGAGCAGCGGGATCGGATAACGCCACTTGCTGGCGCCGCCGCCCCATGCCTCGGGTATCGCTTCGCCCGGCTGAATCGCGACGCGCTCGCAGGGATTCAGCTTGTTGTCGAAGATGCCGGCGCCGGAGTCCGCGTGTTGCGCCGCGGGCTTCTTATCGCTGCAGAAGGTGGACTCGATGAACTCGCCGAAGTGATAGAGCGTCTTGCCGTGCCGCGCGACATCGCCCCACAGATAGCCGCTCGCGGGCTCGTTGACATCGGGGATGTGTTGCTCGATGGGGAAGCCATCGGCGACCATGCCTTCGTAGTCGTAGGTGCGCTGGCCGCGGCCGTAGTTCGCCTGCCAGGTCTTGTCGAGATAGTCGGTGCCGATTGCGCTGGTCGACCAGGTGTGGCCTTCTCCCGAGACCTCGCCCGAGTCGTAGAAGTTATCCATCACGCCATACTGCATAGCCATCGCGTGCTGATTCGGAGTAATGTCGGCGCCGTACATGGTGAGCGATGGATCGCCGTTTGCGAATGGCTTTCCATCCTTCTGCAGATCGCCGAAGAGCTGATCGTAGGTGCGGTTTTCCTTGATGATGTAGATCACATGCTTGATGGGATTCTGGCCGTTGGCAAAGCTCAGCTTCTGCTCCGCGGACTTCATCCGGTTCGACTCGAGCACGACGCTCGTCCAGGTGGGCAGATCGTTTTCCATCGTGGATGGATTGAGCACGGCGAGCGAGCCATACAGCAGCGTCGGGATGTAGGTGAAGGTGCGTTTGCTCGTGGCGAAGCGCTTGCCGTTCAGGACGATCTCGCGTTGTGCGAAATTGTTCGGACCCGTGCCTTTGCCCTTCGCGGTCGCGACGTAGAGCTTGCCGTTCACGTCCATCATGCTCATCGGCATCCACTCCGTGGGGAAGAAGCCGATCGGCTCGACGAGGCCGCGCTTGGCCGCCTTCGCCGTGAGCCTGCGCGTATCGACGACAGCGACGGAGTCGGACATCGCGTTGCCGATATAGAGGCGTGTGCCATCGGCGTTGACGGCAAGCGTCTCCGGCTCGGCGCCGAAGTAGGTCTGACCCGGAAGCCGCGTGTCGAAGTAACCCTTGACCGCAAAGGCGCCGCCCGCCACATGGATCGCGGCGACCGCGTCGCGATTCGTGAGGGCGACATACAGGGTCGCCCCATCGGGCGATAGCTGCATCGCGCTGGGATGCGTGCCGGGCGCGATGGGGCTGCTCGGCTTCAGGAGATCGAGCTTGCGTGCAACAACGCCTTGGTGAAGATCGAGCTCCACGACCTCGCTCGCATTCCACAAAGCGACATACGCGCGACGGCCATCCTGCGAGACGCGCACGTCGACAGGGTAGGTGGAGGGAACTGCATTGCTCTCCGAAAGGTCGAAGCGCTGCAGCACCTTGCCGCTCTCCGGATCGAGCACGAGCGCATCGTCCGAGAGGTTGTCCGCAACCAGCAGTCGCTCGGCCGCGCCCTCGGCGAAGACAGCGATCGCCGCTGGAAATGAGATGGCTTGGTTGCCCGGTTCATCCTTCAGAAGATCGGACCTGCGTCCCGCCGCGAGCTGCTGCAACGGAATTTTGATGACGCGTTCGGGAGTGATGACACCGTCGTGGAAGCTGTAGACGAGGATTCCATTGCCGAGATCCTTGGCCTTGGTTCCGTTGGGATCGGTGGTCGAGCCGACGGTCGCATAGAGGCGGCGGCCGTCGCGGCTGAAGGCCAGGCCGCTGTACATGGTCTGCTTGGCCGTGAGGGTCATGCGTTCGTCGGGGAAGTCGGTGACCTTGCCCGTGCTCGTCTCGGTGACCGCCAGCGACTGCAGATAGCCTGATTCGACCGTTCCATACCCCGCATTGACGGTGACGACGTACCTGCCGTCGGGCGATGCCGCCATGGTCATCGGAAGGCTGTTCAGGCGCCGGGGATCGCCCGGCGCAGTCTTGACGAGCTGTTTTCCCGTGGGAAGATCAATGGTCTGTGTCCATGCGGAGGTGAAGCATGCAAAGAGAACGATGGCGGTGACGGAAGTGACGGAGCCCATAAACTCCAAGCATAAGGGTCGTCTGTTAACGTGCGATGCATGGCTTAAACTGGGGCTGGATCAGGAGGCGCAACGTGCTCATCGAGCTTTCCAAGGCGTTGTCGTTCGCTCTCTGCCTGGTGTCGCTCCACGCCGTGCTGGCGAGCGCCTTCTTCGAACCCGACACGACGTGGCCGCAGCGCTTGACGGCTGGCCTCTTCCGGCTGGCGATCGCGGCGTGCGTCTGCTGCGCCAGCGGACTGCTGTTCTCCTATCCCGCCCGGTGGAATCCCGACCGCGACGTCTCGCTGTGGAGGACATTGCCGATCCGTCTTTTTCTGTGGGCCGCGGTCGTCCTGAGCATGCTCTTTGCGCTGACCTGGTATCTGCGCTGCGGCGGCATCAACTCCTTCGGCATTCCGCCCGACTGCCTGGCTTTAGACTCCTTGCGCCGGGCGCCGTCTCCAGTGATAGCATTTACTTAGTAGGTGCAGGTGCTTCGGTAGCACGGGCAAAGCATGACCATGCTGGAGATCGATGAAGCCTTAGCCGCCTGGCGCAGCCGGCTGACTGCCATAGCGGACAACCTGCTGTGGCTGCAGAACGATTCCACCTACAAGATGCTCAGCGGCTCCGGCGCAACCCATGTGCGAGCCGCCGGGGCGACGGCCAGGCGGGTCGATCCCGCGCTCGCGCCCATGCAGACCATCTTCGAGCGCTTCAGCGTTCTCCAGACGACGATCGAGCGCGCCGACGAGCTGCGGCGCAGCATGCCCGCGCTCTTTGGCGCCGAGCAGAGGCTCGCGGAGATCCGGCATGTACTCTTCGGCAGGTCGATCCAGCTTGCAGTCTCCGCCGCGCCCTCCGCGCAGCGTTCGTTGCTCAGCGGCGCGCAGGGCGTCGAGCAGCGGACGCCCGACGAGGTGCTCGCGGCGATGGTGACGGAGTTCGCCACGGCGCGCGACGCGGTGCTGGCCGTCGAGCACGCCTGGCGCGATCTTGCCGAAGGCGTCGACCGCGCCGAAGACCAGATACAGCGGTTTCCGGCGAACGCACAGAGCGGCATCCAGAGGAACCTGCAGGAGATTCGCGACTCCCTCGGAACCGACCCGCTGGGCGCGCTCGACAATCTGCGCAAACGCGTGGAGCCCGAGCTTGCGCGGTTCTCCCGGATGGCTGCGGCAGCGGCGAAGACCCGGCAGGATCTCGAGCAGGCGCACGCACGGCTGGACCAGCTTGTGGCGCTTCATCGCGAGATTCTCGCCGCCGAAGCCGAGGCGAAGGCGAAGGTTGCGGGCTTCCACGCGTCGTCGCCCCCAGCGGGGGAAGAGAGGTTCAAGCGGCTGCGCGAGTGGCTCCATCAGCTCGACCTGCGTTGCACGGAGGGCGCCTCGGCGAACGTTGAGACGGGACTGCGCAACTGGAACAAGGGTGCCGAAGAGCTTGCGTCCGAGGAGAGCCGCGCGCGCGCCGCGATCCAGACCGCGCTCGAAACCCGCCGCGAACTGCGCGGCCGGCTGGACGCCCTGAAGGCCAAGGCCCGTGCGTGGCGCGTCGCCGAGCATGCGGAGATGTCCGATCTGGCGCGGCAGGGCGAGCAGTTGCTCACCACCCGGCCCACCAATCTGGAGCACGCCGCGGCAGCGGTCGCTCTCTATGCGACGATGTTGAACGCAAAGAAGATGCAGAAGAGGGGTTCCGAATGAGTGGAGAAGCCTGCAAGCGGCCCGGATGCGCGGGCGTGATCGAGGACGGCTACTGCAATCTCTGCGGGCATGCGGCGGTGAAGGGCGCGGCTGCGACCTCGGCCGCCACCTCGGCCGGGCCGGGAGTTTCGTCGCGCGAACACCAGACCGGAAGCCAGACGGGAAGCCATCGGACCTCGTCGGTCATCACGACCGGCACGGGCTCGACGCCGATGTCGCGGGCTTCGTCCGGCACGCGCCGCTCGACGAGGTCGAGTTCGCGCGCGACGCGCAAGCAGCTTGGCGCGGGGCTGATCACGCTGCCCGATCTGCCGTCGATCGAGCCGGAACGCGCGATCATGCTCGACCCCAAGGTGCCGGAGCGCAAGCGCTTCTGCGGCCGGTGCGATACGGCGTTGAAGCGCGAAGCCGGCTTCTGCGGCAAGTGCGGCATGAAATACAGCTTCATCCCCAGCCTGCGCGCGGGCGACGTCGTCGCCGGACAGTATGCAGTGAAGGGGCCGATCGCCTTCGGCGGTCTGGGCTGGATCTATCTCGCCTTCGATACGCTGCTGTCGCGCTACGTCGTGCTCAAGGGCCTGCTCAACACGCAGGACGAGTCGGCCGCCGCGCTGGCGGTAGCCGAGCGGCAGTTTCTCGCGGCGGTCAAGCATCCGAACATCGTCGGCATCTATAACTTCGTGCAGTTCGGGACCGAAGGCTTCATCGTCATGGAGTACGTCGGCGGCAAGACGTTGAAGCAGATTCGCCAGGAGCGCGGTCCGCTGCCGCCGGCCGAGGCCATCGCGTACATCCACCGCATCCTGCCGTGCTTTGCGTACCTGCATCGGCTCGGGCTGGTCTACTGCGACTTCAAGCCGGACAACGTCATGATGGAGCGCGACGACGTGAAGCTGCTCGACCTGGGCGGCGTGCGCCGGATGGACGATACCAAGGGCGACATCTACGGCACCGTCGGGTACTCCGCGCCAGAGGCTGGCGCCGGGCCGACCGCCGCGTCGGACCTGTATACGGTTGGCCGCACGCTGGCGGTGCTGCTGACCGATATTCGCGGCTTTTCGAGCGATCACCGCTATACGCTGCCGACTCCGCAGGAGGAGCCGAAGTTCGCCAAACAGGAGTCGCTCTACCGCTTCCTGTTGAAGATGACGGCCGAGAATCCGGACGACCGTTTCGTCAACGCGGAGGAGGCCGCCGAGCAGTTGCTGGGAGTGCTGCGCGAGGTGGTCGCGGTCGACACCGGCACGCCGCATCCCGGGTCGAGCGCGGACTTCGGCCCCGATCTGCTGGCGCTCGACTCCGGCCATGAGATGCGCTCCGCCGAACCGGACTACGCATACCTGCCGCTGCCGGCGATCGACATCGAAGATCCAGCGGCGCAGGCGGTGGGAAGCGCCAACGCGCTGGCCGATCCGGAGCGCCGGGTCGCGGCGCTGGAGCTGGTGCGCGGACGTTTTTCGAAGTCGCGCGAGGCGCGGCTGTGGCTGGCCGCGGCGCAGTCCGATAGCGCCGCTTACGCCGAGGCGGAGGCGCTGCTGAAGGCGCTGGGCGAAGAGGATGCGTGGGATTGGCGCGTGCAGTGGTTCGAGGCACGGATGCGGCTTGCGCAGAAGCGGCCCGCCGAGGCGCGCAAGCTCTTCGACCAGGTGTACTTCGATCTGCCGGGCGAGCTGGCGCCGAAGCTGGCTCTGGGCCTGTCGGCGGAGCTTGCGGGCGATCTCACGGTTGCGTCCGAGATGTACGATCTCGTCTCGCAGACCGATCCGGGCCACGTCTCGGCCGTCTTCGGGCTGGCGCGCTGCCGGTTCCGGAGCGGCGATCGGACCGGCGCGGTGGCGGCGCTGAACCGGATTCCGCCATCTTCGGGCCTCTTCCTGCGCTCGCGCGTGGAGGCCGCTCGCATGCTGGTGCGGGCGGAGGGAAGCGCGCTGCGGCTGGAGGATCTGGCGTCGGCTTCGGCGCTGGCCGAGAGCCTTGCGCTCGAGGAGATCAACAAGCTGACGCTCGGCAACCAGATTCTGACGGCGGCGGTCGATCATGTCAGCTCGAAGGCGATGGCTGCGGGCCAAAGCGCGAAGGATCTCAGGATCATGGGCCGGCCGGTGAACGAGCGGCAGCTGCGGCTTGGGCTCGAAAGCTCGCTGCGTGGGCTGGCGCGATTCATGACCGGCGACGAGCGCATTCAACTGGTGGACCAGGCGAATCTGGTGCGACCGAGGACGTTGCTCTAACCAAGTGGAAGCATGGGCGTTAGCCCTGGGCCCGCGGGACAAACGAAAGAGGAATAACCACGAATGCAATGTCCCGCCTGTAACACTGAAGCGCCGAACGAAGACCTGTTCTGCGAGAACTGCGGCGTGAATCTGAAGTCTCCGCCTGCTGCGGCGCCGGCTGCCGGTTGCACCTGTGGCGCGTCTGCGGACGAGGCGGACGAGGACGGCTTCTGCCTGCGTTGCGGGCGTCGCGTCGTGCGCCCGGCGTCGGACCACGTGGAGGAGGCGCTTTCGCCGGTCTTCGCGGCGGTCTCCGACCGGGGCATACGGCATGACCGGAACGAGGATCGCTTCGGCATGCTGCAGTCTGGCGCGTGGCGCGTGATGGCGGTGTGCGACGGCGTATCGGCGACGCGCAAGTCGGAGATTGCGTCGGCCGCGGTGTCGGAGGGTTTGGTGCGTTCGCTGGGGGATGCGGTCAAGGGCGGCGTCGCCGATCCCGAGCTGGCGATGCGGCAGGCGATCGCGGCGGGCGCGGCGAATCTTGCCACGCGGACGCCGCGTGACGAGCGCGAGAATCCGCCGTCGACGACGGTTGTGGCCGCGCTGGTTCGTACGTCGGAGACGGGCCTGGAGGTTGCGATCGGTTGGATCGGCGACAGCCGCGCGTACTGGATCGATGCCTCCGGCGCGACGCCGCTCACGGTCGACCACTCGTGGTTAAACGAGGTGGTGGCGTCCGGCGAGATGAGCGCGGCCGCGGCGGCTGCCGCCCCGCAGGCGCACGCGATTACGCGCTGGATCGGCGCGGATGCGGAGCCGAATCTGAAGGCCGATATCGTGCGCCGCAGCTTTACCGGGGCGGGGACGCTGTTGCTTTGCACGGACGGCCTCTGGAACTACGCGAGCGCCGAGAATGCGCTTGCGAAGCTGGTGCATGAGGGCGCGGCGACGGGCGAGGATGCGCTCGCCACCGCGCGCCGGCTGGTCCAGTTCGCCAACGAACGAGGCGGTCAGGACAATATCACGGTGGCCCTGCTGCATCTTTCGCAACCCAACCCAAACAAGAGTTAGACTGGTATGGCTTCAGCTTCATGGGCCGGATCGGAGAGTTTCGATGGCTGGTGAGTTCAGGGCAGAGACCTTTCAGAATGAGTTTCTGCCTGCAGGCACGGGCGAAGTACACGCCATCATGACGGTCACCGCAGGGGAGAGCACGGACTCCGGCGGCAGCGGCGGCCAGCGACTGTTCGGTATCCTCTGCGACAAGTCGGGTTCGATGGAGGGCGGCAAGATCGTCGCCGCCAGGGCCGCGATGGCGAAGCTGGTCGATCTGCTTCCGCCGGACTGTAGCTTCTTCATCATCGCGGGTTCGGACGATGGCGACCTGATCTGCCCGGTTACACGCGCGGATGCGCTGGGCAAGCAACATGCTTACCGGGCGATCCACGATCTTCGCGCAGGCGGCGGAACGCGCATCTCAAGCTGGCTGCAGCTTGCGTTCGGCCAGTTTCAGACGATGCCCGGCGGCGTTCGCCAGGCGCTGCTGCTGACCGATGGGCAGAACGACATTCAGGACGGGCAGGTTCTGGCCGAGACGCTGAAGCACTGCGAAGGCGTATTTCAGTGCGACTGCCGCGGCGTGGGAACCGACTGGCGGGTCGACCAACTGCGCCAGATCGCCGACGCGCTGCTGGGTACGACCGATATCATTCCGTCGCCTGCGGAGATTGAAAACGACTTTCGCGGCATTCTGAAGAAGGCGATGAGCAAGAGCGTCAGCGACGTCTTTCTGCGGCTCTGGACGCCGCAGGGCGCGAGCGTGAAGTTCTGCAAGGAGGTCAGCCCGCAGATCGTCGACCTGACAGCGCGCGCGCGGGAGATCAAGCCACAGTTGCGCGAGTATCCGACCGGCGCATGGGGCAAGGCGGAGTCGCGGGACTTCCACTTCTGCATCGAGGTCGCGCCGGGCGCGGTGGGGGACGAGGTGCTCGCGGGGCGCGCGAGCCTGGTCTACACGGCGCAGGGCGTGGAGAACAAGGCCGCCGAGGCGCGCATTCTCGCGGTATGGACGGACGACGAGGGCAAGTCGACCAAGATCAACCATGTCGTCGCGCACTACACCGGGCAGGCCGAGCTGGCGAAGTCGATTCAGGATGGTCTGGAGGCGCGGGCGCAGGGCCAGACAGAACGCGCGACCGCGCTACTGGGCAAGGCGGTGAAGATCGCGCATGAGTCGGGCAACGACGCTACCGCGAAGCTGTTGCGCCAGGTGGTCGATGTGGACGACGCCGACACCGGCACGGTGCGGTTGAAGCACAGTGTGGCGAAGGAAGACTCCATGGCGCTTGAGACGCGGTCGACCAAAACGGCCCGCATTGCGAAGGGTTAATTGAACATGGACACCTACGTTTGTCCGAAGGGCCACGCGTCGACGGAGCCGGATTACTGCTCCGAGTGCGGGGCCAGGATCGTCACTCCGGCGGCGGATGCTACGCCTTCTGTCGCCTCCGCTGCTCCGGCTGTATGCCCGGCATGCGGCGCGCCGTGCGAGGCTGGCGGAGTCGCATTCTGCGAGGTCTGCGGATGCGACTTCGCGAGCGCTCCGGCGCCGGGCGCGGGGGCTGCCGTGGCCGCGCCGCAGGTTTCGGCGTGGATGGTGACGCTGTCGGTCGATCCGGCGCTGCGCGGCGCAGGCAGTCCCGAGGCGCCAGCGGGCATCGCGCCGTTGACGGTTCAACTGAAGGAGCCCGTGAGCCTGATCGGTCGCCAGAGCGACGCGCGCGCGATCTTTCCGGAGATCCCGGTCAAGCACGACGACGCGGTCTCGCACCGGCATGCGCTGCTGCAGCTCTTCGGCAACGGCACGCTGCTGCTGCGCGATATCGGCGCGGCGAACGGCACGCGGCTGAACGGCCGGGAGATCGAGCCGCTGGTCGATCATCCGCTGAAGGATGGCGACGAGATCGCGCTGGGACACTGGTCGCGCATCTCGGTCAAGGCGATCTACTAATCGGTTAATCGGTTCAGCACGGCGGGGAGGCTTCGGTGACGAACGTAGCGGTCGTAAAGGCGCCACAGACGCGGCGTTGGAACAGCCTTCAACTGCTGAAGGGCGGGCGCGCGGCGATTCTGCTGCTGGACGTGTTGCTGCTGATCGCGGTGGTGACCGGCGCTGGCGTCCATCGCGACGCGATGCAGGCCGTGGGCAAGGACACCGCGCCCAGCATCATCGCGGCGCAGAAGATCAAATCCGCGATGGCGGACATGGACGCCAATGCGGCCAATCAGCTGCTGGCGGCTCCCGGCTCCGCGACCCCTGCCGCCGCGCTCTATGAGCAGCGCCGCATCGAAGCGTCCAAGGCGCTGGTTGAAGCGGCGAAGAACATCACGTACGGCGCGACCGAGCAGACGCCCATCGAGACCCTGCAGGTGACGGGTGGAACGTATCAGCGGCTGATCCAGCAGGCGATCGACTTTCACGACGCCAACGACCCCAATCAGCCCGACATGGGGGTGCGCTACTATCGTCACGCCGGGGAGATGATGGACACCGCGCTGCTGCCGGCGGCGGACGACCTGGACAAGGCGAACAACACGGTGCTGGAGCAGGTGTATCGCGAGGCCTCCGAACACTCGACCCTCTCGCTCTGGTTCGTGCTGCTGGCCGGTCTGCTGATGCTTGGAACGCTCGCGGTCCTTCAGTTCTTCCTGCTGCAACGCATGCACCGGCTGCTGAACCCGATGCTGCTGGCGGCGACGGCGCTGACGCTGTGGCTGACCTTCTATGCCTTCGCCAGCATGAATCGCGAGGCGGATCGTCTGCGCGTGGCGAAGGAGGACGCGTTCCACTCCATCCGGGCGCTTTCGCGTGCGCGCGCCGTGGCCTACTCGGCCAATGCGGATGAGAGCCGGTATCTGCTGGACCCGGCCCACGCGGCGGACTATGAGGCCGAGTTCTATCGCAAGACCAACGCGCTGGTCAGTTTGCCGGCCTCGATTCCGCTGGCGCTGGTTACGGCGAATGCATCGCACGGCAGATCGACGCCGGGCTTTACCGGCTATCTCGCCGACGAGCTGAACAACATCACCTTTCCCGGCGAGCGCGCGGCCGCCATCGAGACGTTCGTGACATTCGAGCAATACATGGGGGTCGACGCCGGGATTCGTGTGCTGGCGCGATCCGGACAGCATGACAAGGCAGTCGCACTTTGCATCGGGTCTTCCCCAGGCCAGTCCGACTGGGCCTTCGAGCAGTTCGACCGCGCCTCGGCCAAGACGCTGGAGATCAACCAGAAGGCGTTCGACGAGGCGGTGAAGGAAGGGCTTGCGGCGGTCGACAAACTGGAGCTGAAGGGCGCGGTCGCGGCCGTGCTGATCGCCATCCTGGCGGCGTTCGGTCTGGCGGGGCGGATTCGCGAGTACGAGTAAGAAAAGCGGCGTTTGATATGATTCGGCCTGCAGGCCAAAGGGAGTTCGCATGATGAGTCGCATCGGCAATCTGTTTCGCGGTTTCTTCGGCCTTTTTGTGGGCAACATGGAGCGCCGGAATCCCGAGGCTCTGCTCGAGGTGGAGCAGGAGAATCTGCGCCGGCAGGTGGGCAAGTTCAACATGGGCCTGGCGTCGCACGCCGGCATGGTCGAGCGGCTGATCGGGCAGGTGCGCAAGCTCGAGACGGACGAGGCCGACCTGCGCGCCAAGACCGCCGCGAACGTGAAGTTGGGCAATCGCGCCGCGGCTGGGCAGTACGCACTGCGCCTGCAGATGGTCGAGCGCGAGCTGGGCGAGAATCGCAAGCAGATGGAGCAGGCCGAGCTGACCTATAAGGAGCTGGTCCGCGCGCGCGACGTCGCCATCTCGATTGCGAAGACCAAGATCGAGACGCTGAAGACCGGCATCAGCGATCTGAAGATGAAGCGCGCGATGGCGGAGATCACCGAGATGGCCTCCGGCATGGTGACCGAGCTGGGCGGTTCGGGCGACACGCTGAACCGGCTCGACACGATCGTCAACGAAGAGCGCTACAAGGCCGCCGGCCGCGTGCGGGTCGCGGTCGACAGCCTCGACACCAGCGACATCCACATTCGCGAGGCGGAGCAGCAGGCGATGGCCGAGCAGGCGCTGGAAGAGTTCGAACAGCAGCATCAGATCAGCGGCGGCAAGCTGAGCATCCCGACGATCCCGTCCGTCGACCGGTCGGAGAAGCGCCGGTAGTACGGCGGCGGCATCGATGAGACAGAGGGTTCGTTATCGGACATTTGTAGCTGCTTTCGTTACATTCCGCAAGTCCAGACCCTACAGTACGAAGTCCCGCCCCTTCAAAACATGGATCTCTTCCGAGGTTCCCCGATAGACAACGATGGAACATCAGACGCCTACATCGAAGAGTTGTTGCACTCCCGTCAGCGTTCGAGGCAGCGAGACAAGCCTCGTGCGACCATCCATCCTTCCTGCGGCGCAGACGTCCCCCGCGGCGACGCACGACATGATCGCCCTGCCAGGCGGAGAGTTCCTGATGGGCACCGACTATGAGGAGGCCTTCGCGGCGGACGGCGAACGCCCCGTACGGCGCGTACGCCTCAAGCCGTTCGAGATCGACACCTATCCTGTCACCAATGCGGATTTTGCAGCGTTCGTGCAGGCCACCGGCTACAAGTCAGAGGCTGAGGTCTATGGCTGGTCGTTCGTCTTCTGGAGCCATATCCCCAAGAAGAGGCGCGCGGAGCTGGTCACCGACACGGTCGCCGGGGCGGAGTGGTGGTGCCAGGTTCCCGGCGCGTATTGGAAGACGCCGGAGGGTCCGGGCTCCGACGTGACGAAGAGGGCCGATCATCCCGTCGTTCACGTGACATGGAACGACGCACTGGCCTACTGCGACTGGTCGGGCAAGAGGCTGCCCACGGAGGCCGAGTGGGAGTATGCCGCGCGCGGCGGCCTGGTGCAGAAGCTGTATCCGTGGGGCGATCAGCTTCGTCCGGGCGGACAACACCGCTGCAACATCTGGCAGGGCACGTTCCCTCAGGAAGATACGGGCGAGGATGGATATGCCGGCACATCGCCCGTAACGGCGTACCCACCGAACGACTTCGGCATCTATTCCATCACCGGTAATGCGTGGGAGTGGTGCGCGGACTGGTTTGGGATACCGGATCATGCCGACGACGTGACGGAAGACCCCACGGGTCCGGCAACGGGAAAAGCCCGTGTGATGAAAGGCGGATCGTTCCTGTGCCACAAGTCTTACTGCAATCGCTATCGCGTCGCGGCGCGCAGCTCCAACACGCCGGATAGCTCTACCTCCAATCTTGGCTTTCGTTGCGCACGATCGTTGTGAGCGGATGAGAGCATCGCCGGTCCTCATTTCGCGGTGACCTCGAACTGAACCGGCTTCGCCGTATCGCCGACCGCCGGGTCGTAGTACTCGTAGACGCGCGAGGCGAAGTTCTTCGCGCGGATGGGATACTTCGCGCGGAGCCGGAAGTTGAGATGCAGAGTCTCGCCGGCGCCGACGGAGTCGAGGTAAAGGATGGCCTGGGTCGCGGTCAGGCTGAACTTCTCAAGCCTTCCGGTGCGGGCGTGGGCGGTCTTTTCGACGATGCTCTGCAGGTCTTCGCTCTGCAGCTCGAAGCCGGGTGGGATGCCGAGGTCGACCATCACCATGTTCGCGGTCTTGTCCAGATTGCTGTGGACAGTGGCGGTTGCGGTGACGATGTCGTTCTGGGCGAGGCGGGTGCGGTCGTAGGCTACATCGATGGATAAGGCCTCCTTCGCGGCCTTCGCAGGCCATGGCGTGAAGTATCGTCCGGCGACCTGGTAGGCCATGCTGCCGGAGCCGGTGAAGCGCAGCTCGACGTGGTTGTCCTCGCTCGCGGCGACCTGCGGCAGAGCGAACTGATGCAGCAGATCGTTGTTCTCCGCGGTGATGGCGAGGGTCTGGACGGTCTTGCCGTTCAGCAGCACGTCGACCGTGCCGAGGGCGTCGGAGCCGCTTGCTTCCGATGCGGCGAGCAACGCGCGCAGAGCCATGATGGTGGCCTGGGTCGTGCCCCAGTTGCCGTTTGCGCCCTTCTTTTCGAGCAGCCATGCGAGTGCGTGGCGCACGATCTGCGGATACTGGCCGGATTTGAGCAGGGCCTGAATGGCGAGGCCGGTGGTCTCGACCGCGGCGCTCTCGCCGCTGGAGTAGACGCCGGTCTCGGCGCTTGCCCACCATGCGCGCTCGCCCTTCTGGATGCGCGCGTCGGTGAGTAGCTGGAGGATGTGGTGGGTCAGCTCGGAGTTCTTGTCCGCCTCGACGGCGAAGTTGGCCAGCACGGCGAGCGTGTAGGGGTCGGTCTTGCCGCTGTCGAGATGCTGGGCGATGTAGCTCGTCGCGCGCTGCACGGCCTGCTGCTGGGAGCCGCTGTTTTCAAGCGCCCAGGCGAGATAGGCCGTGATGCGCAGCACGTCGGAGTTATAGCGATTGGTCGCGCCTTCGTTGATGAACTGGGTGTCGGGCTTCCAGCTTCCATCGGGCTGCTGCTGCGAGGCGAGCCACTGCGCGGTACGCTCGATCAGCCTGGGGTCCACGTCGTAGACGCGCGACATGTCGCGGAACTCCATGAGGCCGTAGGCGGTCAGGATCTTGTTTGCCGGCGCCTGTCCGAACCAGGAGAAGCCGCCGCCGGGGACCTCGAAGGTGAGCAGACGCTGGTAGCCGTTGGCGATGTAGCCTTCGGCCTTCGCGTGAATCTCGGGCGTCAGCTTTTTGGTCCGCTTCATGTAATCGAGCGCGAGCACGTTGGGGTAGGTGCTCGACGAGGTTTGTTCGAAGCATCCGCCGGGCATGCGGAGGATGCCGTCCATGCCTTCGATGACCTGGCTGAGCGGGCCGGGATAGAGCCGCACGTAGAGCTTGCCGGCGTCGGGCAGGGCGTCCTGCGGGAAGCGCACGACGTGCTGTGCGGCTGATCCTGCGCCGGAATCCAGCCGGCCGTTGAAGACGATCTCCTGCTGCTGGCCGTTGGGCACGACCTCGATCTCGCGGACGACGGTGTCCTGGCGGTTGGAGGCGCCGTGCATGTGGGCGACGAGCGTGAGTTTGAACTTGCCGAGGCGTTTGACCTGCAGGGTGAACTCCGATCCGCCGACCTTGCCGGCGTCGACCGCGACGGTCTTTTCGGATGCGTCGTCGACGAGGTCGAACCAGTCCTGTTTCTCAAGCGACAAGGACACGTCGCCCCGGGCGCCGGAGTAGTTGTAGACCGCTACGGGGAGGGTGACACGGTCGCCCTGCGTGAGCGTGACGGGCAGGTCGAGGTCGACGAAGAAGTCCTGAAAGACCTTGAGGCTGGAGGTTCCGCTGCCGAGCGCGCCGGACTGCGTGGAGGCGAACATGGCCATGCGCCAGGTGGTGATGGAGTCGGCGACGGGGATGGCGATGCTGGCGTCGCCGCGGCCATCGGTGACGATCTCGGGGTTGATGTAGAGCGCCTCGGGAAAGTACGAGCGCACGTGCGCTTCGGGGGCTGCATCGGCGGCGGCGCGTGTGCGTCCGAGCCCGGCTGCCATTCCCATTGCCCTGGCCATGGGTTGGGGCGCGGCTGCGACTGCGGCGAAGTTGCGGTTGTTCAACGGCAGGGCCATCACGGTTGTGGCGTCCGCGGTTTCCACCATGTCCATCGCCCCGGTGACCGTGACGGCTTCCATGACTGCACCCAACTGGAGAGTGCAGCGGATGACGGCGCGGTCGCGGGGCGCGAGCGTGAACTCTTGCGCCGAGGTCTCGAAGCCCGGCGAGACGATCTCCAGCCGGTAGCGGCCCGCCGGCAGCGCGGAGAGGGTGAAGGCGCCGTCGCGATTCGACGCGCCGCTGCGCGTGGCCGCCGCGTCCAGTCTGTGCAGACGCACGGCGGCGCCGGGAACGATGGCGCCGGTCTGGTCCATCACCACGCCGGCGATCTCGGTCAACGCCGTGGCGGGGCCGCGATCGTGCTCGATCCGCAGCTCCATCGAGCCGGTATGTTGCGTGGGATAGAGATCGCCGAGGCGGGACTCGACCATGGCGCTCAGGTCGTCCGCGGTGTCGAACTGGCGATCGGGCCCGGCGCTGCGGATGCGGTAGTAGCTCGCCGTTACGCTGCGGCGGCGCGCGCCCTGCCAGGGCGGATCGACTCGCAGCGGCGTGCCCCAGGCATCGCGGGGCCCCCGGTTGTTCTCGTCGACGATACGGTCGAAGCGCTGCGTGAAGTCGCGGTCCTGCGGGCCTTCTGGCGGAAGACGCAGCAGCAGGGTGCGCAGCTCATCTTCGAAGGCGCTTTGATAGCGCTGGTGGAACTCGGCTGCGCGCTCCATCGGCAACCGCTGCCCTGCCTCGACGCGCAGGGTGTGGAGGTCGACGGTCCCCGCCGCGGAGAAGAGCGCCTGCGCGGCGCGGTCGTCCGACTGCCCGTGATTCACGGCCTCGTTCAACGAGAGCGAGTGGATCTCGTAGCGCGGTTTCAGCAGCTCCTGTTCGAGATAGAAGAAGATCTTGGCGAAGCCGGGCTGCTTGTCGGCCAGCGCGAAGACGGCCTCGTCGACGACCTCGAGGCCCAGCGCGGCCTGTACGCCTTCGCCGCGCGCGTTGGTGACGTGGAAGTGGACGCGCGCCTCGGCGCCGGGCAGGTAGGACGCGGCGTCGGCCGTGGCCTGGATGTGCAGTTCGTCGGCCGGCTGGACGAAGACCATCCGATGATCCTCGATGGTCTGGGCGTCGCGGCCGAGGACGTAGGCGGTGACGCTGAGCGTGCCAGCCATCTGCGGCGTGGCGCGCAGAGAGAGGTCGGCGCGGCCGTTTACGATCTCGACGTCGCGGGTCAGGATGGTCTGGCCGTCCTTCACCAGATCGATGTATGCCGTGCCATGGGGCCGCGTGGAGTAGACGGTGAGGCTCAGGTTGTCGCCTGGTTTATAGACTGCGTGGGGCAGCCGTAGCAGAAGCTGGTCGTCGCCTTCGCGGGTCTGCAGGTTGACGTTGCTGGCGGCGCGGCTGCCATGTCGATCGTCGGCCTCGATGTGGAGCGAGGCATCGCCCTGCGCGGACGGCGTGACGCGGAGGATGGCGACGCCACCCTTGTCGGTCGCGATATGCTGCACGGGCTGTGCGCCGAAGCGAACGGCAAGCTGGCTTTCGGCGGGTGCGCCATCGGGATAAGACGCCAGCACGTAGACCTGATTCTCCATGCCGGAAACCAAAGCGCCGCCCTCGGGCACTGCGGTCAGCAGAAGCGGCGACTGGCTGACGGTGACGCCTTCGCCCCTGGTCTCGGCGTGGCCCGCGGAGTCCTTCACGGTTGCCTCGATCAACACGGGCGCCGCGCCCTGGCTCTGCTTGCGCCCAGCCATATAGTTCGGAAGCGCGATGTCGAAGCGGTAGTCGCCCGCGGCGTTCGTGCTGCCCTGCGCGTGGGCGGCGGTGAAGAGCGAGACATCCAACCCCTGCACGACGATCTGGACCGGCGCATTTTCGACCGGCTTGCCGAAAAAGTAGTTCGCGCGCACCGTGCCGGTGACGTGGTCGCCGGGCCGGTAGTCGCGCCTTGGCTTACCGTTCTTCTGGGCGAGTTCGATGGCGACGCGGAACTTCGGCAGCACGTAGCGCTCGACCTGCAGGGTCAACTCCTGCGTCCCGGTGGGGTTGGCGGCGTCGCCCAGGATGGCGCGCAGATGATAGGCGCCGAGGTTCACCTCGTCCGCCAGCGCGAACTCGGCGGAGGCTATGCCGTAAGCGTCGGTCTCGACCGCGCGGCGAAAGACCTTGTTGCCGCGCGAGTCTTCGAGTTCGAGCGTAAGTTTGCGATTGGCGGCGGCATGGTGGCTGGCGCGATCGAGCGTCAGCGCGCGGACGTGGATCGTCTGCGCGGGCTGATAGATCGGCTTTTCGGTCGTCAGCAGGATGCCGACCTTGTCTTCGAGCCGGATGGTCTGCGTGCTTTCGACCGTGCCGATGGGCGTCTCGGCGACAAGGTGCAGAGCGTAGCTGCCGGTCAGACCGGTGGGAAAGCGGATCGCGGCGTCGACCGAGCCGCGACGATCCAGCCTGCCAGCGAAGAGCGGCCGCGGTTTCTCGTTTGCCGCCATCAACTCGATGCGGAGGCTGCCGTTCTGCGCGATGGGACGCGCCTCCGCGCTGTCGCCGTCGAACACCACCACGCGGATGGCGGCCTGTGCGCCGGAGAGATAAGCGCCCTGGCCGAGGATCCGCATGACGGGTCGTCGCAGGATGTCGCCGACCGGCTGCACCTGCTCGATGGCGGGCGCGGCCTCGCCGTCGTAACGGAAACGGTAGCGCACGCGCTCCCAGACAAGCTCTTCGAAGGAGATGGGCGCGGCGGGCGAGAGCTCCATCCTCCAAAGGCCTTCGCCCTGGGTCGCGTTTACGGGGCGCTCGCTGTGGGCGAGCACCTCATCCTCCGGGCTCAGCAGCTCGACGGTCAGGCGGCCCTGGCCGGAGCGCTGCCCGTGGTAGGGGATCTCGAGGGCGAGGGTGCGATGCAGCCAGGTTGCGGTGGGCTTCTCCGCCTGCAGAGGTGCGGCAAGCGCAAGCAGGGCGAGCATCAGGCGGAGGACAATACGGTCTTTGAGCAGGCAGATCACGTTCATGGCGGCGCCCTCGCCGGTGCGGTTTGCGCCGCACCGGAAATTTCTTCTCTGTGCGGAGAACGCGGGCGCTGGGAGAACTTGCAAAGTTTTTTTGAAAGATTTTTTTCGCGGCGATTTAACGCTGGCGCCAGTGTTTGCCGTCCTGGCTTAGCCATACGGCGTTCGCGTCGGTCGTGATCTCGAAGCCGTCGCCGCTCGCCGCGATATGGACGACCTTGCCGGTCCATTGTGGCTTCACCTTCTTCCAGCGCCTGCCGCGATTCGTGCTGAGCGAGACCGCGCCATCGGGGTCGAGCCCGAGGATGCGTTTGCCCTGCGCGACCGTCTGGGTCATCGCTTGAACCGTGCTGGCAAGCGTCGACGAGTCGGTATCGAGCGCGGCTGCCGCGGCCTCGACCGTCACCGTCTCGCTGGCCGCGCCAGGTTGCAGTGGCGAGGTGAGCAGCGCAAGGTCGCGCGCCTGGAGGTCGAGCGAGCGGGTTACCGTCGCAAAGCCCGGCGCGGCGATCTGCAGATCGTAGTGTCCAGCCGGCAGACCGGCGAGGTTGAAGCCGCCGCGTGCGTCGGTCTTGACCTGTGTGGGAGCCGCGCCGGCCGCGGGCCGCAGGGTCACCGTGGCGCCGGGAACGGAGGCGCCGGTGGGATCGAGCACCGTGCCTGCGATCTTTGCGAACTCGCCGGTAGAGGTCTGGCCGTGCTCGATCCGCAGGCCGAGCGGGCTGGCCGGAAGCGGCTGTACGAGGGCGCCGACGGCTCGACCTGTGCCAGCGGCCATGCCAGCCACTGCGGGCTGCGGCGCGGCCAGACGAATGGCGTTCCGGTTGTTGAGCGGCAGATTTTCGATGGATGCGTCGTCGCTCACGGACCCAAGCGGCGCCGGTGCGGCGGCGATCCGGTCGGCGGCGCCAGCTCTATTGGCTGCTACCGCGCTGTTTTGATCGGCGGACGAAGCGTCGGCGGCCGTGGGTTGCGGCGCTGGCTGGCGAGTTGGTTGGACTGTCGGACGGTGGACGCGCGGCGCCGCTTGGGGCGCAGCCGGGCGGTCGGCCGGTGCGGCTTCGTTCACCGCAGGCGGCGGCGCAACCTGTGCTACGTCCGCCTGCGGTGCGACCGGGTGCTTCGGGCGCAGGACGAGGACGGCGGTGACGAGGCAAGCCGCCAGTGCCGTGGCGACGGCCAGCGGAGCCAACCGGCGCCAGATGGGTGTGGGGATGACGATGACGGCGGGCGCCACAACCGCTTCTTCGGCTGGATTCTGGACTGCGATCTGAGCGAGGAAGAGAACCTCGCGGCAGGCCTCGCACCCGGCCAGATGCAGCATGGCCTGCTCGCGCTCCCAGCCGGCGAGCGCGCCCTCCGCGAACGCGGCGAGCTGATCCGCGTCGAGGTGAGGTCCGGGTTGGAGGTGTTCGGTCATGTCTTCCCTGCCTGTTGAGAGAACGCTGTTGGAGGCGAAGTTTGCAGTATATTTCGCAGATTCAGGTCGAAGTTCAGATCGAGGTCGCGAGGATCGGCGCCCAGCCGCTCCTCCGCCGCCCGCCGGCTCATGCCGTGGGCCTGCAGGTCTTTCAGCAGGCTCTTCCGAATCTCGCCAGTCAGCCGCTTCAACCGCCGGCTAACCGTTGCCTCGTGAACGCGCAGCAGCCGGGCGAGCTCCAGCAGCGTGCGCCCGTCCAGAAAGTAGGATGCCAGCAGCAGGCGGTCCTCGGCTTGCAGACGGCCCAGCGTTCTGCCGACAGACTGGTTGAGCTGCGTCAGCTCGGCCGGAGAGGCAGGAGTGGCCGCAGGGGGAGCGGCAAAATCCGCGTCGCCCAGAGGCGACTCGCGATGCGTGCGGCGATGGCGATCCACATGCCGCTGCGCCAGTATTGCCCGCAGCCAGCCCATCAGCGATCCGCGCCCGGAGTAACCGGCGAGGGGTGAATGCCGCTCGCCGTTACGCTCTTTCAGGCCGTACAGCTCCGCGTAAAGCGCCCCGGCGAGGTCTTCGCCCAGCGCGGACGAACCTGCGATACCGGTCGCGGCCTGCGTCAGCGCGGAGCGGTAGCTTTCCAGAAACCGCCGCCAGGCGATGTCGCGGCCAAGCGCGCAGGCCTGCGCCAGGGCGAGCTCTTTAAGGTGCAGCGCGCGATAGAAGGCCATGCGCCGGTCCGGCGAGACCGTCTCCGCGGGCGGGACGCCAAAGCGACATCTCGCGCCGGACGCCGCCAGCGCGAGACCGAACTCGACCTCCGAAAGCTCGCAGGCGCCGGCCTCCGCCAGGGTCCATAACTCGGCGAATGCGGATGCCGGGATACCCGCGCGTTCCGCGGGCGAGGCGGAGGGCGGCGCCTCGCCGAGCCCGTCTTGTGCCGGTGCGGAGTCCACGTCTCCAAGATACCCTGAGATTCGCTGCTTCGCGTTCCCGGGAGCGGAAGAACGACACGAGCGGCATCGTCGAGAGAACGCTCGCTATATTGACTCATGGATTTAGAATGGACATGCTAGGTCCTGAGGAGGATCTTTTGAAGTCCAGCACTCCGCTTACAGCGACCGAACTCGAAGGCTCGAACGAAAATTCAGTCGCCCTTGGTGAGAGTCAGCGACTCGCTATCGCATGGTCGAGTCTCTTCTTCGCGTTTCTGCAGAATGTCTGCGCGGCCTTGATCGCCCTCAATGGCGTGCGCGTTGCGATCGGCCTTGGCTCGCTGGTGATGACCGGCTTCGCTGGCACGCTTGTGGTCCGGCTTCATGCAGCGCACATTCGGCACGCCATGCTGGCGCTCTCGTTTGCGGGCGCATTGCTGAACATGGGCATACTGGCGCAGGCTCATTATCTGCGCCGGCGCCCAGCCTCGCAGTGGCGTATCCAGCCGCTCAGCCGCCGCGCGATCCGCATGCAATGGCTGCAGCTCGGCCTGTCCATCGCAACGCTTCTGCTCATTGCTTTGGAGACATCCATCCACTTCCGCCAGCACGGTCACATCTAAGCCGTCAGCGCTGCGCCTTGGCGATGCGATCCTGCAACAGCTTCGCGTCGGTGATGGGTGAGGAGCAGGCCGTCGCCGTGCAGAGAAATGCGGCGGCATGCCCCAGCTTGGGATACTGGACATCTTCGCGCGCGGATGGTCCTTCAGCAGGGTCCCACCACTCCACTCGCCTGTAGACAGGTGCCGTCCTCAGGGCTGTCTGAAAGAGTGCACGCGCGGCGCTGTCGCTCTTGCTGCCTTCGATGGTCACATGCACCGGACCATGGGTGAACTCCATCTCCGCAAGCAGGATCGGCGCCGAGAGCCATGCCATCGCTACCTCGCGCGTCGCGAGATACTTCATCGCACGGGCTGCGACCTCGGTATCCGCCCCGACGCCGCTATATTGCGCAAGCAGAGTGGCGAAGCGAGCGACCTGCACATTCTCATCGCGTTCGGGATGCAGCGCGTAGGCTTGGTCCGTGGGCGCCTTCGAGGTCACGAAGCCCGCGCCCTGTCCCGATACGAAGTTGACGGCGATAAATGCCCTTGCCTCTTCCGCATGCTTCAGCCACTCGCGATCGCCCGTAACCTCATAGAGCGCGAGGAAGGCCTGCCCCATCGCCAGCGTATCGCCCAGGAACGGACCTGCGACATCGTGCTCTCCATGGGCAAAGCCGCCGCTTGCAAGCGCCCGGTGAGCCATCACCCAGCGTGCTGCGCGTATTGCCTCCCGCAGCGTCGCATCGTCCGCCGTCACGGCATAGAGCGAGCAGAGCGAGCGAATCATCCAGCCGTTCTCGCGCGCATAGAGATGCTTGTCCACGCGCGGTATGCCGATCGCGCGACGCTTCGCATCGCCCATCGCGAAGTAATCCGCACTGTGCTTCCCTTCGACCACATCCGCATCCTGACTTACATAGAATGCGCCCTCCGGGCCGGTCAAAAAGTTCCTGACATAACGGTGGACGTTCTCGGCATCGGCAAGATACTTCGCATCCTGCCATAGACCATAGGCCTGAGCGTAGGTGCGCAGCGTCTGCGCCTGGATGTAGAGCAGCTTTTCGAAGTGCGGTTCATCCCAGTCGCCGCCGACCGAATACTGGTATGCGCCGCCCCACACGGGATCGAGCAGGCGCTGCGCATAAAAGAGCGTCTCGCCGACACGTATCTGCTGCAGATGGTCGCCTCGCTTTGCGAGCACGCTGGCATACTCTACGGAGTCGGCATCGAGATACTTATGCCCGAAGGCCCAGCCCTTGCCCTGCAGATCGTACTGCTTCTCGAACTCGGCCTTGACCTCGGTAAGAAGTGCGGGCGCAAGGTAGGGCGTGACCGCATAGGTAAACTGCTTCTCCGGTTCGACCGATGGGCCGGGACTCGGATCGTCGATGACCGCCCGCAGGATGGACGCCATCTGGACCGGCGGCAGGTAGCCCTGGCGCTTGACGATCTCACCGCCGTCGGCGTTGAAGATGACGGTCGCCGGCCATCCGAAGTCTTCGTAGCGGTTCGAGATGTCGGGTCGCGAGTCCTGATCGACCTTGACCGCGATGTAACTCTTCGCCATCAGGCGGCGCACGGCGGGATTGCTATAAGTCTCCTTGTCCATCACATGGCACCAGTGGCACCACACTGCTTCGAGATCGAGGAGGACAAACTTGTGTTCGCGCGCAGCCTGCGCGAAGATCCGATCGGACCAAGCGTGCCAGACGATGGGCGGCGGTGTGGACTGGGCATCGCCCGCGAAAGGCGAGACGAGAAGAACTAGCAGAAGAAGCCAGCGCGCGCGCATGGCTACTGCACGCCGATCATGTCCGTCGGGCGGTGGCAGAACCAGCCAAGCTCCGCGGCGTGGGCGAAGTAGTGTTGAATCTTTTCGGCCTGCATCTCGGGCTTCAGCCTGCTGTTCGCAAAGGCTGCCTCCAACGACTCGCCCAGCGTGCGGCCATGTTGCAGCGCGCTGAGCAACAGGTACGCCTCATGATCGATACGACGATAGTAGACAGAGTTGTCGAAGCGATGAACCGCGAGGAAGACTCGCGAACGGCGCATGCCGGGGAGCTTCGGTCTCGTGCGGACGACCATCTCCGACACGGCGTTGCTCATGATGTCGGACTCCGGCGTCTGCATGCGAACGGCGAGGACCAGCTCGTCCACCGGGTAACTCAACCGCAGTAGCTGAAGATGCGGCTGTAAGGAGAGCCTGGAGTCTCCATCGAGCCCGGCGAAGTCTTCAAGCGTAAGCGCCGCCATCTTCAGGCGATCGAACGATTCCACATAAGCCCACTCGAGCTGCGCGACATCGAGGGCAAGCGCATGCTTCATGCGGGGAACAAACTCGGGATGATCGGCAAGCCACATGGGCAGACGCGCGCCCAGGTTACGCAACGTGAACGAGGTGCTTGGATTCTCCTTCAGATAAGCCAGCACCAGCGCGTCGAAACGCTTGGAGCCCAGCACCGCGGCGAGCGCGGGAAAGTCCTCCGAAACCGCGGCGATCACGCGGAACCAGTACTGGCGGTTATAGATCTCGAGCCGATCGAACGAGGTCAGCCGATCGTTGGGCTTGATATAGGTGGAGGCTAAATCGGCCATCGCCTGCCCGTCTTCCGTGCGCTGCTGCATCTCGAAGCTCGACGTGAGCGGACGGCGCACATCGTTCGACATCCGGCGCTGCAGTTCGAGCAGGGTCATGCGCGGGCCTCGTGGGCGGTGGACTCGAGAGGAAGAGGGCTGGAGGAGTTTGCGTGGAGATAACGATTGGCCTTGAGGGCTTCGTTGTGGACCTCGTCGAAGGTGGGGATGTTGTCGTCCCACTCCAGCAGCGTGGCCGTGTTGCCGACGCGCTCGATGGCGCGCGCATACATCTTCCACACAGGGTCGAGCACTGGATGATCGTGCGTATCGAGCGTGTACTTTTCGAACTTCGAATGACCGGCAATATGGATCTGCGCGACACGCTCCGCAGGCACGGCATCCACATAGACCATGGGGTCGAAGCGGTGATTCTGCGACGAGACGTAAATATTGTTCACATCGAGCAAGATGCCGCAGTCCGCCGCGTGAACGACCTCGTTGAGGAACTCCCACTCGGTCATCTGGGACTCGTGAAACTCCGCGTAACTGCTGACGTTTTCTACGGCGATGGGGATCTCGAGATAGTCCTGAACCTCGCGAATGCGCTGCGCGGTGATGCGTGCGGCTTCGAAGGTGTAAGGCAGCGGCAGCAGGTCGTGCGTATACGTTCCGTCGACCGAGCCCCAGCAGAGATGATCGGAGAGCCATGGCGTTTTGGTGCGCCGAGTCAAGGTCTTCAGACGCTTCAGGTGCTCGCGATCGAGCGGCTGCGCGGAGCCGAAGTACATCGATACGCCGTGCTGTACGACCCGGTACTGATCCAGTATCTGGTCGAGAACCTGAAGGGGACGGCCGCCGTCGACCATGTAATTTTCGGAGATGATCTCGAACCAGTCGACGACCGGCTTCTCGGCGAAGATGTGGTTGTAGTGTGGAACGCGCAAGCCGATGCCCACACCATAGTCTGTAAATCCATTGAAGCGATTGGCGGGCATGGCGGACTCCTTCGTTCTGGCGCTGCATAGAACGATGGAGGCCTGAATGCGTCTTCAGGCCTCCACGATGGATGACGAGTTATACGGTCTTCGGCTTGGAGCCGTCGGTTGCGCAGGCGCCCTGTCCCTTGCAGGCATTCTTGCCGGCATGCTTCGCGTCGCCGCCGCCCTGACCCTTGCATGCGTTCTGGCCCTTGCAGGCGTGCTTGGCGGTGTCGGGAGCAGCCTGCGCCATCAACACGCCGGCGGTCGTCGAGACGGGCTGAGCATTGACACGAACGGCGGTGCCACCGAGAAGACCTGCGACGGCTGCGGCAAGAGCGAGAGACTTCGTGGAGTTCTTCATGGAGATGAACCTTTCTATGGTTGGGCCGCGCTTCCGCGCAGGACGATGGAGGTTGAAATTCATGGGCGTTAATCCCGTATAGTCAAAACGAACACGATGGTCATCTGGATTTCGATTCACCGGATGAAATATTGCGTTCCCATACTGCACCCTTTGAGACGCGAGCGGGGAATAAGTTACAGAAAAATTTTGCTGCCCGCCGGAGCTGGGAAAAAGCAATTCTCCTGTTCCGGAGCTGTAACCTTCAGATCGCTGGAGGCTCTAATCGATTGTCATGGCAGGGGATGCGCCCAAGCTGGGAAGGCCTGCGGAGAGAAGCGACGTGAAATTCCTCATCTATACTTACAAGCGATTTGTGGCCGCAACCACACACCTGCAGTCGCCGCTGCTGCTCGCCGTGCGGCTCTACTGGGGCTGGCAGTTCATGACGACGGGCTGGGGCAAGCTGCATAACCTCGCCCGCATCACGGCTTTCTTCGAAAGCCTGCACATCCCCTTCCCGGGCTTCAACGCGCCCTTCGTATCGGGCCTCGAGTGCATCGGCGGTTTGTTGCTGATGCTTGGCCTGGCGACGCGGCCGATCGGCCTGCTGCTGGCGTGCAACATGCTGGTCGCCTACTGGACCGCCGATCATGAGGCGCTCACCTCGATCTTCTCGGACCCCGGCAAGTTCTATGTCGCCGACCCTTATACGTTTCTCTTCGCCTCGGTGATGGTGACGGTCTTCGGCGCGGGAATCTTCTCGGTCGATTGTCTTCTGAAGAAGAACTTCTTCTCGGATAAGGTTGCATGACCATGCCGGAAGCCGGACAGCGAGATGAACAGCAGATGATCGCCGCGATCCTCGCGGGCGAGTCGCGGCTGTTCCATGAGCTGATTCGGCCCTACGAGCGCAATGTCTACGCCATGGCCTTCTCGTTTCTGCGCAACGAGGCGGATGCCGAAGACGCCTCGCAGGAGGCGTTTCTTCGAGCCTTCCGCAATCTATCCGGCTTTCGCGGCGAGGCGAAGTTCGGCACATGGCTCGTCAGCATCGTGCTGAACGAAGCTCGAAGTCGTCTGCGGCGAAAAAACACCGTCAAGATGGAGTCGCTCGAAGAAGACCCGGACAAACCTGGACACATCTCTCCGGCGTTGTTGCGGGACTGGCGAGAGATACCCTCCGAGTCGCTGGAGAGACAGGAGATCAAGCTGCTTCTTCAGGAAGCGGTCACCTCGCTTCCGCCGATCTATCGCGAGGTCTTCGTCCTGCGCGATGTCGAGGAGCTCAGCACCAATGAGGCGGCTGAGATACTCCAGATCAGCGTCGCCGCCATCAAGGTCCGCCTGCATCGTGCACGGCTCATGTTGCAAAAACATCTTGCGCCCCAGTTGAAGCAGTTGAATCCAAAGAGGAGGTGGTTCCAGTGGTCATAGAGTGCAAACACGTTTGGAACTACATCTCCGAGTACATCGACGGAACGCTTGACGACGCGACGCGCGAGATGGTGCAGCGGCATCTCGACCACTGCGAGGTCTGCTCGGCTATTCTGGATTCGACGCGAAACATCATCGTTCTTACGGCGGACGATCGTGTCTTCGAGCTGCCCATGGGCTTCAGCGAACGGCTGCATGCGCGGTTGGAGCAAGAGATCGAGAGCGCTCGTTAGGAGCAAAACGCTCTCGATTCGCCCTCTAGGCCGAGACGGAATAAAGCAGCGCGCAATAAGAGATCTGCCCCTGGAAGTTACTGAGCGACGCCACATAGGTCGCCGTGGCGCTTGGGGCTAGACGCGCCTGCAACAATGGCCATCCGGGCGTATCGCCAAGGCTGATCGTCGTACTGGGCAAGGCCTTGGTCAGGGCCGCCGCATAAGGGAAGGTTGAATATTTTGTAATCCAACCTGTCGTGGTTACAAATGCCGCGCTCATCTCCTGCGCCGCCGGCAAGGACCAGGAGGCGATGCCGTTGTTCTGGAAGACCTCCGCCGCGGCCGCCAGCGCGTTCAACGAGATGGTGCTGTAAAAGATGCCGTTGGCGCCCTCGGAGTTGGCGTATAAACCGGAGCTGTTCGCGTCGTTGCTGCAGTAGGGTTCGGTTGGGTCGTCCGCCGGCGCCGTGCCGCCGCCGGCGAGATTGCGGCAGTACTCCTGAATCATCACAAGGGTCGTGCTGGTCGGCGGATTGTCCAGCGCAGGCTCGTCGGCGATCTGGCTCGCAATGTTTCCGGCCCACAGGGTCGCCAAGGTTTGCAGGTCCGTCTGGTCGCCCAGAAACGCGTAGATCGCGGCCGCCGTGTTGATGTACGAGTTATTCAGATTGTTCGTGCTGCCCTGTGTGCCGGGCCCGATGAGTTGGGCGACAGGAAGAATGGTGCCTTTCAGGAACGTCTCGTACGCGGTCTCCTCTGAGCTGGTCCATACGCTCGATCGCCGCAACAACGCAGCCGCATAGATGAACTGCGGAAACTGATAGTTCAGCACGACCGTAGGCGCGGTATTGCCGACGAAACTTCCCATCGCGACTGTCCCTGTACCCGCGGCGTTCGGGCATGTCGGACTTACATTGCAGATGTCGTAACCGATGCCCTGCCACGCCTCGATCAGGCTCAACGCCGTGTTGGCGTAGGCCTGCAGGTTAGGATCGGCGGGATTGACCAGCGACTGAATACGGTAGCACAGGGCCTCGCCAAACGCGATGCTGCCATCGGTCGTCATCTCCGCTTGAAAGGTTGAGGCCGTGGTGCTCGTGTTGTAAGCCGTGTCCGGAAAATAAAAGTCCGCGGGGGCGTTGGACGCGGCGTTCAGGTTCGACGTGCATGACGTCAACAGGCCGCCCTTGCTGCCCGTCCAATAGGGCAGAACCGATGTGCTGCCGGCGGCGATCGCCTGGCTCAGTGCGACGATGCGCGCATCGGTGACGAAGACCGGTGCGGCGTCGGAGCTCGTCGGGATCGTCGCATACGCGCCGCTCGAAATGGAGGTCGTCTTCGCGCAACCCACAAAGGTCAAGGCGAAGAGAGCGGAAAACATGCAACCAAGCAACCTTTGGAGCGCGACGATCAAATGCTTCTTAGCGAGCATGATTTCCTCGATGCGAACTTAGTTCAGTTACTGTGAGATATAGGCCGCGCCGACAGTCAAACCGATCGACGCAGTCTCCGAGATACCATTCGGCGCCGTGGCTGTGAAGCCTATCGTCGACGTTCCGGTGGGCGTCACATATGGATTGGTTGCGCTTGCCGCAGTGGCGCCGCAACCGCTCAGCATGGTGCAAAGAGAGACGCATGCAACCAGTGAGAGCAAGCCCCAGGCCTTGATTCGCGCAAGCCGCCCGCGACGCATCGACAGCACAAGCAGAGTGAGGATCGAGGCAGCGCCCATCTCCGCGAAGCGAGTTGAAGCGGCAGGCTTGATCGGCTTCACGCTCGCCGTGTTCGGGTTGAGGCTGGTGAAGACCTGTAACGTCATGCTCTGCGCCGCGCTGCTGCCGGCGGTGTAAGTCAGTGTGCTTAGAATGTAGCGGCAAAGTGAATTTGCGGGCAATCCACTGCAGCCGAAGGTCACGACGCCATTCAATCCAAAGTATGGCGTAATCGTGATGCTGGTGCTGGCGACCGAACCCTGCGGCGCACTGATCGCAGTATTCAACACCGAGATGCCTAGATCGCCCGTCACGGTCACGCTGTCCGAGGTCGACGTGCTGAAGTTACTTCCGCCGATGTAAACTGCGCTGAAGACAGGCGCGGAGAACGCCGTATTGGTCGACACGAGAGTAGCCACGCCGGAGGAGTTCAACGCCGACATGCCCAGGGATGTAGCGCCTGCCATGAACACGACGACTCCTGTCGGGATGCTTCCATTCGACTTCACCGTCGCGGTCAATGTGTAGGACGGAACGGCTGGGGCTGCGGCGCTCAGCAACGCGCCGGAGTAAGTCAAGGTCGTCGTCGTTGCGGCGGGAGTAACTACGATGGTCAAAGACGTATAACTCGAGGCATAGACGGAGTCCCCGCTATACTGACCGGCCACCACGAACGTTCCTGCCTGCGGGCTGAAGGTATAAGTCACCGTTCCGTTCGTGCCCACCGTCTTCGATCCCAGCGAAACGCCGTTCAACTGCAGCAGGATCGTGCCGGTAGGAGTTACGGTGCTTCCCACTGGAGTCACGGCAAACGTAACGGTGATGGGCGAACCGTAGCTGAGCGTCGTCGTACCCGCCGTCGTAGTGGCGACCAGCTTTGCCGTTGCAAGGTTGACACCTTTGCCGATCAGTTGCACATTGGCGGTCGCAGCATTGCCGGCGTTTGAAGGGAAGGTCAGCGTATCGGTGAAGCTGCCAGTTGCCACCGGCGAGAAGGTCGAAGAGAACGAGCAACCCGACCCGGAAGCAAGCGTCGACTGCGTGCAACCGTTCGATGTAGAGGCGGTCGTCGCGAAGTCCGCTGTGCTGCCGCTGCCGGACCAGAGAGAGCCCGAGCTGAACTGCAACGTGCCGCTTCCGATATTTGTCACTGAAAAGGAGGAGAACTCTGAACTCGCGCCCACATTCGTCTCGAAGTAAGTGACCGGAAGCTGTTGCCGGTTCAAGCGATACACACCCGTCGCGGAGGAGTCGGCCACAAGCACGTTGCCATAGCTGTCCACGTTCAGCGCTACGGGACTGCCGAGGCCAGACAGCAGCGTCGTTGTAACCGATCCATTGCCCGAGATTACCGCAGCCTGCGCGCCCGTCTTATCCAGAACATATAGATCGCCCGCCGCATCGAGGCCCAGTGAGATTGGGGTAAATGTGCCAAGCGCCACTGCAACCTGTGCTCCGGTCACGCCCGGTAACTCGACTGCACGCGCGTTGCCGCTGTCGATGACATATAAGTTGCCGTTGCCATCGAAACTAAGTTGCGTCGGAGCTATAACGGAGGTAGCAAGCGTAGTCGAGAGTCCCGTCTTCTGATAAATCTCCACCACGCTGTTCGCGCCTGTATTTGCAATAAAGATATCGCCAGCCGCATCGACCGCGACACCCTGCGGAGCCGAGTAGCCTGTAAGATAGGAGACCTTCAGCGTCACCGTGTTATAGACCGCGATGCGGTTGTTCCCTGTATCCGCGGCCAGCACATCGCCAAAGCCGTCCACCGCCACCTGCGCGGGAGAGGAGAGTCCGGTCATCAGCACCGTCGATGTAGAAGAACTTGCACTTGCAAACTTGAGCACCTCGCCGCTCTTTGCATCGGCGACATAGATGGCGCCGGACGCATCGGAGGCGATGCCGGCCGGTGTAAGCCCCGTACCTACCGTCACTGCCGTGGATGGATCGAGCGCAATCTCCGCGCCCGTCGCAAAGCCGCCGATCAACGACTGCGCAAAGGTGGCGCCCGATGAGTTGACAAGCTGCACTGAACCGTATCGTTGTCCAGGCGTTGCCGGCACGAAGTTCAGATTCACAAAGCAGCTCTTGCCCAGCGTCAGCGTGCCAGTGCAGGTGCTGCCTGCGGCGCTTTGCAGCTCCGCAGTCGATCCCCCCTGCAACGCGAGCACGGTGCCCGCAACCGTCTCCGCGGCAAGCGGGGCGAAGGCAACCGCCACCGGCGAAGAGGAGCCTACCGCCGCGGTCGGGACCGGAACGGCGGATGTCAGCCTCCTGATAAGGGAGTTTCCATAGTCCGCCACGTAGAGATTGCCCTGAGCGTCGAACTGGATGCGACCCTGTGGCGCATTGAGATAAGCAGCATCTGCGAGACACCCATCACCGACGCTGTCGGTCGAGGTCGGTCCTGCCGCGAAGATGGTGGAGCAAGTCGTGCCCGCCGTGGTGCTTGCACCTGTACCCGCAATCACGGCGCCGACCTGGGTGGCGCCATCGATCTTCCATATCTGGTTGCCTACCGAGTCCGCGATATACAGATTGCCCTGCGCATCGAAGCCAAGCCCAGATGCAGACTTCAATGCCAGTTGCAATGCGGCGCCGCCGGCGGTCAGTGTGCCGCCGCCCGCTACCGTATAAATGTCGCCTGTAACTGGGTTTGTAACTCCAGGAATTGTACCCGTGCCATTGTAAAGAACGCGCACCCGCTTGCCCGCGTACTCCGCGATATAGAGATTGCCGGAGCCATCGAACGCCAGGTCGTAGGGCCCATTGATCGTCGCGGAGGTCGCCGCGCCGCCATCGCCCGTATCGCCCGCCGTGCATCCGCCGGCGCTGCTCACCGCACTCGGATACTTCGCGCCAGTAGCTGCATAGGTCGAAAGTGTAACGGTAGCCTGTACACATCCACTGCCTACGATGGTCGAGATGATGCCTGTCGAACCATTGATCATTCGAATCGCGTTGCTCTTGTAATCCGCGATATAGAGGTTCTCGTTGGCGTCGATCACCACCCCGCGGCCACTGTTCATCAGCGCCGCGTTCGCATTGCCGCCGTCGCCGTAATATCCGTTCAACGACGACGACACGACTGCATATGCGGAGCCGATGACCGGTGTCGATGTGCCCTGCTCCGTAAGCAGGGTCTTCGCCAACAGCGTTGCGACTGCGCTGCCGCCCACATACGCGACGCGCAGTCGACTGGTTCCTTCGGTCTCGAAGACATTGCTTTGCGCATCGACGGCCAGTGCATTCGGAGACATCGTCACCGTGCGGCATGGATAACCGGTGCTCGTAATTCCAGTGCCCGCGCCTCCGCCGCAAATACTATAGACATTCCCCGCAAGCAGCGATGACGCCGTCAGGACGGTCTTGTTGTTATACGACGCAACAATCTGGCTCGCGACCGTTGCGTTGCCGTTATAGATGACCCGGATCTCTTTATCGCCCTGGTCCGCGATGTACAAGTCGCCATAGCTATCGAATAAGACAGCACCCGGAGTCTTCACGATCGCCTGCAGTGGCGCGCAGTTATTGCCTGTCGCGACACTGCCGCCATTGGCCAGGTCGGCGGCGCAGACCGTTTGAGTCGATCCCGATGGAATGCCCATCGCGGTGTTGGCGTAGGGGATCTGAATCGAACTCTGGGCTTGAGCGCCAACCACAGCGATCGCACAGACGGTCGAAAGCAACGCAACACATTGAGTTACAAATTTTATCGCTCGCCGGCTTGGCATATTCGCGGAGATCTTCAGCATGACGATCCTATCCCTGCAAGATGTTAGTAGCTAAGTTTGAGCGCCAACTGCAGTCTGCGGCCATTGCCTCCAACCGCTGCGTTGGTGCCCGCAGTCTGTTGGATGGTGCCGTAGATCGTGTTGCCCGTGGAGCCTGGCAGACCGGCGTTGGGATTGGCAAGGTTTGGCGTATTGAAGGCATTGAAGGCGTCGCAGCGAAAGTTCAGGCGCATGCCTTCGCGTGGCAGCGCGAAAACCCGGCCCGCGCTGAGGTTCGCGACGATGTATGCCGGTCCGGAGAGATCGTTGCGCGATTGATTGCTGAATGTTCCGCCCGTCGGCGTCGTGAAAGCCGCCGTATTGAACCACTCGACCACCTTCGCCGCGCGCGGCCTGTTCGACGGCAGGTTCGGGTTCATGCCTGGGATCAACTGGGCGCGTTGGCGACTCGGCACCTCATCCGTGTAGGCATAGTCCGAAGCCAGAACCACATCGTAAGGCTGTCCTGTCCGCGCGGAATAAGTACCGCTTTGCGTCCATCCACTGAGCAGGCTGCGGACCACACGCGGACCCCAGGTCTCCTTCACCGGCGCGAAGGACCAACCTACACTGACTGTAAGTCGAGCGTCGTAATCCGACGGACCATACTCGCTCTTCAGATTGTTGATCTGCGGCACGACACTCGCCGTGGTCGTCGAGCTGCTGAACTCATCGAGCGACTTAGCATAGGAGAACGACGAGGTCACCGAGAGTCCGCGCGTCGCGCGCTGGCTATACAGCACCTGTAGCGCGTTATAGTTCGACGTGCCGATGCTGTTGTAGTCGACGACACCGCCGCCGCCATAGTTGAAACCCGGATATCTTACACGCGCCGTATAAGAAGCAGGGAGAATCGCCGCCGCCGGGCTTGGGCAATAAACTGATGGATCAAGCTGATAATACGATCCCGAGCAATCGTAGATCGCCGGGTTCTGGTCGAGCGGCAGCGCCTGATGCCTGCCCAATCGAAGAATATAGTTGATGCTTAGAACGCCGGCATGGCCCATCGCCTGTTGGAGCCCTACGTTCACCGCTTCAGTGTAAGCTCCGCGGAAGTTCTTATCCGGAAAGAAGATCGAGTAAGGCGTGGAGAACTGTGCATTCTTACCGTTGTAGTTAGCGACCACCGGGCTAAGTCCTAACAAAGGTTCGGAGAGTCCGCCAGTCGGATAGTTGTACAGCGCGGTGTAATGATACGGTTCGCCTACGCCAATCGTCAGCGCGCTGGTCGCATCGTAGAAGATACCGAAACCGCCGCGAATAGCCGTATGTCCATTGCCGAAGAGGTCATACGCAAAGCCGAAGCGCGGCGCCAGATCGGTGTATTCATTCGGGATCAAAGCGCGCCGGATACCGGGATCTCCGACGAAGGCAAGGTCCGGAATGGCGCCCGGAAAGACGATCGACTGATAGCCTGGAATGAAGGTCGTGTCCTCGCCGTGCGGCTGGTAGTAACGCAGCGGAAGCTCGTACCGCAGCCCGAGATTCAGAGTAAGTCGCGGAGTAATGCGCCAGTCATCCTGAGCGAAGAAGTAATAATCATGCTGAATGCCCGAGCGGTCCAGCGAGTTGGCGAACGACTGCGAGCCGACCAGCCCCATGAGCTCATCGCCCTGCGAAAGGAACGAGTAAGCACCGGTGAATGAGAAGCTCGGCGCACTTTCAGCGACGTTCTTATACTGCAGCCGCAGGGCATCCACGCCGAACTGAAGGTTATGATTGCCCTTCGTCCACGAGAGCGTATCGGTCAGTTGAATATCTTCGTTGACCGTGCTCGAGACAGCCTGGCTTGCCGAGCCCAGGGACGGAAATGCAGGCAGCACCGGCACACTGTTGTAAGTCGCAAAGTTCGCGCCCAGGGAACTCAACGTCGTCCGATCCAGCGGCGCGTAGTTATAGTCATAGCGCTTATACGCGACGCGCAGAACGTTCAACAGCGACGGACGCACGACCCAGGTATCGCCGATATCGCCAAACTGCGTCGAGCCCTGCTCCGCATCGCGCTCATAGGTCGCAAGGTTCGTGAGCGAACGCGCAACAAAGTCGGCGGCCGTCGTCGTATAGTAACGCGCATCGAGCGTGTGCCCATGCACTGTAAAGTCGAGTCGCGCCAGACCGTTCTGCTCCGTGCGAGGAAACGGCGCAGCGGTGTAGGTCCGCAGCGACGACGAGCCCGCGACCGCCGGCGTGTTCGGCAGTGGCACATACTTACTGATGAGCGCGGCTGCTACTGGATTAATACAGTCCGTCGGTATCTCCGGCGTCGGCAGATAAGTTGGATAAGCAGTCAGCGCGCCCTGTAACTCCGTCACGCAGGGCGATGTTCCGGTGTGCCCCGCGACCTGCCAGGCCGTGTTGAAGTTCGAGATCGCGATGCTGGGCGTACTGTTGGGATTGCCCGCCCACAGCGGGTTATGTATGAGGCCGTTAGTGGCATGCGTCGGTAGTCCGGTCGTCGTGGAGAGCGGCTGCAGGTCTGTCAGGTTGAAGCAGTTCAATCCCGGAAAGGCGCTCGCGGAGCTACATGGCAGGGCCGTGCCGGAGGCGGTAAGTCCGCGATCGGCAAGTGAAAATCCAACCGTGTTCAACGTGGCGTTTACCTGCGCCACGCGCAGCCCCTGGTACGAAAGGAAGAAGAAGAGCTTATCCCGCAGAACAGGTCCGCCCAGCGTTGCGCCGAACTGATTCTGCACCAGCTTCGGATTCGTGTGCAGCAGATAGTCGCTCGCATTGAACGCAGCATTCTGCGCATATTCATAGATGACGCCGTGATATTCATTGCTTCCCGACCGCGTCAGCGCATTGAAGACGCTGCCGACGTTGCGTCCATACTGCGCCTTGAAGTTATTCAGCAGGATGCTGACCTCCTGCAATGCCTCCGGCGTCGGGAAGTTGAGCCCACTATTGGTATAGAGGTTATTCCAGATCGCTCCGTCGAGCAGAAACAGATTCTGCGTGCTACGCGCGCCGTTCACGTTATAGCTTGGACCGGAGGTATCGCCGGTGAAGGTCGTCGGCGCGTTCACATTCGATACGCCGGGCAGCAGCGCCGCCAGCGACACGACGTTATTGCCATCCACCGGCAGATTGTGAATCAGGTCCGGATCGATCAGCATACCGATCGTCGCGGACTGCGTGTCGACCGACGCAGCCGATGAGTTCACCGTGACGGTCTCCGTCGTGCCCGCCGGCTTCAAGCGTATATCGATGCGTACGTTCTGATCCGCATCGACGTTCACGCCGTCTTCCGTGGTCTCGCCCAGGGTCGGGGCGCTCACATGGATGTTGTAGCCGCCGATCGCCACCGAAGTGAAAAGATACTCGCCGCGCGCATTGCTTAACTGAGTGACTGTCACGCCCTTCGTCACGGAGGTCAGCGTCACCGTCGCGCCGGCCACCACGCCGCCCTGCACGTCGGTCACGGCGCCCAGAACCTGCCCGGTATTCTCCAACTGGGCTGCCGCAGCGGCCGTCCCGAGCACTGCCAGCAACATGGCGATCAAGCCAGCCGCGAGGCGCCCCTGGGCCAAACGTGAACATGTCCTCATTCGCAGCCTCAACCTTCTCCAGTGCGCGTCCATGGACCACTCCCCTGCTTCCGTCTGAATATCTCGCTGCCACTACAGATCGCGATGCGCTTAAGGCTCGAAGACGTATCGCCGCTGCTCACGATGGAGAGCGATGCTCCGCTTTGTTTCCATCGGAGCCGTTCAAGAACAATCGAAAGCCGATCTTCCTGCAACTGCATTTCGGGCTTGACTGTCATCAAAGCACATAAAGAGTAATCAAAGCAATATTAAAAATACGTGCGCTTTCCAGAACGCGTACCGCGTAAGACGTGGAAAGCGACGTCGCAGGTGCAGGACATGCCAAATTCTCCCATATCCAGCAACGCTTTCCTCTGCCGCAGAGGCGCCGATTATGAGGCGCATTAGAAATATCGAATTGTTTCGTTTGATTGCTGTTTCACTATATATTGGTGTTCACCCCACACAGGAGCGCATTCCACGAGTTCGTTCCGACGATTTCACGGCGCCTTACCCTTGCCCGGCTGCGGACGGCCGGCTCCTCGCTTCTGCAAAGTTTCGAAAGCAAACAATACTGCGTTCCACGTTTTCCATCTCATCTCAATCAACTCTGGAGCCTACCTCATGGATTCTTACCGGAAAATCACTCGACGCATCCTGCCCTGCGCTGCCCTTGCTAGCGTCAGCCTCTTCCCCACCGGTTGCGGCGTCGGCACAGCCGCCTCGTCCTCGTCCGCGTCGACCGCCATCGACGGCCTGCAACTGCAGGGCGGCGTCCACGGCGGACAGCAGCCCATCTCCGGCGGCGTCATCCAGCTTTATGAGGTCGGCGCGACCGGCTACAGCAACGCCGCCAAGCCGTTGATCGCCGCCAAGGTCACGACCGCCTCCGATGGCAGCTTCAACATCACTGGCGATTACACCTGCGACACGGGCGGCTACGTCTACATCACGGCGTCCGGCGGCGACGCCGGCGCGGGCGCCAACTCGGCCATCGCCCTCATGGCCGCGCTCGGTCCCTGCAGCAGCCTCAGCTCGAAGACCTACATCAACATCAACGAGGTCACCACGGTCGCCGCCGCGTATGCGCTCGCGCAGTTTGGACGCAGCACCAGCTTCGGCACGACGCTCGCCGCAAAGGCTGGCTCCCCGGCCTCCGGCAGCATTGCGGCTGTGGCGCCGGCCGACAACTTCGCGACCTCCGCCACCAACCTCCAGGGCATCGCGAACGCCATGGCGACCGCGCAGGTGCTGGCCAGCATCGGCGCCGGCACATCGCCCGGCAACAACACCAACGGCAGCGCGGCGGTCGAGTACTGGCAGGTGAACACCATCGCCGACATCCTCGCTGCATGCGTCAACTCCACCGGTCCCACCTCCACGGCCTGCGCGGCGCTCTTCACAAACACCGCCGCCATCAACTCCTCCGCACCTGCCGACACCTTGCAGGCCGCGCTCTCGCTCGCACTCTCACCGGCGCTCTCGTCGACGGCCGTCACCAACCTCTACCAACTCATCACGGCCACCGCACCCTTCCAGCCGGTGGCGGACTCCACCACCGGCGCCGTCACCGACTTCACCATCGGCCTCACGTACACGCCTGTCAACCCCAGCACCAGCGCCAAGGTGCTGAGCGTTCCGAACCAGATCGTCTTCGACGGCGTGGGCAACGCCTGGATCACCAACATCGGCACGGGCTTCCCCGTCGCCGAGCTCGACCCGACCGGCAACCCCGTGCAGGCCGGCAGCACAGCCAACGTCTACACTGTCACCGGTTATAACGTCGGCAGCACGGCGACAAGCATCACCGGCGGCGCCAGCGCGTCCATCCCCTACGGCATCGCCATCGACACCATCGGCAACGCGTGGGTGGCCGACAAGGGCGGCAACGCCATCTTCGAGATCGCCGGTTCGGGCGGCATCGCGGGCGGCGCAAACGGCGGCGCCTCTACCGCCGTGGGTTACAACCTGCAGACCGCCGGCGCACTCGCCGCCAGCGCGCCCACCGTGCTCGCTATTGATGGCAGCAACAACATCTGGTTCACGTTAAACGGAAGCACGACCACCAGCGGAGCGTGCGGAGCCTACGCCGCCGTCTCCAACCACGTCCTCGGCGAGTTCGCCGCCGGCGCTTATGGAACCTTCGTGCAGGGCGGCTATGGCGGTTCGAACGCCTACGGCATCGCGCTCGACACGGGCACGCTCGACACCACCACCTCCAGCGGCACGACGTCTACGATTCCCGGCTCATCGTTCGTTTGGACGACGGCCGTCTCCTCCGGCGGCGTACTCGATACCTCGTCCCACTATGGCGCGCTCGGCCACTACTACACGACCACCAGCGGCACGACCATCAAGCCCGGCTGCTCCACTCCGCTCAGCTTCATCTCCAGCACCACCGCCGCGCAGAGCACCAAGATCGCGAACAACACCGTCGGCGGGGACACCATCTACCCCTTCGGCAACCCCTTCAGCATCGCCTTCGACCATGCCGGCGCAGCCTGGGTCGTCAACTCCAACTACAACGACAGCGCCGCCTCCGAGCTTTACTCCGTCAGCAAGGTCACGCCCGGATACGGCACAGCCTTCACCGCCGCACAGGCCTCGGCCAACTTCACCTTCACCAACTACAACCTCTCCGCCAATGTCCCCACCTTCGGCGCGGAGTATCTGGCCATCGACGGCGCCGGCCAGGTCTGGCTGCCCGGCTCGTATCCCTCGATCGTCGCGCTCAGCAACACCGCCACTCTGCTCTCGCCGGCGACCGGCTTCTATGGCTCCGTCTACACCAACGGCAGCACGAGCAACCACCGCTTCTCACTCGCATCGAGCAACCGCGGCGTAGGCGTCGACCTCGCCGGCAATGTCTGGATCGCCAACGGCAGCACATCCTCCGGCACCGTCACAGTGCTGGTCGGCGCGGGCGTACCGGTCGTCTCGCCGCTCTCGGTCGCGGTGAAGAACAACACCGTCGGCACGATGCCGTAAAGAGCTTGCAGCGCTTGACAAGCGGCGTGCCTCAGGCGCGCCGCTTCTTTTTTTGAGTATTCGACCGTACACAGACGCCCCTGGGGCATGCCTGCCTATCCAGCGGCAAACCGCGCAAACCCCTGCAGATCCAGATTCGAGGGACTCACACGATACTCGATCGCAAACCGAAAGCTCTCGCCCGGCTGCAGTGTCTCTGCCAGACCCTGCTCCACAGCCTGCGCCAGCGATCCGCAAGGCGATGTCGCGGGCTCAGGAGCAAACGCATACTGGAACGGCGGCTCATCCGGCCATCCGCCGCAGCAGATCCAAAGCCCCATGTAACCAAGCTCCGCCGTATCGAACCGCACCGCAATCCCCTGCGCATGACGCGCGCGATACAGCCCACACCAGCCCTCGCGCAGCCGGTCGGTATAGAGCATCTCCGCCGTCCGCGCGTACACATCGCCCAGCAAGCTCAGGTCCACACCCTCAACCAGAGGCCATGCAATGCGGCTTCGATCCACGCCTACACGTTCTTTCAAGGAAGAGTGCAGCGCTAACTCCGCACACTCCTCCGGCAACACGATGCGATCGCCGGCGTCCACCGCAAGCAGAGGATGCGCCGCATACAAGAACCGCGCCGGAGCCGCGCCAACGTTGACGATCCGCGACTCGACCCGCACGACAGCACCCACCAGCCGAATCGTCTTTTCGTAGCGCAGAGGCCGGCTGAAGCACTGCGCCTGCAGGCTCACAGCATCCTCGCTCGTCGCAGTGACATCCCACGCAAGCTGCCAGAGATCGCCATGATCGGGAATGGTCTCACCGTCCACGACGCAGCGGCTCACCGTAGGCATACATTCTTCAATCCCCGCAACAGCGCCATCGATGAAGCCGGCATCCCGCGAAGCGTGCGTCAACCGCATCGGGCGATGCGGCTGCATCAGAAACTCCAGACCACTTCCGGCACAACGCAAAGAGGCGATGCGGCCACCCTCGGCCGGCATCACCTCTATCTGAATCTCATCGTTCTTCAGTCGCATTCCATCACCGATGGCCTTGGCCGACAGCTGAATCACTTAGGGAACCTCTGATTAAGATAGGTCCGGGCTTTAGCCCGGACAATAAGCCCCGCAGAGTCAGTGGGGCTTTAGCCCCTGGGATATGGGTTGCGGACTTAATCAGAGCACCC
>NZ_FZOU01000009.1 GCF_900188085.1 Granulicella rosea
CGCCGCGCGAGGCCAGCAGCCAGAGCTGGCTCAGCCACAGCAGCATGACCGGCAGCAGCAGCCAGAGACGCACGCCGTGATGGTAGAGTCGCACGTCGACCGCCGAGATATAGAGCGTGAGCACGACGACCGAGGCGTATCCGGCCGACGTGCCGAAGGACCGCAACTGCTCGATGTCCGCGACCAGGTAGCCGCGTCCGTTGGCCGGCGCGAGGCCTCGGCTGTGCAGGCTTTCAAGCTCCGCGAAGCGTTTGACGAAGGCCAGCGAAAGAAAGAAGAAGATGCTGAAGCCGCCCAGCCACGGCGAGATGGGAATCCCCGTCGCGGCCGCGCCGGCGATGATGCGGATCGTATACAGACCCGCCAGCACGATGACGTCGACCATGACCACGCGCTTGAGCAGGAACGAGTAGGCCGAGGTGACGAAGGCGTAGAGGATCAGCCAGCCGAAGAAGCCCATGGGCTCGATCAGGGGCTGGCCCAGCCGCGCCGCGGCCACCGGCAACAGCAGGGCGAGTCCGGCGGAGATGGCGAGAAACAGCGCCACGACCATCACACCGGAGATCGCCGAAAGATTGCCTGCGGCGAAGGGGCGGTTCCGCTTGCGCGCGTGCTGACGGTCGGCCTCGAGATCCAGCAGATCGTTGACGATGTAGGTTGCCGACGCGCAGAGGCCGAAGCTGACGAAGGCGATCAGCGACGCCACGATGGACCCGGCAAACCAGCTATGCGCCAGGATGAGCGGCGCGAAGATGAGGACGTTCTTCGCCCACTGGTGCAGCCGGATGGCCTTCAGCCACGCCTTGATCGGCGAGCTGGTGTCCATGAAGCTGCGGACGGGCGTGACCTTCGCGGACTTCAGCCCGGCGCGCAGGCCGGCGGTCGGGTTGGCGACCATCGGGTCCAGGCACGCGGTCAGCAGCGGGATGTCCGGGCTGGCGTTGCCGACGTAACTGAATCGGTCGCCGAAGCGCTCGCGGAAGGCGGCGAGCTTGTTCTTGCCGGCGAGGTTCACCGCGCCGTCCGACGCGAAGACCCCGGCGAAGATGTCGAGGTGTGCGGCGACGCGTTCCGCCATGACGCGGTCGGCGGCCGTGGCCAGGTAGAGTTCGCGGCCTTCCGCATGCTGGTGGTAGAGGTATTCCAGCAGTTCGCGGTTGTAAGGCAGCGCGGCGACGTTCAGCTTGACCGCCTCGTTGACGTGGCGCTTGAACGACGCCTTGCCCTGGGCGATCCAGCCGGGGATGCGCAGGACGTGACGAAAGTCCTGCCGGGCGAGCACGAGCACGGCGTCGACGAGGGTGTCGGACTTGACGAGCGTGCCGTCGAGGTCGACGCAGAGCGGCGCCAGGTCTTCGGCTGCCTTTGGGCTGTCTGCCTGGCCGTTGGTGGTTTCCTGCAAAAGACTCTCCTGTGCGCGTGCGGTCTCACGATCATAAAGCCCGCGTCGCAATTCCACGCATGCGCAGGTAGTCGGTTGTATAATAAAAGATGGTTGTTGGGCCGAGGAAGAATGGCCGAGGACCTGTGTACGTTGCGCTTAAGTCGCTGATCTCCCTGCTGGTGCTCATGCTGCTGTTCGAGGGCATGGTGACCGCCTTTCACCTTCTCAATCTGCCGAGCGATGTGGCTGTCCGTGAGGGCATCGGCCTTCTGTTGCTGACTGCCGTCGGCGGTTTCCTGGCCTTTCGCGGGATCTGGAAGCGTGCGACATGAGCGCGGCTCTGAAGTTGGAACGCTCGAAATAATAGGTTGACAATTTTTTGCTGGACCGGCTCGGCAGTTACTCTGCGCCGAGCCGCCCCGCTGCGCGCCGGTGGGTTTGCCTGCGCTCAGCTCGATGGATTACTGTGTCGGTTTCTGCCGAGGAGGCTGTATGGCGATGTTCGATTCTCTCAATAACGATGGCAATAAAAGTGGACGTCACTTCGATGCGAGTAAGTTCGACGGCCAGACGAAGATGGTTCGTTCGCTTGTCGGTATGGGTGCGGCTCTGGTCGTGCTGGTGATTGGCGCGGCGATCTTCTTCAACTATATCGCTTCGCTCACCCGGATCGGCGCGGGCATGGTGGGTGTGGAGGTCGTGCTCAGCGGCTCGCAACGTGGCGCGTCGGAGATTCCGATTCGCACCGGCTGGGTCTTTTATAGCCCGCTGCGCTCGCAGATTATTGAATTCCCGACCTACGTGCAGACGGTGAAGTGGACGCGCGATATGAACGAAGGCCGTGCGAGTAACGAGGAGATGAGCTTCAACTCGAAAGAGGGTATGGAGATCTATTCGGATGTAAGTCTGAGTTACGCCATCGAGCCCCGCCGCGTGCCGGATTTTTATGTGAAGTACCGTGTCAGCGACCTGGATGTATTCACGCACGGAATTCTGCGCGATATTGTGCGTAACTCGTTGAACGAGGTCGCTTCGACTTACTCGGTTGAACAGATCTACGGCGAGCAGAAGACGGAGTTTCTCTCTAAAGTGCAGGCGCTGATCCAAAGCAAGCTGGACCCCGTCGGTGTAGGCGTGCAGCAGTTTGGATTCATCGGCGCGCCGCGTGTCCCGACGGTGATTGCATCGGCCATCACGAGCAAGGCGCAGGCGATTCAAGATGCGGAGCGCGCCCGCAACGAACTGGCGAAGACGCAGGCGGAGGCGGCCAAGACCGTCGCCGAGGCCGAGGGCAACGCCAAGGCCGAGGTTACTCGCGCGCAGGGTGAGGCTGAGGCAAATAAGATTCGTCAGACAAGTCTTACGCCGCAGTTACTCGAACTGCGTAAGATCGAGAACCAGAAGGCGCTGATCGAACGCTGGAACGGCCAGTTACCCACGGTGCAGGCAGGCAATGGGCAGATGTTGATGGAGCTGCCGAAGATGGGTCAGTAAGTCGTTCGGGGCGATAAGAGGCCGGGCTGGATAGCTCGGCCCCTCATCTTCCACTTACCTTCCCGTCTGGAATTAAAGATAAAGCCGGAGTTATTCCGGCTTCCAGTGATCGGGCCCGGCTAAAAAGGACATAGGTTCGTATTTCGCCGCCTCAGCGGGAGTAAGTTGGTGAGTATGTGGATCGCGAGCCGAGGGTGTGGCGCCCGGGCCGGTCGACCGATACTCCGCATAAAAGGCTGTGTCGAGATACTTTGTATCTCCAGGATGCCACTCTCGCCAGCCCGCGGGCACGATATGCGCGCCCATCTCGGTATTCAGAAAGACGACCGAAGCATAGGGACGCCACGGCCTGCCAAGGTAGACATTCGTCTGGCCGGGGACTGCGGTGAGTCTGCAGCGGCTGAAGACGAAGGCGCTCCGCTGGGTGGGCGCGTACCTGCCCTGCGCGCTCAGGTAGCCGCCGGCGGCATGCTCGGTCGAACGTATCTCGCACTGATAGAAGACCGCGTTTGCATCGCCATAGCATGTGCATGGCTTCACCGCGTGGGGCGTGCTGATCGACACCCCGAAGTGGGCGCGCAACACGGACGGCATCGCGCGGCGCGACGACGATGCGCGCATCCTGCGCGCGAACCGCCGTCACCGAGAGGAGGCAGGCAAGCAGGAGACAGAGAGGAAGTGGTCGGACCATAAGGCGTCCTGTGTAGACCTGCGATGCAACATCCGTCTTGTGGCGTCGATGCGGCGGTGCGGTAGATCTCAATTTGCGTGGCTATTTTGGTACGAATTGGGTAAGATTTTCTCCGTCCCCCGGCCCCTCCAAAAATTCATTCTGGATGTTCATCCATGTCAGTCGTCTTTTCTGGTGTTGCCCTGCCGGGCGCGGCGGTGCGCCTGTGAGCCACCCGCATCGTAAACATGCTCCGCGAAATTCTCTCCGTCGGCCGACGCGCTTTGTGCCCGAGGACTCGGACAATGCTCATGGCCGCAGGCTCGATCCAGTGACCGGCCGCAAGAAGGGCGGCTCGCATCTCGGCGCGCTCTTCGTCGCGGGCGGCGGCATCTTGTTTGTCGCGTACATCTTCAACTACCAGGGCGTACAGACCACGCTCGACGGCTTCTTCAACGATCTTTATCGGGGCTCGCAGACGCATACGGGCGAGGTGCAGACGGGCTTCGACGCCGTCCTGCCGATCGTCGGCTACGTGCTGGCCGGGGTGATCGGGCTCGTGGTGTTGCGCACGCTGTTTCGCGGCGCGGGTTCTCTCTCGCAGAGCCTTCGACTCTCGCGCAGGCAGGAGGTCAGCCTGCACGATTTCTGTGCCGATGCTCAGAAGCACGACATCAGCATCAAGGTGGCGCGCGAGGCATACAAGCTGATGGAGCCGCTCTGCCGCGGCAGAATGCGGGCAGGTCTGACCGACCGTCTCGGCGGCGACCTGCGGCTCTCCGAGCTGCAGCGGGACGACCTCTACGACACGCTCCTGCTGATGACCGATCGCAAGGCCGACCCGGCCAAGGCCAGACCGGCGATGGAGACGCTGCTCGAGATGATGACGGTTGTGCAGGACAGCCCGCGCCGGTCGGTTGGGCAGTCGGTCATTCGGCCGGTCGCTGCGGCCTCGCCCGTGGTGCATCCCGTACGGCTGTCGGAGAAAGAAAAACAACTGCGTTGATGTGCGGCTAAAGTGGCATGGCGAGGGTGGGTCGTCCGACATAGGCTGGGATTGTTCCCTGCTGCGACGTCTAAATTCCGAGAAGCGAGTTTCTCCCCATGGCTGCTTTGATCTCCCGCTTTGCCTTGAGTGCCCCGACGGTGCGCCTGTGAGCGCCGCCCCGATCATGACGCCGGAGCGCAGAAAGCTGGCGCGCAAGCCGACGCTGGTGGCGCCGAAGTTCGCACCCGTGGACGTGAAGGCCAGCCGCGCGCACGATCCGGCTGACGCGCCCGACGGTCCGAAGTCGTACACCGGCCTGCTGATTGTGGCCGTGGGAGGCACGTGCTTCCTGGCCTACATCTTCAACTGGGCCGGGCTGCAGACAACGCTCGATGGCTACTTCAATGGCATCTACGCGCAGACCCAGGGCCAGACGGACGCTGTGGGCAACGGCATCGCCACGGCGGCGCCGTATGTCGGCCTCGCGGTCGCTGCGCTGCTGGTCTATATGGTCATCGCGGCGGTGATCCGGTCGATGCCCGCGAAGAAGCGCAAAGGCCCGCCGCCGAGACGCGAGCTGACGCTGCACCGCTTCGTCGACAAGGCGCGCGAGCACGCGCTGGATGTGGTGATGGCGCGCGAGCTGTACCGCATCTTCCAGGCGGAGTGTGGCGCGGGCTGCCTGCCGGCGGAGCTCGAAGACAGCTTTTCCAATGAGCTGAAGCTGCCCGAAGACCGGGTGCAGGCGATCTACATGGCGTTGCTCCAGAAGGTCGAGCGCAAGCCGGACCCGAAGGCTGGCGAGCCGAAGCTGGGTACGGTGCTGGAGCTGATGACAACCGTGCAGGCCTCGCCGCGCGGCCTGATGAAGCCGGCGGTGCTGCGTTCGGCGGCGAAGGCCGAGCAGCCGGTGGTGATGTCCGGTGCGGCGTTCGTGCGACCGGCCAGGCCGACGGCGCCGGTGGCTGCTGGGCGGTAGCGATCAGACCAGACGGATGGGGCCGGGGTACTGAGCGACCTTGGGGTCGACGGTAAGCAGCGTGATCTCTTCGACGCGAGCCTGTGCTACCAGCAGACGGTCGAAGGGATCGCGGTGGATCATGGGCAGACCGACCACGCCGAGGGTGTGCTCGACACGAATCTGTATCTCGCGAAAGTTCTTTTCAAGAAGACCGTCACGCAGCACACGAGGATGGAATTCAAAGTCCGACCGGCCAAGATTGAATTTGATCGCGGTCTCCCAGACGCTCACCGTGCTGAAGAGTACATCATCGGTCTTGTCGGCGATGAGCGCCCGAACAAATTGGGGACAACGTGCATCTCCGGATGCCCACCAGATTAGGAGATGAGTATCGAGCAGATATCTCATCCCTCGTCTTCACCCTCGAACATCGCGATGATTTCGTGATCTACAAAGTCTGGATCGAAGTTGTGGGTGCCGAGCTGGCCCTTCAAAAACCCAAACCCGCTGCTCACGATTTTGGCTTCCAGATCCACAGGGCTGACCTGCACCATCGGCTTGCCTGCCCTGGCGATGATGAACGGTTCGCCCTTGGCTGCCTTCTCGATCAGCTCGGAGAGATCGGCCGGGACTTCCTGAATATCGATGGTCTGCATGGCGCTCCCTCCGGGTGAATTTCATCTCCCTTTAGACTAGTCCACCCGGAACGAAATGCAATAGCTACTTCTGCCCGTACGTGGCGTTTGCGCCGTGCTTGCGGAAGTAATGGCGGTCCAGCAGCGCCTGCGAGACGCAGTCGGCGTTGGCGCGCAGACCGATCGTCCGATAGGCCATGCGCGCGACAGCTTCGAGCACGACGGCGTTGTGCGCGGCATCGTGCGCGGTCCGGCCCCAGACGAAGGGCGCGTGGCCATTCACCAGGCAGGCGGGCACGGCAAGCGGGTCGATGACCTCGGGATTGCGGAAGCGCTCGACGATGGCCAGACCGGTCTCGTGGACGTAGCGGCCGCCGATGGCCTCGTCGGTCAGCGGCGCGGTCACGGGCACGGGGCCGTAGAAGTAGTCCGCGTGCGTGGTGCCAAAGGCGGGAATCGGCAGGCCGGCCTGCGCGAAGCTGGTCGCGAACTCCGAGTGTGTGTGGACCACCGCGCCGATCGTCGGAAACTCGCGGTAGAGCAGCGTGTGGGTGTCGAGGTCGGAGGACGGGTTCAGGTTGCCTTCGACGATCTTGCCGTGCAGGTCGGTGACGACCATGTGCTCCGGCCGCAGATCGTCGTAGTCGACGCCCGAGGGCTTGATGACGACGAGGCCCTGCTCGCGATCGACGCCCGATGCGTTGCCGAAGGTGTAGAGGACCAGGCCGCGTTTGACCAGTTCGAGGTTGGCTTCGAGGACGTCTTTGCGGAGTTGTTCTAAAAGCATTTATTTCTCCGTGAGCTTGAAACGAAAAGCAGATTCCCTTCGGGAATGACAAACAAAAGGACAGGCAACGGCAAGTGCAAAAGCAGATCCTCCGCTGCGCGAAGGATGGCAAAAATCAAGAGGTCTGACGGGCCTTCGCGGCAACCTCGCGAAGGGTCTTGAGGATCGTGGCGAGACCCGCAGGCGTGGCTGTCTCGTCTCCGAAGGCGAAGTAGACCTGCCGATAGAGCCGGTACAGCTCCTCGTAGACCGCGGCTGCGGCGGGGTTGGGCTGGAAGCTCTTGTGCTTCGGACACATCGCCGCCTGCGCCTCTTCGATCGTCGTGAAGATGCCTGCGGCGAGCTGCGCGAAGATGCCCGAGCCGATGCTGGTCGGGATCGAGTCCGGCACCACGACCTCCTTGTTCAGCACGTCGGCGTAGACCTGGTTCAGCCGCGCGTTGTGCTGCGGTATGCCGCCCGCGTTGATGATGCGTTCGATCGGCACGCCATACTCGGCCAGCCGGTCGAGGATGATGCGCGTGTGGAAGGCGGTGCCTTCGATGGCGGCGAAGAGCTCGTCCTGCGCGGTCGTCAGCAGGTTCCAGCCGAGGGTGATGCCGCCCAGCTCGGATTTCACGAGGACCGTGCGGTCGCCGTTGTCCCAGGTCAGCCGCAACAGCCCGGTCTGGCCGGCGCGGTAGTCGTCGAGGCCTGCCGAGAGTGTTTTGACATCCGTGCCGGCGCGTTTCGCGATGGCTTCGAAGATGTCGCCGACGGCCGAAAGTCCTGCCTCGACGCCAGTGTAGCCAGGGTGGACAGAGCCGGGGACGACGCCGCAGACGCCGGGGATGAGCACGGTTTCGGGCTGCATGGCGATGATGCAGGTGCTCGTGCCGACGACGTTGACCACATCGCCCGTGCGGCAGCCCGCGCCGATCGCGTCCCAGTGCGCGTCGAAGGCGCCGACCGGGATCGGGATGCCGGCGCGCAGGCCGAGCTTCTCCGCCCATTCCGGCGAGAGGCGGCCGGCGAGATGGTCCGAGGTCAGCACCTCGCCCGCCAGCTTCTCGCGCACGCCGTCGAAGAGGGGGTCGAGCTTCGAAAGAAACGCCTGCGGCGGGAAGCCGCCCCACTTCTGATTCCAAAGCCACTTATGGCCGAGCGCGCAGACGCTGCGCTTGACCTCGGCCGGATTCGTGATGCCGGCCAGCGTCGCGGCGACCATGTCGCAGTGCTCGAACGCGCTGGCGAAGTGCTCGCGCCTGGTTGGGTTGTGGCGCAGCCAGTGCAGCAGCTTGGCGAAGCCCCACTCGTGCGAGTAGACGCCGCCGCACCACTCGATGGCTTCGAGCTTCTCCGCATGGGCCAGCCCGGTGATCTCCTGCGCCTCGTGTAGCGCGCGGTGGTCGCACCAGAGATAGTAGTCGTCGAGCGGCTGCATCTTCGCGTCGACCGGGATGACGGAGGAGCCGGTCGTGTCGAGCGCGATGGCCTCAACCTGATCGCCGGAGATGCCCGTCTCGGCGAGCACCTGGCGCATGGCGGCTGCGAGCGCGGTCATATGGTCGGCGTGCGACTGTGTGGCGTAGTCGGGGTCCTCGCGCTTGCGGTGCAGCGGATAGCTGGCGGAGGCGGTGCCGAGGCGGCCCTTCGTGCTGTCGAGCAGGGTGGCGCGTGTGCTGAGGGTTCCGAAGTCGATGCCGGCGACGATGCGCATGTTGAGCTGGAGTCCTTTGTCAGGGCGATAGGGGCCCGCGTAAGTATAGTAACCGTTTTCTCGAAATCTGTGCTTCCGCTGAAGGCCAATGTCGGTGGCCTCGGAGATCATACCCAATGGCAGACAGCGGTGTCAGTATCTATCTCGCCGACCGCGCGATGGAGACCAGTTAATATAGACCCCAGGAGTCGCGATGAAGACGGATGTTGCGTTTGGCAGGACGGGTTTGACGCTGGACTTGCCCGAAGGACCTCGGTACGAGGTGTTGCACGCGCACTCGGCCGCAGCCATTGCGGATGTGGACGCGGCTCTCGCGGCGGCGCTCGATGCTCCAATCGGCTGCGCATCGCTGGCCGAGCTGGCTCGGGGCAAGAGGACGGCGGCGATCTCGGTCTGCGACATTACGCGGCCCGCGCCGAACCGCGTCACGCTGCCGCCGTTGCTCAGGCGTCTGCACGCCGCCGGGATGCGGCATGAGGACATCACGATCTGCATCGCGACGGGTCTGCATCGCGAGGCCACGCGGGCCGAACTCGACATCATCCTCGGGCCGGAGATCGCGGCGGCTTATCCGATCCTGAATCACGATGCGAAGAACAAGGCCGCCCACCGCTATGTCGGCGATACGAAGCGCGGTACGCCGGTCTGGATCGAGCGGCCGTTTCTCGATGCCGATCTGCACATCACGCTGGGGTTTATCGAGCAGCATCTGATGCTCGGCTTCTCGGGCGGACGCAAGCTGATCGCGCCAGGCCTCGCCGCGCAGGAGACGATCAAGGTCATCCACTCGCCGCGCTTCATGCGCGAGGCGCTGGCGACCGAGGGCTCGTACGAGGACAATCCGCTGCACGCGGAGCTGCTCGAAGTGGCGCGGATGGCGCGGCACGACTTCATGCTGGACGTGACGCTCACCCAGACGCGTGAGATCTCGGGCATCTTCGCGGGCGCGCCGGAGCAGGCGCACCACGCGGGCGTGAACTTCCTGCGCGGCTCGTCGCTGGAGTATCTGCCCGAGTATGTCGACGCGGCGATCACGAGCGCGGCGGGCTATCCGCTGGACCTGACCTTCTACCAGACGATCAAGGGCGTCACGGCGGTGCAGCACATCCTGAAACCCGGAGGAAAGATTCTCGTCGTCTCGGAGTGCGCGGAGGGTATCGGCTCGCCCGAGTTCGCCGAGATGGTCGCCGGGTATGAGGGCGCGCAGAGCTTCCTGGACTCGATTGCCGACACCCCGGTCGTTCCGGATCAATGGCAGTTGGAGCGGCTGGCGCTGGTGGCGCGCAAGCACCCAGTGTCGTTCTACGCGCCGGGCACGACGCCCGCGCAGCTTGGCGGATTGGCGGCGCAGAGCTTCGCCACGGCGGAGGAAGCGGTCGACGATCTGCTCGCCGGGCTGCCCGCGGATGCGCGCATCGCGGTGATTCCCGAGGGTCCGTACGCCTTCGCCCGCGTGGCCGGATAAGGCCGGAAAAGTGATCGCCTGCATTGGTTGAGCCGGAATCAAATGCACGGTCATGCCGCCGGAGTTATAGTTCTGGCATGCGTTGTGTGGCTCGACTTTCGGTTGCTTTGCTGGCGTGCGTGGTTGCGCCTCTGCTGGGGCAGACGCCCGACGTCTGTGGGGTTCCGCCGGACGGCGCGGCGGCGGCGTATCTGCATCTCTCCGCGGGCCAGATGAAGAAGGAGCTTGTGGAGCTGCATGGGCTGAAGCCCGCCGAGGACGGCGACGCGGACGCGATCCTGCGACAGACGAGCACGGTGCTGGGCGGGATGCTGGCGCATGTTCCGAACCTGCTGGCCCAGGAGCAGTTGAGCCAGAGGACCGTCGCGCTGCCCTACGTGCTCAATGAAGCGGAGCGTTCGAGCGGGGCGAAGATGGGCGCATCGCGCAGCTCGGGCGCGCAGCAGATGAGCGGTAACTCGCGGGCGCTGGAGGGGCAGGATCTGGAGCAGGCGCTCGACGAGATGCTGACCACCTCCTCGCAGCAGAACCGCTTTCTCTATCGCGTCACCTCTGTGCCGGACCCGGTGCTGGGTCATGTGCTCGAGGAGTCCCGGACGAACGAGGCGAACGAGGCTGTGATGCTTTCGAGCAGGGCAGGCAGCCCGCACGGCATCGGGTTCAGCAAGGAGTGGCTGATGTTCATTCCGGCGAACCTGCCGCAGCTTCGTCTGCGCTTCCTGGGGCGGCAGAAGATCGACGGGCGGGAGACGCTGGTGGTGGCGTTCGCGCAGATTCCGGGAAAGGTTTCGCTGCCGGCGGAGATTCAGACCGGCGCCGGATCATGTACATACTTTACCCAGGGCGTGGTCTGGATCGACCGCGATGCCAGCCAGATCGTGCGCCTGCGGACGGATCTGCAGGCGCCCATCGAAGGCATCGGCCTGCAACGGATGCGGACCGGGACGCAGTTCTCCGAGGTGAAGATCGAAGGCGCGAACCTGTCGCTGTGGATGCCGGCGCAGACCGAGATTCTCTGGGCGACGAAGGCGAACGCCGGCGGAGAGCTGCACCGGTACTCCGGCTACAGGCTCTTCAGCGCGAAGGTGACGCTCCGGCCGGCGCCTTGAACGGTAGGTCTAAGGTGTAGGCGCGGATAGCTTGCGGACGAGGTTCGTCGTGGAGAAGCCCTCGACCGTGGCGACGATCTCGACGCGGCCGCCGTTGGCCAGGACGTCCTCGTGGCCGACGACGGACTCCACGGTGTAATCGCCGCCCTTGACCAGCACGTTCGGTTCGAGCAGCCGGATGAGTTCGAGCGGCGTGTCCTGATCGAAGAGCACGACGGCGTCGACGTTGCCGAGCGCGGCCATCACGCGGGCGCGCTCGTTTTCGCCGACGATGGGACGGCTCGGACCTTTCAGGCGGCTGATCGACGCATCGGTGTTGAGGCCCAGCACGAGCTTCGAGCCGAAGCGGCGGCACTCTTCAAGCAGGGTGATGTGGCCGACGTGGAGCAGGTCGAAGCAGCCGTTGGTGAAGACGATGGTCTCGCCGGCGGCGCGCCACTCCGCCACGCGCAGGCGGGCGCGGGAGAAGTCGAGGATTTTTTCGGCGGAGGTAAGCGTCGCCGAACGCGTCAGCGCGGCGACCAGCTCATGCGCGGCGATCGGCACGGTGCCGACCTTGCCGACGACGATGCCGGCGGCGACGTTCGCCAGTTCGACCGCCGTCTCTCGCTTCAGACCGCCGGCCAGCGCCGCGGTGATGGTCGCGATGGCGGTGTCGCCCGCGCCTGAGACGTCGAAGACCTCTCGCGCGCGGGCTGGCGAGTGGTATTCGCCTTCGGGCGCCAGGATGCGGATGCCCTTCTCGCTCATGGTGACGGTGAGGTAATCGAAGTCGTGCTCGGCGAGCAGTTCGCGCGCGGCGGCGAGCAGCTTCGGCGTATCCCAGGCGGGAACGCCGGTGGCGACCGACAACTCGGCGAGGTTCGGGCAGACGGTGGTCGCGCCCGAATATTTGTTGAAGAAGCGCGTCTTCGGATCGACGACGACGGGGATGCCGGCCAGCCGCGCGGCGCGGATGACGGCCTCGCAGATCTCGTCGGTTAGCGCGCCCTTGGCGTAGTCGGAGAGGATGACGGCGTGCATCTTCGCGGTCAGGGCGGTCGCGCGCTCCTGCAACTGCGTGGATTCGGTCTGCGGCGGCAGCTCGCGGCTCTCGATGTCGAGCCGCAGAATCTGCTGCGAGCGGCCGATGATGCGGGTCTTGGAGGTGGTCGGCAGGGTGCTGGAGACGACGCCAAGGGTGTCGACCTGGGCGGTCTTGAGAAGCTGCGCGAGCACGGCCTGATCGCCGTCCGCGCCCCACAGCCCGGCGAGGAAGGTCTGGCAGCCGAGTCCGGCGAGGTTCATCGCAACGTTGGCCGCGCCGCCGGGCCGCTCGTAGCGCTCGGCGTGGCGGATGATCGGCACCGGCGCCTCGGGCGAGATGCGCTCGACCTCGCCGAGGATGTAGCGGTCGAGCATGAGATCGCCGACGACGAGGACGCGGAGCTGAGCAAATCCGCCTTCGAGCAGATTGAGGATGGCGGGGACTTCAGGCAGCATGGTCGGGGCGAATCTCCTTCACGCCAGTGTAGCGCGGTCTATTTTTTGGAGCGAAGAATGTGTTCTCGAATACTGTTGTTTCTGAAATTTCTGTTTATACTGAAATTGAATAAATGGGGAACACGCATGGCTCTGTCGAAGGCGGCAAATGAATTCATCCTGCACTGGGGCGAGATGGGCAGCCGTTGGGGCGTCAACCGGACGGTCGCGCAGGTGCATGCGCTGCTTTATCTTTCGCCCGAACCGCTGACGGCGGAGGAGATCGGGGAGGCGCTGTCGGTTGCGCGCTCGAACGTCAGCACCAGCCTGCGCGAGCTGCAGAACTGGGAGCTGGTGCAGGCGACGCATCGCATGGGCGACCGCCGCGACTTCTTCTCGACCTCGCACGACGTCTGGCAACTGTTCCTGACCGTGCTGGAGCAGCGCGTGGAGCGGGAGATCGAGCCGACGATCGCGGCGCTGGGAAGGCTTGCGGTAGAGGCGCGCGCGGAGAATCAGCCCGAGGTGACGGCGCGCATCGCCGGCATGCATGCGTTCCTGAACGAGATGCATGGGTGGTACCGGCAGATGAGCAAGCTGCCTCCGAACACGCTGCGCAGCCTGGTGAACCTGGGGGCGGGCGTCACGAAGTGGCTGCCGGGTAAGGCGAAGGGAGAGCAATGATGGCTGCCAAGGTCAACGTCATCGCAGAGGCTGCGGCCCGGCCTGTCAGCGCCGCAGAGGCCGAGCCGAGGGTCGGGCTGGAGCAGTACTACAGCGAGGCGGGGCCGGACTATGCCGCTTGGAGCCGTGAGTTCAACATGCACTTCGGCTACTACCGCATGGGCGCGAACCCGCTTGGGCGCGAGGCGATGCTGGAGCGGATGAACGCCGAGGTGCTGGCGCGGCTGCGGGTTGAGGGTATTGGGGCGCCGAAGCTGCTCGACCTGGGCTGCGGGCTGGGCGCGACGCTGCGCAGCTTTGCGCGCCGCATGCCGCAGGCCCGGCTGCTGGGGCTGACGCGTGTGCCGTGGCAGGTGGAGCAGGCGACCGCGCTCAACCAGGCGGCAGGGTGCGGCGAGCGCGTTCGCATTATCGAAGGCGACTACGAGGATACGATTCTGCCGCGCGCCGGATACGACGGCGTCTATGCGCTGGAGAGCAGTTGTCACGCCCATGGGGCGGATAAGGCGGCGCTGCTGGCGGAGGCGCACCGGTTGCTGCGGCCCGGCGGCCGGCTGGTCGTGGCGGATGGTTTTCTCACCGGCCGCGGGTTTGTGAACGGGCTGCAGCGGCGCGTCTATCGCAAGCTGTGCGAGTGCTGGGTGATCGAAGAGCTGGCGCGGCTCGACCTCTTTACCGCGCGTCTGGAGGCGCTTGGTTTTACCGAGATCGCCGTGGAGCGTCTGCAGTTGCGGGTGGCGCCGTCGGTCCTGCACATCCCTTGGGTGACTGTGAAGTTTCTGGTAACGGACGTGCTTTTTGGCAAGGGAAAGATGACGAAGGCGCGTTGGAACAATGTGCTGGCGCCGGTGCTGCTGCCGCTGGTGGGCGCGCCGCTGGGGCCGATGGGGTATTGCATGGTGACGGCGACGAAGCGTTGAGCGGGAGACTTCCGGTCGTGCTTGTCTATGGCTGGGATAGAGTTTGAACGTGGATGGCTTCGGGTGCTGTTAGATTAGGGGGATTCACCGAACCTTTTCGCACGAGGACTCGCCCGTTGACGCTTCTGAATGCTGTTCGCCTCTCGCTTGCCTGTTGCACTCTCTCCGGCATCGTCGCCTCCGCCCAAACCCGCACGATCACGACGCCGAAGGAGTCCATCGGCTTCAACATGGGCGACGACTACATGATGGCGAACTACACGCAGGCCGAGGCCTACGTGAAGAAGCTGGCGACCGAGTCCGACCGGATGAAACTGGTCGACATGGGTCTGACGGCCGAGGGGCGGCATCAGTGGATGGCGATCATCTCTTCGCCCGAGAATCTGGCGAAGCTCGACCACTATAAGGAGATCGCGAAGAAGCTCTCGCACGCCGAGGGTCTGACCGACGCCGAGGCCCATGCGCTGGCCGAGGAGGGTCGCGCCATCGTGTGGATCGACGGCGGTCTGCATGCGTCGGAGACGGTTGGGTCGCAGCAACTGGTCGAGACGATCTACGAGCTGAACTCGCTGACCGATCCCGAGACGCTGCGCTTCCTGAAGGACGACATCGCGCTTTGCGTCTTCGCCAACCCGGACGGCATGGAGCTGGTCGCGAACTGGTACATGCGCGAACCGGATCCGAAGAAGCGCGTGATGGATGGGCCGGGACAGGGCACGCCGCGGCTGTGGCAGAAGTACGTGGGGCACGACAACAACCGCGACTTCTACATGAACAATCAGAACGAATCGATCAACATGAGCCGCGCGCTGTTTCGCGAGTACTACCCGCAGATCATGTACAACCATCACCAGACGGGGCCGGCCGGTACGGTGATCTTCATGCCGCCGTTCCGCGATCCGTTCAACTTCCACTACGACCCGCTGATTCCGCTGAAGATCGAGGCGGTGGGTACGGCGATGCACGAGCGGCTGGTCGAAGAGGGCAAACCGGGGTCGGGCATGCGGTCGACCGCGCCCTACAGCACCTGGTACAACGGCGGCCTGCGGACGGTGACCTACTTCCACAATATGACGGGCATCCTGACGGAGATCATCGGCAGCCCGACGCCTTCGCCGCTGCCGCTAATCGCCGCGCGCCAGTTGCCGACGGGCGACGAGCCGTTTCCGGTCGCGCCGCAGATGTGGCATTACAAGCAGTCGATCGACTACGAGCAGACGAACAACCGGGCGATCCTCGACTACGCCTCGCGCGAGCGGGAGCATCTGCTGTACGACACCTACCTGATGGGCAAGAACTCGATCCAGCGCGGCAGCGAGGATAGCTGGACGATTACGCCGAAGCGGATCGATGCGCTCGAAGAGGCCGCGGCCAAGGCCGCCGAGGGCAAGGAGACGCGAGGGGCGCGGGCTGCCGGGCTGCCGGCGGAGTTGTACAAGACGGTGCTGCATGATCCCGAGCATCGCGATCCGCGCGGCTACGTGCTGCCTTCGGATCAGCCTGATTTTCCGACTGCGGTGAAGTTCGTCAACGCGCTGATGAAGAGCGGCGTGACGATCGAGCGTGCGACGGCGGCGTTCGAGGCCGAGGGCAAGCACTATCCGGCGGGCTCGCTGTTCATCTCCTGCGCGCAGGCCTATCGGCCGCAGATTCTCGACATGATGGAGCCGCAGGATCATCCGAACGACTTTGCCTATCCCGGTGCGCCGCCGACCAAGCCCTACGACGCCACGGGCTGGACGCTGGCCTACCAGATGGGTGTGACCTTCGACCGCATGTATACGACGGTCAAGGGTCCGTTCGAACCGATCGCGACCGATCTGGCCGCGCCGCCTGCGGGAACGGTCTCGGGTGGAAAGAAGGTGGCGGGCTACGTCGTCAGCCACGAGTTCAACGACGCCTACACCCTGACCAACCGGCTGCTGAAGGCGAAGCTGCCGGTCTACTGGCTGAAGCAGCCGCTGAAGGTGGACGGGCAGAGCCTTGCCGCGGGCGCGCTGTGGGTGCCGTACTCGGCGACGGCGCAGGGGCTGATCGAGTCGGCGGCGAAGGAGCTGGGCGTCACCGCGCATGGCGTCGCGGCCGTGCCGGCGGGCGAGGCGCTGCTGCTGCATCCCGAGCGGATTGGCCTGTACGACCAGTACGGCGGGTCGATGCCTTCGGGCTGGACGCGCTGGCTGCTGGAGCAGTTCGAGTTTCCGTTCACGGTCGTCTATCCGCAGACGCTCGACGCGGGCGATCTCCATGTGAAGTTCGACGACCTGATCTTCGCCGATGGAACCTTCCCCAATCTCGCCGCCGATGCGCCGCGCATGGGCGCGCAGCCGAAGCCGGAGGCGATTCCGGCGGAGTTCCGTCCCTGGCTTGGCCGGATCACCGCCGAGAAGACCGTCCCGCAGATCGCGAAGTTCGTCGCCGACGGCGGCACGGTGCTGGCGATCGGCAGCTCGACGCGCATCTACAAGGCGCTGCACCTGCCGGTGCGCGACGGCCTGACCGAGGTGGTGAAGGGCAAGGAGCAGCCGGTGCCTTCGGAGAAGTTCTATATTCCGGGCTCGCTGCTGCAGGTGCAACTGGATAACACGCAGCCGGTCGCGTATGGCATGCCTTCGTCGGTGGATGTGTTCTACGACAACAGCCCGTCATTCAAGGCCTTGCCCGACGCCGCGGCGCATGGTCTGCAGACGGTGGCGTGGTATGGGCAGGGCAATCTGCTCGACAGCGGCTGGGCCTGGGGACAGGCTTATCTGAACGACACGATCGCGGTCGCGCAGGCAAACGCCGGCAAGGGCAAGGTCATGCTCTTTGGGCCGGAGATCGCCTTCCGCGGCCAGCCGCACGCTACGTTCAAGTTCCTGTTCAACGGCATCTTGTATGGGGCGGCTACGCCTGCGACTTTGCGGTAAGGGGTCTTTTCGAGAGCTTTAAGCTGGGAGCTATAAGCTTAAAGCTCCGGAGTCTATTTTGTGGAGGTAGGAGGTGCGGTTCATGGAATGCGCGACGAGCATAGCCTTGTCGGATCGAAGGAAGGCCTGGCTGGACTACCTTGTCTCCGGACCGGTAGCGTCGGCTGAGTTCATGGAAAGGCTCGATGAGCTGACGCTTCAGGAGCGAGAACAGAAGGCATACCCCAGGGGCTAAAGCCCCGCTTACCTGCTGACCGGGAGAGCCAAGGCTGAAGCCTTGGCCTACCTGAAGGCAAGAGCAACGGCAAAAGAAGAAGCAGATCCTCTACGAGGATGACAAGCAAGAAAAGCAAGAACAAAGCCCCGGGTTACCCGGGGCTTTGCTTGCTTACTTTACGAAGGATTTGAAGTAGTCGAGCGAGAGGCCGAGGCCTTCCTTGAGGAACACCTTTGGCTCCCAGCCGAGCAGATTCCTGGCCTTGGTGATGTCGGGGCGGCGGCGCGTGGGGTCGTCCTGCGGGAGCGGGTGGAAGACGATCTTCGACTGCGAGCCGGTGACGGCGAGGATCTCCTGGGCACACTCGAGCATGGTCCACTCGACCGGGTTGCCGATGTTGACCGGCGTGTGCTCGTGGGTCTTCGAGAGCAGGACGATGCCCGCGACGAGGTCCGACACGTAGCAGAAGCTGCGAGTCTGCATGCCGTCGCCGTAGATGGTGAGCGGCTCGCCGCGCAGGGCCTGCATCATGAAGTTCGAGATGACGCGGCCGTCGTTGGCCTGCAGGCGCGGGCCGTAGGTGTTGAAGATACGCACCAGGTGGGTGTCGACGCCGTAGTAGCGGTGATAGGCCGTGACGGCGGCCTCGGAGAACCGCTTGGCTTCGTCGTAGACCGAGCGCGGACCGACCGGGTTGACGTTGCCCCAGTAGGTCTCGACCTGCGGATGGACCTCGGGATCGCCGTAGCACTCCGACGTCGAGGCGTGCAGGTAGCCGGCGTCGTACTTCTTCGCGATCTCGAGCGTGTTGATGGTGCCGGCGGAGCCGACGAGCAGGGTCTCGACGCCGAGGCGATGGTAGTCGACCGGGCTGGCGGGCGAGGCGAAGTTGAAGACGTAGTCCACCTTGCCGAAGTCGAAGGGTCTGGTGATGTCGGCCTCTTCGAAGGCGAAGCGCGGCTCGTTCGCCAGGTGCGCCAGGTTGACGGGGTTGCCGGTACACAGGTTGTCGACGCCCAGGACGGAGACGCCCTCGGAGAGCAGCTTGTCGCAGAGATGCGAGCCGAGGAAGCCTGCGGCGCCGGTGACGAGAATTCTTTTTTCGGACATGCTGGAAGACCTTCCTGAAGTGCAGATCCTCGGCGGCTGCGGGAAACCTTCGAGGATGACAAGAGAAGCAACTTACGGTGACCCGGGTTTAGCGTGGCTGGGCTTTTACTCTCTCGATTGTAGGCGTTTCCAGCGCGCGCGGGAGATGCGCCTGGCTAGAGTGGGTTGCGTATGGGTACAGCAGGAACAAGCAACGGCAAAGGCCAAAGCAGATCCTTCGCTACGCTCAGGATGACAAGCATTCGGGGCGGGCGCCGTTTCTCCGAAGCAATCCAACCTACCCACGCGCGACCAGCCAGGCCTCGACCTCGGCGAGCGTATCCACCGCCAGGTAGTCGCCGGCACAGCTTTCTTCCGTGCCCTTGAGCAGGAATGCCTGGGCCAGGCCGGCGGCGTTCGCGGCGGCGATGTCGGTCGCGCGGTCGCCGATCAGGACGGACTCAGCCAGCGAGAGGCCGAACTCGCGCGCGCCGCGCAGGAGCATGCCGGGGCTGGGCTTGCGGTCTTCGTGCTCGCGCTTGTACTCGCCCAGGCCGTGCTCGGGGTGGAAGGGGCAGTGGTAGACGGCATCGAACTCCACGCCTTCGCGGCGGAACTCGGAGCGCATCCAGGCCATCAGCTCCTCATACTGGATCGCGGTGTAGAGACCGCGGCCGATGCCGGCCTGGTTGGTGACGACGATCAGTCGGTAACCCAGTCGCTGCGCCGTGCGGCAGAGGGAGAAGATGCCGTCGACGAAACGAACCTTTTCGCTCTGGTGGATGTATCCGGTCTCCACGTTGATGACGCCGTCGCGGTCGAGGTAGAGGGCTCTGGATTCGGGGTGCATGGGGTCTCTTTCGGGGATTGTGGCGGGAGACGCAGGTCCTTCGCTTCGCTCAGGATGACAGGCTTTGTGGTTGTCGGCTACGGTTCGCCGAAACTACAATTCGCCGAAGAGGATGCGCTCGACCAGGAGGCAGAGAGTGTGCTCGAGCGAGAGATGCGCCTCCTGGATGTTCATCGTGACGTTGGAGGGGACGGCGATGAGGCAGTCGCAGAGCGCGGCCATCCGCCCGCCGCCCTGTCCGGTGAAGCCGACGGTGAACATGCCCTGCTCGCGCGCCCTGGCGAGTGCGCGCAGGATGTTCGGCGAGCTGCCGGAGGTGGAGATGGCGAGGAAGACGTCGCCGGGCTGGCCGAGGGCTTCGACCTGCCGCTCGAAGAGGGCGTCCGCGCCGAAGTCGTTGCCGATGGCGGTGAGGATGGAGGTGTCGGTGGTGAGCGCGACGGCGCGCAGGGCGGCGCGGTTGGCCTTCAGGCGCACGACGAACTCGGCGACCAGGTGCTGGGCGTCGGCCGCGGAGCCGCCGTTGCCGGCGACGAGCAGCTTGTGGCCGGTCTGCATGGCCTCGGCGGTCTGGCGCGCGATCTCGACCAGCGTGCGGTGAATGGCGGGGTCGGCCTGTACGGCCTGCATAGTGGCGATGGTCGCCTGAAGCTGGGTGTAGACCAGGTCAGTCACTGCTTGGACTCCGTTTCCTTGTGCATCATACCGGTTCGCCCCGGCTCGCGGCGAAGCGCCTCCGCGAGGCAGAGCTCCAGGTAGCGCGCCTGCTCCACGCTGCCCATATGGTCCGGGTCGAAGAGGTAGTTCAGGCTGAGGCCGTCCATGATGGCGCAGATGGCGAGAAAGTCGGGCAGCTCCGGCACGGCGTGCGCGGCGTCGAGCTGCGGCAGCAGGGGGATCAGCTCAGGAATCGAGCTGCGCAGGCGCATCATGCCGTAAAGGTCGGCCAGCCGGCGGAGATCCTGCGGATGGCGGATGGCGTAGAGCTTGAATTCGAGGTTAAGCAGCGTCCGCTCGCGGTCCTCGCTTAGTTGGCTCAGATATTTGGCGAGGGCGGCGACACGCTGTTCGGTCGTCGGCAGGTCGAGCAGCAGCGGGGTCAGGATGGCCGAGTCGTGGTCGATGTTTTCCTCGAAGATGGCGAAAAAGACGTCTTCCTTATCCTTGAAGTGGTCGTAGAAGGCTCCGCGCGTCTTGCCGGCGCGGAGCGCGATCTCTTCGATCCGGGCGACCTCGAAGCCGTCACGTGCAAAGATAAACCGTGCGGAATGAAGCAGTTCCTTGCGAGTTGCGAGACCTCGCTTCTGCCTGTGAAATCTTCCCGCGCCGTCCTGGTCTATATTTTTTGCATCAACCATAGGTTGCCCTGCGTCACATCTTAGAACACAAAACATACGCCTGTGTATGTTTTCGAATATCACAGTGGAGATCGTCCAAATGAGCCAGCGGCCCAGACTTGCGCCAACAACGACCGTATTCAACCGTACCCGATGGATGCCCGCCGCCGGTGCGCTGGTTCTCGGAACTACATTTTTTATCGGCTGCGAGAAGAAGCCCGCGCCCGCCGGCCCGCCTCAGGCGATGCCGGTCTCGGTCGTGGACATCGAGCCGCAGGACGTGGCGATCGCGAACGAGTGGGTCGGCACGCTCGACGGCTTTGTGAACGCGCAGATTCAGCCGCAGGCCAGCGGCTACCTCATCAAGCAGGACTACAAAGAAGGCACGCAGGTGACGAAGGGACAGGTGCTCTTCGAGATCGATCCCCGTCCCTTCCAGGCGGCGCTCGACCAGGCCAACGGCCAACTGGAGCAGGCCAAGGGCCAGGTGCTTCAGGCGCAGGCGCAGCTTGGACTCGCCGAGATCAACGTGAAGCGCGATACGCCGCTGGCCGAGGCTCGCGCGATCGCACAGAGCACGCTCGACAACGACACGCAGCAGAAGGCGCAGGTAGAGGCGACGGTAAAGTCCGCGCAGGCTTCGGTGAGCGCGGCGCAGGCGGCCGTGAACAACGCCAAGCTGAACCTCGGCTTTACCTATGTCCGGTCGCTCATCACGGGTATCGCCGGTCAGGCGACGACGCAGGTTGGCAACCTGGTCAATCAGCAGTCGGTGCTGACCTCGGTCTCGCAGGTGAACCCGATCAAGGCGTACTTCTCGATCTCGGACAGCGAGTACATGGCGCTGACCGCGCGCGCCACGCATGGCAGCGGCGACCTGTTGAAGAACGCCGCGGCCGTGCCGTTGACGCTGACGCTGGCGAACGGCCAGGAGTATCCGGAGAAGGGCAAGATCGCCTTCGTCGACCGCCAGATGAACGCGCAGACCGGCGCCATCCGCATCGCGGCCTCGTTTCCGAATCCCGGCAACGTGCTGCGTCCGGGCCAGTTCGGCCGGGTGAAGGCGGACACCGAGGTCAAGCATGGAGCGTTGCTGGTTCCCGCCGTCGCGGTCTCCGAGCTGCAGGGCATGCAGCAGGTCTTCGTCGCCGGGCCGGACGGCAAGGCGCACAGCACGACGGTGGTGCTCGGCCAGCAGATCGGCACGAACTGGGTGGTGGAGTCGGGCCTCTCGGCCGGTCAGCAGGTCATTGTGGACAATCTTTTGAAGCTGCGCGAAGGCGCGCCGGTTGCGCCGCATGCGGCCGCGCCGACGGCCACCGCAGCCCCAGCCAGCCCTTCGGCCGGGAGGTAATCGATGTCGAAGTTTTTCATTCGCAGACCCATCGTCGCTATCGTCATCGCCATCCTGACCGTGATCATCGGTACGGTGTCGATGTTCACGCTTGCCACCGCGCAGTTCCCGGACATCGTGCCGACTGAGATTCTCGTGACGGCGACCTACCCCGGCGCCGATGCGAAGACGCTCAGCCAGGCTGTCGCCACGCCGATCGAGCAGCAGATGAACGGCGTCGACAACATGCTGTACATGGATTCGGTCAGCGCCAATAACGGCGTCGTGCAGCTCTTCGTCGACTTCGACGTGAAGACCAGCCCGGACATCGACCAGGTGCTCTCGCAGCTTCGCGTCGACCAGGCGCAGTCGCAGCTTCCGGCGCAGGTGACCACGGCCGGACTTACGGTGCAGAAGGCGCTGACCTCGCCGCTGATGCTGGTCGCGATCAACTCGCCGGGCAACAAGCTGAGCCAGGACTTCCTGACCAACTACGCGATCATCAACCTGCAGGACCAGATCACGCGCGTCAAGGGAGTATCCCGCGTGCAGATCTTCGGCGGCCAGTATGCGCTGCGCATCTGGGTCGACCCGGCCAAGCTGGCGAAGCTGGGCGTGACCGCGCCTGAGGTCATCCAGGCCATCCAGACGCAGAACAACGTGAACCCCGCCGGACAGATCGGCGCGGAGCCGATTCCCAAGGGCCAGCAGTTCACCTATACCGTCCGCACGCAGGGCCGTCTGGTGAAGCCGGAGGAGTTCGGCGCGATCATCCTGCGGGCTAACCCCGATGGATCGATCCTGCACCTGTCGGATGTGGCGCGCGTCGAGCTGGGCGATCAGGCGTATGCGATCTCCGGCCGCTACAACCAGAACCCCTCGGGTGTCATGGCGGTCTATCAGTTGCCGGGTTCGAATGCCGTGCAGACGGCCGCCGCGGTCAACGCACGCATGCAGGAGCTCTCGAAGACCTTCCCGGCCGGCATCGCCTATGACGTTCCGCTCGATACGACGAAGGCGGTCAGCTCGGGTATTCACGAGATCGTGCTGACGCTCGTCGAAGCGCTGGGCCTGGTCGTGGTCGTCGTGTTCATCTTCCTGCAGGGCTGGCGCGCGACGCTGATCCCGCTGCTGGCGGTGCCGGTTTCGCTTATCGGAACCTTCATCATCTTCCCGGCGCTGGGCTTCTCGATCAACACGCTGTCGCTGTTCGGTCTTGTGCTGGCGATCGGTCTGGTCGTCGACGACGCCATCATCGTGGTGGAGGCGGTCGAGCACCATATCGAAGAGGGGATGGACCCCGAATCGGCGACCATCAAAGCCATGGAGGAGGTGGGCGGACCGGTTGTCGCCATCGCGCTCATCCTGGCGGCGGTGTTCATTCCGACCGCGTTCATCCCCGGCATCACGGGCCGTCTGTATCAGCAGTTCGCGGTGACGATCGCCATCTCGGTGCTCATCTCGGCGTTCAACGCGCTGACGCTTTCGCCCGCGCTGGCCTCGCTGCTGCTGAAGCCGAAGAACAAGGAACAGAGGCCGGGCCTGCTGGGCAAGGGCTTCGGTCTGTTCAACAAGTTCTTCGGCCGCACGACGGACAGCTTCGTTCACACGTCCGACGTGCTGATTCACAAGTCGTACTTCGCCATGATCGGCATCGTGCTGATGGGCATCCTGGCGGTCTTCCTGGGCGGCAGTCTGCCGGGCGGCTTCATCCCGACGGAGGATCAGGGCTACATGTTCCTGGCGCTGCAGCTTCCGGATGGCGCCTCGGCGCAGCGTACCGATGCGGCGCAGCAGAAGATCACCGCCGCGTTGTTGAAGACGCCGGGCGTGCAGGGCGTCATCGCGGTCACCAACTTCTCGCTGCTCACGCAGGTGCAGAGCACCAACCAGGGCTTCTTCTTCGTCGCGCTGAAGCCGTGGGAGGAGCGCAAGAGCAAGGAAGAGCAGCTCGAATACATCACGGGTGAACTCGGCAAGCAGCTTGCGGGCAACCCCGACGGCATCGCCTTCGCCTTCCCGCCGCCGTCGATTCCGGGTATCGGAACCTCGGGCGGTGTGACGATGGTGATCGAAGATCGCTCCGGTCAGGACGATCCCGAGACGTTGTCGAAGAACCTGATGACGTTCCTTGGCGCGGTCAGCCAGCGGCCGGAGATCGCTGTGGCGATCCCGTCCTACTCGCCCGCCGTGCCGCAGCTCTTCGTCGACGTGGACAAGGAGAAGGTGCTGCAGCAGCAGGTGCAACTGACCGACGTCTACACCACGATGTCGACCTTCATGGGCGGCTACCTGGTCAACTACTTCAACCGGTTCGGCCGTCAGTGGCAGACCTATGTGGAAGCCGAAGGCACGTCGCGCGTGGACATCAACAACATCAACCAGTTCTATGTCCGCAGCGCGAACGGAAGTCAGGTGCCGATGTCCTCGCTGGTGAAGGTGAAGAAGATTACAGGACCGGAGTACATCTTCCGCTTCAACGAGTTCAACGCGGCGCAGGTGAACATCACCGGCAAGCCGGGTTACAGCTCGGGACAGGTGCGCGCGGCGCTCGAAGATGTCTTCGCAAAGACCATGCCTCCGGGCGCGGGCTTCGACTACTCCGGCATGTCGTACCAGGAGGAGCAGGCGCAGAAGGGCGTGCCGACGTGGGCCGTCTTCGCGTTGTCGCTGCTCTTCGTCTTCCTCATCCTGGCGGCCTTGTACGAGAGCTGGACGCTGCCGTTCAGCGTGCTGCTGAGCACGCCGGTCGCCATCCTGGGCGGATACATCGCGCTGCATGCCCGCCTGCTCGAGAACGACATCTTCGCGACCATCGGCATGGTCATGCTGATCGGTCTATCGGCGAAGAACGCCATCCTCATCGTCGAGTTCGCGAAATCGAACTATGAGAGCGGGCAAAGCATCTCCGAGGCCGCGCTGCACGCCGCACGGCTGCGCTTCCGGCCGATCGTGATGACCGCGCTCGCCTTCATCTTCGGCTGTCTGCCGCTGTGGACGGCGACCGGTGCGGGCGCTGCTTCGCGGCGCATTCTGGGTACGGTAGTGGTCGGCGGCATGTTGCTTTCGACCGCGATCGGACTCATCTTCATCCCCGTCACCTTCTCGGTGGTCGAGTATCTCTCGCACCGCTTCAGCAAGGGCGGAAAGGGAACGACGATGGATTCAAAGTCCGACTTCGACCCGGTCGAAGCGGGCCGCAAGGCCGGCATCCACAACCAGCCGCCGACGCAAGGAGGTCACGCATGAAGCACACTCTGGTTTGGCTCAAATCGGTGCGCAACGCCGCAACCGGAGGCCTGCTGCTGGCGGCCATCGCCGGCTGCAATGTAGGGCCGAAGTACACGCGTCCCGTGGTTCCGGCGCCGCCGGCCTTCCGCGGCGCGGACGATGCCGCGGTCGCGAGCGATGCAGCGAACTCGCTCGGCGATCAGCAGTGGTCGCAGGTCTTCAGAGAGCCTGAGCTGCAGGCGCTGATTGCCACCGCGTTGAAGAACAACTTCGATGTGCGCATCGCGGCGCAGCACATCCTGGAGCAGCAGGCGCAGGTGCAGATCACGCGCTCGCAGCAGTTCCCGACGCTGAGTGTCGGCGGCACGGGCATCGGCGCGGATATCCCCGCGTTGAACTCGGGCAGTTCGTCGAGTTCCAGCTCATCCAACTCTTCCTCTTCGAGCGCGCTCAGCAGCCCGCTGGTCGAGGGCGCGTTCACGCTTTCGGCCTCGTGGACGCCGGACTTTTGGGGTCTTTACCGCAAGCAGACCGAGGCCGCGCGCGATCAGTTGCTCGCGCAGACCTGGGCGCAGCGCGCGGTGCGTATGAGTCTCATCCAACAGGTGGTCACGGCGTATGTGCAGTTGCGTGCGCTTGACCGTCAACTCGAGATCACGAAGCAGACGCTGAAGGTGCGACAGGACTCGGTCGATCTGACCACGAAGCTCGCGAATGGCGGCTCCGTACCGCTCTCCGATCTGCGCCAGGCGGAGCAGCTCCTCTATACGGCGAGTTCGCAGCTACCGCAGATCGAGCAGCAGATTCAGCAGCAGGAGAACTCGCTGAGCGTGCTGCTGGGCGCCAACCCCGGGCCCATCGCGCACACCAGTCCCACCGCGCTTACGCCGCCGCCCGAGAACCTGCCCACGGGCATCCCATCGCAGCTACTCGAACGCCGGCCCGACATCCAGCAGGCGGAGGCCACGCTGAAGCAGGCCAACGCCAACATCGGCGTCGCACGCGCGCAATTCTTCCCGCAGCTCTCGATTAGCGGGTCGGCCGGCATCGGCGGCAACAGCTTCCCGAACATCTTCAGCAGCAACTCGCGCACGATCTACGGGCTGGGTTCGCTGGCGCAGCCGATCTTCGCGGGCGGCAAGCTGACCGGGCAGTTGAACCTGTCGAAGGCGACCAAGGAGGAGATGGTGATTACGTATCAGAAGACGATCGCCGGCGCCTTCCGCGACGTCTCGAACGCGCTGGTCGCGGTGAACAAGCAGCATGCGTATCGCGAGCAGCAGGAGAAGCTGGTCGCGGCGGCGCAGGACTCCACGCGTCTCGCACGGCTGCGGTATGAGGGTGGCGCAACCTCTTACCTTGAGGTGCTGACGACCGATTCGAGCCTGTTCTCGGCGCAGCTCAACCTGGTGAGCGCGCAGCAGGGCGAGGCGCTTACGCTTGTGCAGCTCTACAGTGCGCTCGGCGGCGGATGGCAGTAAGGCTTATTGCCATGCTTCGTCACGGGTGATGTGCATTTTGGGTAATGGGCAGCAAAAGGAGGCGATCCACACTGAGAGTGGATCGCCTCTTGATTGAAGCAACGTAGTTCGGTGAGCGGGAGCTACAGCTTCGGCATCTGCGTCGTATCCCAGCCGCCGCCAAGCGCCTTGATGAGCATCACGCTTGCGTCGAGTTGTCGCTGCATGAGGATGAGGTCGTTGCGTTGGTTGGTCAGCGCGGCGGTCTGCCAGGTGACGACCTGCAGGTAGGTGTCGACGCCGCCTTCATACCGTGTCTGGAAGAGGTCGAGCGACTGCTCGGCGGAGTCCGTGGCCTGATGCTGAAGCTGGGCCTCGTTCGACAGCACACGCAGCGCGGCGAGGTTGTCCTCCACCTGTTGAAAGGCCGTGAGCACGGTCTGGCGATAGTCCGCGACCGTTCCGTCATACTGCGCGACGGTGGTCTCCTTCGCCGAACGTCTGCGGCCCGCGTCGAAGACGGTCTGCGATAGCTGCGGCCCGACTGCCCAGAAGCGGCTCGGCCAGCTGAGCCAGTTGACCGCCGACGTGCCCTGAAAGCCCGCGATGCCGCTGAGCGAAAGCGTGGGGTAGAACGCGGCTTGCGCGATGCCGATCTGCTCGTTCGCCGCCGCCATGCGGCGCTCTTCCGCCGCGATGTCCGGACGGCGTTCAAGCAGCACGGCCGGCACCGCGCCGGGGATGTGTGGCATCGAAGGAGCCGCGATATTCAGCGGCGTCGGCGCGATGGTCAGCTCGGCCGGCGGCTTGCCGATGAGCACGGCGATGGCATGCTCATACTGCGTGCGCTGCACCTCGAGATCGGCAAGCTGAACGCGCGCCTCGTCGAGTTGCGTGCGCGCCTGTGCTACGTCGGACTTCGGCGCGGCGCCGCCTTCGAAGCGATCCTGCGTAAGCTGCAGAGCCCGCTCGTAGGACTTGACCGTGTCGGCGAGCAGCCTGGTCTGCGCATCGTCCGAGCGCAGGCCGTAGTAGTCCATGGCAAGCTCGGCGTGCAGGCTTAGACGCGCGTTTTCAAGATCGGCATCGCTGGCCTGCGCCTGCGCACGGGCAGCGGTGACGCCACGGCGGACGCGTCCCCACAGATCGATCTCGTAGTTGAGATCGACGGGCAGGGTGAAGTTGCCCGTGCCGGCATTCGCAAGGCTGGAGTTGAAGTAAGGCTGATGCGCGGAGTCGCGCACGCCCTGCACCGACGGACCTACGCCGATGGTGGGCGCCTCGCTCGCGCGTGCAAAGCCGATCTGCGCGCGTGAGGCGCGGAAGTTGGCCTCGGCCGACTTCAACGACTGGTTGGCGGTATCGACCTGCGTCTCCAGTGCGTTCAAGCCGCCGTCGTTGAACAGCGTCCACCAGTCTCCTTTCAGCTTCTGATCGCCGGGCTTGCCTTCGGTCCAGCCATCCTCCGCTGTCAGTGTGGTTGGAGCCTCTTTGAACGTTGGCGCAAGGATGGCGGCTGGCGTCTTATAGTTTGGCCCGACCTTGCAGCCGGCGAGCGGCAACAGCGCGAGCGCGAATATGTAACCGTAATGGATCTTCATTCCCTGGCCCCGCTTTCAACACGTACGCGCTCGCCCTGCGCCAGCGAGTCCGATGGGTTCTGGATGATGAGGTCCTGCGGCGAAAGGCCGGAGACGATCTCCACCGTCGCGCCGTAGTCGTGCCCGATCTTCACCGGCACAAGCTCGACATGACCATCGCGTACGACGCCGATGCGCAGGCCTTCGCCGCGGAAGAGAACGTCGCCCGCGGGCACGGTCAACGATGAGCTGGATGGAGGAATCGGCAAGTGGATGAAGGCGTATTGTCCCGTCAGCAGCTTGTGGTCGGCGTTGTTCACGTCGACTTCAACATTCAACGTGCGGCTTGCGATGTCGATCGAATCCGATGTGCGTACGACTGTACCGGCGATCTTCAGATCGGGCGAAGCGTCCGAGGTAACCTCGATCTGCTCGCCGTTCTTGACCGACGCCGCATAGACCTCGGGCACGGGAACGAAGAGACGCAGCTTGTCGGTCGAGGCCATGTGAAACAGCTCGGACTTGGCCGTGCCGCTGTCACCGCCCTGGATCAGCGCTCCTACATCCACATTGCGCGCGGTGATCGTGCCGTCGAATGGCGCGACGATCTTTTCGAACCCCTGCATCTGCTGCAGACGCCGTACGTTGGCCTGAGCCGAAGCCACGGCCGATGTGCGCGCGGTCAGATCGCTGTTCGCCTGGTCCGACTCCTGCTTCGACACAGCGTCCTTCGCGAGCAGCTTCTTCCAGCGCTCGGCCGTGATCTCGGCGATGTGCAGGTTCGAGGTTGCGGTGGCGAGATCGGACTGCGCCTGTTGCACCTGCTGGTCGAGCTCCGGCGTCTCGATGTCGGCGAGCACCTGTCCCTGGCGAACATGAGCGCCGATGTCCGCATACCAGCGGCGTAGATAGCCGTTCGTGCGGGCGTAGATGGGTGTGTCGATGAAGGCCTGCGTGTTCGCGGGCAGCACGATCTCAAGCGCCTTCGAGCCCTGCGTCGGCTTGATGACCGAGACGTCGCGGATGGCTGCGTCGTCGGTCGTCTTGACCAGCGTCTGCTCTGCATTGGCGCGCGAGCGAATGCCGAGGAAGATGAAGATGGCGAGCACGATGAAGGCCGCGCCCAGTCCGAAGATGGGACCGCTTCCGAGCTTCCTGTCGAGGTCGAGCTGGATGGGAGGCTCGGTCTGAATCTGATGTCCAGCGGCGTCGTGGCCTGGAGGAACGCCGCCTTCGCGTGTGTCGTGCATATTCTGCTGCTGTTCCATATATGTCATCCTTTCTTGATTGTCGATGCCGATGTGTCGATAGCCTTATGCGTGCTGTGGCTGCGCTTCCAGCTCTGCCTGTTCGGCGCCCGAGCCCTTCTTGACGCCATGAAGCAGGCCGAAGACCGCGGGTACGAAGATGAGTGTGGCGACCGTCGCGCAGAGAAGACCGCCGATGACGGCGCGTCCAAGCGGAGCGTTCTGCTCGCCGCCATCGCCGAGACCAAGCGCCATGGGCACCATGCCGATGATCATCGCGATGGCCGTCATGCAGACGGGGCGGAAGCGCGTGGCGCCTGCTTCGATTGCGGCAAGGATGGCGTCGCCATGGTCCTCATATCGAATCTTCGCGAACGAGACGACGAGGATGCTGTTCGAGGTTGCGACCCCCATGCACATGATCGCTCCCATCAATGCGGGCACGCTGAGCGTCGTATGCGTGAGGAAGAGAAAGACCACGATGCCGGCAAGCGCCGCGGGCAGCGCCGTGATGATAATGAACGGATCGAGCCACGACTGGAAGTTCACCACGATGAGCATGTAGACCAGCACGATGGCGAAGACGAGGCCGCCAAGCAGCGAGACATACGAGCTGCGCATGGTCTGCACCTGTCCGCGCACCTGGATGAACATGCCGCGCGGCAGGCTCTTCTCATGCTTGTGTACGATGGCTTCGACATCCCTGGCTACCGCACCGAGGTCGCGATCCTGCACGCCGCCATAGATGTCCACGACGCGGCGAATGTTGTAGTGCGAGACGATCGCCATCTCGTGATCGCGATGGATGGAGGTGAGATCGCCCAGCACCTCGGGCGTAGCGCGGGGCGTTACAGTCGTCGAATTGATGGGGATGTTCTGTACATCCTGAATGGTGTTCATGTGATACTGCGGGGTCTGCGCGACGAGGTTGTAGTCCACGCCATTCTTATAGTTCAGAAAGAACATGGGCGTGATCTGGAAGCTGCCGCTGAGGCTGTTGAGCATGCTCTGCGAGACATCGCGCGTGGTGAAGCCGCCCTGCTGGGCCTTGGTGCGATCGATATCGACGAACAGCGTGGGGTAGTCTGTGGGTTGCTGGATGCGCAGGTCCGTGAGACCGGGAACCTTCTTCAACTCCTGTAGCATCGAGGTCGCTTCAGCGGTGCTCTGTCCGATGTCGTTGGCCTGGATCTGTATGTCGATCGGCGCGGGCAGACCGAAGTTGAGAATCTGCGTGGTGATGTCGGCGGGCAGGAAGTAGAAGAGTGAGCCGGGGAACTCGCGCGGCAGGTCTTTACGGAGCTGGCGCACATAATCCGCAGTGGGATGATGCTTCTCATCGAGCGTCACCATGATGTCGCCATCGCCTGAACCCACCATGCCGTTGGTGCTGTGCATGGTGTTCATGGGGCTATAAGGCAGGCCCAGATTGTCGAGGATGTTGTTCAGCTCCTTGCCTGGAATCTTCCTGTGTATGGATGTTTCGACTTGGTCGGCGAGACGCGCGGTCTCTTCGATGCGTGTGCCGGTACGTGCGCGAAGATGCAGGATGAAGCTGCCTGAATCGGTGTTGGGGAAGAAATCCTGACCGAGGAACCCGACCAGCAGAAAGGCGCAGCAGCAGCCCAGCAGGAAGACAGGGACGAACAGTTTGCGACGCAGTACAAGACGCGTGAGCAGCAGTTGATAGGCGGTGCGCACGCGCTCGAAGACGACCTCGAACTTCCGCTGAAAGACGACGAACGGGTTGCGCGAAGGCGCGTGGCTCTTGTGTTGCAGCAGGTACATCGCCATGGTGGGGACGAGCGTACGAGAGAGGATGTAAGAAGCGATCATGGCGAACATGACTGCCTCCGCCAGCGGTGCGAAGAGGTAGCGCGAGACGCCGGTGAGGAAGAACATCGGCAGGAAGACGATGCAGATGCAGAGCGTCGAGACGAGGGCGGGCACGGCGATCTGCGCGGCGCCGTCGAGGATGGCCTCATGCAGTTCGTAGCCGTTCTCGAGGAAGCGCTCGATGTTCTCGATGGTCACGGTGGCGTCGTCGACCAGGATGCCGACGGCAAGCGCAAGACCGCCGAGCGTCATGGTGTTGATGGTCTCGCCGATGAGGCCGAGCACGATGACAGAGGAGAGAATCGAGAGTGGAATCGACACCGCGATGATGACCGTCGAGCGCCAGCTTCCGAGGAAGAGCAGGATCATCACGCCTGTCAGGCAGGCTGCGATGACAGCCTCGCGGATGACGCCCGTAACGGCTTCACGCACGAAGATGCTCTGGTCGGCGAGTGGCGTCACCTTGAGGTTGGCCGGCAAGGTCTGTGTGACGCGCGGCAGCATCTTGCGTACGCCTTCGACGACGCTGAGCGTCGAAGCGCTGCCCGATTTGAGGATGGTGATGAGCACGCCGCGCCGGCCATCCTGACGCACGACGTTCGTCTGAAACGATGCGCCGTTGCTGACTGTCGCGACATCGCGCAGATAGATGACCGCGCCGTTGACCTGCTTGATCGGCATCATCGCGAGGTCGGCGATGGAGTGCGGCGCCGCGTTGCTGCGAATGTCGTACTCTTCGCTGCCGAGCTTCGCCGTGCCGCCGGGCATGACGACGTTCTGCGCGTTCATGGCGTTCAGGATGTCGCCCGGAGCGATGCCCTTGGACTGCATCTTCTGCTGATCCATGTTGACCGTGATCTGCGGCTGCTTACCACCGTAAGGCAGCGGAGAAACAGCGCCCGGAACGGTGACCAGCGGCGGGCGTACGAAGTTGGTGCTGAGGTCCGAAAGCTGCTGCTCATCGAGTCCGCGGCCGGAGACGCCGAGCTGCAGAATGGGCACGCTCGATGCGCTGAAGTTGATGATCTCCGGCGGCAGCGTGCCCGGCGGCAGTTGCCGCAGCAGGTACTGCGAGGCGGCGGTGATCTGCGCGTTGGCGGAGTCGAGGCTGGCGCCGGGCTGTAGGAAGACCTTCACCACGGCCACACCGTTGTAGGTGGTCGACTCCGTGTGTTCGATGTTGTCGACCAGCGTGGTCAACGACTTCTCATACGGCGTGGTGAGGCGTCCTTCCATCTCCTCCGGGTTCAGGCCGGTGTATTGCCACGCGACAGCGATCACGGGAATGTTGATATTCGGAAAGATGTCGGTGGGCGTGCGCAGGATCACCACAGGGCTCATGATGAGGATCAAGAGAGCGAGGATGATGAAGGTATAGGGCCGATTGAGTGCTAATTTGACGATCCACACGGTGCGTCGATCTCCCTCTGGCGGGTTCGTAAACCATCGGAAGAACCGCGCATATCTATAGATACATCTTCCCGGGGCCACGAAGCGTAGTTTGTTCCGAAGCAAATCATCGGAAAAAACGATGCTCGCGCGGTTTTAATTTAGAGTGGAGAGATGGAACTGAGACATCTTCGATATTTCGTCGCTGTTGCTGAAAACAAGGGGTTTGGAGTGGCTGCACGCCTGCTCTCCGTCTCGCAGTCCGCGATCAGCGAACAGGTGCGCGACTTGGAGGATGAGGTCGGAACCGCACTGTTCGACCGGTCAAACCGACGCATCGGTCTAACCGCTGAAGGAGAGCAGTTTCTTGAAGATGCGCGGGGCATCCTGCGGCTCGCCGATCAGGCGGTGGAGAATATCCAACGTTCGCTTCGCGGCGAGGTGGGCACGCTGACGATCGGGTTCTTCACCGGAGGCACCGGTTCGTTCTTTCCTCAGCTCATTAAGGAGTTCCGCAGGCGGTTCAAGGGAGTCCGGGTGCAGTTGATGGAGATGCCGCCCGGTCTGCAACACCGCGCGTTGCAAAATGGCGCGCTCGATATCGGCTTCACACGGGCGGTGCAGTCGGTCGACGCACGGGTGCTGTCTTCGGAGCACTTCCAGACAGAGGCGATCTATGCCGTGCTGCCGATCGATCATCCGCTCGCGAAGCGGCGATCGATCCTGCTGCGCGATCTTGCGCAGGAGCAGTTCGTCCTGAACGACCGCAAGTATTCGCCGGCGGTCGCGGACAAGATCTTCGCGCTCTGCGCGCAGGCCGGCTTCTCGCCGCAGCTTGGGGCGAGCGCCACCAACGCGCCGGGAGCGATTGCGCTGGTGCAGGCCGGTGAGGGAATCGCGATTCTCCCCGGTGGCTCGCGCCTGCTCAACAATAAGGATGTTGTCTTCGTGCCGCTGGCCGACAAGGGCGCCACGGTCGAACTGGTGATCGCGTGGTCGTCGCAGCACGAGACGCCGGTGATCCGGTCGTTCCTGGAGCTGGCGCGGAAGAAGAGCCGCAAGACGGATCGCACAGGATGACAGGCATCTGGGCGATGCTCAGGCGGAGATTCGAACTTACTCGCAGGCGTTCTTCGGGCGATGCTTTGCGCCGGCCAGTTCGTTGAGGTAGGTCTCCAGATTGCTGTAGCCCGTCTTCCGGTCGATCTTCTGGCCGTCCGAAGTGTTGTGCGGATCGAGGCCGTGGGCGCTCTCCCAGGCGTCGGGGATTCCATCGCCGTCGCTGTCGAGCGGCGCGGCGACTGGGTGTGGTGCAGACTGCGGTCCGTCTTCCGACTCATCGGCGATGAGCTTACCCTGCTTGCCGTAGGAGAGAAGTTCGTCGATCAGCTTCCGGTCCACGGCGTCGCGGCAGAGGGAGTCGCCCGCGTCGTCGGCGACGAGCGCGACGAGATCGAGGGCCGGCACGCTGTGGACGGGAACCTCGGGTTTGGCGAACGGTTCGGCGACGACGTCGGCGTTGACCTGCTCGAAGTCGGCGGCGGTGACTGGGCGACCGTCGAGCCTGCCGTTGCGGTCGAGGTCGGCGTAGTTGCCGGTCTGGTAGGTGTGGTCGGTCTTGGTGAACTCGCCGATGAAGCCGCCGCTGGAGTTCGGACCGGCGATGAAGTAATTGTTCACCAGGTCGGCGTAGTGGCTCTCCGCTCCGTGGCCGCCGACGTATCCCGCGACGCCCCAGTTGTACACGACGTTGTTCACGTACTGGATGTGGCCCTTGCCCTTGGGGTTGCGGCTCTTGTTGTCGATCCACAGGTTGTGGCTGAGGGTGAGGTAGTCGCTTTCGCAGAGGCAGCCGAAGCGCTGCGGAACGATGCCCTGGCCGACGATGGACCTCTGAATCGTCGAGTAGCTGTTGCCATTGGTCTGAATGTTGTCCCATCGACCCCACTCGATGGACAGGTGATCGAGCATGACGTGGTCGGCGTCGGCCAGGTTCAGCGAGCTGACCTTTGGCCCCTCGGCCAGGCCGCCGCGAAAGCGCACATAGCGGATGACGATGTTGTGCGATTTGCCCATCGACACCTTTGCGCCGGCGATGGTGATGCCGGCGCCGGGCGCGGTCTGGCCGGCGATGGTCAGGTTGCTGCCGAGATCCATGTTCGACTTGAGATTCACCACGCCGTTGACGGCGAAGACGACCGTCACGTTCGATCGGCTGGCCGCGTCGCGGAACGAGCCGGGGCCGTCGTCACGCAGGTTGGTGACCGTGACGACTGGCTTGCCGCGTCCGCCGGAGGCTGTGGCGCCGAATCCCTCGGCGCCCGGGAAGGCGATGGTGTTGGATTGGGCAAGGGCGCATGCCGCGCCGAGAGGAAGAAGCAGACCGGATAGAGCGAGGAGTGATCTCACGGGTATCGAACGTCCTTGTGGCTGGGGTATTGGCGTCGTCTGGCGCGCCAGTTTTGCAGTCGAATCATTGAACCACGACGTTTTCGCGGCCGCCACGCTACAAATTTCGGCTTCGCCCGTTTGTTCCATTAAGACGATTGCTTTCAGTTGTTTATCAAGACGTTTGCTGGGGCTTTTCGGAGTGTATCGGGCGGTCCGGTCGGTGTTTCGGGCTGTGATAGATTGGTGCGCAGGGGATACCATGAGGTATGGAGATTGTCGCTCAAGCTCGAACAACTGAGGAGCTCACTCCAGACCAACTCCTGCAGGTGAGGCAGCACCTTAAAGAGGTGCTCGCAAGCCCTGCGTTTTCCGCCAGCAAACGCGCCCAGGACTTTCTACAACTCGTTGTGAACCATGCTCTTGAAGGCGAGTACGACTCGCTGCGCGAGCGGATGATCGGCGCCGAGATGTTCGGCCGGCGGGTCGACTACGACACCGGCAGCGACTCGGTCGTGCGGGTAAAGGCGACCGAGGTGCGCAAGAAGCTGGCGCAATACTATCTCGAATCGGGCGCGCACGAGGTGCGGTTGGAGCTGCCGAGCGGATCGTATGTGCCGCGTTTCGTCTTTCAGCCGGTGGAGAGCGTCGATGCGGCTGCGGTTGTGCCGGTCTCGTCGCTCGCGACGCCGACGGCTCCGTCGACAGCTTCGGGGCAGATCTCGGAAGCTGCGGTGGATCGCCCTGAGGAGGATGCGATTCATGCCGCGGCGCCGTGGAAGCGGCTGGCGCGCGTGTCGCCCTATGTCTGGGCGGGGCTGGTCCTGCTGGCGGTGGCAGCGATCTTTGGCATGCGGCGGTGGGTCTTCGGCAATGGCGCGACGGCGATCCGGTCGGTCGCGGTGCTGCCGCTCGAGAATCACTCCGGCGTTCCCGCGCAGGAGTACATCGCCGACGGCATGACCAAGGAGCTGGTGAGCGATCTGGGGCAGGTTGGCGCGCTGAAGGTCGCGACCATCGGCTCCGTGATGAGCTACCAGGGCACGCGGAAGAGCGCGACCGAGATCGGCAAGGAGCTGGGAGTCGAGGGCATCGTTCAGGGAAGCATCCTGCGCGAAGGGACGCGCGTGCTGGTCTATGTGCGATTTATCGATGCGCGTGCGAATCGTGTTCTGTGGATGCACAACTATGTTCGCGATCTGAAGAGCGCGCTGGCCTGGCAGGGCGAGGTCTCGCAGGCGATCGTGAAGGAGATCGCCGCAAGCGCGACGCCGCAGGGTCAGGCCAGAAGCGCGCACAGCCATCCGGTCGATCCGGTGGCGCAGGATCTGTATCTGCATGGCCGGTATCTGCTGGAGGCGGAGGATTGCGTGAATGCGGCGGACTACTTCCGCGCCGCGCTGAACGTGAACTCCAGCTACCCGCAGGCGCAGGCGGGTCTGGCGTTCTGCGACGGGCATCTCGGCGAGACGGACCGTATCAACTCGAACGACGCCTTCGCCAACCAGAAGATCGAGGCGCTGAAGGCGATCGAACTGGATCCGACGGTCGCGGAAGGGCACGCTGAGCTGGCTAACGCCGCGATCAACCTGAACTGGGACTGGGCGACTGCGGGCGCGGAGTTTCGGCGGGCGCTGGAGCTGAATCCGAAGTCTGCGTCGATCCATGAGGAGTACGAACGCTACCTGGTGCGGACGGGCCGTGTGCGGGAGACGCTCGCGGAGGTGCAGCGCAGCGAGGATATGGACCCGACCTCGAGCCGTTTGTATCACCTGGAGGGCGTCATTCTGTACTACTGCAGGCAGTACGACCAGGCGCTGCTGCTGGTGCAGAAGGTTCGGACGATGGATATTCCGCCGCCGAACTGGCACTTTCTGATGGGCGAGATCGACGCGGAAAAGGGCGCCTATGCCGACGCGATCTTCGAGTTCCTGCACGCCGGCAGCCGGCCGCAGACGCTGGGCCATCTGGGCAATCTGTACGCGCGGGCTGGGCAGGTCGACAATGCGCTGGCGATCATTCCGCAGCTCGAGGAGACGGTGAAGAACGAGGGCATAGGCCGGTACGAGATTGCGCTGGTCTACGCCGGACTGGGCAGGAAGACCGAGGCGTTCAAGTGGCTGGAGGAGTCGTACAAGGCCCACGACGAGGGGATTACCTATATTAAGGTGGAGCCCTGTCTCGACCCGCTGCGCGGCGATCCCCGGTTCAACGATCTGCTGAGCCGGGTTGGGCTGACGCAGTAGTTCTCCAGGGCACATGCTACCTGCGCCAGGCAGGAACAAACAACAGCCAAGGCCAAAGCAGATCCTTCGCTGCGCTCAGGATGACACGATTTGTGAGGGATTCTTATCCGTGGAGCCTGCATTCTGGTGCAGCAAACGTCCCCGATTGCCCAGCAAACGTCCTGCCAAGTAATTGAAAGTAAAGAGAAATTTGGCGGAATCGGGCGGCCAAGCCGTTAGTAGCGTGTTCAGCGGTTAAATCGCGATGTTTCAATGGCAACACTTTTTCGAGGGACAAAGCCGGCGCGGTCTACGCGATGCTTCGCTCTCGATCATCCTCCAGGCCATTGAAAGAGCTTCGCCATGAATCAGCAGATATCACGCTTCATCCGCTTTACCTTCTCCTTTGTCCTTGTGCTTCTGTTGCTTGTGGGCGGACGGCTCACCGCGCAGGAGTTTCGCGGAACCATCAGCGGAACCGTCAGCGACTCGGGCGGCGCCATTATCCCGCAGGCCGCGGTCACGGTTCGAGACACCGATACGGGCGCCGTCTATAAGGTGAAGTCGGACGACAAGGGCTTCTACTCGGCGTCGTCGCTGGCTCCGGGCAAGTACGAGGTTCGGGTGGAGTCGCCGAGCTTTCAGGCGTACATCCGCAATGGCATCACGGTGCAGGCGGGCGATCATGCGTCGATCGACGTGACTCTGACGGCGGGCGACGTGTCGCAGTCGGTCACGGTGACGTCGGATGCGCCGATGGTCGATGCGACCAACGCCGCCATCGGGCAGAGCATTTCGACGAAGGAGGTGGAAGATCTGCCACAGAACGGCCGCACGCCGGTCGTGCTGGCGCAGCTTGCGCTCGGCGTTTCGAGCACCTCGCCTCCGGCGCAGGTTCGTCCGTTCGACAACGGCGGCGCGGCGTCGATCACGGTGGCCGGCGCGAAGAACCAGACGACCGAGACGCTGCTCGACGGCTCGCCCGACACGGACAGCCAGTTGAAGGTCGCGTACAGCCCGCCGCAGGACGTGGTGCAGGAGGTCAAGGTCTATGCCTTCCAGGTGGACGCGGCTTACGGGCACTCCGGCGGCGGCATTATCAACCAGGTGACCAAGGGCGGCGGAAACCACCTGCACGGCTCGATCTACGAGTACAACCAGACGGCGGCCTTTACGGCGAACAACTACTTCAGCAAGCGCAACGGCACGCCGCGGCCCAACACGCACTACAACCAGTATGGAGCGTCGTTTGGCGGCCCGGTCTATATCCCGAAGCTCTTCAATGGGCGCGACAAGGTCTTCTTCCAGTTCGGCTATGAAGGCATCCGCGACTCGCAGCCTTCGAGCGGCTACCTGCATGTGCCGACGGACCCGGAGAAGAACGGCGACTTCTCGGACCTGCTGGCGGCTGGCGGCGCGAGCTACACGATCTACGATCCTTCGACGGCGGTGCTGGCCGGCACGACGGTGACTCGCACGGCGTTCGCGGGCAACAAGCTGACGACGCCGGTGAACCCCGTCGCGGCGGCGCTGTTGAAGTACTATCCGGAGCCGAATGTTCCGGGCGCGACGGCGGCGACGCTGAACAACTACTTCAACAACTTCGCGAGCACGGATACGTATGACAACCAGTTCGGCCGCATGGACTTCAACATCACGACGCGGAACAAGCTGTTCTTCGACGTGCGCCACAACAACCGCGTGCAGTCGACGTCGAACTACTTCGGCAACGCCGCCACCGGCGCGCTGCTGACGCGCGTGAACTGGGGCGCGGTGGTGGACGATGTGCATGCCTTCAACGCGTCCACGGTCGGGAACGTGCGCTTCAACTGGACGCGCTACGCGTCGCTGACGGGTGGGCCGAGCCAGGGCGCTGACGTGACCTCGGTCGGTTATCCTGGGTCGCTGGAGACGAATACGAACCTGAAGCAGTTGCCGAGCGTCGCCATCGGCAGCACGGGGGCGTGCAACAAGACCAGCACGGAGACGACCTTCGCCTGCCTGTTTACGCCCAACAACACGCCGAACGCGAACTGGAACGACAGCTTCCACATCTTCGGCAGCGTGACGAAGGTGCTGGGCAATCACTCCATCAAGGCCGGCGCGGATGCACGTGAGTACCGCATCGAGAATATCTCGTACGGCTACCCGACGGGGCAGTTCGTCTACGGCACGAGCTTTACGCAGCAGTCGAGCACGTCGGCGGCGGCGCCGTTCGGACAGGATCTGGCGGCGTTCGAGCTTGGCCTGCCGACCTCGGGCAGCATCAACCGCAACGTATTCACCGCGACGTGGAACCGGTACCTGGGCGTCTTCGGTCAGGACGACTGGCGCGTGGCCAAGAGCCTGACGCTGAACATCGGTCTGCGCTTCGATCACGACTTCCCGCTCTATGAGCGGCACAACCGCGCCATCTCCAGCTTCGATCCGACGTTGACGACGCCGGTGGGCACGGCTGCGGCGACGGCCTACAACGCCAACCCGATCTCGCAGATTCCGGCGGGCCAGTTCCAGGCTCCGGGCGGGGTGGTGTACGCGAGCGACGCGCGGCGCCAGCTCTACAACACGGACTCCTATACCTTCAGCCCGCGGCTTGGGTTTGCGTGGACGCCTCCGAACCTGAACGGCAAGACGACGGTCACCGGCGGCTTCTCGATCTTCGTCTTCCCGGTGCAGAACCTGGCGACGATCAACAGCACGGGTTACAGCACGACGACGGCGTATGTGGCGACGAATAACAACTACCTGACGCCCGCGACGACGATCGCCAACCCTTTCCCGACCGGCCTGATCCAGGCGGCGGGCGCGAGCGGCGGCGCGGCCACCAACCAGGGGCTGGCGACGCAGACCTTCAATCAGCATATGAAGAACGGCTACTCCGAGCGGTATGCGCTCTCGGTGCAGCAGCAGTTCGATGCGAACACGGTCTTTCAGTTGGCGTATATCGGCGCGCACTATGTGAAGCTGCAGGTGGGGTCCATCTCGTTGAACCCGATTCCGCAGCAGTATCTCAGCGCGTCGCCGGTGAAGAACGTGGCGCAGGCGGCGGTGTTGACGGGTTCTGTCGCGAATCCGTTCGCTGGGTTGCTGCCGGGCACGACGCTGAATGCGGCGACCATCGCGCGTGGACAGTTGCTGACGGCCTATCCGCAGTATCCGATCAGCGGCCTGACGCTGGCCGATGTGGACAACGGTTCGAGCAACTACAACAGCCTGAACGCGCGTATCCAACACCGTATTTCGAAGGGTCTTTCGGTGATTGCGAACTACACCTATTCGAAGAATATCGAGCAGGTGACGAAGCTGAACGACAGCGATACGAAGTACGAGAAGCGCGTCTCGTCGTTTGACTATCCGCACAAGCTGGTGATCGCAACGACGTATACGCTGCCTTACTCGGCGACGGGCGGAAGTGGCTTTGCGAGCCATGTGACGCATGCGGTGCTGGGCGGATGGGCGGTGAGTGGGATCTATCTGCTGCAGTCCGGCGCGCCTATCGGGTTCGGCAACATTATCTACTCGGGCGGTCCGCTGAACCTGAACCCGCGCCAGACCGCGCCGAAGACGCCTGCCTTCGACGTCAGCCAGTTCGACACGGCGACCGCCGACCAGCCGACGGCGTCGGTGAACGGAGTGACGGTGCAGACCAACATCCGCACGCTGCACTCCACGTTCGGGCAGTATCGCGCGGACAAGGTAAACAATATCGACGCGTCGGTCGCGCGGCAGTTCAAGTTCCGCGAACTGGTTACGGGCGAGCTTCGGATGGAGGCGTTCAATGCGCTGAACCATGCGGAGTTCGGGGCGCCGAACATGACGCCGACCAGCGGCGTGGGCACCTTCGGCACGATCAGCTCGCAGGCGAACAACCCCAGGGTGGTGCAGCTCTCGGGGCATATTCGCTTCTAACGGTTTTCTCCACAAGCCGGGCACGACACTGGCAGTACGGCCCGGCTTGTATTTTTATCTGGCACGGATTGCAGGAAGGAAATACGCGTGACTAATCGTCGAGAGATGCTTCGCCTGACCGGGATGGGCGGGGCTGCGGCAGGTTTGCTTTACTCCCCATCGCTTGGGGCTGCGCCTTTGCATGCTGCCCCGGCTCTCGTCGACTTCGACGTGCGCCGTTATGGCGCGAAGGGCGACGGCGCCACGATCGACTCGCCCGCCATCAACGCCGCCATCGATGCCGCCGCCGCGATCGGCGGGGGTATCGTGCGGTTTCCGGCGGGCACGTATGCGAGCTACTCGGTCCGTTTGAAGAGCAACATCGTGCTGATGCTCGAACCCGGCAGCACGCTGCTGGCGGCGTCCGTGCCGGAGCAGGGAACCACCACCGGCGGCTACGACGCGGCGGAGCCGAACGAGTTCGAGCAGTATCAGGACTTCGGCCACAGCCATTGGCACAACTCGCTGATCTGGGGCGAGGGGCTGCATGATATTGCGATCCTGGGCACGGGTCTGATCTATGGCAAGGGACTGTCGGTCGGGCGGAAGAACGAGCCTCCGCTGGCCGAGCTGCCGGGCGTCGGCAATAAGGCGATCGCGCTGAAGAACTGCCATAACGTGACGCTGCGCGACTTCAGCATTCTGCAGGGCGGGCACTTCGGCATTCTGGCGACCGGCGTCGACAACCTGACGATCGACAACCTGAAGGTGGACACGATGCGCGACGGCATCGACGTGGACTGCTGCCACAACGTGCGGATCGTCAACTGCAGCGTGAACTCGCCGTGGGATGACGGCATCTGCCCGAAGTCGTCGTTCGCGCTGGGCTATGCGCGGACGACGGAGAACCTGACGATCTCGAACTGCTTCGTGACGGGCAACTACAAGCTGGGCGCGATGCTCGACGGCAGCTACACGCACTTTGCGCCGGGCGAGCATGGCAGCCCGACCGGGCGCATCAAGCTCGGGACGGAGTCGGCGGGAGGGTTCAAGAACGTCGCCATCTCGAACTGCGTCTTCGACCAGTGCGCGGGATTTGCACTGGAGAGCGTGGACGGCGCGATCGTCGAGGACGTGACCTTCACGGGCATCACGATGCGGGAGTGCGCGGGGTCGGTGCTCCTGCTGCGTCTTGGGCGGCGCATGAGGGCGCCGGCGGGGACGCCGATCGGGACGATGAAGCGGATTATCATCAGCGATGTCGTCAGCTCCAACTGCAAGTCGAAGCTGGCTTCGACGATCAGCGGCATTCCGGGACACCTGATTGAAGATGTGAAGTTGAGCAACCTTTACCTGCATCACGACGGCGGCGGTACGGCTGCGGCCGCGGCGATTCTGCCGCCGGAGAAGGAGGATGCCTATCCTTCGTCGGGCATGTTCGGCGCGCTGCCGGCGCATGGATTCTTCGTGCGGCATGCGCGGAACCTGGAGTTTTCGAACATCGAGATCGCGTGCGCGACGCCGGATATGCGGCCTGCGTTCTGGCTGCAGAATGTGGATGGCGCGGACTTCTTCCGCGTCAAGACGCCGCGTATGGGGAGTCCGCGTGTCTTCGATCTGCGGGATGTGATTAACTTCAGTGTGTCTGCTGGCCGGGGTGTGAAGGATTTGGCGAAGCCCGAGAAGGTGACGGAGAAGATCGATCTGGGCTGAAGAGCCTTGTGGGTTGAAGGCGGATTACACTGTTGTCCCGAGCAAGAACAAGCAACGACAAAAGCCAATGCAGGGCCTTCACTTCGCTCAGGATGACAAGCGTTTTGGGCGTGATGAACTGAAAGGGAGATACCATGGATCGCCGCACTTTTCTGGCGCAAGCCTCCGCTGTCGTCGCCTCGGCTTATGCGCCTTCCGCTTCGGCGTCTCCCGCCGCAGCCATGCCGTATCCTGCCTTTCCCGACAAAGATCCGAAGTGGAAGCGGACGTGGGATGCGGCGCTTGAAGCGCTCGCGGGCAACATCAAGGTTGTGCCGAAGTACGATCAGCCGGTGCTGCTCGAAGGCGCGGTCTACCCCGGCGTGTGGCAGGAGTGCGCGCCGCAGGAGGGACTGGTCTACGGGACGCTGGCGCGGTACATCGCGCCGGTTGAGGGGTGTCCCGCGCCGCTCGAGATCGCGCGCAACAATCACATGGCGTTCTTTTCGCTGCAGAAGCCGGATGGTCAACTGCCCTGCTCGGTGAAGATGTTGGCCACGGGTTACGGGCAGATTCAGATGGTCGTGCCCATCGCCGCGACGGCGTGGGAGCTGGTGCAGGCGACGCACGACGAGCAGTTTCTCGCGACCGCCTACACGGCCTGTTCGCGGTGGGATGCTTGGCTACGCGAGTTTCGCGATACGCGCAAGACCGGCCTGACCGAGGGCTTCTGCATCTACGACACGGGTCACGACAATAGCCCGCGGTGGACGGGCACGCCGAAGCAGTGTCCGCAGGCGGATGCACACCTGTACGATCACACGGTCGCGACGCTGCCGCGGCTTTGTCCCGATCTTTCGGCGACAACCTACGGCGGACGCGTGGCCCTGGCCGCGATGGCGAAGGCGCTGGGGAAGAAGGACGAGGCGGCGCGCTGGCAGGCTGATGCCGAGACCATCCGCAGGCTCATCATCGACAAGCTCTACGACCCGAAGGACGCAGCGTTTTACGACCTCGACGCCCAGGGCAACTTCGTCCGCGTGCGGTCGGATGTCATCAGCCGCGTGCTGGGCGAGCATGTGCTGAAGCTCGACGACCGACACGACCGCGCGATCTTCGACGCCGTCTGGACGCGGCAGATTCATAACCCGAAGGCGTTCTGGGCGCCGTTTCCGCTGACGTCGATCGCGCAGGACGACCCGGTCTTCGTGCGGCCGATTCCGCGCAATAGCTGGGGCGGCGCATCGCAGGCGCTGACCGCGCTGCGGGCGCCACGCTGGATGTCGCACTATGGTAAAGATGTCGAGCTGAACCACCTGATGTACCAGTGGTGCGAGGCGATCAGCCGGTACACCGAGTTCCGCCAGCAGATGGATCCGCTGACGGGCGACTTCACGCGCGTGGACGCCAGCGGTTACTCGCCCGCGGCGCTGGCGTATCTCGACTTTATCGTGCGTTTACAGGGAGACGCGGGCCGCAGACACGGATAGCTGACCCGCCGGTCATTTTCTTACTGTTTCAACATCTATTCATGAATCCAAAGGACTCTTTCGCGACATCTGATTTAAAGTAGTCACGAAAGAAGTCGAACAATGAACGTTCCATCAAGCCGCCGGGTAAGCAGGACCGGCTCGCATCGCATCTTCGCACTGGTTTTTGTTGCAACCTGCATGGCCATTCCGGTTCATGCACAGATCGGGTCGGGTTCGCCCAACGCCTCGGCCCGTGTCCAGGTACAGACGCAGGCTCAGACGAAGGTCGACGAGTCGACCGAGCCGCCACCGCTTTATCCTGGGGAGGCGCTCGACCAGGATGTGGCCGTGCTGTCGAAGGTTCCTGCCGACCCCCTCTTCAGGACCGATCCCTTTCATCCGGTGCTCCGGCCGTTCGACAGCGCGATGAACGATCTGCGCAAGGCGGAGCGTCTCAGCTTTGGCGCCACGTACACCGTGGTGAATCAGTATGCGACGGTGACGCCCGAGGGGGTTCGCCATAACTGGGCCACGGGGCGATTCGACCTGGCGGGCGGCTGGAAGGCATACGACCATGGCGGCAACGCCGGATCGTTCAGCCTGCTGGTGCGTTCGGGGACGAATATCGGGGTGAGCGAGCAGTTCAACCTGAGCGACAGGCTGGGTTCGGGGCTGGTGCTGAACTGTCTGCCGGGCGGCGGCCCGCAGGAGCCGATCACGCTGAACGTACTTTACTACCGGCAGGACTTCTACCGGCGGAAGATGGCGTTCTACATCGGCAAGATTCACCCGAACGAGTTCATCAGCCTCAGCCTCTACAACAATGACGAGCGCACGCAGTTCCTGAATGCGGAGAACGACGGCAACCTGACGATTCCGTCGGACGGCACCTATGCCGGCGGCGCGGCGCTGGAGTACCAGGCGACGGAGCACATCTACATTCATGCCGTGACGGTCGACACCGAGGGCGCGCAGCAGAAGGGTCTGAAGACGCTGGCGGACAAGAAGTATATGAATGCGGTCGAGCTGGGTTGGAAGAGCGGCGCGCCGACGAAGCAGGAGCATATCTTTCGGCTGTTGCTGTGGAGAGACGACACGGCCAAGCTGGGCAGCGGCGCGGGGGCGGGCTTCGGCTCCGACTATGAGTTGAAGAGCGGCTGGGTTCCGTTTGGCCGCGTCGGCGTGGCGACCGACACGGGCTCGAATATCAAGCGCGTCTTCGATGCGGGCGTGGTGAATATCCATCCGTTTGGACGGCGTGGAGATATGTTCGGCGCATCGTTCACCCTGACCGACCCGAGCCACGGCGCGCTGCATCACGAGAGCCTGTTCGAGACGTTTTACCGGGTGCGGATGACGCAGAGCCTGGAGCTTGGACCGGACCTCGAGGTCGACATCCATCCCACGAGCAGCGCGAAGCAGTACACGACGGCGCTGCTGGGGGCGAGGATGCGGATCATCTTCTGAGTGTATTCGCTTCCTGGAGCGAGGTAAGAACATACAACGGAAAAGGCCAAAGCAGGTCCTTCGCTACGCTCAGGATGACAGGCATTTTGGGTTGATGGACAACAGGGTAAGCAGCTCTAGGCGAGGGCTTTGGGTATGGCCTCTTCCCAGCGGCCCTGCGACTTCAGGATCAGTTCGATGACCTCGCGCGCGGCGCCACGGCCGCCTCCGCGCTGCGCGGTGTAGTGGCAGACGGCCTTCAACTCAGGCACGCCGTCGGCGACGCAGACGGCGAGTCCGGCCCGGCGTGCGAGCGGGATGTCGGGCAGGTCGTCGCCCATGTACGCCGTCTCTTCTTCGGTGACGCCTGCGAGCTGCAGGCATTCTTCAAAGGCCGCGGTTTTGCTGGCCTGTCCGAGATAGACGTAAGGGACGTGCATCTCCTTCGCTCTCTGGCTGACGGCCGGCGAGCGTCGGCCAGTGATGAAGCCTGTCTGGATGCCCATGGTGTGGGCGAGCGAGAGACCCTGTCCATCCTGCGCGTTGAAGACCTTCATCTCGGTGACGACGGGCTCGCCGGAGCCGGGCGCGGAGAGGGTGGAGACGAGGCAGATGCCGCCGTCGGTGAGCGTGCCGTCGACGTCCATGAGGAAGAGCTTGATCTTGCGGGCCCGCTCCAGAACATCGGGGGAGACGGAGGCCAGTTCGGTAGCGGGCATACGGGTGCTCCTTCATGAATGACCGGCTTCAAAAGGGGTCTCGTCGGATTATAAGCCGCGGCGGCTCATGAACGCCCGACACGTTGCATGACACGATCGGTAGAGGCGGCGTCGCGGCAAATTCGCGGTTACACGAAAGGATTACCGGCGCATACTGCTCTCAAGCGTTTCGCAATGGCGTGGCTCTTCTAGACTTGGAACTTGAGAGATGAGGTCCGGTTTTATGCCACTGGCGATCGACATAAGCAGCAGTGGGAAAAGAGGCAACGTGGGAACATCACACCGTATCAAGATTCTTTGCGTGGACGATCACCCCCTTGTACGCGACGGGATCGCATTCGCTCTTCAGTTGCAGAGCGACATGGAGCTGGTCGGGGAGGCGACCGACGGTCTGGACGCCGTCAGCGCATTTCGCCGCCATCGACCGGATGTGACGCTGATGGACCTGCAGATGCCGAACATGAACGGCGTTGAGGCGACGGTGAAGATACGCGAGGAGTTTCCCAACGCAAAGATCATCGTGCTGACGACTTACTCGGGCGACATCCAGGCGTCGCGCGCGTTGAAGGCCGGCGCGGTGGGGTACATCCTCAAAAACATGCTGCGCACGGAGCTGATGGATACGATTCGTCGCGTGTATGCGGGGCAGCGACGCATCCCGGCGGAGATCGCCCAGCAGATCGCCGAACATATCAGCGCGGATGAGCTCTCCGCGCGTGAGATCGAGGTGCTGCGTCATGTCGCGGGCGGCTGCTCGAATAAGGTGGTCGCGGACAATCTGCGTCTGTCGGAGGATACGATCAAGGCGCATATGCGGAGCATTCTCGAAAAGCTGCAGGCCAACGATCGCACGCATGCCGTGACGATCGCGATGAGGCGCGGGCTCTTCGAAGGCTGACTGGTAAAGGGCGCCGGACTGCTTCGCCGGTTGAAGCTACGTAAGAGATTTGCTGGTCTATGATCGATCCCATGAGCTCGTCTTGCAAGCCCCACCATGCACGGAGCCGGACCATGAGAACGGCGCTCCTGTTCGTGTGGCAGGTTCTGCTGATGGGCTCCGTACTTCGTGGCGAGCCGAAGAAGACGCGTGCGCCCTTCCTGCCTGAGATGATTCCGCATGTGGCGCATGTGGGCTGGACCGAGCGCGACGGCGCTCCACTGAATATCGTCGCGATCGCGCAGACCGACGATGGCTATCTTTGGGTTGGCTCTCCCTTTGGGTTATACCGCTTCGATGGCGTCACCTTCGCGAGTTATCCGGTTACGCCGCTCGATGCTCCTCTGCCGGTAACCAATGTCGGCGCGCTCAGCTCCGATGGGCAGGGCGGACTGTGGATCGGTTACGATCATGGCGGCATCAGCCACCTGACGCGTACGGGCGCGCTCGTGAACTACAACCCGGAGAACGGACGCGGACCTAACTCCGCGAGTAAGTTCATCCTGCGGCCCGATGGGTCGGTATGGTGCCTGGGCGATAACAAGGTGTTGGTGCTTGACGGCGATCGCTGGGTCGACTTTGGGAGTAAGTCGGGTCTCACTCACAATCAATACCTGTCGCTTTTTTTCGACAGCCGCGGCGATCTATGGACCTCCGCGCGGGGGAAGTTATACGTTCTTCGTCATGGCGAGACACACTTCAGCTTATATCCGATGAAAAGTTTTATTATCGTCGACTTAGCCGAGGCGCCCGATGGCCGTATATGGATCAGCGATGGCTGGCGCTCGGTTCATCCGCTCGACTCGGAGACGAAGCAGATACCCACGAACGGATACGTGCGCATTGTGGAGGCGGATGGAACGCTGTGGATGGCGCAGGATTACAAGGGTGTAAGTCACGTGCGGCAGACGCAGAGCGCCGATCGCTTTTCGGAGCTGGTGAAAGAAAAAGATATGAGCGCGGAGCAGACGAACGCTATCTTCCGCGACCGGGATGGAAGCATATGGGTCGGCACTTCCAAGGGACTCGACCGCTTCAGACCCTCTGTTCTGCGCAAACTTACCAATGCCGAGATTGAATATTATCCGTCTCTCGCACGGGATGCGAGCGGCATGGTGTGGGTCGGCGTGCTCTCTCATCCGGTGGCGCACAGCGAGGGCGGCGGCCTGACAGCGGTCGGCCCATGGGTCGGCTCAAGCCCCATGATCGCGGACGACGCAAAGCGGCTATGGCTGGTGGATCCTTTTCTCAACGCGATCTTCTGCTATGGTCCAAACGGCGTGACCCATGTGCCGATACCGGCCGACGTGCATGGGGTTCCGGCACAGAGCATCGGACTCGATCGCGACGGCGCGGTGCTGGTGTCGTTCGACGGTGGCGGACTCTGGCGCTTCGATGGTGTGTGGCGGCCGGTGGTCGACATGAAGCTGCCGCTCGATGAAGACCCCATCTCGATCTTCCGCGATCCATCCGGCAAAGTGTGGTTCGGCTACACGGGCAAGGTGGCGATGCTTGACGGAGCAGGCTTCCATTTGCTGAACGATGCGCGGATCGCGGGCTTTGGCAGCTTCCTTACCTTTGCGATGTCGCATGGCAGATTATGGGCGGGTGGTTCGCAAGGCGTGGCTTACTTCGACCAAGGCTCGTTTCATTCCGTCGTACTGCAACGTGGGGGCACGCTGAAGGGTGTGTCGGGTATCGTCGAGGACGAGGCCGGCAACCTATGGTTCAACGCGAGTGTCGGCATCGTGCGGTTGAAGGCCGAAGATGTTGACGAGGCGTTGCGCGGCAGGCCGGTGGACTACGACCTGCTGGATCAGCGTCGCGGCGTCGAGGGCGTGGCGACACAACTTCGGCCGACGCCGTCCGCGGTTGCGGGCATGGATGGACTGCTCTGGTTCGCACGCCTGGGCACCGTGTTCACGATTCAGGCGGCACAGTTTTCGCCCAGCGCGGCGGCCCCCATTCCTCTGATCGAAGGCGTGTCTTTGAACGGCGTTGCCGTGAGGGACAGGGAGCATCAGACGGCGCCGCTCGCGATCGGCGCGGCGCATCTGCGCGGCCTGGAGTTCGACTACGCATCGCTCGACCTGATCGCCGCCGAGACGCTTCGCTATGAATACATGCTTGCGGGCGAAGACAAGGGTTGGCAGGAGGCTGGGTCGAGAAGGCAGGCGTTCTATAGCCGCCTTGGCCCGGGCGCGTACCAGTTCCACGTGCGCGTCTCGTCCGCGAAGGGCCAGTGGGTGGAGTTGAGTGCGCCGCTGTTGTTGACGATCCGGCCGGAGTTCTATCAGACGCTGTGGTTTCGCGCGCTCGTCGCGGTGCTGGCGCTGACGCTGCTGTATGCGCTCTACCTGGCGCGAATCGGCTATGTCACGGGGCAACTGCGGGAGCGGCTGCAGGTGCGCGCGGGCGAGCGGTTGCGCATCGCGCGCGAGCTGCACGATACCCTGCTGCAATCGATCCACGGCCTGATGCTGCGCGTTCATTTCGCGACAGACACGTTGCCCGAGGACGACGCCGTCCGCAGCTCTCTGCAACATGCGCTCAAGAGCGCCGATTCGTTGATCCTTGAAGGCCGCCGCCGTGTGCAGGATCTGCGCGAGGAGATACCCGAGGAAGGCGAGTTGACGGTGCGGATCGTGAAGGTCGCGGAGGAGCTGGAGCTTGAGAAGCTATGCTCGTTTCGGCTGGTCGAAGAGGGCAGCCCGAGGAAGCTGCAGCCGGAGATACAGAGCGAGCTATGCCGCATTGCGCGCGAGGCGCTGAGGAACGCGCGATACCACTCGCAGGCAAGCGTCGTCGAGGTGAAGCTCATCTACGAGGCCGCGCAGTTCCTGATGAAGTGCTGCGACAACGGGGTCGGCATGCCGCCGTCGATTGTGGCGACGGGGAATCGTCCAGGGCATTGGGGACTGGCCTCGATGCGCGAGCGAACGAACGTGATCGGCGGCCAGCTTCAGGTGTGGAGCTCGGCTGAGTCGGGCACGGAGGTGATCGTGAAGCTGCCCGCACGCAAGGTGTATGAGGCTCCGGCCGCGCGCTGGATTACGCTGCTGCGAGCGCTGCATCTGGTGAAGCAGGCCGCACCATAACGCAAACGGGCCAACCCATGCGGGCGGCCCGTTCGCATACGACGAGTTACGACTTGAGGAAGGCGAGCAGGTCTGCGTTGATCACATCCGCATTCACCGTACACATGCCGTGCGAGAAGCCGGGATAGACCTTGAGCGTTGCATTGGGCACGAGCTTCGCGCTCAGAAGGCCCGCCGCGGCGATGGGGACGATTTGATCGGTGTCGCCATGCAGGACGAGCGTCGGCACGTCGATCTTCTTCAGATCCTCGGTGAAGTCGGTCTCGGAGAACGCTTTGATACAGTCGTATGCGCCCTTGATGGACATCTGCATGCCCTGCATCCAGAACGAATCGCGTACGCCTTCGGAGAACTTCGCACCCGGCTTGTTGAAGCCGTAGAAGGGCGTGGGCAGATCCTTGAAGAACTGCGACCGGTCATTGACGACGCCTTCGCGCAGACCATCGAAGACGGAGAGAGGCAGGCCGCCAGGATTCTTCTCGCTCTGCACCATGACCGGGGGCACGGCGCCGATCAACACGGCCTTGGCGATACGCTTCGAGCCATGCCGGCCGATATAGCGCGCGACCTCGCCGCCGCCGGTGGAGTGGCCTATCAGCGTCACGTCATGCAGATCGAGTTTCTCGAGCAGCTCAGCGAGATCATCCGCATACTGATCCATGTGGTTGCCTTCCCAGGGCTGGCTAGAGCGTCCGTGTCCACGGCGGTCGTGTGCGATGACGCGATAGCCGTGTTGGCCGAGGAAGAGCATCTGGGCATCCCAGGCGTCCGCGCTGAGCGGCCAGCCGTGCGAGAAGACGACAGGCTTGCCCGCGCCCCAGTCCTTGAAATAGATGCTGGTCCCGTCTTTGGTTTCGATACGGTCGGTAAGCATGGATAACTCCTGTGCGTCACGAGAGCTGACGTCCGGTTGTATGGTTGTAAGTCGGCGGCTCTCGATCATAAGAGCGGATTCGTTGCTGGATAACTGTTGGGCCGACCACTTACTCCGGCGCCGTTTCTCAAGCATAGGCGTGGGTCTTATGGTGTCAAAGGCCCCTTTCGCCTAGTGGCGGCTCATCCTTTTGAGTAGCGCCGAGGAACTGGCTGAGAGATTCGTTCATGCTCGACCGGCATGGCTTCGTGTTTACGGCGGCGGCTTCTGCGCATAGCACTATGCGGCCAGCATGGAGGGCGTAAATGCTTAGGGGGTCTTGCCCTGGACTGCATCGTCGAAGACGACATGATTGCTCTCAAGCAGATTGCCGAGCGCGCGGTCGAGTGAGAGGCGAGCCTTCATCCAGTCGGAGCGCGCCGCTACCTCGGTTGAACGCGCCTGCGCAAGGTAGGCTTCGTCCTGCACGATCAGGAAGTTGGTGCTGGCGCCGACGGAGAACTTATCGATCTCGGCCTGTAGCAACTGCTGTTGAAAGTTGCGGCTCTCGACCGCTGCCGCATAGGCCTGATGCGCATTCTCAAGCGCGATGGCGGCGTTCTCGACCTGCTGGCGGATATCGTTCTCCAGCTTCTGCGCGCGGCTCTGCGCCTGTCGCACCTGGATTGCATCGCGTGCGGAGTCGGCCTGCGCGATGCGATTGCGTAATGGCATGTTGAGCTGCAAGCCGCCCTGATAGATGGTCGAAAGCCGCAGGCCGCCCTGCGAGAGCGCTGGGTTGACCGCCGTTAGACCGGTGCCGGGCGAGCCCAGCGTCTGATAGGGAACAAGCGACGAGCCGCGCGTCTGCACGTTGCCATAGACGTTTAACGAAGGCCTCACGTTATTGCGCGAGCCATTGGCCGCGATCTCGTTGGCCTTCAACTGCAGCCCGGCCTGCGCGAGGTCGGGACGGTTGGTGAGTGCGTCCTGCGTAAGGCCCGGCACGTCGAGCGCGGGCGGCGCATCGGGCACCTCGATCTTGTCGACAGGAACGATGGACAGCACATTGGCCATGGGATCGCCGAGGCTGCGCACGAGCTGCTCCCGCAGGATTGCCTCCTGCTGGCGATACTCGCCCTGCGCCTGGATGAGATCGAGGCGGCTTGAAGACAGCAGCGCCTGCGCGCGCGTGACCTCGATGGGCGCGAGCGTGCCCTGTTCAAGCTGGCTCTTATCGTCGTCGTAGAGCTTCTGCGCCGCGGCCAGCGACTCCTGCTTGACGCCGATGTTTTCGCCCAGCGAGACGAGGTCGTAGTAGAGGCGCGAGATGCCATAGATGGTCTCGAGCAACTGCTGTTCGAAGAGCAGGCGCGAGACCTTGCGATCGATCTGCGCGATGTGGACGAAGCGCAGGTTGACCGCGCTGCCGCGACCGCGCAGCAGAGGCTGCGTCAAGGTCAGCGAGCTGCTTGGCGAGTGGAATGGGTTGTACTGCGAGTTGCTCGCATAGAGCACCTGCGCGGAGTTGTCGATGTAGCCGTCGATCTGCGCGCCGGTGGAGAAGCCCTGCTGATACTCTGCTGCGAGGCCGACGTAGCTGACCGACGGAGTGGATGTGGAGGCGCCGTCTGTCGAGGAGGATGAGCTCGTCGTGCTTGTACCGCTTGTGCTGACGAGCGTGTCCTGATCTGAGCGTCTGAAGTAGCTGAGCTGACCTGTGACGACGGGATCGAAGAGCGGCACTTGCGGTCCGGAAGAGAACATGGACGAGCCGTTCTCGGAAAGGGTCTGTTGCGCGCCCGCGCCGGTCTGCGTCACCTGCGAGAGGTCGGTGATGTTGACGCTTGTGGGTGCGTTGGTTCCGGTTGTGGTTGTGATGAGTAATGGGCTGGTCATGCCGCCTTCGCCCGGCACCGTCTGTTGAATGGTGTAGTCGAGGCCGCGTAGACTGCCGCCTCCTCGAGCCCGCGTGAGATCGGTATCGGCGAGCAGCAGGTTGTAGCGGCTGATCTCGACATCGAGGTTATTTTGAATGGCAAGCTCGATGGCGTCGTGCAGGCTGAGGTAGAGCTTGCCGTCACGCACCATGCCTGCAAGCCCCAGCGGCGACGCCATGGAAAGCTCAGGCGCGCGGGCAGCATGATAAGGACCGATGAGGCTGTACCAGTGCGTGTTCAGGTTGGGCAGCGCCTCTTTGCGTGGGGACGTATCGCTTCCTGCGACAGACTGCATAAGCGGCGAAGGCGGGCTGGGAGCATGTTGCTGCTTGGCCATCGGCGGCAGGTCGCGCAGGTCCACTGTGCTCTTGTCGGGTTGAGGCAGTGGAGCGTCGGGAGCGACAGACGGACGCTGTTGCTTGGGCGCGGCCTGCTGGCCCGGAGACTGCGGCGCGCTGGGCGTGGGTGGATTCGGCGCGGTGAAGGGAGGCGGCTGCGTGCCCTGTTGCGCATACGCCGCGACCCATGGAATTGCACTCACCATCAACATGGAGGCCGCTCGTGTCAGCCGTCTCATTGCGCGCCTCCACTCTTCTTGCCCGGCGTCGATTGCGGCTTGCCGCCCTTGCTCTGTCCGGGCTTGCCTTGCTGGTTGGTGCTCTCGCTGGTGGAGTTCACGATGGATTGATCGCCGTATTGATTCGGGCCCGCATCGGGCGCCTTGTTGGTCTGCTCGCCGCCCTGGCCGATGGCCTGCTGCTCCTGCTTCTGGCTCTTCTTCGGGCGCACCTTCACGCCTTCGCGCACGCTATCCGTTACGGTGGTGACGATCCAGTCGCCTTCCTGCAGACCGCTGAGGATCTCGATCGACGGGCCGTAGTCGCGGCCGATCTCAACCGGAACCAGCTTGATCTTCTCGTCCTTCACCGTGGCGATGGAGGTGCGGTCGTCGCGCACGATGACGGCATCGCCCGGGACGGCAAGCGGCGCCTGACCGCGCGTCTGCACAAAGGTGACGACCGCGTACATGCCGGGATAGAGGCTGCCGTCGCGGTTGTCGACGTCGACCTCCGCAAGCATGGTGCGGGAGTTCTGATCGACCGACGCCGCCGTACGCGCGACCGTGCCTTGAATGGGCTTGCCCGGACGCTCCTGCACGAAGACACGGGCCGCCATGCCTGGATGCAGCGCGACCGCGTAGCCTTCGGGCACGGAGACGAGGATGCGCAATATCTTTGTCTGTGAGATGGAGAAGAGTGGGCCGCCCTGGGCCTGTCCGGTGTTGGGCGTCGCCGACTGGTTTCCGCTGCCGGACATGCCGCTGGTGTTGGTGCTGCCGACGTTGGCGGAGCCGCCGCTTGGCGTCTGCGATGAATCCATCGGAGCGGTGGATGCCGCTCCTGACGCGCCCACGAGTGCGCCGATGTCGCTGTTCCTCTGCGTGACGACGCCATCGAAGGGCGAGGTGACGCGCTCATAGCTTTGCAGCGCAATGACGCGGCGAAGATTCGCGCGATAACTTTCGGCGTTGCGCTCGGACGAGGCCACGACAGCTTGCTGCGCGAGATAGTCCGCCTCGCGCTGATCTCCGTCCTGCCGCGAAAAGACGCCCTTGTTCACAAGTACGCGCCAGCGATCCCATGTGACCTTGTTCAACGCAAGCTGCGCCTTCTGCTGCGCGACCTGCGCCTCGGCCTGCTTCAACTGTTCGCGCGCCTGGTCGACTTGCTGATCGAGGTCGGGTGCGTCGATGAGAGCGAGCAACTGGCCCTTCACGACGTGGTCGCCGATGTCGACATAACGCTTGCGCAGATAGCCGTTGGCGCGCGCATAGATGTAGGCCTGCGTGTCGGCGGAGATGGTGCCGGGAACGGTCAGTTCGCCGGGCGCATGCGTGCGCTGGACCTGGATGACTTCGACTTCAGGCTCCTCCTGCTCTCGCTCCTTCGCCGCGGCCGCGGCCTTCTTCGCCGTGCGATGACGCGGAATGTAGCCGATGAGAAAGATGATGCCGAGCACGAGCAGGCCGCCGCCGACCCAGAGGAAGATCTTGCCCCAGTTGCGATGAGTGGTTTTCTTCTTCTTGTCGAACTCCTCCTGCACCTCGCGATCGTGGCGCACCTGTTCGTGCTTCTTGTGCGCGGCTTGCCGGGCGGCGGACTCTTCGCGCTCCCACTCTTCGCGGGTCATGCGGCGGTCGGGGTTCTCTTCGATCTGGCGCAGGCGTTCGTCTTCGCTGTATCGGCGGAGTTCGAGGTCGTCGTTCTTCTTATGCTCGTCGCTCATGGATGCTTTCAGGCAGGCTGCGCCTGTCCTCCCTGATCTTGTTGGCCCTGGTCCTGCCGAGGCTGCTTGTTCTCTTCGCCTTCGTGGTAGGCGTCGTCGATCTCCTTGTCGAAGTCGCGCGGCGCGGCGGTGCGCAGCCAGGAGTACATGATGGGCACGACGAAGAGCGTGCCGAGCGTCGCGAGCAGCAGGCCGCCGATGACCGCGCGACCAAGCGGCGCGTTCTGCTCGCCGCCTTCGCCAAGCGCAAGCGCCATGGGCATCATGCCGATGATCATCGCGAGTGCGGTCATGCATACGGGACGCAGACGCGTGTAACCCGCGCTGGTCGCGGCTTCGAGGCTCGTCTTGCCGGCGGCGCGTTCGTCGTTCGCGAAGACGACCATGAGGATGCTGTTCGCGGTCGCCACGCCGATGGTCATGATGCCGCCCATCAGCGAGGGCACGTTGAAGGTCGTGCCCGTGAGAAAGAGCACCCACAGCACGCCGGCGAAGGCTACCGGCAGAGCCATGAGGATGATGAGCGGATCGAGCCAGCTCTGGAAGTTGACGGCCATCAACAGGTACACGAGCAGGATGGCGAAGACGATGCCGATGCCTAGCCGCTCGAAGGACTCGGACATGGTCTGGACCTCGCCGCGCAGTGCGAGCGTGGTGCCGGTCGGCAGCGTGCTTTGTGCGTTCGCCATGATCTTGCGGACCTCGCTGGCGACGCCGCCGAGATCGCGCTGGTCGGTGTCGGCGTAGATGTCGTAGACCGGTTGAATGTTGTAGTGGCTGATGATGGTCGGCGTAATGTCGCGCTGGAAGTTGGCGATGTTGCCCAGCAACTGGCTCGCGTTGCCGGCGGGCGAGGTGATGGGCGTGCGAGCCAGCGCCTGCAGTGAATCGATGCGGTACTGCGGAGTCTGCACGACGACCTGATAGTTGACGCCGGTCTGCGGATTCAGCCACTCGTTCGGCGCGGTCTGGCCGGTGCCGGTCAGCGAGATCAGCATGCTCTGCGCGACGTCCTGCTGGGTAAGGCCGATCTGCCGCGACTTCAGACGATCCACATTGACATCGATGGTGGGCAGCGCGACCTGCTGATGGATGTGGGCGCCGGCCACGCCGGGGATTGCCTGCACCTGCTTCAACAACTGCTGCGCGAGTTGGAAGTTGTTCTTGCCGCGACCTGCGATCTGCAGGTCGATCGGCGCGGGCAGGCCGAAGTCGAGAATCTGGTTGGTGATGTTCGCGGGCGTGAAGAAGAAGGTCGCGTCGGGAAACTTGTTATGCAGATCGGCGCGCAGCTCGCGCATGTAAAGCTGCGTGTGACGGCCGCCGGGGTTGAGCGAGATGAGGATGTCGCCGTCGGAGTCCGAGATGACGGAGCTGTCGGAGAAGGCGAGGTTGATGCCGCCGTTCGGCAGACCGATGTTGTCGAGGATGAGCTTGATCTCATCCGGCGGAATGACCTTGCGAATCTCGCGTTCGACGCTGGCGAAGTACTGCTCGGCATCGTCGGGACGCATGCCCTGCGCGGGATAGACGTGCAGGCGCATCTGGCCGGAGTCGACGTAGGGGAAGAAGTCTTCGCCGATGATGAGGACCAGAGGTAGCGAGAGCAGGACGAAGAGTCCGAAGACGCCGACGGTGAGGCCGCGATTCTCGAGCGTCCATTCGAGCGCGGCTTTATAGTTCTCGCGCCGGCGCTCGAACCAGCGATCGAACTTCGAGTGCCAGCGCCAGATGAAGTTCTCTTCCTCTTCCTTCTGCGCGGCCTCGGGGTCCTGATAGAGCGCGATCTCCTTGTCGAGCAGGAAGTGCATCATCGTGGGAATCAGGGTGCGGGAGAGAAAGTACGACGCCATCATGGCAAAGACGACGGCCATCGCGAGCGGCGTGAAGAGATAACGCGCGGCGCCCGAGAGCAGTACGACCGGCGTGAAGACGAGGCAGATCGAAAGCGTCGAGACGAACGCGGGCGCGGCTACCTGTTGGGCGCTGTCGAGGATGGCTCGCACGAGCGGTTTCTTCTCGGACATGTTGCGATGGGTGTTTTCGATCTCGACCGTGGCGTCGTCGACGAGTATGCCGACGGCGAGCGCGAGGCCGCCGAGCGTCATAACGTTGATCGTCTGCTGCAGCGCGTAGAGGATGACGAGCGAGGTCGCGATGGAGAGCGGAATCGACGCGCAGACGATGAGCGTCGAACGCCATGAGCCGAGGAAGACGAGGATCATCAATGCAGTCAGCGCGGCTGCGATGGCCGCCTCGCGGACCACCTCGCTGATCGATTCGGATACGAAGACGGACTGATCGAAGAGCGGCGTGATCTGCAGGCCCGCAGGCAGTCCGGCCTTGACCTGCGGCAACATCGCCTTCACGTTCTTGACGATGTCGAGGGTTGAGGTCTGGCCGTTCTTCAGCACGGTGAGCAGGGCCGAACGCTTGCCATCCTGTCTCACGATATTGACCTGTGGGGCGTAGCCGAGACGCACCTGGGCCACGTCCTTGACCATCACGATGGCGCCGCCAGCCGCGCGGATCGGAAGGTCGTTCAACGCGGAGACGACCTCGGGCGAGGAGTTCATCTTGACGATGAATTCACGGTCTCCCAGACGTGCGACGCCGGCGGGCAGGATGAGGTTCTGCTGGTTGAAGGCGGTCGATACATCGGATGCTGAGAGGTGCTTGGCATAGAGCAGGTTGGGGTCGACGTCTACCTGTACCTGGCGGACCTTGCCGCCGTAGGGCAGCGGGATCGAAGCGCCTTCCACATTGGCGAGACGAGGCCGGATGAACGACAGGCCAAGGTCGTAGAGATCCTCCTCGGTCAACCCCTGGCCGGAAAGGCCAAGCTGTACGATGGGTACGCTGGAGGCGTCGTACTTGATGATGTTGGGCGGAAAGGTTCCGGGCGGCATCACACGCAGGACGGTCTGCACGACCGCGGTAATCTGCGACATGGCGAGTTCGACCTTGACCGTCGGCTGAAAGAAGACGCGGATGACCGCGACGCCCTGGTAGCTGATGGACTCCGTATGCTGGATGTCGTTGACGGTCGTCGTGAGCGCGCGCTCGCAGACCGTGACGATGCGGCCTTCCATATCCTGAGGCGGCAGCCCGCTGTAGCTCCATACGATCGTAACGACCGGGATGTTGATGTACGGGTAGATGTCCTTCGGCGCTTCAATGCAGGTGCCGATGCCGAGCAGCAGCATCAGCAGCGAGACCACGACAAAGGTATAGGGCCGCCGAAGCGCCAGTCTGACGATCCACATGGTGTGCGATTCGATGCGTTGCAACATCGATCGGTTTTCCGGAGAGACGAGCTGTGGAATACGCGGCTTGACAAACTCTCAGATGAGACAGAATCTTGATAGTGCATGGACGCTGAAGCGATCAGGGAACGGCTCGACGTCAACGGGGTGAAGTTTACCTCGCAGCGTTATTGCGTCATGGCGTACCTGATGGAGCATCCCGGCCACCCGACGGCGGCGGAGATCTTCGACGGCGTGAACAGCCTGGACCCGCGGTCGTCGCGAGCGACGGTGTATCGCAACCTGAAGGAGCTGGTCGAGGCAGGCCTGGTCCGCGAGGTGGCGGTCGAGGGCCGGTCGGCGCGCTTCGACCTGAAGGAGATGCAGCATCACCACTTTATCTGCGACCGGTGTGGCGCGGTGGAGGATATGGACTGGTTCGACGTGCCGCGGCCTGCTCCGGCCTCTGTCGGCGCGCGCATCGTGCGAGAGTGCGAGCTTATTCTGCGCGGGCTTTGCGCGAGTTGCGCTCAACCACCGGGCGGAGACCGGATGAAGGTCTGACATTTACAAGCTTTGGGATAGAGCAGAAGTAGAATCCATCCCTGGACAGCAATGCATCACAACGGCGGGACGCAAACCGCCCATCACCAGCCCTATCACCATCAAGGAGCAAGTATGTCGAACGAAATGAAGTGTCCGGTGCCGCACGGCCAGCATCCCTCCGCCGCCACCACCGCTACCGAGACCTCCTCGCCCATGCACGGCGCCGTCACGCATAACTCGCGCAAGATCGTGCGCAACGCGGAGTGGTGGCCGGACCGGCTCGACCTCGCGGTGCTGCACCAGAACACGAAGCTGGCCGACCCCATGGGCGATGGCTTCGATTACGCCGAGGAGTTCAAGAAGCTCGACCTCGACGCGCTCATTAAGGATCTGAACGCGCTGATGACCGACTCGCAGCCCTGGTGGCCGGCGGACTTCGGCCACTATGGCCCGTTCTTCATCCGCATGGCGTGGCACTCGGCCGGAACGTACCGCATCTACGACGGACGCGGCGGCGCGGGCATGGGCACGCAGCGGTTTGCGCCGCTCAATAGCTGGCCCGACAACGTCTCACTTGATAAGGCTCGCCGCCTGCTCTGGCCGATCAAGCAGAAGTACGGCAAAAGCATCTCGTGGGCCGACCTGATGATTCTGACCGGCAACGTCGCGCTGGAGTCGATGGGCTTCAAGACCTTCGGCTTCGCCGGTGGACGCGCCGATGTGTGGGTTCCGCAGGAGGACATCTTCTGGGGCGCCGAGCACACGTGGCTTGGCAGCGACCGCTACCAGGGCGAACGCGATCTCGATAACCCGCTGGCCGCCGTGCAGATGGGTCTGATCTACGTGAACCCGGAAGGCCCCGACGGTAAGCCCGACCCGATCGCCTCCGCGCGCGACATCCGCGAGACCTTCGGCCGCATGGCGATGAACGACGAGGAGACCTTCGCGCTGATCGCCGGCGGACACACCTTCGGCAAGGGGCATGGCGCGCACGATCCCGGTCCGAACGTCGGTCCCGAGCCGGAAGGCGCGCCGATCGAGCAGCAGGGACTTGGCTGGAAGAACTCCGTCGGCAAGGGCCACTCGGAGGACACCATCTCGTCCGGTCTCGAAGGCGCCTGGACCAGCCAGCCCGTCAAGTGGGACAGCGAGTACCTCGACAACCTTTACAACTTCGACTGGGCGCTGAAGAAGGGTCCTGGCGGCGCATGGCAGTGGTACGCCGTGGCCGAGACGCCGAACATCCCCGATGCCTTCATCGAAGGCAAGAAGCACCTGCCCATGATGTTTACCTCGGACCTCGCGCTGAAGTTCGATCCGGCCTACGAGAAGATCGGCAAGCGCTTCCAGGCCGATCCGGCTCTGTTCGCGGACGCGTTCGCTCGCGCATGGTTCAAGCTGACGCACCGCGACATGGGCCCCATCGTCCGCTATCTCGGACCGCTGGTTCCGAAGGAAGTGCTGATCTGGCAGGATCCCGTTCCGGCGGTCGATCATGAGTTGATCGGCGAGTCGGAGATCGCCGAGCTGAAGGCAAAGATTCTCGCCTCCGGCCTGACGACCTCGCAGCTCATCTCGACGGCGTGGGCTTCGGCCTCGACCTTCCGCGGCTCGGACAAGCGCGGCGGCGCGAACGGCGCACGCATCCGGCTGGAGCCGCAGAAGAGCTGGGAGGTCAACCAGCCGCAGGTGCTGGCCAAGGTTCTCTCGACGCTCGAAGGCATTCAGCAGGGCTTCGGCAAGAAGGTCTCGATTGCGGATCTCATCGTCCTCGGCGGCTCTGCCGCTGTGGAAGAGGCCGCGAAGAAGGCCGGCTACGAGGTGAAGGTTCCCTTCACGCCGGGCCGCACCGACGCCTCGCAGGAGTTCACCGACGTTCACTCGTTCGCGCCGCTCGAGCCGACCGCTGACGGCTTCCGCAACTATCTGCGCCTGGGCCACACCCAGCGCGCCGAGGAGTTGCTGGTCGACCGCGCCCAGTTGCTGAAGCTGACCGCGCCCGAGATGACTGTGCTGGTGGGCGGCCTGCGCGTGCTCGGCGCCAACTTCCGCGGCGGCAAGGACGGCGTCTTCACCGACAAGCCCGGTACGCTGACGAACGACTTCTTCGTCAACCTGCTGGACATGGCGACGGAGTGGAAGGCCTCGACGACCGCTGAAGGCAGCTTCGACGGGCTCGACCGCGAGACCGGCGAACTGAAGTACACGGCGACGCGCGTGGACCTGATCTTCGGCTCGAACTCGCAACTGCGGGCGCTTGCTGAGGTCTACGCCGCATCGGACGCGAAGGAGACCTTCGTGAAGGACTTCGTGGCCGCGTGGGTGAAGGTGATGAACCTCGACCGCTTCGACCTCGCATAGGTTCGGAGTAAAGCACAGCATGGGCGGACGAGAGATCGTCCGCCCATGCTCGTTTCGAACGCATGATGTTTTGGTGGCGAGCACCCACCCAGATGCTCGTCATCTCGACCGGAGCGAAGCGGAGTGGAGAGACCCCCGTATTGGTTTTTGTCGTTGCTGTTCTTGTTTGAAGTTGCGGCGCGAGCGAGGACAAGCAAGAACAAAGACAAATACCGGGGTCCTTCGCTCCGCTCAGGATGACGAGCATTTTTGGGCGGGTGTGTGAAGATGCTCAGAGATACACCGCTCCAACCGATCAGTCCTGCGGGGTGAGCGGACCGTCCGGACCGAGAACGATGTAGTCGATGGGTGCGAACTCGCGGTAGTCCCGGCGCTGGTTTGGGGGCGACATCGCGCCGGGTTCAACGGTCTGCCTGCCGCGATCCTTCAGCGTCTCGCGCAGGTCGGGAACGCCGCGCAGGGTGAGGGTATCGCCGGGCTTGATCGCGAGGTGATGCGCGGTGTAGCGCGTGGAGGTCTGGCCGTCGAGGTGAGGGTCGAACTGCACGGGCGCGAGCGTGTCGGCGGCGGACCAGCGGGCCTGGCTAACGCCGTTGACGAGCAGCTCGTAGTTCGAGACGCCGGCCCAGGTGTCGAAGTACTGCACGGCGATGTCGTAGGCGCCGGCGGGCTGTTGTAGCACGGTACTGAGCGTGCAGCCGGCGTCGTTGCGGCAGACCATGGCCTTGCCGCCGGATGCGGTCTCGCTTGGCGTTACATCGATGGGCTCGTAGCCTGTGGCGGTCATGCTCTCGGCCTCGATCCGCAGGGGGTGACGGTCGACGCGGCCCTTGTCGTCGGCGATGCCGGATATGCGTTCGAACCAGGTGTCGATGGCGTCGCGCCAGACGATCGCATGGCCGGCCTGAAAGTTGAAGAGTGCGGCGACCTGGCGATAGCGTTCGGGGTCGACGCGGCCTTCGAGTGTGCTCCATGCGACCGCGTACTCGCCGGCCTCGCGCGCGCTCTTGTAGTGCGTGTCGTAGATGGATTGGATCAGGGTCTGGCCGGTGTGCAGCTTGTGGTCGTACGGCACGTGGTGGAAGAAGAGCAGCAGATCGTCGGGACAGGTCGCGAGCGACTCATACCGTGCGGCCACGAGCGGCGGATAGAGCTGCGCGTAGCCTGTGCCGGCGGCGGTGCGGTCCATGCCGATGCCGTTCTTCTCGCCGCGAATCCACTGGCCCCAGCCGTTGCGCTCGGCGGACTCAATGTCCGGACCGAAGTGGTAGCCGAGGATGTTGGTGAGGGTGCCGACGCCGTTCGGGCCGGTGTAGCCCTCGTAGACCTGCCAGCTCTTCAACTGCATCGCGTTCACGGTGCGCACGACAAGCGGATCGTTGCCCCAGGTGAGGCGCGTCCAGGTGTCCAGAATGCGGTCTAGCGGCTCGTCTGGGTTCCAGGCAAGTTTGCCGAAGCCATAGAGATTCGCCATAGCCATCGGGTGATGCATCCAGTTCGCGTCCAGCCCGGCGTTGGTGACGGAGACGAAGCCGCCCGGCCGCGGCGCGCCGCTTGCGAGCGGAAAGGCACGGCCCGTGACGATCTCTTTGACCGGTGTATGACGGCCTTCGGCGCGAAGGTCGGTGTCGAGCACCCAGCGCCACATGCTGGGCAGCCAGACCATGTGGCGCTGCTGGCCGGTGTACTCCTGCGAGGCCTGCACCTCGATGGCGACGTTGGTGTGAGGCAGCGCGGCGAAGAGTGGATTGACCGGCTCGCGCGCCTGGAAGTCGATGGGGCCTTCCTTGATTTGGATGATGACGTTCGGTTCGAAGCGTCCATCGTACTTCGCGAAGTTGTCGACGCCTGCGCGTGCGCGGTCGGCTTTCGGGTCGCGCCAGTCGAGATGGTTGTCATAGACGAAGCCGCGATAGAGCACGACGCCGTGGTGCGGCGCGAGGGCGCGAGCAAGCACGTTGGCTGCATCGGCGGGCGAGCGGCCATATTGTGCGGGCCCCTTGCGGCCTTCGGAGTCGGCCTTCACGGTGAAGCCCGCGAAGTCGGGGATGAGCGTATAGATCTCGTCGACCTTGCGCTGCCACCATGCGATCACCGTCGGGTCGAGCGGGTCGAAGGTGGGCAGGCCGCCGACTGCCTGCGGCGAGGTGAGGTCCACGCTGAGCGCGAGCCTCACACCCCATGGGCGAAAGGCGTCCGCGAGACGCGCGTACTCTTTCAGATGATCCGACGTCAGCAGGTCAAGATCCGCGTTCACGTTGTTCGCGTTGCAGCCGTTGATGCCGACCGAGGCCAGCAGACGCGCATAGGCCGAGGCCCGCGTAAGATCCTGGCGGACGTGGCCCTTCTCGAAGAAGAACGACTGCCCGGCGTATCCGCGCTCGATGCTGCCGTCGAGGTTGTCCCACTCGTTGGTCCAGCGGACCGGCGCGGCCGCGGTGCTGGCTTCGTGCGCGGGGATGGGGCGCGCGGCGGCGATCTCTTCGAGCAGGTGGAAGGCTCCGTAGAGCTCGGCCTGCGGGGTGTTGCCGGCGATGCGCAGATGGCGCCGCGTGGAGTCGATCGTATAACTTTCGAGTGTGGTGGATGCGCCGGACGCCAGCGTCAGTTCGATGCTGCCTTCGGATCGTTTTGTGACGACGTCGAAGGACCGGCCAAGCATCGCGGTGAGCCCGCGCGCAAGCTCCGCGCCTGCGCTGCGCTCCACGGGCGAGTCGCCGTGAACGAAGATGTGCGACGGGAGAGAGGCATACGGCGCGGCGGGTACGGGGGCGTAACGCAGCCATGCGGCGGAGCCATCCTCCGCAACGCATGGATACGACAACAGCAGGGCGGTCGCGAGGATGGCGTTACGTACGGCAAAGAACATCAAGGACTCCAATCGATCAGGCGGCGGGCGATTCCTACCGGGGATAAGTGCGCGGAGCAAACAAACAACGACAGGAACAGATACGGGGGTCCTTCGCTGCGCTCAGGATGACGAGCGTCTGTGGCTTACTGTCCTCCATGCCTTGCGGAGTCCGTCGCGTAGAGTTTCACGCGATAGGTGTGAACGTCTTTCGGTGCGAGGCTGAGCGAGCGGCCCTGGTTGGTCTGGTCGCCGTTCAGCCTGCGTTGCGTGGTCCACTTGCCATCGGCGTGTGTGAGCTCTTCGATGCTGGCGATGCCGCCAGTCTTCTCGTCTACATCGGGATCACGGAAGAACGAGACGGTGAGGCCCCTGCCGGAGATGTAGAACTCGTTCGGCGCGGACTCGATGACGATCATGGCGCCGTCGTCGGCGATCAGCGTCTTCGCGGGCCAGGAGCGCGAGAGCGTGGCCTCGAAGAGATAGCCGCCAAGCGCGACGGTCTGCGTGGGTCGAGGGCTGTCGGCGTGCAGGACGAGGCCGCGTGTTTTGCCCGCTGCCTGCGCCGGAACGATCATGTCGGCGAGGTTGTCGAGCGCCTCGAAGGTCTGCTGCATCGCAGGCTGGGTCTTCGGATCTGTCGAGGGCTCGAGGCTGTCGATGCCGAAGGGCGAGAAGCCGAAGGCCTTCGCCTCGCCATAGGCGTAAAAGGCGTTGACGGGGCCGGCTTCGATGCGGGCTTCGGGGACGAAGATAGGGTTGCCGGGCGTCTTGTAACGCTGGACCCAGTACTCGAAGTTGGGCCAGTAGATATCGGGCGAGTAGAGGTCGAGCGCGGGCGCCAGAGCACGGTAGACGGCGAGGTAGTAGGGATGCGGCGCGCCGCTGGGATACTCGCCCGCACGCTCCGATGGCGCGGGCAGCTGGCAGTTGACGTACATGGGCAGCGCGTAGGCCTGCTTGCCGGCGGCGGCCACGGTCTGGATGAAGCGTGCGTAGTTCCAGGCCATAAAGACCTCGTCGGCGGCGTCGCCGAAGACCTCCTTCCACGTCGCGCCCCTCGGGTTGAAGTGCGCGGCGAGCTCGGGCGAGAAGGTGTCGCGATGCTCCTTCAGGTTCGTCATCAGCGACGTGGGGACGGGCGCGGCGAAGAGCTTGTTGGCTGCGGCGGAACGGTCGCGTCCGCGTCCGAGATAGCCGACCTCGTTTTCGACCTGCACCATCAGCACGGTGTTCTGCCCGGCGTCCTTGTCTTGGATGTGCTGCATGAGTCTGGTGAAGGCGCGCGTATCGGACTTGAGGGTCTCGGGGCCAAGCGTGGAGAGGATCTCAAGCTCGGCGCCATCGGCGGAGATGGCGCGCGGAAAGCGGGTCGTATCCTGCTTGACCCATGCGGGCGTGTAGTTCGAAAAGGCGTTCTTCCAACTGCCAAACCAGAGCGGCACGATGTGCAGGTGTTCGGCGCGCGCGACGTCGATCCAGTGGTCGAGGATGGTGAAGTCGAACTGTCCTTCGGTGGGCTCGATCTGCTCCCACGCGACGGGCATCAGCACGGTGTTGACGTGCAGCTTTGCGAGCTTCGGCAGAATCGTATCGGCCTGCGCGGCGACGCCTGCGGAGGAGTTGCCGAGCTCTCCGCCGAGGATGAGATAGGGCTTGCCGTCGAGGATGAACTGGCCGCCGTCGGCGGTCTTGGCGATGTGCGGGATGTCCGCGGCGCGGGCTGGCGTCAGCGCTGCGGGGAGCAGAGAACAAACAACGGCAACGACAAGAGCGAAATACAGGGGTCCTTCGCCGCGCTCAGGATGACGAGGATTGTTGGTGATCTTTGGATTCAAGGCGGCGTCTCCTGAAAGAAGTGAAGCAATGTGAAAAAGATGAGGGTGCGGCGCGGCTGTGAGGCCGCTCCGCACCTCTCATTGGAGAAGGTGAGGCAAGCTTAGAAGGAGATGCGTCCGCTGAAGCGCATGGTGCGGTTGACGTTCGACGAGGTGACGACGCCGAATGTGCTGGGCGACGAAGCATCCACGGCGGGGTTGGCGAACTGCGGCGTGTTGGTGACGTCGAACGAATCGGCCACCAGATCGAGAGCGATGCTTTTGTAGATCGGGAAGCTCCGCTTCAGGCTGACGTCGAGATCGAAGATGCCGGGACCACGCACGCTGCCGCGGCTGGAGTTGCCGAAGCGCGCCGGACCCGTCGTGACGTTGACGTACGCCGCGGGGTTGATGTACTGGTAGCCGTTGCTCGCCGGATGACGTCCGCCAAGCACAGCCGTGACGCCCTGCACGCGATCGGCGACCTGCGTATTGCCGGGCGCATTCAGGAAGGTGGAGCTGCCGTTGATGGTGAGGGGCGTACCGCTGACGCGGCTCAGGGTCGTGCTCAGCTTCCATCCGCCGACGACGTAACCGACGACGCCATGGCTGAGGAAGTACTGGTCCTTGCCGAAGGGGAGCGAGTAAATCGTCCACCACTGGAAGTTATGCTTGCGGTCGTAACCGGCGAGGCCCCAGTTGCGGTAATAGTAAGCAGGAGAAGCGAAGACGAGTCCGCTGGCCTGGCTGTTGTCGGAGGCGTCCATCGCCTTCGAGTAGGTGTAGACGATGCCGGTCGAGAGATGCCTGGCGCTCGTCTTGGTCAACTGCGTTTGGAGACTGTTGTAGACCGAACCCTGGAAGGGCAGCAGCGAGTTGATATCGGTGTTGTTGGTGTTGGCGCCGTAGGTGGTGTTGAGCGCGCGGCCTGCCGTGCCGCCGCCTGGAGGCGCCGCGTTGATGTTCACGCTGGACTGCTGGCGAATGGCGTGCGTTCCGACATAGGCGATGTTCGTGGTGAGTCCGCGATACAGCTCGCGCTGCACGGAGAGGTTGAAGCTCTCGATGTAGCCGCGACGGAAGTTCTTCGGGATGGTGTTGGTGGAGAGCAGCGTGGGCAGGGGCAGCGAGCCGGAGCTGATATCCGGAATCGTCAGCGTGGGGATGCCGACCTGCGTGGCCGTGCTGAGCAGACCGGCGTTCAGCACGTCCGCCGGCACGTAGCTGGTGGCGCCGCTGACGCTGGTGCCGACCGTCGAAGGATAGGCCTGCAGCAGGTTGCGCAGCGTGTCTGGGTCGGTGGTGATGCCGAAGCCCGAGCGGATGACGGTCTTCGAGTTGAGGTTGTAGCTGACGCCGAAGCGCGGCACGATCATGCCCCAGCCGTTGGAGGTCTGTGCATGCTGATTGTTGGCGCCCTTGCCGCCGATCAGCACGGTGCCGACGGTGTGCGTGCCGAAGGAGTCGGTGACGGTGGAGGCGATGCTGGGGTCATAGCGTACTGTGCCGAAGTGGTCGCCGACGGGGAGGGGATAGTACTCGTACCGCACGCCGTACGAGAGCGTGAGCTTGCTTGAGACCTGGTAGGTGTCCTGTCCGTAGAACGAGAAGGTGGAGTAGCGCAGCGGCTCGGGGTTGAAGGTCTGGACGTTTTTGTAATACGTGTCGCCCTGGCCTAGGAGGAAGTCCGCGAAGGCGGCTGCCGCCGTGTTGTTGTTGGATGTGCCGCCATTGAGCTGCGTGGCGCCGCCGGTGAACTGGAACGACCCGCGGCCGGTCGCGTACGAGCCCGTACCGGGCTGGAAGTGGTTGATGGCCGCGTGCAGATACTCGCCGCCGAAGCGGAGCGAATGCTTGCCGAGCACCCACGTCAGGTTGACGTTGCCGGTGTACTGGTTGTCGCGGAAGAGGAAGGGGCTGCCGGTGTTGGCGTTGCCCAGGCTGGCGTAGGTGGTGAAGTAGAAGCCGGGCAGGCCGGCGTAGGAGGACTGCCCGTTGTAGTTCGTGCCTGGGATGCCGAGCGCTCCGGTCCCGTAGTCGCCAAGCGAGATGTCGCCTGCCTGCGCGAGTAGACGCTGACGCGTATAACCGGCGTTGGCGTCCATGAAGAGGCGCGCGGTGAAGGCGTGCGTGGCGCCCAGGCCGATGTTCTGGATGCGGCCGGTCGCGGCGCCGGGCTGCCCGCCGTCGAAGGTGCCGCCGCCGGGGTTTGGCCCGAAGACCTGCGGGTCGGTGATGTTGTTGGGCGAGATGCTGTAGTGGCCGAAGAAGCTGGTCTTCTGGGTCGGCACGTAGGTGATCTTGGTGTCGTAGTTCTCGCGCAGGAACGCGTTGACGCCAGTGCCAAAGTAGTTGTTGGTCGCGGCTCCCGCCGCGCCGTAGTTCGGCTGGGGCAGCACTGCCAGCAGCTTCACGGCCGCCGGGGAGAAGCGGCTGGGGTCGATCTTGTTGCCGTTGAACGCCGTCTTGCCCGTTCCGGTGGCGGTTCCCGTCGCGGGGTCGTAGATCACGGTGTTCGAGGTCGCCGTGGTTGAGAGAAAGGCACTGAAGTCGCCGCCGCGCATCGCCAAGGTGGGCACGGAGTAGATGCCGTTGATCGCCTTGTTCACCGACACGCGGTTGTAGTCGAAGAAGAAGAAGAGCTTGTCCTTGATGATCGGGCCACCGATGGCGCCGCCCACTTCGTTGTAGATGTTCTTCTGGCGGATGCCGGTGCGGTTCGACCAGGCCTGCGCGTTGTACTGCGCGATGGTGTTGAACTCCCACGCGCTACCGTGGAAGTGGTTGGTGCCGCTCTTCATCGTGACGTTGATGGCCGAACCGCCGGCCGCGCCCTGCTCGGCGTTGAAGCTGCCGGTGACGACGTTGATGCTTTCGATGCCGTCGGTCGGCGGCAGGTAGGCGACGAGATAGGGCAGCCACGGGTAGGCGTCGACGGCGCCGTCGATGCGGGTGGTGTTGGTTGCGTTCGAGACGCCGTTGACGTTAACCGCCTGCGCGCGCTGCGGGTTGCCGCCGGCGGAGTTCTGTTCGGCGGGCGGCGTCGAGCCGGGCACGAGCCGATAGAGGCTCTGGAAGTTGCGACCGGTCGTCGAGGTGGTGGGCAGCTCGGCGATCTGCTGCTGCGAGATGTTGTAGGCCGTGTCGGCGGTCTCGGTCTGCAGCATGGGCGCCGCGTCGGTGACCGTGATCTCCTGGGTGCTGGCGCCGACCTTCAGCGTCAGGTTCACGCGGAGGGTTGTGTTCGCCAGCAGCGCGATGCCCTCCTGTCCGACGGGCGAGAAGCCCTGCGCGGTGACGGTGACGCGGTAGGTGCCGGGGTTGAGGTCGTTGATGCTGTAGGCGCCGGTCTCGCCGGTGGTCGCGGTGTGCTCGACGCCGGTGGCGATCTCGACGGCCCTGACGTTTGCGTTCGGCACGGCGGCGCCGGTGGGGTCGGTCACACTTCCGGTCAGCGTGCCGTAGAGCACCTGGGCGGAGAGGTTCGGCGCGAAACAGGCCAGACCGAGGGGCAGAATGAGGAGCCATCGGGCGAAGGCGCCGCTCGAAGTTGCACTGGCGTAGCGTTGTGTTGGCGAAAGCTCAACGGAACGGATCGGCGATTGGAATCCGTATCCGCTTGAAGCATTTATTTTGGTCATCCTGTCCTCTCAGTACATCTGCCCCGAGGGGCCTTGCCGCATTGGCGGAATCTTTACTTTCGTGCCCTGAAATAAAGCGACAGAGCGACGTTGAATCCGCTTTTTTTGTGCGACCAGAACAATAGAGAACTTCGCTCACGGGTGACATGGTACATATGTACCAATCTCGTCGTATCGCCGTTCCTGTACACGTCTCTGTGCAACGCATATACGGTCCCGGTATACTCGGCGTCCCGGCGCTTTATCGTCGCCGTCGGCAAGGAAGGGTGGCATGAGAGCACGCGTGAGCGCCGGAATCGCACTCTTTTTGCTCTCCGCGATGCTGCCGGGCTGCCGCCAACAGGCGTCCTCCGTCGCCGTCATCCCGCGCACCACCTCCACGCTGCTGTGGGAGCCGATGCACATGGGCGTCGCCGAACAGGCGCGGGGCAGCGGCATCGACATACACTGGAACGCGCCGGCCGACGAGGGCGACTCCGAAAAGCAGCTCAACCTCTTTGCGGCGGCGTTGCGCAACTCGAGCCGCGGCATCATTCTTGCGCCGTCCGAAACATTGAACTCGCGCAGCGCGGTCCTGCAGGCGGTGTCGAAGCAGGTGCCGGTCGTGATCGTCGACGACGAGCTGGGGCCGCCGGCCGGACCGTATCTTTCCTACGTCTCGAACGACGAGACGGCGGGCACGCGATTGGCGGCGGAGCGCGTGAACCACCTGCTGAAGGGGCACGGAACGATCGCCCTGATGGGCATCAGCCCGAGAATCGAGAGCGGTCTGACGCGCGAGGAGAGCTTCGAGCGCGCGCTGGCCGCCATTGCGCCGGGCATCGAGATCAAGGTGCGCCACTTCGGCGACCTCGTCATCACGCATCAGCAGCAGATCGCGCAGGAGATTCTGGACGGCCACGAGCATGTCGACGCCATCGTCGCGCTGACCGCCGCCGCCACGCGCGGCGCGTACTATGCGCGTATCGCTACGGAGCCTCGGCCCGCCATCGCCATCGTGGGCTTTGACCAGGATCTGCTGGCGCCCATCCAACTCGGCGAAGTCGATTCGGTCATCGTGCAGAATACGCGGCGGATCGGGCAGCTCGCCATGCAGAACATGCAGGCCCAGTTGCAAGGCGCCGCCGTCGCGCCGCAGACGCTGGTCGAGCCATTGCTGATGACGCGCGAGAACATGAACAGCGAGCCGATGCAGAGCCTGTGGCCCTTCGCCGACTACGACTGGAGCCACGCCGGCGGAGGTTCGAAGTGAGACGGGCGCAGGCCATCGGGTGGCGACGGTTGCATGCCGGGTTGCTGGCGGCGCTTGCCCTGCTGGCGGCGGTGACGACGTTCGCCGCATGCGGACGGCTCGCGCGGGGGAACGCACCGCTGCCAAGCCCCAGCGTCTTCTCGCAGCCGGACGCATGGGCGGCCTACGGTGGCGACTGGGCGGCGACCGCGACCGAAATTCACAACAACTCGCAGGAGCGCGGCGCCAAGCTGATGACGCGCGCCGGCGCGTGGGGCGACTACCAGGTGCAGGCCGACCTGCAGATCGCCGAACCCTATGGCGAGGCGGGCCTGATGATCCGGTCGAGCGGCGAGGAGGAGGGCGTCGACGCCTACCACGGCTACTTCGCGGGCATCCGCACGATGGATGCGTCGTTCGAGTTTGGCCGCGCGGACTTCGGCTGGCATGCGCTGCTGCATCGCAGGCTGCCCGAAGGAGCGGACCTGCAGCGGCCGATCCACCTGCGGCTCGCGGCGGTGGGCTGCCGCTTCGCCATCGCGCTGGCGCTGGCCGACGGACGCGTCGCGGGCGGCGTGGCCGACGACCCGGACTGCCTGCGCACCGGCCGCTTCGGTCTGCGGTCGTACCTGACCAGCGTGACGTGGCGCAACCTCAGCGTCTCGCCCGCCGGACCGGCTGAGATCGCCGCTATCGAGCAGCAGCTTGCCGGTTCGCCCACGCCGGCCTCGCTGGCTTCGTCCGAGCCATACGATGCGCTTACCCTCGACCGCTATGCAACCGCCATGCGCGCCGAGGCGAAGAAGCACGCGGTGCAGCCCGGCGTGCAGCCGATCGTCAGCTTCCTGATGCAGCCCGGCCGGCATCCGCATGTCACGATCCAGGGCGTCATTATCTCCACGCCGCCCCTGACGGCGATTCAGGACGACACCAACGCGCTCATCATCCCGAACCTCGACCCGCACTCGACGGTCAAGCTGGGCGACGTCGTGGCCGCCGAAGGCACGGTCGTCTCCGAGCGTTTTCGCAGCCGCATTGACGACGCAAAGATCCGCGTGCTGTGGTCCGATACGGAGATTCCGCCGCTTGCCGTGACCGCGTCGCAGTTGACCAGCGGAACCTATCGCGGACGCTCGATCGAGGTGGAGGGGATTCTGAAGTCGGTCGCGATCCGGCCCGGCGACTACGACCTGGTGCTGCAGGATGGAGGCCAGTCGTTTCGCGCGCTGGGCTCGAAGAACTTTCAGATCGATCCGGCGGGGCTGGTGGTGGGCAGCCGCGTGCGTCTGCGCGGCGCGGCTACTTCGCTTGAGCAGTTTACCGGCGGCATCTACCCGTTCACGGTGATTACGGATCGCGTTCAGGTCGTCGCGCCTCCGCCGTGGTGGTCGCCGCGCCACATCGTGCTGCTGGCCGCGCTGGGCATCGGCTTCTTCCTCGCGGCGCAGTTCCTGCTGCATCGGGTGCAGACGTGGCACATGCGGTCCGTGCTGCGGGAGCGCGAACAGCTTGCGCTCGAGATGCACGACACGCTGGCGCAGAGCTTCACCGGGATCGCGTTTCAACTGCAGGCTGCAAGTATCGAAAGGCGCGGCGAAGGGATGATTCAGACGCACATCCGCAACGCGCTGGAGATGGTGCATGTGAGCCATCGCGAGGCCAGCCGCACGATCGCCGCGCTGCGCCCGCAGTATCGCGATGCAGCCGGCATTCTGGAGGCGCTTCGCGAGTCCGCCGCGCGGCTGAGCGATGGCGGTACGCTGCGCATCGAGACCGTGATGAATGGCAAGCCCGCGGAGCTGCCGCTCGAGATCACGGACGTCTTCGTGCGCATCGGGCAGGAGGCGATCAGCAACGCGATTCAGCACTCCGGCTGCGGCACGCTGACACTGAGCCTGACCCTCGCACGCCGGGAGGCGCAGCTTACGATCGAGGACGACGGCAAGGGCTTCGACGAGCCCCTGACGCCGCAGGGGCTCGGCATCGCCGGCATGCGCAGGCGCGCGGCCAAGGTGAAGGCAAGGCTCGAGCTGCGCACCGCGCCCGGCGAAGGCACGCGGATCGCTGTGACGGCGCAGCTTCCCGTTGCGGCAGGTTTGCTGAACAGGCTGCGCATCAAACTGGTGACGGCATCAGAGACGGAAAGAGCGGTCTAAGACATGGAACCGATGAACGAACGCAACGAACCTGCGGAGATGGAAGCTGGAGAGATGCCGGCGGCGGTCGAGAAGACGGTGTCGCCGATTCGTCTGCTCATCGTCGACGACCACCCGATCGTGCGATTTGGGTTGAACGCGCTGCTGGCGCTGCACGAGGATATCGACGTCGTCGGTACGGCGGCCGGCGGGGACGAGGCGCTGGACTTCGTGCAGCGGCATGCCGTCGACGTGCTGCTGGTCGACCTGCGCATGCCGGGCTGCTCGGGCATCGAGACGCTGAAGCGGCTGCGCGAGGTCGCGCCACGCTCGCGCTCGATCGTGCTCTCGAGCTTCGAGTACGACGAGGAGATCTACGACGCGGTGAAGGCCGGCGCGCAGGGCTATCTGCACAAGGAGTCGCATGCGGAGGACATCCTGAACGCGATCCGGCTGGTGCATGGCGGCAAGCGGGCGTTTCCACGACGCATCGCGGAGCGGCTCTCGAATAACCGGATGACCGCCGGGCTGAGCCCGCGCGAGCGCGAGATTCTGGAGCTGGTGTCGAAGGGGCTGACCAACAAAGAGGTGGCCAATACGCTGCAGCTCAGCCAGTTCACCGTGCGCAATCATCTCAATCACATCACCGAAAAGCTGGAGGCCAGCGACCGCACCGAGGCGATCTTCATCGCGATGCAGACGGGGATTATTACGGTTTCGTAGCTGCTGTTGAAAGACGGACAACGGCAAAAACCAAACGCAGGTCCTTTGCTTCGCTCAGGATGACAAGCCTTTTGGGGAGTGCTGGGCGCGTTTAGGTAATCGCTCTAGTGTCCGCTCCGCACCGGGGGCGCATCCCAGATGCGAAACTGGCCGCTGGCATGCAGCAGGCTCATCATGTACAGCATGCCGTCGAAGTAACGCTGCTGGCCGCTGGGTATGGGCGTGGTCCAAAGCTCATGCACGAAGGCCTTTGCCTGCGGCGTGTCGCTTGCGGCCAGACTGGCGACGGCGGTGGTCGCGACCATGCCGGTGGAATGCCGCGTGGAGAGCGGCTTGCCGTCGAGGGTAAATTGGTCGGCGTAGGTATGAATGCCTTGCCTCGAGAGGAACGTCTGGATGCGATCGCTAAGCGCGCGGGCGTTGGGGTTGCGGCCCCACCACGATTGATCGACCGACCAGTTGCTGGCCGTGCGCCAGGAGTCGTAGGAGAAGTTCGCCGACATGCGGTTGAACTCGGCCGCATGCGGCGTGCCGTCGAAGTTGGCGTAGTCGGACGAGAGTCCGGTGGTGGGGTTGGTCGACTTCACGAAGTATTGGCGGCTGGTCTCGGCGGCCTTCGCCCAGAACTGGCGGTCTTCCTTTGGCCCCCAGAGCGCCCATAGATCGTAGAAGGCGGGCAGGTGATAGCTCGGATCGCTGTACTTGTCGCCGCCTGTGTCCGGCACGAAGACGATCATGTTGGCGGCCTCGTCGACCATGGGGCCGACGGTCGTCACCCAGCCCGAGTGCCCGTTCGGCGCGAACGGCGGATCGCCGGGATGTATGCGAAAGGGCGGACTGCCCTTCTGCATCGGATGATGCCGCATGAGCCGCAGGAGGCGGTCTGCCTGGGCCTTGTAGTCGTAAATGCCCTGGCCGTTGCCCCAGCGATTGGCCGCGAAGTAGAGGCTCATGACGAAGTATTCTTCCCCATCGGGCGCGGGCGAGACCGAGCGCGGCGTGCCGTCGACGTTCATCGACCACGCGTAGTAACCCACCGACGGATTCGCGGGATCGGTGATAAGCATGTAGGTATTCGCCCAGTTCCAGAGCGCGTCGAACTCGGCCTTGTGGTTGGTCTCGACCGCGATCATCATGCCGTAGCTCATGCCTTCGGTACGGGCGTCGTGGTTGGCGACATCGGTCACGTAAGCGAGCGGCCCGCTGGCGTTGCGGCCGGTCTCGTAGAAGATGGCCTGCGTGTCCTTGTCGCCGTGGAAGAGCTGCGTAAAGGTCGCATCGATGCGCGCGTCGATCTCGGCCTGCGTGTGGCCGTCTTCGGCGAGCAGGTTGCGATAGTGATGCGTCGCGTAGGCGCCTTGCTGTGCTGTCGCGTTCGCGGCCAACAGAAGAAGAGACGCGGCGAGTGTGCGGAGGTGCATGGCTGCCTCGCGGTTTTGCTGGGTTCAAGAGAACAAACTCAGAGAGCTTAAAGCTGTCAGCTTTAAGCTCTCTGAGTCGTTATGTTTTCGGGTTAGACATTGTCGGTGTAGATCGAACGCATGAGCAGGTTTTCGATCTGCTCCTGCTTGCCGGAGCGCGGCTGCGGATCGATTGCCTCTGCCTCTGCCCTGGCGGCAATCTGATCGAGTGAGGTGGAGCCGTCGAGTAACGACTTTGCCTCGGGAGTCTGCCAGCCGGCATAACGCTCCGTGAGCAGCGCGTCGTACTTACCGTCCTCGATCAGCTTGGCGGCGGTGAGGAAGGCGCGTGCGCAGAGGTCCGCGCCGCCGACGTGTGCGTGGATCATGTCCTCGGCGGTGAAGCTCTGGCGCCGCACCTTCGCGTCGAAGTTGCAACCGCCCTTGCCCAGGCCGCCGGCCTTGATGACGTGGTACATGCTCATGGTCATGGTCCACAGGTCGTTGGGGAACTGGTCCGTATCCCAGCCGAGGAGCGCGTCGCCGCGGTTGATGTCGAGCGAACCGAGAATGCCGAGCGCGCCGGCGGTCGCGATCTCATGCTCGAAGCTGTGACCGGCCAGCGTGGCGTGGTTGGCTTCCAGGTTCACCCGCACCTCCTTTTCTAGACCGTACTTCTTCAGGAAGCCAAAGACCGTCGCGGTGTCGAAGTCGTACTGGTGCGAGGTGGGCTCCTTCGGCTTGGGCTCGATCAGGATCTGGCCGTCGAAGCCGATCTTGTGCTTGTACTCGACGACGAGCGAGAGGAAGCGGCCCATCTGCTCAAGCTCGTGCTTCATGTCGGTGTTCAGCAGCGTCTCGTAGCCCTCGCGCCCGCCCCACAGCACGTAGTTCGAGCCGCCGAGCTGCTTGGTGACGTCCATGCAGTGCTTGACCGTCGCGGCCGACCAGCGGAAGACATCCGGGTCGGGATTGGTCGAGGCGCCGGCCATGAAGCGCGGATGCGAGAAGAGGTTCGCCGTGCCCCAGAGCAGTTTGGTCTTCGAGCCGGACATCTTCTCGCCGAGGTAGTCGGCCATGATGTGGAAGTTCTTGAGCGTCTCGGCGAGGGTCGGGGCGGCGGGCGCCATGTCGGCGTCGTGGAAGCAGTAGAAGGGCAGGTCGAGCACACGGAAGAGCTCGAAGGCGGCATCGGCCTTGACCTTGGCCTGCGCGATGGGGTCGCCGGGCTCGTTCCAGGGACGGTGGATCGTCGGGCCGCCGAAGGGATCGGAGGCGGTCATCGCCAGCGAGTGCCAATAGGCCACGGCGAAGCGGAGATGTTCCTTGAGGGGCTTGCCGAGCACGACGCGATCGGCGTCGTAGTACCGGTAGGCAAGGGCGTTGTCGCTGGAGGGACCTTCAAACTTCACGGTTTCGAACGGGCTGAATACGGTATTGGACATGTCGATCCTCGGTGGTTGTCTAAGAGTGTAGCGGCGGTTCGCAACGTTGCCAAGCCCGCCCGGTAAAGTGTTCGAAACTACCAGTCGGTCAGCGTCCCATCCAGTTTGCGGGCAACCGGAAGATACGCTCGCTGGTAAGGATAGCGGGAGGCCAGCGCTTCGTCGATCTCGACGCCGAGACCGGGCCTGTCTCCCGGATGCATGTACCCCGCCTGGAAGCTGTAGGCATGGGGGAAGACCTCGTCGGTCAGCGCGGTGTGCGCCATGTGCTCCTGGATGCCGAAGTTGTGAATTGCAAGCCCGACGTGCAGCGCCGCGGCCATGGCGACGGGGCTGAGGTCGGTCGCGCCGTGGTATCCGGTGCGGACCTGATAGATCGCCGCGAAGTCCGCGACCTTGCGCGCATGGGTGATACCCCCGCCATGCACGACGGTCATGCGAATGTAGTCGATAAGCTGCTTCTCGATCAGCTCCTTGCAATCCCACAGCGAGTTGAAGACCTCGCCCGTGGCGATGGGCGTGGTCGTGTGCTGGCGGATGAGCGCAAAGCCATCCTGCAGCTCGGCGGGCGTCGGATCCTCCATCCAGAAGAGACGATAGGGTTCGAGCGACTTGCCCAGCCGCGCCGCCTCGATCGGCGTCAGCCGGTGGTGGACGTCGTGCAGCAGGTGGATGTCTTCGCCAGCCGCAAGCCGCACCTGCTCGAAGAGTTTGGGCGCGAAGTTCAGGTAACGCTCGGTCGACCAGAGGCTCTCGCTGGGCAGGCCGCGCTCGGCCGGTTCGTAAGCCTTGCCGCCCTTGGGCACGCCGTAGCTCGACGCGACGCCCGGCACCCCGGCCTGCGCGCGCACGGCAAGGTAGCCCTCCGCGATGTGCTTCTGGACGGAGTCGACCGCCTCGGCGATGTCCGCGCCGTTGGCGTGCGTGTAGACCAGGCAGCCTTGACGACTCGCGCCGCCAAGCAGGTTATAGACCGGCGTGTTGAGAGCCTTGCCCTTGATGTCCCACAGCGCCATGTCGACCGCAGCGATGGCCGTCATGGTCACCGGCCCGCGCCGCCAGTACGCGCCACGATAGAGGTACTGCCAGATATCCTCGATCCGCGAGGGATCGCGACCGATGAGGCAGGGGAGCACGTGCTCTTCAAGGTATGCGGCCACGGCGAGTTCGCGCCCATTCAGGGTAGCGTCGCCCAGGCCGGTGAGGCCTTCGTCCGTCTCGACGAGGAGCGTGACGAAGTTGCGATCCGGCGAGCAGACGATCAGGCGTGCGGCGGTAATCTTCATTGCAAATCCTTCCTTCAAACTTTCTTATCGCGCAATCGCCGCCGTACCCGCGATCGTGAACTGAGCCGACACGGAAGCCGCCGGCGCCTGCTTGTCCCCCGGCTGCGCGCCGCCCACCGCGACAGAGTAGCTGCCCGGCTGCACCGAGCGCACGCCCTGCGCATCGACCTCGGACAGGTCGCGCGGCGACAGGGTGAATGTCAGCTTGCGGCTCTCGCCCGGCTTCAGCGAGACGCGCTGATAGCCCTCAAGCTGCAGATGCGGCGACAACCCGCCATTGCCCGCGGCCGGGGGCACAAGATAAAGCTGCGCAACCTCTTCGCCCGCCACCGGACCCGTGTTCTTCACCTCCACCGTTGCGGTCAGCGTATCGCCGGCGCTCAGGCTCGCATGGTCGATCTTCAGATTGGCGTAGGCGAAGCGCGTGTAGCTGAGGCCGTATCCGAAGCGGTAAAGCGGCGTGCCGGTGAAGTAGCGATAGGTACGGTTCTTCATCGCGTAGTCGTCGAACGCAGGGATGTCGTCGACCGAGGCATAGAAGGTGACAGGCAGGCGGCCTGCGGGGTTGTTGCGGCCCAGCAGCGTATCGGCGATGGCCTTGCCGCCGAACTCGCCCGGATACCATGCCTCGAGGATCGCGTTCGCATGCTCCTGCGCCCAGTTCACCGCGAGCGCCGAGCCATTGAGCAGTACGACGACCATGGGCTTGCCCGTCGCGGCGACATCCTGCAGCATCTTCACCTGGCTGGCCGGCAGTTGGATGTCGGTGCGGTCGCCGCCCGCGAAGCCCGGGACCTGGATCTTCATCTCCTCGCCTTCAAGCTCCGGCGAGAGCCCGACCATTGCAACGACCAGGTCAGACGCCTGGGCCGCGGCGACGGCCTCCTTCTGCAACACGCCCGCTGGAGGCACCCACTCCAGCGTGATGCCACCGCCAAAGAGCGGCGCGCTGTGCGTGTAGACGACCTCGATGCGGTGCGGCCTGGTGTCGGCAAAGTTGACGTGGAAGCGCGGCGTGGTGCTCTCGCGACCCTCCTCGGCTGACGTCCCGTAGGCGCTTACCTCCCTGCCATCGATCTTGACGGTGAAGTGCTCGCGATCGCCGCAGGGATAGCAATGCGCGAGGCGCATGTTGAACTCGAGGTCTCCAGCCATCGGCGGCAGAAGGTAACCGGTCCAGCGCACGGCGAAGTCGTCCTGCTTCAGCCCAGCGACGGGCGAGGCGGAGTTCCAGTCGAAGTCGATCTGGTCGTCCGTGCGAACAGCAGCGGGCTTGCCTTCGGGCGCGCCGGCAAAGTACTCCGCACGGAGCCCGGCGCCATTGCCCGTTGGCTGGCGCAGCATCGTCGAAGGCACGGGCAGCGGCACGCCATCCGCATAGGGCGCGCCCTCGGCGAAGATGACCTTCGCGCCGGTGAACGCAGCGCGCAGCGCCTCGACCGGCATCTGCGGGTTCTTCGGGACGGCGTTGTAGTTGCCTTCGAGCGCCGAGAGCGACGCGGCGTTCGGCCCGATGACGGCGATGCGCTTGTATCGGCCCGGCGCCAGCGGAAGGATGCCGTCGTTCTTCAACAGCACCATCGATTCATGCGCGGTCTTAAGCGAGAGCGCGAGATGCTCGGGCGAACGATCCTCGCTGAACGGGATCTTTCCGTAGCCATCCTTTGCCGGCGGATCGAAGAGACCGAGCCGGAAGCGCGCTACGAACAGGCGTTCGAGCGTGCGATCGAGGTCGGATTCCTTCAACAGCCCTGCCTTCACGGCGTCGGGCAGCGCCTTGTAGGTCGAACCGCAGTTGGTGTCCGTGCCCAGCAGCACGCCGGTCGCGGCCGCGTGTTCCTTGTCCGGCGAGTACTGGTGCGCGTTCTTCTCGAAGAAGTCGTCCACGGCGCCGCAGTCGGACGTGATGAAGCCGGTGAACTTCCAGTCCTTGCGCAGGATGTCGTTCAGCAGCAGGTCGCTCGCGCAGGCGGGCTTGCCGTCTACCGCGTTGTAGGCGCACATGATGGAGTCGGCTTTCGCGTCGACGATGGCGCGGCGGAACTGCGGCAGATACGTGTCCCACAGATCGTGCGGCGAAGGGTCGACATTGAACTTATGCCGCACGTTCTCCGGGCCGCTGTGTACGGCGAAGTGCTTCGGCGTGGCGACCACGCGCGGATGCAGCGGGTCCGGCCCCTGCAGGCCTTCGATGAAGCGCTGGCCGAGCGTGCCGGTCAGGTAGGGGTCTTCGCCGTAGGTCTCCTGCCCGCGGCCCCAGCGCGGATCGCGGAAGATGTTGATATTCGGCGACCAGATCGTCAGTCCGAAATAAATACTGTGAACGTCGTTGCGCACAGCCTCGTTGTACTTCGCGCGGGCCTCGGTGGAGACGACCTCGCCGATACGCCCAAGCAGCGGCGCGTCCCACGTCGCGGCCATGCCGATCGCCTGCGGGAAGAGCGTCGAATAACCCGAGCGCGCGACGCCATGCAACCCCTCGCTCCAGAAGTCGTACGCCGGCACGCCGAGGCGCGGGATGGCGGGGGCGGTGTTGATGCTCTGCATCGCCTTCTCTTCGAGCGTCATGCGCGAGACCAGGTCGTGCGCGCGCGCCTCCGGAGTAAGCGCTGGGTTCTTGTACGCGGGATCGGTCTGACCGAAAGCGGCCGGCGTCCATCCGGCGAGAACGAAGGTGGCGAGAAGAAGGGTGCGCATCGACAGGGGACTCCGTAGTGCAGAATCTTGGTGCTGTAGCCTCCCGGCGCGGTAGCCGTCGGGATAAATTCCAGCCATCAAAGTAATTATGTGTACCATGTTCGATACACGATGCGCCAGCGCATTGCGTGGGAAATTGAAAGTTGGCTTATTTCCTTGAGCGCTTCGCGGGAACGAGCTTCGCCGGTCCATGCCTGGCGATTCCATGCCCGGACCGGTAGTAACCGGAGTGGCGCTGCAGCACCACCGCCACGGCGCCGCGCAGACGCGCCAGCTCGCCGTCGCCGATCGAGAGCAGCTCCGGCTCGAAGTCGACGGGAATGCCGCCGCGACTCTCCGACGTGATGAGGCTCTGCGACATAGGCCAGAAGTTGCTGATGTCGCCAGCGAAGAGAATGACGTCGGGCGCAAGCGTCGCCTTCAGCATCCGGACGCCGCGCCCAATGGCGATGGCCTGCCGGTCGATCGCCTTCTTTGCCGGCGCGTCGCCGTCCATGGCGAGCGCCACCAGCTCGCCGATCGAGAGCTTTGCGGCTGCGGGCGCCAGTTCGGCGTAGTAGCGCAGGGCCGCGCGCGAAGAGGCGAACTGCTCCCAGCATCCGCGCTGGCCGCAGCCGCAGAGTGGGCCGGCGGGATCAACGACCACATGACCGAACTCGCCCGCAAGACCGCCACGACCGGAGATCAGCCGCCCCTCGGCGAGCACCGCGGCGCCGACGCCCTCGGAGATCGTCAGCAGCACGGCGTTGCGGATCTTGTTCAGATGGCCGAACCATAACTCCGAGAGCATGCAGGCGTTGGCCGCGTTCTCGAGCTCGACTCGCAGGCCGAGCTTCGCACTCAGATCGCCGGCGATATCGTAGCTCTCCCACTGGAGATTCGGCGCCAGCAGCAGACGGTTGCTCCCAGGGTCGACGCGGCCGGGCAGGCTCAGGCCGACCCCTTGAAAGGTCTTGCCGGGGAACTGTCCGCGCAGATCCTTCATCGCACGCGCGATGGCCGCGACGCTCTGCTGCGCGTTCGACGCCAGCGGAACGACGACGCGCGAGAGGAAGCGTCCGTTCAGATCCACGACCGCGAGCACGGCCTGCGCGGGGCGCACATCCGCGGCCAGGATCGCCATCTCATCGTTGAGCGAAAGCATCGTGGGACGGCGGCCGCGCGCGGTCTTGACGATCGCGCCCTCGCGGATCCAGCGCTCCTCGAGAAGCTGCTCGACGATGGACGAGACGGTGCTGGGTTGAAGGCCCGAGGCGCGCGCCAGATCGACCCGCGAGATAGGCTGCAGCGCGCGGATGCGTTCGAGCGCGAGGTCGCGATTGACGTCGCGCGTCTGCTCGTTCGAGGCCGCCTCCAGATAGGCCAGCTCGCGAAGCGAAGGCGCGGGGCGTACGGTCGTCGTCACGGTCTTCTTCGCGGGTTTCATCGTTACTGGTTCACTCCGCTGGCGAGGAATCCGCCGTCGACGACGACGATCTGCCCCGTGGTGAAGCTGCTCCGCTCAGACGCTAGATAGAGCGCGGTGGAGATGAGTTCGTCCGCGTCGCCGAAGCGCCCCATCGGCGTGCGCAGCTTGAGCTCGCGGCCACGCTCCGAGGCCAGGATGCTGCTGTTGAGCGCGGTGGGGAAGATGCCTGGCGCGATGGCGTTCACGGCGACTCCATACGGCGCCCACTCGACCGCCAGCGAGCGCGTCAAAGCCCCGACCGCAGCCTTGCTCGCGCCATAGGCGGCAACCTCGTGAAAGGCGACAAAGGTGGAGAGCGAAGCGATGTTGATGATGCGTCCGCGGCCGCGCTCGATCATGGCGCCGCCGAAGACCTGGCAGGCGCGCAGCGTGCCCTTCAGGTTGATGTCGAAGATCTGCTCCCACAGCTCTTCGGGGCAGTCGAGCGTCGGAATGCGCTTGGTCATGCCCGCGCAGTTGATCAGCACGTCGACCACGCCGAACTCTTCGACGACCTTATCATGCAGGGCCGCGATGGAGTCGCGGCTCGACACATCGACCGACGCCGCGAGCGTGCGACGACCCAGCCTGGCGATCTCTCCCGCCATCCGCGCCGTTGCGCTCTCCGAACGCGAGGACGCGACGACATCCGCGCCAGCCTGCGCCATCCCCAGAGCCAACGCCCTGCCAATACCCGAGGTTCCTCCGATGACGACGACGACTTTTTTGTCCATTTCGAAGGAGATCATATCGCATACCCTTATCTTCGTTTTGGGCCCGATTGAGGGCATGGCTGTTTTATTGCACAGATGGAAATAAAGCGACGTGCGCGAGCCTTACCGGTTGAAGAGCTTGAGCGGAACCTCTTCGCCCATGCGCTTGTATCCGGCGGGCGAGGGATGCAGGTGATCGCCGGAGTCGAAGGCGGGAAGAAGATGATCCGGACGTGCGGGATCGCGCAGAGCCTGGTCGAAGTCGACCACCGCGTCGAAGACGCCGGAGGTGCGGATCCAGAGGTTCAACGCCTGCCGGTCGGCCTCGGAGCGCGGGCTGGGATGGTAGTAGTCCGAACCCGTGTAAGGTGTCACGGTCGCGCCGTAGACCTTGATGCCGTGGCTGTGCGCGCGCGCCGCCATCTGGGCGTACGCGCCTTCGAGCTGCTCGACCAGCGACTGGTGCACGGCTGCCGGATGCTCCTGCGTACGGTCGAGGCCGCCGAGGTCGTTGACGCCTTCGAGCACCAGCAGATAGCTGGCTCCGGGCAGCGAGAGCACGTCGCGGTCGAAGCGTGCAAGCGCGTTGGTCGCAATGCCGTCGGCCAACACGCGGTTGCCGCCGATGCCCTCGTTCAGCACGCCGGTGGAGGCCGTCGCGGCATTGCCTGCAAGGCGCCTCGCCAGCACGTCCGGCCAGCGATCGTTCGCGTCCGTCGTGGCGCCGTGCCCATCGGTGATGGAGTCGCCCAGCGTGACGACGGAGGCCGCGCCCGGCGCAGCGTTCACGTCGACGCCCGCAAGAAAGTACCAGCGGGCAAAGGTCTGCGGGGAGGGCAACGTAGCCTGCGCGACATGGTCTCCCGGCAGCAGAAACGAGGTCGCGCGAGCGCCGGCGTGGAGCGTCGGGGTCTCCGGCGCATTCAGGATCGTCATCGTGACGACGAGGTCCGAGAGCGGGTCGACGTGGAAGGCGATGGGGTCCGAGAGATAGTCCGCGCCCATGGGGATGTAGACGCGGGCCTGTCCGTGGAAGGACAGCGCGCGGTCGGTCGCGGGATCGATCGTTCCCGCTGCGCCGTCCTTGCCGCGCAGGGCGATATGCACGGAGCCCAGTTCAAGCCCGCGATTGCCGAAGGTATTCGCCAGCCGCAGCCGCAGGCGTTCGCCGCCCGCCGAGAGATGCACAACCTGCCGCAAGGTCGCGCCGTTGAGCGTGCCGGCAGGAAGCGTCTCCGTGCCATAGGGCTGCATCTGAGAGGAAGCCCACGTGCCGATCCAATGGTCTGTCGGCGCGGAGGTCTGCGCCAGCGCAGAGGCGCGGGTCAGCAAGACGGAGAACAGTCCGAGAAACAGCATCTGGCGGGCACGAACGGAAGCGGCCTTCATCGTGGTTCATCTCTCCGATTTGATTCGTTCGTCGAAAATAATCCGCCTGTCCGAAGGCGTTGAACGATAGGGCAACGATACGCAAGGATTTGAGGGGACGTCAAATGGATTCGGAATAAAGCATCCCCGAACTCCACGGCGTACGTTCATCTTGCTGATTGCGCGATGCCTCTTATAATTTTCTTGCCTGAAAGAAGTGCGTCTCACAGAGCGCGTGGTGTGGTTTCACACAAGAACGAGCAACGGCAAAGGCGAAACGCAGGTTCTTCGCTTCGCTCAGAATGACAGTCGTTTCACGTTGCGGGAACTGGGGCTGCGGCAGAGGACAGGCTAGTCGCGCGGCTTTCTTCCATGCGCGGACCGGTAATACCCCGAGTGCCGCTGCAGCACCACGGCGGCGGCGCCCCGCAGCAGCGCCAACTCGCCATCGCCGATCGAGAGGAGCCGGGGGCCGTCGCCTGCCAGCAGACCGGCCCGGCACTCGCGCTCGATGATCGCGTGCGAGAACTCCCAGAAGGTCGTGATATCGCCCGCGAACAGGATGACCTCGGGCGAGAGCGCCGCCGTAATCATACGCAGCCCCTTGCCGATCTGCTCGCTCTGCCGCTCGAGCGCCGCGAGCGCCGACTTATCCTTGTTCACGGCCAGGCCGATGAGCTCCTGCATGGTCAGCTTGCCGGCCCGTGGCTCCAGCTCCGCGTAGTAGCGCAGCGCCGCGCGGGAGGAGGCAAACATCTCCCAGCAGCCGTTCTTGCCGCACTCGCAGCGCGGGCCGGAGGTATCGACGCAGATGTGTCCGAACTCCCCCGCCAGGCCGTCGCGTCCACCGACCAGGCGGCCCTCCGCCAGCACCGCCGCGCCGACGCCCTCGGAGATGGCGATCAGCACCACGTTGCGCAGGCCGTCCACGTGGCCGAACCAAAGCTCCGAGAGCAGGCAGGCGTTGGCGTCGTTTTCAAGCTCGACGCCCAGGCCCAGCGCCTCGGCCAGCTTGCCGCCGATGTCGTAGTCCTTCCACTTCAGGTTTGGCACCAGCACGAGCCGGTTGGTCTTCGGGTCGACGCGGCCGGGCACGCTCAGGCCAACGCCCTCGAAGACCTTGCCGGGATGCTCGGCGCGCAGCCGGTTCATGCCCTCGGCGAGGATCTTCACGCTGGAGGCGGGGTCGGTCGGCAGCGGCGTCACCAGGCGGGAGAGAAAATGCCCATTCAGATCCACTACCGCCAGCACGGCCTGCGTTGGACGCACGTCCGCGACGAGGATCAGCAGGTCGTCGTTCAGCGAGATCTGCGTGGGCCGCCGACCGCGCGCCGTCTTGACCGTTGCACCCTCCTTGACCCAGCGCTCCTCCTTCAACTGCTCGACGATGGAGGAGACGGTGCTGGGCTGCAGGCCCGACTTACGCGCCAGGTCGACGCGCGAGATGGGCTGCGCCGAGCGGATGTATTCGAGCACCAGATCGCGGTTGATGTCGCGCGTCAGCTCGCTCGACGCCACCTCCACATACGCCAGTTCGCGCACCGCGCGCTGCGGAGAGGGCGCGGCCTGCGCCTTCGCGGCGGAGGCGTTCGGTCTGGTGGAGTTGCGCGGCATCGAAGTCTATTTGAACCCATTTATCGCATGCCTGCCAGTGGCAGCATCGAAAACGGTCGCGCGGATGGTACATACGACCCATGCCTGAGCGATGTCTCAGGCCTTCGGCTCTACGAGGCAGTACCCCTCGCCTCGCCGGGTCAGCAGACGGCTGGGCCTCGTGGGATCGTCTTCGATCTTCTCGCGCAGACGCCAGATGTAAACGTCGACGACCCGCCGGTCTTCGATCTCTCCGACGGGATACCAGAGGTTTTCGAGCAGCTCGTCGCGGCTAAGCACATGGCCGGGCCGATCCATGAAGTAAGCGAGCAGGCTGAACTCGCGTGGGCTTAGCTTCGAGCGCTGCTCCGCGCCCCGATGCTGAATCTCGACCTCCATGCCCTCGCGGTGGAGCTGTAGCGTTCCGCATCGGACGGGGTCGTCCTCGTGAGACAGAGCGTCCTGCGAGCGCAACAGCGCCTTTATGCGCGCATGCAGCTCACGGGCTGAGACCGGGTTCAGGATGAAGTCGTCCGCGCCGGCCTCCAACGCCAGAACACAGTCGTCCAGCGTGGCGCCGGTGGCGAGGATCAGCTTGCGACTGGATCGTATGTTCTGTAACCGGTTTATCTGCCAGAGAGAGTCCTGCAGGGCGGTGGTCCAGGGCTGCTGGTCGAAGCAGATGAGAGTTGGGCGAAGCTCGAAGGCCATCCGCGCAGCCTGCGGGAGATCCAAAGCGAGATGAGGCTCAAGCCCAGCCATGGCGCAGGCCTCGGCGAGGACAGGCGAGACCCTGGGGGACGCGGCGTTCAACAGGATGAGGATCTTGCGCGGCATCGGCTTGCTGTCCTTTCCGGTCAGGCCACGGCTGGCGCTGGAATCTCGATGTAACACAGAGAACCTTCGCCCTCGCGCGCGTCGAAGTAGATTTTGCCGTGGTTGGCTTCGATGGCGAGCATCGCGATGGCGAGGCCGAGACCTGCGCCGTCGGCGCCGGAGGCCCGCACCGCGCGTACGCGGAAGAATCGTTCGAAGACGCGCTGGCGGTCGGACTCCGCGATGCCGGGGCCTTCGTCGAGGATCGACAGGCGCAGCATGTTCTCCTCCCGCGACTCGTACGCCACCGTGATGACGCCGCCTTCGGGCGAGAACTTGACCGCGTTGTGCAGGACGTTGAGCACGCAGGTGCGCACCAGCGTGCGGTCCGCGGAGACCGGCGTTTGTGCGGCCTCCGCGCCTATCTGCCGGATCGTGACCCGCCGCTCGTCGATCAGCACATCGAGCAGCGCGACGATCTCGTCCACCAGCTCGCGGAGGTCGAAGCGTGTGGGCTGCACGACGATCTGGCCAGCCTCCGCCTTCGAGAGCAGCAGCAGACCTTCGACCGTCTGGTTCAGCCGCGAGGTCTCCTCAAGCATGCTGCTGACGGCCTCGCGATAGGCGGCCGGGCTCTGCTCGCCTTCGAGCACGCCTTCGCCCACGGCGCGAATCGAGGTGAGGGGCGTCTTCAGCTCGTGCGCCGCGTCGGCGGTGAAGCGGTGAAGCTGCGCGAAGGATCGCTCCAGCCGCGAGAGCAGCGAGTTCAATACGGTCGCCATGCGGCCAAGCTCGTCGTGCTCGTCTTCGATCTCGAGACGGCCGTGCAGGTTGGTCGCCGTGATCTGCTCCGCGCGCGAAGTCATGGAGTCGAGCGGCGCGAGCGCCCGCTGCGCGAACCGATAACCCACCAGCCCGGCGGCCGCCAGCGCGATCGGCAGCGCCAGCAGGAGCGCGAAGAGGAAATGCAGCATGCGGTCGGCCAGCGGAGCAAGACTGTAGCCGATGCGGATGAGCAGCATGCGCCCCTGCACGGGATGGCGATGGCTGATCATGAGCACGAAGGTTCCGTTCTGCAGGCGCGTCATGTGCTCGTTGAAGTTGAAGGCGCCATCGCCTTCGTCCCGCTTAGGGTCTTCGTCGCCGAGCGGCTTGCCCTGCAGCGTGGCGCTGCGATAAATCACCGTGCCGTCGTCGGCGCGCACCTCCATCAGGCGGTCGATGAGCAGGTGCGACTGGGGGTGCGAAAGATAGTCCTGCTGCAACTGCAGCGTACCGTCTTCCGCGAAGTGCAGCAGGCCTTCGACGGTCTCCATATCCTGCATCTCGTCGTGGTAGATCTGAGAGGTCAGCAGGCCGTATTGAAAGATGAAGACGACGACGAGATAGACCGCGAGCACCAGCGCAAGCACGCCAAGATGCCACAGCGTGATGCGTGCGCGAATGCTTCTGGGCCGCAGGCTTTGGGGCGTGAAGCTCATCATAGCCGCGGCTCCTCCGCACTGCCGAGGATGAAGCCGACGCCACGCACGGTGCGCAACAGCTTCACCGGGAAGGGATCGTCGAGCTTGCGGCGCAGCCGCGTCATCTGCACATCGATGACGTTGTCGATGGGGGTGAAGCGCGCGGTCTCGTGCCAAACGTCGCGTGCAAGCATCTCGCGCGAGACCGTCTTGCCGCGGCTCTGCAACAGGTAGACGAGCAGGTCGAACTCGCGCAGCGTCAGCTCGAGCTTCGTGCCGGAGCGCCACGCTGTGCGCGTATCGAGGTTGATCTCCAGGTCGTCGAGATGGACCACGGCGGCGGGCTGCGACTTCACGCCGCGGCGCGAAATGGCGCGGACGCGGGCGCAGAGCTCCTGCACCGAGAAGGGCTTGAGCAGGAAGTCGTCCGCGCCTGCGTCGAGCGCGGCGACTCGGTCCTCGACCGAGGTGTTCGAGGTCAGGATCAGGATCGGAAGCTGAAGGTTGAGCGCGCGGATCTGCTGCAGCAGCTCCATGCCGCTGCGCCGGGGCAAGCCGAGGTCGAGCACCATGAGCGCGGGACGATGACTGTGCAGCATGAAGAAACCGTCTTCCCCCGTGGCGGCGGTGATGACGTCGTATCCGGCCGCGCGCAGACCGGCGGAGATCCCGTCGGAGATCTTGGGTTCGTCCTCGACGACGAGGACGCGCTCGGGAGTGACGGCGGTGGTCAAGAGATAGCCCTATCTCATCATTGTGCAGCGCGGCGCTCGATGCAATACCTGACAGCCGCCGGACGGCGAACGTAAGGGAGTTGTCAGATGAGCGTAAGCGCCTCCGGTGGTGAAATCGCAGGTATCGAAGCGCCGGAGGTTTTGCCATGTTGATCGCACCGTTGATGACTGCCGCAGCTCTCGCCCTGAACCTCGCGTCCGCTCCCGCCGACGCCGCCCTGGCCCCGCAGACCACCCTGCCCATCGTCTTCACCCGCAGTGTGGATGCAGGCCGCGCGCACATCGGCGACGCCATCGCGGCGAAGACGACACAGGCAGTCCGGCTGGCCAACGGCCATGTGCTGCCCGCAGGCTCGCAGGTCCTTGGACACGTCACCGCCGGCGCCGCCTTCAGATACGACAGCACGCCGTACGCGAAGCAGCCCCAGGCCGAGCTTGCGTTTACCTTCGACGCCGTGGTCGACCATGGACAGCAGATCCCGTTGAAGGTCGTGGTGCGCGCGATGGCCGATCCGCTGACGGCTTCGGCGGCGTCCGAATCCTTCTCCTCCGACGACACCCTGGCGACGACCACACAGGTCGGCGGCGACCAGGTGCAGGGCTCGCAGGAGGAGGTGCTCTCACGCGATGGCGACGTGGTGGCCTATCGGCGCGGCAGCGGCGTATACGCCCACCTGATCGCAGCACAGGGCAACGCTCCACGCGGCTGCGACGCCTCGAACACCGAGCAGTCGGTGAGCCTCTTCTCCGCCTCGGCCTGCGGCCTGTATGGCTTCACGGATGTCTCGATGACCGACGCCGGCGATGGCGGCGCGGTGGTGCTCGCATCGCGGCGCCGGTCGCCAAAGATCTGGGCGCATAGCCATGCGCTGCTCGAGGTCGTCGCGGCACAGTAAAACCCTCCCCAGCGCGAAGAGGCCCGCACACGTTGCGGGCCTCTTTGCGTTTCACGCTATTTCGCTTCAGCGCGAGTCTGGGCGAAGTAGCCTGCGGCCCAGTCGGCATCGCCTCGTCCCGCTTCGATGGCTGCGTCGAAGCGATCTCGATAGAGATCGGCAAGCGGCGTCGGAACGGACGCGGCCGCCTCGCGAAAGAGTCTCGTATCCTTTGCGCCGAGCTTGACCGTCGCGCCCACCTCTGCCGGTGGATCGATCATCAGCTTGCCGTAGTTGGCGTAGAAGGGCGACTGGAAGAGTGCGCTGTTGACGGTCTCGAGAAAGATGGACGGGTCGATGCCCTTCGACTCCGCGACGGTGAAGGCCTCGGACAGTGAAGCGATCATCGACGAGATGAGAAAGTTGCCCGCGACCTTGGCCGCGTTGGCCTGGCTGGGCCTCTCTCCGACGAGGGTGATGCCGCGCGAGAAGACCTCCAGCAAAGGCCTGGCCTCGTCAATGGCGCCGGCAGGCCCGGCTACGGCAAGCCAGAGCTTGCCTTCGCTCGCGACCGAGGGGCGCCCGAAGACAGGCGAGCTGATGAGCCGCTGGCGATGCGTGGCGTGAGCCTGCTCCAGACGCTCGGCGAGCGCGACGGAGATCGTCGAAAGCGAGACGTGGATGCTATGGGCGGGCATTGCCGCCAGCACGCCCTGTGCGAAGAGAATGTCTTCGAGCGCCACGTCGTCGAGCAGCATGGTGAAGACGATATCCGCATGCTGCACGGCCTCGACGGGCGTGGCCGCGGACTTTGCACCAAGCTGCACCAGAGGCTCGCACGCAGCGGCGGTGCGGTTCCAGACGGTCAGTGAATGTTGCTTCACGAGGAGGTGGGCGATGCTGCCGCCCATCTTCCCCAGGCCCAAGAATGCGATCTGCATGTGGCTATCCCTCTTGGGGATAGGATGCAGCCTGCCGCCGCCGGCTTCAGGTTTATGCCGCGGCCAGCGGACGATTGCGATACGCCACATAGAATCCCGCAGGCACGATAAACACCGTGAGCATCAGCGAGCAGGCGAGTCCGCCGATCAGCGCCTGTGCGAGCGGCGCGTAAGACTCGCTGCCTTCGCCCAGCTTCAACGCCATCGGCAGCAGGCCGATCAGCGTTGCAAGGGTGGTCATCAGGATGGGACGCAGACGCACGCGGCACGAGGTCATGACCGCCTCGCGCACGCCCATGCCTTCGCTCAGCAGGTGGTGCGCGAACTCGACGATCAGGATGGAGTCCGAGCACGTGATGCCGGTCAGCATGACGACGCCCATCAGCGACATGACATTCAACGTCGTGCCCCACGCCAGCAGCGCGAGGATGACGCCGGTGATGCCAGGCGGCAGCGCCAGCAGGATGAGGAACGGATCGAGGAACGACCGGAACTGCGCCGTGAGAATGAGGTACAGCAGCACGATCGACAACGTGAGACCGATGCCGAAGCTCTTGAACGATGCGTTCATCGATTCGACTGAACCCGCAAGCATCACGTCGATACCCTCTGGCGGCGGATTGCGAGCGAGGATCTTATCGATCTCCGCCGTGATGGCGCCAAGGTCTTCGGTCGAGGTGCGGACATAGATGTCGACCTTGCGGCGAATCTGGTTGTGGTCGAGCTCCGTGGGCGATTCGAAGCGTTGAATGTCGGCGACCATATCGAGCCGCGTGGGCCGCGTGATGTGCTCGCCATGCAGCGGAATGGCCTTCAGATCGTCGATGGACTTGATCTGGCCTTCCTTGTACATGACGGTGAGGAAGTAGTTGTTGCCGCTGTTCGGATCGATCCATACGCTCGGCGCGATCATCTGGTTCGAGGTCAGCGCGGTGATGACGTTCGAGACCACCTCCTTCTCGCTGAGACCCAATTCGCTGGCGCGCACGCGATCAACCGTGAGACGCAACGAGGGATAGTCCACATCCTGCGGGATGTAGACGTCGGCGACGCCCTTGACGCCATGCACCTCGGCCGCGATCTTCTGCGCAAGGGCGAAGTCGCCTTTCATATCCTTGCCGCTGATGCGGATGTCGATCGGCGCGGGTGCGCCCATGTTGAGCACGCCATCGACAAGCGAACCCGAAGAGAAGAAGAGCTGCAGCTCGGGCATCTCGCGCGCGGCCCTGGCCTTCACCTCGTCGATGTAGTGGAAGCTGCTCTTCTCGTGCTCGGGCTGCAGACCCACCTGCATGAAACCGGTATGCATGGCGGAGTTCGACGAGAACAAGGATGAGAAGCCAGGGTCGATGCCGAGGTTCGAGACGATGATGCCGAGGTCATGTTTTGTAACCACACTGCGCACAATCGCTTCGAGTTTCGCGGTCTCCTCTTCGGTCGCCGTCAGTTTCGTGCCCGAGGGCGCCTTGAAGTTGATGACGAACTGGCCGGCGTCGGTGCGCGGAAAGAACGAACGCCCCAGCAGCGGAAAGAGCAGCAGACTGAGCACGAAGAGCGCGCCGCTGCCGGCGAGCGTCAGGCGCGGCCATTCGAGCACCTTCGTAATCAGCCTGTCGTAGCGAGTCAACAACTTCTCAAAAGCGCGATTGAAGCCGGCGTTGAAGCGCTCGAAGAAGCCCGGCTCATGCGTGTGCTCGCCGTGCGGACTCTTGATGAAGTTCGCGCAGAAGAGCGGCACCACCGTCATCGCAACGAAGTACGACGCGGCGAGCGAGATGACCACGGCAAGGGCAAGCGCCGAGAAGAGAAATCTGCTGACGCCAAACAGCAGGGTGACCGGAAAGAAGACGACCATGGTGGTCAGCGTGCCGGCAAGCACAGGCAGCGCAACCTCGCGGCCGCCCTTCTCCGCCGCGACCGCCGGCGCCTCGCCGCCTTCGAGGTGACGGAAGATGTTTTCAAGCACAACGACCGAGTTATCGATGAGGCGCGAGAGCGCAAGCGCCAGGCCGCCGAGCACCATCGAGTTCACCGAGCTGCCCGCGATCTGCAGAATGAAGAAGGTCGCGAGGATCGACAGCGGAATGGAGAAGAAGACGGCCAGCGTCGCACGGAAGCTGCCGAGGAAGATCAGGATCATCAGGCACGTAAGGAAGAGGCCGATGCCGCCTTCGTGCAGCAGCGTCTCGATGGCCGTGCGTACGAAGCGCGACTGATCGAACACCACTTTACTCTTGAGCGTCGGAGGTACGTCGAAGAGATGACCCAGCGTGGTGCGTACGCCGTCGACGATCGCAATCGTGTTCGAGTCGCCGCCCTGCTTGAAGATCGGCAGGTAGACCGCTCGCTTGCCGTCGACGCGCACGGTGTTGTACTGCAGGCCGAAGGAGTCTTTGGGTACTGCAACGTCGCCGACGCGAACAGGCGACTGCCCCAACATCTTGATCGGCACGGACGCGATATCCGGCGGGCCTTTGAGCAGGGAGTTGGTGTAGATGTTGTAGTCGTAGCGGCCGATCTGCACATCGCCCGCGGGCAGGATCACATTGGCGTCGTTGACCGAACGCACGACGTCCATCGGGCTGAGCTGATTGGCTTCGAGCTTGGTCGGATCGGTATAGAGCATGATCTGGCGCCAGCGTCCGCCGAAGGGCTGTGGGATGGTGGCGCCCTGCACGCTGGCAAGCTGATTGCGCACGTAGTTCTGCGCGGTGTCTTTGAGCGCGCTCTCGCTCAGACCTTCGCCCGTAAGCGTGACCAGCGCGACGGGGATGCTCGACGCATCCTGCTTGAGCACGATGGGTGGATAGGTGCCCGGCGGAAGGTCGCGGATGTCGCTCATGGCAAGCGATGCGATCGACGATGCGGCTGCATCGGGATCTGTGCCTGCGCGAAAGAAGATGCGGATGAGCGAGACGCCCGGCAGCGAGCGCGATTCCATGTGATCGATGCCGCCCGCGAAGGTGAACATGCGTTCAAGGTGATAGGTGAGATTGGTCTCGATCTGCTCCGGCGGCATGCCCGAGTAGAATGTCGCCACGGCGACGATGGGCAGGTTCACCGGCGGGAACATATCCACCGGCATGCGCGCCGTGCTGACCGTGCCGAGGATGCTGATGAGCAGGCAGAGGACAACGATGAGATACGGATTACGGATGGCGAAGCCAGACATGTGTCCCTGCCTTTTCAGTCGGGTGTTGTGGCGTTACAAGCAAGCAAATACAGGGGTACTTCGCTGCACTCAGGAGGACATGCATTGTCGGTTGCTCACGCTCGGTTGCTGCTTACTTCTTTGCGGGCGCGTCGTAGGCGGCGATGCGTGGGTCGACCGCCTGATCTTCGGCCAGGCCAGTACGACGGCCTACGACGAGCTGGTCTCCCTCGCGAAGGCCCGAGAGGATCTCGACGCGATCGGGCGTCTGCAGGCCTGTGGTCACGGCGACGATGTGGACGTGGCCATCGCGCACGATGTCCACATGCTGCGACGCGCTGCCCAGTCCGTCCACGGCATCGAGCGGCGCGCTGAGTGCGTTGGGTCTGTCGGCGAGATGCAGATGCACCTCCGCATACATACCGGGCAGCAGCTTGCCGTCCTTGTTCGGCACGTCGACCTCGGTGGTCATGGTGCGCGTCGCCATCTGCACGTCTTCGGCGAAGCGCGTGACCGTGCCCTTCAACGTCGTGCCCAGGGAGTTGACCACGATGTCCACCGGCTGGCCGGCGTGGATGCCCGCGACGGCCGTCACCGGCACCGGCAGCAGCAGGCGAAGCGTGCGATCCTCCGCTAGCTGCACCAGCGGCATGGCCTGCGTCTGCGATGCCGTGCCTGCTTGAATCATCGAACCCGTGTTCGCATAACGATGTGTGACGACACCGGCAAACGGCGCGCGGATGGTGGCGTATCGCAGCATGGCGCTGGCGCGGTCGCGTTCGGCGATGGCCTGCGCATCGCCTTGCTCCGCGGCCTGCAGACCGGACTGCGCACTGGCCAACGCCGCGGCAGCCTCGAGATCGCGCGCCTGCGCAAGGTCGATCTCCTGCCTTGGCACGAGACCGGGCTCGGACTTCGCAACGCCCGCGATGCGCGTGTACGAAAGATGGGCCATGTTGGCGCCGGCCTGTGCATGCGCGATATTGCTCTTCGCCGTGGCGATGTTCGCGGCGGCGGCGAGCAGCGCGGCGCGCGTCTTTGCGGTCTCGTCCTGCAGCTCCGGCACATCAAGCGTTGCGAGCACCTGGCCAGCCTGCACGTGATCGCCGATGTCGACGTTGATCGCCTTCACGAAGCCCGCAACCTTTGCCATGACATCGACGCTCTGGTAGGGCGTGAACTCCGCCGTCACCGTCAGGTCGTTGGCGAGATCCGCGCGTCCCACAACCGCGACCGGAACCGTAATAGCCGTTACAGGCGCGGGCGGCGCGGACTTGCAGGCGACAACACCGAGGCATACGAGCGCCAGGGTAATAGGTCCGCTTCGCCGTTGGCGTGGATGCATCAAGATCAAGGTGGCCTCCGAGGTTAGTTCAACGTTCCAGTCACGTAGTCGAGGTCGGCGCGGCGCGAGAGATAGGTATAGCGAGCATCGGCGGCATCGATCTCCGCCGAGGTCTCGTTCACCTGCGCCTCGTTCAGCTCCACGATGCTGCCCAGCCCGTTGTCGTAGCGAGCCTGCGCGAGATGCAGAGCCTGCGTCGTCTGCGCCACCAGCCGCTGCGTCACCTCGCAGGCATGCAGCGCCTCGTCGGCCATGCTGCGCGCATCGCGCACCTGCTGATTGACCCGCAGGGAAAGCTCCGCCACGTCCTGCGTACGGGCTTTTGCTTCAAACGCGGCCTCGGCCTCGCGTGCGCGGAAGAGTCCGCCGTTGAAGATGGGGATGTTCAGGTTGAAGCCCGCAGCGGCGTAGTTGTCCTGCAGCGTGCGGTCGTGAAAGGGTGTCTGCCCGGCGGCGCCCATCACCTGCAGGGTGGGCAGGCGCAGACGCTGCTCGGCCTTCGCGGTCTCTGCGGCGGAGCGCTGATCGAGACGCGCGGCATCGAGGTCCGCGCGTGTCTTCTGAGCCTGTGCTTCCAGCGCCGCCGCATCGGTCGGCGCATCGGTCGGCAACGCGATGTCGGCCAGCGGAGCCGCCACGCTCTGCGGCTCGCCCATGGCGACGGCCAGGCGCGAGCGCTGCTGCTCGACGAGGCTCTGCGCGCGTACGACGGCAAGCTCCGCCTGCGATTCGAGCGTTTGGGCAAAGCTCACATCGAGCGTCGAGCGCAGTTCGTTATTCGCAAGCTCGGTCAACTGATGCGTGACGAGATGACGGTTCGCCAGCGCGTCCTTCGCCGTGTGCAACACGGCCTCCGCGCCCAGCACGCTGTAGTAAGCCTGCCGCACGGCGAGCCGCACCTGCGCGCCGGTCAGCGTGGCCATGTCCCGCTGCGAATCCAGCCGGTAGCGTGCGCTCTGCGTCAGCGCGGCGGTGCGACCGAAGTCCGTGATGAGCTGCGCGATGCTGCCGCCATAGGCGAAGCGGTCGGAGATGGACGAGGTCGTCAACGCGCCGGCGGCGGTCGCCGTGCCTGGGTCCGCGACACGCACGCCCGTGGCGTTGAAGCTGGCCGTGGGGAAGTATCCGGCGCGGCTCTCCGCGATGCGCTGTTGCGCGGCGCGGCTGCGAAGCTCCGCGGCAAGGATGCGCGGCTGGTTGTGCAGCGCCGCTGTCTCGGCGGCTTCGAGCGTCAGCGTCTGGCCCGTCTGCTGTGCATGCGCAGACGGTGCGAAGACCAGCGCCAGCGCGAGGAGGCCGCAACGGCGCGCCGCCACTAAACGATCACCCGTGACACACCCAGCGCCGACTTGAGAATCTGCGTGGGATGCGCTTCGACGAGGCCATCCGTCACGCGCTCCAGCAGCTCCGGCAACAGCGCTTCCACCTTATCGACGTCGTCGATGAAACTGAGGATGATGGGCAGATGTTCGCCGCGCACATCGCCCCCGCCGGCGACATGCAACCTGTGATGCGAACCGAAGCCGGCATACGGACGCACCGCCGACGCGCCCGCGATACCGCGATGCTCGAGGAACGCGAGCAGCTCCATATGCAGAAAACCATGCTCGGAGCCGGTGTCGTCGTTGAGATAGAGGGTGACTTTAAGCGCGGGTCCAGCCTTCAGCATCGTCGTCTCCGTGAAGGATCGCAAGGTTCTGATCTTCACGATAGCGGCGATTGGCGCGGCTGAATCTTACGTGTGCCTGACATATTCCAACGGCTTCATTCCGGCGGGGCCGGCCTCGCGCTCGCCTGGTCCTGCCGAAACTTTCCGGGAGGCAGACCGGTAAAGCGACGGAAGAGCGTCGTGAACTGGCTCTGACTGGTAAATCCGCATGCCGCGGCGATCTCCACCAGCGGCTGTGCCGTCTCGATCAGCAGGTTCTGCGCGTGCTTCACTCGCCGGTGGCACACGTACTGATGCGCCGTGAAACCGGTCGACTGGCGGAAGAGCGTGGCGAAGTGCGAAGGGCTCAGATCGACCGTCTTCGCGAGAACTTCGAGCGAAAGCTCCTGGTCGAGATGCGTCTCCACATACTCGCGCACGCGACGTTCCCGCGCCGGCGCAAGCCCTCCCTGGAACGATCCGCGATCGCCCGGCTGCGCGCTGTAGGTCCGCAGCAGATGGGTCGCGAGCACCGTCAGCAGCGCCTTGGCGAAGGCATCCGACAGGGCGCCGGTCCTGCATTCGCGATAGAGCGCGCGGCCCAGCTCTTCGACAAACGGATCGCGCACAAGATACGTGGGGCGCAGGGCGAAGGTGTCCAGGTGAAGCACGCTTCGCGCGGTCGCGGCGAGCAGCTCCATATCGAGATAGACGTGAATGAGCGTGGCGCGCCGCTGCCACAGCGTGCGATGCGGCTCTCCGGCCGGGATGATGGTGACGCTGTTGCCGCTCAGCTCGCGTCGCGCGGCGACTTTGCCGCCGCTTCGCCACTCGGCGTGCATGTGCGCCGGTTCAAGCCCGATGGTCACCTGCACATGCTCGTGCGTGTGCTCGCGCCATGTGCTGCGCGGCTGGTCGGCGGTGTAGATGGCGAAGCCTTCGCCCTCATGCCAGAAGTGGTCCGACGGCAGGGGATCGTCGGCGCCAACCAGGATGATGCGCGTTTCGGACATTCACGGCCTTTCGCGGAGGTCTTCGCTTTGCCCGAAGATTCCGCAAGAATTGGCGGAATCGCGAAGACCCCGGCAGTCAGTTTTCAGGATACTCATATTCGTAGAGCAGCACGAATTCCGAGCATTCCAGGAGGAGAAACACATGACGACGGAAACACTTTCGCCCGCGATTTCGGCTGCCGAGCTGACGCAGGACATCCAGATCTTCGAGTACAGCAAGGCCGCGAATCCGATCGATTCCGGTGCCACGCCGCGCATCCCCATCAAGACCTTCTCCGCCGACAGCTACGCCACGGGCAGGAGCCGCGTCATCGAGCTCGACCTCAGCGCCGACCTGAAGGTGCCGTATCCCGCGACCGGCCCCAGCCTGCTCGCCTCCTTCGTCCGTATCGTGAAGGGCGACAGCCTGACGACCACCTGCGTCGCGAGCAGCGAGTTCTTCTACGTCATTCGCGGCAGCGGCTTCTCCGAGGTGACCGTCGACGGCGAGCTCAAATCCATCGCCTGGAGCGAGGGCGACTTCGTCGCGCTGCCCGGCCTTGAAGCCCGCCATACCGCCGAACAGGACACCGCGTTCTACATGGTCAACGACTCGCCGCTCTTCGCCTACCTCGGCGCGGAGAAGGGCAGGTCCCGCTTCGCGCCCACGCTGTACAAGCGCGATGTGGTGCTTGCGGAGCTGATCGAGGCGCAGAACGATCCCGAGGCCGCGACGCGCAGCCGCATCAGCGTCCTCTTGGCAAACAAGAACTTTGAGCAGACGATGACCATCACGCATGTGCTCTGGACGATGTTCGGCGTCGCGCTGCCGAACAGCCGCCAGTTGCCGCACCGTCATCAATCGGTCGCGCTGGACTTTGTGGTCGACGCGCAACCGGGCGCCTACACGTTGCTGGGCGAGGAGCTGGACAACACGGGCAACATCAAGAATCCGCTGCGCGTGGACTGGGTGAAGGGCTCGGCGTTCGTCACGCCTCCGGGCTGGTGGCACGAGCATGTGAACGCGTCGGCGCACAACGCGTACGTCATGCCGATCCAGGATGCCGGCCTGCACACCTATCTGCGCACGCTCGATATTCAGTTCTACGAAGAAGACTAACTCGCCGCTGTTCACGAGAAACGGGCTGCCCTGAGGCAGCCCGTTTTCGCGTCATGCAAACGAATTGCCCGTCGCTAATACGCATGCAGAACATGCGCATAAAGAATCGCAAGGCCGCCCGCGACAAACGCCAGCACCACGCTGTGCTTCAGCGTGAAGCGGAAGAGCCTGGACTGCTCCGCCACGCTCAACCCGGTCGCGGCTGCTGCGATCGCGATCGTCTGGATGCTGATCATCTTGCCCATCACGCCGCCGGCGGAGTTCGCCGCGGCCAGCAGCACCGGGTCGAAGCCCAGGCGGTTCGCCGTCACCACCTGCAGGTTGCCGAAGAGCGCATTGGCCGACGTGTCCGACCCCGTGAGGAAGACGCCGAGCCAGCCCAGCAGCGCGCTGAAGAACGGGAACAGCGCGCCCGTCGCGGCGAACGCCAGGCCGAGCGTCACGGTCGCGCCCGAGTAGTTCATCAGGAACGCCATCCCCAACACCGACGCAATCGTCGCCGTCGGCTTGCGAAGCTGGCGCACCACGCCCGCCAGAATGCTGAAGAACTGCGCCGGCTTCATCCGCAGCAGCCACACCGAGCACAACGTCGCGCAGAGGCACGAGGTTCCCGACGCCGAAAGGAAGTTGAAGGTAAACAGCGCGCCATAGGGTGTCGGTTTATGCACGATCGGCGTCATCTTCTGCACGACGTTATGCAACTGAGGCCACGGGATCACGACCGTCACCTTATCCAGCAGATGCGTCAGCGGCGGCCATCCCCAGAGCAGCACGAAGGCCACCAGGATGCCGTACGGCGCCCACGCATGGAAGACCTCGCCCGCCGTATACGTCGGGATCGTCTTCTCTTCGATGACCAGCTCCGCGTCATGCGCGCCATCGGAGCCGCGCCGCGCAAAACGCAGCAGCATCGCCGTCTTGCCCTCGTTCGCAACCGGCGCCGAAGCGCGCGCCCGGCGGAAGCGCAGCAGCAGAACCAGCGCCGCCATGGTGCAGAGACCCGCCAGAATATCCGTGAGCTGTGGTCCCAGGTAGTTCGAAACGCAAAACTGCACCACGCCGCAGACACCGCCCGTGAGCAGCAGCGGCACGATGATCCCGTCGGTCGAAGCGAAGCCGCCCACGGCCAGAATGATGTACGTCGGCACGATAAACGTGATCGGCGCACACAGCGCACCGACGGCCGCGCTGAGCTTCGTGACCGAAAGCCCCGTCGTACCCGCCAGCGTAATGACTGGAATGCCGATCGAACCGAACGCCACCGGCGCCGTATTCGCCAGCAGGCAGAGCGCGGCGGCGCTGAACGGCGAGAAGCCAAGCCCGATGAGCATCGTAGCGGCGATCGCGACCGGCGTACCAAAGCCGGCGGCGCCTTCGAGGAATCCGCTGAACGCGAACGCGATCAGCAGCGCCTGCAGCCTGGGGTCGGGCGTCAGCCGGCCGATGGAGTTTTTGATGACCTCGAACTGCCCCGTCTCGACCGTAATCCGAAACAGCACGATGGCCCAGAAGATAATCCAGAGGATAGGAAAGAGGCCGAACGCCGCGCCGTTCAAAGCGCTGCTGACGGCGGTGACCAACGGCATCTTGTACCCGAAGACCGCGAGCGCCAGCGAGACGATCAGGCCGCAAAGACCAGCCTGCCACGCAGGCCGGCGCAGCACGCCCAGCATCAGCAGAACGATAAAGATCGGAAGCGCGGCGAGAAAAAACGAGAACGCAAGACCATGACCGAAGAGAAGGTAGCTTTGCTGCCAGATCAAGATGAATACCTCGAATGCCGCATTCTATTTGTCGTGTCGTATCTTATCCGGCTTGCGCATTAAAAATAGAGCCGGCGCAACGCCGGAGCCGCCGGAGAGGCATGTCCACGTTGACCGCCAACCAATCTAGATATCTTCGATTCCTCCTAGTCTGCCACAACGTCCGCAGGCAGTCTTTGTGTTTCCATCGCTTCTTATGGATTCATTGGATCGATCGTCCACTCGATGGAGATTCCCCTGCTAGAGCGGATTACCTTTTGCTGGCGAGCAGCCCCAACTGTGTGTCATCCTGAGCGTAGCCGAAGGACCTGCGTTTGTTCTTGCTGTTGCTTGTTTTCGCCTTTGACGGGAGCATGAACAAGCAACGACAAAAGCCCAAAGCAGGTCCTTCACTACGCTCAGGATGACAGGCATTTGTGGGCTGCTGATTGAGGCCTAAAGGTAATCCGCTATAACGCGGGGTTGCCGGCTCGCCAGCCGCTATCGCACGGATACGACCCGCAGCCGTTCTTCCGCCAGCAGTGCGAGATAGTCGCGGATGTAGGTAGCCAGCACGAGACTGAAAGCCCCGACGACAAAGAGCAGCAGCCAGACGTGTTCCGCGAGCCAGATGCGCAGCAGAGGATAGGCCGCGATATCTCCGACGTGGTAGACAGGCGTGTCCATCGTGTAAGAGGAGAAGCGTCCATCGCGGAGCAGGCTGACGGACTGCGAGATGTCGCTCGATTGCGAGCGTTCCAGAAACACATCCGCGAAACGGTCCGCGGCTTCGTCGTTGCGCATGGCGACCACCACGATGGAGTTGCCTGCGGAGAAGGGCGACTGGATCCCTTCGAGGACCAGGTCGGGGATGCCGCCGATATTCGACGGCCGATGGTTCGCGGAGTCGTTGCCGATCAGCCGCTGCCAGTATGCGCGAAGTGTCTGGAGCGTGCCGGTGGTCTGCTGGACGTGGACTCCGTTGGCGTCGTAGGTGACGGGCAGTACGTTTTCGATCGCGTTGAAGGCTGGCTGATCGGATGTGCCGCCCAGGATGAGATAGTCGCGGCCGGAGCGCATCACGGCGTCCGGGCCGGCGACCTCGACGCGCAGCGCCGGATAGCCGGTCTGGGCGCCGCAGTGGCTCATGAGGTAAAGAAACAGCGCGATCTCACCGGCCGTGGGCGTGGTGGGGACGACGATCGTGGTGTCGGCCAGATCCGCTCTCCGGGTAAACGGAAAGCCCGCGTTGGCGAGGAGTTCCAGATTCGGCATGGCGGCCCAGTGGGCGAGGCCGCGCAGATCGACGTAGGAGTTGCGCAGAATCGCGCCCGAGAGCGCACTCGAAGCGTCCTTGTTTCCGGCGCCCGGATTGGCGGGGACAAAGTCGAAGTTGAAGAGAAAGGTATTGCCGAAGGGCCGCATGGCGGCCACGGGCAGGATCACGGACCGCTGCCGGTCGGAGAAGTCGGCGCCCGGCTGCAGCGGCGCCTCGTTGATCAGCGTCCCATTGGCGAAGACGCGCAGGAACGACCCCGCCGCCAGCGGCAACGCGTTATACCGGTAGGTGAGCTTCAGGTCGAGATTCTGCTTCTCGCCATAGTGCAGATCGGGCGGGACACGAAGATAGACCGGCAGCGGATGGCTGCCATCCGACGTCAGCGCCTGCTGGGAGCTGAGCTCCCAGAGCGAGGTGAGATGGCTGGTCGTGAGCCAGCGCGGCGCATCGTCGGGCTGGCGCTCCGCAGGCAGGGGAAAGGCGCCGATGGCGACCGACTCGCCGAGACGCGGCGTGGTCTCGCCCGGCTGCAGGTGGGCGACGGCCATCAAAGAGAGCGCGCGCGCGACGTTCAACAACTGCTCATCGTCCTGTCCGGCAAGGATCAGAGCGCTTCCCTCCGGATCGGATGGATTGGCCTTGATGTTGAGCGAACCGCCGGCCTGGGGGATATGCAGATCCGGCGGCAGGGTCGCGCCATCGCCGGCGAAGACGATGACGTTTCCCGACGGGATGTGGCCGACGCTCACCGAAAAACGAATCGGCTTGCTGCTGGCCTGGATGCCCAGCCACGAGGCGACGACGCCGGCGGCCTGCAACATCCGTGGCGAGGGTGGCGCCAGGAAGACGAACGGAATGGTGGTCGTCGTCTGCAGATCCGCATCGAAAATCGGCTGCGGCAGCAGGCTCAGGTCGTTCTTGAAGGGAATGCGGTCCGCCGCGATCAGCAGGGTGGAGCTGGCGCCGATGTTGGCGAGGACGTTCGCGCGTGCGCTGGCCTCGGACTGCAGCAGCGTGCCGCCGGTGAACTCGAAGGTGATCTCGTTGGAGCGGATGAGCAGGGCCGCCGGGATGGGCAGGGCGACAAAGCCGTACTCGCCCGGCTTCTGACGCTCCTCCGGCGCATCGATCTCGGCGATGGGGGTGTTGTTGAGCGAAATCTTGATCGTGCCGCTTCCGGGCAGCAGGTCGGGGCTGAAGTGATAGGTCAGGTTCAGCGTCGCCTGGCGTGGGACCAGCGAGTGGGGCAGGACCAGGCCGACCGACTGATACGAGTGAGGCCCGTGCATCTCGACCGCATTGTGGACGCCGGTATCCTTGAACGTGATCGCATAATTGGCTGCCTCCGCGGCGACGGGCGCGGTCGCGGGCGTAAAGAGAGTGATGCGCTGACGCACTGTCTTCTGCGGCGTCGCGGCGGACGCGGCCGCAACCGGCTGTGCGGGTAGCGGCGCCGCATCGATGGCTGGCGCCGGCGCCGTCTGCGCGCCGGGAATCTGGGCGCCCGGAATCTGGCTGGCTGGCGACTGCCCCAACAGGTTGACCGTCGCCAGAAGCGCAAGCAGGAGCGACGCGGTCGCCAACGCGGCTGCGGTCTTCTTCTTTCTTCTTGGCAGCAGGCCGCGCAGCACCTGGTTGAATCCGGTGAACGAGAGCCGGATGACGCGGGCCAGACTGACCAGCGGCCGGTCGACCTCGATCTGCGCACGGTTGCCGATCCATGAATCGGCGCGAGAATAGATGGCGCGCGTGAGAGTCTCCTGCTGCGCGATGCTGTGCGCCTCGAACTGCAGCCGGATGGAATCGTCGCGCAGGCCGACGACCTTTGCGTTGACACGGCAGTCGGTATCGTCGTCGCCGGTCTGTTCGGGGAAGGCGATCTGGATCATCTCGCCGAGGGTGAAGCGGGCTGGATTGTCCATGCGCAGGGCAGTTCCGCCGACGGAGATGTCCTGTGTCGTGCCGGAGACCGTCTCGCCGTCCGCGCCGTGCAAATTCACCTTGATATGCGCGGGAATACGGACGGAGCTGCGCCGCTGCATCTGCTCGTTCGCCACCGCCGCCGCCACGCCGAGGATGACCATGTTGAAGCAGATCCAGAGCAGATTGCTGAGCACCGTTCCGGGATGCGTGGGGTCCGTGACCAGCAGGCGGTAAGGCGCCGCGCAAAGACCGAGGAAGTTGAGAAAGAGCAGCCAGGTGGTCGGCGCGGCGATGTGCCGGTCGAAGGTCGTCTCGCTCAGCGTGCTGCCTTTGTCCGTGACATTGAACTTGCCCAGCTTGGGATTGATGAGCGCGAGCAGGGTCGGCATGAGGATGTAAGGCGCCAGCACCGTCTCGTAGATCTCGTTCCAAAAGGAGTGCCGATGCTTGCCCTGCACGCGCGAGTTCGTGATGCTCGAGATGACCAGGTGCGGCATCGCATAGGCGAGAATGGCGACCCAGTAACCGGGGATGATCGTGCGTCCGCCAAGCATGTAAACCAGCGGTGCGAGCAGGAAGATAAGCCTTGGCACGGCGTACATGAAGTGCAGCATCGCGTTGAAGTAGCAGAGACGCTGCGTGAACTTCATGCCGGAGGCCAGCATCGGGTTATCCGTGCGCAGGATCTGGATCATGCCGCGGGCCCAGCGAATGCGCTGGCCGACATGCGCCGCAAGGGTCTCGGTGGCGAGGCCCGCGGCCTGCGGAAGATTGATGTAGGCCGTATTCCAACCCTTCTTCTGCATGCGCAACGAGGTATGCGCGTCCTCCGTCACGGTCTCGGTGGCAATTCCGCCGACCTCGTTCAGCGCGGCGCGCCGGATCACCGCGCAGGACCCGCAGAAGAAGGTTGCGTTCCACAGGTCGTTGCCGTCCTGGATAACGCCGTAGAAGAGCTCCCCTTCGTTGGGGATGGACTTGTATTGCAGCAGGTTGCGCTCGAAGGGATCGGGCGAGTAGAAGAAGTGAGGCGTCTGCAGCATCGCCAGCTTCTGTTCGGCGAGGAACCAGCCGACGGTGACCTGCAGAAAGCTGCGCGTGGGCACGTGGTCGCAATCGAAGATCGTCACCAGCGGCGAGTTCATCTTCGTAAGCGCGTGGTTGATATTGCCGGCCTTGGCGTGATCGTGCTTCGAGCGTACGACGTAACCCACGCCGGCCTCTTCGGCGAAGCTGCGGAAGCTCTCGCGCGTGCCGTCGTCGAGGATGTAGACATGGAGCTTCTCCGGCGGATAGTCGATGTTGATGGCTGCAAGCGCCGTATAACGCACCAGCGAGAGCGGCTCATTATAAGTCGGGATCAGCACATCGACGTGCGGCCAAAGGTCTTCATCGGCGGGCAGAGGAATAGGCTTGCGACGAAGCGGAGAGCTGGTCTGCATGAAGCCCAGCACCATGATCAGGATCGTATACGCCTCGGCGGAGAGCAGCAGCAGCATGAGGAACGAGTCGATCGTCCAATGGTCGTTGGATTCGTCCCCGAAGAACTGCACGATCGTGTGGATACGCCACCACCCATAACGGAGCGTGGCGGCTAGCGAGAACAGCATTAACGAGATTGTGATCGCATGAGACTTCGAACCGCGGTTCAACACCAGCGCCAGCGCAATGCTGATGCCGCCCAGCACAATCTGCTTCGGCCAACTGAGATACAGACTGATGAACTGGACAAGAAAGAACGTGCCAAGCAACGCAACAGCGATGCGGAGGATGCGTGTCGTAGAACTTTGGGTACCCAGAAAGATGCTCACACTGGTTACTTTCGTGCGGAAACCCACCGCTGACAATACAACATTAGTCAAACCCGGCAACCCGGTCATGTTAGAGATGTCTGCCGTATCGCTTGAAACCTTTTGTCCGATAAGAATCGTTCCGTCTCATCGGCGCGCTGGAGCGTCGTCAGTCGATCGCCCCATTGGCCTTGAGGAACTTCAAGCTCAGGAGCATGGCCTTCTCCGACTCCTCCGTCGAAAAGCCGCCATGCCCACCCCCGGCAATGACATCCTGCCCATTCGGAATGTGAGCGGCATCGAGAGCCTTCTTCAACTCCGCAGATTGTGTGGGATCTACGGTGCGGTCACTGTCTCCGTTGACGATAAAGGTGGGCGGAAGGCCTGGGCGAATGTACGTGAGGGGCGACATCTCCCTGGCGCGGGCAAGCACCGCCGGACTGGGTTCGGGCCAGCGCTGGCCCGCCGGACGACCGGCAGCAGGCGAGGCCGCCGGCAGAGGCAGGTCGAGGCCAAGCCACTGATGGGTAAAGTCCGTACTGCCATGCTGCTTGAGACCCGCGACCAGGTCGGTAGGCCCATAATCGTCGAGCACGGCGGCGACCGGCGGCTGATCGGTGCATCCCGCCGGGTTGAACGACGCGGGAGCATAGCCCGCCATCAGCGCCAGATGTCCGCCAGCCGAGCCTCCCCACACGATCACGCGGTTCAGGTCGAAGTTGTACTTGCCGGCATTGGCCTTTACCCAGGCCAGCGCGCAGCGAACGTCCTGGATCGCCGCCGGGGCTGGCGCGTCGATCGCATTGCGATACTGCACGGTTACGACGCTTGCGCCCGCGGCAAAGAACCCACCGAAGCTGCTCGATGAGCTGGGGCGATCGCCTCGCAGCCAGCCTCCGCCGTGGATCTGAACGACGACCGGCGTCGGTCTGGGCGAGGGCGTCCGATACACGTCAAGGTGAAGGTCGATCGTTCCAGACGGCCCCGTGTTCGGCACAGGCTCGCGGATCCCCTTCGGCACGCCGGGATCGGGAGAGGCGGCAGCGCTGGGATTGTGGATGAGCGGGACCGTCGCGAAGACGATGTTGTCCGTCTCCGTCACCTTCACGGACCTCCAGCTCGCGGGGTTCGCCCAGGCCTCAGCCTCTGTTGTCGACTGAGAGCAGGCCGCGACGCACGAGGCTCCCAGCATGAACGCTGCAAGCGATCTTCCTACAATAACAACTGCGCTTACCCGCATACGTCTTCACCGTCCTGGTTGGGACCACCATCCTATCTTGGGGCAACGGGAAGTTTCAAACCCCAGGGGTAAACCGGATAGAACTCGTCAAAAGAATCTTTATGTAAAGATACTTCATCTACTGAATGTGACCGGATAAGCACAGCCGGACGGATGGAGGCTTCGCATATGACCGATGTACCGACCGCAGGCCAGCTTTGGATCGTTCTGGTTCGCTGCACCAAGGCGCTCACCGAGCACGTGGAGCAGAGCGTCGCCGAGGCGGGGTTGGTCCTGACCGACTTCATGATCCTCGAGGCTCTGCTGCACAAGGGGCCGCTGACGATCACGGAGATTCAAAGCAAAATCCTGCTCGCCAGCGGATCGATGACCGCTGCCGTGGACCGGCTGGAGCGCAAGGGATGCATCGTGCGCCGCTCCATCCAGCAGGATCGCCGCGCCCGCCAACTGGAGCTGACGCCAGACGGCCGCGCGCTGATCGAGCGAATCTACGCCAGCCACAAGGCCGAGTTCGAGGCTCTGATGAGCGTGCTCGGCGACGACGAAAGGCGCCAGACCTACGCCAGCCTGAAGAAACTTGGGCTGCACGCAGCGGCGGCGCACGCGAGAAGGTAATTCTCTCCTGCATATCGCAAGCGATATCGCAAACCGTTTTGTACGAAAGGAACACCATGAAGACGCCCATCGCAGGTCTGCACCACGTTACCGCCATCGCCTCCAACCCGCAGCGCAACCTCGACTTCTACACCGAGGTCCTCGGCCTCCGCTTCGTCAAGAAGACCGTCAACTTCGACGATCCGGGCACATATCACTTCTACTTCGGCGACGATACCGGCAAGCCGGGCACGATCCTCACCTTCTTCCCGTGGCCGCACGCGAAACGCGGCCGTCTGGGCGCTGGCGAAGTCGCCGCGACTGCCTTTTCCATCCCGGCCGGCTCGCTTCCCTACTGGACCGACAGGTTGGGCAAGCACTCGGTCGATTTCGCGCAGAGCGTGCGCTTCGGCTCGCCAGTGATCGCCTTCGCCGATCCCGACGGCATGGGTCTGGAGCTGGTCGAAAACACCGAGGCGCAACCGGGCGTCGCGCCGCGCTACTCCGACGTTCCGGCCGCGTACGCCGTGCAGGGTTTCTACGGCGTTACGCTGCTGGAGCGCCGCGTGGAGCCGACCGCCAGCGTCCTTGAAGTGATGCAATATAAGGAGATCGCACGCGAGGGCGACCGGGTTCGCTTCTCCCCGGCGGGCGATGCGCTCGGCCGGGTCGTCGATCTCTTGATCGACCGCGACGCCGAGCCCAGCCGCATGGGTGCGGGCACCGTGCATCACATCGCCTTCCGCAACACAGGCGACGAGGACCAGCTCGCCTGGCGCGAGACCCTCGCGCCCATGGTCGGCGTGACGCCGGTGCAGGAGCGCACCTACTTCCGCTCGATCTACTTCCGCGAGCCGGGCGGCGTGCTCTTCGAGATGGCGACCGACACCCCGGGCTTCCTGATCGACGAGCCGGTGGAGGCCCTTGGCGAGGCGCTCCACATCCCGGAGTGGTACGAGCCGCAGCGCCCGGCCATCGAGGCGCGGCTCACCCCGCTGACGCTGCACAAGTTCAACCGCACTTCGGAATCGGAATCGGAATCGGAATCGGAGGCAGCCCAGTGAACCGGAACCCACACGCAGCACAGCCCATCCTGCAGGCAGGAGCTCCGCTGGCGAAGGCCGCCGGAGCCCTGATCCTGCTGCACGGACGCGGCGCCTCGGCCGAGGATATCCTCGGTCTGGGCGCGGCCATCTCCCCCGGCAATCTCGCCCTGATCGCCCCGCAGGCGGCGGGACACACCTGGTATCCGTACTCCTTCCTCGCGCCGCGCGAGCAGAACGAGCCGTTCCTTTCGTCGGCGCTGGCGCAGGTGGAGGCGGCGCTCGAACTGGCGCTGGCGGCAGGCATTCCCGCCGAGCGGGTCGCACTCTGCGGCTTCTCGCAGGGCGCCTGCCTGTCGACGGAGTTCGTGGGTCGCAATCCCCGGCGATACGCTGCCCTGCTGGCGTACACAGGAGGCCTGATCGGCCCGCTCGACGAGCCGCTCGCCCTCAGCGGCGATCTCGCCGGTACGCCGGTCCTGCTCAGCTCCGGCGACCCGGACCCGCATGTGCCCTGGCAGCGCGTGGTGCAGTCGGCCGAGCTGCTGACCGGCATCGGCGGCATCGTGACGACGCGCCGCTACGCCGGACGCCCGCACACGGTGCTCCAGCAGGAGGTTCGCGAGGGTCAGGAGCTGCTGAACCTCGCCTTTCAAACGGCGTTATAAGAAAGGCCGGCCGTTCAGGGATTCTGAACCGGCCGGCTGTCTTGTAGCGAATCTGAACTAGACCCGTCCCGCAAACTCTCGCAGTTCGGTATTGATCTTCAGCTTCTCGCCTTCCTTGATGAAGAGCGGAACCTTGATCTCGAGGCCGGTCTCCATCTTCGCCGGCTTGGTGCCGCTGCCGCTCGAAGAGTCGCCCTTGCCGCCCGGCTCCGTCTGCTCAACCACCAGCTCGACGAAGATCGGAAGCTGCACGCCGATCGGATTGCCGTTGTACTTGTTGATCTGCACCATCGTGCCTTCGACCAGGTAGTCCATCGCGTCGGCGAGCTGCTCTTCGGTCAGGGTCAGGGTCTCGAAGCTCTCCTGGTCCAGGAAGTACGCGCCGTCATTATCGCTATACAGGTAGCTTGCCGGAACCAGCACAAGGTCAGGTTCCTTGAACTTGTCGTCCGCCTTGTAGGTCTTTTCGAAGACCGCGTTGGTCAGCAGGTTGCGCATCTTCAGGCGAACGAGCGTCTGTCCGCCGCGCGCGGTCGGAGTGCTGATGTCGGAGCCCATGCAGACGTAGGGCGTGTTCTCAAGCTCAAAGACCATCTTGCGCTTGATGTTGATTGCGTCGAGTAGTACGGCCATCCCTTGAGTATAAAACGAACTTCGACCCCAAAGAGGTGTCATCCTGAACGGAGTGAAGGACCTGCTTCTCGCCCGGAGCGGCTTTGCAGCCACAGGGAAAAAGCAGATCCTTCACTCCGTTCGGATGACACCTCTTTGGCGGGATGCTAACCCTTCGCCCCGGCCTCGAGCGCGCCTTCCATCAGCGCGGCCCAGCGCGCCACCGGCTCCGCATACACCCCGGTGATCGCATCCCGGCTGCCTTCGAGCGCCGCAAGCTGCACGGCGAAGTTCCCCACCGTCGAGCTCTCCGGCGCGCCGCGAAAGACCTCCAATCCGGTCGCCTCAGCCGTCAGCCGGTTCAAAAACAGATTCTGGCTTGCCCCGCCGACGATGAACAGACGCTTGAACTGCTTGCCGCTATGCAGCGAGATGCGGTCCAGCACCTTCGCATACCGCGCCGCGAGACTATAGAAGATCAGACTGGCAAACGCCGGAGCATTGCTTGCGCTCTCATCCAACGGATCATGTCCGCGCTTCACCCGCTGCGCGTTGATCCGCTGCGGCATCCGCTCCGGCAGCAGCAGCTCGGGGTCGTCGACATCGAGCAGATCGTGCGGCCTGGGCAGCTTCTCCGCCGCCGCGACCAGATCGACGATGTTCCAGTCCGTGCCCTCGCTCGCCCACTGCTCCATGCACTGCTTGATCAGCCACATGCCGTTGACGTTCTTGTGAAAGCAGACCCGGTCGCCCACCGCGCCCAGATTCGTGAAGTTCTCTGCGCTCGGCGCATGGCCGTTGCGCGGCTGCTCCAGCAGCGTACCCACCAGCGACCACGTACCCGAGCTGATGTACGCCCAGTCGTTGCCCTGCGCGGGGATGCCTGCAATCGCCGACGCCGTATCGTGACACGCCGGCGCGACCAGCACCGTATCCGCGAACGCCGGCAGCTCCGCCAGCGGTCCCGATAGCCTGCCGACCTCGGTTCCCGGCGGAACCAGCTTCGGCGCGCAAGCCATATCCAACTGCGCGGCCGAGAAGATCTCGCGGCACCACTGCCGCTTATGCAGCTCTACCAACTGTGTATGCGTGGCGTTCGTAAACTCCGCCACGCGCGCGCCGCCCCATCGCGACAGGATGTACTCCGGCAGGTTCAGCCACTGCTGGCCTTCCGGAAGTTCCGCGAGCGCATCGGCATGAAGCTGATAGAGCGTATTGATGCGCATCAACTGGATGCCTGTCAGCTCGCGCATCCGCTCCGGCCTGGCCTTGCGGTGCAGCGAGCGTTCGGCCTTGATCGTGCGTTCGTCGCGGTAGCAGAAGGGGTCGGCCAGCGCCGCCCCATCTGCATCCACGCGAACGTAGTCCACCGCCCAGCCGTCGACCGCGATGGAGCGCACTCCCTCGGTCGCCAGCCCGGCGCAGAGCCGCAGGCCGTGCTCCAGACCGTGCACGATCATCGACAGATCCCAGCGCAGACCGCCGCCCTGCTCCTCCGGGAGCTCCCGCGGCGCGTTGGGAAAACGATGCACCAGTGTGATCACCGGCCTCGTTCCCTCCCAACGCAGCAGCGAGACACGACAGCTCTCCGCCCCGAGATCGACCGCGATCGACGCCCGCACGTCCTTCGGCGCAAGCGCCTTTTCGAGCGCCTTCTTCATCGCAGGAACGCCTCGACCAGTCCTCCGTCGACCGGAATGATGTGGCCGGTGGTGACGCGCGCCGCCGGACCCGCCAGGAACAGGATCGCCTGCGCGTTGTCCTTCGGGTCGATCGGCACATGCGTCAGCGTGCGCTTGGCGTAGAAGTGCGCCAGCACATCGCGCAGCTCCTCGTCGTTCATCGTCTCGGTGAAGGGCAGGTTGTACTTCTTCAACGAAGCAAGCACGCGGTCGCGCGGGAACATCGTCGAACCCTTGACCACCGTCGCCGGGCTGATGCCGTTGACGCGCGTCTTCGGCGCCATCGACACCGCAAGTTCGCGAACGAGGTGGCTCAGCGCCGCCTTGCTCACGTCGTACGCCTCGCTGCCGCGCTTGGCCACAACCGCATTCGCCGAGCTGGTCAGCACGATGCTGCCATCCAGACCCTGTTCGTCGAAGTACCACTTCGCCTCGTCCGCCAGCAGGAAGTTCGAGGTCACGTTGACTTCAAGCGTCAGCGCCCACAGAGCTTCGTTGATGATGCCGTCCGGAGGCGCCGGGAAGATCGCCGCCGTGTTGATGAGGATGTCCAGACCGCCGAAGGCCTTGATCGTCGCCTCGAGAGCCGCCTTGATCGCCTTGCGGTCGCGGATATCGATGGCGGTGAACGTAACCGCTTCCTTGCCCGCGATCGCCTTGGCCTCTTCAGCCACGGCCTCGGCGCCCTTCGTGTCGCGGTCCGCGACGACGATGTGCGCGCCACGCTCGGCCGCCAGCAGCGCAACCTCGCGTCCGATGCCCGAACCGCCGCCGACCACCAGCACCACACGGCGGCTCAGCTCTTTTTCAGCCGGCATACGGCGAATCTTCGCCTCTTCCAACGCCCAGTACTCGATCCGGAAGGCCTCGCTGGCCGGCAGAGCGACGTAGTTCTGGTGCATCTTGAACGCCGACGCAGGAGCCGCCGGACCAGCCTGCGGAATGTCCGGGCAGACCGTGTTGCCGCCCAGCGCGCCCGCGCCCTGCATCACGCCGATCGCGTTGATGTAGAACTCGCCGGTGATGCGGGCCTCGGTCTTGTTCTTGCCGAAGCTGAACATGCCGACGCCAGGGATCAGCACGACCGTCGGGCTGGCGTCACGCAGCGCCGGAGAGTCCGGCAGCGCGTGCGCCTTGTAGTACTCGGCATACTCCGCGCGGTAGGTCTCGAGACCAACCTCGATCAGCTCCTTGATCTCCTTCGGGTCGCCGGCCGGATTCCAGTCGATGAACATCGGACGAATCTTCGTGCGGATGAAGTGGTCCGGGCAGCTCGTACCCAGATGCGCCAGCGCCTTCGCGGCGTCCGAATTCACAAAGTCCAGCACCTTCGGCAGGTCAGAGAAGCTGCCGATCCAGCGCTGCTTGCGGCTCACAATGCCGCGCAGATACGGGAACACCTTGGCGGCGATCTCAGCCCGATCCTCGCGCGTCTCCGTCTTCTTGCCGCCGAACATCTTGTAGTCGTCCACCTTCGCATGACGCTCGATGAACTGGCCGATCTGGTCGACGATGGTCACGGTGTTCAGATAGCACTCGCGCTGCGTCTCGCCCCACGTAAACAGGCCGTGCCCGCCGAGAACGACGCCATCGCAACCCGGTGTGTCGGCGACGATCTTGCGCAGCATCATGCCCAGCTCGAAGCCGGGACGCTGCCAAGGCAGCCACGCCAGCTTGTGACCGAACTCCGCGTTGAACTCCTCCATCTTGATCTTGCCGTTGGCCGAGGCCGCCAGCGCGATGCCCCAGTCCGGGTGCAGGTGGTCGACGTGCGGGAACGGCAGATACGCATGCAGCGGCGTGTCGATCGAGGCCGCGACGGGGTTGTTGCCAAACGTACACAGCGGATACATCCCGACCATGTTGTCTTCGGTCTCGACGCCCTGGTAGGCGTTCTCGAGCGCCAGCACCTTATCGAGATAAAGCGTCGCAAAACCCGCGCGCTTGATGCTGCCGAGGTCGCCGCCGCTTCCCTTCACCCACAGTACGGTCTTGTCCTTGCCGTCCAGCGGGTCCTTCGTCTCCAGCTTCGAGCTTGTGTTGCCGCCGCCGAAGTTGGTCAGGCGAAGGTCGGATCCCAGCAGGTTCGAACGGTAGCGCAGAAGCTCCGGTCCATCCAGCTTCGCCGCGGTTGATTCGTCCCAAAGATCCTTGAGGAAGTGCAGTTCACTCTGTGCCATTTTGCGAAGCTCTCCTGTAACTTGCGTCATTCCAATGCACGAACATCATTCCACACCGAAGACCAATAGAGCAATTCTTTCCGATGTGAATTATTTCCCCGCCGATTGATGGGCCATCTATAAAGAGGCTCTCCATGCCTCACCCAAACCGCGCTTCCTCCTGAGCGAAGCCAGCGACCCCGGCATTTGTGGTCGATTGTTCCTGCTCGTCGCCGACGCGGCGCCCGGAGAACGCTCCAGCCGCCATATCTTAGGCCTCGACATTAACTCTTGTATAGTTTGCGCATGGCCGTGCGCATGAAGGACATCGCGGAGGATCTCGGCGTCTCCATCGTCACCGTATCCAAAGCGTTGCGGAATCACCCCGACATCGCCGCCGCCACGCGCGAGCGCGTCCTGCAGCGCGTCAAGGAGCTCAACTACCGGCCCAACCTGATGGCGCGCAGTCTGGTCACCGGCCGCAGTTCGCTCGTCGGCCTGATCGTGCCGGATCTAGTACATCCCTTCTTTGCCGAGATCGCTCGTTCCCTCTCGCTTGCCCTGCGCCGGCAGAACTATTTCCTGATCGTCTGCGCGTCGGATGGCGATCCGGAGATCGAACGGCAGGTGATCGAGCAACTGCTGGCGCACCGGCTCGACGCGCTCGTCGTCGCCTCCTCGCAGGACCGGCCGGACGCGCTGCGCGAGGTCGCCGCCCAGGGGCCGCCGCTCATCCTGCTCGACCGCTACTTCCCCGGCTTCGCCAACAGCTTTGTCGGCGCGGACGACCTGAAGATCGGTCAGCTCGCCGCCGAACACCTGCTCGCCACCGGCCGGCGCCGGATCGCGCACATCCGCGGCCCGCGCAACAGCGTGGGCGATAGCCGCGCACAGGGTTTCCGCGAGACGCTCGCGGCCAACGGCGCCGGACTGCCCGACATGTACGTCGTCGCGCCCGAGATGGTCGACACCGACGGCCGCGCCACCGGCCACGCCGCCATGAGACGCCTGCTCGCCCTCCAACCCCCGCCCGACGCGCTCTTCTGCTTCAACGACAACATCGCCCTCGGCGCCATGTCTGCCGCGCTCGAGTCGGGTCTGCGCATCCCCGACGACATCGCAGTCGTTGGCTGCGGCAACTACCACTTCGATGACAGCCTCCACGTCACCCTGACCAGCATCGACCAGAGCAGCCAGGAGATTGGACGACGGATTGCAAAGCTGATCCTCGGCGCGCTGTCCGCCGGCGCGCCCGCCAAACCAAAGCGAATCATCCTTCAGCCAAGGCTGGTCGAGCGCGCCTCCTCCAGGTTGTCGGGGCCGCGTCCATAAATGCGCAAGAGCGCAGCTATCCCCATGGAACAAAACGCCGCAGTCGAAGCACGCCCAGCGCATGCGCCCGCGCCCATGCCCCAGTTCGGATGTAGCGCTATCTAGATGTAGCCGATTACGATGTAGCCGATTACCTTTTGATGGACGGCGCGCCCCAGGCGCCTGTCATCCTGAACGTAGTGAAGGATCTGCTCTCGTTTTTGTCGTTGCTTGTTCCTGGTTGCTCCCAGAACGCAATCCGGTTTCGCACTCCCCTGTTTTCTGCGATATAGCGTGCGATATCTTGTGCGATATATTAGAGATATATCAAAACTGGCATCTCGTCTGGAAAGACCATGTAGATCGGCCGGTAGAGTGCGCCAAAGCCCTTATATAGATACATGAGATATATCGCAAGCTATATATCTCATGTATCGCTTTATCGCATGATATAAATAGAGCGATATAGAAACACCGAGGCGCCCACCATGCCAGTCATCGCAGTCGCCAATCCAAAGGGTGGAGCAGGCAAGAGCACCACCACCCTCCTGCTCGCAACGCACCTCGCCAGCCGGGGCGCGACCACCTGCATCATCGATGCGGACCCCAACCAGCCCATCGCCGACTGGCGCGCGCACGGCGAATCGAAGTCCGCCGTCAAGGTCGTCGGCGAGGCCCGCGAAGACACCATCATGGACGCCATCGAGGAGCAGGCCCGCACCCACGCCTTCGTCTTCGTCGACCTCGAAGGCACGGCCAGCCTGCTCGTGTCGCGTTCCATCGCCTTCGCCGACTTCGTCATCATCCCCATTCAGGCCTCGGCGGTCGACGTCCGCCAGGCCCAGAAGGCGATCACCGCCGTCCGCAGCGAGGAGCGCCTTGCCCGCCGCTCGAACCCGAACCGGTCGATCCCGCATAAGGTGCTGATGACCCGCACGCCCGCGCCGGGCGCGCCGGTTTCGACCATGCAGCGGCAGTTGGAGGAGGAGATTCGCGCCGCCGGCATCGGACGCTTCCAGAACACGCTTGCTGAGCGCCAGGCCTATAAGGCAGTCTTCAGCGAACGCCTGACACTCGAGGAGATGGGCGCGATGCGCGTCGGCAACCTCGCAGCCGCCGAGGAGAACGTCCGCCTGCTGGCGAATGAACTGCTCGAAACCCTCACCGCGATCCAGAAGGGAGCCAAGGCATGAGCGCAGGAAAGTTTGGCTTTACCCCCGACGACCCCATCGACCTTGAAGCAGCCGAGGAGCCGCTCGATCTCGCGCGCGCCTTCCAACCCACGCCCATCACGCGGGTCAGCCCGCCGCGGCTGGCCGAGATGGACCGCGTCGCCCAGGCCGCCGGCTTCACCAGCCGCGAAAACACTCCCGCCGCGCCCCCGCCGCGCCGTCGCCGGGTGGTCACCGCGCAGCCCACGCGCTTCCTCGCCGTGCGTGCGCCGGAGTCGCTCTACCAGCGCTTCGTCCGCTACGCCGACAAGCATCAGCTCACGTATCACGATGCGATTGCCCAGCTCCTGGACACCGCCGGCGAACCGGAATGAAACCGTACCCCAGCGGCTGAAGACTGAAGCACGGAAACGGCATGGCTGAAGCCTTGCTCTCACCAAAACCGCAGATAACAAACACTCAAAGTGATGTTGTCGTCTGTTTTCTTCTTTGTCATTCCCGAAGGGAACCTGCTGTTACACGTCGGCTTGCCGGGTAAAGCTAAAACAGCCCCATCTGCGTGTTCGTCACCAGCCACTCTTCGAACGACGGCAGCGTCAGCTCCGCGCGTATCTCCTTCGAGACGATCTGCATGGCGACCGCGCGCCGCTGCTTCGCCGGCACGCGCCGAAAGGCCTCGTCCGTCCGGCCACGCGTCGCGACGATCTCATCGAGCTTCGCCGCGAGCTTTGCGCCGGGATATCGCCCGTCCACCGCTGCCTGCCGCTGCCGTTCGGCCCACTCCTCATAGACCGATTCGGCGTTCACCAACTCCTCGCGCTGCGCACGGCCACGCGTGGCCTTGTCGGCCAGCTCGCGCCGGCGCCGGCTGGTGACGAAGTCCGCCGGAATCGGCAGCCCGTTCTCAATCGAATAGATCGCGAGTCCAGCCGGATTGTCCACGCGATTCCGCGTCGCACCCGTCATCTGCGACTCGAGATACTCGATCGTATCCAGAATCTGGCCTGCATCATGAGCCGCTGCAAGCTGGCTCGCGCGCGCCGGCAGAACGCCCAGCCGCAGCAGGGCGTCAACCGCCTCTTGCCTGTCCAGCGCAAGCGGCGTCTCTTTCGCCTCGATCGCAACCGCCGCAGACAGCTCACGCCGATCCTGACGCGTATCCGACCGCGTGCTCGCGAGCAGGTCCAACAGCTCCTGCCCTGGCGTCAGCACGATCTTGTAGCCGGTCTTGGTCGACATCGGCTGGATGTCCCACTTGGCGATGTACTTGATGTTCACCAGCTCGTTCAGCGCCAGTCCCATCGTGCTCTTGATCTTCGAAAGATGCGGATACGCCTGCACATTCAGCAGGTTGCAGAGCTCGGCGTAGTCCTTCTCGACCGCCCGGCCCTGGCTGGCGTGAAACCACATATGCAGGTAGCCGAAGATGCCCTTCGCGGTCGGCCGCGTGAGTTGCTTGTAGGCGTTGAAGTCCTCGGGAATGACGTAGCGCTGGTTGAGGTTCTCGATCAGCCAGTCCTCAAGCACGACCTCGTAGTGCTCCTGCTTTTCGCCGCCCGTCAGGTTGCTCGAACCGGTGCGCCGAAAGGTGCGGAAGACGTGCAGCACCTCGTCCGAATAGACCTTCTTGGCCGCGAAGTATACCACCTGCTCGGAGGTGATGGTCGTGTCGGTCATGCGCTTGCCCCAGCGCACGATCTCCTCGTAGATCTCGCCGTTGCGCGAAAGGCCCAGCTCCTGAATCATGCGGTAGCCGCTGAAGCGGATCGGGTTCTGAATCTGTCCCGTGCGAGCGCTCTCCTCGCGGACGATCTTCAACAGCGCGATGAACTTGTCGCGGTCGGTCGTCGACGGCAGGCCTAGCTGCTCGGAGCCGCGAAACTCCGCCGCCACCTTGACCTTGTGCCCGTTGCGAAAGACGATCTGCTCCACGCGCCGCGAGGTCTTGTGCTTGTCGCGCGCATCATTTGCGCCGAAGAAGCCGATCTGCAACAGATTCTTTTCAAACCGCACCAGATCAACATCAACAGCGATCGGCATCAGCGTAGAGACCGCGTCTTTACGGGCTTTGGCGCTGTTGCGAGATGTAGTGCGCAAGGTCGGCATAGGATGCTGGTGCAGCGGGCGGATCTATGTTGGTTGAATCCTATAAGAAAAACATCTTCTGTAAAGACAGGTAAAAACTATGGGGAATAGTAACTAATTCAGCAATAAGAAGTTAGCCATCGATCTTTGCCAGCGCACCTCTCTAACTCTGCCAGCGCACCTCTCGGATCGTGGATGCGGGCCTCTCGCCGGGGCGCCAGCCAACGTCTCGCGGGCTGCCAGCGCGCCTCTCGGGTGTGCCAGCCGACCTCTCTGTGCTGTGCCACGGAACCTCTCTATGGTTCGACCCAGTGAGAAATGCACCGGAGACGATGCACAATCGCGCCGCGACAAGCGTTTCTGCCAGCGCACCTCTCTAGCCTTCGTCTGAAATGCACGATGAATGGTGCATTCGACCGCATGCCGTGCCAACCAACCTCTCGCTGCAGGACGCGTTTCGCGGGGAGCCTGCGGAGAACGCAGGCAGGCGAGAGGTCTGCTGGCAGAAATTGTCCAATCCGTACGGAAAGATTTGTTCGTAAGTAGCTCATTCGCATTGGTTTTGCTCGCTTTGTGCCAGCCATCCTCTCTATTCGATGGGGAATGCGATGGGGAGCGGATGGACGAGAGGTCGGCTGGCGGAAGGGAGGCGGCTAAGACCAACGGCCGATCGCGAGCATCCGCAAGGATGCGAGAGGTTGGCTGGCAAAGACGCGAAGGAGCGCGATCCCATCCGCCAGAGGGTATGCTTCCGGGGGCTCTCCGGCCTGCAAGCGGCTTTGCTTTCTGTGGGTTCGTCCGCGTCGGTGCCAGCCGACCTCTCGCATCTTTTCGCGGCATCAATCTTTTGCACGATTTGTTGACATTCTGCGCTAAACTGGCACCCTCAGCGGAAGCAGATTGACTGCACCTGGGTAGGTGAGTCGCGGGTCCATCGCGCGTGCTCCCTAGGGCCCCGCAAAACTCCAGACCCTGGCTCTTTCCATGGGCATTTCCAGATCAACGTAGATCATTCCGCGCACCTCAGGGAGAACGACATGAATCTTCAGAAGCGTCTTGCAGCCGAGTTTGTCGGCACTTTTTGGCTGGTCTTCGGCGGCTGCGGCAGCGCCGTGCTGGCCGCGGCCTTTCCCGCTCTTGGCATTGGTTTCGTGGGCGTCTCGCTTGCCTTCGGGCTTACGGTTTTGACGATGGCGTTTGCCATCGGCCATATCTCGGGCTGCCACCTGAACCCGGCCGTGTCGGTTGGCCTGGTGGTCGGCAAGCGCTTTCCGGCGGCGGAGCTGCTGCCGTATACGGTGGCTCAGGTGCTGGGCGGCATCGCCGGCAGCGCGGTGCTGTATGTGATCGCCAGCGGCAAGCCGGGCTTCGCGCTGGGCGGCTTTGCGACGAACGGCTATGGCGCGAACTCGCCTGGCGGCTACTCGCTGCTCGCCTGCTTCGTGGCGGAGCTGGTGCTGACCTGCCTGTTCCTGCTCATCATCCTCGGCTCGACCGATGTGCGCGCGCCAAAGGGCTTCGCGCCGATCGCCATCGGCCTCGGCCTGACGCTGATCCACCTGATCAGTATCCCCGTGACGAACACGTCGGTGAACCCCGCGCGCAGCACGGCGCCGGCGCTCTTCGTCCACGGCGCCGCGCTCAGCCAGCTCTGGTTGTTCTGGGTCGCGCCGATCCTGGGCGCGGCGATCGCCGGCCTCATCTACAACTTCATCTTCGCCGAGGAGGTGGATGCGACCAAGCACGCGGTGGTCGCGAAGCCGGAGTACGAGGCTTTGCCGAATACCTCGGCGTAATTGGGAGGTGGCAGGGCGATCCTCGGCTGTCTGCCTCGGCGCGCCTTGCCATGCCGCACCTCAAAGGCTCGTCATTCTGAACGCAGTGAAGAACCCCGTATTGGCTTTTTTTGTTGCTTGTCTTTGTTGGAACTCCGACGCAGGTCGCGTGAATCGAACAAAGGCAAAGCAAAGGCCAATACGGGGTTTCTTCACTGCGTTCAGAATGACGAATTCGGTTGCGAGTCCAGTGAAAGTCCTCGCTGCCTAAACTCTCAACGAGCAACAACAGGCAGCCTCGCTAGCGCGCGGTCCTGGCCCGCCAGACTGCCCCGGCGATGGGGTCGACCACGCCGTCCAGCGTTCGGACGTCGGGGAACTCTTCGCGCACCGCGGCGATCAGCGACTGACGAACGGGTTCGACCATCTCCATGATCGACCCGGCGAAGGCCACGGGCGGCGCCCATCCGGGATCGTCCGAGGCGAGCTTCAGCCGGCGGATGATCAGCCGCACGAGGTACGCAAGCTCGCGGCCCTGGCGGTCGAGCACCTGCCCGGCGACGGCGTCGCCCTGCCGCGCGCAGGCCAGTACGACCGACGTGAGCTTCGAGAAATCCGGCGCGGGCTGGCGGTTGCCATAGGCGACCAGCTCGTCGATCGAGCGCAGCTCCCACAGGTCGAGGATGGCGGCCATCAGCAGCGTGGCGCGGCCTTCGTCATGCGCCAGAAACGCCGCGCGCAGGCCCTCGAAGCCGATCCGGTAGCCCGAGCCCTGATCGGACAGCGCCGGGCCCCAGCCGCCGGCGCTGGTCAGCACGCCGGCCGGGGTGCGGCCCGCGACGTTCGAGCCCGTGCCCGCGAGGACCAGCACACCGGGCTGTCCGGGAAAGGCCGCGTCGAGCGCGATCTCCACGTCGCCGAGCAACAAGAGCTTGCCCCCCACGCGCTCGCCGATGGTCTTGCGCAGCCAGTCCGCGACCATGGGAACGCTCTCGCCCGCGGCGCCCACGCAGGTCCGCTTGATCGACCGCATGGAGACGCCTGTGGCGGCGGAAAGCTGCGCCAGCGCCGCGTCCAGATTGTGCGTGGCGGACTCGGCATCGGTCCGCATCCGTTTGATGGTGCCGGTTCGTACGCGGGCAAGTTCGCGTTTGTCGTCGGCCAGCACATAGTCTGTCTTCGTGCCGCCTGCATCCAGCGCCAGATAAAAGCTCATGCGTTCGTGTACTCCGCTTACGACAGCTTGGTCAAGTCCCCGGGGCGAAAGCCCTGTTCGCTCCGGGGAATGCTTCATGAGGCTGAAGCCTCATGCTCCATACGAAGACGTTTAAACTACCTCGGGCGGCGGCAACGTAGCGATCGAGGCCACGGTCTGCTTATGTCCGTCGAGCGCGAAATAGAGCAGGTAGACATAGCAGAGCAGCACGATGGCGAAGCTGCGCTGATAGCCGAAGGCGTCGGCCAGCACGCCCTGCAGCGGCGGGATCAGCGCGCCGCCGACGATCATGGTGACGAGGATGCCCGAGCCCTGACTGGTGTGTCTGCCAAGCCCTTCGAGCGACATGGGGAAGATGCAGGGCCACATGACGGAGTTGAAGAGGCCGCACGAGACCACCGCCCACATCGCCACCGGGCCGTGGCCGAAGATCGCCGCGGCCATGCACAGGATGGCGAGCACGCAGACGAAGGCCAGCGCACGCGGCGCGCGGACGCGTTGCAGGGCAAAGAAGCCGATCAGCCGCCCGACCATCGCGCCGCCCCAGTAGAGCGAGACATAGTGCGTGGCCTCGGCGTGGCTCAGGCCGCCCATCGAAGGCTGCCCGAGGAAGTTGATGATGATGCTGCCGAGCGCGACCTCCGCGCCGACGTAGGTGAAGATGCCCACGGCGCCGAAGCGCAGATTGCGGAAGTCCCACGCGCTGCCGGTCTTCACCGCGGCCTTATCTTCGGTGGCGATCAGCACCGGCAGGTGGACGAAGCGCGTGAGGATCGCCATCAGGAACGCGGCCGCGGCCAGCACCATGTACGGCGCCTGCACAGAGTGCGCAAGCTGCGCGGCGGTGGCGCCGGCGGCGATGAAGATGAACATCGCGCCCACCTTTGGCGCCAGCGTGCCGGCGAGCGAGTTCAGGAACCCGCACAGGTTCAGGCGCGAGGCGGCGGTCTCCGGCGGGCCAAGCGCGCCGACGTAGGGGTTGATGGCGACCTGCAGCAGCGCGAGTCCGCTGCCGATGACGAAGAGCGCGAAGAGGAAGAGCGGATACAGAATCAACCGCGAGGCCGGAAGAAAGAGCAGCAGGCCGAAGGCGATGGTCGCGAGCGAGACGACGATGCCGCTCTGGTAGCCGATCCGGCTGACCACCCTGCCCGCAGGCGCCGACATGACGAAGTACGCGCCGAAGAACGCCGACTGCACCAGCAGGGCGAGGAAGTTGGTCAGGTGGAAGAGGTCTTTGAAGTGCGCGACCAGCACGTCGTTCATCGTGGTGATGAAGCCGATGCCGAAGAAGAGCGAGACCATCAGCGTCAGCGGAACGGCGTAGCTGCCCTGCGGCGCCTCTGTGTTCGCCAACGTGGTCGATGTGCTGCTGGATGTCCCACCCGCCATTGCGCTCTCCGTTCGGTGCAGTGTATCCAACCAACGTACCGCGTGTTGGCGAGATAGGGAACTGGAAAGCGCGGAGAGGATGTTCCGTTCAGGATACGAACAGTCGGGAATGGACGACGCGAAGGCCAAGCTCCGTTTCAAACGCGTTGAAATCGCGGTCGCGATGAAGCAGCGCGTATCCTTCCATCAAGCAGAAGGTCGCAATGACGCAATCGATGGTCTTACGGATTGTATAGCCTCTGGCGCGTAAAGCACGATAGTTCTCCGCCGCCGCTACAGCGAGCGATTCGCCGCCGGTATTGAAGACGGTGAAACGTTCGAGCTCATGTTGTGTCAGGCGGGCGTTGGCTTCGGTGGAAATCCCTTGCAATATCTCGCACAGGATCAAGTCGGTCAACCCAATCGGCTCCCGATCCACTTCGATCTCCAGCCACATCGTCTCCGGAGTGACGACGCCGCGCAGATAGTCCACCCATACGCTCGTATCGACAATCACCATGGGCTACTGGTCGAACTCTCGATTGAGACGAGAGGATTCAAGATCCCCGACCCACTCGATCTTTCCTCGCAGCTTTCGTATGCCGCCTTGTGCACGCGTCTTCACGAGCAGCCGCAATCCAGCTTCCACGGCTGCTCGCTTTGTCGGGGCGCCACAGCTCTCCATCGCTTCACGAAGCAAATCGTCGTCGATTTCGATGTTGGTGCGCATGACGAGCGGATCCTCTATGTGTAAGGATTGCACGTTTATGTGTAGGAAACAAGTTGCCAGTGAAGCCACGCTGCAGATCACCGCCAGTGGATAGGCGGGAGGCAAGTCAAAGCTAATACGGATGGTCCTGGGCTGGCTCGGAGAGCGGAACCGGGGTAGCGTTCTCCTGGGGTTCGGTCTTCGCCTGGCGCCAGTTGTTCTTCAATACTTCGAGTCTGACCTTCGCGATGCCCGCGCGCAGAATGCCAAGCTCGCGCGCCGCGCCCGAGGAGAGGTCGATGACCCGGTCGGGCGAGAGCACGCCGCGATCGTTGATCTTAACCACAACCGACTTGCCGCTGGTTACATCCACCACGCGCACCATGGTGCCGAAGGGAAGCGTACGATGGCAGGCCGTCAGTTGGTCCTTGTCGAAGATCTCGCCGCTTGCGGTCGGGTGTCCGTCGAGCACGGAGCCATACCAGGAGGCGAGCCCGAGGTTGCTGCTGAACTTCTGAATGGCCCGCAGCGGATGATGCTGCGTGGCAAACTCCGTCTGCACCGAAGCCGCGAAGGCCGACGGCGAACTGGACGGGGGAGGCGGCAGCGGCGGCAGCGCCACGACCCACAGGCTGGCCACGGCCAGACACGCGACGATCAGGTCGATCTTTAGAAATCGAAGCAAGCAATCTCCAGACCGGTGATGTTCCGGCCATCCCCAAGTTTACCGCGTTTGCCCGGTTAAACCTACCCCGGAGAACATGTTAGACAGGCTCGGCGGCGCGCTTGAGATGCTGTTTTGGGAAAGAGTGGTTGCCCGTTCGCGCCACATTTTCCAGTATTCAAGCCTGTTTCGTTCATCGACGCTATCGTTCGGAAGGTTTTGCGATGTCTCAAATTGTGACGCATATCTTTCTTGCGAACTTCGCGCTTTTCGTCCCACGAGTGAACCAAGGGCATTAACTCCTCAAGCGAGCCGTTGCCGCATACGCTAGAGTGGCGAGCGATGGAAACTCCGCCGCACGAGCCACTGCATCATGCTTCTGAGCACGCCTGCTTTTTTCGTGTTCTACCTCCTCGTATGGCTTCTTTACTGGGCTCTCGCGGGCCAGCGTAGCGCGAGACCGATCCTCCTGGTCGTAGCCAACCTCTTCTTTCTCGCCAAGTTCGGCGCGCTCTACCTGCTGCTGCCCGCCGCCGCCACGGTCGATTACCTGGCCGGCCTTGCGCTGGCGCGCGAAGGCGCAACCACGCAACGCCGCGCACTCGTTGGCCTTTCGCTTGCGGTCAACGTTGGGTTGCTGGCTGGCATGAAGCTGTTGCCGCTTGCCGTTGGCGACCGTTTTGCATGGCTGCTTACGTTGTCGTTATCGTTCTACTGCTTCCAGTCGCTGACCTATACGATTGACCTCTATCGTCGCGATGAAGATGCGCGGGCGGAGCCGAACTATCTTGCGTATCTCTCCGCCGCGCTCTTCTTTCCGGTCATGGTTGCCGGGCCTATCCTGCGCATGCATGCGTTCCTGAAGCAGCTTGCGCAGCGGCCGGAGCTGACGCCCGAGCTTGCGGGACGCGCGCTGCTGCTGATCGGCATCGGTCTGGTGAAGAAGCTCTTGATCGCGGACTATCTCTCGGAGAATCTCGTCACGCGCGTCTTCGATACGCCCACGTTGTATAGCGGGCTCGAGGTGCTGGCCGCGGTCTATGGCTATGCGATGCAGCTCTTCTTCGACTTCTCCGGCTACACCGATATCGCGCTCGGCGTGGGCTTGCTGCTGGGTTTGACGCTGCCCGAGAACTTCAACCGGCCCTACCTCGCCGCGAACCTCGCCGACTTCTGGCGGCGCTGGCACATGAGCTTTTCGTTCTGGCTGCGCGACTACATTCAGGAGCCGCTCTCGCAACGCACGCGGCGCAAGCATCCGCTGAAGACGTATTGCTTCAGCGTGATTGCGACGATGCTGCTCGGCGGCCTGTGGCATGGCATCGGCTGGACCTTCCTCGTCTGGGGCGCGCTGCATGGCGTGGCGCTGGCGACGGTGCAGCTATGGAAGAGCTGGCGCAAGAAGGCAAAGAAAAAAGCAACCATCGCAGGCACAATCTTCGCAACGCTGCTGACCTTCCACTTCGTCTGCTTTACGTGGATCTTCTTCCACGCGGCTTCGATGGCGAATGCGTGGGAGATACTCGGCCGCATCGGTTCGATGAGCTTTACGCATGACAACCTTACGTTGCCGATCCTTGGCGTCCTGGCGCTTGCGGCGGTGTTGCATTGCCTGCCGCTGCGCCTGCTCGATGGCGGCGCCACATTGCTGGGACGAATGCCGTTCTGGGTGCAGGGACTCGCGCTGGCGGGCCTGGTGCTCGCTATCCAGACCATCTCGGGCAAGGGCTCGGCCACCTTCATCTACGGGAACTTCTGACCATGGCGACCAACCGGAAGTTCCCGCTCAAGACTGCGCTGGCGCTGGCGACATGCGTGTTGTCGCTGGCGGCCTATCGCCGCTTCGTCGACCATGGCAAGGGGTTGAGTCCCGCCATCTTCAGCGAGGCCGCGCACGTGTCGCTGATGCGTCACGCGCCCGTTGCGGTCGTTGCGACTCCGCCTGTCGCTCCGAAGATTCAGACCGCAAAGCAGAAGAGCAGGACACTCGCGCAGATCTCTCCTTACTTCATCGACGACGATGGCTCGCTCGATCCGTTCTTCGCCGCGCTGCACCGGCTTGAAGAGCCTGCCGATGGGAAAGTAACCGATACAGTTACAATTTTGCACTACGGCGATTCGCCGACGACCGCCGACCTGATCACCGGCGATGTGCGTTCGCTCCTGCAGCAGCGCTTCGGCGATGCGGGCCATGGCTATCTGCTGACGGCGAAGCCGTGGGCCTGGTATCAGCACTGGGGCGTCGATATCTCGGACCACAACTGGACCATCTCGACCGCGGTCGGCAAGGGGCGCGAGGAGAGCTACGGCATTGGCGGCGCGAGCTTCGAGGGCGCGGCGGGCGCGAGCAGCCACATCAGCCTGAAGGACACGAACCAGACCGCCGTCGACATCGCCTATCTCGCGCGTCCGAACGGCGGCACGGTATCGGTCGCGGCCAACGGCAACGATCTCGATAGCTTTTCGACCGCCGCCGATGCGCCGCATCCTGCCTGGCATACCGTGGCTCTGCCCGCGGGTACGAAGTCGATCGATCTGAAGGTTGCGAGTGGGAGCGCGCGGCTCTTTGGCGAGAGCTTCGGCACCGGCCATCGCGGCCTGCTGTACGACTCGCTCGGGTTGAACGGAGCATCGACGACGGTGCTCTCGAACGGCTTCAACGCATCGGCGTGGAGTGCGGGCTTGCGGCATGAGAAGCCACAGCTCGTCGTCATCAACTACGGCACGAACGAGAGCGGCTTCGGCAGCTTCGTCGACAAACAGTATGAGCCAACGCTGCGCGGAGCCATCGCCCGCATACGCACCGCGCTGCCCGGCGTGCCCATCGTCGTGATGAGCCCGATGGACCGCGGCCGCCGCACAGGCGTCGACCAGATCGAGACCTACGACACGATCCCGCGGCTCGTCGCGATCCAGCGTCGCGTCGCGGCGGAGCTGCACTGCGGCTTCTTCGACACCTTCGACGCGATGGGCGGCGAGGGCACGATGGCGCGCTGGTACACGGGCCACCCACGCCTTGTCGCCGGCGATCTGATCCATCCGACGCCGCAGGGCGCTTCCATCGTGGCGCAGTTGTTCGTCAAAGATCTGTCGCTGGGGTATGAGCGCTACCTGCGACGGCAGGCGGGCGTCACATTGCCGCCGCGCCCCACGGAGACCGCGCCCGCGCAGCCGACGCCCGAACCGGCTAAGATTCCTGTAGAGCCTTTGGCGAAGCCGGCTGTGAAGCCTTCAGCGGCCCACCCGGAGGAGCCGCCGCCCGTTGCGCCGACGAAGCTCGAACCGCCGCCGGTTGCACCCACCGAACCTGAACCGCAGCCAGCAGCCGAACCGCCGAAGGCCGAGACGCATGACGCACCCGCACCCCCGCAGTAGCCGCTTCGCACACAATCCGGGTGCCTCGATCTCGCTTGTCCTGCTCGTTCTCTGGATGAGCGCAGCGGCTCTGGCGAACACGCCCAGCAAGCCGAAGGCTAAGTCTGCGCCGAAGGCCGCCGCCGTGCATAAGCCCGGCACGGCGCCGCATCACACCCACGCGTCTGCGGCGAATCCGAAGCCGCTGAAGCACAATGGACGTCCCTCGCGCGCCAGCCGCGCCGCCATCGCTGCGGCCAACACGCATGCCGCGCATCCTCATCCGCATGAGTTCGACAAGGCGGTCGTACCGGTGACGCGCGTGCCGGAGGCGGCGCCGATCGCGCTGGCCGAGCCTTCGCACTCGCCCTTTCTCTACGCGAAGCAGCTTGAGCCCTTCTTCGAGGATCTCGCCGATGTGCAGGCGGAGCTGCACTCGGCCACGCCGAAGCCGAACGCGCAGAGCAGCATTCCGGCGCTGGCCTCGGTCGTGCGCGTGCTGCAGTTCGGCGACTCGCACACCGCCGCCGACCTCTTCACCGGCGCCATGCGCGCCGACCTGCAGACGCGCTTCGGCGATGGCGGCCTCGGCTTCCAATACCCGGGACACCCTTTCGCGGGCTACCATCTTGCTGGTTCGGCTCGCTCGCAGAGTGCGGGCTGGTTCACCGAAGGCAACCACTTCACCGCGCTCGGCGATGGCGCTCTCGGCCTTGGCGGCATTAGCATCACGACCAGCCGGCCGGGCGAGTGGATCTCGCTTTCGACCACCTGCACGACGTTGCAGGTGCACTACCTGCGACAGGCCGGCGGCGGCAAGCTGAGCTTCTCGGACAACGGCACGTTTGTATCGCAGGTCGATACAGCCTCCGATGGCACAGGCAGCGCGGGTACGCTGACCTATGCCTGCACGCCGGGCGTGCATGAGTTCGAACTGACGACGCTCGACCATGCGCCGGTGCGGCTCTTCGGCCTGGTGACGGAGCAGCCCGGCGTGACGTGGGAGTGCCTCGGCATCAACGGCGCGGTCGCGACGCTGATGCTGCGCTGGAACCAGACGCTCTTCGCCGAGTATCTTCGCCAGCGCGATCCTTCGCTGATCGTGCTGGCTTATGGCACGAACGAAGCGGCAGGCAGCGCCGCGCATAACGCGGAGTATGTCGCGGACTTCAACCGGCTGCTCGACAACCTGCATCGCATCGTGCCGACCGCGTCGGTGTTGGTGCTGGGGCCCTACGATCGCGCGACGAAGCTCGGTCGTGGACGCCGCGCCGCGTGGCAGACATGGGCCGGAACGGCGCGCATCATCGAAGACCAGAAGGAGTCCTGCCGAACGCACGGCTGCGCATACTACGACCAGCGCGCACGCATGGGCGGCCCGGGCGCGATGATCCGCTGGGCCAGCGAAGGTCTTGCGCAGGGAGATCACACACACCTTACCGGCGCCGGTTATCGTACGATGGCCGACGCGCTCTATAACGATCTGCTCACGGCGTATAAGGCGTACGAACCGGCGACACAGGCAGTTGTTCCGAACGGGAATTGAAACCCAGGGCTGAAGCCCTGTTTATTCCACTGTTGATTCATGGGGCTGAAGCCCCATGCTTCCACCCAACAATGTTTCAGCAAAGGAATTCATCATGGATAAGAAGCCCGGCATTCTCAAAGTCCTGCAAGCGGTCGCCGACGAGCCCATCACGCCCGGTCCGGACGACAGTCTCTTCACCTCCGGCCTGCTCGATTCGTTCGCCCTCACCGACTTCGTCACGGGACTCGAAGAGGAGTTCGACGTTACCATTCCCGACTCCGACTTCTCCGCGCGCAAGTTCGACACCATCGCCAAGGTCGAGGCGTATCTCGACAGCAAGGGCAAGTAGATGGCGTACCTCCGCAGCTTTGGCCACGCCCTGCCGGATCGCGTTGTGACCAACGCCGAGCTTGCGCCACGGCTCGGCGTCGACGCGGATTGGATCCTTGCTCAATCCGGCATACGCGAGCGGCGCTATGCGGCTGAGGAAGAAAATGTAACCACTCTGGGCACACAAGCCGCGCAGGCTTGTCTGGCGGCAGCCGGCATCGCAGCGGAGGAGCTTGGGCTGATCCTCGTGGCCAGCGGCTCGCCGGATCGCTACAGCCCCGGCCCGGCGAGCGCCATCGCCGCCGCGCTCGGCTTGTCAACGACCCCGGCGCTTGACCTGCCCATTCCGAGCGCCGGATCGCTGGCCGCGCTGGTGCTTGCGGCTCGGCTTGCGGAGAGCTTCGGCGAGGTGCTGGTGATCGGCGCGGAGGTGATGTCGCGCCGCATCGATCCAACGCCGGCGGGCCGCAATACGGCGATTCTCTTCGGCGATGGCGCCGGCGCCGTGCTGGTCTCGCCGACGCAGGGCTTCGCGCGCATCGCGGACAGTTGTCTGCACACCGACGGCAGCGCGGCCGAGGCGCTTGCGATCGAGAATGGTCTCATCCGCATGGATGGCCCGGCGATCATCCGGCATGCCTCGCGCAAGATGCCGCAGGCGATGAACGAGCTGCTCGACCGCAACGGGCTTGCGGCCGCTCAAATCGGCACGTACCTGCTGCATCAGGCGAACCTCAACCTCATCACGCGCATCGCGCAGACGTTGCAGGCGCCGGTGGAGCGCTTCTATGCCAACATCGAACGCTACGGCAACACGAGTTCGGCGTCGATGCTGATCGCGGCGTCGGAGTGGCGCGCGCAGAACCCCGGACCGCTTGCCACGCCGCTGATGTTTTCCGCCTTCGGCGTCGGTCTGAACTGGGGCGCGGTGCTGGCGCTGCCGGTATAACTCGATTCGCCAGCGAGCCTCTCGCTCCGAACGCCGGATGCATGCCACGGTTGCGGCGCCGGTCTGACCCGGAAGGGGCACCTCGCAGCGGCTTTTTTCCCCTGGCGATGTCGTATGATCCTTTTACCTGAACGAAGTGGCGGGCTTGATTGTGACGTGAGCACCACTTGAGCAAGCACCACAAAGGGGCGGTTGAGCGCGATGGCTGAAGAGACGAAATTGGCGACAGGGAAACCGCTGCTGGTCACCGGCGGCGCGGGCTTCATTGGCTCGAACTTCGTGCTGGATATGGTGAAATCCGGCGTGGCCGTCGTCAATCTGGACAAGCTCACCTACGCCGGCAATCCCGCGAACCTCGCCGCCATCCAGGGCAGCCCGCTCTACACCTTCGTGCAGGGCGACATCTGCGACGCGGAGCTGGTCTCCGAGCTGATGCGGCAGCACAAGCCCTCGGCCGTCGTACACTTCGCCGCCGAAAGCCACGTCGACCGCTCCATCGCTGGTCCCGAGGCCTTCCTCAAGACGAATATCGACGGCACCTTCACGCTGCTGCAGGCCGCGCGCGCCTATTACGCGACGCTCGAAGGCGCCGAGAAGGACGCCTTCCGCTTCCTGCATGTCTCGACCGACGAGGTCTACGGCACGCTGAAGCCCGAAGATCCGGCCTTTCACGAGGGCACGCCCTATGCGCCGAACTCGCCCTATGCGGCGTCGAAGGCATCGTCGGACTTCCTCGCGCGCGCCTGGTTCCATACCTATAAGCTGCCGGTGCTGATCACCAACTGCTCGAACAACTACGGCATGTTCCAGTTTCCGGAGAAGCTGATCCCGCTGATGATCACGCATGCTCTCTCGGGCAAGCCGCTGCCGATCTACGGCGACGGCCAGCAGATCCGCGACTGGCTCTTCGTCGGCGACCACTGCAGCGCGATTGCGGCGGTGCTTGAAAAAGGCCGCATCGGCGAGACCTACAACGTCGGCGGAGGCAACCAGCGCAGCAATCTGCAGGTGGTCCACACGCTCTGCGCGCTGCTGGACGAGCTCGTGCCGGAGTCGCCCTACAAGCCGCACACGCAACTCATCACCTATGTGACGGACCGCCCCGGCCACGATCGCCGTTACGCCATCGACGCGCGCAAGCTCGAAGGCGAGATCGGCTGGCGCGCGCAGGAGAGCTTCGAAACCGGCATGCGCAAGACCGTCCAGTGGTACCTCGCGAACAAGGCCTGGGTCGAGAACGTCACCAGCGGCGCCTACCAGCAGTGGATGACGCAGAACTATGCAGGTCGCACGACGGTGGAAGCGGGAGGAACGCAATGAAGGGAATCATCCTGGCCGGAGGCTCCGGCACGCGGCTCCACCCGGTGACGCAGGCGGTCTCGAAGCAACTGCTGCCGGTCTACGACAAGCCCATGATCTACTACCCGCTCTCGGCGCTCATGCTGGCGGGCATTCGCGACATCCTCATCATCTCCACGCCCGACGATACGCCTCGCTTCGAGCAACTGCTGGGCGACGGCCACAGGTGGGGCCTGAACCTGCAATACGCGGTCCAGCCCTCGCCCGACGGCCTCGCGCAGGCCTTCCTCATCGGCAGGGACTTCCTCGCCGGCGAAGGCTGCTGCCTGGTGCTGGGCGACAACATCTTCTACGGCCATGACTTTCAGAAGACGCTGCTGAACGCCGCCGCGCACACCTCCGGCGCGACCGTCTTCGCTTATCCGGTGCTGGACCCGGAGCGTTACGGCGTGGTCGAGTTCGACGCGAACCGGAAGGCCGTCTCGCTCGAAGAGAAGCCGCTGAAGCCGAAGTCGCGCTACGCGGTCACGGGCATCTACTTCTACGATCCGCAGGTGGTCGAGGTGGCGGCGAACCTGAAGCCTTCGCCCCGCGGGGAGCTGGAGATCACCGACGTGAACCGTTGGTATCTCGAGCGCGGCGAGCTGCGCACGGAGCTGCTGGGCCGCGGCATGGCGTGGCTCGACACGGGCACGCACGACTCGCTGCTCGAGGCCTCGAACTTCATCCGCACGATCGAGATCCGGCAGGGTCTGAAGGTCGCCTGCCCGGAGGAGATCGCCTTCCGCCTGGGCTATATCGACGGCGACCAGTTGAAGGCGCTCGCCGCGAAGATCGCCAAGAGCACCTATGGGCAGTATCTCGTCCGCATCTCGGATGAGATGGTCTATTAGCTTTTGGGTGGAAGCATGGGGCTTCAGTCCCATGAACTATGGACGGGCATGAAGGGCTTTAGCCCCGGGTACGCGCCAGGGCTAAAGCCCTGTTCATCGCAGCGGTTGAATTCATGGGGCTGAAGCCCCATGCTTCCACCATCTCTCATTTTCAGCCTCTGAGGTAAGCCGTCGCCATGAACCGTATTCTGATCACAGGCTCCGCCGGACAGGTCGGCGGGGAGCTCGTCCGCACCCTTGCTCCGTTGGGCGAGATACTCGCGCCGCGCCGCGCCGAGCTCGACCTTACCGACGCGGAGTCCATCCGCGCATACGTCCGGCAGGCGAAGCCCACCTGGATCGTCAACCCAGCCGCCTACACCGCAGTGGACAAGGCAGAGTCCGAGCCAGAGCTGGCCTATGCGGTCAACGAGCACGCCGTCCGCGTCCTCGGTGAAGAGGCGCGGACGTTTGGCGCGCCGGTCCTGCACTTTTCGACCGACTACGTCTTCTCGGGCGAAGGCGCGAAGCCTTACATCGAGACAGACGCCACCGGCCCCACCAGCGTCTACGGCGCGAGCAAGCTCGCCGGCGAACGCGCTCTGGCCGAGACCGGCGCGGCTCATCTCATCTTTCGCACCAGTTGGGTCTACGGCGCGACGGGCAAGAACTTTCTGCTGACGATTCTTCGGCTCGCGCGCGACCGCGACCAGATGAAGATCGTCGGCGACCAGCACGGCGCGCCGACCTGGGCGCGCGACCTCGCCCGCATGACGGCCCATGTCCTGAAGACCCGCGACCGGAACGCCATTGCGACGGCAAACGGCATCTACCACGCGGCGGGCGCGGGCGAGACGACCTGGCACGGCTTCGCCGACGAGATCGTGCGTCTGCGCCGCGAGCAGGAGCCCGGGGCGAAGTTCGCCGAGATGCTGTCGATTCCGACCAGCGAGTATCCCACGCCGGCCCGCCGGCCCGCCAACAGCCGGCTCGATTGCGGCAAGCTCGAACGCGATCTCGGCTGGAGGATGATGGACTGGCGGGACTCTCTGCGGCAGGTCATGGCCGAGCTGTAACGATGAGGTATGCTGAAGGCGTGCAGATACTGGATACCCCCCTACGCGATGTGAAGCTCGTGCAACCGCGCCGTTTTGGCGACGATCGCGGCTGGTTTGCCGAGGTCTTCAACACGTCGACCTTCGGCGCATCGGCGCTTCCGGACAACTTCGTTCAGGACAATCATTCCTTTTCGCGCAAGGGTGTTCTGCGCGGGCTGCACTACCAGCTTGGCAAGCCGCAGGGTAAGCTGGTGCGCTGCCTCTCCGGCCACATCTGGGACGTGGCGGTCGACCTGCGCCGCGATTCGCCGGATTTCGGCAAGTACGCCGGCTTCGACCTGAAGCCCATGACGGACACGGGCGACCTGCAGATGCTTTGGATTCCCGAGGGTTTCGGGCATGGCTTCCTCGTGCTGTCGGAGACCGCCGAGGTGCTCTACAAGACCACCAACCTTTACCATCCGGCCGGCGAGCGCAGCATCCGGTGGGACGACGCGACGCTGGCCATCGACTGGCCGCTCGCCGCGCTGGGCGGCCTGACGCCAGTCGTCAGTGCGAAGGATGAGGCTGCTGTGCTCTTTACGGCGGCGGAGCTTCCGCCGGTCGCGTAGCTTACAACTCCGCCAGCACCTGTTCGATCCGGCTGACCAGCGCCTCGACGGAAAACGCCTCGACGGCGCGGCTGCGTCCGCCGGCTGCGAGCGCCTGCGCCCTGCCGGGGTCGGCCAGCAGGCGCTCGATCGCTGCGCGCAGTTCGGGCACGGAGCCGGGCATGGTCAGCAGGCCGCTCACTCCCTCCTGCACGATCTCGCATGCGCCGCCCGCGCGGGTCGCGATCACCGGCCGCCCGGCGAGCATACCCTCGACGATCACAAGGCCAAAGGGTTCGGCCGAGGTGGAGGCATGGACGACGATGTCCATCGCCTGCATCAACTCGGGGATGTCGCGGCGAAAGCCCAGGAAGTGGATGCGTCCGGCGAGGTCCGGCTGGCTGGCTCGTGCGCGCAGGCTCGCCACCCAGTCCTCTTCGCCGAAGAGAGCGTCGCCGACCAGCACGCCGTGTACGTTGGGAATCTGGCTCAGCGCCTCCAGCAGCACATGCTGGCCCTTCCACGGGGAGAGGCGTCCGAAGAGGCCGATCAGCGGCTTGCCCTGGGCGCCAATCTCGGCGCGAAGCCTCGCAACCGTCGCCGGGTCGACGCGATCGAACGGCGCCGGACTCACTCCGTCGTGGACCACGCGAATCCTCGCCGCCCGCCCGCCGGATGCGATCAGCGCATCCGCCGTGGCCTGCGAGTTCACCACGATCACCGTCGCCCAGCGATTACCCGCCGTCACGGCGACCCGGCGCATCATGGGGCTGAAGTGCTCCGCCGTCAGGATGTCGCGCAGATGCCAGACCAGCGGTTGCCCCTTGCGCCGGGCCAGCGCCGAGACCAGGAACGCCTTCTGCGAGTTCGCATAGAGGAGGTCGTAGCCCATGGCGATCCGCGCCAGTCGCGTCCGCAGGTTCCACAGCGCGGGCAACGTCGAAAGCAGCTTGCCGAAGCCCGACTCGCGCCGGACGCCCTTCAGGCTCGCCAGCGACAACACCTGCACCGGGATGCCGATCGACGCGATCAGTTGCCGGAACGGGCCGTCGTCGAAGAGCACGACCGCCGCATCCTTCGGCGCATGTTCGAGCCACGGCAGAAGAGCCAGCTCGCCGCCGCCCAGCTTGCCGGTCTGGTCCACGTACAGAATCTTCATGCCATCGCCTCGCCCGTTCTTAAAGCGCCGAAGCCACCACGGCGGCGACCAGCAGCCCGAGCAGCAGGCTCCGCTTATCGGTGATCGCGTAGACCACCGGGTCTTCGTTCAGCTCGCCGCGCGAGGCCAGCAGCCAGAGCTGGCTCAGCCACAGCAGCATGACCGGCAGCAGCAGCCAGAGACGCACGCCGTGATGGTAGAGTCGCACG
>NZ_FZOU01000011.1 GCF_900188085.1 Granulicella rosea
TCCAGGGCACACGGTTCCAGCCGGCAAAGGACGCCAGCGGAAACCCCATCGATTGGGAGGGTATCGTCAGGGTCAAATTCCAACTGGCCGGATAGGCGACGCATAACTTCTCGGAGAATTTCAAGACGCGTTACAGGCCGATGCAATAGCATGATCACAAGTTCTCACACAGCCAAACGGGCTGTCGTCATCGCCGCAGCAAAATCACAGGAGCCGCAAAACATGATCTCGAAGAAACAAATGACCGCCGGAATCTCAATGGCACTTCTTGCAGTCTCTGCTCTGCCCGCTCACGCTGCCGGCAAGAAGAAAGAGATGTATCAGCCCGGGGTCAAGCTGACTCCCAACCAGAATGCGCTGATCGATAAGGCGATCGTCCGCGAAAAGGCTGTGATCAAGGTTCTGAAGGAGCGTGCGCCGCTCGTCGAGACCTATATCCAGAACATGCGCCCCGATCCGGTGCTTCTGCAGGTTCCTGAGTCGGACCAGCACTACCTTGGCCGCGTCGAATTCAACAAGGTCATCGGCGACCAGACCTTCGACACGGACCCCAAGAAGAAGGGCTTCTTCAAGGCGTCGACCGGCTTTCTGACCGGTCTGAGCGGTTCGCTGCACCTGCAGTTCAAGGAAGCCGGCTTCGTCCAGATGCTTGTGATGGACTCGAAGGACTTCGACCGCCAGCACTACAGCTTCACCTATGTGCGGAACGACTTTCTCGGCACGATTCCGACGGCTGTCTTCGATGTGACTCCGACCGGCGGCAAGAAGGCCGAAGGACGCTTCTTCGGCCGTATCTGGGTCGAGACCCACACCGGCAACGTCGTGCGCTTCAACGGCGACTTCGCGGGTTCGGACAAGGAATATCAGGAGTTCTTTCACTTCGATAGCTGGCGCACCAACGTGCAGCCGGACCTCTGGCTGCCGACCTCGGTCTACATCGAGGAGAGCGATCCGAAGAGCCACACGAGCACGCTCAAGTTCAAGGCCATCAACCACATCTGGGGTTATGTGCTGAAGGTGCCGGTCGCCGAGGCCGAAAACACCTCGCTTGAGGTCGAAGGCGCGGTAGACGAGTCGCAGAATGCTCCGGACGTCAGCCCGCTGGGCGCGCAGCGCGCGTTCATCAAGCAGGCTGAGGATAACGTCATCGAGCGTCTGTTCCGCGCGGGTCTGCTGGCCGCTCCGAGCGACTTCGACAAGACGCTGGAAGACATCGCCAACAACCTGCTGGCCTATAACAACATTCCGCTGGGCGCGCCGATCCACTGCCGCACGCTGCTCACGGAGCCGCTCGAGTCGCTGGCTGTCGGCAACACGCTCATCTTCTCGAAGAGCCTGCTGGACACCACCGCGGTCGTGACGCAGGACGGCGATCAGCAGATCGGCAACCTGTACGCAATCGTCGCCTTCCAGCTCGCACACGTCATCACCGGGCACCGTCTGGATACAAAGTACGCCTTCAACGATCGTCTTTTGTTCCCCGACAACTCGACCTTCAAGAAGATTCCGATGCACCACACGGACGCGGACAACACGGAAGCGGCGAAGAAGGCAATCGAGCTGTTGAGCGCGAAGGAGATCGTCGACAAGCAGAAGTACTTCGGTCTCTACCTGCAGCAGTTGGCGACGGAGGTCAAGTATCTGAAGGCGCTCAACGAGCCGGTCATCGGCGATGCCCTGGTGAAGAGCGAGACCGACAGCACCTTCTGGATGCAGGCTCTGGTGTCCAAGGGCGAAAAGCTTGATGTCAAGAACACCAAGCAGCAGGCCGCGATGCCGCTTTCGAGCTTCCTCCGGTTCGATCCCTGGACCGACAAGCTGATGACGCTGCATCCCGCGTACGAGCCGATCCTCAACGCCCGCGACAAGATGCCGTTTGAAGTGACGCCGATCTATCTGAAGCTGCAATACTACAAGGCAGATGCGACCCCGGCGCCCGCACCGGCAGCAGCACCCGCTGCTGCTCCGGCCGCCGCTCCCGCAGACCAGAATGCCGCTCCTGCTGCTGCTCCAACCGCCGCGCCCACGCAACCCTAGACCAGACAACGCGGAGCCTCTGCGCAATTTGCAAAGGCTCCGCATCGCCTTCTCACTGCGATGGACTCGTCCATTCGGAACACCGGGGCAAACGCTCCCCCTTAGGAGAATCACATGTTGAAGTGGTCCGCCTCACTTTTTGGCCTCGCCGCACTTCTCTCTCTGTCGTCGACCTTGCACGCGCAGGCCTCTCCTACCGCGATTCGCGGCGGCGGCGATATCCAGGCCGGCGTCGGTGTCACGTTCGCCGACGGCGACTATCAGAACGGTACGGCGAACAATATTGCCAGCTCGAACCTCGGTGGGGTCAGCTTCTTCGCGAACTATGGCTTTACCCACTCGATCGGCGTCGAAGCGGACGTACACTTGTTAACGATCTACACGCCGACCGACTTCTCGCAGAAAACGTACATGATTGGACCCCGCTATACCTACCATCGGGGCAAGCAGGCGGTTTACGCCAAGGTCATCTTCGGTCGCGGTAGCTTCACGTACCAGGAACCGCAGGACCCGGCACGGAAAAACCCCTACTTCGGCAACGGCGCCAGCTTCAACACCTATGCCTTCGGCGGCGGCTACAGCTACAAGATCAAGCCCCACTACAACCTTTTGGTCGACGTGGAAGATCAGAAGTGGCCGAACTTCGAGCCGCACACCCTGTCGCCGCTGCTGGTCACCGTCGGTGTCGCCTACGTCATTCGCTAGTAACTTCCCGATCTCCGGAGACGGCTGAAACGAGGCCCGATTCCGGAGATCGATTTCGTCTCCCCAGCGCTATAATTCGTCCGCTCCATTTTGTGCAAAGCTTCCATGCATCCGAGCTGGCAAGTCTTACCGGGGTGAATTGGTATGCGGATATCGGGCTGTCGATAGAGATCGGCGGCGGCTCCGTCTGGTCCGTTGTGTCGGGTCCATTCCAGAGCATCACCTTACTGCGACCTCCTCCTTTCGACAGGCGCCCCCGTCGTTGGCATATGCCTTGGGTGTTTTTACATCAGGACGCTTTTTCGGGCGGAGATCGCCGCAAAGTATCGTCCTACAGGTAAGGAGATTTGAATGTTTAAGTTGCTGATTGCCGGCTTATGCCTCGCCGGCGTCTTTGCGGGCGCCACGGCGGCTTCCGCCCAGGCGCTCCCCTCGGCTGCGGGCGGTGGAGGCACAGTACAGGTCGGCGTCGGCGGAACGTTCCTGAACCCCGACTATGGAAGCAAGAACAATGGCGGAATCACCGCCTTCGCAGACTACGACTTCATGCGGTTTGTCGGCGTGGAGGGCGAGGCGCACTTCGGTGGCCTGATCAGCCCGTCCGACATCACCGAGAACACCTATCTCGCCGGTCCGCGCGTTAGCTACCACTACAACAAGCTGACGGGGTACGGGAAGGCGCTCTTCGGACGCGGCACGATTCTCAACCAGGACACCGGACAGTCGTCGGCATTCTTCGCCATCGTCTACGGCGGTGGCGTCGATTACAGGATTACGCAGCATATCAACATTCGCTGCATCGATTTTGAGCAGGAAAAGTGGCGTGCCTTTGAGCCGCATACGCTCTCCCCGTACACTGTGACCGTCGGCGTCTCCTACGTCTTTCGCTAAACCTCGTCTCACAGTTTGAGCTGACCGCGACTTCGCGTAGGATGGTCTGGCTCCGAGTTTCAGTTTACGAGGTATCCGTTGTCTACACGTCGCCTGGCCTTCCTCTGCCTTCTCTGTTCCGCTTCGCCTCTGCTGCACGCGCAGGCTAAACACGCCGCCGAGCGCCTCGGCGACCTTCAGATCGGCGCGGGCTTCGTCGTCGGCAAGTCGGACTACGGTCCGCATCTGCTAGGTGGCGACGTCTATGTCGACTTCGACCGCACCTCGCACTGGGGCGGCGAGTTTGTCGTCCACCAGGCGAACGCCTCTGGCGGCAGCGGCCTCTATGAGCGCACGTACGAGATCGGGCCGCGCTACACCCGCCACTACGGCCCGGCGTCACCCTACGCAAAGGTGATGATCGGGCGCGGCGTCTTCAACTTTCCGGGGTATTACAACACCGTCACGAAGAACTACGGGCCGTCGCCAGCCAACCTGGCCTACAACATGTACGCCGTCGGCGCTGGCAGCGATCTCCGGGTGTTGGACCACCTGAACGTGCGCCTCGACTACGAGTATCAGCGCTGGGCCGGCTTTCCGACGAACGGGCTGACGCCGCAGTTGGTGACGGTCGGCGTTGCCTATCACTTCCGCTCCGACAAGATCGGATTTGGACGTCATTAGATCTGAACGCCAGAAAGCCGGGCGGCCCAGGGTTCAGGGGCGCCCGGCGGTGGTTCTACCGGTCGAACAGGTCTCTGACGTCAGCGTCTAGAAGTGGTAGGCGACGCCGATCGACGGGGTGGAGACGACGAAGTAGCGATTCGTCTTGTACGTATCGTTGAAGCTGGGCGCTTTCACCAGGAATCCGCGATACTCCGCGCGAATGTCGAAGCTGGGGCTGATCTCATACGCCACACCCGCGCCGAAGAGCGCGCCGATGTTCGTATTCCGCTTGGAGTCCAGAATGGTCGTACCGTTGTCGCGCACCGGGCTGAAGATCATGGTGCCGGTACCGCCCTCGACGAACGGATTGTAGTTGTGATAATTCCGGCTGTACACGTAGGCTGCGGAGAACTCCTGCTGCAGCGTGTGTACGCGGACCACCGGCTCATTGCTGGTGGAAAACTTGTTCGAGTTCTGCGCGTAGGAGTAGTTGACCTCCAGCGCGCTATGCGGCGTCAGCATGTAGCGGTAGCTGGCCAGCACGCCGCCGGTCTTGGTCGGGTTCAGGGCAACGGGGTTGGCTCCATGCACGCCAGGGGCGAACACGCCGGTTCCGCTAATGCTTACATCCTGCCGGCTTTCTTGCGCATATCCGGCCGCAGCTGACAACATCAGCGCGCCCAACACCATCATCTTCATCATTCTTCGTTAAACCCTTTCAAATTCGCGCAATGCTGCCGCGTTCGAACAAGCGCGCCGAGCAGCTTCCGCGCACACGAACTTAAGCATAGTCACTGCGTTCCATTGTAACCGCTTGTCTCCTTTGACGAAGGAGAGGAGCGAAAAGGGTCGGCGAATCGGCAGAGAGTTTTTCGCAAAGTTGGGCCGCCACACCACGGAACCGGGATGCGGCGGCGGCCCGGCTATGCCTGCGGAGGCGGTTGCGGCGGGTCTCCACCGCCCGGCCCGCCGGCGCCCCGCGCCTTCATCTTCGCCTCCATCTCGTCGAACTTCGTCTTCTGCTCGTCGGTCAGGATGGCGCGGATCTTCGCCTGCGATTCCTCGCGGATCGCCATCATCTTCGTGCGCTTATCGGCCTGGGCCGTGGACGTATCGTTGCGCAGCGCCATCATCTTCTGCCGCGCATCGTCCTCGATGACCGTCACCTGCTTCACCTGATCGTCGGTCAGGGAGAGATCCCTGGTCAACCGCGCGAGCATCGCGGCCTCTCGATCCCCGCGCCCGCCCTGCGGCGGTCCGTCCTGTCCCGAGGGAGGCGCCGGTGGGGCTCCGCTGTCCTGCGCCAGCGCCGGCAACCCGCAGACGGACAGCATACACATGGCGAGCATCGCGGCCCGCAGCCTCAACTTGACTTCAATCTTCATGGGGGAGTTCCTGCCTTCGCATCTCTGCGTTCTGAAAGTTCCGCGATCCGGGTCCGGTCTCCGCGGCTACTCTGTCAGACGAGAACGCGCGGCAAACGTTCCAAAGTCTCGGGCTGGAGCCATACTCCCACGGCCCCCTAAAGCGACCGCTCCGGCTGATAGAGGAACGGCTCGCCGTGAGCGGCCGCATAGTTCTCCACGACCTTCAGGAAGGCCAGCGCGGCGTGCGAAAGATTCGCCTGACGCCGGTAGACCAGGCGCAGCTTGCGTTCCAGTTGCAACTCCTTCACCCGGACGCGGACCAGCGCGCCGCTCTTCAGCTCCTCCTCGCAGGCCAGCCACGGCACCAGCGCCACACCGTTGCCCATCTCGACGAAGCGTTTGATCGCCTCCATCGACGGCAGCTCCACACCCATCTGCAGCGGCGTCTTATGCTTTTTGAAGGTCTGGATCACCTTCAGCCGCTGGGGCGAGGCGATGTTGTGCGCGATGAAGTTCTGGTTGCCGAGCTGCCGGATCGCGACCTCCTGCTGGCCCGCGAAGGCATGGCGAGGGTTGACGACAAAGACCAGCTCATCCCGATAAACGACCACCGACTGCACCTGAGCGTCGTCCGGCCGGAAGCTGAGCACGCCGATCTCGACCGCGTGGCTGAGCACCTCGTCCGGGATGCGGCTGGCCAGCGCGCGCTGCACCGCAACCTTGATCTGCGGGTTCTGGCGACGATACTCGTGCAGCAGCGGCAGCAGATAAAGACAGGTGTACTCGTTTGCGGCAAGGTTCAGACGGCCGCGGTGGAGTTCACGCAATTCGGTCAGGGCGCCTGAGGCTTCGACTCGTAGATTCAACAACTTGACGGCATACTCGCGCAGCACTTCCCCGGCGTCCGTCAGGGTGCCATCCCGCGACGAGCGGTCGAGCAACACCTCGCCCAACTCGCCTTCGAGCTTGGCGATCGCCTGGCTGACGGCCGGCTGGGTACGGTGCAGGCGAGTAGCGGCGCGCGAAAAACTGCGCTCTTCGGCCACGGCGAGAAAGGTCTCCAGTTGAAACAGGTCCACGTGCTGCCTCCGTCGTTTTTCTCGGCACGGCCTCAAAAGCCGCTTCGGAAAACAATACACGAATTAGAAATGGTGATAGTCAATCTTCTGCGCATAAGCCTGTTTTATGATGTGCAGAGTAGAGAGTGAGCAACCGCATGGCAGATACTTCGCACACCGCCTCGTCCCAGATCGTATTTTTCGACACCACGCTTCGCGACGGCGAACAGAGCCCTGGCTGCACCATGCACCACGATGAGAAGCTGCGCATGGCGCGCCAGCTGGAGGCGCTCGGCGTCGACATCCTCGAGGCCGGCTTCGCCATCGCCTCGCAGGGCGACCTGGAATCCATCCGCACCATCGCCCGTGAGGTGCGTCGTCCACGCATCGCATCGCTCGCACGCTGCAAGCGCGAGGACATCGAGGCTGCTGCCCGCTCCATCGAGCCGGCCGAGCGCGCCCGCATCCACACGTTTCTTTCCACCTCCGACCTGCACATGGCGGCCAAGCTGAAGATCACGCGCGAGCAGGCGCTCGAACAGATCGCCGAGATGGTCGCGCTCGCCCGCACCTACTGCGACGACATCGAGTTCTCGCCCGAAGACGCGACCCGCACCGACCCCGAGTTCCTCGTCAAGGTCTGCGAGGTCGCCATTCAGGCCGGCGCCACAACGCTGAACCTGCCCGACACCGTCGGCTATTGCATCCCGCAGGAGTACGGCGACATGTTCCGCATGGTGCGCGCGCGCGTTCCGGGCATTGAGAACGTCACGCTCTCCGCGCACTGCCACGACGACCTCGGCCTCGCGGTCGCGAACTCCATCGCGGCCATCGAGGGCGGCGCGCGGCAGATCGAATGCGCCATCAACGGCATCGGCGAGCGCGCGGGCAACGCGGCGCTTGAAGAGGTCGCGGCCATCCTGACCGTGCGCAAGGACAAACTTCCCTACCACAGCAACATCGTGATGAAGCAGCTCTATCCGACCAGCCAGATGCTCTCGCAGGTCATCAGCTTCGGCGCGGCGCCGAACAAGGCCATCGTCGGCGCGAATGCCTTCGCGCATGCGGCCGGCATTCATCAGCACGGCGTGATGGTGAACCCGCTGACCTACGAGATCATGACGCCGGAGTCGGTCGGCGTCGCGCACAACTCGCTGGTGCTGGGCAAGCACAGCGGCCGCCGGGCGCTCGAACAGCGCTTCATCGACCTCGGCCACACGCTCTCGCGCGCAGAGCTCGATGTCGTCTACGGGCGCTTCACCGAGCTCGCCGACCGCAAGAAGCTCATCTACGACCAGGACCTGCTTGGTCTGCTCCACGAGCATCAGGTTACGGGGGCCAGGGGATAGGGTCTCAGCCCACCCCTGGCCGCCAGCCCTGAACTCCAAGCCCCATTCCCTATTCCCTGTTTTTGGAGAACGCATGAAGCTCAAGATTGCAGTCCTCGCCGGCGACGGCATCGGCCCGGAAGTTACCCACGAAGCCACGAACATCCTGCGCGCGGTCGCGGAGTTTGGCGGCCATGAGTTCACCTTCGTCGAAGGCCTGATCGGCGGCGTGGCCATCACCGCGACCGGAGGTCCGCTGCCGCAGGAGACCATCGACACCGCACTCGCCGCCGACGCCGTGCTGCTTGGCGCCGTGGGCGACAGCAAGTATGGCTCGCTGCCGCCGGACAAGCGTCCCGAGGCCGGACTGCTGCAGATTCGCCAGATCCTCGGCGGCTTCGCGAACCTGCGGCCGTCGATCGCATACCCAGCGCTCGCGAACAACTCGCCGCTGCGCCCGGAGATCACCAAGGGCGCGGATATCCTCTTCGTGCGCGAGCTGCTCGGCGGTCTCTACTTCGGCATTCCGCGCTGGTGGAACCGCGATACCCCCGTGCATTGCGAAGAGGCGATCAACACCATGCGCTACACCAAGCCCGAGGTCGAGCGCGTCGCGAAGGTCGCATTCGAACTCGCAAGCAAGCGCAAGAAGAAGGTCACGAGCGTCGACAAGGCGAACGTGCTCGAGGTCTCGCAGCTCTGGCGCGCGGTTGTGACCGAGGTCGCCAAGAGCTATCCCGACGTCACGCTCGAGCACCAGCTCGTCGACTCCATGGCGATGCACCTGATGAACACGCCGCGCAGCTTCGACGTCGTGCTGACCGAGAACCTCTTCGGCGACATCCTCTCGGACGAGTCGGGCGTCATCACCGGCTCGCTCGGCATGCTGCCGTCCGCGACCATCGGCGGCGCGGTGAATCTCTACGAGCCCGTCCACGGCTCGGCGCCCGACATCGCGGGCACGGGCAAGGCGAATCCGCTGGGCGCGATTCTGACGGCGGCGATGGTGCTGCGTCACTCGGCCGGTCTCGACGCCGAGGCAGACGCAGTCGAGAAGGCTGTGACGACGGTGCTCGAAGCAGGCCATCGCACGGCGGACATCGCACGCAACACCGACCCCGCACATGCAGTCGTGACCACCACGCAGATGGGCAAGCTGGTGCTCGAAGCTCTGACCCAGGCGCTCGACCGCAGCCAGTCTTTACACGGCGTATAACGATGAGGATCAGCCACAAGACGATGTACCAACTGGTCAACGCCGCCATCGTCGTGGCGTCGTTGATTCAGCTCATTCGTGGTTACAAATGGTTCATCGTCCTCATCTGCGCCGCGACCTTCGCGGTCATCGGCAACCTCACCGTGTGGCTCGCGGGCAGCAGGCAGCGAGCCATCGACCGCAAACGAAAACGCGACTACTACGCGAGCTAACCCATGAAGATGCGCCATCACAATCCGATCGGGTGTCCCATGATCACGAAGGCGAAGCCGAAGCTATCGTGGGGAGTCTCACTTCGTTGTACGGCCATCGCGGCCACACTCGCCTTCGCGAACGTCATGATCGCCCCGGCTCAAACCCTGGGCCCGCCACCCATCCCGCCGAAGAACGCAAAGAAACAGAAGATCCAATGGGTCGACACCGAATGGCTCTGGCAGTACTCCCCGCCGCCCGCCGAAGGCCGCGAGAACGACCTCATCCAGGACCCGCACTTTCGCCCGTTCATCGATCAGTACCTGACCGCGCCACAGGCCTTCTGGGGGCCGAACATGCCGCCGCGCAAGTCGCTCGCCGACACCGCGTACGACTTCCTCGCGATCCCCGGCAAGGTCATCGCGGATGACAACCGCTACCTCACCTTCACCGGCTGCGTCTTCCACTTCTGCCCCTCGCGCGGGCTCGTCTTTGTCGACCTGAACAGCGGCCAGAAGAACACGCAACCGCTCGTCGTCTTCGCCGCCATCGACTGGATACGCGAGTCCAAAGTCACCACCGACCCAGGCGCCGAGTACACGCTCTGGATCTTCCCCGACGTCGCCATGACCAGCGACCACCTGCCCGCGCCACTGGTCAAGAGCCTCGTGCGCTGGTCCGAAGAGCCCATCGCACGCACCGGCATTCACCAGCGCATCACCACCGCCGTGCTGGTCGATCCCGACGGCACGCCGCACCCTTTCAAGCCGGATACCATCGGCATCCTCGACCCCCAAACCACCAAACCCGAGGCCACGAAATGAGCACTCCGAAAACACTGTTCGAAAAGGTATGGCAGCAGCACCTCGTCGTTGCTCCCGCGAATGAGCCGTCGATTCTCTACATCGACCTGCACCTCGTACACGAGGTCACGAGCCCGCAGGCCTTCGACGGTCTGCGCATGGCGGGGCGCAAGCTGCGCCGGCCTGATCGCACCGTCGCCACGGTCGATCACAACGTGCCGACGTCATCTGTTCAGGATCGGTTACATATTCTCGACCAGATCTCGTCCAGGCAGATCCAGGCGCTGCGCCAGAACTGCAAGGACTTCGGCGTCGAGTTGTACGACGTGCAGGCGCCCGAGCAAGGCATCGTCCACATCATCGGGCCGGAGCTTGGCCTCACTAAGCCGGGCATGACCATCGTCTGCGGCGACTCGCACACCAGCACCCACGGCGCCTTCGGAGCACTGGCCTTCGGCATCGGCACCAGCGAGGTTGAGCATGTGATGGCCACGCAGACCCTGCCGCAGGACAAGCCGAAGACCTTCCGCATCTCGGTCGATGGCGCGCTTCCCTACGGCGTCACCGCGAAGGACATCGTCCTGCACATCATCGGGCAGATCGGCACCGCGGGCGCAACCGGCTATGTCGTCGAGTACGCCGGCTCGACCATCCGCTCGCTCTCGATGGAAGGCCGCATGACCATCTGCAACATGAGCATCGAGGCCGGCGCGCGCGCAGGCATGATCGCTCCCGACCAGATCACCTTCGACTACCTGAAGGGCCGTCGCTTCTCCCCTGCCGGCGATGCGTGGAACCTCGCCGTCGAGCAGTGGTCGCAACTTGTAACCGATGAAGGAGCAATCTTCGACCGCGAGCTGCACATCGACGCCGCGACACTGACGCCCACGGTCACCTGGGGCACCAGCCCCGGCATGGTCACCGGCATCGACTCCACCGTCCCCACGCTCGACCCCAGCGCAAGCGAGGCCGACCAGAACAACTTCGAGCGCGCGCTCGAATACATGGCGCTCGAAGCCGGCAAGCCGATGCAGGAGATCGCCATCGACCGCGTCTTTATTGGCTCCTGCACCAACGCACGCATCGAGGACCTGCGCGCATCGGCCTCGGTCGTACGCGGCTATCACGTCGCCACCACGGTCAGCGCAATGGTCGTGCCCGGCTCGCAGAGCGTCAAAGCACAGGCCGAAGAAGAGGGTCTCGACATCATCTTCAAGACCGCTGGCTTCGACTGGCGCGAACCCGGCTGCAGCATGTGCCTCGGTATGAATCCCGACATCCTCGCGCCCGGCGAGCGCTGCGCCTCCACCAGCAACCGCAACTTCGAAGGCCGCCAGGGACGCGGCTCACGCACCCATCTCGTCTCGCCGGTGATGGCCGCGGCCGCTGCTATCACGGGTCACCTGACCGACGTCCGCAACTGGAAGTTCAAGGAGGCCAACTAGCCATGATCGCCATCAATGTACTGACCAGCACCGCCATCCCGCTCGACATGTCGAACATCGACACGGACCAGATCATCCCGAAGCAGTTCCTCAAGCGCATCGAGCGCACGGGCTACGGCGAGTTCCTCTTCTACGACTGGCGCTACGATCTCGACACGCCCGACCATGTCTCCGAGCGCAAGGACTTCGCGCTGAACAAGGTCGAGTACAAAGGCTCGAAGATCCTCATCGCAGGCAAGAACTTCGGCTGCGGCAGCTCGCGCGAGCACGCCGCATGGGCGCTCACCGACTTCGGCTTCCTCGCCGTCATCGCACCGAGCTTCGCGGATATCTTCTTCTCGAACGCCGGCAAGAACGGCATGATCCTCGTTCGCCTCTCCGAGGCCGATGTCGAGTTGCTCACGCACCGAAGCACGTCGAACCCCGCGCACAAGATCACCATCAACCTCGAGGCCCAGACCGTCACCGACGACCAGGGCTTCAGCGCGACCTTCGAGATCGATCCCTTCCGCAAGTACTGCCTGCTGAATGGACTGGACGATATTGGGCTTACGCTGCGGCATGAGTCTGAACTGGATAGCTACGAAGCTAAACATGATGAAGAGTTCTGGCTGACGCCACGAGTAAGTGCTGCATAAGGGAGGATTGTCGTGAATCGCATGAAGATGAGCATCGCACTCGTGGCGTTATCGGTTGGAAGGCTTCTTCAGGCCCAGACCTCAGACCTCCCAACCGCGCCCAAGCCGGCTCAACTCGCATCGGCGAAGACTGTCTTCATCTCAAACAACACGATAGGCAGCGCAGAAGGCAGTGAGTTTCTTTATACACATCTCTACAATGCGATCCAGAAGCTTCATCGATTCGACATTGTGCTCACACCTCAAGACGCCGACCTGATTCTCGAGTACAGCATCAGTGACGTGGTCGGTCAGAATAATCCCGGACATGTTCATGCACTCCGCATACTCGATCCACGGACTCGAATCGTCTTGTGGTCCATAAATGAATACGAACCTGGCGCAAATCGCCAGTCCAGCATTGAAAAGAACCTGCTGGACGCGCACAACCATCTTGCTGCTGATCTGCAAAAGGTCACGTCGCCAACGAAGTAATCAGCTCGCATCATCCGCATAAGAGGTCAGTCTTGAGCAACGAAATCAATCCGAAGAAGTACAGCATCCCTCTCACCGAAGGCCCGAACCGCGCCGCTGCCCGCTCGTACCTGCGTGGCGTCGGCTTCAGCAAGGAAGACCTGCACAAGCCCATCATCGGCGTGGCCAACACCTGGACCGAGATCGGCCCCTGCAACTTCCATCTGCGCGATGTCGCCGCAGCCGTGAAGCAGGGCATCCGCGACGCGGGCGGCACGCCGATGGAGTTCAACACCGTCACCATCTCGGACGGCATCACCATGGGCACCGAGGGCATGAAGGCTTCGCTGATCTCGCGCGAGGTCATCGCGGACTCCATCGAGCTCGTCGCGCGCGGCAACCTCTTCGACGGCATCGTGTGCATCGCGGGCTGCGACAAGAACATGCCCGGCACCATCATGGCCATGGCGCGGCTCGACATCCCCGCCATGATGCTCTACGGCGGGTCGATCGCACCGGGCAAGCTCGCACAGCCCGACGGCTCCATCAAAGAGATCACCATCCTCAACGTCTTCGAGGGCATGGGTTCGCACGCCGCCGGCAAGATTAGCGACGACCAGCTTGAAGCGCTCGAAGCCGCAGCCTGTCCCGGCCCTGGCGCATGCGGCGGACAGTTCACCGCGAACACCATGGCGATGGCCGGCGAGTTCCTCGGCATCTCGCCCTTCAACCTCACCGGCGTGCCCGCCATGTCGGCTGAGAAGGCCAGCGCAAGCCGCGAGGCAGGCCGTATGATCCTCGATCTCTGCAAGCGCGACATGCGTCCGTCGAAGATCCTTACACGCAAGGCGCTCGAGAACGCCATCACCGCGGTCTGCGCCTCGGGTGGCAGCACCAACGCCGTGCTGCACCTCATCGCCATCGCGCGCGAGCTGGGCATCCCGCTCGACATGCACGACTTCGACGCGATCAGCGAGAAGACTCCGTTCATCGTGGACCTCTCGCCCGGCGGCAAGTACGCCGCGACCGACTACCAGGCCGCGGGCGGCTCACGCGTACTTGCCGAGCGCCTTATCGAGAAGGGCCTGCTGCACGCCGACGAGCCCACCGTCTCGGGCCTCACGCTGGCTGAGGAGGCTGCCAAGGCAGTCGAGACGCCCGGCCAGGTCGTCATCCGCGAGTGGGAGAATCCGTTGAAGCCCACCGGCGGCCTCGTCATCATGAAGGGCAACCTCTCGCCCGAAGGCTCGGTCATCAAGGTCGCGGGCCACGAGCGCATCTTCCACCAGGGCCCGGCGCGCGTCTTCGATTGCGAAGACGACTGCCACGCGGCAGTAGAGTCCGGCAAGATCAACCCCAACGATGTCCTCGTCATTCGCTACGAAGGCCCGAAGGGCGGCCCCGGCATGCGCGAGATGCTCGCCGTCACCGCCGCGGTCAAGGGCATCCCGGAGCTCTCCGAGACCGTTGCCCTCCTGACCGACGGACGCTTCAGCGGCGCGACACGCGGCCTGATGTGCGGCCACGTCGCCCCCGAGGCCTACCTCGGCGGACCGATCGCCGCCGTGCACGAGGGCGACCTCATCACCTTCGACGTTCCTAACCGGGAGCTGCGGCTTGAGGTTCCAGCGGAGGAGATTGCTGCACGTCTCGCGAAGTGGTCTGCGCCTGCTCCTCGGTATAAGCGTGGTGTGTTTGCGAAGTACGCCAACTCCGTCAGCAGCGCAAGTGAAGGTGCGGTCACGACGTAGTGCAACGCTAGCGGAGTCAATTATGTCTTGGTTCAAATCGCATAAGGCAGCAGTCACACGAACAGATGCGGTCGTCGAAGCGGCTACCCTCATGCGGTGGTGCGAAGACTGGCTGACGTTTGATCAGTTTTCTAAGGTGAACGAACACCAGTTTCGTGCAGTTGCGAAACTGGTTCACTTCACCAAGGTGGCATTCGTGCTGTATTGGCTCGACGGCGCGGCGCAGAGGCCGGGTATCGCAGAGAGAGCACAAGAAGTTCTTACTAATTTTCGGATCATTTTCGATCCAGATTCTTTTCAAGAACCGAATTCCGCATCGCAGAACGAAGTAGCGAAGTTTCTTGCGGGTCTCGCGACCCGCGCTTTCGCTTTGGTCGATTCGCAAACTGATGCAAATACGGATGACCCTGAGTATTACGTGAAATTGCGTAGATGGTCCACGGAATGGATGACCTTAGCATTCGAAGATGATAACGAGATCGTGGAAATCTACGATCTGATCGGCCTAAAGCTCATATCCGTTTTATTGAGTGAATTATCAGTACTTAGAAAAGCGCTCGCTACCGCCATTCAAACCGCCTAGCCATCTTGAGGAAACAAGTTATGAATATTAATTCGAGCAACAATCAGCATCCTCAACTCACCGGAGCCGAGATCCTCTGGGCCACCCTTGCCGGCGAGGGCGTCACGACCGTCTTCGGTTATCCCGGCGGCGCGATCCTGCCCATCTACGACGCGCTCCGCAAGTTCCCCACCGTGCACCACATCCTCACCCGGCATGAGCAGGGCGCATCGCACATGGCCGACGGCTACGCGCGCGCCAGCGGCCGCGTGGGCGTCTGCATGGCGACCAGCGGACCTGGCGCGACGAACCTCGTCACCGGCCTCGCCACGGCCATGCTGGACTCCATCCCGATGATCGCCATCACCGGCCAGGTGTCTTCCAAGGTCTTGGGTTCCGATGCGTTTCAAGAGGTCGACATCACCGGCATCACCCTGCCCGTGACCAAGCACAACTACCTCGTCACCCGCGCCGAGGACATCGCCCCCACCGTGCGCAAGGCCTTCCAGGTCGCGCAGCAGGGACGCCCCGGCCCCGTCCTGATCGACATCACCAAGGACGCCCAGCAGGCCACCGCAGCCTTCTCGTTCGAAGACGCAGCGCCCGCGCCGCATCGCGACCATCCGATGCTGCGCGCTGAATCGACGAGCATCCAGCAGGCCATCGAACTGATCCTCAACGCCAAGCGTCCCGTCATCCTCGCCGGCCACGGCATCGCGCAGTCGGGCGCCGAGGCCGAGGTGCTGGCCTTCGCCGAACGCCGCCAGGTGCCCGTCGCCAGCACGCTGCTTGGACTCGGCTCGTTCCCCGTTCACCATCCGCTCGCGCTGGGCATGATGGGCATGCATGGCGAGTCGTGGGTCAACCATGCGATCCAGCAGTCGGACCTGCTGCTCGCCTTCGGCATGCGCTTCGACGACCGTGTGACCGGCAACCTCGCCCACTACGCGCCGAACGCGAAGAAGATCCACATCGAGATCGACCCCAGCGAGATCAGCAAGAACGTGCGCGCGGACGTGGCGCTCATCGGCGACCTGAAGACGATCCTCAGCACGCTGCTGCCGCTCATCCCCGCGAGCAACGACGCAAGCTGGATCAGCGAAGTGAACGCCATGAAGGGCGACGCCGCCGTGCGCGACATCATCAACCTGCCGGACAACGGCCATCTCTACGCCGCGCATGTCATCCACGACATCTGGCGCGAGGCCGTCGCCGCGGGCCGCGAGCGCGAGACCATCATCGTCACCGACGTAGGCCAGCACCAGATGTGGGAGGCGCAGTACTTCAAGCACGATGCGCCACGCTCGCTTGTCACGTCGGGCGGCCTCGGCACCATGGGCTTCGCCCTGCCCGCCGCCATCGGCGCGAAGGTCGCATGCCCCACCAAGGATGTGTGGGTCATCGCGGGCGATGGCGGCTTCCAGATGACGGCATCCGAGCTCTCGACCATCATGCAGGAGTCGCTTCCGATCAACATCGCCGTCATCAACAACGGCTTCCTCGGCATGGTGCGGCAGTGGCAGGAGGCGTTCTACGATAAGAACTACTCGGCCTCTCCGATCCTGTCTCCCAACTTCGTGATGCTTGCGGGCGCACATGGCATCGAAGGCTCGCATGTCAGCGAGCGCAAGAATGTAACGCCGACGGTTACAAAGGCAAGAACCGGCGGCAAGCCCTTCCTCATCAACTTCCAGGTGGAGAAGGAAGACGGCGTCTACCCGATGATCGCACCCGGCGCGGCGCTGCATGAGATGGTAAGGCGGCCTCAGCACGATCCTTTGCTTGAGACTGCGGAGGACGAGTAATGCCCGGCAGAGCCACGGAAGGCATCGGGAAAGCGCCTTTGGCGCTGATACTTTCCCTGGCCTGCGCCTTTGGATGCAAGGCCACGCCGCCCACGCCAAGAGGCACGGTGGAGGCGAAGCCTGCCTTCCCCGACCGGCCTACCGTCGCACCGCCAGCCTTCAAGATCTTTCACCAGGACAACGACACCTACACCCTCGTCACCAAAGAAGACGCCACCGACGACGAGATTGAAGCGATCGTATGGCAGCTTCGCGACGCGGCTCACACGAAGACCTTCGACGCGCTTCATCTCTCGCAGACCTTCGTCGACGCACGTCAACCGATCGTCTGGTTCCACGTCTATCGCGGCGCGAAGTGTGCCGGCGAAAAGTTCACCAAGGGCCCGCTTCCCTGCGAGGCGAGCTACCACGGAGCCGGCGATTACACCTTCGGCTCCTACAAGAATCCACTGACCGACAGCGGAGTGCTGCACCGCGCGGACGGCGCCGAGATCCAGCTATGGGATTCCGAAGCGCCTTACACGCCGACGCCTCACTCCTAACCCTGCTTCTCTTTTGAGGACCTATGCTCCACACGTTCGTAGCTCTCGTTGAAGACAAACCCGGCGTGCTCACCCGCGTCGCCTCGCTCTTCCGCCGTCTGAACATCAACATCGTGTCCCTGACGGTCGGCGAGTCGGAGCGGCCCGAGACCTCGCGCATGACCATCGTCTGCGAGGCGCCGGACCACGCCGCGCACCGCATCAAGGCGTCGCTCTATAAGCTCGAGATCACCATCGACGTCGACGAGATGGGCCGCAGCGAAGCCGTCATCCGCGAGCTCTGCCTGATCAAGATCGCCGCCGGCCCAAGCCATCCGAACGGCCAGCAGTCTCGCTCGCAGATATTCGAACTGGCGAACGTCTTTCGCGCCCGCGTGGTCGACCTGGCGCCGGAGTCGATCATGCTGGAGATGACAGGCAGCTCGTCGAAGATCGAAGGCCTCATCCAGGTCGTCACCGAGAGCGGATATACCATCCTCGAGGTCTCACGCACGGGCCGCATGGCGATGCGCCGCGGCATGCACACCAGCCGCGTTCTCAAGGCGCTGGGCACACCCGGCGCCGATACCACGCCGACCAACGCCTTCGTCCGCCCACCCAATCCCGAGCCGCTGGGCGACGACATTCTGCCCAACCAGTTCGACGACGTTCACGAAGAGGAAGAGTGAGCCCCGTCCTCGACCATCTGATTGGCCCGGGACTTCTGCTGATTCTGGGCGGCGCCGTCTGGATCGCACGCATCGACGGCCGGCGCTCTCGCGCGCGCCGGCAACCCAGACTCGTCGCAGCCCGTCAGCCCCTCTCCGATGCCGCGATCACGCGTCCGAGACCCTGGTGGCGTGGTTTATGGGGCGCGGCTGCGATGGCGAGTGTTTATCTTCTGGTCTTTCGCGGCATCTCGGGACTGCCTCCCTTCCATCAGGAGCAACAAGGCGGCGCGATCTTGATGTCGTTCTCTTTTCTTTTCCTGGGCCCGTTCCTCGCCGGAGCCATCACCGTATGGCAGGGCAGCAGTCAGGAGCCATGGACGCTCGGCGAGTGCGTCGTCAATGCGTGGATACCCATCGCGATCAATCTTGCGCTTGCCATCTTCATCGCATGGGAGGGCATCATCTGCGCGATCTTCATCGTGCCGCCCGCATTGATCTCCTCGGCAGCCGGTGGCCTCGCTGTAAGAGCGCTCCACCGTTATCTGCGTCTTCGCGGCGGCAACACGACGATGTACTGCCTGGCGGCGCTGCCGCTCGTACTCGCAATGGTGGAGACCACGCTTAATCAGCCGCTGGAGACGCGCACCGTCCACAACTCGATCGTTGTCCACGCTCCAGCTGCCGTGGTTTGGCGCAACATCGAACGTGTGCGAGCCATCTCTCCTTCGGAGCTGCGCCCGTCGTGGGCCAACGCCATCGGCTTTCCCAGACCGGTGGAAGCGACGCTTTCCTACCAAGGCATCGGCGGGGTGCGCAACGCCAGCTTCGAGCGCGGACTCAATTTCGTCGAGACGATCACCGCGTGGGAACCGGACCACCGGATCGCCTTCACCATCCGTGCCGACACCGCCCACATTCCTTCGACTACGCTCGATGAGCACGTCACCGTTGGCGGCCGGTTCTTCGATGTTCTTACTGGGGAATATGTACTCGAGCCCCAGGGCGATGGCAGCACACTCCTCCGCCTGAGCAGTCAGGAGCGCCTCTCCACCGATTTCAATCTCTACGCCGCACTTTGGTCGGACGCGGTGATGTCCGACATGCAAGCCAACATCCTGCATGTCGTTCGTAACCGTTGCGAGACCCAAGCCACACAGTAGGCGTAAACTTTCAACAGCAACCACAAAGGAAACGTACAAACATCATGGCAAAGACCTACCACGACGCAGACGCAGACCTCTCTCTTATCCAGGCGAAGAAAGTCGCCATCATCGGCTACGGCTCGCAGGGCCACGCCCACGCGCTGAACCTCAAGGACTCCGGTGTGGAGGTCATGGTTGGCCTGCGCGCGGATTCGCCCAACGTGGCGCGCGCGAAGAACGCCGGCCTCGCCGTCGGCACCGTCGCCGAGGTCAGCAAGTGGGCCGACGTCATCATGAACCTCACGCCCGACCAGACCGCGGCGAAGGTCTACCACGAGGACATCGAGCCGAACCTGAAGCCTGACGCGACCCTGATGTTCGCGCACGGCTTCAACATCCGCTTCCGCACCATCACTCCGCCCGCCACGGTCGACGTCTCGCTCGTGGCGCCCAAGAGCCCCGGTCACCGCGTCCGCGAGACCTACACCGAAGGCGGCGGCGTACCCGGCCTGGTCGCGGTCGAGCAGGATGCCAGCGGCAATGCGCTCGCGCTCGCGCTCTCCTACGCCAAGGCCATCGGCTGCACCCGCGCCGGCGTGCTCGAAACCACCTTCACCGAAGAGACCGAAACCGACCTCTTCGGCGAGCAGGCCGTGCTCTGCGGCGGAACCGCGGCCCTCGTCAAGGCGGGCTTCGAGACCCTCGTCGAGGCCGGCTACCAGCCCGAACTCGCCTACTTCGAGTGCCTGCACGAGCTGAAGCTGATCGTCGACCTGATGTACCGCGGCGGACTCGCCTACATGAACTACTCCATCTCGGACACCGCCGAGTGGGGCGGCTACGAGGCGCAGAAGCGCATCGTCACGCCGGACACGAAGAAGGCCATGAAGGAGCTCCTCACCGAGATCCAGAACGGCGCCTTCGCCAAGAAGTTCATCGAGGAGAACAAGACCGGCCGCCACGAGCTGAACAAGTACCGCAGCACCGAGTCGGCCGACAAGATCGAGGTTGTCGGCGCGGAGCTTCGCGCGGCGATGCCGTTCCTCAGCCCCGTGAAGGTCGTCGACGGAGCCGTCGTCAAGGCATAACTCAACCCCGCAGTTCGCCAATAAGAGAGAGGCAACGCATGTCATCCAAGTTCATCTTGAGGGCGCTCGTTGCCTCTCTTGCGTTCAGCCTTCCCGCCGCCGCGCGCCAGGATACCCAGTTCACGCCGCTCAGCTTTCTCTTCGGCACATGGAGCGCCGCGACGGCGGCCAGCGGGGCAACCGGCGCCACCGCGCTCGGCGACTATACCTTCCGGCCGGATCTGAAGGGCAAAGTTATCACCCGCACCGGTTCGCTCGATGCATGTAAAGGGCCGCAGGGCTTCGACTGCGATCATCACGACATGCTCACCATCTACCCGGAGAACGGCGCGCTGCACGCCATCTACTTCGACAACGAAGGCCACACGATCCACTACGACATCGCCACGCCGGACGCGAACACGGCTGTCTTCCTCTCGAACACCCCCGGCCCGCAGTTCCGGCTCATCTATCACCTCGAAGGCAAGGTGATGACGGGCAAGTTCCAGTTCGCGCCACCGGGATCGAAGGATTTCACCTCCTATCTGGAGTGGTCGGGCGCCCGCAAATAGCCTCGCCCGCATCTCTTCCTTATGCGCCCATCGAATCCCTTCCCTCGCCTGCTCCTCGCCGTCGCACTGACTCTGCCGGTCGCAGCCCGGCCCATGCCGGCCCAGACCACCGGCGTCGACAGCTCCAAGCCCTTCACCCTCGACTCCATGAAGAGCTACTATCGCCCCATCCTCGTCTTCGCGCCCTCGGCGACGCCGGATTTCATCCAGCAACTGAAGCTGCTCGAAGGCCACGGCAGCGAGGTCACCGAGCGCGACGTCGTCATTTTGCCGCTGCCCGCGAAGGGCGGCTTCTTCACTGGAACGCATTTCAATAAGGCCGAGGCTGGCCACATGACCGCCAGCGAAGCAGCCCACGCACGCGAGCAGTTCCACATCGAACCCACCGGCCTCACCGTTCTTCTGCTGGGCAAGGATGGCGAAGAGAAGTTTCGTTCCCAGACCCCGGTCACCTGGGATCGCCTCCGCGAGCTGATCGACTCCATGCCCATGCGACAGGAAGAGGACAAGGATCGCAGTAAAAAATGAAGTGGAAAAATAATTGTTTGGCGAAGAAAAAACGAAGGATATACTCGCAGAAACGATCCGCCACGCGGAACATCCTCGCCCCAGACGGCGTATAAAGAGTCATAACGCACGTCCTGCGCGTCCAAAGCACTACACGGCTCAAAGCAGTACCATGGAATCTTATGGCGACGACCTACGAACTCCAATCCGAATCCCAGGCCGCCGAAGTCGAGCCCTATCTTCTGGCGTTAAAGCCGCAGAAGCCGACTCCGCTGCCTGAGATCGTCGAGGCGCTGCGCACCGTCACGCAGCTCAACGGGCTGGCCGACGAGGAGTATATGTGGCTGGCCACGCACGGCACCGAGCGCATGGGCTGCGAAGGCTCCATGATCTTCCGCGAGGGCGAGCCCACCGCGCATCTGAACTTCATCCTGCGCGGGGAGGTGCATGTGCGCCGCCGTGTTTCAGGCCCCATGGCGCTCTTCATCGGACGCGCCGGCCAGATGACCGGTCTACTCCCCTTCTCGCGCATGAAGGGCTACGGCGGCGACGGCTATACGATCGGGCCGTCGTGGGTGCTGGACATCCACAAAGACCTCTTTCCCGAGATGCTGAAGGCCATCCCGTCGATGGGCCAGCGCTGCGTCAGCACGCTGCTCGACCGCGTGCGCGAGGTGACGCGCATGGAGCAGCAGGCGGAGAAGCTCTCCGCCCTCGGCAAGCTCGCCGCCAATCTGGCGCATGAGCTGAACAACCCCGCCTCCGCCGCGCAGCGCACCGCCGCTTCGCTCTTCGCGGAGCTGCGTCAGTACGGCCAGCAGTCCTACAGGCTAGGCGCGCTCAGCGCCTCCGCCGGCAACGATACATCGAGGCTCTTCAAGGAATGGATCACGCGCACGCGCGCACGCATGGCGGAGTTTGCCTTCCGCCACTCGTCCGAGGTCAGTCCGCTTGCCCAGTCGGACCGCGAAGATCTCTTCATGCAGTGGCTGGAGCGGCACGACGTACCGGAGCCGTGGACCATCGCGCCGACGCTCGCCGATACGCCGCTGGGCCTCGATCAGCTCGACGAACTCGCCGAGATCATCCCCGCGCAGGACCTTCCGCTCTCCTTGACGACCTTCGCCAGCTCGGTCGGCGTGGAGCGCATGTCCGAGACCATCGTCGAATCGACCGGACGCATCTTCGACCTGATCACGGCCATCAAGGACTACTCCTACATGGACCAGGCGCCGATTCAGGATATCGATCTCGCGCAGTCGCTCGAAAATACACTGGCGATGTTCGGTTCACGCCTCGCCGACATCAAGGTCGAGACGGACTTCGACCCGCATCTGCCGCCCATCGGCGCCTACGGCAGCGAGCTGAACCAGGTCTGGACGGCGCTGATCGAAAACGCGCTGGACGCCATGCCCACCGGCGGCACGCTACGCCTGACCACGCGGTTGAACGGTCAGATGGCCTTCGTCGAGGTGATCGACTCCGGCCTAGGCATTGCGCCCACGCTGGTCTCGCGCGTCTTCGAACCCTTTTATACGACGAAAGCCCCGGGACGCGGCTTGGGCCTCGGCCTCGACACTGCGCAACGCATCGTCAGCAAGCACTCCGGCTTCATTACGGTCGAGTCCGCGCCGGGACGCACCTGTTTTCAGGTGCGTCTACCGATCGATCAGGCGCAGGCCTACTAAGCTGACTGCGCCTGCTTCCGTCTGTCGTTGCTTGTCCTGCTCGTCGTTCCCGCAGCAATCTGCCCCTGCATTTGTATTCAGAGGTAGCAGGAAACCTACTTCGTCACCTCAACCCCACGCCAGAACGCCACGTGATGCTTCACGTTGCGCGCCGCCGGCTTGGGATCCGGGTAGTACCACGCCGCATCGGGATTCTCCTGTCCGTCTACGACGAGCGTCCAGTAGCGAGCCTGTCCCTTCCACGGGCAGCTCGACGAGGTCGAACTGGCCCTCAGGTACTCACGCTTCACCGATTCGTCAGGAAAATACACATTGCCTTCGACCGTCTCGTACGTGTCGCTTTCAGCTAACAGCTTGCCGTTCCAGGTCGCCTTCGCCATCTTACTCGCCCACTTCCAGAACCATCGAGTTGCGCCGCGAGCCATAGAACACAAAAAACCAGCCACAGACGCACAGCGCATTTGTAACAGGAATAGAGCCAAAACGGAAGCGCCCCCACGCGAACGCGGGCTGCGGAAAATGATTTACGGAATCCGCAATCCAGCTCTCCGCCCCCAGCGTATACCGTCTGCAACTCAGATCCTCGGGCCCTTCTAAACTCCCCTCGAACAAGTTCATCCGTGGGGGCGAACCTCCCGGCACGCTGAGACGGAGAATTGAGACGGTGGCTCTGCCATGCGCGGTGTGTAGGACAGAAACTCTGAAACGAAAAAAGCGCGGCGGGATCGGGCATGCGCTGATGGCTACGCTCGGTTTTTACCCTTGGCTCTGCACGCAGTGCGGTCGATCCAGCCTTCTGCGCGACCGGGGTCCGCGCACGAGAAAGCGGCGGAGCGCCGATCAATCCAACGACTCTGGACCGCATCTCGTCGCCCCGCCGGTCGCCTCCTCTAAGCCACGCTTTCCTCAAGCGCCTCTTCCGACTCCGCGGGTTCCTCGGACTTAGGTCCGCCGATCCGGCGTTCGTAGGTGCACTCCGGCGTCGTGGGAATCTCCTCCGGCGCGCCCTTCTTCGGGCGCCGCTTGGGCAGAAACTCACGATTGTTCGGGCACACCAGGTACGTGCCTTCCTTGTTGCCGTACTCCAGCAGGTACGCGCTGTCGCACTTCGGGCAGACCTCGTCGACCAGCTTCATATTCGAGGCGAAGTCGCACTTCGGATAGTTTACGCACCCGTAGAACGTGTCGCCGCGCTTGGTCTTGCGCACCGCGAGATCGCCGCCGTCCTTCGGGCACTTCACATCCAGCAGCTCCTGCTTCACGTACTTGCACTTCGGATAGCCCGAGCAGGCGATGAACTCGCCATACTGGCCGTCACGCTGCAGCAGCGGCTTGCCGCACTTCGGGCAGGGCTCTTCGAGCACCACCGGCGGCTTGGTCTGCACCTTCTGCGTCAGCTTGCGGATCGTCTTGCACGGCGGATCGGCCGCGTAGTCCGGACAGCTCATGAACGGACCCCACGGCCCATTCTTCAGCACCATCTCCTTGCCGCAGTTGTCGCAGAACTCCTGCTCCGGCTGCTCGTCCGCTCCGGGAGCGGTCAGGTCCGGCTTCGCGGCAAAGTTCTCCTTCGTGAAGTCGCAGCTCACCGGCTCCGCCGTCACCTTTTTGCCCTTGCCGGACGCCTTCGCGACCGCCGCGGCGAAGTGCTTCGCGTCCGCGACCTCTTCGGAGTAGTTCGTCTCGTCGAAGGTCACCGCCTTCACGATCATCGGAAACTGGAACGAGCCGGTAATCTTCTTCAGCACCGCCTTCGGATCCTTCTTCCACGGACCCAGCGCGACGGTTACGGCCTTGGCCTTCGAGAAGGCGCTGCAGGCGTAGAAGCTGCCGAACTTGCCCCACTTCAGAATCAGCGGGCTGCCGCACTTGTCGCACTTCTCATCCGTCGGCGTCTCGCGCCGCTTGATGTCCTCCATGTCGTGCTCGGCGACCAGCAGCTCCTGCTCCAGATGCGTGTAGAAGCCATCCAGCAGGTCGGTCCAGCGCTCCGTGCCGCCTTCGACCGCGTCCAGCTCGCCCTCGAGCCGCGCCGTGTAGCCCGCCTCGAAGATATACGGGAAGTTCTTCACCAGCAGCTCGGTCACGACCATGCCAATCTCGGTCGGCACAAACTTCGCGCCGATCTTCTTCACATAGTCGCGATCCTGAATCGTATTGATGATCGAGGCATAGGTCGAAGGACGCCCGATGCCCTTCTCTTCGAGCGTCTTCACCAGGCTCGCTTCGTTGAAGCGCGGCGGCGGCTCGGTGAACTTCTGCTCCGGATCGACGGACTCGGCGGTCAGGCTCTGCCCCTGCGTCATCTCCGGCAGAATTGTATCCTCGGAGGCGTTCTCCCAGACCTTCAGAAAACCGTCGAAGACGAGAATCGAGCCGCTCACGCGGAAGTCGTAGGTTTTGCCGGCCTTCGCCGCAATCTCGACCGTCGTCTGGTCGAAGACCGCCGCGGTCATCTGCGACGAGACGAACTTCTGCCAGATCATCTTGTAGAGCTTGTACTGCTCCTCGCTCAGGTACGAGCGGATCGAGTCCGGCGTGTAGTCGACATGCGTCGGACGGATCGCCTCGTGGGCGTCCTGGGCGTCTTTCTTGCCCTTGTAATCCACGGCCTGCTTGGGCAGATAGTCCGGACCCAGCTTGGCGATGTAATCGCGCGCCTCGACGACCGAATCGGCCGAGACACGCGTCGAATCGGTACGCATGTAGGTGATCAGACCCACCGTGCCGTCGCCGCCGATGTCCACACCCTCGTACAGCCGCTGGGCGACGCCCATGGTGCGGCGTACATTGAAGCCCAGCCGGCCCGCGGCATCCTGCTGCAGCTTGCTGGTCGTGTAGGGTGCGGTCGGGTTGCGTTTGCGCTGTTTGCGGTCCACGCTGACGACCGACCAGTTCGCCTTCGCAAGGTCGGCCGTGACCGCCAGGGTCGCCGCCGCGTTCGGCAGCGCGTTCAGCAGGAACTGTGCTTTTCCGTCTGCATCGAGGCCGTTGGGAACGCGCGCAGTCTCCCCGTCGATGCCGGTGAACTTCGCCGCAAAGCTCTGTCCGCCAGGCGTCTTCAGCTTGCCCGTCACATTCCAGTACTCGACCGGCTGAAAGGCGTTGATCTCCCGCTCGCGTTCGACGATCAGACGCAGCGCGACGGTCTGTACACGTCCCGCGCTCAGTCCGCGGCGCACCTTGTCCCAGAGCAGCGGCGAGATCTGGTAGCCGACCAGGCGATCCAGCACACGGCGCGTCTGCTGCGCGTCGACCAGATTTTCATTCACATCCCGAGCCTGCAGGAACGCAGCCTTGACGGCCTTCTGCGTAATCTCGTTGAAGGTCACACGCTGCAGAGTCGCCTTATCCTTTAATACAGGGCGAAGCTGCATCGCTAGGTGCGCGGCGATCGCCTCCCCTTCGCGGTCCGGGTCCGGCGCCAGGTATACAGCGTCAGCCTTCGCGGCCAGCTTCTTCAGCCGGTCGACGATCTTTTCCTTGCCCGGCGAGACGATCAGCGTCGGCTCAAACGTACGCTTCTTCAACTCCACACCGATGTCGTTCTTCGGCAGATCCATAATGTGGCCCAGCGAGGCCTCCACGATGTAATCGTCGCCAAGATATTTATTGATCGTCTTTGCCTTCGCCGGCGATTCCACGATCACGAGAGATTTGCTCATTCGTTCCCTTCAACCTTCTGTCCCACCGCAGTCGCCAGCCCTTCGGCCCCAACCGCCTTGCCGCCATGCGTTTCATTGCGAACCTAACACGCAATTCGTAAACAATCCAATCGGACTATCCCACAAATCGGAGGTTTCGTCCAAATGCCGCATCTTGGACGCCCGCAAAAATCAAAAGGTAAACCCAATGAATTGAATCATTTGCGCGTATTTACCACATGCACCCCAGAAAAAATTGTCGTCCTGAGCGAAGCGAAGGATCTGCTGTCGTACTTTTTCCGCCCTGCGACGCCGCCAAGGCGTCTAAAACGTCTTCACGTAGTTCTTGCCCGGCAACGACCTCACCTTGCCCGAAAGCTCCAGCTCGAAGAGCGCCGTGAAGATCTCGGCCGACCCCAGCTCACCCTCAAGCGCCTCCATCAGCTCGTCCAACTGCGTGGCCTCGTCGTGCCGCAGCCGGGCGAAGACCAGCCGCTCATGCTCGGACATCCCCGCTGCCGGTTCGCTCAATAAGGATGCAGCCTCCCCCGATTTCGATTCACCGCCCAGTTTTGCGGCGCGCTCGTCCTCGAGCTCCAGCCGGATGTGCGTGGGCAGATCCTCCCAGATGTCCTCCCACGTCGCCGTCAGCTTCGCGCCTTGCTTGATGAGCGTGTTCGGACCCCAGGCGTTCTTGTTCGTCACATTGCCCGGCACGGCGTATACGTCGCGATTCTGCTCCATCGCGCAGCGCGCCGTGATGCGCGTGCCGCTGTACTCCGCCGCCTCGATCACCAGCACGCCGACGCTCATCCCGCTCAAAATCCGGTTGCGGATAGGAAAGTTCTGCGGCGCGGGAAACGTCCCCAGCGGGTATTCGCTCACGATCGTCCCGCCGGTCGCTACGATCTGCTCAGCAAGCTTCTTGTTTTCTTTAGGATAGATGACGTCGATGCCCGTTCCCCAGACCGCGACCGTCTTGCCGCCCGCCTCGATCGCGCCTTTGTGCGCGGCCGTGTCGACGCCACGCGCCATGCCGCTCAGGATGACGATGCCACGATTCGTCAGGTCGCGCGAGAGCATCTCCGCCATGCCGGCGCCGTAGGGCGAAGGCTGCCGCGTACCGACGACCGCGATCCCGGCCCGCTGCAACAGCGGCACATCGCCGCGAATCCAAAGCACCGCCGGGGGGTCGTAGATCTCGAGCAGCCGGTCCGGATAAGCCGCGTCCGACGGCGTCAGGAAGCATCCGCCCGCCTCCGCCACGCGCTTCGATTCGTCCTCGGCCTTCGTCCGCGCATGCCCCTCGAAGATGAACTGCGCCGACCTGGCCGGCATGTGCAGGCCTTCCAGCTCGGTCAGCGAGCAGGTAAACAGCCGCTCCGGCGAGCCCAGCCCCTTCATCGCCTTGTGGATGCGCGTCGGCCCCATGCCCGGCGTCAGGGTCAGTGCCATCCATGCCAGACGCGCCTCTTCCGCGGCAAAACCTTCCCTGCTGTCGTTCCCGTTCAAAGGCGTTTCTCTCCTGGCCTGGTATGGCTGGCAGACTACCACACGCGCCCAGACAGGAGAACTGTTCCACAAAGCGCACTTCAGCTCAGCCACGCAGCGGCTTGTTCATCCAGTTGAAAGCCTGCGATTGCCCGCTGCATCGCCACCCTACGATCCATCATCGAATACACTAAACCGTGTCTCAACACCCAAGCCCACTCCGCGTAGCCGCCATCGACTTCCTCAACCCCGCGCCGCTCATGTACGACTTCGAGCATACGGACCGGCTGGCCGAGCGCTATACCCTGAACTACACCCTGCCCTCGCAGTGCGCCGCGGACCTGCTCGCCGGCCGCGCCGACCTGGGCCTGATCCCCATCGCCGCCCTGACGCCCGAGTTGGCCGTCGTGCCCGGATGCGTCATCGCCTCGCTCGACCGCGTGCGCTCCATCCAGCTCGTGATCAAGCAGCCGTACACGCTCGAAACCGTGCGAACGGTAGCCGCGGACAACGCCTCGCGCAGCTCGCTGGCCTACAGCCAGATCCTCTTCCGAACGTTTTCCGCGAACTCGCCCGTGTACGTCTCGTCTCCGGCCGACCCGAAGGCCATGCTCGCCCAGGCCGACGCCGCGCTGCTGATCGGCGATCCCGCCCTGCTGGCGCTGGAGGCTCGCGCGGAGATCGAGGCCGCAGTCGGTCCCTGCACGTGGCTGGACATCGCGCACGAATGGCATACGCGGCTCAACCTGCCGTGGGTCGCGGCGGTATGGGCGGTGCGGCCGGAGTCGCTGACAAACGTGACCGCCGCTCAGCTTATCGAAGACCTCCACAGCTCCCGCACCAACGGCCTCGCGCACATCGAACGCATCGTCGAGACCTGGACACCGCGCATCGCGATCGCCCCCGCGACCATCCGCGAGTACCTGACCCACAACCTGCACTACACGCTCGACGAGCCCTGCATTGCGGCCATTGGCGCCTTCCGCCGCCTTGCCGCCGAGGCGCAAGCGCTTCCTCCCTTGCCCGAACTGCGCTTCCTCTAAAAACTAAACACGAAACCCACCGGAACTTCCTCTCTCCACTTCGCGTCATATCAGTATGAGCTTGCTTGCCGCCATCACGCCTGCGGTCCAATCCACCGTCCTCGCCGCAGCCGACCTGCTGGGCAAGGCTGGCGGAAGCTCGCATGCGCTGTTGCACCTGCTCATCTCGCTCGGCATCTTCGGCGTCTTTCTGGTCTCGATCGTGGATAGCTCGTTCGTCCCGTTGCCCGTTCCGGGGCTGACGGACATCATGATCATCCTCTTTGCGGCGCAGCGCACATCGAACGTCTTCGTGCTGGTCGGCGTAGCGACCCTCGGCTCCGCGCTGGGCGGACTTTTCTCGCACCAGGTAGGACAGTCGGGCGGCATGGCGTTTCTTGAGAAGCGCATTCCGCCGCGCATCTTCAAACGCGTCTGCGAGTGGATGGAGAATCACGCGATCCTCTCCGTCGCACTGCCCGCCGTGCTGCCGCCGCCGATGCCGCTCAGCCCGTTCGTGCTGGCCGCGGGCGCGCTGCACATGTCGCGCAAGAAGTTTCTGACGACCTTCACGATCAGCCGTCTGGCGCGTCACACCGTTGCCGCATGGCTGGGAATCCACTATGGCAAACAGGTCGTCCACTTCTGGAACAAGTTCTCCGCACAGTGGGGAACGACGATCCTGGTGGTCGTCTGGGGAGGGATTGCGATCAGCCTCGCCTTCGCCTTCTGGCAGCTCTGGAAGACCAGCCGCACGGTGAAGACGGATCGGCCAAAGGAAGTTCGCGCGGCCGCATAGCGAAGACCTAACACCGATGATACCGATCTATATATTCATAAAATCGGTCTCATCGGTGCGGATCGGTGTAAGTCCTTTGTCTAGAACTCCCAGCGAAGCAGCGTCGCGCCAACCGTGAATCCGGCGCCGACGCTCGCCAGCAATACGAGGTCGCCCTTCTTGATGCGGCCCTCTTCGAGAGCCGTCGCCATCGCCAGCGGAATCGTCGCAGCCGTCGTGTTGCCGTAGCGGTCGATGTTGATGACGACATGCTCCTCCGTCATCCCCAGCCGCTCGGCGGTCGAGAGAATGATGCGCTTGTTCGCCTGGTGCGGGATGAAGCATGCCAGATCCTTGCCTACGAGTCCGTTGCGCGTCAGCACCGTCTCGGCCGCCTCGGACATCTTGCGCACGGCAAACTTGTACACCGCGCCTCCATCCTGATGCACGTAGTGCATCTTCGCGTCGACCGTCTCATGCGTCGTCGGATGCAGGCTGCCGCCGCCGGGCATGTTCAGCGAGACAGAGCCCGAGCCGTCGACCTCGTGCCAGAAGTCGACCAGCCCAACCTCGCCCTCTTCACACGGCTCGATCAGCACCGCGCCGGCGCCGTCGCCGAAGATGACGCAGGTAGTGCGGTCCGTATAGTCCATGATCGAGCTCATCACATCCGCGCCGATCACCAGCACCTTCTTGTGCGCGCCGGACTCGACCAGCTTCGCGCCAACCTGCAGCGCGTACGGAAAGCCCGAGCAGGCCGCCGAAAGGTCGAATCCCCAGGCATGCTTCGCGCCCAGCTTGTGCTGCACCAGGCAGGCAGTCGCGGGAAAGGTCATGTCGGGCGTCACGGTCGCGACGATGATGGCCTCGATCTCCGAGGGATCGACGCCTACCCTGGCCAGGCAGCGCTTTGCCGCCTCGGTCGCCAGATCGCTGGTCGCGACGCCTTTGTCGACGACGTGCCGCTCACGGATTCCCGTACGCTCGACGATCCACTCGTCGCTGGTCGCCACCATCTTTTCGAGGTCTGCATTGGTCAACAACCGGGGCGGAACGTATGCGCCCACCGAACTGATCTTCGCCCGCACAGACACTCGCGGCTTCAACGTCAAGCTCAAATCCTTCACCTCACTGCAAACTCGTACACCAAGACAATAGTCTAAGCCAAATGTGTGAGCGCAGCGTTTCGGGTGAAATGCGAAGCTCCGCCCCCACCCGTTCGTTTCCAGTAAGTCTTTTCGAATCTTCGCTTGCGCCGCACTCTGCCTGCAAAATACAGATTGCAGAGAATTTGCGATCAAAGCACAGAAAATAAAAGACTTACGACGGACCTGCGAGGTCGAACGGCCACAGATAAACCACTTGTTTTGATAGAGTTATCGAATTTCTTGCCTGACCAGGAATTTGGCCGGGAGTATGTCTTCGAGAGCTGAAAGCTTCAAGCTTGTAAGCTGTCAGCTCGAGACGTTCCTGCCTTCAGCCTGTAAGTTCGAGGTGCGCCGGGCGACCCACTGCGCCATTGCGGGAATCATCACCGAAGCTAAATTGTGGGTTTGAAGTGCGCCGGGCGACCCACTGCGCCATTGCGGGAATCATCACCGAAGCTAAATTGTGGGTTTGAAGTGCGCCGGGCGACCCACTGCGCCATTGCGGGAATCATCACCGAAGCTGAATTGTGGGTTGAGGTGCGCCGGGCGACCCACTGCGCCATTGCGGGAATCATCACCGAAGCTGAATTGTGGGTTGAGGTGCGCCGGGCGACCCACTGCGCCATTGCGGGAATCATCGCCGAAGCTGAATTGTGGGTTTGAGGTGCGCCGGGCGACCCACTGCGCCATTGCGGGAATCATCGCCGAAGCTGAATTGTGGGTTTGAGGTGCGCCGGGCGACCCACTGCGCCCATACTATCCCGTTACCGTTGCTTCCTTCCGGACCTGGCGGGGTTGGCGGGGTTACGTCGCGTAGGACCCGGCACTCAGCAAGTCTACCATCATTGGCGGGTCTGTTGCTTGGACTCGGGCTTGTTAGTCTGAACTCCGTGAACTCTACGCCCGACAGCCTCGATTCAACGCCGAATTCCGCCGTGACCGCCTACCGCGCCCGCCAGCAGGAGCTCTCGCTCGAGCAGCAGAACATTCAGACGAAGCGCATGCGTCTGCGCGCGTTGATCTGGGCGGCTCTGCTGCTGATCGCCGCGCTTTACGACCAGGCGGCACACCACGGCGCGCACTCGTGGCCGATCCTGCTGCCGGTGGCGCTCATCGCCGGGATCATCCCCTATTACCTCGGGATTCAAAACAAGCTGCTGCGGATCACGCGGCTGCAGGCCTTCTACGATCGCGGCGTCGCGCGGGCCGATGGGTCGGAGCCGCAGTCCGGGCTGACCGGCGAGGAGTTTCGCACCGCCGGCCACCTTTACGACCGCGACCTGAACATCCTTGGGCCGGATTCGCTCTTCGGGCTGCTCGCCACCGTGCGGACCGGCATCGGTCTGCGCGGGCTGGCGGTGTATCTGCTGCAGCCCGTGCCTCAGACCGGGTCTGCGGCACGGCAGGCGGCGGTGCGCGAACTCGCCCCGCGGTTCGAGCTGCGCGAGCGTATCGCGCTGCTGGGCTCATCGCGGTTTCAGGAGGTGAAGGCGACCGTCTTCGATGCATGGCTCGACGAGGCGCCGCCCAGCTTTCCGGGCTGGGTGCGGCCGGTGCTGGTGGTGACCGCGATGCTGATGGTGGGGATGCTGCTCGCCTCGGCGATCCATACGGCGTGGTGGCCGCTGCTGGCGCCGAACGTGGTCGCGGTCGCGGCGGTGCAGGCGGGCGTCTCGATGACGGTGCGCAAGCGCGTGCTGGCGGTGCTGGGCGCGTCGAAGGTCGCCGACCAGATGCAGCTCTTTTCGGACGGGCTGGAGCTGCTTCAGGCGCAGGCGTTCACCGCGCCGAAGCTGGTCGAGCTGCAGCGGCAGGCGCGCGAACCCGACGCCGTCGCGGCGATTCGCGGCATTCAGAACCAGTTCGTCATCGTCGAACAGCGAACGAAGGAGTACTTCTTCGTCTTCTCGCTGCTACTGGCCGCCGGCACGCAGGCGGCCATCTCCATCGCCGAGTGGAAGCGCCAGTACGCGCCGGCGATGCGCCAGTGGCTGGCGGCGTGGGGCGAGTTCGAAGCCCTGAACGCGCTCGCGACTTACGCCTTCGAGCACGAGGCGGACATCTATCCCGAGCTGCTCCCGGCCGATGCGGCTCCGGCGTTCGAGGCGGAGTCGCTCGGTCATCCGCTGCTCCCGGTGAATGCCTGCGTGCGCAACGACGTGGCGCTGGGCGATGCGACGCGGTTCTACCTCATCAGCGGGTCGAACATGGCGGGTAAGTCCACGTTGCTGCGCGCGGTTGGCGTCAACGCGGTGCTGGCTTATGCGGGCGCGCCGGTTCGCGCGGCCCGGCTCCGTCTGACGCCGCTGACGCTGGCCGCGTCGCTCGCCCTGACCGACTCGCTCGCCGAGGGCAAGAGCAAGTTCCTCGCCGAGGTCGAACGTCTGCAACTCACCCTGGACGCCAGCCAGCGCGGCGCGACGCTCTTCCTGATCGACGAGATCTTCAGCGGGACGAACTCCACTGACCGCCGGGTGGCCGCAGCCGCGATCCTTGAGCGTCTGCTCGCCAACCACGCCATCGGCGCGCTCAGCACGCATGACCTCGCCCTGACGGAGCTCGCCACGCCGGAGGCGCGCGGCCTGAACCTTCACATGGCCAGCCCCGATGCCGACGACCCGCTTGGCTTCGACTACCGGTTGAAGCCCGGCATCAACCAAAGCTCGAATGCGCTGGCGATTATTCGCATGATGGGGATGTGAGAAAGACAAAAGCAGATTCCCTGCGGGAATGACAACCGAAAAGCACGACCCGGCGCGGCCCTTGCTGGTCCTACCACTCGACGTGTACTCTTTCCGCCATGCGTACTTCTCTGCTTGCCGCCGTTCTTCTTCTCTCTGTCGCCGCCGTTGCGCAGGACGTCCACGTGAAGGTCTCGCCCAGCGTGAAGACGGGCATCGAGGGCACGAACGAGTTCCCCACGATTCAGAATGCGCTCGACCACCATCCCTTCGCCGGGCCTGGAGGACGCGTCTTTATCGAGATCGAACCCGGAACGTATCATGAGCGCGTCATCGTCACCCAGAACCACCAGAACGTGACGCTGCTGGGCATGGGCGCTAAGCCCGAAGACACCGTCATCACCGCCGGCATGAACGCCAAGATGGCCGGGGGCACCTTCTTCACCGAGACCGCGGAGATCAACGGCGACGGCTTCGAGGCCGACAACCTGACATTCGAGAACTCCGCCGGCAATACCGGACCGGCCGTCGCGGCCGCCGTCCGGGCCGACCGCGCCGTCTTCAAGCACTGCCGTTTCCTCGGCCATCAGGACACGCTCTTCGCCGACTACGGCCGCCAATACTACGTCGACTCCTACATCACCGGCGTCGTGGACTACATCTTCGGCGCGGGCACGGCGGTCTTCGAGCGCGATGTGCTGGAGTCGAACGGACCCGGCTTCGTCACCGCGCAGTCGCGCACGGCGGCCGACCAGACCAGCGGATACGTCATCCTGAACAGCAAGGTGACCAGCGCCATCGATCAGAACGCAGGACCGTTGGACCCGTCCACACCGGGCGCGAAGAGCGCGGCCTCGGCAAAGAAGGCCATCAGCCTGGGGCGTCCCTGGCGGCCTTATGCCCGCGTCATCTTTATCAACACGGAGCTTTCCGCCGACGTGAGTCCGGCGGGTTGGAACAACTGGGGCAAGGCCAGCAACGAGAAGACCGCCTACTACGCCGAGTCGGGCAACACCGGCCCGGGCGCGAAATCCGGCGACCGCGTGAAGTGGGCGCATCAGCTCAGCCCGGCGGAGGTGCAGATGTACCTGCCTGCGCAGTTTTTGAAGGGTAAAGACAACTGGAACCCCGTGGCCGAGGCGGCTCGGCTGCCTTAGAACGAAAGGCCGAAGCGGATTTCCTGCGGGAACGGCAAACAAAAAGACAAAAGTTCTTGCGTGACAGCGAAGATGTGCATCGTACGGATGTCAGCCGATTCTGGCTCACGACTACGGCTCCGAAAGGTCTTCCCCATGCTCATTCTTCTGATCGTTCTGATTCTCGTCTTCGGCTTTGGCGGCGCGCGTCTCGGCCCTGGACTCGGCTACTACGGCGGCGGCGGCATCTCGCTGATCCTGACCATCGTTCTCATCCTGCTGTTGCTGAAGGTCATCTAGTTTTCGGGCCGAGGTAAGGTCAAAGGCATCTAGTCAATCGGTTGATCATTGACCTTACCGCCCCCGATCGCTCACTATGGTAGCGTCTGTTATCTGGAGGCTCATGTGAGCAGTTCGATCTCTCGCCGCACCCTTGCCCAGCTTCTGGGCGCGTCCGCCGTCGCCTCGGCTCTGCCCGCGAATGCGGCGACGCCTCCCGCCCCCATGCCTTCGCCGCGCAGCTTCCCCCAGGGTTTTCTGTGGGGTTCGGCGACTGCGTCGTATCAGGTGGAGGGCGCGTACCAGGAGGACGGTCGAGGGTTGTCCATCTGGGACACCTTCTCCCACACCGCAGGCAAGACCTTCAACGGCGACACGGGCGACGTCGCCGACGACTTCTACCATCGCTATCGCGAAGACATCGCCATGATGAAGGAGATGGGACTGAAGAGCTTTCGCTTCTCCGTCGCGTGGCCGCGCGTCTTTCCTGCCGGTACGGGCTCGCCGAATCCCAAAGGGCTCGACTTCTACCACAAGCTGGTCGATGCCCTGCTGGCCGCCGACATCCAGCCCTATTGCACGCTCTTCCACTGGGATCTGCCGCAGACGCTCGAAGACAAGGGCGGCTGGCGTTCGCGCGATACGGCCGAGGCCTATGCGGTTTACGCCGGCTATGTCGCCAAGCATCTCGGCGACCGCGTGAAGCACTACATGACCCTGAACGAGATGTCGACCTTCGTCAACGTCGGCTACCGCGACGGGCGCCATGCGCCGGGGCTGAAGCTCGACAAGGCAGGCGTCGCGCAGGTGGCGCACCATGCCTGCCTCGCGCATGGGCTGGGCGTTCAGGCGATTCGCGCGAATGCGCCTGCGGGGACGCTGGTGGGTCTGGCGGAGAACGCAGCCGCGATCGTGCCGGTCGTCGAGACGCCGGAGCACGTCGCCGCCGCGCGCAAGGCCATGCGCGAAGAGAATGCGATGTTCCTGACCGCCGTGATGGAGGGCCGCTACACGGACCGCTATCTGGCGAGGCTGGGCGCCGCCGCCCCGAAGTTTACCGCCGCGGAGATGAAGGCCATCGGCTCGCCGGTGGACTTCGTCGGGCTGAACATCTATACGCCGCACTACGTCCGGGCGGACGGCTCCGAGCAGGGGTATGCGAATGTCCACGCGCCCGCGTCGTTCCCCCATATGGAGTCGCCGTGGCTGACGATCGGGCCGGAGGCGCTCTACTGGGGTCCAAAGCTGGCGTCCGAGGTGTGGCCGATCAAGGCGATCTACATCAGCGAAAACGGCTGCTCGGCCGCCGACACGCTGACGCCCGATGGTCAGGTGCTCGACACCGACCGCACGATGTACCTGCGCAACTACCTGACGCATCTGCAGCGCGGCGTCAGCGAAGGCGTGCCGGTGAAGGGCTACTTCCTGTGGAGCCTGCTCGACAACTACGAGTGGGCCGACGGTTACGCCAAGCGCTTCGGCATCGTGTACGTGGACTTCAAGACGCAGAAGCGCACGCCGAAGTTGAGCGCGCAGTTTTACAAGGCGACGATTGCGGCGAATGCGGTGGGCTGATCAGCCACGCGTGCTGTCATCCTGAGCGTAGCGAGGGACCTGCTTTTCGCCTGGAGATGCGTCAATACTCCGGGCAAACAGCAGGTCCTTCGCTGCGCTCAGGATGACAGACGACGACGTGGTTCCAGGGGCTGCAGTGTGCGAGCTTTCAGTCGCTGGGGTATGCTCTCCTTGCGGTTCATTCGCATCACACGAAGCACGAGAGGTTGCACACATGCGAGTCGGTCTGATGACGCGGGAGTACCCGCCCAACGTATATGGCGGCGCCGGCGTTCACGTCGAGTACCTGTCGCTTGAGCTCGCCAGGAAGATCGAGGTCGAGGTCCACTGCTGGGGCACGCAGCATGAGGACATCGGCGACCTGCATGTGCGCGGCGATGAGCCGCCGCCGTCGGTCACCGGAGATACGAAGGAGAAGTTCAAGGCAGCCGTCGATGCCTTTGCGCTGAACCTCTCGCAGATGAAGTCGCTTGCGGCGATCGACGTCATTCACACGCACACCTGGTACGTGTCGATGGCTGGCTTTCTCGCCAAGAAGCTCTTCCAGATTCCGTTCGTGCTGACGACGCACTCGCTGGAACCGCTGCGCGCGTGGAAGGCCGAGCAGCTCGGCTCGGGCTATGCGCTTTCAAGCTGGATGGAGCGCACGGCGATCCTCGACGCCGACGCGATCATCGCGGTCTCGAACGGCACCAAGGCCGACATTCAGAAGGCGTACCCGGATGTCGATCCCGCGAAGATTCATGTGATCTACAACGGCATCGACCTCGAGCAGTACCAGCAGACGGCGGACACGGACGCGCTGACGAAGTATGGCGTCGATGCGACGAAGCCCTATGTGCTCTTCGTCGGGCGCATCACGCGGCAGAAGGGCGTGACGCATCTGGTCGAGGCGATCCAGTATCTGCCGGCCAATACGCAGGTGGTGCTCTGCGCCGGGGCGCCGGATACGCCGGAGATCGCGACCGAGATGCGCAACCTCGTCGACGAGGCGCTGAAGCAGAATCCGAACATCGTGTGGATCGAGAAGATGGTGACCAAGCAGGAGGCCATCCAGCTTTATTCGAACTGCGCCGTCTTCGCGTGTCCGTCGGTTTATGAGCCCTTCGGGATCATCAACCTCGAGGCGATGGCCTGCCGCGCGCCGGTGGTGGCTTCGGCTACGGGAGGGATTCTGGAGGTGGTGGTCGAGGGCGAGACAGGCTACCTCGTGCCCTTCACGCCCGATCCAGTGACGACCTTCCCGAGCGACCCGGCGCAGTTCAGCCGCGATCTCGCGGCGCCGATTGCGAAGCTGCTGGCCGAGCCGGAGCTGGCGAAGAAGATGGGGCTAGCGGGGCGCAAGAGGGTGGAAGAGAAGTTTTCCTGGACGGCAATCGCGGATCAGACGATTGCGCTGTACCGCACGCTGGTGGCTTCGAAGAAGTAGAGACGACGACAGAAGCAGATTCCCTTCGGGAATGACAAGCAAGGGAAGCATTGCCCTTTTACTTGTCATTTCCGGAGGGAATCTGCTTTTGCTTTGAACCACCGCCGCGCCTTGGATGTTCTTGCTAGAATTGCCCCAATGAATCCGCGCATCGCACTCCCGGCCTTCGCTCTTTGCCTCCTTGCACTTCCCCTCTGCGCCCAGACGGCGCCCGAGACGCACGGCGTCGCCGTCGCCAACATGGATAAGTCGGTGAAGCCGGGCGACGACTTCTATCGCTACGCCAACGGCGCATGGCTCGACAGGACGGTGATCCCGGCCGACCGCACCAGCATCGGCTCGTTCTCGCTGGTCGCCAACGTGACGGACAAGCGCGTGGCGGGCATCGTCGCCGAGGCGGCCGCGCACCCGGAGCGCAGCGCGGACGACAGGAAGATGGGCGACCTCTACAAGGCGTACATGGATGCCGCGGCGGTCGATGCGCGGGGACTTGCGCCCATCAAGCCGTATCTCGAGGCCATCGCCGCCATCAAGACCCAGAAGGAGCTGGCGCACGCCCTGGGCCTGACTCTGCGCGCCGACGTCGACGCGCTGAACGCGACCAACTTCCACACCATGAATCTCTTCGGCGTGTGGGTCGCGCCGGGCTTCAACGATCCGGACCACTACGCGCCGTACCTGATGCAGGGCGGGCTCTCGCTGCCCGACCAGGCGTACTACCTCACCGACTCGCCCCGCATGAAGACCGTGCGCGCCGCGCATGAGGCCGATATCGCCGCGCTGCTGAAGCTGGCCGGCTATACCGACACCGAGGCCCGCGCCGCGAAGGTTGTCGCGCTCGAGACCGCCATCGCGAAGACGCATACGCCGCTGGCCGAGAACGAGGATATCCACAAGGCGAACAACACCTGGACGATGGCCGACTTTCCCGCCAAGGCGCCGGGGCTGGACTGGGCGACGTACTTCAAGGCGGCGGGCCTCGACACGCAAAAGAGCTTCATCGTGTGGCAGCCCACGGCCTTCACGGGCGAAGCGGCGCTGGTGGCCGGGACCCCGCTCGATGTCTGGAAGGATTACCTCGCATTCCACCTGATCTACGCCAACGCCGGCGTCATGCCCGCGGCCTTCGCGAACCAGCGCTTCAGCTTCACCCAGGTGCTGACCGGCGCGCCGCAGCAGCGTCCGCGCGAGCAGCGCGCCGTGGCCTTCGTGAACGGCATGATGGGCGACGCCGTCGGCAAGGACTACGCGAAGCTCTACTTCTCGCCCGAGGAGAAGGCCAAGGTCCAGCAGCTTGTGCAGAACCTGATCGACGCCTTCCACGTCCGGCTGACGGAGCTGACCTGGATGGCGCCGGCGACCAAGGCCGAGGCGATCCGGAAGCTCGGCACCCTGAAGGTCTCGGTCGGATACCCGGATACGTGGCGCAGCTACGCCGGACTCGAGATCAAGGCCGACGACCTCTTCGGCGACGTCCAGCGCGCCGGCCTCTTCGACCTGCACTACGAGCTTTCACGCATCGGCAAGCCGGTCGACCGCAGCGAGTGGTGCATGGAGCCGCAGACCGTGAACGCCGTGAACCTGCCGCTCGACAACGGGCTGAACTTTCCTGCCGCGATCCTGCAGCCGCCGTTCTACGACCCGAAGGCGCCGGACGCGTACAACTATGGCGCGATCGGATCGGTCATTGGGCACGAGATCTCGCATACGTTCGACAGCGAGGGCGCGGCCTTCGACTCCGAGGGCAGGGTCCGCAATTGGTGGACGCCCGAGGATCTGGCGCACTTCAACGCCTCCACCGCCGCGCTGGCCGCGCAGTACGACAAGTACCAGCTCTTTCCCGATGTGAACGTGAACGGCAAGCAGACGCTGGGAGAGAACATCGCCGACACGGCCGGCCTGACGGTCGCATACGACGCCTACCACGCGGCCTTGAAGGGAAAACCGGCGCCGGTCGTCGACGGCCTGACGGGCGATCAGCAGTTCTTCCTCGCCTTCGCGCAGAACTGGGGCACGAAGGCGCGCGAGGCGTCGCTGCGTCAGCAGGTCGCGACCGACCCGCATGCGCCGGCGGAGTTCCGCGCAGCCACGGTCCGCAATCTGGACGCGTGGTATGCGGCCTTCCCGATTCAGCCGGCGAATAAGCTGTATCTCGCGCCCGCCGACCGCGTGCACATCTGGTAGGTTGAACGAAAGCAAAGCGTACCTCAGCGGCTAAAGCCGCAGGACGAAGCCGCTTGGATGGCACGGCTGAAGCCGTGCCCTTAACAAAACGTTCTGGGAAGAGCCCGAATTTGCAGTGCGGAAGGCCATTCCCTGGACCCTGTTTCCCTGAGTCCTACTTCCTGTCTTTATGCCCTTGACCATTGCCGCAATCCGCACCGGAACCGACCCCCAGGGCCCTCTGCCCGAGGGGTCGTTCCACCGCACGCTCGACGAGCAGATCGTCTGCCAGAAGTGCGACGCCACCTACAACCTCGTCGCGGACTACGAACAGTCGACGACGAAGTTCTTCGAGGAAGACTCGCGCCGCTACCTGCAGCTTCTGCGCAAGACCATCGCCATGGGACATATCCAGGGGCACAAGTTCAGCCACTTCGAGACCAACGGCGTGGTCGTCCAGGCGATCACAAAGTCGGACGGTCCGGTCGAGCTGGGCGCGAAGCCCCGGCGCGCAGGCGTAGAATAGAGAATGTGACATCCACGCCCATTCTCGAAGCTCCCGTTCCTGTAGCGACCCGCCCCAAAGTCGGTTTTGTCTCGCTTGGCTGCCCCAAAAACCTCGTCGACTCCGAGGTGATGATGGGCATGCTCCACCACAACGGCGCGGAGCTGACCCCGCGCGCCGAGGATGCCGAGATCATCGTCATCAACACGTGCAGTTTCATCGATTCGGCCAAGCAGGAGTCGGTGAACACGATCCTAGAGATGGTGCAGCACAAGACGCAGAACGGCGGCAAGGCCCAGCGCATCGTCGTGGCGGGCTGCCTGGTCGAGCGCTATCGGGACGAGATTCGCAAGAATATCCCGGAGGTCGATGCGGTCGTCGGCACGGGCGAGCTTGAGGGCATCCTCGCCGCGGCGGGCCTGACGCCGAGCGGCCATGCGAACAACTCGCCGTTCACGATTCTGCCGCAGGGATTCTCGTCCGTCGGCGCCCAGCCCCAGATTGAAGCGCACATCCAGCATGATCTTTCGGTCATGAATCCGCCGCTGGTCGACGACACGACCGTGCACCGGGCGCTGGTTTCGCGTGCGCCCAGCGCCGTCTCGCAGCACTCGCGTCCGCTGGCCAATCCCGAGTCGGACGCTGAGGTTGCTCCGCAGCTTCGCATCTCCAGCGAAAGGTCGATTCAGGCGGAGATCGCGAAGTCGCTCGCCGAGACGGGGACGACGCACGGCGAGGAGCCGCTGGCGCATGCAGGCGACCACGTCGCGCATGTCAGTCATCCGGACAAGCCCGCCATCAGCTACCGCGCCGAGGGCGATGCGCGCGAGCAGTCCGGGCGATTCTCGCGCGAGGCCTGGGACGGCGCGACGGCCGCGCTGCCCGACTACCTCTACTCGGACGCGACGCCGCGCATCCTGACCACGCCGCGCGCGTCGGCCTACATCAAGATCGCCGAGGGCTGCGACCACCCCTGCACCTTCTGCATCATCCCGCAGTTGCGCGGCAAGTTCCGCTCGCGGCGCATGGGTTCGATCGTCGCCGAGGCCCAGAACCTGATCGCGCAGGGCGTGCGTGAGATTACGCTGATCGGCCAGGACACGACCTGCTACGGCGAAGACCTGGGCCTGAAGGACGGGCTTGCGCAGCTTCTGGACGCGCTCGCCGTGCTGCCCGGCCTGCGCTGGCTGCGCTTCCTTTACACCTATCCCAACAAGGTGACGACGCGCCTGCTCGAGACGATGGCGAAGCATGACACCATCGCCAAGTACCTGGACGTGCCACTGCAGCACGCCAGCCCCGCGGTGCTGAAGCGCATGAAGCGAGGCGGCAACGCGCAGATCTTCCTGGACCTGATCGCCAAGGCGCGGCGGATCGTGCCGGGCATCGTGGTGCGCACCAGCTTCATCGTCGGCTTCCCCGGCGAGACCGAGGCCGACTTTGAGGAGCTGTGCGCCTTCGTCAAGGCAGCCGAGATCGACTGGCTGGGCGTCTTCACCTATTCGGACGAAGAGGGCGCGAAGGCCTTCGAGCTGGCCTCCGAACTTAAGGTTCCGAAGCGTACGATCGAAGCCCGCCGCCGCAAGCTGATGCGGATTCAGCAGAAGGTCAGCATGAAGTCCAAGGCCGCATGGGTTGGCCGCGAGATCGACCTGCTCGTCGAAGGCGAAAGCGAAGAGACCGAGCTGCTGTGGCAGGGCCGTACCCCGCTGCACGCGCCGGAGATCGACGGCAAGGTGCTCATCAACGACTTCGGGCCGCATGAAGAGCTGGTACCGGGAACGTTCTATCGGGCGGAGATTACCGAGTCGCATGACTACGATGTGGTGGCGCGGATCATCGAGTAGACTGACTCGCTTGGGGTGTCTGCCTTGCTTTTTGGCTGTCATCCTTCGCGAAGCGGAGGATCTGCTTCTGTCTTTGCTTTGCCGTTGCCTTTGCTTCGACAGTCCCCTAACCTAACGCACATGCCACGCGAGCATCACTACAGCGTCTACATTCTGGCGAGCCGCTCCCGCACGTTGTATATCGGAGTGACGAACGACCTCTCCGGCCGAGTCCGAGAGCATCGCGAAGGGAGGGCCGGAAGCTTTACGACACGCTATCAGCTCCATCGGCTCGTTTACTTTGAGCGGTTCCAGTACGTCAACAATGCGATTGCGCGTGAGAAATACTTGAAACACATGACCAGAGCAGAAAAGATCGCCCTGATCGAGACGATGAACCCGACTTGGGAGGATTTGGAATCGCCGCTTCCCTCCAGAATCATCGCAGCTATTTGAAGAAAGCAGATCCTCCGCTTCGCGAAGGATGACAACTAAAAAGAAGAAGCAAAAACTATGCCAGCACCCAAAGCACTCTTTTGCCCCACCTGCCGCAAGGTCGTCCTCGCCTCGAATGAGGAGTTTCCGTTCTGCTCCGACCGCTGCCGCCTGCTCGACCTGGGCAAGTGGGCGTCGGGCGGGTATGTGATCTCGTCGCCCATCCACGACCCTGAGTTGCTGGACGAGCTGGAAGGTCTGCGCGATCGCGGCAAGAGCTCGAACAACGATGATTAGCCACCAGAAGCAGGAGCGGCTGACCACCTGGCCGAAGCAGCGCACCACCTGGGCGTGGGCGCTGGGGACGTTCTTCTCCGCGGGCCTGCTGCGGCCGGGGCCGGGCACCTACGGCTCGATCGCGGCCGTGCTGCTGTGGTTCGGCACGGGGCACGCCTTTCATCCGGCGCCGCTTGCGATGGCTGTTGGCACGGGCGTCGCGGCGCTGGCGGCGACGCTGATCGGCATTCCCGCCGCGACCATCGTCGCGCGCGAGTCCGGCCGCGAAGACCCCGGCCATGTCGTAATCGACGAGGTCGCCGGGCAGCTCGTCGCGCTGATCGCGATTCCCTGCGACTGGCGTCACGCGGCCGTCGGCCTGCTGCTCTTTCGACTCTTCGACATCTTCAAACCGCCGCCGATTCGCCAGCTCGAACGCCTGCCCGAGGGCACGGGCATCATGCTGGACGACGTGATGGCCGGTGTCTTCGCGCTGATCTGCGGACAGATTTTGCTGCGCTGGCTCTAAGCAAAGGCATAACACCGATTTGCACCGATTGAACCGATCTCAAAGACAAATCATTGCTTTGAAGCGGATTACGTGGAGCTGCAAAGCAAGAACAAGCAACAGCAAAGGCAATGCGGGGGTCTCTCCACTGCGCTGCGCTTCGGTCGAGATGACGAGCACTTGCCCCGTTGCCAGATACCCAAAGGCAATTTGCTCTCAGAGATCGGTTTAATCGGTGGAGATCGGTGTTGAGCCTTCTTATAGAACCACCGCGTACAGTGCATCGCGCGTCGCCAGGATCGTTCGCCCGTCGGGATGGAACGCCAGTCCGACGAGGTTGCTGCCGGCGAGCACCAGCGACGCCTCGCCGCCGGGCGTGATCCGCACAATGCCGCGTTCGCCACCGAGGCTGGCGGCGATATAGAGGTTATCCTCGCGGTCAAAGGCGAGTCCCTGGGGACGGCCGAGGCCCTGGAAGAAGATCGTCGCCGTGCCGTTCCGGTCGATGGCATGGACGACTTGGTTCGACGAGGTCGTCGGCGCCGTGACGTAGAGCGTACCCGTGGACGAAAACGCCAGGTGATAGGCCGCGACCGAGGGTTCGAGCGTGGCGAAGACGAAGGTCTCTCGGTCGGCGATGGTGTCGTCGCCCTCGAGGTACCGGCCGATCTTGAAGATCGTGCCGGAGCGGTCGCCGACGTAGAGGCAGCCGTCCGGCCCGAAGGCCAGCCCCGACGCGATCCCCAGACCCTCGGCGTAGGTGTAGACGACGCCTTCGGGAGAGACGCGGTAGACCGTGCCCTCGGCGCGCGAGCTGACATAGAGGTAGCCATCCGGCCCGAAGGCGAGGCCGGTCGGATTCAGCAGCTCGCGGACGAAGGGCCGCGCGCGGCCGGTCGAATCGATCTTGAAGATGGGGACGGGCGTCTGCGTGCCGCGCGCGCCGGAGACGGTGGAGAAGATATTCCCGGCTGCGTCGATCGCCGGATTCGCGACCGGGTGCAGATTCTCCGTCAGCGGCGTCGCGACGGCGAGCGGGAGACGGTTGCTCTGCGCGCCGTTCGCCTGCACCACCACATCGCCGAAGAGCAGACCCTCCGGCACGCGCAACCCCATCCGCGTGGGCCGCGCCAGTGTGACCACCGCCGGTCGCCCGCCGATATCCGCGGCGGCGTGGCTGCCCAGGCGTTCGCCGTGGACCTCGATCTCCGCGCCCGGCATGGCGGCTGTGGGAGAGACGTGAGTGAGGTGCGGCGCCGCGGGAGCTTTTTTCGAAAATGCCATCATGTCCAAGCCTATGCCGTACGCACCAGCCCCGCAACTCCCGGCTCGCGGAAATCCACTGGCGGTTTCCAGCGGCGCGGGATATAACCAGACCACACCCAGCCGTTCAGGAGAAGACCTTGTCGACGCAAAGCAACGCCAACCACGCCATGTGGGACCCAATGTGGCACTTCAGCACGCTTCCGATGTCCCTGATCCTCGTTATCTGGTCCGGCGTCTCGCTCTTTCGTCACCACGACGCGCTGCATGCCGAACTGCTGCTCTTCGCGCTCACGCTCATCATGGCGGTAGCCGCCATTCGCGGCTACGGGCTGAAGAATCAGGATCGCATCATCCGGCTGGAGGAGCAGTTGCGGCTGCGCCGGCTGATGCCCGCGGAGCCGGAGGTGGTCGATGCGCTGAATCTGACTCAGCTCATCGGACTGCGGTTCGCAGCGGACGCGGAGGCGCCGGCGCTGGCTCGACGCGCGGTCAAGGAGAACCTCGACCGCAAGGCGATCAAGGCGGCGGTGGTGGTCTGGCGGCCGGACAACCACCGGGTCTAGCGGCTGGAGATCGAATTCATTGCCGCATTCTGACTTGGTGTAGCATCCTATTCCAAGATCATGATTGCTGAAATCATCGCCGCCGGCTCCGAGATGCTCACGCCGTTCCGGCAGGATACGAACTCGCTCTACCTCACCGCCGGGCTGAACGATCTGGGCGTGACGGTTGCCTTCAAGACCATCGTCGGCGACAGCCTGGAGCACTTGACCGGCGCCGCCGTGAACGCGCTGCGCCGCGCCGACATCGTCATCTTCTCGGGCGGCCTTGGCCCGACGGAAGACGACCTGACCCGCGAGGCCGCGGCCGCCGCGCTCGGGATCGAGCTGCACCCCGACCCCGGCATGATCGCCGCGCTCTACAAGCGGTTCGCCGAGCGGCGCATGACCATGACCCCGAACAATACGAAGCAGGCCAATGTGCTGGACGGCGCGAAGCTGCTCGAAAACCGGAACGGCACCGCGCCGGGCCAGTTTCTCGAGACGCGCTTCGCGGGCAAGCGCCGCATCGTCGTCCTGCTGCCCGGCCCGCCGAAGGAGCTGAAACCGCTCTTCGACGAACAGGTGAAGCCACGTCTTGCGGCCACGCTGCCGCCTGCTTTTATTGCGAAGAGACAGCTTCGCATGGCGCTCATACCGGAGTCACTGGTCGACTCGCGCACCGCGCCCATCTACAAGACTTACGCCGACGTCGAGACGACCATTCTCGCCGGTTCGGGCGAGATTCAGCTCAATTTCATCGTCGCCAAACCGACCCTGGCGGAGGCGCAGGCCGTCGTCGACGAGCTGGCCGCGAAGGTCGAAGACGAGATGGACGAGGACATCTTCTCCTCGCATGGCGAATCGCTCGAAGAGGTCGTGCTGCTGAACCTGGGCATGCGCCACCTGACGCTGGCCGCGGCCGAAAGCTGCACCGGCGGTACCTTCGCCGAACGGCTCACGGCGATTCCGAACAGCTCGCGCAGCTTCGTCGGCGGCGTGGTGGCTTACACGCCGGAGCTGAAGACGCTCTTCGTCGACGTGCCCGCGGAGATGCTGGCTGCCGAAGGCGCCATCAGCGAGGCTGTCGCGGGAGCTTTGGCCGAAGGCATCCGGCGGAAGACAGGGGCGGATGTCGGCATCGGCATCACGGGGCTTGCCGGGCCGGGCGGCGGCGTGGGGCCGGACGAGGGCAAGGCCATCGGGCTGGTCTATATCGGGTTGGCGGATGCGGCGGGAACGGCGGTGAAAGAGGTCAAGATCACCGGCGACCGCGAGCGCGTGCGCTGGTGGGCGAGCCAGCATGCGCTGGAGATGGTCCGGCGGCGGCTGTTGCAGGGATAATCGCGTGGTCGGACCTCGCTGTGGATTTGCGCAAACCCCCGCGAAACAAAAGTCAGCTAAACTCGTTCTTTAGAACATGAACCCCTGGCTCGTCTCCATTCCGCTCGCGTACCTGCTTGGCTCGATTCCCTTCGGCTATCTGCTGGTGCGCATCTTCCGGAAGGAAGACATTCGCTCCTCCGGCAGCGGCAACATCGGCGCGACCAACGTCGCGCGTTCGGGCGCGAAGGGTCTCGGCATCGCGACGCTGCTGCTCGACCTCGGCAAGGCATATCTGGGAGTCTGGATCGCTCGCCATCTTGCGCCGGCAGACTACGATCTGCAGGCGGCGGCGGGCGTCGCGGCCATTCTGGGCCACGTCTACCCCGTCTGGCTGAAGTTCAAAGGCGGCAAGGGCGTGGCGAGCGCGCTGGGCGTCTTTATCGCGCTGACGCCCTGGGCGAGCCTGTGCGTCTTCATGCTCTTCCTGGTCATCGTACTGCTGACGCGGTACGTTTCGCTGGCTTCGATCATCGCGGCGGCGGCCTTTCCGCTCTTCGGCTTCTACTTTCAGCCGCAGCGGTCGCCGTGGGTGATCTTCGGATTTTTATTTATTCCACTGCTTATCATCGCGAAACATCATCAGAACATCCAACGGCTGCTGAAGGGCACGGAGAGCCGATTCGGATCGGGAAAGGCAACGAAATGAGTCGTATTGCTGTTCTTGGAGCTGGAGCGTGGGGCACCGCACTAGCGATTTCGCTGGCGCGCCGCGGGGGACATGAGCTGACGCTGTGGTCGCACTCCGCCGCGCTGGCCGAACAACTGCGGGAGACGGGTGAAAATCTGCAGTATCTGCCCGGCTACACGCTGCCCATGGATGTCGAGGTAACCTCCGACCTGCCGGGCGCGATCTTCGAGGCGGATACGATCCTGTGCGTCACCCCCGCGCAGCATCTGCGCGAAGTTCTCAGCGAGATCGCCCCGCTGCTGACCCGCAATCAGGTCATCCTGAGCGCGAGCAAAGGCATCGAAGATACGACCTTCCTGCGCATGTCGCAGGTGATCGCGTCGATTACCTCGAACCCGGTCGGCGTGCTCAGCGGCCCGTCCTTCGCGCAGGAGACTGCTGCCGGAATCCCCACCGCCGTTGTGGTTGCGTCCGCCGATCCATCGCTGTCGCAGACGATCCAGAAGGATTTTTCCTCCCCCTCGCTGCGCCTCTACACCAACGACGACGTCACCGGCGTGGAGCTGGGCGGCGCGCTGAAGAACGTGATCGCGCTCTCGTCGGGCGTCATCCACGGGTTGAACCTGGGCAACAACTCCGCCGCGGCGCTGATTACGCGCGGCATCGCCGAGATCACGCGTCTCGCCGTCGCCTGCGGCGGCCGCCGTCAGACGCTCGCGGGACTCTCCGGCATCGGCGACCTGGTGCTGACCTGCACCGGCTCGCTCTCGCGCAACCGCACGGTCGGCATCGAGCTGGGACGCGGACGCAAGCTGCCGGAGATCATGGCAGGGCTGAACGGTAAGGTAGCGGAGGGCGTTCGGAGCACGGCGGCGGCGCTTGGGCTGGCGGCGCGCTACGGCGTCGAGATGCCGATCACGGAGCAGATGGACGCGATCCTGCACAAGGACAAGAGTCCGCGCGAGGCCATCAAAGATCTGATGGCGCGGCCTGGGCGGGATGAGTACGTCTAGCCAAGGACGGCAAACATTTCAGCGACAGACACATGGACCGGGGTTCCGGGGACCGAAAGGTGATCCGGGGCTTCGGTCAACTTTCTGGAGACTGCTGAAAACGCCATGCGCCGGCGAGGATCGATGACCCATACCACGGAGACTCCCATCGCAAGATAGTCGTCCACACGCTCCTGCATATCGCTCATGCGATCGTCGCGGCAAAGAATTTCGACGCAAAGCAGCGGCGGGGTGCGGACGATGGCTTCGTCAGGCGCATCGCTGCCGACCACACAGACATCCGCGATGCGGTAATTTTTTGCCGAGGTCTGAACACGCTGTTCGGGAAGCACGACAATCTTCCACCGCTCCTCATTGTTTCCAAGGAAACGTACGAGGAACTTCTGAATGCTTGCATGTGGACGTTCGCCCATATTCCGCTCTTTTACCTGGCCGTCGATCCAGTCGCGATCCGGCCTGTAGGTGGTCTCGAGATAGACCTCGAGCGGGACATAAACCGCCGAATTGACAGTCGCCATGGCTCAACCTCGCACAGAAACATACTAAACCCGGTTCATCCGCTAAACTAGGCTTCAGCATGGCCTTCAACCTTTTCGGCAAACGCGACCGTACGCCCGAGCCTGAGTCCCCGGCCGAGGCAGCAGCTCCCAAGGGCTTTTTCGACCGGATGAAGCAGGCGGTCTCGCGTACGCGCGAGAACCTGTCCGAGTCCATCGGCTCCGTCATCGCGCTCACCCGCGAGGTGGACGAGTCGACGCTGATCGACCTCGAACCGCTGCTGCTGGCCGCCGACCTGGGCGGCGAGACGACTGCCATCGTCCTCGAACACCTGCGTCAGCGCGCGCTGCGCACCGGCATCGACGGCGGCGCCGACCTGAAGCGACTGCTGAAGTCCGAGTTGAAGGCGATCCTCGACGGCGTCGAAGTGCCTATCCAGCATCCGGTAAGCGGGCCGGAGGTCATCATGATGGTCGGGGTCAACGGCACCGGAAAGACGACCACCAGCGGCAAGCTCGCCAACCTCTTCACTACGCAGGGCAAGTCGGTCCTGCTGTGCGCGGCGGACACCTTCCGCGCGGCGGCCATCGAGCAACTGCAGGTCTGGGCCGACCGCTCCGGCGTCGCCATCATCAAGACCAAGCAGGGCGGCGATCCCTCGGCTGCGCTCTACGACGCCTGCACGGCTTCGAAGGCGCGCAATATCGACATTCTCATCGCCGACACGGCCGGCCGTCTGCACACCAAGACCGACCTGATGAAGGAGTTGGACAAGATGCGCCGGACGGTCGAAAAGCTGATCCCCGGCGGTCCGCACCAGACGCTGCTGGTGATGGACGCGACCACCGGCCAGAACGGCATGCAGCAGGCGCGGCTCTTCACCGAGGCGGCCAAGGTAACCGGCATCGTGCTGACCAAGCTCGACGGCACGGCCAAGGGCGGCATCGTGCTCGCCATCGCGACCGAGCTGAAGCTGCCCGTCGTCTACGCCGGAACGGGCGAGAAGATCGAGGACCTCATTCCGTTCGACAGCTCCAGCTTCATCGATTCACTCCTGGACTAGAGGCTCTCCCGCACGGCGATTTTTGCGTTGCAAAACCTCCGGCCTGCGCTAGACTGGCCTCGACACAGGCCCGTCTGCAAGGTCGGAGATACTGCAATGAAGTTCCTCGTCCGCTCGCTTCTCGTGCTGTTCGCCCTTTACGGCATGGTCTTCGCCATCGGCGACGTTATGCTGGTCTCGCACCAGCTCTCGCTCTGGTGGGGTATCGTCTTCTCGGTCGCCGTCATCGGCCTGCAATTTGCTACCTCTCCCTGGGTGATCGAGCACATCCTGTCGATCGACTGGGCGCCCGACGCGCTGCCCGAGGTCAACCGCGCCTTCGTCGAGCAGCTCTGCCGCGAGCGCGGACTGCCGCAGATCCAGGTCGGCGTCATCTACAGCGGCACGCCGAACGCCTTCGCCTTCGGCCGCGTGCGCTCGGATGCGAAGGTCGTCGTCACCGAGGGCCTGCTGAAGGCGCTGACGCCCGAAGAGGCCAACGCCGTGTTGGCGCACGAGATCGGGCACATCGAGCACTACGACTTCGCGGTGATGGCCGTCGCGGCGCTGGCCCCTCTGCTGCTCTACCAGATCTACGTCTGGACCAGCCGCGTGCGCAATGGCGGCACGATCGCCTGGACGGCCTACGCCTGCTACTGGATCGGCCAGTTCCTCGTCCTGACCCTGAACCGCACCCGCGAGTACCATGCCGACCACTATGCCGCGATGGTGACGCGCGCGCCCGGCGAGCTCTCCTCCGCGCTGGTGAAGATCGCCTACGGGATGATCCGCGCCGACGGGGAGTACAAGGAATCTCTCCAGAAGGGTTCGACCGCCGACAAGAGCTACCAGCGCGCGCAGCACCAGCTCGGCTCGACCATCGCGCTGATGGGGATCGCCAACCTGCGTTCGAGCGAGTCGCTGGCAGTCGCCATCGCCGATCCGGCGCGTGCGGCGGCCGTGATGCGCTGGGATCTGGTCAACCCCTGGGCGCGCTTCTACGAGCTCAACTCCACCCACCCGCTGACGGCGCTGCGCGTGCGCGCACTGAATGCGCAGTCGACCGAGATGCACCAGCAGATTGCGTATCCGCTGCCCGCCGGGCAGGCCTCCGACCGCAAGCTCCAGTTTCTCCACTTTCCGCTGCAATTCGTCATCTGGGCCGGCCCCTGGGTCTTCGGTCTGCTCTGGCTCTTCTCTCACCGGATCACGCATCAACTCGGCCTGCCGGGGCTTTCGACCGGCTGGCTGCTGATCGGCCTGGGCGCCACCTGGACGGGGCGTATCGCCTATCGGTACCACGGCAGCTTCAAGCCGGCGGCCATTGGCGATCTGCTGGAGGATACCGAGGTCTCGCAGATGAAGCCGCGTGCTGTGGAGCTGCGGGGCGAGATCGTCGGCAACGGTATGCCCGGATACTACTGGAGCGCCGACCTTGTGCTCCGCGATGATTCCGGCATGGTCTTCCTGCTTTATCGCTCGTCGATTCCGTTCGCGCGTTTCTTCTTTGCCATCACCGATGCCGGCCGCTTCATCGGCGAGAAGGTCACCGTCACCGGCTGGTATCGCCGCGGCCTGCGGCCCTATGTGGAGTTATCGCAGATTTCTGGGAATCTGCCGCGCATGTACAGCGGCAGCGGCCCCATCAGCATGCTGAACAATAAGGACGCCGGCGAGCGCGAGCTGGTGACCCATCGCTCCTACTCCCGCTGGATCCAAGGAGCGGGCGCCGCCATCGCGACCGCGGCCGGCCTGGTGATGTTGTTCAGCTAGCCCCGGCGGTTGGTATGCTGGTTAAAATGTCGACTGAGACGAACGGCCCAGGCAGAAACTCCGACGAAGCGTTCATGCGCCGCGCGCTGGACCTTGCCACGGCCACCTATGCGATGGCCTCGCCCAACCCGCAGGTGGGCTGCGTGCTGGTGCGCGACGGCGTCATCGTCTCCGAGGGCGCGCATATTTACGATGCGAAGGACCACGCGGAGATCGTCGCACTGAAGCAGGCCCGCGCCCGTGGCGTCGACCCCGCCGGCACGACCGCCTACGTGACGCTCGAACCATGCAGCCACCACGGACGTACCGGCCCCTGCGCCGACGCGCTCGTCGCCGCCGGCATCGCGCGCTGCGTCGTCGCGACCGGCGATCCAAACCCGCTGGTTCACGGCGGAGGGATCGAGAAGCTGCGGGCCGCGGGCATACCCGTTGCCGTCGGCGTGCTGCAGGCGGAGGCGCGCCAGTTGAACGACGCCTTCGCCCACACCATCCAAACCGGGCGTCCCTTCGTGACCCTGAAGGCAGCGCTCTCGGTCGACGGCCGCCTGGCGCCGCCGCTCGAGGAGCGCGAGCCCGGCCGCCCTTTCTGGCTGACCGGACCGGCCGCGCGCGAGGAGGTGCAGCGCATCCGTCATGCCTCAGACGCCATCCTCTCCGGCATCGGCACCGTGCTGGCCGACGACCCCGCCATGACCGACCGAACCGGTCTGCCGCGCCGCCGTCCGCTGCTGCGCGTCGTGCTGGACACCCACCTGCGCATCCCGCTCGACTCGAAGCTCGTACGCAGCGCGGAGAAAGACCTGCTGGTGCTTTGCGCCGACAACGCCCCTTCGAAGAAGGCCGCGCAGCTTGAGGCCTACGGGGTCGAGGTCGTCCGCATTCCGCGCGAGGCGGGCCGGCACAGCCTCCCCGCCGTGCTCGACCTGCTCGCCGGGCGCAAGCTGCTGAGCGTGCTGCTGGAAGCTGGGTCGATCCTGAACGGCGCCTTCCTGACCCAGCATCTCGTCGACAAGGCCGTGCTGATGTACGCCGAGACCGAGCTTGGCCCGAACGCCCTGCCCTTCGCCGCCGGCATTCCCTCGCCCTTTCACCTGCAGCAGATGCTGCAGCGCGTGGAGACGCGGCAGTTTGGCCCGGACGTCTGCGTGAGCGGCTACCTGCACGATCCCTGGTCTTTGTAGAACCAACCTGAGAAGTCTGTCATCTTGAGCGAAGCGCAGCGAAGTCGAAAGACCTGCTTCCTGGGATCGCCAAAAGAACAAAAGCAAAAGCAGGTCCTTCGCTGCGCTCAGGATGACAGGCGGTTGGGGTGGGCCTGACGAGGCGGCACGCACAAATCCGCTATGCTGGATAGACCATGTTCACCGGACTGATCGAAGCCACAGGCACCGTACTCTCGCTCACGCCCTCCGCCGGCGCGACCCGCATCGTCGTCTCGGCCCCGAAGCTGGCCTCGCGGCTGAAGACCGGCGACTCCATCTCCGTGTCGGGCGTCTGCCTCACCGCGCTCGACATCACGCACACGCAGTTCGCCGCCGACCTGGCGGCCGAGACCATCGCGCGCACGACGCTGAGCAAGCTGCGCCCCGGCTCGGTCGTGAACCTGGAGCTGCCGACGCCCTCCGGCTCGCCGCTCGGCGGACACGTCGTGCAGGGTCACGTCGACGGCACCGCCACGCTGCTCGGCATCGACCCCATCCACCCGGACGCGCGCGAAACGACGGACTGGCGGATGCGCTTCGCCCTTTCGAGCGAGCTGACGAAGTACGTCGTCATGCAGGGCTCGATCACGGTGGAGGGCATCTCGCTGACGGTCGCCTCGGTGCTGGGCGATGTGGTGTCGATCGCGGTCATCCCGCATACCTACGCGGTCACGTCGCTGCATACGCTGGCGCCTGGCTCCCTGCTGAATATCGAGGTCGACGTACTGGGCAAGTATGCGGAGAAGAAGGAAGCGGCAGGACATTTTGAGCTGACGGAGAGCTATCTGCTGGCGAACGGCTACTGACGCTCGATCTATAATCTGGACCAGCGAGGTGCAACTTGCGCGATGTCAACGTAATCGACCTGCAAAACGAGCTGAGCACCTACCTTGATTTCGCAAAGTCCGGCGAGGTTGTGGTGATTCACGACGACCATCTCCCTGTCGCCAGACTCATCCTTTTTCCTCCTGAAATGACCGGCGACGACGCTGCCCTCGTCGCTTCGGGCGTGATGACCCTGCCGGAGAAACCTTTCGACATCGACGAGCTCCTTTCTCTGCCCGAAACGACCTTTATCGGAAACGCAGGCACCCAAGCGATTCTCGATGAGCGAAATGAAGGATGGTAAGTCGTGGATCGGCGTTCTGGGATGCCAGCTCGTTAATCCCTCTCTGCGCGCAGCAACAAGGAACTCAGCAGGCTCGAGAGCTTATACGGCAATTTACCCCTGTCGTATGGTGGGCGACCTCCATTGAAATTCATAGTGCAATCGCCCGCCTCAGCCGGTCTGGCCACTTGAACGAACGGGACCGCAACGTGGCTTTGCGCCATCTTTCTCTTCTTCAGCATCGCTGGCGCGAGATTGTTCCCAGAACTGAGTTGCGCGATCTTGCTGAAAATCTGCTCGACGCACATCCGCTACGCGCCGCAGACAGCCTATAGCTTGCCGCGGCTCTTATCTGGTGCCAGCAGAAACCTCATCACCGTCACTTTCTATCCGGCGATCTGCGTCTGTGTGAAGCTGCGGGAGCTGTGGGCTTTACCGTGATCCAGACAACATAGCTCACGGCGCCTGCCTGTTGTAGACGTAGATCCAGCAACTGAGGCTTGAGCCATCTTGAAGATGCACCGCCGTCCTCACGCGTAGGAAAAGACTCGCCGCCGGAAGCTCCGAATGGAAGTCTTCGTATTCATCCAACTGCGCAAGCGTCTCCGCGTCCGGTACGAGGAAGACCTCGCCTCGCACACGATCGTCGCCGCCTTCATCCAAGACCACACCTGGATATGCACCGAGCTCGTAGCGGCGGCCGCGAATCTCTCCCTTGCTAACCGGAATGAGGCGGCGCGCGGCGTGAGCGATCTCTGCCGGCGCGCGGTCCGGGTGCAGGGTTCCGTAGATGAAGAGCAGCTCAGGCACGGTTTGCTTCTCACAAGAAACTTACCTGCTGGCGTCAAGCAGGAACAAACAACAGCAGATCCCCGCTGCGCGAAGGATGACAAGCATTTTTTGGCAAGCGGGGACTGAGATGCACGCGATGCAACGAAAAACCCCACATCTCCGGTTCGAGATGTGGGGTTTTTGCGGTTGCGAGGGTTCTTACAGCGAGTTCATGTTGTGCAGGAACTCCTGATTGTTCCGCGTCTTGGCGAGGCGGTCGGTCAGCAGCTCCATGGCCTCGGTCGGCGAGAGCGGATTCAGCACCTTGCGCAGAATCCACGTACGCTGCAGGTCGTCCTTGGGGATCAGCAGCTCTTCCTTACGCGTGCCGGAGCGCTGAATATCGATGGCTGGGAAGACGCGCTTGTCGACCAGCTTGCGGTCGAGGATGACCTCCATGTTGCCCGTACCCTTGAACTCCTCGAAGATGACCTCGTCCATGCGCGAGCCGGTGTCGACCAGCGCCGTGGCGATGATGGTCAGGCTGCCGCCCTCTTCGATGTTGCGGGCCGCGCCGAAGAAGCGCTTCGGGCGCTGCAATGCATTGGAATCGACGCCTCCAGACAGCACCTTGCCCGACGGCGGGACGATGGTGTTGTAGGCGCGCGCGAGGCGGGTGATGGAATCGAGCAGGATGACGACGTCGCGCTTGTGCTCGACGAGGCGCTTGGCCTTCTCGATGACCATCTCGGCGACCTGGACGTGGCGTGCGGCGGGCTCGTCGAACGTGGAGCTGATGACTTCTCCGCGAACAGAGCGCTGCATGTCGGTCACTTCTTCCGGGCGCTCGTCGATCAGCAGGACGATGAGCACGACCTCGGGGTGATTGGCGGTGATCGAATTGGCGATCGACTGCAGCAGCATGGTCTTACCGGTGCGCGGCGGGGCTACGATGAGTCCGCGCTGGCCCTTGCCGACGGGCGTCAGCAGGTCCATGACACGACCGGAGATGTGCTCGCGGACCGTCTCCATCTTGATGCGTTCCTGCGCGTAGAGCGGCGTCAGGTTGTCGAAGAGAATCTTGTTGCGCGTCTCCTCGGGGCTCTCGAAGTTGATCGCTTCGATCTTGACCAGCGCGAAGTACTTCTCGCCCTCGTGCGGCGGTCGGACGTTGCCGGAGATGGTGTCGCCGGTCTTCAGGTCGAACTTGCGAATCTGAGAAGGCGAGACGTAGATATCGTCCGGGCCGGGCAGGTAGTTGTAGTCGGGCGAGCGGAGGAAGCCGTAACCGTCGGGCAGGATTTCAAGCACGCCCTCGGCGAAGATGTGGCCCTCTTTTTCGCTCTGCGCCTGCAGAATCTTGAAGATGAGATCCTGCTTGCGGAGGCCGCTGGTGCCGGCGATGTCGAGACCGCGGGCGAGCTTACCCAGCTCGGCGATGTTGTGCTCTTTCAGTTCGGAGATGGTCATGTGTGTTTCGTCTTTTCTCTTTGGGTGGGTTTAAAACGGAGGCGGGTCTCGAGCGTACGAGAGGAGACGTGCGGAGTAGATGCAGCAGGAAACAAATCCTGAATTGTGCGGGGGGTGCTGCTGGAGGAAGGGTACAACGTCTACCGGTTGTGCAAAAACAGGCTTTTTTCAAGCCGAAGGGTGAAACGGCCGCGCATTAAGCCGCGCGGCGCTGGTGAACCTCAATCTTCTCTACCGGAGCCTCGGAGGCGTCGTCCATGGGAACGGTGTCCTTGAAACGGTCGAGCACTTCGTTCGTGGTGTCCTGCAGCCGGGTGTTCGGCTTGTGCAGCTTGCGGGTGGCCTTGGAGGCCAACTGGCAGAGCTGGTAGCGGTTCGTGACGTGCGTAAGGGCTCCAAAGATCAAATCTGAGCGCATAGGTTAATTCTCCTTCTTTCTCTTTCTACCCGGCAGCGTCGACAGCGCGCCGTTTTTGAAACATGGAAGGACCGTCGACTGCGGGGGGCGGTCCTTTACTACAGTTGTTGCGGAACTCGCTGCATCCACATATTGGACGCAGACCGTGCGGTAGAAGCTGCACGGATTTGGCCCTCAATCCTTATATTTCCCGATTTGTGGAGGAAAATCCCGCCTTTTGAAGGCGAGGAAGGGCCTTTCAAATCGATTGATCCAGAAGCATGGTCGAATATCGCCGGAGACAGAAGTTTCGACGAATCCCGTTGACCCTCATGAAAAGTAATTGGTGTGGCCAGCGCAGTCAATACTTTTTTTGGGAGGCTGACCGATCATCGGGTACGGAAAAAGGGATTTCCCGAAGTGGTTCCCCACTAAATTTGGCACAGACTCACATTTTGCCAACCTGAGCGGAGCGAAGGACCTGCCGCTGTCTTTAAAAACTACAGCGCATTGGACGGAAAATCTGGTCCTTCGCTTCGCTCAGGCAGCAAACCTTCTTGGGCCGATTACGACCAGTAGCTGCGGTCGAGCGTCCGGTACTGGATCGCCTCGGCGATATGTTTTACCGCCACATCCTCCGCCGCGTCCAGGTCGGCGATGGTGCGGGCGACCTTCAGGATGCGGTCGTGGGCGCGCGCGCTGAGGCCCTGCTGCTGCATCGCGCGTTCGAGCAGGCGCTCGGCGTCGGTCGAAAGCTCGCAGAAGCTGCGAATCTGCTGCGTGTTCATCTGCGCGTTCGAATACACCGCCTGGGACGCGGCGCGGGCGCTGCCCTTCGTCCGTTCGGCGTTCTTCACGGCGAAACGCAGATGTTGACGCTCGCGCGCCGCCAGCACACGCCTGCGAATCTCGGCCGAACCCTCCGCCGCCGTGCCGCTGCGCAACTCCTTATACTGCACCGCCGGAACCTCGATGTGAATGTCGATGCGATCGAGCAGCGGCCCGGAGACCTTCGATACATAGCGCTGGATCAGCGGCGGCGTGCAGGAGCACTCGCGGCTCTTATCGTTGAAGTAGCCGCAGGGGCAGGGATTCATCGCCGCCGCGAGCATGAAGCGCGCCGGGAAGCTGAGGCTCATGCTGGCGCGCGCGATCGTCACGACGCCGTCTTCGAGCGGCTGGCGCAGCACCTCCAGCACGTTGCGCGGAAACTCCGGCAGCTCGTCCAGGAACAGCAGCCCGTTATGAGCGAGCGAGACCTCGCCCGGCCTCGGCACGGCGCCGCCGCCGATCAGGCCCGCGTCCGAGATGGTGTGGTGCGGCGAGCGGAAGGGCCGGTGCGTCACCAGGCCGTCCTCGCCGTTCAGCACGCCGGCGACGGAGTGGATTTTGGTCGTCTCGAGGGCTTCCTCGAACCGCAACGGAGCCAGAATCGACGGAAGCCGCTTGGCCAGCATCGTCTTGCCGGAGCCCGGCGGCCCGATCATGAGGATGTTATGCCCGCCCGCGGCGGCGACTTCGAGCGCGCGCTTGGCGACCTGCTGGCCGCGTACGTCCTTGAAATCATGGGCGAAGCTCTGCATCTCGTCAAGCATCGCGCCGGTCTCGACGCGCAGCGGTACGGCGGCGATCGCACCAAACGCCGCCTGGTTCAGCAGTTCGCGAACCTCCAGCAGGCTCCGGACGGGATAGACGTTCACGCCTTCGACCACCGCGGCCTCGCGCGCGTTGCTGGCCGGGATGACGAGATTCCTGATCCCCTTGGCCCGCGCCGCGATGGCGATGGGCAGCATGCCCTGCACGGCGCGCAGCGTGCCGTCGAGTCCAAGCTCGCCGACCAGCAGAAAGTCCGACAGATCCTTGATGTGCAGCGAGCCGTACGCGCCGAGGATGCCGATGGCGATGGGCAGGTCGAAGCCCGAGCCTTCCTTCTTCAGGTCCGCCGGCGCGAGGTTGATGGTGATGCGCGTGGGTGGGATGTCGAAGCCGGAGTTCTTGATAGCGGCGCGGACGCGGTCGCGCGACTCGCGCACAGCGGCGTCCGGCAGGCCGACCGTGTTGAAGGTCTCGTCCTTCTGGACGATGCCCGAAAAGTCGACCTCTACATCGATAATGTGCGCGTCGATGCCGTATACGGCCGCGCTGAGTGCCTTGAACAGCATGGGTCGTTCGCCTGATAAAACCGTTGGAGCCTGGTCGATCCGTTGAGGCCGGAAGTCTGATGCAGGAAAGTCATCGGAGTATAGCATTTAGACTCAAACAAACAGTTTTCTGCATCTCATGAAGGAAACGCACGCCGGAGGCCTTATGCTGCACGCTGCCCCCTCGATCTTGACAAAGATCCGGACCAACCCTTCACGCCGCGCACTCCTTGCCGGCATGTTCTTCTCTCTGCTGCTGCCCGCAACCGCACTCTGCCAGGCCACGCCGGACCAGACGCCCGCGCCGGTCGCCAATCCCGACGGACAGGTGACGCCCGGCGTCCCGACCAAGCCAAAGACCAGGGCCGAGCTAACCGGCGAGGCATGGGATCTGCTGACCAACGCGCTGAACGACGACAAGCACCCGGAGATCCGCATCCAGGGACTGGCCGCGCTGGGTACGATGGGCGTCAACCCGCGCTCGTCGAAGCTGATCGAAAAGTCCTTCTCCGATAAGGACGTGGACGTACGCACGGCGGCGATCCTGGCGGCCGGCCAGACCCGCGACCGCAATCTCTTCACCGGCATCCGCATCCTGCTCGACGACAAGGAGCCGCAGGTGGTCTTCACCGCGGCGACCACGCTGTGGAAGATGGGCGACCGCTCGGGCGAGGACATCCTGATGGCCGTCGTCGATGGCGACCGCAAGACCAACGCCAAGCTGGTCGGCGGCACCATGCACAGCATGAACAAGGAGCTGCACGACCCCGCCGCGCTCGCCAAGCTGGGCGCGATGCAGGGCGCGTCCATGCTGCTGGGGCCGTTCGGCTACGGCATCACGGCGTACGAGTACATCCACAAGAACGGCGGCGATTCGGCGCGCGTGACGGCGATCGAGCAGATCAGCGAGAATCACACGCAGCCCATCCGCAAGGAGATGCTCTCCGCCCTGACCGATAAGGATATGCTTGTGCGTGTGGCTGCCTGCAAGGCGCTGCGCACCTATCACGACTCCGACGTCGCGAACGCCATCGCAGCGCTCTTTACCGACTCCAAGCGTCCGGTGCAGTTCAACGCCGCGGCGTCTTATCTGATCTCGTCCGGCTCCGTTGCCGTGCCGCGTCCCGTCACCCACACGACCATCTACTGATCGCTTTTCCGCACCCTCTGTATGCGAGCGCGCTCTAGCCCCCATTATTCAACGTCGAAGAGCGGGCACGGCGCGGTCGCATTCCTTTACATTGATTCTTCTGAGGCGCCATGAATACCAGTCTGTTCGAACTCTTCAAGATCGGCATCGGGCCGTCCAGCTCGCATACGGTCGGCCCCATGCGCGCGGGTCTGCGCTTCGTCCAGACACTGCGCGAAACCCATGCGCTCGATCAAACGGCCAGCGTCGTCGCGGAGCTCTACGGCTCGCTCGCGCTGACCGGCGTCGGCCACGCAACCGACCGCGCCACACTGCTGGGCCTGCTGGGCGAGGCGCCCGATACGGTCGATCCCGCCCTGATCGAGGGCTACCTGGCCGCTATTCTCGACACGCAGACGCTGCGACTGGGCGGCACTCATCCGATTCCCTTCCGTGCGTCGGAGCATCTGCTCTTCCACCGCGACCGCATGTATCCGGACCCCGACGTGCCCTCGCACCCCAACGGCATGCGATTCACCGCGTATGACGCCACTGGAGCGATCCTTGCGACCGAGACGTTCTACTCGGTCGGCGGCGGCTTCATCCTCTCGCAGGCGGAGATCGCCCCCGACCCGACCGAGGCGCAGGTCACTCCGCGCGATGTACCTTACCCATTTTCGAGCGGCGCGATGCTGCTCGAGGTCGCGGAAAAGAACGGCCTCACCATTGCCGAACTTGTCCTGGCCAACGAATCCGCGTTGCTGGTGCAGGATGAAAAGAGCGGCGGCGCGTCGAAGATCATCCGGCCGCATCCGGTCGCGGTCATTCCGGAGCCGACGCTTGCGGCCTTCTCGCTGGCATCGGCGGAGGACAGCCCCTACGGCGGTCTGCCGGTAGGCGCCGCGGCGCTGGGCGCGCTGGATTCGATCAGCCTCGCGCCGCCTCCGCTCGACGAAGCCCCCGAGACCGAGACGCAGCGGATTCGCAGGAGCGTCATCGGCAGCATCCTCGGCATCTGGCAGGCCATGCAGAGCTGCACCGAACGCGGCATCGCGACCGAAGGCATCCTGCCCGGCGGGCTGAATGTTCGCCGCCGCGCGCCGCGACTTTCGCAGCGCATCTCCGCGCTCGACGAGAGCGGCAAGCCGCGCGACCCGCTGGCGCCGCTGGACTGGGTCTCGCTCTTCGCCATCGCGGTGAACGAGGAGAACGCCGCCGGCGGCAAGGTCGTCACGGCCCCGACCAACGGCGCGGCGGGCGTCATCCCGGCCATCGCGCACTACTATATGCGCTTCATCGACCTAGAGAAGAGTCCGCAGGAGAAGCAGGCCGGCATCGTGCGCTTCTTCCTTACGGCGGCCGCGATCGGCATTCTGTACAAGGAGAACGCCAGCATCTCGGGCGCGGAGGTAGGCTGCCAGGGCGAGGTCGGCGTCGCCTGCTCGATGGCGGCCGGCGGGCTGGTCGCCGCCCTGAACGGAACCAACGACCAGATCGAACACGCCGCAGAGATCGCCATGGAGCACAATCTGGGCATGACCTGCGACCCCATCGGCGGTCTGGTGCAGATTCCCTGCATCGAACGCAACGCCATGGGCGCGGTGAAGGCCGTCAACGCGTGCCGCATGGCGATGCACGAGACCGAAGGCCACAAGCTGACGCTCGACCAGGTGATCGAGACCATGTACCGGACGGGCATGGACATGCAGTCTCGCTACAAGGAGACCTCGCTGGCGGGGCTTGCCTTGAACATCATCGAGTGCTGACCCAAAGTGCTTGTCGTCCTGAACGTAGTGAAGGATCTGCTTTTTCTTCGGAGTGGAATAGCACTCACAGGCAAACAGCAGGTCCTTCGCTTGGCTCAGGATGACACGCGTTCTTGGTGATTCCAACCGACTGCTCTAACGTCTCTGCTGCTCCGCCAGCGCCTTTTCAAACGCCGCCTTCCCAGCGGCGATCGTCGCGCGGTATCCCTCGGGATCGATCCAGACCGCATCGCCCTCCTGCGGCATACGCGCGACCTTGGCGAGCAGGCCGAAGTGCTCGCCGTGGTCGCCCAGGAAGATGTCGCACGGCAGCGACTCGTAGAGCGCAAAGGTGCGGCGGAAGTCATCGGCGATGCCGGGATACGACGCCGGATGGCCGGGTGAGTCGACAAGTTTGAAATCCGACCAGAGCGTGTAGCCGCCGACGATGACAACGTTGCGCAGCCTGTCGGCGGGCTCGCCCGGCAGGTGGACCTGCATCGTCCACGTGGTGCAGCCGCGGGTGTGGCCGGCGGTGCGGTGCGCCGTCAGCGTTACGCCGCCCAACGTGACCGTGTCGCCGTCGTGCAGCACCCGGTCCACCCGCGCGGCGGGATAGCGCGGCACCGAGCCCGAGGCGAGCAGGAAGTCCGTGCCGCCGCCGGACCGGATCACGCCGGCGTCGTACTCCATCGCCATGGACTGCGCGTGCGTCTCGCGCAGCACGCGGGCATAACCGCCGGCGTGGTCGAAGTGCGCCTGGCTGTTGAGGAGGATCTTCGTGTCCTGCCAGCGGAAGCCGAGCTTCTCCACGCTGGCGCGGATGAGCGGAGGCGACGACGGCAGGTTGGCGTTGATGAGGATGTTGCCGGCGGGCGTCGTGACGAGGTACGCGGCGAGGTCCTGGCTGCCGACGTAATAGAGATTGTCCGCGATGCGGAACGGCGCGAGCGGCGTGGTCCACGCGGGCTTGACCTCCGCGTCGAGGCGGAGCACTGCAAAAAAGATGAGGCACAGCAGGCCCACGCGGCGGATCAACTGGAAGTTCATCCTTCAGGTATAAGCGCCCGCCCTGCGGATTACAGGTCGCGTACCGGGTTGGTTAACTCTTTACAGGTCCAGACGTCCGCAGGCGACGCGGCAGACGGTCGGCACGAGGATGGCGCCGTCCTTCGCCCACTGGTCGAAGAAGGTGCGCAGCGCCCGCAGCAGCGGCTGATACTGCGGATCTGTCTCCCTGGGGCAGATGGGCAGAGCCTTGGTCTGCTGGACGAGCGCCTCATAGGTGAGGGTCTGGTGACCCATGAAGGCGTCTTCGTAGAACTCATTGCGACCGAAGAAGGCCTCGACCGCGCCGGTCAGGTCGTAGGGCATACGCTTCTCGCGGAAGCGCAGGCAGTTGGTGCGCAGGACATCCTCGTAGGCCTCGGACTGCGCGGCGCCGCTGTAGACGCGGTTGTCGGTGATGAGGACGGCTGTGCCGCCCGGTCGCAGGATGCGGCGGAACTCGGCGCCCACGGCTGCCTGGTCCGGCCAGTAAAGCGCGCGCGGCGCGGTGACGAAGTCCACCGAGGACGTGGCCAGTCCGGTCGCCTCGGGCGTGCCGTTGCGCACCGTCAGGCTGGGCCACCGCCCGCGGAGCTGCTCGCACTTATCGCGCTTTTCGTGGTTGCCCTCAACCGCCGTGACGCTGTAGCCATGCTCCAGAAACAGCGCCGAAAGGCGCCCTGAACCCGCGCCGATATCCGCTCCCACCATGCCGGGCGCAAACGCGAAACGCGAGGAGAGCATCTCGATGAGCGCCTTGGGGTAACGGTTGCGTGACCGCTTGTCGTGCATCACGCGGCCTCCGGTAAACAGGTTTGTCCAGTTCATACTGCGCGCTCCGCTTCCGCCTGCCGCTGCTCGTTCGGGATTCTTCCAGGGCCCATCCACATTGCGGCAATTGAGAAAAATCATCTCACAGTCAAGCTGTTTCCGGTCCCACCTGAAAGTTGCACAAGCGAGCAAATACTGGTCATGGTGAGAAGGCTCAGAAAACTCCGCGTGGGCCGGTCGAGCACATGGAGGGTTGGAGAGCGAACGGAGTTGAGAACGCGTCCTTCGACCGCTCCGCATGCGCCGCCATCCATGCTTTTCGAGGCGTCCGCCATACAAAAAATAATTGCCGCGAAACCGTCTTTTTTCTTGACTCTCCCATGCCGCGAAACTATACCTTCCTCAACCGTGGCGCATGCCCCGGGATCGATGGCAGTCGATAGGGAGAATAGGCGAATGGCAACGAAGAAGGCAGCCAAGAAGGTCGCAAAGAAGGCCCCGGCGAAGAAAGCGAAGTAACCGCTGGCTCACCCAACAAAAAGGGGACGCCCGCGAGCGTCCCCTTTTCCCTTTTTGCGCGCGACTTACTTCGGCGCATCCATCGGCTGCGGCGCACTCTTCGGCGTCGAGAGATAGCCTGAAACCACGTTCTTCGAGATGTTGTTCACCACCAGCTCGAACAGCGCCGGATCCTTACCGCTGTAGAACTGCACCGGCTCGTCGAGACTCTTATCCTTCTTCTCGATGTTGCGGTCGTCCGAGCTGACGTTCATGGTGTACTTCGAGTGCTTGTCATCGACCTTCTTGATCTGCAGCTTCACAGTCGAAAGCAGGATCGGCTTGTCGCCCTTGTGCAGGGTGAACTCGTAGTAGTTGCGGTCGCCCTTGTGCTTCAGGATCTCCAGCTCGTCGTGATTGGTCGCGATCAGGCCGCTCATCTTGCCCTCGTCGCCCATCATGCGCTGCATGGTCTGCTTGGCCTGTTCGAGGTCGCTGCGGGTCGTGGCGATGTCGGCCTTCGCTCCGCCAACGTCGGTCTTCACACTGGAGACCTCGGTTGAAACGGCGCCGATCTGCTGCTTGGTCGCGGCCTCGGCCTGTTCGAGCTTCGCCGTCTGCGCGCTCTGCGCCTTCTGCTGCACGAGGATGGTCTGGGTGCGCAGCTCGATCTGCTTCTGCGTCATGCCGACGCTCTGGCCGAGCGTCTCGGCCGTCGCACGCAGCCGCGCGCCGAGCGCCTCGGACTGCTTCTCCAGATCGGCATTCTTCGCCTCGGCCGAGGCCAGCTTGGTCTCCGCCGCCGCGATGTGGTTGCTCAGGCCGTAGCACCAGACCAGCGCGCCGATCGCCAGCAGCAAGGACACCGCCACGACGCCGATCAGCGCATTCGAGATCGTCCGTTCGCGTTCAAACTCCGTATCGCTCATCCCACTCTCCTCTGCCCGTTAAACAGCCATCCCGTGAAAAAGTTCTTCGCTCCAAGCTATCGCATTCGCGGCGGTTTGCGGGAGATTCCGCTGCAACGGCTAAACTGAACAGATGCAGCACCCCGATATCGTCATTGCCGGCGCCGGCATCGTCGGCCTTTCGCTCGCGCTGGAGCTTCAGCAGCGCGGCCTGCGCGTCACCGTCCTCGACGCCGGACAAGCCTTGGCCCAGGCGAGCACCGCCGCCGCCGGCATGCTTGCCGTCGACGACCCGCACAACCCCATCCTGTTGAAGCCGCTCTCGCGGCTCTCGGCCAGCCTGTACCCGGCGTACCTCGACCGCATCGCCGAACTCTCGGGCCAGCGCGTGGATTTCCAGACAACCTCCACCCTGCAGGCCGTGCCGGAGGAGATCGACTACTTCGAGCCCGATGCGCAGCTTATCCGGGAGCTGGTCCCGCAGCTTGTACCCGGCTCGCACCGCTTCGCCCTGCTCGACGAGCGCAGCGTCGATCCGCGGCAGCTTGCGCCGGCGCTGCTTGCGGCGGTTCGCGAAGCAGGCGTCACGCTGTTGGAAGGCACGCCGCTCGCGCGCATCGCCTCGACCGGCGACGGCGTTCGCGTGGAGACCGGCGACGGCCAGTCGCTGCATGCAGGCTACCTCGTCGACTGCATGGGCGCATGGACGCCCGCGCCGGTCGCGCCGCGCAAAGGGCAGCTCTTCTCCGTCACGCTGCCGCCTTCCCTCGCGCTCGAGACTGTCGTTCGGACTCAAGACATCTACATCGTGCCGCGAACGCAGGGGGCGAACGCAGGGCGCGCCGTCATCGGCGCCACGGTCGAGTTCGCGGGCTTCGACAAGACAGTGAAGCCGGCGGCGATCCTTGCGTTGAACGCGCGCGCCGTTGCCCTGCTGCCGCAGCTTGCCGAGGCGCATCTCGAAGAGGCCTGGTCGGGCCTGAGGCCGGCGACCGAAGACGAGCTGCCCATCCTCGGCGCGATTGCCGCGCAGCCGCGTTACGTGCTCGCGAACGGACTCTACCGCAACGGCATCCTGCTCGCGCCCGGCACGGCGCGCGTGATCGCGCAACTGCTGATGCAGGAGACGCCCGAGGTGGATCTCGCGGCGTTCAGTCCGGCCCGCTTTTGAGGCGCAACCTACCGGAATCGCACAGCCCCTCCGATATTCGGTCATCTGCGGTGACAAGCGAATCCCCCCTGCGCTATAAGGAATTGTGCTTTAACTTCACTTGGAGATTGCGCTCATGTCGGCTGCCCCTGCAACAAAAGGTCTTGAAGGCATCGTAGCCACGACCTCGTCCATCTGCTGGATCGACGGTGATGCCGGCGTTCTCTCCTATCGCGGAATCGATATTCACGAGCTGGCTTCGAAGTCGACCTTCGAAGAGGTGACCTATCTGCTGTGGTACGGCGCGCTGCCGACTACCAGCCAGCTCGCGACCTTCAGCAAGGAACTGGCCGACGCCCGCGAACTGGATCCGAAGATCGTCGACCTGCTCAAGGCCGTACCGGCGACCGCGACGCCGATGGAGGTTCTGCGCACCGCCGTCTCGCTCGCCAGCATGTACGACGCGGACGAGAAGGATTCGAGCCACGACGCGAACATCCGCAAGAGCTTCCGCCTGACCGCGCAGATTCCCATGATCGTCGCGCTCTTCGACCGCATCCGCAAGGGCCTGCCCACGGTGGACGCCGATAAGAGCCTCTCGCACGCCGGCAACTTCCTCTGGATGCTGAACGCGGAGAAGCCCTCCGAGACCGCGACCAAAGCCTTCGACATCGCGCTGATCCTGCATGCGGATCACGAACTGAACGCCAGCACCTTCGCCGCGCGCGTCATCGCCGCGACGCTCTCCGACATGCATTCCGCCATTACGGGCGCCATCGGTGCGCTGAAAGGCCCACTGCATGGCGGCGCCAACGAGGCCACGATGAAGCTGCTCTTCGCCATCGAAAAGGCCGGCGCAGACCCCGTCGAGTATGTGAAGGCAATGTTTGCACGCAAGGAGAAGATCTCCGGCTTCGGCCATCGCGTTTATCACACCGAGGACCCGCGCGCGACCCACCTGCGCCGCATGTCCGAGGAGTTGGGCAAGGCCGCCGGCGACACGAAGTACTTCGACATGAGCCGCCAGATCGAGCTCTTCATCAAGGCCGAGAAGAAGCTCAACGCCAACGTCGACTTCTACTCCGCCAGCACCTACACGACGCTGGGCATCGACATCGATCTCTTCACGCCGATCTTCGCCGTCAGCCGTATCTCCGGCTGGGCCGCGCATGTGATCGAGCAGCACGACAACAACCGGCTGATCCGCCCGCGCGCCGAGTACACCGGGCCGGAGTATCCCGCGCCCTACGTGCCGATCGAGAGCCGGTAAAGCTCTATCGCCGATTTAGAAAAAGCAGATCCTTCGCTGCGCTCAGGATGACACCCCATAAGTCTGTCATCCTGAACGAAGCGAAGGATCTGCTTTTGCACTTCGCCCGCAGGAGTTACTATGTTCCGCATGAGACGTTCGCTGCTTACGCCCCTTGCCGCACTGCTGCTCTCCTCCTCCGCATCCGCAGTCCTCGCTCAGCAGGTCGTGCCGCTGTGGCCGCACCAGACGCCTGAGCCCGCGCAGACCACCGAGCCCGAGGCGGACGTCACCAAGCCCACCGACGCGCTCATCAGCGGCCACCGCACCGCGCGCATCGGCAACGTGACGAAGCCGACCATCACCGTCTACGCGCCGGCCGGCAGCCCCGGCGCTCCGCATGCCGCGGCGCTCGTCTTCCCAGGCGGCGGCTATGTGCGGCTGGCATGGGATGGCGAGGGCGTCGACACCTGCAAATGGCTCAACTCGCTTGGGCTCACCTGTCTGCTGGTGAAGTATCGCGTGCCCGAGCCGACCCACTACCCGGATAACTATGCCGACCTCGAAGACGCCCAGCAGGCCATGCGCATCGCCCGTGCGCATGCGGCGGAGTGGCATCTGGACCCGGCGAAGATCGGCGTCATCGGCTTCTCCGCCGGCGGCAACCTGGCCGCGCTGATGAGCACCCACCCGGACGACGACCACGTGGAGTCCACCCCGGCGGCGCCCGACGTGAATCCAAAGATCGATGCGCGCGCCAACTTCGCCATCCTCGGCTATCCCGCGTATCTGGCCGTGCCGCCGAGCAACCGCGACCTGAACCCGGTCTACACGCCCAACGCCTTCACGCCGCCGACCTTCCTGCTGGCGGCGGAGAACGATCGCTCCTACGGCTTCAACGCCGTGGTCTACTACCGCGCGCTGCTGGACGCGAAGGTGCCGGCCGAGCTGCATATGTACTCCGCTGGCGGCCACGGCTTCGGACTGCATCCGGTGGGCATGCCGGAGGAGCACTGGACCCAGACGGCGGGCCTGTGGCTTAGCTCGCTCGGCATGCTGCCGGCGGACATCCACAGGCCTATGCCAGCCCCCAGCGCCGGCGCCTGGACGAGCCCCAACGGCACTCCCTGCCCCGCACCGCCCGCGCCCCTCGCGGGACACGTCGACACGACGGCTGCCCAGCAGATCGATCCTGCCTGCTGGTAGCGATGCAGGGGATGAGGGAATAGGGAATGCAAGCCCGTTCCTGATGCCCTATTCCCCGCCTCTCAGTGTCCGTCCGTGGGCGCGGCCTGCATCGGCGTAGCCACCGCCGCCGACGCAGGCTCGCCGATCACATCCGGCCCAAGCTCCACCAACGTACGCACCAGGTTATCCGCGACGATCCGCCCAAAGACCTTCTGCCCATACGGATTCAGGTGCGTGCGGTCGAGCGGTGCCTTGCTGCCGACGGCCTTCTGCTCGGCCTTCGCGTCCGCATGCGCCACTGCGTCGAAGCCATCGGCCTGCTCCTGCGTCATCTTGTTCAGCAACTGCGTGGAGATCGAATTCAGGTCGACAACGGTTACATTCTCCTCCGCGCCCACCTTGCGCGTGGCGGCCGCGTAGTCGTTCAGATCCTGCACCACCTTGCCGTCCTTGAACGTGCGGCGGGAGAGCGACGTCACCAGCACCGGCACGCCGCCGATGGCGCGCACGTCGGCGATGTAGCGCTTCAGATAGGTCTGAAAGCTCCCGTCCGCGTCGGTGTGGACCTTCTCCGCGGGCTTCTGGTCGTTGTGGCCGAACTGGATGAGGTAGTAGTCGCCCTTCTCGTCGAGCGCCTTCTTCCACGCGCCCTCGTCGACGAAGCTCTTCGTGCTGCGGCCGTTCAGCGCGTCGTCGATGCAGGTTACGTTCTTCGTCATCACCGCGCAGAAGCCTGGTCCCCAGCCGCCGCCGAGCGCCACGGTCGAGTCGCCGACCAGCACGATCTTCACCGGCCCGCCCTCAATGACCTTCACCGCCTTCACGCCCGCGGGCGGCAGCTTCGCCGTCTCGGGCCGCACGTACGGCCGCAGCTCCGGCACGGCGTGGCCCAGGTCCACCGCGACGATCCGCCCGAAGACGTAGCTGCCCGCCCAGTTCAGGTGCGTCTTGTCGAAGATCGTCTTGCCGTCGCTGTCCTTCTTGGTGATGGCCAGCTTATTGCCCTCGCTCTCGCCGATCCGGTCGAGCAGCGCGATGCTTTCGGCCTGCAGGTCGATCAGAGGAACCTTCATGTCGGCGGCGACGCGCTTCATCGTCTCCGCGTGACCCAGCAGGTCGGAGTGGATCTTGCCGTCGGAGCCGAAGTAGCGGCGCGTCAGCGGGGTGCAGAGCACGGGCTTGACGCCCGCCGCGCGCGCCTCCGTGACGAACTGGCGCAGGTTGGCCTCGTACTGCGCCATCGTCACCTGCCGATCGTTGTGGTCCTTGCTCTCGGCATCGTTGTGGCCGAACTGGATCACCATGTAGTCCGGCCTGGTCGCCAGCGCACGATCCCAGATGCCCATCTGGCGAAAGGTCTTGGTGCTGGCGCCGCCGCGCGCCATGTTCAGGCAGTCGACCTCGGCGGTCAGGTTGGCGCAGAAGCCGCGGCCATAGCCGGCGTTATCCGTCTGGGTGGAGTCGCCGATCAGGTCGATCCGCACCTTCGTACCCGGCGCCCGCACCGCCGCCGTGGCGGGGTCGAACGCACGCGCCGGATCGCCCTGCGCCGCTGCCAAACCGGAAAAACCCATCATCAGACCGCACACCAGAAGACGCTTCATCGGACCCCATCCTGAGGAAATTTCGAACGGCTCAAGACTACCACTCGCGCGCGGCATGCGGGGAGTGGTTGGACCAATGCAAATCAACTTCACAAAAAGCCGCTATCGGGCGGTCGAACCGGCGCACCGGCCTGTTGAAAATCGGGACAGAAACTCTTGACTCGCTCCGAATATCGGCCTAACCTTTCATCAGAGCAAGGCTCCTCGCGCTTGCGCAGAGTTGAGCCGGCCCTAACGAAGTCCACCCACTTCGTTGCATGACCGGAATACCCACGCAACAGCCCCCACCGCGCTGCGTGGGTTTCCTCTTTAAGGGCATGGCTTTGCCTTGTCTTCTGGCTTGTCGTTCCCGAAGGGAATCTGCTTCTGTCTTTCTTGCGCGAGCTGACGCATCTAAACTGAAAGACAGCCGATGCCACTCGAATCCCCAGACACCTCTCCCCTGACGCCGCCGTCGATCCAGCCCAGCGGCTTCGGTCCTCTGCGCATTCCGCTCTTTCGCGACCGCTGGATTGCGTCGACCGTCTCGTCGCTCGGCACCTGGATGCAGGACACGGCCGGCACCTGGCTGATGACCTCGCTGACCGCCTCGCCGCTGCTGATCGCGCTGATGCAGACCGCCGCGTCGTTGCCGGTGCTCTTCCTCGGGTTGCTGGCCGGGGCGACGGCGGACATCTTCGACCGGCGCCGCCTGCTCATCTTCTGGCAGGGGTGGATGCTGGGCTCGGTCGCGATTCTCGCACTGCTGACGTTCCTCGGACACATCTCGCCGTGGGCGCTGCTGGCGTTCACCTTTCTGCTGAACATCGGCTCCGCGATGAACAACCCGGCGTGGCAGGCGATCGTGCCAGAGCTGGTGCCGCGCGAGCTGATCCCCGACACCGTCTCGCTGAACGCCGCGTCGAACAACCTTGCGCGCGCCGTCGGCCCGGCCATCGGCGGCCTGATGGTCGCGGCCTTCAAGAATACCGACACCGGCTCGGGCTTTGTCTTCCTGCTCAACGCGCTGTCGTTCGCCGGCGTCATCTGGGTGCTGGTGAACTGGAAGCGCACGCCGCTGTTCAAGTCCGCGCTGCCGTCCGAACGCATCGCCGGGTCCATTCGCTCTGGCCTGCGCTATGTGCGCTACTCGCCGCCGATGCAGGCCTCGCTGCTGCGCGCGTTTATCTACACGTTCTTCGTCTCGGCGGTCTGGTCGCTGCTGGCCGTGGTCGCCGCACAGGACCTGAAGCAGGGCGCGCTGGGCTACGGCATTCTGAACGGCTCGCTGGGCATCGGCGCGTTGATCGCCGCGACGCAGTTGCCGAAGATTCGCCGGCGGTTCGACGCGAACACGATCATCGCCGTCTCCACGCTGTATAACGTCTGCGTGCTGCTGGTGATGGCGTGGGTGCATACGCCGTGGATCATTATCCCGGTGCTGGTGCTCTCGGGCTCGGCCTGGACGAGCACCATGTCGACGCTGAACACCTCGGTGCAGCTCGGCGCGCCCGGCTGGGTCACCGCACGCGCGCTCGGCACCTACCTGATGACCTTCCAGGGCGGCATGGCGCTGGGTTCGGTGTTGTGGGGATTCGTCGCGGAGCACAGCAGCACGCGCATCTCGCTGACCGCGTCGGCCGCGGGCCTGCTCGTCACCCTGCCCTTCGCGCATCGCTTCAAGATTCTGCAAGGCCCAACGCCGGACCATACGCCTTATCAGTGGAAGCGGCCCGCGCCCGAACCCGTGCTGAACGATCCCGACGAAGGCCCGATCCGCGTGTCGATCGTCTACACCGTGCCGCTCGACCGGTACGACGAGTTCACCCACGCCATCCATGCGCTGCGCGGCGTCCGCCTGCGCGACGGCGCCATCCGCTGGGGCGTCTTCCGCGATGCTCTGCGGCCGGAGCTGCTGAACGAGACCTTCATCATGGAGAGCTGGATCGACTACCTGCGCTCCCGCGAACGCATGACCGCCGACGACCAGCGCATCCGCGACCGCGTCTGGGCGATCCATGCAGGGGACGGGCCGCCGGTCACAAGCCACCAGATCTATGCGAAGGAAGCGCACGCGGTAAAGGAGTAGGCGGTGCGGGTCGGGCAAGGTCGGAAAGCGCTTGTCATCCTGAGCGTATCGAAGGATCTGCTTTGGCTTTTGTCGTTGCCTGTTCCTGCCTACGCCCGTACCGCACGCCCTGTAGCGTATTTACGCCATGCTCCGAAACAAGAACAAACAACGGCCAAAGCAGGTCCTTCGCTTCGCTCAGGATGACAGGCATTTAGGGTGGCCTGTGAGCAGAAGATAATCCGCTCTCAACTGTCTGGAATGAGCGCTCCACACGACCTCTTGTGGAACGGGTCGACCACCATCTACCATTTAAAGGTCATGAACTTTTGCAGTAAGAACGGGAGCAACGATGGTCGCCATTGAAATCGAGTATCAGGGAGATTTGCATTGCGAGGCAGTACACGGTCCCTCGGGAACCAAGCTCAATACGGACGCGCCCAAGGATAACCAGGGACGCGGCGAGAGCTTCTCGCCGACCGACCTGGTCGCAACCGCGCTCGGAAGCTGCATCCTGTCGGTCATGGGCATTATGGCCCGCACGCTGGACATCGATATCGCCGGGGCAACGGCCAGCGTGACGAAGGAGATGACCTCTTCCGCGCCGCGACGGATCGAGCGGCTGGCAGTGACGATCCGTGTTCCGAAGCCGGTGACCGAGGAGAATCGCACGAAGCTGGAGCGCGCCGCGCATACCTGTCCGGTACACAAGAGCCTGCATCCCGATGTGCAGATGCCGATCCAATTCATTTGGGGATAGAAGACGACTTGGGCTGGAAAACAGAAGGGCGCGGCCGAGGCCGCGCCCTTCATGTTGCACCGATTGCTACGCGCCGAACGCCAGGTTGATCAGCGTCTTCTCTTCCAGATCGTGCGCCTTGGCCGAACCCGTCGCCGGGCTGGCCGCCGCGCTGCGCTTCACGCTGGTCAGCGCGCGGTCGCCCGCGATCTTCTTCAGGTGCGGCATGACGTACGAGAAGGCGCCCATGTTCGCCGGCTCTTCCTGCACCCAGACGATCTCGGCGTCAGGATGCTGATCGAGCGCCGCCTGCATCTCCTCCTCCGGGAACGGGTACATCTGCTCCAGGAAGACGATGCCGACGGACATATCCTTGCGCTTCTCACGCTCCACGCGCAGGTTGTGGCCGATCTTGCCCGAGCAGACGAGTACGCGGCGCGGGTTCTGGACCGCGTTATCCGGCAGCACATTCTTGAAGCCGTCCGCGGCGAAATCCGCCAGCGTCGACGACGCATCCGGGTGCCGCAGCATGGACTTCGGCGTCATCACGACCAACGGCTTACGCCACTGACGCATCGCCTGCCGGCGCAGCATGTGAAAGTACTGCGCCGCGGTCGAGGGCTGGCAGATCTGCATGTTGTCGAGCGCCGCGAGCTGCAGGAAGCGTTCGAGACGAGCGCTCGAGTGCTCCGGACCCTGACCTTCGTAGCCATGCGGCAGCAGCATCACGATGCCCGACAGCAGACCCCACTTCGCCTCCGACGCCGAGATGAACTGGTCGATGATGATCTGCGCGCCGTTGGCGAAGTCGCCGAACTGCGCCTCCCACAGCACCAGAGCCTCGGGATAGTCGCGCGAGTAGCCGTACTCGTAGCCCAGCACCGCGGCCTCGGACAGCAGCGTGTTGTAGACCTCGAACCGCGCCTGCCCTTCACCCATGTGCTCGAGCGGCGTGTACTTCGCCTCGGTCTCGATATCCGTCAGCACCGCGTGGCGCTGATTGAAGGTGCCGCGCTGCGAGTCCTGCCCGGTAAGGCGAACCGGCGTGCCGGTCGTGACGAGCGAGGCGTAGGCCAGCAGCTCCGCCATGCCGTAGTCGAACGGACGCGCGCCGTCGCCCATCTGCACCCGCTCGGCAAACAGCTTCTTCAGCTTCGGATGTATGTGAAAGCCCTCGGGAACGTTGGTCAGCGCAGCCGTCAGGCTCTTGACCTGCGCCGCGTCGATGCCGGTCTTCAAGGTTGCGTCGGCCTCGGTCAGCGTGCCGCCGTGATAGGGGTCCCAGTACGAGGGAAGTTGCGCGAGCACCGGCTTATGCTCGGCCTTGGTCGCGAGCTTCTGCTCGTCGAGGAAGACCTGCTGGATCGCCTTCACCTCTTCGGTGCAGTCGACGCCGATCTGCTTCGCATACTTCAGATACAGCACCGGATGATCCTTGATGATCGCGTAGCGGCGCGGCGACGTGACCGTCGGGTCGTCGACCTCGGAGTGCCCATGCCGGCGATAGCCGACCAGATCGACCACCACATCCGAGCCAAAGGTGCTGCGATACTCGGCGGCGATGCCGGCGACGCGCATCACCGCGTCCGGATCCTCGGCATTGACGTGGAAGATCGGCACCGGCAGGCGCTTGGCGATGTCGGTCGAAAAGCGCGAGCTGTTCGACTCCTCCGGCACAGCCGTGAAGCCAAGCAGATTGTTCACCACAACCTGAATCGTGCCGCCGACGTTATATCCCTTCAGCCAGCTCATATTCAGCGTCTCGGCCGTGATGCCCTGGCCGGCAAAGGCCGCATCGCCATGCATGACCAGCGGCAGAACCTTCTTCTCGCTGCCGGCGCCGAACCGCGTCTGCTTGGCGCGCGTGCGGCCCATCAGCACGGGGTTGACCGCCTCCAGATGGCTCGGGTTCGAGGCCAGGTGCAGCTCGACCTTCTTGCCCTCCGGCGAGGTGTAGGTTCCGGTCGCGCCGACGTGGTACTTCACATCTCCGCCGCCCAGCGTGCTGCGCGGGTCGACATCCTCAAACTTGGTGAAGATCTCCGACGAGCTGCGGCCGACCGTGTTGGTCATCACGTTCAGGCGTCCGCGATGGCTCATGGCCAGCATCGCCAGCTCGACCCCCAGGTCCGCGCTGACACGGAAGACCTCGTCGAGGAACGGAATCAGCACCGTCAGGCCTTCGAGCGAAAACCGCTTCGTTCCCAGGTAGCGCGACTGAATCACCTGCTCGAACAGGTCGGCTTGGATGAGACGCGTGAGGATGTGCTTCTGGTCTGGAACCGGCGCGGGCCGCTCCATGCGCTCCTGAATCCACTGCCGCTTCTCGATGCTGGCGATGTGCATGAACTCGACGCCAATGGTGCCGCAGTAGAATCCGCGCGCGTCGACCGCATCCTGGCCCTCTTCCACCGGCACAGGGAAGGGCTCGCCGGGAAGATACTGCCCCAGCGGGTCGAGCTGCGTCTGCAGAAAGCCCCAGCGGCGGAAGACGTCGAAGGTGGTCTCGCGCTGACTCGGTCGTCCGTCCTGTGTGGTTGCTGCCGCCTTCTTTTCCTTGGTCGCCATCGCTAGCCCAATCCTCGGTATAAAAATTTTGTATTCGGTGCGGAAAATGTTTCTGCTCCGCGTCACTTGGTATGCTATGCCTATCGCGATAGGACGCGAAACCCCGGTAGCCGGTATTCGCGCAGGCTGGGCGAAATCGTATCGAAAGTTGCACTCCCTCGCCCGGTCGAGCGCATTGCCTGCGAAATCTTATTCGCGACCGGCCACTATATTGGTGACATGAGTCTGCTTCGCGACGCCTCGCATTCCCTGCTTCTGCTCGCGGTCCTGGGTTGCGCGTTGCACGCGCAGGAGCCGAATACAGAGACAAAGCCCCTCGACGCTCCACTACCCGACATCTCCAACCTTATGCACGAGGTCGAACGTCAGCAACGCGTCGACGAAAGCATCCAGAAGGACTATATCTACCACGAGGCCACGCGGTTCGAAGAGGTCGACGGCCACGGCCAAACGAAGAAGGTCGTCGCGAAAGAGTTCGATATCTTCTGGATCAACGGCGTCAACGTGCGCCGGCAGACGAAGAAGGACGGCCGCGATCTCACTCCGGACGAGCTTCGCAAGGAGAACGAGCGGATCGATAAAGAGGTCGCCAAGGGGCGGGAGCGCCGGGACAAGGCCGACGCCAAGGGCAAGGAGACCGACAGCCAGGGCAACGAGGAGATCACCGTCTCCCGCCTGCTGGAGCTGGGTTCGTTTAGCAACGAGCGCCGCATCGCACTCGAAGGCCGCGACACGATCGTCGTCGACTTCGCCGGAAATCCCAAAGCGAAGACGCACTCCAGCGCCGAAAGCGCGCTGAAAGTTCTTGCCGGAACGGTCTGGATCGACGAACACGATCGCTCGATCGTCCAGCTCGAAGGCCGCATGATGGACAACTTCAAAGTCGGCGGCGGATTGGTGCTGAACGTACACAAAGACACGAACTTCGCCCTGCACAACCGCAAGGTCAACGGTGAGGCCTGGCTTCCGGTCTCATTCGAAGCGCACGGACAGGCTCGAATCCTGCTCTTTGACAGCCTGAACGGCAACGTCCACGCCCAGTTCGGGGACTATCGCAAGTTCAAGACGAAGTCGACCCTGCTGCCGGGAATGGAAGAGCTGCCGCCCGAGGACAAACCGCAGGACAAGCCCTGAAATCGCATCCCTACCATTTTCGGAGCAGCCACAAACGGCGAAGAGGGATAGCCTAAGCCATCCCTCCCGCAAAACTTGGTTGAAGCCGGTGTGGCTAAAGACTAGAGAGGCTGAACGTCAGACGCCTGCCAACCCTTGGGTCCCTTGACCACGTTGAACTGCACAGCCTGACCCTCTTGGAGGCTCTTGAAACCGTTCGAATTGATCGCCGAGTAGTGAACAAACACATCCTCGCCGTTCTGACGGCTGATGAAGCCAAACCCCTTGGCATCGTTAAACCACTTCACTGTTCCCTGTTCCATGATGAGTCTTTCCTTATTACAGATGAAATTTTGCCGCTAAAACAAATTGGGGTTCGACGTTACAGCCCTGCAGACAACCAATCTGTTTGAAACGATGACCAAAGGTTAGCACGAGTGGCAAGGATTCGGTGGAAAAGTTTACACTTTCGATGAATCTGCCCTGAAAATAGTGCATCGCACTGGGAAAAAGCGCCTGCTATGCCTGCGCGGGAAGGTGTTGCAGGACGATTTCCTCCGACCTGGCCAGCACCTCTTCGAGCGTCATGGCCGTCGAATCGAGCACGATCGCGTCCTCCGCGGGCCGCAGAGGCGACTCCGCGCGGTTGCGGTCGCGTGCGTCGCGCGCCTTCAACTCCGCCAGAACAGCCTCTTCGGTCACTTTTTGCTGCGCGGCGGGCGCCGACTGCCGATACCGCCGGCTGCCGCGAACCTCCGGGTCCGCGTCGAGGAAGATCTTCACCTCGGCGTCGGGAAAGACCGCCGTGCCGATGTCCCGGCCTTCCATCACCACGCCGCCCATCACGCCCAACTGGCGCTGCTGAGCCACCATCCACGCGCGAAGCCGGGGATGAACCGAGATGCGCGAGGCCGCGGCCGTCACATCCGCATCGCGAATGCGCGCGGAGACGTCGAAGCCGTCGAGCAGCACACGATTGCCCTCGCGCTGCGGCTCAAGCTCGATCTTCGTATGGCCGGAGAGAGCCAGTAACGGCGCCTCTTCGTCGAAGTCGAGGTCGCTCTGGATGGCCTTGTAGGCCAGCGCGCGGTACATCGCGCCGGTCTCAAGGTTCAGGAATCCGAATCGGCGCGCGAGGTGCGCGGCCAGCGTGCTTTTACCGGCGCCAGCGGGCCCGTCGATAGCGATGACGGGCCGCTGGCGCTTCGTGGTTGCTGCAGTTTCAGAGGACAAGGCTTAGCGGCCTCCCTTGTAACCACCGCCGCCCGAACCCGGCTTGCGTGGACCGCCGGAGGGCTTGCCCGGCTTGCGGAAGGGCTTGGCGCCGTCGGCGAACTTGGCGAAGGTGCTGCCCGGCTTGACGAATCCGCCGGCAGGCTTGCCGAAGGGCTTCTTCGCGCCGAAGCTGGGTTTGCCGCCGAAGCCCGCGTTGCCGCGGGGAGCCGGACGGCCCTCGCCGCGCGGCGCATCGGGGTTGAACGGGCGTGCCGGGCGGTCGGAGTTGAACGGACGCGCGGGGCGATCGCTGTTGAACGGACGCGAAGGACGATCTCCCGACGGGCGGTCGCCATACGGTTTCGGTGAGCGCGGCGCGTCGAACTTGCGGAAGACCTTGCGCGGCGCCTCGGCGCCGCCCTGCTCGCCACGGTCGCGGCTGAAGCTGGGCTTGCCGCCGTAAGCGGGACGGTCGCCGCCGATGCGTGGCGCAAACGGCTTGCGCGCAGGCGAGCCGCCAAAGCTGGAACGATCTCCGCCCGGACGCGGCGTAAACTCGCGGCGCGGAGGACGGCCTTCGCCCGAACCGAACTCGCGGCGCGGCGGGCGTGAGTCGGAGCCAAACTCGCGGCGCGGCGGACGCGAGTCGCCGCCAAAGCTCGGCTTGCCCTCGAATCCACCCTCGCGCTTGCGGCCGAAGGTTCCGGGCTTCGAGAAGGTCTTGCGCGGCGCGGAATCGCCGCCTTCAGGACGCGGCGTGAACTCGCGGCGCGGAGGACGTCCCTCGCCAGGCGTGAACTCCCGGCGCGGCGGGCGCGAGTCGGAGCCGAACTCCCGACGTGGCGGACGGCCTTCGCCCGAACCGAACTCACGGCGCGGAGGACGCGCATCGCCGCCGGCGCGGTTGTCGCGGCTGAAGCTGGGACGCGCGCCGAACGCAGGCTTCGAGCCAAACGACGGGCGCGAGCCAAACGCTGGGCGCGAGCCGGATGCTGGACGATCCCCGGCGGGACGCGGACGGAAGGCAGGACGCTCGCCACCCTCGCTCGATGCCGCCGGGCGGGCTGGGCGATCTGAACGATTTTCATTCCAGGGCTTGTTGAAGCTGGGGCGGGCTGCGCCTTCCCCATCGCGCTTGAACGGACGCCGCTCGCGGTCGCCGCCGAATGCGGGCTTCGAACCGTATGCAGGCTTCTGGCCGAAGGCCGGGCGCGTGCGCAGGCCGGTGCCGATCTTGCTGCCGGGCTTGGGCGTGAACTTCGAAATACGCGGCGCCTCCGCGTCCTCCTCCTCCGAAGCGGATGCGGATGCGGCAACCGTCTCGGCGGCTGGCTTCTCCGCCGCGAGGAATGCAGGGGCATCGCCCGCAACATGCAGCAGGGTCTTGCCGTCGATCACGATCGTCTCCAACTGGCGCGCGGAGAGCAGCGCGTGGATGACGTCGCGCAGGCGCGAGCGCGGGGCGAGCGGCGAGAGGAAGGTCTCGATCTCGTCCTCGGTCGCGATCAGCGACTGGCCGAGATAGAGCGAGATGAGCGCCGAGAGCGCAGTCGGCTGACCGGCGTTGGCGCCCGATTTGATCTGTTTGGTGAAGCGGCTGCTGGTTAGCTCCCAGAGGGTCGCCGTGCCATCCTGCTGGGGCACGGGGATGACGCGGAGCTGCGACCAGAGCTCGGTGAGCGCGCGCAGAACAGCCGCTTCGGTCACTTCCTTGCCAAGCTGCGTGGCCAGGTCGTAGGCCGAAAGCGTGACTTTAGCCGCCAGAACCTCGTAGGTCGCAAGCGCCAGCGGCGAGACCTTGACCGGGCCGGAGGTCACCGGCGCGAGCTTCCAAGCCTTGTTGCCGCGCAGGGTAAAGATGTAGGAGAAGACCGCGGCCGAGCAGATGAAGTCCGGCACATCGGTGCCGACGCCGCCGGTGACGCCCAGCAGGTTCAGCGGCACGGCGACGCCTTCGGCGATCAGGCGGGCCAGCAGGCCGCGCGCGGCCTCTGCGTCGGCGATGGACGGCGCGGCGTTCGCGGCGCCAAGGGTGGCCTCGACGAAGCTCGGCGCGGGCGAAGGAATCTGCTGCGAGCGCGGCGTCCAGAGCACGAGGCCCGAGGTAGAGATCCAGTTGCGCAGGCTCTCGATGGTGAGAAGCGGCTCGGCATGCTGATGCCAGTGTGCGGTGCGGGCGGCGGTAAGTTGTTCAGCCGTCGAGGTGGGAGTCGTATTAACGTCGGTCACGAGGTGTTGCCTTCCTGCTGTGCGGCCTGCTGGTTGGCAGGGGAATCGCTTCAGCGTCCAACGCCGAAGCGGAGGAAAAATCGTCAAATTATCAAAATGATGCCGCGCGGACTAAATCCGCTGGAACGCGCGCTCTATCTCTTTATGAGAATACCGCAACGCGATGGGTCTGCCGTGCGGACAGCTCGTCGGGTACTGAGTCTTACCCAACTCTGACAATAACCATTCTATCTTCTCGCGCTCCAGCGGCATGTTAATCTTGACGGCTGCGTGGCAGGCCATGCTGGCCGCGATGCGCCGGCGGCGGGTGTCGGCGTTCTCGCTCTGCTGCTCGCGCTCGTCGACGGCCAGCACATCTTCGAGCATCTGCTGCAACTCCTGCCCTTCGAGCCCCACCGGCGCGGACTTCACCGCCAGGGTGCGCGGTCCGAAGGGCTCCGCCTCGAAGCCGTTGCGCTCCAACTCCTCCGCGATACGGGCGAACGACACCATCTGCGCGGGCAGCAGGTCGATCAGCAGCGGCATCAGCAGACGCTGCCGCTGCACCTGCTCGGTGTCGCGTTCGCGCATGATCTTTTCGAAGAGCACACGCTCGTGCGCGACGTGCTGGTCGACGATCCAGAGGCCTTCTTCGTTGACCGCGAGAATAAACGAGTCGCGAAGCTGGCCGAGCGGCTTGAGCGTCGAGAGCGAGTAGAGCGTGGGGTTGTCGACCACGCGCTGCTGCGTGTAGCCGACGGGGATCGGCGCGGCGTCGAAGCTCAGGTTGCCGGGCGAAGTCTGAACCGGCGCTGAGTTCAGCGTAAAGCTCTCCGCGTCGGAAAAGCTGGGCGCGCCTTCGGACTCCGGCAGCGCGCCCAGCGGCATCGGACGCCCATCGAGATTGAGCTGCGGATGCAGGACCGCATCGCTCGGCGGACCGGGCATCGGGCTGACGTCAAGCAGCAGCGAGGCGCTCGCCCCGGCGTACGGCGCGCCGCTGAGCGCGTCGGCGAAGCTGGCCGCGGGGCGAGCGTTCATCAGCGTCGTCCGCACGGTATCGCGGATGAAGTCGTGTACGAACGTCGGCTGGCGGAAGCGCACCTCGGTCTTGGCCGGGTGGACGTTCACGTCGACCTCCTGCGGCGGCATCTCCAGAAACAGCAGCACCACCGGGAAACTGGTCGGCGGAATGACGTTGCGGTAGGCCTCGGTGAGCGCGTGCAGGACCAGCCGGTCGCGGATCAGCCGGTGGTTGACGAAGACGTAGATGGAGTTGCGATTGAGCTTCTGCAGCTCCGGCTTGGCGACAAAGCCGGTGATGCGCAGGTAGCCGGGGTCGGGCGGCTGATAGTCCTCCTCGCGCTTCCACGGCGGAGGCTCCGGCAGGCCGGCCCGGGTAAAGTCCATCTCGGCGGCGGTCTGAAGCATCAGCGAAGCAGTCTCACGGCCGAAGATCTGGTAAAGCCGCTCGCCGGCGTTCGCAACCGCCGGTGCGACCAGCAGAGCCTGCGTCGCCGAATGAAGCTCGAAGTGCCGCGTAGGGTGCGCCAGCGCGTAGTGCGTCACCAGCGCGGCGATGTGCGAAAGCTCGGTCGACTCCGACTTCAGGAATTTTCGCCGCGCCGGGGTGTTGTAGAAGAGGTCGCGAATCGCGATGGTCGTTCCGGGGGGCAGCCCGGCGTCCTCGACCCGCAGAATGTTGCCGCCCGCGATCTCGATCAGGGTGCCGGCCTCGTCCTCGGGCGCGCGGGTTTCGAGCAGCAGCCGTGCGACGGAGGCGATCGACGGCAGCGCCTCGCCGCGAAAGCCAAGCGTGGCGATGGAGAGCAGGTCGTCCGAGGTCCGGAGCTTCGAGGTGGCGTGGCGTTCGAAGGCCAGCAGCGCGTCGTCGCGTCCCATGCCGTGCCCGTTGTCGACGATGCGGATGAGCTTGCGTCCGCCGCCCTCGACCTCCACGCGTATGCGTGTGGCGCCGGCGTCGATGGAGTTTTCGAGCAGCTCCTTGACGACCGATGCCGGCCGCTCCACCACCTCGCCCGCGGCAATCTGGTTGGCGACCTGGTCGGAGAGGATGCGGATGCGGCCCATCTTCGAATTGTAGTGAAAGCGGCCAGTCCGCGCACACTGCCGCAAATGAGTTAGAAGCATGCGGGCGTCCAGAGGACGCGGACCACGCGCTACTGGATTCCCGAGTGCTGCTTGATGAGTTCCTGTAGCTGTTGGGCCTGGCGATTCGTCAGTTGTGCGGGCACGTCGGCAGGATCGAGCGGCTTGATATCGCTTGTCGTTCCTCTGAGAAACGGGGCTGGCTCGACAGGATTACTCACTGGCTGCGCAACGGGCGGAGGATGAGCGACAAAGCATCCGGGAACGAGCATCTTGCACTCTCGCTCCACACCGGCGGAACACAAGGTCAAGAGAGGCTGGTCGGCGCGGTTCTGCTTGAAGGTTACGAGAGCCGGGGGATTGGCCTGAACGCATTGCGCGTAATATTTAAATGCCTGCACATAATCTTCCATGCCATCCGACGCTAGCCCAAGCCGGTAACTCAGCCGAAGAAATGTAGGAGAGTTAGAGGCGCCTCCCCATCGCAGGGAATAGTTCCGCAGTAAGTCGCGCGCACGCGCATAAGCCGCTTTGCGCTCGTTGCGGGCGACCGTCATCTCTGTATCTGGCGGACACACGCCGTTCGGACAGTCCTTATCGTAAGCCGCCTTCGCGGCATCCAGCGCCTTCACCACCTGCGCCCAGTCGCTGTCCGCCGTCGGAGCCTGCGCATGAATGAAGGACGGCGACACCAGAAAGAGAGAAAGCATCGCAACTCTTAGACAAAGCCATCTCACGGGCGAACTCCTGCTAAGGTTTTTGGTTATCCGTATCTGGCATTACAAACGGCGAAGGTAACGGAGCGGGAGGTTCAGGCTCCGCGGCCTTCACCTTGTTCCCTGTCGCGGCGTTGGTTCCCCCAAGGGTCAGCGCTATCTCATGCATCGACGAAAACCCTACGAGGGTAATTGACGCAAGCATGATCAGAGCGCCGGGAGCGAGCTTCTTGAAGCTGACTTTCTGAGATTTGAAGGTGCCGTCGACATCCACCTCCCCTTGAACGCCAAGCAAAAACAAAGAAAATCCTAGAAATCCAAACGCTATTCCGGCAACCACGCCGCAAGACTGGAGTAGAGTCTTATTCTGCGCCGTCCGCGCCATCAAGACCGCCACGACATTATTCACATTTCTAGCAGCCAGGTAGGCGGGCACATTCTTCTGAAACGAATCGCTTGTATAAAAAGAATAATAAGAAATATAAGCGATCGTGAAAACCAGACATAACGTCGCCAGACCAAGACCCGCAAAAAATCCCCATTTAATCAGCGGGGTCTGCACCTCATGCGGAGCGGATTCCTGGGGAGCTTTCGCGGAGCCCTGAGCTTCTTCCGTTGGCTCGATCATTTATTTCTCCGTGTAGAGAAACACGATAGAGCACAAGGCGGGAGACGCACAAGAAAATTTTCGGGGATAGCAAAATGCCCATCCACTTATCGATGCACTTAAATGAAACTGCCCCGTTCCGCCGCGGGTCGAAGGCGGGAACGAGGCAGTAAAAACAGGACCAGCCGTTACTTCTTCTTTTTCTTCTTCGCCTTCTTGGTCTTGGCGATCTCTTCCTCGCGGTCGCCGACCATATGCAGGCGCATGAAGTTCGTCGCGCCGGAAAGCGTCCTTGTGCCGGCGACGATGCCTACCACCTGCCGGGCCTCGACGAAGCCCAGATCGCCCAGGATCACCTCGGCCATCTCGACCAGCTTATCGGTGCCGACAAAGCGATCGCACAGGATCGGGTAGGTGCCCCACAGCAGCATCGCGCGGTTCACCACTTTTTCGTCGGGCGAGAGCGCGAAGATCGGCGCATCCGGCCGGTACTTCGAGAGCAGGCGCGCCGTCATGCCGGACTCGGTAAAGATCGCGATCGCCGACACTTCCAGCTCGTCCGCGGCGTGCGCCATGCACTCGCAGATCGTTTCGGCGATGGAGAGGCGCGGGTTGCGCTTCAACGCCGGCGGAGGGTTCAGGCGCATCTGCTGCTCGGTCTCGCGCACGATCGTCGCCATCATCGCGACCGACTGCACGGGATACTTGCCGGCAGCCGACTCGGCCGAGAGCATGACCGCGTCCGTGCCGTCGTAGATCGCGTTCGCCACGTCCGAGACCTCTGCGCGCGTCGGGCGCGGGTTGTCGATCATCGACTCCAGCATCTGCGTCGCCGTGATGACCGGCTTGCGATACTCCGCGGCGCGGCGGATGATGTGCTTCTGAATCGCCGGAACCTGCTCGGGCGGAACCTCGACGCCCAGGTCGCCACGCGCGACCATGATCGCGTCCGCGACCTCGAGGATCGAATCCAGGTGCTCGATCGCCTGCGGCTTTTCGAGCTTCGCGATGATCCACGCATTCGACTTCAGCGCGTTCAGACGGTTCTTGACGTGGCGTACGTCGTCCGCCGTGCGCACGAACGAGACCGCGATCGTGTCGACGCCCTGCCCGATGGCGAAGATCAGATCCTCCTCGTCCTTCTCGGTCAGGGACGGCACCTTGACCGGGATGCCCGGCAGGTTGATGCCCTTGTTCTCACCCAGTATGCCGCCGTTGATGATCTCGCAGACGACGTCCTGCCCGACGACCTTCTCGACATGCAGCTCGATCAGACCGTCCGAGAGCAGGATCCGCGAACCCTTTTCGAGGTTCTCGGCCAGCGTCAGGAAGGTCGTGCCGACCTTGGCCGCCGTGCCTTCGTACTCGCCCGGCGTGATGGTCAGGCGCTTGCCGGCGATCAACTGCACGGGCATGTGATCCTTCAGCTTGCCGGTGCGGATCTTCGGCCCCTGCAGGTCGGCCAGGATACAGATGGGCTTGTTCTCCTCGCGGGAGACGTCGCGCACCATCTTGATCAACTCCGCCTTCTGGGCATGGCTGCCGTGTGAAAAGTTCAGGCGGGCGACGTCCAGTCCGGCGCGCACCAACTCGCGAAACATGGGCGCGGTGCTGCATGCGGGACCCAGAGTTGCGACGATCTTGGCGCGACGGCCGCGCTCGCTACCGGAAAATACCATGGAATTCACAGTCTCGTGGCTCGAAGATTTCATAAGGTGGCTTACGCCGTGCTCTTTCTCAAACCGTGCTCAACGGCACTGGTCTAACCACTGAAGTTTAAAGTTCTCGCGATGCAAGCCAATTCTAAATGCGCTAAGCGATATAGAGCCAGCCATTCGAGCATTGGGATTGCCGAATCGTGATAGCGATGTCTATTCTGCCACGTCCGCGTGACGCCGTTCTCGCTGCAGTGTGATTTGCCGATTGAATTCCGCGCCCGTCAGCACGCTGAGAAAGATGATCGAAAGCCAGACGAGCAGGGCCATGCCGCTGCCCAGCGAGCCGTAGATGACCGAATAGTTCGCGAATCGCGTAACGTACCAGCCGAAGGCGAGCGTCACCACGAACCACATGCCGGTCGAGACCAGCGCGCCAGGCAGCGTGCGGTACCAGCGTTGCCGATGCGGCGTGCCCAGGTGGTAGATGATCGCGTTCACCCCCACCACGCCGGCCAGCGCGACCACCCAGCGCAGCGCCTCCGCCAGCAGGTAGAACGCGAGCCGCGTGTCCGGCTGCATGGAGTAGGCCAGCCAGAAGGTGATCCAGTGGCCGAAGACCACCAGAATGCTGGCGATCGCGAACGGCACCAGCGAGAGCGGCACCAGCAGCAGCGCCCGCCGCCTGCGCTGGCCGAAGCTCCAGCAGTTCTCCGGCAGCTCGGAGGCGCGGCGCAGGCCCTCCATCAGGGTCGCCATCACGCCGGACGCGCCCAGCATGCTGAAGAACGCCGCCAGCGCCAGCGCGCGCACCGAGCGCCCATGATGCGGCGAGGCGTCGAAGTACGCGTCGAGCGTAGGCAGAACGTCGGGCGGCAGGATCCGCTCGAAGAACGCGCCAAAGCTCGCGCGCAGCGGAATGGAGTCCGGTAGCAGAGCAATGATCGCCGCCGTGACCACCAGCGCGGGAAAGAGCGAGAACATCGCCGAGTAGGCCGCCGACTGCGCAAGGTTCAGGCAGTCGTGCTCCACCGCGTTCAACAGCGCGCGGTGGAAGGCGACCGGAATGCGCAACGCACCTTTCAGACCGACTCTCCCCCGCGGCAGTTGCCTGACGTTCAGCTTACCGCTTCCACTTGGTCAGAAAATCGGTGACCGACTGCGAGCTCATATTGCGCATGTTTTCGAACTCGCCGGTGGCCTGCGCGTAGACGACCTTGCCGTTCGCATCGAGCACGGCCAGCGCGGGAACGCCCTTATGGATGTTGATGCCGTAGCCCTCGGGGATGTCGAGGTGCGTGTCGATGTGACCGATCCAGACGTGGACGACGACGAAGTTCTTCGTCAGCAGCTCCTCGTTCGGCGCCTGGTGGAAGTAGATGTCGAGCACCTGGCAGTCGCCGCACCAGTCGCCGCCAAAGTCGACGATGACGCGCTTGTGTTCGCGCCGAGCCTGCTTCAGCGCTGCGGCGATGTCGGCGCGCGGGTCCGCGGTCTCGGAGTAAAGGTGCTTCTTGCCCGCCGGCGGCGTCATCTGCGCATGAAGCGCAGGCGCGGCAACCAGCGCGAGGGTGGAAGCAAAGAGAGCAGTGCGGGCGATCTTCAGCGGGTTCAAGGTCATGGGTCGGTCCAATCGAGACAGCATTGCCGCAGGTTGTGCCAGCGGCTCAACTATAAATGATGCGCTGTCCGCAGCCTACGACTCATGTTCCCTGGCCAGCCCTACTCGAGCTGTCATCCTGAGCGTAGCGAAGGACCTGCTTCTCGCCCGGAGCGTTGCGGCTCTACAGGAGAACAGCAGATCCTTCGCTGCGCTCAGGATGACACGTTTTTGCGTGATTAAGATGACACGTTGTTGCGTGACAGGATGACACGTTGTTGCGTGAGATGACATGCTTTTGCGTGAAGAAGTGGTTACGAAGAAAGCCCCTACTTGCCCGTGTAGTACCCGTCCCGCGTCTGCACCGTCAGGTCCTTGTATTTCTTATCCTTCAAGGTCAGGTCCACCTGGTGATAGCCCTCCGCCGCGCGCTCGGTATCGGGCGTGTAGCCCAGCCGGTACTGCGAGCGCAGCTCCTCGCCGATCTGCTTGTAGATCTCGGCCACGGTCTGCTTCTTCGTCTCCTCGAACATGCGGCCGCCGGTCTCCTGCGTCATGCGTTCGAGAATCTTCTTGCCGTCGACGCGGTTCTGCGTCGGGCGTCCACCGCCGCCGCCGTTGCCGCCGCCACCCGGATAGCCGCCGCCCCGCTGTCCGCCACCCATGCCACCGCCCATGCCGGGGAAACCGCCGCCCATGCCGCCGCCACGGCGTCCTCCGTTGTTGTTCTGGTTGCGATTGTCCTGCGGCTGCTCGCCCTTGAAGTAGATCGCGTAGACGATGGTGTCCGCGCGCTGCGCCGCCTCGATGGCCTTGGCGATGGTCTCCTTGCTGTTGCGGTCCTCGCCATCGGTCAGCAGAATCAACGCCTTGCGACCCTTCTGCTTGGAGAGAATCTCATCCGCCGCCAGGAAGGCCGCGTCGTAGAGCACGGTGCCGCCCCGCCGCGCGCGATTGTTGCCGCTGTTGTCGTTCGGGTCGGTCGATCCCGAGTTCGACGTGTCGCCGTCGAGGTCTTTCAGACCCGCCTGCAGCTTCGGACGCGAATCCGTCAGGTCCGCCAGCAGCTCCGTTTGCGCGGCAAACTGGATGATGAACGCCTTGTCGTTCGGGATGCCGGGCCGATTGTTCTTCAACATGCTGTCCAGAAACGCCGAGCTCGCCGTGCGCTCCTCGTCCAGCTTGTTGCGCATGCTGCCGCTGGTATCGACCAGCAGGCCCAGGCTCAGCGGCAGATTCGCGTCCTGATCGAAGTACCGGATCGCCTGCGCGTGGTGGTCCACCTCGAGGACGAAGTCGTCCTTGGTCAGCGTCTGGACGATCGCGCCCTTCTTGTCGCGCACGACGACCGGCAGATTCACCAGCTTCACATCGCTCTTGATCGTCGGCGTTGCGTCGTCGGCGGCGGCCGACTGCGCATGCAGCGGAGACAGGGAGAAGACCAGCGCAGCCAGCGCAAGATAACGTGGGACGTAGCTCGGCATCATGTACACATGGACGCGATTTCGCGCGACAAGTTTCGCCCGTACAGCCAGTCATGCCACGCATGCGATAAGCTGTCCCACACATGATCGCCCTTGCCCGTACGTTTGCCGCCAGCCTTCTCCTTGGACTCGCTTCCGTCGCCTGCGCCCAAAGCAGCGGCCAGGCCAGCGCCCCGACCGCGCCACCCGCGACCGTCACCGAACCGCCCAAAGGCTTTGCGCAGGCGATCGTACTGTGGCCGAACGGCGCGCCCGGCGCTCACGGGACCGGCGAAGGCGATGTGCCGAAGCTCTTCAGCTACCCGGCGCCAGGAGCTGCTCCGCACCCCGCCGTCGTCGTGCTGCCCGGCGGAAGCTACAGCCACCTGGTGATGGAGAAGGAAGGCGCCGTCGAGGCGCGCTGGCTGAACGAACGCGGCGTCTCCGCCTATGTGCTGGAGTACCGCCTGGGTCCGGCCTATCGCTTCCCTGCACCGATGCTCGACGGCGCACGCGCCATCCGCTATCTGCGCAGCCATGCTGTGGATTTCGCGCTCGACCCCGGACGCATCGGCGTGTGGGGCTTCTCTGCCGGAGGACACCTCGCCGGCTATCTCGCCGCGGTCCACGACGCCGGCGATCCGGCCGCCCAGGACCCCATCGACCGCCAGGGCGACCGCCCCGACTTCGCCATCCTCAGCTACGCCCGCGTCGCCTTCGACAAGGAGTTCTCTCCCACGCCGCCGATGGGAGACCTGATCGGCAAGGACGCAGCGCAGTCTGTCGTGGACAGCATCTGGGTCGAGCGGCTGGTGACAAAGGATGCCTCGCCCAGCTTCATCTACTCCACCACCGGCGACCAGACGGTCGACGCCCGGAACTCCACCGCCTACTACGACGCGCTCAAACGAGCGGGTGTCCCGGCGGAGCTGCACATCTTCGAGCGCGGCCCGCATGGCACAGGCATGGCCCAGACCCTGGCGCCCGCGCTGGACGAGCTGAAGATCTGGCCGCTGCTGCTGGAGCACTGGATGACCCAGAACGGCTGGATGCCGATACAGCGGTGACGATGTGGCCGCGCTGGCCCTGATTCGCATCACAGAATCATGACTACTCCAGAGATCGACGACATCGCAACCAGAAACGCCAAACATGGACCCAACACCAAGCTCATCCTGTTCGGAGCTTGCGTCGCATTGCTCGCCGTTTTGATTGCCGCCTATTTCATGATGGACTGGGACGGCAAACGGCTCATCCCAAAACCCGACCACACCTCGCGGAGCCTGTTGCCTACGGAAAAGCGCGTCTGGCTCGGCTGAGCTTCAATCCTCAGACGATCAGTCCGTTCTTCCAGAGCGCCAGCACCACATCCATCTGCGCGCCGTAGGGAATCTCCTCTTCGCTGTCGCTCGTCACCTCGGCCCAGAGCTGTGGAATCGTGCGATGCGTGCCCGCCTTCAACAGCGCCACCGCCGCCACCGCGTAGCCCTTGTGTACGTTCGAGGGCGAATACTGCCCCGCCGGAATCCCCTTCACCAACCCCGCCTCGCACAGGCCGAGAAACGCATTGCGCGGTGGCCCCTTCTTCTGGCCGGCCGGCGTCGTCGGGTAGAGCTTCGCCACCGACTGCTGCCAGCGCTCGAGCGGCGTATACGCCTTGCCGTAAAGTTCCATCCGCACCGCCATCAACGCCGCCTCGCCGTACTTGTTTGCCATGAACTCTCCTGCAACCAAGTTACCCTAAACCGTTCCCGGCGCAAGCATCTTCCGGGCCATGCGGCGGCTGAAATTCGCAAGAAAGTCCTGTATCGACACAGGAGCTGGCGGCAAGCCCATGATATCGTCGACCCAACGCCATCCCTTGAAGATTTGTTCGACTGCCTGTGAAAGGTTGGAGCTTTGGAGATATCGATGCGTTCCGAGTCCCTGGCTGTACGACTTACGCCCGTGGCGCTGTTCGTAGCCAGCGCGGTGGCCCTCTTCGCGCGCTTCCGCCGCGACACCTTCCTGGCGTTCTACGACGACGACCTCTTCTATTACCTGAAGATCGCCCAGAACCTGACGCACGGCCAGGGTTCGACCTTCGACGGCATCCACCTCACCAATGGCTACCATCCGCTGTGGATGCTGACGTTGACCGCGCTGACGGCCATCGTCCCGCACGCGGCGTTCTTCTACGCGCTTCAGTGCCTTCTGCTCGCAAGCGTCATGGCGACCTTCTTCGCGGCGCGCGGTCTGCTGCTTAATTTCAACGCCGGCCAGACCATCTCCAATACATACGCGGTCGTGCTTGCGCTGCAGACCATGCTGCTGATTCGCGGCGGCATGGAGGTGACGCTGACGATTCCGCTGGCGCTCGCGCTCTGCCGGTATCGCCTGCAGCCCTCGTTTCGCTGGACCGCCGGAGCTGGGGTCCGCCTCGGGCTGTTCGCCGGGCTGGTCATCCTCTCACGGCTGGACTCCGCGTTGCTGGTCGCGCTCCTGTTCGCGTTCGATCTCCTGCTGGCAAGGCCGGCCACCCGCGACGACTGGGCCGGACGCCTTGCCGCCGCAGCCGCCTGCGGAACGCCGGTCGCGCTCTACCTGGCCTCGAACGTGGCCTTCTTCCACACCCTGATGCCGCTCTCCGGACAGGCAAAGCAGATGCGGCTGCATGGCGGATTCAACCGCGCAGCCATCGACTCGCTGCTGCACTACCTGCCAGGCGCCCTGCGCGGCGCGATCGTCCTACCCGCGATGCTGGCGATCCTCTGCGCGCTCGCGCTGCTGGCCCTGCGGGCAACGCGTGGGTTGAACAACGCGCAGCTCGCCATCGCGCTGAGCCTTATCGCCTTCCCGTTCCTGCACATCCTGACGCTCTCCTACCTGAGCGACTGGCCGCTGTGGGGCTGGTACCTCTACTCGGTCGTGCTGGCGATGGCCGGCGCACTCGCCCTGCTGACGAAGATGGGTTGGCAGGCCACCCGCTGGATGCCCGCCGCCGCCCTTGCGCTGATGGCGCTCGTCACCGTGGCCGAGTGCCGCAGAACGCAGGCCGGAAACCTCTGCTACAGCTACGGCCGCGACCTCGAAGGCTTCGCCCGCACGCACGACGGCGTCTACGCCATGGGCGACGCCGCCGGCACCGCGGGCTACCTGATGCAGCCGCCGCTGGTCCAGCTCGAAGGCCTGGTGATGAACAAGCCCTACCTCGCACTCATCCGCAATCAGGCCAACCTGCGCGACGTGCTGAAGAGCTACGGCGTCCGCTACTACGTCACGCCCGACTCAAAACAAATCGGAAACTGCGCCCACGCCACCGAACCCAAACAAGCCGGCGCCAACGCGCCCCATATGCAGGGAGACTTCTGCATGAGCCCGGTGGCTACGTTCCAGCATGGAGCGGTGACTTTGGTGGTGTTCGATCTGAGGACAAAGGATACCCGAACTACAAGGCTCGCTGAAGCACCTACTCTGGGAGCTACTGCCGAAACAAGTCTCAACGCCAGATAACCGGAGCGTCGTACCTGGGGATGTCGGAGTCTGAAGTCAGGATCGTCAAGCCTTCTTCAAGAGCCTGCGCCACAATGAGCCTGTCGAACGGATCACTGTGATGGTATGGGAGAGTCTCGGACTTCAAAATATAGGACATCTCGATTGGCAGCGTCGTGATGCCGATCTCTTCCACACGTCCCAACAGAAATCTAATCGAGGAGTCCGGCATAGCTAACCCGCCTCGGGAGGCCTTTGCCGACAGTTCCCAGAGCGATGCCCTGCTTACAAACAACTCATTTTGATCGGCTTCGAGAAGCTCTCTAACCTTCGCGGTTAGCTTCTCCCGATCAAAGACGGACCAGTAGAGCACGTTGGAGTCGAGGAGCAGCTTCACGCAGGCTTCGCCGGGAAAATAGCCCCGTTGAGAATTTCATCCGTGAAGGCCTTGTCCATTGCCAGCCACTCCTCCTCGGTCGGAGGTTGAATCAGGCCTTCTCCTGCGTAGAGCAACTCGCGGCGGGGACGGTCAGAAGGCGTGTTCTTCTGCTGACCGGGGCGCGGGGCGAGGAAAAGCGCGGGTTTGCCGGGCAGCGCGATCTCCACCTCTTCACCGGTGGACGCGGCGTTGAGAATGTCGGCGAAGTGCTCTTCGGCGTATTGGGCGCTGACCTTCATGAGTTTAGGGTAGCGGATCGGCCCAATAAGGGCAATCAAATCAACATAGAACGGGTGACGATAGCTTATTCTAAGCTCGTGTTGAGCCTTTAGTGGCCCCACACTCTCGCGTCGCGCCAAAGTGTGGGGCGGAATTATCTAGCTCAACACCTACAAGTCCATCGTTTCAATCCACACCCCCGACTGGGGCGACAAATTTAGTTTAATTTGCTTTCACCTACAAGTCCATCGAAGTTATACTACCCGTAAAGCTGATCTTCCCGGACGGTCCGATCAGCTTTCCTTGCAAGTGGTTCACTTGTCTACCATCGTCGCCTCTTCACATTCTTGAAAGGAAGCTAAATGGCGTACTACAAATATGCGAGATATCTAACAGTCAGTCAACACTCAGAGTTCGACTCCCTTTGTCCCCCAGGTCAGTTGACGAAGAATTCAGGAATTTATCGGTGTGAAGGCTGTGGCCGAGAGATCACTGAAGTTATTCACAAGCCTTTACCCCCACAAAATCATCATCAGCACACCGCATATCAAGGTTCCATTCGCTGGCGGCTGGTCGCATGTCATCAGGAAGTCTAAAAACGTAGTTCAAACGGGCCGGGCTCCTAAAGTCCGGCCCGCCCTTTTCTATTCTTCGTAGTTTGCACAGAGGGTTCGATAAGCAACTCTAATAGGCTCGACGGGCTTACGCCATCTTCAATCCAGCCTCAGCAATCGCAGTAGAAATCTGCTCATCCGGTACACCCTGCCGACGCAGACTCTCCGTCAGCGCCTCCACTTGAGAGCCACCGAGACGCGACAGGTCCTTACGCAATCCTTGGCCAATGTAAGAGCGCATCAACGGTTGATAGCCTGCGAAGCCAAGCATCGGGGCGATCTCTTTCAAATCCTCAATTAGGTCCTCCGGCATCCGCAGGCTGATCGTCGTCATAGGACGTTCCGGCTGTAGCCGAGCCTTCAAGCGCTCACGCATAGTCTTCATAGCTCTTCCTCTCCTGTGCCGTTGCCTGCCGTGCTGAGATGATGCGAATCGCCTCATCATCGCGCTCAATATGGACGACGAAGAGCAGCCTGCCTTGCTCCGTCTCGCCAACGATGGCACTGCGAATCTCTTCATCGATACCCGCGTCTCGCAGTTGAGCGAAGGGATCGAGGAATGCCTGGCAAGCCAGCTCAAAGCGGACACCATGCTTGACGAGGTTGGAGGCAGCCTTGTGAACGTCCCAGACGAAGTCCAACCCCTCGTAGCGGAACAGCACATCCATGCACAACGTATATACGTTGTGCATTTCAGCGTCAAGCTCTGCGAAAACAAAACGGGCGGGCTCTTTCGAGTCCGCCCGCTTTTGCTGCTGTAGTTAAGGTTCCCACGCGAAGCGTCGAGAACGTGTAACGAAGTTACTCGGCTGCCATTTCTTCCTGTTCGCCTTCCATGCGCATCTGTTCCAGCTCACGCTCCTCAGCTTCGATGGCTGCGGTGACCTCCTGCTGGACCTGGGCTGCCGCTTCTTCGAGCTCTGGCGAGAGCTGGACGTTGCGGTAGTACTCCATGCCCGTGCCGGCGGGGATCAGGCGGCCGACGATGACGTTTTCCTTCAGGCCGCGCAGCGTGTCGATGCTTCCGTTGATGGAAGCCTCGGTGAGCACGCGCGTGGTCTCCTGGAAGCTGGCGGCCGAGATGAAGCTGTCGGTCGAGAGCGACGCCTTCGTGATGCCGAGGAGCAAGCTGCGTCCGATGGCCGGGCGACCGCCCGTCATCAGCACGCGCTGGTTCTCTTCGTTGAAGCGGAAGCGGTCCGTCTGCTGGTCGACGAGGAAGTTGGTGTCGCCTACGTCCTCGATCTTCACCCAGCGCAGCATCTGGCGGACGATGGTCTCGATGTGCTTGTCCGAGATGGTCACACCCTGCAAGCGGTAGACCTCCTGGATCTCGTTCACGAGATACATCTGTACGGCACGTTCGCCCAGGACTTCGAGCACATCGTGCGGGCTGCGCGGTCCGTCGATCAGCGGATCGCCGGCGCGCAGGCGCTCGCCTTCCTGGACGTTGACGTACACACCGCGCGGAACGCTGTACTCCTCTTCCTGACCGTTGTCCGCCGTGACATACACCTTGCGCTGCCCCTTCGAGACTTCGCCGAACCGGACCACGCCGTCGATCTTCGAGATGATCGCCGGATCGCGGGGCTTACGCGCTTCGAACAGCTCGACGACGCGCGGCAGACCTCCCGTGATGTCCTTGGTGCGGGTCGTCTCACGCGGGATCTTCGCGAGGATGTCGCCCGGGAAGATCTCATCTCCATCGGCGACCATGAGGTGGGCGCGCGACGGCATGAGGTAGCGCTTGTTGCCAGAGGCGCTCTTGATGATGATGGCCGGCTGACGCTTCTCATCGGGCGAGTCCGCGACGACCAGACGCGACAGTCCGGTGACCTCGTCGACCTCGTCGTTGAGCGTGACGCCCTCCTGCAGGTCCTTGAACTGGACCGTGCCGGCGATTTCGGTGAGCAGCGAGAACGTGTACGGATCCCACTCGCCGATGACCTGGCCCTGAGCGACCTGCTCGCCGTCCTCAACCTTCAGCTTCGCGCCGTAGACGATCGCGTAGCGCTCCTTCTCGCGTCCCTTGTCGTCGATGACCGCAATGGAGCCGTTCCGGTTGAACGCAACCAGACCGCCTTCCTTCGCGCGCACCGTGACCAGGTTGATGAAGCGGACCGTACCGGCGTTCTTGGCTTCGAGGTGCGAAGCGTCGGAGACGCGGCTGGCCGTTCCACCGATGTGGAAGGTACGCATGGTGAGCTGCGTTCCGGGCTCGCCGATGGACTGTGCGGCGATGACTCCGACCGCTTCGCCCATCTCGACCATCTTGCCCGAACCCAGATTGCGTCCATAGCAGAGGATGCAGCATCCGCGCTTCGATTCGCAGGTGAGCACCGAGCGGATCTTCACCTTCTCGATACCCGCAGCCTGAACGGCGGAGGCGCGATCCTCGTCGATCTCCTGGTTGATCTCGACGATGGTCTTGCCCTCGAAGTCCTTGAGCTTCTCGAGCGAGACGCGGCCGATGATGCGGTCGCGCAGCGGCTCGATGGTCTCACCGGCTTCGATGATCGGGGTGACGTAGATGCCTTCGACCGTACCGCAGTCGTAGTCCGAGATGATGACATCCTGGGCCACGTCGACGAGACGGCGGGTGAGGTAACCCGAGTCGGCGGTCTTGAGCGCCGTATCGGCGAGACCCTTACGCGCACCGTGCGTGGAGATGAAGTACTGCAGCACGGTGAGGCCTTCACGGAAGTTCGCCGTGATGGGGGTTTCGATGATTTCGCCGCTCGGCTTCGCCATCAGTCCGCGCATACCGGAGAGCTGACGAATCTGCTGCTTCGAACCACGGGCGCCGGAGTCGGCCATGATGTAGATCGGGTTCATGGCGCCGTCCTTGTCGGCCTGCTTCATGTTGTTGAACATCTCGTCGGCAACGCGCTCGGTCACGTTCGACCAGAGCTGGATGACCTTGTTGTTACGCTCACCGTTGGTGATCGCGCCGTCGAGGTACTGCTGCTGGACGTTGATGACCTGCTTCTCCGCATCGCCGACGACGGTGTACTTCGAAGCCGGGATCACCATGTCGTCGAGTCCGACCGAGAGGCCGGAGCGCGTCGCATAGGTGAAGCCCAGATCCTTGACGCGATCAAGCGTCTTGACCGTCACTTCGAGACCGAGGTTCAGGTAGCAGTAGTTGATGAGCTGGCCGATGCCCTTCTTCTTGAGCAGGCCGTTGACGAACGGCATGCCTTCGGGCAGCGCATCGTTCAGGATGGCGCGACCGACCGTGGTCGAGATGAACTGCTTGTTGTACTCGACGGGCTCGGTGTGGGTCAGGTCCTGATCGTCGTAGGCGGTGGTCATGTCGAGCACCATGCCGGTGTAGCGCAGACGGATCGGCGTGAGCGTCTCGACCTGCTTGGCCTCGAGCGCCATGAAGACCTCTTCGATGTTCGCGAAGACGCGGCCTTCCCCCTTGGCATTGACCTTCGCCTTCGTGAGGTAGTAGAGACCGAGCACGAGATCCTGCGTCGGAACCGTGATCGGCTGGCCGGACGCCGGCGAGAGGATGTTGTGCGAAGCCAGCATCAGGACCGAAGCCTCAATCTGAGCCTCGGGCGAGAGCGGGATGTGCACGGCCATCTGGTCGCCGTCGAAGTCCGCGTTGAAGGCGGTGCAGACGAGCGGGTGAATCTTGATCGCCTTGCCTTCGACGAGCACGGGCTCAAACGCCTGGATACCCAGACGGTGAAGCGTCGGCGCGCGGTTCAGCAGGACCGGGTGATCCTTGATGACCTCTTCGAGGATGTCCCACACGATCGGCTCCTGCATCTCGACCATCTCTTTGGCCTGCTTGATGGTCGTGCAGTGGCCGGTCTGTTCGAGGCGGTGATAGATGAAGGGCTTGAAGAGCTCAAGCGCCATCTTCTTCGGCAGACCGCACTGGTGCAGCTTCAGCTCGGGACCGACGACGATGACCGAACGGCCGGAGTAGTCGACGCGCTTACCGAGCAGGTTCTGACGGAAGCGGCCCTGCTTGCCCTTGAGGGTATCGGAGAGCGACTTCAGCGGACGGTTGTTCGCGCCACGCAGCACGCGGCCACGGCGGCCGTTGTCGAACAGAGCGTCGACGGCCTCCTGCAGCATGCGCTTCTCGTTGCGGACGATGACCTCGGGTGCGTGCAGGTCCATCAGCTTCTTGAGGCGGTTGTTGCGGTTGATCACGCGGCGGTACAGGTCGTTCAGGTCCGACGTGGCGAAGCGGCCGCCGTCGAGCGGAACGAGCGGGCGAAGCTCCGGCGGGATCACCGGGATCACGTCGAGAATCATCCACTGCGGCAGGTTGTCGGACTTGCGGAAGGCCTCGACGATCTTCAGACGCTTCGAATACTTCAGCTTCTTCTGCAGCGAGGTCTCGGTCTTCATGCGCTCGCGCAGCTCGATAGCGAGCTCTTCGATCTCGACGCGCTTCAGCAGTTCCTTGATCGCCTCGGCGCCCATCATGGCCTTGAAGCCGGAGGGGCGATACTGCTGGTCGAGCTCGCGGAACTTGGTCTCGTCCTTGATGACCTCGCGCTCCTTGACCGGCGCGTCGCCTGGGTCGACGACGACGTACGACTCGAAGTAAAGCACTGCCTCAAGCTCGCGCAGCGAGATGTCGAGCAGGTGGCCGATGCGCGACGGCAGGCCCTTGAAGAACCAGACGTGCGAGCAGGGCGAAGCGAGTTCGATGTGGCCGAGACGCTCGCGCCGGACCTTCGACAGCGTGACTTCAACGCCGCACTTGTCGCAGATGACGCCGCGATGCTTCATGCGCTTGTACTTGCCGCACAGGCACTCCCAATCGGTGATGGGTCCGAAGATGCGGGCGCAGAACAGGCCATCGCGCTCCGGCTTGAAGGTGCGGTAGTTGATGGTCTCGGGCTTGGTGACCTCGCCATGCGACCACGAGCGAATCTTCTCGGGGCTGGCGAGCTGGATCTTGATCGCGTCGAAGTCGGCGATGGGGCTGGTCAGTTCAAAGGGGCTGGAGCGGAACATACTTTTCTCTCCGTGTGGCAGCAACTGCTGCGGGTAGACGACGGTTTACTGCGGGGCGCTGGAGTCGATGCTTGAAGTCTCAACGCCTTCTTCTATTTCGTGCCGGTGTGCCCGGTGGGCGGCTCCCGTGAACATTGAGCGTAAGCCTTGCTCAGAGGAGCCGCGCTTCAGGCGTCGGCGGGTCGTGCACCGGGGCTAGCCCGGTTGAATCGGTTAGTCAGCCGCGGCGATCTGCGGCAGCGCGACCTTCTTCTGGTCCGCAACCTTGACCAGCTCCACGTCCAGGCAGAGCGACTGCAGCTCGCGGATGAGCACGTTGAACGACTCCGGAACGCCGGGTTCGATCGCAGCCTCACCCTTGACGATGGCCTCGTAGATCTTCGTACGGCCGAAGACGTCGTCGGACTTCGCGGTCAGCAGCTCCTGCAGGATGTAGGCGGCGCCATAAGCTTCCAGGGCCCAGACCTCCATCTCTCCGAAGCGCTGTCCGCCGAACTGCGCCTTACCGCCCAGCGGCTGCTGAGTGATGAGCGAGTACGGTCCGATCGAGCGCGCGTGGATCTTGTCGTCCACAAGGTGCGACAGCTTGAGCATGTAGATGTAGCCAACCGTCGCGGGCTGCTCGAACGGCTCGCCCAGCATGCCGTCGAAGAGCTGCGTCTTGCCCGAGCTGGGCAGACCCGCGGACTTCAGCAACGCCTTGATCTCGCTCTCGTGCGCGCCGTCGAAGACCGCCGTGCCGAACCAGATGCCGCGCTTCATGCCCGCCGCGACGCGCAACGTCTGCTCGTCGTCCAGGTTCAGAAGCTGGTTCAACGCAGCCGTGCCGGCGAAGCGAGCCTTGAAGAGCTCGCGCACCTCGTTGGCTTCGCTCATCTTCGAAGCAAGCTCCGCGATCTGTGCGCCCAGCGTGTGAGCGGCCCAGCCAAGGTGCGTCTCGAGGATCTGTCCGACGTTCATACGCGAAGGCACGCCGAGCGGGTTCAGCACGATCTCGACCGGAGTTCCATCGGGGAGGTAAGGCATGTCCTCTTCCGGCAGAATGCGCGCGACCACACCCTTGTTACCGTGCCGGCCGGCCATCTTGTCTCCAACCGACAGACGGCGCTTCATCGCGATGTACACCTTCACCATCTTGATGACGCCAGGCGAAAGCTCATCGCCCTTCTGCATCTTGCCGATCTTCTCGTTCGTGATCTTGCGCAGCACGTCGATCTGGCGCGAGGTCATCTCCTCGATCTCGTCGATCTGCTCGTTCACGCGCGGATCCTTATCGGCGTAGCGAATACGCTTCAGGTTGCGCGTGCTGATGAGCTCGATCATGTCGCGGTCGAGAACTTCGCCCTTGTTCAACAGCTTCTTGTTGGTGCGCTCGTCGTGCAGGTCGGCGAGGACCTCCTTGCCGCCGAGAATCGCCTCAAGACGCTTCAAACGCTCGTCTGTGAGAATACGAATCTCGTCCGCCAGGTTGCGCTCCAGCTTCTCAACCATCTCCTGCTCGATCTGCTTGGCGCGCTCGTCCTTCTCCTGTCCCTTGCGGGAGAAGATGCGGACGTCGACGACGGTGCCTTCGATACCCGGAGGGCACGTCAGCGACGCGTCGCGAACGTCACCGGCCTTTTCGCCGAAGATCGCGCGCAGCAGCTTCTCTTCCGGCGTCAACTGCGTCTCGCCCTTGGGCGTGACCTTGCCGACGAGGATGTCGTTGTGACCGATCTTCGCGCCGATGCGGATAATGCCCGACTCGTCCAGATCGCGCAGCGCGTGCTCCGAAACGTTCGGGATATCGCGCGTGATCTCTTCCGGCCCAAGCTTCGTGTCGCGCGCTTCGATCTCGAACTCCTCGATGTGGATCGAGGTGTAGTAGTCCTCGCGGACCAGCTTTTCCGAGATCAGGATCGCGTCCTCGAAGTTGTAGCCGCGCCACGGCATGAAGGCCACCAGCACGTTGCGTCCGAGACCCAGCTCGCCCTGCTCCGTGCAAGGACCGTCCGCGATCACCTGGCCCTTCAGCACGCGGTCGCCCTTGCGGACGATCGGCTTCTGGTTGATGCAGGTGTTCTGGTTCGAGCGCTTGAACTTCGTGAGCTGATAGATGTCCGAACCCACCTCACGCGACAACTGCGTGGGATGATGCTCTCCTTCGACGCGAACGATAATCCGTTCGCTATCGACCGAATCGATGATGCCGTTGCGCTTGGCCAGGATGACGGCGCCCGAGTCGCGGGCGGTGACGCCTTCCATACCGGTGCCGACAAACGGCGCCTCGGCCACCAGCAGCGGCACGGACTGACGCTGCATGTTTGCGCCCATCAGCGCGCGGTTCGCGTCGTCGTGCTCGAGGAAGGGCACGAGCGAGGCGGCAACCGACACAAGCTGCTTCGGCGAAACGTCGACGTAATCGACCTCAGCCTTGTTCACGAGTACGAAGTTGCCCTGGCGACGCGCATCGACGATGTCCTGCACGATGTGCAAGGTCTCGTCGAGCTGGATGTTCGCCTGCGCGATCGTGTGGCGATCCTCTTCCCACGCCGAGAGATAGAAGCTGAACGGCTCCAGATCCATCGTGCGCTTGCCCTCGGCCTTCAGCTTCGCGTTCAGCGTCACCGACTCCGAGATCTCAAGGTAATCGCCCTGGCGCAGACCGGACTCGCCGGCGTTCGCCACCGCCACGTAGTCGAGCACACGACCATCCTTCACGCGACGGTACGGGCTCTCGATGAAGCCGTACTCGTTGATCCGCGCGAAGCACGACAGCGACGAGATCAGACCGATGTTCGGGCCTTCCGGCGTCTCGATCGGACAAATGCGGCCGTAGTGAGTCGGGTGCACGTCGCGGACTTCGAAGCCCGCGCGCTCACGCGACAGACCACCGGGTCCAAGGGCCGACAGGCGGCGCTTGTGCGTGATCTCCGACAGAGGATTGGTCTGGTCCATGAACTGCGAGAGCTGCGACGAACCGAAGAACTCGCGGATCGCGGCCATGACCGGCTTGGCGTTGATCAGGTCGTGCGGCATCGCCGTCGACATCTCCTGATAGACGCTCATCTTCTCCTTGATCGCGCGCTCCATGCGGACGAGACCGATGCGGAACTGGTTCTCCATCAGTTCGCCGACGGCGCGGACGCGACGGTTGCCAAGGTGATCGATGTCGTCCACCACGCCGATGTTCTTGCGCAGCTTCAGCAGGTAGCGGATCGTGCCGTAGAAGTCCTCGGGCGTCAGCGTGCGCATGTCAAGCCCGCTGGGATCCTGATTCTCATACAGCTTGATGTTGAACTTCAAACGGCCCACACGCGAGAAGTCGTACTTGCGCGGATCGAAGAACATGCCTTCGAACAGAGCCGTCGCGGTGTCGAGCGTCGGTGGGTCGCCCGGACGCAGCTTGCGGTAGATCTCGATCAGCGCCTCTTCGGGCTTGCGGACCGAGTCGCGGCGCAGCGTGTTGGTGATGATGTTGCCTACGTCGTCGCGCTCGGGGAAGAAGACCTCGAAGCTCGTCACGCCGGACTGGATGATCTTGTGCAGCTTGTCCGCGGTCAGCTCCTGGTTTGCCTCGTAGAGCAGCTCGCCAGTGGACATATCGACCACGTCGGCCGCGATCATCGCGCCGTCGAACTCGCTGGTCTCGACCTCGACCGCCTCGATCTTGTGCGAACGCAGGCCCTTGAGCGCGCTGGGCGAAACCTTGCGGCCGCCGACCGCGATCTCATCGCCCGCAACCTTCACGGAAGACGACGGGCGGGTGCCGAGCAGGTTGGTCGGCTTGCCATCCTCGGCAACGACCCAGCTCAGCTTGCCCTCGGCCACCTTGATGGTGTCGACGGTGTAGAAGGTCTTGAGGATATCCTCGTCCGACTTCAGGCCGAGCGCGCGCAGGAAGATCGTACCCAGGAACTTGCGCTTGCGGTCGATGCGGACGTACAGCGTGTTCTTCTGGTCGTACTCGAACTCGACCCACGAACCGCGGTACGGGATGATCTTGCCCAGGAAGTAGGTGCGGTTGTTCGCCGTCTCGAAGAAGACGCCGGGCGAACGGTGAAGCTGCGAGACGATGACGCGCTCGGTGCCGTTGACGATGAAGGTGCCGTTCTGGCTCATCAGCGGAATATCGCCGAAGAAGACCTCCTGCTCCTTCATGTCGCGCAGGCTCTTCACGCCCGTCTCCGGGTCCTTGTCGTAAATCTTCAGGCGAATCGTGACCTTCAGCGGAGCCGAGTAGGTCATGCCGCGCTCTTCGCACTCTGCCTGGTCGTACTTCAACTGCAGACCCACCGGGTCTCCGCACTTGGTGCAGAAGTCCGGCGTGTTCTTGTTGTACGTTCCGCAGAAGTTGCAAAGCACGTCGCCCGGATGGAATGGGTCGGTGATGACCATGTGACCGCAGTGCGAGCAGGCGGTGCGCAGATGGTTGAGCCCCTTCAGGTAACCGCACTTGCACTCCCAGTTGCCGATCGAGAAATCGACGAACTCGAGCTCGCTCACGTTGCGGAAGTCGGTGATCGGGAAGACCGAGGTGAAGACCGACTGCAGGCCATTGTCTTCACGCTCCTGGGGCAGCTTATCCATCTGCAGGAAGCGCTCGTAGCTGCGGCGCTGAACTTCGATCAGGTTCGGAATCTGGATGGAGGTGGGGATCTTCGAAAAATCGAGACGGCTGCGGATCGCGCGCATTTCAGACATGCTCTCTCCTGAGACTTACTTCAAGGCCTCTTCTTCACCGGCAACCCGCATCTCAGTGGGGAGCCTGGCTTGCCGCCGGCAAAGTCGAGGTGGAGGACCGCTTGCACGATCCTCCGGGTTTATTTCCACCGCGCGGTGGCGTTTCTACTCCGGTACAGCCGCCGAAGCACTCTGGCGATCCGGGTGCGCATACTTTCGCCAACCTGACTTGATTGGCCTTTCAAAATCGAAACCTGGGTAAAGATGAACTTGCGGATGCTGCCGATAAAACTTCTACATGGCGCTGCTTTTTACTTCCCGTGCCGGTGCGAAGCTGCTATAAAAACGGCGGACGATGATTTCCGGAAGGCACTCCCGGAATGCGCGAGATAGCAGAAACGGCAAAAACGCCCGCAGGGACAGAGCTTCCCGGGAGCGCAAAGACCGACTTGTGCACTGATTCAACGCTAATAAGAGTGATACCTGCCACCGTTTGAAGCTCGCCCTGCTTCAAAGTTTGCTGCCGCCCGACAGTTTCATATCGCCCGCCGCCGCTTGACGGACCATATGGCCGACCCCTTAGCCCGCTCGAAGCACTACGCGGGATGGATCGGATACTTCTCGAATGAATAGGAACCACATCCGCACGTCAAGGCGGAAGCGGATATCCCCAAAGAAGAGGATACCGCTTTCCGCCTGGACGTGCAAGTTGCAGGTGTTACTTGGTCTCGACAGTTGCGATGCCTTCGAACTTCTTGACGATGGCAGCCGCATCTTCCTTCGAAACGTTCTCCTTCAAGGGCTTCGGAGCGCCGTCGACCAGATCCTTGGCTTCCTTGAGGCCCAGGCCGGTGACTTCGCGGACGGTCTTGATGGTGCTGATCTTGTTCGCGCCGGCATCCTTCAGGATGACGGTGAACTCGGTCTGCTCTTCGACGACCGCAGCCGCTGCTGCGCCGCCGCCGGCTGCGGGAGCCGCGACAGCCGCTGCTGCCGAGACGCCGAGACGCTCTTCGAGCTTCTTGACCAGAGCCGATGCTTCCAGAAGGCTGAGGCTAACGATTGAATCTTCCAACTGCTGAAGGTCTGCCATGTGATTTCTCCGTATATATAGTGCTGAACTTTTGTGTTTCAGTTGCGATTCCGAAGCACTCTTACTCTTCGGCTGCCCCACCCACCGGGTTTCCGTTGCGCCCAGACTGGCGCACCCGGCAAGGCGAAGCGAAACTTGGATTAGCCTTCTACCGGCTCGCTGTTTGCAGCTTCGCCAGCCTGCGATGCAGTGCCGTTCTCGGGCTGCTCGGCTGCGGCAGACTCCTCGACGTGCGCTGCGGCAACTTCAGGCTCAGCCGCGACTTCAGCGACCGGAGCAGCCGCCGCGGGAGCAGCCGGAGCCGCGCCAGCCGCGAACTTTTCCTTCTCGACGCCCTGGTTGATGACGACCGCGAGGTCGCGGCCAGTGGCGTTGATGACCGTGGCGAGGCGCTGCGCCGGCGACTGGATGAGGAACAGCAGCTTCGAGAAGAGCTCTTCCTTACCCGGCATGGTCGCCAGATCGCCAATCTCCTTGGCCGTGATCACCTTGCCGTCGACGATGCCGAGCTTGAAGGTGAACTCCGAGTTGTCCTTCACCCAGGCCGAGAGCGCCTTGGCGAGGGCAACCGGATCGCCCGACGTGTACGCGACCGACGAGACGCCCTTGAGGCCCTGCAGCGCGGCCTCGAGCTTTGAGCCCTTGCTGGCCGTCGCGGCGAGCTTATTCTTGACCACGTGGTAGCTACCGCCAGCCGCGCGGACCGTCTTGCGAAGATCGAAGTCCTTCGAAGCCGTCAGACCCTTGAAGGTGCCGATGAGAGCGGAGGTGGAGCCCGCAAGCTCCTTGGTGAGCATCGTCACCTTTTCCGCTTTTTTTGCTTTGCTGATTGCCATAAGAAACCTAACCTTTAGCCGCTGGCTTTTAGCCGCAAGCTCTCAAAATTGTTTGCCCTGCCTGGGACGCAAAAGTCTGGCGAAAACTACTGCTTGCCTGCAATGTCCGTGACGCTCGAATCGAGCTGGATGCCAGGGCCCATCGTGGAGCTGAGCGTGATGCCCTTGACATACTTGCCCTTGGCGGCCGAAGGCTTGGCCTTCAGAACGCTCGAAATGACCGTCATCGCATTGTCGACCAGCTTCTGCGAGTCAAAGGAGAGCTTGCCCACCGGAACGTGAACCAGAGCGGTCTTGTCCGTGCGGAACTCGACCTTACCGGCCTTGATCTCGCGGATCGCGCCAACCACATCCTGGGTGACGGTGCCGGTCTTCGGGTTCGGCATCAGGCCGCGCGGTCCGAGAACCTTACCGAGACGTCCGACCGACTTCATCATGTCGGGGGTCGCGATCAGCGCGTCGAAGGCCGTCCAGCCCTCTTTCTGAATCTTCTCAACCAGCTCTTCGCCGCCGAAGAACTCGGCACCTGCGGCCTCTGCATCCTTGATCTTGTCGCCCGAGGCGATGACCGCAACGATCTTCGACTTGCCGAGACCGTGGGGCAGAACCACCGTGCCGCGAACCATCTGATCGGCGTGGCGGGGATCGACGCCGAGGCGCAGCGTCAGGTCGACGGTCTCGTCGAACTTCGCGTACTTGGCCTTCTGGAGAAGCGGAACGGCATCGTTCAGCGTGTACGGACGCGGCTCAACCAACGCGCGCGCCTTCGTCAAATTCTTGGAGATCTTCTGTGCCATGGTTTCTTCTCTTCCCTATCTTCCACCCTCAGGTGCAACTTCCGCCCTGGCGTGGTTCGACTGCCCAACGAGTGTTGAGGCAACCTTATGAGTATGCCGGAAAGTTCGACGTGCGTCAAGAATTCTGGGCGGATTGATGACCGCCCGGCTCTGTGTACGCGAGAAATCCGAAGGCCGTCTCTTCGAAACTAACGAAATCGTACTCTCGCAGTGCGGCCTGAAAAACTGGACTCAGGCCGGTTCCGATGACCTTCAGCGTGGAGATCGGCATACCCGAGGAGTACACACCATGATGAAGATCGACCATGTCGAGAATTCCGATTCCATTGCGCTCCGCAGCGTCAGGCGAACTCACCTTGTATAAGGTGACCCCGCCAAATGCATCCGCTACCTGACCGGGTTGCCACGACGATTCCGCCAGCGCCCGATTGAAGGGCGTGTCGATGATCCATACCGGCATCTCTGCGGTGAGCTCTTTCAGACCGCTGTAGTGTGGATCGACAACGATCGCCACTGTCATCCTGTCATCTTTCGTCATCGCCAGCCCCCCGAAAGGACACGATGAGCGCCCCTGAATACCTCGCCACCCGGCCCCGACTTCCACTCATCCTGGATCTCCGGCTGCATGGCGGAGCGAAAAGTCGTCACCTGCTGCAGCCCGGGGTCAAACAGCAAGGCGAACTGAGCGCCGTTCGCGATCCACCGTTCCATTCTCGCTCGCGCCTCTGCCAACTCTGCGGCAAATCCAAGCACATGCACAACAAACTCCGGACACAACGGCGCGAACCCATGCCTCTGCTCTTCGGTCAACGCCTGCCAACGCTCATTCGACACCCAGGCCAGTTGCGCCCCACGCATTGAGCCATCCGGCAACAGAAACCCAGCATTCGACAAAACCTGGCCCCGGCCATCCTTCTCCGCCCAGTCCCAAAGCTGACACAGAATAGCCACGAGAACCCGCGATGCCCGAGCACCGGCAAGCAGGCCGACACTCAGCTCGCCATTCGGCTCCCGTTCGATCCAGACCGAATCGTTCCCCTCGCAAAACCGGAACAGGGCCTCTTCGCTCAACGGCGTTTCAAACCGCAGGCGCAGCGGTAGATCGGTCTCGACGAGGCGAAGGTCCATTCCCTGAGTGTACTCAGACAAGAAGCTCACTCGCAGCACTTCGACATCTACACTGCCCTTCACCGGCCAAATCGGAAAATTCAGAAAAGATGGTAAGCTGGCCGACGGAAAACATGAGGCCACATGAAGACACCGCTGTCTAAAATCGCCCCAGACGTCGTCCGCTCAAAACTCCCCTGCTTCCTCCTGATAGCGGCCTGCGGAATCTGCCGGGCCCAGCAGGCACAGTCGCCCCTGCCCGTGGGCCTCGACGCCTATCGCCAGTGGGATCGCTGGCCCGAGCAGCGCATCGGCATGCGCGCCTACATGCGCAGCACCTACGACCGCGCCGGCGGCAATGAAGGCGTCGACGCCTCGCACTTCCTCCGCCAGGTCTCCGACACGGTCAACGTCACGCTCGACCTCCAGAGCCCCGGCCTGCTCGTCTTCAGCCGCTACAACCATTGGCATGGAAGCCCGTGGCACTTCGTCGTCGACGGCAAGGACCACATCGTCGCCGAGACTAACACCGCCGACCCGAACAAGCGTGTCGCCAGCTCCAGCTTCCTCCCGTCCGCGCCGTTTCCCTCGCCACTGAACGAGACCTGGACGACGACCAGGGGCGCCGACCTCATGTGGTCGCCCATCGCCTTCGAGCGCAGCTTCCAGATGGCCTACGGCCGGACGAAGTATGGCACCGGCTACTACATCTACGACCTCTTCGCCCCTGGTGCCGCGCTCTCGCACCCGCTGCAGAGCTGGAACGAACACACCGTCCCCACCTCGGACGTGCTCGACCTGCTCCGCTCCGCCGGCGCCGACATCGCGCCGAAGCCGGACGCCAGACGCGGAGTGGTCGAGCAGACTGGCATACTCACCCTGTTCGGAACGAACGCCACCCCGGTCGCAAGCCTGAAAGGCCCATCCACCCTCCGCGTGCTCACCTTCTCGATCCCGGAAGACCAGGCAGCAGCCTTCGAAAAGGTCCGCCTCCGGGCGACCTGGGACGGTCGCTCCCAGCCCTCGATCGATGTCCCGGTCGCGCTCTTCTACGGCGCCGGCACGCTCTACAATCGCGAGAAAAAGGAGTACCTGGTGAAGGCTTTGCCCGTCAGCATCCGCTTTCACAAAGGCAGAGTCGAGCTGGCCTGCTACTTCCCCATGCCGTTCTTTCGGAGCGCCCGCATCGAGCTCGTCGGCGCAGGCGAGCCGATACGGGACGTCCGCTGGACTACCCGCACGATGCCGCTCGGAACCTCGCCCACCCGCAGCAGCTACTTCCACGCGACCTACCGGGACATCCCCACGCCGACGCCCGGCGAAGACATGGTGCTCCTCGATACCCGCCAGGCCGAAGACGCCTCGGAGTGGTCCGGCAGCTTCATCGGCACCTCGTTCATCTTCTCCCACGCCGCCAATCTCACGACCCTCGAAGGCGATCCGCGCTTCTTCTTCGACGACAGCCAGACCCCGCAGGCGCAGGGCACCGGTACCGAGGAGTGGGGCGGCGGAGGCGACTACTGGGGCGGCGAAAATATGACCCTCGCCCTTGCCGGACACCCCGTCGGAGCCAAACAGCCGTCATCCGCCGTCAGCGACGCCGACCGGATCGAATCCGCCTACCGCTTCCTCCTCGCGGACCTCTTCCCCTTCGGCAAAAACGCCGTCATCCGCCTCGAACACGGCGGCGAGAACCAGGCCGTGGAGCACTACGAGACCATCGCCTACTGGTACGGCCTTCCCTCGCCCTCCATCGCCCAGACCGACAAGATCCAGATCGGCGATGAGGCCAGCGAAAAGGCCCACGCCTACAACTCGCCCGCCGCCTCCGCCCCATACGAGATCAGATCGCGCTTCGAGCTTGGACCAGATACCCTGCGCGGCGGAAAGGTCGTCTACCCCGCATCCACAGATACGGGCCGCACAACCACCGGCGTCTCGGAGTTCGACCTGCAACTCCGCAAGGACAACCAGGGCGTACTCCTGCGCCGGAAGCTCGACTACTCCTACCCCGACCAGCGGGCGGAGGTCTCCATCGAAACCGCACCCGGCCGGTGGAGCCCCGCCGGCGTGTGGTACCTGGCCGGCTCGAACACCGTCGTCTACTCCAACCCGAAGGAGGAGCTGGGCGCAACGGAGCACACCATCCGCACCTCCAACCGCCGCTTCCGCGAAGACGAGATTTTGCTGCCGGTCGAACTCACCCGCGGTCGCGACAGGATTCGCGTCCGGGTCAAATTTATGCCGTTGAACGACCCGCTCTTCCCGGGACACCCCCTCGCCCCGCAGGCCTGGAGCGAGATCAACTACACCGCCTGGTGCTTCATCACGCCGAAGACGCCATAGAGCGTCCTCAGCCGGCGACCGCATCCGCAGCCGCCCGCGCATCGCGGATCAAATCCGGGAGTCCCACCCCGCGATACCCATTGCCCAGCAGCCAAAGCCCCGGCTGAGCGGCCACCCGCGTAGCCAGCCCCGCCATCCGCTCCAGATGCCCCACAGCATACTGCGGCAGACTCTTCGGCCAGCGGCGGACGACCGAAAACGCCGGCGCGGGCAGCCTGCCGACGATCTTTTCCAGCTCATCCAAAGCAAGCGCGGCGATCTCGTCATCCGGCAACAGGGCCAGCCGGTCGGCGGCGGCGCTGCCGAAGAATGCGCGCAGCAGCCGTCTTCCTTCCGGCGCGCGGTGCGGAAACTTCTGGTCGACGAAGGTGCCTGCCAGCAACTGGCTTCCCTGCCCCTCGGGCGCGAGGAAGCCGAAGCCCGGCGGCAGGTCGAAGTGTTCGTCGAACGCAATCGCCGCAACCACGGCGGAGCTCGCCTCCATGATCGTCAGCTCGGCCATGCGCGGGTCGAGCGGACGCAGCAACTCGCTCGCGACATGCGCGGGCGTGGCGAGAAAAAGCGCGTCATATGCCTCTTCCCCGCTGGCCGTCGCGACAATCCACCCGCCGTCCCGGCGAAAGATCGCCGTCACCGGGGTCGTCAGCCGGACGTCTTCTCCGGGTATCGAAGCGGCCATCCGGTCGATCAGCATCCCCGTGCCGCCGCGCAGGCTGGTGAAGATCGACGCCGGTTTCCGCCCCGCTGGCGCTGCGGCGAGCCTCGCCTGCAGACCCGCGATCAGGCTGCCGTGCTGGCGCTCCAACGCGACGAAGTTCGCCATCACGGCCTGCACGCTCAGCGTATGCACGTCGCCGCCGAAGACCCCGCCCAGCAGCGGCGCGCCGATCTTCGCCAGCACCTCCGCGCCAAAGTGCCGCAGCACGAAGCTGGCGACCGACTCGTCCGCGTCCGGCGCGTCGGCCTTCAGGGTGCCGGCGCTGGCAAGCTCCCGCGCGTAGGCGGACTTCGCATCGGCGGAAAACAGCTCCGACGCATCCAGCGAGGCAAGGTCGGTGGGAACCATCATGCGCATGCCGTCGGGCATCGCGACCAGTCCGCCAGCGGTGGCGATGTAGGTCTTGCGCGTCGCGTCGTTCGACGCGATCAGCTCGTCGCCAAGCCCAAGCTCCTCCGCCAGCGCGCGCGCCCACGGCTTCTCGGTCACCCAGCCATCCGGCCCGCACTCGACGGTGAAGCCGTCGCGCCGCACGGTTTCGACCGTGCCGCCGAGCCGCGCGCGTGACTCGAAGAGCGTGAACGCCGCGCCGTGCCGCGCGAGCTGCCAGGCGGCGGTCACGCCCGCGACGCCGCCGCCGACGATGGCCGTGCGCCGTGAAGTGTTCACCATTTCAAACCGATCAGGATGGGAAAGTAACCCGTCCGCTTGTTGGCGATATCGGCATGGATGCCGGGATGACCACCGGTGTTCGCGATCCAGACGTAGCGCGCCTCCGCGAATACCCGCACCTTGCTCTCGAATGCGATCTTCTTCGCCGCGCCCAGACCCAGGCTGACGCCGCCGGCGTTGTTCGAGTCGCCGCCGGCGTAGGTTGGGAAGTTCAGGCATCCGCCATCCGGATTGCAACCCTTGGTCGTCGTATCGAACTTCACCAGCTTCCGGTAGAACCCGCCGCCGCCGGTCAGGTAGACGCTCGCGCCGTCACTGCGAAGAAGCTGCACCACCGGCGCCGCGGTCAGCGACCACAGATGCACTCTCCCTGTGTAGTTATCGCCTGCGCTGGGAAGATGCTGCAGCAGCGAATTGGGCACACCGAAGTTGTTGAAGTCGTACTGCAGCATGATCCCAAGGCGACGATTCAGGTTGTAGCCGCCGCCCAGACGGAACCCGCCCGCCGTGTTCTGGTACTTCTTCGTCGCGCCCGCAGGCAGGGCGACGCCGCCGCCAAGCTCCAGCGAGTAGCGGTACGAGCCATCCTTGTTCCTCCACGGATCGCCCCGATAGGAGGTGGCATCCAGCCGAGGCGCCGCGTAGCCGGTGGATTCCGCACGCGCCAGCGATGCAGTCAGTAACAAGATACCCAGAGAAACATGTTTCATCATGGCCCGGTTGATCCAGTGCGGGGGGAGGTGAGATTGCAGCATAACGCTAGTCTAGCAAGCCGTTTCAAACGCATCTTTACTGCCCGCCGCGCTCATCCACATCCGCCTGCCACGTCCCATTGGCCACCTCGGCGACAGCCTGTATAAGCGTCGGCGAGTCGTTCAGGCTGTCCGCGCGCCACAGATGTAACCCCAGCTCGCGGGCCGTCTCCTTGAAGGCGATGTCGATATCGTAGAGGATTTCGACGTGGTCGCAGAGGAAGCCGACCGGCTGCAGCACGACGCCCTTATGGCCCTCGGCGGCGAGCGCCTTCAGCGTGTCCTCGACCGTCGGGCCGATCCACGGCGCGCCGGCCACACCCTGACTCTGGAAGGCGAAGTACCAGTCGCGATCGGTCATGCCGACCGGCGCAAGCGCCCTGGCAATGTGCATCGCCGTACGCTTGCACTCGACCGCGTACGGGTCCGGCGTAGTGCTGGCGCCGTAGTTCTGAATGCCCTCGGCCGGCACCGGCGCGCCGGGACGCGCGGACGGACTGGCCGGGCTGCTGACCGTGCCGGACATGATCGTCCGGCAGGGCACGGCATGCGCGGTGAAGAGCACCGGCACGCGCGTCTTCAGGATGGCGCAGGCCTCGGCCCACACCGGCCACATCTTCAGCGCAAAGGCCTCCGCCAGCAGAGGATGGTCGGCCCAGCCGGCAACAAACTCCATCTCCAGCCCCAGCTCCGCCGCCGCCTTCGCCGTCACCGACCGGTAAAGCCCCACCGAGGTCCGCGAGTTCTGCGGCGCGAGACACACCGCCTTGAACCGACGAACCCCGTCCGCATGCATCTTCGCGACCACGTCCGCGATGTACGGATGCCAGTTGCGCATGCCGACGTAGACCGGAATATCAAGCAACTCGCCGAGCATCCTGCCCTGCAGCAGCGTCCAGCGCGTCAGCGGCGGCCCCTCGGGCAGCGGCTCCTCCCGCAGACCGATCTCGGCGTAGCGGTGCTGCAGCTCTTCGACCACCGCGGCAGGCATGGGCCGGCCGTTGGTCACCTTGGCAAGATACTCGGCCATCTGGGAGAGCACGTCCGGCGTGCCGTGGGCGAGCAGGAGGATTGCGTCTGGCTTACTTACAGAAATCATCGTCTCTCAATGGTATAGCCGCGCAGCAGGTTGTTTCGAAGAGGATGCGGGGCTCGGTTGACGGGATCAATAGTCGAAGGCCGGATCGCCATCGATCCTCACATCGACCCGCTCGTTCGGCCTCACCTGCACGTCGCCGGCCAGCTTCGCGAATCGTTCGATATTCTTCGCGGTCGCCATCTCGAGTTGGAATTTGTAGTGGACGAGGTAGACCTTGTAGTGGCCTGGCTTCAAGCCGCCGACCACGAACTCCGAACCGCGCAGATCCTCGAGCATATAAGGCTGCAGAACCGTTGCGCTCGAAGACTGGGGAACGACCACGGCATAGTACGGCTCGCGGATGCCGATGGGATCGTGAAAGTCCTTTGCCCAGGGCTTGACGAGATGGATGCCGCCGCAGTCGGTGCGCAGCCGGATCTCAACCGGCGGCAACCTTTTTTCCTCACCGACGACGAGGGGCTCCCGCTCCAGATCCCTGCCGCCGGCGGTGATCGCATCGACGTAGCTTCCTGCCCTCTTTTGAATAAGAATGCGATAGCTTCCCGCGTCGAGATCGGCGAACTCCAGCGATTCGGGGTTGACCAGACGAGACGGTATCGCCGATCGGCGGTTGGTGAAGTCGCCCTGGCTCAGAAATAACTGCTCCCCCAGGCTGAGCGTAAGTCGTGCTGGCGACAGCAGGGGCGGCGGAGGAGGAGGCGTACTCTGAACCGGTCGTCCCAGGCCGATTCCTCCCATTTCCCCCATTCCCGTGTCTGCGCAGGGAGCTGGCCCGGAAGAAGACCCGGCGATCATGTCTTTGACGACGTGGACCTGAATCGTCACTCCGCTCCCTGGAGAATGGGCGGTTCGACGTTCGCGCAGACGTGCGGCGAGTAGCTGCGCATCCGGAGAGAAACGGGGTATCGCTCCGGCCGGCGCGAGGTAGAATTTCAACTCCATCGGCGGGATCGGCCTTCCGGATCGCACCTCCTCAGCGCTCGCGGTCACCGCCACCTGGTAGCAGGATTTCGTGACCACGCAGTCGGTGACGCCCTCGTACCCTGTCTTCGAGACGTCGAAGTAATACGAATCCCACGGGATGCCCGAAAACTCGAAGCTGCCATCCGGCCGCGTGGTCTGCACCTCCTGCACAGCGGCGGAAGCCGACCGCGTCCCACGGCCTTCACCCAGGGGCCGGTGCTGGAAGCTGACGACTGCATCCGCCACCGGCTGCCTCGTTGTCGGATCGAGAACGACTCCGCGCACCGTCATCCCTTGATTGACGAGGGCCTCGACGCGGGCGACCTCCTTCCGAATTCGATCCGGATCGAATTTACCCTTCGCATCCTGAGCGACTCCGGCGGGCACGAGAAGCAGGAGAAAAGCGGTCGTCTGCCAAAGGACTTTTATCAACGGCGGCCTCATCGTGCGATTCCCCTTCGATTATCCGAGCTGCTTCACCCACTCCACCACCTGAATGACGTTGTCCACCGGCGTACCGGGCACGATGCCGTGTCCGAGGTTGAAGATGTGACCCGGCTTACCGCCAGCCAGACGCAGCACCTCTTCGACGCGGGCCTTCAGCACATCCTGCGGCGCGAAGAGTGTGATGGGGTCGAGATTTCCCTGCACCGCGCAGCCCGGCCCGGCCAGACGCCAACCCTCGTCGAGCGGCACGCGCCAGTCGAGTCCCAGCACATCGGCGCCGGTCTCGCGCATCGTCGTCAGCAGCGACGCCGTATCCACGCCAAAGTAGATCACCGGCACGCCCAGCGCCTGGATACGCTTCACCAGCTCCGTCGTCGGCGCGAGGCAGTACTGGCGGTAGTCCGCGACCGAAAGCGCCCCGGCCCAGCTATCGAAGACCTGGATGACGTCCGCCCCGGCCTCGACCTGCTGCGCCGCGTAAGCCACCAGCACGGTCAGGAGCTTCTCCATCAGCATGCCCCAGGCCGCGCCGTCCGAATACATCATCTTCTTTGTTTCTATGTAGTTGCGCGAGCTTCCGCCCTCGATCATGTAGCTCGCCAGCGTGAACGGCGCGCCGCAGAAGCCGATGATGCCAAGCTGGTCGCCGTCGGTGCGTGGCCCGGCGAAGTGCTTCGCGACCTTCTCGATCGACTTGGCGACGTAGTTCAGCTCGTCGGCGCGGTCGGTGCGCAGCGCCTTCACCTGCTCGAAGCTGCGGATCGGCGCATGGACGACCGGCCCCTCGCCGTTGACGAACTCGAAGTCGACGCCCATGGGCGTGAACGGCAGCAGCAGATCGGCGAAGATGATGGCCGCGTCGACGCCCAGACGCTCGGCTGCGGTGATGGTCACCTCGGCCGCGACCGCCGGCGTGCGGCAGATGTCGAGCAGCGTGTGATGCTTGCGGACCGCCATATACTCCGGCATATAGCGACCGGCCTGGCGCAGAAACCAGACAGGGGTGCGGTCGACGGGCTGGCGCAGGCAGGCGCGAACGAAGCGGCTGCTGCCGGCAGAATGCTGTATCTCTTGGCTCAAGGCGTGCAAATCTCCCAAACCTTGAGCCTAGCATCGTCAACGCTGGATGTCAGGCGGAGTGCGGGTATCGGCGCCGCCGGGGTGAAAAGCGGAGACTATTTTTCATCTGGACTGCTCGTTTCGTTAACGGCACGGCTTCAGCCGTGCCCTTGAGCAGGACCGAGTTTCAGGAGCCTTGGAAACCGTGCTCTCATGCAAGGCAGGAACCTGCGCCAAGCCAAACAGCCCCGAGACGATTGTGTCCGGGGCCGTTCGAAGGTTAGGCGGTAACGCTAAATTTGGGAGTTGCGTGTGCCTGGGTGAGAGGTTCGGGCTTTTTGTCCAACCGCCTCTGATTCCTCTATCGGCGCGTCGCGGGCGGTACTTCAGTTCTGCATCTTCAGAATCGCGCCCCAAACCACGGACATCCACACCGCCGTGCTCAGCGTGACCCACGAGCAGAACTGCCGCGACCGCACGACCCACACGATCCCCGTCACCACACCCAGCAGGCCGAAGACCATCGAGACGCGTTCGAAGGTGAAGTCCGTCGGCCCACGGCTCGCCATGGCGTAGACGTGCGTCAGCGCGTAGACGCCGGCAAACGCTGGAATCGTCGCCGACGCCATGGCCAGAAGGCTCACCCACGGCGCGATCTCTTTATTGCGCGCGCGGTTGACCGTGAAGTAGACCGCCCACACCACCAGCATCAGCAGTGCGGGAACGCCGTAGATAAGCGACCAACGAATCAACTTCGCCTCATCGTGATGCTGGATTTTTTAAAGCAAACGCGAATTCCCTTCGGGAATGACAACAAGAAAGGCAAAAGCGAAGAGCTAAGACTCCAGCCGGAAGGTGTACTCCTCGATGACCGGGTTCACCAGCACCTCGCTGGCGATGCGTTCCACCTCGCAGCGGATGGCGGCCACATCCTTGTTGTCTTCCAACTCGATGCAGAAGTATTTGCCCTGACGGACGTCGGTGACGCCCTTATAGTTCATCCGCTGGAGGGCGTCTGCGACGGTTTTGCCCTGCGCGTCGAGCACGGTGCGTTTTAAAGTGACATAGACATGTGCCTTCATTGTGATTCTGATTATAGACTTGCTTCAGAACTGGACCTGCACGCCGCCCTCGTCTATGATCGCCCGGTGCCCCGGAGACTTATAGGCCACGGGTTCTAAACCCCATGAATGTCGCTCGGAAGCACCAAAAATCTTTCCACCACGAGAAGAGATGCCAGATTTTATGCCAAATTATATGGAGTTGCCGGTTGGGCCCAAGTCGCCCGAGGTCATCAACGTCGTCATCGAGATTCCAGGAGACGGCGTCAATAAGTACGAGTACGACAAGGATCTTCACGTCTTCCGCCTAGATCGCAACCTGTACTCGCCGGTCCACTATCCGGGCGACTACGGCTTCATCCCCAGCACGCTGGGCGACGACGGCGACCCGCTCGATGTGCTCGTCCTGGTCGATTCGCCCAGCTTCACCGGCTGCGTGATGGAGGTTCGCCCCATCGGCCTGCTGGAGATGATGGACCAGGGTCTGGGCGACGAGAAGGTGCTCTGCGTCGGCATGGGCAATCCGCGTTACAAGGATGTCTGGAACTTCTCCGAGATCTACCCGCACATGCTCAAGGAGATCACGCACTTCTTCTCGATCTACAAGGATCTCGAGGGCAAGCGCGTCGAGGTCAAGGGCTGGCGCGACGCCGCCTTCGCGCGCAACAAGGTGCAGGAGGCGCAGCAGCGCTTCATCGACAACAAGACCAACCCCGAAGAGAAGCCCGTTCCGAAGGGATAGCTTCTCTCCGCAAGCCAAAGGCCGCCCCGCCGCTCTTGAACTCCGGGGCGGCCTTTTCGCGTCTCAGGCGCTCTTGCCGATGGGCGCGGCTTCGACCGGCGCGGCGGCTGTCCGGTTGCGTCCCTCGCGCTTGGCGCGATAAAGCGCGGCGTCGGCCGTCTGGATCAGCCCCGCCGGTTCATCGCCGGACGGCGGCTGGAAGGTGGCGTGGCCGATGCTGATCGTGATCGTCCCCAGCGGCGACCCCGGATGCGGCAGATGCAGCTCCGCCACGGCGCGGTGCAGCCGCAGCGCGACCGCCGCGGCGCCCTCCTGATCGGTCGCCGGCAGCAGCGCGGCAAACTCCTCGCCGCCGTAACGGCTCACGAAGTCTCCCGCCCGCGGCAGCGCCCGGCGCAGCGCCTGCGCCAGCCGGTACAGGTATTGGTCCCCCGCCAGATGCCCGGCGTGGTCGTTCAACTGCTTGAAGTAATCCACGTCGATCATGAGCAACGAAAGCGGCTGCAGCCTCCGCCGTGCCGACCGGTGCTCCAGCGCGATGCGTTCGTCGAAGGCTCGCCGGTTCGAGATCTGGGTCAGGCCGTCGATGTCCACCAGCTCCTCGAGCGCCCGTTTGCCGATCATCAGGCTCTCTTCGATCTCCAGACTGCGGCTCTGCGACAGGATGCTCATCGCGCCGTAGCAGACGACGGCCAGAAGGATCGCGCCGCTGCCGACGTAGAAATGCCGCCGCGAAACCACCAGCCCAAGCAGCACCAGGCCGAGACTGAGAAAGATCGGGCTGGCGCTGCGCACCAGGCGAACGGCGTTCGGCGAGCGTCTGGCGCGGCGAACCGGACGCCGCCACTCCTCCGCGATCAGGACGGCCAGCACGAGATACGGCGCGGTAATCAGCAGGTCGAGCCAGACATAGTCGTGCCGGATGAGGATGTAGTTGTGGATCCCCGGAAGAATCGCGTCCACCCAGAGAAAGATCGCCGCAATGTTAAAGAACGCGGCCTCCCGCGGCCCGGTCGTCCCAAACGCGCGGATCGTCATGGCAAGCGCGACAAAGGCGTCAAGCGCGAGGAAGAAGTGGGTGAGGAAGTAGAGATCCTCCACCTGGCCCGTGCCCTTGGTCGACACCACCGAGAAGACCAGCACCGAGAACATCACACCCGCGGCCAGCGACAACGCCACATTCAGCGGACGCTCCAGCCGCAGCGAACGCTGAGTCAACTCGGACGTTCGCCGCGAAAACTGCATGGACGCGGCCAGCAGCAGCGGCAGAACGTAAAACGTGGAGAGCATGGTCTGCGCGGCCGGCGCCTGCACCGTGTCGCGGCCGGTAAATGCCGCCCACAGGTCGAGCGACATGCCAGCCATGTGGATCGCCGTCGACGCCGCAAGCGACCGCCAGAGCAGCAGGACCGGGTAGCCCGTCCGCCGCGTCATTAGCAGGCATCCGGCGATCGAAACCGCCTCCGCCAATACGATGCAAAGCGTCGAAAGCCACGCAAGCCGCAGCGGCAAAGCCACCGCCAGCAGCCCGTTGATTGCCAGGAAGACAGACGCAGCTATCGGCGCCAGCAATCTGCTCCGAGTTTGCAGGATCATCCCTTGGCTCCGTCGTTCGTCTGCCCAGACATCCCCGCATCCAGCTCTGTCGCGACCGGACGCTATGTACGGTGCGCAACAGAGACCGCGAGTTGCACCCTTGCGGAAATCGACTTTCGCAAGAGTGCAACCGCTCCGTATCCGATCAACATCGCCTTCCCCTTTTACGGCTTGCGAAGCCGCCGCGCCAACTGGTAGAACAGCGGCCCAGCCGACGCCACCAGCGCGGCAAAGACCAGCGCCGGCAGTCCCATCACCTTCTCGTCGCGAGCCGCCCACAGCGCGAAGCCGATCAACGCTGCCGGACAGACCCCCACCAAACCGGCAACCACCAGACCGCCCGGCACCCGGAAGGGTCGAGACAGCGCCGGCTCCCGCACCCGCAGCACCACCAAAGCCACAAACTCCAGCAGCAGAGCGGCGCCGTAGAGCACCAAGTCGATCGAGATCAGCCGCTCGAACGTCAGCCGCAGCGCCAGCCCCCAAGCAATCGCGCACAGACCCACGCTCGCCCACGGCACGCCCTGCGCCGTACGCCGCGTAAGAAACTTCGGCAGCAGACCCTCCAGCGCCAGCGCATACGGAACCCGCGTGTAGCTCATCATCAGCGCGTTGAACATGCCGGCGCCGCTGATCGTACCACCCGCGACGACGGCCAGCGCCAGCAGCCAGCCCCAGTTGCGCCCGCCAATCTGCTGCGCCGCATCCGCCCACGCGCCGGTCGAAAACTGCCCCGGGTCGACGCCTGCCAGCGCCACCGCCGCCAGCGGCAGAATGTACGTGATCGCCACCAGCGCCGCCGCGCTCAGCATCGCGCGCGGATAGCTTCGCTGCGGGTCTTCGACCTCCTGCGCGACGGTCGATGCGTTGTCCCAGCCCATGTAGTTCCAAAGACACACCGAGACCGCGCCCGCCATGTCCGGCGCGGCGATGGGTCTCGCCATCGAGCCCCACCCGCCGGTCGCCAGATGCGCCAGCCAGCCCTTCCACAATCCCACCCCGACCAGCACCACGAACGGCGAGAGCAGCGCGCAGAACATCAGCACCGCGCCGCGCCCGACCGCGCGCGCGCCGCGCAGATTCCACAGCGAGCAGCCCACCACCACCGCCAGCGCCCAGAGCGTGCCCCGGCTGCCCGCCGTCCACGACGGCGCCACCCGGCCCAGATACAGCACAAAGGTCACCGGATAGATCGCCATGTCGAAGATGCTGGCTGCGATCGAAAGCCACGCCTCCTGAAAGCCCCAGAAGGGGCCAAGCGCACGCCGGACCCAGGCGTAGTAGCCACCCTCTTCGGGCAACGCACTCGCCAGTTCGCCGACCATCAGCGAGGTCGGAACGCTCCAGACCACGGGAATCAACAGAAGAAGAAGGAGCGCGCGCTCATACCCGGCCTTGCCGATGATGTCTTCCAGGCCATACGGTCCGCCCGCCACCATGAAGTACGTCGCGCCAATCAGCGGCACCAGCCGCATCTTCTTCTTCAATCCATTTGCCTCCGTTTTGTAAGGGAAATCCAGACATGAATATACGCAACATCGCCCCGATCCACACAAGTTTTTCAAAGAGGACTTGACCGCGACCGCAGATAGGCGGATAGTCTCTTCATGGGCGAACAAAAAGCGAATTCTAACCGGGCGCCCCACAATCGCCCGAACGCAGCGAAGGCCATCGCGGAGTTGGACTCTCCCCTCGCTCTCTTCCCCATTCTTCCCGCGCCCCCAACAGGTCTCGCCAGAATGGCTGTCGAGGCCGAACACGCCGACGAAGGCCATCTGATCGAGTTCAAAACATTGAAGGTAAAGAGCATCCTCAACCGCAGCGAGTCCAAACGCCTGCGCTGGATGGCCTGGAGCATCAACCCATACCGGGGCTGCGAGTTCGCCTGCCGCTACTGCTACGCTCGCTATACGCACGAGTTTCTCCAGCCGAAGGATGGCGGCGGGATGGTCGACTTTCGCGATCCGAACGCCTTCGAACGGCTGATCTTCCTGAAAGAAAACGCCGCGTGGCTGCTCGAACAGGAGCTGCGCCGCATCGATCCTGCGGATGAGATCGCGCTCGGCACCGCAACCGACCCGTACCAGCCCATCGAGCGACGCGCCCGCATCACGCGCAGCCTGCTTGAGGTCTTCGCCCGCCGTTCCGGCTATCGGTTGGGCATCGTCACCAAATCGACGCTGATCGCGCGCGACATCGACCTGCTGACCGAGATCGCCCGTCGCAACACCCTCGTGCTCCACCAGACCATCACCACGCCGGACGCCGCGCTCGCCCGCATCCTCGAACCCCGCGCGCCGCGCCCGGACCTGCGCTTCCAGACCGTCGAACGCCTGCGCAAAGCCGGACTGACGGCAGGCATTCTCTGCTCGCCGCTGCTGCCCGGCATCACCGACACCGCCGAGGCCATCGACGCCATGGCCCAACGCGCGGCGGCCGTCGGCGCCAGCTTCTTCGCCGCGCAACCGCTCTTTCTCAAGCCGTGCTCACGCCCTACCTACCTGAGCTTCGTCCGTGAGCACTTCCCTCAGCTACTGAAAGATCACGAAGAACGCTTCGCCGAACGCGACTTCGCCGACAAGCCCTACCGGGAGCGCCTCGCCACGCTGGTAGCCCAGGCCTGCTCCCGCCACGGACTCAGACCCCGTTCGAGCGACGCCCTGCTCACCAAAGATGTAGGCCAGGACCGCCGCCCACCGGCGACGCACGAGCAGCCGCAACAAAGGCTCTTCGCCTAGCCGCAGGCCCAACCCAAAATGCTCGCGGTGCCGAAAGGAGCGAAGGACGCCGCTGCTTGTCTTACCCTCGGCCCAAACTGCGTATTAAACACGAAAAAGCGGAACCTCCGTGAGGAGGTTCCGCTCGTTCCACAACCGAAAGATAAAACTAAGCGACGATCTCGATACCCATCGAGCGAGCCGTACCGCGGATGCTCTTCGCGGCAGCCTCAACCGTGGTGGAGTTCAGGTCGGGCATCTTGCGGGTCGCGATCTCGATAATCTGCTTCTCCGTGACCTTGCCCTTCTTCTCCTTGTTCGGCGTGCCCGAACCCTTCTCGATGCCGGCAGCCTTCAGCAGAAGGACAGCGGCGGGAGGGGTCTTGGTGACGAAGCTGAAGGTGCGGTCGCCGTAGACCGTGATGACAACCGGAATCGTGAGGCCGGCCATCGACGGATCCTTGGTGCGATCGTTGAACTGCTTGCAGAACTCCATGATGTTGACCTGAGCCTGACCGAGCGCGGGGCCGATCGGGGGAGCGGGGGTGGCCTTACCGGCCATAACCTGGAGCTTGACGTATCCTGTAACTTTCTTCGGTGCCATGGTGTTTCCTTCTCTTTACGCTTTGCGTTCTCTACGCTTCGCGGGAATTTTAGTGCTGCTGATGCGGTAGAGTGGCGCTCCGAGAAGCCCTTGCGGCGGCTCGCTACTCATGAAGATCGACGCCGGAGCTTACTGCTCCATCTTGTCGACCTTCGAAAACTCGATCTCAACCGGGGTTGAACGACCGAAGATGGTAACCATGACCTTAAGGGTCTGCTTGTCTTCGTTGATGTCGTCCACCGCGCCGTTGAAGTTGGCGAACGGTCCTTCGTTGATCCGAACCTGCTCGCCCTTGGCAAACTTGATCTTGAGCGTCGGCGACTCCTTCGAGACGTCGGTGCGGTTCAACATGCCCGAGACCTCGGCCTCGGTCAGCGCGACCGGCTTGTCGCCCGTGCCGAGGAAGCCCGTGACGCGCGGGGTATTTTTGATGACGTGCCAGAGATCGTTGTCGAGATCCATCTCGACGAAGACGTAGCCCGGCAGGAAGACACGGTCGATCGTGACCTTCTTGCCGTTGCGAACCTCGCTGGTCGGCTCGAGCGGAATCTCGATGCGTCCGATCTTGTTCTCGAGATTATAGGCGCGGATGCGGCTCTCAAGCGACTCCTTCACCTTGCGCTCGAAGCCCGAGTACGCGTGGATGATGTACCACTTGAAGCTCTCGTTCGCAGGCGCTGCATCGAGAACCTGTTCCGCCGGAATTTGCTCGTCTGCCGCCATCGTTACATCTTTCTCGGACATCGTATTGAATCCCTGCTGGCCCGCCGCCAGAGGCGGGCAAAATGCTAGTGTTTCGCCAGGTGCTTGAAGAGCAGATCGACGCCGTGACCGATGATGTTGTCCACCAGCCAGAAGTACGCGGCGAAGATGAAGACGGTGACGATGACGACGATGGTCGTCGACTGAACCTCTTCGCGAGAGGGCGAGATGACCTTGCGCATCTCGGCGCGAACGTCCTTCAGGAACTCCGCAAGCCGAGCCGGGCCGGCCTTGAACTGATCCATACCCGAATTCTGTTGTTCGTCTGCCGCTACGATTGCCTTGGCCATCACTGCCTCAAACTTCAAATCTTTACTGGGTCCTGCACGGTATAGAAATGGCGGGGGAGCTCGGATTCGAACCGAGAAGTTCGGTTTTGGAGACCGACAGTTTAACCGTTGAGCTTACTCCCCCAGGGAGCCTCCAGCCGTCGCTCAGGCTGGAGTGCGCTCGATTACTTGGTTTCCTTGTGATCCGTGTGCTTGCGGCACGTGTTGCAGAACTTCGAGAACTCCAGACGGCCCGTGGTCGTCTTCTTGTTCTTCGTGGTGGAGTAGTTCCGGTTCTTGCACTCGGGGCACTGCAGGGTTACGATCTCACGCATGTTGATTCTCCTAGACTTCTAAGTGGCCAGCCACCTCGGCTGGCAAGCAGCGCGCTCCGCCTTGAATGCACTTCAGGGCTCACACGCCGCGACGCAGGGAGGATGGCCCCTGCTACCAAATCCTGAATGTAAAACGAAATCGAAGCGGTCAGGCCACGCTCGACTTTTCCTATTATCCCATGAAATGACGGGATTCGGAAAGAAAAGAGCGGCGAGCAACCTGCCTCGCCGCTCTTTTCTTCCAGAGACTAGCAGCGTTACTTGATGATCTCGGAGATCGTGCCCGCGCCGACGGTACGTCCACCCTCACGGATGGCGAAGCGCAGACCCTTCTCCATCGCGACCGGCGTGTG
>NZ_FZOU01000019.1 GCF_900188085.1 Granulicella rosea
ACCGGTAAGGGCGGCTCAGTGAGGCGGACGGCAATGCCGCCCGCTTCACGTTCCGTTAGCTTGCCTTAGCGAGCCCGATCTCTGCTTCTATCACGACCTCAGAAACGTCCTCTTCGAGTGCCGCGAGGATGACACCGGAGGTCTTCTGGATGACTTCCAGACTCTCGGCGAGGAGTGCGGCATTGCCATCATAGAGCTGGATATACGAGGCTGAGGCGTTTCCGGTGTCGAGTCCTATGGTGGTTCCGACCACAAAGGCGATCGCTTCGGCTTCGGTCTCGCGCACCGTCTTGGTGGTGCTCATGTGACGTGCTGCGTGCCCGAGAAGCGAGTGCGCGAGCTCATGAACCAGGGTGCTGAAATCCTCCGCCGGAGACTGACCTGGAAGCAGGACGATTCTGTCTCCGTAGCACATGCCCAAAGCAGGGGCGATGCTCTCGTTGAACTCCAGGGCTAATGCCCTGGGCGAGCACGAACTCGATCAGTCGTTCGCGGTACACTCCCACGTCGCCAGTCACCTCACAGGAGAGTTCTGGAAGATCGGCCCCAGTCGTCTGCTCCTGGTCGAAGACATAGGCCGCCCTGAATCCGACCAACACGGGCTGACTCTGAGTGCGGATGTCCTGCTTGTTGTGGAGGTCGACTTCGGTGTCATTGTTACGCCGGGCACCGAGGATGGGAGCGAGGATGCGAATTCCCTTCTCTCCCTTCTTGACGTGGCGGCCAAGCTGGTTCCACATATACATCCCGGCGACGCGTTTGGCTCCGGGGCATTGTCTGGCGATCTCAAGCACATTCGAGGAGCTGTACGTTCTGAAGCGTCCCATCGCGGTGAGGTAGGCGGTCAAACCTTCAGAGTGTCCCTGTTCCAATTGCTCGATGAGGAGTTGGATATTGGCTGCGATCGCATCCTTCGCGGTCTGCTGTTTGTGGGGCGTTGCAATGACACCGGGGGCGGGGTTCTGGCTGCTGTTGTTTGAGGGGTTGACTGCGGCGGGCCGGATGCGTTTGCCTGTCCTCTTCATGATGTTGTCTCCGTATTGAATAGCTGTGCTGTGTTTGCTGACAAACACGCCTTGGCCATGGCCCATGCCATCGAGGGCGGCAAGCGCAACGGAGAGGGGAATCACCCATCTGGAACGAAGTGGAAGGCGAGCGAAGCGAAGGTCTGCACAAGCGCAGCGCGGAAGACTGGGGAGACTCCTTGCGTGCGCCAGGAGCAGAGCTCCTCAGGAGGTTTGGCTTCCTTGTTTGGCGCGGAGCGCAGATGACGCTTCTGTAATCTTTAGGGACGGCGTTGCGGGCAGTATTGGCATTCCGCGTACAGAGGTTTGGTGGTCTCCATACTTATTTCGATTCGTTCTTCAATGAGACTCTTGGATCACCTGAATATCTCTTGTTCTCATGCTTCTCTTGCTTCCTTATTAACAGTACGCGGAATGCCAACCATTTGTACGTGGAATGCCACAAAGACGTACGTGGAATGCCGATATGCCGTACGCGGAATGCCAGCAATATCGTACTGGGAATGCCAATGAAAAGATCGAGTGCAAGGGTTCTGTGGTGGAAAAGCGTACGCGGAACGCCAATAGGCACTCCGCGTACACTGCTATCGGCCTAGTTTTCTAATGCGGCCTTTCGTTACATCGTCTTCGAGCATTGGCACAGGCGTGTGATCGACCCAAATGCCTTGAGGCACTTCCTTGATTCGAACGCTTGGCCATAAGGTTTGAAGAATGCGAATGGCCTGCCGAGCATGAGAACGAGTACGTCGAGGGTTCTTGTCTTGTGGGAACTGCTCGCTTAGCGCAGACCAAGGGATGATGCTTTCGCTCGCAGCCGAGTAGCACCTGAAGATGAGCCAGTAAACAAGGTCTTGGACCTGCGTGGAGCCGTCGATCTCCAGCCAAATCTTACGCGGAAGAACAATGTGATGCTTGCGTATATCTTCAAAAAGACCGGCGTTCAGTTGAAATCCGAAGCGGTCGACCATCTCAGGAAGGCTCGGCTGATCATCTGAGTCGATTCCCCGCTGTCCTGTAATGGAGGCGGGCAGATACGATCTTTCAATGATCGGATACGTGATGTCATGCTTTGTGCGGTCTGCCTTCCTCTGAATGTTGATGACCAATCCAGCGACCCGCATAAAACGCTTGTTAAGATCACGATTCCCGCTCCCTCCGATAGGCAAACCGGTCTCGCGCTGGTATTCAGTTGCAGAGGTCCAAGGAATGAACGAGGAATTGGAACGAATCGCCTTATCGAAGATCCATGCGAGGAGTTTCCGATCCGCTCCGAATGGAAGCGGTACACCTGGAGCGGCTGCAGAAAAAGTTACGGACAGGATTGATCCGTCTCCCAACCTGGCCTGACGGGTGATTCGGGTCTCTTTCGATTCACTGTAGGGCAAGGTACATAGAATCATTGCCTGTGCGAGCTTAATGTACTCATCACCGAGCGTACCCTCGTGTCGCGCTACCGCGATGTCCCCAAGACGCAGGGCCTGCCGCTCTTTCGCGAGTTTTCGTTCGAGTTTGGCATCCCTCTTCGCTTTAGGCTTCGGCTCCTCCGCAATTGGAACCGAGCTTTCAGTTGTTTTTTTCATCAGATCGCCCCTCACCGGCGGGCTTGAGCGCCGGAATCAGGCACTCGGTTGCAAATCATCTCATCATAGACGCATAAATATTCAGGTATCTAAATATCTATCGATTTGCACTGACCCAACCCTCTACCAATCGTTGCACGAGGTCAGACATATCCTCGCCCGAATCGAGTCTGCGCAGTATGAAGTTCATCTCGGAGTGCGTTTCCTTTTTCAGGAAGAGCGAATACGCCTTCCAGGCAGGATTCTTTGACTTCGTGACCAGCCTATTTTGTATCCGAGGAGATATTTCCTGGGCTTTGGTCAAACTAGGCCGTCCCGACACCCGTGGCGAGCTAGATGCTACAGTGCCTTTAAAGTCTGACGCTTCGTTTTCGTCAGATTTGGCCATTCCGCCTTTGATGATTCCAGCCAATCCCGATAGCTGTCCCATTACATGAGCTCCTTTCCGATGGCCATATAGCTGTCCCAAGCACGGTTTGCGTTACGGTCATTTGTTTGTTGAACGATCTCCCCAGCGCCGGCGGCTTTCTCAAAAGCCTTGAGCCGGGGAATTTCGCCCTTGAAGATCGAAACGCCTTCATCTTCAAGCAGTTTTCTGAGTTCCATGGCGTCGCGCTCAGGTGGCGGCGGGACTTTCGTCAACAGCACTCGAAAGCTGTCGGTGCCGATTTTTTTCAGTGCCAAGACTGTTTGGATCAACCCATCGGTATCGAGCGGGGACGGAGTGGCAGGGATGATGAGAAGGTCGCAAGCATCCACTGCTTCTTTGAGATCCGCCGCGTCGGGGCGCTGTCCGGTGTCGATCACGATGTGCTCGTAACTCTTTGCGAGTCGTGCGGCTTGATCCACTGGTGCGACACGGAAAGAGAAACCGTTTCCCCGCTGGCTCCAATTCAAAGCGTTCTTTGTCTTATCGCCGTCGAGCAAGAGTGTCGGTGCCAAGGTTTGAAAGTATGCCGCCAAGTGAACGGCCGAGGTGGTTTTTCCTGCACCTCCCTTATAACTTGCGAGCGTGATGATCATGCGGACCTCTCAGTATCTAAATACTTAACAACCTAAACACCTAAGCGACTATACGGCAATCATACACCCATCTAAGTATTTAGGATTTTGAATACTTGAATACCTCAGTTGACTAGAAAGATGCGATTATGCCAAATGCCACGAGAAATACCTGGACCCCGCTACCCGCCGATGTGGCTATCATCGGCTTGTCGGGCACCAGAAAACGATTAAACAGGTATTTGAATACTTAAATACTTGAGTTGCTGAATGCTGAACTCACAGCCTTCATCGCAGCGTTCTTTCCTTGCAGAAGTAGGTTGAAAACGAGAAGACTGTAGCGCTCGTTTTTCGGGAAGCCATCAGCTCACGCCAAACAAAGCGCCGGTCTTAAGGATTTTAACTCCCGACCTCCGTCTTGTTTGCGGGACTGTGGCATACCTCGGTGACAGGGAGATGTCTCGGGAGGGAACTAATTAAGCCACTGAAGGGTATATTTAGCGCGATTGTGGAAGATTTTAACCGCGCCTATATCTGCGCGAACACGCATTTATCGTTCTGTTCGGGCTATATTATCCATGACGATGTCCATGGTTGAAAGGCTCAAGGCCCGTAAGTTCGCCCGCTACCGCCTGAGACGGAGCGGGCGAACCGTCGCATCTCGAAGTCCGTCGGCGCTTTAGAGGGACTTTAGCGGAGTGGTTCCCTCATTCAAGATGGAGAGGTAGGCGGTATAACCGAAGACCCTCCCGCGTCTCCGCCCGGTAATCTCTGCGACAATGCCGAGCTTCTCAAGATCGGCGAGCGCGAGGTTGACAGTCGGGGCGCTCAACCCAGTCTGTTGCCCTAGCCGGTTCGCCGTCGCCAGTGGATTCCGCTGCAAGAAGTCATGCGCTCTCAAAGCCGATCCCACGCGCTCGCCCTGAGCTGCAATCCTCTCCCGATCGTTCTTGAAAAGTCCAACGATTCGACTCGCGGCATCGAAGGCCTGATTCGCCGTCTCCGCAATTCCTTCGAGAAAGAATGCCAACCATTTCTCCCAGGCTCCTTGTTCGCGGACTTCCTGCAGAAGACGGTAATACTCTGAGCGATGGGTTTTGAGATACAGACTCAGGTAGAGCAGGGGTTTTTGAAGAACACCCTCACCGCACAGATAGAGAGTCACCAGAAGTCGACCGATGCGGCCATTGCCGTCGAGGAAAGGGTGAATGGTCTCAAATTGGACGTGAAGGAGTCCAGCTTTGATCAGCGCTGGGAGTTGCGAAGCCTCCTCATGAATGAAGCGCTCGAAGGAATTGAGCGCCCCATCCAGCTCCTGGATCGGCGGAGGCACATACAGCGCATTTCCCGGCCTCGTTCCGCCAATCCAGTTTTGCGAACGCCTGAACTCGCCGGGGTTTTTCGTTGCGCCCCGACCGCTCTGTAAGAGCCGCTGGTGCATCTCTCGGATTAGGCGTAGGGAGAGGGGCAGTTCTCGCATCCTTTCCAGGCCGAACATCATGGCGGCGACATAGTTGGAGACCTCACGGATATCGTCGACCGGTTGCCCGACCCCAGCCTCGGTCTCAAACCGAAGAAGGTCTGTCAGGGTCGATTGTGTGCCTTCGATCTGAGAGGACAGCACAGCTTCTTTGCGCACATACATGTAAAGAAACAGCTCGTGAGAGGGAAGCAAAACAGTGATGCCGTCCAGTCGACCTAGCGCACGTTCCGCTACACCTAGACGCGCAAGTAGAGATAAAAGATCGATGGCCGGCGTCGGGGGAAGCGGTGGGGGCACAAAGGCACGAACAACCTCGCCGCCCGCGATGGTCTCAACGTATTGCCCCAGGCGCGGGTTTTCAGTTTCTAAACTCATTGCGTAATTCTATCGTTATTTAAGAAAATCATCATATTGCTAAATAGTGCAATTCCTTAGTAAAGCTGTCCTAAAGAAGCCATCTCTGGACGGAACTAAACTAGATTCCGATCTTCTCAACCTCATCGAGCGAGATCTCATCGTCTCGCCGGTCGTAGAGGCCGGTCGTCCGGGAGGATTCATGCGCCGCCATCTGCTGTGCGACCTCCAGCCTGCCGCCGTTCTTGAGGTAGGCGGTGATTCCGGTTGCCCGAAAGGTATGGCATCCGATCTCGGTCTTGATGCCTGCGGCAAGCGCCCTCCGGCGGATCATGCGCCACACGTCGCATTGAAGCATGGGGTTCGCGGTCAGCTCGCCGGATCGGCCCCGCACCGTACGGAAGAGCGGCTCCTTCGGTTGTTTGGAGAGGTCGGCAGCCGCGATGTACTTCTCCAAGTACAGGTCGAGATTGTGGTGGGTCGGCATGGCATGTTCCTTGCCGCCTTTTTCGTGGAGCCGCACCCAGCCGCGCCGTCCTTGGACGAAGAAGTCCTCGACCTTCATCGAGATCGCCGCGCCGACCCGGGCGAAGGTATAGACCATCAGGCCGATGAGTGCGCGATCGCGCAGGCCGGACAGGGAATCGGTGTCGATCGCGTCGAGAAGGGCCCGGGCCTCCTCGGCCTGAAGCACCGGCGTCTTGCCGCGCCTCTGCGAGTGCCTCGGCCCGCGCACCGCGTGGGCGGGATTGGTAGGAATGACCTGGCCGACGACCATCCAATCGAAGAGCATCCGCAGCGCGGCCAGCCGGAGCTTCACGGTTGGCTTGGCATGGCTCTTGAGCTGCAGCTCGACGAAGGCGGCGACGTGGACCGGCTCCACCTGGGCGAGATCCCGGATGCCGTGCTCGGCGCAGAAAGCGGAGAACTGCCGTACCGCCTCTCGGTAAGCGCGGCGGGTGTTGGGGTTGCGGATGTGCGAGCTGAAGAAGTCGCGCATCCGGGTCTTTGCCTCCGGGCGGGCGGCGAAGATCGAGGGCAGGGAAGCGCATGGCCGAAGTGTGCTCATCGCAAGGGTCTTGGCTGTCATCGGAGGAACTCCGGGAGGGGAAGAAGTGCCGCGCTCATCTACGCATGATAAAGGACATTATCATGCGTAATAAGAAAACGTTCGCCACAGGTTGAATGAATTGCAATTAGGGAAACTCTGCACAAGTTCTGCGTTCACAGCCTGATTGATTAATCTGATGGTGAGGGGTAGATGGCGATGAAGCAGCAGACGTTTGCGTCACAGTCGAGCTTTGAGAAGTATGGCCGGAAGTCTCGGCGGGAGTTGTTTCTGGACGAGATGGAGTTGGTCGTTCCATGGTCCGAGTTACAGGCTCTGGTCGAGCCGTACTACCCGAAGGCCGGCAACGGCCGTCGTCCTGTCGGGCTTGCGATCATGCTGCGGACCTATTTTATGCAGCAGTGGTTCAACTTGTCCGATCCCGGCGTGGAAGAGGCACTTTACGAGTCACCGACGTTGCGGCGCTTTGCTGGCGTCGACCTGGGCGTGGCTCCGGCGCCGGATGAAACGACCGTGCTGCGCTTCCGTCACCTGCTCGAAAAGCATGACCTCGGCGGCGCCATGCTCGATGCAGTGAACCTGCATCTGGCCGCTAAGGGCATCCGCATCGAGACCGGCACGATCGTCGATGCGACCATTATTCATGCGCCTTCTTCCACCAAGAATGAGAAGAAGGAGCGTGACCCGGCGATGCATCAGACCCGCAAGGGAAAGCAGTGGTACTTCGGCCTGAAGGCGCACATCGGCGTCGATGCAAAAGAAGGTCACGTGCATTCGGTGGCGACGTCCGCGGCCAACGTTTCGGATGTACACATGCTGCCGGATCTGCTGCATGGCGAGGAGCGCAAGGTGTGGGGCGACGGCGGCTATCAAGGCCAGACCAGGGCCATTCAACAAGCCGCGCCCAAAGCCCATGCAAGCGAACCAGGTTCAAGAATTATGTCGATGAAGTAGCGAAGAAGAAAAATACGACGAAATCAAAAGTACGAGCGAAAGTAGATACGTCTTCCGTATCCTGAAGCGCGTCTTCGGCTTCGACAAGGTGCGCTACCGAGGCATCGCCAAGAACCATCACCGGCTCTGCGCCAACTTCGCTCTCATCAACCTCTACCTCCACCGCAAGCACCTGGCAGGGCTCCCCGCATAGCGCCTGAAAAGGGGCAAAGAGTCTTCAACCTCCGCACAAATCCTGCCAGAACAAGCAAAAACAGACCGCGCCATCGCAGCAAAACAGGCGCCCCACTCAAGCCACTCGCAGACCTCTTCAACTCAGCAGCCTACGCAGAGGCTCCTTAGGGGCACTCTACGGTGTTAGCCATATTGCCAACAAAAAGGTTACTTATGTCTATAGACTTTCGTACCGTATCGGTTCTCGGTGAAAGTGGATAGAGTGGTTTCAATCAACAACCTAATCCGTTTGGCGTCCCTGTTATTGGGTCGCAAGAAGGTATTGTGTCCATGCACAAGAGTGTGCCGTTCGCCTTCCTTTTCGTCTGCTACGCTTCTTTCGCATGTGCTCAAACCACTACATCTAGCCAGTTTGTCTATGTAAATCCGAGTGGGGGATATTCCACGCAGTATCCGGATGCGCTCTGGCAGCAATCCGATGGCAACTTGGGCGTCGGAACTTCGACCCCGCGAGCGCAATTAGAGGTGAATGGCGATGTGATTGCCGGAGGTGTCTATAACAATGACCACACCTTCTTTGGTGGGCAACATTTAGCATTCAACTTTGATTATAGATACGCAAGCGTTGCTGCCAATAACTACGGTATATTCAACTCTTCCGGTTACGCTTTCGACTTTGTCCACAATGATGCGGGAACCGGTCCTCTATCCACAGATGACAATCTATCCTTGACGGTGTTGACTCCGCAGTCCGCTGGTCCGGCTATCGCTGATACGGCAATCAAAATCATCGCCGGCAACTTATATACGGGATTTGGTACCGATGATCCGCATGCATCAGTGCATATCGGTTCCCCAATGGTTTCGTTGCAATATCAAAATCAGACTCCTTTTGGCTTCCAGAATGCCACGGGTGCGGGGAATCTTCTAATCCAATCGTTTGGACCGAGATCAATGGCCTTTGGGTCGGCACTCACGTTTGCGAATGACGGCGGAGTGAATGGTGGCGGAAATTATTGGGAGACTGGACGAGTCATGACAGCGGGCGACGACAATGTCGACAATGGCACGGGCCGGATGTATCTCCAGACTCGTGCATGGAATCCTACACTGGGTTACTGGGACTGGAATAGCAACTTGGTTCTCGCCGCCAATGGAAGTGTCGGGATAAACATGGGTCTCATCGGAAACTCCACAATTGTCGACCAGACACCAACGCAAGCGCTCGATGTCAATGGCGGCGTCAGGATAAGAGGCTCGCAGGGCCTCACCTTCCCTGATGGAAGCGTTCAAACCACAGCCGCGCCGCTTACCCAACTCAATGGCAATGTGGGAATTGGAACTACCAATCCTCAAGCTGCTCTCGAGGTCGCAGGATTCTCCCAGGCGACAGGCCCCGGAAATGGTGTTGGAATAACGCTGCACAATACATCTGGGGAGCCGCAAGGCGGATCAATCACAAGGATCCTCTTTGAGGGCGGGAGCGTAGGAGACGATAAGGGAGTTCAACCCTTTGCCATGATTCAGGGCGGCGGCACTGACTACGATAGCAACAATGGATTCCTCGGCTTTCAGACAGCGCAAAGTGGCGCTCTTGCAGAACAAATGAGAATCATGCCCAACGGGAATGTCGGTCTTGGAACGGCGAATCCAGGGGCCAAGCTTGAGGTCAATGGCAATACGCAGATGGACGGCTCGCTTACATTCAAAGATGCCGGTGGCAATCTGACTGTTCAGTCCACCGCATGGAACGGTACTACTTTAGGCGGCGACTATGCCGAGTCCATCGATGTCCTGGGAGATCGGAAGACGTATCAACCCGGAGACGTTATTACGATGGACGAGTCCGCGCCTGGAAAGTTCACCAAGTCGCAAAAGCCCTATTCCAAGCTCGTGTCCGGGGTCTTCTCTACCAAGCCCGGTCTCACGGGACGACGCGTGAATTACGAAAGACCGGACAAGGAAGCAGAAGTTCCCATGGCCATGATGGGAATTGTACCGACGAAGGTCAGTACAGAAAACGGAGCCATCGCAGTCGGCGATCTCTTAGTTTCGGCTTCCATTCCGGGTTATGCCATGAAGGGAACAGATCGCGAACGGATGATGGGCGCCATCATTGGCAAAGCTCTTGCCCCGCTCGGCTCCGGATCGGGCATCATTGAAGTCCTGGTGTCGCTGCAATAGTCGTCACTTAAGAAGGCTGAAATGCTCTAAGCGCAGCGCTTGAGTGGAGGCGGAGATGTGGCGGTCAATTTTTGGATTCTTTGTATCTTTGATCTTCGTGTTCAACGTCGGTAGGTCTGCGCTGTGCCAGACTGCATACCCGAGTGCGACCGTCACTATAGTGGGTCCCCAGACCGGGGGCTCGGCCAGTGGAACGCTCACCTTGGCATTCAACGGGCATTTCCATACCGTTTCATACGGTCCACTTTCTACGCCAAATTCGATCGCGTCTGCTATGGCAGCGGCGTTCGCTAGCTATCCAGCGCAGCCGTGGCCAACGCGCTTATGCACCATTGGAGTGTGCGCAAAGGCTACAGGAGCCACGATTACATTCCAGTTGAAAGACCTGTCCTCTACATTTGGTGCAATTACGGGATGTGGACCACACGACGCGTTTTCTGTTGATTGCTCAGCGTGGCCGCCCCCGGCCCCGGTACAAACCTCTTTGATTCTTTCGCCCTCAAACAATCCCGCTACAGCTGGACAGGCGGCCATCTTCACGGCCACGGTGTCGCCCTCGAATTCTGGAGGCCCGGCTCCAACAGGAAATGTAACCTTCTCAGATCGTGGACAGGCGTTCTTGACGGCACCGCTCGGAAGCAACGGCAGCGTAACGGTGAGCAACAGCACTCTGTTGGCCGGTGTGCACAATCTAATCGCGACATACTTCGGCGACGCCAACTATCTCGGGTCGACTTCATCAATTCTTCTTGAGACCGTCCTTCCAGGTCAGCCGTCCAGTCTCTATCTGACGCCCAGCTCAGGTTTTCCGGACACTGTCGTTGAAATCTCCGGCGGCTACTTCGGATCGTCAAAGGGTTCGGTCTTTTTCAACGGAACCTTAGCAGCGATCCGAAGCTGGAGCTCAGGCGACATATTCGTCATCGTTCCAGCGGGCGCCACAACGGGTCCCGTTACAGTTCAGGGGGCAGGAACGTCAGGTCAGGGCTTCTTCACTATGTCATCAGGAGCGCCTCCTGCCTGCCCAGTACAGTAATCGGAATAAAGCTTCGCAGAGCTCGATCAGTAGTCGTTCAGTCTTTCGTTGATGAGGAGTCTCCTTTGATCAAGATGTTCATCGCTTTGCTATTGACGTTTGCAAGCATCGCCAAGGCCCAGACGTCGTTTGCGTTTGCTGGAAATACTGCCGATGCCTATGACAGGCTACCGATGCCGAAATCGAGCAACAGAGATTCTCAGGCCCTACAGCTACTTCAACAATCTGTCGATAAGATGGGTGGACTCACCGCGATCCGCGCCATCCCAGGATGGAAGATTCATCTGCGGGTTACCCAGGCAGCCAATAATACAACTCACATTGCACGCTGGGAGGTGGTTGGCGACGAGTTCCGGGTGGAGCATCTGAGCAGCGACGCCTCAAAGATGCTGAAAGCCGTCACTACAGGCCAGGGAAATGCTTCTACGCAGTCTGGCACCACCACCACGCCACTGCCATTTCATACGGTCCGTTCATGGATAGTCCCGCAGATGGCTGCTCAACTCCTTGAAAAAGCAATCGATGATCCCGAATACTCGCTCGATCTTCTCAAGGTGGACGCGAACAGCAACCAAACGATCATTCGGATCGTCAACACGAAGACCCCACTGACCAGACTGACCACCCCGGAACTATGGTACTTCGACAATACAACCATGCTGCCTGCTTTGGTATGTATTCGCCAGTATAGGCCAAACGACTTCACGCATCATGCACTCATGACATTCGCAATGAGCAACTTCACTTTGAGAGACGGGGTCCTAATTCCTTTTCACTCAACTCTACAAATTGGTGAATTCGTTCTTGAGACGGCCGACGTTGTGTCTGTGAAAACCAATGAGGCTATTCCGAATTCTCGCTTTGCGGCGCTTCGCTAGGAGACGAATGTGAAAAATATCCTCTTATTTTCGATACTACTAGCATTCACCGCTCTCCCGTCGCTAGGGCAAGAACTTCAGCAAGGATATGTGCCGTACGGCTCATTCGATTTTGGAACCATCGATTCCGTCAATCTCCAGAACAGGAATCTGTCCATTAACATTCCTATCGTTACCTATAAACAAAAGGGAAGCCTGCCGGATTTTGGGCTGAAGCTTATGTTTTGGGCGCCACAATGGACCACCATCTCATCTCCGTACGGGTGTGATCCAGGATCGACTACCGGCTCGTCGGGAGGCAGTTGCAGCGAATATACCTATACAGTTTGGGATGGAACGGTCATGGGAATGTCCGTTACCGCGAATAATGTTGTATCGTTCGGCGAAACGCCATCATACGATTCCCAAGGAAACCTCATGGCCAACGGCGAGTACTATACCGATCCAAGCGGCGCAAACCACTACTTGAGCCAGAATATGTTTAGCTTCGGAAATAATCGTGTGAATGTGGCCATCGACGGATCGGGTTGGACTGATTGGATAGATCCGAATGGAATCGCATATGTCTCCTCTTACACAGGCACTTCACTCACTGGATATACGGAGACCGATCTTTACGGAAACAGCGTAGCGACTGATTTTACATCAGGGGAGTTTCCTATCCCCACAGGATGGACCGATTCAACGGGCAGATTTATATCGAATGGCACCCCCGGTTGGGAGCCGACTACGAGTGCTCCGTGCTTGACAGTAGGCTATCCGGGCGTCGGTGCTGCCGATGCATATCCGGTCAGCTACTGCTTTAGTCAGCAGACCTTTACGCAGCCCCCTGGGATGCCGACGGCTCCATACATTTCTGCATCATGGGTCCTTACAAGTGTCGGGTTGCCGAACAATCAAGCCTACACCTTTACCTACGGCCAATCTGCGGAACTCAAATCGATCGGTCTTCCGACCGGCGGTTCGGTTTCTTACACCTATATGTGGACTTCCCCCCCAGGAGGCGGTGGCGGCACCCTTTATCCCGCAGTCACGACCCGCACCGAATTCGATGGAAGCAAAAGTCAGACTTGGAATTACAACACGGGACAAGACCCCAACGGCAACGCAACAAATCATGTATTCGATGGGAACGGTTATGAGGTAGAGACCGATTACTTCAACGGTCCTGTCACTCCTATAAGCCGTCCCGCGTCATGTGGAACAGGATGGATACCGTCGTTGACATGCCTGCCATCCGCGGAAAATCTGCTGAAGAGTGTCATCACTACCTATCAGCCAAACGGCGTCACCCCGTCTGGAACGGGATACGAGCTTCCGCAGAGCAAAATCACGGTGCTTAACAACGGGATGATCTCCGAAACCGTCTACACCTACGATACGACGGTGCCGGGACCATATAACTGGGATTCGACCATATATTTCTGGGACGGAGGTCAGTATCCCGTCTTGTCTTTCGGAAGCCTACTGCAACAAGACGACTACGATTTCGGACTGGGCGCCCCAGGCCCCCTGCTGCGCACAACGACCATGAGCTACCAGTGGCAAAACAATATCAATTATTTATTGCTGCGTTCGCTGCCTTTCAGCTCGAGGGTCGCGGACGGTCCCACGGGTACTCTCAAAGCACAGACGAAATATCTATACGACGAACCGAGCTATCTGGCTAATGCGAACGGCACGCAATTCTTCGGTAAACCCACTACAGTCACCAGCGGTCTTGGCGCGAATGCGGTCACAACTCATACTTCTTACAGGGTTGATGGAATGATCGGCGAAACCTTTGATGCCAAGGGGTGCGGAACTCAAATATTTTATCAATACAATAACTCTGTTCCTTACCAGACGATCAACTGCTTGTCAGAGATCACGCAATATGGTTATGACCAATACTCAGGGTTGCCAACGAGTGTTCAAACTCCAAATGATTTGGCCGCAGGCCGCTTGGGGACACAATATTCCTATACCCCGATGAAAGACTTGCAATCCATCACATATCCCGACGGCGGCTCTGTCTCAGCAAGCTATAGTTATCAGTCGCCGCTTAGCGTCACGGTGACCACGCAAGCGAGCCCCGATCCCCCCAACACCACAAGCACCGTCTATAACGGGCTCGGACGCCCCACATCTACGTCGTCGGCCGGCATCACCTCAGAAACGACATATGACGGCCTTGGCAAAGTTGCTACGGTCACAAATCCACATCTATCCACCCCATCACCAACTGATGGCATCACCTACAAGTACTACGACGGTTTGGGGCAACTCGTTCAGCAAGTCCAAGCGGACAATACCTCGCTGTGGTGGTGCTATAACGGCGTTCGTACGAACGATCAACCCAACTGCCATGGACAAATAGGCAGTTCTCTCGCCGGCAGCTGGATCGACTCGGCCGATGAGACAGGCCGTAACTGGCATAAGGGCTTCGACGCGCTTGGAAGGCTGAGAAAGGTGCTTGAGCCCAACGCGGCAAATGCCCCCGCGCTGGAGACGGATTATCAGTACGATGCGCTTGGCAACCTGCTGCGCGTAGACCAGTGGGGTGGCGCGGCAGGCGCGACGGGCGATCGTGTTCGAACCTTCAGCTACGACTCTCTGTCGCATCTTTTACTGGCGACGAATCCTGAGTCCGGCAGCATCTGCTATGGAACCACGGGCGGAGTCGCGCCTACATCGTCCAACTGCCACCAGAACGGATACGACCTCAACGGGAATCTTGTCTATAAGACCGATGCGCGCGGGGTTCAGGCGTCGATGACGTACGACTCCCTGAACAGGCTTATCTCGAAGACCTATCAATACGATCCTCAAAATACCCTATCCAGTTGCTTTCAGTATGGCTCGACGACAGCCGCACCCTCGAATGGCATTGATCATCTGCTGCAGGAATGGACGATCGCCGGGAGCTGCGCCGGGTCGGCTCCTGCGTCCGGCTATAGGACCTCCCACAGCTTTCTCTCGTTCGACGCCATGGGCAGGGCTACTGGGGAGGAGCAATGCCACCTAGCAAACTGCGTCTCGGGAACACCGTACAGCAGCACCATGTCATACAACCTGCTCGGAAGCCAGCACACTTACACGAACGGCGTGCAGAGCCTGACGCTGACAAATGGATATGACGCCATGGGGCATCTGCAGACGGTGAACGGCTCCCAGGTGAACACAATCCCCACGACGACGCTGTACTTCGGTCGATCGTACAGCCCGGCTGGAGCGACCCAGGATCTCTCGCTGGGAAGCGGAATCAACGTCACCTTCGGGTATGACAGCAGATTGCGACTGACGAACCAGATGGCAACCAATCCGTGATAATGGCCAGTCCGGCAGTATCCGTTCTACCGCTTGCGACAGACTCTGGAACCAAGGATCGGAGCTTCCTAATGATTGGCCGTATACGACAGTTGGGCATCATGGCCTTGACGGTCCTCATTCTTTGCTGTTCGGCGAGTCCGGCTGTCGCCCAAATAGCTAACGAGACTTATATTTCGTCATTGTCCTTACCGAGCGGTATCCCCGGCGACTCCATCACGCTGACAGGATATTTCGGCCCAACCCAGGCAATCGTTACATTAAACGGCGCCGCGATGCCGATCGTGAGCTGGGGTAACTTCAACGTTGTTGTGACCGTGCCCATTGGAGGAACCACGGGGGACATCGTGGTGAACCTTGGGGGCACCCTCAGCAATGGCGTTCCCTTTGCGGTCGATTCTACGGCCAGAGGATACTCCCGACCGATTACAATTCACCACAGTAGCGTCACAAGTTCGCTTCAGGATTTCCCGTTACTATTCGCTGGAACTTATACCGACCTTGCAACGGTGGCGAATGGGGGCAAGGTGCAGAATCAGTATGGATATGACATTGCCTTCACGTCAGACCAGGCCGGTCGGAACCCATTGGATTTTGAAATCGACGCGTACGATCCTGTCGCAGGAAAGGTTGCTTTCTGGATTCGCATACCGAGCTTATCGAATACTGCGGACACCACGATCTATATGTGGTACGGGTATCCCCATGTCTACACTTCGTTAGAGAATAAGAGCGGGGTCTGGAAGAGTAACTACCTTTCAATCTATCACTTTGGGAATGGCGCTCAGGTTGGAACTTCGGACTCCGGCATGGCTGGGTATACGCTATATGCCTCTTCGCCGGGGACCGTAGCAGGAACTGCCCCTGGTGTGGTTGGCAACGCCGCCGCGTTTGGCGCTACGTCGGCGGCGCTCGGAAACGGCCCAGTGACATTGTACCCGGGCAACGATTCGCCGGCTACCATCGAGGCTTGGGTGAATTTGCCCACGGATATGACTGCGCCGACGGCCCCTAACTATCTGGTGCCACCATCAGTACAAATAGTCAGTTATGGACATGTAACAGCCGACGGCGCTATGGGGCTTTGGTGGAATGGCGGGAGCCCGTCGCTCTTATTTGGTTTATACGACTACATGTTCGGCGGTACTCTTACAAACGACGGAAACTGGCACCATGTAGTAGGAGTTTACGCTGGCGGAAGTGTGTTGGATCCGCTTGTGGATTTGCTATATGTCGACGGGAATCCTATAAATCCTACAGAGGTGGCCAGCGGAGATGGCAATGGTGGTTATGGCATCTATACTCAATCGAATCCTTTGACAGTTGGCGGCCCGTCGCTGTTCACAAACGGCTATCCATTTATTGGTTCCGTGGATGAGGTAAGGATATCGTCCGGCACTCGTAGCGCTGCTTGGATTCAAGCCGAATATGCGAACATTTCCAATCCAAACAGTTTTTATATGGTTGGGGCTGTATCGAAAGGGCCAGTGATCAATTCGGTCAATCCGAACCCGGTGCTTGCGGGTGCCGCTGTCCGCATCGGCGGATCGGATTTTGGCGCGGCTCAGGGCGCGAGTTCCATTACGCTGAATGGCGTTCCGCTCTCGACAACTTCGTGGAACAATAGCTCGATCGCTCTTACAGTACCGTTTGGGGCTTCGTCAGGCAATCTGGTCGTCACCGTTCAAGGGGTTCCCAGCAACACGGTTTCTTTGGCTATCACCAATAGCCCTCCGCCGGTCATCAACGCGATCAATCCCACGCCAGCGCTCCCGGGAACGGTGATCAGTGTCATCGGATCGGGCTTCGGCGCGGTTCAGGGCACGAGCACAATCGCTTTGAATGGGACTGTACTGTCGACCTACGAATGGACTGACACTTTGATTCGCTTGAAAGTACCCGCAGGCGCTACGACGGGGAGCTTCATTGTCACCGTTCAATGCGTCAACAGTAATGCGATGCCGCTGACGACGGCCAGTGTCTTCACCGGCTATGAGCGCACCATCACTATCGACCATACCAAGGTGCCAAACACGGACCAGAGCAGCTTCCCAGTTTTGATTGCGGGGACGTATCCCTATCTCGCGACGAGTGCTAACGGTGGCAAGGTGCAGAACGCAAATGGCTACGATATCGTGTTCACTTCCGATGCCGCCGGTCAGGATGTTCTCGATTACGAGATCGATACATACAACCCTGTTTCGGGTGCGGTAGCTTTTTGGGTCCGTATCCAGAATCTATCCCACACCGCCGATACGGTCATTTACATGTGGTACGGCATCCCGAATGTGACGGCTTCGCAGGAAAACCCACAAGGCACGTGGAGGAACAATTACCTCTCCGTCTATCATCTCGGCGATGGGGCGACCGTCGGAACCTCCGACTCCGGTTACGCAGGGTACGACCTCTCGGGGTCGGCGGCGGCAATTTCAGGCAAGATCGGCGGAGCCGCTGGATTCAACGGAAGTACCGCAACCTACCTCAGCCATCCAACATTGGTTGAAGTCTATCCGAGTGGCAGCATGCCAGTCACGCTAGAGTCATGGGTGCAGTTGCCGTCCAATACGCCAAACGTTGAATTTTTGGGATACGGATCGGACTTAGTCGTGGGATCGCGTGTCGGACTCTCATGGAACAACAACAGCCAGGCGCTTCTGGAATTCAATCAAATCGGAGTGGCGGGGGCCGGATCCATGACGGTCGACGGCGCCTGGCATCACTTGGTAGGCGTTTACGGAGGCGGCCCGTTGAGCGCCACCGCCGATCAACTCTACGTCGATGGAGTTCTTGCTTCCCAGGGCATCGATGTCCCCATCGCATACAAGGGCATCTTACCGGACATTCAAATCAACGAGTTCAAGATAGGAGGAATCCCAACCGTGACCTCCTGTTGCGCACTCAATGGTTCCGTCGACGAGGTCCGCATATCGAGCGTCACACGGTCCGCCGACTGGGTCGCAACCGAGTACGCGAATCAGTCGTCCCCAGCTACCTTCTACAACATGGGGAGCGAAGCCGCCGGTGGAGTTTCCTCGCAACCTTCATCGTCGCAGACAACCTATCCGCTCACCTGCATCCCCCAAACAGTTATTGCCGGAACTGCCGTGAGTTGCTCCGTCTCTCTCCCGTCCGGCGCGACAGGCAGCGTCGCATTCTCCGTCGATCAGCAACCCTGGGTGACCAGCTTGATCGATGGCTCCGGTCTGTCCATCGCCACCTCTGGATTCACCGGCGCCACGGTCGGCGCCCATACGGTCTCGTTCAGCTATCCTGGCGACGGCGCCAATCCTCCGGCGGTTGGCGACACCACGGTCGGCGTGCTCGCACCGGGTTCGACCCTTACCGGCAGCAACATCATTTACCAGTACAGCATTACGAAGCCCGACGGCACGAGCGGCTATGACGCCAACGGCAACATCCTCTCCTACGCGGATAGCGTAAACGGTCAGTGGCAGATGGGCTACGACAGCCTGAATCGCCTGACGACCGCCAGCGTTGTACCCGCCGTGCGGGGCTACCAGTCGAACTTCTGCTGGGCCTACGACGCCTTCGGCAACCGCACCTCGCAGATTGCGTCCGACCAGCCGATCCTCAGCGAAGGTCTGAACTGCGTGCCGCACTCGGCAAACTGGAGCGGCAAGGGCACGGTCTACAACGGCGCCAACCAGCCTGCCTACGATATCGTCGCCTACCCGGCCAGCCCGCAGCAGTTCATGGCGCAGCCGCTGCAGCTTGACGCCGCCGGCAACGCTACCGCTGTCTACGACGAACTGGACAACAATATCGAGACCTCGTTCCTCTACGACGGCGAGGGGCGAGTCTGCGCGGTCGCATCTGCGGCCGGGATGTTTGGGTATATCTACGACGCAAGCGGCGCACGCGTGGCCAAGGGAACGCTCGCCACCTGGAGCTGCGACCCGACCAGTTCGGGTTATACTTTCACCGAGACGGCAGGCTATATGCTCGGACCCAACGGCGAGCAGGTGACCGAGACCGACGGCAGCGGAAACGTCGTCCACACCAACGTCTTCGCAAACGGTCAACTGATCGCGACCTATGCGAATGACGGGCTGCACTACCATCTTTCGGATTGGCTGGGCACCCAGCGCGTTCAGACGGACGCTTCAGGCAACAGTCAAATGGCCTTTGCCAGTATGCCCTTCGGCGAAATGCTGCCGACGAATGTTCCTACTCCATCGCTTGGAGTCACAGAACAACACTTTACCGGCAAAGAAAGAGATCAAGAATCAGGGCTGGACTACTTCGGGGCCAGGCACCTCGTGAGCGGTTTTGGCCGGTGGTTATCACCCGATAGCTTGAACTTGACGGATGACCGCGTACTCAAACCCGCAAATACTCTAAACAAATATATATATGCAGCTAACAATCCGTTCAAATACATCGATGTTGATGGCAAAGATATCACTGTATTCTATGAAGCGCCATCGGGAATTTCTAGCGCGGGTCACATCATGTTTCTAGCAGGAAATCAGTCCACTGGGGGTGCCGCTGCAATGAGTTTTGGACCAGTGCACGATTCAGATTACGGTCTAACAATCTTGGGTGCCCCAGTTAATAGTACAACCTCTTTCGTCTCTCCGGGGCATACGTTCAGCGCCGACGACATTCGCCAGAACTTCTCTTCGTTGACGATTCAAACGAGTCCTGAAGACACTCAAAAAGTGATCGATTTCATTCACAGCCTTGCCACCACGGGTAATCCTTACATGCTCTTCAAGAATAATTGCACCACTACCTGCGTTCAAGCACTCAAAATTATCGGCCTTCTCCCTGGCAGTAACAGCACCATTACGCCCAAAGGGTTGTGGAACGATTTATTCAAGAAGCATGCCGATCCTTATTGGATGAAGACGTACGGGAAGCCGCTAAGCCGTCCGGGCTTCAACTTTGGATCAAAGCCAAACGGCGGATACGACTCTTTTCAGTTGCTGGAAATACTTAATAAACATTGCACCGATACTTTTAATAGCAGTAACAATACTCTAACAAGCACCTGCAGCTAGGAAATTGAGGTACATCATGCCTGCCAAAATCAGTGACTGCAATGAGCATCGCAAGCGAATTCATCGCCATATCTACTGGATCTCGGCGGCAATCGCCAGTGCAACTTTCCTGCTTTGCGCCTATGTTTCGCTAGTGCCTGGGATGTTTCCTGAAGATCAATTTTTGCTTATATCTCTTGCTGGTATATTTTTGATTACAGCTCTTGGGATCGGCGGATGGGGTCTAACGGTCAGAAGACCTCCCATTGCAGTCTGGCCAGCTGGCCCTATTGTAGGTGTACTGCTTCTACTCGAGTTAATACAGTGTGTAAATGGACTTTTTGAAGTTTCAACAAAAAAATTCCATTAGTTTAGGATACCAGTCGCCAGTGCGGTTGGGCCTGAATCGTCTGAGGACGGCGAGCGTCACTCCCGCCGTGCGGAGCTACCAGTCGAACTTCTGCTGGGCCTACGATGCCTTCGGCAACCGGACATCGCAGATCGCATCCGACCAACCCGTTACGAGTGAGGGGCTGAACTGTGTCCCGCACTCATCTACATGGAGCGGTAAGGGAACGGTCTACAATAGCGCAAATCAGGCTAGCACCGATATCGTTGCATATCCAACGATAACGCCGCAATACACCGGGCAGTCTATCCAATATGATCTCGCCGGAAACGCCAAATCCACATTCGCGCTGTTGGATGGGAATGCCGAAACCTCATATCTATACGACGCCGAAGGAAGAGTATGCGCGGTCGCTTCCGCGTCGGGCATGACGCAATACATCTACGATGCTGAAGGCAATCGTGTGGCAAAGGGTACGATCAGCACGTGGAGCTGCGACTCGACCAGTAACGGCTATACTTTTGCGGAGACGGCAGGATACGTCCTGGGCGAGGGCGGAGAGCAGATAACTGAAATGGACGGAAACGGACAGTGGGTCCATACCAATGTCTATGCTGCGGGCCGCTTGATCGCCACCTATGCAAACGATCAACAGGGCGTCCACTTTCATCTCTCCGACTGGCTCGGGAGCCGACGGGTTCAGACAGACTATCTCGGAAACACTCAGATGGCATTTCAGAGTCTGCCTTATGGGGAGTTCGTGCCAAACAATACCAATCCTGGGCCTGCTCTGGGTGCGACGGAGCAGCATTTCACGGGCAAAGAAAGAGACACAGAATCAGGACTCGACTACTTCGGGGCAAGATACTACGGGGCGTCAATGGGTAGGTTCATGAGCCCCGACACATTTGGGGGTCATCTTGAAGACCCGCAGACGTTGAATCACTACTCCTACGTCGGCAACAATCCGCTCTCTCGCACCGATCCTGATGGACATGACTTCTACCAGCAATACGGAACGAGTGACCACTCTGGTTGCACGCAGGTTCAGACTGATCCGCAGAACAGCAAGAGCACTCAATGGGTGCAGGCTGGAGCGGACGGTAAGGCCACGATCATCACCAGCGATTCGATCCGCGCTGGCCAGAACACAGCCACGATGACCCAGAACGGTCTTCAGGTGAATGGCGCTCAGGGAATTTACTTCGATAACGCGGCAAGCCACACGACCGATGCCAATGGAAACGATGTAAATCACAACACACTGGACGTAGCTGGAAGTGGGCAGTTGGCAGGCTTCAACTTCCATGTCGATGGCAACTGCGGTGGTACGTGCATGAGTGCTGGCGAATGGTCGGCTCCGGGCATGACTTCCGCCCAAGCGCGGTCGGCACTGAATGCTAACTCGTTCACGATCCCGTTCGAGGACGCACGCGCTGGCTTCGGCGGCGGCGAACACGGGTTCTCAAACCAGTTCCGGTTCGGAGGTTCGTTCTTCGGTTGCGCTGTGTCTGCTTGCCCGAATACACCACACATTTCCGTGCCCTACGATCCTGCGAGTGCATACCCCAAATACAGCGTTCCCGCAGCGGGAATGTGGCATGTTGATGCGCACTCGGGATGGTTCGCTCATGGGCAAGATATCCAGAACACTCACTGAGGCCAGCAATGACAGAGAAAATAATTTTCGTAGGAATCATCGTTGCCGGACTCATAGGGTTTGTATTGGCCCTCTGGGCCTGGGTTAGGAGTGAGCAGTCAAAGGAGCTTCCCGCTTGGAGGAGGCTGCTTTTCAGCCTTGGATTTTTGGCGGTAGCTGGGCAGGTGGTTCTCTTTGCTCTGTCGTGGACTCATATTGGCAGAAATCGTGCTCTCTTCTCAGCGTGGGCGCGCTTCGTTTACCCGTCGTTCTTCGTAGCTGCCATACTTGCGCTCACGGGCAAGGGCGCTGCTCGATGGTGGCTCCTCGCTTCGTCGTTCCTCTTGTTCGTACTCTGCTTCTTCATTATGCTGTCGCCTTAGATTTCCCATGCCTACGATGCGACCTGACTTCATCTACGACTGCACTCATCGTTTTGTGCCTTTTGCGTACCTGTTTACCGGCAAAGAAAGGGATACCGAATCGGGACTCGACTACTTCGGGGCAAGATACTATTCATCCAATATGGGGCGGTTCTCCAGCCCAGACTCATCTGACGATCCGGACCCAATACCGTTCGCCCGACTTGATGAACCACAAACGCTAAATCTTTATGCGTATGGCGTCGGCAACCCAATCACTAACGCAGATGGAGATGGGCATTCCGTAACCATCTGTGATAACAACGGTCAGTGCAATAACGTCAGCAATGCAGCATATCAAGCGGCTCAACAAGGGAACAACGGCGGCCTCAATGTCCCGACTTTGGATCAGGTCGGGAGCAACGGCAATGGGAACGGTCAATTCAACGCGACTGCGATCACAGACTCCAACGGAAACACAGTCGGAACAGCCACCTATCACTCTGATGGGGGCGCTGACTACTACGCAAATAGCTCCGGACTGAATCTAGCTGGCAATATTGGTGCAGTCATGAATCGTCCCAGCACGTATGCAGCTTGGTATGGAGCCTCGGCCCTGGGAGGCGCATTGCTTTATGCAGGGGGAGCCACTGCTGGTGGAGAACTGATCAGTATGGGAAATCCTGTGACTGCGTCAAATCTCGCATCCAAGCTGAATTATCTCTTTGGTGCCGCTCAGGGTGCGGACAACGCTGCGAGAACCGGTTCACTTGCTCTCGCTTTGAAGGCTATCGGCCTATGGGACAACCCGGAGAACAGAGAATACGTGGCTGAGAAGATCAACGAAGCAGTGAATGATGCTTCGAGTATTGCGAATTCCTCCGACCCGAGGGGCGGAGTCATTCGAGACGTATTCTTACAGGGGCCTATCGGTTCTCTCAAACTTCAAGTCGTTATGCAGGGAACGAAAGTTATCACGTTTTACACTAAAAATTAAGAATCCGAATTCGTAGTCCCTGAGAGGCGACATGGTAGGTTTTTCTACTGGATCATTTAGGTTTAGAGTTCAGATGTTTTCGAGCAGAAGTGATTTGCTGCGTACGTTGCCAAAGAACGAGGGTTACGCTTCGTACGAAGCTGACGATGTAACACACCTGTTTTATCTGATCAGTTGCGAGCCAGCTCTGTGCTTTCGGGGACCCAAGCTCAACATTGCCCTTTCCGGCCCAGACCACGGGCTCCGACCTGAGTTGCTGAGTGTCCTTGACGAGTCAATGCTTTTCATCGGCTTCGATTACCGTATAGTAGCCGTTAATCTCCGATCTGGCCAAGTGGCGTTTGACCGCGATCTCACATCTCTTTTCCATTCCTTTGCGAGAGTTCCTGGGAAGTCGCCCATCATCCTATTTCTCGAAACTGGGGCCGCAGCAATGAACACGTCTGGAGCGATGCTCTGGGATCGCGGTAATGATCTTCTGACAGATGCTCTGCTAACGGGGAGTAAACTCCAACTCAGCTTTGCCGATGCTCCTTCCTTATCCGTCGATGCAAATGACGGAAGAGTCTCAGCTTGACAAATAGTCGGGTGACATTCCATCTCCTGGGGCCTCTCCATAGGGCAGCCGTCCGCTTCTAAGAAGCACGCTGCTTCGCATCGGATTTAGGGTGACACGTCACCCCAGAATGGGAGCTGCGAGGAACCCGCAGTCTCTCATATCCCAATCCCATATCCTTGCTGCTCCATGCCAAGTCTTGGCAAGTCCTTGGAATGTGAATGCACGCCGCCTTCAGGCATAGCAAAGTCGAGGGCTTCCCTGACTGTGATGTGCTCCCGGTGCCGATCGTAAAACTGGCCGCTGACACCGTCGATATGGATGTACCGCCCCGTCTCAGTGTGCTGATAGCTCTGGATGGTTCCCGTCTCCCGCCTCCAGGCAAACTGTTGGGCCTCCTGAGGAGTGACGGCCTCGTTGAGCGGCGTCCAATGCCGGTTGTGCTCGGCCGTCGTATAAACCTTCTCGGCTGGCTCCCTAACTGCAATCTCCCGCTCTGCTCCTGTAGCAATCTCAGGAACATGGGCGCTCCGGTGCGGGACATCGAGGCTGAGCGCCTGGGGCAGCTTCTCCCGGTCGCTGGTGAAGATCTGCGCGTCGTGCGCCCCGCGTGAGACCGAAACATACGCCATGCGGTTGTTAATGAGGTCTTTCGCTCCAAGTTCTGTGTCGATGTGGATGAGCACGCGGTCGGCGGTCTGGCCTTGGCTGGAGTGGCTCGTGACGGCATAGCCATGGTCCAGATGCGGATGCTCTTTGGGGTCAAGGACAACACTCCGACCACCATCCATCTTCAATGCTATGCGGCCATCGTCGGCGATGGACTGGACCGTACCCAGCTCCCGATTGGCGATCTTCAGGTCGTTCGCCGGCGCGGTGAACTGAATCCGATCTCCGACTGAAAACGACCTCTCCTGCTCCTTATAGATGGAGACGCCCTGCTGACGGCGTGGGTCGTAGGTTCGTTCGGAGCCATCGGCGCGGACGACGGTGAGCAGATTGTCGGGCGCATCCACGCTCTTGACGCGGGCATACTCGCCCTTCTCGATGCCGGTCTCCTTGGACGTTCGCGAGTAGAGCAATACGTCATTGAACTGGTAGCGAGCGGCCCAGGTGCGGTCCGCGCCGGTGAGGTCCTGACGGGGAACAAGGGCAGTGACCCGGCGTTCCTCGCTGCCGACCAAGCCTCGCTCCTGCAACTCGGAATGAATCCTCGCATTGATCTCGGCGCGGGATCGGTTGTCCGGAGATACGACCAGCGTATTCTCGGGCGCTCTCGCATACTCCTGTGCGATAGCATCGAGCCGCGCGGCTGGGTCTCGAATCTCATGGACCCGGCCCTGCCGTTCCAACCCTCCGACAGCTTCCCCGACCTGACCTCGGGCGAGCTGCTCGACCACGGCCTTCAGCTCCGGGTCTCGTTGGCGCACGATCTCATCGAGCTTCACCGTCTTCATTCCTGCATCTTGAAGCTGTGCAAACGGACGACCGGCTTCGACGGCTTCATGCTGCCGGATATCGCCGACCAGGAGAACGCGATCGTTGGGATGAAGCCGGCTTACAAAGTCGTGCATTTGTTTCGTCGACGCAAGCGAGCTCTCGTCGAGTACATAGAGCCTCCTCTCGCCGGTATCGGCCTGCTGGCCCTTGGCAAGATGAAGTTGCAAGGTCGAGGTCTCCATCCCCGCGCCGCTCAGCTGTTGGGCCGCGCGGCTGGTTGGGGCAAAGCCCTCCACGGTATATCCATTCGCCTCGGCACCCTCGCGGATGACGGAAAGGGTCGTCGTCTTTCCTGCTCCGGCTACGCCGTCCAGGCCGACGATCTTCTCCCGGCTTTGGAGGATTTGATCGGCGGCGCTCCGCTGCGTCGGATTGAGCTGCGGATGTCGTTCGATGACCTCGGTCCGGGTCCGCGGCTCGACCAGAGGAGCGTTGCCGAGCGCTGTTCGGTTTCCCTCCTGCATCCGCGCGACGGTCTCTTTTTCCATGCGCAGCATGGCAGCGGTCGTGTACTGCTTACCAGCCGCTCCCGGTGGACCATCGACCACACGAAACTCTCCTTGCGCAGTACGGCGGTCAAACTCGGCCCGCAGTTGGCTGGCACTCGCCTGCCCCATGCTCCGGTCCATGGCAGCTTGCAGGATGACTCGCTCATCCTGCACGGCGGAACGCTCGAAGGTGTGATCGCGAGCATAGGTAACTGCTTGTTGAGCCATCTTCGGAGAGTCCGCCTCCTGACGGTGGCCATGCGCCAGAGCTTTCGAGACGACCCAATCGGCCTGATAGCCATACTGCGCGGCCAGCTCGCGATGGCGATGCAGCACCTCAGTCGGCGACTGGATCTCCTTCGCATCGCGCGTTCGGTGCGCGGCAACCTGGGCCGCACCGGCTCCCTCGCGACCGATCTCGTGGAGGTGCGACTTAATCTGCTCCCGCCTTGGACTCAACGCCTCCAGATACTCCTGGCTGTAACCCTTGATCTCAGGCTGGCCATGCTTGCCACGCTCAATCTCATAACCGAGATCCTGAAGACGGCTGGCAAGCTCTGTCCGGTAAACCGCTGTTGAGAATTGTTGAGATCCGAACAGGCTGCGCGCATCGAGGGCTCTGGTCTGGCCGTTCTCGCGTTCGGTGACATTGAAGATAACGGCATGGGTGTGGAGCTGCGGCGCGGCGTAGCCGTCGACGGGTCGTGCGGTGTCATGCTCGAAGGTCGCGGCGGCGAACTTGCCGGTCAGCTCCGGGGCGTTCACATTGCCGAGCCGAGCCTGCGTGTATCGCTCCAGCTCCCCCAAGGCGACACGGACGCTCTCCCGGTGCGCCTCACGCACACGCTCGTCGCCTCCGACCAGGGCTGTGAGCGAAACCGACTTTGGAGCCGAGAACGTGGCATCCCATCCGGCGCGATGCTCGACCGAGGTCACCTCTCGGCCGAACTGATTTTCGTAGGTCTTGGCGGGCTGATGCCGCACCATCGGCTCCAGCGTCTCCGGATGCTGTCCCTCGGTCAGGCGAGCAAACTGTTCGGAGCCGACTGGCCCTTTAAGCCCCCACTGCTGGGCGAGCTTGCCCTGCCATTCGCTGTGACCCTGTTGATCCCGGCTCCAATAGTTGGCTTCCTTCGCTGCGAACTCCCGGGCATGGTACGTCCGCGCCTGACCACCGGAGAGCGGTTTGGAGATCGTCAGCATGGGCCCACCAAGATTTTATTCCTGTACGCTACGCAACGAACACCTGCAGTGACGGGAAATCAGATGGTGCTATGTCGAGGAAGGCGTCAAAAGCCTTGACACATTAATTAGTATTTGGAAAACTTTCTCATATATGGAGACGAGTTCCACGCGGCGGGCGGCACAGATACTCGGTATCAGTGGAAGCACACTGGACCGTTATCTTCGCATCGGCAAGATCCCCGCACCGAAGTCGGTCGAAATCAGCGGCAGGCGGATGTATCTCTGGACGGCAGAGGATATCGAACGCGTACGCGAGCTGCTGCCGACGATTGAAGACGGTCGAACCACCCGTCACCAGAAGGCAAGGGAGAGCAAGAATAAAGCTCCCTAAAACCAGAGCGGGACGCACCGGTGCTCGAACACCGGACGCGCCCCTAACCGCACGTCGCCCCAGGAGGCAACGCATGGCTACTCACCACGTTACACCGCACCGAACGCAACCGCAGCCCTTCCACAAGCCCTCGCTCTATGAAGCGATCTTCGCCCTGAACCGGGATATGGGTTTGGTGATCGACGATTTCAACCGGCTGCGCGAGTTTCGCTTCAGCCGCCGGTACATCGACGCCTTCATCGTCAAGATGGAAGAGCTGAGATCGTTCGCCAATGGCGAGCTTTTAGAACGCCAACAAAACCGCGAGGAGAAGGATAGCTTTCATTTCAGCAACCTCGACCGCAGATTCGAGCAGCGCTTCAAGGACCCTAACGACGTACTGATCGACGCCAAACGACGCCAGGAACAGATTGCCGCCGAGGAGCAGGCCATTCTCCTACGGGCCGACCGGATTCGCCGGCAACGCGCGGCGGAGAAGAGGCACGACGATAACGGCGGGACAGTCGTCGAACCGGAATAACCCTCAATCGAGCGGCTTCCATTCCCGTCCCGCACTGTCCTTCTTCTTGAAGGCGGACTTGCGCGGCTCCGGCTCAGCGTCCTCGATCTCAGGAGGAGGCGGGCCGGGGATGGAAGCTGGCTCCGGCACGGCAGTGGGAGGGGGCAATGGTCTCTGCTCCGGGATCGTCATCGCTCGCTCGATAAACTCCGGCTGCAGGCTACGTCGGGCAACATAGGCAAACCTGACCGGTGTGACCCGATTCTCCTGTTTGATGAAGCCATGCAGCGGTTCTAGGCCGGCGATCTCGGAGGCCATGACGAGAGGTTTGTTGGCAATCTCCAGCGAAAAGCTCTTCTGACTGCCAAGCAATTTGGGCGTCCGGGACTCCTTGAGACGCTCGACTTCGACCTCGCCTAGCGTCTCCGAGACCCACTTCGCCGCGCGCGGTTCGGAGGTCTTGAAGAAGATCTTCGTGGCCGGCTGCGAGAGCATCACCTCCGCGTCTTGACCATATCGTTTTTCGAGCTGGCTGCGTCCCTGGAAGCCGAGAACGACGGGATTGCCGTACTTCCGGTTTTCGGTCACGGCGGTGTGGAGCTGCGGCAGCTTATTGAGGCTGGCCAACTCGTCGAGGACAAACCAAACCGCCTTCGCCGGGTTCACACATGGCTCCATCATGCGCAGAATGAAGAGGTCGAGCCATGCGGAATGCAGCGGCCGAATGCGCTCACGCAGCGCTGGCCGTGAGGTCAGAAAGACCCACCGCGTCCGCTCGAATCTCCACGTGCCGGTGCTGAACCATTCCTCCGATTCCTCGCCCGTGGGCAGCAGGTCCAGGCTGTCGGCGATCAGGTTGAGACTAGCAAGAACACCGGCTCTCTGCGGACCCGCGTTGCGGTCGAGGTAGGCGGCCTGAGGCGTTCCTTCGAGTCGCCGTTCGATCTCGGCTGGGTCGGCCATCCACTCCAGAAGCGTCGCGACCGAGCCTCCTTTTCTGAGCAGACTTGCCAGAACGCGACGCGGCGCATCGGTAAAGAATCCGTTTTCGGACTGCTTCTCGGGAAGCATCGCGGCGGCGATGGCGTCCTCGACGCCGCGCCCGTCGAGCTCCGCCTGCAGGTTCCAGAACGGACAACGGGCGTCGAGCGGATTCAGGATCAGATCGCCACGCTTGGGCTGGTAAAACTCCTGGACGAACTCGCCTGCCGGGTCGTAGACGATGGCGGTCTCGCCACACCGTTGGACCTGGCGGAGGATCTGCCGCATCGCATTCGACTTGCCGCTTCCGGTGTCGCCCATGAGCAGGATATGGCTGGCCAGAAGCTCTTGAGGAATCGGGAAACCCGGCGCAAACGGTCCCAGCTTCGACGCCACACGAAGGCGAATTCCTCCGCCTCTTTCCTTCAGCTTGGCGACGAAGGAAGAGATCAACTCCGGGCCCCTGGTCCTTCGTCCATGGCGCTCCTCGTGGCTGGATTGGCTGCTGAACTTCGCCCGGAGCGCGAGATAAAGCAGGAACAAAGCAGCTCCTCCGCACAGCGGCGTCACCATCGTCCGGGCAAGGCTTTGTCCCGCAAAGAACTGCGCCTGAAGCACCGCTCCCTCGTCCTGCGAACTGTCCCTTTGTCGCGCGCGAAGTAGGCCGGTCCACCCCTGGGACTGGGCCATGGGCGAGAGAGCCAGCGGCACCTCTCGCCTACCTGTGAATGCGACGACATCGGCATCGGCGGCGAGCTGCGGACTGCGCCCCGGAGCCGTCTTCCAGATCCACCAGACGGGGACGATTCTGGCGGTACCTTCACTCAGCCCAATCGCCAGGTAGGTCGGAAAATACTGCTTCTGGAGCGGCGACAGTGTGAGCGAAAACCAGAGGGTGAAGCTCGCCGCGAAACTACCGCACAGCAGAAGCAGGGTAACGAAGACACCAGTCCAACGACGCCGGAACTGCAACGGCCGGGGCATCTATTGCGCCTCCGTTGGAACATCCTCAAGACGCCGCAGCATCTCTTCGGCTTTGCCTTCCTTGATGGCGTCGGCGTGCTTCACGATCCGCTGGACCGTCTCTTCGGGAAGGTCGGAGGCAGCGGCGATCAGGTTCTGAACGAGCGAACGGAGGCCGAGAATCTCGGCCAGCAGCGTCGCATCGGGCACCGATTTCTTTTTCCGCGCAGGCCGCTTCAGGTGAAGCAGAATCGCCTCGCGCATCCACTCGGCGCACGTCTGGCCGGCGAGTTGAGCGGCTGCTTCGATGGCCTTGATCTCGGCGGGCGGGAGCCGCGTCGCAATCGTTTTGAGAGCCAGAGAAGGCTTCGGCTCCGCCTGCGAAGTTGCGATACCGAGCGATGCGGGGATGCGAAGAAGTGGCATCAGGAGCCCCCGGGATACGACCTGCACAACGCTATGAGGGATACGATTCAGGTCGACTTCGGGGAGATGTCTAGCGTAAACGCTCGCTAACGACCGTTTACGGTGGTGGCGAAGTCGTTGATTCCAAGGCGGCCGCTCGGAAGAAATGACTCGCAGCCGCCATGCTGGCTTCGTAAACGGTCGTTTACGGGCATCGCCCTCCGATGGCAAAGTCGGCCTAACGTGCTGATTCAAGACACGTTCACGGCTGGAAACGCCAGGTATCCCTACAGTATCCCATTGGGGGTGACGTGTCAGGATTTCTTCCGCTGCAAAGCAGCGTTCTTTGGCTTCGAGTGCCACCCCGGACCTCGTGGACGGGGTGGCACTTTGTTAGGGACAGTGTCAGAGGCTCATCAACGTTCGGATGCTTCCGAAAGAACGCAGGAGAGAGCATGGGATTCATGCAGATGACCAACCACGAAACGGGGATTATCCCACTCACGCAGGCGAGTCGCTTCCGCGCATGAGTGCGGGGAAAAAGATCTGGAGCGTTGCCATCTCGTCGAAGCGGACTTCGATCTCGTCGAGGCGCGCAACGATCCAGTCCGCCTGCTGCAACTCTTCGACTGGATGCGAGGTCGCGACTGCGAGCACCTTGCACCCGGCAGCATTCGCGGCTCGGATGCCTGCGGGCGCGTCTTCGAGGACGAGACATTCCTCGGGTCGGCGGGAGAGCAGAGCGGCACCCTTGCGATAGCACTCCGGGTCTGGTTTACCCTGAGCCACCATGTCGCCGGAAACGACTCGCTGCGGTGCCACGATCCGCACCGCAGCGAGTCGGCTACGCATGATCTTCTCCGATGCGGAGGTGACGACCGTCCATCGGTACGGGGGCAGTCCGGTGAGCAACTCCCGTGCTCCGGATAGGCGAAGATCGTATGTTCCTCTTCTCCCGCGAACTAGTCGAGTTCGGCGAGGTGGGCTTCGATAGCGGGACGGTCGAGCGTCTGGAAGTGATCGCGAATCGTGTCGGCGGCACGGCGACCGTGCGTCCGTTTCAAGTCGAACGACTGGCCAGGGAGATGCCGCCCCGCCCACCGGGTCCAGCACCGCTCGTCGCCCAGGGTCGAGCTGACGAGAATGCCATCCATGTCGAAGAGCAGACCGCCGACAGCAATTTCGACCGCAAACGTCGCACGTCGTACGGGCTCTCTGACGGTTGCACTCATCAGGAAAGCGTACCAGTCTCGGGCGTCGAATCGCCATGGTCGTCGGCCCAAAGCCGCGCCTGCCGGGCTTCGATTCCCATTCGATCCAGCTCGGCGATGCGCAGACGCCATTTGTCGACCAGCTTCGCCGCCTGGCAGTGTCGCCGCTCGGCGCGGGCCAGCATCCGTTCCGCGTGAACCCGCTGCTTCTCTGGAGGCATTCCGCTCACGATCACTAAGACGCCGCTCTAGGTTTCGGTTGCCGGAGCAAGGGCTAGAGTCGTCTTCTTCCTGGCAGTCTTTTTAGCCGCAGGCTTGGCAGATACGCTGGCTCTCTTCTGTGCCGCCCAACGCGCCTTCTGCGCTGCGGCAATCCGTGCCTTGCCTTCGGGGCTCAACGTGCGCTTGGCCACCTTCTTCGCCACGGGTGCAAAGGCTCCAGACTTCTTGTTGACGGAACCTTTCGGGCGGCCACGGCGCTTGCCGGAAGACTGCTTCGCGGTTGCGATGGCGGGATCATCGGTGTTGGTACCAACGAGTAGATCCCGAGCCTGCTGCAACTGCCTGATCTGCGCGTCGATCGCTTCCAGTATTGCGTTTGTATTCATGTAGCCTCACCGCAAGAATAACCGGTAAGGGCGGCTCAGTGAGGCGGACGGCAATGCCGCCCGCTTCACGTTCCGTTAGCTTGCCTTAGCGAGCCCGATCTCTGCTTCTATCACG
>NZ_FZOU01000014.1 GCF_900188085.1 Granulicella rosea
AGCTTCATGAAGCTGACGCCGCGGCTGCAACTGCTCGACTGGTTCACGCCCACCAATCACTTCGAACTCGACAAGCACGACAACGATCTCGACTCCTCCGGCGCCACTCTGATTCCCGGCACGCATCTCGTGCTCGGCGGTGGCAAGGAGGGAGTCCTGTATACGCTGGACGCCCGCCATCTCGGGCATCTGGGCGATGAGCACGCGATCCAGCACTTCAAGGCGACGGCCTCGCATCTGCATAGCCTCGTCTTCTGGCACAGCGCGAAGGCCGGCGACCTGCTTTACATCTGGGGGCAACGGGATAAGGCCAAGGTCTACAGGTTCGACGGGGACAAGCTCGGAGAGACGCCGTGGATCATGCGCGACATCCCAAACCAGGGGCATCCGGGAGCCATGCTGTCGCTCTCCGCGAACGGCGACAAGGACGGCATTCTGTGGGCCGCGATTCACGCGACAGGGGACTCATGGCATGAGTCGCGGCCAGGAATTCTGCACGCATACGATGCGAACGATATCCGGCGCGAGCTTTGGAACTCGCTCGAAACGCCATCGCGCGACGACTGTGGCGAGTACTCCAAGATGGCGCCGCCGACGATCGCCAATGGACAGGTCTATCTCGCCAGCTTCGGCTCGGAGAATGTCGGGACGGGTCAGTTCTGCGTCTACGGTCTGCTGCCGACGCCGGACGCCGAGAGGCTGGCAGCTCCGGCCGGCGCGAAGGCGTCCGTCGCGAAAGGCATGCTGACGCTCACCTGGAATCGAGTCGAGGGAGCGCGGATCTATCGCGTCTCGCGCAGCAGCACGCTCGAGCCGGAGGAGAAGACGATCGCAACCGGACTTACGAGTCTCTACTTCACGGAACCCGCGCCCGAGCGTGGAGAGTCGGCGCACTACAGGATCGTCGCGGTAGGGCCGAACGGTAGCAGCGAGAAATCGCCGGCGGTGACGGTAACGTCGCCGAAGGTCAAGCCGATGGAGCCGTGAGATGTCGATCCCTCTCGCGCAAGAAATTTGTTTCCTGAAAATTGCCGAGATATCGTTGTCATAACCACTCAAAATTCACATGGGAAACTGAGGGGCCGGTCCATCCTTCGTTACGATCCGCATGTGGGAGCGTGTACCCTGAAGCTGTCGCGATTCGCGGACCTGTAAAGAGGAGCAAAAGTATCAGGATGGATGCAGAGCTAAAATCGCCGTTCAACGAGGATCGTGGCGCGGGCTCGCTCCTCGGCGAGCTTCGCCTCCTCATCCTGAGCGGGCGGCAAAAGGCGCTGCGCTCGGTCGACGTCATCCAGGTGCAGACCTGCTGGGAGATCGGCCGCCACATCGTCGAGTTCGAGCAGCACGGGCTCGCACGGGCAGACTACGGCGCGGCGCTGCTCCAGACTCTCTCAGCCGCGCTGACCGCGGAGTTCGGACAGGGCTTCCGTGTCTCGAACCTTCGCTACATGAGGCAGTTCTATCAGGCGTTTCCAATTCATCACGCACTGCGTGACGAATTGAGCTGGACGCACTATCGCACCTTGCTGAAGGTCGAAAGTCCCGCCGCCAGGCAGTGGTATATGGACGAGGCCGCCGCACAGGGTTGGACGACGCGCGCGCTCGACCGCCAGATCGGCACGCTTTACTACGAGCGGCTGCTCTCGAGCCAGGATCGCAACGCCGTCGAGCAGGAGGCGAAGGAGCGCATCGCCTCGGTCGCCGCCCCGCGGGACTTCGTCCGCGACCCCGTCATGCTGGAGTTCCTCGGCCTGCCCGGCGTCGGCCGATTGCTTGAGGCCGACCTCGAGCGCGCGCTGCTCGACCACCTGCAGGCGTTTCTGCTGGAGCTGGGGCGCGGCTTCGCCTTCGTTGGAAGGCAGGTCCGCATCAGCAGCGAATCGAAGGATTTCTACCTCGATATGGTCTTCTACAACTATGTCCTGAAGTGTTTCGTCCTCTTCGATCTCAAGGCGGGCGAACTCACGCATCAGGACATCGGCCAGATGGATATGTACGTGCGCCTGATGGACGACCGAAAACGCGGCCCGGACGACAACCCCACGGTCGGCATCATCCTGTGTACGCATAAGGACGCCTCCATCGTGCGCTACTCCATCCTTCATGAAAACGAGCAGATCTTCGCCAGTCGTTACAAGCTGGTGCTTCCGTCGGAGGAAGAGCTTCGCGCCGAGCTGGACCGCGAACGCGAGATGCTGGCTTCAAGGCCCGCCGAGTAGCCCTGTGACATCGCGGGTACCTCGGCGACCGTTCGGCAAATACCCTCTCGTCCGCGGCCTTCAGGGCCGATACTGGAAGAGGAATGTCTCTGCCCGGAACTCAGAAGCTCATCCTGCCAGGCTTTTGCGCTGGCCTCATCCTCGCCGTCGGCCTGATGGTGCATGCCCATCCGCCGACGGAGGAGCAGCTTCGTGCCGACGCCCAGCCGCACGCGGCGTCTCTCGATCCAGTCCGCGTGCTCGCCGCATCCGCCCCCGCCCTGCCTGCGGATGCGCTTACCGTCCCTCCGCCGCCGAGGTTCAACCGCACGCATCAGCCCCTCGTGACGCACCGGTTCTGGGCCGCGAAGAACTGGTTTCCGTTGAACCGCACCGACTCCGGCGGCGCCTACACGATGTTTCCCGAGCCGCTCGCCGTACAGACGACCGAGACCGGCCTCCTGATCGGCGCTTCGAACCAGATCACGGTCGAAAAGAACTTCTTCGTCCACCCGATACAGCCCGACTTCACCATCGGGGCGCCGGGTCTCAAGGCGAAGCATGTGGATGTGACCCTCGCCACCGACCGTCTGGTCGAGTTCGACTTCGGCCCGCTCCGCACACGCGTCGGCCGCGGCATGCCCTTCGTCTACGTCACCGCCGGGAACGACGCCGAGGTGACGCTCACCTTTGTCGCGCCCCCGCACATCTTCTCCCGCGGCGCCACCCGGCTCGGCGTCGACATCGGACAGAACCGCTACGGACTCTTCTGCCCCACGGGCGGAAGCTGGTCGGAGCGCACAGATGCGGCGGGGAAGACCGTCTTCGCCTGCGCCCTGCCCGCCGGCCGCCACTACCTCTCCGCCGCGCTCCTCACCCAGGAGTCCGACCTCGAAGAGTACAGCCGCTTCGCCTTCGCCTTCCCCACGGCCACGCCGCTCCACTGGGCCTACAACCGTTCGAAGAGCGAGGCCACGACCAGCTTCAACGTCGAAACCGAGCAGAAGGAGGGCGCCGCCGCAGGCTTCCTGCAGGCGCTTTATCCCCATCAGTACACCGCGCTCGACACCCCCAGCGGCCTTGCCGAGTCGAGCTACATCTCGGCCCGCGGACCCATGCGCGTCTTCGAAGGCAGCTCGTTCACCACCGTCAACACCTTCCACGGCATCCTGCCGTTCCTGCCTCTGCCGCGCGAATTCGACACAGCCGGCGAGGCAAACCTCATCCGCCAGTCGCTCCACAATCCCGCCGACTTCGCCGCGCCCGACACCTACGGACAGGGCAAGAGCTTCGGCAAGCTCGCCGAGCTCCTGCTGCTCGCTCAAAACTGCGGCCAGACCGGCCTGGCGCATGAGATCGCCGGACAGATGAGCCAGCACTTCGCGCAGTGGAGCGGCTCCCGCGAGCAGAGCCTGCCGCACTTCCGCTACAACCCCGACTGGCAGACGCTCATCGGTTACCCCGCGTCCTACGGCAGCAACACCCAGTTGAACGACCATCACTTCCACTACGGCTACTGGATCGACGCCGCCGCGAAGCTCGGTCTTGCCGATCCTGCCTGGCTCCGCGATCCCGGCAACCGGGCCTTCATCGCCGAGCTGACGAAGGACATCGCCAACATCGACCCCGATGATACCCGGTACCCGGTACTTCGCAGCTTCGACGCCTACGCCGGTCACTCCTGGGCAGCCGGCGCCGCGCCGTTCGGCGACGGTCAGAATGCCGAGTCCAGCTCCGAGGCCATCCACGCCTGGGCCGGCCTCATCCTCTACGCGGCCGAGATCCACGACGCCCGCCTCGAAGACGCGGCGGTCTGGATGTACACGCTCGAGACCACCGCGGCCGAGAGCTACTGGTTCGACGACGGCCCGGTCCGAACCTTCCCGGCGAACTTCACCCGCACGCAGATCGCGAACGTCTTCGACGGCAAGGCCGACTCCGCCACCTGGTTCGGCGCCGATGGCGCCTACGAACACGGCATCCAGTTCCTGCCCTTTACGGGCGCCTCGCTCTACCTCGGACGGCATCCCGCGTACGTGCGGCGCAACCTGCGTGAGGTTACCGATGAGACCCACGGCCACATCGCCACAGCCTCCGACAAGTGGCCCGATCTCCTCGAACTCTACCAGGGCTTCTACGATCCGAAGGCCGCGCTCGCCGATCTTCGCAACACGCCATACGTCTTCGACGGCGAGACGCGGGCGCACGAGCTGGCGTGGCTTTCAAGCCTGGCGGCGTATGGCCAGGTCGACTCCGCGACTTTGGCCGACGCGCCCTTCTACGCCGTCTTTCGCAATGCCAGCGGCGCAAAGACCCACATCGCCTTCAATCCCGGCGAGACCCCGCTCGTGGTCCACTTCTCCGACGGCGCCAGCCTGAAACTGCCCCCTAGGTCCATGAGCGCCGAAGGCAGGCTGCTGCAGATGCCGTGAGCCAATGGAGAAGATTTTCGCTCATTCAAACAAGACGCATATCCTTCGCTGTGCTCAGGATGACAGGCGTCTGTGGCAGCATACTTCTACTGGCCCGTCCAAACGCTTGTTATCCTGACATCTGCTGGCCGATCCAACCTCTTGTCATCCTGAGCGTAGCGAAGGACCCGCGTCTGGCTTTGGCTGTTGCTTGCTCTGGCCTCAAGGCCTCGCCCGCTCCAGCACCGGAAACACCGCCCACCCCGGCCAGGGCCGCAGCGACTCATCCAGCAGCCCCCATGTCGATTCGAAGTCGCGCCAATGCTTCTCCGGGTTGTCGATAGCTTCAAACACCACCGCCGGCGGTCTCCCCGGCAATCCCTGCCACGCGCTCCAGAACTGCGCCTGCAGCTCGCGCGAGAACAGCAGCTCCCGGTCGTGGCGCGGGCCCAGCGGACGCGGACTCGTCCCTCCACCCGGCATGCCCAGCTCGCGAATCAGCACCGGATGCCCCACCGACGCCTTCAGCTCGTTTGCCCGGTCGCGCGTCCACGACGCAGCCAGCGCCGGATCGACGATATCCGTATCCCAGACGACATGCACGTTCGCCGAGGTGAACTCCCCGAAGCTCGCCGCCGGCCGTCCCTCCGGCGTGCCGTAGAACCACCACGGCTCGGTCGTGGTCATCTCGACCGGCTTCGCCCCGCGCGTGCGCTCCCGCAGTTGCAACCGTGCCGCGCCGAGATCGGAGAGGGCGTACCGCTTCTCCGAAAGACCCTCCGAGCCGATCGACACCGCGAAGGCCATCGCGCCGTGCTGCTGCGCGAGGATGCTGGAGATGGTCGCCAGCTCCGGCTCGGCCTTCGGGTCCCAGATCGTGAAGAGCACCGCGCGAAAACCCAGCTCCCGCGCGATGGCCACCAGTGCGGCCGTGTCCGAAGTCGTCTGGTAGAGCGACAGGCCGTCGAAGCGCGTCCGCAGCAACGCAAGCTGATCCCTCAGCACGCGATGCGAAGGATCCTGCAGCACCGCGCCAACGGGGGAGTAGGCGATCATCCGCGCCGAAGGGTCGGCGATGTAGCCGCGAAAATCCGTGCTTGCCGGAGCAAGTTTCGGCTGACGCCGGCAGCCTGAGACCCCCAGCAAAGCGGCGAGCGCCAGTAAAGCCGCCACACCCAGCGCAGCCACGCGGCGATCGTGCCGCATCTAGTGTCCGGTCCTGCTGGCGTCGACCGCCACGCCGTTTACCTCAAGCGTCTGGTTCAAGACGGCCTGCAGGTTGATCTGCGCGCGTGCGAGCGTGTTGCGCGCCGTGATCTCCTGAATCCGGCTGCGGTCGAGCGCGCTTTGCACCGCATAGAGCCGCGTCGGATCGGAGGTTCCGAAGTCGAACATCTTCCTCTCGGTCGCGAGATTGTGCTCCATCAGCTTGCGCGCGCCGACGCTCAGGTCGTACTGGGCCTTCGCCTGCCGCAGCGCCAGCGCCGACTTGATCGTCTGCAGCCGCACGCCATTGCGCAGCGACTGCCGCGCGATCTCCCGCTGACGCAGCTCCACCTGATCCCGCGCCAGGTCCGACTGCGCCGCCCGGTTCACCAGCGGCACATTCAGTTGGAAGCCTACCTCGTAGTCCGGGAACGCGCCCTGCGCGATCTGGCTCAGCGCCGACCCGAAGTTGCCGACGAACTTCCGGTCCGTCGCGGTCTGGATATTCGCCGGCGCCAGCGGATTCAAACGCCCCGCCAGACCGTTGCCCTGCACCAGGGCGTAGACGTCGAAGACCGGCCTGACCGCATTGCGCGTGCCCTGCAGACTCAGGCGGGCGTTCTCGAGCGCCAGATCGGCCTCCTTCATCTCGACGCGCGCCGCAACCGCCCGGTCGCCCAGCGTGTTGACGTCGGCCGTCAGCAGCGCCGGGTCGACGGCGCTGAAGTCGTCCGTCAGCTCCAGACGCGCGTTGACGATCCTGGGATCTTCAAGCCCGGCATGCGTCAGCACGCTCTTCAGCGTCGCCTCCTGCTCGGCGATCTGCGCGTCCGCATCCGTCAGCGCCTGGTGGTTGCCGTCCACGCGTATCTGCGCCTGAATGACGTCCGACTCCGCCGCCAGCCCCAGGTCCAGCCGGCCCTTCGTCTGTTCCAGCACATGCTGGTCGCGATCCACGGCCTCGGCCAGCACGCGCCGCTGCGCCACGAACGAGATGAGATCGTAGTAGAGTCCCTGCACCTCGGCGACCGTAAGAATCAACTGCTGCTCGAAGACCGAATCCGCCAACCTGGCGTTGTTCTTCGCAATATGGATCGCCCGCGTGTTCGTCTTCCAGCCAAACCCCTGCAGCAGGTGCTGGTCCACCCGGAAGAAGGCGTTCGCCGCCAGGGACGGGTTGATCGAGTCGTACGGCGCGTTGCGGCTGGTGCGGATGTCTTCGAAGGCCGCCGTCAGGGTCGTGCCGGTCAGATAACCCTTGCGCAGCCCGGCCTGGTAGTCCTGAATGTGGCTGTCGAGAAAGTTCGTGCCCGTCACCGTCAGGTTGGCGAGCGGCAGTTGGTCGGCGACGATCCGGCCCGTCGCGAAGAACACCGGCTCGGTGTTCGGAATCTGAGAGCCCGCAAGCTGCACGTTCAGTCCGCTCAGGAGCGTGCCGCCCGGCGCGCCGGTACCCTCGTAGCCGAAGGGCGAGGCGGTCGCCAGCGTGCCCGAGGCGCTCGACGCGCCGGGGTTGGTGTTGCTGGGCAGATTGCGCAGCAACTGGCCGGAGCGCGCCCGCGCAAGGTCCGCCCGCGCCATCGGGTTCAACAGCCGCACCGACTCCACGTCGAGATTGTTCTCCACCGCCAGCGCGATGGCGTCCTTCAGCGATAGCCGGATCGCCCCGTCCGAGACCAGCAGCGCCGCGCGCTCCGCGTCGCCCATCGAATCGGTGAACTGCATTGGTTCGAGCGTCGTCGCCCTGTAGTTGAAGGCGTACCGGCTGAAGAGCGAGTCGAACCGCGACGGAGCGTTTGCCCCAACCCCGTACCCGGCGGTCGCCGTCTTCGCGGGCGCCGGGCCGGCGGGCAGCGCCGCCTGCTGGCCGCGCGCCAAACCCGCCGCGCCGCAGAGGAACGCAGCCGCCAGAACGTTGACTTTATGTGTATTCGCGCTCAACTCAGGATCCTCCGGGCGAGCACGTACATGGATTTCAGGAAGCCGCCCTGTGTAACGGCGTGCCGGAACCGTGTGCTGTCGTCGCTCGGCCGCTCGACGCACACAATCAGCGCCAGGAAGATCAGCCAGAAGTCGAAGATCGAGAACGCCAGCACCTGCGGCGTGTTGGTGTCCCACACCAGCCAGCGCGGGCCGTACGGCGTCAGGTTCACGAGCATTCCCAGAATCGTCAGCGTCAGCAGCGCCAGAAAGCCGCGCACGGCCTGCCACTGAAAGACGTACTTGTCGCGCGTCTCGCCCTTCAGCGTTACGCGGAAACGGTGGCCGAAGGGATGGATCAGGCCGCGGACGATGGTCGGAATGAAGTAGAAGATGCCGACAATGCGGCCCAGCTCCGAGACGATCGGCACCACGCGCCGACCGGTCAGCCAGTAGAGCACGATCATGCTCAGCGCCATGCGCGGCACCATCATCGTAATCAGGTGGCCTACCTCGGCGTTGAACGGCGGAATCCCGGTCCACCAATAGATGCCCGGCGCGGTCAGGATCAGGAACGGCCAGAAGTAGCTGAGATAAAAGAGGATGGGGTCGAGAAAGAACAGGCGGTCGAGCAGGCTGAGGCCGCGCGCGCGCAGCGGTCCGCCCGGCAGGTACAGGCACTGCAGCGTCCCCATCGCCCAGCGGCTGCGCTGCCGGATGAAGCCCGCGAGGCTCTCCGCCGCCAGCCCTTCGCTCAGCGTCTCGTTCAGATACCGCACCGTGTAGCCCGCCGCGCGCAGCAGGTACGACGAGTACAGATCCTCCGTGATGCTGTCCTCCGGAATGCCGCCGATCTTATCGAGCGCGCTGCGCCGCACCAGAAACGAGCCGCCATAGCAGAAGGCGTTGTCCCAGGTATCGCGGCCCGGCTGCACGATGTCGGTGAAGACGCGCTGCTCCTCCGGCCACGCGTCCTCGCCCTTCAGGTTGTACTGGATCGGGTCGGCGTTGGTCAGGTTGCCGGGCGTCTGGACGAGCGCGATCTTCTGGTCGCGCATGAACCCGACCGTGCGTTCGAGAAAGTGCGGATAGACGACGAAGTCCGCGTCGATCGAAAGGATGAACTCGCCCGAGGTCTGCGCCAGCGCATTGTTGACGTTGCCTGCCTTATATCCCTTGTTGCCGTCGCGGCGAATGTAGCCGACGCCGCCAGCCTCGCAGCGCTGACGCAGCCACGGCCGGTCGCCGTCGTCCAGCACATAGATCTCGAGGTTCTTCCAGCGAAGCTGCTGCGCGGCATAGATGCTGCGCTCCAGAATCTCCCAGCCCTCGTTCACCGTCGGAATGAAGACGTCGACCGTAGGGAAGACGCCCGAAGCCATCAACTGCGCCTCGCGCTGATTGGCCTCCTCCGTTCGGTCGGAGAGGCGGATGAAGAGCAACATCTGGAAGCTCAGTTGGAGAACCGCCACCAGTTCGGCGATGAAGACGATGCCGCTCCAGAAGAACTGGAGCGTGAAGCCCGCCGCCGGCAGCGTGTCCGAAAACCGCCAGAGCTCGTACCGCAGATTGAAATAAACGACGATGAACGCGCCGATCGCCCGGACAAACGGCGCCTTCCAGGGCAGCATCGGAGCGATGATCAGCACCGCAACCAGAAAAATCAGATATCCCAGAAATCCGGGAAAGAGGTCGATCAAGAGGTACTCCTCAGCGGCAGCTCATACGGTGCGAGCTACATGCGTGTGATCCAGAAATAAATGCTCGCCCGCAGAGGATGTTTCGAACCCGGGAACAGAACCTTGGCCGACTGCCCGATGTACTCGGCCCTGCGGTCGACCGGATCGAGCTCGATGCTCACGTGGTACTGGTCCGGGTGGACGGCCTGCAGGTCGATTGCGTTGACCTCTTCATCCAGCCGGCGGCGGCTCGTGCCCTCGAACGAGGTCACGCGGCCGCGCAGCTCCTTGCCCATGCCGTTCAGGTAGACCAGCGCGATATCGCCGATGGCGAGTTGCGGCCCGTACCGCCGGTCCAGCCACACCTCGACGTGGATCGAGTTCGCGTCGGCGATGCGGAAGAGGTCGTCGCCCTCCTGTACCGCCTGACCGGTCGCCACCGTGCGGGACCAGATCGTGCCCGAGACCGGGCTGTAGATCGTCGTCCGGGCGCCCTTCACGGGTTCGCCGTTCGCGCCGGTCACGGGTGTGGGGAGTCCGTCGCTGCCCAGAAGCTGGTCGTCGAGCGCCGCCTTCTCCTCGCGCAACCGGTCGACCTGCGCCGCGGCGTTGTCGCGCGCGCTCAGGAACGCGGGCGTCTTGCTGGGATCGAGTACGAAGCCGGCCTTCACATCGGACGCCTGTTGCTTCAGCCGGCGCAGGTTGGCGCCGCGCGTATCGGCCTCACTCTGCGCCGCGTCGGCCTTCTCCGTCGCCTGGTCCAGCATCGGCCGCGAGATCAGGTGCTCCTTCAGCGCCTGGCGGTTGCGTTCGAGGTCATCGGCGGCCGACTGCGCCCGCTTCTGCGCGGTGTCGTACGCGGTCTGCGCCTCGCGCACCTGCAGCGTCAGGTCCGCGCCCGTGTGCTGCATGTAATCGTTGTACATCTTGTCGTAGCGAGCCTTCTCCAACTGCGCCGCAATCAGCGATGCGTTCAGCTTGGCGGACTCTTCCTTCAAATCGCTGCGCCGGCGGGTATCGCCAACCGCCTCCGCGTGCAGCATGGAGGGCGCAACCGTGGTCGTCGCCAGCACCTGGTTCGTCACAACCGAGTCGCCGGTCTCAAGCCTGACCTCGCCGACCTGCCCTTCGATCGGCGCCTTCACCTCCGACAGACGTGCGTTCACCACGGCCTGCGTGCTTACGGGGACCACCGAAAGCGGAAAGAGCGCCGCCAGCGAGACGACCAGCAGCGGAAGCGCGACCAGGAGCCGGATCAGACGCCAACGCACCGGCTCGTTCGGCAACTGGGTGGGCGTCGGCGGCGCCGAGAGTCGTATCTCGTTGTCCGCGGCAAGCTCCTGGGGCGGCGACTCAATGAGGTTAGACATGGTTCTCCTGAGGGACAGGCTTTCTGGATAAATGGGTAACCACCTCAGAAGACCGCATGGAATCCCTTTCGTCAATAAACTTTTGGTAACTACCGGTCTGGGTCGTATGGCGACATTCGGTGAGTTGTCCATCCGGAATCGCTGCTCGGGTACGTCTTTTCACGCGGCTCCGATAGAATCGCCGTGGGAGCGATCGAAAACCGGTCACTGGCCGGAAGCGACGAGAATCTGTACCTACACTTTTGCTTTTGCGACATCTAACCCAGAACGGAACGGCACACAGGAGGTTTCATGCAACTGGCAATGGTAGGACTCGGTCGTATGGGCGCGAACATGGTGAAGCGGTTGGCCGCCCACGGGCACACCTGCGTCGTCTTCGACCGGTCGCAGCAGGCCGTCGACGATCTCGCGAAGACTCCGGGCGTCACCGGCGCAACCTCCATCGAGGACATGGTCGCGAAGCTGGAGCTGCCGCGCGCCATCTGGCTCATGATTCCGGCTGGCGTGGTCGATCAGACCATCGAGCAGATCGCCCCGCACCTTGAAAAGGGCGACATCCTCATCGACGGCGGCAACTCGTATTACATCGACGACATCGCCCGCGCCAAGGTGCTTGGTCCCGGCGGCATCGAGTACGTGGACGTAGGCACCAGCGGCGGCGTCTGGGGGCTGGAGCGCGGATACTGCATGATGATCGGAGGCTCGGAGGCGACGGTGAAGCACCTCGACCCGATCTTCAAGACGATTGCGCCCGGCGTCGGCAATGTGGACAAGACTCCCGGCCGCGCGCCCGGCAAGGGCACCGCCGAGGAAGGCTACCTGCACTGCGGCGGCAACGGCGCCGGTCACTTTGTGAAGATGGTTCACAACGGCATCGAGTACGGCATGATGGCCGCCTACGCCGAGGGTCTGGGCGTGCTGAAGGCCGCGAACATCGGCAAGCATGTGGGCGAGATCGACGCCGAGACCACCCCGCTGCGCGATCCGGAGCACTACCAGTACGACATGGACCTGCCGGAGATCGCCGAGGTCTGGCGCCGCGGCAGCGTGATCGCATCGTGGCTGCTGGACCTGACCGCCTCCGCGCTGATCTCCGATCCGGAGCTGTCGAAGTTCGGCGGACGCGTGTCGGACTCGGGCGAAGGTCGCTGGACCATCAAGGCGGGCATCGACGAGGGCGTGCCCACGCCGGTGCTCACGGCTTCGCTCTACGAGCGCTTCAGCTCGCGCGGAGAGGCGGACTACTCGAACAAGCTGCTCTCCGCGATGCGGTATGAGTTCGGCGGCCATTTGGAGAAGCCCAAGGACAAGTAGCGCGATGGTCTTCGAAGGGCAGGCGCCACTTCTTCTCCGACGTTCCGGGAAAGCAGGGCGCCTGCCAGCTTCATGACGAGCGCTGTTCTTGTTCGAAGATCCTTCGCCAAGCTCGGCAGGACAGGCATTTGGAGTGGGTGACGTGCGTTTCGTTCACTCGTCCGTGGAAGATATTTAGGTGTGTGTATTGTTGATGACGTTTCGTTTGCGCGGTATCTTCGGGGCCGTTTGTTTCGCGGCGCTGGCCTTCACGGTTGGGGGGCATGCCCAACAGTCCAAGCTGCCGGTGGCGAACGACGCCTCGGATGCATGCCCCGCCGCCGCGGAGACCGGCGATACGACCTATCCGATTCGCAAGCTGGCCTTTGAAGCCCTGAGCGCGGGCCGTCAGGCGGAGGCTCGTCACCTGATGCGCTGCGCGCTGCATGTCAATCCGTCCGATCTGGTGGCGTTGCGACAGATCGTCTACATGGATCTGAATGCCGGCGACGAGAGCGGCGCTGTCGAGGACATCGACGCGCTGCGCGGGATGAATGCGAGCACGCCGACCTTCGAGGCGCAGGAAGGCTACATCCTCTTTCACCAGAAGAAGAACGAACAGGCGCGCGCCGCCTTTGTCCGCGCCATGGCGGGCGACGATGCGTTGATCCGCGAGCATGCCCGGCAGGCTATCGCGGTGATAGACGCACAGTTTCCGAATCACACGCTGGAGATCGCGGTCGACGGGCAATATCTGAACCGCTTCGACGATGGCGTGGTCGACGCCTATGCCCGGTACTTCGAACGCGTGGGCGGCAAGGACTCGCCGATCCGTGCGTATGTGGGCGCACGTCTGCTGCGCGACACGGCCTCGCAGAACGGACCGCTGCCGCAGATCTTCTCCGACAACGCCTTTCTCAGTGGCGTGGGGCTTGCCTATCAGCCGCAGGGCGCGCACTACTTCGTCTCGACCGAGGCGAATGCAGCCTATGCGCTCTATGCCGGACGCAACCATACGGCGGCGGTGATCCCCGACTTTCGCATGGTGGCCGGTTACTACAACCTCTTCCGGCCCGGCGCGGGCTCGCCGCTGCATCGGCTTTCGGTGCAGGCGAATGGTTCTGTGGGCTTCTACTCGCGGTATCAGGACAACATCATCGCGTACCTGCAGCCGCAGGAGACCTACGACCTGACGACCGGCGCGCTGCGTATCTCGCCCTTCTTCCAGCAGAGCTTTGCCTTCGACGTCAACCAGCAGTTCTACAACAACATCGCCGAGATGATCCCCGGGGTGCAGTTCTCGCTCGCGCGGTTTCCGGGCGCCGCGCTGCGGGCGGAGTATGTGCGGGGCTACTACCTGCCGTTTCACACCAACTCCGTCAATCCCTACGGCTCGGAGTACAACGACATCCGCGTCCGCCTGACCTTCGACAAGCTCTTTTTCCTGAAGCACAGCGACCGGGGTGAATCGGCGGTCGAGCCGCCCGCCGGAGGCCCGCATTGATCGCCCTGATGTGGGTGCTGGCCGTGCTGTATCTCTTCGGCGGCCTGAACGACGCTTTCCTCGACCTCGTCTTCTATGTGAAGCCGTTGCGCCGGCTGATCGGACAGGGGCGCGAGAATCCCACCTGCGAAGAGGCGGAGCTGCACGGCATTCCGGAGAAGCGCATCGCCATCATGGTGCCTGCTTGGGACGAGTCGGCGGTCATCGGCGCGATGCTCGAGAGCACCTGCGACCGGCTGGAGTATGAGAACTACGACATCTTCGTCGGCACCTATCCGAACGATGAGGCCACGCAGATGGAGGTGGCGCGCGCGGCCTTCGACCGAAAGCACATCCACCGTGTCGTGTGCCCCAACGATGGGCCTACGAGCAAGGCCGACTGCTTGAACTGGATCGTCGAGACCATCAAGCTGCGCGAGCGCGAATCCGGCGAGCGATACGAGATCTTCTGTCTGCAGGATGCGGAGGACGTCGTGCATCCGCTGACGCTGAAGGTCTTCAACCGCTTCGTGCCGGAGTACGACCTGGTTCAGCTTCCCGTCATTCCGTATGAGCGCAGCCTGAACAAGCTGACCGGCGGCACGTATCTGGATGAGTTCGCGGAGGTTCACCTGAAGGGGTTGACCTCGCGCCTCGCGGTCGGCGGCATGGTGCCTTCGGCGGGCGTCGGCACGGCCTTCTCGCGCGCGGCGTGCGATGAACTTGCCGAGCAGACGAACCACATTCTCTTTCCGCCGGTCTCGCTGACGGAGGACTACGACTTCTCCTTCCGGCTCTTTCGCAACGCACGCAAATCGGGCATCGCGGAGGTGTGGGTCGATCGTACCGACGCCAAGGGCCGCTACATCAAAGAGCTCGTCGCCATCCGCGAGTTCTTCCCGGCGATCTTCGGCGACGCGGTGCGTCAGAAGCAGCGCTGGATGCTGGGCATCGCCTTCCAGGGCGCGCAGAAGCTGGGTTGGGGAACGGGCTGGCGCGAGCGCTACATGCTCATGCGCGACCGCATCGGCGTGCTGACGAGCATCCTGAACCTGGGCGCCGCGTTCATCTTCTTCGAGCTTTGCTTCAACATCGGCTGGGGGCTTGCGCACCATCTCACGTGGTCACAGAGTCTGCCGCCTTACTATCCGCACCACGCGCTTTCGCTGATGATCGACGCGAACCTGATCCTGCTGGTGAACCGCATCTTCCAGCGCGCGCGCTGCGTGGGACAGATCGCCAGCCGGCGCCAGATGCTGCTTGCGCCGGTGCGCATCGTGTGGTCGAACATCATCGACTTCTACTGCACCTATCATGCGATCCGGCGGTTCACGCACTCGATCTATTCGGGCAAGCCGCTGAAATGGCTGAAGACGGCGCACGAGTTTCCTAACGTGGAGGCGCTGCTACAGCGGCATCGTCCGCTGGGCGACCTGCTGCTGGAACATCGCTTCATCTCGCCCGTGCAACTGCGCAAGGCGCTCGGCATTCAAAGCCGCACCACTGATCGCAATATGCCGCTGGGGCAGATTCTGCTGGCGGAGAGCGCCATCACGAAGGACCAGCTTCTGATGGTGCTCAACCTGCAACGTCAGTCGCGTGCGGCGATGAACGAGGCGACCGGCGCGGATGCACGCGCGGCCTTCCCGGCGTCGCACCTGGCTGAGATGGACCTCAGCGCCGATCTCCCCTCGGGCCTGCGCACGATCTATACCGAGTCCGTGCAATCCGTCGTGCCCGCTGCGGTCGAGATTCCCATGCAGCCGGCCGCTGCACCCGCAGCGACCTTTACCACGGTCGCCCCGGCGCGGCTGGCCTCGGGCGAGATCAAGATCTTTCCCGTCGCCACACCTGCGCCGCCGGCCCATCCGCCGGAGTTCGTGCATGCGGCGCCTCCCACGGAGCCGGCCGCGGTGCCGGTCGTCGCCATGCCGACCGTGGCGAAGCCCGCCGCGCAGCGCCCGGTCACCTCCGTCAAGCCGCCAACGCCTGTTGTGATTAGCATGCAGCCGCCGGCGCCCGCTCCGGCACAGTCGAACGCCTCGCGCGAACATCTGCGCAATCCACGCACCGCCGTGACCCGCATCGTACCTGCCGCACCCATTGGAAAGAGGTTCTCCGTGCTCCACTCCGTCGCGTCCAAATGGACTCCCACCATGCAGAGCCGCCGCTTTGTCGTGGCTATCGGCACACGGCCCGAGGCCATCAAGCTGGCGCCGGTCATCCGCGAGTTGCGGCTTCGCGCGGAGATCATGAAGGAGCCCGATCCGGTCTTTGTCTGCGCGACCGGCCAGCATATGGATATGGTGAGCGACGCGCTCTCGCTCTTCGGCGTCAGGGTCGATCGCAACCTCGCGCTGATGACGCCCGGCCAGTCGCTGGCCGCCATCTCCGCCCGAGTACTCACGGCCTTCGAGACCGTGCTCGCGGAGATCCGGCCGGAGTGGGTCATCGTGCAGGGCGACACCGCAACCACGGCCATGGCCGGACTCGCCGCCTTCTATGCGGGCTGCAAGATCGCGCACATCGAGGCGGGGCTGCGCACCAACGATCTGCGCAACCCGTTTCCGGAGGAGTTCAACCGGCGCATGGTCGGCATCTTCGCGACCGTCCACTTTGCCGCTACCCCGATGGCCCGGCAGAACCTGCTCCGCGAGGGCGTCGCGCCACGCACGATCGTCGTGACCGGCAATACGGGCATCGATGCGCTTCGCCGCAACGCCCAGCGGCTCGGCATCTCCTTGCAGGGTCAGCCCGCGAATTCCGCGATCGGCACGCGGCCGCTGCGCGTTCTGGTCACGGCGCATCGCCGCGAGAATCTCGAGCAGGGGATTGAAAATCTCTGCCGCGCCATCCGCGCGCTGGCGGCGAATCATCCCGGACGCTACCAGTTTGTGTGGCCTCTGCATCCGAACCCGCAGGTCGGCGAACGCGCGCGGCATTTTCTGCGCGAGACGTCCGGCGTCGCGCTGACCGGGCCCGCCTCCTACGACCGCCTGCTCGAACTGTTGAACGACTGCGACCTCGTCATGACCGACTCCGGCGGCATCCAGGAAGAGGCGCCATCGTTCGGCAAGCCGGTGCTGATTCTTCGCGAGACGACGGAGCGTCCGGAGGGCGTGGAGGCAGGCGTTGCGTGGTTGGTCGGCACGGAGCCGACCCGCATCGTCGCGGCAGTCGAACGGCTTACGCTGAGTTTGCAGCAGCTTCGCCCGAAGGCCAATCCGTACGGAGATGGACACGCCGCGGGCCGGATCGCGGACTTCTTCGCTGGGCTGCCCGTGCAGGAGTTCGGCGCGAATCTGGACTCGTTCGAGCGTGCCGGCGAAAATCCCCGGTTGGCCGTGGCGGCTCGGACTTAAGGCAAATTTCGTTGAGGTATACGGCGACCGCGCTCAATGTTTGTCAACCTGAGCGTCGCGAAGGATCTGCTTTGGCCTTCGTTCTTGCTTGTTCCTGGGACGGGCGCGTCTACCAGATGTAGCTGGCGACGATGCGCGGCGGCCCGGGCTTGCCGTCGATGATCTGCGTCTCGACGATGGCCTCGAAGTTCTGGTTCGAGCGGGGAAGCAGGTTGTTGCGCTTGAGGTCGGCGAGGTAACGGTCGTCGGTCAGCACCCAGCTTGCGGCGACGGTGCCGTTCTCGCCGATGCCGGCGGCGACGACGACCAGTTGCTCGGTGGTCGAGTCGTGGAAGCGGGCGACGATGCCGTAGTCGTGGCTCATCTTGACGAACTGATCGGCGGTGTTGATGCTCCAGCGGCGATGCTCCGGGTCGGTGCGGTCCTGGATGGTGTAGTCGTCGGTCGAGGTGCGGACGAGGTGAAAGCGCAGCGGATCGGTGATGCGCATCGTCCACGGATTGTTGAAGCCGGAGATGAGGACGACCGGCCCTTTCTGCAGATCGGAGAACGAGGTGCCGGTCGAGGACTCGAGCGTGCTCGTCTTCGAACGCGCGGAGAGCACCTGCTGAATGCTGGACAGGGCCGTCGCGTCCGAGACCGCGATGGGATCGGAGGCAAGCGGATGCCCGCTGACGGTCGAGGGCGCCGGGGCGACCGCGCCGCCGTTCACCATCGCCACCACGGAGCCGACCGAGATCAGCACCGGACCGTTCGCATCGATGACCGGTTGCCAGAAGAGATCGGTCGCGGTGGTCCGGTGCAGGCGCGGCGCCAGGGCGGCGGCAACGGCCAGCACCAACGCCACGGCCAGACCGAAAGAGATCCTTCTCCATACTCCGGCGGTCTCGTCTGGGATCGCCGAGCGATCAGCCGGCTGCGCCGGAACGGTGATCGTCGCCGGGGCGAGGGCGATGTCGAGCCGGGGTTCGGTCTTGCCCTCTGTAAGGGCCGGGGCGTGTTCGGCCGCGGAGTCCGCCAGACGGAACTCCGGAATGTAGGAGCCGGGACGAAGTTCGATGCGGAGTTCATCGCGGTGATCGGGCTCGTAGTAGTACTGGGCGAGCCGCTTGCGCACCTCACCGGCGGTGACGCGGACGACCGGATCGGTGTTCAGATCGTAGTCCGAGGCGCGGCCAAAGGCCTCGAGTCCGATGGTGCGTTCCTTTAATTCGTCGCCATGACCGCTGATCGTCTTGCGGACGACATAGTCCAGAAAGATGGGGTAGCGACGGCTATGACTGAACAGGGGACTGCTGCGCAGCCGGCCAAGCTGACGCTCGATGATCTCGGTCGAAATGCCGTTGATTTCCGTTTCCATATCTCAATACGACCTGACTGCCAGCCCGATGAAAGGTATCATACTCCCCCATCGGGGTTCGAACTGAATTTGTAAGATGCACATTGCAAAAGACTTTTATGGAAATTGAAGGTCCATGCAGTAGTACACCTATCCGATCGTCGTTCCATGTCCGTAGTGTGGCTCTCGCTCTTGTACAGCAGTTTTTCGAGCGCTCTATATAAGGATGATCATGTATTTCGCACCTCGCACGAACCATACCAGACCGGCTCTGCCGCTCCTTGCGCTGGCCTTGATCGTGCTTTCGCCGGCCGGCATCGCGCAGCAGCAGACCTCGGGTTGGAAGCTGGTCTGGAGCGACGAGTTCAACGGTACCTTGGGCGCCGCGCCGGACGCAAGCAAGTGGAAGTTCCAGACCGGCGCTGGCGCCGCGGTCGCCGGGAACGATGAAGCAGAGGTCTACTGTGCGCGCGAATCGGCGCCGCCCTGCCGGGCCGACCAGCCGAACGCCTACCTCGACGGCAACGGCCACCTTGTCCTCGTCGCGGTTCGGACCGGCGCCAGCATCACGGTGGGGGCGAAGAAGGTCGTCTCGCCGGTCTACACCTCCGCCCGCATGACCAGTGTGCAGAGCTTTCGCTATGGGCGGATGGAGGCCAGCATCCGGATTCCGGCTGCGGGCAAAGGCGTCTGGCCGGCGTTCTGGGCGCTGGGCCAGGAGAGCGGCGGCGTCCACTGGCCGGCGGTGGGCGAGATCGACGTGATGGAGCAGTGGAACCCGATGCCCGGCGCGCCGGACAAGATCGATGGAGCGACCATTCACGGAGCGGTTCATGGCCCGGTGACGCCGGGATCGGAGACGGGTTTTCTAGACCAGAGCGCGGACTTCGTCCTGCCGACGTTGCCGTCCGCCGGCCTGCACCAGTACGCGGTGGAGTGGGCTCCGGGCGAGGTGGACTTCTACGTCGATGGGTCGCTCTACCATCGGACGTCGGTCGGCTCGATGACCGGCAAGGAGCTTTGGGAGCAGGATCGCGGGCCGTTCAACCTGCTGCTGAACCTGGCGATGGGAGGCGGCTTCTTCGGCTATCCGGATGCGACGACCGGCGCGACCCCGACGATGGTGGTCGACTATGTCCGGGTCTACCAACCGGCGGAGAAGCTGCTGGGGCCGGGATGGTCGAACGCCGATATCGGCGGGCCTGGCGAGGCGGGTTCGGCGGTGCTGCGCGACGGCGTTCACACGGTGGCGGGCGGCGGCGCGGGGATCTCCGGTCGATTCGACCAGTTTCAGTTTGCTTACAAACCGCTGGCGGGCGACGGGGAAGTGACCGCTCATGTGATCGACCAGAGCTCGAAGGTTGCGCAGGCGAAGGCTGGCGTGATGCTCCGCGAGGGCCGGGGAGCGGCGGCGCCGTACGCGATGGCGTTCGTCTCGCCCGATGGCAGCGTACACTTTCGCTTTCGGACGACGCGCGGAGAGATTCCGGGCGAGGTGCTGTACAGGGGCGCGGCTGCGTGGCTGAAGGTCGGGCGCGTGGGCGATGTCTTTACAGGCTACGTCTCGGCCGATGGAAAGAAGTGGGAGGCGATCGGCAATGCGAAGCTGTTCGTGAGGCACGATCTGATCGCTGGAATGATCGCGACGTCGCGCGATAACAAGGCCGCCAATACCGTGCGCTTCGACCATCTCGACGTGACGCCGACGGATGCGGCCTTCGATGGCGAGGCCGCTCCGCTGCCTGGCGTCGTGCAGGCGGAACGCTTCGATACCGGTGGCGTGGGCTATACCTTCAGCGCCGAGTTCGGCGAGGCGGGGCCGCAGATCGAGCGCATACCCGATGCGGCTGGAACCGAGGCAAGCGCTGGAGGCTACACCCTGCGCGGTCTGAAGGCCGGCCGATATATCAACTACTCCGTGAACGTCGCCAGGGAAGGCGACTACACGATCTTCGTGCGGGCGGCTTCGGCGGGCGCCGGCGGCACGCTGCACTTCAACCTCGACCAGAAGCCTCTGTCGAAGCCGTTCGTGCTGCCCGATACCGGCGGGGAAGACCAGTGGCGCGAGGTCAAATCGCCCACGGTTCACCTGGCCGCCGGCCAGCATACGCTCGCCCTGGTGACGGACACCGCCGGCGCATCGGGCGTGCTGGCCAACATCGATCTCTTCGCGGTTCGTCCGCAATAGCCGGGCCGGCGATCGCTCACCATCCGTTCACGATCTTCGCAACTCACGCTTCAACCCCTGTATGGAGGCAATTGCAATGCGCAACTTCAACTCAACACTCAGCCGCTACCGCGCCGATAAGCAGCGCGGACCGGGCTCCCTGGTCAGAACGGCAGCGCTTGGACTGGCTGTGCTACCCATCGCCTGTGCGACTCTGGCGCCAATCATGGCATACGCTCAGACCACCACGGCTACGCTCAGCGGCAATGTGGTCGACGATAGCGGCGCCATCGTTCCGGGCGCGGATGTAACGCTCGTCAACGCCGGCAATGGCAGCGTGCGCAGCACGAAGAGCAACTCCGGCGGCTCGTTCGTCTTCGCCGCCGTACCCACGGGCGACTACACCGTGACGGTCAAGTTCAACGGCTTCAAGAGCAACGTCATCAAGGGCATCCACCTCAATCCGCAGGACACGCAGAACCTCACGAAGATCATGCTGCAGGTCGGCGAAGTGACGCAGGTGATCGACGTCACGACCAGCGATGCGGGCCTGAGCGACTCCGGAGAGCGCAGCACGCTGATCACGGCCAAGGACATCGCGAAGCTCTCGGTCGAAGGCCGCGATGTGGGTGAGTTGGTGAAGATGCTGCCAGGCTTCGCCATTGCGCAGACCTCGGGCGCGATTGACAACACGGCGTACGATCCAGGGCAGGTGAGCGTGACGGGCGCGCTGCGTTCGTATGCGGCCAACGGCAACGCGGCGAACGGCGTGACGCTGCTCTCCGATGGCGCGAACGTATCCGACCCCGGCAACTACGGCGACTCCACGCAGAACGTGAACTCCGACATGGTCGAAGAGGTGAAGGTGCAGACCTCGAACTTCACCGCCGAGACCTCGAACGGTCCCATCGTCGTGAATGCCGTCGGCAAGTCGGGCACGAAGGACTTTCACGGCGCGCTCTATGCCTATGCGCGCACCTATCAGTTGAACGCGCAGGACTGGCTTTCGAAGTACGAAGGACAGTTGAAGCCAGCCGACCGCTATGTCTATCCGGGCGGCAACATCAGCGGGCCGCTGGTGATTCCCGGCACGAACTTCAACCATGCGAAGAAGCTCACCTTCTTCGCGGGCGCGGAGGACTACGCGCAGCGCAACATCTATGCCTATGGCAGCGCGTCGCAGGCCATCGCGCACGCGCTTGTGCCGACAGCGGCGATGCGCAAGGGCGACTTCAGTTGCACGTCGTTGCAGGCCTATCTTGGCTCAAGCATCATCAGCGGATGCAATGCGAACGGATCGTCGACCATCGCGAACGCCTCCTATAACAACATCGCCACCGTGCCGACGCAGACGCGCGATGCGCATACCGTTGGCAATGGACAGATCGCCTCAACCTACTTCGATCCTGGCGCGTTGGCGCTGCTGAATACGCTGCCCCTGCCGAACAGCGCGCCGTTGAACGGCTTCAACTATTTTCAAACGAACCTCGTCAACAACAACCTGTGGCAGGGACGCACGCGCGTGGATTACTCCTTCTCCGAGAAGGTGAAGCTCTTCGCGACGTATAACATCGAGCGCGGCAGCCAGGGCGTTCCGGAGGTGCCCTACTACTCGCCCTCGCAGACGGCGCCCATGGGCGGCATCGACACGCCGGGTGGCGGCTTGCTGAGCACGGTCAACTCGCAGACCGGCGGCCTCAACCTTACCGTGATTCTTTCGCCGCGCATGACGAACGAGCTGCAGGCGAACATGACGTGGCTGCACCAGGCCTTTGTGCCGAAGACGCCGAGCGCCTTGTTGAAGACCACCATCGGCTATCCCACGTCGTACTACGGGCTCTCCGATCCGACGACGGGCAAACCCATCAGCAACAGCACGCAGTTCCCGCAGTTGAGCGACTACGGCACGGATGGTCTGCCGCTGAACCTCGCGCCAGACTTCTCCGTCGGCGAGCCGTATGCGAGGAAGACGCTGCCTTCGGTCGCGGATAACTTCACCTTTGCGGTGAAGTCGCACACGCTGAAGGCCGGCGCCTATGTGCAGAAGGTCATCAACAATCAGCGGCTCTCGTCGGCGGTGTCGAGCACGAGCGGCCGCATCGCGAACTACTACTTCGGGTCGACCTTCCAGGATCCCGATGGCACGACCGTCTTCACCAGCGGCAACTACCTTGCGAACTTTCTGCAGGGCATGGTCGAGCAGTTCAACCAGCAGAATATCGAGCCACAGCAGAACCTCTACTTCTGGAATATCAACTGGTACGTCACCGACTCGTGGAAGATCGTCCCGCGCCTCACGGTCGACTACGGCATCCGCTTCGAGCACCTCGGCCCCTGGCAGGACGCGCATGGGCAGGGAATCGCAGTCTTCGATCCAACCACGGCTGGCAATCCCAATGCGGCCCATCAGGGTTACACCTACCACGGCATCGATAAGACGGTTCCCAACTCAGGCGTAGCCGCGCGCTTCGCCTTCTACGAGCCGCGCGTGGGCATCGCCTTCGATCCCTACGGCAACGGCAAGACCATGATCCGCGGCGGTTGGGGCATGTACCGCAATCATGACAACTGGAACGTCATTCAGCTTCCTGCCGCGCAGGCGCAGGGGGTAACCGTCACCAGCGTCTCCGGCGGCGCGGGCATCGACCTGAAGCAGATCGGCGCGAGCAACGTCTCGGGCACGGTGGGCGCGGGCAACTTCAGCTCCGGCTCCGCGTCGGCCAACAACTATGTGGTCGATCGCAACGATAATGAGCAGCCGCTCACTTATACCTATAGCTTCACGGTCGATCAGGAGTTGCCGAAGAACGTACACTTCGAAATCGCCTACACCGGCAACCAGGGACGCTACCAGACCGCGCAGAATGTGAACAACCTCACGCTCTCGCTGCAGAACATCAACCCCGTACCGCGCGGCGCGTTCTTCCAGCCCGACCCGGTCACCGGTGCGGTGACGCCGCTGGGCGCCATCGACAGCCTGAGCACGGCGCAGGTCAACGACTATCGCCCTTACAGCAAGCTCGGCAACATCTACGAGCCGCGCCACAATCTCTACTCCTACTACAACGGTCTGCAGACCAGCCTGAACAAGCAGAGCGGCCACCTGAGCTACGGCGTCAACTATACGTGGAGCAAGGCGCTCGGCATCAAGGATGGCTTCTACAACGGCAATGCCGTCGACGCCACGAACCTGCGCAACAACTATGGCGTGCTCTCCTTCGACCGCACGCACATCTTCAACGCGAGCTACAGCTACGATGAAGGCGCGCCTTACAAGGGCGAACGCGTGTTGCGGTATGTGCTGAACAACTGGGCCGTCTCCGGCATCACGGGTCTACAGAGTGGACCGAATCTGCAGGCGACGTACTATGCGAACTTCAACCTCGTCGGCAAGCTCGGACCCAGCGGCGGCACACAGTTGAATGTGGACAACAAGACCTTCCTCGGCACGCCGGACGTGCAGTTGCAGCCGCTGACTACCTGCAACCCCGGCCAACACACCGCGCCGAATCAGTTCGTGAACGGCAACTGCTTCCAGCTTCCGCAGATCGGGCAGAACGGTCCCTTCAACTATCCGTACATTCATGGGCCTGCCTTCTTCAACAGCGACCTGACTCTGGCGCGCAACATACCGATGGGTGAGAAGCGTAACCTGCAGTTTCGCTTCGCGGCGTTCAACTTCCTCAACCATCCGCTTACGAGCTTCTCAACCTCCTTTCCCCAACAGGTGCAGCTCAATCTGAGCAACCTCTCCTCGACCGGCTACACCGCAAATCCCGCGACGGCTACACCGGCGCCGGGCTTCGGCGTGTCGACGATCAAAGAGGGCCGCCGTGTTGTAGAGATCGCGGCAAAGTACACCTTCTAAGCCATACCACCGAAGATTTGAGGGATCGATATGCGTAATAGATATGTAACGAATATAGTTACAACGGCCACGACTCTCCTGCTTAGCCTTGGGGCAAGCATAGGCACGGCAGCCAGCGCGCAGAGCTTCACTCCGCCCGCCGCCGCCACATCCACCACTACCATGCCCTACAGCGACCTGGTGCAATCGCAGGCGATTGCGGTCGACTCGAGCGGCAACATCTTCTTCTCGCGTCCGGCCTCGGGCATCCTGGCTGAGAAGCCTGCAAACGGCGGCGCGGAGATTACACTGTACACAGCGCCCTCCGGCGGCGGCGGCTATCCGAAGGGCGTCGCCGCAAACGACACGTACGCGTACCTCACGGACTATGCCGGACATCTCTGGCAGGTCGCGATCGCAGGCGGCGCCGCGACCGACATTCTCAGCTCATGCAGCGGCATCGACAACGGATATCTCGGCTCGCAGGAGGTTGCGGTCGATGGCCTTGGAAACGTCTACGTAGCGGGCAACAATGAGACGACGCTCTTCAAAATCACGCAGGCTGGCGCATGCTCGGTCGTGAGCGGCGTAACGCTCGACGCGAACTCGCACGTCTCCGCCGATGCCGTGGGAGACCTCTCCTATTCGACCAACGGCGTGCTCTACAGCATGCCCGTGGGAGCGACCGCAGGCGTGGCCGTACCAGGCACGTTCAACAGCATCATCGGCCTGCGCGCGGATAGCGCCGGCGATGTCTTCGTCACGACCTACAGCGGTATCGTCGAGGTCCCGTTCCTCGGCGGAGCGCTCGACGGCACACGAGCCTTCACGGTGCTTGCAGGAAGCTCGCAGAACGATGTCGCGGTGGCGCCGAGCGGCACGCTTTATACGACCGACGGAACGAACATCTTCAAGAACACACTGGGTACGACACGATACAGCGCGACTGCCGTAGGAACCGCATCTGCCGCGCAGACCGTTACTGCCGTCTTCAACAGCACGCAGGTGCTCAGCGGCATACGCTACGCCGCCGGCGCGGGGATCTCGACCGAGATCGTCAACGCGGGCACGGGAAGCTGCGCCATCGGGCAGAGCTATGCGCCAGGATCGACCTGCACCATCAATCTCAGCTTCACGCCGCAGGGAATTGGCGCACGCAATGGAGCCGTCATCCTGTCGTCCGCGTCGGGCGTCATCGGTTCGATTGCCATTGCGGGACAGGGCTCGGGCGCAGGCCTGGTGCTCGACCCAGGCACGCAGTCGAACGTCGGCAGCGCATGGCAGTCGCCTGCGGGCGTGGCGGTTGGGCCGAGCGGGGAGGTACTGGTTTCGGATAAGACAGCGGGCACGGTGTCTTACTTCGCTCCGGGCAGCACGTCCGCCGTGGTCATTGCAACCGGGCTGACGCAGCCTGGCGCTATCGCCATCGCCGCCGATGGCACAGCCTATATTGCAACCTCCAACGGCACAATTTTGCAGGCGCCCTATACCGGCGCGGCCTACGGCACGGCAGCGGTTGTCGTCACTGGCCTGAAGTCGCCAGGCGGCATCGCGATCGGACCGGGCGGCAGTCTTTATGTCGCCAACACCGGCGCGGGCACGGTGCTTCGCTATCCCAACCAGAGCGGTACGCGCAACTTCGCGGCGCCGAGCGTGGTGGGCAGCGGCTTCAAAGCGCCCACTGGACTGGCCTTCGACGCAGGCGGCAACCTCTATGTCGCAGATGCGTCCGCAGGCAGCATCTTCAAGGTAGCGGGCACGACGACCACCACCGTGGCCACCAGCCTTACCTCGCCTGCGGGCGTTGCGGTCGATGACTCCGGCAGCCTGTACGTTCTGCAAACCGGCATCGCCACCGTCCTGCGCATCCCCTATACAAACGGCAACTACGGCAGCAACAGCACCACGGCGCTTGGCAACGGGCTCACGACGCTTGCCTCCTTCGCCGCGGATAGCGCTGGCAATCTCTACGTTGCCGACTCCGGCGCACCCGCTGTGATCTCGATCCGCCGCACGGCGGGCTCACTCAACCTCGGCAGGATCAATGTCGGTTCCTCTAGTTCCGCGCAAAGCCTTAGCCTCAGCAACGACGGCGATCTTTCGCTCACGCTTGGTTCGCCGCTTTACGTCGCATCGGGCAACACCACGGACTTCGCGTTGAGCAACTCCTCTTCAAACGCCTGCTCCAATGGCGGCTCACTCATCTCCGGCGCCGCATGCGGCATCTCGGGAACCTTCACACCCAACGTCATCGGCACACGCACTGAGACCCTTGCGCTCAGCACCAATGCCGCCAATGCAACCGCCATCACCGGCGCCTTCACGGGCACAGGCATCAACCTGCCGAAGACCACGCTCACCCTCACGACCAATCCGAGCGGAACCGTCAGTTATGGAACGAACGTGACCGCGACCGCGTTGGTCGCCGCGCCAACTGGCTCCACCATCGCCCCTACGGGAACGGTCACCTTTCTGCTCAACGGCACATCGTACAAGGTAGTCGCACTGTCCGGCGGCACTGTCTCCGCAGTCATCAGCGGTCTGCCCGGTGGAGCCAACACGATCGCCGCAAGCTACAGCGGGGATGCGAACTACGCGGCAAGCTCAGGTGCGCCGCAGACCATCACGGTCACGCTTCTGGCGTCGACCACCACCTTCACCAGCTCCATCACAAGCGCAACGGCAGTTCCTCCCGGCTCCAGCGCGACCCTCACTGCGACGGTTCTTTCAAGCGTTACAGGCGCAAAGCCAACGGGCACGGTGAACTTCACGGGGAGCGGGTTGACGCTGGCCACGGCCACCGTCAACCCGGCCACCGGCGTTGCCGTCGTCACGACCACCACCTTGCCCACCGGCGTCTATGCCATCACTGCGGTCTATAGCGGCGATGCTGGATTTGCGCCGTCATCCTCAGCCTCCATCACCGTGTCAATACGCACACCGCAGTTCGACATCGGCAGCGCGCCGACGACTCTCAACGTATCGGCGCCTGGATCGGTCGGCACTGCCTTCAGTATCGTACCGATCAGCGGCTACGTGGGTGGGGTCGACATGGCGTGCTCTGGACTGCCCGCCAACACGCAATGCAGCTTCCTGCCGGCAACGGTCGCATTGAACGGCAGCACTGCGCCGCAGAGCGTGCAGCTCACCATCGCGACCTACACTCCGCCGCCAACCACGGTGGCGGCATGGATGGCGCCGTTTGCCGCGCTGCTGCTGCTCGGTCTGTGGCGCAAGCGTATGCCTCGTTATGCCATGACGCTTGCGTGCGTGCTGATTGCGGGCGCTGCGCTGGTCTCGTTGAACGGATGCGGCGGCAATACGGCATCCACCCCTAAGGGCTCATCGACGGTCACGGTGACGCTCACCGGTACGCCAAACGGCACGACGACGACTCCGGCCAACGGCACGGGCAACATCGTGAAGAGCTTCAGCTTCACGCTCAACGTGCAGTAACGACCATGGCGCGGAGCCTCGCGGAAACGCGACTCCGCGCCGTATCGTCTCTTCTTATCACGCGACAGATGCAACGATTCGAACGAACCCATGGGGCGCATGAAAACCTCTCTCTCACGACGTGACCTTGGCCGCCTGCTTGGCGCATCGGCCGTTGCTTCAACTGCAACCTCTTCTTTCGCTCTCGAAAATGCTCCATCGGTTTCTCCGATGGGTCGTCGGTCCGAGGGCTTTCCGGATCGTTTTCTCTGGGGCTCCGCGACTGCTTCGTATCAGGTGGAAGGGTCTGTGAACGATGCAGGTCGCGGACCTTCGATCTGGGATACCTTCTCTCACACGCCGGGAAAGGTCGCCAACCATGACACGGGCGATGTCGCCGACGATTTCTTCCGGCGCTATCGTGACGATGTGCAGCTTATGAACGGACTGGGCATTCAAGCTTTTCGCTTCTCCGTGGCCTGGCCGCGCGTCTTTCCTACGGGCGGTGGCATGCCCAATCCACAGGGTCTCGACTTCTACCTGCGGCTGGTGGAAGAGTTGCATGCGCATGGAATTGAACCCTTCTGCACGCTGTATCACTGGGATATGCCGCAGGCTTTACAGGATCGCGGGGGATGGGAGAGCCGCGACACCGCGTATCGGCTGGCGGAGTACGCCGGGTATGTCGCGGGCAAACTATCCGCGGTTGGTGTGAAGCACTTCTTCACCATGAATGAGATTCGCACCTTCGTCGAGCTGGGCTATGGCAACGGGACGCATGCGCCGGGACTGAAGGTTGGTCGCAAACGCCTTGCGCAGCTCAACCATCATGCGCTGCTCGGTCATGGGCTCAGCGTGCAGTCTATACGGGCACACGCAGTGGGCGATGTACAGGTTGGCGTGGCGGAGAACCCCATTGCGCCGGTCCCTGTAACTCCCTCCGGGGACGACATCGCCGCCGCGCGCACGGCGATGCGCGAGGAGAATGCTTCATACCTTACGGCGATCCTCGAAGGCGTTTATACCGATCGTTACCTTGCCGGTCTGGGCGTCGATGCGCCTCACTTCACCGCCGAGGAGATGCGCATCATCTCAACCCCGCTCGATGTGCTGGGTCTGAACTTCTATACCTCGACCTATGTGCGTGCAAGCCATTCGCCAGCATCGTACGAGACGCTTGCGCTACCGGCCGATTTTCCCCATATGGCCAGTTCCTGGCTCACCGTGAGCCCGGAGTGCGTTCACTGGGGACCGCGGCTGGTGCATGAGTGCTGGCGCCCGAAGGCCATCTACATTACGGAGAATGGCTGTTCGGCCGACGATGGGCTGAATGCGAACGGCGAGTGTCTCGACACGGGCCGCATCATGTATCTGCGCAACTGCCTCAGCCAGCTCGAGCATGCGCTCGCACATGGCGCTCCTGTGCAGGGGTACTTCGTCTGGAGCCTGCTCGATAACTTCGAGTGGGCGGATGGCTACGGGAAGCGCTTCGGCATTGTTCATGTCGACTTCAAGACGCAAAAGCGGACGCCCAAACTGAGCGCTCGCTTTTACCAGAAGGTGATCGAGGGGAACGGAAAGAATCTTTAGATCGCCGCATCGCTGGACGGTGATGGTTATCAGGGCTCCACCATCACCGTCGCGACATCTTACGGAGAGGCTATCCACCTGCCACAAGCCAACGTCGGAGCCCCTGTGCCGACTCCATCATGCACTGGCGCATGACCTTTCTAAAGTACATTTGGGATCGATCTCACATTGCCACCGCACTGCCGCTAACCTTCAGCCCGGACAATTCAACTTTGCGCCTACACGTAAATGAGACAGAGACTCCGTTATCGGACGTGTGCAACTGGAATTGTTACACATGCAGTTGATCTTAGTTGCTTTGCCGGACAGTGCGAGTTACTTGGTGTAAACCACAAACATGGCAGGCCTGTATCCGGGTTATGACTTCCTGTGCTGGTCACGCAGATGTTGCTGCGTCGGCGCCCTCGGTAAGCCGGAGACCGCCCCCCTCGCGGCTCACCCTCTGCGGGCTCAACTCGCTTGCGACCACCGTCGCCCCTGGCATAGGCCAGCGCATTCCACCTCCGTCTCCGTGCCGATTCAGGTCGATGCCGACAATCAGACCGACCATGATGGGCAAAATTTCTCAAAAAACACTATATTTTGATCGTATAGCCGCCAAATGACGATTTATACTGATACTAAGCCATCTGCGAGGTCCATCATGTCCGACACGCCCCAACCCTTCCCGCACTGGATGCTTAGGGAGATTCACGAGCAACCGCAGGCTCTCGCCGCCACGCTCGAGCGTTATCTGACCGGCGCGACCTTCATCGCCGAGACCTGCGAGCCCATCCGCCAGTGGCTGCGCGAGTCGCACCGGCAGATCGTCGTCGCCGCCAGCGGTTCCAGCCGCCATGCCGGCCTCGTCGCCGAACTCATGATCGAAGACCTCAGCGGCATCGCCGTCGACGTCGAGTACGCCAGCGAGTATACCTATCGCACCGAAAAGTGCCGCCGCGACGCCGCCGTCCTCGTCATCTCGCAGTCCGGCGAGACCGCCGACACCCTCGCCGCGCTGCGCCGCGCCAACCACGCCGGACACGTCACGCTCGCCATCACCAACGTCCCCGGCTCGACCATGGCGCGCGAGGCGACCGTCTCCTTCCCCACCGCCGCCGGTCGCGAACGCGCCATCCCCGCTACCAAAAGCTTCACCGCGCAGTTGCTGAATCTTTACCTGCTCTCGCTGCTCGCCGCCGAGGTCGCCGAGGAGATTGCGCCCGAAGAACTCCGCGCCCGCCTGCATGAAGTCGCGCGCGTCCCCGCGCAGGTAGCCGCGCAACTGCCCGCCTGGGAGATCGCCATCCGCGCCGCCGCCGAGCAGCACCGCGACGCCAAGAACTTCCTCTTCCTCGGACGCAACGTCCATTACCCCATCGCACGCGAGGGCGCGCTCAAGCTCAAGGAATCGGCCTATCTCCACGCCGAGGGCTACCCTTCGGGCGAGCTCAAACACGGCCCCAACGCGCTCGTCGCCGAAGGCACGCCGCTGGTCATGATCGCCACCGTCGACCGCGCCGACCCCGACTCCATCCAGCGCTACGAGAAGGTCGTCCAACTGCTGCGCGACATGCGCGATCAGGGCGCCAACACCTTCGCCATCGCCAACACAGGCGACCTCACCATCGCGGGCCTCGCCACCCACACCGTCTTCGTCGACCCCGTGCGCGAGCCGCTCATGCCCCTCTTCGAGGTCATCCCTTTCCAGCTCTTCGCCTATTGCATGGCCATCCAGAACGGCATCGACGTCGACAACCCACGCAACCTCACCAAGGCTGTACTCGCCGAGTAACGGAGCCGCGATGAGTTGTCCCGCTGGCTAACTCTGGATAAGCGACGAGCCATGCCGCGCTCTCGCACGCAGGCCACAACCTCTCGAGCCTGCTCCTGCGTGTAGAAGAGACCGTCGGAACCGCTGGCCGTGAGCTTTGGAAAGGTCTTACTCGATGCGAAAGCCTTGATCTTCCGTTGTCGATCAGACAGGATGCACCTTCGACCCTATCCCTCGATTGAGGGGGCGGAGCGTGGCGCCATGGAGGGCGTCGAGGCATGCGCTTTCGCGATAAACTCTTCAACAGACCATATGTGCGAGGATGGGGCAAGTTGCCGCGCGCACAGCGGTCGAACGAGAGAACGTATGACGATATCCCAAGGGCCAGACCCATTGCCGCTTCCACAGTCTGTGCTCGCGCCGCTCACCCGTGCGGCAATCTTCCTCGTCGTTACGATCAAGAACGACGCCGGGAGCTTCGACACCATACGCTCCTTCACCGGCGACCTTGCGGGCATCGTCCGCGCCGTGGAGTTCCGCGATATCGATGCCGGCCTCAGTTGTATTACCGCCTTCGGATCGGGCGTCTGGGACCGGCTGTTTGGATCTCCGCGACCGGCGGAGCTTCATCCCTTCCGCGAGTTCCATGCCGGCAACCGCCATGCCCCTGCCACTCCCGGCGACATTCTCTTTCACCTTCGCGCCGGTCGCATGGATATCTGCTTCGAACTCGCGACCCAGATCATGGAGCGCATCGCCGATGCCGTCGAGGTGGCCGACGAGGTCCAGGGCTTCCGTTACTTCGAAGATCGCGATCTCATCGGCTTCGTCGATGGCACGGAGAATCCACGCGGGGACCTTGCTCTGCAATCCGCGCTCGTCGGGGACGAGGACGCGGCCTTCGCCGGCGGCAGCTACGTGCTCATCCAGAAATACCTCCACGACATGAAGGCCTGGAACGCCCTCACCACCGAGGCGCAGGAGCGTATCATCGGCCGGAAGAAGATGACCGACATCGAGCTCGATGAGGCCACCAAGCCCAGCAACGCCCACAGCGCGTTGACGGTCATCGAGGTGGATGGCAAGGAGCTCAAGATCCTGCGCGACAACATGCCCTTCGGGCAGCCGGGCCGTGGAGAGTTCGGCACCTACTTTATCGGCTACAGCCGCACGCCGCGCGTCACGGAGCTGATGCTTGAAAACATGTTCGTCGGCCGTCCACCGGGAAACTACGACCGCCTGCTCGACTTCAGCCGCGCCATTACCGGAGGCCTCTTCTTCGCGCCCTCGGCGACCTTCCTCGAAGGTGTGGGCCAGGAGCAGCCAGCCGCCGCGGCGCTCGCTACACCGCCTGTCGCTGCATCGGCCCCGGTCGCGCCGTCATCCAACAAAGACACTTCGTCTGGAACAGGATCGCTCAACATAGGATCGCTCAAAGGAGAACGCAATGAATAACCTCCATCGGGAGCTCGCCCCCATCTCGGACGCCGCCTGGGCGGAGATCGAGGAGGAGACCACCCGCACGCTCAAGCGATATCTCGCGGGCCGCCGCGTCGTGGACGTACCGTCACCCGCTGGAATTGGTCTTCCCGGCGTCGGCACCGGTCATCTGCTCCCTCTCGCTTCGCCCGGCGAAGACATCCTCGCCCGCCAGCGGCAGGTGATGCCGCTCGTCGAGCTCCGCGTCCCCTTCGAACTGACCCGCGAAGCCATCGACGACGTCGAGCGAGGCTCGAACGACTCCGACTGGCAACCCGCCAAGGACGCCGCACGCAAGCTCGCCTTTGCCGAAGACCGCGCTATCTTCAACGGTTATCGCGAGGCCAATATCCAGGGCATTCGCGAAGGCACGAGCAACCCCATCCTCACGCTTCCGGCCGACGTCCGCGCCTATCCCGACGCAATCGCCCAGGCGCTCGGCCAGCTTCGCCTTGCCGGCGTCAACGGACCCTACTCGGTGCTGCTCGGCGCCAAGGCCTACACCGAGCTCACCGAGACGAGCGACCACGGCTATCCTGTTCTCGAACATATCAAACGCATCGTCGACGGCAACATCGTATGGGCGCCTGCCATCGAAGGCGCCTTTGTCCTCACCACGCGCGGCGGCGACTTCGAACTGAACATCGGCCAGGACGTCTCGATCGGCTACCTCAGCCATACCGATACAACCGTCCGCCTTTACCTGCAGGAGACCTTCACCTTCCGCCTACTCACCGGTGAAGCGTCGGTCGTCCTCACAGCCGCGCAGTAGAGCCGACATCGAAGCGCGCCGGCCTGCTCCATGCGCAGCCGGCGCGGCTTCCCTCCTGCATCGCGCTTACGCCTTCTTCATCACGTTGTACTCGCTGTGGACTGCGCTCGCATCGCCCTCGGCAACAGCGGCGGCGCCGCGCAGATCGCATCCCGTGACCAGCAGATCCTTCGACGACTTCGACTTCAACAGCGCGCGTGCGCCCTGCGGCGCCTTCGCGTCTGAGACCCATGCGCCGGTCACATCGTCCATCTGCAGCATGGGTTCGCCATGGAGCGCGGACGTGGATTGAAGACCGTCAATCCGAAGGTTCTGCACGTCGTCGAAGACCATCGTGGGGCGCCACTCATCGGCCGGCGCCGAGAACGATACGTCGCGCATGGAGAGACCATGCACATGACGCACATACAGGCCGCTTGCAGGCAGCCAGCCGAACATGCGCGACTGCGGATAGTCGGGCGCGACCTCGGGCACCGGCTTCGACACCCACTCCGGCTTACCCGGCATCGTGGTGGCGATGCGAATATCCGACAGGCGAACATCCTCGATGTGCATGCCCGGCAGCCCGGTGATGGAGCTGGTCAGGATCGCGTCGGTCGCATGCAGACCTTCGATGACGACGCCGCGCATGCCGTTCTGCGGCGTGACGTTGTCCGTATGTCGCGTTCCGCGGCGCAGGCAGATCGGCGCCCGCACACGCCGCATCTGGATGCCGCTGATGACGACTCCATCGACCCAGCCGCCATCGACAGCGCTCAACTGAATGCCTGCGATCGACCGCGAGGACAGAGGCACGTCGTCGTTATAGATCACCGAGTTCGAGAAGGTGATGTTTTCAAATCCGCCGAACGTTGGCGTGCCGAACTTGAAGCCGTTGCAGCAGCCGCTGAGGACGCAGTTGGTGACGGTGATGTTCTTCGACGGTCGAACCGGCGCGCCGTCGAGCGACTCGCTCTTCAGGCAGATCGCATCGTCGCCCGTGTCGATGATGCAGTCCGAGATGACCACGTCCGTGCAGCAGGTCGGATCGATGCCGTCCGAATTCGGGCTGTAGACCGGGTTCTTGATGACGATCCCGCGAATCTGCACGCGTTCGCAGTTGAAGGGCCGCAGCGTCCACCCTGGAGCGTTGGTGAGGAGGACATCGGAGATATGAACATCGGTGCAGCCTTCGAACTCCACCATGGGCGAAGGATGCTTTGGCGTATGCGTCCAGTCGAGATGGATCGCGTCGAACCACGCCAGATCCTCCGATACCTGCGGCCGGTTCGTGCGCACCCAGAACGCCGGACCGTTGCCATCGATCTTGCCCGTGCCCGCGAGGCCTACGTTCTGCGCGTTGCTGGCAAAGATGAGATGGAGCTGCTTGTAGTCGGCGATATCGCCGCTGCCAAGGATGGTCGCGCCCGCCTCGAGATAGAGCGTGACGTTGGACTTGAGGACCACCGTGCCGCAGAGATACGTGCCGGGCGCAAGGTAGACGATGCCGCCGCCGGCTGCCGTGCATGCGTCGATCGCGCGCTGTATTGCCGGGGTGTCCTTGGCGCGGCCGTTGCCAACCGCTCCGAAGACGCGGGGATCGAAGACGGTCGGACGTACGCCGTCGCTCTTAGGCGCGACGGCTGCCTGTGCGGTCAAGGTCGACGCTCCGAAACAGCCAATCGCTGCAATCATTTCTCTGCGGTCCATAAACTTTTCTCCTGGGGACATGACTCATTGCTGCAAATGGAAAGATGGGAGCGCCAACTCTCGCATGGGAGAGAAGAGTCGCGGTATGGTTCGTCCTTCCTCCAAGAGGAAGAGCGTTCCGTACCGCGACCTCAACGGTTCAACGGTTGCGCAGGCTTAGAATTCGATACGGCCCGAAAACTGTGCCTGACGCGGATTGTTGGCTTGGGTGGAAGGAACGCCGAAGCTCGCGTTGCCTACGGAGAGGTTGATATTTCCGAACTGCACAAAGTTGGTCACGTTGTACAAGTCGGCCTGAATATCGAACTTCGTCTTGTCGTTGATATGTAGGGGGAAGCTGCGCCGCAGGCTGATATCCATGCCGAAGTAGCCAGGGCCTGTCAGTCCATACGGCGCCGTACGAGGTGCATTGCCGAAGGTGTAAGCCGGCATGTACACCGTGTTCGCCAGAGCCGGAGCAATGAATGGCCCAGAGGGAGCGACGGTTGCGCTGCCGGTGCTCGCCACGATGTTCGGACCGAAGCCCGACCAGTGCTTCGTAAGGCGTGCGCTGCCGGTAAACGCAGGATTCAGCGTTGGCTCGCAGGTTGACTGCGCGGGGTTGGTCTGGCACGACGTGGCCGTGAGAGCCAGCGGCGAACCGGAGTAGATCTGCACGATCTGCGAGAACTCGAAGCCGCCGAGGATCGCTCGCGTCCAGGCATGCTCGCCACCGAAATGACCGGCGCCGAAGGGAAGATGCTCCACGCCGGTAAAGACGAAGTGATGTGGCTGATTGACCGACGAGACCGTGCGCTCGATCGCATCCGCCTTGTACGAACGGCCTGTGTTCGAGTATGCCGCCGGGATGGCATACCCCGAACGGAAGGTGCCGGTGTCGTCGATGCCGCGGCCCCACGTGTAGCTCGACATGATCGTGATGCCATGCGTGACGCGAAGATTGGCAACCAACTGAAGCGCGTTGTAATGTGCGTTGCCAACCTGATTGTAGTTGTCGTTTACGGCATACTGCGGGAACGGCTTGAGTGCGACGTTCAGTTGCTGACCCGTGTTGAACCAGGCCGGAACCGAAGCTCCAGCTTGCTGCAGCGCGGTTGCGCAGTTGGCGCCTGCGCCATTCGTAGTCGTGGCCAGCTTCGAGACCGCCGTGGAGAGGCACGAACCAAGACCCAGATACTTGGGATCCAACTGATCCGCCCAATAGCCGCGCGGGTTGCTGCCGTCGGTTGCCAGAAAGTGACCCTGGCTGCCGACATAGCTGATCGACGAGGTGAAGGTGCTCGTCCACTGGTGCTGGAAGCCGGCCGCGTAGTTGATGAACTGCGGCGCCCGGCTGCCGTAGTAGGGGTCACCGTAGTACGCAGTCGATGGCGAACCCGTATACCCTGCGGTCGTCGTGTAACCCGTACCATACTGGGCGCCGGAAGCGCGGCCAGCGGAGGGAATGTAAGCTGGCACGCCAGCGTCAAGCGGCGCCGAGGTGAGATAGGTTGCGGTGTTTGCCTGGAAGTTGGGCGATGCCGAGAACCCAAGGGTCTTCGTACCTTGACTCGACGCAGCCGAACCCGCCACGCCATTTCCATGCGAATAAATCACACCGTAGCTGGCATGGAAGACCGTCTTCGGATCGACCTGATACGCCAATCCAATGCGCGGACCGATATTCTTGAAATAATTGCTCACCGGGGTGTGGCAGTTACACGTTCCAGCGCCACTCCCCGCGAAGTTCAACGCGCCGTTTGTGCCGGTTACTGGATTCAGCAGGTTGGGGTCGAAGTAGCTCATCACATCGTGAGCTTCCCTGTAAGTCGGATAAAAGTCGTAGCGCAACCCAAGATCGAGCGTCAGCTTATTGTTCACCTTCCATGTGTCCTGCACATACGGCGACATCGGCCGGAATCGCGCGTTGGTGGTGGCCACCGCATACTGCGTGAAGCTGACGTTGTCGGGCTGCCCGAGCAGAAAGCTGGCGTATCCCACACCGGTCGAGCTGATGAGGGAGCCGTTGCTTTGAATACCCGCCGTCTCCGTCACCGCATTGCTGATGGTCACCACGGTCGATCCGCCCACCGCGGGAGTATCGGAGTACTCCAGCCAGCTGATCATCCCGCCAAACGTCAACGAGTGCTTGCCCAGCGTCCACTGCAGATTGTCGAGCAGCTCAAACGAGTTCGCGATTCCGATGACGGCGGTGTACCCCGCGAAACTTGTGGGCGCGTCGACGCCGCTGAATGTCACATTGGGAAAGGCGCCCGAAGCCTCGCCGGCAGGTGCTCCGTTATAGCCGAAGGTCGTCGCCGCGTACTTCGGAGTCTGGTTGACGTTGAAGTCCAGCGAAGCATAGCGGCCGAACCCGTAGTTGAACTGGTTCAGCAGGTTGGGCTTGAACACATGCGTTTCCTGGATGATCCCGACATAGGTCTTGGGCGCATAGGCCTGGCCATAGTTGTAAGGCTCCGGCCCCTGATTGTTGGTTGTGCTGGTCGAACCGACAGGACTGCTGCTCACCTGCCGTCCATAGCCGCCGATGATCGTCAGCACATCCTTGCCCGAGGCGATGTAATCGATGCGGTGCGTCGTGGAGTAGTTGTTGAGACCCTTCACATTCGGGGCGATGAAGTTGTTGGTCGGGTTGGCGTTGATCAACTGCGAGTTGGGAAGAAGCGACTGCAGAGCCAGGGCGACCTTGCTCATCTCGCTGTTCGGGATCACATTGATCGGCGCGCCGGTGGGTACCTGCGCGCTGCCTGCACCGGTGGGAGACGTGCCGTGCGTATATCCGAACTGGTAGCGGCACTCGTACCCGTAAAACGCGGTGCAGGCCGTCTCCGTATTCGGGTCGTAAATATTGGCGATGCCCTGGAAGTTGCCCTGCTGTTCCGCCACGGAAGGGTAACTCTGAATCGTCGGGTGAGTGGAGGTGCTACGGAAGCCGGTGTAGTTGCCGAAATAGAAGAGCTTCTCGCGCAGCGATCCGAATGGAAGCAGCGGCCCGCCAATCGTGAGGCCGAACTCATTCTGATGTTCCACCGGCTTTTGCGGAAGACCCGTATAGGGGTTGTTGGACTTGACGAAGCCCCACGAATCGAGCGCCGTGTTGCGGAAGAACTCGTACACAGAGCCGTGGTAACCTTTGCCGCCCTGCTTGACGTTGTAGTTCTGCACGCCTTCGCCCTCATACATCGCGGAGTAGCCCGACGTCTGCACCTGAAACTGACCGACCGCATCCACCGAGATCGCCGACCAGACAAATCGCGGATCGCCTTCGCCGGAGACGTTCGTAAACGGCACGCCATTGACGTAGATTGCCGTTGCGCCGCCGCGCGACCCTACACCGTTCACGATGCCCGAGTTGGTCGTGGTTCCACCGCTGGTCTGGTTGCCCTGCACGCCGGGCAGCAGATAGGCGAAGTCGGTCGCGCGACGCTGATCCTGCGAGCCGAACGCGCCCATCTCGACCGGAAGGGCGGAGTACATCTCCGCTTCAAGCGTTCCGCCGAGCGTAGCGTCGGCCGTCTGCAGTTGGGGCGGGGCGGTCGAAATATTGACCGTCTCGGAACTCGAACCGAGGGTCAGCTTCGGGCTGTAGTTCGTGGTCTCAAGCGCGTTGACGTTGACGTTCTGCTGCTGCTGCGTCTCGAAGCCGGGAGCCTCGACCTTGATCGTGTAGCCGCCGGGATCGAGCGTGGAGAAGTTATAGTCGCCCGCGGCGGTCGTGATGGACGTGACGCTGACGCCGGTGGCGGTGTTGGTGACCGTTACCTTCGCGTTCGGGATCGCGGCGCCGGTCGGGTCGTCGACGATGCCGCTGATGGCGCCCTTTCCAGCCAGTTGCGCAAGCATGGCCGTTCCCGGAAGCATGCTGGCGAGAACGATAGACCGAAGGAGTGGAGGAGAGAAGAACCGGCGGAGTGGACCGCTCGTTGTTGTGAATGCTTTTTCAGCAAATTGCATGGGTGAAGCCTCCTGAAACGTCTGGCGCCGGTCGCCTCGGCGAACGCGAAAACCAGTAAGTAGTGACGAGCCTTGATACGCCGCTTGGAGAGGCTTTGTGATGTGTGACACAGTGCTCTTACTGTAAGAATGCCGCTAACTCCTTGTTTTCATTGCAGTCATTCGCAACGACGTTCCGTGTACCGCGCGGGGTATAATTTCCGGCATGTTGAAAGAGGCAATTCTCGACGATCGAAACGGCCACTCTTCTCCCGCATCGGAAGAGGTTCCAATAGCGCCGGATCTCATTCGAGAGGAGCTGCAACGGATCGTTGCCAGCCGGCATTTCAGAACCAGCCGTCGCGGCAAGGAGTTCCTCCAGTATGTAGTCGACGAGAAGATCAATGGACACGGCGATCTATTGAAGGAGCGGCTCATCGGGGTGCAACTCTTCGGACGCAAGCCAGACTACGCGACAGGAGAAGACCCGGTCGTTCGCGTGCAGGCTGGCGATGTGCGGCGGCGGCTTGAGAGCTATCACGCCGACCCGGAGATACAGGCCGACATCCTCATCCAGATTCCGGTCGGCTCCTATGCGCCTGTCTTTCTCTACCGCAAGAGCATCCCTCACTACGAGCCGTGGCCGTCGCCCGAGACGACGCACGCCGAAGCCGAAGGAGTCGACGAGGCTCCATCGGGTACGATGGAGCACCTGTCTGCGGCGGCGGAGTCGTTGCCTCATGGGCAGAACGACCACCCCCCGGTGGTCCCCGTCGCCTCGGCGCCGCAGCATGCCGGCTGGCGCGACCGGCGTTGGCGTCTCGCGATTCCTGCCGCTGCCTGTCTCGCGCTCGTGGCCTGGCTTACCTTCTCTTACCTGCGCCATTCGCCGGATTCGACGCTGAAGACCTTCTGGCAACCGGCTTCCCTCTCCGCGAGACCCGTACTGATCTGCCTGCCCAAGCCGATCGTCTATCGCCCTTCCGAGAAGCTCTACGATCAGTACGCCGCGAAGCACCCCGAGGCCTTCGCCACGCGCGAATCGCGTCGCGACCAGATCCTTCCCATGGCGCCGACCGACACCGTCCAGTGGAGCGACATGGTTCCCGTTCGATCCTCGGGGCCGGGCATCGGCGCCGTCGTGGCCGCCGTCAATATCGGCAAGCTGCTCACCGAGCAGGGCATCCGCTTCGAGCTGCGATTCGGAGAAGAGGCCACCTACGCCGACATGCGCGACTCGCCCGTGGTCATCGTCGGGGCCATCAATACCGAGTGGGCGTCGGAGCTTACGTCGGAGTCCAACTTCGTCTTCGACGAGTCGCGCGACGCGCCGAAGATCCTCGAGACCGCGGGCTCCAGGCGAGTCTGGAAGATGGAGAGTCGCGACGGCAACATCACCCGGGATTACGGGCTGATCACGCGACAGTTGTCCGGAAAGGCCGGACAGTTCCTGGTGCAGGTCGCGGGCATCTCTCACTTCGGCACCGAAGCCGCAAGCGAGTTTCTGGCGAACAAGAAAGAGCTGACCGGCGCGCTGCATTCGAAGCCGATCAATCTGCAGAAGCAGAACTTCCAGATCGTCGTCTCGACCGACATTACGGCGGGACGGGCAGGTCCTCCGCACGTTGTGGCCATTGGAAGCTGGTAAATTCTGCGTCCTAACCGGCCTCCGAACGTATCCTTACAGTAAGACACCGTGTCACACTTATTGCAGACCGGGGTATGACGTATCAAGGTGGGGCGGCCTCCCAAGGGGTAACGACAGAACCATGGGGCGAGGCGGATTTCGACCTTATGTTCGCCTCTGTCCAACGCCGTTCGATATTTGGAGCCCCATCATGAAGAAAGTGCTCTTCGCCGTCAGCATCATCGCGGCTGCCTCCCCCGCATTCGCTCAGCAGGTTGTCACAGGACAGGCCGCCTTCGCTGATTGGAACCAGCAGCAACCCGGCGTTCGCCGCAGGATCACCGCGGCCGACCTCCCCGCGCCCGCCCCGCAGGAGGCTGTCAATAACGGTCCGCATCTCGTCGCCAAGCCAGCCGGCGCGTGGCCCATCGCGCCCGCCGGCTTCAAGGTCACCCTCTACGCCGGTGGCGACTTCACCCCCACCGCCGCCTCCTCGTCGCAGAACAACCAGGCGCCCAGCGTGCCTGCCGCGCCCAGCACCTTCCGCGAGCCGCGTCTCCTGCGCACGGCGCCCAACGGCGACATCTTCCTGTCCGACTCGCACGGCGACAAGATCTTCGTCCTGCGCGGCGTCGGCCCCGACGGCAAGGCCCAGACCGTCTCCACCTTCGCCAAGGGCCTCAACCTGCCCTTCGGCATCGCCTTCTACCCGGCCGACAATCCCAAGTGGGTCTACGTTGGCAACACCGACTCCGTCGTCCGCCTCCCGTATAAGTCGGGCGACCTCGTGGCCTCCGGCCCGGCGGAAAAGGTCGTCGCGCAGCTTCCCGGCTTCGCCCAGCTTCGCGGCGGCGGGCACTGGACCCGCGACATCGTCTTCACCCCCGACGGCTCGAAGATGCTGGTCTCGGTAGGCTCCGGTTCGAACCTCGACGATCCCGACACGACGCCCAACGAGTTTCATCGCGCCGACGTGCTCGAGTTTACCCCCGAAGGCAAGTTCCTCAAGGTCTACGCCTCCGGCATTCGCAACTGCGTCGGCGAGGCGATCGAGCCCACCACCGGCGAGCTCTGGTGCTCGGTCAACGAGCGCGACAACCTTGGCAACCACCTCGTGCCCGACTACGTTACGTCGGTGAAGGAGGACAGCTTCTACGGCTGGCCGTGGTACTACATCGGCTCGCACGCCGACCCGCGCGTCCCCGCGCCCTGCGCCGACGGCCTCGCGGCCAATCCGCAGGCCGGCGCCATCTCGCCCGATGGCAAGTCCTGCAAGCGTGTCGATCTATCCGGCAAGGTAAGCGTCCCCGACGTCCTCGTTCAGCCGCACATGGCCTCGCTTGAGATGGCCTTCTACACCGCACACTCCGGCTTTCCGCAGGCCTACCGCGGCGACGCTTTCGCCGCCGAGCACGGAAGCTGGAACCGCGCCAACCGCGCCGGCTACGAGGTCATCCGCATCCCCATGCACAACGGCAAAGCCGAAGGCACATACGAGGACTTCCTCACCGGCTTCGTCACCAAGGACGGCGAGGTCTGGGGCCGCCCCGTGGGCGTGACCATCGCGCATGACGGCAGCATGCTCGTCACCGACGATGGCAGCCGTTCGGTGTGGCGCATCACGTATGCCGGCAAATGAAACCGGCTCATCTTCGACAAGCGCGATGACTGTGCCCGTCGTTGCTTTCAGGTAAGCCAGGGCTTTAGCCCTGGCGCTGAAACCCGGCAACGACGGTGCTTCAGCCCTTGGGGTATGCCCTCGTATCGCGGGCCACATCACCTTCGGATCTCGTTCAACCGGACGAGCGTCTCGTTGCGCCTCATCCCGGATCGACAAGGAGAACATCGATGGCAGTCCGCCTCATTTCGCGCCTCACCTTCCCCGCCCTCCTCATCGCCGCATCGTTCGCCATGCCTGTCATGGGGCAGAATATCGCCGGCAAGTGGGTCGGCAACCAGCGCGTGCTCGACAATGGCGAGCCCGTTCGAGTCTTCCTCGATCTTCATCAGACCGGCGCCGATGTCAGTGGAACGGTCACCACCATCGGCCATATCTATGAGGTGAAGGGCGTGTTGAAGGGAACGCACTTCGAACTCTTCTCCTCCCCGAAGGACGCCAAGCCGAAGATCGCGGGCGATGTCGCCGGCAGCGAGTTGCAACTCACGCGCGACGACTCTCACTTCGTCGCGACGCTGGCCAAAGCAGGCGATGAATATCCTCCGTATGACCACATCGCCCCGCCCGCATTGCATGATGTCCCGGCCAATGCATTGGCCAGGACCCCGCCCATGGGTTGGAATAGTTGGAATCTCTTCCAGAGCAGGATCGACGATAAGACGGTTCGCGAAATCGCCGATGCCATGGTCACGAGCGGCATGCGCGACGCTGGCTATGTCTATGTGAACATCGACGACACATGGGAAGGCGTGCGCGACGCACAGGGCAACCTGGGCTCAAATAAAAAGTTTCCCGATATGAAGGCGCTCGCCGACTACGTGCACTCGAAGGGCCTGAAGTTCGGCGTCTACTCCTCGCCCGGGCCGCGCACCTGCGCCGAGTACCCAGGCAGCTACGGACACGAAGAACAGGACGCGAAGACCTTCGCCGCATGGGGCGTCGACTATCTGAAGTACGACTGGTGCGGCGCGCGCTTCATCTACACCCATGACGATCTGCAGGCCATCTATCAGAAGATGGGCGACGCCCTGCTCAAGAGCGGACGCCCGATCGTCTACAGCCTGTGCGAGTACGGAAGCGGCAACGTCGAGCGTTGGGGCGCGAAGGTCGGAGGCAATCTCTGGCGCACCACCGGCGACATCAGCGACACGTGGACCAGCATGATCTCCAACATCGAGAAGCAGGTTCCGACCGCTCCCTATGCGGGTCCGGGACACTGGAACGATCCCGATATGCTGGAGATCGGCAACGGCCATATGACCGATGAAGAGTACAGAACGCACATGAGCCTGTGGGCGCTCACCGCCGCGCCGCTGCTCGCGGGCAACGACATCCGCACGATGACGCCGGCGATCAAAGAGATCCTGATGAACCGTGAGGTGCTCGCCGTCGATCAGGACGCGCTGGGCAAACAGGCGACGCCCGTGAAGCATGGCGACCTTGAGACGTGGGTCAAGCCACTGGCCGATCGCTCCGTTGCCGTAGGTGTCGTGAACCTCGGCAAGACGGAAGCGACGGTCGCGATCAAGGCCGAAGATCTGGATCCCGACGTCCACGTGAAGTCGGCGCGCGATCTCTGGCGGCACACAGACGTCGTCTTTCGCGATGGCGTTTATACCACGAGCGTCCCAGCACATGGCGTGCTGATGCTTCGGGTAACTTTGAAGGATAAGTAGTAAGCGCGACCTGCTGGAAAATATGCTCTCGGTATGTGAAATAAAGTAACAACATATCGAGAGCTTCAAGAGCTCTGGGGTAGGTTCCTGGGCGCCCGGCACTCGCTTGAAAAGGCTTGTCATCCTTCGCGCAACGGAGGACCGGCTTTCGCCTTGGTTGCCGTTTGTTCTGCATTTCTGCGGCTACACCTCCACGCAAAAGGAATCTTTCAACAACCTACAAAAAACAGAGGGAAGGTAGTCCTTCGCATGGCTGCATAACAACCATTTGCGGCGTTTAAAAATAATCCGGCAAAGTGGCTCTTACCTGCATTCCATCGAAAGCACTTATACCGATTCTTACGGTAAGAAACTGTGTCACACATGACAAGCTTCGATAAAGCGGCATATCACGGCTCGACAGTAAATTCGCTTCCCGGCCGTCGTGGGAGAGCAGGCTGTCGCGCCCGTCCTCCTATGCTTGAGCCTCTTGACCGTTCGGCTCAGGCCAGCCGCAGTGAACCACCTTGAAAGGCGAAGCCATGCAGACACTGATTTCCCATAACCAAGCCCTCCCGAGTAACTCGGGCTTCATCTCACTCGTAAGATCGTTCCTCTATCTAGCGATCCTCGCCGCAGGCATCTTCGGAGTATCTCAAGCTCATGCAACGGCCACTTACATGCTGGCGTATCCCGCGGCGCCCTATGACGGCGCAAGCGGCACGTATACCCTGAAAGCCGACAGCACGACGATCCCGGTTACCTCTTACTACGGCGGTCGCTATAGCTTCGGCCATCTCGCCTTCGAAGGCACGACCACGTTCACCTTGTCGACCCGTAACGGAGCGGCGATCACCAGCTACAACATCAGCCCGCACGACTTCGGCATCACCGGAACGGTCAGCGGTTCGAGCCTCACCTTCTCCGTCACGCAGGGTAAGTCGACGTATCTCATCATCAGCGTCAGCACGAGCGCAGGCGCGCTGGAGCCGATGGTCATCGCCGGCGATCCGCAGGAGACAAACATACCGACCATCGGCGGCAACGTGTACGACATCACCGCCTCGCCCTATAACGCCGACAAGACCGGCAATACGCTGCTGAACACCACCATTCAGAACGCGATCAACACCGTCAGCTCCGCGGGCGGCGGCACGTTGTACTTTCCCGCCGGCGTCTACGAGATATCGAACAACATCCAACTGAAGAGCAACATCACCATCTATCTCGCCGCTGGCGCCTTCATCCACGGCTCCTCCAACCGCAACGACTACACCTGGAACACTAGCGGAACGCTGCAGAACGGCCAGCCCGAACAAGGTCCGCAGAACTTCCTGATTACCGGCGCGATCAATAACGTCGCCTTCACCGGCAGAGGCGTCATCGACGCCAACTCGACCGTCCTGGTCACGCCCGCAACCACGGGTGGAACCATCGATGGCTTCGGCAACTACCGCAAGGGAATCATCGAGAGCAGCGCGGACAGCAGCGGCAACCGGCCCAACGGACTTAAGATCATCGGCATCACCGTCAAGGACGCGACCACCTGGACCTTTGACATTCAGGATGAGCAGAACGTGACCATCCAGAACGTGAAGATGCTGGACGATTTCGATTGGGTCCACAGCGATGGCTACGACATCGTCTCCACCGACACCGCCCTGATCGACAACTGCCTGGGCATCACCGGCGACGACACCTTCGACGCCAAGGCCGGCGATACCAACCCCGTCACGAACATCATCTACAGCAACGACGTTGGCTACAGCCACGAAGGCGACGGCACGAAGGTAGGCGACCAGTCGACCGGCGCCGCCACCAACATCCTCTTCAGCAACATCCAGGTTGTTGCCGGACAGCGTGCCGTCAGCATCTCTCATGACGAGGGCACAGCCGCCTGGAGCAACATTCACTTCAACGACATCCACATGGAAAACCTCGAAGGAAGCTCCACCTCGGGAGAGTTCCTCGTGGCTCCGCTCGTGTTATGGACTTACAGCAGCGGTGGCGCCGGACCGGTGAGCGATGTAAGCCTGTCGCGCGTCACCGTCGATAACAGCAACGGACACATGGGCCTGATTCAAGGCACCAGCTCCGCCGGTGCGCTCTCCAACATCACCTTGCAGGATGTGACCATCGATGGCGTCGCCATCACCAGCAGCAACGCATCGTCGAAGATCACGGTCGGATCCAATGTGAGCAATCTGCAGTACGGCCTTGTCTCCGGCGGCATCTATACCTTCGTCAGCCAGCACAACAGCCTGGCCATGGATAGCGGCAACTCGACGGTCAGCGGCAGCCCGGTCATTCAATGGCCCGTCAACCTTCCGGAGACAACCACGCAGCAGTGGAAGATCACCTCGGTCAGCGGCAGCACATACACCTTGACGAACCAGCAGAACGGATACAACCTCAGTACCGCCAACTCCACCACGTCGGGCGCCGGACTGATTCAGTCCGGAGGCACACAGACCGACAAGGACTGGACAATCACCAGCGTAGGCGGCGGCTACTACAAGGTGATCAGCGCGCAGAGCGCCCTCGCTCTGGACGACGACAACATCGCGCCCGGAACGCAGAGCACAAGCAGCCAGGTGGTGCAGTTCACTCCAAACGGCGGCGCCACACAGAAGTGGAAACTCACCAAGCAGTAGACCTCAACCTATACGTGGTCTCCGCGCATACCAGCCGGAGGCCACGTTTTATCAGGCAGTCAACGCGCGGCGGAAGAGAAGATCGAAGCGCCTGCATCGGGCGTGCCGACCGTCCTGCGGAACATGCGAAAGAGTTCGCGGCCAACGCCGTGGTCCGACTCCGAGAGGTCTTCGACGGCAGGTTCACGGCGCTCCCACTCTGCCGGCTCGACCAGCACGTTCATCTCGTGCGTATTCGCATCGATGCGAACGATGTCGCCATCCCGCAGCTTCGCGATCGGACCGCCGTCCGCCGCCTCGGGCGTCAGGTGAATCGCGGCGAGCACATCGCCCGATGCGCCCGAGAGACGGCCATCGGTGATCAGCGCCACCTTGAATCCGTGGTTCTGCACGGCCTGCAGTGGGGGCAGCAACTTATGCAGCTCCGGCATGCCATTGGCGCGCGGCCCCTGGAAGCGCACGACGCAGATGATGTCGCGGTGCAGCTCGCCCGCCAGGAACGCACCCTGCATCTCCTCCTGACTGTGAAAGGTCCGCACCATCCCTTCGATCGTGTGGCGCTCGGGCGCGATCGCCGAGGTCTTCACGATCGCGCGGCCGAGGTTTCCATCGAGCACGCCCAGTCCGCCATGACTTTCGAACGGCTCCGCAGCGGGGCGCAGCAGCTTCGATTCGCCGCTTACCGCGACTCCCTCACGCCACACCAGCTCGCCATCGGCGCCGAGAAACGGCTCCTGCGTGTATCGGCTGAGACCCGGTCCTGCAATGGTCTGAACATCCGGATGCAGCAGGCCCGCGCCGAGCAGTTCACGTATGAGAAAGCCCATGCCGCCTGCCGCGTGAAAGTGGTTCACATCGGCCTTGCCATTGGGATAGACGCGCACCAGGCTTGGCACGACCTCGGCCAGCTCGGCAAAGTCGTCCCAGCGCAGCTCAATGCCTGCCGCCGCGGCCATCGCGACCATGTGCATCGTGTGATTGGTCGAGCCGCCGGTGGCCAGCAGACCGACCAATCCGTTGACGAAGACACGTTCATCGAGCAGCCGGCCAACCGGCGTATACTCCGCTCCCAGAGCGGTGATCGCCAGTGCGCGCCGCGTGCCAGCGCGCGTCAGGGCGTCGCGCAACGGCGTGTTCGCGTTGACGAAGGACGATCCGGGCAGGTGAAGCCCCATGATCTCCATCATCATCTGGTTGGTGTTCGCCGTTCCGTAGAAGGTGCATGTGCCGGGCGAGTGATAGGACTGCGCCTCGGCGTTGAGCAGCTCCTCGCGCGTGATCTGTCCCTCGGCATAGCGCTGCCGCATCAGCTTGCGGTCGTCGTTCGAAAAGCCGGAGGTCATGGGGCCGCTGGGCAAAAACACGGCCGGAAGAGACCCGAAAGATAGCGCGCCAATGACCATCCCCGGCACGATCTTGTCGCAGATGCCAAGGTACACGGCCGCGTCGAAGCTCTGGTGCGAGAGGGCCACCGCGGTCGAAAGCGCGATCACGTCCCGCGAAAAGAGAGACAGCTCCATGCCGGTCTCGCCCTGCGTGATTCCGTCGCACATGGCAGGGATGCCGCCAGCCACCTGCGCGGCGCCACCGGCCTCGCGCGCGGCGGCTCGTATGATCTCGGGAAAGCGCTCATACGGCTGATGCGCGGAGAGCATGTCGTTATACGAGGTCAAAATTGCAAGATTGCCGCCACTGCCGGAGCGCAGAAGCGACTTGTCGTGCTCTCCGCAGGCGGCGAATCCATGGGCCTGATTGGCGCAGCCCAGGGCCTGCCGCCTGGGGCCAGCGCTGTTTCCTCCGGCAATCGATTGCAGATAACGTTCGCGCGCAGGCTTGCTGCGCTCAACAATACGGCGGGTGACGCCGGAGACACGGTTCAGCACGTCCATCGAAGTCCTATTCATTCTCTATCTGAAATCGGTGCAGCTTGATTTCAATTAGGGATTATATCCGATAATCGGACGGCAGGGCGCGCGCCAATCCCCGCGCTACCGGGTCTTCAGGTCGAGCGTGTAAAGATCGCCGGTCCCGTTCTTCGGTTGCACCAGCAGTTCGTTCGCCGGGGTGACGCCGCCGAAGAAATAACTGACGATCGCCGGGTCGCGGAAGCCATTCAGATCGGCGATCACATGCATACCGCCGTCGGGCACATCGATTTTGAGAATCGGCTGTTTTTCGGCCAGGAAGGCATGGATGTATACGGCTTTGCTATCCGCGCTCCAGATCGGGTCGGCGGCGCTGGTCCGGGCCAGCTCCTTCCAGCGCCGTGCGGCGACGTCGTAGATCATGACGCTTTGCTGGTTGAGCGACAACGCAACGATCCAGCGACCGTCCGGCGACCAGCGCGGGCTGAACATGCCCTCCGAATCCGGCAACATCTCCGTCTGCATGTTCGCCAGGTGGACAATCTGGATCGCGTGCGAGCCGCTCTCCTTGCCCATCAGATCCGGCTCCCGGCCGAAGACCAGACTCTGTCCGTCGGCCGACCAGCCGGGATCGGCCGCGTTGCGATTCTCGTTCAGCACCGGCTGCGGCGTGCCTCCGTCCGCATTCACCAGGTAGGTCCGCCAGACCTTGCCCGGCTCGCGCGCCATCACGGCGAGCCGGCTGCTGTCCGGCGACCAATGCGCCATGAAGACCTCAAGGTATCTAGGGGTGAGCTGAACCTTGTCCGACCCATCGGCGGCCCGGGCTCGCCACAGCTTCTGATCGTTGTCCGTCCATGCGACCCATACGCCATCGCGCGAGTAGTCCACCCGGCTTGCGTTGGCGAGGAACGCGGGAGCGGGGTGAAAGCCCTGTCTGGCGTCGAACTGCTGCATGCCGAAGGGCCGGTCCAGCCCGATGAAATAAATGCGCGAGCCGATGCGAGCCGTTACCGGCGAAAGATAGCGCAACGGGCCGTTCGTCAACTGCGAAAGACTGGAGGTGAACCCATGTCCCTTCAACTGCCACAGGTTATCGCCGACCTGCAGGATGTAGGCGCTGCCGTCCGATGTCCACGAGCCGCAACAGGCGGCGCCCTGCTCCTCCTGCAGGCCGAGCAGGCGCCTGGGCGTTTCTCCGGCGCTTTGCATCTCCCAGATGCCGGAGTTGTGCGAGACGGGATCCTGCAGCGTGTAGCGCAGTACCTTGCCATCCGGCGACCAGCGCATCCAGAACGCTCTGCCGTTCAACTTCGCAAACGGGGTCGAGACGCCGTCGTCCAGCCGGATGACGGCGAGATCGTTGCCGTTGGCATAGAGGATGCTTGCGCCATCGGGCATCCACGCGGCATCGTGCGCCAGTACACCGCCCACGCGCAGCGCGCTGCCGCCCGACGAAGGCACCACCCAGAGCGCCTGCTCGGACGCCGAGGACGAGTGACTCTTCAACAGCAGCCGTGTTCCGTCCCGCGATATATCGGTCAGGACGCTGGAGGCGAGCTCCTGCGGAAGCGGAAGATTCTGCACCTCGCCCGTTCCGATCGAGATCGCCGACAGGCGAGGCCGGCCGCCCTCCATCACCGACGTCAGGATGCGGTTGCCGTCGGTCGCCAGATTCAGCAGGTTCTCGCGGTTCGGCGGTCCGGCGGAGATCGCCACCGTGTGCGTCAGTTGATCGATCTCGAGCGGTCCCGGATCGGGCCGCAACTTCCAGAACCAGACCACCACCAGCGCCAGTCCGAACGCCAACGCCGCAAGTCCGATCGGAAGGAGCAGCGGCAGAAATCGGCGCCGGTCCGGCTTGGATCGGGAGCTTGCTACCTCGCCCACGAACGGATCGGTCCGATGCTCGGCGACAGCGGGATGCGTGTAAGCGGCCTCGTGCGTCTCCGCCTCGGATTCGCCCGGTGGGGCGACGACCGCCGTCTTCTGCGGGGATCGTACGAACGTGACCGGCGCGATGAAGCGGTACCCTCGCTTGGTGAGCGTCTGGATGAAGCGGGGGTTTTCGGCGGAGTCGCCCAGCGCCTCCCGCACCTTGTTGACGGCGCCGGCGAGCGCGCGTTCGAAGTCGATGTTGACGTTGTCGCCCCACACCTTCGCCTGCAGCTCTTCGCGCGTCACTACCTCGCCGGGTTTGGCGACCAGTGTCGTGAGCACCTTGAAAGGCTGACTCGCAAGCCGGACCTTGTGGCCCGCCCTCCAAAGCTCTCCGGCGGCCAGATCCAGTTCGAAAAGTCCGAAGGAGATGCGATCCGTTTGTTCGATCATCAACATGCAGCGATACCATCCGCACTGGAATACTACTCCACGCGCCGATTTCCAGGCCCAGCGGAATCGACATCTTTTCGCAATCTATTGAAAACGAACCACTTGGAAGTCAATATCAAAACCGCGTAAATGTAAGCCAAATTCCATTGCAGGAATATGGCGCCGGGAGCGAGTGTGATCTCCGCAAACGAACAGCCGGATCGCGACAGTTCCAAATCCAAGCATCCGTCCGATTCATGCACTATGGAGACCACATGAGACGCACCCAGACAGGAACTCTAAACTACGGATCGCCCCTCGGGATGGCGTGTGGCGTCGTCCTCGTCACGTCGCTGGCAGCGGGATTTCATCCCTCCGCGTTCGCGCAGTCCGACTCCGGAAGAGTCGTCGGCACGGTGACCGACACCTCCGGCGCGCTGATCCCCGGCGCGACGATCACCCTGACGAACGTCGCGAATGGAACCGTGCGCGTCGAAAAATCGGGCGCCAGCGGAGAGTTGAATATCGCCGCCCTGCCCGCGGGCAACTACTCGGCGCGTATCGAAGCCACCGGCTTCCAGTCGCAATCGCTGAACTTCACCCTGGTCGTGACGCAGGTCCAGAGCCTCAGCTTCAAGCTGACCCCCGGCGAGACGACCACCACCATCGAGGTTGAGAGCGCCGCGCAGGTGGTCAACACCTCCGACCCAACGCTCGGCGAGACGATCGAAGGCAAGCAGATCACCGAGCTTCCGCTCAACGGCCGGAATGCGCTGAACCTCGCCCTGCTCGCTCCCGGCGTCACCGGCGGCGTCGTCGGCGAGGCCAGCAACGACCCCTCGAACCGCAACGGCGAGAACGGCGGCACGGAGCTCTCCGTCAACGGCTCGCGCTCGCAGGCCAACAACTTCATCCTGGACGGCGTGGACAACAACGACGGCCTGCAGAACATCATCCTCTTCTTCCCGCCGGTCGAGGCGACGCAGGAGTTCAAGGTGAACACGAGCGTCTCGCCGGCGCAGTTCGGACGCGGCGGCGGCGGTCTCATCATCGCCTCCTACAAATCCGGAACGAACCAGTATCACGGCTCGGCCTTTTACTTCTATCGCAGCGGCAAGTTCGCCGCCAATAACAACTACCTCTTCCCGAGCCTGCCGACCTTCGTGCCGAAGCCGCCCTTCAACCGCAACCAGTACGGCGGCGCCATGGGTCTGCCGATTCTGAAGGATCACCTCTTCCTCTTCGGCGACTACGAGGGAACGCGTGAGTCGCTGCCCGGCAACCTCGGCACGGCTTCGGTTCCCACGGTAAAGATGCGTACGGGCGACTTCTCCGAGCTGCTCAATCCCACCTTCACCAACGGACAGTTTCAGACCACCTTCCCGGTCTGCCTGCCGAACGCAGGAACCCTGAACGCCAACATCCCGGCCAACAGCAAGGGGCAGATCTACGATCCGCAGACCTGCCAGCCGTTCGCGGGCAACATCATTCCAACTGCCCGGCTGAACCCGGCCGCGGTCAACTACCTCAACGCGTATCCTCTGCCGACGCGGTCGAACGAAGCGCTTCAGAACTACTCCTATCAGCAGCAGTCGGCGATCAAGTACAACCGCTTCAACGCGCGCACCGACTGGGCGATGTCGCCGAAGGATCTCTTCTTCTTCCGCTTCTCTTACGACAACTCGGTCAACGGCAGCACGTCGAAGTTCCCCAAGCTGCCCCACGACGCCGGCACCTCGTATGTGCATGCCCGCGGCTACGACCTGGGATATACCCGCACCATCAACACGAACATCGTCAACGAGGCGAGACTCGCCTACAACCGCGACGACTACGGGTACCAGCCGCCGTTCTACGGTCAGAACATCTCCGCGAATCTCGGCATCGTCAACGCCAACCGCTCCATCGAGACCTCGGGCGGCGCGCTGATCGGCGGCAACAACGGACAGCTCGAATACACCGGCGACTACGGCCTCTTCGCCGTGCCGCAGAACACCTACGAGCTGACCGACACCCTGAACCTACAGTTAAAGAACCATTCGCTCAAGGTCGGCGGCACGTATCTGCGGCGCGAGGTCGCGTTCTTTCGGCCGATCTCCGGCAAAGGCTTCTTCAGCATCGCCGGCAACGGCGCCGGTTACACCGGCTGGGAGACCTCCGAGCTGCTCGTCGGCGGCACCAGCAACTACGCCATCGGCGCCCAGAACGGCTTCTTCGCCAACGAGAGCCAGGAGGATGCGCTCTTCATCCAGGACGACTGGCGCGTCAACCGGCGGCTGACGCTCAACCTCGGCGTCCGCTACGACCTCATCACCTGGCCGTATGAGAAACACGATCAGCAGGCCGCCTTCGATCCGAACACCGGCGCGCTTCTGCTCGCGGGCAAGAACGGCGTTCCCCGGTCGATCGTCAACCAGGACAACCTGCTCTTCGCGCCGCGTATCGGCTTTGCCTATGACGTCTTCGGCACCGGCAAGACCGCGCTTCATGGCGGATACGGCATCTTCTACTTCCCGGACTACGGCGGCATCAGTAACCAGTTGGGCCAGAATCCGCCCTACGGTGGAACCGCCAACTACTCCGCGAGCCAGGGTTATTGCATCACCTTCACCGGACAGACGGCGCAGGGCGCGCCCTACACCTGCCCCGGCTATACCGTGGGAACGGCCGCGACCGGCGCTCTGCCGCTACCCGGCTTCCCGAACTTCAACGCGGCGAATCCTCCGGCTGGCCTGGGCGGCGTCGCGGTCGATGTGAACAACAAGCACAGCCGTCAGCAGCAGTTCAACCTGCAGGTGCAGCAGCAGCTTGGGAAGAACGACACCGTCAGCGTCGCCTATGTGGGCGCGCATGCGGACCGGCTCTCCACCTACTATCCGATCAACAGTCCGACCTTCAACTTTCCTGGCTTCAAGTTCCCGAATCTGGCCCAGTACGGCGTCACGCTGAACAAGTACAACGGCATCTCCTGGTACAACGGGCTGCAGACGCACTTCGAGCATCGTCAGGGGAACGCCTTGCTGACCGGCTCTTACACCTGGTCGCATGCGCTCGACGACTCCGGCGGTGCGTATATCGGGTCGACCGTGGCTCTGCCGAACAACCCGCTCGCAAGCTACGGCAACTCGGGCGAGGATCAGCGGCATATCTTCTCCGGCTCGGCCGTCTACAGCCTGCCCTTCGGAAAGCATCAGAAGTACCTCGGCTCCGCGAGCCGCGTGATGGATCTCGTGGTCGGCGGCTGGCAGACGAACCTCATCGGGTTCTTCGCCACCGGCCAGCCCTTCGAGGTCTCCACCGGCTTGACCAACATGGGCAACTACCCGGACAAGGTCGGGCCGATCACGTATCCGAAGCAGATCACCGGCAGATGGTTCAATCCGGCGGCCTTCTCGAGCGCCAACATTCCGGTGGTCGTGGGCGCGAACCAGGTGACGGTCTACACCCGTGAGGGAACGCTGGGCCGCAATCAGGTCTTCGGGCCGGGCTTCCGCACCATCAACCTCGGTCTGCAGAAGAACCTGCACATGACGGATCGCATCTCGCTCGAGCTTCACGGGGACGCCTTCAACGCCCTGAACACACCGCAGTTCACCAGCCCCAACAGCAACGTAAGCGACACGTTCAACTTCGGCAAGGTGCTGGGTACGCGGCAGAACTCCGCGCGCGAGATTCAGCTCTCCTCGCGCCTGGTGTTCTAACGACGTGGACCCGAGGCGCCAGCACGGCGCCTCGGGTCCACGTCGCATCGCTCTTCGTGTTGCATCGAACGAAGGCCAACCGTACAACGTCAAAGACAGGATCGGAATGAAGACTTTCTTGCCGCATATTCTCTGCTGCCTGCTCTCCACGGCGGCTGCATCATTTGCACAGATGCCAGCGGGCCCGGTAGGCGCGCCGGCGACCGCCTCCGCAGCCACGGCGCGAACCCCGCAGCCGTGGCTGCAATCCGCTGTGATCTACGAGATCTTTCCCCGCTCGTTCTCGCCCGCGGGCAATCTCAACGGCGTCACGGCGAAGCTCGATCAACTGCAGCAGCTCGGCGTGAACGTGCTCTGGCTGATGCCTCTTCATCCGGTGGGACAGCTTCAGAAAAAAGGCCCACAGGGCAGTCCCTACGCGGTGCGCGACTACTACGCGATCGACCCCGGCTATGGTACGAAGGACGATCTGCATCGTCTGATCGACGAAGCCCATCGCCGGCACATGCGCGTCATCATCGACATCGTGGCGAACCACACCGCGTTCGACAGCGTGATGATGTCGCACCCCGACTTCTACAAGCACGATGCGCAGGGCAAAATCCTCTCGCCCTACGACTGGACCGACGTCGCCGCGCTGGACTACACGAACCCGAAGCTGCGCCGCTACATGATCGACATGCTGCTCTACTGGGCGAAGGACTTCAACCTTGACGGCTTCCGCTGCGATGCGGCGGGCGAGGTTCCGACCGACTTCTGGGAGAGCGCGCGCAGGGAGCTCGACCACCTACATCCCGGCATCCTGATGCTTGCCGAGGCCTCGAAGCCGGAGCTGCTCCGCAGCGCCTTCGATCTCGATTACTCCTGGCCGATGATGGCCGCGCTGAACGACATCCTCCAGCATGGCCAGTCGGCCAGCTCGCTCCGGACGACGCTCGCGCAGGAGGCAGCCGCGTTTCCCAAACAGTCCGTTCACATGCGCATGTTCGACGACCACGATGAGCAGCGCGCCCTCGGACGTTACGGCGCGGCCGGCTCGCTCGCCGCGGCGGCGCTCATCTTCACCCTCGACGGCGTACCCATGATCTATAACGGAATGGAGGTCTCGGACACGACCGAATCCGGCGCTCCGGCATTGTTCGAAAACCTCAAAATCTGGTGGCAGGCTGGCGAGATGCGGCCAGAGTTCCCCCGGTACTACGACTTCCTGATCGCGCTTCGAGCGCATGAAGCGGCCTTGCGGCAGGGCGCCACCGTGTGGATTCACAACTCGGACGAGGCCCATGTCGTCAGCTATATTCGACGGACGAACGAGGACGAGATGCTCGTCGCGGTCAACCTCTCCGGCACGCCGTTTCGCGGAACGCTTGAAGCCGCCGGTGCGTGGGACGAGGTCGTTGCGCCCGCGACACGCCAGCGGCCAAACACGAACGAAGCCGCGCCGCCAGAGGCCAGCGTTCCGGCGCCGGCACTGCCCGCACTGTCTTTGAACTCTTTCGGGGTTCGAATCTTTCATCGCTCGCTGCACGGCGCCGCCCAGCCCGCACCGAGCCATTGATGCACTCAGGAGCCTTTGGCATGACCTTTCGCATTGCTCCAACTCTTGCCGTCTGCGGCTTTTTCCTGACGGTCTCCGCATTCGCCCAGCAGGCGCTCGACCATACGGCCACCGGCGTTCAGGCTTCGTCCGGCGCCAGGACGCTCCGCGTCGATGCACTGCGTCCCGACGTTCTGCGTGTTCGCCTCTTCCCGCTCGGCCAGCCGAAGGAGGACGCCTCCTGGGCCGTGCTCGAAGCCGCGCGCACGGCGCATGCCGCGGTGACGTCCACCGGCGATGGCTTCACCACCTCCGCCCTGCGAGTAATCGTCGGCCCGGACCTGCGTCTCAAGGTGACCGACCTCGCCGGCAATGTTCTTCAAGAAGACGCGGCGCCGGTCAGCTTCGACGGCGCGGGCTTCAAGGTCAGCAAGCAGAAGTCGCCCGAAGACCACTTCTTCGGCCTCGGCGATAAGCCGGGCCCGCTCGATCGCGCCGGGCAGTCCTTCGTCATGTGGAACACCGATAACTTCGGCTGGCAGGAGTCCACCGACCCGATCTATAAGTCGATTCCCTTCTTCCTCGACATGCACTCCGGCCGTGCGCTCGGCGTGCTCTTCGACAACACCTTCCGGTCTTACTTCGACTTTGGACACGAGCGCACCGACCGCTACGCCTTCTCCGCTCCCGACGGCCCGCTCGACTACTACCTGCTCTACGGTCCGGAGCCGAAGCAGGTGATTGAAACCTATGCCTGGCTGACCGGCCCGACGCCTCTGCCGCCGATGTGGGCGTTGGGATACCAGCAATCGCGCTACAGCTACACCCCCCGCGCGCGCGTGGAAGAGGTTGCGGCGAAGCTGCGCGCGGACCATATCCCCGCCGATGTGATCTGGCTGGACATCGACTACCAGTACAGAAACCGGCCCTTCACCGTCGACCCCGAAACCTTCCCCGACTTTCCCGGCCTCATCCACAAACTTACGGCGGAGAACTTCCAAACAGTCGTCATCACCGATCTGCACATCGCGGAGCAGCCCGGCCAGGGCTATGCTCCTTACGACTCCGGCAAGGCAGGCGACCACTTCGTCAAACGCGGCGGCAAGGACTACGTCGGTCCCGTGTGGCCCGGTCCTTCGGTGTTTCCGGACTTCACCCGCAAGGCGACTCGCGACTGGTGGGGCACGCTCTACAAGCAGTTCGTCGCCGATGGCGTCGCCGGTTTCTGGAACGATATGAACGAGCCCGCCGTCTTCAGCTATCCGACCAAGACCATGCCCGATGATGTTGAGCATCGCATCGAAGAGCCCGGCTTCCAGTCGCGCACAGCGTTGCACACGGAGATCCACAACCTGTACGGCATGGAGAACACGCGCGCGACCTGGGACGGTCAACTCGCGCTGCGGCCGAATCTGCGGCCCTTTGTGATGACCCGCGCCAGCTACGCCGGTGGTCAGCGTTATGCCGCGACCTGGACCGGCGACAACTCCTCCACCTGGAACCACCTGCGCCAGACGACGCCCCAACTGCTCAACCTCGGATTGAGCGGCTTCTCGCTGGCCGGCGCGGATGTCGGCGGCTTTGCCGGCTCGCCGTCGCCCGCGTTGCTGACACGCTGGCTCATGCTTGCCGCCTTCCAACCGATCGACCGCGACCACGCCGCCAAGGGCACGCGCGATCATGAGCCCTGGGTCGACGGACCCGAGGAAGAAGCCATTCGCAGGCGTTACATCGAGGAGCGTTACCGCCTCATGCCTTACCTCTACACGACCGCCGAGGAGACCTCGCGCGACGGCCTGCCGATCGTGCGTCCGCTATTCCTCGAGTTCCCGCATGCCGCCGCCGACGGACGTCCGCTCGATCTCGATGCCTCGGGCGAGTTCCTCTTCGGCTCGTCGATCCTGGTCGCCGCATCGCCCTCGCCCGAGGAGGTTGCGCCATATGAAGTCCATCTGCCGCCCGGCGTCTGGTACGACTATTGGACAGGAGCGAAGCTCGATCGGAGGGCGCCGGTCGAGGCCCGCGATCTCGAAATCCGCGATGCAAAGGCCACGGCGTTGAAGCCTGTCATGGCGAACCCCGGTCCGGCCGATCTGCCGGTGTATGTTCGCGGCGGCGCCATCCTGCCGATGGCGCCCGTCGTTCAGTCCACCGGCGAGAGACCGTCCGGGGCGCTCACGCTACGCGTCTTTCCCGGCGAAGACTGCCAGGGATCGATCTACCAGGACGATGGCAAGAGCTACGACTTTCGTAAAGGCGCCTACTTCCGCCAGCGTTTTACCTGCGCGCAGAGCGCGGATGGCGCCGTGACGGTCAGCCTGTCGACGCCCGAGGGAAGCTACTCTCCGTGGTGGCATCAGGTGCGCATCGAGGTGGTTGGACTTGACCGTCCCGCGACCACGGCAACATCAAACGGCAAAAACATCCTCATCGAAACAACAACCCTCGGCCAGGCCACGACCATCGCTTCCTCCAGCAAAGCGCAAAGCATTACGCTGCGTTGATTCCAGACCATGGCAGGATGAGCATTGGATGGGCCGGCGCGTTCTTCGCTCCGGGTTGCGGCTTTATGCGCCGGCCTTCATCAACTCCTTCTTCATCCCTGCCCAACTGATTCTGCTGGCCTCCTCCGTCGTGCCTGTGCCCTTCCAGTGCGTCTCGAGACTCACTGCATCCGCATAGCCGATGTCCTTGAGCGCCTTGAACTGCGCCGCCCAATCGATGAAGCCGATGTCGACCGGCGACCACTCAATCTTGCCTGCGTCGTTCTTCACCGCGTTCTTGACATGGCAATGGTGAATGCGATTCTTGGGCAGGCTCTCCCAACCGCCCGGAAAGGCGTCCAGCTCCCCACGCATGACAGCGTTGGCGGGATCCCAGTTGAGCGCGAAGTTGCGGGACGGGATAGCCGCCAGCGTAGCCGCTGCCTCACGCCCCGTTGCAGTGTTACACGCAAACTCATTCTCCAGCACAAGCATGACGTTGTCCTTGGCCGCCGTCTCCGAAGCCTGCTGGAGCTTCTCGTTGATCGCCTTGCGATACGGCTTGATGTCGTCGATGCGCCAGAAGTCGAAGCACCGCACCTTATTCGTCTTGAACTGTCTGGCGAGCGAGATGGAGCGCGCCAGAACCTCGTCCTGTTGTTTGAAGGTCGTCTCCGCGGCGCCATGCATATCGCCCTTGGACCCATAGGAGGAATGCGGCGCATCCGGCCAATCGACCTTATACAAGGGACTGCCGATATCGGTGACCTGTAGACCATACTTCGCAATGATCTTCTGCGCCTCGGCGATCTGCGCATCGGTGATCGCCTGCAGGTTCTTGCCCCAGAGTTCACGAAGCTCGACAAAGTGGAGACCGAACTCCTTGCTGATGACATAACATGCGTGGTCGAAATCCTGCGAGATCTCATCGGAGATCACGCCTACTTTAAACTTCGAGGCGGCAGCCCAGGCGCGCTGCGACAGAAGAGAGGCGGTCGCCGCGGCGGCTCCACCAACGAAGGTTCGACGGGATACTGACTTCATAGCGTAGCTCCTGTAATTCATCAAAAGAGTTCGATCGATCAATCGCGTCTGGACTCAACGCTAATTTCCTGATTGCGTCATCTCCGCGAGCACGCACTCGCCAGGCCGAGACGAATCGGCGGCGCCGGTCAGTGCGCTGGAACGTAGGAAGCTGCGGCGGGAGAGCGGGTTCATGGACGTCCTTCCGGGTGACGATGTCGCGTAACGAAAGACGAGTTAGAGATGAGGCTCCCACCCAGGTTCGTACCGGCGACCGAAGTGCTTCATCGCCTCTGGATCGTCGAGAATCTTGCCGTCCGTTGTATCGATGTGAAGCTCCCGCCCAACCTCCCACGCGATGTTCGAAAGCTGCATCAGGGTGACGGAGACGTTGCCCTGCTCGATTGGCTGGCGCAGCTTCTCGCCCGTTCGAATGGCGGCGATGAGATTGGCGAAATGTAGATCGGTCATGGAATCGCTGCCGACCAGATCGGACGAAGAGGTCGTATGCGGCAGCTTGAACTCGCTGGTCTTGTTGCCCTTCAGGTCATAGATCTCGTAGCCGTCGCGGTCGATCACAACCGTGCCGTTCGTGCCCATGATGCACGATCCACGGTCGCGCCCGTAATACTTCATGTTGTTGCAGCACTTCCCCTCCCACGAGAGCATCGCGTCTTCATAGGTGAAGCTGGTCACCATCGTGTCGTAAAACTGCCAGTCGTCCTTGAAGTGATAGCGGCCGGCGCTCGCGGTCACGGCCTTCGGATATGCGACGCCGAGAGCCCACCGGCAGATATCCACCTCGTGGGTGCCGTTATTGAGCGACTCGCCCGTGCCCCAGGTCTTGAACCAATGCCAGTTATAAGGCTGAACGTTGTCCCTGTAATCCTCACGCGGCGCCGGTCCCTGAAACAGATCCCAGTCGAGTGTCGCGGGCGCCGGCACGTGTTTGCCCACACCGATGGACTTACGCATATTGCTGTACCAGGCTTTGCCGAAGTACGCGCGGCCGATCAGCCCGTTGTGAATCTTCTCGACGATCTCGATGGTGGGGGGAGACGATCTCTGCTGCGAGCCCATCTGCACCAGCTTGCCGTACTTGCGCTGCACAGCCACCAGCAACGCTCCCTCCTGGGGATTGTGGCTGCATGGCTTTTCGACGTAGACATGCTTCCCTGCCTGCACGCCCATGATGGCCATCGGCGCGTGCCAGTGGTCCGGAGTAGCGATCGTGATGGCGTCGATCTCCCGCATGGCAAGAACCTTGCGGAAGTCCCGCTCCGCCATTGGCGCCTCACCCATCTCCCGTTGCGCGGCCGAGGCATACTTGGCTAGTATGTTGCTCTCCACGTCGCACACGCAGGCGAGACGAGCCTTGCTTTTATTCGCCTTCAGCGAGGAGAGGTGAGCATAGGCGCGGCTGTTCAACCCGATCACGGCAAAGTTGACACGGTCGTTCGCGCCGACGATCTGGCTGTAGCTCTTTGCTGTCGACGCAATCGCTGCGCTGGCAGCAAGTCGATTGAAGGTCCGGCGCGTGATCATAGTCCTCCCGATAGCCCGCTTACCTGTGCGCGTCGAACGATGCCGAAACGCGATACAGCAGTAAAGCATGCGATGACAGCGGAAGACAAGAACGCCCTCCCCGGCAGCCGGACACGAGGACAAAAAGAGTTCAAGGAAGACAGGGTTGTCGGCGACGTTTCATGGCGTGGTGAGCTGGAAGGAAGTCACCTCTACCGACCCGCCCAGCTTGGCCGTGGCGTAGTTGAAGATGCCGAAGCGGTAGCCCATGAAGAATTGCCAGCTATTACTCAGAACGAAGGGCACGCCCAGTGGGCGAAACGTCACTCCATCGGTGCTGTAGGAGAAGGTTGCGGTGTGTCCCGCACCGGGGCGGATATCCGCGGCTGCCCGCAGCCAGATGTGTTGTTTGTCCGTCGGCACGCTGGCGATATCGGTCCCTGTGCTCTTGGTGTTCCAGTGCTCATCCATGGTGATGTCGTTACGCATCACGACTCGCAGCTTCCCTGCATCGCGTACAACGCCAATCCATGCCGAGGAGTCGCGAAACAGAGCAAGTCCGGTGCGATCGCCATCGCCCATATGAGAGCAGTCGATCGAAATCGTTGCGGTGGACGTCGGTCCGACAATCCGATGCGTCAACGTGTTGCGCGCTGCGTACAGATCATCTGTAACGGTGGCGGCCCGCAAGGTCAGCCCATGCCCGAGAGAGTAACTCGTAGTGTCGGGGTTATGGTTCCACTCCCACTCCGGACCAAGGGTACGGGCTTGAAACAACTCTATCCTGGCCCCGGTTGTGTCCGGCCGATGGTCCGTTTCAACCGATGGCATCGGGTAGGAAGATTGCCACGCATTTTCGACCAACCCAACCGCGGGCCAACCATCCGCACCCCACTTGAGCGGAGCAAGGACCGGGATTCGGCCACCTGGGAAGGCATCCGTAAACGCCATGTAATACCAGTCTCCCTTCGGTGTTTGTACAATCCCTCCCTGATGCGGCACGCCCGCCCCTGGTACGGGGCTGCTTGCGCCGACCAACAGGGGTCGGATCTCGTATGGGCCAAACGGTCCGGTCGTCGATCTCAGGACATACTCCGCATTGGCGGGCCGCGTCGTGAAGATGTAGTAGTTCCCATTGACCTTATAAAAGCGCGAACCCTCAAGAACTCCTATGCCGGGCGGAGTTCTGAAGACGACCTGCGTCTTCACCTCATGCTTTGCGTCGGAGGATAGCTGCGCCACATGGATCGTCGTATTGCCGTATGCAACATACATCGTGTCATCGTCGTCGATCAACAGACCGGCGTCGTAGTAGCAGTTGTCGAGAATGGCCTTCCTGGTCCAGGGGCCCTCCGCCGCAGGAGCGGTAAAGATATGTGTTTTCTTGAAGCCGATGCAGCCTCCCCAATAGAAGGTCTTCTCGCTCTTGCGGTAGCCCAAAAAAGAAGCCCAGCTTCCGCCCACATACGCTCGTCCGCCGTGAAGGTCATACGCTGGAGAGAAGTCCAGCACAGGAATCGAGTGGCCGACATACTCCCAATGCACCAGATCGTAAGAACGAAGCAGAGGCGCTCCCGGAGAATAATGCATGTTCGAGGCGGAATAGTAAAAAGCATCTCCGACCCGAATGATGTCGATATCCGCCAGGTCCTCCCATAGAACAGGATTCTGGAAATTCTTCGCTTCCGATCCTGCACGCGACTGCGCTCGGCTCTCGCTGGGTTGAGAAAACAAGAACAATCCAATCAAAGCCAGCCAGGCCGCCGCCGATCGCTTGAGTGTGCTCAAACCGAATATCATTCATCCTCGCCATGTGGCTGTCCGCCACGATCTTGAGTCTAGTCGTCCCGCCAGTTTTTGAGTCGGCTATGAGGATCGTCTCGACCGCGGCCCGGTCAGATGGAGGTCTGGACAAGTACCGGAGTGCAGCCCGCTCTCTCTTCCATCTGCTGACGCTCCATTGCGGCGTCGTCCATCGACCGCTTCAACGGCGCCGTATTTCGACTGCACCAAAGCTTAGCCGCTACGCATGAAGTGCGATATGAGGTGGTGATTCATCACGGCTCGATAAGACGGCGCATCCGTCCCTCTGGAACCCTATGGGGCTTGAGCAGACAACCGGAACGAAGCAAGGGAAACCATCGTTTCTCGGTAGCGGCACCCGGGCTGGGCCAAACTTATTGCTTCCGGTAGCGCGCGCCGTAGGACAGCGCAACTTCATAAGTTTATCTTCAAGAGACTCGAATCGGTTTGTGTTTCACAGGAAGTATCCAGCTAACTACCGGCTTTTATAGGGTTACTACCGGTTAACTACAGGATACCTATTAAGCGGTGTGGCAATTCATCACGAAATTGGTGGCGATTCATCACAGATGCGGTGTGGGGATTCATCGTGGAAGCAGTGGCGATTCATCGTGGAAAAGTCCTGTTGGCTGGGGAAATCTGTGTAAAACGAGGTTTGCCCTGTGGGGTGGCGATTCATCATTCAAGAGTGCCGGCCCGCAACATACGGTTGCGGTGCTCGTTCCGAACAGAGATAGCTGCCTGCCTGAAGAAAGCTAAGGCGGATGCTCTTTCCGGGGTGGCAATTCATCATGCTTGCAGCGCATCGATGAGAGCGTTTGGTTCATTCGAACAGTGGCCGCGTAACAGGCCCGCTTCGGCTCCCGGCGGTGAGATCCAGAATCTCTCTCATCGCGTCGGTTGGGTGATGATCCTGCGATTCGCCCATTCTTATGCTGCAGGTCCCTGCGCATGATCCTCGATTCCATCCGCGCTGGTTGAGAGAATGTCGCTATGTCGTGGCAATGATTGCGGTAAGGAGATTCATGGGTGGTAACTCATCACCCGGCGGCGGGTGGCGATTCATCATGTACAAGCTGCGTTCCTTGGGGTGGCGATTCATCATCGGAATCTGTCCTCCGGTGTGGCGATTCATCATCGATCCGCACGGAGTGGCGTCGATTGGTGGCGATTCATCACGCGAAAGGTGGATTGGGGTGGCAATTCATCACCAATGCGTTGTCCGCCGCCTCAGGATGAAGCCGTCATCCTGGATGCGGTGGCGATTCATCATGCCGACCACGACCTGGTCTCGCCTTGGGTGGCAATTCATCATGGGCCAGGCGCTGGGGTGGCAATTCATCATCTGGAGAAGGTGGGTGGCGATTCATCACGGCCGGCTGGTCGGACCGTCAGGTGGCGATTCATCACGAGAAAGCCACCCAAATGCGCCGGTGGCGATTTATCGCGACCAAATGGCCCACCCGGTGGGGTGGCGATTCATCATCCCATCTCCGCAGCGCGATTTGTTGCGCTCAAACATGCTATTTCGAGACGGGTGGCGGGGAGAGGCGAAGGATTTTGCCGACATTCTCACCGTTTTTCACGTTGGTCTCAATTCTGGCTTTGGGATATAGGCGAAGTACATCGTGGAGAGCGGACTCGAATTCCTTCCTGAAATTCTTTCGGCCCTGAGCGTCGTCCGAGTATTCGTGCCCAAACTGCTCTTTGAGGCGCGTCCAGCTAATCTCATCGCCGGCTGTGCTGTGGACACGATGCAGCCGCTGCGCAAGCCAGGTGTAGATATCGAGGGCAAGCGAGCTCCCGCGGAGGGCTCTGAGGACCTGGTTGTTGAGAGGCACCGCCCGTTTGATGAGGCTGTCGTAGAAGTTCTCACTCAAAACGAGGCGTCCAGGCCAGAGGGCCATGTTCTTCCCTTCGCTCTGCCATGCGTCGAACTGCTGAATCATGCCGCCATTGAAGGTGCTGGTTCCTAGACCCAAGGTCATGCGCACCGCCGCCAGGGAGCGGGTTTGTTGCCGGAAGGTCGTGAACGTGCCCCTCTTTCCTCCTCCGACGGTGTAGCCGAGGATCTCCAGAAACTCCGTTGCCGAATTGCCCACGGGAATCTCTCGCGTCTTGTTGCGAATGGCGAACGTGCTCATCCACGCGATGATCAACCTCGGCATCGGCCCGTATGGAAGGGGCTGTTCATCGAAGGTGTGGCCGTTCCAGAGCTTGCCGGCCTGCAAGAGCACCGATGCGTTTCCGCTCTTTCTTTCGAAGCTATCTCCCAATACCTTCCGCCGGGGGAGACTCACCTGCGTCAGCACGCTGTGCATATAGCTGACGTCGGCCTGGCCGCTAGGATCGTTATCCAGATCGAGCGCCGTTTGGATGATTCGTTCCTGCTTCGGCGAAAGCCCACTCTTTGTCCGCTTTACTGGTTTCTGAACTTCGCCAACATCCTTGGTCATAAGAACGGCCTTCCCTGACGCGAGAGCAATGGATTTTGAAACGGCGTGCCGATTCGGAGGATCGCGACAATTAAGCTTGCGAATATAAATCTAGCAGCTATATAGATATCGGCTAGATTTATAGCTGCTATCTGTTCGCGCGTTTAAACGCTTCAAAACTCATTTCAAGCAGTTCGTTGAGCTTCAGTTTGTGTTGGACGGCATATACCTTAAGCTCACGATGGAAGGCTTCGGTAACGCGCGTACTCAACTGCTGCGTCCTGCCCGTAGCTCTGAGCGTCCGTCCGTCGACCACGCCAAGAGGCGCGTGCTCCGGCGCGCGAAGATTGTCGGTGGCCTCGTTGAGGGCGGGCGGTGGGGGAAGTTTCGATCGTTGAGGTTTCGTGAAATTAGCCATTGAGTCGGTCCGCCATGGATTGCATGAGTTTGTCTGCTCGCTGGTTGAGTTGAGGATAACGGGTTTCGGTCACGGCCAGACCCAGATTGGAGGCCTGCCGATAGGAAGGACGTTCCGGTAGAGAACCTTCCAGAACGACATATCCCGCCTGGTCGATATAGGAGCGCGCTTCGGCCTCTTCCGCCTCGGTTCCGATTCGGCAAAGCGCAAAGACCAGCTTGCGTTTCGGGATGCCGGCTTTGACGAGTTCGTGGAAGGTCAAAATTGCGGGGCGGAGGTCGTCGACACTGGCCCCGCTGGGCTGCACAACCAGGGTAGCGGCCCTGGCAATCTCAAGCGTGGCTGAACTCGCGCGCGCCGGCCCATCCAGCAGAAGAAGATCGAACTCGTCCGCAATCTTGATCGCCTGCGCGGCGCTTTTGAAACTTTCCACCGAAAAAATTGGGTCCGCCCCGTGATCAAGCCTCCGCCGGTACCAATCGACTGAGGTGCCCTGCTGGGTGTCGAGGTCCGCCAATTTAACGTTCAGTCCCCCATGCGCAGCTTCGCGGGAAAGCCCCCGGGCGAGGGTCGATTTGCCGACACCTCCCTTTTGTGAAATGAAGCCTACGATCTGAGCCATATACCTTCTTACCTCATATAGAAATCTAGCAGCTATACCGCAATTTTGCTAGCAGCTAGATTGCTAGCGACTCGGACTGATCCAAGAAACTTCCAGCATTGCGCAGAAACTCTATAAGGATCGGCCGCCAGGCAATCAATCTATTGGATAGTTAACTAGCAGCTAGATTTTATTGTTAGATCCGCCCCGACTTGTACGAAACCGCCTTCGAGATGCTCCGCGCATCTCTCACTTGCCGTGGCAGCACAAAGCGGTGCCGCCACGGCATTGTCCCCGAGTCTCGGATGTCGCGCATATAGCGAGAGGGTATCTAGCAATCAAGCAGCTATTAAACTGGCAGCTACTTTTCCTGCTCGTGCCCCATGCCTCTTCAGGAGTCCACACGCATTCGACTCATCGACACTTGGAAGGCAGGATGGCGTCGCGTAAGGCGTCGTAAAGGTGAAAGATAGCAGCTAACAATCTAGCAGCTAGCTTATCCGTTGCGCTCCCTCATCTTTTTTCACCACTCCAGCCAGCAGGAAAGAACCGCGATGGAGTTCGCTCCTTCGTTAACGCGCCCGCCACTCTAGCGGCCATCGCAACAGGTAGAGCGCAAGCGCTCCGAATGCTTGACCGACGTCTCTCCCGCTGTAAACACTGTATTTTCTGCGCGCCTGACCCCGGCAGTTGAGAAAAATACCCGCCGGGTATAGCTGCGCGTTCACGCATTTATTCGGGATCAGAGGGACAAATCGGAGAACGGTTGCGCAAAGGAGGCAAGCCGCACATCCAAGCATTGGCATGGACTGGCGAGAGGGAAGCCTGCGTGCGGGCGTAGCCTGTGCAGTTTCTTGTATTCAGGCGGCGCGTCTGCGAGTAGTTTCAGACGTTGCAAAACGTCGCTATCGACTTACAGGCGCCGGACCGGAATTTAGTCGGTGCGATGTTGAACATCGGACCAACGACAAGAAAAATGAGGACCGACAGCGCCACGTCTTTTATCGATATCACGGCGACCGTGTCCGGAGCGTCATCATCGAATCCAGCGTGACGCCGTCGAGCCTCGCGCCGAAGTCCGGTGGCCGTAGAAGAAGAGCATGGCTCCTGGCCTGGGGCGTAGCTCCAAATGCGACGCCGGTCTGAGCGATCCCGGCTGTGCCCAGAAGCTGCAGTACTTCGCGACGATTCATGCAAGACCCCAATTTCTAAATGGTTCGATCGACGACCGTGTCGATCGTCGTATCCTTTGCGGCACGCGACCAGAAAATACGAAGATCGCTCACATGGCGAAGCGCGAAGTTGGCCTGCGGCGGAGCTGTGATAGCGAAGAAGTCCGCGCGATGCACGTCCTCAAGCCAGAACGCCGGTCGCGGGTCGGGCGTGGAAGAGGCAATCTCCACATGCGCCATCTCAAGGTTCTTAAGATGGCGAACAAAAAATCCCTTCGACGGCGTGGGCCCGAAACGGCTCGGGTCGGGATAGCCGTCTTCCGTCTCGGGCGTCTGGATGGTGCGCCAGTCGGGGAAGGGTTTGGTGTTGCCGCCCGAGCCGAAGGTCGTGGGCAGTCCTGCATTCTCGAAGTAGCAGTTGTTGAACTTGACGTCTTCGATCAGGTTCGACGGGATGCCCGAGAGAATGGCCGCCGCATTCGACGTGGCGTTGTAACTGACAACGTTGGACACCAGAACGCGGCGCAGACAGCCAGGCCGCATCGTCTCGACAGGCCCACGGTTGCGACGACCGAGCCGAAGGAAGATGGGAATATCGTCGGTATCGCGCAGCGTGATGTTCGAGATGGCGATATCTTCGATCAGCGCGCCATCCGCGGTCTCAAGCGCGATGCCCTTCGAGCCTTCGCATACGCAGTTGGAGATGGCGATGTTGCGGAAGCCGCCATTCGACTCCGTGCCGCACTTGATGCGGCCGTTGCCGCGCCCCTTCGCGGACTTCTTCCAAGTGCCGTCGACAACGCTGCCAAGTTCGTACGCTCCGGTGACGAAGCAGTTGGCGATGGTGACATTTTCGGTCGTGCGCGCATAGCCCAGCGCGTAGCTAGACTTGGGGCAGATGGCGTCGTCGGACGGCGAGTTGACCGTGCAGTTCGACACCCGCACATTGTGGCAGCAATCGATGTCGAAGCCGTCACGTTCCGTGTCGATCAGCAGATTGTCGAGCGTAAGGTTATCGACGCCGGTAGCGAGCACCGCGAAGTGTCCGCCATGCAGCACGGAGAAGTCGCGCAGCAGGACATGGTGGCAATTCTTCAGCGCAATCGTCTTGTTGCCCACGCCGGCCTGCTCGGCGACGAAGTTGTCATAGCCGGCACGGGTCGAGGCGGTGCCATGGGCGAGACCTTTGCCATGAATGAGGCCGGGACCGAGAATGGAAAAATCATGGAGACCTTCACCGTAGAAGAGCGAGTTCGCCCAGTGATTGTGCCCATAATCCTGGTACGCCTCCCACGGTTGCGCGGGCCCGGCGTCGTCGTAGACGCCTCCGCGATAGCCGGTGGTCTCGCCCGGCTTCGGCGAATCGGCGGCGAGGATCGTGCATCCGCGCGACAGATAGAGGTCGACCCGCGACCTCAACCGGATGGTAAAGCAAACATAGACGCCCGCCGGAAAGATCAGGACGCCTCCACCTGCGGCCGCAACGGCCTCGATGGCTTGGTTGATGGCCGGCGTATCCACGGTCTTGCCATCGCCGGTAGCGCCGAAGGTCCGAACATTGAAGGTCGCATCCTGCGCGACCGCCGGGGCTTCAGCGAGAGCAGCGTGCCCGATGGTCGTCGTGGCAGCCGTGATGGCGAAAGGAGAAAGTTTGAGGAGAGTTCGGCGGCGCGCATCCATGTCGCCAGCCAGACTAGCACACGTCCGCATCCGCGGGGAACAATGATGACACCGATGTCGAAAAATGAGCCGCATGCAATACGCCTGGCATTCGTCTCGAATCGAGAAGTGGAAAATATTTCAATGGAGCAACCGATCCCGCCCGCGATAGAAGGCGATTCCTATACCCCCGTTGCGACTCCTGCCGCTTGGGTTGACAATCGAATCTCAGAGGCAATACTGTTCGTCTTGAGACACCGTTGTCAAAAATTACGGTGTGACCTCCGCTTCGCCCGAGCGTTTCGGCAAAGGTTCGTCCCACGCCAACCTGGCCTTCGACCTGGCCGTTCCCGAGGCTCTCGACGAGGCCCTGAACAGCGTCCGCCAGACGATTGCGTGGGGCTATGGCTTCATCAAATACGACTTCTCGACATGGGAACTCTTCGGCCGTTGGGGATCGGAGATGCACGGCCAGGTCACGCGCCCGGGCGTTGCCCGTTCCGGCGGAATGGCCCCTTGTTCTTGCGATCAGGGTTATGGCTCGACCGTCCACTGGATCGCCAATGCGATGCTGATCTCCATCTTCCCGCGCGTGCAGCATGCCTCATCCGTAATGGTCTTCTATCTCTTCTCCCTCATGATGGGGTTGCAGATCGTCGTTGTCCGGCTTTGGTACCCGGAGACGCGCGGAACCGCCCTTGGATCGTTGGCCGCGGTGGATGAGGGTAGACTTCGTTTGAGTTAACGTCTAGATTTGCTGAGAGATGGCTATTTGGAAAAGTCAAGCTCCCACGCTGCTGGATGTTGCTCGTCTGGCGGACGTGTCTCTAAAGACAGCGTCTCGCGTACTGAACAACGCCAGGGTCAACGAGGATAAGGTAATCCGGGTCAAGGCCGCCATGGAGCGGCTAGGCTATCGCCCGAACGAGCTGGCGCGCGGACTCAAGGCGCAACGATCCGCGGCGATTGGAATGATCGTGCCGAACCTCTCCGATCCCTTCACCGCAAACGCCGTGAACGCCGTGCAGGAGGTCGCGCGAGCCAACGGATTTGTCGTCATCCTCGCCAGTTCGGGCGGCGATGTCGACGTCGAACGATCCGAGATCGTCAGCCTCGTCGGCAGGCAGATCGATGGCCTGATCGTCGCCCCGGCCGACAGCCGCAAAGATTCTTTCAGCGATTTGCTTCCCAACGGCGTCCACGCCGTGACCTTCGACCAGCAGCTTCGCAACGCCGATCTCGATTCGGTCACCGTCACCAATCGCCGCGGCACGCGCGAGGCGACCGCCCATCTGCTCGGCCACGGTTTGAAGAGGATCGTCGCCATCGGCGCCCGGCCGCACCTCTATACCTGCCGCGAGCGCGTGGCAGGCTACCGCGCCGCCATGAAGGCTGCCGGGATCGAGCCGCGCGTCTGCCTCGTCGACCACGAGGGCATGCTCACCCCCGCATGGCTGAAGGATCAGGTCTTCGATCTGCAGCAGGCCGACGCGATCCTGAGCCTCAACTGGGTCTGCACCATCCTCAGTCTGCGCGGCCTGCGCGAACTGGGAAAGACCGCAGGACGCGATGTGCCGATGCTCTCGTTCGACGACTTCGACCTGGCCGACATGCTGACGCCGGCTCTGTCGGTCGTCAAGCAGCCCGCCGAGATGCTCGGCCGCGAGGCCGCGACGTTGCTCTTCGAGCGCCTGAAGGGCGGACGCGTCGAGCCCCGCACTTTGGTGCTGCCGACCAGTCTCATCCTCAGAGAGTCCTGCGGCTGCCGCTCACTGTCTTAGCGCGGCTCGCCGTGTGCCGCCCAGCAACTGAAACGCTTACACCCGGGGCCACACGAAACGCCTGTCATCCTGAGCGGTGCGAAGAACCTGCGTTTCGTCTTCGCAGTTGCTTGTTCCGGCTCGATCCCAAAGTCACTCCGGCTTGCCCACGGCATTGTCCTTGTAAGCCTGTTGCAGCAGAAAGAACGACTGCTTCTTCTTGCCGTCCTCCGACAGCAAACCTTTGCGGTTATAACCGTCCTGCAGCACGGGGATGTTCCTTGTCGTCGAGCGGAAGTCGAACAGAACCCAGGGCGTCATGCCGCGAAGCTCGGAGATCTTCGACAGCATCGCAAACTGGTGTTTGTAGACGGAGGCCTGCTGCTCCTCGGTCCAGCGCTGCGTCGCCGGGCCATGATTGCCGGCCTTGGCCTCGGAACCAAACTCGCTCATGATGAGCGGCTTCCGCGGAAGAATCCAGCGCACGCTGTCGGCCGCCTCTGGCGCCCCGGTATACCAGCCGAGATACTCGTTGATGCCGATCACGTCGAGCGCGTTCGTAAACGGATCGTCGAGCGTGCCGACGCCATCCTTGATGTGCTCCGTGTCGAACGCGGAGGTGATCGGGCGCGTGGGGTCCAGCCGGCGGGCCTCGTTGGCCAGGTTGGTCAGGAAGGCCGTGCGCGTGGAGTTGTTCGGGGTTTCGTTCGACACCGACCACAGGATGACCGAGGCCTTGTTCCGGTCGCGGCGAATCGTCTCCTTCAGCATCGCGACATCTTTGACATAGACCTCCGGCCTGTCGAACGCGATCTGCTGCCAGTTCGGAATCTCCGACCAGACCATGACGCCGTTGCGGTCGGCGGCCCGCGTCATCCGCTCGTCATGCGGGTAGTGGGCCATCCGGACGAAGTTTGCGTTCAGCTCTTTCAGCGCGCCGAAGATGACCGCGACGTCCTGGTCGTTGTTCGCGCGTCCGCCCCGGATGGGCGCCTCCGCATGTACGTTCGCGCCTTTGAGAAACACCGCCTTCCCATTGAGCAGGATGCGCGTGCCCTCCACGCGGATGTCGCGAAATCCGATCTCATCCGTCAGCTTGTCGGCGCCGGAGGCCATCGAGACCTTGTAGAGCCGGGGCGATTCGGGCGACCACAGCGCGAGCTTGCTCGCCTTGACCGCGAAGGCCGCGTTCCCATCGGCGTCGGTCTTCAACGACGCATGGACGCCAGCTTCAGGAATCGACAGCGTCACCGCCGTGCCGGCCGGCGCATCCAGCACATGCACGTACCCGGAGAGTTCGGTGTTACCCGGTTGCCACGTAGCGCCGTGAGTAAGGTGTACGTCGTAGTCGTCGATGAACGCCGCCGGGAGAGTGACCAGGGACACGTCCCGCGTCAGTCCGCCGTAGTTGAACCAGTCGTACCGGGTCGATGGAATCCCATCGACCAGCCGCGTCGCGTCGACGCCAACCACGACGTAGTTCGAACCCGCATGGAGCACGCCCGTCACCTCGCAATCGAACGGAGTGAAGCCGCCTTCGTGATCGCAGACGCGCTTCTGGTTGACCCATACATGCGAACGATAGTTGGCGGCGCCGATGTGCAGAAACGTCCGCGCGCCCGGCTTCGGTTGAGCGTCGAAGTCCTTCTCGTAGAAGACAACGCCTTCGTAGTTGAAGAGCTGCGGAACCTGCGTGTTCCAATCCCCCGGAACCTTCAGGGTGGGCGCCGTCGCAAAGTCGTACTCATCGTTGTGCGCGCCGCTCGCAATATTCGGATGGGTATTGCGGCCGTAGCCCCGATCGTTGATGGCGCCGGAGTCCGTGTAGAGCGCACGGAAAGGGAACTGGTCGACCAGGTAGTGCCAGTCGCCATCGAGGCTGACCGCGTCGCGGTGATCGATTCCGACAAGCAGCGTCTGCAACGGCTGCTGCTGGCCGAACGCTGCGAGCATCGGGCTGATGCAGAAGAGCATCGCAAGGCACGGGATCTGCCGTAGTATCGGCCGGCGGTTTGCGGGCATATTCATCCTCGATTCGGCGGCCCAGAAGGACACCGTTGTCAGAATCGGCTATTCTTATTTGAAAAATCCTATCCTGCGAAGCTCGACTTGTCGAATTTCGTTTCAAACACCCTCTCCCTTTCGTCGACTTATAATCATCACTTCAGCTATCAAGAGGATGCGATCGATGGGTAAATCTATGAAGCCAGTGGCGGTCCGCCAGTATGTATGCGCCGGCCTGCTGACGCTCCTCTCCCTGGGCGCTCACGCGCAGGTCGATGTACTGACGCAGCACAACGACAACGGCCGCACCGGCGTCAATGCGCGCGAGACGATCCTGACCCCGGCCAACGTCAACCCGGCCCGCTTCGGCATGCTCTTCAAGCGGACGGTCGACGACCAGCTCTATACGCAGCCGCTGGTCGTTACCGGCGTCAACGTAGATGGCGGCGCGCGCGATCTCGTCTATGTGACGACCGTGAACAACAGCGTCTATGCCTTCGACGCCAACGACAGCGAGGCCGCCGCGCCCCTGTGGCATGTGAACTTCGGAACGCCGGCGAACGTCCACAGCACCGACTTCGGCTGCCTGGACATCAACGGGAAGATGGGCATCATCGGCACGCCGGTGATCGATAAGGCGCGCGGCGTGCTGTACGTCGTCGCGCTGACCCGCGTGGGCGCACAGGATGGCCCGCTCTCCGGTTACACGCAGCGGCTTCACGCGCTCGATCTGGCGACCGGCGCCGATATGCCCGAGAGCCCGGTAACCATCCACGCCGAGGGCTTCCATGCGCTGATGCAGAACCAGCGCCCCGCGCTGCTGCTGGCCAGCGGCATGGTGTATGTGGGCTACGCATCGCATTGCGACAAGGAGCCGTATCACGGCTTCCTGATGGCTTACGACGCGAAGACGTTGAAGCTCGTGAACGTGCTCAACACCTCGCCGACAGGTTCGGAGGCCAGCATCTGGCAGTCGGGCCAGGGACCGGCCGCGGACGAACAGGGCAACGTCTACGTTGTGACCGGCAACGGAAGCTGGGACGGCGTAAAGAACTTCAGCGAGAGCTTCATGAAGCTGACGCCGCGGCTGCAACTGCTCGACTGGTTCACGCCCACCAATCACTTCGAACTCGACAAGCACGACAACGATCTCGACTC
>NZ_FZOU01000007.1 GCF_900188085.1 Granulicella rosea
TCCAGGGCACACGGTTCCAGCCGGCAAAGGACGCCAGCGGAAACCCCATCGATTGGGAGGGTATCGTCAGGGTCAAATTCCAACTGGCCGGATAGAAACCCCTTTCACCACGCAATCGAGGGCGCATCCACCGTGGATGCGCCCTTTTTCTCTTCCCTGCCGGATGGCTGCCGAGAGCAACCGGAAATCGTTTTCCTAATGACACTCGCACGAACCGGATGCTAGTATGGCCGCCATTCCAGAGTTGGGGTTTGGCCTTATGTCGCGTTCTCTTCGGTCCGTGTGTCTGCTGGTTGGGTGTGCCGCGTTGTGGGCGGCGTTGGCCGGTTGCTCTTCGAAGACCGCCGCGACGCCGGTGGCGCCTGCGGTCCCGGCGGTCAGCCTGAGCGCGGCCACCCTGAGCTTTTCCGCGCAGGCCGTCGGGACCAGCAGCGCCGTGCAGACCGTGACGCTCAGCAACACCGGCACGGCGGCGTTGACGCTGAACTCCATCGGCACAGCCGGAACAAACGCCGCGAGCTTCATCCAGTCGAACACCTGCGGGACGAGCGTCGCGGCCGGCGCAAGCTGCACGATCTCGGTCTATTTCTCTCCTGCCGGGGCGGGCGCCAACGCAGCGACGGTGACGATCGCCGACAGCGCCAGCGGATCGCCCCAGAGTATTGCGTTGACCGGTACGGGAACGGCCCCAGCGGCTTCGCTGAGCGCGACGACGCTGGCCTTTACGGCGAATACCGGCACAACCGCGCCCGCGCAGACCGTGACCCTGAGCAATACGGGGACGGCATCGCTCGCCATCACGAGTATTGTGCTGGGCGGCGCGAACGCGAACAGCTTCACCGAGACCAACACCTGCGGCGCAAGCCTGGCGGCAGGCGCCAACTGCGCCATCACCGCGGCCTTCGCGCAGAGCGCCGCCGGCAGCTACGCCGCGACCTTGACCGTCGCCGACAACGCGTCTGGATCGCCCCAGACCATCACCCTGACCGGCGTGGAGACGGCCCCGGCGGTCTCGCTCAGCGCCTCCGCCCTGACCTTCACGACGCCTGCGGAATCGACCAGCGCGACCCAGATCGTCACCCTGAACAACACCGGCAACGGCGCGCTGACGATCTCTGGCATCAGCCTCGGCGGAGCCAACGCGGCCAGCTTCAACCAGACGACCACCTGCGGCGCCACGCTGGCCGCGGGTTCGAGCTGCACGCTGACTCTCAGCCTGACCGCCTACCTCGCCCAGAGCTACGCCGGAACCGCGACGATCGCGGGCAACATGCCGGGCGGCTCGTCCACCATCTCGCTGACCGGGACGGGAACCGGCGTCATCACCCTGAACACGACCAACGCCGCCGACTGGGTCGTCAACAACGGCGCCGTGACGCTCGACTGGGACCCGGCGCAGTTCCACATCTTCGGCATCCACCTGGCGGGCGATTCGAACAATCTTGTCGACGTGACGAATATCTCCAGCAAGGACGCCAAGCCGCTGGGCCTGTACATGGGCAACCAGGGCCTCGGCGCGGGCACGATCTATACCGGGTCGAAGCAGGTGGGTAACGCGTACCTCGACTTCTGGGTCGGCGAACAGTCCAACGCGACGAACTTCATGACCTACGAGATGCACGTCGTCGTGACGGCGAACGATCCCGGCTTTCACACCTACTATGTCGTGAACCACTCGGCGACCGACATCGCCGGCGCGCTGAGCCTGGTGCTGTGGCAGTTCCGCACCAATCTCGGCCTCTTCACCCATAGTTATCAGGTGAACTCCGGCCTGAACAACCTCGGCGTCATCGATACGCCCATTCCATCGCCCTACAACGCGCAGCTCAACGATGTGGGGCGGCAGGTACAGAATGCGGTCGTCGATCTGCACGGCATTACGGATACCGCGACCGCGGCGTTCATCGCAAGCCAGGGCCGCGAGTTTTATACCAAGTACGACTACAGCACCTACGAGTATCTGCACAAGGAACACGGCGTCTACGGCCCGCAGTACGGCACATGGTGCGTGCTGCCCCGGACCGACACCATCGCCGGCGGCCCCAGCAAGCAGGACGTCGACACGCTCGACCAGATCATCCAGCAGGAGATGTCCGGCGCGCACTACGTCGGGACGCTGAACTACGTGCCGCCGCAGGGCGTCAACACGACCAAGATGTACGGGCCGGTCTACTTCCACTTCAACGAGTTGAACGCGACCAACACCACCCCGGCCTCGCTCTACGCCGAGGCCCAGACCTGGCTGCCGTGGTTCGATACGCTCTACGACAACGACGCCACCCTGACCGCCGCCAGCTACGTTCCATCGACCGGCCGGGGCGCCGTGACCGCGACCGTCGCGGGAACCGGCGCCGCGGGAACGAACAACGCCTGGACCGTGCTCTCGGACCCGGCGGCCAACTACCAGCTCACCAACCTCGGTTACGACTACTGGGCGAACAACGACACGAGTGGCAAGGCGGTCATGACCGGCGTCGTGCCCGGAACCTATCGGCTGTCGACCTACGTGCTGGGCCAGTGGGGAGAGATGCGGCAAGAGGGAGTGAAGGTCGCGGCGAACCAGACCACCACCCTGACCGGAACCTTCGTGCCGGAGAACTTCGGCACGGCCACGCCCATCTGGACCATCGGCACGCCGGATCGCTCGGCGCACGAGTTTCTGCACGCGCACGACGCCAAGGGCAACGACTTCCGCACCTACCAGGGGCAGTTCGACTACTGGAACGACTTCGCCGCCACGGCCGGCAAGCAGATCTACTACGCGACCGCGGTTGGGACCACGCCCGCGACGAACGACCCAAACAAGATCAACTACGTGCAGTGGAAGACCTTCGACCCGGGGCTCTACGCCGGCGTCTACAACGGGTCCGACGATACGACCGATGGTTATAACTACATCGTTCCCAGCTACATCGGCGTGGCGAATGTGGCGACCGCCAGCTCGCCGGGGCTGGACGTCCACTTCACCACAACCGCCGCGCAGACCGCGCAGGGCAGCAACGTCATCCTGTCGCTGGGCGTGGCCTCGGCCGAGGGCAGTGTGGTCGCGACGCTGAACGGCCACCAACTGATCTGGCACGTCATCAACGACAGCGACGCCATGGTGCGGAGCGGCGTCTCCGGCTACTACCAGTGGCTGGTGCTGGACTGGCCCACCACCGACCTGAACGCTCCCGGCACGGACAATGTGCTCAACTTCACCTCCAGCCAGATCGGCTGGATGCCCGACGCGATGCGTCTCGAGATCACGAACAACACCGGCGACCCGGCGACGACGGGCTGGAACGACTACGAATACGTCTCGGGGTCGAAGTACACGCCGGCCAATGACGCTGTGGCGAATCCGTAGCATCGCTGAACGGCGCGGCTTCAGCCGTGCCATCCAGCTTCGACCGCTTTAGCCGCTGAGGTCCGCTATTGAGCTCGGCGGTAGCACGAACAGAAACCGTACCCAGCGGCTAAAGCCGGAGTCGTGGCCGGGCTATGCGGCATGGCTGAAGCCATGCCCTTAACGAGGCAAGAGCTTCATGCCATCCTGATGAGATAGCGATTACATACAAAAAGCCCATCCGCGATGGATGGGCCTTTCGTTGAAGCATTGCAGCAAAGTTACGCGGCGGCAGTCTCTTCCGGCGCATCGCTCTTGATCGTGACCTTGACGTGCGTGGTGACGTCGCGGTACAGCTTGATCGGCACATGGAACTCGCCGAGCTGCTTGAGCGGCTCTTCGAGCGAGATCTTGCGGCGATCGATGTTGAAGCCCTTGGCTTCGAGCTGCTGCGCGATGTCGCCCGAGGTGACCGAGCCGAAGAGGTGATCGTTCTCGCCGACCTTGCGCTCGAACTCCAGCTCGACCTGCGCCATCGTTGCCGACAGCTCTTCAGCCTGCGCCTTCTCCTTGGCCGACTTACGGATCGCCGAGCCCTTCATCTGCTCGATGACGGCCTTGTTTGCCGGCGTCGCCTCGATGGCGAGCTTGCCCGGCAGCAGGTAGTTGCGTCCGTAGCCAGCGGCCACCTTCACGACATCGCCGCGATGGCCCAGCTTGTTGACGTCTTCTTTCAGAATGACTTCCATTGCATTTCTCCGAATTTCCGAGCCAGAAAAGGCTAGTTAGAACCGCGCGGCGAAGGCGAGCAGGGCGATGTTGCGCGACTGCTTGATGGCGAGCGAGAGGCGGCGCTGGTGCGTCGTGCAGACGCCCGTCAGACGGCGCGGGACGATCTTGCCGCGCTCGGCCACGAAGCCCTGAAGCAGGCGGACATCGCGGTAGCTGATCGCGTCGATCTTCTCGGTGCAGAACTTGCAGACCTTCTTGCGGCGGAAGAACTTGCGTCCGCCAGGACCGCCGCCAGGGCCGCCTGCGGGACGTGCGCCGCCGGGGCCGCCGGCCGGACGCGGGGTGCGGGGTACGAAGCCTTCCGAGCGCGGCGCGCTGGTCGGTTGCTCGGACGGGGTGCTGCTGGTTTCGTCAGCCATGATGCTTCTCCTTGTACCTGAAATCCAGGTACGTGCGTTGTGCCTTCGCCATGCTCCAGACTCGCGTTGGAGTCTCTGAACCGCCTACCGAGGTAAGGGGAAGCATGGGTCGAGCGTGGTGTTGCGTTGAGCTTCATGTCCCAAAGGACATAAGGCCAATCTCAAAGGCGGAAGAACTAAGCGGTGACCGGCTCGGCGGCGGCAACGGGCTCGGCGGCAACCGGGGCCGGAGCCACGGGGGTCTGCGGCAGCGAGCTGCGCTTTACGTGCGTGTCGCGGTGAGCCTTGATCTTCGCCAGACGCTTCTCTTCCTCGTCGATGCGGACCGTGATGAACTTGATGACCTGCTCGGAGACGCGGAGACGGCGCTCGAGCTCGGTGATCAGGCCACCCTCGGCGTCGATCGTCAGCAGCACGTAGAAGCCGTCGTTGAACTTGCGGACGGTGTACGCGAGACGGCGGCGGCCCATCTTCTCGGTCGAACGGATCACACCACCACCATCGGTGATGTTCTTCGAGAAACCTTCGATCAGCTTGTCGAGGTCTGCTTCTTCAACGTCCGGACGGACGATGAACATGATTTCGTAGGCGCGGCTGCTCATAATCGTTACTTCTTTCTGCGAAGTTCTGCTTCGCACCGTGCGGGCGCATGTTCCGCCCGCAACGGTCTGGCTTCTAAGTCAAAACAGCAACTGCATTTACTACTTCCCCTTTGGGTCCGCGTCCGATTCCCCGCTGACCCGCCGGTTGAACTCATTCATGGCCTTGCCCACGCCGTGGGTCAGGACCGTTTCGACCGCGCGTACCGCCTGGTCGAGCACCCCATCGAGCTCTTCGAGCATCATCCTGCGCATCGGAGCCAGCAGGTAGTTCGTACCGCCTGCCTTGATCTCGCGCCCGGTCACCGTCGGCGGCTTGCCGACCCCGATCCGGATGCGAATCCACTCCTCTGTGCCAAGCACGCCGGAGATCGACTTCACCCCGTTGTGCCCGCCCGCCGAACCGCGTTCGCGAATGCGAAGCTGTCCGAGCGGAATGGCCAGCTCGTCGTAGAGCACGATCAAATCTTCGGCCGGTTTGCCCAGCTCTAGTTCCTGCAACAAAGCGGCCACAGATAAACCGCTCAGATTCATAAAGGTTTCGGGCTTGGCCAGCAGAACGTCCTGCCCAGCCAGCCTTGCCTTCGCCGTCAAAGCCCTGCCCCGACGGTTGGCGACCGTGACCCCGCATTGCTCGGCAATGCGATCCACGGCCAGAAACCCGGCGTTGTGCGGCGTGAACTGATACTCGATTCCGGGATTGCCAAGACCGACGATCAGCTTCACAGCGCAAAACTCCAGGGTTCAGGGCCGAGACCGTAGCCTCAAACCCTGAACCCCTGTAACTACTTCTTCTTGGCGTCGGCGGCCGGAGCGGCAGCGGCAGCATCGCCCTTGCCCTTCTTGGCGACTTCGGGCTCGGTCGTGGGGGTCGCCAGAACGTCGGCGGCGGCCTCTTCCTTCACCTCGGTGACGTGGGCGACGAGAGCATTCTCTTCGCCGAGGAACTTGATCGAACCGGAGTGCGGCAGGTCCGAGATGTGGATCGCGCCGTACAGCTCCAGGCCGGAGACGTCGATGTCGATGTGATCCGGAATATCGCCCGGCAGGCACTCGATCTCGACCTCGCGCAGAACCTGCTCCAGAACGCCGCCCGCAGTCTTGACGCCGATGGGCGAGCCGGAGAGAAGAACGGGAACGGAGACGCGCATGGCCTTATCCATCGCAATGCGCTTGAAGTCGATGTGCAGCAACTTGCCCTTGATGGGCTCGTGCTGCCAGTCGACGATCATGGCCTTCGCGAGCGGCGCGCCTTCGACGTTCAGGTCGAAGATCGTGTTGTGGCCGGACTCGGAGTGCAGAATCTTGGTGACCACCTTGGGGTCCACGGTGACTGCAACGGCGTCAATACCGGCGCCGTACACAACGGCGGGAATGAGGCCGGCCACGCGGACGCGGCGTGCATGATTCTTGTTGAACTTGCCGGTGCGCGGGGTCGCGACGACGGCTGCAAAGGTCTGGGTCGACATGATTGAGTGATTTCCTTTCGGGCACGGATTACTTACCGCTCCCTTTTGTCTTTACCGCTCTAGTTGAACAGCGTCGAAACGCTGGTCTCCATATGAATGCTTTCGATCGCCCGGCCCAGAAGGCCCGCAATCGAAAGCACTTTGATCTTCTCCACCTTCTGAGCGGCTGCGCTCAGCGGGATGGTGTTCGACACGACCAACTGCTCCAGCCGTGAATTGATAATGCGTTCGACCGCCGGTCCGCTCAGCACGGGGTGGGAGGCGCACGCATAAACTTTTTCCGCGCCCTGGGCCAGCAGCGCATCCACCGTCTTCACCAGCGTACCCGCCGTGTCGATGATGTCGTCCAGGATCAGGCAGGTCCTGCCTCGCACGTCGCCGATCACGTTCATCACTTCCGTAACGTTGATGTCGGTGCGCCGCTTGTCGACGATGGCAAGCGGAACCTCCAGCTTCTTGGCGAAGAATCTCGCTCGTTCCACACCGCCCGCGTCGGGAGAGACCACGGTCAGGTTCGGCAGATTCAACTTCCGGAAGTAATCCACCAGCACCGGGCTGGCAAACAGATGATCCACTGGAATATTGAAGAAGCCTTGAATCTGGGCGGCATGCAGATCCACAAGTAAGGCGCGATTCGCGCCTGCCGTGGTAAGCAGGTCGGCCACCAGCTTCGAGCTGATGGCGACGCGCGGCCGGTCCTTGCGGTCCTGCCGGGCGTACCCGTAGTACGGAATCACAACCGTGATGCGCGCGGCCGAAGCACGCTTGAGCGCATCGATCATGATCAGCAGTTCAAGCAGGTGCTCGTCGACGGGAAAGCTGGTCGGCTGAATCACGAAGACATCCGCGCCGCGGACGTTTTCGAGCAACTGGAAGTAAATCTCGCCATCGGAGAATCTCTGCATCCGGGTCTCGCCCAGCGGCACTCCGACAAACTTGCAGACCTCCTCCGCGAGCGGCTTGTTCGCCACTCCGGAGAAGATCTTGAAGCGTTTCGCCTCGCTCAGCCGGCCCTGACGTTTTTTCTCGGGCGCGGCCTTCGCGGAGGCTCCTTGCTCCCCGGCCGTGGCCGAGGTTGCTGCGGGTGATACCACAAGCTCCGAGTTTGGTTCGCTCTCGGTGGCCTGCTCTGAACTGGCTTTCGCCGAAACTAGGGGAAGAACCGCAGTCGTGTCCTGGTTGTTCACGTTGAAACCTCTTGGGCCGTTTAGCCCGGTTAGCCTCTGCTGCCTTAGTCTTTTCCGCCGCGCGGTTGTGGCGACGGTACTTCTGTTACGAAATAGGACCCGGTTCTTCGAACTTCACTTGAATTCACGCCATTTTGGCGGAGATGCAAATCGCTTCACTTCCAGGGGCTCGCAATGAACCCACAAAAATAACCCTAATACCCGTTCACCTGCGCTAGCGCGGAGTGAACTCCGTGTGATCGACCTCATCTGGCTGGGCGACCAGGATTCGAACCTGGACTAGATGCTCCAAAGGCACCTGACCTACCATTAGTCGATCACCCAGTAATTGCTGTCCCGTTCACCTCTGCAAGTACGAGGTTGGCGGAGCGGACAAAATCACTCTGCGATCATATCGCGCCAGTAGCTCTCCCGGGGCAGGGTTTTCGTCAAAAAGACTTGAACCTTGCAGCCGAAGTCGGCCGACTGAACACGCTGTTGAGCGGCTTCCGCATCGGCCTCGGACCGGTAAAGTCCAAACAAGGCAGAGCCAGAACCTGAGAGCGCGGCATAAATCGCCTTCGACTCCACGTCCGAATCACTTCCCATCAATTGTCGCTTGATCGCATGCAGGGAGGGATACTGAAGAAACACGACCTGTTCAAAGTCGTTTTCGATCCCGGTGCGGACAAGCGCGAGAAGGGAGTTCTCGGCCAGATCGACGCTCGTTTCGCTCTTGCCCTGGAATTGCCCAAGACCCTGAGATTGTTCAGGAGAGACGTTCAGACCATTGCCTGAACTCGAATCGGCGAAGATACCGGAGGCGCCGGACTCTACAATTTCCATTTCCGTACCACCGAAGATGGATGCAAAGACGCGGCTCAACTCACCTAGAGTATCGCGAACCGGAGAATTGTGCAAATCGGGGTCTGTATATCTCGCGTCCCAGTCGCGAAACGCCTGCGGAGTCGACACCCCCACCTTCGGAATCGCCATCACGCAGTGGATCGAATCTTCGCCCGCCAGCGTCAGCTCCGGAACAGCCCGCACCACCTCGCCGCGGTTCGAGCCCAGCACCGCGCCGCCGATCAGAAACAGCGGCACGTCCGAACCTACCTCCGCAGCAATGCGTAGACGGACAGCCTCGTCCAGAGCCAGGCCAAGCTCCTTTTCAAGCCCGATCAGCGCCGCAGCCGCGTTGGCCGAACCGGCTCCCATGCCGCCCTGAATCGGCAGATTCTTCTGGATGTAGACCTCGACCTCGGCCATGACGCGAAGCTCGGCGAGCGCTCGCGTCAGCATCTTGCAGACGGTGTTGCGCCCGTCGGTCGGCACGCGGGAGTCGTTGGACTGGATGAGAATCCGCGTGGCGCCAGCGCGTCGCGCGGTGACGCTCACCTCGTCGTGTAGCGCGACGGTCTGGTAAAGCGTTGAAAGCCCGTGAAATCCATCCGGACGCGGCGCGCCGATGGCAAGGCCAAGGTTGATCTTTGAATAGGAGCGTACGCGTGTAGCCATCGCCCCTATTCTACCGGCTACTCCCTGGGCGCGGGCTGGCGGTAGACATCGGGTTTGCTGCCCGGAGGCGTCGCGATTGGGTCCGGCACCGGCGTGAGCGGCTGGTCGGGGGCGAATTCGTTGTCGCCCTCGGGTGTGGCGATGGTGGGCTTCTTCGGGGTCTCGGGCATCGGCGGCATCCTCTGCCAACCTGAGATGCAAAAACAGAGACAGAAGCAGATTCCCCTCGGGGATTACACCGGCTCGCTGTCGCCATCGGCCTGCGGAGCGGTTACGCCCTTCTCCAGCTCGACCAGTTCGGCCTCGCGCTTGACCGCCTCTACTTCTTCCGCGTTCGGTTTCGGCGCTTCCATCGGGATCTCCTCCTGCTCGGCCAGCTCGCCGGCCATCTTCTCGAACTCTTCGATGCTCGGAAGCTCGGAGAGGTCCTTCAGGCCGAAGCGCAGGAGGAAGTCCTTGGTCGTCTTGTAGAGAATCGGCCGGCCGATCACCTGCTTGCGCCCGGCGGTCGTGATCAGCTTGCGCGCCATCAGCGAGCCGAGCACCCCGCCCGAGTCGACGCCGCGAATCTCCGTAATCTCGGGCGCGGTGACGGGCTGCTTGTACGCGACCACCGCAAGCGTCTCAAGCGCTTGTAAAGAAAGCTTCAACGGCGGCTTCAGACCGCGGATGAAGCCGCGCACCGCGTCGTGATACTCCGGCTTGGTCGCCATGCGGAAGCCGCCCGCGACCTCGCGAATCTCAAGCCCGCGCTCGCTCGTCGCGTAGTCGGCGATCAAGCGGTCGAGAATCTCGCGGAAGTACTCGCGCAGCCGCCGCTCCTGATCGCGGATGCGGCGCTTCTCGGCGAGCGCGTCGCGGTTCTCGTCCTTGATCTGCTCCAGCTCCGAGCCAGACTCTTCCCCAGCGACCGGCTCGGGCGCCGGTTCGACCTCTGGAGCGGGGCCATCGCCCATGGCGGCCGACGTGTCGTAGATCGCGCCCTCGGGAAAGTCGCTGTCGGGCTGTTCGGACTCGCCCGACTCCGCCGCGAGCACGAGCGAGTGCTGGCGCGCGGCGATCTGGTCGAGCTCGTTCTGAGCCTCGTGGCCCAGCAGGCCCGCAAGCTGGGCCAGCGTTACCGGCTCTTCGGAGGCGTAAATGACGGCTTCAATCTTTGCTTTAAGGCTCATAGGGCGTTCGGACCGGACATTGACCTCTAAGTCTATCAACCGCCGCCGCTCAACCCACCGGCGGGATGGTGGATTGAGAGGAAAACCCGTCCCCGTGCAGATGACTCGGCTACCAACCGTTCGTCATCTCGACCGGAGGCGAAGCCGAAGCGGAGAGCCCCCCGCATTGGCCTTTGCGTTTGCTTGTTCGTGCCTTCCACGAACGCGAGGACAAAATCAACAACCAATACGGGGGCTCTCCACTCCGCTGCGCTCCGGTCGAGATGACGAAATATGAGACTGCTCATAATTCGGCGTCCCGGCGGAGCCGCCTTGGTTCCTCGTTTGCTACACTCGCCCCAACATGCAAACACGCGCCCTCGCCCTCGTGCTCGCCGTTGCCTCCCTTTCGACCGCCAATGCCCAGAAGCACACGCGCGACGCGGAGATCCACGATCCCGACACGCTGGCCTGGTGGCACACCACCGAGGCGCTCTCGAACGACAAGATGGAAGGCCGCGACACCGGCTCCGCCGCCTACCTGCGCGCGGCGGACTACGTCGTCAAGCGCTTCAAAGCGGCTGGTCTGCAGCCCGCGGGCGAGGCCGGCACGTACCTGCAAACCGTTCCGATGCATGAGGTTGCGGTCGATCCCGCCATTGCCAGCTTCACCATCCTGCCCGGCCTGAAGGATGTGAAAGGCGCGCCGGCGACGCCGGAGAACAAGCCCGTCCCGCTCGCCTTCCTGCAGGAGATCACCGTCACCGCCACGCCCGATCTCTACCCCCTGACCATCGCGCCGATGACCTTTCGCGGCTACTGCGGCAAGGACGCGATGAAGGAGATCGCCGGCAAGATCGTCGTCTGCTTCGGCACCCAGCGGACGGGGCTGCCCACCGCCGCCGAGCGCGCGGCCAACGCACGGGCCGGCGGCGCGCAGGGCATCGTGAACGTCGACGACCCGTACTTCACCATCGAGCCACCGCGCTGGCCGGCGGCGTACGCCCGCTCGGTCGGCGTGGGTCCGGCGCCGGCGAAGGGCGCGCTGGGTTCGTCGATGCTGGTGATGAAGCTCAGCTCGACCTCCTTCGGCAAGCTGCTGGCCGGCACCGGCCACGATCCCGAAGATCTGCTGGCCGAGGGCGGCGCCAAGCAGCCGCTCGCGTCGTTCGACATCCCCGCGCGGCTGCAGGTGCGCATGCGCGTCACGCAGCGGACGTACAGCTCGCCGAACATTATCGCGGCGCTGCCCGGAAGCGACCCGGCGCTGAAAGATGAGTACGTCGTGATCGCCGCGCACCTGGACGGTTACGGCTACGGCACGCCCGTGCTGGGCGACAAGCTCTACAACGGCGCGCTGGACGACGCGGCCTACGTCGCCTTCCTCATCCAGTTCGCCGACAACCTGAAAAAGGAACAGCGCCCCCTGAAGCGGTCGATCCTCTTCTGCGTCTTCACCGGCGAGGAGAAAGGCCTGCTCGGTTCGAACTGGTTCGTCGACCACCCGACCGTGCCGATCGCGAAGCTCGCCGCCGACATCAACCTCGACCAGCTGCGCCCGCTCTTTCCGCTGAAGCTCCTGACCGCCTCGGCCATCGACGACACCACGCTCGGCGTGACGGCGCGCGCGGTCGGCGGCTCGATGGGCATCGCGTTGCAGCCGGACAAGGAGCCGGAACGCGGCCTGCTGCGCCGCGCGGACAACTACCCCTTCCTGCGCGTGGGCGTGCCAGCCATCAGCTTCATCTTCGGCTACGAGCCGGGCACGGAGGACGAAAAGCGCTACCGCGAGTGGTACCAGGTGCGCTACCACCGCCCACAGGACGACCTGACCCAGCCCGTCGACTTCGAGGCCGCCGCGAAGCTGAACCAGTTCCTCTACACCCTGACCGAGGCCGTCGCGAACAAGGTCGAGCGGCCTGCGTTTGTGCCGGGGAGCAAGCTGGCGCCGAAAATCCAGCAAGAGCGGTAAACACCCAGAACGGCGTTTATCGGGAGTAATCTATAAACCTATCAATGGCGCGGAGACGTGAGGATGCTTGCAGCCCGAAGATCTTGGTGTACGCGGCTGGCTTTGGGTTTGATCTCGCTAGCATTGCTGGAGGCTTTGGTAGCTTTGGCACACCCTTTCCCGTTGATTGAAGACGGTAACGGTGGCTATTCCAATGCGCCGAACTTCTGGGCGACGGTAGCAGCTCTATCGACATCAAGCCTTGCGGGTCTATTCTCAATCTTCGCCGGAAAGTGGCGTGGCCGCTTGATCGCCGTCAGCGTCTCGATGGTCCTGCTTAGCTACTTGGCACTTTTTACGGACGGACACTGACCAGCGATGAGTATCCGGTACCGATAGGAGAGGCTATGCAGACACTCGGCCTGACTGGTGCACAGCCATAAATGACATGGATACACGCATCATGAAGTTACGGCGATGGCGCCTAGTGACCCTGTTGGGAGCTATTCTCACCACCTTCGGGCTTGTGGCCTTCTACGTCGACGTTGCGGCTCATTTTAAGTTCGACTTTATTGAGCAGCACTACACAGCCTTCGGCGTTTGCATCCTGCTTGGAACCGTTATTGTCTTCGTCGGGTGCATCGGTTGGGCAAAGCTTCGAAACTCGAAGGTTAGGGCAATCATGGCCGCCGGCATTTTCGCTGCGCCGTTCTTTGCGCTTCTCATTGGCTCTCCCGTTGATGGAATCAATATTCACGGACCATCAGCAATAACGATGATGCTTGTCCTTCCGTTCAGCGCCTTGGCATTGATTCTGCTCATCATGGCAGCTGCCGGAAAACGAAGGATTGATACGCTCGGGCAGTAAGCGATCTGAGAAGATTGCTATGTGAGACTTCGTGATTACTTCCCCGACCGGTGGACTTGGCTGTTCGTCTTGGGAATTGCGTTCCTCTCTTATGGAACAGCAGCGATTATGTACAGCCGCTACAACCATGAGTACAACCGGCATGTGCACCCAGTTTTCCATCCTTGGGCGATACTCGTGGGATGCGGTCTAGTCTGGTATTCCGTGCGGAAAAGTCGGAGAACGCGCTGACTCGCGGATTAGTCCTCATAAGTCGGCTTCTCGTCAGTTGGTCGCCGAGAACTCTCCGCTCTAGCCGTTCTCAACCCGCGCCTTCATATCCGTATACGCCATCTGGATCAACCTGCCGAGCGCCTCTGCATCGATCGCGGTTGCCGGCCTCAGTTTCACATGCCGCATAAACTTGCCCGCTCCCTGCAATAGCCCAGCCGGGTCTGGCAGCGACGCGCCCTGGAAGAATCCCACATTCACATGCGCGCTGAAGATGTTGACGTAAGCGAAAGGTACATCGCCGAAGCATGCGTTCGGGCAGCCGTCGTGGAAGACCTCGCGGACCTCGTCTCCGGCGTCGCGCATCGCCTGCCACCAGTGGCGGGCGGTGGAGCCCAGTTCGCCAGCGTGGCCTTCGAACCACGCATCGATGGCGGGGTCGTGCTCCACCGTGCCGTCGAACCGTAGCAGCTTCACGCTCATCGTCGCCTCACCTCAACAGCGGTTGTCGAAACGTCCGGAGACGGCGAACAGGCTAAAGAATCGGCTTGAGGAATATCCGGCCATACACCAGGAACGCCATCGCCAGACCGAGCACGGCGCTCATGCCGATGGACCCAGCCTCTCGGTATTTGACGTGTACCCAGATGAAGATCAGGCTCTCGATCGCCAGAACCGCGGCGGCCGCCACCGTGAGCATTGGCCGCCAGTGCAGGGCGGCGGGGAGGATCAGCCCCACCGTGCAGACCAGCTCCAGCATACCGAGCAGGTTCCATGCCGTCCGGGGCAGGGCGCCGAACGACGGGACGCCCTGACTCACCTTGTCGAACAGGAATGCCTTCATGACGCCCGACGCACCATATAGAAGCGCGGCCAGAATCTGTAGAGTCCACAAGAGAACATTCATCGGCGCCTCCGCCTATCCCCGCACCGGCGCGGCTGTACGTGCGTACAGAATGACGGCATACGGTGGGATCAGGATGATTCAGCTTACAACATGGACAGCGTCAGCTCTGATCTATGCAAAAGAACCCATCCCCGCGAAATGCGAGGATGGGCCTTTGGGCTTTGGGAGCGCATTTACTTGGCGATGGCGTTGAAGAGGAAGAACAAGCCACCCGACAGCACCGCCGCAGCCGGCAGCGTGAACACCCAGGCCAGCGCGATGTCGCGCAGCGTGGACATCTGCAGGCCGCTCTTGTTCGCCGCCATCGTACCGGCGACGCCGGACGACAGCACATGCGTCGTACTGACCGGCAGGCCGTAGTTGTCCGCCGCGAGGATGGTGAACATCGCCACCAGCTCGGCGCTCGCGCCCTGCGCGTAGGTGAGGTGCGTCTTGCCGATCTTCTCGCCGACCGTCACCACGATACGCTTCCAGCCGACCATCGTGCCGAGGCCGAGCGCCAGCGCGACCGCGACCTTGACCCACGTCGGGATGAAGCGGGTCGCGTGGTCGAGGAAGCCCTTGTAGTTCTTGATCGCCGCGTTGTCCGCGTCGGTCAACTTCGGCGCGCCGGCGGCCTTGGGCAGGATGCGCAGGGTCTCGCTGGTGAGGTACATCTGGTTGCGGACGTTCGACTGCATATCGGCCGGCACCTTGCCGAGCGAGCCGTAGCTGGTCGCCTCGTTGCGGATGTCGATGACCTCCTGCTGGAGGGCGACGATGACGGCGGGTTCGAACTTCTTCGTGCTGACAAACTTCTCCAGCGTTGGGCCAGCCTCCTGGATCGTCGCCGAAGAGTCCGCGTAGTTGCTGAGCGCGCCGGCCACCTGCGTGGAGACCGCAGCGAAGGTCTGCACATCCTTCACGCCGACGGTGTGGTTCAGCGCATAGGCCGTCGGAACCGTGCCGACCAGGATGAGCATGATGAGGCCCATGCCCTTCTGCCCGTCGTTCGAGCCGTGCGCATAGCTGACGCCGCCGCAGGTGAGAATCAGCAGCAGGCGGATGTAGAACGGTGGCGGAGCCGTGCCCTCGGGCGCCTTGTAAAGACGCGGATCCTTGGCGACCGCCTTGAACAGGAAGAAGACCAGCGCGGCGCAGACGAAGCCGACGACCGGCGAGATGAGCAGCGCCTTGAAGACCTTGGTGACCTGCTCCCAGTCCACGCCCGCCGTGCCGGAGTTGCCCTGCATGATCTGGTTGGCAATGCCGACGCCGAGGATCGAGCCGATCATGGTGTGCGAACTCGAAGCCGGCAGACCGCGCCACCAGGTCGCCAGATTCCACAGGATGGCCGCGACCAGCAGCGCGAAGACCATCGAGAAGCCCGAGCCCTTGCTCACCTTCAGGATCAGCTCCACCGGGAGCAGTGTGATGATCGAGAAGGCAACCGCGCCGGAGCTCATGAGCACGCCGATGAAGTTCATGACGCCGGAGTAGACGACGGCGACATGCGGCTCGAGCGAGTGCGTGTAGATGCAGGTGGCGACGGCGTTCGCGGTGTCGTGGAAGCCGTTGACGAACTCGAAGCCAAGCGCGATCAGCAGCGCGATCCCCAACAGGACATAGGGAAAGATGCTTGCCGAATGGACGATCGAAAGATCGATCGAAAGCTGGCGGCCGATGTAGATCATGCCGCCGATCAACATCGCGATGAAGACGAGTCCGCCGATCTTGCCAGGGCTGGACTTTTTGAGCTTCTCGTCGAGAAGCGATTCGGTGGGCGCGATTGCGGGTGTAGCCATCAGAGTGTCACCTTGTCCGGTCGATTAGTGGATGCCACCACGTTAGTGAGGGTTTGCGACGGGAAGATGAAGGGATTGTTAATTGGCGTGGCTGGATATATTGGAAATGTGCCCGCCATCCTCCGATTTCGTAACTTTCGGATCGTCATCTTCCCGAACGACCACACGCCTGCGCATATTCACGCCATCGGTCCGGATGTCGCGGCGATTTTTACATTGAATTGCTGGCGCGGACCTGTGGTTCGCCGCTCGTCGGACCAAACGAAGTTGGCGGACGAACGTGCATTGCTGCAATTCGTATCGGATAATTTAGAAGTGTTATGCAAGGCATGGGAGACGATACATGGTGACCCAACAAGAACATGACGAGGCTCTCGAGCGCGGACGGGAATTGATCCGGAACAATCCGGGCGCTGTTCGCGTGCGCTTCGATAAGGAATTGCGCCAGGTCATTGTTGAGTTAAATCGCGGATTCTCCATCACCTTTCCGCCAGAACGCGCCCAAGGACTGGAGAATGCCTCGGATGAAGATTTGTCTGAAATCGAGATCAACTCCTCGGGGCTTGGAATCTACTTTCCAAGGATCGACGCTGACCTTTGGGTTCCTGCTCTTGCCAAGGGCCGCTTCGGCAACGACCGCTGGGAGGCTGCCTGGGCGGCGGCGCACTCGCAGGACAAAGCCGCCTAGCTCCAGTCGTCCCGCACGCTCTGCTGATCCTCGAACACCTGGTCGAAGCCGTCCGTCTTCTTGATCAGGATGTCCCCAAGCTGGTTCGGCTGGTGCAGCAGTACTGCCTGCAAACGCACTAACTCCAGCAGCGCCAGGAACATGCAGATCACCGCGCGCTCCGTGTGCGTGTTGTGCAGCAGACGGCGCAGGCTGACAGCGCGGTCCTCCATCAGCAGGCGCCGTTTCACATAGTCGATCATCTGCGCGACCGTCACCGACTCCTCGTCGACGTTCAACACCGGGCGCGAGCGCAGCCGGGCGAGGATATCCTGGAAGATGCGGACGAGGTCGACCGTGTCGGCGGCGATCTCCTGCTCGGCGCCGGAGTCCTCCTTAAACTCCCGGATGCCGGGGTTCGACCACGTCGCCTCTTCGACCTGCTGCTTCTGCATCAGCATCTGCGCGGCGGATTTGAAGCGTTCGTGTTCGAGCAGGCGCTCGACCAGTTCGCGCCGCGGGTCCTCGGCCTCGCCGCCAGCGACATCCGACGGATCGCGCGGCAGCAGCACCTTGCTCTTGATGTGGATGAGCAGCGACGCCATGTAGATGAACTCGCCCGCCGCGTCCACGTCGGTCGACTTCAGGTGATGCGTGTACTCCAGGAACTGGCCGGTGATGCGCCCGATCGGAATGTCGTAGATGTCGATGTTCTGCTTGCGGATGAGGTCGAGCAGCAGGTCCATCGGCCCGTCGTAGACCTGGCCGACGGTGATGGAAAAGGGTGAGAGCGAACCCTCCTCCCTGGGCGGCGCGGGCTTCTTCGGCTCGGGCGGCGGCGGAGGGGTGGGCTTCGGGGCGAGCGCGAAGGGCTCGGCGGCAACGGCCTCGGGCTGCTGTTCGGCGATGCTCTCGGGTTGGAGGATATCTTCGGCCATGGCTAGTCGATCCCTACCGCGACACGGACTTCTTGCATGGTCTGGTTTGCACGCTTATTCGCAGCGGCATTGCCAGCTTCGAGAATCGCAGCCACCTCTTGGGGATGTGCCTCAAAGTAGCGCCGGCGTTCCTGAATCGGCGCAAGCTCGGCAACCACAGCGTCGGCCAGCCAGCCTTTGCACTGAATGCAGCCGATACCGGCGGTTGTGCAGCCCTCGCGGACATTCACCCGAGTTTCTTCCGACGAGAAGACCTTGTGAAGGTCGAAGACGGGACAGACATCCGGATTGCCGGGATCGGTGCGGCGAACGCGCGCCGGATCGGTGACCATCGACTTCAACTTGGCACGAATCTCCGGTTCGGGGTCCGAGAGCAGGATCGTGTTGCCGTAGCTCTTGGACATCTTGCGACCGTCCGTGCCCGGCAGCTTCGGCGATGGAGTCAATAATACTTGCGGTTCAGGAAGAACAGGATTTACACCAGATGCTCGGCTAGAGGGATCAACAATGGATGTCTCACCCGCAAAAATTTCCCTAACGATCCGGTCATTCGAATACCCATGAGATGGGGGGGCGTTTTCCAACGAATCCAACTGGCGACGTAGCGTATCTGCAGTTACAACCGAAGCGCCTCCGGGATCTCCTGCAAACAGGTGATTGAACCGGCGGGCAATCTCGCGAGTGATTTCGACGTGCGCAGCCTGATCCTGCCCTACCGGTACAAAGCTAGGCTGATATACCAAAATGTCTGCTGATTGAAGCAAAGGGTAACCTAAGAACCCGATGGTCGCAAGATCCTTTTCCTTCAGTTGTTCCTGCTGATCTTTATATGTAGGCACCCGCTCCAACCAACTGAGCGGCGTGATCATCGCGAGCATATCGTTCAACTCGAAATGTGCAGGTACGCGGCTTTGCCGGAATATCGTACAAAGCTTTGGATCAAGCCCAGCCGCAAGGAAATCCAACATCACCTCGCGGATGTTGTCCTTGAGCTTGCTGGTGTCGGCATAGTCAGTCGTGAGCGCGTGGTAGTCCGCGATGAAGAAGTAGCACTCATACTCATGCTGCAGCTTCACCCAGTTGTAGAGCGCGCCCATGTAGTTGCCCAGGTGCAGGCGGCCGGTGGGGCGCATGCCGCTTAGGACACGCTTGCGTGGGGTGGTGGTCTCGGTCTGAACTTCGGTCGTCATCGGGTCGTCAATCTGCTTCAAATCTCGCTGGTTAAGGGCACGGCTTCAGCCGCGCCGTCAGGCTTTCGTTGCTTCCGGCTTCAGCCGCTGAGGTACGGTTGTGGCTGCGGCGCACCCAGGGACTCAATCCGCAATGGTAAATGATCCTGCTCGCCTACAGAGGCCTATGAGGAATCTGCCGCCGAGCCGAAACCGTACCTCAGCGGCTGAAGCCGCACTGCAAATACAGCGGTTACGGCACGGCTGAAGCCGTGCCCTTAACAAGCGGAGCACTTAAACGACCTCTACAGCGCGAAGAGCAGGCCGTTGAAGAAGTTCAGAATCGGGCTGGCGATCGTCAGGATCATCTGAAAGCCGAGGAAAAAGAAGACGAACATCAGGTAGAACCCCAGCCTGTCGTACTGCTGACGGGCGTTGTAGGGCAAAAAGTGCCGCAGCACCTTGCCGCCGTCGAGCCACGGCAGCGGCAGCAGGTTGTAGGCAAACAGCAGCAGGTTCACCAGGATGCCGAAGTAAAGAAACAACACAATGGGGAAGATCTGCGGCAGCCCCTCGGTCGCGACACTCGTATTGCGGAAAGAAAGCGCCGCCGCCGTGGGCAGAGCCTCCGCGACGCTGGGCACGGCATGCTTCAGGATCAGCAGGACCAGCATGCAGCCAAAGGCCGCCACCAGATGGATGACGGGCCCGGAAAGATAGACCATCATCTCGTCCCGATAGGTCTTGAAGTTGCGCGAGGTCATCGGGACGTCCTTCGTCCAGCCGATGATGAGCGGGCTACGGATCAGGTAGAAGAGAGGAAAGACGATCGTGCCCAGCAGGTCGTAGTGACGCAGCGGGTTCATCGTCTGACGGCCGACCATGTTGGCGGTGGGATCGCCCATGCGGAACGCAACCAGCGACTGCACCGCATCATGCAGGGAAAGCGACAACAGCAGAACGACGTATTCAAAGATCGCCAGCGCGATACTCAGGTCCATGACACCAGCTTACCGAACTCTGGCGCCTTCTCAGGGTTATTCATCCCTATTCCTCGCCCGACCGCTCCGCCTTCTCCAAAATCGTGGCGAGCGTCTCCTTATGCTTCGGGTTGGCGAGCCGCTTGGCTTTGGGGTCTGGCAGCACGCGCTCCGGCGGCGGCTGCCCGACGCGGTCGCGTGCGTTCTGCTTGACTGCCTTCACGATCGAAAAGACCCGCTTCTTTGCCTTCTTCATTTTCCTTGCCCGATCCTATCTTTCGGTCGCTCAGATAGCTGCGCGCCTCGCTCGATTATGCAATACTCACAGTCGCACGGACAGTGCGCACGAGACGGTCCGGCAAGGCTGGCATTGTTTTGGCTGCGAACCTCCGGGCCCATGAGGTGAATCAGATGGAAGAACGCGACTTTTACGACGAACGCGCCGAGAGCCGAACCCACACCATGACCTGCCCGCACTGCCGGCAGGAGGGCCAGTACGAGATCGGCTGGCTGGTGCGACGCAAGAAAAATCAGGTCGGCCGCAACGCCGACGAACGCGACCGCGCCAAGTTCGCCAAGTTTCAGAGCTACATGGTCCGCCGCGACGACATGCTGGGCTGCAAAAACATCCGCTGCCGCAAGCGTTTTGAGATTGCCGGCATCCAGTCCGTCGCCTTCATCTAGCGCTTCGGCGTGAGTCCGCGCGGAAGAAAGCCCTCCGGTTATCGGCGCGAATCTACCGGATCGCGGAGGTCTGTGATTTAATGCAGATACGGAGATTTGTGACGATGGCCAACCTGTTGATCCCTGCGGAAGAACGCAACCTGAACCCGGATGATGTAGCTCACCTCGACCGCCGCCGGCGTCGCGGTCAGCTCTTCCTGGTCATCTCGTTCCAGTGCATCATCGTCTCCACGCTGCTGACCCTGTGGTCGGGGCAGGATCTGACCTACTCGCCGGGTGGAGCGCACCCGATCGCCTACTGGAACGCCACCACCATCACGCTCGCGATCATCTTCGGCCTCAACGGTCTGCGCCTGCGCAGGGGCTCGAACGAGTTCTTCAGCTACTAAATTCTGGTTCGTATGCAAAAGGCCGGGGCTCGCGCTCCGGCCTTTTTGTGTCTGCGGTCAGACTGCGGACGCAGAAAAGCCGTCCCCGAAAGGACGGCTTCTGAAAGATCGAAAAACTAGGCTGCGGCGATCTCCGCCTTGCGGGGCGAGGCCTGCAGGTAGCGGACCAGATCTTCCACCGTGATCAGCGGCGTGTGCATCATGCCGGGCTGACTTTCGCGCTCGGTAAGCGCCAGCAGGTCCGCGACCGACTCGGCGATATCACCGGAGCCCAGGCCAAGATCCTCGTCGAGCGAGTCGCTGGCTTCGATCGGGAAGCTGACGTTCTGCTTCTCCTGCAGATACTGGTACGTGATGCGCGCAATATTCGCATCGAAGCCATAAGCGGAAAGATAGTTCACGAAGGTGTACTCATTGCTGCCAGCCCGTTTTTCGTTCATCGAGGCGCTGCGATTGCGCGCCGAGAGAAAAAGAACGACCATAATAAAAGCAATGAGGCAGCCTATGATGATGAGCGGGCCTGCCTGCTCGCTCAACCATATCGAAATTGTGCTGGGAATCTGCATGATGTGTGGCCCCGGTGAATCTCTAACAGGATTTTGAACCGGCCGAAGCTCGTCTGCTTCAACCGTAACACAAAAGACGCACTCCGGGAACGTGATTTTGTTGTAGAACGAGATACGCTCCACGGCATCTAATGTGCAGAAGAGAGTCTTCTTTGAAAAGACTCCAGATCGAATCGACTTGACCTTCCCCCTCCTACTTCCGGGCACGCCCGCCGCCGTACCCGATACCGGCGAGGACCGGCTGCGCGACAGCTTCGGCCGCGCCATTACAGATCTGCGCGTCTCGGTCACCGATCGCTGCAACTATAGATGCGTCTATTGCCGAACAGGGAATGAGGGCGCTCTTTACACCGAGCTGGCCAGCCGGGACTACCTGCGGATGATCCGCCTGTTCGTCTCCCTCGGCGTTGAAAAGATTCGACTTACAGGTGGAGAGCCGCTGCTCCGCGCCGGCCTGGTCGAGATGGTAGAGGAGATCGCCGGCATGCGGACGGCCTTTGCGCCCGACGGCAGCCGGACCCCCAACGGCGCGCCGCTCGACATCGCCCTGACCACCAATGGGCACCTGCTGGAGGGGCTGGCCGCGCCGCTGAAGGCTGCCGGACTGAACCGCATCACCGTCAGCATGGACGCGGTCGACTCCGAGACCTTCACCGCCATCACCCGCGTACCGCGCAGCTTCGACCGCGTTCTGGCCGGCATTCGCGCCGCGACGGCGGCGGGGCTGGGTCCGGTGAAGGTGAACTGCGTGCTGCTGCGTGGCTTCAACGATCACCAGATCGAGCAGTTTGCGGAGTTCAGCCGACGCGAGGGCGTCATCATGCGCTTTATCGAGTGGATGCCGCTCGAAGAGGCCTCGGACGCCCCCGGCGCGCGCAACTGGAACAAGGAGACGGTGGTCACGCTGGACGAGATCGTCGCCCGGCTGAATGCCTGGCGACCGCTGGTTCCGCTGCCCGCCAACGCCGCCAGCGAGACGGCGCGGCGCTACACCTTCGACGACGGCGTGGGCGAGATCGGCATCATCGCCCCCGTCTCCAGGCCGTTCTGCGGACACTGCAGCCGCATCCGCCTCACCTCCGACGGTAAGATCCGCACCTGCCTCTTCTCACAGACCGACCACGACCTCGAAGGCCGCATGGCGCGCGGCGCGTCGGACGCGGAGCTCGTGGCCTACATCCGGCAGGTGGTGATGCGCAAGGAGGCGCGCCACCACATCGGCGAGGCGGGCTTCGAGAAGCCCTCGCGCAGCATGGTGCATATTGGCGGCTAACGTACTGTATGTTAAGGGACATATCCTCAGGACTACATCCGTTCTAGGCATGGAGTGGTATCGGTGAAGGAACATCGCAAGTTCGAGGTGATCGAAAGCCGCCAGATGGACCATCTGCGCGTCTTTCACGACGTGGCGCGCACGCTGACCACCTCGCTCGACCTGCAGGAGATCCTGAGCGCGATCATGGACAAGATGGCCAGCTTCTTCGGACCGGAGCGCTGGTCGCTGCTGATGGTCGACGAAAAACTGGGCGACCTATACTTCGCGATCGCAGTCGGCGAGACGGCCGCCAGCCTGAAGAATCTGCCGAGGGTGGAGATGGGCAAGGGCGTGGCCGGATGGGTGGCCGCGACCGGCAACCCGCTGATCGTGCCGGACGTGAGCCTCGACCCACAGTGGGCGGCCTTCGCGCGGCAGAACCCGGACCTGAAGATTCAATCGATCGCCTGCGTGCCGATCCGCCAGGGTTCGAAGACGCTGGGCGTCATCCAACTGCACAACAGCAAGCTGGACCTGCTGAGCGAGTACTCCATCTCGTTCCTGCGCATCCTGTGCGACTACGCGGCGATCGCCATTCAGAACTCGCGCTCGATGACCCTGATTCAGGAATTGACGATCACGGACGACTGCACCAGCCTCTACAACGCGCGGCACCTGTACACGCAGTTGGAGCAGTTGGTGAATGTGCCTTCGGCTTCGCGGGTGAAGGGGCAGCGCGGCGTCTTCAGCCTTGTTTTCATGGACATGGACCGCTTCAAGACGGTGAACGACACCCACGGCCACCTGATCGGCAGCCGGCTGCTGGCCGAGGTAGGCGACCTGCTGCGGCGCAAGATCGGCCCAGGCTGCTCGGCCTTCCGCTATGGCGGCGACGAGTTCGTGCTACTGCTGCCGGGTTTCGACAAGATCGCCGCGACCGACCTGACGATCGACATCTGCCTGACGCTGCGCAAGCTCAGCTTCCTGAACGGCGCGAACCTGCAACTGAAGGTCGCCGGCAGCTTCGGCGTCGCCACCTTCCCCGAGGATGGCGACACGGTGCACTCCATCATGAAAGCCGCCGACACGATGATGTACGAGGTGAAGAACTCGACCCGGAACAACGTGGCCGTGCATGGCATCGGCGTGCTGAAGACGCTGCCGCCGCCTCCCAGGCGAGGCGACGACTCCGGAATCCACATGATCGCCGGCTGAATCGCCCTTTATGAATCGCCCTCTCAATGAAGCTGTGTCATCCTGAGCGAAGCGAAGGACCTGCGTCTGGGATCGCCATGAATGCTTGGGTTGAAGGACAGAAGCAGATCCTTCGCTTCGCTCAGGATGACAGGCATATGCGAATGACAGGCATCTGCGGACAACAGGCGTTTGCGAATGGACGGCATTTCGGGCAGGGCGAGAACGCAAAAGACCGACTACGGCCTCCGCCGCTCCAGCGAAAACGGCCGTTTCGGCTCCGGCTTGATCGCGTCGCGATTCTCGGGCGCGGTTGGGTGAACGCCGAAGTCCCACACGCCCAGGTTGATCTCCTTATCGGAGATCACCTCCAGCAGCGCGTACTCGCCGATCAGCAGCGGCTGGTCGGGCGTCACCTTCATCCAGTGGCCGCCGGGCAGTTGCTCGGTCGTGGTTTCGACGACGTCGTCCTGCTGCTTCGTTCCGCCCAGCAGGCTGGTCTTGAAGCTGTAGACCACGCGTGCGTTGGTGCGAACCTCCGTGCGGACAATGACATAGCGGCTGGTCGCGGGGATGACGTTGCCGCGCTGCGGCTGGTTGTTCGCACCGCCGGTGTCGACCGTGAAGGCCTGCCCGCTGCCTGCGGTGTCGCTCTCATCGCCGATGCGCAGGTAGAGCACGGGCCGGTCGACATGGACCTGCACAGCGGCCCTTTCGCCCTTGAGCTGGACGACCTGGTGCGCGCTGGCGAAGGGATTGAGCGTCGCCTTCAGCATGTTGTGGCCGGTCGAGCGGTTCAGGTCGCCGTCGGACTGGACGAGCGGGACGAGTTCCGGCGCGCCCTGCCAGGTGTCGAGCGCAAGGACGCTATCCTGCTCCGGCAGATGGAGATCGGGCGCGACCAGCGGGGCGAACGAGGCGCGCTCAGCCTCTTCTTTCAGCAGCTCGGGGTCGATCGCGGGTGCGCGGTCGGGCGCATCGGGCGTCGCGGCGGCGCCGGGGCTGTGCTGGCGCTCCCACTTGCGCGTGGCGTCGAGGTCGACCAGGTCGAGCGGAATGTCCTCGGTCGCGCCGCCGCGCTCCGCGCTGACATAGCGCACCGTCTGGCCCGCGACCTGGTAGCTCATCACGATCTGGTAGCTGCCGTCCTTCAGGATCAGCCGCGTGCGATGCGGCGCGGCGGACTGCTGCGCCGCGCAGGTGAGCGAGGCGAGCAGGACGAATCTGGCAAGGCTTCTCATACGACGGCTCACCCCCAGATTTTAGCCCCTGCGAGCATGCGGCGGCCATGTTCCTCCATATGGCCCGATTTCCGCATCTAAGCAGGTATGAACATGTTGCTGAGACCGTGTTTTCTCGTAATCGACCGCGAATACGCAGGCAGCATCTCCACCCGCAAGCTCGTCATCGAGACCGCCAAGCTGAACGTCATCACCAGTTACAGCGGCGCCGAGGCGTTGGAGACGCTGGCGCACTTCCCCAACGTCAGCGGCGTCGTGATGGACGGCGGTATCCAGGATATCCCCTGCTCCGAGCTGATCCGGGCCATCAAGGCGCTGCACCCTGGCCTGCCGATCATCGTGGTCGCCGCGCCCGGGTTTACGGACTGTCCCGGCGCGGACCACCAGCTCGAAAGTTTCGATCCCGCCAGCCTGCTGGAGCTGCTAAAGAGCCTCCACCCGGAGAAGAACCGGGAGATCGAACAGCGCAGCGAAGACCTGAGCCGCAAAGATCGACTCCAGCCTTAGGCGATGACCGGTTGACCGCGACGCGCCGACACGCATCCAACCGGGCATGTTCGGGCCCCTGAGATGGAGTTGGAGCTGGCTGTCAGGCACAGGCGTCTTGCTGCTGGCGATGCTTGCGCCGCCAGCCTCTGCCTCCGTCACCGTGCTGGTGGGCGAACCCTTCGGCAGCTTCGGCGCGATGATGCCGAACGGCCACACCTCTATCTATCTCGACCGCATCTGCGCCGACGGCCCGACGAAGCTGCGTATGTGCCATCCGGGCGAGCCGCAGGGCGTCGTGGTCGCGCGCTACTTCCACATCGGCGATCTGGACTGGATCGCCACACCGCCGCTCGAGTTCCTCTACGCCGCCGATCGCGCCAGCGAGATTCCCGCCAGCGCCACAGACGCGCAGGTGGAGGCGTTGCGGCAGGCCTATCGCGCACGCTACCTTCAGGCTGCCATGCCCGCCGAAGCGGAGAACGCCAAGGCGTGGGAGGAGTGGCGGGAGACCGCCGGCATGGCCTACATCCGGCGCTTCTGGGGTTACGAACTGGCGACGACGCGCGAGCAGGACGAGCGTCTCGTCGCCGCCTTGAACGCCGCGCCCAACCGCCGCCGCTACAGCGTGATCCGGGCCAACTGCGCGAACTTCGCCGCCGACATCGTGAACTTCTACTACCCCCGCACGGTCCGGGCGGACCACCTCAGCGACCTCGGCATCCTCTCGCCCAAGCAGGTCGCGCGGCGCGTGGCGACCTACGGCAAAAAGCATCCCGAAGCCGAACTGAAGGTCATCGAGATCGCCCAGACGCCGGGCACGCTGCCGCGCAGCAAGCCCGTCCGCGGCGGCGCGGAAGGCTTCCTGAAGACCAAGCGCTACCTCGCGCCGCTGCTGGTCGTCCAGCCGGAGGTGGTGATCGGCCTGACGGCGGCGTACCTGGACCGCGGTCGTTGGCAGATCGGTCGCGGCGCGGAGGTTGTCGGGCCGGAGGAGTTCGAGCCTGTGCCGGGCGTCGTGAGCAGCCGATAGCACGGCCTGCGGATATACTGGCGGTGTAACGCGCAGCTCACACGATGGATGGGCCCTGAAGCCCGGCGCACCAGAACGGCAGTCCGGATGGCGACCATGTCGGTTCTCCCGATCTTCCTGTTGATCTTTGTCATCGTTATCTACATGACTGTGAAGGCGTCCTGGAAGACGATCTCCGCAAGCAAACCCTCTCCCGAAGCCCTTGACCTCATCTCGGTTCGCGACGCCGTGATGGAAAAGCGCGGCTGGAGCGCCGAACGCGCCGAAGCCGCGCGAATCGAATACCTCCGCTTCCTTACCCTGCTGCAGACACAGCCGGGATTCATGGTCATTCCATGGCCGAACGCCCAAGGCGAGGACGACCTCGACCAGTTCTGGCACCAGCACATTCTCGATACGCGCAAGTATGCCAACGACTGCGATCTGCTCTTCGGCAGGCTGATGCATCACAACCCGCACGTCGTGCAGGGTTCGGAGCAGGAGCTGGAGTCGGTGAAGAAGACACAGCGCCTGTACGCCCGCCGGTTCGGCTCCGACACCAACGGAGGCGCGGCCGATACTCTGCTGTTGACAGGTTGCAGCACCTGCGGGGCGTCCAGCTCCTCCCATCACTCCGGCGATGGAGGCCACGGCGGAGACAGCGCGGGTCACGGCTGCGGCAGCCACGGTTGTGGTGGACATAGCTGCGGCCATGGCTGCGGCGGCCACTGAAAGAAGTATGCTGGATGCTATGAACACAGAACTTATCTTGCGCGGCATCGACGCAGAGATCGACAAACTACTGCGCGTCCGCGCCATTCTGTTAGAGGTTGCGGAGCCGGCGCCCATCAAGCCTGTCAGCGTGAAGCGCGCCTACGCGAAGAGAGCGCCCGTGGTGGACGCTGAGCCGGAGCCGCGCGTGACGATCCTTCCACCCCGGCAAAAACGCGAGTACACGCGACGGCCAAAGCCCGCGGCCACCGCGCCGAATGCTCTCTCCGCTTCTGTCAGCGATAAGCCAGTCTTCGTGCCGAAGACCGCTCCCCTCGCCATTCCGGCGCAGGCGGCGCCGCCGCCCGACGACAGTGCGCTGGAGGCAGCGATGCGCCAGCATCTGCTTGGGGGAGCCGCGCCGGTTCGTAGCGTGAATTAGCGAATTTGCCCGGTATCCAACGCCGTTCACGAGCACGGCGACAAGCTACTTGATCTCCGTGGCTCGCTTCAGGGTCTCGTCGATGCGTGTCTGCCAGCCCGGACCGGTGGCGCGGAAGTATTCGAGAACAGACCTCGAGAGACGTAGAGAGACAAGCTGCTTCGGCGGCGCCTTCTGCGGGCCCCGCTTGCCGGGGCCGTGGATGATGGTAGCGGCATCCCAGTATGCGTCGACAGCGGCATCGTCGTTCGGATCGTACGGGCCATCCTCGGGGTCGTACGGGATCGGCGCGTCGGATTCGGCCATGCGCTTGACGTAATCCCAATCGGTCTTACTTCCGGGCGTCAAGATACCGTCGACGCTCTTTCCGTGAGGCATTGCGAAACGAGATGATGCGGACGTCGGCGCCACGTTCGACGTAGACGAGCGTGAGATATGTCTGGACGACTTGGATGACCGCAACGTCGGCATAGCGCTGTTCCTCGTTACGGTTCGTCACAACCGTAATCTTCTCCGGATTCTCGTAGACGACATAGGCATCTGCGAAGTCCAGCCGGTGTTTGGCGAGATTGGCTAGACGCTTCTTCTCGTCCCAAACGTACATGGGCTTATTGTAGCTACAACAAGTTCTTTTGACAAAGTAGCTTGCTGCTTCGTTATAGCGCTTGAATTGTCATTTCGTCGTGGACTTGCCGTACTCCTCCTGGAGCTGTTTCATGAAGTCAGCCGTCATCTGCTGTATCTGCGGGGTGAGAGCCTCCATCTTCTGGCGGTTGACCTCCAACATCCGGCTCGTCACCTCGGGCGTTTTGGCGAGGAGCTTTTGGCCGATCGGCGACTTGTAAAAGAGGAGAATCGCAGAGATCTCCTCCTCGGAGTAAAGGTCGGCATAGATCTTCTCGTAGGCTGGTCCAAGATTCGTCCAGTCGTACCTCGAAGCGACCAGCTCGGAGAGCTTCTTGTAGTACGCGTCGACCGATTTCGTCTGGTCGCTGGGCAGGCCAAAGGAGGCAATCTGCTGAGCCGCGAAGTTCTTCGACTGGGCTTCCGCCGCGACCTTCATCTGCTCGACGCGATCCTGCATGTGCGTCAGTTGAAAGTATTCGAGGAGCTTTGCATGCTTGCTCGCCTCGTCTGCGCGAGCCAGGGTTGAAATGCACAGGACGGCGGCGAAACACCAGATGCGACGCATGGTCTACTCCTCTTATTTGGTATCCAACGGCTTGCGCGCGAAGTAGTACAAACTGAACGCCAGCAACCCGAACATCACGACGCTGGTCCAGTCGTGCAGCGTGGAGTGCGCGCTGAAGCTGGCCGGGAAGCGCGGGATCGAGCGCTCGGTCGCGGCCTCGTACAGCTTCACCACCACGCCCAGCAGGCCAACGATGCCGCCCGCGGCGATCAGGCCCGAGGCGTAGAGCGAGCCGGGACTGATCTCGCTGTCCGTATCGACGGCGGCGGCGTTCTCGGCCGCCTGTTTAAGCATCGCGCGGTCAACCATCCAGCGCATCACTCCTCCGACGAAGATCGCGAGCGTCGTCGCAATCGAAAGGTACGCGCCGACCGCGAAGGTGAGCGAACGCACGCCCAGCAGCTCCACCACGATCACCAGCGCGACGCCCAGCAGGACGAGCCCCCAGGGCAGCTTCTGCGTCAGGATGCCGTTGATGACGGTCGCCATCAGCTTGCCTTGCGGCGCGGCGGCCTTCTCGCTGCCGATGCCCTGCGTCCACTGAATCTCGATCTGGTTGGTCGCCGGGTTCAGCAGATACTTGCCGTCGGGCAGCGTGGTCGAGCCGATGGCGTTCAGCAGGATGTAGTCGTGACCGTTGCCGACGATCTCCTTGTTGCCCTGCTTGCTCGAAAGCGTCAGGCGCTCACGGTCGAAGTGGCCCTTCTGCTGCACACCGTCCTTGAGCAACGCGTCGGTATAGGCCATCGGCGTGGGCAGGCGCTGGAAGGATTCGAGTCCCTTGTTCATCGCGTTCAGCGTCGCGCCGATGGAGAAGACGCAGATGATGACGCCGGCCATCAGCGCGGCTTGCTGCTTCCACGGCGTCGCGCCGATCAGGTAGCCGGTCTTGAGGTCCTGCGAGGTGTCGCCCGCGTTCGACGCCGCGATGCAGACGATGCCGCCGATCGTAATGGCCAGCGCGCCGAAGGCGGGCGCCGTCCAGCCCTTCACCAGAAAGATCGCGCAGGTCGCCATCAGCGTCGCAATCGTCATGCCGGAGACCGGCGAGGCCGAGCTGCCCACGATGCCGACGATACGCGCCGAGACCGTCACGAACAAAAATCCGAAGACCAGCACCAGCAGCGAGGCGGCGATGTTGGCCAGCAGACCAACCTGCGCCCCCGGCACGGGATGGAACTGCAGGAACGCGACGATCAGAATCAGCAACAGCACCGAACCGCCCAGCACGACCGACATGGGCAGGTCGTGCGCGGTGCGGATCGGGCCGGTCGTCCGCGTCTCCGTCTTCCCCTGCGACGCCTTGATGTTGCGGACGCCCTCCAGCAGCGCGCTCGCGATGGTGGGCATGGTTCGCATGAGCGTGATGAGTCCGGCGGCGGCCACCGCGCCCGCGCCCATCGGCCGCACGTAGGTCTTCCAGAGCGTGCTGGGGTCCATAGCCGAGATCGGCAGGGTGCCGGGGTAGATGATGAGGTCGCGGCCGAAGAAGTGGATCGCGGGCATCATGACCAGCCACGAGAAGACGCCGCCCGCGAGCATGATCGCCGCCACGCGGATGCCGATAATGTAGCCCACGCCGAGATACTCCGGCGTGCAGTCGGCGCGAATGGCCGAGCCCTTGAGGATGTGCTGCGCGCCGAAGTCCGGCTCGTAGTTCGGGCCGGAGGGCCACATCGCGAAGAGATTGTCGTTCTGAAAGAGCGTGTAGAACGCTCCGAGGCCGAGGCCGAAGAACACCCGCGAGGCGAACGAACCGCCGCGCTCGCCCGCCATCAGGACGTCCGCGCAGGCCGTGCCTTCGGGGTAAATGAGCGTCTCGTGCTCGTCGACGATGAGCTGGCGCCGCAGCGGGATCATGAACAGCACGCCCAGCCAGCCGCCGAAGAGCGCGAGGGCGAAGATGCGGGTCGACTCCAGGTCGAAACCTAAAAAGATCAACGCGGGCAGAGTAAAGATGACGCCCGAGGCGATCGACTGGCCCGCATTGCCGATGGTCTGGACGATGTTGTTCTCAAGGATGCTGGCCTTGCCGAATGCCCGCAGGATCGAGATCGAGAGCACCGAGATTGGGATCGACGCCGCGACCGTAAGCCCGGCGCGCAGTCCGACGTAGACCGTCACCGCGCCGAAGAGCACGGCGAAGATCGCACCCAGCAGCAACGCGCGGAGCGTGAACTCCGGCCGGTTGTCGGAGGCTGGGACGAAGGGCTGAAACTGGTTCGGCTCGGGCATTGGGTAGGGTGACTCCTGTATCGGGTGAATGCGTTTTGGCTTGGAGCCGAGTGTATCAGGATGGCCGTTCATCGCCCGATTTGGCGTTTTTGCCCGTCGTGGGCTTATACTTCGGTCATCGGCGCAGAGTGGCTTTGAAACTTCGTTGCGCCGTCGAGTGAGGTGTGTCTTCAGCGAGAGCTTGAATCGACAGACGCTCGGGACCGCGGCCGGAGCTCCACCCGGCGGGTCGTTTGGACCGCTCGCCAGTCCGCCTGGCGACGCGGGGCACGAGCGCGCGAGCGGTTGGCGCGCCGTCGTGAGGGTGCTGCGAAGTCCCTCCGTTCTGCCCCGGACTCTACTGCATGACCTTGTAACGACAGTCTTTCCGGCCGATTGCCGCGTCTGCGGCGGGCCGTTGCTGCGGGCTGGGATGGTTCCGGTCTGCGATGCATGTGCGGATGAGCTTGCTCCGCAGTCCAGCAGCACGTCCGGGACGCTGTGCGGGCGCTGCGGCGAGGCGCTCGGACTCAACCTCGACCTCGAATCCATTGAAGATCAAAGATTTCTCGCGGGTATGCTGCCCGAGGGTGTCCTCTGCTCGGATTGCCGGGCCACGCCGCCGCACTTTGCGCGCGCGGTCGCCTATGGCGCGTATCGCGAGGGGCTGCGTGAGATGGTCCACCAGTTGAAGTACGAGCGGGTGAGCGCGCTGGCTAAACCGCTGGGCGCGAAGCTGGCCGAGACGATCCGCCAGCTCGAAACGACGGCGGACCTCAGCCTGATGGTGGTCGCAGTGCCGCTCTTTCCTGCCAGGCAGGCGGAACGCGGGTACAACCAGAGCATTCTGCTGGCGGATGCGGCGATCCGTTTTCTAAAGACAACAACACCGGCTTGGAAGCTCACCGCCGCACACGCCGCCCTGAAGCGGACGCGCCACACCGAGAGCCAGTACGCCCTCTCGCCGAAGGGCCGCCACGCCAACCTGCGCGGGGCCTTCGAGGTTGCGGACAAAGCCGTCTTCGCGGGCAAAGAGGTGCTGCTGATCGACGACATCTACACCACGGGCGCGACGGCCGGCGAGTGCGCGCGCGTGCTGCGCAAGGCCGGCGCAGCGCGGGTCTGGGTCGCGACGCTGGCGCGTGCGCAGGTCGAGCGGGCTCGCGCGGAGCCGGAAGACTCCGTCGCCATGTGGAGCCACTAGCAAAAGTTCAGGAACTTCAATGCGGGATATCGGAACCGGAGGAACTTGCAGAATGCAGACGGGAAAGAGTCGGAAGCAGAGGGTGACGAACAGCCGGCACGCCGGACACAACGGCGCGCAGGCCAAGAAGGCGACCACGGAACTGGACGTGCGGATCGGCGTATTCCGCCAGCCGGCCATGCAGACGCCGGTGCTGGTGCTGAACGCGAGCTATGAGCCGATCAACATCTGCGGGGCTCGCCGGGCGCTCGTCCTGGTCTTAAAGGGCGTGGCGCGCGCGGAGGAGCAGCAGGGCGCGGTGTTGCACGCGCAGCGGATGAACGTCGGCATGCCGTCGGTCATCCGGCTGCTGGAGTACCGCCGCATCCCGCACCAGACCCGCGCTCTCTCGCGCAAGAACATCCTGCTGCGCGACCGCAACATGTGCCAGTACTGCTCGGTGATTCTGACGGCGAGCGAGCTGACGCTCGACCATGTGATTCCCCGTTCGCGCGGCGGCCTGTCGACGTGGGAGAACCTCGTCGCCTGCTGCCACGACTGCAACCGCCGCAAGGGCAACCAGATGCTGCACGAGCTGACCGAGATGAAGCTGCAGCGCGAGCCGAGGCCGTTCTCGCTGCACACCTCGCGCCATATCATGCGGATGATCGGCTCGGCCGACCCGAGCTGGCGGCGGTATCTTTACTTTGAATCGGGGGATGCGGCGGCTTGATGGCAACCGGTTTCGTTCGGCAGACAGAGGCCTGACACCGATTTCAAGGAATGAGCACCGATCGGAGCGGTGTCCCTCGTTGAAATCGGTGTTAGGCCCTTTTCGTTCACCCCATGCCGGGTAGGGACAGCATCAGCCGGATCAGCTCCGACTGTCTCCGCGTGCCGGTCTTTGCGAGTACGCGTTTGACGTGGAAGCGCGCCGTCTCCAGTGTAAGACGGATCTGGAGCGATATCTCCCGGGCGTCCAGCCCTTGTAGAAGCAGGTCGGCTACGCGGTTTTCGGTCGCGGTGAGGCCGTAGAGCGAGCGCAGCACGGCGGCGCGGGAGAGCGGGCGCTTCGCCGGATCGTGCAGCACGATGGTCGCGGCCAGCGCCTGCCGGCCCCGGCCAGGTGCGCCGGGAAACGAGCTGGCCGCGAGGTACAGCGGCTCTCCGGGCTTGCGTTCGAGACGCATCGCGCCCTGTCGCGGCGCGTAGACCCGCGTTCCCTCGCCGACGGCCTGCGCGATCAACCTTTGCAGCTCTTCGTTCTGGCGCGGGTCGACCGCGGCGAGGCGGTCGTTCTTCAGCCGCAGCGTGACGCCCGCGCGGAGGATGGCCTGAGCCTCCGGGTTGGTGACAACCACGCGCTTCCGCGCGTCCAGCCCGAAGACGACGTGGTCGAAGGCGGTCAGCGCGGCCTCGAGGCCCGCGATGCCGGTCTGGAGTTCGGCCATCCGGCGGTGCAGCGCAAAGGCTCGGCGGAGGTGCGGCGCCAGCGCCGACAGGACCAACCCCTCCTCTACGTCGAAGGCGCTGGCGCTGCGCGGACGCTGGAAGCTGAGATACGACGGCGCCTGTCCGGCCGCGGCGCCGGAGAGCGCGATCTTGATGCCGCAACTGTAGTACATGTCGTGGGGCCGGAAGAAGTCGTGGTAGAACTCCGAGCGCTCGAACTCCGCGTCCGGCACGGCGAGATGGCTGTAACGCACGGAGCCGGTGGGGAACATGGCGTCGCAGGGCTCGCTGAGGATGTTGACGCCGCCGTAGTGTGCGAGCAGCTTGTCGATCAGGACGGGATCGGTGCCCGCGCTGCGCAGGACGCCCGGCATGCCGGAGACGGATGCGTCGGTGAAGAGCACCGTCTGGCGTCCGCCGATGGCTGCGGCCACGCGGTCGAGCGCGTGCGGCCAGAGCTCCGGCGCATGCACCGCAGCGTAGATCGTCTCGATCAACTCAGGGAGCTGCGGCGCGCTGACAGCAGAAGTTTGAACCATACTGGGGACCCTTGCGGTTGGCTCGACCTCTTCCTCTGCGTGTCGTAGAAGTTGAGCTTAGCAATGAACCCCTGTGTTTACGAGCGGCAAAGAAAAGCTCCGGCCCCCTTTTTCGAGGATCGGAGCTACCAGGTGGGAGATTTACTGTACTCAGCGATAAAGTGTCATCTTGAGCGGAGCACAGCGGAGTCGAAAGACCTGCTTTTCGCCTGGGCTGGCATGGTCGTCGGATCGAAAAGCAGATCCTTCGCTTCGCTCAGGATGACACATCGCTCAGGATGACAAGCATTTTTAGGAGTTAGTACGGCCAGCGCCACTTCGTGATCTCGGGCTTGTCGATGCCGTTCTCGTGCGCGTAGGCGATGGACTCGATGATCTGGTCCTTTAGCCATTGCTTCACGTGGGCGCCGGTCGCCTGCAGACGCGGCACGCGGTCGATGACGTCGATGGCGAGGTTGAAGCGGTCGACCTGATTTTCAATCGCCAGCTCGAGCGGCGTGTTGATGTTGCCCTTCTCCTTGTAGCCGCGCACATGCATGTTGTCGTGGTTGGGACGCTTGTAGGCGAGCTTGTGGATGAGCGACGGGTAGGCGTGGAAGTTGAAGATGACCGGCTTGTTCGCGGTGAAGAGCGAGCAGAAGTCCTTGTCCGTCAGCCCATGCGGGTGCTCGGTCGAAGGCTGCAGCCGGTAGAGATCGACGACGTTGACGAAGCGGATCTTCAAGTCCGGGAAGCGCTCGCGCAGAATGGCCGTCGCTGCCAGCGCCTCCTGCGTGGCGATGTCGCCGGCGCAGGCCATGACGACGTCGGGGTCGACGCCGTTGTCGGTCGAGGCCCAGTCCCAGATGCCGATGCCCTTGGTGCAGTGCAGGATCGCGTCGTCCATGTCGAGGTACTGCAGGTGGTTCTGTTTATCGGCGACGATGACATTGATGTACTCGGTCGAGCGCAGGCAGTGGTCGGCGACCGAGAGCAGGCAGTTGGCGTCCGGCGGCATGTAGATGCGACAGACCTCGGCCGATTTGTTCGTCACGAGGTCGAGAAAGCCGGGGTCCTGATGGGTGAAGCCGTTGTGATCCTGGCGCCAGACCAGCGACGTGATGAGCATGTTGATGGACGAGATGGCCGCGCGCCAGCCGACCTCTTTCTTGCTGGCTTCGAGCCACTTCGCATGCTGATTGAACATCGAGTCGATGACGTGGACGAAGGCCTCGTAGGTGGAGAAGAAGCCGTGCCGGCCGGTGAGCACGTAGCCTTCGAACCAGCCTTCGAGCGTGTGCTCGGAGAGCATCTCCATGACGCGGCCGTCGAGGGCCAGCTCGCCGCCGTCGGCGTCCTCGGGCTTGAACTCGGCGTTCCAGACCTTGGGGCTGGCGGTGTAGATGTACTGCAGCTTGTTCGAGGCGGTCTCGTCCGGGCCGAAGACGCGGAAGCTGGTCATATTCTGGCGCATGACCTCCGCGAGGAAGTGGGCGAGGATGTCGGTCGGCGGGGCTTCGCTGTGTCCGCTGACATCGCCCTTGTACGCATAGTCGCGGAAGTCGGGCAGGTTCAGCGGCTTGCGCAGCAGGCCGCCGTTGGCGTGCGGGTTGGCGCTGATGCGGCGCGTGCCGGTGGGCGAGAGCGCCTGCAGCTCCGGAATGAGCTTGCCCTCCGCGTCGAAGAGTTCGGTGGGGTTGTAGCTGCGAAGCCACCGCTCCAGCTCGGCGAGATGGCCGGGGTTGTCGACGACGCTGTCGATCGGCACCTGGTGCGCGCGCCAGAAGTCCTCGACCTTGTGGCCGTCGACCTCCTTCGGGCCGGTCCAGCCCTTGGGCGAACGCAGCACGATCATGGGCCAGCGCGGACGCGTCGCGTCGCCGGTCTCGCGAGCCTTCTTCTGAATCTCGCGGATCTCGAGCACGACCGCTTCAAGCGTGGCGGCCATCTTCTGGTGCATGACGAGCGGGTCGTTGCCTTCGACGAAGTACGGCTTGTAGCCGTAGCCGGTCAGCAGCGCCTCCAGCTCTTCGTGCGGGATGCGCGCGAGAATGGTGGGGTTGGCGATCTTATAGCCGTTCAGGTGCAGGATCGGCAGGACGGCGCCGTCGCGGATGGGGTTCAGGAACTTGTTCGAGTGCCAGGAGGTCGCGAGCGGACCGGTCTCGGCCTCGCCGTCGCCGATGGCGACCGTGACGATCAGGTCCGGGTTGTCGAAGGCCGCGCCGTAGGCGTGCGAGAGCGAGTAGCCCAGCTCGCCGCCCTCGTGGATCGAGCCTGGGGTCTCCGGCGTGCAGTGGCTGCCGATGCCGCCGGGGAAGGAGAACTGCCTGAAGAACTTCAGCAGGCCGGCCTCGTCGCGGCTCTTGTCCGGGTAGACCTCGGAGTACGTGCCTTCGAGGTAGCAGTTCGAAAGCGTCGCCGGCGCGCCGTGGCCGGGGCCGGAGATGTAGATGGTGTTGAGGTCGTACTTCTTGATGAGCCGGTTCATGTGGACCCAGATCAACGACTGTCCGGGGTCCGAGCCCCAGTGGCCCAGCAGGCGGCGCTTGATGTGGTCCTGTGTCAGCGGCTCGCGCAGCAGAGGGTTCGCGCGCAGGTAGATCATGCTAGCGGAGATGTAGTTGCAGGCGCTCCAATAGCGGTGCGTGGCGCTGAGTTCTTCAGGAGACAAAGGAGTTTCGTTCGTCTGGATCGGCATGCGGCAGCTCTCTGGGTGGATCGTGAGGCGCTTCGTGAACGACGGAAGGACAGGCGGAACAGTCACATTCGCGCCGTATGGACAGCCCTGGCGGAAACTTATCTGACTTTCTTTATGGTCAGATGAACAATCGTAGGGGTTGGATGTACTGACTGTCTGTGACTCCCATCACGCGCCGGCCTGCATCCAAGCGGAGTATGGTTTGGTCAGGAGTCGGTATGAACCCGGTGCTTGTCGTGAATAGCGGTTCGTCGTCGTTGAAGTTCGGCTTGTTCGTGCAAAAAGACGCGGACGAGGAGATTCTGCTCGAAGGCACGGTGAACGGCATCGGTACGCCGGGCGGCACGCTGGTCCTCAAGGACTCGGCCGGGAAAGAGGTCCACACCGAGCCGGCTGTGGCGAAGGGCCAGTCCGAGGCTTTGACGCTTGGGCTAAAGCTGCTGGCGAAGCAGGACTTGCCGGCGCCGGTCGCGATCGGGCACCGCGTGGTGCATGGCGGGCCAAAGCTGCTCGACCATACGAAGATCACGCCCGAGGTAATCCAGACTTTGAAGGACTCGACCCACTTCGCGCCGCTGCATATTCCCGCCTCGCTGAAGCTGATCGACGCCGCCGGCAAGGCCTACCCCGGCTTGCCGCAGTTCGCGTGCTTCGACACGACCTTTCACAGGACGATGCCCGAGGAGGCCACGCATCTGGCCCTGCCGTTGGAGCTTTGGGCGCATGGCGTCCGGCGGTATGGCTTTCATGGGCTGTCGTATGAGTCGATCGTGCACAAGCTGGGCGACGCCGTGCCGAAGCGGCTGATCGTCGCGCACTTGGGCAACGGCTGCAGCGTCTGCGCGATGACCGAGGGCAAATCGGTCGACACCAGCATGGGCTTCACCCCGACGGGCGGCGTGGTGATGGCGACGCGTACGGGCGATATCGACCCCGGCGTACTGCTCTACCTGATGCGCACGGAGAAGCTCGAAGCCGAGGCGCTGGAGGTGCTGCTGAACAAGCAGTCCGGCCTGCTGGCGCTGAGCGGCGCGGGCAGCGATGTGCGCGATATCGAAAAGGTCGCCGACGGTGGCGACGCGCGCGCGGCGATGGCGCTTGAGGTCTTCTACCGGACGATCGCGAAGACGATCGCGGGCTACGTGTCGGTGCTGGGCGGGCTGGACGGACTGGTCTTCACCGGCGGAATCGGCGAGCACTCCGAGCGCACGCGCAGGGCGATCTGCGAGCGGCTAGGGTTCCTGAATGTAGGGGATATTCGTGCGCTGCCCGCGGAGGAAGAGTTGCAGATCGCTCGGCATTGCCGTCGGCTGCTGGCGTAGAATACTTTCGAGGGACGCGAGATGACTGACAAACAGCCTTCGCAAGAGTTGCAACTCGACCCGTTTGAGCATTGGCTGCGCGAGGTTGTGGGGCCGGCGTACGACGCTTTTACGGCCGATCCGTCGAGTGGGCTGTCGCTTGAAGAGGTACGCGCATCACTGAAAGCACACCGCGCAGAATCGGTCGCTCGCCGCCGATCTCGCTGATACACTCAGCGCATGTCGCGCCCTATCGCTTTCTTCGCATTGCTTTTTTGCATAAGTTCGCCAGCGCAGCCACCACAGGCGCGACATAACAGCTTTCGCTGGGATTACCACAAAGCGCAGGAACCGGATGGCGATCATACTTTGGCGAAGGCATCGGGTTTGAGCGCGGCGGATAACGCTGCTGCCCATCTTCGAATTATGCAGTTGATGCGACCGTTCTTCGTGGAAGAGCGCGACGCTCTCAAACGGAACCCTGCGGAGATCGTGAACGATACGCGACTACGCCTAATCGACTTGAATGGAGATGGAATTCCCGAAGTGATTGCTTCCCCGTCTGGAGCTGATGGCGAGTGTGGAGCCGCGAACTGCGTCTTATGGGTTCTACAGAAATCGCCAAGCGGGTATAGAACGATTCTCGATACCAGCAACGGACGCGGAACCGGCGGCGTTCAGTCGTTCACCCTCATGGAGTCGAAGACCAGCGGATTCCGCGATCTCATTCTTGCGGCTCACGATTCGGCTCGCGACTCCACGCTCTATATCTATCGTTTCGGCAAGGGGCGATATCTCGCTCGGGAGTGCTATGAGGCAAGCTGGCCGTGGGATATGCCAGACAATGCCGATGTGCCGCCAACCATCACGCCATGCAAGCGGGCAGGAGCGGTTGGCTATTAGCCTCACCGCTTCCGCCCTCTACGCCAAACTTACCAGGGCAGCTCCTGCCCCAGGTGAATGAATCGCCCATTCGGCCCATCCTCACCGATCAGCGCCAGCTCCACGCTGGTCTGCGCGCCCTCGGGAATCTCCATCGGCGCGGCCTCGGTGCCCATCTCGGTCTTCACCCAGCCCGGGTGGGCGGAGTTGACCTTGATCTTCGTGTCCTTCAGCTCCGCCGCGAGGTGGATCGTGAAGGAGTTCAACGCGGCCTTCGAGGCGTCGTAAGCAAAGGCCTTGACGCCGGCGATGGGGCTGTTCGGATCGGCGTGCAGCGTCAGAGAGCCGAGGATGCTCGACAGGTTCACGATGCGGCCGGCGTCGCTCTTCTTCAGCAGCGGCAGGAACGCACGCGTTACCGCGACCACTGCGAAGACGTTGGTCCCAAAGATCTTCAGCAGCTCCTCTTCGCTCGTCTCGCTGACCTTCTGGTTGAAGAGATCGTCACCTACACCCGCGTTGTTGATCAGGATGTCGAGCTTGCCGTAGTGGTCGGCGACGAACTTCGCCGCCGCCTCGCGGTCCGCGGCTTTGGTCACGTCGAGCTTCACAGGAACGACGTCCAGCCCCTCGGCCTTCAGCTTGTCGGCCGTCTCCTCCGCCGCGCTCAGCGAACGGGCCGCCGCGATGACGGTGATGCCCTTCTGCCCAAGCTGCCGGGCGGTCTCCAGCCCGATGCCACGATTTGCGCCAGTCACGAGTGCGATCTTCTTATCGGTTGCCATGTTGATGAATCTCCTGCAAGAAGAGATGTCGGGGCCGCGGAAGTCGGTGCATGAATTTAAGACCAATCGGTCGCAAACACCTAACACCGATTGGCGCCGATTGGACCGATCAAAGACGAAAGCAGATCCTCTTCGAGGATGACAAACAAGAAAAGCTAAGGCTTGCCGGAGTCCTTTTCCTCGATCACGTTCCCGTTCGCGTCCAGAACGCGGCTCTTCGCCTTGAAGATGTAGCGTTTGTAGTCGGTGTATTTCACGATCGTGCGGATGTGGACGTCCTGCGAGAGCGCGCCCTGCTGCGCGGCGAAGTGCAGGTTGCCCTCGGCCTTGGTGTAGGTCGGGAACCAGTATTTACCGTCCACCTGCTCATAGTAGGTGGTGAAGGGCGGCTGAAGGTCTTCGTGGCCCTTGCGCGTATCCTGCGGGACGGTCTTGCCGTTGATGAGCACGATCTGGAAGTCCTGCTGGTCGACCCAGACCTTGCCCTGGAAGTAGCGCTTGCCCTTTTCGAGCGTCTTCGGTCCAGCCTGGAAGACGTAGGTGTCGAGCTCGTCCACCTTCTGCTTGCCCAGGTAGGTGACGTCGTACTTCGGCAGGTCTTCGGTGGTCAGGATGAAGGGCAGGCGGTTGCGGATCTCGTCGAAGTCGGCCTCGGTCATGATGACGCGCTCGATGGTGTTGGCCGGGGCGAAGAGCACGCGCTCGACGCGGCGGCCCTCGGGCGTGAAGTCGATCTGCGAGAGCTGCTGGTACTCGCCGTCGGGGCGGCCGGTGTCCTCGGAGATGGTGTCGGTCTTGACGAGCTGTTTGAAGGTGTACTCGTCGCGCGCCTTGCGGAACTCGGTCTCGCGGATGCCGAGCCGTTTGACGATCTCCTCGGGCGCGATGCCCTGCGGGGCGGAGGTGTCGAGATCGCCGAAGCCGGAGTCCTGCGCGGACGCCGCAGCCGGCGCCGGACCGGCAACCGGACCGTCCACATTTCGGACAGGTACCAGCGCGCGCAGCGGCGAGGCCGATACCAGAAGCAGCAGCAGAACCGGCATCGCGGCGCGTGACGCCAAAGTCGTAGAACGTTTCCCGCGCACGGACCTTTGGGTGATTGTTACCGGGTTCAGCCGGGCTCTATCGTAAGCAGCTTGAAGGGTAATTTGGTTCGGCATAAAGGTGTGCAGGACTCCCAGGCTGTGTGGTAACAAACCGCGGTGCCGGAAACGGCTTCGCTACGGATGATTAGACGCCGAGGATACGCATTCGGTCGACATGAAGTGAGGGCAGCAGGCATGAATCACGTCTTGGGGCAGCAAACCGCAATGGCAATCGCAACCGGCATGGGCTGGGACAACGTCGACCTGTGGGCCGGCGCTCACATGATCGCGATGATCTGCGTCCCGATTCTGGCCGTGACCTCGGTCGTGCTCTACCAGCAACTGAACGTCGAAACCGTGGCCAAGCGCAACGAACGCCGCCGCCGCGAAGAACTTGAAGCCTATGAGCGCATGGACACCGCCCTGCCCGCCAGCATCGGCGCCGGCGGCGCGTATGCGGTCGACGCCGCGCGCACCATGGCCAAGCAGGTGTGCCGCATCGTGACCGAAAAGAGCGTCTTTCCGCGCGCCGCCATGCTGATGCGCAATGCCGAAGGCCGCCTTTACTGCGCAGGCTCGGCCGGCGTGGACGACCTGACCCTCAACGCGCTGCTCGCCTGGGGCGAACAGGTGGTGGCGGAAGAGCGTGGCGCCACCGGCGCGGCCGACCCCAAGTCCGAAGTCGTACCCACCCGCGCCATCCGGCCCGGCAGCAAGAGCTTCACCATCCCCATCGGCACATGGGAGAACTTCGACCCCGAGGCCAGCAAGCGCAAGGTCGAAGGCAAGCGCGAACGCCGCAAGTGGCGCCGCGCGATCATCTCGCCGCTGCGCACGCCGGGCGGCCGGCTGGTGGGCGCCATCGCGGTCTGCGCGGACGACAGCGCGCGCCGCAGCCAGGAGTGGATGAAGAGCTCGAACCGAGGCATGAAGCCCGGCGAAGAGCGTCGCGAGCGCGGCCTCGAACAGGCCATGGGACCGATCGAGGCGCTCTGCGCCAAGCTGGCGACGACGATCGAGAATGCAGCCCTATCCGAGCGGCTCTTGCGTGCGGAGAAGCTCGCCGGGCTGGGCCAGCTCGCCGGCGGAGTCGCCCACGCGCTGAACAATCCGCTGACCGCGGTGCTGGGCTTCGCCGAGCTGATCGAAGAGACCTCGACCGACCCGCGCGTGCAGCAGGACGCCCGCACCATCGTCTCCGAGGCGCGGCGCATGCGCGACACCGTGCAGAGCCTGCTGAACTTCTGGCGGCCGGTCACGAGCGCCGACGAACCCGTGCAGATCGGCCCCATCGTGCGGGAGCTGACCGACGCCTGCGCCGCCACGCTCGAACAGCGCGGCGTGAAGCTGATCGTCACCACGCCGGCCGACGCGCCGCCGATCCGCGGCAGCCGCGAACGCCTGCGCCAGGTGCTCGAACATCTGCTGAACAACGCCGCTCAGGCCATCGCCACACGCAGCGAAGAGCAGGCCAGGGAACAGACCAGCCGGCTCGGCGTCCTGCCCTCCACGGTCGACGAGCCGGAGATCGAGCACTCGATCCGGGTGACGATCAGCCACGACGAACGCGCGCTGCATGTGATCGTCAGCGACACCGGCCCGGGATTCCGCGAGCCCGGCCGCGTCTTCGACCCCTTCTACACCACGCGCCAGCCCGGCGAGGGCGCCGGCCTCGGACTGAGCATCTGCTACGGCATCGTGCGCGAGCACGGCGGTGAGATCAGCGCCTTCAACCTGCATCCACGCGGCGCCGCGGTGGTCATCGAACTACCCGTCCGCAAGACGGTCACGGGCGAGAGCGGCAGCTCCGACCGCGTGCTGGTGCGGGATGTAGCCTGAGGCTAACTGCCCAAAGCGCGAAATCCCACACGGGCCGCCGAATAATCCACCATCAACTGTACCGCCAGTACGGACAAGCCGCCGATGTTCATTCCCGGCTGCCCGCGCATGAACTCATTCACCTGACACATCACCAGCGTGAGTCCCTGCGCGGAGGCCGGCAACGCGGCTTCGTCGATCGTGTAGGTGAACGACGCGCCCCGATCGTCTCCCAGTGAGATCTGCAGATTCGCGCTGGTGGAGACGCAGTTGACCGAGCCGCTTGTCCAGGGTGGATTCGCCGCGGCTGGCGGCCATATCGTCCCATAGACCAGTCCGGTCGGATCGCTCAGATAGACCGACGTGCCGCCGGAATCGACCATCGCAATGGCGTTCGCACCGGGCGCCGGCCAGCCCGTCGCGGTCGAGGCGATCTTCAACAGCTTCGGCCTCAGAGCCATCCAGGGGCAATTCGCGACGACCTGCAAAAACTGGTACCCGTTGGGTGCGGCGCCGTAGAGCCGCAGCGTCGACTTCTCGGATACGCCCTGTGGGTTTGCGGCATTGAAGACCTCATCGGCGGTTGCGTAGTCGAACTCCGCGAACGGAGTGCCCGTCGCATACGCCAGAGGCGATTTGAGGGTGACGGGAATGCCTGCCGGAGTATTCCAACCGCTGGCGGTCCATGGCTCGATGCAGCCTGCTCCGAAGTTCGCCGTACGTCCCCCGCCCGCCGCCGAATCCGCCGTGCAGGCGAGGAAGACGCAGGCCTCAATGACGAAGGGCTCTCCGGTATCGGTGAGAAGCTGGATCGGCCCCTGAACCACATTGGCGGGACATCCCCAGGGCTCGGTCGCCTGACCCAGAATCGTGTACTGCGCCTGCCAGTTGGGGATCGCCGCGATGTCCTCCCAGCGCGGCACCACCAGAACGGTATTTCCAGAGTCCAGGATCAGGGACACATTCATGCCCGCCGGGCTTCCCGCGAAACCGGCATAGAGATACGCATCGAAGCTGCTGGCCAGCGATACGGTCGAAAGGGAGATGTCGACGCTGGCCGGCGGCGCGGCGCCCACCATGCGCATCATCCCGGTGAACAGCTTGCTTACACGTCCCGGCTTCGTTCGACGCGGCTTCGGCCTATGCTCTCTGGGAAGAGGCACGGCATGGTGCAGCGCCGCGCGAGTAAGCCGGTTTACGGAAAGTAGCTCCATCGCGAGGGTCTCCAAATTGGATTGGTCGTACTTTCTTCGAGCCCCTGTTCCACAAAGTCTTTCAACGTCGACTTACTGAGCCGGCTGCGACTGATAGGTGATCGCGAACGACCACGCCTTGAAGTTGTTGACCTTGGTTTGCGCCATCGTCGTGCTGTCGATGTAGGTCTGCGACGGGCCGAACGCGCGCGAGATCGACACCCTGGCGGAGTTGGTGATCAGGATGCCAGCCGATACCTGGCCGATGTCGTTGTTCACCCGCTTGCCGAAGCCGTAGTCGCGGGCGTATCCGTGCGACGTATAGCTGTACCCATACGAACCGCCGATAAAGACGGACCCCGCAAAGGCGCCGGAGCCGGAGGCAGGAGCATTGAGCGAATTCACGACGAAGAATGACTCGATCTGCGTGGAATGGTGCGATGGCGGAGAGGAGGCGGTCGTGGATGTGCCTGCCTTGAAGTTCTGAATATCGACGCCCTCCCGGCTTACCACGTCGACCTCCCAGCCGGTTCCCCCGGCCTTTGTCATGTCGTGGTTGTACAAGAGAAGCGGAAAGTCGCCGACGAATTGGATCGTGCCGCCATAGAGCATGTTCTGCGTCGCCTGCCCGGCCGCGCTGGCGGAGAGAGTAGGGACCGTCCCCTGGACGACGCTGGTCTCGCCGGTCGAACCCGCCTGAATGTTCGAGGTGACCTTGGCCTGCCATCCGCCTGGCATGATGAGCGACACCAGATCGGCCGAGACCGTCGCCGAACCGGACGCGCCGTTGTAAACCGAGCCTACCTGAGTCAGTGGCGCGACGGGTCCGTTTGTCCCGAAGAACGACTGAATCGAGGCGCTATCCTGCCCGATTGTGGGTATGGGGCAGAACGAACATGGGTTTGGGCTGCTTCCGTTTTGCGGCGCAAGCGCAGGCGCGTGAAGGTTGCTGGCCTTGCCGGATACCTGCGAAGTGCTCGCGGCTGTCGGGACGTGAATCGTCTGCGCGGCGGCGAAGTGAGAGCACAGAAAAAGGCCAAGGACGGCCACGAAGACATGGGAATGCCTGTTTGAATTGGAACGCATATTTTCTCCCCTAATTGCTCGATAGTGCAGGGCCCATGTGGTTTGGATTGACAGGCCAAGTCTCTGTGGGAGAACGATTTGCGTCAACAGGAACAGGTTGGCCCGGTATCCGCCGGGTTAACAGGCGCAAGTCGGTTTAGAGTGATGGGTGGAGATACGCCTTGCCCTTTGCCAGTACCAAGAAACGCGACCCTGTTGGCGAACCCGAGCTCTTCGAGTACGCCGTTGGGACGCTCGCGCGCAAGATGCGCACCGTCCGCGACCTGAAGCGGCTGATGAAGCCACGCGCCCACGAGGGCGAGCAGGGCGAGCGCGACATGGACGCTGTCGTGACCCGGCTGATCGAGCTGAAGTACCTCTCCGACACGCGCTTTGCCGCCGACTACACCCGCATGCGCAAGGAGAACCAGAGCTTCGGCCGGCGGCGCGTCCAGCAGGATCTGGCGCAGAAGGGCGTCAGCAAGGAGCTGGTCGAGACCACGCTCGCCGCCGCCTACGACGAGGCCGACGAGGTGGAACTCGCCCGCCAGTACACGGTTCGCAAGCGCATGAAGCCGCCGGCCGACCAGAAGGAGACCGTCCGGACGATGAACCGGCTGATGCGCGCCGGCTATTCGTCGAACGCGATCTTCAAGCTCTTGCGAACGTGGAACGTCGCCGAAGAGGCCATTCCGGAGGTGGGCGGCGACTCCGACAGCTACGCGGAGCCGGACGAACGCGCGGAGTCCGATGATTGAGCGTCCTGTAGCGCCCGATCGTCTGATCGCGGTCGACTGGTCCGGCGACAAGGGTCCGGGCCAGAAGAAGAAGATCTGGGCCGGCGTCTGGACTCGCTCTGCCAAAGGCCGCATCGCCGGCGGCAAGGTCATCCTCGAGGACGGTCGCACCCGCGAGCAGCTCGCCGCATGGCTGATCGAACTGGCCCGCGAGACCCCGGCCATGGCCGTCAGCATCGACTGCTGCTTCAGCTACCCGGCTTGGTTTCTCGCCGAACATGGCTGCGGGGACGTCTTCGAGTTCTGGCAGCACGTCGCCTCCGGACACGGCGAGCGCTGGCTGGGCGAGACCTGCCTGCCCCACGAGCGAGACCTCCGCTTCTGGGGCAAGCCGCATAAACGTCCTGAGATCTTCTGCGGCGCAGGCCTGCCGCGCATGATGCGCCGCACCGACATGGAGAACAAGATCGAGCAGGCGCTCGAAGGCGGCGACCCGGACCGAGCCGCCAGGATGAAGGGCATTACGCCGAAGTCGCCCTTCCAGATCGGCGGAGCGGGCGCCGTCGGCACGGGCAGCCTGCGCGCCATGCCCTGGCTGCTGAAGCTGTGGCGGCACGGCTTCCGCGTCTGGCCGTTCGAGGACGCGGCGCCCGCGCAACCGCTGCTGGTCGAGATGTACACCCGGCTGCTGACCGGCGCGGTGAAGAAGTCGAACCCGCTGGCCCGTAAGTCCTATCTGCTGAAGAAGAAGCAGGAAGATCCGGAGCTTTACGCGGGCCTCACGCGGGCGGTCGTCGCCAAGGCGCAGGGCAGCGAGGACGCCTTCGACGCGCTCGTCTGCTGCCTGGAGATGGTCCGCTGGCAGGGGGAGTTCCCCACCCTGCGCGCGACCGAGGATCCCATTTTGAAGCTTGAAGGCATTACCTGGCGGCCCGGCGTCTGAAAGTGAACCCATCCCAGTGGGACGCCATCTAACCTGCCATGCGGACGATCACCCTCGAAGAACACTTCATCACCAGCAATTTCGTCAAGACCACGGAGGCCCACGGCCACCATACCCCGGCCGCCATGGCGCGCATGCAGGCCCTGCTGATGGACCTCGGCGCGGGACGGATCGCCGCCATGGACGAGGCCGGCGTCGACCTGCAGATCCTGTCGCTGGCCGCCATGGGCCTCGACGTGCTGGACGCGCCGACCGCGACCTCCGTCCTGCGCGATGTGAACGATGAGCTGGCGCAGGCGATCGCCGCCCACCCCAAGCGCCTCGGAGGCTTCGCCGCCGTGAACCTGAAAGATCCCGCCGGCGCGGCCCAGGAGCTGGAACGCTGCATTCGGAAGCTCGGCTTCCAAGGGCTGCTGCTCGACGGCACGACCGACGGCCTCTTCCTCGACGATCCGCGCTTCCTGCCGGTGCTCGAGGCCGCCGTCGCCCTCGATGTGCCGGTCTATCTGCACCCCGCGCTGCCGCCAGAGCCGGTCCAGCAGGCGTACTTCTCCGGCCTGCCGGGCGATACGGGCTTCCTGCTCTCGATGGCTGGCTGGGGCTGGCACTCGGAGACCGCGATCCACACCCTGCGGCTGATCGCCGCCGGCGTCTTCGACCGGCTGCCCACGCTACAGCTCGTCATCGGCCACATGGGCGAGATGCTGCCGATCGCGCTGGCTCGCACCACGGCCGTGCTCTCGCGGTCGGGCCAGCTCAAGCGGCCGGCGGCGGAGTACTTCCAGACGAACATCCACCTGACGACCAGCGGCTACTTCACCCAGCCGCCGCTGCGCTGCGCGCTGGATGTGGTCGGGATCGACCGGCTGATGTTCTCGGTCGACTACCCGTTCAGCCCGAATACGCATGGGCGCCAGTTCCTGACAGACGCGGCCGGGACGCTGAGCGCAGAGGATATGGCGAAGCTCACGCATGGGAATGCGGAGCGGCTGCTGAAGCTCTAGTCGCCGAAAAGGCCGGAGAGTTCCTCCGGGCTTATCCGAAACGGATTCACGACACGCAGCCTGTCATAGGAATGATCATGTTGCATGTCTTCTGAAAACAGCACGCTGGCGCCGGCTCGCAAAGCCGTCGCCAGCATAAGGCAGTCGAAAAACTGCAGTTCGAAGCGGGCGTGAAAGCGCATCGCCAGATCAAGGTCCGGCGGCTGCTGCCCTACGACTGCCAGCTCTGCCTGAAGATCGCGGACTATAGCAGATGCGGCGGCCGGGGCAAGCAGCTTCTTCTTTGTGGCCGACCGGTAAAACTCGCTCAGGCATTGGAGCGGCATAGGCGCTCTGCGTCGATGAGCGGCTGTCAGCAACAGCTTTGCAGTCCTGTGCTTCTCCGCGTCGCGCGAATCGAAGGCATAGAAGAGGATGTTCGTATCGAGCGTAAACTCAGTCACGTTCGTAGAGCTCTTCGCGCCCGCTCCAGACGCCGCCAAGATCGACACCCCGATCCATGAGCCGCGTCAGCCGTTGCCAGGCTTCGCTATCGCCCGTCTGCTGCGCAGTCGCTCCACGAAACGGGATAACTTCGGCCACCGGCCTGCCGTTGCGCAACACCTCGACACTGCGTCCCGCCTGAGCCTCGGAGACCGCGGCGGCAAACTGCTCTTCCTCTTCACGAAGCTGCACCTGGCTCATTGCGGTCTCCTCTTCACCGATTGTACCCCTCTCCGCTGCTAAACTAACCGTCTATGGATTACCGTTCCGGCTCCCAGATTCGCGAAGATTTCCTGCGCTTTTTCGAAGGCAAGCTGCACCGCCGCGTGCATTCTTCCTCGCTCGTTCCGCAGAACGACCCGACGCTGCTCTTCACCAACGCGGGCATGAACCAGTTCAAGGATGTCTTTCTCGGCGCCGAGAAGCGCGACTACACGCGTGCGACCACCTCGCAGAAGTGCGTCCGCGCCGGGGGCAAGCACAACGACCTTGAAAACGTCGGCTTCACCCGGCGCCACCACACCTTCTTCGAGATGCTGGGCAACTTCAGCTTCGGCGACTACTTCAAGAAGGACGCCATCGCCTACGCCTGGGAGCTGCTGACCAGCCCCGAGTGGTTCGGCATCGACCCGGCAAAGCTCTACGTCACCATCTTCGAGGGCACCCCGCAGGTGCCGCGCGACGACGAGGCCGAGCAGTTCTGGATCGCCACCGGCGTCCCCAAGGACCGCATCTTCGACATGCCCGCCAAGGACAACTTCTGGCAGATGGGCGACACCGGGCCGTGCGGGCCGTGCTCGGAGATCTTCTACGACCTCGGCCTCGCCGCCAGCGAGACCGGGGAAGACAAGCCCTTCCCGCAGGACGACCAGCGCTACGTAGAAATCTGGAACCTCGTCTTCATGCAGTTCGACCGCGCCAGCGACGGCGCACTGACCCCGCTGCCCAAGCAGTCGGTCGACACGGGAATGGGGCTTGAGCGCATCTCCGCTGTGCTGCAAGGCGTCATCTCGAACTACCAGACCGATTTATTTACGCCGCTTATCGCGAAGGCCGCTATGCTGACCGCTGGTGTTCTCGAAGAGACTTTTGATCCCAAAGTCTTGAAGATCTTAAGTCCGATCGAAATGGCAATCAGTGATGATCCGGCTGCCGCAAGCCTTCGCATCATTGCCGATCATGCTCGCGCCTCCACTTTCCTTATATCTGACGGTGTGCAGCCCTCAAATGAGGGTCGAGGATATGTTCTTCGTAAAATTCTACGGCGTGCAATACGTCACGGTAGAAGTTTGACTCTACGTGGTCATTTTATGCACGAAATGGTCTTCGCTGTTCGCGACGAAATGAAAGCAGCGTATCCGGAGTTGGTTGATACGGCAGAGCGTGTAGCGAAGGTCGTACTTGCCGAAGAGCAACAGTTTGCCCGTGTGCTTGAAGTCGGTTCGGAAAAATTAGATGGGTTGATTCGCGAAGTCCGCTCAGACGGGTGGATGAGCCTGCTAGCCCCGTATCTTGAAAAGCTCGGCGAGATAAACAAGCAGCGGCTTGAAATAGCAGCGCAACTACAGAAGCCTAGCTACGGCACGAAATTTGATTTTGGGATGCTATCCAGCATTGTTGGGGAAGTATTTAGTGCCGACGAAACTTCGGCAATCGCCCAACAGCTTTCCGTTGCGAAATTTGTAGTTTCGGGCAAAAAAGCTTTCCAGCTTTATGAGACTTATGGCCTGCCGCTAGACTTCATTGCCGATGCTGCTCACGACGCCAATATGGCGTTTGATTTCGAAGGCTTCGAAGCCGCCAAAGAAGAAGAGCAGCAGCGCGCCCGAGCCTCCTGGAAGGGCGGCTCGCAAAAGTCCGCCAGCCCCGTCTACCGCGAGTTGGCCAAGACTGAGTTCGAAGGCTACTCCACCCTCCGCGTCGATGGCGCAAAGGTCATCGCCTTGGTGAAGGATGGTCTGGGCGTCAGCGAGTTGAAGGCGGGCGAAGAGGGCGAGGTCGTCCTCGACGCGACCAGCTTCTACGCCGACTCCGGCGGGCAGGTGGGCGACACCGGCTGGCTCCTCGCCGCCGACCACCAGACCACCGTGGCCGAGGTGCGCGGATGCACCAAGCCCGTGCAGGGCGTCTTCGCCCACAAGGTCGTTGCGAAGCAGGCGATCGCGCTTGGCGACACGCTCGACACGCTGGTCGACGGCGAGCGGCGGCGAGCCATCATGCGCAACCACACCGGCACGCACCTGCTGCACGCGGCGTTGCGCGAGGTGCTGGGCAAGCATGTGAAGCAGGCCGGATCGCTGAACGACCCGGCGCGGCTGCGCTTCGACTTCTCGCACTTTGCTGGGGTCGCCCCTGAAGAGTTGGCTGAGGTAGAAGACATCGTCAACCGGCAGGTGCTCGCCAATACCGCCGTCCAGACCTTCGTCGACGTGCCGATCGACGAGGCCGTGAACGACCTGGGCGCGATGGCGCTCTTCGGCGAAAAGTACGGCGACCGCGTCCGCGTGGTGAAGATCGGCGACTTTTCGACCGAGCTCTGCGGCGGCATCCACACCGGCGCCACGGGCGAGATCGGCGTCCTGAAACTCGTCGGCGAAAGCTCCGTCGCGAGCGGCGTGCGGCGTGTGGAAGCTATCTCGGGCACGGCGGCGCTGGCTGAGTTCCGCCGTGGCTTCGCGGTGGCGCAGATCGCGGGCGATGCAGAGTCTCTCAAGTCGAAGCTGACGGCGAACGAGGAAGAGATCAAAAAGCTGCGGCGCGAGCTTGACCAGGTGAAGATGAAGGCGGCCAGCGCCTCTACCGCCGACGCTGCCGGTTCGGCCGTCGAGGTGAAGGGCGTGAAGGTGCTCGCGCAACGAGTGGACGCGCTGGACAAGGGGCAGATGCGGTCGCTGGTCGACTCTCTCCGGACGCAGCTTGGATCCGGCGTCGTCGTGCTGGGCGCGGCGGCGGAGGGCAAGGTCTCGCTGATCGTCGGCGTGACCAAGGACCTGACGGGCCGGGTGCAGGCGGGCAAGATCGTCGGGGTGCTGGCCGGGTTTGTGGGCGGACGCGGCGGCGGACGGCCCGACCTGGCGGAGGCCGGCGGAAGCGATGTCTCCGGGCTGGATGCGGCAATTGGGAAGGCTGGGGCGGTGGTGGGGGACTTGCTGGGGTAGCCCTTCGCGCTCCTTCCAAACGCTCGTCATCCTGAACGCAGTGAAGGACCCCCGTATTGGCTTTTGCTCGTTCTTGCCATCGCAAAGAGCAACAGCGAAAACCAATACGGGGGTCCTTCGCGTTGCTCAGGATGACGAGCCTTTGTGGAGGTCCACAAGAAACACTGGGAGTGGCAAGGGGGTATCGGTCCGTGTACCGCCCGTCATTTCACCCACTCACACACCGGTAAGAACTTAAACTGGATGAGTGACCGTCTCGCCGCCAACCCGCCTCAGAACCATGCGCAGCCTCGCCTATGCGGCGGTTTTGTGCAGCTTTGCGCAGGGCCAGGCGCTTACCCGCAACGCGACGCATGCCGCACAGACGCCGTGGGAACAGGCCGTGCAGGGCCGCATCGCGCTCGAAGCGCTTCCGCCCGCCAGCCGCACCCGCGCTCAATACACGCATGCGATGGACGCCTTTCGGGCGATCTACCACGACAATCCGCGCGACGCGCACGCCGCCGAGGCGATCGACAACGTCGCCGAGCTGCTGGTCGAGCAGGGCCATACGCTGCATGACGAGAAGAGCCTGCGCGCGGCCGTCGGACAGTATGAGTTTCTGCGGACGCAGTATCCGGCCAGCCTTTTACGCTCCTCTGCCCTGTTGGCGGAGGGCCAGATCGACGAGAACGACCTGAACGATCCCGCAGCCGCGCGCGAACGCTATGCGCTGCTGCTGAAGCTGTATCCGAAGAGCGAATCGGCGGAGCTGGCGCGGGCTGGGCTGGCGAACCTGAAGTCTCCGAAGGCAAAGACAGTCGAGGTGGCGAGCGAAAATCCGGCGCCGATTCCGGTCGAGAAGCCGGCGGCTGTGGAGAAGAAAAGCGTACCTCAGGGGCTGAAGCCCCTTTCCCCGGCGGACGATGACGGCACGGCTGAAGCCGTGCCCCTAACGAAGCCGGTAACGATGAACGTCGTTCCGAAGCATGGCGCGGCGGCGGCGCAGGTGACGGGGATCCGCCATTGGTCGACCCCGACCTACACCCGCGTGGCGATCGACCTGGGCGACGCCGTAACCTTCGAGGCCGCGCGCGTGCCGCATCCGGACCGCATCTACTTCGACCTGCACGGCGCGAAGCTGGCGCAGGAGCTGGCGGGCAAGAGCTTCGCGGTCACGGACGACGGATTTCTGAAGCGCATCTGCGCCGCGCAGGGGCCGAACGACGTAACCCGCGTCGTGCTGGATGTGAACGACGTGACCGAGTACTCGGCGTTTCTGCTGCCGAACCCTTACCGGCTGATCATCGATATCCACGGCGCGGGCACGGGCGAAAGGCCCGCGACCGCCGTAGCCAGCGCAAAGCCGGACGCCGCGAAACCGCCGGCGGTACTGACCGAGTCTCCCGCCGAGGTTCCGGTCGCTCCGGGCGCCGGACGCCGCGCCAGCGCCGCCGCGAACACCTCCGGCCTGCCCGCGATGGCGCCGACCGATGGCGGCTTCAGCGGCCAGCCCGCGCCAGCCATCGCCGCCGAGGCGCCGGTCATTCCGCAGCCCCTTGCGCCCGCGCCAAACAAGCTGGCGGAGTCCGTCCCCGGCCCGCGCGTGGGCGCCGAATCGAAGGCGACCGCCGCGCGGCCCGTGCCGAACACCGTCGCCACGCCTTCGGCCAACACCGATGTCGCCGCCGTCAGCAAGCTGCCCGGCCGGGTGGAAGCGACCAGCGCGCCTACCTCGCGCCCGATCGCGACCATCGTCCGCAAGGAGACGAAGCCCGAGCCGCCGCCGGTGGCGGACGCTGCGCCGCAGCCCATCGCCGTGCTGCCGACGGCGCCGGTCGCGACCGGCAAGCGCGGCCGCAAGACGCTTGCCGAGGCCGATGCGGAGCCGGCCCGCGCCGCCGACAAGACCGCCGACGGCGAGGTCTCGCTCGTTCGCGCGCTGGGCCTGAAGATCGGACGCATCGTCATCGACGCCGGCCACGGCGGCCACGACTCCGGCACGCTGGGCGTCGACGGCATCCAGGAAAAGGACGTGGTGCTGGACGTCGCGCTGCGCCTGGGCAAGATGCTGCACGAGCGGCTGGGCGCGGAGATCATCTACACGCGCTCGGACGACACGTTCATCCCGCTCGAGACGCGCACCGCGATCGCCAACAAGGCGCAGGCCGACCTTTTCCTGTCGATCCACGCGAACAGCTCGCAGGACAGCAGCGCGCGCGGCGTCGAGACGTACTACCTGAACTTCACCTCGTCGCCGGACGCGCTGGAGGTGGCGGGCCGCGAGAACGCCGTGGGCGGCCAGTCGATCCACCAGCTCTCGGACCTGGTGAAGAAGATCACGCTGAAGGACAAGATCGCCGAGAGCCGCGAGTTCGCGCAGGATGTCGAGGGCTCGCTCTACGCGGGGCTCGAAAAGGGCAACGATGGGCTGAAGAATCGCGGCGTGAAGAAGGCGCCTTTTGTAGTCCTGATCGGCGCAAACATGCCGTCGATCCTGGCCGAGATCTCCTTCGTCACGAACCCGAAGGACGCGAGCCAGCTCCGGCAGCCGGAGTACCGGCAGCGCGTGGCGGAGAGCCTGTTCAAGGGCGTCGCCAAGTATGAGGGCGGGTTGAGCGGGGCGAAGCCGAAGGCTACCGAGCGGGCAAGCGTCAAGTAGGTATTTTTGTCATTCCCGCAGGGAATCTGCTGCTCCGCTCGAAGTTGCTGATAAGCTGCGGGTGAGGATGCCACGCCATGAACTGGTTGGGACCATCGGCCAGAGTCGAGAGGTTCGAAGCCGACGGCGAGCTGCGCTTTCAAGCTCGCAATCAACTCAACGGGATAATGTTGCTCTTTCCTTGCATCAGCGGTTTGTCTTTCTTTTACTCATTGCTCCACGGGGAATACCGGTACGCCGCTGTCAGCGCAGTTGCTTTCGTGAGTGCGCTACTGGGGCTGTTTCCCACGAAAAAGACGTTGTGGGTCTCTGGCAAAGGAGTGGAAACCAGCAGCGATCTGTTCGATTCCGCGAGCCATCGATCCTTTCGCTGGTCGGAGATCTGCGCACTCAAATATTCCCTGGGCGCGGAGGACGATCCAAGTGGCCTCTACATCCGTACCGGTCGCTGGAGCGAGACTTGCGTTCTGGCTGGTGTCGATGAGGCTCAGGCAAACGAGATCATCGAAGCCATCTTCGAACGCTTCCCCAATATCGAGCTCGCAGACGAGCCAAAGCCGTTGTTTGGCAACCTGCTCGGGCAGGAGAGCGAGTTCATCCGTCTTGGACTCTCCGGGCATGGCGAGGGACCGCAATCGACCTAAGCTCGGACTCGCGGCATTCCAGGAGCCTATTGAAGAAGTCGCCTGCCCAGGCGAAAAGAGTCCCTCAGCGGCTAAAGCCGCATTGCAGGTGCAGCGCTTACGGCACGGCTGAAGCCGTACCCTTAAGCGAGACTGACAGGAGTTCTTCACTTCGTTCAGAATGACGAGCTTTTGTGATGCAGCCCAACCTTCGATGGAACACCCATGCCCGCGCCGGTGTCTAACGCCATAGGCGGTAACCTTCGCGCCGGAATGGTAGTCTCAACCTCAATATGGGTGTCTCTCTGAAACTTCGATTTGCCGGCGCCGTCCTCAGCCTGTTTGCGGCGAGCCTCGCGCTGCCCGCGCAGGATAGCAAGACCATGATCGTCGAGCCTCCGGCTCCGCTCCTGACCGGGCATTTCATGAACTGGGACCGCCAGGGCGATGCCGCCTCGGGTAAGGAGCCCGCGGCTGCCGACGCCGCCAACGCGGCCATCCTGAAGGAAGACGGGTTAACCCGTTTCGCCACAGCCACTTACACACACTCCGCAGATTCGCCCGAGAAGTCCGGCACGCTCGACGCGACCGCCATGCAGTTCGTCGACGCGACCGGCGCCTTCAGCGCATTTACCTTCTATCGCAGCCAGCTTCCGCACGCACACGCGATGACCGGCGCGGCGAAGATCGGCTCGGAATCCGTCTCCGACGGCGACACGACGCTGATGTGGGCCGGGACCGCCATTCTGCGCACAAAGGGTACGGCGAACGCGAAGGAGCTGCTGGCGCTGACCTCGTCGCTGCCCAAGGTGAGCGGATCGAAGGGTCTGTCTCCGCTGCTGCCCAGCTATGTTCCGGCCAAGGGGCTGGTCGCCGGCAGCGTCCGCTACGCGCTGGGCCCCGTGGGCTACAAGCAGATGGGCGGCTTTCTTCCGCCCGACATGCTGGCCTGGGACAAGAGCGCCGAGGTGCTGACCGCCGATTACACCGGCCGCTCCGGCAAGGGCGTGCTGACGCTGCTGATCTACCCCACGCCACAGATCGCCGGCGACCGCGGACGCGCCATCGAGGCGTACATGAACTCGCCCGAGGTCGCGAAGAGCGAGTCGCACGCGCTGAAGATGCGGCGGATCGGCACGCTGATCGGCGTCGCCACCGGCGGCTTCTCGCCCGAGCAGGCGAAGGAGCTGATCGAGGGCCTGCACACCAACCAGGTGCTGACCTTCGACAAGAAGATGCCGCTCGAGTTCCATGCCGAGATGGTGAAGACCTACACGCTGATGCAGAATATCGCGTGGTTCTCGGCCGTGGTGGGCGGCGCGGCGGTGCTGCTGGGGCTGTTCCTCGGCGGCGCGCGGGCGGGCTGGCGCGTGATGCGCGGCAAACCCGCCGCGAGCGAGCCGGAGTTCCTGACTATCAACCTGCGTGAAAAACCCAAGGGCGTACTGCTGCCCGACGCCGCAGTCGGCGACGGCAAAGCGACCTGACGCATCGTTCATGCGTCGGGCCTTCTCCCCCGTTGCACCACGGCTTGTGCAGCGCCTCCGCTAAGCGGCTCATTCAGCGCATTTTCCACAAAAAAGGCGCGCTAAGAAGCGAAATAAAGGCGAATACTGCACGCGCGCGGATTCCGTGAAAACGAGAATATAACCCTTTTGTAATGAGCCGCTTACGCGGAGGAAGAAACACTCTTGACAGGGCAATTTGGCCCTTCTATGCTTGCGCCAGACAGTTCCAATGGCTTTGCCTCTATTGGAGCTATTCTCCCTACCAGAAAGGGCTGCCCTGTTGCCGGGTGGCCCTTTCTCTTTGCCTGCGCCCTGGCTGTTCGCAAGTTGTAGCGCGCGTGTGCTAGCGTTGCAGTGCAGTTCGCCCGGAGGTAGGACCAATGTTTTCCCGCTCGACCCCTTGCTCGTTTGCGCCGCTTTCGGTGTGCCTGACCCTTTTGACCGCGCACGCCTTCGCGCAGGACACCCGGCACGTCGAAGAGCCGAAGATTCCCGCCTCCTGCGTTCAGCTCTCCGCAAAGCTGCAGGCGGTGAAGGACAAGGTCGCCGAGGCGGACGAGCACAAGCTGGACACCGAGCGCATCCAGAAGGCGCTCGATAGCTGCAAGCCGGGCATGGCGGTCGAGCTGAAGCAGATGGGCGGCAACAATGCCTTTCTGACCGGCCCGCTCGACCTGCGCAGCGGCGTCACGCTGCTGATCGACGAGGGCGTGACGCTCTATGGCTCGCGCGACGCGGCGGTTTACGACATGGTCGCGAAGCCGGGCGAGGAGCCGATGACGCCAGGACTTTGCGGCACGATTCCCAAGGTCGAGCCGGCGGTCTTCCCCGCGCCGCCCCGTGCGGCCACGGCTCGCGGCGGCTGCCGTCCGCTGCTCTCTGCCGTGAATGTGAAGGACGCGGCGGTGATGGGCGACGGCGTGATCGACGGGCGCGGCTACGCAAAGCTGCTGGGCAAGGACTATAGCTGGTGGGAGATGGCCCGCAAGGCCGAGCCGAAGAACGAGAAGTACTACAGCACGCGGCTCGTGGTGGCAAGCCACGCCGACGGGCTCATCCTCTATCGGATTACGCTGCACAACTCGCCGAACTTCCACGTCAGCGTCGGCGGCACGAACGGCTTCACCGCCTGGGGCGTCCACCTGTTGACGCCGACCGACCGCACGCTGGATGCGCGCAATACGGACGGCATCGATCCGGGCACGTCGACCAACGTGACCGTCGCGCATAGCTGGATCGACAACGGCGACGACAATATCGCGGTCAAATCCGGTACGACGCACATGAGCGTGCTGGACAATCATTTCTACACCGGCCACGGCATGAGCATCGGCTCGGAGACGGTCGGGCAGGCGTACCTGCTGGTCGACGGCCTGACCGAGGACCATACCTCGTCCGGCATCCGCATCAAGTCGAACGTGACGCGCGGCGGCTCTGTCCACGACCTGACCTACCGGAACATCTGCATGCGCGGCGTGGCGAACCCGATCGCCATCTCGCCGTATTACACGAACCAGACGACCGAAGGCTTCGTCGACCCCAAGTACACGGGCGACAAGATTCCGGACTACAAGGGCATCGTCCTGAAGGATGTGTGGTCGCTGACGCCGGGCGACGTGCTGATCGCCGGGCTGAACGCCGACCACATGACCGGCATCAAGCTGGACAACGTGATCGTGCGCGACATCCAGCCCACGCAGGTGCACACGGCGTTCGACATGATGAGCTTCGGCGCGGGCGGTACGAACATTCCCTTCACGGCGGAGGGCCTGGTGAAGTCGAAGCCCGACGCGATGCAGCCGGACGCCTGCAAGGGCGGCTTTCCTCCGATGCAGTAGAGAGCGCCTCCGATGACCGAGAAGGAACGGCAACAAGTATTGGAGCAACTCGCCGCCAGCCAGAAGAAGCTGGTGGAGGCGGTGCGTCCGTTGACGCCGGCGCAGTGGCGGTTCCGCGAATCGCCGGGGCGTTGGTCGGCGGAGGAGATCGTCGAACATCTGCTGCTGTTTGAGGGCTTCATCCGCGGCGTCGTCGCAAGGACGCTGGCGCAGCCCGCCGAGCCGGAGAAGCAGACGCAGGCGCCGGGGAAAGAGCCGTTGGTGCTGGGTCTGGCCAACAGCCGCGACCGGAGGATCGATGCGCGCGAGGTCGTCCGGCCTACGGGGCGTGCTTGGGAGAGGGACGAGCTGCTCGCCAGACTCGACGCCGCGCGGGCGGAGACGCTGGCCTTCGCCTCCACGACCGAGGCGCCGCTGCACGAACACTTCTTCGCGCACCTCGCCTTCGGCGATCTGGACTGCCGTCAGTGGCTGCTGGTGTTGTCCCAGCACACCGCGCGGCATGTGCTGCAGATCGAGGAGATCCAGCGGGCCGCGGGCTACCCAGAGGAATAAGACGCATGCGGATTGCGAGATTGCGGCGCAACCGGTAGAATGACAGAGGTAGGCCGATGTAGCTCAGTTGGTAGAGCAACTGATTCGTAATCAGTAGGTCAGCGGTTCAACTCCGCTCATCGGCTCCACAAATCCCCTACATCAATACTGCAGAATATGCGGCGCTGGCTCGGTCAGTGTGCCATCCTTGCGGTCGTAGAACATGAACAGCTTGTGGCTGCTGTTCACATGCACCGCGACGATGACGCCGCTGCCGAAGGTTCCCGATCCGTCGGTCTTCGAGATGTCCACATGGTGGCTCAGGATCGGGGCGCCGATAGGGCTTTCGGTGGTCCAGTCCTCGGTAAAACGCTGGAGAGGATAGCCGCTGTTCGGGTGGCCGTTGGTGTAGATGTCGTAGGCCTTCTGGTAGTCCTTCGCCTCGAGCGCGACGAAGAAGTTGTTCACCTTGTGCTCGATCGGCAGGTTCGAGAAGAGCCAGCCGTGGCCCAGCGCGAAGCCCACAAAGCTGAGCAGCGCCAGCGACAGGATGCCTGTAACCGTGCCGATAAACAGGTTGCGCTTCAGCTTTTCGAGACCCTCGTTGTACTCCGGCGCCGCCAGCAGACTCATCGCTCAAATCCCCCCTACATCTCTATAGACACCATACCGCGCCGTTCGGTGCCGTGCCAGCCTTAGCGCCACCCGAGCGCATCGCGGAAGAGCGTGAACTCCGGCGCGGCGCCTTGCAGCAGATAGACCGAGACCACGTCGAAGCGCACCGGGATCCGCTCGCGCTCCTCCCGCGCGATGCGCCGCAGGTAGGCGCGGGCCATCTCGCGCAGGTTGTCCGCCTTCTCCCGGTCGACCGCAACCTCGGCGGCGATGTTGTCGTGCGCGGTGCGGGCCTTGACCTCGATGAAACAGAGCGTCTCGCCTTCCCAGGCGACGAGGTCGAGGTCGCCCTTCAGCTCCGGGCTGCGCCAGCGCCTTGCCACGACAACGTATCCCTGCCGGCGGAGGTAGAAGAGCGCCTCGAACTCTCCGCGCAGGCCGGTGGCGAGGTGGTTGGCGAGCTTCGGCGCACGGCCCAGGCGATCCGCCGCCGCGCCCAGCCGCAGCAGGCCCCAGCGCTGCGTGTTCAGCCAGAGTGTGCCGAGTGTGCCTGCTGCCGCCATGCGGGAAGGATATCAGGGTCGCCGAATTCGAGGCGTTCCGATGGCGGCGAGCCATGTTGCCGAGATTTGCGCTGCAAATAAAAGGGTTACGCAGTGACGGAAGCCGTTCCGGCAACGGAGTGCGCCGCCGGGCTTTGCCGCCATCGCCTGCCAACATTGCCCTTACCGCCTCAACCTGCGATACTTAACCGTGCCCACACTGCACAAAACTTTCCCCCAACAAAAGAGGTCGCATACATGTCTGCAAAGTACATCTTTGTAACGGGCGGCGTCGTGTCTTCGCTTGGTAAGGGTCTCGCGGCTGCCTCCATTGGTTGCCTGCTCGAGGCTCGCGGTATCCGCGTCAACCTGATGAAGTTCGACCCGTATCTCAACGTTGACCCCGGCACGATGTCGCCGTTTCAGCACGGCGAGGTCTTTGTGACCGACGACGGCGCGGAGACCGACCTCGACCTGGGCCACTACGAACGCTTTACCCACGCCAAACTGACCCGCGACAACAATCTGACCACCGGGCGCATCTACGAGCAGATCATCACCAAGGAGCGCCGCGGCGACTACCTCGGCAAGACAGTGCAGGTGATCCCGCACGTGACCAACGAGATCAAGGCCGCGATGAAGAAGGTCGCGCAGGACTGCGACGTCGCCATCGTCGAGATCGGCGGCACGGTGGGCGATATCGAATCGCTGCCGTTCCTTGAGGCTATCCGGCAGATGCGGCAGGAGTTAGGCCGCGAGAACACCGTCTTCGCCCACATGACGCTGGTCCCCTGGATCGCCGCCGCGCAGGAGCTGAAGACCAAGCCGACGCAGCACTCGGTCAAAGAGATGCTCTCGATCGGCATCCAGCCGGACATCCTGCTCTGCCGCTCGGACCGCGCCGTGCCGCGCGATATGCGGTCGAAGATCGCCGCCTTCTGCAACGTCGAGGACAAGGCCGTCATCATCGCGCGCGACGTTCCGTCGATCTACGAGGTTCCGCTGAATCTGGCCGAGCAGGGCGTCGACGAAATGGCGCTGAAGTATCTGCACATCGACGCCAAGCCGGCCGACCTGAGCAAGTGGCAGGACATCGTTCACCGGGCCTACAACCCGAAGGACGAGGTCTCGATCGCCATCGTCGGCAAGTACGTGGAGTACGAGGACAGCTACAAGTCGCTGAAGGAGTCGCTGGTCCACGGCGCGCTGGCCCACAACCTGAAGCTGAAGGTCACCTGGCTTGAGGCGGAAGGCCTTGAGAATGAGAAGTATAGCGAGCAGCTCGAAGGCTTCGACGGCATCCTCGTTCCCGGCGGGTTCGGCAAGCGCGGCATCGAGGGCATGCTGAACGCGATCCGCTACGCGCGTGAGAATGAGGTTCCGTACTTCGGCATCTGCCTCGGCATGCAGACCGCGTGCATCGAGTATGCGCGCAACGTCTGCGGTCTGCGCGACGCGAACTCGGGCGAGTTCGACCCCTCCACTCCGCACCGTATCATCTACAAACTACGCGAGTTGACGGGTGTGGAGGAGATGGGCGGCACGATGCGCCTGGGCGCCTGGACCTGCGTGATGGAGCCCGACTCGCTGGCCGCCAAGGCCTACGGCGCGACCGAGGTGAGCGAGCGTCATCGCCATCGGTACGAGTTCAACCGCGAGTACGAGGCGGTCCTGACCGGCGCCGGTCTGCGCCTGACCGGCACGACTCCGGATGCGACGTACGTCGAGATCGTCGAGATTCCGACGCACCCGTTCTTCATTGGCTGCCAGTTCCACCCGGAGTTCAAGTCGAAGCCGCTCGAGCCGCACCCGATCTTCAAGGCGTTCGTGGGCGCAAGCTACGCAAACCGCAAGACGGCGTCCGGCAGCCTGATCCACGAGAGCCACACGCCGGAGACGGCTGTGCCCTCGGCCAAGGCGTAAGCGGAAAAACGGGATTACTCTCAGTCTGCATCAAGGGTGATCCCGTCTACCGCAGGTTCGGTCATCTTCTGCTTCGGTGTTGAAGCTTTTTCTTAACGCAGACGACCTCACTCCGCGCAGCAGCAGCTTTCGCATGGTGACTCGCTCGGACTTGGCTCGGGCTTTCCAGTTTAATGAAGTGAATCAGGAAGCGTAAACGTAACTCTCATCGATCCTCCTTCACCTGCCGCTGAGGAGGATTGCGCCCTTCGTCTTACGGGCCAAAGCCTTATCGAAGGTGACGAACCGTAGACCGGCGAGTTCAGCGAAGGCCGTCAAATAGACGTCTGCCCATTCCTTTGTGGATACTTCGTCTTTTGAAGTCCGCAGCCGCAGCATCTCTTCGATTCCCTTGGGTTCGTCTGCCAGAAACGTCTTGCCGTTTGCGTGAAAGAGATCGTAAATGCGCCACGCCTCGGCTTGTGTCGCGACGTCGTCTCCCATGGTGCTTGCATTCGTCAACAACCGAAGCAGGCTGAGTTGCGAAAACCTGCAAAAGTAGAAGCGGGACGACGGATCGACCGATTCGCCCCATGCGACGGCGGCGCGGTGGTGTGGATGCACCTCATGAGCGAGCGCCAACCAAACGCTGACATCAAGGAAAAGGAATGTATTCATACACATCCTCCGAACCCAGTTTGAGAGAGCCCGGATTTTTAGCCTTGATGGCCGGGAACTTGATCTTTTCGGAGGGTTTCTCACCAGCCGCCTGCTGCGTCACGCGTCGCAGGATCAGATCTTTGACAGATCGCCCTTCAAGCGCTGCTTCGCTCTTCAATTCGCGATAGATGGGATCGGGTATATCGACAGTCGTCCTCATGACGCAAGGCTACCATATTTATGGCTAAGCTAAACTTCGCACAACCTGTCCGATAACCGGCACGCAAGCCCTCCGGACCGGAACCTTTTCCATGTTTCCCCATCTAAATAGGTAGAGGTTTAGAACCATGCCAAGGTCGAAAGCACTTGCTCTTATGCTCTCCCTGGCGACTCTGAGCGCGTCTGCCGTTGCACAGTACGGGCAGAATGCGAGCCCAGCCGGACCAGGTACCGTCAATTACATCGAAGGCCAGGCGATGCTCGCCGGCCATCCTCTCAACCAGCGTTCGAACGCGACCATTCAGCCCGGACAGGTGCTGACCACCGGCGCCGGTAAGGCCGAGATTCTGCTGACGCCGGGCGTCTTTCTGCGCATCGGCCCGAACTCCGCCGTTCGCATGGTCTCGCCCGACCTGACCTACACCGAGGTGGAGCTGGAGCGCGGGCGCGCCGACGTGGAGGTCGACCAGCTCTATAAGCAGAACGACATCGTCATCCGCCAGCAGGGCGTGCAGACGCAGCTCGTCGAGACGGGACTCTATGAGTTCAATGCCGACAACGGCAGCCTGAACGTCTTCGAGGGCAAGGCGGCGGTCTTCACCGGCGACACCATGGACGTGAAGCCCGAAAACCAGCGCGCCACCGTCGTGAAGGGTGGACACCAGTTCACCGTCACCGCGACCGGCAAGCCGCAGGGCTTCGACAAGGCCGCGGCCGAGTCGGACGATCTGTATAAGTGGAGCGGCCTGCGCTCGCAGTATCTCGGTGAAGCGACCTCGCAGATCGCGCCCTACGGCGAAGCGCCCGGCTGGGCCTATGCGCCGGGCCTCTACGGCTATACCTGGCTGCCGGGCGACGGGCTCTTCTATAGCCCGTTCGGCTACGGCTTCTACTCGCCTTTTTACTTCGGCGCCGGGTTCGGCTATGGCTATGGATACGGCGGCTATCGTGGGGGCTTTGGCGGATACGGCGCACGCGGCTTCGCCAGCGGCGGATTCCACGGCGGCGGACGCCGCTGAAGACCGCGCCAACCAGCGCAGCAGACGGGCATCCACACAATCGTGGATGCCCGTTTTGTTTCCCCTCTTTCCCGCATCCTCCTCACGGCATAGAATCGCTCCAACCCTACCCGGAGCCAGCCCATGCGGGTCTTTGCCTTTGCCGTCCTGATCGCCGCCTCGTCCCTGCGCGCCGCGCAGCCAGAGCAGGTTGTGCCGCCGTTTCCCGAGGTGCATGTGGACGAGCGTTGCCGCATCTTCACGCAGGATCGCCCGCGCGGCGATCAGCACTATTCCAAGCCAAAGTTTCGCGCCGACACCTCCATCTGCCAGTTGAACGGCGAGCACCACACCAAACACTGGGAGCAGACGGTCGAGGACGGCGTCGTGCGGCGCACGCGCGTGGAGGTTCGTGAGCACAGCTTCATCCTGCACAACGGAACCGATATGCCGGTCACGTTTGTCGTCGACCAGTCGCTGCCGGCGGGCTGGCGCGTGGACTCCACCCCGCAACCGGTCGAGGTCGCCAACTCCATGGCAACCTTCAAGGTCGTCGCGGAGCCAGGCCAGACGATACGGCTGCATGTCGGCGAACGGCATTAGGGTTTCGCGGCGACCAGCGGCAGGTCGATGGTGCCGATGCGTCCCGTCGAACTGACCCGCACGACGAATCGGACGCGCACGGCCTTGTCGTCGTGCGGCAGCTTGTAGGGCAGCTCGACCGGGCGTTCCAGCCGGCCTGTCGGCGGGTCGCTGCGCGGCGCGGTGACCCGCAGAACGTTGGCGTCGTGCTTGATTTCCTTGCCTTTTTTGTCGAAGGTCGAGACCATCAGGATGATCTCAGCCCCGCGCGGCTTGTCGTCGGTCGCGGCGGACCAGTTCAAAGCCCGCGCATCCACGTGAATGTGGAACGCGCCCGGCTCGCTGGGCGATGGCTTCACCGTGATCGGCACGCCGTCGTAGACCATGGTGCTGTTATTGGCCAGCATCAGGTCCGAGACCAGGCGGGTGGCCGGCTTCTCCGCATTCACCCGCACCGGCGGACCCTGCGGATAGTAACCCTCGCGTGTGATCACCTTCAACCCCGGCCGGTCGACCGTGACGACGATCTTGCGGAACTTGCGCGGATCGTACGACTCCGATGTGGGCCGGTAGGTCAGCGTATAGAAGCTGGCGCCGTCGCGGATGGCCGTGCCGATCTCCGCATCCACGTCGTTTCGGCCGTAGAGCGTGCGTCCGCCGGTGGCCTTGGCCAGCTTGGCGAACTCGTAGTTGCCGCCGAAGGGATCGACCAGTTCGGCGTCGCCGCCATAGGCGTCGACGTTGGCGGAGATGCCGGCCGGGTCGATGGTGTAGAGCGTCACCCGCGCGTCGCGCAGCTTGTCCACGCAATCCTGCACGGCGGTGAAGATCCGATTCTCCGAGTCGACCGTGGCGTGGGCGTAGTTCAGCGACGGAAATCCCCGCCCCACCCAGATCATGTTCTTGTGTCCGGGATGCCCGACGACGGCCTGCGCCACGCGCCGCAGCGTGTTGAACGCGGTCGCATAACGCTCAGCCAGCCATTGATTCTGCTGCGTCCGCCAGGGGAGGGCGGCGAAGTGATGGTCGAGCGCGTTCAGAATCGCCGCGCGGCTCTGCGTGTAATCCTGCAGCACGGTGAAGTTGTCGATGCTCACCGCGATCAGCATCGTCGGCGTCGACAGTTTGTCCGACTCCTTCTTCGTCAGGTACTTCTTCAGCGAGTAGCGCGCGAAGGCCATGTCTTCGAACCGCGTGTTGAACTCGTCCAGCAGAATGATGTTGACCGGCGCGCGCGGCGCCAGGCGATCGAGCTCGGCGGTGGAGTTGATCGCCAGGTCGTCGCCCACCGCGCGCGTCCCCGGCATCTCGAAGTTCTGCACGGTCTGCGTCTCATCCGCCTCGGTGACGTGGAAGTCCTCGCGCTTCAGATCGGGCACGGAGTTGCCCTTTGCATCGACCACGACCATGTCGAGCACGACCAGACGCGCGGTACTGCGGATGGTGTTCGCGGCGGTCTCGGCGGGCGCCGATGGCGCGGCGGCGGCAGGCGCAGGGCTGGCCGGCTGCTGCGCGTGCGGCGATTGGGGCGCCAGAAGAGCAAGTGCAGCAAGGCAGAGCAGGCGGATCGTCATCGAGGGCTTCTCGCTTTTGCCGAAAGAGATGTGCGGCCTGACGACCAAGATACCCCGTTACGGCCCAGAGGCACAGTCGAATCTTCCATCGAGCGAGAGACTCCTCCCGGCCTGGATTCGTGGATGGCCGCCGGTCCGTCCCTTGTACACTGGGCGGATGATGCGCATCTGCCGCCCCTTTTGCACGCTGACCGCGATGCTCAGCCTTTCGACCGCCGCCGCGCTCGCCCAGACTGCGACCCCGCCGCCGGCCGCCGATCCCGCGCATCTGACCGTCGACGCCGTGAACCGCAACCCCACCGGCCCGCCGCCGCGCGGCGCCGTCTGGAGTCCCGACGGACGGCTGCTCACCTGGATGGTCACCGCCAACCAGAGCCCTGTGCAGGACGGCCAGCCCATCGGCAGGAACGGCGACATCGTCCAGATCGAGGCCGCGACCGGCAAGGTCGGCGTGCTCGCCACGGCGCAGCAACTGGACGCGCTTGGCGCAGCCGCCATCGACGAGAAGGACCGCGACCATCGCGACCGCTACAAGATGTCCGCCTTTCTGTGGGCCGACGACTCCAAACACCTGCTGCTCGATAAGGGCGGCATGCTCTGGCTCTACGACATCGCGGCGGGCACGGGGACGCTGATCGTCGACACCCGCGCCGGCTCCGGCGACGACCCCAAGTTCTCGCCCGACGCGAAGTTCGTCTCCTACCTGCGCGACCACAATCTTTATGTGCATCCGGTGGCGTCCGACGGCAAACCGGGCAAGGAGATCGCGCTGACCGGCACGAAGCCATCCACGCTGCTGAACGGCGAACTGGACTGGGTGTATCTGGAAGAGCTGGACGCGCGCAGCAACTACGCCTGGTCGCCGGACTCGGCCAATCTCGTCTACCTGCAGATGGACGAGGCGAGGGTTCCGGTCTATCCGATCGAAGACTTCCTGCCCACGCATGCGACGCTGGACCAGCAGCGCTTTCCGCAACCCGGCGACGCGAACCCCGGCGTGCGCGTCGGCGTGGTCCCGGCCAGGGGAGGCAAGACGAGCTGGATCTCGCTGCCGGTGAGCCAGAACAACGACTACATTCCGCGGCTCGGCTGGGTGGACGCGAACACAGTCTGGGTGCAGTTGCTGACGCGCGACCAGAAGTCGCTGGGGCTCTACTTCGCGGACATCAAGTCCGGCGTCTCCCGCCTGGTGCATCGCGAGACCGACGCCAAGTATCTGGAGGACAACTACGACGTCATGCTGCTGCCGCACGGCCAGTTCCTGAACACCAGTTGGCGCGACGGCCACACGCATCTGTATCTCTACCAGTACGACGAGAAGCACCCGGCCGACCAGGAGGCCACGCTCGTCCGCCAACTGACGCAGGGCGACTACGAGGTGGAACTGACCGGCGCGCCGAAGGTTCTGGGCGAGGTTCCGGCCGTCTACTTCCTTTCAACCGAGGGCTCGCCGGTCGAGAACAATCTCTGGTCGATCCGGCTGGACGGCATGGGCAAGCGCCAGATCACCACCGGCCACGGCGTACACGAGCTCACGCTCGCGCCCGACGGCCAGCACTTCGCCGATATCTACGGCAATATGACCACCGGCGACGTCTACAACCTGTGCTCGGTCGCGACCGCCGCCTGCTCGCCCATGTGGCAGTCGAAGCCCTTCGGACCGGTCTCGGGCGTCAGCGCGACGATCGTCAGCGCGCTGGCCGCCGACGGCGTCACACCGCTCTACGGCACACTCTACGCGCCCGCCGGAACCGGCGCCGCGAGCATCCCCCTCATCGTGAACCCATACGGCGGACCGGTGCCGAACGCCGGTACGCGCAACGCCTCGCCCAACACCATGAGCTTCTTCAGCATGCTGCTGGCGCAGCACGGCTACGCGGTGCTGACGGTCGACAACCGCGGCTCCGGCGGGCGCGGGCGCGACTTCCAGCAGGCGGACTACCGCAACTTCGGCGCCGTGCAACTGGCCGACCAGCTCGCCTTCCTCGACCAGACACTGGCGAAGAATCCGCAGTTCGATCCGCAGCGCATCGGCTGGTGGGGCTGGAGCTGGGGCGGAACCTTCACGCTCTACGCCATGACCCACTCGGACCGCATCAAGGCGGGTGTCGCCGTGGCGCCGGTGACCGACTTCCGCAACTACGACTCCATCTATACCGAGCGGTACCTGGGCCTGCCCGCCGAGGAGAAGGCCGCCTACGACGCGGCGGCCGTGAAGAACGCCGCCGCGAACCTGAAGGGTCGCATCCTGATCGCGCACGGCACGGGGGACGACAACGTCCACGTGGCCAACACGCTGCAGTTCATCCAGCCGCTCATCCAGGCCGGCATCCCGTACGACCTGCAGCTCTTCCCGCGGCTGACGCATTCCATCGCCGGACTGGCCGCGCGGAACGAGCTCTTCAACCGGATTTTGTACCAGTTCGACACGTATTTGAAGCCGAAGCCATAGGGCGCGCACCGATTCGCTCCAACGAAATGCGACTCGATTCAGAGGAGGCTGGCATTTCGGGTTCCCCTGAACTCTCAACTGGACTTTACTTCCCACACGACATAGGCTTTGCAGCATGTCCATTGATCGGGAAGACCTTAGGGTCGCACTAGAACTCGATCAGCTTGTACCGCATTTCCAACCCATCGTCAGTGTGAGTTCGGGTGAGATCTGCGGATTCGAGATTCTCGCGCGCTGGCGCCATTCCTCCGCAGGCAACATCCGGCCTGACGTCTTTATCCGCATCGCGGAAGAGAGCGGCCAGATCGACCTTCTCACGCAGCGGATTCTGCGTAAGGCTTTGCGCGCGGCGCCCAAACTTCCCGCACCCTTGTTTCTTACCGTGAACCTCTCTACGATCCAGCTTCAGAATATGGAGCTGGCCACCGAGTTTGAGACCCTGCTCACGAACTCCGGATTTCCCGCCGAACGCCTGACTCTCGAGATCACCGAAACCGCCCTGATCGTCGATATGAAGCGGACCTCCGCGACCATTCACGCGTTGAAGTCGCTCGGTTGCCGGCTGGCGCTCGATGACTTCGGCGTGGGCTGCTCGAACCTCGAACAACTTCAGTCCCTGCCCTTCGACATGCTGAAGATCGACCGGAGCTTCGTCGACTCGATCGTGAAGAGCCGAAAAAGCCGCAAGATCGCCGCTTCCATCGTGGGGCTTGCCCGCAGTCTTGGCCTGACGACGGTTGCGGAAGGCATCGAAACCGAATCGCAGGCGGATATGCTGCTCTGGCTCGGTTGCCAGTTGGGCCAGGGCTGGTGGTACGGTCGCGCGGAGGCGGAGGACCAGATCACGCCGTTTCTCAACGCACCACGCCACCCCGCCGCGTCAGCGATGCCAAGACCCGGAGACAACTGGGCCGTATCCAGTCTGGAGGCGCTTCCGGCGCAGCGTCTGTCGCAGCTTCAAGCCATCTACGCGGGATCTCCCGTGGCGCTTGCCTTCCTCGATCGAAATCTCCGGTATGTCAGTTTGAACGAGCGGTATGCCGCGATCACGGGCCGCACCGTTCAAGCTCACCTCGGCCAGACCGTGGAGGAGATGGCTCCCGAGGTCTACCCGGAGTATGAGTCCTACTGTGAGCGAGCGCTGGGCGGCGAGTCCATCCACGAGGTGGAGATCAACTGGCCTCTGTCGGAGATCGGCCATAAGATTCAGACCGGGCTGGTCTCGCTGCAGCCCGCCTTCGACGAAGCCAACGAGGTGATCGGCATCTCGGTGGTCGTGATGGATGTGGCCAGGCTGAAGCGCAGGCTGGACGGAATGCTGGTGCGCGACAATCCGCAGCGCGACCTGGAAGATCTGGCGGCAAAAAAGGCCTGGACGATGGATGAAGTGGGTGACCGTGTGCCTTCGCGTGCCAACACCCGAAGCTCGGGTTGGCTCAGCGCCGTGCTGCCGGGCGCCTTGCGCATTGAGAATCTTGGCTGGCTGGAGGCGCTCCATGTCGACGATCTTGAACCGACCATGAAGGCCGTCAAGGAAGCCATGCTGACAGGGCGGCCGATCGACGTGGAGTACCGGGTCTCGGACCTGATTGGCGGATGGAAGTGGGTGCGCTCGCGTGGCTCCGCCCGCCACGGCGAGGACGGCGAGATTATCCGCTGGTATGGAAGTGTGCAGGAGATCGACAGGGCCAGCCGGAGTCCGTCGCCGGTATGAACGGCAACAGGAAGCGGCGCAACGGTTATCCTTGGAACATGCGCCGCTTCCTGTCGACCCTCGCCGCAGCCGTCCTTTTGATCGCACCCGCCGCCGCCGACGCCATCGAAGTCCGCGTCTCCCCCGAGGCGCTCGAGCGCACGCTGAAGGCGCAGCTCTTCTCCGGGCCGGACGGCCGCTACTTCCTCAAGGGCGACCCCACCACGCCCTGCCACGTCTACGGCGAGAACCCGCGCATCACCTTCAAGGACGACCGGGTCGTCGTCCACATCCACACCCACGCCAAGCTCGGCACGACGATCCACGGCTCCTGCATCGGCATCTCCATGACCAACGACGCCGACGTCAGCTTCATTCCCGAGGCGCAGGGCGAATCCGTCGGCTTCCGCGACGCGCGTATCGAGAGTCTGAGCGGCAACAAGGAGCTCGACTTCCTGCTCGTGCCCTTCCTCAGCCGCAAGCTGCCGCAGCAGATGAAGGTGAACGCCGCCGATCTGATGCGAACCCTGCTGGTGCAGTCGCCCAAGACCACCGGCTACACCCTGACGCTGAAGATGTTGAAGCTGCACTCCATGCTGGTGCAGGATAAGGCGCTGGTGGTTGACCTCGATGCGAATCTGAACGTCGAATAGGTGTCTTGACTTGTCATCCTTCGCGCAGCGGAGGATCTGCTTCTGTTTTAAATTCCGCCCAAGGCGCAAACCCGCCCCATCCCGAGCATCCAACAACCTATGACGACCCAGTACGAGACCGGCCGCGGCTCCTCCGGCCTTCTGACCTTCGTATTCGCACTCCTCCTCGGCGCCGTGGGCGTCGTGCTCTTCCTGCGGCACGCGACCACCGGCGCGATGGGCCGCATCGCCACGCTGATCGCCGGACGGCAGGAGAGCTTCGACACCTCCGTGCCCGTCGTCGTCAACAAGATTCAGAAGCTCAGCCGGCTCGAAACCGTCGTCTACTCGCTCGACACCGTCGTGGAGGGCCAGCGTTCGAATCCGCTCATTCCGGACATGCTCGCCGGCGACCGCATCCTGCTCGTCGTGCACGGCCAGTCGATCGCGGGCATCGACCTCGGCAAGCTGAAGCCCGAGGATGTCCGCATCGACCACAACAACCAGCACGCCATCCACGTCACGCTGCCGGCCTCCGAGCTCTTCGTCACGACGATCGACAACGAACACAGCCGCGTCTACGCGCGATCCACCGGGCTGCTGGTGCCGGTGGACCAGAACCTCGAATCCGACACCCGCGCCAAGGCGCAGTTGCAGCTTCAGCAGGCCGCGCTGACCGACGGCATTCTGGACGCGGCGCGCAAGAACGCCCGCGCCACGGTCGCCACGCTGCTCTACGGGCTGGGCTTCACGCAGGTCGAAGTCACGTAAAGCCTTTTGTTTGTCTCGGTCGCTGTCGCTTTGTTTGTCATTCCCGCAGGGAATCTGCTTTTGTCTTTGTATCTCCAGTCTTTTCTGGGCTGCGGAGTTCCCAATTCGATACCCCGCCGAGCCTCCCCGTTATGGTCATTTCACCTCTTTGCGCGTCTGGGGTATCATCCACACATTATGTCGTCGCTTCTGAACAACCTCTTCCACGGGCGCACCACCGAAGGCACACCGGCCAAGGCCGCAACCACCCCTGTTTCCGAACTCGTCGCGCAAAGCTGCGCGGAGGAGGCTGAAACCACGATGCTCAAGACGATCGGATGGATCTCCGCCGGACTGGGCGCGGTCGCCATCGGCCTGTTCGTAGGCCGCGAACTGCGCCAGCGCTACAAGTTCAACCGCCGCACGCCGTACGACTTCTACGCGCACTCGGGCGACTCCGAGGATATGGAGTTCGGCGTCGGCGTCTAAGTTTCGGCTCCCTTTCAATCGAAAGGGAGTTCGCCTTCGATCATCAGACGGAATCCCTCATCCGCTGTGCCATCGTTGGGCATAAACATCTGCTCCATTGGGAGATAGACCGCACTGCAGTTGTGGTCCCCCATATTCCGTGCGAATCGAGCGAGCGCGGCGTAGATCGCGCGCTTACTCTTCGGACCTTCTTTCCCATTCAATAGATCGATCGACGCCCAGGCGGTGTGCGCGAGCCATGCTCGCCGCTGCTCTGCCTTCGGGAGCCAAATCGTGAGATCCTTCTCACTCAGATCTCCCATATAACGCTGATTCGCTTGCACAACATGCATAACGAAGTCATCTGCCTTGATGAACGTGACCATCCCTTTCTGAACGATAAAGCGAGTTGAACCCTCACCCCGATGGAAGGGCGTCCGCAATCCTTTTTCGCCGGCGGCTTCCAGCTCCGCCTCGGTGAAGAAATGCGGTGATCGCAGAAGCAGTACGATGGACGGGAAAATGCTGTGATCTTCCTCTTTGTTATTTCGATTCCATAACATTGACCACAACCGGCGCAGATTCATGCCCATATTTTAAGGGCTCCCAGCGACCTGAGACCGCTGCCGCACCGATCATTTACCATCGGGTACGACGATGAGCGAGACCACCTTCAAACCAGCATTCCTCTTCCCGGGCCAGGGATCGCAGACGGTCGGCATGGGCCGCGAGCTCTACGACCGCTATCCCGCGGCCAAAGCCACCTTCGACGAGGCCGACGATGCGCTCGGCTTTTCGCTTTCCAAGCTGATCTTCGAGGGCCCCGAAGAGGTTCTGAAGCAGACCGAGCACACCCAGCCCGCCATCCTGACCGTCTCGGTCGCGGCCTACCATGTGCTGATGCAGCAGCTTCTGCCGCTGGGCGTGAAGCCCGCCTTCGCCGCCGGCCACTCGCTCGGCGAGTACTCGGCGCACGTCGCCGCCGGCACCTTCAGCTTCGCCGACGCGGTGCGGACCGTGCGCAGCCGCGGCCAGTTCATGCAGGAGGCCGTGCCCGCCGGCGTCGGCTCCATGGCCGCGATCCTCGGACTGCCGGCCGGAGAGATCGCCTCGCTCTGCGCCCAGGCATCGGACGAATCCACGGCGCTGCCGCCGTTGGACGAGATGCCTTCGGACTCGCAGCAGTCGCGCGACGTGGCCGCGCGCTCGATCGTCTCGCCCGCGAACCTGAACTCGCCCGAGCAGACCGTCATCTCCGGCTCGGTCGAGGCGGTCGCCCGCGCGGTCGAACTCTGCAAGGCAGCCGGCGCGCGCAAGGCGATTCTCCTCCAGGTCTCCGCGCCCTTCCACTGCGCGCTGATGCAGCCCGCGCAGGATAAGCTGGCGAGCGCGCTCGAAGGCGTGGTCTTCGACGATCCCTTCTACCCCGTCGCCTGCAACGTGGACGCGCGCCTGCTGAGCCGCCGCACCGATATCCGCGAGGCGCTGGTGCGGCAGGTGACCGGCTCGGTCCGCTGGGTCGAGTGCCTCAACCTGCTCGTCCAGCAGGGCGCGACGCACCTGGTCGAGATCGGTCCGGGCAAGGTGCTGACCGGCCTGACCCGCCAGATTCTCGGCAAGACGCCGCCGCAGATCTCGCTCAACGTCGAGGATCAGGCGTCGCTCGAAAAGACCATCGCAGCTTTTAGTCCCCAGGGCTAAAGCCCTGTTGCTTCCACCGTTTCTTCATGGGGCTGAAGCCCCATGCTTCCACCCAGGAACTTCGCAGGAGAGTAGACATGCCCGCACCCAACGTCGGCGACGCCGTCCAGAACTTCACGCTCAAGAACCAGGATGGCCAGGACGTCTCGCTGTCCGACTACGCCGCCAGCCCGGTGATTCTGTTCTTCTACCCCCGCGCCGATACGCCGGGCTGCACGATCGAGGCCTGCGGCTTCCGCGATACGTTCGCCAAGCTGCAGGCGGCGGGCGCGGTCGTGCTCGGCATCTCGCGCGACGATGTGAAGTCGCAGAAGAAGTTCGCCGTGAAGTACGACCTGCAGTACCCGCTGCTGGCCGACCCCGATATGAAGCTGATCGACGAGTGGGATCTGGTGAAGCCGAAGAACATGTACGGCAAGCTGGTGAAGGGCGTCGAACGCACAACCTACGTGATCGCTCCGGCGGACAAGGACGGCAAGCAGAGGTTGCTGCATGTGTATTCGAAGGTCAAGCCCGAAGGCCACGCCGAGGAAGTGCTGGCTTTGATCGAAGCGAATAAGTAGAGGTATCGCCGCCGCGCGCGAGACGCAGGTCCTTCGACTGCGCTGCGCTCCGCTCAGGATGACAGGCATTCGTTAGCGGAGCTATAAAACGAAGCTGCATGAAGTTTGTCATCCTGAGAACAGAAGCCTGTCATCCTGAGCGACGCGAAGGACCTGCGTCTGTCTTTGTTGTCTATCCTTCCCGCAGGGAATCTGCTTGTATGACCACGCCCGAAGCCATAGCCGCGACCGCCACTCTCGCCGCCGCAGCCGCGGGCGCGGCGGCCTACGCGAGCATGTGGCCCGCCTCGCAACTCTTCGGCGCGGTCGTAACTGCGGCCAAAGATCCGAACCAGTTCGCCCTGACCTACGACGACGGCCCCAACCCGGCCGTCACGCCGCATCTGCTGGATGTACTGGCCGCGCGCAACGTGAAGGCGACGTTCTTCCTGATCGGCAACTTCGTCCGGCAGGAGCCGGAGCTGACCCGCGAGCTGGCGCGCCAGGGACACCTCGTCGGCTGCCACACCATGACGCACCCGCACCTGCCGTTCTGCGGCGCGGCGCGCATCCGGCAGGAGCTGGCGGACTGCCAGTCATTGATTGAGGACACGATCGGGAAACCGGTCACGTGGTTCCGCCCACCCTTCGGCCAGCGCCGCCCGGCCGTGCTGCGCATCGCGCGCGAACTGGGGATGGCGAGCACGACCTGGAACATCATCGTCGGCGACTGGAACCCCATCCCGGCAGAGACGATCCTCGCGCGCATCGAGCGCGGCGTCGCACGCAACCGAGCACACGGTCGCGGCTCAAATATCTGCCTGCACGACGGCGGACAGGGCGGCCTCGGCCAGACGCGGATGCCCTCGGTCGAGGCGACGCGGCGGTTGATCGAGGCGCATCCCGAAGCCGGTTGGGTGACGCTCGATGCATGGCGATAGCGTCCGCAAGAGGACGCTACAGAGAGCTTTAAACTTGCAGCCATAAGCCGAGAGCTCCGGAAGACCGTACTATACGGCTATGACTCCGGAAACCCTGCCCTACGACGCGCCGATCTTCGCGCCGCCAAGCCATCCGACGCCGGACAAGCGGATCGCCCCGTGGCAGCACACCGTCGCCGTGATCCTGCTGCTCGTCGGCTGGGCCGTGGGTGGGCATGCGACCAGCCGCATGATGCCGGGACGCGCGCACTGGGTCACCTATCTTTCGAGCATCATGATGCAGTGGATGTTGCTCGGAACCTGCGTCGCCGGGGTCTACGGACGCGGCGAGTTCTTCGCGCGGACGCTGCGCCAGAACGCGCGCCGGTGGGACTTCGAGATCCTGCGCGGCATCGGGCTTTACTTCTGCCTGCTCCTGATCTTCGGCACGGGCGGCGCGCTGCTGCGTCGCATGGCGCCGCGCGCGGGCTTCGACTCCACCCGCGTCCACGCCATGATGCCGACGAACCACTGGGAGCTGGCGATGTGGGCCTTCGTGGCCTTCAGCGCGGGCTTCTGCGAGGAGCACGTCTTTCGCGGATACCTGCTGCGGCAGGCGATCGCATGGGGCGAGCGGCTCGGCGCGCCGCGCCTCGTCAGCATGGCCGTCTCCGCCGTGGCGACGTCCGTGCTCTTCGGCAGCCTGCATCTGTACGAGGGCTTCGGCGGCGCGATCCTGATCACGCTGCTCGGCATCGCCTTCTGCGCGGTGAGCCTCAAGACAGGCAATCTGCGCGTGGTCATCGTCGCGCATTTCCTGCAGGACTTCATCGCGGTCATCGCCATGATGAGCCATCACGCGCCAAGATAGCAGCCGGAACTTTGCGGGAGAACGCTGCGTATGGACCTGCAGCCGACACCCCCAAAGGAATCTCCCATGCGCCTTCGCTACCTTGCCAGCCTGCTCTGCCTGACCACCGCAGCCTTTGCCCAGACCCTGACGCCCCGCCAGCAGCTCGACCGGAAGGCGCCCGGATGGTTGAAGCTGTACGACGTGCCCAGCGTCTCGATTGCGTATATCGAGCACGGCAGAATCGCCTGGACCGCGGTCTACGGCGAGCAAAGTCCGGGCGTTCCGGCCACGACCGAGACGCTCTACAACGTCGCCTCGCTGACCAAACCGATCACGGCGGAGATCGTGCTGCGGCTGGCCGCGCAGGGCAGGCTGTCGCTCGATGAGCCGATGGCGCCGGTGTGGCTCGACCCGGATCTGCTCGGGCCGGATGGGCAGCCGCAGCCTTGGGCGAAGCTGCTGACGCCGCGCCTCGCGCTCTCGCACCAGACCGGCTTCGCCAACTGGCGGCGGATGACCGGCGGCAAGCTGACGATGAAGTTCGAGCCCGGCACGCAGACCAGCTACTCCGGCGAGGGCTACAACTACGTCGCGCGCTTCGCGGAGAAGAAGACCGGCGAGCCGTGGGAGCAGCTTGCGCAACGGCTCGTCTTCGACCCGCTGGGCATGAAGAGCACGGCCTACTCGCCGCGTCCGTGGTTCGCGGGGCGCGTGGCCGAGCCGCACGGTCCGGCCGGGGAGGCCGCCCCGAAGCCCGCCACAAGCTGGAACGGCGCGGACCTGGTCGAGACCACCGCCTCCGACTACGCCCGATTCGTCATCGGCGCCATGAACGACACGGCGCTGACGCCGGAGCTGCGTAAACAGCGCGTGACCAGCACACGCAACCAGGTCGAGCAGGCCGACGCCGACAAGCTTTGCTCCGCCAACGCGCCCGAGCTTCCCTGCCACGTCGCCGCCGGCATGGGCCTTGGCTGGCAGGTCTTCGACATCAACGGCACGGTCGTCGTCGACCACGGCGGCAACGACTGGGGCGTGCGCACCCATGTCTTCTACCTGCCCGCCACGCAGACCGGCGTCGTGATGCTGACGAACGGGGAGAACGGCAACAAGGTCTATCGCGAGGTCACTCGGCTGCTCTACGACAATCCGCTGTACGTGGGCACGTTGTAGAGGCAAGGCTTTGAGAGCTTGTTGAATATCGGTCTTGCTTAAGGGCACGGCTTGAGCCGTGCCGTAAATGCGTCGTGAGCAGCGCGGCTTTAGCCGCTGAGGTACGCTTTTCGTTCCGTGGCAGCTCGAACAAAACCGTACCCCGGCGGCTAAAGCCGTATTCGGGGCGGGGCGCGCGGCATGGCTCAAGCCATGCCCTTAACAAGACGCCGTTCTTGCTTGACGCCATCGCTCGGCATGAATCGGCGCCGGCACTTCCATCGAGCCGTCGCATTTCCTGTTTCGACACGGATATCAGCTACCTGATATCCGCGCCTCAAATATTCCCAAAAATACTGCACTTTTCGCATCCTTGTGCGTTAGCATGGATCCAATCTCCATGTCATCCACACAGGAAACAGACGCCCAAATTCCGGCAGCCGTCCTTGGCGCCACCGTTCCGCCAGAGCCCATGAGCATGGGCGCGGTGCTGCGCGTCGACGCCATGCGCCGCCTCTGGTACGCGCAGATCGTCTCCACCTTCGGCGACTTTCTTGCGCTCTTCGCGGTCATCAACGTGCTGACCTTCAAGCTGCACGGCACGCCGCAGCAGATTACCGGCGTGCAGATCGCGTACACCGCGCCGATCGCCGTGCTGGGCATTCTGGCCGGAGTCTTTATCGACCGCTGGTCGCTGAAGCCGACGCTGGTCGCCAGCGACTTTCTGCGCGCGCTGCTGGTGCTGCTGCTGCTCTACGCGAACAACGTCTGGGCGTTCTATGCGATTCTCGCGGCCATCAGCGTGGTTTCGAGCTTCTTCGGACCGGCGCAGGGCGTGGCGATTCGTTCGATCATTCCGATGCACGGGCTGCGCTCGGCCAACGGCCTGATGCAGCAGGTGATGTTCGGCATGCGCATCGTCGGCCCGGCGCTGGCGGCGGTGATCGTTGCGAATCTCGGTCCGAAGTATTGCTATTGGGTGGACGCGGCGAGCTTCATCGCCAGCGGCAGCCTGATCGCATCGCTTGCGCTCAGCCGTCCCGCGCCGGCGCCGGGCGATGCGCCGAAGAAGCCGCTGGGAATCGGCAGCGTGCTGGACGACATGCGGCAGGGCATGAGCTTCATCTTTCACCATGCCGGCCTGCTCTTCGTCATTCTCGCGCTGGCCGCGGGCATGTTCGTACTGGGCTGCTTCGGCCCGCTGATCGCGGTCTATGTCCGCGATGCGCTGCATGCGAGCACGAAGGTCTATGGCGCGGCCTCGGCGATGATCGGCCTGGGCATGCTGGGCGGCGTGAATGTGCTGAACTCCGTCGGCAAGAACCTGAAGAACTCCGTGCTGGTCTACGCCGGGCTGGGCGGCATCGCGGTGGGGCTCTGCCTGCTGACGGCGTTCGCCACCATCCCAACGACGGTGCTTGGCAATCTCATCATCGGCTTCTCGGTCTCGGGCATCGTCATTCCCTCGAACACGATGATTCAGCAGGAGACCCCGGCGGCGCTGATGGGCCGCGTCGGCTCGACCGTGATGAGCCTGATCTTCTCGGCGCAGATCGCGGGGCTGATCCTGAGCGGCCTGCTGGCGAACCACATGGGCGTGCGGCAGGTCTTCGCCGTGTGCGCGGTGATGCTGTTCGTGCTGATGGCGGCGGGCAAGATGTTCATGGAGCCGAAGGAGCCGGCGGCGGCTGCGTAACTTCGAACTGGAGCTTGGAGCTGGCAGCTAAAGCTCCAGTATTTACGCCCCGAAGAGCTTGCGCGCGGGCAGCACGGACTTCGCGATGGACGCTGACACCGTCACCATCGGCTCGTTGACCACCTGGCTCAGCCGCAGGTTCATCGCGACGCTGCACAGCAGGTACGCATGCACCGGCTCGAATCCCCAGCGGGCGACGAGCAGATCGACCATGCGGCTGGTCGCCGCGCGAGTTGCCGCAAGCGCATCCGCATCCGACGCTACGACGACCCAGCACGGACCTTCGGGCGCGGCGGCCGGCGTCTCGACCAGCGGGCCGGCGAGCGGCTGCGCCTTGTGCAGATGGAAGCGCAGCGTCGCATCCGCCGGGCACTCGATGCCGTTGATGCAGACCTCGCCATCGCCCTGCGCGGCGTGGGCGTCGCCGCAGGAGAAGAGCGCGCCCGCATGCTGGACCGGCAGGTAGAGCGTCGCGCCGGTGAAGAGTTCGCGCACGTCGAGATTGCCGCCGAAGGCGCCTGGCGGCCGCGTCCGCAGCTCCTCGTCGCCCGCCGGACAAACGCCCAGGATGCCGCAGAACGGGCGCAGCGGCACGATCGCCGGGGCGAGCGAAGCGGTCGTCTCTTGATCCAACGCCCAGTGAAAGAGGAACGGGTCCTTGAATCGGTCCTTCAAAAAACCAAGCCCCGGGATGACGCTCGACCAGCCCCAGCCCTTATGCGCGACCTCGAGCACGTCGATCTGCAGCACGTCGCCCGGCTGCGCGCCGTGGACCGCGACCGGCCCGGTGATCGCGTGGATCAGGCCGCGATCGATCCGCTGAAACTCGTCGACCGTCATGCAGGGATGCACCTGGGCGCCGCTCGAATCCAGGCACTCGAAGTGGACCGTGTCGCCCGCATCGATGGTCAGGCGCGGCGGGATAGCGGCGTTCCAGCGCGAGTGGGTCGGGATGGCCGAGAGCGTGTGGGTCGCCACCTAAATCTCCACCGTCATCTGCAGTTCGACGAGCGCATGACGTGGCAGGCCGCTGACCCCGATGGCCGCGCGGACGTGGCGTCCCGGCTCGCCGAAGACCGCGAGGAAGAGGTCCGACGCGCCGTTGACGACCTTCGGCGAATCGGCGAATCCGGCGATGGAGTTCACGTAGCCGTTCACCGAGACGACGCTCTTGATCGCCGCCAGCGAGCCGAGATGCCGCTCCAGCACGGCAAGCTGCAGCAGCGCGCAGCTCCGCGCGGCGTCGTAGCCCTCTTCCACCGTGCGGTCGAGTCCGACCGTGCCGGTGACGATGCCGTCGGCGGTCTGCGAGATGACGCCGGCGAGAAAGACGAGGTTGCCAACCGTCTTCGCGGACATATAGTTGCCGCCCGGCGCGGGGGCTGCGGGCAGGGTCAGGCCAAGTTCGGCGAGCGCGGCGGTGGGATCGTGTGCGGGCATGTTGATTCGTACTTTATCATCGGCGCGAGCGGCGTATCGGCTACCATGAGCGCATGAAGGCACGACAATTTGTGTTGGGGATGGGGTTGGCGCTGGGCGCGGTCTTTGCCTGCATGCATGTACAGGCGGCGGCGAGGCTGCCGCTGCACGCGAAGCTGCGTCTCTACAATACGCGGCAGTCCGCGAGCGATCTCGAGATCGGCGGCGAACTGGCCGGCGTGCCGCCAGGCGAGACGCGCTTCGTCACGTACAAAGACCTGCTGGCGCTGCCGCAGGAGAGCTACCGCGTCGTCGACGATCCGAACTTCGATCACCCGGTGCAGATCGGCGGCGTGGCGCTCGACAAGCTGCCCGCGCTGCTGGGCGCCGCGCCCGCCGCCGACATGATGATTGCGATCTGCGACGACCAGTACGACGCGCACTATCCGGCGGAGTATCTGAAGCAGCACCATCCATTGCTGGTGCTGAAGATCGACGGAAAACCGCCCGCCCAGTGGCCGAAGGGCAGCGGGCCATACATGGTCTCGCATCCGGACTTCAAACCGGCCTTCCAGGTGTTGTCGCATGCGGACGAGGCGCAGGTGCCGTGGGGCGTCGTGCGGCTGGACCTGCGGCACGAGACAAGGGTCTACGCGGCCATCGCCCCGCATAGCCATGACCCGCGGGTGCAGCAGGGCTACCGGATCGCGCGGCAGAGCTGCTTCCGCTGCCACAGCAACGCGGGCGAGGGAGGCCTGAAGTCGAGCCGGAGCTGGGGCGTAATCGCACGGCGCAGCGTGGCCGATCCGCAGTACTTCGACGCGTACGTCCGCAACCCGCGGAAGCTGAACCCGGCCACGCAGATGGCCGCCAGTCCGGGCTACGACGACGCCACGCTCGAGGCGCTGCGAGCCTACTTCAAGGAATTTTCCGGGAGCCGTCCATGATTGTTGCACGCTGTTCCAAGGCAGCCCTGCTCGCCGCCATCGCCTTCTTCTTCACGCTGGTCGTCTTCAACAACACGACGGACTTCGACTCCAACTACCAGTTCGTGCGGCACGTGCTGATGATGGACTCGACCTTTCCGGGCAACAAGGGCATGTGGCGCGCGGACAACCTGCGCTGGGTCCACCTCGCGTTCTACATCGGCATCATCGGCTGGGAGGCGGCAAACGCGGCGCTCTGCTGGCTGGGCGCGTGGCGTCTGCTGCGCGCCGTGGGTCTGCCCGCGGCGGAGTTCCGCCAGGCGAAGAGCATCGGTATCGTCGCGCTTACGTCGGGCATGCTGCTTTGGTTCGTGGCGTTCATCACGGTCGGCGGCGAGTGGTTCCTAATGTGGCAGTCGAAGCTCTGGAACGGGCAGGAGGCCGCGTTCCGGATGTTCGTGGTGGAGGGGATCGTGCTGGTGCTGCTGCAACTGCCGGAGTGAGGAAGGAATTGACAAGTTCGCAAATTGCGAATCAGATACAGGCAGGCGAAATATGCACATCATCAGCCGTAAGCGATTACTGGAAGCAGCGGCGGAGCATCCCGAGCTTGCTGCTCCGCTCGACGCCTGGTACCGCATCGCAAAAAAAGCAGAGTGGCATTCTCTGGAAGATGTGCGGAAGGTCTTTCCGTCTGCCGACTCTGTCGATCGGTTTACGGTCTTCAACCTCAAGGGCAATCAATTTCGATTGATCGCGGAGATCAACTACAGAACGGGACGGCTGTACGTACGGCACGTTCTGACCCATGCCATATACGACAGGGGAGGATGGAAGCGATGAGCGCACTTGCAGTCAATCCAGCCTACACGGCGCTGCTGGCCAAGTTCCCGCCGAGAATCATCCGGTCGGAGGAGCAGAACGAAGGCTACGTTCAGGCTCTCTATGAGCTCGAGCAGCGTCACGACCAGTGGACTTCGGACGAGGCCGAACTCGCGGACCTATTCACGCTGTTGATCGAAGACTTTGAAGACAAGAACTACCAACTCCCAAAGGCCACACCGCTGGAGGTGTTGGCCTTCCTGATGGATCAGCATGGGCTAAAGCAGAAGGATCTAACCGGCGTCTTCGGCACACGAAGCGTGGTCTCCGAAGTCTTGAGCGGCAAACGGGAGATGAACAAGGAGCAGATTCGCCGGCTCAGCGAAAGATTTGGCGTCTCCGTTGAGTTATTTTTCTAGCTACTGTGTGCTGCCAGTCGTGAAGATCTGTTGCGACTGCGCGCCGATGACCCTATACAGCGCGAACTGGCGCGAGTGCTGCGCGCGCAGCTCCATCAGCAGGCTGGCGCGGTTGGACGCCTCGACGTCGACCGCGTCCACCAGCCGCATGCGTGGCGTGCGGTCCAGGTGCAGGGCGTCGGTCACGCTGGACATCGCCACCTTCAGCTCACCCAGCGCGTCCGCCTGCGCGACCACCGCGACATAACGCACGGCGCCGTCCGGCCCCGGCGGCGCGGCGGCGGTGTAGACATAGGTCGGCGCGCCGCCGTAGCTCAGCGTATAGGCCTTCACGGACTCGTCCGTCAGCGCCATCTCCGGCGGAGGCATCTTCGCCGCGAGCGCGGCCTTGCGGCGAGCGGCAGCGGTGGCAGGCGGCTTCACCGGCGGCGGAGGCGGCGCGGCAGCCGCGACCGTGGCGTTATAGGCCAGCACCTTTTCGCGCGCGAAGCCCTGCAGCTTGCCCAGAATGACTGCGTGCTCCTGCTCGGTGTCCCACGCGAGGGTGAAGTTATGCGGCGGCCGGTTGACGGCGTCCGAGACCGCGACCATCTGGTGCAGGTTCTGCGGCAGCCCGGTCAGCTTGGTGAGGTCGTCGTCGCTCAGCGCGCCCGCGGGTTTGCCGCGATGAATCTTCGGGCGGTTGGGGTCGTCGTTCAAGGATCCAATGCCATCGGAGGAGGACTGATTGCGCTCCTTCGCCGCCTGCTTCAGCTCGGCCGGGCTCCGTTTCTTGAGCGTGGGGCGATCCGGGTCGTCGGCGGGAGGCGTGCTGGTGTCTGTCGTCGTCGAGGCCGTATCCTGACGCTTCTTCATCGTGGGCCGGTCGGGATCGTCCGCCGAAGAAGAGGATGTGGTGGATGCGGTCGAGTCCGTCTTGCGCGTCAGCGTCGGACGGTCCGGATCGGCGGCGGGCGTGCTTGTGGTGGTCGCGGCCGGCGTCGTGCTCGGCGCGGACGAGTCGTCGCGGCGCTTCATGGTGGGCCGGTCGGGATCGTCGGCGGGAGCGCTGGCGGCGGGGGTGGTCGTCGAAGAGGTCGCGGCCGGAGTCGAGGCGGCGGAGTCGTCCTTGCGCTTCATCGTCGGACGGTCCGGATCATTCGAAGAGCTGTTGGAAGCGGTGGGAGGGGCGGACGAGTCCGCCGCGGGCTTCCTGGCGAACGACGGCCGGTCGGAGTCGGGCTTTGTCTGGCCGTTCACCGCGACCGATGCGTTCGACTGCCGGACCTTCGTCGCGGGCTTTACCTTGATGACCGGCAGCGGCTTGTAGACGCCGTAGCCGAACCAGCCGTCGTCGTAAGGTGTGGCGTCGTTGCTGGCCGTCTCGGACGGCACGAGGTGGCGCGCGAACGAGAGTTCGACCGTGCCCTTGACGATGCCCGCCTCGTCGAGGTCGAAGATGGTGCCGGTCTCGAGCGCGAAGGGCACGGGCCGCGCGAGGTAGACGCCCGCGTCCCGCAGCTCGCTGTCGATGTAGACCGTGACCGGGATGAGCCGGCTGGCGTCTGGTTTGGCAAGGTCGCCCGTCCACTCATAGACCCCGACCGCGCGCACGACCGCCTGCTGCTTCTCGACCCGGTGGGTCTGGGAGAACAGGGCGTGGCTCAGCATTGGAGGCGCGAACAACAGCGCGGCGAGGATGGTGCGACGGCTCATCATGCACCCCATTAGACGCGGAAAACGGGTTCGAGTTCTACCCGCGCCGCAAATGGTCTGGATTCAGTTTAGGATTCAGCGATGGCGCCTCTTTTACAGGCAGACAATCTCACCATCGCCTTTGGCGAGCGCGCCGTCGTGCATGGCATCTCGTTCCACGTGGACGCGGGCGAGACGCTGGGGCTGGTGGGCGAATCCGGCTCGGGCAAGTCGGCGACCTCGCTGGCGCTGCTGCGTCTGCTGCCGCCGGGCGCACGGATCTCGGGCTCGCTGCGGCTGGCGGGCGAAGACCTGCTGGCGCTGCCGGAAGACGCCATGCGCCGGCATCGCGGATCGAGCATCGCCATGATCTTCCAGGAGCCGATGACCGCGCTGAACCCGGTGATGACCGTCGGGCGCCAGATCGCCGAGGCGGTGCTGGTACACCATCCGAAGCTCGACAGGAAGGCGGTGAAAGAGCGGGTGCTGGCCGCGATGGACGAGGTCGGCCTGCCGGACCCGATCCGCCGCTATGGGGACTACCCGCATCAGTTCTCGGGCGGCCAGCGCCAGCGCATCCTGATCGCCATGGCCATCGTCAACCGGCCCCGACTGCTGATCGCCGACGAGCCGACGACCGCGCTCGACGTGACCATCCAGGCCCAGATTCTGCGGCTGCTGGACGATCTGCGCCGAACGCACGGACTCGCGATGCTGTTCATCTCGCACGACCTGGCCGTGGTCGCGCAGGTGGCGGATCGCGTCGCGGTGATGCAGCACGGGCATCTGGTCGAGCAGGGCGCGGCGACGGAGCTCTTCCGCAACCCGCAGCATGCGTATACGCGCAAGCTGCTGGCATCCGCGCCGACCATGCGGACGGACCGCCAGCAGCCGCTGGCGACTCTTGCCGGCGCCTAAGGCTCAGTACTTGAACGACTTATCCGGATACGCCGGCGGCGGCGGCACGGGTCTTGGGTCGGCGGCGATCTGCTTCTTCAGCAGCTCGATGGCCGACTGCAACTGCTTGTCCTCACCGGCAAAACTCGCGTGCGGCAGGTTGTCGACGACCACATCCGGGTCGACGCCGTGGCCTTCGATCAGCCACTTGCCCTCCGGTCCGTAGACGGCCATCTCGGCCGCGGTGGCGATGCCGCCGTCGGCCTGGCGATTGTTCGCGCTCAGCCATATCTCGCCGCCCCAGGTGCGCGTGCCGATGACTGTGCCGATCTTCAGCCGCTTGACGCCTTCGGTGAAGGCCTCGCCGTCGGACGCCGTCTCCTGGTCGCAGAGCACGACGACATGGCCGCGGAAGGCCTCCTGCATGTTCCAGGTCGGGTTGCCGGTGCGCGGCTGCCAGTAGAACCAGGCCTGGCGCAGCAGCTTGCCCAGCAGCCAGGAGTCGATATTGCCGCCGTCGTTGTGGCGCACGTCGATGATGAGCCCCTGCCGGTTGTAGATGGGGTCGAACTCGCGCGCCCACTGCTCGATATCCGGCGGCCCCATGGCGCGCAGGTGGACGTAGCCGATGTGGCTGGCCGAGGCCGACTCGACCGTGACGCGTCGGCTGTACTCCCAGTCGTTGTAGCGCATGTCGAACTCGGCGCGCGCGCTGACGGGACGGACGAGCACCTCGCGGATCTCGCCCGCAACGGGCTTGACCCGCAGCATCACCTGCTGTCCGGCCTTGCCGCGCAGCAGGTCGCGCTCATCCGAGACCGAGAGTGCGTCGGCGCCGTCGATGCCGACGATGACCTCGCCCTCCTTCACCAGCGACTCCGGCCGGGCGAAGGGCGGCGCCGTGTCGGGCCGGTCGGGATCGTGCAGGTAGATGTGTTCGACGACGAAGCCGCCGGCGCGCTCGTCGCGGCGCAGCCGGGCGCCGAGCGTGGCCAGATCGATCTTGTCCGACGGCATGCGCGCATCGCCGCCGCGCACGAAGGTGTGCAGCGCCGAAAGCTCGCTCACCATCTGCGAGATCACGTCGTTCAGCTCCTCGCGGGTCGACACGCGATCGACCAGCGGCGCGTAACGGACGCGCATCGCCTTCCAGTCCACGCCGTTCATGTGCGGATCGTAGAAGTAATCCCGCTCCAGCCGCCAGGCGTCGTTGAACAGACCTTTGAACTCCTCGCGTGGATCGACCGCGAAGGTCCAGTGTGAGAGGTCGATCTGGGCCTTGGCCTGCGCCTTCGGGTCGCCCGCGCCCGAACCCTTCACGTCCGCATCGAAGATGTAGAAGTTCTCCTCCTTGCGGATGAGCATCTTCTTGCGGTCGGCGGAGATCTCGAAGCTGCGCACGCCGGACATGACCGTGTCCGCCTCGTCGCCCTTGTTGGCGATGTCGAGGCACTGGAGCTGCGCCCTGGGCTCGGATTCATCCGGAGAGCTCAGCCAGCAGAGGCGCTTGTCGGTGATCTGCAGGCTGCGGAAGTTGCCGGAGGGCGCCGGGACCTCGGTCAGGCGCGCGGCGAGACCGGCGAAGTCGATCTTGACCTCGGCGACCTTCTTGTCCTTCGCCTTATCGTCCTTTTCTTTGTCCGCGTCCTTCACGGCGTCGGCGGCCTTTGCATCGCCTGCAGCGGCCTTCTTCTCGGTCTCCTTCTTCTTATCGTCCTTCTTGTCTTCGTCCTTCTTATCCTTCGATTCGGGATGCAGCTCGTCGTAGGGCAGGAAGGGCGAGCGCTGGTCCGGCTGCAGGGCAAGCTGGTAGATCTTCACCGAGCGGTCGAAGTGCGGGTCCGGCTGGCGCGAGCCCCAGGGCGACTGCACCGAGGTCTTCAGCATGCGGTCCGAGAGGAAGTAGAGCCACTTGCCGTCCGTGCTCCAGACCGGGTCGGAGCTGTTATAGCGGTCGGAGGTGATGGCCGTGATCGCGCCTGTCTCGACGTTCAACACCCTGGCCTGCTGGAACTGGTTATCCCCGGCCTCGACGAAGGCGAGCCAACGGCTGTCGGGCGACCAGCTCAGGTTGCTGAAGTCGTCGTTCGCGGACTTCGCGATGAGCTTTTCGGTCTTGCTCTTCGTGTCGAAGACCCAGAGCTGCTGCTTCTTGTCCGTGTGCGCGAGCCACCGGCCGTCGGGCGAGGAGACGCCATCCCAGCGCAGGACGTCGGCGTCTTTGGTCCACTGCTCCGGCTTGCCCTGTCCGTTGGCGGGATACTTCCAGAACTCCGTCTCGTCCGTCTGGGTGGAGAGGGCGAGGATGCTCTTGCCATCGGGCAGGAAGCGCGCGCTGCGGAAGCGCACGGCGGAGTCCGCCGCGATGCGGACCGTGCGACCGCTGCTCTTCGCCGGCAGGGTAAAGACCTCGCCGCGCGCGGTGAAGACGGCGGAGCCGCCATCGGGCGAGAGATGCACGCTGGTCAGGTAGTCGGTCGGCTTCTTCACCCAGTGCTCGCGCAGTTGCTCGAAGTCCGAAAGCAGCGTGATGGGGATGATCGCCTCCTTGCCGGTCGCGAGGTCGAGCGACCACAGGTCGGCCCCGCAGGCGTAGACGATGTGTCCGTCCGAGACCGAGGCGGAGGCGATGTCGAAGCCATGCTGATGGCTCTCCTGCTTCACGCCCTTGCCCTGCGGGTCCATCGAGTAGACGTTCATGACGCCGTCGCGGTCGGAGAGGAAGTAGACGCGGCCGTTCCAGAACATGGGATTGTGCGAGGTGCCGGCAAAGTCGCCGGTCAGGGGCACGGCCTCGGAGTGGCCGTCGAAGCGCCAGATGGTCTCCGGCCAGCCGCCCTGGTAGCGCTTGGTGTAGCTGAACTGCTTCTCGAAACGGGTGAAGAAGAGCGACTTGCCGTCGGTGGAGTAGGCCGCCTCGGAGCCGGTGGCGAGCGGCACGGTCTCCTGCTCGCCGTGTTCGCCCAGCAGGACCAACTGCGCGTCGGGCAGCGTGGCGTAGCGGCTGGTGCTGACGATGAGGCGGCCATCGGGAGTCCAGCCATCGGGAATGGCGTCGCCGTTCCAGGTGCGGCGGCGCGGTACGCCACCCAGGATCGGCAGGGTGTACGCCTCGGCCGGACCCTCGTACTGCGCGGTGAAGGCCACGGTCTGGCCGTCGGGCGAGATGGTCGCGTGCCGCTCGAGGCCGCTGCCGGAGGTCAGCCGCCGCGCCGCGCCGCCAGCCAGCGGCACGGACCAGAGATCGCCCTCGGAGGTGAAGACGACCGTATCGCCGTGAACCGCGGGAAAGCTGTAGAAGCCGCGATGCGCCGCAAGATCCTTCCCGGCCGCCAAAAGCGAGACAGGAACGGCAAGGCAGAAGGCAAACAGAGAGATCGTCCGGCGGAGGGTGGTTCCTCTAAACATGTGCGGCTGCTCCAGTGCGTCGTTGGGAGATGAATGCACGGAGAATACCACCGATCGAATGCAGGGAATAGGAACCTTGTGTGGATGCCCTTCTTCCCTAGCCCTTGTCGCGCGTCCGGTCATGCGGCGCCAGATTCCCCAGCGCCTTCTCGATCAGCGCGCTGAAGCCCTCGATCTCCTCGGTGGCGACGCCCTTCCAGATGGCCTTTTCGATCTCCGCGTAGGTCGTGTCGCCGTGTTCGAGCATCTGCAGACCGGCCGGGGTCAGCGTAAAGGTGACCAGGCGGTTGTTCTCCGTATCCTTGCCGCGTTCGAGCCAGCCGCGTTCGACCGCCTTGGCGAGCATCGTTTGCGTCGTCTGCGGCGTGACGTTGCAGGCGCGGGCCAGTTGCGCGCCCGTGGCGCCCGGCTCCAACTTGACCTCGTACAGGATGCGAAGCTGCGCGGCCGTGACCTCCTGCGGACGCAGCTCGTCGTCGAGGCGGTTCTTCGCCGCCAGAATCAACCGGCGGATCAGCTTGCCTGCCTGGCGCAGGGTCTTGGCTCTCGAAAGGCGGCGGGTTGGCTTGCCGGGTTTGCCGGCGACGTCTGCGCTCATATCAGCTTGCTGATACTCTATCAGGAAGCTGATACGGAAAGACAGAAGCGGATCCTCTTCGAGGATGACAAACAAGCGAAAGCAAGAACAACAAGCACAGGTACAGCAGCACACGAGCCGACGATGCCAGACCAATCGCACCACGAAGAAGAATGGAAGCCAAGTCATAACCCCTGGGCCGTCGCCCTGACCGTGACGCTCGCGACCTTCATGGAGGTGCTCGACACCTCGATCGCCAACGTCGCGCTGCCGCACATCGCCGGATCGCTCGGCGCGTCGGGCGAAGAGGCGACGTGGGTGCTGACCAGCTACCTGGTTTCGTCGGCCATCATCCTGCCCATCTCCGGCTGGATCTCGAATCGCATCGGCCGCAAGCGCTTCTACATGACCTGCGTGGTGATGTTCACGGCCTGCTCGATGCTCTGCGGCCTGGCGCCGACGCTGCCCATCCTCATCTTCGCGCGCATCCTGCAGGGTCTTGGCGGCGGCGGTCTCGCGCCGTCCGAACAGGCGATCCTCGCCGACACCTTCTCCGTCGCCGACCGCGGAAAGGCCTTCGCGCTCTACGGCACGGCGGTGGTCATCGCGCCGGCCATCGGGCCAACGCTGGGCGGCTGGATCACCGACAACTTCAACTGGCACTGGATCTTCTTCATCAACCTGCCCATCGGTCTGCTGTCGCTCTATCTTTCGAACCGCATGGTCGAAGACCCACCGGCGGTGAAAGCGCGCACACTGATCAAGAGCCCGGTGGACTTCACCGGCCTGGGCCTGGTCGCCGTCGGCGTCGGCTGCCTGGAGTTCTTCCTCGACAAAGGACAGGAAAAAGACTGGTTCGGCGATCCGATGATCTGCACGGTCGCGGCCATCGCCTGCATCCTGTTGATTGCCTTCGTCTTCTGGGAGTGGCGCCATCCCGACCCGATCGTGGACCTGAAGCTGTTGAAGAATCGCAACTTCGGCACGGCGGTCTTTCTACAACTCATTCTCGGCATGGTGCTCTTCGGTTCGACCGTGCTGATTCCGCAGTACCTGCAGGGTTTGCTGGGGTATACGGCGGAGCGCGCCGGCCAGGTGCTCTCGCCCGCCGGCCTCGTCATGATGGTCATGATGATCGTCGCGGGCCGGTCGCTGGGCAAGTTCGACCCGCGCCTGATGGTCTCGCTGGGGTACATCGCCGTCGCGGCGGGGCTTTACAACCTCACGCGGCTTTCGCTCGACAGCGCCTTCGGGACGGTGACGCTGTGGCGCATGCTGCAGGTCATCGGGCTGCCGTTCGTCTTCATCCCCATCAGCACGCTGAACTACGTCGGCGTGCCGCGCTCGAAGTCGAACCAGATCTCGAGCCTCTCGAACTTCGCCCGCAATCTCGGCGGCTCGGCCGGCACGGCGCTGCTGACGACCTTCCTCGCGCGCCGCGGACAGACCTTCCAGTCGCAGCTTGCGGAGCATTCGGTGCAGGGCAGCGTGCAGTACACGCGCTACATCGACAGCGTGGCGGCGGTGCTGCGCCAGGGCGGCATGTCCGCCACGCAGGCCATGCAGAGCGCCGTCGGCTATGCCTATCAGCAGATGCTGCGGCAGGCATCCATGCTGGCGTACAAGAACGCCTTCGCCCTGCTTTCGTTCGTCATCGTGTGTCTTACGCCATTACCCTTCTTGATGCGCCTGCCCAGCAAGGCCGAGAAGCCGCTACCCGAAGACGCGGTAGCCCACTAGACTCAGTGAGGGTCGGTGGCCAATCTCGTAAACGGAGACGAAATCGAAAGATTCGTCTTCGTTAGGACATGGCTTCCTCCGCGCTCTCTTCCTACTGCGGCTCCGGCAACTTGCAATCTTGGGTCAGATATCACGGGGCGGTAGATTATGGCATCGGTACTCAGCTTCATCACGCGCAAACCCGCTCCGCGGGCGCCGGTCACGATGGCGTTTCAGCCGATCGTGGACGTACGCGGCGACCGCATCGTCGCGTATGAGGCGCTGGCGCGCGGTCTGCAACGGGAGCCGGCGCAGGCGCTGCTCGGCGGCCTCTCGCTCGAACAGCTTCACCTGATGGACGGCGACTGCCGCAGCGCCGCCATCGACTGGGCCGGACGACTGGGCCTGATGCAGACACGCGCCGACCTCTGCATCAACTTCTCGCCCAACTCGGTCCTCGAGACCGCCGAAGGGCTGAGCGGACTCGCCGAGCTGGCCGCGAAAGCGCGCATTCCGCTCGACCGCATCGTGCTCGAGATTACCGAGATGGAGCGCATCCGCGACCATGAGCAACTCCGCGCGCTCTTCGAACCCTACCGCACGCAGGGCCTGCGCACGGCCATCGACGACTTCGGCGCGGGCTACGCAGGCCTCTCGATGCTGGCCGCGTTCCAGCCGGATATCCTCAAGATCGACATCGAGCTGACGCGAAGGATCCACGAGCGCTGGCCAAGCCAGACGATCGTGAAGTCCATCCTGCAGGTCTGCCGCGACCTCGACATCGACGTGATCGCCGAAGGCATCGAGCAGGAGGCCGAGTTCGACACGCTCTACACGCTCGGCGTACGCAAGTTCCAGGGCTTCTACTTCGGCCGGCCGGGCTTCGAACGGCTGCCCGGCCACAACCGGCAGGCCAGCTCGCGGCAGTACAAGCTGATTTAGATTTTCTTGTTTGTCATTCCCGAAGGGAATCTGCTTCTGCCTTTCTCACGAGCTTCCACTGAAGCTAGGGTGCCCCATTCTTTGCGGTCGTATCGCGAAGAATGGGGCACCCAGGCGCTTCCGGTTCTGCCAACAGGAAAGGCAAAGACTAGTCCCGCCGCGCGCGAAACTCATTCGCCAGCCGGAACTCCTCGCGCAGCTCCGGCGTCTTCAAGCCTTCGCGCAGATGCGCCAGCCGCTGCTCGAGCGCGTAGATCGTCGCGGCGAGCGGCTGGGTGTTGGTCATCGCGACGTCGCGCCACATGCTGTAGGGGCTCGCGCCCAGTCTGGTCATCTCGCGCAGCGCCCGGCCGCCGATGGCCTGAAACTCCGCCGCCAGCTCCGGCGTGTGGCTGAACTCTTCTTCGAACATGGCCGACATCGCGGTCGCGACCATCTGCGGCAGATGGCTGACCCAGGCGCACACCTGGTCGTGCCGCGCCGGGTCGAGATCCATGCTGCGCGTGCCGAAGCGGCTCACCCAGGCGCGCCACTCGGCCTCGATCGAGGTCTCTTCGGCGACGGGTGTAAAGAGCCACATCGCGCCCTGAAAGAGACTCGCCTCGGCCAGCGCTGCGCCGCCGGACTCCTTGCCGGCCATGGGGTGTCCGGGCAGGCAGCGCGCGCCAGCGGGGGAGTTGTAATGCGCCTGCGCCTGATCCGCGATGGCGCGCTTGGTGCTGCCGGTGTCCGTAACCAGTTGATGGCGGCCAAGTTCAGGCGCGAGCAGGCGCATCCAGTCCAGAATCGCCAGCACCGGCACGGCGAGCAGGATCACATCGGCCTGTTTCGCGGTGGCGATGGCCTCGTCGCGGCTGCGCACGAAGGAATCGATCGCGCCCGAGGCCAACGCCGCTTCCAGCTCGGCGGCGCTGGCGTCGAAGCCCGCAATCTGGCCCGTGAATCCAGCAGCGCGCAAGGCAAGACCCGTGGACGCGCCGATAAGACCTGTGCCGACGATCAGGATGCGTTCAATCATTGTGAAAGGCCCGCGGAGGACGAGGCAAACTGCATCGGATACCGCTTGCCCGTACGCATCAGCTCCTCGATCGCCGCCTGCGGCCGAATCGCCCCGCGCGCGCCGACGGCGGTGCAGTTCAACGCCGCGGCCGCGCAGGCGTAGTCGAGCGTGCGCGCCAGCGGCCAGCCCCGCACCAGTCCGAAGATAAAGCCCGCGTGAAAGATGTCGCCCGCGCCGGTGGTGTCCAGCACCGGAACCTCGTACGCGGCGCTGCCGGTGAACTCGTGGCCGTCCCACGCGAGCACGCCGTCAGGGCCAAGGGTCGCCGCGGCCAGCTTGCAGCCGTAGCGCCGCTGCATGGCGACGAGCGCCTGCCGGAGGTCGTCCTCGTGCATCAGGCGGCAGGGAAAGTCGCGGCTGACGATCAGGTAGTCGACATTTTCAAGCAGCTCGTCGACGCCGGGGTAGGGCTCGTCCATATCGGCGACGACGGGAACGCCGGCCTCGCGGGCCCAGCGCGCGGCCGTGGTGGCGGCGGCGGTATCGTGGCCGTCCACGTGCAGAACGCGGGCGTTGACGATCCACTCGCGGGTGAGGTCGGTGGGCTGGAGGATCAGGCGCTCGTCGCGCCGGCAGAGCACGGTGCGCTCGCCCTCGGCATCGACCAGGATCAGCGACTGCGGACTGGCGCCGCCGGGAACGATGATCAGCCGCGTCTCGACGCCGGCATGGTCGAAGGCCGCGCGATGCAGCGTGCCGGCGGTGTCGTCGCCCAGCTTGCCGACGTAGCGCGTGCTGAGACCCCAGCTCTGGCAGGCGACAACGGTGCTGGCGACCTGGCCGCCGGGCAGGATGGTCGCGGTGGCGTACTCCACCTTCGACCCGCGCGCGGGGTAGCTGGTGAGCGGAATGACGGTGTCGGTCGCGTTCAGACCGACGCCGACGAGATCGACCTTCTGGTACAGCGGGGATTCATTCATCATGAGTTCATCGCGCGGCTGGAGAATAACGCCGCTTCCACGATGGTAGCAAGTTGGCCGTTGTCGCCGCTCAGAAGGCTTGCGATCGAAGCGTCGATCATGGCCTGCTGGGTGAACCCGGCCCAACTCAACGAATGCCCGGCGTGGACGCCGAGCTGACGGATGAACTCCCGCTGGGCGCGTCCGTTGCCCTCGCGAAACGGGTGGATGGCGTTGATCTCGCCGAGATAGAATGCCGCCCGAGTGGCAAAATCCTTCGGGCTGAGGTTGACGAGGAATCCCTCGCGCTTCAGCTTGCCAAGCGCATCGTCCAGCGCGCCGTGTATGTGCATCGCAGGCCCGAAGTTGGAGTTGCCCTTCGAGATATTGACCACGCGGAACTCGCCCGCCCAGGGGAAGACGTCCTGGAAGAGGTACTTGTGGATGGATTGCAGGTGCGGGATATCGAACTTGCCGGTGACGCCGCGATCCCGGAGTTCTCCGGCTCGTTTGATGCCGAGGGATGTTTCAATCTCATGCAGCTCGGCGTAGTCTGTGATGCCGAATCGGTTCTTCGGACACGGAAAGCCACGTTCCGAATGCGGGTCGCTTGCGAAGCCTCGATCAGCCGCCACTTACGCAGCGCCAGCCATGTGCCCTCGTGCGGTAAGAAGCTGCTGGACGTGAAGGTCGATGGCGGCAGAAAGCTGCTCACGGTTCAATTCGCCCTCAGCGAATCGTTCCAGAAGCGCAGTCGTTGTGGTGTCCGGAAAGAGGCCTTCCATGGCGTGGGTACCAAGAACGTCTTCGTTTGACTGTCTACGGCGAAGCTTTTCATCCTCGGAGATGTGAGCCATGGCGATGCCCTCGTCCTTATTTTATCGCCGTTTCAGCAGTTTGCTCCAGGAAACGACAGAGGATCTCTACCATTCGTTTCGGTTCTCGCTGCGCCAGTAGGTGAGGCCCGGGAACACGCACCACCTCGACGCCTGGCAGGCAGCGCCGAATCTCGCGCAGCGCCTCCTGTCCCACCAGACGGTCGCCTTTCGCAAGGACATAGAGCACCGGCACCGCAATTTGAGCGAGCTCCGCGCGGACGTCGCAGTTCAATACAAGGCGCAGGCGGTGGGCCAGGACGGAAGGCGCCACACGTCCTACCGCGGCTCGCACTGCGTCGAGCAGCGACTGTGGCGCGTCTTGACCGACAAGCGCGGCGCGCAGAATTGAGTCCGGCAAGGGCAGGCGAAACAGTAGTCCGGCAAACAGACCTGCGAGGATGCGCCTCCAACCTGACAAAGGGCTTCTGGCAAAGCCCGCGATCAGCACCAGCCCGAGCACGTTTTCCGGTGAGCGTGCTGCGTATCGGATTGCCGTGGGCGTCGAAAATGACTCCGCAACCAGCAAAAACGGTGTCTCCGTCTCCGCCCAGACATCGATCGAGGCACGGAGTTGTTCCTCGTCCAGACACACATCGACCGGATAGCACAGTGCGCGGACCCGCACCTCCCCGGGTAGCGCCATGATGAGGTCGGCATAAAGGTCGCTGGTTCCGTCGAGTCCTGGAAGAAGAACGATCCGCATCGCTACTCTCCCTCATCAAGCGCATTTCGCCAGCGACGCTCTATCGGCGGCACTGGCGAAATGCGGGGGGTTCTCCACTTCGCTGCGCTTCGGTCGAGATGACGAGGCCTGAGGCGAGTTTATGCCACCGTACGCCCAACCACCGGCGCCAGCGCCCGCAACTGCGCGACGAGCTTCTCAAGCTGCTCCGGGAAGAGGCTCTGCGCGCCGTCGGACATCGCCTTGTCGGGGTTGGGGTGCATCTCCATCAGCAGGCCGTCCGCTCCGGCGGCGACCGAGGCCAGCGCCATCGGCGGCACGAAGTCGCGGATGCCTACGCCGTGCGACGGGTCGCCGAAGACCGGCAGGTGCGTCAGCTTCTTCAGCACCGGAATGGCCGAGATGTCCATCGTGTTGCGGGTGTAGGTCTCGTAGGTGCGGATGCCGCGTTCACACAGCATCAGGTCGTAGTTGCCGCCGGACAGGATGTACTCGGCCGAGAGCAGGACCTCCTCGATCGTCGCCGCGATGCCGCGCTTCATCAGCACCGGCTTGCGCACGTGGCCCAGCTCGCGCAGCAGGTTGAAGTTCTGCATATTGCGCGCGCCGACCTGGAAGCAGTCGATGTAAGGGAGCATCACCTCGATCTGCGAGATCTCCATCACCTCGGTGATGACGAGCAGGCCGGTCATGTCGGCGACCTCGCGCAGCAGCTTCAGTCCCTCGACGCCCATGCCCTGGAAGCTGTACGGCGAGCTGCGAGGCTTATACGCGCCGCCCCGCAGGAACTGCGCTCCGGCGGCCTTCACCTGCTGCGCGCTCAGCAGGATCTGCTCGCGCGATTCGACCGAGCACGGACCCGCCATGATCGTCACTTCCTTGCCGCCGACGACCACGCCGTTGGGGAAGGTGATGGTCGTGCCCTCGGGGCGGAACTTGCGGCCGGCCAGCTTGTAAGGCTGCGTGATGCGGTACGCATCCTGCACGCCGGCGAGCACCTTGAACTCGGTCACGTCGAACTCCGTCGGCTTGCCCACGCCGGCCAGAATCGTCTGCTGTGTGCCGGTCGTGCGGTGGACGTTGAATCCGAGGTCGACCATGCGTTCGATCACGTGTTGAATATTCTCTTCGGTAGCCTGGTCCTGCATTGCAACGATCATCGTGCTTTCCTTCGCGGCCGCGGTCTGCAGCGGCATCTATCACCGGGTAAGTTACAAATTTATTTCTGGATCGAACGCATCACGTCGATGATGCGTTCGTACACATGCATGAGCTGAGCGTCGTCGAGCGGACCTGGGTTGGCGGCCTTCACGCGGTCGAAGACGGCCTGCTCGCGCTTCGGTTCGTAGACCGGCATGTCGGTCTGCTTCTTCAATGCGCCGATGGCCCGTGCGGCCTCGGCCCGCTTGCTGATGAGCTGTACGATCTGCACGTCGAGCTCATCGATCTTCTCCCGCCAGTCTGCTATCTCCATGCCCTTGCCTCGCTTTGTGCGGATGGCGTGCGCCATCGCCGAATCTTGATTCCGACCATCATAGAAGTTGTCATGAGCGAAGCCCCGCGATGAACTCGCCCACAGCCTTCGCGGCCTCTTCGGGCGCGGTCTTTTCGATCAGCGCGACCAGCGCGCTGCCGATCACGGCCGCATCGGCGAACCCGCCCACGGCCTTTACATGTTCGGCGTTCGAGATGCCGAACCCCACCGCCACTGGGATGCCCAGTGGCTCGGTAAACTTGCGCAGCCGTGCGACCAGTCCGGGCGCGTCGCTGTTCACGGTCTGCTGGGTGCCGGTGATGCCCACGCGGGAGATGGCGTAAACGAAGCCCTTGCTGGCCTCGGCGATGGCCTTCAGCCGTGCGTCGGGGCTGGTCGGCGCGGCGAGGAAGACCGGCGCGAGATTGTTTGCCTGCATCTCGGCGATGTACTCGGCGGCCTCTTCGACGATCATGTCGGTCAATAGAACGCCGTCTGCGCCTGCCTCAGCTGCTGCCTTGCAAAAGGCTTTAAGGCCCATCCGCACTACCGGGTTCAGGTAGCTGAAGAGGATGATCCCGCACTGCGGGCGCGCCTCGCGCAGCTCCTTGCACAGGGCCAGGACATCGGAGAGGCGGACGCCGTGCGCGACGGCGCGTTCGGACGCACGCTGGATGACCGGGCCGTCGGCGAGCGGGTCGGAGAAGGGGACGCCCAACTCGATGACGTCCGCGCCGTTGTCGATGGCGGCAAGCGCGATCTCGCGGGTGATGGCGATGCTGGGATCGCCGGCGGTGAGATAGGCGATGATGCCGGGTTTGTTTGCGAAATTAATGGGCATTAGAGGCTGCCTTTCGGGGTTATAGGGCTTGCGCCCTTCAGATCCAGCTCGCGCGCCAAAATCCCCATATCCTTATCGCCACGGCCTGACAAGTTCACCATGATGATCTTGTCCTTGCCCATCAGCGGCGCGAGGCGAACGGCCTCGGCGACGGCATGGGCCGACTCGATCGCCGGCAGAATTCCTTCGGTGCGGGAGAGCGTGACGACAGCCTTCAGGGCGTCCTCGTCCGAGCAGGAGACGTACGTCGCGCGGCCGGAGTCGTGCAGCATCGCGTGCTCCGGGCCGACGCTGGCGTAGTCGAGTCCGGCGGAGACCGAGTGAGTGCTGGCGACCTGACCGGCATCGTCCTGCAACACGTAGGAGTAGGTCCCCTGCAGCACGCCCGGGACGCCGCCGCCGACCTTCTGGAATCGCGCCGCGTGCTCGCCCAGCGCCGTGCCGCGTCCGCCTGCTTCGACGCCGATCAACTGCACGTTCGCGTCGGGGATGTACTCGTAGAAGGCTCCGATGGCGTTCGAGCCACCGCCCACGCAGGCGACGATGGCGTCCGGCAGACGGCCCTCCTGCTCGAGGATCTGCTGCTTCGATTCGAGCGAGATGACGCGGTGGAAGTTGCGCACCATCGTCGGGTAGGGGTGCGAGCCCAGCGCCGAGCCGAGGATGTAGTACGTCTCGCGAACGTTCGTCACCCAGTCGCGCATGGCCTCGTTGATGGCGTCCTTCAGCGTGGCGGAGCCGCCGTTGACGCCGCGCACCTCGGCGCCCAGCAGGCGCATCCGGTAGACGTTCAGCTCCTGCCGGCGCATGTCCTCTTCGCCCATGTAGATGACGCATTCGAGCCCCAGTAGCGCGCAGACCGTGGCCGTCGCGACGCCGTGCTGGCCCGCGCCGGTCTCGGCGATGATGCGCTTCTTGCCCATGCGCCGCGCGAGCAGCCCCTGGCCCAGCGCGTTGTTGATCTTGTGCGCGCCGGTGTGCAGCAGGTCCTCGCGCTTCAGGTAGATCTTCGCGCCGCCCAGCGTCTCCGAAAGGCGTTTGGCGTAGTAGAGCGCCGTCGGGCGGCCGCAGTAGTGGTGCAACAGCTCGTCGAGCTCGGCGTGGAAGGCTGGGTCGGCGTCGGCGTCGGCGTAGGCCTCGTCGAGCTCGAGCAGCGCCGCCATCAGGGTCTCGGGAACGTAGCGCCCGCCGTAGGCGCCGAAGCGGCCAGGAATGGATGTTGCTGTCGGATTCAGTGTTGCTGTCGCCATCGGGAACACTCCTGAGCACTAAGAACAAGTTCGCAAACAACACAAAAGCCGCACCTTGTGGAAAGGTTGCGGCTCGTCTGGGGTCGAATCGTCTGAAGATTGGGGTGATGCCGTCTTTCAGAGGATGCTTACACCGTCGAGGCCGCCATGGCCGCCCAATACTGGGCACGCCAGAAGCGGTTGGTAAACGACGGGCTGAAAGAGTTGTTCATCTCGGTCTCTACCTTACAACGGGTCCGGGGGTGGTGGCAACTGCGGAGGCAAAAACAGAAGCAGATCCTCCGAGAGGATGACAGACAAGCAAGACAATAAAAAGAAAACGGCGCCCGCCATGTAGCATTGCGACAGACGCCGTACCGGAGAGCCCTTGCCCTACATCTACATCGATAAAGTCCTGAACGAACTGCGCGACGAGCTGCTCTCGGCCATGCATGCCGCCGTCGACCGCGAACTGCGCCAGGGCCGGGTGGACGTGGCGAAGCTCTACCGGGCGTTCACCCGCGCGGCGGCCAACCAGTGCTCGAACCCCGCGCTGGTCTCGGATAAGTGCATTGAAAACAATACGGTGCGGCCCAAGAAGGGTCGCGGCGGCGTACGCTCCGAGGAGTAACGCCTACCGCGGCGACGCGGGTCCGCGCAGACCCGATCGTGGTAGAAGACGCTAAGCAACCCAGGTGACATTACCGTCATCCGAATGAGCCGCATTTCGCTGAATCCGCGACCCACCCTCCCGCGTCAGATGTAATAGAAACGGAAGGGTAGGACACCATGAAGAATTCGGCCAAAGTAACGGTTGCTCTCTTTGCTCTCGCACTTGCACTCAGCCCGGCGCTTGCTTCGGCCCAGGGCCAGAACCAGAACAACGGCGGCGGCCACTCGCACGGCGTAACGGTCCACGACCGCAGCCCGCGTCCGCATGTGCACGAGATCTCGATGCATCACTAAGACGCCGGGCGCGGCGCCTGCACTGGCTCGAACGATCAGCCGGCAGCGAGTTTCAAAATCCACCGACAACTCAGGATTCACAGCTTCCACAACCGAAGCCTTTGAACCCCTGCGCCCAGACGTCACAACCTCACGGCCCTGGCGGCCTCGATGAAGCGCTTCAGGCGCTCCGGGGCCTTCCGGCCGGGAACCTCTTCCACACCGCTGGCCACGTCCACTCCCCATGGGTGGAGCGCACGGATCGCGTCGGCGACGTTCTCCGGATTCAGACCGCCCGCGAGGATGATGTCATGAGCCTTAAGTCGGCTGTCGCTGTCGATCACAGCACGCGCCTTCGCCCAGTTGAATGCGATACCCGTACCGCCCAGTTCGTCTTTGACCTTTGAATCCAACAGGATGCGGGTATCAACGCGCGTGTGGTGCGCGAGTTGCAGCAAAAGTTCAGCGGCCTGCCGATCGGACTCCTCGTCGCCATTCACTACCCACGAAGCCGTTCGTATGACTTCGACGTAATTCTCACCCGGACGCGCACCCAGCCGAGAGATGTACTCTGCGTCGTGATGCCCCCCGTGCAGCTGAACACCGGTGAGATCTGCTTTCCCCACAATCTGGATGATCTCGTCGTCGCTCGTCGTCGTGAATACACCAATGCGTTCGACATTCCGCGGCAGATGCGGCGTAATCGCCGCCACCTGCTCCACCGTCACCTGTCGCTTGCTGGGCGCGAAGACGAACCCCACCGCATCCGCGCCAAGCTCAGCCGCCATCAGGGCGTCGTCGAGGTTCGTGTTCGCGCAGATCTTGATCCACATCGGAGTTAGATCTCCGACGCGTAGTCGCGACCGGTCAGCAGGGCGAGCGTCGCCGCCGGGTCTGGCTGGCGCATCAGCGCCTCGCCGATCAGGAAGGCGTCGTAACCCGCCGCAATCAGCTTCTCCACGTCCTCTGGCGTGCGGATGCCGCTCTCGGCCACGCGAATCACGTTCGCCGGCAGATACTGCAGCAGGTCCAGATGGCTCTCCAGCGTCACCGCCATGGTCTTCAGATTGCGGCTGTTCACGCCGACGATCTCGAAGCCCAGATCCTTCGCGCGTTCGATCTCCTCGCGATCGTGTACCTCGCACAGCACGTCGAGCTGCAGCGAACGCGCCTCGGCGGCCAGCATCTTCAGCGTCTCGTCCTTGTGCGCGGCGACGATCAGCAGGACCGCATCCGCGCCGGCCGCGCGCGCCTCGAGAATCTGAAACGGGTCCAGAATGAAATCCTTGCGCAGCACCGGGATCGAAACCGCCTTCGAGACGGCCTCCAGATGGTCGAGCGAGCCCTTGAAGAACTCCTCGTCGGTCAGCACCGAGATGGCCGCCGCACCCGCCGCCGCGTAGCCCTTGGCGATCTCCACCGGCTGATAGTGATCGCGAATGATGCCACGCGAAGGCGAAGCCTTCTTCAGCTCCGCGATGACCGCCGGGCCGGCGACCGCGGCCTTGCGCAGTCCGGCGGCAAATCCGCGAGGCTTGTGCTCGGCGGCGTGACGCTCCAGCCGGGCAAAATTGGCGGTCTCCTTCTTCGCGTGAACCTGAAGAAGCGTGTGGGCCATAATCTGATCTAGGGTTGTAGACATTTCTAACCTGTTTTTGAGGGGCATACCACTAAGTAGCGCCGCGAGGCGGTATGGTTGCTTGGGAGCCGGCTGCTCTGATCCGGTCCATAGAATGTCCAGATACAGCAAAACCCCTCGCTGATTTGAGGGGTTTTGCTAAAAATCTTTGGTGCCGAAGAAGGGACTCGAACCCCCACACCCTTGCGAGTACGTGGACCTGAACCACGCGCGTCTGCCAATTCCGCCACTACGGCACGAGTCGAACGTTCAAAAGAACGTTCTCTCTTGCTTTCCAAGTATCGCAAAAGCGCCGGGGGCTGTCAATTCTCCGCGCCGCTGGCTTACACTTGGCAAAGCTCCGCGAATCTCTCCCATTTAAGGAATTTCTCCACATGACCCAGACTCCACCGTCTTCCGCCAACTCCAACGAAGTCATTCCGGAAGACCTGGCGATCGAGATTCGCAAGCTGGCGCACGACCTGTCGAACGCTCTCGAAATCATCGTGCAGACCAGTTTCCTGCTCTCGACCGCGGAGCTGAAAGAGCCCGCCTCCGCATGGCTGGGCATGCTCGACAGCGGCGTCACCAAAGCGCTCGATATCAACCTGGCGCTGCGCGCTTACATCAAGGCGCACACGCCGAAATAAAGGGGATAGGGCCTAACGGGGATAGGGAATCAAAGCCAGGCGGCAAGAGCATCCGTGGCGGCTTTTGCCTCACTGGCTTGTTCTCCTTGAGGAGGACCCGCTTTGGTCGTCCTTCCGGCGGGACTAAACCTTCTTCTTCGCGGCCTTCTTCGCCACTTTCTTCGCAACGGCCTTCTTCGCAGCCGTCTTTTTCGCCGGGACGACTTTCTTTGCCGGCGCAACCTTCTTCGAGACCGCCTTGCGCGCCGCCACAGCCTTTACCGGCGCTGCCGTCACGGGCGCGGAGGCAGCCGTCGCCAGCTTCTGCAGTTTGGCCGCATGGCTCACCATCAGCTTTTCGATATCGGCCAGCAAAGCGCGGGTCTGCATCGGCTTCAGCAGCATCTTGTCGGCGCCCATCTCGGCCCAGTCTTCGTCGCCGACCGGGAAGGCCGTCAGCAGCGCGACCGCCGGATGATACGGCGCGGTGCGCGCGGCCAGAATCACGTCGCGGCCCGCCACATCGGACTCCATCCGCATATCCGTAATGACCATCTGGTACTCGCGGGTCTTGATCTTCGAACGGCCTTCGCGGGCCGAGGCGGCGGTATCCACGTCGAATCCACTGATCTCCAGCACCGCTTTCAAGGTCAACAGGACGGCGACTTCATCGTCTACGAGCAGGATCTTGCGCTTCATCTTTTCTACCTCTTAGGAATGGCTTCGCCGCATCCCATCATGCAGCAAAGCCCCAGCCGCTGCAACCCGCACGGGCATGAATCGGCGCGGACAACCTTTTCGATTCGCCGAACATCTATGTATGGTGACTCGGCTACACTTTGTGCGATGGTATACTTCGACGTGCAGCGCACAGATTCCTGTCGGGCGCGCGTTCTCTGGCGTCGTGTACGCCCTCAACTCCTAACCCACGCATGGCTTGCCCGTGAGGCACGCTGTGGAGGCCAACTATTCCACCGATCGATAAGCGTTCCATCAAGTCTTTCATCCGCACGAACGAGAAGATTCGTGCACGCGAAGTCCGCGTCATCGACGAAAACGGCGAGCAGCTCGGCGTCATGGTGCCGTTCGAGGCCCTGAAGATGGCCCGTGAGCGTTCGCTCGACCTCGTCGAGATCTCGCCCAACGCCGTCCCCCCTGTGTGCAAGATCCAGGACTACGGCAAGTATCTCTACGAAAAAGACAAGTCCGACCGCGCCGCGCGCAAGAAGCAGAAGGTCATTGTCATCAAGGAGGTCAAGTTCTCCGTGACGGTGGACGAGCACGACTATGTCACCAAGAAGAACATGGCCGTCCGGTTCCTGGGCGACGGCGACAAGGTGAAGGCGTCGCTGCGCTTCAAGGGCCGCCAGATGGCGCACCGCGATCTGGGCTACAAGATCATCAACCGCCTCATCCTCGACATCGGCGACGCCGGTACGGTCGAATTCATGCCGCGCATGGAAGGCACGACGCTGCACGCCATCCTCGCCCCGACCAAGAAGGCCGAGGTGCAGAACCCGCCCGCGGTGAAGAAGCCCGCAGCCGTGGCTCCCGCCGCTCCTGCCGCAGCCAAGCCTGCGGAAACGGCTCCCGCGCCTGTCACCGCTCAGGCATAACTGCCTCGTTGCCAACAAGAATGCCCGCCTTAGCCGGCGGGCATTCTTGCGTTTGCGACCGAAATCAAGCTACCGGCGAACGCAGACGCGGTGATGGTGACGAACCTTCCAGACCTTACAGGGGCGGGCAAAGGCGCTGGTGGTCATGAGCAGAAGTACAGCCGAGATCGTGATTTTCTTCATTGATTTCTCCTGGGGTTCCTGGGGGTGTGATGCTTCGGGAGCATGAAGAATCTCCTGTGGAGAATACGTTTCGCAGTTGGAAAAGACGCGGGCTGATGGATGGCTTTCGTTTTTACTCTCCTGCGTGCTTGAGGACGCGAGAGGCGATCGCGCTGAAAATAAAGAGAATTATGCAACCTGCTCCACTTCTCGCACGTCTCCTCTGTGTCGCTCCGTGAGGTTTCACCATGCGTTCCGCCCTTAGCCTTGTTCTCGTCTCCAGTCTCGCCTTCGCGGCGCCCGCTCTCCATGCACAAGCTGCGCCGGCGAACCCCCAAAGCTGCCCGGTGCAACCCGTGAAGTTCGACCCCAGCGGCCTTTCCGTCCGCATCGAGAACACCAGCGGCAAGATGATCGTCGGCATGACCTGGTTTGCCGCTATCGCCGACGGGACCGAGCACTGGAACTGGATCTTCTGGAACATTCCCGGGCCGCTGCGCCTGCGCGAGTTCAACTGGAACAAGGAGATCAAGCCCGGCTCGAAGAAGACCCTGAGCTGGCCCTATGAAGATCTGAACTTCCAGCACGCAAGCGGGGGAGCCTTCATCCTCGGCAGCGTGCTCTTCGCCGATGGCTCCCGCTGGGAACAGAACCCACAGGCGCACACCTGCCAGGCGGTCTGGCTTAACGGCAACAAGAGGATGCTGACCCGGCCGGAAGAGCTCCCGCCAAGCCAGTAAGTATCGGGTCTTCAGCGGGGTTCGGTCCCGACCCCGTGACACACGTTCGTCATCCCTTGCAACACCAACCGGATCAATGCAGCCGTAGCGCCCGGTCGACCTGCATCTTCTCGTTCATTAGCGTCATCGCCAGCTCCGCATCCCCACGCCGTTCCGCGTCGGCGATGGCGGCGCGCAGGTCGCGCTGCTGTCGCTTCAGTCGCTCATACGCCAGCGCCTGCAGCGCATTCTCCGTCTGCTCCTCCATGCTCTGCTGAGGAGAGCCCTCGACCGCCTCGGGGATCGTCTGCAGCACCTGCGCGAGCATCGCGCGCGTGGCGTTGTCCGGCGCGGCGTCCAGCGGATTGCCTGGGACGACGTTGTGGGCCAGCACGTCGAAGAGCGGCGCGGCCGGCAGCCCCTCGTACCACTCCGGGTTGTCGGCGAGCTTCTCGGCGGCGAGGACGCGGGCGGGGTCGGTCTCCGGCAGCACCAGCGCGCGCAGCAGCACGCGTTCGGTCTCGCTGATCGGCTCCACGCGATGCGCGCGGACGCTTTCGACCCGCTGCGCCGCGGCCTGCTTCAGTTCCTGCCGCAGGATGTCCGACGGGATCGCCAGCTTCTGCGCCGCGTCCTCGGCGAACTCGTTGCGCTGCAACGCGTTGGGCATGCGCCGGATGTGCGGCAACAGGAAGTTCATCGCCTTCACCTTGGCCTCGGCCGTGCGCGCGGGATAGAGCTGGCGCGCGCGATCGATCAGGTAGTCGGCGTAGCGCTTGGCTCCGCGCAGCGCCGCCATGTAGGCCTGCACGCCATGCTTGCGCAGGTACTCGTCCGGGTCCAGCCCGCCCTCGAGCGCGACGACCTTCACGTTGAAGTCCTCCTCGGTCAGCAGGGCGATCGACTTTTCGGCTGCGCCTTCGCCGGCGGTGTCCGGGTCGAAGTTCACGATCGCCTGCTTGGTGAAACGGCTCAGTAGCCGCACCTGCGTCTCGGTGAATGCGGTGCCGGAGACCGCGACGACGTTCTTCACCCCGGCCATGTAGACCGAGATGCAGTCCATCTGACCCTCGACCAGCAGCGCGAAGTCGAGCGTGCGCATGTCGGCCTTGGCCTTGTCCAGGTTGAAGAGCACGTTGCCCTTGGTGTAGAGCGCCGTCTCGGGCGAGTTCATGTACTTGGCGATGTCGCGGCCCTTGTCGTCCTGCGACTCCAGCGCGCGCGCCGTGAAGGCGATCGTCTTGCCCTGCTCGTTCGCGATGGGAAAGGTGATGCGCTTGCGAAAGCGCGCGTACATCTGGCCCTGGCCGCCGTCGGCCTGCTCCTTGGCGCTGAAGAGGCCGCTGGCGCGCAGGACATCCTCGGGAAAGTGCTGGCGAAGCCGGTCGCGCATATCGTTAAAGTCGTCCGGCGCATAACCGATACGGAACTTCGCGATGGTCTCGGCGGTCATGCCGCGGCCCGTCAGGTACTCGCGTGCGCGCGCCGCGCCGGGGCTCTTCAACTGCGCCTCGAAGTACTGCGTCGCCGCCTCGTGGATGTCGATCAGCGACCGCCGCAGCCCGGCCTCGCGCGCCTCCTCGGGGGAGTTGAACTCGCGCTTGGGCAGCGCGATGCCGCACTTGGTCGCGACCGCACGGACGGCTTCGGGAAAGCTGAGCGTCTCCAGCTTCATCACGAAGGTGAAGACATCGCCCTTCTCATGACAGCCGAAGCAGTAGAAGTAGCCGTGCGTGGCGTTGACCGAGAACGACCCGGATTTTTCTTTGTGGAACGGGCACAGGCCGGTATAGTTCTGAGCGCCGGTCTTGCGCAGCTTCACGTAGTCGCCGACAATGCGAACGATGTCGGCCTGGGCCTTCACGAGTTGGGCAAAGTCGTCGGCCATTGCGGGAAGCTCCGTTCAGTTTGCGCCGAAACGGCGATGTTGCTCAGATAAGGTCGCCCGCCATTGCGGGAAGCTCCGTTCAGTTTGCGCCAAAACGGCTATGTTGCTCAGGCAACGTCGTCGCCATGGCGGCAAGCTCCAGTTTAGATCAGCGGGACAGGGGAACGTTTTCCGCAGAACTAACAGCCAGAAACCGGGTCTAAACTCTCTGGGGAAGATTCCCAAAGTTGAGGCCTTCGCGCCGCCGCGTATGGGAGAAAGACATGATCGCGTTGAAGATGAAGAGGTTAATGCTGAAAATGGTCGTGGGCGCCGCGCTGCTTACCGCTCCGGCCATGTCGTTTGCCGGCGTGTTCATCTCGGTGGGCTTCGCTCCGCCGGTGCTGCCGGTCTATACCCAGCCCCTTTGCCCCGGCGACGGCTACCTGTGGACGCCGGGTTACTGGGCCTACGGCCCGTACGGCTACTACTGGGTGCCGGGCGTGTGGGTGCAGCCGCCGGGCGTCGGCCTGCTCTGGACACCGGGTTACTGGGGCTTCTTCGGCGGTTCGTATCGCTGGAACGCCGGTTACTGGGGACCGCATATCGGCTTCTACGGCGGCGTGAACTACGGCTTCGGCTATATCGGTCATGGCTACGAGGGCGGCTACTGGGAAGGCGGCCACTTCAGCTATAACCGCTCGTTCAATAACATCAATGTCTCGGTGATCCACAACACCTATTCGCATCCGGTGGCTGTGGGTGGCGGCGGCTATAGCCGCGTCAGCTTCAACGGCGGCGCGGGCGGCATTGCGGCGCGTCCGCTGCCGAATGAGATGGCCGCGCAGCGCGAGCAGCATGTACAACCGACCGCCCTGCAGCAGAGCCACCAGGCCGCGGCCGGACAGGATCGCAACCAGCTCGCAAGCGTGAACGGCGGACATCCGCAGATGGCCGCGGCGCACACCGCGAACGAATACCACAACGTCGCGACGCAGCACGCACAGGCGCATCCGCTGACCGCAAACGACCGCGCCGGAGCGGCCGGCGGTGGTGCGCGTCCGAACACGGTGGCGGGCAACAACGCGACGCAGCGCGGCGGCTTCGCCGGCGGCGCGCAGCAACAGGCGCGTCCGCAGGGTGGCCAGCCCCAGCAGCAGGCTCGACCGGTCGCCCAGCCGCAGCAGGCGGCTCGTCCGCAGCCGCAACAGGCAGCGCGACCTGCTGCCGCACAGTCTCAGCCGCAGGCCAGACCGCAGCCGCAGGCGCGCCCGCAGGCTGCGCCACACGCGCAAGCCGCGCCGCAGCGCTCCAACGGACATCGCTAGAACGAGATGATCGTGAAGATCGACCGGGCTGGGTGGAATCTCCACCCAGCCCGGTTTTTCGTGCTCGTTGGAGCCGTCCCGCACGTCTCCTGACAGGGGCTAAACCGGAAACTGCACCCCCGTCAGCTCCTCGCAGACCTGCCACAGCCGCTTCGCCGCTGCCATGTCCCGCGCCGCGGCCGATATCTTCGCCGACCCCACATCGCCGCCGCGCATCTCGCGAAAGCCCTGCGGGCCGTAGTACCCGCCGCACTCCGCCTCCGGAGCCGTCGCCGCATACAGCGTCGGGAGCGCCCCTTCGGCGTCGGAGTTCAGCAGCGCACCGATGGCGTGGCCGAAGAGCCTGCGGATCGCCCGCTCCGGCGCGGAGAAGTCGCCGACCTGAAACAGATTCGTGTTCGCCACGCCCGGATGCGCCGCCAGACTACAGATGCCCAGGCCGGCGGCCCGCAGCCGGCGCTCCAGTTCAAAGGCGAACATCAGGTCGGCCAGCTTCGTCTGCGCGTAAGAACCCATCGGCGCGTAGCGCCGCAGCGATTGCAGATCGTCGAAGTCAATCTTTCCGCGAAGGTGCGCGATGGACGCAATCGTCACCACGCGCGGCGCGACCCCGCCCACAGCCAGCCGCAGCGCAGGCAAAAGCAACAACGTCAACGCAAAGTGCCCCAGAACGTTCGTACCGAACTGCAGCTCGAAGCCATCCTGCGTCTCCAGCCGCTTCGGAGGGGCCATCACCCCGGCGTTATTGACCAGGAGATCGAGCGGCCGGCCATCGGCGACGATCCTCGCCGCCACCTCCCGAACCGATGCGAGCGACGCCAGATCCAGCAAAACCAGCTCCGCCTCAGATGCAGCCGAACCGGGGCCCGTTGCCTCGCGCCGCAAACGCGCCAGCGCCGCCTCGCCGCGCGCGCGGTCTCGGCTGGCGAAGAGGAGCGTCGCGCCGTGTCGCGCCAGCTCCAGCGCCGCGTGGTAGCCGATGCCGCTGTTCGCGCCCGTGATGAGCACGCGACGGCCGGTCTGTGAGGGGATGTCCTTCGGGCGCCAGGTAGAAGTCGTTGCGTTCATAGGACTTTTGGATGCGAACGGCTTGGAAACGTCTGCAATTTCTCCATCCGGTTCTCGCTTGGATGACTGAAGGAGATCACCGTTCCGAGGCTCCAGCATCTCTTCCGTAATTGATTACCTTAGTAACAATGTTTATTGAATACTTGTGTATATCGTTCAAAACATTAGACTTCGCTAAGTATAGCCTCCATAGTTACAACATCTGGTAACCGAGTCCAGAGAAATCTTAGAGCAATACCACTAAAGGAGTACCGAAATGAACACGATCATCCGCCTCTCCGTCGCTGCCCTCGTCCTCACCGGTGTCGTCGCGACCACCCAGGCCAACGCTTCCTCGAAGACCACCATTCAGCCCAAGATCAGCGCCATGCCCGTCCCCTCCTGCGCGCCCGACGGACAGAACTCCTGCGGTCTCTAGTTTCGACGGCTTTCAGCTTGCTGTGCTGTCCCACCTCCCCCTTCAACTCAGAGCAGCTTTCAAGGAGTAACACCATGAAGACCACCATCCGCCTCGCCGTCGCCGCCCTCGTACTCACCGGTTTTGCCGCGACCACCCAGGCCAGCACCTCCAAGACCACCGTTCAGCCCAAGGTCAGCGCCATGCCCGTTCCCTCCTGCGCGCCCGACGGACAGAACTCCTGCGGTCTCTAGTTTCGACGGCTCTCAGCTTGCTGTGCTGTCCCACCTCCCCCTTCAACTCAGAGCAGCTTTCAAGGAGTAACACCATGAAGACCACCATCCGCCTCGCCGTCGCCGCCCTCGTACTCACCGGTTTTGCCGCGACCACCCAGGCCAGCACCTCCAAGACCACCGTTCAGCCCAAGGTCAGCGCCATGCCCGTTCCCTCCTGCGCGCCCGACGGACAGAACTCCTGCGGTCTCTAGTCCAGTCCCGATGTACCTGAACTAACACTTAAGTTGCTGTTGAAATCTCCCTCCGGTGCGGTATTCTAGTGATCCGGAGGGCACGACGAATGAAAACAAGTGGCATCATCGATCTTCTGAGCTACGCAGAGCTTGCCGCTTGCTTTTGCATCATTGTCGTCATGTTCGTCCGCAAGCAGATGGCCGCTTACGGCCCACTGGCCGCCTTTCTGACGGTTCGGGCCGGGTCGAGCGTCATATTGCTTTGCGTTCAACATCTTTCGGGACACGGCCTGGATCGCGGCCACGCCTATCAGGTTTACTTCTACGTCTATTGGGCCTCCCATACGATGGAGGCGCTGCTCGGTATCGCGGTCATCTACAACCTCTATAAGCTGGCCATGGCGCCGCTTAAGGGGCTGCAAAGTCTCGGTATGCTGATGTTCCGCTGGGCCGCCGCAATCGCGGTTCTGGTCGCGGTGGGAATGGCCTTTGGCCCGCACGTGACAGCCACTAAATTTATCGTGACGGCCGTCAGCCAGTTGCAGCAGACGCAGAGCATCCTGACGCTCTGCCTGCTTCTCTTCGTCACCTTTGCGATCCGGCCGATGGGGCTTTCGTATAAGAGCCGCCTCTTTGGCGTCAGCTTCGGCCTGGGCATCATGTCCGTCATGAGCCTGATCGGTTCTGCCTGGATTCCGCACGACCAGCAGACCATGTTCACCGCCTTCGGCATCGCCAACGGCGTGGCCATCGTTGCGACGCTGCTCACCTGGATGGTTTACTTCACCCTGCCTGAGCCGAAGCGCCGCATCATCGTCCTGCCCACGACGTCGCCCTTCCTACGCTGGAACCAGATCTCCGAGGCGCTCGGCGATGAGCCGGGATACGTCGCGGTCGGCGGCGTTCACCCCGAGATCTTCGCCCCTGCGGAGCTTGAGGTCATGCGCCGCGCCTCGATGAAGATGATCCTCGAACCGATCTCGATCAACGAATAAATTCGTTTGGAAGCAAGAAAAAGGCCATCCATTCCCGGGTGGCCTTTTTTTCATTCCGGAAGGAATCTACTTGCCTTCGACCAGGAACTGCTCCAGCTTGCCGTCAGCCAGGGTATAGGTCGAGATGCTCACACTCCGGCCACCGGTGAAGACCGCCTCATACTCCCGCGCGACCATGCCCCCGCGGAGATTCTCCCGCTGCTTCTTCACCGACGTCACCGCGCCCAGCGGATGCAGACTGCTTGCGAACTCCGCAAGCGTCGTGGCGGAGAAGTAGAAGTTCGCATCCGGGGTGAACAGCGAGCGATCGATGCTGCCCGCCTGCAGCCCTTTCAGAATGGCCAGCGTCTGCGCCTCGACGGCGTCGTCGGCCGGCGCGGCAGCCGCCGGTTTGGCATCCGCAGGCACAACCAGCGGAGCGATCGCCTTCGCGATCAGCGACGCCGCATTGCTCGCCTCTTGATTGGTCAGCACGACGATGGCGATGCCGTCGTCCGGCCATACGATGTTCTCGGAGACGAATCCGCCGACCTCGCCCGAGTGCTCGAGAAGGCGGCGTCCGCCACGCTGGTAGACGCCGATCCCCAGCCCGTAAGTCGTTTCCTTGCCGCTCTTCAACTTCACGGCGGACTCGAAGGCGTCATAGCTGGCCGGCTTCAGCAGGCTGCGCTTCATGATGCTGATATCCCAGCGCAGCAGGTCGGCGGGTGTGAGCGCCAGATTGGCGTCGCCGTAGTACCAGCCCGGCGCCTCGAGCTTCGCCGGACTGAGCGGCGCAAGCGCATGCCGCTCGTACCCCTGCGGCTCGACCAGATTGCGTTGCGTATCCAGGTTGAGCGCGCCCGTCAGCGCCAGCGGCTTCAGGATGTTGCGATCGAGAAACTCGTAGAACGGCGTACCCGAGGCCTTTTCGACGATCAGCGCGGCCAGCACGAAGTTCGTGTTGCTGTACTGCCACTCCGTGCCGGGGTCGAAGTCGAGCGGCTTCGTCGCCCACTCCTCGACCACCTTGCGTGGGTCGACCGGCTTCGTCCACGCGGGAATGGTGTAGTCCTGCGGCGCATAGTCCTCGTAGCCGCTGGTGTGCGAAAGCAACTCCCGCACCGTCACCTCGTTCGACCGCGTCAGCTCGGGAAACCAACGGCTCACCGAATCGTCCAGCGTCAGCTTGCCCTGCTCCGCAAGCAGCAGCACGCAGGCGGCGGTGAACTGCTTGGTCACCGAGCCGATCGGATAGCGCATCGCCGCCGTCGCCGCCATCTTCGGCGACAGCCGCGCATCGCCGAAGGCCTGGGTGAAGACGATCTTTCCATCGCGCGCGATGCCGACCGAGGCGCTCGGCACGCCGGTCTTCGCGACCACCTGCTGGATAGCCGCGTCGATCCGGGCGCGAAGATCGGGCGCAAGATCCTGCGCAAGCGCTGCATGACAGCCGATGCCCAGAACGGCTGCTGCAAGTAGACCATGAGATTTCATACAGACATGATAACGGCAAGGAAGACGCTCATTCGCTCGCCACAAAGCCTGTCATCCTGAACGAAGTGAAGGACCTGCGTCTCGAACTGGCGGTCAAGCCGGTCCTAAACGCAGATCCTTCACTTCGTTCAGGATGACAGACATCTGTGTTGATGACAGGCATCCGTGGTGAGGATGACAGGAGCCTGTGGGAAGACTTACTTCACCGGCTCCAGCACGACCTCCACGTCCAGATGCCGCGTGCTGCCCGCGACGTCCACCGACCCCAGAATCTGCGGTTTACCGACGGTCAGGATCGACGTGCCTTCGATCACCGTCTGCCGGATGACCGGGTCCTGCGGGCCGACGCTCGACCGGTCCTCCGCCACGCTCGACTGCTCGATCTTCGACTTCAGCCGCACGCCGTTCGCCAGTTCATCCACCGAGGCGTCGATGTTGATGCCAACATCGAGGTACGTCGCCTGCTGCTGCGCCGAAGCGCCCGCTGTATAAGTTCCGGTGATGATCGGAATCTTGCTGCCCTGCTTGGTCGTCGTCCGCCCGCCCGAGGCCACCAGCTCCGAGAAATGCTGCACCCCGATGCGCTTGCCGCTGTCCGACTCCGTGATGGTGTAGGTTAGGTGATAGATGCTCTTCGGCCGGTCGAGATCCTTCAGCAGCTTCTGGGCAAGCGCCAGCTGGTCCGGCGTGGTGGTGATGACGATCGCGTTCTGCGACGGCACAAGGAACATCTTCGACGACGGCTGCAGGATGTTGCGCAGCGCGTTCACGACCTCGTTGCTGTCCGGCAGAACGCCGATGTTGCGCAGGTAGAAGGTCTGGGTCGAATCCACGCTGGGCTTGGCGTACCCCCACTCCACGGACTTCGACTTGTCGCCTGCGGCCTTTGCCTTCTCATCCGCGGGCTCTACCTGCGCCCACGCGTGCAGCCCGCCCAACATGACGGCCAGCGCCGTTCCAGCTACCCATGTCTTTCCCTTCATTGTGCTTCTCCTTTGGTGTTGCGGTTGTGAAATGCGTGAGGGCTTCGGTCTGTGGACAGCCGCAAAAAATGCTCGTCATCCTAAGCGCAGCGAAGGACCCTGTATTGGCCCTGACTACTCCCTATCTACCGCTCGACGACCAACGGCGGCGGCGGCGGAAAAAACGCCCGGAAGTCGGCGGCGCCCTTCGCCAGCGCGCGATCCCGCAGCTCGGGATTCAGCGCTGCGAGCTCTTCCGGGTCGCCGGTGTGGGCGATCTTCAGCAGCAGCCGCTCCTGCTCGGTCAGCGGCATCGGCGGCGCAGGGTGGCTGGCGGCGAGCGTGTCGCTCAGCGCCTTCGACTCTGCGGCATCCTCCGGCGTCGCAGGCCGTCTTGCATCGGAGAAGACTCCAGAGAGCCTCTTAGATCGGATGGCCTTCTGCCGGCCATCTCCCAAACTGCTCGTCGTCCTGAGTGCAGCGAAGGCCCCCTGTCTTGGTTCGTGCCGTTGCCTGTTCTTGCTTGCATCCGGAGCATCCTCCGCTGTACGCGCGGCAGAAAACCCTTGTGCGGAATCCAACCCCATCCTCACTGGCCTTCGAACCGCCAACAGCGCGGCGCCTCCCGCGATGAGAGCCGCAACCGCCAGCCCGTACGCCATCGACCGGCCCCTTCCCAGCGACGCCAGCCAAACTGGCTGCCAAACTGGACGCGGGCCAGCCGCCTCCATCTCCGCAACCCGGCGCAGAACGCGCTGCTCCAGCCCTGCCGGAGCCTGCACCTCGCGCAGCCCGCCCAGCACCTTCTCGATCGCCTGCTCATGCTTCTCCGAAGCGTTCATCGCCTGCCTCCCTTCGCTTCCAGCCGCTCGCGCAGCCTCGTTCTGGCGCGGAAGAGCAGCGCCCGCACCGCCGACTCGCTCTTGCCCAGCACCCCGGCCATCTCCGCCGTGCCCAGCTCCTCGATCGCCGCCAGCAACAGCACATGCCGCTCCGCCTTCGGCAGCTTTTCCAGCTCGGCCAGCACCGCAGCCAGCCGTTGCGACTCGTCCAGCGCCTGATCCGCCGCGACGCTCGCAGAGGCCAACCGCTCAGCAAACGCCCCATCGATCTGCTCCGGTCGCACGCGCCGCCGCCGGTCCAGCGCCAGGTTCCACGCGATACGCACCAGCCAGACCCGCATCTCGCGCACCTGCGGCAACGAGTTGCGATGCCCCAGCACGCGGACGAAGACATCCTGCACCACGTCCTCGGCCTCCGCCCGGCTGCGCAACACCGAGTGCGCCACCCGGAAGAGAAGCGCGGAGTAGGTCTCGACCAGCGCCGCGAGATCGACCTCCACCCGCGCACTCTCCATCGATCCCAACGCCAAGCTGTGTCCCTCGAACGAAGCCATGTCGCCCCTTCTATGGAGACAGACGGCTGGGTAAGAGTTCCGCTCGACTATTTGTTGAGGAAGCTATCCTGGTGAATTCAGAGTATTGAATCAGGCCTGCGACCGGAGCCTCATTGATTCAATACCCATAAGGATCAGATCGATTCCGGCGAGAAAGTCCGCCCGGTCATCGTGATCTCGTATCCTTCCCGCCACGCTTCTTGCGAACGGATACTCTTCAGGATCAAGCTGTGACCACGTAGTAGACAACGCCTCGAGAAAGTCGGTTCGATCAAGATTTTGCCGTCTGGCGAGTTGTCCGTTCGCGGCATTTTGACTGCTGACGCCGAGAATGAAGGCCATCAAAGCGCCTGCGGCCGTCCACTGGTGAGTCTCTGGCACATGGAGCTGGCAAATCTGCTGGCCGATGCTCTCGACAATGCGCACGATGGGCGACGCTCCCGGAGCACTTGTGAGCGCGGAGCCAATCCACGGATGCGTGGAGATCGCGTCGAATAAGCCAGCCGCAATCGCACGAATCGTCTCCTCGGGTGTTGTCTCGACGATCTCGTGAATCGTTCGCGCCACCACTGAGTCGCAGGCTGCCGTGAGCAAATCGCTCTTGTCGGCAATGTGCCAGTAAATCGCGCCGGGACCGGTTGAGAGCCGCTCGGAGAGTGCACGGAAGGTCAGACCGTCTTCGCCCCCGCTATCCAGCAGCGCGACGGATGCCTCGATAATGCTGTCGCGTGAGAGAGATTCTTCCCGTCGCTGAAGACTCCGCTGCTTTTTCACCATGATCTTTATATTGACACAGGTGGAACGGCGTTCCACACTAATGGAACGGGATTCCATTCCCAAGAATCGTGTGCAACGGCCGGGAGGTTTGTATGAGTGCTCTTGAAGCAAGGAAGATCGCTATCGTTGGTGGGGGACCAGGCGGGCTTACGCTGGCGCGACTGCTGCAGCAAGGCGGCGCGCAGGTGACCGTGTTCGAACGCGACCAGAGCCGCAGCGCGCGCGTCCAGGGCAGCGCGTTGGACCTCCACGAAGACTCCGGACTCGCAGCGCTGGACGCCGCTGGTCTGATGGACGCATTCTGGGCCAACCATCGACCGGACCTCAACAGCCTTCGCCTGACCGACTCCGATGGGACGATCCTTCATGAGCACCTCCACCAGGTGTCGGGGCCCGGGAAACGTCCAGAGATCGAACGCGGTCCGTTGCGCGATCTTCTGCTTGACTCGCTTCAGCCTGGCACGGTGCAGTGGGACTGCAAGCTGGAGTCTTCCGAGGTTCACGGCGAGCGCGTCTTCCTGCGATTTGCGAACGGGCAGACCTCGGTGGCTGATATTGCCATCGGCAGCGACGGCGCGAACTCTCGCATGCGCGAGTTGGTGACTCCTCTTCGACCGCAGCATGTTGGAATTTCGCTCGCAGAGGGCCTCGTTCCTGCGGCTGCGCGGACGATACCGGCGTTGTGGGATCTTCTCGGCGGTTCGGCGTTGATTGCCTTGGGAGGCGAACGAACGATCGGCATGGGGACGAAGCCAGACGGGAGCGTGCTGTTCTACGCGGGATTGAAAACCGACGACCCTGCGGCCAGGCAGAGCCTGGAAGAGGCGATCCGTCCGGAACAGCGAGTGGGTTGGTTTCGATCCAATTTCAAGGGCTGGAGTGAACGGTGGGAACCGCTCTTCCGGGAGGCTGTCTCCATCGTCTGGCGTCCGCTGCTCGTTTGCCCGACGGCTCAGCATTGGATGCCGAAGCCAAACGTCACCCTGATCGGGGATGCGGCGCACGTGATGCCGCCCTATGCGGGGGAAGGCGTGAATATGGCGATGCTCGATGCGCTCGTGCTGTCAAAGTTTCTCTTCCACGAAGACACGCCTGCGGAGGCAATCGCCGCGTATGAGGCGGAGATGTTCTCCCGCATGCGATCCATGACGGAGGACACCATGGTGAACACGGAGATGTTCTACGCCCCCGATGCCTGCGAGCGCGTTGTCGCCCTCTTCCGCGGCTTCGGTGGACGAGAGAAGTCAGCGTAGCAGAGGTAGCCGCGCTTCGAGCACTCCAGCCTACGACGCAATCATCCCCGCCAGCAGCGCCAGCCTCGGCACGATGTGCTCGACGACAATATGCTCATGCGGAGCATGGGCGCCCTCACCCACCGCGCCCATGCCGTCGAGCGTCGGTACGCCCAGGCCGGCGGTGAAGTTGCCGTCCGAGCCTCCGCCGGTCGCCGCCTCATCCAGCACGAACCCCAGCCCGGCGGCCAGCTTGCGCGCCTGTTTGTACAGCCGCACCGTTCCCGGCTTGCGCTCCATCGGCGGACGGTTGATCCCGCCCGTGACCTCCAGCCTGCAGGCCGGGTCCGTCACCTTCAGGCTGCGGAAGAGCTTTTCGACATACGCGGCATCCCGAGCCCTGGCGATCCGCACATCCACCTCGACGACAGCCTCCGCCGCCACGACGTTCAACCGCGTGCCGCCGGTGAAGACGCCGCAGTTCACCGTCAGACCGCGCGACAGGTCCGTAAACGCCGACACCTTTTCGACCAGCCGAGCCGCCTCCAGGATCGCCGAGTGGCCGCGCGTGAAGTCTACCCCCGCATGCGAAGCCACGCCGGCGACCTTCAAGGTGTAAGCCCCGACGCCCTTGCGGGCGGTCTTGTAGGCAAGCCCCTGCGCCGGTTCCAGAACAAACACGTGAGACGACTCCAGCGCCAGCCGCTCCGTCACCGGCCGCGAAACCGGGCTGCCGACCTCTTCCTCGCTGACCAGCAGCAGCGTGACCGGCGGCAGGAGTTTTTTCTCTTTTAGAATTTTTATCGCCGCGAGCGCCTGCACGACGCCGAACTTCATATCCAGCACGCCCGGCCCCCACAGCCGGCCGTCGGCCTCGCGCCAGGGCATCTTGGCGAGCGTGCCCCGCGACCAGACCGTATCCAAATGTCCCAGAATGAGCAGCGGCTTCTTCAACGCGCGCGAAGGGCCGAAGCGCAGCTCCAGCAGGTCGCCGAACTCCTTTTGTTTGTGACGCTTGACGCGCCCACCCAACTCCCGCGCCCAACCCTCGACCAGCGCTCCGGCGGCGTTCACCCCGGCGGGATCTTCGCTGGGCGATTCGACCTCGACCAATGCCTGCAGCCGCTCGCGCAGCCAGCCCTCATGTGCCTCCGCGGAGGCGAGCAACGATTTAATCTCCATGGGGCGAATCTTATCAGTCGCAATCCCCGTCTACTCCGATGTCCGGAACTGCTGCTGTTTTCTGTGTCTGCACTGTGTCTTTTTTGCCACACCCAATTCGCCCGCAAACGACGTTACGCTGTTAAAAGCAGGAGAACGATCAGGGTGCAAGTCAGCGCTCACTTCGAGCAGACAATCCGGTCAGAGATCGCCTTTGCGGGCGTCGGTCTGCACAGCGGGGCGCAGGTCTCCATGCGGCTGGTGCCAGCCGCCGCCGGATCCGGCATCGTCTTCCGCCGCACCGACCTCGACAACTTCGAGATTCCCGCCACTGGCCGTAACGTCGCGAAGGTCAGCTACGCCACCTCGCTGATGCGCCAGTCGGTCCTGATCTCCACCACGGAACATCTGCTCTCCGCCCTTATCGGCTTCGGCGTCGATAACGTGATTGTGGAGATCGACAATCTGGAAGTTCCCATTCTCGACGGGTCCGCGCTTCCTTATGTATTGGCCTTCCAGAAGGTTGGACTGCGCCAGCAACGTCGCCGCCGCGAGTATCTGAAGATCCTCAAAGAGGTCGAGGTTCGTGATGGATCGAAGTTCATCGGCGTCTACCCCGGCGCCGGCTACAGCATCGACTACATGATCGACTTTCCCGCGCCGATCGGCTACGAGACCTTCCGGGGCGACCTGGCAAGCGGCGACTACGTTCGCCAGATCGCGCCGGCGCGCACCTTCGGCTTCAAGGAAGACGAGGCCATGCTGCGCGATATGGGCCTCATCCGCGGAGCGTCGGACGCCTGCGCCATCATCCTGACGCGTTCCGGAGTTCAGAACGGCCCGCTCCGCTTCCCGGACGAGTTTGTCCGCCACAAAGTCCTCGACCTGATCGGCGACCTCGCGCTCGCCGGACGCCGCATCCAGGGACGTGTCGTCGCCGAGCGCGCCGGACACGCCATGCACACAGCGCTGGTCCAGCGGCTGATGCGCGACCGCTCCGCCTGGGAGCTGGCTCATGGATACGATGTCGTCCGCGACGAAGAGGTCGCAAGCCCCCGGCTCGGCGCGCTGCAACCCATGCATGCGTAGCGGAATCGCACTCGGCTCCAACCTGCCCTCAGCCTTCGGCGACCGCGCCGCCAACCTGCGCGAAGCCCTGCGGCGGCTTGGAGCGCTGGGTGAGGTCGTCGCCGTCTCCAGCTTTTACGACACCGACCCGGTCGGATACCTCGACCAGCCCCAGTTCCTGAACGCCGCCGCTCTTTTAGATTCCGATCTACAGCCGCTCGCTCTGCTGCGCGCCCTGCTGGAGATCGAACGCGAGATGGGCCGCCGGCGCGAGCTCGTCCCGGCCAAAGGCCCTAGAATCATCGACCTGGACCTGCTCTTCGCGGACGATGTTGTGATGGAGACGTCCGAGTTGACGCTGCCGCATCCCGCCATGGCCGAACGAGCCTTCGTCCTGGCTCCGCTGGCGGAGATCGCGCCGGAGTGGGTGCATCCGGGGACGAGACACACCGTTGCAGCGATGGTTACAGCGCTAACGATCCAAGGCTAACCCCTGTGCCTTCCGGTCTCTATTCCTGCGGATGAAGCCCCACGCTTTCACCAGAACCGGCGCAAATCCACCACCAAGCTGTCATCCTGAGCGTAGCGAAGGATCTGCTTTTCGGGACTGGCTATTCTCTAACCGAACTGCGTCGCAAGCCTCGGAAACCGCTCAGCCACCGTCTCCTCATCGAACGGTTCGCCTACAGGTTCGCCATCCGGATTAATTCCTGCGATCGGGTGGTCATCCAATCCACGCTCCTTCAGCAAGGTGACCGCGACGTATCCCAACCCTTCGTTGTCGACAGATGGGTCGTCGATATGCGGTCCCAGCGCGTCGGGATCGGTCATCGCGATATCGAAGACGACCTTGCCTTTACCGACGATCCAGGCGCGGAAATAGTGGAAGCTGTCGTCGCTCATACCGCCTGCGATGACATAGCCCGCGCCCCACAGCCGCCAGCTATTCATTTCGCCGACCTTCCGGTAGAACGTTCGTCCAAAGTCGTAAACCTCGTCGTTGCCGAGGGGCTTCAATACTTTACGCATTCGGTCGGGATCGGCGGATGCCTTGCTGTTTGGACGGAATAAGCCGCCTGCGCGAGCTTTCTCGATGAGCGCCCAGAATCGTTCGTCTGTCATAGGCGCCAGTGTATCGGTTGACCGCCAAAGACAAAAGCGAAAAGCAGATCCTCTTCGAGGATGACAAACAGAGTCAAGAACAACACCGACAGCCCGGGCGCCCCATCCTTCGCGCGTTTGCGAAGGGTGGGACGTAAAGTGCCGAAGCGGCGTACGTCCCACCCTTTCGATGAAACCGAAAGGATGGGGTACCCGAGCGTCAGTGGTAAGTCTTTAGTGGGCGTCGTTCTTGAAGATCTGCTCGGCGAAGAAGTTCTCCACCTTGGACTGGTCGCGCAGCATCTCGAAGTAGGCGCCCTTCAGCAGTTGGGCGCGGGCGTCGTGCAGGCCCTGGCGGATGCGCTGCTGGATCTGCGGCTCCTTCACGTCGTGCTGGCCGGCCGGGTCGCGGGAGATGAGCTGGAAGATCGCGTACCCGCCGATCTTCTTCGGGTCCTGCGGATCGGGGAAGGGCAGGATCGGAGTGACGCCGCCCGGCTTCAGCCCGCTGATCGCCTGAAAGACCACAGGATTCGAGCGCAGTTGCGACTCCGACACCGAACCCATGTCGCCGCCCGAGGCCGAGGTCTGCGGGTTCTCCGAAAAGTTCATCGCGAGCGAGCCGAAGTCCTCGCCCGAGTCCACGCGGTTGCGCAGCGCGGCGATCTTCTTGCGCGCCTCTTCGTCGTTGCTGGCTTTGCTACCCTGCAGATTGTTCGCGCGCTGTGCGCCGTCCGAGGTCACCAGAATCTGCGCCAGGTGGTACTGCGTCTCGATGTTGTTGAACTCGGCCTTGTGCAGGCTGTAGTAGTTGTTGATGTCCGCGTCCGAAACCGTGATCTTGGAGTTGATCTCCTTGTTCAGCAGCTTGTTGATCGTCAGCGTGTGGCGCAGGTCGTGCTTCACCTCGTCCAGCGTGTGCGAGCTGGCCTTCAGGCGCTGGTCGAACTGCTCCTCGGTGTAAGGCGCCTTCATCTCGGCGAGCTTCGCGTCCACCTCGGCGTCGGTCGCGGTCAGATTCATCTTCGCGGCGCGCTGCTGCAGCACCTCTTCGTCGATCAGCTCGCGCAGCACGCCGAGCCGCAGGCTGTCGGCCTGCTCGCTCGAAGGTTGTCCCTGCTGCTGTTGCGCGGCCTCGCCCAACTGCGCCGTGTACATCTTTTCCATCTCGGCGCGCATGATCGCGTGGCCGTTGACCGTCGCGACGACGTCGGCGTTGGGCTTGGCCTTACAGCCTGCGAGAGCCAGCGCCAGAATCAGGGCCGCCGGCGCGAGGACATGCATACGTGCTCCCGCCGAGGTGGTGCGGTGTGCGTTCACGGGTTCCATCAGATTCGGCACGTTCATGCTCTCCTGCATCCTGAAAAAATAAGTGGTTCGTTCCTGGCTACTTGCTGGATGTTGCGGGGGTCGCGGCGGGTGCGGGGGCCGTCAGCACGGTCGGTGTCGCGGGCGGCGGCGGAGTCTGCCCGGCAGCCACCAGCGCGCCGTCGATCATGCGAAAGACGTCGTCCAGCGGATACGCGCCTTCGAGCTTTTCGCCATTGATGAAGAGCACCGGCGTCGCCTCGACGCCCAGGCTTTCGCCCAGCTTCAACGAGGCGTCGATGGCGGTGTGGTCCTGCTTTTCGATGCAGGCGTTCAGCTTGGCCTCGTCGAGCTTGTTGCGCTTGGCCTCTTCGCGGGCCAGCCGGTCAAGCTCGGCGTTGGCCTTCGCGATGGTCTTCTCCTCGCCGCCCATCTCACCCGCGTGCGCGTGGATGTAGTCGACCAGGCTCCAGTACGCGGGCGAACTCTGCGCCGCGACGCAGCTCGTATCCACCGCCGCGCGCATCGCCCACGGGTGCTGCGAGATGGGGAAGTCGCGGTAGACGAAGTGGACGTTGTCGCCGTAGCGCTTGGTGATGGCCGGGAAGAGCTGCGCGTTCATCTTCGCGCAGTACGGGCACTCCAGGTCGTCGAAGCCGACGATCAGCACCGGCGCGCTCGCCGGGCCGCCGCGCCAGGGGCGTCCGCCGTCCGAGACCAGCTCCTTCGGATTCTTCGAGAGGTCGTACTTGTTCAACTGCGCCAACTGGTTGCCGTCGGTCGAGAGCAGAAACTTCGCCGCCGGGCTGCTCTTGCCGTCGGCCGTGAAGACGACCGCGATCTGGTCGAAGCCCGCGACCTCGCTGGGCGAGCGGCCGCTGATCTCCAGCGAATAGTTGGGCGGCACGCCGAGCTTCTGGCGGATGAGGATCTCGACCCGCCGGTTCAGCTCGGCCGGCAGCTTGGCGCCGGCAGCCGGAACCTGCGCATGGCAGCCGGTTACGGCGCCAAACGAAAGGCCAAGGCAGAGAGCCGCCGAAGCTAAGCTCAGACTCAAACGCAGGGGCTTCAGCGAATTGTGGACAATCGGCACAATCCCGATTATCTCACGCAGATGTGTTCGGACCACGGTCGACTCCCGCTTAGAACAGGCGTTCGGCGCGCTTCAGATTGCCCGCCGTGCCCACGTTGACCAGCGTGAAGTTGAACCGGTAGACGCCCTCGTTGCGCACCGAGCCGAGTTCGTACTTGCGATACTCCACGCTGATGCCGCAGCAGTTCCAGTTGTAGCTGCTCTGCAGCGCCGCGTACTGCAGCAGGGACTGATAGCTGGTGGTCGTGGTGGCGGGCGTGGTCGCAGTGGCCGCGACCGTGGTGGTCACGTTCGAACCCGCGTCCAGATCGATGCCGGCGTTTGCCGCCACGCTCAGCCCCGGCTTGGTGGGCACGCCATAGCCCATCAGCACGCGTAGCTGGCTGAAGTTCGAGGTCGAGGAACTCGTCCCCTGGGTGTAGAAACGGCCCGGAGCGTCCAGCCGCGCGTAGCTGAGCGCGCCAAAGCTCTTGCCCTGGTGCAGGTCGATGAAGACGTTGTTCGAGGTGAACTTCTTCGCCCCGGAGTCGTAGTCGAAGTCCCACTCCAGGTCCATCTTGGCGTTGGTGCGGATGCGCAGCCGCGACAGGATCGGCGAGGTCTCGCGCGGCTCCGTCAGAAAGGCCACGCCCGAGAACTGCAGGGTCGAGTCGAAGATGTTGCGCCGGCCACGGATCACCGCGCCGCCGAAGCTCTGGTCGAAGAAGTACTTCTGCGAGAGCCGCCAACTGATCCACTCCTCGTTCGGACAGGTCTTCTTCCCGCCCGCGTCGTCGGTCTCGACCTCCGCGTCCTCGGTGTTCAATCCCGGCTCCTGACTGACCTCGGCCGTGTTGCAGCTATGTTTGCGCGGACGCAGGTAGATGCGCTGCGTCACGCCGTACTCGGCCTCGTTCGTATCGGCCACCACGTCGGCCTCGTCGAAGCGCAGCACATTCAGGAAGTTGCCCACGCCGGTCGTATACCGGTAGGTCAGCTCCGGTTGGATGGTGTGCTTCAGCTCCGGGCCGAAGAGCTTCGCCGCTCCGCCCTTCAGCGCGAAGGTGCGTTCAAGCACCGGCGGCCGGGCGTCCACCTTCACCTCCACATCCGACCGGCTCAGACCGGCCTCGCTCTCGACCGGAACGGTCCCGGTATACGGCGTCACGCGGCTGCGCGTATAGAGCGTCTCCCGCCCGGCGATCGACGGCCGGAAGCGCCAGCCGCCCGGTAGTCCGAACGGAAACGCCAGCTCCGGATGCAGGTCGAAGCGTTCGATGACGCCGCTGGTGGTGAAGTTCGGCTGCGTCCGCTTCAACCCCGCGGCCGAGGCGTCGAAGCTCCACTGCAGGTTCGTGCCGGCGAAGGCATGGTCGGTCGTCGAGACCTCCAGCGCCGGCGCATGGAAGATGCGCACCTGCTGCCCGGCGGCGGTCACCGACTGCACCTCCTTGATGCCCTGGTAGCGATCGCCTTCGAGCGCCGTCTCGATGCCGTTGCTCTCGCGCGTCGCGTACATGGTCGAGACGACGTCGCTGGTCACGGCCTGGTTGAAGTTCGGCGTGAAGGCCTCGCGGTAGATGTACGAGCTGAGATACTCGACCGTGGCCGCCAGCCGGGTCTTCTGGCTGAGGTCGCGCCGGCCCGAGAAGAGCACGTCCTCACCGCCCTGGTTGGTCGGACCCGGCGGCTGCCGGTCCAGCACGCCGTTGTAGTGCGCGGTGGCGAAGTCGTTGCCTGCGCCCTTCCAGCGGAAGACCGCCGACTGCTCCCAGCCGACCGACGAGTAGTACGCCGCGCCGACCGTCATGTCCATGCTGCGATTGATGACGAAGTAGATCTCCTCGCCGATCACCAGGCCCTTGGTCGAAGACTTGCTGATCACCGGGATCAGGATGCCGCTCTGCCGGTCTTCCGAATCGACCGGGTGCGTGACATACGGCAGATAGAGCAGCGGAATGTTCAGCAGGTGGAAGATCGAGTTCCTCGCCCGCGCCTTGTCGCCGTCGAAGGAGAGATGGGCCGCGGCCAGGAGCCAGTCCGGCTTGGGCAACTGACACGAGGTCACCGTGCCGTCGTAGACCTCGTACTCATGCTCGCCCGTCTTCACCACCAGCCGGCCGGTGAAGAGAAACGGGTTCGAGTTGGTATAGCTCAGCTTCATGTTCGGCGAGACCTTCACCCCGACCGAGCCCGTGACGTCGTAAAAGCGGCCGGTTGAGGTCTTCAGGTTCATCGTCGCGTGGCTGGCGTGGATGACCTCGTGGTTCGACCCGCCGGAGATGGTCAGGTGGCCGGTCGCCGTCACCTCGTCCGTGTTGGCGTCGTATTCGATGTGGTCGGCCTGGACGGTGTGGTCCTTGTAGAGAATCGTCACATTGCCGTCGAGCACGTAGACGCCGCCCGACTCCGACTGCGTGGCGGAGTCGATCTTGACCAGCGTGCTGTCGCCTGGAGGAGTGACGATCTGTGCGACGGGAAACTGCGTCTGGCCCGGTCTGTCCGGCAATGGAGCGGGCGGTTCGGCCGGGATCGCGATGGCGGCAGGGGGGGGTGCCTCCGGCGTCACCTGCTGGGCCGCAAGCTGCGGATGAAACCCACCCAGCAGCGTGATAGATATGAAGAGGTAAGCGCGGCGTGCGGCGATATACGGCGAAAAAGCGTTTGAAGCCCAGCGGAAACCCGGCAAAAGCCGCTCTCCCCTCTGGATCTCCAGGCTCTCTCCCCGGCTTCGTCGAACTGGTTCCCTACGGCTCACACGCACCACACTTGTCAGGCTAAACGATTTCACGAAACTGGGTCCTGTCCTTGAATACCATGAGCTCCGCACAGCTCGACATTCTGCCCTCCGAGTACGAGGCCGCCGACCTGCGTTCAGACCGCTCCGACTCCCCCGTTGAAGTATTAGACGGAGGAGCAGCCAACGCGTTGCGGCAACAGGCAGCGGCGACTCTGGCCGCGCACCGCGAGCGCAGAACGCGCAGCCAGGCCGCGGCCCGGCTCGCCGCAGCGCCGGTTCAGACCAAGGCCAGACCCACGAACTCCGCCGCGGCAGCCGTCGCGGCACGCTTCGCCCAGTCCCCCAGCTACCGCGCCGTGCTGGCCGAAGAGGCTCGCCGCGCCATCGAACAGGCCGCCGCCGCCGCCGAGGTCGCCACGCGCAGCGCGGAGGCCGTCGTCGCCGCCCAGCGCCAGATCCTCGACGAGCTGCAGAAGTGGGAGGCTCCGCAGGAGTTCAAGCCCGGCCCGCAGGCAGTCGTGCCCGCCGCCGCACCCGCGCCGCGCCTTGTCACCACCGAAGCCGAGCAGCCCAAACCCTCCGAGTTCGAACCCCTGGCGCTGTCGCCGGTGGACCTCACCCCCATCACGCCCGCGCCGGCTCGGTCCGAGGTGGTGAAGGAACGCTCCTCCGCCGGGCTGACCGTTCGTCTTTACGAGGATGTCGGCCTGAAGCAGGTGCCCTTCAAGGACAACGCGCTCGTCCACCGCGTCGACCCCGAAGAGACCGAGGCGCTCGACGAAGAGATCGCCTTCCGCCAGTCGCCGGTCTTCGAACCGATCGAGCCGCCGGCGCCGCTCGAAGAGATTCCGGCCAACCTGCTCGAATTTCCGCGCCAGCTCGTCGCCACCCGCAAGGCGCGTCCCCGCCTGGCCGAAGGCCCGCTGCGCGAGGACGCCGACGCCTTCGAGGCAGAGCAGAGCGCGCAGCTCCGCATCTTCGAAGTCGAGGCCGACCAGCCCGCACCCGCCGCCGCGCAGGACCTGCAGCCGATTTGGTCCGCCATCTGGCTCGATGCCATCAGCACGCCCCCGGCCGCATACGACAGCGAGCCGGAGTATGAGCGCACCCTCGCGACCCGCGCCGAAGACCTGCTGCCCTCGCTGGTGCCGCCCGACACCGCCAGCATCCCGCACCGGCTGATGGCCGCCACGGTCGACGCCGCGCTGGTGCTGGGTGGATTCATCGCCTTCGGCACGGCCTTCGCCGTCGCCTGCGGCCCCACGCTCGAGCTGCCGGGCGTCGTCCCGACCGCCATCGCCGCCGTCGCGACGCTCGCGGTCTTCCACATCCTCTACCACCTGCTCTTCTTCACCTTCTCGGACGCGACGCCCGGCATGCGCTACGCCCGCATCGGCCTGTGCACCTTCACCGACGAAAACCCCACCCGCAAAGCCATGCGCAAACGCGTCTTCACCACCCTGATCGCCGCCGCACCGCTGGGTCTTGGCCTGATCTGGGCCGCGCTCGACGACGACGGCCTGGGCTGGCACGACCGCATGTCGCGGATGTATCAGCGCGGGTATTAGGGGCTCGTCCACTCTTTGCCGGCGCCGCCACGGGCGCTCGTAATTCCCTTACGCCGGCGGATTCGAAGAGTAAGTGATCGCCGCGATCCTCCAGCCATCCGCCGCCTTCACCAACTGCCAGGTCTCGCTGCCGCGATTCTGTGGCTTGCCGTCGATCAGGAATACAAAGTCGAAGTAGACCGAGGCGATCACGCCGTCCGTGTGGATCTGAACATGGGTGTGCTGCGGGTTGAGCGCCGAGGTCGACGTAGAGACGAACTTCGAAAACTCGGCGAAGCTGGAGTGTTTGACCTTCGTGGCAGAGGGCATTCTGGCGCGCGCCGCGGCGAACGCCTCGTCCGACAGCACGTTGAACCATGTGCTTCCATCGGCGACAAAGAGGGACGCCACGCGCTGGCCGTCATGGGCGACGACCGCCCGATGGAAGCTCTCCATGACCTGCTGAATATCGGCAGTGTCCCGGTCCGGCGACGCGGGCAGAGCAGCGCCATGCTGTCCTTGGGCGGAGGGGCAGAGTGCGAGCGAGATGGCGAGTAGTGCGGCTTGGATCCGGTGCATGTTTTTCCTCTTTCACGGCATGGCGGGTGATCGGTTGCGCCATGTCTCTGGCGAAGATAGAGGCTTTCCCCACCACGAAGTGAACTTTGTCTCCAAAGGGATCGGGGCTGCATGAACCGGCGCCCGCAGCGCATGAAGCGGCGCCCACAACATCCTCGCCTCGGCCAGAACGCACCGATCCGCGCGCGCCGCAGTGGACGCAGAGACGACATCTACGCCATCCTGTCCATGCAGAGGTAAACCGTGGCGGATGGCTGGAGCATGAAAGCGGCAGGCGGCAGGCTCCGGGGTGTTGTCCTCGCGTTCGTCTTCTGGACGGCGGTGAGTCTCGTGTTCGTCCTGCCGCTACTCGGGCGAAGCGCGAATCTGGGGCGCACTCTCCTGGCCGCGCTGGTCCAGTGGTGGTTGTGGGGGTTGCTGGCGCCGGGAATCGTCGCGGTCGACCGCGCGCTTCGGTTCCCTGGCGAAAGACTCGGCATGAGGGTCGCGAGCCATCTTGCCATCGGCGCCTGCGTCGCGCTCCTCTACAGTTACCTTCTGGCGGTAGTGCGCGCTCTCCTGCGGCTCGGCGACTGGTCGCAAACGCACTCGCATGCCGTACTCGTCGAGGCGGGCCGCGATATCTTCTGGAGCCTGCTCGTCTACTTCATGATCGTGGGAGCCACGCAGGCCTATTCGTACCAGCAGCGGTACCTCAGCGCCAGGATTCGCGCCGAGCGCTCGGAACGCATGGCGAGCGAGGCTCGGCTGCATGCGCTGCGATCGCAGCTCGATCCGCATTTTCTCTTCAACACGCTCAACGGCATCTCTGCCTACGTCGAACGCGATCCGCGTCTGGCGCGCAGCATGATCGAGCAGCTTGGCGACCTGCTGCGCCTCTCGTTGAAGTCCCAGGGCCGCGAGTCGATTTCTCTGCGCGAGGAGCTCGCCTTCGTCGAACATTACCTCGCGCTGCAGAAGATGCGCTACCGCGACCGGCTGCGTATCGAGATGGACATCGCCGCGGATGCCCGCGAAGCCCTCGTGCCAAGCCTTCTCCTGCAGCCTCTGGTCGAGAACGCGATATGCCACGGCATCGCGCCGCTGACGGGTGGCGGAAGCCTGACCATCTCGGCAAGGATCGCCGCGGGGCAACTCCTGCTGGGTGTGGTCGACGACGGCGTCGGCCTCACGCCGGGCTGGTCCATCGACGATCAGACAGGCATGGGCCTTCGTCTGACGCGGGAGCGGCTCGCGGTGCGCGATCCAGGCTCGCAGGGCCGGTTCGAGGTCCTGCCCGGAGCGGTTGGCGGCGTCGAGGTTCGCATCGCGCTGCCCCTGCGCTTCATGGAGGAGGCGCCATGAAGCCAACTCTGCCCGGTATCCGCGTGCTGGTCGTGGACGATGAGGACTCCGCACGCCTGCGCATCACCGACCTTCTCCGCGCGGACCCCGATATCGGCGAGATCGCGGAGGCCTGTAACGGCCAGGAGGCGCTCCAGTCCATCCAAACCAGGAAGCCGGACCTGCTGCTGCTCGACATCCAGATGCCGGGCATGAACGGCTTCGAACTGATCGACGCGCTCGGACCCGGACGCATGCCCTTGACGGTCTTCGTCACCGCCTACGACCAACACGCGATCCGCGCGTTTGAAGCCAACGCCCTGGACTACCTGCTCAAACCGTTCTCGGACGAGCGCATGCAGGCGGCGCTCGCGCGCGCGAAGGGCAGGATGGAAGATCTTCAGATCCGTGAGTTTGGACAGGGACTGGCTCGCGCTCTCTCGCACGCACCGATGCGCCGGGAGTATCCGGACCGCCTCGCCGTAAAGTCGGACGGCGTCACCCGGTTTGTGACGGCGAAGCAGATCGACTGGATTGAGGCGGCTGGGCCGTACGTGACGCTGCATATCGGAGGAAAGCAGCTCCTGCACCGGCACTCGCTGACGTCGCTGCTGGATCAGCTCGATCCCCGCCAGTTCGTCCGCGTACACCGCTCGACCGTGGTCAACCTCGAAAGCATCGTTCAGCTCGAACCGCTCTCGCACGGCGAGTTCGAGATGCTGACCAGGCACGGCGGCAGGCTCCGGGTGAGCAGAACCTACCGCGCAGCGCTGGAGGCCCGGCTTGGGCATACGTTTTGATCCCCAGGCGGTTGCAGAGAATCGGCGCTACTGCATCGCCGCGGCCAACGCCTGCGCCGACCCGCGATGCGTCACCACGATCCGCTTCGGCGCGGCGGACGGCATGTACTTGCGGTACACGCTGATGTGGAAGCAGGACTGCTGGAACTCCTCCTCCACATCCACCTTGCCCTGCTGGATCAGCGGCAGCAGGTACCCGCGCATCCAGGCGATCTCGGTCTGCGACAGGCCTTTCTTGGCGATATCCACGGCCTGACCCGTGAGGTGTGGAGAAGCCGTCTCGCCCTCGAACGGCGCGGCATTGCCGTTGGTATGGATCAGCCGCGCCTGAAACTGCACCGTACGCACGGCGGAGTTCACCTGCAGCGGCGTCTGGAAGCGGGCGTAGTGCGCGCGCGACATATCCGACAGGAAGCGCGCAGCCCAGGGGCGGGCGTAGCGGCGATCCACCGGCAGGCGCTCATCCACGGACAAGCCCTCGCTCAAAGGCAGCGCGACCAGCATGTTCGAAGCGCGCATCCGGGCCAGGTCCTCGTCGTCGCGGATGCGCTCCAGGCCGTCGGCGTCGGCGTTCACGTTCTGGCGCACCAGGATCTCGTGCGAACCCTTGAGCGGCGGCGGCATGATCAGCCGGCCGTGCTCGTTGAAGAGCTTCGGGCTGGGCAAGGGCGCGACCGTCGCGGTCTCGACCGGCGCAACCACCGGAATCTCCTTCATCTGCAGCGGCAGGCGCACGACGCTGACGGTCTGCTTCGCGGGCGTGCTCGAGGGCGGGTCGGGCAGCTCCACGATCGACTTCTGCATCGGCTGCGACTCATCGTCGGTGGGCGGGTGCGAGGTGCCGGAGTTCAGGTCCGCCGGAGAGAGCGCGTGGTGCGGGTCGACGGCCGGCGCAGCGGCTGGCGCCTGCGGGGCGTCTGCCTCCAGATGCACCTTGCGATTGTGCTGCACGTGCGGCTCGGGTCCTGCAGGCGCTGGCTCCGGCTCGGTGCGCTCGAGCTTCGCGACGCGCGTCGGCTCGGGCGCGGGCTTCTTGCTGGCGATGAGGCGCGGCTCGGGCTTCGCCTCCACCGCATGCTGGTGCTTGCCCTTCTCGCGGCTGACGCGGCTCAGCGCCAGCGGCTCGGGCGCTTCGTGGGTCTTGCCACGACCGTGCTTCGACGGCTTTTCAGGCTTCTCCGAGGTCTTGCCCGATGCTTTTCTGGAGGAGGTCTTCTTCAGCGCGGGCTCGGCCTTCTTGCCGGCCTTGGCGCTTGCGGCCTTCGCGCCTCTGGCTGGCTTCGCATTCCTCGCCTCAGCCTTGGAGGATTTGGACGCAGAGCTGTGCTCTGCCTTTGCAGGGGCCCGATGAGTCACCGCCAAAGCGGTTGGAGCGAGCAGAACCAGGCCAGACAGCGCCAGGAGGGCCGGGAAGGGGGCGTTTGCGCGCATACAGGTTTTTGGAGGCCGGGAAAGCGCCAGAGCAAGTTCGAAGGTACGAGGTTCGCGGTGCATGGATAAGTACCCAGGTTGATTCTGTTTACTCTTTCGCTAATTGCTGGCGGGGTGCAACGAGGCCCACAGGCTTCATCGCCGGATGCAGTATGTTGCTTATCGGCTTGATTGCAGGGAACTTGAGGGCCTACCCCAAAACGAGGCGGCACTTTCGTCAGGGTCCGGTTGCCGGTTCTCGACGCGCTGGCCTGGGCCGATATTCGACGCAGTGCAGCCGGACCGGGCGAGTCCACATCCAGCGAAGTATCTATATAGACACACAGATTTAGCGCGGCTGTAACAACCCCGGACTAGCGTTGTGGGATGCGGATCAGCTTCGTCATTCCTGCGTACAACGAAGAGGCCTACTTGCCGGCGTGCCTGGAGTCGATTCTGGCCCAGACACGCGGGCTCGACTGCGAGATCATCGTCGTCAACAACGCCAGCTCCGACCGGACGCGCGCGGTCGCGCTTTCCTATGTCGGAGTTACGGTCGTCGACGAACCGCGCAAGGGCTTGACTTATGCTCGGCAGGCCGGCTTCTGCGCCAGCTCGGGCGAGCTGATCGCCAACGTCGACTCCGACTCCCGCCTAACGCCCGGTTGGGTCGACATGGTGCTGGCCGCCTTCGTCGAGGAGAAGAATCTTGTCGCGCTCTCAGGCCCGGTCGTCTACTACGACCTCACGCCGTCGCAACGCGTGAGCGTCCATGTCTTCTACCTGCTGGCGTTCATGGTCTATGTGACCAACCGCTACATTCTGCGGGCAGGATCGATGGTGCAGGGCGGCAACTTCGTGCTGCGCAGCGAGGCGCTGCAGCAGATCGGCGGCTTCAATCTGTCGATCCCCTTTTACGGCGAAGACACCGATATCGCTCGTAGAATGAATCGTTTAGGAAAAGTCGAGTTCACCTTCCGGCTCAAGATGTTCTCCAGCGCGCGACGGCTGAAGAAGGAAGGCATGCTGACCATCGCCGCCCGCTACACCATCAACTACTTCTGGACGACCTTTCGCAAGCGGCCGTTTACGGAAGAGTACGTCGACGTACGCGAGCAGACCGAAAGCTAAGTTCTTTCCCACCATCGCCGTACCACTAAGGGGCACTTGCACCGGCACGGTTTCGCAGATAGAGTTCTCGCATCCAAGTTGTGACTCGAGGCCCCGGTGAAGATCTTTTCTGCCGCCGTATTCTGCCTGCTTTCTGCGGGATCAACCGCATTCGCCCAAGCCCCAGCCGCACCCGTCGCACCATCGGCTGCGCCAGCCGATCAGGCTCGCGTCTTCATCACCGACAGCAACTCATGGTCCATGTCAGCCAGCGGCGGCGGCGGCGGAAACCGCAGCGGCGGCGGCTTCGCCAGCAGCGCTTCCGGCGGCGCACGCCCGCAGACGGCGGAGATCATCAAAACCTTCGGCCAGCGATGCCCGCAGGTCATCATCAACAACCTTCCGCAGATGGTGGATTATGTGGTCGAACTGGACCACGAGGGCGGCAAATCGTTCCTGGCGCACAAGGACAAGGTCGCCGTCTTCGTCCGCACGAACGGCGACAGCATCTTCTCCGAGTCGACGCTGTCGGTCGGCGGGTCGGTTCAGGACTCCTGCAAGGCGATCCTCGCGCACTGGTCCGCGCATGCGACCGAGCTGAAATCCGCCGCCGCGGCAGCCGCAGCCGTGGCAGCCGCGCCCGCGGCCCCGATCGTCGTGCAGACCGCAGCCGCTCCCGCGGTCGCCCAGGGTGTGAGCGTGGAGGCAAGCGTACCGAACTGCGATATCGAGGTGGACGACGAGTTCGTCGGCAATACGCCGTCCGTCGTAACGCTCAAGCCCGGCAAACACAAGATCGTGGTGAAGAAAAAGGGCTTCGAGGACTGGAGCCGCAACATCACGTACAGCGGCGGCACGGTGCGTCTGAACGCCGATATGACGGCGAAGTAGCCTACTCGCACCGACGCCCCATGCGGCCCGGAAGACCCGGCGCTGCATGGGGCGTGCGTGTCTGGTCTCGACTACTCCAAGCTGACGGAGTTGGTGGCGAGCGCGTGGCGGACCTTCTCGACGTGGGTGCCGTGGACGCGGATAGCCTCATGCAGCAACTGGCCGGAGACGCCAAACTCCTTCGCCCAGTAGGCGATATCGGACGCCATCTTGGGGTTGATCTCGTGGGGGTCGTGCGGCGCCTTGGGGTGCTCGATGGGGACTGCGCTGGCAATGATGTCGGACATGCGTACCTCTTTCCTGTTCCTGGTTAACTGGATGAGGATACGCGGGGCGGGGATGTCCCTGGACGGAAGAATGCGGCGCGCGGAGGGTCTACCAGCCGGTGAAGGAGGCGGTGAGCCTGCGGCTGGATGCGGACGTGCTCGCCTGGCTGAAGAAGGATGGCGCGGGGTATCAGACGCGGGCTAACCAGATGCTGCGTGAGGTGATGCTGAAGGATTTGGAGGGCAAATGATGCTCTACTTCCTCCGAACTCGCCCTGATCTCAGGCGTTCTTAAGCCATATAGGCTGAGTTATATCCAAGGAAAATTTGAGCGAGGCCATCAATTCCGAACTTGCGGCGCGCGAGTCGAGGACTTCGAACTAGCTAATCTGATCTAGATTGTTTAAAGTCGTTGGGTTGACCAAAAGCTCGAGGACTGCCTATTTCGTCAATTCGCGAGCAATATCTTCGATGGTGACGCCAGCGAGCCATTGATGGCGGTCTGCTGTGTAGTCGCCGGGGCCGGAGCGGTGCAAGCTGATGAAGCGCGCAAGTCCGCCAGCGCCGAGTTCCCGGGCGAGAATGGTCATCGCGTGGCGGTCGAACTGTTCGTCGGTCATGTCGCTTACGGGTTGAGTAGCCATGGCGACCTCCTGCGACCCCAGTTTATCGGATTTTCCACTCGCGGTACCGGACTATTGGGTCTGCGACCCGCGCGCCGAAGGAAGCGATCGTCGACCGTCAGCAGGCAATCGACTTTGGTCAGCTCCGCGACCGCGAGGTGGAGGGCGTCGAAGTCGCCATATCCTTCAGCACGAAGGGCAATCGCACGTTGAAAGCTGGCGGGCGTCGGATGAACGAACTCCGACGTCAACGACAGCAATAAAAGAGCATCTTCCCGTCGTTCTCGACGGGGATTGCGTTTAAGTTCCAACTCGACGACGCTGCTCGCGATCCAGTGGACGCCGCCTGCTACGGCGATGTCCAGGATCTTCGCAATAGCGGCAGACTCAGCTCGCACTCTCGGCTGGCGCTGATCGTCGCCGGGACGATTCAGTACGCAGGAGTCGAGATAGAGCCGTTCAGCCACTACAACAACGTCCCGTTCTCCGGCTGCACCTTGGCTTCTTCGGGGGGGATGACCATGGCTGCGGCGACCTTGTCCTGGGCGTCCATGTCGAGGAGTTTGACGCCCATGGTGCCTCGGCCGGCGGCGCGGATTTGTTTGGTGTCGATGCGGATGATCTTGCCGAACTGGCTGATGACCATCAGCTCGCTGGTGTCGTCGACGAGCTGGATGCTGGTGACCTTGCCGATCTTGGGCGTGGTCTTCATGTTGATGACGCCGGTGCCTCCGCGCGACTGCAGGCGGTAGCGGTCGACGTCGGTGCGCTTGCCGTAGCCGTTCTCGGACACCGTGAGGATGAGGCAGGGGGTGAGGCCGAGCTTCTCGTCGAGCTTGTCGAGCTTGGCCTGCGCCTCGTCGTCGATGGGAGTGTCGGAGCCGAGTAGCTCCTGGCCTTCGGCGGGGGCGGCGCCTGCGTCGCGGAAGCTGGCAAGCGCGGAGGTGGGTCCGGTGACAGCTTCGAGCTGCTGGGTGAGGCCGAGGGCTTCGGCGCGTTCGCGGCGCTGGGACTCGCGCGCAGCCTGGCCCGGGGTGACGGCGGCGCCGATGACGTAGTCGCCCTTGCGCAGGTTGATGCCGCGGTTGCCATAGGCCGGGCGGCCCATGGCGCGGAGGTCCTGCTCGTCGAAGCGGATCGCCATGCCTTCGCGGGTGGCGAGGAAGATGACCTGATTGCCGTCGGTGATACGGGCGGTGATGAGCTCGTCGTCCTTGTCGATGCCGATCGCGATGATGCCGCGCGCCATCACGTTCGAGAAGTCCTTGAGCGGCGTCTTCTTGACGGTGCCGTTGCGGGTGGCGAAGAGGATGTTCTTGCCCTCTTCAACCAGATCCTTGACGGCGAGGATGGTAACGACCTTCTCGCCCGGCTGGAGGTCGATGAGCGAGGCCATGGCCTTGCCTTTGCCGGTGGTGCCGGTGTCGGGGATCTCGTAGATCTTGACCCAGTAGACGCGGCCGGTGTTGGTGAAGCAGAGCAGGTAGGCGTGGGTGGAGTCGATGATGAGCTGCGCGACGAAGTCCTCGTCGCGGGTCTTCATGCCGATGCGCCCAGTGCCGCCGCGGCGCTGCTGCCGGTAGGTGGTGATCGGCGTCCGCTTGAGGTAGCCAGTGTGCGAGACGGTGACGGCGACCTGCTCGTCGGTGATGAGGTCTTCGAGGGTGAGATCGGCGGCCTCGTCGAGGATCTGGGTGCGGCGGGCGTCGCCGTATTTCGCGAGGATCTCGCGCAGTTCGGCGGCGATGACGGCCTTGAGCTTGCGGATGTCGCCGAGGATGGCCTCATACTCGGCGATATTCTCGCGGATGCGGGCCAGCTCGTTCAGCAACTCGTCGATCGAGAGCTGGGTGAGGCGGTAGAGCTGCAGTTCGAGGATCGCGTCGATCTGCTTGAGCGACAGGATGAGGGTCGCGACGCCGGCTGCGGTGGTCGGCAGGAAGCGCGTGTCGATGTTGTACTTGCCCGGGTCGAGCGTGACGCCGGCCAGCTCCGCGCCGCGCAGGCTGACGGTCTTGCCGCTGAAGAAGGCAAAGAGGTTTTCGCGCGCATCGGCACGAGAGGTCGACTGGCGAATGATGCGGATGACCTGGTCAAGGTGGTCGAGCGCGATCTGGTAACCAAGCAGGATATGCTCACGGTCCCGCGCCTTGCCCAGCAGGAAGGCGGTGCGCCGGCGGACGACGTCCTGGCGGTGTTCGAGGAAGGCGCGAATGGCGGCGTCGAGCGACAGTTCCTTGGGCTGTCCGTTGTGGACGGCCAGGAAGATCATCGAGAACGACTCCTGCATCTGGGTGTGTTTATGGAGCTGGTTCAGTACGATCTGGTGCTCGGCCCCGCGCTTGAGGCCGATGACGATGCGCATGCCGTCGCGGTCGGACTCATCGCGGAACTCGTCGCGCGCGATGTCGGTGATGACGCCTTCGTTGACCAGCTCGGCGATGCGTTCGATCAGCTTCGACTTGTTGACCTGGTACGGAATCTCTTCGACGATGATGGCCTGGCGGCCGCCGGAGATGTTCTCGATGCGGCACTTGGCGCGCATCATGAAGCGTCCGCGGCCGGTTCGGTAGGCCTGCGGGATGTTGGTGCGTCCGAAGAGCGTGCCGCCAGTGGGGAAGTCCGGGCCGAGGACATGCTCCAGGCAGAGTTCGAGGTCCGGGCGGTGATCCTGCGGGGACTTCTCCAGCAGCGCGAGGCAGGCGTTGACAACCTCGGAAAGGTTGTGGGGCGGAATGTTAGTCGCCATGCCGACCGCGATACCGGAGCCGCCATTGACGATCAAATTCGGGAAACGCGTCGGCAGAACCGATGGTTCGACCGTCGACTCATCGTAGTTTCCGACGAAGTCGACCGTGTCGGAGTCGATGTCGGCCAGCATCTCGCTCGCAAGCCGGGTCATGCGCGACTCGGTATAACGCATGGCAGCCGGCGGGTCGCCGTCGACCGAGCCGAAGTTTCCCTGGCCGTCCACGAGCAGGTAGCGCAAGCTGAAGGGTTGGGCCAGGCGGACCATGGTGTCGTAGATGGCCGAGTCGCCGTGGGGGTGATAGTTACCCATGACATGGCCGACGACCTTGGCCGACTTGGTGTACTTCTTGTTGAACTGCAGGCCCATCTCCTGCATACCGTACAAGATACGGCGATGCACGGGCTTCAGACCGTCGCGGACATCGGGCAGCGCGCGGCCGATGATGACCGACATGGAGTAGTCGAGATACGACCGGCGCATCTCCTCTTCAATGTTGATGGACAACATGTTGAAGGCGCCGCGACCCTGCACATTGTTCCCGCCGTCGGGTGGGCTTCCGGCGGGCGGCGGGTTGTTCGAAGCGGCGTCCTGCGGGGAGGGAGCGTCCGGATTCTGCGGGTCGAGCGGGTCTTCTGGAAAGAGATCGTCAGCCATGGTTATCCCATTATTTTACTTGAAAATGACAGGGACAGGCGGGTAAACCGAGGGGCACGGAAGAAGCTGGGAATGCCAGAGGAATTGTGGCGTTTTCACCACAATTTCTATTCACAGGAGGCAAAAAAGAGGGACAGACCGAAAGGCCTGTCCCTCTACAAGAATTGCTGCAGGTTTTGTTAGAAGATCAGTTTGCCCGAGACCTGGATGGTGCGGGCATTGTTGCCGAACTCCACATTGGGCTTGTTGAAGAGTGCGTTGGAGACGGTCTGGAAGTTGTAGCTTCCCGTGTAGGACTTGCTGTCGACGCCATCGACCGAGCCCGGAATGTACTGGGCATGGTTGAGGGCGTTATAGGCCTGAGCTCCGAGTTCGACGGAGTAGTGCTCGAAGATCGTAACCCGCTTGTAGAGCGACAGGTCGAAGTTGTTGATCGGGTTGATCGGCAGCGTATTGCGGCCGACGGTGGGAAGCGTGCCGGAACCGGCAGCCACGTAGTAAGCATTGGGGTTCTTAGCGCTATATCCGACCGTCTGGCCGCCGACGACGATGGGATTCACGCCGGTTCCAGTTCCTTTGACGCCGTTCGGGTTGATAAGAGGGCGATCGATCGCAGTGCCGCTGTCGCCGTTCAGGTTGGAGTTGAATCCCGAGAGTGCGGTGGCGTACTCAGGCGATTCATAGGTATAGATAGGCGAGACCGTCCAGTTGCCGACGCCATTCTTCAGGAAGAAGTTGTGCGACGTCTGGAAGAACGGGAGATTGTAGACGGCCTCAACAACGACGCGGTGTGTGTGGTCGAGAGCGGAACGGCTGTAGTCGCAAGCGACGCACTGCGAGTTCTGCGGACGACGCGGGGTGAGAACGGTAGCGAAGACCTCGGCCGTCGCATCGTCCATCGTCTTGGACCAGGTCCACGAGGCGCTGAACTGAAGGCCGTGCTGCATGCGGCGGCTGAGGTTGGCGATCAGGGCGTTATAGCTGGACTGCGAGAAGGGCTGGTAAGAGGTGATGGTGCTGGTGAAGCCAGCCGCCCGGAAAGCCGGAATGACGGCATTCGCGGTGTTGATGGCAGCGAGATTCGTAGCGGAGGTTCCCGCTCTCTCGATGGTGGTCGTACCGGCAACGGTGTAGAGATTGTTGGTGGCGTTCACAGCCGGCTGCTTGTTCAGCTGGATCTGAGTCGGGAGGTGAATGCCGCGGGTACCGAGGTAGCCGATCTCAGCAGTGTAGTTCGACGCGAAGGTGCGCTGAACCGTGAGGCTGTAGGTCTCAGCGTAGGGAACGACCTGGTTGGGAAGATAGGCCGAGGTGCCTGCGATGGCCTGGGCCGTCGTCAAGGTACCGCTCGACGTGGCAGGCAGACCGCCGTTGGTGAGGAAGTTCGGCGCAAGGAATGCATAGATGCAGGTCGCGGTCTGGGCGGTCGTGCACTGCGGACTTGCGGGCGTCGTCTGCGCCACTACGTTCGAGGTGGTCGAGAGCTGCGGCGGGAAGGACAGAGTACCCAGGTTGTCGAAGAGCACGTCGTATGCGACGCCGAAGCCTGCGCGCACGGACGTCTTGGAATCGGGCGCCCAGTTGACGCCGACACGCGGAGCGAAGCTGGTGTATGCAGGCTGCGGCGCGTGGAAGCTGATGAGACCGGCAACGCTGGAACCGGCGTTGAGAGCCTGCGTGCGCTCGCCCACCGGAACGGAGGTGAACTCGTAACGCAGACCGGCATTGATGGTGAGGGTTGGTGTGGCGCGCCAGGTGTCGTTGATATAGCCGTAGAGCGCGGTCTGGTCGCCGTAGTAGGTGTGCGTGCCGCTGGAACGCTGGCCGAACTCGTCCGGCGCGAGGTCGTGAAGGAAGTAGTCGGTAGCGGACCACTCGTAGTCGCCGCGAGCGCGCTGCGTGAACTGCTGGGGCGAGATGTACTTGCGACCGTCGAAGCCGATCTTGATGGCATGCTTGCCCTTGACCCAGCTGACGTTGTCGGTGACCTGGAAGAGATTCTGGATGGTGAACTGCGGAGCGTTGCCATCCGGTCCTACGTCGTCGTAACCCTGGTCATCGAAGGTAAGGTTCGGGAACGAACCGACCGAAGCGCTGTACTGCTGGGGCGCCGTGATGGTGTTGGCGAAGCGGTTGAAGCCGATACGGAACTCGTTCGTGAGATTCGGCGTGAAGCTGTGGTACTCCGAGATCGTGGCGAGGTGGTACTTGTACGGCGTCGTGACGAAGAACGTCGGCAGATAAGCGGCGACGTCAGAGGTGCCTTCGGTGTTGTAGAGGTAGCGGACGCGCAGCGAGTCCTTGCTGGAGATCGTGTAGTCCATGCTCGTGGTGAGCGCATCGAAGTTGGTGAAGACCGGGGCCGAGACAAGCAGGTTACCCAGCGGGATGTTGGTGGACTGCGTTGCCGTTCCCGTACCCGTGGTGTTGTTGGTGACCGTCAGGTATTGCGGACCGCTCGCCTGGTTACCGCAGGCGACGTCGGCTGCCGCATCGATACCAGTTCCACCGGCGCCGGTGACGGTGGCTGCCGGCACGTAGGTCTCAATCGCGTTGAGGTTGGTCGTATTGAAGCCGTAGCCGGTCAGACTCTTCAGGGTGGTGAGACCGGCAGCGGTCGGCGTGCAGAGGTAATAGCTGAGGCTCTCACCGGTGGTCTGACGCTCGAAGTTGCCAAAGAAGAAGAGCTTGTCCTTCCAGATCGGTCCGCCGAGCTGGCCGCCGTAACGGTTGTAGTCGTAACGCGGAATTGGGAAGATCTTTCCACCGGCTACGCCTGCCGCTGCGTTCAGGTTGCGGTTGTTCATGTACTCGTACAGCTTGCCGTGGAAGGCGTTGGTTCCCGAGGTCACGGTGGTGTTGAACTGACCGCCGGTGGAGTGACCGAACTCAGGCGAGAACTGGTCGGTGATGATGGTAAAGTTGGCGACCGAGTCGTTCGGGATGTAGATGAGGGGACCGGTGACGGCCTTATTGTTGTTGTCGATACCTTCGATGGTGAAGTTGTTGCTGCGCGGACGCTGACCACCGATGGAACCGCCGACGCCGATTCCGACGCCGCCCGACGAAGTGACGCCGGGGCTGAGCAGGGCTGCGTTGAGCACGCCCTCGCCGCTCGTCGTGTTCGGCAGAGTGGAGAGCTCCTCGGTCGAGTAGGTTGCGGTGAGGTTGGTCGAGGTGGTGTCGATGGTGACGCCCGAATCGACCGTCACCTCAACCGACTGCGAGGTCGCGGCAGCGAGGGTGATATCGGACGTCGAGGTCTTGTTGGTGTCGATGACGACGCCCTTGAGATTGTAATTCTGGAAGCCCGAGTTCTTCACGGTGACGTCATAACGACCGCTCAGAAGATTGAGGACCAGATATTCGCCGCTTCCGTTCGTGGTGGTCGTGGTAGAGATACCGGTGTCCTGGTTGGTGACCGTGACGGTCGCCTTGGCCACAACAGCGCCGGAAGAATCCTTGACGATGCCAGCAAGGTTACCGCTGGTAACCTGCGCGAAGGCCGACGGCGTCATCAGTGCGGAGGGTGAAGCTAACAGAGTGACCGCGAATAAAGATTTGAGAAGCGGTGAGGAGATATTTCGCAAGTGGCGGCTCCTGGGCATGGGCCCGGTTAACGTGATGCGGTGAAATTCCGCCGGGCATGCGCCCGAACTCTAGATGTTGGTAATCTTCACCATTGCACGTCATGGGCCAAAGTTACGAAGCCGTAAAGAGACTGTGAAAAACCCGCAACTTCATCACTTTGCGAGACTTTCTCAAGAAACCGATCTATGGAAATCTGTATGCGACCCATGAAAAGACATACCTGGGCATACCCGCTTTCATAGATCAGGGCGCACCTTTCCCTTCGGGTGCGCCCTTCGATGTCCAGGATGAGTTCGCGGTCTAGCGGAGAATCGGCTCTCCGAGCGGGATGACGACGCGTCCGGCCGTGGCGTTCAGCACCTCGATGAAAGCCACCAGCAGCGCATCCGCGCCGGTGACCAGGCCGAGGTAGCCGCCGGCGTGCCCCGTGCCGTAGCCGGCGTCTCCTGCGGCGAGCAGGAAGAAGGTGATCCACAGCAGCAGGAAGATGCTCCACACGGCCTTGCTCGCGCGGAAGGTCACGATCCACAGCAGGAAGGTGAAGATGCCCCACATCAGCAGGACGAGGGCGACGGCGCTGGCGGGCGGCGCCTTCAGCCAGCCTGCGCCGACGGTCCACTGCAGGAAGGCGAACCACCACCAGAACAGTCCGTAGCTCGTGAAGGCGACCATGCCGAAGGTGTTGCCGGTCTTGAACTCCAGCACGCCGGCGATCAACTGCGCGACGCCGCCGTAGGCGAAGGCGAGCGGCACGACGACCGGGACGGCCTCGTGCGGCAGCAGACCGGCGTTGATGGCCGAGAGCACGCAGGTGGTGAGGCCGAAGCCGGCGAGGCCGAGCGGGCCGGGGTTCGCCAACTTGACAGGTGCGGAGTGCGGGACTTCGACGAGCTGCGCCATGCGTGCCTATTTCTCCCTGGTGTGGACTGCGAAATGAAGGTTGTTGCGGGGCGCGGATCATCCTACATGGGCCGGTGGCGGGCTGTCGCGTGGGATTCGATGTCGTTTCAATAAATTCTTCCGCGCCGGTGAGCAACCTCGCTTTCGGGCAACACATCGCATTGAGTGCGGATGTAGTCTCCGGGCTTGAGACATGTCCCGCAAACCTTGTTTTGTTTGGGTAGCGCGGATTCGGTGGGCTAACCGTCTCCGCGCATCGCCCGTCTTGGCACCACTTTTCTGTGAGCCTTGGAGGTTCTCACCTTTGACGCTCGGCTTCGGCCGGGCTTGTCCATGGAGACTTCCGATGACGACCTACTCATTTTCCACCCCACGCAGTGCGGATTTTCGGTCGTACCGCTGGCCTCTGCTGAAGGCCGCGATACTTGTGGGTGCGCTGGCGCTGCCAGGCGCGCTCTTCTCGCAGGGTTTTGTCTCCTCGGGCTCTGCCTCGAATGCGAATGGTTTTCACCCGACCGCTACGAGTAACGGCAAACCGGAGCCCGCGCCCAGGCATATCGACACGCGGGTGCATGACGGCATCCTGACCGTCGACGGACTGGTCGCGAAGGTCGATCTGAACTATCCGGTCGACGCGCCGTTTACTTACTTCTTTGTCCCGGGTGTCGGCACGGCTATCGTCGCGCTCGACCACTTCCCCAACTCGACGCCTCAGAAGAACGCGTTCAATGGCAACACGCTGACCATTATGGCGGGCGGCCATGAGATCCAACTGACCAACGGCGGTCCTTTGCTGAAGGAAAAGGGCAAGGACGAAGCCTGGGTCGCCTTCGACCCGGACTACAACCGCGCCAGCCGCATGCCGATGATGGGCTATGGCGAGGCGCTCCGCGCGCCCTACCAGTGGCCGGGCGCCAAGCCTGAGACGACGCAGTCCACCGCGCTTGCGCCGCCAGTTCCCAAGAGTCTTCAGCCGAAGATGGAGGTCTCGTCTTCATATTCCGTGACGGTCGCGCCGGCGGCGAAGTCGAATCCTTAGCGTCGACAACCCAAACCCGATAGGGTGTCAACCTGAACCCGGGTAACTGTCCTCCTGAACGCAGTGAAGGATCTGCTTTTTTGAACTGGCGACCATGCCGGTCCGAGAAGCAGATCCTTCACTGCGTTCAGGATGACAAACCTTCAGTTCAGGATGACAAACGTTCAGGGTCAGGACGACCGATCTGTTCAGGGTCATGACGACAAATCAGGGTCAGGACGACAAACTTTTCGGTTAGAGACCTACAGGTCGCCCAGCCCGCGTCCATTGCCCGACAGGAACATCTGCTCCACCGCCAGCCAGTCCTTCACCCGGCGAAATCCCGTGACGTTCACGTTGTGGGGCGCACTGTAGAGAATGCCCTCGCCGGTGAAGCGCCGGAGCTGGCGCGGGTTGTCGTCGATCAGATAGTCGGCCTTCAGGATCGCCTTATCGCCGCAGTAGACGACGTTCGACGGCGGAATGAAGGGGAAGTGCTCGGCCAGCCAGTGGTACTTGGCCATGAACGAGGTCGGCACCTCCATGGCGGCGGTGGCGATGAAGACCTCATAGTCCTTCTGCAGGTCGCGGATGACGCGCTGCGAGTGAGGCATGACGTTCAGCACGCGGAAGAAGTCCTGCGAGCACATGTAGGCTTCGAGCGCCGGATGCCGGTCCACGCGCACCACGTCCCACAGCCACTTGCCATGCAGGTCGGCCTGCGTCAGCTCCTCGTTGAAGTCGCGGTTATAGCGGAGGAGATGCTCGGTAACCGCGTCGGCGATGACCTCGTCCATGTCGATGCAAATTCGTTTCATCTTGACTGAAGAATACGCCCGGTGAAGGCATGCGCGAAATCACCCGCCGGGGGCATCTTCCGCACGCTTTACAACCCGCGCACGATGCGCGCCGCGATGCTTTCCACCTCGACCACCTTGCGCTGCGGCGAGTCCCGCGCCGGGTCGTAGTAGAGCAGCCGTCCGCAGCTCTCGCAGGTCATCATCTCGGCGTCGTTGTCGCGGTTGCGCAGGTCGTTCCAGCGCTGGGGGCGAAACATCATCTGGCAGGCCATGCACTTCTGGTTCAGCGCCTCGGCGACGCCCGTTCCCTTGGCCTTCGCGATGCGGTCGTAGATCGAAAGCGCCGTCTCGCCGATGAGCGCGCGCTGCGCCGTGCGTTTCACTTCGACCGCGGCCAGCAGCAGCTTGTCCGCCGCGACCGTCTCGGCTGACTTTGCGCTGGCGCTTGCCAGATTCGCCTCCGCCTCGGCGACGGCCTTGTCGGCGACGCGCTTCTGCGCTTCGAGTTCCTCGGTCCGCTCCATCGACTCCAGCTCCGCGTCTTCGAGCTTGGCGATCTCGCCCTTCGCAAACGCAATCTCATGCTCGAACGCCGTCACATGCGCCGCGACGGTCGCGCCTTCAACCTTCTTCCGCGTCTTCTCAATCTTCGCCTGCTGGTCCTTCACGTCGGACTCCTGCCGGCGGCGCAGCGCCTCCTCCTTCGCCAGCAGGTCGACGACGACGGCGCGCTGACCGGCGAGCGCGGCGGCTTTGGTCTGCAACTGCGCGACCTGCTTCGGCAGCGCGACCATCTCCTCGCGCAGACGGCGCGCCTCGACGTCGTGTTGCTGGAGGACGATTAGCTTTTCAAGATCGGGGTGCATGGTGGCTCCTGTAGCAGTGATGCTACAGGCAATCGTCCAGTAGGGGCTAGGGTAACGAGAAAGCGCTATCAGGAATCAATGAAGTCCACTCATTGGATTGCGATAAATCGTCGCGTCGTCTGCACCGCGAGCGTCCGCCACAGTGTAGACAGCGTAATACAGGAGGAAAAAGCCTCCGACCACGGCAACAGGGATTGCACCAATGATAGTCACTGACGATAGGTAGACGGCCCCCGTAATGATGCCTCCTCCGATGCCAAGGGGGAAGAGATAGGTCCACCAAGGCGTGTGGGCTAGAGGACCGGTCAACTTTTCGACGTCTGCCCTTGCGTAGATGGTCGGCTTATTGGAGCCGTGCATACAACTCACACTCTCCACCATAAAAAGAGGGTTCTTGCAAATCCTCCGTTTATGCGGCTCGGCAACTGTATACAACCCGAGCTTCGCGCCTGCAAACTGATACGTCGACGGTGGCCAACCTTCACCGTCCGAGCGAAGAACTTCCGTTTCTGTGCCGTGCGTGATTGGAGCCTGAGCCTGGATGTTGTGGCTGCCTCCGGCCACGAGGACTGCGGCTACGGCGAGAGGTATGAGTCGTTGATTGGGTGATCGCATCGTTGGCTCCAGGAGTGATATGCCGCTCCAGGACCTACAGTAGTGTTGCGACAGGCGCTTGCTTTGCCCATACATACACCTTCTCAAGTGTCACAACGTTCACGAGGATTATCTGCAACCTTTCTTATGGAACCATCATTGCCAAAGCACGCTGGACTGACTCCTTCAAGAAAGGCAGATCGAGTTGCACCGTGTCCCAGACGATCCTGTCGTCCACCCGATGGTAGCCATGCCGGAGTATGTTGCCCATCCCCATCAGCCCTTTCCAATCCGGGCCGGGGCAAAGCGCACCGCCCTCGTCACCCAACCGGTATGCAGCCTCAGTCACAATCTGGAGCTGCCGCTCTACAGCGGATCTCGTCTTCTGATCGTTTTCATACGCGGCGAAATCGAAGCCTGCCAGAAAACTTTCGATCAGTGCGATGGCAGTGAGGATGTCTTGAAAATGCATCCGAGCGTCTCTAAAAGGCAACCACGGCCTCCCGGATCGCCTGCTCACGAATCGGCTCTCGCATCCATGCAGCCGAGGACAGCTCCACCTTCGCGCCCAGTAGAGCGCCGAGGCGGTGCTCCAGGCTGCCCACGCTTACCAGCGTCACGCGCTTCCGCTGGTCGAAATCGACGAGAAGGTCCACATCCGACTCCGGCCCGGCTTCCCCGCGCGCCACCGATCCAAAGACGCGCAGATGAGCGACTCCGGCAGCCTGTAGCTCCAGAGCGTGCTCACGCAAAACGTCGAGTACGAACTCTCTGTTCATCAATCTCCAGCGCTCGCTTCATTCTCCCGCCGTTCGCTGGACAACACAATAACAATCGGACACTGTCACCACAAGAGACCAATCGGTCGCAACAATCTTTGCATCGGCAAGCAACCCGTGGAATCGAAAACTCTACATGGCTGCCGCTACCGCAACCCTCACAGAAGCTCAACAACACGCCGCCGACGCCGCATGGCGGCCGAAGGCGAACATCTGGGCGATCGCCCTGACGGTTACGCTCGCCACGTTTATGGAGGTGCTCGACTCCTCCATCGCGAACGTGGCGCTGCCGCACATCGCCGGTTCGCTCGGCGCGTCGCAGGACGAAGCCACCTGGGTGCTGACCAGCTACCTGGTCTCGAACGCCGTGATTCTGCCGGCTTCCGCCTACCTGACGACCTTCATCGGACGCAAGAAGTTCTACATGATCTGCGTGGTGCTCTTCGGCGTCAGCTCGATGCTGTGCGGTCTGGCACCTTCGCTGCCGATCCTGATCTTCTGCCGCGTGCTGCAGGGCGCGGGCGGCGGCGGTCTGGCGCCGTCCGAACAGGCGATTCTCGCCGACACGTTTACACCGAAGCAGCGCGGTCAGGCCTTTGCGCTGTACGGGCTGGCGGTCGTCTGCGCGCCGGCCATCGGGCCTTCGCTGGGCGGCTGGATCACGGACAACTACAACTGGCGTTGGATCTTCTTCATCAACGTCCCCATCGCGATGCTGTCGCTCTACCTGACGAACCGGCTGGTCGAAGATCCACCGCACGTGACGCGCGAAGTCGCCGAGTCGAAAAAGGGCGGCCTGCAACTGGACCTGATGGGCTTCGGCCTGCTCGCCGCCGGCTTCGGCTCGCTCGAGTTCATTCTAGACAAGGGCCAGGAGGACGACTGGTTCGCCTCGCACATCATCGTCTTCTTCTTCTGGCTGTGCGTCATCTCGTTGATTACGCTGGTCTTCTGGGAGCTCTATCAGATCAGGGTGGGCAACCGGCCGATCCTGAACCTGACGCTCTTCAAGCGCCGGACGTTTTCAATCCCGGTCATCCTGATGTTCGTGCTGGGCTTCTCGCTCTACGGCACCACGGTGTTGATTCCGCAGTTCGTGCAGACGCTGCTGGGCTACACGGCGCAGCTCGCCGGACAGGTGATCTCGCCGGGCGGCATCTGCATCATGCTGATGATGCCGGTGGTCGGCTTCCTGATCGGCCGAACCGACCCGCGCTGGCTGATTTGCTTCGGCTTCTCCATCCTGGCCACCTCGATGATCTGGATGCATCAGGCGCTGACGCTCGAGTCCAGCTTCAAATACATCATGTGGCTGCGCGTCTACCAGGCGTCGGGGCTCGCGTTTCTCTTCATCCCGATCAATACGATCAGTTATACGGGGGTCGCGCGCGCACAGAATAACGACGTCGCCGGCCTGACGAACCTGGCGCGCAACATCGGCGGCTCGGTCGGCACGGCGTTCGTGGCGACGATGCTGTCGCGCGGATCGCAGCGGCACGAGGCCTACATGATCCGCCACCTGACGCCCGGAAGCCCGAACTTCGACAACCAGGTCGGCATGCTGAAGGGCTTCTTCGGCGGCCACTCGGGCGGCAATAACCTGACCGGCCCCGGCGTCTATACCGCGCAGGCCTATATCTACAACCTGATGCATCGGCAGTCGGCGATGCTGGCGTATCTCGACATCATCGCCATCTTCGCGGTCTTCTGCACCTGCATGATCCCGCTGGTGCTGCTGATCGGCAAGATCAAGCCGGCGGCCGACGGTCCGGCGATGCATTGAGGTCTTGATTTACCGCTGGCAGACGGGGCAGAAGTGCGTGCTCCGTCCGCCGACGGTGATCTTCTGGATCGGCGTCGCGCAGACCAGGCACGGCTCGCCGGTGCGGGTGTAGACCTTGTGTTCGAGCTGGAAGAATCCCCGCACGCCGTCCGCATCGACATAATCCGAGACCGACGAACCGCCAAGCGAGATGGCGTGTTCGAGGACCTCGATCAGGGCGATCCGGAGCCGCAGCAGCTCGGCGCGGGTCAGCCGCCCGGCGTGACGCTTCGGCCGGATGCCGGCACGGAACAGGCTCTCATCGGCGTAGATATTGCCCACGCCATGCAGCAGCGACTGGTTCAGCAGCGCGGCCTTGATCGGCGTCCTGCGGCCTTTGAACAGCGCAACGAAGGCATCGGGCGAGATCGTTAGCGGCTCCGTGCCCGGCCCGCCGTAGCTCTCCTTCGAGACCGAAAGCCGGCCAAACCGCCGGGCGTCCACGAAGCGAAGCTCCTGCCCGTTCGAGAGCGCAAGAATCGCATGCGTGTGCGGCGGATGCGGGACCTCCGGCGCAGAGACCAGCAGACGCCCCGTCATGCCGAGGTGGATCAGGAACTGCGCCTTTTCCCCACCACGGCTCAGGTCGGCGACGATCGTCTTGCCGACGCGCCGCACCCCGTCGATGCGCGCGCCGGTGAGCGTCTCGACGATCTCCTGCGGCGGCGATTTGAAGGTCTGCGGCTTGTTGCTGGTCCAGACCTGCTCGACGGTCAGGCCGTGGATGCGGTCGTGGACGCCATTGGCGACGGTTTCGACTTCGGGTAGCTCAGGCACCTCCACAGGTTAATTCTTTTGCACGTTCTTCGTATTTTTGCGAGCAGCCTCCATTTATCCTTTAGCCAATGCCACCCCCCATCCCAGCTCGCGTGGCCGCCGCTCTGGCTCTCTGCGCCGCGTTTTCGTCGGCCTATTGTCAGCAGGCGCAGCAGCCGCTACCGGACGCGCCGGCCCCGTTGGTCCTGCCGAAGAGTGCTGGCATCATCCCGCCGTTTTCCTCTACTCGGGTGATCGCCAGCTCCGACCACGAACCCGCGCCGCCGCCCGCGCCCATCGATGAGGAGGCCTGGTGCTCCGCGCCGTCGGACTCCGGCTGGCATAGCAAGGGCAAGATCACGGACGACAGCAACTTCCAGCTCTCGCGCTATTTCACGTCGGTGACGAACCAGATTCGCGGGCATTGGAAGCTGCCCTTCGGCTCGCCCATCCCGAAGGACAAGACCGTCGTCCAGATCCGGTTCAAGGTCGAGCAGGACGGCACGGTCGTCGACCCGCGGGTCATGATGAGTTCAGGCAGCGGCTTGTACGATCACGCCGCGCTGAACGGTGTGTTGAAGGCCGGAAAGATGCAGCCGCTGCCCGACGGCCTCATCGGCCCGATGCAGTACTGCATGCTCTTCGTCTACGGCAGCAACTATGGAAAGAAGCCGCCAACCGATCCCTTTGCACCGGCGCCGGCGCGGCATTAGGCACAGCGAGGTATAGAATCAAGCATGGGCATCCGCGCATTTCGCGTGGGCCCTACTTGAGCGGTTTGGAGCAATATCCTTCGTGAGTCAGCGTAAATCAGCGGTCATTCTGGGCGCCCAGTGGGGCGATGAGGGTAAGGGCAAGATTGTCGACGTGCTGTCGGAGAAGTTCAACGTCGTCGCGCGCTATGCGGGCGGTCACAATGCCGGCCACACCGTCATCATCCACGGACGCAAGTTCGTCCTGCAGTTGATCCCCTGCGGCGTGCTACGCCCCGGCTGCAAGGGCGTCATCGGCAATGGAGTCGTGCTCGATCCGGCTGCTTTCCTCAATGAAGTCAAGAAGTTGCGCGATGCCGGCCTGCCGGTCGACGGGCAGCTCTTCGTCTCGGATCGCGCCCAGGTCATCCTGCCCTATCACCGGATGATCGAGCTGGCGGCGGAGACCGCGCCCGGCCGCACGAAGATCGGCACCACGCGCCGCGGCATCGGACCGGCGTATGAGGACAAGATTCATCGCAACGGCCTGCGCGTCGTCGACCTGCTGAACTCCGCGCTGCTGCGCACGCATATCGAGAACGCCTGCCACGAGAAGAACACCATCGCGCATGCGCTCTTCGGCACCGAGCCGCTGAACCCCAAGGGCATGTACGAGGAGTACTCGCGCCTCGCCGAGCAGGTCGCGCCCTTCGTCACCGATACCGCCTACATGCTGAACGAGGCGATCGACAACGGCGAGAAGGTCATGTTCGAAGGCGCGCAGGGCGCGTTGCTCGACATCGACCACGGAACCTACCCCTTCGTCACCAGCTCGTCGGCGACGGCGGGCGGCGCGGTCACCGGCACGGGCGTCGGCCCGACGAAGATTGGCGCCGTCATCGGCGTCACCAAGGCGTACGTCACGCGCGTGGGCGAAGGCCCGTTCCCGACCGAGGACTTTGGCGTCATGGGCGAGCTGCTCGCCAGGCGCGGCAACGAGTTCGGCGCGGTCACCGGCCGTCCGCGGCGCTGCGGCTGGCTGGACCTGCCGCTTCTCCGCTACTCGAACATGATCAACGGCACGGAGTGGCTGGTGGTCACGAAGATGGACGTGATGGACGAGTGCCCGGAGATTCCGGTCTGCACCGGCTACAAGATCGACGGCAAGGTGACCGACCGCATCCCGGCCGACATCCGCGGCTTCGAGTCGATCAAGCCGATCTACACGACGTTGAAGGGCTGGAACTGCTCCACCGAAGGCATCACCGAGTTCGACAAGCTGCCGAAGCTGGCGCAGGATTACCTGCACTTCGTCGAAAAGGAGTCCGGCGCGAAGATCGGCATGGTTTCGACCGGCCCCGATCGCGCGCAGACGATGACGTTGCCCGACTTCGCGGCGTTTCTGGACGCATAACAGCAGCTCAACTGTACTGCCGGGGGACGTGGGGATGATCAGTTTTATCGTACGAATGCGCTTCGACGCGGACGATCACGAGGCCATCGCCACGAACCTGCGGGCGCTCACGGCGGCATCCCGGCAGGAGCCGGGGTGCGTCAGCTATGTGCCGCACTTTGTGGAAGACGATTCGAATGTGGTACTTATCTATGAGCAGTATGTGGATGAGGCAGCGCTCGAACACCATCGCCACACGCCGCACTTTCAGGAGCACGCCATCGGCGGACTCTACCAGAAGATGCGCGAACGTTCGATCCAGAATCTGACCGCGGTCTGCTAGCATCCCCCCATAACGCCGGTATTCGCCGGTTTTTTGACTTGGAAGAGGAATCCGGACTACTATCCGGTACGCTTATGTTCCAGCGCTCGACTCCAAACCGCCTGTTGCTCTGCTGCTGCCTGCTGCTGGTCAGCGTGGGTGCGTACGCCGCCAAAGCCAAGACCAAGACACCCCATAAGCCCAACGCCAAGCACCAGATCGAAGACCTGGAACAGCAGTGGCGCACGGCGCAGCTTGCGGGCGACCCCGTGGCCATGGATAAGCTGCTCGCGGACGACTACGTCGGCATCTCGATCACTGGACAGATCAACACCAAGGAACAGCAGCTCGACCGCATCCGCGACCGCGCCCTGACCGTCACGAGCATCGACCTGACCGATATCAAGGTGAAGCTGGTGGATTCGGTCGCGATCGTCACCGGGCACGCCGACATCGACGGCACCAATGAAGGCGCGCCGCTCAAGGGCGAGTACCGCTATACGCGCGTCTACCAGCGGCTGGCGGGCGGCGTGTGGAAGATCACGAACTTTGAGGTCACGCGTGTGCCCCGGCCTCGTCCGCCGGGGTCGAGGCCGAATGGGCCTCCGCCGGGTCCACCTCCCCCTGCGTCAAATACCATGCCTGCCGAACAAGGCAAGTAGCAAACAAGAACTCCTCGCCGAAGCGAGGAGTTCTTGTTTGTGGCGAAAGTTTGTGAGTTATGCAGCCACTTCGGCGACTTCGACGATCGGGTCGATCGAGACGAAGCGGCCCTTGATGCCGCGATCCTGGAAGCGGACGATGCCGTCGATCTTGGCGAAGAGGGTGTCGTCCTTGCCGCGGCCGACGTTCAGGCCGGGCTTCAGCGGTGTGCCGCGCTGGCGAACCAGGATGGAGCCGCCGGTGACAACCTGGCCGCCGAAGCGCTTGACGCCAAGTCGCTGCGCGTTTGAGTCGCGGCCGTTTTTGGAAGAACCAAGTCCTTTTTTATGTGCCATTTCTATACCTCGATCCGCGCCGCACTCAGGCGGGTCCGCAGAGAATTTGTTGAAATCGAATTCGAAAGCCTAAGCCTTGAAGCTCTTGCCGTTGACCAGCACTTCGTTGATCTTCACTTCCGTGAAGGCCTGACGATGGCCCTGCATGCGCTTGTACTGCTTCTTGCGCTTGAACTTGAAGACCAGGATCTTGTCGCCGCGGCCCTGGCCGAGGACGGTGCCGGTCACCTTGGCGCCTTCGAGGGACGACTCGAACTTGCCCGCTTCGCCGCTGATGGCGAGAATGTCGCTGAACTCGACGACATCGTTCTCGGCTGCGACCTTTTCGATCTTCAACACGTCGCCTGGAGCAACGCGATACTGTTTTCCGCCTGTGCGGATGACTGCGTACATAGTGAAACCCTCGTGCGCGGTGACGGCCAAGACTGCAAACCGTTTCCCAGCGCGTTCTTCTCCTGCTGAATGGGTGGTGCGTGGGGCGAAACTTCCGGACCCGCTCGTCTCAACCTCGACGGAAGACCCGCCGGCGTGGGGCTTAGCCGGTCCTGCGGAGTCTGTTCTTGGTGGAAAAGACGGACGCATCGCCAAACTTAAAAAGTGTATCGTGAGCTAGCGCAACGGGTCAACTCTCTAGGTTACCTATCGGCTAAGGTCGACCATTCAAAACCTGCATAGAAGGCATCACCCCTATGCTAGGTTCCAGTTTTCTCGTGCGCAAAGAGCTCTGAGATGACTCCCGGTCTTGGCGGGTCTTCGTCTCGGACAGCTTCTTGATCTGCTCCATCTCGCGCTCCTGCTGTATTTGTTCCTTCACTAACACCTGACGCGTTATCACTGTCATTTGAGACCTCGGTCTTCGTCTTCGACATAAAGAACAAAATCGGACCATCGGTTTTAGGAGTTCTCATAACCGAACGGAGCAAGCTAACTAACAGCCCTTCGTCTTCTGTCGTGTTTCTTACATTCACAAATAACTTCGCAGCCTCTTTACGGTCAATAACAAAACCGTGGGACGGGTACTCGTCTACTAGCGCACTTAGAGCATCACTTCCAAGGTTCTTCGACAGATCGCTAAGCCGTCGCCCATATTCCTGCCCAATCTTCATCGCTCTTGAAACTTCGCCAACATGCATTGGATCAACTTGAGCCATTATCGGCGCAACGACACCTTTCGCCAGCTCCGTTGCTATAAGCGTCGCAGTTTTGAAGGTGACACTTCCGTCACTCCGAATTTTGATGCGCAGAAACGCATTTTCGAACAGTTCGAAAGCCTTGTTCTCAAGTTCGGTCAGTGCGCTCAACACCGTCAAGCCTGAAGCCGTCTCGAACAATTCGTCTTTCTTGCCAAGCTGGATGTCTAACGGACCGAGCTCAGCGTGGTCAGACATTACCAACTCATGCGCGCCAATGGCGATCAGCGTACCGGCACTCTTGCACCGGCCTGCAAGCAGGACGGTAAACTTCTCATAATAGTCTTGCAATCCACGCGCCATGCGGTATGCTGCGTCAGGATTGCCGCCGCGCGAGCAAAGCAAAAGCATCACATTTTTGCGACGCTTTCTCTCAAGACATATGTCTAAGAGCTTGTCATCGTATGGGCGTTCAATATCCCCGCTGTACAGCAGGATGTCTGAATCAGTCGCTTCGGCAATTGTTGTCGCAACTGTTTCGATCTGATTTTCCACACGACACTCCCATAGGTGAAGTGTATACCGCGCTCCTGAAAACCGTATACATCCGAGCCGGATCTTCCAGAAAATTGCTCGGCTCACAGCTCTCGCCGTGGTCGTTCGATGGATCGGACACATGCGCTTTAATCTGCATACTCCGGGCGCTTGAAGCTCGCAAGATGCGCGATGGCCTCCTCGGCGCGTGTGCGTAGCTGCACCAGCTCTTCGCTCGACTTCCGGTGCAGCGCGGCGTAGGGAATCTTCAGGCGGAAGTTGCCTTCGAGGACCGGCTCGTTGCGTTCGAGAAACGTCCAGTAGAGCGCGGTGAACGGGCAGGAACCCGAGCCGGTGGACCTCTTCGGGTCGTACTGGCAGTGGCCGCAGAAGTTCGACATGCGCTGGATGTAGGCAGCGCCCGAGACGTACGGCTTGGTCGCGGTCAGGCCGCCGTCGGCGTAGGTCGCCATGCCGAGCACATTCGGTTCAACGACCCAGTCGTACGCGTCGACATAGGCGAACCAGAACCAGTCCGTCAGCTCGCGCGGAGAGAAGCCGCAGAGCGTTGCGAGATTCGAGAGCACCATCAGCCGTGTGATGTGATGCGACCAGCCCTCTTCGATCACCTGCGCGACGACCGTATCCATGCAGTGCAGGCCGGACTTCACGCCCCAGTAGACCGCCGGCAGGGGCAGCGACGCGCCCAGCGCCGAGGGCCGCGCGCCGGCGTAGGGATCGGCTTTGCCGGACGGCGCATAGGCTTCGGCGGCCTCCGCGGTCCGGTCGGGCGAACTCTCCTGCGGGCGCCGCGGCGGCTCCTGCGGGACGTGATCTTTCAGCAGCCGGTAGCCGTGGGTCTGCTCATGGATGTGCCGCATGAACTCCCGCCAGCCCAGCACCTGACGAATGAAGCCCTCGCACGAGGCCAGCGGCGCGGCGCCGGACGCAGCCCGTTCTGCGACGTCGCGGATCAGGTCCATGGCGAGCAGGCGGCCGAGATTCAGCAGCACCGAGGTCTTCGAATGAAAGAGCTGCAGGTGATCGTCGCGCATCGCGTCTTCGAACGGACCGAAGTGAACGAGCTGGTGGTCAAGAAAGAAGCGCCAGAAGCGCTCCGCGTCTGCCTGGGTACAGGGCAGGTCGAAGTTGCGGGTCGTGCCGAAGTGGTGGGCGTAGGTCTCGTCGACCATCGCGATGACCTCTTCGGTGATCTCGTCCGGCGGGAAGCGCGGCGGCGCCGGCACGGGCACCTGATCGCGAAATGGCTTGCGATTCTCGGCGTCGAAGGTGTACTCGCCGCCGACCGGCTTCGCATGCTGCATCAGGACGCCGGTCTTCTGCCGCATGCGCCGGTAGAAGCGATCCATCACGTAGGATCTGCCCGCCGTATAGGGGCCGTAGACCTCGGTGAAATCCGCCGTGGTCGAGGCCCACGTGGGGTCTTCGACCATGTTGAGCTGAAGGCCGTTCTTCTGGGCGAAGTGCAGGTCGAGCCGCAGCTCGCGCTCGGCGGGCGTGGTGCAGGTGAGCGGCGGCAGATGGCGGCTCCGCTGTAGTTCGAGCAGCGCCTGGCCGTGGCTGTGCGGCGAGAAGTGATACAGCACGGAGACGCCGCGAGCCTGCTGCTCCAGCGCGAAGTGCCGCATGTTGGAGATGAGCACGACCAGCTTCTTCTTGTGATACGGGCGGCGGAACGCCTTGGCGGTGGACTCGACGATGACGATGCCGGTCTCCGCGGCGGGCTGCTCGGCGAGCGGGCCGACGCGGTCGGTGTAGCGGTCGTAGGGGATGTAGATCCAGCGCCGGTGTGCGATATCCCGCGCGGTGGGGTGGGCAGCTTCGATCTGGGCTTGGAAGGTTGGCATGGGAGACGGCGGCGCATAGTCAGACTACGTTGCGCGCGGCCCTCTTCGATGCGCAGCTTCAGAGCCGATTCATCGGATTGAACTTGGACCGTAAGGAATGATGCGACACGATCATGCGGCGGCTGTGGTGGCGAGAGTTGGGCGCGCGACCGGCTTACCCCAGGCCCTCTTCTTCATCCTCGCCCTGCGACTCGCGCCGGTTGCGGCTGCTCATGCTCTTGCGCATGACCCAGACGATCAGCAGCAACAGCAGCAGGCCGACGCCGGTCATCACCCAGCCGGCGTGCCGGTGGATGGCCTGCATGCCCGTGTGCAGGATCGCGGGGCCGTAGATGATCACGATGATCGACTCGATCGCGAAGCGCAGGAACTTGCCCGAACAGATGGCCAGGAAGTACGACAGCGGCCGCATCTCGAAGACGCCCGCCGCCAGCTCGAAGAGCTTCACCGGCATCGGCGGAGGCATCATCGCGGGCAGCATGATGGCGAGGAACTCCTGCTTCTCGAATCGGTCGCGGAGCTGCTCGTAGCGCTCGCGATTGATGCGCTTCAGCAGAAAGAGCTCGCCGCCCGCGCGGCCCAGGTAGTAGGGCAGCATGGAGCCGATGGCCGAACCCAGCGCCGCCATGAAGCTGTAGAGCAGAAAGCGTTTATGGTCGCCCACGCCATAGCTGACCACCAGCGGGTCGAGGAACGGCAGCGGAATCGACGACGAGTCGACGATGGCGAGGCCGCACAGCCCCCACACGCCGAGCGGCTTCAACAACGCGATCAGCCAGATCTTTGCCTTCAGCAACCAGCCGCCAACCTTGGCCCAGGGAATCCTTGCCGCGAATGCCAACGCCCTCACGCAGACGCTCCCGGTTGATGCTCCGTGCGTCCGGCCAGCAGGTCCAGCGCGTGCGGCAGGATGTCGAGGATCGCGGCCAGGGACGTCTCGGCGCCGGCGGGCGAGCCCGGCAGGTTGACGATGAGCGCCTCGCCGCCCCCGGCGCGGCTGATCGTGCCGCAGACGGCGCGGCTCAGCGGGGCCATGGGCGTGTGGGCCAGACCGGCGGCGCGCATGCGCTCGGCCAGACCGTCCACCATCCGCTCGCAGACGGTCTGGGTGGCTTCGGGCGTGACGTCGCGCGGCGCGAGGCCCGTGCCTCCGGTGGTGACGATCAGCTCCGCCTCGGTCGCGTGGAAGCGCAGCGCGTGGACGATCTCGCCGAACTCGTCCGGCAGCGTCTGCATCTCGAGCGTATCGGCCCCGGCGCCGCGCAGCAGTTCGGCCACCTTCGGGCCGGAGATATCCACCTGCGTGCCGGCGGCGCACCGGTCGCTGATCGTCAGGACGACGACTTTGACGTTACTGCGAAAGGTCACATTCACCCGTCCAGTCTACCCCTTGAGCAAAAAAGTGAGAAAATAGGAAGAGCCGCAGCGAAGACCGGACACCACAGGATTCTCCGCCCGACGGCCCGGCCAGCAAACTTTCGCAGCCCTCTGTCCGTCTCAAGGAGATGGACGGCTGCTCCGAGCGGGCAACCCAGTCCAGAATTGGGCTTCCAGAATCCAGACCGAAGCGTGATCCCTGCCTGATGCCCGAACTTGAGACACCGCCCAACCCGGTACCGCCCCCGCCACCGTCGGACAAACCTGCGCCCATCAAGCTGCGCACAGGACGCTTCGGCGAGCTGGAGGAGCACGAACTCATTCACCTGATCGACACGCTCGACGACGAGCGTTCGCGCGCGCGCTTCCGCGAATCGATCTATATCTCGATCTTCGTCTACATCATCCTGACCTGGCTCGCGGTCTATGGAGTGCGCTGGCTGCCGCACGGCCCGCGGATCGCGAATGCGCCGATCAAGGAAGAGCACGAGAGCAACATGATGGCGAACCTCTCCGTGCCGAAGGATCTGCAGAAGGAGCTTGCGCGCCATCCCGCGCCGCCCACGCCGAAGCCGGCGCCGCCGGTCGATACGCCGCAGCCCGCGCCCGCGCCGCAACCGCAGCAGCAGGCGCCGCAGCAGCCGCAGAGACCGCAACCGCAGGCTCCGCAGCAGCCGCAACAACCGCCTCCGCCGCAGAATACGCGTCCCACGCCGACGCCCCCAACGCCCGCACCCGCGCCGCAACCGCAGCAACAGGCGATGGTGGACGCGCCGCGGCCTTCGTTCCAGCAGCCGAACCAGTCTCCCGGCAAGGCGATCGAGCAGGCCGCGCGCGAGGCTGCGCGCAACCAGCAGACGGGCGGCGGGGCGTATTCGCCGAACATCTCAGGCGGCGGCCGCGCGCCGCTCGGCTCCGGCGCAGAAATCTTGACCGATACGCAGGGCGTCGACTTCGGCCCGTACATGCGTCGCGCCAAGTCGGACATCTACCGCAACTGGCAGCCGCTGATTCCGGAGTCGGTCTACCCGCCGATCTCGAAGCACGGCGTGCTGGCCATCCGGATGACGATCCTTTCGGGCGGCAAGATCGGCTCGATGACGCTGGAGACGACCTCCGGCGACGTGGCGTTGAACCGCGCGGCGTGGTCGGCGATCACGAGCGAAGGAACCTTCCCGCCGCTCCCGAAGGAGTTTCCGGGGCCGAGCATCGATATCCGGTGGACGTTCTTCTACAACCAGACGCCGCAGTAGTTCCGGTGGAAGCATGGGGCTTCAGCCCCATGAATTCAAAGTCGAATAAGAGAAGGGCTTTAGCCCTGGGCCTGAGCCATGGCCGCGAAGCGCTGCACGATCGGCCTCGACTCGCCCTTCAGCGTCGCAAGCTCCAGCTTGGGCAGGCGGAGACTCATTGCAAGAGGGACCACATGCAGACGCAGAAGCTCACCATCCGCTCGCTGTTGCCGGGCGACGACTCCACCGCATTCCGCACGCTGAACGAGGAGTGGATCAGCCGCTACTTCTCGCTCGAGGCGGCTGACAACGCCTTGCTGGGCGACCCGGAGCGCATGATTCTGCGCAAGGGCGGCCGGATCTACCTGATGGATCTGGATGGCGAGACGGTCGGCTGCGTCGCGCTGGTGCCCATGGGCGACGGTGTCTACGAACTCTCGAAGATGGCGGTGACGCCGGGCCATCGCGGACTGGGACTCGGGCGAAGGCTTATTGAACACACCATCGCGCAGGCGCGCGTGCTGGGCGCGAAGAAGCTCTTCCTGGGCAGCAGCAGGAAGCTCGCCAATGCGGTGCACCTGTATGAGTCGGTCGGCTTCGAGCATGTGCCGCCGGAGCGGCTGCCGAAGATGGAGTACAAGCGCGCGGATGTGTTTATGGAGCTGGTGCTGGCTTAGACGCTCAGGCGTCCTACGGCGAGACCCAGTGCCTGGTGGCGATCACCTCGTGGTCGCCGTTGAACTCCACGATGAAGTAGTCGGCGGTGAGCGGCGAGAACGGGTGGCCGTAGACAAACTCCACCTGGCAGCCGGTGGAGATGCGTGCGATCGTGCCGCAACGGCCCTCGTGATAGCTCGGCTTGCCCAGGCGGCTGTAGACCGAGGCCTCCGATTGTCCCTCGGCGACGGTCTCGAACTGGTCCTTCACCCCGGCGTAGTGGGCGAAGGCGGACCGCTCATGCTGCCAGAGGGCGAGGATCAGGACGATCCAGACAAGGCCGAAGAGGAAGCGTCTTCTATTGGCTGGTTGGCTTCGCGTCACTGGGTCGCCTCCCGATAGAGCATCTCTCCCACGGCCTTGTGGACGGCGGTGGAGGGGTGCGCGGAGTAGTAGTAATAATGCGTCGCCGGTGTGGCGCAGATGTTCGAGCCCAGGAACGCGCCGGGCGCCACGCAGGGCGAGACGGTCTCGGTGATGCCATACTTCGCCGGATGCGTCATCACCTCGTCGAAGTACGGACCCCACTGGCTGTTGGCGATCTGGATGTCCGGGTGACGGGCGCGCATCTCGGCCGGAATGCCCGCGAGCCCCGGGTTGAACTGCGTCCCGGCGGTGGCGAAGACGGGGATCGCCACCGGCAGCAGCGCGACCTCGAACCGGCGCGCGCCGAGTGCGTAGAGGGTCTCGATCTCGCCTTCGATGTTCGTCACGGTGTAGCCTTCGGCCGAGCCGCGATCGTTGAGTCCGCCGGCGAAGTAGAACATGGTCTGGGCCGGATCGAACTTCACCTTGCCGGACCTCACGAGCGCGGCGAAGTCGTCGACCTGGTTGCGCAGGCCGCGTCCGAAGAAGGCGCCGCGCGGGCCGTGGCCTTCGCCCTCGCCGGTCTTGCCGCCGCTGACGGAGAAGTTCAGCCCCTTGCCCTTGCTGTTCGAATCGCCGAAGTAGGTGAAGGGGATATGCAGGCGCTCGGCCAGGTAGGCGACCGCGGTGGGTCCGTCGGAGTCGACGAAGCCCGCGCCGGTGTCCGAGTAGCTGTCGCCGAAGACGTAGAGCATCGTATACGGGCGGCTGGCGGCGGCGTGCAGACTCAGGGAGCCGAGTAAGGCAAGTGCGGCAAGGATGTACCGGCGTGACTTCATGAACTGCGTTCTCCACCTCTACAGACGCTGTTCCTGCCCGCATGGACGCAAACCCGCGTGGCGTTGTTGGAGCAGACGGGAACGAGCAAAGGCAAAGACGAAATACGGGGGTCCTTCGCTGCGCTCAGGATGACGAGCATTCCTGGCGGATGCTCTATATCCCCGTGCTCGGCTCTACGAGATCCACTTCAGCAGCCGGATCACGCCCATCGCTGCCGGTTTGGAGTGGGCCGAAACATCCGTGCGCGCGTGAATCTCCTTGCGGCCCGCGGCGTAGTAGCGGAAGGCCTCGACCATCATCTGCTCGTTGGTCAGGGTCGGCCGCCAGCCCAGACGCTCGCGGATGCGGCGCGTGTCGAAGATGAAGTCCTCCGCGATCATGCGGTAGTGGTACGGCCCCAGCGGCGAGATGCGCAGCGTGTGCGCGAGCTTCATGGCCGCGATGGTCGGCGCCTTGGGCAGCTCGGCGACGCGCGCCTTCGTGCCCGCGGCGGCGATGATCGCCTCGTACACCCGGCGCAGCGAGACGACATTCTCCGAGCCGATATGGAAAAGGTCCGAGCCCTCGTAGCCGAGCGTCTGAATACACGCCGTCGCAAGGTCCTGCGCGTAGATGAACTGGTAGCGGTTCTGCCCGTCGCCGACCACCCACACGCGCTTGCCGTCGAGGATGAACTCGAAGAGAATCGCCAGCAGGCCCAGCCGTCCGCCGTCGATAATGGTCGGGCAGCGGATGGTGACCACGGCGAGGTCGGGGAACTCGGCCAGCACGCGCTCGCCTTCGAGCTTCGAGCGGCCGTAGAGCTCGACCGGCGCCGGCGGCTCGTCCTCCGCGACCTCGTGGCCCAGGTTGCTGGCCCACAGGCAGTTGGACGAGATGAAGACCAGCCGCGAGACGCCCGCCGCGCGGCAGGCCTCGGCGATGCGGCGCGTGCCGTCGACGTTCGAGCTCCAGAGCTCGTCCTCGGAGATGGTGTCGTGCGCGAGCATGGCGGCGCAGTGGAAGACAGCTTCGAACTGGCCATCCGCAAACACCCGCGCCAGCAAGGCCGCGTCGCGGATGTCGCCCTGGTGGCTGACGAGGTTGGGCAACGTGTCCACGTCGGCGACCAGGTCGATGTTGACGACGGCGTATCCGGCGGCGAGCAGTCTGCGCTTCAGGATGCCGCCGAAGAAGCCTGAGCCTCCGGTGACGAGCACGCGCCTCATGCCTGCACCTTCTGCCTGCGTGTCTCGGCGGACTGGAAGAGGTAGACGATCAGCACGGTCATCAGCGGCTCCAGCGGATGGCGGAAGCGCGCCTGCACCGTCACGAAGTAGTAGATCATCGGCGCCAGCGCGAAGGCCCAGAAGAAGAGCCATGCGGCGGGAATCCGCTGCCGGATCGCCAGCGCCAGCCCGAGCAGCGAGGCAACGCTGATCCAGCCGTAGTTCAGCACGCGCAGGAACTCCTCGAAGAGGTGGTCGATCGGGTGCGGCACGCTGAACCAGAAGAAGTAGACGCGCTGGACGATGTGCGCGACCCAGAGGCCGGGGTCGGCCTTGATCTGGCGATTCGCCTTCACGCCCTGCTCCTTGCTGTAGGCGAGTTCGCCCAGTTGGCGATAGCGCACGAACGAGGGATGCGTCTCCGCCATGGGCAGGGTCGCGGCCCAGGGGAAGCCGTGGTTGGCGGGCAGGGTCGCCTCGTACATCTCCGCGCCGAAGTTCGAGCGCAGAGGCACGAAGGCGTGGAAGGCGTACCAGTTGCGCACGACCCAGGGGCTGACGACCGCGATGCAGACGACGCCCGAAAGCACGGCGTTGCGCAGCGCCAGGCCGATACGTCCGGCGCGCAGCACGTCCCACAGCATCCAGATGGCGCATGCGGGCAGAAAGAGCAGCAGCGAGCTGTTCGAGAGCGCGATGAGACCCCAGCCGGCGCCGAAGACGATCCAGCGGCCGGCGGTCTGGTTCACGGTCTGGCCTGCCTCCACCGCGCCGGTCTCGCCGACGCCGCGTATGCGCAGCGCCATGACGAAGATCCACGCGAAGAGGAACGCCGTCAGCGACATCTCCCAGATCCAGTGCACGGCGTACTGCATCGCCGCGGGATACAGCGCCCACAGCCAGCCGGACCAGAGCGCAACCTTCAACCCGCGGGCATTGCGTCCGAAGCAGCGCCAGGCGATCTCATACACGGCGGGCGCGATGGCCGCCGAGAACAGGCTGTTGACCGTGAGCGCCACCCACGCCGAGAGCGTCGAGTAGACGCCGAAGAGCTTGAAGATGCCGGCCAGCAGCAGCGGATACGCCGGCGGCACCCAGGCCGTCGGGCCGGAGTGGCCGTTGAAGGGGTCGGAGTAGCCGTAGCCGGTGACCAGCGCGCGCGCCACCCGGCCCATCTCCCAGCCGAACTCGAAGTGGTCCAGGTGGATGCGGATGCGGTACTTATGCGCGGCGGTCAGGAAGATGACGCGCGCCGCGAAGCCGACCCAGAACATCCGCCAGGGAAGCCTGTTTTCAGCAGCAGGCGGATTGAAAAACGCTCGAAACCACTCTTTCATCTTCCTTCGATTCTATCCTCCCATCGAACCCTGCTGACACCATGCTGTCAGCAGCCCCTGCCTATCCTCACTTCAGGTCACAACGTTACCGAGATTTTGAGGAGCACGACATGAGCGAAAACCCCGCCGCCAACGCCATCCACTGGTTCGAGATTCCCACCACGGACCTCGACCGCGCCACCACCTTCTACGAGGCGCTGCTCGCCTGCACGAAGATGCACCGAGCCACCTATGGCTATCCCATGGCCGTCTTCCCGTATGCGCAGCCCGGCATCGGCGGCGCGCTCATCCAGTCGCCGGAGCTGAAGCCGAGCGCCGACGGCGCGCTGATCTACCTCGCCTGCCAGAAGCTCGACGAAGCCGAAAAGCGCATCGAGCCGAACGGCGGCGAGGTGCTCAAACCCTACGCGGAGATCCCCGGCGGCTTCGGGTTTGAGGTCATCCTGAAGGATACCGAGGGAAATCGCGTTGCTCTGCACAGCCGGTAAGAGCGCATTGAAAGGGCGGGACTTCAGTCCCGCCACAACCCCAGCTATGCAGGGCGGCTTCAGCCGCTGAGGGAATATTTGAGCCCCCGAAGCTGCCTTCCGGTCAAAATTCCCTCAGCGGCTAAAGCCGCGACATCGTTTCGCTTCTTTGGCAGGACTGAAGTCCTGCCCTTTCAAAACTGAGGCTATTCATGCCTTTTCTCACTACACTGCCCATATGCGTCGCGCCGACCGGCTCTTCCGAATCGTCCAGCTTCTCCGCTCCGGGCGCCTGCTCACGGCGCAGAAGCTGGCCGAAAAACTCGAGGTTTCGACCCGCAGCATCTACCGCGATATCCGCGAGCTGCAACTGTCGGGCACGCCGGTCGAAGGCGAGGCCGGCGTGGGCTACACCCTGCGCCGCGACTTCGACCTGCCGCCGCTGATGTTTACCCGTCAGGAGCTGACGGCGCTGGTGCTCGGCGCGCGTCTGGTGCAGGCGCTGGGCGGTGCGGAGAGCGCGGCCGCGGCGCACTCCGCGCTGGGCCGCATCGAGGCGGTGCTTTCGACCGAGATGCGCGAGCGGCTGGACTCGATCCTCTTCTTCGCGCCGGACTTTTACATCCCAAAGAACGTGCGGGAGCGGCTGGACGTCATCCACGAGGCCTGCATTCAGCGGCATCCGCTGCGCTTCGACTACGTCCGCGAGGACGGCCACGCCACCCGCGCCCGAACGGTGCGTCCGCTGGCGCTCTACTGCTGGCGCAGCGCGTGGACCGTGGCGACGTGGTGCGAGCTGCGCCACGGCTTCCGCGTCTTCCGCATCGACCGCATGGAGAGGTTCGAGGTGATGCCGGAAACCTTCGAACACCGGCGTGGGCAAAGGCTGGAAGATTATCTGCTCACCGTCACCGAGCCGCCGAAGGACGCGTGAGCAGTCTCCGCATCTCCATACCCTCGCACAAACGCTCGTCATTCTCGGCGGGTGTGAGGATTCACCCCGACATTACCGCAGCGCGTGCCGTGCCGCGTCGAGCGCCAGCCCGATCTCCACATCCCTATGCGCGGTCGAGATAAAAGCAGCCTCGTACTGGCTTGGCGGCAGCCACACTCCGGCCTCGAGCATCGCGCGATGGAAGCGTGCGAACGCCTTCGTGTCCGACGTCGCGGCGGAGGCGAAGTCCGTCACCGGCTGGTCCGTGAAGAACCACGTAAACATCGAGCCGACGCGGTTGGTCGTCAGCGGAATCCCCGCGGCATGCGCGATGCTGGCGACGCCGTCGGCGATGTGCGCGGTCACGCGTTCCAGCCCGCCGTAGACCTCGCCTTCATGCTGGATGAGGTGTTCGAGCGTCGCGATGCCGGCGGCCATGGCCAGCGGGTTGCCGCTGAGCGTGCCCGCCTGGTAGACCGGCCCGAGCGGCGCCAGGTAGTCCATGATCTCCGCGCGTCCGCCGAAGACGCCGCAGGGCAGGCCGCCGCCGACGATCTTGCCCAGCGTGGTGATGTCCGCCTGCACTCCGTACATCTGCTGCGCGCCGCCGAGCGAGAGCCGGAAGCCGGTCATCACCTCGTCGACGATCAGCAGCGCGCCGTGTTGCGTGCAGAGGCGGCGCAGCTCCGAAAGAAAGCCCGGCGCGGGCGCGATCGTTCCGGCGTTGCCGACGACCGGTTCGAGGATGATGCAGGCGATCTGCTCCGGGTGATTCTCGAACGCCAGCTCGACCGCCGTCAGGTCGTTGTAAGGCAGCGCGAGCGTGTGCATCGCGGTCTCTTCCGGCACGCCGGCCGAGCCGGGGATGCCGAGCGTGGCGATGCCCGAGCCGGCCTTGACCAGCAGCGCGTCGGCGTGGCCGTGGTAGCAGCCCTCGAACTTGACGACGAACTTGCGGCCGGTGAAGCCGCGCGCCAGCCGTATGGCCGACATGCAGGCCTCGGTGCCGGAGCTGACGAAGCGCAGCTTCTGGATGGACGGGAAGCAGCGCGTGACCAGTTCGGCGAGGTTCGCCTCGCCGGCGTGCGATGCGCCGAAGCTGGCGCCGCGCGCCGCCGCCTGCTGGATCGCCTCGACCACCGGCTCGAAGGCGTGGCCGAGGATCATCGGCCCCCAGGAGCCGAAGAAGTCGAGGTAACGGTTGCCGTCGGCGTCCCACAGGTAGGCGCCCTTGGCGTGCGTGACGAACGGCGGGTCTCCGCCCACGGCGAGGAAGGCGCGGACGGGCGAGTCGACGCCGCCAGGCAACAGGCGGGCGGCGCGCTGCTGCAGCGCTCGGGATTGGGTCGTGACGCGGGCGGTAGGTTCGTTCGACGGCATGGATTGAGTATATGGAATGCCGCGCGGATGCCGGAAAGCCATGGCGCGTAGAATGTTACGGTGACAACCGGGGCCGAGTCGATGCAGCCGTTCCACCAGAGATTGTCCGACGAATCGGACGAGGTCCGGCTGCGCAAGATCGCGGATACGCTCCCGACCTACATCGCCTACGTCGGCCCCGACCTGCGCTACCGCATGGCGAACCGGATGTACGAGCAGCAGTTCGGCCTGTCTTCCGGTCAGATTGTGGGCCGGCTCGTCGCCGAGGTGGTCGGCCCATCGTTCGAACGGGTGGGGCGCTATCTGCGCGCCGCGCTGGCCGGCGAGACGCAGCGATTCGAGACCCCGATGCACACCCTCGACGGCGTCCGCCACCTCGAGGTCTCGCACATTCCGGACCGCGACGCCGAGGGACGCGTGGTGGGGGTGATCGTCCACGGGTTGGACGTGACCGAACGGCTCCAGGCGCAGGAGGCGCTGCGCCGGAGCGAGGATCGCCTGCGCATGGCGCTCGACGCGGCCAGCGGCGTCGGCGCCTGGGACTGGGACATCGTCACCGATAAGGTCTACGCCGACAGCGGCTTCGCGCAGCTTTACAGCGTGGACGAGGAGCAGGCGCGCAACGGCATCCGCATCGCGGAGTTTCAACGCAACATCCACCCGGAGGACGCGGACCGCGTCGCGAGCGGCATCGCCGCGGCCATGCGCACAGGCGAACGGTTTCGCGAGGAGTACCGTCTGCTGCAACCGGATGGCTCCTCCCGCTGGGTCTGCGCCGTGGGCCGCTGCATCTTCGCGGTCGATGGCGCGCCGGTCCGTTTCCCTGGCGTCGCCTTCGACATCACCGACCGGCGGCGGAACGAAGAGATCGTGCGGGCCAGCGAAGAGCGGCTGCGCATCGCGGTCGATACAGCGAAGCTCGGCAGTTGGGAGCTCGATCTGACGACGGAGCAGATTCTCTGCTCCGCGCAGTGCAAGGCGAACTATGGCGTTGCGCCCGAAGACGAGCTGACCTACGACTACTTCCTCCAGTGCGTACACCCCGAAGACCGCGAGAGCCTGCAGCGGGAGGTCGACCGCGCGGTCGAAACCGGAACCGACTATCGCCACGAGTACCGCATCCTGTGGCCGGACGAGAGCGTCCACTGGGTGATCGCGAACGGCAGAACGGTGCGCGACCGGGAAGACCGGCCCACGAAGATGATCGGCGTGACGCTGGACGTCACGGAGCGCCACCACGCCGAAACGGCGCTGATGCAGAGCGAGAAGCTGGCCGCGGTGGGCCGGCTGGCGTCGTCGATCGCGCACGAGATCAACAATCCGCTGGAGTCGGTGATGAACCTGCTCTACCTGGCGCGGCTGACGGCGGAAGACCGCGATACCCGGTCCTACCTCGACATGGCCGACCAGGAGCTGCAGCGGGTGGCCGTGATCGCGAATCAGACGCTGCGTTTCCACAAGCAATCCACAAGGCCCGTGCTGAGCGCCTGCGAGGATCTGATCGGCAGCGTGCTGACGATCTACCAGGGCCGGCTGGTGAACTCCAGCGTGCGGGTGGAGAAGCGCAAACGCGCCCAGCGGCCCGTACTGTGCTTCGACGGGGAGATTCGCCAGGTCTTGAACAACCTCTTCGGCAACGCCATCGACGCCATGCCGCAGGGCGGCCGGTTGCTGGTGCGCAGCCGCGAGACGACGGCGTGGAAGAGCGGAGAGCGTGGCCTCGCCATCACCGTCGCCGACACCGGCGCGGGCATGAGCGCCGCAACCGCGCGCCGCATCTTCGACCCTTTTTTCACCACCAAGGGCATCGGCGGCACGGGGCTGGGCCTGTGGGTCAGCCAGGAGATCGTCGCCCGGCATCGCGGTTCGCTGCGCGTGCGCAGCCGCCGGGCGCCGGGCGGCGCGGGCACGGTCTTCATCCTGTTTCTGCCCTTCGATTTTCTCCCTCCCGGCCCGGTCGCCGAGACGGCGTCGGCCTGAATTCACATGGCGTGGAAAAACCCCCTGCTAGACTGAAGTTCCAAGCTTTTCTTGGAATTACTGGAGCCCATGTTGCACGATCTTCCCCCCAGCACCCCCAAAGCCGGTGAGCCTGAGAATGCGGCAGCCGAACCGAAGGCCGCCAAGACACCCGTCAGCTACGCCGACGCCGGCGTGGACATCACCTCGGGCGACCGTGCGAAGCAGCGCATCAAGATGCTGGCGCGCAAGACCTTCAACAAGCAGGTTTTGAGCGAGATCGGCGGCTTCGGCGGCCTCTTCGCGCTCGACCTCGTCAAGTTTCCCGAGCCCGTGCTGGTCTCGAGCGCGGACGGCGTGGGCACCAAGCTGAAGGTCGCCTTCGAACTCGGCATCCACCATACCGTGGGCGCGGACCTGGTCAACCACTGCGTGAACGACATCGCCGTGCAGGGCGCGACGCCGCTCTTCTTCCTGGACTACCTCGCCACCGGCAAGCTCGAAAACGACGTCGTCGAGACGGTCGTGCGCGGCCTGTCCGAGGCCTGCAAGGCGAATGGCTGCGCGCTCATCGGCGGCGAAACCGCCCAGATGCCCGGCTTCTACGCCGACGGCGAGTACGATCTGGCCGGCACGATCATCGGCGCGGTCAACCGGCCGGACATCATCACCGGCGCGGGCATCGAGATCGGCGACGTGCTGCTGGGCCTGCCTTCGAACGGCCTGCACACGAACGGCTACTCGCTGGCGCGCAAGCTGCTCTTCGAGGTCGCCGGCTACGGTCCGGACCAGTATGTGAACGAGCTGAAGGACAAGACGGGCGCCGCGCTGATGCGCACGCATCGCAGCTATCTCTCTGTGATCAAAAAACTTACGGCTGGCGGCCTGGTCGCGGGCATGGCTCACATCACCGGCGGCGGCATCACCGAAAACCTGCCGCGCATCCTGCCGAAGGGCATGGACGCGGTCGTCGACCTCGCCTCGTGGACCGTGCCGCCGCTCTTCGAACACCTGCGCGAGCTGGGCTCGGTGACCGAGGAAGAGATGATGCGCACCTTCAACATGGGCATCGGCCTGATCGCCGTGATCCCCGCCGAGAAGATCACCAAGGCGAAGGCGATCCTGAACCGCGCGAACGAACGCCACTGCATCCTGGGGCGGATCGTGCGGGGCACGCGCAAGGTCGTTTACAACTAAGGCCGAGTGTCGGAGCGCCGGCTCATGATCATGCTCGTGTTAAGGGCACGGCCTCAGCCGTGCCGTGTGAGATTGGGAACGACGCGGCTTTAGCGGCTGAGGTACGGTTCCGGCTTCGGTGTGGCTATACGCCAATTTCATTAAGAAGACGTACCTCAGCGGCTGAAGCCGCAATGCAAAAGCAGGCTGCTGCGGCACGGCTGAAGCCGTGCCCTTAAGCAGCCTGTTCTTGCATAAGACGGCCAGACGTGTCTTCCTTGCGAAGCTCGTTACTTGCTCTTCACCGCGATCACTTCGATCTCCAGCAGAGCCCACGGCGCGGCCAGCGCGGCGACCTGGAAGGCCGAACGGGCAGGCTTGTTCGGCTGCGTCGCCGTGCCGAAGTACTTCAGGTATTCGCCCTGCATGCCGGCGAAGTCGAGCTTGCCCGTGGTGGGGTCGGGGCCGAGAAAGACCGTCATCTTGACCACATCCTTCATGTCCAGGCCCTGATCCTGCAGCGCCTTCTGGATCTTCGCGAAGACGCTTGCAGCCTGCGTCTTGGTGTCGGTCGCGTAGACCGGAGCGGTCTTCTTGGCCGGGTCGCCCGGGGTGACGGGGTCGGCAAGCTGGCCCGAGAGATAGTAGGTGTCGCCCACCCAGACGCCGGTGGCGATGGCGGCCTTCTCGGTCTGGATGTGCTTGACCGTGGTTTGCGCCGTAGCAAACGACGGCGAGAGTACGAGGGCGGCGGCGAGGATAGCGTTCGAGAGCTTCATGCGGTTCTCCTTGGTGCGGGTTGTGTCGTGCCGGGACTGAAGGACAAAGACAGAAGCAGATTCCCTTCGGGAATGAAAAACAAAGGGGCAAAGACAAAAACAAAGGGGCAAAGACAAAAGCAAGGGCTAGACGGCGACGGCGCTCCCGGCCTGCGAGGCGAGCTTCGCCAGCTTCACCTTCTCCGAGATCATTTTGACCGCTCGCAGCGAGCTGAGCGCCGCGCCCTCCTGCCATGCGACGATGTGGCTTACATGGCAGCCGGTGAAGTAGATCGGGCCATCGGGCTGGATGAGTGTCTCGTAGCCGGGGCTGTTGATGCCGCGCGCCGAGGTCGAGCCATCCGGACGCGGCTGCGTCGGCTTGGCGTCGTACGAGCGAATCCACGAGCCTTCGTTCCACGGAATTTTGCCCCAGCCGACGTACATCGGCTTTTCGAGCTCCTTGCCGTGGCCGGGATGCAGCCGCTCGATCGACTTGCGCGACTCGGCGAACTTCTCCGGGATCGACAGCTTGCCGAAGGGCGAGGTGCTCTCGTCCGTGTAGCCCGAGACGACCACGCCGCGCTCCGTATGCATGTTGGCCGAGGGGAACCAGATCGGGCTGCAGCCGTTCATCACGAACTCCAGGCCGCCGTAGATGTTGTAGTCCTGCTCCCAGAACCGGCGCGACTCCCACGCGACCTTGTAGGCCGCGGCGTAGCTGCACTCCTCGATCACCTTCTTGTATGGCGCGGCGAAGTCGTTCGGGATCTTGCGCAGCATCGTCAGCGGCAGCGCGCAGATGCAGTAGTCGCCCTCGATCGTCTTCGCCGCGCCGCCGACGGTGTAGCCCACGCGAACGCCCCTGGAGGTCTTGCGAATCTCGGTCACGGGCGCGTTGTACTGGACGATATCGCCGAGCGATTTGGCGAAGGCGAAGGGGATGCGGTCCATGCCGCCGACCGGCTGGAACATGGTCGCCTGCATGTCGAAGGTCTCCTCGAACAGCACGCCCTGCCAGAAGTTCTCGTCGAGCAGCGTGTGCATGTCGATGGGCGTCGACGGGATGCCGACCTGGTCGCCCGCGCCGGGCTCGACCTTGTAGCCCGCGCGGTCTCCGCCGGCGTATTTGCCGGCGTTATCCAAAGACCCGTACATGCGCAGGAAGGCCAGCATCCGCTCGCGATCCTCTTTGGTCATCTCGGCGTCGAGCGCGCCGGCGTTCATGCACTTCAACAGCAGCTCGGAGACGTGGCCGCGGGTGTCGTTGATGGCCTGCCGCTGGATGACCGGCGCGCCGCCGTTGGCCGCGTCGTTCTGCAGGAAGCTGGAACGCGAGGTGTTCACCTCGACCTCCAGCTGCACGCCGAGCTTCTTGCAGTAGCCCAGGATCGTCCGGTGGATCGAAGGCAGGCGCGCGGGGCCGAAGTTTTGGTAGTGGCCCGCATCCCAGGCGCAGGTCTGCTCCGTGCCGTCGGTGAACTTGATCTTGTCGCCGGTCCGCACGGTCCAGTTGCGTCCGCCGGGCCGCGCGCGAGCTTCGAGCACGGTGACCTCGTAGCCCAGCTCGCGCATCTCGTACGCCGCTACCAGCCCGGCGATGCCGCCGCCGAGGATGACCACCTTCGTACCCTTGCCGGAGCCGGGCGCGGCGTTGAGCGCGATCGGCGCCTCGGCCTTCGCGGGCATCAGCCCAAGTCCCTGCATGCTCAGAAATGCAGCGCTGTATCCACCAGCCTGCCCAACGCGCGTAAGAAAGTCGCGGCGTGAAAGCGCCATACGTTTATCCCTCGGTCTGAAGTCTTCAATCGCAAAAACGTGCAGGTGATCGAACACTCGAGGCAGGCGGACATGGGCTGTCAGGAGCAGTGAATTTGTGTGGTGGGGCTGAGGTAAGTGTATGGGAAAGTTTGGGTTTGTCGATGGCTTTCGTGGCGGGAAAAACGAGAAGCAGGTTCTTCGCTACGCTCAGAATCACACGCTTTGACGGGATGGCGACCTGAGCGTCTAACGTCCTTCCCGCAGGCGGGCCGCCAGCCTCTCCGGCAGGCCGGCCATCAGGATGCGCCCCTGCGAAGCGACCACGTCGTACGGGATGCGGTGGTACGCGATCTCCGCGCGCTCCGTATCGTAGACCGCGTACGCCGCGCGCCAGTCCCAGTCGCGCGGCTGGCCGACGGAGCCGGGATTGATGAGGTGACGCGTGCCCGGCGGCAGCGCCAGCGACCAGCTCTCGCGCTCGCTGCGCGTATGGTAGCGCGGACGCAGTTCGTGCCAGTCATGCTCTTTCTGCGAGAAGCCGCCCTGGATGTGCGTGTGGCCGAAGAACGTGATGTGCGTCTTCATCTGCTGCAGCGGCGCCCACGCGTCGCGCATGTTCAGGATGTACTGGTCCTCGTTCAGCGGCGAGCCGTGGACGCAGGTGACGCCGTCCTCGTTGTCCATGCCCGCGGGATGAATCGGCCCCTGCGGCATGTCCTTGAGCCACTGCGTGTTCTCGGCGGTCAGCTCCCCGCGCGTCCACATGACGGCGCTGCGCGCGACCGGGTTGAAGCCGTTCGGCGAGGTCAGCCCGCAACTCACGCGGTCGTGGTTGCCCCGTACATCGACCGACGAGAGCGACCGGATGCGGTTCACCACCTGGTTCGGACTTGCTCCGTAGCCAACGACATCGCCCAGATTCCAAAGGACATCCCAGGAACCGGAAGGGTCGGTGGCAGCCGCTTCGAGGACCGCGTCGAGCGCTTCGAGATTGCCGTGGATGTCGGAGAGTACAAGTGCGCGCATGAAGTCGGTGGGCCAGGGCTTGAAGGGCTTAGATGATTATCTTCTCATTGGCGGCGAAGTGGAGCGATGCCGGCAAAGAAAACAGCGCCGGTAGATCCGGATAAGTCGTTCAGATGCTGCGACGCCGCTCTCGATGGCGGGCGGGAACGGAACCCAGCGCGCGCCCGACCGTCAATGCGATCGCCCACGCGGCAGATTCTTCCCGCCGCCCGCGCTGGCGGATTTATCCTATGAAGATGAGCACTTCACTGGAAGCGAATCGGACAGAGCTGGCAATCGGACTGCAGGACATACAGGCGGCGCGCACGCGGCTGGATGGGCACATTTACTACTCGCCCTGCCCGCGCTCCGAGATCCTCTCCGAGCTCACCGGCCAGACCGTCTACCTGAAGCTCGAAAACCTGCAGATGACTGGCTCGTTCAAGGAGCGCGGCGCTCTCAATCGGCTGACTCTATTGACCGGGGATGAGGCCGCGCGCGGCGTCATCGCGGCCAGCGCCGGCAATCATGCGCAGGGCGTGGCGTATCACTCGACCGCGCGCGGCATCCGCTCCATCATCGTCATGCCGGTCGCGACGCCGCTGGTGAAGGTCGCCGCGACCCAGCGCTTCGGCGCGGAGGTCGTGCTCTTCGGCGCGAACTACGACGAGGCCTACGCCGAGGCCATCCGCCTGCGCGACGAGCAGGGCCTGACCCTTATCCATGCCTTCGACGACCCCGCCGTCATGGCCGGACAGGGCACCATCGGGCTCGAGATGCTCGAACAGATTCCGCAGATGGAGGCGATCGTCATTCCCATCGGCGGCGGCGGCCTGATCGGCGGCATCGCCTGCGCGATCAAGGAGATGCGGCCCGATATCCGCGTCATCGGCGTGCAGACCGCGCGCCTGCCCTCGATGGAGGCGGCGATCCGCCACGGCGGACCCATCACCACGCACCCGGCGACGACCATCGCGGACGGCATCGCCGTGCGCCGGGCCGGCGCCGTCACCTACCCCATGGTCGCGCGCTACGTGGACGAGATCGTCACGGTCGAAGAGGACGAGATCGCAGCCGCGATTCTCGTCCTGCTGGAGCGCGAAAAGACCCTCGCCGAGGGTGCCGGCGCCACCGCGCTGGCCGCGCTGCTACAGCAGAAGACCACGCTCAAGGGCGCGCACACCGGCGTGCTGGTCTGCGGCGGCAACATCGACGTCACGCTGCTGGCGCGCATCATCGAACGCGGCCTGGTGCAGGATGGACGCCTCATCCGCCTGCGCATCCACCTGCTGGACAAGCCCGGCGCGCTGGCCGAACTGACCAAGCTGATCGCCAGCCACCGCGCCAACATCGTGGACACGATGTACAACCGCGCCTACTACGGCGTGAACCTGGGCGACACGACCATCGACATCACCATGGAGACCCGCGGACGCCAGCAGATCGACGACCTGCTGGCCGCGCTGGCCGCTGAGGGCTACAAGCACACGCGCATTCAGTAAGGCTCGCAACACGTCTCGCTTAAGGGCACGGCTTCAGCCGTGCCGTAAGTGCCTCATAGCTGTGCGGCTTCAGCCGCTGAGGTACGCTTGCGTGCTTCGCAGCCAGATCGTTACGGGCTCAGCAGAATCGAACCGAACATGATCGCAATCCCAATAGCGGCAAAAGAGTAGGTTGCCATCAGAGGCCACGCCGGAGCCTGGCCATCCGCCACGAGCTTTCGATAGGCCCTTCGCACATCCCCTTGTAGGGCAAAATACCCCGTCCAACCCTTTGCACGCACGGCCACGTATTGGTGCAACACGCCGCCGACGATGAAAAGCACGAGACCAGCCAGGCACCCAAGAGATGTCCTATCCATATGGAAAGCTGCAGCTTGACTTGCTATGAGGAGCGTGCGCAGATCCATCCTTCAAGCGTACCTCAGCGGCTGAAGCCGCAATGCAAACACGGTAGTTACGGCACGGCTGAAGCCGTGCCCATAAGCAAAACCGAGTCTTCAGCAGCCTCCGAGGCCGCACCCTTAAGCAAACAGGTGGCAGCCTGATAGCCTGGGCACACAGCACACTACATCTTCTGAACCTTCATCCCTTCCGGGAAGTTCAGCGTGAACTGCATATCGTCCAGCTTCTGGTTCGGGATGAGCTTTGTCAGGTCGATCTGCAGCGTGTACTCGTCGACCGGCCGCTGGATGAAGATGCTCGACGGATAGTCGATCTCGCCATACTTCTGGTACTTGTCGTACTTCACGATCGTGACGATGCGTCCGTCCTGGTCGTACATATCCTGCTGGTAGGGCAGCAGGCTGACGCGGCTGATGTGGATCACGCGGGCCAGTTCCAGCTCGTGGCCGGTCTTGGTGTTCATGATCGTCAGGTCGTAGTCCGGCTCTTCGACCGCCTCCTGCTTGCGCGTCTTTTCGAGCAGAATGCGCGAGCCCCGCGTCAGCGTCACGTACTGATCCGGGTCGATGCCCGGAACCAGCATCGCGTCGCGGATGATGCCGGGCCGCAGATTTTCAAATCCCTTCTTCGAAGGCTTCACCACATCGTCGTCGCCGACGATGGCGATATTCTTCTTCGGCACGAAGAGCTTCGAGGTCTTGCCGTCGTCGACCATGTCGAGCGCGATCGAGCCCAGCAGCGGCAGCTTCAGCAGCACCTGCAGATCCTTGGGCTTGCGCAGCAGGATGTAACCGGAGAGCGTCGGCAGGTCCGCGACCTGTCCCGTGTGTTCGCCGCCCGTGCTGGCGGTCACATTGACCGACGCGGTCAGCGTGTCGACGGCCGCGTACCGGTTCGCCATACCGGTCAGCAACTGCTCGAGCGTCGCATCGAGCACATGCTCCGCCAGGACGGTTTTTGGTATGGCGCGCGTCTTGATGCCGTAACAGCCAGTCACTGCGGGCATCAGTCCGGTCAGAAGCAGCGCCACGAACCTCTGTCTACAACTGTTCAATACAGCCTTCCTTAATTCCTCACGACGCTCGATTGCGCACGCCGAAACGGGACGCGGACGCACCGCACGCCGGCAAAGCGGGGGTCGGCACATCGGCGACAGCACTTACCACTGTACCTTTTGGATGATCGGCAGGACAATTCGCTTCGCAGAGTTTGACTCCGTTTGCCGGGGATTAGTGTTCCGTCGCCTTGCGATATTCCTGCACGGCGGCGGAATGATCCTTCAGGTTGGTCGAAAAACGGCTGTGCCCGGCCGCGTCGGCCACGAAGTAAAGGTAGTCGGTCTTCGCCGGTGAGATCGCCGCCCGGAAGGCCGCGACACCCGCGTTGCAGATCGGCCCTGGCGGCAGGCCGGCGTGCTTATAGGTGTTGTAGGGCGAATCGTAGTCCAGGTCGCTGCGGTAGATCGTGCCGCGCCAGCGTCCCGCCAGCATCGCCGCATAGATGACGGTGGGGTCGGTCGCGAGCGGAATGTGCTGCGCCAGCCGGTTCTCGAAGACACCCGCCACCAGCGGCCGCTCCGACGCGACGCTCACCTCTTTTTCGACCAGCGACGCCATGATCACCGTGCGCGATACATCCTGCGTCGAGGTCAAGCCCAGCGGCAGCACCACCGCGCGGAAGCGCTTCACCATCGCCGCAACCATCTGGTCCGGCGTGGTGTGGCGGCTGAAACGGTAGGTGTCGGGGAAGAGGTAACCCTCGAGCGAGGCCGCGCCGGGGCTCAGGTCGGCGATCAGCCGGGTGTCGTTGTGCGCGGCGGTCAGGAAGGCGTCCTTCGTGCCCAGCCCCGCCGCTTCCACGGCGGCAGCGATGTCGAAGAGGTTGAAGCCCTCGGGCACGCTCACCTCGCGGGTGTAGACGTCGCCCTTGGCGATGCGCGCGTAGACCTCGGCGACAGTCGCGGGGTGGTCGAAGCGGTACTCGCCCGCCTTCAGCACGCCGCCCTGCGTGGCGCGCACGGCCTCGAAGACGTACTTGTTCGAGATGACGCCGGCGTTCGCCAGCCTCGCCGCGATGCCTGCCGTTCCCGTGCCGGCAGGGATGTCGACAAAGGTCTCCGTGCTGGGGCCGTAGGGGACATAAAAGAAGTACGCAGCCGCGCAGCCGCCGAGAACGATGAGAAGGAGAAGGAATTTGAAGAACTTCACGGCGGCGGCCCTCGAAATACGTTGGCGATTCTTGAGAAAGTCAGCCTGTCACCGAACGAAACGCAGGTCCTTCGCTACACTCAGGATGACAAACTTCGCGTTGCAAGCGGACGACTCACACATCGAAACTCTGAAGCCCCGCCCCGAAAGCGTTGTCATCCTGAGCAAAGCGAAGGACCTGCGTTCTTTTCCGCATGGCGACTGTCTCCAGTTTACGGCGATACGCCCGGCAGGAGCAGGAGGAATCAAGCTGGTTACAAATCTGGCTCCAATCCGTTTTGTGCAAAGAAAACCCGTGCGGAGAGGCCCGCACACGGCGAGACTGAAAGAGCGATGAAAAAGAAACTGCGTGTTGGCGTGTTGTTTGGCGGCCGGTCCGGAGAGCATGAGGTCTCGCTCCTCTCGGCCGCGTCGATTCTAAAGGCGATCGACCCGAAGAAGTATGAGGTGGTCCCGATCGGGATCGACAAACAGGGCCGCTGGCTGACCGACGGCTATGCGCAGCGCCTGCTGACGGGCCAGCCCGCCGTCCCGAGCGGCATCGCCGCCCACGCGCACGACCACACCGACAATCCCGTCGAGGGCGACCCGGAGTTTTCCGGCGCCGCCGCCGTCCTGCGCAGCGGGGAAGAGGTCAACATTCCCGCGCTGCCGGCTCACCTGACCCAGAAGGGCGGGGACAAGACCATCAACCTCTCGGCCAGCGCGGATCTCGCCCAGCCGGCCGGCACGCTGGCGACCAAACTCGACGTGATCTTTCCCGTCCTGCACGGCACGTTTGGCGAGGACGGCACGATCCAGGGCCTGCTGGAGCTGGCCGACCTCGCGTACGTCGGCTCGGGCGTGCTGGGCTCCGCGGCCGGCATGGACAAGGACGTGATGAAGAAGCTCTTCGGCGCCGCCGGCCTGCCGCAGACGCCCTATCTCACGTTGACGCGCGGCGAGTGGAAGGCCGATCCGAAGCGCTGCCAGAAGGCGATCGAAAAGAAGCTGAGCTACCCGCTCTTCGTGAAGCCCGCGAATCTGGGCTCGTCAGTCGGGATCAGCAAGGTGCATGACCGGTCTGAACTCGCCGCGGCGATGGACCTGGCCGCGGGGTTCGACCGAAAGCTGGTGATCGAAGAGGGCGTCGGCGGACCGGGCGCGAAACCCCGCGAGCTGGAGGTCGCCGTGCTGGGCAACGATGCGCCGGAGGCCTCGGTCGTCGGCGAGATCGTGCCCAACCGCGAGTTCTACGACTACGAGAGCAAGTACGCGGACTCGCCCGAAGACCCGTCCGTGCCGATCATTCCGGCCGAGCTGACGAAGTCCGAGCTGAAGCAGATTCAGGCCATGGCCATTGCGGCCTTCAAGGCCTGCGACTGCGCCGGCCTCGCGCGCGTGGACTTTCTGAAGGAGCCCGGCCGGAAGGGTCGCATCTACCTGAATGAGATCAACACGATGCCCGGTTTCACGAGCATCTCCATGTACCCCAAGCTGTGGGAGGCGAGCGGCCTGAAGTACAAGGCGCTGATCGACCGGCTGATCGTGCTGGCGCGCGAGCGTCACGCGGAGAAGATGGCGACCAGCTTCAGCAAGTAGGGTGCGGGATGCTCCGTTGCGCACCGCTGTCGCAACCATTCCACGGTCATCGCCATTGCGCTGTCATCCTGAGCGAAGCGAAGGATCTGCTTTTCTCTGAAGCAGCAAGGGCGCCACGGGCAAGAAGCAGGTCCTTCGCTACGCTCAGGATGACAGCGCCAGGTGTGGATGACGGCATCGGTGCAGGCAAAGAGTACGCGTGCCGTCATTCGACACAATCAACAACTTTTCCCGTCAACTTCTTCCAAATCAACAAAAGAAATCGGCGCTCATTATCTTCCAATCGAAATGAACGAATAATTCTTATTTATTCCCGGTTGCAACACGTGTAGAGTTCGAGGTGCGAGCCCATCCAGAGAAGGCGGCTGCTTGATCCCCTCCATTGTCCCGGACTACGGTGTTCTGACCTCGATCCTATCTCTAGCGGTCTTCCTCGGCGCGTTCCGGCCGCTGGTCCGCAGGGCGGGACCGCACGTCAACCTGTGGTTTGTCGGCTGGACCTGCATGCTCGTCCACTACATCGCGCTCTTCCTGCTGCCGAGCACGGGCGCGGTCCATACCGTCTGCAGCCTGACCGCCGTCTGGGCGCTGGAGCTTTGCGCGCTCGTCTTCATGCGCGCCGCGGGCAACGGACCCATCACGCGCGTGGGCTGGGTGCTGACGGCGGAGATTGCCGTGCCGGTTCTGCTGCAATCGGCGCTCTCGGTCCTGCGCGGCGCGGGCAACCGGCCAGCGATGCTGGTCTTTGGTCTGCTGCTGATTCCCATCACGCATCTGGTGCTGCATAAGGCGTATAAGTCTCGCCCGTATGCCTCGGCCGCGATGGCGGCGGCCGTGCTGACGCTGTACTACCTGGGGCTGCATGGCGCGACGCCCGAGGAGATCACGGACGGCGTGCTCGCGATCCTCTTCCTGAGCGCCGCGTACCTCTACAGCTCGCACGCCCGGCGCGTGAGCCGCGCGGTGCTGTGCGCGGTGACCGGCCTGGCCGGGTGGGGCATCACCTTTCTGATCGCGGCGGCGTTTCACCGCTTCGCGCCCGAGGTGCACCTGAACCGGACCGTCATGTCGATGCCGCAATATCTGGTCGTCGCGGCCATCATTCTGAACCTGCTCGAAGAGCACATGCTGCATACCGAGCGGATGGCCATGCACGACGCCCTGACCGGGCTGCCCAATCGCCGGCTCTTCGAAGGCCGGTTCGCCGACGCCATGGCCGACTCCCGGCGCCTGGGCGCGCCGATCGCCTGCCTGGTGATCGACGTGGACAACTTCAAGTTCATCAACGACACGATGGGGCACTACACCGGCGACGAGCTGCTGAAGGCGCTCGCCACACGGCTGAGCTGGCACATGGGCCCGGCCGACATGCTGGCGCGCACCGGCGGCGACGAGTTTACGGCGCTGCTGGCCGGCGTACGCGACGAGTATCACCTGCGATTCATCGCCAGCGCGATGATGTCGGCGGCAAGCGTGCCGCTTGAGATCGACGGCGTCTCCGTGGAGTTCCACATCAGCGTCGGCATCGCGGTCTCGCCGGCGGACGCGGACGACGTGCAGGGACTGCGCCGCGCGGCCGACGACGCGATGTACCGCGCCAAACGCCAGGGCGGCAGCCTGCTGGCCTTCGCCGGAGACCCCGACCCAGAGTTGGAGTCCGACGGCCCGCTGCCGTTCCGGCTGTAGTTTTGGCAGCAATCGAAGTCTTCAAGACCAACGAGTCAGTTGCCCTGCTTAAGGCACGGCTTTAGCCGTGCCACTTTTGCTGCGTTGGAATTGCGGCTTTAGCCGCTGAGGTACGCTTTCGTCTGTAATGGCCTGAACAACAAAACGTACCCCAGCGGCTAAAGCCGGATTCGTGGCCGGGCATAGCGGCATGGCTGAAGCCATGCCCTTAACAAGCAACTGACTCGTTGAAAGAAGCGGCAAGATGCGAATCGGAGCTACGCTCTACAACCCAGTCCGCCGCGTATGCGCCGCGATCGCCTCGGTGATGTCGAGCGCCAGCGCCAGCGCCCGGCGTCCGGCGTGGCCGTCGACCACCGGCGTCGTCCGGGTCGTGACGGCGTTCAGGAACGACTCCAGCTCCAGCTTCAGCGGCTCGCCCGGCTCGACGGGAATCTTGCGCATGGAAAGGCCTGCCGTGGGGTGCTTCGGCTCGCCCGGCGCCTCGGGTTTGGAGTGCTTTTCGACCAAAGCGGTCAACTGCTCGGCGGTCAGCCCGGCGGCGGCGGTCACGTCGATCATCAGCAGGTCCTGCCGGGCGAAGTCCAGCGAAAGATACTGGTGCGGCTGGAAGAAGCGAAGTTTTCTTACCCGCTCGGTGGACACGCGGCTGGCGGTAAAGTTCGCGATGCAGCCGTTCTCGAACTCCAGCCTGACGTTCGCGATATCGACCGTGGGCGAGAGCACCGGCAGACCCACGGCGCGCACCTCGCGCACCGGCGAGTCGACGAACGAGAGCACGATATCGAGATCGTGGATCATCAGGTCGAGCACCACGTCCACGTCCAGCGAGCGCGGCGTGAAGACGCTAAGGCGGTGCGACTCGAAGAACATGGGCCGGTTCAGGTGCGCGCGCGCCGCGCCGACGGCGGGATTGAACCGTTCGAGGTGGCCGACCTGCACGATGCGGCCATGCCGCGCGGCGACGGCGAGGATCTCGTCGGCCTGCTCGCGCGTGGCCGCGATGGGTTTTTCGATCAGCACGTCCAGCCCGGCCTCGAGCAGCAGGACCGCCGTCGACGCGTGATGCACGGTCGGGACGCAGACGCTCGCAGCCGTCAGCCGCAGGCCGGTCGCCAGCAGCTCCTCCACCGACGCGAAGCCGGGGACGCCGTACTGGGCGCAGGCCTGCGCGAGCACGGCGGGGTTGCCATCGACGACCGCAGCCAGCACCACCGGCTGGCCCGCGGCCTCAAGCTCGCGGTAGACGCGCAGGTGGTTGCGCCCGAAGGCGCCGGCGCCGACGACGGCTAAACGTGTGATCTCCGGCAAGACTTACTTCTCGATCGGGGCTTCGACCGCCTCGCGGCAGCGGGTGTAAAGCTCGAGCAGGCTGGCGACCTTATCGTCTTCCTTTGCCGCGCTGGGCGCGACGAAGCCGGTGGTCGAGCCGGTGCTCTTGCCGGAGAGGTTGGCGTGCGAGGCGACGAACTTGAGCAGGTCGAGCGCGATGTCTTCGGTGCGGCGAGCGGCGGAGCTGGGGGTGCTGGTAGCGTCCATGGTAAGTCGGTTCCCTTTCGGTGCTGATGTGATGGTAGCGGGGGTGCGGAGCGGGCGCAAATCGGCGGCCGCTTCCGGGTAGAATGCGGGGATGCATCTTACGCGTGTGGGCAAAGCGATCGGGTTGGCGGCGGGTGTGGTGATGGGGGTAGCGACGTTGGGGATTGCAGGTTCGGAGCGACTCGCGGCGCCGGGGCAGATGCCGCCGAACACGGTCGCTCTTTCGGACATGATGCGCGAGCTGTCGGAGAAGCCGGGCTTCACCGACGCCGTCATGGACCAGATTCAACATGCGTCGAAGGCTGGCGCCGCGCTGCTGACGCCGACGCTGATGCACCGCATGCGCGAGCTGATCCTGGGCAAGGACTGGCAGGGGCTCGATCGCTTTCCCGGCTGGACGATGCGCGAGATCAACCCCACCGTGCGCGTGGTCGGTCATGTCGCGGGCAAGGATGAGGCGGTCGAAAAGACCGCCACGGCAGGCGGCAAGCCCTCCGGCGGCAACACGCCGGCGCCCGCCGCGCCGAAGAACGGCGGCCCGGTCGATCTGACGAAGTATCTCGACCTTGGGCCCTATGCGCTGGACGCCTCCGGTTCAGAAGACCTGGACAAGCCGTCCACGCGGCCGGGATTCTCGGAGGCTGGGCTGGTGTCGAGTCTTGGCGACGGCGTCGTGCGCGGCGATGGGCCGGACGAGCGCGTGGCGCCGATGCACTCCGAGAGCGCGCGGCTGGCCGAGGTGCTGAACCGGCTGAGCATGAATATAGGACCAGTCATCATGAGTCCGCGGCCTGACGAAAAGGAGCCATTCATCGCGTGGATGAATGGACAGGCTTCTGTCACTCCTGAAGAACTCATGCAGGCTCTCATCGCCACCGGCCACGACGTCATGGTGGCCGACTCCCGCTACTTCGCCAACTTCGGCCACTTCCACTACAAGGGCCAGGACGTGATGATGCCGTTCTGGGTGAACGCGCAGATTGTCGTGCCGGGGACGAACCGGCCGCTGCTCGTCCCGGTCTCGCATGCGGAGTACGAGTGGTTCATACGCGGCCCGAAGATCAACGCGGACGTCAGCTTCTACTTCGGCATCGACGGCAAGGCCGAGTTCCGCACCATGGACCAGAAGGACCAGCCCTGGGTGATGAACCGGCACGCGCATGAGTATCGCGGCAAGGACGCCGTCGAGGTCACCCGGCTGACCGGCCGCATGATCCAGACCTACGCCCACCAGCACCAGGCTCGGCCCACCCTGCCCTTCGGCGGATACTACGCGCTGGGCGTATGCCAGGATGTCGTCGCGGCCATCGAGCTGAAGTTGACCGGCAAGACCACGCTCTTCCCCAACACCGCCGACGGCTCGCTCTTCACCGACGAGCGCGATGCGGAGATCAACGACCTGATCCGGCGCATCCCCAAGGACCGCAACGGCCGCCCGCCGGAGCCGGAGCGCATCTTCGGCTCGCTGCCGACCGAAGACCTCGCCGGCGTCACCATCCCCGGCCTCGGGCCGGACCTTGTCGCCGTCCACCAGGCCTGGCACGACGGCACCCTCGAACGCACGCGCCCGAAGTGGCGGCGGGTGATGAAGAACTCGCTCTACGGCGTGGGACTGGTGCTGGCGGTTGGCACGCTGTTGTTCGTCCGGCGGCGCAGGAACAGAGTTTAGAGTGTGGAGAGCATCGCTCGTCATCCAGCGGCAACCGCGCTTTGCTAGCGGCTTGGCTCTGGATGCGGCTGAAACTCGTTTTGCTTAAGGGCACGACTTCAGCCGTGCCACAAGTCACGCATTTGCAGTCCGGCTTTAGCCGCTGAGGTACGGTTTATGTTCGAGCAGCCACAGGACGAAAAGCGTACCTCAGCGGCTAAAGCCGCCGTAAAGCAAGGGCAGGATGGCACGGCTGAAGCCGTGCCCTTAACGTTTCGCCGCACTGTGATGCCAGCCCGGAATCTGTTCAAGCCTTTCGCACGAGGAGTCACGATGGACAACGCAAAGTACGAAGCCATGCTGAAGGTAGCCATCACCGAGGCGCGCATCGGCCTCGCCGAAGGCGGCATCCCCATCGGCGCGGCGATGTTCGACCGCGACGGCAAGCTGCTGGCCAGCGGACGCAACCGCCGCGTCCAGCAGGACGACCCATCCATCCACGGCGAGACCGACGCCTTTCGCCGCGCCGGCCGCCAGCGCAGCTACCGCGACATCACCATGGTGACGACGCTCGCGCCCTGCTGGTACTGCACCGGGCTGATCCGGCAGTTCGGCATCCGCACCGTGGTCGTCGGCGAGAGCCGGACATTCACCGGCGGCATCGACTCGCTGCGCGAGCTCGGCGTCACGGTCGTCGACCTCGACTCCGAGATATGCCGCGACCTGCTGGCGCAGTTCATCGCCGCCAAACCCGAGGTATGGAACGAAGATATCGGAGTGGACGCATGACAGCCCTGACCGGAGAACAGCTCCTCGCATGGGTGGAGACAACCTCCACCGAGTGGAAATCTCTGCTGGCCGCGCACCCGGAGGCGCTGGCCTTCCCCTGCGACGTGCGCGAGACCAGCTCCGTCGCGCAGGCGCTGCAGCACATCGTCGCCGTCGAACTGCGCTACGCCCAGGTGCTGGCGGACGCGCCGCAGTCCGACTATGCGGCGATCCCTTACGGCTCGGTCGAAGAGATCTACCGGACGCATGACGCGGCGATTTCGCTTTACCGCGAGCTGCTCGCGCGCGAGGGCTTCGACTGGGAGCGGACGGTCGAGTTCCAGACGCGCTCCGCCGGCACACTGAAGTCCAGCCGCCGGACCATCCTCGTCCATGCGCTGATGCACTCGATCCGGCACTACGCGCAGCTCGTCACGCTGGTGCGTCAGCATGGGGTGAAGCCCGGCTGGCAGATGGACTACCTTTTCATGGGCGCTGCACGAGCCTGATCGATTACACTCGGGGCATTCACAGGAGAGATTCTTCATGGATAAGCAACGCCGCGAACTGCTGACCGCGCTCACCGCCGCCGCCGGATCAGCGCTGCTGCCGGGTTCTCTTTCCGCCGCCGGACAGGCTCCTGCCGCGGACGCGTCCGCCAGGGAGACGGTCACCGGCATCGGCGGCTTCTTCTACCGGGCGCACGATCCAAAGGCGCTGGAGGCGTGGTACCACGAGCACCTCGGCATCGCCATGACCCCACGCAAGAAGGGCGATCCCGTCTGGCGCCAGCAGGCCGGCGTGACCTCTTTCTCGGCCTTCTCCGAGAAGAACGACTACTTCGACGTCGCGAAGCCGTGGATGATCAACTTCCGCGTGGCGAACCTGGAGCGGCTGGCCGCGCAGCTTACCGCGGCCGGCATCGAGGTGAAGCTGGACCCGGCCGCCTACCCCGGCATCGGCCGCTTCGCCCACCTCCACGACCCCGAGGGCAACCCCATCGAGCTGTGGCAGCCGGAATAGCGGACGCGACGAGTGTCCCGTTGTTAGGTGCGCGCCATGAGCTTGTCATCCTGAACGTAGTGAAGGACCTGCGTTCGCCTTTGTTGTTGCTTGTTCCTGCTCGGGACGCATCGTGGATTACGCGATGCTCCCGAGCGAGAACAAGCAAAAGCAACGACCAAAACAGGTCCTTCGCTGCGCTCAGGATGACAAGCGGTATGAGTGATGCGGGATGACAAGCGGCGTGAGCGGGCTGCTGTCTATCTCGCGCCGCCCGGTCTCTAAACCGTTGCAGGCTTTGCCTTGAACATCTGCCATGCGATCCCACCCGCGATATACGCCAGATACACATACGGCAGCCAGTTGTAGGGCGCCTCCGGCACGGGATACAGTGTGCCGCCGAGCGCTGCCAGCATCGCGCAGACCGCCGCGATGGACAGCCCAATGGCCGCGCCGTTCAGGTGGCCCTGCGTCTTCAGAAAGCGCGGCAGCGCGATCGCCGCAAGGCCGTAGACCGTCAGGAAGCCGTAGACCGCGAGCGACCCCGTATAGCCGTAGATGTCCATGCCGGAGACGCCCTTCGCGGCCAGCGCCATCACCGGAATCGCCGTCAGCAGGCCGGTTGCGATCACCGCCGCGCCGGGCGTGGCGTTTCTGCTGTGGGTCTTTGCAAACGAACGGTGCGCCAGACCGTCCTGTCCCATGCGCAGCAGCACGCGGGCCGCGGCGGTCAGGCAGGCGAGCGTGCAGGCAAACAGGCTGACCAGCGCGCCCAGGTCGATCAACTGGCCCAGCGGTCCGACGCCGGCATAAGCCGAAAGCGCCCGCATCGGCGCGTCCGACTTGCCCAGGTTCTGCCCCAGCGCGGCCATGCCCTGCGTCTCCAGGTACGAGCAGAGGATGAAGAAGCAGCCCGCGAAGAACGCGCTCTGGATGACCGCGCGCGGAATCGTACGCTGCGGGTTGCGCGCCTCCGTGCCCAGCGTCGTCGCGCTCTCGAAGCCCACGAAGCTGAAGATCGCCAGCACGATGCCCGGCGTCTTCACCTGCGCGACGCCATGCAGACTCAACTGCGCGAGGTCGAGATGCAGGCCGCTCTTCGCGATCAAGAGCGCCAGCACGACCGAGATCAGCACGATCGACGCGGCCTCGATCCAGAGCATCATCCGCGCCGAGACCTGCACATCGCGATACGCGATGAAGGTCGCCGCCGCCACGCAGACTAGACCCAGCAGCGGACCGGGCAGGGTATGGTGCAGCATCTGCACGGCGAAGACGTTCGCATAGTTGATGAATCCGCCGGCGACCGAACAGGCCGTCGCGACGTAAGCCAGCAGCAGCGCCCACGCCGCGATTCCACCCACCAGCGGCGGCATTGATGATGAGACATAGGTATAAACCGAGCCCGCGCAGGAGCTATAGCGCGCAAACCGGCTCACGCAGAGCCCGACCAGCAGCATCGCGATCATGGCGAGGAGATAGGCGAACCACGTGCCGGCGCCGCACAGCGCGAAGACCAGCGGGATGGTCATGGTTGGCGTGGTCGTCGGTGCGATGGTGGAGATGGACTGCGCCAGCACCTCGGTCGGCGAAAGAATGCCGGCGCGCAGGCCGGAAGACGGGATTGCTTCAACGGTGTCGACGACCATCTGCTCCATACGGAAGACTCCTGCGCTCGGTGGTTAATGTCCGAGCATAGCCGATGGCGGCGATCTCGCGAAGAGATATTGCGCAGGCCCATGCGCGGGATGCAACTCGTCCATGCCCGCGCCGCTCCTACACCGTGGAGGTTCCACCATGGCGACGAAGAAGGCGGCGGCCAAGAAGTCTCCCGCGAAGAAGACAGCGAAGAAGGCGGCGCGCAAGTACAGCCCGGCCGCAAGCAAGAGCGTCGAGACCGAGATGAAGGCGATGAAGGAAGGCAAGCTGAAGAGCGGCAGCGGCCAGAAGGTCACCGACCCGAAGCAGGCCATCGCCATCGGTCTGTCGGAGGCGCGCAAGGCCGGCAAGAAGGTTCCACCCGCGCCGGAGAAGTAGCCGTTGCTGGAGTCCCAACCTCAAATGCCCGTCATCCTGAGCAACGCGAAGGACCCCTGTATTTTGTTCGGAGCCATACGGGCTTACTGGCTCGGACGAATACAGGGGTCCTTCACTGCGTTCAGGATGACGCGCCTTCTTGCAGAATTAGAGTGCGACCGCCGGCAGAATCTCCGTCACATCGATCTGCTGGCTGGGATAGTCGCCCGTGTAGCAGGCCGTGCAGAACGAGCCTGGGGAGAGTCCGTCCGCGGTCTCGCCCTTGGTGCAGGAGTGTGTCAGACCGATCAGCGACAGGTACGCGAGCGAGTCGGCCTCGATATACTCGCGAATCTCTTCGAGCGACTTCTGCGCGGCGATCAGGTGCTCCTTTGACGGCGTGTCCACTCCATAAAAGCAGGGAGAGATCGTCGGCGGGCAGGAGATGCGCATGTGTACCTCGGTCGCGCCTGCGGCTCTCACCATCCGCACAATCTTCCGGCTTGTCGTGCCCCGGATGATCGAGTCGTCGATCAGGATCACGCGCTTGCCTTCGAGCAGATGGCGGCTCGGATTCAGCTTCATCCGCACGCCGAAGTCGCGCACTCGCTGCGTCGGTTCGATGAAGGTGCGCCCGACGTAGTGATTCCGGATCAGGCCGAAGTTGAACGGGATGCCCGACTCGGCCGCATAGCCGAGCGCGGCGGTGACGCCGGAGTCCGGCACCGGCACGACGAGGTCGGCGGGAACGCCGGATTCGCGCGCCAACTGACGCCCCATCTCCTCGCGCGACTGCTGCACCCACCGGCCATAGATGCGGCTATCGGGCCGTGCGAAGTACACGTGCTCGAAGATGCAGGAGGCCTGCGGGACGCCCTTTGAAAAGATGCGGCTGGTGACGCCCTCCTCGGAGACCATGACCAGCTCGCCCGGCTCGACATCGCGCTCGTAGGTCGCATGCAGCAGGTCGAAGGCGCAGGTCTCGGAGGCGAAGACGAACGAGTCCGGCGCGCCGTCCTTGCCCGCGATGCGGCCCATCGACAGCGGCCGGAAGCCGCGTGGATCGCGCGCGGCGAAGATGCGGTTGCGCGTCATCATGACGATCGAAAACGCGCCGTCGACCGCCGAAAGCGCCTCGGCCATGCAGTCGATCAGGGTCGAACACTTCGAGTGCGCGATGAGCTGGACGATGATCTCGGAGTCCGACGTGGTCTGGAAGATGGCGCCATCACGCTCCAGCCGCTCCTTCGCCGTGCCCAGGTTGATGAGATTGCCGTTGTGCGCGATGGCGATCAGGCCCTTGGTGGACTCGACCGAGATGGGCTGCGCGTTCAGCAGCGCCGAGTCGCCGGTGGTCGAGTAGCGCGTGTGCCCGATGGCCTGGTGGCCGGGCAACTGCTTCAGTACGTCGTCGGTGAAGATCTCGGAGACGAGGCCCATGCCCTTGCGGTCGTACACCTGCTCGCCGTCGGCGGAGGCGATGCCGCCGGACTCCTGCCCGCGATGCTGCAGCGAGTAGAGACCCCAGTAGGTGAGGCGCGCCGCGTCGGGATGGTTGTAGACGGCCATGACGCCGCACTCTTCGCGGAGCTTGTCGAAGGGCGCGTCGTCGTCTGCTTCCTCGGCCATGCTCAAACGCTCGTCATCCTGAGCGGAGCGAAGGACCCCCGTATTGAGCTTTTGTTTGTTTTTGTCTTGGTCGAAGCTAGGACGCGGCTCTCCTTCCAGCGCAGCGGCACTCCCGGCAAAATACGGGGGTCCTTCACTGCGTTCAGGATGACGGGCGGTTTGGGAGGGCGCGAAGGAGAGGCTCATGCGTACACCTCTTCGGCGAGCTGGGATTCGAGGGAGTGGGTGTAAGCCAGCTTCAACTCCTGAACGGTTGCGTCAAGCTCTGCGTCCTCATACGAGACCGTAAGACGAGTGCCGCCCGTCACGCCGATATGCTGGGCAAAGATGCGTCCGGTTAGCTCTTCGGTGATCTTTTCGATCCGCTCGAAGCCGCCGGGAGCGCAGGTGATGAGAACAGCGGAGGATGTCTCGAAGAACAGGTCGAGAACCTGCTTCGTCTCGCTCCGCGTATCGTGCGGGAAGAGCGACACCCCGATATTGTGCGCGAAAGTCGCCTTTGCGAGAGCCACTGCCAAACCGCCATCGGAGATGTCGGATGCCGAGGTGATGACACCCTCGTCGGCACAACGGCGAAGCACCTGATTGAGGATGGCCGCATCCTTGACGTCGAAGGCCGGCGGTCTTCCCCAGAGAGTTCCTGTCATGCTCTTGGCGAAGTCGCTGGAGCCGAACTCGATCAACTGATCGTCTACGCTGCGCTCTGCCACGGAGGCGGCGCCGGTCAACAGAATAACGTCGTCGCCTGCCTGCTGGAACGCGCTGGGCACCGACTTCGTCACGTCGTCGATGATCCCCACAACACCGATCACCGGCGTCGGATAGATCCCCTCACCCCTGGTCTCATTGTAGAGCGAGACGTTGCCGCCCGTGATCGGCGTGCCCAGCGCGGTGCAGGCCTCGGCGATGCCGTCGATGGCATTCGAGAGCTGCGCCATGATCTCGGGCTTTTCGGGATTGCCGAAGTTCAGGCAGTTGGTCGCGGCGACCGGCGTTGCGCCGGAGCAGGCGACCTTGCGGGCGGCCTCGGCGACAGCGTGCATCGCGCCCAGTTTGGGGTCGAGGTAGCACCAGCGGCCGTTGCCGGCGAGCGCCATCGCCAGACCGCGTTCGGGCTTCGCCGCCTTCATCGCAGCATCGCCCTGCGGGGTGGATTCCGCGATCAGGTCGGCGATCGTGTTCAGGATACCGTGGCTGCCGCCGGTTCCCTTGATGCGCATCACGCCGGCCTCGCCGCCCGGACCCTGCACGGTGTTGGTCTGGACCATCGAGTCGTACTGCTCGAAGATGTAGCGCTTATCGCAGATATTCGCGCTGGCGAGCAGCTTCTTCAGGTCGGCGGTGTAGTCGCGGGGCTTCTTCAGCTCTTCGAGCACCCATGCGGGTGGGTCCTTCGGGACCGGCGCCGTCCACGTGCCGACCGGCCGGCGGTAGACCGGCGCGTCGTCGGTGAGGGCCTTGTTCGGGATCTCGGCGACCAGCTCGCCGTGGTGGCGGACGCGCATGACGTCGTCGGCGGTGACGATGCCGACCTCGGCGCAGTCCAGTCCCCACTTCTTGAAGACGTCGAGAACCTCCTGCTCGCGGCCTTTTTCGGCGACCAGCAGCATCCGCTCCTGGCTCTCCGACAGCATGATCTCGTAGCTGTTCATGCCGGTCTCGCGCTGCGGCACGAGGTCGAGCTCGATCGACACGCCCAGCTCGCCTCGGGCGCCCATCTCGCAGGTCGAACAGGTCAGGCCGGCGGCGCCCATGTCCTGAATGCCGAGGACCGCGCCGGTCTTCATCACTTCAAGGCAGGCTTCGAGGAGGAGCTTTTCGAGGAACGGGTCGCCCATCTGGACGTTCGGCCGCTTCTGTTCGGAGCCCTCGGTGAACTCTTCGGATGCCATGGTCGCGCCGTGGATGCCGTCGCGGCCCGTCTTGGCGCCGACGTAAAACACGGGGTTGCCGACGCCGGTGGCCTTGGCGTAGAAGATCTCGTCCATCCGCACGAGGCCGAGCGCGAAGGCGTTCAGCAGCGGGTTGCCGGAGTAGCACTCCTCGAAGCGGGTCTCGCCCCCCAGGTTGGGTACGCCGAAGCAGTTGCCATAGCCGGCGACGCCGTGGACGACGCCCTGCATGGTCTGGCGGTTGCGCGCGTAGTCGATGGCATCCGTGGGGATCCCAGACGCAGGTCCCTCGGCTTCGCTCGGGATGACAGCTTTTTGGGTGGCGGCAAGCGGGCCGAAGCGCAGCGAATCCATCACCGCCAGCGGCCGCGCGCCCATGGTGAAGATGTCGCGCAGGATGCCGCCGACGCCGGTCGCCGCGCCCTGGTAGGGCTCGATGTAGCTGGGGTGGTTGTGGCTCTCGATCTTGAAGGCGCAGGCCCAGCCGTCGCCCACGTCGATGATGCCGGCGTTCTCGCCCGGTCCCTGCACGACGAGCTTGGACTCGGTCGGCAGGCGCTTCAGGTGGACGCGCGAGGATTTGTAGGAGCAGTGCTCCGACCACATGACGGAGAAGATGCCCAGCTCGGTCAGCGAGGGCGTACGGCCCAGCGCGGCTTCGATGCGGGCATACTCGTCGGCTGTGATGCTATGAGTCTTCAACAACGCCGGGGTGATGGTGCAGGGCGTCGGGGGGGTGTTTTCAGGGTGCTGAACTTGCTGATTTGGCATGGCTCGCTCTTACGATTGTCGCATGTGAGGTTGCGTTTAGACGCCGGTGGATCCGAAACCGCCTGCGCCGCGGACGGTTTCGTCCAGGTCGCCGGTCTCGATGAAAGTCGCCTGCAGCCGCTGGACGATGCGCAACTGCGCGATGCGATCGCCCACGTGGATGGTGAACGGCGTGGCGTTCAGGTTGGTCAGAACGACCTTGATCTCGCCCCGATAGCCGGGGTCGATGACGCCGGCGAGCGTCGTAATGCCCTTCACCGCCAGCCCGGAGCGGTCTTCGACCAGCGCGCCGTAGTCCGGCGGGAAGGCCAGCGCGATGCCGGTCGGGACGATGCCCGAGCCGGTGGGCTCGAGCGTCACCTCGGCGACCGAGTAGAGGTCGGCGGCGAGGTCGCCCCAGGGGCCGGTGTGGGCGTAGCGCGGAAGCTGGGCGGCGGGATGGAGCGTCTTAATCCTGATCTCGGGCATCCGTACCAGTGTATCGGCTATGCGGTCGCAGATTGAGGCAATGAATTTTATTGCCGCGCAAACGCCGTTCCGGGCGACACTGTCTCTCATACCCCGAACGCATCCGATCCAAATAAGAGGGAATGATGAACATTTTGCCCGTTAGGCAGAGCGGCGAGTCCTCTCCCGCACTGGTGTTGATGCACTTTCTGGGCGGCTCGGCCCGCGAATGGGACGAGGTCCGCGCACGGCTCGACGGAAAATATCGCTGCGTGGCGATCGATCTGCCGGGCTTCGGCGACGCCGCGGAGATCCCCGGCTACACGGTCGCGGAGATGGCGGACTCGGTCGCGCTCACGCTGCGGGCGCTGGGGCTGGACCGGTACGTGCTCGTCGGACACAGCATGTCGGGCAAGGTGGCGGCGGTGCTGGCGCGGCGTTTCGCCGACGGTCTGCTGCATACGGGAGAGCTGGAAGGGCTGGTGCTGGTCGCGCCGTCGCCGGCCTCGCCGGAGCCGATTCCGGACGATAAGCGCGCGACGATGCTGGACGCTTTTTCTCCGCTGGAGGCCCCCGGCCAGCCGAAGGACGGCGACCTGAGCCGGGCGAGCCGCTATGTCTCCAAGAACGAAAGCCGCGTGATGCCGCCGGAGGTGCAACACCGCGCGGTCGAAGACGTGCTGCGGATGGGCCGCGCCGCGTGGCGGGCATGGCTCGAATCCGGCAGCCGCGAGGACTGGTCGGCGCGTGTGGGAAGGCTTTCCCTGCCGGCGCTGATCGTCGCGGGCGAGAAAGATACGTCGCTGGGCGCCGAGCAGCAGGAGAAGCTCACGCTGCCGCACTTCGCGGACGGTAAGCTGGTAGTAGTCCGCGATTGCGGACACCTGATCCCGATGGAGAAGCCCGCCGAGCTGGCGGCGCTATTGGAGGAGTTCATGTCTGGCCTGAAGCCGAAGCTAGTGCCCGAGGAGTATCTGCGGTTTCTGGAGTCCGACCGCGTCTCGCCGAAGACCCGCGAGGTCGCCCTGGCGCGCATTCCCGATCCCGTCGGGCCATCCGTCTTTACCTCGGAAGAGTACGCGACGCTGCGGGCGGTGCTGGCAAGGGTCGTCCCACAGGAGCTGGGCGAGGAGATCGACCTCGCCGCGCGGCTGGACAAGCAGCTTGCCGCGGGCAAGGGCGACGGCTGGCGCTATGCCGTGTTGCCGGGCGACGCGCAGGCCTACAAGATCGGATTGCAGACGCTGGATGATCTATCGCGAGAGCTGCACGGACCACCGTTCGCCGCGCTGGCCTTCGCGCACCAGGAGGCGCTGCTGGCGTCGATCGCCGAGATGCAGCCCGCCGCGCCGCAGATGGCAAGGTGGTTCGAAGACCTGCGCGCGGATGCCGCCGCGATCTACATGTCGCACCCGGCGACGCTGGCGCGGGCGGGGTACAGCGGCTTCGGCGTGGGCGGGGCGGAGACGCCGCACCGGGGATTCGTGCAGATCGGCGTGGGCGATGTGGAAGGCTGGGAGCCGCGGGCGTTGGAGCGAAAGTAGCCGGGACGCAGTCACTGGGCAAATGAAGCTTTGTTTAAGGGCATGGCTTCAGCCATGCCGCAAACCAGTCCCATGCAAGGACGGCTTTAGCCGCTGGGGTACGGTTTCGTCCACGGCGGCCACATAAGCGTACCCCAGCGGCTAAAGCCGCATTGCAAATGAGCGGCTCACGGCACGGCTGAAGCCGTGCCCTTAACAAGGGCATTTATGCCTCACGCGTTGCTCAGCGCGTCTCGCACCTCGTCACGACTCATTACGCATCCAGCTTCTTCACCACCAGCTCATTCAACAGCGCCGGATTCGCCTGTCCCTTGCTGGCCTTCATCACCTGTCCGACAAAGAACGCCGCGACCGTTCGCTTGCCGCCCTTGAACTGCTCCACCTGCTTCGGGTTCGCGGCGATCACCTCGTCGACCATCTTTTCGATGACCGACGTGTCCGAGATCTGCTGCGGCTTCTCGCGCTCGTAGACGGCGGGGAAGTCCTCCATTGTGGCGAAGCAGGAGTCCAGCAACTGCTTCAGCATCTTGCTCGAAAGATCGCCCGACTCCAGCAGATCAGCGGCGAGCACGACGCCCTCCATCGACACCGGCGACTGCTCCTGCGTCAGCTCCGCGAGGTTCAACCGGCTGGTCAGCTCACTCAGGATGATGTTCGCGACGCGCTTCGGCGACTTCGCCTTCTTTGCCGCGAACTCGAACTGATCGGCAAAGGTCTGCGTCGCCGTCAGGGTCATGGCGTCCTGCTGGTTCAGGTCATACTCGGCGATCATGCGGGCGCGGCGCGCCTCCGGCAGCTCCGGCAGCGCCTTCAGAATCTCCTCCTGCCAGGCCGCGCCGACGACGAGCACCGGCAGGTCCGGCTCCGGGAAGTACCGGTAGTCGTGCGCCTGTTCCTTGCTGCGCATGGAGTAGGTCCGGCCCTCGGCGTTATTCCACAGCCGGCTCTCCTGCGTCACGCGGCCGCCCTCTTCAATCACGCCGATCTGGCGTTCGATCTCGTACTCCACCGCCGACCGGATGTAGCGGAAGCTGTTGACGTTCTTGACCTCGGCCTTGGTGCCGAACTCCTTCGCGCCCTTCAGCATCACGCTGACGTTCGCGTCGCAGCGCAGCGAACCCTCTTCCATGTTGCAGTCGCTGACGCCGGTGTAGAGCAGGATCTCCTTCAGCTTGGTCAGGTACTCGAAGACCTCGTCGGCGGTGCGCAGGTCGGGCTCGGAGACGATCTCGACCAGCGGCGTGCCGCAGCGGTTCAGGTCGATATACGTCCGGGTGACCGAGTCGGCGAAGCCATCGTGGACGCTCTTGCCCGCGTCCTCCTCCATGTGCAGCCGCGTGATGCCGATCTTCTTCGGCGCGCCGCTGGCGTCGGGAACGTAGAGGAAGCCGTTCTCTGCGATCGGCTTGTCGAACTGCGAGATCTGGTAGCCCTTGGGCGAGTCCGGGTAAAAGTAGTTCTTGCGCGAGAACACGCTGGTCTCGCGAATCTCGCAGTTGATCGCCTTCGCCGCGAGCACGGCAAACTCCACCGCCTGCCGGTTCAGCACGGGCAAAGCGCCGGGCAGGCCCAGGCAGGTGGGGCAGACGTGCGTGTTCGGATCGCCGCCATACTTGTTCACGCAGCCGCAGAAGGCCTTGGACGCGGTCAGCAACTGCACGTGGACTTCAAGCCCGATCACGGGCTGGTACTTGGCGAGAACTTCGGGCGAGATTCCGGTGATAGACATAGTCGGCTTCTAGTCTAACAAGCGTCTTTCCCGGCAGGTGCTGTCTGTGGCCAGTGGCATTGGCGCGCGCCCGTTTGCTTCCCCCTCGTTTGGCGCCATTCCAATAGCCGTTGAATGACCACATCGAGCCGTGCCGCCTGCGCAGTCGATAAAGGCGCGCGCTTGCATCGACGCAAAAGCTCTTCAAACATGTAGCCGGAGCCAAAGAAGTAAGGACGCAGTTCAAGAAAGCAAACCGCCGCTTCCATCGCATGCGGTTCGCCTTCGGAGACCCGGTCGCGGACCATACCCCGATCGTACCCGCCGGGAAAGCGCAATTGATCGTAGCGCGCTTGGAACTCAACACATGCTCTATGCCACTCAAGGTGCTTTTCGTCGCTCTGTTCGCGAACCTTGTATGTCTCATGCACGCGCGAGTCCAGACGAACAATCTCGTGAGCGTTCCGGCAAATCAATTCCTTCAGGTCTTCGGTACTCACTTACACTCCGGTGTGGGTGAAGTAGGCCTGCTATTCGCTACCCCTGCGGCGTATATCCCTGAATCTCGTCCATCACGCGGTCGATCTCATCGTCGAAGCCTTCGAGCAGCTTGGTCAGGAAGGTCTCTTCGTCGATCTTGGGGTCGTTTTCGGCGTGAATGGTCACGATGTTCTGCGCCAGATCGGCGAGCATGACGCCCCATGCGCCGGGGTCTTCCCACACGCCGCCGCGCAGGGTGATCTGCTGACTGCGATCCGCCACCCACACGCGCAGCAGCTCAAACGCGCCCTTGTCTTCCAGCGCCGCCTCGGGGATATCCAACTGCTTCTCTGTCGATGCCATCCATTCACCTCTCGCATCTACAGCCTAAACGAAGCGGGCGTCCCATGATCGGCGCGGCTTTTACGCGCCTATCCTGGGGATGGGCGGTTGAAGGCGCCAAACCCCACGATAACCTTTCGCCTTACAGGCGCCCGGCGCCTGTGAAGAACTCCCAACTGCGCCGGCTCGCGGAGACCCTCAATTCTGGCGTATTTCGGCTCATTTGGAATCTCAACCAGCCGCCAAACGCCCGATTCCAGTTAAAGTCCCCATTTCCCACCGATTCACAGACGTCCACAGGGTTCCACATTCCCCCAGCCAATCCACAACATTCTCCACAGGATTCACAGAAACTCGGCATACTCTAAGGGAAGCACATGGCCACCTATCCCAGCCCCGTCGACGACTCCCGCCCCGCCTCGCTGCATGCCGAGCAGACGATCCTCGGCGCCATGCTGGTCGAGCCGCTCGCCATCGTCGACGCCACCATGCTGCTCAAGGTCGACGACTTCGCGCTCGACTCGCATCGCAAGATCTACGACGCCATGCTGCATCTGTCTGAAGTGGGACATGCGGTGGACATCGTCACCGTCGCCGACGCGCTGAGCAAGCGCAAGGAGCTGGACTCCATCGGCGGCCGGGCGTACCTCGCGTTCCTTTCCGAGGGCCTGCCGCGGAAGCTGTCGATCGAGAGCTACGTCCGCATCGTCCGCGATAAGTCGTTGATGCGACAACTGATGGCAGTCTGCGACGCAGGCATGATGGAGGCGGCGGACCAGTCGCTCGAAGCCATCGACGTCCTCAATCAGGTCGAGACGCGCCTGATGGAGATCTCCGAGCACGCCGTCACCGGCGGCTTCTCCGGCATCGGCGACATCGTCAAGAACTCCTTCGGCTCCATCGACAAGCTCTACGAGCAGGGGCAGGAGGTCACCGGGCTTCGCACCCACTTCATCGAGTTCGACAAGATGACGAGCGGCCTGCAGGAGGCCGATCTGGTCATCATCGCGGCGCGCCCGTCGATGGGCAAGACCGCCTGGGCAATCAACATCGCGCAGAACGCCGCCGTGCGCGACGGCAAGGTCGTCGCGGTCTATTCGCTTGAAATGAGCAAGGAATCGCTGCTGCGACGCATGCTCGCCAGCGAGGCCGGCGTCGGTTCGCGCAAGATTCAGACCGGCTTCCTCGCCCGCGAGGATCGCGGCAAGCTCATCAACGGCCTCGAACGCCTGATGGAGTCCAAGCTCTTCGTCGACGACACGCCCGGCATCAACCTGGCCGAGATGCGCGCGAAGTGCCGCCGGCTGAAGCAGCAGGAGGGCCGGCTCGACCTGATCGTCATCGACTACCTGCAACTGATGACCGGCTCGGTCGGCTCCGGCCAGAAGAAGTTCGAGAACCGCACGCAGGAAGTATCGTCCATCTCGCGCGGTCTCAAAGCGCTGGCGAAAGAGATGCGCGTGCCGGTCGTCGCGCTGTCGCAGCTCTCGCGTGGTTCGGAGCAGCGCACCGGCGACAAGAAGCCCCTGCTTTCGGACCTCCGCGAGTCCGGCTCGATCGAGCAGGACGCCGACGTGGTCTGCTTCATCCATCGCGAAGAGTATTACGACCGCGAGAACGAAGACCTGAAGGGCAAGGCCGAGATCATCATCGCCAAGCAGAGAAACGGCCCGACGGGCAGCGTTCAGCTGGCGTACATCGCCGACTTCACGACCTTCGCCAATCTCGACACGACCCACGGCGATATGTAATTCAAACAAAAAAAGGCCTGACACCGATCTTCACCGAAGCCACCGATCCAATCGGTTTTGTCGGTGTAAATCGGTGTCAGGCCTTTGCCCTGTTAGGCTCGTGCCGCGACGTTGAAGGTCAGCCCATTCGCCCCGGCATCGACCACCACGCGGTCCCCATGCAGCACCTCGCCTTCGAGGATCTTCACCGCCAGCTTGTCCTGCACCATGCGCTGAATCGCCCTCTTCAACGGACGAGCGCCGTACGCACGGTCGTAGCCTGCCTTGAAGATCGCCTTCTTGGCCTTGTCGGTCAGCTCGATCGTAATCTTGCGGTCGGCGAGCAGCTTGGTCAGGTCGGCGAGGCGAAGGTCGATGATGTGCTCCAACTGCGCCTCGTCAAGCGGATGGAAGACGACGATATCGTCCACGCGGTTCAGGAACTCCGGCCGGAACTGCTGCCGCAGCGAGTCCATCACGCGCGACTTCGCGTCCTCGAAGCCCTCCTCACCGCTGGCCCAGGCCGTCGTCAGCGCCGATGCGCCGACGTTCGAGGTCATGATGAGCACCGTGTTCTTGAAGTCCACCGTCCGGCCCTTGGAGTCGGTCAGGCGGCCATCGTCCAGCACCTGCAGCAGCACGTTGAAGACATCCGGGTGCGCCTTTTCGATCTCGTCGAAGAGGATGACGGCATACGGACGCCGCCGCACGGCCTCGGTCAACTGACCGCCCTCGTCGTAGCCCACATATCCCGGAGGCGCGCCGATCAGCCGCGCCACGGCGTGCTTCTCCATATACTCGCTCATGTCGATCCGCACCATCGCGGCCTCGTCGTCGAAGAGGAACTCCGCCAGCGCACGGGCCGTCTCGGTCTTGCCGACGCCGGTGGGCCCGAGAAAGATGAAGCTGCCGATCGGACGTTTTGGATCGGACAAGCCTGCACGAGAACGCCGAATCGCATTCGCGACCGCTTCGAGCGCCTCGTCCTGACCGACCACGCGCTCGCGCAGACGGCCCTCCATCTGGACCAGCTTCTGCATCTCGCCTTCGAGCATCTTCGAGACCGGAATGCCGGTCCAGCGCGAGACGATCTTCGCAATGTCCTCCTCGTCGACCTCTTCCTTCAGCATGCGGTGCGTGCTGTCGTTCGAGTCGGCAATGGCGGTCAGCTCGTTCAGCTCGCGTTCGAGCTTGGGAATCTCGCCGTACTGCAGCTCGGCGGCGCGCTGCAGGTTGCCCTTGCGCGTCTCCTCGTCGGCGGAGAAGCGCATCTGCTCCAGCCGCTGCTTCAGCTCGGCGATCTTGCCGATGGCGCCGCGCTCGGTCTGCCACCGCGCACGCAGACCGCTGGCCTTCTCCTGCACCTCGGCCAGCTCGCGCTCGACGATCTCCAGCCGCTCCTTGGATCCAGCGTCGCTTTCGCGACGTAAAGCCTGCTTCTCGATCTCGAGCGAGGTAGCCCGCCGCTCCAGGTCGTCGATCTCAACCGGCACGGACCCGATCTGGATCGCCAGCGCGGCCGCCGCCTCGTCCACCAGGTCGATGGCCTTGTCGGGCAGGAAGCGGTCGGAGATATACCGGTGCGAGAGCGTCGCCGCCGCCACGATGGCCGAATCCTTGATGCGAATCTTGTGATGCGACTCGTACCGCTCCTTTAATCCACGGAGGATGGCTACGGTATCCTCGACGTTCGGCTCGCCCACGTAGACGATCTGGAAGCGACGTTCGAGCGCCGCATCCTTCTCGATATATTTCCGATACTCATTCAGCGTCGTCGCGCCGATGGCCCTGAGACCACCGCGCGCCAGCGCCGGCTTCAGCATGTTGCTTGCGTCCATCGCGCCTTCGCTTGCGCCAGCGCCGACCAGCGTGTGCAGCTCGTCGATGAAGAGGATGATCTCGCCGTTCGACTCCTCGATCTCCTTCAGAACGGCCTTCAGACGCTCCTCGAACTCGCCGCGAAACTTCGCCCCGGCGATCATGCTGGCGAGGTCGAGCGCCACGACGCGCTTGTCCTTCAGCGACTCCGGCACGTCGCCCTGGATGATCCGGCGCGCCAGACCTTCGACGATGGCGGTCTTGCCCACTCCCGGTTCTCCAATGAGAACCGGGTTATTTTTGGACCGGCGGCTGAGCACCTGCACGACGCGACGAATCTCCTCGTCGCGGCCGATAACCGGGTCGAGCTTGCCGCGCCGGGCAAGCTCGGTCAGGTCCTTGGCGTACTTTTCGAGCGCCTGAAACTTGCCCTCGGGCGACTGGTCGGTGACGCGCGAGCTTCCCCGCACCGCGCTGAGCGCCTTCAGGATCGCCTCATGCGAGGCCCCGACGGCGGCCAGCGCGGCCTGCGTGACGTCCCCCTTCGCCGCGCTCAGAGCCAGCAGCAGATGTTCGGTCGAGCAGTACTCATCCTTGAAATTTTCGGCCTCTTTGAAGGCCTGCTCCAGCACGCGCTGCGCCGACGCGGACAGCCCCGGCTGCGCGCCGCCCTGCACCTTCGGCAGCCGCTCGATCGCCGTATTGACGCCCGAGAGCAACTGCTCCACCGGCGCGCCTACCTTCTCCAGCACCGGGATCACGACCCCCTCGCGATCCTCCAGCAGCGCCGCCAGCAGATGCACGGGCAACACCTCGGGGTTGCCGTTCTCGAGCGCGTGGCTGCTCGCGGCCTGTACTGCCTCCTGCGACTTCAATGTCAAACGATCCCAACGGATGGCCATGGTATGAATGCCCTTTCTCCTGCACTTGCTTTTCCTGCTTTGTCATCCTCGAAGAGGATCTGCTTCTGCTTTTGTCTTTCCGTCGCCCATCGAATAAAACAAACGGCGGGAACCTGCATCCGCAAGGCTCCCGCCGAAGTCTTGTTCTGTCTGAAACCGCTTACGCTGCGTTGCTGTTCGCCTCAACCTGTCGCGGACCGGGCTGCGTTCCGCCAATCTCGATCTTCACCTGCTTCGGTTTCGCAGCCTCTTTCTTTGCCAAAGAGATCGTCAGCACACCCGCGTCGTAGTTCGCCGTCACCTTGGCCGTATCGACGGTCTGGGGCAGGGTAAAGCTGCGGGTGAAGCTGCCGAAGCGGCGTTCGATGCGGTGGAAGTTCTCTTCCTTCTCCTCGTGCTCGAACTTGCGCTCGCCTTTGACGGTCAGGGTCTGGTTTTCCAGCCGGACGTCCAGATCCTCCTGCTTGATGCCGGGCACTTCGAGCTTCAGCGACAGACGCTGCGCGTCTTCGTAGATATCGACCGCTGGCATGAAGTTGCCGGTCGAGAGCGATTCGGTCTGGCCCTCGGCGGGACGGGCAAAGTCGTTGAAGATCGAGTTCAGCCGGTTCTGCAGCACGGCGACATCCTCAAGCGGGGTACGGAACGGAACAAATCGAGTCATGGTGGTCATGGTGCAACTCTCCTTATTGCTTCCTCAGAATTTGGGTGGGGTCTTTGACCTCACAGTTCATCTGACGCATATCTTAGCAAAAAGTTGCAAGAAAATGTGATGGAATTGCACTCACATTTTTACTCGACGGCAACCTCCGCCCGTTTCGGCTCCAACACCCGCAACTCCTCCTCCAGCGCCAGCTCGCCGCGCAGGACCGCCACCAGCCAGTCCACAAACCGCAGCCGGCGCAGCGAAAGCAGGGTCGCATACCGGATCGTCCCTTCGTCGGCGCGGGCGACGATGGTCGTGCCCAGCAGCAGGTCGTCGCTCTCCTTGCCCTCCATGCTGGCCGAGAAGTTATGCGACCAGGCGGCGTTCTCCTCGCTTTCGGCCTCGAAGTAGCCGCGCCGGACGCCCTCCGCCGCGCAGCGCTGGAAGTAGGCGTTCGCCGCCTGCCGGGCGACGCGCAGGTGGTCGAAGGCGATCACCCGCGACGCGTTCAGGGCCAGTTCCGGCGCATCGAGCAGGCTGCGCGCCTGCTGGTAGTCCAGCCGCAGCGTGCTGCCGATGGTGGGCAGAAAGTCGTCGATCCGCAGCGTCCAGCGCAGCACGCGCAGCGGCTCCAGCAGCAGGGCGACGCGGTCGACCATGCCGGGCGGCCAGTGGCCGTCGGGCAGCAGCAGCAGGTCGCGCTCCTCCCCGCCCAGCCGCTCCCACAGGCCGTGCTGGCGGAGCAGCGCGACGTGGTTGCGCCGGGTCGTCACCTCCCAGCCCTCGGGCAGGGTCTTGGTCGCGAGGTAGCTCTCGCTGCCCGCGCGGTTGGCCAGGATGGCGTGCAGCAGGGCGAGTTCGCCGAGGCCGCGCAAGGTCTCGGGCGGAATCGGCCGGTCGGGCTCGACCGGCGCGGGGGACTCCAGAAGTGAAGGTGGAGTTGCGTCCTTCTCGCCGCGTGACCGCCATAGCGCAACCCCACCCGCAACCACGGCGATCGCCAACACGACCAAAACGCCGCCGCGCGCCACCAGCGACACAAGATAAAGGAGGTAGAAGAGGCATATGACCGGCGTAAAGATGAGCGTCAGGGCCAGCCGAAGCTGCTTGCGCGCGCGCTTGTCTTTATGGGCGCGGCGAAGCGCCAGCCCGGTCTCGCGCCAGGTGTGCGGGCGAAAGAGCAGGCGCCAGTAGTGCTTCGAAAACAACAGCTTGAAGTAGCTCCACATGCTACGTAACGTACGCCTCGTCCGTTCTGGAATCCTTAATGCTCCGCCAGTGCCGCCGTCGTCCGGATCGTCACCCCGTTCGACACTGCTTTATCCGCCCTTTGCGGCTGGGTCAGACAAAAACCATCCGCCACGCTCAGCACGCAGATCTCCGGCGCGTACGAGAGGCGAATCTGATACGCCCCCGCCGCGCGGATCGGATGGATGTCGACTCCTGCTCCCGCAAAGCGTGGAATCGTTTCACCTTCAAGTACGCTGCCCGGGTCGATCCTGTCCCACTTCATGTAGTTCATGGTGCAGTCGTATCCCTTCATCCCTGGGCTCTTCCAGTCCGCATCGCCCGGCCGCCTATACTCCGGCCACATGCTCTCGTCGCTGCACGTCATGTGTCCCACACTCACCGGCAGCAGACCCGTATTACGCACGCGGTAGCGCAGAAGCACGCAATCCATGCTCCCCGCCGTCTCCGCCCTGCACGCGCGGCTCAGCCACTCCGGTTGATCCGCCAGTCCTTTCGCAGGGTCCATCATCTCCGCCGTCAGTGAAATCTCCAGCTTCGGCGCCTCCAACTGGGGCAGCGGCGGCGCAACCACCGTGAACGGCTCCGACACCGCACTCGTCCACTCATTCGCCCATATCGGCGGAGGCCACGGTGCGGTCTCCAGCGCCTCGATACAATTCACCCCCGGCGCACCCTCAAGACATCCTCTCAGCTTCCACCTGGCCCGCATCGGCGTCGCTCCCGGAGCATAGGGATACGCAGCGAACGCATCGCCTTTGAACAGCATCCGGCCAGTATGCGTCGTGCTCTCACCCGGCGCCAGCCGCACATTCGTCCACGACGAGGCGTAGGTATGCGCGGGCTGCTTGCAGGCTTCGTACTGCGGCTCGCCGCCAATCCAGTTCCACTGACCCCGCACCTGGCGCTCGAACGTGATTTCGACCGGCTGGCAGACCGTCCCGCCCAGCCACACCGCATGCGATCCCAGGTTCGTCAGCTTGACCGTAAACACCCGGCAGTTCAAGGTCTCTGCCGCATCGCCCGTGCATTTGGCGAACGGCGGAAGCCTGCTCGCAGGTTCCTCGCTCACCGTTACGCGAAATTCCGACGCCGGCAATACGGGCGTCTTGAGCCGGGCAGGCGCCTGCGCGGCAGCCGCCAGCGACGCCCCGATCACCAAGATGCACGCGCTAAGTTCCTCAATTCGCATCGCACGTTACCCACGGCAATGATAGCCGACGCCATACCTCTACAATCGGCAGTGTGCCTATGCCCAATACGCCCGATCCGCCTGAGCAGAGGGTCGAATCGCTGCCCACCGCGCTGCTGCTGGCCGCGACGGGAGGGCTGCTGGATGCGGCCGTCTACCTGCTGCATGGGCATGTCTTCGCCAATGCGATGACCGGTAACGTCGTCCTGATGGGGGTCGCCGCGTTCAGCCGCCAGCCCGGACAGGCGGTGCGTCACCTGGCGCCGATCCTGACGTTTCTGTTTGCCGTGACCTGCTCGAAGACGCTGCGACGTCTGCCCGCTCGCCGCGCCGTGCTGGGCACGCTGCTGCTGGAGCTCGCCGTGCTGGCGGTCGCGGGCGCGCTGCCGATGAGCTTTCCGCAGATGCTCTTTACCGCCCTCATCACCTTCGGCTCGACCTTTCAGGTGGCGAGCTTTCGCCGGGTCGGACATTTTTCCTACAACTCGACCTTCGTGACCGGCAATCTGCGGGATGCGGCCGAGGGGTTCTACGACGCGCTGCTTGCGGACGAGCCGGCGCAGAGACGCGACGGGAGGGAAAAGGCGCTCGCGCTGGGAGCGGTCTGCCTCTGCTTCCTGGCTGGCGCCGCTATCGGAACGATCGCCGCGCCGCGTCTCGGAAACCACGCGTTCTGGATCGCCTTGCCGTTGCTGGGCGCGGTGGCGCTGCACGTCGGCCGAGGCAACTCTGACAAAATCAAGGCATGAGCACGATCCGGAGCACGGCGAACGCCGAACACTATATCTGGGGCAAGGTCTGCGACGGCTGGCATCTCGTCCGCACGCCCGAGCTGTCGATCATTCAGGAGACGATGCCGCCCGGCGCGGCGGAGGCCAGGCATCTCCACGAGCGAGCGCGGCAGTTCTTCTACGTTCTCGACGGCGAGCTGACGCTCGAAGTCGCGGGCGAGGAGCTGCGGTTGAAGCCGGAGGAGGGTCTGGAGATCGCGCCGGGAACGCCACATCAAGCGTTGAACCGCAGTGCCGATCCGGTGCGGTTCATGGTGACCAGCCAACCGCCCAGCCATGGGGATCGGGTGTTGGCGTAGCGCCTGGCCCGATACGTCTCGTCAAGGGAACGGCTGAAGCCGTGCCCTTAACAAGACAATGTCAGCTAGCCCGCCGAAGGCTCCGGCCCCCTAGTCGGCGCCTTCGGGGCGGGAATCTTCACCGCGCGCCCGGTTTTGGCCGATTCGTAGATCGCGTCAGTGACGATCTGGTCCTGCAGGCCCTCTTCGCCGGGGGTATGCGGGCGCAGGTTCTGCTGGACGCACAGCGCCATGTGGTCCATCTCGGCGGCGAACTGGTCTTTCTCCTCGATGGCCGGCGCGTGCAGGATCTCCTCGCCCTCGACCAGCTTCGAATACTGCAGTTTGATGCCCGTATAGGCGAACGCGGGATGCATCTCGGCCCATCCCTCCACGCCTTCGACGCGCAGGAACTGCGACTTGTGCGCGTCGTAGCCGGAGTTGCAGAGCGCGACGAGACCGGAGGGGAAGCGCGCGATGAACTGGCAGGAGCTCTCCACCTCCGTGAAGCGCGGGTCGTCCTTCGGCTGCACGACGCTGGCCTGCACCTCGTACGGCTCCTCGTTTGAGAGGAAGCGCGCGGCGTTCAGGCAGTAGACGCCGACGTCCGGCATGCAGCCGCCGCCGGCCAGCGCCTTCTTCAGCCGCCACTGGCTGGGGTCGCCCTGGTTCTGCGAGTTGGTAGCGACGATCTGGCGCAGCTTGCCGAACCTGCCCGCGCGAATCATCTTCACCAGCGCGACATCGTTCGCCTCGTACTGGCTCCGGTAGGCGATCATCAGCTTCACGCCAGCCGCGTTGCAGGCATCGATCATGCGCTGGCAGTCGTGCGCGGTGGTCGCCATGGGCTTCTCGCAGAGGATGTGCTTGCCAGCCTTCGCGCCGCGGATGGTGTACTCGGCGTGCATGCTGTTCGGCAGCACGATGTAGATCACCTGCACGGCGGGATTCTTCGCCAACTGGTCGTAGGTCGTGTAGTCGTAGATCGAGCCTGCGGGGATGCCGTACTGCGCGGCGATCTTCTGCGCCTTGGCGCGGTCTCCGCTGACGAGCGCGACCGGCTTGCAGTACTTGCTCTTCGCCATGGCGGGGAGGATCTGGCCGAGCGCGAGCCGCCCCAGGCCGACGATGGCAAAGCCGGTACGTTGGTCGCGCGACTCGAACGGGCCAGGAATCTTCTCCGGCTGCTCGGTTGCGGCATGGATCTGGGAGAGCTGGACGTCGTCCGCCGCATTGGGCTTCGTCTGCTGGGCGGCGGCGACTGCCGATACGCCTGCCGCTACCGCGGCGCCGGTCGCGGCGCGCAGGAATCCGCGTCGGCTCCAGTACTCCGAATTCTCACGCTGTAGAAGAGTCTCATCCGTCATGGCGTGTGGGATGCGGCTGCATGGCGGCGTGTCGCCTTACCTCGCCCCGCAGACGAAAACCCCATGTCTCGGGCAAGAGACATGGGGCGTCCGCGTGATTCGGAACCGATTCCTGGCTTATTTATCGATCTTCAGGTTGATCGTGAAGCTGTTCTTGCTGTCGAACGAGCTGATGGATTTGTTGCCGCTCTTCTTGCCGCCGAGTTCGGCCCACAGCTCGTAGTCGGTGTTCTGCGAGAGCTGGCCAAAACGGTATGAGCCATCGTCGTCCGTGATGGAGGTCTTCACCGAAGAGGTGTGCTCGTCCTTCAGGTAGACGACCGCGCCCTTCAGCCCGGCGCCGTCCTTATCCTGCACCTTGCCCTGCACGATGCGTTGCGTCGCGCCACGCGTCTGCGCCGCCAGCGCGGCGGGCTGCACCACAACCGCGGCGGCTCCCAGGGTCAGGATCAGGCCGGCGAGGCTGAGTCCGAGAAAGCCGACCCCCACAGATTGGACCCCGAGGCGTCCGGCGAAGCTGCGAAGTGTTTTGCTTGTATACATATAGCCCTCAGTATACGACCTCCGGTAAAAACCCCGGTGGAGCAACTTAGTTCCGCGCAGCCCGCATCCGACGCTGCCGCCTATTCGTCTTCGTCCTCGTCGTCGCGCGCCAGATCCTCGTCGTCGTAGCCCTCGTCCTCGATCGGCGCGAGCTCCACGGGATCGAGCGAGACGATCTCAAGTTCAGTGCCGCACTCTTCGCAGGTGACGGTCTCACCCTCTTCCACTTCGTCCGCATCCACCACAATCGGGGTGTCGCACTCTGGGCACAAAACGGCCATGGGTCTTGCCTCCGTACATTTCTTGTATTCGTTGCGCAGTCCGGTTGGGTTGGATGCCCAGAATCGGCTAACGTCTCGCTGATTCTAAGGCAAAGATCGCCGCGCCACCAACGCACCGCACAAACTTCAATGTATCGGGTGACGTGGGTTTTGCCGATTTGGTTTCTGACGACGCAGATTTTTGACGTTCCGTTTTGCCGCCGCGTTTTGCCGCGCACACGCCGTGCCGGAGCAGGCGCCTTCGGGATATGCTGATACTGAGGGTCTATGCCACGTTCCGGTCCCATCTCGCTCACGCTGCCGCCCTTCGCCGGAGCGACGCGCCGGTTGATCCTTGCCAATCTCTTCGCCTTCTTCGGCCTGGCGATCCTCGGCTGGACCTCCGCCCCGGTGCAGAGCTTTCTTCTGACGCACCTGGCCCTGGTCCCCGCGCGGGCCACGCTGCACGGCGAGCTGTGGCAGATCTTCACCTACGCCTTCATCAACGAGGGCATCCTGCCGACGCTCTTCGCGTTGATCACGGTCTGGTTCTGCGGCTCGCTGCTCGAAGGCTCCTTCGGCGCGCGCTGGCTGTACGAGCTCTACTTCGTCTCGCTGGCGGGCGGCGGCGCCATCGCGACGGCTCTGACCTTCACGCACATCTTCGGCCTGCGTCCGGATGCGACCTTCGCGATCGGCCCCTACGCCGGCATCTTCGGCATGCTCATCGCCATCGCGGCGTTCTTCGGCGAGCTGGAGTTCCTGCTCTTTTTCGTGCTGCGCATCAAGGCCAAGTACATGGTCGCGATCTACATCCTGATCGCGGTCGCCCAGGTGCTGAAGTCGTCCGACACCTTCGGAGCGATGCTGGAGCTTTCGGGCGCGCTGTCGGGCTTCCTCTACCTCAAGTTCGCGCCGCGCCGCGGCCTGGCCTTCGGACTCACCGAGCGCTACTTCAGCCTGCGCAACGAGTACTACCGCAGCAAACGACGGCGCGCCGCCCGCAAGTTCGAGGTGTACATGAAGCAGCAGAACCGCGAGGTCCACTTCGACAAAGACGGCCGCTACGTCGACCCCGACACCCTGAGAGACCCGAACGACAAGCGGTGGATGAACTAATGCCGGTGCGGATCTCATAGAGTTTTGCAAACTGCTTCGCGCCAACCCGGCGCGCGAAGCGGATGGAATTGGACGGCTTCCTCAAAGAGCACGAGGTTTGGGAACACTCCTACGGGATGGAAGAACTCGAAAAGGACGCGGCTTCGTTCGCTCGCGAGAGATGATTGTTGTCGCAGACCCTTCGCCGCTCAACTATTTACTGTTGATCCACCGGAATGGCTTAAAGTTCAGCGGCAGCCCTTGCCCTCCCATCCGATGTTGTTCAACCTGGATATTAGGGAGCGAGAGGCGATCCAGCTTGCTCTTGAACTGGAGATCCCTCGCATCCTGATGGATGAGCTGAATGGGCGTCGCGAAGCTTAAGGGAGATAATTGGAAGTGATATGCGTAAACCACTTCTAGCGCTCGCTGTGTCTGCCTTCGGCATCGGAACCTCCGAGTACATCATCATGGGTCTGTTGCCGGATCTCGCGCGCGACTTCCAGGTCAGCATTCCGCGCGCCGGCGTGCTGGTCACGGCGTATGCGCTTTCGGTCACCTTCGGCTCGCCGCTCATCGCACTGGCGCTCGCGCGGGTGGAGCGCAAGCGCGCGCTCGTCATCCTGATGGGGATGTTTCTCGCCGGCAACATGCTCTGCGCGCTCGCGCCGAACTACGGCCTGCTGCTCGGCGCGCGCATTCTGACCGCGCTCTGCCACGGCGCCTTCTTCGGCATCGGCAGCATCGTCGCGTCAAATCTCGTGCCGCGCAACCAGCGCGCGCAGGCCATCGCCATCATGTTCAGCGGGCTGACGCTCGCCAACGTCATGGGCGTACCCGCCGGCACGGCGCTGGGACAGGCCTTCGGCTGGCGCGCGGCCTTCTGGGCGCTCATCCCTATCGGCGCTCTCGCCGGGGCTGGACTCTTGAAGCTGGTGCCCGAACAGCCGGCCGAGGCGATGCACCTCGGCCACGAGCTTCGCGCCGTCCTCCGGCCGCAGGTGCAACTCGTGCTTGCGCTCAGCACCCTCTGCTCCACCTCGCTCTTCTGCGTCTTCACCTACATCGCGCCGATCCTCGAGACCGTCACGCACCTCTCGCCGCACGCCGTCACGTGGGCGCTGGTGGCCTTCGGGACCGGCATCACGCTGGGCAACCTCGCCGGCGGCCGCCTGGCCGACATCAGTCAGATGGCCGTCGTGCTCGGCGGCATCGGCGTGCTCATCCTGCTGCTGGTCGCCATGCCCTGGACCCAGCGGTCGATGATTCCGGCCGTCATCATGGTCTTCGTCTGGGGCACGATCCACTTCGGCACGACGGCGCCGCTGCAGGCGCGCATCGTCGACCAGGCCAAGGGCGCGCCGAACCTCGCCTCCACCCTCAACCAGGGCGCGTTCAACCTCGGCAACGCGCTGGGCGCGAGCCTCGGCGGAGTCGTCCTGACCGCCGGCTACCACTACCAGCAACTGCCGTATGTCGCCGCGGGCGTGATTGCGGTTGCGGGCGCCGTCGGGCTGGTCGCACTGCTGATGGAGCGCCGGGAGTCGCGCGCGGCAGTCGTGGTTTAGTCCGCTGCCGCTTCGATCCACGTCGGAGCATCGAGAGATGGGTTTCGAGGCCGCAAAGATGCCTCTTCGCAGAGTGGGAAGGTTTGGGATAGAGTGTTGGTGCGCCGGAGATCGCCTTGGGCGCGCAGCCAAAACGAGCCGATTCTCAAATTCAAGAGGCCTTCATGACTGTTTGCAGGAAGCTGTATCGAGTACTCCCCGCGCTGGCATTGACAGCGGTATCATTCGCCCCGCAGCTCTCCGCGCAAGCGCCCGCACCACCCGCGCCCGTCGCCAAACCGGCCCTCCCGCCGCGCACCGCCGCCGACGCCATCACCCCCACGATCAAAGATCCCAACCGCCATGCCGAGTTTCTCTACCGGCTGACCGAGGGCGACGTCGGCCTGCTCTTCCTCGGCGACTCCATCACCGACTTCTGGCCCCGTCGCGGCGAGTATAGCTGGCTGAAATTCGCGCCCTACAATCCTGCCGATTTCGGCGTCAGCGGCGACCGCACCGAGCATCTGCTCTGGCGCATCACCAACGGCGAGCTCGAAGGCATTCACCCAAAGGTGACCGTCATCATGATCGGCACGAACAACATCGGCCAGCTCGGCACGGAAGACCCCGCATGGGCCGCAGCCGGCGTCAAAAAGATCGTCGACACGGTCCAGCAGAAGCTGCCGCAGACCAAGATCCTGCTGCTCGCCGTCTTCCCCCGCGACCTGGCGGGCAGCAAGCGCCGCGCCGACATCGCCGCCATCAACGCCATCCTGTCGAAGTTCGACAACGGCACGAGCATCCGCTACCTCGACATCGGCGGCGTCTTCCTCGACTCCACCGGCGAGATCCCAAAAGACGTCATGCCCGACAAGCTGCACCCCACCGCCAAGGGTTATGACCTCTGGTTCAACGCCATGCAGCCGCTGCTTGTGCAGATGATGAAGTAGCGCGCATGCTCGGGCGCCCGAACCTTCGCGACCTTGCGAAGGTTGGCATGTAAGCCACAACAACCGTCACCGGAGGCCGCCGATACCGGTCTCTCCGAAGGCCAACATGACCCGCCATCCGTTTCTCGCCGTCGTGGCCGCAGCCCTGGCCGTCGTCCTTTCCCGGACAGCTCCCGCGCAGGACTCCGAGCCCTACACCCTCAAGGTGCAGTCCCAGATCGTCGTGCTCGACGTCGTCGTCACCGACAAGCATGGCGCGCTCGTCCAGAACCTGACCAAAGACGACTTCGAAGTGCTTGAAAACAAGCTGCCGCAGCCCATTCGCACCGTCGAACACACGACGCCTCCGCCGCCCTCGAAGGCGCCGGTTGCCATCGAATCCACCGCCGACCTCGACCGTCTGGAGCCGAACGCGCCTGTCAGCATCATCGTCCTCGACGAGATGAATACTCGGTTCGAAGACGAGGAGTTCGCCCGCTACTCCCTCAAGCGCTACCTGAACGGTCTGGGCGAGACCCTCTCGCAGCCTGCCATGCTCATCGCCGTGAATACCGACCATCTCATGGTCCTGCGCGATTACACCACCTCGCGCGCCGCGCTGCTCTCCGCCCTCGAACACCACCTCGCGGCCTTTCCCTGGAACCTGCAGAGCGGCGCACGCGCCGGCGAGCGCTTCAACGCCGCCTTCGCCTCGCTCATGGAGATCGCCGAGGCGACCTCCGGCCACGCTGGCCACAAGAACATGGTCTGGATCGGTCGCGGCTTCCCCAGCATCGACATGCAGACCCTCCCGCCCGATTTCGAGGACAGCCTCAAGGACGAGATCCAGACCTGCACCAACCTGCTCCGCGACGCACGCGTCACCCTCTACACCGTCGACCCCGCGGGCATCACCGTCCAGCCCCAGGCGGTCGACGCCGACGGCTTCGAGCTCGACCCCTTCGGCGGCCAGGTCAACTTCAACGACATGGCCAGGGCGACCGGCGGACGCACCTTTCACAACCGCAACGACGTCGACGCCCTCATCGGAGACAGCATCCGCGACGGCTCCGACTTCTACACGCTCTCGTACACGCCCTCCAACATCGCGGCGGACGAGAAGCCCTTCCGCAGCATCCGCGTCGTCATGAAGGATAAAGACCTTCGCGCCACGACGCGCGCCGGCTACTACGCTCAGCCCCCGATCGCGGCCGCTCTGCCCGCCAACCCGCTCGACCCCGCATCGGCCGCGTCCTCGAAGAGCTCACGCCGCCTCATCTTCGACCTCCAACTGGCCGGCGCCGGAACCATGGTCTACGACGGCCTGCCCTTCACCATCGCGCGCAACGCGGACAAGCCGAACAACTTCGAGCTTCTTCTCTCACCCTCGAAAATCGCATGGAAGACGGACGATGCAGGCAAGCTGACGGCGAACATCGTGCTATTCGTCGAGAGCTTCGACCGCAAAGGCAAGCTGCTGCAGCGCACCGCCGACACCTTCCACCTCAACCGGCCGGACGGCGCGAACGACAAGGAGATTCGCCTGTCGGCCAGCATCCCAACCGCAACGCCCGCCGCACGCCTGCGCTTCGTCCTGCGCGTCGAGGCCGACGGCAGGATGGGCGCGAATAACTTCTACCTCGTCGATCCAGCCACGCTGGACGACCCGGCCACGGGCATGAACCGCAAGATCAAGAAGTAGCCTTCCGCCGCGAACTGAAGATGCATTGTGCCTTTTCGTTGCTGCGAAGAAAAGCCAGGGCGTAAGCCCTGGCTTTTCACTCGGTATCCCCAAAATGCTGGTCATCCTGAGCGTAGCGCAGCGAAGTCGAAGGACCTGCTTTTGCTTTTGTCGTTGCTTGTTTCGCCGTGCGCCATCGCGTAAACGGCCCCAGCCTACGTCCGGGTGTTTACCTTCAGATGGAGGTCGCGCAACTGGATGTCGCTCACCGGCGTCGGCGCATCCACCATCAGGTCGATGGCCTTGGCCGTCTTCGGGAAGGCGATGACCTCGCGCAGGCTGCTCGCTCCGGCCAGGATCATGACGATGCGGTCCAGACCCAGCGCGATGCCGCCGTGCGGGGGCGTGCCGTACTCCAGCGCGTCGAGGAAGAAGCCGAAGCGCTCCTTGGCTTCTTCGTCTGACATTCCCAGCGACCGGAAGATCTCCGCCTGCACATCCTTGCGGTGGATACGGATCGACCCCGAGCCCAGCTCCGTGCCGTTCAGCACGATGTCGTAGGCCAGCGCGCGGACGGCGCCCTTGTCGTTCACCAGCTTGCCGGTTTTGATGTCCTCCTCATGCGGCGAGGTGAACGGATGGTGCGCGGCGTTCCACACCTTCTTCTCCTCGTCCCACTCGTACATCGGGAAGTCCGTGACCCAGAGGAACTTATAGTCCGCCGCCGTGCCGGTCTGGGTAAAGAGGCCGTGCTTGTCGGCGTACTTCTTCGCCAGGTCGAGACGCAGCTGTCCCACGCGCTTGTAGATCCACTGCGGATCGTAGTTCCACATCGGCGGCGTGCCGAGCTTGGGAGTGACGACGACCGACAGGTCTTCGGCACCCACGGCCAGCAGCTCGGCGATCGTCCCGGCCAGCGGAGCAAAGTCAGGGCTGGTCTTCAGGCGTTCCGTATCGAGCAGGTCCAGTCCACAGTCGCCAAAACCCGCGCGGACTTCGCTCAGCAGCTTCTTGCGCTCGGTCCCGCTCAGCGCGCCGACCGAGGGAATGATGAAGCCGAGCACCGGCAGCGCGGGCTCGATGCGCAGCTTCTCGCGCAGTTCGGGCGTCAGCGTCTCGGTCAGCTCGACCATCGCGGGCAGCCGCATATCCGGCTTGTCGATGCCGTACTTGCGGATGGCGTCGTCGTAGGTCATCTGGACGAAGGGCGGTTCCAGCTCGATGCCGGCGGCCTTGAACGCCGCCTTCAGGAAGCCCTCGACCGTCTTGAAGATCAGCCCCTGCTGGGGGAAGGTCATCTCCAGGTCGATCTGGGTGAACTCCGGCTGGCGGTCGGCGCGCAGGTCCTCGTCGCGGAAGCAGCGCGCGATCTGGAAGTACTTGTCGAAGCCCGAGACCATTAGGATCTGCTTGAAGATCTGCGGCGACTGCGGCAGAGCGTAGAAGTGGCCCGCATGAACGCGGCTCGGGACGAGGTAGTCTCTTGCACCTTCCGGAGTAGAACGCGTCATGAACGGCGTCTCGATCTCGAGGAAGCCATTGTCCGACAGGTAGTTGCGGATCGCACGCGCGACCTCGTGCCGGATGCGGAAGTTCTTCTGCATCTCCACGCGGCGCAGGTCGAGGTAGCGATACTTCAGCCGGACCTCCTCGTTGCCGATAGCGTCTTCGGCCGGGGAGAACGGCGGGGTCTTGGCGTCGTTCAGCAGCAGAATCTCGCTGGCGACGATCTCGATCGCGCCGGTATCCATTTTGGGATTGATCAGCGAGGCGTCGCGCAGCCGCACCGTGCCGGTGCAGGCGACGACGTACTCCGGCCGCGCCGACTCCGCCTTGGCATGGGCCTCGGGGCTGAGTTCCTTGTCCAGCACGACCTGGGTGATGCCGCTGCGATCGCGCAGGTCGAGAAAGATCAGGCTGCCATGATCGCGCCGGCGGTTCACCCACCCCATCAAAACGACCTGTTCGCCCTCCTGGAGGGGGCGAAGATCGCCACACATATGCGTCCGCTGCAGAGTACCTAGAAAGTCGAGTGTCACAATCCTTCTATTGTACGGAAGACTGCCCGTCGACGGTGAAGACGGGCTTCGCTCTCTGCAAAACCTCTTAAACTATCTGGCGGAAAGTCGACCAAAAGGGTCGAGCTGCTACGCTGGCCAGCGAAAGTGTCCCTTAGCCCGATGAGTGCGGAAGGCGGCGAGCTCGATCTCCTGCGCGCCGCCGCCGATATTATGCACCACGCGGGTGTCGCGGCCGTTCGCGGCGACGACCACGGCGACGTGCGGCAGGCGCGCGTCCAGCAGCCAGGTGACGATGTCGCCGACCTCCAGCGGCTTCGGAAACGCGTTGCCGTCGGTCGGCGCGGAGGCGGACCAGAGAGCCGAGCCCTTGCGCCGCCAGAAGGTTTCGAGGTTCAGCACGCGGCGGTGGTCGATGTTCGGGTCTGGGTGCTGCATCGCCCATGTTCTGGGGTAGGCGCTGAAGTTTGCGGCCATATCCTCATGGACGAGCCGCTGCAGATCCAGCCCCAGTCCATCGCGCGCCGCACGCACGATCACATCGGCGCAGACGCCGGTCGAACGCGGCACGTCGCCCAACGGGTACGGGATACGGATGTAGCTTGGATCGTAGCCGGTAGTGACACCAAGCTGGCTGCGCGCAGCCTGCGCCAGCCGCTCGCTCCGGTCGTGTTGCACGGTGGCGGAGATGAGGGTAGCGGCAGCGCCGCCGAGGAAGGTTCTGCGCAGCATCAGGCGTCGCTCCAGGGGAGATGCCTACTTGGACACCGGTGCAGCGCACTCCGTTCCAACCATGACCTTCAAGAGTGTTGCTGCCATGTCTTCGAGAGCTTTGAGCTATACAGCTGACAGCTCTCAATCCAAGCCTTCAGCACCGTCTACGCCTGCTCGATCAGCTGCTTCGAAGGCGCATACGCGACCTTCCAGCTTGAGTAGCAGCCCAGCATCCCGCAGGCCGCGCACCGCGCGCCGACGTAGAGCCAGCGAATCTCGCCATCTTCATACAGCGAAAAGCCGACGCCCACATTGGCGACGGCTCCCTCGCACTCGACGCACTCCCACGCTTCGAGTGTGGCGTCTTCGAGGTAGTCCTCGCTGTCGCAGAGGAAGTGCTCTTCGCCGCAACGGGCGCAGATCCGCTGCGCGCAGCCCTCATCCTCGTCGGCCAGCAGGGAAAAGGCGGTACCGCCGCACTTGCACGTCGACAGGCGGAAGAGGTCCGTCTTGTAGCTTTTGGCGGAGTACGCTTCGAGAAAACCGCCGATATCCTGCGGCTCGCTGCCGACCCACCACGTTCCTGACTTGTCGATCGCCATGCTGAAATCCTAGCAAAGCTACTTTCCCGCAAAGTCCTTCTTCCGAATCAGCGCGTGGACACCCTTGGTCCGGTCGACCACCTGCGATACCTCGAAGTCGGTCGCGGCGGAGAGATACGCCATCGCCTCGGCGCGGGTCATGCCGTGGTTCAGGCTCAGGTAGTCGATCGCGTTGCGGACGGCCTTCTTCATGGCCTCGTTCAGGTCCGGGTCCAGGCCGATGGCGATCCAGTAGTCGGGCGTCTCGGCGAAGGGTCCGGCGATGGGTTTGGACGAAGGATAGCCCGGCGCGCCCGGCTTCAGCACCGTCAGGCGCATGGTCGCGCGGACGGAACCTTCGACGGCGGTCAGCGAGACCTCGCCGTTGCCCTGGGCGAAGTGCGGGTCGGCGACGAAGAGCTTCGCGCCCTTCACCTGCACCGGCAGGTAGAGCGTCGTGCCGGCGACGAGGGAGTGAATGTCGAGATTGCCCCCGAAGGCGCTGGGCGGAATGGAGTTCGTCCGGCCCTCCGCTGCGGGCGCTACGCCGACGGTGCCGAGAAACGGGTTAGCCGGAAAGCTCACCGGTTTGCCCTGAGCGGTAGGGAAGACTGCCGTCAGCTTGCCGTTCACGAGCTTCAGCGGCACGAACTGCGAGTTGTTGTGGAACTTCTCCGGCTGCGCGGCGCTGGCGTCGGCGTCGGGCGCGGGCGTCTCGGGAAACTCGCCCGGCAGCGCGCCCTTGCCGTGGCGGGTGCTGATGACCCCGTAAGGAACGCGCGGGGTGAACTGGAGGAAGTCGATCTTCAGCAGGTCGCCCGGTTCGGCGCCCGCGACCTCGACCGGGCCGAGGACGATGTGCGGGCCGTCCTTGACGAAGTCGTGCGTCAGGCTGGATTGCGTGATCGCCTCGGCATCCTTCAGAACGCCGCCAGCCGGCACGCCAAAGCCGCCGAAGAATTTAACCGCGTCGCGCCCCTGATCTTCGAGCAGACCCTCGTGCGAGAGCGTGTCGAAGGTGACGATGGAGCCCGACGGCACGGTCAGGACAGGGTCGGAGGCGCCGTTCGGCAGGTAGCCCCAGCGGATCGTCTCCGGCGTGACCGGGACGTAGAAGGCCGCGCCGGTGTGCAGGGCGGCGGGGGCTGGACCGGCCTTGGTCGCCAGCGGCTGCAGGATGGCGGGCTGCTGTGCGGCGGCTGCAGCGCTTAGAACTGTGGCTGCAAAAAAGCAGAGCGAGCGAATCATCGAGGAGTTCCTCAAGAAGCAGATAGCGACTGCGTCCTGCTTAAGGGCACGGCTTCAGCCGTGCCAGACAGAGCGCATTTGTAGTTGGGCTTCAGCCCCCGAGGTACGCTCTGGCGGCTGCGAAATCGCACCTCAGAGGCTAAAGCCGCCAGGCGGGTCGGTTCTTGTGGCACGGCTAAAGCCGTGCCCTTAAACAAGAACCTTGCCAGACGGTGAAGCTGCTATGGCTTTGGCGCAACCACCACGGCAGCCTTCGCCGCCTGCTCCTTCATCACCGCATAGAACATCGCCTCTTCGATATCGATCTCGTGGTGGCAGGTGTATTTGTCGATGAACGGATTCGGCCCGCCGGGCGTCAGCTTTTCGTACTTCTCGATCATCCCGTACTGCGACGGGTGGTCGCCCAGCATCACGTCGCAGGGCATCGCATGGACGACCGGGAAGGTCCGGCCGAACTCCGCCGCCACCTCGGGCGTAATCGTGTTCGGCGAGCGCAAGCTGCAGCCGAAGACGACATGGTAGGTCTTGCCGTTCTCCACCTCGTCGGTCGTGAAGGCGGTGCAGCCGTGGGTGTGGCCGGCGACCAGGTGCGCGGTCAGGACCGTGCCGCCCAGCTCCACCGTGTCGCCGTCGTGGAAGATGCGGTCGATGGGGTGCTCCTTGCCCTCGGGCTTCATCGCCTTCAGCGCGGGCACATCCTCGGCCATGACCTCGACCAGCGCGCCGCCGGTGTCGTCCTTCATCATGGCGTCGCCTTCCATGTGGTCGCCGTGGGCGTGGTTGCCGAGGATGATTTTGATATCCGACACCTTATACCCCAGCTCCTTCACCGACTTTTCGATCACCGGCACGTTGCGCTCGTAGGTGGTGTCGATCAGGATGTCGCCCTTCGGGGTAACGATCAGGAACGAGCTAAGCGTCTTCGTTCCAACGTAATAGATGTTGCCGATGATGTGATGCGGAGGGAACTGCGCCTCCTGCTCGGCGGCCGTGCCCATGTTGCGGGTGACGATGCCGAGCGGAGTCCAGTCCTTGCCGTCGACGGTTACGGTCGGGTGGTCGGGCATCTTGTAGGCCTGGGCGGGGAGCATCGCGGAAGCAGCGAAAAGGGCAAGCGAGAGCGTAAGCGTCTTCTTCACATCGTCTCCAAGTGGAACGGAAGTGGGGTGCGCAAGCCGGGAAATTTTATCGACGGGGATAGCGCTAAGGTAGCATGAACATCCGGATCGCGGCGACTCCGGCGGCGCCGGCAGCCATGCACTCGGCCGCGTTGGCCCCGGTCACGCCGCCCAGCGCCAGCACCGGGAGCGGCCACGCCATGCGGCAGGCCTGTTCGAGCGCCGCCAGCCCCACGCCCGGCTGCACCTGCTCGCCCTGCACCGTCTTGCCGTAGACCGGGCCGTAGAGCGCCGCCGTCACCCCCCACCGCCGCGCCCGCATCACCTCCTGCGTCGTATGGCAGGAGACGGTGATGACGGGTTCCGCCAGACCGGCCTGGCGGAACCGCATCCGGACGGCCTCGGGAGTCACCTGCGCGTGCGAGGTCAGGTGTACGCCATCGGCGCCGATAGAGAGAGCAGCACTGAGATCGTTGTCGACATTGACCAGGAGCCGCGTATGCCTGCCGCCAGCCCGAATTGCCGCCAGTACACTCTTCCCGAGATGGACGATCTCGTCGGGCCGGAGATCCTTCTCGCGCAACTGGATAAAGTCGACGGGCCCTCCGGCGACGCCTTCGCCCCTCGCCAGCTCGCCACATCGCCGGACCAGCTCAGCCTGCCCTTCGTTCCCGCGCGGAAGCCTCCGCAGGGCGTACTTTGGGGAAAAGAGGCTCCTGTCCGTAATGGCGTAGCGCAGCACGGCTCCAGTGTAGGGCTCCTGCGTCGTCCCGTACACGCCGATGTGGTAGTTTTTAGGCAGGATAAACGGTTCAACCGCAGTCAATCCGGTCTTGCCGAGCATGTCTGAGAACCCGTCCAGCACGCCCGGGGCCGATCACCGAGAGATGGAAGATGCAAAGCGTATGAGTACTGTTTACGATCTACTCGTCATCGGATCAGGGCCGGCCGGCCAGCGGGCCGCCATTTACGCCTCCAAACTTGGCAAGAAGGTCGCATTGGTGGAGATGCGCGAGGTCGTCGGCGGCGCCTGCATCTCGACCGGCACCATCCCGTCCAAGACCATGCGCGAGGCCGTGCTGCACCTCTCCGGTTACAACTACAAGTCCATCTACGGCATGAACTACCGGGTGAAGGAGCGGATCACGATGGCCGACCTGGCCTTCCGGGTCCAGCACGTCATCAAGACCGAGATCGACGTCACCGAGGCCCAGCTCTCGCGCAACAACATCGAGATGCTGACCGGCGTGGCCAGCTTCGTCGACCCGACCCATGTCAAGGTGACCAACTCCAAGGGCTCGACCTTTTACGAGGCGAAGAACATTCTGATCGCCACCGGCACCAAGCCGGCCAGCTCGCCCAAGGTGCCGATCAACGGCACGTCCATCATCAACTCCGACCTGGTGCTCGACCTCGTCAACCTGCCGAAGACCCTGATCGTGGTCGGCGGCGGCGTCATCGGCGTGGAGTACTGCTGCATGTTCGCGGCGCTCGGCGTACGCGTGACGCTGATCGAACGGCGCCCCCGGCTGCTCGAGTTCGCCGACCAGGAGATCATCGAGGCGCTGAGCTATCATCTGCGCGACTCCCGCGTAACCATGCGTCTGAACGAGGGCGTGGACACGGTCGAGGAGATGCCCGACGGCACCGTCGTGGCGACGCTCGAGAGCAAGAAGAAGGTGCAGGGCGATGCGCTGCTCTACGCCGTCGGCCGCCAGGGCAACGTCGTCGAGCTGAACCTTGCCGCGGTGGGCGTCGAAGCGGACTCGCGCGGCCGCATCCCGGTCGACAAGGACTTTCGCACCAAGGTGCCCAATATCTTCGCCGTGGGCGACGTGATCGGCTTCCCGTCGCTGGCCTCGGTTTCGATGGAACAGGGCCGCATCGCCTCGGCGCGCGCCTTCGGCGACGAGACCATCATCTCGAACCCCAGCTTCTACCCCTACGGCATCTACACGATCCCCGAGATTTCCTTTATCGGGAAGACGGAAGAGCAGCTCACCGAGGAAGACGTACCCTACGAGGTCGGCGTAGCGTACTATCGCGAGATCGCGCGCGGACAGATTCGCGGCGATACGACGGGCCGGTTGAAGCTCATCTTCCACCGGACGACCCACCTGATTCTCGGCGTACACATTATCGGCGAGGGCGCGAGCGAGCTGCTGCACATCGGTCAGGCGGTCATGGCGCTGGGCGGAAAGCTGGACTATTTCGTGGAGACGGTCTTCAACTATCCAACACTCGCGGAATGTTATAAAGTTGCGGCGTTCAACGGTTTGAACCGCGTGAGCAAATACGAGTAGCAGGGCTCCACTTTTTTCGTGAAGCGGTGGCAACCGGAAGCGAGGCACAAGATGGCGAAGACCATAGGAGTCGTTCTTTCTGAACGGATCGTGGCTGGACTGATTGTCGACTACAAGCTCGAAGGGCCGCTGTACACCTTTCCCGAGAGCGAAGACGACGCCTACGGGCTGGTCGAGCTGCCGACCGAGGATCTCGTTCGCCGCATCTGCGAGCAGATCAAGCGCGCGGCCGGCGATGCGGGCGACCTGATGGCCGTCGGCGTGGCGCTGCCGGGGCTGATCAAGCAGGGTGTGGTCGAAGAAGCGCCGAACCTGCCGCAACTCAAAGGCGCGCGCATCGAAGAGCGGTTGAAGGTCGAGCTGCGCAACAACGGCATCAACGTTCCGGTCTGCGTGATCAACGACGCGGACGGCGTCGCGGCGGGGCTGGCCGCGCACCACGAAAAGCTGGACAGCCTGATTCGCGTCTGGACGCTGGGCATCGGCATCGGCTTCGGCCGCTATCCGTTCGCGCCGGGCGTGTGGGAGGGCGGCCACACCGTCGTCACGCTGGACGACAAGGAACGCTTCTGCGGCTGCGGCGGACGCGGCCACATGGAAGGCATCATGGGCCAGCGCGCCATGCGCCTGCGCTTCCTCGACATGGAGCCGGAGGAGGTCTTCCAGGCGGCCAAAGAGGGCGATCCGCGCTGCGTGGAGTTCAAACGGCTGTGGCACAAGGCGCTGGCCGCGGGCATCGCCAACTCCATCCACATGGACGGCACGGGCAAGTTCTTCCTCACGGGCTTCAACGTGCGCTTCGTCGACCTGCCCATGCTGAAGGACTACCTGCAGCAGATGGTGAAGATGAGTCCGCTGATGAGCTACGCGCTCGAAATCGTCGAGGACGACGCCGCGACGCGGGTGATCGGCGCGGCGGTGACGGCTCTGCAGGCGGCGGGCCGGTAGACTGGACCCACATCCACCCTCCGCGAGGTTCCATGGCCCTTCGAGCTGCGTCGGCTTTCTGCGTTTTGTTCCTGCTGCCCGGTCTTGTCTCCGCGCAGACGTCGGCTCCGCCTGCATTGTTTGGGCCTCCGGTGGCGGTGCCATCACGCGAGATAGGGCCCAATGGCGAAGTGATCTTCAAGATCGGAAAAGAGACCACTCCGCCCGAAGTCATTACGAAGCCGGAGCCGATCTTTCCGGAGGAGGCGCGTCATGCCAAGGTCTCCGGCATCACGACCCTGATGATCATCGTCGACGCGCAGGGCGTGCCCCAGGACGTGCATGTCGTTCACTCTCTGGCCGAGATGGTGAAGCCGAAAAAACAGGACGCCGCCCGCGCGCTGGACACAGCGGCGCTCGAGGCTGTGAAGCAGTACCGCTTCAAACCGGCGATGCGCGACGGGAAGCCGGTCGCGGTTAAGATGTATGTCGAAGTCGACTTCCAGATTCGTCGCAAGCTCTTTTAACGTCTCGCCCATGAACTAGCCTGTTTGATATGAGATTTCTATGGAGAGGTCATGTTCCTCAGCAGAAGGTCCGCGCCCGGTGTTCTCCTCGCCTGCATGCTGTCGCTTCATGGAACTGCGCAGGAGACCTCTTCCCCTGTCACTGGCTCCGCGCCGACTGATTCAGCCAAGGTAGAGCGGATAGGCGGCGGTGTGACTCCGCCGAAGGTCGTCTCGCAGCCGGAGCCGGAGTTCTCGAAGGAAGCCCGGAAGAAGAAGATCGCTGGCAATACGACGCTGACGCTCGTGGTCGATCCGCAAGGGCTGCCGACGAAGATTCGCGTCGTAAAATCCGCCGCCGAAGGTTATAAAAAGCAGAAAGACCGCGACGCCGCCCAGACGCTGGACGCGAAGGCCATCGAGGCGGTCGAACACTACCGCTTCACCCCAGCCATGAAAGGCGGCCAGCCTGTGTCGGTGCAGTTGAATATCGTGGTCAACTTCCAGATCTTCTAGCGCTTTCATCCGTCCAAACCGCCTGGAGTCCCCGATGCCCTCGCGAAAGATCTTTTTCTTCGGCGTTTTTCTCGCCCTCGCATGGACGATCGGCGTCTCCGCGCAGCAGCCCGCGCCAGAGACGCCTGCGCCCGATGCCGCCGGCGTCTACCGGATCGGGCATGGCGTGACGCCGCCCGAGACGGTCTATCAAGAGCCGTTTGACGTTCCCGATCAGGCGCGCAAGCGAAAGCTGTACTGCGTCACGGATCTCGCGCTCATCGTCGATGCGAATGGAACTCCACAAGACGTGCGCGTGGTCAAATCCACGGCCGAGCCGTATATGGACAAGAAAGACCATGCCGCAGCTCTCGCAGTTGACGCCAAGGCGGTGGAGACGGTCAAGCGTTACCGCTTCAAGGCGGGAATGCTGAATGGCAAACCCGTGCCGGTACGGATGAAGATGGAGCTTTCATACAATCAGTTCTGATGGTCTGCTCGCGAAATGGCACGAGACCCGTCTCTTTTTGCATGAAAACTTTCCTATGCTTCGGATTGCTGCTCGCAAGCGCCGCCCGCGCGCAGGAGCCGAAGGTCGATCCGAACCGCGTCTTTACGACGCAACTGCACTGGGAGCGCGTCGGCGGCGCGCCACGCAGCGCCACCGACCGATGGGCCTCCGGCTCGCTCGCCATTCTCTATCGGGATGGAACGTACGCGGCGGTGACGGCTTCTTTCCGGCGCATCGCGAAAGACGCGCCCATCAGCCTGAGCCTGAACGAAGGCTATGTGATCCGCCTGGGCACGTGGACGAAGACCGACGACAATATGATCCGCATCGAGAGCCGCGAGGTGGCGCGGGACGCGGTCGTGCAGCGAGCCGGCGACGCCGAGGCTCCGCTGCCGGGACCCGTCTCCGCGCGAACATGCCGGCTGGACAAGCCCTCCGTCGAACACCTCTCGGACGCGATCCACTGCAATGGCGGCAATGGACTTACGCTGACGCCGCCTGATGCTCCGGTCGACCTGAACGATCTCCCGCGAATCGTCGATGCGCTGGTGAAGAAAACCGCGCCGCGATGACACGCCCCCGGCATTTGAGAGAATAGACAGATGAAACTTACGCTGCCCCAAGGCCAGTTCAAGGCCTACCTCTTCGACTGCGATGGAACCATCACCGACTCGATGCCCTTGCACTTCGTGGCCTGGAACAAGGTCTTCGCCGAGTACGCCTGCCACTTTCCCGAAACGACCTTCTACGCCTGGGGCGGCATGCCCGTCGCCGACATCATCGAGCGGCTGAACGCGGAGCAGGGGCTGAAGATGCCCGTTGCCGAGATCATGAAGGTCAAGGAAGAGATCTTCCGCGAGCTGCTCTCCGAGCTGCAGGCCGTGCCCGAGGTGCTCGAACACATCCTCGCCGCGCATGGCAAGATTCCCTTCGCGGTCGTCTCGGGCAGCCCGCGCGAGTCGGTCGTGCGATCGCTTGAAAAGCTGGGGATCCTCGACCGCTTTGAGACGCTGGTCTGCGCGGGCGATTATAAGAACGGCAAACCCGACCCGGAGCCCTTCCTGATCGCCGCCGAACGGCTGGGCATCGCACCCGCCGACTGCCTGGTCTTCGAAGACGCGGAGTTGGGAATCCAGGCCGCCACCGCCGCCGGGATGGCCTCGGTGAAGGTGTTGACTCCGCTGGAGCGGGCGGCGGTGGTTGCCTAAAGGCGTGTGTTCGTGAGCTGTAAGCTGACAGCAATTCAGCTTACAGTTCAGGGCTTACGCGTCCTTTCTGCACTCGCCAAAAACTCTTGAACCCGCCGAAAACTTCCGTCATCCTGAACGCAGTGAAGGACCCCCGTATTGGCTTTTGTTCTCCTTCGAAGGAGAACAAAGGCAAAAACCAATACGGGGGTACTTCGCGCTGCTCAGGATGACCGGAGCTGGTGGTAACTACGGGAGTCAGTCGTGACTACCGAGGTCCCGGCCCTTCATGCAGCATGTGGCTCATCGCCACGTCGTATCCGCGCCGAAAGCCCTCACGGTAATCCGCGCGGACGCTGGGCGGCACATGCGGGTGACGGAACTCGTCGCGGTTGTTCGGGTCCGGCCGGCGATGGTTGTCGAAGTCGCGCCGCGCCCCCTCGATGCCATCGTGGAATCCCTGCCGCTGCACCTCGCGAAACGCCTGCGGAGGCGCATCCCAGCCGCCGCGCGGGCCATAGCCGGGAGGCGGCGGTCCCTGGGGCGGGCCATACCCCTGCGCGACGGCCGAAGCGCCCAGAGTCCCAATCATCGCCAGCGCCAAGGCGCCTGTCGCAAAACGTGTGCGGATATGCGTAATCATCGTAAGCCTCCTGTTTCCAACAACAACCGGTAAGATGTCCAGCCCTTACCGGTCTGTTGTATGGAAACCGGAGTTGCGTTGAAAGATGCGGCCAGATGCGCGCATCTTCTACACCGGTTTGGGGTTGCGCTCCTCGAACTGCCGCTGATGCCAGTACGGATAGGCCAGCGGAGACTCGCTTGCGGCGTCCAGCTTCGCCACCTGCTCCGGCGTCAGCTTCCAGCCCACCGCGCCGAGATTCGCCTTCAACTGCTCCGCATTGCGCGCGCCGATGATGAGCGTCGACACCGTCGGCCTCCGCAGCAGCCAGTTCAACGCGATCTGCGGCACGGTCTTGCCGGTCTCCTTGGCGATCTCGTCGATCGCCTCGACGACCTTGTAGAGATACTCCTCCGGCACCTGAGGCCCGGCGTCGGTGACGATCTTCGAGTTCAACCGGCTGTCCTTGGGGATGCCGGTCTCGCGGCGAATCTTGCCCGTCAGGCGGCCCCAGCCCAGCGGCGACCAGACCAGCGCGCCGACGCCCTGCTCCTCGGCCAGCGGCATCAGCTCCCACTCGTAGTCGCGGCCTACCAGCGAGTAGTACACCTGGTGCCCGACGTAGCGGCTCCAGCCATAACGCTCGCTCACCGAGAGCGACTTCATCAGGTGCCAGCCCGAAAAGTTCGAGGCGGCGATGTAGCGGATCTTGCCGCTCGTCACCAGATCGTCCAGCGCCCGCAGCGTCTCCTCCACCGGCGTCGTCGCGTCGAAGGCGTGCAGGTGGAAGACGTCGATGTAGTCCGTGTTCAGCCGCTTCAGGCTGCCTTCGACCGCCTGGATCAGGTGGTAGCGCGACGAGCCGACATCGTTCGGCCCCTTCTGATCGCCGCGCCGGAAGGTCGCCTTGGTGGAGAGCAGCACATCCTGGCGGTGGAAGTGCGAGACCGCCTTGCCCAGCGCAATCTCGCTGTTGCCGTCGGAGTAGACATCGGCCGTATCGAAGAAGTTGAGGCCCGCCTCCATGCAGATGGCGACGATGTTGTCGGCGTCGTCCTGCGAGGTCTCCGCCCATGCCTTGAAGAATTCGTTGGACGTGCCAAAGGTTCCGGCGCCGAAGCAGAGTTCGGGAACCTTGAAGCCGGATTTGCCAAGCTGACGGTATTCCATGCGGTGTTCTCCTTGATTCGATCTTCCTGGATTCAGATGCTCGTAACCGATCCGGTGCGAGCTGAAACTCTTCCACCGGCCGGCCCGCTAAGCTGGGTCAGTGCAACCCTCGCTCCTGTTCCCCGACCAGCCGGATCTAACGCCCGAGATTCCGCCCACCTGGGCCGAAGACTCCGACGTCTACCACACCTCCGACCGCTGCAACCGGCTGCAGGCGATCCAGCGCAACCGCCGCGTGACCGGCAAGCCGGGCGTGAAGCTACGGCTTTGCTTCAACTGCGAGGACATCATCCGGGCCAAGCGCCTGGGATGATGAGGTGGCCGGCCCCTGCTTCAACCGGCCGATGAACTCCCGCAGATGCGGCATCAGCGGCGCGAAGAGCGGGTCGTTGCGATGCTTCAAACCCACCTCGGCGAAGAGCTTCAACCCGATGGCGAGCGAGGCCGCCTCATCCGCCGTGAACGCGGGCCAGCGCGATGCCTGGCGCTCGGCGATGTTCAGGATGTTGTCGTGGTTCTCCGGGTAAAACACCAGCGGCGCGTGTACGTCGGGGTCGACCTTGCGTTCGCCGAGGTCTTCGACCGTGACTTTGTACTTGTAGATTCCCATGCATTCTCCTGGGGATTAGATGGGTGAACATCCGATCCGTTTCAGGGAAAGCGACGCTGGTTTCGCCCATCAGCTTGTCATCCTGAGCGAAGTGCAGCAGAGTCGAAGGACCTGCTTCTTGCTCTCCCGGCATAGGCGCCCGCGCGGCCACGAGCAAACAGCGGATCCTTCGCGTCGCTCAGGAGGACACACTATGCAGGAAGGCCTCAAGGATCAAGCCTCCACCGGCTTATCCACCTGCGACTGGTAGATCTCCTCCACCCGCGCGACGGTGTCGATCTCGGCCAGCGGCTTGTCCCTGCGAATGTGCAGGATGCGCGGGAAGCGCAGCGCGAAGCCGCTGGCGTGGCGCGTGCTCCGCATGATGTTATTGAACGCGACCTCCAGCACGATCAGCGGCTCGACCGTGCGGAAGTGGCCGCGATCCTCTAACGTGTGGGCCTTCAGGAAGTCGGTCAGCTCGAGTATCTCCGCGTCCGTCACGCCGGAGTAGGCCTTGCCGACGTTTTCAAGCTCCCCGGCCTCGTTGCGTACGGCGAAGGTGTAGTCCGAGAGCAGCCCCGCGCGGCGGCCGTGGCCGTACTCCGCGCCGGTGATGACGACGTCCAGCGTCGCCAGCTCGCGCTTCAGCTTCACCCACCAGATGCCGCGTCGGCCCGGCAGATAGGGCGAGGCGGCGGCCTTCAGCATGACGCCCTCGTTCGACCGGGCGCGCGCGTCGGCGTAGGCGCGATCGATCTCGTCGGCGGATTCGACCAGCTTCGACGGCGCGATCATCAGCCTCGGCACACCCGGCTCGGCGGGCTCTTCATCGGCGAAGAGCGCCGCCTGCGGCTCGTGCCGGCGGGCGGCATGTTCGCTCAGCACGAGCGGCGACTGCACGCGGTCGACGAGTCGCTCGACCACTGACTCCAGCTTGTTTCTGCGGACTTTGAGTTCCAGAGGCAACAACAAATGCCCATCGGCGAACATCAGATCGAAGGCCATGAAGACGACGGGAATCTGCTGGCGCAGATCGTTGCCGACGCGCTTGCGTCCGATGCGCTGGCTGAGTACGGCGAAGGGAAGCGCCGTGCCCGAGGCGTAGTCCCAGCCGAGAATCTCGCCGTCGAGGATCAGCGGCGCGTCGGCGTGCGCGAAGGCCTCGGCCAGTTCGGGGAAGCTCTCCGTGATGTCCTCCCGGTTGCGCGAGTAGATCGCCACCCGGCCCGGCTGCGCGGGGTCTCCGCAGTGGATCTGTGCGCGCATGCCGTCGTACTTGTCTTCGAGGAAGGCATGGACCTGGGCGGAGTCCGTTGAGATTTCAGGATTGCTTAAGGGCACGGCTTCAGCCGTGCCATCCTCCTCTCCCTCGACGTGCGGCTTCAGCCGCTGAGGTACGGTTTTCTTCTTCGCAGCCGCCGGAGGCTTCGGCGTAAATCGTTCGATCGCCTCCTCCGGCGTCTCCACCGGGCTCGCCAGCATGAAGCCCAGCGGATGAAAGAGCGTCATGCGCGCCTCGTCCAGCGTACCGGTAAAGGCGCGCGTGGCCGCAAGCCCCAGGTCGGCCTCGAGCATTACGGCGTTGCGCACGGCCTCCACCGATACCCCGGCGGCAAGCGCGATGGCCTCCTCCACCAGCGACTGCTTCACCCCGATGCGCATGTCGCCCAGCATGAGCTTCAGCAGGTACTTCGCCTCGAGCGCGGTCGCGCGGCGCAGCAGGCTTTCGACCAGCGCGGCGCGGATGGCCGTCGTCTTCGCGGTCGCCATGGCGGCGAAGACCTCGGCGATCTCTCCGAGCGGCAAGGTCGAGACCGTCCCGGCCCAGCCCTCGCGCAGATCGTACGCCGCCGCGCCGAGGTCGCCGTGCCTGCGATAGGCCGCGGTCAACTGCGCTTCGGTCGCCTCGGAGACGGCCAGCACGGCCTTCGAGAGCAGCGATCCACCCGCGTTCAGCTTGCGCGGATCGGCCTCCGCGAACGGCAGCCCGGCGAGATACTGGGCGAAGAGCGCCGCATCCTGCCCGGCGGGGTCTTCCGTGTGCGCCGCCTGCAACGCGGCGACGATGGCCGCGCGCTTCTTCAACCGGCTGGCGGTCCCGGCCATCTCCTCGGCCAACGCGGCAACCTGGGCGAACGTAGTCATGCGAAGATCCTCTCAGAAGAAGGATGCCATCGGCGCCCGCAGCGACTTTCTCCGAGAGTCCGCGTCTGCAACCACAGAGGCTCTTCCATGAAAAAATTGGCGCTCGCTTTGCTCCTGATGCAACCGATGTTTCTCTCTGCCGCCCCGAAGGTGAACCCCGCCGACTACACCACGACCGTGCATGTGATCTCGTCGCATTGGAGTCTCGGAAACAATGGCGGCGTTCAGATTCTGCAGGCGCTGATCGACGGACAGCAGGTGGAGCTGCTCGGCCACGGCGAGGGCGTGCTGAAGCTGGGCAACTATAAAGCGGCGCCTCTCCAGCCCGCGTATCACCCGCGACCCAACGGCCACGACGACAACGTCGCCTACCAGTTTCTCTTTCCCACGGGCGAGACCCGCAACTTCGACGTGACCGGCTATTCCACGACTCCCTAGACGCGAATCGCTTCCGGCGAGCGAACTGCTTTCCTTCGCCACGCCGGACCGTACAATAGAGTATGCAGATTTTCCCCCGCACCGGAGCAAGCCGGATCGCTCTCCCATTCGCCGCAGTGGCCCTCTTCGCGGCAAGCCTCGCCACCCCCCTGCACGCGCAGGCTGGCGGCGCCGGCGGCGGTGGCGGCAAGTCCATCGGGCGCCTGTCCTTCGGCGGCTCCGACAACAGCGCGCCCAACGTCGCCCGGACGGACCGTCTGCTGCGCGGCCGCGTGCTCGACAAGGACGGAGCCCCGGTCAAAGGCGCATACGTCTACCTGAAGGAGTACGCGAAGCAGGGCAAGAGCTCCACCCTGAAGACCGTGACGACAGACCAGGACGGCGTCTATCGCTTCGCGCAGCTCGCCACCAACCTCGACTCCGAGCTGTGGGCACAGGTGGACGAGAAGCACAAGAGCGAGCAGAAGACCATCAGCTCCTTCGACAACCGGACCGAGGTCGTCATGAACCTGCACTTTGAAGACCCGGCGAAGGCCGCAGCGCCGGCCAAGACCGAACCGGTCGCGAAGCCAGCCGCAGCCGCCAAACCCTGATCGACGGCCAAAACCAATACGGGGGTCTCTCCACTCCGCTTCGCTCCGGTCGAGATGACGAGCATTCCGAGGGATGCAGGTATACCGCCCCGCATCCTTCGCCTTGGATGTACCATCTATGAAGAGATGGTTTCGAGCACAGCAAACCCGGTGAGCACCTCCCGCGTGACGCCCCCGCGTCACGACTTTGCCTAGCTGCGCCCACTCGCGCCTTCTATTCCCTATTTCCTAAGCTCTATTTCCCTGTTTTCAGGAGAACTGCCATGTTCGACCGCCTATCCCAGATGGAAGCCCGTTACGAGGCGCTCAGCGCCCAGATGTCCGACCCCTCGCTGGTCAACGACCAGAAGAAGTTCCAGGCCGTGGCCAAAGAGAGCCGCGACATGGAGCCGATCGTCGAGAAGTATCGCGCTTGGAAGAAGATCTCCGCCGCCATCGCCGACTCCAAGGCCATGCTCGCCGAAGACGACGCAGACCTCAAAGCCATGGCCGAGGAAGAGCTCGAGATGCTCGAGCCGCAGCTCGCGCCCATCGAGGAGGAGCTGAAGGTCATGCTCCTGCCCAAGGACCCGAACGACGACAAGAACATCATCATCGAGCTCCGCGCCGGCACGGGCGGCGACGAGGCGGCGCTCTTCGTCGCCGAGATGTTCCGCGTCTACCTGCGCTTCGCCGAGCAGCACAAGTGGAAGGTGCAGATTCTGTCCGAGTCCGAGTCCGGCATCGGCAACGGCCTGAAGGACGTGACCGCCATCTTCGAAGGCGACCACGTCTATCGCCAGATGAAGTACGAGTCCGGCGTACATCGCGTGCAGCGCGTGCCGGCGACCGAGACGCAGGGCCGCGTCCACACCTCCGCCATCACGGTCGCCGTGCTGCCCGAGGCCGAGGAGGTCGACATCAAGATCGAGGCCAAGGACCTGCGCATCGACACCTTCTGCTCCTCCGGCCCCGGCGGCCAGTCGGTCAACACGACCTACTCGGCCATCCGCATCACGCACCTGCCGACCAACACGGTCGTCAGTTGCCAGGACGAGAAGTCGCAGATCAAGAATCGCGAGAAGGCGATGCGCGTGCTGCGCAGCCGCCTGTATGAGGTGGAGGCCGAGCGCGTACACCAGCTTCAGGCCAAGGAGCGCAAGCAGCAGGTCGGCACCGGCGACCGGTCGGAGAAGATCCGCACCTACAACTTCCCGCAGAACCGCCTGACGGACCACCGCATCGGCCTGACCAACCACAACCTGAACATGGTGATGGAAGGCCAACTGCAGCCGACCGTCGACGCGTTGATTGCACACAACATCGCCGAACAGATGAAGGGCGAAGCGGTCCCGGCCTGATTCTGAAAATATTTTTTGTGGCGCCTTTTCAGGTACTGACCGGCTGGATCGCCGTTCGCTGCAGATTCGCTACCGTTCGCTGTAAAAAAGTAACCTTTCGCCGCCCCGCGCTTCAACCTTGCGCGGGGCGGTCGTACGTTAAGGGAGGTTAATGAGGTACACCCGTTTTTCCCGGCGGTGCATCTTATTTTTATTCAAGTCGAAACATCGAGTTGGGGCCCGCAGAGAGCACTGTTTCGATAGCGCACGTTGGCAGATTTTCAGCATCACGCTCAGGAGAGAAACATTCCATGGCAAAGCCGAAGAAGTTGGTAGAAAAGGGCATCGTTCAGGTAGCAAAGGTTGGCTGGGCTGTCTTCGAGAAGCTGAACCGCATCAGCCCGAATCCGAGCTTCACCCCGAAGTGGAGCGACAAGCCGCTTCTGAAGAGCTACGAAAAAGAGAAGCCGACCCTCGGCTGGCCCCGCACGACCGACTCCCTCTGCCCCCGGTGCGTACCTGAGATTCGCCAGCAGATCGTCGACGGCAAGCTGCCCCACGAGATTCTGCTGAACGAGAAGGTCGGCGAGATCAAGGCGCAGATCATCGAGCGCGACGGCCAGATCCTGATGGTGAAGGACTGCCCCATCCACGGCCACTTCGAAGACCTGATGTCTATCGACGTCGCCTTCATGCAGCATTTGGAAGAGACCTTCCCGGGCCGCGACATCCGCGCCCACAACGACGAGAAGCTGCACAATCACGGCTCTTCGACGGTCACCCACGGACGTGGCTCCGTGCTCACGATCGACCTGACCAACCGCTGCAACATGATGTGCGACCCCTGCTTCATGGATGCGAACCAGGTCGGCTTCGTCCACGAGCTGACGTGGGACGAGATCAAGACCATGCTCGACAACGCCATCACGATCAAGCCCAAGCGCCAGATGTCGGTGCAGTTCTCGGGCGGCGAGCCGACGCTTTCGCCTTACTTCCTGGACGCGGTCAGCTACGCCCGCAAGGTGGGCTACAACTCCGTGCAGGCCGCGACCAACGGCATCGAGTTCGCGAAGTCGAAGGAGTTCTGCAAGGCTGCGGCTGAGGCCGGTCTGCGCTACGCGTACCTGCAGTTCGACGGTATCGGCAACGCGGCGAACTCCCACCGCAAGGTCGGCAACTCGTTCGATGTGAAGCTGCAGGCGATCCACAACCTGCACGAGGCCGGTGTGGATATCGTGCCGGTGACCTGCATCATCAATGGAATCAACAACGAGCAGGTTGGCCGCATCATTGAGTTCGCGCTCGACAACCCGAAGAAGATCAACTTCCTTTCGTTCCAGCCGGTCAGCTTCACCGGTCGCGACGAGGAGGTCTCGGACGAGCGCCGCATGGCGCAGCGCTACACGCTCTCGCATCTGGCGCACGATGTGAAGAACCAGACCGGCATCGGCGAGCCGACGCGCGACTGGTTTCCGATCTCGTTCATGTCGACCTTCTCCGACTGGGCCGATCTGGTTCACGGACCGGACCACGACTGGGGCCAGCTCTCCTGCGGTTGCCACCCGAACTGCGGCATCGGCATGGCCATGATGATCGACAAGGAGACCAAGGAGGCCGTGCCCGTTACGGCGTTCCTCGACGCCGAGCAGCTTGCCAAGGATGTGCGCAAGATCAACGACGCCGCTCGCGGCAAGTTCCTCTCGATCCTCGGTGTGACGCTCGCGATGCTGCGCAACTACACGCCCGACAACGCGCCGACGCACTTCAAGATCAAGGACATGCTGCAGAAGTTCGACAAGAGCTTCGGCGCCACGGGCCGCGACTACGGCAAGGTGACGGCGGATCGCACGCTTGAGGACATCCAGAAGCGCCGCGCCGACCGTTGGCACTTCCTCTTCATCGCCGGCATGTGGTTCCAGGACCTGTTCAACTATGACTTCCGCCGCACCGAGCAGTGCATCATCCCGTACGCGACGCAGGAGGGCGAGATCAGCTTCTGCGCGTACAACACGGGTGTGGGCTGGCGCAACATCATCGAGAAGATGCACATGACCAGCACCCTCACGAAGTGGTACGAGGAGCACGGTCGGCATGAGATCTTCGCGGGCGGCAAGAAGGTCGGCCTCGAGAAGGAAGCCAAGTACGACCTGGTCCTGAACGAAGCCCACGTCAACTCGTCGGCGAACGACACCTTCGACAAGAGCGGCATCGCCAAGAACGCGCGCGAAGAGAAGATCCGCGCACGCGACGCGAAGCTGAAGCAGGATGCGGAGAACGCAAAGATGGCCGCGCTCTACCGCAAGGAGGTGCTGAAGGAGGCTGCGCCCGAGGGCGGTTTCGTGCCGCTCGGCGCAATCGGCGGTCTCGGCGGCATCCAGCCGGCGAAGCCTGTAACCCAGTCGCAGGTCGAAGTCGTCAACTCTATCGAGGAGACGGTTGCGGGGGACTAAGCCCGTACACGGTCTACCAATGCGGCGGGAGCACCACTCCCGCCGCGTTATCGTTTTATGGTAGAAATGACAACCGGGGTTGCGGCAGAAGGCTTCGTCCGCACCGGAAACCGCATGTGAACCCCTGTATTGTCTTAGGCTTTTCTGGCGATAAGCAAAGGATTACCGGTAACGGAAAAGCCGTCTACCAGTGGTAATATGTTCCTAATCGCGCAGATATGATTTTCGGTATCGGTATTCGACAACCCCTAGCCAATGACGCCTCGCTGCCTTTACAATGAGGAAAAGCTGGGACAAATTGAACGACTGAACAACCGTCCGAGTGACGCGCCTTTTTCCCAATAGGAGAACTTTCGCCCAATGAAATTGACTGCACGAATTCCGGTGACTGCGGCGCTCCTCGCCCTGGCGCTGACCACTGCCACCGGGTGCAACAAGCTGAAGGCTCGCGATCAACTGACCAAAGGCGTCCAGGCCTTCAAGAACGCGCAGTACGAGGAAGCGGTCAACCACTTCCAGACTGCCATCCAACTGGACCCCGACTACGAGAACGCCAAGCTCTACTTGGCAACCGCGTATAGCTACCAGGTGATCCCGAACCTCGACAGCCCGGAAAACCTGAAGGTCGCACAGAAGGCGACCGACGGCTTCATGGAGATTCTGGCGAAGGACCCCAGCAACATCACGGCGCTCAAGCAGATCGCCTCCATCGACCGCAACACCAAGAAGCTCGACGCCGCCAAGGAGTACGAGAAGAAGGTGATCGCGCTCGATCCGAACGACGCCGAAGCGTTCTACACCATCGGCGTGGTCGACTGGATGCAGGCTTACAAGAACGCCACGACCATCCTCGCGCAGGATAAATCCAAGGCGGACGGCAACGGCCTGACCGACGACGGTAACGGCAACATCAAGAAGAGCAAGGACGCCTGCGATAAGCTGACCGCGCAGAATGCGCCTCTGGTCGCCGAAGGTCTGGACTATCTGCAGAAGGCCGTCGCGATCAACCCGACCTACGATGAGGCGATGCAGTACCTGAACCTCACCTGGCGCCGCAAGGCCGACCTCGAATGCACCGACGACGCGGCCCGCAAGTCCGACCTCGCCAAGGCGGATGAGTGGACCCAGAAGGCGATGGGCGCACGCAAGGAAAACGAGAAGAAGAAGGAAGCCAAGCTGGGCGGCGGTATCGACACCAGCAAGTAGCTTTCACCGCAGTCGATCGGCAAAGAGCCTCCCTGAGTGGAGGCTCTTTGCTTTTGCCTCAAGAGGACCGCCATGCCCATCCCCGTCGCCCCGGAATCCCAGTGGTTCGAGCCGCAGGAACTCCGCCGCCTCTTCGCCGCTGGCGAAGCCATCTTCCTGGTCGACGCAGCCCGGCTGCAGGAGTTTCGCGGCGACTCCGACCGCCCGCTGCTGAACGACCTGCTTCCCGGCGCGGCGCGCGGCGCACGCTGGTACGCCGAAGGCGCCATTGTGCCCGCCTTCGGCGTCGAGCGCGGCTTCTACACCGTGCTGGTGCGTTCCACCGAGACCGAGGGCGCGATGACGCCCCTCTCGCACATCGCCTTCTCCACGGGCTTCGTGCTGGGCACCGAGACCGGCGAGTTGCTCGTCGCGAACGCGGAGCGGCTTGAGAACTGGCAATCCGAGGGCGCGCGCATCGTGCTGGACGGCCAGGACGCGGGTGAGCGGCGCGGCGTGCGGGTTGCGCCAGGATGGTACGGGGTCACCGTCGTCGCAGGCATCCGCGACAACGACGAAAGCGGGGATGAGGAGTGGGTGGTGTGCTTCCTGCTGGAGCCCCAGGCGGAGCAGCCGGAGTTCTTCGCGGATACGAAGAAGTCGCTGAATGTGTTTGGGTGACCTTCTCGCCTTCTTCAAACCACCCACAGAAGCTCGTCATCCTGAGCGGAGCGAAGGACCCCTGTATTGGTTCTTCGCTTGTGATAGCAGAAGTGATTGTGCGAGCGAACAGCAGATTCCCTTCGGGAATGACAAACAAAAAGAGCGAAGACAGATGCAGGGGTTCTTCCCCTTCGACTATGCTCAGGATCAGAATGACGCACAGTAGTGGCGGGCGCAAAGGAAAACCCCACATCTCAGAAGCGAGATGCGGGGCACCCGGTGTATTGCCGATCCTTTATTCGCCGGTCCAGCGTTTGAAGACGAGCGAGCCGTTCGTTCCGCCGAACCCGAAAGAATTCGACAGGGCATAGTCGATCTTCGCGGCGACCGGCTTGTTCGGAACGTAGTTCAGGCGGCACTCCGGATCGAGTTCCACGATGTTCATCGTCGGGGGCGCGATCTGGTGCAGCATGGCCATCAGGGTGATGCCGGCTTCGAGCCCGCCCGCGCCGCCGAGCAGGTGCCCGGTCATCGACTTGGTGGAGCTAACCAGCAGCGTCTGATTCAGCGCGCGTTCGCCAAAGACATTCTCGATCGCCTTCGACTCCAGCGCGTCGCCCAGCGGGGTGGACGTGGCATGGGCGTTGACGTAGTCGATCTGGTCGGGCGAGATGCCAGCGACCTTCAGCGCCGCGTTCATGGCGCGGAAGCAGCCCTCGCCCTCGGGCGCCATGCCGGTCATGTGGAAGGCGTCGGCCGACATGCCATAGCCGATCACCTCGCCGAGAATGTTTGCCCCGCGCGCCTTTGCGAACTCCAGCTCTTCGAGGATCAGGATGCCCGCGCCTTCGCCCACGACGAAGCCGTCGCGATCCTTGTCGAACGGGCGACAGGCGTGCTCGGGGTCTTCGTTGCGCGTCGAAAGCGCCTTCATGGCGGCGAATCCGCCGACGCCCATGGGCGTGATGGCGGCTTCGGTGCCTCCGGCGATCATCGCATCCGCGTCGCCGCGCTGGATGATCCGGAAGGCGTCGCCGATGGAGTGCGCCGATGAGGTGCAGGCAGTCGCGGTGGCCTCGTTCGGCCCGCGCGCGCGGTACTTGATGCTGACGTGGCCGGCCGCGAGGTTCACGATCGAGCCCGGGATGAAGAACGGCGAGATCTTGCGCGGTCCGCCGGCCAGCATATTCGAGTGCTCGCGTTCGATCACGTCGAAGCCGCCGATGCCCGAGCCGATGTGGACGCCGACGCGATCCTGATTGGTCTCGTCGACGACCAGGCCGGAGTGGGCCATCGCCTCGGCCGAGGCGGCCAGCGCGAAATGGATGAAGCGTCCCATCTTCCGGGACTCCTTTTTGTCGACAAAAAGGAGCGGGTCAAAGTCCTTGACCTCCGCGGCGAAGCGGACAGGATGGCCGGTGAGATCGAAGGCCTTGATCTCCGCCATGCCGCTCCTGCCCGCCAGAAGACCCTCCCAGACTTCGGGCGCGGTCTTCCCGACCCCACAGATGAGGCCAATTCCAGTCACTACAACCCTGCGCTTCGGTTCCGACATCGGGGCTTACTTGCCTTTCTGGTTCTTTTCGATGTAATCGACGGCGTCCTTGACGGTCTTGATCTTCTCGGCGTCTTCGTCGGGGATCTGAATGTCGAAGGCCTCTTCGAACTGCATTACCAGTTCGACGACGTCGAGCGAATCTGCGCCCAGGTCTTCCTGAAAGCTGGCGCCCGGCGTAACCTCGGCCTCATCCACCTGAAGCTGCTCGACAATAATCTGTTTGACCTTCTCGTCTACTGCTGCCATGTCCGTCTTCTCCTGTGTCTTACTCAAACTTTGGACCGCACCACCCGCGCTTCCGGTTTCTTCAGAATACGCCTTGTTCAGCGCCTCTGGCGGTCATGTCCCAAAGGTGAGGATATCGGCCACGCTGCGCTGTGTAAAGCCGGACAGGTCAATTTGGGCCGAAACCGGGACGAATGCGTTCAAAATAGCAACCCGCGATGAAAATCTGGTTCTCCACCGCTGGAAGACGCGTCCAATGCATATTGGCTTTCGGCCCGAAGGAGACCTTACGTTGCGCGCAGAAGACTGGTGGAGACTCGACAAGGTTGCGGCGATGACGCCGCTGGCGCTCGGACTTGTGCTTGGGCTGACCGCACTGGCGCAGGGCGAGCCGCCCAAGGCCGCGCGTGGCGATGAGCCGCCTCCGCCCAGGGCCGCCAATGCGAAGCCGTGCCCAGCCAGCGGCGAACCGCGCAGGTTTGCCGACGGCGCACATCCGGCGGTTGAGGTCGTCGTGAAGATGGATGTCGACGTGGACGGCGCGCCGAACGCCTATGGCCCGCCGGGCAAAAAGGCGCTCGACATCGAGAAGCACGCTCACTCGCCGAAGGACAGCGAGCACCCCGGCGCGGTCGTCGGCTACATGACCGAGTACGAGGGCGGACCGCCGACCGTGCAGGGCAAGAACGATCCCTACCCCGGCTACTACGTCTCGCAGACCGACTTCGCCGATAAGGACAACAAGCGCATGGAAGACCCGCGCCGGTATGTCGACGCGACGAAGATCAACTACGTCGTGCAAGGCCGCGTGGCGCGGACGAGCGGCGTGACCATGGGCGACTTCGCCACGGTGTATAGCTGCCGGACGGGCAAGAGCGTCTACGCGATCGTCGCCGATTCGGGCAACGAGAGCGGCGCGGAGGGCTCGCTGGCGCTGGTGAAGGCGCTGGGTTACCGCGCGAACGACGGCATCGACGACTCGGTCGACGACAAGGAGATCGTGGTGCGTTACTACCCGAACTCCAACCCGCAGAAGACGTTCTTCAAGTCGCAGGCGGAGATCGATGCGGCGGCGAAGAAGCTGGGACTGACGAAGTACTGAACTTGCATGGACCCGCCAATACGGCTTGTCATCCTGAGCGGAGCGAAGGACCTGCTTTCTGGGGTTGCATGGAGACATCCGGGGGCCCCTCAAGCAGATCCTTCGCTACGCTCAGGATGACAGGCGTTTGCTGGTACGAAGACGCTCTGGTGAGACGAAGCTCTGGTGAAACGAAGCTCAGTGATTCACCACCGTCACGGCCCGACCTACATACCGCTCGCTCTCGATCTGATCCACCAGAAAATTCGCCAGGTCGGCGCGGTTGATCGAGTGGCCCGTCACGCCGGGCGCCAGCACCTTCACGTCGCCGGTGGCGGGTTCGTCCTTCAGGATCGGCGGCCGGGCGATGGTGTAGTTCAGGCCGCTGGCGCGCACGATGGCTTCCATGTTCGCCTTGTCGGGCGTCGAACCGCGCAGGAAGGTCGTCATCAGCAGAAAGCGGTACCAGAACGGCGCCTGCGCGCGGCTGTCGCCGAGGCCCATCATCGAGACGACGATCAACCGGCGCACCCCCTCGGTCTGCATGGCCGAGACGATGTTCCGCACCGACGTGCTCTCGAGCGTCGTCGCCTTGTAGGGCGTCGTACCGCCGATGGCCTCGACGACCGCCTGCTGCCCGCGCATGGCGGCCTGCACGTCGGCTGAACGCGTCGCGTCTCCAGCGACCACGCGCACGCCGGGCTTCGTGAACTTCGCCGGATCGCGCACCAGCACGGTCACCTCGTGCCCTTTGGCCAGCGCCGCGTCGACGACGAGGCCGCCGGTCTTGCCCGTTGCTCCGAATACCAGAAGCCTCATACCGCCTCCTGTGTCACGCCTGCTTCAACAGCTCCGTCCTGTACTTCGGCGCCAGCGCCTCGGCCTTCGCGCGGAACGCTGCCTGCTCGGTCTCGCTCAGCTTCGGCGGAGGCGTCGTGCGCGTGGCGACGGGGACGCCGACCTCGGCGAAGAACTCCTCCTGCCCGGCGGGCGAGCAGATGCAGAGCAGCCGCACATCCTGACCGCTTTCGTTGTGGAACTGGTGCGGCGCATTGGCCGGAATGTGGACGGTCTGGCCTGCCTTCACGGTCGTCTTCTCGCCCCGGAAGGTCGCGACCATCTCGCCTTCGAGCAGGATGAAACTCTCCTCGAAGTCGTGCCGGTGCGGAGGCGGTCCGCCGCCGGGCGGGATGTGCATGTCGATGAGGCAGAAGCGCCCGGCCGTGTCTCTGCCGTTGAGCAAGACCGTGTAGGTGTCGCCCACCAGGCCGATGTGCGCGAGACCGGGCTTGTCGGCGAAGGCCAGCGCAAGGCCGCGGGCAAGGTCGTCGGATGGAAGCGGGGTGAACGGTGAATCGTGTTCGGCCATATTGCTCCTCTCGCACTCTTCCGGTTCAGATGCGCTCTGCCCATTGCAGGCCGCTTTACTTTGGCTTCAAGCTAACATCGATACAGGAGATACAGCCATGGAAATTCGCCGCAACGGCTCACAGCCCTCGAACAAAGGCCCCGCCGACTGGTTCACCGGCGCGGTGCGGATCGACCAGCCGTTTCAGGGTACGGGCGAGGCGCGGGTCAGCGGCGCCATCGTCACCTTCGAACCCGGCGCGCGCACGGCCTGGCACACGCATCCGCTGGGACAGACCCTGATCGTCACGGCGGGCCTGGGCCGGGCGCAGCGCGAGGGTGGACCGATCGAAGAGATCCGCCCCGGCGACGTCATCTGGTTCGCGCCGGCGGAGAAGCACTGGCACGGCGCGACCGCCACAACCGGCGTCACCCACATCGCCATCAACGAAAAGCTCGACGGCAAGGCGGTCGACTGGCTGGAGCATGTGACCGATGAACAGTACGGCGCCTGACGAGTTCGACGCGCTGGAGGCAAGGCTCAGAACCCTGCTGCCGGAGGTGTATCGCGACCGCTACGAGGAGGTGCAGCCGGTCTCGATGGGCTCCGCCGGGTTGAAGTTCGCGCCCGACGGCAGGGTCGCGTGGGACGAGATCTGGGGCTCGTTCTGCGACCTCGCCATGGCCGGCGGGCCGCCGCACCGGGGCACGCTGCTGACGTCCGGCAGCCCGGAGGAGATTGCGGCCCAGCCCGAGCGCTACAACGAGGTCGTCGCCGAGCTCTGCCGCGGCGTCGCGCTGGTCACCGGGCTGCACGCAGAACCGGCCGCGCCGGGATGGGTGCGGATGTACTGCACCAGCGCCGGAATGGCTGGCTGGCTGGCGCGCGCGCTGGTGATGGAGAACATCTCCGCGCGTTTCAAGGGGCTGACGCTTGATCTGCCCGCCGGTCCCGCGTACGGGCTGGAGAAGGAGATCAAGAACGTCGTCACGGCAACCGCCAAGACCACCCACTACTGGCTGGGGCACATGTCCGACGAGCAGCACGACGCCATCGCCAGCCTCTTCCGCGTGATGGAGCGTGAGTCGCCGCTGATCCAGCCAGAGCCTGCGGCGATGGACCCCGAGCTTGCGAAGGCGATCGAGGACTCCACCGGACTCCTTGCAACGAGCCACGGCGCCGGCTGGCTGAGCCTCGAATGCGGAGACATCCGCGCGGCCGTCTGGATGATGCGCATGCTGGTCGCGTCCAACGTACTCGCCCGCCGTGAGGGAACAGCCGTGTATGCGCCGATCAGCGAAGGCCTGGCGCGCAACGTCGTCCGGGCGCACCGGCTGGCCGTGGCGCGGGGAATCCTGCCTGCCAGGGTGAACGCCACCTAGCCGAACCGCTTGGCGAGACCGGCGCTGTGGCCTTATAGAATCGAAGCCATGCGCAGAGTCGTGATCGTTGGGCCGCCGCCGGTGCAGATCCTCGACGTCACCGGTCCGCTCGAGGTCTTTTCGAATGCGCCCGGCTACGAGGTCGTCCTCGCGAACCCTGGGCCGGAGCGGACGCTGCGCACCAACCGGGGCCTGACGCTGGGCGAAGCCGTGCCCATCGCGGAGCTGACCGGTCCGATCGACACGCTGCTGATCGCCGGCGGTCCGGGCTCGGAGACCGGCAGCTACGACCCCGCGTTCATCGCGTGGATCGCCGCAACCGCGAAGCGCTGCCGCCGCGTGGCGTCGATCTGCACCGGCGCGTTTCTGCTGGCCGAGGCGGGCCTGCTCGACGGCAAACAGGCGGTCACGCACTGGCGATTCTGCGACCGCCTCGCGCGCGAGTACCCCGCCATCACGGTGAAGCCGGAGCCGATCTACCTCAAGGACGGCTCGACCTACACCTCCGCCGGCATCACCGCCGGGCTCGACCTCTCGCTCGCGCTGGTGGAGGAGGATCACGGGCACGAGGTCGCGCTAGCCATCGCGCGCTTCCTCGTCATCTTTCTGGTGCGGCCGGGCGGACAGGCGCAGTTCAGCCACATGCTCTCGAACCAGTCCGCCGCCTCGCAGCCGCTGCGCGAGCTGCAGGTGTGGATGATCGAAAATCTGCGCGAAGACCTGAGCGTCGAGCGGCTGGCCGAACGCATGCACATGAGCGCGCGCCACTTCACCCGCGTCTGCCTGCGCGAGACTGGCATGAACCCCGGCCAGTTCGTCGACCGCATGCGCGTCGAGGCCGCGCAGCAGAGGATCGACAGCTCCGGCATGGGGTTGAAGGAAGTAGCCGGCGCCTGCGGGTTCGGCTCCGCCGACGCGCTGCGCCGCGTCTTCGTGCGCGTGCTCGGCGTGACGCCGGGCGAGTACGCCAGCCGCTTTCGCAGCACGCGGGTCTCGCAATGAAGCGCGATGCGCAACCATCGGCGATGCGCAATGATCCACAGGGAGCCATGCAAAACCAGCCCGATCTGCGTGTCCTAAATTGACGTATCCGCGTCATGGCAAAGCGCCACGACGGAGCCTAGTGTTGAACCTGTGAGCAGCGATCGAGCAAAGCTCACAGGAGGAAACACCCATGGCTGCCACCGCTACTTCCCGCATCGCCGTTCCCGACAGCAAGCTCGCCCAGGCGATCACCGAGTTCATCCGCGACACCGAGTCGCCGCTGCTCTTCCACCATTCCAGCCGCGTGTTTCACTTCGGCGCGCTTGCTGGCCGCCAGCGCGGACTCAGCTTCAACCCGGAGCTGCTCTACGCCGGCGCCATGTTCCACGACGTCGGCCTGACGCCCTCCTACAGCAGCGCGCACGACCGCTTCGAGGTCGACGGCGCCAACGCCGCGCGCGACTTCCTGCGCCAGTACGACATCCCGCAGCGCGACCTGGACGAGGTCTGGACCGCCATCGCGCTGCACACCACGCCGGGCATCCCGCAGTACATGGCGCCGGTCGTCGCGCTGGTGACCGCGGGCGTCGAGATGGACGTGCTGGGCCTGACCTACCATGAGTTTTCGGACGAAGACCGCAACGCCATCGTCGCCGCCCACCCGCGCACGCCGCAGTTCAAGGAAGACATCCTGCAGGCGTTCTACGACGGCATCCACCACAAACCGGAGACGACCTTCGGCAACGTGAAGGCCGATGTGCTCGCCGATAAGGACCCCCGCTTCAAGCGCGGAAACTTCTGCAGCGTGATCCGCAATTCGCCCTGGATTGGCTGAAGCTGCCCTGACAGATCATCTGTCATCCTGAGCGGAGCGGAGCGCAGCGAAGTCGAAGGATCTGCTTCTTGCCCGAAGCCGCAATGCGCCACAGGCAAGAAGCAGATCCTTCGCTACGCTCAGGATGACAAAATCTTGTGTCGGCATTTACTGCTCTTCCACCCCACTCGCCGCCAGAGCGATCCCCGGCAGATCCTCCACCAAAAACGGCGTGGACTCGTCCGAGCTGCTCACCTCGCGCAGCGTCCGGTTGATCGCGCGGGTCCGCACGCCGACCTCGCCCAGCGTCTTCTGAATCTTGCCGACATCGCCCTCGACCTTATCCATTAGCTTGCCGAACTTGCCGAACTCGTTCTTCGCGCCTTCGAGCACCTTCCACACCTCGTCGCCCTTTTCCTGCAGGGCCAGCATGTGGAAGCCCATCTGGAAGCTGGTGAGGATGGCCGACAGCGTGGTCGGGCCGGCGATCGTCACGTGGCACTGCGACTGGATCGCCGACTGCAGCTCGCCCCGGCGGATGACCTCGGCGTACAGGCCCTCGGTCGGCAGGAACATGATGCCGTAGGGCGTCGTCACCGGCGGGTGAATGTACTTGCCGCAGATGCGGTCGGCCTCGGTGCGGATGGCGTTTTCAAACGCCCTGCCCTCGCGCGCGATGGCGTCCGGCAGATTGGATTCGTACGCCGCCTCCAGCCGCTCCCAGGCCTCGCGCGGGAACTTCGCATCGATCGGCATCAGGCGCTCGCCCGCGCCCGACGGGAAGCGAATGGCGAACTCGACACGCTCCGCGCTGCCCGGCTTCACGGTCGCGTTTTCGATGTACTGGCCGGGCGCGAGCATCTGCTTGAGCAGCATGCCCAACTGCACCTCGGCGAAGCCGCCGCGCGACTTCACGTTGGTAAAGATCCGCGACAGGCCATCCACGCCCTCGGACAGCTTCGACATCTCGCCCAGCCCGGTATGCACCTTGTTCAACTGGTCCGTCACCTGGCCGAAGCTCTCGGTCAGCCGCGTGTGCAGCGTGGCGTGCAGCTTCTCGTCGACCGTGGCGCGCATCTCTTCGAGCTTGGCGGCGTTGTCCGTGTTCAGCTTCGCGAGCGACTCGCCGACCGAGGTGCGCAGCCGCTCCTGATGCTGCGCGTTGGCTGCGGTCAGCTCGTTCAGCTTGGCGTTCAGCGCCTCGCGATCTTCGAGTTGACGCTGGTTGACGGCGCCGATGAAGCTCTGCAAACGCTGCCCGATGCCGGTCAGCTCCGCGTGGACGGCGGTGCGCAGCGTCTCGGCGGAGGCGGCGTTGTCCTTGCGGAACTCGGCCAGACCGCCGTTCAGCGCCGCTCCCAGCGTCGCGACCGAGCCGGTAATCTCCGTGCGCAGGGCGCCGAAGTCGGCCGAGGCCGCGGCACGCGAGCGCTGGGCCTCTGCGGCGATCTCGGCGCGCATGCCGGCGAGGCCACTGTGCAGCTGCTTGTCCGAAGCCTCGGCCCGCGCGTCCAGGCGCAGCAGCTGATCCGGCAGTTGCGCCTGGCGAGGGTCGGCCACCGGCGGAGCGGCCTGTCTGCGCAGGAGCAGAACGGCCAGGCACACGAGCTGGAGGACCACAAGGACGATCAGGACAGGGATGAGCATGTTCGTTTTTCCTTCGCCTTAGAATAGCACCGCCGCGCGCGGATCATGATAATCTGAACGCGTTCAAGTGCCGAGCGAGACACGCTGAGTTCTACTCGAGCTGCCAGCCGAGAGCTGTTCAGCTTACAGCTCGAGAGCTGCGGCCTCGTTCGAAACGGTCCGGCCGTCGAACCACCGAGGGATCATGTCCGAAACCGACGCCGTAAAGAAGTCGCCGAAGAAGTCCGAAGAGACGCGCGCGCGCATCCTCGAGGCGGCGCTCTCCATCTTTCGCGAGCGCGGCTTCGAGCGCGCAACGATGCGCGAGATCGCGACGGAGGCGGAGGTCGCCGTCGGCGCGGCCTATTACTACTTCGATTCGAAGGACGCCATCGTCATGGCGTTTTACGAGCGCGCGCAGGCCGCGATGCAGCCGGAGATCGCCGCGCGGCTCGACCGCGCGAAGACGCTCGAAGCCCGCCTGCGCGCCATCGTCTCGACCAAATTCGAGTACTTCGCGCCAAACCGCAAGCTGCTGGCCGCGCTGACCGCGCACACCGACCCCGAACATCCGCTCTCGCCCTTCAGCAGGGAGTGCGCGTCGATCCGCGCCGAGGACGTCGCGCAGTTCGACCGAGCCGCCGCCGACTCCGGCGTGAGCCTGCCGCCGACGATCGCGCCCTACCTCGGCCGCCTGCTCTGGATGTACCAGATGGGCCTCATCCTCTTCTGGGTCTACGACCGCAGCGAAGAACAGGCGCGCACGATGTTCCTCTACGAAAAAACGCTGAAGATGCTGACCGTCGGGCTGAAGCTGGCGGGATTTCCGCTGCTGCGACCGCTGCACAAGCTGGCGGGAGAGCTGCTGGCGGTGGTGTATGGGGATGCGTAGACGAAGCTAGACGCCCCACCCACCGCGGTCGAGCTGCGATGGGTGGGGCGTCGCCCTGGGGAGGGACCTCGTTATGCCGGGCGCGAGAGCTGCGTCTCGGCCGAGCTGGGTGCGATGCAGGAGCGGTTGCGGCCGCCGCGTTTAGCTGCGTAGAGGGCCAGGTCGGCCTCGGCCAGCCACTGGTCGGCGGTCGCATGCTCCGGGCCGATGGCGGAGATGCCGAAGCTGGCCGTGACCTTGATTGGCGGGTCGTTTTCGATCTCGATCGCCTCGATCGCCTTGCGGAAGCGTTCGGCCGAGCGGGAGGCGTCGCGGAGCGTGGCCTCGGCCAGCAGGATGCCGAACTCCTCGCCGCCCAGCCGGCCCAGCACGTCGGTGGCGCGGAGCAGCGCGTTCAGCTTGGCGCCCACGGCGCGCAGCACGGCGTCGCCCGCGGCGTGTCCCCAGGTGTCGTTGACTTTCTTGAAGTGGTCGAGATCAAGCACCAGCAGCGCAGACGAGCGGGCATACCGGCCGTAGCGGGCGATGGCCTTGTCGACCTCCACCGTGAAGCCCCGGCGGGTCGCGGCGCCGGTGACGAAGTCGATCTGCGCGACGCGGCGCAGCTCCAGCTCCTCCGCGGCGAGGGCGGCGAAGCTCTTCAGCACCTCGATCTGGCTGGGCGTGTACTCGCGCGGAATGGTGTCGATCGCGCACAGCGAACCGACGTTGTAGCCATCGGGCGTGCAGAGCGGCACACCGACGTAGCTGCGGATGAAGGGCGCGCCCGTCACCAGGGGGTTCGTCGCGAAGCGCGGGTCCAAACGGGCATCGGGAATGTACAGCGGCTCGCGCGCCTGGATGGTGTGGGTGCAGAAGGAGACCTCGCGCGTGGTCTCGGTGGTGTCGCCCATTCCGATGCAGGATTTGAACCACTGCCGCTCGGAGTCGATGAGCGAGATGATCGCGATCGGCACCTGCATCACGGCCTTCACCAGGCCTGCGATGCGGTCGAAGGGCGCCTCGCGCGGGGTGTCGAGAATCTGATAGCGCTGCAGGGCGAGGACGCGGCCCTGCTCATCGTTCAACTTCGGGTCGCTCAGTCTGGTATCGATCATGCCTGCCTCATTATGGTTTTGATTGCGCGCAGAAGCTCGTCCCGGTAGGACTCCACCACGACCGTGACGCTGGTTTCGATCTGCTCTTCGCTGACGCCGGCCGACTGCAGGCTGCGGACAAGCCGCGCAAGATTTTCGCGATGCCGGTGCAGGCTGGCATGGAGCGCGTCGGGAATCTCCAGCCCCGTAAATGGGTCGGGAATCACCGTGCCGTCTCGCCATTCATAGACATGACTCATCTCGGAGCGCTCCTCTGATTTCCGCAAACGTTCGGCTCAAACGGCTGTGCGAGGTAACCCGCCCGTGCCGATAGTTTGAACTTTATGGTTACCGAGGTGGTGGGACCATGCCACTTTCAGGGCAGAGATTGCAACGGCCATGGCATGCATGGGCGCCGAATGGGTCAGGCCTCGGTCAGGGGTGGCTTTGTTTTTGCCCAGGCACGCTGAAGCCGCGTCCCTGGCGAATCACTCGCGACCGGCGAGAATCGCGTCCGCCACGGCGGCGGCGGCGACCGCCGTCACGACATCGTGGACGCGCAGGAGATGCGCTCCGGCCAGGATCGCCGCGACCTCGGACGCCGCATCGGCAGCCGCGCGGGCTTCCGGCGCGGGCTCCTGCATATGGGGCGGACGGCGCGTCAGCAACTGGCGCAGGAAGCTCTTGCGACTCGTCCCGGCCAGCATGGGGTAGCCCAGCGCCTGCAGGCCGTCGAGTTCCGCGTGCAGCCGCAGATTCTCGTCGCCGCGTTTGCCGAATCCGAAGCCGGGGTCGAGCACGATGCTCTGGCGCGCGATGCCGGCGGCCTGCGCGGCGTGCAGGCGCTCTGCGAGGCCGTCGAGGATCGCCGGCAGCACCGGCCCGGCGGGCAGCGGCGCCTGCCGCAGCCAGTCCCGCGGACCGCCGCGCGTGTGCATCAGCACCAGCCCGCAGCCGCTGGCGGCGACGGTTGCCGCCATCTCCGCGTCCCACAGCAGGCCGGAGACGTCGTTGACGATCTCCGCGCCCGCCGCGATCGCCGCCGCAGCCGTGGCCGCATGGTAGGTGTCGACCGAGACGACCGCCTGCGGCTGCTCGCGCAGGATGGCCGCGAGCACCGGCAGGATACGGTCCTGCTCCTCGGCCGGCGAGACAGGCGAGGCGTTCGGCCGCGTGGACTCGCCGCCGAGGTCGAGGAGGTCCGCGCCCTGTTCGAGCAGCGTGAGCGCATGCTCGACCGCGCGTTCCGGCGCGAAGAAGCAGCCGCCGTCGGAGAAGCTGTCCGGCGTGACGTTCAGGATCGCCATCAGCAGCGTTCGCTCGCCCAGCGGCAGGCTGCGGCTGCGGAGCCGCCAGGAGAAGCGTGGGCGCTGAGCGAAGGGCATAAGGACAGGGTATAGGGTTCGGGGAGATGCAGGGAACAGGGCGTAGGGAATGAAGCGGGCGTTACGAGGCCTTTGCTCTTCGTGTTTGTCCTCCTCGCAGAGGATCTGCTCCTCGCCTCCGACTTACAGCCATACAGCTTGCAGCTTTAAGCTCTCGAAGACCCACCCCCGTGCTCTACACTCACCGGTATGAGCAGTCGCGTAAAAGCAACAGGCTGTCTGGCCCTGCTGTTCTGCACAGCGCTGCTGCCCGCCCAGCAGCCGGTCCAGAGCACGCCGCTCGGGCGAAAGATCGCCGCGCTCGTCGGCGCGCCGGACGTGGTGCGCGATCACTGGGGCGTCGCGGTCTATGGGCTCGACGGCCGCCTGCTCTACGGGCTGAACGAGGGCCAGCTCTTCCAGCCCGCGAGCAACGCCAAGCTCTTCACCACCGCCGCCGCGCTGGCCGTGCTGGGCGAGAACGCCAGCTTCCAGACCGACATCATCGGCCGCGGCGTCTGGTCCGCCAACGCGCTGAAGGGCGACGTGATCCTTCGCGGCGGGGGCGAGCCGAACCTCTCCGGACGCGCGCTGCCCTACGCCGGCGGCGAAGATCCCGGTGGCGCGCCTCCACTGCGCTACCTTGAACAGATGGCCGACACGGTCGCGGCGACGGGGCTGAAGACCATCGCCGGCGATATCGTTGGCGACGACACGTTCTTTCCCTGGGAGCCGTACCCGCGCGACTGGGCGTCGGATGATCTGGTCTGGGGCTACGGCGCGCCGGTCTCCGCGCTGACGGTGAACGACAACCAGATCAAGGCGACCGTCTCCCCCAGCCAGCAGGGCGCGCCGGCGCTGATCGCGCTCGACCCCGCCGTGCCGTACTACACGGTCGTCAACACCGTGATGACCGGCCCGCCGAAGAGCGGAACCTCCGTCCAGTTCGAGCGCCAAGTGGGCTCGAAGGTGCTGCGCGTCTTCGGGACGATCGCGGCAGGCGATGCGGCCGATGTGGAAGAGATCGCCATTCAGGACCCGGCCGAGTACGCCGCCATCGCCTTCAAGGCGATGCTGGAGGCGCGCGGCATCGCCGTACAAGGCACAGCGCGGGCCGAGCACCGGCTCTCGCAGGACGCGCAGGCGTTCGCGGCGGAGACGCATGTCGACGCGCCAGGGCTGCGTTCGCTCGGGCCGAATGAAGGCGTCGGACGGGCGCGGAGCCTTACCTTTACAAGCTGCGATCATTGCGATCCTAAGACTATGCCTGTCGAGAAGATTCTCGCCACGCATCGTTCCCACCCGCTGAACGACGACATCGTCATGACCAACAAGGTCAGCCAGAACCTGCACGTCGAACTGCTGCTCCACCATCTCGGCATGCAGTATGGCGAGGACGGCTCGACCGCGCAGGGTGTCCGCGTCGTCCGGGCCTTTCTGCTGCGGGCGGGGCTCGACCCGCAGGACTTCGTCTTCTTCGACGGCTCGGGCATGAGCGGGCACGACCTGGTCACGCCGCGCGCCGCCGCGAAGATCCTGCTCTACGCGACGAAACAGCCCTGGGGCGAACTCTACCGCTCGTCCCTGCCCATCGCCGGAGTCGACGGCACGCTCGAAGGCCGCTTCGCCAAATCCCCGCTGAAGGGCAAGCTCCACGCCAAGACCGGCACCACCGGCGAGTCGCGCGCGCTGAGCGGCTACGTGGAATGCGCGAGCGGCAGGACGGTCGTCTTCTCCATCATGGTCGGCAACCACCCGCCCAGCACCAGCTTCGACCGGACGGTGATGGATAAGATCGTCGAGGCGATTGCTGCTGGGAACTGACGGCTTAGGCAAAAATTTCGTTCGTCCTATGGCAGAACAAGTTAAGGGCACGGCTGAAACCGTGCCCTTATGCCAGACGTGCCTTGTTCGGCGGCAAGATGCGAGAATAGTTCCTGTGAGACTGAACAGGACTTTTGCCGGATTGGGATTGCTGGTCGCGGCCTTGGCCATGGGGTGCAAGTCGACGCCTCCGCCGACGCCGATTGCGAATCTGACGCCGCAGCAGGCGGCCGGGCATGCGGTGTTTCAGACGCGCTGCGCGGTCTGCCACTATGACCGGCAGACGGGCGCGCTGCATGGGCCGTCGTTGCTTGGCGTCTTCAAGAAGCCCGCCCTGCCCAGCGGAGCGGCGGCGACCGACGAGCGCGTGACCGCGACCGTCACCCACGGGCGCAACAACATGCCCGCCATGGCCGGGCAGATGGCGCCGGGCGACATGGACGACCTGCTGGCCTACCTGCACACCCTATGAGCGAATTGACCCCCAACCCACCGGTTCTGGACAAAGGCCGCATGCTGCCGGGCGTCGCGGGCATTGCGCTCTTCATGCTGGTCTTCACGCTGACGAACGTCTTCGGCGCGCTGACGAACGTCTTCGGCACGGGACGCGGCAAGTACGGCGTGCTGGCGCTCTGCACGATGCTGGCTGCGGGCATCTTCGGCCTGCTGCGGATGAGGCGCTGGGGCTGGGCGATGGTGATGGCCGGGGCGATCCTGCTCTTTGCCGGCGACGTCTTCTACTTCGCCCACACGCACGCGCCGCAGTTCCTGATCCGCGGGCTGTTCGAGCTGGTGTTCTTCCTTTACCTCGTGAGGCCGGACGTGCGCGACCGCATGGTTTAGCGCCGTATGGTTGAGGAGAGCCCAGGGCTGAAGCCCTCTTCGTGGTGATGTCGATTCAAAGGGCTGAAGCCCCATGCTTTCACCTAACGACCGATTTTGTGACTCCCCACAACCGACGCGTGGCCCTGAAGAAACTGCCGGTAGAGCGCCTCCAGAAACGCACCGTCGATCACGCCCGAGCCGATGAGCAGCCGGTAGTAGATCGGCCCGTAGAGCTGATCGGTCGCCACCTCCAGGTCGATCTCCGGGCGCAGATCGCCCTCCACGACCGCCTGCCGCAGGATGGCGATGACGCCAGCCCGTCGCGGCGCAATCCAGCGGGCGAGGAACGCCTGAGCAAGCTCCTCGTCCGACTGCGCCTCCGCCAGCAGCGACCGCACGAGCGTGCCTGAGGGGCCGAGGAAGAAGCGAGCCTGCAGCTCCAACTGGGCGCGCAGCCGGTGCAACGCGCGCTCGGCAGCGGGAAAGGCCGTCTCGGGGCCGATCAGCTGCAGCAGCGCGTCCATCACCAGCGCCGCTTTATTCGGCCAGCGCCGGTAGACCGTCATCTTGCCCACACCCGCGCCGGCGGCGATCTGGTCCATACTGATCGCGCGGAAGCCTTTCTCGGAGACGAGATCGAGCGTCGCCCGGAGGATGGCGTGTCGCGCAGCCTCGCTTCGGGGGCGTCCAGGCTTCAAGGGCGGGTTGGGTGAGGTGTCCATGCGATCTTTGCAACTTTAACGATACTTTGAGTATCGTATATTCAACAAGAAAACGATACCCACAGTATCGAATATGGAGAGAAGATCATGGAATCCAGGATCGTTTTGATTACAGGCGTCAGCACCGGGTTGGGAAGAGCCTTCGCGGAGGCTCTGCTGGACGCAGGGCACGTGGTCGTCGGCACCGTCCGCAAGACGGAGGCGGTTGCGGAGTTCGAGAGCCTTCGCCCCGGCCGGGCGCATGCCCGCGTGCTGGACGTGACCGACACGCCCGGCGTCGACCGGACGGTCGCAGAGGTCGAGCGTGAGATCGGGCCGATCTATGCGCTGATCAACAACGCCGGGTACGGGCATGAGGGCACGCTCGAGGAGTCGCCGCTCGAAGAGCTTCGCCAGCAGTTCGAGGTGAACGTCTTCGGCGCGGTCGCGGTGATCAAGGCCGTGCTGCCGGGCATGCGGGCACGCCGCGCGGGACGCATCCTGAATGTGACTTCGATGGGCGGACTAATGGCCTTTCCGGGCATCTCGTACTACCACGGCAGCAAGTTCGCGCTGGAGGGCATCTCCGCGTCCCTGGGCAAGGAGCTGAAGAGCTTCGGCATCGGCGTGACGGCGGTCGAGCCGGGAATGTTCCGCACCGATTGGGCGGGCCGCTCCATGGTGCGCTCCGAGCGGCGCATCGCGGACTATGACGCGGTCTTCGAACCCATCCGTGCGGCGCGCGCGGCTCGAAGCGGCAATCAGCCGGGCGATCCGGCGAAGGCAGGCAAGGCCATCGTCACGCTGATCGAGTCGAACGACCCGCCGGCGCACCTGCTGCTGGGTCCGGATGCGTACGAGTACGTCACCAAGGAGATGGACTCCTTGCGGGAGGAGTTTGCGAAGTGGGAGACGGTGACGCGCTCGACCAACTTCGACTGAAGTCCCAAACCCTGGCATCCCATCTGTCATCCTGAGCGAAAGACCTGCATACGATTCGAAGCGCCCATGCCGCTCCAGAGAAAACGCAGGTAGTTCGGCTACGCTGCGCTTCTTCCAGGATGACAGGCTTTTTTTTGTGGAGCTCCATCGAACACTCACGAATGGCTACGGGCTGTAGAAGCCTTCGCGCGCCTGCACGGTCAGCTTGTGGTTCTTCGTTCGCAGCGCGATGCGATGATACGTCTTCGGCGCGGACTCCGGCGGCCGGTAGGCGAGCTGGTATTGCAGGCGCATGTCGCTGGCGATCTGGGCGTAGATGGCCGAGAGCGGCTGCCAGGGGCTGACAATGAAGAATCGTCCCCCGGTGATGCGCGCGATCGCCTGCAGATTGTCCTTGTGCCAGACTGCGTCGTTGGCGAACTGGTCGCCATAGAAGATGGGGTAGAGCGCGACGTTGGAGATCTGGGCCTCGGCGACGGCCTGCCCGAGCGAAAACCGGCTGCCGTTGTCGCCGCCATCGGTAAGGATGACCATGGCGCGGCGGCCGGGTTCTTTGCCCAGCTCGAACTGCGCCGCCAGCCAGATGCCGTCCCACAACATGGTGCCGCCGCCGTGGTTGGGCAGCGCGGAGTCATGCGGTTCGTTTAGGTGGACGAGCGCGCCTTCCAGATCCTCGACGGAGCTCGTCATCTTTTGAAGCTGCAGTACGTTGTTGTCGAACTGCACCAGCGTGGCGCGGTCCTCGGGCTTCCGCAGCATGGCGTGGAAGAAGGTCTGGCTGGCCTTGATCTCGTCGGCGATGTAGGCGTGCTGGCTGCCGCTGGTGTCGACCAGCAACGCCAGCGTCAGGGGCAGACTGGAGCCTTCGGAGAAATAACGAATCTCCTGCGGATGGCCGTCCTGGGTGAGGGTGAAGTCGTCCTTGACGAGTCCCATGACGGGGTTGCCCTTGCCGTCGCGCGCGAGGGCGGAGACGGTGACCAACTGCGTCCCGAGCTTCAGCGTCGGCAGCGGCGCCTCCGCCGTCTGAGCGAGGGCTGGTGCGGCGGTGAAACAGAGGAGCATGTAGCTGAGAAGTGGTCTCATTTCGACTCCGGCTCCGGGCTGAAGTAGCCTTCGCGCGCCTGCACGCTTTGGCCGCCCTGCTTCATCTTCAGCTCGATCTTGTGAAACTTGCCCGGCGCCGAGTCGGGCGGGTTGTAGCCGATCTGGTAGGTCAGGCGCAGGTCTTCGGCGATCTCGGCGTAGATCCTGCTCAGCGGCTCGCGCTCGGTGACGGTGAAGACGGCGCCGCCGGTGGCGTGCGACAGCTTTTCGAGCACGTCCTTCCGGCCGCCGCCCATGCCGCCAAAGTTGCTGCTGTAGAAGACCGAATAGACCACGACATCGTCGCGCTGCGCCTCTTCGATGGCCTCCTTCAGCGTGAAGGCGCTGCCGTTGTCGCCGCCGTCGGTGAGGATGACCATGGCGCGGCGGCCGGCCTGCGCGCTGAGCGCGAACCGCGCCGTGTTGCGGATGGCGTCGTAGAGCAGCGTGCCGCCCATGTTGTGACGCGGATCGTTGTCGCCGGGCGAGGGACGCAGGTAGGCGAGCGCGTCCTCCAGCCGCTCGACCGACGGCGTCATCTTCTGCAGCTCGCGGATGCGGGTGTCGAACTTGACCAGCACGGCGCGGTCGACGGAGCGCTTGAGCATGGTGCGGAAGAAGACCTCGCTGGCGGCAGTCTCATCCGCGATGAACGTGCGCTGGCTGCCGCTGGTGTCGACCATCAGGGCAAAGGTCAGCGGCAGGGTCGAACCCTGCGAGAAGTAGTGGATGTCGACCGGCTTTCCATCCTGCTTGAGGATGAAGTCATCCTTGCCGAGACCGTTCACCAGCTCGCCGCGCTTATCGCGCACCACGGCCGCGACCGCGACGACGCGGGTGCCGACCTTGAGCGTGGCGATGGGCTCGTCCGGCTCCTGAGCTGCGAGCGCCGGAAGAGCGGTTGCGACGAGGAAAAGGGCGGCGAGGCGTCTCAAGGGGCTTCCGTGGGAACGAGGATGCGTGCGTGATCCATTGTGCCTCAAGCGCGGTCGGGACGGAGGGTGAGCTCAGGCCGTAAGCCGCGCCGCATCCGTGCGTCTGCGGCCCTGCAGCTCGATGTAGACGTGCAGCAGCGAGACGGCGGCGGGGGTCACGCCGGGCAGGCGGCTGGCCTGTCCGAGCGTCTCCGGCTTCACCCGCGTCAGCGTCTGCTGCATCTCCCGCGAGAGCCCCGAGACATCCCCATAGTCGAACCAGCCGGGAATCCGCATCTGCTCGGCCTTGCGCATCTTCGCGATCGACCGGAGCTGCTGCGTGAGGTATCCGGCATACTTGATCTCGGTCTCGACCGAGCGCATCTCGTTGCGCACCCAGGCGCGCCCCGGCCCCTGCTGGTCGAGGGCTTCGAGCCAGCCGGCGAAGAGCGGGTTCGCGGCGAGACGTCCGCGCAGAACAGGCAGCAGATCTTCGACCGTGACCTCCGGGCGCTTGATGAGGTCGGCGAGGAGCTGGCCCTTGAGGGTCGCGGCAGGGTCGGAAACAGATCCTTCGTTCTGCCCAGGATGAGAAAGCAGCTCGGCGGATTCGGCCTCGGTGATGCGGTCCTCTTCGAGCATCCGCTGAAAGGTCTTCGCGCGGGCCTGCTTCTCTTCGTACATCCGCCACAGGTCGTCGGGGATCAGGCCGAGCTCGCGGGCGTGCGGGGTCAGGCGGCGGTCGGCGTTGTCGATGCGCAGGTTCAGGCGGAACTCCGCGCGGCTGGTGAACATGCGGTACGGCTCGTCGGTCCCCTTGGAGATCAGGTCGTCGATGAGGATGCCGATGTAGGCCTCCGTGCGGTCGAGCGTGAAGGCGGGCTTGCCCTGAACCGACAGCGCCGCGTTGATGCCGGCCATCAGGCCCTGGCAGGCTGCCTCCTCGTAGCCGCTGGTGCCGTTGATCTGTCCGGCGAGATACAGCCCTGCGATGCTCTTGACGCGCAGGCTGCGGTCCAGTTCCGTGGGGTCGATCGCGTCGTACTCGATGGCATAGCCGGGGCGCAGCATCTCGGCGTTCTCGAGGCCGGGGATGGACCGCACCATCTCTCTTTGGACCTCGATCGGGAGAGAGGTCGACATGCCGTTGATGTAGACCTCGTGCGTGTTCAGCCCCTCGGGTTCGAGGAAGAACTGGTGGCCGGCCTTGTCGGGGAAGCGCACGACCTTGTCCTCGATCGACGGGCAGTAGCGCGGGCCGATGGCCTCGATCTGGCCGCTGTACATGGGCGAGCGATGGACGTTCTCGCGGATGAGCCGGAGGGTCTCGGGCGTCGTGCGCGCGATGTGACACTGGATCTGGCGCAGCGGAATCTCGCGGGTGCGGAAGCTGAAGGGCGTGGGGTCCACGTCGCCCGGCTGCTCCTCGAACCTGGTCCAGTCGATGGTGCGTCCGTCGAGGCGCGGGGGCGTGCCGGTCTTCAGGCGGGTCTCGCGCAGGCCGAGCCGCTTCAGCGATTCGCCGAGGAGAACAGACGCAGGTTCACCCGAGCGGCCGGCGGAGTACTGCTGCTCGCCGCAGTGGATCAGGCCGTTCAGGAAGGTTCCCGTGGTGACGATGGTGGCCTGCGCGAGGATGGTCCGTCCATCGCGGAGCTTCAGGCCCGTGACGCGGCGTGAAGAGGGAATGGAGTCCTCATTCCCGATTCCCCCGTCCCTGCTCCCCTGTTCCTCGAGCACCACGTCCACCACCTCGGCCTGCTTGATGAAGAGGTTCGGCTGCGACTCCAGCATCTCGCGCATGCGAACGCGATAGAGAGCCTTGTCGCACTGGGCGCGGGGACTCCAGACGGCCGGGCCGCGCGAGGTGTTGAGCAGGCGAAACTGGATGCCGGTCGAGTCCGCGACCACGCCCATGACGCCGCCGAGCGCATCGATCTCTCGCACCAGATGGCCCTTGGCGATGCCGCCGATGGCCGGGTTGCAGGACATCTGCGCGATCAGGTCGAGGTTCAGCGTGAACAGCGCCGTCCGCAGCCCCATGCGCGCGGCAGCCATCGCGGCCTCGCAGCCGGCATGGCCCGCGCCGACGATGGCGACGTCGTACTGTTCGGTGTAGCTCACAAGCTCTATTCTATCGGCTATTCGAACCGCGGCAGATGCTGCACATCGGTGGCGGGCACCAGCTCCAGCTCGCCGCCGGATTTGATCCAGGCCTTCAACCCGCCTTCGATAACCTGCGTCCGGCAGTTGGCCTCCTGCAGCATGTGCGCCACGCGCTTGCTCGTCGTATCGCGGATGCAGGAGCAGTAGAGGTAGATCTCGCACTCCGGCGCCATGAACTCCCGCAGCGCGACAAGCTCTTCCTTCAGCCGCGTCGGCTCCACCCGGATGGAGTTCTTGATGCGCTGCATGCCGGGGTCGTAGTAGCCATGACTGCGCACGTCGGCGATGATGACGAGCCGGTCCGGACTCAGGTCCTGCAGGCGCTCGCGCAGGCTTTCGACCGAGATGCGCTCGATCCGCTCGTACTTGCGCGCCTTGAGCGAGAAGACGACGATCGAGACGATGTATCCCAGCAGCAGCACGGCCAGCGCCAGCAGCACGGCGTGCCCGATGCCCTGCACCCAGTCGATGATCTGGCGGATGAAGCCATGAAAGATATACCCGCCGGCGAGCCATGCGGTGACGTAGCCGAGCACGCCGAGCGCGTCCAGCCGGAAGAAGCGTCCCAACCGCATGTTCAGGCTGCCGGCCAGCGGCGCGGCCATGCCGGCGAGGCCGGGGATCCACTTGGCGAAGAGCAGCGTCTTCGCGCCGCGGCGGTAGAAGTACTCGGCCGAGCTGAAGATGCAGCTCTCCGGGTTGACCGACAGGCGGCAAAGTCCGGCGAGCAGCCACCAGCCGGTATAGCGTCCACCAAGATAAAGCAGAGAGTCGCCCAGCACGGCCGAACCCCAGGCCAGCGGCAGCAGTACGCTCAGGCTGAGTCCGCGATGCGCCGCCGCGCCCGACGCGACCAGCACGACCGAGGTCGGCAGCGGCAGACCGATCGCCGCAAGAAACAGCACGGCAGCCACAACAGCGTATCCGTGATGCGAGATGACGCCGACGATATCCATTGCGAGACTCTTCCCTGGGACCCAAAGATGATGACAGGTGAGATGCGCGTTTGCCCAATTTCGCGCATGCGTTCGGAAAATAAGCCGTGTGGAGGAGAACGTTCGAGGGCCGTGTGTGGATGTGGCTGCACGTCTTATCGGCAGGCCGGTCGATTTGTCGTATAAAAGTTTCTTCCCCCAAGAATCGCCTGACATCTCCCTCCACCGTGGCCTGTCATCCTGAGCGGAGCGAAGGACCTGCGTCTCGTTCGGGCAGGCTTCAAGCGAAAGCAAACGCGGGTCCTTCGCTTCGCTCAGGATGACAGGCGGTTTCGCTCAGGGTGACAGGCGGTTTCGGCGAGGCAAAGGAAAACCAAAGATTAAAACTCCAGATGCAGCCCAAACTGCACCTGTCGTTCCCGGCTTTCGGTCGTGCCGGAGGCGGTGGGCGTGCCGAAGGGCTGTTCGTTCGTCCCGGCTGCCGCGATCGCAGCGGCGGATTGAAAGAGCAGCGGCGTCACCCCCGCGACCGGCGTCCCCACCACATATGCACGCTGCGCCACCGAACTGAGATTGAGGTGATTCGTCAGGTTGAAGGCCTCGGCATACGCACGCAGGCGGAGGCGGTCGTGCGGCAGCGGAATGCCGCGGCTGACGCGGAGATTGAGCTGAATCGTCGCAGGCAGGCGCAGCGTGTCGCGCCCAACTGTCGGCAGGTAGAGGGCGCCGCCCGAGCCGTTCAGGCTCTCGCGGCCGCCCGGCAGACGCGGGCCGCCGAAGAGGTTCAGGCTGTACGGACGCCCGCTGCGCGCGGTCAGCAGCGGGGCCAGCAGCCAGCCGTTCGCGGCCGCCCGCAGGGCTTTGCGTTTACTCGCGAGAGCCGTCTCCCAGGTCGCCGACGCGGTCAGCGCCTGCGGATAGTTCAGCGCGGAGAGCGCCTTGTCGTAGCGGTTGTCGAAGGGGTCGAACTGAGCGTCCGTCCTCGGCGTAGCCCCGCCCGGCTGGCTGTAGTCGAGCGCCTTCGACCACGCATATCGCGCGTTCAGGCCGAGCCCGTGGACGGGATGCGTCTCCGCCGTCACGCTGAGGCCGTGGTAGCTGCCGCTGGAGTTCGAGAGGATGTCCGTGACCGGGCCGAAGCTGGGCGTCAGCCGCGCGGTGTAGATCGGGACCGCGAAGGTCTCCTGGTCGAGCACGCCCGGCGCGCCCGTGCCGCCCTGGAGCTGGAAGAGCCCATAGGCGGGCGACGGCGCGATGTTCAGGTCGGTCGAGCCGGGAAGCTGGCGGTCGAGGTTGAGCGTGTACGTCGCGGCGAGCACGGTGCGGCGGGGCAGCTCGCGTTCGAGCGTCAGCGACGCCTGCTGGACCACCGGGAGGCGAAAGCGCCGGTCGAAGACCATCGCCGAGGTGGTCGCGGCGACGGCCGCGGGCGGCGCGGAGAGGTAGTCGCAGGGATAGCCGAAGCCCTGGCTGGGCGCCTGCGGGCACGGGGTTGTCGTCGTGGGCGTGATGCGGATGTGCGTCGTGCTGGCGGCAAGGGCGGTGTTGGTCAGCGCGGCGGAGATGGTCGCGCCGGGCAGCCGCCCGAAGTACGCGCCATAGCCGAGCCGCACCGTGCCGCGCCCGGCTCCGAAGGGCTCGACCGCGAGGCCCACACGCGGGCCGAGGTTGTTGCGGTCCTCGGGAAAGCTGCTGGTCGCGCCCCGTGCGCCGAAGATCTGGTCGAGCGCGGCGTTCGGCTGCTGCGGAAACGGCAGAAGCTGGTACTCGTAGCGCAGCCCGGCGTTCAGCGTCAGGCGCTTGTTCGCGCGCCAGCTCTCCTGTGCGAAGCCGGCCCACTCCTGCGTGTCGAACGCCGCCGACTGCTGGCCGAAGCCCTGGGTAAAGGCCCGGAAGCATGCGTCATGAATGGCGGCGGTGATGGCCGGGCAGCCCCCGTTGGGGTAGGCGTTCACGTTGAAGGTCTGGTCGGTGATCCAGTCAACGAGACCTCCCAGCCTGCCGCCGGTATTGCCGGAGTCGTAGGTAAACGTCCCGGCAGGGTTCGGCAGTGAGGCGACCGAGTCGTGGACGGCGCTGAAGTCCACGCCCAGCATGACCGCGTGCCGCCCTTGAAGCCAGGTGAGCGTGTCGGCGGCCTGCAGGCGGCGCTCCAGCGGGTAGGCCGCGCGCGTGAGCCCCGAGGGCGTGCCGAAGAGCAGGCCGTTCGGGCCGATGTTCACCTCCGGCGCGCGGCCTCCGGGGCCGATGGCCGGCTCCTGCGCGAGCGACGACTGCGGCTGCTCGTACTGCAGATCGCGCACGTACTGAGCGCGCAGCTCGTTGATCGTCTTCTGGGTCGGCCTGCCGGTAAGCCGGAGGAGCACGGTGTCGAGCGAGCCGCTGGCATTGCCGAAGCTGGCTCGGCCGCGCGCGACCACCGGCGCGGAGGTCAGCCCGGCGGGCGAGCTCCAGCGGACGCGGTTCCACTCCAGCCCCAGCGTCTGGCGGCGCATGGGCAGGGTGTCGAGCCGGACGAAGTGAATCTGTTGATCCGCGCGGCGGGGCAGCTTGCCCGTCAAGCTGCTGAGGTAGTCGAGCGCGGCGTTCGTGGCCTCGGGTGTAACGCCGCGATTGGCGAGCAGCGCCTTCTGCCCATCGGTCAGGACGTAGAACCCGGCGTATCCCGGCGAGGAGATGGCCGGGAAGTTCCGCTGCTGGCGATCGAAGGTGTAGAAGAACAGCAGCGGCGCGCGCGGAACCGGGCCGCCAATGCTTCCGCCGAAGATCTGGCGCAGGTCGTGCGGCTTGACGATGCCGCTCGTGACCACGCCGTCCGCATAGCTCGTGGCGATGGCGTAGGGGTTGGCGGCGGCGAGCGCGCTCGAACGCAGCTCGTAGAAGCCGGCGCCATGAAACGCCGCCGTGCCGCCGCGCGAGACCGCGGCCGTCGTGCCGCCTGCCGCATGTCCGGTCACGGCGCTATAGTCGCGTGCAAGGACGCGCGCGCTGCGCGTGGCGGCCTCGGAGAAGCTGTACGGCGCGCCGCGCGGACGTCCACGGCCAAGCCCATGAAGCGGCTCGTCCTCCTGCTCGTCGGGGTCGACGGATGCCTGAGCCGCGCTGCCGGCGGGCGTGCCGCTGAAGCTCCGGTCGCCGCTCAAACCGTCCAGGGTGCTCGCGGTCTGGGTCGCGTCCAGTCCGCGAAAGCTGAGCAGACCGTCGCCATCGAGGTCCGGGTTCGCGTCGGGTAGAGTCGCGCCCGGCGCTGCGACCGGTTTGCCGAGGGTATAGAGCGTGGTCGCGCCGAGCTCCACCGTCAGCGGCCGGGGCGGGTCGAAGCGGTGCAGGGTCAGGCGATATCCGCCAGGCGTCAGCCCGGGAAGGAAGAAGCTGCCATCGTGCGCAACCAGGGCAGCCGTGGCCGCGCCGGTGTCGTTGCTTTCGAGCGTGACGGTTGCTCCGGGCGGCGCGCCGCGCCCCAGCAGGGCGCCGCTGACGGCGTCCTGCGCACGAGCGCGCGCCAGCGGTAGAACGGCGCATGCGGCCATGAGCCAGCATGCCGAGCGCAAAGCGAAGATCGGGGTTGCCGCGTGAATCTCCTGGCGGCGGAGACGTGCCATCCGCTCTCCTGTTGCGGTTTGGGATATGCGGAGAGTACCGGAGTTGAAGAGAAATGGGAATGGGTAAAAGAAAAGGGCGACGGCTCGAACGCCATCGCCCTGATTTGGTTCAGGTTTGAATCGTGATCGAACTAGAAGAGGAACTTGAAGCCGATCTGGATCTGACGCGAGGTGTACAGGAAGCCGCTGGAGTTGGAGTTGGTGGGGATGCCGAACTGCGTCGTACCCGTGCCGGCCACGCCGGACTGGTAGGTTGCGGTGGTGGCGGTTCCCGACGAGGTCAACGCATAAGCACCCGTGCTGACAGCCGTTACGTTCTGGTGGTTGTACATGTTGTACAGGTCCACGCGACCTTCGAGCTTGTAGCGCTCGGTAAAGGAGACCTGCTTCTGCAAGCGGATATCCTGAACGACGTCGCGGGGATACTTGTAGGTGTTGCGTCCAATAACCGGGACGTAGGAACCGCCGCCCGAACCATTCCAGCTCGAGCTGTTGAGACCGCCAGCCACGGTGCCGGTGAGGGACGCCGAGTACGGCAGACCATTCTGCGCCTGGAACGAGGTGTTCAGCGCCCAGTCGTTGAGTGCGTAGCTGGCCCAGTTCTTCGCCCCAAGATTCGGGAAGTTGTACAGGGCGTATCCCGCCACGCGGTTGGGTACGTTGTAGATGGAGTTGCCGTAGTCCGTCGCCTGGCTGCCATTGGGGTCGTACTGAGTGTTCGTTGCAGTTGTGGTCGTGGCGTTCTGGTTGTAGTCGAGCGCGTGCGACCAGACATAGTTCACATCGAACTGTAGCGACTTGAGCGAGCGGTTCTGAATCTCGACCACGCCGCCGTGGTAACTGGAGTTGACGTTGCTGGTGACCTTCGTGATGCTGGTGAAGGCAGTATTGATGTAGCTGGTGTAGACAGGCACCACGAACTGCGTGCCGGCTGCGATCGGGCTCTTGCCGTTGCTCGGGTCCGCGATCGTAATGGTCGTGTTGACCATGGTCGCGGGGTTCAGGTTGGTGTTGACGAAGTTGGTCAACTCACGACCGAGCGCGCCGAGGTAGCTGAGCGAAAGCACCGTGCCGTGGCCGAGCTCCTGCTGCACGACCAGGTCGAACTGATGAACCATCGGGTCCTGCAGATTGTTGGCGAGGTAGTAAGAACTCGGCGTGGGAGGCGTGCCGCCCGAGATGATGTTCGGGATGATCGGCGCCGAGGTGGCGACGGTGGCCGTACCGGTGCAGGCGACCGTGGTTCCGTTGCAATAGTAGGTGGCGGGCTTCAGGGTAGCGGTGAACTGTCCGTTCGGGCTGCCGGTGTTGAGCAGAACGTTGAGCAGAATGCCGTTGGTGATGCGGCCGTAGTACATGCCGTAGCCGCCGCGCACGACCGTCTTGCCAGTGCCGAACACGTCGTACGCGAAGCCGAGGCGGGGTCCGATGTTGTTCTTGTCGCTCGGAGTATTCGTGAGCCCGGCGTACGGAGTGAAGGTGAAGGCGCCGAGAGTCGCCGGGGTGGTCAATGCCGCGTTGGCGGAGTGGCCGGGAAGCTTCTCGTAGTCGTAACGTGCGCCAGCCTGGATCGTGAGACGCGGCGTCACCTTCCAGTTGTCCTGGGCGAAGATGCCGTAGTCCAGAGTGGTGATGCCGTAGATCGGATTGCCGAAGCCCTGAGCAAAGTTCGTATAGCAGGGAAACGCGCCAACCGCGGAAGCGGTAGCCGTGGCGACGGCAAGGCCGGTGCTGTTGCAGGTGCCCTTGTTCGCAGCCGCGTTATACAGATCGGCGAGATAGTTGCCCACGTAGCCGTAGGTGTAAACGCCGTTGCTCTCGTAGGTGTTGTTGATCAGGTCGGCGTTGTGGACCATATCGACGCCGAACTTAAGGCTGTGATTGCCGTGGCTGACGTAGAGCGTATCGCCGATCTGCCACTTGCGCTCATCCGGCAGCGCCTTGCGGTAGGAGTAGTAGGGCGAACCGAGGTAGAAGCCGCTGCCTGTGGCAAGCGCGACCTCTGGCGTGTTGCCGGCCGAGGCGCCGGTGCCCGCGAGGTTTGCCTTGCTGTACGCGCTGAGGGGCTGCTGGCCTTCGTCGTTCAACTCACGACCGTACTGGTAAAGCAGTTCGTTGCTGATCAGACCGGAGATCATGGTCGTCAGCTTGGCGACGCCGTAGTCCAGCTTCACGAAGTCGGTGCCGAAGGTGTCGATCGCATAGTTGTTGGTCGACTGCGTCTGCACACCGCCTGGCGAATCCCAGCGAAGACGATTATAGAGAAGGCTGACCGAGTTCCGGCTGTTGAGGCGGTAGTCCACCTTGGCCATGTTGACCTCCTGGTCGCCGGTACGCGGCACGTTGCCGAGGTCGGGCAGGAAGCTGGCGAGACCGGCGCTGAACGCCGTGGCGCCCGCGCTGTAGGAGCTGCCGACACCACCCTCGCGGGCAGCCAGCGCGCAGGCCTGGGCGTCGACCGCCGGCGCTGCGACCGTGCCGGTCGCCGGAGCCAGATAGCCCGTCGCAAGGTTGCAGGTATAAACAACGCTGCTGCCGGTCGGAATCACCGTGTTGCCGCCGGTGACCGTGGCGGGGTCAGGCTGCGTGAAGAACGCCGAAGGGGAGTTAGCCTTCGCCGTACCGGGGAAGTTGCGATGATGCTGGTCGTACGTGTACTGCCAGAAGAGCTTGTCCTTGATGATCGGGCCGCCAGCCGTGAAACCCCAGATCCTGCGCGAGTCGGACGGCTTGTAGGGCGAGGTGGTAAAGGTATACGCGCCCGTGGTGGGATTCTGAGTTCCGACGGTATTGGTTGTGTAGGGGTTATAAGCGCCCCATGCGCTCTCGCGATCGAGGAAGTAGGCCTGTCCGTGAATGGCGTTGCCGCCGCTCTTGGTGACCGAGTTGATGACGCCGCCCGCGGCGCGACCGAACTCCGCGGCATATACGCCGGTGTTCACCTGGAACTCGCGAATCGATTCCGGAGGCGTGGAGTAAGCCTCACGGGTACGGCCACGCTCTTCCGAGTAGTAGGCCTGGTTGTCGTCCGCGCCGTCGATCAGCACGTTATTCAGAAGGGGGCTGATGCCGCGCACGCTGACAAGACCGAAGCCGTTCGAGTCCGAGACGACGCCAGGAGTGGTGAGGGCGAGCGCCGACCAGCGAAGATTGTTGACCGGGATGTCTTCCAGCGCGCGGGTGTTGAGCTGCGCGGCAAAGTCGGGTGAATCGAAGTTCAGCACGGGCGCTTCCGCCGTGACTTCGACGGTCGAATCGGTGGCGCCGGCGGCGACGTGTGCGTCGACCTCGGTCAACTGGCTGACCGTGACGAGGACCGACTTGGTGACGACCTTGCCGAAGCCGGTAGCCTTCACGGTGACGGTGTAGGTGCCGGGCTCAAGGAGAGGGGCCTTGAAGAAGCCGCTGCCGTCCGCGGTGAGGGTAAGTTCGGCGGCTGTCGCGTCGTTGTGGATGGTGACGATGGCTCCGGGAACAACCGCGGAGGTGTTGTCGAATACGGTTCCGCCAATGGCGCCCTGCGTCGAAGACTGGGCCAAGGCGGGAACGGTACAGATACAGGCGGCTGCAAGCAGCAGCGCGGCCTTATTCATGAATTTGGACATTCCGGTCTCCTGAATTTTCCTGCTGAACCCACGCCAGTACGCTTTGCGATCCGCGTGCTGTGAGAAGGTTTGTGTATCTCTTAATAGCTACAGCTTGCCACGTTTCGATGACGGGATGATGACTGCCTTGGATAACACACAAACTGCCAGACGTTAAAGCGAGTTCGGGGAAGGCGTACCTGCCGTCGGGGGGTTGGGACGGTCTGATCATCTTCCTGGTTGGATAGAAATATCAGTCTAGCTCGATTCCGCTACACTGGATACTGAAATGTTTATTGACGAAGCAAAAATTCGAGTAAAAGCCGGCGACGGCGGCAATGGCTGCATGGCGTTCCGGCGCGAAAAGTTCGTTCCCAAGGGCGGCCCGTCGGGCGGCGATGGCGGACATGGCGGCGATGTCATCATGGAATCGTCGCTGAGCCACAATACCCTGGTTCACTTCCGGTTCAATCCGGAGCACAAATCGCAGCGCGGCGGGCATGGTCTGGGTTCGAACTGCTCCGGCTACGCGGGCGAGCACACCGTGTTGAAGGTTCCGGTCGGCACCGTCCTCTATGACGAGGAGACGGGCGAGATGGTCCACGACTTCTCGCGAGCCAACGAGTCCATCGTCATCGCACGCGGCGGACGCGGCGGACGCGGGAACCAGCACTTCGCCACCAGCACCCACCAGGCGCCGCGCGAGCACGAGCTTGGGCGGGCAGGCGAAGAGAAGAACTACCGGCTGGAGCTGCGGCTTCTGGCCGATGCCGGCCTGGTCGGCTACCCGAACGTCGGCAAGTCGACGCTGATCTCGCGTCTCTCCGCCGCCAAGCCGAAGATCGCCAACTACGCCTTCACCACGCTGGAGCCGAATCTGGGCGTGGTCTCGGTCGGCGACTATCCGCACGAGGCGTCGTTCACGGTCGCCGACCTGCCGGGGCTGATCGAGGGCGCGCACCTGGGCGCCGGGCTGGGCATCCAGTTCCTGAAGCACATCGAGCGCACCAGCGTCGTCGTGCATCTGGTGGATGTCTCGGACGGTTCAGGCCGGGATAATCCCGTGGAAGACTTCAAGGTCATCACGGCGGAGCTTGAAAGTTTCGACCCTGCGCTGGGCTTGAAGCCGACGATCCTGGTCGCGGCCAAGGTCGACGTCGCCAATCCTGAGAAGTTGAAGAAACTAAAGGCGATGGGCAAGCGGAAGAAGCTGCCCTACTATGAGATCTCGGCGGTCACGGGCCTGGGCATCGACGCGCTGAAGTACGGCATCGCCGAGGTGGTTTCGGCGAACCGCAATGCGATTCCGCTCGAAGAGCAGGCGCCGCTGGAGCAGGTGAAGAAGAAGCGCGCGTTTCCGCCGCCGGCTGCCTCGTCCAAGGGACGGAAGTAGGCCGAGTGGGGATGCGCGTAGCGTTCTTCGGCGGCACCTTCGACCCTCCGCACCGCGGGCATGTGGCGATTGCACAGGCCGCGGCCGACGCCTTCGAGCTGGACCGCGTGCTCTTCGCGCCGGCCGGACGGCAGCCGTTGAAGGACGGCCACGCCACCCTCGACTTCGGCGACCGGCTGGCGCTTTCGACGATGGCCTGCGCCTCGGACGAGCGCTTCGCCGCCTCCGCACTGGACGCGCCGCGCGAGGACGGACAGCCGAACTACACGGTGGACGTGCTCACCGAGCTCCGACGGCAGATGCCGGACGCCACGATCTTCAACCTGGTGGGCGCGGACAGCTTCAACGATCTGGGCCGTTGGCGCGAACCGGCGGAGCTGCTGCGGCTGGCCGAGTGGATCGTCGTCAGCCGCCCCGGCCATGTGCTGGACGAGCCCGAGGGCTATCCGCTGACCGCGGGCCAGCGGGCGCGGGTGCATCTGCTGGATGCGGTCCATCTGGATATCTCGGCGACGGAGCTGCGGGCGAGGCTGGCTGCGGGAGAGCTCTGCGACGACCTTTTGACGGCGCCGGTGGCGGGGTTCATCCGTGCACACGGGTTTTACCGGCACGAACTTTGATGAGCCGGTTCGGCTCGTTGGCGGGGTAAGGAAGGCATGCCCAGGGGCTGAAGCCCGCTTCATTTGCCGGGTTTGATTGCCAGGGCTGGAGCCCTGGCCTATCGCAAAGCAACAACGACAAGGCTTTGGCCTATCTCAAGACAAGTGCAAGGCGCGCCAGAGGCAGAGACAAAGCGCACGAATCGCTGGTAAGCGCTGCCACAACCCGGTAGCATAGAGAGTTCAAGGAGCATCATGCCCTCACAAGAAAGCTATCAACTACTCCTCGCCGCGGCGGCGGCCTGCGAGGACAAAAAAGCCGAAGACATCCGCATCCTGGCGCTCGATCCCTCGGAAAGCGGCCTGACGGACTACTTCCTGATCTGCAACGGCACCAACGATCGCCAGAACGTCGCGATCACGGACGAGATCGAGATCCGGCTGAAGCGCGACTTCGGCGTCTATCCCAACTCGGTCGAAGGCCGCAGGCAGGCGGAGTGGATCCTGATGGACTACGTGGACTTCATCGTCCACGTCTTCTCGGTCGAGAAGCGCGAGTTCTACGGCCTGGAGCGGATGCGCCGTTCGGCCACCACGATCTCCGTCGCGGAGTTGAGCGACGAGCTGAAGGCCCTCATCACCTCCACCCGCGCCAAGACCGCCAAGGCCGAGCCTGCGAAGAAGGTCGCGGCAAAGAAGGCCGTCGCTAAGAAGGCTGTGGCGAAAAAAGCCGTGGCGAAAAAAGCGGCAGCGAAGAAGGCCGTTCCCGCGAAGCCTGCCAAGAAAGCAGCCGCAAAGAAGAAGGTCTCCTAGCGAGCGCATGCTCTGCGCCGCGGTGGACCGGTCGAACGGAAACAGCAAGCCCGCGCCCCTGGTGCGGGCTTGCTGTTTCCTGCGCCGGGAGGCTTGCATCGCGAACGGACGCAGCAAGAGGGAGTGGTCATGAAGATTGTGCTGGCATCGGTGGTGAGCCGCCGCGCTCGCTCGAAGGCCGAGGGCGTGGACAAGATGGTCGCCGACTATACCCAGCGCGCGGGACGCTATGTGCCGGTGGAGACGCTGCTGGCCGAGTCCGAGGCGGCGCTGCTGGCGGCGGCGGAGAGGCAGCCGGGACGCCCGGCGGCCTACCTCGTCCTGCTGGACTCGCGCGGGCAAACCTTTTCGTCCGAGGAGTTCGCGCAGTTCGTGGGCAGGCAGCAGGATGGCGGGACGCAGCGCATGCTGCTGGGCATCGGCCCGGCGGACGGCTGGAGCGACGGAGCCAGAAAGCAGGCCCAGACGCTGTTTTCGCTCGGCCGCATCACGCTGCCCCACGAGCTGGCCCGGGTGGTGCTGGCGGAACAGGTCTACCGCGCGCTGACGATTCTCGCCGGACATCCCTACCACGGCGGGCATTGAGGCTTCGCCGCGGGATTGCAAGCCGCAAGGATTACAATGAGTCTGGCCCAGGCGACTGGGCCGCTGGAGAGGGCGACCGCAGAATGAGCTGGTTTAAACGCGACAACCACGAGATCGTGAACGATTCCACCAAGACCGTCCGGACCGAGGGGCTGTGGACCAAGTGCGGAAGCTGCGGCGCGATCCTGTTCAAGGCCGACCTGGAGGCGAATCTGCAGGTCTGCTCGCACTGCGGCAAGCACTTCCGCTTCGACGCGCGGAGCCGGATCGCCAACCTGCTGGAGCCGGGGTACGAGCTGGTCGATCTGGAGCTGCGCTCGACCGATCCTCTGCAGTTCACCGACCTCAAGCCTTACAAAAAGCGCCTCCTCGAGGCGCAGAGCAAGACCGGGCTGAACGATGCGATCGTGAACGCGGTCGGCAATCTGGGTCCGCATCCCGTGGTGTTGTCGGTGATGGAGTACAGCTTTATCGGCGGCAGCATGGGCGCTGTCGTCGGCGAGACGATCGCGCGGGCCATCGACCGGTCGCTCGAGACGAAGCGGCCGCTGATTATCATTGCCGCGTCGGGCGGCGCGCGCATGATGGAGGGCATCGCCAGCCTGATGCAGTTGGCGAAGATCTCGGCCGGCCTGGCGAAGCTGGACGACGCCGGCATCCCCTATATCTCCTTGATGACCGACCCGACGACCGGTGGCGTCACGGCCAGCTTCGCCATGCTGGGCGACCTGAACATCGCCGAGCCGGGCGCGCTGATCGGCTTCGCCGGACCGCGCGTGATCGAACAGACGATCCGCCAGAAGCTGCCCGAGGGCTTCCAGCGGTCGGAGTTCCTGCTGGAGCACGGATTTCTGGATGCCGTGGTGAAGCGCAAGGATCTGAAGGCGTATCTGACGCAGGCGATCGGGTGGATGGGCGGCGGGAAGAAGGCGGCGGCCGAGGTTGCGGCGGTCTAAGCGCGCCGACCGACCTCAGACGGCTTCGCCACCCTGCTGTCCCCAGAAGATCGCCCAGGTGATGAAGTCTGGGGAGAATTCCGTAAAACGGTGACGTTTTGTGGCCGGAACGAAGAGCACATCTCCTTCAACAAAGGGGAAAGGTTCGTCCTCGATCGTGAGAACTCCCGTCCCCTTCATGACGATGTAGAGCTCGTCCTGGGTGTGACTTGTCTGATAATCGTGGCCTCGCGGCGTGAAGACGAGGATGGACATCGTGCCATGTTCAAAGACTGTCTTATCCCAAACACCCTCCGGCCAGGTTGCGGTCGCGGGCAGGGGCAGATGCGAGAGCGCCGATTTGAAGTCGATATGCAAAGCAGATTTCTCCGTGCGAATTGCTCGTCATGAGCCGATTGACCGAAGATAGCAGGTGCGGCCGGGATCGCGGGCACTTAATCTGGGGCCGGTTGGCAAAGCTGGCCGGCTTCAATACGGCTTCTCGCCCAGAACGTTGCCATGCGGATCGTACTCGGCGACGATGACCATCGCGCCGCGCAGGCCTCCGCAGCTTGCCTGCCCCATGCCGACCTTCTGCGTGTTCTTCCAGACCATCTGGGTGTAGTGGCCGATGGCCGCAGCATTGCCCGGCGTGATGGCGTCGCCGCCGTTGTAGGCCTTGATCTCGCTGTACCAGCTCTGCGAAGCGGAGAGCGCGGTGTAGAAGGCGCCGGTACCGCCGAAGAGATTTTCTCCGTGTGAGTTATCGGTCTTGTGCTCTAACTGGCACTTTTTGTCGTGCGCCAGATGCTCGGCCCAGGCCTGCGCGTCGGCGGCGAGATCGGCCGACCACTGCAGCGGCGGCGCGCCGACATCGTTTCGTTTTGCGTTCTGGAAGTCGAGCGCCTGCTGGGCCTCTTTTTGCGAGATCTTCGACCCGGTCTGCGATGGAACGACCGGAGTTGCGCTCTCCTGCGCGCCGCCGGCATGGAACGCGGCAAGGAGAGCGGTTGCGGCGACGGTGCGGATCAGGTGCATAGAGATCCTCCAACCGGGTTGGATTCGGTTCGGGCCGCAGGCGTTAGCTGGCTCCGGCTGCTTCGAGCATCGACCGCTGCCGCAGCAGTTCGAGCAGGTGCAACTCTTCTCGCCTCAACGCCGCGGTATATTCTTCGATCTCGTCTTCCAGCTCCTGCTTGGCCGCCTGCACGGTCTTGCCGCCAAGGTAGGCGTCGAGTACCGCTGGGTGGACATAGCATTTGCGGCAGACGGACGGCGTGTTGCCCAGCCGCTCGGCGACGGCGGCGATCGCCTGCACGACGTTCTTCTTCGCCTGCGTGACGGTCTCGTAGGGTTCGAACGCCGACAGCAGGTTGTGCGCGAGCACCGAGCCGGCCCAGGTGCGGAAGTCCTTCGCGGTGAAGTGCTGGCCGGTGATCTCCTGCAGGTAGCCGTTGACGTCGGCGGAGTCGACGGTATGGGGCGCGCCCTCGGGGTCGAGGTACTGAAAGAGCTCCTGTCCGGGCAGGTCGGAGCAGCGCTGGACGATCTTCGCCAGCCGCCGGTCGCGCAGGTCGATGGTATGGCGGACGCCGCTCTTGCCCTTGAAGCTGAAGACGATCTCCGAACCGTGGACCTCGACGTGGCGGTTGCGCATGGTGGTCAGGCCGTAGGAGTGGTTCTGGCGCGCGTACTCCTCGTTGCCGACGCGGATCAGCGTCGCCTCCATGAGGCTGACGATCGTGGCCAGCACCCGCGCGAGCGGCAGGCCGGGGAGGGCGAGGTCGTGCCGCAGACGCTCACGGATGGAGGGCAGTACGGCGGCAAAGTGGGTCAGGCGCTCGTACTTGGTCTCGTCGCGGAACGCGCGCCAGCGCGGATGGTAGCGGCTCTGCTTGCGGCCGCGGGCGTCGCGCCCGGTGGCCTGCAGATGGCCGTTCTCCTGCGTCGCGATCCAGACGTTCGTCCACGCGGGCGGGATGACGAGCGACCGGATGCGGGCGAGCGTCTTGGCATCGCGCAGGGGCGAGCCGTCCGGCTGGGTGTAGCGGAACGTCTTGCCATGGCGGACGCGATGGATGCCGGGACGCGCGTCCGAGACGTAGCGCAGACCGGCGGCGCGAGCGGCCTCGGCTGGGTCGGTGATGGGCTCCGGAGGCTGCTTGCTCCTGCTCGAACGCCTCTTCGCGGCGATGCTGGCCGGTGACATGGAGCATTCGGATGCGGCGCACACAACCCAAAGTTGTCATCCTGAGCGCAGCGAAGGACCTGCTTTTCGTCCAGGGCCGCACCAATGTTCGTACAGCTTCAAACGAGCAGCAGATCCTTCGCTTCGCTCAGGATGACAACCCTAAGGGCGAGTCGTGACGCGCAGCTACTTCACGGCGTTCGGATAGATGTCCGGCAGCGGCGCGGTCAGCTTTTTCTCGTTCTCCGGATGCGGGAAGGGCTTGCGCGGCATCATCTGCTCGCGCTGCGCGGTGTTGTAGAGGAAGATGGCCTCGACGACGGCGGCCTGTTCGAGGTCGAAGGCGTGCAGCCGGTCGACCGTGTCCATGTCGGAGTGGTGCGTGCGCGTGTCGTAGTCCATCGGATCCTGAATGAACTGGAAGCCGGGCAGGCCGACCGCGTCGAAGCTGAGGTGGTCCGTACCGCCGGTGTCGCGCGTGGTGACGGTCGTGACGCCGAGGTCCTTGAGCGGCGCGATCCACTGCGCGAAGATGGGCGCGATGCCGAAGTTGCCCTGCGTGTACACGCCGCGCACCATGCCGGTGCCGTTGTCGAGGTTGTAGTAGGCGTCGAGCGTCTCCCACTCCCTGGTCGTCGTCAGCTTGCCGTGGAGGCGCATGAAGTCGGGCGTGGACGCCGGGCTTGGCTTCTCCGGTTCGGCGAACGTACCGAAGTGCTGCTTCACGTAGCCGCCGGAGCCGTAGATGCCCTGCTCCTCGCCCGACCAGAGCGCGATGCGGATGGTGCGGCGCGGCTTGATCTCCAGCGCCTTCAGGATGCGGACCGCCTCCATCGCGACCACCGATCCGGCGCCGTTGTCGGTCGCGCCGGTGCCGGAGATCCAGCTATCCAGGTGACCGCCCACCATGACGACCTCGTCCTTCAGCTTCGGATCGGTCCCGGGAATCTCGGCGACGGTGTTGAAGCCGTGCTCGTGGTCGCCCGTGAACTTCGTCTCGATGTTGAGCTCGACCGTAACCGGCACATGCGCGGCGATCATGCGCGCGAGGCGGTTGTAGTGCTCGACCATCATGACGGCATTGGGAATCGTCTGCTTGTTCTCGGGCTTCTGTGCGTGGAGAGCGTTGACAAGGCTGTTGGCTCCGTTGTCGTCGAAGATGATGCCGGTTCCGCCGCCGTTGCGACCGTCCCGCGACGGCGTGACGATGGCGAGGACGCCCTCGCTGGCGAACATCTTCAAGGCGCGGGTGCGGAGCGCGTCCAGGCGAATGGTCTCAGCGATCGCGGCGCGATCCACCCCGGTGCGGCGGGGGCCGGGGTAAGCCTCCAACTCCTTCAACTGCGCGTCCGTGTAGCGGGTAAACAGGGGCTCCGTGATGTCGGGTGTGGACCGCATCGCGCCCAGCAGCACAATCTTGCCGGCGAGCTTGCCCTGCAGCTTGTCCAGATCCACAGTCGCGAGGTCGACATACACCACCTCGCCCTTCACCGGCCCGGCGGTCGCGGGCGACCAGGGCGCAGCCTGCGCCCATAGCGGCTCAGGATCGGGCGAGACCATGCGGACCCAGGTGTTGATCTGCTGCCAGCCCATGCCGAACTCGCCCCAGTCCTCAAGATGCGCGTTTTCGAGGCCCATCGTGGTGAGAGTGTCGCGAGTCCAGGCGTTGGCCTTCGCCATGTTCGGCGAACCGGTCAGCCGCGGGCCGATGCCGTCGTTCAGCGCGTCGGCAAGCTGCATGACGTGCGAGTGGCGAAGACCCTCCTCGCGGATGCGCGCGTACATGTTCAGGTCCAGCGTCTCGGCGGCAGGCTGCGCGACGTCGTAGGGCGCGACGGGCTTTTCCGCCTTCTTTTCAACCGCAAAGGCCGGAAGGGCGAGGCTGGCGGTAACGCAGGCAAGGGCGAGGCGGCGGGGCGAGAACATGTGCTGGAACTCCTTGAGAATGAGGAGTCAGCAGAATAGCAGGTGAGGAAGGACGAGGTGCTGGGTGCCCCATTCATCGCGTCTTTGTCTCATGCGATGAGTGGGTGGGGTGGCGAAAAATCCCGATGCGAGCGGTATACGTCCCACTCATTCGCGTTACGGCTGCGAATGAATGGGGCACCCAAGCAATGGAGCCTCAACTACCCCCGCCTTACCTGTCGCCTGGCCCACATCACGCCCAGATAGCCCAGCGCCAGCACCATGACCAGCACGCCGAAGGGCAGACCGAAGCGCAGGTAGCTCCAGCTATAGTCCATCTTGGCATGCGCGCCGCTGTTGTAGATCATGATGAACACGATCCCCACGAAGGTTCCGGCGAAGAACGAGGCCATGCCCGTTCCCAGACCCATCAGCAGGCTGGCGAACCAGCCCAGGTCGCGCATGGGGACGCCGAACAGGTAGCCGTTGCCCACTGTGCGGGGCTGATTGTCGTACGTGTTGTATGTGGGCTGAGCCATGCCTATAGAATAGACCCTTATGGGTGACGGTGTGCAGTCCGGACTGATTCAAGCGACGCAGGTGGCCAGCGAGACCGCGCTGCGGCGCGCGGCCAATGGCGTCTCCTACGCCAGCTACGGCGAGACCGAGATTGCAGGCAACGACCTGGACCGCATGGTGCAGGCCGTGCCCGCGACGATCGCCGGAGCGCTGGGCGACAAGGCGTACTACTTCGTGCCGCTGGCGCTGGCCGAGGGCCGCGAAAGCCGCCCCGGAAGTCACAAAAACGGCGAAGACACCATGATCGCCCAGGCCTACACGGCCGAGCTGGGCGACGAGGCCATCTGTCACCGCAACGTCACGCTGGGCGGGCCTGAGGGCGGAAAGACGGAGGGCGTCTTCATCTCCACCCGGCTGCTGAACGACAAGTTCGCGCTGGCCTTCGAGTTCTTCATCAACGTCGGACACGCCTTCGTCGAGACGGCCGGCGTCCCCGAGGAGTTCACCGCCCTCGCCTGGGGACAGGTCGTCGCGGACGTGCGCGGCGAGACCAGCCAGGACGCCTGGGAGAGCCGCAACCTCGCCCGCGCCGGCCACGCCGAGGGCAAGGCTCAGGTCGACGAGAAGGCAAAAAACAGCTTCCTCGAAGCCGCGTTCTCGGATGCGCTGGCGATCTACCAGTTGTCGCTCTCGGTCGACTTCGACTACTCCGAACTGCGCGAACGCGAGTACCCGCTGATCGCCCCCGCGGCGCTGGCCGACCGCCTGCGCCTGATGGCAAAGCTCTTTCCGCCGAACGCGGGGTATGAGTTCGCGATTCGGTACCGGCGCCGCGCGTAGCTCAGTTTCCTCATCGCCATGACCCGCCACGGAGGCTCGTCACCCCGAGCGAAGTGAAGGATCTGCTTCAGGCTTTTGTCGTTGTCTGTTCATGCTCCAGTCAAAGGCGGCAAACAAGCAACAGCAAGAACAAAAGCAGGTCCTTCGGCTACGCTCAGGATGACAGGCAGTTGGGGCTGCTCGTCAGCAAAAGGTAATCCGCTCTAAGGATTCTCTGATTAAGTTCCCCACTCCACGGCGGATTAAATTACGTTGTGGATGTGGGGGTGCGGATGAAACAGCAGACCTTGGCTTTG
>NZ_FZOU01000015.1 GCF_900188085.1 Granulicella rosea
AGCGTCGATCTGGTGCTAAAGGCGGCGCAGGCCTTCGTACTGAATGGAAGTGCGGCTTGAGCATGAACGTTTCGGCAAAAGGCCTGCTGTTCGATTAGCACACATCGTAATCGCTCGCAGCGTTTGTCGAGTTCAAGTACACGAGGCACCCCCTCGACGAAATAAGCACGTTCATGCAGCACAAAGCCCCCGTCCATGTGAGCGGGGGCTTTGTGTTTGGGAACGGAATTACTCGTAGCGGAGCGCGTCGATGGGGTGGAGCTTCGAGGCGGTGTAAGCGGGGTAGAAGCCGAAGAAGACGCCGGTCGCCGCCGAGATCCCGAAGGCCATCGCAACCGAGCCGAGGGAGATATCCGCCGGCCATTCGAGCAGCGTGGAGACGATGTACGCCGCGGCAAACCCGAGGATGATGCCCAGCACGCCGCCGCAGACTCCGAGGGTGAGGGCTTCGACCAGGAACTGGTTGAGCACGTCGATCGAGCGGGCGCCCAGAGCGCGGCGGATGCCGATCTCACGCGTGCGCTCGGTGACCGAGATCAGCATGATGTTCATAATGCCGATGCCGCCGACCACCAGCGAGATCGCCGCGATCGCCGCGAGCAGAGCCTTCATCGTGTTGCCCGCGCGGTTCAGCGTGCCGGACATCTCTTCCATGTTCACGGCGTCGACCTTGGGCATGTTGGCGAGAATGAAGGCCGCAACCGAGGTGTAGAGACCCTTGGTGAGCGCCTCGGAGGCCTGCGTCTTGACGGTGAAGTCGTCGGCGACGCTGGTCTTGCCGGGCATCTGCAGGCCGGTGACGACGCCGGTGTTCTGCTTGGGCTTGTTCTCGTCCAGGTGGTGGCGCTGACGGAGCAGGGGAACAATGGCCTGCTGCACTTCTGTCGTCTTGCCTGCCTCGGAGGCGGCGACGGTGATGCTGTTGAGGAAGTTGATATTCAGCAGCTTCTGCGCGTTGGTGTAGGGGATGAAGACTGCCTCGGCCTGCGCGCCGTCCTCGATGGCCTTGATCCAACCCACGACCTTATAGGTCTGGTTGCGGACGAGAACGGACTTGCCAACAGGGTTCTCGTCGCCGAAGAGGCGGTCCTTCAGGGTGGGTCCGAGGACGGCGACGTTGGCCGCGTCGGAGACATCGCCGGATTTGAAGAACTTGCCCTTGCCCATGTTCCAGTTGTAGAGCTTCTGGTAGGAGGCGTCGACGCCCATGACGGCGACATACTCCTTGGCGCCTTCGACCGCGACCCAGCCCGTGCCCTTCACGTTCGCGCTGTACTGGGCGACGTTGGGGAGCTGGCCGATGGCCGTCGCGTCCTCCGCGTTCAGCGTGGTGGACGATCCGCCGCCGGTGGCGATGTTCGTGTCCTCGCCGCCCTTGGTGTAGTTGCCTCCGCGAACGAAGAGCAGGGTGGTGCCGGCGGATTTGACGTTGGAGCTGACGTTCGACTGCGCGCCGGTGCCGAGGGCGATCATGGTGAGGACGGCGGCGACGCCGATGGTCATGCCGAGCATGGTGAGCGCGGTGCGCATCTTGTTGCGGCCCATGGCCTTGATGGCGATTCGCAGGCTGGTCTGTAGCATGTTTCCTCCGGTGTTCGGCTGAATATGGTGGTGGTACTAAAAGCAGATCCTCCGCTACGCGAAGGATGACAACCAAAGGCTGATTACTCGTGCTTCAGGGACTGGATCGGCAGCACGTTCGAAGCCTGCCGGGCTGGATAGTAGCCGAAGAAGATGCCGACGGCGGCCGAGATGCCGAAGGAGATGAGGACGGCTGGAAGCGAGATCTTCGTCGACCACTGCACCGTCCTCGAGATGCTGATCGAGGTCGCGACGCCCAGAGCGATGCCCAGCAGACCGCCGACGATCGAAAGCGTCGAGGCTTCGAGCAGGAACTGGGTAAGGACGTCGCTTGCTCGCGCTCCAAGCGCCCGGCGGATGCCGATCTCGCGCGTCCGTTGCGAGACCGAGAGCAGCATGATGTTCATGATCCCAATGCCGCCGACTAACAAGGAGACAGCCGCGATGCTGGTCAAGAGAGCCGTCATCGTGGCCGAGGCCTGATCGAGCGTCTTGCCGAGCTGCGAGAGCGTGACCTTTTCGAGCGTGGAGACGTTGGCGGTGACGGCGGCCGAGACGTCCGGACGCATGCCGCCGCTGGTGAGCGCCTTGCTGGCCTCGCTGTTGACCTGGAAGTCGTCGGGCGCGGTGTCGGGTATCTTGTGGCGCTGGCGGAGCAGGATGGTGACCTGCTTGGAGACGCGGGAGACGTCGCCGGTGCTCTCGGTGGTGATGGTGATGTCGTTCAGCTTCGAGAGGTTCAGCAGCTTCTGCACCGTGGTGACGGGCATGTACATGGCGTCGAACTGGTCGTCGCCGGCGGCGGGAGTCAGCATCCAGGAGCCGGAGGTAAGGACACCGACGACCTTGAAGGGCTGATTCCAGACGGTGACGGTCTGGCCGACGGGGTTGCTCTTGCCAAAGAGGTTCTCGGCCACGATGGAGCCGAGGACGAGGACGTTTTCGGCATTCTTCTCCTGCCTGGCGGTGAAGTAGCCGCCGTGGGTGAAGCTCCAGGAGCGGCGGATGAGGGGCTGCGAGACGTCGTCGCCGTGCATGCGCGTGAACCAGCGCTTGCCGTTGTAGGCGATATGGGCGTTCTCGTGGAGGCCCTCGGAGACGTACTGGACGCCCTTCATCTTGCGGATGACGTTGGCGTCGTCGATGGTGAGGGTGGCGGCGGAGCCCAGGCCTGCCTCGGAGTCGCCCAGTCTCTGTTTGGAGACGGGGTGATCGTGGATGGCCATGGGGTCGTCCTCCGGGTGGAAGACGCGCAGAAGATGAGCGCGGTTTGGGCCGTCGGGATGGTAGGCGGCGCCGAACTCGATGGCGCCGTCACCTTTTGGCTCCGGTTTCTTGGCGAAGTTGCCGGCGGTGACGACGATGATGTTCATGCCGGCGGAGCGGACCTGATCCTGAATGGCCTGCTGGGCGCCCGAGCCGAGCGCGATCATCGTCAGGACCGTGGCCACGCCGATGGTCATGCCGACCATCGTCAGAGCCGTCTGTAACTTGTTCTTTTTGAGCGCCTTGACGGCGACTGACCAGGAGTTTCCCAACGTCATCGAATGGCTCCTAGTGGCTTCCCGCGGCTGCTGGCGCCATGACCGAGATCTCATCGAGTGCGATGCGGCGGCTCTCGTTGGCGACGTCGGACAGAATCTGACCGTCCTTGAACGAGACGATGCGCGAGCCGTAAGCCGCCACGTCATGCTCGTGCGTGATCAGCACGATCGTGATCCCGCGCTCGTCCTTCAGCTTCTGAAAGATATTCATCACCTCGACCGAGGTCCGCGAGTCCAGGTTACCGGTCGGCTCGTCGGCCAGCAGCATCGTCGGGTTGTTCAACAGTGCGCGGGCGATCGCCACACGCTGCTGCTGGCCGCCCGAAAGCTGGTTCGGGTGGTGATGCTCGCGACCCTTCAGGCCGACCGCCGCGAGAGCCGCCATCGCGCGCGACTTGCGCTCCGCTGCGCTCACCGCTCCGTCCGGGTTATAAAGCAGCGGCAGCTCGACGTTCTCAAGCGCGGAGGTGCGGGTCAGCAGGTTGAAGCCCTGGAAGACGAAACCAATCTGCTTGTTGCGAACGCGAGAAACCTCGTCATCCGACAGGTGCGAGACGTCCTTGTTGTTCAGAAAATACTGGCCGCTGGTCGGTTGGTCGAGGCAGCCGAGGATGTGCATCAGGGTCGACTTGCCCGAACCCGAAGGGCCGATGACCGAGACAAACTCACCCTCGTGAATGTCGAGCGAGATCGAGCGCAGGGCGTGTACGCTGATGTCGCCCATCTGGTAGGTCTTCGTCAGGTTGCGAATCGAGATTACGGGTTCCATCGTATGTATCCAATCTGCAGTAGGTCTGCGATGGTTGGGGTTGCCGGGAGTTGCCGGAGAGGGCGCGCGGCAGACTGGGGCGCCGCCCTCTCCACGTATGTTCGGTTCAATTCGTTCATGGGGCTAAAGCCCCATGCTTCCACCAAAGCCTATTGTTTGCCGCTCTTCGGGGGAACGGTGGTGATCTGAGAGTAGTTGTAGATGACGGCTGCGATCGACTTCTCAGCCGCCGCCATGCCGTAGGTCTTGCCCGCGCCTTCGATCACGTAATACTCGTTGGCCGCGTGTGCGCGTCCGCCGGAGCCTACGTTGCCGCCGGCGATGGGCAGGCCGATGGGGGTGATGTTGGGGTCGCCCTGCTCGGCGTTGGTGAACAGGTAGCTGGGCCATGCGCCGGCGCCGCCCGAGTCCATCAGGATCGAGTTGCCGTCGACGCGCTCGCGGGCCGGGCGGTTGAACTGCTGCGCCATCTTGTCGGCGGCGTGAGCGATGTCGGTGTCGTAGCTCATCTTCGACCACGGCATGTCGCCGATGAGACGGAGCTGGACGTCGGTGTAACCATTCTTGTCGAGCTGCGCGCGAATCTTCTTCAGGATGTCCGCCGAGTGCATGTTGGGGATGTAGCGGATGGAGTGCTTCGACGTGATCTTGTTGGGCAGGATCGCGCCGGAACCGCCGGCGTACATGTTGCCGCCCCAGATGCCGTCGAGGTTGAAGGCCGTGCCGTGGCGCGACATCATCGTCATGGTCAACGGATCGTCGGAGATGAAGCGGGCGACGCCGGCGTTTTCGGCTGCTTTCTTCAGGTCGACCTTCTTGGCCGCGTCGGTGAGGATCTTGGTCTCGGAGGCCGAGAGCGGCGCGATGCCGTCGGTCCAGCCGGAGATCATGGGCGTATTGCCATCTTTCGAGGTCAAAGAGGCGAGCATCTGGATGTGGCGCCAGGCTGGGCTATCGACCGAACGCTTGAAGATGCCGTGAATGTCCGAGACCGTCGGGCCGCGTCCCCAGGCCTTGCCCGAGGTGGTGAGCTCGATGTACATCAAGCCTTCGGAGCCGCCGCCGCTGACCATGGCGTCGGCGCTCTTAAGGAGCTCGGGGTGGGTCGTGACGAACTTGCGCAGGCCCATGGACATACGCTCTTCGTCGCCTTCGGCGATGAAGATGAGGTTGACAGGCAGCTTGCCCATCACCTGTTTCATGGAGTAGATCGCGTTATATTCGGCCATCTCGCCGCCCTTGGAGTTGGTGGCGCCGCGGCCGATGAGAACCTTCTTGATCGCGGGATCGAGGCCGGCGGTCTTGCCGTCGACGAGGCGGCCTTCAAATGGCGGGGCGACCCAGTTGTCGGGCTGGGTGACCGGCATGGTGTCGTACATCCAGTAGATGATGAGCGTCTTGGGCGCGCCCTGGTCGAGTTTGGCGTAGACGACGGGATTGCCGGGCTGGCCCCACTCAGTCATGCCCATGTCGTAGACCTTGGACTCCTGGCAGCCGAGCTTGTCGAAGAAGCCCTTGACCATCTCGGCCGACTCCGGGATGCCTTCGCCCGAGTTCGAGATCGACGGCTGCTGGATCCATTTCTGCAGGTTGACGACGTGCTCGTCGATGTGGCCGTCGATGTAGTCGAAGACCTTCTTCAGGTCGGGCTGGATGAGCGCATCGTTGATCTTGATGGTCTCGTCGCCGTAGGGACGGATGCCGAGCTTGGCCTCGGCCGGTCCGGCGGCAGGCGCGGCTGATTCCGTCTTGCTCTTACAGCCGGTAAACGCGAGTACGGCCGAGAGACCCAGAGCGATGCCCAGGGACCGGACCGAAGTGAGCGAGGAACGCATAACGCCTCCGTGTGCTGCGGATGAAGTTGTCGGGGAACGGGCGGGTTTGAGTCGCCGTTACCCTGCTATACGTTCGGCGTTCCGCGAAAGACGCGGCCAACGGCCGAAATCGTTGAAAACTCAAAACTCGCGTGTCTTGCCAGAGTAGCCGTTTCTTTGGGACCAGTTCTACAAACTACGGTTTGGGTTATGGGCGAGGGTGGAAAATCGTATGGCGCTCCACGTCCGATAAGTCAATTTATGTCCTTCGCTCTGTGGGGCCGGTCTATCGCTTGCCGCTCTTCGGCGCTACGGTGGTCATTTTGCTGTAGTTGTAAATCTCGGTGACGATCGACTTCTCCGCTCCGGCGAGGCCGTAGATCTTGCCCGCGCCCTCGATCAGCCAGAACTCGTTCGCCGCATGCGAGCGCCCGCCGAAGCCTACGCCGCCGCCCGCGATCGGCAGACCGATGGGGGTGATGTTCGGGTCGCCCTGTTTGCCGTTGGTAAAGAGATAGCCCGGCCATGCGCCGGCGCCGCCTGCGTCCATCAGGATAGACTCGCCCGCCGCCGGGATCGAGTAGGAGATGCCGAAGGCGTCGTACATCTTCTCGACCGAACGCGCCACGTCGGTGTCGTAGGACATCGTCGACCAAGGCATGTCCCCGATCAGCCGGACCTGCACGTCGGGGTAGCCGTTCTTGTCGAGCTGCGCGCGAATCTTCTTCAGAATGTCGGCCGAGTGCATGTTCGGCAGGTAGCGAATTGAATGCTTTGACGTGATCTTGTTGGGCAGAATCGCGCCCGATCCGCCGGCGTACATATTGCCGCCCCAGATGCCGTCGAGGTTGAAGGCGGTGGCGTAGCGCGAGTTCTTCAGCACGGTAAGAGGATCGTCCGAGATGAAGCGGGCGACGCCGAGATTCTCGGCGGACTTCTTCAGGTCCATCTTGGCGGCGGCAAGTTTGAAGTTCTCGAGTTCAGCCGTGCTGAGCGGCTGGATGTTATCCATGAAGCCGTCGATCCTCGGCGTATTGCCGTCCTTGGAGGTCAAGGAGGCCAGCATCTGGATATGCCGCCATGCAGGCGAGTCGACCGAGCGCTTGAAGGCGCCGTGGATGTCCGAGACCGTCGGGCCGCGTCCCCAGGCCTTGCCCGAGGTTGTGAGTTCGAGGTACATCAGGCCTTCGGAGCCGCCACGAATGCCCGAGGCGGCGGCGCCGTTGCCAGTCTGGCCGCCGAACATCAGCAGCGCGTCGGCGGGTTTGATGAGTTCGGGATGCGTGGTGACGAACTTGCGCAGGCCCATGGACATGCGCTCTTCGTCGCCTTCGGCCACGAAGATCAGGTTGACCGGCAGCTTGCCCATCGCGGCCTTCATGCTCATGATGGCGTTGAGCTCGGTCATCTCCGGGCCCTTGGAGTTGTTGGCTCCGCGACCGATCAGCACCTTCTTAAAGGCGGGATCGAGACCGGCGGTCTTGCCGTCGACCAGGCGGCCTTCAAACGGCGGGGCGACCCAGTTGTCCGGCTGCGTGACCGGCATGGTGTCGTACATCCAATAGACCATCAGGGTCTTGGGCGCACCTTCGTCGAGCTTTGCGTAGACGACGGGGTTGCCGGGCTGGCCCCACTCCGTCATGCCCATGTCGTAGACCTTCGACTCCTGGCAGCCGAGCTTGTCGAAGAAGCCCTTGACCATCTCGGCGGTCTCCGGAATGCCTTCGCCGGAGTTCGAGATGCTGGGCTGCTGGATCCACTTCTGCAGGTTGGTCACATGCTCGTCGATATGGTCGTCGATGTACTTGAAGACGGGCAGCAGCGCGGGCTCGATCTTGCTGTTATCGATCTTGATCGTCTCGTCGCCGTAGGGGCGGATGCCGAGCTTCGGGCCTGCGTCAGCGGTGGACGCAACGGTCTTCGGGGCATCCTGCTTGCAGCCTGCGAGGGCGAGGGTCAGGAGAGCGGAGGTTGCGACGAGCTTAGGGTAGCGCATGGACGTGGCTCCTGGGGTGGCCTTGGTGCGACGACGAAGACAAGAACAGAAGCAGATTCCCTGCGGGAATGACAAACAAGAAAAGTGAGGGCGGGGTTGTCTTCCCGCCCTCGGTGGAGTTAGTTGGCCGGCTTGCCGCTCTTGGTCGGAACGGTCGTCGTGTGTGCGTAGTTGTAGATGATCTCGGCGATCGACTTCTCCGCCGCCGCCATGCCGAGCGTCTTGCCCGCGCCTTCGATCACGTAGTATTCGTTGGCCGCGTGTGCGCGACCGCCCGAGCCGACGCGAGCGCCTGCGATGGGCAGACCGATCGGGGTGATGTTCGGATCGCCCTGCTCGGCGTTGGTGAAGAGATAGCCCGGCCATGCGCCGGCATTGGCCGAATCCATCAGGATGGAGTTGCCGTCGGCGTGCTCAATGTGCGGCAGGCCGAAGTGATCGCTCATCTGATCGACCGAGTGCGCGATGTCGGAGTCGTAGCTCATCTTCGACCAGGGCTGGTCGCCGATGAAGCGGATCTCGACGTCCTTGTAACCGTTCTTGTCGAGCTGCGCGCGGATCTTCTTCAGGATGTCGGCCGAGTGCATATTCGGGATATAGCGGATGGAGTGCTTGGACGTGATCTTGTTGGGCAGGATCGCGCCCGAGCCGCCGGCGTACATGTTGCCGCCCCAGATGCCGTCGAGGTTGAAGGCCGTGGCGTGACGCGACATCATGACCATCTTGAGCGGATCGTCCGAGATGAAGCGGGCGACGCCGGCGTTCTGCGCGGCCTTCTTCAGGTCGGTCTTCTTGGCGGCGTCTTCGAGCAGCTTCTGCTCGGAGGGTGTGAGCGGGGCGATGTTGTCGTTGAAGCCGTCGATCTTGACCGAGTTGCCATCGAGCGAGGTCAAAGAAGCGAGCATCTGGATGTGGCGCCAGGCTGGCGAGTCAACCGAACGCTTGAAGATGCCGTGGATGTCCGAGACGGTCGGACCGCGTCCCCAGCTCTTGCCCGAGGTCGTCAGCTCGATGTACATCAAGCCTTCGGAGCCGCCGAAGCCGAGCATCGCATCCGCCGGCTTGAGCAGCTCGGGATGCGTGGTGACGAACTTGCGCAGGCCCATCGACATGCGCTCTTCGTCGCCTTCCGCGATGAAGATGAGGTTGACCGGCAGGTGGCCGAGAGCCTGCTTCATCGAGAAGATCGCGTTGTACTGGGTGATCTCCGGACCCTTGGTGTTGGTGGCTCCGCGGCCGATCAGCACCTTCTTGATGGCCGGGTCGATGCCGGCGGTCTTACCGTCGACGATGCGTGCCTCGAACGGCGGCGCGACCCAGTTGTCGGGCTGCGTGACCGGCATGGTGTCGTACATCCAGTAGACGACCATGGTCTTCGGCATGCCTTCGTCCAGCTTGGCGTAGACGACCGGGTTGCCGGGCTGTCCCCACTCGGTCATGCCCATGTCGTAGACCTTCGACTCCTGGCAGCCCAGCTTGTCGAACAGGCCCTTGATCATCTCGGCCGACTCGGGGATGCCTTCGCCGGAGTTCGAGATAGACGGCTGCTGGATGACCTTCTGGAGCAGTTCGACGTGCTCGTCGATGTGGTCGTCGATGTACTTGAAGACCTTCTTGACGTCCTCGGGCTCCTTGGACATGTCGATCTTGCTGGTCTCGTCGCCGTAGGGGCGGATGCCGAGCTTGGGTTTGTCGGCGGTGGCGACGGGAGCTGCAGTCTCGGTCTTCTTGCATCCGGCGAGGCCGAAGGCGAGACCGAGACCGAGGATGCCGGCGGTGAGTGTGGCTGCTGTACGCATGAGACTTCTCCTTGGGGCTGCTGTGCAGAAATCGTGTCAGTGAATCGTTGTGCCGGGCGGCGGTTCGATCTGCATCCATCGCCGATAGGTCGCCCAGCGGTCTTCGTCATTGGCCAAAAAGCGGTTCAGGATATCCGGGCCGACCGTGTAGGTGACCATGTAGCTGCGGAACTCGTTGAGGTACTTCAGGGTCTCGAAGCCGCCGCCCATCAGGGCTTCGTCTTCGAGCGCCTGGGTGGCGCGGGCAAACTCAAGATCGCCGTCGACGTACCGGCGGGCGATGACCGCGATGGCGGGGTGAAGCTGCTCGACCAGTTGCTCGACCTTTAAGTAGCGGTCGATGTCTTTGGCGTCGATGCCGGCGATGGGCGCCAGCTCGTCGCGCTCGAAGCGAGCGCGCTCGGCCTGCGGAAACGCCATCTGGATGGCGATGGCCGCCGCGCTTTCAGATAACAAAGACTGCTGGCTGTACATCGGCTGGACGGTGAGCTCAAGCTCACCCTTGCCGCGTACGAGCGCGTCATCCTGGGTCATGTTGAAGGTGTGGTGGCCGGGGTAGCTCTCGTGGCAGGCAAGATCGAGCGCGCGGTCGAGGGTGACGGGAAGGTCCGTGTTGAAGGTAACGACGCTGTGATGATGGCCCTGGTAGAGGCTGTATCCCGCCCATGGCTCGTTGCCGGTGAAGACGACTTCGATGCTCTCGTCCGACGGTAAAGCGATGTGCTTCACGGTCTCGGCGCGACAGCCCGCAATGGCGCGGGCCATGACGGCGCGAACGCGGTTGCCGGGAACGACGTACTTCGATTGGAAGGTGGCGTAGCGTTCGGCGAGAGAACCGCGGCCGGGACCGAGCAGCGTGGAGATCTTCGCGCGAATGGCGGCGAGACCCTTCTCATCGTAGGACGCAGGCGAGACGATGCCGAAGGCGCAGCGCGACTCCTCGTCGAAGGAGGTGTGCGCGCCGGCAAGCGCGGAGGCGCGACAGGCGATGGACTGAAGCTGTCCCGCCATAAAGCGTCTGCGCGTCTCGCTCGTCTGGTCGTGTAAGGTCATGCGATTCAAATCCCCGATGAGATCCAACGATGACTGGCGAATCTGGGTGCTGCCTGGAGCCTGTTTGCGAATGTCGGCGACCCACGCGGGCGGGCCGTAAAAGTAATCGATCGAATCGGCGTCGTGCTCGCCGAGCGCGACCGCCAGCCGGACGTACTGGCGGGCGGCCGCGTCGAGCGTGAACTCCGGCGCCGGCTGCGGCGCCCTTTTGCATCCGGCGATGCACCATGCCAGGCCCAGCGCCGCGACCTGAACGTACCGGAGAGGAAGCGATTTGCGGCTCACTCGAAACGCAGCGAGTCGATGGGTAAGATCTGCGAGGCCTGCCGCGCCGGGTAGTAGCCGAAGAAGATGCCGATTCCCGCCGAGATCAAGAAGGAGACCAGAATGGCCGGCAGCGAGATACGCGTCGACCACTGCACCATCTGCGAGAGCGAACCCGAGACGATGCATCCGATGACGATGCCCAGCAGCCCGCCCGCAACCGAAAGCGTGATGGCCTCGAGGAGAAACTGGGCGAGCACATCGGCGGCCTGAGCACCGACCGCGCGGCGTATGCCGATCTCGCGCGTGCGCTGCGAGACCGAGAGCAGCATGATGTTCATGATGCCGATACCGCCGACGAGCAGGGACACCGCCGCGATGCTGGTCAGCAGCGCCGTCATCGTGGCCGAGGCCTGATCGAGCGTTTTGCCAAGCTGGTCGAGCGTAACCTTCTCGAAGCCCGAGACGTTGCCCACGACCGAGCGCGCGACCTCGGGCCGCATGCCGCCCTTCGAGAGCACCTTGCGAGCCTCGCTGTTGACGCCGAAGTCGTCCGGGTCCGCCATGCCGATGTGATGACGCTGACGCAGCAGCGCGATGATCTGCTTCGACACGCGCGTGACGTCGCCAGTGCTCTTGGTCGTGACCGTGATGGTGCTGAGGTAGTCGCGCTTCATCAGCTTCTGCATCGTCGTTACGGGCACGTAGACCGCATCGAACTGGTCGTCGCCGGCGGTAGGCCGGACCATCCAGCTCCCCGAGCCGATGACGCCCTCGACCTTGAACGAGACGCCGCGCACCATGACGGACTTCCCTGTCGGATCGACGTTTGCGCCGAAGAGCTTCTCGCTCGCAATCTGGCCGAGGACGATGACGTTGGCGGCGTTCTTCTCCTCGCGCTTCGAGAAGAAGCCGCCGTAGGGGAAGACCCAGCCGCGGCGAATGGAGGCCATGGTCGTATCGTCGCCGTGCATGGAGGTGACGTAGGAGTTCGAGCCGTTCTCGATGATCTGGTTCTCGTGAATGCCCGAGGAGACGTACTGAACGCCTTCGAGCTTGCGCATCTCAGCGGCGTCGTCCATGGTGAGCGTGGTGGCGGCGCCCATGCCGGCGGCGGAGTCGCCGGGGCGCGGCATCAGGCGGCCGGGGCCGGTCATCGTACCGCTGTCTTTGTTGACGATGACGGTGGGGTCGGCGTTGACGCCGGGTACGGACTGCACGCGCATCAGATGCGGGCGCATGCGCGGGTCATACGTCGCGGGGCGGAAGACCGGCTTGTGGAGGAACGGCTCGTACGCGGCGGCCGAGGCCGACGGACCTTCGACGCCATCCGCCGTCCCAAGCTCGACTTTGACGTTGTAGTTACCGGAGGTGACGACGAGCAGGTTCATGCCGGCGGAGCGGACCTGGTCCTGAATGGCCTGCTGGGCGCCGGAGCCAAGCGCGATCATCGTCAGAACCGTGGCGACGCCGATGGTCATGCCGACCATGGTCAGGGCCGTCTGAAGCTTGTTCTTCTTCAGCGCCCGGATGGCGATGCCCCATTGATGCTTGACCTGCGCCATCTAGTGGCTCCCTGCCGGCGCTGGCGCCATGACCGAGATCTCATCGAGCGCGATGCGGCGGCTCTCGTTGGCGACGTCGGACAGAATCTGCCCGTCCTTGAACGAGACGATGCGCGAACCGTAAGCAGCCACGTCATGCTCGTGCGTGATCAGCACGATCGTGATCCCGCGCTCATCCTTCAGCTTCTGGAAGATGTTCATGACTTCCACCGAGGTCCGCGAGTCCAGGTTACCCGTCGGCTCGTCGGCCAGCAGCATCGTCGGGTTGTTCAACAGCGCGCGAGCGATCGCCACACGCTGCTGCTGGCCGCCCGAAAGCTGGTTCGGGTGGTGATGCTCGCGACCCTTCAGGCCGACCGCCGCGAGAGCCGCCATCGCGCGCGATTTGCGCTCCGCGGCGCTCACTGCTCCGTCAGGGTTATAAAGCAGCGGCAACTCGACGTTCTCGAGCGCGGAGGTGCGGGTCAGCAGGTTGAAGCCCTGGAAGACGAACCCGATCTGCTGGTTGCGCACGCGCGAGACCTCGTCATCCGACAGGTGCGAGACGTCCTTGTTGTTCAGAAAATACTGGCCGCTGGTCGGCTGGTCGAGGCAGCCGAGGATGTGCATCAGGGTCGACTTGCCCGAGCCCGAAGGGCCGATGACCGAAACAAACTCGCCTTCGTGAATGTCGAGCGAGATCGAGCGCAGGGCGTGTACGCTGATGTCGCCCATCTGGTAGGTCTTCGTCAGGTTGCGAATCGAGATTACGGGTTCCATGGGTCTCCGTCCTTGCGGTAGTCATTCCTGGGGTGGACAGTTCAGACCGTACGACGTGGACGGTGTTGGCTTTTGGTTAAATGTAACCGAAAGCTCTTCGACTTCCCTGCTTCAATCTCGTATTCCATAGTTGGCCAAGCGATTTCATGTTCCGTACGGCAAGAACACTTGTTTTGTTAAGGGCATGGCTTCAGCCATGCCGCCCAGCCAAACTCGAATCCGGCTTTAGTCGCAATACAACAACAGCGTTTGCGGCACGGCTAAAGCCGTACCCCTAAGCGAAGCACTCTATGCAACCAGCTCGAGCGCGCTCTTCCACTCCTTGCCCTGCGACTGTGCGACGCCTTCGCAGGCGAGCGACCCCTGGAAGGTGTTGAGGCCCTCGGCGAGGCCGGTGCTGTGCTTGATCGCGGGAATCGGGCCCAGGTTTGCCAGCATCGCGACGAACGGAAAGGTAGCGTTGGTGAGCGCAAGCGTCGAGGTGTTGGGCACAGCCGCCGGCATGTTGGTGACACAGTAGTGGACCACGCCGTCGACCACATAGGACGGATTGGTATGGCTGGTAGGGCGGGCGGTCTCGATGCACCCGCCCTGATCGATGGCGACGTCGACGATCACCGAGCCGGGCAGCATGCGCTTGACCATGGCGGCGGTCAGAATCCTGGGAGCGGATTTGCCGGGGATCAGCACAGCTCCGATAACCAACTCGGACTGCTCGACTGCCTTCGAGACGTTATAAGCGCTGGAGGCAAGGGTTTTCACGCGACCGTTGAAGATGTCGTCTAGGTCGCGCAGGCGATCGAGCGAGAGGTCGACGATCGTGACATCGGCGCCCATGCCGAGCGCCATCTTCGCCGCGTTCGTGCCAACGATGCCGCCGCCGAGGATACAGACCTTCGCCGGAGGCACGCCCGGGACGCCGCCCAGCAGCAGACCGCGGCCTCCCTTCCCTTTTTCGAGATAGCTGGCGCCGACCTGGATCGACATGCGGCCGGCAACCTCCGACATCGGCGTCAGCAGCGGCAGGCTCTTGTTGATGCCCGTGACGGTCTCGTACGCAATGCCGGTGACCTTGTCGCGCAGCAGCCGCTCGGTGAGGCCGGGCAGTGGCGCGAGGTGCAGGTAGGTGAAGAGCGTGAGGTCCGGGCGAAAGTTCGCGTACTCGGCCTCGACCGGCTCCTTCACTTTGAGAACCATCTGGGAGTCGGCCCAGAGCTTGGCCGAGTGCTCGTAGATGCTGGCCCCGGCTGCAACGTACTCTTCGTTCGAAAAGGCGGAGAGCGCGCCTGCGTTGTTCTCGATCAGCACGGCGTGTCCGAGGTCCACCAGCGACTTGACCCCGGCGGGGGTAAGGGCTACGCGGGTCTCCTGATCCTTCAACTCTTTCGGTACGCCGACAACCATGGAAGGGGCTCCCTGCACGCTTTTTAGAGCGTGTTGTTAGATCGCATCACTGCGCCTTTTTGAAACCGAATGCGGTTATTCCAAGGCGATCGTGTTGCGAGTAGGTTTCGTAAGCGAGATTTGTGCGTCTACGCAACGAAACAAAGAGATTCAGTGATCTGTAAGCAAGTGAATATAAGGTAAACGGTTTGCGCAGCACACCGTTTGCAAAGCGCATGGTACGATTTGCTATATGAGCACAAAACGAGTGAACACTCCAATTATTGAGCATGAAACTCGCGCCACCGCACTCGATGAGATTGATACCGCCATTATCCGGGTGCTGCAACGCAAGGGTCGCGCGACCAACGACGAGGTAGGGGATGCTGTGGGGCTCTCCTCTTCGGCAGCCTCCAGGCGCATCCATGCGCTCGAAAGCCGCGGCGTGATTACGGGCTACCAGGCGCTGATCGAGAACAAGATTCTCGGCGCCGACATTACGGTCTTCGTGCGCGTCACGCTTGAGCGCCAGGCCGCGGCAGCGCTCCAGAACTTCGAGTCGGCGATCCGCCGGTGCAACTCGGTCGCGAGCTGCCACCTGATGGCCGGCGAGTACGACTACATGCTGCAGGTCAAGGTCGCGAGCATGGCGGACTACGAACGGCTGCACCAGCAGGAGCTCTCGCGCTTCCCTGGCGTCAGCCGCCTGGAGTCGAACTTTGCCGTGCGCGACGTCATTGAGCGCGAAATCGGGATTTGATGACGCTCGCGTAAGGCTTCGACGCAAAGCTAGAACTGGAAGTAGATGAACGGCCGGTAGCCCAGCGGCAGCATCGAGAGAGCGAGCGCCCAGATCATGCCATATACCAGCGCAAAGCGCTGCAGGCTTAGCCGCGTCATCCTGCCTTCGACGTCCGACTTTCGCATGATGAGCTGGCCCAGCAGCAGCACGGGTCCAAGCAGTGCGAGCCATGCCGGAATCATCTCGGCGCCTCCGTGGTTGAGTCCAAGGTAACGGCGGATCATCAGCCACGCCACCGGAAACGTGGACGCTCGAAAGAGAATCCAGCACAGGCAGACGAAGTTCAATGTGAGGAACCAACTGAGTATGCGACGGTAGGGCTCCTGCTCGGGCTTTGGCGGGAGATGTTTGCGAAACTCCTGATGAATCACCTGCGCGGCGCCATGCGCGCCGCCCCACGCAACGAAGGTCCATGCCGCGCCGTGCCACAGTCCGCCGGCCAGCATGGTGATCAGCAGGTTGCGATACACGAGGTACCGTGTGCGCATGCGGCTGCCGCCGAGCGAGATGTAGATGTAATCGCGGATCCAGAGCGAGAGCGAGATGTGCCAGCGTCGCCAGAAGTCCTGGATGGAGTCGGCCAGGTAGGGCGCGTTGAAGTTTGGCGCGAGCTTGTAGCCCAGCAGAGCCGCCACCGCAATCGCCATATCGGAGTAGCCAGAGAAGTCGCAGAAGATCTGGATGGTGTAAAGCCAGGTTGCATTGAGGCAGGAGAAAGCTGTGAACCCGGCCGGATGATGGAAGACCTGGTCGACGTAGGGGCTGATGTTATCCGCGATGCAGACCTTCTTGATGTATCCCAGTAAGAACAGGTACATGGCCTGCTTCGCTTCATCCAGCATGACCGTGCGGGAGGTCGCCATCTGCGGCACGAAGTATCTGGGCCGCACGATGGGGCCGGCGACCAGTTGCGGAAAGAAGCTGGAGAACATGAGGTAATCCCGCAGGCTGGAGACAGCGGGAATCTCATCGCGGTAGACATCGATGGTGTAGGACAGCGACTGGAAGGTGAAGAAGCTGACCCCGACGGGCAGGATGATGTGCAGCGTAGGTTCGTCCAGCTTCAACCCGGCGGCGCCGGCGGCTGCAATGGCCGACTCCACGAAGAAGTGAAAGTATTTGAAGAAACCGAGCACGATCAGGTTCATCGCGACGGAGAGCGTAACGTACATCCTGCGTGTACGCAGCGCCGCGGCGTCGGCGCCCTTCGCCTCTGCGATACGCAGGGCGAAGAACCAGTCGGCGGTGGAGATGCCACAAAGCATGAGAGCGAAGCGCGGATCCCACGAGGAATAAAAATAGTAGCTGGCAAGCAGCACGAACCATTTGCGCAGGTTGTTCGTGCGCAGCGACCAGTAGACCATCAGCACAATCGCGAAGAAGAGGAAAAAGCGAGGTTCTACAAAGAGCACGCGGTATCGGTCTCCACGCCGGATGGATGTCGAGGTAAAGTGCGAAGCCGGTTCATGAGCCGCATGCCGCAGGCGCTCCATGCGTGGCGTACCATTCGGCCAGCTTCCGGCCCATCAGGGTGGAGACCATCCGCGCCCCTTCGCCGCCCAGGTGTGCGTCGTCGTGCCAGATTCCGGGGACGTAAAGCTCCGGATACAGATCCGGCCGGCCGAGGTTGAGGATCGGCACATCGCGTCCTCCCACCGTGATGTGGTCGGGATAGCTCTTGATCTCGTCCACATCGCCAAACCTGGGCCATTTGATGTAGACGAAGGAGAGGTGATGCACTGGACTGGCGGCAACCAGTTGTTCGATGAGGGCGAAGTGGCCACGCAGCACCTCGCCCTTTGCCACGGCAGGCTGCACGGGGCGGTTCGCAATCAACCGCGCAATGCCGTTCGTATCGGGCGCCAGAGCCCTCTCCAGGTGAAGTCCGCGGCGATCGTCCTCGGTCTGACTCAGCATCGTCTCCGCGTTCAGCGAAGGCGAAAAGATAAGGCTAGAGAGCATGCCGATGTTCAGGTAATGCAAGCCCATCGCCGCCATCGCGAAGCCCGAGCGTCCCCAGCGCTGCGTGACCGGCATGGCCAGGCTGGAGAACTGGCTCATCAGCCGCATCGTGGGCCAGTCGTAGATATTGATGGCGCGCGGATGCATCAGATGATTGCCGCCGAAGTTGGCGCCGGCATCAAGCTCCAGCAGGATCAGGCAAGGCTGAGGCTGGGCCGGCGTCGTGAGTTGTTCGACAAACGACTTGGCCATCGCGCGCTGCTCGGACTGACTTCCGCCCGCTACGGCGAGGTTGACAGAGTGCGTGGGCTCGGGCGTCTGGCTCATAATAGCGTCGAAGGCGCGCGGATCAAAGCCGTTGTTGATGTGGCTGGAGCCGAAGGCGGCAGAAAACTCGTCCCCATGCAAGCTCTGGAGCATGGCCAGCTTCTCGCTCCGCAAGTCCGCGTGCAGGCGGATGGTATCGTGGACTCGCGCAACGATCAGAGCATGAGTGACTGTAGCGGCAAACAGAAGACCGACGGTAAACAGGCCAAGGGCTTTGACTATCTCTCCAAGCCGGGGCTTCTCATCAGGAACTGCAGGCGTACTTTCCTGGCGGGTCTTCACTGAATTCTTACCGTCCAAAGAAGATAGCTGAGCGTTAAGTATACAGGGCACGAATTTCCGTCCGATCGACAGCTGTATACCGTCCGCGTATCGCCGTGGGGCTCTCCTCGTCGGCTGCCTCGCGGCGCATCCATGCGCTTGAAAGCCGGGGCGTCATTACTGGTTACCAGGCGCTGATCGAGAACAAGATCCTCGGCGCGGGCATTACTATCTTCGTGCGGGTGACGCTCGAACGCCAGGCCGCGGCGGCGCTGTAGAATTTCGAGTCGGCGATTCGCCGCTGCAACTCGGTCGCAAGCTGCCACCTGATGGCTGGCGAACACGACTACATGCTGCAGGTGAAGGTCGCGAGCATGGCCGATTACGAACGCCTGCACCAGCAGGAGCTGTCGCGCTTTCCCGTGGTCAGCCGGTTGGAGTCGAACTTCGCCGTGCGCGACGTGATCGAGCGTGAGATCGGCATTTAGCACGGCGATTCGATTACAGGTGCTTGCGCAGAATGTCGTCCACCCTCGCCTGCCAGCCGGCGCCTGAGGATCTTAGGGAGTTCACTACATCGGGCGACAGCCGTATCGACACGGGAACCTTTCTGGGCGCCTTTTGCGGTCCGCGTGTATGAGCTTTAAGCGCGGCTTGTAATCCTGCGGGCAGGCCACTCATGGGAACAGCGCGGGCGAAATCCTGCTGGGTCCACTCCGGATTGTCGCCTTGCTCAGCGGGCTTCGCGATACTCTTTTTGCTCATGTTTGGTTGCCTTCCGCAGACTGATAGCGCGAATCGTTTCGTCTTCCTGTGTGAACACCAGAGCGTAAATATGAGCCTCGATAAAGCCGATGGCGCGATACCGTATCTCGCCATAGTCTTCCCGGTCATCGACGGTATAGAGAGCGGAGTCGAAATCGAACTCTTCGGTACGGGCCAGGGAAATACGATGCTTTCGCTTGTTGATGGCATCTTTCGATGGGTCGAATTCGATCGCCACAAACCTGATTGTATATACATTCACGATGAATTCAACGAACAATGCGCGGAAGTTCCCATGCCCTGACGTGCATACGCTGGATATATTTCACAGAACATGGGAGCGGGTGGGCTTCGTCCGTCATAGACTCATCTGTATGGATAGGACGGTTTCAAGGACATGAAGATTGCAGTAGTCGGTTCGGGTTACGTTGGGTTGGTCGCGGCTGTCTGCTTTGCTGAAATGGGTCACGACGTCATCTGCGTCGACAACGACGAGCGCAAGGTCAAGGCGTTGCAGGGTGGCGACTCGCTCATTCACGAGGAGTATCTGCCTGAGCTGCTGAACCGGTATCGCAATACCAAGGTTCTGTTCATGACCGACCTTGCGGAGGCGACGCGCGAGTCCGAGGTGATCTTTATCGCCGTTGGTACGCCCCAGTCGGATACGGGCGACGCCGATCTGTCGTACGTCGAGGCCGTTGCATGTGAGATTGCGCGTTCGCTCACCAGCTACAAGGTACTGGTCGAGAAGAGTACCGTACCCGTCTACACGAACGAGTGGATACGCCGCGCGATCGAGCGCAACGGTGTCGCACGCAGCATGTTCGACGTGGTCTCAAACCCTGAGTTCCTGCGCGAAGGCACAGCCGTCGCCGACTTTCTCCACCCAGACCGGATCGTGGTCGGCGCAGACTCCGAGCGCGCCACCAAGCTGCTGCAGGAGATCTACGCCCCGCTGACCGAGGGCAGCTACTACCGCCGGCCGGATGCGATCACAGGCAGCTGTTCGGCTGAGGCGCTGCCTCCGTTGCTCATCACCTCGACCAAGTCGGCCGAGATCATTAAACATGCGTCGAATGCCTTTCTCGCGCTGAAGATCAGCTTCATCAACGCCGTCTCGAACCTGTGCGAGGCAGCCGATGCGGATGTCGAACAGGTCGCCATGGGAATGGGTCTGGACTCACGGATCGGCCCCAGGTTTCTGCGGCCGGGGATCGGCTATGGCGGCTCGTGCTTCCCCAAGGATGTCGCGGCCTTTCGCTCCGTTGCGGGTCAGCTTGGCGTCGACCTCGGCATTCTGGCCGAGGTCGAGAAGATCAACGCTCAGCAGAAGAAGCGCTTTCTGTCGAAGGTCCGCGCAGCACTGTGGACGCTGCGCGGCAAGCATCTCGCCGTGCTCGGCCTGGCGTTCAAGGGAGGCACGGACGATATCCGCGCTTCCCCTGCCATTGACCTCATCGGAATGCTGATCGGCGAAGGCTGTTCGATTACGGCCTACGATCCAGCGGCTATCGAACGGGCCCGCGAGAAGATGCCGCCAAGCGCCTGCCTGAAGTATGTCGACGATCCGTATGTCGCGGCGAAGGACGCCGATGCCCTGCTGATTCTCACCGACTGGAGCGAGTTCGGCAGCCTCGAGCTGAAACGTCTCTACAAGACCATGCGCTACCCGATCGTCATCGATGGCCGCAATCTCTACGAGCCGAAGGTGATGCTCGATAAAGGATTCACGTACGTCAGCATAGGGCGCCCAACCCTGCACCAGGCACGCTAAGGCCAACTAAAATACCGTACCGATGCGTAAAGAGCCCTCTGCCCACTCCGGCAGAGGACTCTTTTGTCGCGTTTTGCGACAGTGCGCTACACCCAGGTAACGAACGCTTTGCACGCGGTGTACGAAAGCGGCATTGCGTCCATTACCTCCGTGTAGAGCAACCTGAGACAGCGACCGCAAGACAAAACGCAGCACCGATGAACCTCTTGAGCGCAGCGCTCAGGACGGACATGATCGACCCCTTCGGCCAGCCCATCCTCTACATGCCCATGGTCAGCGCCGGACGTGGCAAGGTCACTGGCGTCGAGGTGCAGTACGACACCGATCTGCACCGCCGTATCTTCGCGCAGATCAATGCGAGCTCCAGCAACGTCCAGCACCAGGCGCTCGACGGCGTATGGCGCCGCGCCAACTTCGACATGCCCGTCATGGCCAATATACTGGCCGGCGTTAATCTGACCCGACGTCAGATCCTCACCAGGTCCGTATGAGCTCACCCAGCTGGGCCGCCAGATGGACGGCGGTATGTGGAGCTTCTGAACGTTTAGAACGACCCTGCCCATCAGCCCCTCCGCCAGCGGGGGGCTTTCTACGTTGCTTTTCTCCGCAACCATAATAGAAGGGCGTCGATTCTTTTTGCCGTACCCAGGGTATGTTTCACCCCCTGGGTACGTTTCAACCATGGAGCCCTGTCCACGTTTCGTACGTAGGATAGAGCACCCTTCATACCCTCCCCTGTGGATGAAACATCCCCACCCCCAGGGGTCGTTTCATCCACACAGCTTAAGCAATATCTTAGGGAAGTGTTTTTAATGACAATCGGAAAGAAACGAGCGACGGCGACGTTTGACCTTGGTTCTGTCCGAGATGCTCCGAATCCAAAAAATCCATATTGGAAGGCCTTGTCGATTTCTGTCATGGGTTGTGTACTTTTACCCTTGTCGCTGCCGATATTATCCAGTAGGGTTACCTTCATGAGAAAACCATCCCCGCGAAATGTGTCCATCTGGCTGCGATCGGCAGAGGTAGCGTCGGTCCTGGGAATCTCTCACCGTACTCTCATGCGTAAGCTCGCGGCAGGAAAGGTTTTAGAGCCCGCGCGCGATCCAGAAAACAATTACCGGCAATGGCGGCCGGAGGAAGTAAACGCCATTCAGCAGCAGCTAATGAGGGAAAAAGCATGATTCGTCTCGTCATCTCCAACCAGCGTGGCGGCGTCTCGAAGACCACGACCACCACTACCCTTGCCCGGGAGTTCGCCGACCGCGGCAAGCGCGTCCTGGTGATCGACACGGACCCTCAGGGATCGATCAGCAGCGTGCTCGGACTCAAGCCCGAGTATGGCCTGTACAACTTCGTCATCGAGAAGCTCCGTTTCGACGACTGCATCGTGAAGATCAGTCCGCAGCTCCATGTCCTCTGCTCCAATCGTGAGACGACCAAGGTCGAGACGATCCTGATGGGAAACGTCGCGCGCGAGCACGCCTTCAGTCAGCTCTTTTCGCAGGTCGAGAAGGACTACGACGTGGTCCTGATCGACGTCAGCCCGTCGATCACGCTGCTGCAGACCTGCGCCATGGTGTACGCGGAGCGGGTGCTCATCCCCATTGGCATGGACACGCTCTCGTTCCAGGGTGCGATGGCCTCGATCGAAGCCTCGAAGTCGCTCAACCAGCTGCTGAAGGCAAACATCCGCACGGTCGGGCTACTGCCAGTGATGGTTGACCGGCGCCTAGCCATGACGACGACGGTTCTTGAAGGCCTCGAAGGTCTGTCGCAGGGAACGAAGATTCCGATGCTGCACCCGATCCGTACGGACCAGAGCGTGACCAAAGCCGCTCGTGCGGCGCAGTTCATCGTCGACTACGACCCCAAATGCAAGGCAGCCGAAGACTACCACCAGGTGGCGGATGAGTTGGAGAAGCTGCTCAAGGAAGATTTGAATGTCACAGCTGCCGCGTAGCTCACGCAGACAGAAGATCGAACCCCTGAACTGGACCGAGGCCGCACAGGCTCCGGCCCTGAAGGGGATGACTTCGTTTCTGGATGTGAGCGCAGAGGATGTCCGCAACGGAACCTTCCATAGCTTTGGCCCGCACTTTATGGGCAAGCATGTTTCATCCCCTAGAGATGAAACATCCCCAGGGGATGAAACATCAGTTGATCGTTCTGCATCCCGTCAGATCCGTTCGTCCAGTGCAGTCACTCCTATTACGGTCAGGAAGCTAACGACATCGACTGCTCCGCACGATCTGGCAGAGCCCGTATCGCGCGCAGGGGTGGAATTGTACCCAGGGGTGCTTTCATCCCCTGGGTATGAAACGTATATAGGCTCTGATGAGCCTCTTGCCGCCGACCTCGCACCGCAGGTTCGAGATGGTTTGACCCCTGGGCGTGGCCGTTCCAAGGTAAGGCGTTGTGTGCTGGCTCAGGATGGCCACTCGCTCGGCGAGGAGGCGATATACCAGGTGATGTGGCGCGCCGGACGGCCTGAGAACAACGACCCGAACTGTGCCCGCACGATCCGGATCGGTGCGGCAGACATCGGCTGCAAGGTCAATATGGCGAAGAAGAATGTGCGCCAGAACATCTCCCGGCTCTTCGAGAAGCTAGCGATCGAGATTCTCGAAGACTTCGAGACCATGAGTTCGCAAGCCCGGCTCTACCGGGTCTACTCGTATAAGCAGATTCTGGAGCGCAGGCGTGCGGCTGGGCTGGACTACGTGCTGCGCAATAAGGGGGTAGTGTTCTGCACGGCGGATGGAGAAGAGGTTGTTTCATCCCCTGCCTACGTTTCATCCCCAGGGGATGAAACGTATATACGTCCTGCTGCTCCGAAGAAGCGCCGCGCTCCGCAGCCTCCCAACGCACTGGCTCCGCTTCATCCAGCCCTTCGGCAGGCAGCGCCGCAGGAGAGCTCCGAAAGCATGGACGTCGAGATCGTTTCGCAGGCGCTCAATCGGTACTGGCCTGTCGATCAGCCGGCGGCCGAGCAGCTGATTCGCGACTGTCGCCGCATCCGTCCCGATGCGACGGGGGAGGAGATATCCTTCTTTGTCCGTGAGAAGCTTGAGCTGGCGCGACAGAACCGGAATATCGCCAACCCGATTGGCCTGATCCTTGCGACCGTGCCCCAGTCATTCGTAGGCGCCACCTTTCTCGGCTTTCGCGAGCGCATGGGGCGTCAGGCAATGCTCGCGGCGGAGGAGCAGCAGCGGAAGCAGCAGGAACAGGCGGAGCTTTCGACCTGGCTGCTGAACGAGCGAGAGCGCTACGAGACGATCGCGGGAGACCCGGATCGCTCGGACAGAGAACGGATCAACGCGGAGAATCGCTTGCGTCAGCTCGCGTCGTGGAACCTGTAAACCTCGTATTGAGGCAGGAAATGAGACGATCAAGCCCTAAGGTATAGCTGCGCGTATGCGCATCTTCGGAGGGTGAGTTCGGTTTTGGAACAACATAAAGCGGGTCGTGATCTTTGGCGCGACGTTCGCTGTCCGTTCTGGAACCTGCAGACGGAGCTCGACGGGCGCGGCGTTGAGGACGCCATCGCTGCCGCCATGCTCCCCGAGAAGCAGTTCGAGAACGGATTCTTTACCGATGCGCCGCGTCGCGTTCTGGCAAATCTGCTCAGAAAAGGAGGCTCGGTCGCGACGCTTCTGGAGTGGATGGCCGAGCCGAGACCGTTGCCTCCTCCTACTGCTGTGCCGGAGCCGGCTTCCATCCCCGACCCACCTCCTCCTGAGAATCGAGGACGCGGAGCCGGAGCGCGCAAGTCCGCCTTCAAGAAGAAGCACAGTGCGGGACGGGAATGGAGCCTCAACCTCAACGTGCCCATCAGCAGAGCAGGGCTCAATCGGAACAACCTCTTGAGCCTCCAAAGCTAGATACCCCTCGTCTCTCGACGCCAGAAACTTATGACTTCCAATCGGCGGATGGTGCAGGTAAGCCACAATTCCCGGATAGCTATAGCCTCACGGCGCGTTCAGATAGCGATACATGTCCGACGCTTCCATCGACTTTCGCGGCAGCAACCAACCAGTAGAGCGGCGGAACTGCGAAAGCCCGTCGATAGATGCGCGAACGCGTAAGTATCGGACAGAAACGCAGCGTTTTCAGCCGGATACACATCGAGCCTTCGGGGCCGCGCCGAACCTGTACTGTAAAGCCGGGACGGGGAACGGAAGTGCTACCATTAAGTCCTGACACGTCTAGCCGCCAGAACGAACTGCTTTCCGTTGAGGCATTCCGCTGCGAACCGTCGCATCGAGGTTTCTACCCAGGCATGTAAGTTTGACACGGGAATGCTCGAAATGGAGCTGGATTGTTCCTTACCCAGATGCAGAACAGTAAAACCCAAATGGCCGCCACGGGTCGTCGGAGTTCGCGCAAGACGGGATGCGGCATATCGTTTGGAGCGGTGACGGTTGTGTCGCAAGGGAGATCGTAATGAAGCGTAACGTTCCTGTCCTAGCTCTTTTCGTCCTGTGCGCTTCGAGTGGCGTTGTCCATGCACAGACGCTCCCTGCAGGCCCGGAGCCGCAGCTCCATCTCGCTTTGAACAATTTCTCGACGCCTGAAAGCCTTCATCTCACATCCTCCGATACGGAGCCGGCTGCCAGGGCAGTCGAGACATCGGAGGCGTTTCGCGCCGCGTCCTGGCATGAAGGCCTGTTCAAGAAGCGTCAGGGCTTCAAGTTCGCGGGCAACCGCAGCTCGGTCTATCTCCCCGACGATAGCTGGATCTACCCCGAGATGACGCGGCTGTATTCGATGGGCTATGTCGACTCGATGTATCTAAGCATGCGGCCGTGGACGCGTCTCAGCCTGCTGCACATGTTGCAGGAGACGCAGGACAACATCATGAGCGGCTCGAACGAAGAGGCGAAGGAAATTCTCGCCGTCGTGCTCCGCGAGCTGACCGACGAGGAGACCGTAAACGCCCATTCTGGCGGAACGATCTATGGCGTGGACTCCATGTACACGCGGATGATGGGCATCGCCGGCCCGTCGCTGCGCGACAGCTACAACCTGGGCCAGACGATCGTCAACGACTACGGCAGACCGTATCAGCCGGGATTCAACACCATCGATGGCGTCTCGACGACAGAAGAAAAGGGACGCTTCTCGCTTTACATCCGCGGCGAGTATCAGCATTCGCCCTCCGGTACGGGATACTCGCCCGAACTGGCGAACACACTCTCCATATTGGATATCGGTCTGCCGTATATCGCGCCCAACGCGCCGCAGGCCACCATTCCCGCCGGCCCGATCGCCGCGCAAAATCCCTTCCGGCTGGTGGAGGCGGTGCTCTCCTTTCACTTCCTCAATCACGAGATTTCGGGCGGCAAGACCGATTCATGGCTTGGCCCCGGTCAGGGCGGATCGCTCGCATGGAGCAACAATGCGGAGAACATCTACTCCTTCCGCATCGATCGCGTGGAGCCGTTGTACATCCCGCTACTCTCCCGCGTGCTCGGCCCGGTTCGATACAACTTCATGTACGGAAGCCTGAAGGGACACACCGCGCCGAACAGCCCGTATGTTCACGAGGAGGCGTTCTCCTTCCGGCCAACCAAGAACTTCGAGTTTGCGTTCGAACGTACGGTGATCTTCGGCGGGGAAGGCCATACGCCGGTGACCCTGCATACCTTCCTGCGAAGCTTCTTTTCGCTCTCCGACGTGGAAGACGACCCCGGCGTGAAGCTGATTGGACAGGATCCCGGCGCCCGCTTCAGCGATTTCAGCTTCTCCTGGCGGCTGCCGTTTATCAGCAAGTACGTCACCCTGTACGCCGACTCCGAGTGCCATGACGACGTGACGCCCATCAGCGCACCACGCCGCGCGGCTTACCGGCCGGGATTCGTCATCTCGCAGATTCCGGGTGCGAGGAAGATGGAGTTGCGGGTCGAAGGTCTGGATTCGAACCAGCCGACAACCCGCAGCAACCTCGGCCACTTCACCTACTTCGAAGGCTTCCAGCCGCAGGGTTACACGAACAAGGGATTTATCATGGGCGACTGGCTCGGTCGCCAGGCGGTCGGCGAACAGAGCTGGCTGACCTACCATCTCTCGGGCAACGAGCTGGTCCAGTTGGAGTATGTGCACAAGAAGAATGCGCACGACTTCACCGAGGGCGGAACGACGCAGAACCAGTTCAAACTGAGTGTGGTGAAGCGGTTCAAGAAGGATCTCGAGCTGAACGCCTGGGTACAGCAGGAGCGCTTCAAGGCGCCTCTGTATCTTCCCGGCGCGCGGAACAATACGACGGCGGTGGTTCAGTTGACGTACTTCCCGAAGCTTCGCCTGGCGGGGCTGGGCAAGGACTAGCGATTACTTCGTTGTCTGAGCGCCTGCCACGAACCCGCTCTAAAGTATCGGACGCCGCAGGGTAAATCGTTGCCCACCTGACCGAAGCGCGAATCTTCGGCTTCGCTCAGGTGGGCGGATTGCTGCCAACGAACGGCTCACCAACTTAGTGAGTGATCTTGCGAATCCGCTGGTTGCCGGAGTCCGAGAAGTAGATGTTGCCCTTGCTGTCGGTCACGATGCCGGTGGACACGTAGTAGTTGAAGTTGACCTGCCCGGCCGACGCCAGGCCGCCATCGCCGGTGAAGCCCAATACGCCGTTGCCGATGATGGTGTTAATGATTCCTGCCTGCGAGACGACGCGAATCCGATCGTCGCCGGTGGCTATATAGACGTTGCCCGCACTGTCGACGGCAAGGCCGTAGGGCTGATAGATGGTTGCTGACGCACCGGTGGCGCTGCCTCCGTCTCCGGAGAAATAGCATGGATAGACGGTGTAGTAAGAGGGTGAGCCAGCCAGCATTGTGACGATACCCGCCGGATTCACCTCCGCTACGTGGCAACGCTCGTCGCCGACGTACAGGTTTCCAGAGGCATCGATTGCCACGGAGAAGATTTTGTTGAATGCCATGTTGGTTGCGAGGCCGCCGTAACCCCAGTCATTCGAGCCGCCGCCGACGACGGTGTTGATGACGCCGCCCGGGGACAGCCTGCGGATACGGTTGTTGGTGTAGTCGGCGATGTAGAGGTTGCCGGCTCTGTCGACCGCGAGGCCAACGGGGTTGGCCAGCATCGCGCTGGTCCCCTGGCCGCCGTCGCCGCTGAAGCCCGATATGCCCGTGCCTGCGACGGTGACGATGATGCCATTGGGTGAGATCCTGCGGATGACGTTGTTACCCGTGTCGGCGATGAAGATGTTGCCGGTGAGATCGACCGCGACCGATCTTGGCGCGTTGAGCCATGCCGCCGTCGCCTGGCCGCCATCGCCGTAATAGCCCGTTGAGCCGTTGCCCGCCACGGTGGTGATGATGCCCGCCGGGGTGACCATGCGGATGCGATTGTTCGCCGTGTCGGCGATGTAGAGATTGCCGCTGCCATCCATGGCGACTCCGGTCGGATTGTTGACCGAGGCGTTGATGCCGGGGCCACCGTCTCCGCCATAGGTGGCGGCGCCGTTGCCGATGACGGTGTTGATGATCCCGGCGGCGGGGTTGATGTAGTACCCGGCGGTTGCGGTCAGGCTGGCGGTGTAGCTTGCAGAGAGCGTGATGGCGTTGATGGTCTCGGAGCTCGAGACGGTGACTGGCCCGGTGTAGAGGGTGGAGGCAGAGGTGGGATTGGACCCATCGGTGGTGTAGTAGATGGGGGTTCCCGAGGTGGTCGAGATCGTCACCGTCTGGGCCGCGGTGAAGGTTCCGGCTGCAGGCGAGAAGGTCGGGGTTGCGGCGGCTGGTAGAAGGGTGACGCTATAAGCGGCGCTGCTGACAGAGCTTGCGGCATAGCCGCCGCCCGAGGCGAAGGCCTTGACGGTCTGCGAGGCAGAGATGGCGATGGGTGCGGTGTAGAGGGTAGACGCCGCGGTCGGCGTGGAGCCGTCGATGGTGTAGTAGATCGGCACGCCGGGCGAGCTGGTCGAGAGGGAAAGATACTGCGTGGAGGTGTAACTTCCGGAGGCGAGCGAGAAGATCGGCGCGGAGGCGGTGAAGGCGTTCGAGTAGCTCACCTTACGGACGCGCTGATTGTAGGTGTCGGCGAGGTAAAGATTGCCAGTCTTGTCGACCCACATCCCGGTGGGGTTCAGGGTGGAGAAGTAAAGAGACGCGGTGGTCGCGTTGACTCCGTCTCCGCTGTAGCCCGAGCCGCCGTTTCCTGCAACCGTGGAGATGATGCCGCCCGTAGTTACCTTACGGATACGCTCGTTGCCGCTATCGACGATGTAGAGATTGCCGGCGGTGTCGGCGAAGATGCCATTCGGAAGATTGAGGGTTGCACTGGCGGCGGCGGCTCCATCGCCGGAGAAGCTCTTCGTGCCGGTGCCGGCGAAGGTGGAGATGATGCCAGCGGCGTTGACCTTGCGAATGCGGTTATTGCCGATGTCGGCGATGTAGACGTTGCCGCTGGCGTCTGCCGCGATGCCTCCGACGTTGGCCAGCGAGGCGCTGGTTCCGATGGCTCCATCTCCGCTGAAGCCCGTTGTGCCGTTGCCCGCGATGGTGGAGATGATGCCGGAGGTGTCGATCTTGCGGACCCGGTAGGTGCCTGCGTCGGCGATATAGAGGTTGCCATTGCTGTCGAACGCGAGGGCCTGAGGGTATGCTAGCTCGGCGCTGGTCGCTGCGCCACCGTCGCCGGTGAAGCCTCGGGTTCCGTTGCCTGCGATGGTGGAGATGATGCCTGCGGGGGTGACCTTGCGAACGCGGTTGTTGGTGCTGTCCGCGATATACACGTTGCCGCTGCTATCGACGGCAACGCCTAAAGCAGCGCCAATCTGCGCGGCGCTGGCCGCTCCGCCGTCTCCGCTGAATCCGGAGACGCCTGTGCCGGCGAAGGTGGAGATGACGCCTGCCGGCGTGACTTTACGGATGCGGTAGTTGTTCCAGTCGTCGATATAGACGTTGCCGCTGTTGTCTACGGCCACCGCATACGGGGAATAAAGCTGGGCGCTGGTGGCGGCGATGCCGTCGCCGTTATAGCCCGAGGTTCCAGTGCCTGCGATGGTGGTGATGATGCCGATGCCCTGGTTGATGTAGTAGCCGCCGCTCGCAACGGAGCTGGCGACATAGCCGGTAGGCGCGGCAAAGGCGTTGATCGTCTCGGAGGCCGCAACTGTGATGGCGCCAGTGTAGAGCGTGGATGAGGTGGTGGGGGTCGAGCCGTCGGTGGTGTAGTAGATGGGGCCGCCGCTGCTGGAGGTAAGGGTGACCGTCTGTCCCGCAGCATAGTTGCCCGGCGCGGGCGAGAAGGTGGGTGTGCTGGCGACCTGCGGGAGCGAGATGACGTAGTTCGCGATGGCGACTGAGCTGTTGTTCAGCAGACTGGTTTGGACGGCGATTGCCTTCAGGGTCTCGGATGTACGGACCGTGACGGGAGCGCTGTACAGAGAAGACGTCGTTGTCGGCGTCGTGCCGTCGGTGGTGTAGTAAATCGACGCGCCCGTTGTCGCGGTGGTGATGGCGACGACCTGGACCGAGGTGTAGATTCCGGAGGCGACGGAGAAGGTCGGCGTTGCGGCATATGCGTTGGAGTAGGTTACCTTGCGGACGCGCGAGTTGGCCCAATCGGTGAGGTAGAGGTTGCCTATGCTATCGGCGAAGATGCCGGTAGGGTTGTTCAACTCTGCGGTGACCGCATTGATGCCATCGCTGTTGTAGCCTGCCGTACCGTTTCCGGCGACGGTGGTGATGATGCCGGAGGGATCGACCTTGCGGAAGCGCTGGGCGTCGGCGAAGTAGAAGTTGCCGGCCGTATCGACGTTCACGGTAAATGGCTGGTTCAGGGTCGCGCTGGTGGCGGCGAATCCGTCGCCGGAGAAGCCTTGGACACCAGTGCCCGCGACGGTGGAGATGACGCCGGCGGAGTTCACCTTGCGGATGCGGTTATTGCTTTCGTCCGCGATGTAGATATTGCCGGCGCCATCGACCGCGACGCCCGAGGGGTAGGACAGTTGGGCGCTCGTGGCCGGTCCGCCGTCTCCGCTGAAGCCCGCCGTGCCGTTGCCGGCGACGGTAGAGATGATGCCTGCGGAGTTGACCTTGCGGATCTTGTTGTTGCCGATGTCGGCGATGTAGAGGTTTCCGCTGCCATCGACCGCGACATACAGACGGTTGGACAAGGTGGCGCTGGTGGCCAGTCCGCCGTCGCCGCTGGAGCCCTGGGCGCCTGTGCCTGCGACGGTGGTGATGTTGCCTGTCGTATCGACCTTGCGAATGCGCAGGTTTAAGCTGTCTCCTATATAAAGGTTGCCGGCGCTGTCGATGGCCAGGCCTTCCGGATAGTTGAGATACGCGGTGGTTGCTGGGCCTCCGTCGCCCCCATAGGCAAGATGGCCTGGGCTGCCCGCGATGATGGAGATGACGCCTGCGGGGGTGACCTTGCGAACGCAACTGCAGGAGCCCGCGGCATTGGTGATGTACAGGTTGCCGCTGCGGTCCATGACGGTGGTGTAGGGGAAGGCGAGCTCCGCGCCGGTCGCCTGGCTGCCATCGCCTGTGTATCCGGAGATTCCATCGCCGGCAACAGTGGAGATGATACCGATGCCCTGGTTGATGAAGTAACCCGCGCTGACGACGGAGCTGCTGGTATAGCCCGTGGCGGTGGCAATGGCGTTGATCGTCTCGGGCGTCGAGACCGTAATGGGACCGGTGTAGAGCGTGGACGAGGTGGTAGGCGTCGAGCCATCCGTCGTGTAATAGACGGCGCCGCTGATGGGGGCGGTAATGGAGACCGTCTGGGCGATGGAGTAGTTGCCTGGTGCAGGCGAAAAGGTGACCGCGCCGGGGTAGGGCAGCGATCCGGTGATCGTGTAGGCGGCGCTGGCGACGGGGCTCGATGTGTAACCGGCGCCGGTGGCGATGGCGTTGACGGTCTGCGAGGCGGCGACGGTGATGGGCGCGGTGTAGATATTGGACGAGGTGGTGGGCGTGGAGCCGTCGGTCGTGTAGTAGATCGACGTATCGGGAGAGCTGGTCGAGATGGAGACGGTCTGAGCGGCGCTGTAGCTTCCGGCAGCCGGTGAGAAGACCGGAGTGGCGGCGGCGAGCCCGGTCGAGTAGGTGATCTTGCGGACGCGCTGATTGTAGGTGTCGGCGAGGTAGAGATTGCCGAAGCTGTCGATCGTCAGCGTATCTATTGCATAGTAAACAAAGCTGAACGAAGCGGCCAGTGGACTGCCTCCGTCGCCGCCGTATGATGGGGTGCCGCCTTTTCCGGCGACGGTGGAGATGATGCCAGCAGGTGTGACCTTGCGGATGCGATCGTTGTCGGTGTCGACGATATAGAGATTTCCGGCCGTATCGAAGGCGATGCCACTTGGATTGTTGAGCAAAGCGGCGCTGGCGGGGCCGCCGTCACCGCCGAATCCCCCCGCTAAACCAGGCGTGCCGGCGCCTACGGCGGTGGTCAGATAGCCGGTGGTATCTACCTTGAGAATCCGGTTGTAGGCCGGGTCGGCGATGTAGAGATTGCCGCTGGTGTCTAAGGCGATGCCACCAATCTGATAGGACAACTCGGCGCTGATCGCCGGTCCATCGCCGGAGTAGCCTGCCGTGCCATTGCCCGCAATGAGGGTGAGCCCATGGGTAATGTGGTCCATCTTGTAAACTCGGCTACCGATGCCGCTGAACTGGCCTTGGCCTGGGTAGGTGAAGTAAATATTGCCTGCCTGATCGAATATGAAGGACTGGCTGGCCCCCGCGACAACGGTGGAGATAACACCGTCCGGCGCGATCCTGTGAATAGATCCGTCCGAGAAATAGACGTTGCCACTGTTATCGACGACCACGCCTCCTGGGTATCCGATCTGTGCGAGCGTGGCCGGTCCACCCTCGCCGGTGCTTCCGGAGACGCCCGTGCCGGCGATAGTGGAGATGATGCCTGCCGGAGTGACCTTGCGAATGCGGTAATTGACCGAATCAGCAATGTAGAGATTGCCGCTGCTGTCAACCGCAGTCGCCGTTGGAGTGGAGAGCGGTGTGCTGGTGGCGGGGACGCCATCGCCGTAGTATCCCGTCTCACCATCGCCGGCGATGGTGTTGATGACGCCGACGCCCTGGTTTAAGAAGTATCCGCCGGCCGTGACCGTACTGCTGGCATAGCCGGAGGGGAAGGAGATGGCGCTGATTGTCTCGGAGGTCTGGACGGTGATCGGACCGGTGTAGAGCGTGGACGAGGTGGTGGGGGCGGAGCCGTCGGTGGTGTAGTAGATGGCTCCTGTGGTGGAGGAGATCGTCACCGTCTGTCCTGCGGCGTAGTTGCCGGGCGCGGGCGAGAGGATGGGCGCCGAGGCGACCGGAATCTGAATGACATAGGCCGCAGAGGCGACGGCGCTGTTGTTGCTGTAGCCGGGCAAGACCGCAATGGCCTTGATGGTCTGCGAGGTGGTGAGAGTGATGGGGCCGGTATAGACCGCTGAGGTCGTATAAGCCAGGGTCGCGGTCGGAAGGGAGCCGTCGGTGGTGTAGTGGATCGTTGCGCCCGGGGTCGTGGTGGAGAGGCTTATAACCTGGGCCGAGGTGTAGGTTCCGGCCGCGACCGAGAAGGTGGGGGTGGCGGCGGCATTTGGATTGAAGTAGGTAACCTTACGAATTCGATAGTTAGCCGTGTCGGCGATATAAAGATTGCCAGTGCTGTCAACGCCTACTCCCTGGGGAACATTCAATTGGGCGGTCGTCGCGCTGATGAAGTCGCCGTTGTAGCCTGCGGCTCCGGTTCCGGCGACGGTTGTGATGACGCCGGACGAGTCGATTCTGCGGACCCGCTGATTGTCCATGAAGTAGAGGTTGCCGGCTGCGTCGGAGCTGATGTAGGTCGGCCCGTAGAGAGTGGCGCTGAGGGCTGGCCCTCCGTCGCCGGTAGAGCCTCGAACACCCGTGCCAGCGATTGTGGTGATGATGCCGTTCGTGTCGACCTTGCGGATTCTATAGTTGGTCGAGTCGGCAATGTACATATTGCCGGCTGCGTCGAACGCAACGCTGTTGGGGGTTAACCCGGCGCTGGTAGCCGGTCCTCCATCTCCGCTGAAGGCCGCCGAGCCATTGCCCACGACGGTGGTGATGATGCCCGAGGCGTCGACCTTGCGAACCCGGTAGTTTCCGGTATCAGCGATATAGGCAAGGCCTGTGTTATCTAAGCCGACGGTAAAAGGGGTGGTGAATTTCGCGGCAGTTGCGAGCCCTCCGTCTCCGCTGAAGCCCACGCCGCCAAAACCCGCGATGGTGGAGATGGTGCCCGCCGTGGTGAACTTGCGAACGAGGATATCGTTCTGATCCGCAATATAGAGGTTGCCGCCCTTGTCGAAGGCAATGTTGGATGGGCTGCTAAGGGCAGCGGGAATTGTCAGGGTGGAGATGACGCCTGTGGGGGTAATCTTCCGAATGATGTTGCCGCTGACGAAATAGAGGTTGCCGCTGCCGTCGACCGCTGGGGCTATGCCGTAGATCTCTGCATTGCTGGCCTGGGCTCCGTCGCCCGTGTCTCCATCGATTCCGCCCGCGTAGGTGGAGATGATGCCGCTGCCCTGGTTGATGAAGTAGCCCCCGCTGACGATGGAGCTGTTGACGTAGCCGGTAGCAGTTGCGATGGCGCTGATGGTCTCGGATGCCGGGACGGAGATAGGCGCGGTGTAGCGTGTGGACGAGGTGGTGGGCGTCGAGCCGTCCGTGGTGTAGTAGATGGCTCCGCTGGTGGGGGCGGACAGGGTCACCGTTTGGGCCGTGGCGTAGTCGCCGGGCATCGGGGAGAAGGTTACCGCGCCGGGGTAGGTCACAGGCGTGATGATGGTGTACGCCGCGCTGGCGATAGCGCTGGGCGCGCGGTTCAGGTAGGCGACGGCCGTGAGGGTTTCGGACGCAGCGATGGCGATGGCGCCGCCGGAGTAGACGGAGGAGAAGATCGTCGGCGTTGTGCCATTGGTGGTGTAGTAGACCGTCGCGCCGGTTGTGGTCTCGGCGATGGTCGCCGTCTGGGCGCCGGTGTAAGTTCCGGCCGCGAGCGAGAAGGTCGGCGTCGCGGGCATGGGGAGGATCGGCAGGGTCCAGTCGGGATTCGGCGCTGGAAGGGCCGGCTGGAAGGGTGCGTTGGCGGTGCTCAGGTTAAACAGATTGGCGACGTTCAGGGTCGGATTCTTGAGGATATTGAGGATGGCGCCGACGGTTTCGGTGGGCGCCGTGCCATTGGCAGGCGTCGTGTATTGCAGCAACATGCCGCAGTTGCTGCCGTCCTTGGCGACGCCGCCGGTCGAATTGATGCAGGCTGCAAGGATGTTCGCCAGGGTGTCGATCTCGACGCTGGAGGCGTAGTATCCGGCGGGCAGCGTCGTGCCGGGAGCTGTGCCGCTGGCCACGTTCACGTACTCGGCGGCCAGCGAGAAGGCTGATGCCAGCGATGTTGCATCGCTGGTTCCGGAGCCGATGGCCGCATACGAGGCCATATAAGGATAGAGTGCGGCGGTCGAGCCGACGGTGGTGACCTCGTTGAGCGTGATGAAAGTAGCCGGCGTAAGCGAGCCGCAGGGTCCGAGCGCGGCCAGCAGGATCAGGTCGGAGTTGTTGACGGGGCTGGCGAAACCGGGATTGCCGCCCGTGCTGACGAGGTAGACCTCGGTCGAGGCGCTGGGGCAGGTGTAGTCGCCGGTGATGCCGAACGTGCCTACGGGCAGGCTGTTGAGCTGGTTTCCGGCGTTGGCGTTACTGTTGGACGCGTTGCCGGAGCCGTCGCTGGTGGTGACGGTCTTGGTCAGCAACGCCTGCGACGGGGAGCCGTCTCCGGTTGCGCCCACCGCATAAAGCTGGATAGTGGCACCGCTGACGGGCTGCTGCCCGCCATGCACCAGACCCTTTATCGCATACCCGGTGGTGCTCACGGGAGTTGGCGTCGGGGTGTGGGTGCAACCGGTAAGGGCGAGGCAGGCGGCAAACGCGACGGAGAAAACTGCCGCCGTCGACGTTTTTACGCTGGACGCGGTAGACGCAAAGGCGGACAGGCGGAGCTTGAACATGGAAATCCTCGTGTGCAAGCTGTTCTACCCATCGCCTTGTGTAAGCGTGGGGATTGTTTGCAGGTATGCCGAGAATTTACTTACTCGTTCATGCGTTTTACACGGTCGGCGCCGGTGATGACCTTAGCCGCCATCGAGCTCGCGATGCGCCGCAGAACGCTGAAGGCCACGCGAGGAAGACCCATCTTCAGGTTACGGCGTTGTGCTCTTGCGGCCTGCAGAATGAGCTTGGTTTTATTGCGGCCGCTGGTGGCTTCCGCTGTAAATTCATTCTCGCTGAAAAGAATATCAGCCGACTGTAACTTCAGCGTACGCGACATGCGAGTGACGACGTCGTAGTCGGCGCAGATCGTATAAGTCATATCGTAAGGAAACTTCGCATGCTCGCGGCGATCGAAGATGGTGGCTTGGTGCAGGCCGGGCTGGCCGTGCCAGAGATAGCTGGGATCCTTCACCTTGCGCTTCACCTGCATCACGCCGAAGCTCATCAGCGAGCTGCAGAAGAGAATTCCCGGCCTGTCTTTGACGAGGACTTCTTTCGCCTCGGCGAGGGCAGTGGTGGTCGCAAGGCGGTCGCCGCTGTTCAGCAAGATGACATACTCGCCGGTCGCGCGAGCCAGCCCCTTGTTCATGGCGTCGTAGATGCCTTTGTCGCGCTCGCTGACAACGGTTACGCGCGGGTCGTCCCAGGTTCGCGCGAATTCAGGTGAGCCATCGGTCGATCCGCCGTCGATGACGAGCCACTCCCAGTCCGCGCATGTCTGCCGGCTGAGAGACTCCCTGGTCCGCTTGAGACCGTCCAGGTTGTTCCAGACCACGGTGATTACGGAAAAATAAGGGGACGATGAGGAGGGGGGCGCCGGCTGGGAGGGAAGTGTGGGGGTTGGATCGATCATCGGAACGGACTTCCTTATTTGAGGTTTTTCTAAAGGTCTTTGGAAGAATGCTCCATAACACGGATAAGGCGTATCTCAGATCTTGTTTGCGAGGGAAAGGTCGATGGCGCCAGGGTTCGTTTGTGACTGCCAGCTCTGTTTCACCCGTGAGGGCCTCGAAAGAGTCCATGCCGGGTTGTTCGATTTGAAGCGCATGGAGACAATGAAGATAGCGATCAGCAGGGAAGATTCGATACTGAGAAAGCTGCTGGAGGCGCCTGTCGCCAGAATAAGATAACTTCCGGCCAGAGCCATGGACGTATCTCTGCGTCGCAAGCATCGAATGATGAACAGAACAACCATCGTAAAAGGCACCAGCGCCATGAAGCCGAAATACATGACGAACTCGTAGACGCCGTTGGTGATCTTGGCCTCACGGAAGTCCAGGAGCTCTGCCGAAGAAGCATTTCCAACGACCGAGGCATTGGCTCCAATCGGGACGCCCATGGGGTAGTGCGGCAGCAGTCCTTTCAGCACGAACAAAGGCAGGACGGTACGCACCAGGGTCGAGTTGTCGCTTTCGCCGCCTACGCCGACCTCCAGCCGCTTTTCAAGCAGCGGCCATGCGATGGCAATGATCAGAAGAGCCGCGATGCCGAGTCCGACGATCGATTTCTTCATACCAGCCGCATAAAAGACCATTGCGGTTACGACGAGAATGATGATGCTGAACGAGCTGCTGAAGATGAAGGCCATCGCGGTATAGGCAATAAAAGTGTAAGGCTTCTTATCGCGGACCAGCAGCATCATGGCGAGCGTACTGGTGACGCGACCGAACATGGAGGGCTCGTAGTAAGAGCCCACGGCGCGCGTTGCATCCGAGGCTAATACATTGGTATAGCCTTCGAAGAAGTTATTGATGGAGATAGGTTGAATTAAGGTGTATCCGATGGTGGTGCCGAGAAACGTAAGACCTATGTATTGCAAAGCGCCCAATGCAAGCAGGATCCACAATACTTTATCGGGACGCATATCGCGAATCACCGAGCGCCGCTGAAAGGCGCACCAGATCACAACGACAGAAACAAGCCAAAGCGCATAAGATGAAAGAAAGCGCGTGATTCCGAGCGAATAAGTGCTTCTGAACGCCACATGTGCTAAATAGACCAGAATAGGGTAGAGCGCCATCGAGGCAAGCTCGAGCGTATAGCGTAAATTCTTTCCGTTGGCGATGAAGGTGGCAACGATGAAGATGGGCACATATAGGCTACCCACGGTCACGGCATAGGTTCCCACCATAAGGATCTTGGCATAGAGCAAAAAAACGACGAGCGAGAGTCCTACTTTACCCATGCGGGGCGCTCCTGGCGAGGACGTACATTTGGGTAATTCTGTGTCGGGTCATAGGATTACTCGGGGTTACGAAGCGGTGGGAAGCATCTCGCGATAGAGCTGGATATGGGTGTCCGCCATGGTTTTGCCGGAGAAGATGGCGAGTGCGCGGCGGCTGAGTTCGATGGAATCCATACCACCATAGAGTTCTTCGATTTTGTCGTTGGCGATGACGTCGGCCATAGCCTGCCGGTCGGGCAGCGTGCGTCCGCCTACCTTGGCGAGAATCTCATCAGTTGCCGGGGAGTTGTATGCCAGCACATGACATCCGGCGGTCAGCGCCTCGATGACTGTAAGGGGTGCATTGTCCGATGTGGAGCAGAAGACCAGGGCGCGTGCGCGAAGCAGGATTTTGACCATCTCTTGACGTGCCCGCACTTCGCCCAACTCTTCGACATTGGAGTAATGGAATGGATTGTTACGGCCCGCCAGGATCAATGGAATCTCGGGCCGATTCGCGAGCTTCTCCACGAGGGCGTGATCGACCTTGACGACGGAGTTCAGGTCGGCGGCGGAAAACAGGAAGCCTCGGCGCGCGGCGACGGTATCCCGATTCAGAGTCTCTTCTTCCAGCGCAGCTTCAAACTCGGCGTCGATGGAGTTCGGCACTACCTGGATCGACGTATTGGGGAGAACGGACCGGTAGTTGCCTGCCAGATGTTCCGCTGGACAGAGGAAGCGCGGGGCAGGAAGACGTGCGATTGCTGCCAGTTTTTGCTTCCGGCGCAAACGCGATATATCGAATACTGTCTTGAGATCGTTGAAGCGCAGTTGACCGCACTCGCCACATCCACGTTCCCATCCGGTGCATCCCGCAAGCAGCCCGCAACGTCCGGTAATGAACCACCAGTCATGTGCCGTCAGTACGATAGGTTTGCGATGGCGGACGACGAGATCGACGAGATGGCTCCAGTTCAAATAATAATGATGCGGTGCGTGAACGTGGACGATGTCGGCTGCTTGGATGGCGCTCTCCAGCAGAGCCGGACTGCTGGTGACCATGTCGTATCCGAGCAGGGTGTGGCTTATATAGTTGGTCATCACAGTGGCTTTGGTTGCCAGTCGCTGGATGTTGGGGTCGCCTGCTACGGCGGGATCGTTGGTGACGCCGGAGCCGTATCCATAGAGTAGGCGGCTATCGACGCCAGCCCCCCGTAGCCGCTTGTGAAGGTCCAGCGCGACTCGTCCGGCTCCTCCCTGAGAAGCACGGATGTTTAACAGCAATATCTTCACCAGAAGCTCCTGTGCGATCTCGTCTCAACAGTTTACAGGAAGATGCAGACAGAGCGAGGCTTCCTCGCGAGGGTCGTGGAGCCCCCTGAAGGCGGCGGGTCGGGGGTGGTTCGGTCTGGTATATTCTAAGAGATCAAGGAAGAGCACCCCAGACCATATGGCTTTTGATAATAACGACGCGTCCATTGCGAGCGATTTAAACGACGCGGAACAGGGATCGAGCGACCTAACCCTTGAAAGCGTTTGGGAGTTCCTGCGACGGCGCAAGATCTGGATCGCGCTCGGCATCGTGTTGGGTTTCCTGTCAGGCCTGGCGGTTTATCTCCATACGCCGCCGCTTTATACGGCAACGGCCATCGTCGAGTTGAATAAAGACTCATCCTCCGGGCTCGGTCTTCAAGAGCTTTCCGGTTTGAGCGACTCGCTGAGCGGCGGGATGGAGCTCAACACCGACATGTTGACCCATCAGCGGATTCTACAGAACGACAATACGGCCCTGTCGGTGATCTCCTCGCTAAATCTCATGCAGGAGCCTCCTTACAACGAGATCCCCAAGGGGAAGCTGCATGATGTGTACGAGCGTGAGCGCAGCCTGCCGCTCAAGGATGCACCTTATACCCGCGACCGCGTCTTGGCGATCTTTCATAAAGGACTCCAGGTAGAGGTACTGAAAAGTACGCGCCTGCTTGCCGTCTCTTACACCGACACGGATCGCAACCGCGCCAGCAAGATTGCCAACTATGTCGTGCAGGCGTACCTGCAAGACAATACGGAGAACCGTTACCAAGCGACCTCTATGGCGTCTACCTGGCTCACGACGCAGCTTGAGGATCTGAAGCGGAAGATTGAAGAGAATCATCGCCAGGTCGCGGCTTTTCAGCAAAAATCCGGCATTGTCTCCGAAGGAATGAGCGCCCCCGCTCCATCGGCCGGCGGTGGAGCGCGCGGCAATATCGGAGCGATGGCGCCGAGCGTCGACAGCACGGCGTTTCAACGGTTGAGCGCACTGAACGAAGAGCTGACCCGTGCTGAGGTAGCCCGCATCCAGCGGGAGGCTCTGTACCACATTATCCAGACCAATGATGTCGATCTGGTCCTGAACAGTGCCAGTTCGCTGGGTGCCGGTCTGGCCGGCGGCAATGAAATGCGCGTGTTGGGTACTTTGCGCGAACAGGCCTCGGCGATCAAAATCCGGATGGCCTCGGAGTCGGTCAAATTCGGCTCTCAGTATCCTGCGGTGCTGGAGCTGCAGAACCAGCTCAACTCCATCGATGCGCAGGTTCACGAGCAGATGGTCCGCCTGAACTCCGAGACCAGAAGCAGCTATCTGCTGGCCAAGGCCGATGAGGACGGGATACGGAAGCGCGCGACCGATCAGCGGCAACAGGTGCTCGAACTGGGCAACAGTCTTACCGCGTTGACGTTCCTGCAGCAGGAAGAGAACACCAGTCGCGGTCTGTATCAGGATCTTTATACCCGTTTGCAGGAAGCGAGTATCTCTGCCGGCGTACGGTCGACGGATATGGTCATTGTCGATCCCGCCCGTCCGCCGAGCCTGAACTCCTCGCCCAACGCAAGCCGCCTGCTGGCGACCGGCACCGCTGCCGGTCTTCTGCTGGGCCTGCTGATTGGCATCGCGCTTCACCTGCGGGATCGATTTCTTTACACCATCGAAGATTTCCAAGCTGCGTGGTCCGCTCCCGTGATTGGAGTCGTTCCCCATTTTGTGGAGAACGGCCAGAGCAAGAATGTTCCCGCTTCTCCAGACAAACAGGAGGATGCCGCCTGGCTGATTCGCGCTCCTAAGTCGAAGTCGGCGGAGAGCTATCGGCAGATTCGCACCGCCATTCTTTTTTCAAGAATCGACGATCCGCCGAAGGTCATTCTGTTCACCAGCGGCATCAGCGGCGAAGGCAAGTCGACGACGGCCTACAACATGGCGGTGGCGTTCGCGCTGCAGACCAAGCGGGTCTTGTTGATCGATGCTGATATGCGCCGGCCGACGATCCGAGAGCGTGTCAACCTGCAGCAGGGACGCGGTCTGAGCGATCTGCTCAGCCTGAACCTGGAGCTCGACGAGGTGCTGCAGCAACACCCGAACCAGGACAATCTCTTCATCATCGAAGCGGGCACCATCCCGCCCATGCCCGCAGAGCTGCTGGGGTCCAAGCGCTTCCTTGCGATCCTCGAAAAGGCGCGCAAAGAGTTCGACTACGTGCTGATCGACGGCCCGCCGGTTTTGCTGGTGACCGATCCGCTCCTGATCGCCCCGCATGCCGATGCGATCGTCGCGGTGTTCCGTTCAGGCAGGTCCACCAAGCAGGTCGTTCGCGCAACGGCTTCGATGCTGCGGCAGTATAGCGGCCGTCTGCTGGGCTATGTCGTCAACGATGTGGAATCAAATCAGACGGCGTACGGTTACGGTTATGGTTACGATGCTTACTATCAGTAAATGGATCGACCAACCGGTCCAAAGGGTGAGATTTCAAGGGGTGAGAGCGGTGGCAAAAAAAAGTCTTCTGTACTCAGTTTGCCTGCCGAGCATATTCTTTCTCGCCGCATTCTGGTGCACTCTTGCGTCCGCCCAGACGAATACCTCCGTTGGCGCCAATTTAGATCAGCAGACGACCTCGCCTTCCCGGGGATCGTCCGCTTCCGCCTCCAGCTCCACCGGCCCTATCGCACTCCCGGAAAATTTCGGCCAGTTGCGCATCGGAGAGGCGTTCCTGTTGAACTTCGAAGTGGACGGCGTGCCGGAGCTATCGCAACAACTCACCGTCGAGGGTGGGAATATTGTCGTTCCTCTCCTTGGTCCCGTGCAGGTCGAAGGCGACAGCCTGAGAACCGCCGAGGGTAAGATCGCGAAGTTGCTAGTCGATGGCAAGTTGCTGAACAATCCGCTTGTGCATCTGCGCATCCTGCAATTTTCAAAGCCCTATGTGACCGTCGCCGGAGAGGTGCAGTCGCCCGGCCGTGTTCTGCTTCTCAGTCCACGCAGTGTGGTCGATGTGCTGGCGCTGGTTGGCGGCGAGACCACAGCGGCAGGCGGAACGGTGGACATCCGACGTATCGGAGCAGCGCCCGACACCGAGATCGAACAGGTGCCTTACACCAACGGAAGAGACTCCGCCGTGGCCCGCAACACCCTCGTCTATCCGGGAGACGAGGTCTACGTCCGCAGATCGGGCGTCGTGTACGTGCTGGGCGAGGTGCAAAAGCCCGGCGGCTATCTGATGGTTCACTCCGGCACGCTCTCGGTGGCCGAGGCAGTCTCGCTCGCGCAGGGCACGACGGCGATCGCCTCACTGGGCGAGGCGGTGGTCATACGCCGCAACGACAATAAGCTGGAGCGGATCACGGTGTCGCTTAAAAAGCAGGAGCGCGGCGAGGACGAAGCCGTCCAGCTAAAAGATGGCGACATGCTCTACGTGGCGACGAACAAGATCAAGTCGGCCTTCGTCACAACTCAGGGCATCATCGGCGCGGCCCTGGCCTCCGCCATCATCGCCTCATCGCAGCGATAGCCATCGAAGCTCAGGGGCGAGCGGGCAAAGGCTCGTCTTGCCTTGAGGCCTCACTTCCGGCAGGCATCGCGAAGTTATTCCCCTCGCCCAGAAGAAGCACATGCTGAAAGTAAGGATCGCTGAAATCCTTCAGGTTGATCTGCACCTTCCCATCGGCGTCGCGAACGTGATTGCGCTCCAGCTCGACGACGAAGCGGCCACCGCGCTCGTTCGGCGACCGCCCCGCGCCCAGATCGAGGTTCAGGCCGTTCTCTCCTGCTGGAGATAGGACATCGTTTCCGATGAGCGTATAGGAACACACGCCTGTATGCCGGATCGTCCCACGCACAATGATATTGTCCCTGATGATCGACTCCACCGCCTGATGGTTGGGCGATGGAGCCTGCCACGTACAGATATCCAATATCCCGGCCGCGCCGATCACCTGATTGCCTACAATGATGTTCTGGCCGCCGCTGGGAATGAAGCGGTTCTGAATGACGCCGGCCATAATCAGGATCGTGCCGTACCGTCCGCTCTCCGAGATATGGTTTCGGCTGACCGAGCTGTCGTACGAGCCGACTAGTTGAATCGCCGCCACATCGATCGAATCCGAGCCATACATCGGATCGACTTCTGTAATTTTGTTGTCGTCTATCTCGGCACTTACACAGACCTCGCAGTGAAGCGCCTGCCGGACGCGGCGAACGGTATTGTGGACGATCGAGATACGGTCTTGCGCGTGGATCGGAACATCTGCATACGGGCCTTCCCCCGCCACTCCAATGCCGATCCCCTGGTTGACCAGCTTTCCATGCACGAGGTCGATCCTGTTGTCGGCAATGGAAAGCTGGCCGTCTCCGTAGCCGATGTTCCACTCGATGGCGTCGCCGCTCAGATCGAAGAACTGGTTATGGTGTATCTCGGCGAATTGCACGGTGTGCGCCGCAGTGGAGCTGTCTCGCAGGATGCCGAACTGAACCTTGCTGAAGTAGACGTCATGGATATCGAGCGTGCTGATGCCCTCTGCGGTCGGAGCGATCAGAATCGCTTCGTTGAGTTGTTTGTCGCCGTCGCTGACAAATCGTATTCCCGAGATGGTGACCCGGCCCTGTTGCACCCTGATGCCGAAGACATGGCCGCTGCCATCGTCCGTCATGCCGATGGAGCCGGTTCCCGATGCGGTCAGATCGCCCAGTGCGTTCAGTCTGCCGCCGGCGCCTTTGAGCGCGCCATCGAGCGTGAGTTGCGTAGCGGAAGGGAGCCGTAGTTCGCCATGAATGGACAGGGTGCAGTTGACTGGAATATAGACACGCTGGCCTGTGCGGGCGCCCGCATCGAATGTCGCCTGCAGCGCCCTGGTATCGTCTGCCTTGCCATCGCATGCAGCGCCATGATCTCTCGGAGACTCTGCGGCCGAAACCCCGATTTCAGTTGTGGCTGAAGGCAGCTTCGGCAATCCGCTGGCATAGATCGCTTCGCAGGCCATGCAGAGCATGGAAGCTGCGCAGAAGAAGCTGTGGCGAACGCTTGCACGCATCGTGCTGCACCTCATGGTCCTTCTCAGTGTAATCTCGCGTGGCGATGAGACCGGGTTTCGCCGGTATGTCTTTGAGACGCAGGCGTTAAGCCCGTTTGGTATATTTGTACTGTGCCTCCCACTCACTCCCTCAGATACCGTCCCGATATAGATGGGCTACGAGCGATTGCGGTACTATCCGTCATTGCGTTCCATATCCAGTTTGTGTTCGCTCCCGGCGGCTATGTTGGAGTCGATATCTTCTTCGTGATATCGGGGTATCTCATTACTTCGATTCTCGTTCGCGATATCTCGAACGGTCGCTTCAGTCTTTCCACCTTCTACGAACGACGCTGCCGCCGCATCCTGCCGCCGCTCGTCGTCGTTCTGCTGGGAACGATCGCACTGGCATACATCTATCTGCTGCCGGTCGATCTGATCGACTATGCGAAGTCGCTCTGCGCGACCGTCTTTTCCGCCTCCAATATCTATTTCTGGACCAAGGAAAGTTACTTCTCCGCTTCGGGGCCCTTGCTCCATACCTGGTCCCTGTCGGTCGAAGAGCAGTTTTACGTCGTCTTCCCGCTGTTCCTGGCGACTGTCTATCGCTATAAGCGCGATTGGATGGCCCGTGCCATCGTCGTGGTCGCGATCCTTTCCTTCTGTCTCAGCGTTTACAGTCAGTACCGCTGGCCGACGACGAACTTCTATATGCCGACGACCCGTGCATGGGAGTTGATGGTCGGTTCCATCGTTGCCCTGCGGGCCTTTCCTCACCCGGAAAAGCCGTTGACCAGAGCCATGATTGCCGCGCTCGGCCTTGCCTCCATGCTGGTGCCGATCCTGACGTATACCGCGGCCACGCCTTTTCCGGGATTGGCGGCGCTTCCGCCTTGCCTCGGTGCCGCGCTGGTCATCATCAGCGGCGAAGGCGAAAAGCCGACATGGCTGGGGTCGATTCTCTCGCTGCGCCCGATCGTCTTTGTCGGCAGCATCTCGTACTCTCTGTATCTTGTGCATTGGCCATTGATTATCTTTGGCGAAGATGGCTTCCTCCACTTCGTCAGCCTGTCGCACCGGGTCAACCTGCTGATCTTCATTGCAACATGTCTCGCGCTGGCCTCTCTGATGTACTACTTCGTCGAGAACCCGTTCCGCGCGAAGAAGATACTCGGCAGCAAGCCCAGCATCCTGATCGCCAGCGGCATCGGAATCGCCGCGATTGCGGCGGTCGGCCTCTCCATGCTGGCTCTCCACGGCATGGCGTCCCGGTATCCGCCGGAGGCGCTCAAGATCGCGCGTTGGTATCGCGACCCAAGCGAGATTGCGCAGTTCCGCCAGGGAACCTGCTTTGTCGCGTTCCCGGAGCCTTACTCGGAGTACTCCCCGGCGACCTGCCTCCACCTTGATCCGCAGCGCAAGAATGTTTTGCTGATGGGCGACAGTCACGCTGCGGCGGCCTGGGCCGCGCTCTCGGCCGACATTGCGCCTGCCAATCTGCTGCAGGCCACTGCCTCCAACTGCAAGCCGTTTCTGCTGAAAGGCGCACGCACCGACTGCGCACAACTGATGGCGTATGTCTTCGGGCAGTTTCTACCTAGGAATAAGGTTGACGCGATCGTCGTGACCGCGCGCTGGAAGGACTCCGACCTCGTCGAACTGGCGCATCTGGCGGACTGGGCGCACAAGAACAATACGCCGCTCATCGTGCTCGGTCCGGCGGTGGAGTATGACGCGCCTCTGCCGGTCCTGCTGGCATACGGCATTCGCGCCCACGATGCCGGCCTGGCCAATAAACACCGGATCACCCTGATCGATGGATTGGACAAACAGATGCAGACGGACGCCGCAAACCTCTGGCACGTGCCCTATATCTCTTTGGTAAATGCGACGTGTACAGCCGGCACGTGCGTCGAAACGGTGCCCGAACACGGTGCGGCCGGGGGGGACTCCGTTCCCATGCTGTTCGATCACGATCACTATACCCAAACCGGTGCCGCCTATATCTTCGCCTGCCTGCGCCAGAGCGGGCAGCTCGACGCCGTGCCGCGATGATCCAGAAGATCAAAAGATCGCTCGCCAACCTGACGCTTAAGCCCTTCGACACCTCGACCGAGGACGGGCGGGCGCGGGAGCGGATGCGCCGTGTGTTTCTCACCTCGCTGGCCTCTGGCGTCTCGAAGGTCATCAGCGTCGGCGGCACGCTGGTCTCGGTGCCGTTCACGCTGCGCTATCTCGGGCCGGAGCTCTACGGCGTATGGATGGTGCTGGTCTCGATCATCGGCGCCATGAGCTTTGCCGACCTCGGCATCGGCAACGGCCTGATGAACGCAGTCGCCGACGCCAGTGGCAAGGACGACCGCGTGGCACTCGAAGAGGCCATCTCCAGCGCCTTCTTTCTGATGCTGATCATTGCAGGGTCGCTTACGCTGATCGGCGTGGTCGCCTACCCATTCCTGCCCTGGCCGCGGCTCTTCAACGTGCGCCCCGACCTGGCCGTGCAGGGCGCGCATGCCTTCGTCGTGCTCTACGCCTTCTTTGTCGCCAATATTCCCCTGGGCGTCATTCTGAGAATCCAGTCGGGACTGCAGCAGGGCTATCTTTCGAACATCGTCGCCGCAGCGGGCAGCGCACTCGGACTCATCCTGCTCTTCGTCGTCATCGTCCTGCACGGCAGCCTGTCATGGCTGGTCTTCGCCTCAAGCTGCGGCATCGTCGTCGCTACGCTGATCAACGGTTATCTGCTCTTTCGCGAGATGCCCTGGCTTCTGCCCCGGTGGGCGACGTATCACGGCACGACGTCGCGGCGGTTACTGCAAAGCGGCCTGATGTTTTTCATCCTGCAGACCGCCGTTGCGCTGAGCTATACCTCGGACAATATCGTCATCGCGCAGGTCAAGGGCGCGGCCGCAGTCGCCGTGTATTCGGTTCCGCAGAAGCTCTTTGCCGTCATTTCCATGCTTATCTCCATGGTGCTTCTACCGTTATGGCCGGCGTATGGTGAGGCGGCCTCGCGTGGAGACGTAGGCTGGGTACGGAGTACCTTTCTCAATTCTCTGAAGACGGCTTTTACGTTCTCCGCGCTCGCTGGCACGTTCTTTGTACTGATCGGTCCATGGCTGCTGAAGCATACCGTCGGCCGCGAGGTTCATCCCTCGATCGCGCTTTTAATCGCTCTTGCCGTCTGGAGCGTCATCGCCTCGATCTCCTCCTGCTTCTCCATGCTGCTGAACGGGGCAGGTGTGCTGAAGGTACAGTCGATCGTCGCCATCTTTGTCAGCCTCGCAAACCTGGGGCTTTCCATCTACTTCACGCGCCGATTCGGCATCATCGGCGTCTGCCTGGGCTCCATCCTCACTCAACTGATCATCACGCTGCCGATCCAGAGTGTCCTGATTCGCAACCTGTTGCGCGATATGCGGATCAAGACGGTTGCGGCCAGTTCCTAGGGAACTTCTGAATAAGCCCGTGTTTTGAAACGGCGGGACTTCAGTCCCGCCGCAAATCATTCGGAATGAATGCGGCTTTAGCGCTTTAGCTGCCGAGGGAATGCTGGTCACTTGATCAGAACTACCCTAGCTAGAACAGAAGGCCTGCCGCGATCTCTCGGCGGCAGGCCTTTTGCAGCAAATCACACAGCGTTAGAGGAAGGTCTTCGCCAGCTCCCAGGTTCGGCCGATGCCTTCTTCGAGACCGACCTTGTGATGCCAGCCCAGATCGTGCAGACGGGTGACATCCATCAGTTTGCGCGGCGTTCCGTCCGGCTTGGTCGTGTCGAAGACCAGCTCGCCCTCAAAGCCCAGCACCTTCGAGACGACCTCCGCCAGCTCGCGGATGGTGACGTCTTCACCGGTTCCGATGTTGATCAGCGGGGGACCGTCTTCGTTCATCAGGCTGCCGAACTTCGTTTCGTCCAGATTCATCAGGAAGATGCACGCCTCGGCCAGATCGTCCGAGTACAACAGTTCGCGGCGCGGCGTGCCTGTGCCCCAGACCGTGATGTCCTTCGCGCCTGCGGCCTTGGCCTCGGCTGTCTTGCGGATCAGCGCCGGCAGCACGTGCGAGTTTTTCAGATCGAAGTTGTCGCCCGGACCGTACAGGTTAGTCGGCATCGCCGCCAGGTACTTCGTGCCGTACTGACGGTTGTAGCTCCAGCACATCTCGATGCCGGCGATCTTGGCCAGCGCATACGGACGGTTGGTCGGCTCAAGCGGACCGGTCAGCAGGCAGGTCTCCGGCATCGGCTGGGGCGCCATCTTCGGATAGATACAGGAAGATCCGAGGAAGAGCAGACGTGTCACATCGACGTCGCGGCTGGACTCGATGATGTTGGTCTGGATCGTCAGATTGTCGCGAATGAAGTCCGCCGGATAGGTGTTGTTAGCGAGAATGCCGCCGACCTTCGCTGCGGCGAGGAAGACGTACTCCGGCTTCTCATCGGCGAAGAACTTCGCGACCGCCTCATGGTCGAGCAGGTCGAGCTCGGTCCGTGTGCGCGTAAGAATGTTGGTGTAGCCCTGTGCGGTGAGGCCGCGATGAATCGCCGAACCGACAAGACCACGGTGGCCGGCGATGTAGATGCGCGCGTCCAGGGGCATGAAATGGGAAGACATAGCTCACTCCGTTCGATCATGGGATGTTGCAGGGAGGCGCAAAGACGCAAACGGCGCACCCGAAGGCATCCAGCTTGGTCGCTCTTCTGACTTGAAGCGCAGCCTGGGGCGGCAGAAATCGCCGCCCCAGGCTGCCGAGGTGCTAGGTCTCGCGAACGTTGTACGCCTTGTAGCCATGCTTGATGACCAGGGCGTCGCGCTCGGCGGCGGCCAGATCGCTCGCAACCATCTCCTTGACGAGTTCGTCGAAGCTGGTGCGGGGAACCCAGCCGAGCTCGGTCTTCGCCTTGGTCGGATCGCCCAGCAGGGTCTCGACCTCGGTCGGGCGGAAGTAGCGCGGATCGACGGCGACGACAACCTTGCCATCCTTGTCCACGGCCTTCTCGTCCACACCAGTGCCAGACCAGGTCAGGTCCAGCTCCAGCAGCTCGCAGCAGCGCTGGATGAACTCGCGCACGCTGTACTGCACGCCGGTCGCGATGACGTAATCGACGGGCTTCTCCTGCTGCAGCATCATCCACTGCATCTCGACGTAGTCGCGGGCATGACCCCAGTCGCGGCGAGCATCCAGGTTACCCATGAAGAGGTTTTCCTGAAGGCCGACCTTGATGCGCGACAGACCGCGCGTGATCTTGCGGGTGACGAAGGTCTCGCCGCGCAGCGGGCTCTCATGGTTGAAGAGCGTACCGTTGCAGGCGAACATGCCGTAGGCCTCGCGGTAGTTGACCACGATCCAGAAGCCGTACATCTTGGCGACGGCGTAGGGCGAACGCGGATAGAAGGGAGTCGTCTCCTTCTGCGGGATCTCCTGCACCAGACCGTAAAGCTCTGAAGTCGACGCCTGGTAGAACTTCGTCTTCTTCTCGAGGCCGAGGATGCGGATGGCCTCCAGCAGACGAAGCACGCCGAGCGCGTCCGAGTTCGCCGTGTACTCCGGCTCTTCGAACGAGACCTGCACATGCGACTGCGCGGCCAGGTTATAGACCTCGTCCGGCTGAACCTTCTGCATGATGTGGATCAGCGACGTCGAGTCCGTCATATCTCCGTAATGCAGAAAGAACTTAGGATTCGGGTTATGCGGATCCTCATAGATGTGGTCGATACGCGCCGTGTTGAAGAGCGAGGTGCGACGCTTGATACCGTGAACCTCATACCCCTTCTTGAGGAGAAATTCCGCCAGATACGCGCCGTCCTGCCCGGTCACTCCCGTGATCAATGCCTTCTTCAAAACGCACTCTCCTGCCCGAGATTCAAATTCAGATGATTTGTACTAGGTTACCTTGTTCTGAGATTTTGGTGCATATAGAAACGCACATCTAAATCCCAACCAGCCGGAGATGTCAACCGGCACAACACTCGGTACTATAAACCAATCCACCTCTTTCCACACGCTCCAATCGAGATTGGAGCCGAGGGCGAAGGTGAGTTTACTTTTTTGTCGTGAAAACAGCGAAGGCTTGTTCTACGTTCACTTTACGGCAGCATCCGGGGAAACTCAATATCCCTCTTGGTGGGCAGGCACATACCTCCCACATGAGAGCATTGGAATACACAACCTCGAAAAGAGATCGCGTAGGATAGAGACCATGCATGATTCAGGAGGCCAACGGCGATACCAGGACCTGTCTCGGTTTACCGTACCGGCGAACTTCCGAGGCAAGCCAGCGTGGTTCGTTCAGATCTGGTGGATCGTTCAGACGCTTCTGTTTCATCCTTCGCCGCAGGGAATGTATGGCTGGAGAGCGTTTCTGCTTCGGGCCTTTGGCGCGAAGATCGGCAAGAATGTCATCATTCGACCGTCCGTTTCGATCGTTTACCCATGGAATCTCAGCATCGGCGACTATGCCTGGGTCGGAGACGAGACTGTACTTTACACACTCGGCCGTATCTCGATCGGCAATCACGCCGTCGTCTCGCAGCGAAGCTACCTCTGCGCCGGCAGTCACGATTCGACCAAAATCGACTTCACCATCACCAACGAACCTATTTCGATCGAGGACGAATGCTGGATCGCCTCCGATGTGTTCGTCTGTCCGGGAGTAAATATAGGATTTGGTACCATCGTTGCAGCGCGGAGCACCGTAACACGAAGTCTTCCCAGCGACTCGATCGCCATGGGTTCGCCGGCCAGGGTGGTAGCTCCACGGAAACCGAGCCACCAGTAAGCGTTCTTGCTCCTCCATCGCAAACGTATGAGAACGATGAGTTTATGATGGGGCCTGGCGAAGGCGTGTCCGTCCTGCGCGGTAAAGATTCGATCTAAGGGATAAAGTGCGCATTCTCATTTACGGCTTAAATTACTCGCCCGAACTCACTGGCATCGGTAAGTACTCGGGTGAGATGGGTGAGTGGCTAATCGAACGCGGACATGAGGTTCGTGTCGTGACGGCGCCGCCGTACTATCCCGCGTGGAAGGTCTGGGACGACTATCTTCCCAACCGGTACCGCACGGAAAAAGGCGCCAACAACTCCGTCGTCTACCGTTGCCCCATTTATGTTCCCGCAGTGCCGACCGGCATGCGCCGCATGGCCCATCTGCTCTCGTTCATGTTGAGCAGTCTTCCCGTGCTTGGCAAGCTCGCCACCTGGGAACCGGATATCGTCATCACGGTTGAGCCGACCTTCTTCTGCGCTCCCATCGCCCTGCTCTTCGCCGCCTTCGGCAAGAGCGCCTCCTGGCTTCACATCCAGGACTTTGAGGTCGATGCGGCCTTCGATCTCGGTCTGCTGCCCGCCGAGGGCTTTCTGCATTGGTTAGCGCTTGAACTCGAAGACTTCTTTACGCATACGTTTTCGCGCGTCTCCAGCATCTCCAGGAAGATGGTGGAGCGCGCCGTGATCAAAGGCGTCGATCCCGCCAACGCCGTGCTCTTTCCCAACTGGGTCGACACCGATTTCATCCACCCACTCACCGGCCCCAACTCGTTTCGCAGGGAGCTGAGGCTGGACGATAAGATCGTTCTTCTTTACTCCGGCAACCTGGGTAACAAGCAGGGTCTCGAGATCCTCGATCCGCTCTGCCAGTCCTTCAAGGACAATGACCGCGTCCACTTCCTCATCTGTGGCGATGGCGCGCTGCGTCCCCATCTTGAAGAGCTTGCAGGCCGGCAGACCAACATCACACTGCTTCCGCTGCAGCCCCTCGACAGGCTGAACGAGCTGCTGAACGCCGCAGACATCCATTTACTGCCACAGCGCGCCGGCGCCGCCGACCTGGTCATGCCTTCCAAGCTGACGGGGATGCTGTCCAGCGGCCGCCCTGTCGTCGCCACCGCCGTCCCGGACACTCAGGTGGCGTACATCATCGCGGGAGACAAGGGACACGCTCCGGCCGGTCTGATCGTCAACCCAGACGATGCCGTCGCCTTCCAGGGTGCGATCCAGAAGCTCATCGACGACCCGGAACTTCGCGCCACCCTTGGCGCCGCGGGCAGAGCATTTGCCGTCGATCAACTGGGCAAGACGGCCATCCTGCTTCGCTTCGAACAAAGCCTGTTGGAGCTGCGCGCGTAAGCTGTATCGATTTCGGTCAGCCGTCTTTCGCTATCCACTACCCACCACAAACGCTCATCATCCCGACCGAAGCAGCGGACAGTTTTCATCGTTCGCCACGCTCAGGAGGATGAGCGTTTGTGGCTGTATCTATTCGCTACGCCACCCTTCGAAAGCCTCCATCTCCAGCGTGAGGACCATCCGAAAACAGGGCATTTTAGCCCCTGCTGGACGCCCTGCGCTACACGCTGGTAATGCGTCCGCGAAGGCCTGTGTACGAATGTGGCAGCGGGCCCGGTACTTTGGTGTGGCACGTTACTGTCCGCCTCCCCCAGCCCAAAAGTCGACGCCGATGAACGCCCTGAGCACGGTGCTCAAGGAGAGTTCGTATGAAGATCAAAGGGTCGCAGAAGGCAGTAACGGTTGCGGTTTGTGGGTTGGCGATGGCGGCAGTATCGAGCGTTTCGCGCGCTCAGCAGATGACGGCATTGACGCTTCCGAATGCGCTGCCAACGGCCACAAGCACCTCGCCGCTGCCCGATGCTCCGATGCCGGCGGTCAAGTCCGCCGAGCCCGTCGCTCCGCGTGAGAGCGTGATGCAGAACATCGATGTGAGCGTTCGCGACGATGTCCATGCACAGTCGCCGGACGAGGGCGTGGCCCTCCATGCGACCGCCCAGGAGGTCAGCCTCGCGGCCGGTGCCTACAACGACGTTCCGCGCTACCTCCAGACCATGCCCGGCGTCTCCTTCGACACCGATGCGCGCAACACCTACCTGGTGAATGGCGGCAACGCGATGGAGAACACCTTCGTCCTCGACGGCGTCGAGATGCCGAACATCAACCACATCAGCACCAACGGCTCCTCTGGCGGATTCGTCTCCGTCATCGATACGAGCGCCATCTCCGACATCACCCTGCACAAGCAGCTTTATGGTTCGGAGTACGGCGGAACCCTGTCCTCGGTGCTCGATATGCACACGCGTGTGCCCGAGAGCGACCAGCGTCACGGCGAGCTCGACCTGGGCTATGCCGGCTCCGGCTTCGTGCTCGAGCAGCCCATCGGCCGCATCGGTTCGACTCTGACCCAGTATCGCCACAGCATCGTGAACTATCTCACCAATGACATCGGTCTCGACGGTGTGCCGGATTACCACAGCATTCTTTCGACCTCGACCATTGCGCTCAGCGACCGCGACACCATCAAGACGCTCTATCTCTCGTCGGGCGACACGCTGAACATCTCGCCGAACACCGAGGACCCGGATGACCCAAACATTCTGAACACGCGCTTCGGCGGCAACCGCAGCACCGGCGCCGTGACCTGGCACCGCGCGGAGAAGAACGGCGGCAGCGATCTGCAGCTCAACTACTCCAGCGTGACCAGCACCACCAGCCAGACCAGCGCCTATAACAACGATGCGCCGGTCTACAGCGATCGCCTGAACGAGACGCCCATCACGATGAAGTACGACGCCTATCTCGAGACGAGCCGCGTTCACGTACAGGGCGGCTTCACCTGGAGCCATCACAGCATTGACTACAACATCAACCAGGCGCAGGGCTTCCCGACGCCGTACAGCCAGGATCCGACCCCGGTCGACGCCTCGAACACCTCCTACAACGGCGCTCCACACAACTATGCCGTGTACGGTGAAGGCACCGTGCGTGCGGTCGGCAAGCTGGAGCTACAGGCAGGCCTGCGCGGCGAGCACTGGGGCATCAACAACTCCGCCGCCTGGATGCCGCGTGCCGGCGCCAAGCTCGGCCTGGGCAAGCGCTCGTTCCTCTTCGGCGGCATCGGCAGCTACAGCCAGATGCCCTCGCTTCCGATCATGCTCGGCTACGCCTCGAACATCGGCCTGAAGCCGATGCGCAACGTGCAGACGCAGTTCGGCTTCAGCGCGATCGACAGGTTCGGCGGCCACTTCATGACCACCGTTTACACCCGCCGCTACTCCGACTATCCCGTCTCCACGCAGTTCACCTCGCTCAGCCTGGCCGACATGGTCGACTCCTTCGGACAGCCGTACCTCTACATGCCGATGGTGAGCGCGGGCCGCGGCAAGGTGCTCGGCTTTGAAGCCCAGTACGAGACGAACATGAAGCGCCGCGTCTTCGCGCAGGTCAACCTCACCTCGCGCTCGGTGCAGCACACCGCTCTCGATGGCGTCTGGCGCCGCGCGAACTACGACATGCCGATCCTTGGGAACCTGCTGGGCGGCGTACGCCTCAGCCGCCGCCAGGTCCTGACCGGACGCTACAGCTACCACTCCGGCACGCCGTATACGCCGTTCCTGCTCGACGAGTCGTACAACCAGCAACGCGAGATCTACGACCTGTCGCAGGTCAACGCAATGCGCGGAACCAGCTACGCCCGCATGGACCTTCGCTATGAGATCAACCTGCCCGTGCGCCACAAGAACCTGAAGATCTACTCCGGCATGGAGAACGTGCTGGGACGCAGCAACTTCTACCAGTACGTGATGCTGCACGATGCATACTGGGGCCACACGCCCTACGCTCTGACCCAGATGGGACGCTACATGGACGGCGGTATGTCCTGGAGCTTCTAAGGCGCAATACCCGTCGAACGGAGAAAGCCAGAGGCCGAAGCCTCTGGCTTTCTTTATTGAGCCGGGGCAAAAGATGGGTTTTGACGCAAGCGGCCAAGCATGTGGAGGCTACCCTTTACAAGACGAGGCTAAGCCTTCGACATCACATCAATATCTCTTTGATATAAGTGCAATATCTTTTAGCGCATAGAGTCTCAACGAACCATATGAGGCGGAAAGCAAATGCAACGGCAGCCCGCATCGATGGACTGAAGCACTTGCTAAGGATAAGTGGCGTGCCTGAACGCAGACGCACAAAGCCCCCTGCAGCATTCGTGTAGGGGATGAAGACGGCCTCGGCCTGAGCGCCGTCCTCGATGTCCTTGATCCAGCCGACGACCTTATAGGTCTGGTTGCGGACGAGGACGGACTTGCCGACGGATTTTCGTCGCCTTGGCGGCAGACTATTGTTGCTTTTTCCTCTGCGCTCGACACCTTTTTCCAATAAGATAAGGCGCTATGAGCATAGAAGCAGGTTCCGGGATCCGGTTTGCGCCGGTGATTTTGGCTGGCGGCAGTGGGACGAGGTTCTG
>NZ_FZOU01000016.1 GCF_900188085.1 Granulicella rosea
GGCGCCCTGCTGGTTCACCAACGCCATGAAGCCGGCCCACAGCGGCGCGGCCGCGCTGGTGCCGCCGACCGAGATCGCCTGCCCGTTATTGCAGACCAGGTACATCTCGATGTCCGCCGTCAGCGCGACGTCGGGGATGTTCCGCATCTTCGTCGAGCCGCCCTTGGCCGCCATGGCGACGCCGGTCTGGTAGCTCGGAATCGCGTAGGTGGTGCTTACGCCGCCGCCGCTGCCGCTCCACGCCTTCTCGGACAACCAGGCACCGCCCGCGCCCTGCGTCGTCAGACTGGTGCCGCCGACCACCGTCACATTGGGGTCGTCCGAGGGCGTCATCACGCCGTTGGTGTATGCGCCGGAGTCGCCCGAGGCTTGAAAGAAGCTCTGGCCCTGCGCGATGTACTGCTTGAAGATCTGATCGGTCGTCGCGCTCGCGCCATCCCAACCCCAGGACGAGCTGATCTGCTGCGCCAGGTTGTCGGTCGCGATGCGGTTCAGGATATCGTTCGGGTTCGAGCCTTCATACACCATCAGCTTCTGCACGCCGGGCGCCATGTAGGCAGCCATCATGATGTCGAGAATCACCTCGATATTGTCCGATCCGGCCGACCCGGTCAGCCCATCGAGCAGCACGGTCTGCACCGGCACGGCAGGCAGGCCCGCCGCGGCGAAGTTCTTCGTCACGTCGCCGGCAAAGAAGCCGTCGAACTCCAGCAGCGCGACCGTCTGGCCGCTGCCGGTCAGCGTCACGGCCGGCGCATAGGCCGCGCGAAAGTCCTTGCCGATCAGGTATCCGCCCGGCCCGCTGCCGGTCACCAGCGGGTTCGTCTGCCCCACCGAGGCGACCTTCATATCCATCGGCCGCGGCGTGGAGAGCGTGTCCAGACCGTCGACCGCGAGCATCTTCTCCGAAGGCAGCATCGGCGTACGATCCGGCGCCACGAACTCGCCGTGCACCGGATGCCGGTAGCTCATCATCTTCACGTGGAAGGCCTGCTCCACCTCGGGCATCGCGCCCTCCACACTCAGCACGGCGCGGTTCGCGTGGCGTTCGGTCACGGTCATACCCTGCGCCTCCAGCGTGTGGACCACGGCCTCGTAGTCCTCCGCCGTCGGGCCGAAGCGCGTGGTGAACTCATCCGGCGTGAGGTACCGATGAAAGAGCGGACTCGCCGGATCGTTCAACGCAGCGAGCAGGCTGTCCAGTTCGGCCGGGTTGCGCAGCGGCAGTCCGATCGAGAGCTTCAACCGCTGTTCGCGCGGCGCGGCATGCAGCACGCGCGACTCCATCACCATCTGCCGTACGTTCACGCGGCCCGCTCCGGCCAGCGGCGCATCCTGGGCCCGCACCTGCGGGCAAAGCAGCAGAAGAACGGCAAAGGCAACGACAGCGATCCGGCGAAGAGGATTCGTAACGTTCACGTGGCTTCGATCCTGATTGAGAGTTGGAGCGTACGCGCCTTCCGCGAATCTCCACACTCCTCACTATCGGGCCCCGCCGTGCGCGGAGCGATCCCCCGTCGCGGCCTTCGCCACACTTTCGTCCTGTGACCTCTGGGCATGAGCCGGCTCTGGTCCGGGACGACCCGCGGACGATTCCCGCCAAGCCGCGTGAAGAGCTCTCCGCGACAGGTGAGGGTCAGGATCTGGGTTCGGCTGGCCGCCTGCATCAGCAGATCGAACAAACGCGCATCTATCCCCGCCCTCGAAGAGGTGGGGTTCAATCGCCTCCGAACGCTGAATTCATGCGTATTCCGCTGTTTTCCCGGTTCCGCGCGGCATTCCGAACCGCGTCCGTACACACCGGAGAAGAATACAACTCAACAATACGCGTACGCAAAATTCTGACTTGCTGAAACTTCAGCAAGGTAGAATTTCAGCATGATCATCACAGTCGCCAGCTTTAAAGGCGGTGTCGGAAAAACCACCACGGCCGTACACCTCGCCGCTTACCTTGCCGCGAAGGCCCCTACCCTGCTTCTGGACGGGGATGAAAACCGCAGCGCCACGGCCTGGGCGCAGCGCGGCTCGCTTCCCTTCCGCGTCGCGGACGAACGGCAGGCAGCGAAGCTCGGGCGCGAGTTCGAACATCTCGTCATCGATACGCAGGCGCGTCCGAACCAGGAGGATCTTCGCGCCCTGGCCGAGGGCTGCGATCTGCTAGTCGTCCCCTCGACCCCGGACGTTCTCGCGCTCGACGCGCTCATCCTGACGGTCGAGGCGTTGAAGGGCATGCGGAACGTCTCCTATCGCGTGCTCCTCACCATCGTTCAACCGCGACCGAACAAGGACGGCGAAGAGGCCAGGTCGACGCTCGACGAGTTGGAGATTCCCACGTTCAAAGGGACGATCCATCGTCTCGTGGCCTTCCAAAAGGCTGCGCTGAAAGGTGTGCCGGTAAACCAGGTGGACGACCCCCGGGCGTGGTCCGCATGGAACGACTACGAAAAGATTGGAGAACAGATACTGCCATGAGCAAATTTACCTCCGCCATGAACGCCGCCAAGGGCCGCAGCGCCGCGGTGGCCGAAGCCGTCGAACCGCAACCGTTTGTCGCCACGACAATTCGCGCGTCGCAGCCGGCGCCGCCTGTCCTGGTCCGCCGAGGCCGGCCCGCGGGCAAGCGCAGCAGCCTCGAAAGTGTGCAGGTCACCGCCTATATCCAGGCCGAGACGCACTACGCCGCCAAGATCGCCCTGCTAACCAACTCCCGCAAGGGTGGCCGGAAGCAGGACTTCAGCGACCTGATCCAGGAGCTTTTGACCGAATGGCTGGCTGCGCAGGGTTGACTTTCAGGCATGCGCGTACGCAAAAAGCCAAAATTCTGAGTGCTTGAAATGCATGAACGCTGGAATTCTGACAATGCAACATATAAAACCTCGGCGTTTTTTCTTATAAACTCTCTTGCATTCAATGAGGTGAGAGAAATTAAAAATTCTGAAATTCTGCGTACGCAAAATTCTATGTTTTCGGAATTTCAAATTACATAACTTTTGAATAGGCAGCATTTCAAAAGTCTGAGTTGCTGGCAGGCTCTTTCCACGGAATAACTCGATTCAAGCGGCAGGCAACAAGAAGGGTCGGTAAGGTATGGCGAAGAGAGTGCCCAGCCTGGTTGTTCGCGAGTATCACTTCATCGATCCAGAGACCGGCGTCAAAAGCCTGATCTCGCACGATGACAAGGGACGTCTGGTTTACACCGACGCCTCCGGCAAGCTGCGACGGCTGCCCGAGTCGCTCGTACCCAGCGAGCTGAGGACCGCGCAGGTGCTTCCGGCTCTTTCCGGGTCGGAGGAGGTTCTCGTCCTCCCCAAGGCCAAGCGCAACAACCGGGCCGAGCGGGAAAGCGCACGAGGGAATCGCGCTCTGCGCGCGGCCGAGGTGCGGATCGCGCTCGAGGCTGACAACACCGACGTCATGCAGCTTGCGCAGGCGCTCATCCTCTGCGGTTTGCCTTATCGCCAGACCAAGGAGCGCCAGATCTCGCGCAAGGCGCGCCTGGGCGACGGCAGCACGGTGACGGTCACCTTTACGGCGCTCTCGACCGAGGCCGAGATGCCCTTCGGCTCCGACCGCACGCTGCTGCATTACCTGCTCGACAAGGCGGTCAAATCCGGCAACCGCTACGTCTCCTGGGACACCGCCAAGGAGTTCATGGAGCAGATGGGCATGAAGGGCACGGGGGGCAAGGCTTATGCCGATCTGCGCGAGCGCTTCGACCGGCTGCGTGGCCTTGGCATCTTCGTCAGCCGCAAGGGCGCGGGCCGCAACGAGACGTCGAACATGTCCGCCATCAGCCGGTCGCGCCTGCCCTCGAGTCTGGACCTGAACGCCGAGTTCGTCGGCCAGTCCGCGCTGCCTCTCTCGGATACAGTCCGCTATGGCGTCGAGATCGGGACCGAGCTCTACAACGACCTCATCAAGCACCACGTGCCGGTGCCGACCGAGCTGCTCATCCAGACGCGCGGCAACGCCCAGTTGCAGGACATCTGCATCTTTCTCTTCTGGCGTTGCTTCGCGGCCAACTCGCCGTCGATCATCCCGTGGGCCAGCGTGCGCGAGCAGCTCGGCAGCGCCGACTCCAACCCTCGGCGCATCAAGGTGCGATTTGCCGAGGCGATCAAGTTCTTCCATACCTTCTGGCCGGAGATGCAGGCGGAGTCGCGTCCGGAAGGCGTGTGGGTCGCGCCGCCGCGCGATGGCAAGTATCTGCTGCCGCAGGGCAAGACGGTAAGGCGCCTGAATTGACGGGGCAACGAGGCCGATCCACAGCGTCTACCGTCTTTCCGGGTACGCGTCCTCGTCCTTTCCGGTACGGTTTGTCGTCCTTCCGCGTACAGTCCTCGTTCTTCCGGGTCTAAATCGTCGTCCTTCCGGGTACAAATTTCGACTGCTTAAAGGAAGCAAGATGTTTCAAGATACGTTTCATCGTTTCGATCAATAGCTTTGCACGATTTCATCCGTTGAATTTTGCGGAAGTCCCGCGCTCTCGAAACAGGAGCTTGTTTTGAAGATCCTTGAGACAAGCTCCTTCAATGACAGCCTTACTTGGACTGGGTTATGGCAGGGCGGAAAATTCGTCCTTCCGGGTACGCCGAAAACGTCCCTCCGCGTACACTGACAAGCCTCGTCGCAGGGTGCGATGTCGTCCTTCCGGGTACGGGCCTCAGGAAATAAGCCGGATTTGTGGTCGTCCCTCCGCGTACAGCGATAACGTCCTTCCGGGTACAGATCGAACGTCCCTCCGCGTCCACAACTTCGTCCTTCCGGGTACGGCGCTGGCAAGACGATTCCGCGAGGAGTGCCTGGCCCTGGATTCCGTTCAGGATTCCTTTATCACCATGGATTCGTTTATTTCGTTTAGACAGCCTGTCCGATGTATAAAGAATCAGGCGCTTTTTTCCGATTCACCGGGAGGGAACATGAGCACACGCATCCAGGATCCGATCTCTTTGCCGGCCGCCGCGAGCGATCAGGTGAATGCGTTGCACAACCTTCTGCGGCAGGAGGGAAAGGCGCAGCTTGTCGGAAAGGGCGGCGAGCCCGCGATCGAGCTTCCGGATGCCGTCTTCGATCTGCTGGTGCGCATCGTCGAAGAGCTGCAGCAGGGAAAGGCCATCTCGATCGTTCCGGTCACCCAGGATCTGACGACGCAGCAGGCGGCGGAGATGCTGGGGGTGTCGCGGCCGTACTTCGTCAAGCTGCTGGAGATGGGGCAACTACCGTTTCACTCCGCGGGAACCCATCGGCGTGTATACCTGCAGGACCTGCTTGTCTACAAGCGGCAGCGGGACCGTCAGCGACGCGAGGCTCTCGACGAGATGGGGCGGGAAGCCGATGAGCAGGGCGCCTACGGAACGGTCCTGCTCCCGGTCGCGTGACCTCTGGATACCAGGTTGTACTGGATGCTTGTGTTCTGGTGAACGCGGCTCTGCGCGATACGCTGCTTCGTATTGCGGAGCCGCCACGTCTTTATCTGCCGCGCTGGTCGAAGAGCATTCTGGAAGAGACGACGCGGACGCTGGAGGCCAAGCTGGGTCTTTCGAGGGAGCAGACCTCGCGTCTGTCCGAGCAGCTCGGCATTCATTTTCCGGACTGCTGGGTTGAAGGATATGATGAGCTGATTCCCGCCATGACCAATCATCCGAAGGACCGGCACGTGCTTGCGGCGGCCGTCCGCACGGGCGCGCAGACCATCGTGACCTTCAACCTGCGGGATTTTTCGCCGGAGGCTCTGGCGCCGTGGAATATCGAGGCGCAGACCCCGGACGAGTTCCTCGTGCATCAGTTCCATCTGGATAGCGCCACGGTCGTGGCGAAGCTGCAGGAGCAGGCCGCGGCGCGCGGCGGGATGGCGCGTCTGCTGGAGATTCACCAGAAAACGGCGCCAGCCTTCACCGTTTTAATCCGTAGACATCTGTAGGAGGCGCCAAGCGGCTGCTGCTACAATCTGACCACATTCGACATACGCCCAAGGCAGAGTCCCCCGTCCGCGCCGCGCCCAGGCTACGCTTCGCCAGTTTGCCACATCGCCAGGAGGACCTGCCGTGATCCGTATGCTGCCGTTCGTGCGCTCTCTTTTTGCCTTTGCCGCTCTCGTACCCGCGTGTGTGTTTGCGCAGACGACGCCTGAGTTCAAGAGCGACTCCCAGACGATCGAGCTGGCGAAGCAGGCGCTGCCGTTTCACAGGGGTCAGCTTACGGCCGTTGGCCTGCATCATCCGGTGACTGTGATCCGCGACAAGTGGGGCATCGCGCACATCTACGCCGGCGACACGCACGATCTCTTCTTCGCACAGGGCTTCGCCGCCGCGCAGGACCACATGTGGCAGATGGAGATGTGGCGGCGCAGCGTGGAGGGCCGTCTGGCCGAGGTGCTGGGGCCGGACTACGTCAATCGCGACCGCTTCGCGCGTACGCTGACCTTTCATGGCGACTGGGACGCCGAGGAGCGCAAGTACTCGCCCGAGGGGCCGGTTATCTTCGCGTCGTTCGCCGAGGGCGTGAACGCGGCGATCCGGGTGGCGATCGATCAGGGCAAGATCCCGATCGAGTTTCAGATGATGGGCACGCTGCCGGTGGCGAGCTGGACGGCGCATACGCTGCTGACGCGCGTGCCGGCGTGGGGACTCTCGCGCAATGCGGCCTCCGAGCTGGCGCGTGCGCTGGCGATCAAGACGATGGGTCCGGAGAAGGCCGACCAACTGATCGTCACCGAGCCTGCGCACAGATTTACCGTGCCCGAGGGGCTGGATCTGGCGGACATCTCGCCGCTGGGTCTGGCGCTGGCGCGCGACGCGGGCAACAACGCGTACAAGATCAAGCCATTGAAGGTCGGGCCGGCGACCGCCTCGGTCGAGATGCCGGAGCTGCCGGCGCCGACGAAGATCACCGACCCGGGCGTCAGCCTCGCCGAGCTGCTGCTGCAGGAGGTCTACGACGATAGCAAGACCTACGACCTGGGGAGCAACAACTGGGTCGCCGGCGGGCAGAAGACCGTGACGGGCAAGCCGATTCTCGCGAACGATCCGCACCGCGAGATTCAGAATCCGGGCCTGCGCAACTTCGTTCATCTGGTCTCGCCGGGGTACGACGTGATCGGCATGACGGAGCCGGGGCTGCCGGGAGTCTCGGTCGGGCACAACGAGAACGTAGCGTGGGGCTTTACGATCCTGGGCACGGACCAGGAGGATCTCTACATCGAGACGACCGATCCGGCGAACCCGAACCGGTATCTGTATAAAGGCCAGTGGCTGGAGATGGAGACCAGCCCGCAGGCGATCCAGGTGAAGAAGGGCAAGCCGGTGATGTTCTCGGTGAAGTGGACGATGCACGGGCCGGTGGTCTATGAGGATGCGACCCGCCACATCGCCTATGCGCTGAAGTGGGTGGGCGCGGAGGCTGGCGGCGCGGGCTATCTCGGCTCGCTGAACGTGCTGGCGGCGAAGGACTGGAAGGAGTTCACGGCGGGCGTGGCGAAGAGCTGGTACCTGCCTTCGCACAGCCTGGTCTACGCGGATACGGCGGGGAACTACGGCTACCTCGCGGCGGTGTACTCGCCCGTGCGGTTGAACTGGGACGGACTGCTGCCGGTGCCGGGCAAAGACGGCAAGTTCGAGTGGGCCGGGTTTACGCCGCTCGACAAGCTGCCGCGCGAGTTGAACGGGGCTCGCGGCTTCTACGCGACGGCGAACAACGATGTGCTGCCGAAGCTGTTTCCGCACAATGCGCCGGACAGCGGCTACGAGTACTCGGCGGACTTTCGCTTTCGGCGCATCGAAGAGGTGCTGAGCCAGAAGAAGAAGTTCAGCATCGCGGACTTCGAGGCGCTGCAGTTCGACAATACGTCGCTGCCGGCGCGACGGCTGATCCCGTTGCTCAAGAATCTCAAGAGCGACAAGCCCGCTGTCGCCGATGCGCTGAAGCAGTTGAACGCGTGGAACATGGTGCTGGATCGCGAGACCGTCGCGGGCACGATCTACGAGTACTGGCTGATGAAGCTGACGTCGCGCGTCTATGCGCTGTATGTGCCCGCGGACCAGCAGAAAAGCTTCACGCGGTACGACGTCCGCCGCGTCATCGAGTGGGTGAACAAGCCCGATGCGGCCTTCGGCGCTAACCCGGTCGAGGCCCGCAACAAGATGCTGCTCGACTCGCTCGACGACGCCATCGCCATGCTGACGAAGCTGCACGGCGCGGACGAGAGCGCGTGGAAGCTGGGCAAGGTACACAAGGCGACGTTCGAGCATCCGCTGCTCTCGCCCGAGACGAAGGAGCTGCTGGAGGTCGAGGCGGTCGAGCGCGGCGGCGATGCGTACACCGTGAAGGCCAGCAGCTCGCCGACGGAGAAGAGCTTCGAGGTGGAGCATGGCGCGAGCGCGATGATGATCCTCGACACGTCGAACTGGGACAACTCGGTCGCGCTGAACACGCCGGGCAACGAGTCCGCCGCGGGTAGTCCGCACTCGAAGGATCTCGCGCCGATGTGGCAGGAAGGGAAGTACTTCCCGCTCGCCTTCAGCCGCGCGAAGGTCGAAGGCGTTGCCGAGACGACGCAGATGCTCGAGCCGCTGCGCGAGGCCGAAGGAGACGCCGGCAAGGTGCCGTTCGTTCGCGCGCAGACCGAACTCTTCGCCGACACCAGCCCGGTCGTCGTCTCGTGGGCGGACTACGACAACGACGGCTGGCCCGATCTCTTCATCGCCTACACGACCGGCGTGGTGAAGTTGTTTCACAACGATCATGGCACGCTGCGCGATGTCACCGCGGAGACGCACCTGAACGACTATCCGCATCGCATCTCCGCGGCCTCGTGGGGCGACTTCGACGGCGACGGCAATCTGGACCTGTACCTTGGCTATGCGTACGCGCCCGCGGTTCCCAATCGTCTGCTGAAGGGCGACGGCCATGGACACTTCGTCGAGGTGGGCGATCGCATGGGCATCCACGATACGGGCGAGACGCGGCAGGTCTCCTTCGTGGACTACAACAACGACGGCAAGCCCGACCTGTGGGTCGCCTTCCGCGACCGGCCCAATCGCCTTTATCGCAACGACGGCGACCACTTCACCGAGGTCGCCGAGAAGATGGGCATCACCGGCCTGAACTGGACCGTGGGTTCGCTCTGGTTCGACTACAACGGCGATGGCAAACTCGACCTCTTCGAGGCCAACCAGAACGGCAAGCTGAACAAGGTCTACCGCAACGACGGCGACCACTTCACCGAAGTCGCGCACGAGCTGGGCCTCGATGGGTCGCCGCGTTCGTTCGAACTGGGCAGCGTCAACATCGCCGCCGCCGACTTCAACAACGACGGCAATATCGATCTCTTCTACGCGAACTACGGCCCGAGCTGGCTGCTGCGCAACGATGGCGGCAAGTTTACCGATGTCGCGCCCGCGTACGGCGCGGCCATCAACGCGCATGTCGTGTGCGCGGGATGGGGCGACTACGACAACGACGGTCTGCCCGATCTCTACACCGACGGCTACCTCACCGGGCACGAGCACCAGGAGGACTACCTCTTCCACAACGAGGGCGACCACTTCGCCGACGTGACGCCGGGCATGATGCTGAAGCACGATGGCGACCACGCGCTGGTGTGGGTCGACTACAACAAGGACGGCGCGGTCGATCTGTCGATCGCCGATCATGAGGGCGAGGGCGTCTTCTCGCTCTATCGCAATACGCTGCCGGCGGCGCAGGCGCATCAGTCGCTGGAGGTGCTGGTGGTCGACGCGAAAGGCCACGCCACGAAGGCCGGTTCGGAGGTCCGTCTGTATAAGGCCGGAACCCGCACGGTGCTGGGCGGCAGACTGGTGGATACGGGCAGCGGCTACAACTCGCAGAGCGTGATCCCGGTCCACTTCGGCCTGGGCGCGTACATGGGGCCGGTGGATGTCGAGGTGACGTTCATGACGAACGGCGGGCGCAAGGTCGTACGCGTGCCTGGAGTCGCGCCGGCCGAACACATCGGCGATCCGCTTATCGTGAAGGCGGGCGAGTAGCGCCGGAACGGCGCAATGCCGCTACTCGGCCAGCACAGCATAGGCGGAGTAGCGGCGATGCTGTGCGGGCGGATGGGTTCGCATGTCCCGGCGAATCGTCATTTGATCGGTATACGATCAATCGTTATCGTTTTTATCGTGCGTTCGTTCACGATGTGGTCAGGTTTCGATCAGGATGAGCTAAGCTGGTGTTCGATCGCTCCTTCGATCGCCACACGGGTTTTGCCATGTCTAAAAAGATCGAAGTACGGGCCGACCGCATTATGCGCGCGCTGCTGCAGGCGGGCGAGATCTCGGTGCAGGAGCTGGTGGACCAGGTTGGCGCCTCGGCGCCCAGCATCCGGCGCGACCTGACGCGGCTTGAAAAGCGCGGGCTGGTGCTGCGGACGCATGGCGGCGTCACGCTGGTGGAGCAACTGCTGTATGAGCCGTTTCGCCACGATACCTCGTTTCAGGCGCGGGAGCTGCGGTCGGCCAACGACAAGCGGCGGATCGGGCTGGTCGCGAGCGAGCTGATCGCCGAACAGGAGACGATCGGCCTGACGGCGGGGACGACGACGACGCAGATCGGCCGTTCGCTGCGGCACCGGCGCGGCATCTCCGTGATTACGAACGCGCTGAACATCGGCATGGAGCTGTGCAATCAGCCGGCGATCAAGACGACGCTTACGGGCGGAGCGCTGGCCTGGGCGTGGACCTTCGCGCTGGCCGGTCAGCCGGCGATCAACTGCCTGCGCGGGGTGTACCTGGATAAGGCGTTCATCGGGGTGACGGGCTTCGACCTGGAGCGCGGCGTAACGACGCTCGAGGTCGAAGAGGCGGCGGTCTCGCTGGCGATGATCCAGCAGGCGCGGCAGATTATCGTGGTCGCGGACTCGACGAAGATCGGCAAGGTGAGCCCGGCGTTGATCTGCCCGGCGTCCGCGGTGCATGTGCTGGTGACCGACACGGGGCTGCCCGATGCGATGTACGAGGCGATCGTGGCGCGGGGGATTCAGGTGATACGGGCCTGACGGCGCGCGATGGTAGCCGAGATGGAACGCGACCGCAAAGCCGGACGCAAAACGGCGACGGGATGCGTATCGGACTCGATCACGATCTCTTCGCCTGCGCGAACGCGGGCCATCAAGCCGGCGAAGTCGCTGGCTGCTTCTATCTCCGAGATGTGAAACGTCGCCACGCCGTGATGATAACGCTAAATCCCCATCGGTTGAACGACGCGGACGACGAAGAAGATTGGGCAGGCACGCGTCCGGCGGCGGGGATTTAAATTTCGCCAGAGAAATTCTTTTTCCATTGACAGATGTTTCGCAACCTTCGTAGGATTCGTCTCGCTGATGGAAACCACTTTTCATTCTTGAGCAGAATAGAGACCCTATGAAATTCGGCATGATGGCTCCAAGCCCATTCACACGCGCTTCAGCGGCCCGATCCTTGCGCTCGCGCTCGTCTCCACCACCGCCCCACTGCTGGCGCAGATCGCCGGGCAGGGCGGCATCTCCGGCACGGTGCAGGATGCGACGGGCGCGGTCATTCCCAATGCGCTGATCAGTGTGCGCGAGAACGCGACCGGCGTCGTGACCGCGCGGCAGGCGACGGGCAGCGGCTACTACGTGATCTCGCCGCTGATTCCGGGCGTCTATACCGTCACGGTCCTCGCGCCGGGCTTCCAGACCTTCAAGCAGGAGAACGTCACGGTCGACGCACTGGCGACCGTCGGTCTCAATCCGCACCTGACCATCGGCAGCCAGACCGAGACCGTCACTGTCTCGACCGCGCCGCCCGCGCTTCAGACGACAAACGCCACGCTGGGCGGAGTGATCGAGAACCAGACTTACTCCGAACTGCCGCTGCAGATCACCTCCGGCGGACCGCGCGACCCGACCAGCTTCGTCACGCTGCTGCCGGGCGTCAACAGCGGCGGCCGCTCGGGCATCTTCAACGGCGCGGGCGCCGGCAACTCGAACGAGATGTACATCGAGGGCGTGCCGCAGACCACGGTCGACTCGCAGGGCGACAACCGGAAGCTGAACCAGAACCTGTCCATTGAGGCGGTCGATCAGTTCCAGGTGCAGACCAGCGGCTCGTCGGCTGCCTACCAGGGCCTGGGCGTGGAGAACTACTCGATCAAGCAGGGCACCAATACCTTCCACGGCAATGCGAACTTCTTCATCCGCAACACGGTGCTCGACACCTGGGGCTATACGCAGCCGTGGGTCGTGGTCACGCGTTCGGACGGTACGAGCGGTCTTCCGACCAAGAAGAATCCCGAGCATCAGGATGAGCTTTCTCTCTCGCTCGGCGGGCCGATCTGGAAGGATAAGCTGTTCTTCTTCGCCAACTACGATCGCTACCACTACAACGGCGTGACCAACCCGACCTACCAGACCATTCCCACCGTCGCGGCGCAGAGCGGCGACTTTACAGCCTATGCGGCCGCAAACCCCGGCTACGATATCTACGACCCGACCACGGTCGCGGCCTGTACCGCGGCGAACAAGGGCGTCACCTGCGCCAATCCGTTTATGGGCATCAAGAACGGCCTGCCCACCAAGGACGTCATCCCGGCGGGCGAGATCTCGCCGATCTCGCAGGCCATGCAGAAGTATCTGCCGCCGGTGGCGAACGCGAATCTGACGAACAACTATCTCTCGGGCCGCATCACCGGGCTGCAGGTGTGGGGCTTCACCGGGCGCATCGACTATAACCTCTCGCCGCGCCAGCAGATTGCGTTGATCTCCACCTCGGGCGTGAAGCATATTCCGCCGTACGACTACGGCGCCACATCCGTTCTGCCCTTTCCGTACACCAACGGCACGCTTGTTACTGAAACCACCACGACCGACATCGTGAAGCATACGTATACCTTCAGTCCACATGCGGTCAATCAACTGCGTTACGGTCTCACGCGTTTCTCCGCGCCGGTGAAGAATGCGACCGACGGCGGCTCGATCACGGCGACGACTCTCGGGATCGGCAACCTGCCGGTGGGTCAGGCGGCAAGCACCTTCCCGGGCGCCAGCTTCTCGGGTGGCGTGGACGCGCCCGCCGGCTTCTCCGCGCCTTCGGGCTTTCACGAAGGGGTGAATACCTTCACCCTCGGCGACGAGTTCCAGCTCACACGCGGGCATCACTCCATCACCTTCGGCGGCACGTATCAGTGGCTGCAGTTCAACCAGTCCATCGTCGACAGCCCCTCGAAGCCGCTGAGCCTGGCGTACAACGCGACCTCGACGGCCGGTTACAGCACGGCCGGCGCCATCAACACGAAGAGCGGTCTGGCCTATGCGAGCTTCCTGCTTGGCGCGGTCGATTCCAGCTCGATCTATGTGCAGAACTTCTCCACGCTGGGCGCACGGTACAAGGCCTTCTCGCCTTACGTGCAGGACGACTACAAGGTGACCAAGAAGCTGACCCTCAACCTGGGTCTGCGCTGGGATCTCTATACCCCGTTCCACGAGGTGCAGGATCGCTGGAGCGGCTTCAGCCCGACGCTGATCAACGCCGCGACGGGCACACCTGGATCGCTCTTCTTCATGGGCAATGGCTCGAACGGCTGTAACTGCCATACGACGGTCAACACGTGGTACAAGAACTTCGGTCCGCGTCTCGGCTTCGCGTATCAGGCGCTACCACGTACGGTGGTGCGCGGCTCCTTCGCGATGATGTATACGCATAGCGGCGGCGTGGGCGGATCGAGCGCGGGCAACTACAACGGCACGGGCCAGGTCGGCCTGACGGCAAGCCCAGCCTTCGCCGACTCCGGCCAGGGCGGACAGCCTGCCTTCTATCTCAACTCGAACCTCGGCGCGCTGTCGAACACCGCGATCCCGGCTTACTCGAGCGCGATCTCACGCTCGACCACATCGAACACGGGCAACTATCTCGTCAACGGAGTCTCGCCGACAGCGTCGAGCGTGTCGTATGCCGATCCTTATCTTTCCGGTCGCGCACCTTATACGGTCGGCATCAACTTCGGCATCCAGCAGTTGTTGACGCAGAACCTTACGCTCAGCGTGGACTATGTCGAGAACCAGTCGCACTTTCTCGTCGCCAATAGCCGAGGCTACTATCAGGACCAGCTTCCTCCGCAGTATCAGGCTCTGGGCTCGCTGCTGAAGCAGTTGCCCGGCGGCACCGATAAGACCACCGGCCTGACCTATCTTGCGGAGGCGCAGGCCATCATCCCCGGCATCGCCTTGCCTTATCCACCTATGGCGGATCCGCAGCGACCATCGGCCAGATGCTGAAGCCGTTTCCCCAGTACTCCAGCATCACGGATACGTGGGGAGATATCGGCAACGCGAACTATAACGCGCTGCAGATCTCGCTCAGCCAGCGTACCTGGCACGGTCTCAGCGGTACGCTCAACTACACCTACTCGAAGACGATCGACGATATCTCCGGCGTGCGCAGCGGGTATCCGATCCCCAGCAACGTGATCGATGGAGGGCATGGAACGACGCAGGCGAACCGCATCGATCGCGCCGTGAGTACGAATAACATCCCGAACAACCTTCGCATCTTCGGCGTGTACGAGCTGCCCATCGGGCAGAAGAGCCAGTTCGGCGGGAAGCATGCCGCGGTCCGCATCGTTGCCGGCGGATGGAAGGTCTCCTATATCTTCTCGAAGACCTCGGGCGCGCCGCTTACCATTACCGGCGTCAGTTGCCAGACGCCCGGCTCCTGCTATCCGTCGTACAACCCGAATTTCTCAGGCCCGGTCCGCATCAACGGAGGTTATGGCAAAGGCGTCACCGCGACTACCTTTGCCAGCGTCTCGTACATCAACGCAAACGCTTTTGTCGCGACGCCGGGCAACAGTGGATATAACTTCGGCAATGTCGCCCGCACCGCGCCGTACAACCTCTACAACATCGGCAACTACGATCTGGATATGGGCATCAAGCGCGTCTTTCCGCTCTACGAGCGCGCGAAGCTCACCTTCCAGGCCGACGTGCTCAACGTAACCAATCACACGCAGTTCGGCGGTCTTGGCGTCGCTCTTTCGAGCAATGCCTTCGGCACCGTGTCGAAGCAGAACAATAGCTCGCGAGACATTCAACTCGTGGCGAAGATCAACTTCTAACCTCGACCGCTCGAACAAGACCGCAGGCTCCATTAAGGGGCTTGCGGTTTTTGTTTGTTCGTGAGGGCGCGGTTAGAGCCGTGAACCCCAAAGACAAATCTTGACAAACCCCAGGCGAGCATCTACGGTGGTTTCCGGTAACGTACACGTTCAACAGCGACACGGGAATCAATTCGATAGAGCCCTGTGACGAAGGGAATGGCAAGCGATGGAACAGACAGGGGGACCGGACGAGAAAGCGAAAGCTCGACTTACGTTACCGGAGGCGCCTCGCTCGGAGCAGGGACCGGTGAAGGCCTGGGAAGAGCCGGTGACGATGATGACGTACGAGCCAGCCCCGGCGGAGGTCTACCCGCTGTTTCTCGAACAGCGCGTCTACCAGGGAAGCAGCGGACGCATCTACCCTCTGCCCGTCATCGACCGCATCGAGACGGAGGCGCGGCCGCGAGCCTGGAAGGCGGTCCATCTCGAGAACGAATTCATACGGTTGATGGTGCTGCCTGAGATCGGCGGACGCATCCACGTGGGGTTGGACAAGAGGAACGGCTACGACTTCTTCTATCGGCAGAACGTGATCAAGCCCGCGCTGGTCGGGCTCGCGGGGCCTTGGATCTCCGGAGGCGTGGAGTTCAACTGGCCGCAGCACCATCGGCCGGCTACGTTCATGCCGGTAGAGGTCGCGATCGAACGCGACGAGGACGGCTCCGTCACGGTATGGTGCTCCGACCACGATCCGATGACGCGGATGAAGGGCATGCATGGGATTTGCTTGCGCCCCGGCCGTGCGTACGTCGAAGTGTGTGTGCGCCTTTATAACCGCACCGAAGATACGCAGAGCTTTTTGTGGTGGGCGAACGTCGCGACGCGCGTCCACGAGCGATACCAGTCGTTCTTCCCGCAGGATGTGCGCTTTGCCGCGGACCACGCAAAGCGTGCGATCACTGAGTATCCACTCAGTCAAGGAACCTACTACGGAATCGACTATGAACGGCGCGCGCACGAAGGCGTTCCCGAAGAGGAGTCGCCGAGCTGCTTCGTTCCCGATGGCTCCTATGCGCCGAACGATCTCGGCTGGTATGCGAACATTCCCGTGCCGACGAGCTATATGATCGTCGGCTCCAGCGGAGACTTCTTTGGCGGCTACGATCATGCGCGTCGCGCCGGCACGGTGGCCTATGCGAATCACCATATCTCGCCCGGTAAGAAGCAATGGACATGGGGCAATCACGAGTTTGGCTATGCGTGGGACCGCAGCCTGACGGACGCCGACGGCCCGTACATCGAGCTGATGTCCGGGGTCTACACGGACAATCAGCCGGACTTCTCTTTCCTGGCGCCGGGAGAGACGAAGACCTTCAGCCAGTACTGGTATCCGATCGGAGAGATCGGTGTGCCGAACCTCGCCAACCTCGACGCCGCATTGCGCGTGGAACGTAGCGAGTCGAGCGTGCGCGTGCATCTGCAGGTGACCAGCGCGCGGGACCATGGCACGTTGATCGTTCGCGCCGATGGGAAGGAGTTGGGGCGCTGGATCGGCGCGCTGCATCCGGAGGAGCCACTCACGCAGGTGTTCGAAACGGCCGGCGCCGTGGGTGCGCTGGAGGTCTTGCTGGAGGCAGGTTCTGTGGAGTTGATCCGTTATGCGCCGGATGAGCTTGTCCCGGTCGAGATGCCTGAGGTCGCAACGGAACCGGAGTTGCCCGAGGACATCGAGAGCCTGGACGAGCTGTATCTGAACGGGCTGCATCTTGAACAGTACCGGCATCCGACGCGATCGCCGGAGGCCTACTGGCTTGAGGCGCTTTGCCGCGACGCAGGGGATAGCCGATGCAATCACGCGCTGGGCCGATGGCACATGCGACGCGGCGAGTTCAAACAGGCCGAGAGATATCTGCGGCTTGCGCTGGCGAGACTGACGGCGCGCAATCCAAACTCCTACGATGGCGAGCCTTCTTATAACCTCGGGATGACACTCCTCTATCAGGACAAGCTCGCAGACGCATATGGCGCTTTCTATAAGTGCACATGGAACGCCGCTTGGCGCGGGCCGGGCTTTCTGCGGCTTGCCGAGATTGACTGCAGGCGCGGAGATTGGAGAACGGCGCTCGACCATCTGGACCAATCGCTGCGGGTGGACGCCGACAATCTGAAGGCGCGCAACCTGAAGGCCATGGTGTTGCGCCGGCTTGGTCGCTCGGCCGCCGCCGAGGCGCTGATCGCGGAGACGCGGCGCCTCGATGCGCTGGATAGCTTCAGCCGTTACCTTGAAGGGAAAGAGGTTCCGGCGGATGGTCAGATGCGCCTCGATCTCGGGTTGGATCTGATGGGAGCAGGCTTTCTGGAAGACGCCATCGCGATCCTCTCAGCGCCTTCCAGCTCCGCTCGCGACGGCGCCACGACGATGCTACTTTACGCGGAGGCTTCGGCAAGGGAGTTAGCCGGGCAAGAGCACGAAAGCAGGGCGGCGTATCGCAAGGCCGCCGACGCATCGACGGACTATGTCTTTCCAAGCAGGCTGACGGAGATGCTGCTGCTGCAGAAGGCTATCGCGGTATCTCCGGCCGATCCGTATGCGCCCTACTATCTTGCGAACCTGCTTTACGATCGTCGCCGTTATGAGCAAGCCATTGCTTTGTGGGAGCGCACCACGGAGCTGGCCCCGAAGTTTCCCATTGCCTGGCGCAACCTGGGCTTTGCTTACTTCAACGTCCTGCAGGATGCGGATCGCGCGCGCCAGGCGTTTGAACGCGCACGCGAGCTTGCGCCGCAGGACGCGCGTCTGTTGTATGAGTACGACCAGTTGCTGAAGCGAACGGGCGCGATGCCAGAGGCAAGGCGAAGCATGCTGGAAGAGCATCGCGCGGCGGTCGATCGACGCGACGATCTGTCGGTCGAACTTGCTTCGCTTTACAACGGTCTCGGTCAGCCGCAACGGGCGCTTGCGATATTGCTGGCGCGGCATTTTCAGCCATGGGAGGGCGGTGAGGGGCTTGTACTGTCGGAGTACGTTCGTGCCCATGTGCTGCTGGCGCAAATGGCTTTGAAGGAGAACGATTTCGTTGCAAGCCTGGAGCATCTTCACGCAGCATCCAATCCGCCGCGGCAACTGAGCGAGGCCAAACATCTGCTGATGAACCTGAGCCAGATCGACTACTGGCTGGGCGAAACCTATGCGCGGAGGGGGGATGCGGCGCAGGCGAACGCGAGCTGGTCCAGGGCGGCCCGACAGCGGGGCGACTTCCAGCAGATGCAGGTACAGACTGTCTCGGAGATGACGTACTGGAGCGCGCTTGCGCTGCGCAGCCTGGGCAGGGAAGACGAGGCCAGCGAGCTGTTTCTCCTGATGCGGGAGCAAGCCGGCTATCTGCGCACTACGCCCGCGAAGATCGATTACTTCGCAACATCGTTGCCGGCCATGCTGCTGTTCGACGAAGACCTCGATCAAAGGCGGCTTGTCGAGGCGCTCTTTCTCGAAGCCCAGGCGAGGCTTGGGAGTGGCGATCTCGAAGCCGCAAACAGGCTGCTGCACGAGGTTCAGCGACTCAACCGGAACCATGCAGGGGCGAGCGATCTGCTGCATGCTGAAGGAGCCAACGTATGCACGGGCCGGTAGCCACGGAGTCATCCGCCGCAACGAATCCATTCGAACCGACCGCCTACCTCTGGGGCATCTCGCTGGCGGCCGCGCTGGGAGGTCTGCTCTTCGGATATGACTGGGTCGTCATCGGCGGCGCACGGCAGTTCTATGAGGCGTATTTTCACCTTGGCTCCGCGGCGCTTGTCGGTTGGGCAAACAGTTGCGCGCTGGTGGGCTGTCTGCTTGGCTCTCTGATTGCGGGACGCACCGCCGATAGATTCGGGAGAAGGCGCGTCCTGCTGGCCGCGGCACTCCTGTTCGCGATCTCGTCCGTGCTGACGGGCTGGTCGTATTCCTTTGCGGCGTTCATTGCGTGGCGCATCCTTGGCGGCGTCGCGATCGGATTGAGTTCCAATGTGTCTCCGCTTTATATCGCGGAGATCAGTCCGGCTGCCATTCGTGGGCGGCTCGTGAGTCTCAACCAGTTCGCCATCGTGGTTGGCATTCTGCTGGCGCAGATCGTGAACTGGATGATTGCAAGGCCTGTTCCCGCTGACCTTTCACCGGCGATGGCGCTTCAATCCTGGAATGTGCTCTATGGCTGGCGATGGATGTTCACGGTGCTGGTGGCGCCGGCGGCTGCGTTCGCGGCGCTTTCGATTGTTATTCCAGAGAGTCCTCGCTGGCTTTTGGCGCGGCGGCGCGAAGCCGAGGCTGCCAGCGTGTTGACGCGTATCGGCGGCGCTCGCTACGCTGCGAGCGAGGTCCAGAGCATCGAAGATGCGTTGCGATCCGAAGCCGCGCAAGGCGACTCTTCCTGGCGGGCGCTGCTGCGGCCCGGCGTGCGCAAGATGCTGCTGCTCGGAATGATGCTCGCCGTTCTTCAGCAATGGACCGGCATCAACATCCTGTTCAACTATGCGTCCGAGATCTATCGCAGCGCGGGCTATGGCGCGAACGACATCCTCTTGAACATCGTGATCACCGGCGGCATCAACCTGGTATTCACGATGCTTGCCATCGTACTGGTCGATAAGATCGGCCGCCGCAGACTGATGATCGCCGGTTGCATCGGGATCGCCCTCTCGCATATCCTCTGCGCGTTTGCCTATCGCGCAGGTTGGCGCGGAGCCGCGGTGCTGGTCCTCACGCTGAGCGCCATCGCCTGCTATGCCTTGACGCTCGCTCCGATTACGTGGGTGTTGATCTCGGAGATCTTTCCGAACCGCGTGCGTTCGCAGGGCGTATCCCTGGCGGTCAGCATGCTCTGGATTGCATCGTTCGCCCTGACGTACACGTTTCCGATTCTGTATGCGGGCATCGGCGCCGCAGGCGTGTTTCTCGGTTATGGAGCGATCTGCCTGCTGGGCTGCGTGATGGTGTCCGTGTTCGTTCCAGAGACGAAGGGCAAGAGCCTGGAAGAGATTCAGTTCGGCGTGCGTACGCTGTAAACATGACGCCCGCTCAGCCAGAGGCGCCCGCGTCCAGCGAGATATTTCCCGAGAAAAGCGACAGGTTGCTGCGCAGTACGATATGCGGCGCCAGCCGGTTGATCTCCTGCGGCGTCGTGCCCGCAGTAAGAAAACGCGCAAGCAGATCGAGAGCCATCCTCCCTTGCGTCAGCGGACGCTGATGCAACGCCGCGAAGACGAATCCACGCTCGATCATGGGCAGAAGCCCCGAGGAGAGGTCCGTGCAGACGATCTGCACCTTTCCAAGCAGGTTCAGCTCGCGAGCAGCCTTGAGTACGGGCAGACCGTTCGCGGTGCTGACATAAATGCCGCCGATCTTTGGTTGACGGCGAAAGAGGTCGAGCGCGGCTTTATAGGCCTGGGCTGGGCGATCGTGCGACTCGACCGCGGGCAGAAGCGAAAGATGCGGCGCCAGCGTTGCGAGGGTCGCGGCAAATCCGCGCAGCTTGTCCGCATGGTCCTGAATCGCGAGGTCGCCGGTGAACGCCGCAACGGTCGATGGCGCCGCGAGCTTGTGTCCGAGCAGCTCTGCCGCGATGCCTCCGCTCACCATAGCGTCGACGGCGATCGATGCCAGGCGGGGCAGACGGGGGAAATCGGAGGCCACGAAGACGACAGGGATCTTCCGCTGGTGCGCGCGTTGCAGCATCGGAAGAAGACCGGGGCTGCCGGGCGCAAGGATGACGCCATCGAACTGCTCCCAGTTCGCAGCCGTCAATGCCTCCATCTCGCCCTCGCCGATGCGGGGATACGTGTGGAAGACGACCTCGACTGCGCCTGGGGTGAAGCTCTCGGCTGCCTGTCTGACGCCGTCTCGCAGAGGATCGAAGAAGAGCGCGATCTGCCGGGGCAGGAAGACGCCGATGCGCGAACGCCGGTTTAGCCGGAGCGAACGTGCAGCCGTATTCGGGCTGTAGTTCAACTTCGCGGCCATCTCCCGGACGCGGTCACGCGTGCTTGCACTGACTCCGCTTCGCGCGTGCAGTGCGCGGTCGACGGTTCCGATGGAGACGCCCAGCGCCGCGGCGATCTCGCGAATCCCGGCCGGTTTCGATGTGTGCTGGCTCACCACCGCCATTCTATCGCGCCGTCGGCACACGATTTTCGGAAGGGGTATACAAGGCGAAAGAGGGCTGTCCGCCGGCGGAATTACCTTCCGGCAACGCTCTTCTCGGTGGGAAGCTGCGAGGTATCCCAACCGCCGCCCACGGCCTGGATGAGCTGAACCGTGCTCGTCATCTGCTGAACGTACAGCGAGATGGCGGTCTGCTGATTGCTCAGCAGACTGGTCTCCGCGGTGAATACGTTGAGGTAGGTGTCGACGCCGGTCTTGTAGCGGATGTTCGAGAGGTCGTAATAGCGCTGCGCCGCCGCGATCGCCTCCTGCTGTTCGCGCCGCTGCTGTCCGAGAAGCCGTTCCGCGGCGAGATAGTCTTCGGTCTGCTGAAAGGCTGTCAGCACGGCCTCGCGATAGGCAGCCGCGTTGGCTTCATACTGAGCCTTGTATTGATCGAGAAGTCCACGACGGAGACCTCCGTCAAAGAGCGTTTCGGACGCAGAGGGTCCCACCGAGAAGAAGCGGCTCGGCCAGGTGAAGAGATTGGTCAGCTTCGAACTCTCCAGGCCAATGGAGCCGCCGATGCTGAAGCTGGGGTAGTAGGCAGCGGTCTCGACGCCGATCAGGGCGTTGGCCTGCGCCATGCTCCGCTCCGCCGCGGCGATGTCCGGCCGGCGTTGCAGGATCTGCGAGGGGACGCCGATGGGGATCGCCGGGACCGCTGTCGTGAGCGGATGCACCGGCATGGAAAATGACGAAGCGGCCTGGCCGGTCAAGAGCGCGATGGCGTGCTCGTACTGCGCGCGGCTGATGCGGAGATTGGTCTCGGCGGCGATGGCCGTCTTGAGACTGAGCTCCGCCTGGGCGACGGCCTGCTCCGTATCGACGCCGGTGCGGCTGCGCACCTGGGTCAGCCGGAGGTTCTCGCGATAGGCGACGACGGTCTTCTCGTACAGGCCGATCAAGGCGTCCTGACCGCGCAGCTCGAAGTAGTATTCGGCGAGATTGGCCTGCTGGCTTAGCCGCACGTTGGCCAGATCGGCCGCACTTACCTGCGCGGCATTGGCGTACTCGCGGACCGTGTTGCGGATGCGTCCCCAGACATCGGGCTCCCATGAGACATCGAAGGGCAGGCTGAAGTCGTTGCTGTTCAGATTGCTGCCCGCGACCTGCGCGCCCTCCGTGCCGGAGGTGCGGCCTCGCGTGTAAGACGGTCCAACGCTGACCGTCGGAAAATAAGAGGCGCGCGCCTGTTTTACCTGGGCTCGTGCCGCCATGAAGTTCTGGAAGGACTGGGCGATGTTCTGGTTCGAGGTGTTGAGTTTTTCTTCGAGCGCATTGAGTTCGGGCTCCTGATAAAGCTCCCACCAGTTGCCGCGCAGGGTCGCGTCCTGTGGGTTCGCGGGAACCCACGTCGTACCGTCAGAGGACTGCTGCGGCGCCGCCTCCTTGAACGTAGGCGGCGCCGGAGTGACGGGCGCCGTGTAGCGCGGACCGACGTTGCATCCCTGAAGAAGCGCCATGCAGGCGGTGAGCGTCACGGCGCCGAGGGCGGCGCGGCTGCGAGCGTGTTCGGTCTGTGTCTTGAAGAGGCTCATGCTATTTCCTAACTGGCAGGATGTCTGGCTGCAGGGGGTTCGGCATATCGGAGACGCCACGCTGACGCTTGATCCACTGGCTGAAGCGATCGAAGTAGAGGTAGATCACGGGCGTGGTGTAGAGAGTCAGAATCTGGCTGAAGACAAGCCCGCCGCAGATGGCGATGCCCAGCGGCCGGCGCAGCTCGGAGCCCGTGCCCGTTCCGAGAGCGAGCGGCAACGCGCCGAAGAAGGCCGCGACCGTCGTCATCAGGATGGGCCGGAAGCGAAGCATGGCGGCCTCGAAGATCGACTCTTCGGTGGTCATGCCGTGGTCGCGCTCGGCGAGCAGGGCGAAGTCGATCATGAGAATGGCGTTCTTCTTCACGATTCCGATCAGCAGGAAGATGCCGATCACCGAGATCACGTCGAACTCGCTATGGAAGATCAGCAGGGAAAAGATCGCGCCGACCCCCGCGGACGGCAGCGTCGTGAGGATCGTAATGGGATGGACGAAGCTCTCGTACAGCACGCCGAGAACGATGTAGATCGAAAGCAACGCGGCCAGGATCAGCATCGGTTCGGTTGAAAGCGAGGCGAGGAAGGCCTGGGCGGTGCCCGCGAACTGGCCGCGCACCGAGGCTGGCGTACCGATGCGCTGCTGCATCCGGTTGATGGCCTCGGTCGCTTGACCGAGCGACGTGCCCGGAGCCAGGTTGAACGAGATCGTGACGGATGGGAAGAAGGACGAGTGGTTGACAGCGAGCGGCGAGGTCGCGGCGTGAGCCGTCGTGAAGGCCTGCAACGGCACGGCCGACGCGCCCGATGCATGGACATCGGTCGAACGCAGTGTGGTTGGGTCGCGATAGTACTGCGGCGCGGCCTCCATGACGACGTAATACTGATTGAGCGAGGTATAGATCGTCGAGACCTGGGCTTCGCCAAACTGGTAATACAGCGTCTGGTCGATCAGTTGCGGCGTGATGCCGAAGCGCGACGCGGTTGGCCGATCGTAGTTCAGCAGCATCTGCAGGCCGCCGTTCTGTTGATCGGTGGTGACATCCTTCAACTGCGGCATCTTCAACATCTCTTTATAGAGCGCCGGCCCCCAGGTTCCAAGGTCGTCGACGGTGTCGCCCGAGAGCTGGTACTGATACTGCGCGTTGCTCTGGCGGCCGCCGACGCCAAGATCCTGCGCTGCCTGGAGGAACGTCGACGCGCCGGTAAGCGCGGCCAGCTTCGGTCGCAGACGGTCGACGACCTGCGCGGCGGTGACATCGCGCTGCGAACGCGGCTTGAGCGCGAGGAAGACGAAGGCGCTGTTGCTGGCGCCGCCACCGCCGCCGGTAAAGCCTGCGATCGTTCGCACCGCAGGGTCCGCGCCGACAACCCGCTGCACGTCGAGCAGAGAGTCGCGCATCGAGGGGAACGAGGCATCCTGCGAGCCCTGCAGGCCGCCGAAGATCAGCCCGGTATCCTGCGTGGGGAAGAGGCCCTTCGGCACGAAGATGAACAGGACCACGTTGAGCGCGACCGTGGCGACGAGGCTCAGGACGACGAGGATCGGGTGTCGCAGCGACCAGGTGAGCGTTCGGCGATAGCCACGGAGAAGCGCGGCGAACGTCCCCTCGCTGATGCGATAGAAGCGGCCATGATGCTCGGGACCGGCAGGCTTCAGCAGGTATACGCACATCATCGGCGTAACGGTCAGCGAGATCGCCATCGACACCGCGATGGCGATGCAAAGGGTCATCGCGAACTCATGAAAGAGACGGCCGATGAGCCCGCCCATGAAGAGCAGGGGAACGAAGACCGCGATCAACGAAAGGCTCATGGAGAGGACCGTGAAGGTGACCTCCTGCGCTCCTTTGAGCGATGCCTCCCATGGCGAAACGCCCTCCTCGATGTAGCGTGTGATGTTCTCCATGACGACGATCGCGTCATCGACCACGAAGCCGGTGGAGACGGTGAGCGCCATCAGCGAAAGGTTGTTGACGCTGTATCCCAGAAGCCACATTCCGGAGAAGGTGCCGACAAGCGAGGTGGTGACGGCAACCGCGGGAATCAACGTCGCACGCGGGCTGCGCAGGAAGATGAAGACTACGACGACGACCAGGAAGATGGAGAGGACCATCGTGCTCTCGACGTCCAGCACCGAGGCCCGGATGGTGGTGGTGGTGTCGATGGCGATCTCAAGTTTGTCGGCTACGGGAATGGATGCGCTGATGCCCGGAAGCGCGGCCCGGATGCTGTCGACGACCTTGATGACATTCGCATTGGGAAGCCGGTAGACAAGGAGCACGACACACTCGCGGCTATTGGCATAGCCCGCGGAACGAGTCGTCTGCACGGAGTCGAATACGCGCGCGACATCGTCCAGATGAACGACGGCGCCGGTGCTCTTGTTCGTGCCGATGACGAGCGGCGCGTACTCCTTCGCCTTGCGGATCTGGTCGTTGGCGTTGATATCGGCGGTGGTGAAGTCGTCGCTGATCTGGCCCTTGGGACGATTCGAATTCTGCTGCGAGAGGATCCGCGCGATGTCGGTCGCGCCAATGCCATAGCTGTTGAGTTGTTGCGGATTGAGGTCGATCCGGACGGCCGGCAGCGAGCCGCCTACGACCTGAACCTGGCCAACGCCGTTGAGCTGCGAGAGCTTCTGCTGGACGACCGACGCCGCGGTATCGTACAGCTCGCCCTTGGTATGGATCGGGGAAGTCATGTAGAGCACGGCGGCAGGGAAGGCGGAGGAGTTGACCTTTCTGTACGTCGGGTTCGAGGGAAGGTTCGAAGGAAGGTAGGTACGCGCCGCGTTGATGGCGGCCTGGACATCGCGCGCGGCGCCATCGACATCCCGCGTGTAGTCGAACTGCAGCGTGATGCCGGTAGTGCCGAGCGTGCTTGCGGAGGTCATCTGCGTGACTCCGGCGATGTGTCCGAACTGCCGTTCGAGCGGAGTCGCGACCGACGACGCCATGACCTCGGGACTGGCGCCGGGAAGCGTCGACGCGACCGTGATCGTTGCGAAGTCGACCTGTGGCAGCGAAGCGACTGGCAGAGCCTTGAAGGCGATAGCGCCCGCAAGCGTAATCGCGATGACCATCAGGATGGTCGCGACAGGACGCTTGATGAAGATGGACGAGAGGTTCATGGCAGCTCCACCGGACGAACCTGCGTGAACGTCTGCACGGGTGTACGCGCGAAACGGCGAGCCAGTTTATCGAAGAAGATGTAGATGACCGGCGTGGTGTAAAGGGTGAGAATCTGGCTGACCAGCAGACCGCCGACCATCGCGATGCCGAGCGGCCGCCGCAGCTCGGAGCCGATGCCGGAACCGAAGGCCAGCGGAATGCCTGCAAACAGAGCGCACAGCGTGGTCATGAGAATGGGCCGGAAGCGCAGCAGAGACGCTTCGAAGATCGCGGCTTCGGACGTGACGCCGCGACTGCGTTCGGCATCGAGCGCGAAGTCCACGATCATGATGCCGTTCTTCTTCACGATGCCGATCAGCAGGATGATCCCGATGATCGCAATCACATCCAAATCCTGATGAAAAAGCCGCAGCGCAAGCAGCGCGCCGACGCCGGCCGAGGGCAGGGTAGAGAGGATCGTGATGGGATGGATAAAGCTCTCGTATAGAACTCCCAGCACGATGTACACCGCGACCAGCGCGGCGAGGATCAGCCACGCCTCGTTGCCGCCGATGGTCTTGTAGGCCGCTGCCGTGCCCTGCAGGCTGCCTTCGACACTGGCCGGCATCTTCAGCTTCGCCTGGGTCTTCTCGACGGCGTCCACCGCCTGGCTGAGCGAGTAGCCGGGCGCGACGTTGAACGAAAGAGTGACCACCGGGAACTGCCCTTGATGGCTGATCGTCAGCGGGGAACGCGTCGTGGTGAAGCTGCTGACGACGGAGAGTGGAACGGGCGTCGCAAGCGCGGCCGTACCGCTGGAGGAGTTTGAGTTCGAAGAGCCTGAGCCGTTTTGACTGCCTGAGGAGTTCTGGCTGGACGAAGCGAGCGCAGTGGTCGGCGTGCTGGATGAGAGCGTGCTCGAAGAAGAGCTGCTCGTGTTCGAGGTCGTGCTGCTTGAGGTCACTGTGCTTGAGGTGCCCGTTGCACTGGTCAGGGTGTTCGCCGGAGAAGACGAGCTGAGTCCCGCGCTCTTCGTAGGGCTCAGCGTGCTGACGGTCCCGCTGGAGGATGAAGAGGTGCGGCCAGAGGTGCTCTGCGCGCTCGAGCTCGATGCGGAGCTGCTGCCCTGGATGTAGATGTCCTTGAGCTTGTCGGGGCTCTTCTGAAACTCCGGCAGAGACTCGAGGATCACGTGGTACTGGTTGGATTGGGTGTAGAGCGTGCTGATCTGCCGCTGACCGAAGGCGTCGTAGAGGGTCGAGTCGATCTGGTCGGGCGTGATGTTGAGGCGCGAGGCCGTGGGACGGTCGTAGTTCAACTGCACGCTGAGGCCGTTGTTCTGCTGGTCGGTCGCAACGTCGGCGATCTGAGGGAGTTTGCGCAGCTCGGTCAACATCTTCGCGGTCCACAGATCGAGTTCGTCGCCGTCCGCATCTTCGAGCGCGTATTGATACTGCGTGCGGCTGACACGATCGTCGACGGTGAGGTCCTGCACCGGCTGCAGGTAGAGGTGGATGCCGGGGATCTGGTCGGCATGTTTCTGAAGCCGTGCGATCACCTCGGTTGCCGTAAGGCGGCGGTCGGCAACGGGCTTCAGGTTGATCTGAATGCGTCCGCTGTTCAGCGTGCTGTTTACACCGTCCGCGCCGATGAAGGAAGAGAGGCTTGCAACGGCAGGATCCTTGAGGATGATATCGGCGAGCTGCTGCTGCTTGTGCGACATCGCCGGGAACGAGATGGACTCCGGCGCCTGGGTGATGCCCTGGATGAGGCCGGTGTCCTGCGTTGGGAAGAAGCCCTTCGGTATCTCGATGTACTGAAAGATCGTCAACGCCAGCAGCACGCCGGCGACGATGAGCGCCGCGGCCTCATACTGCAGAACCCATCGGAGGCTGCGGCCATAGGCGTCGATGACGCGTTTGAACAGACCCTCGGTCCACCGGTAGAAGCTGTTCTGCTCGCTCTCCGGCGTATGCCGCAGCAGTCGCGCGCTCATCATCGGCGTCAGCGTGAGCGATACAACCGCCGAGATGAGGATCGTTACGCTGAGCGTCACGGCGAACTCGCGGAACAGGCGCCCTACGAGATCTCCCATGAAGAGCAGCGGAATCAATACGGCGATGAGCGAGACCGTCAGCGAGATGATGGTGAAGCCGATCTGCTCCGCGCCCTTCAGAGCCGCCTCCATCGGGCCCATGCCTTCTTCGAGATAGCGCGAGATGTTTTCGATCATGACGATCGCGTCGTCGACGACGAAGCCGGTCGAGATGGTGAACGCCATCAGCGTGAGGTTGTTCAGGCTGTAGCCGAGCAGGTGCATGACGGAGAAGCTGCCGACCAGCGACAGCGGCACGGCGACTGCGGGAATGAGCGTGGCGCTGAGGCTGCGGAGGAAGACGAAGATGACGAAGACCACGAGTCCGATCGTCAGGATCAGTTCGAACTCCACATCCGAGACCGACGCACGAATCGTGTTGCTGCGATCGGTCAGGACCACCAGATTGACCGATGCGGGAAGCCCTGCCTGCAGCTTCGGAAGCAGCTTCTCCACCGACTCCACGACGGCGATGGTGTTTGCGCCAGGCTGGCGCTGGATATTCAGAATCACGGCAGGCGTCTGGTTCATCCATGCGGCGAGCTTCGAGTTCTCGATGCCATCCTGAATCTTCGCCACATCGGTCAACATCACCGGCGCGCCATTCTTGTAACCCACCACGACATCGCGGTAGCCATCGCTTGAAAGCAACTGATCGTTCGCGTTGATCTGGAAGTTCTGCGCGGGTCCGTCGAAGCTACCCTTCGCCGTATTGACCGTGGTGCTGGTAAGCGCGGTGCGCAGATCTTCCAGGTTGATGCCGTAGGCGGATAGAGCGACCGGGTTCGCCTGAATGCGGACGGCGGGCTTTTGGCCGCCGCTGATCGTCACCAGACCGACGCCGCTCAACTGCGAGATCTTCGGCGCGAGGCGCGAATCGACAAGGTCTTCGACCTTCGACAGCGGCAGCGTCTTCGAGCTGAGCGCCAGCGTAAGGACCGGCGCGTCGGCCGGGTTCGACTTGCTGTAAACCGGAGGCACGGGAAGATCGGTGGGCAGGTATCCCTGCGCTGCGTTGATGGCCGCCTGCACCTCCTGCTCCGCCACATCGATGTTGAGGTCGAGCGAGAACTGCAGCACGATGACCGAGCTGCCGTCGGAGCTGGTCGAGGTCATCTGGGAGAGCCCCGCGACCTGTCCGAACTGGCGTTCAAGCGGCGCGGTGACCGCCGAGCTCATCACCTGCGGACTCGCGCCGGGGTAGAAGGTCAGCACCTGGATCGTCGGATAATCGGCCTCGGGCAGCGCCGAGATCGGCAGGGTCGTATACGCGACAAGGCCGACGATCAGGATGGCAGCCATCAATAGAACGGTGGCTATCGGCCGAAGGATGAAGATGCGCGAAGGGTTCACCGGCTGCTCCCGGAAGGACCGCTTTCCATCTTTCCATTGGATGCCGTGCTGGTCGCTGGACCGGTCGCCGACCCTTCCACGATGACCTTCGAACCCTCCTGCAACTTGTCGAAGCCAGTGATCGGCACGACCTCTCCGGGGTTGATGCCGGTTACGGCCGCGATCTGATTTTCATTGGTCAACTCTTCCACATTGCGCAACGTAACCGTGTCTCCGGACACGATGTAGACGAACGCCTGCGTGCCGTTGCGCTGTACTGCCGCGGTCGGAACAAGGGTCGCGTTTTCGAGCGTCTTGACGAGCAGGCGAGCGTTGACGAACTGATTGGGATAGAGCCGCAGATCGGAGTTCGGGAACTGCCCCCGGAAGCGTACGGTGCCCGTCGTCGTGTCGATCTGGTTGTCGAGCGTGAGCAACTTACCCGTCGCAAGCTGCGTCAACTGCGTCCGGTCGAAGATGTCGACGGGAAGCGAGGTCCTGTGCAGAATCTGATCGCGCACCTGGTTGAGATCGTCCTCCGCGACATTGAAGACGACGGTGATCGGTTGCAGTTGCGTGATCACTACCAGCGGATTCGATCCACCGGAGAAGATGACGTTGCCCGGGTCGACAAGCCGCAAGCCCACACGGCCATCGATCGGAGAGGTCAGGTGGCAGTAACTGAGCTGCACCTGGGCATACTCGACCTGCCCCATATCGTTCTGCACGGTGCCGCGATACTGTTCGACCAACGAGATCTGATCCTCATAGGTCTGCCTGGAGATGGCTTGCTGCGCCGACGCGTCCTTGTATCGCGCGAGGTCCATCTCCGCCTGCGCAAGCACGCCACGGTCGTGCTGCAGCGTTCCTTGCGCCTCTTTCAACTGGGCTTCGTAGGGACGGGAATCCACCTCGATCAGCGGGTCTCCGCGATGCACCAACTGCCCTTCGACGTAATGCACGGCCGTCACGCGACCCGTAATCTGGCTGTAGAGATTGACCGTAGCCAGCGGCGTCACCGTGCCGAGAGCGCGAACGTAGTATCCAATCGGCCCAAGGCGCGCCGTTGCTGTCTTGATGGTCGCGACCTGCGGAGCTTCTACCTTGCTCGCGGCATCGGCCTTGCTCTTCCGCACTCCGCGGACGACGGCGAAGAGAACGAGCGCCGCCAGGCCGGCCGCAAGCAGCCATGGCCAGACCCGCCTTCTGGGCCGGAGCTGCTTGCCGGTGTCTCCTGAAATGTCGTGCTGCGCTGGCGCCGGTTGTTGCAATGAATCACGATCGCCGGTGATCTTATCGCTATGTTCCACGTCGTCTTGTCCTTTCGCTCATACCTTGCGGTGAATCGCCGTCTTCCGCTGCACACTCTTCCCAGGGCCCGGCAGGACAGGTGGCGAACGGCGCCTCTGCATCTCTTTGAGCATCTGCTTCGATACGAATTTTGCAATCGCATCAAACAGACTGAGGCTGCCGGATGCGTATGGACCGGAACCTTTTGAGAGGTCTTATGGATTAGAATAGATGGATACGCGTGCGGATACAATTATTTTAGCGCCGCACGGTAGCCGCAAAGAAAGGCCCGCTCCACTCCGGCGACCGCTCTTTCACCAGACCAGCCGCGCCGCGCGCCGGTTTCCAACTGCAGGATGCATATCTGTAAAGTAGAGGACGATGAAAAGCACATCGGCGGACGGCCCGAACAAGCACCAGTTGAAGACTGCGGCGACACTGCGAAGTCTGCTCGATGCAGCCGAACGTGTGTTCGTTCGCGATGGGTACGAGCGGGCTCAGATGGAGACGATCGCAGCAGAGGCCCAACGCACCAAAGGCGCCGTCTACGCGCACTTCCGCAGCAAGGAAGATATCTTCTTCGCGCTGCTCGAAAGAAAAGGCAAAGCCAGACGCGACGCCTTTCTCGGCTCCGCGGAGGGCATGGACCTGAAGCAGCGGAGGGCCATCGTCAAGAAAATGTTTCTTGCGACGCTGGCGGACGAAAGCTGGCCCATTCTCATGCTGGAGTTCAAGCTCTTTGCCCTGCGCAATAAGGCCTCCCTGCAGCGCATTCGAGACTTATACCAGTTGGTCTACGACGACATGGGCAAGGTTCTATTGTCCGAAAGGCCGGCCACCGCACGATCCAGAGAAAGCGAGATGCTTGCCCTGGCGGTCCTGCGTGGCATGCCGAGCGCCATCATCCTGGAAAAACAGTTTCACCCAGCCTTTCAGTCGCCGGATAGTACGCGGCAGGTCTTCGACGCGATCTTCGATGCGCTCCTGGAGATCGGGAGCGACCCTTCCACTCCTGCCTCGACATGACGCAGGCTTCAGGTTGAAGCCTCGATATCTCTTGTTCCAAGGATCGGCGGCGACACGAATGAGACAGAGGCTTCCTTATCGGACGTTTTAGTTGCTCCGATTTACCTTACTGTCTCTGCCGGTTATCTGGAGTCTGCCAGCCCGGAGCAGGCAGCTCCACCAACCCCGACGCCGGCGCCATCCAGCGCACACCCATCTACGCCGCCCCGACCGAGGCCGGCTTGTTCCGCAGCTTGCGGTCGCACCTTAGAATGAATCGCCTGTGTTAATTCCACACCCAGATGTATGTCATCTCGACCGGAGCGAAGCAAAGTGGAGAGACCCCCGTATTTCGTCCTGGCCTGTGTCCCATTCAGGCGTTCCCTGCCTTCTTTCCTCGCCCTGTACGTTGCATTCCTGTTCCCGTTCGCCCTGCCGTCCGCGGGCGTTGCGCAGACCGCGCCGCCGTTCAGCCGTGCGCAATGGATCGCACCACCGGATGGCCCGCAGAAAGATCGTGGCATCGATTACTTCCGTCGCATCCTGACCGAGACCCAGCCCCCGGCGAAGCTCCAGGTCCATGTCAGCGCCGACGCCCGCTTCCTGCTCTACGTGAATGGCGCGTTCGCCGGCGAAGGCCCCGCGCACAGCGACCTTGCTCATTGGAAGTACGAGACCTTCGACCTTGCCCCCTACCTGCGTAAGGGCGAAAACGTCATCGCCGCCGTGGTGTGGAATCTGGGTGTGGACGCGGCGGCCGCGACCGTCTCTTCGAGGACGGCCTTCCTGATGGAGTCCGCCGATCCCGCCGACAGCACGCTCGATACGAACGACGCATGGGAGGTCGAGCCCGCAACCGGTCGCGAGCCCATATCGCTCGACTATTCGAAGGTTCTGCTCGGCTACTATGCCGCGCCCCCCGGCGAACGCATCGACGGCACACGCTACGACTGGCAGTGGTCGACCAGCGGCGCCGCGGTCGGCGCTTGGAAGCATGCCGCCAGCATTGGTACGCCAGCGCCGTTCGGCAAACAGAACGGCGCCACCATCTGGGCGCTTCAGCCCGACACCCTGCCGCCGATGGAACGCTCACCCGTGGCCTTCGGAAAGATCGTCCGCTCGGACGGCTTTACCCACAAAGACATTCCCGCCCATACCCACGCGCATATCCTCTTCGACCGCGGCGCGCTCACCACGGCTTATCCTGCCTTCACCTTCAGCGGAGGCCGTGGCGCGACCATCAGGGCCACCTATGCCGAGGCTCTGCTCGACGGCCAGAACCGGAAGGGCAATCGCAACGAGATTGCCGGGCGCCACATTCTTGGCGTCGCCGACGAGTTCACCACGGACGGCGGCGACCACCGCACCTTCACGCCGCTGGAGTGGCGCGCCTGGCGCTACCTCGAACTCGACATCGCCACCGCGGGGACGCCGCTGCACCTCGATGACGCGACCGCGACCTTCACGGCTTTTCCCTTCCATCTGGCCGGCAGCTTCCAATCCGAAGACCCCGAACTCAGCCGCATCTGGCAGACCAGTTGGCTCACCGCGCGGCTCGACGCGCACGACACCTACATGGACACGCCTTACTGGGAGCGTCTTCAGTATGTCGGCGACACCCGCCTGCAGGCGCTGATCTCCTACTCCCTCGCCGGCGACGACCGCCTCGCACGCCAGGCCATCGACGCCATCGATCACTCCCGCACCGCCGACGGCCTGACGCAGAGCCGCTACCCCTCCAACCTGCCCCAGATCATCCCGCCCTTTTCCCTGCTCTGGATCGGCATGGTGCATGACTTCTGGATGTACCGCGACGATCCTTCGTACGTGCAGTCTCACCTGCCCGGCGTCGAGACCGTGCTGCGCTGGCACCTTGCCCACCAGCGTCCCGACGGCCTGCTGGGGACGATGCCGTGGTGGAACTTCGGCGACTGGAGCAAGGGCTTTCACTTCGGCGTGCCGCCGCAGGATCCAGACGGCGGCTCGTCCCTTCTGACCCTGCAGTTTATCGAGGCTCTGCGCAACGCAGCCCACATGGAGACGCCCCTCGGTCAACCAGCCATCGCCGCCCTCTACCAGGAGGCCGCCGACCGCGCCGCCAACGCCCTTCGCACGAAGTGCTGGAACGGCTCACTCGGCCTCATCGCCGACACACCGGCACAGAATCATTACAGCCAGCAGGCCAACGCACTGGCCGTCTGGCTGCACGTTGTGCCGCCCGGCAGCGAGCGCGCGGTCATGCAGACGGTGCTTCGGTTCGACGACCCGGCCTACCTGCAAGCGCATCCCGGCGTCCCCTTCTCGACAGCCAGCTATTACTTCCGCTTCTACCTTGCGCGCGGACTTGAAGCCGCCGGCCTTTCGGATCGCTATCTCGACACGCTCGGCCCGTGGAGGCAGATGATAGCCCTCGGCCTGAGCACCTGGGCCGAGGAGCCCGAGCCGACGCGCTCGGACTCCCATGCCTGGAGCGCCCATCCCGCCTATGACATGCTCCGTCTCGTCGCCGGCATCTCGCCAGCGGAACCCGGCTTCGCCACGGTGCTGATCGAACCCCACCCCGGTACGCTCAAAGCCTTCAGCGCGAAGTATCCGCATCCACGGGGAGAGATCGCCGTAACGTACCGGCAGAGCGAGCTGACGGATCGCTTCGAGATCGCCATGCCGCGGACCCTCGCCGGCGTCTTCCGCTGGCAGGGCAAGACCTACGCCCTGAGACAAGGCGCACAGACATTCGACATCCCCCGAAGCAAAGAAAGATGACGGAAAGCATGCGCCTCCGAGATACGCTGCGTCTGGTCTTCCCTGCGGCCACCCCACTGCTCTGCGCTGAGGATCTGCTGGGCCAGAGCGAATGATTGCATCCCGCTCACTTCGTCAGCGTCGCGGCAAGCACCACCACATTGCGACTGGCGGGCAGGATCACGCTGGCGACGGTCTTGGCCGGGTTCAGGGTCAGACTGTACTCGTACAGATAGAAGGTGCGGTTGTCGATCAGCCCCGTGCCGGTGTCGCGGTGGGCCATGGTGATGGCCCTGGTCTCGCCCGCAAAGGAGGAGGGCGTGAACCAGTCGCTCAACCCCTGCACGATCGTCGTGGACGTGCCATCGGTGTAGGTGACCTTGAAGCTCTGCTGCGCCTGTGCGCCGTTGACCCCGGTCGCCAGTATCTTCAGTGCGCTGAACTGGCCCGCCGGCAGGGTTACGGTCTTGCCGCTAACTGCGTCGAGCAGGCCCGCGGGTCCAAAGTAGAAGGTCGTGCCCGCAATCGTCTGCTGGCCGCCGAGAAGCGTCGCCGAGTACGCCTCGGTGAGCCCGTTGGCGCCGCCGTCGATGCCGACGCCCGAGAACGCGACGCCGTCGCTCGCGATCGCCAGCACGTTGTACTCCGGCGCCAGATTCACGAAGCTCGCCGTGGAGGCGGGCACCGCGATGACCACCGTCGCCTTCGCGGTCTGGACCAGCGCGCCGGAGATGCCGGTGAGCACGACCGGATAGCTGCCCGCCACGGCCGTCGCGCTCGCCGTGAAGTTGACGGCGACGCCGCTGCCTGAGGCGATCGTGTTACCGGCCGCACTGGCCGCGCCAAACTGCGCCGTCACGCCGGCGGGCAGCCCCGAGACGGTGAAGCTGACCGTGCCGGTGAAGCCGTTGACCGGCGTGATCGTCGCGAGCCCGGCGGCGCTGCCGCCACGCGGTACCGCAAGGCTCAGCGGCGTGAACGCAAGGTTGAAGCTCGGCGCGGTCACGACGAGCGAGACCGCCGCCGTCGCGTGCAGCGAGCCGGAGACGCCATTGACCACGACGCTGTAGGAACCGGCAGCCGCCGTGCTCGTGGCATGCAGCGTCAGCGTGCTGGTGGTGGTCGCCGTCGCCGGACTGAAGGCCGCGGTGATGCCTGCCGGCAGCGTGCCCACGCTCAGCGCGACCGAGCCCGCGAAGCCGTTGACCGCGCCCACGGCCAGCGTAGAGGTCACGGCGCCGCTCTGAGGAAGCGTCAGCGAGGTGGACGAAGCAGTGAGCGTGAACGACGGAACGACCACCGTGACACTCAGCGAGGCCGTGCTGCTCAGGCTGCCCGAAAGCGCCGTGACCGTGACTGGATACGTGCCGGCGGGCGCCGCGGAGCCAGCGACAAGACTCAACGTCACCGTCACCGGGCTCGTGCCCGAGACCACGGCCTGCGCCGGGCTGAAGCTGGCCGTTACGCCACTGGGCAGGCCGGTCGCGGCCAGGCTGACGTTGCCGGTGAAGCCGTTCTGCGGCGTGAGGGTCAGGGTGGTGGTCGCGGCGGACGTGGTTCCCTGCCGCAACGACACGCTCGTCGCCGAACCGGCCAGCGTGAAGCTGGCAGCCGCGCCCGCGCCGGTGAGGTCGTTGATCGTATGCTGGCCGGCCGGCGAGCCCCAGCCGGTGGTCAGGTCGTAGCCGCCCATTGCGTTGAAGCCCGTGCTGCCGACCGTGATGTCGTGGAAGTCCGCGCTGTAGCTGCCGCCCTCGCCGATGGCGTACAGCAGCGGATTCACGAAGCCCACGCGCGGCTTACCCTTGCTGGCGCCCTGCTGGTTCACCAACGCCATGAAGCCGGCCCACAGCGGCGCGGCCGCGCTGGTGCCGCCGACCGAGATCGCCTGCCCGTTATTGCAGA
>NZ_FZOU01000018.1 GCF_900188085.1 Granulicella rosea
AAACGAGAGGTCATCGGACACGAAGAGATCTTCCTCCAACTCCACGACCACCTCCCACCAGAGATGATCTACGAAAGAGAACTCCTCATCTGTAGGTTGTAAAAACGCTGCGTTTTCCTACGGAGCCGCCGCGATCCGGTACGAGATCACCTCGGAGCCGAGCGGCGTGCCGCTGAGCCGAGAGGTGCGCAGCAGAAGCTGAAAGTGCGGAAAACCGGGCGTGCCCATCTGCCTCCGAAAGCTCTCCAGCGAGTCGTTATTCGTGAGGAACTCGCCGCCGGCCTCGGTCGCCTGCGAGTCCGTGCCGGCCAGCAGGAGCGTGTCGCCTCCGCCGCTCAGGTTGGGCAGAAAGGCGATGACGCAATAACCGGTCTTGGCCGAGGGATCGGCCGCGGAGGCATACTGCGCCTGCTCGCCCGGCTTCGGATGCTGGATCGTCACCGTCGCCAGGGTGCGATCGGTCGAGACGCCAAACTTGTAGACCATCTTGTCTTCGAACAGCTCCACCCACGGGTTCGACCGCCGGCTGCCAAGCAGGATCGACGTTCCGTGACGCAGCGCATCCGGCGAGTACTCGCGCGCGAAGAGCAGATGCGTCGCATTGGCGCGCGTGTCCAGTGCGCTGATGCGTTGCGCGACGCGAAAGTCGCCGATGCTGCCGTTGTTCCGGCTAAGAATCATCCCCAGATCCTTGTGCTCCTGCTTTCGGGCGTCGTCCGAGAGCGCGTCGAGCGACTGAACCTGCTGGTATCTAAAATTAAGGTAGTCGCTCAGCGAGAGCTGCTGGCGGGTGATGTCCTGCGCCAGCGCATACGAGGTGTCGGCCAGCAGGATGTTCACGGTCTGGTCCCGGCCGAAGAACGGCTCCCAGAAGGCGCGCAACGCGGCCTGGCTCTGCCACGGGTGCAGATGTCGTTGCAGATCCTGATTTCGCCACGCCAGCACCCCCACGACGACAAGCAGCACGACGATCGCGCCAGCCAGCGCCGCCACAAGAGCCGCTGAGAAGGATCGGCCAGCAGCAGCCTGCGGCAGGGGATCGGACGTCTGAACCGGCGCTGCCGGATCGGGCATCGGCGTCGCATCTTCAAGCAGGGGGTCCGGCTCCCGGTGGCGAAAGACCGGCGTGTAGCTCCCGCGAGGAATCTCGAACAGCAGCGGCTCCTCGCGTCCCTCTTCGGCAAAGTAGAGATCGATACGCTTGCGCAGCTCGGTGGCATTCACCCGGACGATATTGTCGGAGCCGGTGTCGTAAGAGGGCTGGCGCCCGAAGACGGCCGAGCCGATCTGCTGCTCATGCAGCTCTTCCTTCGCATGATGCAGGCCGTGATTGCCGACATACAACAAAAAGTCGCGCAGCCTAGCCGATCGTCGCAGCGGCGTGCTGCCCGCGACACGCTCCAGGAGAGCCTCGCACTCTGCCGCCGTCGGCTCTGCCGGATTCTGCAGCGGATTAGAGAAGGTGCGAGGCATCACGTGAACATCCGAACAAGGTGGAATTTTAGCATCAGCGCGCAATCACCGGCGCTTTCCAACTCTTAACCGTTAGAACTTCGTCGTTACAACCCGGAAATTCCCCAGTTTTCGCACCCATTGCAGCTCGCATTGACCTTGCCAATGCAGGGCAGCGGAGTTCTGCCTCTCTGCCGCGCTGCCCATACCGAAGTCCTTACGGTGAATTAACTTGGCAGTCGTTTTCGCAAAAAACGAACCTTCTCATGTTTTCAACGATGCCTTCAGGCGGTTCCGAACTCTGCAATCGCACCTGAAGACGAACAACGGTCCGAAATCTCTTGAAGGTCAGGTCGCTCTATGAAGAAGTTTTTCCCCACCATATTCCTTGCGGGCGCACTCCTTGCCCCCGCCTCTCTGCTCGGTCAGGTCTCGAGCAGCACGATCAGCGGCAGCGTGGCCGACACCACCGGCGCGGTCATTCCCGGCGCCAAAGTGGTCGCAACCAACACCGCGACCAACGTCAAGACGGTCTCCATCACCGACTCCGCCGGATCGTACACCCTGCCGTTTCTGCCTCCGGGCAGCTACACGGTCGAGGTGGACGCGCCGCAGTTCAAGCACTATAAGCAGTCGCAACTGAACCTGAGCGCGGGCGACCATCCCAACATCGACGTCCACCTGGAACTCGGCGGATCCGATCAGGTGGTGCAGGTGACCGCCGACGCGCCCCTGCTCGGCACGGCGGACGCCTCGAACGGCCAGGTCGTGACCACCAAGCAGGTCGAGAGCCTGCCGCTGAACGGCCGCACCCCCATGGTGCTCACCCAGTACACCGCCGGCGTCGTCAGCACGACCACCCCCGGCGCCGTGCATGCGTATGACAACAGCGCGGTCTCGGCCTTCAGCATCGGCGGCCTGCCGAACAAGACCAGCGAGATCCTGATCGACGGCGCGCCCGATAACGCGTCCGACAACTCCGCCGCGTACAGCCCGATGGTCGACGCCGTGGCCGAGGTTCGCATTCACACCTTCGAATCGGATGCCGCGTATGGCCATACCGGCGGCGGAGTCGCGAACCAGATTACGAAGAGCGGCACGAACCGCATTCACGGTTCAGGCTGGGAGTTTAACCAGATCAACAACCTGGCGGCGAACAACTACTTCAACAAGCGGACCGGCACCCAGCTTGCCGCATACCAGTACAACCAGTACGGCGGCACCATCGGCGGCCCGGTCTTCATTCCCAAGGTGTTCAACGGCAAGGACAAGCTCTTCTTCTTTTTCGGCTACGAGGGCATCCACAACAACGCTCCCGGCCAGGTGACGACCTCCGTGCCGACGGCAGCGGAGCTGAAGGGCGACTTCTCGCAGACGCTGGCGTCGGGTTGCCCCGGCGGCTATGCCAACAATCCCGCGACCGCTGCGGCAATCTGCCTGCCCTATGGCACGCAGACCACGAACTACGCCGACCCGGGACAGCTTTATAACCCGTCCACCGGCACGCTCTCCGGCACGCTCGTGACCCGGCAGCCGTATCTGAACAACCAGATTCCCACCTCATCCTTCAACTCCGTGGCGACGGCGTTGGCTGCCTACTACCCTGGAGCAAATGTCACCGGCAACTCGGACGGCTCGAACAACTACAGCGGCGCGGTTCCGGGCGGCGATCGTTATGACAACGAGTTCTTCCGCGTGGACTACAACATCTCGCAGAACAACAAGCTGTTCGCCACCATCCGCCGCAACAACCGCAACAACTTTGCCAACGAGTTCTTCGGCGCCAACGACATCGCCATCGGCGATATCCTGACCCGCAGGAACTGGGGCGGCACGCTGGGCGATGTCTACACCATCAGCCCCACGCTGATCGGCGAATCCCGCATCAACTACACCCGCTACGTGCAGAACCAGACCTCGCCCGCGCAGGGCTTTGGCGCGACCAGTCTCGGCCTGCCGTCCTACGTGCAGACCAACGCGCAGATCCTGCTCTTCCCGCAGGTCAAGTTCGGCTCCTGCACCACGGCGGTCATCCAGTGCCTGGGCACCAGCACGACCTCGCCTGGCCTCGGCGTCTTCAACAGCTTCGGCGTCTACACCGACCTCATCAAGATCGTGCGTAATCACACGCTGAAGATCGGCTTCGACGGACGCGAGTACCAGAAGGGCGGCTTCACCTACGGCGCATCGCAGGGCGCGTACACCTTCGACGCCTCGTACGTGCAGGCGACCAACGCCTCCAGCACATCGACCAACTCGCTCATCGGCAACGACCTCGCGGCCTTCCTGCTCGGCCTGCCGACGACGGCCTCCTACGACGTGAACGCGAAGGAGGTGGCGCAGAACAAGTACCTCGCCGCCTTCCTGCAGGACGACTGGCGCGTAAGCAACAAGCTGACCCTGAACATGGGCCTGCGCTTCGATCAGGACTTCTCGCCCTACGAGCGCGACAACCGCATCGTGAACGGCTTCGCGGCAACCACCGCGAATCCGATTGCAGCGGCGGCGCAGACAGCCTATGCCGCGCATCCCATCGCGCTGCTGCCGGCAGCCAACTTCGCCGTCAACGGCGGACTGACCTTCGCCAACGCGCAGAACCGCAACATGTACGACGTGCAGTCGCACACCTTCAGCCCGCGCGTCGGCTTCTCGTTCACGCCAAAGGCCGATGGCAAGACGGCGATCCGCGGCGGCTTCGGCATCTTCGTCCTGCCAGAGCTGCCGTATCAGAACGCCATCAACCAGGAAGGCTTCAGCCAGACCACGCAGGCCCAGACGACCACGAACTCCTACCTCACGGCGAACGCCACCCTGAGCAATCCTTTCCCGGCGGGCATCCTCGCGCCGGCTGGCTCGTCGGCTGGCCTTGCGACCTTCAACGGCCAGGCCATCACCTTCTTCAGCCCGGTGGTTCACAACGGCTACTCGGAGCGCTGGACGCTGGGTGTGCAGCACCAGCTTCCGGGCAACTACCTGCTGGAGGTCGCGTACGTCGGCAACCACGCGTTGAAGCTGCCCATCAACCAGCAGCTCAACTACATCCCGAAGCAGTACCTCGCGGCGACGACGGACCCGACCCTCAACGCGACCGTGAAGACACAGTTGAATACCAACGTCACCAACCCTCTCGCCGGCCTGCTGCCGAACGGCGCGGGCAGCATCAACAGCTCCACCACCGCGACCTATCAACTGCTGCTGAAGTATCCCGAGTACCCGCTGAACGGCGTGACGTTGCAGAACGCGCCGGCCGGTAGCTCGTACTTCGACGCGCTCGATGTTCGCGTTGAAAAGCGTCCGGGCAAGGGCATCACCTTCCTCGTGAACTACCAGTGGTCGAAGGTGCTGGAGCGCGTCACCTACCTGAACAACTTCGACGCCTCGCCGGAGCTTCGCATCTCGCAGTACGATCATCCCAACCACATGGTCGCCGCGGTGACCTACGATCTGCCCTACGGCCGCGGACGCATCTTCGGCGACAAGGGCAGCAAGTTCCTCACCATCCCGCTCGGCGGCTGGACGATCAACAGCATCTACACCTACCAGACCGGCGCGCCGCTCACGCTGGGCAACGTCATCCGCTATGCCGGCGTGCCGTTGAACTACAACGACCGCCAGACCGCGCCGAAGGTTTCGTCGTTCAACACCGCGGCCTTCGACATCGCGGCGGCCGATCAGCCGACGTACAACGTACGCACGCTGCCCAGCCAGTTCTCCAACTTCCGCATCGACTCGATCAACGACTGGGATGGCTCGATCATGAAGGCCTTCAACTTCACCGAGCACACCTACTTGCAGATTCGCGCCGAGGCGTTCAACGTCAACAACCGTCCGCAGTTCGGCGCGCCGAACCTGACGCCGACCAGCAGCGCCTTCGGCCAGATCACCAGCCAGGCCAACACGCCGCGTGTACTCCAGCTCGGCGCCCGGCTCTCGTTCTAAACAATCCCTTTACCCCGGCAGGCCGAAGCGTTGTCCAGGTGCTCCAGCTTCGGCCTGCACTTTTCTAAAAAAAGGCTTGCTTTCACTCCTCAAGAGAGGTCCACATGCGCACCCGCTACCTTGCATTGCTCGCAGTTATTCTTTTACCTTCTCTCGCTTTTTCGCAGAGTAAGCCGGCGCCGCCTCTGGCCGCCACGCCGCCCATGGGCTGGAACTCCTGGAACTGGTTCGCGGAGAAGGTGACGGATAAAGATGTTCGTCAGGCCGCGGACCTGCTGGTCTCCTCCGGCATGCGCGACGCAGGATATATCTATGTCAATATCGACGATACCTGGGAGGGCGTCCGCGATCAGAACGGCGATCTGCATAGCAACGAAAAATTCCCGGACATGAAGGCTCTGTCGGACTATGTCCATAGCAAAGGATTGAAGCTCGGCATCTATAGCTCGCCCGGAGCGAAGACCTGCGCCCGCTTCGAAGGCAGCATGGGCCATGAAGATCAGGATGCGCGGCTCTATGCCTCCTGGGGCATCGACTATCTCAAGTACGACTTATGCAGCTTCCATAACGGCGTCATGCGCAAGGATCATCCAGGCGACAGCCCCGAGGCGATGACCTTTCAATACAAGGCCATGCGCGAAGCCTACGAGAAGATGCATCAGGCGCTCCTCAAGACCGGACGTCCCATCGTGTATAGCCTCTGCCAGTACGGATTCGACTCGGTGTGGCAATGGGGTCCGGAGGTCGGGGCCAACCTGTGGCGCACGACGGGCGACATCTCGCCCAGCTTCGACCGCATCTCGCTGATCGGCCGCGAACAGGCGGGTCTGGCTCGCTACGCGGGTCCCGGCCACTGGAACGATCCCGACATGCTCGAGGTCGGCAACGGCAAGCTGACGCTCGACGAAAACCGCACGCACATGGGCATGTGGGCGATGCTTGCGGCGCCGCTGCTTGCGGGCAACAACCTTTCGCAACTTACCTCCGAAACCACCGCCATCCTTACCAACCGCGAGATACTCGCCATCGATCAGGACCCGCTGGGCAAGCAGGCGGATCGCATCTATGCCGAAGGGCCGGTTGAGATCTGGGCTCGTCCTCTCGCGGATGGCAGCGTCGCTCTGGCGATCTTCAACTTCGGCGAGCAACGCACGTACATGCGCGGCATCTCGCTTCATCTGGAGCAAGCGGGAGCGGCCAGCGGCTGGCGCGCTCACGATGTATGGATGGCGAAAGACCTGGGACCGATCTCCAACACATTGCCCATCACCGTTCCACGTCACGGCTCAGTGATCCTGCGCCTCTCGAAATAGCGATCGGCGAGATATCCGCGAACACACGATAGGGGAAGGGCCAGGGAGCAGCATCCATGAAGACAAGACGAGGTTTCCTCTATGCCGGAAGCGCTGGACTGGCGGCCATGCTGGTCAGTCCGCGCTATGCCTTTCCCGGCATGCAGGGCGGAGCAGAGTACGACGTGACGAAGTATGGCGCGGCGGGCGACGGCTCGACCGTCGACACGGCCGCCGTGCAGAAGGCGATCGACACCGCGGCCAGCCGTGGCGGTGGCCGCGTCATCCTGCCCGCGGGCAAGCGCTTTCTCTGTGGCGGATTGATCCTGCGATCGGGCATCGAGTTTCATCTCGGCTCGGACGCGGTGCTGCTCGCCAACACCGATCCCGCGGACTACGGAACGTTGAAGGCCATGCTGAACTGCGATGGCGCGCAGGGTTTGAAGATTACCGGACCCGGCGCGCTCGACGGCCAGGCGCTCAAGTTCATGACCGCCTACGACGAGACCGACGAGCGCTGGGAGCCGAAGGCCTTCCGTCCACGCATGTTCTCGCTGGTAAGGGCGAAGGATATGGAGATCACGAGCGTCTCGTTCGGCGGCGCGCCCAACTGGGGCCTGCACATGCTGGGCTGCGAGCGCGTGCTGGTCGACGGCCTGCGCGTGCGCAATTACATGAACGTCCCCAACTGCGACGGCATCGACCCGGACCACTGCCGCGACGTGGAGATTCGCAACTGCGACATCGTCGGCGCGGACGACTCCATCGTCATCAAGACCAGCGAGCAGAAGGAAGACTATGGCCCAAGCCGCAACATCACCGTGAAGGACTGCGTCGTCAGCTCGCGCGACAGCGGCCTGAAGGTAGGCACGGAGACCTTCGGCGACATCTCGAAGATTCTCTTCGAGCGCTGCAAGGTTCTATCCGCCGGACGCGGACCCACGATCACGCACCGGCAGCCGGGCAACATTGAAGACATCGAGTTTCGCGATATCGAGATCGTCGCGGCAGAGCATCATGCAGCCCGCTGGTGGGGCTGGGGCGAGGCCATCTCCATCACCGCATGGCCGCGCACGGCCGACGGCAAGGTCGGTTCTCTGCGCAACATCCGGCTGCGCAATATCCACGGCCGCGCGGAGAACAGCGTGCGCATCGACGGGCAGAAGGATCAGCCGATCGAGGACGTGCTGCTCGAGAAGATCGACATCACCATCGACAAGTGGACGAAGTATCCCGGCGGCAAGTTCGACAACCGGCCGACCGGCCCGAACGTCGAAGGGCTTGAGCTCCACGACACGCCCGTCTTCTCCATCCGCAATGCGAACAGGGTGCTGGTAAAAGACTGCACCGCGCGCTGGGGCCAGCATCCCGAGAAGTACTTTTCGAACGCGCTGCAGGCGAGTAACGTGCAGGGGTTGAAGCTCGAACGCTTCAACGGCAAGGCTGCGTTTCCGGACGCCCGGAAGGCCGTCGTCATCACCTAGCAGCAAAGGCTGCGGCACTTGTTTTATGGAGGCTGTGTTGAAGAACTTGTTGTCTTTTTGCCTGTTGCTGGCGGCGATCCCCATGCAAAGCCAGACCGGGCCCGCCGACTACGTGCATCCCCTGGTCGGCTCCGCGAATGAGGGCCAGACCTATCCCGCCGCCGGCGTGCCTTTCGCCATGACGCACTGGAGCCCGCAGACGCGCGCGGGCGAGATCAAGTGCGTCGCTCCCTACTACTTTGGCGATCGAAAGATTCAGGGCTTTCGCGGCACGCACTTCATGAGCGGAAGCTGCGTGCCGGACTACGGCAGCTTCACGCTCGCTCCCGGCATGGGCGCCTTGAAGACCAATGCGGTCGAACGCGCCTCCAGCTTCGACCGCGCGACGGAACACGCCGCGCCGTATGCCTACAGCGTCGAGCTGAAAGACGCCGGCGTGAAGGCCGAGATCACCGGCACGCTGCGCGCGGGCGCCATGCGCTTCCAGTTCACGCGCGACGACGACGCATGGGTGGTCATTGAAAACAACGCCCGCGGCGGCGATGGCTGGGTGCGCGTCGACGCCGCAAAACAAGAGGTCACCGGCGAGGTTCCCGTGCGTCGCGAGTATGCCGGCTCCGGCAAGCTCGCCGGATTCAGCGGCTACTTCGTCGTCGAGTTCAGCAAGCCCTTCGCGGACTCCGGCGCCTTTGCCGGCGCGAAGATCGCCGAGGGCAAGGCGGAGCAACGGGGCGACGGCCAACCGGTCGGCGTGGTTCGGATCCCGGCCATCTCGACCGCCGTCGTCGGAGCCTCGAAGGCGGTCATCGACATGCCCACGGGCTCGCCCCGTCCCGGCTTCGGCGGCTATGTACGCTTTCCCGGCGCGCATGCGGGCGACGTGGTCGTCGCGCGCACCGGAACCTCGTTCGTCAGCGTGGACGAAGCGCGCAGGAACCTTCGCGCGGAGATTCCCGGCTTCGACTTCGACGCCGTCAAGCAGCAGGCTCGCGCCGCGTGGAATCGCTCGCTGGGACAGATCGAAGTGAAGGACGACATCCCCGCCCGCACCATCTTCTACACCGCGATGTATCACGCCTTGCTGCACCCTCGCACGCTCAGCGATGTCGACGGCAGTTATCCGGCCTTCGCCAGCATGGGCAGGATCGCGCACGCCGATGGCTTCACCTACTACGACGACTTCTCCATGTGGGATATCTTCCGTGCGCAGCTTCCGTTGCTCACGCTGCTCGACCCGCAACGCAGTGTGGACTTTGTGCGGTCGCTGATGGCCAAGGGCGACGAGGGCGGCTTTCTGCCCATCTTTCCGGCCTGGAACAGCTACACCTCGGAGATGGTCGGCGATCATGCTTCGGTCGCCATCCTCGACGCCTGGCGCAAGGGTCTGCGCGGCTTCGACATCGAACACGCCTACGGCCAGATGCGCAAGAATGCGACGGAGCTTCCGAAGGACCGCGCCGAGTATATCGACGGCAAGGGCCGGCGCGGGCTGGACTCCTATCTGAAGTACGGCTACATCCCGCTTGAGGATCACATCGGCGATGCCTTCCATAAGAACGAGCAGGTCTCGCGCACACTGGAGTATGCCTTCGACGACGCGATGATCGGCGCGCTGGCGAAGGATCTGGGCAAGGACGCCGACGCAGCCCTGTTCACCGGGCGCGGCCAGAACTGGCGCAAGGTCATCGATCCGCAAACCGGCTTCGCACGCGGCCGGCTCGCGAACGGCGCGTGGGTTTCGCCCTTCGAACCCGCGGGTAAATATAGCTGGATCACCGAGGGCACGCCGTGGGTCTACACCTTCTTCGTCCCGCAGGATGTACCGGGGTTGATCGCGCTCGAAGGCGGCCCGAAACGCTTTGAAGAAAAGCTCGATCGGCTCTTCGATGGCAAGTACTACGATCATGGCAACGAGCCCAGCCACCATATCGCCTACCTCTACGACGCGGCCGGCGCGCCGGCGAAGACACAGGCGCACGTCCGCGCTCTGATGGAAAGCGAGTACCGCGACGGTCCGGGTGGGTTGGCGGGAAACGACGACGCCGGACAGATGAGCGCGTGGTACGTCCTGAGCGCGCTGGGCTTCTACCAGGTGGCGCCCGGTGTGCCGGAGTACTGGCTCGGCTCGCCGCGATTCCATGAGACAACGGTCTTGCTGCCAAGCGGCGAGAGACTGCGCGTGATCGCAAAGGGCGCCGCTGACGGCAAGGTCTACGTGCGGCGTGTCACCTTCAATGGAACGGAGATCGCTGGTTTCAAGCTGCGGCACGCACAGCTCGCCGGGGGCGGCGTGCTGGAGTTCGAGATGAGCGCGCAACCGCCGGTAAAGTAGGCGCGGCGCCGAAGCGAATATACCGAACACTTCTTATCGGACGCCATCGCAACCCCGCATCGCGTGACGGCGACAGCAAAGGAAAGTGGCGCTCTTCGAAGATTGGAAGAGCGCCACCGTCGGCGTGGCTCCGGTTGTGGTCAGATCGCAACCGGAGCCGGAGATACTGCTCCATCGCGGCGCGCCGACAGCATACGCGCTCCGCGGCCGCCGTCTCAGGCCTCGTCCACCGCGCCCTTCGCCGCCTCCTTTTCCTTGGCCTCGTGGAGCGCCTTCTGCTTCGGACCCACGCCGTTGGTCCACTCTCCCACCGGCGTGGAATCGATGGGCGAGGTGGTCTCCGTGCCGGGTTGAGGGTCGTACGGGGTAACGTTCAAACCTTCACCTCCCTTGATCTCGGATTGGACGGTGTAAAGGCCGTTGCCGCTATTCCACGGGCCCTTGAAATCGGTGTCGCCATACTGATTTTCACCGGTCGAACCGTTGAAGAACTGATCGACAAGTCCGGGGGTGGGTTCGATGATGCCGACGGCGAACTGCGGCTTCTCCATGCTGTCGAGGGCGGCGGTAAAGGCGCGCATGTGCGTGATCTCGCGCGTCATGAGAAACTGCAGCGCCTCCTTCGAACCCTTGTCCTGGGTGAAGGCGATGAGGCGTTCATAGACGATCTTGGCGCGAGCCTCGGCGGCAATGTTGCTGCGCAGGTCGACGGCCAGATCGCCCGTGATCTTCAGATAATCCGAGGTCCATGCATTGCCCATGGAGTCGAACAGGGCCACGCCGCCGCCACCGGCGATGGCGACGAGAGGGTCGGCCTCCGCCGCTTCGCGTTCGTCCTTCATGGGCTTCAGATGCATGCGGATCAACGCGCCGACCACTTCAAGGTGGCTTAGCTCTTCCGTTCCGATATCCATCAGAAGATCTTTGCGTGCGGCGTCTTCGCAGTTGAAACCCTGGATGGAGTACTGCATGGCGGCTGCGAGTTCGCCATTCGCGCCGCCAAACTGTTCGAGGAGCATGCGGCCGAATTTGGGATCGGGTTCGCCGATATTCACGGTGTACATCAGTTTCTTCACGTGGTGATACATAGTTGGCTCCGAAGCGTACATGTAAGTTGTGGAGTGGGCATGCCGTACGTTGAAGCATGTTCACTGTGATCTCACGATCCGTTCAATGTAGGGCGGGATCACACGTACGTCCGCGCTGTTGGATGCGGGAGGTTTATTTTGTGTCTCCGCGCATTCCAGATATTTGTCACGGCCCGGCGGAAGGTCATGTAGAAGACGTTGAACTCATTCCGATCGTCGCGTGCTGCTTTGGATCGATGTTGCATCTTACCCATCTGCAGGGCGACCTTATGCGCAGGTGAACGAGTTGAGTGCAGAGTTCAAGAGCTTCTTCATGGGCGGTTTTGAGTGTGCGACGCATCGTCGACGCGACGGTCTTCGGATGGACGTAATCGCGAAGGGACAACACGACCGGAACGCGGAGGCCGACTACCGGATGCTGCAGCGCGCCGGCATCGGCACGGTGCGCGACGGCTTGCGCTGGCATCTGATTGAGACGACGCCCGGCGCGTACGACTGGACGAGCTTTCTCCCTTTACTCGATGCCGCCGCCGCCTCCGGAACGCAGGTCATCTGGGATCTCTGCCACTGGGGAGTGCCCGATGGGCTTGATGTCTTCAGCGGTGAGTTTGTAACACGATTCGCTACATTTGCCGAGGCGGCCGCGCGTCAGGTCTTCGAGCGCACGGGAGGATTCGATGGCCCCGTTCCCTTCTATTGCCCGATCAACGAGATCAGTTTCTGGGCCTGGGTCGGAGGCGATGTGCAGGCCTTCTGGCCGCACCGCGAGGGCCAGGGACCGGCGCTGAAGCGACAGCTCGTGCGCGCGTCCGTGCTGGCGATCCAGGCGATTCGGCGAGTCGATCCGCGGGCGCGCTTCGTGCAGGCGGAGCCGATCATCCATATCGTGGCGGATGAAGAAGACTTGGAGCAGACTCCCGGCATAGCCGGCGATGTGGCGCGACACAACGCTTCGCAGTTCGAGGCATGGGATATGTTGCGTGGGGATCTCGCCGGGGAGCTTGGAGGCGCGACCGAGCTGCTCGACGTGATCGGCGTGAACTACTACTGGAACAACCAGTGGGTGCATGATGGCGAGCGGACGCCGCTGGGACATCCCGGTCATCGGCCCTTGCACCTCATGCTGGAGGAGCTCTGGCGGCGCTACGGCCGTCCGATTGTCATCACCGAGACAGGCGCCGAGGCGGAGGCGGCGAACGGGTGGATTGGGTATATCGCCGCCGAGGTGCGACAGGCGCAGCGCGCTGGGGTCCCGGTGCTCGGCGTCTGCCTTTATCCGGTAATGGACTACCCGGGATGGGACGATGAGCGGCATTGCCCATGCGGTCTCATCGAGGTGGCGGAGGACTGGGGCGCGCGCACGCTGCGCAACGATCTTGCTGCCGAAGTCGTGCTGCAGGCGAGCATGATGGCGAGGGCTGTGGATGGCGAGGCGACGAGCATCCAGCCAGCCTTGTCGAAGCGGTGATGAAGGCCGCGCGAATCGAAGATGGAGCACCGCGAGCGCATGCAAGGGGATGTATGGAAAAGTTGACGGAAGAACGGGAAACGACGGCGCCTCTCGACGCAGGCGATCGCGAAGCCATGTTGGAAGCGCTCCTGCGCGAAAGCCGCGCGCTCGCGCATGAGTTGGCGATGAGGCCGAACCTTGGATTGAACGCCGCGCCCCGGCGGGAGTTGGAGCGTCTGGCCGCGCTTGGCCTGATGATGGCGCCGTTCCCTGTCGCGGCAGGTGGTCTTGGCCTGGGCATCGATGCGGGCACGCACCTGCCGCTGCTGAAGCTGCTGACGATTGTGGGTGGCGCCGATCTTGCGCTGGGACGGATCTACGAAGGTCACGTGAATGGCGTGCTGCTTGTGGCGCGGTATGGCTCCGCGGAGCAGGTGGCGCGGCTGGCGGACGAGTGCCGCGCGGGCATGATCTCCGGCGTATGGAACACAGGCGGCCCGCAGGTGCTGCGCATCGAGGCCGTGCAGGGGAGGCTGCGGTTCGAAGGGATCAAGACATTCGCGACCGGCGCCGCCTTCGTCCAACGGCCGATCGTGACCGCGGAGCTCGAAGGCCAGGGCTGGCAGATGACCCTGCCGAAGATGGATACGCTGGGGGCGGCGCTCGATCGCAGCTTCTGGCATCCGTTGGGAATGGAGAGCTCCGAGAGCTTTCAGGTCGACTTCAGCGGCGGTGCGCTGCAGCAGGAAGAGCTGATCGGCGCGCCGGGCGACTTCTATCGCGACCCCATGTTTCGCGGCGGCGCCATCCGGTTCGCGGCGGTACAGACCGGCGCACTGGTGCGTCTGCACGGCCTGTTCACCGCATGGTTGAAGGAGGTTGGCCGCGAGGGAGATCCGTATCAGATTGCGCGGCTTGGAGAGATCTCCATCCTCACCCAGGAGGCCGTGCTTTGGGTCGAACGCGCCGCCCTTGTCGCGGAGCAGAGCTTCTATCGCGAGGAGAAACAGCACAGGGAGCGCATGATCGAGTGCGCCAACCGGATGCGCATCGCAATCGAGCGCAAGGCGACGCGCGTCATGGAGTTGGTGACGACAGGCGTGGGCGCGCATGGTCTTCTGCAGCCGCACCCGTTCGAACGCATCCTGCGCGATCTGACCATGTACCTGCGACAACCAGCGCCGGATCAGGCGCTGGCGGCGACAGGCCGCGCGTCTCTGGATAAGTCGGGGCGATACGCCGATGGAACGGAGTGGGGCCTGTGGGCCTCGGACCCAGCCACGGAGTCGCTTCAGCCAAAGTACTTCCAGAAGATCTACCAGCTCAAGCGCGACCCGTGGGACTTCGAAAGCAGCGCCTATGAGCGGGACAAATACGCGCGAACGATTCAAAGTCTACCGCGCGGCATGTACGACAACGCGGTCGAGGTGGGGTGTTCGATCGGCGTGCTGACGGCCTGTCTGGCGGTGCATTGCAGGCGGCTGCTCGGCATCGATGTATCGGACCAGGCCCTGACGCTCGCGGCGCGCCGGTGCGCGGCTTTACCGCAGGTAAGGTTCGCCCGCATGCAGGTTCCCGAAGAGTTGCCGAACGAACAGTTCGATCTCGTGGTGCTCTCCGAGGTGGCGTACTACTGGTCGATGACCGACCTGCATCGCGTGGCCGATGCATTCGCGAAGCGGCACCGTGCGGGAGGACATCTGGTGCTTGTCCACCTGACGGAGCCGGTCGCGGACTACCCACTTACCGGCGACGATGTGCATGGCTACTGGCTGACTCGTCCCGAGTGGAAGAGCATGCACTCCTCGCGTCACGAGCGGTTCAGGATCGATGTGTTGCAGCGTCATGAAGTATGACGAGCGCTGCCTCGAGTCGTTGAATGACACCGGTGATCTCCGCATGGCGCGGCGCCCTGTAGGCCTCGAAGGTCTCTTCGATGAGAGCGTTGCAGTCGATCCGTTCGAGAAAGCGCGCAGTGCTCATACGCTGCTCCTGGCAATGGCGAATGCGATCGCGCCAGCCGGCAGGAAACGTCTCAAGATCCCGAGGGCTCAACGCGACATTGACTCTGCGCAGGTTGGCGAGGCTTCGGAAGCGATGCATCATCCACTCCGCCGAGTCGACCATCTGTGGCAGCCCCCGCGCCTGCTCTTCGGTCCAGAGCGTAAGCTGCCCGGAAAGTCCAACTTCAGCGCGACCGTCGAGACGCGAAGACGTGGTGATGTTGACCCGTGAGGAGTGACGAATGCGCGCGCCGACCTTACGCAACGCATCGATAAAAGCGACGTCTTCCAGCGGCTTTACCGGGGGCAGGCCGCCGCTGGCGCGATAGATCGCCGGCGTGCAGGCCAACGATGCGCCGAAGTGTTGAAGATGACGCGGCCACGGGTCCGCGGGATCGGGGTCCAGCAGCGACTCTACCTCCGCCACCAGACGCTGCAGCTCGCAATCGCGTTCGTAGTAAAGTCGTGTGCCGGGCGCCAGCTCGTCGAGGTCCGCGGCGGAGAGATGAATGCGGCCTCCGACGACATCCGCGCCTTCTGCAATCTCGCGAAGGTTCTGAGCGATCCAGTCTTCGGCAACGCGTGTGTCCGCGTCGGTCGAAAGGATGGCGCGAGCTTCCCCATCGCGAAGACGGAGGGACTCCAGACGCTCGCATGCCAGGTCCATGAGCATGCGGCGCGCCGTGCCGACATGGGCCCAATCCGCGGCAAGCTCACACTCCAGCACATGCAGATGAAAGGCCGGATAGCGCTCCGCATAACGACGCGCCAGTGCGGCGCTGCCATCGATGCAGTTATTCAGCAGCAGGATCACCTCATAGCGAGCGCAGGCGAGCGGTCTCCCATCGAGCTCGACTTGCAACCGTAACGCGTCCAGTGTCTCCCCAAGAGACTCTTCTTCGTTGCGCGCCGGGACGATGACGGAGGCGCGGCAAAGCCCGTGGATTGGGGCTATGCTGGCGCCTGCAAGCGGAGTCGTCGAGGGATGAGATGGAGTGCTCATGCTGGCAATGGGTATCCTTGCGGATCGACCTGATTGGTCGAGAGCGATAAGGCCTCCGCCGCGGCGAGCCACTTTGCATTGGCCCAGAGTCTCTCGCCACCGCCATAACGCCGCGAAAATTCAGCGATCGGCTGCGCTTCCTCTGCACGTATCTGCGACGAGTAGAGCCCTGCGTTGGCGCGCTTGAAGCCGATAGGATCGATCCCCGCGTCATGGCAGAGCACCGGCGTCAGCGAGGTGCGATGCTCCTCTATCAGTCGACGCCGCACCTCATCAAGATCGGCGCGCGCGCCTTGCCTCGTCGCGTAGGGCAGGTCTTCATAAAAGGCGCATGGCAGATACGGGACAAGAGGTAGCGCGGCGTTGCGCGCAATGCAGTGATCGACATGTCGTCCAAGCGCAAGCGGCAACACCAGGGCAACATCCTCTTGATGAAGAAGGCGCTGCAGATGACCGCGTATCGCGGGGAGAGCTGCATCCGTTCCCGTCTCAAGCGTGGCGCAAACCTCGGAGCTGTGGCAGCCCAGCCGGATGGGCGAGTCGTCCAGATCCAGGTCGAACTTCGTTGCGCCGTGCATGACCTTCAGAAACGACTCGTCTTCCATGCGGCGAAGTCCAGAGACATAGTTCACGCGATCCTCCTCGCGGATGGATTCGACATCCGCATAGGGCGCGTACAGCGAGCGAGTGAAGATGTTGACGATCTGAACTCGATGACCGCGGCCGAGCCAATGACGCATCGCGATGGACAAAGAGAACGCAGCGTCGTCGCGGTGTGGAGAGATGACATATAGATCCATGCTGTTGAGGTCTCTGTTACTTACGAATCGTTCAATCGCGGCTTGAATCACTCGGCCAAGTTTGTGATGCGGAGCATGACGGATCGGTTAGTCGGGATACTTTCTTATTTCCGTTCGTCCCTGCTATCCAACGTGCTGCGGGCTTTGCACATCACACGCTAAACCAAGCACGCATTATTTCGATACCGATGTAACCCAGAGGCCATCCTTGCAGAGCGACTCAAGACCGGAACAAAATATCCTTCAGGACTCGTGCGCGGAACCGTCCGTCGTTCGTAGCGTCGATCTACTCTGCTTCAGCCACCTGCGGTGGCGCTTCGTCACGCAGCGGCCTCAACACCTGCTCACTCGGTGCGCGCGCGACCGGCGTACGTTCTTCTGGGAAGAGCCTTACTGGGATGCGGATGACAATGGCGACGGTACGCCGACGCTTGAAGTGATGCAGGAACAGGCGCAGCTTTGGGTGCTGCGTCCACATCTGCCGCGCGCGGGCAACGCCGATGACATGCTGCGCAGCCTGCTCGCGAAGTTTCTCGAAGAGTTCAAGCTGGAGCGCTACGTGCGTTGGTATTACACGCCGATGGCGCTGGGCTTCACCCAGGAGTTACAACCGGAAGCGACGGTCTACGACTGCATGGATGAGTTGAGCGGCTTTCTCGGCGCGCCGCCTGAGCTACAGGAACGCGAGCGGCAGCTCTTCGCGCAAGCCGACGTTGTCTTCACCGGAGGCATGAGCCTCTATGAGAGCAAACGCAAACAGCATGCCAACGTCCATGCGTTTCCAAGTTCGATCGATGTCTCCCACTTTGCGCAGGCGCAGACGATACAGAACGATCCCAACGATCAGTCGGAGATCTCTCATCCGCGTGCAGGCTTCTTCGGCGTGCTCGATGAACGATTCGACAAGGACCTGCTGGCGCAGCTTGCGGAGCTCTGTCCGCACGTTCAATTCATTCTGATCGGCCCGGTGGTCAAGATCGATCCTGCCTCTCTGCCGCAGGCCGATAACATTCACTACCTCGGCGCGAAAAGCTACATGGAGTTGCCCGCGTATCTCGCGGGGTGGGATGTGGCTCTGCTTCCTTTTGCTCTGAATGAAGCAACCCGGTATATCTCGCCGACAAAGACGCCGGAGTATCTCGCGGCGGGCAAGCCCGTTGTTTCTACACCCATTCACGATGTGATCTCCGGATATGGAAACGCCGGTCTGGTCGCGATCGCTCATGACGCACAAGAGTTCGCGGACGCCATTCAGCATGCGCTCCAGCCTCAACCTGACGCATGGCGGACGGCGGTTGCCGAGCAGCTTGCGACAGGTTCGTGGGATAAGACCTGGGCCGCGATGTGGCGTGAGATCGAACGCGTACGCGAGCGTTCCGCGCAGTACAAGACGCAGTATGTCAGCCCGCTACGGGTGACTCCAGTCGAGATGCATTCCCTCACCCGCCGCACGATGCGGCCCGTTCGCGGCGAGAGCTACGACTACCTCGTTGTGGGCGCGGGCCTGGCGGGCGGCGTTCTCGCGGAGCGCCTCGCCAACGACATGGACAAACGCGTTCTGATCGTCGATAAACGCGATCATATCGGCGGCAATACATTCGACTATTACGATGCCGCCGGCATTCTGGTCCATAAGTATGGACCACATATCTTCCATACGAATTCCACGGAAGTCATGCAATATCTATCGCAGTTTACGAGCTGGAGGAACTACGAGCATCGCGTGCTCGCTCAGGTCGACGGTCAACTCCTGCCCATCCCCATCAATATCGACACCATCGAACGTATGTATAACCTGTCTTTGGATGGCGACGGCATGCAGCAGTTCCTGGCAGCGCGCGCCGAAGCCGGCCGCACCATTCGAACGTCTGAAGATATCGTCGTGAGCCGCGTGGGCCGCGAGCTTTACGAGAAGTTCTTCCGCAACTACACACGCAAGCAATGGGGACTCGATCCTTCGGAGCTGGACGCCTCGGTGGCCGGACGCATCCCCGTTCGGCACAACCGCGACGATCGCTATTTCACCGATACCTATCAGGCCATGCCGCTGCATGGCTTCACGCGCATGTTCGAACGCATGCTGGATTCGAAGCGCATCACGATCCGTACCGGCGTGGCGTATCAGGACGTCGCGCATGCTTACCCGAACGCGAAGGTCATCTTCACGGGACCGGTCGATGAGTACTTCGACTACAGGTTCGGCGCACTTCCCTACCGCTCGCTTGAGTTCAAACATGAGACCCATGACCGGGAACGTTTTCAGGCTGCGCCGGTTGTGAACTATCCCAACGATCAGGCTTACACGCGCATCACGGAGTTCAAATATCTCACGGGCCAGGTATCCCCCAGGACGAGCATCGTCTATGAGTATCCAAAGGCTGAGGGCGATCCTTACTATCCCATCCCGCGGCCTCGGAATATGGCGCTCTATGCGAAGTACAAGGAACTTGCCGACCGTAAGAGCGAGGTAACCTTCGTCGGGCGCCTTGCAACGTACAAGTACTACAACATGGATCAGGTGGTGGCCCAGGCTCTGACGACGTATCGCAGGATCTCCGAGCAGGAGCGAAAGCTAGCGGTTGCGCCTGTGCGCCCGTTGGCGCTCACAGCGACGGCGGTCTGACAGGGTGCGATGGCGACTCCATCCGGCAAGAGGAACGGAGCAGCTAGCTCTCGAGAGACCCCATCCAACGATCCGCTCTGAGACGGACGCCTTCTGAAAGCAGCTTTCGGGGCGATCGACGGTCGACGCAATCGCAAGCGAAACCACATCGTGGCATGATAGATTGGCTCGTTGTGGAGACCGTGATGCCAGTGTTTCGGGAAGACCGTCCAGTAGCCCCAGCCTCGCAGCGGGGACAGGTCTACGGCTTCGGTCCGTTTCGTCTGGACGGGGGAAATCGGCTGCTCACGCGCGAGCAGGAGCCGCTTGCTCTGCCGGCCCGCGCCTTCGACACGCTTCTCGCCCTGGTCCAGCGTCCCGGCCAGCTCGTCACCAAGACGGAGTTGTTGAATATCGTCTGGGCGGACTCGTTCGTCGAAGAGTCCAACCTCACGGTAGCGATCTCCACCCTGCGCCGCGTCCTCGGCGAAGACCCCCAGGATCGAAAGTATATCCAGACTGTCTCGGGCCGCGGATACCGGTTTATCAGCCCCGTGGCGCAGATTGCGATTACGGAGCCGGACAGGCTGCCCGCGCCGGCGCCAGAGTCCCGCGTCGTGGATCTGTCGCCGGTGGATCTCTCGCCGGTGGAGGCGAGCGAAGCGCGGAGCGCGGCTGGCGCTCTCTCCGGGCCTCCGTCCGGATCGCCCGTTGAGCAGGTCGCTCCGGTCCGAGCCGCCGCGCCGCAACAGGACGCTCGGCCGCATCGCTCCCGAACGGCCTGGGCCCTCGCCGCCTGTCTCCTCGTCGCCGGGCTGCTGGGCGGTACGGCGTGGCGCGTCCACAAGGCGCGCGCAGCCAGCTTCCACATCGCGTCGCTCGTCGTCCTGCCGATGTCCGGCAGCGGGGTGAACGACGAAGAGCTGATGGGCATGACCGACGCCATGATCGGCCAGTTGGGCAACATGGTTCCGGTGCGGCCGCTCAGCTCCGTGCTCAAGTACACCGCGGCTTCGAACGACGTGCAGGCAGCCGGCCGGGAGCAGCAGGCCGACGCGGTCATCACGGCGCGCGTCACGCAGAACGCCGCCGGCTCCGCCCTCGAGGTCGAACTGCGGCGCACCGGCGACGGGCAGCTCCTGTGGTCGCACTCCTATCGCGACGCCAGCGACCGGATCGCGCGGATTCAGTCCGCGGCCGATCGGGATCTCACCGCCGAGCTGCGCAAGCTGGTGGTCGACCCTCCGGCCAGCGTCCCGCCCGCGCCCAGGGCGTTGGTCGATCCCGCCGCCTATCAGCTTTATCTGCGTGGCCGCTACTTCTGGAACCGCCGCACCGAAGACGGCCTGCGCCACAGCATCGAGTGCTTCCGCCAGAGCATTCAGGCCGATCCCAACTATGCCCCGGCCTATGCCGGCCTCGCCGATTCGTATGCGCTGCTGGCCTCGTTCTCGGTCGAGAGCGGCAAGACGGCGAACCCCGATGCGCGCGCCGCCGCCCTCAGCGCCATCCATCTCGATCCCACGCTCGCCGAACCCCACGCATCGCTGGGCATGATCTATTTCTTCACCGACTGGAACGGTCCGGCGGCGGAGCAGGAGTTCGAACGCGCCATCGCGCTCAACCCGAACTACGCCACCGCGCACCACTGGTACGCGCTCGATCTCGCCGCGATGGGCCGCTTCCCGCAGGCGCTCTACGAGGTCCATCGCGCGCAGGCGCTCGATCCGCTGTCGCTCATCATCGGCACCAACGTCGGCTGGATCGAATACCTCGATCGCCGCAACGGGGAAGCCATCGCCGAGTATCGCAAGGTGCTCGAACTCGACCCATCCTTCGTTCGCGCGCGCACCCGTCTGGGAATCGCCGAGATTCGCGGCGGCGATATGGCCGCCGCCATCAAGGATCTGCAGATCGCCGAGAAGGAGTCGGGCGACCCATACGTCAGCGGCCTGCTCGGCGAGGCGTTGGCGCGGGGCGGACACACGGCCGCGGCGGAGAAGATCCTCGCCGAACTGCAGGCGCGCTCGGCGTCGAAGTACGTCCCGCCGTTCGCGCTGGCGCTGGTCTACCTCGGCCTCGACCGGCGTGCCGAGGCGATCAAGGCGCTGGAGCGATCGGTCGAAGACCGCTCTACTTCAATGGTCTACGCCAAGATCGACCCATCGCTCGACGAGCTGCGCAAAGACCCGGAGTTCGCGAAGATCGTGGCGAAGATGCGGTTTTAGTGTCGTGTGCAGCAGATTGCCTTGGGTACATCGCACCCTCCCAAAATGCCTGTCATCGCTGAGCGTAGCGAAGCCACAGCTTCATCCCGCGGCCCGGCGCCGGCAGCCCTCCCAAAATGCCTGTCATCCTGAGCGTAGCGAAGGACCTGCGTTTGCCTTTGTCGTTGCTTGTTTTTGCCGTACACCGAAACGCAATCCAGGTTAAGGCTTCGTCGTACCCTGCGTCGGACAGCGACCCACACCGAACAGCGCATACAAACCGCACGGCGAGTTGAACATCTTGTCGCCGTCATGCTCGACGCCTTCGACATCCCAAAGCCGCTGAGTCAGCGCCTGGTGACGCCCCATCAGGTAGCGGAAGTAGTTGTGCCCGCGCACATAGCGGTACGCGCCCTCATCCTCCGCCGAGCAGGTCTTGTCGAGCGCCGGATGATTCGGATCGGTGTCCTTCGTCCCCAGCAGATAGATGACATCGCGCGTGATGAACCGCGTCTCCAGGTTCGCGAACGAAGCGTCGCCGACGTAAGGCGGCGGATTCTCCGTCCCATACTTCCAGTGGTTGTACTTGCCGAAACACGTCTTGCGTGGCAGACCGAAGCTCCCATCTTCAAGCGGCCGCTCCGGCGAAAAATAGACATACGAAGACGGATTGGCGACCACATAGCGCGTCGCAATGCCCAGCGCGGCAAGCCGCTCCGGCGCCTTGCCGACGACCGCATACCGCTGCACAACCTGTCCGCCGCCCGAGTGTCCCGCAATGACCACGGTCTTGAGATTGGGAAAGATCCTCCGGTCGGCGAGATGGTTCAGAATCGCGTCGATCGTGTCGAACGACGAGATGGCGGCCGGAGCCGTCGCATCGTCCCCGCCCATCCAGGCCTCGGGCGCCCAGCGCAGCGTGCTCGGCGCCAGGTGAAACGCATCCACATCCTGCTGACCGAGAAACTGCGGCGTAATCAGCAGCGTTGCGTCGCCCGCCTTCGCCGTCGCGATCGCCTTCTGGCCGGAGAGGTTGTACTCATCCGCATTGCGCAGCTTGCCGTGAAAGACGAGCAACGCCCGCGTCACATTGGGCAGCGGACGCGACCAGTCGGCCGAAACATAGAGCGGTAGCACCGCGCTGGCGCCGCCCTTGTCCACGTGGATCTCGGACGGCGCAATCGCCTTGACCGGCACGGCGCTGCTGGTCGTATCGGTCGATTGCGCGGCCAGCACGGCGGTCGCAGCCAAGGCGCTCAAAACGAGGAGGAGAGTCTTCTTATACATGGCAACCTCTACTGTACGGTGAGCGTGAACGGAATGGTTTGCAGGGCCGTCGAACCGGAGCTGACGGTGACGTTGAACGGATAGGTTCCGACCGCCTGCTGCGTATTGGCGACGCTCGAACCGCAGCCGGAGAGCGCGCCGGAGATCAGTCCCGCCGCAAGCGCGAACATCAGCAGCCGGGGCAGCATCTTCCGCCTGCGCGCAGCAAGCAGCAGGCTCGCAACAAACAGGCCGGCGAAGACAGGACGCCGCGAAGCCGGACCGGCCGGCGGCTCCTCCAGCACCGCCGAGGCGCCCGAGTTCGAAACAAGCAGGGTCACGCTCTGCGGCCCACTCAGTCCGGCCAGCCCCAGCGTCGAAGGCGTAAACGTGCAGCCGATCTTCGCCGGCAGACCGGTGCATGCGAAGCTCAGCGTATCCGTCCGTCCGCCGGGGTTGACGGTGAAGAAGCTTTGCGCCTCCTGGTAGTTATGCGGAAAGGTCAGTGCGGTGGCCGACGCGGAGACCCCGAAGGCAGCCGCAACCGTGATCGAGATCGCAGCCGAGGTGACCGGCGAAAACGCCGTATCCCCCGAGTACACAGCCGTCACCGCGTCCACACCGAGCGCCAGCGCCGAGGTCGTCAGGCTCGCCGCACCGTTGCTGACCGTGGCGGTCCCGAGCGAGCTCGTGCCGCTCAGAAAATTCACCGTCCCGGTCGGCGTACCAACGCTTGACGACAAGGTCACGGACAGGACGACCGGCGTTCCGGCGTAGGTCGACGTCGTGCTGGCGGCGAGCGTAATCGCCGGGGTGGCCGGCGTCACGGTCAGGGTTCCGTTGACGAGGGTGAAGCTGTAGTTGCCGGCGGCAAGCGTGCCCGCCGCGATGGTGATGGGATAGCTGCCCTGCGGCGAGGTGGCGGTTGCCGCCGAGGTCTCCGTCGGCGCGCCGGTCGTCGCCGACGCCTGCGTATCGCCGTTGACGAAGCCGTTGATCGTATACGTGAAGCTGGGGTTCGCCGTGCCGAACTGCCGCGACACATTCGCCGCCGTCACGGTCAGCACCGCCTTGGCGATCGTCACCGCCTGCGCGGTCGAGGCGCTCGCCGCGTAGTTGATCCCGGCCGGCGTGAAGACCGCCGTGATCGACAGCGCGCCTGCCGGTGGAACGATGGCCGCCGAGGCGATCCCGCCCGCGCCGACGCTGGCCGTGCCGAGCGTCGTCGTCCCGTTCAGGAAGGCGACGGTTCCGGTCGTGGGCGTCGTCGCCGCGCCCTTGACCGTCGCGGTGAAGGTCAGCGAGGCGCCGTAGGTCGCACTGGTTGCGCTGACCGTGAAGGTCGTGGACGTGGACTCGGCGGTATTGGTGCCGGTAAGCGTCAATCCGGGTGCGTTGGTGGCGTTGCCGCTGAAGCCCACGTTGTCGGTAAACGTGCCGGCGGTCGCGGACGAGAACGTCGCATTGAGGTTGCAGATCGTCCCCACGGCGAGCGTGCCGCTGCAGCCGCCGGTCGTCGCCGCCGCGACCGTGAAGTGGGTCGTATCCGAGTTCGTCAGGAACGGCGAAGCGGGAACGAAGGCCGCATTGCCCGACGAGGTCAACGTGAACGCTGTGCTCGCGGGGCTGGCGGTGAAAGTGTAGCTGGCGACCGCGCGATTCAACGTCAGCACGCCCGGCTTGCCCGAGTCCGCGATGGCGATGTTTCCCTTGGCGTCGAGCGCGACCGCGCGCGGTGTGGCGAGCCCGCTGGCGACCGCGACCGGCGTCGCCGAGCCCGCGGGATACTCGTTCAACGCCGCGCCCGAGAACAGAAACAGATCGCCCGCCGCGTCGACCGCCAGGCCATTGCTCGCGACCGTCGCCACGACCGTCTGCACGCCGGCCGGCGTCAGCCGCAGCACACGCGCGTTGCCCGTGTCCGCGACGTAGAGGTTGCCGAAGCCGTCGGCCGCGACCGCCTGCGGACCCGAAAGACCCGTGAAGGAAACCGTCGCGGTTGCCAGGACGCCGTTCGGCGAGACCGTGACGACCGAGTTCGCGCCGGTGTTCGCGATCAGCAGGTTGCCGTTCATGTCGAACGCCAGCCCGTGCGGCGCGTTCAGGCCGGAGACCAGCGTAAAGGCGCTTGCGCCGCTGATCGGAATCTCCCGCACCGTGTTCGCGGTGGAGTCCGCGACGAAGAGGTTGCCCGCTCCATCGACCGCTACGCCCGAAGGCGCGGTGAAGCCGGTGGCGAGCGTCGTCGGTGTGGCGCCAGCGTAGCGGATGAGCGACTTCGAAGCCAGGTCGGAGACAAGAATCAGACCCGCATTGTCGATCGCGACTCCCGCAGGCTGCAGGGTCGTCCCAAGCGAGACCGTTGTGGCCGGGTCGACATTCAGCGCGGCGCCCAGGCCGTTGCCGCTCAGCATCTCGCTGCCCACTGCCGCGCCAAGAGTTACCGCTCCGGTCCGCAGACCGGGATGCGTCGGGTTGAACGCGACATTGGCCGCGCAGGTGGCGCCGCTCACCGCCGCCAGCGCGCAGGTGCTGGTCCCGGTCAGCGAGAACTCCGCCGTCGTGGTCGAAGGGACCGTCGCGCTGGATGCGGAGTTGAAGGTGAAGGCCACCATCTGCGCCGCTGAAGCCCCGCCGGTCGTGGTCGCCGCGAACGGCGCCGCATAGCTGTACCTCTGCACCACGCTGTTGGTCGAGTCGCCGAAGTAGAGATTCCCCGCTGTATCCACCGCGACGTCGCCGCGTGGCGCGGTCAGCCTGGACTGCGTCGCCGGGCATCCGTCGCCGAAGGCGTTCGTCATGGTCGGTCCGGCGGCGAGTCCGTTGCAGTAAGCGCCAGCCGCCAGCGTCGTGGCGGGCGTCGAGCCCACGATGGCCGTCAGCGTGCCGGTGCTGGCGTAGACCTCGTAGATCACCGCGCGGTTGTAGTCGACGATGAACAGATTGCCCGAGCCATCCCCCGCGATTCCTTCGGCGGCAGTGGCCGTCGCGGAGAGCGCAAGCTGCGCGGGCGTGATGCCGTTCGCGGTCGAGCTGCCGGTTCCGGCGAAGGTGTAGATGTCGCCCGTCGTGAGGCTGCCGGTCAGCGTCAGCGGATTGGCGACGCCGCCGTAGATCACCCGCACCCGGCCGTTGCCGCCATCGCCGATGAAGAGGTTCTGATTCGGGTCGAGGTAGACCGACCAGGGCGTGTTCACGCCCGAGGCATTCGCGAGGACCGAGTCCGTCGGCGTCGTCGTCAGGCAGGAGTTCGCCGTCGTGACGGAGCCGGTCTTGCCGATCGCGGCCGAGACGCAGCCCGCGCCCGCGATGGTGTAGACATAGCCCTTCACCGGCGTGACGCCCTCCGCCGTGAGCAGCGCCAGCGCGGATGCGCCGCCGTTGTAAAGCAGGCGCACGGCGTTATTGCCCTGGTCGCCGATATAGAGGTCGTCGCTCGCGGAGACCGAGATGGAGGTCGGCGAGCGCAGCAGCGCCACCGAAACCGTCGCCGCCGTCGCCGAACCGAAGCCGATGGCCGCATCGCGGTATCCGCCGGCATAGCCCGCGACCGTATACATCGCCCCGTTGACCGGGGTGACGCCGGGATTCTCCAGCGCAATCAGTTGCGCCGCGTTAGTGGTAGCCGCGCAGTTCACGCAGAAGACGCGCACGCGGGAGTCGGTGTAGTCGACGAAGAACAGGTTGCCGTCGGAGTCGGGCTGCACGGCGCGCGCCCCGATCGGCGCCGAGGCCGCCGGGCAGCCGTCGCCGAGCGAGTTCAATCCAACGGGCTGGCCGGTCGCGGCATAGTTTGCGCAGTAGTATCCGCCGCTCGCGTTGGTGGCCGTCAGTGCAGCCGGCGTCGTGCCCAGCCCCGCGATCGTGTAGATGTTGCCCACCACCGGCGCCGGGGCCGGCGCGCTGCGCGTCGCCGAGATGGCGTACCCGGAGTTCGCCGCCGTGATCGCCGCCGCAAGCTGCGTGCCTCCCGCGTAGACGACGCGAACCAGGCGGTCGGTATAGTCGGCGATGTAGAGATTGCCGAGCCTGTCGACCGAGACGCCCTGCGGCGCGGCAAGGCCGGCGGTCGCCGGGGCGCAGCCGTCTCCGTAGGACACGCCGGAGGTCGCGGGAATGCCGGTCGCGCAGGTTGTCGCACCCGCCGTGCCGGTGCCCGCCGCGACCGTCGCGACGGGGTCCGGCACGGCGACCGGCGGGGTCGTCTGCGCATGCAGCATCGGGTAGGAGAGAACGAGAAGTGCGAGTAGCGAAAAGCCGGGAATGCGTTGCATGGAGGTGCTCCTGCGGTGTTCGGTCTTGCTGTCTCTTAGTGCGAAATACCTTCTGCCGACGGCGCCCAGAATGCCGGTCATCAAGCCAAGCTGCCGCCATCAAACCAAACTGCCTGTCATTCCACCCAAAATCTCTGTCATCCTGAGCGAAGCGAAGGACCTGCTTTTTCGCCTTTGCCGTTGTCTGTTCTTGCCCCGTACGCTCTAAAATTCAAGCTTCAAAGAAAGCTGCAGAATGCGCGGATTCCCCGTCGTGCTGCTGATGATCCCGTAGGTCGCCGCCGTGCCCTCGTCGTTGCCGGGATTCGCGAAGTTGACCATGTTGAAGACGTTGAACGCCTGCAGCCGGAACTCCGACACCAGCGAATCGTGGATCGTCGTGCGCTTGTTGATGGCCAGGTCGACGTTGCGCTGGAAAGGTCCGCGCATGATATTGCGGCCTGTGTTGCCGTAGACAGTTCCCGCGCCGACGAAGGCGCTCGTGTCGAAGTACTTCAGCAACCGGCTCTCGGGACGTCCGCCATACACGGCCGACGCGGCGGTGCGTCCGGCCGCATAGCTCGCCAGACTCGTGTCGGTCCCGTAGTACGTCGCGCCGCCGGTGTTCGTGATCGAGTAGGGCAGCCCGCTCTGCGCCACCACCACGCCCGAGACGTTATAGCCATTCACCAGCCCCGAGACATACCGCCGCGCAAACAACCCGCGATGCAGACGTGGTGCGTCGTACACGAAGCGCACCGCCAGGTGATGCGTCCGGTCGAAGTCCGAGCTGCCGTACGCCGCCCTCGGGTTCGTCTGGTCGCCGGCGATGCTGTTGAAGTTCGACCCATCCGCGCTGCCCGACGCATCGTCCAGCGAGTGCGACCACGCATACGTCGCCAGCATCTCCGAGTGGCCGGACTTCACGATCAGCGTGCCCTGCAGCGAGTTGTAGTTCGAATACGTCGTCGTCTGCAGGAACAGCAGACCCGTGTTCGAAAATCCCTGGTACGGCGAGCGCGCCGCCACGTTCGAGGTCGTCGTCGCCGTCTGCCCATTCACCGGGTTCGCGGCGGAGGCGATCTGCGCCTGGTTGATCTCCGTCTCGACCGGCAGCGCGATGCCGCGCGCCCCGACGTAGCCCACCTCCAGCATGGAGTTGCGCGTGATCTGCGTCTGCAAATTCGCCCCATACTGCTGGTAGTAAGGCGTACGCAGCTTCGGGTCGATGTCGTTGATCGAGATCGGCGCCACCGTCGTCGCCGCGCTCGAAGAATAAAGCACCGGCAGCACCGGAAACTGACTCGCCTGCGGAAGCGTCGGAAACGGATTCGCCAGCGACGCGCTCTGGTTGATCTGCGTGCCCGAGCCGCCGGTCGAGTTGATGCCGTCCGTCCGCACATAGTTCGGCAGCGACAGCGACTCCAGCAGGCCAAGCTGATTCGAAAGCCGGTCGTAGAACAGCCCATAACCCGCCCGCACCACCACGCGCGGCAGGACCTGCATGGAAAGCCCCAGCCGCGGCGCGAAGTTCAGGTGACCGACATTATCGGTCAGCGTGTTCGACACCTTCGCGATGCCCGGAACCGGGTTGCGTGCGTTGCTCTCCTGCACGAAGCCCAGCGAGGTCGAACCGCCCGCCGGCGGCGCCTGGTAGAACCTTGGATCGAAGGCGCCGTTGCGTCCATAGCGATCGACCGGCAGGCCGAGATACTCATACCGCAGGCCGAAGTTGACCGTCAGATTCGGCCTCGCCTTCCACGAGTCCTGCGCAAAGCCCGAGACGTCGCGGATACGGTCGTCGCGCTGCACGACGCCCGACGCGACCGAGGTCGTATACAGATCGGAGTATCCCGTGCCGTTCTGCACGCCGTTCTGGCCCAGCAGGAAGTTCTGGAACGAGAGGATGTCGATCGTCCCGCGCATCCGGTTGTTCGAGAAGTAGTTGTCCTGATAGCGGCGCATCTCCACGCCGAAGTTCAGGTTGTGGTGGCCCTTCAGCACCGAGAGGTTGTCGAAGTACTGCCACGTGTTCGACGCATCCGCCTGATCCGCGTTCACCGAGTACCCCAGCCGGAACTCGCCCGAGATCGAGATCTGCGGAATATCCGTAAACGTATTCGAGTTGAAGCGCGTCATGCCGACGCTCGCAAGCGGAATCTGATTCTCGAACGCCGTCGTTCCCAGCAGGCGCGAGAGACCGACGCGAAACTCATTCACCATCGAAGACGAGAGGATATGCGTCTCGGCGATGGAGAACAGACGGCTCTTGAAGAGCTGCGTCGTGCCGAAGCCCGCGACCGCCGTCGTGCCGTTGGGCAGCGAGTTGAACTGCGGCTGCTCCGCGATCACGGTGTGGAAGGAAAGACGATCCGACGACCGGATCTGGTAGTCGGTCGAGCCCGTGTACTCGTCCTCGTCGAACGAAGACGGAACCGAGACCGCGTAGTTCACCCCGACCGTCGCCGAGGTCAGCGGAGTCGGGATCAGGTACCTTCCGTTCGGCAGCTTGTACTGCAGCAGCGCCAGCGCCGTCGGCGAGATATTCGACCCGTTGGCCAGAATCGTGGGCCCCGAGTGCGACGTCTTGCCCAGCGTCGCGCCATACGCGCCCAGCGCCGCCGCCGAGCGGTCGTCCGTGACCTGCGGCAGGCTCAGGTAGTTCGTTCCCTGCACGCCGTTGATCTGCCGCGTGCCCTGGTAGGAGAAGAAGCCGAAGACCTTGCCCGGCAGAATCTGCCCGCCCACCGTCGCGCCGAACTGGTTCTGCTTCAGCTTCGGCCGGGGAGCGTTCACATAATTGAAGAAAAAGAGGTTCGCGTTCAGGTCGTCGTTGCGAAAGAACTCGTACAGCGAGCCGTGCAGCTTCGACGTGCCGGACCGCGTGATGACCGCCACATTCGACCCGCCCGACCGGCCCGTGAGCGCGTCGAAGAGCGCGGTCTGAATCTTGAACTCCTGAATCGCCTCGGTCGGCGGAATCACCGTGCCGTTCGAGGCGAAGGTGTTGTTCGCCGCCGAGTTCACATGCACATTGATCGCGTCGACGCCGTCGATATAGATGGCGTTCGAGCCAGTGCGCGCGCCGTTCGACGAGATGTTCTGCGTGCCCCGGCCCAGCGCGGTGGCGTCGTTCAGCGGCGCGCTGGCGCCCGGCGCGAGCGCCAGCAGTTGCGTAAAGTTGTTCGTCGCCAGCGGCAGATCGCGCACGCTCTCGCCGTCGATCACGCGTCCCTGCGCCGTATTCTCGGTCTGGAGCAGCGGCTCCTGCGCGCGCACCTCGATCGAGACGGTGGCGGAGGTCACGGACAGCTTCGCGTTCACCGCGATGCGGTCGGTAACGTTCAGCGTCGCACGCTGAAGCTGGTTCGCGAAGCCAGGCGCGGCGAACGTGATCTCGTAGTCGCCCGGAGCGAGCGCCGGAAAGCTGTACTCGCCGCCGCCGTTCGATTTGCTCGACCGGGTGACGCCGGTGGCCGTGTCGCGCGCCGTCACGTCGGCCCCGACGATCCGGGCGCCCCGCTCATCCGTCACCGTGCCCACGATCGCCCCGGTCGTCTGGGCGGAAATCGCCCCTGGCGCGACGAGGAGCAGCAGACACAGCATGCCGAGAAAAAGTTCGCGGACGGCGGAGAAGCCAGCCGAACGACCTACGGGACGTGCTTGCGAGAAGAAGACGGTCATTGCCTGAACCCCTGATGCCGATGCGGCCTGCAAGAAAAACCGAGGACCGTGAACGGACGGCCGCCGGACGGTTTCAACGACCCGCGAATCCTAGCCACGCGCACGCGCCACTGTACTATTGAATTTCTTAATAAATGCTAAATACTGAAATAAAAGGAGTTACCGCCGCCAAATGGAGAACGAAGCTCTTCCTGACGGGTTGGGAGGCCAAGAGTGGATTGAGCATGCGCGGCACGATGCTGCTTAAGCTGCCAGCTTATAGCTCTCCAGGACCTTGCCTATCAGATCTAAACCGTCTGGAATCCATAATTGTGCCCGCAAAGCATTTGGAATGAACAGTTTGGCGGAGCCCTCCCGCCTATCTCATTCATTCCGGATGTCTTACGAAGACGCTGGGGGCGTCGCGCCCCTAGATCGCGCCCGTCCTGGCCTCAAGCGCGATCTCCTCCTCGCGAGCGGACGCATCTCCGCGCAGCACCCGCTGGGCGCGCGCGTCGTCGAACTGGCCCTCCCACCGCGCGACCACGATCGTCGCCACACCGTTGCCCACGAGGTTGGTCAGCGAGCGCATCTCCGACATGAAGCGGTCGACGCCCAGCAGCAGCGTGATGCCCGCGACCGGAATCGTCCCCACCGCCGAGAGCGTTCCGGCCAGCGTAATGAAGCCGCCGCCCGTGACCGCGGCCGCGCCCTTCGAGTTCAGCATCAGCACGAAGAGGATGAACGCCTCCTGTCCGATCGTCAGGTGCGTATTCGTCGCCTGCGCCACGAAGAGCGCCGCGATCGTCAGGTAGATCGACGTCCCGTCGAGGTTGAACGAGTAGCCCGCCGGAATCACCAGACCGGTCACCGCCGCCGAGCAGCCCAGATTCTCCATCTTCACCAGCATCCTCGGCAGCGCGGACTCGGACGACGAGGTGCCCAGCACGATCAGCAACTCCTCGCGGATATACACGATGAAGCGCCACAGGCTGATGCCCTGGGTGTACAGCATCCCGCCCAGCACGATGAAAACAAAGGCGATGCTGGTGATATAGACACACAGCAGCAGCTTGCCCAGCGCGATCAGCGTCACAACGCCGTACTTGCCGATCGTGAACGCCATCGCGCCGAACGCGCCAAGCGGAGCAAGCTCCATGATGTAAGCCACGATCTTGAACATGACGTGCGACACCGACCGGGCCGCGTTCACCAGCGGCTTGACGTCGAGCGTCGCCAGCGCGAGGCCGGTCAGAATGGCGAGCAGCAGAACCTGCAGGATCTCGCCCTTGGTGAACGCGCCGGCAAAGCTGTCCGGAATGATGTTCAGCAGAAAGTCGACGGCGGTCAGGTGCTTGCTGTCGGCGGTGTACTGGGCGATCGACTTTGCATCCAGTGTGGCGGCGTTCACGTTCATCCCGCGGCCGGGCTGCACCACCGTCGCGACGACGAGGCCGATCAGCAGCGCGAGCGTCGTCACCACCTCGAAGTAGAGCAGCGCCTTGATGCCCACGCGTCCAAGACTCCTCAGGTCTCCCACGCTCGCGATGCCGATGACGACGCTCAGGAAGATGATCGGCGCGATCATCATCCGAACCAGCTTGATGAAGCCGTCGCTCAGCGGCTTCAGCGACTCGCCGAAGTGCGGCCACAGAAGACCGACCACCACGCCGGCTGCCACGCCTACGATCACGCGGAAATAGAGTGTGTGATGAAAGCGCTGCTGTCTGGTAATCGGAGTAGCCACCGGGAAGCCTCCTTGAATTGTGTTCCTGCCACGCTAGGCGGCGCTGAACGTCGTTGTCCTAAAGAAATTCAAAAGAAAATGCAGAACCTCCGCCTGAACTTTCGGAGAGATTTAAGCCGCCTTTTCTTTTTGTTTAGGACGTCGACCGCCAAAGCGCCTGTACCGTAGACCCTATCACTGGAGGTTTGAGTCATGCAGCGACCAGCCACGATAGTCCCTACGACGAACAAGCACCTGATCCGGTGGGTGGAGAAGATGTCGGACCTGTGCCAGCCTGAGCGGATTCACTGGATCGACGGTTCGGCGGCGGAGAA
>NZ_FZOU01000021.1 GCF_900188085.1 Granulicella rosea
TTTCCAATAAGATAAGGCGCTATGAGCATAGAAGCAGGTTCCGGGATCCGGTTTGCGCCGGTGATTTTGGCTGGCGGCAGTGGGACGAGGTTCTGGCCGCGCAGCCGCAGGGCGCGTGCGAAGCAGGTGTTGGCGCTCGATGGCGACGACACCATGATTCAGCAGACGCTGATGCGTCTTTTGCCGGTGGCGGACGTGTCGGATGTCTGGGTCATCACGAACCGGCTGCTGGACAAGACGATCTCGGAGCAGCTGCCGATGATCTCTCCGGACCATATTCTGAGCGAGCCCTCGGCGCGCAACACCGCTCCGGCGTGTGCGTTGGCGGCGTTCCTGCTGGAGCCGACGGAGCCGGAGACGGTGATCGGCATCTTCCCGTCGGATCATGTCGTCGCGAACGTCCGGCGCTTTGCCGAGGTGATTGCGGCGGGCGTGAAGGTGGCGGCGGCGGGCGAGAACATCGTCGTGCTGGGCGTGCCGCCGACGCGGCCGGAGACGGGTTACGGCTATGTCGAGCAGGGTGCGGTTACCGAGACCATCGGCGATATTCCGGTCACGCGTGTGAAGCGTTTTCGCGAGAAGCCGGACAAGCACACGGCGGAGAAGTTTCTCGCGGCGGGGAACTTCGCCTGGAACGGCGGCATCTTCCTGTGGAGCGCGCGGACGCTGGCGAATGCGATTCGCGAGCATGTGCCGGACATGGCGCCCTTGCTCGAGAAGATCGCCGCCGCGCATGGCACCCCGGAGTTCGAGGCGGTCTTTGCGGAGTTCTATCCGCAGTGTGAGAACATCTCGGTCGACTATGCGATTCTGGAGCGGCGTTCGGCCAAGGGCGAGCTGAAGTCGAACATCTACTGCCTGCCGGCGGACTTCGACTGGAACGACCTGGGCTCGTGGGCGTCGCTGCATGAGCACCTGGGCGAGAACGACGACTCGAACGTGCTGGACGGCGCGACGACGGGGTTGGTGACGATCGAGTCTTCGGGCAACTATGTCTATGCGCCGGGCAAGATGGTCGCGCTGCTGGGCGTCGAAGGGCTGGTCGTCGTCGAGACGCCGGACGCGCTGCTGATTACGACGCGGGAGCGTTCGCAGGATGTGTCCAAGGTGGTGCGTGCGCTGCATATCGATATGGGCCGGGAAGAGCTGATTTAAAAGAACTTAGAGGGTGGCTATGAGTGCTGTGAAGTTTGGAACGGACGGCTGGCGCGGGATCATTGCGGACGACTTCACCTACGCGAATGTGCGGGTGGCGGCGTCGGCGATTGCGCACTATGTGCTGGAGCATGAGGACTGGAAGCAGGGCGTGTGCATCGGGTGGGACACGCGCTTCGGCTCGCAGTCGTTCGCGAAGGTGGTGGCCGAGGTGCTGGCGACGGCGGGTATTCCCGTCGCGCTCGCGCCGGTGGTGACGCCGACCCCGGCGCTGAGCTTCGCGGTGCGCGGACGCAAGGCCGCCGGCGGCGTGATGATCACCTCCAGCCACAATCCGGCGGAGTGGAACGGCGTGAAGTACAAGGCCAGCTACGGCGGGTCGGGCAAGCCGTCGATCATCGCGGCGATCGAGACGTATCTGGACAAGCCGCTGCCGGCTGCGGCTGCCAAGGCGCCGATCGAGATCGTCGACTTCAACCCGGAGTACATCGCCGCGATCACGGCGTTCGTGGACCTGAAGGCGATCAAGGCGTCGGGCTACAAGTTCCTGATCGATACGATGTACGGCGCAGGTTCGGGCATCATCGCGGGCATCTTCACCGAGGCGGGCATCCCGTTCGCGACGATGCGGAGCGAGTTCAACCCGGCGTTTCCGGGTATCAATCCGGAGCCGATCCTGCCGCATATCGCGCTGACACAACAGCTTGTCGTGAGCGAAAAGTGCGACGCCGGCTTCGTGACGGATGGCGACGCGGACCGCATCGGCTCGGTCGACGAGCACGGCAATGTGGTGGACGCGCACAAGATCTTCGCGATCCTGCTGAAATGGTTGCTGGACCGCAAGGGCTGGCCCGGCGACGTGACGCGCGCCTTCAACACGACGCTGATGCTCGACCGCATCGCGAAGAAGTACGGCCGTACGCTGCATGAGCATGGCATCGGCTTCAAGTACGTCTGCGACCTGATGCTCGAAAAAGAGATCCTGATCGGCGGCGAGGAGTCGGGCGGCGTGGGTATCTCGAAGCATCTGCCGGAGCGCGACGGCCTGCTGAACTCGCTGTTGCTGGCGAATGTGATGGCGGACGAGAAGAAAACTCTCGGTGAACTCGTAGCAGCGCTTCAGGACGAGTTCGGCGAGCACCAGTACGGCCGCGTCGACATGCACATCAACGACGAACTGAAGCAGTCGGCGATCTCGCGCGCGAAGGCCGGCGTGCCCGATATTGCAGGCCTGAAGGTGCTGAAGATGGAGACGCTGGACGGGATCAAGTTCTTCCTCGAAAACCCCGTCTGCGCCGACAAGCCCAACGCGGCCGAGACGTGGCTGCTGCTGCGCGCGTCCGGCACCGAACCGCTGCTGCGCGTCTATTGCGAAAGCTGCTCGGTCGAAAGCGTCGATCTGGTGCTAAAGGCGGCGCAGGCCTTCGTACTGAATGGAAGTGCGGCTTGAGCATGAACGTTTCGGCAAAAGGCCTGCTGTTCGAT
>NZ_FZOU01000017.1 GCF_900188085.1 Granulicella rosea
CGCGTGACCGCAGCCGGTGAGCGCAAGACACGCTGCACCCTGAAGCAGATGCCTGGTTCTGAGACGGTTCATTGAGCGGCGCCTCCTTTGGTTGAGTCAGGCGTGGCCAGTTGCGGCGGCGCCTGTGGCTGAACCTTCGTCGCCGGCGGCAGGCTGCGCAGCAGGTTGCCAGTGACGAACTCCAGCTCCACCGCCTCCAGAAAAAGCTGCGAGCGCGCTGACACGCCGGAGAGCCGCGCCTGCGCCAGCTGACGCTCGGCCGTAACCACGTCGATCAGGTTCTTCACGCCGTATTTATAGGCCTCCAGTGATGCGTTGTAACTCTCGTTCGCGGCGCTCAGCAGCGAGATGGCCGCCTGCTGCTTCTTGAGTCCCGTACGGAAGGCGATATACGCCGACCACACCTGTCGCGTGGCCGCATCGTGCTTCTCGGTCATCTCGTCCTGTGCCTCGCGTTTTCTGGACCGCGCCGCGGCAAGCTCGTTGCGGCGCTCGCCACCGTCGAAGACCTTCCACTCCAGGCCGATGTAGGCGTTCCACGTCGGCTCGCTGGGGCTGCCGAGCAGGCCGGCGTCCGGGCTGGGCCAGATGGAGGTCTGCGCGCCGCTGCCCGTGATCACGACGCGCGGCAGATAGCTGGCGCGGGCCACGCGAATGCGGTCGTCCGCCGCGCGTATCTCCTGGGCCTGCGCGGCGAGATCGGGTCGATTGGCGACCGCGCGGTCGATCAGCTCGTCGATCGACGCGGTCAGCGTCTCGGGCAGAGGCGCATTGGCCATGGCGTCGATGTTGACGTCGGGCGTAGGCTCGGCGCCCACTTCTTCGGCCAGGGCGACGCGCGAGATCTTCTCGTCGCCATCGGCCGACTCCATGTCGAAGGCGGCCTGCGCGGCCTCCGATTTGGCGTTGTACACATCAGGCAGGGTCGAACGGCCGTTGGCGAGCTGCGCCTCGGCCGCGTCCTCGGTGGTCTGCGCGGTCTTCAGCGTCTCGCGCGTGGCCTGCAGCTTCTCCTGCGCGGTCAGCAGCTTATAGTAGGCGGTCGCGACGCGGAAGGCGACATCCTGATTCGCCTGTACGAAGTTCGCTCCGGCGGCGATCTTCTCCGCCTGCGCCGCGTCGACGCGCGCGCCACGCCGGCCGGAGTCGAAGAGGAGATACTGCAGCGAGAGCTGCGGCTGAATCACCGGCACCGTCACCGAGTTATAGCCGCGCGCCTCGAGCGCGACAGGGAAGGGGCTCAGCGTCTTCTGATCGCCGCCAATCGCCTGGAAGACGATTACCGGAAAATAGGCGCTCTTCTCGACACCCAGCTCGTTGGCCTTTTGGCGCGCGCGCTCCCATGCGATACGGGTCTTTGGGTTGCTCCGCTCCGCCAGATCGATGAGTTCGCTCACCGTATAGGAGTGCTGCGGGTCCAGCTTCGCGACCGAAGCGATGGGGATCGTATGCGCCGCGCACTCCGCCGCCTGTGCGGGCGTCGGGGCGGCGCCCGCACAGGCAGTCTGAGCCCTCAGCCGCGGAGCGGCGAGAGGCAGGAGCGCGATCAGGGCAAAATACCCGCCCCACTCCTTCCTCCTGAAATTCGGGTACTTCCGGCCGCAAACTTCCTGCGTAACTTCGACCATCGGGGCGAGGCCTCTTCGATTGCTTTCAACATGAAATGCAGGGGTAAATTTCGGGAAAACGGTGTGCGTTCCCGATCTTGTAAAGAAAATACATCAGGCCGTAAGGGTCGACAACCTCCCTTCGAGTTAATCGAGAAAGATACTTTCGGATAGCTCGTTTCGGCAGCGGCATGGCTCGTTCTGCATCGGGCGCTATCCTTGCGGACTATAAACAGGCGTCGACCGGCGCCCGGCAATGCAGTGGCGCGCGAATAGTTGGCGGAGTGCGCCAGAAAATTCTGGCTCTCCGGCCTACATCGTTAAGCCCTCATTTTGTGCAGCTTGGCGAAAAGCATGTTGAAAGCAACTACCCGGCTGTAAGACTCACAGGACAGACTCGTTGCTCCCCCGAAGAAATTCACCGATTAATATCGCTTTCTCCGGTTGATTAGTGCTATGCTGCGATCAAAGCACATCTCAGAAGAAGTTTGGTTTCGGCGAATACCCTCGATCCGGGGATCCGACCTGCAACCCGACGTAGAAAGTTCCGTACCGCCCACGGCCCTGCACCATAGCGGCGAGCCCTCGCATACCCTGCGTTGTCTCTCGACTTTGAAGCCTGCGCTTTCTAACGTTCCTGTTTTGTACGTCTGATTCATCTGTATTGCCCCGTATCTCTTGAGTTCCTCTCGCGCGTTGCTTCATAACCCAAGCCTTATCGGCCCTGAGAGATCGCATGCTACCTCGCTTCGAGCGTCTTTGTCTTCCTTCCTTCTTTGCTCTGCCGGTTTTGGCTCTGGTGAGCCTCTTCGGTATGCAGCCATCCGCCGTCGCGCAGGGCGCCACTGCCTCTGCCACGGCTTCGCCCAGAGGCGGAGTAGCCGCCCGGATCACCGACAAGATCGACGGCAACAAGAGATCCGCACTGACCGGCCATGTCCGGCCCTTTCTGCGTTATGCGGAAGATCACGGCTCGGTGGCGGACGATCAGAAGACCGCCCCGATCATGCTGATGTTCTCCCGCACGAAGGAGCAGCAGGCGGAGCTCGACTCGCTGGTCGACGAGCTGCACAACAAGAACTCGCCGTCCTTCCACAAGTGGCTGACGCCGGAGCAGTTTGGCGCAAAGTTCGGACCCGCGGATTCGGACGTCGCGGCCGTGAAGGCGTGGCTCGAAAGCCAGGGATTCACGGTGCTGGATGTCGTTCCGTCGAAGACCTATATCTCGTTTCAGGGAACTACGGGTCAGTTGCGCGCGGCCTTCAAGACGGAGATTCACCACGTCAGCCTGAACGGCGAAGCCCACATGGCGACGATCAACGAGCCTCAGATTCCCACGGCCCTGCTGCCCGTCATCGGCGGCATGAACAAGCTGGACGACTTTGGCGGCAAGCCGCTGATGCGCAAGGCCGGTCTCTTCAAGCGCGATCTGAAGACGGGCAAGACGACGCTCGTATCCGGCACCTCGGCTGCGCCGAGGGCGACCGATCCCGCCTTTACCTTCAACTACAGCTCGGACAACTTCTATAACGTCGGGCCGCAGGATTTCTACACGATCTACAACGAGAATCCACTGCTGAAGGCTGGCATCAACGGCGCCGGCCAGACGATCGCGGTCATCGAAGAGGTGCAGGTCGCCGCCGCCGACGTGACCAGCTTCCGCTCGCAGTTCGGTCTGCCCGCATATCCGGCGACTCCGAATGCTACCGCCGGCGGCGTCAACTATCTGATTGGAAGCAGCACCGGCCTTAACGGCTATGCCTCCTGCTTTGCGCCGGTGACCCAGGCCAAGGGCAAGAGCTCCGGTGAAGAGGGTGAGGCCGACCTGGACCTGCAATGGTCCGGCGCCGTGGCGCCGAACGCGATCATCGACTTCGTCGCATGCGGCGGCACGAAGACGAGCGGTGACGGAACGACTCTGGGCGCTCTGGGTATCGACCACTCGGCACAGTACGTAGCGAACTATCTTTCCGGCACCGTGGTCGCCGCCAGCATGAGCTACGGCGAGTGCGAGGCCGACATGACCAGCTCCGCCACCAACGGCGTCGGCTACTACAACAATCAGTGGCAGCAGTTCGCGGCTGAAGGCATTACGGCTGTCATCTCTTCCGGCGACGGCGGCTCGGAGCAGTGCTACCAGAACGACGCAAACGCGACAACGCTTCCCCCCTCGGTCAACGGCTTCGGCAGCTCGGCGTACAACGTCTCGGCCGGCGGTACGGATCTCGGCGACGATTACGAGTCCCTCAACTACACGACAACTCCGGTTGAAACCTGGTGGAACGACACCAATGGCCCGGGCTTCTCCTCGGCGACCGGCTATGTGCCTGAGACGACGTGGACCAGCTACTGCGCCAACACGCTCTTTGGTTCGATCCTGCAGGCTGAGGGGTCCACGACCTTCGGAACGGACTACACGCCGTCGGCGCTCTGCAGCAGCTCTTACTCCACGACCAATGGGTATACGGCGGTTGTGGGCGGCGCGGGCGGCATCAGCACCTACAACGCCATCCCGACCTGGCAGAACGTCTACGGCGTGGGCGTCAACTCGGTATCGAGCACCTTCCGCAATCTTCCCGACGTCTCGCTCTTTGCAGCAAACGGCTTCTGGGGACATACGCTGCCCTTCTGCGAATCGGACGAAACTGCCTGCAGCTACACCGTCGGCGCCGACGCCTACAACCTGGGGTCCGGCGGAACATCCTTCGTCGCGCCTCAGCTTGCCGGGTTTATGGCCCTTGTGGCACAGAAGACCGGGCAACGGCAAGGACAGGCAAACTACACCTTCTACAACCTGGCGGCGCAGCAGTATGGAACGCCCAGCACTCCCAGCTCTTCGCTTGCGAGCTGCTCCGGCTCGGGCGTGACGCCGGGACAGGCGCCGCCCAATAGCTGCTACTTCTACGACGTGTCGAACGACATGCCGAGCCTCCAGGGCGGCACGATCACGGCGGGGAACTACCAGCCCTGTCTCGTGGGCGACATCGACTGCTTCCAGGGCACGGGCGTAAAGTACGGTGTCAGCACGGTCCCCGGCACGGTGAAGACCGCCGGCGTTCTCGCCTACACGGCAAGCCCCGGATACGACGATGCAACCGGTCTGGGCAGCATGAACATCACCGGCGTGGTGCAGGGCTGGAATAACGTTACCCCGTCGTTTGCCAGCACCACGGTGCTCGGAACGAGCGCTGCAACGGTCACGTCCACCACCTCGGTCACGCTCACCGCAACCGTCACGGCTACCGGACGTGGCGGCGCGGTAGCCCCCGCCGGCACGGTGACTTTCTTCGTCGGATCGACCTCCGGCACGAACCTCGGCGCCGGCACGATCGCCTCCTCCTGCAGCGGAACCGGCGCAACCACCGCCTGCAAGGGAGTCGCAACGCTCGCGCTCGCAGGCAGCTCGCTGGCGAACGGCGTAAACAACATCGTCGCCTACTTCGGCGGCGACGGCGCAAACGACGCACCCTCCACCTCGGCCGCGGTCGTAGTCACCGAGAGCACCGTCGCCCCGCTACTCGGCTTTGTAACCGCGCCGCCCAGCACGCTTACCGCTGGCGGGAACGCCGGCACGGTCCAGGTAGCAGTTGAAACCTCGACCGGCGCCGTCTCCACCTCTTCCTCGGGTGTTTCGGTAAGCCTCGCGGTCACCGGTCCGGGCTACTCGGCAACCACTACCGCCCTGACCGTCAATGGCATCGCCTCCTTCCCGCTCGGCAGCACGCCGTTGACGGCGGCGGGGGCTTACACCTACACCGCGACAAGCGCCAGCCTCACACAGACGCAGGTCTCGGAGGCGGTCGTCGCCGGTCCGGCGGCGCTGCTCACGATCGCCGGCGTCCCGACTCCGGCCAGCCTGCTCGTGGTCTACGGCGGCACAGCCAAGGTGACGGATGCATACGGCAACCCGGCCACGAGCTTCACCGGAACCGTTACGCTCGCCAGCTCCGACCCCTCGGTTGCGATCACTCCGGCAACCCATACCTTCACCACGGGCGAAGCCGGCGTCACGATCTTCAAGGCCGTCTTCTCGAACGCGGGCGCCTTCACGATCACCGGAACCTCAGGTGTACTCACCGGCTCTGAGAGCGGCATCGCAGTCCTGGGTGCGGTCTATATTCTCAACGCCGACGCCAGCGTCAGCCGTTACAACACGAACGGCGTCCTGTCTTACCAGACTGCGGCAAATGGCACAGCTACGGCGGGCGTGGTCGCGGTCGACGGGAACGGCACAGCCTGGGCGGTGACCAACTCAACGCTCGAGGCCTACACGACCGTAGGAGACGCCATCTCTGTCAACACGCTGGGCTCTGGCGTCAACGCGCCGGTGTCGGTCGCGGTCGACGGTGGCAGCAATGTCTGGGTCGCCAACGGCAACAACTCGGTCAGTGAACTTACCTCCACGGGAACGGCGATCTCGCCCTCCACCGGCTACACCGGCGTGACCACGGCCACGACCGGCGGGGCTACGAACTACTCGGCGCCGGCGGGCATCGCGATCGACCTCTCGGGCAACGTCTGGGTCTCGAATTCGACGGCCAACACCGTCACCGAGATCCTCGGCGCGGCAACTCCGGCAGCACCTCTCTCCACCGCAGTCACGAACGTCACTACAGGAGCGCGCCCATGAACATCTCTCTGAACCTTGGCATGAAGTCCTCTTTGAAGTACCTTCTGCCCGTCGGCATGATCGCTGCCTTTCTGACCGGCTGCGGGATGACCACCTCCACGAGCGTCACCTCACCGGTGACGGTTGGAGCCGCGACCAAGGTCAGCGGTATCGTCATGGGGGGACAGCAGCCGGTCGGCGGCGTCTCGATCCAGATGTACACCGTTGGCACGAGCGGCTACGGCTCGGCGGCGACACCGCTCGGGGCGTCGTTCTCGACGACCTCCGCGGGTAATTTCACGCTGCCCGCCTTCACCTGCCCCACCCCCGGCGCGCTGACCTTTCTCGTCGGCACGGGTGGTCAGCCCATCGCGGCGACTCAGACCACCGCAGCCGTCACCAACCCCAACCTCGCGCTGATGGTTGGCCTGGGCGCATGCTCGACCGTCGGCAGCTCGTACATCAACGTGAACGAGCTCACCACGGTCGCCACCATCTGGTCGCTGTCGCCGTTCATGACCGGACTCACCAGCATCGGCGCGCCGTCGACCAACGCGACCGGCATCAAGAATGCGTTCGCCGCCATCAACAAGGTCGTAAACACCACCAATGGATTGATCTCCGGGCCGGCGTTGCCTTCGAACGCCACCCTGCCGATCGCTGAGATCAACACGCTTGCCGACATCCTCGAGCAGTGCGTCAACTCTGGCGGCGGCTCGGCGTCCGACTCGACCGACGGGCAGACGACGGGTACGCCGTGCGGCAAGCTCTTCTACCTGACGGGCGCGCCCACCAACACCATTGCGGCCGCGCTCTACATTGCGAAGAACCCGGCGCTGAACGTGGCGAAGCTGAACATGCTGCGCTCGACCTCGCCGGTCTTCCAGCCGGTGCTGAGCGTCAATACGCCGCCCAGCGACTGGACGATTGCGATCAGCTACTCGGGCGGCGGTCTAAGCACACCGCAGGGCGTGGCCACGGACCTGAACGGCAACGTCTGGGTCGCCAACTCCGGCAACTCCAGCGTCTCCGAGTTCTCCTCGACCGGCGCCGCGATCTCCGGCACGACCGGATTCACCGCCGGCGGCATCAGCGTGCCCTATGCGCTGGCGCTCGATCAGAGTGGGAATGTGTGGGTCGCCAACTCCGGCAACAACACTGTCACCAAGCTGGCCGCGACGGGAGCCACCGGTACGAGCTATAGCGGAAATGGCCTCAGCACACCGAAGGGAATCGCCATCGATGGCTTAGGCAATGTCTTCGTCTCGAACTCCGGCGCGTCCACCTTCAGCGGCTTCACCAGCGCCGGCGCCGCGCTGCCCTCGTCGCCCTTCACCGGCCCGAGTGCTGCGATCGGGATCGCTGTCAGCCCTCACTAAATCGCTCCAGCACCTCGGGATGTTTCAATGCTCCAGGAACCAGGCCGCCGCGCATCGCATGGGTTGCGCGGCGGTATTCTCGTTATACTCGCCACCGTCTGCTGCACCTTCCTGCTCGCAGGGTGCGGGAGCGACGGCCAGCTTCATACGCTCGCCGGCACACAGTTGAAGGGCCAGGTTCATGGCGGACAGCAGCCAGTCAGCGGCGCGTCCATCCAGCTCTATGCCGCCGGCCTCTCCGGCAATGGCGCCGTCGCCGTCAACCTGCTCTCGCCGAATGTCGTAACGACGGACAAGAACGGCGCCTTTTCGATTACAGGCGATTACACCTGCCCAACCGCGACCGCGCAGGTCTATCTTGTCTCGCGCGGCGGCAACCCCGGCCTCGCGTCCGGCGTGCAAAATCAGGCGCTCGTCTTCGTCGCGGCGCTTGGGGATTGCGGAACCCTGACCAGCTCCACCTACGTCTGGATGAACGAGGTCACGACCGTAGCCGCCGCCTGGGCGTTGTCACCCTTCTTCGGATCGGGCGCGCTCGCCGGGGCAAGCTCCACCAATCTCACCGGGTTGCGGAACGCCTTCGGTACCGCGGCATCGCTCGCCAACATCGCCACAGGCACAGCGCCCGGAGGATCTCTTCCGACGGGCGCGATCGTCGAGACCGCCAAGGTCAATACTCTGGCGAACGCCCTCGCAGGCTGCGTCAATTCGGATGGCGGTGCGGCGTGTACGCCTCTCTTCACGGCAACCGCCGTCGCGGGCGTCGCTCCGGGCAATGTCTTCGACGCCGCGCTCAACGTTGTCCGCAATCCGGGCGTATCCGTCGCGCGGATCTTTCAGGCGGTATCCGCCAACGCGCCTTTCCAGCCGACGCTCGCCTCCGCGCCCAGCGACTGGACGATGTCGATCACCTACCGCAACGGGGGCTTGGACGTACCAGCCGCGCTCGCGATCGACTCCACCGGCAGCGTGTGGGTGGCGAACTACTTTGGAGCGGCGGTCTCAAAGTTTTCCCCACTGGGCGTTCCGGCCGCGCCTCAGGGATTTCCCGGCGCCGGGCTCAACCAGTCGTATGGGGTTGCCATCGATCCCTTCGACAACGCCTGGGTCACGAACGAGCAGAGCGTCTCCGCAGCTGGCAATAGCCACTACGGCAGTGTCAGCAAGTTCAACGCGCAGGGAACGGAGCTGTCCGGAAACGGCTTTACTGCGGGCGGACTTTACTATCCCGTCTCCGTGGCGGCCACCCCGGCCGGCCTCATCTGGGCGGCGGACTATGGCGGCTCCGCAGCCACTCTGCTGGCCAACGACGGTTCGGCGATCTCACCGGCACCGGGCTATGCGGCCTCGCAGCTACCCTTCACCTCCGCCGTGGCGCTGGACGCCGGCGGAGACGCCTGGTTCGCCACGCAGCAGGGAGCCGCGCGCGTCTCCGCCTCCGGCGTGGTCGGTAGTTTTGCCTGCTGCACCGGCCCGGCAGGCATTGCCGTCGATCCCTCCGGCAACGTCTGGATCGCGGATTATGGGGCCTACGCCGTCGTCGAACTCAACGCCTCGGGCGCCGTCGCCCATACAATCAGCACGGCCTCGGCCCCCGTCTCTCCGCAGGGCATCGCGGTCGATGGCGCCGGAAACATCTGGGCCGCCAACTACTACGGCGACTCCGTTACGGCGATCACCGGGGCAACGGCTGCCCTCCGTTCGCCCGTCGCCGGCTTTGGGATCGACGCCCCACTCAACGAGCCGTACGCCCTGGCGATCGACGCGAGCGGAAACCTCTGGTTTTCAAACGCAGGCAACGACACGCTAACGGAGATCGTCGGCCTCGCAAGTCCCGTGAAGACGCCACTCCTTGGCCCTGCCGCGCAGCCCTGACGGGCGGCAAGGCATCCCGCCTTTCCGTTGCTTACTTTTACAAGCATTTTGTTTCTTTTATAGGCGAGATTGGATAGGATTGCCCACAGGGAGATTCCTATCCGATGAAACACACCCGGCGAGCAGTCTTGAAGTGGACCGCAGCGGCGGCATGGCCGAAGAGCTGGCAGTCGCTGGCGCTTGCCCAGATGCAACTGACCCAGGCGGAGCGCATGCAGTGGTGGGAGGACGCGCGGTTCGGGCTCTTCCTGCACTGGGGTCTGTACAGCGTGGCGGCCGGTGTGTGGAAGGGCAAGCCGATCCAGGGCGCCGAGCATTTCATGCTCTACGAGCGCATCCCGCTGGCCCAGTACGCGCAGCTTGCGAATGGCTTCAATCCGGTGAAGTTCGACGCGACGGCGTGGGTGCGGCTGGCCAAAGATGCCGGCATGCGCTATCTCGTCATCACGGCCAAGCATCACGAGGGCTTCGCCATGTACGACTCGCCAAGCTCGGACTACAACGTGGTGAAGCGCACGCCCTACGGACGCGACCCGATGAAGCTGCTGGCCGCGGCCTGCCATGAACAGGGCGTCAAGCTATGTTTTTATTACTCTTTGGGCCGGGACTGGCAGGACCCGGATGTCCCGACCGACTGGCCCACGCGCGGCGGCCGCAGCAACACGTGGGACTATCCGGACGAAGACAGGAAGGTGTTCTCGCGATACTTCGAACGCAAGGTGAAGCCACAGGTACGCGAGCTGCTGACGCAGTACGGTCCGGTCGGCGTGCTGTGGTTCGATACGCCGGAGCTGATCTCGCGCGAGGAAAGCCACGAGCTGCTGACGATGATCCGCAGCCTGCAGCCCGCATGCATCGTCAACAGCCGCATCGGCAACGGCCTTGGCGATTACGAAACATCGGAGCAGACGCTGACGCCGGGCAAGCCCGCGCGCCCATGGGAGGCCTGCATGACGATGAGCAGGCACTGGGGTTATTTTCGTAACGAAATAGGTTACAAATCTCCCGAGGTCCTGGTCCGCGACCTGGTGGAGGTGGTCAGTCGCGGCGGAAACCTGCTGCTCGACATCGGCCCATCGCCCGAGGGCGAGTTTCCTGCGCCGGCGGTCGAGCGGCTAAAGGCGATCGCCGGCTGGATGAAGATCAACGGCGAAGCGATCGCCGGCACGAAGCCATGGCCGGCGCCGGGCGCTGAAGCCGCGGACTCCGCAGCGCAACCCAGCGTTGCGGGCGAAGCGGTGAACGACCAGACCTCCCACACGACCGAACCCGCGATCCGCTTCACCACGCGAGAGGGCAGCGTCTACCTCTTCGCGCTGAGCTGGCGCAGTCCGCAGGTGGTGGTCGAGATGCTTCCGCAGACGCGGCTGCGCGTGCAACGGCTGGAGATGCTGGGCGCGGGGAAAGCGGTCTCCTGGCATCAGGACGCGGAGGCCCTCAGGATTCAACTACCGCCGGATGCGGACCGCGGCCTGCCGGTCTATGTCTTTAGGCTTCAATCAGGCGACTGAGGGGCAGATTGACGGGCAGGCTCGAAACCTCGCGGCGGACGTTGTCTGCCGCAACTGCGGCCATCTCTGCGTAGACCACTCGATTTCGCCCTGAGGCCTTGGCCTGATAGAGCGCCATATCGACCTGCTTGAGCAGCAGCTCGATCGGCGCGGACTTCTCCCATAGATCGACCGTGATGGCGCCCAGGCTCAAGCTGACCGTGATGGCGCCCTGATCGATCGTAAACGGCGATGAGTAGATCGACTTGCGCACCTGCTCCGCGCGTTCCTGCAGGTGCGCGTGCCCGCAGCCGCCCAGTACGATCAGGAACTCCTCCCCGCCGTAGCGACCTACGGCATCGTGCGTCCGCACCGCATCCATAAGGCGCGTGGCTACCTCTTCCAGGACGAGATCCCCCGCATGATGACCATGCACGTCGTTGATCTTCTTGAAGTGGTCGACATCGCAGAGCAGAATGGACACCGGCGAGCGCTCGCGCCGGGCGCGGCTCAGCTCGCTGCGCAACAGCGACAGGATTGCGCCGCGATCCCACAAGGAGGTCAGCGGATCGTGCGTCGCTTTGAAGCGCATCTCCTCGCGAGCCTCGACGAGCTTATCCTCAAGCTGCAGAATGCGCCGGCCCGTGTGCAGCCTCGCGCGCAACTCCGCGGAGTTGCACGGCTTGGTCAGGTAGTCGTCCGCGCCGGCCTCGAGTCCCTTCACAATGTCCGCGCTCGACTCCCTTGAAGTCAGCAGCATAATGTAGATATAAGCATCGTCCTGCTTGCTTCTGATCGCTCGGCAGAGGCCCGGACCGTCGAGGCCCGGCATCATCCAGTCGAGCAACGCCAGCCTCGGTCCACCGGGCTTCTCCAGCTCGGCTGCCGCCTGCAGGCCGTCTTCAGCAGTGACCACTTCATAGCCGCTCTGTTGCAACATGCGTTCCATCAGCATGCGTGAGATGCGGTCGTCGTCGGCGACGAGAATCTTCACTTCACGGCCTCCATGCACACCGCTTCCAGCGCCTGCGCCACGCGGAGCAGCTCTCTGTCGAGCGCCTCCAGAGTAGCCGAGGCGGACGACAGGTTCTTGTCGCGACCGCTCGACTCCAGCTCGCCCGCCAGTCTGCTCGCCTCCGGCGCGGCAAGATTGCTCATGGCGCCCTTCATCCTGTGCCCCATCGCCTGCAGCGCGGCTGGGTCGTTGTTGCGCAGCGCCTCGCGCCCTGCCTCAACCTGCACCGGATAGTCTTCGCGGTAAAGCTCCAGCAGCTCGGCCAGCAGATCGCGATCGCCGCCGATCCGCTCCAGCAGCTCCTCGATCTCGACGGAGGCGTCGCCCACAGATGCAGCCGTCGTCTCAGCCACCGGTTCGGACTCGCCAGCAAGGTACTTGTCCAGCACCTCGTCCAGCTCCTGCGGACGGATCGGCTTCGAAAGATACCCATCCATGCCGGCCTCCATGCAACGCTCGCGATCGCCCTTCATCACCAGCGCCGTCATCGCGACGACGGGCTGATAAAGACCTGTGTTCCTGGCCTTCTCCAGCGCGCGAATCTGCCGCGTCGCCTCCAATCCATCCATCTCCGGCATCTGCACGTCCATCAGAACCAGATCGAAGCTCTGCTTTTCAAGCGCCGACAAAGCCTCCTTGCCGTTGTTGGCCAGCACGACCTGATGTCCACGCTTCTCCAACAACCGCATGGCGAGCTTTTGATTGATCGCATGATCTTCCGCAAGCAGGATATTCAGCTTCTTCGGAGCCGCTGCCTCATCATGCAACGTGTACTTGGTAATCATCGGAATCGCTCCATGCTGTTCTCGCGCGCCCAGTACGCGCGCGACGGCGGCCCGCAGTTCGGACTGACGCACCGGCTTCAAGAGATAAGCCGAAATCCCCAGCTCCTGGCAACGCACCGCATCGCCGCGCTGACCACCCGAGGTAAGCATCATGATGGTCGCCGTCGACAGCTCCGGCCGTTCGTTGATATGCTCCACCAGGCCGAACCCATCCATCTTCGGCATGTGCATGTCGGTCAGGATGAGCTGGAACGGGTTGTTCGCCTCGCGTGCAGCCGTCAGCTCTCGCAACGCCACCTCGCCGTCGAGCGCCGTGGTCGGCTTCATGCCCCAGCGCGTCACCAGACCTTCGAGAATACGGCGATTCGTACGGTTGTCGTCCACGATCAGGACGTTAACGCCACGCAGGATCACCGGCGCGCCCACATCCTCGACCGTCGACTCGCGCTTCATCGCCGCGCCCAGCGCGATGGTGAAGTGAAAGCGCGATCCCACGCCCGGCTCGCTCTCCACCCAAAGACGCCCACCCATCATCTCGATCAGACGCCGCGAGATCGTCAGCCCAAGGCCGGTGCCGCCGAACTCGCGTGTGGTCGATGTATCGGCCTGGTTGAAGGGTTCGAAGATGCTCTTCAGCTTCGCCGGCGCGATGCCAACGCCGGTGTCCGAGACGGTGAAGTGCAGCGTCGTCGACTTCTCTTCGATCAGCTCCGTCTGAACCTTCAGACTGATCTCACCCTCCATGGTGAACTTCAGCGCGTTCCCCAGCAGGTTGAGCAGGATCTGCCGCAGGCGGCCCGAGTCGCCCCGCCAGCGGTCCGCCACATCGGACGATACCTCGCACAGCAGCTCCAGACCCTTTTCATCCGCGCGCAGAGCCAGCGTCTTCAGCGTGCCTTCGATGCACTCGCACAGGTCGAAGTCGATCTCTTCGAGGTCTACCTTGCCGGCCTCGATCTTCGAGAAGTCCAGAATATCGTTGATGACGTTGAGCAGGGAATCGGCCGACAGCTTCACCGTCTCGAGATAGTCGCGCTGCTCGCGCGTCAGCTCCGTCTCAAGCGCCAGATCGGTCATGCCGATGATGCCATTCAGCGGGGTGCGAATCTCGTGGCTCATGTTGGCGAGGAACTCGCTCTTGGCCTGGCTTCCCGCCTCGGCCACCTTGGCGCGCTCGCGCTCGGTGGCGGTCTCTTCCATCAGCCGATAGCGCTCCTGGCTGAGTTCCAGCTCCATCGCCTGCAGCGAGAAACGGCGGTCCAGCAGCGAGAGAAGAAAGACCGAACCGAGAATAAAGAGCGTCACCAGACCGATGCCCAGAACCCCAAGCTGCGAGATGCTGATCGCATGGCGCAGTGTCGACGCCGAAAGCGGCTCCGGCATGAAGGTGACGGCGGCCATGCCGACATAGTGCATGACGGGAATCGCCAGTCCCATCAGCAGGGCGCTGCCCGTCTTGCGCCAGCTCGCCGTCTCTCCGCGCACGGCAAAGGTCAACCAGAGCGCGACAAACGAAATCGCGATCGCCAGCACGATCGAAAGCGCAACCAGATTGTAGTTGTAGTGGCACATCGCCGGCAGGCGCATGGCCTCCATGCCGATGTAATGCATCGAAGCGATGCCGCTGCCCATCAGCACGGCGCCCCCCGCGGCGGCGGCGACTCCCATCTGCTTCCGGCTGACGATCGACAGGGCCACGGCCGACGCCGAAACAGCCGCCACCATCGACAGCAGAACCTGCGGCCAGTCGTACTGCACGGGCACGGGCAGACGCAACGCCTCCATCCCCAGATAGTGCATCGACCAGATGCCAAGTCCCATGGCAAAGGCGCCGCCGGCCAGCCAGGAGAAGCGTCCGCGACCCTTCGAAGCCGTTACGCGTCCGGCAAGGTCGAGTGCGGCATAGGCGGCGAAGATCGCGATCAAAACCGACAGCGCGACAAGGCGGTAGTCGTAATAACCTGCTAAAGAAGAGACCTGCGAACCCATCACTACACCTTCTGGTATGAATCTGACAAACGGTAACACGCCAGGGTAACCATCAGCTTTAGCACTTTCGTGCTAGCAGAGGCCAAGGTCGCGCTGCGTCCCACGCAGAATATTGCCCGTTGGCCGGAGTGAGTCCGATAACTAGGGTTCCGTCTCATCGACGCTGCAAGCTACCTTGGATGGACGCCCAGTGCGACGTCTTGACGCAACAAACCCCCTCAAGAGCGGGTCGCTCTTGAAGGGGTTTATATTCATCCACCAGCTCCAGACCTACGGGCGGGCTCCCGTCGTGACGTTCGTGACCGCGGTGGCAAGCGGCGCCGCCGGGGTCGCGGCGCCCAGGATCTCGGTGACGGTGTTTGCCGTCGAGTTCGAAACCCAGACGTTGCCGGAGAGGTCGATCGCGATGCCCGCCGGGGCCGAGTAGTTCGTGGCTCCGCCAGTCGTCGCTGTCGTCACACCCGTGAAGCCCGTGGCCGGCGAGATCGCCGCGCCGCCGACGGTCAGCTCGCTGACCGAGTTGTTGCCGTTGACCACCCACACATTGCTGGCGCCATCGAGTGCGACCGACACCGGAGCGCTGATGCCCGCCGCTGTCAGGCCGGAGATCGTGACCGCGCCGCCGGTGGCGCTGACGTTCTTCAGCGTTCCGTTCGAGACGGCCCAGGCCGCGCCGCCACTATCGACCGCGACTGCGCCGAAGGTGGAGCTGCTGCCGGAGGTCGGCGACTGGTTGAGCAGGTAGCCGGTCGTGTTGTAGCGGCTGATGCTTGAGTCGGCGTTGAGCACGTCGACCGCGGCCAGAACCGTGATGCCGGTTTCGGACGCCATGTACGAGCCGGAGGTTCCGATGATCGAGAACGTGCCCGCATTCCGGAACGACGCCTGGAAGGTGGTCGCGCCCGCGTCCGCGGAGCTGAAGGTGTAGGAGGTGGGGTTGACCGTCACCGACGGGTCCGAAGAGGTAAGCGCAACCGTGCCCGTGAAGCCGGGAGCGGGATTGCCGTACGCATCGGTCGCGGTGATGGTGCCCTGGTAGGTAGTAAGCAGGCTGGCAGGAGTGGCGACCCCGCCAATCGCCAGGCTCGCCGCCGGACCGCCGACGACCGTCAACGAGGCCTGCGCCGGCGTCATGCTTGCGCTGGACGCGGTGACCGTGTAGACGCCCGCCGCGGTCAAGGGCGAGCTCAGCGAGAAGCTGACGACACCGTTGCTCGTGGTTCCGGAGGTCGTGGCCGAATAGCCCTTCGGTCCGGCGATCAGGATGCTTACCGCAGCGCTCGAGTTCGTCGTCGCGATGTTGCCGGAGGCGTCTTCCAACGCCACCTGGACCGTGCCGGCGTTACCACCGGCGATCGCGGCGGCGGGCGGCGCCGTGGTGAAGACCAGCTTGCTTGGAGTCACGGCCTTCACCGTCACGGTCTGCGCTGCGGAGGTGGTCAGGCTATAGTTGACGTCCGTGTAGGTTGCGGTAATCGAGTGCGTGCCGGCGGCCAGCGTCGCGGTGTAGGTTGCCGTCCACAGGCCGTAACCACCCTGCGTCGAGGTAATGGTGATCGGCTGAGCCGTTCCGATCAGGGTGCTGCCGCCATCGAGGAAGTTCACGACACTCTGGTTTGGCGAGTAGGTGGCGCTGGTGCTGCTCGGCGTAAGAACCGCGGCGAAGGTGAAGCTCTTACCCTCCGTGCCGTTGTTCTGCACCGTCAGCGTGATCGGCGCCGTTCCCTGCGTAACCGTCTCGACCAAGACCGGCGAGGTGCTCGCGGTGTACGTGCCGGATACGCCACCGAAGGACGCCGTAATGTTGTGCGTGCCGCCGACAAATGCTGGCGTGGTCCCCAGCTTCAGGGTCGCCGTGTGGGCCGTACCGACCGTGCCCGTCCCGAGGACCGTCGAGCCGTCGAAGAATGTCACCGTGCCAGAGGTAGGTCCACCCGTCAGCGTCGCGGTGAAGGTTGGGCGACCGCCAAGCGTCGTCGGATTGGCGCTTGATGTAACCGAGACACTCGTCGCCGCGCCCGTGCCAACCGTGACCGTAACCGGCCCCGAGGTGGTCGAGGTGAAGTTCGTATCGCCCGAGTAGGTAGCGGTGATACTGTTCGCGCCGGTCGCGGTGATGCCGGTCGTCGCCGCCGCCGCCGTCGCGCTGTAGCTATAGGTATTTCCGCTGAAGGTCGTTACATCGGCGACGTTGGCGGTTCCCAGCACGGTGGATGTCGTGGTGTCCGTGAAGGTGACCGTGCCGGTCGGTCCTGCGATGCCGGGGGTGATGCCGGTCAACGCGCTGATCGTACCGAAAGTGGCCGTCAGCGTATCGGACGCGCCAGACGTGATGAAGGTCGAGCCAGCCGCCAGCGTGGGCGTAACCGTCAGCGGAGCGACCGTGATCGAAACCGGCGTTGCCGTCGAAGCGGCGAAGGTGCCGTCTCCGGAGTACGACGCGCCGATGGTGTGGTTGCCGCCGGGGATGAGCGCCCCCTGCGAGAAGATGTAGCCGTACAGGCAGGAGGTCGTCGGAACCGCGCCGGCTACGAGGTAGCCATTGCCGTTCGGATCGAGCGTGATCGTACCCCAGTTCACGCCGTCCACCGTGATCGTGACCGTACCTGTCGGCACGCCCTGTCCGGTCGCACCTGCAACCGTCGCCGGAATCCAGACCAGACCGCCATAGGTAAAGCTGGCGCCCGCTCCGGTTGTGATCGTGCAGGCCGTCTGGTTGATCGAACCCGGCGTGAGCGTCACGACGCTGGCGCCCTTCGAGACGGTTACCGGCACCGGCGTCGACACGCTGGAGGCGAAGTTGCTATCGCCGCCATAGCGCGCCGTCACGGTGTAGCTGCCGCCCGGCAGGTTCGAAACCGTTGCGGTGTAGGTTCCGTTGTTGAGGGTGGCAAACGCGCCGGAGCCGTTCGGGCTGCCGTCGTTGATGTTGATGGTCTGTCCCAGAATGCCGTTGCTGACGATGAAGGCCACATCGCCGGTCGGCGTACCCGTGCCCGAACCGGGCGTCACCTTGCCGGTAAAGGTAATCGGCGTGCCCTGGGCGATCCCGCTGGTCTGCGAGAGGTTCAGAGTCGTCGAGGTGCTGTTGAAGGTGACCGTGCTCCATGCCGCGGACATGTTCGCCGCATTGACCGAGCCGAGACCCGAGGCCAGATCATAGCCCGTGCCGGCTGAGAAGCCCATCTTGCCGTTCGTCGCCGAGCAGGCGGAGGTGCCGCAGATGAGATTGTCGCCCTGGGTGATGTCCTGGAAGACGCAGCCCGTACCGATGGTGTTGCCCAGTGTCGAATTGCAGTTCGTGAGGTTCTCGGCCGCGGCCAGCGCGTAGTAGATGTAGCCCGGCATACCCTGACGACCGCCGTTGGCCTGGTTGATGAGCGCCTGAATGCCGGCCATGCTGGGCGCGGCGACCGAGGTGCCGCCAACCAGTCCGGCATTGACCAGCGAAACCGCGTTGCCCGAACCGCTCGTCTGGCAGTTGCCCTCGCTGCAGAAGATCGTGGCGTCGTGGCCGGAAGCGGCGTTCAGCACGAGGTCGGGCGTGTAGCGGTGCGGCACGCCCGTCACAAGCTGCGGCTGGTTGTACATCTGACCGATCGTCGCCGTACCCGTGGCGGTCGTTCCGCCGTTGGGCGCCGCGCCGAAGGCAACCGTCGGGGCGGAGGTGCAGCCGAAGCCCTGCCCGCCCTTCAGCGTTCCGCCCTGCGTGCCATAGTTGAAGACGATGCCCGACACGGCGCCGCCGCTGATGGTGGTGGTCGCCACAGGCTCGGTGACGCAGCCGCCGCCGGTGAAGGTCACGGTCGGGGCCGTCGTGTACCCGCTGCCGGCGTTGGTGAAGGTCACGCCGGTAACCCAGTCTCCGCCCGGAAGCGTGGGATCGGTCGTGGATACACCCACGCCGCGCTGCCATGAAGGCTGCAGATAATACGAGCTGATGCCGCCGCTTCCCGACCAGAGACCGCCAAGGTCGGCTGAGGGCGAGTCGCTCTTATCCGCGCTCTTTGCCTCGTTCCACGGAACCTCCGGAATGTAGCTGATGGCGGACTCGCCCCAGTAAGGCGCCTGCTGCGAGGTCGAGCTCCAATACGGAGACTCAGCCGCCGCGGTCGTCCCTTCGAAGCCCTGGCTGCCGCCGACCGAGACGCTGTAAGGCGTGGACGCCTCGCCGCCGGTCGCATAGCCGAGAACTTCATAGCTGTCGTTCGAGTTATCGCACTCGGCCGGGCCGTTGTCGCCCGCCGCGACGAAGATGCTGATGCCCTGCGCCGCCGCCTGCTCGAAGGCCTGATTGTTGAACGCATTGCCGCCCGCGCCTTCGACGCTCTCGCAGCTTCCATAGCTGATGCTCATGATGTCGGCGGTATTGTTCTCGACGATGTACTCGATCGAGTTCGTGATGCCGTCGACGAAGAAGGTCGGCGTACCGATGACGAAGTAAACCTGCGCATTGGGCGCGATGCCGCCCGAGATCTCGACGTCGAGATCCGACTCGCCGTCGTCGCCCGGCTCGGTGCCGTTGTCCTGGCCGGCGTGGATGAAGATGGGGTCGTTCGAGGGCAGGTCGAAGATCTGCCGGTAGGTCTGTACGTCGCTCAGCAGGATGTCCGAGCGGCCAACGACCGCAATGCTCGAACCCGAACCCGTGATGCCCTTGTTCAGCAGCGGAAAGGTGTTGTAGATGGTCGCGAAGTCCCACGGGCCGACGTAATGCGTCGTCGAAGAGGAGGTATAGTTCGGCTGCGCCGCCGCCTCTGCCTTCACATCGCGCAGATTCTTCACTGGCCCCATGTGGCCTTTGCGGAAGAAGTTATTCAACGTCACGCCCGCAATCACCGGACTCAGCGCCTCGGGAACGGAGATCTCGCTATTGTTTGCGATGTGCGTCTCCGCGCCTACCTGATAGCTGTGAATCTCGGTCTTGAACGCGTTTTCAAGCTGGCCGGTCGTGCCGCCAAAGTGGATGACGCGTTTGCTCTTGCTGACGTCTTCCACCTGAAAGCCCTTCGACTGCAGCCACGCGCTGACCTTCGCGATATCGGCGTCGGAGGCGCCGAAGAGATCGCCGAACTGATCCGGCGTCACCCACTGGTGATAGTTCGGACTCTGCTTGTCCTGCTGCTCGTCGAGCACCTTGCGCAGCTCGCGCTTCTGCTCGTCGCTCGACGTCAACGTCATCACCAGATGCTGCGCCTGTGTAGACGCGGGGATATGCCCCAGATCCACGGCATGCCGCAACGCTCCCGAGACGTGGCCTCGCAGCATCGCGCGCCGGCTGTCGTCCACCTTCGCCGTGATGCGGACGGATGGAACGGCCGCCGTATGGACATTGCCCGGCAGGTGTACCTTTGGAGCGCTCGAAGACGAGGTCTGAGCGGAACCGGAGAGAACGGCGCATGCGTTCGCAAGTACGAAGGTGCAAAGAGATACAAGACGGGCGCGACGAAGGGACATAGGGGCTCTCAAAGGCCGAAAAGGCGGTGTAAAAAACGAACCAGTCTAAAAAAACGTCTACCGGGCGATGAGTTTCAGGTAAATCAGGTTCGCACCACGAGATAAATCCCAAATCCCGCGTTGATTCGAGAAGAAAAACAGGAGATCGCAGACCTTCCCAAACAACGAGAAGGAAGGCATTTCGATACTTCGAGGAGCCGAAGCCGGAAGGAAGATGCAGATATCCTCCCGCTTGCACTGGCTGTACAAAAGATGGTGTGGGCCAATATTAGCAGATAAACACGGCTGGCAACGAAATTTAACACGAAGTGCGCGACAAAGCCGCAGCTCCCTTGCTATGAAAGCCGCCACTTACTCCGCAATATTCGAGGCGCCGCTGTCGTCGAGCTATCCCCTATCAATAAAAAGGGAGTTACAAATCGAGGTCCGCCGCCGCAACCGCCGCAGTCCGTCGCGCCCAGCTCGTCGCCGAGACCCATCCCAGCAGCAGCACCATCGCTCCGCATCCCGTCATGATCCACCAGATCGGATGCGTCGCCAGCGTGAAGCTCGTTCCCCTGGCCCGGCTCGACGCCACCACCGTTCCGGCGACCGCGACGCCCAGCGCAGCGCCCACCTGCCGCCCGGTGGAAGCGATCGCCGCCGCCACGCCTGCCTGCGCCAGCGGCATCCCCGCCACGGCGCTGTTCGAGATCGCCGGATTCACCATCCCCAGACCCAGCCCGAAGAGCCCATAGGCCGCCAGCAGCACGCCCACCGGCGTCTCCGGCGTCAGTTGCGTCAACGTCAGCGTGCTCAGCAGAAAGGATGCGCCCGCCGCGTAAAGCGAGGGCCGCGTCCCATACCGCCCCACCATCCGGCCGCTCAGCGGCGAACCCGCCATCATCGCCAGCGCCAGCGGCAGCGTAGCCAACCCCGTGCGGGACGCTGAGAAACCGCGCACCTGCTGCAGGTAGAGTCCATTCAGAAACAGGAACGCCGCGAACGAGGAGAACGAGCACAGCCCGAGGATCGTCGCGCTTGTGAACGGCACGCTGCGGAAGAAACGCAGGTTCACCAGCGGCTCCCGGCGTCGCGGCTCGTACAGCAGGAAGCTCGCCAGCGCCAGCCCGGCCGCGGCAAACAGCCCACGGATCAGCGGCGAGCCCCAACCCGCGCGGGGCCCTTCGATGACCGCATAGGTCAGCGTCGTCAGGCCTACGAAGACCAGCGCCTGCCCCACCGGGTCGAACGCCCGCGCCCGCGCCGCCTTCGACTCCGGCACATACACCGCCGCCAGAATCGCCGCGGTAATGCCGATCGGCACATTGACCCAGAAGATCGCGCGCCAGCCGATCGCCTGCGTCAGCACGCCGCCCAGCAGAGGCCCCATCGCCAGCGCCAGCCCCGCCACCGCGCCCCACACACCCACCGCCTGCGCCCGGTCCTTCGGCTCGGTGAAGACGTTCGCCACGATCGAAAGCGCCACCGGGTTCAGCATCGACGCGCCCAGCCCCTGCAGCGCGCGATAGGCGATCAGCTCGCCCGAGGTATGCGCCAGACTGCACAGCAGCGAGCCCGCGACAAACAGCACCAGTCCGATCTGGAACACGCGCCTGCGCCCGAAGCGGTCCGACATCGAACCCGAAAGCATCAGCAGGCTCGCGACCACCAGCGTATACGCATCGAGCACCCACTGCAGCCCCGAAAGACTCGCCTTCAGATCGTGCTGGATCACCGGCAGCGCCACGTTGACGATCGTGACATCCATGCCCACCAGCAGCACGCTCATGCAGCAGATCGCCAGCACCAGCCGCCGCCGCAACGGGCTGGCCGTCTTTGAATCAAGTGCAAGCGTCATGCCGTTCCCCCCTTCTTCAGCAAGTTGAGGATTCCCTCAACTTCCCTTTCACTCTAATATATGAGGGTGTCCTCGACTTCTGCAAATCCGACGGCCCCCGCGAACGCCGGACGAAGCCCCAAGCAGGGCCGCGCCGAACTCCGTCGCGCCAGCTTCCTGCGCGCGGCCGAGCAGCTCTTCGGCTCGCTGGGCTACGAGGCTGTCACGATGACCGCCATCGCCGAGCAGGCGCAGGCCTCCATCGGCGCGCTCTACGACTATTTTCCAGACAAGCCGGCGCTCGCCCTCGCCCTCATCACGCAGTACACGCAGGAGGCCGAGGGACACTGGGCGAAGGCTCTGCAGCGTCCGGTCGACGCCACCCTCGCCGACACCTTCATCGCGAGCATCCTCGACTTCGCGCGCGACCGGCCTGCGTATCTGCCGCTCTTCGACGCGCCGCTCGCCTTCACCCGCACCCGCAGAGAGCGCGAACCGCTACGCAGAACGATCGCAGCCTCGCTCCAGATGCTGAAGCCAAGCCTGACAGCCGACCGCGCCTTTCTCAACGCCCAGGTCATCGTCGCGATCATCAAGGGCCTGCTCGGCGTCTACAGCCAGGCCCTGCCCGAAGACCGCGAGGCCGTCGTCGCCGAGTTCACCAGGGTGATGCGGCTCTATCTCGCGGATGCGCTGGCGTAGGCTTGCTTGCCCCCGTCCCTCCACACCTGTTCTCATACAGTCACACACAACCTGCAGGAGATCCCATGAAGCGCGCCTTGAAAGCAGCCGCAGCCGTCCTAGTCCTCGTCACCGCCGCGACGGCGCAACAGCAGCCGGAGCGCCGCGCCCAGGCGCCCGACACCGGCGGCCGCTCAGCCACGTACAATCCGCTCAAGACCTTCGCGCCCTACAACATGCCGCAGCAGCCCAACGCCTACCGCGGCGGCGACGGCTCGCCCGGCCCGCTCTACTGGCAGAACTCGGCCGACTACGAGATGCATGCGAGCATCGACCCCGCGACCAAAACCCTTACCAACACCGAGACCATCACCTACACCAACAACAGCCCCGCCGCGCTGAACAGCCTGTGGCTGCAGGTCGAACAGAACACCTACCGGACCGACGCCCGGTCGCGCGCCTTCTCGGGCGGCAGCCGCCAGCGCGCCGAGAACCTGAACACCGAAGGCACGGTTTTCGAATCGCTCGATCTCGTGTCGAACACGAAGGGCGCAAGGCCAGTGAAGGCCGAGTACGTCATCTCGGACACGCGCGCCCGCATCGCGCTGCCCACGCCCCTGCCCCATGGCGCGTCGATCAAGATCCTCATCAAGTACCACTACACCGTCACCGGCCCCTGGGGCGGACGCACCTCCGTCGGCGATGTGAAGGACGGGCCGATCTACGATATCGCCCAGTGGTATCCGCGCATGGCCGTCTACGACGATCTGCGCGGATGGGATACGCAGCCCTTCCTCGGCAACGAGTTCTATACCGAGTTCGGCAACTACGACCTCTTCATCACCGTTCCCGCAGGCTACATGGTGGCGGGAACCGGCGCGCTGGTCAACGGCGCAGAGGTCCTCACGAAGACGCAACAGGATCGCCTGAAGCAGGCCGCCGCCAGCGACAGGACCGTCTTCATCCGCACGCTGGACGAGGTCCACGACCCCGCCAGCCGGCCGAAGCAGGACGGCGTCCTCACCTGGCACTACCACATGGACCACACGCGCGACGCCGTCTTCTCCGCCTCGCCGTCCTTCATTTGGGACGCCGCGAAGATGAACCTTCCCGGCGGCAAGACCGCGCTCGCCGAGAGCTTCTACCCCGCCGAGGCCGCTGGCGACGAGGGCTGGGGACGCTGCACCGAGTACCTGAAAGACGCCGTCGAACACTTTTCGCAGGACTGGTACCCGTACCCCTATCCCGCAGGCATCAACGTCGCCGGTTTCTCCTCCGGCATGGAGTACCCGGGTCTCGTCTTCGACGGCATCAAGACCAAAACCAAGGACCTCTTCGTCGTTACCGCGCACGAGATCGGCCACACATGGTTCCCCATGACCGTGCAGTCGAACGAGCGCCGCGATGCGTGGATGGACGAGGGCTTCAACACCTTCATCGACATCTATGAGTCGGACCAGTTCAAGAACGGCGTATGGGGTCCGAAGCGCGATGGCGAGTATGCGCCCGGCGGCGGCTATCCCGCCGACGAGATCGCCAGGGTCATCGCCGACCCCGAGGCCCCGCCGATCCTCATGCGAGCCGACGCCATCCGCGAGAAGTATCGCCACCCGATCACGTACTTCAAGTCCGCCGAAGGCCTCTATATCCTGCGCGAGGAGATTCTCGGCCACGAGCGATTCGACCGCGCCTTCCGCAAGTACATCCGCGACTGGGCCTTCAAACATCCCACGCCCTCGGACTTCTTTCGCGAGATGGAGAGCGAAGGCGGCGAGGATCTCAGCTACTTCTGGCGCGGCTGGTACGAGAACAACTGGACGTTGGACATGGCCGCGAAGGACGTGAAGTACAACGACCCCGCGGACCCGTCGAAGGGTGCACACGTCACCATCGAGCAGAACGGCCAGCTCGTGCTGCCCGCGTGGGTGCAGGTCAAATTTGAAGACGGTACGGACCTGAAGATCAAGCTCCCGGCCGAGACCTGGATGCAGAAGGCCATCTACAACATGCCTCTGCCCACGACGAAAAAGATCGCCGAGGTCGTGATCGACCCGGACCATCGCATCCCCGACGGCAATCGCGCCAACAACACCGCGAAGCCGTAACCGACGGATCCGGAAAGATTCCCCCCGATCCGGGGAACCGCGGCGGCGTGCCTGCCGTATACCTGTCTAACTTTCAAAGATGACGGCGCCGCCGTGGGCGCGCTGCCGCATGGAGCGAGCATGAGACGGATAGATGCAGCCGCCTGCCTTCTGGCGCTGGCGACGCCCTGTGCCCTGGCGCAGGTTCGATGCGAAGGAGCTGGCGCGCCGCTTGCCGGTGTCGTTCACGACACGACAGCGGCCGTCGTGCCCGGCGCAAGCCTTACGCTGGACGCCGGTCCGGCCGTCGTCAGCGGCTCGGACGGCGGCTTTCGCTTCGCGTGCGCCACGCCCGGCCACCATACGCTGCATGTAAGCTCGCCGAACTTCGCCGCGATCGACCTGAAAGTCGACACGCCGGGCGCGCCGCTCGATGTCGTGCTGCGTCTGGAAGAGATGCAGACCGTGGTGGAGGTAAACGGCGAAGATCCCGCGCCAAGGCCGGCCAATGCGACCGGCGCAACTCAGGAGATCTCCGGCAAGCGGCTGCAGTCGTTGGCCGACGACCCCGACGACCTGCTGCGGGAGCTGCAGCAGCTTGGCGGCGCCGCCGGCGCGAACCCCGCCAACACCTCCATCACGGTCGACGGCTTCCAGGGCGACGAGGGCAACACCAAGCTGCCGCCAAAGAGCTCCATCGCCTACATCAAGGTCAACCCCGATCTCTACTCGGCAGAGTACCGCGAGCCTCCCTTCGGCGGCGGACACATCGAGGTCTACACCAAGCCCGGACAGAGCACCTTTCACGGCGCGCTCTTCACCACCAACGGCAGCCCGTGGATGAACGCGCGCGATCCCTTCTCCGTCAGCCGCGCCGCGCTGGGCAAGCAGCGTTACGGCTTCGAGCTGACCGGGCCGATCCGCAAGCAAGGCAGCGACTTCACCACCACGCTCGAGCACCGTACCATCGACAACTCCGCGACCGTGAACGCCGTAACGGTCGACGCCAACGACAACCAGGTGGCGACGTTGGCGAACGTCGCCACGCCGCAGCAGCGCTGGCTGGGCGGCGTCCGCGTCGACTGGCAACTGAACCCGAAGAATGCCCTGATCGTCACTTATAACGCCGATGTGAACCATCTGGCGAACGTAGGCGTCGGCGGCACGACGCTGGCCGAAAGCGGTTACGACAGCGAGCAGTTCGACCATACGCTGCGTATCAGAAACGTCACGACCGCCTCCGCAACCCTGATGCACGAGTCTTCGCTCAGCATTGAGTGGGACGGCGAGGACGATACGCCGCAATCGACCGCGCCGCAGGTCCAGGTCTCCGGCGCATTCACCGGCGGGGGTACGTCGGTCGGCCGGCAGCGGATGCACGAGCTGGGCATCGAGTTCAACGACGACGCCATCTTCAACTGGAAGAAGCACCTGTTGAAGATAGGCATCCAAACCGACACCTACGTCCAACACCGGCACATGACGACGAACTTCAACGGCTCGTATCTGTTCAACGGCGGCGCGGCCCCGGCGCTCGACCCGGTCACGCATCTGCCGACCGGCCAGACAGTGCAGATTACCGGCCTCGAGCAGTACTTTCGCGCCACGCACGGCTATGCGGGCGGCACGCCGACGGACTTCTCGAACGTGGCCGGCAGCCCGTTCGTTGACATCTGGCAGACGCGGGATGCGATCTACGTTCAGGACTCGTGGAAGCTGTTGCCGCGGGTTCAGCTCGACTACGGCATGCGCTACTTCGCGCAGAACAACCCCAACCTGGTCGGCTCGGTGACGCCGCGCATGGGCGTGGCGTGGTCGCCGGATCGGAAGCAGACCTGGAGCCTGCACGCGCATGCGGGCCTCTTCGCCGGACGCGTCCGGACGCGGCAGTACGCCGAGATCGTCCGCCAGGACGGCATCGCGCGCACGACCAGCATCGCCTATAACCCGGTCTACTGCAGCGTCCTGGGGTCGGCCTGCAACCCGTTTACCGGCATCACGCCCGTGCAATCCGTGCGCAGCGTCGCGCCGCACCTTGCGAATCAGGAGTACGGCATCGAGAACCTCGGCTTCTCGCATAGCTTCCCTCACGGCTGGACCTTCTCGAGCGACTACTACATCGCGCAGTTCTGGAACAATCTGCGGACGGAGAATGTGAACTCCCCGCTGAACGGCTCGCCCACCGGGCCGCGGCCGGGACCCGCCAATCTGAACATCTTTCAGGTGCAGGCCACCGGGCGCGGCTACGGCAATGCGGAGTTCTTCGGGCTCGATCAGCACACGCTGAAACGGGTGCAGTTCTTCGTCGGCGCGGTGCGTGTGCAGATCGTCGACGACACCGACGACAGCATGTTTTCAAGCCCGCAGACGACCGGCGTAAACACGGGCGAGTACGCGCGCCGCACCGGCAATCCGCTGTGGAACGTCTTCGGCAACGCCAGCCTGAGCCTGCCCGAAAAGCTGCAACTGACCGCGAACTTCAACGGCAACGGCGCCGCGCCCTACAACATCACCACCGGCGCGGACAACAACGGCGACGGCAACTTCAACGACCGTCCGCAGTATGCGCTGCCAGGCACGCCCGGCGCGGTGCAGACGCCCTGGGGCCTGCTGGTAAGCTCCGGCGGAACCGCTTCCCTGCCCCGCAACAAAGGCATCATGCCGTGGACGGTCTACCTCGATATGAACCTGCAGCGCAGCTTTACCCTGACGAAGAACGCGAACGCCGATCATCCGCAAAAGATCGTGCTGAACGTGCGCTCGTCCAACGTGCTGAACCATACGAACGTGACCGCCATCGGCGGCGTCCTGGGCTCGCCGCTCTTCGGCGTTGCCTATGGCGCGGACAACGGGCGGCGCATCGAAGGAGGCGTCCGCTACAGCTTCTGATCTCTCTTTCTGCGGAGCCCGGCGACCGCCCGCAATGCTTGCTTGCCAGGCGTCCAGGCAGTCTGCTCCGGCCCCTACAGAGCCTCGTCCTCGCCCACTGCGCCCTGCAGATAGAACTCATGCAGCTTCGCCTGCAGCAGCGCCTTATCGGGCAACTGTGTCGTGTACTGCGCGATGAGCGCGGGCGAAAGACTGCGGCTGAGCGCAAATTCCACCACCTCATCGTCCTTCGACGCGCAGAGCAGCACGCCGAGGCTGGGCTGCTCATGCGGCTTGCGCACATCGCGATCCAGAGCCTCGAGGTAGAAGTCGAGCTTGCCCAGATACTCCGGTTCGAAGCGGCCTACCTTCAGCTCGATCGCAACCAGGCAGTTGAGACCCCGATGAAAGAACAGCAGGTCCAGCGCAAAGTCGCGGTTCCCGACCTGCAGCGGAAACTCCGAGCCCGCGAAGCAGAAATCGCGGCCCAGTTCGATCAGAAAATCCTTCAACTTATGAACCAGGCCGCGATGCAGATCGGCCTCGCGATGCTCCGCGGGAAGCCCGAGGAACTCCAGCGAATACGCATCCTTGAAGATGTCGAGCGCGCCGGGATGCAATTGTGTCATCACTGCCGACACGATGGGCGGATTGAGGATGGTCCGCTCGAAGAATGCCGTCTTGTATTGCCGTTCCAGCTCGCGAAAACTCCAGCCCTCGCGAATCGCCAGCCGAATGTAAAACTCGCGCTCCTCCGGTCGTTTGCTCTGGCTGAGGATCAGGAGATGATGCGACCACGGCAATTGTGTCAACAGTGTTGTCACAATTGCGTCCTGGGCGTAAGTATCGTAGAACTGCCTCATTCGAAGCAGGTTGCGCCGGGTGAAGCCACGTATGCCGGGATAAGTCGCGGCGATGAACGCGGCCAGCTCGTCGACCACGCCCGCGCCCCATTCGGCCGAGGCGATCCGGCGGCTGAGCATCGCGCCCAGCGCCCAGTAAAGCTCGATCAACGCCGAGTTCACCGCCTGAAAAGCCCGCGTTCGCGAGGCCGAGATCAGCTCCACGACCTCGGCAAAGGCCTGTTCCTTGCCCATCTGGTTCAAGCTCGCGGACTGCGTTTTCACAGGCGTGCGTGTCGGTCTGGAGTTTCGAGGAGCCATCTCTGAAGATCATGATAGTCCTGCGTAAGCGGCAGCAAGGGGTGACGATTGCGGCACGCTGAAGTGGGTGCCGCAGCGTTTGCAACATAAGGCGTCTATGCAACTACAGGCTTCATAAAGAGCTAGAGACGCTATATAAAGACAAAACTAAAGGCTTCTTATTAAGCAAGCACCCGATTCAGCGTGGAGCAGCACCCGATTCAGCGTGTGACAGCACCCAATTCAGCATGTCAAACACACATCGAGGCGTTTTTGGCGGAACCCGATTCAGCGTGGATAAAAACCGGCCTCCATGCATTGACGTTGCCTGAGCAATGCTGTCGCTTCCCTGCCTGGCACCCAATTCAGCGGTCTCGCCTCATCCGGTGCACGTGGGGGCGGACGAACTGCAGCCAGGCGTGTTCACCATGCGACAAAGGCACCCAATTCAGCGGTCATGCCGAGGACACGGATGGAGAAGGCACCCATTTCAGCGCTCTATTTAGCTTCCTGCTGGGAAACGGCGGCACCACGAGGCACCCATTTCAGCGGAAAAGACTTCAGCGCGGGAGTTTGGAACTTATCCGGCACCCAATTCAGCGTAGAAGCCGGTCCTTTTCAAGGCATCGTGACGGAGAAGCACCCATTTCAGCGGTACTCGACGGAGAAGGATCCTAATGCAGCGGCCGCATCGGCCCCGATGAACGAGGCACCCATTTCAGCGGTCGAAACATCGGCAATGCCGAAGAATAAGCCAACTGGCACCCATTTCAGCGGCTCACGAGGCTAGGACGCGGACGAAAGCAGCTTGCTGACGGCCGCTTTGCTGGGGATCGCCGGGACGCCAGGCTTCACGCTCAGGCCGGCCTCCGAGGTGCTGACCTTGAGCCCGGGAAAGACCTTTTCGATCTTCGGGATGGCCTCGCGGACCTTCTCCTTGAACCGCTTCATGCTTTTGTACTCCGATCCGATCTGCTCCTGCAGGCCCTTCCACGGGATCGTCCGCGCTACCCCGCTCTCGGAGGCGCGCCAGGTCTCGTAGGCCAGCAGCGTGTACAGGTCGAGCGCCAGCGAGGAGCTACGCAGCCCACGCAGCGCGCGCAGGTCGACCGGCACGGGCGCGGCGGTGATTGCGTCGTAGAAGTCCTCGCTCAGCATGATGTAGCTCTCAAACAGCGAGCCCTGGGTTCCCTTCGGGTCGGAGGAGTCCCACCATACGACTGCTTTGGGCGCGATCTGCATATCGATCCAGCTCTTGCGCTTCGAGCCCGGCGTCGTCTGTTCGAAGCTGATCGTCGCGCGCAGCAGGCGCTCCAACTGGTCGCGCAGCCGCACGGTGTCGCTGCGCTTGCCGCCGTTGCTGGGGTTCAGTCCAAGCAGCCGCAGGAAATCCGAGAAACTCTGCCCGAGGTGAATGCGGCGGCTCCGCGTCCGTACCGCCTCGGTCACGAGCCAGCTCAGAAAGACGCGCGGCAGCGTGCCATAGGGATAGAGAAAGCCGCGATCGGTGGCGAAGTACGGCCGGATCGACAGCTTCAGGTCGCCGTTGACCCGCTCCCAGATCGGAATCTGTCCGGGGTTGCTATGCGGCAGCGTACACTGCACCAGTTGGCGCGCGAAGTAGGAGCGCGAGAAGTCGGTCGGCTTCTCGCGTATCTCGACGATCGAGTCGAGCCAACGCCGTTCGACCGGCGAAAGGTCCTTGCTCTGGGATCGATCGACCAGCGGAATGTGCGATTCCTCAGGCCCGGCGTCCTCGTACGCCGGCAGGGATTCGAAGAGCCGGTCTTCCTCCTCGCGCTCAGCCGCCGGGGTGCTTCTCGGAGTTTTGAGAGTTGCCTTTTTCGCCATGCGAGTCGACCCGTCTCCGTTCCAGAGGTAAGCAGCCAAGAACTTCCCTTGGAGCACAATACACCGTATGGAGAGCATACCTGAAGTGAGCGGATGGCGAGTGTATGAGTGTAGGACAGTATGTAAAATAGTTCTTTTTGTGCTTAGTATTAAACTCGCACACTCACACTATATGCGATACCCATATACAGGCAGCCACTCTCAACCAGGGCGTTTCGCCTGTTGACGGCAAGTATCATACACTCATATAGTCGGACGTTCATATATTCCGACTGTAATCAAATCTCGAATCTGTCCATCGAACGCAGCACCGTCGAAGAACTGTTGTAGAGTATGAGTCTCTGAGAGTGAGACTTTTCGAGAGTCATTTAGTATGACAGTAGGACTATCCGAGATTCGGTGTACGAAGCGGGTACGCTCTTGATATAGACGGCGATTTTTTGTCGAGAGAGCATAAGTTGAAGAGATTGTTATTGTGGGAGAGTGTGACAGTATGAAGATAGCGTTTCTTGCCAAAAAGGGCGGAGCTGGAAAGACCACCTCAAGTCTCCTCGTCGCCGAGGCTCTGCGCCAGGCGGGCAACCACGTCGCTCTGCAGGACTTCGACAAGCAGGGGTCCAGCAGCAAGAGCATCCGCTACTCGGGCTCGCAGGTGGAGATTGCGATTCCGAAGAATCAGTACACCTATATCGTCTTCGACACGCCGCCGAACCTCGAACACGCGGCCAGCCTGGTGGCGGTGAAGCAGGCGGACGTGATCATCGTGGTGACGGGTCAGACGGTGGTGGACCTCTGGGAGGTCAGCGAGGCGGTGAGCTTTGCCGAGAAGACCAATCCGAAGGCCTTTGTACGGGTGTTGGTCAACCGAGTCAAGGCGGGCACGATCCTGGCCCGGAGTGTCGAGGAGTCGGTCTCGCATCTGAAGATCAAAGCGTTGAAGACGCAGATTCCCGACCGCCAGACCTTTGCGCACTTCGTCGGCGGCGGCGGCTGGAATGTGCTCGACCGGTCGGCGCAGGCGCTGGCCGGAAAGCTCGCGCTCGAGATCGTAAGCCTGCCGCAGAGCGCGTCGTTGGAACAGAGGAGCGAGCAGCAGGGAAAGACGAAAAAGGCGGGGAGCTAGCCGATGGCGAAGACAAAGTACAACCCGATGAACGCCTTCCGCGAAGACCCCCTCGCGGCGCTTCGCCAGGCCACCGAGTCGGCGGATGCGCGCGACGTGACGGATGCGGCCGAGGCGCGGCCGATCCCGGCGCAGCCCGTGCTGCGGAGGATTGCCGCAAGCGAGCCGCCGTCCAGCGAGCCGGTGGCGCCGCAGCCCCCGATTCAGCGGTCCAGCGCGCCGGTCAAACCTCTCTCCGCGAACCTGCAGACCTCGCGGAATACGGTCTATCTTTACCCGGAAGACCTGACGAAGCTGCGCCAGCTCAGCGGATACGCATCGACGGAGTACGGCATCCGCGCCAACGACAGCATGATCGTACGCGCCGCGCTGTCGCTGCTGGAGACGGATGTACGCTTCCTGCATGCGTTGAAGGAGACCGAGTTGCTGGATCGGCGGCGGCGCAGCAGGGCCTAGTTAAGGCCGGGAATTTGAACGGGAAAGCTGCGCATAAGCGCAGGAAAGGGTGCGCTGCAGCCTGTGGCGCACCCTTAGCTTCAATATCGGTGCTGTTCGAGAATCGCGGTGAAGTTCTGCAGCTCTTCGAAGCGGGCCGCGGTGTTGCGCGCGTACTCCGCGTATCGCGGATTCGCGAGAATGGCCGGAGTCAGCAGCACGTCCGGGTTCTTCGTGATGACGGCGCCTGTGACGACGACGTCATCGGCCATGACATTCAACTGGATGGCCATGCGACGGCGCATCTCCTGCAGATCGGGGTCCAGGAGAAAGTCCGTATCGTGCGAGTTGTGCAGGACCGTCAACTGGTTCCAAAAGAGCGCGGCCGAGGTGATGGCCGCGCGCAGGATCATATCGCCGGTTTGAATATGGTCTTCGCGGTTCGCGCCGAACTCATAGGGAACCGATGTATTGGCGCTGCGCAGCGCGGTGACCGTGGCGCCCAGCCGGTCGCGCAGCCCGTCCGCGTGTTGAAGGATCGTCTGGCGTGCGTCCGCGGTCTTCTCCGACGCGTTGAGAGTCGTAAAGAGATCGCCGCCGATGCGCAGCATGGAGGCGAGTCCGCGGCGCATGACGGTGGTGGTCCGCACCGGCCAGAGCTGATCGAAGACCAGCACCATCAGGGCGAGCGCGATCAGGATTCCGACGAAGCGGTCGCGGGCGGGCGCCAGTTCGGTCGGCGCGCTGAAGCCTTCGTAGGCCACGATGTAGAACGAGAAGGCGACCTGCAGCCCGATGTAGTTGAACTTCGGTCCACCCGCAATCCATGCGGCGATGAAGGCGATGACCGCCTCGAGCGCGACCAGCGACGAGATGGTGTCCATGTGCGGAAAAAGAAAGGCGGTCGCGCCGATCGCGAGGATCAGTCCGCCGATGACCGAACCGAGCACGCGAAAGACCAGCTTCTGTTTGATCGCGCCGGAGCTGCTGAGGCCGGTGACCAGAACGGTCGTCACGGCGGTCGAGATGCCTGGCCACGCGAGCGCATGGTAGAGAACGTAAAGAAACGTGGAGCAAAAACTGATCTTCAGGGCGAAGGCGACGCTCTCGCGGCTGCGGATGGCGCCGGGAATGAAGAACGGAACATGTTTGCGGGGCAGGGCGACGAGCTCGCGCCGCCGTGTGCCGCGTTCGGCGACCGGCATGGTCAGGATGGAGTGCAGCGCGCCCTCGACGCGGTCGAGCAGGGTATAGCGTCCGGCGGGGCCAAGTTGCAGGCCTTCGACCGGCGCCTCGAGCGCGCCGGGAATCAGGCGGTTGCATGCCTCGGCGATGAGCGCGCAGCGGGCCTGCGTCTCCGGGTCGACCTCGGCCGGATTCTGCAGCCCAAAGGCCGCGGCCACGTCCATCAACTGCGCCAGCATGGCGATGCGTGGCCGGATGGCGATGGGCAGGCCGCCTGTGTCGAGGTTCTGCTCGACGATCGCGTTATAGAGCGTCATCATGCCGGCCTGCCCGGCGATGGCGATGCGCGAGACAGCCGCCGCGGCTTCGAAACGCCGCGCCTGGGGGGCGTTCTCGGCGTAGAGCCGGAAGAGCTTCGTCAACGCGACGTAGCGGATGTGGCGCTGCTCCTGCAGCTTCTCCGCGGGCTTGCGGTCGCCGAAGACGTACTCGACGGCCACGGCGCAGCCCAGTGCGATCAGGAATGTCCCGACCAGGAAGAGCGAGGTCTTCACCAGCCGGCTCGCCGGCGCATGCACCTCCCACAGGCTGATGACGGTGCAGTAGATAAGGCCGAAGCTCGAACCGAGCGCGGGCTGCGTGGTCGAGACGACGATCATGCCCGCGATAAACGTGACGACGGCCACGCTGAGCAGACGTGCGACGGGGTCATTGTCCGAGAGGATCACGACACCCAGCTCGATGGCGATCGCGAGCGAGACGATACCGAGCGAGAAGAGCGCGCTGCGCAGCGAGACCGCCGGGCTATCGCGACCGATCAGGAAGATGAAGTACATGCCGATCGAGATGAACGGCATCTGCAGCGCCTCCATGAGAAGGAGCGCGAGGATCGACGCGAGCACGATGCGCAGCGTACCGGCAAGCCTGCCCGGCGTGGGCTGCAGATCCTGCAGCAGCGCTTCCGTCCAGGACTGGCGCGGGATCGCGCTGGACGAGACGGGGCTGGGCGGCGTGACGACTGCGCTCGCGGCCATGGGCTAGCGCACGACCGTGACGGCGGTCGCCCCAATGCGGAAGAGCGTTGGATCGGGGTCCAGCACACGGATGCGGACAGGGAAGCGCGCCGACAGATGCACCCAATTCAGCGTGCGGTCGATGTTGGGCAGACCCTGCGCGACGCCGCCGTCCTCGGGGAAGACGCCATAGCCTACGCTCTCGACCGTGCCGCTGAAGTGGCGGTCCGGATGCCCCATCAGAAAGACGTCGACCGGATCCTGCAGATGAATATTCTTGAGCTTCGATTCGCGGTAGTTGGCGATGACGTACCAGGTGCGCGTGTCGATCAGAGTGAACAGCGGCGCGCCCGGACGCGCATAGGCGCCGACCGAGAGGTTCAGGTTCGTCACGTAAGCGTTGAACGGCGCGACGACGCGCGTGCGTTCGAGGTCGAGCCGCGCGCTCTCCACCTTCGCCGCCTTGGCCGGACGCTGCGACACGAGCGTGTCGACGGTGTCGATCGTGTGTACGGCCTGCCCGAGTTTGGCCTGCTGTTCGACCGCAAGCGAAGCCGCTTCGATCTTGTGGAAGTTGGCCTGCTGCTGGGCGGCCTGCGCCTGCATCAGCGCGGCCTGCGCCTCGTCGTAGTTGCCCTGCGCGACGCGTACGGCGGTGTTCGCCTGGTCGACCTGCTCGACGGTCGCGTACTGCCGCTTCAGCAGCGGCTCGATGCGATGCAGATTGTTGGTCGCGAGCTTCAGTTGTGCGTCTGCTGCCGTGGACGCGGCCTGCGCGCGTGCGACGGCTGCCGCGGAGGCATCGATCTGCGTGCCCGCGGTCTGAATGCCAGTGCGCGAGTTGGCGAGATTGGCGCGCTGCGCTTCGGCGGCGCTGGTCTGCGCGGCGATGTGCCGGCGTGCGTCGACGATCTGCTGTTCGAGCGCGTCCTGATCGGAGAGCGCCTGCTTGAGCGCATACTCATACGGCCTCGGGTCGATGACGAAGAGCGTATCGCCCTGCTTGACGAAAGCGTTGTCCTTGACGGGCAGGTCGACCAGACGCCCGCTGACCTCCGGCGCGATCTCGATGAAGTTGGCGCGCACGCTGGCGTCGTCGGTGCGCGGATGCAGGTCCACCTGAAGCACCACGAGGGCGAGCATCGCGAGCGACACCACCGCCACGCCGATGCCGATCGCACGGCCCAGACTCTTCTTCGACGCGGCATGCTCCGGCGGCGGTTGCGTTGCTGCGCTTGTTGTATCCATCGTTGTCGCTCCTACCGGAAGAAGATCAGCCAAAGCAGGCTGGTGAAGAGAAGAACCGTGCAGGGATAGAAGAGCGCGAGCGGGCCGACGTCGTTTTCCAGATCGAACCGAACCAGCAGCTTGTGCACGATGAAGGTAAGGGGGACGGCGATGGCGACGCACAGCATCCACACCGGAAAGAACGAGCCGATGATATCGATGTTGGACGCGTGACCGCAGCCGGTGAGCGCAAGACACGCTGCACCCTGAAGCAGATGCCTGGTTCTGAGACGGTTCATTGAGCGGCGCCTCCTTTGGTTGA
>NZ_FZOU01000022.1 GCF_900188085.1 Granulicella rosea
CTACAGATGAGGAGTTCTCTTTCGTAGATCATCTCTGGTGGGAGGTGGTCGTGGAGTTGGAGGAAGATCTCTTCGTGTCCGATGACCTCTCGTTTCCAGGCTTCTCGGTCGACGGTTTGGAGTTCCTGGAACTGTTCGTAGGAGAAGTCGAGTCCCTGCCATTGGATGTCGCTGTACTTGGGCGCCCAGCCGATGGGGGTTTCCTTGCCGCGGACGCGGCCGCGCACGCGGTCGACGATCCACTTCAGCACGCGCATGTTCTCCGAGTAGCCCGGCCACAGGAACGATCCATCGGCGCCCTTGCGGAACCAGTTCACATGGAAGATGCGCGGCGTCGCGTTCAGCGCGCGCTGCATGCGCAGCCAGTGCCGGAAGTAGTCGCCCATGTGGTAGCCGCAGAAGGGCAGCATGGCCATCGGGTCGCGGCGGACCGTGCCGATCTTGCCGCCGGCCGCGGCGGTGGTTTCAGAGCCCATGGTCGCGCCGGTGTAGACGCCCGCGCTCCAGTTGAAGGCCTGGTAGACCAGCGGCATCGTCGTCGGGCGGCGGCCGCCGAAGACGATGGCCGAGATCAGCACGCCTTCGGGGTCTTCCCACGAGGGGTCGATGGTGGGGCACTGCGCGGCGGGCGCGGTGAAGCGGCCGTTGGGATGCGCGGCGGGCGTGGGGCTCGCGGGCGTCCACGGGGCGCCGCGCCAGTCGAGCGCCTCGGCCGGCGGCTGGTCGGTCATGCCCTCCCACCAGATGTCGCCGTTGGGCACGCCGTTTTCGGTCACGAGCGCGACGTTGGTGAAGATGGAGTTCGAACGCAGCGTGGCCATGGCGTTGGGGTTGGTCTTGTCGCTGGTGCCGGGCGCGACGCCGAAGAAGCCGCTCTCGGGGTTGATGGCGCGAAGCTGGCCGGTAGCGTCGGGCTTGATCCACGCGATGTCGTCGCCGACGGTCCAGACCTTCCAGCCGTCGAAGCCCGCGGGCGGGATGAGCATGGCGAAGTTGGTCTTGCCGCAGGCCGAGGGGAAGGCCGCCGCGACGTAGGTCTTTTCGGTCTTGCCGGCGGCGTCGGCGGGCGATTCGACGCCGACGATGAGCATGTGCTCGGCCATCCATCCCTCGTCGCGCGCGATGTTCGAGGCGATGCGCAGGGCGAAGCACTTCTTGCCCAGCAGCGCGTTGCCGCCGTAGCCCGAGCCGTAGCTCCAGATCTCGCGCGTCTCGGGAAAATGCACGATGTACTTGGTGTCGTTCTGCGGCCAGGGTACGTCCTGCTGGCCCGGCGCGAGCGGCGCCCCGACCGAGTGCAGGCACGGCACGACGCGCTTCTCGCCCTTGTCGATCTCGGCGTACACCGGCGTGCCGATGCGCGCCATGATGCGCATGTTCACCACCGCATAGGCGGAGTCGGTCAACTGCACGCCGATCTGCGACATGGGCGAGCCGATCGGACCCATCGAAAACGGCATGACGTACATGGTCCGGCCGCGCATCGAGCCCTTGAAGAGCTGCTTCAGACGCTTGCGCATGACGAACGGGTCTTCCCAGTTATTGGTCGGACCGGCGTTGTCCTTGGACAGCGAGCAGATGAAGGTGCGGTCCTCGACCCGAGCCACGTCGTTCGGCGAAGAACGGGCGTAAAAACAGCCCGGCCACTTCTCCGCGTCCAGCCGGGTGAACGTCCCGCCAGCCACCAGCTCCTCGCAAAGACGAGCGTTCTCCGCCGCCGAACCGTCGATCCAGTGAATCCGCTCAGGCTGGCACAGGTCCGACATCTTCTCCACCCACCGGATCAGGTGCTTGTTCGTCGT